>NZ_SOMG01000003.1 GCF_004402045.1 Lelliottia nimipressuralis | reverse complement strand
CCTGGTTAAACCCCCCCTCAATTCACCCCCGCCTTTTTTTTTGTTTTTGGGGGGGGGGGGGGGGGCGCGCCGGGCCAAACCAAAAATTTTTTTGCGGGGGGGCCCCCCCCCCCCCCACCCGGCAATTTCGTTAATCAATAGTTAAAAAACATGACGCAACACGTAAAATCCAGCATTTTACGCTTCCCTCCACAGACACTTTCCCTATACTCGACCAGGCAAACATTTACTTACATCCGGACATAAATGTGACTAAGAGCACATCCGGGATGGAACGCAATTTCACTTAAGGAATTCCCATGACCGCATCCTCGTCTGGTCTGTTTGCGCGTCTGTCGCGCGGCAGCCTTGTTAAGCAAATACTGGTTGGCCTGGTGCTCGGCATCGCGCTGGCACTGATCTCAAAACCTGCCGCAGAAGCAACTGGCCTTCTCGGTACTCTCTTCGTCGGCGCACTGAAAGCGGTCGCGCCGGTTCTGGTTTTGACCCTGGTGATGGCCTCAATCGCCAACCACCAGCAAGGGCAAAAAACCAATATTCGCCCGATTCTGTGGATGTACCTGCTGGGTACGTTCTCCGCCGCGCTGACGGCGGTTATCGTTAGCTTTATCTTCCCTTCCACGCTGCAACTGACCACCGGCGCAACCGACATTACGCCACCTGCAGGTATTGTTGAGGTAATGCACGGCCTGCTGATGAGCATAGTTGCCAACCCAATCCACGCACTGATCAACGCGAACTATATCGGGATCCTGGTATGGGCAGTCGGTTTGGGCTTTGCCCTGCGCCATAGCAATGACACCACCAAAAACCTGATTACCGACGTTTCTAACGCCGTGACCTTTATCGTGACGGTGGTGATCCGCTTCGCACCGATTGGTATTTTTGGTCTTGTCGCCTCAACGCTGGCAACGACCGGTTTTGGCGCATTGTGGGGCTATGCCCAACTGCTGCTGGTACTGATTGGCTGCATGGCCGTAGTGGCACTGGTGATTAACCCGCTGCTGGTGTTTCTGCAGACCCGCCGTAACCCGTACCCGCTGGTGCTGATGTGCCTGCGCGAAAGCGGCGTAACCGCCTTCTTCACCCGCAGCTCGGCGGCGAATATTCCGGTCAACATGTCGCTGTGTGAGAAGCTGAATCTGGACCGCGATACCTATTCCGTCTCAATCCCGCTGGGGGCGACGGTCAATATGGCGGGGGCGGCAATTACCATCACGGTGCTGACGCTGGCGGCGGTCAATACGCTGGGTATTCCAGTGGATCTGCCAACGGCGCTGCTGCTAAGCGTAGTTGCTGCGCTCTGTGCCTGTGGCGCATCCGGCGTGGCGGGCGGTTCGCTACTGCTGATCCCGCTGGCGTGTAATATGTTCGGCATCCCGAACGAGATCGCCATGCAGGTGGTCGCGGTAGGCTTTATCATCGGCGTATTGCAGGACTCCTGCGAGACGGCGATTAACTCCTCCACCGACGTGATGTTCACCGCCGCCGTGTGCCAGGCGGAAGATGCGCGTTTAGCAAAGAACGCCCTGCGCAGTTAAAAAGAAAAGCCCGGTGGCGGCTACGCCTTACCGGGCCTACAGGGTTCCGTCGGTCGGGTAAGCGTTAGCGCCACCCGACATCACACTTAAAGCGTCACACCACTCTTAAAGATCGCCAGCTCGCGGAAGTCGTTCTTCTCGTTACAGGTCTGCTTGCCGTTAGCGAATTCCACAATGCTGTCCACAAACTCCGTCAGCAATTCAGGCATCGCTTTGCCGTGAATCAGCTGGCCCGCATCAAAGTCGATCCAGTGTTTTTTCTTCGCCGCCAGCTCGCTGTTGGTGGCAATTTTCACCGTCGGTACAAAACCGCCGTACGGCGTGCCGCGCCCGGTGCTGAATAGCACCATATGGCAGCCTGCGCCGGCCAGCGCGCTGGTGGCGACCGCATCGTTCCCGGGGGCGCTCAGCAGGTTCAGACCGTGCGTTTTCAGACGCTCGCCGTAGCGCAGAACATCGACGACCTGGCTCGCGCCCGCTTTCTGGGTGCAGCCGAGGGATTTCTCCTCAAGCGTGGTGATGCCGCCCGCTTTGTTACCCGGAGACGGGTTCTCATAAATCGGCTGGTTGTGGGCAATGAAGTACTGCTTGAAGTCGTTCACCATGGTGACGGTCTTCTCAAACGTCTCTTCGTCGCGGCAGTGGCTCATCAGAATCCGCTCTGCGCCAAACATCTCCGGCACTTCGGTCAGCACCGTCGTGCCGCCGTTGGCAATCACATAGTCCGAGAAGCGGCCCAGCATCGGGTTAGCGGTAATGCCGGACAGGCCATCCGATCCGCCGCACTCCAGACCAAACTTCAGCTCGCTCAGCTTGCCCGGCTCGCGTTTGTCGTGGCGCATTACCTCGTACAGCTGGTGCAGCTGTTCAATGCCCGCTTCCACCTCATCGTCATGATGCTGACACACCATAAAATGCACCCGCTCAGGGTCAAACTCGCCGAGCGTCTCGCGGAAGGCGTCCACCTGATTGTTCTCGCAGCCGAGACCGATCACCAGCACCGCGCCCGCGTTCGGGTGGCGCACCATGTTTTGCAGCATGGTGCGGGTGTTAATGTGGTCGTCACCGAGCTGGGAGCAGCCATAGGTGTGGCTAAACAGATGCACCCCGTCAGTGCCTTCGGCATTGTTGGTCTCTTTCAGGAAACGCGTCTGGATCTGACGCGCAATCCCGTTCACGCAGCCAACGGTCGGGAGGATCCACAGCTCGTTGCGGATCCCCACGTTGCCGCTGGCGCGACGGTAGATCTGCACTTCACGATCCGCCGCCTGCATCGCTTCCGCGGGTAATTCAGGTTGATAGCTGTACTCGTCCAGATCGCTAAGATTGGTGCGGGTATTGTGGGAATGGATATGTTCACCCGGCTCGATATCCGCCAGCGCATGCCCAATCGGAAGACCGTACTTCACGACGTTATCCCCTTTGGCGATAGGCTTCACGGCAAATTTGTGTCCGCGAACGATCGCCTGACGCAGGGTGACGCTCTGGTTATCAACGGTCACCACATCGCCTTCACAGAGATCCGTCAGCGCGACGGCCACGTTATCCAGCGAATGGATTTTGATGTATTGCATATCAACCTCAAACGGCCCTAGTTCAGTTCAATGGCGAAGTAGTCACGCGCATTGTTAAAGCAGATGTTTTTCACCATTTCGCCCAGCAGCTGGATATCCGCTGGCGCTTCGCCTGCGTGTACCCAGCGGCCAATCATCTGGCACAGAATGCGGCGGAAATATTCATGACGGGTATAGGACAGGAAGCTGCGGCTGTCGGTCAGCATGCCAACAAAGCGGCTTAACAGGCCAAGCTGCGCCAGCTGCGTCATCTGACGTTCCATACCGTCTTTCTGATCGTTGAACCACCAGCCGGAGCCGAACTGCATCTTGCCCGGCATCCCTTCGCCCTGGAAGTTGCCGACCATGGTGCCCAGCACTTCGTTATCGCGCGGGTTCAGGCAGTAGAGAATGGTCTTTGGCAGCAGGTTTTGTTCGTTCTGTTTGCTCAGCAGCTTAGACAGCTCTTCGGCCAGCGGACGGTCGTTGATGGAGTCGAAGCCTACATCCGCGCCCAGCAGCTTAAACTGGCGCTGGTTGTTATTGCGCAGCGCGCCGATATGGTACTGCTGTACCCAGCCGCGACGGGCATACTCCGCGCCGAGGAACACCAGTACCGCCGTTTTAAACTGCGCCACTTCATGCTCGCTCAGGCCTTCGCCGGAGAGACGACGCGCCAGAATGCTGTCCAGCTCGGCTTCGTTTGATTCCGCAAACAGCACCACGTCCAGCGCGTGGTCAGAGACTTTACAGCCGTGCGCCGCGAAGTGATCCAGACGTTTGGTCAGCGCGGTTTGCAGGTCTGCGAAACGACGAATGTCGGTATCAGAGACTTCCGCCAGCTTCGCCATGTATTCGTTAAACGTGGCCTGTTCGATATTAAAGGCTTTATCCGGACGCCAGCTTGGCAGCACTTTGATATCAAACGCGCCGTCTTTGGCGATCGCCGCATGGTGTTCCAGAGAGTCAACCGGATCGTCGGTGGTGCCCACCATCTTCACGTTCATCTGCTTCATGATGCCGCGCGCGGAGAAGTTATCCTGCGCCAGCAGCGCGTTGCAGCGATCCCAGATTTCATCAGCGGTCGTTGGGGAGAGCAGCGTTCCGGTAATACCAAACGGGCGGCGGAGCTCAAGGTGCGTCCAGTGGTAGAGCGGGTTGCCGATGGTGTGCGGAACGGTGGAAGCCCAGGCGTCAAACTTCTCGCGGTCGGTGGCGTCGCCGGTACACAGGCGTTCAGCCACACCGTTGGTGCGCATGGCACGCCATTTGTAGTGGTCACCCTTCAGCCAGATGTCATACAGGTTTTTGAAACGATAATTTTCGGCAACCTGCTGCGGCGGCAAGTGGCAGTGGTAGTCGAAAATCGGCTGGTCTTTTGCGTAGTCGTGGTACAGGCGGCGAGCAAATTCGGTATCTAACAGAAAATCGTCGGTCATAAACGGCGTCATTATCGTCTTCCTCATTACGGGAGCGTCAGAAAGCGTATGTTCATATGCTGCAAAGTTATCACACCAATTTCCACCAACCGAAGCTTTTTTCGTGAGTGAGATCAATAAACGTCAACAAATAAATTACCCTCTATGGAGTAAACCCTTCTGCATCCCGCGCCATTACTGGCTTTGCCTGCAACGGTGAATGTCCCCACAAAGAATCATACATTTGTGATGTCACTCACCTTTTAAAGTTGTATGACAAGTTATCTTTTCGCCGTCGCAAACACTCAGCCGACGGAATGCATTACCGGTGTGAGAGACATCGGATTTAACGGTACGGATACCGACTTATGCACGCTTACTTATGGCAAGGTTCGGGCCGTTCCGGGACATGCTCCCGGCTACGCCCCTCCCGTTACACAACTGCTCCCGGAAACGGTTGAGAGGTTGCCGTGCTCTGGCGCGGAAATAACATAACGATGAGGTTTTAGATGCGTAAAATTAAAGGGTTACGTTGGTATATGATTGCACTGGTGACGCTTGGCACCGTGCTGGGCTACCTGACGCGTAACACCGTGGCAGCAGCAGCGCCAACGTTGATGGAAGAGCTGCATATCTCCACGCAGCAATACTCCTACATCATTGCCGCCTATTCCGCGGCTTATACCATCATGCAGCCTGTTGCTGGCTATGTGCTGGATATTCTCGGTACCAAAATCGGCTATGCCTTCTTCGCCATCGCCTGGGCGGTGTTCTGCGGGGCAACCGCGCTGGCCGGCAGCTGGGGTGGTCTGGCACTCGCTCGCGGCGCGGTAGGTGCAGCTGAAGCCGCCATGATCCCCGCAGGGCTGAAAGCCAGCTCCGAGTGGTTCCCGGCAAAAGAGCGTTCCATTGCGGTCGGTTACTTTAACGTGGGCTCATCCATCGGGGCGATGATTGCGCCGCCGCTGGTGGTGTGGGCTATCGTGATGCACAGCTGGCAGATGGCATTTATCATCTCTGGCGTGCTGAGCTTTGCCTGGGCCATGGCGTGGCTGATTTTCTATAAACACCCGCGCGATCAGAAAAAGCTCTCTGAAGAAGAACGCGAATACATCATTGGTGGTCAGGAAGCACAGCATCAGACCAACAACGGCAAAAAGATGACCGTCTGGCAGATCCTCGGCACCCGTCAGTTCTGGGGTATCGCCCTGCCGCGTTTCCTGGCTGAACCGGCCTGGGGTACCTTTAACGCGTGGATCCCCCTGTTCATGTTTAAAGTCTACGGCTTTAACCTGAAAGAGATCGCGATGTTTGCCTGGATGCCAATGCTGTTCGCCGACCTCGGCTGTATCGTTGGCGGCTACCTGCCACCGCTGTTCCAGCGCTGGTTTGGGGTCAACCTGATTGTCTCCCGTAAAATGGTGGTGACCATGGGGGCGGTGCTGATGATTGGCCCGGGTATGATCGGCCTGTTCACCAGCCCGTACGTGGCTATCGCCCTGCTGTGCATCGGTGGTTTTGCGCATCAGTCCCTGTCCGGGGCGCTGATTACGCTCTCCTCAGACGTCTTCGGCCGTAACGAAGTGGCAACCGCCAACGGTCTGACCGGGATGGCCGCCTGGACCGCAAGTACGATGTTTGCATTGGTAGTCGGCGCGCTGGCAGATACCATCGGCTTCAGCCCGCTGTTTGCCGTGCTGGCGATCTTCGACCTGATGGGGGCGGTGGTTATCTGGACGGTGCTGAGAAGCAAGTCGGCAGAGGAGCTGGCGAAAGAGTCCCTCGGGAAACCGGCGACGCAGAGTTAGCGTTGTTGTGCCGGGAGCCGGGTGGCGGCTTCGCCTGACCCGGCCTACAAAACCCATTAAAATCGTAGGCCGGGTAAGCGCAGCGCCAGCCGGCAAAATCTTCTCAAAAGCCGCCTCCGGGCGGCTTTTTTAATGGCAAAATCTGGAGAGTGGCACGCAAAAGTGGTATAACAAATCATCTGCCGTACCCTGCCTGGAGCGCATATGGAAATCACCGAACCACGTCGTTTATATCAACAACTTGCTGCCGAGCTGAAAGATCGCATCGAGCAAGGGGTCTATCTTGTCGGTGATAAACTTCCCGCCGAGCGCTTTATCGCGGATGAAAAAAGCGTGAGCCGCACCGTAGTGCGCGAAGCAATTATCATGCTCGAGGTTGAAGGCTACGTTGAGGTACGCAAAGGCTCCGGCATCCACGTGATTTCTAATCTGCCGAAACACTCTCCCGTCACAGACGAAAGTCTGGAGTTCGCCAGCTATGGTCCGTTTGAGCTGCTCCAGGCTCGCCAGCTGATCGAAAGCAATATTGCTGAATTTGCCGCGACGCAGGTGACCAAGCAGGACATCATGAAGCTGATGGAAATTCAGGAGAATGCCCGCAAGGAAAAATGTTTCCGCGATTCAGAGTGGGATCTGCAGTTCCACGTTCAGGTCGCCCTGGCAACCCAAAACACGGCGCTGGCGGCAATCGTTGAGAAAATGTGGACTCAGCGCGTTCACAACCCGTACTGGAAAAAACTGCACGACCACATTGATTCACGTACCGTCGACAACTGGTGTGACGACCACGATCAAATCCTTAAGGCGCTGATTCGCAAAGACCCCCATGCCGCTAAACTGGCAATGTGGCAGCACCTGGAAAACACCAAACAGATGCTGTTCAATGAAACCAGCGATGACTTTGAATTTAACGCTGACCGCTATCTTTTTGCCGATAATCCTGTCGTTCATCTCGATACAGCGTCGAGTGCCGCAAAATAGATGACGTTTCTGCCAGAAGGCGCTTCGCTGCGCCTTCTGGCTTAAATGGGTAAGCAAAACATATATAGTGTCAGCCTTTGTAAATCCCCTCGCTCCCCTCCATGGCTTACGCCAAAATCAACTCACCCCTGCAAATTCTGTGACGCAGAACGTTGGGCTTTGTTACAATTGGATTCAATTCCTTATTTTGTAAGTTAGTGCTTGCTAACCAGCCAATTAACAGGGAACAGTGTTGGCCACAACGCAATGTGTCCGCGAGCGACCATAATGAAATCACAACAATGTCGCCGTGCTGTTTGTCCCGGATAACAGGCGTGACGTTAACCGATTTCCAGGAACACTGAATGGAACTTTTGACCCAACTACTGCAGGCCCTCTGGGCGCAGGATTTTGAAACGCTGGCCAACCCTTCCATGATTGGCATGCTCTATTTCGTCTTGTTTATGATCCTGTTCCTTGAGAACGGTTTGCTGCCTGCTGCCTTCCTGCCCGGTGATAGTTTGCTGGTGCTCGTTGGCGTGCTGTGTGCCAAAGGGGCGATGGCGTTTCCACACACCATTTTATTACTGACCGTTGCGGCCAGCCTCGGCTGCTGGGTGAGTTATATCCAGGGGAGATGGCTGGGCAATACCCGGATCGTCCAGAACTGGCTCTCTCATCTTCCTGCGCATTATCATCAGCGTGCGCACCACCTTTTCCATAAGCACGGGCTTTCCGCGCTGCTGATTGGCCGCTTTATCGCCTTTGTACGCACCCTGTTGCCCACCATTGCCGGTCTGTCGGGGTTGAGCAGCACGCGCTTCCAGTTCTTCAACTGGATGAGCGGCCTGTTATGGGTGCTTATTCTGACCACGCTGGGCTATGCGCTGGGTAAAACCCCGGTCTTTATGAAATATGAAGATCAGCTGATGTCCTGCCTGATGCTGCTGCCCGTAGTTCTGCTGGTCTTCGGCCTGATTGGCTCACTGGTTGTCCTGTGGAAAAAGAAATACGGAGCCAGAGGCTGACGATGGTTATCTCACCGCTCGCTCTGCGCCGTTTTGCCTTTGCCGTGATTACACTGGTGGTGCTCAGCGCCATGCTGCTGGCATGGAGCGCGCTTTCACATCAGGAATCGACGCTGGCCATTCGCCCGGTAAACCAGGGTGCCAGCGTGCCTGACGGCTTCTCAGTCTGGCATCATCTGGATGCGAACGGGATCCGCTTTAAGAGCATCACCCCGCAGGACGATGTTTTACTGATCAAGTTTGATTCCCGTGCGCAAAGTGCCGCTGCGAAAGTGGTGCTCGACCGTACGCTGCCGCACGGGTATATCATTGCTCAGCAGGAAGAAGACAGCCAGCCAGCAGCCTGGCTCTCATTGATTCGCGATACGTCGCATCGGTTTGGATAACTTCCAGGATTCCGAATCTTTTCACTCACTTTGGTGAATCCTCCGTTTACTTACTATGCTTAAGTACGCGGAGCATCCCTCGAATGTACTCCGCATAACTTTGGATAGCGGCTTATGCCGCCACACAATGGAAGGTTTCGATAATGAAATTCCGCATTACTCTGGCTCTGGCCCTTTTTTCTTTAAGCACAGCATCCTTCGCAACTTCTCTCTGTCAGGAGAAAGAACAGGATATACAGCGTGAGATCGGTTATGCCGAAAAGCATAACAATCAGCACCGTGTTGATGGTCTTAAAAAAGCGCTGAGCGAAGTGAAAGCGAACTGCTCAGACAGCAAGCTTCGTGCCGATCACCAGAAAAAAATCGCTGAACAGAAGGACGAGATAGCCGAGCGCCGTCGCGACCTGCAGGAAGCGAAAGAGAAAGGGGATGCGGAAAAAATTTCTAAGCGCGAGAAGAAGTTGAAAGAAGCGCAGGACGACCTGAAAGCGCTGGAAGCTCGCGATTATTGAGTTAACGGAAATCTCAACAGGAGAGAATCATGTCAAAAGATACGACGTCTGAACATCTGCGCGCTGAACTGAAATCCCTGGCCGATACCCTTGAAGAGGTGCTGAACTCCTCTGCTGACAAGTCAAAAGAAGAGGTTAGCAAACTGCGCAGCAAGGCGGAGCAGGCGCTGAAAGAGAGCCGCTATCGTCTGGGTGAAACCGGCGATGCACTGGCGAAACAGACCCGCGAAGCGGCTGCCCGTGCGGACGAATACGTACGTGATAATCCATGGACGGGTGTGGGGATTGGTGCCGCAGTCGGTGTGGTACTGGGTGTCCTTCTGACGCGTCGTTGATATGGAAGATCCTCGTCACGCACAAGGGCCTGCTAACAACGTCCTCGGCATCGGCCAGCGTATTTTAACGACGCTGGTCGGGATTGCCGAAACGCGCGTCCGGCTGGCAGTGGTCGAGCTGGAAGAGGAGAAAGCGAACCTCTTCCAGATGCTGCTGATGCTCGGGCTGACCATGCTCTTCGCCGCGTTTGGTCTGATGAGCCTGATGGTGTTAATCATCTGGGCCATTGATCCGCAGTATCGTCTTAACGCGATGATTGCCACCACCGTTGTTCTGCTGGTCGCGGCATTGATTGGCGGTATCTGGACGCTGCGCAAAGCGCGTAAATCCACTTTCTTGCGCCATACGCGCCAGGAGCTGGCTAACGATCGCGCCCTGCTGGAGGATGACTAGCCGTGAGCGGTAAAGCCGAACGTCAGAAGCGGAAAGCGTACCTGTTAAGTGAGATCCAGCAGCAACGGCTGGACCTGTCTGCCAGCCGTCGCGACTGGATTGATGCGACGCGGCGCTTTGACCGTGGCTGGAATACCGTCCTGAGCCTGCGTTCATGGGCGCTGGTCGGCAGCAGCGTGATGGCTATCTGGACGGTTCGTCATCCAAATATGCTGATCCGCTGGGCCCGTCGTGGATTTGGTGCCTGGAGCGCCTGGCGTCTGGTGAAAGCGACGATTCGTCAACAGCAGTTGCGGTAGCCTTCTCGCCGGGTGGCGGCTACGCCTTATCCGGCCTACTTGCAAACGTAGGCCGGGTAAGCGCAGCGTCACCCGGCAAAATCCCCCTCCCTTACTCAATATCTTTGAAATAGATTGACAGTTTTCCTTGCTAACAATTGCTACCCGCCCCGTTTATGATGCTCTCCATCGACAGCAATGACGCGGTATCTACCCGGAATTGCAGACAAATAAAGTTCAGCCGCTGATGTGGTTTCCTGGAGAGTAAAATGAAAAAATTAGAAGATGTTGGTGTACTGGTAGCACGTATTCTGATGCCAATTCTGTTCATCGTTGCAGGTTGGGGAAAAATCACCGGCTATGCGGGTACCCAGCAATACATGGAAGCCATGGGCGTTCCGGGGTTCCTGTTGCCACTGACCATTCTTCTTGAATTCGGCGGCGGCCTGGCGGTACTGTTCGGCTTCCTGACCCGTACCACCGCGTTGTTTACCGCAGGCTTCACCGTGCTGACAGCGTTTATCTTCCACAGCAACTTTGCGGAAGGCGTGAACTCTCTGATGTTCATGAAAAACCTGACCATCGCCGGTGGCTTCCTGCTGCTGGCCGTCACTGGCCCGGGTGCATACAGCATCGACCGCGTTCTGAATAAGAAGTGGTAAGCACGCTATACTGAATGAACAAAAAGCGAGGAGACTTCTCCTCGCTTTTGCTATCTGACGGAGGAGAAAAAATGGGACAACTCGTAGACGGCGTCTGGCAGGATGTCTGGTATGACACCAAATCCACCGGTGGTCGCTTCAAGCGCTCAGCTTCGGCCTTCCGTAACTGGCTCACCGCTGACGGTGCGCCTGGCCCGAGCGGCGAAGGCGGCTTCGCGGCTGAGAAAGACCGTTATCATCTTTATGTTTCCCTTGCCTGCCCGTGGGCACACCGCACGCTGATTGTGCGCAAACTGAAAGGTCTCGAATCCCTCATTCCGGTTTCCGTGGTGAACCCGCTGATGCTGGAAAACGGCTGGACGTTTGACAGTGATTTCCCTGCGGCGACCGGCGACGATCTTTACCACCACGATTTCCTTTACCAGCTCTATCTGCGCGCCGATCCGCACTACACAGGACGCGTTACCGTGCCGGTGCTGTGGGACAAGAAAAACCAGACGATTGTCAGCAATGAGTCTGCGGAAATCATCCGCATGTTCAATACTGCGTTTGACGCGCACGGCGCCCGCGCCGGGGATTACTATCCGGTTGAACTGCGCGAAAAGATTGATGAGCTGAACAGCTGGATTTACGACAACGTCAACAACGGTGTCTACAAAGCCGGCTTTGCCACCAGCCAGGAAGCGTATGACGAAGCGGTCGGGAAGGTGTTTGAATCGCTGGAGCGTCTGGAACAGATCCTCGGCCAGCACCGCTACCTGACGGGTGACCGCCTGACGGAAGCGGACATTCGCCTGTGGACCACGCTGGTTCGCTTTGATCCGGTGTATGTCACCCACTTTAAGTGCGATAAACACCGCATCAGCGACTACCTGAACCTGTATGGTTTCCTGCGTGACATCTACCAGATGCCGGGCATCGCCGACACGGTCGATTTCGACCATATCCGCACCCACTATTTCCGCAGCCACAAGACCATTAACCCAACGGGCATTATCTCCATTGGGCCGTGGCAGGACCTGGATGAACCGCACGGGCGTGACGTTCGTTTTGGATAAATATTAAGGGCATCAATAGATGCCCTTTTTAAATTCACAATCTCCATCTATCCTTACCTCGATCGCTTAGAAAACAAGTGATTGACTGACTAATGAGGCAAGGAAAATGGACTGGTATTTAAAAGTACTGCGTAACTATATTGGATTTGGTGGCCGTGCCCGCCGTAAAGAGTACTGGATGTTTGTTCTGGTGAACTTCGTCCTCATTATGGTGCTGGGTATTATTGATAAAATTCTTGGCTGGGAGCGGGCTGGCGGAGAAGGCGTGCTGACTACTATCTATGGCCTGTTAGTCCTGCTGCCATCATGGGCGGTGCTATTCCGTCGGCTGCACGATACCGATCGTTCGGCGTGGTGGTTATTGCTGCTGTTGATCCCGATTGTGGGCTGGATCGTGATTCTGATCTTCAACTGTCAGAGCGGCACCCCGGGTGAAAACCGCTTTGGTCTGGATCCGAAAGCTGGCGTGTAAATCAGAGCCCGGTGGCGCTTACGCTTACCGGGCACAATTTTATTTATTGTGGTGGGCAAAGAGCTTCGGAATTTCGCGCAAGCACCACGATTTGGCTTCGCCCATGCTGTCGCGACGCCACGCCATAATGATATCCACTTCGCTGGTGTACTCCGGGCTCACTACCCGCAACCGTCCTTCCGCAATATCTTTTTCCACAAACGGATATGGCATCGTCGCCACGCCCAGACCGGCCAGCAGCGCCTGCCGTTTGTCTTCCAGTGAGGTCACCGTCAGACGAGGCTGTTTATCCAGCAGCTGTACCGTCAGTACCGGGCGCTCACGCGCGGTATCCGCGACCGCCACGCCGCGATACTTCACGCGCGTGACTTCTGAAAGCGGTTCCGGCTCCTGGTGAATCGGGTGATTGGGTGCAGCAACGTAGACGTTCATCACGCTGTAAAGCTTGCGCGAGTTGATTTCCGATGAGGAACGGAAGTGCATGTCCGGCGCAATGACGATGTCCGCCCTGCCCGTCTCCAGACGCTCCCACGCACCTGCCAGCACCTCGGTGATAATTGACAGCTGGGTATTGGCCTTCGCCGCCAGGCGGTCCACCAGCGGGAACAGCGCTTCAGTCGGCACCAGCGCTTCCGTCACCAGCGTCAGGTGGGTTTCCCAGCCGCGCGCCAGCGCTTCGGCGTCTGTCGTGAGCTTATCCGCCGCTTCCAGCAGCACGCGGCCGCGCTCCAGCAGCATCCGCCCGACGTTGGTGAATTTTGTTCGATGACCGGAGCGGTCAAAAAGCACCACGTCCAGCTCTTCCTCCAGCTTCTGCATGGTGTAGCTCAGCGCAGACGGAACACGCCCCAGTTCATCTGCCGCCGCCGCAAAACTGCCACGCCGGTCAATCGCGTCCATCACGCGAAGCGCCTCAAGCGTCAATGCTCTTTCTTTAGCCATCTCGTTCTCATTCAGGAAATTTGAACATACCAGGCAGAATATCTGGCTAACAATGCAGCGTCCATACCTTTACCATTGTTTTAGTGTAAAGAGAGGTCAAGTTTATGATTACGACAAGAACAGCTAAACAGTGCGGACAAGCCGATTTCGGTTGGCTGCAGGCCCGCTACACCTTTTCCTTTGGACACTACTTTGACCCTAAACTCCTCGGTTACGCTTCATTGCGCGTGTTGAACCAGGAAGTGCTCGCCCCGGGTGCCTCCTTCCAGCCGCGTACGTACCCGAAAGTCGATATCCTGAACCTGATCCTGGAAGGCGAGGCAGAATACCGCGATAGCGAGGGCAATCATGTCCAGGCAAAGGCTGGCGAAGCGTTGTTAATTTCCACGCAGCCGGGCATCAGCTACAGCGAGCATAACCTCAGCAAAGACAAAACGCTGACCCGCATGCAGCTGTGGCTCGATGCCTGCCCTGAGCGGGAAAATCCGCTGGTACAAAAGTTAGACCTGGCAGGCGATAAGCAGCAGTTGATCGCATCGCCAGATGGCAGCAAAGGTAGCCTGCAGCTGCGTCAGCAGGTGTGGCTGCATCATATCGAGCTGAAGAAAGGTGAACAGGCGAGCTTCCAGCTTCATGGCCCACGCGCCTATTTACAGTCGATTCACGGCACGGTGCATGCGGTGACGCACGCGGAAGAGAAAGAAGCGCTCACCTGCGGCGACGGAGCGTTTATTCGTGATGAAGCGAATATCACGCTGGTGGCGGATACGCCGCTGCGCGCGCTGCTGATTGATTTGCCGGTTTAGAGAACGCCCTCACCCTAACCCTCTCCCAATGGGAGAGGGAACCGATCGAGCCCCTGAACTCGCTACACCTTACTTGCCATAATCTCAATAATCTGCCGGTCCGTTGCCTGCATCGAGCGGCACGCCAGCGCGCACAGGTTCGAGATAGACTGCTCCACATCGTGTGCCACAATACCTTCGTTGCCCGTCACGGCCGAATCATCCAGCGCCATCATCACCGCTTTCCAGGCACTTGCCACGCTGGTTGAGACCTTCATGGCGCAGCTGTTTGACGCGCCGTCGCAGATCATCCCGCTGACGTCCCCGATCATGCTGCTGATGGCCATCGCAATCGTCTGGTAACTGCCGCCCATCAACCACGCCATGCCCGCCGACGCCCCCATCGCCGCCGTTGTTGCCGCACACAACGCCGACAGACGCGGAAGCTGGAAATGGATATAGATCGCCGAAAGATGTGACAGCATCAGCGCCCTCGCCAGCCGTTCGTCACCAGCCTGAACGTGCTCAGCCACCACTACCACCGGCATGGTGGCGGCGATCCCCTGATTGCCGGAACCCGAGTTGCTCATCGCCGGCAGCGTCGCCCCGCCCATGCGGGCATCAGAGGCCGCACTGGTGCGAATAACAATGTCTGAACCCAGATCCTGCGCCATCCAGCCGCGAGAGCGCTGCTTATTGAGCGTTGCGCCAATGTGCAGGCCCCATTTCCCGCTGAGCCCTTCCCGGGAGAGCGCATCGTTCAGTTGCCCTGCTTCCAGGATAAAGCGGATCGCCTCAAACGGGATCTGCTCAACAAATTCCAGGATCTGCGACAGCGTGATAGTTGAGAGCACCGCCAGCGGATCGTCGTTCATCTGGCACTGATGATCGTCAAGCGTAAAGCGCGTTTCGCCCTGATAAACCACCTCCACCACCCGGGTATGCCCGCCGGCGATGGTCACCATTGCCGAGGTATCTCCGGCATGCACCCGGGCACGAGAGTAAAGGATTTCATCGCACGGCTCCTGCAGTTTCACCTGCACCTTGCCAGAGGTCAGCAGCAATTTGGCCTGTGCCAGCGCCTCGGCTGACGCGTCTTTTAACACCTCCAGCCCGGCCTGTGCATTACCGCCGATTGCTCCCAGCGCCGCCGCAATGGGTAACCCAACCATGCCAGTGCCCGGTACCGTCACGCCAAGCCCGTTTTTCATCAGGTTCGGCGAGACCCACGCCTCAATCTGCGTAATGTCACCCGGCAGAAGATCTGCGGCCATTGCGCAGGCCAGCGCCAGAGAGACGGGTTCGGTACACCCAAGTGCAGGTTTAACTTCTTCCTGCACCGCGCGAATAAATTGATTCCATAAAGGATGAGTTTGCTCAGACATCGTTACGACCTTAATGACCCTCAGGAGAATGCGAGGAAAGGAGAAACACAAAGCAGTAGCCCGGTGATGACAATGATCGCCAGCGATACGCCTTTATATTTATGCAGTGCCGGGACCTTGTAGACCAGCCATGCAGGGATCAGGCAGCCCACCATGCCGAAGATGGGGCTGCAAATGGAAGTGAAGCTCAACACCGGCGCGTTTAACACAATCGCGCTCCAGGCCAGCAGGATGGCGAACAACATAATGCCGCGCTGAACGGTGTTTTCATTGATTGTATCTGCCGGCATTTTGCGGCGCAGGATGTTCATCACGATACCCTGCGTGGCCTCACGAAAGCCGAGATAGACGCCGAAGAATGCGGTCATTACCGCAAAGATATTCAGGATCACGCTGACGATTTTGACCCAACCCGCACCGTCACCGCTGATAAACTGCGCGGCTATCGCCAGGGCAGAGATATTTTGTTCATAGGCTTTGACCGCCTCATCGTGCCCCATCGCCAGCGTAAAGGAGACGGCGTAGAAGAAGACCGTCACAAACAGCACACCAAAGGCAATATTCATCGCCCGCAGCGCTTTATGGCGCGCAACCTCCACGGATTTTTCACGTGAACGATACGAGATCACCATCGGGCTTAAGGTCTGAATAAACAGAATTGAGGTTAAGGTAAAGGGCAGCGTAATGATGGCATTTTTAACCAGCAGCCACACGGGCGGCAGCATACCGACATTGGCTAAATGCCAGAGACCTATCATCGACAGCCCCAGCGCCGCCACAACAAACAGCTTGGTAAGAACCATCAGGCTGGAGACTCTAAACAGCAGCTTTTCACCGCGCGAGGAGATCGCCACCAGAATACAGATCAGGAATAACCCGTAAAAAGGATTTTCAGAGAGCAAATGGTCGGTCACACCAAAAGTATGCAAATACGATGCGCTGTCGTTGGTAATGGCGGTGGAATAGACAAACATCCAGATCACCAGCATCACGAAATAAAGCGCACCTAATAAAATCCCCCAGTTCTTGCCCAAATATCCGCTGATCACGCTCGGGTAGTCTTTGCACTCCGGTGATTCCGCCAGGGTATTAATAAAAAGACGCTGGAATAAATACATGGCCGGATAGCCAATTATTGATGAAAGCAAAAATACCCACAGCCCCATTAACCCGACCTGGACAGGGAGAAAAACAATCCCCGCGCCGATAGCCATCCCAATACTCATGATGACCCAACCCGTGTCGGTGCTGTCGAATTTAATTGCCGCTTGCCACTCGCTGTCGCTCATTCCCGCTCGCCTTGCCGCGGGGGAATCACTCACAATCACACTGCTGTTTGTTGCCGTATCCATTGGGCACTCGCTTATTTTGTAGGGTAATCAGTTGTTTTTATAGGTTTCCGATCGCCAGCGATTGCGATTCAGATGACTGCAGGTGTGTTATTGGTGTGGGAAGATCATATCCGGAGCGCGGGAGAAAAAGGTCACAACATTAATAAGGATATTCTATTTTTGGAGGAAGATTTTCTTCTGAATGTGGAAATTATGCTTGAACTTTCTAAAAGTGATGACGATCAAGAAATAAATACCCGCGCCATGCGCGGGCAGGAAATTAATTAGCCAGCGCGTTAGCCATATCGGTTCTGATCTGCTTACGCTGCTCCGGCGTCAATACCTGGCTGACGTCGAAGTAATACTTCACGCGGTAGTAACGGGTCTGCTCTTCAATTTTGCTGAACGCGGTAAGCTGGCTTTTCACCGTACTTTCGTCCCATTTACCCGCCTGGAACATGTCGATCAGCGCGCCGTCCTTTACGCCCGTCATCGGGATCTTGCTGACATTCTGTTCCAGTTGCTCATGCAGACCTTCAATTTTCTTCACCTGCTCATTGCTGAGCTTCAGGTGCTGAACCAGCGGATCCTGCGAGGGAGACGGGGCAGCCTCAACGTTAGCGGCCTGAGCCGTAAAACTGCACACCGTCAGTGAAGCCGCTACTAACGCAATACGGGTCATTTTCATCATCTTACTGTCCTTACATTCTGTTATAGGGGAAAGCAGGCGTATTGTTTTTCAAGAGCGGATGAATATGTGTGAGTAATTATATAAACAATTTTGTATGTTTAGCGGGCAAAAAAATGCCCCCTGCATTGAGGGGGCATGAGACCTGAAATGTCGTCAGATGGATTGCGTAAACGTCCTTGAAATCACATCCTGCTGCTGCTCGCGCGTCAGGGCATTAAACCGCACCGCATAACCCGAAACGCGGATGGTCAGGTTCGGGTAATTTTCCGGGTGCGCAATGGCGTCCAGCAGCATTTCCCGGTTCATGACGTTGACGTTCAGATGCTGCCCGCCCTCGATGGCCGCTTCGTGATGGAAATACCCGTCCAGCAGCCCGACAAGATTGGTTTTGCGCACCAGCTCATCTTTGCCCAGCGCCTGCGGCACGATGGAGAAGGTGTAGGAGATCCCGTCTTTCGCATAGGTGAACGGCAGCTTGGCGACCGAGGTTAACGAGGCCACGGCCCCTTTTCTGTCGCGGCCGTGCATCGGGTTCGCGCCAGGCGCAAACGGCGTGCCGCCGCGACGTCCATCCGGCGTGTTGCCGGTCTTCTGGCCGTAAACCACGTTGGAGGTGATAGTCAGGATCGACTGGGTCGGCACCGCGTTGCGGTAGGTTGGCAGCGCCTGAATTTTCTTCATAAAGCGCTCCACCAGATCGCAGGCGATGCTGTCCACGCGGTCGTCGTTGTTTCCGTACTGCGGGTAGTCCCCTTCTATCACAAAGTCGACCGCCAGACCGGTATGGTCGCGCACCGGTTTCACTGTGGCGTATTTAATGGCGGAAAGGGAATCCGCCGCCACCGACAGGCCAGCAATGCCGCAGGCCATGGTGCGATAGACGTCGCGGTCGTGCAGCGCCATCAGCGAGGCTTCGTAGCTGTACTTATCATGCATGTAGTGAATGAGATTCAGCGCGCTGATGTACTGCACCGCCAGCCAGTCCATAAAGTGATCGAGGCTCGCCATCACGGTGTCGTAATCCAGCACGTCATCCAGCAGCGGCTCAGTTTTCGGGCCGACCTGGATCTTCAGCTTCTCGTCCACCCCGCCGTTGATCGCGTACAGCAGCGTTTTAGCGAGGTTGGCGCGGGCGCCAAAGAACTGCATCTGCTTGCCGATCACCATCGGGCTGACGCAGCAGGCAATCGCGTAATCATCGCTGTCGAAGTCGGCACGCATCAGATCGTCGTTCTCGTACTGCAGAGAAGAGGTAACGATCGATACCTGCGCGGCGTATTTCTTAAACGCGATCGGCAGCTGTTCAGACCAGAGGATCGTCAGGTTCGGTTCTGGCGCAGGCCCCATGGTATGCAGCGTGTGCAGATAGCGGAAGCTGTTTTTGGTCACCAGCGTGCGGCCGTCCAGCCCCATGCCGCCGATCACTTCCGTCGCCCAGATCGGATCGCCGGAGAAGAGGGTGTCGAACTCCGGCGTGCGCAGGAAGCGCACCATGCGGATCTTCATAATGAAGTGGTCGATCAGCTCCTGCGCCTGAACTTCATTCAGCCGCCCGGCCTGCATGTCGCGCTCGATGTAAATATCGAGGAACGACGCCGTGCGCCCCAGCGACATCGCCCCGCCGTTCTGGGATTTTACCGCCGCCAGGTAGGCAAAATAGACCCACTGCACCGCTTCCTGGGCGTTCATCGCCGGACGTGAAATATCAAAGCCATAGCTCGCCGCCATCTGCTGGATCTGCAGCAGCGCGCGTTTGTGCTCCGCCAGCTCCTCGCGCAGGCGGATCGTCGCCTCGAGATCTTCACCGCGCTCGAGTTTCCCCTGCAGATCCGCAAACTGAAGTTCACGCTCGCGCACCAGATAAGCGATCCCGTACAGCGCCACGCGACGATAGTCGCCAATGATGCGCCCGCGCCCGTAACCGTCCGGCAGGCCAGTCAGCACGCCGGATTTACGGCAGCGCATCATCTCTGGCGAATACACATCAAAAACGCCCTGGTTGTGGGTTTTACGCAGATCGGTAAACAGGTATTCGAAATGCGGATCCATCTCGCGGCCGTAGGCTTCAAACGAGCTGCGGATCATGTTGATCCCGCCGTACGGATGCAGGGCGCGCTTGAGCGGTTTATCGGTTTGCAGACCGACGATCGTCTCCAGATCCTGGTCGATATAGCCAGGTCCGTGAGCCGTAATAGTGGTGGCAATATTGGTGTCAAAATCCACCGGGGCGTGGGTGGCATTCTCCTGACGAATGCCGACCATTACCTTCTGCCACAGCGCCGTCGTTGCTGGCGTCGCCTGCGCGAGGAAAGCCTCATCGCCTTCATAAGGGGTGTAGTTATGCTGAATAAAATCGCGCACGTTGACGGTGTCTTTCCATTCTTCACCGCGAAACCCGGCCCATGCGTCGCTGTAGGGCGCGACGCCCGTATCGATTGTTACTTTCATGTGTTTCTCGCTTTATCAGGCGTAAGCCGCAGCCGGGGTAACCTTCCCAAGACGGAGGGCGTCCAGCGCGATCATTTTTTCTTCGTTGGTAGGGATAACCGCGCAGGCCACGCGGGACGACTCGGTGCTGATGAGGCGCTCACCCGCGCTGCCCGGCAGGGCGTTTTTGGCGTTGTCGAGGCTGATACCAAACACCTTCAGGTGTTCCGCCACCAGCGCGCGGATCAGCATTGAGTTTTCGCCAATGCCACCGGTAAAGACCACCCCATCCAGGCGGTGCAGCGACGCGGCGTGACCTGCGATATGCCGTGCGATACGGTGCACAAAAGTCTGGATCGCCAGCTGCGCCCGTTCATTGCCCGCGTGCCAGGCTTTCTCCAGCGCCCGCAGATCCGAAGAGATGCCGGAGATCCCAAGCAGCCCGGACTCTTTGTTGACCACGCGCTCCAGGTCCTCGAACGACTGGCCGGTCTGCTGGGCAATCCACGCCATCGCGCCGAAGTCCACGTCACCGCAGCGCGTGCCCATCACCAGCCCTTCCAGCGGCGTCATCCCCATGGAGGTATCCACGCTTTCGCCATTGCGCACCGCACAGATGGATGCGCCGTTGCCGAGATGGGCAATCACCAGGCCGCTGTCATCGGGGGACAGCCCGAGAAGCGCCTGCGCCTGCCCGGCCACGTAGCGGTGAGAGGTACCGTGGAAGCCGTAGCGACGCACGCCCAGCTCTTCAAAATAGCGGTACGGTAATCCGTACAGATACGCCTGCGGCGGCAGCGTTTGGTGGAAGCTGGTATCGAACACCGCAACCTGCTGAACGCCCGGGAACAGGCGCTCTGCGGCTTCCACGCCGCTTAAGTTGGCGTAGTTATGCAGCGGTGCCAGCGGTGAAACCTGGCGGATCTGCTCAATCACCTCTTCCGTAATCAGGGTCGACTCGCTGAAGAGGTCACCGCCGTGAGCAATGCGGTGGCCAATTAAGGCCACGCTGCTCATCAGGTTACGCTTCTCCAGCTCCAGGGCGATGGCAGCCAGCGCCCCTTCGTAGTCGTGGTGAGCCAGACTGACCGGCTCACCCCCGTTCACGGAAATAAAGGCTTTCTCAGTGTTGATACCGTCCGCAATGCCCGTCATCAGGGCATCGCAGCTGCTGGCATCGAGCACCGAAAACTTAACAGAGGACGAACCGCAGTTAATAACCAGTACAACCGGAAACTCAATCATCATGTGACTCCGCTCTTCCTGAGCTTTGGTTAGAACAGTTTGTAAACGATATTCAGAATGGTCAGCAGGCCCACAACCATGACGAAGATGTTCTCCGGTCTGCCTTTATATTTCGCCATGGCCGGCGCTTTGCGGATGGCATACATCGGCAGCAGGCACAGCAGAGAGGCGATGATTGGCGCACCCATCGCTTCGATAAGGTCAAGAATGTTCGGGTTGGCGTACGCAACAACCCAGGTGGAGCCCATGATGAACACCATGCTGATGGTGTTCAGTTTGCCAACAGAGACTTTCTTCTTGTCGCCCTTGTAGCCGAACTTGAGGATCAGACCGTTCAGCCCTTCCAGCGTGCCCAGGTAGTGCCCGAAGAAGGATTTGAAGATAGCCACCAGCGCGATGATGGAGGCACCGTATTCCAGTACCGTCGCGAACGTTGATTTAGTTCCTGACATCGACGCAAAGTGGTTCGCCAGGTATGAGAGCACCGGAATGTTCTGCGCTTTGGCTTCCGCCATGTTCTGCGGAGAGAGCGTAAACAGGCAGCTAAAGGCGAAGAACATCACCACCGCGACCATCAACAGGCTGGCGCGACCGATGATTTTGGAACATTTCTGCTCGGTAAATTCTTTACCGAACTCTGGCTCGTACTCTTCACGCTTGGAGACCACAAACGAGGAGACGATGGGCGAGAAGTTAAAGGAGAAGACCATGATGGAGATCCCCAGCCATACCGTGACCAGGATGCCGTCATGACCGGTGAAGGTGATATCGCTCAGGTTGACCTGGTCGATCACCGCCGAGTTCCAGTAAGGGATCAGCGACAGGGAAATCAGTACCAGGCTGGCAATAAACGGGAACACCAGGAAACTCATCACCTTCACCATCAGGTCTTTACCGAACCAGATAACAAAGGCCATCAGCAGCAGCAGGAACAACGCCACCACGCCGCGGTTCAGCGCAGGCAGCTGGAGCTGGTTTTCCCAGAAGGTCATAAAGGTGTTGGTAATGGTGACGCCGTAAATCCACAGCAGCGGGCAAATGGCGAAGAAGTAGAGGAACGTGATGACCACCCCACCGGTCTTACCAAAGTGCTCTTCTACCGTTTCGGTGATGTTGCCGGAGACGTTGCTACCGGACAGGCACAGACGCGCCAGCGCGCGGTGGCAGTAAAACGCGATCGGGAACGCGAGAACCAGCATCAGCAGGATCGGGATCAAGCCACCAAAGCCTGCGCGAATGGGGAAGAACAGCACGCCTGCGCCAATCGCGGTTCCGAACAGGCCAAGCGTCCAGGTGGTATCAGACTTACGCCAGGAGGACGTTTTTGTCTGGCCAACGATAATGCTTTCTGTGTTGCTCATAGGTCACCTTTATGCGTCAACGAAGCCGGTAATTTGGGAAACGCGGGAGAGATCGATATTGCCGCCGGAAATAATGCAGACGGTTTTACGCCCCTGAATATAGTGGTCTAGCTTGCCGCTTAATAACGCGGCACAGGCCAGCGCGCCGGCGCCTTCCGTCACCACTTTATTTCGCTGAATGAGTGCAATCATGCTGTCGCGAATGTTATCTTCGCTGACCAGCACAATGTCATCGACTAATTCACGAACAATTTCGAACGGTAAATTACCGGGACGAGAAACGTCACAGCCGTCGGCCAGCGTGCCGGTAACGCGATGGCTTGTTATTTCTCCAGCCTGATACGATGCCGCCATGCCGTGAACATTTTCTGACTGCACGCCGATAATATTAATGGTGGGGTTGATGGATTTAATTGCCGTCGCAATCCCGGCAATTAAACCGCCGCCGCCGATAGGCACAATAACGTTATCCACATCGTATAAATCTTCGAGAATCTCCAGCCCGATGGTGCCCTGCCCGGCGATCACTTTGGCGTCATCATAAGGTGGAATAAAAATACGCCCTTCCATCTCGACGATCTCGCTGACTTTGGCGATGGTATCGTTGAAGTTCTCGCCGTGCAGTACCACCTCCGCCGAGTAGTCGCGCGTCGCGGCAACTTTAGACTTCGGTGCGCCCATCGGCATCACGACTTTGCCGTCAATGCCCAGCATGGCGCAGGAGAGGGACACCCCCTGAGCGTGGTTTCCCGCGGAGCAGGCGACGACGCCTTTGCGTTTTTCGGCGTCGGTCAGCGAGCTTAATTTGTTAAACGCACCGCGGATCTTAAACGAACCGGTACGCTGCATGTTCTCAAACTTCAGGAATATTTCGCCCTTACAGCGTTCGCTGAGATAATTCGAGCGTGGCATACCGGTTTTATATATCTTTCCTGCCAGTCGCTTTCTGGCATCCTGAATATCTTCAATCGTTACCGGGAGATCGTAGGTAATATGCATAATATCCTCGTTATAATAATTCATTCTTTTCGGGCAAAGTCAGGGTATCAGCGCGTTAACATGTTAACGCTCTGGGTGTTTTTAAAATGGATACTAATTATTCATCGTCGTCTTTCGATATTCATCGACGAATATTGTTTTGCCAGTTCAACTAATACTGACGCTGATTTTTTAATTCTGTAATTTTTCGACCACACGGCGGCATAACGCGCCACGGGTAATTCATCTTCCACTGGCAGGACAATAAACTGGTCAGAACCGAACGGGGCAATCATGTCGCGGGGAATGACCGTCAGATAATCGGCATTCAGCACAAGGTTATAAATGGTGACGACGGAATCGGTCTGGACGATGTTTTCAATGCTGATGTGGTTGTCTTGCAGGGTGGTCAGAAGTTCTTTGTAGTAGCCCATATCGGTTTGCGGCATCACCCACTGCTCCTGCGTGAGCGATGCCAGTGTCGTCGGGCCGGTGCACGTTCGTGATTTGCTGGCAACCAGCACAAACTCGGACTCAAACAGCGGCTCGACGTGCAGATCCTGCAGCAGCATTTCATCGCTCAGCGTGCCGATGGCGAAATCCAGACGACCATCGCGAATGGCCGGCAGGAAAGATGACAGCTGCGCTTCATACATGGAGACGCGTGCTTTCGGAAACACTTCCTTAAATTTTTTGATCATCTCAGACAGGAAGGTAAAGCCGATCAGCGACGGGTAGCCAAAGGATACGTCCATGACGGTGCTGAAGCTCAGGCTGTTGATTTCGCTCACCATGTTTTTCATTTCACGCGTGATCGACTCCGAGTAGGAGAGCAGTACCTGGCCCGCGGCAGTGAGTTTTACGCCGGTGTTTTTACGCACCATCACTTCCACGCCAAAGTAGGATTCGATATCGCTGATGATTTTGCTGACGGCGGGCTGCGTCAGGCCCAGCTGTCTTGCTGCAGAACCTATGGAGCCACTTTTAATGACTTCCTGAAATACCACGAGGTGCTGTGTTTTCGGTAGAATAATAGTGTTCATAATATTCTGCGCTTATTTCCCTATGACGGGGTGAATTCTACTCAATAATGTTTAAAGGGGTATGTGCTGTTACTCACAATTTCCTTTTCAGTGCCTTTAACCTGCACATCAATAAATCATTAAAAACCTTACCTATCAAGTAATTAGAAGACAATAAATACGCTACAACGCTGATATTGATCAACAAAAATAGCGGTAATAAATTTATTTTATGGCGATAACCCGAGCAAATTTAACTGTGGCAAAAAAATCAATAAAGACGATCTTTCAGGCAATTAAAGGACAATAAATAACCGTTATTTATTTGAAACATTCTTTCAATTTATCAAATTTTTCTGGCGCGAATTTTTAAGCTTCAGGAAAAGAGTGGAATACGTCACACATTCACGGGGCGAATGTTTTTAATTTCAATATGTACATATCAAACGAGTAAAGTTTCACGATCATTAAGGCAACGTTCGCAACAAATTATCAACACTAAAGATTGATGATTTTCTAGCGTGAAATTTCGTGATGTCGATCGTCTATAGATGCCGGATAGACATTGAAGGGGTAAAAACAGTGAAATGTGCTTAATGTCGCAAATATGAGAATTGATGTCGCTTATGCGATTGCCGGGTGACGCTGCGCTTACCCGCCCTGCAATCCTCTGAAAGCAAAAACCCCGCCGAAGCGGGGTTTTTTAAGAAGTTGAAGCTGACCGATAAGCCGGGTTCTGTCGTGGACAGTCATTCATCTAGGCCAGCAATCGCTCACTGGCTCAAGCAGCCTACCCGGGTTCAGTACGGGCCGTACCATGTGAACCCCTATTTGGCCTTGCTCCGGGTGGAGTTTACCGTGCCACGGACTGTTACCAGCCGCGCGGTGCGCTCTTACCGCACCCTTTCACCCTTACCTGATCCCGCTTGCGCGGGCCATCGGCGGTTTGCTCTCTGTTGCACTGGTCGTGGGTTTCCCCCCCAGGCGTTACCTGGCACCCTGCCCTATGGAGCCCGGACTTTCCTCCCCTCCGCCCGTCTCCCCCGAAGGGGACGACGACGAAGCGGCGACTGTCTGGTCAGCTTCGGCGCGCAGTATAGAGGGTTTGCGCGCCGCTGTCACCCTCAGGTGTGGGCAAGACGCGATTAACGCGCGACTTCCACCTTCGCCAGCTTTTCGTAGTAGCACGCAAGCGCGCTGTGGTCGGCCGTGCCCAGGCCATCCGCGCGCAGCGCCTGCATCATCTCCATGACCGCAGCGGTCAGCGGCAGCTGTGCCCCCACGCCGTGAGAGGTATCCAGCGCGTTGGCCAGGTCTTTAATATGCAGGTCGATGCGAAAGCCGGGTTTGAAATTTCTGTCCATGACCATCGGCGCTTTGGCATCCAGCACGGTACTACCCGCCAGACCACCGCGAATCGCCTGATAGACCAGGTCCGGGTTGACGCCCGCTTTGGTAGCCAGCGTCAGCGCTTCCGACATGGCGGCAATGTTTAGCGCCACAATCACCTGGTTTGCCAGCTTGGTCACGTTACCGGCGCCGATGTCCCCGGTATGCACCACGGAGCCCGCCATCGCTTTCATCAGATCGTAGTATTTGTCGAAAACGGCCTTGTCGCCGCCGACCATCACCGACAGCGTGCCGTCGATCGCTTTCGGCTCACCGCCGCTGACCGGCGCGTCCAGCATATCAACACCCTTCGCTTTTAACGCCTCGCTGATTTCACGGCTTGCGAGCGGCGCGATAGAGCTCATATCGATCAGCACCAGGCCAGGCTTCGCACCGTCGATAATGCCGTTCTCACCCAGCGCAACCTCTTTAACATGCGGTGAGTTTGGCAGCATGGTGATGATGACATCGCACTGCTCAGCAATGGCTTTCGCGGTGGTGGCCGCTTCTGCGCCAGCCGCTATCACCTCTGCCACGGCCTGCGGATTGTGATCGGATACCACCAGTGAGTAACCTGCTTTGATGAGGTTCTTACTCATTGGTTTACCCATGATCCCCAGGCCAATAAAACCCACTTTCAGCGTCATAGTTTTTTCCTCAATGATGGTTATTTTTTAAAAGCGTCCGCTAATTTCTGCGTGGCCGAGCGGAATACGCCGAGGTCGCTGCCGACGGCAACAAACGTGGCTCCCCACTCCAGATAGCGGCGGGCATCCGCCTCAACCGGTGCCAGAATGCCGCACGGTTTACCGTGCGCTTTGGCGCGGGCAAAGATGTGCTGAATGGCACGCTGTACGTCCGGGTGACCGGCATTCCCCAGGTGTCCGAACGCGGCCGCCAGATCGCTTGGGCCGACGAAGATACCGTCCACGCCGTCGGTGGCGGCAATTGCATCGACGTTATCGACGCCCTGCTGGCTCTCGATCTGGACCAGGATGGTGATGTTGCTGTTGGACTGCACGAAGTAGTCCGGGACGGTGCCAAACATGTTGGCGCGGTGTGAAACGGAGACGCCGCGGATCCCTTCCGGGGGATAGCGCGTGGAGGCCACGGCCAGCGCCGCCTGCTCTGGCGTTTCCACAAACGGGATCAGGAAATTGTAGAAACCGATATCCAGCAGACGTTTAACGATCACCGGTTCGTTGGTCGGCACGCGCACTACCGGTGCGCTGTGGCTGCCTTTCAGCGCCATCAATTGCGGAATAAAGGTGCTGATATCATTCGGCGCATGCTCGCCGTCCAGCACCAGCCAGTCGAAACCGGCCAGACCCAGCACTTCCGTGCTGATGGGGTTTGCCAGCGCGGACCAGCAGCCAATCTGAATCTGGTGTGCCGCGAGGGCCGCTTTAAACTTATTCGGGAAGATATCGTTATTCATCGCGTTTACCTTTTTAATTCCGCAGCCTTGTTCAATATCATTTTATTTATTCAGACGCAGCGACAGGATTATATTTATTATTCTGAGCTGGTTTGGCGTAATAAAATCGTCATTCAGTATAAGACGCAATCCACGACCGCACATTGTTTTAATGCTCAAGCATTCCGGTACATTTTGATAATATTTTGAGCATATGCACAAAGCACTGGGCGCTAATGCACAGAATCAGGCATTACTGGTTCCGGAGCGATCGGGATCACATTCTCACATCCCATCTGCTGACATGCTTTATTTCTGAAAGCCACGTATTTATTTCTACCATTAGAAAATGGGCTGACTTTATTATCAGACACTTTGCTGGAGAATAGTGAACAATGGCCGACATTGAAATTCGACACGCATCGCCGACGGCGTTCTATATAAAAGTGCATGACACCGATAACGTGGCGATTATTGTCAACGACAATGGCTTAAAAGCAGGAACCCGCTTTCCGGACGGGCTGGAACTGATTGAGCATATTCCGCAGGGACATAAAGTTGCCCTGGTGGATATCCCTGCTAAAAGTGAAATCGTGCGTTATGGCGAAGTCATCGGCTATGCCGTCCGCTTCATTCCGCAGGGGAGCTGGATTGAGGAGTCACTGGTTGAGCTGCCGGAAGCACCGCCGCTGAATACGCTGCCCCTGGCAACCCGCGTGCCGGAGCCGCTTCCTCCGCTGGAAGGCTATACCTTTGAAGGCTATCGCAATGCGGACGGCAGCGTCGGTACCAAAAACCTGCTCGGCATTACCACCAGCGTGCACTGCGTGGCGGGCGTAGTGGATTACGTGGTGAAAATCATCGAGCGCGATCTGCTGCCAAAATACCCGAACGTGGACGGTGTGGTCGGCCTGAACCACCTTTACGGCTGCGGCGTGGCGATTAACGCACCGGCAGCGGTCGTGCCAATTCGTACTATCCACAACATCGCCCTCAACCCGAACTTTGGCGGCGAGGTGATGGTGATCGGTCTGGGGTGCGAAAAGCTCCAGCCCGAGCGCCTGCTGCAGGGCACGGAAGATGTCAAAGCCATCCCTGCGGATGAGGCCAGCATTGTGCGCCTGCAGGACGAACGCCACGTTGGATTCCGTTCAATGGTCGACGATATTCTGCAGGTCGCAGAGCGCCATCTGGACAAACTCAACCGGCGCCAGCGCGAAACGTGTCCGGCGTCGGAACTGGTGGTGGGCACCCAGTGCGGCGGCAGCGATGCATTCTCCGGCGTGACGGCTAACCCGGCTGTGGGCTATGCGTCCGATCTGCTTGTTCGCTGCGGCGCCACGGTAATGTTCTCCGAAGTGACCGAAGTCCGTGACGCCATCCATTTGCTTACGCCACGCGCCGTCAATGAAGAGGTCGGCAAACGCCTGCTTGAGGAGATGGCCTGGTACGATAACTATCTGGATATGGGTAAAACCGACCGCAGCGCCAACCCCTCTCCGGGGAACAAAAAAGGCGGTCTGGCAAACGTGGTGGAAAAAGCCCTCGGCTCCATTGCCAAATCCGGTCAGAGTGCCATTGCCGAAGTGCTCTCTCCCGGCCAGCGTCCGACGAAGCGCGGCCTGATCTACGCGGCAACGCCAGCCAGCGATTTTGTCTGCGGCACGCAGCAGGTGGCATCCGGTATTACGGTGCAGGTCTTCACCACCGGGCGTGGTACGCCGTACGGTCTGATGGCGGTTCCGGTGATTAAAATGGCGACGCGCACCGAGCTGGCAAACCGCTGGTACGACTTAATGGATATCAATGCAGGTACCATCGCCACCGGGGAAGAGAGCATTGAGGAGGTGGGCTGGAAGCTGTTCCACTTCATTCTGGACGTGGCGAGCGGGCGGAAAAAAACTTTCTCGGATCAATGGGGGCTGCATAACCAGCTGGCGGTATTTAACCCGGCACCGGTGACGTGATCGTCACTAACGGCACCATTCCGTTCCCTCTCCCCTGTGGGGAGAGGGTTAGTGTGAGGGGAAAAACCCTCTTTAAACCAACACCACGTCGATCCCGCTTTTACGCAACCCGTCCAGGCTCTCGGCCGGAATGCCTTCGTCGACAATAATCATATCAATCCGTTGCGTATCAATGATTTTATGCAGGCTTGAGCGGTTAAATTTGCTGGAGTCAGTCACCACAATAATACGCTCTGCCACCTCGCACATTTTGCGGTTCAGACGGGCCTCGTCTTCGTTATGCGTACTCACGCCGCGATCGAGATCGATGGCGTCAACGCCCAGGAACAGCAGATCAAAGTGATAATTCTGTAAGGACTGCTCCGCCTGGTCGCCGTAGAAGGATTGCGACTGGCGGCGCAAGTGCCCGCCGGTCATCAGCAGTTCCACGCCTTCCGCCTCCAGCAACGCATTCGCCACGTTCATCCCATTGGTCATGGCAATCACATCCGTGTGCTGACGCAGCATGCGGGCAATTTCAAACGTCGTGGTACCGGAGTCCAGAATAATGCGGTGTCCGGGTTTCACCAGCGCGGCAGCGGCCTGCGCGATACTGCGCTTCACCGCCGTGTTGAGCGAGCTTTTGTCTTCTACAGAAGGCTCAGCGCCCGGCGAATTGCCCTCACAGATGAGCGCGCCACCGTAAGCGCGCACGGCGATACCCTGTTTTTCAAGGAATGCCAGATCGTTGCGGATCGTTACCGTTGATACGCCATATAAATGAGAAAGATCGTTAACCTGTACGCTTCCCTGCGCCCGCAGCCGCTGAATGATTTGCTCTCGCCTTTCACTGGTGCCGGTGATGCGCTTTTCTGCGGATGGATCGGTGCTGCTCATGCGAGCTCCTTAGTAAAAACACTTTCGTTTTATTTCGTTTTGCCTATTAACGCCTTTCTTTTGGGGGAATGCAAGCCCTGAAAACCCGCCTGGCATTCACCTTACCCGCGCTGAAACCTTTCATTCCGTTTCTTTTGTGAAACAGATCGGAAAACTATTATCTTTCGTTTTATTTTTATATCACCATGATGCAGGATTAAATGAAACAAAACGAAAGATAAGTGTCATCACCATCCGACATGGAGAGGAAAGTGAAACATCTGACAGAAATGGTGGAGCAGCATAAACGGGGGAAGACAAACGGAATTTATGCCGTCTGCTCCGCGCATCCGCTGGTACTTGAAGCCGCAATTCGTTACGCCTATTCGCAACAGACACCGCTGCTGATTGAGGCCACCTCAAACCAGGTCGATCAGTTTGGCGGTTACACCGGCATGACGCCTGCCGATTTTCACGGGTTCGTCTGCAAGCTGGCAGGCTCTCTTGGCTTCCCGGCGTCACAGCTGATCCTCGGCGGCGATCACTTAGGGCCAAACCGCTGGCAACATCTGCCCGCACGGGAAGCCATGGCCAATGCCGACGATCTCATTAAAAGCTATGTCGCTGCCGGGTTCAAAAAAATCCACCTCGACTGCAGCATGTCCTGTAAGGGCGACCCGGTTCCCCTGACCGACGCGATTGTCGCCGAACGCGCCGCACGTCTGGCAAACATTGCCGAAGCGACCTGTCGGGAACAGTTTGGTGAATCCGATCTGGTCTACGTTATCGGCACGGAGGTTCCGGTACCGGGTGGAGCGCACGACACGCTCACCGAGCTTGAGGTCACCACGCCAGACGCGGCGCGCGCGACGCTTGAAGCACATCGTCACGCGTTCGAAAAGGAAGGATTAAGCGACATCTGGCCACGCATTATCGGACTGGTGGTACAGCCCGGCGTGGAGTTCGACCACGCACACGTCTGCGACTATCGGCCGGAAAAAGCCATCGCCCTGAGCGAAATGGTGGAAGCCTACGATACGCTGGTTTTTGAAGCGCACTCCACTGACTACCAGACGCCGCAGGCGCTGCGCCAGCTGGTAAAAGATCACTTCGCCATCTTAAAAGTCGGCCCGGCATTGACCTTCGCCCTGCGCGAAGCCCTCTTCTCACTGGCCGCCATTGAAGAGGAGCTGCTGCCAGCGAAGGCCAGCTCTGGCCTGCGCCACGTGCTGGAAAACGTGATGCTCGACCGACCGAAGTACTGGCAAAGCCATTACCACGGTGACGGCAACGCGCGTCGCCTGGCGCGCGGCTACAGCTACTCTGACCGCGTGCGTTATTATTGGCCGGACAACCAGATTGACGAGGCCTTCGCGCGGCTGGTACGCAACCTGGCAAACGACCCTATCCCATTGCCGCTGATCAGCCAGTACCTGCCGCTGCAGTACAGCAAAGTTCGCGAAGGCGCTCTCAAGTCGACGCCTCGGGAACTCATCATCGACCACATTCAGGACATACTCCAGCAATACCACGCCGCCTGCGAAGGCGTAACGACGCAAAACGCATAATAAAAAGAGGAAAGCACTATGCCAAACATTGTCTTATGCCGCATTGATGAACGCCTGATCCACGGTCAGGTGGGCGTGCAGTGGGTAGGGTTTGCGGGGGCAAACCTGGTTCTGGTCGCCAACGATGAGGTGGCTGAGGATCCTGTTCAACAGAACCTGATGGAAATGGTGCTCGCGGAAGGGATAGCCGTGCGTTTCTGGTCATTACAAAAAGTGATCGACAACATTCATCGCGCCGCGGACCGCCAGAAAATTCTGCTGGTCTGTAAATCTCCCGCCGATTTTCTGCAGCTGGTCAAGGGCGGCGTGCCCATCACCCGTATCAACGTAGGAAACATGCACTACGCCAGTGGCAAACAACAAATTGCCAAAACGGTCTCCGTCGACGCGAACGATATTGCCGCGTTCAATGGCCTGAAAACGGCCGGGGTGGAATGCTTTGTTCAGGGCGTTCCGACAGAAACTGCTTTGGATCTCTTTAAACTGCTCTGAGGGATTCACAATGGAAATCAGTCTGTTGCAGGCATTCGCGCTGGGGCTTCTCGCCTTTATCGCGGGTCTGGATATGTTTAACGGGTTAACCCACATGCACCGGCCGGTCGTTCTCGGGCCGCTGGTTGGCCTGATTCTTGGCGATCTGCACACCGGGATTTTGACCGGCGGGACGTTAGAACTGGTCTGGATGGGCCTGGCGCCGCTCGCGGGCGCACAACCGCCAAACGTCATTATCGGCACGATTGTGGGTACCGCATTTGCCATTAGCACAGGCGTGAAGCCAGAAGTTGCCGTCGGGGTCGCCGTGCCGTTTGCTGTCGCGGTACAGATGGGGATTACGTTCCTCTTCTCCGTGATGTCCGGCGTGATGTCCCGCTGCGATCGCATGGCGGCCAATGCTGATACCAACGGCATTGAACGGGTTAACTATCTGGCCCTGCTGGCGCTCGGCATCTTCTATTTCTTGTGCGCGTTTCTGCCCATCTATTTCGGTGCGGAGCACGCGAAAACCGCCATTGACGTTCTACCGGCGCGTCTGATTGACGGCCTCGGCGTCGCGGGCGGCATCATGCCCGCTATCGGCTTCGCCGTGCTGCTGAAGATCATGATGAAAAACGTCTACATCCCTTACTTCATTATCGGTTTTGTCGCCGCAGCCTGGCTCAAGCTTCCAGTCCTGGCGATTGCGGCCGCCGCGCTGGCCATGGCGCTGATCGACCTGATGCGTAAATCACCTGAACCGACGGCTCCAGCGGCCCAGAAAGAGGAATTCGAAGATGGCATCTAATCAAACAACGTTACCGGGCGTGTCTGAAACTGAAGAGACCCTGCTGACCGGCGTCAACGAAAACGTCTACGAAGACCAAAACATAGGTGCCGAGCTGACGAAAAAGGATATTAACCGCGTCGCCTGGCGTTCAATGCTGCTGCAGGCCTCGTTCAACTATGAACGTATGCAGGCCTCCGGCTGGCTGTACGGGTTGCTGCCTGCGCTGAAAAAGATCCACACCAACAAGCGGGACCTGGCGCGGGCGATGAAAGGCCATATGGGCTTCTTTAATACCCACCCGTTCCTCGTGACCTTTGTTATCGGCATTATTCTGGCGATGGAGCGCTCCAAACAGGATGTGAACAGCATCCAGAGCACCAAAATTGCCGTCGGTGCGCCGCTCGGCGGCATTGGTGACGCCATGTTCTGGCTTACCCTTCTGCCGATCTGCGGCGGTATTGGTGCCAGCCTGGCGCTGCAAGGATCAATTCTGGGCGCGGTGGTCTTTATCGTGCTGTTTAACGTTGTGCACCTCGGCCTGCGTTTTGGTCTGGCGCACTACGCTTACCGGATGGGCGTTGCGGCCATTCCTCTGATCAAAGCCAACACCAAAAAGGTCGGCCATGCGGCCTCCATCGTCGGGATGACGGTGATCGGCGCGCTGGTGGCAACCTATGTCCGTCTCAATACCACGCTCGAAATCAAAGCCGGGGATGCGGTCGTCAAACTGCAGGCCGACGTTATCGACAAGCTGATGCCCGCGTTTCTGCCGCTGGTTTACACCCTGACCATGTTCTGGCTGGTGCGCCGTGGCTGGAGCCCGCTGCGGCTGATTGGTATCACCGTGGTGCTGGGCGTTGTCGGCAAATTCTGTCACTTCCTGTAAAAGCAAAGAGGTTGCGATGTTAGGCATTATTTTGACGGGTCACGGCGGTTTTGCCAGTGGGCTTGAGCAGGCAATGAAGCAGATCCTCGGCGAGCAGCCGCAGTTTATCGCCATCGATTTTCCTGAAACGTCCACCACGGCGCGGCTGACCGCTCAGCTTGAGCAGGCGGTGAGCGAACTCGACGCCCGGCACGATATTGTGTTTCTCACCGATTTGCTGGGCGGCACGCCGTTTCGCGTGGCCTCAACGCTCGCGATGCAAAGACCGGGCAGCGAAGTGATCACCGGCACCAACCTGCAGCTCCTGCTGGAGATGGTGCTGGAGCGCGACGGATTAACCAGCGAAGCGTTTCGTCTGCAGGCGCTGGAGTGCGGCCACCGCGGCCTGACGAGCCTGGTGGATGAGCTTGGCCGCTGCCGCGAGGAAGCGCCCGCTGAGGAAGGGATATGAGCCAGCTGCTGCGCGCACGACGGGTGCTCACCGAACAGGGCTGGCTGGATGACCACCAGCTTCGTATTGAAAACGGCGTTATCGCGGCGATTGAGCCTATCCCCACGGGCGTTCACGCCCGCGATGCCGATAAGCTCTGTCCGGCATACATAGATATTCACGTGCATGGTGGCATGGGCGTGGATGTGATGGATGACGCACCCGATACGCTGGACGTTTTAGCCATCCATAAAGCGCGTGAAGGGGTGGGGGCATTTTTGCCCACCACCGTCACCGCACCGCTGGAGCTCATTCACGGCACCCTCACGCGCATCGCCCGACGCTGTCGGTCGGGCGGCCCCGGCGCGCAGATTCTGGGCAGCTACCTGGAAGGCCCGTACTTCACCCCGCAGAACAAAGGGGCACACCCGTCGGCGCTGTTTCGGGAGCTGGATATTGCCGAGCTGGACGAGCTGATTACGCTCTCGAACAACACGCTCAAGGTAGTGGCGCTGGCACCGGAAAAACCCGGCGCGTTACAGGCTATCCGCCACCTTAAGCAGCGGGGTTTACGTGTGATGCTTGGCCACAGTGCCGCCACGTATGAGCAAACCCTCGCCGCCTTTGACGCCGGCGCTGACGGGCTGGTGCACTGCTATAACGGCATGACGGGGCTGCATCACAGAGGGCCCGGCATGGTCGGCGCGGGGCTGACGGACAAACGGGCATGGCTGGAGCTTATCGCCGACGGCCACCATGTTCATCCTGGAGCCCTGCGTTTATGCAGTTGCTGTGCGAAAGAGAGGGTGGTGCTGATTACCGATGCCATGCAGGCGGCAGGTATGCCGGATGGGCGGTATACGCTCTGTGGCGAAGAGGTCACGATGCACCACAGCGTGGTGAAAACCGCCTCCGGCGGACTCGCGGGCAGCACGCTGTCGCTGGATGCCGCAGTCAGGAATATGGTGGAGCACGCGGGCGTCACCGCTGAAGACGCTATTCATATGGCCTCGCTGCACCCTGCCCGCCTGCTGGGCATCGATCGTCAGCTCGGATCCTTAACGCCAGGGAAACGCGCCAATATGATTGCGCTGGACGGTGGTTTACACCTTCAGCAGATCTGGATTCAGGGCCAGGCTCTCCCCCTTTAGCCCTTTCATTGTGTCTCCTTTTGGCTTTACGGCCTGAAACCGTAAGGCCTTTCTTTTCCTTTCCTTAAATTTTCCCTTTCCTTTCACGATCACACTTTTCGTTTTATTTCTTTTCTTTCATTGAACTTTCGATTTCTTTTCTATAGATTTTATTTAACTGCTTAAGTGAACAAGTGAAACGAAACGAAAGATAGCGACACGTTTGCCAGCGTCTGATGTGGAATTCACACGACTAAGGACTGAGTTATGCCACAAATCACCCCCGCCGCCACAACCGGCACCTGGACCGAAGAAGAGATCCGCCAGCAGCCTGCCAGCTGGATCCGCTCGCTCAACAACATCGATAATCTGCGTTCCTCGATTGACGGTTTCCTGACGCCGCTGCTGCGCAAGCGCGATCTGCGGATCGTGCTGACCGGCGCGGGCACGTCCGCGTTTATTGGCGATATCATTGCGCCATGGCTTGCGAGCCACACCGGGAAAAACATCTCCGCCGTACCGACAACCGATCTGGTCACGAACCCGATGGATTACTTCAGCCCGACGCATCCGCTGCTGCTGGTTTCGTTTGCCCGCTCCGGTAACAGCCCGGAGAGCGTGGCTGCGGTAGAGCTGGCCAATCAGTTCGTGCCGGAGTGCTACCACCTGTCGATCACCTGTAACGAGGCGGGCAGCCTGTATCAGAATGCTGTCGACAGCGATAACGCTTATGCCCTGCTGATGCCTGCCGAAACGCACGATCGCGGCTTCGCGATGACCAGCAGTATCACCACCATGATGGCGAGCTGCCTGGCGGTATTCGCGCCAGAGACGATCGGCAGCCACACCTTCCGCGACGTGGCCGATCGCTGTCAGGCGATCCTCAACTCACTCGGTGATTTCCGCCACGGCGTCTTTGGCAACGAACCGTGGAAAAGGATCGTCTACCTGGGAAGCGGTGGCCTGCAGGGCGCGGCGCGCGAATCGGCGCTGAAGGTGCTGGAACTGACGGCGGGCAAGCTGGCGGCGTTCTACGAGTCCCCAACAGGCTTCCGCCACGGACCTAAATCGCTGGTGGATAGCGAAACGCTGGTGGTGGTGTTTGTCTCCAGCCATCCGTATACGCGTCAGTACGATCTCGATCTGCTGGCCGAACTGCGCCGCGAACGTCAGGCCCTGCGCGTCGTCGCCATCGCTGCAGAAAACGATCCGGTTATTGAAGCGGGTCCGCACATCCTGCTGCCGCCTTCCCGCCCGTTTATCGATATGGAACAGGCGTTCTGCTTCCTGATGTACGCCCAGGTCTTTGCGCTGTCCCAGTCCCTCAGCGTGGGCAATACGCCCGATACACCATCTGCCAGCGGCACGGTCAACCGTGTGGTGCAGGGCGTTGTTATTCATCCGTGGCAGGCTTAAGAGGATCGCACTATGAGCATTATCTCAACGAAATATCTTCTGCAGGATGCGCAGGCAAAAGGCTACGCGGTGCCGGCGTTCAACATCCACAACGCCGAGACGATCCAGGCGATCCTCGAAGTGTGTAGCGAAATGCGATCGCCGGTGATCCTCGCGGGCACGCCGGGCACGTTTAAGCACATTGCGCTGGAAGAGATCTACGCTCTGTGCAGCGCGTACTCGCTAACCTACGACATGCCGCTGGCGCTGCATCTCGATCACCACGAATCCCTCGACGATATTCGTCGCAAGGTCAACGCTGGCGTGCGTAGCGCGATGATCGACGGCAGCCACTACCCGTTCGAACAAAACGTGAAGCTGGTGAAATCGGTCGTCGATTTTTGCCACCTCAACGACTGCAGCGTCGAGGCCGAGCTGGGGCGTCTTGGCGGCGTGGAAGATGACATGAGCGTCGACGCCGAAAGCGCGTTTCTCACCGACCCGCAGGAAGCGAAACGCTTTGTCGAGCTGACCGGCGTCGATAGCCTCGCCGTCGCCATCGGCACCGCACATGGTCTGTACACCAAACGCCCGAAAATCGACTTCCAGCGGCTGGCCGAGATCCGCGAAGTGGTCACCGTGCCGCTGGTGCTGCACGGCGCGAGCGATGTGCCGGATGAGGATGTTCGCCGCACCATCGCGCTGGGCGTGTGCAAAGTCAACGTGGCTACCGAGCTGAAAATCGCCTTCTCTGACGCGGTTAAAGCCTGGTTTGCCGAAAACCCGCAGGGTAACGATCCGCGCTTCTATATGCGGGTCGGTATGGACGCCATGAAAGAGGTGGTCAGAAGCAAAATTACCGTTTGCGGCTCGGCAAACCGCTTGCTGCTTCCGGCAGAAGCCTGATTAAAAAGGAGCTTACCCTGATGAAAAAAATCCTCGCACTCTCAGTGCTGGCCCTGTGCGTTTCTCATAGTGCGGTGGCCGCGAACTACACGCTCAGTAACGACAATATTGCCCTGTCATTTGATGATGCAAACTCAACGGTAGTGGTTAAGGACAGCAAAGCTAACCATCCGCTCACGCCGCAGGAGCTGTTCTTTCTGACGCTGCCGGACGAGACTAAAATCCACACGGCAGATTTTAAAATCAAGCATGTCGAAAAGCAGGACAGCGGGATTGTCATTGATTTCACCCATCCGGAATTTAACGTGACGGTGAAGCTGAACCTGGTGAAGGGCAAATACGCCAGCATCGACTACACCATAGCCGCCGTTGGGCAGCCCCGGGATGTGGCTAAAATCACCTTCTTCCCGACCAAAAAGCAGGCTCAGGCTCCTTACGTCGACGGGGCAATTAACAGTTCGCCGATCGTCGCAGACTCGTTCTTTATTCTGCCGGATAAACCCATCGTTAACACTTACGCCTATGAAGCGACGACCAACCTCAACGTTGAGCTGAAAACCCCTATTCAACCGGCAACCCCGGTCAGCTACACCACATACTTTGGTACCTTCCCGGAGACCAGCCAGCTGCGACGTAGCGTAAACCAGTTTATTGATGCCGTCCGTCCGCGTCCGTATAAGCCTTATTTACACTACAACAGCTGGATGGATATCGGCTTCTTTACCCCGTACTCCGAGCAGGACGTGCTGGGGCGGATGGATGAATGGAATAAGGAGTTCATCACCGGGCGCGGCGTGGCGCTGGATGCGTTCCTGCTTGACGATGGCTGGGATGACCTGACCGGGCGCTGGCTGTTTGGCCCGGCTTTCAGCAAGGGTTTTGGCAAGGTACGGGAGAAAGCTGACAGCCTGCACAGCTCCGTCGGCCTGTGGCTCTCGCCGTGGGGCGGATATAACAAACCGCGCGATACTCGCGTCTCGCATGCAAAAGAGTACGGTTTCGAAACGGTAGACGGGAAGCTGGCGCTGTCAGGCCCGAACTATTTTAAAAACTTTAACGAGCAGATCGTTAAGCTTATCAAAAACGAGCACATCACCTCGTTCAAGCTCGACGGGATGGGTAATGCCAATTCGCATATTAAGGGCAGCCCGTTCGCCTCGGATTTTGACGCCTCTATCGCTCTGCTGCATAACATGCGCAGCGCCAATCCGAATCTGTTTATTAACCTGACGACCGGTACCAACGCCAGCCCATCCTGGCTGTTCTACGCCGATTCCATCTGGCGTCAGGGAGATGATATCAACCTGTACGGCCCCGGCACGCCGGTGCAGCAGTGGATGACCTACCGCGATGCGGAAACGTATCGCTCCATAGTGCGTAAAGGTCCGCTGTTCCCGCTGAACTCCCTGATGTATCACGGGATCGTCAGCGCGGAGAATGCGTATTACGGTCTGGAGAAGGTGCAAACGGACAGCGATTTTGCCGACCAGGTCTGGAGCTACTTCGCCACAGGCACCCAGTTGCAGGAGCTGTATATCACCCCATCCATGCTCAACAAGGCGAAGTGGGATACCCTGGCACAGGCCGCGAAGTGGTCCCGGGATAACGCCAGCGTGCTGGTGGATACCCACTGGATTGGCGGTGACCCGACGGCATTGCAGGTTTACGGCTGGGCATCCTGGAGCAAGGACAAAGCGATTATCGGCTTGCGTAACCCGTCGGATAAGCCACAAAGCTACTATCTGGATCTGGCAAGAGACTTTGAGATCCCGACAGACGGCACGACACAATTTGGTTTGAAGGCGGTGTACGGCAATAACGATAGCGTACCGGAGGCGTATAAAAACGCGGTGGTGATTACCCTGAAGCCCCTGGAAACGCTGGTGTTTGAGGCATTACCAGGAAAATAAAAGTGTTCAGCTGGCAGGTTAAGCCATGACCTGCCAGCTTCCTCCTTTCCTTGCCCCCAGGCGTTTTAATTTACCTTTTGTTTGCAAAGAACGGAGATATCGTTCCGCGGTGCGGGAAGTCACGCCCAATACAGATGCTAGCATTACCGCAGTCATTTGTGGTTGAACGGTAAGAAGCTCAAGAATAGCATTTTCCTTTTCCGACATTTCTTCCGACATTTTTTCCGACATTACGGACGACATCCCTATGCCTTCCCGCAAAGCTTCGGCCATATTTTGCAGCATAAACTCCACGAATGCCGTGCAATCACTGGCCCGATCGCATTGTCCTAAAATCTGGTAATAGCGCGTTTGCTGGAAGTGAATGAGAGTCTCAACGGGCAGCCATGCAAGTTCTGCACGCCATTGGCTTAAGATCAACGTTTGCCACAGCCGCCCCATGCGGCCATTTCCATCTGAAAAAGGATGGATGAATTCAAACTCGTAATGAAATACCGAGCTGGCAATCAGAGGGTGAAGATCGGTTTGCTTAAGCCAGGCAAGAAGATCGTCGATAAGACGGTTCATCTGCGAGGCTGGCGGAGCCATGTGGACTAACTGGTTCCCACGGTATATCCCTACATCCCCATGCCGAAGCTTGCCAGGATTATTGACCAGACCAGTCATGAGTAACCGGTGTGCACTGAGTAAGTCTTTAAGCTTCCAGGGCTTCCATTCGGGCAATTTTTCATAAGCAAGAATCGCGTTACGTACTTCCTGAATATCTTTTTCAGGTGCGAGCACGCGCTTACCCTCCATGATTGCCGTCACTTGCCCGGTCGTCAGAGAGTTATGCTCGATGGCCAGAGAAGCCTGGATTGTGCGGATTCGGTTCTCTTTGCGCAGTAGCGGAGAGGTTCTTCCTGAATGTGCCGCCCAGTGCCCTAATAGCTCACCAATCTCAACAACCTGATTGAGAATCGATGGTGTGATGGTAAAAGGGGGCTGATAGCGGCTCATCTGGATTATTCTCCCTGCTGCTCCAGCGCATATTTATACAACGCATTTTTCTTCACGCCGTGAATTTCCGCCGCCAGTGCAGCCGCTTTCTTCAGCGGCAGCTCTGCCTGCAGCAGCGCCAGCGTACGCAGCGCATCGGCAGGGAGCGCGTCTTCTTGCGCTTTATGCCCTTCGACGATCAGCACCATTTCGCCCTTGCGGCGATTTTCGTCTTCCTTCACCCACGCCAGCAGTTCGCCCACCGGCGCGCCGTGAATGGTCTCCCAGGTTTTAGTCAGCTCGCGCGCCAGCACCACGTAGCGGGCTTCTCCCCAGACGGTGACCATGTCTTCCAGGCTCTCCAGCAGGCGATGCGTGGATTCGTAGAAAATCAGGGTGCGCGGTTCCGCTTCCAGATCCTTCAACACGTCACGGCGGCCTTTGGATTTGGCCGGGAGGAAGCCTTCATAGCAGAAACGGTCGGACGGCAGACCCGCGGCGCTCAGCGCAGCAATGGCAGCGCACGGTCCAGGAAGCGGCACAACGCGAATACCGGCTTCGCGACAGGTACGCACCAGATGGTAGCCAGGATCGTTAATCAGCGGCGTACCGGCGTCGGAGACCAGCGCAATGTTCTGCCCTTCCTTCAGCTTCGCCACCAGCGTTTCGGCTTTTTGTTGCTCATTGTGATCGTGCAGAGCAAACAAACGGGCGTTAATCGCAAAATGTTGAAGCAGTAACCCGGTGTGCCGGGTATCTTCAGCGGCAATTAAATCAACAGCTTGCAATACGGTGAGCGCACGTTGGGTAATATCAGATAAATTCCCGATAGGAGTAGGTACAATATAAAGCTGGCCTTGAGAATTATCTGCCGTTTCGTGTTGTTTCATTGTTTCGTCCGTATTGCCGATTTAATATTGAGCATTGCGTAAAAAAAATCACTGGATACAGTATGGTACCGTTAACGTTTCTTCGAAAAAAAGCCACGCGCAGCGTGCCGCTTCTGCTGGCAGCCCTGATCTTTGCAGGCTGTGGCACCCAGGCACCTGACCAGAGCACAGCCCATCTTCAGGGTTCCGCTCAGGCTGACTCTGGCTTTTATCTGCAACAAATGTCGCAGAGTTCAAATGATACCAAGACCAACTGGCAATTACTCGCCATTCGTGCACTGCTGAAAGAGGGTAAAACCCAGAAGGCTGCCGAGCTGTTTAACCAGTTGCCGAAAGATCTTAACGACACCCAGCGTCGTGAGCAGAGCCTGCTCTCTGCCGAACTGAAAGTCGCTCTGAAAGATTACGCCGCCGCGAAGAAGATCCTCGGTGACATCGACGTGAGCGCACTGGATAAAAATCAGCAGGCACGCTTCTGGCAGGCGGGCATTACCGCTGAGCAGGGGCGTCCTTCGCTGACGCTGCTCCGTGCGCTTGTTGCACAAGAGCCACTGCTCGGTGGTGCGGATAAGCAGAAAAATATTGATGCCACCTGGCAAGTGCTTGCCTCTATGACCCAGGAACAGGCGCAGGCGCTGGTCATCAACGCGGATGAAAACGTCCTTCAGGGCTGGCTGGATCTGCAGCAGATGTGGTTCAACAACCGCAGCGATCCAAAAATGTTGAAAGCCGGTATTACAGACTGGCAGACGCGATACCCGCAAAACCCGGGCGCAAAAATGTTGCCAACCCAGCTGGTAAACGTGCAGAACTTTAAGCCCGCATCGACCAGCAAAATCGCCCTGCTTCTGCCGCTAAACGGCCAGGCGGCAGTGTTTGGACGTACCATACAGCAGGGTTTTGAAGCGGCGAAAAACGGCACCACGTCGGTAACGGGCAGCGCGGTTCCCGCACAGGCGGCCCAGGCGGCCAATGTGAATGACGTTGTCAGTCCTTCCGCCGCGGAGACCAGCGACCTGACCACAGCGCAAACCCCGGCGCAGGGCACGATGCAAAACCCGGTGACGGCCCCGACAACGCCTGCGGCTACTCCAGCACCCGCGACGCAGGCTCCGGCTGAGACACAGACAGCGCCTGCACCTGACGCCGCAGCAGCACAGCCCCAACAGACTCAACAGACTCAACAGCAGCCTGCCCAACCCGCAGCTCAACCTGCCGCGCAGCCGCAGGCCATAGCAGCCACCAGCGCCAACCCGGGCGCTGAGTTGAAAATCTACGACACCAGCTCGCAGCCGCTTGACCAGGTGCTGGCGCAGGTTCAACAGGACGGTGCAAGCATCGTTGTCGGCCCGCTGCTGAAAAATAACGTGGAAGAGCTGATGAAGAGCAATACCACGCTGAACGTGCTGGCGCTCAACCAGCCTGAGCAGGTTCAGAACCGGGCGAATATTTGCTACTTCGCGCTTTCTCCTGAAGATGAAGCCCGCGATGCGGCCCGTCATATTCACGAACAAGGTAAGCAGGCTCCGCTGCTGCTCATCCCACGCAGCACGCTGGGCGATCGCGTGGCCAATGCCTTTGCCGATGAGTGGCAGAAGCTGGGCGGCGGCGTGGTGCTGCAGCAAAAATTCGGTTCCGTCTCTGAACTGCGCGCGGGCGTGAACGGCGGAGCGGGTATCGCGCTTAACGGTAGCCCGGTGACCGCGAGCCTGCCGCAGCAGCAGGGCGTGACGATTGGCGGCCTGACGATCCCTGCCCCACCTACCGACGCGCAGATTAGCGGTGGCGGTAAAGTGGATGCGGCCTATATCGTTGCCACACCGCAGGAGATCGCCTTTATCAAACCGATGATTGCGATGCGTAACGGCAGCCAGAGCGGCGCAACGCTCTACGCCAGCTCACGCAGCGCGCAGGGCACCGCAGGCCCTGATTTCCGGCTGGAAATGGACGGCCTGCAGTACAGTGAAATCCCTATGCTGGCAGGCAGCAACCCGGCGCTGATGCAGCAAGCGCTCAGCACGGTGCGTAACGATTACTCTCTGGCGCGTCTGTATGCGATGGGTGTCGATGCGTGGGCGCTGGCGAACCACTTTACCCAGATGCGTCAGGTGCCGGGCTTTGAGCTTAACGGCAACACCGGCGATCTGACCGCGACTCAGGACTGTGTGATCAACAGGAAGTTATCATGGCTCAAATACCAGCAGGGGCAAATCGTCCCGGCCAGTTAAGCCGTAAAGAGACCGGCGATGCGTGGGAGTTAAAAGCGCGTCGCTGGCTTGAAGGCAATGGACTGCGCTTTATCGCCGCTAACGTCCGCGGGCGCGGCGGCGAAATTGACCTGATCATGAAAGACGGTCAGGTCATTGTGTTTGTAGAAGTCCGCTTTCGACAGTCCTCCCGTTTTGGCGGTGCTGCCGCCAGCGTGACGCTCGCCAAACAACATAAATTATTACAGACTGCCCACTTGTGGCTTGCCCGCCATAATGGGAGCTTTGATACTGTGGATTGCCGGTTCGATGTGATAGCCTTCACCGGAAATGAGATCGAATGGCTTAAAAACGCTTTTGGCGAAGATGCATAATTAAGATTTAAAAGGGATAACGTGCTCGAAAGAATTAAAGTGTGCTTCACAGAAAGCATCCAGACTCAGATTGCCGCGGCGGAAGCCCTTCCGGATGCTATCTCGCGTGCCGCAATGACGCTGGTGCAATCCCTGCTTAATGGCAACAAAATCCTCTGTTGTGGCAACGGCACGTCAGCCGCCAACGCACAGCATTTTGCTGCCAGCATGATCAATCGCTTTGAAACAGAACGCCCGAGTTTACCTGCCATTGCACTTAATACCGATAATGTGGTCTTAACAGCGATTGCTAACGATCGTCTGCATGACGAAATTTACGCGAAGCAGGTGCGAGCCCTGGGTCATGCTGGAGATGTGCTGCTGGCAATCTCCACGCGCGGCAACAGCCGGGATATTGTCAAAGCCGTTGAAGCCGCCGTCACCCGTGACATGACTATCGTGGCCTTAACCGGCTATGACGGTGGTGAGCTGGCGGGTCTGCTTGGGCCGCAGGATGTGGAAATCCGCATTCCGTCTCACCGGAGCGCACGTATTCAGGAGATGCATATGCTGACAGTAAACTGCCTATGCGATCTGATCGATAACACGCTTTTCCCTCACCAGGATGATTAAGGAGTTCTTATGAAGGCTTTATCGACCCTCGCAGTCCTTATGTCTGCATTACTGCTTCAGGGATGTATCGCTGCGGCCGTTGTGGGTACCGCCGCGGTAGGCACCAAAGCGGCAACCGATCCACGCACAGTGGGTACACAGGTAGATGACGGTACGCTGGAGCTGCGCGTTAACAGTGCGCTGTCGAAAGACGAACAAATCAAGAAAGAAGCGCGTATCAACGTGACGGCTTATCAGGGCAAAGTGCTGCTGGCAGGCCAGGCGCCGAATATGGAACTTGCCTCTCGTGCGAAGCAAATTGCGATGGGTGTTGAAGGTACCACAGAGGTGTTTAACGAAGTGCGCCAGGGCAAGCCAATTGGTTTAGGTGATGCCTCTTCCGATACCTGGATCACCACCAAAGTGCGTTCCCAGCTGCTGGGCTCGGACCAGGTCAAATCTTCCAACGTGAAAGTGACGACTGAAAACGGCGAAGTGTTCCTGCTGGGTCTGGTAACCGAACGTGAAGGAAAAGCGGCGGCCGATATCGCCAGCCGGGTGAGCGGCGTGAAGCACGTCACCACCGCGTTTACTTACATCAAGTAAGCCACACCTGACTGTAGGCCCGGTAAGCGCTAGCGCTACCGGGCTTTTTTTTACAGCAAAGCAATACTCCCCACAATCACCCCACTCAACGCCACCAGCCCTGCGGTGAGCCACAGCGCTTTCGCCGGGAATGACTTACGCAGCATGATGAGCGACGGCAGGCTGATTGCCGGCAGGGTGATAAGAAGCGCCAGCGCTGGCGCGGTGCCCATCCCGGCAAGCATCATGGTCTGAACAATGGGAATTTCAGCGGCCGTCGGGATAACGAACAGGCAGCCTGCAACGGCCATCGCAATGACCCACATTAGCGTGTTATCGATAGCACCATCCGCATGCGGGAACAGCCAGACGCGCGCCGCCCCCAGCACCAGTACCGCCAGGATATAAACCGGGATGGTGCTCCAGAAAAGCTGCCATAGCGCCCTGCCCCAGCGTGCGAAGAAACCGCCCTGCGGCTCGCTGACGTCCAGCTCAACTGAGGCGGGTTCTGCGTCAGTATCCTTCACCCATTTTTGCACCAGCGTCGCGACGACCAGCACGGTCAGCAGCCCGGCCACCAGGCGGATGAACGCGAAATGCCAGCCCAGCACAAAGCCCATAAACACCAGCGTCGCCGGGTTGAGCAGCGGGTTGCCCATCCAGAACGCCAGCGCGCCGCCCATCGACACGCGCTGGCGACGCATCCCTGCCGCCACAGGCGCGGCACAGCAGGAGCACATCATGCCCGGCAGGGAGAAAATCGTTCCCAGCAGCGTGCCCTGAAAGCGCGGCTGCCCGAGGGTTTTCACCAGCCAGTTACGGGGGATAAGCACCTGAATCAGTGAGCCCAGAATGACGCCTAAAACGGCGGCTTTCCAGACGGCAAGGAAGTAGACCATGGCATAGTCCCACGCCGCCTGCAGCGGGCTGGCATCAGCCTGCGCGAGAATAGATTTACCGATGCTGTGCGTTTCGGCAGCCGTAAAGGCTTTACCGTAGTACGGCTGCCATTTCACGTACCAGAGGCCAATAATGACCACGAGAAAGAAGAGTGCGGGCTTCCACCATTGAACAGGTGTTGCCGCCTGAGATGAAGACTGACCAGTCATAGCATTCCCCGGAGAGTATTAGGTAATTAGCCGGGGGAGTTTACGCCTCGCCCTGCGCGATTTCACGCAGTTTTGCCGAAGGGATAATGTTCACCCCTTCCTTCGATGGTGAAAGCGCCTCTTTCAACATGGCACGCGCCACGTCCCGCGCCTCAACGGATTTCCAGTTTCCGGGAAGGATGCGGAACAGCGGTGCGAAGATTGACTCATTGAAACGTCGTTCGTCCCGGTGTCCCAGCAGCATGGAAGGGCGAACAATCGTCAGGTGCTCCCACTTCTGGGCAATCAGCGCCTCTTCCATTTTGCCCTTCACTTTGTTGTAGAAAAAGGGCGATCCGACACTGGCGCCCAGCGAGCTGACCACGAGGAAATGTTTGGCCCCCAGCCTTTTGGCCGTGAGTGCCGTGTCCACCACCAGCGTGTAGTCCGCATGCACAAATGCCTCTTTACTGCCCGCCTCGCGCCGGGTCGTACCAAGACAACAAAAGGCGATATCAATCGGATCCTGCACCTGTGCCAGCGCGTCAGTCAGCTGCGGGTCGTGCGGGTTAAAGACGCCGGAAACGTCCGCGAGTGGCCGTCGCGTCGGGGCAGCGATATAGTTCACGCGACGATCCTGAATCAGCAGCCGCAGCAAATGCCCACCCACCAGTCCGGTTGCGCCTGTTATCAGTACCTGACTCATCTTATCTCCTTTACAGAATTGTCCGTTTGCGAACTCAGCGTGGTCGACCACACTTATACCCTAAATAATTCGAGTTGCAGGAAGGCGGCAAGGGAGTGAATCCCCAGGAGCTTACATAAGTAAGTGACTGGGGTGAACGAGTGCAGCCAACGCACATGCAACTTGAAGTATGACGGGTATAGAAGTCTGTTACAGGTAAGTATTTACCACAAGCGGAGAAAAATCTGTCTGAAGCCAAAACAACGGAGGAAGCATGGGCAAGAAAATCGCAGTCTTGATTACCGACGAGTTTGAAGATTCAGAATTTACCTCTCCCGCAGAGGCGTTCCGCAAGGCGGGACATGAGGTCATCACCATTGAGAAAGAAGCAGGCAAAACGGTGAAGGGCCATAAGGGCGAGGCCAGCGTGACCATCGACGAGACTATCGATAACGTTAGTCCCTCAGATTTTGACGCCCTGCTGTTACCCGGCGGCCATTCCCCGGATTCCCTACGCGGGGACGAGCGTTTTGTGACCTTTACACGGGACTTTGTCTCGACCGGCAAACCGGTCTTTGCCATCTGTCACGGCCCGCAGCTGCTTATCAGCGCTGAGGTTGTACGCGGGCGTAAGCTTACGGCCGTGAAACCGATCGTTATCGATCTGAAAAACGCGGGGGCCGAGTTTTACGATCAGGAAGTGGTCAACGACAAAGATCAGCTGATTACCAGCCGAACCCCGGACGATCTCCCGGCGTTTAACCGCGAAGCGCTACGCCTGCTCGGCGCGTAACCAGTGCAGCTTCTTGCCAAAGCCCAGGGTGTTGTCGGTAAATTTCAGCTCATCGAGGCGGATTTCCCACACCGGGGCTTTTAGCGCAGCGGCAACGGGAAAGCGGCGCGAGTAGAGCTTACGACGCGCGTCGCTCTCTTCTCCGTCCAGACGCCGAATTTCACCTTTGAACTGCACACCACGGATCAGCGCGACCGTTTTAGGCTGGCCGTTCACCGTACCCGCCACCTTTGCCTGCTGGCCAGTCATCTGCGCATGACGCGTTTTGTCTTCGCTCATGACGTAAAAAGCAACGCGCTCTGGATCGTAGTAGTAAAACGCGTTTGCACACCACATCTCCCCCTCGCTGTACACGCACCAGGTGACAACATGCTGCTTCGCCAGCCAGCGGTTAATGGCGGCCAGTGTTTCCATTTTCATTCTCTCTCATGCTATGGTGCGTTCACCTTAACATACTGAATCCGTTTACCGTGTGCTGGTTTCTCTATCTTGTCCGAACCGCTGATAACGCTCTCTACACCGGGATCACTACCGATGTGGCGCGGCGTTTTTTACAACATCAAACGGGGAAAGGGGCGAAGGCGCTGCGGGGAAAAGGGGAATTGCAGCTGGCATTTTCAGCCGCCGTGGGCGACAGATCGCTGGCGCTCAGGCTGGAATACCGGATTAAACAGCTGACGAAGCGCCAGAAAGAGCGCCTCGTGACCGGAGATGGCTCATTTGAGGCGCTACGCGAGAGCCTGATTAAAAGCGATTGAAATGGTCGTGGTACTCTACCAGGCCATTCACGCCGTTGAACGCATCGTCCGCCAGACGATGTACCTGGAAGGCGGATTCCGTACCCGGCCAGCGGCAACGGAGATCGTAATGTGCGGCCTGCTCAAAGCCTAAACGGCCATAGAACGCCGGATCGCCCAGCGTAACAACGGCCGCATAACCGAACTCATTGAGCGAATCCAGCCCTTCATAGACCAGCTGGCGCGCCAGACCCTGCCCGCGATAGCTTTCATCCACCGCCAGCGGCGCCATTCCTACCCACTGGAGCTCTTCGCCCTGAACGGTTACCGGACTGAAGGCAACATAGCCCACCACCTGACCTTCGTCATCGGTGGCAACCAGCCCCAGCGTAATCAGGCCGTCTTCGCGAAGATCGTGGACCAGTTGGGCTTCGGCATCGCTCGCAAAAGAGCGGCGCAGCAACGCATCGATCCCCGGCGCATCAATCCCAATTTCGACTCGAATCAGCATGGCTCACCTACTGAAGTGTGTTTACCGTCCGGCGGGGTTTTCAGCCCGGCCTCAACGAAATCTGCCATTTGCATTAACATCACGCGCAGCGCTTTCGGCATCTGCTCCAGCTCAATGGCATCCATTAAATTCTTAACGTACAGGCCAAGCTCCGTATCGCCTTCAATCACCAGACGGCGCTGGAAGAAGAGCGTATCCGGATCTTGCTTGCGCGCGGCGATCATCAGCAGATCGCTGGCGTTGGCGCTAAAGCTCACGTCCGCGTCGGCGGATTCGCGTACGATCAGCTGGTCATTCTCAACAGAGGTAAACCAGCGCAGACCGATGTCGCGCACCTCAATGCTTAACCAGCGGCCTTCCAGGAATTCCAGCTCGCCATCCTGCAGCGCCTGACGGAACTGCCAGCTCAGGACCTGCTCCAGCACCTGGCGTTTAAGCGCGAACGGCGCCAGTTTTACCGGCACGCTCAGCATTGATGGACCAAATTGTACGAGACGTGAACGCAGTTTATCCAGCACGAGCTTTACTCCCTGATATCTATAGTCCCGCTATTTTGCCATATCCGAAGGACAACATAGCGGCGTAAATCAACAAACCATCGTCCGGCGCACCTCATTATTGGTGTCATCAATACGCCATTAGCTGCCTTAAATCAAAAATTGTCGCGTATGGGTTAATTAAAATCCCAGCTCGTTAACAATTTTGCGTTCGACTACATCAGGATAAATTATGGAGCTGCTCTGCCCTGCCGGAAACCTTCCGGCGCTTAAGGCGGCCATCGAAAATGGGGCCGATGCGGTCTATATCGGGCTGAAAGATGATACCAATGCCCGCCATTTTGCTGGCCTCAACTTTACGGAGAAAAAGCTTCAGGAAGCCGTTAACTTCGTTCACCAGCACCGCCGCAAACTGCATATCGCCATTAATACCTTTGCCCATCCTGACGGCTACGCCCGCTGGCAGCGCGCGGTGGATATGGCAGCACAGCTGGGAGCCGATGCGCTGATCCTGGCCGACCTCGCCATGCTTGAGTATGCGGCAGAACGCTATCCCCATATTGAGCGCCACGTCTCTGTTCAGGCATCTGCCACCAACGAAGAGGCCGTACGTTTTTACCATCAACACTTTGATGTGGCCCGCGTGGTGCTGCCGCGCGTGCTCTCTATTCATCAGGTTAAGCAACTCGCGCGCGTCACGCCAGTACCGCTGGAAGTTTTTGCCTTCGGCAGCCTGTGCATTATGGCCGAAGGCCGTTGCTATCTTTCCTCTTATTTAACAGGGGAATCGCCTAATACCGTCGGGGCCTGCTCCCCTGCCCGCTTTGTCCGCTGGCAGCAAACGCCGCAGGGGCTGGAATCTCGCCTGAATGAGGTGTTGATCGATCGCTATCAGGATGGTGAAAACGCCGGTTATCCAACCCTGTGTAAAGGTCGCTATCTGGTCGACGGCGAGCGCTACCACGCGCTGGAAGAGCCCACCAGCCTTAACACGCTGGAGCTGCTGCCGGAACTGCTGGCGGCCAATATTGCCTCGGTGAAAATCGAAGGTCGTCAGCGCAGCCCGGCCTATGTGAGCCAGGTGGCGAAAGTGTGGCGTCAGGCCATCGACCGCTGCATGGCGGACCCGCAGAATTACGCCGCGCAACCGGCGTGGATGGAGACGCTCGGATCGATGTCCGAAGGCACGCAAACCACGCTGGGCGCGTATCACCGTAAATGGCAGTGAGATCATCATGAAATATTCATTAGGACCCGTTCTCTACTACTGGCCAAAAGAGACGCTGGAAGATTTTTACCAACAGGCCGCCAGCAGCAGCGCCGATGTGATTTACCTGGGCGAAGCGGTGTGCAGCAAACGTCGGGCGACCAAAGTGGGCGACTGGCTGGATATGGCGAAAACCCTCGCCGGAAGTGGCAAACAGGTGGTGCTTTCGACGCTTGCGCTGGTGCAGGCGTCTTCCGAACTGGGCGAGCTGAAGCGCTATGTCGAAAACGGCGAATTCCTGCTGGAAGCGAGCGACCTCGGCGTGGTGAACATGTGCGCCGAGCGCAAGCTGCCGTTTGTCGCGGGCCATGCCCTGAACTGCTATAACGCCGTGACCCTGCGCCTGCTGCTTAAGCAGGGGATGACGCGCTGGTGCATGCCGGTTGAACTCTCCCGCGACTGGCTGGCAAACCTGCTCACCCAGTGTGAAGAGCTGGGCATTCGCAATAAGTTTGAAGTGGAAGTGCTGAGCTACGGTCATCTGCCGCTGGCTTACTCTGCGCGCTGCTTTACCGCACGCTCGGAAGACCGGCCGAAAGACGAGTGCGAAACCTGCTGCATTAAGTACCCGAACGGACGCAGCATGCTATCGCAGGAGAATCAGCAGGTGTTTGTTCTGAACGGCATTCAGACCATGAGTGGCTATGTCTATAACCTGGGCAATGAGCTGGCATCAATGAACGGGCTGGTGGACATGGTTCGGCTGTCGCCGCTCGATACTCGCGTATTCGCGATGCTGGACGCCTTCCGCGCGAATGAAAACGGTGCCTCTCCGCTGCCGCTGCAGGCTAACAGCGACTGCAACGGTTACTGGAGACGTCTCGCCGGGCTGGAACTGCAGTCCTAAAAAAGGCTCACTTTGTTAACAACGGTTATGATTTTTTAATGCAGTATTAAAGAATGACCGTCGACAAAGTGAGCTGTTATGACTGACAAAACCATTCCGTTTTCGGTGCTGGATCTGGCGCCGATCCCACAAGGCTCCTCGGCAAGAGAGGCCTTTTCACACTCTCTCGATCTCGCTCAGTTAGCAGAAAAACGTGGCTATCACCGCTACTGGCTGGCCGAGCACCACAACATGGTCGGCATCGCCAGTGCGGCAACCTCGGTTCTGATCGGCTATCTGGCGGCCAATACCACTACCCTGCACCTGGGCTCCGGCGGCGTGATGCTGCCGAACCACGCCCCGCTGGTGATTGCCGAGCAGTTTGGCACGCTGAATACGCTCTATCCGGGCCGTATAGATTTAGGGCTTGGCCGGGCGCCGGGCAGTGACCAGCCGACCATGCGCGCCCTGCGTCGCCATATGAGCGGCGATATCGACAATTTCCCACGCGACGTGGCTGAACTGGTGGACTGGTTCGACGCGCGTGACCCGAACCCGCACGTGCGCCCGGTGCCAGGCTATGGTGAGAAGATCCCGGTGTGGCTGTTAGGTTCAAGTCTTTATAGCGCGCAGCTTGCCGCACAGCTGGGGCTGCCGTTTGCGTTTGCCTCGCACTTCGCACCGGATATGCTGCATCAGGCGCTGCATCTCTACCGCACGAACTTCAAACCGTCCGAGCGTCTGGAGAAACCGTACGCGATGGTGTGTATCAATATCATTGCCGCCGACAGCAATCGCGACGCGGAATTCCTGTTTACCTCCATGCAGCAGGCGTTTGTGAAGCTGCGTCGCGGTGAGACGGGCCAGCTTCCGCCGCCAGTGGAAAATATGCATCAGCTGTGGTCAGCCTCCGAGCAGTATGGCGTTCAACAGGCGCTGAGCATGTCGCTGGTGGGTGATAAAGCGAAGGTGCGTCACGGGCTTGAAGCGGTGCTGCGTGAGACGCAGGCCGATGAGATTATGGTTAACGGCCAGATTTTCGATCACCAGGCGCGTTTGCATTCGTTTGAGCTGGCGATGCAGGTGAAAGAGGAGTTGGTGGGGTAGCCTTTTTGCCGGATGGCGGCTTCGCCTTATCCGGCCTACGCGATCCATGTAGGCCCGGTAAGCGTAGCGCCACCGGGCTTTCTGTTTACTGATACACAGGCAACAGGTTGAAGCTCGACAGCACGTGGACCAGCGCGTTGCCAACACCAAACACCAGAATCAGCGCAATCATCGGCTTGCCGCCCCAGACGCGGAATTTAGGGCTGCCGAAGCGGTTACGTGATTTACGTGCCAGCAGCGCGGGCACAATTGCCGCCCAGATAGTTGCCGCCAGCCCTGCATAGCCGATGGCGTACAGGAAACCGTTCGGCCACAGCAGGCCACCCACGATAGGTGGCAGGAAGGTCAGCAGCGCAGTTTTGAAGCGCCCCATCGCAGAATCATCAAAGCCAAACAGGTCCGCCAGGTAGTCAAACAAGCCCAGCGTCACGCCGAGGAACGAGCTCGCCACCGCAAAGTTGGAGAATACCACCAGCAGCAGATCCAGACTGCGGCTATTCAACACGCCGCTCAACGCCTGCACCAGCACATCAATGTTACCGCCCTTCTGCGCAATGCCGATGAATTCCGGGCGCGGGATGTTACCCATCGTCCCAAGCAGCCAGATGACGTACAGCCCCAGCGCCAGCAGCGTACCGTAGACCAGACACTTCACGATGGTACGCGGATCCTTGCCGTAGTATTTCATCAGGCTTGGTACGTTACCGTGGTAGCCGAACGACGCCAGGCAGAACGGCAGCGTCATCAGCAGATACGGCGTGTAGGAAGTATTCACTTCGGCGACGTTAAACAGCGTTGCCGGCGTCACGTGCCCCAGCAGGCTGCCGAACGTCAGGAAGAAGGTGATAACCTTTGCGCCCAATACGATGGCCGTCATCCGGCTCACCGCTTTGGTACTCATCCAGACGATAAACGCCACGCCCAGTGCAAAGCACAATCCCGCCAGACGCGCCGGAACGTTCAGCGACATTTCCGAGAAGGTGTGATGCAGAATCGAGCCGCTCGCCGAAATATACGCATAGGTCAGGATATAGAGTACAAACGCGATGGAAAGCCCGTTCACCAGGTTCCAGCCTTTGCCTAGCAGATCTTTGGTGATGGTGTCGAAGCTGGAGCCAATGCGGTAGTTCAGGTTGGCTTCGAGGATCATCAGCCCGGAATGGAGCATGCAGAACCAGGTAAAGACCAGCGCGGCCAGCGACCAGAAGAACCACGCACCGGACATGACCACGGGCAGGGAGAACATCCCGGCACCAATAATGGTTCCGCCGATGATCACCACGCCGCCAAGCAGCGAAGGTGACGTTTGGGTGGTGGTTAGTGTCGCCATACAGCCTATTCTCCAGTCAATAATGCGGTTCTGCATTTTAATGTGACGCACTGTACCAGTACAAGAGTACAAAAGGAATAAAAAAAGCCCCGATAGCGTGTATCGGGGCTGTATATTTTACTTTACGTCAGTTGCGTAAGGCTTACGCGTCACGGCGACGGCTGGTGCCTTCGTCACGACGTGGGCCACGGCTTTCACGGCGCTCGCCAGAGAAACGACGAGGTTCACCACCGCGACCTTCGCTGCGACCGCCTTCACGACGTTCGCCACCGAAGCTGCGACCACCGCCACGACGTTCACCGCCGCGGTCAGGGCGTGGCTGTGCATCGCCCATCAGCTGCATGTTCATCGGCTTGTTCAGGATGCGGGTACGCGTAAAGTGCTGCAGTACTTCACCCGGCATGCCTTTTGGCAGTTCGATGGTAGAGTGCGTACCGAACAGCTTGATGTTACCAATGTAACGGCTGCTGATGTCGCCTTCGTTAGCGATCGCGCCAACGATGTGACGAACTTCAACACCATCATCACGGCCCACTTCAATGCGGTACAGTTCCATGTCACCCGCGTCACGGCGTTCACGACGTGGACGGTCTTCACCACCACGCTCTGGACGGTCTGCACGTGGACCACGATCGTTACGATCGTTACGGTCACCACGACGTTCGAAGCGATCGTCACGGTCACGGAATTCACGCTTAGGACGCATCGGTGCATCTGGTGGCACGATCAGGCTACGTTCGCCCTGAGCCATTTTCAGCAGCGCTGCAGCCAGGGTTTCCATGTCCAGCTCTTCGCCTTCAGCGGTAGGCTGAATCTGCGACAGCAGCGCACGGTACTGATCCAGATCGCTGCTTTCCAGCTGCTGCTGTACTTTCGCGGCAAATTTTTCCAGACGACGTTTGCCCAGCAGATCTGCGTTTGGCAGGTCAGCTTCTGGAATGGTCAGCTTCATGGTGCGTTCGATGTTACGCAGCAGACGACGCTCGCGGTTCTCAACGAACAGCAATGCACGGCCAGCACGACCCGCACGACCGGTACGACCGATACGGTGAACGTAAGACTCTGAATCCATTGGGATGTCGTAGTTTACAACCAGGCTGATACGCTCAACGTCCAGACCACGTGCTGCCACGTCGGTTGCAATCAGGATATCCAGACGACCGTCTTTCAGACGCTCCAGAGTCTGCTCACGCAGGGCCTGGTTCATGTCGCCGTTCAGCGCTGCGCTGTTGTAGCCGCTACGTTCCAGGGCTTCAGCCACTTCCAGGGTCGCGTTTTTAGTACGAACGAAGATAATCGCCGCATCAAAATCTTCCGCTTCCAGGAAACGTACCAGCGCTTCGTTTTTGCGCATGCCGTACACAGACCAGTAGCTCTGGCTGATGTCCGGGCGAGTGGTTACGCTGGACTGAATACGCACTTCCTGAGGATCTTTCATGAAGCGTTTGGTGATACGACGAATCGCTTCTGGCATGGTGGCAGAGAACAGCGCGGTCTGATGACCGTCCGGGATCTGCGCCATGATGGTTTCGACGTCTTCGATGAAGCCCATACGCAGCATTTCATCTGCTTCATCCAGTACCAGGCCGCTCAGTTTTGAGAGGTCCAGAGTACCGCGCTTCAGGTGATCCAGCAGACGGCCCGGCGTACCGACAACAATCTGTGGACCCTGGCGCAGGGCGCGTAACTGCACGTCATAACGCTGGCCGCCGTACAGGGCTACCACGTTTACGCCGCGCATATGTTTAGAGAATTCCGTCATTGCTTCAGCAACCTGAACAGCCAGTTCACGGGTTGGAGCCAGGACGAGGATCTGCGGTGCACGCAGGTCCGGATCAATGTTGTTCAGCAGCGGCAGCGAGAACGCTGCAGTTTTACCGCTACCAGTCTGGGCCATGCCCAGCACGTCACGACCAGAAAGCAGGTGTGGGATACACTCAGCCTGGATCGGAGATGGTTTTTCGTAACCCAGATCGTTAAGGGCTTCAAGGATAGGAGCCTTCAGGCCCAGATCTGCAAAAGTGGTTTCGAATTCAGCCATGTAGTACAAGTGCCTCGATATTAATGGCGGCCAGTCTACTTAGCTCATCGTGAAAATGATTAGCAATTTTCATTGAAAAGTGTGAACCGGCTCAAAGTAGGTGTATTGACGAACAACAACGCCCTCACCAGTTAAGGTGATGACAATCAAAAGATTACGGGCTGATGTTTATGTCGTCAGCTATTGCTGGTCCGATTCTGCCAGGTCGTCTTGCTCCTGGCCCAAGAGCGATAATTCCAACAATGCATAACGGTGCTCAACGAAGTTGTGTACGTTGTTAGCAACCGCTAATTTGAACAGTGCCGTAGCGCTGTCCATATCCCCCAGACTTAGGTAGTACTTACCTAAATAGAAGTTGGTTTCACTGAGATGCTCAGCGAGCGAGGTGTTATCCGTTGCGTCCGCCTTGAGGCGTTCCATCAGCGTTGCTTCGCTAATGTTGCCCAGGTAGAACTCGACAATGTTCCATCCCCACTGTTCCTTGTCCGATTTATCGAAGCGCTGCTTCAGTGCCTCTTTTGCCTGCTTCTCATCGAGCTTCCGCTCAACGATGTAAAGCCACAGGCTACGGAAAGGATCATTAGGATCGTCTTGATAAAACGCCAGCAGATCATCTTGCGCTAACTTATCACGACCGCCGTAATACAATGCGATACCGCGATTCAAGTGCGCGTAGTTGTAAGTTGGATCAAGCTCAAGTACAGAATCAAACGCTTCATAGGCAGCATCAAAATTGCCTGCCTGCGTTAAATAAATGCCTAAGTAATTGAATACTTCAGGCATATCAGGTCGGATAGCCAGCGCTTGTGAAAAATCATTTCGCGCTAATGCCCTCAGACCGAGACTATCATACAACACTCCGCGCTCATATAAAAGCTGTGCGCGTTCGTCATCGGTTAAAGCCCGACTGGCAAGTATTTGTTCCATGCGTGCCAGGATCACTTCCTGCTGCAAAGTCGGTTGCAATGGCACTGCGAGGACTTCGCTCTTACGCCAGGCAGAGTTGCTGCATCCTGCCAGCGTTAAAGCTGTCGCAACGAAACACCAGCGCAAAAAAGGCTTCATTTCCCACTCCCGAAGACAACAATTGGATGAACGTCCTGTCCCCCGGCGGCTTAACAAGGCGTCCTGCCTGATAATAGGCCCTCCGCAAAGCGGAGGGCAAATTGCAACTTACTCGCCTTGCTGTTCTGCTGCCTGTGCTTCTGGCGCAGCAGCTGGCTGAGACTGCTCGGTTGCTTCTTTAATGCTCAGACGGATACGGCCCTGGCGATCAACTTCCAGAACTTTAACCGGTACTTCCTGACCCATCTGCAGGTAATCGGTCACTTTCTCTACACGCTTGTCAGCGATCTGAGAGATGTGAACCAGACCTTCTTTACCGCCACCAATGGCAACGAACGCGCCAAAGTCAACGATACGGGTCACTTTACCTGCGTAGACGCGGCCCACTTCGATTTCTGCAGTGATTTCTTCGATACGACGAATCGCGAATTTCGCTTTCTCGCCGTCGGTTGCTGCGATTTTCACAGTACCGTCATCTTCGATTTCGATCGTGGTGCCAGTCTCTTCGGTCAGCGCACGGATTACGGAACCGCCCTTACCGATAACATCTTTGATCTTGTCTGGATTGATCTTGATGGTGTGGATACGCGGCGCAAACTGAGAAATGTCGCCACGTGGCGCGTTAATCGCCTGTTCCATCACGCCCAGGATGTGCAGACGTGCACCCTTAGCCTGGTTCAGAGCAACCTGCATGATCTCTTTGGTGATGCCTTCAATTTTGATATCCATCTGCAGAGCAGAGATACCGTCGCGGGAACCCGCCACTTTGAAGTCCATATCACCCAGGTGATCTTCGTCGCCCAGAATGTCAGACAGCACAACAAAGTTGTCGCCTTCTTTCACCAGACCCATTGCGATACCCGCAACAGCGGCTTTGATCGGCACGCCTGCATCCATCAGCGCCAGAGATGCGCCACACACGGAAGCCATGGAAGAAGAACCGTTGGATTCAGTGATTTCAGAAACCACACGCACGGTGTACGGGAATTTATCCGCTTCTGGCATCACTGCCAGCACGCCGCGCTTCGCCAGACGGCCGTGACCAATTTCACGACGCTTAGGCGAGCCAACCATACCGGTTTCACCTACGGAGTACGGAGGGAAGTTATAGTGGAACAGGAAGCTGTCGGTGCGCTCGCCCATCAGTTCGTCGATGTTCTGTGCGTCACGCGCAGTACCCAGGGTCGCGGTAACCAGCGCCTGAGTTTCGCCACGGGTGAACAGTGCAGAACCGTGAGTACGTGGCAGTACGCCAGTACGAACGTCCAGACCGCGGATCATGTCTTTCTCACGACCATCGATACGCGGCTCGCCTGCCAGTACGCGGCTACGAACAGCATTTTTCTCGATAGCGTGCAGAATTTCGCTCAGCTCGTTAGCGTCCAGAGATTCATCCTCAGCAACCAGCGTAGCGATGGTTTCAGATTTGATGACATCAATCTGCGCGTAACGCTCTTGCTTGTCGGTGATGCGGTATGCATCGCTCAGACGTGCGCCCGCCAGTGCAGCAACGCGTGCGTTCAGCGCGTCGTTTACCGCTTCAGGCTGCCAGTCCCAACGTGGTTTACCGGCTTCTTTCACCAGGTCGTTGATGTTCTGGATAACAACCTGCTGCTGATCGTGGCCGAAGACCACTGCGCCCAGCATCTGGTCTTCGCTCAGCAGTTCAGCTTCGGATTCAACCATCAGCACAGCCGCTTCAGTACCCGCAACAACCAGGTCCAGCTTACTTTCTTTCAGCTCTTCCTGAGTTGGGTTCAGCACATACTGGTCATTGATGTAACCAACGCGCGCCGCACCGATTGGACCATTGAATGGAATACCAGACAGTGACAGGGCAGCAGATGCACCGATCATCGCCACGATGTCCGGGTTAACCTGTGGGTTAACGGAAACAACGGTCGCAATAACCTGCACTTCGTTAACGAAGCCTTCCGGGAACAGCGGACGAACCGGGCGGTCAATCAGACGCGCGATCAGGGTTTCACCTTCGCTTGGACGGCCTTCACGACGGAAGAAACCACCCGGGATTTTACCGGCAGCGTAGGTACGCTCCTGGTAGTTAACGGTCAGCGGGAAGAAATCCTGACCTGGTTTAGCTTTTTTCTGGCCAACAACGGTAACGAATACCGCAGTGTCATCCATGCTTACCATAACGGCAGCAGTAGCCTGACGTGCCATCATGCCGGTTTCCAGCGTGACGGTATGTTGACCGTACTGGAATTTACGAACGATCGGATTCAGCAAAGTTCTGTCCTTTCTTAAATGTTTGACAGCACACCACCGGTGTGCTGTCGATTTAACCCGACCTTCTTCGCATCCTCGCGACTAATGACAACCAACACCCCCATGGGTGAAGCCTCTCATTAGCCGCGCGAACCTCTGCAATGAAGATCATTTATAGCAACAATACAATAGTTTCCAGTGAATTGCTGCCGTCTGGTTGAAAAAAGGGGCCATCAGGCCCCCTTTTCTGAAACTCGCAAGACTTAGCGACGCAGACCCAGACGCTCGATCAGCGCGGTGTAGCGTGCAACATCTTTACGTTTCAGGTAGTCGAGCAGTTTACGACGCTGAGAAACCATACGCAGCAGACCACGACGGCTGTGGTGATCTTTTTTGTGCTCTGCAAAGTGACCCTGCAGGTGGTTAATCTGTGCAGTCAGCAGTGCAACCTGAACTTCGGTAGAACCGCTGTCGTTAGTACCACGACCAAACTCAGAAACGATTTTAGCTTTAGCTTCAACGCTTAGAGACATTTTCAAACTCCAAAATATAAAGAATGTAAGGGTGCCGATCTCTAATTCAGCGACCCCATGTACGCCTCGCAGATTGTTAAACAATTTACCAGGCGTTAAGCGGCGATATTCTACTCGTCTCCCCTGCTTATCGCAAGGTGAGCCGTTATCACCGTCACGCTTCGACCGGATATTCGACGACCAGACGACGCGGCGCAACGCGCCCTTCGCCATCCATTTCGCCCATCCCGATGAACTTGCCTTCGTCACCTTCGGTGACGCGGACCAGTCCTTCCAGCGGCGCTTGCGCCGTACGAACCGGATTACCGTTCTTAAAGTAAACGGACGATGTTAAAGGAAGATTAACGACCGGGAAGTCTGCTGCCGGACTGTCCATTGGCATCAGCAGTGGATCGAGCAAATCTGCCGGTGCAATCCCCTGAACTTGTGCCTGCTCAACCAGCTCGCACAGCTGTTCCAGGGTCACCATCCGCTCCACCGGGTACTTGCTCACCGCCAGGCGGCGCAGGTAAATCACATGCGCGCCACAGCCCAGCTTTTCCCCGAGGTCGTCGATAATGGTGCGAATATAGGTCCCTTTCGAACAGTGTACTTCCAGCTCCAGTTCGTCACCTTCGTGGCGAATAAACAGCAGCTCATACACGGTTATCGGACGGGCTTCACGCGGGACTTCAATACCCTGGCGCGCATATTCGTAGAGTTTTTTCCCCTGATATTTTAGCGCCGAATACATCGACGGCACCTGCATCGTGTCCCCACGGAAGCTCTCCAGCGCAGCATCAAGCTGTTCCGCGCTGAACGTCACCGGACGCTCTTCTACCACCTGGCCATCCGCATCGGAGGTATCCGTGCGCTGGCCCAGTTTAGCGATGACGCGATAACGCTTATCGGAGTCGAGCAGGTACTGGGAAAACTTTGTCGCCTCTCCCAGACAGACCGGCAGCATACCGGTTGCCAGCGGATCGAGCGCGCCGGTGTGGCCCGCACGGTTGGCGTTAAAAATACGCTTAACTTTTTGCAGCACGTCGTTGCTGGAAGCGCCCTGGGGTTTATCCAGCAGCAGCACACCATGCACGTCGCGACCACGACGACGAGGACGACTCATTAGTCCTCCTTGCTGTCGTCCGCCGGGTTAACACGACGCTCATCGTCATGTTTAACCACGCTGGTCACCAGGTTGGACATGCGCATACCTTCGACCAGCGAGTTGTCGTAGAAGAAGGTCAGTTCAGGCACGATACGCAGGCGCATCGCTTTGCCGAGCAGAGAGCGGATGAAACCAGAAGCTTCCTGTAGCGCTTTAATGCCGTTTTTCACTGCGGCTTCGTCCTGATCGTTCAGGAAGGTGACGAACACTTTGGCATAGGCCAGATCACGGGACATTTCCACACCGGAAACGGTGGTCATCATGCCGACGCGTGGGTCTTTGATTTCACGTTGCAGAATGAGTGCGATCTCTTTCTGCATTTCCTGCGCTACGCGCTGTGGGCGACCAAATTCTTTCGCCATAATAAATTCTCCAGACAAAAAAGGGGCTAAAGCCCCTTTTTAAAATTATTGCCGGGTGGCGCGAGGCGTTCCCGGCCGACATCAGTCATTATGCAATAGTACGCTGAATTTCGATGATCTCGAACACTTCGATCATATCGCCAACGCGAACGTCGTTGTAGTTCTTCACGCCGATACCACATTCCATGCCGTTACGGACTTCGTTGACGTCATCTTTGAAGCGGCGCAGGGATTCCAGCTCGCCTTCATAGATAACCACGTTGTCGCGCAGGACGCGGATTGGGTTGTGACGCTTGATGTTACCTTCGGTAACCATACAGCCCGCGATCGCACCGAATTTCGGTGATTTGAACACGTCACGCACTTCAGCCAGACCGATGATCTGCTGTTTCAGCTCAGGAGACAGCATGCCGCTCATCGCTGCTTTCACTTCGTCGATCAGGTTATAGATGACGGAGTAGTAACGCAGATCCAGGCTTTCGGCTTCAATCACTTTACGCGCAGACGCATCCGCACGAACGTTGAAGCCAACCAGGATCGCGTTGGATGCAGCAGCCAGGGTGGCGTCGGTTTCGGTGATACCACCTACGCCAGAACCGATGATCTTCACTTTAACTTCGTCAGTAGACAGTTTCAGCAAGGAGTCGGAGATCGCTTCCACAGAACCCTGAACGTCGGCTTTCAGAACGACGTTCACTTCGTGAACTTCACCCTCGGTCATGTTAGCAAACATGTTCTCGAGTTTAGATTTCTGCTGACGAGCCAGTTTAACTTCACGGAATTTGCCCTGACGATACAGTGCCACTTCACGCGCTTTCTTCTCGTCACGCACAACGGTCACTTCGTCACCAGCAGCCGGAACACCGGACAGACCCAGGATTTCCACAGGAATGGACGGACCCGCTTCCAGCACTTCCTGACCCAGTTCGTTACGCATCGCACGAACGCGGCCGTATTCGAAGCCACACAGAACGATGTCGCCCTTGTTCAGCGTACCTTCGCGAACCAGAACAGTTGCAACCGGACCACGACCTTTATCCAGGAAGGATTCGATCACCGCGCCGCTCGCCATACCATTACGGATCGCTTTCAGCTCCAGAACTTCAGCCTGCAGCAGGATAGCATTCAGCAGGTCGTCGATACCGGTACCCGCTTTTGCAGATACTGGGATGAACTGCGCTTCACCGCCCCACTCTTCCGGCATAACGCCGTACTGAGACAGTTCGTTCTTCACGCGGTCCATATCGGCTTCTGGCTTATCGATTTTGTTGACTGCAACAACCAAAGGCACCTGCGCCGCTTTCGCGTGCTGAATAGCTTCGATGGTCTGTGGCATCACGCCATCATCTGCTGCAACAACCAGTACAACGATATCCGTAGCCTGAGCACCACGAGCACGCATTGAGGTAAACGCTGCGTGGCCTGGGGTATCCAGGAAGGTGATCATGCCATTTTCTGTTTCTACGTGGTAAGCACCGATGTGCTGGGTAATACCACCCGCTTCACCAGAGGCAACCTTAGTAGAACGAATGTAGTCAAGCAGAGAGGTTTTACCGTGGTCAACGTGACCCATGATGGTCACAACCGGTGCACGCGGTTCAGCCGCAGCACCTGTGTCACGGTCGCTCATTACTGCTTCTTCCAGCTCGTTTTCACGACGCAGGATAACTTTATGGCCCATCTCTTCGGCAACCAGCTGTGCGGTTTCCTGATCGATAACCTGGTTGATGGTTGCCATGGCGCCCAGTTTCATCATCGCTTTGATGACCTGAGAGCCTTTGACTGCCATCTTGTTCGCCAGATCGCCAACGGTGATGGTTTCGCCGATCACAACGTCACGGTTTACGGCCTGAGCTGGCTTCTGGAAGCTCTGCTGCAGAGCGGAACCTTTACGCTTACCGCCTTTACCACCGCGAACGGCAGCGCGTGCTTCTTCACGGTCAGCTTTGGATTCAGCGTGCTTATTGCCTTTTTTCGCAGGGCGCGCAGCTTTAGTACTGCGAGTACGACCGCGACCACCTTCAACTTCACGGTCGTTGTCGTCTTCAGCCTGACGCGCGTGCTGAGAGGTGGTCACGTGATAATCGCTGGTATCTTCAGTCGGTTCAGCGGTATTCACACCATTTTTCTCGTTTTCTTCTGCCATACGGCGCGCTTCTTCAGCCACACGGCGAGCTTCTTCTTCAAGCTTACGGCGGGCTTCTTCTTCCGCTTTACGCTTCAGCTCGGCAGCTTCATTTTCACGGCGGGCTTTTTCAGCCTGGGCGGTTTTTGTCATTTCGTCGGTCTGTTGATTGCTCACTTTGTCTTTTTCCGCAGCGTCACGCTTCACTTTATCACTTGCGTCGCGTTTCGCTTTTTCTGCGGCCTCACGTTCAGCTTTTAATTCTGCTTCACGTTTGGCGGTTGCTTCCGCCTCACGCTGAGCTTGTTCTTCCGCTTCACGCTGTGCCTGCTCTTCCGCGGCAAGGCGTTCTGCCTCTTGCGGATCACGTTTTACAAAGGTGCGCGTCTTGCGGACTTCAATTTGTACCGATTTGCTTTTGCCACCGGTACCAGGGATGTTTAACGTGCTACGCGTTTTGCGCTGCAGCGTTAACTTGTCAGGCGTAGAACCGTGTTCACGGTTCAGGTGCGTTAACAAGGTTTGTTTTTCTTGCGCGGTCACCGAGTCATCAGCGGACTTCGGGATCCCTGCATCAGCAAATTGCTGTACCAGGCGGTCCACGGAGGTCTGAATCTCAGCAGCCAGCGATTTTACAGTTACATCAGTCATGCTGTTCCTTCCTGCTACAGTTTATTACGCTTCGTCGCCGAACCAGCAAATATTACGTGCGGCCATGATGAGCTCGCCGGCTTTTTCGTCGGTTAAACCGTCGATATCAGCCAGGTCATCAACGCCTTGCTCAGCGAGATCTTCCAGCGTACAAACACCACGGGCAGCCAGCTTGAACGCAATCGCACGATCAAGACCTTCCAGATTCAGCAGGTCATCAGCCGGCTTCTTATCGCCAAGGCTTTCTTCCTGAGCCAGTGCCAGGGTGGTCAGTGCGTTTTTAGCGCGTTCACGCAGGGCTTCAACAGTCTGTTCATCCAGACCGTCAATTTCCAGCAGCTCTTTCATTGGCACATAGGCCAGTTCTTCCAGCGTAGAGAAACCTTCTTCAACCAGAACAGTGGCGAAATCTTCGTCAATATCCAGGTATTTAGTGAAGGTATCGATCGCCGCATGGGCTTCAGCCTGATGCTTAGCCTGCAGGTCATCAACGGTCATAACGTTGAGTTCCCAGCCGCTCAGCTGCGACGCCAGGCGTACGTTCTGACCGTTACGGCCGATTGCCTGCGCCAGGTTGCCCGCTTCAACAGCGATATCCATGGTGTGTTTGTCTTCGTCAACAACGATAGACGCCACATCAGCTGGAGCCATTGCGTTGATCACGAACTGCGCCGGGTTGTCATCCCACAGAACGATATCAATACGTTCGCCGCCCAGCTCAGTAGAAACTGCCTGGACACGCGCACCGCGCATACCGACGCAAGCACCGACCGGGTCGATACGCTTGTCGTTGGTTTTCACCGCAATTTTCGCACGGGAGCCCGGATCGCGAGCCGCCGCTTTAATCTCGATAACTTCTTCGCCGATTTCCGGTACTTCGATACGGAACAGTTCAACCAGCATTTCTGGTTTAGAACGGGTCACGAACAGCTGTGCACCACGCGCTTCAGGGCGAACGGCGTACAGAACACCGCGGATACGGTCGCCTGGACGGAAGTTTTCACGCGGCAGCATATCTTCACGCAGGATCACGGCTTCAGCGTTACCCGGCAACCCTTCGGATTTGATCTCCAGAGAGATGTTGTCGCGGTTAACTTTCTTCACCACGCCCGTGATGATTTCGCCTTCCTGATCGCGGAACTGATCGACAACCAGCGCGCGCTCAGCTTCGCGCACTTTCTGCACGATAACCTGCTTCGCGGTCTGGGTGGTGATACGGTCGAAGGTGACAGATTCAATCTGGTCTTCAACATACTCACCCACGTTCAGACTTTCGTCTTCATAACGTGCCGCTTCCAGCGTGATCTCTTTAGTCGGCTGGGTCACTTCTTCTACGATTACCCAACGACGGAAAGTATCGAAGTCACCGCTTTTACGATCGATTTCTACGCGAACATCGATCTCTTGTTCGTATTTTTTCTTGGTTGCTGTAGCCAGTGCACTTTCCAGCGCTTCGAAAATCTTCTCACGCGGCAGTGATTTCTCGTTGGAGACGGCTTCAACAACAGCCAAAATTTCTTTGTTCATCGCGGGCTTTTCACCTCAATCCAGACTGTTAAAAGTGGGGAACCAGGTTCGCCTTCTGGATATTACTCAGCGCGAACACTTCATCTTTGCCGTCGACTGTCACCGTGATCATTTCACCATCAACGGCTTTGATAATTCCCTGCCATTTACGGCGGTTCTGTACGGCCATACGCAGAACGAGAGCCACTTCTTCACCGGTAAAGCGCACATAGTGCTCGGCCGTGAACATCGGGCGATCGAGGCCAGGTGAGGAAACTTCCAGGTTGTACGCAACGGTAATCGGATCTTCAACATCAAGAACCGCACTCACCTGGTGGCTAACATCAGCACAATCATCAACATTGATGCCATCTTCACTATCAATATAGATGCGCAGCGTCGATGTACGGCCGCGAACGAATTCGATGCCGACCAGTTCGTAGCCCAGTGCTTCGACCGGTGCAGTAATCATCTCTGTTAATTTTTGCTCTAATGTGGACAAGCCCACCCCCAAGACATAAAAAAAGGGCGTAAAGCCCAGTTATTCTGTAGTCAGATAACAAAAAACCCCGATAAATCGGGGCTTTAGATAACTGAACCCTATAGCCACAACTGTGGCCTGGAGCACTCTCCGAAAGAATTTTTTCAAATCCAGCTACGAAGGCTCTAAGTCTTCACAGTATATTTGAAAAAGAACTTTATGGGAAAGTGGTTGCGGGGGCCGGATTTGAACCGACGACCTTCGGGTTATGAGCCCGACGAGCTACCAGGCTGCTCCACCCCGCGCCTGAAACGTGGCAAATTCTACGCGTTTTGGACAGAATTTGCAAATAATGCTGGGATTTGGTACCGAAGACGGGACGTAAAATCGGCGTTTAGTATATTGATAGTTGACCCCACCTGTCAAGGCGACTTCCGCCAGATCAATCAGACCAAAATTTTTACAAAAAACGCACGAGTCTCTTCCGGTCTTCGCCAAAAGATGATTAAATGAATACTCACTTATTTTGCATAAAAATGCACAAGAGAGCGAAAGCGGTCTCTAATCAGTCAATCAAGCAGGGTTTTATTCTATGACGACGATTCTCAAGCATCTTCCGGTAGGACAACGTATTGGCATCGCTTTCTCAGGCGGCCTGGATACCAGCGCTGCACTGCTGTGGATGCGCCAGAAGGGAGCGGTTCCGTATGCATATACTGCGAACCTGGGTCAGCCGGACGAGGACGACTATGATGCTATTCCTCGTCGCGCTAAAGAGTACGGTGCAGAGAACGCGCGCCTGATTGACTGCCGTAAGCAACTGGTCGCTGAAGGTATCGCGGCTATTCAGTGTGGTGCTTTCCATAACACCACCGGCGGCCTGACCTATTTCAACACCACTCCGCTGGGCCGTGCAGTCACCGGCACCATGCTGGTTGCCGCCATGAAAGAAGACGGCGTGAACATCTGGGGTGACGGTAGTACCTATAAAGGTAACGATATCGAACGCTTCTATCGTTATGGCCTGCTGACCAACGCCGAATTGCAGATCTACAAACCGTGGCTGGATACTGACTTCATCGACGAGCTGGGTGGTCGTCATGAGATGTCCGAGTTCATGATCGCCTGTGGTTTTGACTATAAGATGTCCGTAGAGAAAGCGTACTCCACCGACTCCAACATGCTGGGTGCGACGCACGAAGCAAAAGACCTGGAGTTCCTGAACTCCAGCGTGAAGATCGTTAACCCGATCATGGGCGTGAAGTTCTGGGACGAGAATGTCAAAATCCAGGCCGAAGAAGTGACCGTTCGTTTCGAGCGCGGCCATCCGGTTGCACTGAACGGTAAAACATTCTCTGATGATGTTGAGCTGATGCTGGAAGCTAACCGTATTGGTGGTCGTCACGGTCTGGGCATGAGCGATCAGATTGAAAACCGTATCATCGAAGCGAAAAGCCGCGGCATCTATGAAGCTCCGGGAATGGCACTGCTGCACATCGCTTACGAGCGTCTGCTGACTGGTATTCACAACGAAGACACCATCGAGCAATATCACTCTCATGGCCGTCAGTTGGGTAAACTGCTGTATCAGGGCCGCTGGTTCGATCCACAGGCGCTGATGCTGCGTGATGCGTTGCAGCGTTGGGTCGCAAGTGCGATCACCGGTGAAGTCACCCTGGAACTGCGTCGCGGTAACGACTACTCCATCCTGAATACCGTGTCTGACAACCTGACCTATAAAGCAGAGCGTCTGACCATGGAGAAAGGTGAATCCGTGTTCTCGCCGGACGATCGTATTGGTCAGCTGACCATGCGTAACCTGGATATCACCGATACCCGTGAGAAGCTGTTCAACTATGTTGAGAATGGCCTGCTCTCCGCAAACTCTGGTAACGGCCTGCCGCAGGTTGAAAACCTGGAACACAGCGTTAAGAAGTAATCACTGTACCGAAATGCAAAAGGCGCCTGAAGGCGCCTTTTTTGTTGTCGGGTTTTCGTAGGCCCGGCAAGCATCGCGCCACCGGGCGAAACGGCGGGTGGCGCTACGCTTACCCGCCCTACAAAATCACAAACTACAGACGAAAAAAAAGACGTCTTTCGACGTCTTTCTTCTGGAATATTGGTACCGAGGATGGGACTCGAACCCACAAGCCCGTTAGGGCACTACCACCTCAAGGTAGCGTGTCTACCAATTCCACCACCTCGGTACAGAATACTTAGTGCGGGATATCGCTGGTCGGCTTAGCCGGCGCAGCTGGCTGAGTCTGCTCAGTTTTAGCTGGCGCGCTCAGATTTTCCCACTCGCTTCCTTTGCTGGTCTTGTTGCTGTTGATATTGCCAAGCACCAGACTGATGATGAAGAACAGCGTAGCCAGAATCGCCGTTGTGCGGGTCATGAAGTTCGCAGAACCACTTGAACCAAACAGCGTACCGGAAGCGCCTGCTCCGAAGGAGGCTCCCATATCAGCGCCTTTACCTTGCTGCAGCATAATCAGCGCTACGAGAGCGATGGCTACAATAAGGAAAATAACTAAAAGAGCTTCGTACATAATCAACCTGTTCCTTGCGGATTTGCCGCATACCAATGCTTCGACCAATTAGCAGGATTTTTGTTTCCCACTGAAGCGGGTGTGAATACTAACCAAAGCGAATGGCCTTCGCAAGGGCATTTTTGACGCATTGTATCAACTGCGGAAAAAAACAGCAAAAAGCCATTAATTGCTTAAAACAAAGGCGACAAAAGCCGCCTTTTTAAACATTTAGCGTGCAAGATTATGCAGCTTTTACAGCATCCGCAATGCGGTGTGCGAACTCAGTGACCTGCGCTTCGTCTTCACCTTCGACCATGACGCGGATCAGCGGTTCGGTACCGGACTTACGCAGCAGCACGCGTCCACGATTACCCAGGGCCGCTTCAACGTCAGCCATTACTGCTTTCACGTTCTCATTTTCCAGCGGATCGCCTTTGCCCGCAGTGAAGCGCACGTTCACCAGGAGCTGAGGGAACATTTTCATCCCGCTGCAGAGGTCGTGCAGGCTCATATGGTTGCGTGCCATTGCGGCAACCACCTGCAGCGCGGCCACGATGCCATCTCCGGTGGTGGTTTTGTCGAGCAGGATCACGTGGCCCGAGTTTTCTGCACCAATACGCCAGCCCTTCTCCTGCAGTTTTTCCAGCACATAGCGGTCACCCACTTTCGCGCGGACAAACGGAATACCGAGCTGTTTCAGCGCCAGCTCCAGGCCCATGTTACTCATCAGGGTACCGACGGCGCCGCCGCGCAGCTGACCCTGACGCAGGCCCTCACGCGCGATGATATAAAGGATCTGATCACCGTCGACTTTATTACCTTCGTGGTCGACCATGATCACGCGGTCACCGTCGCCGTCCAGCGCAATGCCCAGATCGGCTTTTTCAGCCAGAACGCGCGCCTGCAGGGCACGAACGTCAGTTGCACCGACCTGCTCGTTAATGTTCAGACCATCCGGCTCGCAGCCGATGGTGATCACTTTCGCGCCCAGTTCGCGGAAAACATTCGGGGCGATGTGATAGGTCGCGCCATTTGCACAGTCCACCACAATTTTAAGGTGCGCCAGGCTCAGCTCATTTGGGAAGGTGCCTTTACAGAATTCGATATAACGACCCGCCGCATCGACAATACGGTTCGCTTTACCCAGCTCTGCGGAATCAACACAGGTGATCTCTTTTTCCATTTCGGCTTCAATTGCTTCCTCCACTTCATCCGGCAGCTTGGTACCATCGATAGAGAAGAACTTGATGCCGTTATCATAGAACGGGTTGTGGGAAGCCGAGATGACAATCCCCGCTTCCGCACGGAAGGTACGGGTCAGATATGCAACCGCAGGCGTTGGCATTGGGCCTGTAAAGGAAGCAGACAGTCCAGCCGCCGCGAGACCGGCTTCCAGCGCAGATTCCAGCATATAGCCCGAAATACGGGTATCTTTACCGATAATGATCTTACGGGAACCATGACGCGCCAGTACCTTGCCAGCAGCCCAGCCGAGCTTCAGGACAAAATCAGGGGTGATGGGAGCATCGCCTACACGCCCACGGATACCATCGGTACCAAAATATTTACGATTACTCATAGCGTTTGTTTTCCTTCGCTGCCAGTGTGGCTTCCACCACCCGCATGGCTTCTACTGTTTCTTTGACGTCATGGACACGAATAATGTGTGCGCCTTGCATTGCCGCAATCACCGCGCAGGCCAGACTACCACTCAGCCGTTCACCTGGCCCAACATTCAGTAACTGACCAATCATCGACTTTCTCGACATCCCCACCAGTAACGGCAGGCCAAAGTGATGAAATTCCGATAAGCGCGCAAGCAGCGCATAATTGTGTGAGAGATTTTTACCGAAACCGAACCCCGGGTCGAGCAGCAATTTCTCTTTTGGGATACCTGCACGTTCACAGCGCGCAATATGCTCAATAAAGAAGCGATTCACGTCGGCATAGACATCGTCATACTTAGGCGCTTCCTGCATGGTTTTCGGCTGGCCCTGCATATGCATCAGACAAACTGGCAGCCCGGTTTCCGCTGCTGCTTCAATCGCGCCCGGCTCGGTGAGTGAACGAATATCATTGATAATATGAGCACCTACTCTCGCCACTTCACGAATCACCTCAGGTTTGGAAGTGTCGACGGAGATCCATACTTCGAAACGTTGTGCAATCGCTTCAACCACCGGTACCACGCGCGCCAGTTCTTCTTCCACAGACACGTCAGCCGCCCCCGGACGCGTCGATTCGCCGCCAACGTCAATGATGGTGGCACCCGCATTAATCATTAAGTTTGCGTGCTTAACCGCCTCAATAAGCGTGTTATGCGTGCCGCCGTCAGAGAAGGAGTCAGGGGTAACATTCAGGATCCCCATCACATGAGGATGTGAAAGATCGAGATGCGAGTCCTGGGCGAATAATTTCATGGCGAAATCCCTGGTATCTATATGGTTAAACAGAAATGAAAAACCCCGGAGCAAGCTCCAGGGTTTGAGGTACGGACAAATGCTTCAACAGCAGTGACTTACTTATCGCCCAACTGTTCTGACATGGTATTGCCCGGGTTTGGCGTACGCGGTTCATCAACCGGACGCGGCGCACGCGGGGTGCCATTGTTGTCAGAATTATTGGAAGCGCCTGGGTCTTCCCAGCCTGCTGGCGGACGCACTTCGCGACGCGCCATCAGGTCGTCAATCTGCGGTGCATCGATGGTCTCATATTTCATGAGTGCATCTTTCATCGAATGCAGGATGTCCATATTGTCATTCAGGATCTGGCGAGCACGTGCATAGTTACGCTCAACCAGAGATTTTACTTCCTGATCGATGATACGTGCCGTCTCATCGGACATATGTTTCGCTTTCGCCACAGAACGGCCCAGGAATACTTCGCCCTCTTCCTCTGCGTACAGCAGCGGACCGAGTTTGTCGGAGAAGCCCCACTGCGTCACCATGTTACGCGCCAGGTTTGTCGCAACTTTAATGTCGTTGGACGCACCGGTAGAAACATGTTCAACACCGTAGATAATCTCTTCTGCCAGACGACCACCGTAGAGGGTAGAAATCTGACTTTCCAGTTTCTGACGGCTGGCGCTGATCGCGTCGCCCTCAGGCAGGAAGAAAGTGACACCCAACGCACGTCCGCGCGGAATAATCGTCACCTTATGCACCGGATCGTGTTCCGGTACCAGACGACCGATAATCGCGTGACCCGCTTCGTGGTATGCCGTGGACTCTTTCTGCGCTTCCGTCATCACCATGGAGCGGCGTTCCGCACCCATCATGATCTTGTCTTTCGCTTTCTCGAACTCCACCATCGACACGACGCGTTTGTTACCGCGAGCGGCAAACAGTGCTGCTTCGTTGACCAGGTTAGCCAGGTCCGCACCGGAGAAGCCCGGGGTACCACGCGCAATGATTGCCGCGTCGATATCTGGCGCCAGCGGTACGCGACGCATATGGACTTTCAGAATCTGCTCACGACCGCGAACATCCGGCAGACCGACCACAACCTGACGGTCGAAACGGCCTGGACGCAGCAGAGCGGGGTCAAGTACGTCTGGACGGTTAGTTGCTGCGATAACGATGATACCTTCGTTACCTTCGAAGCCGTCCATCTCAACCAGCATCTGGTTCAGCGTCTGCTCGCGTTCATCGTGACCACCACCCAGACCTGCGCCACGCTGGCGGCCAACGGCGTCGATTTCATCGATGAAGATAATGCACGGTGCTGCCTTCTTGGCCTGCTCGAACATGTCACGCACACGAGATGCACCGACACCCACGAACATTTCTACGAAGTCAGAACCTGAAATAGTAAAGAACGGCACCTTCGCTTCACCCGCGATAGCTTTCGCCAGCAAGGTTTTACCAGTACCCGGAGGGCCAACCATCAGCACGCCTTTCGGGATCTTACCGCCCAGTTTCTGGAAACGGCTCGGCTCGCGCAGGTATTCAACCAGTTCAGCAACCTCTTCTTTCGCTTCGTCACACCCGGCGACGTCGGCGAACGTGGTCTTGATCTGGTCTTCCGTCAGCATACGCGCCTTGCTCTTACCGAACGACATGGCACCTTTGCCACCGCCGCCCTGCATCTGGCGCATAAAGAAGATCCAGACGCCGATAAGAAGCAGCATTGGGAACCAGGAAATGAAGATAGAAGCCAGCAGGCTTGGTTCTTCTGGCGGCTCACCTACCACCTTGACGTTTTTAGTCAGAAGGTTATCAAGCAGCTTAGGATCGTTCACCGGGATGTAAGTCGTGTAACGGTTACTATCTTTCTTGGTAACGTTGATCTCACGTCCGTTGATACGCGCTTCGCGAACCTGGTCCTGATTGACCTCCTGCAGGAAGGTAGAATAATCCACCTTGCGGCCATTCGACTCGCTGGGCCCAAAGCTCTGGAATACTGACATCAGCACAACGGCAATGACCAGCCAGAGTATTAGGTTTTTCGCCATGTCACTCAAGGGATTAACCTCATATTACAACTGTGTTAAAAACAGCGTCAGGATACTCTATATCCAGTTTCATTCAAACTTTCGCCTGAAATCCACCGGTTATCATTTTCGCCCGGTCGCTACAATATACACTTCACGGGAACGGGCCCGGGAAGAGTCCGGCTTACGAACTTTGACCTTCGCAAACAGGGAGCGAATTTCCTTAAGGTACTCCTCGAAACCTTCGCCCTGAAACACCTTCACAACAAAACTACCACCAGGCGCTAGTACATCACGACACATTTCTAACGCTAGCTCCACCAGATACATGCCGCGGGGGATATCCACCGCCGGTGTTCCGCACATATTTGGTGCCATATCAGACATGACAACCTGAACCTTACTGTCACCCACACGTTCAAGTAACGCTTTCAGTACTAATTCATCACGAAAGTCGCCCTGAAGGAAGTCGACACCGACGATGGGATCCATTGGTAAAAGATCGCATGCGATGATTCGGCCCGCTCCACCGATCTGCGTTACCGCATACTGGGACCATCCGCCAGGTGCTGCACCGAGGTCGACAACCGTCATCCCCGGCTTAAAAAGTTTGTCACTTTGCTGTATTTCATCAAGTTTAAACCAGGCGCGGGAACGTAACCCCTTTTTCTGCGCCTGAAGAACATATTTATCGCTAAAGTGTTCCTGAAGCCAGCGGCTGGAACTGGCAGAACGCTTTTTACCTGTCATTTAACATTTCCGTCCGGGTTCATCGTTACTTACCTTTGGCGTAAATTTCTACGCTGCTGTTTGGCGATATTAGGGAGATGGCGGTAGAATGAACCGTTTTCAATCCCAACGTAAGCAAAAATATACGATGAATCTGAGTACTAAACAAAAACAGCACCTTAAAGGTCTGGCACATCCGCTCAAGCCTGTAGTTATGCTTGGCAACAATGGTTTGACCGAAGGGGTGCTTGCCGAGATTGAACAAGCGCTGGAACACCACGAGCTGATCAAGGTGAAAATCGCCTCTGAAGACAGAGACACTAAAAACCTGATCGTGGAAGCCATCGTGCGCGAAACCGGTGCCTGTAATGTACAGGTCATCGGTAAAACGCTGGTGCTCTATCGCCCATCTAAAGAGCGCAAAATCTCGCTGCCACGCTAAGGATATCCTGAATCAAACACATTTTCTGTGTTAAACGAGGGATTTCTGTCAGCAGGTGAGCAAAATGCCATGCTCCTTGAGTTGTTAAAAGGCCGCTATGCGGCCTTTTTCTTTTCTTTACAATGTATCAACATCTTAGCAGAGAGGCGAATTACAGGTATTCGACCTTGATAATTTCGTATTCCACTTCACCACCAGGGGTGCGGATGGTGACAACATCGTCCTGCTCTTTGCCAATCAGGCCACGAGCAATCGGCGAGTTCACCGAAATCAGGTTCTGTTTGAAGTCTGCTTCATCATCACCCACGATGCGATATGTCTGCTCTTCGTCGCTGTCCAGGTTCAGCACGGTAACGGTTGAACCGAAAATCACGCGGCCATTATTAGGCATCTTAGTGATATCAATAACCTGCGCGTTGGACAGTTTTGCTTCGATATCTTTAATACGCCCTTCACAGAAGCCCTGCTGCTCACGCGCGGCGTGGTATTCAGCGTTCTCTTTCAGGTCGCCATGCTCACGCGCATCCGCGATAGCGGCGATGATTTCAGGGCGACGAACGGATTTCAGGAAATCCAGCTCTTCGCGCAGTTTTTCGGCACCACGTAAGGTCATCGGAATAGCTTGCATTTGTTATACCTCTTAAACATTCCTGTTGGGAGCAGTGTTCCCTGCCCCGGCCCTCATGAGCAGGCCAGAAGCAAAAAGAAAACCGACCCGGGAGCAACGCCCCAGGTCAGCAGCAATTTTCAATTTGATATGCATTTTACCGCGAAGTTCACTATGGGTCATCGTTTACTTTGCAGTGCTATGCACCGTAGTATGACGGTTTGTTTTCGGGTTGTTAGCGCGAGATTATGCGATTTTCCAGATTTATCATCGGATTGACTACCAGTATAACGTTCACCGCCCAGGCCGCGAATGTTGATGAGTACATTAATCAGCTCCCCGCAGGCGCGAACCTGGCCCTGATGGTGCAGAAGGTTGGCGCACAGGCTCCCGAGATTGACTATCACAGTCAACAGATGGCGCTGCCTGCCAGTACCCAAAAGGTGATCACTGCCCTCGCCGCCCTGCTCCAGCTCGGGCCTGACTTCCGGTTTACCACCACACTCGAGACGAAAGGTAACGTCGAGGGTGGCGAACTGAAAGGCGATCTTATCGCCCGCTTCGGCGGTGACCCGACCTTTAAACGCCAGGATATCCGCAATATGGTTGCGGTGCTGAAAAAAACTGGCGTGCAGAAGATTGATGGCAATGTGCTGATAGACACGTCCATTTTCGCCAGCCACGATAAAGCCCCAGGCTGGCCGTGGAACGATATGACGCAATGCTTTAGCGCCCCGCCAGCCGCCGCGATTGTTGACCGTAACTGCTTCTCTGTTTCGCTTTACAGCGCGCCAAAGCCAGATGATTTAGCGTTTATCCGCGTGGCCTCTTACTACCCGGTCACGATGTTTAGCCAGGTCCGCACGCTGGCCAAGGGCTCCCCAGACGCACAGTATTGCGAACTGGATGTGGTGCCAGGCGATCTTAACCGCTTCACGCTCACCGGCTGCCTGACGCAGCGTGCCGATCCGCTGCCGCTGGCCTTTGCGATACAGGACGGTGCCAGCTACGCGGGTGCCATTCTGAAAGATGAGCTGAAACAAGCGGGAATAACTTACTCCGGCACGCTGCTCCGTCAGACGCAGGTTAACCAGCCCGGCACGGTCATCGCCAGCAAACAGTCTCCGCCGCTGTACGATCTGCTGCGAATTATGCTGAAAAAGTCGGACAACATGATTGCCGACACCGTGTTCCGCATGATTGGTCACGCGCGTTTCGGCGTGCCGGGAACCTGGCGCGCGGGCTCAGACGCGGTTCGTCAGATCCTGCGCCAGCAGGCAGGGATCGATCTGGGTAATACCATTGCCGTCGATGGCTCCGGATTATCGCGTCATAATTTGATCTCTCCGGCCACAATGATGCAAGTGCTTCAGTACATTGCACAGCATGACACTGAGCTAAACTTTATTTCAATGCTGCCACTGGCCGGCCATGACGGTTCGTTGCAGTACCGCGCCGGGCTTCACGCTGCCGGTGTGGATGGCAAAGTATCCGCCAAAACCGGTTCACTGCAGGGGGTTTACAACCTTGCAGGCTTCATCACTACCGCCAGCGGACAACGCATGGCATTCGTGCAGTATCTTTCCGGCTATGCCGTCGAACCGACCGACCAGCGCAATCGTCGTATTCCGCTTGTTCGCTTCGAAAGCAGGCTCTATAAGGACATTTATCAGAATAACTAGCGATGAAACTACTCATAGTTGAAGACGATCTGTTATTGCAGGAAGGGCTGGCACTGGGTCTGGCTAATGAAGGGTATGCCCTCGACTGCGCCAGCACGGCGGCGGAAGCGGATGCCCTGATTCAGAGCGGCGAATACAGCCTGGTGATCCTCGATTTGGGCTTGCCTGATAAAGACGGCGCCACGCTCCTGAGCCAGTGGCGACGCCGCGGTATCGCCAACCCGGTGTTGATTCTGACGGCACGCGATGCCATTGAAGATCGTATCACCGGCCTCGATGCCGGTGCAGATGATTACCTGGTGAAGCCTTTTGCACTTGCAGAGCTGCAGGCTCGGGTGCGAGCGTTGATTCGTCGTTATCAGGGTCATAGTGATAACTTACTGACCGACGGCGATATTACGCTGAATCTGCAAACCCAGCAGGTATTGCGCCAGGCCCAACCGGTTGAGGTGACGCCAAAAGAGTTCGCCCTGCTAACGCGTCTGATCATGCGCAGCGGGCAAACGGTGCACAGAGAAACTCTCCAGCAGGATATCTACTCCTGGCAGGACGATCCGGGCTCAAATACCCTTGAAGTCCACATTCACAACCTGCGTCGTAAGCTCGGCAAAGACAGGATCAAAACCGTCCGTGGCGTTGGCTATCGTCTGGAGAGCCAGAAATGAACAGCATGCGTCGGCGCTTGATGGTTCTGCTGGCGGTTATTCTGTTATTTTTCCAGTTGATAAGCGTGATCTGGCTGTGGCATGAAAGCCGTGAACAGATTGGTTTTCTGGTCAGTGAAACGTTGTCTGCCAAAGCCCGCAATAGCCACGTAGAGAAAGAGATCCGCGAAGCGATTGCCTCTCTTCTGGTTCCTTCTCTGGTGATGGTCGGTTTCACGCTGTTGTTTTCATTCTGGGCAGTCACCTGGATAATCCGGCCCCTCAATAAACTACGCGCCAGCCTGGCTAACCGTTCGGCGGATAACTTAACCCCGCTTCCTATGTATTCCGATATGGAAGAAATTGGCGCGGTTACCACTTCCATGAATCAGTTACTCGCCAGGCTGGACAATACCATTCAGCAGGAACGTCTTTTCACCGCAGACGCTGCACACGAACTGCGAACGCCCCTTGCCGGGATCCGGCTCCATCTGGAACTCATGGCGCAGTCTGGTGCGCCACAGGCCGCGACGTTAATCAGCCGTATCGATCAGCTTATGCATACCGTTGAACAACTGCTGATGCTGGCCCGTGCCGGACAAGCAATGGCCAGCGGCCACTATGAAACCGTTAACTGGACGGACAATATCATTACGCCGCTTGGCCTTGAGCATGAAGCCAAAGAACATACGGTGATATGGCCCGCCAGGAGTGCGCTCACGGTTCAGGGAGACGCAGTGCTTCTGCGTCTGATGCTGCGCAACCTGCTGGAGAATGCCGGACGATACAGCCCGTCAGGGACAACGATTGAAGTGACATTAAACGAAATCGAAGGGGGTACTCAGGTCAGCGTTATCGATCAGGGTCCCGGTATTGATGAAGCTCACCGACAGTCTATTACTGAGCCATTCCGTCGGCTTGACCAGCGCTACGGTGGCAGTGGTCTGGGCCTGAGTATCGTGCAGCGCATCGTGCAGCTCCACCACGGCAAGCTGACACTTGAAAATGGCGCTGAAGGCGGATTGATCGCCAGCTGCTGGTTACCATCAACGCTGGAATAAAAAAAGCCCCCATAATGGGGGCTTTGGACAGATATTAGTGCTTGTAAATGAACTCGACGCCTTCTTCGTCGTCTTCATCCCAGTCATCGTCCCAGTCTTCATCATCTTCTTCCGCTTCCAGCTCTCCGAGCTGCTGGCGGTGGTAGTCATCCCACATGAATTCGACTTTTTCAGGCTGTTTGGCTTCTTCCGCCTGGACAATTGGGTTCTCGATGATGAAGGTCATCACATCCCAGCACAGATCTTTCACGCCAACCTGGCTTGCCGCAGAGATCAGGTAGTATTTTTCTTCCCAACCCATCGCTTCTGCAATCGCTTTGGCTTTTGCTTCCGCTTCGGCTTTGTCCATCAGGTCGATCTTGTTGAAGACCAGCCAGCGTGGTTTATTCGCCAGTTTTTCGCTGTATTTTTCCAGCTCACCGATGATGATTCTGGCGTTTTCAACCGGATCGGAACCATCGATAGGATCGATATCGATGAGATGCAACAGTACACGGCAACGCTCAAGGTGTTTCAGGAAGCGAATACCCAGACCAGCCCCTTCCGCAGCGCCTTCAATCAGACCCGGAATATCGGCAACCACAAAGCTCTTCTCGTTATCCATACGGACAACACCGAGGCTTGGTACCAGCGTGGTAAACGGATAGTCCGCCACTTTTGGTTTCGCAGCAGAGACGGCACGAATAAACGTCGACTTACCGGCGTTTGGCATACCCAGCATGCCCACGTCTGCCAGAAGCATCAGCTCCAGCTGCAGGTCGCGCTTATCGCCCGGTGTACCCATCGTTTTCTGACGCGGCGTACGGTTAACGGAAGATTTGAAACGGCTGTTACCCAGACCGTGCCAGCCACCTTTAGCAACCATCAGGCGCTGACCATGTTTGGTCATGTCACCCATGGTTTCACCAGTCCCCTGGTCAATCACACGCGTGCCGACCGGAACCTTAATGGTGACGTCTTTTCCGCGTTTCCCGGTACAGTCACGGCTCTGGCCGTTCTGGCCACGTTCAGCGCGGAAGGATTTCTCGAAACGGTAGTCGATCAGCGTGTTGAGGTTCTCATCCGCCTCCAGCCACACGTCACCACCATCCCCGCCGTCGCCGCCATCAGGACCGCCACGTGGGATATACTTTTCACGGCGGAAGCTCACGCAACCATTGCCGCCATCACCAGCCACGACCAGGATCGTAGCTTCATCAACAAACTTCATTTTACTCTCCGTAACTCATTCGCCTGAGCGGGGGACTACTACAACCGCTTCATTTTTGCGCCAACGTCCCCAAAGACGATGACCAATGGCGGAATACATCGCGCCCGCAACCACGACAAACGCACCGAGATAGCCCAACAGGTTGAGCATCGGTCTGACGAAGACATCGGGCCAGGCCATTGATAACAAATCTGAAAATAACAGCGTAAACAGCGGGGTAAGCGTAATTAACGCGCTTACCTGTGCTGCCTGCCAGCGCGCCATCGCTTCGGCCAGCGCGCCATAACCGACCAGCGTGTTCAGCCCACAAAAAATGAGGCACGCCAGTTGCCAGTCGCTAAGCTGGGCGATCACACCCGGCTTTGCTAATGGCAGCAATGCTATTGTACACAAAGTGTACAGCAAAAAGAGGATCTGCTGTGAGGCAAGACGACGCAATAACACCTTTTGTGCGACACCATAACTCACCCAGACCGTTGCTGCCCCTACACCGAAGATCACACCCCACGTGTAATCCGTCAGTCGGGTAAAAATCTCCATCAGACTGGTGTTGAAGAACATCACCAGACCGCATAGCAGCATGCTCGCCCCGATAATCTGCGTACCGCGCATCTTCTCCTTAAGGATAAAGACGCTGGCGACCATCATGCCCACGGGTGAAAGCTGACCAATCACCTGTGACGCCGTAGGGCTAAGATATTGCAGGGAAGAGCTAAACAGAATGAAGTTACCAAACAGACCGCCCGTCGCAATAGCCAGCAACACCAGCCAGCGCGGTTTGCGGAAGAGTCGCAAAGGTGGAAGCTTACCTTTGATAGCCAGAATGGCCCCGAGGCCGATGCTTGCCATCAGAAAGCGATAAAAGACCACCGTGGGCGGCTCCATCACTTCCAGTACCTGCTTCATTGCAATTGGCAGCGCACCCCAGCACATTGCGGTTGTGAGCGCCAAAAGAATACCAATGCCGGCCTGCTGCTTCATGCCCGTTTTCCCTACAGAAAAAATTACCGGGTTTCCAATGTAAAAAGCCCCGCAACAGGTTGCGGGGCTTTAATCCGTTACCGGACCGAGAAAACCTTACTCAGCAACGATGCTGATGTATTTACGGTTGTTCGGGCCTTTAACTTCAAATTTCACTTTACCGTCTGCTTTAGCAAACAGAGTGTGGTCACGACCGCAACCTACGTTGTTGCCAGCGTGGAATTTGGTACCACGTTGACGAACGATGATGCTACCCGCCAGAACGGATTCGCCACCGAAACGCTTAACGCCCAGGCGTTTAGCTTCTGAATCGCGACCGTTACGTGTGGAGCCGCCAGCCTTTTTATGTGCCATTTAAATCTCTCCTCAGGTCTTAGGCGCTGATGCCAGTAATTTTCACATCAGTGAACCACTGACGGTGGCCCTGCTGCTTACGGTAGTGTTTACGACGACGAAACTTAACGATTTTAACTTTCTCGCCACGACCGTGTGCAACAACTTCAGCTTTGATAACGCCGCCATCAACGAAAGGAACGCCGATTTTGACTTCTTCACCGTTTGCGATCATCAGAACTTCTGCGAACTCAACAGATTCGCCAGTTGCGATGTCCAGCTTTTCCAGGCGAACGGTCTGACCTTCGCTTACTCGGTGTTGTTTACCACCACTTTGGAAAACCGCGTACATATAAACTCCGCTTCCGCGCACGTCCTCGTATGATTCAGAGTGCGCTATAAATATTCACAATAGGGCGCGAATATTACGCAAAACGCGAGCCTTTGACAAGTGCTACCGTCAATACATGAAGAAAAAAAACACAACACGTACGGTAACGTTTATCTGAGCCGTTTTTTCAGTACAATCAGCACTACTATTGATAAACCGAAACCCTTCGTTACCCCATTGTAGATGGGATCAACAGGATAAAAAGCCCGGCTTTTGCGATGAATTTAGAAAAAATCAACGAGTTAACCGCGCAAGATATGGCGGGTGTGAATGCAGCAATCCTGGAGCAACTCAACTCTGACGTTCAGCTGATCAATCAGTTGGGCTATTACATTGTCAGCGGCGGCGGTAAACGCATTCGTCCGATGATCGCCATTCTGGCTGCCAGAGCCGTTGGCTATCAGGGAAATGCCCACATCACGATCGCAGCGCTCATCGAATTTATTCACACGGCGACGCTTCTGCATGATGACGTTGTGGATGAATCGGATATGCGTCGTGGCAAAGCCACGGCAAACGCCGCTTTCGGGAACGCAGCCAGCGTACTGGTGGGGGATTTTATTTATACCCGCGCCTTCCAGATGATGACCAGTCTGGGTTCTCTGAAAGTGCTGGAAGTGATGTCCGAAGCCGTTAACGTCATTGCGGAAGGCGAAGTGCTGCAACTGATGAACGTCAACGACCCTGACATCACCGAAGAAAACTACATGCGTGTGATCTACAGTAAAACAGCGCGCCTGTTTGAAGCGGCCGCCCAGTGTTCCGGCATTCTGGCTGACTGTACTGAGGCACAGGAAAAAGGGCTGCAGGACTATGGTCGTTATCTGGGTACGGCATTCCAGTTAATTGATGATTTACTGGACTACAGTGCGGACGGTGAGACGCTCGGCAAAAACGTGGGTGATGACCTGAACGAAGGCAAACCGACCCTGCCGCTGCTTCACGCTATGCGCAACGGAACAGCCGACCAGGCGAAAATGATCCGTGAAGCGATTGAGCAGGGAAATGGCCGCCATCTTCTGGAACCCGTACTGGAAACCATGGCCATCTGCGGATCGCTGGAGTGGACGCGCCAACGTGCGGAAGAAGAAGCAGACAAAGCCATCACTGCACTGCAGGTTATTCCAGACAGCCCATGGCGCGATGCGCTAATTGCTCTGGCTCACATCGCCGTTCAGCGCGACAGGTAATCCCCTTGTATCTCCCCGCACCATCGCGGGGAGATTCCAGTACACCCCAGTAAATTACGTAGTCATGTAAATTTATCGGTTTAGAGACCGCATGAATAAAGCCGTGCCTTATTCTGAATATCCTTTCAAGTAACGCGAACTTTTTAGAACAAGAGTTTGAAATGGGTATAGTAAGCCCGTCGTTTCAGAAGAAACGGCGTAGGTGAATCCGAACTTAAGGACAGCTTTATGGATACGAAATTTATCGACTGGCATACGGCAGATATCATTGCGGCACTGCGCAAAAGAGGCACTTCACTGGCTGCAGAATCCCGCCGCAATGGCCTGAGTTCTTCAACCCTCGCAAATGCCCTCACCCGACCCTGGCCCAAGGGAGAGTTAATTATCGCGACAGCGCTGGATACACATCCGTGGGTGATTTGGCCTTCGCGCTACCACGATCCCCTTACCCATGAGTTTATCGACAGATCGCGTATGATTCGCCAGAGAAAGGCAAAGAAAGAATCGCAGGAATAATGCGTTTTTGACAGGAACAGCAACCCCCCGGTCATTTCTGGCAGGGGGCTGCCGGAACGATTACTCGCCCTTCACACGCTCGATATTCGCACCCAGCGCGCGCAGTTTATCTTCGATACGTTCGTAACCACGATCGATGTGATAAATACGATCCACAATCGTTGTCCCTTCCGCAATACAACCCGCCAGCACCAGGCTTGCTGACGCACGCAGATCGGTTGCCATCACCTGAGCACCTGACAGTTTCTCAACGCCGTGGCAAATCACGGTATTACTCTCGATCTCTGCATGTGCACCCATACGGATCAGCTCCGGTACGTGCATAAAGCGGTTCTCGAAAATGGTTTCAGTGATGAAGCCGGTACCTTCAGCGACCAGGTTCAACAGGGTGAACTGCGCCTGCATGTCGGTCGGGAACGCCGGATGCGGCGCGGTACGCACATTGACCGCTTTTGGACGCTGACCATGCATATCGAGGCTAATCCAGTCTTCACCGATTTCGATATCCGCACCCGCATCGCGCAGTTTCGCCAGCACCGCATCCAGAGTATCTGGCTGTGCGTTACGGCAGACAATTTTACCGCCAGAGATCGCCGCAGCCACCAGGAAGGTCCCTGTTTCGATGCGGTCTGGCAGAACGCGATACACACCACCGCCCAGACGCTCAACGCCTTCGATGGTGATACGGTCGGTACCCTGACCGGAGATCTTCGCACCCAGCGCCACGAGGAAGTTTGCAGTATCCACAATTTCCGGTTCACGCGCGGCGTTCTCGATGATAGTGGTACCTTCTGCCAGCGTCGCCGCAGACATAATGGTGACCGTTGCGCCCACGCTCACTTTGTCCATGACAATGTGCGCGCCTTTCAGACGGCCATTGACGGACGCTTTGACGTAACCTTCTTCCAGCTTGATCTCTGCGCCCAGTTTTTCCAGACCAAAGATATGCAGGTCAACCGGACGCGCGCCGATAGCGCAACCACCCGGCAGTGAAACCTGCCCCTGGCCAAAACGCGCCACCAGCGGACCAAGCGCCCAGATGGAAGCACGCATGGTTTTCACCAGATCGTAAGGGGCAGAGAAGTTGTTCACCTTGCTGGCGTCGATCCAGACGGAACCGTTACGCTCAACTTTAGTGCCCAACTGGGTGAGCAACTTCATGGTGGTGTCGATATCTTTCAGCTTCGGTACGTTCTGAATTTCTACCGGCTCTTCCGCGAGCAGCGCAGCAAAAAGGATTGGCAGCGCGGCGTTTTTCGCGCCAGAAATTGTGACTTCGCCCTGGAGACGCGTTGGCCCCTGTACACGAAATTTATCCATTGTGTGCTCTCTTATAAATTCAACCGTGCTGCGGGCCTGTCGCCCTCAGCTCAAAAACCGTTTAGTTTGCGATCGCGTGCCCACTCTTGCGGGGTGAACGCTTTAATCGACAGGGCGTGGATGCGGTTATCCGCAATATATTCCATCAGCGGCGCGTACACAGCCTGCTGCTTCTTCACACGGCTCATGCCGTCGAACATATCACCCACAGCAATAACCTGGAAGTGACTGCCATCGCCAGTGACGTGGGCTTCCTGAAGGGAGAGTGCATTCATCAGCACTGTCTGGATTTCATGATTTTCCATGGGTTCTTAATCATCTGATAGTGAAAACAAGCCCAACATCTTAGAGCAAAGTGGCGTCGTCTTAAACAAGCAAAAAGCCCCGACGATGAAACTGTCAGGGCTTTAGGAAGTAACGCACTGAAAATATTAACGAGGCAGTACGTCCTGAGGGAGATTGTAGAGCTGCGCAAGAGTAACCACGTTATCGCTCGCGCCGTTAAGCATAACGCTCAACCCCTGCTTTTTACCCTCGGCAATCAGATGGGCAAGCAGCGCAACACCTGCCGTATCTACCCGCGTGACGTCGCTTAAGTCGATAAGCGTCACGCCCTGCATGGCTTCATGGCGTTTGTCCCACAAGGGGTTCAGCAGATCCTGATCCAGCTCACCGGACAGCTTTAATGTCTCGCCTTCACGCGACCAGCTGAGTTGCTGTGACATTACTTCTTCTCGTCCAGGCTAATTTTCTGACGAGAGATAGACTGCAGCTGTGCGGTCAGGCCATCAATGCCTTTGGTCCGCAGCAGGTCGCTCCACTCGTTCTGTTTGGTGGTGATCATGCTTACCCCTTCGGCAATCATGTCATACGCCTGCCAGTGACCGGTCTGGCTGTTTTTACGCCACTGGAAGTCCAGGCGAACCGGCGGGCGGCCGTTAGGATCGTTGATTGTCACGCGGATAGGCACGATGGTCGCATCGCCCAGCGGCTGCTCAGGCGCAATCTGATAGGTCTGACCGTGGTACATCGCCAGCGCCTGACCATAAGCCTGTTTCAGGTATTCACGAAACGCGGCAAAGTAGGCATCACGCTGCGCAGGGGTAGCATCTTTGTAATAACGCCCCAGAACCAGCGCCCCCGCGTATTTGATCTGTACATACGGCAGCAATTCCTGGTCAACGACGTCACGCAGGTAATCAGGATTAGCACGAATCTTAGGTTGTTCGTCTTTAAGACGGTCGAAAGTCTTCTTCGCCGCTTCGTCCATCAGTTTGTACGGGTTACTCTGATCCGCAGCATGCACAGCGGTGAGAGGGGCAATGACCAGCATGGCAACCATTAACAGTCGTTTAAACATGAATGACTTCTCCTGAAATTAATTCGTCGTGCCTGGTGTCGGTGCGACATTGGTATGATCTTCGCTCTGCGCAGGGGCAGCATCGGATTTTTTCTCATCCCCTTTACTGCTGTAAAGGAACTGACCAATCATATCCTCCAGCACCATCGCGGACTTCGTATCCTGGATGACGCTACCGTCTTTAAGGATAGTCGTTCCCAGCTCAGGGTCTTCAAAACCGACATTAAGTGCCAGATATTGTTCGCCCAGCAGGCCTGAAGTCCGGATCGAAAGGGAACTGGTGTCCGGAATATGGTTATAACGCTCTTCGATATCCATCGCGACGCGTGGCAGGTAGGTTTTCTCATCAAGCGTAATGTCAGATACGCGTCCGATCACCACGCCGCCAATACGCACCGGTGAACGAGCCTTCAGCCCGCCAATATTATCGAAGGTGGCATAGATGCGATAAGTAGGCTCTGTGCGCACAGACGTGATATCCGCCGCTCTCAGGCAGATAAACAGCGCGGCCAGCAGCGCCAGTAGCAGGAATATGCCGACCCAAATTTCATTTTTTTTCGTTTGCATGAACTCAATTCCCAAACATCAGTGCGGTGAGCACAAAATCCAGACCCAGTACGGCCAGCGACGAATGTACGACTGTACGTGTAGTTGCACGGCTAATGCCTGCCGACGTCGGGATGGCATCATAACCATTGAACAATGCAATCCAGGTGACCGTAATGGCAAATACCACGCTTTTAATCAGACAGTTAACCAGATCCATTCGCAGGTCAATGGCGTCCTGCATGGCGGACCAGAAGAAACCGGCATCAATGCCTTTCCAGTGGACGCCAACCAGCGAGCCGCCCCAGATGCCCACGGCGACAAACAGAATAGTCAGTAGCGGTAAAGAGATCACGCCAGCCCAGAAACGCGGTGAGATCACGCGACGCAGCGGATCGACCGCCATCATCTCCATGCTAGAGAGCTGTTCGGTCGCACGCATCAGGCCAATTTCAGCCGTTAATGCCGACCCCGCGCGCCCGGCGAACAACAGCGCCGCCACAACCGGCCCCAGTTCACGCAGCAGCGAGAGCGCCACCAGCATTCCGAGGCTGGTTTCCGCGCTGTAGGTTGTCAGAACAAGGTAGCCCTGCAGCCCAAGCACCATACCGATAAACAAACCGGAAACAATGATGATGAGCATCGACAGCACGCCGACATTATAAAGCTGCCGCACCAGCAGAGGGGCGTGCTTACGGAATTCCGGCTTGCCGAACAGCGCGTTGAATAACATCAATCCGGCACGCCCGAACGTCCTGATGGTTTTTATGCCACGGTGTCCGAGAGCGGCCAACGCATTTAACAGCATGAGTGGCTTAACTCCCTATTCCCAGTAAATCGTCACGATAGTCGCCCGCCGGGTAGCGGAACGGCACAGGGCCATCTGCAATACCGTCGAGGAACTGCCGCACGCGCGGATCGCAATTTTCCTGCAACGCCTGGGCGCTACCGTGTGCGACGATCTTTTTGTCCGCCACGATATAGGCGTAATCGGCAATGCTCAACACTTCCGGTACATCGTGAGAAACCACAATGCAGGTTACGCCAAGCGCGCTGTTCAGTTCAGAGATGAGCTTCACCAGCACGCCCATTGTGATGGGATCCTGTCCAACGAACGGTTCGTCGAACATGATTAAATCGGGTTCTAATGCAATGGCTCGTGCGAGCGCAGCACGGCGCGCCATACCACCGGAGAGTTCCGAAGGCATCAGTTTTGCAGCCCCCCGCAAACCAACGGCCTCAAGTTTCATCATCACCGTGCTTTTCAGCAACGCGGGCGGCAGGCTGGTATGTTCGCGCAGCGGATAGGCCACGTTATCAAAAACGTTCATATCCGTGAACAAGGCCCCTGACTGAAAGAGCATGCTCATACGTTTGCGAACAGTATACAGGCGCGAGCGTGACATCTCCGGGATGTTTTCGCCATCAAAGAGGATTTCACCGCTATCGGGTGGGATCTGCCCACCAATAAGGCGCAGCAGGGTCGTTTTACCGATCCCGGACGGCCCCATGATGGCAGTGATCTTGCCACGCGGCACGGTCAACGAAATATCATCAAATATCAACCTGTTGGCGCGAGAAAAACTCACCCCACGGACATCGACTATATTCGCCAGCGTTTGGCTCATTTACGGTTCCTTTCTTGCCCTGCTTCATGCGAAGCCTGAAGCTTAAATCAGCCCTAAACCCCACATTTTTACAGAATATTGGCTGGAGAGGTTAGCGAAAGCTGGCATTTGTTTTACTTTTCCGGCGCATAAAGTCAAAATTAGGAATTCGTTACGCCTCAGACTGTATACAGTCCAGCCATTCCCGCGCGATGGACCGACGAGTATACCTGAAGAAAGGACTTTTGATGCTTTTAGCAACAGCACTGTTAATAATTGGTTTACTTTTGGTGGTCTACAGTGCTGACCGTTTAGTGTTTGCTGCATCTATCCTGTGTCGCCTGACTGGCGTACCGCCTGTCGTCATCGGGATGACCGTTGTCAGTGTTGGAACATCACTCCCTGAAATCATCGTCTCTGTCTCGGCATCGCTGCACGGCCAGTTAGACCTGGCAGTAGGCACCGCGATTGGCTCGAACATCGTCAATATATTATTGATTTTAGGCCTGGCGGCACTGCTCCATCCATTTCGCGTGCATTCTGATGTTCTGCGCCGTGAATTGCCGCTAATGTTAGTCGTAAGCCTGCTGGCAGGGTGCGTATTTTATGATGGAATACTGAGCTTCAGTGACGGCATATTCCTGCTGGCGCTGGCCGTTATTTGGTTACTGTATAGTGTTAAAATCGCCCGTCTGGCTGAGAAGCAGGGTCTGGATAGCCTCACGCGCGAGCAGGTCGCCGAGCTCCCGCGCGAAGGTACGCTGCCTGTTGCCCTGCTCTGGCTTGGCGTTGCGCTGATCATCATGCCGATGGCAACGCGCATGGTCGTGGATAACGCGACGGTGCTGGCGAACTATTTCGCCATCAGTGAACTGACCATTGGCCTGACGGTTATTGCCATCGGCACCAGCCTGCCGGAGCTGGCCACGGCCATTGCGGGGGCACGGAAAGGTGAGGATGACATTGCCATTGGTAATATCATCGGCTCCAATATTTTTAATATCGCCATTGTGATGGGCCTGCCGGCCCTGATTACGCCAGGGCCCTTTAATCCCCTGGCGTTCTCACGTGATTACGGCGTGATGCTGCTGGTCAGCGTGATATTTGCCCTGCTCTGCTGGCGGCGGCAACGACAGATTGGCAAAGGCGCAGGCGCGCTGTTGACGGGTGGATTTATCGTATGGATGGCGATGCTGTACTGGCTCTCGCCTCTTCTCTCTGGGTAAACGGAAACGCATTATGTCGCAAATAGAATTGCAGCCGGGTTTTGACTTTCAGAAAGCAGGCAAAGACGTTCTGGAGATTGAACGTGAAGGTCTGGCGCAGTTAGATCAGTACATTAATCAGGATTTTAGTCTGGCATGTGAGAAGATATTCTACTGTGCCGGCAAAGTCGTGGTGATGGGGATGGGTAAGTCCGGCCACATTGGACGCAAAATGGCGGCGACGTTTGCCAGCACCGGAACCTCGTCCTTCTTTGTACACCCGGGGGAAGCCGCGCACGGGGACCTGGGAATGGTCACGCCGCAGGATATCGTCATCGCGCTGTCCAACTCCGGTGAGTCCAATGAAATTCTGGCGCTGATCCCGGTACTGAAGCGGCTGCAGGTGCCGCTTATTTGCATAACCAGCCGTCCGGAAAGTAGCATGGCGCGTGCGGCTGATATTCACCTGTGCGTTAAAGTTCCCAAAGAGGCCTGCCCGCTGGGCCTGGCGCCGACCTCCAGCACCACCGCTGCGCTGGTCATGGGCGATGCGCTCGCCGTGGCGCTGCTGGAAGCCCGCGGTTTTACGCCGGAAGATTTCGCGCTTTCCCACCCGGGCGGCGCGCTGGGGCGCAAGCTGCTGCTTCGGGTTAACGATATTATGCACACCGGGGATGAAATCCCTCACGTCAGTAAAGAGGCCTCCCTGCGCGATGCACTGCTGGAAATCACCCGTAAAAATCTGGGTATGACGGTCGTGTGCGACGATCTGATGAAAATTCAGGGGATCTTCACCGATGGCGACCTGCGCCGCGTGTTCGACATGGGTGTCGATGTCCGCACGCTGGGCATTGCCGATGTGATGACGCCCGGCGGTATCCGCGTGCGTCCGGGAACATTGGCAGTGGATGTGCTGAACCTGATGCAGTCCCGTCATATCACCTCCGTTATGGTTGCCGATGGCGACCAGTTGCTGGGTGTGGTACATATGCATGATCTGCTGCGCGCAGGCGTAGTGTAATGAAGGATAAGACAATGAGTAATGCGGGTGCATCCCTTGCAACCTGTTATGGCCCGGTCAGTACCCAGATGATGGCAAAGGCGGAAAATATTCGCCTGCTCATCCTGGATGTGGATGGGGTACTCTCCGATGGCCTGATTTATATGGGCAATAACGGTGAAGAGCTAAAAGCGTTTAACGTTCGCGACGGCTACGGTATCCGCTGTGCGCTTACCTCGGGTATCGAGGTTGCTATCATCACCGGGCGGAAAGCTAAACTGGTAGAAGACCGCTGTGAAACCTTAGGCATTACCCATTTGTATCAGGGTCAATCCGATAAGATGGCGGCATTCAATGATTTAGTGGGTAAACTGGCTATCGCGCCGGAAAACGTGGCCTATGTCGGAGACGATCTGATTGACTGGCCAGTGATGGCTGAAGTTGGGCTGAGTATCGCCGTTGCCGATGCGCATCCGCTGCTGATCCCGCGCGCGGACTACGTTACCCACATCAACGGTGGCCGTGGTGCCGTCCGTGAAGTCTGCGATCTGCTCCTGCTGGCGCAGGGCAAGCTTGATGAGGCCAAAGGGCAATCGATATGAGTAAAACCAGACGTTGGATTATCATTTTGCTTTCGCTTGTCGCCCTGGTATTGATTGGCGTGAACCTTGCCGATCGTGACGATACGCAAACGGAAGCGATCAACACTAACGATCCAACCTATAAAAGCGATCACAGCGACACCGTGGTCTATAGCCCGGAAGGCGCGCTGAATTATCGCCTGATTGCCCAGCATGTTGAATATTTTTCAGATGACGGTATTTCGTGGTTTACCCAGCCCGTCATGACCACGTTTGATAAAGACAAAGTGCCGACGTGGTCAATTAAGTCCGATCGGGCAAAACTGACAAATGACCGTATGCTTTATCTATATGGTCACGTTGAAGTCAACGCCCTGACCGCTGACTCGCAACTGCGAAAAATTACGACGGATAATGCCCAAATCAACCTGGTGACCCAGGACGTGACGTCGCAGGATCTGGTCACACTGTATGGCACAACATTTAATTCCAGCGGCTTAAGAATGCGCGGGAACTTACGCAGCAAAAACGCCGAGCTGATTGAAAAGGTTAGAACCTCCTATGAAATTCAAAACAAACAAACTCAGCCTTAAAGTAATTATCGCCAGCGCGATGCTGGCAACCAGTCTCCCCGCGCTTGCTGTAACGGGCGATACCGACCAGCCGATCCATATCGAGTCCGACACCCAGTCTCTCGATATGCAGGGTAACGTCGTCACCTTTACGGGTAACGTCGTCATGACCCAGGGCACCATTAAAATTAACGCCGACAAAGTGGTCGTTACCCGTCCGGGTGGCGAGCAGGGCAAAGAGATTATCGATGGCTATGGTAATCCGGCGACCTTCTATCAGATGCAAGACAACGGCAAGCCGGTGAAAGGCCACGCCACGCATATGCACTATGAGCTGGCGAAAGATCTGGTCATCCTGACCGGGAATGCATATCTGGAACAGCTGGACAGCAACATTACCGGCGACCAGATCACCTATCTGGTTAAAGAGCAAAAAATGCAGGCCTCCAGCGAGAAAGGCAAACGCGTCACCACCGTACTGGTTCCGTCGCAGCTGCAGGACAAAGGCAAAGGCCAGGCCCCGGCACAGAAGAAGAGTAACTAATTCGTTATGGCAACATTAACTGCAAAAAACCTCGCGAAGGCCTATAAGGGCCGCCGTGTCGTAGAAGATGTCAGTCTGACCGTCAACTCCGGCGAAATTGTGGGCCTGCTTGGCCCTAATGGTGCGGGTAAAACCACAACCTTCTACATGGTCGTTGGCATTGTGCCGCGCGATGCCGGCAACATTGTCATTGACGATGAAGACATCAGTCTTCTGCCGCTGCACGCGCGCGCGCGCCGTGGGATCGGCTATCTGCCGCAGGAAGCCTCCATTTTCCGTCGTCTTAGCGTTTACGATAACCTGATGGCGGTCCTGCAAATTCGTAACGATCTGACCAGCGAACAGCGTCAGGATCGTGCCAAAGAGCTGATGGAAGAGTTCCACATTGAGCATCTGCGTGACAGCCTCGGTCAGGCGCTCTCCGGGGGTGAACGTCGCCGCGTTGAGATTGCGCGTGCGCTGGCCGCAAACCCGAAATTTATCCTGCTGGATGAACCGTTTGCGGGCGTTGACCCGATCTCCGTTATCGACATTAAACGAATCATTGAACACCTGCGTGACAGCGGGCTTGGCGTATTGATCACCGACCACAACGTGCGTGAAACGCTGGCCGTGTGTGAACGTGCGTATATTGTGAGCCAGGGCAATCTGATCGCCCACGGTACGCCACAACAGATCCTCGAAGACGATCATGTTAAGCGCGTCTATCTTGGGGAAGACTTCAGACTCTGATAGGGTAGAGGTAACGTAACGCCGAACCGGAGAAAAATGCTCTGAACATGAAGCAAGGTTTGCAATTAAGGCTCAGCCAACAACTGGCGATGACGCCGCAGCTACAGCAGGCAATTCGCCTGTTGCAACTGTCCACGTTAGAACTTCAGCAGGAGCTCCAGCAGGCGCTGGACAGTAATCCCCTGCTGGAACAAACCGATCTTCATGACGAGGTAGAAACCCAGCAGTCGCAGGATACAGAAGCGCTCGACACCGCGGATGCACTCGAACAAAAAGAGATGCCGGACGAGCTTCCGCTGGATGCCAGTTGGGACGAAATCTACACCGCCGGAACCCCTTCCGGTACGCGTGCAGACTACCAGGACGATGAGCTACCGGTCTATCAGGGAGAAACCACCCAGTCGCTTCAGGATTACCTGATGTGGCAGGTGGAGCTGACCCCCTTCTCCGACACCGATCGTGCGATTGCCACGTCCATTGTCGATGCCGTGGATGACACGGGCTATTTAACCGTCACGCTGGACGATATCCTCGAAAGCATGGGCGACGAAGAGATTGAGCTTGAGGAAGTAGAAGCTGTTCTGAAGCGCATCCAGCGTTTCGATCCGGTAGGCGTGGCCGCAAAAGATCTGCGCGACTGCCTGCTGATCCAGCTTTCTCAGTTCAGCAAAGAGACGCCATGGCTCGATGAGGCGCGCGTCATCATTAGCGATCATCTGGATCTGTTGGCTAACCATGATTTCCGCAGCCTGATGCGCGTCACGCGCCTGAAAGAAGACGTGCTGAAAGAAGCGGTGAATCTGATTCAGTCGCTCGATCCGCGCCCCGGTCAGTCGATCCAGACCAGCGAACCCGAGTACGTGATCCCGGATGTGCTGGTCAGAAAACACAATGACCGATGGGTCGTTGAACTGAACTCTGACAGCATCCCTCGCCTGCAAATCAACCAGCAGTATGCCTCCATGTGCACCAGCGTGCGTAACGACTCCGACAATCAATATATTCGTAGCAATTTGCAGGAAGCGCGATGGTTGATCAAAAGTCTGGAGAGCCGAAATGATACGCTGCTACGCGTCAGCCGCTGCATTGTCGAACAGCAGCAGGCTTTCTTTGAGCAGGGCGAAGAGTATATGAAACCGATGGTGCTGGCGGATATCGCCCAGGCCGTCGAGATGCATGAATCAACCATTTCCCGTGTAACCACGCAGAAGTATCTGCACAGTCCGCGCGGTATTTTTGAGCTTAAGTATTTCTTCTCCAGCCACGTGAATACCGAGGGCGGCGGCGAAGCGTCGTCAACGGCGATTCGTGCCCTGGTGAAGAAGTTGATCGCCGCGGAGAACCCCGCGAAGCCACTGAGTGACAGTAAGTTAACCACCATGCTGTCCGATCAGGGTATTATGGTGGCACGTCGTACTGTTGCGAAGTATCGAGAGTCTTTATCCATTCCGCCGTCCAACCAGCGTAAACAGCTGGTCTGACACAACCGATAAGGAAGACACTATGCAGCTCAACATCACTGGACAAAACGTCGAAATTACTGAGGCTTTACGCGACTTTGTGAACACGAAGTTTGCGAAACTCGAGCAGTATTTCGAAAGGATCAATCAGGTCTATATTGTGTTGAAAGTGGAGAAAGTGACTCATATCTCGGATGCCACCCTGCATGTTAACGGGGGCGAACTCCATGCCAGTGCGGAAGGGCAGGACATGTACGCTGCTATCGACGGCTTGATTGATAAGCTTGCGCGACAGCTCAATAAACATAAAGATAAACTGAAACAACACTAATTGTCCGGGCAGTTAACGGGTGCAGGACGGCCTGTTGTGAAACACAACAGGCCATTTGTACAGTTAGCGCTTAGGTGAAATTATGATGAACAACGATTCCGCTCTTCAACTGAGCAATGTCCTTAACCAGGAATGTACCCGCAGTGCTGTTCACTGCCAGAGCAAAAAACGTGCGCTGGAGATCATCAGTGAACTGGCTGCAAAACAGCTGGGCCTGCCGCCGCAGGTGGTGTTCGAAGCGATCCTGACCCGTGAAAAAATGGGCAGTACCGGTATCGGCAACGGCATCGCGATCCCGCACGGCAAACTGGAAGAGGATACCCTGCGCGCCGTCGGTGTGTTTGTGCAGCTTGAAACACCTATCGCCTTCGATGCCATTGATAACCAGCCCGTCGATCTCCTCTTCGCGCTGCTGGTTCCTGCCGACCAAACGAAAACCCATCTGCATACGCTGTCGCTGGTCGCAAAACGTCTGGCCGATAAAACCATTTGCCGCCGACTGCGCTCGGCCCAAAGTGATGAAGAGCTCTATCAAATTATCACTGAAGCAGAAGGCAATCAGGATGATGCATAACCAGGAGATGGCCTTCACATCTGTTGTCCTGAGGAGAAACGGAACATGGTGCTGATGATTGTCAGTGGCCGTTCAGGGTCGGGGAAATCCGTTGCTCTGCGCGCGCTGGAAGACATGGGTTTTTACTGCGTAGATAACCTGCCGGTCGTGTTATTGCCCGACCTGGCTCGGACGCTTGCGGAAAGACAAACCTCTGCCGCCGTCAGTATCGACGTTCGTAATATGCCTGAATCGCCAGAAATTTTTGAGCAGGCGATGAGTAACCTGCCTGAGGCGTTTTCGCCTCAGCTGCTGTTTCTTGATGCAGACCGTAATACCCTGATCCGCCGATACAGCGATACCCGTCGTCTGCACCCGCTTTCCAGTAAGAACCTCTCTCTGGAGAGCGCTATCGATGAAGAGAGCGATCTGCTGGAGCCGCTCCGTTCACGTGCCGACCTGATTGTCGACACCTCGGAGATGTCCGTTCACGAGCTGGCGGAAATGCTGCGTACCCGGCTGTTGGGCAAGCGCGAGCGCGAACTGACGATGGTGTTCGAATCCTTTGGATTTAAGCACGGTATCCCGATTGATGCGGATTATGTTTTCGATGTGCGCTTCCTGCCGAACCCGCACTGGGATCCGAAACTGCGTCCAATGACCGGTCTGGATAAGCCCGTCGCGGCCTTCCTCGACAGGCACACAGAAGTTCACAATTTTATCTACCAGACGCGAAGCTACCTTGAGCTATGGTTACCAATGCTGGAGACAAACAATCGCAGCTACCTGACGGTGGCGATTGGCTGTACCGGCGGTAAACATCGTTCGGTTTACATCGCTGAACAGCTGGCCGACTATTTCCGCTCGCGCGGGAAGAACGTTCAGTCCCGTCATCGCACGCTGGAAAAACGTAAAACATGACCGTAAAACAAACCGTTGAGATCACCAACAAGCTGGGCATGCATGCACGCCCGGCGATGAAACTGTTTGAGCTGATGCAGGGTTTCGATGCTGAGGTTCTGCTGCGGAATGACGAAGGTACCGAAGCGGAAGCAAACAGCGTGATCGCGCTGCTGATGCTGGATTCCGCCAAAGGGCGCCAGATTGAAGTAGAAGCCACCGGCCCTCAGGAAGAGGAAGCGCTGGCGGCGGTGATTGCCCTGTTTAACGCAGGGTTCGACGAAGATTAAGGTCTGCTATTCAGCGGGTGGCGCTACGCTTACCCGCCCTACATTAATTTATTGCGCTCCATAAACCCTTCCCCTCCCAACTGACGCATCTGGCGCATGATCCACGCCTGTCGGCTTCGCACGTACCCTGATGGGGCACTGGCTTTAAAGCGGATGGGATTAGGTAAAACAGCCGCCAGGAGTGCCGCTTCTGACATACTCAGACGGCTGGCCGGTTTATTAAAATAACGCTGTGCGGCAGCTTCCACACCAAATATGCCGTCACCAAATTCAGCGACGTTGAGATAAACGGTCAGGATGCGCTTTTTGCTCCAGACTGTTTCCATCCCCAGGGTCAGGCCCGCTTCCAGCCCTTTTCGCACCCAGCTTCGCCCATCCCACAGAAACAGGTTTTTGGCCGTCTGTTGTGACAGCGTTGACGCGCCTCGCACGCGGTTTTCGTGGCGTTCGTTATGGGCAAGTGCCTTTTCAATGGCCGCAACGTCGAACCCCCAGTGCTCCGGGAATTTCTGATCCTCCGCCGCGATGACCGCCAGCCCCATGAACGGTGAGATCGCGTCCATGCTCACCCAGTCTGAGTGGGCCACATAGCTGAAATCGCCGGTGAGCCACGCGCCGAGCTGGCGCTCAACCATAACGGCAGAGAACGAAACCGGCATAATGCTGAATAAAGCCAGCCCGCCTCCCCAGAATACCGCCAGCACAAGAACGATGCGCAAGAGAATACGTTTCACCCATGCGCCTGCGCCAAATTGACGTCTCATTCAGTGAGCACCAGCACGCGAGCCACCAGCTTTTCAATACCTGAGGCGGCCTCTGCAATATTCTGCGCCAGCATATAAGCAGGCGTGGTGACAATTTTGTTATCTTCATCAACCACAATATCATCTACCGGGCACGGGACGTGTTCGCCCCCCATTTCCTCGACGATGTCTGCGGTATCAATATCCGTCCCGATAGTCAGGCGCAGCGGGAAATCAAAAATTTTGGGCAGCATGGCCGGGGCGATGCAGATAAAGCCCAGCGGTTTTCCCGCCGCGTGCATGGCCTGCGACAACGTTTTTAGATGAGGATCGATCTGACACTCCGCACCCTGCGCGGCAAAGGTGCTGAGATTTTTAGCAGCGCCAAACCCACCCGGCACAATTAACGCATCAAGCTCAGCGGCGTCTGCCTGAATAAGAGGATGGATATCACCTCGCGCAATACGCGCGGCTTCAATCAGTACATTACGGGTTTCCGCCATCGGCTCACCGGTCAGATGATTAATTACATCCGCCTGATTTTTGTCTGGCGCAAAGCAAATAACCTCTGCTCCCTGTTTTGCCAAAGCCAGCAGCGTGATGACGGCTTCATGTATCTCAGAACCATCGTAAACACCGCATCCGCTCAGCACGACACCAATCTTTTTCATCATGACGATCCTTTTCTGCAACTTGCTGAAGCACATTAATAATTTTGATTAAAACGCTATGCTTCACACATTTCACTGATTCATGTAACAAACCATTTAAGATTTGCTATCTTATCTGCGTGCGGCCTAAATTTTTCAGGCGGCGCCTTTTCGAAAATAACTTTAAAAAACAGGCGCAGCCACGATTTCCCTGGTGTTGGCGCAGTATTCGCGCACCCCGGTTAAGCCGGGGTCATTTTTTTCTGGCATCGACCCAGGCTTTAAGCACTGCAACATCGTTTTGCCACTCTTGTTTCATCTCTTCAACCCAATCACCCACGTTATCTTCCCAGGCAGGTAAATCAGGCGACTGAATCTGTTGACCCAGCTGCTGCAGGTGGCGTAAACCGACCGAGCCGGCTGCACCTTTGATTTTATGTCCTTCTTCCACGATGCCCTTCTGGTCCCGGGCGGTCAGGTTTGATTCCAGCACGCTCAGATAGCCAGGCATCATTTTTTCGAACACCGCCAGACCGTCGGTAATCAGTTTTGGACCAACCAGATCGATGTACTGCTCAAGCATTCCCGTATCGAGTATCGTTTGGGCTTTTGCGCTATCAACAGACGTCATGGTGCTCTCCTCTTCATCATGGGTATCCCAGAACTTCTTAATCATGGCGGTCAGAGCAGGCACCGCCAGCGGCTTGCTGAGTACATCGTCCATACCGGCATCGAGATACTCTTTTTTATCTTTCAGTACGTTCGCCGTCAACGCAACCAGCGGCGGCAGTTCATCGGCCGCGTACTGGCGCGTTAGTTCACGCGAGATATCCAGCCCGGTCATATCCGGTAATTGAATATCCAGCAGAACGAGGTCGTATTCGTCCGGTTTAAACATCTCCAGAGCGGCTTTACCCGTCATCGCGACATCGACGCTGTTGCCCAATTTTTCCAGCACAGAGCGCGCCACAATCACGTTCAGCTCAATATCTTCCACCAGCAGGACGTGCAGCGCAGGCAGCGGCATGTCGTCGTTATCAAAGGTATCCTCAACCTCTTCCGCCACCGCCGGCGCATGGACCGTCAGCGTGAAGGTTGATCCTTTGCCCGGCAGGCTGGCAACGGTGATATCGCCACCCATACTCTTCGCCAGCCGTTTTGACACCGCCAGGCCAATGCCTGTACCGGTGGCGGGTTTCCCGCCATTGCTGTCTTTCACCTGGTAGTACATCGCGAAAATTTTGTCCTGCTCCTCCTGCGGAATACCAATCCCGGAGTCTTCCACCTCGAAGTGCAGCATGTCGCCTTCGTCATAGCGGATACGCACCGCCACCTTCCCCTTCTGGGTAAATTTCACCGCGTTGCTGATCAGGTTCCACAGGATCTGGCGCAGCCGCGTACCGTCAGTCACCACTTTATGCGGCAGCGGCAGGGTGGGATCCATCACAAAGCTCAGCCCCTTCTGCTGCGCCTGCAGGCCGGACAGGTTTTCCAGATCGGCAAGGAAGCTGGTGAAATCAACCGGCTGGTTATCAAGCTGAACTTTACGACGCTCCATCTTATCCATGTCAATAATATCGTTGAAGATATTACCCAGCGTGACCGCCGAGACATGGATCGTTTTGAGGTATTTTTCCTGCTCTGCGGTCAGGTCGGTATCCAGCAGAATACGGCTCAGCCCGACAATGCCATTAAGCGGGGTGCGCAGTTCGTGGCTGATGGTCGAGATGAAGGTGGTTTTGTCACGGCTGGCGCGCTCAAGGGCATCCTGATAGCGCTTACGCTCGGTGATATCGCGGCCAAAGCCCATCAGGCCGTGGCGTTTCCCCACGCGGTCATAATAGGGCACCTTACGGATCTCGAAGCAGGCTTTACGTCCGTCCGGATAATCCAGCCACTGTTCATAGGTCAGTGAGACGTTATGGCGGAACACTTTTTCGTCCGTCTCCATGACCTTGGCGGCCGCCTCTTCGGAGTAAACGTCCTGTGGCTTCAGGTGAATCAGCTGCTTTTCGCTTTTCCCGGTGAGCAGTTCCATCGCCCGGTTACAGCCGGAAAACTCTTTATCTTCATTACGGTAGAACACCAGATCCGGTGAGGCATCAAGGAACGAACGCAGGAAAGAGGATTGCTGCTCGAGCTGGATCTGCGTGACCTCACGCTCTTTCATTTCGACTTTCAGCTGCTCCAGCGTGGCCTGACGCTCGGCTTCCGCCTTCTCACGATCTGAAATCTCCTGATTCAGCTGCGCAATGTTGTCTTTGAGCTGAACGTTGAGCTTCAGGTCGCGCTCGCGCATCTCCTCCAGTTTGTCGACCAGTTTTGACAGGCGCTGGCGGGACTCTTCCAGTTGCTCAACGACGACGGAGAGGAAATAGACCGCCCAGGGGGTAATGAGTAAGCCAAAGAAGATAGAGCGGATAACGTCGATACTTTCGACCTGACCATGCAGAACCATGGTCACGGCCATTTGCACCACAATGGCCAGCACAACCAGCGCCAGCGCCAGCAGCATGGAGAAACGCACCAGCCCGAGCTTCATCATCAGATCGACGTAGTACTGGGCAAGCATTCGAATTTGCTTCATAGAGGATCCCTTCACGACTTTATCGCTCAATAATACTCAAATTCGCGACGGGGCGTTGAAGGATGTGAGAAAAAGTGCGGGGTGAAACAGGAGATTAGCCTCGCTCCCGGCTAACCGGAAGCGAGGAGAGGTCAATCAGGAGCGTTTCAGAAGCAGCCAGAGGCTAATCAGGAGGAAACTGGCGCTCGGCAGCAGTGCACCAATAATCGGCGGAATGCCATACACCAGCGTCAGCGGACCGAAGATCTGATCGAGCACGTAGAACACAAAACCGAAGCTAATACCGGTCACGACGCGTACCCCCATCGGCACACTGCGCAACGGGCCGAAGATAAACGACAGCGCCATCAGCATCATCACCGCCACAGACATCGGCTGGAAGATTTTGCTCCACATATTGAGCTGATAACGTCCCGCATCCTGCCCGCTCGACTTCAGGTATTTCACATAGTTGTGTAAACCGCTGATGGAGAGCGCGTCCGGATCCAGCGCCACCACTCCGAGCTTATCGGGCGTGAGGTTAGTCTTCCACGTGCCGGTCACCGTCTGAGACCCGGTGATCTGTTTCGGATCTGTCAGGTCAGACTCATCAACCTGGGACAAACGCCATTGCTTATTTTCAGGGTCAAACTTCGCAGAAGAGGCGTGTCTGACGGACTGCAAACGGCGCTGATCGTTGAAAGCGTAGATACTGACACCGCCTAACTCATCGTTGCCTTTCACACGTTCGATGTAGACGAAGCTTTTGCCATCTTTCGCCCATAACCCTTGCTGAGTGGAAAGCAGAGACCCACCGTACATCGCCTGAGCACGGTAGTTACGCGCCGTCTGTTCGCCCTGCGGTGCCACCCACTCGCCAATCGCCATGGTCAACAGCACCAGCGGGATTGCGGTTTTCATGACCGACAGCGCGACCTGCATACGGGTAAAACCCGATGCCTGCATAACAACCAGCTCACTGCGCTGCGCCAGCATACCCAGCCCCAGCAACGCACCCAGTAGCGCCGCCATCGGGAAGAAGATCTGCACATCTTTCGGCACGCTGAGCAGGGTATACATCCCCGCGCCCAACGCGTCATAACTCCCCTGCCCGGCTTTTTTCAACTGATCGACAAATTTGATAATGCCTGAGAGCGACACCAGCATGAACAACGTCATCATGATGGTGGTAAAAATGGTTTTACCGATATAGCGATCGAGAACGCCAAACGCCTGCATTAGATGGCTCCTTTACGCGAGAATCGGGCACGTATGCGGCGCACAGGCACCGTATCCCACAGGTTTAATCCCAGCGCCAGTAAGATGTACAAGCTGTTGACGAACCATGTCCAGACCATGGGATCCAGCTTACCCTTCGCGCCGTTGGAGCGAATCGAGGTTTGCAGCAGGAAGTAGATCAGGTAAAGCAGCATCGCCGGCAGCATAGAGAGCACGCGTCCCTGACGAGGGTTCACCACGCTCAGCGGAACAACAATCAGCGCCATCATAAACACGGTGAAGACAAGAGTAATACGCCAGTGGAACTCAGCGCGCGCTCTGTTGGTATCGGTATTCCACAGGGTACGCATGTCCATTTGCTCGGTATCCGTTGGATCGAGCGCCACAGTCTGATGGCCAATAATGGCCTGGTAGTTCTGGAAATCCGTAATACGGAAGTCACGCAGCATCGCGGTGCCTTCGAAACGGGTCCCCTTATTCAGCGTCACGATCTGTGAACCGTCTTTGCGCTGCGCAAGTTGACCAGAGTCTGCGATGACCACTGACGGACGCGCGTTACCTTTAGTCCGCAGCTGCGCCAGGAATACGTCGTTAAATTTACTGCCGTCAACGCTCTCAATGAACAGCACTGAGTTTCCGTCGGTCGCCTGCTGGAACTGCCCCTGAGCTAGCGCCGCCATGCCGGGGTTTGCTTTCGCTTCGGCCAGCACTTCGTCCTGATGACGGGAAGACATGGGGCCCGCCCACATCACATTCACCGCCGCAACAATACCCGTGAACAACGCCAGTATCATGGCGGCTTTCACCAGTACGGCTTTACTCAGGCCACAGGCATGCATCACCGTGATTTCACTCTCGGTGTAGAGCTTCCCAAGCGTCATGAGCAGACCAAGGAAAAGACTTAGCGGCAGGATAAGCTGCGCCATTTCCGGGATCCCTAAACCAAGCAGGGAAAGCACCAGATTCGTTGGAATTTCGCCGTCAACGGCCGCACCGAGGATCTTAACCAGCTTCTGACAGAAAAAAATCAGCAGCAGGATGAAGAGGATCGCCAGTTGGCTTTTGAGCGTCTCCCGCACCAGATATCTTATGATTATCACTTTAAATACGCCCGTAAAAACCCGTCTCTTTGCAGGAATTTCGCTTGTTTCATGGCTTAAACGTCATTTATTCTCTTGAGTCGTCGAAATCATCGCTAAGATTAAAACATCCGGCGGATTCACGCTTCAGGACTTTTTCTGACGTGTCGAAACCGTAGTAACGTAAGATTAACACGAAGTCACCACAACAGCGGACATGAGTTACGAAAGGTTTCAATTCTATCCGTAGCTGCCGCCGTTGTCTTTAAGATTCAGGAGCGTAGTGCATGGAGTTCAGTGTAAAAAGCGGTAGCCCGGAGAAACAGCGGAGTGCCTGCATCGTTGTGGGCGTCTTTGAACCACGCCGACTCTCCCCGATCGCCGAGCAACTCGATAAAATCAGTGACGGCTATATTAGCGCCCTGCTGCGCCGTGGCGAACTGGAAGGCAAACCTGGGCAGACGCTGTTACTGCACCATGTTCCGAACGTACTGTCAGAACGTATTCTGCTGATTGGCTGCGGCAAAGAACGCGAGCTGGATGAACGTCAGTATAAGCAGGTGATTCAGAAAACGATTAATACGCTGAATGACACCGGTTCAATGGAAGCCGTCTGCTTCCTGACAGAGCTGCACGTTAAGGGGCGTAACACCTACTGGAAAGTGCGCCAGGCGGTCGAAACGGCAAAAGAAAGCCTGTACAGCTTCGATCAGCTGAAGACCAATAAAAGCGAGCCGCGTCGTCCGCTGCGTAAAATGGTCTTTAACGTGCCAACCCGTCGCGAGCTGACCAGCGGCGAGCGCGCCATTCAGCATGGTCTGGCCATTGCTGCCGGCATTAAAGCCGCCAAAGATCTCGGCAACATGCCGCCTAACATCTGTAACGCCGCGTACCTGGCTTCGCAGGCGCGTCAGTTGGCTGACGCCTACAGCAAGAATGTCATTACCCGCGTCATCGGCGAACAGCAGATGAAAGAGCTGGGGATGCACTCTTATCTGGCGGTCGGTAACGGCTCTCAGAACGAATCCCTGATGTCCGTTATCGAGTACAAGGGCAATCCGTCCGAAGACGCGCGCCCTATCGTGCTCGTCGGTAAAGGCCTGACCTTCGACTCCGGCGGTATTTCCATCAAGCCTGCCGAAGGCATGGATGAGATGAAGTACGACATGTGCGGCGCGGCGGCGGTTTATGGCGTGATGCGCATGGTAGCGGAGCTTCAGTTGCCCATTAACGTGATTGGTGTACTGGCAGGCTGCGAAAACATGCCTGGCGGTCGCGCTTATCGTCCGGGTGACGTCCTGACCACCATGTCCGGGCAGACGGTTGAAGTGCTGAACACCGACGCTGAAGGCCGTCTGGTGCTGTGTGACGTGCTGACCTACGTGGAGCGCTTCGAGCCGGAAGCGGTGATTGACGTCGCCACGCTCACCGGCGCCTGTGTGATTGCGCTGGGCCACCACATCACTGGCCTGATGTCGAACCATAATCCGCTGGCGCACGAGCTTATCGGTGCCTCGGAGCAGGCCGGCGACCGCGCATGGCGTCTGCCACTGGGTGACGAGTATCAGGATCAGCTGGAATCTAACTTTGCGGATATGGCGAACATCGGCGGACGTCCTGGCGGGGCGATCACCGCGGGCTGCTTCCTGGCACGCTTCACCCGCAAGTACAACTGGGCGCACCTGGATATCGCGGGCACTGCATGGCGCTCCGGTAAGGCCAAAGGCGCAACCGGTCGTCCGGTGGCGCTTCTGTCGCAGTTCCTGCTCAATCGTGCGGGTTTTAACGGCGACGAGTGATGTAAAACGCCGGGTGGCAGCTTCGCCTTACCCGGCCTACAACGTCACTCACCGTAGGCCGGGTAAGCTAGCGCCACCCGGCTTTGCATTTAAATCCACGACAAGAAGCCCCATATATGAAGAATGCAACGTTCTACCTTCTGGACAATGACACCCACCAGGATGGCCTCAGCGCCGTCGAACAGCTGGTGTGTGAAATTGCCGCAGAACGTTGGCGCGCAGGTAAACGCGTTCTGATTGCCTGTGAAGATGAACAGCAGGCTATCCGTCTTGACGAAGCGCTGTGGGCGCGCCCGCCGGAGAGTTTTGTGCCGCATAACCTGTCAGGCGAAGGTCCACGCGGCGGCGCACCGGTAGAAATTGCCTGGCCGCAAAAGCGCAACAGCAGCGCGCGCGATATTCTGATTAGCCTGCGGAGAGATTTTGCAGATTTTGCCACCGCTTTCACAGAAGTGGTAGACTTTGTCCCTTACGAAGAATCTTTGAAACAACTGGCGCGCGAACGCTATAAAGCGTACCGCCTGGCTGGTTTTAACCTGAATACGGCAACCTGGAAATAATGGAAAAGACATATAACCCACGCGATATCGAACAGCCGCTTTACGAGCACTGGGAACAGCAGGGCTATTTCAAGCCTAACGGCGATGAAAGCAAAGAGTCCTTCTGCATCATGATCCCGCCGCCGAACGTCACCGGCAGTTTGCATATGGGTCATGCTTTCCAGCAGACCATCATGGACACCATGATCCGCTACCAGCGCATGCAGGGTAAAAACACCCTGTGGCAGGCGGGGACTGACCACGCGGGTATCGCGACCCAGATGGTGGTTGAGCGTAAAATTGCCGCTGAAGAAGGGAAAACCCGCCACGACTACGGTCGCGACGCGTTCATCGACAAAATCTGGCAGTGGAAAGCGGAATCTGGCGGCACCATTACCCGTCAGATGCGCCGTCTCGGTAACTCCGTGGACTGGGAGCGCGAGCGCTTCACCATGGATGAAGGCCTGTCCAACGCCGTTAAAGAAGTCTTCGTCCGCCTATACAAAGAAGACCTGATTTACCGTGGCAAGCGCCTGGTAAACTGGGACCCGAAACTGCGTACCGCAATCTCCGACCTGGAAGTGGAAAACCGCGAGTCTAAAGGCTCCATGTGGCATATCCGCTATCCGCTGGCCGACGGTGCAAAAACTGCAGACGGTAAAGATTACCTGGTGGTCGCGACGACCCGTCCGGAAACCCTGCTGGGCGATACCGGTGTCGCCGTTAACCCGGAAGATCCGCGTTATAAAGATTTGATCGGCAAATTCGTGGTGTTGCCGCTGGTTAACCGCCGTATTCCGATTGTGGGCGACGAACATGCCGACATGGAAAAAGGCACCGGCTGCGTGAAAATCACCCCGGCGCACGACTTCAACGACTACGAAGTCGGTCGTCGTCACGCCCTGCCGATGATCAACATTCTGACCTTCGACGGCGATATCCGCGAAAGCGCAGAAGTGTATGACACCAAAGGTGAAGAATCCGACGTCTACTCCAGCGACATTCCGGCTGAGTTCCAGAAGCTGGAACGTTTTGCCGCGCGTAAAGCGATTGTTGCTGCAGTAGATGCTCTCGGCCTGCTGGAAGAGATCAAACCTCACGACCTGACTGTGCCATACGGCGACCGTGGTGGTGTGGTTATCGAGCCAATGCTGACCGACCAGTGGTACGTGCGTGCCGACGTGCTGGCGAAACCGGCTGTTGAAGCGGTTGAGAACGGCAGCATCCAGTTCGTGCCGAAGCAGTACGAAAACATGTACTTCTCCTGGATGCGCGATATTCAGGACTGGTGTATCTCCCGTCAGCTGTGGTGGGGTCACCGCATCCCGGCATGGTACGACAACGAAGGCAATGTCTACGTTGGCCGCACCGAAGACGAAGTGCGTCAGGAAAACAACCTGAGCGCGGATGTTGCCCTGCGTCAGGACGAAGACGTGCTGGACACCTGGTTCTCCTCTGCGCTGTGGACCTTCTCCACGCTCGGCTGGCCGGAAAATACCGACGCGCTGCGTCAGTTCCACCCAACCAGCGTGATGGTGTCCGGTTTCGACATCATTTTCTTCTGGATTGCCCGCATGATCATGATGACCATGCACTTCATCAAAGACGAAGACGGCAAGCCGCAGGTTCCGTTCCATACCGTCTACATGACCGGTCTGATCCGCGACGACGAAGGCCAGAAGATGTCCAAGTCCAAGGGCAACGTGATCGACCCGCTGGACATGGTTGACGGTATCTCTCTGGAAGAGCTGCTGGAAAAACGTACCGGCAACATGATGCAGCCTCAGCTGGCTGAGAAAATCCGCAAGCGCACCGAGAAGCAGTTCCCGAACGGGATTGAACCGCACGGTACCGACGCCCTGCGCTTCACCCTGGCAGCACTGGCCTCGACCGGCCGCGACATTAACTGGGACATGAAGCGCCTGGAAGGTTACCGTAACTTCTGTAACAAGCTGTGGAACGCCAGCCGCTTCGTGCTGATGAACACGGAAGATCAGGATTGCGGCTTCAACGGCGGCGACATGACGCTGTCTCTGGCAGACCGCTGGATCCTGGCGGAATTCAACCAGACGGTGAAAGCGTTCCGCGAGGCGCTGGACAGCTACCGCTTCGATATCGCGGCGGGCATCCTGTATGAATTCACCTGGAACCAGTTCTGCGACTGGTATCTGGAGCTGGCGAAGCCGGTAATGAATGGCGGAACGGAGGCGGAACTGCGCGGCACGCGTAATACGCTGATCACCGTTCTGGAAGGCCTGCTGCGCCTGGCGCATCCGGTCATTCCATTTATCACCGAAACCATCTGGCAGCGCGTGAAGGTCATCGCAGGCATCAATGCTGACACCATCATGCTGCAGCCGTTCCCGGAATTCGATGCGGCGAAAGTCGATGACGCTGCATCAGCGGATACCGAGTGGCTGAAGCAGGCGATCGTTGCGGTACGTAACGTCCGTGCTGAAATGAACATCGCTCCGGGTAAACCACTGGAGCTGCTGCTGCGCGGTTGCAGCGAAGCGGCGGTTCGTCGTGTCACCGAGAACAACACCTTCCTCAAGACCATGGCGCGTCTGGAAAGCATCACCGTGCTGCCTGCTGATGACAAAGGTCCGGTATCCGTGACCAAAATCATCGACGGCGCCGAGCTGCTGATCCCAATGGCGGGTCTCATCGACAAAGACGCAGAGCTGGCTCGTCTGGCGAAAGAAGTGGCGAAAGTCGATGTGGAAATTGGCAAAATCGAAGGCAAGCTAGCGAACGAAGGCTTTGTCGCCCGTGCACCAGAAGCGGTCATCGCGAAAGAGCGTGAGCGTCTGGTTGCCTTCGCCGATGCGAAGACCAAGCTGATTGAGCAGCAGGCGGTAATTGCAGCCCTGTAATGCTATTACCCCTTACGCTTCAGGGCGTAAGGGGTATCCTTCCTGAAAACTCCTCGCTTGCACTCCCCTTTCTGCGGTGCTATTAACAGCAGTTGTGTGTCAATTTTTGTAATGAGTAATGCTATGAGCGTGATTACCCCCGTCGCGACGACGATGCGTCGGATCGCTGTGCAGGACAACCCGGCTATCGCCGCCGTTATCCGTACGGTTTCTGCCGAATATGGCCTGACGGCTGATAAAGGCTACACGGTTGCCGACCCGAATCTGGACGAGCTGTTCCAGCTGTACAGCCAGCCGGGCCATGCCTACTGGATAATCGAGCAGAACGGCCAGGTGGTGGGCGGCGGCGGCGTCGCGCCTCTCAGCTGCAGCGAGCCGGATATCTGTGAACTACAGAAAATGTATTTCCTGCCAGCGGCGCGCGGGCAAGGTCTGGCGAAAAAGCTGGCGCTGGTGGCCCTGGACCACGCGCGAACTCAGGGTTTTAAACGCTGTTACCTCGAAACCACCGCCTTCCTCAAAGAAGCCATTGGCCTGTATGAACATCTGGGCTTTGAGCATATTGATGCACCGCTGGGTTGTACCGGCCACGTTGATTGCGAAGTCAGGATGCTGAAAAGTCTGTAATTATCTTTGCTGCCCTCTTCTGTTAAGCGGCGCTGAACTGAATGCTCTACACTCTCAGTTCACACCACAACGGGGGAAACACGATGTCAACGATAAAAAGCTACGCCGCACCGCAGGCGGGTGCAGAGCTTGAGCTGTACGAATACGATGCGGGCGAACTAAAAGCAGAAGACGTCGAAGTACAGGTTGATTACTGCGGGATCTGCCACTCGGATCTCTCGATGATCGACAACGAATGGGGCTTTTCAAGCTATCCACTGGTTGCCGGGCACGAAGTCATTGGCCGCGTCGTGGCGCTCGGTAGCGCCGCGCAGGACAAAGGGCTGAAAGTGGGCCAGCGCGTGGGCATTGGCTGGACGGCACGTAGCTGCGGCCACTGCGATGCCTGTATCAGCGGGAATCAGATCAACTGCCTCGAAGGCGCCGTTCCCACCATTCTGAACAAAGGCGGTTTTGCCGACAAACTACGCGCCGACTGGCAATGGGTCATCCCGCTGCCGGACAGCATTGATATCGAATCCGCCGGTCCGCTCCTGTGCGGCGGTATCACCGTCTTCAAACCCCTGCTGATGCACCATATTACCGCTACCAGCCGCGTGGGCGTCATCGGTATTGGCGGCCTGGGGCATATCGCCATCAAACTGCTGCACGCGATGGGCTGTGAAGTCACGGCGTTCAGCTCGAACCCAGCCAAAGAGAAAGAAGTGCTGGCAATGGGTGCAGATAAAGTCGTGAACAGCCGCGATCCTGAAGCCCTGAACGCGCTGGCGGGGCAGTTTGACCTGATCATTAACACCGTTAACGTCGATCTCAACTGGCAGCCGTACTTTGAAGCACTGGCCTACGGCGGCAACTTCCACACCGTAGGGGCAGTCATGAAGCCGCTGCCGGTTCCGGCGTTTACCCTGATCGGCGGGGATCGCAGCGTGTCCGGTTCCGCAACCGGTACGCCATTCGAGTTGCGCAAGCTGATGAAGTTTGCCGGACGCACCAAAGTGGCCCCAACCACCGAGCTGTATCCGATGTCGAAAATCAACGAAGCCATCCAGCACGTGCGCGACGGCAAAGCTCGTTATCGCGTGGTGTTGAAAGCGGATTTTTGATGTGATTGTGCCGGGTGGCGGCTTCGCCTTACCCGGCCTACTTTGCTATTTCGCTAACGTGTTAAACACCTCTGCCACCGCGACCGCTCCCGGATCCATCACGCCGTCCAGATTCTCTTTGTTCACATACGATGAGCGCCCCGCACCGGCTTTCTCCATTTTCGCCGTTGCCTCTGCCCCCTGCTGTGCCGCCAGCGCTGCCGCCTGAAGATCGCCTTTCTGCAAGGCTTCCAGCGCCGGTTGCAGCGCATCGATCAGCGTGCGATCGCCGAGATCCGCCCCGCCGTACTGCTTCATCTGCGCCAGCCCGCTCAGCAACGCTTCAGGTAACGCCTGCCCGTCATGCAGTTTCTGCCCCGCAGCGGTAAAGAAGATCGACATCAGTACCCCGCTCGATCCGCCCATCACCGTGGCCAGCCGCTCGCCCACCAGCAACAGTAGCGCCGACACATCATTAAGTGGAAGTTTGTCCTCCTCCAGGCGCTGCGCAATATCCCGGGCACCTTGCGCAAAGGTAGAGCCGGTATCACCATCCCCCACTTTTGCATCCAGCGCGTTAAGACGATTTTCTAGCTGGATCAGCGTCTTCGTTACCGAGGCGACATACCCACCAACCTGCGGATTGACTGATGGGGCGTATTCCACACGATCATGAATGGCGCTATGCGCCACGGTACGCAGCGGTGCAAACGCCACCGGCTTCTGCCAGCCCAGCGTTTCGACCTCGGCGTGAATCGCCTTTTCGAAGAAATCGTTGAGCTTCAGCAGCGTCAGAGAAAAACCTTTCATATCTAGCGCGCTGACCAGCGGTGCAGGGCCAATCAGGTAGGCGATCTCCTCTTTCAGTGCCGAGTGCGCCAGCTCTTTCGTCAGCAGCGCCATCTCCAGCGCCGATACGCCACCAAGATTGTTAATCAATACCGCAAAGCGCCCCTTACCCGCCTGCGCCCTCAACGGTGCCACCAGCGTGTCGATAATCGCTTTGCTGTTTTGCGTATCCACCACGGAAGCTCCGGGCTCGCCGTGAATGCCAAGACCCAGCTCGACGTGGCCTTGTTTAATGCGCCCCTCTTCATCGTCGCTGCCCGGCAGATTGCAGGTTTGCATCGCCACGCCCAGGCTCCAGAGATTGTCGCAGGCCTGCTGCGCAATCTCCCGCACTTCACTCAGCGATTTCCCGTGCTCCGCCGCATAGCCCGCAATTTTGTGCACCAGTGCCGTACCGGCAATACCGCGCGGCTGCTTGTTATCCGGCAGCGCGATGTCGTCCGCCACAATCACCATCTCCACCTTCAGACCGTAGCGCTTGGCCTTTTCAGCCGCCAGGCCGAAGTTCAGGCGGTCACCGGTATAGTTTTTGACGATCAGCAGGCAGCCGCGATCGCCCGTGACCGCGACGATGGCATTCAATACCGCATCCACGCTCGGCGAGGCAAACAGATCGCCACACACTGCCGCCGTCAACATGCCTTTACCGACAAACCCGGCGTGCGCGGGTTCGTGGCCTGAGCCACCGCCAGAGATCACCGCCACACGGCTTTTGTCCCAGTCGCCGCGCGCGACGATCCTGATGGCCGGATCGACATCGAGTTTGACAAGGTTGGCGTGCGGTGCAGAGAGCAGTATGCCTTCAATGGCATCGTTGACCAGCTGTTTGCGGTCGTTAAAGAAGAATCTGGACATAGTTTCCCACTATTTTGTGAACCGTATGCAAAAGCATAGTTCGCGCTGGATAATGCGCCGCAAAGTCAGCAATTTACTCAGCCAAATTGCCGTCAGGTTGCCTATACTGCACCCAGGACTAAGAGAGGAAGCGCATCATGAGTACACCATTGTTAATTGCCCGGACGCTGGAAAAAGAGCTGTATTTATTGCCCGCGATGGCGAACCGCCACGGTCTGATCACCGGTGCGACCGGGACGGGGAAAACCGTGACCCTGCAAAAGCTGGCGGAGTCGCTTTCAGAGATTGGCGTACCGGTCTTTATGGCTGACGTGAAAGGCGATTTAACCGGTGTGGCTCAGGAGGGTACCGCCTCTGAAAAACTGCTCGAACGGCTGAAGAATATTGGCATCACGGACTGGACCCCACGCAGCAACCCGGTGGTTGTTTGGGACATCTTCGGCGAGAAAGGTCACCCGGTACGCGCCACTGTCTCCGATCTCGGCCCGCTGCTGCTGGCCCGCCTGCTTAACCTCAACGACGTGCAGTCCGGTGTGCTGAATATTATCTTCCGCATTGCCGATGACCAGGGTCTGCTGCTGCTTGATTTCAAAGATCTGCGGGCCATTACCCAATACATCGGCGATAACGCGAAATCCTTCCAGAACCAGTACGGCAATATTAGCAGCGCGTCGGTGGGAGCCATTCAGCGCGGATTACTGACCCTGGAGCAACAGGGGGCTGAACACTTCTTCGGCGAGCCCATGCTGGATATCAAAGACTGGATGCGCACCGACAGCAGCGGCAAAGGCATCATCAACATTCTGAGCTCAGAGAAGCTCTACCAGATGCCGAAACTCTACGCCGCCAGCCTGCTGTGGATGCTCTCAGAGCTTTATGAGCAGCTCCCCGAAGCGGGCGATCTGGAAAAACCGAAGCTGGTGTTCTTCTTTGACGAAGCGCATCTGCTGTTCAACGACGCGCCGCAGGTCCTGCTGGATAAGATTGAACAGGTCATTCGCCTGATCCGCTCCAAAGGCGTCGGCGTCTGGTTTGTTTCGCAAAACCCGTCGGATATTCCGGACAACGTACTAGGCCAGCTCGGCAACCGCGTGCAGCACGCCCTGCGCGCCTTTACGCCGAAAGATCAAAAAGCGGTGAAAGCCGCGGCGCAAACCATGCGCGCCAATCCTGCCTTTGATACCGAAGCAGCAATTCAGGCGTTAGGCACCGGTGAAGCGCTGATCTCGTTCCTTGATGCCAAGGGCAGCCCGTCCGTTGTGGAACGCGCAATGGTGATCGCCCCCTGCTCGCGCATGGGGCCAGTGACGGACGACGAGCGCAACGGCCTGATTAACCACTCGCCGGTATACGGAAAATATGAAGACGAGGTGGATCGGGAGTCTGCGTTCGAGATGCTGCAAAAAGGCGTGCAGTCGACAACGGAATCGCAGGATGCGCCTGCCGCTAAAGGGCAGTCTGTCGCGGTGGATGACGGTATTCTCGGTGGACTCAAAGACATTCTGTTCGGCAGCACCGGGCCGCGCGGCGGCAAGCGTGATGGCGTGGTGCAGACCATGGCGAAAAGTGCTGCACGGCAGGTCACGAATCAGATAGTGCGCGGCATGCTGGGGAGTTTGTTAGGCGGTCGTCGTCGGTAGATGGGGAACCCACGGGCGGCCAAGCGCCGAGCCCTGTACGCCATTCTCCTGCAGATAGCGGTCGATTTCCACCATCCCCGTCCAGCGGTTCTCACACCACAGCGGTGCCAGAAGCGTTGGGCGGCGGGCGCTGGCGGAGATGCGATGGTAAATAATCTCCGGCGGCGTATGGCGAATCATCTCTCCCGCCGTCACCGTATACTCGTCGAGTTCGATGCCGTTTAACCGACCGGCTTCCCAGGCTTTCGCCATGATGCTGCCCTTCACGATATGCAGCGGGTGCAGCTTGATACCGTCCACGCCGGTCTCAACCACTTTTTCCAGCGTCTCCAGGCCATGCTGTTGACCTTCGCCAGGCAACCCGACAATCAGGTGCGAGCAGACTTTTAGCCCGCGCTCGCGCGCCAGACGCGTAGTGCGTTGGTAGCAGGCGAAATCATGGCCACGGTTGATTCGGTGCAAGGTTTTGTCATGCGCGGTCTGTAAACCCAGTTCCAGCCAGATCTCATAGCCTTGATCTTTATACTCGCTGAGCAGGTCCAGCACCGCGTCCGGCACGCAGTCCGGGCGCGTCCCCACGCACAGCCCGACAATATTGGCCTGAGTGACCGCCTGCTGATACATGGAACGCAGCACCTGCACCTCCGCCCATGTGCTGGTGTAGGCCTGAAAATAGGCCAGATATTGTTTGGCGCGGTTGACCAGGCTTGCCTGATGGGCAAGCTGTTCCGCGATGGAGTTATGCTGCTGCGCCTCGTCGGCGAACGAAGCCACGTTACAGAAAGTGCAGCCGCCGCGCCCGATGGTGCCATCGCGATTCGGGCAGCTAAAACCGCCGTGCAGCGTCAGCTTGTGAACCTTTTGCCCATAACGCTGCAAAAGATCCCCACCAAACATATTGACTAATTTCTGTAACTGCATAATCTGATAGACCGTCCCGGAGAAAGGGGACAAGCCTGCCATTTTTAGCCTCTGTCGGCGATGACCTGGATCAATCGTCCCGGACGGCCTTTATCTATATGAATAAATAATCAAGATTACTGCAATTTCATTCACGCAATCCGTAATTACTTTTCCTTATGTTCTGATGGTTTTTTTTATTTATAGTGCCCACACTGAAAAACAGTGACTTTATGCGGGTTTACACCTCGCACCAGATTATTATTCTGCTATAAATCTGCTATTCAGCACGCTGCATCGATAATACCGCTTTCATATAGTGAGTCAGATCACACTCCGCTGCGTCCTGCCAGGGCATACAATCAATGTAAAATTAGTTAAATACTTTTTATATACAAATAGATAGCACCTCTTTAGCACATTTTTGTATAAATAAGATTGCCATTTGACCTGTGTACCAATTCCCGATAACTTGGAAATCCGCTGGAAGCTTTCTGGATGAGCGGCCTGCTCATCATATTTATGCAGTAATTGAGATTCCCTCTGAAGCAAGTCCTCAAACTTGTTTACCTGCGCGAAAGGATGAAAAAGAGGGCGAATGCGAGGTCCGCGTATGAAACGCAAACCCCGTCGCCATGCTCTTTCTGCGCCTGTGCGCCACGGTAAAGTTCAGTGGGAAGCCCGACGAGCCTGGGGAGGTTCACTGATATGTTGTACGATAAATCCCTTGAGAAGGATAACTGTGGTTTCGGCCTGATCGCCCACATAGAAGGCGAACCTAGCCACAAGGTAGTGCGTACTGCTATTCACGCACTGGCCCGAATGCAGCACCGTGGCGCCATCCTTGCCGATGGTAAAACCGGCGACGGTTGCGGCCTGCTGCTGCAAAAACCCGATCGTTTCTTCCGCATCGTGGCGGAAGAGCGCGGCTGGCGTTTAGCCAAAAACTACGCTGTCGGTATGCTGTTCCTGAACCAGGATCCTGAAAAGGCTGCTGCCTCACGCCGCATCGTCGAAGAAGAACTTCAGCGTGAAACCCTGTCTATTGTCGGCTGGCGTAATGTGCCAACCAACGAAGGGGTGCTCGGTGAAATCGCCCTCTCCTCACTGCCTCGCATTGAACAGATTTTCGTTAATGCGCCTGCGGGCTGGCGTCCACGTGATATGGAACGCCGTCTGTTCATCGCTCGCCGCCGCATTGAAAAACGTCTCCAGGACGATAAAGAGTTCTACGTCTGTAGCCTCTCTAACCTGGTGAACATCTATAAAGGTCTGTGTATGCCGGCTGACCTGCCGCGCTTTTACCTGGACCTGGCGGACCTGCGTCTGGAATCGGCCATTTGCCTGTTCCACCAGCGCTTCTCCACCAACACCGTACCTCGCTGGCCGCTGGCTCAGCCGTTCCGCTATCTGGCGCACAACGGCGAGATCAACACCATTACCGGTAACCGCCAGTGGGCCCGCGCCCGTACCTATAAATTCCAGACGCCACTGATCCCTGACCTGCACGATGCCGCGCCGTTCGTGAACGAAACCGGCTCTGACTCCAGCTCCATGGATAACATGCTGGAACTGCTGCTGGCGGGCGGGATGGACATCGTTCGCGCCATGCGTCTGCTCGTGCCGCCGGCCTGGCAGAACAACCCGGATATGGATCCGGAGCTGCGCGCGTTCTTCGACTTTAACTCCATGCATATGGAGCCGTGGGATGGCCCGGCGGGCATCGTTATGTCCGACGGCCGTTTTGCTGCCTGTAACCTGGACCGTAACGGCCTGCGTCCTGCGCGCTACGTCATCACCAAAGACAAGCTCATCACCTGCGCCTCTGAAGTCGGTATCTGGGATTACCAGCCTGACGAAGTGGTCGAGAAGGGCCGCGTCGGCCCGGGCGAGCTGATGGTTATCGATACTCGCGGTGGGCGCATTCTGCACTCAGCCGAAACCGATCACGATCTGAAAAGCCGCCATCCGTACAAAGAGTGGATGGAGAAGAACGTGCGTCGCCTCGTGCCGTTCGAAGATTTATCGGATGAAGAAGTGGGTCGTCGCGAACTGGACGACGACATGCTTGCGAGCTTCCAGAAACAGTTTAACTACAGCGCGGAAGAGCTGGACTCTGTTATTCGCGTGCTCGGTGAAAACGGCCAGGAAGCGGTCGGATCCATGGGTGACGATACCCCGTTTGCCGTGCTCTCCAGCCAGCCGCGCATCATTTATGACTACTTCCGTCAGCAGTTCGCGCAGGTCACCAACCCGCCAATCGACCCGCTGCGTGAAGCGCACGTCATGTCGCTGGCAACCAGCATCGGTCGCGAGATGAACGTCTTCTGCGAGGCCGAAGGCCAGGCGCACCGTTTGACCTTTAAATCGCCGATCCTGCTGTACTCCGATTTCAAACAGCTCACCACCATGAAAGAGGAGCACTATCGCGCCGACACGCTCGACATTACGTTTGACGTGAACGAATCGAGCCTCGAAGAGACGGTGAATGCGCTGTGTGACAAAGCCGAACAGATGGTACGTAACGGTACCGTTCTGCTGGTGCTTTCTGACCGTAATATCGCGAAAAACCGTCTGCCGGTACCCGCGCCAATGGCGGTAGGTGCTATCCAGACGCGTCTGGTCGACAAAAGCCTGCGCTGCGACGCCAACATCATTGTTGAAACCGCCAGCGCCCGCGACCCGCACCACTTTGCCGTGCTGTTAGGCTTTGGTGCGACGGCGATTTATCCATACCTGGCCTACGAAACGCTGGCCCGTCTGGTGGATACCCGCGCGATCGACAAAGACTACCGTGCAGTGATGCTGAACTACCGTAACGGCATCAACAAAGGTCTGTACAAGATCATGTCCAAAATGGGCATCTCGACCATTGCTTCCTACCGCTGCTCGAAGCTGTTTGAAGCGGTCGGCCTGCATGATGAGGTAGCCAACCTCTGCTTCCAGGGTGTGGTCAGCCGCATCGGCGGCGCCGGTTTTGCTGACTTCCAGCAGGATCTGGTGAACCTGTCTAAACGCGCCTGGCTGGCACGCAAGCCGCTGGATCAGGGCGGTCTGCTGAAATACGTTCACGGCGGTGAGTATCATGCTTACAACCCGGACGTGGTGCGCACGCTGCAGCAGGCGGTTCAGAGCGGCGAATACAGTGATTATCAGCAGTACGCTGAGCTGGTCAACAACCGTCCGGCGGCGACGCTGCGCGACCTCATTGCCCTCAATCCGGGTGATGAAGCGGTCAGCATTGACGAGGTTGAACCTGCATCCGAACTGTTCAAACGCTTCGACACCGCGGCGATGTCCATCGGCGCGCTGAGTCCTGAAGCCCACGAGGCGCTGGCGGAAGCCATGAACAGCATCGGCGGTAACTCCAACTCCGGCGAAGGCGGTGAAGATCCGGCGCGTTACGGCACCAACAAAGTGTCACGTATCAAGCAGGTGGCATCCGGTCGTTTTGGCGTGACGCCGGCGTACCTGGTTAACGCCGACGTGATTCAGATTAAAGTTGCTCAGGGTGCTAAACCGGGCGAAGGCGGTCAGTTGCCGGGTGATAAAGTTACCCCGTACATCGCCAAACTGCGCTATTCGGTACCGGGCGTGACGCTGATCTCCCCGCCGCCGCACCACGATATCTACTCTATCGAGGACTTAGCGCAGCTGATTTTCGACCTGAAGCAGGTCAACCCGAAAGCGATGATATCCGTGAAGCTGGTTTCCGAACCGGGCGTTGGTACCATCGCCACCGGTGTGGCGAAAGCCTATGCGGATCTCATCACCATCGCCGGCTACGATGGCGGCACCGGTGCAAGCCCGCTCTCCTCCGTGAAATACGCGGGTTGTCCGTGGGAGCTTGGCCTGGTAGAAACCCAGCAGGCGCTGGTGGCTAACGGTCTGCGTCACAAGATCCGCCTGCAGGTGGATGGCGGCCTGAAAACCGGCCTCGACATCATCAAAGCAGCGATTCTGGGTGCTGAAAGCTTCGGCTTCGGTACCGGCCCAATGGTTGCGCTTGGCTGTAAATACCTGCGTATTTGCCACCTGAACAACTGCGCAACCGGTGTTGCGACCCAGGACGAGAAGCTGCGTAAGAACCACTATCACGGCCTGCCGTTCAAAGTGACCAACTACTTTGACTTCATCGCCCGTGAAACCCGCGAGCTGATGGCGCAGCTGGGCGTGAAGCGCCTGGTGGACCTGATTGGTCGTACCGATCTGCTCAAAGAGCTGGAAGGTTTCACCGCCAAGCAGCAGAAGCTGGAGCTGAGCAAGCTGCTGGAAACCGCGCAGCCGCACCCTGGCAAAGCGGTTTACTGCACCGAGAACAACCCACCGTTCGATAACGGCGTGCTGAACGCGCAGCTGTTGCAGCAGGCGAAACCGTACGTGGACGACAAGCAGAGCAAAACGTTCTGGTTTGATATCCGCAACACCGACCGTTCTGTGGGTGCCTCCCTCTCCGGCTACATCGCGCAAACGCACGGTGACCAGGGGCTGGCAGCGGATCCGATCACCGCACACTTCAGCGGTACTGCGGGTCAGAGCTTTGGCGTGTGGAACGCAGGTGGCGTTGAGCTGTACCTGACTGGCGATGCCAACGACTACGTCGGTAAAGGCATGGCGGGCGGTCTGCTGGCGGTGCGTCCTCCGGTGGGTTCTGCTTTCCGCAGCCACGAAGCAAGCATCATCGGCAATACCTGTCTGTACGGCGCGACCGGCGGACGTCTGTTTGCTGCGGGACGTGCAGGTGAACGTTTTGCGGTGCGTAACTCCGGTGCTATCACCGTAGTGGAAGGCATTGGCGATAACGGTTGTGAATACATGACGGGCGGGATTGTTTGCGTCCTGGGTAAAACCGGCGTGAACTTTGGCGCAGGCATGACGGGCGGTTTTGCGTACGTACTGGATGAAGACGGTGAGTTCCGCAAACGCGTGAACCCGGAACTGGTGGAAGTGCTGGACGTTGATACGCTGGCCATCCACGAAGAACACCTGCGCGGTTTGATTACCGAACACGTGCAGCATACCGGTTCTTCGCGCGGCGAAGAGATCCTGGCGAACTGGCCGGCGTTCTCAGCGAAATTTGCGCTGGTTAAACCGAAGTCCAGCGATGTTAAAGCCCTGTTGGGTCACCGTAGTCGTAGCGCAGCAGAGCTGCGTGTGCAGGCGCAGTAAGGAATTCAGATGAGCCAGAACGTATACCAGTTTATCGACCTGCAGCGTGTTGATCCGCCAAAGAAACCGCTGAAGATCCGTAAAATTGAATTTGTAGAAATCTACGAGCCGTTTTCAGAAGGCCAGGCCAAAGCACAGGCAGACCGCTGCCTGTCCTGCGGTAACCCTTACTGCGAATGGAAATGCCCGGTCCACAACTACATCCCGAACTGGCTAAAGCTGGCCAACGAAGGGCGTATTTTTGAAGCCGCCGAGTTGTCTCACCAGACCAACACCCTGCCGGAAGTGTGCGGCCGCGTGTGTCCTCAGGACCGTCTGTGTGAGGGTTCCTGTACGCTGAACGACGAGTTTGGCGCAGTGACCATCGGTAACATTGAGCGCTATATCAACGATAAAGCGTTCGAGATGGGCTGGCGTCCGGATATGACCGGCGTGAAGCAAACCGACAAGCGCGTAGCGATCATTGGCGCGGGCCCGGCGGGCCTGGCCTGTGCGGACGTCCTGACCCGTAACGGCGTGAAGGCGGTGGTCTTTGACCGTCATCCGGAAATCGGCGGTCTGCTGACCTTCGGTATCCCGGCCTTCAAGCTGGAAAAAGAGGTCATGACCCGCCGCCGTGAAATTTTCACCGGTATGGGCATTGAGTTCAAACTGAACGTGGAAGTGGGCCGCGACGTGCAACTTGACGACCTGCTGAAGGATTACGATGCCGTGTTCCTCGGCGTGGGCACCTATCAGTCCATGCGCGGGGGTCTGGAGAACGAAGATGCTCCAGGCGTATTTGACGCTCTGCCGTTCCTGATTGCCAATACCAAGCAGATCATGGGTTATGGCGAAACCGCCGAAGAGCCGTTTGTGAGCATGGAAGGCAAACGCGTGGTGGTGCTGGGCGGCGGTGATACCGCAATGGACTGCGTGCGTACCTCCATTCGTCAGAATGCGGCACACGTGATCTGCGCCTATCGTCGCGACGAAGAGAATATGCCGGGCTCTAAACGCGAAGTGAAAAACGCGCGTGAAGAGGGCGTGGAATTCCAGTTCAACATCCAGCCTCTGGGTATTGAAGTGAATGCCAACGGTAAAGTGAGCGGCGTGAAAATGGCGCGCACTGAGATGGGTGCGCCGGATGCGAAAGGCCGTCGTCGCGCAGAAATCGTGGCAGGCTCTGAACACGTGATCCCGGCCGACGCCGTGGTGATGGCGTTCGGTTTCCGTCCTCACAGCATGGAATGGCTGGCGAAGCACAGCGTTGAGCTGGATTCGCAGGGCCGCATCATTGCGCCAGAGGGAAGCGATAACGCGTTCCAGACCAGCAACCCGAAAATCTTCGCCGGTGGCGATATCGTTCGCGGTTCCGACCTGGTGGTGACGGCGATTGCCGAAGGCCGTAAAGCGGCTGACGGGATACTGAACTACCTGGAAGTGTAAAAAAACAGGCCCAATTGGGCCTGTTTTATTATTTCACGACGCGAAGGGCTGGACGACCACCGCGCGGCGGTGGATCGTCATCAGGATCATTGTCGTCGTGATGATCGGGCTTATCACCATCGATAAGTGACATCACCGTGTCGCTTTCGCGCTCATCAGCTGCATTGTCATCATTCAGGCTGGCAACATCTTCATCATACGCCGCTTCCGGCTCGAACATGGTACCCGCACCGTTTTCACGGGCGTAAATCGCCAGCACGGCAGCCAGCGGCACAGAAACCTGACGCGGGATACCGCCGAAACGCGCGTTAAAACGCACTTCGTCGTTTGCCAGTTCCAGGTTACCTACCGCACGCGGCGCAATGTTCAGCACGATCTGTCCGTCACGTGCGTATTCCATTGGAACCAGCACGCCCGGCAACGTCACATCCACAACCAGGTGCGGCGTGAGCTGGTTATCCAGCAGCCATTCATAGAAGGCGCGCAGCAGATACGGACGGCGTGGGGTTAATTGTGACATTTCCACAGTCATTAGCCTCGGCCGAGACGCATTTCACGTTCCGGTTCAGTTAAAGATGCCAGGAAAGAGTCGCGCTCAAATACGCGAGTCATATAGCCCTTCATCTCTTTCGCGCCAGGGCCACTGAACTCAACCCCCAGGGTTGGCAGACGCCATAGCAACGGAGCCAGGTAGCAATCCACCAGGCTGAACTCATCGCTCAGGAAGAACGGTTTCTGGCCAAACACAGGTGCGATTGCCAGCAGTTCTTCACGCAGTTGTTTACGGGCAGCATCCGCTTCAGAAGAGGAACCGTTAACGATAACGTTCATCAGCGTGTACCAGTCTTTCTCGATACGCTGCATGTACAGGCGGCTTTCACCACGCGCGACAGGGTAAACAGGCATCAGTGGTGGATGCGGGAAACGCTCATCCAGATATTCCATAATGATACGGGATTCCCACAGGGTCAGCTCGCGATCCACCAGCGTCGGCACGCTTTGGCTCGGGTTGAGATCGATCAGATCCTGAGGCGGGTTATCCTTTTCCACATGCTCGATCTCAAAACTGACACCCTTCTCGGCCAGCACGATACGAACCTGATGGCTATAAATGTCAGTAGGACCAGAAAACAGCGTCATTACCGAACGTTTGTTGGCAGCGACAGCCATGAAAACCTCCAGGTATATTCAGAATTTTTACTGCTACCAGCCCAACAGGGGCCAGCCAGATGTTGTATCGCCCATCCCAGAGAAAACACATTGTTCAAGAATCGAACAAAAATCGAGTATTCACTGATATTTGGGCAGAAAATTGGATGATAGTTTACCAGATTTTGATGGCTTTGTGGTGAGGGGATTCTGGAAATGTGGAAAAAGAGAAGATATATGCATGGATATTGTGGATAACCTGCGCATTATCCATAAAAAAACCCGCCGAAGCGGGTTTTTCGCCAATCGTTCTGCGTGAGCAGAATGGATTAACGTTTGGAGAACTGTGGACGACGACGTGCTTTACGCAGACCCACTTTCTTACGTTCAACCTGACGCGCGTCACGAGTAACGAAGCCAGCTTTACGCAGTTCAGAACGCAGGGATTCGTCGTACTCCATCAGAGCGCGGGTGATACCGTGACGGATCGCACCTGCCTGACCGGAGATACCACCACCTTTAACGGTGATGTACAGATCCAGTTTTTCTACCATGTCAACCAGTTCCAGCGGCTGGCGAACTACCATGCGGGCAGTTTCGCGACCGAAGTATTGTTCCAGAGAACGCTGGTTGATTACGATTTTACCACTGCCCGGTTTGATGAAAACGCGAGCTGCGGAACTTTTGCGGCGACCAGTGCCGTAGTATTGATTTTCAGCCATTGCCTATAATCCCGATTAGATGTCAAGAACTTGCGGTTGCTGTGCCGCGTGGTTGTGCTCGTTGCCTGCGTAAACTTTCAGTTTACGGAACATAGCACGACCCAGCGGGCCTTTTGGCAGCATGCCTTTAACCGCGATTTCAATCACACGCTCAGGACGGCGAGCAATCATCTCTTCAAAGGTCGCTTCTTTGATACCACCGATGTGGCCGGTGTGATGGTAGTACACTTTGTCAGTACGCTTGTTGCCGGTAACAGCAACTTTTTCTGCGTTCAGAACGATGATGTAGTCACCAGTATCAACGTGCGGAGTGTATTCCGCTTTATGCTTACCGCGCAGGCGACGAGCCAGTTCAGTAGCCAGACGGCCCAGAGTTTTACCGGTCGCGTCAACAACATACCAGTCGCGCTGTACGGTTTCTGGTTTAGCTGTAAAAGTTTTCATTAAAAGCTTACCCAAATAAATAAGTTACACGTTGGTGAACACCCAAACGTTTAGTCAGTTGAGGCTCACACGACAAAGTCCGGCAAACCTACCCCTTCGAATAGCACATGCCGACACATAGAAAGTTTTGGGAAAAAAACCTTCTCGTAACGTGGGGTCGCAAGATTATAGAGAAGTTGAGGTCAAAGATCGACCCTTAAATGCGTTTGAAATTGGGTTTTTCGAGGGTGTGGAAAATGCCGGGTGGCGGTTGCGCCTTACCCGGCCTACAAGGTTCCCTTCTCAGGGAGAGGGTGGCATTTGTTACGGCATATGCTCAAGCTTCAGGTATTCCTCGCTCTGCATCTCCTGCAGGCGCGAGAGACAGCGCTGGAACTCAAACTTCAGCCGCTCCCCCTGGTAGATCTCATATAAAGGTACCTCGGCGCTAACCACCAGCTTGACGTGGCGCTCATAAAACTCATCCACCAGCGCGATGAAGCGCCGTGCTTCGCTCTCCATCAGCCGCGTCATCACCGGAACATTCAGCACCATCACGGTGTGGAACAGACGCGAAAGTGCGATGTAGTCATGCTGGCTGCGGGCATCAACACACAGCGTCGTAAAGGAGACCGCCAGCGTTTGGTTTTCAACGCCGAGCGTTGGCAACGGGCGATGGTTAATCTCAAGTTCCGGGGCGTGCTCACGTTTTGCCCCCGCCAACGCCAGCCAAAGTTTGTCCATCTGGCGGGTGGTCTCTGTATTCAACGGTGAGAGCCACAGATGCGCCTGGGTCAGCGTGCGTAGGCGGTAATCCACCCCCGCATCAACATTCATTATGTCACAATGTTGTTTGATGGCGTCGATGGCAGGCAGGAAACGTGCCCGCTGCAGGCCATTGCGATACAGCTCATCAGGCGGGATGTTCGACGTGGCAACCAGCGTAATCCCACGGGCAAATAACGCTTTCATCAGGCCGCCTAATAGCATGGCATCGGTGATGTCAGACACAAAAAACTCATCGAAGCAGAGCACGTCAGTTTCCGCCTTGAATCTATCGGCCACAATATCCAGCGGATCGCTTTGGCCCTGCAGTGCAGTCAGCTCTTCATGCACTCGCAGCATAAAACGATGGAAGTGCAAACGCTGCTTACGTGCGCCCGGCAGGCTCTGGTAGAACATGTCCATCAGCCAGGTTTTTCCGCGCCCGACACCGCCCCACATATATAAACCGCGCACCGGAGCGTGATCCTGCGGCGCTTTTTTGCCAAGCAGCCGCCCAAATGCCGCCTTGAGCCCACTGCTCTGTTCGACTTCAGCGGGTTTTGCCGTGAGTTCCTGATAGATCGTCTCCAGACGGTTTACCGCCTCACGTTGAACGTCATCCGGCTGATGAGTGCCCTCGTTAAGGGCCAGTTGATAGCGCGATGCAGGGGACAGGTTTTGCATAATCTTATTGTTATTCCTTCAATTAATGCTCACCAGCAGGCGTGACTGATGAAAAAAAGGCCGTTCTACACTACGCGATGATACGTCAGGATTCCACTTCTGCGGAAATAGCGGTTATAGTGGCATTATCAGGCACAGGCAGGAGCCGAGCCAACACCCTACGGAACAACAAGACAACGGGAGAAGTTCATGACCTGGGAATATGCGCTAATCGGTTTAGTCGTCGGCATCGTCATTGGTGCTGTGGCCATGCGTTTCGGTAATCGCAAATTGCGTCAGCAGCAGTCACTGCAGTACGAACTGGAAAAGAACAAAGCCGAACTGGAAGAGTATCGTGAAGAGCTGGTCAGCCACTTTGCCCGTAGCGCCGAGCTGCTGGACAACATGGCAACCGACTATCGCCAGCTGTATCAACACATGGCGAAAAGCTCCAGCAGCCTGCTGCCGGAAATGACGGCGGAAACCAACCCGTTCCGCAACCGTCTGGCAGACTCTGAAGCCGGTAACGATCAGGCTCCGGTTCAGATGCCACGTGACTATTCAGATGGCGCGTCCGGCCTGCTGCGCGGCGGTGTAAAACGCGATTAATCGCACAACCTGAATTTATTTTACGGGCGCAGCGATTGCGCCCGTCCTTTCTTGATGACCCCAGCTATCATTTAGTTAAACACTTCATTGTTCAGCGGTTTAAAATTCAATAACATCAACGTGTTTTTGGGGCCGTTTTTCCTTTATTCCAGGTTACGAGAGTCAACATCGATGAAGAAAAAAAACCAGCTGTTGAGCGCTATCGCGTTAAGTGTCGGGTTATCTCTCTCGGCGTCCGTCCCGGTCTTCGCCGCTATTCCCTCCCAGGTACCTGGCCAGGCGGCCATTCCAAGCCTCGCGCCAATGCTGGAAAAAGTGTTGCCTGCGGTGGTCAGCGTACAGGTTGAAGGCACGGCAGTACAAAGCCAACGCGTCCCTGAAGAACTGAAAAAATATTTTGGCGATGAGTCTCCCGACCAACAGGCTCAGCCTTTTGAAGGCCTGGGTTCTGGCGTCATTATTGATGCGGCCAAAGGCTATATTCTCACCAACAACCACGTCATCAGCCAGGCCGATAAAATCAGCGTTCAGCTTAATGATGGACGTGAATTTGATGCCAAACTGATTGGCGGCGATGACCAGAGCGACATCGCGCTGTTGCAGGTGCAAAACCCGAGCAACCTGACCCAGATTGCCATTGCGGATTCCGACAAACTGCGTGTCGGTGATTTTGCCGTCGCCGTGGGCAACCCCTTTGGTTTAGGGCAGACCGCGACTTCCGGGATCGTCTCGGCGCTAGGACGCAGCGGCCTGAATCTGGAAGGGCTGGAAAACTTTATCCAGACCGATGCCTCCATCAACCGTGGGAACTCCGGCGGGGCATTGCTCAACCTTAACGGCGAGCTGATTGGGATCAACACGGCTATTCTGGCCCCGGGCGGCGGCAGCATTGGGATCGGTTTTGCTATCCCCAGTAATATGGCCAAAACGCTGGCGCAGCAGCTCATTCAATTTGGTGAAATCAAACGCGGGCTGCTGGGTATCAAAGGTATGGAGATGAGCGCAGATATCGCAAAAGCGTTCAACATCAACGTACAGCGCGGGGCGTTTGTCAGTGAAGTGCTGCCAAACTCCGGCTCGGCAAAAGCAGGCTTAAAATCGGGCGATGTGATCGTCAGCCTGAACGGTAAACCACTGAGCAGCTTTGCGGAGCTGCGCTCGCGGATTGCCACAACCGAACCCGGTGCGAAAGTGAAGCTGGGCCTGATACGTGACGGCAAGCCGCTGGACGTTGAAGTGACGCTGGATAAGAGCACCTCTTCCTCTGCCAGTGCGGAGCTTATCGCTCCGGCGCTGCAAGGAGCTACGTTGAGTGATGGGCAGATGAAAGACGGTACGAAAGGCATCAGCATCGACACCGTCGAGAAGAGCAGCCCTGCCGCGCAGGCCGGATTACATCAGGATGACGTTATCATTGGTGTAAACCGCAATCGCGTGCAGTCCATTGCCGAACTGCGCAAGGTGCTGGAAAGTAAACCGGCGGTCATTGCCCTGCAGGTTATGCGTGGCAATGAGTCCATCTATATTCTGTTGCGCTAAGCATTTGCGACCCCGGACATCACCGCTGCGTGTGATGTCCGGATAACTCATGTTATGCTGCAAATCGTTCCTTTTTTAACGACACGCGCATCATGCTTGTAAAGCTCTTACGTTCTATTGTCATCGGTTTGATTGTCGCAGGCCTGCTGCTGCTGGCGCTGCCGTCTTTACGTCAGTTCAACAAACTGTCGGCTCCCCAGTTCGATAGCACGGATGAAACGCCGGCCACCTATAACCAGGCCGTGCGCCGTGCCGCCCCTGCCGTGGTTAACGTCTATAACCGTGGCCTGAACACCTCAGCCCATAACCAGCTGGAGATCCGCACCCTCGGCTCCGGGGTAATTATGGACGAGCGGGGCTACATTATTACCAATAAGCACGTGATCAACGATGCCGACCAGATTATCGTCGCCCTGCAGGATGGCCGCGTGTTTGAGGCATTACTCGTCGGGTCAGATAGCCTGACCGACCTGGCCGTCCTGAAAATCAACGCCACGGGCGGTTTGCCGGTCATCCCGATCAACCGTAAACGTACTCCGCATATTGGCGACGTCGTACTGGCTATCGGTAACCCTTACAACCTGGGTCAGACCATCACCCAGGGGATTATCAGCGCGACCGGTCGTATTGGTTTGAACCCCTCCGGGCGGCAGAACTTCCTGCAAACCGATGCCTCCATCAACCACGGTAACTCCGGTGGTGCGCTGGTCAACTCGCTGGGCGAACTGATGGGCATCAACACCCTCTCGTTCGATAAGAGTAACGACGGCGAAACACCGGAAGGGATCGGTTTTGCCATTCCGTTCCAGCTGGCAACCAAGATTATGGATAAACTGATCCGCGACGGACGCGTGATCCGCGGCTATATCGGTATTGGCGGTCGTGAAATTGCACCTATGCATACCCAGGGCGGTGGTATCGATCAGATTCAGGGCATCGTGGTGAACGAGGTAGCGCCAGGTGGTCCGGCGGCCAGCGCGGGGATTCAGGTAAATGATGTCATTGTGTCGGTCAACGGCACGCCAGCGGTCTCTGCGCTGGAGACAATGGATCAGGTGGCAGAAATTCGCCCGGGTTCTATTATCCCTGTTGAGGTCATGCGCAACGATAAGAAACTGACGCTCCACGTGACGATTCAGGAATACCCGGCAACAAACTGACAGCCATAAAAAAACCGAAGCCATTAGTGCTTCGGTTTTTTTTGCCGGGAGACGGTTCGTTTTACTTGTTAACGAACTCTTCGCCCAGGGTGATATCTTTCTTCAGCGTATCCAGCATGCCTTCCATCGCGTGTTGTTCAAACGCGCTCAGCGTACCAATGGATTTACGCTCTTCGATACCGTTTTTACCCAGCAGCAGCGGCTGAGAGAAGAAGCGAGCGTGTTCGCCATCGCCTTCAACGTAAGCGCATTCAACAACGCCTTTCTCGCCCTGCAGAGCGCGAACCAGTGACAGACCAAAACGCGCAGCTGCCTGGCCCATAGACAGGGTCGCAGAACCGCCACCCGCCTTCGCTTCCACCACTTCGGTGCCCGCGTTCTGGATGCGTTTAGTCAGATCAGCCACTTCCTGCTCGGTGAAGCTCACGCCTGGGATCTGCGACAGCAGAGGCAGAATGGTGACACCAGAGTGACCGCCAATGACCGGAACTTCCACTTCTGTTGGCTGTTTGCCTTTCAGCTCAGCAACAAAGGTGTTGGAACGGATGATATCCAGCGTGGTTACGCCGAACAGTTTGTTTTTGTCGTAAACACCCGCTTTCTTCAGCACTTCAGCCGCGATAGCCACGGTGGTGTTCACCGGGTTAGTGATGATACCGATGCACGCTTTCGGGCAGATTTCAGCAATCTGCTGCACCAGGTTTTTCACGATGCCCGCGTTGACGTTGAACAGGTCTGAACGATCCATGCCTGGCTTACGCGCCACGCCTGCAGAAATCAGCACCACGTCGGCACCCTGCAGTGCAGGACGCGCATCTTCACCGGAGAAGCCTTTGATTTTTACAGCGGTCGGGATGTGGCTCAGGTCAACCGCCACACCTGGGGTTACCGGAGCAATATCGTACAGGGAGAGTTCTGAGCCTGAAGGCAGTTGGGTTTTCAGTAGTAGGGCAAGCGCCTGGCCGATACCACCAGCAGCGCCGAGGACTGCGACTTTCATCCTAAACTCCTTATTATGGTTAACTTAAGTATCTGTAAATCCGTTGCGGCGACCTTAATTCAGCAAGTAAATAATTACAATTTTCGTAGCTAAAGAATTTGAGGTCACGCGACTTTATCTCTCTTCAGAAGACTATCTGAGGACAGACGGCAACGAATTAAGAGGTGGTTACAATACACCCTGCCCCGTCACCAAAACAACATCATTTTGATAACATTTAATTTACTTTTAAGCTTATTTGCGCGGCGTGACCCAGGCATGTTTTCTGATAACGAAATCTGATAAAATCACTCCCTTTCATAACATTATTTCAGCCTGGCGCTGAGTAGATAATTTGCATAAAAATTCATCCACATGCATAATAATGTTGTTTCTATCGTCATATTCCGGGTGACTTATGCGAAGCTCGTCTAAGCAAGAAGAATTAGTAAAGGCGTTTAAGGCGCTACTCAAAGAAGAGAAATTCAGTTCTCAGGGAGAAATTGTTCAGGCGCTGCAGGAACAAGGCTTCGATAACATCAATCAGTCGAAAGTCTCCCGCATGTTAACCAAATTTGGCGCGGTGCGTACCCGTAACGCCAAAATGGAGATGGTTTATTGCCTGCCTGCAGAACTTGGCGTGCCGACCACCACCAGCCCGCTCAAGAATCTGGTTCTGGATATCGATTACAACGACGCCGTTGTGGTGATCCGCACAAGTCCTGGTGCCGCGCAGCTGATTGCCCGCATGCTGGACTCGGTAGGTAAAACGGAGGGTATCCTCGGGACTATCGCCGGCGATGACACCATCTTTACCATCCCGGCTAGCGGCTTCTCCGTTAAAGATCTCCACGAAGCGATTCTGGGTCTGTTCGAACAGGAACTGTAATCCTCTCTCCCCGCAGCGCCGCTGCGGGGATCATTCTGCTCCCGCATCATTTCCCCTTGTCTTCTACTGCCGATAGCTTTGACAAATAGTGCTTTTTACCACCCATTAACATTCACCTAGTGAATGATAAATCAAAAAATCGCACAAAAAATCAAAAGCCAATATCCATATGATTTAATTAGAGATAACGCCACAAAGCGGACAAAAAACAAACAATATTATGCAATTTGGTTATAAAAAAAAGACTGGTTAACACGTAATAACAACGGAAACCATTAGTCTGGTATTAATTTTTACCGTTATTAGTGTATACTTGATTTTGTGATGAGGGTCACGAAACAAGACCCCACTAAAAAATTCGACGAGGTAAGAATCATGAAAATCAAAACAACTGTAGCGGCGCTGAGCGTCCTGTCTGTTCTGTCATTCGGTGTTTTTGCGGCTGACTCCATCAATGCCGATCAGGCGCAATCCCGTCAGGCAATCGGTACGGTTTCTGTCGGTGCGATCGGCACGTCTCCGATGGACATGCGTGAAATGCTGAACAAAAAAGCGGAAGAACAGGGTGCGTCATCGTATCGCATCATCGAAGCGCGTTCTGGTGACCACTGGCACGCTACCGCTGAGCTGTACAAATAAGTTTTAGTAATAACTGACAACGTAAATCTCCACTCAACGGCACCAGGTATAAAAATAGCGGTTCAACCCTTCTCGCCGTTGAGCAAAAACCCTATTCAGGAGTAAAGACTATGAAAACTAAATTGATCATCGCAACCCTCGGTCTGGCTTCCGTTCTCTCTTTCGGCGCGAGCGCAGCCGTACAGCAAGTGAATGCCGACCAGGCACAAAATCTGCAGCGTATGGGCAGTGTCTCCGTAACGTCTGTCACCGGCTCACCGATGGATATTCGTCACGAACTTGCCGCAAAAGCTGAAAAAGCAGGCGCCAGCAGCTATCGCGTCACCGAACTGAATCAAGGTGACCACTGGCATGCTACGGCTGAACTGTATAAATAAACCCTCGTCGTATCTCATCATACGACTTGCCCCTGGCCTCATGGTCAGGGGCTTTTTTTTTTCATTTTCATTCAATGACGAGCGTTAAAACGCAGCTGCCCTTCCAGTTCTTCTTCCGCTTCATCGAACAGTAGTATCAGTGCGCCAAAACGTCTGCGCAGCTTATCGGGCAAATGGATGAACTCAATCTCCAGCGGTAGCGGCAACAGACTACCGGTTACCACGTCCCACAGCGTGTCCAGATTCGTCACGCTTCCCCGTTCAAGATCAAACACCTGGATAAATTCACGGTAGAAGTCTTCCTGACTGTCGATCTCGTCAAAATCAAAGGTATAGGTTTTCATTGCCAGCCACCCAGTCCAGGCGAGCGGCAGATGCCGCCCTGTCTATTATAATCCCCCGATATGCAGGGTTTTAACTTCCAGATACTCTTCCAGCCCCAGCACGGAGCCCTCACGTCCAAGGCCTGACTCTTTTACGCCGCCAAACGGTCCAAGCTCCGTGGACACGGCGCACTCGTTAATACCAATCATCCCGCTCTCGATTGCCTGTGAAACGCGGAAAACCCGTGAGAGATTCTGGGTGTAGAAATAAGCCGCCAGTCCATAGGGCGTGTTGTTGGCGCGCTGGATAACTTCATCTTCCGAGGTGAAACGGAAGCACGCGGCAACAGGGCCAAACGTCTCTTCTTCTGCCAGCTTCATACCTTCATGGCAGTCACCCAGCACGGTTGGCATCCAGAAATTCCCTCCAAGCGGATGAGGCTTACCGCCCGCCAGTACGGTCGCGCCCCGGGCGACGGCATCGTCAACATGCTCACGCACCTTGTTGACCGCAGCAGGTTCAATCAGCGGCCCGACGACGACTCCGTCTTCAAGGCCATTGCCGACCTTCAGCGCCTTCACCGCATCGGCAAGTTTATTCACAAACTTGTCGTAGACGGTTTCCTGAATATAGAAACGGTTCACGCTGACGCAGACCTGCCCGGCATTACGGAACTTGTTGGCGATCGCCCCCTGAACCGCAGCGTCGATATCCGCATCCTCAAAAACGATATATGGGGCATTTCCCCCCAACTCCATGGAGACTTTCTTCATGGTTTCTGCAGCATTACGCACCAGCGTTTTGCCGACGGAGGTCGAACCGGTAAAGGAAATTTTACGCACCTCCCGGCTTGCCATAATCGCGTCGCTAATCTCATGCGTATTCCCGGCTACGGCGTTAAGTACGCCATCGGGCACACCGGCCTGTTTTGCCAGCGTAAGCAGCGCAAAGGCGCTGAGCGGCGTGTTATTTGCCGGTTTGATTACCCCGGTACACCCTGCTGCCAGCGCCGGGCCTAACTTGCGGGTGAGCATGGCCATCGGGAAGTTCCACGGCGTAATTGCCGCGACCACGCCAATCGGTTCACGGGTCGCCAGAATGCGCGATCCGGGTTTGACAGGTGGAATTATTTCACCGTTAGCGCGCTTGGCCTCTTCGGCAAACCACTGGATAAAGCTGGCAGCGTATTCCACCTCACCTTCCGCTTCTTTCAGGGGCTTGCCCTGCTCGGTAGTCATTAACCGCCCGAGCCAGCTTTTATTCTCAATAATCAGTTCGTACCAGCGGTACAGAATGGCCGAACGTTCTTTCGCGGTTTTAGCACGCCATGCCGGGAAGGCTTTGGTGGCCGCTGCGATAGCATCTTCTGTTTCCGCTTTACCCGCTTTCGCCACTCTGGCGATGACCTCACCGGTAGCGGGGTTCAGCACATCAAACGTCGTGTCCAGCGTTTTCCAGATTCCATTGACCAGATAACCGGTCTGAAAAAGGATGTGGTCCTGTAGCGCCTGAGTCGTCATATGCCCTCCCTTTCTGTAATGTAAAAGACTGCCGAAATAAGTATAGCCACAAAAAAACCGACGCTTTTGGCGTCGGCTTTTTTACTTCAGTCAGTTATCCGTGAGGGCACTCTGGTAGCGATGCAGCATTGATACCAGCCGTCCTACCGGCTCGGTCACCTGCGGCGGTGCTTCCCAGACCTTAAGCTTCTCCTGGTAGATATCCAGCTCTTCAAGCAGTTGCGTAAAGTAACGACGCCGTTTGTCGTCACTTGTCGCGGAAAGCACGTGATCGGCGGTACGACGCAGTTGACGGTGGTAAGCCGACAGATCGTCGTTGACCGGCACAGGCGCGTTACGCAGACGCTGGTGTGCAATGATCATGGTTAACGCCAGCCGGAACTTAGCGATATCCCCCGGGAACTTGTTCAGCAGTAAAAACAGCTGCTGATAGAGCGCGGGTAAGTGGTTCTCTTTACGACGCGCGGTATTGGTTGTCATAGACGACACCGCAGCCGACACAAACTGATTCAATAACACGCGGCCCGTTCTTGCCTGCGAGTTATCCCGTACCAGCAGAATAACCATCATCGCCAGGAAACAGCCCACCAACTGACCTAACGCGCTGTCGAGAAACTGGCTGAAATGGAAGGTCATCGGGTTATCCAGCACAAGAATGTTAATCGTACTCGCCAGCGCCCCCAGCGATCCCAGCCGCCGTTTTTGGACTTCAATGCCGATAAAGAACGCCATCACCGCCAGGCTAATACAGAGCAGCAACATGCTCTGTTGCGTAGACGGAATGATGACCAGGAAATAGAGCGCGCCTATCGGCAATGCGGCAATCGTACCGTACAGAAAATCAATGGCGACCATACGCGGGTTAGGCAGACGCATCGCCAGTGCGGTAACGACGGCAATCATCACCATTGCACCGCTGCCGGACGTCCAGCCGGTCCACAGCCAGAACAGCGTGCCGAGCATGCAGGCAAGCGTTGTACGCCAGAAGTTAACCATCGCATGATGACGCTCGGCAGATTCCGCCTTGATCACCACTTCCCCCTGAAGCACCTCTTCTTCCGCCGCGCTGATTTTGGTGTTACCGATCGCGCCACGTTTCAGCAACAGGTAGCGCGTCGCAGCGCCGACCCAGGTGTAGATCGTCACGGGCGTGTCGCGTTCCCCCGTCCAGGCGATGACCCTACGCATGCGCTTAAGCTGCTTGTGCACGTCCTGCACCGTTTCCACCGGCTCGGCAAACAGTTCGCGGAACGTATCGGTCACCACTTCCGGGCGCGTGTTCTGGATAAGATAGGTTTCGCACGCCTGGGTGATGAGCGTCAGAGAGACGGTATTGAGCGCTTTAAGGCGACGGTTAGCGCGGGCCCAGCGCGAAGATTCCATATTAAGATTGCTGCGCATCCCTTCCAGGGCCTGCGTACGACGAACCAGCCCGCTCCAGGCTTTATCCACTTCTTCGCTGTCGCCATGCTTAATGCACAGCTGCATCAGCTGGTACTGGGCAACGATCAGCGCGTCGAGTTCACGGTCAACTTCCTGCTTGATGGAGCGCGGGGAGAAAAGCAGGTCAGCGACAATGGCGCAGACGATACCAATCACAATCTCACTGCAGCGTTCAACCGCAAACTGCGGGGCGAGCAGCGGCTCGGATTGAATGGTGATTACAATAATCAGTGCGGTATAGCCCGCCAGGCCCCAGGCGTAGGAGTTCTCCACTTTCACCAAAGAGGAGATCCAGGTGCAAAAACCCGCCCAGATACAGCAAACCATCAGCATCAACAGCGGCGTGCGGATCATCAGGATAATAATGGTGAGCGCCGCGAAACAGCCGATGAACGTCCCGATGATACGCAGCATTCCGCGGTAGCGGATGGCGCCTGAATAGGGCTCCCCACCCGCGGCGAAGGCAGGACCCGCCGCGACAATCGCAGCCGTCAGCACCGCCCAGCGAGGGGTTTCAAGCTGGAAGTGAAAGCCAACAAACAGCGCCAGCACAATGGCACACGCCAGCTTCACGGCGAAGCGAATGTGCTGGCTGGCGATGGAAAAGATCCCCATAGCGATTAACCAAACTCGCGCAGGCGATGGGCTATTTTACGGAAGAAAGAGTCCTGGCTGGCATCCCTGTCTTTTTCACCGGTTATCACCACCGTTGCAGTCGTACCCGCAGGCCACAGATTTCCCTGCTGCTCGTCAAGGTGGATACGCACCGGCACACGCTGGGCCAGACGCACCCATTCCAGGTTGGAATCCACCGTCGCCATCCCTTTGGCATCGTTAGAACTGCTGGAGTTGGTCACCCCCGCGGCGACGCTGTCGACGGTGCCTTTAAAGACGCGGTTGCTGCCGAGCGGCGTAATTTCCGCCCGGAAACCTGGGCGCACGCCTTCCAGCTTGGTCTCTTCCATATAGGCGAGCACGTAGAAGGAGTTCTGTTTAACCAGCGCCACGGCGGTTGAGCCGCGGGTGATAAATTCCCCGGCATAGACATTAAGGTTAGTGACCCAGCCATCGGACGGCGCGCGGATCACGGTGCGCTCGAGATCGAGCTTCGCCAGGTCGCGCGTCGCTTGCGCTTTCGCCAGCTGGTGCAGCACGGTTTGCAGCACGTTGTTGGACTGGTCAATCTCTTCACGGGACATTGCCTGAACGCCCAGCTGGTTACGGCGGCCTGCCTCACGGCGTTTCTCCGCAGCCAGCGCCTGGTAATAGGCCACGTCCGCTTCCGCTTCTTCCAGCGCTTTCTGGTAACGAGGCTGGTCAATGGTGAACAGGACCTGATCTTTTTTCACCAGCTGGTTATCGTGAACGTTAACCGCCGTGATAAGACCAGCCACGTCGGGGGCGATTGCCACTACATCGGCGCTGAAGCGCGCATCACGCGTCCACGGCGATTCGGTGTAATAGACCCAGGCGCGGAAAATAGCGATGAAGGCGAGGATAACCAGCGCCATCGTGATGGCAGTGCGGGAGATTTTTCTTGTTAGCGTTTTCACATCAACCTCAGACAAACATGCGCGATATCAGGTAAAACAGGCAGCAATACAGCGCGGTATTGAACAATGCAGGGTGCCAGACGAAATCGTAGATCCCGGTAGGGACCAGCACCTTGCGCACCAGCCAGAAGATCGCCAGTGATAAAAGAAGCTCGAAAAATATCGGTGGGAACGACAGACCGAACACCACGATAACGGGAAACAGACTCATGTTGACCTTGATAAGAGAGAGTGCAGGCTTCAGAATTTTTAAGCGCACGCCACCGCAGGAGAGCAAGAAACGTCGGGCGAGAATGGCGCAGCCGTTATGTAATTAATAATATATTAACGTAACTGTTATGCTGTTATCTATAATATGTGATCTAAATCACTTTTAAGCCAGAGTGAACAATGGAACGTTTAAAACGCATGTCGGTCTTCGCCAAAGTGGTGGAACTGGGCTCTTTCACCGCGGCTGCACGCCAGCTTCAGATGAGTGTCTCATCCATTAGCCAGACGGTGTCCAAACTGGAGGATGAGCTTCAGGTTAAGCTGCTCAACCGCAGTACCCGCAGCATTGGGTTAACCGAAGCGGGTAAAATTTACTATCAGGGCTGTCGCCGCATGCTGCTTGAAGTGCAGGATGTTCACGAACAGCTCTATGCCTTCAACAACACCCCCATCGGCACGCTGCGCATCGGGTGTTCTTCAACTATGGCACAAAATGTTCTCGCTGCCATGACCGCGGATATGCTGAAAGAGTACCCCGGGCTTACCGTCAATCTGGTGACGGGCATCCCGGCGCCGGATCTGATTGCCGACGGGCTGGACGTGGTGATCCGCGTCGGCGCGCTGCAGGATTCCAGTCTGTTCTCGCGTCGGCTGGGGAGCATGCCGATGGTCGTCTGCGCCTCGAAGAGCTATCTGGCGCAGTACGGTGTTCCGGAGAAACCCGCCGACCTCACCAACCATTCGTGGCTGGAGTACAGCGTGCGGCCCGACAATGAATTTGAGCTGATCGCCCCGGAAGGGATCTCCACCAGACTGCTGCCGGAAGGACGGTTTGTCACCAACGATCCCATGACCATTTCACGCTGGCTGGTGGCCGGCGCCGGGATCGCCTACGTGCCGTTGATGTGGGTGATCAACGAGATCAACAGCGGCGTACTGGAGATCCTGTTCCCTCGCTATCAATCCGATCCGCGTCCGGTGTACGCCCTGTATACCGAGAAAGACAAGCTGCCGCTTAAAGTACAGGTGTGTATTAATTATCTGACCGAGTATTTTGTGGACGTAGCGGAGTTATTTCAGGGGATGCGGGGAAGAAGGAAAGAATAGCTAATTGGCGCTAATTGACACTACAGCCACTAGCCCTTTACTTTATAAACAGTCTGATATTCAGACTGTTATTGATTTGTTGCTGATTTGAATAACAAAATGTATTCCGCAGGATGACGTTAAACAAGGAAAAGAAATGAATATATTTGAACAAACACCGCCTTCGCGCAGGCGCTATGGACTCGCCGCGTTCATCGGTTTAATTGCAGGGATTGTCTCCGCTTTTGTCAAATGGGGCGCTGAGGTGCCGCTCCCGCCCCGAAGCCCCACCGATTTATTCACCGCCGCGTGCGGGCCCGAACAATTAATAAGAGCCGCAAGTCAGATTGATTGCTCCCGTAATTTTCTAAACCCTCCCTATGTATTTTTACGCGACTGGCTGGGCGTCGTCGATCCTAACGCGGCGGTTTATACCTTTGCCGGACATATATTTAACTGGGTTGGCGTAACACATATTATTTTCTCAATCGTGTTCGCTGTAGGGTATTGTGTAGTTGCTGAAGTCTTTCCGAAAATTAAACTCTGGCAGGGTTTGCTGGCGGGTGCGTTAGCTCAGCTTTTTGTTCATATGATCTCCTTCCCGCTGATGGGGCTGACGCCACCGCTGTTCGAACTTCCCTGGTATGAACACGTGTCAGAGATCGTGGGTCATCTGATCTGGTTCTGGTCGATCGAAATCATTCGCCGCGACTTACGCAACCGCATCACGCACGAGCCGGATCCGGAGATACCGCTGGGTCACTTACGTTAAAAAAAAGGCGCTACTCAGTAGCGCCTTTTTTTATGTGAACGCAGGTCAGGCCGTGCCGCCCACCGTCAGGTTGTCCACTTTCAGCGTTGGCTGACCCACGCCAACCGGCAGGCTCTGGCCTTCTTTACCGCAGACGCCCACGCCGTTATCCAGCTTGAGATCGTTACCAACCATGGAGATCTGCTGCATGGCTTCAATACCGGAGCCAATCAGCGTCGCGCCTTTCACCGCTTTGGTCACTTTGCCTTTCTCGATGAGATACGCTTCTGACGTGGAGAAGACGAATTTACCGGAGGTGATATCCACCTGACCGCCGCCAAAGTTTGGCGCAAAGATACCGTAATCAACGGATTCGATAATCTCCTGCGGCGTGGATTTGCCCGGCAGCATATAGGTGTTGGTCATGCGCGGCATTGGCAGGTGCGCATAGGATTCACGACGACCGTTACCCGTTGGCGCTACGCCCATCAGGCGCGCGTTGAGTTTGTCCTGCATATAGCCTTTCAGCACGCCGTTTTCAATCAACACATTGTACTGACCTGGCGTACCTTCGTCGTCGATAGCCACCGAGCCACGGCGATCGCGCATGGTGCCGTCATCCACAACTGTGCACAGTTCAGAGGAGACGAGTTGCCCGATCTGACCGCTGAATACGGACGTACCGCGACGGTTAAAATCGCCTTCCAGACCGTGTCCTACCGCTTCGTGCAACAGCACGCCCGGCCAGCCGGCACCCAGCACCACCGGGAATGACCCCGCCGGTGCCGCGACAGCATTAAGATTCACCAGCGCCATGCGCACGGCTTCTTTTGCCCACGCGTCAGCGCGCGCTTCACCGTCAACATCCCCCAGGAACCAGTCGTAGCCGAAACGACCGCCACCGCCGCTTGAGCCGCGCTCGCGTTTACCGTCGTCATCGACCTGCACGCTGATGGAAAGACGTACCAGCGGACGAACATCTGCCGCCAGAGTGCCGTCAGTGGCCGCAACCAGAATCAATTCATAGACACCGCTCAGGCTGGCTGAGACTTCCTGCACACGTTTATCGGCAGCACGCGCCACTTTGTCTACGCGGCGCAGGATATCCAGCTTCTCTTCACGGCTCATGCTCTGCAGCGGATCGATGCTGGTATAAAGTGCAGAATGCGACACTTCACCCAGGGTTTTCACACGACCATCGCCGGTATCACGCACAATGGTACGCGCGGCCTGCGCGCTCTGCTCAAGTGCAGCCAGGCTAATCTGATCGGCATAGGCAAAACCGGTTTTCTCGCCGCTGACGGCGCGAACGCCGACGCCCTGGTCGATGTTATAAGAGCCATCTTTGATGATGCTGTCTTCTAAAACCCAGGATTCGTGATAGCTCGACTGGAAATAGAGATCGCCGTAGTCGAGACGGCGTTCGGTCAGTTGACCAAGAATGGAGAACAGGTCCTGATGGCTCAGGCCGTTCGCTGCGAGCAAATGTTCACTTACCAGGTTCAGACTCATCGTATTGCTACTCGTTCGTTGCCGCCCGTGGCGGTATAAAGATCGTATTTATTGAGAGTGAGGCAATTACCTGCCCACGTCAAATCATTGCTGTGCATCTTTGCGCGGCTGGCGCAGCACCTCGTTAATCTGCGGTTTATCCACCGGACCGGTGATGCGGTAGCGCAGAATGGAGACCTTGCTCCAGAGCGGCCCCAGCACTTTACTGGCGGCAAACACCGCCGCACCGACAATCGGGTTCACCACAAAGGCCGCCGCCACGCCTACGCTTGCGGAAATTTCCGGTGCCACGACGGCTTCCATATCCAGTTCACGGCGCACGAGGTTGACTGAGCCTTTCATGGCGATATCCGCTTCCAGGCCGTCCACCAGCGTATCGTCCGTATGCATAACGCCGTCCTTGATCCACGCCGTACTGCGGATGGAATCGTAGTAGAAACCTTCGCTAAAAGTATCGCTGAAATCGAAGCGCAGCTTACGCAGCAGCGCATCAAAACTCAGCAGGCGCAGGATCTGCCCGGCGCGCCCCGTGCTCACGTCGGCGATTTCACCTTTGCCGAAGCGGGTTTTCAGAATGCCGTTCAGCGAGGCCTCATCCGGCTTCCACGGCGCATCACGCCAGTGAAGATCGTAATCGACGTCAAATGACGAACCACGCAGCGGCGTGGTGATACCAAAGAAATTGGCTGCCGCATCCAGCTTGTTGCCTTTAATGTCACCTTTCAGGGACGTACGCTGCTCGCCCGGGTTATTCACCCATTCCCCTGCGGCCGTCATGCGGCCAAAACCGGTATCGACCAGCCCGCCGGTGAGCGTAAGCGAGTTTCCATGAATGGCGAAATCACCGTCGATACGGCCATATTTTTGCCCCCACAGCCAGCACTCTGCACAGCGCAGCTGGAGATCGGGCCAGCCGCTAAAATCGACGCGGGATGTCTTACTCAACGGCGACGTCTCTGCCGGCTGGTCTTTCCCGCTCGCGCTTGCCGGGTTGTAATAGAGATAGCGGATCGCCGCCTGCCACGGTGCATTATTGCGCATAGTCAGCGTGCCGTTAATCTCTCGACCCTGGGCCTCCACCTTCGAGCCGTTAGCGGTGGGCTGTGAGACAATACTTAGGTTGTTCCACTGCTGCCCGCCCAGCATCAGCGACGGCGTGCGTACGGTAATGGCTTGTGGGAACTGAGCGGTTTGATCGACGTTTTGCCCTACGCCTTTCTGGAACAGCGCCAGCCACTCTGCACCGTCCATCGGCGGGAGATTAAGCTCAATGCCTGCCTGCTCCGGCAGCGGCGGCGTGGAACGGCTATCCGTTGTCCAGATAGCTTTATCGAGGGTGAGCTTGCTGTTGAGCAGCCAGCGGCTGTTGAAATGGTTTGTCCCACCCGCGCTTCCGGTAAGCTCGAAGCTGTTCAGGTTACCATCGACGTTTAGCTTCACCGGCAGCGGCTGTCCGGACTGTTTATCCAGCGGTGCAGGCAGCTGGCTATGAAGGTTTTTCAGATCGCCCGTGATGTCGACCTGATAATGTGCCCCCGCGTGATAAGGCAGCTCAATGGCGACTTTGCCCTGCCAGGCTACCGCGCCGTTCACGGATGCCTCAATGGGCTTCGGCAGAACATCCATACGCGATGGCTGCCAGTTACCGTCCAGATTGACGGCCACCTGATAAGCCTTTTCACCCTCGGTGGTCGTGAAGTCGATATTCACGGGCTGATTAAACCAGCTGGCGGTCAGCGGCTCGCTCTTCAGGTTACCGTTCTCAAAGCTGAACTGCCCGCTGAGATTTTTGAGTGTGCTTTCAAGGGGTTTGATGTACAAACTGTTGTTCTTCAGGCGGACGTCGCCTTTGGCGGTGGTCATTTCACCGTCCAGCGGGATATCAAGATGTAAGCGAGCATTCACATCGCCATCAAGCTGCAGCTGCTGGAGCGTCGCCGCCAGCGACTCTTTCAGCGGCGTCTCCTCGAAGTAAGGTCCCACCGCTTTGCCCGGTCCGTTAATGTCGGCATCAATGAGCAGTTTCTCTTTTGAATAATCCGGGATGTTTGCCGTCAGGTTGCTGGCCGTCACGCCGCCCAGCGCAACGCTGTCTGACTTCATCCATAATCCGTCATTGAGAAAGTTAAGCTCGATGTCCAGGTTTTTCAGCGCGGGCCAGCCTGGCTGGAACGCGAAGGTCGCGTTGTGTAACGGCACCAGCACCTGGAACTGACCTTCATTATGCTTGTACGGGAACAGATGCGGATTACCGCCGTAGACCAGCGTGGCACTATCGGCCTGACCGCCCTGAATCGCACCGCTCAGATAGTCCACCAGCGCTTTACCCATCAGGTTTTCCGGGAAATAGCGCCAGGCCTGAGAACCGTCACTGGTACTGATGCCGGCCAGAATACCCAGCCACGGCTCTTCACCTTCTGGCTGCAGATACCGGAAATCGCCACGCGCATGTACCGCTTTGGCTTTTACGTCGATATGGCGGCCATCAAGCTGGAAACCTTTATCGTTACGGAGCCAGTTAAGCACCGCGCTGCCCTGTTCAATTTCCAGCGGCGCGCGGAAGACCGTCTCGTAAGGCATTCTGGCGTCGTGCATATCAACCGTCAGCCTGCCGTTCTCCACGCTGCCTTCCAGCTTGCCGCTAAAGTGCTCCGCCCCCGGCAGCAACTTCCACTGCTTCCAGGCAAGATTTTTCCATTTTGCCTGGAAACGGGTTTTTTCTGTCGCCTGTAGCGGGATATCCAGCGCCAGGGCGTCTATATTCCCGCTCGGCTGCGTGGCCAGCCAGATCTCCCCCAGGTCCGGAGAGAGCTTTGCTGCCATTGAGCGCAGCCCTTCAATGGCGGCCAAATCCAGGTTACTGGCACGGATGCGCAGCTCGTCGCTGCGTTTGCTGGCCGCACCGCCAACGTCCTGCTCCGGCATCCAGGCCAGCGTCAGCGCACCGCGCGGCCATGGCTTACCGTCCATGGTGATGCGCGTATCCGGAATGGCAAACTGCCAGCCCTCTTTCTCCTGCGTCACGTGCGCAGTGAGGTTATCAACGGAAAGCTGATGCTGCTGTTTTTCGCCTTTCCAGCTTGCGCCCCCCTGCTTGAGCCAGATATCACCGCTGGCAAATTCACCTTTCGTCAGGGTCAGCCAGCCTTCAAGGCTGAAACGGGCCGTTTCCAGCTGCATATTTTGCTGGAGCCAGTCGCCCAGCCACGGCTTCACATCCACATCGTCGGCCTGTAGCCAGACTTTACCGTTGTTTAACAGGCCGTCATCGTCTCGCAGATCCATGCGCACCTGCATCACGCCGTGCTGGCCGTTCAGGCTTGAGAGACTGACCAGCCCCTCGGCGCGGTGTCGATCTTTGCCATTGAGCCAGGTTAGCTGGGGGATCGCGAGTTCGGCGCGCTGGCCAGAAAGAGTAATAAAGCTCACTTCGCTGTCGCGCAGATCGAAATGATCGAACTGGCGGAGGAAGAGATCGCTGAAGCGGTTGGCTTCAAGACCCTGACTGCTATCGCCACCAGACAGCGGCGTATTGGTCAGAAACTGGAGTTGATAAAAGGTGAGATCGCGAAACTGCCAGCGCAGATGCAGCAGGCTTTGCCAGACGTCCAGCGCCAGGGTCACACGTTTAATTTTGAGGTAGCCGCCATCTTTCAGGCTGGCGTTGATATCCCGGACATCAAGTGTCGGGCCAAAATTCTGCCAGTTAGCGCTGAGCTGGCTTACGTTCACCGGCACGCCGGTGGTGGACTCGATTTTTGCCAGAAGCTGCGGACGCCAGCTATCCAGATGCGGTAAAACGAGGCGTAGCCCGCTCACGAGCAACGCGACAATCACGACCAGCGTTGCCCCTGTAAGCAATAAAATCCCCGGCAATCGCCTCACGCATCTCTCCTTGTCAGCTTTCGTCACGCAGCGTACTGCGTCTTACATCATCACGACGTCGAACTGCTCCTGGTTATAGAGCGGTTCAATTTGTACTTTTACCTGTTTGCCGACAAAGATTTCCACTTCCGCCAGCGCGTGTGATTCTTCGCCTTTCAGCGCTTCAGCCACCGCAGGGGAAGCATAGACCAGAAAACGATCGGAGTCGTAGGCATGATGAACACGGACGATTTCACGCATAATTTCGTAGCAGACGGTCTCAACCGTCTTTACCGTTCCGCGTCCATGGCAGGTTGGGCATTCATTACACAGCACATGCTCAACGCTTTCACGGGTACGCTTGCGCGTCATTTCCACCAGCCCCAACTGTGAGAAACCGTTGATGCTGGTTTTCACGCGATCTTTACTCAGCGCCTGCTCAAGCGAGTGCAGCACGCGGCGACGATGGTCTTCATTACTCATATCGATAAAGTCGATGATGATAATGCCGCCCAGGTTGCGCAGACGAAGCTGGCGCGCAATCGCCTGTGTCGCTTCAATGTTGGTATTGAAGATGGTGTCATCCAGGTTGCGATGGCCGACAAACGCGCCGGTGTTGATATCGACGGTGGTCATCGCTTCGGTCTGATCGATGATCAGATAGCCGCCGGATTTCAGCTCTACCTTACGCTCCAGCGCACGCTGGATCTCATTTTCGACATCGTAGAGATCGAAGATCGGCTGACGCCCTGAGTAATGCTCCAGCAGGCCGGGCATCTCGGGGATATATTCGGCGGTAAACTCCAGCAGGGCTTCATAGGTCAGGCGAGAGTCCACGCGAATGCGGTCGAGCTGCGCATCGGCAAAGTCACGCAGAACACGTTGAGCAAGGGCCAGCTCACCATAGAGCTGGTAGCGAGTCTGGTTGCGTTTTTTACGCTCCATCACTTTGGTCCAGACGCGCTTCAGGTAAGCCGCATCAGACGCCAGGTCTTCTTCGCTGATCCCTTCCGCGGCGGTACGGATGATAAACCCGCCCTGTTCATCGCAGTAGGCACTGACCACTTTCTTCAGACGTTCGCGCTCAGTTTCGCTCTCAATACGCTGCGAAACGCCCACGTGCGACGCCCCGGGCATAAAGACCAGGTAGCGGGAAGGTAAGGTAATGTCGGTGGTCAGACGGGCGCCTTTGGTGCCGAGGGGATCTTTCACCACCTGCACCATCAGATCCTGTCCCTGACGCACCAGTTCAGAAATATCGCGCACGGCAAACTGCTTTTGCTCTTCGCCCGCAACGCACTCGGTGTGCGGCATGATATCGGAGGCATGTAAAAATGCCGCCTTATCCAGTCCAATATCTACAAAAGCCGCCTGCATACCCGGTAGTACACGACTGACACGACCTTTGTAGATATTGCCTACTATTCCGCGCCGCGCTTCACGCTCAATATGAATTTCCTGAAGAATGCCACCATCAATATAGGCCACACGGGTTTCCGATGGCGTTACGTTTACCAACAATTCAGCCGTCATAATTATCCCTTCCCTCACGCAGTGAGTTAAAATTGCTCAGCAACTCATACGTTTCCACCAGCGGTAAGCCGACTACGGCGTGATAGCTGCCATGAATCTTCCTGACAAAACAGCCACCCAGCCCCTGAATACCGTATGCACCTGCTTTATCCATCGGTTCACCGCTGGCAATATAAGCGGCGATTTCGTCGTCGGTAAGAACTCTGAATGTCACGTCCGTCACCACCAGGCAATCCAGCACGTGCTGGCTGTCAGCCAGCGCGACGGCCGTCATCACCTGATGCGTTTGTCCGGACATTTTGCGCAGCATACGCGCCGCATGATCGGCGTCGCGCGGTTTCTCAAGCACTTCACCGTTAAGAATAACGATGGTATCTGCCCCCAGCACGGGGAGATCGCGTGGCACACTGGCTACGCCGGCCTGCGCTTTCTCGCGCGCCAGGCGAGACACGTACTGTTGAGCACTTTCGCCCTCAGCACGTTTTTCTTCAATGCCGGTCACGATGCGTTCAAAAGAGACTCCTAGCTGCGTCAGGAGTTCCTGACGGCGCGGGGAGCCGGAAGCGAGATACAAAGACGTCATAGAAACCTTTTATTGCACAGCAAACTGCTGGCGAACCTTACGCATCAGCAGGAACAGCCATGGCCAGAGCACACCGTTTACTACACTACTCCAGAACACTTCCGGTCGGAAAGAGACGTTGATCACTAAAAACTCTGCCCAGAAAACAACGATATCCGCCGCGAGCGACAATAGCATCACGACCAGGGCCTGTTGCCAGAGCGCAAGGTTACGAAAGAGCTGGAATTTGAGTGCGACGAGGTACGCAATAATGCTCATGGACAAGGCACGCACGCCAAGCGTAGAGCCGCTAATGAGATCCAGTATGGCACCCATCACAAAACCTGTGCCGACATTTACGCGATGCGGCAGGGCGAGGATCCAGTAGAGCAAAATGAGCAATACCCAGTTTGGCCGGAAAACGAGAATGTCATCCGGCCAGGGCATCACTTGCAGTAACAGTGCAATGAGAAACGAGAGCCAGATGACCCAGCGTCCCTGGCTACGATAGCTTGCCACTACTGCCCTCCCGAAGAGAGTTTAGGCGGTGGCGGCGCATCCGGCAGCGGCTGCGTTAACCCGGTTGCCGGCGCCGGGACTGGCGCAGGCGGTCCCATGGAATCCGCAGGCGGGAGAACCTGTGGCATCATCTGCATCAGGCGTTCATTCGCCACACGATGCACCTCTTCAGGCGTCATCGGGTTAGCACCATTGCGATCGGCGCCCCACAGCAGCAGCAAATAGCGCAGACGCTGTAAACCTGCGGTTGGACGCGCCTGAATCACGGTATAGGCACGCTGAGTATCCAGCTTCACTGACGAGACTACCGCAACCGGATAGCCTTCAGGGAAGCGTCCGCCCAGACCGGACGTCACCAGGACGTCACCCACGCGGATATCCGTGTTAGCAGGCAGGTGTTCCAGCTGCAGATCGTCCGTACAGCCATTACCGGCCGCAATCACGCGAATGTCGTTACGCAGAACCTGGATCGGCAGCGCATGTGTGGCATCGCAAATCAGCAGCACGCGGCTGGTCAGTTTGGCCACGGCAACAACCTGGCCCACAACGCCTTTATCACTGATTACAGGCTGACCTTCATACACACCGTTCACGCTCCCTTTGTCGATCACAACCTGATCGCTGTAAGGGTCGTTCACGGTGGAGATCACCTGCGTCACCATTTTCTGCTCATCCTGACGCAGCGGCGAGCCCAGCAGCTCACGCAGACGCGCGTTTTCCTGCTTATATTGCCCCAGCATCAACAGTTCGCTGTTTTTCAGCAGCAGTTCCTGACGTAATGCCCGGTTTTCGAGTTCGAGTTGGTCACGCGAAGACAGCGTTTGAGAAACGGAGTCGAGCAGTTCACGGGGACCATTTGATACAAAGTAGAAAGGACTGACGGCGGTATCCATGTACGTTCTTATCTGGCTGAACGTACCGAGGCGGCTATCGGCAATAATGACCCCAAGCGCAACCAGAACCGCCAGAATGAGGCGAAACTGTAGCGATGGGCCACGGCTAAAAATTGGCTTCATAGGCTATGCGTATTCTCGCGTCAGAGAGAAAGGGTAGCGATGCGCTACCCTTTCACAATGACTACTCTTCGCTGAACAAGTCGCCGCCGTGCATGTCGATCATTTCCAGCGCCTTGCCACCACCACGGGCGACGCAAGTCAGTGGATCTTCTGCAACTACGACAGGAATACCTGTCTCTTCCATTAACAGGCGGTCGAGGTTACGCAGCAGCGCACCACCACCGGTCAGAACCATACCGCGCTCGGAGATATCAGACGCCAGCTCTGGTGGGCACTGTTCCAGCGCAACCATTACCGCGCTCACGATGCCAGTCAGTGGTTCCTGCAGTGCTTCCAGAATTTCGTTGGAGTTCAGGGTAAAACCACGTGGAACACCTTCAGCCAGGTTACGGCCACGTACTTCGATTTCACGCACTTCATCGCCCGGATAAGCAGAGCCGATTTCGTGTTTGATACGCTCTGCGGTGGCTTCACCGATCAGAGAGCCGTAGTTACGGCGCACATAATTAATGATGGCTTCATCGAAACGGTCACCACCGATACGCACGGAAGAGGAGTACACCACGCCGTTCAGAGAGATAACGGCCACTTCAGTGGTACCACCACCGATATCCACCACCATAGAACCGGTAGCTTCAGAAACAGGCAGACCTGCACCGATTGCCGCAGCCATTGGCTCTTCAATCAGGAACACTTCACGTGCACCTGCACCCTGGGCAGATTCACGGATAGCGCGACGTTCAACCTGGGTTGCGCCAACCGGCACACACACCAGAACACGCGGGCTTGGACGCATGAAGCTGTTGCTGTGAACCTGCTTGATGAAGTGCTGAAGCATTTTTTCAGTCACGAAGAAGTCAGCGATAACGCCGTCTTTCATTGGGCGAATGGCGGCGATGTTGCCAGGGGTACGACCCAGCATCTGCTTCGCGTCATGACCCACTGCGGCCACGCTTTTCGGCGAGCCCGCACGATCCTGACGAATGGCCACAACTGAAGGCTCATTCAATACGATGCCTTGTCCTTTTACATAAATAAGGGTATTCGCGGTACCCAGGTCAATGGACAGGTCATTGGAAAACATGCCACGAAATTTTTTCAACATACTAAGGGATAATCCTGAAAGCTGGGGCGGAAAACAAAATCCGCTTACTTTACCAACCACACGCAGCAGCGACAAGGCGCAAAAATCATCTGCAACGGTGAAAATTTGTGCAGTACGTTTCCTGATGTTACAAATTCATTCCCCGACTCCCTCAGGGCTGAGTAAACAGTAGCGCTCCCCACTGACATTTGTAACCCGTTAAAGGTCGTTCACTGGCTTTTTGCTCGACATACTCAAAGCTACAGGCGCGATATTCTACGTGAAAACAGCGTAAACGGCAGGTCAAACAGAGTATCTTTGCAAATATTTTTTCACGTTGGTGTCAAGCGGTTGAGAGGCAGCAAAAAAATCTCCCTGACCACCCATTACACCGCGCTCTTTTAACATCTGCCATTCGCTTCTGGAGCGCACGCCCGTAGCAAATACTTGTGTCCGCGTTCCTTTGCATGCTTCTACCAGACTCTGTACCAGCAGCTGGTTTTCCGTACGCTTCTCAATATTCCTTACCAGCCCTGGATGTAGCTTTAATAACTCCACATCCAGTTCCTTAATCCAGTTGGTACTGACCAGCGTTAAACCTGCCTGCGTCACCGCTACACGCGCGCCAAGTGCATTGATCAAACGTACCACCGGACGTAACCGGCTGATGTGTTGACCTACATCCGCCTCAGCAAGTTCAAAAATAATGTGTTTGCGTTGCGATTTTTCGCATTGCATTAATATATCACGCAGCCAGCGCTGAAAACGTGGGCGTATTAACGACTCCACGGTAACCTGTAACGCCAGGTTTTCTTCAGGCCAGAAGGATAAAAATGGAATCAACCGGGTTATTTGCTGGCGGTCATACTCTTCGGACAGCCCAAATTGCAGCACCATCGGCAGATATTCCGCAGAGATAACCTCTTCCGTACCGTCAAAAATACGACACATCAATTCACGGTGGTGGACGTTGCCATTTTTCATGACCGCAGGTTTTTGATAAATGCGAGGCCCGCCGCGGCTAAGCATTTGCTCAATCAGCGTTCGCCAGCGCACGTTGCCGCGCCCTTTTTCCGGTAGCGAGTCATCATAAACCGCCCATCCGTTCGCCCCCTGCAGTACGGCGTTGCGGGTGGCGGCTTCGGCATGTTCCATCACCTGTTCTGCCGACTGCCCGCCACGCCAGGCGCAGATCCCCATGTGCACCATATCGTCCCTGTCGAGCATTTTACTTTGCGGCAGCGCATCCACCGCCTTCAGCAGCTGACTGGCGATGCTTTCCGACTCCTTCAGCGTGCGATGAGGCAACAATACGGCAAAGTCGCTGCGGTGATAGCGGGCCAGCAACGCGCCCGGGTAGCGCATAATAAAGGTGGAGAGCAGGTTAATCAGCGTAAAGAGATTTTCTTCTGCGACCCGCAGTCCCCAGGTGTCGCGCAGAAGATCGAAATCGGGCAGGCGAATCATCATCACCACCCCGTGCGTTCCCACCTTTTCCGAATCGTCGAGCAGCGTGGCGAGCTGATTATCAAAGAAAAGGCGGTTGTTCAGGCCGGTTTTATTATCCTGCGCGGCATAAGAGCGGATCAGCGTATCCATACGGCTTCGCTGGTCGCTGGCAAACTGGATTTCGGAGAGCAGGGTATCCAGCGCGCTGCTGGCGCGCGACGGCCACTCGTGGACTGAGCCTCGTACCTGCGGGCCGCGTTCGCCGTTAAGGATCCGCACAGAGCGCATCTCCAGCAGCTCCTGGCCCGAGAGCTGGCGCCGCAGCCAGCGGACCGCGAGAAAGATCAGCAGGACAATAAACGCCACAGCGACGGTAAGTGGCGCGGTGGTCATCATGGAACGGAAGTAGCTGGCCATCGGATCGAGGTAGACCATGTGTATGGTCATGCCCGGATTTTTGAGTGAATGAACCGTCACTTCCCGGTACTGGCTCACCACGCCCGCAGGACGATAACTTCCCTGACGTTCATGGCTTAAAACACGATGCTTTCCCTGCTGAATGTCGATCTGAACAATATCAACAGGTACCATCAACTCATCGAGCTCACGGGACAGCGCCGGTAGCGGCGTCGTCAGCAGACGCGTATCAATCACCGATGCAACAGACTGTACCCGGTTGACCAGCTTGTCCTGAATGGCGTTGTAAAAGCTCAGAGAGCAGCCCAGAAGCGTGACAAAAATTGTCAGCCCCGTCAGCAAGGTGATAAAAGCTGAGAACTTCGTCGTTAATCGCATCCTTGAGATAACTCCGTGGGTTGATGGGGTAGCGAGTAAGCGCTAACTTGCATTTCAAATGCGGCATACTACCAAATCGGGTGTATCTGGCAATTTATTGCGTTAAATCGGCACTGCGTTTCCCTGAGCGAGTATAGTCTTCAGAAATTATTTTCCAATCATCTGAGTCAAGAGGACCCCGTATGCAGGCTTTGATCTTAGAACAGCAGGACGGCAAAACGCTTGCTTCAGTGCAGGCAGTTGAAGAGAGTCGCCTGCCGGAAGGCGAAGTAACCGTCGACATCGACTGGTCCAGTTTAAATTATAAAGACGCGCTGGCTATCACCGGTAAGGGTAAAATCATCCGAAATTTCCCTATGGTGCCAGGTATTGATTTCGCTGGCCGGGTTCATACCAGCGAGGATCCGCGCTTCCATCCAGGCCAGCAGGTGCTGCTCACCGGGTGGGGCGTAGGAGAAAATCACTGGGGCGGCCTGGCAACGCAGGCGCGCGTTAAGGGCGACTGGCTGGTGCCGATGCCGAAAGGCATGGATGGCCGCAAAGCGATGATTATCGGCACGGCAGGCTTTACCGCCATGCTGTGCGTGATGGCGCTGGAAGATGCGGGCGTACGCCCTGAGTCGGGTGAAGTTGTCGTCACCGGCGCCAGCGGTGGCGTGGGCAGCACGGCCGTAACGCTGCTGCACAAGCTGGGTTATCAGGTCGCTGCGGTTTCGGGTCGCGAAAGCACCCACGACTATCTGCGCCAGCTCGGCGCCGACCGCATTCTTAGCCGCGACGAATTTGCCGAAACCCGTCCTCTGGAAAAACAGATCTGGGCGGGTGCGGTGGATACCGTCGGTGATAAGGTGCTGGCAAAAGTGCTGGCGCAGATGAACTACGGCGGGTGCGTCGCAGCTTGCGGGCTGGCGGGGGGATTTGCCCTACCAACCACCGTGATGCCATTTATTCTGCGTAACGTGCGCCTGCAGGGTGTGGATTCCGTTATGACCCCATCAGCCCGTCGTCATGAAGCCTGGGAACGTCTGGTGCGCGATCTGCCGGAATCCTTCTATACCCAGAGCGCAACGGAGATCAGCCTCAGCCAGGCACCGGAATATGCCCGTAAAATCATGGACAATCAGTTCCACGGTCGCGCGCTGGTGAAGATCGCCTAATCTTCAAATTTTCGTGACATATTCGCGTGAATCCCTCTCCTCCGTCATGCTTAGAAAAACGCATGACGGAGGATGCCATGAAAAACCGAAAACTGACGGAAGCCGACGTAACGTCTGAGTCTGTCTTTATGTTACAGCGCCGCCAGATCCTGAAAATGCTTGGCATCAGCGCCACTGCGCTGACGCTCTCGCCGGCAGCACACGCCGACCTCCTCGACTGGTTTAAAGGTAACGATCGGCCGAAGGCGCCTTCCGGCGCACCGCTCACCTTTACGAAACCCGCCCAATGGCAAAACAAACTGACGCTCACGCCGGAAGATAAAGTTACCGGCTATAACAACTTCTACGAATTTGGTCTCGACAAGGCCGATCCTGCTGCCAACGCAGGCAGCCTCAAAACCGATCCATGGACATTGAAAATTGAGGGTGAAGTGGCAAACCCCCTGACGCTGGATCATCACGATCTCACCACCCGTTTCCCGCTCGAAGAGCGTATCTACCGCATGCGCTGTGTGGAAGCGTGGTCGATGGTGGTGCCCTGGGTTGGCTTCCCGCTGCATAAATTGCTGGCGATGGCTGAACCCACCAGCAACGCAAAATATGTCGCTTTCCAGACGCGTTATGCTCCGGACGAGATGCCTGGGCAGAAAGACCGTTTTATCGGTGGCGGGCTGGAATATCCCTATGTCGAAGGGTTACGTCTCGACGAAGCGATGCACCCTCTTACCCTGCTGACCGTCGGCGTTTATGGCAAAGCGCTTCCTCCGCAGAACGGCGCCCCTATCCGTTTAACCGTACCGTGGAAATATGGTTTCAAAGGGATTAAATCTATCGTCAGCATTAAGCTCACCCGCGAACGTCCGCCAACCACCTGGAATCTGGCGGCCCCGGACGAATACGGTTTCTTCGCGAATGTGAACCCGCATGTGGATCACCCGCGCTGGTCGCAGGCAACCGAGCGTTTTATCGGGTCTGGCGGTGCGCTGGACGTGACGCGTCAGCCGACGCTGCTGTTTAACGGCTATGCAGATGAAGTGGCCTCTCTCTACCGTGGTCTGAATTTACGGGAGAATTTCTAAGTGCGTTTAACGGCAAAGCAGATTACCTGGCTGAAAGTGCTGCTACACCTGGCCGGGTTACTTCCTTTTATATGGCTTTTCTGGGCCACCAGCCAGGGGCTCTTTAGCGCAGACCCGGCCAAGGATATTCAGCATTTTACGGGTCGGATGGCTCTGAAGTTTTTGCTGGCAACCTTGCTCGTCTCGCCGTTGGCGCGCTACGCTAAACAGCCCTTATTGATACGTACCCGTCGGCTGTTAGGGCTATGGTGTTTTGCCTGGGCGACGCTGCACCTTACCAGCTATGCCCTGCTGGAACTGGGCATTAACAATCTGGCGCTGCTTGGCCGCGAACTGGTGACACGTCCTTATCTGACGCTGGGTATCGTGAGCTGGCTGGTTTTACTGGCGTTAACGCTGACATCGACGCAGTATGCGCAGCGTAAACTGGGCAGGCGCTGGCAACTGTTGCACAACTTCGTCTATCTTGTCGCGATCCTCGCCCCCATTCATTATCTGTGGTCGGTGAAGATCCTCTCTCCGCAGCCAGTCCTTTACGCACTGGCGGCCGTGGCGCTTTTAGCATGGCGTTACAAGAAGTTCCGCCAGTGGTTGCGATAGTTCGCGAAACTGTGCGTTTTCCCGCAGATTCCCCGTCAACCGCAAATCTTTTTCGGATAGCGGTTGATAATCTTCCCTGATAAGACCAGTATTTAGCTGCTAAATGCTACGAAATCGTTATAATGTGCGACCTTGGTTCGCCTGACAGCGGTTTTAAGCCTCTGAAAAGGTGACAATTGCGCTTCGAAGGTATATTTTGTTTTTTACCGGAAAATCGCAGGAGATGGCAGCACAATGACTGATAAGTTCCATATCTTAGTTTTGAACGGACCGAACCTGAACATGCTCGGCACCCGTGAGCCAGAGAAGTACGGCACGCTGACATTAAGTGAAATTGTTAACCGTCTGGGAACGGAAGCAGCGTCACTGAATGTGGATTTGGATCATTTTCAGTCGAATGCGGAGTACGCACTCATCGACCGTATTCATCAGGCTAAAGACAATGTGGACTATATCCTGATTAATCCGGCCGCGTTTACGCACACCAGTGTTGCTATCCGCGACGCACTGCTCGCGGTGAGTATCCCGTTTATCGAGATCCACCTGAGTAATGTGCACGCCCGAGAGCCGTTCCGCCACCATTCGTATCTGTCGGATATCGCTGCTGGCGTTATCTGCGGACTGGGCGCTGACGGCTATTCATACGCTTTACAGACAGCGGTAAAACGCTTGTCACAATCACACTAAACAAGAGTACGGAACCCACTCATGGATATTCGTAAGATTAAAAAACTGATCGAGCTGGTTGAAGAATCAGGTATCTCCGAACTGGAAATTTCTGAAGGCGAAGAGTCTGTACGCATCAGCCGTGCAGCCCCAGCCGCTAGCTTCCCGGTAATGCAGCAGGCTTATGCTGCGCCAGTGCAGCAGCCTGCGCTCTCCGCAGCCGTTGCACCAGCAGCTGAAGCCGCACCTGCCGCTGCAGCAGAAATCAGTGGTCACATCGTACGTTCCCCAATGGTTGGTACTTTCTACCGCACCCCGAGCCCGGACGCGAAGGCGTTCATCGAAGTGGGTCAGAAAGTCAACGTAGGCGATACCCTGTGCATCGTTGAAGCGATGAAAATGATGAACCAGATCGAAGCAGACAAATCAGGTACTGTGAAAGCGATTCTGGTCGAAAGTGGTCAGCCGGTTGAATTTGACGAGCCGCTGGTCGTCATCGAGTAACGAGGCGTACATGCTGGATAAAATTGTTATCGCCAACCGCGGCGAGATCGCACTGCGTATTCTTCGTGCCTGTAAAGAACTGGGCATCAAGACCGTCGCCGTGCACTCAAGCGCGGATCGCGATTTAAAACACGTATTGCTGGCGGATGAGACGGTCTGTATTGGCCCGGCTCCATCCGTAAAAAGCTATCTGAACATCCCGGCTATCATCAGCGCCGCTGAAATCACCGGCGCGGTGGCAATTCATCCGGGTTACGGCTTCCTCTCTGAGAACGCCAACTTTGCTGAGCAGGTTGAACGCTCTGGCTTTATCTTCATCGGCCCGAAAGCTGACACCATCCGCCTGATGGGCGACAAAGTGTCTGCGATCACCGCGATGAAAAAAGCCGGTGTTCCAACCGTACCAGGCTCTGACGGCCCTCTGACCGACGACATGGATGCTAACCGTGCTCATGCTAAACGCATTGGCTACCCGGTTATCATCAAGGCGTCCGGCGGCGGCGGCGGTCGCGGTATGCGCGTTGTGCGCAGCGATGCTGAACTGGCTCAGTCCATCTCCATGACCAAAGCTGAAGCGAAAGCCGCTTTCAGCAATGACATGGTGTACATGGAAAAATACCTGGAAAACCCACGCCACATCGAAATTCAGGTGTTGGCAGACGGTCAGGGTAACGCAATCTATCTGGCAGAACGTGACTGCTCCATGCAGCGTCGTCACCAGAAAGTGGTCGAAGAAGCACCAGCACCGGGCATTACTCCGGAACTGCGTCGCTACATCGGCGAGCGTTGTTCCAAAGCGTGTGTCGATATCGGCTATCGCGGTGCGGGTACCTTCGAGTTCCTGTTCGAAAACGGCGAGTTCTACTTCATTGAGATGAACACCCGTATTCAGGTTGAACACCCGGTTACCGAAATGATCACCGGCGTTGACCTGATCAAAGAACAGCTGCGTATCGCTGCAGGACAGCCGCTGTCCATCAAGCAGGAAGAAGTTGTGGTGAAAGGCCATGCGGTAGAGTGCCGTATCAACGCCGAAGACCCGAACACCTTCCTGCCAAGCCCGGGTAAAATCACGCGTTTCCACGCGCCGGGTGGCTTTGGCGTGCGCTGGGAGTCTCATATCTACGCCGGTTACACCGTACCGCCGTACTATGACTCAATGATTGGCAAGCTTATCTGCTATGGCGAAAACCGTGACGTGGCGATTGCCCGCATGAAGAACGCCCTGCAGGAACTGATCATCGACGGAATCAAAACCAACGTTGATCTGCAGATGCGTATCATGAGCGACGAGCACTTCCAGAATGGTGGGACCAACATCCACTATCTGGAGAAAAAACTCGGTCTGCACGAGAAGTAATACAGCATCTTTGCTAAAAGGCCGGATTATCCGGCCTTTTTTATTTCTGGGGCCAGGAAAGCCCCATCATGTACAATCCCCGCTTTCTTCATCCACAAGGGATAAACAATGGACAAGCGTTTTGTTCAGGCCCATAAAGAAGCGCGCTGGGCGCTGTGGCTGACCCTTCTCTATCTCGCAGCGTGGTTAGTAACTGCTTACTTACCTGATTCCGCTATCGGTATAACTGGCCTGCCTCACTGGTTTGAAATGGCCTGTCTGCTGGTACCGCTGATTTTCATTCTGCTCAGCTGGCTGATGGTGCGCTTTATCTTCCGCGATTTCCCGCTGGAGGATAGTGATGCAAACTGAAATCATCACCGTGCTGGTTGTCTATTTGATCGTGGTGTTTGGCCTCTCTTTCTATGCCATGCGAAAACGCAGCACCGGTTCGTTTCTGAGCGAATATTTCCTCGGCAGCCGTTCGATGGGCGGGTTTGTGCTGGCGATGACGCTGACTGCCACTTACGTGAGCGCCAGTTCGTTCATCGGCGGGCCGGGAGCCGCATACAAATATGGGCTCGGCTGGGTATTGCTGGCCATGATCCAGGTGCCCACCATCTGGCTGTCGCTGGGCATTCTGGGCAAAAAATTTGCCATTCTCGCCCGTCGCTATAACGCTATTACGCTTAACGACATGCTGCAGGCGCGCTATCAGAGTCGAGCAGTGGTCTGGATTGCCAGTATCAGCCTGATTGTCGCCTTCGTCGGCGCTATTGCCGTTCAGTTTATTGGCGGCGCGCGCTTGCTGGAAACGGCGGCGGGTATCAAGTACGAGACCGGGCTGCTCATCTTCGGGATCACGATTGCGCTGTACACCGCGTTTGGCGGTTTCCGCGCCAGCGTGCTGAACGACACCATGCAGGGCATGGTGATGCTGATAGGCACCCTTGTGCTGCTGGTTGGTGTCATCTATGCGGCGGGTGGATTGCACAATGCGGTGCAAACGCTGGAACAGATCGATCCTAAACTGGTCAGCCCCCACGGTGCTGATGATATTCTGACGCCGGCGTTTATGACCTCCTTCTGGGTGCTGGTTTGCTTTGGCGTGATCGGTCTGCCGCACACCGCCGTGCGCTGTATCTCCTATAAAGACAGTAAAGCCGTTCACCGGGGGATTGTGATTGGTACTGTCGTTGTCGCGCTGCTGATGCTGGGCATGCATCTGGCGGGTGCGCTGGGGCGGGCCGTATTACCCCATCTGACCGTGCCGGATCAGGTCATTCCAACGCTGATGGTGCAGGTTCTCCCACCGTGGGCAGCAGGATTGTTCCTTGCTGCACCGATGGCGGCAATCATGTCCAACGTTAACGCGCATCTGCTGCAGGCTTCTGCCACCATCATCAAAGATCTGTGGCTCAGCGCGCGTCCGGCTAAAATGCATAATGAGCAAAAGCTGAAACGCATCTCGACCTGGACCACGCTGGTGCTCGGCATTCTGATGATGTTAGCCGCCTGGCGTCCGCCGGAGATGATCATCTGGCTGAATCTGCTTGCGTTTGGCGGCCTTGAAGCCGTTTTCCTGTGGCCGCTGGTGTTAGGGCTCTACTGGGAACGTGCGAACGCTGCAGGCGCGCTAAGCGGCATGATTGTCGGCGGTGTGCTGTATGCCGTTCTCGCAACCTTTAAAATTCAGTACCTGGGCTTCCATCCGATTGTGCCTTCGTTACTGCTAAGTTTACTGGCGTTTGTGGTGGGGAACCGTTTCGGTCATCCCGTCCCACAACCCGCTATGATTTCTACTGATAAATAAAGAGTTTTGCCATGCCGTGGATCCAACTAAAACTGAACACAACCGGCGCTAACGCCGAAGAGCTGAGCGATGCGCTGATGGAGGCCGGCTCGGTCTCGATCACCTTCCAGGACACGCATGACACGCCGGTCTTTGAGCCACTGCCGGGGGAAACCCGCCTGTGGGGTGATACCGACGTTATTGGCCTGTTTGATGCCGAAACCGACATGAAAGAAGTCGTCGCGATTCTGGAAAACCATCCTCTGCTGGGCGCGGGTTTTGCGCACAAAATCGAACAGCTGGAAGACAAAGATTGGGAACGCGAGTGGATGGATAACTTCCACCCAATGCAGTTCGGCAAACGTCTGTGGATCTGCCCAAGCTGGCGCGATGTTCCCGATGAAAACGCGGTCAACGTGATGCTCGATCCGGGTCTGGCGTTTGGTACCGGCACCCATCCAACGACGTCCCTGTGCCTGCAGTGGCTGGATGGTCTGGATCTTGACGGTAAGACGGTGATCGACTTCGGCTGTGGATCCGGGATCCTCGCAATTGCCGCCCTGAAGCTGGGTGCGGCAAAAGCCATCGGGATCGATATCGATCCGCAGGCGATTCAGGCCAGCCGCGATAATGCAGAACGCAACGGCGTCTCCGATCGTCTGGAGCTGTATCTGCCGGATGCGCAGCCAGAAGCCATGAAAGCCGATGTGGTGGTCGCAAACATTCTGGCGGGCCCGCTACGTGAGCTTGCCCCGCTAATCAGCGTGCTGCCCGTTGAGGGCGGTTTGCTGGGGCTTTCCGGCATTCTGGCAAGCCAGGCTGACAGCGTGTGTGAGGCCTACGCCGATCTCTTTGCTCTCGACCCGGTGGTGGAAAAAGAAGAGTGGTGCCGTATCACCGGCCGTAAAAAATAAGCAATTGGCGTGGTCATCTGACCACGCCCTTCTCACCACTGATAATCCTCTCTCCCCCAGTCATTCTTCGGTAAAATAACCCTACAAATCACGTTGATTTGTATTACAAAAATTCACCGGAAGAATATGATGAAATACATTACAGGCAAGGCAGCGCTAATGGCGCTGAGCATGATCTCGGCTTCAGCATTCGCATCACACTGGGGCTACGAAGGAAAGGGTTCACCGGAACACTGGGGTGAACTGGACGAAGCATACAAGACCTGTCAAAACGGAATGAACCAGTCTCCCATTAACATTGATTCGACCGTTGACGCACACCTCTCACCGCTACAAACGCACTACATTGATGGCCCCGTGACGCTGACAAATAACGGCCATACCATTCAGGCAAGTGAACCGACTGACACCCGCGACACCCTTACTCTGGATAAGCAAACCTGGGCGTTACAACAGTTCCATTTCCACGCGCCAAGCGAAAACACCGTTCACGGTAAGAAATATGCGATGGAAATGCACCTGGTGCATAAAAATGACGGTGGAGAACTGACGGTGGTTGCGGTCATGTTCGATAAAGGGACCGCCAACCCGGAGCTTGAAAAACTGTGGAGCGTTATGCCTCAACTGGCCGAGCAGAACGTTTCCATCAAACCGGATCTCAACCTGAACAAACTGCTGCCGAAAGATAAAACGTACTGGCGCTTTAGCGGTTCACTGACCACCCCACCGTGCTCAGAAGGCGTCACCTGGATTGTGCTCAAGCACCCCATGACGGTTTCTGCGGAACAGCTCGATAAATTCACCCATACCATGCACCACGATAATAACCGTCCGGTACAGTCGCTGCATGGGCGTGTTGTGGTCGAATAAGGCGCATTTTTCGCATGACGATCATCTTCTAAAATGCGACGCAGATCGCAAAGAAGCGGGATAATCTGCTGCTAAAAACAGCAGATTATCCCGCTTCAGTGATGCATTTATTCAGAAATGATGAGAAGTTACGGGAAATTGTAAGCGTCCATAAAATAACCATTTGCGCATAACATAATGATTTAAATAATGAATAATTTTGAACGGAAAGATTGCGCGGCGATTCCTTGATCTACAACAGTGGATTGTTCAAAGTTTGGCCTTTCATCTCGTGCAAAAAATGCGTAATATACGCCGCCTTGCAGTCACAGTATGGTCATTTCTTAACTCATGCGCATCGGACACCACCAGCTTAGAAATCGCCTGATCGCAGCCCCAATGGCAGGTATTACAGACCGGCCGTTCAGGACGCTGTGTTATGAGATGGGAGCCGGTTTAACCGTATCCGAGATGATGTCGTCTAACCCGCAGGTATGGGAAAGCGATAAATCCCGCCTTCGGATGGTGCACGTTGATGAACCAGGTATTCGCACCGTGCAAATTGCCGGAAGCGTGCCTGAAGAGATGGCAGATGCCGCGCGAATTAACGTGGAAAGTGGTGCCCAGATTATTGATATCAATATGGGGTGCCCGGCCAAAAAGGTGAATCGCAAGCTTGCAGGTTCAGCCCTTCTGCAATACCCCGACCAGGTGAAGTCTATCCTGACGGCGGTTGTCAGCGCAGTGGACGTTCCTGTTACGTTGAAGATTCGCACGGGTTGGTCGCCGGAACACCGTAACTGTGTAGAAATTGCCCAACTGGCCGAAGATTGTGGCATTCAGGCCCTGACCATTCATGGACGCACTCGCGCCTGTTTGTTCAACGGTGAAGCTGAATACGACAGCATTCGGGCAGTTAAGCAGAAAGTTTCCATTCCGATTATCGCGAATGGCGACATAACTGACCCGCTTAAAGCCAGAGCTGTACTCGACTATACGGGAGCTGATGCTCTGATGATAGGACGTGCCGCTCAGGGAAGACCCTGGATCTTCCGGGAAATCCAGCATTATCTGGACACTGGGGAGCTGCTTGCCCCGCTGCCACTGGCAGAGGTTAAGCGTTTGCTTTGCTCGCATGTTCGGGAATTGCATGACTTTTATGGTCAGGCAAAAGGGTACCGAATTGCGCGTAAACACGTCTCCTGGTATCTCCAGGAGCATGCTCCAGATGACCAGTTTCGGCGCACATTCAACGCCATAGAGGATGCCAGCGTACAGCTGGAGGCGTTGGAGGCATACTTCGAAAATCTTGCGTAATGAAATAAAGAGCTGACAGAACTATGTTCGAACAACGCGTAAATTCTGACGTACTGACCGTATCTACCGTAAACTCTCAGGATCAGGTAACTCAAAAGCCCCTGCGTGACTCGGTTAAACAGGCACTGAAGAACTATTTTGCTCAACTGAATGGTCAGGATGTTAATGACCTGTATGAGCTGGTACTGGCTGAAGTTGAACAGCCACTGTTGGACATGGTGATGCAATACACCCGCGGTAACCAAACCCGCGCTGCGCTGATGATGGGTATCAACCGTGGTACTCTGCGTAAGAAACTGAAGAAATACGGCATGAACTAATTTCGGTTAGCGAAATGCTTGTTTAAAAAGGCGCTACTCGGCATGGGGAAGCGCCTTTTTTATTTCCTTTCCCCCTCTCCGTCAACGCTGTGTAAACCTTCGCTTATCCCACTTTTAAAGCGCGTCTTTTCGTGTATATTTTCCCCCACTCTACTGGCGCTCTTCTCGCGGAATGACACAATGATTCGTAAATACTGGTGGCTGGTTGTCTTTGCAATCTCCGTTCTTATCTTCGATGCACTCCTGATGCAGTGGATTGAACTGATGAGCACCGAAACCGATAAGTGTCGCAATATGAACTCCGTGAATCCGCTGAAATTAGTGAACTGCTCAGAGCTCGACTAACCGCCCGATCGCGCAAACCGTCCTCTTATTACCCACTAAAAACGGGGATTTAAATCCCTTTGAGCCGTTACCTTACGGTGATAATGTCTCGCCCTTCTCAACCGCTCTAGCGTAACCTCACACTCGAGTAGAACCGACCATGCTGGTTAGCCAATACAACCATATCCTTGTAGTCCTCTCCTTTGTTGTTGCCATCCTTGCGGCGTATACCGCGCTGAATATGGCTGCGCGTGTCGCCGGGAGTCAGGGCGTCGCTGCCCGCGTCTGGCTAGCTGGCGGCGGTATTGCAATGGGCATTGGCGTATGGGCCATGCATTTTATCGGCATGCTGGCGATGGACCTCTCCATGAGCATGAGCTACAACGCCACCCTGACGGTGTTATCCATGGTCATCGCCGTGGGGGCGTCATTGTTTGCGCTATGGCTCGTGAGCTGCGAGCAATTGCGCTTACGCCGGCTGCTGCCCGGCGCGCTGGTGATGGGCAGCGGTATTGTTGCCATGCATTACACCGGCATGGCGGCGCTGGAAGTGATGCCCGGGATCATCTGGGACAAGGTCTGGGTAGCCATTTCGGTCGCGATTGCGCTTGCCGCTTCACTCGCAGCATTATGGCTGACCTTCCGCCTGCGTCACGAAGCCGCGCAGGTCGTGCTGATGCGCATGGGTGCCGCCATCACGATGGGAGTTGCCATTGCCGGTATGCACTACGCCGGGATGAAAGCCGCACAGTTTCCGATGTCCACAATGGTTCATCATGACGGTATTAACGGCAGCTGGCTGGCAGTGCTGGTCAGCGTCGTCGCGCTCTCTATTCTTGGGATCACCCTGCTGGTATCGATGCTGGACGCCCGTCTTCAGGCTCGTACCGCCCTTCTGGCCTCGTCGCTTGCAGAAGCAAACCGGGAACTCGCTCAACTGGCGCTGCAGGATACGCTGACGCGTCTGCCGAACCGTATCTTGCTGGAAGACAGACTCGATCAGGCCATCAGCAAAGCCGATCGTGAAGGTACCCATTTTGCCCTGATGTTCATGGATCTCGACGGTTTTAAAGCCATCAATGACGCCTACGGACATGATGTCGGTGACAGACTGCTGGTCGCTGTTACGCAGCGTTTGCTGCTTCTGCTGAAAGGCCAGTTCACCCTTGCTCGTATCGGCGGTGATGAGTTTGTTCTGCTGGCAGAGGGAGAAGGTCCGGACGATGCGGCCTCGCTGGCAAATTCGCTGGTGCATGCAATCGATAGCCCGTTCAATCTCGATCCCTATGAACTGGTGGTGACCCTCAGTATTGGTATCGCACTTTATCCTCACGACGGCAAAACCGAGCGCGAGCTGATGTTTAACGCCGATGCAGCGATGTACCACACGAAGCATATGGGCCGGAACGGTTACCACTTTTTCCAGCCTTCCATGAACACCCTGGCGCAGACCCATCTCCAGTTAATGAACGATCTGTGGATGGCGATCGATCGCAATGAGCTGCGCCTGCTATACCAGCCAAAGTTTCATGCACCCGCTGGGCCTATTCTTGGATTTGAGGCGCTATTGCGCTGGCAGCATCCTAAACAGGGGTTACTGACCCCGGATCTTTTCCTGCCGCTGGCGGAAAAAACGGGGCTTATCATCCCCATTGGCAACTGGGTGATGAACGAAGCCTGTCGCCAGCTGCGGGAATGGCATCTTCAGGGGCATCAAAGCTGGTCAATGGCGGTAAACCTGTCAACATTGCAGTTCGAACAACCTTCGCTGGTTAAAACGGTTCTCGACTGCCTGGCACTTCACCATGTGCCACCGGAAATGTTGATCCTGGAAGTGACAGAGACCACGGCAATGAGCAACCCGGATGAAAGTGTACGGGTGCTGACAGAGCTGACGAATGCTGGCGTCAAGGCCTCCATTGATGATTTTGGCACCGGATATTCGAGTTTGCTGTATCTCAAGCGCCTGCCGGCATGTGAATTAAAAATTGACAGGGCGTTTGTGAAAGAGTTAAGCGGGGAGAGCGAGGATGCCACCATTGTTTCGGCGATCGTGGCCCTCGCAAAAACACTTAATCTGAAAGTCGTGGCAGAGGGTGTGGAAACTGAAGCTCAACAAACCTTTTTGACCGAGCTTGGCTGTAACACCCTTCAGGGCTATCTGTTAGGTAAACCGGTTAGCGCGCAGACCATAGAGGCACTTTGTGCCCGAGGGGAAATGTTACCTGGCGCGGAGTTGTAACCATCATCATCACGAGGCGATACGCGAATGACAGGGAGTGTCGCCAGAATGCTATCGACCAGGGCTGGAGCCTGCTGATAAAGATTAAAACTGTCGCTATTCATTAACCAGTTTTTAATTATTCCGCTAAAAAAACCGTGGAATACGATCAAGGTGAGATCAACATTCACCTTTGAAGAAATGATTTTCCGCGAAATACAGGACTCCAGCGCGCCACGTAGCGTTTCATAATTGAACCCGATACGCTTTCTGATTTCACATTCTGAAATCATATCACTGCTAAATTCACATTTATGATACAGAATTTGCAAAAGCGCACATTGCCGGGGCTCATGCGCAATATACTGCAGCGCAGTAATAAATTGCTCACGAAGCATTAACAACGGATCGTCACTTTCGGAAAGAGAAAGCCTGTCGCGAATAATGTCGCGAAGCGGTAATTGCTGTTCCCAGATGGCATTAAATATTTCAGATTTACTGGTGAAATGCCAGTATATCGCACCGCGCGTAACCCTGGCGGCATCTGCGATATCCGTCAGCGTCGTGCTGGCTACGCCACGCGTCGCAAACTGTTCGATTGCCGCCTCAATCAGCTGCTGCCGGGTTTGTTGAGCCTCTTCTTTCTTTTTACGCGCCATAGACAACTACTCGTTATGCACAAGGTTTAAAGGTATTACTGCGTTCATGGAAATGAAAGTATTCATCAAAATCCGTTTTAATTTTGCACAAAAAAAGTCAACGCACATAATTTATAATTATTACAAATACATCAAAGCAAATAAATTCATGAGGTGAATAGCTAGATAACATTAAACCCTGCTTACCTGATTAATATGCCAGAAGTATACCGCTGAAAGTTCCGGGACCGATTCTGATTTTTCTTTCCGGCCTGGTCATTCGCACTTATAAATTAAAGAACATTAAATACCCTCATTATTATACGCAGCTACATTTTATTTTTTATCCCTCTGTCCCAGCTACCGGTTCACGGAATATATCGGTTAATGGGTATTTAAAGGAACAGCAATGACGAATTATTTCAGACGCTTACCCTTATCCGGTTTCATTGTCACCGCGATACTGCTCACTGGATGCGATGGTCAGGAAAAACAGCAACCCCCGCAGGCGCCTCAGGTCAGCGTGCACATCGTGAAAAGCGCGCCTCTGGCAGTCACAACTGAACTCCCGGGCAGAACAGATGCATTTCGGGTTGCGGAGGTTCGTCCTCAGGTTAGCGGCATAATCCTGCGTCGTAACTTCGCGGAAGGTAGCGATGTAAAAGCGGGGCAGTCACTCTACCAGATTGATCCTGCGACCTATCAGGCGACCTATGACAGCGCAAAAGGCGAGCTGGCGAAAGCACAGGCGGCGGCCAGTATTGCGCACCTGACGGTGAAACGTTATCTCCCGCTGGTGGGAACACAGTATGTCAGTAAGCAAGAGTATGACCAGGCCGTGGCCACGGCGCAGCAGGCAAATGCCAGCGTCGTTGCCGCAAAAGCCGGCGTTGAAAGTGCGCGTATCAATCTTGCCTATACCAAAGTGACGTCTCCTGTCGATGGCCGCATCGGTAAATCCAGTGTGACCGAAGGGGCACTCGTCACGAACGGCCAGGCTGCTGCGCTGGCAACGGTCCAGCAGCTTGATCCGATGTATGTCGATGTCACCCAGTCCAGTAATGATTTTTTGCGTCTGAAACAGACGAGTCTGCAAAAAGGCGATACCGCCAGCACCGTTGAGCTGCTGATGGAAAATGGTCAGCCCTATCCGCTGAAAGGCACATTGCAGTTCTCTGACGTCACGGTCGATGAAAGTACCGGCTCAATTACCCTGCGCGCCATTTTCCCGAATCCTCAACATCTGTTGCTACCCGGCATGTTTGTTCGCGCACGCATTGATGAGGGCACGCAGCCGGATGCGATTCTGGTTCCACAGCAAGGGGTAACACGTACGCCGCGAGGCGATGCAACCGTTCTGGTGGTGAATGATAAAAACCAGGTTGAGTCGCGTACCGTCGTCGCCCCTCAGGCGATTGGCGATCGCTGGCTGGTGACGGAAGGGCTCAAAAACGGCGATCGCGTCATTGTCAGCGGGTTACAGAAAGTTAGACCGGGGACAACCGTCGTCGCCACGCCTGATGCCTCCACAGCGCCAGCCAGTTAAGGGACGACGACATGGCTAATTTCTTTATTCAGAGACCGGTTTTCGCCTGGGTACTTGCCATCATTTTAATGATTGCAGGCGGGCTGGCCATTCTCAAACTTCCCGTCGCACAGTATCCGACCATTGCGCCTCCCGCGGTGGCAATATCCGCTACCTACCCGGGTGCGGATGCTCAAACGGTGCAGGATACCGTGACCCAGGTTATCGAACAGAACATGAACGGTATCGATAACCTGATGTATATGTCCTCCACCAGCGATTCAGCAGGTAACGTCACCATCACCCTGACCTTCGAGTCAGGAACCGATCCGGATATCGCCCAGGTGCAGGTTCAGAACAAGCTGCAGCTCGCCATGCCGCTGCTGCCGCAAGAGGTTCAGCAGCAAGGGATTGGCGTGGAGAAATCCAGTAGCAGCTTCCTGCTGGTCGCAGGTTTTGTTTCAGACAACAAGAACCTCTCACAGAATGACATCTCCGACTATGTCGCTTCGAACGTCAAAGATACCATCAGCCGAACGTCTGGCGTCGGTGACGTTCAGCTGTTTGGGGCTCAGTATGCGATGCGTATCTGGCTCGACAGCAACGCGATGAACAAATACCAGCTGACTCCGCTGGATATTATCAACCAGCTGAAAACGCAGAATGACCAGATAGCGGCAGGCCAGTTGGGTGGAACGCCGTCCATTCCCGGACAGCAGCTCAATTCCTCGATCATCGCACAAACCCGCCTGAAATCACCGGAAGAGTTTGGCCGCGTGACGCTTAAGGTGAATCAGGACGGCTCGATGGTGCATCTGAAGGATGTGGCTCGTATTGAGTTGGGTGGCGAAAACTACAACATGGTCACTAAAATCAACGGGCAGGCGGCAACCGGTCTGGGGATTAAGCTGGCAACCGGGGCAAATGCGCTGGACACCGCGGCAGCCATCAAGAGCAAACTGGCGCAACTGCAGCAGTTCTTCCCACAGGGGCTGAAAGTTGTCTACCCCTATGACACAACGCCATTTGTGAAAATCTCCATCCACGAAGTGGTGAAGACCCTGTTTGAAGCGATCATTCTCGTCTTCCTGGTCATGTACCTGTTCCTGCAAAACCTGCGGGCGACGCTCATCCCGACTATCGCGGTGCCGGTCGTTCTGCTGGGTACCTTCGCGGTTCTGGCGGCGTTCGGTTTCTCTATCAATACCCTGACGATGTTCGGCATGGTGCTGGCGATAGGCCTGCTGGTCGATGATGCTATCGTGGTGGTTGAGAACGTTGAACGCGTCATGGTCGAGGACAACCTGCCGCCGAAAGAGGCCACGCAAAAGTCGATGGAGCAGATCCAGGGCGCACTGGTGGGGATCGCCATGGTGCTCTCGGCGGTCTTTATTCCAATGGCCTTTTTTGGCGGTTCGACGGGGGCGATCTATCGCCAGTTCTCGCTGACTATCGTTTCCGCCATGGCGCTGTCCGTACTGGTTGCGCTGATCCTGACGCCAGCACTCTGTGCAACGCTGCTCAAGCCCATATCCCACGATCGTCACGAGAAGAAGGGTGGCTTCTTTGGCTGGTTTAATGCGCTTTTTGATAGGAGCGTGGAGCACTATAGCAATAGCGTAAGCGGTATTTTACGTAAGACCGGCCGCTATCTGGTGGTGTACGTCATTATCGTCGGTGGGATGGCAGTGCTCTTCCTTCGCTTGCCCACCTCCTTCCTGCCCGAAGAGGATCAGGGCGTTTTTATGACGATGGTTCAACTCCCGGCGGGTGCAACCCAGACGAGGACTCAGCAGGTGCTCGACCAGGTTCAGGACTACTATCTGAACAACGAAAAGGCGAACGTTGAATCTGTTTTTACCGTTAACGGCTTTAGCTTTAGCGGCCAGGGTCAGAACGCCGGTATTGCCTTCGTCAGCCTGAAGCCCTGGGAGGAACGCCCGGGCGAGAAAAATGGCGTCGGGGCCATTGTCGGTCGCGCGACGAAAGCCTTCAGTCAGATTAAAGATGGCCTCGTGTTCCCGTTTAACCTGCCAGCAATTATTGAGCTGGGTACCGCTACGGGCTTCGACTTTGAGTTGATTGACCAGGCTAACCTGGGGCATACCCAGTTGACTCAGGCGCGAAACCAACTGCTCGGGATGGTGAAAGAGCACCCTGACCTTCTGGTTCGCATGCGTCCTAACGGTCTTGAAGATACCCCTCAGTTCAAGCTTGATGTCGACCAGGAGAAAGCACAGGCGCTGGGGGTCAGTATTTCTGACGTCAACCAGACGATTTCGACGGCCTTAGGTGGCACCTATGTGAACGACTTTATCGATCATGGGCGAGTGAAAAAGGTCTACGTACAGGCCGACGCAAAATTCCGTATGTTGCCGGGGGATATTAATAACCTGTACGTGCGCAGCGCGAATGGGGAAATGGTCCCGTTCTCAGCCTTTAGCAACGCTCACTGGGTTTATGGTTCACCTCGCCTGGAGCGCTACAACGGAATGCCATCAATGGAAATCCTCGGTGAATCAGCTCCTGGAAAAAGTACCGGTGAGGCAATGGTCATGATGGAAAACCTCGCGGCAAAACTGCCTTCCGGCATCGGCTATGACTGGACAGGAATGTCTTATCAGGAGCGGCTTTCGGGTAACCAGGCGCCTGCACTGTACGCCATCTCACTGATCGTGGTGTTCCTGTGTCTCGCAGCCCTGTATGAAAGCTGGTCCATTCCGTTCTCTGTCATGCTGGTTGTACCGCTGGGCGTCATCGGGGCGCTTCTCGCAGCATCGCTGCGCGGGTTAAATAATGACGTCTATTTCCAGGTCGGCCTGCTGACGACGATTGGTTTATCGGCGAAAAACGCCATCCTGATCGTCGAATTTGCTAAGGACCTGATGGATAAAGAAGGTAAAGGCATTATTGAGGCCACGCTGGAAGCCTCGAGGATGCGCCTTCGCCCGCTCCTGATGACGTCCCTGGCCTTTATTCTTGGCGTCATGCCGCTTGTGATCAGCACCGGGGCCGGGAGCGGCGCGCAAAACGCCGTTGGTACGGGCGTTATGGGGGGGATGCTTTCCGCAACGCTTCTGGCGATTTTCTTCGTGCCCGTCTTCTTTGTGGTTGTCCGGCGACGGTTTACAAACCATAAGGATTAATGTTTCCCTGAAAGGCACCGCTGGTGCCTTTTTTATTTTTAACATAAACAATGAATTAGACATTACATAAAAGCAGTGTTAAAAACATGATGGTTTGCGTTAAGTAAAAACAGCCTCTCGCCGCTTCATAATTTCTCCATTAATTCATCCTCAAACCGATTTTTCTCCACGATTTTTACAAACTACATAATTTGAGATTATTCCTCGTGTAACGAGGACTTACCCCGGTGGTAAAATAACCTCCAGTTCGTTAATAGCCCTCCTGGCTTTATAACGGACGAGAAATAATACTGAGGTAACATCATGAAAAGATTCATTTCCGTTGCACTACTCGCTGCGCTGCTTGCTGGTTGCGCGCACGACTCTCCATGTGTACCGGTTTACGACGACCAGGGCCGACTGGTTCATACCAATACCTGTATGAAAGGCACCACCCAGGATAACTGGGAGACAGCGGGTGCTATCGCCGGCGGTGCTGCCGCAGTGGCGGGTTTGACGCTGGGTATCGTTGCCCTGACCAAGTAAAATCTGTTAAGAAAGCGCGGCTCTGGCCGCGCTTTTGCTTTTAATGAGTGCAGGATTTTCAAATAAGTAAAAAAATAGCCCCGTAATTATTCACCTAATTAATTTTAGCCAGAAGCCAGTCACATCTTTTTCGTATACTCCTTTAAATTTCATATTCTATCGTGATGATTTTCACACATTAATACTATTGAATACTCTGCCAATATTCACTCTGGAAACTATCCTCTCTTTTCCTCTGGCTGTCCTTAAAACTTTTGCTCCGATTTGTGGCACAGGTTGTAATTTCGCACCGTTTCGGGGCGCTCGTTTTATTTAAGCCTGTCTACACTCAGCATTAAGCGTTCAATCATCACTTATTTTGTCGAACGCAAAACTGGCATTACGTTTGCTTTATAAACGTTGGCCAAAGCCACAGACAGGTAAAGCGTTTAAAAACGCCTCTATAACGATAAATTTCGCCACACAGGATGCATTATGAAAAAGACGATGATAGCCAGCCTGGCCGCTGCAGGCATGTTGTTTGCCGTAGCCGGTCAAGCCCATGCGGGAACGACACTGGATGCCGTTAAAAAGAAAGGTTTTGTTCAATGTGGTATCAGTGATGGTTTGCCTGGCTTCTCTTACGCCGATGCGAACGGCAAATTTACCGGTATTGATGTGGACGTCTGCCGTGGCGTCGCTGCCGCCGTTTTTGGTGATGACAGCAAAGTAAAATATACCCCGCTGACGGCGAAAGAACGTTTTACGGCGCTGCAGTCCGGCGAGGTTGACATGCTCTCCCGTAATACCACCTGGACCTCCTCGCGTGATGCAGGCATGGGGATGTCTTTTACCGGCGTGACCTATTATGACGGCATCGGTTTCCTGACCCACAATAAAGCCGGTCTGAAAAGCGCCAAAGAACTGGATGGAGCCACCGTTTGTATCCAGGCAGGCACCGATACCGAACTGAACGTCGCGGATTATTTCAAAGCAAATAACATGAAATACACTCCTGTGACATTCGACCGCTCGGATGAATCCGCTAAAGCGCTGGAATCCGGCCGTTGTGACACGCTGGCCTCTGACCAGTCACAGTTGTATGCCTTACGTATTAAGCTGAGCAACCCGGCAGAGTGGATTGTCCTGCCTGAAGTGATCTCCAAAGAACCTCTCGGCCCCGTGGTGCGCCGTGGCGATGAAGACTGGTTCTCCATTGTTCGCTGGACGCTGTTTGCCATGCTGAACGCAGAAGAGATGGGCATTAACTCGAAAAACGTTGATGAGAAAGCCGCTAAACCATCCAACCCGGACATGGCACACCTGCTCGGTAAAGAAGGTGATTTCGGCAAGGATCTGAAGCTGGATAACAAGTGGGCTTACAACATCATCAAACAGGTGGGCAACTACTCTGAGATCTTTGAGCGCAACGTGGGATCGGAAAGCCCGCTGAAGATCAAACGCGGCCAGAACAATCTCTGGAACAACGGCGGTATTCAGTACGCGCCACCAGTACGTTAAGTCATAGCTGTAACGGGCACTGCTCAGGCAGTGCCCACTCCAGAGTCATGGTTACTGAGGTTTCTTTATGTCCCATCGCCGCTCAGCCGTAAAAGGATCGCTATCCTTTTCTCATCCCGCGGTCCGCGCCTGGCTATTCCAGATTATTGCTATCGTTGCGGTTGTTCTCATCGTCGTGTATCTCATCCATAACACGATCACCAACCTGAATAACCGCGGCATTACCTCCGGTTTTGCGTTTTTGGATCGCAGCGCGGGGTTTGGCATTGTTCAGCACCTTATTGATTACCAGGAAGGTGACACCTACGGACGCGTGTTCGTCGTCGGTTTACTGAATACGCTGCTGGTATCGGCGCTTTGTATTGTCTTCGCGTCGATACTGGGGTTCTTTATTGGCCTGGCGCGTCTTTCTGAAAACTGGCTCCTGCGGAAACTTTCTACCATTTATATCGAGACGTTCCGCAATATCCCGCCGCTGCTGCAGATCTTCTTCTGGTATTTCGCCGTATTGCGTAACCTTCCCGGTCCTCGCCAGGCCGTCGATGCGTTTGAGCTTTTTTTCCTGAGTAATCGTGGGTTATCCATTCCTTCTCCTCAGCCAGGTGAAGGTGCGTATGCGTTCATCGGCGCGATTGTGATAGCGCTTGCTCTCTCTGCGGGGGTATTTCGTTTTAATCGCAAACATCAGGTCAAAACCGGTCAACTTCGCAGAACCTGGCCAACGGCAGTCGTCCTGATCGTTAGCCTGCCTCTCCTGGCACACTGGCTGTTTGGGGCCGCGCTACACTGGGACATCCCACACCTGCGTGGCTTTAACTTCCAGGGCGGGATGGTATTAATTCCTGAGCTGGCAGCCCTGACGCTGGCGCTGTCGATTTATACGTCCGCGTTTATCGCTGAGATTATCCGTGCAGGGATCCAGGCCGTACCTTACGGGCAGCACGAGGCGGCACGCTCTCTGGGATTGCCCCATACCGTGACGCTTCGCCAGGTCATCATTCCGCAGGCTTTACGGGTCATCATTCCCCCTCTGACCAGCCAGTATCTCAATATTGTCAAAAACTCGTCGCTGGCCGCTGCCATTGGTTATCCCGATATGGTGTCACTCTTCGCCGGAACCGTGCTTAACCAGACCGGACAAGCCATTGAAACTATCGCCATCACGATGTCTGTCTATCTGATCATCAGCCTGGTGATTTCACTGCTGATGAACCTTTATAACCGTCGTATAGCACTGGTCGAGCGCTAAGGAACTATGATGACAAAAGCGATAATGTCGCACTCCTCGCGCCCTGCCAACTCGACAGGTGGACGTTTCATTCTCTGGGCGCGTAAGAATCTGTTCTCCAGCTGGAGTAATAGCCTCCTGACGATTGTTTGTCTATGGCTGATGTGGGAATTGATCCCCCCCCTCCTGAACTGGGCGTTCCTGCAGGCTAACTGGGTCGGATCAACCCGAGCAGACTGTACAAAAGCGGGTGCTTGCTGGGTGTTTATTCATGAGCGCTTTGGTCAGTTCATGTATGGGTTGTATCCGCACGAACAGCGCTGGCGGATAAACCTGGCGCTGGTTATCGGCCTGCTCTCTGTCGCGGTCATGTTCTGGAAAAAGCTGCCTCATCGTGGACTCTACATTGCCGGCTGGGCAGTGGTTTATCCCATTGTTGTCTGGGTGCTGCTGTATGGCGGCTTTCTGGGGCTGGAACGGGTAGAAACACGCCAGTGGGGCGGTCTGACGCTGACGTTGATTATCGCTTCAGTGGGGATAGCCGGCGCTCTACCATGGGGGATTTTACTTGCCCTGGGACGGCGTTCAAAAATGCCGATCGTACGCGTGCTCTCCGTTATCTTCATTGAGTTCTGGCGCGGCGTACCGCTTATCACCGTTCTATTTATGTCTTCGGTCATGCTGCCGCTGTTTATGGCAGAAGGTACAACGATCGACAAACTGATCCGTGCCCTGGTCGGGGTCATTCTCTTCCAGTCCGCCTATGTCGCAGAAGTTGTGCGGGGTGGATTGCAGGCGCTACCTAAAGGCCAGTACGAAGCGGCGGAATCATTGGCGCTCGGCTACTGGAAAACGCAGGGACTGGTCATTCTTCCCCAGGCACTCAAACTGGTCATTCCGGGCCTGGTCAACACGATCATTGCCCTCTTCAAAGATACCAGCCTGGTGATCATCATCGGATTGTTCGATCTCTTTAGCAGCGTGCAACAGGCAACCGTTGACCCTGTCTGGCTGGGTATGTCCACCGAGGGATATGTCTTTGCAGCTCTGATCTACTGGATCTTTTGTTTTAGCATGTCGCGCTACAGCCAGCACCTGGAAAAGCGCTTTAACACCGGGCGTACACCGCACTGAGGAAATTATGAGCCAAATTACTATGACACCTGCCGACGCGATGATTACGCTGGAAAACGTGAATAAATGGTACGGACAGTTTCATGTTCTCAAAGACATTAATCTTAAGGTAAAGCAGGGAGAACGCATCGTCCTTTGCGGCCCTTCCGGATCAGGGAAATCCACAACCATTCGCTGTATTAACCATCTTGAAGAACATCAGCAAGGACGCATTGTGGTTGATGGTATTGAGCTGAATGAAGATATCCGCAACATCGAACGCGTGCGTCAGGAAGTAGGAATGGTGTTTCAGCACTTTAATCTATTTCCGCACCTGACCGTTCTGCAGAACTGTACGCTTGCACCGATTTGGGTTCGTAAAATGCCAAAAAAGGAAGCAGAAGCGTTGGCAATGCATTACCTGGAACGTGTACGTATCGCAGAGCATGCCAATAAATTTCCTGGCCAGATATCGGGTGGCCAACAGCAGCGTGTGGCTATCGCCCGCTCGCTGTGTATGAAACCTAAAATTATGCTGTTTGATGAACCGACATCTGCCCTCGATCCAGAAATGGTGAAGGAGGTTCTGGACACCATGATTGGACTGGCACAATCCGGCATGACTATGCTGTGTGTGACGCATGAAATGGGATTCGCAAGAACCGTGGCCGACCGGGTGATCTTCATGGATCGTGGGGAGATTGTTGAGCAGGCGCCACCGGATGAGTTCTTTGCGCATCCTAAGTCAGAACGTACGCGAGCCTTCCTGTCGCAGGTGATTCATTAATCTGCTGTTTTGCCCGGTGGCGCGTTGCCTGCCGGGCCTCTGGGCTATGTAGGTCGGGTAAGGCGAAGCCGCCACCCGACTTTTTCAGACCGCACAAAGCAAAAAACCCCGCACCTTACGGTACGGGGTTCTTCTTATTTGATGTCTGGCAGTTCCCTACTCTCACATGGGGAGACCCCACACTACCATCGGCGCTACGGCGTTTCACTTCTGAGTTCGGCATGGGGTCAGGTGGGACCACCGCGCTAAAGCCGCCAGACAAATTCTTTTACTTCTTGCCGAACTTTAACCTAAGTATAAAGTGGTGCTGATACCCAGAGTCGAACTGGGGACCTCACCCTTACCAAGGGTGCGCTCTACCAACTGAGCCATATCAGCACGCTAAATTTGATGCCTGGCAGTTCCCTACTCTCACATGGGGAGACCCCACACTACCATCGGCGCTACGGCGTTTCACTTCTGAG
>NZ_SOMG01000012.1 GCF_004402045.1 Lelliottia nimipressuralis | reverse complement strand
TCAGAAGTGAAACGCCGTAGCGCCGATGGTAGTGTGGGGTCTCCCCATGTGAGAGTAGGGAACTGCCAGGCATCAATTAAGTAGAGAGGCCATCCGCAAGGATGGCCTTTTTGCGTTTATACGCTGCACAAACTAATCCCCCAATACCCTGCTTATACGGTAAACTATCTGCGTTTTTGCATCAGGATAGCGTCTATGAACCACTCCCTTAAGCCCTGGAATACCTTTGGCATTCAACGGAATGCTAAGAACATTGTACGTGCCGATACTGCACAGCAACTGCTGGATGCATGGCAAAGCGCAACAGAAAATAATGAACCCGTACTGATTCTGGGCGAAGGAAGTAATGTCCTGTTTCTTGAAGATTTTTCGGGAACGGTGATCGTTAACCGCATCATGGGAATTGATGTGGAAGAGCGTGCCGATACCTGGCATGTGCATGTGGGGGCCGGAGAAAACTGGCATCATCTGGTGCAATTTACCCTCGAAAAAGGGATGCCGGGTCTGGAAAACCTCGCGCTTATTCCAGGCTGCGCCGGATCGTCACCCATTCAAAACATCGGTGCCTACGGCATCGAACTGAAACATGTCTGTGAATATGTCGACTGCATCGAGCTCGCAACCGGAACGGCTAAACGTTTAACGGCTGAACAGTGCCGTTTTGGCTATCGTGACAGTATCTTCAAACATGAGTATCAGGATTGCTATGCGATCGTCGCCGTGGGTCTGCGTTTGTCGAAGAACTGGCAGCCCGTATTGACCTACGGTGATTTAACGCGTCTCGATCCGGCTACCGTTACTCCCCGCGATGTTTTTGATTCGGTTTGCCATATGCGGATGACCAAACTTCCTGATCCAAAAATCAATGGAAATGCAGGAAGCTTCTTCAAAAACCCGGTTATCAGCAGCGAAAATGCAAAAGTCCTTCTTGGTGGATGGCCAACTGCGCCACATTACCCTCAAGTGGATGGCAGCGTGAAGCTGGCTGCAGGATGGCTTATCGATCAATGCCAGCTAAAAGGCACTTCTGTTGGAGGTGCTGCCGTTCATCAACAGCAGGCTCTGGTACTGATTAATCAATGCGATGCGACCAGCGATGATGTTGTACAGCTGGCACATGATATTCGCCAGCGTGTGGGTGAAAAGTTTAACGTCTGGCTGGAGCCAGAAGTTCGCTTCATTGGCCGCACAGGTGAAGTTAATGCCGTGGAGGCTATCGCATGAAAGACAATACCATCCCCTTAACCCTGATTAGCATTCTCGCTGACGGTGAGTTTCATTCTGGCGAGCAGTTGGGTGAGCAGCTAGGCATGAGCCGTGCCGGTATCAATAAGCATATTCAGACGCTCCGCGACTGGGGTGTTGATGTGTTCACGGTACCCGGAAAAGGGTACAGCCTGCCGGAGCCTATTCAATTGCTGAATGAAGAAGCGATCCGCAGCCAGATTGGACACGGCAATATTGCGGTGCTGCCGGTGATTGATTCGACGAACCAGTATCTGCTGGATCGTCTGCCCGAGCTGAAATCCGGCGATGCCTGTGTTGCCGAGTATCAGCAGGCCGGGCGTGGTCGTCGCGGCCGCAAATGGTTCTCACCATTTGGCGCGAATCTCTATCTCTCCATGTACTGGCGCCTGGAGCAGGGGCCTGCCGCTGCCATTGGCCTGAGTCTGGTCATCGGCATTGTTATGGCAGAAGTACTGCACGATCTGGGTGCGGATAAAGTCCGTGTAAAATGGCCGAATGATCTTTACCTAAACGATCGTAAACTTGCCGGCATTCTGGTCGAACTGACGGGAAAAACCGGTGATGCAGCGCAAATTGTCATTGGCGCGGGCCTGAATATGGTCATGCGCAATGTACAAAATGATGTGGTGAATCAGGCCTGGACTAACCTTCAGGAGGCGGGCATCGTTATCGATCGTAACACCCTCGCCGTGCGTATGATTAAAGAGTTGCGCAGCTCACTCACGCTTTTTGAACAGGAAGGGCTGGCACCGTTCCTGTCTCGCTGGGAAAAGCTGGATAACTTTATCAACCGTCCGGTGAAATTGCTTATTGGTGATAAAGAGATCTACGGTACCTCCCGCGGTATTGACGCTCAGGGCGCGTTGCTCCTGGAGCAGAATGGCGTGATCAAACCCTGGGTGGGCGGTGAGATTTCACTGCGAAGTGCTGAATAACCGGATTGAGTTAATTATGCGAAAACCCGTCTGCGCTACGCTGGCTGTGATGATGAGTGTGCTGTTCTCTCCTCTCTCTCATGCAGGTCAGGCCTGGGAAAGTTACAAGGCACGCTTTTTCAAACCGGACGGCCGCATTGTCGATACCGGCAATGGCGGCGTTTCGCATACGGAAGGTCAGGGTTTTGCCATGCTGATGGCAGTGGCCAATGACGATAAAGCCACGTTCGATAAGCTCTGGCAATGGACAGACAGCCGGCTGAAGAACAAAGAGAACGGCCTGTTTTACTGGCGTTATAACCCCGCAGAGACCAACCCGATCGCCGACAAAAACAACGCCGCAGATGGCGATGTGCTGATAGCCTGGGCGTTGTTAAAAGCCGATGCTCGCTGGCATGACAAACGCTACAGCGCCGCATCGGATGCGATTACAAAAGCACTGATTGGCCACAACGTGATCCGCTATGCGGGTTACCGCGTGATGTTGCCCGGCGCCCAGGGATTTAAGCTTGAGGGTGAAGTGGTCCTTAATCCTTCCTATTTTGTGTTTCCGGCCTGGCAGGCTTTTGCCGGGCGCAGTCATTTGCCGGTCTGGCGTGAATTAATTAAAGACGGGAAACGTCTGCTGGTCAAAATGGGCTCGGGTAAAGCAAATCTGCCCGCTGACTGGGTTTCACTGGCATCAGGTGGCAAGCTGGCACCGGCCACAGGCTGGGCGCCGCGCATGAGCTACGACGCGATTCGTATTCCGTTGTACGTAGCCTGGTCCGATAAACAAAGCCCGTTGCTGACGCCATGGAAAGCCTGGTTCGGTCAGTTCCCTCGGGAACAAACGCCTGCCTGGGTTAACGTCACGACCAACGAATATGCTCCCTACATGATGGAAGGCGGTCTGCTGGCTGTACGCGATTTAACAATGGGACAGTCTTCCGGAGAACCCGAAATCACGTCTAAAGACGACTACTATTCGGCAAGCCTGAAAATGCTGGTGTGGATCGCCCAGCAATAATGTCGATCTTGTCCCTCTCCCAGACAGGGAGAGGGACGTCATACCCTATTACTGCGGATACGGTACCCAATCCCCGCCGTTCAGGCGAACGTACGGTTTATTCTGATACTGAATCACCACCGCGTTGGCGTTCTCGGAGACTTCTGCCGTTTGCGGCAGTTTGCTGGTGAGCTGATCCCAGTTAACGCTATCTTCTACAAACAGCTTCCCGTCAACGGCACGGGCAACCAGTTCTGAGATCGCCAGATAGCTGGTTGGTTGGGTGATCTCAATCGGTGCGCCCTGATGCGGTGCCTTCATACCAAAGAACTTAATGCCTGCCGGCACGTTGGTAATCGACGGGCTTGGGATATCACGCAGACCTGAAACCTGCATTCTGTCACCTTTCAGCGCGCCACCGTGCTCAGGCACCACAACCACCATCACTTTACGGCCTGATTTTTCCAGCTCCGTGAAGAATGCGTCCAGCTCGTCAAAGAATTTCTGCGCACGCACTTTATAATCCGCCGTTTTGCTCACGCCCGGGAAGTGGTTACCGTCGTGAAGTGGCAGGGTGTTAAAGAACGTCGCACTGCGCGGATTACTGTCTTTTTCGATGGTCTGCAGCCAGCGTTGCAGTACGGCGGTATCGTCATAAACGGGCGAGCCGTCGAAGCCCAGCAGAGAGACCGGCAGCCCGGTTTGATCCATCAGCGGTGCCTGCATGCCACCCTGTTCGCGAACCTCTTTCAGGAAGTTACCGAACTGGCCGTTATGTCCCAGCATCAGATGCTGCGTAAAGCCCAGTTTTGAGAGGTTATCGAACAGATAACACTGGTTGCCGGCGGGTTGATACAGATTTTTATGCGATGCCTGACCACAGCTTGCACGGAGCAGGCGGATCGCCGCCGGGCCGCTGTACGAGGTGGCAGAGTTGAAATCTTTAAACTGAATGTCGAAATGCGACCACAGCGGATGAGACGTCAAACCGGCGGCATCCACGTCGGCCCAGGAGAGAGAGCAGATGTTGATCACCAGCAGTTCAAACGGCTGAGCATCTGCCGGCAGCGCGTCCGGGAATTTCGTCTGTCGCTTGTCTTCCGCAGTATAGAAACTGGAGAGCCAGGCGTTCAGATTGGTGGAGGTCGGCGGGGCCGTCTGGGTTGGGATATCGCCTACTACAGGCGTATCGCCTGCCGTTGTGACGGTTGCCGCTGCGCTTCCCCCGGTGGTGGTCACCGTGGTGGTCGGCTGTCCGGCAGGCCACAGCGAAAAGTTTGGTCCAGCCAGCGTCAACACGTTAAGCCAGATCATAATCGCGACGACAAACACCGTGACGCGGATCCACTGTGACAGGAACAGCCAGGCAACCAGCAGCACAAATACTGCGCCTATCATCTGCCAGTTAATAAAACGCTCGGTCAGGTCGAGGACGTAGCTGGCACTAAACCCCGCCACCTGCGAGCCCTGGCTCATAATACTGTCCGGCCCCGGTAGCCAGGTATCATGCCAGAACAGCGCAAAGCCGACAGGGATGGCTACCCAGTGGCGTAAGCGATGCAGCCTGATATTCGGCAGAGGCATCAGCAGGAAGGCCATAAATACCAGGTTGAGAAGGGGATGGAAATTCAGGTAGCCTGCCCACAGCAGACCAAACTTCACCAGAAAGTAGAAGTTCCAGCCGGAAAGACCGCGCCAGTATTGCCAGAGCGGCGAGGGTGACGAAGCGGTATAGGTAGAATTAGTCATGTTTTCGGTCTGCCTTGACGTGTGATGCCCGTGTCAGAGTTCCGGCTGGTTTAACATAGCGAGGTTTTATAAACAGCACTCTGGCCGTATCGCGGATACGACGTATGGAATGGCGCGCATAGTAGCCAAGCGGGAAAAAGATCAGCGCACAGAATATAACCAGTTGAATAATATCGCTGATATTCATGATGGTGCGTTCTCCGCGTTGTCTGTTAATAAGCGAAGGGGCTCCGGCACCCGACGCCAGACGTGTCCATCATGTCTGGCATTGAGGATCGGTTTGGCGTCGCTCGTCATCGCGAGCGGTTTAGCCCATTGTTCAGGCTGGAGCGCGCGCATCTGCACCAGCTCCGCGCTGATAGAATTATCTTCGAACCAAATCATACGATTCGAGAAAATATCCCCGGTAGGGAGGGGGAAGATATGGTTAAGCGCCGTATCGAGATCGTTTACCCGACAGAAGGACAAAAACAGTACCAGCCGATTGTCGCCAATGGTCATGATGTCCCCGGTACGGTTCGGGCGACATAAGGTGAGCGCCTGTTCGACGCGGATACCCGGTACAGGACGCAGGGCAACCATGACCCCTTTTCCGTCAGCGGGAAGGAGCGTGTTGTTCATCATGTTCCCAACGGCGTCGCAGAAGGTATCCCATTTTTGGTATCCCCGCAGTTTCATCGGCTGGGTCATGGAGAGCAGCGTAGAAATATCTTCCGGTACATGGCGGCTAAACTGCTGGCCCTGAACGCTTTCGATAAGCGTCAGGCAGCGTGACAACGGGGCATTCCATGGAATAACCATATTGGCACCGCAGCCCAAAAGCAGACGCTCATCGGTGGCGCGCAGGCTGGTATTATTTTCGCGCACGATAATTTTTAACGCGCTTCCACGCTGGCGGCGTAAGGTATGTATTTGCCTTGCCAGCGTCTCAATCTGGTTATTCTGCATCAATGAGAAAATAAGCGTTGCCGCCTGGGTGGTGCGGGCTTCATGGAAAAGGGCTTCGTTTGATTCAAACAGTGACCAGTTTTCCGACAGGGCAGGTGCCCCCTCTAAAACCGCGATATGGCTCAGGATGCGTTTTTCATCGCTGCGCGGTTGCACCACGGTTTCTTCCTGCTGCGCCAGGTGCCACTCGCCCTCAATATGTTTCAGCGTAAGCTGTTGCCTGGCGCTCACGCCTTTTTCATTACACCAGAATGCAATATCGTAGAGATAGCTACCCACCTGGTCACGAACACTTGCCAGACCAAACAGGGAGCGATATTCGCTCATTAACAGTGAGAACAGCTTGTCATTATTACTGCCGGGATTGACTATCAATAGCGTGCAATTTTGAAATTTTGCCCATTTATTGATTTTTTCCAGCCACGGCAGCAATTTTTCAGCAGGGAAATTTTGCAGAATGTTATTTGCACATTTCAGGATCACTAAATAGTGATCGGGATCAATCGTGCACTGAACATCGCGGGACAAAAAGTATAGACTATCGGCTTCCGATGTCATGGAAAATAATCGCACCGTCTGAGGGCCGCGGTTACTTTCAAGCGTGATAATTTTCTTCGGGTCTTCGCCCATGCTAATGACGGCCACGCGGGAATCCTTATCCTGAGCAGCAATTGTCTGGTTTACCAGACTGATAGCATCTTCATTACGGTCCGTATTAATCCACCAGACTCCTCCGACTGGCATGTGGCTCAATTCGTCCCATAATGACTGGATGCCAATAGAAAATATGGAGTCCACGGTGTCCCTCTTTTCGTCTAATTTATCTGTATCTCAGTTTACTAGCGAAAGCGTAGAAATAAACCTAACATTGAAATTAAAGAACATCAGATTTAGCATGTAAATGAAATTTCATAGGGCAGGATGCCTCGCTACTTCTGATCGGGCGATTCTACGCAAAGGGATGGAAAAAGAATGGATCATAATGAACCCGGTACCCCAGTCGATTCGACTCTGGGTTACACATTCCAAAACGATTTTCTGGCGCTGACGCAGGCCTTTTCTTTACCTGAAATAGATTACACCGATATTTCCCAGCGTGAACAGTTGGCTGCGGCTATTAAACGTTGGCCGTTATTAGCTGAATTAGCCCATCAACAATAAGGGAGCCATTGATGGCCATACTCGGATTACAGGGTGTCCGTGGCGGTGTGGGTACCACATCTGTTACCGCGGCGCTGGCGTGGTCATTACAGCTTTTAGGTGAATCGGTGCTGGTTATTGACGCCTGCGCCGATAATTTGCTGCGTATGTCGTTTAACGTCGACTTTACCCGCGATGAGGGCTGGGCCCGCGCGCTATTGGATGACAAAGACTGGCGGGATGCAGGTATGCGCTATACCTCCCAGCTTGATTTGCTGCCGTTTGGTCAATTGACCACAACGGAACGCGAGAATGAAGCCGCGTATCAGCGCCTGTTTTCTCAGTTCACGCTTGCGCTGCAGAGCCTGAAAGAAAAGGGGCACTACCAGTGGATCCTGCTGGATCTGCCGCACGGTGCCGGCACGCTGACCCGACAGCTTATCGCACAGTGCGATCAGGTACTCTCGATCGTCAACGTTGATGCGAATTGCCATATCCGTCTGCATCAGCAGGGGCTACCGCAAAATGGCCATATCCTGATTAACGATTTGCGCATTGGCAGCCAGATCCAGGACGATCTGTATCAGGTCTGGCTGCAAAGCCAGCGCCGTCTGCTTCCCATTGTCATCCATCGTGATGAGGGAATGGCGGAATGTCTTGCGTCCAAGCAACCGCTCGGCGAATACCGCAGCGATTCACTGGCGGCAGAAGAAATTCTGACGCTGGCTAACTGGTGTCTGCTGAACTTCGCCAACAGGGCGGAGCCTGCAGGGAGTTCTGTATGAGTCGTCTCGCCAGCTGGTTACTCATCCCACCGGTCAGTTCGCGTTTGAGCGAACATTACCGGCATTTCCGCCGGCATGGTGCTTCGGCATTTAGCGCCGCGCTCGGCTGTTTCTGGATGATTCTGGCCTGGATGTTCATTCCACTTGAACACCCGCGCTGGCAGCGCATGCGTGCACGACACAGTGAATTATATCCGCACATTAATCCCGATCGGCCGCGGCCTCTGGACCCGGCGCGTTATCTTATTCAGGCCATCTGGCTGGTGGCCACTTCCTCCCGTTCGGAGAAAAAAACGCCGCACTGGCGCAGCTTCTCCCGCGTGCAACAGTTACGTGAACGCTACCATCAGTGGCTGGACAGACTGCCCAACAGCGTGAGCGATAAGACCAGCCATCTGGATAACCATAAAGAACTCGGACATCTCCACCCGGGCTTGCGGCGTTTTATTCTCGGCGTCATCGTCGTGTTCTCGCTCATACTGGCGCTGGTCTGTATTACGCAACCCTTTAACCCTCTGGCGCAGTTCACCTTCCTGATCCTGCTGTGGGGCGTGGCGCTGCTGGTCCGCCGTATTCCGGGCCGCTTCTCGGCGCTGATGCTGATTGTGCTGTCGTTGACCGTCTCCTGTCGCTACATCTGGTGGCGTTATACCTCAACCCTGAACTGGGACGACCCGGTCAGCCTGGTGTGCGGCCTGGTGCTGCTGTTTGCTGAAACCTACGCCTGGATTGTGCTGGTGCTGGGCTACTTCCAGGTGATTTGGCCGCTCAACCGCCAGCCGGTGCCGCTGCCAAAAGACACCACGCAGTGGCCGACCGTCGATCTCTTCGTACCGACCTACAACGAAGACCTGAGCGTGGTAAAGAACACCATCTATGCCGCGCTGGGCATCGACTGGCCGAAGGATAAGCTTAAAGTCTGGGTCCTGGATGACGGCAACCGTCCGGCGTTTCGCCAGTTCGCAGAGGAAGTTGGCGTCGAGTACATCGCTCGCCCGACTCACGAGCATGCTAAAGCCGGGAACATCAACAACGCGCTGAAGTATGCCACAGGGGAGTTTGTCTCGATCTTTGACTGTGACCACGTGCCGACGCGCTCCTTCCTGCAGATGACCATGGGCTGGTTCCTGAAAGAGAAAGAGCTGGCGATGATGCAGACGCCGCACCATTTCTTCTCACCGGATCCGTTCGAACGTAACCTTGGTCGTTTCCGTAAAACCCCGAACGAAGGCACGCTGTTCTATGGCCTGGTGCAGGACGGTAACGACATGTGGGATGCCACCTTCTTCTGCGGCTCCTGTGCGGTTATCCGCCGTAAACCGCTGGATGAAATTGGCGGTATTGCGGTCGAAACGGTCACGGAAGATGCGCACACCTCTCTGCGCCTGCACCGTCGTGGCTATACCTCCGCCTATATGCGTATTCCTCAGGCAGCCGGTCTGGCAACGGAGTCACTGTCGGCGCACATTGGTCAGCGTATTCGCTGGGCTCGCGGCATGGTGCAGATTTTCCGTCTCGATAATCCACTGATAGGGAAAGGGCTCAAGCTGGCGCAACGTCTTTGCTACGTCAACGCCATGTTCCACTTCTTATCCGGTATCCCGCGGCTGATCTTCCTGACCGCGCCGCTGGCGTTCCTGCTCCTTCACGCCTATATCATTTACGCCCCCGCGCTGATGATTGCGCTGTTTGTTCTGCCGCACATGATCCACGCGAGCCTGACGAACTCGAAGATTCAGGGTAAATACCGCCATTCCTTCTGGAGTGAAATCTACGAAACGGTGCTGGCCTGGTACATCGCGCCGCCGACAATGGTGGCGCTGATTAACCCGCACAAAGGTAAATTCAACGTCACCGCGAAGGGCGGTCTGGTGGAAGAAGAGTATGTCGACTGGGTGATCTCCCGTCCGTATATCTTCCTTGTGCTGCTGAATATTGTTGGCGTCATCGCGGGTATCTGGCGTTACTTCTACGGCCCTGAAAACGAGATCCTGACGGTATTCGTGAGTATGGCCTGGGTCTTCTACAACCTGATTATCCTCGGTGGCGCGGTGGCGGTATCGGTGGAGAGCAAACAGGTTCGTCGCGCGCATCGTGTGGAAATCTGCATGCCTGCGGCGATTGCCCGTGAAGATGGACATCTCTTCTCCTGTACCGTGCACGACTTCTCTGACGGTGGTCTGGGGATCAAAATCAACGGTCAGGCGAAGGTGCTGGAAGGGCAGAAAGTGAACCTGCTGCTTAAGCGCGGTCAGCAGGAGTACGTTTTCCCGACGCAGGTCGTTCGTGTGACGGGCAATGAAGTCGGTCTGCAACTGATGCCGTTGACCAAAAAGCAACATATCGATTTTGTGCAGTGTACGTTTGCTCGCGCGGACACGTGGGCTCTCTGGCAGGACAGCTTCCCGGAAGATAAACCTCTGGAAAGCCTGCTGGATATTCTGAAGCTGGGGTTCCGTGGCTATCGTCACCTTGCAGAATTTGCCCCGTCGTCGGTGAAATTAATTTTCCGGTCACTTACTTCGCTGGTTTCCTGGGTCGTGTCGTTCATTCCTCGTCGTCCTGAGCGGGATGAGGCGAAGCAGGCGGACCCGGTTATGGCTCAACAATGATGATAACGCGATGAAAACAAAACTTTCCTGGTTATGTGCAGTGGCAATGGGGATGAATGCCCTCCCCGCAACAATGGCTAACGCAGCACCTGGTAACGCAGCGGCAACGCCTGCGCCAACGGTACCTGTCGTCGCGCAAGCAACCGATCCGGTTGTCACTGCGGCACCTGGTCAAACAGAAAACATCATGCCGAACCAGCCAACGGAGGGGAACACCCTGCCGGCAGACAGCCAGGTCATCGGGCAGGTGATGCCGGGCGTCCGGGGTGCGAATGCGCCAGTCGTCGCGGACAACGCGCCGTCGCGGGACGTGAAGCTGACCTTCGCGCAAATTGCGCCGCCTCCGGGCAGTATGGTGCTGCGTGGCATCAACCCTAACGGCGGCATAGAATTTGGCATGCGCAGCGATGAGGTCGTCTCTAATGCGGTGCTGAACCTTGAATACACCCCGTCGCCGTCTTTGCTGCCGACACAGTCTCAGCTGAAGGTCTACCTGAATGACGAGTTGATGGACGTACTGCCGGTCACGAAAGAGCAGCTCGGTAAGAAAACCCAGGCGCAGGTGCCGATCAACCCGCTGTTCATTACTGATTTTAACCGTATCCGTCTGGAGTTTGTCGGTCACTACCGTGATGTCTGCGAAAACCCTGCCAGCAACACGCTGTGGATGGACGTCGGGCGTAACTCCTCGCTGCAGATGACCTACCAGTCGCTGGCGCTGAAAAACGATCTGTCGGCCTTCCCGGTTCCGTTCTTTGATCCACGTGATAACCGTCCGCTCACCCTGCCAATGGTGTTTGCGTCGTCCCCGGACGTGACCGAGCAACTGGCGGCCACCATCGTGGCGTCCTGGTTTGGTTCACGTGCCGGCTGGCGTGGACAGAGCTTCCCGGCGATGTACGACAAACTGCCGGACAGAAATGCCATTGTGTTTGCAACCAACGCCAAACGCCCGGCCTTCCTGCGCGATCATCCGGACGTCAAAGCGCCGACTGTGGAAATGATAAGCCACCCGGAAAATCCGTACGTGAAGCTGCTGGTGGTCTTTGGTCGTGACGATAAAGATCTGGTGCAGGCAGCAAAAGCGATTGCCCAGGGCAATGTTCTTTTCCGTGGCAACAGCGTTGTGGTTGATGAGGTCAAACCGCTGCTGGCCCGTAAACCTTACGATGCGCCAAACTGGGTGCGTACCGATCGTGCGGTAACATTTGGCGAACTGAAAACCTATGAAGAACAGCTGCAGGCGACGGGGCTTGAGCCCGCGCCGATTAGCCTGTCAATGAATCTACCGCCGGATCTGTACCTGCTGCGTACCAACGGCATTGATATTAATCTGAACTACCGTTATACCGCGCCAGCGACCAAAGACAGCTCGCGCATGGATATCAGCCTGAACAACCAGTTTCTGCAATCGTTCAGCCTGCAAAGCACGCAGGATACTAACCGACTGATGCTTCGCCTGCCGGTGTTGCAGGGTCTGCTGGACGGTAAAACGGATGTCTCTATCCCGGCGCTGAAGCTTGGCGCGATAAACCAGCTGCGCTTTGACTTCCAGTACATGAACCCGATGCCTGGCGGTTCGGCTGAGAACTGCATCACCTTCCAGCCGGTTCAGAACCACGTCGTGATTGGTGATGAGTCGACCATCGACTTCTCGAAGTACTATCACTTCCTGGCGATGCCGGATCTGCGTGCCTTTGCCAATGCGGGCTTCCCGTTCAGCCGCATGGCCGACCTCTCTGAGTCCATTGTAGTGATGCCAAAAGCGCCAAACGAAGGACAGGTGACAACCCTGCTGGACACCATGGCGACCGTTGGGGGGCAGACAGGATTGCCGGCAATTAACGTCACGTTAACGGACGATGGCAGCCAGATTCAGAACAAAGACGCTGATATCCTGGTGATCGGGAGCATCCCGGACAAGCTGAAGGATGACAAACGTATCGATCTGCTGGTGAAAGCGGCCCAGTCCTGGGTTAACACGCCGCTGCGCCAGACCGAGTTCCCGAGCATTATGCCGGATGTGAACGATCGTCAGGCCAGCGCACAGACAACCGTAACGTCTCAGGGGGCAATGGCCGCGGTAGTGGGCTTCCAGTCCCCTTACAACGAACAGCGCAGCGTGGTGGCTCTGCTTGCGGACAGCCCGCGCGGGTATGAACTGCTTAATACGGCCATGAACGACAGCGGTAAACGTGCCGCGATGTTTGGCTCTGTGTCGGTGATCCGTGAGTCCGGCGTCAATAGCCTGCGAGTGGGCGATGTGTACTATGTGGGCCATCTGCCGTGGTTCGAACGCCTGTGGTATGCGATGTCTAACCATCCGGTTCTGCTCGCCATCCTGGCTGCGGTCAGTGTGGTATTGCTGGCATGGGTACTGTGGCGTCTGCTGCGAATCATCAGCCGTCGTCGTCTGAACCCGGATGAGTAAGATGTGATGAAAGCCTTTCGCTGGTGTGCATTAGCAGCGTTGATGCTGGCGGCGCTCCCTCTTCGCGCCGCCTGTACCTGGCCTGCCTGGGAGCAGTTTAAAAAGGATTACATCAGTGAGGGCGGGCGTGTCATTGATCCCAGTGACACGCGCAAAATTACGACCTCGGAAGGGCAAAGCTACGCCTTGTTCTTTGCCCTGGCGGCGAACGATCGCAACGCGTTTGATCAACTGCTGACGTGGACGCGCGATAATCTTGCCAGCGGTAATCTCAACGACCATCTTCCTGCCTGGCTATGGGGCCAGAAAGATAAAGAAAAGTGGGCGGTCATTGACACTAACTCCGCCTCCGATGCCGATGTCTGGATCGCCTGGTCACTGCTCGAAGCGGGTCGGTTGTGGAAACATCCGGACTATACCCGCACGGGTAAGGCACTGCTGAAACGCATTGCCAGCGAGGAAGTGGTGAAAGTGCCGGGGCTCGGCGTAATGCTGCTTCCTGGTAAAGTTGGTTTTGCCGATGAAAACGTCTGGCGCTTTAACCCCAGTTATCTTCCTCCCCAGTTAGCGAGTTATTTCACGCGTTTTGGTACCCCGTGGACCCAGCTTCGTGAAACCAATTTGCGCCTGCTGCTGGAGAGCGCGCCGAAAGGTTTTTCGCCGGACTGGGTGCAGTATCAGAAAAACAGAGGCTGGCGGTTACAGCAGGATAAGTCGCTGGTGGGTGGCTACGACGCCATCCGCGTTTATCTCTGGGTGGGAATGATGAGTGATAAAGATCCTCAGAAAGCCCGGCTGCTGACGCGCTTCAAGCCGATGGCGGCAAAGACAATGAAACGGGGTGTGCCGCCGGAGAAAGTGGATGTGGCGACGGGTAAACGCACCGGGAATGGCCCGGTCGGGTTTTCTGCCGTCATGCTGCCGTTTTTACAACAGCGTGATGCCCAGGCGGTTCAGCGCCAGCGCGTTGCAGACCATTTTCCCGATAACAATGCCTATTACAGTTACGTACTGACTCTCTTTGGTCAAGGATGGGATCAGCATCGTTTTCGCTTCACCGCTAAAGGTGAATTAATACCGGATTGGGGCCAGGAATGCGCAAGTTCACAGTAAATCTACTCAGTTTATCGCTTGGCCTGGCGCTTATGCCGTGGGCCCAGGCCGCCAACTCTCCGCAGCAGAAACAGTTGCTGGAGCAGGTTCGTCTGGGTGAATCGACACAGCGTGAGGATTTGGTTCGTCAGTCGCTCTATCGCCTTGAGCTGATTGACCCGAACAACCCTGACGTGATTGCCGCACGCTTTCGCTATCTGCTGCGTCAGGGCGATAACGCCGGCGCGCAAAAAGAGCTGGATCGTCTGAAAGGGATCGCACCGGGCTCGAGTGCGTACCAGTCCTCGCGCAACACGATGTTGCTTTCCACCCCGGATGGTCGCCAGCAGCTTCAGCAGGCGCGATTGCTCGCCACAACGGGACACACGCAGGAAGCCATTGCCGCCTATGACAAGCTGTTTGACGGCAACCCGCCGGGTGGCGACGTGGCGACGGAATACTGGAACGTCGTGGCGAAAGATCCTGCCCGCCGCAGTGCGGCTATCAACCAGCTCAAGAAAATAAATACCAGCAGCCCCGGAAATACACAGCTGCAGGCGACGCTGTCCCAACTTCTGTTCCAGAGCGGACGACGTGATGAAGGCTTTGCGGTGTTGCAGGAGATGGCCAAATCTACCAGTGGCCGCAATCAGGCGTCTGATATGTGGTATGACCAAATTAAAGGCCAGCCTGCCAGCAGCGCCAGCGTCAGCGCGCTGCAAAAATACCTGAGCGTATTCAGCGACGGTGATAGCGTTGCGGCGGCGCGTGCCCAGCTTGAAGCGCAGCAAAAACAGCTCGCTGACCCGGCGTTTCGCGCGAAAGCGGAAGGGCTGGCGGCGGTGGATGCCGGTCAGGGCAATAAGGCGGTGGCGGAGTTGCAAAAAGCCGTCAGCGCCAACCATACCGACAGTGAAGCGGTGGGTGCCCTTGGACAGGCTTATTCCCAGAAAGGCGACCGTGCCCGCGCGGTGGCACAGTTTGAAAAGGCGATTGCCCTCGATCCGCAGAGCGATAACCGGGGAAAATGGGACAGTTTGCTGAAGGTTAACCGTTACTGGCTGCTGATCCAGCAGGGCGATGCGGCGCTGAAGGCGAATAACCCGGCTCAGGCGGAGCGTTACTACCAGCAGGCACGCAATATCGATAATACCGACAGCTATGCCGTGCTGGGGCTGGGAGATGCCGCCGCGGCACGTAAAGATAACGACGCGGCGGAACGTTATTATCGCCAGGCGTTGCGTATGGACAGCGGCAACAGCAATGCGGTCCGCGGCCTGGCCAATATTTATCGCGCGCAGTCGCCGGAGAAAGCCTCGCAGTTTATCCAGTCTCTCTCCGCCAGCCAGCGCCGCAGCATTGATGATATTGAACGTAGCCTGACTAACGAGCAGCTGTCCGCCCAGGCAGAACAGCTGGAGAATCAGGGTAAATACGCGCAGGCAGCAGATATTCAGCGTCGTCGTCTGGCGCTCTCTCCGGGCGACGTGTGGATAACGTACCGCCTCTCGCGCGATCTCTACAGCGCAGGCCAGCGCAGCCAGGCGGATACCCTGATGCGTCAGCTTGCCAGCCAGAAACCGGCCGATCCGGATCAGGTTTATGCCAACGGGCTGTATCTTTCCGGAAACGATCAGGACCGGGCCGCGCTGGCGCATCTGGACACGCTGTCGCGCAGCCAGTGGAACGGCAATATTCAGGAGCTTGCCGACCGCCTGCAAAGCAATCAGGTGCTGGAAACCGCCAACCGTCTGCGTGACAGCGGCAAAGAGCAGGAGGCGGAGAATCTCCTTCGCCAGCAGCCGACCTCTACCCGTATTGACCTCACGCTGGCGGACTGGGCGCAGCAGCGTGGCGATCTCGACGCGGCGAAAACGGCCTACAGCACTGTGCTGCAGCGCGAGCCGCAGAACGAAGACGCGATCCTCGGCCTGACCGAAATCTACAGTGCGCAAGGCGACAAAGACGCTGCGCGCGCGGAGCTGGCGAAACTGCCCGCCGCGCAAAACGGCCAGCCGTTGTCGCTCAATATGCAGCGCCGGATTGCGATGGCGCAGGCAGGCCTGGGCGATTCCGCCGCCGCAGAGCAGACCTTCAACAAAATTATTCCGCAGGCTAAATCGCAGCCCGCCTCTATGGAAAACGCGCTGGTGCTGCGTGATGCCGCGCGTTTCCAGGCACAAAATGGCCAGCCCCAGCAGGCGCTGGAAACCTATAAAGATGCGATGGTGTCGACTGGCATTACGACGACGCGTCCGGCTGACAACGACAGTTTCACCCGCTTGACGCGTAACGATGAAAAAGATGACTGGCTGAAGCGCGGCGTGCGTAGCGACGCCGGTGACTTGTACCGTCAGCAGGATGTTAACGTCACGCTGCAGCATGATTACTGGGGCTCCAGCGGTACGGGCGGGTATTCCGATCTGAAAGCACATACCACCATGCTACAGGTTGATGCGCCGCTCTCTGATGGACGGATGTTCTTCCGCAGCGATCTGGTCAATATGGATGCCGGTTCGTTTGCGACGAAAGACGGGAAGTACGATCCGAACTGGGGTACCTGTTCTGCGACGCCGTGTAGCGGCAATACCCATCAGTCAGACAATGGCGCGAGCGTTGCCGTCGGCTGGCAGAACAAAACCTGGGCAATGGACATTGGTACCACCCCAATGGGCTTTGACGTCGTCGACGTAGTAGGTGGCGTCAGCTACAGCAGCGATCTGGGGCCTATCGGCTATACCGTTAACGCCCATCGCCGGCCAATCTCCAGCTCTCTGCTGGCCTTCGCCGGGCAAAAAGATACCAATACCGGCACCACGTGGGGCGGTGTTCGCGCCACCGGCGGCGGCGTAAGTATGAGCTACGACAAAGGGGAAGCGCACGGCGTCTGGTCAAGCCTGAACGCGGAAACGCTGACGGGTAAAAATGTGGAGGATAACTGGCGCGTCCGCTGGATGACGGGTTACTACTACAAGCTCATTAATAAAAATAATGAGCGCCTGACGGTCGGCGTCTCCAATATGCTCTGGCACTACGACAAGGACCTGAGCGGTTATACCCTGGGTCAGGGCGGTTATTACAGCCCGCAGGAATATGTCTCCTTTGCACTGCCGGTAACCTGGCGTAAACGCACGGAGAACTGGTCCTGGGAGCTGGGTGGCTCGGTGTCCTGGTCCCATTCAAAAACCAAAGACGGGATGCGTTATCCTATCCAGAGTCTGATCCCGGATAACCAGGTCGATGCCAATGGCGACCCGATGTATTCCGATAAACACGATCCCGAAACGGGCAGCTCGTCCTCAGGCACCGGTTACACCGCGCGGGCCATTATCGAGCGCCGGGTAACATCCAACTGGTTTGTCGGCGTGGGCGTGGATATCCAGCAAGCGAAAGACTATACCCCAAGCCATGCGCTGTTATATGTACGCTACTCTGCTGCAGGCTGGCAGGGCGATATGGACTTACCGCCGCAGCCGCTCATCCCTTACGCGGACTGGTAATCGGATTTTCCTTAATCCATTTGTAAGTCTCTCTTAATAGCGCAGCAATCGGGTATACTCAGGCGCGCCAGGTTTACACCCTGGTGCGCCCTGCGCTTTGAGTTTTGTGGAGAGTCATTTTGCGTGTCAGCCGTTCTTTAACGATCAAACAGATGGCGATGGTGTCTGCCGTCACCATGCTGTTTGTACTGCTCTTCTGCGTAATTTTGCTGTTTCATTCCGTACAGCAGAATCGCTATAACACGGCTTCGCAGTTAGAAAGTATCGCCCGCTCGGTGCGCGGCCCGCTTTCAGCCTCTATCCTGAAAGGGGATATTCCCGAAGCGGAAACCATTTTAAAACGTATTCAGCCAGCCGGTATTGTCAGCCGGGCGGACGTCGTGTTGCCCAACCAGTTTCAGGCGCTGCGGATGAGCTTTATCCCGGAGCGTCCCGTCCCGATGATGGTGATGCGCCTGTTCGAACTGCCGGTACAAATTTCGCTTCCCGTCTATTCGCTCGAACGCCCTGCGAATCCACAGCCGCTGGCCTACCTGGTGTTACAGGCGGACTCCTACCGCATGTATAAATTCGTCATGAGTTGGGTGGTTACGTTAGTGACTACTTGCTTACTTATGACGCTTATTCTCAGCGTGGCGCTGACCTGGTGCATTAACCGGCTGATTGTCCACCCGCTGCGCCATATTGCCCGGGAGCTGAACACGCTCTCTCCACAGGATCAGATGGGCCATCAGCTTAAGGTGCCGCGTCTTCATCATGATGACGAGATCGGTATGCTGGTGCGCAGCTACAACCTCAACCAGAAGCGCATCCAGCGCCAGCAGGATGAGTTAAACAGCAGCGCCACGCGCTTTCCGGTGTCGGAGCTTCCCAATAAAGCCTTCCTGATGGCGATGCTTGAGCAGACCGTTGCCCGCCAGCAAACCACGGCGCTGATGGCGATCGCCTGTGAAACCCTGCAGGACACGGCGGGTGTACTCAAGGAGAGCCAGCGCGAAATGCTGCTGCTGACCCTGGTGGAAAAAGTGAAGTCTGTCCTTGCCCCACGCATGGTGCTGACCCAGGTCAGCGGTTACGACCTGGTGGTGATCGCCAACGGCGTGAAAGAGCCATGGCATGCGATCACATTAGGTCAGCAAGTACTCACTGTCATTAATGAGCGGCTGCCCATTCAGGGTATCCAGCTTCGTCCAAGCGCCAGTATCGGTATCGCGATGTACTATGGCGATTTAACGGCGGAACAGCTTTATCGGCGCGCGTTCTCGGCGGCGTTCACCGCCCGGCGCAAAGGAAAAAATCAAATTCAGTTCTTCGAACCGGAAGAGATGGAAAAGGCGCAGCAGCGCCTGACGGAAGAGAGCGACATCCTGACCGCGCTGGATAACCACCAGTTTGCCCTCTGGCTACAGCCGCAGGTGAATTTGCTGACGGGAGAAGTGAAAAGCGCCGAGGCGCTGCTGCGCGTGCAGCTGCCGGATGGTTCATGGGAGCTGCCGGAGGGGCTGATTGAGCGCATTGAGTCCTGCGGCCTGATGGTCACTGTCGGCTATTGGATACTGGAAGAGTCCTGCCGTCAGCTTGCCGCCTGGCAGGGGCGTGGCGTGACGCTGCCGCTGTCGGTCAATTTGTCTGCCCTGCAGCTCATGCACCCGACCATGGTTTCAGAGATGCTGGAGCTGATCCACCGTTACCGGATCAAGCCTGATACGTTGACCCTGGAAGTAACAGAGAGCCGACGCATTGACGACCCCAATGAGGCAGTCGCGATTCTGAAGCCGCTGCGTAACGCCGGCATTCGCATTGCGCTGGACGATTTTGGCATGGGATACGCCGGGCTGCGCCAGCTCCAGCACATGAAAACCCTGCCGGTGGATGTATTAAAAATTGATAAAGCGTTTGTCGACGGCCTGCCGGGTGACAGCAGCATGGTGCAGGCGATTATCCAGATGGCGCGCAGTCTCAATCTGCATCTTATTGCCGAGGGGATTGAAACCGAAGCGCAACGCAGCTGGCTGGCAGAGGCGGGCGTGGAGAGCGGGCAGGGCTTCCTTTTTGCGCCTGCTGTACCTTCGGATGTCTTTGAAGAACGATACCTTTCTGGCAGTGAGAATCACGCAAACGTGTAATTTTGTTGCTGGCTTGTGCGAGCCAGCTCAAAGTTCTTAACATTTGTGTTTCAAATTTGAACTGAGTTTATTTCTGTCCTGTTATGTGGGTGTTATTTTAAAGCCGCAGGTTAACCATAACCTTACAAAGCCTGTGGTTTTTCTTCCCAAGGACACCTTATGAAAACCTCACTCTTCAAAAGTCTTTACTTCCAGGTCCTGACAGCCATCGCCATCGGTATTCTGCTGGGTCACTATTACCCCGAACTGGGCGCGCAAATGAAACCGCTTGGCGACGCGTTCGTTAAGCTCATCAAAATGGTCATCGCCCCGGTGATCTTCTGTACGGTAGTGACGGGCATCGCTGGCATGGAAAGCATGAAGGCGGTAGGTCGTACCGGTGCAGTGGCGCTTCTCTATTTTGAAGTGGTCAGTACCCTTGCGCTGATTATCGGTCTGATCATCGTCAACGTGGTGCAGCCAGGCGCGGGTATGAACGTTGACCCGTCGACGCTGGATGCCAAAGCGGTCGCGGTTTATGCCGAGCAGGCGAAGGATCAGGGCGTGGTAGCCTTCCTGCTGGACATAATACCTGGTAGCGTCATTGGCGCGTTCGCCAGCGGTAACATCCTGCAGGTGCTGCTGTTCGCCGTGATGTTTGGTTTTGCCCTGCACCGTCTGGGTAGCAAAGGCCAGCTTATCTTTAATGTGATCGAAAGCTTCTCGCAGGTGATCTTCGGCATCATCAATATGGTCATGCGCCTGGCGCCGATTGGTGCCTTCGGTGCGATGGCCTTCACCATCGGTAAGTATGGCGTCGGTACGCTGGTGCAGTTGGGTCAGCTGATTATCTGCTTCTATATTACCTGTATCCTCTTCGTGGTTGTGGTTCTGGGCTCCATTGCCCGCGCGACAGGCTTCAACATCTTCAAATTTATCCGTTACATTCGCGAAGAGCTGCTGATTGTGCTGGGGACGTCCTCTTCAGAATCGGCTCTGCCGCGCATGCTCGATAAGATGGAAAAGCTGGGGTGCCGTAAATCGGTGGTCGGGCTGGTGATCCCGACGGGTTACTCTTTTAACCTTGATGGTACCTCGATCTACCTGACGATGGCGGCCGTGTTCATCGCGCAGGCGACCAACAGCCATATGGACATTTTCCATCAGATTACCCTGCTGGTGGTGCTCCTGCTCTCCTCTAAAGGCGCAGCAGGCGTGACGGGCAGCGGCTTTATCGTGCTGGCTGCCACCATCTCAGCAGTGGGTCACCTGCCGGTGGCGGGTCTGGCGTTGATTCTGGGTATTGACCGCTTCATGTCTGAAGCGCGTGCGTTAACCAACCTGGTGGGTAACGGCGTGGCAACGGTTGTGGTGGCGAAATGGGTGAAAGAGCTGGATCACAAAAAGCTCGACGATACTCTGAATAACCGTTCAACTGACAGCAAAAATCCTGGCTTATCCTCTTAATCTTGTCACAAATGCCCGTATTCCCTTGTCGGGATGCGGGCTCCTGCGCATAATAACTGTTCGTACCTGTCATAATTCGACAAGATTTTTTTTGGGTATATTTCACTTCTGACCGTGACGTTTTGCCGAACGCGCGGTCTAATCGACGTGTTTTCATCGTCATCTTTAAGAGTGAAGCGCGTCGCGAGACACTCTTTTTTAACCAGGAATGTTGATCAGGGGTTCACATGCAGGGCACAAAAATTCGACTCTTAACCGGCGGTTTGCTGATGATGGCAGCAGCCAGTTATGTGCAGGCAGATGCGCTCCAGCCAGACCCGGCCTGGCAACAAGGGACATTAGCGAACGGTTTTCAGTGGCAGGTGTTAGCCACTCCGCAACGTCCCAGTGACCGTATTGAAATCCGTCTGTCTGTTAATACCGGCTCCCTCACGGAAAGCACCCAGCAAACCGGTTTCAGTCACTTTATTCCCCGGCTGGCGCTCACTCAGAGCGGCAGCCTGCAAGCGGTTCAGGTGCGTTCGCTTTGGCAACAGGCCATCGATCCGAAACGCCCACTTCCACCTGCTGTTGTCTCATATGACTACACCATGTTTAACCTGAGCCTGCCTAATAACCGTAACGATCTGCTTAAAGAAGCGCTGACGTATCTCTCCGATGCCTCTGGCAATCTGGCGATTACACCAGACACCGTCAACTATGCGTTGAGCAACAGTGACATGGTGGCGACCTGGCCTGGGGATACCAAAGAGGGCTGGTGGCGTTACCGCCTGAAAGGCTCGACGTTACTGGGGCACGATCCAGCCGAACCGCTGAAACAGCCCGTGGACGCCGAACAGGTAAAATCGTTCTACCAGAAATGGTACACCCCGGACGCGATGACGCTGATCGTGGTGGGTAACGTGGACAGCCGCGCGGTGGTTGAGCAGATCAACAAAGCGTTTGGTGATCTAAAAGGCAAGCGTGAATCGCCAGCCCCTGTCCCGACGCTCTCCCCACTGCGTGCAGAGCCTGTCAGCATTATGACGGACACCGTGCGCCAGGACCGCCTCTCTGTGATGTGGGATAACGCCTGGCAGCCAATCCGTGAGTCCGCGGCGATGTTGCGCTACTGGCGTGCCGATCTGGCGCGTGAAGCGCTGTTCTGGCATGTTCAGCAGACGCTCAGTAAGAACAACGTGAAGAATATCGGCCTTGGCTTTGACTGCCGCGTGCTGTTCCAGCGTGCGCAATGCGCCATTAATGTTGAATCGCCTGGCGATAAGCTGAATGCGAATTTGGGTGTGGTCGCGAAAGAGCTGGCAAAAGTGCGTAAAGAAGGGCTTTCCGAAGAGGAATTCAACGCGCTTGTGGCTCAGAAAAAACTCGAGCTGCAGAAGCTTTTTGCGACCTACGCTCGCGCCGATACCGACATTCTGATCAGCCAGCGTATTCGCTCCCTGCAGAATCAGGTAGTGGACATTGCGCCGGAACAGTACCAGAAGCTTCGTCAGGACTTCCTGAACGGTCTGACCGTCGACATGCTCAATCAGGACCTCCGTCAGCAGCTGTCGCAGGAGATGGCTTTAATCCTCCTGCAACCGAAGGGCGAGCCGGAATATGACATGAAGGAACTTCAGACAACCTGGGATTCCATTATGGCTACTGCGTCGCAGCCGGCGCAGGCCGCCACGGCTGATGATTTACACCCGGACGCGACGGATATTCCGCAGGGGCAGTAGTGAATGAAAATTCCCTCTCCCACCGGGAGAGGGTTAGGGTGAGGGCATCAGCCCGCACCCTACTTAAGCAGGCATCGCTTCACGCGGAATAATCGCCCCGCGATACTGAATAACGGTGCTGGCCGTCAGGTGCCCACGCTGTGCCGCCGCTTCCGGGGTACCGCCCGTCAGACGAACCGCCAGATAGCCCGCGCTGAATGAATCACCCGCCGCCGTGGTATCAATCACTTTCTCTTTGGCAAGCTTCACCGCCGGGACGTCAACCACCGCTTCACCCGCCACTGCGACCAGGCATGAATCCGCACCGCGCTTAATCACCACTTCGCTTACGCCAGCCGCCTGCGTGCGTGCAATCACCTCATCAACCGGCTTCTCACCCCACAGGGCGTCTTCGTCGTCGAGCGTCAGGAAGGCGATGTCAGTGCATTGCAGCATCTGCTGATAGACCTGCTGCGTCTCTTCGCTGCTGGCCCACAGGCGCGGACGGTAGTTGTTATCAAAAATAACCTTCCCGCCGTTTGCACGGCATTCGCGCAGCAGCGAGAGCAGCTTTTCACGGCTGGTGGGGCTCAGGATCGCCAGACTGATCCCGCTCAGATAAAGATAGTCAAATGTCGCCAGCGCTTCGCAGATGCCAGCGGCCGCGTCGCTCTCCAGCCAGAATTTGGCTGCGGCTTCGTTACGCCAGTAATAAAACGTGCGCTCGCCGGTGCTGTCGGTTTCGATGTAGTAAAGCCCCGGGAGGCGGTTTTCCATACGCTGGATCAGCGACGTTTCAACATGTTCACTCTGCCAGGCCTCCAGCATTTGCTGGCTGAAGCTGTCCGTGCCGAGGGCGGTAACGTAGTTCACGGTGAGCGCCTCAGGCGTAACCTGACGGGCAATATAAACGGATGTGTTTAACGTATCGCCACCAAATCCGCGGCTAACTTCCGCGCCTTTTTGTGACAGCTCAATCATGCATTCGCCAATCACGGCAATTTTTTTGGACATAGTCGTGAACCTGAACAGAAGAATTATCAGCAGTGTGCGCTGAGTGAATTAACCGGTCAACTATATTAAAACAACGTTCCATTATTTTATTTGAGCCAGCGCGTATTCCTGCCCATTTCTGTCATCTTAATTTCATTTTCCCGGTGAATTGAACATAAAGTTCTCAATTGTCGCGCCGATAATCCTTTGACGAGTCCAGAAAGGCCATCCCAACAACAGGACATCTGAAATGAAGTCAGAGCAGGTTATCCAGCGGCTGAGCACTACGCCTGAGGCAAGTATTGAGAACTTGCAGGAGCATCGCTACTGGCTGCAATGTGAGCGTGCGTACACCTATCAGCCGATCTATCGAACCGATGGTCGACTGATGGCCATTGAAATTTTGACCGTTGTGACGCATCCATCAAACCCTTCTCAGCGTATCGCACCTGATCGCTATTTTGCCGAGGTGGCCGTTCGCCAGCGTCTGGATGTGCTGGAAGAGCAGCTCCGTATGCTGGCGACGAAGCAGTCCTTTTTCGAACAGCACGATATCCTCGCCTCGGTCAACGTCGATGGTCCAACCCTGCTGGCGCTGCGTCAGAACGCGACCTTGCAGGAGCTGATCGCCACCCTACCGTGGATGCGCTTTGAGCTGGTGGAGCATGTCCGCCTGCCGCAGGACTCCTCGTTTGCGTCGATGTGCGAATTTGGCCCGCTGTGGCTGGATGACTTTGGCACCGGCATGGCGAACTTCTCTGCCCTGAGTGAAGTGCGTTACGACTACATTAAAGTGGCCCGCGATCTGTTCATTATGCTGCGTCAGACCCCGGAAGGGCGGAATCTCTTTACGCTGTTATTACAGTTGATGAACCGCTATTGCCAGGGCGTGATTGTTGAAGGCGTGGAGACGCTGGAAGAGTGGCGTGATGTGCAAAACTCTCCCGCCGCCGCGGCGCAAGGCTATTTCCTCTCTCGCCCGGTACCCATGGATCGCCTCGATAGCGTGATAACGACCCTCTGATAAGCCCGCTTCCCTTTGTCTGGACTATAGTTTTACAGGACAGGTCATCAGGAAAGGGGATAAAAAATGACTAAAACAACCAGGGTAATCTCCTGGACAGCAGGGATTTTCTTGTTGTTGATCGTGGTCGTCGTCATCATTATTGCGACGTTTGACTGGAACCGTCTTAAGCCGACCATCAACCAGAAAGTCTCAACCGAACTGAATCGCCCCTTCGCCATACGCGGTGATTTAGGGGTGGTGTGGGAGCGTCAGAAAGAGGAGCCCGGCTGGCGAAGCTGGATCCCCTGGCCACACGTCCATGCCGACGACATCATTCTCGGTAACCCGCCGGATATTCCCGACGTCACAATGGTTCATCTGCCGCGGGTTGAAGCCACGCTGGCTCCGCTCGCGCTCTTCACCAAAACGGTCTATCTGCCGTGGATCAAACTTCAGCAGCCCGATGCGCGCCTGATCCGCCTCTCAGAAAAAAACAACAACTGGACGTTTAACCTTGCCAGCGATAGCGAAAAAGATCCGAATGCCCAGCCCTCTTCCTGGTCATTCCGTCTCGACAATATTCTCTTCGATCGCGGGCGGATCGCCATCGACGATAAAGTCAGCAAAGCGGATGTGGAGATCCTGGTCGATCCGCTGGGCAAGCCGCTGCCGTTTAGCGAGGTCACGGGCACCAAAGCGAAAGGCGACACCGCCAACGTGGGTGACTATGTATTCGGCCTGACGGCAAAAGGGCGTTACAACGGCCAGCCGCTAAGCGGAAAAGGGAAAATGGGCGGCATGCTGGCGCTCCGGAGCGAAGGCACGCCGTTCCCGGTGCAGGCGGACTTCCGTTCCGGGAACACCCGCGTGGCGTTCGTGGGGACGGTCAACGACCCGATGAACATGGGCGGCGTAGACCTGCAGCTCAAATTTGCCGGTGATTCGCTGGGCGAGCTGTATGATCTGACCGGTGTACTGCTGCCGGATACCCCACCGTTCGAAACGGACGGGCATCTGGTCGCCAAAATCGACACCGAAAAATCGTCTGTTTTTGACTACCGGGATTTTAACGGCCGCATCGGCGACAGCGACATCCACGGCTCGCTGACCTACACCACCGGAAAACCGCGCCCGAAACTGGAAGGGGATGTCGAGTCCCGCCAGCTGCGGCTGGCCGACCTGGGCCCGCTGATTGGCGTTGATTCCGGTAAAGGCACGAAGTCGAAAGAGGTGAAGAAAGATCTCCAGCCGGCCGGGAAAGTGCTGCCCTATGACCGCTTTGAGACGGACAAGTGGGATGTGATGGACGCGGACGTGCGCTTCAAGGGCGGAAAAATTGAACATGGCAGTTCTCTGCCAATCAGCAATCTTTCGACCCATATCCTCCTCAAAAATGCCGACCTGCGCCTGCAGCCGCTGAAGTTTGGCATGGCGGGCGGGACGATTTCTTCGAACATTCACCTCGAAGGCGATAAGAAGCCGATGCAGGGTCGAGCCGAAATTCAGGCCCGCAGGCTCAAGCTGAAAGAACTGATGCCCAACGTGGAGCTGATGCAGAAAACCCTCGGTGAAATGAACGGTGATGCCGACATCCGCGGCGTGGGGAATTCCGTGGCGGCCCTGCTGGGAAGCAGTAATGGCAACCTCAAACTGCTGATGAACGACGGGCTGGTGAGCCGCAACCTGATGGAGATCCTGGGCCTGAACGTGGGTAACTATGTTATCGGGCAAATCTTCGGTGATGATGAGGTGCGGGTGAACTGCGCGGCGGCCAATCTGGATTTGGTCAACGGCGTGGCGCGTCCGCAGATTTTCGCCTTCGACACGGAAAATGCGGTCATTAACGTGACCGGTACCGCCAGCATGGCCTCGGAGCAGCTTGATTTGACGATTGACCCGGAAAGTAAGGGGGTTCGTATCATTACCCTGCGCTCGCCGCTTTATGTGCGCGGAACCTTCAAAAATCCGCAGGCGGGCGTGAAGCCTGGCCCGCTGATTGCGCGTGGTGCGGTAGCTGCAGCCCTCGCGACGCTGGTCACCCCAGCCGCAGCGCTGCTGGCGTTGATTTCGCCGTCAGAAGGCGAAGCGAATCAGTGTCGGAATATTTTGTCGCAGATGAAGAAATAAGGTGCGGCCTGTTATTGCCGGGTGGCGCTGCGCTTACCCGGCCTACATTTGAATCGTAGCCGCCACCCGGCATTAGCTTACAGAGCCTGATGCTTAGTCTCATGTGTCAGCAGCAGCGCAATCAGCGTCAGCGCCGCCATGGCCGCCAGATAGACGCCAACATAGAACAGACCATAGTTCGCCTGCAGCCAGGTAGCGATATACGGCGCAACGGACGCGCCCAGAATAGAGGCAACGTTGTAGGAGAACGACGCGCCCGTGTAACGCACTTCCGTCGGGAACAGCTCCGGCAGCAGCGCACCCATCGGACCAAAGGTCAGCCCCATCAGGCTCAGGCCAATCAGCAGATAGGCCATGACCAGCGCCGGGCTACCTGATCCCAGCAGCGGTGGGAAGACGAACAGGGCAAACAGAATGATGAGCGTGGTGATCACAATCATGCTTGAGCGGCGACCAAACTTATCCGCCAGCAGACCCGCAATCGGTACCATCACACCAAACCCGATCACTGCCATCATCAGCATCCACAGCACTTCGTTACGCGGCAGCCCCAGCCCAACCGGCGCGGCGGCGGTACTGAACGTCATAGAGTAAACCGTCATGATGTAGAACAGCGTGTAGGTTGCCAGCATGATAAATGTGCCCAGCACGGTCACGCGGACGTGTTTGGTCAGCAGCGTACCCAGCGGCACTTTCACCTGTTTATTCGCCGCGGCAACTTTCGCGAAAACAGGAGTCTCATGCAGGGAAACGCGGACGTACAGGCCAATCAGCACCAGCACGGCAGAGAACACAAACGGGATACGCCAGCCCCAGTTCATGAACTGCTCATCCGTTAGCAGCCAGGAGAGCAGCAGGAACGTCCCGTTCGCAAAGAAGAAGCCAATCGGTGCGCCAAGCTGCGGGAATGAACCATACAGCGCGCGTTTACGCGCCGGGGCGTTCTCGGTGGCCAGCAGCGCCGCGCCACCCCATTCACCGCCCAGGCCCAGACCCTGACCAAAACGTGCCAGCGCCAGCAGGACCGGTGCCAGAATACCGATGGTTTCATAGGTCGGCAGCAGGCCGATCGCCACGGTGGAAATACCCATGGTCAGCAGCGAAGCCACCAGCGTCACTTTACGGCCAACGCGATCGCCAAAGTGACCAAAGACCGCTGAACCAATCGGACGCGCCACAAACGCGATAGCAAAGGTGGCCAGAGACTGCAGCGTGGCCGCCGTCGGGTCACCCTGCGGGAAGAAGATATGCGGGAAGACGATGACCGCAGCGGTGGCATAAATATAAAAGTCGAAGAACTCAATGGCGGTGCCAATCAGCGATGCGACGACAACTTTATTGCGCGAGTTTACCGGAACGTTTTCCGTTCCCGGGTCGAGTGTGGTGGCTGTTGCTTGCATAATATTTTCTTATTTTTGTCGAACGAAAGGCCATATTACGCATAGCAAAAGCGACATTTCAATCTGTAACAAAGCCTCGCGCTGGCGATAAAAGCAACAAAAAGCGGATAATTTTCAGTCCAGCCAAAACTCGTCTATGAAATGCTTCACAGTTTTTAGATATCAGTCAATAAAACTGGTTTTTGGTTAAATAAAAGTTACGGGCTGGATTTATATGCTGAAATGATGATTCGGGCTGAAATTTCAGCCCGAGAGTGGGATTACCGGTGCGTTTTGCCCGGCATCCGTGGGTCATCTTTGTACTCGGCCGTGGCAATCCACGCCGCGCAGAACAAGGTCAGACGGGCGAAGAAATAGAAGAACGCCATCAGCCCCAGCACCGAGCCAAACGCCGCGCCAGAAGGGGATTTCACCAGTGACGGCAGAGTGTAAGTCATCACGATTTTGATGACTTCAAAGCCGATCGCCGCAATCAACGTGCCGCGGATCAGCGCCTTTTTACGCGGGCGATGACGGGGCAAGCGCCAGAAGATCCAGAAGAACAGCAGGTAGTTGGCGAAGATGGAAATGGCCAACCCAATGCCGCGCCAGGCAGGTTTCAGCCACTCAATATAATCAAGATAGAGTGCAGAGATAATCATCTGCTGCGCCGAGCCTGCCACGGAGGTAATGGAGAGCGTCACGATGAGGGCGACCAGCAGGCCAATCAGCGAAATAAAGTCGCGGAGGTACTTAACCCAAATTTTCTCCTGGTCCTGTGGCTTACGCTCCCAGACATCGCGCGACTGGGCGCGAATGGCCTCGCGCAGGTTGCCCATCCAGTTAACGCCGGAGTAAAGGGCAATCAGCAAACCGACGATACCGACCGTAGTACGCTGCTGAACGGCGGTATTGATGGTGCTTTTGAGCGTGCTGGCAAGGGTCGGGTCGCTGACGTTATTCAGGATCTTATTGAAGATATCCTGCAGCAGCGTCGGGTGGGAGGCGAGCACAAAGCCGGCCGCCGCAAATGACACCATCAGGATCGGGATCATCGACAGGAAAGAAAAATAGGTGATGGCGGCACCAAACTGGTTCCCCATGCGGTCATTAAAGCGCTCGGTCGCACGGATCAGATGCGCCACCACGGGGAACTGCTGAATTCTCGCGACTATGCCGGTGACGGTTCCCAGCGCTTTGCCGGCGGTGCCTGGCGATTTGGCCTCTTCTGGCTCGGTTTCCATCTTTTTGATGGGATCATACTCTAAATGTTGGGTGGGTCGTTGCGGGTTGTTTTCCGGCGTCACGCGTCTTTTCCTTTTCGTTTGGCTGGATGTTATTGAATTATAGCTTGCGACTAATCCACGTAAGCTTTTGTGAGTTCGGTAAGCCACTCCATAAACAGATGTACGCGACGGGAGAGGTTACGTCGGTGAGGATAAATCAGGGAAACAGGCATTGGCTCAGCCCGGTATTGTGGGAGGATCTCAACCAGTTTTTTCGCCCGCAGAGAATCACGCACCCCCACGCGCGGAACCTGAATGATGCCCAGTCCGGCAAGGCAGGCTGCATGGTAGGTTTCTGTGCTGTTAACGGTTAATACCCCGCCCGTTTTTATCCACTGTGTCGTACTGCCGTTATAAAATTCAAAGCCCTGCGGGCGGCTTCCCAGCGTGGCGGCGTAGTGAATAACGGCGTGGGAGCCTAAATCGTCCAGCGTTTCCGGGTAGCCAAAACGCGCCAGATAATCCGGGCTGGCGCAGTTTATCACCGACAGCTTGCCCAGCTGACGGGCGATAAGCCCCGAATCCTTCAGCGTGCCGACGCGCACAACGCAGTCAAACCCTTCGCGGATGACATCCACCAGACGATCGCTGCTGCTGAGTTCCAGCTCAATGCCCGGATAGTGCTGCAGAAAAGCAGGCAGTTTGGGGATGACTAAATTTCGCGCAACGCCAACGGGCATATCCACGCGGAGCCGTCCGCTGATGCTGGAGGGATCGTGCTGAAACATACCGTCGAGTTCATCAAGGTTTGAAAGCAGATCTTTTGCCCGTTCGTAATAGACCATGCCGTCCTGCGTCAGGCTGACGCGCCGCGTGGTGCGGTGCAAGAGCTGGGTGCCAAGCCGGTTTTCCAGGGCCTGAATTTGCCGTGAAACGCTGCCTTTTGGCAGGGTTAATGTTTCTGCCGCGCGGGAAAAACTCTCCAGCTCCGCGACGCGGACAAACAACTGCATTGCGTGAATTTTATCCATAGACGAAGCTCATTGTTGTCTCTGTTGAAACAGTGAAGCGTTTTAAACCCTCTTTATTGATTTTCTATCACCTAATAAGCTCTTTCTCAATCTCCATAACAGCCAAAACGAGGTTTATGATGACTGAACGTATCGCATTAGTGACGGGTGGTAGCCGTGGACTGGGTAAAAACGCTGCTTTAAAGCTGGCGGCAGACGGCACCGGAATTATCCTGACCTACAACCGTAGCCAGCAGGAAGCGCTGGAAGTTGTACACCAAATTCAGGCAAAAGGCGTTAACGCAGCGGCATTACAGCTCAACGTCGGGGATGTTGCCAGTTTCGATCATTTTGCCCGGCAGCTTCAGGAAACCCTTAAGACGGTCTGGCAGCGTGAAAACTTTGATTATTTATTAAACAATGCCGGGACGGGGTTATACGCGCCCTATACCGACACGACGGAAGCCCAGTTTGATGAGGCGTTAAACATCCATTTCAAGGGCCCCTTCTTCCTGACGCAGCGCCTGTTGCCCTTGCTGAATGACGGTGGGCGGATCCTCAACGTCTCCAGCGGGCTGGCCCGTTTTACCCAGCCGGGCTCAGCGACCTACGCGGCCATGAAGGGGGCGATGGAAGTGCTGACGCGTTACCAGGCGAAAGAGCTGGGCGCGCGCGGGATAGCCGTCAATATCATTGCGCCCGGTGCGATAGAAACGGACTTTGGCGGCGGACGCGTTCGCGACGATACGCAGCTGAATCAGATGCTGGCTGCGCAGACGGCGCTGGGACGGGTGGGGCTGCCGGACGATATTGGCGATGCCATTGCGGCGCTGCTCAGCGATAAACTGGGCTGGATGAATGCGCAACGTATTGAAGTATCAGGTGGGATGTTCCTGTGATGCATACGCTTAAGGGGAAGGAACCTCTTAAGGAAATCCTTAACGTGAATGTGTCTAAATACTGACAGATATAAAGAACCCGGGGGGATTTGTAACGTCTCCATTCGTTGAGTTTTTTCTTAAATACAGCCTCTGTAGAATCCCCCTTCGCTATTCTCAGAGGGAGAAAAACGATGCGAGTAATCATGTTTGACAGGCAGTCAATATTTATTCATGGAGCGATACACAGTCTGCAGAAGCTCATTCCGGAAATAAATATGACAGGGACCGGTCAGGCAGAAGATTTATGGGCTCAGGTATCCGCTTCGCCGTCTGCTATCGTCCTGATTGACGGGAATTTAATTCAGAACGAGGAGACCGCGTTGCTGGAAGCGCTCATGCATCGCTTTCCGGCGATACGCGTGGTGATGGTGTTGGCGAAAAAAGAGGCCAGATGGGTGGAGCAGTTGCGGCAGCGAAACGTCATGGCCATTATTCCCCGAAACGCCAGCCCCGAGCGCTTTTCCGCCGTGCTGGACTCGGTATCCAGAGGGATGGTCTGTTTTCCGGGAGAGTGGATCAAACAACCGTCGTCCCCAGAGGCGTTATTAGCGTTAAGCGAGCGCCAGCGGGAGGTGTTAAAACTGCTGGCGGCGGGGGAGTCAAACAAAGAGATTGGACGCAATCTCAACATCAGTGCGGCCACGGTAAAAGCGCACCTCGAAGCGCTTTTCCGGCGGCTGGACGTGAAAAACAGAACGCAGGCTGCCATGTTCTATACCCGGGCGATGGCCTGAAAATTCGCTTTCTGGGGTGAAGGTGCCTCTTCAGAACTGAATATCATCATTACCAGCGCGTCATGCTGCTGTTGGGTTAATGGGCGTATACACATTTCCCGCAGCAGCGTCTCACACAGCTGAATATCTTCCTGGAGTAAATATTCCGCCTGCAGGGGCGTAATAAGGCCGCAGAATTTTTCCCTCTCGCGGATCGCATGTCCATAGCCGATAACCCATAATCCATTTTCGTCACGGTATTTCTCCAGCGAAAGACCCTGATGTTTTTTAATTAACGCAATGGCGGCAGAAGATATTTTCAGCGCATGACCTTTCATATTCGTTTCCTCTTAAGTCGCGACACTGTAGAGGAAACGATGGCCGAGAAATATCCGCCAAATGGCTGTTGATCAGGAATGGTTATTCAGATATTCCTGCCGTAATAAGCCAAATAACCAGTCATTATGCCAGCGCCCCGCGAGGAAATAGCTCTCACGTAATTCCCCTTCCAGGCAAAAGTAGGCTTTTTCCAGCAAACGTCTTGAGGCGATATTCCCCGCCGTGACGGTGGCGGTGAGTCGGCGTATACCTCCTTCTTCAAAGGCATAGCGGCAAAGCGCCTGCAGGGATTCGAAGCCGTAGCCTTTTCCCTGCGCCTCGGGTGCGAAAAGAAAACCCACTTCAGCGCAGTCCTCCTCCCGATGAATATACCCGGTGACGCCCAGCGGAGCCCGGGAGAGGGCATCACGTACGATGAGACACAGCCAGTGTGCGCTGCCTGGCGTCCAGGGCGTCAGACGGGCATCAAACGCCTCGCGGATGGCGGCGACGGGGCGGTCTTCCGCGACAAAGCGCATGACGTCTGGGTGCTGCTGCAACGCCAGAAAAAAGGGCCAGTCCTGTTCCTGCAGAGGCGAGCAGTGAAGGCGGGGGGTGATTAAAACAGGCATTCAGATTCTCCTGACACTTTTTAAATGATTTTAGGGTTGTCACTTTATTTCAACAGAAAGTCAGGTATGGTTAACCTCGTATAAATAAAAAGAAAAACGGCCGTCACGTGCCCATTCAGATGTATTCGTTGTCACTTAAGGAAAATAATGACTCTCAGCACATCACATCATATTCGCGAACAGTTTGAACACTGTCTGGCGGTCATTCGCCATGCGTCGGTGGAAATTTTGCTTCTTCTGAATGTACATGCTTCTGAGGGCAAAGATCCACGCTGGTTCCTGGAACAGCTGGACAGCGCGCGATTAGCCCTGGGAGGCTGGGGTGCCGTTGCCAAGACGCTCAATCTGAATGATGCCGAGATGTCGGAATTTACGCTCCAGCTGCGCCTGCTGCAGCAGCGCGTACCGCAGTATGAAAGCGGACAGGATGTGAGTGAAAACCAGCTTATTGCGGCGATGCGCTTTGTGACCGCGCTGGAACATCTTCGCCTGCAGCAGCCGCTGTTGACCTACAGCACCGATCTGGCACCGGGAAGCGAACTTCAGCAGCAGCAGGCGCAAAAGCAGGTACGCGCGATAGAGCTGATGATAAAAGGGCTCATCCAGCAGGCCTGGCCCGATCAGGTGCGGCTGAATAATCATCTGAAGACCCTGTTCAACGCTGACCGCGTAAGACGCTGGCTGAAACTCGGCGAGATCAACGATGTCCTGAGCGGCATGATGTTCAGTGAACTGGCGCAGATGCTGGTGGATAAAAAAGAGTTCAGCCGTTATTACGCTTCGCTGTTCAGCGATCCGTCCATGCTGACGCTGCTGGTTGAACCGCGTAAAACCCTGCAAACCTTCCTCGACGACATTCGGCAAATCCGCAACAACATTACCGTTCAGAAAACGTTAAGTTCGGCGCAAATTCAGCTGCTGGATAACTACTACACGCAGATCGCGCGACCGGTTCAACGCGCGTTTGAAGAGGGCAGAACGCGCGTCAACCCGGCCGGTTTTATGGCGGTGGATGCCAGCGAGTTACACACTTTCTGGGAAAAAGCGCAGAAAATGGATCGGGTCACCGGCGGGGATTTGTTTGAAGTCCGTGACACCATTGAAAAGCCGACCCAGCGCGCGCCGCGCACTCCCGAACAACGCGAGCAGCTCATTTCCGGTGCGTTATGGGGGGCGGTTGGCGTCATGGTGATTGCCATCGTGGCGGGGGGATTCTGGCTGGTGACCAGCAGCAAACCGCAGCCTGCGACCGTCAGCGTTGCAGAAACGGCGCCTCCACAGGAAATGCGCGAGACGCCTTCCTCGCGTGAGACGCTAACGCGCATGGGCGTGACCTGGGACGAGAATAACTTCCGCTCGGCTATTAACCGCAACGATACCCGCGTGGCGCAGCTCTTTTTGCAGGGCGGTATGGACTGGCAGCTCTCCTGGACCGAAGAGGCGATGTCGGCAGGCTATGACGATGTGCTGGAGCTAATGTTACGCTACCGGCAGAACATGGTGGAAGAGAAGCCGTGTCGACGCTTCATCAACACGCTCAGCCACGCCATGTCAAACGGCGAGTCTCTGACCTCAGTACGTAAAGAGTATCTTAAAGCCTTCTGCACCGTGCCTGCCGTGGTGAAACGCCAGCAGCATGATGCCGATATGGCGAAACGCCGTGCCCAGGCACAACCGGGCTCAGAGACGAAAAAATGGCAGGCTATTCAGACTGCCATTTATGAAGTGATCCGCTGATCGATTCTCCCTCTCCCACCGGGAGAGGGGATCAGACCGCACCCCACTCAAGGTTCCCCATACAACCCAATCAGCCGGCGCACCACGCCGTTGGTCCAGCCGAAGCCATCCTGCAGGGGATACTCACCCCCGCCCCCTTCGCGCGGCGTACTGCTGGCGATGTGGTACTTCTCAATCAGCTTATGATGCGTCTTATAAAAATGGTTCACCGTATGCAGCCAGCTCCAGGCAATCTCATCACCCAGCGAGTCATTGCCATACTGCTTGAACCCCTGAATCGCCATCCACTGCAGCGGTGCCCAGCCGTTGGGTTTATCCCACTGCTCGCCAGTTTCGTACTCGGTTGCCAGAATCCCGCCCGGCGTCAGCAGCCGCGATTTGACGGCATCAGACAAGCGCTCGGCCTGCTCATGGGTCGCCATGCCAACGTACAGAGGCACAATGCTGGCTGCCGAGAACAGGGCCTGTTCTTCGCGTCGCCAGTCGTAATCGCGGTAGCAGCCGCTCTCGTCATCCCACAGATAGCGGTTCACCGCGGCCCGGCGATCGCTGGCTTTCTGGCGGAACAGGTCTGCCGTCTCTTTATCTCCTTTCGACGCCGAGATGTTAGCGATAGCGCTTTCCAGTTTGAACAGGAAGGCGTTCAAATCGATAGGGATAAACTGCGTGGTGCGAATGCTGGCAAGCCGGCCCGGCTCGCGCAGCCAGCGGGAGGAGTAATCCCAACCGGAGGCCGCACCCGCGCGCAGATCGCGATACACTTCGTTCGGTGGACGACCGGAATGGCGGGCCGTCTCCACATCCTCAATCCACGATTCGTCGCGCGGCGTATCGCGGTCGTCCCAGTAGCGGTTCAGCAATGAGCCATCCGGCATACGCACCGCACTGCGGTAAGCCTGGTTAAGCAGCAGCGACTCCGCGCCGTCCATCCAGAAGGCGTGCTCCATTTTGAGGTGCTCAAGGTAGCGTTTCGCACCGCGCACCCCGTCCTCTTCAAACAGCTCCACCATCAGCGCAAAGACCGGCGGCTGAGAGCGGCTGAGATAATAGGTACGGTTGCCGTTGGGGATATGCCCGTAGCGCTCAATCAGCCAGGCGAAGTTATCCGCCATACACTTCAGCAGATCGTTACGGCCACTCTCCGCCAGCCCCAGCATGGAGAAGTACGAATCCCAGTAGTAGGTCTCGCTGAATCGTCCGCCGGGAACGATATAAGCCTGCGGCAGCGCCAGCAGGGAAGACCAGGGAATATGATCCTGCGGCTCGCGCGTCAGCACGGGCCACAAATTATCAATGTGCTCTTTCAGGGACTGGCCCGGGTCGGAGACATATTCTGAGCCGTACGTTTCCGGCATCCAGAAGTGGTTCTCCACAAACTGGCGCAGGTCGAAATCCCGGTGGCGTCTGACCTTACGATAGCGGATCAGGATATCCAGCGGGTCCATCTTCGGCGCGCAGTCGGGAAAGGTTTTGCTGTCCGCGAACAGCCGCGACGACTGCACGTGTTCAAACAGTTCAAGATAGCGGTCTGCGGGCGTCAGCGCATCCGACGCGGGCAGCCCTTCAATCATCTCCGGTTCCGGCTCCGCCTCGATCATCTCATCCAGTTTTAACTCGCAGGGATCGGTCTCGTAGCGCAGCTCTTCTGCAATCTCGAACTCGATGTTCTCGGTAGCCTGTAGTTTCTGGTTGAACATGGTGATAAGGACCTCCGGTTGTGTGTTCAAAAGACAGGTTTATCCGGGCGTCTTATAAGCGTAGACATTCGCTTCGGTAGATGGGGAGGGAAATGTGCGGTAGATCACTATTTTCGGAGCATTCGTTTGCAACGAATTATGTAAATAAGCCCGAACATGGCGTCGTCCGGGCGCCATCCGGCGTTCAGTACAGATAATTCCGTTTTGCCAGATCCACCAGCTCCGCCAGACGGGTCATTTTAAATTTTGCCATGATGCGCTGCTTATACGCGCTCACTTTTTTATTATTCATATTCAGCATCGAGGCGATAATTTGATTGCTGTAGCCCGCAGAAATATAGCGCAAAATACAGATGTCAATATGCGACAGCGATAATAACAGTGATGCATCCCGGGGATACCGGGCGTGGTGTTGCCATAGCTCTGAGCCATAGCAATATCCACCGGATGTGATTTTGTTGACGGTACTAATGATTTTCTCTAACGAACTGTTTTTATTTATATAGCCTGATGCACCGGCCCGTCGGCTCAACTGAATATGAAAATCGCTGGAGGACGAAGACAAAATAAGAACCTTAATATCAGGGTAGGCTTTTCTTATATGTACCAGTTGAGAGAAAACATCGGGGCTCTGTTGCAGATGCTCCATAATAATCAGGTCAGCCTGTAACATCGGCAACGCGCTGAGCATTGCCTCAATCGTGAGGAATTGTGCCGCTGTCTGATAACCGTGTTCTGCTAATAAACCCTGGATGCCTGTCCGGAGTAATGAACTGGCATCCATGAGAATGACTTTTTTATCTGACATTCCTGATTGTCCTGATTGAGTGACAAAAATGTCATTTTCCATCCACGCAAAAAAAAGTTGACTAAGACTTGTCTTTATCTTCGCCATTATTTTCTGGCGTCCATATACCGTCAGATGACAGTGCCACTTTCCCCCTCCTGAGACATATAAGACCGGTTTGCGACAGGTCTTATTAAGCCAAAACTTGCCAGCCGGGAAGATAGCGTCAGCCAGGGAATGTATCCCGTATGGAAGTGCGTCTGGCGCGTTGCGCGGACACAGATCGATTATTTACACGAGAATTTAAACATGACTCTCAAGCCAGTAAATATTGCAGTCGTTGATAAAGATACGATTGTCAAAGCTGACGTTCTGCGCAGTGAAAAGGTTGGCAGTGCTGTCAAAATCAAAGCCATCCCGAATGCAAAATACATTCTTGCTGAAGGGGAAAATGGCGTCGCGCCAGAAAACATTACGCTGAAACGCGTAGGCAAAGACTTGTTCGTCATGCTGGAAGGCACTGACGAGGATCAGCCACAGCTGATCATTGAAGACTATTTCGATAACCCAGGTGAGCTGGTCGGTAAAGGCGAAGATGGTCAATGGCATGAGTACATTGCCACTGACGGCGACGACGACCACAAAGCTGCATTCCTGCTGGATGGCGAATCCTCCGCTCAGGCGCTGGGTGCAGGTGCCATTGCGGGCCTGGACGGTCTGGCCGTTGCGGGTACCGCATTCTCTCCTGCCTTGCTGGCGCTGGGTGCGTTAGCCGGGATTGGTGCGCTGGTGGGCCTGGGCGCCATCATTCGTCATAACCGTGACGATGGCGGAGACAAAAAAGGCACCGTTGCGCCTGTCACCACCCCTGAACTGACCGACGTGCACGACGATTTCGGCACGAAAACCGGCTCGATCCCACAAAACGGCGTGACCGATGACGCCACGCCAACGTTTAGCGGTAAAGGCAAAGCGGGCGATATCGTTGAGTTCTGGGAAAACAACGTCAAGCTCGGCGAAACCCGTGTGGGCGCAGACGGCACCTGGACCTGGACGCCGGAAACCCCGCTGGCGCACGGCGACCACAGCATTGTGCTGATCGGTAAAGGCCCGGATGGTCGCACCAGCGCGCCGAGCGATTCTTTTGATTTCACCGTCGATCTTGAAGCGCCTGTTAAGCCGATCATTGGCGAAGTGGAAGACGACGTTGGCGCGGTAACGGGCCCAATCCATAACGGCGATGCGACTGACGATAAACAGCCGGTCTTCCACGGTGAAGGTGCCACGCCTGGCGATACCGTACGCCTGATCGTTGACGACGAAGTGGTCGGTACCGCTATCGTCGGTGAAGACGGCAAATGGGAAGTGACGCCTGAGAAACCACTGCCGGAAGGCAGCCACGCCGGGAAGGTGATCATTACCGATCCGGCCGGGAACGACAGCGAACCGTCTGATGACTTCAAATTTATCGTGACGCCAGAAAAACCGATCATCGGGGAAGTGGAAGATGACGCCGGTACCGTGGTGGGCCCAATCCAGAACGGCGGCGCGACTGACGATACGCAGCCGACGTTCCGCGGTGAAAACGGCACGCCTGGCGATACCGTCAGACTGATCGTGGACGATGAACTGGTCGGCACCGCGATCGTTGGTGACGACGGTAAGTGGGAAGTGACGCCTGAGAAACCGCTGCCGGAAGGCAGCCACACCGGGAAAGTGGTGATTACCGATCCAGAAGGCAACGCCAGCGAACCGTCTGATGATTTCGAATTTATCGTTGATCTGCAAGGCCCTGACAAGCCGGTCATTGGTGACGTTGAAGACGACCAGGGACCGGTTGTGGGTCCTATACACGATGGTGATACCACCGACGACACCCAGCCGGTATTCAGTGGCGACAACGGTACGCCAGGCGACACTGTGCGTCTGATTATTGACGATGAAGTCGTCGGTACCGCGATTGTCGGCGATGACGGTAAGTGGGAAGTAACGCCTGAGAAACCGCTGCCGGAAGGCGAACATGAAGCGGTTGTGGTGATCACCGATCCGGTGGGTAACGACAGCGAGCCGTCCGATCCGATCGGTTTCATCGTAGACACCACGCCGCCGGCAAAACCGACGATTGACAGCGTGTTTGATGATGCTGGCCTGAAAACGGGCAATCTGGCCAACGGCGATATCACCGATGACAGTACTCCGACCTTTACCGGTACCGCTGAGAAAAACAGCGTAGTGCGCATCATCGTTAACGGTAAGGAAGTGGATTCCGTTACCGCTGACCCGACAGGCAACTGGACCTGGACGCCATCTCCGGCGCTGATGAACGGCCACTACGATGTGAAAGTGGTTGCCGATGATAAGGCAGGTCTGCGTTCTGAACCGTCTGACGCGTTCGCGTTTGAACTGGTGGCAGGCGGTATTCCTCCTGCTCCGGCGATCACGGACGTTATCGACGATGTCGATGCTCATGTTGGTACCGTACAGCAGGGTGGCATCACGAACGACGACAAACCGACCATCACCGGTACGGGTCAGGACGGTACGACGATTTACCTGTACGACGGCACTAACCCGACGCCGATCGGTAGCGCTGTGGTTACGGGTGGCACCTGGACTATCGATTTCGACACTGCACTGGCACAGGGCGAGCACCGCTTCCACGCGGTCGCGGAAAACGCCGTGGGCAACCGCAGCCCGGAAACCGGCGAGTGGGTGATTATTGTGGATTCCGTTGATCCGCTGGCACCTACGGATATTGAGCTGTGGGACGACTTCGGCACGCCGGGCATTATTGCGGATAACGGCACCACCGACGACAACACCCCAACCTACCGTGGTAAGGGTGAACCTGACGGTACCGCGATCATCGATCTGGGGAACGGCACCACCGTGCGCGTGCCGGTAGATGGCAGCGGTAACTGGAGTTATACCCCGGCACCGGCCCTGGCGGACGGTGATTACACCTGGAAAGTCTCGATTGAAGACAAAGCCGGTAACGTCGGCCCGGAGTCTGCTCCGATCCACTTCATCGTGGACACCAGCCTCAACGGCGTGTCTATCAGCCACGTGGAAGACGATGAAGGGGCGCTGAAGGGCAATCTGGCCAGCGGCAGCCATACCGATGACACGACACCTACCGTTGTGGGCCGCGCGACGCCTGGTGCTGAAGTGAAAGTGTATCTGGACGGCAAGTTTGTCGACACCGTGATCGCTGACCCGGCTACCGGTGCGTGGAAATACACCTTCAACCCGGCGCTGACCGCTGATGGGACGTACCAGATCACCGCCAGTGAAAATACCGGCACCGGTGACAGCGCGCAGACGGCGCCGTTTGAACTGACGCTGGATACCCGCGTACCGGTTGGCTCATTCGATAGCGTATCGGATGACGTAGGGCTGGTGCAGGGCGACCTGGCGAACCCGGCGGTGACCGATGACACCACGCCAACCCTGCACGGGACCGGCGTCGCGGGTGATGTCGTGTTTATTTACGACGGCACCACGCTGCTCGACTCCGTGACCGTAGGGCCGGGTAACACCTGGAACTACACCCTGCCTGCGCAGAACAACGGTACCGAGCTGGCGCTGAAAACGGTATTCCAGAGCCCGACCGGCGTACAAAGCGCGCCGTCGGCGGAATGGAAAATCATCATTGATACCGACGCGCCAACCAGCAACGCGGTGGTCGATGCGATGACCCATGACTCCGGTGTCAACGGCAACGACTTCATCACCAACAGTGGTCAGGTGGGTAGCCTGGTCAGCGGCCATCTTTCGGCCCCGCTGGAAGCGGGCGGGAAAGTGCTGGTCTCCACTGACGGTGGGAAAACCTGGCTGGAAGCCATGGTTGACGGCGACAAATGGGCGTTTGTCGATGGCCAGGGGCATAGCGCGGACTGGACTGTCCTGACGCGCGTGGTCGATATCGCCGGGAACTACACCGAATCCTCGCAGAAGGTGGTGCTGGATCAGGTGGCGCCGGATGAGCCGACCGACGTGGTGCGCAGCGGTAACGACGTGACGGTGACGCTGCCGGGCAGCGGGATTGTCGAGGGCGACACCGTGCTGGTGAAGAGCGGCGACATTACCGTGACCCATACGCTGACGGCCGCCGACATCGCTAACGGCAACGTGACCCTGAGTCTGCCACCGGGCGGCTACACCGATATTCCGGTGGGCGCGGCGATTGTTGACGCGGCGGGTAACAGCTCAAGCTACCGCACCAGCGCGTTCACCAGTACCAATAGCTTCGAAGACGATACGGAGTTCGCGGACATTAATGCGGGCGCATGGGTGCACGGGATGCGTTTCTCCCACACTCCGGATACCGGCACGGCGGATTATGAATTCGACAAACAGGTCATCGGGACGGGAAGCACCAACAGCCTGTATTTGTACAGCACCTCAACGGATACCGGGATGCAAGCCAGCATGTTTGTTGACTTCCAGTATGGCGCTAAAACGATCGATTTCGTTTTCAACCCGCGTTTTGCCGGCCCGTCGACGGTGGTGACGTTCTACGACATTAACGGCAAGGAGATTGGATCTCAGTCGGTGAGCGCCTTCCTCCCTAACCGTAACGTCCCGGTGTCGTTTACCAGCCCGGATGATACGCCGGTTTACCGGATGGAGATCCACCACGAGGAACAGGCGACCAGCTCCGGGTTTGGCTTCAGCATCGATAACCTGGTGGTAAGCGGAACGGCGAAAACCGTCACCCCAGGCGAGTTCCTGGCGGATAACCTGGGCGATGTCTGGTACGGCGACGCGGCGGACAACCTGTATCAGGTTGCGGATGTGACCAGCCTGACCGACGCGGTGATTCAGGGTGGCGAAGGCACCGACACGCTGAAGCTGCTGGGGGCGGATCAGCACCTCGACCTGAGCGCGCTGACCCATCCTGTCCAGTCAGTGGAAGTGTTCGACATTACGGGAACAGGCAACAACACCCTGACGCTGAGCGCGGGTGATGTGCTGGAAAACGCCACGCAGAACCTGTTCCACGACAACGACTTCAACCAAATGATGGTGAAGGGCGACGCGGGCGACACGGTGAATCTGAGCGACCTGCTGCCGAACGGTATGGACCCGGGGAACTGGACCGATGGCGGGACGGTGAATGTTGGGGGAGTGGAGTATCAGTCTTATCAGATGGATAGCCTGAATACCGAGATCCTCGTTCAGATGGGAGTCACGGTCACGCTACAGAACCATTAATTGATGCCAGGAAAGTGAGGCTCCTGAACCGGAGCCTCCGGAAGCTTTTAGACCAGAACATAAACAGAATTCATTTGGAAAATTGTATGAAAAAGACCATTACTTCGAACAACAATACCGAAAATATCGCCGCAATGGCGACGTTGCCCCCGCTGCCTACAGACGTTTTACTGTGGAACGACTACCAGTTCCCGCGTGAAATTAACAACGGCGATCCGAGCGAAGATAACACCCCAACCTTTAGCGGTAAGGGTGAGCCGGGCATGACGGCGGTGATCGACCTCGGTGGCGGCCAGAGCGTTCGCGTACCGGTTGATTCAACCGGTAACTGGAGCTGGACCCCAGCGCCTGCGCTGGCGGACGGGTCTTATACCTGGTCTGTTTCCCTGGAAGACGCACAGGGCAACCGCGGTCCCTCTACTCCGCCAATCAGCTTCACGATTGACACGGTGGGTAACGCGGTCTCCATCAGCCACGCTGAAGATAACACCGGTACGCTGACTAACCCGCTGGCGAGCGGCAGTAGCACGGATGATGTGAACCCGGTTATCGTCGGGACGGCGACGCCTGGCTCTGTGGTGACCCTGTATGTGGACGGTAACCCGGTTGGCTCGATGACTGCTGACCCGGTAACCGGCGAGTGGGCGATTGAGATCAACCCGGCGCTGGAATCCGGTAAAACTTACGAAATCACCGCAGGTGAATACAGCGGTCCAGGTGAGATCCCTGCGCCGACGCGTCCGTTCCTGCTGACCGTTGATACCGTCGTGCCGACCGGCTCTTTCGATCGTATTGAAGACAATGAAGGCCGCTACCAGGGCGACGTGGCGAACCCGGGTGTGACCGATGACACCACCCCAACCCTGCACGGCACTGGCCGTCCTGGGGATATCGTCTACGTTCGCAACGGCAGTGACATCATCGATTCGACCACCGTACGTGCCGATGGCAGCTGGGAATACACCCTGCCTGAGCAGACGAACGGCACTGCGCTGGATGTGAGCGTCGTATTCCGTGGCCCGACCGGGGTGGAAAGCGCGCCGACCGCACCGTGGAAGCTGGTTATCGATACCGACGCGCCAAACAAACCGATCATTGGTGACGTTGAGGACGATCAGGGTCCGGTTGTCGGCCCTATTCACAACGGTGACACCACGGATGACACGAAGCCGGTATTCAGCGGCGAAGGCGCCGTGCCTGGCGATACCGTTGAACTGGTTGTTGACGACGAAGTCGTGGGCACCGCGATTGTCGGTGACGACGGTAAATGGGAAGTGACTCCGGAAAACCCACTGAAAGACGGTGAGCATGAAGCCGTGGTGGTCATTAGTGACCCGGCGGGTAATGCCAGCGAACCGTCTGACCCCATCGGCTTTATCGTCGATACTCAGCCGCCGGCAAAACCGACGATCGATACCGTGTTTGATGATGCGGGTCAGCAGACCGGCAATATCGCCAACGGCGGCATTACTGACGACAGCACCCCGGACTTTACCGGTACTGCCGAGAAGGGCAGCCTGGTGTTCATCATCGTGAACGGGAAAACCGTTGACTCTGTGACCGCTGACGCCGCTACCGGGGTCTGGACCTGGACGCCAGCGCTGGGCCTGGCCAACGGCCATTACGATGTCACCGTTGTGGCGCAGGATAAAGCAGGGCTGCGTTCCGAGCCGTCTGACGCCTTCTCATTTGACCTGCTGGCGGGCGGTATTCCAACGGCACCGGCCATCACTGACGTGATCGACGACGTTGATGCACATCTGGGTACGATACAGAACGGCGGTATCACGAACGACGCGCGCCCGACCATTACCGGTACCGCACAGGATGGCACCACGGTCTATCTGTACGATGGCACTAACCCGAACCCGATCGGCAGCGCCGTGGTGACGGGTGGTCGCTGGACCATTGAGTTCGACGCCGATCTGGCGCAGGGCGAGCACCGTTTCCGCGCGGTTGCAGAAGATGTGACAGGCAACCGTAGCCCGGAAACCGGCGAGTGGGTGATTATTGTCGATTCCGTTGATCCGCTGGCAGCTACCGACATTGAACTGTGGGACGACTTCGGCACGCCGGGTCTCATCGCCAATGACGACACCACCGATGACAACACCCCAACCTACCGTGGTAAGGGTGAAGCGAACGGTACCGCGATTATCGATCTGGGTAACGGCACCATCGTGCGCGTCCCGGTAGACGATAAGGGTAACTGGAGCTATACCCCGGCCCCGGCGCTGGTGGATGGCGACTACACCTGGAAAGTCTCGATTGAAGATAAAGCCGGTAACGTCGGCCCAGAGTCTGCTCCGATCCACTTCATCGTGGATACCAGCCATAACGGTGTTTCCATCAGCCACGTTGTGGACGATCAGGGTGACATCACCGGCAATCTGGGCAGCGGTAGCCACACCGACGACACGACCCCTACAGTGGTGGGCCGTGCGACGGCGGGTGCCCTGGTGAAAGTGTATGTTGATGGCAAATACATCGACAGCGTGCGCGCTGACGCCGTGACCGGTGAATGGCAGTACACCCTTAACCCGGCACTGACTGCGGATGCAACCTATAAGATCACCGCCAGCGAAGACGCAGGCGCAGGTGAGAGTGCGCAAACCGCGCCGTTCGAGCTGACGCTGGATACCCGTATCCCGACAGGTTCTCTGGACCGCGTCGCGGATGACGTGGGGACGATTCAGGGCGATCTCGCGAACCCGGGCGTGACGGATGACACCACGCCGACCCTGTACGGTAAAGGTGTGGCAGGTGATGTGGTCTTCATTTACGACGGTACCCGACTGATTGACTCCGTCACCGTAGGGCCAGCGAATACCTGGAACTATACGCTGCCACAGCAGAACAACGGCACTGAGCTGTCTCTGACGGCGGTATTCCAGAGCCCGACCGGCGTGAAGAGCGCGCCAACGGCAGCGTGGAATCTGACTATTGATACCGAAGCACCAAACGCGCCGGCTATTACAGGCATGTATGACGATGCGAACACGCTGATCGCTGACGGCAGCCGCTCACGCGACACCACGCCAGAGCTGCGTGGTACCGCTGAGAAAGACAGTCTGGTGAAAATTTACGTTCCGGGTAGCAATGTGCCGGTTGGTTCGGTATATGCCGATGCAAATGGCGACTGGAAATGGACCTCACCAACCCTGTCTGATACGCAGCACAACTTCTTTGTGAAGGCGCAGGATCAGGCGGGAAACCTGTCGGGTGAATCCAACCATTACGGTCTGGAAGTCGACACGAAAGCGGCCACGCCGGTCATTCTGGGCGCGTACGATAACGTGGAAGGCGGCATCTACAACGGACTGGTACCGAACGGTGGGCTGAGCAATGACGGCAGTATGGAACTGCGCGGTACGGCGGAAGCGAACAGCATTATCTATATCTACAACGCCTATAACGACGGCGTGCTGGATACAGTAAAAGCTGATGCTAAGGGTAACTGGAGCTGGTCGCGTTCGGTCGCGGATACTGCTGCGGGTCGCCCACATATGTTCTACACCATTGCCAAAGACGATTTGGGCAACGTTTCCGGTAAATCGGCGACCTATTCACTGAATGTGGATACGGTCAATGCCGCACCAGTGATTACCGGTGCGTATGACGATGTTGCGGGTGGCGTGTATAACGGCCTGGTGGCGAATGGTGGCGTGACGAACGACAAGACACCAGAACTGCGTGGTACCGCTGAGCCGGGTAGCGTGGTGTACATCGTCATCGATAACTATGGCACTGTTGCGGGTTCCGTGAAGGCGGATGCAAATGGTAGCTGGAAGCTCCCGATCGCGACTAACTACAACCAGCAATACAACTTCCATGCGTACTCTGTCGATCCGGCTGGCAACCGTTCGGCAGATTCTGCGAAGTTTGCAATTACGGTTGATACGGTCAATAACGCGCCAGTGATTACTGGCTCCTGGGATGATGTTCAGGGGGGCGTGTATAACGGTCTGGTGGGTAACGGTGGCGTAACCAACGACAGAACGCTGGATTTACGCGGCACGGCGGAAGCGGGCAGCGTGGTGTATATCATCAACCCGGCAAACGGTGGGGTTCATGGTTCAACCACTGCGGGTGCGAATGGACAATGGTCTTTCCCGCTGACGACCAACTATAACCAGACGTATAACTTCCAGGCTTACTCTGTTGATAAAGCCGGGAACCGTTCGGTGAACTCCACCAACTTCGCGATTACCGTGGATACCGTGGTGGCCGCACCGAACGTAACGGTTATTACTGATAACGTGGCGGGCGGTAAAGTCGGTAACCTGGTTGACGGGGAGCGTACCAACGACAACCGTCCGACCATCACCGGTAACGGTGCGGAAGCGGGCGCGAAGATCGAAATCGTGCTGGCGCTGGGTAATCAGGGGTGGAGTAATAACAACCTCGTGTATACCACCACCGCCAAAGCGGACGGTACCTGGAGCCTGGAAATTCCGAAGGCATTGCAGGATGGCACCTGGTACTTCCGTGCCAATCAGACTGACCAGGCGGGCAACAAGAGCGCTCTGGGTAACCAGCACTATGTTGTGGTTGATACGGTCGCGGCTGCACCTGTCATTACAGCAGTCGTCGATAACGTTGCGGGCGGCAAGGTCGGTAACCTGGTTGACGCAGAGAAGACCAACGACAACCGTCCGACCATCACCGGTAACGGCGCGGAAGCGGGTGCGAAGATCGAGATCTGGCTGGCGGGTCCAACGACTGGGTCTGGATGGACAAGCGGTAAGAACATTATCTACACCACCACGGCCAAAGCAGATGGTACCTGGAGTCTGGAAATTCCAACGGCGTTGCCTGATGGCACCTGGTATTTCCGTGCCAAGCAGATTGATACCGCAGGCAACAGCAGTGCGTTAGGTGCCCAGCGTTATGTGACCGTGGAAACCTGGTCGCCTGAAAACTTCCTGATCACCAGCGTCAGCGGTGGTGGGTACTTTGATGTCGTCGGTGAAGTGATTACGGTTAAAGGTGTGGGAGGGATTCCGGGCCATACTGTCAGCCTGAGAGGCGGTTTGACGCCTACGCTGGCAGGTACAACCGGGCGGGTGCTGGATGATGGTACCTGGACCGTTACCTTAACGCTGGCGCAGTGGCGTGCTATCGGATTGTCTGCTCCAGGGAACGGCAACGGCTTTGCGGCAGTGTTTACCGTTGTAGATGTCGCGGATACCAGCATTCACACATACAACGGGGTACCGATCACTGTTGATGGCATGCTGCTGCGCAATAGCCGCAGTATGCGTTCCTTCAGCGTTGAGGAAAACACCCAGCCTGTTCATGAAGAACAGCGTGTGACCAGCGAGGAAAACAAACCGGCAAAAGCGCCTGTTGTGGCTCAGAACGAAGACGATAACGCGTCTAAGCAGGATGCATCGACAGAGCAGAAAGGCGTTGAGCACGTTGGCCAGGCAACCGAAGGATATGATGCCGTCAATCATACGCTGACGTTAGCGGGCGACGCGAAGGACAGCATCGATCTGAGCAAGCTGGTCGGCAAAGATCAGCAGGTTTCAACGATTGATATGAACAACGGCAAAGCGGATGTGCTGAATATCAACGTGAACGACGTGCTGACCCACGCTGAGAAAGACATGTTTATCGCCGACGGCAATAAACAGCTGATGGTGCAGGGGAATAAAGGCGATGTGCTGAACCTGAACGACCTGCTGCCTGACAACAGCGATCCGGGTAACTGGACTAACGCAGGTAACGTCAAGGTGTCTGGCGTCGAGTACCAGGTGTACCAGATGGAAAATCTGGACGTGGAACTGCTGGTGCAGAACGGCGTCACCGTCAACGTGAATAATCACTAACTTAAACTTTTCCAGGCCTCCTTTCGGGGAGGCCCATGGAGGATTTATGACTTTTTTCAAGACCTCTTTATTCGCGGCGCTGTTTACCACCTCCGCATTTGTTATTCACCCGGCGCTGGCGGCGGAGAATTTTGGTAAGACGTATCAGCCTGTCGCCCCCGTCGGCCAGACGCAGACGCAGGTGGTTTACTACCGTGACGCCAGCAACACCACAGGCGGCGCGGCGCATATCTATGTCGATAACGAGTTCCACGACGCGCTGCTGCCGGGCGGTTTTACGACCTTCTGTCTGGCACCGGGTAAGCACAATCTGGGCGCCTATCAGAACGATGCGCCGGAATATCGCGGCAAAGAGCAGGGCTACAACGTCGAGATGAGCGGCGGTCAGACCTACTTCGTACGCGTCAGCCACACGCTGAACGCGGTGCCGGAAGCCCGTACCCGCGAGCAGGCGGAAAAGGATCTCGCTGGCCTGCGTGAGCAGACTCACGTGCTGTCCCGTGCCTCAAGCGTAGAGGCCTGTAAGAACCTTGCGCCGCAGTACAAAGATTACACCCTCTCGGGTGATGTGATGTTCCGCTTCGGTCAGTCCAGCGAGAAAGGCGTTTCTGCCCAGGGCCATCAGGCGGTGAAAGATCTGGTGACGACGATCAAACGTGAAAACGTTGAACTCAAGCAGATCCAGGTGATCGGCCACACGGACGCCATTGGCAGCGATCGCAGCAACTATGCCCTTGGTCTGAAGCGTGCGCAGACTGTCCGCACCATGCTGGCTGAAAACGGTCTTCCGGCTCGCCTGATGAGTGCCTCCAGCGTGGGCAGCAGTGAGCCCGTGGTGAACGACTGCGCGGCATCCAGTAAAAAAGCCCTGATTGCCTGCAATGCGCCGAACCGTCGTGTTGTGGTGCGCGTGAGCGGCGACCAGGACGTGTCGGCACAAGCACAAAAATAGTGTTACCTTTCAGCGACTCTTGCCGGGTGGCGCTTGCGCTTACCCGGCCTACAATCACCAATATTATCAATCTATTACGACATTCATTGTAGGCCCGTGCAAGCGCGGCGCCGCCGGGCAAAACCCCCACTCATTCCTTTTTCGTGACAAAAAATAAGCAGTTCCATTGAGACAGGTCTCATTAAGGCAAGACCATTCCGCGTGACAGAATATTCCTAATTCATCTCAGAAAGTTAATTTATCTTTTTGATTTAACTGACTTTTAACAACCAGGAACACGCGAAATATGGAATCCTCAATGGCCAATACCCAGGAGGAACAGCTGCACACCATCGCCCGTGATACCCGACTTAATGACGACTCTCTGCTCAGAAGCATTGCCTGGCTGTCTGAGCATTATGGTCTGGGTAAGAGCGACGATGTCTTGCTGGCTGGTCTGCCTGTCGAACAAACTCTCACACCCTCTTTAGCGCTTGATGCGCTCAAAAACGCCGGTATCACCGGGGGGCTCATCAAGCGTAACAGCGCTGAACTGCCCGAGCAGGTTTTCCCCATGATTCTGCTGCGCAAAGGTGCGGGCGGCATGGTGCTGCTTGCGCGCGAGCGTCGTAAAAATGCTGAGGATAAATGGGATCTGTTCTACTCCCTGATCATGCCGGAAGTGGGCGATGAGCCGGTTGAGCTGAACCATGAGGCGCTTAGCGAGCTGTATGTCGGCTATGCCATTGCGGCGAAACCGACGGCGCGCATTGACAGCCGGGTCAGCGATATCGCGCCGCCGCAACCAAAAGGTCACTGGCTGTTCAGTACCCTGTGGCGCTATCGCAGCTACTACCGCAGTGCGGCGCTGGCGTCGGTGCTGGTAAACGTGCTCGCGCTGGCCACGGTATTCTTTACCATGAACGTGTATGACCGCGTTATCCCTAACCAGGCGTTTACCACGCTCTGGTCGCTGGCGATTGGCGTGCTGGTGGCGATGGTCTTTGAGGCCATCACCCGTACAGTGCGTGCGCATCTGCTTGATACCGCCGGAAAGAAAGCGGATTTGATTGTCGGTAGCGTCCTGTTCCGTCAGTCGCTGGCGGTAAAAATGGAGCATAAACCGGCCTCGTCCGGCTCGTTTGCCAACCAGTTGCGCGAGTTTGAATCCGTGCGTGACTTCGTCTCTTCCGCCACCCTGGCGACCATTGCCGATCTGCCGTTCGTGCTGCTGTTTATCGGCATTATTTTTGCCATCGGCGGTTCGCTGGCCATTATTCCAATGCTGATGTTGCCGATGATCCTGATTGTCAGCCTGCTGATCCAGTGGCCGCTGGCGAAGGTGATGAAAGCCAGCCTGCAGGAAGCCTCGTTAAAGCAGGGCGTACTGATTGAATCCATTGAAGGTATGGAAACCCTGAAATCGGTTGGCGGCGAATCCTGGATGCAGAGCCGCTGGCAGAAATTCAGCGCCATGCAATCTTCCAGCGCGGCGGCGTCAAAACATTACTCGGCGCTGGCGATGAACTCGGTGAGTTTCCTGCAACAGTTGCAGACAGTGATGCTGATTGTCACCGGCGTATACCTGATCGATGCCGGTAACCTGACTCAGGGTGCGCTGATCGGTACCGTGATGCTGGCCGGTCGCGTGACCGCGCCATTAAGCCAGGTGATTGGTCTGGCCGTGCGTTATCAGCAGGCGAAAGCCGCGCTGGGCTCGCTGAACAGACTGATGGCGCACCCGACCGATCGCAGCAGCGACATTGATTACATCAAACAGCCTGAGCTGAATGGCGATATTGAGTTGAAAGGTGTGACCTTCTCCTACCCGGCACCGCCGATGCAGCCTAACCCGGAGATCCTCAAAGGCGTCAACCTGACGATCAAACCGGGTGAGCGCGTGGCGATTGTCGGCAAAATCGGCAGCGGCAAATCGACCCTGCTGCGCATCATTGCGCGCCTCTATACCCCGGTGAAAGGACAAATATTCAGCAGCGGGCTGGATGTGAACCAGATTGAGCCGTCCGACTGGCGTAACAACGTGGGCTTTGTCGGCCAGGAAGCGCGTCTGTTTTACGGCACCCTGCGTGAAAACATCATGATTGGCCGCCAGAACGCCTCCTCCGATGAATTCCTGCACGTGCTGCGTCTGACCGGGCTGGATCAGATTGCCGCGCGTCATCCACGCGGGATCCACATGCCGGTGGGCGAGCAGGGGAACAGCCTCTCCGGTGGACAGCGTCAGCTGGTGTCACTGGCCCGTACGCTGCTGGCGCGACCGAATCTGCTGCTGCTGGACGAACCGACCAGCGCGATGGATTCCCAGACGGAAGCCCTGTTCTTACAACACCTGAAAGTCGCGACCGCCGGGCACACGCTGGTGGTGGTCACCCATCGCCCGTCGCTGCTGGCGCTGGTGGATCGCATGGTGATTATTGATGACGGCAAAATTGTGGCTGATGGTCCTAAACAGCAGGTGCTTGCCGCACTGAACGGCGCACCGGCAAACGACAGTGCCCCTGCAAAAGCCGCTACTGGAAAACAGCCCGTGGAGGCCAGCGCATGAAATTCTTAAAGCGTAACAATAACAAGGCATTATCCGCACGCGATGCCGCCTGGATGAGCGATATTCAGGAGGCGCTCTTCTCCCAGACCACGCCAAAGTCACGCTTGGTGTTATGGCTGATCCTGCTGGTGTTCGCCGGGTTTTTAACCTGGGCGCATTTCGCCAAAGTGGAAGAGGTCACCAAAGGCGACGCGAAAATCGTCTCGAAAAGCCGTGAGCAAATTATCCAGAGCCTGGAAGGCGGCATTCTCGAAGAGCTGAACGTCCGTGAGGGCGACATCGTTGAGCCGGGGCAGGTGCTGCTGAAAATCGACCCGACCCGCGCCCAGTCCAGCTATCAGGAGACGCTGCGTAAAGTGGTGGCGCTGGAAGCGACCGTCAACCGTCTGCGTGCTGAAGCCTACGGCCTGCCGCTGACCTTTAGCGACCGCGTGAAACAGTATCCTTCCGAAGTGGACCTGGAAACCCGCGCCTACAACAGCCGTAAGCAGGCGCTGGAAGAGGGCGTGGCTTCGCTCGAGAAAAGCTACCGCCTGGCGCAGAACGAAATTGCCATGTCAGAGCCGCTGGCCGCGCGCGGCCTGCTCTCTGAAGTAGAACTGCTGCGTATGCGTCGTCAGGCGAATGACCTGCAATCGCAAATTGTCGAGCGTCGTAACCGCTACCAGGCGGATGCCAACGCCGAACTGATTCGCCAGGAGCTGGATCTGGTGCAGGCCGAAGAGAGCCTGACTGGGCGCGCCGACGTGGTGAGCCGGACCACCATCACCGCCCTGGTGAAAGGCACGGTGAAAAACGTGCGCGTCACCACAATCGGCGGCGTTATTCAGCCGGGTGAACACATTATGGAAATCGTGCCGCTGGAAGACCAGCTGCTGGTGGAAGGGAAAATCAAACCGTCTGACGTCGCCTTCCTGCATGCCGGATTACCGGCGATGGTGAAGATCACCGCCTACGATTTCGGTATTTACGGCGGTCTGAAAGGGCAGGTTTCGCTGGTCAGCCCGGACACGCTCAAAGATGACGCCAAAGCCGCCGCGGGTCGTCCTGATGATACCTATTACCGGGTGATGGTCCTGACCGACAGCAGCACGCTGACGGCGGGCGGAAAATCCCTGCCGATTATTCCCGGCATGATTGCCACGGTCGAAATCCGCACCGGTGAAAAAACCATTCTTGATTATCTGTTGAAACCTATCTTCAAAGCGAAGGAAGCATTCCGCGAGCGTTAATATGAAAAGTGATTCAATCTTTATGCAGCGCCGTCTGGCGGCGCTGCTGACGGCCGCGGCTTGCCTGGCATCGGCTAAAAGTGCAGCAAATAGTGACGGCTTATTAGCCTTTGCGCCTGTGGACCCTGTGGTAAAATCTCGCATGGTGATGGCCTCCACACCACCCGCGCCGGCCGCTCCGTTAGTGGAGCAGGCACCTGTGACACGCGCGGTCGCCGCGCCGAAACGCGATAAAACGGCCCGGGCGCCCAGTGAAGGTGAGATCCGCACTCTGTTTAATGATGCGGTGAATACCGCGCTGAGCATCAGCCCCGAAGTGCGCGGCGCAAATTACAATACGGAAGCGGCAGAAGCCAACGTTGACGAAGCCAAAGGCCAGCGCTGGCCGCAAATTGATGTCGGCACCCGCTCTAAAAGTTATCAGTTTGGTGGCGGTGAACATCGCTACAGCGACAGTCGTCCGGCGGTCACCGTCAATATGGCGACCACCCTGCTCGATTTTGGCCGCACCAGCAACACCATTAAAAGCCGTGAAGCCCTGCATGATGCGGCGAGAAATAACGTTGATGCCCAGGCGGAAGATATCGCCTGGCAGGTCAGCAGCGCGCTCATCGAACTGAGCAAGCAGCGCCAGATTATCCGTCTGAGTCAAAAGTATGTGGCGCGGATGAACGAGCTGGTTGAGATGCTGGATGGGATCGTGAAGGTCGATCAGGGCCGTCGCAGCGAGCTGACCCAGGCCCGCGGGCGGCTGCTCCAGGCGCAATCATCGCTGGATACCGCCGTATCACGTGCGCGTGATACTGAAATTACCCTTAACCGCCTGCTGGGGGACAAAAAAGTGCCCCTGCCAGCGGCGACCGTCTGGAACCTGAAGCCAGGTGAACTGACGACACAGCTCACGGCCATCGACACGCATCCGACGATTCGCCAGGCGCAGGCAGAGACCGCGTCGGCGCTGGCGGATGCGGATGCCGCGCGTTCGGCGTCCTTCCCGACGGTGACCTGGAACGTGGGCAAAAGCACCGGGCGCGACGAGCTGGGGCGTGAACAGTCCTGGGAGACGGGCGTGAACGTGAGCTGGCCGATTTTCCGCGGCGGTTCTCAGCGAGCCGCTGAACTCTCTGCCGCGCGTCGTGCGGACGCCAGCAGAGAAACCATTGAAAAACAGTTACGCGATCTGGATAACCGCGTGCGTGCGGCCGATCAGGATGCCCGTAGCATGCTGGAGCGCGCAGAGTTGTACCACGACTTAGCCTTTGAATCCGATCGCATTCGCCATGATTTCTTCGATCAATGGTACCACCTTGGCAAACGAACCCTGCTGGATGTGCTGAGTGCAGAAAGTGATTATTACGGTAACCAGGTCGCAGAAGCCACCAACCGCTTTGACGCTTACGCTGCTATTTTTCGTAGTTATGCCAGTGCGGGAACATTATTGCAGTGGCTGAGAAAGCCGTAATCAGCCATTTTTATAATGAACCACACAGCAGGCACAGGAAGAGAGTGCAGATGAATCAGTATTCAGGAAAGAAAATTTATATCGCCTTACTCGACGATCATCCGATTGTGCGCAAGGGGCTGGAGATTATTTTCAGCCAGGAGCCGGATTTCGAACTGAAGGGCAGCTTTGCCAGCCGCATTGACCTGATTAATTTTTTACGTACCAACCGTATTGATGTGCTGATCCTCGATTATTTACTCGGTGATGAAGACATCGACGGATTACCGATGATTAAGCAGCTGATGAGCAATTTTCCCTGGCTGAAAATTTTGATCTCATCGACCCTGGAAAATACCGCCATTGTCCGTATGGCGCTGAAGGCCGGTGTGCGCGGGCATATCGGTAAAAGCCGTGACGCCTCGGAAGTGGTCGATGCGGTGCGCCGGGTGGCGGCGGGCCATATTTGCCTCTCTGAAAGCATGGAGAAGGAGTTTTATCTTATCTCTGAGCCGTCTGCACCCGGTGACGTTGAAGATGAACAACATGTGATCGACGGCATTGGCCGTCTGGATCAGCTCTCGGCGCGGGAACTGGAGGTGTTACGCCTTTTCCTTTCCGGTATGTCGGTGCTGCAAATTTCCGAGAAGTTCAGCCGTAGCCGCAAAACGGTAAGCGGCCAAAAGAAATCCGCGATGAAAAAGCTGGGCGTGAAAACCGACCCGGAACTGTTCCTCTGGCACGACCAGCTGCTGTGACTCTCCACTGAGAGCCGCTTTTCTTGCCGGGTGGCGCTGCGCTTACCCGGCCTACTCTTCTTTGTAGGCCCGTGCAAGCGTAGAAGTACTGTTGCGCAGCGCCGTCGCGAGATCGCTAATCGAGCACGGCTTAAACAGACAATCATTCATTCCCGCCTGCAAACACCGCTCCGTAATCTCATGCATCGCATTGGCAGTAAACCCGATAATCCAGGTGGGGGCCCGACCTTGCTCACGCTCGGCGTTACGCATCATGCCCGTCAGCTGATAGCCGTTGATGCCCGGCATATTGCAGTCGGTGATGACCACATCAAACGCGGTATCAGCCCAGATTTTGAGTGCCTCATCGCCGCCGGAAGCCAGATGCGCGTGCTGTCCCAGCCAGGCCAGCTGTTTGGCCAGCAGGATCCGGTTTGCCGGATTGTCATCCACCACCAGCACGTTAAGCACCGGTAACTTTTCATCTTCCTCATCAGGCTGGGCACATGGCGTAACGACACGGGTGACTTTAGGCAGGGAGAAGGTCGCCCTGACGGTGGTACCAACATGTTTTTCACTGGCGAGCGTGAGCGTGCCATTCATGCTTTCACAGATGGTACGGCTGATATATAACCCAAGGCCGGTTCCCGCCCGGCGATTGTCCGCCTGGCTGAACGGCTTAAAGAGCGCGGCCTGCTGGCTGGCGTCAATACCAATCCCGCTGTCCTGTACCTCAATAACAAACTGAATGTTATCGGTGCCGGGCTCCTCACGCTGCGATAAGGTCAGCGTCACGCTGCCGCGGTCGGTAAACTTAATGGCGTTGCTCAGCAGGTTGGAGAGCACCTGCTTGATACGCAGCGGGTCGGCATAAACCTCATACAGCGCGTCCGTCGGGAAGACTTTATTCAGCTGGATATTCTTTTCAATCGCCACGCCCTGGAACACCCGCATCATGTTGTCGATGAGTTTTCCGAACTGCACGGGTTCCGGGTTGAAATCGAGATGCCCGCCCTCGATCCGGGAGATATCCAGAATATCGCCAATCAACCCCACCAGACCTTCTGCCGAGTCGTAAGCCACTTCCAGCGCCTGAAGATCGTGTTCGCCATGGCGTCCTTTTTTCAGGACGATGTCCAGCATGCCGATGATCGCGTTCATCGGGGTGCGGATCTCATGACTCATGGTTGACAGGAACACCGATTTTGCCCGGTTGGAATCTTCGGCGCGATCTTTCGCCTCGCTCAGCTCCGCCAGCAGCGACTCACGTTCCGTGAGCATCTCGCGCAGCTGGGTGAGCTGCTCGTTCAGCTGCCTGCGCAGTGCCGCTTTACGCACAATCTGCCGACGTAAATAGAGCGCCCAGCCCAGCGCCAACAGCACCAGTACGCCGCTGAAGACGCCGGTAGCGATCAGCACCTCGCGATAGCGATACCAGAAGCTGTCGACCACCACCAGCTCGTTGGGTCGCCAGCGGTTCGCCAGATTTTCCAGCTCAATAGGAGAGATACTCAGCAACACTTTATCCAGAATGCTCTGTAGCTCCGGACTTGCCAGCCCTACGCCAAAGGAGACCCAGACCGGTGAATCGCCAACGATAGCAACCACCTTCAGCTTATCCTGGAAGTTGGTATAGATCTGATAATCCGTCATCACCAGAATACCGACGGCGGCATCAGCATCTCCATTGGTGACGCTCGAAAGCAGCTGCGACTCATTGCCGACATGTACAATTTTGATTTCCGGGTAACGTTCGCGTATCAGGCGTTCGACGCCAATATTTTTTACCAGCGCCAGGCGCTTGCCGCGCAGGTCGGCCAGGGTGTGAATATCGTTGCGCGAGGTCGATGTGGCGAGAGAAAACGCGCTGCGTAAGTAGGGGCGCGTAAAGAGGATCTGATCCTGGCGCGCTTCGCTTGGCGTTACCGACGCGAGCATATCTGCCTGTCCATGGTTGACCTTAGCAATCAGGTCATCTGTGGTATCGCCGGTCTCAAAACGAAAGCGCAACCCGGTACGCAGTGACACCACGGAAAAGAGATCCGCCACGACCCCGCGCAGCACACCCTTGTTATCAATAAAAGAGACCGGTGCGGCATTATCCTGGCTGTAGATCAACACGCTCACGTCAGGATGACGCGCGATCCACGCTTTCTCCTGGTCGGTAAAATCCAGGGACTTGGTTCCCTGTGCAATATCGACACGATCGGGCTGCCAGCGGCGATAGAGATCCAGCTTTTCCTCTTCCGGTACGGCACGAATGGTTGCGTTGATCAGCTGGTTAAGCTGCGGGTTACTCTGGCTGAGCGCGAAACCGACTTCACGGTTGGGCAGGCGCGAGAAACGTTCGATGTGTATATTGTTGAGATAATTTCGGCTCAGCGAATAGCTGTTGCCCAGATAGGCGCGTGACTGCCCAAAGGCCACGGCGCTGAGCGCTTCCTGGTAGCTGTCAAACAGACGAAAACGCGCGTTGGGATACGCCGCTTTCACCTGCGCAAGCGGCAGGTAGTCTCTGACCATCGCCACATCCGTATTGGCAAGATCTTCCGCCAGCGGCTGGGTGTCTCTGTCATTAATACCCAGCACGGGTTTGTCGCTGGCATAAGGCGTGGAGAAAACAAACGCGTCATTCGCCTCGAAGGCGGCGACCGACGGAATAAGATCGATATCTCCGCGCGCGAGCGCCTGCCACAGCTCTTCCGGTGAATCGTACATGTTGACCTGCACTGGCAGATTAAGCTGCCAGGACACCAGGCCGAGATAGTCAGCGCTCAGCCCCTCATATTCATGGCGCATATTGCGCATACCAAAGGGGGGCGCGTCATAGCGTGTGATACCCACCGTCAAATTTTGCCTGTGCTTCAGCAGCGTTGCCTGCTCCGCGCTGAGCGGCAATCGACTCATGCCCTCAATAGGGGTGCGCATCAGAATCTTATATTCTTCGCTGTGCGCCGATGGCATCACGAGTAAAAATAGAACCAGAAGCAAAAAACGACGAAGGTAGTGGCGCATAACTTTTTATAACGCTCCTGAGAATAAGGTACTGAAAGTGATATTCTGATTAAACGGTACATGTATTGTTATAAGACAAGGCTTGGTTATTATTCTGGCAATCGTTAATAACAAAAAGCGCAATGTCTGGTCAGGAACGTTATTATTTCTACGCTATCCTCTCAATACTAATATAAGCGTGCATTTTCACCTGCTTTTTGCGGTATAAATCTAACGTCAGCATTGGTTGCCGGAAACATCAAGACCGGTCTTGTCGCTTACTTTACAGGCGAAGGGGACAATAATGCGCACGTTTATTTGATTATTGAGCCTGGACGATGCGCCGATCCTTTCCTCCTCATTCCTCTGCTGCAAAACACGACGCAATGCGTCAGACATTTACTGCGCTGGCGGAGCAGTACCGCCACGCAATGGCCGCGACGGATTATGCGACGGCCTCTCGCTGCTGCGAAAAAGCGCTGGCTGTTCTGCCGCACAATATGTCGGTGCAGAGCGATTACGCCCTGAGCCTGATGCGTGAGGGAAAACATGACAAGGCATACAAGGTCTATCGTAAGATTTATCAGTCGCCCCGCCGTCATGAAGCGTCAGAAACCTGGCTCGATGGCCTGGCAGAATTGTGCGGCCATATGGGCAAAAAGGATGAAATGCGCGCCTATGGTCTGGAGTCATTGACCCTTTCTGACCAGCGTTTTCGTCAGGGAACCGTCTGGCCGCTGCCCCTGACGCCACCGCCGGCTTTCCGGGCAGATCGCCCCGAAAAGAACATCATCGCATTCAGTCTGTATGGCGATCGGCCGCGCTACTGCGAAACCTTAATTAAAAACGTTGAGGCCGCCGCCGGGCTGTTTCCAGCCTGGCGCTGTCGTGTCTATCTGGATGACACCGTGCCGCAGCACGTCTGGCAGCGGCTGGCGCAGGCGGGAGCCGCGCTGGTGGATATGAGCCAGGAAAAGCACATCTACCCAACCCTGTGGCGTTTTCTGGTGATGGATGACCCACAGGTCGAGCGTTTTTTAGTGCGTGACGCCGATTCCCTGCTCTCCGAGCGGGAGCAGGTCTGCGTGGAAGCCTGGCTGCGCTCGCCGTTTTATTTCCACCATATGCGCGACTACTTCACCCATACCGAGCTGTTGCTGGCGGGAATGTGGGGCGGCTGCGGCGGCACGATCCCGAACGTAGAGGGAATGATGCGTCAGTTTGTGGCAGGCTACCGGGGGAGCGCACGCTTTACCGATCAGTATTTCCTCAAAGTGGCGCTCTGGCCTACGGTCCGACAGAGCATTCTGAATCATGATGAGATCTTTGCGTTTCATCATGCTCAGCCCTGGCCTGCGCATCCGCCAATTCGCTGGAATGCAGAACATTTTCACGTTGGCAGTAACGCCGGGTTCACCGTGCTGGCGGGACCGAGTGAGAAAGCCGACGGTGAAAAGCAGGCGGCCACACTACGGATTAAGGGGGAGAGCTATCACTATACGGCGGAGGTGCGCGACGGACAATGGCGATTGCCTATCCCATTCTTCCTCGCCGACGGTTTTCGTGCGGGCGAGGTGCAGGTTGAGGTTATCACTTAGCCCGATCACGTCTGAGGGACAACGTCTAAACCTGTCTGTACGAGCAGCTCCGTCTCATTACCCGAATGGTGATAAACCTCATATTGCACACCATCCACTGTGACGGAGCCTCTGGCTTTCATCCAGTCTCCGGGCTCCGATTCTGCGGGTAGCAGCTCGCAAAGATTGACTTGCTGCCCGGGTGTGCCTTTTATCAGTAACAGCTGACTGTCGTCGTCGATAAAAAGAGACTCTTCCCCTGGCATTAAAATATCGCCGAGGTCAATCTCGACCAGGGCAGGGAATGTGTTATTCATTTTTTGAGAACCTGTTTACGCATAGCAAATCTGCTGCGTTTTTACCTTCCTGGGGGAGAGGGGACAATAAGTCCGGTCTTATAAAAAGCCTCTGACGAGAGTTTTTAAAAACAAGACCGACCTTAATCCCGGCCAGCCCGCCGATTGCTAAAATTCCCTCAAATTATGACGGGTATCCAGACAATGCAGAATGACGCGCGGTTGCTAAAATTAAGGTTGCACCCGTCTGCCTATTTTCAGCTCTCATCTTTCAGGGAACGATTCAAACGATGCGTTTTATCACTGCCCGGTTAATTAGCCTTTTTTTACTGCTTTGCAGTATCGGGCAGATTCAGGCCCAGGAACTGACTCTGCAACGCCGCGTGCAGGTCAATGCGCCGCATGTTCAGTTTAGTGATGATGTTCAGCAATGGTTGAATAACAATCAGACGCTTCATGTGGGCGTCTGGGGACAGCCGCATCCTCCTCTCAGCGAAGGGATGGAACACGGGATTTTCAACGGGATTGCGGCTGATTATCTGGCGCTGCTGGAAGATAGTCTGAAGGTCAACGTCAAACTCCACTATTACAGCCAAAGTCGCGATGCCTTCCAGGCGCTGCGCCGCCATGACATTCAGATGGTAGCGATGTGGAACCCGGAGCTGTGGCCAAACCCCGATCTGGTGACCACACCGCCATGGCTGCTGGATAAGGCGGTCTTAATGACCACCCGCGAGCGGGCCGATGACGCACCCGAAGAGAGCCCTAAGACCGTCGGCCTGATGACTGATACCAACGCCAGCCCGGCGCTGCGGCGTTACTATCCCGGCAGCACGCTCCGTTTCCAGTCCTGGTATCCTTCAGCCGTCAGCGCGCTGGCGTTTAAGCAGATAGACGCGCTGTGGATTAACCGGGCCAGCGCGGAGTATCTCACTCAGTATCATCAGGCTCAGGGGCTACGCTGGCACTACAGCCCGGCACTGCCCAATCTGAACATGAGTTTTGGGGTGGATCGCCAGTTGCCGCAACTGGCGGAAGCCATCGACACGGTGTTCAAACATATCCCGTTAGCCAGCCGTTTGCGTATCACCACCAGTTGGGGGCTTAACCGGAGCTTCGTGATCACGACGAACCCGCTGGGTCTTGATCAGGAGGAAGAGGACTGGCTGCGCAAACATAGTCAGATTCAGGTCATTCTTGATAATCGCCAGCGGCCGCTGGCGTTTCTGGAAGACGGAACGCCTGCGGGTCTGGTGATCGATTTGCTCAATCAATTTAGCGAGCAGTATGACATTCACTTCACCATCATGATGGCGGGTAGCGACGACGAACTGAATGCGTTAAAGCGGGATAACCCGGATGCGCTGGTGCTCAGGCAGCAGGTCAACGTGGCGCAAAAAAACGCAACGTCCAGCGCGATAACCCCACCATTGCTCACCACGCCCGTCGTGGTGGTGATGGATCAGGAGATCAAACGGCCGGACGATTTTTCCCAGTTGAAGGGCGAAAAGCTGGCGATTATGGCCGACGATCCGCTGCTCCCCTGGCTGGAAACCTGGTATCCCACGATCAAACTGGTGCCGTTGACCCATATGGACGACGCGCTCGCGCGGCTGAAAAAAGGCGAGATACGCGGTGTGATTGCGCCACAGTTTATCGCTAACTATCTGGTCACGCGCCACCATCCCACCCGTTTTCATCTGGCAGTGACGGTGCCCGTGCCCCCTATTGATGTGGTTATTGCCGCGCAAACCGACACCAGCCAGCCGATCAATATTCTCAATAAAGCGCTGGCGGATATGCAACCGCAGGCATTGATGCAGCTGGCGGGTGACTGGCGACAAGCGGCCATCGACAATAGCGAAACCTGGGCACAAAGTTCATTACTCAATTCACTGGTCTGGGGCGTATTGCTTCTGCTGGTGGTGACAGGGTGTTGGCTGTGGATACAGTATCTGCGCGCCGCGCTGCGTCGCGGCAACGTCTTGCAGCAACAGCTTACTGAACAGTTACGTTTTACCCAGGCACTGATCGACGCCTCGCCCGTGGCGCTCTACGTCCGCGATCGCAACGGCCATCTGCTGCGCTACAACCAGGCCTGGGCGGATGCCATCGGCCAGCCGGGCGATGCCTTCCAGGGGCAGCCGGTGACGGCAATCGACATTGCCGAACCGGCGGTGCTGGCAAACCTGGAGGCGAAATACCAGCAGGCGTTGCAGGATGGGCAACCGCAGAACTGGTCTGACAGTTTTACGATAAACGACCAGACGCGCTACCTGCAGGGCTGGGTTGTGCCGTGGCACGACAGCCAGGGGGAGATTGGCGGCCTGATTGGCGGCTGGCTGGATGTCACCGAAAAAGAGCAGTTGATTGCTCAGCTCTCTGAGACCAAAAGTAATCTGGAGCAGGCGATAGGCAGCAAGAATGCCTTTATGCAGACGATGGGGCATGAAGTGCGTACCCCGCTCAGCGTGATCACCGGCCTGCTGGAGATGGAGCTTCAGGCGCTGGATGCGCGGCATGAGCATAATGAAAACCTGAACCTGATATGGGAATCCTCCCTCAATCTGCTTTCGCTTATCGGCGATATGTTCGATGTCTTCCGTGCCGATAACCCGCAGCTGAACGGAACGACGCGCAGCACGCACCTGCCGCAGTTAATCCACAGTACGGTGGCGCTCTACCGGCAGCAGGCGGAAGCGAAGGGGATCACCCTGAACGTGCTGATCGAGCTCTCTACCGAGCGCTTTACCACCGATCCGCTGCTGATTATTCGCATCCTCTCCAGCCTGCTGCGTAACGCCATCAAGCATTCTCACTGTCATGAGATTGACGTTGAGGTGTATGAGGGCAGCAGAGAGCCGAATACCACGACGATCCCGCTGGTCATTGAGGTGTGCGATCGGGGCGAGGGCATTGGCGGTCATCTGCTGGATGAGATTGCCGGACGGGCGCACCACGTGACGCTGAAATCTGAGTGGACTGACACCGGGTTCAGTTTACCCGCATGCCTGTATATGGCGCAGGCTGCAGGTGCCGAGGTGCGTATCGACAGTGAACCCCATGAGGGCTGCGTGGTGAGTCTTCACTTCAATGCCGAGCCAGCTGCCAGCAAAGTATTGACCCCTCCGCCCGTCGAACAGACGCGCAGCCTGCATATTCTTGGCGTGGATGACTATCCGCCCGCACGCCGCGCGCTGCAGCAGCGGCTGGAGTCCTGGGGGCACCGGGTGTCACTCGCGACGCAGGGCGCGGAGGCGCTGTCGATGTGGCAGCAAAATCCTGAACGCTATGATGTCATTATTACCGACTGCACGATGCCAGAGATGGACGGTTATGAGCTGGCGCAGCAGATCCGCCATACTGAGCAACTCAATGGATTGCCGCCGATTCCGGTCTTTGGTCTGACGGCGATGAGCGGATCAGAAGCGGCAGAGCGCTGTATTGATGCCGGGATGAATGAATATCTGGAAAAACCGCTGACGGCGGAGAAACTCCAGACGCTGCTGGATCGCTATTTTGCGACCAGCAGCGCAAAACCCGACCTGGTGAATGATGCCACGCGGGCGCTGCAGGCCGAAATGGTTGAGGTCAACAAAGAAGATGCCAGCCAGCTGACGCAGTGGCTCGCGCAGAAAAATCGCGACAAGGTGGGCCGTATGGCGCACCGTATCAACGGCGGGGCGCGGATGATGAACATGACGGCCCTGCAGAAAGCCTGTGAACAACTGGAAACGGCCTGTAATGCAGAGCGCAGCTGGCAGGAGATTGAATCCCTCGTCAACCGCGTGCTGGAAGAGATGGCCCGATTTAATCAGCAGTTGACGTTAGACGAAGAGCCAGGATGAACGTACTCCCCTGTGCACAAAAACAGATCCAGACCGCCTGCGCGCTTATCGAAAACATCCTGGGAAGCGAGCTGATGGCGATTCACTTATACGGTTCGGCGATGGAGGGGGGGCTGAAACCGCTGAGCGATATTGACCTGCTGGTCACAGTGCGTTCGCCGCTGCGGGATGAACAACGGCGTACCTTAATGCAGAAGCTGCTTGGGATTTCGGCCTGGCCCGGCACGTCGGAGGTTTACCGGGCGCTGGAGGTGACGGTTGTCGTCTGGTCGCAGATTGTGCCATGGCAATTTCCGCCCGTGCGGGAACTGCAGTTTGGAGAATGGCTACGGGACGATATTACAAACGGCGAATACGAACCGGCGCAGCCCGACCCCGATCTGGCGATTTTACTGACCAAAGCGCGTCAGAACAGCTTCCCCCTGCGGGGAGAAGCGGCCAGCACGCTGTTTGAGGCGGTTCCTGAACGCGATCTGCAGCATACGTTTCGCCAGACCCTCGCGCTGTGGAACGGGGCCGACGATCTGGAGGGTGACGAGAGACATATCCTCCTGACGCTGGCGCGCATCGGGTATAGCGTTGAGACCGGTAAGATTGCGTCTAAAGACGAGGCGGCGGCCTGGCTGCAGCCGCAACTGCCTGAAGCCCATGCGAAACTGCTGGGGGAAGCGCGGGCAGAGTATCTCGGGTTGGTCACTGTGGATTGGGCAGAAAAAATGCCTCAGGTTGAGGCATTTGTCCGCGAGGTCAAAAAAGCGATCCAGGAAAAACTGGCGTAACGCCGTCCGGCATTATCGCATCGTCACAAACTCTTCCGCGGCCGTCGGGTGGATTGCCACCGTGTTGTCGAAGTCTTTCTTCGTTGCGCCCATCTTCAGCGCCACCGCAAAGCCCTGCAGGATCTCATCCATGCCGAAGCCAATGCCGTGGATACCGACAATTTTCTCTTCCGGGCCTACACACACCAGCTTCATGCGGCACGGCTGGCGGTGAGAGGTGACGGCGGTATACATCGCGGTGAACGCCGATTTATACACTTTCACCTGGTCGTCGCCGTACTGCTCGCGCGCCTGCGGCTCGGTTAAGCCGACGGTGCCGATTGGCGGGTGGCTGAAGACGACGGTTGGGATAAGGTTGTAATCCAGATGCTCGTCCGGCTTGTTGTTGAACAGGCGCTCGGAGAGACGACGGCCCGCCGCAACGGCAACCGGGGTCAGCTCAACCGCACCGGTATTATCGCCGACCGCGTAAATGCCCGGTACGCTGGTGTTCTGGAACTTATCAACGACGATGTAGCCTTTATCGTTGGTTTTCACGCCCGTTACAGCCAGGTTGAAGTTATCGTTCGCCGGTTCACGACCGATCGCCCAGATCAGGCAATCGACGGTCTGGCTGCGGCCATCTTCCAGCTCCAGGGTCAGGCTGCCGTCTGCATTTTTCACGACCGCTTTTGGTACGGCGTTGGTGTGCAGGGTTGGGCCTTCGGTGTTCATCACTTCGACCAGGGTATCGACAATCAGCGGGTCAAAGCTGCGCAGCGGCGCGTGTTTACGCACGAACAGGTGCGCCTCAGCGCCCAGCCCGTTAACCACGCCAGCCAGTTCAACCGCAATGTAACCCGCGCCGACAACGGCAACGCGTTTTGGCAGGGCAGGCAGCTCGAAGAAACCGTCGGAGTCGATACCGTATTCTACGCCCGGGATGTTCGGATGGCTCGGGCGGCCACCGGTGGCGATCAGGATGTGATCGGCGGTGATCGTCTCGCCGTTCACTTCGATCGTTTTCGCGTCCACGAAGCGGGCGAAACCGTGGATCACGTCGACGTTATTCTTGCCCAGCACGTTGTCGTACGAGGTGTGAATACGGTCGATGTAGGCGGTACGGCTGGCGATCAGCTTATCCCAGTCGAAGTGGTTGATGGTGGTATCAAAGCCGTAGTCCGGGCCATACATATGAATAGCTTCACGGATTTGCGCCGCATGCCACATCACTTTTTTCGGTACACAACCCACGTTCACGCAGGTGCCGCCCAGCGCTTTGGCTTCAATCAGCGCGCACTTCTGGCCGTACATGGCCGCACGGTTGATGGAGGCGATGCCGCCGCTGCCGCCGCCGATTGCGATGTAGTCATAATGCTTAGTCATAGCTTTTGTCCTTAATCGTGAATTGCCGCGATTGTATACCTGAAATCAATAGTTTCCACCGATGGCTGCGATTACTCCGGCACGATCCAACGGACGGTCGCGTGGCCTGTACCGGCTGGCACCAGCTTTTTATGCAGCCACGGCAGCACGTTGTTCATTTGCGCTTCGAGTTTCCACGGCGGGTTGATGACGATCATGCCCGAGGCGGTCATGCCGCGCTGGTCGCTGTCCGGACGTACCGCCAGCTCAATTTGCAGGATTTTGCGGATGCCGGTCGCTTCCAGGTCTTTGATCATGCGTTTGATTTGCGCGCGCAGGACCACCGGATACCACAGGGCATACGTTCCGGTGGCGAAGCGTTTGTAGCCTTCGTGGATGCCGGTCACCACCGCCTGATAGTCGGTTTTGATTTCGTACGGCGGGTCGATCAGCACCAGGCCGCGACGTGAAACCGGCGGCAGTTTGGCTTTCAGCTGCTGGTAACCGTCGGCTTTTTCCACGCGGGCGCGGTTATCTTTCTGGAATTCAGAACGCAGCAGCGGGAAATCGCTCGGGTGCAGTTCGGTCAGCTGGAGGCTGTCCTGCTCGCGTAGCAGCTGGCGCGCAATCAGCGGCGAGCCTGGGTAGTAGCGCAGCTGGCCGTTGCGGTTGAAGTGATTCACCACACCAATGTATGGCTCCAGTTCGGCAGGGAGGTCGTCCTGCTGCCAGATGCGGGCGATGCCTTCAAGATATTCACCGGTGCGCTCGGCATGTTCGCCGCTCAGCTGATAACGGCCCGCGCCCGCATGGGTGTCCAGATAGAGAAATGGCTTATCTTTCTCTTTGAGCGATTCGATGATCAGGCTCTGAACGGTATGTTTAAGGACGTCGGCGTGGTTGCCTGCGTGGAAGCTGTGGCGATAACTGAGCATGGGTGATGATTTTCCGCTGAATTGACGATTTTCCACAGTTTACAGCAGAACGGCACAGATTACCCGTAGGCCCGGTAAGCGCGGCCATTGAAATCCTCTACACTTAACCCCATTCTAGATCCCATATGCACAGCGCCGGATGCGCGCTTCATTCATCAAATTCAACAGGACAGCGTTTATGACCAATCCATTACTGACGCCTTTTTCGTTGCCACCGTTTTCTAAAATCCTCCCTGAGCATGTGGTTCCAGCCGTTACGCAATCGCTGGACAACTGCCGCGCGGCGGTAGAAAACGTGGTTGCGCAGGGCGCGCCGTACACCTGGGAAAATCTGTGTCAGCCGCTGGCCGAAGTGGATGACGTTCTGGGACGTATTTTCTCCCCGGTGAGCCACCTGAATTCGGTAAAAAACAGCCCGGAACTGCGCGAAGCCTACGAACAAACCCTGCCGCTGCTCTCTGAGTACAGCACCTGGGTCGGCCAGCATGAAGGGCTCTACAAGGCGTATCGCGACCTGCGCGACGGCGACCACTATGCCGAACTGAACACCGCGCAGAAAAAATCCGTCGATAACGCCCTGCGTGATTTCGAGCTTTCCGGGATTGGCCTGCCAAAAGAGAAGCAGACCCGCTACGGTGAAATTGCCGCGCGTCTCTCCGAGCTGGGCAACCAGTACAGCAACAATGTGCTCGACGCTACCATGGGCTGGACGAAGCTGATCACCGACGAAGCGCAGCTAGCCGGAATGCCGGAAAGCGCGCTGGCGGCGGCAAAAGCGCAGGCCGAAGCGAAAGAGCAGGAAGGCTTCCTGTTAACGCTGGATATCCCAAGCTATCTGCCGGTCATGACCTACTGCGACAACCAGGCATTGCGCGAAGAGATGTACCGCGCGTACAGCACCCGCGCTTCCGATCAGGGGCCGAATGCCGGTAAGTGGGACAACAGCCCGGTGATGGCGGAAATTCTCGCACTGCGTCACGAGCTGGCCCAACTGCTGGGCTTTGAAAACTACGCCGATAAATCTCTCGCTACAAAAATGGCGGAGAACCCGCAGCAGGTGCTCGACTTCCTCACCGATCTTGCGAAACGCGCCCGTCCGCAGGGTGAAAAAGAGCTGGCCCAGCTGCGCGCCTTCGCCAAAGCGGAGTTTGGCGTGGACGAGCTTCAGCCGTGGGATATCGCCTACTACAGCGAAAAACAGAAGCAGCACCTCTACAGCATCAGCGACGAGCAGCTGCGCCCGTACTTCCCGGAAAACAAAGCCGTTAACGGCCTGTTTGAAGTGGTAAAACGCATCTATGGCATCACCGCGAAAGAGCGTACCGATATCGACGTCTGGCACCCGGACGTGCGCTTCTTCGAGCTGTATGACGAGAAAAACGAACTGCGCGGCAGCTTCTACCTCGATCTCTACGCCCGTGAGAACAAGCGCGGCGGGGCGTGGATGGATGACTGCGTCGGCCAGATGCGTAAAGCCGATGGATCTTTGCAAAAGCCGGTTGCTTACCTGACCTGTAACTTCAACCGCCCGGTGAGCGGCAAGCCTGCGCTGTTTACCCACGACGAAGTGATCACCCTGTTCCACGAGTTCGGTCACGGTCTGCACCATATGCTGACCCGCATCGAAACTGCAGGCGTGGCCGGCATCAGCGGCGTGCCGTGGGATGCGGTCGAGCTGCCGAGCCAGTTTATGGAAAACTGGTGCTGGGAGCCGGACGCGCTGGCGTTTATCTCCGGTCACTATGAAACCGGCGAACCGCTGCCGAAAGAGCTGCTCGATAAAATGCTGGCGGCCAAGAACTACCAGGCGGCGATGTTTATCCTGCGTCAGCTGGAGTTCGGCCTGTTTGACTTCCGCCTGCACGCCGAGTTTAGCCCGGAGCAGGGGGCGAAAATCCTTGAAACCCTGGCCGAGATTAAAAAGCAGGTCGCCGTGATCCCAGGGCCAACTTGGGGCCGCTTCCCGCATGCCTTCAGCCACATTTTCGCAGGCGGCTATGCGGCGGGTTACTACAGCTATCTGTGGGCCGACGTGCTGGCGGCAGACGCTTTCTCTCGCTTCGAAGAGGAGGGGATCTTCAACCGCGAAACCGGCCAGTCGTTCCTCGACAACATCCTGACCCGGGGCGGTTCTGAAGAGCCAATGGTGCTGTTCAAACGCTTCCGCGGCCGCGAGCCTCAGCTGGATGCGATGCTTGAGCATTACGGGATCAAAGGCTGATTGTTACGTGAAGATCTGCTTAGTAGATGAAACAGGCGCCGGAGACGGCGCCTTATCTGTTCTGGCGGCCCGCTGGGGGCTGGAGCACGATGAAGAAAACCCGATGGCGCTGGTGATGACTACAGCGCATCTCGAATTACGCAAGCGCGACGAACCGAAGCTCGGCGGGATTTTTGTCGATTTTGTCGGCGGCGCCATGGCGCACCGGCGCAAGTTTGGCGGCGGTCGCGGTGAGGCTGTTGCCAAAGCAGTCGGCATCAAAGGGAGCTACCTCCCGGACGTGGTCGATGCCACGGCGGGGCTGGGGCGCGATGCGTTTGTGCTGGCGTCTGTCGGCTGCCGCGTGCGGATGCTGGAGCGCAACCCGGTGGTGGCTGCACTGTTGGATGATGGCCTGACGCGTGGCTACGCGGACCCGGAAATTGGCCCGTGGCTGCAGGAGCGGCTGCAGCTGATTCATGCCTCCAGCCTGACGGCGCTGACCGATATCACCCCGCGCCCGCAGGTGGTCTATCTCGACCCGATGTTCCCGCATAAGCAGAAAAGCGCGCTGGTGAAAAAAGAGATGCGGGTGTTTCAGTCGCTGGTGGGACCTGATTTAGATGCAGACGGCCTGCTGGAGCCTGCTCGCCAGCTTGCAACGAAGCGGGTGGTGGTGAAGCGCCCTGACTATGCGCCGCCGCTGGCGGACGTTGCCACGACCAATGCGGTGACCACCAAAGGGCACCGGTTTGATATTTATTCGGGTACGCCGGAATAAAAAAGCCGGGTGGCGGCTTCGCCTTACCCGGCCTACGTTCAGTGCCATTTGTAGGCCCGGTAAGCGTTAGCGCCACCGGGCTTTTTTGCACTTACTCGTCTTCTTCATCACGCAGTGGAACAATCAGCATATCCACGTGAACGGTATTAATCAGCTGGCGCGCTGAAGACATCAGCTTGCTCCAGAAGTCCTGATGGTGACCGCAAACCACCAGGTCCATGTCATATTTCTTAATCGCATCCACAAGTACCTGACCCAGGTCGCCGCTGCCGCTCAGGGTTTCGGTAATCGGATAACCTGCGTTGGTGGACAGTTCGCTCAGGGCGTGGTGCGTCTCTTCCGAGATGCGTTTCTGCATATCGCCGAGATTCACGTCGATCAGACCGGTATAGAGATCGGAGTAATTCACATCAACGTGAATCAGGGAAACTTTCGCGTTGTAGGGACGTGCCATGGATACCGCTTTATCAACCAGCACTTTGCTCTCCGGAGAGAGGTCTACCGCGATGAGAATGTGTTTGTAAGCCATAGTGTTACTCCTTCCTTAAGTTATCGATGACTAAATGAGAATGCCGTCGTCTGATACTTTCATTACGGCCCAGTTAAACATATTTTTCAAGCTTTGGTGTTGATAACGATTAACCTTGTGGCAAAAAAATTAACGGATCTCCTACACTATTTAATGAGCCGTTCGGATATTAAAACGCGAACCGGATCGAATTTTGGTCATTCTTTCACTGAACTGTCTGTCAGGGCATTGGGGTGCGGTAGCTCAGAAGCCTTGCTTCGTGGGTGGACGCCGGGGAGGATGTATGATTAGCACCGTCGCATTGTTTTGGGCGTTATGCGTAGTTTGCATAGTGAATATGGCGCGCTACTTCTCATCGTTACGTGCGCTGTTAGTGGTACTTCGTGGTTGCGATCCGTTGCTTTATCAGTATGTGGACGGTGGAGGGTTCTTCACCTCGCATGGACAGCCCAGCAAGCAGATGCGTCTGGTGGGATATATCTACTACCAGCGCTACCGCGATCATCACGATGAAGAGTTTATCCGTCGTTGCGAGCGCCTGCGTCGTCAGTTCATTTTGACCAGCGCCCTGTGCGGGCTGGTCGTGGTCAGTATGATTGCATTGATGATTTGGCACTGAGTATCACAGCAGGCGGGGAAAGCCCCGCCTTCTTTCATCTGGCTCAGGGTTTAACTGAGAACCGGAGACTGGAGATATTGTTCTCCATCGAAATAACCTTCCCGCTATAGGCAATTTTCACTTCCCCGCTTGTATCAATACTGGCTGCGGTAATCGTGCCTGTACCTTCGATGACAGGATGCTTCATAGCAAGCTGATGGATAATGTCGATATCTTTCCCTGCGATCTCCCCCGAGAGATAGTAACGGTAGATTGTTGGTACGGTTGTGCCACCCTGATTGTTCACGGTCATATAGAGCCAGACGCTATCGGATAATTTATAAACGCGCTGTAGCTCATCGCTATTTCGCTGATTGGGCTGATGGTTTAACCAGAGAAATCCAATGACCAGAACCAGAAGCGAAACGGTAACAAGGCGATGAATCCATTTAATAGCCGTTTTGAATGGCATACTCTATTCCTTCTCTGATGTTGCATTGGTCCGTTGGGTCGTCTCCGTAAGGTGGTTTTTCGTACCATTTTCCCCATTCCGGTTTTGAGGTACCTGCCCGGCCTTGAGCCCAGCCTGCGCCCATAAGAAGGATGTTTGCAGGGATACCTGCCGCAGTACCTGCGGCTCCGAAGTTGAAGTTACCAAATGCAGCAAAATAAGGGTCGAATTTTTTATAATCCCAGGGACCGCCATTTCGGACTTTTTGGTAGAACCAATAATACGTTGAGGGCGTGGCCATATTGCGTGACATTCCGTTAAGGCGTGCCTCACGCATATTGTTCGCTATAACGATTGAACCCGGTCCTGAGATAGGGACAGAAGCCATACATTCTCCTTTGTCTGGATTTATCTTCTGGCCGCCATGATAGTTTTTTCTGTGTTTTGAAATTGAGCAAAAAATGTTCAGAAAATCCTCATGTTATCAAACACCTCATGGCAAATAGCAGCCATAAAAAAAGCGGGTCAGTTTCCTGACCCGCTTTTTTGTCGCACTCAACCGATTAGATCAGCTTCAGCGAAATCCAGTACAAGCCACCAGACAGCAGGATGGATGCCGGAAGGGTAAACACCCAGGCCATCAGAATGTTGGTCACGGTTTTGCGCTGCAGACCGCCACCGTCAACAATCATGGTACCTGCCACGGACGAGGAGAGTACGTGGGTCGTTGAGACAGGCATACCGGTATAGCTTGCCAGACCGATAGAAACTGCCGCCGTCATCTGCGCGGACATACCCTGCGCATAGGTCATGCCTTTCTTACCGATCTTCTCGCCGATGGTGGTCGCCACACGACGCCAGCCAATCATTGTACCGATACCCAGCGCCAGCGCGACGGCCATGATGATCCAGATTGGCGCGTACTCAATGGTGTTGAGCATATCGCCTTTCAGTTTCTTCAGGAGGCGCTGGTCGTCAGCATTCACGTCAGGCAGTTTCGCCACTTTATCCGTCACATCAGAGATGCACAGCATAATGCGACGCAGCTGACCACGCTGCTCAACGGTCAGTTTGTCATAACTTTCGATATTACCCAGCATGCCTTTCGCACGTTCCAGCGCGTTAATCGCGTTTGCCGGATGGCAATGGAACTCGCCTGGTGCAGTCGTCGCACCCGCTTCCGGAGAAGGGATTAACTGGTCAACGCCGGTCGCCTTCCTCAGCAGTTCGGGATGCTGCTGGAAGTAGGTTTCAACGTTGTTCACTGCATCACGGGTACGGGTGATTTCGTAGCCGGAAGCATTCATGTTGACCACGAATCCTGCCGGAGCGACGCCAATCAGTACCAGCATCACCAGACCAATGCCTTTCTGACCATCGTTCGCGCCGTGTGAGAAAGCCACGCCGATAGCGGAAATGATCAGAGCAATACGCGTCCAGAATGGCGGCTTTTTCTTGCCGTCTTTCTTTTCACGCTCTGCTGGCGTCAGGTGAATACGGGAGCGTTTTTTGGTGTTGCTCCAGTAACGACGCAGGATGAAGATCAACCCGCCAGCCACCACCAGACCCACGATAGGGGAGACGATGAGTGAGGCAAAGATCCCCAGTACTTTCGGGATATTTAACGCATCAACAACCGATGTACCGGTCATCAGGGCATTCGTTAACCCGATACCGATAATCGCGCCGATGAGGGTGTGAGAACTGGATGCAGGCAGGCCGAAATACCAGGTACCGAGGTTCCAGATAATTGCAGCAAGCAGCATTGAGAACACCATAGCGAGGCCATGGCCAGAACTAACGTTAAGCAGCAGATCCGTTGGCAGCATATGCACGATCGCATACGCAACGCTCAGTCCGCCCAGGAGAACACCAAAAAAGTTAAATACCGCCGCCATAACAACCGCAAGCTGCGATCGCATTGCGCGAGTGTAAATAACCGTTGCGACTGCATTTGCAGTGTCGTGGAAGCCGTTGATCGCTTCGTAAAACAGTACAAAAACCAGAGCAAGCAATAATAAAAGCCCGGTATGTAAATCCAGGCCGGCAAACAAATGTAGCATAGGACGTTACGCCATTTTGAGGACATGAACGCGGCGCATTATCCAGGACAAATGCACGGCGGGCAAAGTGAAATATAGACTTTTTTTGACATACCACCTGATTTGGGAAAAGTGCCTGAAAGGATATTCTTTAAATTTCAATGGAATGGCTTTGTAATATCTTTTTACGCTGGTGTGACCACAGAGGAAACTTTACAATCCGCGGCAGTTAACCAAGAGGATTTTGACGTGGAAAGGTTTGATGCCGTGGTAATTGGCGCCGGTGCGGCGGGTATGTTTTGTGCGGCGATGGCCGGACAGGCGGGTCGTCGCGTGCTGTTGCTGGATAACGGTAAAAAGCCAGGTCGTAAGATCCTGATGTCCGGCGGTGGGCGCTGCAACTTTACTAACCTGTATGTAGAGCCCGCGGCTTATCTGAGCCAGAACCGGCATTTTTGCAAATCTGCGCTGGCGCGTTACACCCAGTGGGACTTTATCGAACTCGTGGGTAAGCACGGCATCGCGTGGCATGAGAAGACGCTGGGCCAGCTGTTCTGCGACGACTCCGCGCAGCAGATTGTCGATATGCTGGTAGCCGAGTGCGAAAAGGGTGGCGTGGTGATGCGCCTGCGCACGGAGGTGCTGGAGGTTGCCCGTGATGAACAGGGTTACACGCTGCAGCTCAACGGTGAAAGCGTCAGTGCCGATAACCTGGTGATCGCCAGCGGCGGGCTTTCCATGCCGGGGCTGGGTGCTTCCCCGTTCGGCTATAAGATTGCGGAGCAGTTTGGCCTGAAGGTGCTGCCGACCCGCGCCGGTCTGGTGCCATTTACGCTGCATAAACCGCTGCTGGAACAGCTCCAGACACTCTCCGGGGTGTCTGTTCCGTCAGTGATTACCGCTGAAGACGGTACGGTGTTCCGTGAAAATCTGCTCTTTACCCATCGCGGCCTCTCCGGCCCGGCGGTGCTGCAAATTTCCAGCTACTGGCAGCCGGGGGAGTTTGTCACGGTTAACCTGCTTCCCGATTGCGATCTGGACGCGTTTCTCGACGAGCAACGTGCGGCACACCCTAATCAAAGCCTGAAAAACACGCTGGCAATGCAGCTGCCAAAACGTCTGGTGGAATGTTTGCAGGTGCTGGGGCAGATCCCGGATGTGTCGCTCAGGCAACTTAACAGCCGCGAGCAGGAAACGCTGGTCGAGACGCTGACAAACTGGCGCGTGCAGCCAAACGGCACCGAAGGCTACCGCACGGCGGAAGTGACGCTGGGTGGAGTCGATACGAATGAACTCTCTTCCCGCACCATGGAAGCCCGCAACGTGCCGGGACTCTATTTCATTGGTGAAGTGATGGACGTTACCGGCTGGCTCGGTGGGTACAATTTCCAGTGGGCATGGGCCAGCGCCTGGGCGTGTGCGCAGGCGCTGCAAAATGCGCAATAAATTGCCGGGGAATGATGTTTCCCCGGCAGCGTTGCTGTAATTCAGGTGATGTAAGAATTAATCCGGGATGATGTAATCCGCAATGCGGAAGGTCACTTTACCCGTCCAGCTGTTATCCCGGTAAGAACCAATGGCGAGACTATCCTGCGTAAAGCCATTGAAATTCCCGGCAGCGATAGAGGCGCCAAATTTTTCATACTGATTTTTACCCCAGTAGACTTTCGCAACGCCTTCACTCACCAGCGTACTAATATTGATCATGCCTTCATCATCTGCGTAATCATCCAGGCTTTTGCCTCCGTTGATCACATACACGGCGCCAACCTGAGTGCCGCTGGAGTTCAGCGCATTTGGATCGCCAATCACCAGATCCTTCTTGCCGTCGCCGTTCAGATCCACATTACCGAGAATGCTATTCCCGAACCCTGCCAGTTTGCTGCCTGGTCTGTCGGCGTAGATAGCATAGCCATCCCGCACGCTGAAACTCTTGTTGAAGTTCAGACGTGTGTGCGCCGCATCAAGGAACAGGGAAGATGGCAACTTACTGCCGTCGGTCTTACCTTTAATAATCCAGACCAGTCCGGAACGTTTTTTATCGATGCCAATGTCGGCAGGGGCGCTAATCGCAAAAGCGTTATAGTGAGTACTCAGGAAGTTACCTAACGGCGTGATGGTGCCGTTATTGGGCTTATCCTGCGTGTACGCGCTATGATCGTTATTCCCTTCACCACCTCCTGACTGGCCGCCAAGGAAAGCGTTCCCCATACCGTGGATACGGGTCGCCTGCGTGGCGTTTAACGAGGCGATGTCGAGATTCCCCTGGTTGAAACTGCTGCCGTAGACGAGATATGCCGTGCCGCGTCCGCTAATGCCACTGTTGTCGGAAACGCGGCCTTCATTGACGGATTCCGGGTCGACTATCAGATAATCACTGAAGCCATCGCCGTTAATATCCCCCACATCGCTGATCTGCTGACCCAGGTTGTAATTAAGCGGTTTATCCGGACCGTTGGTAGCGGTCATTTGCGGACGAATATAGGCGCCGGTCGCGGCAGGGATTTCCCAGTCGCCCAGATTGTTGCGCTTAATATCAATGTTCTGCCACTGGTCGCCTGCTTTTTGGGCGCCGTAGATAATCACTGCGCCACCGCGTCCGCCAGTGCCTTCGATATCGCCGATAGCGAGATCGACCATCTTGTTAGCGACGGCAGAATTTTTATATTTAATTGGCCCTACTGCAGCACCAAACCAGCCGCCGGTATTAGCATTGCCTGAAGCATTCACCGTACGGATGCGAATGCCCACGCGAGAGTTGCCGTTATCGATATCATTGAGGTCTATCTGATTAGAAAGACGCGCGCCTGTGCGGTGGTGTGGCCCGCCCCAGATGATATATACCTGGTCATGCCAGTGGGAAGCGATCGCTAAATCGTCATATCCATCACCGTTAATATCCCCAATTTTGCGTACCGCGACGCCCATCCATTTTGTGGTGACTGAGCCCGGTTTATTCGCTTTATTACTGTGGATAATTTTAAGCGCGTTTTGCGGATCGAATTCACCTACGTTATTCACTTCCTGCATGGTTTTTCCACCGGAAGTCCCGAAAATAACGTACGCGATCCCTTTCGCATCATCCCCCCAGGGGGCCGTAATCACAATATCTTCGCCCGCGATATGCGTGCCATTGTCTTTATCGGAAAACTTACCGATCGTGGTCATTGTCATACCGAAATAGTCTTTACTCTTTTCACCTTTGATAGCGAAAGGGGCAGAGTAGGGCTCGATATCGCTGGCAATGACCTGAGATGCCGTGAAGCCTGTACCTAATAAGGCTGCAACGCAAAGTGCTACACGCGTTTTACTTTTTAGTTTCATGCTATATATCCTTATACAAATCCATTTTTAAATACCCGGCAACTCATTTCTATAGCGCCATGAGTTGCAATGAAATAAGACGTTTCTTTAGTGGATTAAGTTTTTTCTTTATTTGAACTCGAAATCCAGGGTTGATGTGGCTTCAAATTTTCCCGGTTCTGGAGATTTTTCTCCCTGTTGCACGGGCGTTGCTGTAATCGTGACATTACCCTCCTGTGTCGGAATGGCCGGACTGCTGCCATCAATTTTATTACCGTTATGTTTTAGTTTTATTCCTAAATCGCTGCGAACCCCTTCATCATTATGGGTTTTGATAAAGCCGGAACCATTAAAATCGGAAGTGCGGAATTTAATACTCACTTTGCTGACATCATCAGGATTTTTGCAACTGACGTGAATATCAAAGTCTTTTTCCTTTTTGGCGGCTTCGGGCTTAAATTCATTTACTGAGATATCGCCAAACGGGACGTTAATGGTTTGTCCATCATTAATAGTGCATTGTGGTGGAATATCAATTGACAATTGAAAATTGAGTTTAACAAAGGGCCTGGAGCGGTCAAAACTACCTGTCTGTTTTTTGGCATAAATGGTAACTAATTCCTGCATAGGAATTTCAATACGGCCCGAAGGAAGCGGTTTAGTTAATTCTAGTGAGACGGTTCCGTTGGAGCCGGTTGCGAACGGATAAGCATCGTTATTATCATCACAATTATTTTTCTCAATATGCCCATTATCAACACCAGCAGTGTTACTTAAATCAACAGGGACTGTTCTTAAATCATCTTTTCCGCCAAGGGCTACATTAATGCCGATATTGATACCCTTGTCCACATCCAGGGGATAATAGATAAAGTCTGCGCTACGTTTACCGCCTCCTGAACCCAGTTTAGAACTTGTAAATAGAAATAATATACTCTCTGCCACGTTGGAGTCTCTGCAGAAGCAGATACCATCAAAATTACCTTTATTCTTCCATGGTGATTGAGTTATGCCGGGAACGTCGTCGGCAGTCAGGTTTTCGATAATATTAAAGTTGTGCGCCACGCCTGATACAGTTGATGTCGGCCAGCAGCTCCCTTCTACAGCGGCAAAGGCAGGCGATCCTATAAATCCACCTGCGGCCAGGCAAACGAATAACGCTAATTTTTTCATGATTAATTCCTTAAATCATTAACGGGTTATTTGCAGGTTTGCGCTAACTGCACAATTCCGCTAATCGTGGGTTCCTGCCCAGAAAGCTGATAGTGAACCTGGCAACGCTGATCGGGTTTCTTACCCCAGCTCACGTCTAACGTCCCTTTTTCCGCCATCCCTGTGAGGAATACGCTCCCTTCATCACCCACAATGCTGCTGGTTGTGTTTTGAGAAACAATAGCGCCGAACGGAACGGGTTTGCCCTGCGCACCTGTCAGCGTCATCATCAGGCGTTTACCCACCGCAGTGGTAAAACGTGCCCGAACGATGGCTCCCCGGGTGGGAACAACTTTATGGCTATTGCTTTCCAGCTCAACATCATCTGGCAGCGTGTCGGGTCTCAGCTGGATTGTGCTCTCCTGATAAGGGGTCAGGTAAGGCACCACGGCATAGCCCCGGGAGTCGGTGCGTACGCCAGCGTGGTTACGGACGCTGACGCCCGCTGCATCCGGCGCTTCAACCAGGGCGACCGTTTCACCCAGCGACTGCGCCAGCGTGACGCCATGCGGGTGAACCAGCACTCCCCCTCGCAGGTTGTAATTCAGCCGCTGTGCGTCCCGGCTATAGCCATACCCGGCGCCAACCTGCGCATAACGTCCGCTATAGCTGAGTGATGCATCGCTGCTGTTTGTCTGGCTGCCAGAGGTGATGTTCTGCTGTACGCTCCAGTTAAGGTTATTGTCCTCAAGGGCACTGCCGCTAAGGGAAACGCTGTGGCCAGGCGAGCGTTTTTCTGCTGCGGAAAAGGTATAACCAGCACGCGTGGAGCGGAGCCATTTGTCCAGCGGAACGCTCATGCTGAGGCTAAACAGGTTGTCCTGGTTATAACGACGCTGGTTATCCTCTTTTGTTACGTTCAGATAGTGGCTGTAATTCAGGCTATAGCTGATACCGTTCCAGCTATTGCCATAGCCCAGCGTGGCGGAGGTCGTGCGTTTGTGGCTGGTGTGGTAGTCCTCGCTGACCAGCATGGCGGAGAGATAGCCAAGGCTTTCTCCCAGGTTTTGGTTTAGCGTCAGTTCTGTACGGCTACGGCGTCGCTCCGGGAGCCAGTTCTGCGAGTTGTAGCTGCCCAGCGTTTCACCCAGCGTGTAGTAATCGGACGTCGAGTAGCGATAACCCGCAATCGCAACGTTAGTGCCGGTAGACAGCAGGCTTTTGTTGTAGCGAAGGCGTAGCGATTGGCCCCGGTTTTTCTCTGCCTGCCTGGTGGTTGCCCAGGCCTGGGTAATATCGAAGGACAGTGCGCCAAAATCGCCCATGTTTTTACCCATGCCAAAGAGCAGGGACTGATATTGACTGGCGGCCTGCATGCCGCCGTATACCGAGGTTTCCCACGGAAGACCGTAAATCAGGCTCCCTTGTGAAAACAGGGCATTCTCAGCATCGCTGCTGCTGGAACGATAGGTACCGCTAATAACTTCATATTTGAATTGACCTTCCCGCTGCATAACCGCTAACGAGGCGTAAGGCACTAAAGAGACTTGCTCGCTGCCATCCGCCTCTTTCACCACAACTTTCAGCTCGCCGCTGCTGCCGAGGTAAAGATCGTTAATGACAAATTCACCGGGCGGTACATAGCTTTGATAGATGCTATAGCCGTTCTGAAAAATAGTGACCTGGGCATTGGTACGGGCAATACCGCGGATCACAGGAGCATAGCCCCGCAGGCTGCCCGGAAGCATCTGCTCATCCGAGTAAAGCTGAACGCCACGAAACGGGGTGCTATCAAAGACTTCAGCGGTAGAGCTATTATCTCCGACAATCAGCTGGCTATTCAGGGTGCTGATATCACGCTGCAGATAGGTATAAATTGATTCCCAGCGGCCGGCTTGCCCCTGGCTGTTGCTCCAGGTCGAAAAATTGCGTAAACGCCATGGGCCAACATTCAGACCCGGACGCAGGCTAAGATAGTGGCTGTCGGTTCCCGAACCATTGTTTGAGGTCCAGCTGGCGCCGCTGTAGTTGTAGCTGAGCGTCAGGCCCGGAATTCCCTGCTCCCGACGTGCGGGATCGATGTAGCCGTGAGCCTGGCTGTCCAGCGCCGCCTGAGGGATGCTAAGTCTTAACGCCTGCTCACTGAAGTCAAACTCGCTGCTCGCCTGTGGGATCGCCGCCAGTTTCGCGCAGCCCTGAGTATCATCCTGCAGCAACGGGAAGGCCCCCGTTTTTACACCAAACGACTGAAGCGTTTCCTTGCTAAGGCACGGAGCCAGAATATTTTTATGCTGCGCGTTCTCTTCGAGTCGAAACGCGATATCACGCGTGTCGATCATTTTATTGTTAACAAAGAGATCAACACGATAAATGCCGGGTGTCTGGCTATTTTTATTCTCAAAGAGAGAAAGATCGACAGCGGTACGTGGCGCACCACCTGTTTCCAGAAAGGCCGGGTCGAAATAATCACTGGCGTATAATGCGCTGGGTAATATCCAGGCAAAGCAAAGCGCTGGACGAATGCCCCAAAATATAGTCATGAAAAATACCCCTGCGAGGTTATTGCGTTAAAATCGTTATTCTATTTTTTGTGTTATTAGCTGGCTGTTGCCGCCATAATCATTGATATATTTCCAATGTACGCTTGCGTTGTTTGTCAGTAGTATATTATTTAGCGTGAATGCTTTACTGCTTTTAGGTGCCAACAGATCAAACTCTGACCATTTTTTGTTATTGATCGTCACCTCCGCAAATGAGATGTGATAAGAAGAATTATTGCGTACGATGAGTTTGTTATTTTCAACTGACCACTGAACATTCTTGCTAATTTCTCCCGGTTCATCCGCTAAATTCGCAGGGCGATAAAATAACTTGATCCGAGTATTAACGGCGATTTGCAGTTTGTTGACATCCTCTCTTGAGGAGGACGGGATCGATTTCACGTTGAGCCAAAAAAGCGACTCGCGATCCCGCGGCAACGCGGTGCCGTTATAGATAATACGTAGCGCATTGGCTTTACCCCCATCAAGGCGAAAAAGTGGTGGGGTCACAATAAACGGGGCTTTGGTTCCCTGTGAATCATTGCCCTGTACCCAGCTCTGCACCAGGAAAGGGCTGTCAGTATTGTTTCTGACGTTAATATTGCTCTCTTTCTTGTCAGCATTATATACCACTCGCGTATTCGATAAGGTCACACTGGCGTGTGACAAACAAGAGCCAAAGAGCAAGGCCAGCAGCGTCAGGTAGCGTTTCCTTAACATAAAACATCCTTGCATTCCGGGCTATTATCCACAGCCCGGAACTGAGTTGAGTAATTTATTTATAGATAATGGTGTAATCCGCAACCGCATCTGCTTTACCGGCGGTCACAGTATCAATGGTTGATTTATAACGGGCTGAATAAAGCAGGGTGGCCGTACCCGCGGTGCCGGCGCCGGTAATAGGGATAAATTTATTTGGATTTTCGCCCAGTTTCAGAGAGGTTCCATCTTCATTCAGGAATTCAATACCCAAACCCGTTGCGGCGTCGCCGCCGGTTTTAAGCGCGAGCAGATTGTTATCATTAGAATCATAAGCACCGCCAAATCGTGCTCCGGCTTCTTTAAGGACGGCGGTATCGCAGTTAGACAGATCTATCTGGATGCGGTGAATACCCGCAACATCCCCTTTTTCTTTAAATGCCGAAGACGAGATGGTGCCCATTTGAATCGTTGGGTTACCTCCCTGACCATTAATATCGACATCACAGGTGCTCGCGGTAATGGTGCCCGTGAAATTGATTTGACCTGCACCTTTACCGGGATCTGCCGCATGGCTGGAAGGGCTGGCAACGGCGGCCAATAATAATCCCATGGCAATGACGGATTTATTCATCTTTAAACTATTCCTCAGTGTGTAAATGTTAGAACATTATTATTTCAGGTTAGTAACTCAATAGAGTTATTGTGACCGCGATATGCGGATATTCCGTTAATGCGAAAAGTTAACGTTGATATTCATAGTTGCTTATCAGTACGTGTGAATAATTTCCATCATCAAAAGTCTTAAAATAGGTGGTGTCAGGTTATCAAGCGCTTTTAGAAAATAAAGTGAGAACGCTATGATTTGACTTTTGTTCTTTATAAATCAATAAGTTGCGTTTAATTTTTCATGATTTTATCAGCATTTTCTCGTGAGAAACTTACGGCTTATTTACTACTTCCTGGGTATCGGGTGCTGTTCTGATAATAAAATTCTCAGAACAATGAAAGAATAATATACGGAAGAACAGTTTGCTTTTTTAAAAATGTGGAGATAAACAGTTTCACCGCCGTAACGTAGTTCGTCCATATCTCAGTGTGCTATGCGTTGTTTTATCTGTTTCGAACTGGATGTTTTTAACATTGCATTTACATTGCCGGACGGGTACGAAGAAGTGTTATTATTATTTGCTTGCCCGGTGATATGGGCGTTTTCTTCTTTTTGCTGCAAACGTTATCTCTGCCATCGCGCAGATGAATGTTAAGGATAGATTCATGGTTTCTGCTCATCTCGGTTTCCCAACTGAAACCGTTGTCGTTTTCGTCGTCATGGCTGTTGGGGCGATGTTCATCGACCTCTTCATGCACCGTCACGATAAACCTGTCTCGCTGAAAAGCGCGGCGATGTGGTCCATCTTCTGGGTGATGATGGCGATGGTGTTCGCCGGGTTCCTGTATGTTCACCACGGTGCAGAGATGGCGAGCCTGTTCCTCACCGGCTATGCGCTGGAAGAGGTGCTTTCCGTCGATAATCTGTTTGTGATGATGGCGATTTTTGCCTGGTTCGGCGTGCCGGATAAGTATCGCCACCGCGTGCTCTACTGGGGCGTGCTGGGGGCGATAGTGTTCCGCGGCATCTTTGTGGCGATTGGGACAAGCCTGTTGAGTCTGGGGCCTTATGTAGAAGTGATCTTCGCGCTGGTCGTCGGCTGGACGGCGGTGATGATGCTCAAACGCAATGAAGAGAGTGACGAAGTGGAAGATTACTCGGGTCATCTCGCTTATCGCCTGGTGAAACGCTTCTATCCTGTCTGGCCGAAAATCAGCAGCAATGCCTTTATTCTGACGCAGAAAGAGGTGGATGCGGAGCTTGAAAAACCGGAAAACCAGGACGTGATGGTGGGACGCGTGAAGAAGGCGAAACGCTATGCGACGCCGCTGCTGCTTTGCGTGGCCGTCGTTGAGCTCTCTGATGTGATGTTCGCGTTTGACTCCGTGCCGGCCATTATTGCCGTGAGCCGCGAACCGCTGATTATCTATAGCGCTATGATGTTCGCCATTCTCGGCCTGCGTACGCTCTACTTCGTTCTGGAAGCGCTGAAGCAGTACCTGGTGCACCTCGAAAAAGCCGTCGTGCTGCTGCTGTTCTTCGTGGCGTTCAAGCTGGGATTAAATGCCACCGATCACTTCTGGCATCACGGTTACAACATTGGGGCCACGGCAAGCCTGTTTGTCGTGCTCGGCGTGCTGGCGCTGGGGATTATTGCGAGCGTGATGTTCCCTGGGAAACGTACTGCCTGATGCATCGCCCGGTGGCGCTTCGCTTACCGGGCCTACGGTTCGAATGTAGGCCGGGTAAGGCGCAGCCGCCACCCGGCAAAAGGCTACTTAATCGGCGAATTCCGGCGCTTGCGCGGATGATGGAAATGCCGCCAGTGCGGATCCTGCGCGGCAGCCAGCAGTTCGTGGTCGCCGCGGGTGTCGCCCCAGGCGCGCAGGTGATAGGCGTTCAGATCGCCATACACTTTTTCCAGTCTTGCCACTTTCTGGGCGCAGCGGCAGTTATTGCCCGTAATGCGCCCTGTCAGCTTGCCGTCTTTCACTTCCAGCTGTGTGCCAATCAGCTTAATGCCCAGTTTGTCGGCCCACGGCTGGAGCACCAGCGCCGGAGACGCAGAGCAAATGGTCACTTCCGCACCGGAATTCACCTCTGCGGCGACGGCCATCACGCCCTCCGGACGCATCAGCTTGCCCCAGTATTTTTCGCAAAACGCCTCCGCCTGCTGGCGTAACCAGTGTTCATCCACGCCCGTCAGGAACGTTTTAATCAGCACTTCCTTCAGCTCATCGCGCGTCAGCTTGCGGCGCACGCAGTGGAGCGTGGGCAGCGCCATACGCACCAGACGACCCGCAAAGTAACGTTTACCAAAGGCAAAACGCAGGAAAGGAATAAAGCTGTCGTGGTGCGTTAATGTCCCGTCAAAGTCAAAGACAGAGAGCACGCTGGATTTCGCCACCGTCTCGTCGGCAATCATATTGGTCATAAATACGTCTTAGCTGAAATACACATTCTGCGAATTAGTTTACCTGCTTTAGCTGGACAGTCCTTACATCACAACCCTTTTTTTCTCAATCTTGCGATCTAAAGTGAGTCCATTTTTGGTCCCGATAAAGATTGGTGAAAAAGTAAGCAGTCTATATTATCGCCACATCGCAAGATATTTAGAGGGAACATTGTCCCTCACAGGTAAGGATAAATTCACTCACAGACTCTCTTTTGATATGACGTTCAGATCGCTTTTTTCAATCCTCACGTTAAGTTTTGCTTCGTTCTCTGCATTAAGTTTTCAACTGCCTGCGTCGATGTTATCGATGAACAGCGAGCTAGCAGCCTCCCCGGCGAAGTCTGCGCTGGTGCACCAGGAAACGGGTCCGCTACGCTCCCGAATTCTTGACCAATACCAGAAATGGAAGGGAACCCAGTACCAGTTGGGCGGAACCACGCAACGTGGGGTGGATTGCTCCGCGCTGATGCAACATCTGTTCAGCGATGCGGTACATCTTGATTTACCGCGCACGACGAGCGAGCAGATCCACCGCGGTGTGCAGGTGGCACAATATCGCCTGAGGCCCGGAGACCTGGTCTTCTTCCAGACCGGTCCGCACCGCAAGCACGTCGGCGTTTATATTGGTGATAGCCAGTTTATTCATGCCTCAAGCAGCCAGGGCGTAACGGTTTCAACCCTGACTGATAGCTACTGGCAGGAACACTTCATCACCGCCCGCCGTGTAGCAGGCGCTGCAGCCTGACGGATCAGATAATGTCATCCACGACGCCGCCGTCGACGCGCAACGCCGCGCCCGAGGTGGCGGAGGCCTGGGTCGAACAGACGTAAATCACCATATTGGCTACCTCTTCAACCGTAGCCGCGCGCTGGATAACCGAGCTGGGGCGGTTGGCCATCACAAACTCTTTCGCCAGCTGCTCCAGCGATTTGCCGGTTTTTTCGATTTCATCCTTCATCATTTCCGCGAAACCGTCTGACATCGTCGGCCCCGGCAATACGCTGTTGACCGTCACTCCGCTTCCCGCCACGAACTTCGCCAGCCCGCGCGCCAGCGAGAGCTGCGCCGTTTTGGTCACGCCGTAGTGGATCATATCCGCCGGGATATTGCAGGCCGACTCGGAGGAAATAAAGACCACGCGTCCCCAGCCTTTCTGCACCATGCCCGGCAGCAGGGCGCGGGAGAGGCGTACACCGGACATAACGTTGGTCTGCCAGTAACGTTCCCAGGTTTCATCGTCGGTGGCATAGAAATCCTGCGGGCCGTAAATCCCGGCGTTGTTGACCAGGATATCGACGTTATTCGCGACCTTCAGAAGCGACTCGACCCCTTCTGCCGTGCTGAGATCGGCAATCGCGGCACGCACCTGCACGCCAGGCACCACCTGCTGGAGTTGTTGAATGCCTTTATTCACCGATTCCGTGCTACGGCCATTGACGATCACTTCCGCACCACTCTCTGCCAGACCTCTGGCAATGGCGAAGCCGATCCCGCCGGTTGAGGCAGTCACCAGCGCCACTTTCCCCGCAAAGTCGATTTTCATCATCTGCTCCTTATCGTTTTAACGTTCGGACCTTAAAGCGTAGCAGGTGAGGATGACGGCTCCTGGCTAAAAAGCCGCAACAGTGCCTCGACCTGCTCATCAAGCGGGGCGAGAGAGCGCTTTACAATCAGGTGAAGCGGCGTTGCCCTGCGCGCGCCGTGGCTCAGCGGCAGCCGTTTCAGCACGCCCCGATCCAGCAGGGGCTGGATGCGTTCCTCCGGCAGCCAGCCATACCCGACCTGAGAGACGACGGCTTCAATGGCGGCATCGATGGTAGAGAAGGTCCACGACTCGCCGGCCGCGCGCGCGGCGGTCTGGTTGTCCGCAATCTGGATGAGCGGCCACGGGCGCAGCATGCCGTCGTTAAGCGGCGCGTCGAGCTGAAAGAGGGGGTGCTGGTGATACGCCACGGCAACAAAGTCGATATTCATCAGCCATTCACCGAGCCCGGTCATGTCCTGGCGGCGGGTTAAGACCATCACGTCGGCTTCGTCATTGATGGCATCGGCGCGGGTATTTTCCAGCACTTCGGTGAGACGGACCTGAGTCTGCGGATACTGCTGCTGGAACTGACGGAGGATGGCGAACAGGCGGCGGCGCGGGAAAATGGAGTCCACCACCAGATCCAGCCGCGTGCGCATCCCGTTGCGAAGAGTCGCTGCGCGCGTCTCAACATACGAAAACGCTTTCAGCAGCGGTTTAACCTGGTTGAGAAGAAGTTCTCCGGCCGGGGTTAACACCGCCCGTCGCCCCTCCGGCACCAGTAGCGCCACGCCCAGCCGCTCCTGCAGCAGCGACAGGTTATAGCTCACTGAGGACTGGCTGCGGTGGGTTTCTTCCGCGGCTTTGGCAAAACTGCCCGCCTCAACCACTTTCGCCAGTAAAGACCATTGTTCCAGCGTCGTCTTATGCATTATTTATCTAAAATTTGGATGGATTTCATTAAAACATAGCGTTATTCATTCATTTTTTGAAGGGGTACGATCGTCTCATCAAAACAAAGGAGACATCTTATGAGCACCTTCGACAAACACGACTTAAGCGGCTTCGTTGGCAAACACCTTGTTTATACGTATGACAATGGCTGGAACTACGAGATTTATGTAAAAAATGAGACCACGCTTGATTACCGTATTCACAGCGGTCTTGTGGCCAACCGTTGGGTGAAAGATCAGCAGGCTTACATCGTGCGGGTAGGGGAAAGCATCTATAAAATTTCCTGGACCGAGCCAACCGGCACCGACGTCAGCCTGATCGTGAACCTGGGCGACAAACTGTTCCACGGCACCATCTTCTTCCCGCGTTGGGTCATGAACAACCCGGAAAAAACCGTCTGCTTCCAGAACGATCACATTCCGTTGATGAACAGCTATCGTGATGCAGGCCCCGCGTATCCAACGGAAGTGATTGATGAATTTGCTACCATCACCTTTGTTCGCGACTGCGGTGCAAATAATGAAAGCGTGATTGCCTGCGCGGCCAGTGAATTGCCGAATGATTTTCCTGCTAATCTTAACTAAGCGCGACAGTTGAATGCGCGACAATTGATATTAATAGAAAGTTCCCGGAGGATGACGGAATTCCCCCCAAACCTCCGGGATTTTTATTTTGGTTGAGTATTCATTTACTTTTCTTATAATTTTAATGGAAACGAAATGAAATAGTAGAGTAATCGCTGTGAGTCCACCCACAAAAAACAAAAAAAATAGTTAGAATCACTATCTTGCTGTTGTAAAACGATTTTCTATTCTCTTCTATGTGCTGTTTCCCTTCTGCTTTTCACCTGTCTTAATTTTTTCCTAAGAAAACGACGTTACTTTTGCTTCAGTTGATGGTTTGTTGACATAACTGGTATAGCGACTTAATTTTATTTGGTCTTTATTTAATAACCATCTTGCATGATCCCATTGAGCTGCCCATGACGACAGCGCAGTAAAAGATGACGCCTTTAATACAGCAAGGAAATTAATAATGAGTGATTTTCTGCCTTTTTCGCGACCGTCGATGGGCGCTGAGGAAATTGCGGCGCTTCAGGACGTTTTGATGTCGGGCTGGATCACCACGGGTCCTAAGAATCAGGAACTTGAAGAGGCATTCTGTCAACTTACCGGGAATCAGCACGCGATTGCCGTCTGTTCAGCCACCGCGGGAATGCACGTCACGCTGATGGCGCTGGATATTGGCCCGGGCGATGAAGTCATTACCCCCTCGCAAACCTGGGTCTCCACCCTGAATATGATCGTGTTGCTGGGCGCAACCCCGGTCATGATTGATGTGGACAAAGATACGTTGATGGTGACGCCACAAGCCGTTGAAGCTGCCATTACCCCGCGTACCAAAGCCATTATTCCCGTTCACTATGCCGGCGCGCCGTGCGAAATCGACGCTATCCATGCCATCGGTGAACGTCACGGTATTCCGGTTATTGAAGACGCGGCCCATGCCGCCGGAACGTACTACAAGAACCACCATGTGGGCTGGAAAGGGACGGCGATTTTCTCCTTCCACGCCATTAAAAATATGACCTGCGCAGAAGGCGGCTTAGTGGTTACGGATAATGCCGAGCTTGCTGCGCGGATCCGCAGTCTGAAATTCCACGGTCTGGGCGTGGATGCCTATGACCGCCAGACGCACGGTCGTGCGCCGCAGGCGGAAGTGATCGCGCCGGGCTATAAATACAACCTGGCGGATATCAATGCCGCGCTGGCGCTGGTGCAGTTGGGCAAACTGAAAGAGGCCAACAAGCGCCGCCAGGACATTGCTGAACGCTACCTGCGAGAGCTTGCCGATACGCCGTTCCAGCCGCTGACTATTCCGTCATGGCCGCACGTTCACGCCTGGCACCTGTTTATTATTCGCGTGGATGAAGCGCGCTGCGGAATTTCCCGCGACAGCCTGATGGCGGCGCTGAAAGAGAAAGGCATCGGTACCGGCCTCCATTTCCGCGCGGCGCACACGCAAAAATACTACCGCGAGCGTTTTCCTGATGTATCGCTCCCGAATTCTGAATGGAATAGCGCGCGTATTTGTTCTCTCCCTCTTTTCCCGGACATGACTCATGACGACACAACCCGTGTCATTACCGCACTCCATCAGCTTGCAGGACATTGATATGTTCAGTGCACCGCCCGTACAAAAAGTTTCCGTGGTCATCCCGGTTTATAACGAGCAGGAGAGCCTGCCCGAACTGATCCGCCGTACCACGGCCGCCTGCGACACGATGGGTAAGGCTTACGAAATTCTGCTGGTGGATGACGGCAGTAGCGATAATTCCGCGCTGATGCTGACCGAAGCCGCTCAGGCTGAAGGCAGCCATATTGTTGCCGTGCTGCTCAACCGTAACTACGGCCAACACTCGGCGATTATGGCGGGGTTTAGCCACGTCACGGGCGATCTGGTCATCACCCTGGACGCTGACCTGCAAAACCCGCCGGAAGAGATCCCGCGCCTGGTTGCTAAAGCTGATGAAGGCTACGACGTGGTCGGCACGGTGCGTCAAAACCGCCAGGACAGTCTGTTCCGTAAGCTGGCCTCGCGGACCATTAACCGTCTTATCCAGCGCACAACCGGTAAAGCGATGGGCGATTACGGCTGCATGCTGCGCGCCTATCGCCGTCATATTATCGACGCCATGCTTCACTGCCATGAACGCAGCACCTTTATTCCGATCCTCGCCAACACCTTTGCCCGTAAGGCAACGGAAATCCCGGTACTGCACGCCGAGCGCGAGCACGGGGAATCGAAGTACAGCTTTATGCGTCTCATCAACCTGATGTACGACCTCATCACCTGCCTGACCACCACGCCGCTGCGTCTGCTGAGCGTTTTCGGCAGCATCATCGCCATTGCCGGGTTTGCGCTGTCCGTCCTGCTGGTCGTGCTGCGACTGGTCTTTGGCCCGCAGTGGGCGGCGGAAGGGGTCTTTATGCTCTTTGCCGTGCTGTTTATGTTCATCGGCGCCCAGTTTGTCGGGATGGGTCTCCTCGGTGAATACATTGGCCGAATTTATAACGATGTTCGCGCGCGTCCGCGCTACTTTATTCAACGTGTCGTCCGTCAGGAACACAAAGCATCTCAAGAGGAAATTCACCCATGAAAGCTGTTGTATTTGCCTATCACGATATGGGGTGCACGGGCACGCTGGCCCTGCTGGAAGCGGGCTATGACATTGCGGCAATCTTTACCCATCCGGACACGGCCGGAGAGAATAACTTTTTCGGCTCTGTGGCGCGTATCGCTGCCGAGCGTGGGATTCCGGTTTATGCCCCGGACGACGTCAACCACCCGCTGTGGGTGGATCGCATTCGCGCGCTCGCGCCTGATGTGATTTTCTCGTTCTACTATCGCAACCTGCTTTCCGACGAGATCTTAGGTCTGGCTGCAAAAGGGGCCTTTAATCTTCATGGCTCTCTGCTGCCTGCCTACCGTGGCCGCGCCCCGCTGAACTGGGTGCTGGTGAACGGTGAAACGGAAACGGGCGTGACGCTGCACCGCATGGTGCGTCGTGCGGACGCGGGCGCTATCGTGGCACAGCAGAAAGTCGCTATTGATGCGGACGAAACCGCGCTGCAGCTGCATCAAAAGCTGAATGCGACGGCACAAACGCTGCTGCGTGATGCACTTCCCGCTATCCTCAGCGGTACCTTCAGCGAAACCGCGCAGGATGAGAGCAAGGCAAGCTGCTTTGGCCGCCGCGCGCCGGAAGACGGTCGTCTGGACTGGAACAAGCCAGCCCGCCAGCTGCACAACCTGGTGCGTGCCGTGACCGATCCATGGCCGGGCGCATACAGCTTTGCGGGCGTGAGCAAATTTATCGTCTGGAAATCTCGCGTGCGTGATGATATTCCGGCCGCCAAACCGGGCACCGTCATCTCTGTCTCCCCGCTGGTTGTGAGCTGCGGCGAGCAGGCGCTGGAGATCGTCACCGGGCAAACCGACAACGGCCTGTACGTTCAGGGCACCCAGCTGGCACAGTCTCTGGGTCTGGTGGCAGGGGCACTGATCACCAGCGCGCCGGTTGTGGCTATCAAACGCCGCACCCGCGTGCTGATCCTCGGCGTGAACGGTTTTATCGGTAACCACCTGACCGAACGCCTGCTCAAAGACGATAACTACGAAATCTACGGTCTGGATATTGGCTCTGATGCGATCAGCCGTTTCCTCGACAACCCGCGTTTCCACTTCGTGGAAGGGGACATCAGCATCCACTCTGAATGGATCGAGTATCACATTAAAAAATGTGACGTGGTGCTGCCGCTGGTCGCCATTGCCACGCCAATCGAGTACACCCGTAACCCGCTGCGCGTGTTCGAGCTGGACTTCGAAGAGAACCTGAAGATCATCCGCGACTGCGTGAAATACGACAAGCGCATCATCTTCCCGTCCACTTCTGAAGTGTACGGCATGTGTACCGACAAAAACTTCGATGAAGATACTTCCAACCTGGTGGTCGGGCCGATCAACAAACAGCGCTGGATTTACTCTGTCTCCAAACAGCTGCTGGACCGCGTGATTTGGGCCTACGGTGAGAAAGAAGGGCTGCGCTTTACCCTGTTCCGTCCGTTTAACTGGATGGGGCCACGTCTGGATAACCTGAACGCGGCGCGTATCGGTAGCTCCCGTGCGATCACCCAGCTGATCCTGAACCTGGTAGAAGGCTCACCGATCAAGCTTATCGAAGGCGGTAAACAGAAACGCTGCTTTACGGATATCAGCGATGGTATCGAAGCCCTGTTCCGCATCATCGAAAACAAAGATAACCGCTGCAACGGTGAAATCATCAACATCGGTAACCCGGATAACGAAGCGAGCATTCGCGAGCTGGCAGAGATGCTGCTGGCCAGCTTTGAGCGCCATCCGCTGCGCGATAAGTTCCCGCCGTTTGCCGGTTTCCGCGAAGTGGAAAGCAGCAGCTACTACGGTAAAGGGTATCAGGACGTTGAGCACCGTAAGCCAAGCATTCGCAATGCGAAGCGCTGCCTGAACTGGACGCCGACGGTGAAGATGGAGTTGACCATTGATGAGACGCTCGACTTCTTCCTGCGCACCGTGGAGCTGTCGGAACAGGACTCATGAAAAAAGTCGGTTTACGCATTGATGTCGACACCTTCAGGGGAACGCGTGACGGCGTACCCAAACTGCTGGAACTGCTGAGCAAGCACGGTGTGCGTTCCAGCATTTTCTTCAGCGTGGGGCCTGACAACATGGGACGCCATTTATGGCGTCTGGTTAAACCGGCATTTTTGTTCAAAATGCTGCGCTCGCGCGCAGCATCCCTTTATGGCTGGGATATTTTGCTGGCCGGCACCGCATGGCCCGGCAGGCGCATCGGCGCGGGTAATGAAGCGGTTATCCGTGAGGCGGCCCAGCATCATGAGATTGGCCTGCATGCCTGGGATCACCATGCCTGGCAAGCCTGGGCTGGCGTCTGGGACATCCCGCGCCTGTCCCGTGAGGTTGAGCGCGGAATGCTGGAACTGGAGGCCATTACCGGCCAGCCCGTGCGCTGCTCCGCCGTGGCTGGATGGCGTGCGGATCAACGCGTCGTGAAAGCCAAAGAAGCGTTCGCGTTTCGCTACAACAGCGATTGCCGCGGAACCGGGCCCTTTTTGCCGCTTTTAGGGGAAAACCGCTACGGTACGGTGCAAATTCCTGTCACGCTTCCTACCTGGGATGAAGTGGTGGGGCGCGAGGTGAACGCTGAGGCGTTCAATCGCTATATCCTTGACTGCATGCATCGTGACGCCGGTACACCGGTGTATACCATCCATGCGGAAGTGGAAGGGATTGCGTATCAGCATGATTTCGATGCGCTGCTGACGATGGCCGCTCAGGAGGGCATTGAATTTTGCCCGCTGAGCGAGCTGCTGCCAGACGACCTCAGTACCCTGCCTGTGGGCAAAGTTGTACGTAATGAACTGGCTGGCCGGGAAGGCTGGCTTGGTTATCAACAAACCGTGAGTTCGGCCCCATGAAAACAGCCCGTTATGGCTTAGCGCTTCTCGCACTGTTTATCGTTTACTACCTCATTCCAGTCGATATCCGCCTGCTGTGGCAGCCTGATGAAACCCGCTATGCGGAAATCAGTCGCGAAATGCTGGCATCGGGAGACTGGGTTGTCCCGCATTTTCTGGGGCTGCGTTACTTTGAAAAACCGATCGCCGGCTACTGGATCAACAGTATCGGGCAATTACTGTTTGGGCATACGAACCTTGCCGTGCGCGCCGGGTCCATATTCTCTACCGGGTTAACGGCGCTGCTGGTTATCTGGATGGCCTGGCGTCTCTGGCGGGATAAGCGGACAGCCATTTTCTCCGGCCTTATCTTCCTGACCCTGTTCCTGGTGTATGGCATCGGTACTTACGCGGTGCTGGATCCCATCATCACCCTGTGGCTGGTGGCGGCAATGTGCAGCTTCTGGCTGGCTTCACAGGCTGAAACCGTTGCCGGAAAAGCGGGTGGCTATGTGCTGCTTGGCCTGGCGTGTGGGATGGGGGTGATGACCAAAGGCTTCCTGGCGCTGGCGGTACCGGTGATTGGCGTCCTGCCGTGGGTGATTGCCCAGAAGCGCTGGAAAGAGGTGCTGATATTTGGCTGGCTCGCAATCCTGAGCTGCGTGCTGATTGTCCTGCCGTGGGCGCTGGCCATTGCGCAGCGTGAGCCTGATTTCTGGCGTTACTTCTTCTGGGTTGAGCATATTCAGCGTTTTGCCCAGAGCGATGCGCAGCACAAAGCACCGTTCTGGTATTACCTGCCGTTCCTGATTGCGGGAAGCCTGCCGTGGCTGGCGCTGCTGCCCGGCGCGTTTCGCCTCGGCTGGAATGACAGACAAAACGCCGGGGGTGGGTTCTATCTGCTGGGATGGGTGGTGATGCCGCTGCTGTTCTTCAGCATCGCCAAAGGCAAGCTGCCGACCTATATTCTGCCGTGCTTTGCCCCGCTGGCTATCCTGATGGCGCGCTATGCCTGCCTCGCGGCGGAAAAAGGCGCCAGAGCGTTGCGCATTAACGGCGGGATTAACCTGGCGTTTGGCGTCATCGGCGTGGTGGCGGCGCTGGTGGTCTCTCCGTGGGGACTGTCTAAGCATCCGGTCTGGACGTCGGTTGAATTGTATAAAGTCTTCTGTGCGGTGGTAGCGTTCCTCATCTGGGCCGCGGTAGGCTGGTTTACGTTCAGGCAGAGTCAGCAGCGCTGGTGGCTGGCTGCCTTGTGTCCTGCGGGCCTGGCGTTGCTGATTGGCTTTGCTATTCCTAACCTGGTGGTGGATTCCAAACAGCCGCAGTCGCTGGTCGATACCGTGCGCGAGCCGCTTCAGGACAGCCGATTTGTGCTGGCCAATAACGTTGGCCTGGCCGCTGGTCTGGCGTGGGAGCTAAAGCGTAATGACATCACGCTGTTTGGGCAGAGTGGCGAACTGCGTTACGGGCTGGATTATCCCGATGTGAAAGATCGTTTTGTTGGTAAAGATGATTTCGCGCAGTGGCTGGCGGAGCATCGTCAGCAGGGACGCGTATCACTGGTTATCCTGCTGTCAAAACGCGACGACCTTTCGCGGGCTAATCTGCCAGAGCCGGACAGCGTGTATATCCAGGGCCGTCTGGCCTACCTGCAGTATCTGCCTAAGTGATGACCTGGATCTGGCTGATACTGGCAAGCTTGCTAAGCTGCGCAGGGCAGCTGTGCCAGAAACAAGCCACCCGTCCGGCGAAAGCCGGGCGGCGTGGCGCGCATATCGCGCTGTGGCTTGGTCTCGCACTGCTGGCGCTGGGCAGCGGGATGCTGGTCTGGCTGGTGGTGCTGCAACGCCTGCCTGTTGGCATTGCCTACCCTATGCTGAGCCTCAATTTTGTCTGGGTGACGCTGGCGGCGAAAGCATTGTGGCGTGAGAACGTCGCGTCGCATCACTGGCTGGGGGTTGGGTTCATCATCATTGGGATTGTTATCCTGGGAGGGAGCCTGTGAAAGGGGCATTCTGGACCTTATGCAGCGTGCTGTTAGTCAGCGCCGCGCAGTTGCTGCTGCGAAGCGCTATGCAGGCATTGCCACCCGTCAGCGATATCCTGGCGTTTATTTCTGCACTGTGGCACTTCTCGTCCGGCACCGGCGCGTTGCTGCTGGGATTGATAGGGTATGTGGCCTCGATGGGCTGCTGGTATCTGGCGCTGCATCGAATGGCGCTCAGCAAAGCGTATGCCCTGCTGAGTCTCAGTTATATTCTGGTGTGGGGCGCCGCGATCCTGCTGCCAGGCTGGGGGGAGCGCTTCTCCTGGCACGGGCTGGTGGGTGTCGGGTTTATTATTCTGGGTGTGTTAGTGATTTTTCTGCCCCGAACGCCCCAAAGTGAATAATCGACTCGGTGGTCAGGGTATATGGCGTCGTTGTACAGACGGCCAGGCTCAGCGAGCCTATCTGTAACTGGCTGACCGCGTGTGCCTGCGCCGTGCTATCAATACTGACAATCTGCCAGGCACTGCCGCCACGCTGTTTCACAATCGCTTCTTTCCGTGTCCAGATACGCCAGAACGCGGAAAGTTGCTCCTCCGGCGCTACACGCTCCAGCTCATCGTGTTCTGTCATGCTGAAGACGGCATTGGCCAGAGCCTGCCAGTTTTGTCGGGGCCGAATCACTTCAATATCGCAACCGACTTCGCCTTCATCGCTCATCAGTAAGGCGATATCGTCACCGCTATGGCTCAGGTTAAACCACAGCGGACTCCCCTTCGCAAAGGCCGGTTTTCCTTGCTCGCCGTAAATGATGTCGGGGAGCGGGAGAGGAGATAACGTTCTGGCGAGCAGCGTCCTGCCCGCCAGCCAGGAGGCATGTCGGGCACCCTGAGGTGCTCTGTCTGCGAGCGTTGACGCCAGCGGGTCCGCGCAAAGGGTGGAGATTTTTCCCAGTACAAACTGGTACATAGTTACGCCCAGCGTTTAATGATAATCGAGGTGTTGATGCCGCCAAATGCGAAGTTATTGCTCTGCAGATACTCGCAATCGATCTGGCGTGCTTTTCCCATAATATAATCTAAAGCACCGCATTGCTCATCTGGTTGCTTTAAATTGAGCGTCGGGGCAAACCAGCCTTCACGCATCATCTGCACACTCATCCATGCTTCCAGCGCACCGCAGGCCCCTAACGTGTGGCCAAAATAGCTCTTCAGCGAAGAGACAGGCACCCTGTCGCCAAAGATGGCAGCAGTGGCCAGGCTTTCAGCAATATCACCGCGATCGGTGGCGGTACCATGTGCGGAAATATACCCTATGTCCGTGGCGCTTAAGCCCGCCATCGCCAGCGATTGCTCCATGCAAATCTGCATGGTTTCACGCTGTGGCTGGGTGATATGCGCCGCATCACAGTTGGTGGCAAAGCCCACGATTTCGCCATAGATGGTGGCCCCGCGCGCTTTGGCGTGCTCCAGCTCTTCCAGAATCAGCGTGCCAGCCCCTTCACCGATGACGAGGCCATCGCGCTCTGTATCGAATGGCGACGGCGTGGTTTTCGGTGCGTCGTTGCGCTGGCTGGTGGCGAACAGCGTATCAAATACCGCCGCTTCTGACGGACAAAGCTCCTCGGCGCCCCCGGCAACCATGACGGTTTGATAGCCGTGGCGAATGGCTTCCCAGGCGTAACCAATTGCCTGGCTGCCGGAGGTACAGGCGCTCGACGTGGGAATGACGCGCCCCCGCAGACCAAAGAACAGCCCGGTATTGACCGCAGTGGTATGCGGCATCATCTGCACATAGGTGGTGCCGGTGATGTTATTGGTGTGTTTTTCCATCAGCATGGAGGCGAAGTCGCTGACCGGCCCCGTGCTGCCCGTCGACGATCCATAGGCGATGCCGGTTTGACCCTGCGTCAGCACCGCGTCATCGATCAATCCCGCCTGCTCAAGCGCCAGTTCGGTGGCGCGGGTTGAGAGCAGCGACACGCGGCCCATGGCGCGAATGCGCTTACGGGTATAGTGTGCCGGGAGGGTGAAGTCCTCGATGGGCGCGGCCAGCAGCGTTTGCAGACCGTCATACTCCCGCCACTCATTCATGGTGCGCACGGCGTTTTCGTAGCCGAGCAGACGCTGTGAAATGGTCGGCCAGTTCTCGCCAAAGGCGGTCACGCCACCCATCCCCGTAATCACCACCCGACGCGTCATAACATCCCCCCGTTGATCGAGATCACCTGGCGAGTCACATAGCTTGCCCGGTCCGACATCAGATAGCTCGCCAGCCCGGCCACCTCGTCGGCCTGACCCATACGTTGCATCGGGATCATGGACATGGCCTCTTTCAGCGCGGCCTCTTCCATCTCGATCATGCCGGTATCAATCAGCCCTGGTGCGATGCAGTTGACGGTGATTTTGCGCTTTGCCAGCTCAATGGCCAGGGCTTTGGTGGCACCGATAATACCGGCTTTGGCAGCGCTGTAGTTCACCTGTCCACGGTTGCCCATCACCCCTGAAACGGATGACAGGGTGATAATTCGCCCGCCTTTGCGGGTGCTTATCATCGGCATAATGCAGGGATGAATGACGTTATAAAAACTGTCGAGGTTGGTGTGGATGACGCTGTCCCAGTCCTCTTCGCTGAGCGCCGGAAACGCGCCATCGCGGGCGATCCCGGCATTACTGACCACGCCATACCATGCACCAAACGTACTGATTTCCTGTTCCAGAACCTCGCGGCACTGCTCGCGGTTGCCCACGTCAAACGTCAGTAAACGGCCCGTTCCACCGGCCTGAACAATCTCATCCAGCGTCTCCCTGGCGCCGTCAGCATCACGATGGTAATGCACGCCCACGGTGAAACCGTCAGCCGCAAGCTGACGGGCGATTGCGCGGCCAATGCCTTTGCTGGCCCCGGTGACCAGTACGGAACGTGTCATGATGGAGCTCCCTGAATGAAAAGTGAGGTTAATTCGTCCTCGCTGGGCTGGAAGGTATTTACGCGGCCCGTGGCGAGAGGGGCGGTATCTGCCCGGATGATGCATTCAAAGCTGCCAAAACGTTCATCCTGCATCAGGCGTTCAATGGAAATGATCAACGTGGTACCTGCGCCAAAGCGTCCTGCGCCGCAGACCAGCTCGCGCGCACCCAGCACCATGCCAAGCGCACTGTGGGGCAGGCCTTTCTGCAGACGTTGCCATTCAGACCAGACGCCCACGGTCTGGGCCATCAGTTCCAGCGCAAACCAGCCCGGCAGATCGCCGTCAGCGTTCAGGAAGGGGGCAAGGACACCGTGCCCGTTGACCGTGACGCTGCACACCGCGCCGCTGTCGGTGACACGCTCAACGCGCTCCAGCAGCATCATCGGCGCGTCGTGAGGAAGGTAGTCGCTGGGGGATAAATAACTCATGACACTCTCCCCAGCAGAAGGCTGGCGTTGTTACCGCCGAAGGCGAATGAGTTCGATAAAATCACCGGTTTTTTCAGCGCTACGCTCTTGTGCAGTAGGCCACAGGCAGGCAGCGTATCGTCTGGTGCGTAGCGGGCAAAATCCTGCGGCGGCAGCGGCAGGTCACGGGTCAGGATCAGCCAGCTTAATGCCGCTTCGGTGATCCCCGCCGCGCCAAGCGTATGGCCGGTTAAATGTTTGGTGGAGCTGCACGGTACCCGGTCACCAAAGAGGGCGTTAATCACGCTCGCCTCTATGCGATCGTTGAGAGGGGTGGCGGTGCCGTGCAAATTAATATAACCCACGTCATCGGCCATCATTCCCGCCTCATTCAGCGCCTGGGTAATCGCGCGGATCGCCCCTTCCCCCTGCGGATGTGGGGCAGAGATATGGTAAGCATCGCTCGATTCCCCCGCCCCCAGCAGCGCAACCCGATCCGGTTCGCGGGTCAGCACCATGAGTGCCGCCGCTTCACCAATGGTGATCCCCCGGCGGTCGCGGCCAAACGGTTCGCACTGCGTCGGCGAGAGCGACTCAAGGCTGTTAAAGCCGTTGACCGGCATCCGGCTTAAGCTATCTGCACCGCCAACAATCGCCACGTCCACCAGTCCTGCGTCGATCAGACGCTGTCCGCTGATGATCGCCCTGGCGCTGGAGGAGCAGGCTGTCGAGATGGTATACGCCGGACCGTCCAGCTGCAGCCAGTCGGCCAGGAAGCGGGAGGGGTCACCCAGCTCCTGTTGCGGATACTGCCATTGTGGGCTGGGTTCTCCGTTCAGGGAAAGGCGCACGTACTCATCGCCTTCATCCAGCCCCGAGGTGCTGGTGCCAAGCACCACCGCCACGCAGTCGCGCCCCACGCGCGCAATGGCGGCCTCGACGGTGGGCTGAATCTGTGCCAGCGCCGCCAGCAACAGCTGATTGTTACGGCTGCGATGCGCTGACAGGCTATCCGGTATTGGCGGCAGTTCACCCTCAACACCGCCCAGGATGGCATCGGGCAATCCCTGTAGCCATCCGGCGCGAGGACGCATACCGGGAGCTATCCCGGCGTTCAGGTTTGCCGCGATCTCGTCGGCCGAGTTGCCCAGCGCGTTGACCATGCCAACAGCGGAAATGTAAATCATCTCAGTCACCCAGATATTGAATGGTGATGTGGTATTTAAAAACGTGCTGCTCAATGCTGATCGGCTCGCGCTTACCTTTGCGCTGCAGGTAGACAATCTCGGTCACCAGTTTGCCGTCGGGGTTACGCAGTTCGCGTCGGGTGCCAGTATCGTTTAGCGTCCAGCCTTTCGGCAACTGCGGCTGCCAGGCGCTGAGTGGCCAGTGGCTGAGCATCACATCCGCCAGCACCTGGCTGGCGGGTGGCAACTGCGGCATAACGACAGACTGCTCGGTGTGGATCCCGGTGCCATCATAGGTTGCGAGGAACAGGCGGATCCCCACCGAGGAGAGCCCGGCCAGCGTCACTTTTTGCCCGTCAGCGTTCAGCAGAACCAGCAGCGACTGGGTCTGGCCGTTAAACCGGCCGGTCAGTAACTGCTGTGAGCGGATTGCCGGGGTAATGCCAGGCGGCGGCAGCGTCACCCGGGTTCCCGGCTGAAGCCAGGCCTGCGGGCGCGTCCCTTCAGTATCGGTCGAATGGCTGCAGCCTGCCAGCAGCAGCGTCGCGGCCAGCGCGGCGGCGCGGTAAAAAGCGTTCATTATCGTTTTCTCTCGTTCTTAACCGGCATCGCCAGCGGAGCCAGCAGGAAGGCGGTGAAAATGCCGCTTACCAGCACAATACCGAAGCTGCTGATGGCCTGCGTCGCGCTGAACACCAGCATGCCCAGCGTCAGCAGCGTGGTCATCATCGCCAGGGTGATGGCCAGCATCGACGTCAGCGGCGTGCCGCGCGGGTTACTGAAAAATAGCGTGTAGTTGATGCCAATGCCGAGGACCAGCACCAGCGCCAGCAGTGAAAACAGATTAACCGAATGCCCGGCGACGGCCAGCGCCGCCAGCCCGCAGCTGAGCGACAGCACCGATGGCACCAGGCTGATAAGCCCTTTACGCCAGCCAAGACGGATCATCGCGCCGCAGGCAATCACCGCCAGCGCTACGCACAGTAGCCCCGTCAGCAGGGTGCGGTAGAGGGCAAACAGGCTGTCAAAGCTGGCCTTGCGATCGACCCAGACAACCCCTTTATGGCGGGCGGCCAGCTCGCTGAGTGCCGCGCTGTTTTTGACGCCGTCCACCGGAACGAGTACACCACTTTCGCCGCCTGGCAGGGTCAGCCAGAGCAGACGCCAGCCTTCGCTGGCCGGGCTGGCAAGCCAGGCCTCCACGCTGACAGGCATGGCTGCCAGATTCGGTGAGACGGTGTTAAGCCCCGCATTGTGCAGCACGTTCGTTACCGCAGGCGCGGCGTTGTGCAACAGCGCAAGGTCGCTTTTTTGACGCGCCATCGAGTTCAGCGGCAGGGTTCGCCAGCCTGCAAGCTCACCCATTTTTTGTGCCTGCGCCAGCGCCGGGGTGAAGGCCTCCAGCCGCTCCAGCGTTTGCTGGGCCGACGCGCCGTAAACCACAAACCACTTCTGATCGACGCTCTGGCCGGTCAGGGCGGTAATGGTCTTCTCCTGCGCCAGAATCGCTTTCGGTAGCGCCTGCAGCTGGGCAATATCGTCGTCCACCTTCAGGGTGCTAATCCCTGCGGCGGAAAGGAGCGCCAGCGTGACGGGCAGGCCAACAGCAAGCGTTTTTTTACGTCGCCAGGCGGCCAGCCAGCGCGACATCAAACCCCTGGCCGGAACCGGGCGTACCGGCAAACCGCGGCACAGCCAGGGATGCCAGAAGATCACCGTCAGACAGGAAGCGCTCAGCCCCACGGCGGCAAACAGCGCCATCTGGCGGATCCCAGGGAAGGGGGCCAGCATCATAATCAGGTACGCCACGACGGTCGTCAGGAGTGCCAGCAGCAGGGCATGACGTACTTTGTCCAGGCTTTGCCACGGTGAACTTTCGCTACCGTGCACCATCCGCTCGGTCAGGTAATACAGGGTGTAATCTGCCGAAATTCCGATGATGCTCATGCTCATCACCAGCGTCATCAGGTGCAGCTCGCCAAAAAGCAGCAGGGTGGCGACCGTGCCCGCTAGCGCGCCGATGCTAATGGAGACGGCGCACAGCAGCAGCGGCCTAACGGAGCGAAACGTCGCCACAATCAGCAGGAGCACGCCCAGAAGGGTGGTGACACCGAGTGTTGAGATATCTCGTTTGGCCTGCTGGCTGGCGTAATCGCTGTAAAACACCGTGCCGCGAGACAACAGCCGCGCCTGCGGATAGTGCGCTTTGAGCTTCACCTCCAGCGCCTTAAGGGTGGTCACCAGCCGGTGGGTTTGCTGCATATCAAAGGAGGAACCGGCCAGCTCGCCGTGCAGCAGATACCAGGTGTTTCCGGCTTCATCCTGCGTCACCAGCCAGCCGTCCATCAGCCGCATTTTCTGGCCGTTTTGCGCCAGCGCGAGCTGCGAGCCGCGCATCAGCATTAGCGGATCGTTTTGCAGCTCCTTGCCGCTCACGCCGGAAAAGGCCGAATAAAGCTGGGATAAAATCCACTGTGCCTGCGCTTCGCCGCCGTTTTGCAGGCGGGCGCGGGTGGCCGGATCAATCAGGCCATTTCGGTGCTGCCAGAAGAATTCTCCCCAGGCTTTTTGACCGGCGGCGTCCATCGGGCCTTTGACCTCACTGAGCGAGCCACTGTTTTGCAGCAGTTCCAGCCATTGCTGCGCCACGCGCGGATCCGGATCTTTGCCTGGGCTGACCAGCCAGACCAGCTGGCGGTCGAGCCGCTGCATAAATCCGTCGTTAAGCGCCGGGGGAATGGCCCCCAGCGTCTGTTTCGGCAACATGGCCAGCACGCTGCTGTTAAGGCGCGCACCGGGCAGCAGCGACAGCAGCACGCCCAGCAGAACCAGGCATAGCGTGGCCCACAGCAGCGCCGGGCGCAGGGATTTACGGTGCGGCAAAGCGTTGGCGTTCGTCATCGGTCAGGCTGGCGGGCGTCAGCTGGTGGCGGCTGAGGGTGATATCTGTGCGATCGCCCTGTTTGTCGTTGAGACGAACGGACTCCAGATACGTTGCACCGCCCAGATCGAGGGTGGCGAAAATCTTGTCCAACGGCGTCGTTTTTGGGGTGAGCACCAGCGACCAGCGGCCTTCTCCCAGGTCTTTAAAATCGATGCGGAAGTTTTCTTCCAGCACCTTGCGGTCGGCCTGGAACAACGCCCGCAGCAGGTGGTTAAACTGGAACATCTGCGGGTTATTCTCGGCGGTAATGGTCTGCGGCGGCTGGCCGTTGATCGCCTGAACCATTCGTTTGTCGTCCAGCAGCAGCGTCATGGGGAACGGGGCTTTTTGATCCCACAGCAGGCCGCTATCGCGGGCGATCAGCATCTCGCCCTGGGAACGCAGCGGCTGCGGCATATCTTTTATCGTGCGAACCTGCTCGAAGTGCGCGCGCACCACAGGTTGCTCTGTGAAGCGCTGCTGCAACTCATCCAGCGTCACGGCGCTGACCAGCGGGCTGAAGATCAGCGCCAGCAAAGGCAACCATTTCATGGCGTCACTCCCATACGTTCAAACAGTATTGCCGGGCTGACAAAGCACATTTCGCGGGTGGCCTCGTCGACCGCCACCTGGATGGTGTAACCGGTCGTGGTCCGTTTACCGGTCTGCGCGTCGAAGATTTGATAGGCAATGCGCAGCCGATTTTCATACTCTTCAATGTGCGCACGTACCCGGATTCGTTGCTCAAACGTCACCGCATCGCGGTACTTCACACGCGTATCGACAACCGGCCAGACGTAGCCCGAGTCCTTCATCTGGCGATAGCCGTAATCGAACTGATTGAGCAGAGCCTCGCGGGCAATCTCAAAGTAACGGAAATAGTTACCGTGCCAGACCACGCCCATCATATCGACGTCGTGGAACGGGACGGTTAACTCAACTTCCGTCGTAAAGCGGGGATCGGTCAGCACCCTTTACTCCTTCTCGGCGATCTCGGGCAACTGCCAGAAATCGAAAAAATTAAACCAGTCGAGCGGCGACAGTAAGGCGTAATGCTCCAGCCGCTGGGCATAGCGATCGACAGTCTGTTGCAGCGCCTGCTGGCGTTCACCGCGAGGCAGGAGCAGCGGGTCGGCAAACGGTTCGCAGTGCAGGGTAAGCTTCCCCTGCTGGCTGAGGGCAAAAATCAGCACCACCGGACAGCGCAAAATAGAGGCCAGGATAAATGGCCCCTGCGGGAACGGCGCGGGCTGGCCCATAAAATCGCTCCAGATCACGCGCCAGCTGCCGCCGCGCTGTGGCGTGACGGCGATCCGGTCGCCCACGATGGCTACCCACTCTCCGCGATCCAGTTTTTCTTTAATCAGGATAGCGGTCTCCGGGCCGATGTCGGTGACGGGCATCAGGTTAATGCCCGCCTGCGGAGCCATCTCTTCCATGATCTGCTTAAAGCGCTGGGCGTTATCGCTAAAGACCAGCGCGTTGATGGTTTTTCCCCCTTCACGCTGGGCCAGCGCCCGGCAGGCTTCCACATCGCCAAGATGCGAAGCCAGCAGCAGTTTGCCCTGAGGGTCGTCCAGCCCCAGCGCCTCGCTGGCGCCCGGCGCAAATACCAGATCGCGATGAAGGTGCATCTCGCCGCGCCAGCTGGCCACTTTGTTCAGCATGGCTTGACCAAAACGCAGGAAGTGGAAAAAGCTGTGCAGCCGGGGTGGCTGAGGGATCTGCCGCTGCGCCATAACCTGCTTAACGCGCCTCAGCCATTGCCGCGATGCGTGACGCGCCGAACGAGCGGTTAGCCAGTAAACGGCCGTGACCGGCCACAGCAGGAGGGTGAAGGCCTTGCGCCCAAGCAGCTGCCAGACGCGTAACATCAGGCGCATTCCCCACAGCCCTTTCACTTCCTGCTGTTGCGCCCAGTGCTGCGGGCGATGGCGCATCAGTAGGGAGGGGATGCGCGGCAGCATTCCCAGGAACAGACGGGTATGCATCAGCGAGATGCGCACGTTATCTTTTAGCGCATCGAAGTGGGATACACCATCTGCCGGGTAGGTGACACGGGTCGGCAGAAAATAGCTCGTATTGCCCTGCCAGTAGAGACGGACCATCACTTCCGTATCAAATTCCATGCGCTTGCCGAGCGACGTCCGGGCGGCAAGCTGCATGACCGGTGCAATCGGGTAGACCCGAAAGCCGCACATGCTGTCTTTCAGCTGCAGGGACAGGGTCTCAATCCAGACCCATACGTGCGTTATCCAGCGTCCGTAGAGGCGCGCGCGTGGAATAGAGTCATCGTAAACGGGCTGACCGGAAATCAGTGCATCAGGGTGACGTTGCGCCAGCGCCAGAAACCGGGGGATATCTTCAATGGCGTGCTGGCCATCGGCGTCCACCTGGATCGCATGGGTGAAGCCGCGCTCAGCGCAGGCTTTCAGCCCCGCCATCACCGCCACTCCTTTGCCGCTGTTTTTCGCCAGACGCAGTAGCGTGACCTGAGGATGCTGCTCCGCTAAGTGTGCAAGGGTGCGGCGCGTGTGTTCTTCACTGCCGTCGTCCACCACCAGGCACGGGAGTTCAAACGGCGCCAGGCGTGCGAGCACCGTTGCCATCATCGCACCGTGGTTGTAGCAGGGGATCAGCACGCAGGGACGGAACGTTACTGACATAGGCGAATCTTCCCGCTGCTGGCGGTATGGCGCTCGCTGCCCGCATGGCGCTGGTAGCTGAAGCTGAGCATCTGACGTGCGGGGTGCCAGTCAAGGACCAGCGTCACCGTGTTGTCCGGCAACAGTGGGGCGGCAAACTTCACATTCTGAATGCTGTGAAAACGGTAGCCCGGTGCCATCAGGGTGATGGCGTAATGCATGACCCAGTCGAGTTGTGCAACGCCCGGGAGCAGCGGCTGGACGGCAAAATGCCCCTTAAACCAGAGCAGGTCAGGATCAAGATAAAGGGTTATCTCCAGATGCTCCGGCTGGGGCTGGTGGCGTTCGATTTCATGAATCTTCATGAAATAGCTCCTGTAACTGCGCAGTCACACGCTTGTTCATGCTGTTGACCGGGATTTCATCGACGATCCGCCAGTAGCGGGGCACGGCAACCGGTTCAAGGCAGGGGCGAAGGGCGCGACGCCAGGCGGATTCCTGAGCATTTCTACCCACGTTATCTCTGTGCAAACGCGCCGCGTCGCTGAGCACCAACAGCACGCCAATGGCCTGGCGTCCACGGCGCGAGACCGCCAGCGCGGCGGCGTCGCAGATGCCGTCCAGCGCCAGTAACCTCTGCTCAATCTCATCGAGCGAAATGCGTTTATCTTCAATTTTGACCACCCGACCCCGGCGTCCAACGATGTTGAACTGCCCGTCAGCCGCGAAGTGCAGGATATCATCCAGCGCTATCCCTTCTGCCTCGTGGATCAGCGGCGACGTCACGCGATCGCCGTGGAACGTCACGCCGGGGAATGGCTGCCAGAGCGTGGTTTCATCCTGACGGTGACGCCAGGCCATGACTCCCGTTTCGGTGCTGCCGTAGATTTCATCGGGCCAGACGTTGAGCCAGCTCTGAAACGCGGTGATGTCTCGCCAGGGCAGTACGCCCCCTGCGGAGAAGAGCAGGGCAATGGGAGGCGGCGTCAGTGCCGTATCCAGCCGCTTGAGGAACGCCGGGCTGCTGATGAAAAGATAGCGTTTGTCGTGGGACAGGGCTGAGAGCTGCTCGGCATAGTTGAGCAGACGGGCATGTACTGATAGACCGAGCGCCATGGGTAAGACGACGCGAAACGTCAGGCCATACAGGTGATGCAACACCACGGATGCCACGACGCTACAGCCCGTCAGTCGTTCGCCAAACCGGTCAGCGAGTAAACGGGCTTCCCGATCCAGGCTAATAACCGGCTTAATCACCCGCTGCGGCACGCCGGTAGAGCCAGAGGTAAAAAGCTCGATCACGCGCGTATCGTCAATGGCAGGCAGGGGGGAAAAGTCGTTGTTTGTTCGCGGCGTGGAAGCCACCAACCGCTGCCGCCCCGAGAAGTCGAGCGTTGTGTCACTCAGGACGCCGCTGAACATGGCCCGCTGTTCGTTAAGCTGCGCAGCCCGGCTGTGGCCGGGGAGCACGGGCGTTTTACCCGCATGAAGCGTCGCCAGCAGGGCGACGATAAAAAGATAGCCGTTTTCAAAACAGAGCGCCCAGCGCTCGCCTTCCTCCTGACGCAGCATGTCGACCAGCCGCGTGACATCGTGGCGCAGGTCGCCGAGGGTCCAGACGCGTTCGTCGAGCCAGGCGATCGGTGCCTCATCAGGACGCGGGGCATTTAGCCACTGGCTAAGAGGAAGGGGTTTACTCATCGTTCTCTCTTTTCATCACCCGCTGGCGCACCAGCCACTCGGAGGCCATCAGCGTTCCCATCAGGATGTAGGCAATTATCCCGTTCCACAACGTCCACAGGCGCATGTCGGCGTACAACACGGTAAACAGCGCGATTGCCCCGTTGCCGATAAAAAAGCCGCACCAGACTTGAGTGACCTTGCGCGTGTAACGCACCCCGGCAGGAGACAAGTGGGGCTCGCGTATCCGCGCCAGCCGTTCAACCATCGGCATGGATGTCCACAGCGAGCCCCCAAAGACCACCAGCATCACCAGATTGACGACCACCGGATAAAACAGTACCCACTGGTGAGCGTGCAGAAGCGCGCTCGCAACGCACAGAACCACCCCGGCCAGCGTCACGCTCAGGAAAACGTAGCGCAGGGGACCGCTATGTTGGCGCGCCTGATATAAACGCAGCAGCAACACCAGCGCCATCACGGGCAGTATCCACTGTAAATTGTGGCTTGCAAGGCCATAGCCAATCAAAAAAGGCCATGCCAGCAGCATCAGGCCCGTCAGTATCGGGATGAGCGGAATGGCAGGCACGTCAGGCTTCGCGCTGGAGTTGTTCCACAACGTCCACGATGTCCTGAACGGTGCGCACCGCTTTGAAGGTCTCAGGCTTAATTTTATGGCCCGTCTTCTTCTGCAGGTTAACCACCATATCTACGGCATCTATGCTGTCGAGATCCAGGTCTTCATAAAGCCGGGCCTCCGGCGTAATGTCCTCAGGGGCGAGTTCAAAAAGTTTAATAAGAAGCGCAGAGACTTCCTGATAAATCGTTTCTTGTTCTGTCATAGCGGGTCATTCTCAGGCGCGTTGTTGATGGATAAAAGCGGCGAGCGTGGCAACGGAATAGAAGTGCTGACGCATCTCGTCGCTTTCGGCAGAAAGCACTACGCCGTACTGATTTTTCACAGCCAGCCCCAGCTCCAGGGCATCAATGGAGTCCAGACCCAGTCCGTCGCCAAACAGCGGAGCGTCGGTATCGATATCCTCTGGGGTAAGTTCTTCCAGATTCAGCGTAGAGATAATGAGATTCTTAATTTCAAGATAGAGCGCTTGCATCTTTTATTCCTGACAAAGATTGAAGACCGGATATTAATTGCTGCTGCATATGCCGGTTTAACTGCCTTGCCGCCAGCGCAGGTTCATGCTGGCTTGCATCGTAAAAATCATGAATGTTGATGCGTTCGCGTACATCCACGGTAAAAACAGGTTTTTTGGGCGGCACATTGTACCAGCGACTCTGTTTATCCAGCATGCGTTCGCTACAGTGGATCACCACCACGCGCAGGGATCGGTTGCAACGAACGGCGATATTCGCCGCCCCCCGTTGCAGGGTAATGGCTTCACCTGCGCGGGTGCGGGTGCCTTCCGGAAAGATAAGCAGGGTATCCCCCTGTGCCAGACGCTGCTGGCTGGCACGAAGCAGCGTTTCTGCTTCGCTGTTGATCAGGTAGTCGGCTGCACGGATCACGCCGCTGACGAAGGGGTTACGCAGCAACGCGCTTTTCACCAGACAGTCGGTTTCGTTCATGACCGAAGCGAGAATCACATAGTCCAGCAGCGAAGGATGGTTCGCTATCACCAGGCAGCCGCGCTCGGCGCGCAATACGTCCAGGTTGGTGAAACGGTAATCCAGCACGCCGGTTCCGCGAACGACCGCCAGAAACAGCCGAAAACTGGCTGAAATACTGCGTCGCGCCAGTCGGCGGCGTTTCGCGCGATCGCGCTGGAAAACCAGCAGCAGGTTAAACCAGACCAGCGACAGCAGCAGTCCGCCGAGGCCAAACAGCGCGAAGCAGAATCCGGTCATCAGCATGCGCCATAACCGATTGATACGGGACAGGAACCGGCTCATTAGCGTGTCCACTGCCACTGCAAACGCTCGCCCGCAAGGGTAAATCGCTGCGCGTCGCTCAGATAATGTCGCAGGAACTGAAGGCTTTGCGGCAACGCCGGCTCTTCACCTGCGCTTGCGCCCCGGGTTTCACAGCAGAGCGTGTCTCCGGCTTCAATTACCAGCGCAAGGGCGTAAGGCCAGACAGGCATCTGCGGCGGAAGTCCGGTTTGATAAAACTCAGGCAGTTCGCCGTCAAAATCTACCAGCAAAATGCGGGAGTAGCCCGCATGGAGCAAACTCAACACTTCGCACAAACTTTGCTGGAAAGTGTCTATACCGGCAGAAACCGAGGATGAAACAATTGGCTGACCCGCGGTAATAGTGAGGTTGCCGACCGCGGCATTGTGGACGGACATCGCAAAATCGGTGGGAGAGACGGGTTGCTCCGTCGCCAGCGCTTGCAGAATACGATAGTTGCGTTCAAGTTCGCCATGGCGACTGCTGTAGACCACGGCATCAATACGATGTTTGCGAAGCATCGCAAGACCGATATCGACGGCCAGCTTACTGCCAGAATTGAGACGGCGGGCAGTCATCATCGGCAGGTCAGTCAGTTTTGCAAGCGGCGCGGCGGGATCGATGGCTTCAGACTGGCGCGACCATGCCTGCCATGCATCGGCATCGCTGAGTCCTGGCGCTCTTGCCTGCCAGTCGATAATAGAGAGTGTGAATTTCATCTAAGCGCGTCCGCGATAAACCTGTTTCTGTGATGTTTTCTTCGCAAGCGCGATGTTGCAGCGTACATCGTACAGTGTTGTCGCAGGCTTGCGAATAACGTTACTCCTAAAAATTTCCCTTAGAGTAATGCTCCGTTCTACCCCAGATGCTTAACCCGGAAGCCGGCTTTTTGGTCGCCCTGGCCCAAGCAGAATGGCCAGCTTGCTGCCGCCTTTGGTGGTCTCCATCCAGATCTTACACACGCTGGTCAGGGGGACTGAGAGCAGCATCCCGACCGGGCCCAGGAGCCATCCCCAAACCAGTAAGGATAAAAACACCACCAGCGTCGACATACCCAGCCGGTGCCCCATCATGCGCGGCTCAAGAATATTGCCCAGCACCATGTGCACCACGAGGAACAGCGCGCCGACTAACATGCATTCGTAGAAACTATTAAACAAAAATGCCTGAATCATCGGCGGTACGGCAGAGAGCACCGCGCCAATATTGGGCACGTAGTTCAGCAGAAAGGCCAGTACGCCCCACATCAGCGCGAACTGCACGTCCATCAGCATCAGCCCCAGCCAGACAATGACCCCGGTCCATACGCTCAGGAGCGTTTTCAGCGCCAGATATTTGGAAACGCCCTTCAATGCACGGTGTAAGCCGGCAATGTGAATTTGTGGATTATTCAGCGCAAAGCGCAGCTTATAGGGAACGTGGCGGACTTCGAACAGCATAAACACTACCGTCATCACCAGCAGCAGAATGCTGGCCATCGCACCGGATAGCCCCGTCATCAAGGTGGTGGCGTAGGTCATGACTTTCTCTGAATCCATCCGGCGCAACATCCGTTCGGGTGAGATATGCAGATTAAGGGAAGGCACCATCTCCTGCAGCGCCACGATCTTCCGCGTGAGCTCTTTGTTGTACTGCGGCAGCATCGTGGAGAACTCGCTCAGCGAGGCCGCCAGCACGCCGAAAAGCGCGGTCAGGGCAATCAGCATCACGATGACCACGATGGTGATGGCTACCGGGCGGCTGACGCCCCGGCGTAAAAACCAGGTGACCAGGGGATTAAGCACAATGGCAAAAAAGAGCGCCAGCAGGAGCTGAACAATAATGTCGGCGGCAGCATGGATACCCGCAAGGATAACCACCAGACAGGCGAGTTTTAATAAGATGTGGAGTCCTGCTTTGTCGGACGGATTAGGAGTCATGCGCGTTCCTTAGTGTGATGACTCGGTAAGTGTAGTGCCCGGGCTTCGCTTCGTCTGGATCCGTTAATCTGAAAGTCGGTGCTGATTTTCTTATTGCGCCGTGGTAATAGTGAAACACTGTTGTAAAAAATCCAGGTAGAACCCCATGCCCGAACCTGCCGCTGAACCGGCACTGAGCGGACTGCGCCTTAATCTGCGCATCGTTTCCGTCGTTATTTTCAACTTTGCGAGCTATCTGACCATCGGCCTGCCGCTGGCAGTCTTGCCGGGCTATGTCCATGACGTCATGGGTTACAGTGCCTTCTGGGCGGGGCTGGTGATTAGCCTGCAGTATTTCGCCACGCTCCTCAGCCGCCCGTATGCCGGGCGCTACGCGGACGCGTTCGGTCCAAAAAGCATCGTGGTTGTCGGGTTATGCGGCTGTTTCCTGAGCGGCCTGAGCTACCTGCTGGCTGCCTCAGCCAGCCACTGGCCGCTGGTCAGCCTGGCGCTGCTCTGCCTGGGCCGCGTCATCCTGGGTATCGGGCAAAGTCTGGCGGGAACCGGTTCAACGCTGTGGGGCGTAGGGGTAGTCGGCGCGCCGCACATTGGCCGGGTGATCTCCTGGAACGGTATTGTTACTTACGGCGCGATGGCGCTTGGTGCGCCGCTCGGCGTGGCCTGTTATGCGTTTGGCGGTCTGTATGGGCTGGCTATCACCATTATGGTGGTCGCGCTTCTGGCGATCCTCTTTGCGCTGCCGCGCCCGAAAGTGAAGGCCAGCAAGGGCAAGCCGCTGCCGTTTCGGGCTGTGCTGGGGCGCGTCTGGCCGTACGGTATGGCGCTGGCGCTGGCGACCACCGGCTTCGGAGTCATCGCGACCTTCATTACCCTGTTCTATGACGCCAAAGGCTGGGACGGCGCAGCCTTTGCGCTAACCCTGTTCAGCTGTGCGTTTGTGGGCGCGCGTTTACTTTTCCCTAACGGTATTAACCGTCTGGGTGGGCTGAATGTGGCGATGATCTGCTTTAGTGTCGAGATTGTCGGGCTGCTGTTGACCGGAATAGCCATGGTGCCCTGGGTCGCGAAAGTGGGTGTGTTCCTCGCGGGGGCGGGCTTTTCACTGGTCTTCCCGGCACTGGGCGTGGTGGCGGTAAAAGCCGTGCCGCAGCAGAACCAGGGGGCGGCGCTGGCGACCTATACGGTCTTCATGGATATGTCTTTAGGCATTACCGGCCCGCTGGCGGGGCTGGTGATGGCCTGGGCAGGGGTTCCGGTTATCTATCTTGCCGCGGCGGGCCTGGTGGTTATCGCCTTGATGCTGACATGGCGACTAAAAAAATGGCCTCCGGTGCAGGCACCGGAGGCCACGTCATCATCGTGAAGTCTTACTGGATCACGATGGTGTTAATGATGTTTTCAGCAGCCGTCTGCGCTTTCTGCTGGTTTTCCGCAGGCAGGGTGATCTGCAGGGTCAGCAGTTTGTTATCGACCTTGCCCAGCACCACGGAAGAGTAGGCGGTCTGGCCTTTTGCAGAGATGATGCTGTCCAGCTGCTGCAGCGTGTGGCCTTTCAGCTCGATGGATTTATTGGTGACTACCTGCAGCTGCGGATCGCGGCCGCGCTGCTGATCTTCCAGACGTTTGGACAGTACGGCCAGGTCTTCGCTGGTGTCGTCGCCCACAATCACAATGACCGCTTTCTGCCCGGTTGCGTCGGAGTAAACGTGCATATTGTTCGCCTGGGTGCCCAGCTTGCCGCTCTGGTCAGTCATATCGGCTGGCAGAGAGAAACTGAGTTTGCCATCCATCAGATTCACCGGCTGGCCGGTCGCGTTGCTCTCTGCGGATGCGCCCTGAGCAGGCGTTTTCGTGTCGCTGTTATCACAGGCTGCAAGACCCACAACCAGCAGGCCAATCCCGACATATTTAACCAGATTGCGCATTGACTTCTTCCTTTCGATAAACGGCCATAACGGCTCATTCGTTCATCTTATCACAACTGATAAAGCGAACCCTTAACCAGCATGTAATGCCGTGATTTCAGATTTATCTGCCAGCCTTTTCAGCAGCATATTCAGCATTACGCCGTACATGGGCAGGAAGAAAACAATGCTGATGAGCACCTTGAAGCAGTAGTCCACCAGTGCGATTTCCATCCAGTGTTCGGCCATGAAGGCATCCGGGCTGCGCCAGAAGGCGATGAAGAAGAAGGCCAGCGTATCGCTCACGTTACCGAACAGCGTCGAGGCAGTGGGTGCCATCCACCAGCGATGATTCTGACGCAGGCGGTTAAACACATGCACGTCGAGGATCTGCCCCAGCGCGTAGGCCATAAAGCTCGCCGCGGCGATACGGGCAACAAACAGGTTGAAGTGGGTTAACGCCTCAAAGCCCTGCCAGCTTCCCATATAAAACAGAGAGGAAACCACGTACGAGATGAACAGCGCCGGAAGCATGACCGCAAAAATAATGCGGCGGGCCAGCGGTGCACCAAAGATACGTACGGTTAAATCCGTGGCGAGGAAAATAAACGGAAAACTGAACGCGCCCCAGGTGGTGTGAAAACCAAAAATGGAGATGGGGAGCTGCACCAGATAGTTACTGGAGGTAATCACCAGCAGGTGAAAAAGGGAAAGCCAGAACAACGCCTTTACGCGCTGCGATTCAGAAAACTGCGTCATATTGTGACCTTTTTATACGTTGGGGTGAGGGAACCCAATAAAAACCGCAGCATGATACTGCTTTGGCAGGACATTGCAATGGTTAGTTTTTACGCAATCGTTAACCTGGTTTGCATTGACTGCAACGGGGCGTAAACTACAGCCGTTTTTACCTGACCGAGAAGATCATGACCGACCTGTTTTCCAGCCCAGACCACACCCTTGATGCCCAGGGCCTTCGCTGCCCGGAACCGGTAATGATGGTACGTAAAACCGTGCGCAACATGCAGACCGGTGAAACGCTGCTGATCATCGCCGACGACCCGGCCACCACGCGCGATATTCCCGGTTTTTGTACCTTTATGGAGCATGAGCTGGTGGCTCAGCAGACTGAAGCGCTGCCGTACCGGTATTTGATTCGTAAGGGTTAGTCCTCTGCGGCCTGATGCCCTCACCCCGGCCCTCTCCCACGGGGAGAGGGAGAAAGTCATCCTTTCATCCACGCCCGGATCCCGTCCAGGAACATCTGCGTCGCCATCATCACCAGAATCAGCCCCATCAGGCGTTCCAGGGCGTTCACCCCTTTCTCTCCCAGCAGGCGCAGGAACAGAGACGACTGCAGCAGGATAATAAATGTCCCGCCCCAGGCGATCAGCAGGGCAATCACCAGATGGCTCATCTGATTCGGATACTGATGTGAAAGCAGCATCAGCGTGGCCAGAATGGTCGGCCCGGCGACGAGGGGAATCGCCAGCGGCACAATAAACGGCTCTTCACCCGCAGGCAGGCCGCTGCTGCTGCCTTCCGCGCTCGGGAAAATCATCTTAATGGCGATCAGGAACAGAATAATCCCGCCGGAAATCGAAACGGTTTCGGCGCGCAGGTTCAGGAACGCGAGAATTTTTTCACCCGCAAACAGGAAGATGAACATCACCAGCAGGGCGATAAGCAGCTCGCGGATCATGATCGCCCGGCGGCGCTTTGGCTCGGTGTGCTTCAGCACCGACATGAAGATCGGCAGGTTTCCCAGCGGATCCATTATCAGGATCAATAAAACCGCGGCGGAAATGATTTCACTCATGTAAATTATCCCTGAAACTCTCTATGGTTATTATGATGATTAGCTCTTTTTCTGATTGCCGGGCAATCATCGATTAATTTCGCTTGCGACTTTGGCAGCATTTTGTAATGTGAAGCATATCCCAGTTCAATACTGGCTTGCACAAACAGCACACACCCTCTGCAGGAAAAAAATGCTATGAAAAACGTTGGTTTCATCGGCTGGCGCGGTATGGTCGGCTCTGTACTCATGCAACGCATGGTTGAAGAGCGCGATTTCGACGCTATCCGCCCGGTCTTCTTCTCCACTTCCCAGCTCGGCCAGGCTGCACCGTCCTTTGGTGGTACCACAGGCACGTTGCAGGATGCTTACGATCTGGAAGCGCTGAAGGCACTCGACATTATTGTCACGTGCCAGGGCGGCGATTATACCAACGAAATCTATCCAAAGCTGCGTGAAAGCGGCTGGCAGGGCTACTGGATTGACGCGGCCTCTTCGCTGCGTATGAAAGACGATGCCATCATTATTCTCGACCCGGTTAACCAGGGCGTGATCACCGATGGCCTGAACAACGGCGTGAAAACCTTTGTCGGCGGTAACTGTACCGTCAGCCTGATGCTGATGTCCCTGGGCGGCCTGTTCGCGCAGGACCTGGTGGAGTGGGTCTCCGTGGCGACGTACCAGGCGGCGTCCGGCGGCGGCGCGCGTCACATGCGTGAGCTGCTGACCCAGATGGGCCAGCTGCACCAGAGCGTCGCGACCGAGCTGGCAAACCCGGCGTCCGCGATTCTGGATATCGAGCGTAAAGTCACCCAACTGACCCGCAGCGGCGAACTGCCGGTGGATAACTTCGGCGTACCGCTGGCCGGTGGCCTGATCCCGTGGATCGACAAACAGCTGGATAACGGCCAGACCCGCGAAGAGTGGAAGGGCCAGGCCGAGACCAACAAAATCCTCGCGACCGCGAACACCATTCCGGTTGACGGTCTGTGCGTGCGCATCGGCGCGCTGCGCTGCCACAGCCAGGCCTTCACCATTAAACTGAAAAAAGATGTGTCTATTCCGACCGTGGAAGAGCTGCTGGCCGCGCACAACCCGTGGGCGAAAGTGGTGCCAAACGATCGCGATATCACCATGCGTGAACTGACCCCTGCGGCCGTTACCGGCACGCTGACCACGCCGGTTGGCCGCCTGCGTAAGCTGAACATGGGGCCGGAGTATCTCTCCGCGTTCACCGTCGGTGACCAGCTCTTATGGGGCGCCGCCGAGCCGTTGCGCCGCATGCTGCGCCAGCTAGCGTAATAATTTGTTAACTACAGGGGGGTGATTTTCACCCCCTTTTTTTGCGTACTACATGGAGTAAAACGCATATGTCTTATTTTTATCAGGAGTCGTGTAGAGCGTTGGCTATGCTTTAAGGAAGAGTCATTTCTTACCTGAGGTTAGGACGGGCGACAGGATACCCGTTCAGGTCACATTAAAGTCGTCCCAGGCGCTAAAAAAGGACGACATAAAAAACAGGATGAATACCATGTCCGATCGTGTGGATAGAGACGTGATTAATGCGCTTATTGCGGGTCATTTTGCCGACCCCTTTTCCGTGCTTGGGATGCATCATACTGAGGCTGGTCTGGAAGTTCGGGCATTGTTACCGGATGCCACCGAAGTGTGGGTCATTGAACCCAAAACCGGCCGCAAGGTGGGTAATCTTGAATGCCTTGATTCGCGTGGCTTCTTCTCGGGCGTAATGCCCCGTCGTAAAAACCCCTTTCGTTACCAGCTCGCCGTCATCTGGCACGGTCAGCAAAACCTGATTGACGATCCCTATAGTTTTGGCCCGCTCTTAAAAGAGATGGACGCCTGGCTGCTGTCTGAAGGGACTCATCTGCGACCTTATGAAACGCTGGGTGCCCATGCGGACACGATGGACGGTATCACCGGCACGCGGTTTGCCGTGTGGGCGCCAAATGCCCAGCGTGTCTCCGTTGTCGGACAGTTCAACTACTGGGACGGGCGCCGTCACCCGATGCGTCTGCGCCGCGAAACCGGCATCTGGGAGCTGTTTATCCCTGGGGCGCACCACGGGCAGCTCTATAAATTCGAGATGATCGACGCCCACGGCAAGCTGCGCATTAAAGCCGACCCGTATGCCTTCGAAGCGCAGATGCGTCCTGAAACCGCGTCGCTGATTTGTGGCCTGCCGGAGAAAGTCGTTCAGACGGAGGAGCGCAAACAGGCCAACCGCTTTGATGCGCCGATCTCCGTTTATGAGGTACATCTCGGCTCCTGGCGCCGCCACACCGATAACAATTTCTGGCTCAGCTATCGGGAGCTTGCCGACCAGCTGGTGCCGTATGCCAAATGGATGGGCTTTACTCATCTTGAGCTGCTGCCGGTCAATGAACACCCGTTCGACGGCAGCTGGGGCTATCAGCCCACCGGGCTGTATGCGCCAACGCGCCGCTTCGGCACGCGAGATGACTTCCGCTATTTCATTGATGCCGCACACGCCGCCGGGCTGAACGTGATCCTCGACTGGGTGCCGGGTCATTTTCCGTCGGATGATTTTGCGCTGGCAGAGTTTGATGGCACGAACCTGTACGAGCACAGCGACCCGCGCGAAGGTTATCACCAGGACTGGAATACGCTGATCTACAACTACGGTCGTCGTGAAGTCGCGAACTATCTGGTCGGGAACGCGCTGTACTGGATAGAGCGCTTCGGCATTGATGCCTTGCGCGTTGATGCGGTGGCGTCGATGATTTACCGCGACTACAGCCGCAAAGAGGGCGAGTGGATCCCGAACGAATTTGGCGGCCGTGAAAATCTGGAAGCGATTGAATTCCTGCGTAATACCAACCGCATTATCGGCGAGCAGGTAGACGGTGCCGTGACAATGGCGGAAGAGTCGACCGACTTTGCGGGTGTCTCCCGTCCACCGTCATTAGGCGGCCTGGGGTTCTGGTATAAGTGGAACCTGGGCTGGATGCACGACACGCTCGACTACATGAAACTCGATCCGGTTCACCGCAAGTACCATCACGATAAGCTGACGTTCGGGATGCTCTACAACTACACCGAAAACTTCATGCTGCCGCTCTCGCACGATGAAGTGGTGCACGGCAAGAAATCCATTCTCGACCGCATGCCTGGCGATGCATGGCAGAAGTTTGCCAACCTGCGCGCCTACTACGGCTGGATGTTTGCCTTCCCGGGCAAAAAACTGCTGTTTATGGGCAATGAGTTTGCCCAGGGGCGCGAGTGGAACCACGACGCCAGCCTCGACTGGCATCTGCTGGAAGGGGGCGATAACTGGCACCACGGCGTGCAGCGTCTGGTCCGGGACCTGAACCTGACCTATCGCCATCACAAAGCGCTGCACGAGCTGGACTTCGATCCGTACGGTTTTGAGTGGCTGGTGGTGGATGACCATGAGCGTTCGGTGTTTGTCTTTGTGCGTCGTGACAAAGCGGGTAACGAGATTATCGTCGCCAGCAACTTCACGCCAGTACCGCGCCAGCACTATCGCTTTGGCATTAATCAGCCGGGTAAATGGCGCGAAATCCTGAATACCGATTCCATGCATTACCACGGCAGCAATGCCGGTAACGGTGGTCTGGTACAAAGTGATGCCATCGAAAGCCACGGGCGGCCAAACTCCCTGAGCCTGACGCTGCCGCCGCTTAGCACTATCTGGCTGGTGCGGGAGGGAGAATGACGCAGCTTACGGCAGGTAAACCCGAACCGCTCGGGGCGAGTTTTGACGGAAAGGGGGTGAACTTCACCCTCTTTTCCGCTCACGCTGAGCGGGTAGAACTGTGCGTGTTTGATGGTGAAGGTAACGAACACCGTTACGATTTACCGGCGCGCACGGGGGATACCTGGCACGGTTACCTGGCCGGAGGGCGGCCAGGAATGCACTACGGCTTTCGCGTACAGGGTCCGTGGGACCCCGCGCAGGGTCACTGGTTTAACCCTGCCAGGCTGTTGATTGACCCGTGCGCGCACCGCGTGGACGGTGAATTTAAAGACGACCCGCTATTCCACGTGGGCTACGGCGAGCCCGACCACCGCGACAGCGCGCCCGTCGTGCCAAAAAGCGTGGTGGTGAACGATCTCTACGACTGGGAAGACGATGCCCCACCGCGCACGCCCTGGGGCAACACCGTCATTTATGAAGCTCACGTCAAAGGGCTGACGTACCTGCACCCGTCGATCCCCAAAGAGATGCGCGGCACCTACAAGGCGCTCGGGCATCCGACGATGATTGCCTACCTGAAACACCTCGGCATCACTGCCCTGGAACTGCTGCCCATTGCCCATTTTGCCAGTGAACCTCGTCTGCAGCGGCTGGGGCTGAGCAACTACTGGGGCTACAACCCGCTGGCCATGTTCGCGCTCGAACCCCGCTATGCCGTCCATCCTGAAAAGGCGCGGGACGAGTTTCGCGATGCGGTGAAGGCGCTCCATGCGGCGGGTATTGAGGTCATTCTGGACGTGGTGCTGAACCACAGTGCGGAAAGCGATCTCGACGGCCCGACGCTCTCCATGCGCGGAATTGATAACCGTAGCTATTATTGGATCAGGCAGGATGGCGATTACGAGAACTGGACCGGCTGCGGTAACACGCTCAATCTCAGCCATCCTGCGGTCACGCATTTTGCTTATGAATGCCTGAAATACTGGGTAGAAACGTTCCACGTCGACGGTTTTCGTTTCGACCTGGCACCCGTGATGGGGCGCACGCCAGCGTTTAGCCAGCAGGCGCCGCTGTTTGAGGCGATAAAAAACTGTCCGGTGCTCTCGCAGGTGAAGCTCATCGCGGAGCCGTGGGATATCGGTGAAGGCGGTTATCAGGTCGGGAATTTCCCGCCCCTGTTTGCCGAGTGGAACGATCACTACCGCGATGCCGTGCGTCGCTTCTGGCTGGAACGCAATCTGTCGCTGGGGGAATTTGCCGGACGCTTTGCCGCGTCCAGCGATCTCTTTAAGCGTGACGGTAAACGCCCGTCGGCCACCGTCAATCTGTTAACGGCGCATGACGGTTTTACGCTCCGGGACTGCGTTTGTTTCAATCAGAAACACAATGAGGCAAACGGCGAGGAGAATCGCGATGGCACTAACAATAACCATAGCTTCAATCATGGTATAGAAGGGTTAGGCGGAAGCCTTGACGTTATCGAGCGGCGACGCGCCAGCGTTCATGCGCTGCTGACAACGCTTTTATTGTCGCAGGGCACGCCGATGCTGCTGGCGGGCGACGAGCATGGTCACAGCCAGCACGGTAATAACAATGCATATTGCCAGGACAACACCTTAACCTGGCTCGACTGGGGAGAAGCGAACAGCGGTTTGATCCACTTCACCGCGGCGCTAATCCATCTTCGCCAGCACATCCCCGCGCTGACTGCCGACAGCTGGTGGGAAGAGGGTGACGGAAACGTTCGCTGGCTGAATCAAGACGCGCAACCACTAAGCGCGCAAGAGTGGCAACACGGCGTACCCCGCCTGCAAATCCTGCTTTCGGATAGATGGCTGGTCACGCTGAACGCGACGGATGACGTCGCAGAGATTGTTTTACCTGAAGGGGAATGGCGCGCCGTTCCTCCCTTTGCCGGAGCGGATAATCCGGTAGTAATGGCTGTCTGGCACGGGCCTGCGCACGGAGTGTGCGTATTCCAAAGATGATAAAAAAGGAGTTAGTCATGGTTAGATTAGAGAAGAACGATCCCTTAATGTTGGCTCGCCAGCTACCATTAAAAACGGTTGCCCTGATACTTGCGGGTGGGCGTGGTACCCGTCTGAAAGATTTGACCATCAAGCGCGCCAAACCGGCTGTTCACTTTGGTGGTAAGTTCCGTATTATCGACTTTGCCCTCTCCAACTGCCTGAATTCAGGTATTCGCCGCATTGGCGTCATTACGCAGTATCAGTCGCACACGCTGGTGCAGCACATCCAGCGCGGCTGGTCATTCTTCAGCGAAGAGATGAACGAATTTGTCGATCTCCTTCCTGCTCAGCAGCGCGTTCACGGCGAGAACTGGTACCGCGGGACGGCGGATGCGGTGACGCAGAACCTCGACATCATTCGTCGCTACAGCGCGGAATACATCGTGATCCTCGCCGGGGACCACATCTACAAGCAAGATTACTCCCACATGCTTATCGACCACGTCGAAAAAGGGGCGCGTTGCACCGTGGCGTGTCTGCCGGTGCCCGTTGCTGAAGCGACGGCGTTTGGCGTCATGCACGTGGATGCAGACGACAAAATTATCGACTTCGTTGAAAAACCGGTGAACCCGCCAACTATGCCGGGAGATGACACCAAATCGCTCGCCAGCATGGGGATCTATATCTTTGATGCTGATTATCTTTATGAGTTGCTGGAAGACGACGACAAAGACGAAAACTCCAGCCACGACTTCGGCAAGGACATCATCCCGAAAATCACCAAAGCTGGCATGGCGTATGCACATCCTTTCCCGCTGTCCTGCGTGCAGTCAGACCCGAATGCGGAACCTTACTGGCGCGATGTGGGAACGCTGGAAGCATACTGGAAAGCGAACCTCGACCTGGCCTCCGTCACGCCTGAACTGGACATGTACGACCAGAACTGGCCGATTCGTACCCACATGGAATCGCTTCCGCCGGCTAAATTCGTCCAGGACCGATCCGGCAGCCACGGTATGACGCTGAACTCGCTGGTGTCCGGCGGGTGCATCATTTCAGGCTCGGTGGTGGTGCAGTCGGTGCTTTTCCCCCGCGTGCGGATAAATTCATTCTGTAATATCGATTCGGCAGTCTTACTGCCGGATGTCTGGGTAGGGCGTTCGTGTCGTCTGCGTCGTTGCGTTATCGACCGTGCCTGCGTCATTCCTGAAGGGATGGTCATTGGCGAAAACGCGGAAGAAGACGCGCGTCGTTTCTACCGTTCGGAAGAGGGGATCGTGTTAGTCACACGGGAAATGTTGCGGAAGCTGCAAATCAAACAGGAGCGATGATGCAGGTTTTACACGTATGTTCTGAGATGTTCCCGTTGTTAAAAACGGGCGGTCTGGCAGATGTTCTTGGTGCATTACCGGCAGCGCAAATCGCCGGAGGAGTGGATACCCGAGTCCTGCTGCCCGCCTTCCCGGATATCCGGCGTGGTATTCCCGATGCAAAAGTCGTGACGCGTCGTGAGACCTTCGCCGGACGCATTACCCTGCTGTTTGGACATTACAATGGCGTAGGGATTTACCTGATCGACGCGCCGCACTTATACGACCGGCCGGGCAGCCCGTATCACGATACGAACCTGTTCGCCTATACCGACAACGTGCTGCGCTTTGCGCTGCTTGGCTGGGTTGGTGCAGAAATGGCGACGGGGCTGGATCCGTTCTGGCGCCCGGATGTGGTGCACGCGCACGACTGGCACGCCGGGCTTGCGCCGGCGTATCTTGCCGCGCGCGGCCACCCTGCCAAATCGATCTTTACCGTGCATAACCTGGCGTATCAGGGGATGTACTATGCCCATCACATGAGTGAAATCGATCTGCCATTATCGTTCTATAACATGCATGGGCTGGAGTTTAACGGGCAGATCTCGTTCCTGAAAGCCGGACTCTACTACGCCGATCATATTACCGCCGTAAGCCCAACCTACGCCCGCGAAATTACCCAGCCTGAGTTTGGCTACGGTATGGAAGGGTTGCTGCAACAGCGCCATCGTGAAGGGCGCCTGTCGGGTATTTTGAACGGTGTGGATGAACAGATCTGGAGCCCGGAAACCGATCTCCTGCTGGCAGCACGCTATGGCCGCGATTCCGTGGAAGACAAAGCGGAAAACAAACGCCAGCTGCAGATTGCAATGGGCCTGAAGGTTAACGACAAAGTGCCGCTGTTTGCGGTAGTGAGCCGCCTGACCAGCCAGAAAGGGCTGGATCTGGTGCTGGAGGCGCTGCCCGGTTTACTGGAACAGGGCGGACAATTGGCCCTGCTCGGCGCGGGCGACCCGGTGCTGCAGGAAGGTTTCCTTGCCGCTGCGGCGGAGCATCCGGGGCAGGTGGGCGTGCAGATTGGTTACCACGAGGCATTTTCGCACCGCATTATGGGCGGCGCAGACGTCATCCTGGTGCCAAGCCGTTTCGAACCCTGCGGTCTGACGCAGCTTTACGGCCTGAAATACGGCACCCTGCCGCTGGTACGCCGCACGGGCGGGCTGGCGGATACCGTATCCGATAGCTCTCTGGAAAACCTGGCGGACGGTATCGCCAGCGGGTTTGTCTTTGAGGACAGTAATGCCTGGTCGCTGCTTCGGGCGATTCGGCGTGCTTTCGTCTTGTGGTCCCGTCCATCGCTGTGGCGTTACGTACAACGTCAGGCGATGTCCATGGACTTTAGCTGGCATGTCGCGGCGCAGTCGTACCGCGATCTCTATCAACGCTTGATGTAACGAGGCGAAGTTACTGATATGAACGCTCCATTTAGCTACTCTTCACCCACGCTCAGCGTTGAGGCGTTAAAGCACTCCATCGCCTACAAGCTGATGTTCACCATCGGGAAAGATCCGGTTATTGCCAACAAGCACGAGTGGCTGAACGCCACCCTGTTTGCGGTGCGCGACCGTTTAGTTGAACGCTGGCTGCGCTCAAACCGCGCCCAGCTCTCGCAGGAAACGCGTCAGGTTTACTACCTGTCGATGGAATTTTTGATTGGCCGCACGCTGTCCAATGCGCTGTTGTCGCTCGGTATTTATGAGGACGTCAAAACCGCACTGGAAGAGATGGGGTTAGATTTAGAAGAACTGATCGACGAAGAGAACGACCCGGGCCTCGGCAACGGCGGTCTGGGGCGTCTTGCCGCCTGCTTCCTCGACTCGCTGGCGACGCTGGCGCTGCCGGGCCGCGGCTACGGTATTCGCTACGACTACGGCATGTTCAAACAGAACATTGTCGACGGGCGTCAGAAAGAGTCCCCGGACTACTGGCTGGAGTACGGCAACCCGTGGGAGTTCAAACGTCACAACACGCGTTACAAGGTGCGCTTTGGCGGACGTATCCAGCAGGAAGGCAAAAAATCCCGCTGGGTAGAAACCGAAGAGATCCTGGCCGTGGCCTACGACCAGATTATTCCCGGCTACGATACCGATGCCACCAACACGCTGCGTCTGTGGAGCGCTCAGGCCAGTAGCGAAATTAACCTCGGTAAATTTAACCAGGGTGACTACTTTGCGGCGGTGGAAGATAAAAACCACTCCGAGAACGTGTCCCGCGTGCTGTACCCGGATGACTCGACCTATTCCGGTCGCGAGCTGCGCCTGCGTCAGGAGTATTTCCTCGTCTCCTCGACGATTCAGGATATCCTCAGCCGCCACCATCAGCTGCACAAAACCTACGCCAACCTGGCGGAGAAAACGGCGATCCACCTTAACGACACTCACCCGGTGCTCTCTATTCCAGAGCTGATGCGCCTGCTCATCGACGAGCATAAGTTCAGCTGGGATGACGCATTTGAAGTGACCTGCCAGGTGTTCTCGTATACCAACCACACGCTGATGAGTGAAGCGCTGGAAACGTGGCCGGTGGATATGCTCGGCAAAATCCTGCCGCGCCATCTGCAGATTATCTTTGAGATCAACGACTACTTCCTTAAGACCCTGCAGGAGCAGTACCCGAACGATACCGGTCTGCTGAGCCGCGCCTCCATCATTGATGAGTCGAACGGTCGCCGCGTGCGCATGGCCTGGCTGGCGGTGGTGATTAGCCACAAGGTGAACGGGGTGTCTGAGCTCCACTCGAACCTGATGGTGCAGTCGCTGTTTGCGGACTTTGCGAAGATCTTCCCGACGCGGTTCTGCAACGTGACCAACGGCGTCACGCCGCGCCGCTGGCTGGCGCTGGCCAACCAGCCGCTCTCTGAAGTGCTGGACGAGAATATTGGCCGCACCTGGCGGACCGATTTGAGCCAGTTGAGAGAACTTGAACAACATATTGATTTCCCGACGGTGAATAAAGCCGTGCGGGAAGCCAAGCTGCTGAACAAAAAGCGTCTGGCAGTCTGGCTGGCGATGCACCTCAACGTGGTGGCAAACCCGAAAGCGCTGTTTGATGTTCAGATCAAACGTATTCACGAGTACAAGCGTCAGCTGATGAACGTGCTGCACGTGATCACCCATTACAACCGCATCAAGGCCGATCCAACGGCGGAATGGGTACCGCGCGTGAAGATCTTTGCCGGTAAGGCGGCCTCCGCCTACTACATGGCGAAGCACATCATTCATCTCATCAACGACGTGGCGAAGGTGGTCAATCAGGATCCGGACATTGGCGACAAGCTGAAGGTGGTGTTCATTCCGAACTACAGCGTAAGCCTGGCGCAGCTGATCATCCCGGCGGCGGATCTTTCCGAGCAGATTTCCACGGCAGGTACGGAAGCGTCCGGCACCAGTAACATGAAGTTTGCCCTTAACGGTGCCCTGACCATTGGTACCCTGGACGGGGCGAATGTCGAGATGCTGGAACATGTGGGGGAAGAAAATATCTTTATCTTCGGTAACACGACAGAAGAGGTGGAGGCGCTGCGCAGGAAAGGCTACTCGCCGCGTAAATATTACGAAGAGGATGAAGAGTTACGTCAGGTGCTGACGCAGATCGCGACCGGCGTGTTTAGCCCTGAAGAACCGAGTCGCTATCGCGATCTGGTGGATTCGCTGATTAACTTTGGCGATCACTACCAGGTGCTGGCGGATTATCGCAGCTACGTGGACTGTCAGGATAAGGTGGACGAACTTTACCGTCAGCAGGAGAAGTGGACCAGTGCCGCGATGTATAACATCGCTAATATGGGGTATTTCTCGTCTGACAGGACCATCAAAGAGTATGCCGAGACGATATGGCATATTGATCCGGTAAGGTTGTAAAAACAAAGCCGGGTGGCGGCTACGCCTTACCCGGCCTGGTCGATCCCGTAGGCCCGGTAAGCGGTAGCGCCACCGGGCTTTTTTTCACGTCAAGACGCTAACGACAACTCACGCTTCCCCGCATTCTGCAGCAACCACTGCGCCACGCGAGACTGCTGTTCGGCGTTGAGCCACATCCCTTCTTTGGTACGACGCCAGATAGCATCGTCCAGGCGGCGAACCCATTCGTGTTCGACCAGATAACGCAGCTCGGCTTCGTACAGCTCGTGGCCGAAATGTTCACCCAGATCCGCAATCTCTTTCGCGTCGCCCAGGAACAGCTCGGTATTGCTGCCGTAGGTACGGGCATAGTGGCGTGCCATCCCTTCGGTGATGAACGGGAAGCGACGACGCAGCTTCGCGGCGTAATCATCGCGGTTGTCGCCGATATCTCCGCCGGGCAGTACCGCGCCTTTCGTCCATGCCGGGCCAATGCCTTTGTAGTACGGCGCCAGTTTTTCCAGCGCGTGCTCGGCCAGCTTACGGTAGGTGGTGAGCTTGCCGCCAAATACCGACAGCAGCGGCGCCTGGCCGTCTACGTCATGAATATCAAGCGTGTAATCACGGGTGATGGCCTGCGGTGAATCCGATTCGTCGTCGCACAGCGGACGCACGCCGGAGTAGGTCCAGACCACGTCATCGCGCCCCAGCTGTTTCTTAAAGTGCGCGTTGTACACTTTGAGCAGGTAGTTAACTTCGCTCTCGTCGATCTCGACGTTTTTCGGATCGCCTTTGTACTCCACGTCGGTGGTGCCGATGATCGAGAATTCGTCCATCCACGGGATCACGAACACAATACGTTTGTCTTCGTTTTGCAGAATGTAGGCCTGTTTCTGCGTATGCACGCGCGGCACCACAATATGGCTGCCTTTGATCAGGCGAATGCCGTACGGCGAAGGCAGATGCATGCCGTCGTCAAAGAACTGTTTCACCCACGGACCGGTGGCGTTCACCAGGCCGCGCGCTTTCCAGCTGAATTTTTCGCCGGTATCGATATCTTCCGCTTCGACAATCCACAGGCCGTTTTCACGACGGGCAGCGGTCGCGCGGGTGCGGGTTTTTACCTCGCCACCTTTCTTCTCGACCATCTGCGCATTCGCCAGCACCAGACGCGCATCGTCCACCCAGCAGTCGGAATATTCGAAACCGCGCACGATTTCAGGCTTAAGGACCGATTCTGAGCCAAAACGCAAACCGGTCGAGCCCGGCAGGCTGGTGCGTTTACCCAGATGATCGTACATAAACAGACCGATTCGGATCATCCACGCCGGACGCAGATGCGGGCGATGGGGCAGGCGGAAGCGCATCGGAATAGCCAGATGCGGCGCCATTTTCAACAGCACTTCACGTTCGGCCAGTGCTTCACTGACCAGGCGGAATTCGTAGTGTTCCAGGTAGCGCAGGCCACCGTGAATCAGTTTGGAGCTGGCGGACGACGTCGCACAGGCGAGATCGTTAGCTTCCAGCATCAGTACGGATAAACCGCGTCCTGCGGCATCGACCGCAATACCGGCACCGTTGATGCCACCGCCTATCACAATCAGATCTTTGGTTTCCATAACACCCTCATGCACTTTCGTTAAAGCTCAGAAATGTTCGATATCGCTCATAATAGCAAAGGAACGCGCTTTTGGTAACATCAAAAAAACAATTTAGAGTGATATGGATAACATAATGGCGTTTACCCGCCGCCAGGACGTACACTACGGGGTAAAATAGTGCGGTCTGATGCCCTCACCCCAGCCCTCTCCCACGGGGAGAGGGGGATCCGTTTCCCTCTCCCTCAGGGAGAGGGTAGGGTGAGGGGAAAACGCACCACACCCGAATATAAGATGAGAACACCATGGATCAGTTTGAATGTATTAACGTAGAAGAAGCCCACCAGAAGATGCACCAGGGAAAAGCGGTGCTGGTGGACATCCGCGATCCGCAGAGTTTTGCGATGGGCCACACGCCAGGCGCGTTCCATCTCACCAACGACACGCTGGGCGCGTTTATGCGCGATAACGACTTCGAGACGCCAGTGATGGTCATGTGCTACCACGGCAACAGCAGCAAAGGTGCGGCGCAGTATCTGCTTCAGCAGGGTTACGACACGGTGTACAGCGTCGACGGCGGTTTCGATGCCTGGCATCGTCATTTCCCGGCAGAAGTGGAATACGCTTTTGAGCGCTGATCCCGCTATACTGTCCCCTTTTGTGTGGAAATAAGCGACCGCTGCCCATGTTGATGATCACCTCTTTTACCAACCCGCGCGTTGCCCAGGCGTTTGTCGACTATATGGCGACGCAGGGCGTTATCCTGACCATCCAGCAACATCATCAGACTGACGTCTGGCTGGCCGACGAGAGCCAGGCCGGGCGGGTAAACCAGGAGCTGGCGCGTTTTCTTGAGAACCCCGGCGACCCTCGCTATCTGGCGGCAAGCTGGCAGTCCGGCCAGACGGACACCGGGCTGCACTACAGCCGTTTTCCTTTCCTTGCCACCATCCGCGAACGCGCAGGCCCGTTTACGCTGCTGTTGATGGCCGCCTGCATCATCGTCTTCATTATCATGAACGTGGTGGGCGACCAGAGCGTGATGATTGCCCTGGCGTGGCCGTATGACCCGTCTCTAGAGTTTGACGTCTGGCGCTACTTTACCCACGCGCTGATGCACTTCTCGGTGATGCATATCCTCTTTAACCTGCTCTGGTGGTGGTATCTCGGCGGTGCCGTTGAGAAGCGTCTGGGGAGCGGCAAGCTGATCGTTATCACCATTATTAGCGCCCTGCTGAGCGGCTACGTGCAGCACAAATTTAGCGGCCCGTGGTTTGGCGGGTTGTCCGGTGTCGTGTATGCCCTGATGGGCTATGTCTGGCTTCGCGGTGAGCGTGACCCGGAAAGCGGCATCTATCTGCAGCGCGGATTAATAACCTTTGCGTTAATATGGCTAATTGCCGGATGGTTTGATCTGTTTGGTATGTCTATCGCCAATGGTGCACACGTCACCGGGCTGGCCATCGGGCTGGCGATGGCCTTTGCCGACACGCTCCATGCGCGAAAACGAACATAATTCTCAGGGATAATTGATGAAACAAACACAACGCCATGACGCCATTATCGAACTGGTCAAAAAACAGGGATACGTCAGCACCGAAGAGCTGGTGGAGCAGTTTGCCGTCAGTCCACAAACCATCCGTCGTGACCTGAACGACCTGGCCGATCAAAACCGCATTCTGCGTCACCACGGCGGCGCGGCCCTGCCGTCCAGTTCGGTCAACACCTCCTGGCATGACCGTAAAGCCACGCAGACGGCAGAGAAAGAGCGCATTGCCCGCAAGGTTGCCAGCCAGATCCCAAACGGGGCGACGCTGTTTATTGATATCGGCACCACGCCGGAAGCGGTCGCCCATGCGCTGCTGAATCACGAGAACCTGCGCGTGGTCACCAACAACCTGAACGTGGCCAATACCCTGATGCAGAAAGACGATTTTCGCATCATCCTCGCGGGCGGAGAACTGCGCAGCCGCGACGGCGGGATTATCGGCGAAGCGACCCTCGATTTTATCTCTCAGTTCCGCCTCGACTTTGGCATTCTGGGGATCAGCGGCATCGACAGCGACGGCTCGCTACTGGAGTTTGATTATCACGAGGTGCGCACCAAGCGCGCGATTATTGAAAACTCGCGCCACGTGATGCTGGTCGTGGATCACTCGAAGTTTGGCCGTAACGCGATGGTCAATATGGGCAGCATCAGCATGGTGGATGCGGTCTATACCGACGTGATGCCGCCGGCAGGCGTCATGCAGGTAATTAAGGATAATAATTTGCAGTTAGAGTTGTGTTGAGACGCCTTTCTCCCTCTCCCTGTGGGAGAGGGCCGGGGTGAGGGCATCAGGCCGCACAAAACCTAAACGCCATACCCCATCATCTTCAACAGCTGCTGCGCATGCTGCACCGCATCCTGACGATGCGCCACGCCCAGCTTCTGATACAGGTTGCGGATATGCGTTTTGATGGTGGTCGCCGCCACCGCCAGCTCGCCGGCAATCTGCTCATTGCTGTAGCCCGAATAGATCAGCCCCAGAACCTGCCACTCGCGCTGGGTGAGCGGGCTGGTGCGGATAAGTTCTGGCACTTCCGGATGGTTCAGCAGACGTTCAACGAAGTTCTCATCGAAATGCGCAAACTTGTGGCGATGGTGCTGGTTAATCTCGCGCAGAATGCGCTGGGCGCGATGCTGATCAAGCTCCGGCAGCGTATTGAGCTGAATAAGCTGACGCAGCTGCTGGGCCATCACTTCACCTTCAATCACAAAGTGGCTGATAAACCCGGTGCGGTTAGCCAGCTGTAGCGCTTCCAGCAGCACGCGCTGCGCGTCGTTTTTACGGCCCGCCTGCCAGTAGAGCTGGTTAAGCAGCAGCAGGTTGCGGTTCAGGTCGCTCATCAGGCGCAGGCTGCGCGCGTTCTCGTTCAGCTCTTCCAGTACAATCTCTGCGGGTTCTAAATCACCGAGCAGGATCTGCGCGCGGGCAATGTTGCGCCACTGGCTCTGCAGGAAGTGGTTGTTGGCAAATTCCGGCTTTGGCGTCTGACGCAGCCAGTTGGCGGCGGATTTTTTGTCGCCGGTCATCTGCCAGTAAATCACCCGGACCTTATCGGCGTTCGATACCCAGTCGCTATGATACTGACCGTTGCCGAGCAGGTTTTCCAGGCGGTTAAGATGGTTGCGGGCGTTATCGAGATCGCCGCGCGCCAGCGAGCACTGCACCAGCAGCGCCAGACACTGCAGCTGCTGCTGCGGCTGGAAACCGGAGAGGACGTTCACACCCTGACGGGCGCAGCTTTCGGCTTCATCCAGACGCGACCAGGCCCACAGTAGCTGAGCGCGAATACGCAGCAGGAACTCGTGCATCGGCAGCTGTTCAAGGTGTTGTTCACGAATCAGCTGGAACGCTTTTTCCTGGTTTTCCCAGGCGGCCTGCAGGAAGCCCTGAGCGAACAAAATTTCGCTTTGCTGGATCAGGCTCCACAGCGCGTAGTGCCAGACATCATGGCGACGCGCCATCTGTTCGGTTTGTTGCATCAGCGACAGGGAGCGCGTTAGCTCGCCTTTGCAGTGCAGTACTTCGCCGTGTACCGACGTGGCAACGATCCGGCTGTAGAAGTTGGCCAGCGGCAGTTCATCCAGTGCGACCATCGCCAGGCGTTCAGCCTCGTCCGGGTCGCCGTCGTTAATCGCCACCTGAGCCCGCAGGGCGTTGAATTCACCGTGCAGGGGCGTATCCATGTTGCTTTCCATCTCCTGCTCCGCGCGGGCCAGCAGAGTGTTCACTTCGCTGTAGCGATGCTGGCTCTGCATGAGCCAGGCCTGAAGCAGGACCAGGCGCGGGTTCTCCAGCAGGCTTTCCCACGGCAGCGCTTTCAGGGACTCTTCAAGCAGCGTCAGCTCGCTGTGGTTAAACAGGCCCCAGGCATGGTTGAGAAGGATATCGCGCAGCATGCTGGCGTCACCGGCGGCCAGCGCGTGGTGAATGGCCTCGCTTGGGAAGCCCTGTGCCATCCAGCTTTGGGCGGCAGCGCGGTGAATTTCCGGCAGTTCAACCGCCAGTTCCCACTGGCAACGCTGGCGCAGGAAGCTGCCAAACAGCGGGTGATAGCTAAACCACTCGCCGGGGTCGTCCATGCGCGTCAGGAAGAGGCCCTGACGTTCAATCTCTTCGAGCTGTAGCTGACCGTTTTCACACCCCGTCACGCGCACGATCAGCGCATCGTTCATGGAACGCAGTAGCGAGCTTTTCAGCAGGAAATTACGGGTCGACGGATCGACGCTGTCCAGCACCTCATCCACCAGGTAATCCGAAAGGTGGCTGGCGTTGATGCCAGCCAGGCGGCGCGCAGACTGATGTGCCGGGCTGTTGTTTTGCCGGGCAGAGAGGGCGATGAGCTGCAGCGCCGTGGCCCAGCCGGCGACGTCATCGCACAGACGGCTGCTTTCGGCGGCCTCAATCGGTGATGTCAGGCGGCAGTCAAAGAACTGCTTCGCTTCCTGGTGGGTAAAGGCCAGCTGCTGGCTGCCCACTTCAAGAAGCTGGTCGCGCACGCGCAGGTTGGCAATACCCAGCTGCGGCAGGTTGCGGGACAGCACCACTAAAGTCAGGTTTTCCGGCTGATGGCGCAGGAAGAAACGCATCGATTCATGAATAACCGGGTTAGTGATGAGATGGTAATCATCAATCACCACGTAAAGCGGGCGATGCCATTCGGCCAGTTCAATAAACAGCTGAGAGAAAAGGGAGGACAGGCTGGCGTACTGGCGCTTTTGCACCATCACCTCACTGGCGACGCAGTGTCCATTGGTTGCCTGCTGAATAGCGGCAATCAGATAGCTGGCAAAGCGCTCCTGCTGGTTATCGCCCTCATCAAGAGAGTACCAGCCAAGATCGCTCTTACCTGCGGCCCATTGCGAAATGAGCGTTGTTTTTCCATAACCTGCAGGGCTCGTAACCAGCGCCAGTCGGAAATTATGCGCGCCGGAAAGTTTAGCCAACAGACGCTCGCGGACCACGGTATGGTCAAGGCGAACCGGGCGACTTAATTTTGACGGAATCAACATAGGTTTCACTTCACTGTGGGGAACGAGAGATTTTATTTTTTTTGCGCTTCGTAATTAATGGATATAAGTTCGGCCAATAAGTTAACTATTGCAAGTTATGTCTGGGTTTTATGGCGCTGAATTTGCACTCTGTCACAAAACATTCCCATAATGGCGGAACTTTCCCAAAAAGGCTTACATGCCGCGTGGCTGCTGGCTTGTCAGGATGCATTGCCGTTGCGCTGTAACTGGTTTCAGAAAGGTATAGTGACGTCAAATTTAATAAAGTTTGGGTAATGTTATGCGAGCTTAATAGTCCTGTAAGGTATTGCTTAATTGCAGATATATTACTCTACGTAAGTAATTATTTCCCGGTGGTTTAATTTCCCTCGAAACTGCATTTCATTTCTTTGACATTCTACGCGGTTACTTTTTTATCTTCAGGGCACACTCCAGCTATGCTCTTAGAGTGGCCTCGATCACACTTTTCTGCTCATCCCCGCTACTCCTCCCTGTCTAATCCCCTGCGGGAGGAGGAAGAGGGGAAATGAGCCAGGCACACTAGCGCCAACTTGTGTTTTCTTTCTAAAGGATGCCGATCCCCTATGTCACAGCCTACCTTCAACAAAGCTCAATTCCAGGCTGCCCTGACGCGTCAGTGGCAGCGTTTTGGCCTTCATGCTGCAAACGAAATGACGCCTCACCAGTGGTGGCAGGCAGTGAGCGGTGCGCTCGCAGAGCAACTGGATGCTCAACCTCTGGCAAAACCGGTAAAAGGTCAGCGCCATGTAAACTACATTTCGATGGAATTCCTGATTGGCCGTCTGACGGGCAACAACCTGTTGAACCTTGGCTGGTATCAGGAGGTGGGGGACGTGCTGAAAGAGCACGACATTAACCTGACCGACCTGCTGGAAGAAGAGATTGACCCGGCGCTGGGCAACGGTGGTCTGGGGCGTCTGGCGGCCTGTTTCCTTGACTCCATGGCGACCGTCGGCCAGTCGGCGATTGGCTATGGCCTGAACTATCAGTACGGTCTGTTCCGTCAGTCATTTGCCGATGGTCATCAGATGGAAGCGCCGGACGACTGGCACCGCAATACCTACCCGTGGTTCCGCCATAACGCGCAGCTGGATGTGCAGGTAGGCATTGGCGGGAAAGTCACGAAGCAGGGCCTCTGGGAACCGGCGTTCACCATCACTGGCGAAGCCTGGGACCTGCCGGTACTCGGCTACCGTAACGGCGTGGCGCAGCCGCTGCGCCTGTGGCAGGCGAAGCACGCGCATCCGTTTAACCTGACCAAATTCAACGACGGCGATTTCCTGCGCGCCGAGCAGCAGGGTATCGACGCCGAGAAGCTGACGAAAGTGCTCTACCCGAACGACAACCACCTGGCGGGTAAAAAACTGCGTCTGATGCAGCAGTACTTCCAGTGCGCCTGCTCCGTGGCGGACATTCTGCGTCGCCATCACCTGGCGGGCCGTAAGCTGGCACAGCTGCCTGACTTCGAAGTGATTCAGCTCAACGACACGCACCCAACCATTGCCATCCCTGAACTGCTGCGCGTGCTGATCGACGAGCACCAGCTGAGCTGGGATGACGCCTGGGCGATCACCAGCCGCACCTTCGCTTACACTAACCACACCCTGATGCCAGAAGCGTTGGAGTGCTGGGATGAGAAGCTGGTGAAAACGCTGCTGCCGCGCCACATGCAGATCATCAACAAGATTAACGACCAGTTTAAAACGCTGGTGGATAAAACCTGGCCGGGCAACAAAGCGGTCTGGGCGAAGCTGGCGGTGGTGCATGACAAGCAGGTACGCATGGCGAACATGTGCGTGGTGAGCGGCTTTGCGGTGAATGGCGTGGCGGCGCTGCACTCGGATCTGGTGGTGAAAGATCTCTTCCCGGAATACCACCAGCTGTGGCCGACCAAATTCCACAACGTGACCAACGGCATTACGCCGCGTCGCTGGATCAAGCAGTGCAACCCGCTGCTGGCCGGTCTGCTGGACAAAACGCTGAAGAAAGAGTGGGCCAACGATCTGGACCAGCTGATCAACCTGGAAAAATACGCTGATGACGCGAAGTTCCGCGAGCAGTACCGCGCCATCAAACGGGAAAACAAAGTTCATCTGGCGGCGTTTGTGAAAGCGCGTACCGGGATTGAGATCAACCCGAATGCGATTTTCGATATTCAGATCAAGCGTCTGCACGAGTACAAACGCCAGCACCTGAACCTGCTGCACATTCTGGCGCTGTACAAAGAGATCCGTGAGAACCCGCAGGCCGACCGCGTGCCGCGCGTGTTCCTGTTCGGCGCGAAAGCGGCACCGGGCTATTACCTGGCGAAAAACATTATCCTCGCCATTAATAAAGTGGCGGCGGCGATCAACAACGATCCGAAGGTTGGCGACAAGCTGAAGGTGGTATTCCTGCCGGATTACTGCGTCTCTGCGGCTGAAATGCTGATCCCGGCGGCGGATATCTCCGAGCAGATCTCGACCGCAGGGAAAGAAGCGTCCGGTACCGGCAACATGAAGCTGGCGCTGAACGGTGCCCTGACCGTCGGTACGCTCGACGGGGCCAACGTCGAAATCGCCGAGAAGGTGGGGGAAGAGAATATCTTTATCTTCGGCCACACCGTGGAAGAGGTGAAAGCCATTAAGGCCAAAGGCTACGATCCGGTGAAATGGCGTAAGAAAGACAAAGTGCTCGATGCGGTACTGAAAGAGCTGGAAAGCGGTAAATACAGCGACGGCGACAAGCACGCGTTTGACCAGATGCTGCACAGCATGGACAAACACGGCGGTGACCCGTATCTGGTGATGGCAGATTTCACGGCCTATGTGGAAGCGCAAAAACAGGTCGACGTGCTGTATCGCGACCAGGACGCGTGGACCCGGGCGTGCATTCTGAACACCGCCCGCTGCGGCATGTTCAGCTCTGACCGTTCAATCCGTGATTATCAGGCCCGTATCTGGCAGGCAAAACGCTAAGGAAGCGCGATGGAGAGTAAACGTCTGGACAGCGCCGCGCAGGCGGCGGGGATCAGCCTCAGTTACATTAATGCTCACGGCAAACCGCAGTCTATTGGCGCCGACACCAAAAGACGTTTGCTGGACGCCATGCACAAAACCGACGCGAAAGCGTCGGCTGCACCAGTCCCGAACGTGAAGGTTTTCACCTCGGGTAAAAAGATGCCGCTGGCGGTGGAGGGGCGCGGCGAGTTTAGCTGGCTGCTCACCACCGAAGACGGCCAGCAGCACAAAGGCCACGCCACCGGCGGCAAAACCCTTAACCTTCCGGCGAAACTGCCGGAGGGCTACCACACCTTAACGCTCACCCAGGATGACCAGCGTTTCCATTGTCGGGTGATCGTCGCGCCAAAACGCTGCTATGAGCCGCAGGCGTTGCTTGAGGGCAAAAAGCTGTGGGGTGCCTGCGTACAGCTCTATACCCTGCGTTCCGACAGCAACTGGGGCATCGGCGATTTTGGCGATCTGCAGAAAATGCTGGCCTCTGTGGGGGAGCGCGGCGGTGCGTTTATCGGACTCAACCCGATCCACGCGCTCTATCCGGCCAACCCGGAGAGCGCCAGCCCGTATAGCCCCTCATCCCGCCGCTGGCTGAACGTGATTTACATCGACGTTAATGCGTTAGACGACTTCAAAAACAGCAAAGAGGCACAGGCGTGGTGGAAACTCAGCACCACGCAGCAGGCCCTGAAGCAGGCGCGCGACGCGGACTGGGTGGACTATTCTACCGTCACGGCGCTGAAAATGGCCGCGCTGCGTCTGGCGTGGAAAGGCTTTTCGCAGCGCAATGACGAGCAGATGGCCGCGTTCCGCCAGTTTGTCACTCAGGAGGGCGAGAGCCTGTACTGGCAGGCGGCATTTGATGCGCTGCATGCGTATCAGGTGAAAGAGGACGAAATGCGCTGGGGCTGGCCGGTCTGGCCGGAAGCGTATCAATCCGTCGACACCCCTGAAGTGAAGGCATTCTGTAAAAAATACGCGGATGAAGTGGATTTCTACCTGTGGCTACAGTGGCTGGCGTACAGCCAGTTTGCCGCCTGCTGGCAGGTGAGCCAGGGCTATAAAATGCCTATCGGCCTGTATCGCGACCTGGCCGTCGGTGTGGCAGAGGGCGGTGCGGAAACCTGGTGCGACCGTGAACTCTACTGCCTGAAAGCCTCCGTCGGCGCGCCACCGGACATTCTTGGCCCGCTCGGCCAGAACTGGGGCCTGCCGCCGATGGATCCGCACGTGATGGCGGCGCGCGCGTACGAGCCGTTTATCGACCTGCTGCGCGCCAACATGCAGAACTGCGGTGCGCTGCGTATCGACCACGTGATGTCCGTGCTGCGCCTGTGGTGGATCCCGTACGGTGAAACGGCGGATCACGGGGCGTACGTGCAGTATCCGGTTGACGATCTGCTGTCGATCCTGGCGCTGGAAAGCAAGCGTCATCAGTGCATGGTGATCGGCGAAGATCTCGGTACCGTGCCGGTGGAAATTGTCAGCAAGCTCCGCGACAGCGGCGTTTACTCCTATAAAGTGCTCTATTTTGAAAACGACCATGAGAAAACCTTCCGCGCGCCGAAAGCGTACCCTGAACAGTCAATGGCAGTCGCGACGACGCATGACCTTCCTACGCTTCGTGGCTATTGGGAAAGCGGCGATCTGACCCTTGGCAAAACGCTGGGTCTGTATCCTGATGAAGAGGTCCTGCGCGGTCTGTATCAGGATCGCGAGCTCTCCAAACAAGGGCTGCTGGATGCGCTGCACAAGCAGGGTTGTCTGCCGAAACGGGCCGGGCACAAGGCATCGCTGATGTCCATGACCTCCACGCTCAACCGCGGTTTGCAGCGTTACATTGCCGACAGCAACAGCGCCCTGCTGGGTCTGCAGCCGGAAGACTGGATTGATATGGCGGAGCCGGTGAACATTCCGGGCACCAGCTATCAGTACAAGAACTGGCGTCGCAAGCTCTCCACAACCCTTGAGAAGATGTTTGCCGATGACGGGGTGAACAGGCTGATTAAGGATTTGGACAAGCGCAGAAGAGCAGTGGGTAAGAAGCGGTAGTTTCACCCTCACCCTAACCCTCTCCCAGAGGGAGAGGGAATAGATTGTAGGCCGGGTAAGCGTCAGCGCCACCCGGCTTTTTTACATCAAACCACCATATTCAACAGCAGCACCCCGACCAGACCGCACACCGAAATAATGGTTTCCAGCGCGGACCAGGACTTGATGGTTTCACCGATCGTCAGGTTGAAGTACTCCTTGAACAGCCAGAAGCCCGGATCGTTTACGTGAGAGAAAATCACGCTACCGGAACCGACGGCGATAACCATCAGCTCAGGGCTCACACCCGTGGTCGCAATCAGCGGGGCAACGATACCGCCTGCGGTGATCGCCGCAACGGTCGCAGAACCCAGCGCAATACGCAGAACCGCGGCGATAGACCAGGCCATCAGAAGCGGTGACACGTTGGTTTCATGCATCATGGCAGCGATGTATTTATCCACGCCGCTGTCGACCAGAACCTGCTTGAACGCACCGCCACCGCCGATGATCAGGAGCATCATGGCAATGATTTTGATGGACGAGGTCAGCGTGTCGTTGATCTGATCCATGGAGCGGCCACGGTTCAGACCGAAGGTGAACATCGCGATCAGGACCGCAATCAGGGTGGCCATCACCGGGTCACCCAGGAACTCGGCAACGGACAGGAACGGATGACCTTTCGGCAGGATCATCTCCGCCACGGCGCGCATCGCCATCAGAATTACCGGTACCAGAGAGGTCCAGACGCTGACGCCAAAGCCAGGCATCTCTTCTTCGGTGAAGGTTTTCGCGCTGTACAGACCTTCCGGGATAGGCTTATCAATGCCTTTCAGGAAGCGGGCATAAACGGGGCCTGCCAGGATTACGGTTGGGATCGCCAGAATCGTACCGAACAGCAGGGTTTTACCCATATCTGCATGGAAGATAGTCGCGATAGCGGTTGGGCCCGGGTGCGGCGGCAGGAAGCCGTGGGTAACGGACAGCGCCGCAGCCATTGGCACACCCACGAACAGCAGCGGGATGTTGGCCGCGGCGGCGATGGTGAATACCAGCGGCAGCATCAGCACGAAGCCCACTTCATAGAACAGCGCAAAACCGACGGTAAAACCGGTTAATACCACCGCCCACTGAATGTTCTTCTTGCCAAATTTTTCGATAAGCGTGGTGGCAATGCGCTGGGCACCACCGCAGTCCGCCAGCATTTTGCCGAGCATGGCGCCGAAGCCCATGATCAACGCCAGGCTGCCGAGCGTGCCGCCGACACCGGCTTTAATCGAGCTGATGACTTTCACCAGCGGCATCCCTTGCATCAGACCGACTGCAAGTGCCACCAGAACCAGAGCGATAAATCCGTTCATTTTGAAACGGATCATCAAGAGCAGTAATAACACAACACCGATAGCAACGATGACTAATGGCATGATTTACCTGGCCTTTGAATTGTTATGGGTAACGTCATTGTTTCAACGACAAATTCCGATTGTCCCAACTGGGAACAGAGTGTTAACGGCACTCATACTGATGCCTTCGAAACCATTAAGTTTAGTCGGCTGTTATAAGGATGCTGAGTGCCCACGAGAATGATACGGGTAACATGACGCGATTGAGAATCACCCTGGGAGGCTAAATTTGAATTATGAGACGCAGGTCAACATATAGAGGGGGAGCGGGGGGAAAACAAAAGCCGGGTGGCGGCTTCGCCTTACCCGGCCTACGATTCGGATGCAGTAACTGTTTTGTAGGCCCGGTAAGCGCAGCGCCACCGGGCAATACAGACGGGCACTGAATTAGTAGTAAGAGTGCTCGCCGCGCTGGTGTTCAGTCAGGTCGCGCACGCCTTTCAGTTCCGGGAACTCGTTCAGCAGCTGCTTCTCGATCCCTTCTTTCAGGGTCACGTCGACCATGGAACAGCCGTTACAGCCGCCGCCGAACTGCAGGATCGCCAGACCGTCGTCGGTGATTTCCATCAGGGAAACACGACCGCCGTGGCCAGCCAGCTGCGGGTTGATCTGGGATTGCAGCAGATATTCAACGCGTTCCATCAGCGGGGCATCGTCAGACACTTTACGCATTTTCGCGTTTGGTGCTTTCAGGGTCAGCTGAGAACCCAGCTGATCGGTGACGAAGTCGATCTCCGCATCTTCAAGATAAGGTGCGCTCAGCTCATCAACGTAGGCGGTGAGCTGTTCAAATTTAAGGGCAGTGTCAGTTGCTTCCACGGCGTCCGGAGGACAATAAGAAACACCACATTCTGCATTCGGAGTGCCTGGGTTAATCACAAACACGCGGATCTGCGTCCCTTCTTCCTGATTTGCCAGCAGTTTGGCAAAGTGCGCTTGTGCAGAATCGGAAATACGGATCATAGCTTTGGCCTAATAGTTGACTAAATTACCTGGGTATAATCATACGCCCATTGAAGAAGGGCTACAAGGTACGGCACAGACACCATACCTGAACCGACGCGGCGCCGCTTCGCAAAAGCAGTCGGGAAAGTTCAGCAACGGTACTGCCTGTGGTGACGACATCATCCACAATCGCGATATGGAGACCGTCGACCGGCAATTCAAGGCGAAAGGCATTTTTGAGGTTTCTTTTGCGAAGCCGGGCGCTGAGCTGATGCTGGATGGCGGTGGCGTGAACACGCGTGAGCGCGCTGGCGTCATACCGACAGCCGAGCCACCGGGCGAGGGGGCGGCAGATCAGATCGCTCTGGTTATAGCCGCGTCGCCAGTGCCGGCGTCGGAATAAGGGCACATTCACCACCCTGTCGATTTTCGGCAACCCACGATGACGACGCGCCTGCAAAACCGCCAGCAAGAGCAGGCGGGCAAGGGGCCGTGCCAGCGAACTCTGGCCGGAAAACTTCAGCGCGTGAATGAGCCTGCTCAGCGGCGGAACATAATCATCCACGGCGACAAGCGCGCTCCATGGCGGGGATTTTTTCAGGCAACGGCCGCAGGGCAGAACGGGGTTTGTTGCCGGTAAACCACACTGTGGGCAGGTCGCGATTCGCCCTACAAGCGATCGCGTGCAGACGGAGCAGACGCCCCATCCGCTGAGTGCAAGTGGCATTTGGCATAGCCAGCACGAGCCGGGCACTGTTAGCATGTGCAACCTCCATGTGAAAAGAGAGAACAGTAACTGATGAAGACGCTGTGGTGGCAGACTGCAGGGACAGGAAATTGCCATCTTGTGCTGCTGCACGGATGGGGCCTGAATGCAGAAGTATGGCATTGCATAAGTGAGGAACTTGCCTCGCATTTCACGCTGCATCTGGTGGATTTACCCGGTTTTGGCCGCAGCCGCGGTTTTGGGGTGATGTCGCTTGATGAGATGGCCCGGCAGGTTCTGGACGCTGCGCCGCAAAATGCTATCTGGCTCGGCTGGAGCCTGGGCGGGCTGGTGGCGAGCCAGATTGCCCTGTCGCAGCCCGAACGCGTGAGGGCGCTGGTGACCGTGGCTTCATCGCCATGCTTTAGTGCGCAAGAGGCGTGGCCAGGCATAAAACCTGACGTGCTGGCGAGCTTCCAGCAACAGCTGAGCGAAGATTTCCAGCGGACCGTAGAGCGGTTCCTCGCCCTGCAGACGATGGGCACGGAAACGGCGCGTCAGGATGCCAGAACGCTGAAACAGACCGTGCTTTCCCTGCCGATGCCGGACGTGGAGGTGCTTAACGGTGGGCTGGAGATCCTGAAAACGGTTGACCTGCGTGAGCCGCTGACCGCGCTGGCAATGCCGCATCTGCGCATCTATGGGTACCTCGATGGCCTTGTGCCGCGCAAAGTGGTTCCGCTCCTGGATGCACTCTGGCCGGACAGCGAATCGCAGGTCATTGCCAAAGCCGCGCATGCCCCGTTCATCTCTCATCCGGTCGAATTTTGTTCAGCGCTCATTGCGTTAAGTCAACGTTTCGACTGATTATTTTCCATCCAGCCTGGAAAAAGTAACACACCGCAACCATACTCCAGTTGTCGTTGCGGTTGTTCTGCCTACGATAATCAAAACAACAATCCTATGGAGAGTCAGGCTATGAAACTTGTTACAGGTATTGTCACTTCTCTGGTTATTGGGTCACTTTCATTTGGCGTCTTTGCGGCAAAAGAGCTGGAAAAAGATAAAGTTGCCGGAATGAATCTGACCAAAGTTGGTGAGATTTCTACGTCTGACACCACCGCGCCGATGGACGCAAGAAGAGAGCTGTCGAAGAAAGCGGATGAGCTGGGTGGGACGTACTATGTCGTCACCAGTGCTGAAAAGCAGACCAAAAACGTGCGCGCAACGGCGGACGTCTATAAGTAATACGATAAAGCCGGGCATCACTGCCCGGCTTTATTAGCGCAGTGCCCACCACTCCCTGAGGCAGGCTTTTCCTTCCGGACAGCTTTTACAACTGCCGGAGAGGCAACCGTCCGCGTCTTCCTGAATCCGCACGGCTTTCCCCATGGCTTCAAGCCTTTCCAGCATGGCATCGATCATCGGCTGCGGCGTATGCAGGCTGAGGCTCAGCTGTTTCGCCTCCATCCGCCCCTGTAGCGCCAGCAGGTCTCGAACCTGAATCAACGATGCCATTGCGTACTCCTTAGTGACAGTCGCCCGCCGGGCTGCTGCAGCAGGTCGCGGCGGTTTTACGATTAGCCAGCAGGTCGATATCGACGCGGCTGCGCGCGCGCCGTAACAGGCCGAGAACGATCGCGTTAAACAGAACCACCGCGAGGATGCAGACCAGGCTGTAGCGCGGGTGCTGGCTGAAGTTAACGGTCTGATAAAAGAGCGTCGCCAGCGAGTAGGCAATGTTTAACCCCCACAGGATGGAGAAGCCCATCCAGCCGCGGCTGGACTCGCGGGCAATCGCCCCCATCACGGAGATGCAAGGAATGTAGAGCAGAACAAAGATGAGGTAGCTATAGGCCGCGGACGCGCTGCCAAATTTCTCGCTCATCACGCCCATGGCTCCCGTTGCCATTTCGCCGTCGCCTTTGCTCGCTTCAATTGGGTTGGCCAGCACGCTCAGGCTGAAGGTGTCTTTCAGGCTCTGCCAGGTTTCCTCTACGGCACCCAGCAGTTCATGACCGAGATGAAACTCTGCCGGATTAAACTCCTGCTCCTGAATGTTCTCTGCGGTGTAGAGCGTGTTCAGCGTGCCGACAACGACCTCTTTTGCCATTGCACCAGTAAACAGCCCGACGGTTGCCTGCCAGTTATCCTCATGCACGCCAATCGGTTTGAAGACCGGCGTGATGACGCGGCTGACGGAGGCGAGGGCCGAGTCGTTGATGTTATCTGCCGCCTGCCCGCTGAGGGTAAAGCTGTTCAGCGCGCTCAGGAAAATACTGACGATGACAATCACCTTACCGGCGCGTAGCACAAAGCCTTTCAGGCGCTGCCAGGTCTGGATCGCCAGGCTTTTCAGGTGCGGCACGTGGTACACCGGGAGCTCCATCACAAACGGTGAGGCCTCACCGCGCATGATCGTATGTTTCAGCATTAAGCCGGTCAGGATTGCCATCACGATGCCCAGCACATACAGCGAGAAGACTGCCAGCGCGCCCTGCTGACCAAAGAAGGCTGCCGCAAAGACGGCAAAGATCGCCAGACGGGCACCGCAGGACATGAACGGCGCCATCATGATGGTCATCAGACGTTCACGCGGCGCATCAAGGGTGCGCGCACCCATCACCGACGGGACGTTACAGCCAAAGCCGACAATCAGCGGAACGAAGGATTTACCCGGCAGGCCCAGCGCCTGCATCAGACGATCCATCACGAACGCGGCGCGCGCCATGTAACCGGAGTCTTCCAGGAACGAGAGGAACAGATACATCATGCCGATCTGCGGCACCAGCGGCAGAACGGTGTTGATACCGCCGCCGATCCCCTGCGCGAGGAAGATGGTTAGCCATTCCGGGAAGTGCAGGGTGTAACCCACCCACTGAATACCGTGTACGAAGACCGCGACGGAACCCGCATCGAAAATGGGCTGGAGTGCGCCACCGATGTTAATGGCGAGCAGGAACATCACGTACATCACCAGCAGGAAAACGGGCAAGCCGAGGAAGCGGTTTAGCACAACCTTATCTACCGCCGCCGTAAAGCGGCTGGGTTCCGCAGTGAGGGCGTTACTGACAACGTCGCAGATCGAGGCGATGGCCTGGTAACGCGCATCGGCGATGTGCAGCGCCGGGTCGTCCAGCTCGTCGCTAAGACGGGCCACCGTCACGTCCAGTTTATCAGCCGCATGTCCGGCGTAAGCGCGGCTGTAGATATCCCCTTCCAGCATCTGCAGGCCGAGCCACAGCCGCTGTTTCGCAGGCATGCTGTTGTCCATCTCCTGCGCCAGCATATTGGCTTCGCGCAGGAGGGGCTTCGCGTAATGCACCAGCTCAACGTCGCGATTGCCCGCGTGACGGTCAATGGCCAGCTTGAGTGCATCAATACCGCGAGCGCGCGTCGAAACCAGCGGAACGACTGGGCACCCGAGACGTGCGGAGAGGGCATCGACATCGATGCGCAGCTTTTGTTTCTCCGCAATGTCGAGCATGTTGAGCGCCACGATGCAGGGGATCCCCAGCTCCAGCAGCTGCAGCGTCAGATAAAGGTTACGCTCGAGGTTCGAGGCATCGACCACGTTGATCAGCAGGTCCGCGTCGCCGCCAAGAATATAGTGACAGGCAATTTGCTCATCGAGCGAGGTTTGTGACGAAATGGTGGTTAAGGAATAGGTGCCGGGAAGGTCAACCAGCGTGACCTGGTTGTCGGTTGTTGTGAACTGGCCTTCTTTACGCTCAACCGTCACGCCCGCCCAGTTACCCACGCGCTGGCGTGCCCCCGTAAGCTGGTTAAAAAGCGTAGTCTTGCCGGAATTAGGATTGCCAATTAAGCCAATAGTTAACTTTTTCATTTTTTAGACTCACTGAAACCGCTGGCTTGTTATCGGGATAAAGCTTCGACTTCTATTAATGCGAGGTCTTTCTTACGCAGTACCAGATTCACGCGTCGGGTTTCGATGTGAACCGGATCGCCTAACGGCGCCACGCGTACCACCTGGAATGACGAGCCGGGCAGCATGCCCAGTGACAGCAGCTTCTGCCGATAGGCAGGGCTAATTTCGCGGGTAAAACCGGTAATCTTCCATGCACTGTCTGGAGTGAATTGCATAATGCCTGATTCCACGAAAGGTTAAATTATCTACTATGGGATGATAATGAGAATAGTTTTTATCAGCAATATTAAAACTGTGACGGAATGTTGTTTGCGGTATTAATTTACGGCCTGTTTGACCTTGCTCAATATTTGCTGAAATGACGGGAAAACGAAATGGGGGTATTTGTTAACGGGGTGATAACTAGTGGTTTAAATATGGCTACATCCTATTTATTTTAATTCCCTGCGGCCTGCTTGCCGGGCGGCACTGCGTTTGCCCGGCCTACAAAACCGCAGGCCCGGTAAGCGCAGCGCCACCGGGCATTTACAACCTTAGCGTTTCTTACCCATTGCGGCTGCCAGCGCATCCATCATCGCGCTGTTACCTGCAGGCTGGGCATCACGTCCGCGCGGTTTTGCGGCTTTAGCGGCAGGACGCTGTTGCTCGCGACCGCCACCGTTAGCGCCGCGGCGCGCGTTGGTTTCACCCGGCTGCTCGTCCAGACGCATGGTCAGGGCGATACGCTTACGCTGCAGATCCACTTCCAGCACTTTGACCTTCACGATGTCGCCCGCTTTGACCACGGTGTGTGGATCTTCAACGAACTTATCGGCAAGGGATGAAATATGCACCAGACCATCCTGATGTACGCCGATATCCACGAATGCGCCAAAGTTGGTAACGTTCGTCACCGCGCCTTCCAGCACCATGCCCGGCAGCAGATCGTTCATGGTCTCGATGCCGTCGGCAAAGGTCGCCGTTTTGAACTCAGGACGCGGATCGCGGCCCGGTTTTTCCAGCTCTTTGATAATGTCGGTGACGGTTGGCACACCAAATTTGTCGTCGGTGAAATCAACGGCTTTCAGGTTGCGCAAGGCGCTGTTGTCGCCCATCAGGTCTTTCAGCGCCTGCTGGGTCGCGGCCAGAATGCGTTCCACCACAGGGTACGCTTCAGGGTGAACGGTGGAGGCATCCAGCGGGTTATCGCCGTGGTTGATGCGCAGGAAGCCCGCACACTGCTCAAAGGCTTTTGGCCCCAGGCGGCTCACCTTCAGCAGCTGCTGACGGTTCTGGAACTGGCCGTTCTCATCACGCCAGGCGACGATGTTCTGCGCCATCATGCGGGTTAGGCCCGCTACGCGGGTCAGCAAAGGAACGGAAGCGGTATTGAGGTCAACGCCGACGGCGTTTACACAGTCTTCCACGACCGCATCCAGCTTGCGCGCCAGCTGAGTCTGGCTCACGTCGTGCTGATACTGGCCCACACCGATAGATTTCGGGTCGATTTTCACCAGTTCCGCCAGCGGATCCTGCAGGCGGCGAGCGATAGAGACCGCACCGCGCAGAGAAACGTCCAGGTCCGGGAATTCCTGGGCCGCCAGTTCAGATGCGGAATAAACGGATGCCCCGGCTTCGCTGACGATCACTTTCTGGGCCGTCACTTTCGGGAACTGTTTCTGCACGTCGAGGTAGAAACGTTCGGTTTCGCGGGACGCCGTACCGTTGCCGATGGCGACCAGCTCCACGTTGTACTTCTCGCACAGCGCGGCCACCACGACGGCCGCTTTGGCTGCCTGGCCGGTGTGCGGATAGATGGTGTCGGTAGCAACCAGTTTGCCGGTGCCGGCAACCACGGCCACTTTCACGCCGGTGCGCAGACCCGGATCGAGACCCATGGTCGCGCGCAAGCCGGCAGGGGCGGCCATCAGCAGGTCGTGCAGGTTACGGGCGAAAACGTTAATCGCTTCATCTTCGGCGCGCTCGCGCACGGTGCCCATCAGCTCGGTTTCAAGGTGCATCAGCACCTTGATGCGCCAGGTCCAGCTCACCACGCCTTTACGCCAGCTGTCTGCCGGGGCGTTGTTCAGGCGCAGGCCGAGATGGTCGATGATGATCTGCTCGCAGTGGCTCTCTTTCGGCGGCTCGTCAAACTGCGGGTCGGCGTTCAGGGAGAGCTGCAGCACGCCTTCGTTGCGGCCGCGGAACATCGCCAGCGCGCGGTGAGAAGGGGTGGTAGAAATCGGTTCGTGGTGATCGAAGTAGTCGCGGAATTTCGCCCCTTCTTCCTCTTTACCCGCGACGACGGTAGAGACGATGTGGGCATTCTTCCACAGGTAATCACGCACTTTGGCGAGCAGGGCAGCGTCTTCGGCGAAGCGCTCCATCAGAATGTAGCGTGCGCCATCGAGTGCGGCCTTGGTGTCCGCGACGCCTTTATCGGCATCGACAAATTTGGCGGCTTCGGTTTCCGGATCGTGTGACGGCTCGTTCCACAGCAGGTCTGCCAGCGGCTCGAGACCCGCTTCAATCGCAATCTGCCCGCGCGTGCGGCGCTTCGGCTTGTACGGCAGATAGAGGTCTTCGAGTTCGGTTTTGCTCAGGGTGCCGTTAATGGCGCTTTCCAGCTCGCCGGTCAGTTTGCCCTGTTCGCCGATGGATTTGAGGATCGCCTGACGACGTTCTTCCAGTTCGCGCAGATAACCCAGACGGGTCTCAAGGTTACGCAGCTGCGTGTCATCCAGACCGCCGGTGACTTCCTTACGATAGCGCGCAATAAACGGCACGGTGTTCCCTTCATCAAGCAGGCGAACGGCAGCTTCTACCTGTTCGGCTCTGGCCTGAATATCACCCGCAATAATGCGGCAGAGCGAATCTTTCATCATGGCTTTATCATCTGTTGAGTCAAAAAATCAGGGGATAGTTATACGGGCTGACACGGCAAAATGCCAGCCGGGGAGGGCGCTCTCAGACTATTTTACGTAGACGATCTCATTGACGTACCAGCTGGCTTCACCGGCGGGGGTCTGAACGACGGCCAGGTCGCCCACCTCCTTTTTCAGCAGCGCGCGGGCCATCGGGGAGTCGATGGAGATGTAATCCTTACGACCAAAAATTTCATCGTAGCCGACAATGCGAAAACGCAGGGTGTCACCGTTATCGTTTTCAATCTCAACCCATGCGCCGAAGAACACTTTGCCCTCCTGCTGCGGGGAGTAATCGACAATTTTAAGGTTCTCAAGACATTTGGTCAGATAGCGTACCCGGCGGTCAATCTCACGCAGGCGTTTTTTGTTGTACTGGTAGTCAGCATTTTCGCTGCGATCGCCCAGGCTCGCCGCCCAGGTAACCTTTTTGGTCACTTCAGGACGCTCTTCGCGCCACAGGTAATCCATCTCTTTTTTGAGTTTTTCGTACCCTTCGCGGGTGATCAGGGGCGTTTTCATGGGGCGACCTTCAGACTCGACATCATTGCAAACCTTGCGCACATTACGTATCAAATAGAATAACAGACAGCGTTAATAATGATTTATGTGATGAAATGTGCAGATAAGCTGCTGTTAAATATGCTTTGTAACAATTTCGACTAGAATTTATACCAGAATTAGCTGGTCGAATACGTGCACTTTTTTAGAATACGCTGTTATTAGACTATCCGAACCTTTGGGAGTACACACAATGCAAGAGAACTACAAAATTCTGGTCGTGGATGACGACATGCGCCTGCGTGCGCTGCTGGAACGTTATCTGACCGAGCAGGGCTTCCAGGTTCGTAGCGTCGCGAACGCTGAGCAGATGGATCGTCTGCTGACCCGTGAATCTTTCCACCTGATGGTTCTCGACCTGATGCTGCCTGGCGAAGACGGGCTCTCTATCTGTCGCCGTCTGCGTAGCCAGAGCAACCCGATGCCGATCATCATGGTGACGGCGAAGGGCGAGGAAGTTGACCGTATCGTAGGCCTCGAAATCGGCGCGGATGACTATATTCCAAAACCGTTTAACCCGCGTGAACTGCTGGCGCGTATTCGCGCCGTGCTGCGTCGTCAGGCGAACGAACTGCCTGGCGCACCGTCGCAGGAAGAAGCCGTTATCGCATTCGGTAAGTTCAAGCTGAACCTCGGCACCCGCGAGATGTTCCGTGAAGACGAGCCAATGCCGCTCACCAGCGGCGAGTTCGCGGTACTGAAAGCGCTGGTGAGCCACCCGCGCGAACCGCTTTCCCGTGACAAGCTGATGAACCTGGCGCGTGGTCGCGAATACTCCGCAATGGAACGTTCCATCGACGTGCAGATCTCCCGTCTGCGCCGCATGGTGGAAGAAGATCCGGCGCATCCTCGTTATATTCAGACCGTTTGGGGTCTGGGCTACGTGTTTGTCCCGGACGGCTCTAAAGCATGAGGCGAATGCGCTTCTCGCCGCGAAGCTCGTTTGCCCGCACCCTGTTACTGATCGTCACCTTGCTGTTTGTCAGCCTGGTGACGACCTACCTGGTCGTGCTGAACTTTGCGATTTTGCCTAGCCTCCAGCAGTTTAATAAGGTCCTGGCATACGAAGTCCGTATGCTGATGACCGATAAACTGCAGCTGGAGGACGGCACGCAGTTAGTGGTTCCTCCGGCGTTTCGCCGTGAAATCTACCGTGAGCTGGGCATTTCCCTCTACTCCAATGAAGCGGCGGAAGATGCGGGTCTGCGCTGGGCGCAGCATTACGAATTCCTCAGCCAGCAGATGGCGCAGCAGCTGGGCGGCCCGACGGAAGTGCGCGTTGAGGTCAACAAAAGTTCGCCTGTTGTCTGGCTGAAAACCTGGCTGTCACCCAATATCTGGGTCCGCGTCCCGCTGACCGAAATCCATCAGGGCGACTTCTCGCCGCTGTTCCGCTATACCCTGGCGATTATGCTGCTGGCGATAGGCGGTGCCTGGCTGTTTATCCGTATACAGAACCGACCGCTGGTCGACCTGGAACACGCTGCGCTGCAGGTCGGTAAAGGAATTATTCCTCCTCCGCTGCGTGAGTATGGCGCCTCGGAGGTCCGTTCGGTGACGCGTGCGTTTAACCATATGGCGGCCGGCGTGAAGCAGCTGGCGGACGACCGTACGCTCCTGATGGCGGGGGTGAGCCATGACCTGCGTACGCCGCTAACGCGTATTCGTCTGGCGACGGAGATGATGGGGGAAGAGGACGGTTATCTCGCCGAGTCCATTAACAAGGACATCGAAGAGTGTAACGCCATCATCGAGCAGTTTATTGACTACCTGCGCACCGGGCAGGAGATGCCGATGGAGATGGCCGATCTGAACGCGGTGTTAGGAGAAGTAGTGGCCGCGGAAAGTGGCTATGAACGTGAAATTGATACTGACCTTCAGGTGGGTGAGATTCAGGTGCGCATGCACCCGCTCTCCATTAAGCGCGCGGTGGCTAACATGGTGGTCAACGCGGCGCGCTACGGTAATGGCTGGATTAAGGTCAGCAGCGGGTCTGAACTCAACCGCGCCTGGTTCCAGGTGGAAGACGATGGCCCGGGGATTAAGCCGGAGCAGCGTAAGCATCTGTTCCAGCCGTTTGTGCGAGGCGACAGCGCGCGCAGCACCAGCGGTACAGGCTTGGGCCTGGCAATTGTGCAGCGTATTGTTGATAACCATAACGGGTTGCTGGAGATTGGTACCAGCGAGCGGGGCGGTTTGAGCATTCGCGCCTGGTTGCCGGTGCCGGTCACGCGGGGACAGGTGAAAGAGAGTTAATCGGGGTGCGGCCTGATGCCCTCACCCCGGCCCTCTCCCACCGGGAGAGGGAGAAAACATTAAAAAAGGCAACTTTCGTTGCCTTTTTGCTTTTACCTACAGCTTCGGTCCCGCACTCACCAGCGCTTCACCTGCCGGGGTATCGGTATACTTCTCAAAGTTTTCAATAAACAGCTTCGCCAGCGATTCCGCTTTCTCACGCCACTGCTCCGGCGAACCGTACGTATTGCGCGGGTCGAGGATATGCGTATCCACGCCCGGCAGCGACGTTGGGATGGCCAGGTCAAACATCGGCAGCGTGAAGGTTTCGGCGTCGTCCAGAGAACCATTCAGAATGGCGTCGATAATGGCGCGGGTATCTTTGATGGAGATACGTTTGCCGGTGCCGTTCCAGCCGGTGTTTACCAGGTATGCCTGCGCACCGGATGCCTGCATGCGTTTCACCAGCACTTCAGCGTACTGCGTCGGGTGCAGCGACAGGAAGGCCGCGCCAAAGCAGGCGGAGAAGGTCGGGGTTGGCTCCGTCACGCCGCGCTCGGTACCGGCCAGCTTGGCGGTGAAACCGGAGAGGAAGTGGTACTGCGTCTGGCTGGCGGTCAGGCGAGACACCGGAGGCAGCACGCCGAAGGCATCCGCCGTCAGGAAAATGACCTTCGTGGCATGGCCCGCTTTTGACACCGGCTTGACGATATTGTCGATGTGGTAGATCGGGTAAGAGACGCGGGTGTTTTCCGTTTTCGACGCATCGTCGAAGTCGATGGAGCCGTCGGCACGCACGGTGACGTTTTCCAGCAGCGCATCGCGACGGATGGCGTGGAAGATATCCGGCTCGGCCTCTTCGGACAGGCGAATGGTCTTCGCGTAGCAGCCGCCTTCAAAGTTGAATACACCGTCGTCATCCCAGCCGTGTTCGTCATCGCCAATCAGACGACGTTTCGGATCGGTAGACAGCGTCGTTTTCCCGGTGCCGGAAAGACCAAAGAACACCGCCACATCGCCTTTTTCACCGACGTTCGCCGAGCAGTGCATGGAGGCGATGCCCCGCAGCGGCAGCAGGTAGTTCATAACGGAGAACATCCCTTTCTTCATTTCGCCACCGTACCAGGTACCGCCGATCAGCTGGATACGCTCGGTCAGGTTGAAGGCAACAAAGTTTTCGGAGTTCAGACCCTGCTCTTTCCACTGTGGGTTCGTGCATTTCGCGCCGTTCATCACGATGAAATCAGGGTTGAAATCCTGCAGCTCTTCGTCGGTTGGGCGAATGAACATGTTTTTCACGAAATGCGCCTGCCAGGCGACTTCGGTAATAAAGCGTACGGAAAGACGGGTGTCGGCGTTAGCGCCGCAGAAAGCGTCGACAATGAACAGACGCTTGCCGGAAAGTTGATGGGTGACGAGCCCTTTCAGGTGCTGCCAGGTTTCCGGAGAGAGCGGTTTGTTGTCGTTCTTCCCTTTGCCCTTGTCAGCCCACCACAGCGTATCGCGGGTGGTTTCGTCTCGGACGATATACTTATCTTTCGGCGAACGACCGGTAAAAATACCGGTATCGACGGCGATAGCACCAAGATCTGTCAACACACCACGCTCATATCCTTCCAGTGCTGGATTGAGCTCTTCCTGATACAGCGTATCGTAGTCGGGGTTGTAGACGATTTCCTGGACGTCGTGAATACCATAAGCCTTGAGATTTTGCGGGGTTAAACCAGTAACACGCATATCACTGCTCCTTAGCCAATATGTACTGCCTGAAATTGTAGGGTTTTTCTGAGGTTGTTAACCGCGACGGGGCTCATAGATTTACGCATCTGGACAAAACCCTTACTAACGGAAAACGCTGCGACTCCAGTCACAGTGCAGGCGGATTATCGCAGGAATCGCTTTTTGGTTGGGGAAAATGTTCCGAAAAGGTTAAAGGCTGGTGATTTTATCGGAAAGAATGTGAATGTAATCGCATACACGTAAGAAAATTACGTAAGAGTTACATTGTGAAAACGATTCAGCTTGGGGCCGTTGTTTCATCCTCTCCCTAACCCTCTCCCACAGGGAGAGGGTTAGGGATAAGGGTAACGGTCAGAGGTGATTAGTGAACCTGCGGATCCGCCGGGGAGGCGTTGTTGCGGATCTCCGCGATATCCATCGAATTGAACACGTAGTGCGTACCGCAGTAGTCACAGTGCATATCAATTTCGCCGTCTTCCGCCATGATGCTGTCGATCTCTTCGTCTGGCAGGGTTTTCAGTGCGCCAGCGCAGCGCTCGCGTGAGCAGGTGCACTTAAACTCCACGGACTGTGGGTCGTAGACGGTCACTTCTTCTTCGTGATACAGACGCCACAGCACGTCGGTCGCCGACAGGTTGAACAACTCTTCCGCTTTGATGGTTTCGGTAAGCGTTGCCAGGTGCTCGAAATCATTGGTCTGTGCGTCCTGCGCAGGCAGTACCTGCAGCAGCATACCGCCCGCAGCAGGTTGGCCATCCACTTCACCGGTGCGGATAAACAGACGCGTTGGCAGCTGTTCAGAACGCATGAAGTAATCTTCCAGACAGGCGGCCAGGGTATCGCCTTCCAGACCCACCACGCCCTGATAGCGTTCACCTTCCTCCGGGGAGATGGTGATCACCAGGTAGCCATTACCCACCAGCGTTTTGAGGTCTGCATTCTCAGGCACGTCGCCCTGAACGCGCGCCACGCCGCGCATTTGCTGCTGGTTATTGCCGTTGATAACCGCCAGCGTCATCGGCCCGTCACCCTGCAGCTGCACGGTGATATCACCAGCAAATTTCAGCGTCGCCGTTAGCAGGCTGGTGGCAACCAGCAGTTCGCCCAACAGGGTCTTCACCGGCAGCGGGTAGTTGTGGTTTTCCAGAATCTGTTTCCAGGTTTCGGATACGGTGACCAGTTCGCCACGCACGGCGAATTGTTCAAACAGATAGCGGTGTAATTGGTCGTGTTGGGCCATAATAGTCTCTCGTGCAGGTGAGGCTTAGTCAGTCTCACCGTGTTTAAATTTCATCAGATCGCGGCGCTCTTTTTTATCCGGTCGCCGGTCCGGGTGGGGCATGGTCAGCGCGTTCATTTTGCGCGCCAGCGCGGTCTTCTCGCGCTTTTCAATGCTTTCCGCCGTCTCTTCATAAAGCTGTACGGCTTCTGCTGCAGGCCGTCGTTGTTCGGTAATGGCTTTGATCACTACCGTACGTTCATCGTTGCCCTGACGCAGCGTTAAGATGGCATTCAGTTCGACCAGCTTGCTCGGTTTGCTGCGCTGGCCGTTGTAATGCACTTTTCCGCCGTCAACCATCTCGCGGGCAAGGGCGCGTGTTTTATAAAAACGCGCTGCCCACAGCCATTTATCCAGTCTTACCCCGTCTGAGGGTTTTTCTTTCATGGCGTCTCCTTCACGGTCAGTGAGGGGATCATCTGGCGATAGTCGTTCAGTCCCGGATGGCGCAGATAGCTTTTTTCAGCCAGGCCAGAGTCAGGATTGGTGACGCCCAGACAATAGCGAATGCCAAACGTTGCCGCGGAATCCAGAATGGGCTCACTGTCATCAATGAACAGCGTGCGTTCTGGCTGCAAACCCGTCTCTTCCTTCACCGCATGCCACAAACGCTGATCCTCTTTCGGATAACCAAATGTGTGGGTGGAAAGTAATAAATCAAGGTGCGACGCAAGCCCCGTATGCTCCAGCTTCACGGCCAGGTTATGTGGATGCGCGTTGGTCAGCAAAATGCGGCGCTTACCGCTCGCTTTCAGCGCATCCAGGAACGGAACCGTATCCTCGCGTAAAACGGCACGTGGACCCTGGGCGGTGGTCATAGCACAAATATCCAGACCGAGGCGCTCGCTCCAGTAGTCAAGACAGTACCAGTTTAGCGTATGTTGCACGGCGCTATATTGCGAACGAATGAATGCCTGCGCTTCTGCCGGGGAGATCCCCTGTTGCTCGCTATAGGTTTCAGGAACCAGCTTTTGCCAGAAATAGTTATCAAAGGCGAGATCGAGCAGCGTGCCGTCCATGTCCAGCAGAACGGTATCGACCTCCTGCCAGGCGATATCAAGATGCATAAGGGGGAACTCCAGCCAGAAGAAACGTGCGCGACAGGGTAGCACATCTTGTCGCGCAACGACGTTATCAGATCAGGCTCTCAGAGGAGGGGATCAGCTTAGGATTGAGGCAGTTTTCGTAATATTGCTGGATCTCGGCAAGCCGTGTGCGTGAGCGATGATAGCGGCGCAGAGCCATAAAACCGTTCCAGAAAATGGCGGTCAGCATCGCGATCATCAGCAGTGAGGTGCCGATATAACGCCACAAACCTGCGCTATCCGGCATCCGGTGCAGGCCGATATGGCGGGTGCCGTTGGCGTCGGTATAAATACTCGTGACAATCCCTTCGGCGCTGAACGGCGTTTGCATTAGCATTTGTGCCAGACGCTGGAATTGGCTCCACTGCTCCTGAGCCGGGTAGTCATAAAGCGCAACCTGCGGGTAAGGCTGATCGACCAGGTCGCTGCCTTCATCGCTGACAATCACAAATCCGCCCGGTGCCGGGCTGTTCAGTGCCTGAGCCGCACGGGTGGTTTCGCGCATCATGAACGGCGATGTCGAGGTGGCGACCAGGTTATCCAGCGATTCAGCGCTAACCGGGCGCAGCAGCACGTTAACGCCATCCAGGTGTCCCGCCTCGGCGCGTTTCACCAGCGAGTCCCAGTCTTTACTGTTCCCCAGGTTTACCAGCGCGTTTTTAAGACGTATGCATTCGTCCTGCGAGGAGCAGAGATCCTGTGTTTTCAGGACGATGTCACCAAAATCATCCAGCAGGACCATACCTGATTTCTGAATGGCTGACCGTAGCGCAGGGCTGACACGCGAATCATCGTCCGGTTTCGGGTGCAGTTGGCGGTTCACCGTCTGGGTAAGGGCCGTGGCTTTATTGACCACTTCGGATTCCGGCAGCGGCAGCGGCGGTGCATCGTTCCAGATAATTTGCGAGCAATCGAACGGCATGAACGGCGAGTTCTGGCGCGTGTTCCACGCCCCTGGGGTGTGAATATTGCACATCCCGGTTCCCTTCAGGCGCAGCGTGTCCCCCACGCGCACACCGGCTTCATCCAGCTTGTTGACGCTGGTCGCTTCAATGGTTTGCGCCCCCTTGATCCACGACAGAGTGAATTTGATGGGCATATCCAGCGGCACGAAAAGCAGCAGCATGATAAAGACCAGCGCGGCGCCTCCGGCAATGACCGTACTGCGTAGCCAGTGCTGAAGGGGGAAGTTTTTCACTTCATCATGCAGGGATAAGAAGCGCCCCTGACGCACAACGTGGCGGTCAAGGTAGATATCAATATCGGTTTTCTGACCTAAGTCCTGCGCAATCCACGGTTGCCAGTGGCGCGGGTAGATAAGGTCGATAATACCGAGCGAGATATTGTTGAGATGTTCCTGATCGTTTTCGCCAAACAGGCCCCAGCGCTTTGGCGTACCGCGCAGACAGTGGATCTCACGCAGCGAGGTTTTGGCCGGCGGAGCAAAGAGTCCCCAAAGCCCGCCTGCCAGCAGCAGCACTGCACCACCGGCCAGCCAGGGGACGAACACATCCGGCGTCAGCAGGCAGATAAAAAAGAGCAGGAAGGCGGCGACGATCAGAACGGCTTCACGAATGCCGTCCGGGCGGCTCAGGGCGTATTCTTCATGCGTCTCCTGGCGAATGTTCAGCAGTTCTATCTGCTCTGTCTCTTCACCACGAATGGAGGCCTGTGTCGAACTTGCGCGCTCAAGCGCAAAACGCGGAGCTTCCTGAAGGTACTCATTCAGCGTGTGTCTGTTAAGCGAGATAACCAGGGGCAACGAATCGGTGTGAATCAGCTCAACGCTGTTTTCGTCATTAATGTATTGCTCCCATGACGGAGGCAGATGCACTTCGACGGAATCAAGGTAATAGCGCCATTTGTTGGGGTCGTCGGTGGTGATGCCGTAGCGCGTGATGGAGCGCGTTACGCAGAGTACGGTATCACTTTGCGCATTAAGCTTTAGCGCGACAGGCGCAGCGGTGGCTCCCGTCGGCCCAGGGGTTAACTGAGAACGGTTCAGAATTTCGAGATAGTTTTCAACCGCATCACGCTCATCTTGCGTGAGTTTACGCGTGGTCGCACCCGCAAATGCATTTAAAAAGGGCAGACGGTAACGGCGCTGTACGCGACGCCTGTACATCCACCCTGCAACCAATGCGCCGGCCAGCATAGCAGCGAGAACAATCAAAATGGTGCTCATGCTTTCCCCATCTTACTTATCTTACAGGTGTAGTCAGTAGCACCTTTACATTGAATGAGAGTCTGTGGTTGGCTATCGGCAAGTATGGAGTCGAACTTGAGCATTCTGAAGCGCATCCCAGTGACCGGTGATGATAGCAAAGCCTGTTATGGCGCGATATCAGCAAATTCCTGGAAACATTTCAACCTCTTGACATTTGTTTTGAATTGAGGATTGATCCCTGCTACGTTGCATAAATGTAAATAAAGAACGATTGACATTGCCGAAACCGTGCGGCATATCGCACAATAACGCCAGTTCTCACTGCTAAGACCCATCACGATGAGCAAACCACTACAAAAACCCACCATTCTGAATGTTGAAACTGTCGCCAAATCGCGCCTGTTTAATGTCGAAAGTGTGGACCTGGAGTTCAGCAACGGTGTGCGTCGCGTTTATGAACGTATGCGCCCCTCTTCGCGCGAAGCGGTGATGATTGTTCCGATTGTCGACGATCATCTGATTTTGATCCGCGAATACGCTGTGGGAACGGAATCTTACGAGCTTGGGTTCTCGAAAGGACTTATCGACCCGGGTGAAACCGTCTTTGAAGCAGCAAACCGCGAGCTGAAAGAAGAGGTGGGTTTTGGTGCGAATGAGCTTTCGTTCCTGAAAAAACTGAGCATGGCACCGTCCTATTTTTCCAGCAAAATGAATATTGTGGTGGCTGAAGATCTCTACCCTGAATCGCTGGAAGGAGATGAGCCGGAGCCGCTGCCGCAGGTTCGCTGGCCGTTAGCGCATCTGATGGATCTGCTGGAAGACCCTGACTTTAATGAAGCTCGCAACGTGAGCGCGCTGTTCCTGGTACGGGAGTGGCTGAAGGGACAAGGGCGACTGTAGGCCATAAAAAAGCCGGGTGGCGGCTTCGCCTGACCCGGCCTACAATTCTTTGCCCGGTTTTTACCGGGCATTTTTATGCTTAGAACAGCTCGTGCGTTTCGCCGTTATCAATAATCTCTGTACCCACCTCATGCACCGCCTGTGTGGTCGGCTGCGTGCCCTCGATGAAATACTCTTCGCGGCTATTACCGCCGTTGGCGAGCTGACCCGTGCTGCGGTCGATATTGACCGTCACCACGCCTGGCGGCGGTGTTAGCGGCTGCTCCGGCACGCCTTCAAGAACGGATTTCATGTAGGCATCCCAGGCCGGTTGCGCACTTTTCGCTCCGCCTTCGTAGCCGGAAATCTGATCTTTAATCGCGCCAGACGCCGTTGTACGACCTAAATCACGGCGATGATCGTCGAAACCGATCCACACTGACGTTACCACGCCCGGACCGTAACCGGAGAACCACGCGTCTTTCGAACTGTTGGTTGTCCCCGTTTTACCGCCGATATCATGGCGCTGCAAATCACGTCCTGCGCGCCAGCCGGTACCCTGCCAGCCTGGTTCACCGAAGATGTTGGTGTTCAGCGCGCTCTTAATCAGGAACGACAGCGGCGTGTTGATCACATGTGGGGCATACTCCGGCACGCCGGTCTGCGCCACCAGCGACTGGTTAGCCTGCTCCAGCTGCGGCTGTGGCACGACGGTATTCGGCTGCTCCTGAGATACGGCGACGTCTTCCATGTCCTTGTTTTCAAGCACGTCGGATTTCGGCGTATTGCCATAAATGACCGGAATATCGCAGTCAGGACAGGCAATTTTCGGCTTCGCCTCGAACAGCACGCCGGCCTGATCGTTCTCGATCTTGCTGATGAAGTACGGGTCAATCAGGAAGCCGCCGTTGGCCATCACCGAGTATCCACGCGCGACCTGAAGCGGCGTAAAGGAGGCTGAGCCTAACGCCAGCGATTCGGTGCGAACGATGTTCTGCGCCGGGAAACCGAAGCGTTGCAGATACTCTGCGGCATAGTCGACGCCCATCGCGCGCATGGCCCGCACCATCACCACGTTTTTCGACTGTCCCAGGCCCTGACGAAGACGAATAGGGCCAGCATATTCTGCAGGGGAGTTCTTCGGCTGCCAGTCGGAACCGGCACCGGCATCCCAGCGGGAAATTGGCACGTCGTTAAGGATGCTGGCAAGGGTCAATCCCTTATCCATCGCCGCCGTGTAGAGGAACGGTTTGATATTGGAACCGACCTGACGCAGCGCCTGGGTGGCGCGGTTAAATTTGCTCTGGTTGAAATCGAATCCACCGACCAGAGCCAGTACTGCGCCGTTCTGTGGATTGATAGAAACCAGCGCCGAGTTGACGTCCGGCACCTGTGCCAGCCACCACGCTTCGCCTACCTTGCGCACCCAGATTTGCTGCCCGGTTTGTACCGCATCGGTCACTTTACGCGGTGTTGGACCTTGCAGCGTATCCGAGCGGTACGGACGCGCCCAGCGGATACCGTCCATACGCAGGGAGACGGAGGTACCGTCCGCGAGCGTCGCAACGGCTTCCTGAGGATCGGCCTGCGTCACCACGGCAGGAAGGAGCGGACCATAGGTTGGCAGCGCCTTCAGCGTACCGGTGATTTTTTTGCTATCCCACGCGCTTTCGCCCACTTTCCAAAGCACGTTTGACGGGCCGCGATAGCCGTGACGCATATCGTAGTCCATCACGTTGTTGCGCACCGCTTCCTGAGCCGCCTGCTGCACCTTGCGGGTGACGGTGGTGTAAACGCGGTAGCCATCTTCATAGGCCTTATCGCCATAGCGGTTCACCATCTCCTGGCGAACCATTTCGGTCAGATAAGGGGCTGAGAAGGCAATCTCAGGGGCATGGTAGTTGGCGTCAATGACATCGTTGCGCGCCTGGTCGTACTCGCTCTGGCTGATGTAGCCTTCGCTCAGCATGCGTGACAGGACGACGTTACGACGCGCGGTGGCGCGATTGAGCGAGTAGAGCGGGTTAAACGTGGACGGCGCTTTCGGCAGACCGGCGATGGTTGCCATTTCGCTTAAGGTGAGCTGCTCAACAGGCTTACCGAAGTACACCTGCGCCGCAGCCCCCACGCCATAGGCACGATAGCCCAGGTAGATTTTATTGAGGTACAGCTCAAGGATCTCGTCTTTGCTCAGCAACTGCTCAATACGGATCGCAAGGAACACCTCTTTGATCTTACGAGTCAGCGTCTTTTCAGGGCTGAGGAAGAAGTTACGCGCCAGCTGCTGCGTAATGGTACTCGCCCCCTGGGAGGCATGACCAGAGAACAGCGCAATGCTCGCGGCACGGAAAATCCCCACCGGATCGACACCGTGGTGCTCGTAAAAACGGCTGTCCTCAGTGGCGATAAAGGCTTTCACCATAACAGGTGGAATTTGGTTTAAGGTCAGCGGGATACGACGCTTCTCGCCATACTGCGCCATCAGCTCGCCATCGGCGCTATAGACCTGCATCGGGATCTGGAGGCGCACATCGCGAAGCGTGGCGACATCAGGTAGCTGTGGCTCAATATATTTGTATAAACCGTAAATCGAGCCTGCTCCCAGCAGAATGCAACAGACTGCAAGGATGAATAAATACTTTACGAACTTCACCGGAGATTTCCCATTTGGTTTCACTTGGGCAGTTTCTAAACAATCGCGCGGTAGTATAAAGGCAAGCCTGATGCATTGATATAGCCGTCAGGTCGACGGGCGATAAGGAGATCGTGAAGCATGGCTTTCAAAACATGGCAAACCGGCGTTCATATTCAACAGGATAGGGTGCTGATCGTCGCGCTGGTTCGGGAGAGTTCGGGCTGGTGCTTGCGCCGCTGGTGGGCAATTCCTCTGGCCGAAGGCATCATTCGTGACGGCAAGATTTGTCGGCCAGAACAGCTGGTTGATGCGTTACGTGACTGGCGGAAAACGTTGCCGCACTTCCACCGGGTGTTTCTCTCTTTCCCGGCAGCGCGCACCCTGCAACGGTCGCTTCCCCGCCCGGCCATTGCGCTGCGCGACAGCGAGCAGCTCTCGTGGCTTGGCGCGACGCTCTCTCGCGAACTGGAGGTGCCTGCAGATACGCTCTGTTTTGATTACGCGCAGGATACTTTCAGCAACACCTTTCACGTCACTGCGGCACAAAACAATGAGATCGAAACCCTTCTGGCGCTGGCGAACACGCTGCGTTTGCGGCTGGTGACCATTACCCCTGACGCCAGTGCACTGAAGAATCTTCTTCCTGCCGTCGCGCCGGCGCAGTGCGTCGCCTGGCGGGACGATCGGCAGTGGCTATGGGCGATGCGCCACCAGTGGGGGCGCCGAGTTGTCGCAGAAGCAGAAAACGCAGCTGAGCTGTCGGCGCTGCTGGCACTGGGTCCGGATGACATCGCGCTGTTTGATAGCCGGCGTGACCCATGGGAAACCCTGGAGCGCCGCCATGCTCCATTACCGGAATGTGGCGCTGATTATACCGTTGCGCTGGCGCTGGCTATGAGTCAGGTGCCCGAATGAACATCACGAACTTTCTACCGTGGCGACAGCAGCGGCGCGCGCGATGCCTGCGCTTCTGGGGGGCGATGTTTGTCGGTACGGCGCTGGTGATGCTCATGGTCGTTTTTTGCCTGCGGATGACCTATCTCATGCGGCTGCACGCCCTGCAAACCGATCTGGCGGGAATGCAGTCCGTGCAGCACGTGCTGGCTTCTCGTCAGAGACTCGGTGCACAAACGCAGATGCCTGCGCGTCAACAACGCCTGTGGCAACCGGTGCTGGAGTCACTTTCCAGCGCCATTCCTGCACAGGTCTGGCTGACAGAACTGCGCTATCAGCCGCCTGCGCTGATGTTGACCGGGTATGCCACAACCCTGCCGGCCCTGGCTGCCCTGCGTGATGCGCTTGGACAAATTGCCGGTTTTACACCCGGGACGGCGGATGAGCTTCGGCAAGACAGCCAGGGGCGCTGGGTGTTCACCTTTCATCTCAAAAGCGAGGGATAACGCGTGAATACCTTGTTTGAACGCTGGTGTGAGTGTCGTTGCTGGCATCGGGCACTTTTCTGGTGTCTGGGAAGCCTCCTGACAGGACTGGCTATGTGGGGCACCTTGCTAAGACCGGTAGACAGACAGTGTGGTGAACGACAAAGCCAGCTGATCCAGGGCGTAAGGGCAAACGCAGCGTTATGGCCTGCCGTGAGTCAGATGCCGTCTCGCCCGAAAACTGAGCAAGTACGTGTGTTGACGCCGTTTTCCCCGCTTGATTTTCAGGATGGTGACACGACGCTGGTTCACTGGAAGCCTTTGACGAACGGAGGCGAACTGGCGCTGGAGGTTGAGTGGCCAGCGATCCCGGGGCTTTTTTCCCGGCTGGCACAGCGGGATGTGCAGGTCGCGGCTTTCGCTATTTCGCCACAAGGTAAGGTGTTACGCCTGCGGCTGGAGCTGAATCATGCGAAATAGCGCGCGATATTTGCTGGTGTGCTCAGTGTTGCTCTTGACCGGTATGCGCGATCCGTTTCGCCCGCCGGACGATCCTTGCGCCATTGGCGAACTGGCGCAGTGGCATTATCGCGGCATGGTGGGAGGACGCCAGGCTATCGGCATCTTACAGGATGGGCAAAAGCGCTGGCACCGGCTGAAAGCGAACGAACGCTTCCCGGCGGGCTGGCAGATAACAGCCATCAATGAATCTGAGCTGGTTGTTGATGTGGGTGATACCTGTGAGCCCGTCCAATGGACGTGGCAACGAGAAGGAACGGATAAGAATGAATTTACGGATAATGCTGTTGCTGCTGGCGTTCAGCCAACCGCTGTGGGCCGCCGCACCAAAGCCGGTCACGCTGGTGGTGGATAATGTCCCTGTGGTTCAGGTCCTGCAGGCGTTGGTCGCGCAGGAGAGCCGTAATCTGGTGGTATCGCCTGATGTCAGCGGCACGCTTTCTCTCAACCTGACGCGGGTTCCCTGGCGGCAAGCGTTACAGACTGTTGTCTCCAGCGCCGGACTCGTTTTGCGAGAGGAGGGGGGTATTTTTTATGTGCATACCGCGGCGTGGCAGCGTGAACAGCAGGAACGTTCTGAACAGGAGCGGACGCGTCGCCAGCTTGATGCACCGCTGGTCTCACAGAGCATCTCTTTTTCCTATGCCGATGCTGGAGAGCTGCAAAAAGCCGCAGAAAAACTCCTGAGCCCAAAGGGGAGTTTATCCGTCGACAAACGTACCAACCGCCTGCTGATTCGGGATAACCAGACGGTGGTGGAGACGCTCCAGCGCTGGGCCGCTCAGATGGATATTCCCGTCGAGCAGGTAGAGCTGGCGGCGCACATCGTGACCATGACGGAAAAAAGCCTGCGCGAGCTGGGGGTGAAGTGGAATCTCGCCGACGCCACTGACGCGGGCAGGGTCGGTCAGCTCACGACGCTTGGCAGCGATCTTTCTGTGGCCAACGCCACCAGCCACGTGGGTTTTAATATCGGGCGAATCAACGGTCGGCTGTTGGATCTGGAGCTGTCTGCGCTGGAGCAAAAGCAGCAGGTCGACATCATCGCCAGCCCGCGACTGCTGGCCTCGCATATGCAACCGGCCAGTATCAAGCAGGGCAGTGAAATCCCGTATCAGGTCTCAAGCGGTGATAGCGGCGCAACCTCCGTTGAGTTCAAAGAGGCGGTATTGGGGATGGAGGTGACACCGGTGGTGTTGCCGGGGGGACGCGTGCGCCTGAAATTACACATCAGCGAAAATATGCCAGGACAGGTCCTGCAGCAGGCTGACGGCGAAACGCTGGCTATCGACAAACAGGAGATAGAAACGCAGGTTGAGGTAAAAAGTGGAGAAACGCTGGCGTTGGGCGGAATTTTTTCGCAGAAGAACAAAACCGGCAGTGACAGCGTGCCCGGGCTGGGTAGCATCCCCTGGATTGGGGCGCTTTTTCGCCATGATGGGAAAGACAACGAACGACGTGAGTTAGTCGTGTTTATCACACCACGCCTGGTCGGTATTCACTGATGGGTGACGATCCCCGCAATGATTTTGCATTCAGTTTGTTGCAGATGTTTGACGTGGGGCATGAATTAGCATACAAGGAGTACCGATTTGAGTTGGACTTACGTCTTATTACCTTATGCGCCCGGCGTGGTAATTTAATCAGTTGCCAAACAAGCCGGAGTATTGAGATAATTTTTAGTCTGACTCTCGCTCTATTGCATATGAGGTTTCAGTTCATGTCCTGCTACGCTGGGTGTCTGCGAAGCGGGGATTACCATTAACGAATAGTCTTAGTAGTACCGATAAAATGGCAGAGAAACGCAATATCTTTCTGGTTGGGCCTATGGGTGCCGGCAAAAGCACTATTGGGCGTCAGTTAGCTCAACAACTCAATATGGAATTTTACGATTCTGATCAAGAGATTGAGAAACGAACCGGAGCTGATGTGGGCTGGGTTTTCGACGTAGAAGGCGAAGAAGGTTTCCGTGACCGAGAAGAAAAAGTGATCAACGAACTCACGGAAAAACAGGGCATCGTTCTGGCAACAGGCGGCGGTTCTGTGAAATCTCGCGAAACCCGCAACCGTCTCTCCGCCCGTGGCGTAGTGGTCTATCTTGAGACGACCATTGAGAAACAGCTGGCACGTACGCAGCGCGATAAAAAGCGCCCGCTGCTGCAGGTTGAAACGCCACCACGCGAAGTTCTGGAAGCGTTGGCCGATGAACGCAATCCGCTGTATGAAGAGATTGCCGATGTGACCATTCGTACTGACGATCAGAGCGCTAAAGTGGTTGCAAACCAGATTATTCATATGCTGGAAAGCAACTGATTCTGGCTTAATATACACTCGCCTGCGGGTAAAGCATTAAAGGTGGATGTCGCGTCATGGAGAGGATTACAGTTACTCTCGGGGAACGTAGTTACCCGATCACCATCGCGGCTGGTTTGTTTAACGATCCAGCTCCCTTTTTACCACTGAAAGCGGGTGATCAGGCGATGCTGGTCACCAATGAGACGCTGGCTCCGCTTTATCTCGACCGTGTACGCCACCTGCTTGAGCAGGCGGGCGTTAAAGTCGACAGTGTGATTCTCCCCGATGGCGAGCAGTATAAAAGCCTGACGGTACTGGATACCGTCTTTACCGCATTGCTGCAAAAACCGCACGGTCGCGATACAACACTGCTTGCCCTGGGCGGCGGTGTTGTGGGCGATCTGACCGGCTTTGCGGCCGCAAGCTATCAACGTGGCGTCCGCTTTATTCAAATCCCGACCACGTTACTGTCTCAGGTCGACTCCTCTGTGGGTGGCAAGACGGCAGTCAACCATCCGCTCGGTAAAAACATGATTGGCGCGTTCTACCAGCCCGCATCGGTGGTGGTGGATCTCGACTGTCTGAAAACCCTGCCGAAGCGCGAGCTGGCTTCTGGTCTGGCGGAAGTGATCAAATACGGCATTATTCTGGATGGCGAGTTCTTTAACTGGCTTGAAGAGAATATGGATGCGTTGTTGCGTCTTGATGAGGCTAAACTGGCATACTGCATTCGTCGTTGTTGTGAGCTTAAAGCAGAAGTTGTCGCAGCAGACGAGCGTGAAACGGGCTTACGTGCTTTACTGAATCTTGGGCATACGTTTGGTCACGCGATTGAAGCCGAAATGGGTTACGGTAACTGGCTGCACGGCGAAGCCGTCGCGGCTGGAATGGTAATGGCTGCCCGCACCTCTGAACGTCTTGGGCAGTTCAAACCGGAAGAGACGGCACGCATCATTGCGCTGCTTGAGCGTGCAGGTTTGCCGGTGACCGGGCCGCAGGAGATGTCGGCGCAAGCGTATTTACCCCACATGATGCGCGATAAAAAAGTATTGGCAGGTGAGATGCGTCTTGTACTCCCGCTTGCAATAGGGAAGAGTGAAGTGCGCGGCGGAGTGCCGCACGATGTCGTTCTTGGCGCTATCGCTGATTGTCAGCAGGCGTAACAACTAGAAAGGTCAGGCCACTGTTGCAGGTGGTCGTTTAGCTTCAGGTGAAATGCAAAGTCGTTGGCATAAGCCTTTGAGTGGGGTGTTAAATGGATGAATTCAAACCAGAAGACGAGCTGAAACCCGATCCCAGCGATCGTCGTACTGGTCGTTCTCGTCAATCTTCAGAACGTGATAACGAGCCGCAGATCAACTTTGACGATGTTGATCTGGATGCAGACGATCGTCGCCCTTCGCGCAGCCGCAACGCGCACGATGAGCGAGAAGAAGAGGATTATGAGTCCGAAGAAGATTCAATGGACGAACAGCCTGTAGAGCGTCGCCCGCGTAAACGTAAAAAAGCCGCTGCGCCAAAACCGGCTTCCCGCCAGTACATCATGATGGGCCTTGGCGTTTTGGTGCTTGTGCTGCTGATTGTCGGCATTGGCTCCGCGCTAAAAGCACCGTCAACGAACTCAACCGAGCAAACCGCTTCCGCTGAGAAGAGCATTAACCTTTCCGGTAACGATGCGTCCAATCAGGCGAATGGCGCACAGCCTGCACCGGGTACCACCTCCGCTGAGCAGACCGCTGGTAACACAACAACGCCGCAGGATGTTTCTCTGCCGCCCGTTTCTTCTACCCCTGCTCAGGGCCAGGCACCTGCTACGCCTGAAGGCCAGCAGCGCGTAGAAGTTCAGGGAGACCTGAACAATGCGCTGACGCAGCCGCAGAACCAGCAGCAGGTTGATAACGTCGTGGTTAATTCTACGCTGCCAACTGAACCTGCAACCGTTGCCCCGATTCGCGGTGGTAGCGCTCAGCCGCAAGCGGCCGCGACGGAAACCAAACCGCGCCAGACGCAGACTGCGACACGTCCTGAACGTAAGCAGGCGGTGATCGAGCTTAAGCGTGAAACCAAACCTCAGGCAGTGGTAAAAGCGCCTGAAGTGAAAGCCGTACCGGCACAGCCGAAACACACTGAAACGGCTGCGGTGAGCGAGCCTGCTAAAGCGCCAGTCACGCAGACTGCGCCGAAAGCAACGGCGACCACCACGGCACCAACTGCCACAGCTGCGCCTGCAGCAACCGCCCCTGCTGCGACGGCAACAGCGTCCAACAGCGCGGCAGGTAAAACTGCAGGTAACGTCGGTTCGCTGAAGGCTGCGCCATCCAGCAACTACACGCTGCAGCTGAGCAGTTCGTCTAACTATGACAACCTCAACAGCTGGGCGAAGAAATCAAATCTGAAAAACTATGTTGTTTATCAGACGACCCGTAACGGTCAGCCGTGGTATGTGCTGGTTAGCGGTGTGTATTCTTCCAAAGATGAAGCAAAGCGTGCCGTGGCGGCGCTGCCTGCTGATGTTCAGGCAAAAAACCCATGGGCTAAACCTATTCATCAGGTTCAGGCCGATCTGAAGTAATGTTTAAAGCGCAGGATGCTGTCGGAGCTTTCTCCACAGCCGGAGAAGGTGTAATCAGTTAGTCAGCATGAAAAAAAATCGCGCTTTTCTGAAATGGGCAGGGGGGAAATACCCCCTGCTCGATGATATTAAAAAACACCTGCCGAAAGGCGAGTGTCTTATCGAGCCTTTCGTGGGTGCGGGATCGGTGTTTCTGAACACCGATTTTTCTCGTTATATCCTGGCGGATATCAACAGCGACCTTATCAGCCTCTATAACATCGTTAAACATCGCACCGATGAGTATGTCGCAGAGGCGCGTAAACTGTTTACGTCTGAGAACAATAACCCGGACGTTTACTACCAGTTCCGTGCGGAGTTTAACCAGAGCCAGGATCCGTTCCGCAGGGCGCTGCTGTTCCTCTATCTCAACCGACATGGTTACAACGGCCTGTGCCGTTATAATCTTCGTGGGGAATTTAACGTGCCTTTTGGCCGCTATAAACGCCCGTATTTCCCACATGACGAGCTGTATCACTTTGCCGAAAAAGCACAGCATGCCGAGTTTCACTGCCTCTCCTATGAAGAGTGTATGGAACTGGCAGGCGTAAACTCGGTGGTTTACTGTGACCCCCCTTACGCGCCGCTGTCTGCGACGGCGAATTTCACCGCCTATCACACCAACAGCTTCAGCCCGGCCGAACAGGCCCGTCTGGCGGAGATGGCGGAAAAGCTGGTCAGCAAAAGAATTCCGGTGTTAATTTCAAATCACGATACCCCTGATACGCGCGAATGGTACAAAGCCGCGAAGCATTTTCAGGTTAAAGTGCGGCGTAGCATTAGCAGCAACGGCGGCACACGTAAAAAGGTGGACGAACTTCTGGCTCTTTATCGCCCCTGAGCCGTTTTGCCCGCCGGTAAACACATTTCAAGGAGATGCGGATGAAACAGTTTTTGATTGCTCCCTCAATTCTGTCGGCCGATTTTGCCCGCCTGGGTGAAGACACCGCTAAAGCTCTCGCGGCTGGCGCTGATGTCGTCCATTTCGACGTTATGGATAACCACTACGTCCCCAATCTGACCATTGGTCCAATGGTGCTTAAGGCGCTGCGCAACTACGGCATTACCGCCCCGATTGACGTCCATCTGATGGTTAAACCTGTCGATCGTATCGTGCCAGATTTCGCCGCGGCGGGCGCCAGCATCATCACCTTCCATCCGGAAGCTTCTGAACATGTGGATCGTACCCTGCAGCTGATCAAAGAGAACGGCTGCAAGGCGGGTCTGGTGTTTAACCCGGCAACGCCGCTGAGCTATCTCGACTATGTCATGGACAAGCTGGACGTGATTCTGCTGATGTCCGTTAACCCCGGCTTTGGCGGTCAGTCGTTCATTCCTCACACGCTGGATAAGCTGCGTGAAGTACGCCGTCGTATTGATGAGTCAGGTTACGATATTCGTCTGGAAGTGGACGGCGGTGTGAAAGTGAATAACATTGGTGAAATTGCGGCAGCGGGCGCGGATATGTTCGTTGCAGGTTCGGCGATTTTCGACCAACCAGATTACAAAAAAGTCATTGATGAAATGCGCCGTGAGCTGGCGAAGGTAAGTCATGGATAAATTGCAGGCAATTCGGGGTGTGGCATTCGACCTCGACGGCACGCTGGTTGACAGTGCGCCGGGCTTAACGAGTGCCGTCGACCAGGCACTGTATGCCCTTGAACTCCCCGTTGCGGGCGAAGAACGTGTCGTCACGTGGATTGGCAACGGCGCCGATGTCCTGATGGAGCGCGCGTTGACGTGGGCGCGTCATGAGCGAGCGTCACAGCGTTCCGCCCAGGGTAAACCGAGCGTCGATGGTGCCGATATCCCGCAGGAAGAGCAGCAGCGCATTCTGCGTAAACTGTTCGATCGTTTCTATGAAGAGACCGTCGAGGAGGGCAGTTTCCTCTTCCCGGACGTCCTGGAGACGCTGAGCACGCTGCACGCGAAAGGTATTCCGCTGGGGCTGGTGACCAACAAACCGACGCCGTTTGTTGCACCGCTGCTTGAAGCGCTGGATATCGCGAAGTACTTCTCCGTGATTGTGGGCGGCGACGATGTGCAAAACAAAAAGCCGCATCCGGAACCGCTGCTGCTGGTGGCAGGAAAATTATCCTTAACACCTGCGGAGCTGCTCTTTGTCGGTGATTCGCGCAATGATATTCTGGCTGCCCGAGCGGCTGGGTGTCCTTCCGTCGGATTAACCTATGGCTACAACTACGGTGAGGCCATCACGCTAAGTGAGCCGGATGTTGTGTTCGACCACTTCAAAGATTTGTTGCCCGCACTCGGGCTTTCGCACAGTGAACATCAGGAATTGAATAATGACTAAGCCCATCGTTTTTAGTGGCGCACAGCCTTCAGGTGAATTGACCATTGGTAACTACATGGGTGCGTTACGTCAGTGGGTCAGCATGCAGGATGACTACCATTGCATTTACTGCATCGTCGATCTCCATGCGATTACCGCCCGTCAGGATCCTGAGAAGCTGCGTAAAGCCACGCTGGACACCCTCGCCCTGTATCTGGCCTGTGGGATCGATCCTGAGAAGAGCACCATTTTTGTTCAGTCCCATGTGCCAGAGCATGCACAGCTGGGCTGGGCGCTGAACTGCTACACCTATTTCGGTGAACTGAGCCGCATGACCCAGTTCAAGGATAAATCCGCTCGCTACTCTGAAAACATCAACGCCGGTCTGTTTGACTATCCGGTTCTGATGGCGGCGGACATCCTGCTGTACCAGACTAACCAGGTGCCGGTGGGTGAAGACCAGAAGCAGCATCTGGAGCTGAGCCGCGATATTGCCCAGCGCTTCAACGCGATTTACGGTGATGTGTTTAAAGTGCCAGAGCCGTTTATTCCAAAATCCGGTGCGCGCGTGATGTCGCTGCTGGAGCCGACCAAGAAGATGTCCAAGTCTGACGATAACCGCAACAACGTTATCGGTCTGCTGGAAGACCCGAAATCGGTGGTTAAAAAGCTCAAGCGCGCAGTGACTGACTCCGACGAGCCGCCTGTGGTGCGCTACGACGTGCAGAACAAAGCGGGCGTCTCCAACCTGCTGGATATTCTCTCCGGTGTTACCGGACAGAGCATTCCTGAGCTGGAGCAGCACTTCGAAGGGAAGATGTACGGCCACCTGAAAGGTGAAGTGGCAGATGCCGTTTCCGGCATGCTGACCGAGCTGCAGGAGCGCTACAACCGCTATCGTAACGACGAAGCCTTCCTGCAGAAAGTGATGAAAGAGGGCGCGGAAAAAGCCAGCGCGCGCGCGTCCGAAACCCTGAAAGCGGTGTACGAAGCGATTGGGTTTGTGGGTAAACCTTAAGCCTGCTTTGCCGGGTGGCGCTGACGCTTACCCGGCCTACGGGATCGTGTAGGTCGGGTAAGGCGGAGCCGCCACCCGACTAAAAGCCACCCTCTCCAAAACTAAAAAAACCGGGAAAGCCCCGGTTTTTTTACGCCTGAAAATCGCTTACTGCTGCGCCGCCGGGCCGCAACCACCGATTATCTTCGAGATGGAGATCGCCGGGTGCAGCAGGTAGTCGTAGCTGCAGTTATTTTTGGTGTTCTGTACGTGACCGGTGCAGGCCGTCAGAGTGGATAACAGGCCGACCAGAACGGCGGCTTTTGCCAGTTTAAACATACGCATTCCTTGTCTTAAAAACGAAAATTGGATGTAACTCAAGGGAATAAAGGGAAAATTTCCACTTCGGGGCGGTATGTTAACGACAGCGGTAAGAGGGGAGTAGTCCGCTTAAGGACTACTCCGGAAAGGAAGAGTATGCGTTAGTGATTCGAGAACCAGTTGAGTTTATCGCGCAGTTCAACCACACGGCCAACCACAATCAGCGCCGGGCTTTCGACCTGCTGTGCCAGTTCGCCTAACTGTGTCAGTACCCCATCCACCACGCGCTGCGTAATGGCGGTACCGTTTTCGATCAGCGCGACGGGCATATCTGCCGCCATGCCGTGCTCCAGCAGCTTCGCCTGGATCGTGGCAGCCTGATTCAGCCCCATGTAGAACACCAGCGTCTGCTTTTCGGCTGCCAGGTTATGCCAGTCCAGCTCGCTGCCGGTCTTCAGGTGGCCCGTCACCAGACGCACGCTCTGGGCGTAATCCCGGTGGGTCAGTGGAATGCCAGAGTAAGCTGAGCAGCCGGATGCCGCCGTAATCCCTGGCACCACGGAGAAGGGAATACCCGCGTTACACAGGGTTTCCAGCTCTTCGCCCCCGCGACCAAAGATAAACGGATCGCCCCCTTTCAGGCGCACCACGCGTTTTCCCTTTTGCGCCTCGCGCAGCAGGATCTGGTTAATCTCTTCCTGCGGTACGCAGTGGTAGCCCGCACGTTTGCCGACGAAGACGCGGTCGGCATCACGGCGTACCAGGTTCATGATGTCATCAGAGACCAGACGATCGTAAACCACAATATCCGCCTGCTGGATCTGCTGTAGACCTTTCAGGGTCAGCAAGCCCGCATCGCCAGGGCCTGCGCCCACCAGCACCACTTCGCCGCGATGATCCAGCGGTTCAGAGAGTAACTGCGCCGTTGTCTCTTCAATCGCTTTACTGTCCTGATTCGCCAGCGACTGCGCCAGCCTGTCGTTCACGAAGAATTTTTCCCAGAAGCGGCGACGCTCGCCCACGGTGGAGAAAGTTTGCTTCACGCGGGTACGAAGCTGCCCGGCGTAATGGGCTATCTGACCAAGATGCTGGGGCAGCACGGCCTCCAGCTTTTCCCGCAGCAGGCGCGCCAGAACGGGCGAACGACCACCGGACGACACCGCGATCATCAGCGGTGAACGGTCGATAATCGACGGCATGATAAAGCTGGCTTCTTTCGGTGCATCCACCACGTTACAGAAGATCCGGCGCGTTTCGCAGGCATCGCTGACGCGCTGGTTCACTACATCGTCATCCGTCGCGGCAATGGTCAGCCAGCAGGTATCCAGCAGGGATTCATTAAACTCCCCCTGTTCCAGCGTAAGCATCCCTTCCTGCGCCCAGACGTCAAACTGTGGGGCGAAGTCGAGGGCGTTGACGGTGAGTCGGGCGCCAGCCTCTAACAGCAGGCGCGCTTTGCGTTCAGCCACGTCGCCGCCGCCCACGAGTAGGCAGTCGCGGTTGCGTAATTGACAAAAAATCGGCAGGTGATCCACGACGTTACCTCGCAGCATTCATGGAGGGGGTAATAATTGACGTCAGGATAACAGCAGGAATCGTACAGAACATACGGTTTTTCCTGCCGTTACCCATAAGGGGTCATAAGCTTTTAGTATTGAAAAGGCGGGGGATTAGCCTTTCAGCTGCACCTTGCCGTCCTTCACGCGGGCGTCGTAGTGCTTCACGGAGACATTTTCATCTTCCATGCAGCGTCCGTCAGTTAAGCTGAAGCGCTGCTTTTTCAGCGGGCTGGCAACCCACAGTTCACCCTGATGCTCGGCAATCAGTCCACGGGAGAGCACGCTGGCCTCGAAGAACGGGTCGATGTTGCTGATGGCAAAGACCTGTTCATCGTGGCGAGGGCGGAAAATCGCAACCTGCTCGCTGCCCAGCAGCGCGCACACGCCGGTTGCGGGGATAATGTCGTTAATATCGCAAATGTTTATCCACTGGCTCATGCGTTTTCCTCCACCAGCGTGACCGGAATACGTTCATACGGCGTTGCTGGACGATGCTGTTCACGCTCCGGCACAACCTGTACGTTCGGGTCGCGCTGGGTGCTGTTGATAAAGTGTTTGAAGCGAGTTTGTGCCGCCGGGGTATTAACGGTTTCAGTCCACTCGCAAATCACCGCCTCGCGCAGGCGCGCCATCTCGGCTTCCAGATGTTCGTTCAGGCCCAGCTTGTCGTCGATGATGACCGATTTCAGGTAGTCGATGCCACCTTCCAGGTTATCCAGCCAGGAGGCGGTACGGGTTAACTTATCGGCGGTACGGATGTAGAACATCATGAAGCGGTCGAGATACTGAATCAGCGTATCGCGATCCAGATCCGCCGCCAGCAGGTCCGCATGGCGTGGTTTCATCCCGCCGTTGCCGCAGACGTACAGGTTCCAGCCTTTTTCGGTGGCGATAATCCCCACGTCTTTACCCTGTGCTTCCGCACATTCACGGGTACATCCGGAAACGCCGAACTTCATTTTGTGCGGCGTACGGATGCCTTTGTAGCGGTTTTCCAGCTCCACGCCGAAGCCCACGCTGTCGCCGACGCCGTAGCGGCACCAGGTGCTGCCCACGCAGGTTTTCGCCATACGCAGCGCTTTGGCGTATGCGTGGCCGGTTTCGAAGCCGGCTTCAATCAGCTGACGCCAGATTTCAGGCAGATCGTCTTTCTGCGCGCCAAACAGGCCGATGCGCTGGGAGCCGGTGATTTTGGTGTACAGGTTAAATTCACGTGCGATACGGCCCACCGCAACCAGTCCTTCCGGCGTAATTTCGCCGCCGGCAGAGCGTGGAATAACGGAGTAGGTGCCGTCTTTCTGAATGTTTGCCAGGAAGTTGTCGTTAGTGTCCTGCAGCGGCGTATGCTCGGGTTTGAGCACGTATTCGTTCCAGCAGGAGGCCAGCAGTGAACCGACGGTCGGTTTACACACTTCGCAGCCGTAGCCCTGGCCGTGTTTTGCCAGCAGTTCATCGAAGGACTTAATCCCTTCCACGCGGATCAGGTGGTAAAGCTCCTGGCGAGAGTACGCAAAGTGCTCGCACAGGTTGTTATTCACTTCGATGCCCTGTTTCGCCAGCTCGGCGTTCAGCACCTGAGTAACCAGAGGAATACAGCCGCCGCAGCCGGTACCGGCTTTGGTTTCCGCTTTCAGCGCCGCAACGGTGTGGCAGCCTTTGTTGATGGCTGAAATCAGCATGCCTTTGGTGACGTCGAAGCAGGAGCAAATCTGCGCGCTGTCCGGCAGTTTATCCACGCCGATAGAGGGCTTACCGCTGGACGCGTGCGCCGGCAGGATAAGCGCGTCCGGGTTTTCCGGCAGTTCGATGGCGTTCAGCACCAGCTGCAGCAGGTTACCGTAATCGCTGGTGTCGCCCACCAGCACCGCCCCAAGCAGGGTCTTATTATCCTGGCTGACGATCAGGCGCTTATACACTTCTTTGCTTTCGTCGAGATAAACGTAGCTGCGAGCGCCAGGCGTGCGGCCATGCGCATCGCCAATACCGCCAACGTCCACGCCCAGCAGCTTCAGCTTGGCGCTCAGGTCCGCGCCTTCGAAGGCGTTTTCAGTGCCAAGGATATGGTCCACGGCGACCTGCGCCATTTTGTAACCCGGCGCCACCAGACCATACACGCGGTTGTTCCAGCTGGCGCATTCGCCGATAGCGTAGATATCCGGATCTGAGGTCTGGCAGGTGTCGTTGATCATGATCCCGCCGCGCTGAGCGACGGCCAGACCGCACTGGGTCGCCAGCTTGTCGCGTGGGCGGATCCCGGTGGAGAAGACGATAAAGTCCACTTCCAGCTCGCTGCCGTCGGCGAAGCGCATGGTTTTACGCGCTTCAGTCCCTTCCTGCACGATCTCTTTGGTGTTCTTGCTGGTGTGAACCTTCACGCCCATGCTTTCGATTTTACGGCGCAGCTGGTCACCACCCATGTGGTCCAGCTGTTCGGCCATCAGCATTGGGGCAAATTCGATGACGTGGGTTTCAACGCCGAGGTTTTTCAGTGCGCCAGCCGCTTCCAGGCCCAGCAGGCCGCCGCCAACCACCGCGCCGCGCTTGCTGCGACGGGCGCAGGATTCGATAGCGTTGAGATCTTCAATGGTACGGTAGACGAAGCAATCCTGAGTGTCCGAGCCTTTAATCGGTGGGATCCACGGATAGGAGCCCGTCGCCATGATCAGCTTGTCGTAAAAAACCGTACGGCCAGCGCTGGAGTGGATCACTTTTTCCTGACGGTTGATGGTGATAGCGCGTTCGCCCACCAGCACTTTTACGCCATGCTTCTCGTAGAAACCTTCACGCACCAGAGAGAGCTCTTCGGCGGTATGATGGGAGAAGTAGGAAGACAAGTGCACACGGTCGTACGCCTTGCGGGGTTCTTCACAGAACACGGTAATATCGAACTGCTCAGCATCGGCTTTATCGAGAAGATCCTCAATAAAGCGGTGGCCGACCATGCCGTTACCGATGATAGCGAGTCTGACTTTGCTCATTATTGCCTCGATTTCTTTTCTATTACTGCCTACCTTAACGATTCAGCAGGGGCGCTTATTGATGCAAATCAAATACGTCTTCGCCTACTCCTTAGGTGGTATATGACTGATTTGTCAGGATTTTTATAAGTGGCGGAAATAGCAGGCTTTTCGTGTTCGTTGAATTTGTGTACAAATCAGGGGCGGTTTTGCAAAAATCGATACGCCTGAATATCAGCTGCATTTTTTAGGGGAAAGGTATGTCTACAACACCGTTATGGCTTATTCAGAATGTTCGTTTACCGGGTCGGGAAGGGCTGTGGCAGCTTGCCATTGAGAACGGGCGATTTGGTGACATTACCCCAATGGACGACACCCATGCCGAAAGTTATGAAGTACTGAATGCGCGCGGTGGGCTGGCTATTCCCCCGTTCATCGAGCCGCATATCCATCTTGATACCACCCAGACGGCGGGCGAGCCGAACTGGAACCAGTCCGGAACGCTGTTTGAGGGCATTGAGCGTTGGGCGGAGCGCAAGGCGCTACTCAGCCATGACGATGTGAAAGCGCGCGCCTGGAAAACGCTGAAGTGGCAAATTGCCAACGGCATTCAGTTTGTCCGCACCCATGTGGATGTCTCCGACCCTACGCTTACAGCCCTGAAGGCGATGCTGGAGGTGAAGCAGGAGGTTGCGCCGTGGGTGACGCTGCAAATCGTCGCGTTCCCGCAGGAAGGTATTCTCTCTTACCCGAACGGTGCGGCGCTGCTGGAAGAGGCGTTAAAGCTGGGGGCCGACGTGGTGGGGGCGATCCCGCACTTCGAGTTCACCCGCGAGTATGGCGTTCAGTCGCTGCATATCGCTTTTGATCTGGCGAAGAAATATGACCGTCCGCTGGATATCCACTGCGATGAAATTGACGACGAACAGTCGCGGTTTGTCGAGACGGTGGCAACGCTGGCGTATGAGGCCGGTATTGGCGAACGGGTTACGGCCAGCCACACCACCGCCATGCACTCCTATAACGGCGCGTACACCTCGCGGCTTTTCCGCCTGCTGAAGATGTCGGGGATTAACTTTGTCGCTAACCCTTTGGTGAATATTCACCTGCAGGGGCGCTTTGACGACTATCCGAAGCGTCGCGGCATCACCCGGGTGAAAGAGCTGCAGGAAGCAGGTATTAACGTCTGCTTTGGTCATGACGATGTTTTTGATCCCTGGTACCCGCTTGGCACCGGCAACATGCTGCAGGTGCTGCATATGGGGCTGCATGTCTGTCAGATGATGGGCTATCCGCAAATCGACAGCGGCCTGAATCTGATAACCCATAACAGCGCCCGTACTTTCGGCCTGAGTGATTACGGTATTGAAACGGGAAACCCGGCGAATCTGATTATTCTGCCTGCGGAGAGCGGGTTTGAGGCGGTGCGCTGTCAGGTGCCGGTGCGCTGGTCCATTCGACAGGGGCGCGTGATTGCCACAACCCAACTGGCACAGACGTGGATCCAGATGGATATCGGGGGAGAAGAGGTGAGCTTTGCCAGAAACAGCCCCTCTGCCGAGCGCAAAGGGGCGTAGGGTTTAGTGAGACGCTGCTGCCGCGTTGTGCTGGCGGTGGCGGGTCACGAAGCCCAGAGCGAAGCACATAATAAACACCACGGCATACAGACCGTTCGCGGTGTGCAGAGCGGCCAGCGGGCCGCTGTGAGCGACGATCGGGCCCGTGACCACGAAGGTCAGCATGGTGCCGATGGTGCCGCAGGTCAGGACGAAGTTAACCAGCTTCGGCGAGGCCACTTTGGTCTGCAGAGAGCCCAGGGTAATGATCGAGGTGTAGATCGCGCTGGAGAAGAAGCCCAGGGTCAGAATGAACCACTGCATATGTTCCGGCGAACCATTGATGAACAGATACATCAGCACGGTTGCCAGACCTGCCAGCACGGTCAGAATACGCTGAAGGTCGAAGAAGCGCAGGATAAAGCTAAACGCCCACATGCCGAACATGTAAGACATCCAGAAATCGCTCACCAGTTTACCCGCGTCGTTCAGGCTCATGCCCAGGCCCTTGGCGTATTCCGGTACCCAGGAGATAAAGCCCAGCTGGCCCAGGATGTAACACAGGGCGGCGATGGAGAGGAACAGCACGCCAATGCCCCATTTCTCTTTCGCGACGGGTTCTGCGGTAGTCTGCGCTTTTTTGCCCAGCACCGGGAAGTCGCAGCCGAAGGTCAGAATAAAGATCGCCACGTAGACCAGACCGATGCAGGCATACACCCAGTACCACTCAATGCTGCGGGCCAGCAGAACCGCGGCCACCATCGGAAAAATCATTCCGGCCATGCTGAAGAAGGAGTCGGTAAACAGCAGGCGCGCGCCGCGCTGGCGGCCTTCATACATGTGGGTAATCAGGAATGTACCGATCGACATGGTGATCCCGCTGACCAGACCGAGCACAAACATGGCGGCGGAGAACAGGGCGATGCTGTGACTCAGCATCAGCCCCGCTACGGCGGCGAGCATCAGCACAAAGCCGAAACGCAGCTGCGTTTTCAGCGGCACGATTTCCATCAGCCAGGCATTCAGGAAGATGGAGATCAGGATCCCCGCGTTGAGGAAGGTGAAGGTGTTACTCATGCTGGAAACGGGCAGCTGGAAGTAGTCTGCGATATTTCCCATCACCATCCCGGTGACGATCACCAACGCGCCGGTCAGGGCGTAGGAGAAGAAGCTGATCCATGTGAGCTTGATGCGATTGCTGTTAGTCATGTCTGGCCTGTTCAAAAAAAGAAAAGCGCCCATCGGGCGCTGAGAGCGGGCAGATTTTAGACATTAAAGTGATCTATTCATATCTTTTAAGAGAAATTAGAACTTCATTGCAGTTTTTTATGTGATCGTTATCACATAAAAGCCGCCATAACCAATCGTTTGCGTGGTTACAACTGTTTCAATTTCGTAAAATTAGGTAAAAGGCTGGTCTCCGTTCATACTGCTCTTTAGAATCAAGCCATTCGCTTTTTATACTGCGCTTTGTTAAGGAATTCTCATGCTCAAATCAACACTGGCGGCTGTCGCAGCTGTGTTTGCTCTTTCTGCCGTTTCTCCTGCTGCGCTGGCAGCAAAAGGGGACCCTCACGTTCTGCTGACCACCTCCGCCGGGAACATTGAGCTGGAACTGAATAGCCAGAAAGCTCCGGTTTCTGTGAAAAACTTCCTCGACTACGTGAACAGTGGTTTCTATAACAACACCACCTTCCACCGCGTGATCCCAGGCTTTATGGTGCAGGGCGGCGGCTTTAACGAGCAGATGCAGCAAAAACAGCCGAACCCGCCTATTAAAAACGAAGCGGACAACGGCCTGCTGAACAAGCGCGGCACTATCTCAATGGCGCGTACCGCAGACAAAGATAGCGCGACCAGCCAGTTCTTCCTCAACGTGGCGGATAACGCCTTCCTCGACCACGGTCAGCGTGACTTTGGCTATGCGGTCTTCGGTAAAATTGTGAAAGGGATGGACGTGGCTGATAAGATTTCTCAGGTGCCTACCCATGATGTCGGTCCGTACCAGAATGTGCCGTCAAAACCTGTCGTGATCCTCTCTGCAAAAGTTCTGCCATAACCTTCTTCAACACGGGCAATGCTCGCCCGTGTTTTGACCCTCCCTGCGAAAGCGCGTTTTGCTGCTTATACTTGTGGCAAACGGACTATTCAGGGAGGCGTTAAGTGAAAAAACTCACCGACAAGCAAAAATCCCGTCTCTGGGAGCAGCAGCGTAACGTCAATCTACAGGCCAGTTGTCTCCTTGAAAAAGGTAATGGTCCCTCAGAACCCCATATTGAGACACTGGAGCTTGGGCCTTCCGCGCCCGGGTTACCCCATCTGTGCCTTATTCATCGCCATTTGTATTGCAGTGAAATGAAGCGGGCAGGCGAGTTCCGAACCGATGATATTTTTAAAGGTGATATTCCGTTCTGCCATTTCGAATACATCGAGAAGATGGGCAACGAGCTGATGGCGGCGCTGGAAAGTGATAAGTATCTGGTTGGCCTTCAGAAAGAGGCTTTTATTGACAGAATTAGCCACTATTACTGTGAAATCAATATGCTGCACCCTTTTATGCGCGGCAACGGTATTGCCCAACGCGTTTTCTTTGAGCAGCTGGCACTCCACGCGGGTTACTCACTGGACTGGCGCGATATCGATCCCGAGCTGTGGGTGGCCGCTAACCGAAGTGGCGCAACGGGAGATTTAACCGCGTTAAACGCTATCTTTGCCAAAGTTGTGAGCGAAGCGCGGGAATCTGAGTAGAATAGGGCGGCATTTTTTTCGGGAGCCGCCATGATTCTGCTGATTGATAACTACGATTCCTTCACCTGGAACCTTTACCAGTATTTTTGTGAACTGGGTGCTGAGGTGGTTGTCCGCCGCAATGACGAGATCGATCTCGCCGATATTGAGACGCTGGCTCCGCAGAAAATGGTGATTTCACCGGGGCCGTGTACGCCGTCAGAATCGGGTATTTCTCTTGACGTTATCCGACATTATGCCGGCAAGCTACCGATCCTGGGCGTTTGCCTGGGCCATCAGGCGATTGCCCAGGCGTTTGGTGCCACCATCGTGCGCGCTGCGAAAGTGATGCACGGTAAAACCTCTCCGATCGCTCACGCCGGTACCGGGGTATTCACGGGTCTCAATAATCCTTTGACCGTGACGCGATACCATTCGCTGGTGATTGACCCACCGACGTTGCCTGACTGTTTTGACGTGACCGCCTGGAGCGATACGCAGGAGATCATGGGGATTCGTCACCGAGTATGGGATCTCGAAGGCGTGCAATTCCATCCGGAAAGTATTCTCAGCGAACAGGGGCACGCGCTGCTGGCAAATTTCCTCAATCGCTGAATATCTGTTGCCTTGCTGTGATTTTTTATGCATATTTTGTGATTATATTTTCACAATCAATGTGACATAAAATGGATGGGCATGACATGGCAACTGAACAACCAGCAATTACCCGCGCGACATTCGATGAAGTGATTCTGCCGATTTATGCACCGGCTGAGTTTATCCCGGTGAAGGGGAAAGGCAGCCGCGTATGGGATCAGCAGGGTAAAGAGTACGTGGACTTCGCGGGCGGTATTGCGGTAACGGCGCTGGGCCATTGCCATCCTGCGCTGGTGGAGGCGCTGAAAACCCAGGGCGAAACCCTGTGGCACACCAGCAACGTGTTCACCAACGAACCGGCGCTGCGTCTTGGCCGCAAGATCATTGATGCCACGTTTGCCGAGCGCGTGCTGTTTATGAACTCCGGCACCGAAGCCAACGAAACCGCCTTTAAGCTGGCGCGCTACTACGCCACCACGCGCCACAGCCCGTACAAAACCAAAATTATCGCCTTCCATAATGCCTTCCATGGGCGCTCATTCTTTACCGTCTCCGTTGGCGGTCAGCCGAAGTATTCCGACGGTTTTGGCCCGAAACCGGCAGACATTGTCCACGTGCCGTTTAACGATCTGCATGCGGTGAAAGCGGTGATGGACGATCACACTTGCGCGGTGGTGGTTGAGCCTATTCAGGGTGAAGGCGGCGTGACCGCGGCAACGCCGGAATTCCTGAAAGGGCTGCGCGAGCTGTGCGACGAGCATCAGGCGCTGCTGGTCTTTGATGAAGTGCAGAGCGGGATGGGGCGCACCGGGGATCTGTTTGCCTACATGCACTACGGCGTGACGCCAGATATTCTGACCAGCGCCAAAGCGCTCGGCGGCGGTTTCCCGGTGAGTGCGGTACTGACCACTCAGGATATCGCTTCGGCGTTCCACGTGGGGTCGCATGGTTCTACCTATGGCGGTAACCCGTTGGCCTGCGCCATTGCCGGTGCGGCATTCGACATCATCAATACGCCGGCGGTGCTGAACGGTGTGAACGCAAAGCGCGAGCTGTTTGTGAAGCATTTGCAGCAGATCGATGACCAGTTCGACGTGTTCAGCGAGATCCGCGGCATGGGCCTGTTGATTGGTGCCGAGCTGAAGCCACAGTACAAAGGTCGCGCGCGCGATTTCCTGCACGCCGCCGCCCACGAAGGGGTGATGGTATTGAATGCGGGACCGGACGTGATGCGTTTTGCGCCATCGCTGGTGGTGGAAGACAAAGACATTGAAGAAGGATTAACCTGCTTTGCCGCGGCGGTCGCGAAGATCGTTAAAGGCTAATACTCGGTTCGCTTCAACCGGCGGGTTAGCCAAATCCCGTGATGCGGACGCTGACGCCATGCCACCGACGAAATGGTGTGCATGGTGTTCAGATGCCCCAGAATGCGCTGTAAATGTTGCTCCAGGGTGCTCATAGGCCCGTGGGTTAACGTCTCCGGCGCTTCCAGAATATTCGAATCTCCCGACTCACCCGGCGAGTCATATTCCAGACGCTGCTGACAGCGCTGCAACGCAATCTCACACGACTGCAGGTAACGTTGCGCCAGGTCTGGCGTCAGCATCGTGTGCTCGCGCGCCAGCGTGGTCATGGCGTTAATATGCTCGACGATAAACTGGCTGTGGGTCACCCAGAGCTTCATGTCCGCCAGATAGTGCGAGTTAAAGCCCGGCTCCTGCATTGCCTGGTTGAGCGAGTTGAACAGGGCGTTGTGCGCCTGGTTGACCTTCATCCGCTGATAAGCCAGCGGGGAGGGCTGCGGGTCGTCGCTCAGGATCAGGCGAATGGCCTGCTGGTCGGCCTCCAGCGCGTCGTGAGCGTTCTGCCTGAGCAGCCCGCTTTGCCACTGCGGCCACAGCCAGACCATGCCGCCAAAGGCAATCAGGCAGCCGATCAGGGTATCAATCAGCCTGGCGACAATAAACTGTTCGCCATTGAGCGTGAGCAGCTGCAGTGTGTATACCGCCGTCACCGTGAAGCCCACCATCGCCCAGCCGTAGTTTTTGCGGATAATCAGGTAGCTCACCAGCGTAATCGCCAGCATCCCTGCCAGGGTATAACCTTCCGGCACGTGGAAGTGCAGCGTCACGCCCGCAATAATCAGCCCCGCCATCGTTCCGCCGGCCCGATGCAGAATACGCACCCGCGTAGCGCCGTAACCGTTCTGGGTGACAAACAGCACGGTCATTAAGATCCAGTAAGGTTTTGGCAGATGCAGCGCCATGCCCATCAGGCTGGCGGTACTGAGCATAACGCTAATTCTGGCGGCGTTGCGCAGAGCGGAAGATTTCAGAGAAAGATAGCTTCTGAGAGCGGGCAATAACGGAAGCCGCTTTTGCTTATCCGCCATCAGATCGCGGGGGTAAAGCGGGCGCTGCGTACGCAGCACGCGGGCGATGCGGCTGAAGTGCCAGGCGGCAAACTGGCCGACCGGGTTATCCGGATGCTGACGCGCAATTTTCTCCAGTGCGCCGAGCTGTTTTTCCATGTTAAAGCGCGTGGGGTAGCGGTGGTAGAGAATATCGTCAGCCAGGACCCGCAGGCGCGCCGACACGGTCTGCGCGTTCCAGCGGATCACCGCTTCGGCGTGGCTGCGCTCGACCAGCTTTTGCACCTCTTGCGGGTGGTGAAGGCTAACGGAGATATGCTCCTGCAGATCCAGCCCAACCTGGAAGGTGCGCAGCAGCCGTTTGTATTCGTGGTTCTTGTTGGCGGCGAGCATATGCAGCTGCTGATAGCACTGGCTTATCAGATCCACCACCTTTTGCTGGCGCGTCAGCAGCGGCGGCAAGGATTTTTCCGGATCGGTATGCTGGGTGAGCAGGGTGTATTTGGCTTCGCAGTAATCCGCCAGCTGCACATAGAGCAGGCTCAGGGATTCACGCAGCGGCTGTTCGCGCCACAGCCAGAACCAAAACCAGTTGAACAGCCCGTACCACAGCGTTCCCAGGGCGTAGATCAGCAGCGGCTCCCACACCGGCATATTTCCGGCGAGGCTAAGCGTGAAAATGGCCGCAATCAATGAGGCGGGAAGCAGGCGGGCATGCAGCGAGCTGATTTCGGCCGTGACGCCGAGGGTCATGGCCAGCACGGTCAGGATCAGCGGCAGCGGAATATCCCGGGCAAGCAGAAGCTGCACGGCGAGGCTACAGCCCGCAAACAGGCAGCCGCCAATAATCAGGCGTTTGAAAAAGCGCTTATGCGGCGTGTCCAGACCGGCAATGTTGCAGCAGGCAGGGACGAGAGAAAACAGCAGGCCTTGCTGAAGATGTCCGAGGATCAGGCCTACGGCCACAGGAAGACACAACACCAGCGTTTGTCGCAGTGCGTAGTTAACTTCCGGGTGATAGATCAGCCTGCGCCACATGGGGAGTAGAGACAAAAACGGCGTGACACCTTGTGGTGGCACGCCGTTTAAGCGGAATTAACGCGTTCCGTAGACCACGATGGTTTTACCGTGGGCGGAGATCAGGTTTTGATCTTCCAGCATTTTCAGGATACGGCCTACTGTCTCACGGGAACAACCAACGATCTGACCAATTTCCTGACGGGTAATTTTAATTTGCATGCCGTCCGGGTGGGTCATTGCGTCTGGCTGTTTCGCCAGGTTCAGCAGGGTCTGCGCAATACGGCCGGTCACGTCCAGGAAGGCGAGGTTACCCACTTTCTCTGAGGTGACCTGCAGACGGCGCGCCATCTGGGAAGAAAGACGCATCAGGATGTCAGGGTTAACCTGAATCAGCTGACGGAACTTCTTGTAAGAAATTTCAGCCACTTCACATGCTGTCTTTGCACGAACCCAGGCGCTACGTTCCTGGCCCTCTTCAAACAGGCCCAGTTCACCGATGAAATCGCCCTGGTTCAGATAAGAAAGGATCATTTCTTTCCCTTCTTCATCTTTGATCAGCACTGCCACCGAGCCTTTAACGATGTAATACAACGTTTCCGCTTTTTCACCCTGGTGAATCAGCGTGCTCTTCGATGGGTACTTATGAATGTGGCAATGAGACAAGAACCATTCGAGAGTCGGGTCTGTTTGCGGTTTGCCAAGCACCATGCGCTGTTATCCTCTGTTATAAGCTGTCACCAGAGTCATCAGATGCATCCGGACTCTGGGGTTGCAATCGAATTCTTACCCATACCCTGGGAAGTCGGCTACCGTAACGTTTCGCAGCCAGTAAAGTTTGATGTCCTCTGCATACACGTGTAACGTCAATGTATTACTGTAGCATCCTGAGTGTTTTAGCATAGCTTTCGCCGCGTGTCTCCTGGTGTCTCGCTTCAGCATGATGCAGGTCGCCTTCCATTGCGAGAAATGTAACGCACGCGTAATCTGTCACCAAAAATGCAACGTTGGAGTTCAAAAATATGCAAGCGCGCGTTAAGTGGGTTGAAGGTTTAACGTTCCTGGGCGAGTCCGCGTCAGGACACCAGATTTTGATGGATGGTAACTCCGGCGACAAAGCACCAAGCCCAATGGAAATGGTGCTGATGGCAGCAGGTGGATGCAGTGCGATTGACGTAGTGTCGATTTTGCAAAAAGGTCGTCATGACGTGACAGATTGCGAGGTTAAACTCACCTCAGAACGTCGCGAAGAGGCGCCACGCCTGTTCACCCACATTAATCTGCACTTTGTTGTCACCGGTAAAGAACTGAAAGACGCGGCGGTCTCGCGTGCGGTGGACCTGTCTGCGGAGAAGTACTGCTCTGTGGCGTTAATGCTGGAGAAAGCGGTAAAAATTACCCATTCGTATGAAGTGATCGAGGCTTAATCTTTTGGCGGGTGGCGCTGCGCTTACCCGTCCTACGGATTGTTGGCCCGGTAAGCGTAGCGCCACCGGGCAAAACGGATTATGCGATCTGCTTCCCTTCCATCAACCGCTCCACCAGCGGCGTCATGATTAATTCCATCGCCAGCACCATTTTCCCGCCCGGCACCACCAACGTATTCATGTGCGAAATAAATGAGCCCTGCAGCATCGCCAGCAGCCAGGGGTAATCGATACCTTCAAGATTGCGGAAATGGATCACCACAAAGCTCTCATCCAGGGACGGTATCGTTTTGGCGGCGAACGGGTTGGAGGTGTCCACCGTCGGCACGCGCTGGAAGTTAATGTGCGTGCGGGAGAATTGCGGCGTTAAGTAATTGATGTAGTCTTCCATTGAACGAACGACGGAATCCATCACCGCCTCGCGCGAGTGGCCGCGCTCGCTCATGTCACGCGTCAGCTTCTGGATCCACTCCAGGTTAACGATAGGGACCACCCCGACCAGCAGATCCACGTGGCGCGCCACGTCGTGTTGAGGCGTGACCACGCCGCCGTGTAATCCTTCGTAAAACAGCACATCGGTGGGTTCCGGCAGCGGCTGCCAGGGGGTGAAGGTGCCCGGCACCTGATTCCAGGGCACGGCTTCATCATAGGTATGCAGATACTTGCGGGACTGCCCTTTGCCGCTCTTACCGTATTCCAGAAAGGTTTGTTCCAGCAGGCCGAAGTCATTGGCTTCCGGGCCGAAGTAGCTGATGTGTTTACCCAGATCGCGCGCCTTACGGATGGCCATGTCCATCTCCGGACGTGTGTAGCGGTGAAAGCTGTCGCCTTCGACCTCCGCCGCACGGAGATTCAGCTGGGCGAAAATCTTGCGAAATGCGAGGCTGGTGGTGGTGGTTCCCGCACCACTCGACCCCGTAACGGCAATAACCGGATGTCTGGCAGACATAGCAACTCCCTGACTGAAAAGGTTGGAAGATCAGCCGTGAAACGCGTTGCGGGGCATGATATTGACCGTCTCATGCAGTTCTGACCACACCAGCAATACGTCGCCGCTTTTCAGCTGGCGCTTTACATCGTTGACCTTTTGCTCAAGCGAGCGTTCCTGTTCACCATAATCGGTGCCTTCGCGTAATACAAAGCTTTCAATCAGATTATCGAGCGTTTCGGGAGCCAGATCCTGCCAGGGAATAATCATTTTGCACCGTCCAGATAAGGGGTTAGCCAGTCAGGAATACGCGTCTCAAGCCACATTTTCGGGCGACGCAGCGTACCGCCGATAAACCCGACGTGGCCGCCGTGCTCCGTCAACTGATAGTGAACGTTGTCGGGCAGGAATTCCTGAGCGGGGATCGAGTGATGATCCATAAAAGGGTCATCTTTGGCATGAATGATAAGCGTCGGTTGCGCGATCTTGCTGAGCAGCGGCATGGCGCTGCACTGACGATAATAGTCAATCGCATCGGCGAAGCCGTGAATTTTCGCAGTGATCAGATCGTCGAACTCGCGAATACGGCGCACCTTTTTCAGCTGGCGCAGGCTGACCGGAAGGGTATCAGGATAGGCCTTCAGCTTACGCGCCGCGTTGGCCTTCAGCAGGTTGAGCAAGTAGCGCTGATAGACGCGGGAAAAGCCTTTCTCCATGTGGTAGCTGCACTGCTCCAGCATAAACGGCGCGGAGACAATCACTGCGGCATCCAGCGGTACGCTTTCGCCCTCTTTCGCCAGCAGACAGGCCAGCATATTTCCGCCCAGCGAATAGCCCACGGCAGCGGTGGGAACTGTGCCAAAGTTTTCACGCAGCCAGTGTAAAAACCACGTTCCGTCTTCGGTTTCACCCGAGTGATAGATGCGTTTCTGACGATTGGGTTCGCCGCTACAGCCACGAAAATGCATCACCACGCCGAGCCAGCCGCGGGCTTTTGCCGCCTCAATTAACCCATGCGCATAGGGGCTGTGCAGGCTGCCTTCCAGGCCGTGAAAGACCACCAGACGCGGCTTATGGCGGGCCTGCTCCGGTGCTTCGCTCCAGGCGAGATCCAGAAAGTCACCGTCTGGCAGGTCAAGGCGTTGCCAGTGCGGGGTGAACTGAACCTTGCGGCGGATCAGTCGCGGCAGCATGGTCTGCAAATGGCGATTGGCGACGCCGCGCATAGGCACGAACTCAGTGCTGTCTTCGGCTGCAATGTCGAAGTCTGATGGAATGATTTGGGTCATAAGCGCGATGCTGATTCTTGTCGGAAATTAACGATACTTTCCGAATTGTACCCCGTTTAGCCTGGTTTTCCGAAACATGAACTGATCCCGATCACAAATCTTTACCTTGATTATTACTCTCAGGCTAATGATTCCGCTCTACGCTTAATTGATGCCTTTCTCACCAGAGCGCACACTTTACTCAACGTTAAGCAAATCAAAATGATTAGCTGAATCAGGAGGTTAATAATGTTATCTGGGCAAACACCCACCCGGCAATGGAACACCCGACGTAGCGAAAAAGCACGTCGTCTGGCGTCCGTACCGGTGCAGGGCAAGGTACTGCCGACCGGCGATCTTGTCGCCATGCTGGAGAAGCTGATCGCACCGGGCGACAAAGTCGTTCTGGAAGGCAACAACCAGAAGCAGGCAGATTTCCTTTCCCGCTCCCTCGCTGAAGTGAACCCGCAAATTGTCCACGACCTGCATATGATCATGCCGAGCGTCGGCCGCAGCGAGCATCTGGATATCTTCGAGAAAGGCATCGCCCGCAAGCTGGACTTCTCCTTCTCCGGAACGCAAAGCCTTCGTATTTCGCAGCTGCTGGAAGACGGTCAGCTCGAAATCGGTGCGATTCACACCTACATCGAACTTTACTCACGCCTCTACGTCGACCTTTCGCCAAACGTGGCGCTGATTGCCGGTTTTAAAGCCGACCGCAAAGGCAACCTCTACACCGGAGCGAGCACCGAAGATACCCCGGCGCTGGTCGAGGCTGCCGCGTTCCACGACGGGATCGTCATCGCGCAGGTGAACGAGCTGGTGGACGACGAGTGCGACCTGCCGCGCGTGGATATTCCTGGCTCCTGGATCGACTACGTGGTGGTGGCGGACAAACCGTTCTTTATCGAACCGCTGTTTACCCGCGACCCGCGCCTGATTAAACAGGAACACATCCTGATGGCGATGATGGCTATCAAGGGCATCTACGCAGAACACCAGGTGCAGTCCCTGAACCATGGGATCGGCTTTAACACCGCGGCAATTGAGCTGCTGCTGCCTACCTACGGCGAACAGCTCGGCCTGAAAGGCAAAATCTGTAAGCACTGGACGCTGAACCCGCATCCGACGCTGATCCCGGCCATTGAAAGCGGCTGGGTAGAAAGCGTGCACTGCTTCGGCGGCGAGCTGGGGATGGAAGAGTACATCCGCGCCCGTCCGGACGTGTTCTTTACCGGTGCCGACGGCTCCATGCGTTCCAACCGCGCCTTCTGCCAGCTGGCAGGTCAGTACGCGGTGGATATGTTCATCGGCTCTACGCTGCAGGTTGACGGTTACGCCAACTCCTCAACCGTGACGCGCGGTCGTCTTTCCGGCTTCGGCGGTGCGCCAAACATGGGTCATGACCCGCATGGTCGTCGTCACGCTACTCCGGCCTGGCTGAACATGATCACCGAGCCTGACCCGATGCAGCGCGGTAAAAAACTCGTCGTGCAGATGGTGGAAACCTTCCAGGCGGGCGTGAAGCCGACCTTCGTGGAAAAACTCGATGCCGTTGACGTGGCGAAAGCCTCCGGCATGCCGCTGGCACCGGTGATGATTTACGGCGATGACGTGACGCACGTGCTGACGGAAGAGGGGATTGCCTACCTCTACCGGGCGAAAGATCTGGAAGAGCGCCGCGCCATGGTTGCGGCCGTTGCAGGGATCACCGATATCGGCCTGGGCGTGGACGCCAAACGCGTGGCGGAACTGCGCCAGAGCGGCAAAGTGGTCTACCCGGAAGATATGGGGATTCGCCGCACCGACGCCACCCGCTCTCTGCTGGCGGCAGGCAGCGTGTCAGACCTCGTGGAGTGGTCCGGCGGTCTCTACAACCCACCTGCGAAATTCCGGAGCTGGTAATGAAACTTCTGCCCCAGATTCAGGTTGAAGGCGGTGCCGAATGGCTGGCGCGAACCGCCACGCAGTGTCTGATCGACGAAGCACGTTTAAGCCCGAAACCCGGTCTGGTGGACAGTCGGGGGAACGGCGCGCACCACGATTTATCCCTTGCGCTGATGGAGCGCTCCGCGCGCAGCCTGACCCCCACGTTTCAGGCGCTGGCGCAGCAAAGCTGGCAGCGTCCGGCAGACATTGCGCTCAGGCAAACCGTCGGGCGGCTCGGCCGCGAAGGCGAGCAGCAAATGATGGCCGCAACCGGGGGCGTAAACACCCATCGCGGCGCGATTTGGGCGCTGGGATTGCTGGTCAGCGCGGTGTCGATGCTGGGCGGAGATGCCAGGGCGCAAGACGTCGCCAGCACCGCCGCGCAGCTGGCGAAACTCCCGGACGATGCGGCGCCGAAGGTGTTCAGCAAAGGCCTGCGTGCCACGCACCGTTATCGCGTGCCGGGCGCCCGCGAAGAGGCTCAGCAGGCGTTCCCGCACGTTATGCAGCGCGCATTGCCGCAGCTTCGCCTCAGCCGTCTCAACGGCAGCAGTGAAGCGCAGGCCAGGCTCGACGCGCTGATGGCAATCATGACGTCGCTCACCGATACCTGCGTGCTGTCGCGCGCCGGAATGGAGGGGCTGGACGCCATGCAGGAAGGTGCCCGTGCGGTACTGAATGCGGGAGGCTGTGCAACCCTCGCGGGTCAGCAGGCGCTGGCGAACTTAGACCGTCAGATGCTGGCACTTAATGCCTCCCCGGGCGGTGCTGCCGACCTGCTTGCCGCCACGCTGTTTCTTGACCGCGTCGAATCGCCTTACTCAAAGCATTAAGAGGATGTTATGGAAAAAATTACATTGACCGTGCCAGCCAGCCGCGCGTTAAGCGGCAGGGCACTGGCAGGGGTAGTCGGCTCCGGGGATATGGAGGTGCTCTTCACCGCCGAACCGGGCCAGACGTTAACCATTGATATCACCACCTCAGTCGACAACAGCCGTGGTCGCTGGGAGGCGCTATTCAACCGCCTGCAAACCGTCAGCAGCCTGCCGGCAGGAAAGCTGACCATTCATGATTTCGGCGCGACGCCGGGCGTGGCCCGCATTCGTATCGAACAGGTTTTTGAGGGGGTGAGCCATGCGTGATGACAGCAGCTTTATCGAATTAAAAGCGCGCCAGCGCGCGCAGGCCCTGCTCGACGAGGGCAGCTACCGCGAACTGCTGGATCCGTTTGAAGGCATTATCTCTCCGTGGCTTGGGCCGCAGGGTATTGTCCCGCAGGCTGATGACGGCATGGTGGTGGCGAAAGGCACGATCAACGGTCAGCCAGCCGTTGTCGTGGCGATTGAAGGCGCATTTCAGGGCGGCAGCATGGGCGAAGTGTCCGGCGCCAAAATGGCCGCAGCGCTGGAGCTGGCGGCGGAAGATAACCGCAACGGCATTCCGACTCAGGCTGTGCTGTGCCTCGAAACCGGCGGCGTGCGTCTGCAGGAGGCGAACCTCGGCCTGGCCGCGATTGCTGATATCCACGCCGCGATTGTTGACCTGCGTCGCTACACGCCGGTTGTCGGGATTGTGGCCGGAACCGTGGGCTGCTTCGGCGGTATGTCCATCGCCGCCGCGCTGTGCAGCTACCTGATTGTGACCCGCGAAGCGCGTCTCGGCCTGAACGGCCCGCAGGTTATCGAGCAGGAAGCGGGCATTGAAGAGTACGACTCTCGCGACCGTCCGTTTATCTGGAGCATGACCGGCGGCGAAGTGCGCTACCAAAGCGGGCTGGTGGATGCGCTGGTCGGTGACGGTATCAACGCGGTGAAACAGGCGATGAACGAGGCGATAGCCAAAGGCGTTCCGGCGAAACATCGCACCGATAACTATGACGATTACCTGAACCGTCTGACGAATTTCGACACCCGCAAACAGGCCGATGCCGAACAAATTAACGCGCTTTTTGCCCGGGAGGTGAAATGATGACTCACTCAATTAGTCGTGGCGAAATCTGGCTGGACATCCTCGCCCCGAATGCAAAACGTGTGGAAGGGTTATGCCCGTCCGTGCAGGCGGCAGACGGTGAACTTAACGGCGAAGCGGTGCGCTTTGTTGCGGTAGTTCCGGACGCCAATAACCATTTCCCACGCGCGGTGAAAGGTGAAGTCGGTCTGCTGGAAGGCTGGACGCTGGCGAAAGTCGTCAGTGAAACCGTAGCAGCGGATGCCGATAAAGCCGTTAAGCGCCCGATTGTGGCGGTAATTGACGTCCCAAGCCAGGCCTATGGCCGTCGTGAAGAAGCGTTTGGTATTCATCAGGCGCTGGCCGGTGCGGCGGCAGCCTATGCGAACGCGCGCCTGGCCGGACATCCGGTGATTGGCCTGATCGTCGGCAAGGCGATGTCCGGCGCGTTTCTGGCACACGGCTACCAGGCCAACCGCCTGATCGCCTTTAACGACAAAGGTGTGCTGATCCACGCCATGGGTAAAGAGTCCGCCGCACGCATTACGCTGCGTACCGTCGAGGCGCTGGAAAAACTGGCGGCGACCATTCCACCTATGGCGTATGACATCAGCAACTACGCCACGCTGGGGCTGCTCTCCAGCCTGCTGGACATCGGCAACCCGGATGCCCCATCCGATAACGATCTGGTGCAGGTGAAAACCACCCTGCAACAGGCCATCAGTGACGCTCGTCAGGACACCACGTTGAAAAATCGTCTGGGTGCTGACAACCGCCGCAGCTCAGCTCTCGTACGCGAACGTATGCGAGCCAGCTGGTAAGTAAAAAAAAGACCTGCCAGATGCATCCCCCCGTGGGCGCGCCCGCTGCGCCCGCGTGGGAGCCTGCATCCTGAAAAATAATAATCATCGCGCCAGTGCTAAAACTTTTTTTACTACAGGTGATTTATGACTTACGTAATTGTTCATGCTCTTGCACCGATTTTCGTCATCATGCTGCTGGGATTCTGGGCCGGTAAGGCAAAGATGGTCGATAACAAAAACGTTTCCCTGCTCAATATTTTCGTGATGGATTTTGCACTGCCTGCCGCGCTGTTTAGCGCCACCGTGCAAACGCCGTGGACCGGCATTGTGGCTCAGTCACCGCTGATTCTGGTGCTGACTCTGGCGATGTGGATAACCTATGCGGCCATCTACTTCCTCGCCACTCAAGTCTTTAAGAAATCCCCGCAGGATGCGGCCGTGCTGACCCTGACGGTGGCGTTGCCGAACTATGCGGCGCTTGGTCTGCCAATCCTGGGCAGCGTGCTGGGTGAAGGATCTTCCACGTCTCTGTCCGTCGCGGTCTCTATTGCCTGCGGCTCAGTGCTGATGACGCCGTTCTGCCTGCTGATCCTGGAGCGTGAAAAAGCGCGCGCAGAAGGCAATAGTTCCGGCTCAACGCTTTCCATGCTGCCGGTGCTGATGTGGCGTTCCATTAAAAAACCGATCGTGATGGGGCCGCTGCTGGGTGTGATTTTGTCCGCCATCGGCATCAAAATGCCGGAACTGGTACTCGCAGCGATTAAACCGCTGGGGCTCGCCGCGACCGCTGCGGCGCTGTTCCTGACCGGGGTGATCCTCTCTGCCCGTAAGCTGCAGATCAACACCATGGTGATTACCTCGACCATTGCCAAGCTGCTGATTCAGCCAGCGATTGCCTGGGGTATCGTGCTGATCTTCGGTCTGCACGGCTCCGTCGCCATTACCGCCATCCTGATGATTGCGCTTTCTGCGGGCTTCTTCGGTGTGGTGTTCGGTAACCGCTTTGGCGTGCAGTCGCCGGATGCTGAAGCCGTGCTGCTGTTAAGCTCCGTACTGTGTATCCTGTCGCTGCCGCTGTTTATTTCGCTGACTTCAGGAATGTAATCATGACCACAACATTACGCCCACACGACCTAATCTGGCTTACCGCGCGTGACGCGCTGGAAGGGATCGCCGAATCCTGGGTGGATGCCGTCTGGCATACCGGCCTGCCGGTAGTGGTGCGGCGTGATGTTGATAGCGACGGCCGCATCCCCGTTGGCGTGCGCGGCCTGCGTCGCGACCAACGTGCGGCCGGATGGGTGAAGCCCGAAAACGTCCTCCGCGTCGTTTCGCCTGAGGCGCTGAGCGTGACGGCCGATCTGCTGCGCTCGCCGTTCGTGACTCAGCCACCGGTTCAGGTGGCGTTACAGCTTGCTCAGCAGTCGTGGCCGTGGACGTGGGGCATTACCGGCAGCACCGGCTATGCGCTGGCGACCGGCATTCCGGTGATACATGCCGACAGCGATCTTGACCTGCTGATCCGCGCCCCTGAGCCGATTTCGCCTGATGCTTTTACCGCATGGCAGTCGCAGTTGAACCGCGCACTGTGCCGGGCGGATACGCAGGTCGATACGCCCGAAGGGGGCTTCGCGCTGGCGGAGTGGTTACGCGATGGAAAAACGCTGCTGAAAACCTGCCGCGGACCGCGCCTGGTGGCGGATCCGTGGCACAGGGAGGAGTGATGAAAATACTGTTTACCTTTCCGGGGCAGGGCACGCAGCACGAAGGTATGCTGCAAAATCTGCCGGGAACGACGCTGGCTCAGGCGCGCGAGGTGCTGGGTAGCGAAGCCGATATGCTGGACAGTGCAGCCTCATTAACCCACACCCGCGCGGTTCAGCTTTCGCTGTTGATTTCGGGCGTGGCCTGGGCGCGCGAGCTTGAACGACGCGGCGTGTCGCCTGACATCGTGAGCGGTTTATCGATTGGCGCCTATCCCGCAGCGGTCGTGGCAGGCGCGCTGGAATTTACGGACGCGCTTAAGCTGGTGGCGCTGCGTGGCGATCTGATGGAGCAGGCGTATCCGCACGGCTACGGCCTGACGGCGATTATGGGGCTGACCCTGCCGCAGGTGGAGCAGCTTATCGAGGGTACCGGAACGTATATTGCTAATCTGAATGCCGAAACGCAGATCGTGATTGCCGGAAGCGATGACGGGATGGCACAGGTGGCGGCGCGCGCGCTGGCAAAAGGGGCGAGCAAGGCCAAACGGCTGGCGGTGAGCGTGCCGTCGCACTGCGAACTGCTGGCGGCACCGGCACAAAAGCTGGCGGCGGCGTTTGAGTCCGTCACGCTGGCTCGTCCACGCTGTGCGTACCTGAGCGGCAGCACCGGTCGCGTGTTCTGGCAGCCGGAGAAAATCGCTGACGATCTGGCGATGAATATGGCGCGTACGGTGCGCTGGCAGGAGGCGGTGATATCCGCTAACGAACGCGAAGCCCGGCTGGCGATCGAGATGCCGCCCGGCGGCGTACTGACCTGCCTGACACGGCAGGCAGCATGGGAAGGCGAGACGATTTCACTGGAGCGCAGTGGGGTGGACGTGGCGGTGCATCTGGAAAAACGGCTTCGCGCGTGAGTTTCTAGCCCGGTGGCGCTGCGCTTACCGGGCCTACGGGTTCGGTTGTCTCGTTTTGTATCACGCACTTTCCTGCAGGCTGCGCGCATACATCCGCCCTTCGGCCGCCAGCGCGCGCAGGCTCGGGTCCTGCTCGCGGTTGCGGGCAAAGACGATCGCGATAAGCTGCTGCATCTGGTACGGTTCTGCCAGCTTCAGTAGCTGCACCGAATTCTCGTACACCTTCTTCATCCTGCCCGGCATCAGCGTAAAGCCGACGCCCGCCTGAACCAGGCTGAGCATTGAGAAAATGTCGTTCACCCGCGTAACAATCTCTGGTTCGAATCCGGCAATATGGAACGCTTCCTGGAACCCGGCGTAGGTTGCAAACCCTTCAGCAAGCGCGACAAATTTCTGATCTTTATAATCACGAAGATCCGCTGGCCCCCGGGTATTCAGCGTGGCGGAAGCCGGTGCGGCAAGGAATATGTCGTCATGGAACAGCGGCAGAACCTCAAGGCTGTTGCGGTCAATATCGCTTTCGGAGATGGAGATCAGGATGGCGTCCAGCGACCCGTCGTCCAGCATGTGGAGCAAGGTGTCGTTAGAGCCCATCGTCAGGTCCATTTCCAGATCCGGGCGACGCAGCTTCATGCCCATAATCAGACGCGGTACGGTTTCCAGGGTGAGCGAGTAGAGCGTACCGACGCGCAGCCGACCCTGGCCAATGCCGGCAATTTTACGCGCCTCATCCAACCCGCGCTCCATCACCTGCATCACCTCCTGGCAATACTCCAGCAATGTCCATGCGGAAGGCAGCGCAATCAGGTTGCGCCCCTTGTGGGTAAAGAGCGGGCAGCGCACGTTCTCTTCCAGGGTGTGCAGCGCACGGTGCACGCTGACGCCGCTCAGGCCCAGAGTTTCGGCGGTACGCGCGATATTCCCCTTCTCCATAAACGTCATGAAGATGCTGAGCTTGCGGAACGTAATCTCGCTCGTGATATCGAAACTCATAGCCCTCCCGGAGTGTTATTCAGCCTGCAGCATCGCTTCCAGCTGTTCCTGCGCGTCGAGCCATGACATCTCACACTCTTCAAGGCTCGATTTGGTCTTTGCCTGCGTTTGCAGGCAGTCCGTCAGTTCCGCTTTACGGCTCTGGTCATACAGACCGCTATCGCCGAGCTTCTCCTCAACCGCGGCAAGCGTGGCGTTCAGTTTTTCCATCTCTTTTTCGAGACGGGCAATCTCTTTACGCAGCGGCTGCGTCTGGGTGCGCAGTTCGGCTTCGCGGCGCTTCTGGTCTTTACGCGCCTGCGCGCTGTTGGCGTTATCTTTCGCGGACTCTTCCGGCTGGTTTTCCTGCTTCTGCACGTCCGTCAGCCACTGCTGGTAGTCTTCCAGATCGCCGTCGAACGGTTCGACTTTGCCATCGTGAACTAAGTAGAGATCGTCCGTGGTGGAGCGGATCAGGTGACGATCGTGCGAAACCACAACCAGCGCTCCTTCGAACTCGATCAGCGCTTCAGTCAGTGCCTGACGCATATCGAGATCGAGGTGGTTAGTCGGTTCATCGAGCAGCAGCAGGTTCGGGCGCTGCCAGACGATTAACGCCAGCACCAGGCGGGCTTTTTCGCCGCCGGAGAAACGCTCGGTATTTTCCGTCACCTTATCGCCCTGGAAGCCGAAGCCGCCGAGGTAGTCGCGCAGCTTCTGCTCCATCTCCTGCGGTGCAAGACGTGCAAGGTGCTGAATCGGGGATTCATCCGCGCGTAAAAATTCCAGCTGATGCTGGGCGAAGTAGCCTAGCTTGATGCCCTTCGCCAGCCCGATTTCGCCGCTGACCGGGTTAAGCTCGCCCGCCAGCAGTTTGATCAGCGTGGATTTACCGGCACCGTTGCGCCCCAGCAAACCAATACGTGAACCCGGTACCAGGTTGAGCTTGATGGAGTCGAGAATGATGCGATCGGCATAGCCCGCGCTCACTTTCTCCATCTTCAGCAGCGGGTTCGGCAGGCTTTCCGGCGCGCGGAAGCTGAAATGGAACGGGTTATCCACGTGCGCCGGGGCAATCATCTCCATGCGTTCGAGCATCTTGATGCGGCTCTGGGCCTGCTTCGCTTTTGACGCTTTGGCCTTGAAGCGATCCACAAAGCTTTGCAGGTGCGCCACGCGCTGCTGCTGGCTTTCGTACATGGACTGCTGCTGGGCAAGGCGCGTCGCGCGCTGGCGCTCGAAGGAGCTGTAGTTGCCGGTGTACTCGAACATTGTTTGCTGTTCGATATGAATGATTTTATCTACCACCGGGTCGAGGAAGTCACGGTCGTGGGAGATCAGAATCAGAGTGCCCTGATAGCTCTTAAGCCACTTCTCCAGCCAAATAACCGCATCGAGATCGAGGTGGTTGGTCGGTTCATCGAGCAGCAGCAGGTCAGAGCGGCAGATCAGCGCCTGCGCCAGGTTGAGGCGCATACGCCAGCCGCCGGAGAAGTCGCTGACCGGGCGTTCCAGCTGTTCATTGCTGAAGCCCAGGCCGTGCAGCAGGCTGGAGGCGCGAGAGCGAATGGTCCACGCGTCGATGGCGTCCAGCTTGCCGTGAACGGTGGCGATGGCGTGACCGTCGTTGCGCTCGTTAGCGGCGTTGAGTTCCGCCTCGAGCTTACGGTATTCACGATCGCCGTCGATAACATAGTCGAGAGCCGGTTCGCTCAGGGCCGGCGTCTCCTGGTTCACCCATGCGAGCTGCCAGTTCCCCGGAAAGGTAAAGTTACCGCCATCCGCGCTAATCTCGTTTTTCAGCAGCGCCAGCAGCGTGGATTTACCGCAGCCGTTTTTGCCGACCAGCCCCACTTTTTGGCCTGGATTGATGGTAGCAGTGGCGTTATCCAGCAGGACGCGCACGCCGCGACGAATTTGTAACGAGGAGAAAACAATCATAGAAGCGCCGTATGTTCCGACTATGTTAATTTGTCATTATGATAATGTAAGGTGTGCGCCATTTTCCGCACCGGGCCGCCATGGTAGCCCAAAACAACGACGATACACAAAAACAGAAACAAGACCGGGAGGGGAATGATGTCTCAGACAGCAAAAGTGCTGCTGCTGTATGCCCATCCGGAATCTCAGGACTCGGTGGCGAACCGGGTTCTGCTTAAGCCGGCTACACAGCTCAGCAACGTGACGGTGCACGATCTTTACGCGCACTACCCTGATTTCTTTATCGATATCCCTTACGAGCAGGAACTGCTGCGTCAGCATGACGTGATTGTGTTCCAGCATCCGCTTTATACCTACAGCTGTCCGGCGCTGCTCAAAGAGTGGCTGGACCGTGTGCTGAGCCGGGGCTTTTCCAGCGGAGTGGGGGGCAACCAGCTGGCGGGAAAGTACTGGCGCAGCGTGATCACAACCGGTGAGCCAGAAAGCGCTTACCGCCACGACGGGCTGAATCGTTATCCGATGAGCGACATTCTGCGGCCTTTCGAGCTGACGGCGGCAATGTGTCGTATGCACTGGATGAGCCCGATTATTGTCTACTGGGCCCGGCGTCAGGATCCGAAAGAGCTGGCAAGCCACGCCAGAGCCTACGGTGAATGGCTGGCGTCACCGATTCCGGCAGGAGGTCGTTAATGGAAGGATCGAATTTACTCCTCGCCGGGGTGCTGTTTTTATTTGCAGCCGTCGTCGCGGTGCCGCTTGCTGCACGTATTGGAATAGGTGCAGTGCTGGGTTATCTGCTGGCGGGGATCGCGATTGGCCCCTGGGGGCTGGGATTCATCAGCGATGTGGATGAAATTCTCCATTTCTCCGAGCTGGGCGTGGTGTTCCTGATGTTCATCATCGGCCTGGAGCTGAATCCTTCTAAGCTGTGGCAGCTACGACGCTCTATCTTTGGTGTGGGTGCTGCACAGGTGTTGTTCAGCGCCGCTATCCTGGGCGGCCTGTTAATGCTGACGAGTTTCTCCTGGCAGGCGGCGGTGATAGGCGGAATAGGCCTTGCGATGTCGTCGACGGCGATGGCCCTGCAGCTGATGCGCGACAAAGGGATGAATCGCAATGAAGCCGGTCAACTGGGCTTCTCGGTGCTGTTGTTCCAGGATTTAGCGGTGATCCCGGCTCTGGCGCTGGTGCCGCTACTGGCGGGCTCTGGCGACGATCATTTCGACTGGGCGAAAATTGCCATGAAGGTGCTGGCCTTCGCGGGCATGCTGATTGGCGGACGTTTCCTGTTACGCCCCGTGTTCCGTTTTATTGCCGCCTCGGGCGTGCGCGAGGTCTTTACCGCCGCGACGCTGCTGCTGGTGCTGGGATCGGCGTTGTTTATGGACGCGCTGGGGCTGTCGATGGCGCTCGGGACCTTTATCGCCGGGGTGTTGCTGGCGGAGAGCGAATATCGGCACGAGCTGGAAATTGCCATCGATCCCTTCAAAGGGCTGCTGTTAGGTCTGTTCTTTATTTCGGTGGGGATGGCGCTCAATCTCGGCGTGCTCTATACCCATCTGCTGTGGGTTGTGATGAGCGTTGCCATCCTCGTGGCGGTGAAAACGCTGGTGCTGTACGTCATGGCGCGTATTTACGGCTTGCGCAGTTCAGAACGTATGCAGTTTGCCAGCGTGCTAAGCCAGGGTGGCGAGTTCGCGTTTGTGCTGTTCTCCACCGCCTCCTCCCAGAAGCTGTTTAAAGACGATCAGATGGCGCTTCTGCTGGTGACAGTTACGCTGTCGATGATGACCACACCACTTCTGATGAGGCTGGTGGATAAACTTCTGTCGCGCCGCTTAAACCCGACTGACGATGAAGATGAAGCGCCGTGGGTGGAAGACGATAAGCCGCAGGTGATTGTGGTGGGCTTTGGCCGCTTCGGGCAGGTTATCGGGCGTTTGCTGATGGCGAACAAAATGCGCATCACGGTGCTGGAACGCGATATCAGCGCGGTCAATCTGATGCGTAAATATGGCTATAAGGTTTATTACGGCGACGCGACCCAGCTCGAGCTATTGCGCTCGGCGGGTGCAGAGGCAGCAGAGTCCATCGTGATTACCTGCAACGATCCGGAAGACACGATGAAGCTGGTGGAGCTGTGTCAGCAGCATTTTCCGCATCTGCATATTCTGGCGCGTGCGCGTGGACGTGTTGAAGCTCACGAACTGTTACAGGCGGGTGTGAAACACTTCTCCCGTGAGACATTTTCCAGTGCGCTGGAGCTGGGCCGCAAGGCTTTGATCTCGTTGGGGATGCATCCTCATCAGGCGCAGCGCGCCCAGATGCATTTCCGCCGGCTGGATATGCAAATGTTGCGCGAGCTGATGCCGGTACATACTGATACTGAGCAGATCTCCCGCGTGCGGGAAGCGCGTCGCGAACTGGAGGAAATCTTCCAGCGAGAGATGCAACAGGAACGACGCCAGCTTGATGGCTGGGATGAATTTGAATAAAGGGTAACGAAAGATGGCTGTACGTAAACGCTTTATTGCGGGTGCAAAATGCCCGACCTGCCAGGCGCAAGATACCCTGGCGATGTGGCGGGAAAATAATATTGATGTTGTTGAGTGTGTTAAGTGCGGTCACCAGATGCGCGAAGCCGATAAAGAGGCCCGCGATCATGTACGCAAAGAAGAGCAAGTTATCGGGATTTTTCATCCGGACTAGCGATATGCCCTGAGTTTTTTTAAGCTAAAGGGTACACGGGTGCAGATTTCCGCTACAATCTGCGCCAGCAATTTTCCCACGCTCAGGAGATATCATGAAAGTAGCAAAAGACCTGGTGGTCAGCCTGGCCTATCAGGTACGTACAGAAGACGGTGTGTTGGTTGATGAGTCTCCGGTGAGTGCGCCGCTTGACTACCTGCATGGTCACGGTTCCCTGATTTCTGGCCTGGAAAACGCGCTGGAAGGTCATGAAGTTGGCGACAAATTTGACGTTGCTGTAGGCGCGAACGACGCTTACGGTCAGTATGACGACAACCTGGTTCAGCGCGTTCCTAAAGACGTGTTCATGGGCGTTGACGAACTGCAGGTTGGCATGCGCTTCCTGGCTGAAACTGACCAGGGTCCGGTTCCTGTGGAAATCACCGAAGTGGAAGATGACCACGTCGTGGTTGACGGCAACCACATGCTGGCTGGCCAGAACCTGAAGTTCAACGTAGAAGTTGTTGCGATTCGTGAAGCAACCGAAGAAGAGCTGGCTCATGGCCACGTTCACGGTGCAAACGGCCACGACCATGACCACGATCACGGCCATGACGGCTGCTGCGGTGGTCACGGCCACGATCACGACCATGGTCACGACCACGGTAAAGGTGGTTGCGGTAACGGCGGCTGCGGTTGCCACTAATTCCGTCATGCGGAAAATAAAAAAGCGGGATGATCCCGCTTTTTTTACGCCTCAATAATGAGGTGGGGGTGTCTCTTCAGATTGAGAGGCGATATGCGATGCCTGTGTGGCCTTCACTTTTTCAGTGAGCAGACGCAGCAGATCCCGCAGTTTTGCCATTTCTAGCTCGTGGGCGGTCACCGTTTGGTTAAGCTCTTCGATGGTGATGTCCTGAAAAGCCAGGCGGCTTTCAAGCTCGGCCAGTCTCTCTTCTATCATCGTGTCCTTCATGATTCACCTCGTCTGTTTCTGATTCGCCATAATGGGTCAGCGGCGGCGAAGTTTAACCGAGTTTATCCCTAAGTACAGTATTCATCCCTGAAGCAAGAAACTTATTTAAACAAAAATAGTCTGAAAAGTGGCGAGAATCGGGGGAGTCTGTCTGTAGATTTCTTCCGCAACGATTTATAGTACGTAACTCATTTACGTTTAATGCTGGGGTGAGAGTCCCCAGGCCCTGGAGATATGGATGAAATCACTGTTTAAAGTAACGCTGCTGGCGACGACGATGGCTGTTGCGCTGAACGCGCCGCTGTCATTCGCTGCTGATACTGCTGCGAAGCCTGCTGCCACTGCAGACAGCAAAGCGGCGTTCAAAAATGACGACCAGAAATCCGCCTACGCACTCGGCGCATCTCTGGGTCGTTACATGGAAAACTCTCTGAAAGAACAAGAGAAACTGGGCATCAAACTGGACAAAGCTCAGCTGATCGCGGGTGTTCAGGACGCATTTGCAGATAAGAGCAAGCTGTCTGACCAGGAAATCGAACAGACTCTGCAGGCGTTTGAAGCGCGTGTGAAGGGTGCCGCTCAGACTAAGATGGATGCGGACGCTAAAGACAACGAAGCGAAAGGCAAAGCCTACCGCGATACCTTTGCTAAAGAGAAGGGTGTGAAAACCTCTTCTACTGGCCTGGTGTACAAAGTTGAGAAAGAAGGCACCGGCGATGCGCCTAAAGACAGCGATACCGTTGTTGTGAACTACAAAGGTACGCTGATCGACGGTAAAGAGTTCGATAACTCTTACACCCGTGGTGAGCCGCTCTCTTTCCGTCTTGATGGTGTGATCCCTGGCTGGACTGAAGGCCTGAAAAACATCAAGAAAGGTGGCAAGATCAAGCTGGTTATTCCACCAGACCTGGCGTATGGCAAAACCGGCGTTCCGGGTATCCCTGCCAACTCTACGCTGGTCTTTGACGTAGAGCTGCTGGATATCAAACCAGCACCGAAAGCGGATGCAAAGGCAGACGCGCCGGCTGAAGAAAAAGCAGCGACAGACGCTAAGAAGTAATGTGATAAAAACCGCCGCCTTTAAGGCGGCGGTTTTTTTATTATGGGGCAGATATAATTAACACTGGAAAGCGCTATACACGCTGTATTAATTTAGTTGTCCGTGTAGATAATGAGCCTGCCCTGAAAACCTAACGACAGGCTCCTGAAAAGGAGTGTTTTTTTCATGTCCAGGTCGCTTTTAACCAACGAAACCAGTGAACTTGATTTGCTGGATCAACGTCCTTTTGATCAGACCGACTTCGATATTCTGAAATCCTATGAAGCGGTGGTGGACGGGTTAGCGATGCTCATTGGCTCCCACTGCGAAATCGTATTGCACTCCCTGCAAGATCTGAAGTGTTCCGCCATCCGCATTGCTAATGGTGAGCATACTGGCCGTAAAATTGGTTCGCCAATCACCGACCTTGCATTGCGTATGTTGCATGACATGACCGGCGCGGACAGCAGCGTCTCCAAATGCTATTTCACCCGCGCCAAAAGCGGCGTGCTGATGAAATCAGAAACCATCGCGATTCGAAACCGCGAGCATCGTGTGATTGGACTGTTGTGCATCAACATGAACCTTGATGTGCCATTCTCGCAAATCATGAGCACTTTTATTCCACCAGAAACGCCGGATGTTGGCTCTTCTGTTAACTTTGCCTCCTCCGTTGAAGATCTGGTGACGCAGACGCTTGAGTTTACGATTGAAGAGGTGAATGCCGATCGCAACGTCTCGAACAACGCCAAGAATCGCCAGATTGTGCTTAATCTCTACGAGAAAGGTATTTTTGATATTAAAGACGCCATCAACCAGGTGGCCGATCGTCTGAACATCTCCAAGCACACGGTCTACCTCTACATCCGTCAGTTCAAAAGCGGTGATTTCCTGGGGCAAGACAAGTAATGCGTTTTGCGTTAATGGTGACAGGCCCGGCGTACGGTACTCAGCAGGCCAGCAGCGCGCTGCAGTTTGCATATGCGTTACTGGCGGCCGGACATGAGCTGGTGAGCGTCTTCTTCTATCGGGAAGGGGTGTATAACGCGAACCAGTTTACGTCACCGGCGAGCGATGAGTTTGATCTGGTGCGCGCCTGGCAGGCATTAAACGAAAAGCAGGGCGTAGAACTGCATATCTGCGTCGCGGCGGCACTTCGCCGCGGCGTGACCGATGCAACCGAAGCCGCTCGTCTTGGCTTATCGGGTTCTAACCTGCAGCCTGGTTTTTCGTTGAGTGGCCTGGGGGCACTGGCACAGGCGGCGTTAACCTGCGACAGAGTGGTGCAATTCTGATGAAGCGTGTCGCGTTTGTTTTTTCCTCAGCGCCGCACGGTACTGCGTCCGGCAGAGAAGGGCTGGATGCGCTGCTCGCGACATCAGCGCTGACCGAAGATATCGGCGTCTTCTTTTTGGGGGACGGTGTATTTCAGCTTCTGGCGGGGCAACAGCCTCAGGCCATCCTGGCGCGGGATTACATCGCAACCTTCAAAGTGTTACCGCTTTACGACATCGAAACATGCTATGTCTGTGCCGACTCCCTGGCCGCGCGCGGTTTAAACGAGGCAACGCCTTTCGTGCTGGATGTGACAATGCTGTCTTCTGCGGCACTGCGCGAACACCTTTCCCACTACGACACCGTTCTGACTTTCTGAGGCTGCTATGCTCCATACTCTGAGCCATTCACCGTGGCAATGTGATATCGACGCGTTACTGAGTATGCTGCGCGAAGGTGATGACCTCCTGCTGATTCAGGATGGTGTGCTTGCCGCACTTGAAGGCAGTCGTTTTGTTGAAATCCTCTGCAATGCCCCCATAACAGTCTCTGCGCTGAAGGACGATCTTGATGCGCGGGGTCTTTCTGGTCAAATTTCAGCCAAAATTGACGTGGTTGGCTATAATGATTTCGTCAATCTTACTGTGACGCACGCCAGTCAAATGAACTGGTGATCTGAGATCGCTGTATATTTCTTGACACCTTTTCGACGTAGCCCTAAAATTTCGCGTCCTCATATTGTATGAGGTCGTTTTATTACGTGTTTACGAAGCAAAAGCTAAAACCAGGAGCTATTTAATGGCAACAGTTAACCAGCTGGTACGCAAACCACGCGCACGCAAAGTTGCAAAGAGCAACGTGCCTGCGCTGGAAGCCTGCCCGCAGAAACGTGGTGTATGTACCCGTGTATATACCACCACTCCTAAAAAACCAAACTCCGCACTGCGTAAAGTATGCCGTGTGCGTTTGACTAACGGTTTCGAAGTGACTTCCTACATCGGTGGTGAAGGTCACAACCTGCAGGAACACTCCGTGATCCTGATCCGTGGCGGTCGTGTTAAAGACCTTCCGGGTGTTCGTTACCACACCGTTCGTGGTGCGCTCGACTGCTCAGGTGTTAAAGACCGTAAGCAGGCTCGCTCCAAGTACGGCGTGAAGCGTCCTAAGGCTTAATGGTTCTCCGTTAAGTAAGGCCAAACTGATTTATCTTAATGTCAAACTAAACTCTTTGAGTTTTGGACAATCCTGAATTAACAACGGAGTATTCCCATGCCACGTCGTCGCGTCATTGGTCAGCGTAAAATTCTTCCAGATCCGAAATTCGGATCAGAACTGCTGGCAAAATTTGTAAATATCCTGATGGTAGATGGTAAAAAATCTACTGCAGAAGCAATCGTATACAGCGCGCTTGAGACCCTGGCTCAGCGTTCTGGTAAAAATGAACTGGAAGCTTTCGAAGTCGCTCTCGACAACGTTCGCCCAACTGTAGAAGTTAAGTCCCGCCGCGTTGGTGGTTCTACTTATCAGGTTCCAGTTGAAGTTCGTCCGGTTCGTCGTAATGCTCTGGCAATGCGTTGGATCGTTGAAGCTGCTCGTAAACGCGGTGATAAATCCATGGCTCTGCGTCTGGCGAACGAACTTTCTGATGCTGCAGACAACAAAGGTACTGCAGTTAAGAAACGTGAAGACGTTCACCGTATGGCAGAAGCCAACAAGGCGTTCGCACACTACCGTTGGTAATCCCTTCGGAGTATTAGTCACCAGGCGGGCGCTTCAGAGAAGCCGCCCGCTCTGGGTAACTTAACTGAACGCCTAAAGATATAAACGAGGAATCAAATGGCTCGTACAACACCCATCGCACGCTACCGTAACATCGGTATCAGTGCGCACATCGACGCCGGTAAAACCACTACTACCGAACGTATTCTGTTCTACACCGGTGTAAACCACAAAATCGGTGAAGTTCATGACGGCGCAGCCACCATGGACTGGATGGAACAGGAGCAGGAGCGTGGTATCACTATCACCTCCGCAGCGACTACTGCATTCTGGTCAGGTATGGCTAAGCAGTACGAACCGCATCGCGTAAACATCATCGACACCCCGGGCCACGTTGACTTCACCATCGAAGTAGAACGTTCCATGCGTGTTCTTGACGGCGCGGTAATGGTTTATTGCGCAGTTGGTGGTGTTCAGCCACAGTCTGAGACCGTATGGCGTCAGGCGAACAAATATAAAGTTCCACGCATCGCGTTCGTTAACAAAATGGACCGTATGGGTGCTAACTTCCTGAAAGTTGTTGGTCAGATCAAATCCCGTCTGGGCGCGAACCCTGTTCCGCTGCAGCTGGCAATTGGTGCTGAAGAAGGTTTCACCGGTGTTATCGACTTGGTGAAAATGAAAGCCATCAACTGGAACGATGCAGACCAGGGCGTTACCTTCGAATACGAAGATATCCCGGCTGAAATGCAGGACCTGGCTGACGAATGGCACCAGAACCTGATCGAATCCGCTGCTGAAGCTTCTGAAGAGCTGATGGAGAAATACCTGGGTGGTGAAGAACTGACTGAAGAAGAGATCAAAAAAGCTCTGCGTCAGCGCGTTCTGAACAACGAAATCATCCTGGTAACCTGTGGTTCTGCGTTCAAGAACAAAGGTGTTCAGGCGATGCTGGATGCGGTAGTTGACTACCTGCCATCCCCGGTTGACGTTCCTGCGATCAACGGCATCCTGGACGACGGTAAAGATACGCCGGCTGAGCGTCACGCAAGCGACGAAGAGCCGTTCTCTGCACTGGCGTTCAAAATTGCTACCGACCCATTCGTGGGTAACCTGACCTTCTTCCGCGTTTACTCTGGTGTGGTTAACTCCGGTGACACCATCCTGAACTCCGTGAAAACGGCGCGTGAACGTTTTGGCCGTATCGTACAGATGCACGCTAACAAACGTGAAGAGATCAAAGAAGTTCGTGCGGGCGACATCGCTGCAGCTATCGGTCTGAAAGACGTGACCACTGGTGACACCCTGTGTGACCCGGATCACCCGATCATTCTGGAGCGTATGGAATTCCCTGAGCCGGTAATCTCCATCGCAGTTGAACCAAAAACCAAAGCTGACCAGGAAAAAATGGGTCTGGCTCTGGGCCGTCTGGCGAAAGAAGACCCATCATTCCGCGTATGGACTGATGAAGAATCTAACCAGACCATCATCGCTGGTATGGGTGAACTGCACCTGGACATCATCGTTGACCGTATGAAGCGTGAATTCAACGTTGAAGCGAACGTGGGTAAACCTCAGGTTGCTTACCGCGAAGCGATTCGTGCGAAAGTTACCGATGTTGAAGGTAAACACGCTAAGCAGTCTGGTGGTCGCGGTCAGTACGGTCACGTTGTGATCGACATGTACCCACTGGAGCCGGGCTCTAACCCTAAAGGTTACGAGTTCATCAACGACATCAAAGGTGGTGTAATTCCTGGCGAATACATCCCAGCCGTTGATAAAGGCATTCAGGAACAGCTGAAAGCGGGCCCTCTGGCTGGCTATCCGGTTGTTGACATGGGTGTTCGTCTGCACTTCGGTTCTTACCACGACGTTGACTCCTCTGAACTGGCGTTTAAACTGGCTGCGTCTATTGCCTTTAAAGAAGGCTTTAAGAAAGCAAAACCAGTTCTGCTTGAGCCAATCATGAAGGTTGAAGTAGAAACTCCTGAAGAGAACACCGGTGACGTTATCGGTGACTTGAGCCGTCGTCGCGGTATGCTGCGTGGTCAGGAATCCGAAGTAACTGGCGTTAAGATCCACGCTGAAGTTCCGCTGTCTGAAATGTTCGGATATGCAACTCAGCTGCGTTCTCTGACCAAAGGTCGTGCATCATACACCATGGAATTCCTGAAGTATGATGATGCGCCTAACAACGTTGCTCAGGCCGTTATTGAAGCCCGTGGTAAGTAATCCACAGGATTAAAACCTAAGTCCCGTGCTCTCTCCAGAGGGGAGAGCACTATAGTAAGGAATATAGCCGTGTCTAAAGAAAAATTTGAACGTACAAAACCGCACGTCAACGTTGGTACTATCGGCCACGTTGACCATGGTAAAACTACCCTGACCGCTGCAATCACTACCGTTCTGGCAAAAACCTACGGTGGTTCTGCTCGTGCATTCGACCAGATCGATAACGC
>NZ_SOMG01000014.1 GCF_004402045.1 Lelliottia nimipressuralis | reverse complement strand
GCGTTATCGATCTGGTCGAATGCACGAGCAGAACCACCGTAGGTTTTTGCCAGAACGGTAGTGATTGCAGCGGTCAGCGTTGTTTTACCATGGTCAACGTGGCCGATAGTACCGACGTTAACGTGCGGTTTTGTACGTTCAAACTTTTCTTTAGACATCGATTGTCCCTCTAAGACACGGATAAATCGGTGATATCACCACATCAACCAGGCGAAATGCCTGAATTGTTGAATACAGTAAAATTGAAACAGAGAGAAACGGGAAGGAGAAGTGAAGTGGTGCTGATACCCAGAGTCGAACTGGGGACCTCACCCTTACCAAGGGTGCGCTCTACCAACTGAGCCATATCAGCACGTATTGGAGCGGGCAGCGGGAATCGAACCCGCATCATCAGCTTGGAAGGCTGAGGTAATAGCCATTATACGATGCCCGCATCCTGAAACTCGGCTACCCAGTTCTTTCTGTAACAAAAAAAGAGATTTCTCTCTTTTTCAGTTTGAGCTGGCTAATTTTTCCAACCAGCTCCGGCTGCATTAACGCTGCCAGAAAGTGGTGGTGGGGGAAGGATTCGAACCTTCGAAGTCTGTGACGGCAGATTTACAGTCTGCTCCCTTTGGCCGCTCGGGAACCCCACCGGACTTGATGGTGCCGACTACCGGAATCGAACTGGTGACCTACTGATTACAAGTCAGTTGCTCTACCTACTGAGCTAAGTCGGCATCAAGTAGCGCGCATTCTATGGATACCTGCGCGGTCATGCAACTAAAAATTTGCATAAAACGTTCTTTCGCTCACATTTTATCCGAACAACGTGCCAGGCGCTGTAAAAGTAGTCATTCACGGTCAAATATCCAACATATTAGCGTGGTTTGCACCGTATACACCGTAGCGTGACGGCTTACGCGTAACGCAGCGCTATCCATCTTTTTTCTTATTATTCCTGTCATCTGGTGTTAACCTCCTGCCCATTGTCCAAAATTAACTGTGTGATGAGCCATGATCCGGCAGTGTGATGCTGGCTCACTGAAGCATGCTTATGAGCAAAAAAGAGCAAACGTTAATGACGCCTTATCTTCACTTTAACCGCAGTCAGTGGGCTGCCCTGCGTGATTCCGTCCCTATGACGCTGACGGAAGGTGAAATCGCACGGTTAAAAGGGATAAACGAAGATCTGTCCCTGGAAGAGGTGGCAGAGATTTATCTCCCCCTCTCTCGCTTGCTTAACTTCTATATCAGCTCCAACCTGCGCCGTCAGGCTGTGCTGGAGCAGTTCCTCGGGACAAACGGTCAACGCATTCCTTATATCATTAGTATTGCAGGCAGCGTGGCCGTGGGTAAAAGCACCACCGCGCGTGTCCTGCAGGCACTATTGAGCCGTTGGCCAGAACACCGCAGCGTGGAGCTGATCACAACAGACGGCTTCCTGCATCCGAACGAAGTATTAAAAGAACGCGGGCTGATGAAGAAGAAGGGCTTCCCGCTGTCTTATGATATGCACCGTCTGGTGAAATTTGTCTCTGACCTGAAATCTGGCGTGCCTCACGTGACTGCGCCGGTCTATTCGCATCTGATCTACGACCGCATCCCGGGTGGAGATAAAACGGTAGTCCAGCCAGATATCCTGATTCTGGAAGGGCTAAACGTCCTGCAAAGCGGTATGGACTATCCTCACGATCCGCATCATGTCTTTGTCTCGGATTTCGTCGATTTCTCTATTTATGTCGATGCGCCGGAAGACTTGCTGCAGAACTGGTACATCAACCGCTTCCTGAAGTTCCGTGAAGGGGCGTTCACTGACCCGGATTCCTATTTCCATCACTATGCGCAGCTTTCTGAAGAAGAAGCGATCAATGTGGCAACAGGACTCTGGAATGAGATCAACTACGTAAACCTTAAAGAGAACATCCTGCCGACGCGCGAGCGCGCGAGCCTGATCCTCACCAAGAGCGAGAAGCACGCGGTCGACCAGATTCGCTTGCGGAAATAACAAAGCAGACATAAAAAAAACCGGCTTAGCGCCGGTTTTTTACTTTATGCATGTGGCTTCTCGCCATTTTCATCCTGATCGACCGCGAAGCAGGCAACCAGTTGACCACCATAATCCTTCAACTGAGGCTGTAGCTGGGTGCAAGGGCCAAAGCGGCGACTGCAGCGGGCGTTGAATGCACACCCCGGCGGTGGATTCAGCGGGCTTGGCAGTTCACCCGTCAGCTTAATACGCTCACGACGATCGTCCGGGTTCAGACGCGGCGTCGCAGACAGCAGCGCCTGGGTATACGGGTGACGAGGATTATTAAAGATCTGATCTTTGCTCCCCTTCTCCACGCAGCGCCCCAGATACATCACCATCACCTCATCGGCAATATGCTCTACCACCGACAGGTCGTGGGAAATGAACACATAAGACAGCCCCAGCTCCTGCTGCAGATCCATCATCAGGTTCAGCACCTGAGCACGGACGGAAACGTCGAGCGCCGACACCGGTTCATCGGCAATCACCACGTCCGGATCGAGCATCAGGCCCCGCGCGATAGCGATACGCTGACGCTGGCCGCCGGAGAACATGTGCGGGTAGCGGTCATAATGCTCGGTTTTAAGGCCAACCTTCGCCATCATTGCCAGGGCTTTTTCACGTCGCTGCTCTTTACTCAGATTGCTGTTAATCAGCAGCGGCTCTTCCAGAATCTGCCCCACTTTTTTACGCGGGTTCAAAGAACCATACGGGTTCTGGAACACAATCTGGATTTTCTGGCGACGCAGCTTCTGCGCCTGCGGATCGTGCTTGAGCAGATCCTGCCCCTGGTAATAAAGCTCCCCGCCGGTCGGCACTTCAATCATCGTCAGCAGACGGCCCAGCGTGGATTTACCGCAGCCTGACTCCCCCACCACCGCCAGCGTTTTACCGCGTTCGAGATTAAAGGAGACGCCGTCCAGTGCCTTCACCAGGCGCTCAGGGGCAAACAGCCCCTTCTTCACCGGGTAGTATTTTTTCAGGTCGATGGCCTGCAACAGCGGTTGTTGCGTGGTGGCCTGTTGCGTACTCATAGTGTTGGCCTCCCGGCATCATCGAGTGGGTAATGGCATTTCGACTGACGACCGTCAGCAAGCTGATTCAGCTCAGGCTCTTCTGCCCGGCATTTATCTGTCGCATACGGACAGCGCGGATTAAGCAGACAACCCTGCGGACGGTCATATTTACCCGGCACCACGCCCGGCAGAGACGCCAGACGCGCTTTGTCCTGGGCAAACTCTGGCAGCGCACGTAAAAGCGCCTGGGTATACGGGTGACGCGGCGCGCGGAAGATATCGTGCGAACTGCCGGTCTCGACCACCTGGCCGGCATACATCACGATGATTTTGTGCGCCGCTTCGGCCACCAGCGCCAGGTCGTGCGTAATCAGCACCAGCGCCATATTCTCTTTCTGCTGCAGCTCCAGCAGCAGTTCGATGATTTGCGCCTGAATGGTCACATCCAGCGCCGTCGTCGGTTCATCCGCAATCAGCAGTTTTGGTCGACAGGCAATCGCCATCGCGATCATCACGCGCTGGCTCATCCCACCGGAAAGCTGATGCGGGTAAACGTCCAGACGCGATGCCGGGTCAGGGATCCCCACCAGGTTCAGCAGATCGATCGCGCGCTGGCGACGGGTTTTCTTATTCCCGCCCTGATGCACCTTAATGGCTTCCATAATCTGGAAACCGACGGTGTAGCAAGGGTTCAGGCTGGTCATCGGGTCCTGGAAAATCATCGCCACTTCCGCGCCCACCAGCTGGCGGCGCTGTTTTTCAGAAATGCGCTTCAGGTCCTGACCGTTGAACTGCAGGTTTTCCGCCATCACGCGGCCCGGGTAATCAATCAGCCCCATGATCGCCAGTGAACTGACTGACTTACCGGAACCGGATTCCCCGACAATGCCAACCACTTCGCCCTGATTTACGCTGTAGCTGATGCGGTCCACGGCGCGAAACGGAGTGCCTTCATCCCCGAAGTGCACCGATAATTTATCTACATTTAATAACGCCATCTCGTGCCTCTTACTGCTTCAGTTTGGGATCAAGTGCATCACGCAGACCATCACCCATCAGGTTAAATGCCAGCACCGTCAGCAGGATTGCCAGACCCGGGAAGGTGACAACCCACCAGGCGCTTTGTGCGAACTGCAACACGTCGGAGAGCATGGTGCCCCACTCCGGTGTTGGCGGTTGCGCACCCATGCCCAGGAAGCCAAGAGCGGCCATATCAAGAATGGCGTTAGAGAAACCAAGCGACGCCTGAACAATCAGCGGCGCAAGGCAGTTAGGGAAGATATTGACGAACATCTGGCGCATCGCACCCGCCCCCGCCACGCGAGACGCCGTGACGTAATCGCGGTTCACTTCCACCAGCACCGCCGCACGGGTTAAACGTACGTAGTGAGGGAGCGCCACGAAGGTCAACGCCAGCGCAGCGTTACCAATTGACGGGCCGAAGATTGCCACCAGCACCAGCGCCAGCAGCAGACTTGGCAGCGCCAGCATAATATCGACGATACGCATGATGATGTTATCAACGATACCGCCGAAGTAACCGGCAACCAGACCGAGCACGATCCCCATAATCAGGGACAACACCACCACCAGGCAGCCGACCAGCAGCGACAGACGCGCGCCGTACATCAGACGCGACAGCACATCGCGGCCTACATCATCGGTACCTAACAGGTGCGTCAGGCTACCGCCGTCCTGCCACGCAGGGGGGGCCAACAGCGCATCGCGGAACTGGTCCGCCGGGTTATACGGCGCCAGGACGTTCGCAAACACCGCGATCAGAATCATGATGACGACATACGCCAGCCCGACTACCGCACCTTTATTGCGTTTGAAGTAGTGCCAGAATTCCTGCAGCGGCGTCATTGGCACCGGTGCTGCGACCACTTTATTTTGAGTTACTTGTGACATGATGGCCCCTTACTTCCTATGACGAATACGCGGGTTCACCACGCCGTACAGCAAATCGACCAGCAGGTTGACGAGGATAATCATCGTCGCGACCAGCAGTACACCGCCCTGCACAACCGGATAGTCACGGCGTTGCAGCGCGTCAATCAGCCAGCGGCCGAGACCCGGCCAGGAGAAGATGGTTTCGGTCAGGATCGCCCCCGCCAGCAGTGTCCCCACCTGCAGACCAATAACGGTCACCACCGGCAGCATGGCATTACGCAGCGCATGAACGATGATGACGCGCATGCGCGTCAGGCCCTTGGCGCGCGCGGTGCGAATATAATCCTCACCCAGCACTTCCAGCATGGATGAACGGGTCATACGCACGATCACCGCCAGAGGAATGGTACCCAGCACCATGGCAGGCAGGATCATGTGCGCGACGGCATCGATGAAGTTGCCCTCTTCACCCCAGATTGCCGTATCAATCAGCATAAATCCGGTGAGCGGGTTGGAGTCATCCAGGAAGACCATATCGCTGACGCGCCCGGAGACCGGTGTCAGGTTAAGCTGCACCGATACCAGCATAATCAGCATCATGCCCCACCAGAAGATAGGCATGGAGTAGCCGGTCAGCGCCAGGCCCACGGCAGTATGGTCAAAAATAGAGCCACGTTTAACGGCAGCCAGCACCCCAACAGGAATGCCCACCGCTGTGGCGAAAATCATGGCGCAGACGCCAAGTTCGAGTGTCGCTTTAAAACGCGGCACGAACTCGTCCCACACCGGAAGACGGCTTTTCAGCGAAATCCCTAAATCGCCGTGCATGACGCCCCAAATATAATGGAGGTACTGCTGCCACATCGGCTTATCGAGGCCGAGCTCAGCCAGCAGCTGTGCATGGCGCTCAGGGGAAATACCACGCTCACCCGCCATAATCATTACCGGGTCGCCGGGGATCATATGGACGAAGGCAAAAGTGAGAAGGGTGATACCGATAAACGTGGGGATAACAAGTCCCAGACGTCGGAGGATGAACTGCAACATAACCCGGATTCTCTCTGATGACGCACAACCAATGGCGTGGCGTCTGTATTGCTCACAAATCTTATTCCCTCCCCTTTTAGAGAGGGAATAAAGCACTGCTGCCGGGTGGCGCTACGCTTACCCGGCCTACATACCGTAGGCCAGTGCAAGCGCAGCGCCGCCTGGCGTTGCTTTTAATTATTCAACAGATACGCTTTCGAAGTGGTGTTTGCCCAGTGGATCAACCACGTAGCCTTTCACTTCTTTACGCACTGGCTCGTACACGGTGGAGTGAGCAACAATCAGCGCCGGAGCCTGATCGTGCATAACAACCTGAGCCTGTTTGTACAGTTCAATACGTTTGTTGTGATCGTCGGTTGCACGCGCCGGCTGGATCAGGTCTTCAAACGGCTTGTAGCACCAGCGAGAGTAGTTAGAGCCGTCTTTCGCAGCAGCGCAGCTGAACAGGGTGGCGAAGAAGTTGTCCGGATCCCCGTTATCACCGGTCCAGCCCATCATTACCGCCTGGTGCTCACCCGCTTTGGCACGCTTCAGGTACTCGCCCCACTCGTAGGTCACAATCTTGGCCTGAACGCCAATCTTCGCCCAGTCAGCCTGAACCATTTCAGCCATACGGCGTGCGTTCGGGTTGTACGGACGCTGAACAGGCATCGCCCACAGCTCAACGGTAAAGCCTTTATCCTGTCCCGCTTCTTTCAGCAGCGCTTTCGCTTTCTCAGGATCGTAGCTGTAGTCTTTAACGTCGTCGTTATAGCCCCACATGGTTGGTGGGATCAGGTTTTTAGCTGCAACGCCAGCGCCCTGGTAAACCGCCTTGATGATCGCTTCTTTGTTCACCGCATAGGTCAGCGCCTGACGCACTTTCACGTCATCAAACGGTTTCTTCTCGGTGTTGAAGGAGAGGTAGCCCACGTTCAGACCCGCCTGTTCCAGCAGGTTGATGTTTTTATCCTGCTTCATGCGCGCGATGTCAGCCGGGTTCGGGTATGGCATAACCTGACATTCGTTTTTCTGCAGTTTTGCATAACGCACTGACGCATCAGGCGTGATGGAGAAGACCAGACGGTCGATCTTCGGCTTGGTGCCCCAGAAGCCTTCAAACGCTTTGTACAGAATACGGGAGTCTTTCTGATACTGCAGCAGCTGGAATGGACCGGTACCGATTGGGTTCAGGTCGACTTTCTCCGGCGTACCGGCTTTCAGCATGTTGTCCGCATATTCTTTGGACAGAATAGAGGCGAAGTCCATGGCCAGGTCAGCCAGGAATGGCGCTTCCGGGCGGGTCAGTACGAACTGAACCGTTTTATCGTCAACTTTTTTCACTTCAGAGATCAGGTCTGGCAGACCCATCCCTTCGAAGTATTCATAGCTGCCGCCAGAAACTTTGTGGTACGGGTTCTGGGCATTTTTCTGACGGTCGAAGGAGAACACAACGTCGTCGGCGTTAAGATCGCGCGTCGGTTTGAAATCTTTGTTGTCCTGCCACTTCACGCCCTGGCGCAGGTGGAAGGTATAGGTTTTACCGTCTTCGCTGACCTCCCACTTCTCGGCCAGACCCGGAATCACTTCCGTGGTACCGGTTTTGAATTCAACCAGACGGTTATAGATCGGTACAGAGCTTGCGTCGTAAGTCGTACCAGAGGTAAAGAGCTGTGGGTTAAAGCCTTCCGGCGAGCCTTCAGAACAGTAAACCAGGGTTTTTGCCTGTACGCTTGCTGCCACGGTCATAGCCACCAGGCTCAGACCAAGCTTCAGCATCCCTGACTTCTTCAAGGAAATACTCATTATTCTGCTCCAATGTGATGTTTTGCTTTGTTGTGTTACGCCGCCAGACCTTTATTTATTTTTTACCCGGTCCGGTCGGTGATGCCCGAAGGCTTTAAAGGGATGGAGAATCCTTTCAGAAGAGCGTTTGAGTTGCAGCGCAGATCGTCCCTGAAATGCCCCTCATGCCCTACAATCTGTCAACAGAATGTGAAAACGTCAATACAGGTGACGGGGATTTACGCTGAGTGTGAGAAACCGCAAACAAAGATTAAAAAAACCATGTATGCCAGTTTTCAGCAGGGAAATTTATGCTACTCGCTATCTTGCAGCACAAATATCTTCATATTTAGCGACAGTCAGTGATTAACTTTTATTCAGAATGGGTAAATTTTCTTGCAGAATGGTGATTATCTGAGCACTAAATACCGCGAACGTTAAAACGCACAGCGAAAAATGCTGAGGTTATCCATAAGCAACGCGAAAAAAGATCAATCTATATATAAAAAAATACAATGGATTATGTCACAAAATCGTTAACAGGCAGGGAGAAGCAGGTCTAAGGGGTGTTTTGATGACTCTGGCGGGCTAAGGCCATAATGCAAAAAGGGCTAACCTTGCGGTTAGCCCTTTTCAGAATGTGGTCGGCGAGAGAGGATTCGAACCTCCGACCCACTGGTCCCAAACCAGTTGCGCTACCAAGCTGCGCTACTCGCCGAATGCGGAGCGCATCTTACTGCTGGGGTGCGCCCTCGTCAATCCCTTATTTTCAAAAAGCCATTCAACTGGCGATATTCTCGCCAGGCGAGCTACTGCGCGGCTTTCTTGCTGCTTTCAGGGAGTTTGCACCAGTTGTTATTTTCGTTAAGACCACCGTCTGGAGAGGTGTATCCCAGGCAGCCTAAAATGGTGTCGTACAGCTCAACGTGACGACGCGGCACCTTCATATCCGCCTCTTTCTTCAGGTGAGCAAACATCTTCGCTTTCTCAGGATCTTCCAGATACTTGTCAGACATCCACACCATCATAGGTACACGGAACTGCTCCGGCGGCGCCATCTTACGTGGCGTACCGTGCAGATGCTCGAATTCATTGATGGATTCACCGTGGTCCGCCGCATAGAACACAATCGCTTTCTTATCACGCACCTGGTCAATCACCGTATCAATAAAGTGATCCACATACGTCACGGAGTTGTCGTAGGAGTTAATCAGCTGCTCTTTGGTGCAGTCTTTGTCCACCCCGACACATTCCGGCGTCCATTTCGCAAAGCTACGCGGGTAGCGTTGCGTGTAGTTAAAGTGCGACCCTTTGGTATGCAGGATAATCATGTGCTTACCATCCGGGTTACCGTTGAGAGACAATTTCATCTCATCAATCAGCAGCATGTCATCGACAGGCTTACCACGGTTACGCGCCTCCGCGCCAATCTGCTCGCGGTAGGAAATATTCTGCGCCATGGTGTTGCTGTAGAACCACATCTCGCTCTGCATCGCATAGAGGTCAGATGTAAACCCAAGCTGATGAAGCACCGAGAAGACGTTTTGCTCTTTCAGCGTACGCTGTGGGTTATCGCTCGCCCCTCCCTCACGTACAAACATGCAGCGTAAGGAGAGCTTGGTGGCGGTATCACAGGAGTAGCCGCGATAGGCAATCAGGTTTTTCTCTTGCGCCAGTTTTGGGGTTGTATCGCGGTTATAGCCAAGAATACCCATATGATCCCAGCGCGTGGTTTCCCCGATGATAAAGACGATATAGGTATCATCGATATCTTTTGGCGGGACATAGGTAAACTTCTTCGCTGGGTTCATCAACGATTTATTATCAGAAGACTCATCCACCTGCGCCCATGCATACAGCCCCAGCGCGGAGATCCAGTTAGACGGTAAATACGAGTTGGCAACCACGCCGCCGTAGCTTGGCATATCCACGCCGGAGGTACGCTCATCATACTTCTGCTTCACCTCCAGCAGACGAATTGGCCCCCAGACCATCAGACCGGCCAGCAGGACTATCGCGACGCTTCTGAAACGTTTTCCTGGCGTGCGGATCTGGTGAACCAGCGTGTACCGGCAGCGGTTACTCCAGATGAGTAGCAGCGGTAAGGCACTGACCGCCACCACCCAGAGAATAAAGTGCAACCCCACGACCTCTTTAGAGAGATCGATATCCGTGGTCATCACCGAGGCAATAATGCCGTAGCCGATAACCACGTTCATAAAGGTCATGTAATAGCTGGCCCCCGCCGAGCACAGCACGATAAACGTTGCCAGCACTCGCCATACGCGACGACCAAACAGAGTAAGAATACGGAATAAAAAGAAGGTGACCAGTACCGCGGCGACCAATTCGACAACCGCTGCAATTCCTTTCCAGACGGTAAAATCTTGCGCATAACCGTCAAACCGACGGAAAAAAACTGCGCCATTCATAAACAGGCCGATGTACAACGCCAGCAAAAAGCAGAGCTTTTGTTGCGCCATCGATTTAATGTATTTCATGCAAGCTACCCGGAAAAAGGGACAGTACCGCCGCCCACCTCGATTAAAAAGTGGGCAGATTAAACATACGCTCAGGGGATCGTTCAATGAAACGTCTACAGGCGTGGTAAGTAGACCACAGGGATGGGAAAAAGTGGCAGCAGAGTGTGTGATCGGTACAGTTATTTACAAAAAAACGAATCTGGAATTTAACGATTGAGTCAACGCTGCATTTTTTACATAAGGAAAAGGCCGGATTACCGGCCTTTCTCGTCGTCATTATGCATGAACTTCTTTGAAAACTTCGCGTTGCGGTTGGCGAATTGTGGTAGAGAGCGCCAGAGAAATAATCAACAAGGCAAATATCACACAGAAAGTCACATAGAACCCACCGAACAGGGAAGCAATCAGCGAACCGCAGATACTGCCAATCCCGAAGCCCAGATAGATAACGCCGTAGTTTTTCGCCAGATTGTTCAGGCCAAAGAACTCGCTCACCAGTGACGGGAAGACGGTAATAGTGCCGCCAAAGTTAAAGGCCACGCAGGCAATCGCCGCAAAGAAGGTCGCTTCGTTCAGCGGGGCAAACAGGAGAGCCGCCATACCGACCAGCGAAACCACCTGCCCAATCGTAATCACACGGATACGGGCGATTTTGTCAGACAGAATACCGAGCACCAGACGACCGGAGAGGTTGGCAATGGAAATCACAGTCACCGCATTGGCTGCCGTGGCCGCATCCAGTTTCACCATCCCCTGGGCAATATCCTTCGCCACACCGATGACATACAGACCGCTCATGCAGGCCGTCAGGAACATCACCGCCAGCATCCAGTACTGCGGTTTACGCATGGACTGCGCGAGGGTGAAGTCGTTCTCCACCACGCCGTTAACGGTTTTGACCGCCTGCTGCGGCGCATCGGTCATCAGCGTGGCGCCGAACAGAATCATCACCAGCACGATTACGCCCCAGATCATGAAGGTTTTTTCGAGGCCAACGGACGCCAGCAGATGGGAGTCGATAAATTTGAAGCCAAGGCTGCCGAGACCATAAGAGCCGATGGCAAATGCGGAGATCAAGCCCTTACGCTCCGGGAACCACTTCACGCAGTTCGACAGGGTCAGCAGGTAGCCTGCGCCATCGGCCAGCCCCACCAGCACGCCGGCGCTCAGCCACAGCATCATCAGGTTGCTGGAGTGCGCCGTCAGGAAAAAGCCTACGCCTAACAGAATGCCGGACGCCATGGTCACACGCTTCACACCGAAACGCTCCTGCAGCTTGCCCGCAACGGAAGACGAAATCGCCAGTCCCAGGCTCAGCAGGCCAAAGGAGAACGCGACCTGGCTGACCGGTGCACCGAGTTTGTCGGAAAGCGCACTGTTAAACAGACTCCAGGTATAAACCGAGCCCAGTGCAAACTGGGTGACAATGGTGCCAAAGAGCGTGAGCCAGCGCGTGCGGTTATAAGTTGATGTGTTCATGGCAGTTGTCCTGCAAGAGAAATTAAGGAAGTTCGCTGAGGACAACAATAAACAAAACCTTAATACGCCTGGGGTAAAACGGCATGAAATGCAGGCGGAACGGAATGAAATGCCTGGAATCGGGAATGAATGACCTGCGCCGGGAATAAAGCGATAGTGTGTTAGTGTCTGCTATCGCTGTAACCCCTGCGGTTGTTGTATTCAGGATGTTATCGTAACGTTTAAAAAAGTAACAACTCTAGAAATTCGCGCTGACACCCAGGGTGTACAAAAACTCTTCACCGGTGGTGGTATGTTCCCCCTGGGCGAGCGACGCATAGGCCGCAACATGCGTGTTAAATGGAATATCCGTTCCAACGGTTACATCCATCCAGCTACCGTTTTGCGCGGGGGCTGGCGTTTGCGGCATGCCAAACTGCGATTTCCACTGGTTTTCACCAAACTGCTGGTTGTAACTAATCTGCGCCCAGGGACGAAGATCGCCATACTGGGTATTCACACGCCACCCCAGCGTGCTGACGCTGGCATGCCAGAGCGGGTCGGTGAGTGCTTGCGTCGTCGCGCTATCACCGAACTCGTTGATCATCATGGGAGTCGTGCCGTCATAACGCCACGCCACCACCGGACCGGTGGTGATACGCGCTGAAACCGGAAAATTCCAGCCCACACTCATCGCCGCTTCCATCGTGGTGCCAGACGGTACATTCAGGGCAAGGCCTGGCGCATTTTGTGAAGACTGAATACGCTCCGCAAGAATATCCTCATAACGCGGTTGGTGATCCGCGTCCCATGTATAGCGTTCCGCCGTATTATTTTGTGCATCTGAAACGATATATTCCTGTTGCCAGGCAGACGCTGTATTACAAAAAAACAGGCAGGCTGAAATTCCCACCAGGCCAGAAACAGCATGGCGACCACTGATTTTTTTTATCATCATCAACGCGACCCCAGAGAGAGCCGAATTCGGCGATATTTGTCGTTATTCAGGAAGAGCTTATAGCCCTTGTATTAACTATTGTCTTTATAGTAAACACGTCAAGCCAGTCTGGATGAAAATTTTGCGAAATCAGTATCAATAAGGGAGATTACGGATGGAACGTTGCGGTTGGGTAAGCCAGGATCAGCTTTATATCGACTATCACGATCGGGAATGGGGCGTGCCGGAAACCGATGGCAAAAAACTCTTTGAGATGATCTGCCTGGAGGGCCAGCAGGCGGGTTTGTCATGGATTACGGTACTGAAGAAACGCGAAAACTATCGTAACGCCTTCCACCAGTTCGATCCTGTCGCCGTCGCCGCCATGACTGATGAGGACGTGGAACGCCTGGTGCAGGATGCCGGCATCATCCGCCATCGGGGTAAGATCCAGGCCATCATCGGTAACGCACGCGCTTACCTGGCAATGGAACAAAACGGCGAATCGTTTTCAGACTTTGTCTGGACGTTTGTGAATAACGATCCGCAAGTCACGCAGGCCACCACGCTCGCGGAAATCCCCACTTCCACCCCGGCCTCGGATGCGCTCTCGAAGGCTCTGAAAAAACGCGGCTTTAAGTTTGTCGGCTCCACCATCTGCTACGCCTTTATGCAGGCCTGTGGCCTGGTCAACGACCATGTTACCGGCTGCTTCTGTCATCCGGGAGGCCACCATGATCCGCAAATGGCAAAGTGAGAATACCGCGCCGCTTCTGAGCTTATGGCTTGAAAGCACCGCAGAAGCGCATCCGTTTATCGAGGCGAGCTACTGGAAAGAGAACGAGGCCATGGTGCGGGACGTTTACTTGCCGTCAGCTGAAACCTGGGTCTGGGAACAGGATGGCGAACCATGCGGTTTTATCAGCGTGATGCAGTCTCAGTTTGTTGGCGCACTGTTTGTCGCACCGACGTGCATCGGGAAAGGCATCGGGCGCGCGCTGCTGAACCACGTTCAACAGCGCTTCCCACACTTAAGCCTTGAGGTGTACCAGAAAAATATCCGGGCGGTGAATTTCTACCACGCGCAGGGCTTTCGTATCGAAGACAGCGCCTGGCAGGATGATACTCAGCACCCGACCTGGATCATGAGCTGGCAGGCGGATCAAACGCCGTTAAGGTAAGCTCGGGCCCCTGATATTTCTCAACCCAGGCCAGCGCCGTGTTCCCCGCACAACCATTCCCCAGCTTCGAGCTGGGGAGATCTTTGGTCAGCACGTTAACCGCCCCGTTTTTACAGATACCGCCTTCGGTTGGCTCAAGGTCAGGCCATGCGCCCTGGTGAATGCAAATCACGCCCGGTTTAATCCCATCGCTAACCACCGCCCCTGCCAGCACCTGTCCACGATGGTTCCAGACGCGCACCACGTCACCGTCGGCAATCCCGCGGGCTTTTGCATCGAGAGTATTCAGCGTAATCGGCTCTCGCCCTGCAACCGCATACTGCTCACGCAGAGACGTGTAGTTAAGCTGGCTGTGCAGACGATGTGCGGGATGGGCTGACAACACCTGCAGCTGCTCCGGTCGGGCGTTGCCGTGCCACTCGTCCGGCTCGAGCCACATAGGGTGTGGCGGGCAGTCGGCATACCCAAAGCTGGCGATGCGCTCGCTGTAGATCACCATCTTTCCGCTCTCGGTTTTCAGCGGGTGATTTTCCGGGTCACGGCGGAAATCAGCGAAACGGACAAACTGCGCGTTCTGTTCGCTCTCCGGCATCTCGACGATCTGGTTCGCCTCCCAGAACTCAGCGAATGGCGGAAGCGTCACGCCCTGCGCCGCGCCGCGCTGCCCGGCAATCTGATAGAAGGTTTCCAGCCATTCGAGGTCAGTTTTCCCCTCGGTGAAACGCTCGCGGCCGCCCGCCTCCCACCGCTCGCTCAGTTCAGCAAACACGTCGAAATCATCACGCGCTTCATCACGCGGGGCCACGACGCGCTTCATCGGGACCATATGCTGGTTGCTGTAGTCGCCGGTCATGGTGAGATCGTTACGCTCGAACGAGGTGGTCGCCGGGAGAACGATATCGGCGTGTTTGGCCGAGGCGGTCCAGAAGCACTCTGAAATCACCACCAGCTCCGGCTTCTGCCAGGCGCGGATCAGGCGGTTGGTATCCTGATGGTGCGTGAAGTTCGACCCGCCCGCCCACCAGACAAATTTAATATCCGGGAAGTGGCGGTCCAGACCGTTGTGCTGATAAAAACCGCCCGGGTTTTCCAGGGCTTCGACAATACGCGCCACCGGAATTTTATCCACGGCATCCACGCCTCCCTGCACCGAGCCCTGCAGAGAGGCCAGCACGGCGGCTTTACGAGTGGGGTTACCGCCGTTCGCGAAGTGATAGGAGAGACCAAAACCCCCGCCCGGCGTCCCGATCTGACCGAGCATCGCGGCGAGCGTCACCAGCATCCAGTGTTTTTGCTCGCCAAACTGCTGGCGCTGCATCCCCCATCCGGACATTAACATCGTGGTATTTTTATGGAACAACGCTGCCAGTTCTCGGAGTTTATCCGCAGGAACGCCGCAAATCCCGGCCGCCCATTCTGCGGTTTTTACCACCCCATCGGATTGACCCATTAGATATTCAGCAAATTTATCGAAGCCGGTGGTGCAGCGCGTCAGGAATTCGACATCGTGCCAGCCGTTTTCTACCAGCGTATGGGCGATACCCAGCATCATCGCCACGTCGGTGCCCATATGCGGGGCAATCCACTCGGCGCTGTCGCCAAAGAAGTCCATGGTTTCAGAACGCATCGGGTCAATGCAGATGATGCGCTTACCGCTTTTGCGCAGCGCGTCGAAATACCCAATGCCCTGCTCATCGCTGGCGTTCCAGGCAATTTTCAATGTGTTAAGAGGATTGGCGCTCCACAGCACCACTACGTCGGTATGCTCCAGCACCAGCGGCCAGCTGGTCTGCTGCTGGTACACTTCGTTCCCCCCCACGACGTACGGCATGATTGCCTGCGCCGCACCGGTGGAGTAATCCCCCAGATGACCGGTATAGCCTCCCGCCAGGCTCATATAGCGCTGCAGGAGCGTCGAGGCCTTGTGCAGCACACCGTTAGAACGCCAGCCGTAGGATCCGGCAAAAATGGAGGATGGCCCCCAGGTATCGCGGATGCGCTTGTGCTGGGTATGGATCAGCGCCAGCGCGTCATCCCAGCTCACGCGAACAAACTCATCCTGACCGCGAATACCCTGCGGCTTGTCCGGCGAAGCCAGAAAACCTTTACGCACCATCGGCCAGCGCACGCGCGTTTTGCTATGCACCTGATCGCGAACGACGGTCTGCAAAGAGTTGGAATGTTGGGTTGGCAATGCCCCGCGAGACGACAGGACATTTTCACCGTCGGTTTCGACCAGCATCGGCCCCCAGTGGGCGGCGGTCAGAATGGTTTTTGTTGAGGTGCTCAAGCGTGCGCTCCTGGTTGCGTGCAGGTTTTACGGCCTTCTTATTGAGGCAGTTTATGGTTTGTCACAAATTTCAGAGTTATACCCGGAATTTTCTCCGTATCCGGACGTCATAATCAACTGCCACGCTCGTCGTGGCAAAGAATAAAAAGGATTAAGGAAAGAAGATGAAAAAACGCGTACTCGTTATTGCCGCTCTGGTGAGCGGTGCACTGGCTGTTTCTGGCTGCACAACCAACCCTTACACCGGCGAACGCGAAGCGGGTAAATCCGGTATCGGCGCAGGTATCGGCTCGCTGGTCGGCGCAGGCGTTGGGGCGCTCTCCTCCTCCAAGAAAGATCGCGGCAAAGGCGCACTGATTGGCGCAGCCGCGGGGGCAGCACTGGGCGGCGGCGTTGGTTATTACATGGACGTGCAGGAAGCGAAACTGCGCGACAAAATGAAAGGCACCGGCGTGAGCGTCACCCGCAGCGGCGATAACATCATCCTGAACATGCCGAACAACGTGACCTTTGACAGCAGCAGCGCGACGCTGAAACCGGCCGGTGCGAATACCCTGACCGGCGTGGCGATGGTGCTGAAAGAGTACAATAAGACCGCCGTGAACGTGACGGGCTACACCGACAGCACCGGCAGCCAGGATCTGAACATGCGTCTGTCTCAGCAGCGCGCCGATTCCGTAGCCAGCTCGCTGATTACCCAGGGCGTTGAAGCGAACCGCATCCGCACCAACGGAATGGGTCCTGCTAACCCTATCGCCAGCAACAGCACGGCGGAAGGCAAAGCGCAGAACCGCCGCGTTGAAATTACGTTGAGTCCTGTGCAGTAGGTAAAAGCAAAACGGCAACCCCGTTGCCGTTTTTAGTGTTTGCGCCCTCTCCCGTGGGAGAGGGTTGGGGTGAGGGCAACAGACCGCAACCTCCGGTAAGCGTAGCGCCACCGGGCAAATTACTTGCTTCGTCAGATTTTCCCGCTAAGGTATTCTCACTAAATTCAGGGAAATCAGCGATGAGCAAACCAACCCGGGCCACCATCAGCGACGTGGCGAAAGCCGCCAAAACCGGTAAAACCAGTATTTCGCGCTACCTTAACGGCGAGAAACACCTGCTGTCCGATGCATTGCTGGCTCGAATTGAACAGGCCATTGCCGATCTCGACTACCGTCCCAGCCTCATGGCGCGCGGACTCAAACGTGGCCGCACCCGCCTTATTGGGCTTATCATCGCCGATATCACCAACCCCTATTCCGTTAACGTGCTCAGCGGTATCGAAGCTGCCTGTCGCGAGAAGGGTTTCACGCCGCTGGTCTGTAATACCAACAACGAAGTCGATCAGGAGCTGCATTACCTCGATCTGCTACGCAGCTACCAGGTGGAAGGGATTGTGGTTAACGCGGTGGGCATGCGTGAAGAGGGGCTAAACCGCCTGCAGCAGTCCTCCCTGCCCATGGTCCTCATCGACCGTAAAATTCCCGAATTTGCCTGTGATGTAGTTGGGCTGGATAACACCCAGGCAGCCACGACCGCCACCGAACATCTCATCGAACAAGGCTTCGAAGCGATTCTGTTTCTGAGCGAACCGTTGGGCATGGTTAACACCCGTCGCGAACGTCTGAGCGCGTTTCGCACCACGCTGGAACGCTATCCCGGTGTGATCGCCGAAAATGCCGAAACCCCGCTTCACGAAGCCGGGCAGCTCGACAACACCCTTCGTCAGTTCCACACTCGCCATCGCGGAATGCGCAAAGCCGTTATCTCTGCCAACGGGGCGCTGACCCTGCAGGTCGCCCGTTCACTCAAGCGCATTGGCCTGCACTGGGGCAGCGACATCGGTCTACTGGGGTTTGATGAACTGGAGTGGGCGGAGCTGGCTGGCGTCGGCATTACTACCCTCAAACAACCCACCTGGCAGATTGGCTATGCTGCTGTAGAACAAGTAGTTCGTCGTATTGAAGGCACCAGCGATGCCGTTCGCGAGCAGGTCTTCTCCGGCGAGCTGATCGTTCGCGGCTCCACCGCGCGTTAATTTTCCCTTGTGATACCGATCATAAATTCGACATCCTGACCTTTTCTTTGGAACCGGTTCCATCTAGCGTAATAGTATTGATATGTTGCGATGGAGTCCGAAGATGGACAGGAAAATTATGGTGGTCACCGCCGCGTATGGCGCGGAACAGGTGCGACAGGCAGGCGGTCAGCGGGCAATGCTTCCCGTTATTGCAGGCGCAGGGGCAGACGGCGTGGAGATCCGCCGCGAGCTGTTCAACAGCGAAGAGCTGCTGGCGCTGCCTGCGCTGGGTGAATCTATTGAGCTGCTGGGCCTGCTGGCGTGCTACTCCGCTCCTGCCGCCCTGTTTATGCCGGACGGCACCCTCAACCCGGAGCTACCCCGCTATCTCTCTGAGGCCAACACCCTGAACGCGCTGTGGCTCAAGGTTTCCCTGGGCCATTTTAGCGACGCACAGCCTCTCGAAGCCCTGCGTACCCTGCTGAACGCCAGCGGCATGGCGCTGGTCGTGGAGAACGATCAGACCGACTGCGGTCAGCTTGCGCCTATGCAGCGCTTCCAGGCCGCCTGCCGGGAAATGGCGCTCCCCGTCACGCTGACCTTCGATATGGGTAACTGGCTGTGGGTCGGTGACTCTCCCGAAGAAGCGGCCCGCCATCTGGCCTCTGCCGTGAGCTATATCCACGTGAAAGCCGCCGTGCCGCATAAAGATAACTTCCGCGCCGTCGCACCGGACCGCGCCGATGCGCGCTGGCTGGATCTGCTCAGCCAGCTGCCAGCCGATGCCCCGCGCGGTATCGAATTCCCGCTGGAAGGGGCGGATTTAACCGCCGTTACCCGCCATTACGTCAACCTGCTACGCGAGGAGTAAATCATGCACAAGACGCTGGATGTCATAACGATCGGCGAGGCCATGGCGATGTTCGTCGCCACCGAAACGGGCGAGCTGAGCGCGGTGGAGCACTTTATCAAACGCGTGGCGGGCGCAGAGCTGAACGTCGCGACGGGACTTGCGCGTCTCGGCCTGAACGTCGGTTGGGTCAGCCGCGTGGGGGACGACAGCTTTGGCCATTTCGTTCTCAACTCGCTGAAAAAAGAGGGTATTGATGCCTCAGGCGTCACCCTCGACGGACGCTTCCCTACCGGCTTTCAGCTTAAATCGAAAGTCGAAAATGGAACCGATCCCATCGTGGAGTATTTCCGTAAAGGATCGGCCGCAAGCCATCTTTCCGTGGCGGATTACCACGCCGACTATTTTGCTTGTGCGCGCCATCTGCACCTGAGCGGCGTGGCGGCAGCGCTCTCTGCCAGCTCGTATGAACTGCTGGATCATGCGGCAGCCACGCTGAAAGCCCAGGGAAAAACGATCTCTTTCGATCCTAACCTGCGCCCGGTGCTGTGGAAAAGCGAAGCGGAAATGGTCGAGAAGCTGAACCATCTGGCGTTCAGGGCGGACTGGGTTCTGCCAGGCCTGAAAGAAGGGATGATCCTGACCGGAGAAAGCACGCCGGAAGGCATTGCCGACTTCTACCTGAATAAAGGCGTAAAAGCGGTGGTGCTGAAAACCGGTGCCGATGGCGCATGGTTTAAAACGGCCGACGGCGAACAGGGCGCGGTCGCTGCGGTGAAGGTTGAGAACGTTGTCGACACCGTCGGCGCGGGCGATGGTTTTGCCGTGGGCGTTATTAGCGCCCTGCTGGAAGGCAAAACGCTGCAGCAGGCCGTCGCGCGGGGTAACAAGATTGGCTCGCTGGCCATTCAGGTACAGGGCGACAGCGAAGGATTACCAACGCGAGCAGAGCTCGGCGTTTAAATTCCCTCTCCCTGTGGGAGAGGGCCAGGGTGAGGGCAGCAAGCCACACCACATAATTAAGCCACCGTGTACCCTACAGACAACGGCGGTAACAACCTCAACAACCGAGGCAAGCCTATGAACAGTTCGACCAATGCAGTAAAACGCTGGTGGTACATCATGCCAATCGTGTTTATCACGTACAGCCTGGCGTACCTTGACCGTGCCAACTTCAGTTTCGCGTCCGCGGCGGGGATCACCGAAGACCTTGGGATCACCAAAGGTGTCTCCTCCCTGCTGGGTGCCCTTTTCTTCCTGGGCTACTTCTTCTTCCAGATCCCCGGCGCTATCTATGCGGAACGCCGCAGCGTGCGTAAGCTGATCTTCATCTGTCTGATTCTGTGGGGCGCCTGCGCGTCCCTGACCGGCATGGTGAACAATATTCCAGCCCTGGCTGCCATTCGCTTTATCCTCGGCGTCGTTGAGGCGGCGGTCATGCCCGCGATGCTGATCTACATCAGCAACTGGTTTACCAAATCTGAACGCTCACGCGCAAATACCTTCCTGATCCTCGGTAACCCGGTCACGGTACTGTGGATGTCGGTGGTGTCTGGCTACCTGATCCAGTCTTTCGGCTGGCGCGAGATGTTTATCATCGAAGGGGTTCCGGCTGTGATCTGGGCATTCTGCTGGTGGGTGCTGGTGAAAGATAAACCTGCACAGGCGAAATGGCTTTCCGAAGATGAAAAAGCGGCACTGCAGGCGCAGCTGGATAAAGAACAGCAGGGGCTGAAGGCAGTACGTAACTATGGTGAAGCCTTCCGCTCCCGCAACGTGATCCTGCTGTGCGCGCAATACTTTACCTGGAGCATTGGCGTGTACGGCTTTGTGTTGTGGCTGCCGTCCATTATCCGCAGCGGCGGCGAAAACCTCGGCATGGTAGAAGTTGGCTGGCTCTCTTCCGTACCGTATCTGGCAGCAACCATCGCCATGATCGTCGCATCGTGGGCATCGGATAAGCTGCAGAACCGTAAGCTGTTTGTCTGGCCGCTGCTGCTGATCGCTGCCTTTGCTTTCATTGGCTCCTGGGCCGTGGGTGCGAATCACTTCTGGGCCTCTTACGCTCTGCTGGTCATTGCCGGTGCAGCCATGTACGCCCCGTACGGTCCGTTCTTTGCCATCATCCCGGAAATGCTGCCGCGTAACGTGGCAGGTGGCGCGATGGCGCTGATTAACAGTATGGGTGCGCTGGGTTCGTTCTGCGGCTCCTGGTTCGTCGGTTACCTGAACGGTGCCACCGGCAGTCCGTCAGCCTCGTACATCTTTATGGGGGTGGCACTTTTCGCTTCCGTGTGGCTTACTCTGATTGTTAAGCCTGCTAATAATCAACAGCACCCTGTCGGCGCTCGCCACGCCTGAATCCTTAAAAATCAACGGAGATTAGCATGAAGCCGTCCGTCATTTTGTATAAAGCACTGCCGGAAGATCTGCAGAAACGCCTTGAAGAACACTTCACCGTCACGCAGGTGAAGAATCTGAGCCCGGAGACCGTGGCACAGCACGCCGATACGTTCGCCAGCGCCGAAGGCCTGCTGGGTTCAAGCGAGAAAGTGGATGTCGCCCTGCTGGAGAAAATGCCGAAGCTACGTGCTACCTCTACCGTTTCCGTGGGTTACGACAACTTCGACGTAGATGCCCTTAACGCCCGCAAGATCCTGCTGATGCATACGCCACATGCCCTGACGGAAACCGTGGCCGACACGCTGATGGCGCTGGTACTCACCACGGCCCGTCGCGTGGTGGAAGTGGCTGAGCGCGTCAAATCGGGCGAATGGACAAAAAGCATTGGTCCGGACTGGTTCGGCGTGGATGTTCACGGCAAAACGCTCGGTATTGTTGGCATGGGGCGTATCGGGCTGGCGCTGGCGCAGCGCGCGCATTTTGGTTTTAACATGCCGATTCTGTATAACGCGCGTCGACATCACAGTGAAGCCGAAGAACGTTTCAACGCCCGTTACTGTGAACTGGATACCCTGCTACAGGAAGCCGATTTTGTGTGCCTGGTCCTGCCGCTGACGGACGAGACACGTCATCTGATTGGCAAAGAGGCATTTGAGAAAATGAAGAAGTCAGCCATTTTCATCAACGCGGGTCGTGGCCCGGTGGTGGATGAGAAGGCGCTGATTGAAGCCCTGCAAAACGGTGAGATCCACGCCGCAGGTCTGGACGTATTCGAGCAGGAGCCGCTGCCGGTGGATTCTCCACTGCTTTCGCTGCCTAACGTGGTCGCTCTGCCCCATATCGGCTCGGCAACACATGAAACACGCTACAACATGGCGGCCACAGCGGTAGATAACCTTATCGCCGCCCTGAGCGGTAAGGTGGAGATAAACTGCGTGAATCCGCAGGTACAACGGTAGAAACGAAAAAACCCGCCAGAAGGCGGGTTTTAGAATTTTTTGCTACTGGGTTGGAAGCTTACAGGCTTACAACGTTACCAGCTGCTGGGCCTTTAGCGCCGCTTTCGATGGTGAAGGAAACTTTCTGACCTTCGTCCAGAGATTTGTAGCCTTCATTCTGGATAGCAGAGAAGTGTACGAACACGTCTTTTGAACCATCGTCAGGAGTGATGAAGCCGAAACCTTTATCAGCGTTGAACCATTTTACCAGACCAGTCATTTTACCAGACATAGAAATTACCTTATTAAAAATATATTGTGCCTTCCGGCTTGATGGGTTGCGTTACAGATTTTTAAGCGATGAAGGAAGGGTCACTACGAAGGGTATCTATGGATAACAATCTGGACTGCTTTACTAAACTGCTTTAGGTCTGTGTAACAAACCGACAGGAATAGTTATACCGATATGGTAGAGGAATGACAAGCGTTATTTTCTGTATGTATAAAAAAACCCCGCCTGAGGCGGGGTTTTTTCGGTTTATTCTGTGGCCGTAACGGCTATACTCCAGGCCTGACTAAAAGCCTGATGCTGGGAGGCCAGCGGCCCAATCAGCGTATTGTACTGACTAGCCTGCTGTGAGGTTGGGAACTGAATGCCATTGGCAACAAAGCTCACCTGAGCCTCCTGCTGGGCGATAAAGTCTCCCACCTGAACCAGCTGCTGCGTGAAAATTTGCGCGGCTGGAATCAACGGTTGCAGTGCTTCAGAAGGTTTGGTCACCACTTTCTCATACACTTTATCGAAGACCGGTTTGAGATCGTCGCCCTGCTTCAGCGCAGAACGTGACGCATCAGCCTGCATTTTCGCATTCTGCAACTGCTGGCTCAGCACGCCAAGCGCACCGTTGGACTGGCGTAGCGGTTCACGCTGCGTCATATAATCCTGTGGAACGCGGATGGCGTTCACGCTATCCACCACTGGACGGATACCGGAATCCATCGCCTGGCTCACCTGCTGTGAATAACCATAAAGAATGGCGTAATCGGACACGAAGGGGCCAAACTGTTTTTTCTGATCCGCAGTCAGCGTTGGCAACCGCTCGCCGCTGCGCATCACTGTATTCTGCAGAAAATCGATAAACGCTTTGCGCTGATCGCCTTCTTTATCAAAACACCCACTCAGGCTAACAACCATCAACAACGCCGCAATAGGCGCAAACCAGCGAGAGCAGGACTTTCCTGTCGCCATTTTATTACTCCTTTCACCCAAAAAAGCGCACACCGGCACACGCGTGCCCGACGCTGACAAGGATAGTCCAGGTCAGCCTTGCAAGATACTCTTTTCATGCAAAACGGCTATTGCCGATTTATTTCTTACCATTTACAAAAAAATACCTGGCGAAGCCGACATATGACTAATCAGGGAATTAGCATAACTATCCATATCGCTGAATCGGGTAAAGCGATCGTTACCGCACGATTAATCACAACCGCGAGGATCCTGGGTTTGTATTAGGGACTATTCTTAATTGGCTCTCTGATGTTCTTGATCACGATGTGAGATTTAAGAGGAGTCCTCAATGGAATATAAAGATCCTGAGTTTGAACTGCTGAGCAGTCTGGAACAGATCATTTTTAAAGATGTACCGCAGACGATTACCCTGCAACAAAAATCCAATCCCTTTACAGAATATGAGCAATTGCGCAAAGGGACAGGACTGAAAACGGAAGAATTCGCCAGAGCGATGGGTGTCAGCGTGGCTATGGTGCAGGAGTGGGAGTCAAAACGTGAGAAACCCACCCCAACCGAGTTAAGGCTGATGCGCCTGATTCAGGCCAACCCTGCACTCAGCAAACAGATAGCATAGTGAAGTTTGAATGCCCCCGCCTTTGCGGGGGCTTGTGTTTTAAAGGCTATCACAACGCCAGCCCGCCTCTTCCCAGACCCATTCATGCGTTAATGTTAATCCTCTTAAAAAAGCCTCATCGTGTGATACCACCAGCAGGGCCCCGGGGAAACCGGCCAGCGCCGCTTCAATCGCCTGCACCGAAGCCAGATCCAGATGGTTGGTCGGTTCATCCAGGAGCAGAAGCTGCGTGGCCTCCACACGCCACAGCACGCAGGCCAGGGCGGCCTTAAGACGCTCCCCGCCGCTGAGCGCCGCCAGCGGGAGCGTGACTTTATCGGCCCCCAGCTGAAGCTGCGCTAAACGGGTGCGCAATACCCCCTCTTCCAGAGGCGTATGACTCAAGTTGAGATGCGTCATGACCGACTGCGAAAGATCGAGCTGCGACAGATGCTGGTCGAGATAAGCACAGCTGACGGAAACTTTACAGATACCTGAACGTGGGGCGATCTCGCCGAGGATCGTTTTTAACAGCGTCGATTTTCCGCATCCGTTGGGTCCCTTTAACGCCACGCGCATCGGTCCGTCCATGCGCCAGGTGATGGGTGGAACAGGCACATGCGGCAACACCAGCTCCTCCAGCACCAGCACCTGTTTGCCCTCCGGGATCTGACTTCCCGGTAGGGTAAACATCACCGGGTTATCCTCTTCAACCCTTTCGCGAGCCTTGTTGACCGCGGCGTTCAGCACCGCATTTTGATCGCTATGCTGTTTTTTCCAGGCGCCGATCCGTTCCTTTGCCGCACCTTTATATTTGACCCGCTCAAACGAGGCGATATTCAGGGTATCGACGGTGCGTAATGTCTTTGCCGAACGCCGCTGGCTGTCAGCATGCTCTTTTTGCATACGTGCCCGGGTACGTTTGCGCTCGGTTGCAGCATGTTCCAGCGCCGCGCGGGCCGCCTGCTGTTCGGCATCGCGCTGGGTTTGATAATCCGCATAATTCCCGCCGTAGCTGCGCAGGCCCGAAGGGCTCAGTTCAAGAATACGCGGCACCAGCTCAAGAAGTTCGCGGTCATGGGAGGCCACCAGCACGCCGCCCTGAAAACGACTGAGCTGGTCGTAGAACCACGCCCGGCCTTGCCGGTCCAGATGGTTAGTGGGTTCGTCCAGCAGCAGGAAGTCCGCGTCCGCCGTAAACGCCCCGCACAGCAGGGCACGAATACGCTCGCCGCCGCTGAGTTCACCGGCAGGTTTATCCGGGTCAAACGGTGGGAGCTTCGCATTGATAAACGCCTCGCTCAGACGCTCGGCGACATCCCAGTGGCCGTCGAGCGTGTCCAGATCGTCAGGCTGGTAATCGCCGCTATCAATGCGCTTACGCGCCGCAAAAATCGCGTCGTACCCGAGCAGTTCCGCAACCGTCGTCTGCGGAGAAATAGCGTGCTGCTGCGCCACATAGACATGTGAGCCAAAGCGTTCAATATGACCGGTAGCCGGTTCATCCAGCCCCGCCAGCATGCGCAACAGACGCGTTTTTCCGCTGCCGTTGCGGCCAACCAGCGCGCACAGGGCGGGTTCAAGCGTTAGATTCAGCGGACCAAAAAGAGTATCGCCCGTCGGAAACTGACAGGTGACCTGATGCAAAATAAAAGAAGGGGACTGCGCAAAATGAGCCATAAGCACTCCTGAATGAAATCAAAACATCCCCTGCCGACGCGGTGGCGTTTAGCAAGGATCGAAATTCATCAGTCGTGTTTGTTCATTTTTGGGGGGCGCTCCAGCGCGAGAAAGTTAACGCGGATAAGGATAGCGGTAATGTGTTGAACGTTTCAAGGTTAAATTTTGGACGACTTATACTCCCTCTCCCTTTGGGAGAGGCTGGGGTGAGGGGGAACAGACGGTAATTTTGCGAGCCTCTTTCCAGAAATGGTAATATCCTCAGTGGCATAGCTCAAATCTGTTGCCGCCTGTTTTGATGAGCAGTAAGTTCTCTTCGCACCTGCAAAATCAGGTGCCGGGATTGGAACCCTGAATCACTTCACTGGCGACACAGGCTCTGTGTCGTACGGCCTGTTGCATCTCAATGGCGGGCCGAACTGGAGCGCTACTGTCAGGAGATTACGCAGATGCTGATGAACGGCTCACTGCCGCGACAATCTGAAATCGTGATGGAAGATTTGCTGTGCGAACTGGTCAGCTACTTTGCCGATACGCTAAGGGCACCGCGCTGGCTGAAGACGGATAAAGGCACAATCGCGATCGGCTAAACCTGCCGGATGACGCTGCGCTTATCCGGCCTACAAAAGCCCCATAAAAAAACCCGCCGAAGCGGGTTTTTAGCATTTGTAACAACGGGCACATTACTGCAGCAGCGAAATATCCGCTACGCGCAGGAACAGCTCGCGCAGTTTCTCGAGCATGGAGAGACGGTTAATACGCAGCTCTTTATCTTCTACGTTCACCATCACTTTCTCGAAGAAGGCGTCGATGACTTCACGCAGTTCAGCCAGCTCCACCAGCGCTTCCTGGTAGCGACCTTCCGCGAAGAACGGCTCGAGCTTGTCGCGCAGCACTACAACCTGCATCGCCAGAGCAATCTCTTCCGGCTCTTTCAGCGTCGCGGCGTTCACGCGCTCGTTCAGCGTCTCGTCGGATTTCGCCAGGATGTTGGATACACGCTTGTTGGCTGCGGCCAGGGCAGATGCCGCTTCCAGCGTACGGAAGTGGGAAACCGCCTTCATGCGTGCATCGAAATCTGCCGGACGAGTCGGACGACGCGCCAGCACCGCCTGAATGGTGTCAACGGTGTAACCTTCGTCCTGATACCACGCGCGGAAACGACCGAGCATAAAGTCGATCACATCATCCACCACGTTCGCGTTGGTCAGTTTATCACCGTACAGACGCACCGCTTCTTCGGTCAGCGTTTGCAGATCGAGGTTCAGGTTCTTCTCAACGATGATACGCAGCACGCCCAACGCAGCACGACGCAGCGCAAACGGGTCTTTGTCGCCTTTCGGATGCTGACCGATACCGAAGATACCCGCCAGGGTGTCCATCTTATCGGCAATCGCCACCGCACAGGCAACCGGGTTGGACGGCAGTTCGTCACCCGCAAAGCGCGGCTGATACTGCTCGTTCAGAGCAACAGCCACATCTTCCGCTTCGCCATCGTGACGCGCGTAGTGCATGCCCATCACGCCCTGGGTGTCGGTAAATTCGAACACCATGTTGGTCATCAGGTCGCACTTGGACAGCAGGCCCGCACGCGTCGCGTGGTTGACGTCTGCGCCGATTTCACGGGCGATCCAGCCGGACAGCTCCGCGATGCGGTCGGTCTTGTCGCGCAGCGTTCCCAGCTGCTGTTGGAACAGCACGGTTTGCAGGCGCGGGAGATGATCTTCCAGACGTTTTTTACGGTCGGTGTTGAAGAAGAACTCGGCGTCAGCCAGACGTGGGCGCACCACTTTTTCGTTACCGGAGATAATCTGGATCGGATCTTTCGATTCGATGTTCGCCACGAAGATGAAGTTTGGCAGCAGCTTGCCGTCGTTGGCATAGACCGGGAAGTACTTCTGGTCACCCTTCATGGTGTACACCAGCGCTTCAGCCGGAACGGCCAGGAATTTCTCTTCAAACTTCGCGGTCAGCACGACCGGCCATTCCACCAGAGAGGTCACTTCTTCCAGCAGGCTTTCGCTCAAATCAGCGTTACCACCAATCTGACGCGCCGCTTCTTCTGCGTCCGCTTTGATTTTGGCTTTACGCTGTTCGTAGTCGGCAATAACTTTACCGCGCTCCAGCAGGATCTGCGGGTACTGGTCGGCATTGTCGATGGTGAATTCCGGTTCACCCATAAAGCGGTGGCCGCGGATCACACGATCGGACGCCACACCCAGGATGGTGGCTGGGATGACGGTATCGCCCAGCAGCAGGGTCACGGTATGAACCGGACGCACGAAGTGCACGTCGGACGCGCCCCAGCGCATCAGCTTAGGAATTGGCAGCTTCGCCAGCGAGGTGGCGATCATGTCAGGCAGCAACGCTTCTGCACTCTCACCTTTCACATGGGCGCGATACAGCAGCCACTCGCCTTTGTCGGTGGTCAGACGCTCAGCCTGGTCAACGGTGATGCCGCAACCGCGCGCCCAGCCTTCAGCCGCTTTGCTCGGCTTGCCTTCCGCGTCGAACGCCTGGGCAATTGCCGGGCCACGTTTTTCCACTTCACGATCCGGCTGAGACGCCGCCAGATTTGCCACTTTCAGCGCCAGACGACGCGGGGCAGCAAACCACTCAATTTTACCGTGTGCCAGGCCAGCGTTATCCAGCTCAGCAGTCACGTTCGCAGCGAAAGATTCAGCCAGGCTGCGCAGGGCTTTTGGTGGCAGCTCTTCGGTGCCGATTTCCACCAGGAAAGTTTTCTCAGACATGGCCGCCTCTTATTTGTTTCGGTTGCACATCGGGAAGCCAAGGGCTTCACGGGACGCATAGTAAGCTTCTGCAACGGCTTTGGTCAGGGTACGAATACGCAGAATGTAGCGCTGACGTTCAGTCACGGAGATGGCTTTGCGGGCGTCCAGCAGGTTGAAGCTGTGGGCGGCCTTCAGAATACGCTCGTAAGCAGGCAGCGGCAGTGGAGTCTCCAGCGCCAGCAACTGCTGCGCTTCTTTCTCATACTGCTCGAAGCAGGTGAACAGGAAGTCCACGTCCGCGTATTCGAAGTTATAGGTGGATTGCTCCACTTCGTTCTGATGGAACACGTCGCCGTAGGTGGTTTTACCCAGCGGACCGTCGCTCCAGACCAGGTCGTAAACGCTGTCTACGCCCTGAATGTACATGGCCAGACGCTCCAGACCGTAGGTGATTTCACCCGTGATCGGTTTACATTCCAGACCGCCAACCTGTTGGAAGTAAGTGAACTGGGTCACTTCCATTCCGTTCAGCCACACTTCCCAACCCAGACCCCAGGCACCCAGCGTTGGGTTTTCCCAGTTATCTTCCACGAAACGGATGTCGTGAATGGTTGGATCCATACCCAGCTCTTTCAGCGACCCGAGGTACAGTTCCTGAATATTGTCTGGTGATGGCTTAATCACCACCTGGAACTGATAGTAATGCTGCAGACGGTTCGGGTTCTCACCGTAACGGCCATCGGTCGGACGACGGGAAGGCTGCACATACGCGGTCGCCATTGGCTCTGGCCCCAACGCGCGTAAGCTGGTCATCGGGTGTGAAGTGCCGGCGCCGACTTCCATGTCCAAAGGTTGAACAATGGTACAGCCCTGACGAGCCCAGTAATCCTGTAAGGTCAGGATCAGGCCCTGGAAGGTCTTGGTATCAAACTTTTGCATAGTATTTCGTGCTGGATACGTGTGGTTTTAAATGGAAGGGACCAGTATACCCGCTGGCTGCAAGATATACAGTACGAAACGGGGTTGTTTAGGGAAAATTGGGAAATAAGCAGTTAAGCCAGAACGTCGTGGACGTCTGGCTGTTGATTATACGAGCAGGCTAGCGCATGGAGAGGTGTAAAAACTGGCCGTCCGCATCAAACGAGCAGACAAAGCCCTCTTTACGTGACGTATGGCCCCGCAGCTCATAGCTTCCCTGAAAGCGGACAAACCCGGTGACATCAATGTCCTGAACGTCTGAGTTATAACGTCGGGCAGCCCTATCTTTGCAAAGCGCTTCCATATTTAGTGAACGCTCCGGGCTCATTTTGCCCTGCTGCGCTTTTTGCACAGGGGCTTCTTGTGGGGCACTGCATCCCGCGAGGATTACCAGCAGAAAGAGTGACGCCGCACGCTTCATCATCATTTTTATTACCGCCCTGGTCAGTGGCTGTTATTTTTAGTATCAAAGCTTTTATAGATTAAGGTCCGGCATTCTGCGAATCTCGCGGCCTCCCTACAAGCCTGCTGAATAAAACTCAGAATTTTCCAAACGAAGACTTTTGGACAATGGTAGTCACACTCAATTTACAGGGAATACGAGGATCTGATGCAGTCAAAAATTAACTGGATTGATAACCTGCGAGGAATAGCGTGTCTGATGGTGGTCATGATCCACACGACGACCTGGTATATCACAAATGCGCACAGCATCAGCCCCGTTAACTGGGATATCGCCAATATTCTAAACTCTGCTTCACGCGTCAGCGTGCCGCTGTTCTTTATGATTTCCGGCTTTCTCTTTTTTGGCGAGCGTAGCGCGCAACCGAGGCACTTCATTCGTATCGCGGCCTGCCTGGGATTCTACAGTGCCATTGCCTTGGTCTATATCACCCTGTTCACCTCAATTAACGCCGGGCTATCGCTGAAATACGTGCTGCAAAAACCGGTGTTCTATCATCTGTGGTTCTTCTTCGCCATTATCGTTATCTATCTGGTCTCCCCCCTCATTCAGGTGAAAAATGTCAGCGGAAAAATGCTTCTGGCCCTGATGATGGTGATCGGCATTATCGCCAACCCGAATACGGTCTCGCAGAAAATCGACGGATTTGAATGGTTGCCGGTCAACCTCTATATCAACGGCGATACCTTTTACTACGTGCTTTACGGCATGCTGGGGCGCGCTATCGGCATGATGGACACGCAAAAACGCGGTCTAAACTGGCTCTGCGCGGCGCTGTTTATTGCTGGTGTGATCGTCATTGCGCGCGGGACGCTACATGAGCTGCAGTGGCGCGGCAATTTTGCCGATACCTGGTATTTGTATTGTGGGCCAATGGTCTTTATCTGTGCCGTTTCGCTGCTCACGCTCGCCAAAAACACTCTGAACACGCGTCCCCTGCCCGTACTGAGTATGATCTCGCGGCACTCTCTCGGGATTTACGGTTTTCACGCACTGGTGATCCACGCGCTGCGGACAAGAGGCGTAGAGCTAAAAAGCTGGCCGGTGCTGGATATTATCTGGATTTTTGCCGCTACGCTCATTGTCAGCCTGCTGCTGTCGATGCTGCTGCAAAAAATAGACACCCGCCGCTTCGTCAGTTAACGCTTCGCTGCCGGGCGCGATGGTACTGGCGTGGAGAGGAGAAGCCTGCCGCCAGTGAAGCTTGTTCCACACCGCGCCCCTGCAATAGCCACTGCTCCGCCACCGCCAGACGCAGCTGCTCCAGATAATCGCGAACGCTAATCCCTAAATGTAACTGGAAAAGGCGGGTAAGGTGACGCGGGCTGACGTGCGCCAGCGCGGCGATATCTGGCACGCTCCACGCTTTTTGCGGCTCGGCGGTGAGTGCATCCTGCGCCCGATGGATGGCCGGATGAAGATGATTGCGGTAGCGTAGCCACGGAGATAGCTGAGGATCGTCACCGGAACGTCGGAACCAGACCACCATCTCACGCGCCACGGTCAGCGCCTTTTCGGGGCCGCACAGGCGGTTAATCATATGCAGCGCCAGATCGATGCCCGACGTGATCCCGGCACTGGTCCAGATATTCTCATCCTGCACAAATATCCGGTTTTCTTTAATCGTCGCCGTGGGAGCCGCGGTACGCAGACGGCTAATAACGTCATGGTGGGTTGTGCACTGTCTGTTATTCAGCAGGCCCGATTTCGCCGCCAGCAGTGCCCCTGAACAAACGCACATCACAGTGATATCCTGGCGCTGGATCTGCGGCTGCAGGCGCATCAGCCAGTGCTGAATCTGCTGCGCCTGCGGCGTGGAGAACTGAAAGCGGGAGTCGCTCACCCCCGGCAGGACCAGCAGGCTGCCGGGAGGCAGACTTTCGGGCAGCGGCTTAATGCCGCTCATCGTCAGGCCTATCGACGTCGGAACCTCAGGTTGCGGGCCAATGTAGTGCAGACGAAACGCGTCGCCAGCCAGCACAAAGGTCTCTGCCGGGCCCGTCATATCTAATGACAGCACCCCAGGCAACATCACGAACCAGACGTCGATGCGCATTACAGTGACTCCAGCGTCTCCGCTACCGTTTTAATCTCGGCAAAACGCCCGGCCAGTACCGTTTCGGTACGATGGCGAATTTCCGCTGCGCTAAGGGTAATGCCCTTGTACGTCATGGGAAACGTCAGCGTTGCCTCGCTCACAAAGGTCACAGCATAACCCAGATCGGATGCCACCCGTGCGGTGGTTTCACAGCATTGTTCAGTACGAATGCCGCAGATAACCAGCTGGTTGATATCACGTTCACGCAGCCAGCGGTCGAGCCCGGTATCCGTGAAGGCATTATGGACGTGTTTCTGGAAAACCACATCCGGCTGATGACGCAAAAAGGCCATCGGTTTGACATAGCCGCTTTGCAGCGTGAAGGGGCCGTCTTCATCAACATGAAAAATATCAACGACCGGAATACCGCGCGCTTTGCAGCCTTCAATCAGCCCCAGCATCGCCTGCTGAAAGGCAGGAATTTCGTCTTCCTGCCAGTAATGACGATGATGGAATGACTGCTGAGTATCGATGTTGATTAATGCAATGCGTGACATGATGGTTCTCCTCGCCAGTGGGTGTGACACCATACTGGCAAGGAAATGAAGGCACGCACAGACCAAAAAAGGACATCGTCGTGCCTCTGTCGGACAAGCGTGTTTACGACATCAGCGGCAGTAACTGCTGATAGATTTTGCGGAACACGTCGCGCCTTTCCGCGTAACGCGCATGGCGTGCCGCGTCAGGCAAATGCGCCTGTTCAAGCGTAAGCTGCGGCAACAATTGCGAAAGCGGTTTTTCCGGGTTCATGGCTATCTGCGCCAGTCGCGCTGCACCGAGCGCTGGCCCGACATCGCCACCGGTGCGAAAATCCAGCTGTAACCCGCTGATATCGGACAGCATCTGCCGCCAGTACGGGCTTCGCGCGCCGCCGCCTATCAGGGTGACGCTTGCCGGTTTCAGGCCGCAGTCATGCACCACGTCCATCCCGTCGGCCAGTGCATACCCCACGCCTTCCAGAACCGCACGCGCCAGTTCAGCCGGGCCATGCTGATGGGTTAAGCCAAAGAACACCCCTTTCGCTTCCGGGTTGTTATGCGGCGTACGCTCTCCAGAAAGATACGGTAAAAACCAGACTGTACCCGCACCGTCATTCGCCTGCTGGGCCGCGGAAATGAGCGCCGGAACGTCGGCCATGCCGGTGAGCTTTGCCGCCCAGTCCAGGCAAGATGCTGCACTGAGCATCACCGACATCAAATGCCACTTCCCCGGAAGGGCATGGCAGAAGCTGTGCACAGCGCTTTCAGGATTGCTGCGGTACCCGTCGCTGACGGCAAAATAGACGCCAGACGTTCCCAGCGAAAGCATGGCCTGCCCTGCCTCAACCATGCCGACACCGACAGCCCCCGCCGCGTTGTCACCGCCCCCGGCAACTACCGGTACGGCAGGCATATTCCAGCGTTCAGCAACCGCTGGCAGCAATGTGCCTGTCACCTCACTACCTTCAAACAGCGCGGGCATATGTTCACGAGTCAGATGGCAGGCATCCAGCATCGCCTCGCTCCAGTCACGTTTCGCCACGTCGAGCCACATCGTGCCGGCGGCATCGGACATGTCGGAAGCAAAATCGCCCGTCATACGAAAGCGCAGATAATCTTTTGGCAGCAAAACTTTTGCCACCTGACGGAAAATGTCCGGTTCGTGGCGCTGAACCCACAGCAATTTAGGCGCAGTAAAGCCGGGCATCATCAGGTTGCCGGTAATCTCGCGAGAGGCAGGAACACGCGTCTCAAGAAGTGCACACTCTTCTGCACATCGGCCATCGTTCCAGAGAATGGCTGGACGGAGCACACGATGCTGACTGTCCAGCAGCGTAGCGCCGTGCATTTGGCCGGCAATCCCCAGCGCGTTGACGTCACGCAGACTGTGTTGTTCACCTAAGGCCTGTATTGCACGATCCGTCGCCTGCCACCACTGCTCCGGATCCTGTTCCGACCACAGCGGATGCGGACGTGAAACCTGCAGCTTTTCTGTCTGCGTTGCTAACACGTCGCCCTGCTCGCTTAACAGGATGGCTTTCACACCCGATGTGCCAAGATCGATCCCGATGTACATATAGTGGATTCCTTAACTGAAAATGCCCGGTGGCGCTGCGCTTACCGGGCCTACATGCTGTTATTTATCGAACAGGTAGTGATTGACCAGATTTTCCAGCAGTTCCTGGTGCCCGCTCTGGTGCTGCGGTGCCAGTTTATTTTGTTCAGCGTACTTCGCAATTTCCGCCAGCGATAACTGGCCTTTCAAAATTTGCTGACCCAGCTCACTGTTCCAGCCGCTATAACGCTTCGCTACGCGTTTATCCAGCTCGCCGTCTTCAATCATGCGCGCGGCCACTTTCAGCGCCAGCGCCATCGTGTCCATCGCGCCAATGTGGCCGTAGAACAGATCGTATTTATCGGTACTCTGGCGACGCACTTTGGCGTCAAAGTTCAGGCCGCCGGTGGTGAAGCCGCCCGCTTTGATGATTTCGTACATCACCAGCGCATTCTCTTCCACGCTGTTCGGGAACTGGTCTGTATCCCAGCCCAGTTGCGCATCACCACGGTTAGCATCGACAGAGCCGAAGATACCCAGCGCAATCGCAGACGCGATCTCATGGTGGAAAGAGTGGCCCGCCAGGGTGGCATGGTTGGCTTCAATGTTAACTTTAATCTCTTTTTCCAGGCCGAACTGCTTCAGGAAGCCATACACCGTCGCTACATCGTAATCATACTGGTGCTTCGTCGGTTCCTGTGGTTTCGGCTCAATCAGCAGCGTGCCGCGGAAACCGATTTTGTGCTTATGGTCGACAACCATCTGCATAAAGCGCCCAATCTGCTCGCGCTCCTGACGCAGGTCGGTGTTCAGCAGGGTTTCATAGCCTTCACGGCCACCCCACAGGACATAGTTTTCACCGCCCAGCTGATGCGTGGCGTTCATTGCCGTCACCACCTGCGTAGCCGCCCAGCTAAACACTTCTGGATCCGGGTTGGTTGCCGCACCCGCGCCGTAGCGAGGATTAGTGAAGCAGTTTGCCGTGCCCCACAGCAGCTTCACGCCACTCTGCTGCTGCTTCGCAGCCAGCACATCCACCATCTGCGCAAAGTTGTTCAGGTACTCTTTCAGCGATGCGCCTTCTGGCGACACGTCAACGTCATGGAAGCAGTAGTACGGCACATTCAGCTTGTGGAAGAACTCAAACGCCACATCGGCTTTACGTTTCGCCAGCTCGATGGCCTCACCCGGCTGTTGCCACGGACGGTCAAAGGAACCCACGCCGAACATATCGGCGCCGTTCCAGCAGAAGGTATGCCAGTAACAGGCGGCAAAGCGCAAGTGATCTTCCATGCGCTTACCCAGCACCAGCTCATCCGGGTTGTAGTGACGAAATGCTAAAGGATTGGTCGTTTTTGGGCCTTCGTAACGAACACGATCGAGTTGGTCGAAATAAGCTTGCATATTGAGCTCCATAATCAGGGTATGCGGCGAGTCGTTGATACAGGAGTAATAGTGAATAGACATTTTGGGTTGCTCAATTACGTTATTTCACACTGCTATTGAGAGAATGCACAACTGTGCGCTGGCTCGCAAAATAAAGCGCAGGCAAACTATTTTTCGGCGTTTATTCCAGAATCAAATGTAATTAATAGGTTACGCATTTTAAAACCCGATCGCGGTCATAAATTCAGAAATAAACCAAATATCATAATGAGAAGATAAAAATCTGTAATTGCCAGCGGGCCTTTCCACGTTAAAAATTTGCTGCGTCTCAGCAATGAATGTTTCTTTTATCTCAGCAACACATACCCCTACAAAAAGGCCTAATAATTATGAAGATAAAGAACCTGACCCTAACACTCTGCACTACGCTCCTGCTTGCCAGTTTTGCCGGTCATGCCAAAGAGGTCAAAATTGGTATGGCGATTGACGACCTGCGTCTGGAGCGCTGGCAAAAAGATCGCGATATTTTTGTTAAAAAAGCAGAATCACTTGGCGCAAGCGTGTTTGTTCAGTCGGCTAACGGCAACGAAGAAACGCAAATGTCGCAAATTGAGAATATGATCAACCGTGGCGTTGATGTCCTGGTCATTATCCCCTATAACGGCCAGGTATTAAGTAACGTGGTGAAAGAAGCCAAACAAGAAGGCATAAAAGTTCTGGCCTATGACCGCATGATTAATAATGCGGATATTGATTATTATATTTCGTTCGACAATGAAAAAGTCGGGGAATTACAGGCGCAAAGCCTGATCGATAAAGTGCCTCAGGGCAATTATTTCCTGATGGGCGGTTCCCCGGTGGACAACAACGCCAAACTGTTCCGTGAAGGACAAATGAAAGTCCTTAAGCCATACATCGACAACGGGAAAATTAAAGTGGTTGGCGATCAATGGGCCGACGGATGGCTGCCAGAAAACGCGCTGAAAATTATGGAAAACGCGCTGACGGCCAACAACAACAAAATTGATGCGGTCGTAGCCTCCAACGATGCCACCGCAGGCGGTGCTATTCAGGCTCTGAGCGCCCAGGGGCTGGCCGGAAAAGTCGCCATCTCAGGGCAGGATGCCGATCTGGCCGGTGTAAAACGCATTATCGCAGGCACCCAAACCATGACGGTCTACAAACCGATTACCCAGCTTGCCAATACGGCGGCGGAAATCGCAGTGGAGCTGGGCAATGGTAAGCAACCTAAAGCAGACGCAACGCTGAATAACGGGCTTAAAGACGTTCCGGCTCGTCTGCTCACGCCAATTGAAGTCAATAAAGAGAACATTGACGCCACCGTCATCAAAGATGGTTTCCACAAGAAGAGCGAACTGTAATCCGGCGCGGCCCCTGCTCCGCGGGGGCGCATCACGTTGTACTGTTCTTCCCTCGGGTTATGTGGAGCAGTTATGCCTTATTTACTTGAAATGAAAAGCATCACCAAGCGCTTCGGCACGGTGAAAGCCGTCGATAACGTCAGTCTCCGGCTGAACCCCGGCGAGGTGGTTTCGCTGTGTGGCGAAAACGGTTCGGGCAAGTCAACGCTGATGAAAGTGCTGTGCGGGATCTACCCACACGGCAGTTACGAAGGCGAAATCGTCTTTGCCGGCGAAGTTATCCAGGCGACGCACATTCGCGATACCGAACGTAAAGGCATCGCCATCATCCACCAGGAGCTGGCACTGGTGAAACATCTCACCGTGCTCGAGAACATTTTCCTTGGGGCCGAAATTTCCCGCCACGGCGTACTGGATTACGACACTATGACGCTACGCTGTGAAAAGCTGCTGGCACAGGTGAGCCTCAACATTTCACCGGATACCCGCGTGGGGGATCTGGGCCTTGGGCAACAGCAACTGGTCGAAATAGCGAAAGCGCTTAATAAACAGGTCAGGCTGCTGATCCTTGACGAGCCAACGGCCTCGCTCACCGAACAGGAAACCGCGGTCCTGCTCAATATCATCCGCGACCTGCAAAACCACGGCATCGCCTGCATCTACATTTCGCACAAGCTGAACGAGGTTAAAGCTATTTCGGACACCATCTGCGTGATCCGCGACGGGCAACATATCGGCACGCGTGAAGCCGCGGGCATGAGTGAAGATGACATCATCACCATGATGGTGGGCCGCGAGCTGACGGCGCTCTACCCTAATGAGCCTCACACACAGGGTGACGAAGTGTTACGCGTGGAAAACCTGACGGCATGGCACCCTGTTAACCGACACATCAAGCGCGTCAATAACGTCTCGTTTTCTCTTCACAGCGGCGAAATTCTCGGCATTGCGGGACTCGTCGGCGCCGGGCGTACCGAAGCCGTACAGTGCCTGTTTGGCGTGTGGCCGGGGCGCTGGGAGGGCACTATTTATATCGACGGCCAGCCGGTGAAAATCGATAACTGCCAGCAGGCAATTGCCCGCGGCATTGCCATGGTCCCGGAAGATCGTAAAAAAGACGGCATCGTGCCGGTCATGGCGGTAGGTAAAAACATTACGCTTGCGGCACTCGATCGGTTCTCAGGTGCGCTGAGCAGCCTGGACGATGCCGCAGAGCAGCAGTGCATCCTTCAGTCGCTTGCCAGACTGAAGGTAAAAACATCCTCACCGGAACTGGCCATTGGCCGGCTGAGCGGCGGCAACCAGCAGAAGGCGATTCTGGCGCGCTGCCTGCTTCTCAATCCACGCATATTAATCCTTGATGAACCAACGCGCGGGATTGATATCGGAGCCAAATATGAAATCTACAAACTGATTAATCAGCTTGTACAGCAAGGGATTGCCGTCATTGTCATTTCGTCTGAGTTACCCGAAGTGCTCGGCCTGAGCGACCGCGTGCTGGTCATGCACGAGGGAAAACTGAAAGCCAACCTGATTAACCATAACCTGACGCAGGAGCAGGTGATGGAAGCCGCTTTAAGGAGCGAACGTCATGTCGAAAAGCAATCCGTCTGATATCAAAGTCGCTGTTCCGACGCCCGGTGCGTTCGCGGGGCTAAAAGCGTTGAACCTGCAGGTTTTCGTGATGATCGCAGCAATTATCGTCATCATGCTGTTCTTTACCTGGATGACCGATGGCTCGTACTTAAGCGCGCGTAACGTCTCTAACCTGCTCCGCCAGACTGCCATCACCGGCATTCTGGCCGTGGGCATGGTGTTCGTGATTATCTCTGCGGAAATCGACCTGTCGGTCGGTTCGATGATGGGACTTCTCGGCGGTGTGGCGGCCATTTTTGACGTCTGGCTTGGCTGGCCGCTGCCACTGACCGTGGCGGTCACGCTGGTATTGGGGTTGGTACTGGGCGCCTGGAACGGCTGGTGGGTCGCCTACCGTAAAGTGCCGTCGTTCATTGTCACCCTGGCGGGGATGCTGGCCTTCCGTGGGATCTTAATCGGCATCACCAACGGCACCACCGTCTCCCCCACCAGCGCGGCAATGTCGGAGATTGGCCAGAGTTACCTCTCAGATAGCATAGGTTTTACGATCGGTGTGATTGGGTTGCTGGCGTTTGTTGCCTGGCAGTGGCGTGGTCGTATGCGCCGTCAGGCGCTGGGTCTGGCTTCTACGGCGTCAACGTCTGTCGTGGGGCGTCAGGCGCTCACGGCAGTCATTGTGCTGGGCGCAATCTGGCTTCTTAACGACTATCGCGGTGTCCCGACACCCGTACTGCTGCTGGCGCTTCTGCTGCTGGGCGGCATGTTTATGGCCACGCGCACCGCGTTTGGCCGCCGTATTTATGCGATTGGCGGCAACCTTGAGGCCGCCCGTCTGTCGGGTATTAACGTTGAACGCACCAAACTCGCGGTCTTCGCCATTAACGGCCTGATGGTCGCCATCGCCGGGTTGATCCTCAGCTCGCGTCTGGGGGCCGGTTCGCCCTCCGCCGGTAACATTGCCGAGCTGGATGCTATCGCCGCCTGTGTTATTGGTGGCACCAGCCTCGCAGGGGGTATCGGTAGCGTGGCGGGGGCAGTCATGGGGGCATTTATTATGGCTTCGCTGGATAACGGGATGAGTATGATGGACGTTCCGACGTTTTGGCAGTATATCGTCAAGGGGGCCATTCTTTTACTGGCAGTCTGGATGGACTCGGCAACCAAGCGACGGGCCTGATAACGGTATTGTGACTTAATTGGGAAGTGAGCCATGTTTGAAAAGCGTCACCGCATTACGTTGTTATTCAATGCCAATAAAGCCTATGACCGTCAGGTTGTAGAAGGTGTTGGTGAATATTTGCAGGCGTCGCAATCCGAGTGGGATATCTTTATTGAAGAAGATTTCCGCACCCGTCTGGAAAACATCAAAGACTGGCTGGGCGATGGCGTCATCGCCGACTATGACGATCCCGTCATCGAGCAACTGCTGACCGACGTCGACGTCCCGATAGTGGGCGTCGGCGGCTCCTACCATTCGCCCGAACACTATCCGCCGGTCCACTATATTGCTACCGATAACCATGCCCTGGTCGAGGCCGCCTTTCTCCATTTAAAAGAGAAAGGCGTTCACCGCTTCGCGTTTTATGGCCTACCCGCTACCAGCGGCAAGCGCTGGGCCGTTGAGCGCGAACACGCGTTTTGCCAGCTGGTCGCGCAGGAGAAGTATCGCGGCGTGGTGTACCAAGGGCTGGAGACCGCTCCGGAAAACTGGCAGCACGCGCAAAACCGCCTGGCGGACTGGCTGCAAACGCTGCCGCCGCAAACCGGAATTATCGCCGTGACGGACGCCCGCGCGCGCCACGTACTGCAGGTCTGCGAACATTTACACATCCCGGTGCCTGAAAAACTGTGCGTGATTGGCATTGATAACGAAGAACTGACCCGCTATCTGTCTCGCGTGGCGCTCTCCTCAGTAGCGCAAGGAACGCGTCAGATGGGCTACCAGGCGGCGAAGCTGCTGCATCGTCTGCTGGATAAAGAATCTCTGCCGCTTCAGCGCTTGCTCGTACCGCCTGTCCGCGTCGTAGAGCGTCGCTCAACCGACTATCGTTCCTTAAGCGACCCCGCCGTTATTCAGGCCATGCACTATATTCGCAACCATGCCTGCAAAGGGATTAAGGTCGATCAGGTGCTGGATTCGGTGGGCATTTCGCGTTCGAATCTGGAGAAGCGCTTCAAAGAAGAAGTGGGCGAAACCATTCATGCTGTCATCCACGCTGAGAAGCTGGAAAAAGCCCGCAGCCTGCTCATCTCCACGTCACTGTCGATCAATGAAATCTCGCAGATGTGTGGTTACCCGTCCCTGCAATATTTCTATTCGGTGTTTCGCAAAGAGTATGACACCACACCAAAAGAGTACCGGGATCGCTACAGCGAGGTGCTGATATAGAAAAGAAAACGCCTTCCAGTGGAAGGCGTTTTTTGAGATTACATGTGGGCGGCGATTAAGCGCTGGTTATCCTGGTACATGGCGAACAGATAGTTGTTATAGCTCTGTCCCTTCGTCGAATACCCTTTCAGCTTGTGGATCATCGTACTGGCCGTCACTTCCTGATCCGCTTTACGCAACTGCGCGCGTGATTTACGGAATGAGGAGTAGGCCGGGTGCGTGTTCAGATTCACCACGTAGGCACTCACTGAATCTTTCACTGATTCAAACTGGGAATAGCCTTTCACCTTGCCTGGTGCATTGTTACAACGGCCTTTCCCACACTTCATACCGAAGAGGTTGTTGTTGCTGCGCGCCAGCTTAGAAGTACCCCAGCCACTTTCGGCAGCAGCCATGGTCGCAACCATGCTACCCGGGATGATATCCACACGCTCAAGGAGAGCATTCCACGGCACACGACGCGTGTTACCGTTCCAGCTCAGCTTGTAGCGCTTCGTGATATCTTTAAGACGCGCTCGTTCTGACGGCGACCAGCGGCTGTCGTACTGTTTTGAAATCAGCCAGTTACGATCCGCAGTAATCGCGGCATTTTGACTCGTGATGTAAGGCATTACCGTCCGGAGAAACGCTTTTTTCCTTGGTGTTCCGGAAGGGTATTTTCGCAAATCAGGAAGTGAACTACTCTTTGCACTATTGCGAGAATACTCTTGTTTACTGCTAACCTTACTACTTGTCGTCTGTATTACGTGGGCTTTCTTACTCGTTGTATCCGTGTGCGTCTTCGCAAGCACCTCACCCGAAAATGCCGTGGTGAGTAACATGAGTATCGCAGCCCCATATCGTCGAATGGGAGTCGATATCATTAGGTCTCCTGGTCGGATGTAATCATCCCAACACCTTATTTTTTTCACAAATTTGAGAGCGGAATCTCAAATCATATCAAAAATAGACTTCAAGAGCACGTATAGAAATAGTCCAATTCCGAAACTATGTCATCTAAAAAGTGCTCACAAAAACACCATTCCCGAAAAAATGTGTGCGGTATCGCAGTTAACTGCTTAATTTTGCGCGGGATCACTCATCCTCACGCATCCTCCTGGCAGAAAGCGATGGGGGATGAGTTTTTACCCTCCGCCTGATGGCACACTGGTCAAAAATGCCGCGACAGGAAAATGGAATGAAACGCACCGCAATAGCCTTTCTGATGTTACCCGCACTGGCACATGCAGACTGGTCATCGCCCGGGTTTACTGCATTTAGTCCCGAAGGCACGGGGATTTTCACCAGCCAGGCAAAGCTTGCGAAGGGTACGCGCCCTTTGACCGTGAGTTTTGACAACACGTGCTGGCAACCCTCAGAAGCAATAAAACTCAACGAGATGCTGTCGCTCAAACCCTGTGACGCCACGCCGCCCCAGTGGCGCCTGTTCCGCGACGGTGAATACCAGATGCGGATTGATACCCGTTCCGGCACGCCCACCCTGCTGCTGACCATTCAGAGTGCCGCAGAACAGCCGGTGGCAAACGTTATCCGCCAGTGCCCGAAGTGGGACGGTAAACCGCTGACGCTGGACGTAAGCCATACCTTCCCGGAAGGCTCCGTGGTGCGCGACTACTACAGTAAACAGACGGCGACGGTGCAGAATGGCAAAATCACCCTGCAGCCAGCCGCCAACAGTAACGGCCTGCTGCTGCTTGAACGCGCAGAAACCGACAAGCCTGCGCCGTTTAGCTGGCAAAACGCCACCGTCTATTTCGTACTGACTGACCGTTATGTGAATGGCGACCCAGGCAACGACAACAGCTATGGCCGTCATAAAGATGGCATGCAGGAGATCGGCACGTTCCACGGTGGCGACCTTAAGGGACTCGCCAGCAAGCTCGATTATTTACAGCAGCTGGGCGTAAACGCCCTCTGGATAAGCTCTCCGCTTGAGCAGATCCACGGCTGGGTTGGGGGGGGGACCAAAGGTGATTTCCCGCACTACGCCTATCACGGCTACTACACTCAGGACTGGACGACGCTCGACGCCAACATGGGCACCGAAGAGGATTTACGCCATCTTGTTGATGAAGCGCATAAACGCGGCATTCGCATCCTGTTTGATATCGTGATGAACCATACGGGCTACGCAACGCTTGCGGACATGCAGGAGTATCAGTTTGGCGCCTTGTATCTGCAGGGCGATGAACTCAAAAAGACGCTGGGAGAGCGCTGGACGGACTGGAAGCCGGGCGCGGGCCAAAGCTGGCACAGCTTTAACGACTACATCAACTTTAGCGATAAAGCCGCATGGGAAAAATGGTGGGGTAAAAAGTGGATCCGCACCGACATTGGCGATTACGACAACCCGGGCTTCGATGATTTAACCCTGTCGCTGGCCTTTCTGCCGGACCTGAAAACGGAATCCCCTATCCCGTCAGGTTTGCCAAACTTTTACCAACACAAGCCAGACACCCACGCGAAAGCCATTCCGGAATATACCCCGCGCGATTACCTGACCCACTGGCTCAGCCAGTGGGTACGTGAATACGGCATCGACGGTTTCCGGGTGGATACCGCGAAGCACGTTGAGCTTGCGGCATGGCAACAGTTGAAAGACCAGGCAAGCCAGGCGCTGGCCGCCTGGAAAGGCGCGAATCCGGACAAAAAGCTCGACAACGCGCCATTCTGGATGACCGGCGAATCCTGGGGCCATGGGGTAATGCAGAGCGATTACTACCGCCACGGTTTTGATGCGATGATCAACTTTGATTATCAGGAGCAGGCGGCAAAAGCAGTGGATTGCCTGGCCGATATGGACCTCACGTGGCAGCAGATGGCGGAAAAGCTGCAAAGCTTCAACGTTCTGAGTTATCTCTCTTCGCATGACACGCGCCTGTTCCGTGAAGGCGGCCAGCGCGCGGCCGAGCTGCTCCTGTTAGCGCCGGGTAGCGTACAAATCTATTACGGGGATGAATCTGAACGTCCGTTCGGCCCGACGGGCTCCGACCCGCTGCAGGGCACCCGCTCAGATATGAACTGGCAGGACGTGACGGGCAAACAGGCCTTAACCGTCGCCCACTGGCAGACGCTGGGTCAGTTCCGCGCCCGACATCCCGCGATAGGTGAAGGCAAACAAACCACACTGTCGCTGAAAGAAGGGTATGGCTTCGTGCGCGAGCATAATGACGATAAGGTGATGGTGGTATGGGCAGGTAATCAATAACGGCTCACTCCAGTTCCCTCTCCGACAAGGAGAGGGTTAGGGTGAGAGCAAATTCCCAGAACTATTCACTAAAAAAATCCAAACCCACCCTATAAAACAACAAATCCGACCACATCACCCGATTTGCACCAACACGGTGCTAGCGTTATGGTTACCCACTTTCAAAATCAGCCCGACAGATCACCTGCTATGACGTTTTCACTTTTCGGCGACAAATTTACCCGCCATTCAGGCATTACTCGCCTGATGGAGGACCTCAACGACGGGCTGCGCACACCAGGCGCAATCATGCTCGGCGGCGGAAACCCGGCTCAAATCCCGGAGATGAATACCTATTTCCAGACCCTGCTCGCTCAGATGCTGGAAAGCGGCAAAGCAACCGATGCGCTTTGCAATTACGACGGCCCGCAGGGTAAAACCGAACTGCTGGCACTCCTCGCCGAAATGCTGCGTAAAGAGCTGGGCTGGGATATCGAACCACAGAATATTGCACTGACAAACGGCAGCCAGAGCGCATTTTTCTACTTGTTTAATCTGTTCGCCGGACGTCGCGCCGACGGCACCACCAAAAAAGTGCTGTTCCCGCTGGCCCCGGAGTATATCGGCTATGCCGATTCGGGCCTGGAAGAGGACCTGTTTGTCTCCGCGCGCCCGAACATTGAGCTGCTGCCGGAAGGCCAGTTCAAATATCACGTCGATTTTGAACACCTGCATATTGGTGAAGAGACAGGCATGATCTGCGTATCACGCCCGACGAACCCAACGGGCAACGTGATCACCGACGACGAACTGATGAAGCTGGATGCGCTGGCGAATCAGCACGGCATTCCGCTGGTGATCGATAACGCCTACGGCGTGCCGTTCCCGGGCATTATCTTCAGCGAAGCACGCCCGCTGTGGAACCCGAACATTGTCCTGTGCATGAGCCTCTCCAAGCTGGGCCTGCCGGGAAGCCGCTGCGGCATCATCATCGCCAATGAGAAAATCATTACCGCCATTACCAACATGAACGGCATTATCAGCCTTTCACCGGGCGGCATTGGCCCGGCGATGATGTGCGAAATGATCAAACGCAACGATCTGCTGCGTCTGTCCAATGAGGTGATCAAACCGTTCTATTACCAGCGCGTTCAGGAGACGATTGCGACACTTCGCCGCTACTTACCGGAAGAACGCTGCCTGATCCACAAACCTGAAGGGGCGATTTTCCTGTGGCTGTGGTTTAAGGATTTGCCTATCACCACCGAACTGCTTTACCAGCGCCTGAAAAAGCGCGGCGTGCTGATGGTGCCGGGCGACTACTTCTTCCCGGGTCTGGATAAGCCGTGGCCGCATACGCACCAGTGCATGCGCATGAACTACGTGCCCGATCCGGAAAAAATCGAAGCGGGTGTCAAAATTCTGGCTGAAGAAATTGAGAAAGCCTGGCGCGAAGACGGTCAGTAAAACCTTACGCCAGATGACGTTGCCGCTCGGCGCGTAATCTGGCGGGATCAACACAGCGCAACGCGTGGGTTGGACAGGCTTCCACACAGGCCGGTCCGCCTTCGCGATGCATGCACAAATCACATTTCACCGCTTGCGCCCTGTTTCCCTCCAGCCGAACCTGCATCGCCCCAAACGGACACGCCACCATACAGCTTTTGCACCCAATACAGCGCGTCTGCTCAACGAGCCAGGCTCCTGCAGTGCGGCGAATAGCATGGGTTGGGCAGATGTTGGCACACGGCGCGTCCTCGCACTGATGACAACCCACTGCCGTGGTGTATGAACCGCCCTTCACCACCCGAAGGCGGGGCATAAAGGCATTTGCGGAGACGGCGTCCTGATGCGACACCGCACAGGCCGCTTCGCAGGTGCGGCACCCGATGCATTTTTCCGCATCCGCCATGATAAATCGGTTCATGTGTTATGCCTCGCGCACGTTAAAACCCAGCTCTCTTGAGATAGCCTCTGCCGTTTCGCGCAGCGGCTTGAGTAAGTTCTTCTCACCCACCTGCTTCATGCGCGACGTCGAAAGCGAAATAGAAATCGCATACGGGACGCGGCCGTGGATATCAAACACCGGCACGGCAATACAGGAGACGCCCAGCTCGTTCTCTTCTTTATCCATCGCCATGCTGCGATCGCGAATTTCCGCCAGCTCATCGTACATGGCACTCAGTTCAGTGATGGTGTTGCGCGTCAAAGGTTGGATTTGTTCCTGATGGCTTTCCCAGTAGCTCGTCACATAATCCTGATGACCAAACGCCATGTAGATCTTGCCCATCGCAGAGCAGTACAGCGGCATATGCTGACCGATATAAGCACGCGTGCGCAGCATACCGGTTGTCGGTTCAAGCTTATAAATCAGGATGGCGTGGTCGTCTTCCCGGCTGGAAAAGTTCACCGTCTCGCCAGTGGCAATATTCAGCGCTTCAAGGTGCGGCGCCGCCACGTGGATGATATTGAGCGAGGACAGCGCCTTTTGCCCGACGGCGATAAATTTAGTAGTCAGCCGATAGCTACCCGCCGCGGGTGCTGGCGTAACGTACCCACACGACTGCAACCCCTGCAACAGCCGGTGCACGGTGCTCTTATTCAGCCCCGCAAGTTCCGATAAATGCGCAAGCGGACACCCGTTCGGATAGTTACTGAGGATCTCAATCAGCATCAGGCCGCGAAACAAGCTCTGGCTACCTGCTGGCCTCTCTTTTTCTTGCGTCATTTCGCTCTCTTTCATGCTCATTAAATGGCTCCTTTTTATCGCGCCCTGATGGTAGCGCAAAGTGTGGTTCAGTTCACGATCTCAACAGAAAAAACACAACCATTTGATTTTAATCGATTTTGAAAAACATGAATGTCGTTGATCTGGCAAAATTTGATCGCTATATTTGAAATCAGATTTCGCATAGTGAAATTTAGCGATAAAAAAGCACTCGCACTTGCCCTTAAAAAAACAGGAGAACAGGGATGAAAGTGACCTTCGAAGAGTTAAAAGCGGCGTTCAATCGGGTTCTTCTCGATCGCGGTGTCAACGCGGATACCGCAGACGCCTGCGCGGAAATGTTTGCCCGCACCACGGAATCCGGCGTCTATTCACACGGCGTCAACCGCTTCCCGCGTTTTATTCAGCAGCTTGACGCTGGCGACATCATTCCCGACGCCCAGCCCAAACGGGTGACGACATTAGGGGCTATCGAACAGTGGGACGCCCAGCGCTCAATCGGCAACCTGACGGCGAAAAAGATGATGGATCGCGCCACTGAGCTGGCATCCGATCACGGCATTGGTCTGGTGGCACTGCGTAACGCTAACCACTGGATGCGCGGCGGCAGCTACGGCTGGCAGGCGGCGGAGAAGGGCTACATCGGCATTTGCTGGACCAACTCCATTGCCGTTATGCCCGCGTGGGGATCAAAAGAATGCTGCATCGGCACGAACCCGCTGATCGTTGCCATTCCCTCCAGCCCGATCACCATGGTCGATATGTCGATGTCGATGTTCTCTTACGGCATGCTGGAAGTGAATCGCCTTGCCGGGCGCGAGTTGCCGGTAGATGGCGGCTTTGACGACGAGGGTAATCACACCCGAGAGCCCGGCGTGATTGAGAAAAACCGCCGGATTCTGCCAATGGGTTACTGGAAAGGTTCAGGCTTATCCATCGTGCTCGACATGATCGCCACCCTGCTCTCCAACGGCTCTTCCGTCGCGGAAGTGACGCAGGACAACAGTGACGAATACGGCGTGTCTCAGATCTTTATCGCCATCGAGGTCGATCGCCTGATCGACGGTCCGACCCGCGATGCCAAACTGCAGCGCATCATGGACTTCATCACCACCGCCGAACGCGCTGATGAAAATGTCGCCGTTCGTCTGCCGGGGCATGAGTTCACCCGTTTGCTTGAAGAGAACCGCCGCAACGGCATCACGGTAGACGACAGCGTGTGGGCGAAAATCCAGTCTCTGTAAGGAGTAGGCCATGATATTCGGACATATTTCACAGCCAAATCCGTGTCGCCTGCCGCGGGGGATTGAAAAAGCGTTAGATTTTCTGCGTACCACGGATTTCAGCATGCTACAGCCGGGTGTCGTTGAAATTGAGGGGCGCAACATCTTTGCCCAGGTGCTCGATCTCACCACCCGGGAACAGCACGAGAATCGCCCGGAAGTGCATCGCCGTTATCTGGATATACAGTTTCTGGCCTGGGGTGAAGAGAAAATCGGTATCGCCATTGATACCGGCAATAACGAAATAAGCGAATCATTACTGGAACAGCGGGATATTATTTTTTATCACGACAGCGAACACGAATCGTTTATCGAAATGATACCCGGCAGTTATGCCATATTTTTCCCGCAGGATGTACACCGTCCTGCCTGTATTAAAAACAAGGAATCCGCAATTCGTAAAATTGTGGTGAAAGTGGCAATCAGCGAATTAGATTAATTTTCTGAAAAATACAGGAACGCGAAATGACCAACACCGGTTTTATTATTGGTGCGTACCCCTGCGCACCCTCGTTTCACCAGAAAGGGGAACAAGAAGAACAAACCTTCTGGCGGGAACTTTCCGACACGCCCAACATCAGAGGGCTGGAACAACCTTGCCTGGAAAACCTCCATCCGTTTGGTGATGAATGGTTGTTCCGTCATACGCCTGGGGACTGGCAAATCGTCGTCACCGCGGTAATGGAAACCATGCGCCGCCGCGGCACTCACGGCGCGTTTGGCCTGGCGTCTGCTGACGAAGAACAGCGTAAAGCATGCGTTGAATATTACCGCCATCTGCATCAAAAGATTAGTGCGGTTAACGCCCGTTTTCCCGGCAAAGTGATCGCCCTGGAAATGCAGGCAGCACCGCAGGCGGGCAATGCTTCAGTTGAGCAGGCTACCGAGGCGTTCGCCCGTTCCATCCGTGAAATCGCGGGCTGGGACTGGTCCTGCGATCTTGTGCTGGAACACTGCGACGCCATGACGGGACCCGCGCCGCGTAAAGGCTTCCTGCCCCTGGCGCAAGTGCTGGAGGTGGTGAAAGGAACGGACATCAGCGTTTGTATCAACTGGGCGCGCTCGGCCATCGAAGGCCGTAATACGACCCTTCCGCTTGACCATGTTCAGGCCGCGCTCGATGCCGGGAAACTGGGAGCCTTGATGTTCTCGGGTACGACCACCCTGGGCGCGTACGGAGAATGGCAGGATCTGCACGCGCCGTTTTCTTCGTTCTGCGCCGACAGTTTGATGTCTACTGAACACGTAAAAGCACTGTTTACTGCGGCGAACGCCGCAACATTGAAATTCTCCGGTATTAAGTTACTGGAAATAAATGCTAATGCTGACGTCAACCATCGCATTGCTATTTTGCGCGACGGCATTAGCGCCATGAAAAAAGCAACACAATAACAATTAAAAAATCGTATTCCGGTTACCTACACTGAGAGATTAAATATGAATACGTCTACTCAAGCTCTACATGCGGATATTCCGCGTCAGCGCTGGCTAAGAATCATTCCTCCCATTCTTATCGCCTGCATTATTTCGTATATGGACCGCGTGAATATCGCGTTTGCGATGCCGGGTGGCATGGATGAAGAGCTGGGTATTTCCGCCACCATGGCAGGCCTGGCAGGCGGGATATTCTTTATCGGCTATCTGTTTCTGCAGGTCCCCGGCGGCAAGATTGCCGTGCACGGCAGCGGCAAGAAGTTTATCGGCTGGTCACTGGTCGCCTGGGCGGTGATCTCGGTTCTGACCGGGCTAGTAACTAACCAGTATCAGCTTCTGGTGCTGCGCTTCTTACTCGGCGTGGCGGAAGGCGGGATGTTGCCCGTTGTGCTCACGATGATCAGTAACTGGTTCCCGGACGCCGAGCGCGGTCGCGCCAACGCGATTGTGATCATGTTTGTGCCCATCGCCGGGATCATCACGGCTCCGCTGTCAGGCTGGATTATTACCGCACTCGACTGGCGCTGGCTGTTCATTATTGAGGGTCTGATGTCCGTCGTGGTGCTGGTACTGTGGGCGTTCACCGTTTACGACCGTCCGCAGGAAGCCCGCTGGATAACAGACGCCGAGAAAAACTATCTGGTGCAAACGCTGGCGGCGGAACAGCAGGCCATCGCCGGAAAAGAGGTGAAAAATGCCTCGCTCAGCGCGGTGCTGTCTGACAAAACCATGTGGCAGCTGATCGCCCTGAACTTCTTCTATCAGACCGGGATTTACGGTTACACCCTTTGGCTGCCCACCATTCTGAAGGAGCTGACGCACACCAGCATCGGCCAGGTGGGAATGCTCGCTATTCTGCCCTACATCGGTGCCATTGCGGGCATGTTCCTGTTCTCTACGCTCTCTGACCGCACCGGCAAGCGCAAGCTGTTTGTCTCCCTGCCGCTGATTGGCTTCGCGCTCTGCATGTTCCTTTCCGTGGCGCTGAAAGCAAACACCTGGCTGGCCTATGCCGCACTGGTGGGCTGCGGCTTCTTCCTGCAATCCGCTGCGGGCGTGTTCTGGACCATTCCGGCGCGTCTGTTCAGCGCCGAAATGGCGGGCGGTGCGCGTGGCGTGATCAACGCTCTGGGGAACCTCGGTGGGTTCTGTGGTCCGTATGCCGTGGGCGTGCTGATCACCCTGTACAGCAAAGATGCGGGCGTTTACTGCCTGGCGATCTCTCTGGCACTGGCATCGCTGCTGGCCCTGCTGTTGCCGGCGAAATGCGATGCCGGCGCAGAGCCCAATCCCACGGTGACCCCACATAAACGTGCGGCCTGATGCCCTCAACTAACCCACTAAACCAAACCGTAGGCCGGGTAAGCGAAGCGCCGCCCGGCAATTAAGCGAGAAGAAGATGAGTGAAAAAGAGCCTTTCTGGCTGGGTATCGATTGTGGCGGTACTTATCTGAAAGCCGGTTTGTACAACAGCCAGGGCAAAGAAGTCAGTATCGAACGCCGCTCCGTTGCCACGCTCAGCCCTCGAGCAGGCTATGCCGAGCGGGATATGCATCAGCTATGGCAGTACTGTCACGCGACCGTTGCCTTGCTGCTCAAAAATTCAGGGGTAAACGGAAAACAGATCAAAGGTGTCGGTATTTCTGCACAGGGCAAGGGACTGTTTCTGCTCGATAAACAGGACCAACCGCTGGGCAACGCCATCCTCTCCTCTGACCGCCGGGCACTGGACATTGTGCAGCGCTGGCAGCAGGACGGCATCCCCGAAAAACTCTACCCGCACACGCGCCAGACGCTGTGGACCGGGCATCCGGCCTCGCTTCTGCGCTGGGTCAAAGAGAACGAGCCGCAGCGGTATCAGCACATTGGCTGCGTGATGATGGCACACGACTATCTGCGCTGGTGTCTGACCGGCGTGAAAGGTTGCGAGGAGAGCAACATCTCCGAGTCCAATCTCTACAACATGAATACCGGGCAGTACGATCCCCAGCTCACGCGCTGGCTCGGTATCAGCGAAATTGACGGCGCCCTGCCGCCGATTGTCGGTTCAGCAGAAATTTGCGGGGAAATCACCGCTCAGGCAGCCGCACTTACTGGTCTCGCGGCGGGAACTCCTGTCGTTGGCGGACTGTTTGATGTGGTTTCCACCGCGATCTGTGCCGGACTGCACGACGAACATACGCTGAACGCCGTGATGGGCACCTGGGCCGTCACCAGCGGGATTGCCAATGCGCTTCGGGACAACGAACCGTTTCCCTATGTGTATGGGCGTTACGTTCACCCACAGCAGTACATTGTTCACGAAGCCAGCCCGACCTCGTCCGGCAACCTTGAATGGCTGACCGCGCAGTGGGGCGATATGCCGTTCGACGAAATCAACCGCGCCGTGGCCAGCCTGCCGAAGGCCGAAAGCGATCTGCTCTTCCTGCCGTTCCTCTACGGCAGCAACGCCGGGCTGGAGATGACCAGCGGTTTCTACGGCATGCAGGCGCTACACACTCGTGCGCACATGCTCCAGGCGGTTTACGAGGGTGTGGTGTTTAGCCACCTGACCCACCTCAACCGCATGCTTGAACGCTTTACCCACGTACACGCCCTGCGCGTGACGGGTGGCCCCACCCATTCGGATGTATGGATGCAAATGCTCGCAGACGTCAGCGGGCTGGCCATTGAACTGCCGCAGGTGGAAGAGACGGGATGTTCCGGCGCGGCGCTGGCTGCGATGGTGGGCACCGGCGTTTTCACCGACTTCCACTCCGCGCAGCGCGCGCTTAAACATGACATCCGGGTCATCGAACCCGACATGCACGCCCATGCGGCCTACCAGCGCAAATATCACCGCTACCAGTTACTGATTTCAGCATTACAGGGTTACCACGCCCAAATTAAGGAGTACGACCTATGAGCCGACCATTACTGCAGCTGGCGCTCGACCACACTTCACTTCAGGACGCGCAGCGCGATGTTGCGACGCTTTCAGATCACGTCGATATCGTCGAAGCGGGCACCATTTTGTGCCTGACCGAAGGGCTGAGCGCCGTACGCGCCCTGCGCGAACAGTGCCCGGATAAAATCATCGTGGCGGACTGGAAAGTCGCCGATGCCGGAGAAACGCTGGCTGAGCAGGCGTTTGGCGCGGGCGCGAACTGGATGACCATCATCTGCGCCGCCCCGCTGGCAACCGTTGAGCGAGGCCACGAGGTCGCACTGCGCTGCGGGGGAGAAATCCAGATGGAGCTGTTTGGCAACTGGACGCTGGACGACGCGCGCGCGTGGCATCGCGTCGGCGTGAAGCAGGCTATCTACCACCGCGGTCGCGACGCGCAGGCCAGCGGACAGCAGTGGGGTGAAGCTGATCTCGCGAAAATGAGGGCGCTCTCCGACATCGGTTTGCAGCTCTCGGTTACCGGCGGTATCACCCCTGCCGACCTGCCGCTGTTTAAGCAGATCAACGTTAAAGCCTTCATTGCAGGACGCGCGCTGGCAGGCGCCGCTAATCCACCGCAGGTGGCACAGGCATTCCACTCACAAATCTGCGACATCTGGGGAGCGTAATCATGCGTCAGCATCCGTTAGGTATCTACGAAAAAGCGCTGCCGAAAGATCTCTCCTGGCCCGAGCGCCTGGTTCTGGCGAAAAGCTGCGGGTTCGATTTTGTTGAGATGTCCGTCGACGAGACCGACGAACGATTATCGCGCCTTGAGTGGAGCACCACGCAGCGCGCCTCGCTGGTGGAAGCGATGCTGGAGACCGGCGTGGCGATCCCCTCCATGTGTTTGTCTGCCCACCGTCGCTTCCCATTTGGCAGCCGCGATGAAACCGTGCGCGAACGGGCCCGAGAAATCATGACGAAGGCCATTAAGCTGGCGCGTGACTTAGGCATTCGCACCATCCAGCTTGCGGGTTATGACGTGTACTACGAAGAGCACGACGAGGGCACGCAGCAGCGCTTTGCCGAAGGGCTGGCGTGGGCCGTAGAGCAAGCCGCTGCCGCACAGGTGATGCTGGCGGTGGAGATCATGGACACCGCGTTTATGAACTCCATCAGCAAATGGAAAAAATGGGACGACATGCTCGCCTCGCCGTGGTTCAGCGTTTACCCGGACGTCGGCAACCTGAGCGCATGGGGCAACGATGTGGCTGCCGAGCTGACACTGGGTATTGACCGCATCGCTGCGATCCACCTGAAAGATACCCAACCCGTGACCGAGCAAAGCCCCGGCCAGTTCCGCGATGTGCCGTTTGGCGAAGGCTGCGTCGATTTTGTTGGCGTGTTTAACACGCTCAATCAGCTGAACTATCGCGGCGCATTTCTGATTGAAATGTGGACTGAAAAAGCAAAAGAGCCGGTGCTGGAGATTATCCAGGCGCGCCGCTGGATTGAAGCCCGTATGCAGGAAGGAGGCATGGCATGTTAGAAAAACTCAAAGACGAGGTGCTGGCGGCAAACCTGGCGCTGCCTGCCCACCAGCTGGTGACGTTTACCTGGGGAAACGTCAGCGCGGTCGACCGGGAAAGCGGCATGATGGTCATCAAGCCCTCCGGCGTGGAATACGAGGTGATGACAGCAAAGGATATGGTGGTGGTGAATATCGCCACTGGTGAGGTGGTCGAAGGTAGCAAAAAGCCCTCGTCAGACACGCCGACCCATCTTGCGCTGTATCGCCGTTATCCAGAGATTGGCGGCATCGTACACACCCATTCCCGCCACGCCACCATCTGGTCGCAGGCGGGGCTGGATTTACCGGCGTGGGGCACAACGCACGCCGACTATTTCTACGGGCCAATTCCCTGCACGCGCCTGATGACCACGGCCGAAATTGCAGGGGAGTACGAATACCAGACGGGTGAAGTGATCATTAAAACCTTTGAGGAGCGCGATCTCAGTCCAATGCAGATCCCGGCGGTTCTGGTTCACTCCCACGGCCCGTTCGCCTGGGGTAAAGATGCTGCCGATGCGGTCCACAATGCCGTCGTGCTGGAAGAGTGCGCGTACATGGGCCTGTTCTCGCGCCAGCTGGCACCGCAGTTACCGGTTATGCAGCAGGAACTGCTCGACAAACATTACCTGCGCAAGCACGGGGCGAATGCCTATTACGGCCAGTGATCAGCCGGAATTAATATGCTCTTTACAGTACCGCCGTTTCCAGACGGCGGGGGTTAAGCCCGTGTGTTTTGAAAATATCTGCCGAAAATAGCCCACGTCATTAAAACCGCAGCGGGTTGCCACTTCGGTGAGCGAGGCAGAGCCATCCAGCAACAGCTTTTCTGCCGCCCTGACGCGCTGGCGATGTATTGCCTCCGTCAGGGTTAAATGGAAAGTCCGGCGAAACACGCGTCCGAGGTAATCAGCATTGCAGTGCAACTCTTTTGCCAGCTGCGACGTAGAAAGCGGCAAATGAAACTGCGTGCGAATAAGTTGCTTCGCCTTCCACGCCATCGCCGCACCGGCCTCATCGGCTTTATCTTCATATCCCGAAGAGCTCGACAACTGCTGTAGAATCAATAATAAAATCATCTCCAGCGCCACGCTTCGCTGTAATTTCTCCTGCTCGCTGAGGAATTGCCGAAATAGCGCAATGACATATTGCGCGTCCCTTACACGACAGTGTTGCTCTATTGCCAGAGGGGCGGCATTTGGCAACAAACCATGTTGTGTTTCAACCTCAAAATGGAGCCAGTAAAAGCGCAGGTCCGCCGGGAAATCCTCCACGCCCACATGTCGACGGCCCGGCCAGAGAAGCAAACTTTCTCCCGCATTCACCTCAAAGACATGCTGTTCTTCCTGGATCGTTAATGTCCCTTTTTCGACAAAAATAATCTCCCACGATGTTAACTTCCGCGCAGGGTGGCGGCCCACGCCCCTGGAAATAAACAGCCCGCCATTCTGGACGTTAATCGGAAGCGCTATGGATAATTCAAGCATGGATATTCACCATTCCGCTTTTATTGTCGTCAACATTCGACTTACACATTGATTATTAATCAATATATGAATATCTGTCCGATCGGAATCACATTTTTATCATCAGGTCGGAATCGTCATCTTTTTATACTTTTCCCTTCCCTTGTTGGCCTCTCCATTCGGTGCAGAATAAATGCGTACCTTGCATAAAGACGATAATAAATTCGATTACCGAGGAGTTACCCGATGACTTCCACACCAATTACAGAATCAGACCTGACGCAAGAGGCAACAGATAGCCGCTTGTCCGTCCGCGAAAAAATTGGCTACGGCCTGGGCGATGCGGGCGGGACGGTGATTACCTGCCTGATCATGAATTTTCTGACTTTTTTCTATACCGATATTTTTGGCCTGACCCCGGCGCTCGTGGGTACGCTGTTTATCGCCCTGCGCGTGTTTGATGCCATTTCCGATCCGGTGATGGGCGTGATTGCCGACCGCACGCAAAGCCGCTGGGGACGTTTTCGTCCCTGGCAGCTGTGGGTGGCGCTTCCCATCGGCATTATCGGCGTGCTGACCTTCACCGTACCGGAAGCCAGCATGGGCGTGAAAATCGCCTGGGCGTTCGGAACCTATCTGCTGTTGTCCGTCGGCTATACCGCCATCAACGTGCCCTACTGCGCGCTGATCAATACCATGACGACCCGCCACAGCGAGGTAATCTCCTGCCAGTCATGGCGCTTTGTGCTGTGCGGTGTGGCCGGCTTTTTGGTCTCCGTGGGCCTGCCGTGGCTGGTCGCGGTACTGGGCCAGGGCAACGCCGCGCGGGGCTACCAGTTAGGTGTCGGCGTACTGTGCGCTATCGCCGTGATGATGTTCCTCTGCTGCTTTTTCTGGGTGCGTGAGCGCGTTCCGCTGGCGCTGATGGGTAAATTCACCCTACGCGAGCATCTGGCCGGCCTGCGTAAAAACGACCAGCTGCTGCTGATGCTGGTGATGTCGTTCCTGCTGATCAACGTGTTTAACATTCGCGGCGGCGGTTACATGTACTTCATCACCTACGTGCTGCAGGGCAGCACCGCATACACGTCGCTGTTTTTCACCATGGTGACCTTTGCGGCTATTCTGGGCGCGGTGATCGTAAACCCCCTTTCTCGCCGCGTTGATACCGTCAAACTCTACTATTACACCAACCTGGTCCTCGCCGCGCTCGCGGTGGGAATGTGGTTTCTGCCCGACGGCCCGGCCCACCAGACGCTCTGGTTGATCGTCATTCTGAGCAATGGCGTCATTCTCGGATTTACCCTGCCGCTGCACTTCTCGCTGATGGCGTTTGCCGACGACTACGGCGAGTGGAAAACCGGAGTGCGCTCGTCGGGCATGAACTTCGCCTTCAACCTGTTTTTCATCAAGCTTGCGTGGGCATCCAGCGCGGGGATCATCAGCCTGGTGTTTATCGCCGTCGCCTACCAGCCAGGCGCGGGCAATCAGACGCCTGCTTCACTGCAGGGCATCACCGCCATGGAGACGCTGCTGCCTGCCCTTTTTCATCTGCTGCTGGCCGTCTCTATCCGCTGGTGCAGACTCAACAACCCTATGATGTCGCGCATTGCAACCGACCTGCGCCAGCGTCACATACCCTCCTGAGGAGAACACGATGTCCATTATGGAAGCCGACCTGCATCAACTGAAAATTAACGACCCGTTTCTCGGGCAGTATCAACGGCTGGTACGTGAGGTGGTGATCCCCTACCAGTGGGACGCGCTGAACGATCGCGTGACGGAAGCCGAACCCAGCCACGCCATCACCAACTTCCGCATTGCGGCGGGCCAGGAGCAGGGCGAGTTCTACGGCATGGTGTTTCAGGACAGCGACGTGGCGAAATGGCTGGAAGCCGTGGCGTGGTCGCTGTGCCAGAAACCGGATGCTGAACTGGAAAAAACCGCCGACGAGGTCATTGAACTGATTGCCGCAGCGCAGTGTGAAGATGGTTATCTCAACACGTACTTTACGGTAAAGGCCCCCGACGAGCGCTGGACCAATCTGGCCGAATGCCACGAACTGTACTGCGCCGGGCATATGATTGAGGCCGGCGTGGCGTATTTTCAGGGAACCGGAAAACGCCGTCTGCTGGAGGTGGTGTGCAGGCTGGCAGACCATATCGACAGCGTGTTTGGCCCCGGTGAGAACCAGTTACACGGTTATCCGGGCCACCCGGAAATCGAGCTGGCGCTGATGCGGCTTTACGACGTCACGCAGGAGCCACGTTATCTCTCGCTGGTGAAATATTTCATTGAACAACGCGGCGTGCAGCCTCACTTCTACGATATCGAATATGAGAAGCGCGGCAGAACGTCATACTGGAACACCTATGGCCCGGCATGGATGGTCAAAGACAAAGCCTACAGCCAGGCGCATCAGCCGCTTGCCAAACAGCAAACAGCTATTGGACACGCGGTGCGTTTTGTCTACCTGATGGCGGGCATGGCGCATCTGGCACGCCTGAGCCATGACGAGGGTAAACGACAGGACTGCCTGCGGCTGTGGAAAAACATGGCGCAGCGCCAGCTGTATATTACCGGCGGGATCGGGTCGCAAAGCAGCGGTGAAGCCTTCAGCAGCGATTATGATTTACCCAACGATACGGTCTATGCCGAAAGCTGCGCCTCCATCGGTCTGATGATGTTTGCCCGCCGGATGCTGGAGATGGAGGCCGACGGCCACTACGCCGACGTGATGGAGCGCGCGCTATACAACACGGTGCTTGGCGGCATGGCGCTGGACGGAAAACACTTCTTCTATGTGAACCCGCTGGAGGTACATCCGAAAACCCAGGCATTCAACCATATCTACGATCACGTGAAACCCGTCCGCCAGCGCTGGTTTGGCTGCGCCTGTTGCCCGCCGAATATCGCGCGCGTGCTGACGTCGCTGGGGCATTACATTTACACCGTTCGCCCGGATGCGCTGTTTATAAATCTCTACGTGGGCAACGATGTCACCATTCCGGTTGGCGACGAAACCCTGGCGCTGCGAATTAGAGGCAATTATCCGTGGCAGGAAGAGGTGAATATCGAGATCGTCTCGCCTGTGCCGGTGAGGCATACCGTGGCCCTGCGCCTCCCGGACTGGTGCGCGGCACCTGCCGTGTCGTTGAACGGTGAAACCGTTGCGGGTGAAATCTCCCGGGGATATTTCTACCTGACCCGTACCTGGCAAGAAGGAGATGTCGTCACGCTGACGCTACCGATGCCGGTTCGCCGCGTGTACGGAAACCCGCAGGTACGCCAACAGGCGGGCAAAGTCGCCCTGCAGCGCGGTCCGCTGGTCTACTGCCTGGAAGAGGCCGATAACGGGGCGAACTTACATAACCTCTCCCTGCCTGCTGGCAGCGAATTTCGGGTCTTTGAAGGGCGCGGGATATTTGCACACAAGATGCTGATTCAGACAGAGGGGATGGGGGGTCACGTGAAGGATACGGATGCGCTGTGGCAGTATGATCGCTCGCCGGTACAACGTCAGCCCCAGACGCTGACCTTTGTTCCCTGGTTCAGTTGGGCAAACCGGGGAGAAGGGGAAATGCGGATTTGGGTAGATGAAGGCTGAATATCTGCGGCCTGTTGCCCTCACCCCAACCCTCTCCCACGGGAGAGGGAGTAATAAGGCGAAGCCGCCACCCGGCTTTACTGCATCAGAAACGCCAGGTCAGGCCGGTCATCAGCGCGAAGCTGTCGTCGCGGTCGATCATCGGGCTGTTCTTCACGTCGTCAGGTAATACGGTATAAACCGCGCTGGCGTTGAGATACAGCTTCTGGGTTAACTGATATTTAGCCGCCAGGCCGACGTATGGCGTCCAGCTGTCGCCGGCGGTGTATTCATCCATACCCGAGCGGCGAGACTCGCTGCCGGATACACCGTAGTAGTAGTCGTTATAGCTTTCATCGCTGTAGAAAACGCCGATCGATGGCGTCAGAGTCAGGCGTTCCATTCTGATTGGACGGAAGTACGATACTTCGCCCATCACGCCGCCGCTTTCATCCATCGCATCACCAGAGACGGCTACTTTCAGAGAACCCCAGCTCTCGTGGCGGTAGTAGGCGCCGCCGAGGAAGGCGGATGCTTTGCGCTCATCCAGCTGCTTCATCTGATGGTCGTCGTTATCATCAGGATCAAAATGCAGCGGCATCCACGACGCGGTCAGGCTGAATTCATTTTTTGCATCTTTCCACAGGATCCATCCGCCCGTGGTCTGGCGAACATAGAATCTGTCGCCTTCGTAGCTAATTAACGGTACTGCACTGGTATTTTCATTATATCCTTTGTAAGGAGACTCATTAAATACAGCCCCCGCTCCAAGTGAAAAGTCACCGGCCATTGCAGAGGATGTTGCAAATAACGTGGCAGCGATGAGTAAATTGTATTTAATAGTCATTACATGTAATCCATTTAAATGCCAAACAAGCGAGGCGAATAATAATGGTTACAAATTTGCCAATGCAACGCTGCGGTTTATATAATATTATATATAAAATCATATAGATGGGTGCGCATGATGAGTAAATTACAGCTAAAGCCACGCGAATTAAAAATTATTTCCGTCATTGCCGCAACCCACAGCATTGGTGATGCCGCCGCCCTGCTGGGCATGGCGCAGGCCAACGTCAGTAAATATCTGTCTGATTTTGAAACGCGGGTTGGGCTCAAGGTATTCGAGCGCACCACTCGTCAGCTGGCCCTTACCCAGTTTGGCGAAGCGTTACTTCCCTACGTGAATGCTACGCTGGATAAGAACAGTCAACTTGTTAACTTCATTGCTGATTACAAGCATGAAAAGCGCGGAAAAGTCACGATCTATGCCCCAACAGGTATCGTGACCTATCTTGCGCGCCACGTGATCCATCAGATAGAGGACATTGGTGACATCCGCATCTCCCTGAAAACCTACAACCTGGACCGTAATGAATTTTCAGAAGGTGTTTCCTTTCCGGATGACTGCGATATTTTAATTACCTATGCTCAACCGAAAGATGAAAGCCTGGTCGCCAGCGTGTTGACAAAATATTCCGTTACGGCATTTGCAACCGTTGAATATTTAAATAAACATCCCCTGACGGGACCTGAAGAGTTAATTAATCACTCCTGCATTCTCATTGACTCCATGCTGGTCGATGATGCAAACATCTGGCGCTTTCGCGTGCACGGCAGTGATAACGTGCATGATTACCGGGTAACCGGTAATTATATTTGCGACAATACGCAGACAGCCCTGGAGCTGGCAAGAAATAACCTTGGGATTGTTTTTGCGCCAAAAGAGAGTCTGAAAAAAGAATTAACAACAGGGATGCTGGTTCCCTGCTTCCCGCATCAGGAGGAGTGGTGGCTCGATCTGACGGCCATTTTCCGCAAACGCGAATACCAGCCCTGGCGTGTGCAATACGTTCTGGATGGCGTCCTCAACTGCCTGCGCCAGCAAATTGCTCAGGCCGCCCATGGACGGCCTGAGCTGGGCGATTAGAACAGCCCCAGCGGTTTATCAGAGTAGCTGACCAGCAGACATTTCGTCTGCTGGTAATGCTCCAGCATCATCTTATGGGTTTCACGACCGATGCCCGATTGCTTATAACCCCCAAAAGCCGCGTGTGCCGGATAGGCGTGGTAGCAATTGGTCCATACGCGCCCGGCCTGAATACCTCGACCCATTTTATACGCCAGATTACCGTTGCGGCTCCAGACGCCCGCCCCCAGGCCATACGGTGTGTCGTTGGCAATTTCCAGCGCCTCCTCCATCGTTTTGAAGGTGGTCACGGCCAGCACCGGTCCGAAAATCTCCTCCTGAAAAACGCGCATGTTGTTCTGACCGAACAGGATCGTCGGCTCAAGGTAATACCCTTCCTGCAGATCCCCACCCAGCATTTTACGGCGACCACCGGTCAGAATATCCGCGCCCTCTTTCTTGCCGATATCAATGTAGTTGAGGATAGTTTCCAGCTGTCCATGCGAGACCTGCGCCCCCATCTGCGTGACGTTATCGAGCGGGTTACCGCTGCGGATAGATTCGACGCGGCGAATGGCACGCTCCATAAAGCGCTCATAGATGGACTCCTGCACCAGCGCGCGGCTTGGGCAGGTACAGACTTCGCCCTGGTTAAACGCAAACAGCGCAAACCCTTCCAGGGCTTTATCGAAGAAGGCATCTTCTTCTTCCATCACGTCTGCGAAGAAGATGTTCGGGGATTTCCCGCCCAGCTCCAGGGTCACCGGAATGATGTTCTGCGTGGCGTACTGCATAATCTGCTGACCCACTTCCGTCGAGCCGGTAAACGCCACTTTGGCGATACGTTTTGAGGTGGCCAGATATTCACCTATCTCACCGCCCGCACCGTTCACCACGTTAATCACGCCCGGCGGCAGAAGATCGCCGACGATTTCCATCAGCAGCAGAACCGAGAGCGGGGTCAGACGCGCCGGTTTAAGCACAATACAGTTTCCGGCCGCCAGCGCCGGCGCCATTTTCCAGCTCGCCATCAGCAGCGGGAAGTTCCACGGAATAATTTGCCCGACCACGCCCAGCGGTTCATGGAAGTGATACGCCACGGTGTCGCTGTCAACCTCACTTATTCCGCCCTCCTGCGCGCGAATACAGGAGGCAAAATAGCGGAAGTGGTCAATGGCCAGCGGCACGTCTGCCGCCATGGTTTCCCGGATCGGCTTGCCGTTATCCCAGGTTTCTGCCGTCGCCAGCAGCTCCAGATTTTGCTCCATCCGGTCGGCAATTTTGAACAAAATGGCCGCACGGTCCTGAACGGAGGTATGGCCCCATTTATCTTTCGCTTTATGCGCCGCATCCAGCGCCAGATCGATATCGCGCTTGCCGGAGCTGGCTATCTCACACAGCGGCTGGCCGGTAACGGGGGTCAGGTTGGAATAGTATTCGCCGTCGACGGGAGCGACCCAGTCGCCGCCGATAAAGTTGTCATAACGGGGCTTCAGCTTGAGGGGAAAACCATACTCGCCGGGCTGGATACGCGATGAGGGAGGATTGTTTGTCATGACCGTCTCCTTGCTGTTGGTGTACAACAAGGGTAGTTCCGGCTGGCGATTTTCTCGCCAGCCGGTAACGGTGTTTACGACAGGGGTCACGGAGTTTCAGGAAATAACAGCGAATCTCGCAGGACATGATCGTTACCGCGACGGCGGGTAAAGCCGATGCGATTAAAATACTCCAGGATCTGAATCGCCAGCTTGCGGCCCACGTTCAGTCGGTCGCGGAAATCAGCGGCGCAGGTTGAACCCCGCTCCTGATCCAGCTCGCGGATCAGGTTCGCAAACGCAACAATACGATCGTTACGGTAATAACGATCTTTCACGATCGCGACTATCAGCCCCTGCTGCGCCGCATGGCGCAACACCTGACGCATCACCTGCTCGTCGGCGTTCGTTTCGCGAGCCAGATCGCGAACCCACCACGGCTCATCGCCAAACAGCGGGGCCACTTTTTGCCATATAGCCTCTTGCTCTGCGGTGAATCCGGCCTTGTGATCCGGCAGATGTAGCCAGCCGTGGTGGCTTTTGATCGCCCCACTTTCGCGCATGTTTTCAATCAGGAGCAGCACCAGCGCATCGTCTTCCATCGGCAGCGCCATGCGTCGCAGACGTTCACGACCCGGGCCAGGCTCATCCTGATGCTGTTCATGGTAAGTTGCGAGCGTGTTCAGTATCTTACGCTGCCAGTTTGCCGCAACCGGGGCGTTGAGCAAGCTGTTTCCGGCCTGAATAAAGCCCGGCTCCTGGGTCAGCTGACGTAAACCTTCCCCGCTCAGCTGGCGTGCCCATGCAAAATCCTTAAGGCTCACCGCACCGCGCTCAAGATGCACCTGTAGCGCGGCGCTATCCTCTCTGGCCTGCGCCAGCGCTGCCAGCCATTGCAGATATTCAGGTTTACGCTTGCCGCGTCGCGGTGGGTTAAGCACCACCACCCGCGCCCCGGCCAGCGTTTCGCGCGCGGAAATATCACGCAGTACCAGACGATCGTTGTCTGCAAGCCAAAGCGGCGAATCGAAAACCAGTTCGGCAAGGTCGTTTTCCAGCAGCGACACGCGCCCGGTGATATGGCTGGCCGCGTGGTGGATATGCAGCGGCTGCCATTGGCTCAGGGGCGCGTGCGTCTGCAGGGAGACAATGACGCGTTCAGACGGTTCAGGTGGGGCGTCGGCGAGCAGCCAGTCGCCGCGGTTAAGCTGCTCTTTTTCCGCATCCCCGGCAATGTTAAGCGCGATCCGCTGCCCGGCGTGGGCCTGCTCTGTGGGCTGGTTTTGCGCATGCAGACCGCGCACGCGCATCGGTTTGTTAACGCCCGTCAGCCACAGGCTATCCCCCACTTTTACTTCACCGCTCAGCGCCGTACCGGTAACCACCAGACCCGCGCCTTTGACGGTAAACGCCCGGTCAATGGCCAGACGGAAACGGTGATGGCTGGCGTGGCTACGTGACGAAAGGTGCTGTAAATGGTGGCGAAGTTCGTCGATACCTCGCCCTTCTGTTGCCACGGTGACAAAAAGCGCTGCATCGGCAAAACCATATTCTCGTAAGGTTGCCTGCACCGTTTCGCGCACCTCGCTGACGCGCGCGTCGTCCACGCGATCGGCTTTGGTCAGCGCCACGGTCAGCTGCGGGTTGCCGGTCAGCTGCAGGATCGCCAGATGCTCGCGGGTTTGCGCCATGACGCCGTCATCACAGGCCACCACCAGCAGGGCATGATCGATGCCCCCCACACCCGCCAGCATGTTAGACAGAAACTTTTCATGCCCCGGTACATCAATAAAACCCAGAACGCGACCATCGGGCTGGGGCCAGTAGGCATAGCCGAGATCGATGGTCATGCCGCGCTTTTTCTCTTCCGGCAGGCGGTCGGCATTTACGCCGGTAATCGCCTGCAGTAACGTGGTTTTTCCGTGGTCGACGTGACCGGCGGTGGCAATAATCATTTCAACAACATCTCCAGAAATCGCTCTTCATCTTCAAGGCAGCGCAGATCCAGCCACATTCGGCCGTCGTAAATCCGCCCGATAAGCGGCGTCGGCAGACCGCGCCAGCGCGACGACAGGGCGTCAAGGCGGCTGCCGCGCCCGTCACGCGGGGTGAACGTAAGCGCTTCACTCGGCAGCCTGTCCACCGGCAGCGAACCGCTGCCAATCTGAGACTGGCAAGGCTCAATGCGCACGTCAAAATCGGGGTAGTGCGGAGCTACGCGCGGCAGCAGTAACTCGGCCTGGGCGCGAATCGAGGCGGCATCACGGGTTAGCAGACGCAGCGTGGGCAGGCTGTCGGCCAGCTTCTCGGGATGCAGATAAAGCCGCAGCGTCGCGTCCAGCGCGGCAAGGGTCATTTTATCGGCACGCAGGGCGCGCTTGAGCGGATGCTGCTGCAGCTTCGCAATCAGCTCGCGTTTACCCACGATAATCCCGGCCTGCGGCCCGCCCAGCAGTTTGTCGCCGGAAAAGCTGACCAGGCTGACGCCCGCTGCAATCATCTCTTGCGGCATCGGCTCTTTTGGCAGACCGTACTGGCTCAGATCCACCAGCGAGCCGCTGCCGAGATCGGCAATCACCGGTATATTCAGTTCGCGCCCAATCGCCGCCAGCTCGGCCTCTTCAACCGTTTTGGTGAAGCCTTCGATATGGTAATTGCTGGTGTGGACCTTCATCAGCAGGGCGGTATTTTCATTCACCGCCGCGCGATAATCTTTCGCATGCGTACGGTTAGTGGTGCCCACTTCATGTAGCGTGCAGCCCGCCTGGCGCATCACGTCCGGGATGCGAAACGCCCCGCCAATTTCCACCAGCTCGCCGCGGGAAACCACCACCTCTTTGCCGCTGGCGGTGGCCGCCAGCATCAGCAGCACCGCCGCAGCGTTGTTATTCACAATGCAGGCATCTTCCGCGCCGGTCAGCCGGCACAGCAGCTCCGCCAGCGCGCGATCGCGATGCCCGCGCCCGGCGCCGTCCAGATCGTACTCCAGCGTCACAGGCGCGCGCATGGCCTGCACGACCGCAGAAATGGCCTCTTCCGCCTGCTGTGCGCGGCCCAGGTTCGTATGCAGGACGGTACCCGTCAGGTTGATCACCGGGCGTAACGCGCTTTGCGCTTTCTCGTCCAGCCGGTGTTCAACTTCCTGCTCCCACGCTGCACACCAGTCGGGTAAGGCGTTTTCTGACTGAATAGCGCTTCGGGCTTCATCCTGAAGCAGGCGTAACATCTCCACCGTCGCGGTATGGCCAAAACGCTCAACGGCAGCATGAATGCGGGGCTCGCGAAGAAGACGGTCGGTAGCGGGGATCTGGCTGTACAGCGAATGATGAGTAGTCATGAAAGCGCCTGGCGAGTAAATATCTTCCCCCCTCCCGACGGGAGAGGGAGTTAACATGTGGAGAGATTGTACCGCCTCCAGCGGCGAAGTGTTATAACCCGCATCAAGCCTTTGGTGGTTCGGTACGGGCAAAGCTCTCGCGGCTAAAAAGCGTGTCTGCAAGCTTCACCAGCAGCGGACGGTCTACGCACCAGCCAGGGGAAACGCGGCGGAAGTTGAGATAGCCAATGGCGCAGGCGATGGCGATTGTCGCCAGGTTCAGGCTGTCGGTTTCGATCTTCCCCTCCCGGATAAGCTGTTCACACCTGTCCAGGCTGCGGCTGATTTTTTCCCGCTGGCGCAGTAGTTCGTTTTCTGACTGCTGGGCGGCAGGCCTTGCCTGTTCACGCACGGAGGTGAGAGCCGCATCCATGATGCCATCGGCCAGGGCTTCAATTTGCTTCACCGCCAGCGCCGCTTTTGGGTCAGCAGGTAGCATTGCCGGGGCAACGCCCAACAGCTCGATATACTCCGCAATAATGGGGGAATCGAACCAGTATTCACCCTCGTCCGTCACCAGTGCCGGGACTTTCCCCAGCGGGTTGTACTGCGCGACGCCATTTTCGGCGTTGTAGGGCTGTTCATTGATGAATTCAAATTCAATCCCTTTCTCCAGCAGGAGAATCGAAATTTTTCGCACGAAGGGACTGGTGTAGCTGCCGATGAGTTTCATTGCCTGATCCTTGATGCCGGAAAAAACGTCAGTATGGATCAAGCGATGAAAAAAGGGCAGGTATGCGTGTCGCATTCCTGCCCTGGAGGGATTAGTGATCGAGATAGAGGTAGTGCATCCAGCTGGTCATACGCAGCAACACTTTACGCATGACCGACACGTGGGCGAAATGGTCCGAATAGACGGCCACCTGGGCATAGATACCGTCTGGCAGCGCATCGACGTCGGCGTTAGGCTCCAGCTCAATCAGCGCTTGTACGCCATCCGTACCCGGGACGACGCTCAGTGCCTGCAGCGCGCCCTGAGCCTGATACGACCCGCCAGGCACCACCGGCAGAACGCTGGTGAGCTTACCGGTGAACACCTGGCCCGGCAGCGCGTTAAACACCACTTCCGCTTCATCACCCGGCTTAAGACGCAGCAGCGAGTTCTGGCGGAACTGGGCCACGATCTGACGCTTCTGTTCAGGGATAAAGACCATCACCGGGCGCAGAGGCAGCGCGGCGGCATAGGTTCCCGGACGGATCAGCACCTGGGTGATATAGCCATTGCTCGGCGCACGCACCACGGTCTGATCCAGGTTGTATTTGGCTTCAGCAAGCTGAGCGCGCAGGGAGGCAATCTGCGACTGCTCGCCGTTCACCATGCTGTCTAACTGGCTTTGAATCTGCACCTGTTCAGCAACGGAGCCTTTTACCAGCGCATCCTGTGCCAGATAGTTCTGCCGCGCGTTGTCGATATCGCTTTCAGAGAAGGGATTCACCTTCGCCTGGCTGCCTTTCAGGTAGCGCTGATAATCTTTGTACAGGCGATCGCGCTCAGCGGAGACGCGCGTGGTATTGGCGACGGCTTCCGCCAGCTGCGCTTTCAGATTATCGATGTTGTGCGTCGCGGTCACCAGGTCAGCCTGGAGTCTGTCAACGCGCGCCTGATAACGGCCTGGATCCAGTTTAAATAACACTTCGCCTTTTTTAATGAGCTGGTTATTTTTATCGGTTACTTCACTTACCACGCCAGTCACCTGCGGCGTGATCGGAATAGAAATAACCGCTTTTTGCGCCGTAAAGGTATACGGATGGTTATAGTTCATTAGCAGAATAAGTCCGGCAACAATAAACACACCACCTAATGTCGCGGTGGCAAGCGTCCACTGGTTTACCGGAATACGGAATATTTTAAAAATCACCCAGGCAAATGCCACATAGGTCAAAATAATCAACAGATCCATGATTAGCGCTCCAGCGTGTTCTTATCAGCAGTAGGCTGTACTACGGCCAGCTTTTGTTCGAGTTCCGCCACGCGTTTGGCCAGCGCATCCATGCCCGGGACCTCATCAGGCTTTGTAATATGGTTTTGCATGCCCCAACCGCGGTCTTCACGGTACAGCGTGGCCCAAATCCACAGGAACGGCCAGATGGCATGAAGCGTAAACAGGCTAATCCACCCTGCCGTATGAATCGCATCGGCATGCGGATGGTTACGCTTTTTGGCCATATTGTAAGGTATGTCATGAATGGCGATGATTCCGTAAAAAAGGACCAGAAATACAAAAATCAATACGCCAAGCGCAAAATAGTTGAGAAACATATTCTCCTCACTTAAACAACGTCAATTCATTAAATTAATATAACAGTACGCAACCTAATTAATTTTTATAAAAACGGGGTGGTACTTATTATTTCCAGAGCCGGGGAGTATGGGTTTTTATAATATCTCCATGCAAGTTTATAAGCGTGTCAAAATATATCCTGAATAATAATAGACTTAACCTTACAATATGAGCGTAATCCACCTTTTAACTTTTCGCCATACCACACATCAAAAGTGGTTTTTTAGCTTTACGTGTTGCGCTATGCCATCCTGAAGCAGAATCGCTAAGCAAAGTTTGCCGCCGATCGCAGCTGGAGAAATCTGCATAAAAATATTTTGTGAAATCAGTCACAATCCAGAAACAAACACACAATATCAAAACGTGACAACAATCACATAAACAGGTGGTTTTTGCGTTATTTCTCGTCATCGTATTTTTTTTGTCCACTGTTTTTGTGATTCAGATCACCTCATTGAATGCCACACCCCCTACATTTACGTGATGCGCATCACACAAATTTTCGCTATCTGGACAGTTGAACGATTCAGTGCCAGATTTCACAGCATCAGAACAGGGTCCGGCTACCTCTGCCGCCGCACATTAACGATAAACCTCGGGCCGCAAGCCTAAGCGTAAACATAAGAAGGGGTGTTTTATGTCATCCGATTTCAAGATCAAAGTTCAAAGCTTTGGTCGTTTCCTCAGCAACATGGTGATGCCAAATATCGGCGCGTTTATCGCGTGGGGTATCATCACTGCATTGTTCATTCCGACAGGGTGGTTGCCTAACGAAACGCTGGCGAAACTTGTTGGCCCAATGATTACCTATCTCCTGCCGCTGCTCATCGGTTTCACCGGTGGTCGTCTGGTGGGCGGTGACCGTGGTGGCGTCGTGGGGGCTATCACCACCATGGGTGTTATCGTCGGTGCGGATATGCCGATGTTCCTCGGTGCGATGATTGCCGGTCCTCTGGGCGGCTGGGCGATTAAGAAATTCGACGTCTGGGTTGATGGTAAGATCAAATCCGGCTTCGAAATGCTGGTGAACAACTTCTCTGCGGGCATCATCGGGATGATCCTCGCGATTCTGGCGTTCCTCGGCATTGGCCCTGCGGTTGAAGTGCTGTCTAAAATTCTGGCAGCAGGCGTTAACTTTATGGTGGCGCATGACATGCTGCCGCTGGCGTCTATCTTCGTTGAACCGGCGAAAATCCTGTTCCTTAACAACGCCATCAACCACGGTATCTTCTCGCCGCTGGGTATTCAGCAGTCTCATGACCTCGGCAAGTCCATCTTCTTCCTGATTGAAGCGAACCCAGGTCCGGGTATGGGCGTTCTGCTGGCGTACATGTTCTTTGGCCGTGGCAGCGCGAAACAGTCAGCTGGCGGTGCGGCTATCATTCACTTCCTGGGCGGTATCCACGAAATTTACTTCCCGTACGTGCTGATGAATCCACGTCTGATCCTGGCCGTTATCCTCGGCGGTATGACCGGCGTGTTCACCCTGAGCGTGCTGGGCGGTGGTCTGGTTTCTCCTGCCTCCCCGGGTTCCATCCTGGCGGTACTGGCGATGACGCCAAAAGGGGCTTACTTCGCGAACATCGCGGCCATCTGTGCGGCAATGGCGGTCTCCTTCGTTGTCTCTTCTATCCTGCTGAAAACCAGCAAAGTGAAAGAAGACGACGATATCGAAGCGGCAACGCGTCGTATGCACGACATGAAAGCCGAATCCAAAGGCGCGACCCCACTGGCGGCGGGCGACGTATCTAACGACCTGAGCCACGTGCGTAAAATCATCGTTGCCTGTGATGCCGGTATGGGTTCCAGCGCAATGGGTGCAGGCGTGCTGCGTAATAAAGTGCAGGATGCGGGCCTGACCAACATCTCCGTGACCAACAGCGCCATTAACAGCCTGCCACCGGATGTTGACCTGGTGATTACGCACCGTGACCTGACCGAACGCGCCATGCGCCAGGTACCGCAGGCACAGCACATCTCACTGACCAACTTCCTCGACAGCGGTCTGTACACTAACCTGACCGAACGTCTGGTTGCCGCGCAGCGTCACGAAGACAACGAAGTGAAAGTACGCTCCAGCCTGCAGGACAGCTTTGACGAGAGCAACGCCCACCTGTTCAAACTGGGTGCCGAGAACATCTTCCTCGGTCGTACAGCGGCGACCAAAGAAGAAGCGATTCGCTTTGCCGGTGAGCAGCTGGTAAAAGGCGGCTACGTTCAGCCTGAATACGTCGACGCGATGCTGGAACGCGAAAAACTGACGCCAACCTATCTGGGTGAATCCATTGCGGTGCCACACGGAACGGTTGAAGCGAAAGATCGCGTCCTGAAGACCGGCGTCGTATTCTGTCAGTACCCGCAGGGCGTGCGCTTCGGTGAAGAAGAAGATGACATTGCCCGTCTGGTGATTGGTATCGCCGCCCGCAACAACGAGCACATTCAGGTGATTACCAGCCTGACCAACGCGCTGGATGATGAGTCCGTCATTGAGCGCCTGGCACAGACTGAAAGCGTTGAAGAAGTTCTGGCACTGCTCAACAAATAACGGTACTCCTCCCTCTCCCCCATGGGGAGAGGGCTAGGGTGAGGGGAAAAAGTTCCTCACCCCAGCCCTCTCGGGTAAAAACATTGATAAAGGTTAACACTATGAAAGCATTACATTTTGGCGCAGGTAATATCGGTCGTGGTTTTATCGGTAAACTGCTGGCAGACGCGGGCATTACGCTGACATTCGCCGATGTGAATCAGGTCGTCCTGGATGCCCTGAATGCCCGTCATAGCTATCAGGTTCATGTGGTAGGAGAAAACGAGCAGGTTGAGACGGTATCTGGCGTCAACGCGGTAAGCAGCATCGGCGAAGATGTTATCGACCTGATCGCCAGCGTCGATCTGGTGACCACTGCCGTGGGCCCGGTCGTGCTGGAGCGCATCGCCCCTGCCGTCGCAAAAGGTCTGGCAAAACGCAAAGCACAGGGCATCGACACCCCGCTGAACATCATTGCCTGCGAAAACATGGTGCGCGGCACCACGCAGCTGAAAGGCCACGTGCTCAACGCTGTAGCAGACGAAGACAAGGCCTGGGTTGAAGCACACGTGGGTTTTGTCGATTCCGCCGTGGATCGTATCGTGCCGCCGTCAGAATCCGCCACCAATGACCCGCTGGAAGTGACTGTCGAAACCTTCAGCGAGTGGATTGTCGATAAAACCCAGTTTAAGGGCGCGCTGCCGACCATTCCGGGGATGGAATTAACCGATAACCTGATGGCATTTGTCGAACGCAAACTCTTCACGCTGAACACCGGGCATGCTATAACCGCGTACCTCGGAAAATTGGCCGGTCATCAGACCATCCGTGACGCGATCCTCGATGAGAAGATCCGTGCGGTGGTAAAAGGGGCAATGGAAGAGAGCGGTGCGGTACTGATCAAACGCTACGGTTTTGATGCTGAGAAACACGCAGCATACATCCAGAAAATCCTCGGTCGCTTTGAAAACCCGTATCTGAAAGATGACGTTGAGCGCGTTGGCCGTCAGCCGCTGCGTAAACTGAGCGCCGGCGACCGCCTGATTAAGCCGCTGCTCGGCACGCTGGAATACGGTCTGCCGCACGCCAACCTGGTGAAAGGGATTGCCGCCGCGATGCACTACCGCAGCGAACAGGACCCACAGGCGATTGAGCTGGCTCAGCTGATTGATGACAAAGGCGCACAGGCTGCGCTGGCGCAGATTTCCGGTCTGGACGCCAACAGCGACGTGGTTGCGGAGGCGGTTAACGCATACAACGCAACCAAATGATGCACAATGTGGCGCAGGTTAGCCTGCGCCCAGATAACAGATTGTCAGATATGCAGGCAATAATGGAACAAACCCAGGCCTTTGAAAATCGTGTGCTTGAGCGTCTGAATGCTGGCAAAACCGTACGAAGCTTCCTGATTGCTGCCGTCGAGTTACTGACCGAGGCAGTGAATATTCTGGTGCTTCAGGTGTTTCGCAAAGACGACTACGCGGTAAAATATGCTGTAGAACCGTTACTGGACGGAGACGGACCGCTGGGCGATCTCTCCGTGCGTCTGAAGCTGATTTATGGTCTTGGCGTGTTGAACCGACAAGAGTATGAAGATGCGGAGCTGTTAATGGCGCTGCGCGAAGAGCTCAACCATGACGGTAACGAGTACACCTTTACCGACGATGAGATTCTGGGGCCCTTCGGCGAGCTGCATTGCGTTACCGCACTCCCCCCTGCTCCGCAGTTTGATAATAGCGATCCAGAGCTATATGCGATGCAAAAGCTGCGTTATCAACAGGTTGTCCGTTCCACTATGGTTCTCTCCCTGACTGAGCTGATTTCCCGAATCAGCTTAAAAAAAGCGTTTCAGAAGTAAGCCTGCTCACATTGGTGTATCCTTCCCTGTAAATTCCCCGTTTTCAGAGTTATTTGTCATGAAAGAAGTCGAAAAGAACGAAATTAAACGCCTGAGCGACCGCCTGGATCTCATCCGCCACCAGATGGCTGGCCTCTCGCTGGTCGAGTCCGCCGAGAAGTATGCCGAGCTGGAAAAAGAAGCCGCCACGCTGGAGACAGAAATCGAGCGCCTGCGCGAAGTCAAAGGCCAGAAGCTGAGCAAAGAAGCGCAGAAGCTGATGGACATGCCGCACCGCCGTGCGATCACTAAAAAAGAGCAGGCCGACATGGGCAAGCTGAAAAAAAGCGTCCGTGGTCTGGTGGTCGTGCACCCGATGACCGAACTTGGCCGCGAAATGGGCCTGAAAGAGATGACGGGTTTTTGTAAGACCGCGTTCTGATACTCTTACAACCTCTGCCTCTGGCAGAGGTTGTATTAAGCCAATCAACGCATATCGAGAACCAGGCTAATATTTGACGCAGGTATACTGCAGCGAGTAAGGACTACTCACAGTGAATATACTGTCTCTTATGTTCTTGATATTAAGCGTTAAAGTTTTATTGTCACTGGTGTTTTCTAGCCACATTTGATCAAATGTATTATCCGAGGTCGTATCAAGCGGGGCTGCGACGATTCTATTGATTTTATAAGTGAACGTATCTTTATCGATTTTAATACCATTAGAAAGATATATTGTGCGCTCGAGATACATATTTGCGTCTGGTGATTTCACATAACCATTGAAATGGATCATACCCTCTTTTCTTTCATTATAGAGCTGTAAATTTTCAACAATGGAAAAGACTAAAGGGCCATTTTGCACATCAATCGTTGCTCTGCTAAATGCCTTGCATTTCAGAGGGGACACCGTTTCATTGCTTCTCAGGAAAAGGGTAAGAGAGATCAACATAATCGTTGCCAACAATCCCACACTCAGCCATATTGTCTTCATTGCGTTTTATCCCATCTGTAGCGGTAGAAATTATCACATGAAATAACAACGCGGTCTTTCCCGGCATGGCAATACGACAAGACCTCTCTTGAATCAACTTTATCAGACAGACTCGTTTCACTGTTATAGATGATCACATCATTTTTCTTACATTGAATGCCATTATTTTTCATGATGCTCATGATTTTGCTTAATGCTTCTTTCTTTTCTTCATCAGAAATATATTTTAGATAATAAATATCGCATTCATTGTGTTGTTCATGAAGCACCGTCGCACCGTTATTTGTATCACCATAATAAAAGTATCCGAAAGCCGCCCCTATAAGCAAAGTAAGAATAATACTACCAATGAAAAAATGGCGCTGGAAATGGCCAGAAGGCGTAACAATGGATGGGGACGGGTCCGGAGAAGAAGGATCCGTTTCCAGAATCTCAATGCTGATAGCCGCATTCAGCCTGAACCCCAGTTTCGGCAAAGTAATAATGAGTTCATGACAGCCAAGCAGAGAAAGGTTACGGCGAAGAATACTGACGTATTGATTTAAGTTATTTCCAGAGGCATGCAAGCCATGCTTATCCCAGACGGTTTCCAGAAGATATTCACGCGTCAGCTCTCTTCCTTCAGACGACAAAAACGTCTCCAGCAATCGTGCAGCAGGTAAAGCCAGCCTGATTACATCCTCGCTGGAAGGCAAATGCAGGGTGCCGTCGTCGGTATTAAATACAACTAATCTATCAATGAGATATTTCATTTTGCCCTGATCTACATGCCGCATCTGCAAGAAGTATACAGGTTAAATGTCGCGATCTGAACTCTGCCATCCACTGCAATGGGAGATCGGGAATGCCTTACAAGACAAAATATAAAACCAATAAAACATAACGCACCGAAATAAAAATCTATATATTTAGTCATTCATGAATTAAATTGCTTGCAAACTGCAATTATTGTTTCCTGATCCAGCGGCTAGAACTGCAGGCGAAAGCTAAAAAAAATGCTTTTGAACGGGAACATAATTGTGAATATTGCATTAACTGATTTTTTAACTGGCTTTTCCATAGCGCTCGACCGGCTAACTCCAGAAAGTGGAAACCGAGGATTACGACGCGCTTTTATCGCTATGACTCTTTTACGTCAGCAAGGCGCCAGTGAGTCTGTACAACAAAGGGTATATGTTGCAGCATTACTTTATGAACTAGGTTCGAAAAGAAGCTGGGGTTTATCCGCTTGCCAAAAAGCTTTTATCCAGGTATCGATAATATCAGACAGTATGCCTCTTATATTTGAAAAAAATGAACCACATCCCCATTGTCGTTTACTCGACCTGGTTGATAATTTTGATCTCCTCACCTTGAATGAACATCATCCAGGTCAATATCCTACATCAGCCATTGAAACCTTGTGCGATTCTATCGGCTCCCGCTACTCACTGGATGACATCCTCTCTCTGCGTGAACTTGAATACTATCCTGACATCTGGGGGAAGCTCGCCTCACCCAGCTTATTAAATGATGTTCGGGCACTGTCTCCCTTTTCATCCCGAACGCTGACTGAGGATGACCTGAACCAGGTCGCAACTCTCATCGCCAGTATAGTTGACCTCCATTGCCTGTATAGCGTGCCCTATTCACCTCTGGTGGCTAAATATTGTGTAAAACTTGCTCAAATGTACGGCTTCTCGCAGTCGGGAATTAAGGAGCTGCGTCTGGCTGGCTTGCTTCATGGGCTAGGAAGACTTGCTTTTCCCGCCGGGCTTCTTACGAAGTCGTGCGCTTTGCCTGATAACACCATGGCATATTTAAAAGCGTACCCAATGACGACTCGCGAAATCCTTTCCTCAATACCGGGTATGTTCAGGACAGGAATGATTGCAAGTAGCCCTCATGAACAGCCTGACGGTAAGGGGTTTCCTGAGGGTTTATACGGCACACAGCTAGATCTCAGTGCCAGAATTATTTCAGTCGCCTGTGAGTATGTCTCTCTGCGTTTTAGCGCTAACGGCCGTTCACAATGCTCAACTACAGATGCAATCAGCCAGATGCAAATAAAAGCGGCAGCCGGTTCACTGGATCCTGACGTGGTTAACGCACTGAACATGGTTATTAAAGACGAAGATGTGAATGCCTATAAAAGCATCAAGTTTGATGAGTTACTGGAAGGAATAAATAATGTTAAGGATTATATTTGAAGTTTTTACGGTATTAATTTCGTTCTGGTACATCATATGGATATTGCTGATAAGTTCCGGGAAATTCTAACGCCTGCTTATGCCGCTTACCCGGTGAGCCATTAGCGGTAAAAGGCAACAAGTAATCCTTTAGTACGTGCGGTGTTCAGCCACTTTAACTGCATATGACCGACATTTCCTGGCAGGGCGAACGTCTGGTTATCTACAGAAGAAACATGATAAGAAGCCGTATGGTGTGCATTCTGTTTAGTGCAGTTTGAGCTGATATTGCCGTGTGACGTAGAAATGTGACATACCGCCTCGGTAATCATCCCCTGAAATGAGACGGATGTTTGTGATGCTGCTGAACAGTTGGTAGCGAAAGCAAAAATCATCAGGGCCAGGAAATAACGCATCATATTCATCTCTTTTAGAAAAATCTGGTTGGCTGCACTGCCAACCTCTGATGCATCTATATAACCATACATCGCCATCAAAGTGGTATCTTATGCTGCACAGCTAAAACATATAGATATTTATATTGGTTTTTAGACTGCTAACAATAAAAACAAGCATTAAATGCTTGTTTTCATCTCCTGAGAGATTGCTAAATACCACTACTCCTGGACATTTATCATCAAAATGAGTGCATCTGGAGATGTAAGGGGCGGCAAGCGAAGAAATTACCGTAACAACGTAGCCATTGTAAGCCACCGGGAAGTGATTACTGGAGAACGATACAGAGAGAACGGGCAAACTGTCTCAGATGAACAGCATCCAGGGGTATAAAAAGAATGTAGTCATCCCTCAGACTGCTGCAAAAGTGCGAGTTGTTCGGGATTTGTCAGCGGCGCTACACGTACAAAAGGCGACAAATAACAGCGCTATTTATTGATGATGATGAGAGGGGCGAGGGATGTGCCATCCGGCAAGAAAGGCGATTGATAAACTGATAACCAGGTTTGCCACACACCGCAGGGATGAATTCATCCCAGTGGTATTGTGGCTTTCATCAGAAAAAATTATTTAGTAGCCGTTGCAGGTAAAAATATAGCTGAGGGGCGTGCCGATGAGATAAAGATTCTCAGACAGGTGGTTGATATCAAGAGAAATAAGGGAACTGTCTCCTGTTAGCTCCATCAACAATGGCTCAAATTCCCGATCGCTTAACGTATCGTTTACAGATTTATGAATATTGGTAATGTTAAAGAGCCACGAGTGTTTGTAGGCTTTTTTCCCATTGTTCATGTAGATTATGCGATGCAGTTTTTTTCGTCCCTCACTCGTTGAAGCATATCCTTCCAGCGTAAGATAAGCTGTATCGTGCCCCGATACCCGTAGATCCTGATTAACCATGATTTCTTCATTCTCAAGGAAATAGCGCGTTGGCCCATTGCAGCGGAAATCCTCGTATTTATCATCACTTTTAGTTTCAAAGAATGAAAATACAACCCCCACAAGAAAAAGGGCACTCAGGAAGAGGATGGCATATTTTTTTCTATTCATGATGTCTTTTCCAGTCCGAATAAAAAAAGTCAGTACAATTTGCTAACGTTTTTCCGCTCACATTATGGCAATACGAAAAGAAAGTCCGTCCATAGTCATTTTCATCCGGGATGGGGTCGACATTGTCAAACAGAAGAGTATTTCCTGCATCGCACTTAAGTTTCAGGTCCTTAAGCATCTCATTAATTTGAACTTTCGCGCGGATTTTCTCATTCTCGCTAAATTTATGTAAATAAAGCGCTTTACAGCCCGGAGCAACTTCAACCAAATCGCTGCTGACAATATCGTAGTGGGACGTAGACTGCTTGAGGGCGATGAAAACGGCTAAGGGTACGAAAATACATAGAAAAGCGATAACCAGAATCTTAAGATCTTTACCGTTTTGTTTACGCATTGGTCTATTTTCAGGTTCATTTACCTGATCACCGGGACCACTACGCGTTTCAATCTTGATATCAGTATTAAGACGAAAACCAATTTTTGGGATAGTGATAAACAGATTATCACACCCATGATTGGCAAGCGTTCGTCTAAGCATGCTCATGTATTGATTGAGATTGTTGTTGGACCCTCTTAGCCCATTTTTATCCCATACCTCTGTCAGCAAGTAATCACGGGTAACTAACTCACCTTCCGACAAGATAAGCAGCTCCAGCAACTGACTTGCAGGTATACTGAGCTTAATAAATTCATCATTATCACCGCATTCGATCGTATGGTCGGCGGGGTTAAATAACATGTTGTCAGATATGTAATAAAGCACAGTCGCAATCACTGAAAAAAAGTGGAGTCGAACTTTATCAGATCCCCTAAGAGAGAAAACGATCGGTAGCTATACGAAACCTAAACAACAATAAACACCCTCGCTCCTTTACGCCATGAGGTAACATTCACCCACTACATTTTACAATCTCTTAATGTGGGTAGATTTATTACTACGTTTATCTTTCATGAAATACACAGATCATAAAATTTATAGAACGATAAGCAATAGCCCTCCGGTAAGAACCAATCCAGTGCCAAGCAACCTTAAACGAGACAATTTAAGATTTCCATTTAAAGCAACCCAGATCATATTCATACACAAGCAGGCGCCTGCTATGGTGATGCAGATAAGTGCAAAATCCAGGTAAGCGACATAGCTTGATAACGTATAATAAGACAACAATAAAGTGACTACATAAATAGAAAACGCCATTTTTCTGTCCAATCGCTGAGAGCCGGAGAGCAATGCCACCCCTAAAGAACGCGTCATGATGGTAACAATAAAATAACAGGTTAAATGTACGGTTTGCATCAATTAAAATCTTCTACTTTTGTCTTCATCAGGATGAAAAAACCAGCCAGTAGCATTATCCAGGCCAGACATGCTCCTGGAGACGGTTTTATATCGAAGAATACATAGTTAGCCACGACTGCCGTAAGCATTATTGCCCCGGTAATAATTGCGCAACTAACAATGCTGCCTTCCCGATCGTCTTTTTTCTTCGACCATGAAATGACGTAACCACCGCTCATCTGGACAAATGCACTGCACCAAAAAAAGAGATCGCTGGAGGAATAAACGGCCCACGCCATCAGGCACGTTGCCACAACGCTGCTGAAGATGGTGATAAGTAAGCCATATTTACTACTACTTAACCACATGATAGCTCCCAGAATTATCATTTTCGTCGGGCTCAAATAACACCACTGGCCGCTGCTTACAGCAAGATAAAAAGGTCCATCGAATATAATTAGATTTTTATCCTGTATTTAGAACATGATTTACAAATTAGCTCTGATGTTATGAGGAGATAACAGAATCCAGTACCAGCACAAGAACGTATGCCATCCAGGATGACATACGATTTAACTGATTGATTTTTGTTCTACTTGAGCGTGATGAGAACCGTGGCATCAGCGGAAAATCTTCCGTAATGGGCGGTCTCTCCGGGGACAGTAATTAAACGCGCGCGATAGGAAAAGGACGGGGAAGCATGGCTGATCACGGTATTAAACACCACCGGCATATTGTGGTCATCGGCAATCTGAATGCCAATATTGCCAAGTTGAGTCGGTAGCGTATTGCTATCGATAAGATCGCCATGGTAGGTGAACTGTAGATCAACTTTTCCATAATCATTGGGGTTCAGGCAAATAACGGGGATTTTAAAGCCGACACTGGGTAAATTTTCTCCGTTCTTATTTAGCGTGAAGGACGGGAAAGTGACTTTGATTCGCTGAGTTGTCACCCCGCAAAGCGTGGTATTAACAATCAACGCGGGTGGGTTTATGCGCAACAGCGGATGTGTCTTACCGTAGATGCTCAGTGACGGTATCGCGTACCGTCCCCCATGGAGATTACCAATTTTATAGAGACGAAGAGAGAGACTTTCTCCTGGGATCCAGTCTGAAAGACTCGAAATACATCGATTGTTGTCTTTATCGCAAAGGCTGAAACCAATTCCCGGTACAGTTGTTTTAAAAATACTTCGTGAGGTGTCCCACATCCCGGCATCGGTGGCAATGGAAAGCTGTGTTTCATTTAACGCACTGGCAGCCAGGGAAGAGAGGGGTAATGTTTTTAACAGGGTTCCATCCTCTTGTCCTGCCATATTTTGCAATGTTATTGCTGGCATATTTTGCATCAGAGTCGTGGCAGAGGTGGAGAATGAGACAACCAGCGCCAGCAGAGCGCCGTTTTTTATCGGCATTGTAATTCCCATATGTGCTTTTTCTTGTTAACTCCATTGAGATCAATAGTACAGACGGCATGAGTAGACGAGTCGCTGGCATGATAGGGCCAGCGATGTTGAAGAATATCCAGCGCGATTAATCCCCCGGCTGAAACGATCCCGACACGTTGATTATCAGCATCATAAATTTGCGACCCAAACGGTTCAGGATCGCCCTTCGTACTGTAAATGTGCGCATATTGAATCTGTACCCGCCTGGCTTTGGTATCGACTTCCACAATGGCCCCCGCGCGTGGAGCGGTTTGATAGATGTTACTGTCGATCTCGATCTGTTGATTTAGCCCCTCGGAAGAGAGTGATGTTTCGTTATAGCGATATGGTGAGACGTCATTCACAATCGCGTTGCCGAAATAATCCGTCGTGACGTCATTAACGTCAGTGATATGCAGCCCTGATATACGATCGGTGTGGACTAAGATGCTACTCACACCAAGGGGTTGTCCAAAGGTAATGCCATGATGATGAACGACCATGGAGCCATTCAACCCGATGCTCAGCTCTTTGCTGTCTCCCCCCTGGCTCCAGCCCGCGCTGAGGTTTCCTTTACTGGCGCTCCAGTTCAGCGAGGAGTCATATTGCTGCTGCCCCGCCGTTGACGATACGCCAGAGTCGAAATTCAGGCTGTCGTCATCGAGCAAACTCCCCGAGAGCGAAAGGCGGCTATCTGTTGCTGTCCCATGTGACTGGCTATAGTTGACGTAATATTTTTCCTCTTTACCCAGCGGTATTGAGGCATTGAACGAGACACTGTTTTCAGAACTGTCGCCATAGCGATGGGTAATATTGGCAATGAATTGCATATCCCGGAGACTAAAGACCATGCTGCCGCCCATCTCCCTGCTCGTTTCACGCTTAAATCCATACTGCTGCGTGTAGTTTAGCGTCAGGTTTACAGCGCCTAACTGCTGGCTGAGCTGTAAGGCATATCGCGATTTATAATCACTTTTAGGCGAAGCCCTTACCGCATCTTCGAAGTCGGAATAGCCCTGGGATAATTTATTTTCCGCGGTAAAATAGAGATAGCTGTCTGTCAGGCCAATGCTATGCGTCAGGCCAGATTTAATGACATAACCTTGTTTCTTCTGTATGAAATCACTTTGGCTTTTATTTAACGTCGCGTAAATACCACCCAGCCATCTGATATTTGCTCCCGTGCCAGCAGCAACATTCAGGTAGTGGTTTGCATATTGAAAACCGTTGATGAGTGTTATCGCGTTCGAAACACCGTACAGGCCATTAGCTTCGAGTAATTGTGGAGCAGAGGATAACGTCCGGTTACGTCCAAGGTAGACGCTGTAGCGAAAGACGTTTTCAGGCACCAGAACGTTGACGGAATTGTAAGGCTGGATGAAGTGTCGGTTTTCGCCGTTTGCCTCGATAACTGAAATATCCAGATCCCCTGCATTTGACGAGGCTGGGATATCTTTTAAGGCAAAGGGACCAGGCGTGACCTTCCGTGTAGCGATTACCAGGTCGTTTTGCTTAATAATGACAGTAGCATTCGATTTTGCTACGCCCGAAATCACCGGAGCATAGGTTCGCTGAGCGTTCGAGAGCATATCAGTGCTTGTGGCGAGTTTCACACCACGAAGATTCTGGGAGGGAAACAGATCGCCCGAGGTAAAGAAATCACCGGCAACGGCTGTACTTCGTAATGCATCCACATCATGACTGATATAACTTGTGCTGCTGACGTAATGCATTCCAGAGTCGTCGGATTTTGTCATAAATCCGTTGTTTCTGAACTGAAAGCTAGCCAGATTAATACCATTAGTAAAATTTCCGTAAAATGATTTAACATGCGTCGTGCTACGCGTATCATCGTAATTAAGGTTATAGGTGGTAAACGCTGAATTGATACCATCCTGCCATTTTTCAGGAGGCGCGATATCATTTATCGAGGTAATATTTAGGTATTTCTGCGGGATCGTAATTGAGAGTGTGTTTTCACCCTGATCCAGTTGCATGCTGGTTTCTGGAATATAATCCTCTAGCGGTCTGGGATCGTCATAGCAGTGTTCAATTACCACGCCCCACTGCTTGAGGGTGTTACAGGAAAAAACTGCGCTAATTTTATCAGCGCTGATTTTTTTATATGTAATCTGTTGCTCCGGTAGTTCTTTATCATTCAGATAGACGGTCAGGGAATATTCACCTGGTAACACGTCATTTCCTTTATCAAACTCAGCAGCATCCTTTATGCTTACACCGCCAACATCCTCGAAGAAAGAGAGGTCATATTTTTCTTCTGAGTGGGCGGTTGAAAAAATAAAGAAAACAAGAGAAAAAATAGCATTTTTCTTCATGTGATGCTGTTCAGCTTAAATATTAATCAGGTACAGAAGAGCAGCAAATAACCCTGCCGCTTACGTGGCAGGGGCCATCCGTTTATTTATAATATATTTCAAATACAGCATCGGTAGCGAGTTTACCACCAGTAACATCGCCCGATGCACGAACGTATTTCGTGCTAAGTTGAAGTGTATTATCATTGTTCAGGAAGGCGTTAGTGAGGCCTGCAGTATCGCTATTTAGCTCTTGCCCGATTGGCAGGACGGTATTTCCGTCGCCGCTAAAGATCTGCAGCCCCATTCCTTTCGCTGTACCGTGGGTATTTTCAAGAATATTGTTCTCTCCTTGCCCCGTAATTTTCATATGCATCCTGCTGGCTTGAAATTGATCTGCACATGAAATATGGAGAGAAAAATCTTTCTTTTGCGTATTTAATGCTGGCTGTCCCTCTGCCAGTTTATCAAATGCCGCAGTACTCACCACAGGCAGCACCACCTTCATCGATTTACCTTTAAAAGAACACGTCGGTTCTTCAACTAACCCGTTAAAATGAACGGTAGTTGAAGCGTGCAGAGCTGTCGCATTGGCGTTGTCTGTCGACGTGCCTGCAAAAGCAGAACCGGCAACACCAGTGAGAGCAAACGCCATTGCCAAAGAAGTCAATTTTTTCATTATATATCCACTTTTTTATAAAGAACTCATCGAATTTGTGATGAAGCCATCTCTGTTACGTCACCAAAATCGCTGATAGCGTTCCAGGAGATAGAATTAACTTTTGCCATACCTTGCAGCTGCACAGCTTTTGTTGAAAAGGGAGAAATCATATCGACGTCAATCTTTGTATGACCATCAATCATCGCGTGATCAATGGTGATAAAATAAGGGGTCGGATTATTTACCTCAATGTTTTTACCCGCGCGCCGCCACGTTAATTTTTTCCATGCGTCGCCAGATTCAGGTTCAATACCTGCAGGGCGATAAAATACTTTTATCTTTGTTTGCATCGCCAATAACAGTTCAGAACTCGAAGAGTTGGCATCAACACGAGGGATCTCTTTCACGTTGAGCCAGAAGAGTTGCTCACTTTTATTATTTTTTAAAGCTGGGTCGACCAGGCTAAATCTTAACTCAACTTTATGATTAGCTTTTATTTGTGCGACAGGCGGCTCAACCAAAATATCTTGCTGCGGTTTACCTGCGCCATCTTCCACCCAGCTCTGCATTAAATAATCATTGTCTGTCGGGTTATCAACTTTTATTGACACCTGGTTTTCGCTTGCCGGAAATATAACCCTTGTTCCACTCAGCACCAGCGCCGCTCTGGCGTTAAAAAACGGCAGCAGCACCGCTATAACCAGCAGTGCTCCGTTGCGTAAACGTTTCCAAGAAAACATATCGTTAACCTATCTAAATACCGGGAAGATGCCTGGAAGCAGTTCGCTCTCATCACAAAATAGAAATTTCGCCTTTTAAGCAGAATAGGTCTTTCGGAAAGAAGTTTCCTAAACGATTCAAAAATAGTTTTTATGGAGGCTGTGCCGGGTGAACGTTTATCAGCATAAGTGAAACTATCAATACCTAAATGTTAAAAAAATCGCACTACGAAAACATGCCATCCTGATATTGGTCCTACCAATAGACGAAAAAAATCCCCATGATTCACAAAACCATCGTTTACATCACAAAACCATTGCCGACATTCAACATTTAGTTAACCATTTATTGTCATTAACCCTACAACACAACATTGGCAGGACCACTTTTACACAGGCTGTGACGCAGAGATGAGCGGAGACTCGCCCGCAGCGCAGGCTGTCTGGTCCCCAGGAGACCTGCATGAGCCTCTGGCAACAAAACTACGACCCGGCCGGCAATATCTGGCTCTCGAGCCTGATCGCATCGCTTCCGATCCTGTTCTTCTTCTTTGCGCTGATTAAGCTCAAGCTGAAGGGCTACCTCGCCGCGACATATACCGTTGCCATCGCCCTGATGGTGGCGCTGTTCTTCTACAAAATGCCGGTCGAACGCGCGCTGGCCTCTGTCGTTTATGGTTTCTTCTACGGCCTGTGGCCGATTGCGTGGATCATCATCGCGGCGGTGTTTGTCTATAAAATCTCGGTGAAAACCGGGCAGTTCGACATTATCCGCTCGTCGATTCTCTCCATCACGCCGGACCAGCGCCTGCAGATGCTGATTGTCGGCTTCTCCTTCGGAGCGTTTCTGGAAGGGGCGGCAGGTTTTGGCGCGCCGGTGGCGATCACCGCTGCGCTGCTGGTTGGCCTGGGCTTTAACCCGCTGTATGCCGCGGGCCTGTGTCTGATTGTGAACACCGCGCCTGTAGCGTTTGGCGCGATGGGTATTCCGATTCTGGTCGCAGGCCAGGTGACCGGGCTGGACAGCTTTGAGATTGGTCAGATGGTTGGCCGCCAGCTGCCATTCCTGACCATTATCGTCCTGTTCTGGATCATGGCGATTATGGACGGCTGGCGCGGCGTGAAAGAGACCTGGCCTGCGGTAATGGTGGCGGGCGGTTCGTTCGCTATCGCGCAGTACCTCAGCTCGAACTTCCTCGGCCCGGAGCTGCCGGACATTATCTCTTCGCTGGTCTCTCTGGTCTGTCTGACCCTGTTCCTGAAACGCTGGCAGCCGGTACGTATTTTCCGCTTCGCCGATATGGGTGCTTCGCAGGTGGATCAAACCCTGGCGCGTACGGGCTATACCGCAGGCCAGGTGGTACGCGCCTGGTCGCCGTTCCTGTTCCTGACCGCAACGGTCACGCTGTGGAGCATCCCGCCGTTTAAAGCCCTGTTCGCCCCGGGCGGCGCGCTGTACGACATGGTGATTAATATCTCTGTGCCGTTCCTCGACAAGATGGTCGCTCGTATGCCGCCGGTGGTGCACGCCACCACGCCGTATGCCGCGGTCTATAAATTTGACTGGTTCTCTGCCACCGGTACCGCCATCCTGTTTGCCGCACTCCTTTCCGTGGTGTGGCTGCGCATGAAGCCTGCAGCCGCGGTGCAGACCTTTGCGGCGACCATTAAAGAGCTGATGCTGCCGATTTACTCCATCGGCATGGTGCTGGCGTTCGCGTTTATCTCGAACTACTCCGGCCTGTCATCGACCCTGGCACTGGCGCTGGCCCATACCAGTCACGCCTTCACCTTCTTCTCGCCGTTCCTCGGCTGGCTGGGGGTGTTCCTGACCGGGTCAGATACCTCGTCTAACGCCCTGTTTGCCGCCCTGCAGGCTACAGCCGCACAGCAAATCGGCGTATCAGATGTGCTGCTCGTGGCGGCTAACACGACCGGCGGCGTGACCGGCAAGATGATTTCGCCGCAATCCATCGCCATTGCCTGTGCGGCGGTAGGTCTGGTCGGTAAAGAGTCGGATCTGTTCCGCTTTACCGTGAAACACAGCCTGATATTCACCTGCATGGTTGGGGTGATCACCACCCTGCAGGCCTATGTCTTAACCTGGATGATCCCATGATAGTGATGCCCAGACGCCTGTCCGACGAGATTGCCTCTCGCGTGCGGGCGCTGATTGAAGAACAACAGCTGGAAGCGGGCATGAAATTGCCCGCCGAACGCCAGCTCGCTGCCCAGCTTGGCGTATCACGTAACTCATTGCGTGAAGCGCTGGCCACGCTGGTCAGCGAAGGGGTACTGGTGAGCCGTCGCGGCGGCGGCACCTTTGTGCGCTGGCAGCATGACGACTGGTCCGAGCAAAACATCGTTCAGCCGCTGAAAACGCTGATGGAAAACGATCCGGACTACAGCTTCGATATCCTTGAAGCGCGTCACGCCATCGAAACCAGTACCGCCTGGCACGCGGCCATGCGGGCAACCGACGCCGACAAAGAGAAGCTCATCGTCTGCTTTGAGGCCACGCAAAGCAGCAACCCGGATATCGCCTCCCAGGCGGACGTGCGCTTTCACCTGGCGATTGCCGAGGCGTCGCACAACGTGGTCCTGCTCCAGACCATGCGCGGATTCTTCGACCTGCTGCAATCCTCCGTGAAGCAGAGCCGCCAGCGCATGTATCTGGTTCCGCTGGTGTTTGCCCGGCTCACAGAACAGCACGAGGCGGTGCTCAACGCCATTCTGGCGGGTGATGCCGAGGCCGCGCGCAAAGCGATGATGGCGCATCTGGGCTTCGTGCACACCACGATTAAACGATTCGATGAAGACCAGGCCCGACAGGCGCGTATTACCCGCCTGCCTGGCGACAGTGATATTTCCAGGGAGAACAAAGCATGATCATTTCAGCAGCCAGTGACTATCGCGCCGCGGCGCAGCGCATTTTGCCGCCGTTCCTGTTCCACTATATCGACGGTGGTGCGTATGCCGAATACACCCTGCGCCGCAATGTGGAAGACCTGTCTGAGGTGGCGCTGCGCCAGCGCGTGCTGAAGAATATGTCCGATCTGAGCCTTGAGACAAAACTGTTTAACGAGACGCTCTCCATGCCCGTGGCCCTTGCGCCCGTTGGTCTGTGCGGCATGTACGCCCGCCGGGGCGAAGTCCAGGCGGCCGCAGCGGCGGATGCCAAAGGCATTCCGTTTACCCTCTCTACCGTGTCCGTCTGCCCGATCGAAGAGGTCGCCCCGACCATCAAGCGCCCAATGTGGTTCCAGCTGTACGTCCTGCGCGACCGCGGCTTTATGCGCAACGCGCTGGAGCGCGCCAAAGCGGCGGGCTGCTCCACGCTGGTCTTTACCGTCGATATGCCGACACCCGGCGCGCGCTACCGCGATGCGCACTCCGGCATGAGCGGCCCGAATGCCGCCCTGCGTCGTTACTGGCAGGCAATGACCCACCCGCAGTGGGCCTGGGATGTCGGCCTGAACGGTCGTCCTCACGATCTCGGGAACATCTCGGCTTACCTCGGGAAACCTACCGGGCTTGAAGATTACATCGGCTGGCTGGCAAACAACTTCGATCCGTCCATCTCGTGGAAAGACCTGGAGTGGATCCGCGAATTCTGGGACGGCCCGATGGTGATCAAAGGGATCCTCGACCCGGAAGATGCCCGCGACGCGGTACGCTTTGGGGCAGACGGGATTGTGGTTTCTAACCACGGCGGACGCCAGCTTGACGGGGTACTCTCTTCCGCACGCGCCCTTCCGGCAATTGCTGATGCGGTAAAAGGCGATATCGCTATTCTCGCCGACAGCGGCATTCGTAACGGGCTTGATGTGGTGCGCATGATTGCACTCGGCGCGGACAGCGTACTGCTGGGCCGGGCGTATCTGTATGCGCTGGCGACGGCGGGCCAGGCAGGCGTGGCAAATCTACTTAACCTGATCGAAAAAGAGATGAAGGTCGCGATGACGCTGACCGGTGCGAAAACGATCGGTGAAATCAGCAAAGACTCTCTGGTGCAGGAATTAAGTCAGTTACCGGCGGCGCTGGCTCCGCTTGCACAGGGTAACGCGGCCTGAATTGTCCCACCGTTAACACCTCTTTTTCACGCGCCCGATTCCCCATCGGGCGCTTTTTTATGCCAAAAATAACATCCAGATAACATATTGGATAAGAAAATTTGACATCCACCTGCCGTCCGCAATTGTATAGACAAGCAAATACAAGAACACAAAAACAACATCAGATTGGAGGGGAGCGCATGACGTATTCAGGTAAGGTGGATATTCAGCAGGTAATCGACGACAGTCCCTTTTCACGGTTTCACTGGCTTCTCATCGTGCTGGGCTTTCTCGTTCTGGCGATCGATGGTTTTGATACAGCGGCGATGGGCTACATCGCGCCTACGCTGTCGGCAGAATGGGGGATACATAAACAGGATCTGGGTCCGGTACTGAGCGCTGCGCTGTTGGGGCTGTCGCTGGGTGCGCTGATCGCAGGTCCGGTATCGGACCGGGTGGGACGCAAGCGCGTGCTGGTTTTCTCCTGCCTGTTCTTCGGCCTCGCGAGCCTGGGGACAGCCTGGGCGCAAAGTCTGAATACCCTGACGCTGTGGCGCTTCCTGACCGGCCTGGGGCTGGGTGCCGCCATGCCGAACGCCATTACGCTTATCTCCGAGTTTGCCCCCCAGCGCTGCCGCGCCATGGCGATTAATACCATGTACTGCGGCTTCCCTCTGGGTGCGGCGGGCGGCGGCGCGATCTCTTCCTGGCTTATTCCTCACCATGGCTGGCGAAGCGTGCTGCTGACCGGCGCAATTGCTCCGCTGATTCTAACGCTGCTGCTGGCGCTGTTTTTGCCGGAGTCGGTGAAGTTTCTGGTGCAGCGCGGGAAAGACGTCATGCAGGTTCGTCGTATCGCCAGTCGATTCTCCCGCAGCACGCTGGAGAGCGTCACGCGCTTTTTCCTGGCAGAGGAGAAAGTCACGTCTAAAAAAGGGAGCGTGACGCAGCTGTTTTCCATGCCCTGGCTGCCCGGCACCCTGATGCTGTGGGTGACCTATTTTATGGGACTGGTGATTTACTACGTCCTGCTGAGCTGGATGCCGACGCTGATGCAGGGAATGGGTTATGCTCTGGCGGAATCCGCATGGCTGACTTCGCTGTTCACCTTCGGCGGTACCGCAGGCATTCTGCTTGCAGGCTGGATGATGGACCGCTGGGAAGCGCACAAAGTGGTCGCGGGCGGGTTTGTCCTGACGATGGGGCTGATCCTGCTGCTCGGCATGGAGCATAATCATATCGCCCTGTTTGGCGGGCTGATCTTCCTGATGGGGATCGCGATGAACGGCGCGCAATCGGGCATGCAAACCCTGGCCGCCACCTTTTACCCTACCGAGTGCCGTGCGACGGGCATCGCCTGGATGCAGGGGATCGGCCGCTTTGGCGGCGTGGCGGGAACCATGACCAGCGCTCAGCTTCTTTCCATGCAGTGGCAGGCAGACAGTATTTTAATGATCCTCAGCGTGCCCGCACTGGTGGCTGCTGCGGCAACTGTCTACAAAATGCTGTATAGCCGCTCGCAGGAACCCGGCGTCGCGTAGTCCTTCTCTTTTCTGCTATTCTGCCCCCGCAATTAAGGGGGCAGCATGCTTAACATCGTTTTATTCGAACCAGAAATTCCGCCGAATACCGGCAATATCATCCGCCTGTGTGCAAACACCGGTTTTCGCCTGCATATCATTGAGCCGATGGGCTTTACGTGGGACGACAAACGCCTGCGTCGCGCGGGGCTGGATTATCATGAATTTACCGCCGTGGTTCGCCATCATGATTACGCCGCATTTCTGGAAGCCGAAAAGCCACAGCGCATGTTCGCTCTGACCACCAAAGGTACGCCAGCACACAGCGCCGTGAGCTATCAGGACGGTGACTATCTGATGTTTGGTCCGGAAACGCGCGGCCTGCCAGCCACTATTCTGGATGCCCTGCCCGCTGAGCAGAAAATCCGTATTCCAATGATGCCGGACAGCCGCAGCATGAACCTGTCGAACGCGGTGTCGGTGGTGGTCTATGAAGCATGGCGCCAGTTGGGTTACCCGGGCGCCATATTACGGTAGGCCCGGTAAGCGCAGCGCCACCGGGCAAAATCTCAGATGCCGTCACCATACTCGAACGTATGGTGGATGCCGTTGAAGTGCTGATCCATGTCCATGGACGGCTTATCGCTGTCGGGTTTACCAACGATGCGCGCCGGCACGCCAGCGGCAGTAGTGTGCGGCGGCACAGGCTGGAGCACAACAGAGCCCGCGCCGATCTTCGCGCCGCGTCCTACTTCGATGTTGCCGAGGATTTTGGCCCCCGCGCCAATCATCACCCCTTCACGAATTTTCGGATGGCGATCGCCGCTGGTTTTACCGGTACCGCCCAGCGTTACCGATTGCAGAATAGACACGTCATCTTCAATGACCGCCGTTTCACCGACAACAATCCCGGTGGCGTGGTCAAGCATGATCCCGCGGCCGATTTTCGCCGCCGGATGGATGTCGACCTGAAAGGTCACGGAGACCTGGTTTTGCAGGAAGATCGCCAGCGCGCGGCGGCCCTCGTTCCATAACCAGTGGCCGATGCGGTAGGCCTGTAAGGCGTGAAAGCCTTTCAGGTACAGCAGCGGCGTAGAATATTTGTCGACTGCCGGGTCACGCGTGCGCACGGCCTGGATATCACAGGCGGCAGAGGCGATCATTTCCGGGTCTGCGGCGTAAGCCTCTTCCACCACTTCACGAATAGCGATAGCAGGCATGATCGAGGAAGCCAGCTTGTTGGCGAGCATATAGCTCAGCGCGCTGCCGAGATTTTCGTGCTTAAGTAGCGTTGCGTGGTAGAAACTGGCCAGCATAGGCTCGCAGTCGGCCAACGCCCGGGCTTCGGCTTTAATATTGTTCCAGACGATATCCAGTTCTTCACACGGCATTGCTTACTCCAGACGATAGTTAATGACCAGCCAGTTCTGCGCTGGCTGGGTCATTCAGGTGACAACGGTTCCGACTAGTTACTGCTGCGCTCGTCCTTTCGCGCACGACCTAATAAGGTCAATGCTGCCTCGCGCGCATTTTTTCCGCAATACAATACCTGATAAATTTCCTCGGTTATTGGCATTTCGACACCAAACCGGTGCGCCAACTCGCGAACTTCTTTGGTATTGCGGTAGCCTTCAACCACCTGACCAATCTTCTCCTGCGCGCCTTTTACATCGCTGCCCTGTCCGAGCATCATGCCAAAGCGGCGGTTACGAGACTGGTTGTCGGTACAGGTCAGCACCAGGTCGCCCAGGCCCGCCATCCCCATAAAGGTGGCCGGATCGGCGCCCAGCGCTTCGCCCAGGCGGGACATCTCGGTCAACCCTCGGGTGATCAGTGCAGTCCGCGCGTTGGCTCCGAAACCAATGCCGTCGGACATCCCGGCACCAATCGCAATCACGTTCTTCACCGCACCGCCCAGCTGTACGCCGATAAAATCGGGGTTGCTGTAAACGCGGAAGCTCTTGCCGCAGTGCAGCAAGTGTTGCAGATCGTCGGAGAAGGTCTGATCGGTTGATGCCAGCGAAATCGCCGTTGGCAGGCCAGCGGCCAGCTCTTTGGCAAAGGTCGGGCCGGAGATCACCGCCAGCGGGATATCCTCACCCAGCGCTTCGCGGGCAACATCCTGCAGCAGGCGTCCCGTTTCAGCTTCCAGTCCTTTTGTCGCCCATACAATGCGCGCATCCAGGCGCATCAGCGGCTTAATCTGACGCAGCACTTCGCCAAATACATGGCTCGGGACCACAATCAGAATGTTGCGGCTGGCCGCCAGCGCGGTCGCAAGGTCGCTTTCAAGGTGCAGGGAGTCGGGGAACGGAACGTCCGGGAGAAACGCGACGTTGCAGCGGTCGCGCTGCAGCGTGGCGATATGTTTTGGATCGTGGCCCCAGAGAACCACTTCGTGACCATTTCTTGCCAGCGTGATGGCAAGAGCGGTGCCGTATGAGCCGGCACCGATCACAGTCATTGACGCATTAACAGTACTCATCAGGCATCCTGATGTTGTTCAGTACCTTCGCCAGCTTGCTGCTGCAGATAGTTCATGAACAGCGCATCAAAGTTAACTGGCGCAAGGTTCAGTTGCGGGAATGTACCGCGAGAAACCAGGCTGGTGATGCATTCACGCGCGTACGGGAACAGGATGTTCGGGCAGTACGCACCCAGGCAATGCGCCATCTGGTTGCCTTCGATACCGCCGATAGAGAAGATGCCGCCCTGCTGTACTTCACACAGGAATGCAGTTTCTTCGCCCAGAGACGCGGTAACGGTCACACGCAGTACGACTTCATACACATCATCTGCCAGTTGGGTAGATGCGGTATCCAGATCAAGTTTAACCTCTGGCTGCCAGTCTTTCTGGAAAACATGTGGTGCATTTGGCGCTTCATAAGAAACATCTTTGGTGTAGATGCGCTGGATCTGGAAAGTCATTTCGGTGTTGTTTTGTTCTGACATGGAAAAACCCTTTTAAATTGTCCTAAAGTCTCTTAGCTCAGCAGCGGATCGAGTCCACCACGAGCGTCGAGCGCATACAAGTCATCACAGCCGCCAATGTGCTGCGCATCAATAAAAATCTGCGGAACCGTCGTACGACCACTACGTTTGATCATCTCTTCGCGTTTGATCGCGTCACCGTCGATTGGCAGTTCCTGGAACGTCACGCCTTTGCTGTTCAGCAGCGCTTTCGCACGATGGCAGAACGGGCACGTCGCTTTGGTATAGATCTCAATATTGGCCATGACTGAACTCCTTATTTACCGCGTACCAAAGGAAGATTTTCCCCGCTCCAGCCGGAAATACCTTCTTTCAGCACCGTTACGTTTTCGAAGCCTGCTTTATGAAGCGCGCTGGCAGATTCCTGTGCCTGCATGCCGGTCGCATCAACAACGATAATCGGCTGGGCTTTGTGTTTCTCAAGCTCACCGACGTTGTTCGCTTTGATTTCAGCTGGCAGCAGGTTGATTGCGCCCGCAATGTGACCTTTGCGGAAATCGTCACGCTGACGCAGATCGACGACGACGGCATCTTCTTTGTTAATCAGACGCGTCGCTTCACCACGGGTGATAACCTTAATCTTAGACGTCAGGCTCTTAAATGTGGTGAACAGCACAGCAGCCAGCAGGCCAATCCACGCGATGCTCAGAACCGGATGGCGGCTAACGAATTGCATAATTTCTTGCATGGAGGGTAACTACTCCCGACTAAGTGATAAAAAAAACCAGGACAGGAGTATACCTGTGCGTTCTGGCAAATACAGCCAGCGACCATAACCTAATCCATTTTCTGCGGCATGCCACCTAAAAAATGCCTCAAAATGGTCTGGTCTCCCCCTTGCCCCTGCGCTTTCTTTGATCTTCTGCGGCTATTTGATCGATTCAGCTGTAGTAAAATTACGCAAATTTTGACTCTTGAGCATGAGGTTGTCGCAATGTCGGTTTCTAAAAAACCTATGGTACTGGTGATTCTGGATGGCTATGGCTACCGTGAAGACAGCCAGGATAACGCTATTTTCAACGCCAAAACTCCGGTCATGGATTCGCTGTGGGCAAAACGTCCGCATACGCTGATTGACGCATCTGGCCTGGAAGTGGGCCTGCCGGACCGCCAGATGGGCAACTCGGAAGTGGGTCACGTTAACCTGGGCGCCGGGCGTATCGTGTATCAGGATCTAACGCGTCTGGACGTTGAAATTAAAGAACGTACCTTCTTCTCCAACCCAACGCTGTCTGGCGCGGTCGATAAAGCCGTCGCTGCTGGCAAGGCCGTACACATCATGGGTCTGCTCTCTGCAGGCGGCGTACACAGCCACGAAGATCACATCATGGCGATGGTTGAGCTGGCCGCTGAGCGTGGTGCTGAAAAAATCTATCTGCACGCCTTCCTCGATGGCCGCGATACCCCCCCGCGCAGCGCGAAAGGTTCTCTGAAAGCCTTCGAAGACAAATTTGCCGCACTGGGTAAAGGCCGCGTGGCATCCATTATTGGTCGTTACTACGCCATGGACCGCGACAATCGCTGGGATCGCGTAGAACAGGCCTATGACCTGATGACCTTGGCAAAAGGTGAATTCCAGTTCGCGACCGCCGTGGAAGCGCTTGAAGCCGCTTACGCGCGTGATGAAAATGACGAGTTTGTGAAAGCGACCGTTATCCGTACTGAAGGCCAGGCCGATGCCGCCATGGAAGATGGCGACGCGCTGATCTTCATGAACTTCCGCGCTGACCGCGCGCGCGAAATTACCCGTGCGTTCGTCAACAGCGACTTCGATGGTTTCGCCCGTAAGAAAGTCGTAAATCTCGACTTCATCCAGCTGACCGAATACGCCGCCGATATCAACGCCCCATGCGCTTACCCGCCGGCCTCGCTGGCAAACACCTTCGGTGAGTGGATGGCGAAGAACGATAAGACACAGCTGCGTATCTCTGAAACCGAGAAATATGCGCACGTGACCTTCTTCTTTAACGGTGGCGTTGAAGAGCCGTTCAAAGGCGAAGACCGCATTTTGATTAATTCGCCTAAAGTCGCCACTTACGATCTGCAGCCAGAAATGAGCTCTGCCGAACTGACTGAAAAACTGGTTGCGGCCATTGAGAGCGGCAAGTACGACACCATCATCTGTAACTACCCGAATGGCGACATGGTCGGCCATACCGGGGTAATGGAAGCCGCGGTTAAAGCGGTTGAAGCGCTGGATCACTGCGTTGAGCAGGTCGCGAAAGCTGTTGAATCCGTTGGCGGCCAGCTGCTGATCACCGCTGACCACGGTAATGCTGAACAGATGCGCGACCCGGCGACCGGCCAGGCGCACACGGCCCATACCAACCTGCCTGTTCCGCTGATTTATGTTGGTGATAAATCACTGAAAGCAGTGGAAGGCGGTAAGCTTTCAGACATCGCGCCAACCATGTTGACGCTGATGGGGATGCCGATCCCTGAAGAGATGACTGGTAAGCCGCTGTTCATCGTGGAATAATCGCTCCCCATGAGGGGAAAGGCGATTTTTTCAATCACATGGGTCGTGAAGCCGCTTAGGTTATCAGTCAGACCTCTGTTTTACGCCAGCGCACTCAGCGCTGGCGTATTGCTGTGCGCCGCATCCGCCCACGCGGATGACCGCGACCAGCTGAAATCCATTCAGGCCGATATCGCCGCCAAAGAACGTGCGGTACGCCAGCAGCAACAGCAGCGCGCCACTCTGCTCGCCCAGCTTAAGCAGCAGGAAGAAGCCATCTCCGCCGCCGCACGTCAATTACGTGAAACGCAAAACACCCTAGCCCAGTTGAATAAACAGATCGACGAGATGAACGCGTCGATTGCCAAACTGGAACGTCAGCGTGATGCACAGGAGCGCAATCTTGCGGCTCAGCTTGATGCCGCATTCCGCCAGGGTGAACACACCGGCCTGCAACTGATCCTCAGCGGTGAAGAGAGCCAGCGCGGCCAGCGCCTGCAGGCCTACTTTGGCTATCTGAACCAGGCGCGTCAGGAAACGATCGCGCAGCTGAAGCAGACGCGTGAAGAAGTCACCACGCAAAAAGCCGAGCTGGAAGAGAAGCAGAGCCAGCAGCAGACGTTGCTCTACGATCAGCAGGCTCAGCAGGCGAAACTTGAGCAGGCACGCAACGAGCGTAAGAAAACCCTTTCTGGTCTTGAGTCCTCCATTCAGGAAGGACAGAGCCAGCTGAGCGAAATGCGCGCTAACGAATCAAAATTGCGTAACAGTATCGCCCGTGCGGAAGCCGCGGCGAAAGCGCGCGCCGAAAAAGAGGCCCGCGAGGCACAGGTCGTTCGCGACAAGCAGCAGGAAGCGTCCCGCAAAGGGACCACCTACAAGCCAAGCGAAAGCGAACGTTCCCTGATGTCGCGTACCGGCGGTTTAGGCTCTCCTCGCGGTCAGGCTTTCTGGCCCGTTCGCGGCTCAATTCTGCATCGCTATGGCGAACAGCTGCAGGGTGAGCTACGTTGGAAAGGGATAGTTATCGGTGCGTCTGAAGGTAGCGAAGTAAAAGCCATCGCCGATGGCCGCGTGATTCTGGCCGACTGGCTGCAGGGTTACGGACTGGTGGTGGTGGTCGAACACGGTAAAGGTGATATGAGTCTTTACGGCTACAATCAGAGCGCGCTGGTCAGCGTCGGCACTCAGGTGCGCGCAGGTCAACCCATCGCCCTTGTAGGCAGCAGTGGCGGTCAGGGCCGCCCGTCACTCTATTTCGAAATTCGTCGCCAGGGTCAGGCGGTCAATCCACAGCCGTGGTTGGGAAGATAAGTTTTGCTTCAATTTCGTCGAATGGTTCTCTCCGTCGTCAGCGCACTGGCGCTGGCTGCACCGGTATACGCAGGCAAGCTCGCTATCGTGATTGATGACTTCGGTTATCGTCCGCACTATGAAAACCAGGTGCTGGCGATGCCGTCAGCCATCTCAGTCGCCGTCCTTCCGAATGCGCCCCACGCACGTGAGATGGCGACCAAAGCCCACAACACTGGGCATCAGGTTCTCATCCATCTACCCATGGCCCCGCTCAGCAAGCAGCCGCTGGAAAAAGATACCCTGCGCCCGGATATGAGCAGCGATGAGATCGAACGCATCATCCGCGACGCCTACAATAAAGTGCCGTATGCCGTGGGGCTGAACAACCATATGGGCAGCGCGATGACATCGAGCCTGTACGGGATGCTTAAAGTGATGCAGGCGCTGGAGCGTTACAACCTCTATTTTCTCGACAGCATGACCATCGGCAACAGCCAGGCGATGCGTGCCGCTCAGGGAACGGGCGTAAAAGTGATTAAGCGCAAGGTGTTTCTGGATGATACCCAGAACGAAGCCGATATTCGCATGCAGTTTAATCGCGCGGTACAGTTGGCCCGCCGTAATGGCTCTGCCATTGCCATCGGTCACCCGCACCCGTCCACCGTTCGCGTCCTGCAGCAAATGCTGCCGACCTTGCCTGCCGATATCACGCTGGTTCGCCCGAGCGATCTGCTGAACGAGCCGCAGGTGGATACTTCTACACCGAATTCTGCACAACCCGCCCCGACAGCACCACGTAATCCGTTCCGCGGCGTGAAGCGCTGCGTACCGAAGCAACCGCTTGAACCGGTCTACGCGACCCGCTTCTTCTCTGTTATCGGAGACAGCATCAGCAACAGTACGCTGGTGAAATATGTCCAGCAGCAGTGGCAGGGATGGGGTAAGAAAGTGTGATAATAAAAAAGCCACCGTCATGGTGGCTTTTTTATTACTAAAGGTGGAAGGAGCCCTCGAGGATCTGGCTGTATACTGTCGGCTGGCCGTTGTCTGCAGTACGGTATTGCTCTTTGTGCGAGAGCTTATAAATGCCCACGGGATCATTATTTAGCGCCTTCATCGCCGCTATATCAGGTTTCGCTGAGATGAACTGGCGAATTAAAAACCGATTATTCCCGGTGACCGGTTGTTGATCCATGACCTGACGAAACTGCGGATAGCGCTCGCGCGCATATAAGAAACTGTAATCGATCAGGAAGTACTCAATCAGGGTATTGTGGTGCTGCCAGTAGCGATACAGAATATCCCGCACCATCTTCACCAGTGGGTTTCCCTTTTGGGCTGCAAAAAAATAGGCCGTCCAGTAACCCTCACTCAATGCGTTTTCAGACGGTTCAAAACGTAGCGATGAAAAGGTCTTCTCAAAAAATGTTTCCGGTAACGGCTTCGTCATGAACACCGTGGCGTCCATCCAGATCCCGCCATATTGATACAGCAGCGAACAGCGAACAATATCAGAGTATTGCGCCTTACTGATAAGACCGGCCTGGTATTTCGTTTTGATGTGTTCAGGGAGAGTGAGATGGTCTGGAATATTCTCATCCGTCAGGATAATGACCTGCGCATCCGGCGTGTTACGTTGTACGGATGCAATGCAGCGTTTCACCAACTCAGGTGCACTATCCAACCCCTGGAACCAGCAGATCCAGATAATGCGCGATTGCATCGGTTCCGTTGCGTACGCATCGTCAGGCTGAACCTTTAGATCATCAATAACGCTAAAAATCGTCTCTTTTTTCTTCCGCTCAAAATGGCTGGCCGCACGCTGGAAAAGAGAAAAACCCGTTTTTTTGTGCCAGCGTCGGGTTTTCTTGATGAGCTTATTCGTTGCATTAAGATTCATCATTTCACCTTGTTAATTTCAGAATAGCTCTTTTAGCGTACGGCGAAAAAGTTTCATTTTTAATTTAGCGTCTTTTTTACGCCCACGTAATAAGCAATTCATACGCGTTGATTTAAAACCTCGAAACGACATAAGCTGGAACAAATTATTACTGCGAGTCACTTCAGACATATGCTGGCGATATTTAAAATAGAGCTTACGGTACGCATTATATTTTTTTACTTGTGACGTAATGCGATTACTCCCGTGTTCAGCATCCACCATCGCCGTACTGAAGCTGTATTTGATACCTGGACCATATTTCAGAATTAATTTAATCCAGACATCGCGATCTTGCTGTTGTTTTATTTCAGGAGAAAACCCGCCTACACCTAACAGTTTTTCTCTTGTGGTCAATACCTGATTGCCCACCACGTTTTCGCACAAAATATCCTGCAGCTCAATGATCCTTTTATCATCAGTATCCGGATAGGTGCGGTGGGTTTTGTCCAGCCTGGCGGGAGTATCCGTCACGAAAGCATACTTATCATCATACCGCTCAGCGAGTTTCGTCAGACGTTCTGGCAAGAAATAGTCGTCGTCATCGAGTCCCGTTACAAACACGCCGTGCGAAAGCGCATAGCCCCGGTTACGGCAGAAGTTAGAACCGCTGTTCTTTTCATTACGTTCGTAGATGAAATGCACAAAACGCGCTTCACACTCTGCGCGCATACGCTCGATGAGTTGAGCGGTTTTATCATTAGAACAATCATCAACAATAATCAATTCTACCGTGGGGTATGTCTGAGCAATAACTGAACGAATTGCACGTTCCAGCAACTCCTCTCTGTTGTAGGTGGTGATGATTACTGAAATCAGTTCGTTCATGGCGTGCTCGTCTGGTAAAAGGTATTTCTCCATCGGGAGAATACCTTTTTCCCGATGGAGAATCAAAACGATTACTTAATGACCGTACGGTGTTTGTTTTGCTCCAGGAAAACAACCGACATTATCAGCGTTAGCATCCAGGCAACAGGGGTTGTTTTTGAATAGAACATCACGCCACCCACACCGAACATAACAATCGAAACCAGGAAAGCGAATAGAATAATACTTTTACGTTTGCGTAATGCATACCAGCCAAGCGATATCACAAACAGAATATAAAGAATAACGCCTGAAGGACCTTTTACAGAAAGCGTTTCAACGATTTCATTATGAAGATGGCCGCGAATGTAACCCAGCGCGCCTGACAGGCTTGGGTCTTTATTAACTTCTGCGATTATCTTTACGTTTCGCTCATCAGTAGACTGCCATAAATAATTGTTTTTAGAGGCAGCCAGCCCCGTCTTCCACATCGCTAAACGGGCACCAACCGACGTGGCACTGTTCGCTTTATCATAGGAAACAATGTCATTGTTAAAGTCGTCATAACGCTTAACCAGGTTGTCTTTCATCATAAAGGCGCCAGCCAGCAGCGCAATCAGGAAAACAGCAACCCCCTTCCACGGGATATGCTTTTCCTTGTACAACTTCACCACCAGCAATGCGAAGAAAATAATCGGATAGGTCAGAATGGCTGCCCGAGTTTCTGTCGCCACCAGTACCAGGAAAGTAATAAAAAAGTGTCCGAGTATAAACAGCTCTTTCCATCTGCTTGAACTGTGCTGGAGCACCAGAATCGTGTAGAACGAGATAAATGCAATGGTATAAGCGGCCCCTGTCGCATCCGTCCCACCGGCAAGGGAGAGTGTAACCCTTTGGTTTTCAAGAAACAGGTGTTGGTACCCTGCGTAGACAACAATCATCACCTGCAGCGCGATGACCAGCAACATATGAATCTTATTGCTGCCGACGTTGAGCTGATTTCTGTTTACAAACACGAAGATGGAGAATGCCCCGAAAACGCAGATTTTCCCGACTTCCAGATAGGCGCGATACGAGTTGATCGCCTCACTGTCAACCTTATACATCCGGTACCAGACCAGATCGCAAATCCCGATAATCAGCAGGACCAGACAAAGCCAGAATGCATCGTTCTTTCTGAAGTTTTTAATATTCAATAAGAAAATAATGAATGCGGTAACACCCGCCAGGCCCAAAATTTTGGCGGATAAATTAGGAGAAACAACTACGCAACCCAAAGCAATAGCACACAGTCCGAAGAGTAGCTGCAGCAATACAAACTGGACCTTATCTCGTTCTACATTAATCATCATCATTCCATTTACTAAAAGGCAAAGCAGGCTAGCACACTGCAAAAAACAAGTTTATCGCACCTGTGTTAACGAATATTACGCCAGTCATAGGACTTCCCGGTCGTGTCCAGCACGGTTACGTTTTTATTGTAACCGGCAAGCCATGACTGTACCGACAGGACAGGTTCTCCCTGACGATGGATCCCAAGCCAAAGCTCAGCCAGCGTATTAATATCATCAGCAGACCAGACGGTATTGTAATCTCCGGTGAACTGCTTATCGGAATCTACCCGATGTCCGTACCAGATAAACACCGGGATATGCAGAGCCTCTCGCGGAGGATTAACATTGCCGTGGGAGTAAGCTACAGCACGCTTCGGATCGCGAATCAGGCCATGATCGGAAAAATACATGACGGATGAGCGCGAGTTTTCGAGCAGGCTAAAGATCTTACCCATTAACGTATCCGTGTATCGCACCGAATTGTCATAGCAATCATCGGCTTCATTATCACCGTGCAGCAGCGCCTGGCTGGCTGGGAAACGTCGGCAGGAAGGCTCGTGGCTTCCGTACAAATGCAGAACAATCAATTTTTTGCCCGGCGTTTTTAGCGCACTCTGCAACAGCGGCAGAAGGTCTTCGTCGTAGCCCCCGTCAATCCACTCATGCTGTTTCGTGTTCAGGGCAATACCGGTAATGACGTTGTTATGCGCCCCACCTTTGCCCTGGCGACTAAACCAGTAAGTACCATACCCTGCTTTGTTAGCGATATTGACGACGTTATCGCCATATTTGCGCGGATCGCGGGCATTCACGGTATCCGCAGTCAACGCCAGCGGTACCGCCATAATCGTGACAGGTGCAGGTGTAACGGCATTGCGGAACAGTAAGAGTTGCGATTTTTGCTTCTCCAGCTCCGGAGTAGTATCTCGTTGATAACCATAGATACCCATATTTGCCGTACGCTCGGACTCGCCAACAATCAGCACATAGTTCTCGATGCCGGTATCAGATAGTGTGATTTTATAATCAGGAATATTGTTACCGATGTTGGCCACCACTGCATTATCCTCAATGGCCTGCATAAAGACTTTGGACGTGCTAACAGGCGTAGCCTGAACCACGCGCTGCGCCAGGCTTTCAACACTGCTTTTTCTGAGTTGATGCTGCAAAGCCTGACCATAAAAAGCCAGCAGCGTGACGGCAAGCGCAATGGCGGGCCAGCGACGGAAACGCGGCGCAACAGGCCACATCCCGGTATTGGCGGTATAAATGAACAACGCAGAGAGGGCGACAAAAATCAGGCAATCGCGCCAGTATAGGCCGAGCATCGAACTTGCTTCACCCGGTGTCGTATTAAGTACGCTCAGCGCAAACCCATAACTAAACGCAGAATTGAAATTACTCCAGGCATATAACTGTAAAGTAATATCTGCCGCAACCGGAATTAATAAAATAATCGCCAGTACATTTCTGATTAATTTATTCTTTATACATTTTAACGTCAGCAATATCAGCGCGAAGACCAGCGCACGGTTAATTACCGCGTTATATTTAGCATGTATAATATTAACCCCAATGACTATTAGCAGAGAAATAACCACTGTAAAGAAAGCGGTAAATCGCGAAGGAGTCTCAACCAACTTCTGTGAAAACAGTGTGGACATAATGACCTGATTAGCCTGGCAACATCTTTCCTGACGTAATCATTTTGACTGCAAGAATGAACGTGCGGAGAAGACAGGATGGAGAAAATTTCGCCAAAAGTTAACAAGTAACTTCTGGAAAGTCAAACCGCTAAGAAAAAGCGCTGGCACCCGTAAAAGCGGTGCCAGCAGGCAGGTTTAATCCCAGCTCAGAATAACCTTCCCGGACTGCCCTGAACGCATCGCGTCAAAGCCTTTCTGGAACTCATCAATGGAGAAACGATGAGTGATAATCGGGGACAGATCCAGACCAGACTGAATCAACGCCGCCATCTTGTACCAGGTTTCAAACATCTCGCGGCCATAGATGCCTTTGATGAACAGCCCCTTGAAGATGACTTTGTTCCAGTCGATAGACATATCCGACGGTGGAATACCCAGCATTGCGATGCGGCCGCCGTGGTTCATGGTATCCAGCATTGTGCGGAACGCCGGTGGCGCACCGGACATCTCCAGACCCACGTCAAAACCTTCGGTCATGCCCAGCTCTTCCATCACGTCGGTCAGGCTCTCTTTCGAGACATCCACCGCGCGGGTCACGCCCATTTTGCGCGCCAGTGACAGACGATATTCATTTACATCGGTAATCACGACATTACGCGCACCGACGTGCTTCGCGACCGCTGCCGCCATAATGCCGATGGGGCCCGCACCGGAGACCAAAACATCTTCACCGACCAGATCGAAGGAGAGCGCCGTGTGAACCGCGTTACCGAACGGATCGAAGATGGAGGCCAGATCGTCAGAAATATTGTCTGGAATTTTGAACGCGTTAAAAGCCGGGATCACCAGGTATTCCGCGAAGCAACCCGGACGGTTCACGCCCACGCCGATGGTATTACGGCACAGGTGGGTACGCCCACCGCGGCAGTTACGGCAGTGACCGCAGGTAATATGGCCTTCACCGGAGACGCGGTCGCCAATTTTGAAGCCTTTCACTTCCTGACCAATACCCACCACTTCGCCGACATACTCGTGACCGACAACCATCGGTACCGGAATGGTTTTCTGTGACCACTGGTCCCAGTTGTAGATGTGAACGTCAGTACCGCAGATAGCCGTTTTACGAATTTTGATCAGCAGATCGTTATGACCGACTTCCGGCTCCGGCACGTCGGTCATCCAAATCCCTTCTTCCGCTTTCAGTTTGGATAACGCTTTCATCACACGTCCTCAGGCAATTACGCCCAGCTGTTTGCCGATGCGGGTAAAGGCTTCCACCGCACGCTCAATTTGTTCAGGCGAATGCGCCGCAGACATCTGGGTGCGGATACGCGCCTGACCTTTTGGCACCACCGGGAAGAAGAACCCGGTGACGTAAATCCCTTCTTTTTGCAGCTCGCGGGCAAACGTCTGCGCAACGACCGCATCGCCCAGCATGACCGGAATGATCGCGTGGTCAGCACCGGCCAGGGTAAACCCTGCAGCGCTCATTTTTTCACGGAACAGACGGGCGTTGGACCACAGGCGGTCGCGCAGCTCAGCGCCGGACTCCACCATCTCCAGCACTTTGATGGAGGCAGAAACAATCGCCGGTGCCAGGGAGTTGGAGAACAGATACGGGCGAGAGCGCTGGCGCAGCCACTCCACCACCTCTTTGCGCGCAGCGGTGTAGCCGCCAGATGCGCCGCCGAGCGCTTTGCCCAGCGTACCGGTGATGATGTCCACGCGGCCCATCACATCACAGTATTCGTGGGAACCACGGCCGTTTTCGCCGACAAAACCAACCGCGTGAGAGTCATCGACCATCACCAGCGCATCGTATTTATCCGCCAGGTCACACACGCCCTTCAGGTTGGCGATCACGCCGTCCATCGAGAACACGCCGTCGGTGGCGATCAGCACATGGCGAGCGCCTGCTTCGCGCGCTTCTTTCAGACGCGCTTCCAGCTCCGCCATGTCGTTGTTGGCGTAACGGAAACGCTTCGCTTTGCACAGACGCACGCCGTCAATGATGGAAGCGTGGTTCAGGGCGTCGGAGATAATTGCATCTTCTGCACCAAGCAGGGTCTCAAACAGACCGCCGTTGGCGTCGAAGCAGGAGGAGTACAGAATCGCGTCTTCCATCCCTAAGAAGTTCGCCAGCTTTTTCTCAAGCTGCTTGTGGCTGTCCTGGGTACCGCAGATAAAGCGTACGGAGGCCATACCGAAACCGTGGGTGTCCATGCCGTTTTTCGCAGCGGCAATCAGCTCAGGGTGATTCGCAAGACCTAAGTAGTTGTTCGCACAAAAGTTGATCACATGGCTGCCATCGGCAACGGTGATGTCCGCCTGCTGAGCAGACGTGATAATACGCTCTTCCTTGAACAACCCTTCCGCACGTGCGGTGTCGAGGTCGCTGTTTAACTGTTTGTAAAAATCACCACGCATTGCAATTCTCCAGACTCGGCAAATTTCGGGACATATTACCCAAACCTATAGTTCATGACGAGATGACACATTATCTCTTGTCGTTTTTGCAGCATAAATCACGCGTACCCCTGCCCTATGAAGGTGAATGGCTGAAGGGCAGCCATACTAATGATATGATAGAAACATTAGCGTCCGGGATTGTCCCCGGGCTTCACACTTCAAAGGTTACAGTTATGATCATCGTTACCGGCGGCGCAGGCTTTATCGGCAGCAATATTGTTAAGGCTCTCAATGACAAAGGCATCACCGACATCCTGGTGGTTGACAACCTGAAAGATGGCACCAAGTTCGTCAACCTGGTGGATCTGAACATCGCTGACTACATGGATAAAGAAGACTTCCTTATCCAGATTATGGCAGGCGAAGAGTTCGGCGAGATCGAAGCTATCTTCCATGAAGGTGCCTGCTCTTCCACCACCGAGTGGGACGGCAAGTACATGATGGACAACAACTATCAATACTCCAAAGAGATCCTGCACTACTGCCTCGAGCGTGAAATTCCCTTCCTGTACGCCTCTTCTGCGGCAACCTACGGCGGCCGCACGTCGGACTTCATCGAGTCCCGCGAATATGAGCAGCCGCTGAACGTCTACGGTTACTCCAAGTTCCTGTTCGACGAATACGTCCGTCAGGTTCTGCCAGAAGCGAATTCCCAGATTGTGGGCTTCCGTTACTTCAACGTCTACGGGCCGCGTGAAGGCCACAAAGGCAGCATGGCAAGCGTAGCGTTCCACCTGAACACCCAGCTGAATAACGGCGAAAGTCCAAAACTGTTCGAAGGCAGCGACGGCTTTAAGCGTGACTTCGTCTACGTAGGCGACGTTGCCGCAGTGAACCTGTGGTTCTGGGAAAACGGCGTTTCCGGCATCTTCAACCTCGGTACCGGCCGCGCGGAATCCTTCCAGGCGGTGGCTGATGCCACGCTGGCGTATCACAAAAAAGGCAGCATTGAGTACATTCCTTTCCCGGACAAGCTTAAAGGCCGTTATCAGGCGTTCACTCAGGCCGATCTGACCAACCTGCGTGCAGCGGGTTATGACAAGCCGTTCAAGACCGTTGCCGAAGGCGTAACGGAGTATATGGCCTGGCTGAACCGCGACGCGTAAGTATGAGAATTCTGGTGATCGGCCCGTCATGGGTGGGCGACATGATGATGTCGCAAAGTCTCTATCGCACGCTCAAGGCGCGCTATCCCCAGGCGATAATCGACGTGATGGCACCCGCATGGTGCCGTCCGCTGTTATCACGTATGCCGGAAGTTAACGAGGCGATCCCGATGCCGCTTGGCCACGGGGCGCTGGAAATTGGCGAACGCCGCAAGCTCGGCCATAGCCTGCGCGAGAAGCGCTATGACCGCGCGTATGTCCTGCCAAACTCCTTTAAATCTGCCCTTGTGCCCTTCTTTGCAGGCATCCCGCACCGTACCGGCTGGCGCGGTGAAATGCGCTACGGCCTGCTGAACGATGCGCGCGTACTGGATAAAGAGGCCTGGCCGCTGATGGTGGAGCGCTACGTGGCGCTGGCCTATGACAAAGGCGTGATGCGCAGCGCGAAAGACCTGCCACAGCCGCTGCTCTGGCCACAGCTTCAGGTTAATGACGGTGAAAAATCCCAGACCTGCAACGCGTTTGGGCTTTCGTCTGAACGCCCGATGATTGGCTTCTGCCCTGGCGCCGAGTTCGGCCCGGCAAAACGCTGGCCGCACTATCACTATGCGGAGCTGGCGAAACAGCTGATTGACGAAGGCTACCAGATAGTCCTGTTCGGTTCGGCAAAAGACCACGAGGCAGGCAATGAAATCCTCGCGACGCTCAGTAACGAACAGCAGGCATGGTGCCGCAACCTGGCGGGAGAAACCCAGCTTGAGCAGGCGGTTATCCTGATTGCCGCCTGTAGCGCCGTGGTCACCAACGACTCTGGCCTGATGCACGTCGCCGCTGCACTCAACCGCCCGCTGGTTGCGCTGTATGGCCCAAGCAGCCCGGACTTCACGCCACCGCTTTCTCATAAAGCGCGCGTCATTCGCCTGATCACCGGCTATCACAAAGTGCGCAAAGGCGATGCCGCAGAAGGCTATCACCAGAGCCTGATCGACATTACCCCGCAGCGCGTTCTTGAAGAGCTTAACGAACTGCTGTTAAGCGAAGAAGGATAACGAATGCGGGTATTGATCGTTAAAACTTCGTCAATGGGCGATGTTCTGCATACGCTGCCGTCACTGACGGACGCCATGCGGGCCATTCCCGGTATTCGTTTTGACTGGGTGGTGGAAGAGGGCTTCGCGCAAATCCCCACCTGGCATGAAGCGGTCGACCGCGCGATCCCGGTGGCGATTCGCCGCTGGCGCAAAGCGTGGTTTTCTGCGCCGATTAAAGCCGAACGCAAAGCCTTCCGCGAGGCAGTGCAGGCGCAACGTTACGATGCCATCATCGACGCGCAGGGGCTGGTCAAAAGCGCCGCGCTGGTAACGCGTCTGGCGCACGGCGTAAAGCACGGCATGGACTGGCAAACCGCCCGTGAACCGCTGGCGAGCCTGTTCTATAACCGCCGCCACCACATCGCGAAGCAACAGCACGCGGTGGAACGTACCCGCGAGCTGTTTGCAAAGAGTCTTGGTTATGCAAAGCCCGAAATGCAGGGTGATTACGCGATTTCTCAGCATTTCCTGCACAGTTCGCAACAAACAGACTCGCCTTATCTGATTTTTCTTCATGCGACGACCCGCGACGACAAGCACTGGCCGGAAGCGCACTGGCGGGAACTGATCGGCCTGCTGGGGAATGCTGGACTACGTATCAAACTTCCATGGGGCGCGCCACATGAAGAAGCACGCGCCAAACGTCTGGCAGCAGGGTTTGATTACGTGGACGTTCTGCCGCGCATGAAACTTGACGGCGTAGCCCAGGAGCTGGCAGGCGCTGCGGCAGTGGTCTCCGTGGATACGGGCCTCAGCCACCTGACGGCGGCGCTGGATCGACCTAATATTACGCTTTACGGCCCAACGGACCCGGGTCTTATCGGCGGCTATGGAAAAAATCAATATATCTGCCGCCCGGAATACTCATCGCAGCTGAGCGACCTCAGTGCCGCTGCGGTATTTGCGCAATTAGAGCCTTTGCTGGCAGCAGAGAGAGCCTATGTCTGATTTTTTCTCAGCGGAGCGTCCACCAAAGCGCGTGCTGATCGTTAAGTTGCGTCACCACGGTGACGTTCTGCTTACTTCGCCGGTGTTCACCGTGTTGAAGAAGAACTGGCCGAACGTGGAAGTCGATGCGCTGGTCTATGACGACACGCAGGCGATGTTGACCAGCCACCCGCATATCGACCAGGTCCATACTATCGGGCGCAACTGGCGTAAAAAGGGGTGGTTTGAACAATTCCGCCTCTACCGCGCGCTGCTCAATACCCTGAAAGGCCGTCAGTATGACGTGCTGATTAACCTGACCGAACACTGGCACGGCGCGCGTCTGGCGCGTCGCCTGAAACCGCGCGTCTCCGTCGGCTTTAAGCCGGATAAACGCGGGGGCCTGGCGCGTCGTCGCTGGGTGAAATCGTTCACCACGCTCTACCCGGCGATTCAGGACAACAGCCGTCATATGGTGGAGGTTAATCTGGACGCCCTGCGCCGGATCGGCATTCATCCACAGTCCGACGAAGACAAACATACCCTCTTTGTGCCTGGCGACGCGGCAGAAGCCTCTGTTGCCGAAAAACTGGCCGGGTTTGGGCTCGCGAGTAAATCCTACATTCTGGTTCACCCGACCTCGCGCTGGATGTTTAAGGCCTGGGATATCAAAAAGCTGGCAGCCACTATTGATAACCTGGCGGCGCGCGGCCTGCCGATTATTCTCTCCGCCGCACCGTCAAAAGAAGAGAAGGCCTACATGGATGAACTGCGCGCTGCCCTCACCCAGCCGGTCTTTGATTTAAGCGGTCAGTTGAACCTGAAAGAGCTGGGCGCGCTCATGAAGCACGCGCGGGTGTACTTCGGTGTGGATTCTATGCCGATGCACCTTGCAAGCGCCGTCGGTACGCCGACCGTCGCCATCTTTGGCCCTACCGGTGCCATCAAGTGGGCACCGTGGGGGGTAAACTACCGTGTGATTGTGGCCGGGTTTACCTGTCAGCCGTGCGGCAAAGCGGGCTGCGGAGACAGCGGTGTTTCAGACTGCATCACCGCCATCACCCCGCAGCAGGTGCTGAGCGCCATTGATACGATGCTCCTGGAAACGGGAACAGCTGCATGAAGCTGGCGATTGTTCGACAGACCTACAACCCCAACGGTGGCGCAGAGCGTTTCGTCTCACGTGCGCTTAACGTGCTGGCGCAGGATACCTCGCTTGACGTCACGCTGATTGCCCGCCAGTGGGAAGATGCCGCAGGCTGGAAAACGCTGACGGTCAATCCGCCGTTTCGCAATCGTATCGCCCGTGAATCCGGCTTTGCCACCGAAGCCGCCGCGCATTTTGCGCAGTTTGATATTGTGCAAAGCCACGAACGCATACCGGGAGCGACCATCTTCCGGGCGGGTGATGGAGTTCACGCCACCTGGCTTGAGCAATATGGTCGTATTCTGTCGCCGCTGGCGCGCTGGGCGCAATCTCTGAGCCGCTATCACCGCTACATTCTGCAGGCTGAGACGCAGATGTTTACCCATCCGCAGCTGCGCAAGGTGATCTGTAATTCGAAGATGGTGCGCGACGATATCGCCCGCCGCTTCGGGCTGTCGGATGACAAGCTGACGGTGATCTATAACGGCGTCGACACTGCCCAGTTCAACCCTGACGTGCGCTCCCTTTCGCAGCGTGAAGCGCTGGGCATTCCCCCTGCCGCGCCGCTGCTGGCGTATGTTGGGTCAGGTTTCAGCCGTAAAGGTGTTGCCACCGCGCTGCGCGCCATTGTGGCGCATCCTGACGTCTGGCTGCTGATTGCCGGGCGCGATAAACATGCGCGGAAATTTGAAAAACTGGCGCAAGCGCTGGGAGTCGCCTCACGCGTAAAGTTCCTGGGGCCCGTTGCCAACGTGCGCGAAGTGTATGGCACGGCGGATGCGCTTATCCTGCCGACGCTCTACGATCCCTTCCCGAACGTCTGCGTGGAAGCGCTGGCCTGCGGTTTGCCGCTGCTCACCAGCCACGGCTGTGGCGCGGCAGAGTGGATAACCGAGGGTCAAAACGGCTGGGTGCGCGATGCGCTGGACAGCGAAGGCTACCAGCAGGCCATCTCTCTGTGGCTGAAAGGCCGCGAACAGGGTGTCGATTACTCCGCTGCTGCACGTGCAACTGCGGAGCCTTTCACCCTGGACAGAATGGCGCGAGAGCTACAAACGCTTTATCGCGATTTGCTACGCTGAGCGGCATCGGAGAAGACCTTCTCCATCGCGTCCAGCATACATTCGCGGGTAAAGTGCGTGCTCAGGTAGTCATACCCCTGTTGCGCGAGTGTCTCGCGAAGGGCTGAGTCGTCATAGAGTTTTAATATGGCATCGTGCAGTGCGTTTTCGTCGCGCTGCGCGATCAACAATCCCGTCTGCCCGTTAATCACCGCATCTCCCGTTCCACCGGCATCCGTTGCAATGGTTGCAATACGGGAGGCTAACGATTGCAGCACGCCCTGCGGGACACCTTCCATATCGTGCGAAGGGCTCAGCGCAATATCAAACGCCGGGAACCAGCGTTCTGGCTCGGTTTGATGTCCCGCCATCACCACGCGTTGCTGTAACCCCAGCGCTGTAATTTCCTGTTCCAGCGTCGCTTTGTGCGGGCCTTCGCCGACAATCGCCAGCTTGATCTGCGGATTGTCGATTTTCGCCAGGGCACGCAGCAGTACGCTGTGACCTTTGTTCGGACGTAAATGCGACACCACGCCCAGCCAGAAATCTGACTCAGATAAGCCACAATGCGCGCGGGCTTCGTGCTTATCTCCCGGGTGAAAACGCTGCGTATCGACACCGCTTGGCACCGACGTACTCTGGGGCATCGGCACACCAATATTTGCCACCTGATGACGTAACGCCTCCCCTGTGGTCACGATATGCGCGCAGGCCGTGCGGAACAGCCAGCGAGTCGTCCAGTTGTTGCGCGGTACACCTGATGCATGACGGGTGCGGACCAGCGGCACGGGGTTGGAGAGCGTCAGATTTGCCAGCGCCACCAGCCAGGTATCGGCGGAGTTATGGCTATTAATGACGTCAATCGACTGGCGATTATCCTTCAACCAGCGACGCAGCAACTGTAGATTTTTAAGGTTCTTGCGCTTCAACGGCATCGTGACAACCGTCAACCCGGCATCGCGCGCCAGCGCGTGCAGCGGCGCAGTTTCCGGACAAAGGATAGTCACCTGATGGCCACGCTGAATCATCCCTAGCGATTCGTTGATAATACGCAGAGGCTGTCCGCCTTTGCCGCCGTCTGCTTCAGTGTGAACAATATGCATACATTTCCTGTTAAGAATCTCGTCCGCGTGACGCTAATTTGCCGCCTGAAAGGATCTTTGTCCCTCCAGGCATATGTTTTTAGTATCCACCAGATATAATACAGCACGAATGGTATCACCATATTGGGTGGCCTGCCCTGAACACAACGGAGAAAGCATGTCCGACAAACCTTTATTGAGCCTTGTAGTCGCCGTCTATAACGGTGAAAAATTCCTCAGTGCATTTTTCGACAGCATCAAAGCTCAACATCTGGACAGTCTGGAACTGGTCGTTGTGAACGACGGATCAAGCGACAACTCCTCCGCCATCATTGCTCAGTACGCCGGAGAATTTCCGTTCTACAAGGTCATTGACCAGGCTAACCAGGGCGTCTCAGCGGCCCGTAATACAGGTCTCGCGCAAGCAACAGGCGAGTATGTTGCATTCCCGGATATCGATGATGTCATTTACCCGGGTATGTATCCGCGCCTGCTTGAGATGGCTAAAAAGAACGATCTCGATGTGGCGACCTGCAACGGCACGTATATCTACGATGACGGCAGGCCGTCGAAGAAAATCTTTCCGTCCGACAAACTGCAATCCACAGACGTACTGGATGGCCCAACGTGGCTACAGCGCGCGCTGGCGTCGCGTAAATTCCTGCACGTTACCTGGCTGAATATTTATCGCCACGCGTTCATTAAAGAGCAGGGTTTCACCTTTGAACATGGGCTGCGACACCAGGATATCCCGTGGACCACCGAAGTGCTGCTGACGGCCAAACGCGTGCAGTACACTGACGAAACCTTCTATGACTACCTGATTCATTCCGCCTCCGTCTCGCACACGCCAGGGACAGATGACACGCGCATGCGTAACGCTCGTCACTACATGAAAATCCTGGAAATGCTGGATGTTATCAACCAGCGTTACCCGGAAGCCGTACGCCGGGTACCGGCCTGCCGGTGGCAGATTGCAAAAGAGGGGCTGGGCATTCTGCACGCCATTAACAACATCGGCGATCTCAGTAAAAAACGCGAAATTATTCGTGAATTGTTCGACCGAGGTATCTGGGCACTCATCTGGAAAAATGCCCGTGGGCTGCGCCAGCACTGGCGACTTGGCCGCCGTTATTTCCGTTTGAAACGGTATCTGGCATAAGAGATAGCTTTACCCGGCTTAAATGCTTAGAATTTGCCCGCCGAAACTAAAAAAACGGATAATCGCTTGGAATTGTTGTATACCGCTCTGCTCTACATCATTCAGCCACTGGTGTGGCTGAGACTGTTGCTTCGTAGCCGTAAAGCGCCTGCGTATCGTAAACGCTGGGCTGAGCGCTATGGCTTCTGCCGCAATAAAGTCTTACCGGACGGTATTTTGCTGCATTCCGTTTCTGTCGGTGAAACGCTGGCGGCGATCCCGCTGGTTCGCGCCCTTCGCCACCGCTACCCGTCTCTGCCGATCACCGTCACGACAATGACGCCGACCGGCTCGGAGCGCGCGTTATCCGCTTTTGGCAAAGACGTTCAACACGTCTATCTCCCTTACGATCTGCCCTGCGCCATGAATCGTTTCCTGAATACCGTTCGCCCGAAACTGGTGATCGTGATGGAAACCGAACTGTGGCCGAACATGATTTCCGCCCTGCATGCCCGTAAAATCCCGCTGGTGATTGCCAACGCACGCCTGTCAGAGCGCTCGGCGAAAGGTTACGGCAAGTTAGGTAAATTTATGCGCCGCCTGCTCAGCAAAATTACGCTGATTGCCGCGCAAAACGAAGAAGATGCAGCACGCTTTGTCTCTCTCGGCCTCAAACGCAACCAGCTTGCGGTAACGGGCAGCCTGAAATTTGATATTTCGGTTACCCCTGAACTCGCCGCCCGCGCGATCACACTGCGTCGCCAGTGGGCCCCGCGACGTCAGGTCTGGATTGCGACCAGCACCCACGACGGCGAAGAAGAGATCATCCTCCAGGCGCACCGTAAGTTGCTGGAAAAATTCCCCGATTTACTGCTGATCCTCGTTCCACGTCATCCGGAGCGTTTTAAAGATGCCCGCGACATGGTGCAGAAAGGCGGTTTCAGCTACACCCTGCGCAGCAGCGGTGAGATCCCTTCCGGCAGCACTCAGGTAGTGATTGGCGATACCATGGGCGAGCTGATGCTACTTTATGGCATTGCCGATCTGGCCTTTGTTGGCGGCAGCCTGGTGGCGCGCGGCGGTCATAACCCGCTGGAGCCAGCAGCCCACGCCATTCCGGTGCTGATGGGACCACACACGTTTAACTTCAAAGATATCTGCGCTAAATTGCAGCAGGCCGATGGTTTAATTACCGTGACCGATGCGGATTCGGTGGTCAAAGAGGTCTCGACCCTTCTGACTGACGAAGATTATCGCCTGTGGTACGGGCGTCATGCCGTCGAGGTGCTGCATCAGAACCAGGGCGCACTGACCCGTCTGCTGCAACTTCTGCAACCTTATCTGCCTCAGCGGAGCCACTAATGTCAACGCGTCTGTCGGTCGTGATGATCGCCAAAAACGCCGCCGACCTGCTTCCGGATTGTCTGGCCTCCGTCGCCTGGGCTGACGAAATCGTCGTGCTCGATTCCGGCAGCACGGACAATACGGTGGACGTTGCCCGCGCAGCGGGCGCAAAGGTCTTTATCAACACCGACTGGCAAGGCTATGGAATCCAGCGCCAGCGCGCGCAGGGATACGCCACTGGCGATTATGTTCTGATGCTCGATACCGACGAACGCATCACGCCAGAACTTCAGCAGGCCATTCAGGCGGTGCTTTCCTCGCCTCAGCCTGGTGCGGTCTACAGCATCGCCCGCCGCAACTACTTCCTCGGCCGTTTTATGCGCCACAGCGGCTGGTATCCAGACCGCGTGATGCGCCTCTACGAGCGCGAGCGGTATCAGTACAACGACAACCTGGTCCATGAGTCCCTGGCTTGCGATAGCGCCCAGGTGATCCCTCTGGCGGGCGACCTGTTGCACCTAACCTGTCGGGATTTCGCCAGCTTTCAGCGTAAACAGCTTAACTATGCCACCGCATGGGCGCAGGAGCGCCACCAGCGCGGCAAGAAGGCCACGCTGAGCGGTATCTTCACCCATACGCTGGGCGCGTTTCTGAAAACGCTCCTGCTGCGTGGTGGCGTACTGGACGGTAAACAGGGGTGGTTACTGGCAGTGGTGAATGCCCAGTATACTTTCAACAAATACACCGAGCTGTGGGCGCTCTGCCGCGGCTACTCAGAGAAAACGTGAGCCATGAGCACAAAAGCGATTTATCCGGGTACCTTCGATCCGATCACTAACGGTCATCTTGATATCATCACCCGTGCGGCGTGCATGTTCGACAAGGTGATCCTGGCCATTGCCGCCAGCCCCAGCAAAAAACCGATGTTCGATTTGCACGAGCGCGTACAGCTCGCCACCAATGCCATTTCGCACCTGCCGAACGTTGAGGTTGTCGGGTTTAGCGATCTGATGGCTAACTTCGCCCGCGCTCAGCAGGCAAACATCCTGATCCGTGGTTTACGCGCGGTGGCAGACTTCGAATATGAGATGCAGCTGGCGCACATGAACCGCCATCTGATGCCGGAGCTGGAGAGCGTATTCCTGATGCCCTCCAAAGAGTGGTCGTTTATCTCTTCCACGCTGGTAAAAGAGGTGGCGCGTCATCACGGCGATGTCACCCATTTTCTGCCGACTAACGTCCACCAGGCGTTGATGGAAAAGCTAAAGTAGCGCTATTTCTGGCACTGGCGGCAGTAGAACGTCGCGCGCTGGGCGTGCTTCGTGGCAATAACGGGCGTGCCGCAGACTCTGCACGGTTCGCCTTTGCGCCCGTACACCTGCAGCTCCTGGGCAAAATAGCCCGGCTTGCCGTCACTTTGCAGGAAGTCCTTCAACGTTGTCCCGCCCTGCTCAATCGAGCGCAGTAATACGGCTTTAATCACCCGGACCAGCAGTTCACACTCCTTCGCCGACAGCGAAGAGGCCAGCCGATCGGGATGGATCCCGGCCGCAAACAGCGATTCGCTGGCGTAGATATTTCCCACGCCGACCACCAGCTTATTGTCCATCAGCCAGGGCTTAATCGGAGTCTTCTTCTTCGCACACTTCGCTTGCAGGTATTCCGCGTTAAACGCGTCTGAGAGCGGCTCCGGGCCCAGATGCGCCAGTACGTTATGTCCTTCCAGCTCCTTCGTCCACAGCCACGCACCAAAGCGCCGTGGGTCGGTGTAACGGAGCACTTTACCGTTGCTCATCACCAGATCGACGTGGTCGTGCTTTTCCGCAGGCAGCTCTTCGGTCAAAATGCGAAGGCTACCGGACATCCCCAGATGGATAATAATCCAGCCGTCGGGCAGTTCCAGCAGCAGGTATTTAGCGCGGCGCTGCACGCTAAGAACGGGTTTATCGCTCAGGGCATGGATCTCATCGGATACCGGCCAGCGCAAGCGCCCATTACGGACAACCGCGTGAAGAATAGTCGCGCCGACCAGATGGGGCTCAATGCCGCGGCGGCTGGTCTCTACCTCAGGTAATTCAGGCATGGTTCCTCCGTTGAGATGCAGAATGCAAAAAACCCCGCAGTTGCGGGGTTTTTCAATACAAGGAGACTAAAATTATTTGATTTTAGCTTCTTTGTACAGTACGTGCTGGCGTACAACTGGATCGAATTTTTTCAGTTCCAGTTTTTCCGGCTTAGTACGTTTGTTCTTCGTGGTGGTGTAGAAGTGACCTGTACCAGCAGAAGAAACCAGCTTGATTTTCTCACGAATACCTTTAGCCATGATTTATTTCCTCTTTAAGTACTTAGTACTTTTCGCCACGGGCACGCAGTTCAGACAGAACTGTATCGATGCCTTTCTTATCGATTACACGCATACCTTTAGCAGATACGCGCAGGGTGACAAAACGCTTCTCGCTCTCAACCCAGAAACGGTGAGAGTGCAGGTTCGGCAGGAAACGGCGTTTAGTCGCGTTCAGTGCGTGGGAACGGTTGTTACCGGTCACCGGACGCTTGCCAGTAACTTGGCAGACTCGGGACATGTCTATTCTCCAAAAATCAAATTAGCTCGAGCTTCGTATGGGGTATCGGCGCCTCGTCAGGCTTTACAGCCCGGTCATCGCATAGTTCTAAGTGAACTCTCGATTGCCAGGCCCAAATGCCAAACCCGAGATTCTCAAAGGTGGCGTAGTATACGCTGACTCGGCGGTGTGCTCAAGTCCCGAACAGACAAAGATCCCGATGGATCGCGAGAAATAGCCTAAATCCAGCCATGTTCTGCAAAAGAAATGTACTCTCCGCGGCCAATTATCAGATGGTCCAGCACACGAATGTCCATGAATTGACAGCATTTGATAATGCGTTCGGTGATTTCTTTGTCAGCTCTGCTCGGTTCTGCACAGCCAGAGGGGTGATTATGCGCGAGGATCACGCCCGCTGCATTCACTTTTATCGCTTCCCGCACAATTTCACGCGGATGCACCTCGACGTGGCTTAACGTGCCCGCAAAGAGGCAGCTATGTTTCAGCACCCGGTTTCTGTTGTCGAGAAAGATCACCATAAAGATCTCACGCTCGGCATCGGTTAACTGGCTTTGCAGGAATTCACGCGTCATCGCGGGCGTCAGGATCGGATCTTCCTCCTCCATGCGGACCTTGTAAAAACGGCGGGCCAGTTCAGCAATGCCTCTCAACTGAGCATATTTTGCCACGCCGATCCCCTCGACGTGCTTAAACTGCGCCAGATCGGCGGTCAGCAACCCATGCAGTGAACCGAAATGCGCTATCAGCTCTTTTGCCAGCGTAAATACGGTCTTCCCGGACGTTCCGGTACGTAAAAAGAGCGCCAGCAGCTCATCGTCTTTTAACAGGGTGACGCCATAGCGCAGTAGTTTTTCGCGCGGTAGCAGCTGCTCATCCTCTTCATCCATGCTCTTTCTCCTTTTTTACCGCATGCTGCCACAGGCCAGTCAGTGGCTCGACGACCACGTTGCGTACTTGCGTAGCGCCTCGCAAAGTGTCCGAAGGACAAAATCACCTCGTTTTGGGGATTGTGATAAAATGCCCGCTCTCTGGTGAAACCCAACAGGAAAGAATCATGATGAGCCTGGCCGGTAAAAAAATCGTTCTTGGCGTGAGCGGCGGTATTGCTGCCTATAAAGCGCCGGAGCTGGTGCGTCGTCTGCGCGAGCGCGGGGCAGATGTGCGGGTCGCGATCACCGAAGGCGGTAAAGCCTTTATCACTCCCTTGAGCCTGCAGGCGGTTTCAGGGTACCCGGTATCTGACAGCCTGCTCGATCCGGCCGCCGAAGCTGCAATGGGCCATATTGAGCTTGGGAAATGGGCAGACCTGGTTATCCTTGCCCCCGCCACAGCGGATTTAATCGCGCGGGTGGCAGCCGGTATGGCAAACGACCTGGTCTCCACCATTTGCCTGGCCACGCCTGCGCCTGTTGCCGTCGTTCCTGCCATGAACCAGCAGATGTACCGCAACGCGGCCACCCAGCACAATCTGGAGACGCTGGCTGCACGCGGCCTGCTTATCTGGGGACCGGACAGCGGCAGCCAGGCCTGTGGTGACGTTGGCCCGGGCCGCATGCTTGATCCGCTGACGATTGTTGATATGGCCGCCGCCCATTTTTCGCCTGTCAACGATCTGCAACATCTCAACATCATGATTACCGCGGGCCCCACGCGGGAGCCGCTGGATCCGGTGCGCTATATCACTAACCACAGCTCCGGTAAGATGGGCTTTGCCATTGCCGCCGCTGCGGCAAAGCGCGGCGCAAACGTCACGCTGGTGAGTGGCCCGGTATCGTTGCCTACACCTGCGTTTGTAAAGCGAGTTGACGTCACCACCGCGCTGGAGATGGAGGACGCCGTGCAGGCACACGCGCAAAACCAGCAGATATTTATCGGCTGTGCGGCCGTCGCAGACTATCGCGCTGAGACCATCGCCGAGGCTAAAATAAAAAAGCAAGGTGATGAATTAACACTAAAAATGGTGAAAAACCCGGACATTGTCGCCGGCGTCGCCGCACTAAAAAGCCATCGTCCTTACGTTGTTGGGTTTGCCGCAGAAACAAATAATGTGGAAGAATATGCCCGGCAAAAACGTACCCGCAAAAACCTCGATTTGATTTGCGCGAACGACGTATCGCTGGCCACACAAGGATTTAACAGCGACAGCAACGCACTGCACCTTTTCTGGCAGGATGGAGATAAAGTCTTACCGCTTGAGCGCAAGGAACTCCTGGGCCAACAATTACTCGACGAGATCGTTACCCGTTATGATGAAAAAAATCGACGTTAAGATTCTGGACCCGCGTGTTGGCGAGCAATTCCCGCTGCCAACCTATGCCACCTCCGGCTCTGCCGGACTTGACCTGCGCGCCTGTCTCGATGACGCCGTAGAACTGGCGCCGGGTGCCACTACCCTGGTGCCGACTGGCCTGGCCATTCACATTGCTGACCCGTCTCTGGCGGCGGTGATCCTGCCGCGTTCTGGCCTGGGCCATAAGCATGGCGTTGTGCTGGGTAACCTGGTTGGCCTGATTGACTCTGACTACCAGGGTCAGCTGATGGTCTCCGTCTGGAACCGTGGTCAGGACAGCTTCACCATTGAGCCCGGCGAACGTATCGCACAGATGGTCTTTGTACCGGTGGTACAGGCAGAATTTAACCTGGTGGCAGACTTTGACGCCACCGACCGTGGCGAAGGCGGCTTCGGCCATTCCGGGCGCAAATAACCGCCCGACAGAGACGTTTCCCACAGCGCCATAATGCAATAACAAACCGCAAACGTCAGTTTGCGGTCGCTGTGTGGATGACAGCCTGGCAAGTGCTTATTTTCAGGGGTATTTTGTAACATGGCAGAAAAACAAACCGCGAAAAGGAATCGTCGCGAAGAAATACTTCAATCTCTGGCTCTGATGCTTGAATCCAGCGATGGCAGTCAACGCATCACTACCGCTAAACTGGCCGCCTCTGTGGGCGTGTCTGAGGCGGCGCTGTACCGTCATTTTCCGAGCAAAACCCGGATGTTCGACAGCCTGATCGAATTTATTGAAGACAGCCTGATCACGCGCATCAACCTGATTTTGAAAGACGAAAAAGACACCACCGCGCGTCTGCGTCTGATTGTGCTGTTAATCCTGGGCTTTGGTGAACGCAACCCGGGTTTAACCCGTATCCTAACCGGTCACGCGCTGATGTTCGAGCAGGACAGACTGCAGGGCCGCATTAACCAGCTTTTCGAACGTATTGAAGCACAGCTGCGTCAGGTACTGCGCGAGAAGAAAATGCGTGAAGGCGAAGGATACAGCATTGATGAAACGCTGCTAGCGAGCCAGATACTGGCGTTTTGCGAAGGCATGCTCTCACGTTTTGTGCGCAGCGAATTCAAATACCGTCCAACGGACGATTTTGACGCCCGCTGGCCGTTAGTGGCTGCGCAGTTGCAGTAACATCATTGCCGGATGGCGGCCTCGCCTTATCCGGCCTACAGGTTGCATTGCCCGGTAAACCTGACGTCACCGGGCAATGCAATTAAACCCCGAACTCTTCCCGGTATGCACGTACCGCTGCCAGATGGTCCGCCATCTCAGGCTTCTCTTCCAGATACGCAATCAGGTCTTTCAGGGTGATAATCGACGTCACTTTGCAGCTGTAATCACGCTCCACTTCCTGAATAGCGGAAATTTCACCACGACCACGCTCCTGACGATCCAGAGAAATCAGCACGCCAGCCAGCGTCGCACCGTTGGCCTGAATAATCTCCATCGATTCGCGGATCGCCGTGCCTGCAGTGATCACATCGTCGACCAGCATAACGCGGCCCTGCAACGCGCTGCCGACCAGATTACCACCTTCACCGTGGGTTTTGGCCTCTTTGCGGTTAAAGCAGTACGGCACATCGCGGTCATGGTGTTCCGCCAGCGCAACCGCGGTGGTGGTCGCAATCGGAATGCCTTTGTAGGCCGGGCCAAACAGCAGGTCAAAATCAATCCCGGAATCCACCAGCGCTTCGGCATAGAAACGGCCTAACAGTGCCAGATCGCGCCCGGTATTAAACAGCCCGGCGTTGAAGAAATAGGGACTCTTACGCCCGGATTTCAGCGTAAACTCGCCAAACTTAAGTACCTGCTTGTTAAGCGCAAACTCAATAAACTGGCGCTGATACGATTTCATGGATTTGCTCCTTTGGTTTTTCTGTCTTACAGGCAAAAAAAAGGCGACTCATTGGTCGCCTTTAAAATCAATTTTCTAACGCCGCTTTCTGCGTCGTGACGATAGATTCAATTCCCCCTCGGGCCAGAGCCAGCAGGGCAAGAAGTTCTTCATGGGTGAACGGCTCGCCTTCTGCCGTGCCCTGCACTTCAATGATGCGACCATCTTCGGTCATCACCACGTTCATGTCCGTCTCGGCAGCGGAATCTTCAACATATTCCAGATCGCAAAGCGCTTCACCGTTAACAATGCCCACGGAGACCGCCGCAACCATACCTTTCATTGGATTGGTTTTCAGCTTACCGGCCGCAACCAGTTTATTCAGGGCATCCGCCAGCGCCACGCATGCGCCGGTAATGGAGGCTGTACGCGTGCCGCCGTCTGCCTGAATCACGTCGCAGTCCAGCGTGATGGTAAATTCGCCGAGGATTTTCAGGTCAACGGCGGCGCGCAGCGCACGCGCGATCAGACGTTGAATTTCCATGGTACGGCCGCCCTGCTTGCCTTTTGCCGCTTCGCGGGCATTACGGGTATGGGTCGCACGCGGCAGCATGCCGTATTCTGCGGTGATCCAACCCTGGCCCTGACCTTTCAGGAAGCGCGGAACGCCTTCTTCGATGGACGCGGTGCACAGTACTTTGGTATCACCAAACTCAACCAGCACGGAGCCTTCAGCGTGTTTTGTATAGTTACGGGTCAGGGTGACGGGACGCACCTGGTTGGCGCTACGACCTGATGGACGCATGATGGATTCTCCGGCTTGAAACGAATGTGGCTGCGCATTATACGGATAAAGGACGCTTATTCCTATCCTGAGAAGCCCCCGAAAGCTATAATCCCCCCATCTCTCCTTTAAAAACGGGAATGTCTATGATCCGCAGTATGACCGCCTACGCCCGGCGTGAAATCAAGGGTAGCTGGGGTAGCGCCACATGGGAAATGCGCTCGGTAAACCAGCGTTACCTGGAAACGTATTTCCGTATGCCGGAGCAGTTCCGCAGCCTTGAGCCTGTTGTACGCGAGCGTATCCGTACGCGTCTGACGCGCGGTAAAGTGGAATGTAACCTGCGTTTCGAGCCTGATGCCAGCTCGCAGGGTGAGCTGATCCTCAACGAAAAACTGGCGAAACAGCTCGTGAATGCGGCGAACTGGGTCAAAATGCAGAGCGATGAAGGCGAAATCAACCCGGTTGATATTCTGCGCTGGCCTGGGGTCATGGCCGCCGGTGAGCAGGATCTGGATGCCATTGCCGCCGAAATCCTTGCAGCCCTCGACGGTACCCTGGACGACTTTATCGTTGCCCGCGAAACCGAAGGCCAGGCACTGAAAGGGATGATTGAGCAGCGTCTTGAAGGCGTAACCGCTGAAGTCGCGAAAGTGCGCACCCATATGCCAGAAGTGCTGCAGTGGCAGCGCGAGCGCCTGGTCGCCAAACTAGAAGAAGCGGAAGTTCAGCTGGAAAACACCCGTCTGGAACAAGAGCTGGTCCTGATGGCGCAGCGCGTTGACGTCGCTGAAGAGCTGGACCGTCTGGAAGCGCACGTTAAAGAAACCTACAACATTCTGAAGAAGAAAGAAGCGGTAGGCCGCCGCCTCGACTTTATGATGCAGGAGTTCAACCGCGAGTCGAACACGCTGGCGTCTAAGTCGATCAACGCTGAGGTGACCAATTCAGCGATTGAACTCAAGGTTCTGATTGAGCAAATGCGCGAGCAGATTCAGAATATCGAGTAACGTTTACGGGTGGTGCAGCCGGCACCACCCATTATTATTTCTAATCCATCTAATTGCTTTTTTTCTCAATAACCCCTCTTTCATCAAGCCTGTTCAACATAAATTGATAAAATTTTATATGGCAAACTGAGTCACCTTAGAAAATCTCAATCGTGATCTTGCGCACAAATCGCTAACCTCCACGCGTTCACACCGGAGGGTATATGCTGCTTCACATTCTTTATCTCATTGGTATCACCGCAGAAGCCATGACCGGCGCACTGGCCGCCGGGCGTCGCCGGATGGACACCTTCGGCGTGATCATTATTGCCACAGCAACCGCGCTGGGCGGCGGTTCCGTGCGCGATATTCTGCTGGGCCATTACCCACTCGGCTGGGTTAAACACCCTGAGTATGTGATTATCGTGGCGACAGCTGCCGTATTAACCACCATTGTGGCACCCGTTATGCCCCATCTACGCCGCCTGTTCCTGGTGCTTGATGCGCTGGGGCTGATCGTCTTTTCAATCATCGGCGCACAAATTGCGCTCGATATGGGTGAAGGGCCGGTCATCGCCACCATTGCTGCCGTGGTCACAGGGGTGTTCGGTGGTGTGCTGCGGGATATGTTCTGCAAACGCATTCCCCTGGTTTTCCAGAAAGAGCTGTATGCAGGTATATCCTTCGCTGCAGCGGTGCTCTATATCGCCCTGCAGCATTATGTTTCTAACCAGGATGTGGTGGTCATCTCCACATTGCTGTTTGGCTTTACGGCCCGCATGCTCGCGCTGCGTCTGAAGCTCGGGCTACCCGTTTTTCATTACAAGCACAGCGCACACTAATTTCAGAACCCGTTGATGTGCTGCTGAGCAAGCCATCTGACCAGCACATCAACTTCTGGCGCATGTATCCAGTTAACAATTTGCCTGGCCTTCTCCTCTCCCGTTCCCGGCAAGGTCTGCCAGTCCTTTGCGTTACGCCCGCTCATCTTCTGCCACGTTATATCCCCCATCGCCTTCAATGAAGCCTGCGTCAGCGGAACACCCAATGCCATAAGCCAGCGGATAAACGGTTGCTCACGCACCAGATTAAATCGATGCCAGAGCGCCAGCCCGCGTGCTGAGGAAAACCCTGGCGTAGCCTGCAGTTGCGCCTGAGTTAATAACAGCCATGAGAAGAGATGTTCAAACTGATGCGCCTGCCAGAGCGCACGCCATCCTGACTCGCCTAATCCTTCAATATCGAACACTTGCTTTGAGCTGAGCCACGTCAGCCTGGCAAAGAACTGCTCCATACACTCAGGCGAAGCATAAAAACAGCTAAGAGCATGATAACGCGCAGCCGGAGGCTCGGGTTTATGTCGGTCCGTCCCTCGCCAGACAACCTTATCAAACCGGGGGATCCCCTGCCCGGCCAGGCTGACTTGTATCTGATCTCCCGGGGCAATATCCAGCCTTTGCCAGCGCGCGACCGACCCCAGACTCACCCGCTGCACCTGTTTATCATCCAGCTTTACAGGTTCAAGCGCCGCGACAACGGAAATTTTGCCCGTTCGCCCCACGGAAAAATGAATATCACTGACCTCAGCGACCTGTGCTGCAGGAGTATATTTCCATGCGACGACCCAACTGCCTTCCCCAGGCAACCAATTTTCACCCGGGGGTGCATCTGCTGACCGAACCACAATGCCATCCGTGGCAAAGGGTAATGCTGTGTTTTGCCATGCCGAACGCTGTTTTTCGACGGCATCAACGGCTTCAACCGGCAAGGTATAACGTGCAGTCAGAGAAAATCCTGCCCTGGAAAGCTCAGACAACCTGTTCTGCATGCCTTTCGGCCCATCCGGCCAGGCCCAGATAAATATCCCTGTCTGGTTCAGAAGCGCGTTGTCCTTTTGTCGCATCATCGCACCCGCTACTTTTGCGCGAGCATTCATGCCGCCCATCTGCCGCTGAACATGCCCCTCACGTAACCAGAAAAGCTCCCCCTGTAAAACGCTGTTTGCCAGCGCGCCAGATACGTCCTTGGGCACAGACGGAATTAAACGCACTTGCGAAGTCCAGTCTTCGCCTTTTAGCCCATTACCACGGCTAGTGGCCTGGGTTAACTTTCCGTCGCGATACACCAGTGTGACTGCTACGCCGTCGACTTTTGGCTGCATCCAGAGATTGCTCCGACCGCGCATCCACTGATTAAGTGCTTCTTTGCTGGCAGCTTTATGGACTCCCGTATGGGCGACAGGGTGTTTTACGTTGCCCGTCAGCGCAGGAAGGGTGTTCTCAGGAAGATCCGTACCAAAGCAGCGCTGCCACTGCGTTAGCCGCCCGTTAAGCTGGTCATAAACCTCGTCGTTGACCTCGCTCACGCCCTGCTTCCAGTAAGCATCATCCCAGCGTTTGATTTGCGCGCTTAACGACGCGATTTCTTTCTCTGCTTTTGCCTGCGACCACACCGGACACACCGCCGCGCCATAGCCGCACCACAACAACATTAACCCGCTTATCCATCGCCACATCGCTACTCCTCCTTTGCGTTGCAGGAGGTATACCGCGATGTCTAAAACAACGCTAACCACAACGTTTCACCGTGCGAGGCGCTATCCGTTATTTCTTTTTGTTGCTGTAAACCACAGATAAAACCTGAAAACGGTACGCAAAATTCAATAATCCAGGGGAAAAAGTGTGACAAAGGCTACGTCACACGGCGGCGACGTGTATAATAAGCCCGTATGTAGGACTTCTTCGCTAACACATACAAAAGACTCTCATGGCTCAAGGCACGCTTTATATTGTTTCTGCCCCTAGTGGCGCGGGTAAATCCAGCCTTATTCAGGCACTGTTAAAAACCCAACCGTTGTACGACACACAGGTTTCTGTTTCTCACACCACGCGAGCGCCGCGTCCGGGTGAAGTGCACGGTGAACACTATTTCTTTGTGGATCACGACGAATTCAGAGCAATGATCGGCAGAGACGCGTTTCTTGAACACGCTGAAGTTTTCGGTAATTACTACGGCACCTCGCGTGAAACCATTGAGCAGGTTCTGGCCACGGGCGTGAATGTGTTCCTGGACATCGACTGGCAGGGCGCACAGCAAATTCGCAAGAAAATGCCCGACTCGCGCAGTATCTTTATTTTACCGCCATCGAAAGATGAGCTGGATCGCCGCCTGCGTGGCCGCGGTCAGGACAGCGAAGAAGTGATCGCAAAGCGTATGGAACAGGCTGTTGCAGAAATGAGCCATTACGCGGAATATGATTACCTTATTGTGAATGATGATTTTGATGCCGCGCTGAGCGATCTCAAAACCATTCTTCGCGCAGAACGTCTGCGTATGAGCCGCCAGAAGCAGCGACATGACGCATTAATCACCAAACTGTTGGCAGACTGAACCCACATTCAGTATCATGCCCAGTCATTTCTTCACCTGTGGAGCATTTTAAGTATGGCACGCGTAACTGTTCAGGACGCTGTAGAGAAAATTGGTAACCGTTTTGACCTGGTGCTGGTCGCCGCGCGTCGCGCTCGTCAGATGCAGGTAGGCGGTAAAGATCCGCTGGTACCGGAAGAAAACGATAAAACCACCGTTATTGCACTTCGCGAAATCGAAGAAGGTCTGATCAACAACCAGATCCTCGACGTGCGTGAGCGCCAGGAGCAGCAAGAGCAGGAAGCCGCAGAACTGCAGGCCGTAACCGCTATTGCTGAAGGTCGTCGTTAATTAAACCTGCGGGTCGCCCTTGTATCTGTTTGAAAGCCTGAATCAACTGATTCAAACCTACCTGCCTGAAGACCAGATTAAGCGTCTTCAGCAGGCGTATCTCGTTGCACGTGACGCTCACGAGGGCCAGACACGTTCAAGCGGTGAACCCTATATCACGCACCCGGTAGCGGTGGCCTGTATTCTGGCCGAGATGAAACTCGACCACGAAACGCTGATGGCCGCTCTGCTGCACGACGTGATTGAAGATACCCCTGCCACTTACCAGGACATGGAACAGCTGTTTGGCAAAAGCGTTGCCGAACTGGTGGAAGGGGTCTCTAAGCTTGATAAGCTGAATTTCCGCGACAAGAAAGAGGCGCAAGCCGAAAACTTCCGCAAGATGATTATGGCGATGGTGCAGGATATCCGCGTCATTCTCATCAAACTCGCTGACCGTACCCACAATATGCGCACGCTGGGCTCACTTCGCCCGGACAAACGTCGCCGCATTGCCCGTGAAACCCTCGAAATCTACAGTCCGCTGGCGCACCGTTTAGGTATTCATCACATTAAAACCGAGCTGGAAGAGCTGGGTTTTGAAGCGTTGTACCCGAACCGCTATCGCGTGATTAAAGAGGTGGTTAAAGCCGCACGCGGTAACCGTAAAGAGATGATTCAAAAGATCCTCTCTGAAATTGAAGGGCGCTTACAGGAAGCAGGCATTCCATGCCGCGTCAGCGGTCGCGAAAAACATCTTTACTCCATCTACTGCAAAATGGTGCTCAAAGAGCAGCGTTTTCACTCGATCATGGATATCTACGCCTTCCGCGTAATTGTCCACGACTCCGACACGTGTTATCGCGTGCTGGGGCAGATGCACAGCCTGTATAAACCGCGTCCGGGTCGCATGAAAGATTACATCGCCATTCCAAAAGCGAACGGCTATCAATCTTTGCATACCTCGATGATCGGGCCACACGGCGTGCCTGTTGAAGTGCAAATTCGCACCGAAGACATGGACCAGATGGCGGAGATGGGTGTTGCCGCACACTGGGCCTATAAAGAGCACGGTGGCGAAAGCAGCACGACCGCACAAATCCGCGCCCAGCGCTGGATGCAGAGCCTGCTGGAACTGCAGCAGAGTGCGGGTAGCTCGTTTGAATTTATCGAGAGCGTCAAATCCGATCTCTTCCCGGATGAGATTTACGTTTTCACCCCAGAAGGGCGCATTGTCGAACTGCCTGCGGGCGCAACGCCGGTCGACTTCGCTTACGCCGTGCATACCGACATCGGGCATGCCTGCGTGGGTGCCCGCGTCGACAGACAGCCTTACCCGCTGTCTCAGCCGCTTTCCAGCGGCCAGACGGTGGAAATCATTACTGCGCCGGGCGCACGTCCGAACGCGGCCTGGCTGAACTTTGTCGTGAGCTCCAAAGCGCGCGCCAAAATCCGCCAGCTGCTGAAAAACCTCAAGCGTGATGATTCCGTCAGCCTTGGGCGTCGTCTTCTCAACCACGCGTTGGGTGGTAGCCGCAAGCTGGCTGAAATCCCGCAGGAAAATATCCAGCATGAGCTGGAGCGCATGAAGCTCGCGTCGCTTGACGATCTGCTGGCAGAGATTGGCCTCGGCAACGCCATGAGCGTGGTGGTAGCGAAGAACCTGCAGCAAGGCGACACGACCGCCGTGCCTGCCACCACACAAAGCCACGGACACTTGCCGATTAAAGGCGCGGACGGGGTGCTTATCACGTTCGCAAAATGTTGCCGTCCAATCCCTGGCGACCCGATTATTGCGCACGTCAGCCCGGGTAAAGGGCTGGTTATCCACCATGAATCCTGTCGTAACATCCGCGGCTATCAAAAAGAAGCGGAGAAGTTTATGGCGGTCGAGTGGGATAAAGAGACCGCGCAGGAGTTTATCACCGAAATTAAGGTGGATATGTTCAACCACCAGGGTGCCCTTGCGAACCTGACGGCAGCGATCAACACGGCGTCTTCCAATATTCAAAGCCTGAACACGGAAGAAAAAGATGGCCGCGTTTATAGCGCCTTTATTCGTCTGACCGCCCGCGACCGCGTGCATCTGGCGAATATTATGCGCAAGATCCGCGTCATGCCGGACGTGATTAAAGTCACCCGTAACCGAAACTAGTGGCATGAATTCACAACGTTATGCACGGATCTGCGACATGCTCGCCAGGCGTCAGCCTGACCTGACGGTCTGCATGGAGCAGGTCCATAAACCTCATAACGTCTCTGCTATCGTCCGTACCGCAGATGCCGTCGGCGTGCATGAAGTGCATGCCGTCTGGCCGGACGGCCGTATGCGAAATACGGTCTCGGCGGCGGCAGGCAGCAACAGTTGGGTGTCTGTCAAAAATCATCACACCATTGGTGAAGCCGTCTCGCACCTGAAAGGACGCGGGATGCAGATCCTTGCTACTAACCTGTCCGCTAAAGCCGTGGATTTCCGCGAGATCGACTACACCCGCCCGACCTGCATTCTGATGGGCCAGGAGAAAACCGGGATCACCCAGGAAGCGCTGGATCTGGCGGATCGGGACATCATCATTCCGATGACCGGCATGGTTCAGTCCCTCAACGTCTCCGTGGCCTCCGCGCTCATTCTGTATGAAGCGCAGCGCCAGCGTCAAAACGCCGGGATGTACGAGCGCAGCAACAGCATGCTGCCGGAAGATGAACAGCAGCGCCTGCTGTTTGAAGGTGGTTATCCGGTACTGGCTCGCGTTGCGAAGCAGAAAAAATTGCCTTACCCCCACGTCAACGCGCAGGGCGAGATCGAAGCCGATGCCGAGTGGTGGGCCACCATGCAGTACGCTGGGTAACCGATGAAAGGCCGCCTGCTGGATGCCATCCCGCTCAATAGCCTGACGGGCGTGGGCGCGGCGCAAAGCAGTAAGCTGGCTAAAATCGGCCTGCACACGGTGCAGGATCTCCTGCTCCACCTCCCCCTGCGCTATGAAGACCGCACTCAGCTCTACAAAATTGGCGATCTGCTGCCCGCCATTTATGCCACCGTTGAAGGCGAAGTCCTGAACTGCAACATCACTTTCGGCGGACGCCGGATGATGACCTGTCAGATCAGCGACGGCACCGGCATTCTCACCATGCGTTTTTTCAATTTCAGCGCGGCGATGAAAAACAGCCTGGCGACGGGCCGCAGGGTGCTGGCCTATGGCGAAGCCAAACGTGGGAAATACGGCGCAGAGATGATCCACCCGGAGTACCGCGTTCAGGGCGATCTCAGCACGCCGGAGATGCAGGAGACCCTCACTCCGGTCTACCCGACAACCGAAGGCATCAAGCAGGCGACGCTGCGTAAGCTCACCGATCAGGCGCTGGAGCTGCTGGATACCTGCGCCATTACCGAGCTGCTGCCGCCAGAGCTGGCGCAGGGGATGATGAGCCTGCCCGAGGCGCTGCGTACCCTGCACCGCCCGCCGCCAACGCTGCAGCTCAGCGATTTAGAAAGCGGCAAACACCCCGCCCAACAGCGTCTTATCCTTGAGGAATTGCTGGCACATAACCTGAGCATGCTGGCGCTTCGTGCAGGCGCACAGCGTTTCCATGCCCAGCCCTTAAGCCCGCGCGATGAGCTCAAAGATAAGCTGCTGGCCTCGCTGCCGTTCAAACCCACCGGCGCACAGGCGCGCGTCACCGCCGAGATTGAACGCGATATGGCGCTCGACGTGCCGATGATGCGCCTGGTACAGGGCGACGTGGGATCCGGTAAAACGCTGGTTGCCGCCCTTGCCGCCCTGCGCGCGATTGCCCACGGCAAACAGGTGGCGCTGATGGCGCCGACCGAACTGCTTGCCGAACAGCACGCCAACAATTTCCGCGCCTGGTTCGCGCCGCTGGGCATTGAAGTAGGCTGGCTTGCCGGGAAGCAAAAAGGCAAAGCGCGCCTTGCGCAACAGGACGCCATTGCCAGCGGGCAGGTACAAATGATTGTCGGCACGCACGCCATCTTCCAGGAGCAGGTGCAGTTTAACGGCCTTGCGCTGGTGATTATCGACGAGCAGCACCGCTTTGGCGTGCACCAGCGTCTGGCGCTGTGGGAAAAAGGATTGCAGCAGGGTTTCCACCCGCATCAGCTGATCATGACCGCCACGCCCATTCCGCGCACCCTGGCGATGACGGCCTACGCCGATCTGGACACCTCCACCATCGACGAACTGCCGCCGGGTCGTACGCCGGTGACGACGGTCGCCATTCCGGACACGCGCCGCAGCGATATCATCGACCGCGTGCGCAACGCCTGCACGCATGAAGGACGTCAGGCTTACTGGGTATGTACGCTGATTGAAGAGTCTGAGCTGCTGGAAGCGCAGGCTGCAGAAGCCACGTGGGAAGAGCTCAAGCTGGCGCTGCCAGAGCTGAACGTGGGTCTGGTTCACGGACGCATGAAACCTGCCGAAAAACAGGCGGTGATGCAGTCGTTTAAACAGGGTGATTTACATCTGCTAATCGCCACCACGGTGATCGAGGTCGGCGTGGACGTGCCAAACTCCAGCCTGATGATCATCGAAAACCCGGAGCGTCTGGGCCTTGCCCAGCTCCACCAGCTGCGCGGGCGCGTTGGCCGCGGCGCGGTGGCGTCCCACTGCGTCCTGCTCTACAAAGCTCCGCTCTCGAAAACCGCCCAGATGCGGTTGCAGGTGCTGCGCGACAGCAACGACGGTTTTGTGATTGCGCAAAAAGACCTGGAGATCCGCGGCCCGGGAGAACTGCTGGGCACGCGTCAGACGGGGAACGCGGAATTCAAAGTCGCGGATTTATTGCGCGATCAGGCCATGATCCCCGAGGTTCAGCGCCTTGCCCGCCATATTCACGAACGCTACCCCGAACAGGCGGCAGCGTTAATTGAGCGCTGGATGCCGGAAACCGAACGCTACTCCAACGCCTGATTTCAGGCAAACATCGGCAGCATCAGGTACAGCTTAATCACCAGCGCGTTGACGATATCAATAAAGAACGCCCCGACCATCGGAACCACCAGAAACGCCATGTGCGATGGCCCGAATCGTTCGGTGATCGCCTGCATGTTGGCGATAGCCGTAGGGGTTGCTCCCAGACCAAACCCGCAGTGACCCGCCGCCAGCACCGCCGCATCGTAGTTTTTACCCATCATGCGCCAGGTGACAAACATGGCATAGAGCGCCATAAACAGGGCCTGAACCGCCAGAATAGCCACCATCGGCAGCGCCAGCGAGGCCAGCTCCCACAGCTTGAGGCTCATCAGCGCCATCGCCAGGAACAGCGACAGACAGACGTTGCCGAGCACCGAGACCGCCCGTTCAAACACGCGGTAGAAGCCCATCAGCGCCAGGCCGTTGCTCAGGATCACCCCGATAAACAGCACGCAGACAAACGTCGGCAGTTCAAACGCTGAGCCCGCCAGCCATTGCGCAACCAGTTTGCCCACGGTCAGGCAGATGGCGATCATCGCGATGGTTTCAATCAGCACCAGCGAGGTAATGCTGCGCCCGACGTCCGGCTTTTCAAATGCGGTCGGGACCAGCTCATCGTCCGGTCTGCCGTCCGGCGTGGTGGAGTGCTTCACCAGATAACGCGCCACCGGGCCGCCAATCAGTCCACCCAGCACCAGACCAAAGGTCGCACAGGCCATCGCTACTTCCGTCGCGTTTTCAAACCCGTAGCGCTCGACAAACAATTTACTCCACGCCGCCCCGGTACCATGACCACCTGACAGCGTAATTGACCCTGCCAGCAACCCCATCAGCGGATCCAGCCCCAGCAGTGTCGCCATCCCGATGCCGATAGCGTTTTGCATCAGCAGCAGCCCAACCACCACAATCAAAAATACGCCGAGCACTTTGCCGCCCGCCCGCAGGCTCGCCAGGTTGGCATTCAGGCCGATGGTGGCAAAGAAGGCCAGCATCAGCGGGTCTTTCAGGGACATATCAAAATCAATTTCCCAGCCCATGCTTTTCTTCAGCACCAGCAGGGCCAGCGCTACCAGCAGGCCGCCGGCGACAGGTTCGGGAATGGTGTATTTCTTCAGAAAGGAAACGCTATGTACCAGCTTACGGCCAAGCAGTAAGACCAGCGTTGCGGCAACAAGGGTCGACAACGTATCGAGATGAATCATAAAAGGCTCCTGTTTTGCGCGTGTTCCATACACACGCGGCGTTATCCTGGGCCGGTTTGCGCTCTTCATGAGCTCCCGGCGCAAAAAGTGTAATTTTTTTTCCCGATGGGTTGTAGAAAACCTGCTCACAGCGGCAGATTTTCTTGTCTTTTTTTGCTGGCAATCGTTTGCTTTTACCAGATGGTCAGATAAAATGCCCGCTTTTCCACCGTGGGATTGCCGCCGATGTCCGTTAACACCATAGAGTCGCCTGATGCGCAACCGATTGCGCAGAAGCAAAATAGCGAACTGATTTACCGCCTTGAAGACCGCCCGCCGCTGCCGCAGACGCTTTTCGCCGCCTGCCAGCATCTTCTGGCGATGTTTGTTGCGGTGATCACCCCGGCGCTGTTGATTTGCCAGGCGCTCGGCTTACCGGCGCAGGACACGCAGCACATCATCAGCATGTCTCTTTTCGCCTCCGGCGTGGCCTCGATTATTCAAATTAAAGCGTGGGGTCCGGTGGGGTCGGGATTACTGTCGATTCAGGGCACCAGCTTTAACTTCGTGGCGCCGCTGATCATGGGCGGTACGGCCCTGAAAACCGGCGGTGCGGATGTCCCGACCATGATGGCGGCGCTGTTTGGTACCCTGATGCTGGCAAGCTGCACGGAGATGGTGATCTCCCGCGTTCTGCATCTGGCGCGTCGCGTCATCACCCCACTGGTTTCCGGCGTGGTCGTCATGATTATCGGCCTGTCGCTGATTCAGGTAGGCCTCACCTCCATCGGCGGGGGTTATGCCGCAATGAGCGACCACACCTTTGGCGCACCGAAAAACCTGCTGCTGGCGGGTGTCGTGCTGGCCATCATTATTCTGCTTAACCGTCAGCGTAACCCTTACCTGCGCGTCGCCTCGCTGGTGATTGCCATGGCGGCAGGCTATCTGCTGGCGTGGGCGCTGGGCATGCTGCCGGAGAACACCGCGCCGACCAACAGCGCGCTGATCACCGTCCCAACGCCGCTCTACTACGGCCTGGGCATTGACTGGGGTCTGCTGCTGCCGCTGATGCTGGTCTTTATGATCACGTCTCTGGAGACTATCGGCGATATCACCGCCACCTCCGACGTCTCCGAGCAGCCGGTTTCAGGCCCGCTGTATATGAAGCGTCTGAAAGGCGGCGTGCTGGCGAACGGCCTGAACTCGTTTGTCTCTGCGGTATTTAATACCTTCCCGAACTCCTGCTTCGGCCAGAACAACGGTGTGATCCAGCTGACCGGCGTTGCCAGCCGCTACGTTGGCTTCGTGGTGGCGCTGATGCTGATCGTTCTCGGCCTGTTCCCGGCAGTGAGCGGCTTCGTGCAGCACATTCCTGAGCCGGTGCTGGGCGGCGCAACGCTGGTCATGTTCGGGACTATCGCGGCCTCTGGCGTGCGTATCGTCTCTCGCGAGCCACTGAACCGCCGCGCAATTATGATTATCGCGCTGTCGCTGGCCGTCGGTCTGGGTGTTTCTCAGCAGCCGCTAATCCTGCAGTTTGCCCCTGACTGGGTGAAAAACCTGCTCTCTTCCGGCATCGCCGCGGGCGGTATCACCGCTATCGTTCTGAACCTCGTTTTCCCGCCTGAGAAAAATTGATTTCTCTCACGGCAGGCAGTCAATGCCTGCCGTGACATCTCATTACACCATTCCCGCCTTGAGGATTGCGCATAAATCGTGCATAACTCCTCTATGTGTGTTTTGCGGGATGGAAGACCATGAAATTTATTGGAAAGCTACTCGTCTATCTTCTTGTCGCCCTGCTCATCGTGATACTGGCGCTCTATATTCTGCTCCAGACCCGCTGGGGCGCGGCTCAGGTCAGCAGCTGGGTGACGGTGAATACCGACTACGAACTCAGTTTCGACAAAATGAACCACCGCTTTTCGTCGCCTTCCCACATCATTCTGGAAAACGTCACCTTCGGTCGGGACGGTAAACCCGCCACGCTGGTCGCCAAAAAAGTTGATATTGGCCTGAGCAGCCGTCAGATAACCGATCCGCTGCATATGGACACCATCACGCTGTTCGACGGCACGCTGAATCTCTCTCCGCAAACCGCGCCGCTGCCCTTACAGGCGGATCGCCTGCAGCTGAGCAATATGGCGTTCAACAGCCCCAATACCGAGTGGGATCTGAGCGCGCAAAAGGTGACGGGCGGCGTCAGCCCGTGGCAGCCAGAAGCGGGCAACGTGCTGGGTAAAAATGCGCAGATTCAGATGAGCGCTGGCTCGCTGACCCTGAACGGCGTACCGGCCACCAACGTGCTGATCGAGGGCCAGCTTAACGGCCAGGAAGTCGTACTAAACACCATTGGTGCCGATATGGCCCGCGGCTCGCTCACCGGCTCCGCCCTGCGCAACGCCGACGGGAGCTGGATTATCGATACCCTGCGTCTGAACGAAATCCGCCTGCAGAGCGATAAAACGCTGATGGCGTTTTTCGCGCCGCTGACGACCATCCCTTCTCTGCAGATTGGTCGTCTGGACGTTACCGACGCCCGGCTGCAGGGCCCGGACTGGGCGGTAACCGACCTTGATTTGAGCCTGCGCAATCTGACGCTGAGCAAAGGTGACTGGCAGAGCCAGGAAGGCCGCCTGTCCATGAACGCCAGCGAGTTCATCTACGGCTCACTGCATCTGTTCGACCCTATCCTGAATGCGGAATTCTCTCCGCAGGGCATGGCGCTGCGCCAGTTCACCTCCCGCTGGGAAGGCGGCATGGTGCGTACCTCCGGTAACTGGCTGCGCGACGGCAAAGCGCTGGTGCTGGACGATGTCGCCATCGCCGGGCTGGAGTACACCCTGCCCGAAAACTGGAAAACGCTATGGATGGAGCCTCTGCCGGAATGGCTGAACAGCGTCACGCTGCAAAAATTCGGCCTGAGCCGTAACCTGGTGATCGACATCGATCCTGCCTTCCCGTGGCAGATCACCTCCCTGGATGGCTATGGCGCAAATCTGCAGCTGGCGAAAGATCGCCAGTGGGGCGTCTGGGGCGGCAGCGCAACCCTGAACGGCGCGGCGGCAACCTTTAACCGCGTGGACGTGCGTCGTCCGTCGCTGGCGCTGAACGCCAACGCCGCCACGGTGAATATTACCGACCTGAGCGCATTTACCGAGAAAGGCATACTTGAAGCGACCGCAACGGTTTCACAGCTTCCGCAACGACAGGCTACCGTGAGCCTGAACGGGCGCGGCGTGCCGCTCAGCGTGCTGCAGCAGTGGGGCTGGCCTGCGCTGCCGATTGCGGGCGACGGCAATATTCAGCTCACCGCCAGCGGCAGCGTGCAGGCCAGTGCGCCCTTGAAGCCAACAGTAAACGGCAAGCTGAACGCGGTGAATATGGATAAACAGCAGGTGCAGCAGACGATGACGGGTGGCGTAGTTTCAACGCCAGTGCAATAAACAAGCCGGGTGGCGGCTACGCCTTACCCGGCCTACGATCCCATGTAGGCCCGGTAAGCGAAGCGCCACCGGGCATTTTTGCGGCTCAGAAGTGAACCACCACCTCATCCCCCTCTGCTTTCACCACCACGCCCCACTCGCTGCCTGCGTGTGAACCGCCTTTCACGCCACTCACCTTCTGCACGTTGCGCAAGCAGACCGACCAGTTCCGCGCGTCACCCGCGCCGGTAAAGGTCACGGTGTCGCCCTGACGTGACGCCTTCAGCGTAAACGCCACCGCGCCGTCCGCCGCAGGTACCTCGCTCACCGCCGTGGTGCCATCATCCAGGTTAAACAGCTGGAAAGCCGTCCCCTCGTTCCACGCGTAGTCCGGTTTTTGTTTATTGTTGCCCAGCGCCAGCAGCGTGTTGTCGCGCACGTAAACCGGCAGGCTCATGAAATCATGCTGCTGCTTATGCCAGCGGCTGCCCTGGATTTCATCGTTGTGCCACAGGTGCGTCCAGCGTCCTTCCGGCAGGTAAAACTGCACGTCGCCCGCCTCGGAGAACACCGGCGCGACCATCACCGAATCCCCCAGCATGTACTGGCGGTCGAGGTAATCGCACGCTGGATCGTCCGGGAACTCCAGCATCATCGCGCGCAGCATCGGCGTGCCGAACTCGCGGGCCAGCGCCGCCTGACGATACAGGTACGGCATCAACTGGCATTTCACCTCGGTGAAGTGGCGCACCACGTCGCAGGATTCGCCATCGTACGCCCACGGCACCCGGTAGGATTTGCTGCCGTGCAGGCGGCTGTGGCTGGAGAACAGCCCGAACGCGCACCAGCGCTTGTAGACGTGCGCCGGGGCGGTGTTTTCGAACCCGCCGATATCGTGGCTCCAGAACCCGAAGCCGGACAGGCCAATCGACAGCCCGCCGCGCAGGCTTTCGGCCATCGATTCGTAGTTGGCGTAGCAGTCGCCGCCCCAGTGAACCGGGAACTGCTGCGCCCCGACGGACGCGGAGCGGGCAAACAGCACCGCCTCTTCCTCGCCCACCGTCTCCTTCAGCACGTTCCACACCAGCTCGTTATAGATGAAGGCGTAGTGGTTGTGCATCTTCTGTGGATCGGACCCGTCAAACCACTGCACGTCCGTCGGAATACGCTCGCCGAAGTCGGTCTTGAAGCAGTCGACGCCGATATCCACCAGGCCTTTCAGCTTGTCGGCATACCACCGGCACGCGTCCGGGTTAGTGAAGTCATAAATCGCCAGCCCCGGCTGCCATTTGTCCCACTGCCACACGCTGCCATCCGGGCGCTTGAGCAGGTAGCCCTTCTCTTTCAGCTCCTGGAATACCGGTGATTTCTGGCCGATGTAGGGGTTGATCCACACGCAGACCTTCAGCCCTTTCTCCTTCAGGCGGCGGATCATGCCTTCCGGGTCCGGGAAGGTGACCGGGTCCCACTCAAAATCACACCACTGGAAGGCCTTCATCCAGAAGCAGTCGAAGTGGAAGACGTGCAGCGGCAGGTCGCGCTCGGCCATGCCGTCGATAAAGCTGTTTACCGTCGCTTCGTCGTAGTTGGTGGTGAATGAGGTGGTCAGCCACAGGCCGAACGACCACGCCGGCGGCAGTGCCGGACGCCCGGTGAAGCGGGTATAGCGGTTCAGCACCTCTTTCGGCGTCGGGCCGTCGATCACGAAGTACTCCAGGAATTCCCCTTCGACGCTGAACTGTACTTTGGAGACTTTCTCCGAGCCAATTTCGAAGGAGACGTTTTCCGGATGATTGACCAGCACGCCGTAGCCGCGGTTGGTCAGGTAGAACGGGATATTTTTGTAGGACTGGTCGGTGCTGGTGCCGCCGTCGCAGTTCCAGGTATCGACCCGCTGGCCGTTGCGCACCAGGGCGGTAAAGCGCTCGCCGAGACCGTAGACCGTTTCCCCCACGCCCAGATCCAGGCGTTCAAACACATAATTGCGGTCGGTAGTGGCGTCCTGCACGTAGCCGTTGTTTTTCAGCTGGCTGCCGGTGATGCGCTGCCCGTCGCGCAGGAAATCCAGCGCCCAGAACTCGCCTTTGGTGACGCGCACGCTGACGTTGCCGCTTTTCAGCTCGGCAAACTCCGCGTTGTTTTCAATCTCAACCTTCGCATCTTTCAATACGTTGAGCGGGTAGTGCGGGCCTTTATCCTGCGCGCCCTGGAAATGCTCGATGCGCACCCCGACAATTCCTTCCTGCGGTGCGAAAAGCCGGACGGTGAACATCAACGTATCGAGCTGCCAGGCCCGTTCCCGAACGTCGCGCGGCGCTACGTAGATCACCAGGTCGTTGCCCTGCTGCTCCACGTCGAACACCTGCACCGGATACGTCACGTTCAGCCCCGGTTGAATAAGCCAGTTTCCATCACTGATTTTCATACTTTCGTCCTCCTGGTCCTGTAATCCTTTGCTGGCCGTCAGGCGCCTGCCGTGTGGCGATGAGGGCACTGAGACCGGTTACAGAGGTTTTAAACCATTGTTCCAGGGGCGAGTATTGCGTTTTCTGGTTAGCAAATTACGTTTCTTGTTTTTTGTGATCGGGGTAAATGTTGGCAGCACGCAGGGCTAACATGAGGATTTTCTTAAGAATTAACTGAAAGGGGGCCATTCAGGTCAAAAGAGAGGTGAAAAAAGTGTGTCGGGGTATGTGGTAAATGCCTGAAAGTAGCTATAATGCGCCCCGCCTCCATGTAGCAATGCAGGCGCGGAAGATCGTCATCTCCGGTGAGGTGGCTGGACTTCAAATCCAGTTGGGGACGCCAGCGTTCCCGGGCAGGTTCGACTCCTGTGATCTTCCGCCAAAAATTTTAGCTACTTCAACGTATCATTCGTTTTGAGTTTTTAATTAATATTCTTACAAGCTCGTCTAATTCAGTTTTTAAAGCAGCAGATTTCTCATCGAAGACAATTATGTCTATGGGCGGATTGTTATATTTCTGCTGTATCATGAGACTGCCGAGTAGATTGGCTATTAAAATATTATCTGCAAATCTCATTTTTAAAAGCTTACGCACACCAGAAACCAAAAGATCTATAACTTGCAAACCGTCATTTTTCATTGAATCCTCATAACTAATGTCATCCCGTAATATTTTTTGGATGTTAAAAGCGCGGCTATAAGCTAAGGATGGTTTTTTCTCAATCAGATAGTTAGGTATCTCTCCTTCATTATAAATAAACTCTCTCATATATTTATAGTTAAAACCATCCACTATACCCAAAGGATTTTCAAGGGTATACATTTGCAATAAAGCTGGTGAAAATTTTTCAAATATCAACTCATACTTAGTCTTGTGAGACGGCTGTTTTTGATCTAAACGCCATTTGAATTTTTTTAACGTTTGTGGTTGCCGTTGCGCATAGTAATTTACAGATTGTGCTATTATTGTATGCACTAATCTTATTTGGCACATCAACTGAATATAAAGTGGGAGAGATACAGACAATAATTCTTTTGCCATCAAATGTTGCGCAAGTTTTCCCTCGTGATAGCGCATCTGCTCAATACTATTTATTATGGTTTTCACATGCTTATCTTTATGGTTTTCGATAAAGCTTTTATTATTATAATATGAGTCTGTTACAACGCAAAAAAGACTACCGTTCAGCTGCGAAATTTCTTTAAGAAACAATATATAGTTATTTTCACTAATGTTAACTAATTTTATCTCTTGTCTGCCTAAACCATTCCTCTTTTTTAAATTATTGAGAGCATTCCTATATTTCCTTTTTTCAGTTTCCGGACAAATATAAGCAGCAACTACACTCCAAGAATTTTCTAGTTCACTTTCAGGAGTAAATGAACCTGATTCATCAATTAATATTTCCATATTTACTACTCTCTTTGGCTAGATAATAATCTTAACCTACAAGCTTCCTTCACCCACTTACTAAAATTCCCTTTCCCTGCTGCCTTCTCAATCTGCTCCAAAAGCTCATCCTCAAACCGAATGTTCTTCATCGTGCTCTTAGTACGGTCAAAATTAGGTTTCTTTTTCGCTTGCATGGTAGGTACCATTTCGGTTAATTTATCTGCATGTGGTACCTACCACATGGATTCAGAATTCTTACAACGCCCAGCAGTGTTGGAGCACTAATGGGCGTCTAACCTCACCAACTATCAAGGAGTTGATTATGGCTGATTCGCATTCTACCCCAGACACCGACCAATCCGGAACCGAGCGTTCGTTAATTGTGGGATACCGCCCGAATGTTTTCGACAAATCCACGCCGAAAATCATCCTTTCCGGCAAGTGGCTACGCGCAGCAGGTTTTGATACCGGACAGCAGGTCACGATAAAAGTAATGAAAGGATGCATCGTTCTGGTGGCGTATAACGAGCAGGAGCAGAGGTTGCAGGATGATTATAAACGCGCGAAAGCAAAGCTCATTGAGATAGAGGACGCGCTTGCAGCGATCCAAGCTCCCCGTCCTGGAAAGCGCCTCGCAAAATCAAATACAAGCCACCTGGCTTAACGACTGTTTCTGGCATACAACCAGCCATGCGTGTTAGACGATGTAGATGGGGAGACGACATGCAAAGAAAGACGCAACCCCATCGCCGTGTTCGAACCATCAATTAGCATCTCGTAAATAGAATTTCTGATGGCGAAATTGATCAGCATCCAAGTATCCGGAAATTCCGGATACTTGGCCAGGAAAGGAGACATCAGATTTCTAGTGAGAGATCACTACAATCTCAAAGCAACACTCGTAGTTACGCTCAGCTCGCGGCACCCAGTTTCGCCTTTACCGGCCATACGGCTATTAAACTAATACACAACGGATCTAACGCCCTCATTCTCACGCTCATACAATATCTAAATTGATAGCCAATCATTATTCATGATAAATATAATACAAGGTTAAAATCCCTGTTATTTTTATTAAAGATAAATTATTGCGATATGCATCACAGCAGAACGCCAATATTAATAGAAACTTGTGCCTATGTTTACTGTTAAAGGGTGCAATATGTATTATAGCGACTCATTAATAACATCAATAGATGCACATAAAATATTGGCTTTAAAGTTAGAACATGCCTTAACTGGCGTAAAAGATGAAGTATTAAAGCAAGCACAACTGTTAGATGATGGGGCAACACGATTAAGCTATCAACTTTCGTGCTTTACTGAAAACTATCAGGACGTATGTTTACGATTACGCAAAGAAGACTCAAGATTTTTGATAGGTATTGTCCAGTTAATAAAACACAGAGACGTTATCTTTAAGATGCTCTATATTTATATTAAAAGTCTATTAAGCAACAAGAGTGAAAAAAGAATACATAACATACAACGAAATCTTATGTATTTAGGCATATCAATTTCATCATCGATGCTCTCCAGCCAGGCTTTTATATATTCGGCAACTATTGCAATTTGTAGTAGTGTTCATACCAACATTTGGATGAAAGAAAAGATCACATCGTTTTCTACTTATGCTGTCCTTGGTTTAAAAGTTTATGGCATCGTTGAGCAGGCATCCAGAAGCGCCAACCATCTAAAAAACTATAATGCTTATTACTATAATCTCCTTTATCAGGAAGAGCTTGAAATGATGTTTTTCTTGATTGAGCCCATAATAATGAGGTCCCCCATACTTAACCAAGCTTATGCTTCAGACAGCGACATTGCATACGCGATTTCAAGGATGATAAAGGGATGATTAAAGCTATTAAAGACTGGCTAAAAGGCCAACTCATATTTTTCCTGAGAGGCGCAACTCCCCTTTTATTCGTCATAATATTTGCACTATTTGCCGTAACCTGGCTACCCGAAAAAATCGCAATGAATGCAATATGGTCAGTTGTAGTTATTGTAGGCCTCTATATCCTTTTACGTAAAAAAAGATAATTACTATTTAACAGGAGTAAATTATGTCAATTCCCGCTCATCTGTGGTTGTTTGATGAAAATGGTTCGCCCATCGTTGGTCCATCCTTACTGCCAGCGAGATTAGGATCGTTTGAAATCCGTTCAGTTATCCATCAGGTATGGATCCCTGAGAGCTCGCATACTGGTCGTTTGACAGGCACGAGAGTTCATTCCCCCTTAAATTTGCATAAGGAATTTGATGCTGCAACGCCTGTTTTATATCGTGCTATGTGTGAAGGAAGAACATTAAAAAAAGCAGAATTGAAAATGTATCGAATTCTTGACCAGGGCGTTGAGAGTGAATATTTCAATATGATAATGGAGAACGTGAAGATCACCTCTATATCCCCCCTGTTGCATCCCACCGGCTTGACGAGCACGCATCTCGAAGAGATTCAACTCCGTTACGAGAAGATTACATGGAAGCATTGCGATGGGAACATTCTCTATACTGACGAATGGAATAACCGTGCTACGTATTAGGGTATCTAAAATGAAAGTAATGTTAATTTTGGCTGCACTTCTTTTCCTGGTTCAAAATACATCAGCAGCCCAAATGTCCGGCTTCGCAGCCAGGTATTATCAGGATAATGGAACAACGCCGGAAGAACCCAAAGAAGCGCCCCTCTATCCCACTATTACCATCGGTAAGAAAACCGTGAAAATGGAGGTTACTCATCTGGCAGACATCTCCAGCACACCAATTAACAAAGACAGTTCCGCACGCTGGGTCTGCCTTCATGACGACGATGGAACGAATTACTGGTTCATTTCTGATAACGAAATGGGTGCAGGACTGCTAACTGCGCTAGCTATAGCCCAGGATGGCATCAATAACGAGTGTGCGAAAACAACGGAGCATGTCAGAGTCTCAGTCGCTAATCTACCATTGTTAAATGCGACGCATGGGGATTTAGTCGAATTGTTCGGCAAGAAAGAGAGCGCCAAAAACAACGCGATGCTTTTTTATCAGGAGACGCCAGTACAGAATGGATTCACCCGGAGTAATACTGTCTCTTATTACTTCGATGGCGAAAAAGTGCGTGGCGTCATCATCGGGCAAATTACCAGTAACTAGCTTGCAGGCTCCCTCTTCGCAGGAAGAGGGAGTGAAGGCTATTCAACTAACCGCATATGCAACAGCGGAAACGGATTCCCCTGCCCGTCCACTTCCGAGCGCCCAACCTGCTCAAACCCCATATGGCGATAAAATGCCACGCCCTGCGGGTTTTGCTCATTCACATCCACTTCGTTTACGCCAAACTCTGAGATGGCATATTTCAGCAGTAATTTCCCGATTCCCTTTCCCCGGCTCGCGTCATCAACAAACAGCATTTCAATGCGGTTTTCATCCACGCCTAAAAAGCCGTGAATAACGCCTGCGTCATCGCGGGCCATCACGACGGTGAGGTTTGGCAGATACGCGTTGAGCAATAGCGGGCGCAGCGCCGCAATATCGCTTTCCTGTAAAAAGTGATGGGTGGCGCGAACGGAAGATTCCCAGATGGCGACCAGGCGCTCGAAATGTGAGGGGTGTGCGGTTTCTATTTTCATGGGGGGATCATGTTTGGAAAACCAAAATAATTCAAGTCACTCTGTGCGGCCTGTTCCCACTCACTCTAATCCTTTCCCTCAAGGGAGAGGAAACCGACCGAGCTACGCTTTAATCTCCATCACCGCGTACACCCCATCCTTCGGCACCACCACGGTGACGTTTTCCACCGGGACGCCCGCCGCGATGTGGATATCCTGCAGCTGCTGTAACGACCGCGGGTGAATATCCTCCCAGCCAATACCGCGCAGCACAAAGTCAATCTGCGGGCTGCTGGTCAGCATGTTCGACACAATCACCGCCCCGCCGGGCTTTACCAGCCGCAGCACGCGCTGGAGGAAAATCACCGCATCGGTGTCGTTGAAATATTCGAAAATCCCCAGCGCGTCGACCAGTTCGGCCTGATGCTCGCCCAGCTCCAGCAGTAAGTCCTCGTTACGCACCAGCGTATGGACCAGGTTGCGCCGGAGCAGGGTCAGCTGTTCGCCCACCACAATGCCCTCCTGCGCCGCCATAGTTTCGGCCCAGCTGAGCGCCACGGGGTCTTTGTCCACCAGCGTAAGATATACCTGCTGGCCGTCGAGCTTTGCTTCGCGCAGCGCCTCCAGCACCGGGATGGCGGCCCCGCTCGCCAGGCTGACCCAGTTGTTCTCGCTTTCATTATGAATGTACTTATCTACCAGCGCGGCCAGCACCCGGGCGCGGGAGCGTACGCCTACCGCATCGTTAGCGTGGATAAACCACTGGCGGCTGTCGCTGTCCATTTTGGTTCCGTCGGGAAGACGCTCTTCCAGCGGATTTTGCACCACAAACAGCGCCAGTGCGGAGGGCACCAGCCGGGTTCGCCACGCGGTAAGCGCCGGGCGGTTGCGAAAGGCCTGTTCGGAATAGCGGTTCTGCGGGACAAGCACGGCCTGTCCCCCCTCTTCGTATTCAACAAGCGGAGGCCGGAGCGCAGGCTCGGCTTTCAGCGCCCGGTCAAGGGTAGCGATCTCACGGGCAGCATCGTCTTTCATCGGCCACTGGTCGCTGATGTCGGGAAATGACGCGCTGAAAATCGTCATATTTTCCGGTGCATCGCCGCGAAAAGGCTGCCAGTTCATGTCGTCTTCCCTCCGTTGGGCTTTTAACGGAAGTCTATCCAGGCGAGCCAGTAATACCCTACGAAGAAAGCACGAAATCGGGGCATTAGCTCTGAGACGTGCGCCATGCCCCAGGCGTACAGCCGTATTCGGTCTGGAAGTGACGGATAAAGTGCGCGCAGTCGCTAAAGCCCATCCGCCGCGCAATGTCCGTGACGCTTTGCTGCGAGTTCTTCAGCAGCCAGCAGGCGTAGCGCAGCCTGGCGCTGCGGATGAATTCCCGCGCTGTTTTGCCAAACTCGGCGTGAAACAGGCGGTTAAGCTGACGCTCGCTGAGCGCCACTTCACTCGCCAGCCCGGCGGTGCTGAGCGGGCGTGTCAGATACTGCTCGATCATCATGACAGCACGGCGCAGGCGTGAGTCCGGGATCAGGGCAATGTTGGCAGGCCGGGGCGTGGCCGTCTCATGCGCCGTCAGGGACAGGCGCTGGCAGGCGCTATGGGCGATCTCATTGCCGGCGTGGGCGCGGATAAGCTCTGTCGCGAGGGTGATGGTTGAAATCCCGCCGGGGCAGGTCAGGACATCCCCCTCATCAATAAAATCATAGCCTTGTTCGGCGTATACCTGCGGGAAGGCGTGGCGGAATCGCTCAAGATGGAAAGGGTGGATCGATGCGCGTCGCTCGTTCAAAAATCCCTCCTGCGCCAGCACAAAACTGCCGGTGCCGATCCCAATCAGCGGGATATTCATATGGTGGGCATGGGCGAGGTATTCTCTGTCCCCGGGATAACCCTGCGACAGGTACTCCAGCTCGCCGCCGATGGTCGCAATGTAGTTAAACGTCTCCGGCGGCGCATACGCGGCATCGGGCCTGATGCTCACCCCGGAGCTGCTGGTGATGGGGTTATCAGGCTGCTCGCTGAGTAAACTGATTTTAAATGTTTTTTTCTTCTGGGCTTTGGTTGCATATCGCAACGCTTCCAGCAAGCCGGACAAGGCTAAGAGTGAATATCGTGGCCACAGCAGTAACCCAACATGCAACTGCGTTTCCGACGCAGATATACCTCCACCGGAAGAGTCAAAGAGAGTTTTCATTTTCTTGCCAAATTTGAATTAGAACAGCATTATTGCAACGCGTGGCTGCTATTTATATTCCTAAGATAATCCTCAAGCTCTCAATCAAGCATAAATGAAAATGGCGGATTTGATAAATGTTAACTGAATACGCTTATCCTTTTTTTGAACTTCGGCATACATATGTCGGTAATGTTCCTAACGTAAAAATATAGTTACCATTTTGTTGTTCATTAATCCGGAAATAAATACTTTTTCCAGGGTAAACGAAGAACTGCGGCTCATATTTTTCGAGCCAGTTATCGGTAACATTATCGTCCGGGAATTTCATATGCCGCACGGAAGTCAGTAAAAAGACATTATCCTTGCGCTCCACCCGAAAGAATATTTTCCGGTCGATAATTTTTGTCGGGTCGCTATCAACGCTGGCATTCATACTGAGCGTCCCGCTGTTGCCGTCAAAGATGTAATTCAGCCACAGGGAGAGTTTCTCTTCGGGATGATGCTGTACCAGATTCGCCTGACACGAAAAAGGCTGCACGTAATACCGGTGCCACAGGTAATAACCCGAAAGCATTACTCCCAACAGCAGGCATGCGGTGAACAAATACAGCAGCTGACGAAAACGGGTCATGCTAGCGCTCCTCAATAAAATAGTCAGAGATGCAGCGATTCGGCTCCTTCATCGATCTGTCACACCGAATCACGGACGCACGCGGCAGCAGGGGGTACCAGCTGATATACACCCACGGATAGCTCGTGCACGCGTCCTTAAACTGCGTCACATACGTCAGGGCTTTCGACCGCTCATCCTGGGTCTGAATATCCTGAGCAAGATAGACATGACACGCCCCAACCATGGCAGCGAACCGATAATCATCGATAAAGCGATTTTCACGCGCGTTGCTGTGACCCACGATACCAGCCCCAACCAGCACCAGCAGCGCGATCAGGATGCAGGTCAGCCACCGGGAGCGATGAACGGACGCGCCGGTTACGGCTACCGGTTCCGCCAACAACGGTGGCGGCACGGCAGGCGAAGTCATGACGCGTGGCTCAGGCGCCTCTTCCTCTGGCTGTTCCGTTGGGCGAGGATGGGCGTCTTTAATCACGATTTGCGTATCGCTCGCCAGCGTTAACCCAATGCGCGGAATAGTGACGATGGGGTCAACCTCAAAACCAATCTTTTTCAGCCCTTTTCGCAGAATAGAGATGTTTTGATAATAAGTATTTGGCGAGACCAGCATACCGCGGCGCTGCCAGACAATATCCAGAAATTCCTGTTGTGTGACAATGGTCCCGGCTCTTTCTATTAATAACAACAGACATCGGCCTGCCGGGGAATTTAAAACCACAACCCGATCGGGACTGGCGATATCCCTCAGCGTACTGGCCGCGGGATGAAACTCAACTCTATTATTTATGATGTAATGCTTATGCATAGCGTTGGTGAGTGTTCTCCGTTCAATTGCGCCGTTCTTCACGACGACATATCAGTACACCGGCGAATGTTGAATACGTTCGCCACATAACTTAAGGATTAATGTGGCTGATAAAGCTTATGCTGTATATATCAGCAATTGGCGAAAAATCTTATTTTCCTCTCTTCTCTCTGTCACTTCACTGAAGCGTGAGACGCGTTAAACGCCGCTCTGGCGTGCTCTGGCTGGGCCCGACATTCTATCACTGAAGTTTTCTGAAGTGATGAATAAACAAGGCGGCAGAGAAGGAGTAGTCCGCCATGCTTGACACTGACAAAACCATACAAAACACGCAATTGAACACCGTGGACATGGACGTCTGAAATATACAGAGCGCTTAACGCTTAAGTTTTCTTAACCTCCTTTAAAATCAATAGATAACGCTATTTTTAGCAATATTCACCCTGCGGTATCATCAGTATAAATCGATGATAACACTCGGAAATTGTTATCCTCCGTAAGCACTTCAGCACCCGCACTGACACCAACAGACACTTCCCTTACACAACATTTAACAAAGCCAGATATTAATAAAAAAAAGTGGTTATGATTATTTACAGGCAATAACGAGGAGAAACATTAACAGGATGTCCGATCATCAGCGGTATCAGAATCGATAATTAATACAAGTTAAGATTAATTCAGATTACCTCTTTTATGGCCGGCGTATAGTAGGCCTACACCATGCATAGCGTGATTACTTCGAGAATACAGACCAACCTTAACCGTATCGGTTTGTCTTATTACTATTATAAATCGAGGGACTAACATGGCGAATAAGAATGAAACACAACAACATTTACGCATCGCGTTAATGGGTGGCGACCATTTTGCACGAAAGGGCATCATCACATTATTAAGGAGTATTACGCCAGAATCTCACATTGAAATTACAGCCGGGGATTTTCAGCAGCTTGATAACGTATTATCGACCACACCCATTGATATTCTCCTGTTATCAGGATCTGACAAATATCACACGGGATATGATTATCTTAATGGGCTAAAAAGAATAAAAGCGAAATATCCCGGCGTAATTGTTTGTATGTACTCCGCCCCTGCGCATTCATCGCAATGGATCAGAGGCGATATCGATGCCTATATCTCGCTGCATGAATCGGTTTATCACTGGCGGGCAAAATTATTAAAAATGGTCGATAGCCGTTATCGCCCAAAAATGAAACCAACGGCGTTATCGCTGACGCCCGGAGAGTGGAGGGTCTTAAAGGAAATCCGGAACGGACTGGATATGAGTTACATCGCAGAAATAGAGAAGCTTTCTTATCGCCGGGTTAGCGCTTTAAAAAGCTCCGCGATACGAAAACTCGGGCTCAGGAATAAGACAGATTTGCTGGTCTTTTTAACCAGTTAGACCTGCCGCTTTCAGAGCAAATCTCATCAATAACAACAAAGGAATTAAAAAATGAAAGCACACGTAAAACACAGCTCACTCCTGGCATTAAGCATTGCCGCTCTGCTGCCTGCCGGTTCCGCCATGGCGGCAACCACCAGCGGCGGTACGGTGAACTTCAGCGGCAAAGTCGTGACCTCCGCCTGCGCCATCAGCGCAGGAAGCGCCAACATTGACGTTGATATGGGCGAAGTGCGTACCGCGACGCTGGCGGCCGCAGGCAGTGAGGCCAGCACGGCAAAAGCGTTTGCCATCACCCTGGAAGATTGCGAAATCGCCGATACCTCAGCCTCAACGGATGAGAACCCGATTGCCGCAACAACCGTGGCCGTCACCTTCACCGGTACGCCGGACACCTCCGATGCCAATAGCCTGGCCGTTGGAGCAAACGGCAGCGCCAGTTCCGCGCAGCATGTGGCGATTCGCCTTTATGACGAACAGGGCAACGTAGTGAAGCTGGGTGAACCTGCTGCGGCCATCCCTCTGCGTAAAGGTGCCAACACCCTGAACTTCAGCGCGAAATATTACTCGCCGCAGGGCGGTGCCACCGCGGGTGATGCCAGCGCTGTCGCGACCTACACCGTTACCTATTCGTAATTTTCAGGCCCGGTCTGCTGGCCGGGCCTGACTCAGCTTTGAGGAGCGTCACTATGCGCGTAAACACCTGGATTTGCCTGGCTGCCACAGTATGTTCAACCGCCGCGTATGCCGGCGGCGTGGGGTTGGGCGCAACGCGAATGGTCTACTCCAGCGCCACCACCCAGTCCATGCTGCAGGTCAGGAACACACATCCCGATGCCACGTTCCTGATCCAGTCATGGGTGGAAAACGAGAAAGGACAGAAAACCAACGATTTCGTGATTACACCACCGCTGTTCGTCATGAAACCCGCCAGCGAAAGCGCGGTGAAAATCATGTTTAACGGTAAGGCCCTGCCGGAAGATCGCGAAACGCTCTACTGGATGACGGTCAAAGCCATCCCGCAGCAGACCAAAAGCGGTTCAGGTAATTCGCTGCAGTTTGCGTCAGCAAACCGCATCAAGGTCTTTTATCGCCCGCAGAGTCTCGGACAAGGCGCAGGCGAGGCATGGAAAAGCCTTTCTGGCGCCTATCGCGCCGGGAAAGTCACGCTCACGAACCCAACGCCGTACTACCTCACCACTATAAACGTGAAAATTGATGGTATGCCGGTACAGCCGGTGATGGTACCGCCGAAATCCAGCCTGACGCTGGCCGAAACCTTCAGCCATGCAAGCAGCATGAGCTATCAGACCATTAACGATTTTGGGGCATGGACCCCCGCCACGCGCGCGTCGTTATCCCAATAATAAAAACAGTAAGGCGTGACCACGTGAAAAGAAAAATCCTGTGCGCCACGGTGATCTCCCTGGTGATTCGGCAAGCCGTGGCTGCCGAAAGCGAATTGCAATTTAACCCCGCGTTTCTCAACGGCGAGAGCGCAAACAGCGCCGATCTCGCCTGGGTTAACGCCGGGAGCGCGCTGCCGCCAGGAGACTACAACCTCAACGTGTATATCAATAACAACTACGCGTTCACCGGGAATGTCACGTTCCGCATTGCTGAAAATACGGCGGGAGAAGCCCTGCCGTGCCTCACACCTGAACAAATCGCCGCGCTGGGCATCGATAGCAAGCAGGCAAAAGGCGGCGCACTGCCGCTGGCGCAGCGCTGCGTCTTCCTGACACAGGCATTTGCCGATGCCCGGTTTGATTTTGACCAGCAGACGCTCACCCTGAACTTCACCGTGCCGCAAAGTGCGATGCGCAATTTACCGCGCGGGTACGTCAGCCCGGAAAGCTGGGAGGCAGGCATTCCTGCCGCGTGGCTGAATTATGTGGTGAATGGTTCGAACAATGAATATCAGGGCGAGACGCGCACGCGCGATCGGCAGCTGTTTGCAAGCCTGAACAGCGCCATCAACCTCGGCGCGTGGCGGCTGCGTGATTTCACCACGTGGACCAAAGACAACAACGAGCTCACTCACGTGCAAACCTGGCTGCAGAGGGATATCCCCGGCCTGAATGCCCAGGCGTACGCCGGTGAAACCTATACCTCGGCACAGGTCTTTGACTCCGTGGGCCTGCGCGGTATTGCCCTGAAAACCGATGACAACATGCTGCCTGCCAGCCTGAGTGGCTACGCGCCGGAAGTCCGCGGCATCGCGCGCAGCAACGCCACCGTAACGGTTCGCCAGAACGGCAACATCATCTATCAAACCTCCGTTCCGCCGGGGGCGTTTGTGCTGAAAGATCTCTACCCGACATCGTCAGGTGGCGATCTCGCGGTCACCATTCAGGAGAACGACGGCAGCCAAACGCAATACACCCTTCCCTTTGCCAGCGTGCCGAACCTGGTGCGTAACGGGCAGGTGAAATACGCCTTCGGTGCCGGGACCTATCGCCCGATGGGGGATCAGGCGTCACCCTCTTTCGCACAGGGCGAGCTGTTCTACGGCTGGCGCTATGGCCTGACGTTTTACGGCGGGGCGCAGTTTGCCGATCGCTATAACGGTCTGGCGTTCGGGGTTGGGCAAAACCTTGGCCGCTTTGGTGCCTACTCCATTGACCTGACCCACGCCCGCAGCCGGCTGGCGGACGATCGGCACTACACAGGCGATTCCGTGCGACTGCGCTACAGCAAGCTGCTGAACGACACCGGTACGCGGGTAAACTTCTTCTCGCTGCGCTACTCCACTGAGGGGTTTTATACCCTCAGCGATACCACGTACAAAGGGATGGCGGGCGGGTCACCAAAGCAGATTGTGGAAGACGATGGCACCGTCACCACCCATTACGACACCGTGTACAACCTGCGGATGTCGCGTAAAGCCAAGAACCAGCTGCTGCTGTCGCAGCCGATGGGGCAATACGGCTCGCTGTCACTGTCGTGGGATCAGCAAACCTACTGGAACACGTCAAACACCACGCAAAGCCTGCAGTTCGCGTGGAACGCCACGTTTCGTAACGTGTCGCTTGGCGTCAGCGTTCAGCGCAGCGCCAGCCTGTATGACAACAAGAAAGAGAACCTTCTGGCGCTCTCCCTGTCGGTGCCGTTTGGTAACCCGCAGCTCGCCACGCGCGCCCGGTTTACAACCACCCATGCGGATTCTACCGGCACCACCGCCAGCACCGGCGTGAGCGGATATCTGCCGGGCCAGGAGAACCTGTTTTATAGCGTTAACCAGCGCTACAGCAAGCAGCAACAGTACGGCGGTGATGTCGCCCTGCAGTACGAAGGTGCGCGCGGAGACTATAACCTCGGCTACAGCTACACCCGCGATTCCCAAAACCTCAGCTACGGGATGAGCGGCGGCGCGGTGCTGCATGAAGATGGCCTGACGCTAAGCCAGCCGCTCGGCAATACCAATATTCTGGTTAAAGCTCCCGGGGCCAGCAACGTTTCCGTGCTTAATCACAAGGGCATCAAAACCGACAGCCGGGGATACGCGGTGATCCCCTACGCCACGCCGTATCGCGTCAATCAGGTTGCGCTGGACGTCACCACGGCGGGCAACGACGTGGAGCTCGAGAATGCCATCGTCAACAAAACGCCCACCGACGGCGCCCTGGTTCGTGCCACCATCGTCACGCGCCAGGGGGCAAAAGCAATGTTTATCGTGCGTCACGGCAACGACGTGCTCCCCTTCGGCACGCTGGTCTCACTCAGTGATGACAAAACCAGCGGCATCGTTGGCGACGGCGGCAGTCTGTATCTGTCCGGCTTGCCCGTTAAGGGCATGTTGAGCGCAGTGTGGGGCCGCAACAGCGACCAGCGCTGCACCATTAACTATGCGTTAAATAAGCAAAATTATAATGCCCGCACCGGCCTTTATTCACAGGAGGTGGTATGTCAGTAACGCTCCGGATGACCAGCATCGTCCTGCTGCTGTTTTTTACTCTCCCCGTTCGCGGCTATGACGTGCTGGTTTCCGTCACCGGGAATTTGATCGGCAACACCTGTGTTGTCGCCGCGGACTCCAAAGAGCAAGAGGTACCGCTGGGGACCATTGGGATGAAACAGTTCGCCCGCGCAGGGGCGGTAAGCAATATCAAAACGCCCTTCACGATCAGGCTTGAAGCCTGCGGGCCGACCTTTGCCGGGGTAAAAATCCGCTTCAGCGGCACGCCGGACAATGACGACCCGCAGCTGGTGAAAATTGCCGACGGCGGCGCAACCGGCGTGGCGGTGCAGATCCTCGATAAAGACAGCGTGCTGCTCCCACTGAACACGCAAACCACCGCCTGGGGCACACCGGGCGATGACAGCGTAGAGATGACCTTCTATGCCCGACTGGCCGCCACGGGCGCGCCCGTCAATGCCGGAGACGTCTCTGCTTTCGCGACCTGGACTACGGAGTATCAATGATGCGTTTAGTGTTTTTTATCACCGGATTACTGCTCTGCACCAGCGTACAGGCGATGGAGTGGAAATCGGATATTACCCTTTCCCCTCAGCCGATGACCTACAACGGGCCAGCGGATTCGGTGGTACCGGGCAACATAATCGGATCGACCTGGAGCGCTACCGCCAGCGTGCAGCAGGTGTTCTGGTGCGGGCTTGTTTTTACCTGCTCCAAAGGCACGCTGGAGCCGAGCAGCAGCGCCATCTCGAGCGGGATGACGGTCACCGTCGATGGAGTGAACTACACCATTTTTGAAACTGGGGTCCCAGGCGTGGGTTATATCATCGGGCTGAAGGATTTTAACGGCTCCGCCTGGATACCGCTGCAGAGCGGTATTACGCAAAGCTACCCGGCGGACGGGACCAATGGCTACGCCACCGATCTGGGCTGGTCCGCCAAGGTGACCTTTATTAAGACCGGCACGGCGCTGAAATCAGGGGTTTACCAGATCCCCACCATCAACGCCGCGGTCCTGACCGCATATAACAACGAGGTCAAAACGGCAAAAGTGATCATTAACCCCACCGCCATTACCGTGACGGCGAGCGGCTGTACGGTGGGAACAAAAAGCGCAAATGTCGATCTGGGCACGATTGATATCCGCACGTTGACCACCGTGGGCAGCACGTCACCTTCCGGGTCGTTTAACGTCAGCCTGACCTGCGACGCGAACGTGGCGGTTAACGCGGTGATGACCGATCAGACCACGCCGTCGAATACCTCGTCGGTGGTGACGCTGACCGGCGACTCCACGGCGTCCGGCGTTGGGGTGCAGTTTTTCTACAACGGCACCGGCCCGCTGATGATGGGGCCAGACAGCTCGGCGGCGGGCACAACGAACCAGTTCTTTATCCAGAGCACCACCGCGGCACAAACCCTGTCGCTGCCGTTCCAGGCGCAGTACATCCGAACCGGCGAACTGGTCCCCGGTTCGGCCAATGCCCTGGCAAGCATTACGTTTTCCTACCAGTAGAGGTTAGTGCTTCACCCACACCAGCTGGTCAACCCGGAAGCCCAGACTGCGCGCGGTGTTCAGGTAATCCTGCTTCACCGCCTCAGGAAGGGTTGGCGTGCGCGACAGGATCCACAGGTAATCGCGGTTCGGGCCGCTCACCAGCGCGTACTGGTACTTATCGTCGAGCTTGATCACGTTATAGCCGCCGTAGAACGGGCCGAAGAACGACACCTTCAGCGCGGCCGTGGTCGGTTCGCCGGTAAAATACGCTTTGCCTTCGCTCTCACTCCACTTGTTCTTCACCGGGTCGTACCCCCGATTCAGCACGCTAATGCCACCGTCGCTGCGTTTACCGTAGGTGGCGGTTACCTGCTCCAGCCCGCGTTCAAAGCGGTTTTCCAGACGGGCGACTTCATACCATTTGCCGAGATAGCGGCTGGCGTCAAAACCGGAAATCGGCTGCACGCCTTTCGGCGGCGTGGGGGATTTGCAGGCAACCAGGGTCAGGGCAATGGCAACACCGGTCACAACAGGCCATAGCTTCATGAGAATTCCTTTCATTTGCACGGTTGGATGTTAAGTGTAGTGCACCGTTTCGGTGCTTCATCCCGTTCGGGAGAATTCGTAGTATATTGAGAGTATTCCTCCACTCTGGACACGGACATGGCTTACTCCATCGGCGAATTCGCCAGACTCAGCGGCATCACCGCCACCACCCTACGGGCGTGGCAGCGTCGCTATGGTTTACTCAAGCCACAGCGCACGGAAGGCGGCCACCGCCAGTACAGCGATGAAGACGTCCAGCAGGCGCTAAAAATCCTCGACTGGGTAAAAAAAGGCGTCCCGATCGGCCAGGTCAAACCGCTGCTGGAACGCCCCACGCCGGGCCGGACCAACAACTGGCAAACCCTGCAGCAGAACATGCTGCAACGCCTGCAGGACGGCAAAGTCGAGTCCCTGCGCCAGATGATTTACGACGCTGGACGCGAATACCCAAGGCCGGAGCTGGTCGCGAACGTGCTGCGCCCGCTGCGCAGCCAGGTTTCAGCTAACGTCGCCGCCGCCATGACCCTGCGCGCGATCCTCGACGGCATCATCATCGCCTACACCTCGTTTTGCCTTGAGGGTGATAAAAAAGCGCCGGGCGATAATATTCTGCTCAGCGGCTGGCACCTGAACGACCCGTGCGAGATCTGGCTCGAAGCCTTAACGCGCACCGGGCAGGGCCACCGGATCGACATTCTGCCCTCGCCCCCTGACGCGCTGGCACCGGAAATATTCCCGGAGCGCAAATGGCTTCTGGTCACCAGCGGTAAGCTCACCGCCGGGCGGAAAAAGCAGCTGGAGCAGTGGCAGCAGCAGGTATCGCTTGAAGTGATTATCCTCTGATAATTTTCTCCTGCGGGAATCTTCACGAAAAGTTGAATATTTTCCCGCGCCGCAGATGCTAACGTTTTCCTGTGACGAATAACTCCACAGGAAAACACCATGAAAAAAACGCCCCCTCTGCTGATTCTGGCCGCGATGGCCTTTACCCCTGCTGCCTTTAGCGCTCCCGCTGGCACCCTGAGCGTCCACATTCTTGACCAGCAAACCGGGATGCCGCCATCGGACGTTACCGTGACGCTGGAGAAGCAGCAGCAGGACAAATGGACCCCGATTGCCAGCGGCAAAACCGACCATGACGGACGTATCAAATCGCTCTATCCGCAGGATCAGGACATGCAGCCTGGCGTGTATAAAGTGACGTTCAAAACCGCAGATTACTTCCACACCAAAAAGCTGGACTCCTTCTTCCCGGAAGTCCCAGTGCTGTTCACCGTGACCCGCACCAACGAGAAACTGCACATTCCACTTCTGCTGAGCCAGTACGGTTACTCGACCTACAAAGGCAGCTAAACAGCATTGATTATTAAAGAGTATAAAAAATAATTCCGCCAATACTTGGACAAAATAGTCATATTGTGTAAGTTTTAAGTATGAGAACTGGAGGTACACACCATGACAACGAAACCTGTACTGGGTATTAGCGGATGCTTGACCGGGTCCGCCGTTCGCTTTGACGGCGGACACAAGCGTATGGGCTTTGTCATGGACGAGCTGGCCCAGTGGGTGAATTTCAGGCCCGTTTGCCCGGAAATGGCGATTGGCCTGCCAACGCCCCGGCCAGCATTGCGCCTCACGGTGACCACCCGCGGTGAATTCGAAATGCGCTTTAGCAAGCCGCCTCACGACGATGTCACGCAAAAAATGGCCGACTTTACGGCGGAATACCTGCCGAAAATCGGCGATCTCGCGGGCTTTATCGTTTGTGCGAAATCCCCAAGCTGCGGCATGGAACGCGTGCGGCTGTATGATGAAAACGGCAACCAGGGCCGCAAGGAGGGTGTCGGGCTGTTCACCGCCGCGCTCCTTGAAACCCGGCCGTGGCTACCCGTGGAAGAAGATGGTCGTCTGCACGATCCGGTGCTGCGGGAGAACTTCATTGAACGCGTCTTCGCCCTCCACGAACTGAACACGCTGCGCGCCAACGGCCTGACGCGCCGCGCGCTGCTGGATTTCCACAGCCGCTATAAACTCCAGCTGCTGGCGCACCATCAGGCGGGCTACCGCGAAATCGGCCCGTTCGTCGCCTCGCTGCACGAGTGGGAAGACCTGGACGCCTTCTTCGTGGCGTACCGCGATAAGCTGATGGCCATCCTGAAGAAACCCGCTTCGCGGAAAAACCACACCAATGTGCTGATGCATATTCAGGGCTATTTCCGTAACCAGCTCAACAGCCGCCAGCGCGGCGAATTGCGCGACGTGATCCTGCACTACCGCGACGGGCTGCTGCCCATCCTCGCGCCGATCACGCTGCTGAAGCATTATCTGGCCGAATACCCTGACCGGTATCTGATGACGCAAAACTACTTTGATCCCTATCCTGATGATTTGGGTCTGCGTCTGGCTGTTAAGTGATCATAAAAATGCGAAGGCCCATTGACCCTTAGAGGCCCAAAGCAGTACCCCGTTTAGACGACACCCTCACTGTCGTCTCTTTTTTGCATTTTATCTAAAAGGCTGTGATTATATACAGGCTTATTCTGCAGAAAGGGGCCTGCCTGTGATTAACACCCTGCACATCCAAAACTATCGTTCCATCCGCGATATGTCGCTGGAGCTGGAGCAGCTCAACATCGTCTTCGGGCCGAACGGCACCGGGAAATCGAATATCTACAAGGCGATACATCTGATGCATAGCGCCGCGCAGGGGCAATTTTCCCAGGCGCTGGCGAACGAAGGCGGCATTCTGAAGGTGTTCTGGGCAGGTAAAACCCGCAGCGACCAGCTCAGGCGGATGAACCTGGCGGTGGAAACAGAGACCTACGAATACGAGCTGCAGGTCGGGTTTGTGGAGAAGCTGCCCTATCCTTCGCAGTTTCAGCTCGATCCGGTGATCAAAGAGGAGTCCATCTGGCTGAGCGGTCAGCACCGTCGGCCTTCGTCACAGCTGATGAAGCGTAAAAATCAGGCGGTGTTTCTGAATAACGTGCATCACGAGAAAGTGACCCACAGCGGCACGCTGTATGAGAATGAATCGGTATTCGGACAGCTCGGCGAACCGCATCTTTACCCGGAAGTGTCGCAGATGCGCGAGTCCCTGCGTAACTGGCGATTTTATCATGAGTTTTCCGTCTCATCCGGCTCGGCGATGCGCGCCCCGCAGGTCGGCTTCCGCTCTCCGGTGCTGGCCAGCGACGGCGCCAACCTGGCGGCGGCGTTTCAAACCATCGTGGAGATTGGCGACGAGCTGCTGCTGATGCGCATCCTCGACCAGGCCTTCCCCGGCTGCGTGTTTTACAGCGACAACACCGGCGGACGTTTCCGCATGATGATGCAGCGCGAGGGGCTGAGCAGGCCGCTGGAACCGGCGGAGTTCTCCGACGGCACCCTGCGCTTTCTGTGCCTGGCGGTAGCGCTGTTAAGCCCGCGCCCACCGGCGTTTATCGCGTTGAACGAACCGGAAAACAGCCTGCACCCGCAGATGCTGCCCGCACTGGCGAGCTTAATCGCCGAGGCAAGCCGCTACTCGCAGATCTGGCTCACCAGCCACTCGCCGGAGCTGGCGAAGTTGATTGAGAAGCAGAGGTCGTTCTCGCTGTATCAGTTGTCTATGGTGGAGGGGGAGACGAGGGTGGAGAGGCTGGGGTAAACGCCGGGTGGCGCTGCGCTGACCCGGCCTACGAGTGAGTCCGAAAGGTCTTTCGCCACTCCGCCGGACTGACCCCAAAACGCGCTTTAAACTGCTGTCGCCAGGTAACAGCAGAATTAAACCCCACCAGCTCGGCCACGCTTTCAACGGGCATATTTCCGGCTTCAAGCAAGAGCTGGCTGCGCCGCAGGCGTTCGGCGGTAAGCCAGTCGGCAACGCTCATCCCCGTGGCTTTAACAAAATGACGGGTCAGCGTACGGCGGCTCATTGAGACCACCTCCGCCAGCGAGTCCAGGCTATGCGGTTCGGTGATGTGCTGCTGAAGATAGTCGATCAGGCAGTTAATCCGTCCGTCCCGGGTATCTTTCGGCACCGGCTGGGCAATGAATTGCGCCTGCCCGCCCTCGCGGTGGGGCGGAACAATCATCCGGCGGGCAATCTGGTTTGCGACCACGCTGCCAAAGCGCTGGCGAATGATATACAGGCAGCAGTCCAGCGCGGCGGCAGTGCCTGCGGAAGTGATGATATTGCCGTCATCCACGTAGAGGGCGTTGATATCCAGCCGGACGTTCGGGAAGAGCGACTGAAACTGGCGTTCGAACTCCCAGTGGGTGGCCGCACGCTTGCCGTCGAGGATCCCCGCATAGGCCAGCACAAACGACCCAAGACACAGCCCGACGATCTCCGCGCCGCTGTCTCTTGCCTGTACCAGGCTGTCGAGCAGCGTCTGAGGCGGGCGTTCAAGGACGTGTTGCCAGTAGGGAACGACGACAATATCGGCCAGCCCAATGGCGGAGTAGTCCTCCGTAGCGTTGAGGGCAAATCCGTCTTTTGACGTGAGAAAACCTGGCGTTTCGGCGCAGATAGTGACGTTAAAGCGCTTTTCGCCGGAGACCGAATCGCCAAACAGAATGCAGGGAACGGAGTAGTGAAACGGGCTGAACCCGTCCACCGCGACAATTGCGACGTTGATTAGCGACATCTGCCTCTCCCTTCCCTTTAACACACTCAGAATATAACGGTTTCACCGTCCTGGGGAATGCTCACTGCGTCACTCACCTGGTTGGCTTCAACGTACTCACGCAGCGCGCTGCGGGTCAACAGGCAGTGGTTGATGGCCTCCATATGGCTCGCCACGATTTTAGCCTGCGGCAGCAGGAAATGGACGTTGAGCACGTCTTCCTGACCCATAATAATTGGCCCAAAACCAATGACGTGGGCATAGCCGGCGTTCAGCACCACCACATCCGGCTGGTGCTTTTGCAGATCGGCTGCCACCTCTTCGCGCCAGACGGTATCCCCTGCCAGATAGAGCGTCCTCTCATCAGGATGGCGCAGCACCACGCCGCAGGCCTCGCCCAGCCGCTCCGCCAGCTCAGGCACGGCGTAAGCGCGGTCGGTACCGTGCTGGCCGCCGTGGGTTTTCGCAATCTGAATGTCGCCGAAGGTAGTCGCATCGGTCATGACCGTCAGGTTGCTAAACCCCTGGCTGCGCAGCAGCGCGGCGTCGCTGTCGTTTTGCACGTAGATCGGTTTGTCTTTGGCGATCAGTTCCGCTGCGGTGCGATCCCAGTGATCGTCATGGATATGGGTGACGATCACCGCGTCGGCGTCCAGCAGGGTGTTGACGTCTACGGGGAGCTCAACCAGCGGGTTGCGGAGGTCGGCATGCGCCGTACCGGGAAAACCCGGATAAGCGCCCTTCGGGGCGAGCATCGGGTCGATTAAAAGACGTTTTCCGGCGTAGGTAATCAGCTGGGTGGCGTTACGAATATGGGTGATGTTCATGGGCTATCCTCCGGTTGGTGTGATAAGGAGGATAGCCCGTTACCCGGCTTAACAATGTGGGTTAAAGGGCGATAACCGATGAAATCGGGTCAATCGATAAACCGCTTGCGCACTCGCTCCAGCGGCGCGATAAGCAGGTTGATGAGCGGCTTACGATCGATAACGATATCGGCATTAACCGTCATCCCGCCCATCAGCAGACGCTTTTTCTTGTCCGGGTCGGTAAACCAGGAAGGAACCTGCACTTTGGCAAGGTAGTAGTTCTGCCCCTCCTGCAGCGGGATGAGCGCCGAATGGGCATCGATATTCACCTCATAGAAATCAGACAGGGTTGCCTCCACCGAGCCATATTTATCCACCGGCCAGGAGTCAAAGCGCAGCTTCACCTTATCCCCTTTCGCCACCCGGCCCACCCCCGTGGCAGGCACATAGAGATACCCCTCCATCGAGGCGGCGGTATTTTTACGGATCACCACCACCACTTCGCTGTTTTGCGTAATGGCCCGGCCCGGCGGGAAGTTGATCGCCACCACGTAGCCGTCGGCAGGAGCCAGCATCGCCATCGTTGAGCTGCCCCGGCTGGAGAGGTTGCGGTCGATTTCGCTGATCCGGTTCTTCACGTACAGCTGCTCCTCGCTCAGGGAGTCGATTTGCGACTGGGTGCTGTCGGTGAGGCTGGTTTTACGCGCCTCCAGGTCAAGGATGGTGCTCTCCTCCAGGGTCAGGTTGAGCTGGGCGTTGAGCACGTCGTTGTGGCTTTTATCGAGATCCACCTTTGAGACATAGCCTTTGCCCGACACCGATTTCCACGCCTCGTACGTGTCGGTGTTGTTTTTAAGCAGCGCGCGCAGCTTTTTCACCTTATCGCGGGAAACCGCTATCTGTCGGGCGGTAAGATCCAGCTGCTGCGCCAGATTTTTGCGGTAGGACGCAATAGAATCATCAATGGCTTGAATGCGCTGCTCGCTGCGCTTTTTCTCTGCTTCCATCTGCTGGCGGTCGAACTGCACCACCGACCCCTGTTTGCCGCCGTAATCCTGCGAAACGGTAAAAAGCGGGTCATTCTCTTTCACGTACTGGCCCGGACGCACCGCAAAATCAACGATGGTGCCGGACTCTCTGGCACGAACTTCCACATCACCCTGAGCCGGGATCAGCACGCCGCGCGCCAGCGTGGTCTCCGAAAAATTAAAGACGATAGAAAAGACCAGCAGGCAGAGGAAAAAGGAGATAAACAGCGTCAGCACGCTTTTCAGCCGCGGGGCGTTGATCTCGTAGCTCTTTGAAAAATGGTGCGGGATTAGCGCCCGACGTTGTCGGTTTCGGTTTTTTAATTTCACGACATGTCATCCATGATAAATCACTGAAAGATCGTCCCATGCACTCCAGAGCGTGGGGGTTTTACGCAGCGCATTCAGCGTGGCGGTGGCAGCCTGGCGGTAGTCCGCTGGCGCATACGTCTGGCTCTCTAACCCAAATTCCGCCGAGTGCAGCGAACAGGTAGGCAGCAGCGTGCGAATCGCGTATCCGTAGCGCGTTAAAAATCGCGTCGACACATCCGTTAGCCACGCTTTCTGGTCGCCCGCGTGGGTCATGAACAGAGGCGCATCCGGGAGGCGTTCATCCATCAGCAGCACGGTCACCAGCCGTTGTGGAGCGAAAAACGCCCCTGCACGTCGCCCTTCGTGAGCGGCCATGAGCTTGTGCAGCGCAGGATGGCGGGTGACAAACTGAAAGCGCACGTCTTCTGGCGCGGTGGCAAGCAGCGCATCCGCGATCAGGCCAAAACCTGCCCAGCGCATGCCCAGCAGCAGGGTGCGAGGCCGGGAATAGAAATCCTGCTCGCGGGTGAATTCCGCCACGCGGGCGTGCAGATCGAAGCGCACGTTGCGCTGCCACAGCGCGGGCGGGAAGATCTGCTCCACGAAGTTAAAACCACTCATCTCCCGGGCGTTCTGGCGCAGGAAATCGGCCGGGACGTCGGCCTCCGGGCAGCGCATAAACTGGCTGTAGTTTTGCGTGATCCGGCCTGCCAGCAGCGTGCGTCCGGCCTGTCGGGCGCAAAGTCGGGCATAGAGACGGGGCAGAAACATCATTGCTCATTCTCCCGCAGCGTGCCGTTTTCCATGGTATAGAGCCGTCCGTGGCAGCCGACCACCTCCGGCGCGTGGGTGACAAACACCAGGCCAATCCCCAGACCACGCAGGTTCGCCAACACCTTCTGCGCCGTGGTTTTATCGAGGTTCGCCGTCACTTCATCGCACAGCAGCAGCTTCGGCTGGCTGTACAGGGCACGCGCCAGCACCAGACGCTGCATCTCCCCGGCGGAAAAAAAAGTGTTCCCCGGCAGCAGCTCCGTTTCATAGCCGTGCGGCAGACGCGCCACAACGTGGTCGATCTCCGCCAGACGGCAGGCGGCAATCACCCGCTCTTTGTCCGGGGCGCTATCAAAACAGGAGAGGTTATCCAGGATTGAGCCGGTAAAGAGAATATCGTCCGCGTGCACGATACGAATATGCTGGCGCAGCGAGGAGAGATCGCACTCGGTAATGGGGATCGCGTTGATCCGCAAACTGCCCGAGGTGGAGAGCAACATCCCGGAGATCAGACGCAGCAGCGTGGTTTTCCCGGAACCGCTCTGGCCGACAATCACTGCCTCTTCTCCCTGCTTCAGGGTCATGTTGATGTGCTGAAGCGTCGCCCCACGCCCCGGGTAGGCAAAAGAGACATCCTCAAACTCCAGACTGACGGGCGAGGTAACAATCTTCCGGCCGAACTGGCTGGCTTCGGAGGGGGCAAACAGCAGGTCGCCAACGCGATCCAGCGGCCCTTTCAGCGCATTTTTGTCCAGCAGCTTTTGCGCCACCTGCACCATCGCATCGGAGAAATAGCGTTTGTAGCTTATGTAGGCGTAGAGCATCCCGATACTCATCTGCCCTTCCAGGATAAGCCAGGCGCCGAAGCAGACCACCAGCAGTTGCTCGGCGTTAATTACCAGCAGCGAGGCGATATCAAAGCGGGCCAGCAGGCGCTCTTTGCGCATCAGGCCGGCAATGTGTTCGCGCTGGGATTTGTCCATCACCGCGTCCCGGGCCTGCTCCATGTTGTTGGCCTTCAGGGTGATGATCCCCTTCTGCGTCTCCACCAGCAGCGATTCATACTTCGCGGTGCGCTCGATGGAGTCGTCCACCGCACGCTGGTAAGGGCCAATCAGCGAAAAACGGATCAGGAAGAAAACCCCCATCAGCAGCATCGTCAGCACGGCGATTTTCACGTTATACAGCAGCATAAACAGCAGGCTGGTGAAGGCAATCAGGCTGGAAAAGAGGATCTGCACATAGCCATTGCTGATGAACTCCGCGCAGGCATGGAGTGATTTTTCAATCGCCAGCACAATGCCCGGCGGGCGGCTGCGGAACCAGCCGGTTTGGGTGCGCAGCATATAGCGGCGTACCGACTGGCTGAGGTCGTCATAGGCAATGTTGCGCATCAGGATCTCAAGTATCTGCTTGAGGAACTTACCAATGACTTCAAAAATAAAAACGATGGCGAAAATCGCGGTGAGTAAGATCACCAGATCGTTGTCGTTGCGCGAGATAGCCTCATCCATGATCAGCTGCACGTAGGTGGGGCTGGCCAGCATGGTGATGAGGGTAAAAATCGAGAGCACAAACAGCAGCACCTGCCGCTGGAATAAACTCGGGGATTTATTGGCCAACCGTCCCAGCGTGAGCGTCTCGTCAGGCGTTTTTTTGTCGAAGCGCGGCGTTGGCTTTAGCTCCAGCACGTAGCCGGTAAAGAGTTTTTGCGCCTCTTTGAGGCTGTAGCGACGCACGCCGCTGGCCGGATCGTGAACCGTCACGCTGCGGCCGTCGACCTTCACGATCACCACGAAGTGGTTGCCGCGCCAGAAGGCGATAAGCGGCAGTTCGGCACTTTCAATTTCAGTGAGTTCGCCCTTAAGCACCCGGCCAGTCATATTTTTATCGCTGGCGAGGGTCATTAATTCCGCCATTGAGGTTCCCGCGTCGGCAGAGACTGAAAGCTCCCTGCGCAGCTGGCTGACGGAGACGTGGTGTTCATAGTGCCCCAGCACCATCGCCAGACAAGCCAGTCCGCATTCGGTAAATTCATGCTGGCGAATAACGGGTGTCTTACCCTTTTTTTTATACTGAAAAAGCGAAAACATAATTATCCGTGGCTGAAATAAAAAAATGGCCCGGCAAGCGGGCCATAGGTGCATAGGTCAACAACTTATGCGCTGAAGAAGCCGCCGATGAAGCCGCCCAGCAAGCCAAACACACCACCGACGGTGCCGCCCAGCGCGCCTAACATCTGGCTGCCTGCGTTATAACCTGCGCTCGCGCCCTGAATGGCAGCAGCGAACGGATCCCAACCACCGATGATGGCCTGTGCTTTTTTGAAATCGATAACTTGCATGATTGTCTTCCTGTTAATCTGAATTAGTTGTAGCTGCCAACCAGCGCACCCAGGAAGCCCATTACGCCACCCAGAATTCCACCAGCCACACCACCTACCATACCCATGATGCCTGCACCGGTGTCGTAACCCAGCTGTGCGCCCTTAACGAGGCCAGCGAATGGGTTTAATGCCCCACCGATAATGTCTTTCGCTTCTACGAATGAAATCGCTTTCATTTTATTCTCCTGTAGTTGTAAATCTTCAGCTTGCGCCAAAGGTTAATTTCCTTTTATGAAGGAAAGCGGTTGTTACGGGCAGCTTGAAAGCGGAATGATTTTATTTCCGTAAATAATCATCCGCCTTGCGGGCTGCGCGTAATTATCTATTTCCAGCCGTTGACCCGGCGGAAGATATTTTGAATCATTATATTGTGAGCTACATCCTTGCGAGGAAACATATTTAAACCAGGTATTCCCGGTATTACTCACCACCCCGTTGCTAAACGCATAATCAAAATGTCTTGTCCATGGCCGGACAATTAAAATAGCCTCAAGCGAAACCACCACATCCGACTGAATGCGTTGGCCTTTGCTCATCACAACCCGCGCCTGGAGCGGCGTCTCGGTGAATTTAACGCGATAATAGCGCTCCTTGCTATCGTGCGGGCCGGTGTAATAAAACTTAAAACCGGCCTGCCCGCCGCTCTCCAGGGTTAACTGTTTCGGCGAGAACATCACCTCGCCATCTTTTATTTCAGTCTCTTTCCCGTGCTCTTTAGGAACATCGACCTGAATAAGCGAAACAGTATAATTCTGTCGGACGCTGGTATCGTTTTTTATTGGCTGAAAAACAACTTCTTTTTCGGGTAGAAAATCAATATTTAGGCTTTCAATAATTAAAGCATTTGCGCTTGCAGAAATGAAGTAATTTATTGCAAAAATAGCCAGGAATTTTCCAGTCATCATCATTTAATTCCAGGAAGCGCTGACGTCAATTCGCCCCTGCGCCGTGACTTCACCAAACCAGCTATTACCGTCATAGGTGGTTTTCGAGACCGGGTTATTCATCACAAACTGCAATACCAGCGGCGTTTTCCACAGCCACATGTCCGTCACCCCTGAGCTTATTTTGTCCCACTCTTCCGCATGGCTGGCGGGGGCAGGAATGGACAGCACGTCGCCTTTGCAGTTATGCGCCTTCAGCGTGTGGCTTTTGCCCACCAGCACATTGCCGGGTATCGGCACGGTGAAGCCGTTGCCGCTAAAGGCGCAGTAGTCCACGCCGTTCAGGCTCTGCGTCGGCCCGGTGACCTTCACCGTTACCGCGATCGCCGCGTCTTTCTGCGCGCCGCTGTAGGTAATGGTGTAGGGGATCTCAATCGGCGCCTCGCCAATTGTCCCTTTTCCGGAGCCGCCAAGGCCGTTAGGGTCGAGCGTGTAGTCCGGGCTATCCGGCACAATCGCAAGTCCTGGCTGGATAGGGTTAATGACCAGTCCCCCACCCGGCTGGAAGCAGAAATCCGCCGCCAGCGAACTGTTGCCCGGCGTCAGGCACAGGCTGACAATATTGCCAATGTTGCTGCCATCTCCCGCCTGCGCCACGCTCAAAATCAGCGCCTTCGGTAAAAAGATTTTAAGGTAGGCCTTGCCGCCGTTTTTTTGCGGCGCAGCGAGGAAGGTATTCGCCAGCACGCGGGTATCGCTCATAATGCCGCCCGAGATGCTGTACCAGTTACTCTCATCAAAGGTGATTTCCGCCGACAGACCCGTTCCGCCGCTCATGTGCGACTGCAGCACGCCGTTAACGCGGGATGACGTCAGCGCCAGGCCCGGGCTATAGCCGGTGATATCTTCTCCGACGAAAGTATATTCCAGCAGCGAGCAGAGCACGCCCGACACCGTATTACGGGTGTATTTGGTACAGGTCGCCCCGGTTGTTCCATCCACAATCGTGACCTCGCCGCTGATCGGGTCTATCCCCAGATCCAGCGCCCGCGAGTTGGTCATGGTCAACGTCCCCACCTTGTGCAGCGTGTTGGTGGTGGTCACCTTATTGATAGAGGAGGTCTGCGGCGTGGAGGTAATGGTCACCTCGTTGCCGGGGGCCGCATTGAGCAGATAGTTAAAGAACGGATCCCCCAGCACCCAGCGGCCATAAGAGCTGCCCGGCTCAACGACCGGGGGCTTCACCACCATTGAGGTGTCGGTATAGCTGGTCGTTGCGGTATAGCCCGTGGTGCCGCAGCTTGAAGAGCACGCGGTGCCCTTAAAGAACGGCGAGGCGCTGGAGCCGGTGACGCTGAAGTTGATGGTCAGCGCGCTGCCCGCAGGGCCGTTATAGCTGTTATCCGGAATATACGTGGCAATCCCGTTGTTGGTTTTGGCGCTCAGGGTTGGCCACTCCCGCGAGCCATGTAAAAACGCGGTCGAGGTGCTGTTCAGGCTGAACAGCGCAGCCGTGTTGCCCGTCCCGTTGTTATCCGGGTTGTTGATGGCGAAATAGGGCATCTGCTGCGCCTGCGCCGCCGCGCTTATCAGCAGCAGATTAAGAGCGAATATTTTTTTCATCGTCACGTTCCCGTGTTCCTTTTGCTTCCTGCCAGACGAAATCGCCCTTATCGCAGGAGATGTCTCCAAGCCACAGCGCGCCGCGGTTGGACTCGATATCCAGACGCACCTCGCAGACGCTGTTGTCCGGTGTGGCAATGCTGAGAACCGGATTGTTCTTGTCCACGTCAATCACGAAGCGACCGTCGTTTTCGGTGCGGGTCAGCCCAACGTGGTTTTTGATTTGCGTGGCGCTCACCGGATTACCGTTGGCATCAACAAGGCGACCAAACAGGGTGACGATTTTTTTCACCTGCGGCTTCATCACCACCGTGTTCCCCGGGTAGACCGTGATATGACGACGGGCATTCGCGCCAATGTCATAGCTTTCGGTGCCGGTTTCACTGTTCATCACCTCAAGGTCATAGGCCTGATAGGCCGGCAACGACAGCCAGGTTTTATCGCCCTTAATCCGCTCCGTACGACCGTTGAGCTTCAGCGTGAGCGACTCGTCGGATTTCAGCCCGGTACTGACAATCACCCCCGCGCTGTCGGTACCTTTACCCGCCGCAATCGCCTCTTTCGACCAGCCGACGCTGCCGTCACTGGTCAGCGTGGAGTTCCAGCCTTTGCTGGTGCCGCTCTGCACGCTAAGAATGTTGCTGTTCCACGGCGTGTCGAAGCTCACGCTGCCCCCGCCGCTCACGGTGCGATCCTGGTTGCTGCTGAAGGCCCGCGAGACGTTGGCGGTGACCGACTTCAGGTAATCCCCTTCGAACTGGCGGCTGGCGCTGACGTTGAGCGCCGTGCCGGTATCGCGGTTATGGGAAACGCCCACGGAGACGGTGTTACCCAGCGGGATGGCGAAGTCGAGCATCACGTAGCGGTCTTTCTCTTCGTAATAACCCTCGTATTTATTGCGCGACATTCCCACCCGCAGGCGCGCCGTGCCGTAACGACCGGCGTACAGCCCCTGGGAGTAGTCAATCTGATAGCGTTTGTAGCGGTATACGTCGTCTTCCTGCCGCATCAGGCTCAGGTTCCCGGCAGACGGCAGACCGAACGACGGCAGGCTGAACGACGCGCCCCACGTGTTGCCTTTGTTTTCATAGATATCGAGGAATTTGCCGCTGGAGAGCTGCTCATGCGAGTACCAGACCGAACCGATATTCCACGGCAGGCTGACGTTAGCCCCGTAGTTGGCGCGGTACGTGCCGTCAGAGGCGGCCATCGTCTGGGTATTTACCGAGAAATACCCGGTCAGGTTCAGGGAGGCCCACAGTTCGCTGACCACGTGCTCGCGCATCATATAGCCGGACGCGTTCCAGTCGACCATCCCGCTGCGCTTGCTGAAGGAGGTGCCGACCAGCGACATGGTGTCTTTGTGTTTAGTGTCGTAATCGTAGTAGTAGCTGTTGTCCTGCTCGTTTTTCCGTTTGGCGTACTTTTTATAATTGACGACGGATTTGTCGCGGCTATAAATACCGCCCCACGTCTGCCAGCGCAGCGCCTCCGACACGTTATTGCTGAAAGGTTTGTTCACCGTGTACATGCTGCGCGACACGGTGCGGCTACCGCTGACCACCTCGACTTCCACGCTGTAGATACCGTAGGGCAGCGCGCTGGTATCGATTTCGTGGTTGCCCACGTCAAAGCGCTGAATGCCGATAAGCTGGCCGTCACGACGAATGCGCGCTTCCCCGGCGGTCGGGAAATAGACCACCACTGGCGTCAGGGAGAGGGTATTGTCCCGCTTGCGCGAGTTAGCCTGGTTGCCCACCGACACGCCGTACACTTCCCCGCCTGAGATACCGCTGACGCTGGCCAGAGACTGCATCGCCCAGCCGTTCAGCATCCCGGCGGCGTAGCGCATGCCCTGATAGTCGCGTTCCCACATCACCGCGTTCATCTGGGTGTCGCTGCTGTTCTCGTTAACATAGCCTGAGCCATCGACCAGCAGGTGATCGACCCCCATCGAGATCCAGCTTTTGGCGTTGAGATAGCCGGAAGACCAGCTATCGCCGTAGCCGGTCTCGGTATGATACGCGCCGAGGTTATAGGAGAGCGTGCCGCTCAGGTCGTCTGATTCAGGGGCATCAATATCCACTTCACGCGGGCGAATATTCACCCCGTAATCACGTTGAGAGAGGTTCAGCAACAGGCGCATCTTTTTCTGATCCAGTTCGAACGCCGACCCGGCGTTCACCGGAATACGCATGTGGTCGTCAAACTGCTTGCCGTTGATGCTTTGCAGCAACGTCCGCATCGCTTTCGACAGACGAATACCGTTGTCTGACTCCTGGACCTGAACATCGCGCAGCCCGAGTTGCCGATCTTTCGCGTAGATCGTCACGTCGCCAATACGGACATATTCGCTAACATCATTTGCGCTGCCCGCCTTTTGCGTTGCATTCGGGCGGGTATTGACCAAATAAACCGGGATTTTGATCCCCTGCTCCAGCAGGGCATAGAGCGAGTCGGGAAAACGGTAATTAGCGATAACCACGGAGCTGGAGGCAGCATGCGCAGACGCGGGCAAAAGGCCGGATGCGCACGCCATCATCACCGGCAACACTAATTTATTTTTCACCATGCATCCTTACTTAACAGGAATGAACTGTTTCAGGTCCCAAATTCCGAGATGAAAATGGTTGTCCGTAACGTTGATATCGTCGATCGCGCGAGAGGTACCCGGCATCAGGTAAAAGTTTTTAACGCACGGTGTGGTCGGTGATTCCGGGTTGGGTTTCAGGCATGTCCCGCTCGCATTAACGCGAAACGCGGTATTGCCTTTATTGGTTATCTTTCCGGCTACGTAGACAAAATCGACGTTCTTCTTCCGGGGCTGTACCACCAGAATGGTGCTCACCACGGCGCGGGTCATCCCTTTGCCATTCTTTTGCGTGCCGTTATCGAGATCTTCGCTGACCCCTTCATCAATGAAGGTAATGCGGTAATAGCGCTCCCGGTCATCGGCCTTACCGTGGTAGTAAAATTTGACGATATTGCTGGTCCCGGCGGGCATGACCATGCGGGTAGGCGTCAGCAACAGTTCGTCTATTTTCTCCGGATTAATCACCACGCCTTCATCCATCGGGCTGCTGATACGCTGGGCGCTGATGGAAATAATGCGCACGCTATCCGCTTCGTTTTTTAATTCCTTGGCGATGGAGTCCGCATTGGCAGGAATAATGGTGGTGACTTTGCCAACATTAATCGCCAGCGCGGAGGAGGAGATAAATAATAAAGAGAAGAAGATGGGTTTAAGGCTAAACATGATATTTCCCTAAACAGGGGCTTACGCCCCTGTGACTGTCAGCTCTTAGCTCCAGGTTGCGCGGAACGCAACGGATACAGTACCTTCCCACAGGCTGTTGGTCAGGTCTTTGAACGCTTTCGTTGCACCGGTGTTGTCCTGTGCAGAATCGACGTAGAACACAAATTTGTCCTGGCCGGTCACTTCGGTATTCGCCGTTGCGCCTGCGCTGGTGGTCAGGTTCCACAGGCCAGAAGAGACGCCAGTGTTGTTTGAAGAGTCAACCAGCGTAGTCCATGCTGTTGATTTCGCACCCACAGTGCCACCGATGGAACCCAGATCGGTACCGCCAAAGCGCGCGCCCACTTTCAGTTTGGTTGTTTCGCCGCCAACGCTGAACAGGGTGTTGTCAGAGTCATCAACGATCGCTTCCAGTTTGAAGTTGGTAGCAGAAGAGTGGTCACCACGAATTACCACATCAAACAGACCGGTGTCGGTGTTAAAAGCTTTCGTGTTTGCGCTGTAAACGAAGTTCAGTGCACGCGTCGGCGTAACAACCAGATCGGAATCGCTGTCTTTCGTTGCAGAAGCCTGCCAGGTTGCAGAAGCGGTAGTTTCCGCTGCATTAACAGCGCTCAGGGCGGAAAGAGACAGCAGTGAGCCCAGAACGATAGCGTTCAGTTTATTCATTTATTTAGTCCTTCAAAAAAGAATCCAGATGTTTAAAAAAGGGGAGCCCCTTTTTCGAGGCGGAGTATAGTCACCCCAAAAATAATGAGGCAATACAGAAAATTTCATTCCCCTCACAGGAAAAGATGAAAAATAACAGAATGCTTTTGCATCTTGTTGTTACATAATGAATAAAATTGAGACTTTTTGATTAATAGACAAACATCTATTCTTATTATTTTGCAGAATATCAGGATGTCGGCACGGCCACGCACATCATTATAGGCAATACCAGCCCTTTAATTAGCCAGACACGACTCTTCACTTGGGTAACATAAAAGAAGTCGATACCATCCAGCAGCAGTTCATTGACAATACCATCCGGTGCAACATCATCCTCAGATTTGTGCAGCTTTTTTCCTTTAATATAGTAAATATCACTCCCCGCAACTTTCTCAACATTAAGCACATAGTTGCGTTCAATTAAATAGCGCTTGCCTCCGCGAGTGAATACGCCTTTATGGATCACCGTGATCATATCTTTGCTATTAAACAGAAGCAGCGTCGTTAATGACAGACCGGTTGTCTCTCCCGTTGAATAGGTTTTCCTGGAAATGGTATCAGACTGACAGCCAAATCCTTTCTCCTGGTTTTTTTCAGGATAAAACAGGACAATGGCGATAACAGCAAGCAGCAGTACCCCGCTCAATAATATACTCAGGTATCTCTTTGACATGTTCTTAACTCCCTGTCAGGCTTCTGTAAGAGATGCAATTTTTATAGCCATCGCCGCTATCCTGCCGATAACAGACAGCCAGGAAATCATTTTCCAGTTGTGACTTTTTAAATTTTGAATAATACGCATCAGCGGTTTGATGTTCGCAGTCTATTTGTTGACGTGTAATGGCCTCTTTGGCCAGGCTAAACCAGGTCTGTTGCGACTGATACATATTCTTATCGATAAGATAAACCGTACAGCGATCAATTTTGCCCAGCAGATGGATATCGGACTCTTTCGGGCGTTCGGTCACGCGCATGTTTTGATAGAAAAGAAGTGCCGTAATACCGGCAATGGCGACCAGCGCCATCACGCACAGCGTGGTAAAGCCGCTGTCCCGACGACGCAGGCGTGCTGGCGGGTCTCGCTGTTGAGTCACAACATCGGATGCCTCCGCCGCGATTTTCTCCGGGGCAGAAACGGGTGGCCTCACCGTGTGATGCTCAATATGCGCGGCCAGGCTAAAACCTTTACCCCGAATGGTCTTAATCAGCAGAGGGTCACGTCCTAAACTACGAAAGGCTTTCCTGATTTCACTGATGGCAACATTAAGACTGACCGAGGAACCGGAAAAACCGTGGTCTTCCCAGACTTTCTTAATCAGGTCGTCCCTGTCGAGGGTTTTGCCATTATTAATGATGAGTTCATATAACAAACGTGCCGCCTGATTGGATAACTTAATTGAAGATTCCTCTTCTCCATTTATCATGATCACACCGGAGTCCACTTCATAAAGCATTGCGAGATCAATAAGATACTTCATATGATTATTACACCACTGTTATAAACGACTGTATTTGTCTCGCAATAATAGGTCTAAAGGGTGTGTGGTCAAGTCATCAAATATTATTTGAGGATGCGGCATAGAAAATTTCATAAATTCACAATTATTAATTCATTAATTAAGAGCTTCGAATGAAGGCGTTTAGATTATGATCTTTAAAAAAATATTATATCAAGATTATAATCTTATTATATTGAGTTTACCGGAATAATGTTTTGTTATGTGTCTTTTTGATGCAACATAATATCGTCAAGGCTCGTACTCAGGTCGCTATGCGCGTTAGCCGGTAACAGTGTGTTGCGCAGCCGGGAAACATTCTTTTTTATATAAAACAAAACATTATGGAGTTTATCATGTTCAAAACGATCATGACCGTATCTGTGCTTGGCGCAGCCATTGCATCTACTCACGCGATTGCCGCCGATAACTCAGCAGGTGGCGTAATTAACTTTACCGGAGCCATTACCGATACCACCTGTACGATTAATGGCGGTAAAAGCGCCGATATGACCGTCGCCCTCTCACCAATTTCGGTTAAGGATGCCGGAACGACGGTTGGCCTGATTACTAAAAATAAAAAATCTATTGCGTTAACCTTCTCCGGCTGTACGCCAGCAGCGGGTACGACCGGCACGCCGCTGAAAGTGTACTTCTCCAGCGCCGATAATATTTCTACCGACGGTAAATACCTGCTGAATAACAGCGTAAATGAAAACGATGCCAGCGTGGCGCGTAACGTAGGTTTCGCATTAGTGGAACCGGGTAAATCAACGCCTGTTACGCTTAATCAGGCTTACACCACCAGCATTATGGGTACCGCAACAGCGCCAGATTCTGAAACGCTGACGCTGGACGTTTATTACTATAAAACCAACGCCGCTGCCGCAACGGTCGGTGCATTGAGCTCTAACGTGACGTACACCATTTCCTATCTGTAATTTCAGTTAAACAGGCTTCGTTCCTGCGAAGCCTGTTTTTAAGGTTACCATTATGCGTAAGATTATTATGCTGGCATCTCTGTTGCTCAGCGCGGGCCACGCGTGCGCCAATATTGTCATTAATGGCACGCGTGTTCTTTACCCTGAGAATAACAAAGAGGTGATTGTTCAGTTAATCAATACGGGTGATGCCCCTGCACTGGTGCAATCATGGATTGATGACGGCGACATTAATTCCACACCGGAAACGGCAAACGTTCCGTTTCTGTTATCACCGCCGGTAGTGAAGGTCAGCGAACATAATGGTCAGCAACTGCGTATTAAAAAGCTGCCTGCGAATTTACCGGGCGATCGTGAATCGGTCTTTTTCCTGAACGTGCTCGATATTCCCCCGAAGCCGGAAAATGTGCAAAACCAGAATACCGTTCAGCTGGCGATTAAATCACGCATCAAACTGTTTTATCGCCCGGCCGCGTTAACCGGCACGCTGGATGACGCGACGGGAAAACTGACGCTGATTGCCAGCGGAAAACAGTTTCGCATCGTAAATGAGAGTCCTTTCCATATTACGGTCGCCAATATTTCCCAGGGCAAAACCAAATTACTGCAGGAATCACCGATGGTATCGCCATTCGGTCAGCTCACCGTTGCGACGAAAAACGCGGTGAAACGCGGCCAAACCTACCAGCTGATGTATGTGGACGATTTGGGTGCTTACAAAACCCGCACGCTCATCAGCCAGTGACCGGAAAGACTCACCATGAAATTGAAACAAAACAGGCTCTGCATGCTGGCTGTCTGCTCGCTTCTGCTTTCGCATAAATCGGGGGCGGTATCGTTTGATACCTCCCTGCTTGCTGGCGCATCCGGTGAGTCCGATCTGTCACGCTTTTACGAAAACAACGCCATGCCTGCCGGCCCGCAGGAGATGGATATTTACGTCAACGGGGACTGGAAAGGACGCTATACGGTGACCTATGGCGAACAACAGGATGACGTTCGCCTTGCGTGGAAAGATGCCCTGATGCTGGGGATCAACACCAAAGCGATCCCGGCGCCCGCCATTGCTCAGGGACAGGTGCAACTGCACGATCTCGTTCAGGGTGGCGAGGTGAAAACGGATACCGGCACCCTGAGCCTGGCGCTCACCGTGCCGCAGGCGGCCGTGTTGCACACGGAAGAGGGCTATGTTGCCCCCCAGTTCTGGGATGAAGGGATCCCGGCGCTCATGCTCTCCTGGAACACCACCTGGTACAACACGCGGACGAAAGGCTCAGCGAAAGAGACCAATGACGATTTTTACGCCGGACTGGATTCCGGAGCCAACCTGCTGGGCTGGCAGTTTCGCGACAGCAGCACCTGGCGCAAATCCGCGAGCGGCGACAGCAGCTGGCAGAACAACACCCGTTACCTGCGCCGCCCGCTGGCGGCGCTGAAATCCAACCTGACGCTGGGTGACTTTTATATTCCGGGCGATCTGTTTGATTCCCTGCGCGTGCGCGGCGTCTCGCTGGCGTCAGATATAAAAATGCGTCCCAACTCGCAGCAAGGCTTTTCGCCGGTAGTGCACGGGGTGGCGCGCACCAACGCCCTGGTCAAAGTGATCCAGAACGGTAACGTCATCTATCAGGAAAACGTTCCGCCGGGACAGTTTACCCTTGACAGTATTCAACCTACCGGGTCGGCCGGCGACCTGCTGGTGGTCGTGCGTGAAGCCGACGGCTCGCAGCAATCCTTCACGGTGCCCTTCTCTGCCGTGCCCGGTATGCTTAAAGAAGGCGTGAGCGAGTACAGCGTGGTCGCCGGTAAAGTCCATCAGAACACCCTTGAGGCGGAACCGGCCTTCCTGCAGGCCACGCTGCGCTATGGCTTTAATAACCTGATGACAGGTTATACCGGCACGATCGTGAGCGACGATTATCAGGCCGGGCTTATCGGCACCGGCTGGAACTTGCCGTTCGGCGCGGTCTCCGTTGACGTCACCCATGCAAAGACGACGCTGCAGGACAGAACCGACAGCGGCCAAAGCTTTCGCGTGTCGTACAGTAAGTTTATCGATACCACTGCCACCAACTTCACGCTGGCGGCCTACCGTTATTCCACAAAAGGCTATTACAGCTTTAGCGACGCGCTCTACTCCCGGGACGGGTATCAACGCCTGAAAGCGCAGTATAACGAGTATGAGGATCGCTTCGGGGTCGCCCCGGAGATGACTATGAGCACCTGGGATGCCCTGCGCGCCGCGCAGCCTAAAAATACCTTCACCCTGAACCTGAACCAGCGGCTGCTCAATAATTGGGGCACGGTATTTATCTCCGGCACGCAGCGCGACTACTGGAATTCCGGGCAAACCTCGCGCGAATATCAGGCCGGCTACTCCAACGCTATCGGCCGGGCCAGCTATACCGTCTCCGCCAGCCGGGTGCGCAACAGCGAGCGTGAAGAAGAGACGCGTTTTTACCTCTCCCTCAGCCTGCCGTTCTCGCTATTTGATAATAACGCGTGGATCACCTCCAGCCTGACGGCCAGCGATTCGCATTACGAACAGAGCAATATCAGCATGAGCGGCAACGCGCTGGAGTCGAACCGCCTGAGCTATACGCTCTCCGGCAGCAATGCCCGGGGCGGGAACAACACGGCGAGCGTGAACACCGCATACCGTGCAAACTTCGCCACGCTGGGCGGCTCATATAGTGAATCCTCCGACTACCGCCAGACCGGGCTGAACGGGCGCGGCAGCCTGGTGGCCGTGCCGTGGCATCTGCTTGCCTCGAACGAAACCGGCACCACCATGACGATTGTGGATGCTCCACAGGCTGAAGGGCTGATGGTCAACGGCGACGAAAGCATCGTGACCAACCGTGATGGCGTGGCGCTGGTTCCCTATGCCACGCCGTACCGTAAAAACGCCATCACCCTGTCCGAAACGGCGAACAGCCGTGGGGCGGAAGTGCGCGGCAACATCGCTAACGTCGCCCCATACGATGGCGCAGTGAACTACATCCGCTTCGACACCGACCAACGCCAGTCCTGGATGCTTCGCGCCAGCCGTCCAGACGGTGCGCCGCTGCCGTTTGGCACCGAAGTGCTGAATGAGCGCGGCGAGTCGGTAGGTTATGTCGGCCAGGCCAGCGTGCTCTATATCCGCGCGGAACAACCACCACGCGAGCTTAACGTTCATTTGCGTGGCGGAAACTGCACTATCGCCACTCCGGCGTGGGGACTGGAAAGCCCGTCCTCTGTTTGCCATAACTAACGGAACATCAACATGATACGGTTACTGACCTTTCTGTTTCTCGCCTGCATTAGCGGGGCAAGCTATGCCACCTGTTCCGGGGGCGGTATCTCCTATGGCCCGCCGATCGGCATCGACCTGTCGGATAAGCTGACGCCGGCCACACCGACCTGGACCGGGAGCTTCAGCACCCAGTACAGCGGCTCGTTTAACTGTTCAACCGGCAACAGCGAGTTTTCCTACACGCCGATCCTCTCGACCGACAGTAAGTACGCCACCATTCTGGGCTTCAGCAACGATAAATATAGGGTGCGGGCGGAGATCACCAGCACGCAACCCAACAAAACGCTGACCGCGGGCGGTAACCATACGGCCTCTGAGCTGAATACGCCGTTTACCGTACGCTTTACGCTGGTTAACCAGAGCGGCACCACGCTCACGGGCGACACGGCGACCATGAGCGATGTGCTTTTCGTCAGCGATATGAGCGGCATGTCGTTCTGGGAGATCGTTACCTGGCCGATAAACCAGCTGGTGAAAATTGTGCAGTGGCTGTTTAACGGCTTTAAGTGGCCATACGATAACCGCGATATGTTTGGTCAGCCGATGACCATCAAATATGCGCCGAAGCTGACGACCTGCTCGTTCGATAACGCGGGGCTGACGGTTCATTTGCCTACGCTCGGTATTCCCCAACTGAGTGCCTCTGCTCAGCCAGGGCTGACCCCCTTTACGCTCAATATGAGCTGCCAGAATCTGGCGACGAACGGGAGTTCTGACCGGTCGATTGAGATGTTCCTCTCCAGCACCCAACTGCTGTCGACCGACAGTTCCGTGCTGGTCGACACCAGCAGCAGCGCCGCGCAGGGCGTTGGCCTGCGGCTGATTCAGAGGAACAACCCGCAGCTGCCGGTCGTCTTCTCAACCTCGACCACCAGCCGGGGGAGCGCCACGCTGCTGTTTAGCGTGGCGGCGGGCGAGGCATTGAGCAAGACCTTCACCCTGCCAATGGCGGCGTCGTATTATGTCTGGGCACCGGCGAAGGTCAGCCAGGGCAAGCTGAATACCTCGGCCACGCTGAATATTATCTACCCGTAATACGCAATCATGAGACATTCTCGCTTAATTCCCGATTTTCCCCGCCATCTGCAGGTACTTGATCAGTTCACTGTGGTTGGCGAGGTTGAGCTTCTTCATCGCATTGTGCTTTTGGGTGGCGATGGTACTGGCAGAGCGGCTTCGCAGGTGGGCAATTTCGGTCACCGTATAGCCTTCCACAATAAGATGAAGAACCTCCCATTCCCTGGCGGATAGCACCGAACGCGATCGCGCGCCGGCGCGCATCATCCCCTTCAGAAAAGATGAGATCCGCGGCTTAACGTCTTCTGTCGTCAGCAGCGCCCGCAATTCAGTTTTTAACTCCCCGGGCGCATCCTGCAGAGAAAGTGTCAGCTCATACTTCATCTCCAGCACTTTTTTTAATAAACCGTACTGTAATTCCGGAACAAACAGCACACGCTTTACGTTATGCGTATGACACAACGTATTAAGCCTGTTACTGGTTTGCACTCCCCACGCCTTATGATTAAACAGATAACTGAACTCGGTTATCATAATATCAACCTGGCGATCGATAATCGCATCAAAGAGCTGCTCTGTTGATTCAACTATCGTTATGTGCAGGGAATATTCAGGCAGTAATTTCTGTAGCGCATCGCTTATCATCTCCTGCAGAATATTGACTCGATAAAACACAAGGATCCTGACGGTTAATTCAGTATAATTCATATTATTTCATTGCTAACACGAATAAAGAAGAGTGATAGTAATTTAATAAAATCACGCTCACAACTTATTCCCTCCAGGATTTTAACGGCTATGGCGATAAAAATCTGCAGCGGGGAAAAACACTAGCCCAGGGTAAAGATTTTCGGGACCGAAAGAGCCATACCCCCCACAAAAATCGACCTTCACAGCCACTTTGCACCAGACCAAATCTTAATTTTCGCTATTTTTCAGAATAAAAATCTGTTTGCAATATTATTAGAAGATTAAAGACATTGGTTCTGACATTAAAATATTTTTTGAATTTTATTTCCCTCTAATAAAAAACATTCCCTTTACTCGTTATGTTCCTCTGGCATACATTTTACGCATCATCCCACCACACATTAATGGGTGACGACTACATTCGAATGACTTTTTCGCTTACAGGGATCTGGTGCTCAGCTAAAGGAGAATGACCATGAAAGAAAAAATATATGTGGCGGTTGTTGATAGTTGCGAATTCACAATGATTGGCCTGCAATATCTTGGCAACCGCGAACCTGACGAGCATCGGGATGTTATTTTCCATGGGTTTAGCAATATTGAAGACTTTCTTCTCAGCGAACGGGTGTGGGACATCGTGATTTACGATCCGCTAAATACCGGCAATTTTATGATCACGCCAAATGAAGACATTCTGCGCATGAAAGAAATACAGCCTGAAGCGAGGATATATATCTATTCGTTATCCGCTGGTTTTCTGAAGTTTAAGCATGTGGATGGGATCATCAATAAGCGTGTTTCGCTGGGGGATATCAAGGCGATGTGGCAAATCCTGATGAGCCAGACGCCAAAGGCATTAAACCATTACAACGTCAGTATTACGACGCGACAGCGCCCTGCAAGACTCTCTAATGAGGAGGCCAGCGTGCTTCGGGGTTACTCATGTAATCTGAAAACCAAGCAGATTGCCCGCCAGCTGGGCTGCAACGTCAGGCTGGTCTACTTCTACAAAAACAACGCCATGAATAAGCTCAAGGCCGTCCGGGGACCCTCGTTCTATCAGAGCATTCGCTGGATCCTGAATTAACTTCTCGACCGTGTGTCGTTTGCCTTTGTTCCCGCATCCGCGGGAACCTTTTTTTTCTCAGGGCCTCGTCATGTACACCGTTCTTCCCTCTCCCATGCTGCATACCATCACGGGGCTTCGGTTTCAGCCTTTAGTGGATTTTCATTCCGGCCAGGCCGTGGCGCATGAGGTTCTTGTGGAGATCCACAACGTCAATCTTGATGTGCTGTTCGCTTCGCTGCCCACCCGGTGTGCGCTGCAAATCTTTTTCTGGCAGGCTAAGACGCTGTTACAGAGACAGGACAAAGGCCAGTACTGGCTTAATTTTCCGACAGATCAGCTGCTTGACCCCAGGTCCATCGATCTGTTGCTTGCGCTACGTCACCAGCAACGCTTAACGATTGAGATTCAGGACCCGCTAACCCTGACCCGCATGAGTACCGCAGAGCAACGCAGCATTCATAAAAACCTGCATCGGCTTAAAGCGGCGGGCTGGAAAATCTGGCTGGACGACCTGACTTACGAGCTGGCAGACGATTATGCGCGACTTGCCCTGCCGGTTGACGGCATCAAACTTGACCGCTCAGAGCTCAACACCGCTGGCCGGTTTGACGAACTCGTTCACTTCGTCCGAGATAAGATTGCCAGGGCTGTCGTCGTTGAAGGGATTGAAACCGCGCAGGATCTGCAGCGAGCCCGCGCGTCGGGCGCCCGGTTTGGCCAGGGTTTTCTCTGGCCGGAAAGCCGGATAGACGCCACCGTGACGACGTAAAAGCCGGTGGCGTTACCAGCCCGGTACCGCCCCGCCGTTAAAGATCGTTTCAGCCGCTTTTGCCACTTCAGGCGACTGATAAGACTGGATAAACGCCTTCACGTTTTGCGCTTCTTTGTTGTCTTCGCGCGTGACCACAATGTTCACGTACGGCGAGTTTTTATCTTCAATAAAGACGCTGTCATGTACCGGCGACAGCCCGGTTTGCTGAATATAGGTGGTGCTGATAATGGCGACGTCCACTTTCGGGTCATCCAGCACGCGCGGCAGCTGTGCGCCTTCCAGCTCCATAATGTTCAGGTGTTTAGGATTGGCGGTAATATCCAGCGCAGTTGGCAGCAGACCGGTGTCTGGCTTCAGGGTAATGAGCTTCTCTTTTTGCAGCAGCAGCAGCGCGCGACCAAGGTTGGTTGGATCGTTTGGAATGGCAATGGTCGCTCCGTCCTTCAGTTCGGTCACGGATTTAATTTTGCGGGAATAGCCCGCCATCGGGAAGACGAAGGTGTTCGCCACGGCAACCAGTTTATAGTTATGCGCCTTGTTATCTTCTGCGAGGAACGGGCGATGCTGGAAGACGTTGGCATCCAGTTCACCCTGGTTGGTGGCATCGTTAGGCAGCAGCGAACCACTGAACCCCACCAGCTCCACATCGAGGCCATATTTCTCTTTTGCCACTTTTTTGGCGACTTCCGCCACGTCCTGTTCAGCGCCATTGATGACGCCGACTTTAATGTGTTTGGCATCGCTGCCACTTTGATCGCATCCTGCCAGCAGCAGACCCGCGAGAACCAGAGCACCCAATCGACGTTTCACAAGACAGTTCCTTTTGATGAATGTTGTAGAGACTATATCGACAACGAGATGGTGAAATAAAAACCGAAAACGAATCAATAAGAAGGATAAGTTATATGCGGTCTGTTGCCGGGTGGCGCTGCGCTTACCCGGCCTACATGACGGGGGAAGTGTAGGCCCGGTAAGCGTAGCGCCACCGGGCGATGAATCTCGATGCCTAATGACAGAACCGGGCTTAAAGGGCTTTCGCCAGATAGTGTCTCTGCATACCCGCATAGGGGTAATCCTGCAAAGACATCTGCAGCTGATACCCCTGTTTTTCATAAAACGGACGCGCCTGGAAGCTGGCGGTATCCACCAGCGCGTGCTTGCAGCCTTTACGTCTGGCTTCATCTTCCGCCGTTTTGATGAGCTGGCTGCCAACGCCGCTACCCCGCACGGTGTCGCTCACCCACAGATAATCAATATTCAGCCAGTCGCCTTTTCGCACGCCGATTAACCCGCCCAGCATCACGCCTTTTTCATCTCGTACGTACACACCAATATCGCCGCTAAAGGTCGCCATATCCAAAAACTGCGCGTTGTAGGCCCTTAATCCCACGAATAACTCTTCTTTTTCCTGCTCCGTAACCGTATTGGTAATACTCAGTTGCATAGCGTTCTCCCTGTTTTTGTGTGCGGTTTGACTATCTCACAGATATTTTCTGGAGAAAATTCATACTTTCGGATGGCGTCGCTACACTGAATGTAACGATATATTTCATGGGAAGCATGTGTCTCTTAAAGGGGGTTTCGATGAAAGCTGCGCACCTGGTCTGCCTGCTGGTTTGTCTGCTCTTCGCTGCGTTTGTCCATGCTCAGGAAAAGGACGACCCGGCGAAAGAGGCGCAAATCAAGCAACAGGTTCTTAGAGATGTGAAGAAAACCTGTACGCCACAGAAAAAACAGAGCGATAAGGCCTGGCAGGAGATGATTTTGTCATCTGAGGCCAATCAGCTGCTGATCAAAAACGCCATTACCGCCGTCAAGCGCGACAACCTGGACGCCTACTGGGCAGCGATTGGCCAGGTGGATTGTATGGAAGATTATTGAGGGCTGGAAACGTGCTTCTCGCCGGGTGGCGGCTGCGCCTTACCCGGCCTACACAACATTTTTAACGCTTACGCACATCCGGAATAATCAAATCCCCGCGCAGAACGTAGGACCCGAGCATCTGCGTTTTTTCCGTCAGCCAGCTCACGATACGCGCTGCCATTGCATCCATTGAATATTCAATAGCCGGGATCACCGGAATACCCGGCAGGTGCAGCGATCCGGCAAGGCTGAAGATCATAATGTCGTCCGGCACGGATTTATTGAACGCCTGAAGCTGCGGGATCACCCGCTGGGCTTCCTGCTCGTCCGCCACCAGTAACGCGTTGAAATTCAGCGTGCTGGCGTTATTCAGCAGCTCCTGTAGCGCAACGGATGAGGAGGTCGCGTCCATAAAAACAAGGTTGCGATTAAAGGGCAGGAAATTTTTCTCCAGCGCGTGTTTGTAGCCAAGCAGAACCTGGTCAGCAAAACCGCTGCCGTGCGGGTGGATGAGGGCAATCTGGCGTCGACCCTGGCTGGTCAGGTAGTTACAGGCGGTTTCGGCGGCAAAGGCGTGATCGAACTGGATGCTGTTGGAATTATCAGACTCCATACAGTCAACCAGGATGACGTTGTCCATATCGACGTCCAGCGGAAAACGTGCGCCAATCACCAGGATGTCATCACAGAGCCCGCAGGAGAGTTCTTCAAGGGCGTGCATCACTTCCGCTTTGCTATGCGCGAAGCGCAGCAGCAGGTGTTTTTGATGCTGGCTGAGCTGTTTTTCCAGCGCGTAGAGATAACCGGTGGTCTGGTTAATGTTTTCCTGCGCGCAAATGACCCCGATACAGCCCGTCGACTGGCTCAGCAGCGACTGCGCAATCACATTTGGGCGGTAGTTAAGTTCATCCACGGCCTTCAGAACGGCCTGACGGCTGGCTTCCTTTACGCCACGCGACCCACTCAACACTCGCGATACCGTGGCTTTAGACACCCCGGCAAGACGTGATACATCATTGATTGTCGACATCTCTTTCCCCTGACAGGCTTACCTTTCGCCTGCAAATTCCATGACCGCTTCGGCTCACATTATAGCCAGAACGGAGTATATCCGTTTCCGTTTTTCATGGAAACCGATTTTCCGTTTCCACTCAAAATGATGTCAAAACAGCCAAATTCTGTGACATGCATCCGGTTAATTAGCCTCATAAGTAAGGGATCTTGATGGTTGTCACACTTCTGTCTTTTATGAATGGAAACCGGTTTCCGTATAATGTCCAATCATCCTCGCAATAACTTTTTACATTTAGAGGATGGTTGTCGATGTTCAAGATTATGCTGTGCTGCTCTGCCGGGATGTCCACCAGCCTGCTGGTCAGCAAAATGGTCGATGTCGCGAAAGAACGTGGTTTGCCGGTGAAGATAGATGCGTACGGTGTTTCCGAATTTGATACGCAGTTTCCGCAATACCAGGTCGTCCTTCTCGGACCGCAAGTGAAATACATGTTAAAGACACTCTCAGACAAGGCGGCGACGCAAGGCATTCCGGTGCAACCCATCGATATGATGGATTACGGCATGCAACGCGGCGATAAAGTACTGGACTATGCTCTGTCGCTTATCGAAGCGGCACACTAAAAGGTGTTCACATGAGTTCGTTATATCAATCAATGGTCGCGGTGATTGAGCAGTCAATTACCCCGCTGGCCGCAAAGCTTGGACAGCAAAAGTATGTGATTGCAATCCGCGACGGCTTTACCGCCGCGCTGCCGTTTATGATCATCGGCTCGTTTATGCTGGTGTTTATCTTTCCGCCGTTCTCGGCGGATACCACCAACAGCTTTGCCCGCGGCTGGCTGGATTTCTCCCAGACCTACCGCGAGCAGCTGATGCTGCCGTTTAACCTCAGCATGGGCGTGATGACCTTCTTCATTTCGGTGGGGATTGGGGCAAGCCTGGGGCGTCAGTTTAACCTCGACCCGGTGATGTCCGGCCTGCTGGCCTTTATGGCCTTCCTGCTGGTGGCCGCACCGTATGCAGACGGTAAGATTTCCACTCAGTATCTGTCCGGCCAGGGGATTTTCACCGCACTGATCACCGCGATTTACTCCACCCGCGTTTACGCGTGGCTGAAGCAGAACAACGTGACCATTCGCCTGCCAAAAGAAGTGCCGACCGGCGTGGCGCGCTCGTTTGAGATCCTGATCCCGGTGATTGTGGTGATCGGCACTCTGCATCCGCTAAACCTGTTCATTGAAGCGCAGACCGGGATGATTATTCCGCAGGCGATTATGCACCTGCTGGAGCCGCTGGTCTCTGCGTCGGACTCTCTGCCAGCCATTCTGCTCTCCGTGCTGCTGTGCCAGATTTTCTGGTTCGCCGGTATCCACGGCTCGCTGATTGTCACCGGCATCATGAACCCGTTCTGGATGGCAAACCTGTCGGCAAACCAGGCGGCGCTGGCCGCAGGCGCCGCGCTGCCGCACGTCTACCTGCAGGGCTTCTGGGATCACTACCTGCTGATCGGCGGCGTGGGCTCTACTCTGCCGCTGGCCTTCCTGCTGCTGCGCAGCCGCGCAACGCACTTACGTACCATCGGAAAAATGGGCATTGTGCCAAGCTTCTTTAACATCAACGAACCGATTCTGTTCGGCGCGCCGATCATCATGAACCCGATGCTGTTTATCCCGTTCGTGTTTGTTCCGCTGGTAAACGCCTGCCTGGCGTACGGCGCAACGAAGCTCGGCTGGCTGGCACAGGTTGTGTCGTTAACGCCGTGGACCACCCCCGCACCGATTGGTGCCTCGTGGGCTGCCAACTGGGCGCTAAGCCCGGTGGTGATGTGCCTGGTGTGTATGGTGATGTCAGCGTTGATGTACCTGCCGTTCCTGCGTGCCTATGAGCGTACGCTCATCAAAAACGAAGAGCAGAAAGCTCAGGCGACCGTCGGTGCCGCTGAAACAGCAAGCCATTAAGTCAAAGAGGAAGAGTCATGAAATACGCATTTCCCGATAACTTCTGGTGGGGCAGCGCAAGCTCCGCTCTCCAGACGGAAGGGGCAAGAGAGGGTGAAACCACGTGGGATTTCTGGTTTGCCCGCGAGCCGAACCGTTTTCACAACGGCGTGGGGCCGCAGCAGACCTCCACGTTTTATCAGCACTGGAAAACGGATATTCAGCTGTTAAAGCAGCTGAACCACAACAGCTTTCGTACCTCGATTAGCTGGGCGCGCCTGATCCCCGACGGTATCGGTGAAGTGAACCCGGAAGCAGTCGATTTTTACAATCAGGTCATTGATGAGCTGAATGAACAGGGCATCACGCCGTTTATCACCCTGTTCCATTTCGACATGCCGATGGCGATGCAGGAAATCGGCGGCTGGGAAAACCGCGACGTGGTGGACGCTTACGCCCGCTATGCGCAGATTTGCTTCGACCTGTTTGGCGATCGCGTGCTGCACTGGTTTACCTTCAACGAGCCGATTGTCCCGGTTGAGGGCGGTTATCTCTACGACTTCCACTATCCGAACGTGGTGGATTTCCGTCGGGCGGCTACCGTGGCGTATCACACCGTGTTGGCCCACGCGAAGGCCGTTCAGGCTTACCGCACCGGACATTACGCGGGTGAGATCGGCATCGTGCTGAACCTGACCCCGTCTTACCCGCGGTCGCAAAACCCGGCTGACGTGAAAGCGGCGCACGTTGCGGATCTGATGTTTAACCGCAGCTTCCTCGACCCGGTGCTGCGCGGGGAGTATCCGGCCGACCTGGTGGCGTTACTGAAATCCTACGATCAGCTGCCCGCCTGCAAGCCGGAAGACGGTTTCCTGATTGCGGAAGGGAAAATCGACCTGCTCGGCATTAACTACTATCAGCCGCGTCGCGTGAAGTGTCGCGACAGCGCGGTGAACCCACAGGCACCGTTTATGCCAGAGTGGTTCTTTGATAGCTACGAGATGCCGGGCCGCAAGATGAACCCGTACCGCGGCTGGGAAATCTACGAGCCGGGTATTTACGATATTCTGGTCAACCTGCGCGATAATTACGGCAACCCACGCTGCTTTATTTCTGAAAATGGCATGGGCGTCGAAAACGAGCAGCGCTTTATTGAGAACGGCCAAATAAACGATCAATACCGCATCGAGTTTATTTCCGGGCATTTAACCTGGCTGCATAAAGGTATTAGCGAAGGGTGCAATTGTCTTGGCTACCATATGTGGACATTTATAGATAACTGGTCGTGGTGCAATGCGTATAAAAATCGCTACGGATTTATCCAGCTCGATTTAGAGACGCAGCAGCGCACCATTAAAAAGAGCGGAGAGTGGTTTGCTGCCACCTCTTTGAATAATAGTTTCGAGATATAGAGAAAGAGATGATGATTGCCTTAGAAGAAGCCGTAATGGAAATCATCGTCAATGCTGGTCAGTCGCGCAGCCTGTGCTTTGAAGCACTGCACGCTGCGCGTCAGGGCAACATCGACGAAGCCAAAAGCCTGCTGCGCGAAGCCGATGGCTACGCGCGCCAGGCGCACAAGATGCAGACCAAACTGATCGAGCAGGATGCGGGTGAAGCCCGCCAGCCGATGACCTTAATTATGGTGCACGCGCAGGATCATTTAATGAATTCGCTATTAGCGCGTGAATTGTCTGAAGAAATTATTCATTTATATCAGAGATAGTCTATGGCGAAATAATGTTAATGTAATACCTCTGTACCTTAAATAGAATTCCACTTGTTCTGATGATAGCGACATATTCTGTCAGATCGGAGCGGGATGGTTATTGTCTGAATAAAACTAAACTATATTGAGATAACCATGAATACGATTAAAAAACTTCCATTAACCATGGCGGTTATCGCCGCGCTTTGCCCAATTTCCGTGCTCGCACAAGAATTTACGCAGGAGCAAATCGACGCCATTGTGGCAAAAGCGGTGGACAAAGCGCTGGCTGAGCGTCAGGCCAAAATGGATGCCGCCGTCGCGAAAAAAGCCGACGTGGTGACCGAGCCGCAAAGCGCGGCGCAATCGCCGGATATGGCGATTCCATTCGGCATTAAGTTTACCGGCTACGCCCGCTACGGAGCGCACTTCCAGGCGGCCGATCAGAAATACGTAGCGGTAGACGGTTCCTATAACGGCGCGTCCGCCATTGGTCGTCTCGGTAACGAAGGCAACGGCGGGGAATTCCAGCTATCCAAAGCCTTTAAGGGTGAAAACGGCGCCATCTGGGACATCAACGTGATGATCGACCACTGGGGCGACGAAGTTAACCTGAAAAAGGCCTACGCCGGGGTGACCAACATTATGGCCTCCAACCCGAACGCCTACTTCTGGGCCGGCCGTGACTTCCACCAGCGTCCGCAGCAGGGCATCAACGATTACTTCTGGATGAACCACGACGGCCAGGGCGCCGGGGTGAAGAACTTCGATATCGGCGGCGTGCAGTTTGACGTCGCCACCGTGGCGGCGGTGGAATCCTGTAGCCCGGAAGTGATGGAAGACGAAGCGAACCCGTCGCGCATCACCTGTACCGGCGGTTCCGGCACGGGCGACAAAGGCAACTACGCCGCCACCTCAAAAATTCACGGCATGAAGCTCGGCCCCATCGACATGGAGCTGTATGCCAACTACGGCTTTGACTCCAAAGCCGTTGATAGCGACGAGCGTCTGAACGCCTGGCAGGGCGGCGTGGTGCTGAGCCACACCAATGACAGCGGCGTGAACAAGGTGATCGCCCGTTACTCTGATAACGCGGACAACAGCGTGTTCAACAAAACCGAGGATCTGACCACGGTCTACGCCAGCTTCGAAGGGCTGTACAAATTCACCCAGGCCACGCAGGTGGAGTACATCCTCGCCTTCCACGACTACGACAACAGCCGCGATAAAACCGATAACCGTAAGAACTACAACGCCATCGTGCGCCCGATGCACTGGTGGAACGACGTTCACTCCACCTGGCTGGAAGCGGGCTGGCAGCATGTTGATTATGACAACGGCGGCGATAACAAAGGCTGGAAGCTGACCCTGTCGCAGAACATGTCTATCGCCATGGGGCCGGAGTTCCGTCCGATGCTGCGCTTCTACGTGACCGGCGGCAAAGTGGATAACGAACGCACCGCGCGCGTGAACGGCACCAAAGACGAAACGCTGGACGACTTCAACGTCGGCGCGATGTGGGAGGCGTGGTTCTAGTAGAGCGTCGTTTGTTTCGCCCGGCGGCGCTGCGCTTGCACGGGCCTACAAGGTTTTGTAGGCCGGGTAAGCGTAGCGCCACCCGGCAAGATCCCATGTTATGCTACAAAAAAACCAACATAGCAGGGGAGAACATGGGTTCCACACGTAGAGGGATGCTAAACGTCCTGATCGCCGCCGTTTTATGGGGCAGTTCAGGCGTTTGCGCGCAGTACATCATGGAGAAAAGCCACATTTCTTCGCCTTACCTGACTATGGTTCGCCTGCTGTTTACCGGCGTGATCCTGCTGACCTTATCCTTCGTTCACGGCGACAAGATTTTCTCGGTCATCAGACATCGCAAAGACGCCCTCAGCCTGCTGATTTTCTCGCTGGTTGGCGCACTTACCGTGCAGCTCACCTTCCTGCTGACGATTGAAAAATCCAACGCCGCTACCGCCACCGTGCTGCAGTTTCTGTCCCCGACCATCATCGTGGCGTGGTTTGCCCTGGCGCGGAAAAAGCGCCCCGGCGTGTTTGTCCTGTCCGCCATCATGACGTCGCTTGTCGGTACCTTCCTGCTGGTCACCCACGGCGATCCGACCTCGCTCTCCATCTCACCTGCCGCGCTGTTCTTCGGCATTGCCTCGGCCTTTGCCGCGGCGTTTTACACCACGTACCCGTCAACGCTGATTGCCCGCTACGGCACGCTGCCGATTGTCGGCTGGAGTATGTTAATTGCGGGATGCATGCTGACGCCGTTCTACGCCGGACGCGGCACCACTTTTACGATCGACGGCAGCCTGCTGCTGGCGTTCTTCTATCTGGTGGTGATCGGCACGGCGCTGACGTTCAGCCTGTATCTGAAAGGCGCGCAGATGATCGGCGGGCCGAAGGCGAGCATTCTGAGCTGCGCCGAGCCGCTGAGCAGCGCGTTACTGTCGGTTATTTTGCTGGGCGTGGCGTTCACCCTGCCCGACTGGCTGGGCACGCTGCTGATTGTGTCGTCAGTGGTGTTGATTTCGATGGATTCGAGAAGACGGGTTCAGACATCGGCATGATTTATGAATAATAGTGATAGCGGCACATCAGAATGGTGAGCGCGCTATCCGACACACCGTAAACCAGACGGTCAGTGTCGTTGATCCGGCGGGACCAGTATCCGGAAAGATTGCCTTTAAGCGGTTCCGGCTTACCCAGGCCATCGAAGGGTTGACGCTTCGCATCTTCAATTAATTTATTGATTCTGCGAAGCGTTTTCTTATCTTGCTCCTGCCACCACAAGTAATCATCCCAGCCGTTATCAGTCCAAATCAGTAGCCTGGTCATCTATCAGATCCCTCTGCGTGGTTTTTCCCGTGCTTGCCTGTGCGATTGACTCCATCAGTCGGCTGGCGTTGGCAGGCGAACTCATCAGATGGATGGTTTCCATCATTGAGTTGTAGTGCTGCAGAGACATCACTACCGCATCACCACCGTTGCGACGGCTGATAATGGTTGTCTCCACGTTGTCATTCACGTCGTCCAACACATCTTTGAGTCGGCTTCGCGCTTCGGTAAACGTCACAACCTGCATACTTCCTCCTGTACAAGTTACGGTACAAGTATATCGCCGAAGTGACTATTTATCAATCAACGCGCCTTAACCTTCCCCGCCACCAGCAGCGCCGTCAGCAGCATCAGCGTGCCGGAAATCACCAGCGGTGACGTCAGCCCCAGATGGTCGAGCGCAACGCCGCCCACCGCCGCGCCGCAGGTGTTCGCCAGCTGGATCACCGCCACCTGAATCGACCCGGCTTTTTCGGCCTGATCGGCAAGCGTTCGGGTGATCCACGTCGACCAGCCCACCGGGATCAGCGCAAAGGCAAAGCCCCAGATAATCGCAACCGCAGAGGCCACCCACTTATCGCTGCCCCACAGCACCAGCACCGCTGCACTGACAGCCAGCACCAGAGGCGCCCCCGCCAGCGCCACTTTCAGGGAGCGTTTCAGGAACTGGGACGACAGCGAGGTGCCGACAAAGCTGGCGATACCGAAGCTCAGGAGCACCAGCGTCAGACCGTCCACGTCAAAGCCCGCCATGGTCATAAACACCGGACGGATATAGGTGAAGAAGGCAAACTGCCCGGCAAAGGCCATAAAGATGGCGGTCATCCCCGCCAGCACGCCAGGGCGTTTAAGCAGGCTGAACATGTTCTGTTTGTGATGCGCCGCTTCGCCCGGCAGCGACGGCAGCGCTTTCCAAACCCAAATGATGCAGAGCAGGCCCATCACCGCCGCCGCGTTAAAGACGTTACGCCAGCCGATAATCCCGCCGAGGAAACTGCCTAACGGCGCGGCGATCACCAGTGCGATGGAGACCGCGCCAAAGATAACGGACAGGGCTTTTGGCACGGTACGCGCGGGTACCAGGCGCATGGTCAACGAGGCGGACATTGCCCAGAAGCCGCCTAACCCCAGTCCGAGACAGGCGCGCCCCAGCAGCAGCAGGGTGAAGCTTTCAGCGAAGGAGACCAGCAGGCAGGAGAGCGTCAGCAGGACGCTAAAAAGAATGACCACTTTACGGCGGTCAATCGCGCCAATCACCTGCGTGATAAACAGGCTGGCGAACATCGCCACAAAGGCGGTGACGGTAACAGACTGCCCCGCCACGCCTTCAGAAATGCCCAGGTCCTGCGCCATCGGGGTCAGCAGGCTCACCGGCAGAAACTCAACAGTAATCAGGCAGGCGACGCAGAATGCCACAGAGAAAACCGCCGACCAGTTGGGGCGAGAAACCTCTTTGGTCTGCGGTTTGGTCGAAGGCTGGATATGTTCTGTCATGGCGTCACCTGAAGATAAAAACGTGCGGAAAAGTCGCGCAGTTTATCATCAAAAGTGTGATGAATTTAACGTTTAGACAACTTTTGACGTTTTTAATGGGCCAGGAGGGAGAGCATCGTCGACTGATACCTTTTCAGCATAACGAAAATGAAAATTCAGTATCCACATTTGAGGTGAAACAATCATAGCGTCTGAAAAGGAGAAACTATGAAAACACGTACTTTATCTCAAAATCTTACCGTCAGTGCTGTCGGCTATGGTGCCATGGGTCTGAGTGAATTTTATGGCCAGACTAATGACAAAGCCTCACTGCAGGTATTGCATAGCCTCATCGATCTGAACGTGACGTTTATTGATACCGCAAATTTATATGGCCGTGGTCATAATGAAAGACTAATCGGTCATTTTCTTGCCGGGCTGGATAAAAGCACTCGCGAGCAGTTCAAAATAGCCACGAAGTGCGGCATCGACCGCTCGCCTGACGAGTCTTACGCCCGCACCATCAACAATACGCCTGACTATATCATCCGCTGCTGTAATGAGTCCCTCAAGCGGCTTGGCGTGGAGCGAATCGACCTCTTTTATCTACACAGACTGAGTAACGCCACACCGGTCGAAGAGAGTATGGATTGTCTGCGCACCCTGGTTAAAGAGGGCAAGATCAACCACATCGGCCTTTGCGAAGTGTCGGCTGCAACGCTGCAACGGGCCCATGCGGTACATCCAGTCACCGCACTGCAAACGGAATATTCTCTGTGGACACGCGACATCGAGGAAAGCATTCTGCCGGTCGTGAAAGAGTTAGGCATCGGTCTGGTGCCCTACTCGCCTCTTGGCAGAGGCTTCCTGACGGGAAAATACCTGAACAATAGCGACTTTGCAGAAGGTGATTTCCGTAGAAATAACGAACGTTTTGTTCAGTCCAGCCTCGATCATAATCGCCAACTGCTCGATGTCATCCACCCGCTGGCGGCGAAGTACGGCTGTACCGCAGGTCAGATTGCCCTTGCCTGGCTGTTAGCGCAATACGATAAGCTTGTGCCCATTCCTGGCACTAAGCACCTCAACTATCTGACCGAGAATGCGCAAGCTGCCGACATTGTGCTTGAGATGAATGACATTGAATCATTGAATAACCTTCATCGCCGGATAGCGATCAAAGGCGATCGCTATTCCGCCGAGGGTATGAAGGGCGTGAACGCCTGATACCTCATCATGAAATAAAAAAACCGGGTTTCCCCGGTTTTTTTATTTCTACGGATACGCCGAGCCGTCAGCGATAAACGCTCAACGCGACGCCTTCCCCACCGCCTACGCACAGTGCGGCGACGCCACGCTTGCCGTCGTTACGGACCAGGGAATGAACCAGCGTCACCAAAATCCGGCAGCCAGATGCGCCTATCGCATGCCCAAGCGCGATGGCCCCGCCGTAAGGATTGATACGATCCGGGGAAATCCCAGCCAGCTGAATCACCGCCAGCGCCTGGGCGGCAAACGCTTCGTTGGATTCAAGGTGATCGACATCCTCAGGCTTCCATCCCGAGCGGGAAAGACAGTCGGCAATGGCTTGAATCGGGGCTGCCCCCATTAATGCCGGCTGGATACCGGAATTGGTAAACACGCCCAGCGAAGCCAGAACCGGCAAGCCACGCGCTTCGGCGGTATCACGCGTACAAAGCAGCACCGCAGCGGCACCGTCATTCAGCGATGACGCATTTCCCGCCGTCACCGTTCCCTCTTTTCGGAAGACAGGCCTCAGCTTCGTCAATTTTTCAATACTGGTTGCACGCGGCCCTTCATCCCTCTCCACGCTAATCGTTTCGCCTTTTCGCGTCAGCCACTCAACCGGCACAATTTCGCGCTCAAAAATGCCGCGCGCCTGCGCTTCAAGCGCATTGTGGTGAGAGACAAGGGCATACTCATCCTGCATTTCGCGGCTGATACCAAACTCCGTTGCAACATTCTCAGCGGTGATACCCATATGATAATCATTGAAGGCATCCCAGAGCCCGTCAGAAACCAGGCTATCTTTGAGAGTGATATCACCCAGCCGCGTTCCGCTACGCGACGTCATGGCGATATGCGGCGCGTTGGACATACTCTCCTGACCGCCGGCGATAACAAACTCAGCCTCACCCGTCTGAAGCGCCTGCATACCTAGATGGACCGCCTTAAGCCCGGAACCACACACTTTATTGATTGTCAGACATTGCGTTTCTACCGGTAATCCGGCATTCAGGGCCGACTGCCGGGCCGGATTCTGACCACAGCCCGCAGTAAGTACCTGTCCCATAATGACCTGAGAGATATCACTGGCCTCTACGCCAGATTCTTTCAGGAGCGCCTGAATGACCCGGCTTCCCAGGTCAGAGGCGGAATGCTCCGCAAGCGCGCCCTGAAATGCGCCCGTCGCCGTGCGGCGGGCTGCAATAATGACAACCTCGCTCATGCGCCTTCCCCTTTCAGTCCTGGCAAGGTATGACCCGTCGCGGCCATTGCCGCCCGGTATGCAGTAAGACCATTCATACAGGCGGGAATGCCAGCATACACCGCCATCTGAATCACGATTTCAAGCAGCTCTTCCGGCGTCACGCCCGTGTTGAGCGCGCCTCTCATATGCAGTTCCAGCTGCGGCATGGCATTACCCAGCGTCACAAGCGAGGCGACGGTCAGCATTTCGCGCGTTTTGAGATCCAGTCCCGGACGCCCCACCACATCCCCGAACGCATAGTCGGTAATCAGGGCGGGCAGCCCCGGGTCCAGCTCGCTCAGGCGGCGGGTAACTTTATCCGCAAGTCCCGCTTCAAGACGGTCCATAATCTCTCTGCCATAGCGCGTGCGGTCATTAATTTGACTCATAAGATTTCTCCAGTGGGGACTGTTTTGCGGTCAACGTTGCAGGAATAACCGCGACAAGCAGAACGGACAGGCCGATGGCCGTGCCGGCGACGATATACAGGAGCGGCATTGAAAATGCTGAAACCATCCAGGCACCGACCGACGCGCCGATACCAATGGCGGTATTGAAAAACGAAACGTAGATTGCGGAGGCCGGAAAAGCTTTATCTTCAGCCATACGTAAAACCCACGTCTGGAAGCCGACAAATATTCCTGACACGGCAACGCCCCAGACAATCATGCTGATGAATATCAACGCAGCAGAGAGCGAGGAACCAGACAGGCCCAGGAACAGCAGCACTGCACAGATCAGCAGTACAGACAAAGAGACCGTCAGCTTGAGATACTTATCAATCAACACGCCGGTCAGAAAGTTACCGGCCAGACCCGCGATGCCGTAAACAAAAAGCACAGCGGGAATAAACGCGGTGGACAGTAAACTCTGCGTGTGCAGCCAGGGTTCAATGTACGTAAAGGCGGCAAAGTGGGCCGTAACGGCCAGCAGGGTAGCGGAGTAAATTTTCCACAAGGTAGACGATTTCAGCACGCCTTTAAGCGCATCCAGGCCAAGCGCACTTTTGCTGGTGATCTGGGGAACAAGCACGCTAATACCCACAAAGGCAATTACGCTCAGCGCGGCCATCAGCCAAAATGCCTGCCGCCAGCCGAAGTGAATACCAATGTAGTTGGATACCGGCACGCCAAAAACGCTTGCTGCGGAGACGCCACCAAATACGATTGACGTCGCCGCCCCAATATATCTGGCAGGAACGATAGCAACCGCCGTTGCGCCGATCATCGCCCAGAATGCACCGTGAGCAAGCGCACCCAGCACTCGGGCGCTAAGCAGCATGCTGTAGGTGTTTACCGTCGCGGCCATGATGTTGGAGATCAGAAGCACCACGGTGAGCACGAGTAAAAGGCGTTTCTTGGCCACATTGCCTAAAAAGACGGATGCAAACAACGCACTCAACGCTCCCACCCAGGCATAAAGCGACACGGTCATGCCCACCGCGGATTCCGAAGACTGTAGCCCCTCTGCGATTGGCGTTAATAATCCGACCGGCGCCAGTTCGGTAGTGACAATAGTAAACGTTGAAATAGCCAGAATGAATAAAGCAAGCCATGACCTTAACGTCATATTTTGCAAAGAGAGTTCTGAAGTCATACTACTTACCTCAATGATAGTTTAAATAATTTGCCAATTTTTTTCTGTTGCATATCTGGTAAGCGCGGAATGCTCTCCCACACACACGGGATGCCCGATGGCTTCGAGCATTGGAATATCCGAAAGATCGTCACCGTAGGCATAACAATCCACCGGGTTAATTTCCTTATTCCGGCAAAACGTCATAAGCGCGTCTTTTTTACCCGCTCCAATGGTTTGCGGCAGGCCGATTTCACCCGTTAACTCACCTGCTTCATTTATTATGACCGGCGCACAGAGTACATCCGTTACCCCAAGGTATTTCGCAATGGGTGAAAGAATCGGAAGCATAGAGCCAGATATAAATACGGTGTACATATTCTGGCGCTGATGTTTTTTCAGTGCTGCAACAGCGCTCTCAATAAAAAACTCATTTTCCAGCTTACGCCTGAACCATTCCTCACCCATTTCGTCCAGATAACGACGAGATACACCTTTAAACTGGCGATAATACTCTCGGTTCAGCGTCTCCCTTGGCACACCGTTTTTTACGTCGGCGCGAAAGCGAGACATAAAGCGCTGAAGACGACCGTGTTGATTATTTCCCCTGCACCAGAAATCATAAAAATCAAACATACTTTTAATATTTATAAGCGTCTCATCAACGTCAAAAAATGCGGCGTGTTTACGCAAAGCCTATTCCTCGTAGTTTTTTCTTCGACTCTTAACCGGGAAATCTTTATCCGTACCAGGCACGCCTGCATCCGCCCAGCGGGAAGGCGGAATTTCAGAAACCACCACGGAAATTTTATCCAGCGGTGCACCTGTATTTTTGTGAACGGCAAACGTAATATCTTCCTGTAGCCTGATGATTTGATTTTCATCTTTCGTCGGCCAGGTCATCACATGAACAAACGGCATACTTTTCTCACTCTATAGTTGTAAATTCATCGAAGGAACGGCCTTTGAGTTTTAAATGGGCATGGATATCGCCTCCAAGACCGTAAAAACCAATTGCACCGCCGTAGCTCTGACGCGAGCTCATATAAAGTACGACTACGTTAATAATTCTGTTTCCTTTCCTCTCCGGTGCCGGAAAAGGATCGGTTAACTCAGCCCAATATTCGGCATTGCCTTCGCTATCGGTTATAAATACGTTGGGTATGCCCAGCGGGCCAGGCCTGCTCGGCGCCTCAGAGGCTAAATCGTTTTCCCTGAGGCTCATCACGGTATAAACGCTATCCGGAACAAGACTCCGGAACGAAAACGTGAACCGTGCTCGTTTTTTATCTTCGGACAACGTGACGTCAAAAGTTCCCTCTGCCTCAAGCCAGGCAGCGAGGGTGACAGGCTGGATGTCTCGCTTTCCATCGCTGCTGCGATAGTCCGCGATATAGCCGTCATGAAGCGGCACGCTCGGCCTCTTTTCTTTGTTGGCGTGCGGCCGCTGTTCCGGTGCAAAAATCATCCGATAGTTGTTCATCGGAATGGGTAAAGGAAGAGTATGAAGAATAATGTCCTTCAACGCGTCCTGGGGCATCTTTTCTATATCACACAGAATGTTATAGGGTGCGATTTCCCCAAATGCCGGAAGCGCGCTGTTCGGTGAGACAATGACGCTTCGCCACTGCAAACCGTTATCCCCAGGCACCATGCCAACTACGACAAAATTACCCTTCCCGTCCATGACCTCCGCAGGGGGGTAAAGCGGCCCCTGCGTGGTCGCAGCCAGACGGTATTTCTGGCTACGTAATTCAGGCATGCGTTACCCCCTGAACCACCCCTTGCTGCTGAACGATGGCCGCCTGCATGGCAACCTCAGCCAGAGATTTTTCTTTCTCTGTAATCAGGGCGGAAGGATAGACGGTGAACGACACATCCATTGTCGCGCAAAGCGTTTGGTGCTGAGTGACGCGTACCTGAGCCTTGAAACGCCCCCGGCGGTCGTTAATATCTTTTTCCAGAAATTCAAAATGGACCAGCGCCGGTAAAGGGAACAGGAAACTGGCAAAATTGATTGCCATGCTATTAATGACGTAATAGCGCCCACTTTCCTGCTGGTAAATAAACTCTTCGGTGACGCCGATAAAGGCCTGTCGGCTGGCTTCAACCAGCAGCATTCCCTGAATATGCTGACCCGTCTGGTGATCCGCCATCAATTCGCAACGTTCGTCGATTAACAGAGGCATCGCATAAAGGTCGGGATTATGCTCAGCCTGTTCCGCAGGTCCTATAAGTACGTTCTGTTCCAGTTTTTTATGGCAATGTGCATTTTTTTTGTCGCTAACCAGTTTTTCCAGAGAGCACATTTTTAGTTTATTACCATGAATTGCGTTTCTTGCCTGGTTTGAAATTACTTTTCCGGCAAAATCCTTGCGCACGCCCTGCCCAACAATAATTTCGTGTTCTTTATCTATGATATTCGCAGGGATCTGAGTCAATAATTCAAGCTGAGATATAGTCAGTACATCTTTACCGTTGGCAAATTCATTAAATTTATCGCCAACAACAACCAACTTTTTACAGTTCATTCATTGTTCCTCAACAACAGCAAGCACGGTAGATGCGCGTATAAAGGCCGTCATTGCCGCCAGTGATAAAGTTGTCGCCGGCCTGCTGAATGATTTCCTGGTAACGCGCATTGGTAAATGCTTCTTTATATGCTGCTTTATCGCCGTTGAATGAGGAGATAAACATTACGCCCGGAACGCCACTGATCAGAGAATGAAACGCTTCGAAACTTTCAATCTTATCTTTGTTATCTCTTACCACATTAAAAATGGTTTCATCGCGCCACTGACGGTACTGCTGATAGTTATGCGCAGGCACTTCAACGTGACGAAGCTGGATATAAGTTGATTCTGGTAAGTTCTTTTTATTATCAATCGGGGATTCAACAAACTTAAGTAATTCGCGACGAATATCGGCAGAAAGAACATCAGAGAAACGATGGAACATGGATTCCATTTCACTCTCAACCCACGCAATTTCTTTAATATCGTTGAATGCGCGCAGTTCCAGCAATTCATTAACACCGTTTTCTTCACAGGAATAGTAGCGAACGTTTTCATTGCTTTTTAATGAAGTGAATTCTTTTTCAGAAAAAGCATTTTTTAATGGGAAGCGTGATACCAGTACATATTTAGACGACATAATTACTCCGAATATTGATTGAGTGAGGATTCGGATAGAAATTTATCAATACAGGAAACAATTGGAATTGTTAAATTTGTAATATATTTTTTGTATTACTGTTAAAACGGGTTTTGCTGCCTGCATTTAGCGTGTAATATCAAAATCGAAAAAAGACTAAATACCTTTTCGCATTCAGGACTCACGTATGGCCACAGCAGAACATTTAATCAGCAATAACCTGCCCAGTATCAAACAATTACAATGCTTTCTCGCTGTTGCACATGAACTGAATTTCCGTAAGGCTGCCGAACGTCTACGCATGACTCAACCGCCATTGACGCGTCAGATAAAGTGTCTGGAAGCGGTTCTGAAACGTCAGTTGTTCAGCCGCAGCACGCATGACGTTAGCCTCACTGAAGCAGGTCGTGCGCTGGTTGTTCAGGCAGAAAAAATACTTAAAGACATCAGTAATCTAAAAGAAGATCCTCTCTCTTCTGAAACGAGCCTGCGTATCGGGCTCACGCGGACGCTTAATTTTGAATATATTGAACCCGTGAATACCCAGCTTCAAAAAATGAACGCGGGAGATGATGTCGAAACGCCGGACCTGACGTCTGCCCAACTGCTGCAAAGCTTGTCAAAAAATATGCTGGATCTGGTGCTGACCGGTGAAAAAGGAACGGGTCATGAAGACATTGTTCAATACCGCTGGGTCTGCCAGGAACCGTTGCTCATCGCAATGCCCTCTTTACATCCTGCCAGCCTGAAAGAGAAAGTCGCGCTGGAGGATATTAGCGATCTTCCCATTTTCTGGTTTTCCAGAAGTGCTAACCCGTCATTCTACGACAAATGCGAAAGCTACTTTGATACGATGAAAACGCCGCTGAAGCGGATAAAAGAGCCGGATGATACCCTCGTGATGCTAAGCCGTATCGCAAGAGGGAAAGGATTTGCGCTGCTGCCTCAGTCGAAATGCACCTTTAATCAGGAAGGACTTTGCTACCGTGAACTCACGGACGCGGAGGCAAAAAGGTTAAACATAGATATCTATGCCGCCACCCGCCTCAATGAAAACAGAGAAGAAATTCTTAACGCTCAAAATATCCTGTGCGGAAAAACGGCTTAATGCAGATAAAACACACCCTCTTCCGGCAGGAAGAGCTGGTTATAGCGTAGCTGGAAGGCGTTAAGCTCCTGCGGATCGGGTTCCATCTCGCGCATAAAGCCAAGCGCCAGACGAATTTGCGCATCGGTAATGGGCGCGGCCAGGCGGGCTTTACGCAGCAAGCGGTGCCACGTATGCAGGTTCTCTTCGCTGCCATCGACAATGCAGACCTGCCAGATGAGCAACACCTGGGCGGCGTTTTGCATATGCGCCTCGTCGGGGCGCTCAAGATAACGAATAAACTCGTTGCCGGGCGTTTTACCGAACTGGTCGATCATCGACTCGACCGGCATCAGGGTGATCCCCAGCCGCTCGCTTAAGCGTTTGATGGCGCGGCGGGAATCTGAGGTCAGGATACGGAATCCGACCACAAACACCACGGCAAGCGTTGCCAGCATTATCCAGACCATGCGTTCTCCTTAGACTAGCCGCTCATCATAGCGGGAAACGCAGGGCGTCAACAGCGGGCAGAAGCATAATAGTGAACTGAAAAGCGCTGGAAAAAGGGCAGAAAACTTGTTTTAGTTTTTATGGGGACGATTGTATATCCACGGTGTATGGTCAACGACTGGCGGTAACGAATCATCACTTCAGGGAAAGAGCGAACATGTCCATAACTATCAGTGTCCTGCTGGAGAACCGACCTAACCCCGGCGCTAAAAACTTATTGCGGGCTAAAGCAGGGCTCAGCCTGTTTATACAGGATGAAAATGATTTCATTCTGTTTGATACCGGTCCTGATGATAGCTTCCTGCATAACGCAGGTCTGATGGGGGTCGATTTGACTCGCCTGACCGCAGCGGTACTTTCTCACGGGCACTATGACCACTGTGGCGGCGTTCCGTGGCTACCGGATAATTGCCGAATCGTATGCCATCCCCACGTGGCCTGCGAGCGCTACTCGGCAATACAGTTTTCAGGGTATACCGCCAGACTAAAAAAATTGTCGCTGAATAATGATTATTCACGCTACCGTATGGAATACAGCAGTACCCCGCTCCAGATTGGGGAGCGCTTTATGTGGTCAGGGGAGATCCCTGTCGCAAAACCGCACGCCTACGGTGTTATCGGCAGTAAAAATGCGAATACGGATTATGTAAAAGATGAAGGGGTTCTGATTTATAAATCTGACCGTGGCCTGGTCATTTTTATCGGCTGTGGGCACCGAGGGCTGATTGATATTGTGCGTCATTGCCAGAGAATAACCGGCATCAATCATATCCATGCAATTTTCGGCGGTTTCCATCTTCGCTGTGCGTCACCGCGTAAGCTCTGGGCAGTCAGGCAGTTTCTGCACGGCTTACAGCCCGACAAAATAATGGGCTGCCATTGTACGGGTAAATGGGGCAATTTATGGTTGCCGGGCACTGTCACCCCGTCAACAGGGGATATTTTTGTTCTGGGGTAGGTCTTAATTCAGCGAATAAAAAAGCCCGGCATCACACACCGGGCAAAGAAGTCACCTGCACACTCAGGCTATTTTTAATTTCTGCGCACGATTTTCACGGCGAATTTTACGTTCTTCCAGCACCGCAACCATCGCCATCAGAACGATACAGCCAATCGCTGCCGCATCCAGCGCCGCGAAGGTGCCTGCCCAGCCGGTGAGGCCGAAAATCGGCGTGCCGTCGGCGATCATCCCCAGACCCAGCTTAGCGAAGCTGTCACCAATCAGATAAGCGAAGGTGCCCTTAATCCCATCGGCAGCGCCGATCGCTTTTTTCGGCACGAAGCCAACGGCGGCTACGCCGATCAGCAGCTGCGGACCAAACACCAGGAAGCCGAGCGCGAACAGGGACGCCAGGTAAACGTACTGGTTACTGGCGTGTTGGTACACGCCAAGGGTGGCAATAATCAGCGCCAGCGCGACGCAGGCCACCAGCGCGCGACGGCCGTTGGCGAGGTCAGAGAGCCAGCCCCACAGCAGGGTGCCGACCAGCGCGCCCACTTCAAACAGGGTAAAGCCCTGAATCGCCACTTCTTTAGAAAGCTTCAGCTCCTGGAAGGCATACACGGTCGACCATTGGTCAATACCGATGCGCACCACGTACAGGAAGATGTTCGAGAAGCAGAGCAGCCAGATCACTTTGTTTTTCAGCACGTACTCAACAAAGATCTGCCATTTGGTCATCTCGTTTTCTTCGGTCTCTTTGTCCTCTTCGCTGATCTCCTCGCCGAACAGCTCTTCAGCTTTGCCGAGGCCGTAGGATTCCGGGGAGTCGCTGCCGAAGCGCAGGCCGATAAAGCCGACAATCAGGGCGATAATCGACGGGAAGATAAACATGCCGATCACGTGGCCGTCGAACAGGTAGTTCGCGCCAAACAGCGCCACGCCTGCCGCACCGGCCCCGCCGAGGTTGTGGGAGATGTTCCACATGCCGAGGTACGAACCACGCTTGCGGCGCGGGGTCCATTTGGTGATGGTAGAGTAGCTGCACGACCCGCCGGTACTCTGGAAGAAACCGCTCAGGGCGTAGAAGGCGATCATCAGGAACAGGCTAACGGAGCCGGTGCCCATGCTGGCGCTGAAGCCGAGCATACAGATAGCGGAGAGGATCAGCATAAACGGCAGGAACTGCTTGGTGTTTTTGCCGTCCGCGTAGTAGGACACAACGGTTTTCCCCACCCCGTAGGTGATGGAGAAGCCCAGGCCAATCATCCCCAGCTGCGTCATGCTCAGCCCGTAGGTCGAGATCATGTCGTTCTGCGCGATGTTAAAGTTCTTGCGGATCAGGTACATGGTCAGGTAGCCGATAAAGACCACCAGATAAGACTGCATGAACGGTTTGAACCACATTTTGCGCCGCACGTCGAGCGGCAGATCCAGGGTCGGCTTACGCACCTGATTGAGGAAGGCCAGCATGGTTTGCTCCTGAGCTGATTTTTACCTGCGAATGGCAGGCATTGTAAAAATCAGCCGGGAGAGACGCCTGAGACAGCGTCCAGGTAAAACCGGGAAAATTTCTTAGTTTTACGCCATTCGGGGCGAAAAGGTGAGGCGCATCACATCACGCTGGCTTCGCGCGGCGCCTGCGCGTTCAAAAACGGCAGCAGCAGCAGCGCAGAAATCCCCGCAGCGATGGCGATCACCGCGAAGAAACCGCTCCAGTGCCAGATGTCGATCACCCGCGCCAGCGGCCAGCCGGAGAGCGACGCGCCAAGGTAGGCGAACAGCCCGACAAAGCCCGTCGCCGCGCCGGCCGCCTCCTTGTGGGAACACTCCGCCGCCGCCATGCCGATCAGCATCTGCGGGCCGAACACGAAGAAACCAGTGGTGAAGAAGCACGCCGCCTGCATCACGTAGCTGGCAAACGGCATCAGCCACAGCGAGCCGACGGAGAGCAAAATCCCGGCGGCGAAAATCAGGTTCATTGGGCCGCGGTTGCCGTTGAACAGCTTATCCGAGCCCCATCCCGCCACCAGCGCACCGATAAACCCGCCCAGCTCGAACATCGTCACCGCCGAGTTGGCGGTCACCAGGTCCACACCGAGCGTCTCGGACATGTACAGATTGCCCCAGTCGTTGATGGCCGCACGCACCACGTAAACCAGCACATAGCAGAGCGAGAGAAGCCAGATATAGGGGTTTAACAGCACGTATTTGGTGAGGATCTCCTTGCGCGTCAGCCCCGCCCCCTCCTGCTGTTGCGCCATTTCCATCTCATCGTGCCGCCAGTCGCCCACCGCGGGCAGACCAACGGTTTGCGGCCTGTCGCGCAGCCGCCAGCAGAGGAACAGCCCCGCGAGAATGGCAAGCCCGCCGGCAATCATCATTCCCGCGCGCCAGCCGTAGTGCAGCGCCGCCGCGCCTACCACCATCGGGATCAGCGCCCCGCCGACGTTATGCGCGGTGTTCCAGACGGCCCACCAGCCGCCGCGCTCGTTGCGCGAGTACCACGCCGTGAGCAGGCGGGCGCAGACCGGCGCGCCCCAGCCCTGGAAAAACGCATTCAGCGCCCACAGCAGAGCAAAGGCCCAGAGAGAAGTGGAGAAGCCAAACAGAATATTCACCACGCCGGTGGCAATCAGCCCAACGCCCATGAAATAGCGCGCGTTGGAGCGGTCGCTGACAATGCCGGAGAAGAACTTCGACAGGCCGTAGGTGATGTAAAACAGCGTCGCCAGCAGGCCAATATCGGTACGCGTCATCACGCCGCTGGCGAGGATTTCCGGCGCGGCGGCGTTGAAGCTTTTGCGGGTGAAGTAGAACAGCGCATAGCCGAGCCAGATAGTGATCAGGATATGGCGACGCCAGTAGCGGTAGCGGGCGTCGATCTCCGCTTTATTGCCTATCGGCGCGGCGTTAACAGGGGTTTTAAACATGGTGGCTCCTTAGCGGCAGGCTGACGCTGACGCGCGTCCCGTGGGTGCAGGAGATATTCAGCGTGCCGCCCAGCGCCTTCACGCGCTCGCGCATGCCCGCCAGGCCAAAGCCCTGCTGGCCGGAGCCCGGCGGCAGGCCGCAGCCGTCGTCTTCAATCACCAGCTTGAGGCTTTCATCCTGCTGCCAGCCCTGCAGCGTCACCGCGCTGGCGTTGGCGTGTTTGACGATATTGTTCAGCCCCTCCTGACAGACGCGGAACAGCGTCACGCGCTGGCCTTCGCTGAGCGTAGATTCGTTAATGCGCCAGTCGAGATGGCTGACTATTCCGCGGCTTTCCAGCTCCATCTCGCGCATCAGGGAACGCACCGCCTGCTCCAGCGTCAGGTCATCAAGCTGGCGCGGGCGCAGCCGTCCCAGCAGGCGGCGAACAGAGTCATAGACCCCCAGCGAAAGCTGTTCGATATGCGCCCCGCCCTGCTTCACGCCGGCGTTTTCCGCCGCCAGACGCTGGACGATGCCCGCCTGCGTGCGGATGGCGGTGATGGTCTGGCCGATATCGTCGTGCAGTTCGCGGGCAACCTCCTGCCGCACGCTCTCTTCGGTCTCCAGCAGGCGCTCTGCCAGGCGGCGGTTGCGCGCCAGCTCGGTCTGCAGGGACTGGTTCAGCTCGCGCAGGCGCTGAATGCCCGCCCCCAGCAACAGCCCGGTCAGGCTCTGGGCCAGCAGGGAAAGCAGGAGGTCCACCGGATGGTCGTGCCAGGTCTGGCTGGCAATCAGCGCGATGGCGTTCATCAGCGTGGCGATCAGCGCCCCCTGCCAGCCATAGTGCCAGGCCAGTGCGATGATCGGCAGCGCCAGACAAAACGGGGTAAAGCGCGAAAGCTCTGCGGGCAGGCCAAGCTGCAGCCACAGGCTCACCACAAACAGCAGCAGATACCAGATGAGATGCCGGGCACGCCAGTTCACGGGTTGAGATACCAGCGCCGGGCCGAGCGGCTGCCAGACGGTGCTGGTGAGGTAATGCCAGATAACCAGACAGGTCGGGGCCAGCGTCAGGCCGCCGGTGAGGGTCAGCAGCAGCGCGTTGAGCATCTCCTTTTCCCCCATCCACGGCAAGGACTGCAGCAGCGCGGCGGCAATCAGCGCCGCGCCCTGACGCAGAAGCGTGCGCCAGTCGCGCTGGTGACGATAGCGGGAAATAAGCGCAACCGGAAGGAGCGTGAGCAGGCTTCCGGTCATCAATAAGGGCAGATGCGCGAGGGCGACTTCCTGCGCCAGCCAGACCAGCATCAGCCATTCAGCACCCAGCAAAACGGGCCAGTAGCCGCGCGGACATTGCAGCATCAGCCCCAGACGCAGACCGAAGGGAAACAACAGTACCGCCAGCTCCGGGCGCTCCACCAGATGCAGACTGATGCTCCACAGGCAGAACCAGGCGGCGGAGAAGATAAAGAAGCTGGCAACGACGGCAATCAGCCGCGAAAAGACGGGACTCATTGCCAGCTGTCGAACATACGGCGCGCCAGCTCAACGTCGTTGCTGACGTTGAGTTTTTCCATCAGGTTGGCGCGATGAACGTGCACGGTTTTCGGGGACAGATCCAGCTCAGCGGCAATCTCTTTTACCGACATCCCCTGCGCGAGTTTTTCCGCAACCTGACGCTCGCGCTTTGTGAGCGGATCCTGGCGTCCGGCCGCCAGCTTGATGGCGATATCCGGAGTTAAATAGCAGCCGCCGGTGGAGACGGTACGCACGGCGGCGATCAGCTCATCCGGGCTACAGCGTTTAGAGAGGAAGCCGCGCGCGCCCGCGTTGAGCGCCTGCTCGACCAGCGCCGGGCTGTCGTGGACTGACAGCATGATAGTCGCCATGCCTTTTGGAAGCTGGCTTAAGAGCTCAAGCCCGGAGAGATCCGGCATCGAGATGTCGCAGATACAGACCTGCACGCCGCGCCCCGGCAGGCCCGCCAGCGCTTCGCGTCCGGAGCCGAACTCGGCCACGACCTGAAAATCGGGTTCGAGGTTGAGAAGCTGGGCAAATCCGGAGCGGACGATAAGGTGGTCGTCGATAAGGGCGATGGTGGTCATGTGAGTTCCTGCGGTCTGAAAAAGCCGGATGGCGCTGCGCTTATCCGGCCTACAAGAGCGAAAGACGCTTACCTTAAGCGATTTACTCGAAGAACACCGCAATTTTGTTAAACATGGCGGGATCGGACTGGTTGCGCGCCACTTTGGTGACGTCTTCCAGCTTGTCGATCTGAGCCATCATCTGCTCCAGACGCTGGTCATCATTGACCAGTAGCCAGATGCGACTGTGCTCGCTGCCCTGAATCGGCAGACAGAGAATGCCTTCCACGTTAAACGCGCGGCGGGCAAACAGCCCGCAGACGTGAGTCATGACGCCAGGGTGGTTGCGGACGGTGAGTTCCAGAATGACGTTATCATGTTGTTTCTGCATGGCTTATTCCCCCACCATCTCAGTATTTGCCGCACCCGGCGGCACCATCGGATACACTTTTTGTTCAGGATCGATACGCACGTGGATCAGCGCCGGACCAGGGCGAGAGATCGCCTCCTGCAGTGCCGCGTGGGCATCCTCTTCCGCGTTCAGATCGCAGGTGTGCAGGCCAAAACCGGCGGCAATCTGCATAAAGTTAATCATCCCCGGATAGGTCGCGGCAAATACCCCCTGCTTGTAGAACAGGCTTTGCTGCTGGTGTACCAGCCCCAGCGCCTCGTTGTTCATCAGGATGATTTTCACGTCTAACTGGTTTTCGGCCGCGGTCGCCATTTCCTGAATGTTCATCATCAGGCTGCCGTCACCGGAGAAGCAGATCACCTTACGGTCCGGATTGGCCAGCGCCGCGCCCACGGCGGCGGGCAGGCCAAAGCCCATAGTGCCCAGGCCGCCGGAGGTCAGCCACTGGCGCGGACGGTTCAGCGGGTACGCCTGGGCAGTCCACATCTGGTGCTGACCAACGTCGGTGGTAACGATCGCGCTGTCGTCCACGCAGGCGGCAACGGCGTTAATCAGCCCGTAGTGGCTCAGCGGGTCGCCTTCGGTTGGAATGGTGCCCGGGAACTCGCGCTGCAGATCGGCCACCAGCTTACGCCAGTCGGCGCGGTCGGCTGCGTCCGTCTGCGGGATCAGCTGCGCCAGCACTTCCGCCACATCCCCCTGAATCGCCACATGCGGCTGTTTGATTTTGCCCAGTTCGGCGCGGTCGATATCCACGTGAATGATATTGGCATTCGGGCAGAACTGTTCGGTTTTACCAATCGCCCGGTCATCAAAACGCGCGCCCATAACAATCAGTAAATCAGCCTCTTGCAGAATGTAGTTGGTGCTGCGCGCGCCGTGCATGCCCAGCATTCCCAGAGACAGCGGGTGCGCTTTGGGCAGCATGCCGAGCGCCATCAGGGTCATGGTGGTGGGCAGGTTGGCTTTTTCCGCAAACTGACGGATTTCATCTGCGGCGTTAATTGCCCCACCGCCCAGATAGAGCACCGGACGTTTGGCGGCGTTAATCATGGCGGCGGCATCGCGCACGCTCTCAGCGCTGAATTCTGGCGCGGGGGCACGGTCGCCCGGCTCCGGCAGCACGTCGATCTCAATTTCCGCGGTCTGGACATCCTTAGGAATGTCTATCCACACCGGGCCTGGACGGCCAGACTGCGCAATGCGAAACGCATCGCTGATAACCTGAGGAAGCTCGGCGATGTCGCGAACTAAATAGTTATGCTTGGTGATGGGGATAGAGATGCCGTAGGTATCCACTTCCTGGAATGCATCGGTACCGATCATCGAGGACGGCACCTGACCCGTGATGCAGATCAGCGGAATGGAGTCGAGGCGCGCGTCGGCGATGGCGGTCACCAGGTTGGTTGCACCCGGGCCGCTGCAGGCCATACAGACCGCCGGTTTGCCCTGGGTACGCGCCATGCCCTGAGCGATAAAACCTGCCCCTTGCTCGTGGCGCGCCAGCACGTGGCGGATCTGCGTGCTTTGGCTTAACGCATCGTACAGCGGCAGCACCGTGCCGCCAGGGATGCCCGCAACCGTGGTGATACCTTGCCGTTCCAGCAAATGAACGATCAGCTGCGCGCCGGTGAAACGCGTCTTGGTGGATGTTGTGCCCGAAATTGCCATGCTCCAGTCCTTTTATGGGCCGACTTTCCGGGAGGCGTTTAAACTAAAAACCCCGCCCGGTTTGCGCCGGCGGGGTTTTGGATTCGTGTGTTGATCCAGTCCCTACGGCGCATTGCCGACGACCACCACCACACGCACGACGACCACTGCGGCTGGTTGCGCAGTTTTTAGTAGGGTCGCGGTGTTCATGGATGCAGTCATTGGGGACCTGTGTTTGGATTCATTGATTGAATTTATACAAACACAGGTTTTTCGGCGTGACAATGGAAATATTTTCATCTGCGCAAAAATGCGTCAGGGATCACGTTTCGTTTGTTGAGCGATAAAAACAAAAAACCCCGCCGGAGCGAGGTTTTTATCAGGGTTTTGCGGTTGGTCGCCGCAGAACACACTGTGTTACGTCAACGCAAAAAAGTATACGCGATCGAAGACGAACGCGCAATTCAGGCACGGATTTTGACGTTTTTGAGTATGGATGGGGTTTCGTGTTTTGTCCAAAAAATACTGTTCATACATACAGTATTTATCTATAATGAGGATGTTCGCAGTGAGCGAGGGGGCCGCAGTTCTACCGGCGCAACGAAGTCCTGGCTGAAACGGGTGGTGCCGTCAGTGCCTTAACCCCTGAAGTGAGCACACTGTGTTACGTCAATCCAGGTGCTGGCAACAGGCGGCGGAAAGGTACGCCAGCATCGTGCTCCTTTTAACCAAAAGGAGACGCGTATGAGCGTAGTGGATATGGTGATACTTATCCTCAAACTCATTGTTGCTGTACTGCAACTGCTTGATGCTGTCCTGAAATTCATTCGCTGATTCAGGTTCAAGTCGCACCTGAGAGGGGCGGGAAACCGCCCCTCTTTAATAACGAGGGAATGCTATGTCGCGTCTGTTAATTGAGCCTGTTACGCCAGAAGAGCCAGGGTACATCGCCCTGAAGGCTGAAAGTATCGCATTGAATTTCAACATGCTGCGCAGGCTGGAAGAGAACTGGCAGCGGGGTGAAAACCGCTTTAACGCGCCGGGCGAAAAGCTGCTGGGTGCCTTTCTCAACGGCAAGCTGGTGGGCGTGTGCGGTCTTAACCGCGATCCGTTCAGCCAGCAGCCGCGCGCCGGCCGCATTCGCCATCTCTACGTCAGCGAGAAGTGCCGCGGGTTGGGCATTGGCAAACAGCTTTTGACCGTGGTGATGGCCGATGCCAGCATCTGGTTTGATTTCCTCAATACCCATGCGCCGGACGCCGCGTACGGTTTCTATCGTCAGGCGGGTTTTACGCTGGTGTCTGACGAACCGCGGGTGACGCACCGTCTGTTTTGCGCAATTTGAGCGGCTTGCGGCATCGGATGGCGAATGTTACAGTTAAGTGACAACTCACCACCCGACACGCCATGACCATCACCGTTTTCTGCATTTTACTCTTCGCCGCGCTGCTGCATGCCAGCTGGAACGCCATCGTCAAAGCCGGAACGGACAAGCTCTATTCTGCAATCAGCGTCAGCGGCTCCGCCACGCTGATTGCCCTGGTGCTGCTCCCCTTCTCGCCGCAGCCTTCTGCCGCAAGCTGGCCGTTTTTGATTGTCTCCTGCGCCTTACAGGTGGTGTACACGGTGCTGGTGGCGAAGACCTATCAGGTCTCCGATATGAGCCAGACCTATCCGCTGATGCGCGGCACCGCGCCGCTGCTGGTGGCGCTGGTAAGCGTGCTGGTGCTCGGCGATAGCCTCTCGTGGCTCGCCTGGTCCGGCATCGGGGTGATCTGCCTGTCGATACTGGCGATGGCGATGAACGGACGCATGCAGTCGCGAAAAGGGATCTGGCTGGCGCTGCTGAATGCCTGTTTTATCGCGGGCTATACGCTGGTGGACGGCACCGGCGTGCGGCTCTCGGACACCGCGCTGGGCTACACGCTGTGGACCTTCTTTATGAACGGCTTCTGCCTGCTGAGCTGGGCGATGGTCGCGCGTCGGCGTGAAGCGTCCAGCTATCTCCGTCTGCACTGGAAAAAGGGGTTGCTCGGCGGCGTGGGGACCATGGGCTCTTATGGCCTGGCGCTATGGGCAATGACGCAGGCACCGCTGGCGGTGGTCGCGGCGCTGCGTGAAACCTCCATTCTCTTTGGGGCGCTTATCGCTTTTATGCTTTTAAAAGAGCGGGTTGCGGGCCTGCGTATTGCTGCGGCGCTGGGAATTGCGGGCGGCGCGATTCTGCTGCGCCTGGCGTAAATCACTGGCAACATTAGTTGCCGATCTTGTTTACAAATCCTGCCTTGTCCTGTTTCTCCATTCATCACAGTAATGCTTAATTTGTCATCTCACTGTGGTAGATTCCTCGCGCATTTATGGGAATGCGCAGTCACTTATTCTTCATTTTTCTCTTTTGGCAAAAGTATTCAGCGACATGAAAAAACAAAGGAACGTTAACTTATTGTTGATGCTGGTGTTACTGGTGGCCGTCGGTCAGATGGCGCAAACCATCTACATTCCGGCGATTGCCGACATGGCAAAGGAACTTAACGTCCGCGAGGGCGCAGTACAAAGCGTGATGGCAGCCTACCTGCTGACCTATGGCGTTTCGCAGTTGTTCTATGGTCCGCTCTCCGACCGTATCGGCCGCCGTCCGGTGATTTTAGTCGGCATGTGCATTTTCATGGTCGCGACGGTGATTGCGATGACCACTCATAACCTGACCGTACTGATTGCCGCCAGCGCCCTGCAGGGCGTCGGTACCGGCGTCGGCGGTGTGATGGCGCGAACCTTACCGCGTGATATGTATCAGGGCACCCAGCTCCGCCATGCCAACAGCTTGTTGAATATGGGGATTCTGGTAAGCCCGCTGCTGGCACCGCTGATTGGCGGCCTGCTGGACACGATGTGGTCCTGGCGCGCCTGCTACGCCTTCCTGCTGACGCTCTGCATCATTGTGACCTTCAGCATGGCGCGCTGGATGCCGGAAACGCGCCCGCATGACGCGCCGCGCACGAAGCTCATCACCAGCTATAAAACGCTGTTCGGTAACGGATCGTTTACCTGCTACCTGCTGATGCTGATCGGCGGTCTGGCGGGCATTGCGGTGTTCGAAGCCTGTTCCGGCGTGCTGCTGGGCGCGGGTCTTGGCCTGAGCAGCATGGTGGTGAGTATTCTGTTTATTCTGCCAATCCCGGCGGCGTTCTTCGGTGCGTGGTTTGCCGGACGTCAGAACAAGCGTTTCTCAACCCTGATGTGGCAGTCGGTGATCAGCTGCCTGCTGGCTGGCGTAATGATGTGGATCCCGGGGCTGTTCGGCGTGATGACCGTCTGGACGCTGCTGATCCCGGCGGCGCTGTTCTTCTTCGGTGCGGGCATGCTGTTCCCGCTCGCCACCAGCGGCGCGATGGAGCCGTTCCCGTTCCTTGCAGGCACGGCGGGCGCGCTGGTGGGCGGTTTGCAGAACATCGGTTCCGGCGCGCTGGCCTGGCTCTCCGCGATGATGCCGCAGAACGGGCAGGCTAGTCTGGGGTTACTGATGACGCTGATGGGGCTGCTGATTTTACTGTGCTGGCTGCCGCTGGCGTCGCGTGTCCCGCATCACGAGCAGCCGGTTTAACCGCATGATGGCCCGGCTTCTCGCCGGGCTTTTCACAGACAGGTGCGATCATCGCCTGTAATAACGGCTCTGGCGCAGGTCGCCAGGCGCCCTCTTCTCCGTCGTAAAACTGAAAATCCGCGTTAAGCGCATACGGAATTTTCGCCTTTTGCAGCTCGCAGGCCATATACGTGGCAAACGCCATTTGTGACGCAGTCGGCGTTAAGCGGCTTGATTCCCCAACGCCCCAGCCGCCGACCCAGCTAACGTGTCCGGTTTTTTGCTGCCAGCGCAGCGCGGTATTGATGCGGTTATGGATAGCCGCTTTCTCCGCCGCCGTGCCGGACGTCCACGGATATTTACCGCTATTTTTCAGCGGCCCCCACGGGAAAATATGCCACTCCGCCAGCAGGTAGTTCTGGCTATGGGCAGGCAGCTTCAGGCTGGTTAAATCCTCCGGCGCGGCGCGCAGGCGCGGTGCGATGAAGATCATGCGCTGCGGGTCAATGTCGTGGATCGCTTTAATGGTTTTTTCATAGACGCGGTTTAACGACGCCAGGTTGTGATTGAGCTTGTCAGCCGGCTCATAAATGAGATCAAACCCCAGCAGAGGGTAGCTCTGGCCGAAATAGTGCGCCACGGCAATCCACCAGTTGATCGTCTCTTTCTCATTATCGGCTTTCGGGTCGTTTTTGTATTCATCAGCCTGATAAGCGACTATCGGGATCACGCCATACTGCTCGCAGGCTTCCACCAGCTTGCGCAGGTGGATCAGCCGCGCTTCCGTCGGTTCATCGGCCACGCGGATACGCACATGGGTAATGCCTTTTGCACGGAAATCGCGAACCACCAGCGGATCGAACTCGCGAATACCGCGCTCGGTGCGCGCCCAGTCCACATCCATTCCGACGCCCAGCTGCTGCGCATAGTGGGCAGCCGTCAGCGGCGGCTCAGCGGCAACCGCCCAGCCGGAAGAGATCAGTAACGCAGAGGCAATAAAAGGCTTTAACACGGTTTACCCTGGATAAATCAAAAGCATTACCTGTATTTAGCACGCTTTTTCACATTTGGTGTAGCGTCAAAGCGTAATAATTCTTCACCTCACCAGTTCTCTCAGCCAGCCGATAAAGGCGTCAATTTTCGGCCACTGGCGGCCGGGAAGCGTTGAGATGTAATAATGCTGATGGCATTTGAGGGTTTTTTCACCAAACGGTGCAATCAACTCGCCCCGCTCGAGCCGTTTTTGCACCAGCCGCTTTCTTCCCATCGCGACGCCTACGTGGTTGATGGCCGCAATAATCGCTAAATCGGAACGATCGAAACCAATGCCCGATGATGGCGGCATATTCACCGCAAAGTGCTGCGCCCAGCTCAGCCACTCGTCCGTGCCGGAATCATTGCTCCAGGCCTGACGGTCATGCAGTAACGTGCAGTGGCTGAGGTTATGGGGGTTTTTCAGCAGTTCATGCTCCCGGGCATACGCCGGCGAGCAGACGGGCAAAATTTCTTCGTCCATCAAAAAGTGATGAGAAAGGTGGTTTGGCGGCGTATCGTCGAAATAGAGCGCCAGATCGATGCCGGTTCTCTGCATGTTGACGTAATCATTGCCGGTCAAGATGGTGAGTGAAATCGACGGGTAGCGGCGGGTAAAATCCCCCAGCATCGGCACCAGCCAGCACTGAGCAATCGACGGCCGGGAGTATACCGTTAGCGTACCGGACAGCGCCTGGTTTTTGATATCCAGGATCTCCTGATTCAGGGTGTCGAGGGACGATTTCAGCGTCCAGTAAACGCGCTTTCCCTCCTGCGTCAGTTCAACTTTACGGTGTGAGCGAACAAACAGCTGAATGCCCAGTTCCTCTTCCAGCAGGTTGATGCGGTGGCTCACCGCGCTGGGGCTGAGCGAGAGTTCCTCCGCCGCCAGTGCGAAGGACTCATGCCGGGCAGCCACTTCAAAGGTGTACATTTTCGACAGCTGCCAGCCGTTTAACAGCCGGTTTCTGACTTCATTCGCATCGGTCATCACAATTCTCACACGTTATTTCTGCGCTCAGCATACCGCTCAAGCATGAATTAATGTGAACCAACGACGAAATAAGTGTGCTTTTTAGAGTTCAGTCACTCAGTTGATCCAATCTGGCTCACCTGAACGCCAATTTATATCGTTTGTCAGCCCACGCCGTTTTTTCGTCCAATACCCCCAGATGACATAAGGGTGAGGTGAGATATGGGATCTCAGGTCTGGGTTGTGGCAACGCTGCTTGTCAGCATCGTGTTGATTGTTTTAACCATCGTAAAACTGAAGTTTCACCCGTTCCTCGCGCTGCTGCTGGCGAGCTTTTTCGTCGGCGCGATGATGGGGATGAGCCCGCTGGATATGGTGAACGCCATTGAGAGCGGAATTGGCGGTACGCTGGGCTTCCTGGCGGCGGTTATCGGCCTTGGCACTATTCTCGGCAAAATGATGGAAGTTTCCGGCGCGGCAGAGCGCATCGGGATTACGTTGCAGCGCTGCCGCTGGCTGTCAGTAGACGTGATTATGGTGCTGGTGGGCCTTATCTGCGGCATTACCCTGTTCGTGGAAGTGGGTGTGGTACTGCTGATCCCGCTGGCGTTTTCCATCGCCAAAAAGACCAACACGTCGCTGCTCAAGCTTGCCATTCCGCTCTGCACCGCACTGATGGCGGTGCACTGCGTGGTGCCTCCGCATCCGGCTGCGCTGTTTGTCACCAACAAATTAGGTGCGGATGTCGGAACGGTGATTGTCTACGGTCTGATGGTGGGCCTGATGGCCTCTCTGGTCGGTGGCCCGCTCTTCCTGAAACTGCTCGGCAACCGTCTGCCGTTTAAACCGGTTCCGGCGGAATTTTCAGACCTGAAGGTGCGGGAAGAGCACACTCTGCCGTCGCTGGGTGCGACGCTGTTCACCGTGCTGCTGCCGATTGCCCTGATGCTGGTGAAAACCATCGCCGAGCTGAATATGGCAAAAGAAGGCACGCTGTATACCCTGCTGGAGTTTATCGGCAACCCAATCACCGCGATGTTTATCGCCGTGTTTGTCGCCTACTACCTGCTGGGGATCCGCCAGCATATGGGCATGGGCACGATGCTGACGCACACCGAGCACGGCTTCGGCTCTATCGCCAACATTTTGCTGATTATCGGCGCGGGCGGCGCGTTCAACGCCATCCTTAAAACCAGCGGGCTGGCGGACTCACTGGCGCATATTCTCTCGAACCTGCACATGCATCCTATCCTGCTCGCCTGGCTGGTGGCGCTGGTGCTGCATGCCGCCGTTGGCTCCGCTACGGTCGCGATGATGGGGGCGACGGCGATAGTCGCGCCGATGCTGCCCCTCTACCCGAACGTAAGCCCGGAGATTATCACCATTGCCATCGGTTCTGGCGCTATTGGCTGCACGATCGTGACCGATTCTCTCTTCTGGCTGGTGAAGCAATACTGCGGCGCGACCCTGAATGAGACCTTCAAATACTATACGACGGCGACGTTTATCGCCTCGGTGCTTGCACTTGGCGGCACATTCCTGCTTTCTTTCATTATCTGAGCGCGACGAGACGTATTATGGAAAACGCAACTATCACTACTTTAACCGCACAGTTTCCTCTGGTTGAGGATCTGATTGCCCTGAAAGAAACCACCTGGCTCAACCCGAACGCCACCACGCTTGCACAAGGGTTGCCGTATGTCGGGCTGACCAAAGCCGACGTGGACGATGCGCATGCTCGTCTCAACCGCTTCGCGCCGTATCTGGCGAAAGCCTTCCCTGAGACGGCCGCCACGAAGGGGATTATTGAATCCGAACTGGTCGCCATTCCGGCAATGCAGGCGCGGCTGGAGAAAGAATCTGGCAAATCCATTCCCGGCATGCTGCTGCTGAAAAAAGACAGCCATCTGCCAATCTCCGGCTCGATTAAAGCGCGCGGCGGCATCTATGAGGTGCTGACCCACGCGGAAAAGCTGGCGCTGGAGGCCGGATTGCTGAGCACCGAAGACGACTACAGCATTCTGCTGGAACCGCGCTTTAAGGACTTCTTCAGCCAGTACAGCATCGCGGTGGGTTCAACCGGCAACCTGGGGATGTCCATCGGCATTATGAGCGCTCGTATTGGCTTTAAGGTCACGGTGCATATGTCCGCCGATGCCCGCGAGTGGAAGAAAGCCAAACTGCGCAGCCACGGCGTCATCGTTGTGGAGTATGAGCAGGATTACGGCGTGGCGGTAGAGCAGGGACGAAAAGCGGCGGAAAGCGATCCGAACTGCTTCTTTATCGACGATGAAAACTCCCGCACCCTGTTCCTGGGCTACGCGGTTGCAGGCGAGCGCCTGAAGGCGCAGTTTGCCGAACAGGGCCGCGTGGTGGATGCGGAGCATCCGCTGTATGTCTACCTGCCGTGCGGCGTCGGCGGCGGCCCTGGCGGCGTGGCGTTTGGCCTGAAGCTGGCCTTTGGCGATAACGTGCACTGCTTCTTTGCGGAGCCTACGCACTCTCCGTGCATGCTGCTGGGCGTCTACACCGGCCTGCATGATGAGATTGCCGTGCAGGATCTGGGCATTGATAACGTCACGGCAGCGGATGGGCTGGCAGTAGGACGCGCGTCGGGCTTCGTGGGCCGCGCGATGGAGCGCCTGCTTGACGGGTTCTACACCCTCTCCGATCAGAGCATGTACGACATGCTGGGCTGGCTGGCGCAGGAGGAAGGGATTCGCCTGGAGCCGTCCGCGCTGGCAGGCATGGCCGGCCCGCTGCGCGTGCATTCGGATGCCAGCGTCACTCACCTGGTGTGGGCGACCGGCGGCGGCATGGTGCCGGAAGACGAGATGGCGAAGTATCTGGCTAAAGGGAAGTAATTATGCCGGGTGGCGACTGCGCCTTACCCGGCCTACAGTTCGCGGCAGTTGTAGGCCCGGTAAGGCGTAGCCGCCACCGGGCTTACAGGCTTAAAATTTGTTGAATGTGGGTTACCGCAAACAACAGCGACAGCGAGAAAACAGCGAGCGCGATCAGGAACTTATCGCGCACCGCTTTCGGCTGCACAAAATCGTCCTGCGCCACGTCCATCAGGTTACGGCTGCGGGTATAGCGCCATAAAATGAGGGCCACCAGCGCCAGCACAACAACAGAGATCCAGAACGGCACCCCGGCGCGGTGCCAGTTGTGCTTAATCGCCAGGGCAATCAGCGCGCCATACCCCAGCAGCGTGCGCAGCCACGCGAGGGACGTCCGCTCCGGCTGCAGGCCGGGGTCCGCTTCGCGCCGCGCTTTGCGGCTATCCGCCATAGAACACCAGCACCATCACCACGCCCGCTACCGCCAGCAGGATTGCGCTGATGATGAGTAATCCGCGCGTATAGGGCAGATCCTGCTTCAGACGCATCGCCTTCTCATTGCGCAGCCAGCGCAGGTAACCATAAATCGCCAGCACGCCCGCAAACAGGCACAGCAGTAGCGCCAGCACTTCGCGAATCAGCGGCGTGGCGAAATCAGGCGCGAGCTGGTCGAGGCCGACGCCTGCCGCCAGAAAACCGAGCGCCGTGCGGATCCACGCTAAGAACGTGCGTTCATTAGCCAGCGAGAAGCGGTAGTCCGGCGCTTCGCCGAGGCGGGAAATTTTCATGAAGGTTCCTTGTCGTGCTACAGGCAGGCTTCAGCATAGCGTAAATCGACCAGGACAAGGAGACCGGCATCGGGCGATGCCGGTCTGGAAGGTTAATGCAGCTCTGGCCAGTACTCTTTGTTGGCTTCGATCAGGTCATCCAGAATCGCTTTCGCAACGGACGCGCTCGGCACGGTTTTCGACAGGGTAATCGCCTGCCAGAGTTTCTGGTACGAGCGGTGCTCCCAGGCATCCACCACCAGTTTCTCTACCGCCACCTGCTGGCTCATCAGCCCTTTCTGGAAGTGTGGAATATCACCCACCGTGAGCGGCTCCGGCCCGTTATGGCCCACCAGGCACGGAATTTCCACCATCGCGTCGGCGTCAAAGTTATGGATGGCCCCGTTGTTTGGCACAATCAGCAGCATCCGCTCCTGGGTGTTAAAGGCAATGGCCGTCGCCAGATCGACGATATACGACGCATGTTCATCGATTTCCAGCTCACCGGCGGAGGATTTTCCGGCTTCGATAATCGCCCGGCAGGCGCTGAACACATGCTTCTCACGGTGATCCATGACCTCATTAGCGCGGGTCCGTTCCGGGTTGGCGTGCGCCACCACGTAGTCCGGGAACAGGTAATACTTCAGGTAGGTGTTCGGCATAGTGTCCGGATCCAGCGCCTGCACGTCTTTTGCTTTGGCGAAGGTATCGTTCCAGCTCGCTTCGGTATGCGCATCGTCCGAAGGCGGAACATAGCCGTTTTTCGCCACGTATTCGCGCAGTTTCGGCAGCAGATCGTTGCCGTTCAGATCTTCAATAGACGTCCACCAGCCGAAATGATTCAGTCCGTAGTAGCGCACGCGCATCTGTTTGCGGTCTTTCAGGCCGACAATCTGCGCCATGCGTCCTTCAATGCCGATCGGCATATCGCATATGTTGAGGATTTTGGCGTTCGGACGCAGGCGGCGCGTGGCTTCCGCGACAATCGCCGCCGGGTTGGAATAGTTCAGCATCCACGCGTTCGGGGAGTACTGCTCCATGTAATCCACCAGCTCCAGCACGCCGCCGATAGAGCGCATGCCGTAGGCGATCCCGCCCGGTCCGCAGGTTTCCTGGCCCAGCACGCCGTGGCGCAGCGGGATTTTTTCATCTTTTTCACGCATCGGGTATTTGCCCACGCGGATATGCGCCATCACGAAATCCACATCAGTAAACGCCGCTTTCGGATCGGTGGTGTAGCTGAACTCAATCTCCGGAGCCTGCTCTCTGAGGATGATTTTGCACGCTTCGGCGATGGTCTCCTGACGCGCGCCGTCGTTGTCATAAAACTTCAGGGCGCGCAGCGGGAAACGGTCACGGTTGGCTAACAGCATCAGGACGATACCAGGCGTAAACGTGCTGCCGCCGCCTGCAATGACAACTGAGAATTTTTTCATGATATAGCCTCTGTCAGGGTAGTTTGTTCATTCGTTGAAGGGGTTTTCATTAGCGATTCAAGCTGGTCGCGCACCTGAGGAACGTGCAGACCAACAATCACCTGAATGCCGTTGCCGCGTCGCACCACACCGTGTGCGCCAAGGGCTTTGAAGACGTCGTCGCTTTGCGTTTTCGCCATATCGACCAGCGCAATGCGCAGGCGGGTGGCGCAGTTGTTGATGCTTTCGATGTTGGCCGCACCGCCGAGCGCCTGCAGGAATCCGGCGGCCTGTCCGACCTGCTGGCTGGCCGCCGCCGGGGCGGTGGTTTGCCCGCGCGCCGCCTTATAGTCGGCCTTGCTGTAGAGTTTGATTTCGCTCTCTTCCCGGCCCGGGGTTTTCAGGTTCAGCCGCTCAATCAGCGTTTTGAAGACCACGAAATAGAGACCGGTGAAGCAGACGCCAATGCCGATCTGGGTGAATACCGTTGACGCGTGGTTGTGGAACATCGGGATCCAGTTTTGCGGCAGGAACTGGTCCAGCAGGCCGCCACCCATGTTCCCCACGACGCCGAAGAGGTACATCACCGTCGCCATGGTCGCCGCCAGCACGGCGTGGACGGCAAACAGCAGCGGTGAGATAAACAGGAAGGTGAATTCCAGCGGCTCAGTAATACCCACCAGCACGGCGGTGAGCGTAGCCGGGATCAGCAGCCCCGCCACCTTAACGCGGTTTTCCGCCGACGCGGTGTACCAGATGGCCAACGCAATCCCGACCGAGCCAAACACCTTAGAGTTGCCGTGCAGCGCGAATCCGCCTTCCGGGAAGAGAGTTTTCAGCGGCAGCGTGCTCTGGCTGAATTCCTGCAGGTGCTGCGCCCAGTAGACCTGAATCCCCCCTTCCACCGCCGCCGGACCGAAGATGAACGGACCGTAGACGAAGTGGTGCAGCCCGGTTGGGATCAGAATGCGTTCCAGGAAGGTATACACCCACACGCCCAGCGCACCGGCAGAGCGCAGGAAAGCCTGCAGGGACTCGATGCCCATCTGCACTTTCGGCCAGCCCAGCAGCGTCAGCCAGGCGCAGGGGATCATGACGAAGAACGCGAGGATAACGACAAACGAGCTGCCCTGGAAAATCCCCAAAAAGACCGGCAGCGGCTTGTCAAAATAGCGGTTGTGGATGGCGGTAACGATACCTGAAATCACAATGGCACCGATGATGCTGGTATCGAGCGTTTTGATTCCGGCAATCATCGCCAGCCCGCTTCCGGCGGTAGGTTCAGCAGAGAAGTCGACGCCAAAGAAATGGCCCCAGGTCATGCCCATCGCGTTGATGAAGTAGTTCCAGGTCAGGAAGCTAATCAGCACCGCCAGACAGGCGCGGCCCTGCGCCTGCTTCGCCAGGCCAATCGGTAAGCCGACGGCAAAAATCAGCGGCATATTGCGAAACACCGCCCAGCCGCCCTCTTCAATAATGTGAACAATCTGCGCGAAAAGATGATCGGGGGCCGTTAACGCTTCGCCGACAAACAGCGGGTTGCGAAGCATAATGGCGATTCCCACCACGATCCCGGCAAACGGAAACAGCAACACCGGGGTAAACATGGCACCGCCAAAACGTTGTATTTGACTGAGCATTTTTAAATCCTCACGTAACAACCTGTAGGGGGTAGAGGCCTTTATGTTTTTTTACTGGCCTGAGGTGAGCATAAGAACTTACTGATGCGCGAACATGGCGTGCCGCTGCGATTCGTGATCGCATTCATGGTTTTATTTTGACCAATCAGGTCTACTTTTTGCTGTAAATATGGACATGTCAGGACGCCCTCCACGCCCTGATAAGGGCAGAGAGGTCTACTGGTGATCTACAAATCAATCGCCGACAGATTGCGGCTGCGGCTGAATTCGTCGGACTACAACATCGGCAGCCCGCTGCCGGGCGAAAAAGCGCTGGCGCAGGAGTTTGGCGTGGCGCGAATGACCATCCGCAAGGCGCTGGATCTGCTGGTGAGCTGGGGTCTGGTTGAGCGGCGGCACGGCAGCGGCACGTTTGTCTCGCGTAAAGACGTTCACCACGAAACCACTAACCTGACCGGGCTGGTGGAGGTGCTGCGCCAGCAGGGGAAAGAGGTGCAGAGCAAGGTGCTGCAGTTCGAAGTGATGCCCGCCCCGCCCGCCATCGCCAGCCAGCTGCGGATTCAGGTGGATGAGCGGATCTATTTTTCACGGCGGGTGCGCTACGTGGACGGAAAGCCGCTGATGCTGGAGGACAGCTTTATGCCGGTGAAGCTGTTCCGCAACCTGTCTCTGGCGCATCTTGAAGGGTCAAAGTTTGATTACATCGAGAAGGAGTGCGGGATCACCATCAGCGGCAACTACGAGAGCCTGACGCCGGTGCTGGCGGATAAACAGCTGGCTGGCTATATGAACCTGCCGGAACAGACGCCGCTGCTGCGCATTACATCTCTCTCCTACAGCGACAGCGGCGAGTTCCTCAACTATTCCGTCATGTTCCGAAATACCAGTGATTACCAGGTGGACTACCATCTGCGGCGCATCCACCCGGACGACCTGCTAGCTCATCCCCCAGAACAGCACCGCCAGTAGCTGCGGGGTGATGATGCGCAGGAACATCACCAGCGGGTAGACGGTGGCATAGGACAGCGCCGCCGCACCGCTGGTGGCGTGCAGGTTGTTGGCAAAGGCCAGCGCGGGCGGGTCCGTCATGGAGCCCGCAAGCATGCCGCACAGCGTCAGGTAGTTCATTTTAGCGAACATACGCGCCAGTATGCCTACCGTCAGCAGCGGGATCGCCGTGATAAATATGCCGTAGCCGACCCAGCTCATCCCTTCCCCCCTGACCAGGGTATCAACAAAATCCCCGCCGGATTTCAGGCCAACCACTGCCAGGAATAACACAATGCCCAGCTCGCGCAGCGCGAGGTTGGCGCTCGGCGGCATGAACCAGTAGAGCTTACCGATACAGCCGATACGCCCGAGGATCAGCGCCATAATCAGCGGCCCGCCCGCCAGGCCCAGCTTGAGCGCGACCGGGAAACCCGGCACGTATACCGGAATGGAGCCGAGCAGCACGCCAAGCCCGATGCCGATAAACACCGGCAGCATCTGCACCTGCTGCAGTTTTTGCTGGGCGTTACCCACCATATCCGCGACAGCGTCAATGGACGACGGACGCCCGACCAGATTAAGGATATCGCCGAACTGCAGGCTGGCCTCCGGGCTGGCAACCAGCTCGACACCCGCGCGATTAAGCCGGGAGATGACCACGTCATAGCGCTCTTTGACCTGCAGATCGCGTATTTTCTTGCCCAGAACGTGCTCGTTAGTCACCACAACGCGTTCCACGCGCATATCGGTGCCGCGGGTGGAGAGCGAGGTATCCACTTCCTGACCAATCACCAGCCGCGCGTTGTTTAAATCGCCTGGCTGGCCGACCAGGTGCAGCAGATCGCCTTGCTGGATAATGGTGCCCGGCGCGGGCACCATCAGCATCTCGTCGCGCTTAAGGCGCGAGCAGATAATGTTGGCGCTGTTCAGGATCGGCACGTCCTGAATTGCCATATTGTTCAGGTTGGGGTTATCGACCCGAATGTTGATGGTTTTGATCGGCATATGGCCGTTGGTGAGCGTGGTTTCGTGGTCCTTCGCCTCTTTGTCGACGTTAATGCGAAACAGGACGCGTACCAGCCACATGGAAAGCAGAATGCCGCAAATCCCAAACGGATAGGCCATGGCGTAGCTCATCCCCATCTGGTCGACAATGCCGGGTTCGATGCCCAAATCGCGCAGGATTTGCTGCCCCGCACCGAGCGCTGGCGTGTTGGTAACCGCCCCGGAGAAAATGCCCAACACGACGGGCAGCGGGATATCAAAGATCTTGTGCAGAATCGCGGTGACCAGCCCGCCCATCACCACAATACCGAGGGCAAACAGGTTGAGCCGTAATCCGGAGACCCGAAGAGAGGCGAAAAAGCCCGGTCCCACCTGAATGCCAATGGTATAGACGAACAGGATCAGGCCGAACTCCTGAGTAAAGTGGAGCATTTCGGCGCTGAGGACCAGACCGAGCTTGTCGGCAAAATGCCCGACAAAAATACCGCCAAACAGCACCCCGCCGATCCCAAACCCAACGCCGCGGATTTTGATATTACCAATCCACAGCCCAACGACGGCGACCAGGGCCAACACGCTGACGGTTAACGCGATATCACTCATGATCCCCTTCCTTAGCATAACCTTAGTTATGCTAAGGATTCTCTCAGAACCGGGGGCGATTGTATGGGCGATGGCGCACAAAAAAGCCCTGCCGGGGCAGGGCTTCGTGCTGTCTGTGAGTATTGTCGGGTGGCGGCTACGCCTTACCCGACCTACAGGATCGGCGGGCTTGTTAACTGTTCAACGCCGGCCGATCGCTAATGGCGATACGCTGCGGCGCGATGGCTTCCGGCACGTTGCGGAGCAGGTCGATGTGCAGTAGCCCGTTGGTAAACGTTGCACCAGATACTTCCATATGGTCTGCCAGAGTAAAGCTCAGGCTGAACGGCTGATTAACCAGCCCCTGATGCAGCCATTTGGTCTCGGTCTCTTGTTGTTCCGGCGACCCTTTCACGGTCAGGCGCGTGCCTTCAAGCTGGATATCCAGATCTTCCTGGCGGAAACCGGCCAGCGCCAGGGTGATGCGATAGTGGTTATCGTCGCTTTTTTCGATGTTGTAAGGCGGAAACGTCTGTTGCTCATTGCTGCTTTGCAGGGCGTTAGCCAGTTTGTCAAAACCAATCCACTGACGCAGTAAGGGGGATAAATCATAGTTACGCATACTAAATCTCCTTCTGAGAAGCGAGTTCGGCACAGTTTAATTTTGTGCGCAGTTGTTCCTGCAAATCCTGACGGATTCACATATGCTCCCATTACGGCAAGCAAGTCTGGGTGGGCCGCTCGCGCGACCCACATAATTAGTTAATTTCGATACGACGCGGTTTTTTCTCTTCCGGAATCACACGTTCCAGTTCGATAAACAGCAGACCGTTGACCAGGTTCGCGCCTTTCACGTGAATGTTCTCGGCTAACTGGAACTTGCGTTCAAAGTTGCGCTCGGCGATGCCCTGGTAAAGGTAGGTACGTTCTTTCTGCTCAGCCGTATGAGAACCTTTCACCACCAGCAGGTTGTCCTGCGCGGTGATCTCCAGTTCGTTTTCTGCAAAACCGGCGACGGCAATGGCGATGCGGTAGTGGTTTTCGTCAACCAGCTCAACATTGTATGGAGGGTAGCCGTTGCTCTGGCTTTGGTTATTTTCTAAATGGTTAAACAGGCGGTCAAAACCAATTGCAGAACGGTATAGCGGAGAAAGATCGAAGTTACGCATAAATAAAACTCCTGAAATCAGCGAGAAAATGTAGCCTTCCACCATGGACAGGCCTTTGCGCCCCCGAACACCCATCAGGCGTGTTCGTTATCGGGCCACATTCTTAAAATGGGTCTGCAATCGGGCTTTTCAAGCACGACGACTGCACTTTTTTTTGCACTTTTGTGCATCTCGCTTAGACTGGGACAACAGCACAAAGGGTTAAATTGCGATGGCTGCCACAGTGCGGGGTTATCGGGCTATCCATTTTGGATAAGGCTCGCTATAACCCTGAGTTGCAGGTCTATGCAGTGCCATTAACGATGACTGAGTGATGATGAAAAATGTTCTGATAAAGCTGACGACGTTCAGCGGGGTAGTTTTACTTTGCGGGTGTTCGAGCGTGATGTCTCACACCGGCGGTAAAGAAGGAACATATCCGGGGACGCGCGCCAGCGCGGCGATGATCTCCGATGACGATACAAACTGGGGCACCAAATCCCTGGTTATCCTGGATATGCCGTTTACGGCTGTGGCGGATACGCTTCTGCTGCCGTGGGATATATTTCGTAAGGACAACTCCGTGCGCTCACGGGTAGAAAAAAGCGAGCAGGAAAACCTGGCGACGAACGCCGTCATCCCGCCCGCAGCAATGCCTCCACGCTAGTTCTGCGCGGTTTCCGTTAACCAAAGCTGACGGAAACCGCCTGTCTCTTCCATCCACGCGATAAAGCGCCCGTCCGGCGAAAATACCACCGCATCAGCAGACGGCGGGTTGCCGTGATCGGACGTCAAAAACGTCACCTTGCCGGTTCGTACATCGCAGCAGGCGATCCGATTTTCGAGCACAAACCCCAGATGATTGCCGGAAGGATGCCAGTTAAACGCAGACTGAATGCCGCTCTCAGTATGGGTTAACGGGTACGGCTCGCCGCCCTCAGGAGAGATCAGCCACAGCTGCACAATACCGTTATCATCACGCATCAGGAATGCAATCCGCGTCCCCTGTGGGTTGCTGCGTACCCAGTGACGCGGTACGTTCACCAGACCCGGATAGCGGTTCTGGTGAGTAAACGTTAACCGGCGCTGCATCACCCCCGCGGGTGGCGCAGGCAGGGTTTCTGCCGTGCCCTGCAGCGGCGTATCGCCCGCACGCTTCCAGCCCTGCTCGTCTTCTGGCAGGTCGACGATAAACAGTTCAGGCACTTTTTCGCCTTGCGCAGAAAGGGTATCGCCGATAAACGCCAGCCTGTCGTTGCCCACCCAGCCCTCTTCATAGGCGCGGTTGATCTCATCGCTGCCCGGCTGCGGGTCAGGCGTCGTGCGGGTGACCAGCACGCTCCAGAACGTGCCCGAGTACTCACGGGGATGGTTCCCCTGCGGGTTCACCGGGCCGTAAGGCGCAGCTACGCCGACGTTGCGCAAATCAAGCTTAGGGTCGCGCGCGTGCAGAACATGGTCGTTATAGGTAAAGCTGACGAACTGCCCGTTCGGGCTGTAGACATGGACGTGGCTGCCGCCGCGCAGCGCGCCTGCGGTGTAAGGCGCGGTGATATCCATCGCATCCAGATTGCTCACCTGGCCATGATGCGCAATCACCCCCTGGCGATGATGAAAATCGTAGTGCCAGTCTGCATCTGGGTTTTTCGGGCCGTGGATAAAGACGTATTTCTCCTGGGCAGGATGAACGGTCACCACGCCGACGTGCGCGCCGTCAGTGGCGCGATAAACCACCTCCACCTCGCCTGAATGGACGTTAACCCGCTCAATGGTTTCACCGGTGAACGACGCGCCTGACGGGCGCACATCGTAGACCAGCCACTGGCTGTCCGGCGTCCAGGTATTGATATTGGTGAGCTGGTGGTGACGGGAAGCGAAGGTGATTTGTTTCATGGGGATACCCTGATGCGCGGTTTTCGCATCAGGGTAAAACATCAGCGGGATTTAGCCTACTCGTTTAACGTCGCCCACCAGCAGAATGTAGGAGAGCGCACCGACCAGCGCAACCGCCGAGATATAGACCAGCGCCGGGCCGAAGCCGTAGTCCTGCGCCAGGTAGCCGATAACCAGCGGCACGGTGATGCCGCCCAGCCCGCCAACGAAGTTAAATACGCCGCCGGTCAGGCCAATCAGCCGCATCGGTGCCAGAGACGACACCAGCGACCAGGTGATAGAGGCGAACCCATTCCCGAAGAACGCCACCGCCATCAGGGTCATAATCCACACCGGATCGTTAGTGTAGTTGGCGCCCATGATGCAGGTAGAGATCAGCAGCCCGCAGATAATCGGCGTTTTACGCGCCACACCCAGCGAGTAGCCTTTTTTCACCAGCTTATCGGCCAGCCAGCCGGAAAGCAGTACGCCGAAGAAGGCCGCCAGGAACGGTACGGTGGTCATAAAGCCTGCCTTCAGCGCGGTAATCCCCTTCTCCTGCGTCAGATAGTTCGGGAACCAGGTCAGGAAGAACCACAGCGTTGAGGTCACCGCGAACTGGCCCAGATACACGCCCACCAGCTTACGATGGAAGACCAGCTTCCAGTCTGCTTTGGTCAGCGGCTGGCGCGCCTCTTTTTTCACCGGCGCATCGCCATCCACCAGGCCACCGCCGTCGCGGATGTAGTCCAGTTCGGCTTTGGTGATGCTTTTGGTCAGACGCGGCGGCTGGTAAACCTTGAACCAGATCAGCGACCAGATAATGCCAACCCCACCGGTGACGATGAACACCCAGTGCCAGCTCAGCAGCTCCTGGATCCAGATCAGCAGCGGCGTCAGGAACGCCAGGCCGACAAACTGTCCGGAGGTATAAAAACCGACGGCGGAAGCGCGTTCGTGTTCCGGGAACCAGCTGGTCACCATACGGTTGTTGGTGGGGAATGCCGGCGCTTCAAAAATACCGGTGATGGCGCGCAGGCCAATCAACGACATCAGCCCGGTCGCGAAGCCCTGGAACAGGGTCGCCACGGACCAGCCGAAAATGGCGATAAAATAGGTCAGACGTGAGCCGACGCGGTCAAGGAACCAGCCGCCGGGGATCTGGCACAGCGTATAAAGCCAGGCAAACGCCGAGAAGACGTAGCCCATTTCCGCTTTGGTGATGCCAAACTCTTCCTGAATATGAGCCGATGCCACGGCAAGGTTGGCGCGGTCAACATAGCAGATAACCACGGTAATAAAGATCATGATTAGCGTCAGGTAGCGGCGACGCCCGGTTTTTGCAGCAGTAACTGGAATATCCATCGCAATCTGTCTCCAGATTTTGGGCATAGCGAAGCCGCTCACCATGCCCTGTAATTTACAGAGGGTTATATTTTTGTATGTATAATTTTTGCCCGAAGGCTTACGGGTCTACGGGATGGCGATTACCATTCCGCTACACTGCCATCTTCATGACGCCACAGTGGGTTACGCCAGTCCGGCGCGTTTTTACTCAGCTCAATAACTTTGGCTTCGTCAATATCCACGCCAAGGCCAGGCTTCATTAACGGTTTGAAGAAACCGCCTTCCATGTTGAAATCGTCTTTGTTTTTCACAAAGTCGAGCAGCTCTGCGCCCTTGTTATAGTGAATGCCCATGCTTTGCTCCTGGAACACGGCGTTGCGGGAAACAAAGTCGACGTGCAGACAGGCAGCCAGCGCGATCGGCCCAAGCGGGCAGTGCGGGGCCAGCGCCACATCATAGGCTTCTGCCATCCCGGCAATTTTGTAGCATTCGGTGATGCCGCCTGCGTGGGAGAGATCCGGCTGCAGAATCGCAATACCTCCCGCTTCCAGCACGCGCTTGAACTCGAAGCGCGAGAACATACGTTCACCCGCCGCGATCGGAATATGGGTCTGTTCTGCCAGCTTCGGATAGTACTCCGCCTGCTCGGCCAGCACCGGCTCTTCGATAAACAGCGGGCGATACGGTTCCAGCTCTTTAATCAGCACTTTGGCCATCGGCGCGCTGACGCGGCCATGGAAATCCAGACCAAACTCAATGTCGTTGCCGAAGGCTTCACGGATTTGTGCCACGGTATTCACGGCACGATCGACCGCGCGCGAGTTGTCGATAACGCCCATCTCTTCGCAGCCGTTGAGCTTGAAGGTATCAAAGCCAATGTTGCGCAGCTGCGTGATGCCGTCGATCACTTCCGCAGGGCGGTCGCCGCCCACCCAGCTGTAGGCTTTGATTTTGTCGCGCACCAGGCCACCCATTAGCTGCCAGACCGGCGCGTTTAGCACTTTGCCTTTGATATCCCACAGCGCCTGGTCGATGCCTGCGATCGCGCTCATCAGGATCGGGCCTCCGCGGTAGAAACCCGCGCGGTACATTACCTGCCACAGGTCGTTGATGCGTGCCGGATCCTGACCAATCAGGTATTCACCCAGCTCATGTACCGCAGCTTCAACAGTGCGCGCACGCCCTTCAATCACCGGTTCGCCCCAGCCCACAACCCCTTCATCGGTTTCGATTTTCAGGAACATCCAGCGCGGGGGTAAACGGTACGTGGTGAGTTTGGTTATTTTCATTTCACTGCCTCTCGATACGCTTTCACAAATGCTGTCGCCTGCTGTGCGGTACGTTCCACGGACTGTCCAGCGCGATAGAGATCGCTGCCCAGCCCCGCGCCCACGCAGCCAGCGTTCATCCACTGGCCCAGGTTTTCTGGCGTTACGCCGCCCACGGCAAAGACCGGCACGCTGGCGGGTAAGACCGCTTTCAGCGCTTTGATGTAGTCAGGGCCAAAGGCCGAAGACGGAAAAATTTTGAGCGACTGCGCGCCCGCATCGAGGGCAATAAAGGCTTCGGTAGCCGTCGCACATCCCGGACACACGGTCATGCCATGGCCCACCGCGCGGCGGATGACCTCGGGGTTGATGTTGGGGGTGACGATGAGTTTGCAGCCCATCTTCGCCAGCCTGTCCACCTGCTCCGGCTGTAACACGGTACCCGCGCCAATCAGCGCTTTATCGCCATAGGCATCCACCACCGCCGGAATGCTTTTTTCCCATTCCGGGGAGTTGAGCGGGATTTCCACCGCGTCGAACCCGGCGTCGATAACCGCGCCAACGTGCTCTAGCGCTTCACCGGGCGTAATGCCGCGCAAAATCGCGATAAGGGGAAGATCAGTTTGCCACTGCATGAGCGATGCTCCTTATTCCTGCCTGAAATGCCGTGTCGCCGGATACCGTTGAAACATCACGTCCAATGGCTCGAAACGCCTGCTTGTAGCGCGACGTTAGCGATGCGCCAGCGACAATCGTGATAGCCTGGTCATGCGCGATGAAGTCACGCATGCTGGCGACCTCTGCGCCAATCAGCAGGCCAGAAAGAAACTCGCTAACCTGCTCACGCGGGAGGCTTCCCAGCACGTGCGAGGCGCGAACCTCAAAAAGCTGCGGCAAAACGGCAGGGGAAGCGATCCCACGTTCAAGCCCGGCAGCAAACGCCTCTGACGAGGCTTCTTGCTCCGGCAAACCGGCTCCCACCAGTGAATGGTTGAGCAGCAAATGGTGCAGCTCGCCGGTCATCACGGTGCGAAAATCGTGGATTTGCTCAGCGTCGGCCTGCACCCACTTGCAGTGCGTTCCGGGCATGACGTAGACAGAAGAAGGAGAAAGCGTGCGCGCGCCAAGCAGCTGCGTCTCTTCGCCGCGCATCACGTTGTGGTTATCGTCGCGAGAGACGCACAAGCCGGGAATAATCCAGATATTGTCGCCAACGAACGTTAACTGCTCGCCAATAGCGGAGAAATGGGCGGGAACCGGTAGATAAGGCGCGACTTTCCAGCCTACGTTACTGCCGACCATCCCCGCCATCACCACCGGCGTGGCGCCATCGCGCCAGTTTTGCGTTATCTCTGCTAACACCGCTTCGGGGGATTTCCCGTTCAGACGCGTAACGCCTGCTTCCGATTGCCTGCTCTCCAGGCACTGCTCGCCCTGATAAAGCCAGGCGCGCAGATTGGTCGATCCCCAGTCAATTGCGATGTAGCGAGATGTCATGTGATTTCCTTCAGCCTTCGTGTCGAGCTGGCGATCATGGTGAGCGCCGCCTGCTCTGCCGCATCGCCGTCCTGATGCCGTATCGCATCGAACAGCGCTTTGTGTTCCTGGAGCGTTTTCGGCATGTTGGCCTCATCGCCCATCCAGGTACGTTCAAATACCGCCCGCTGTAGCGAGCTGATCGCTACGCTAAGCTGCTGTAACACCGGGTTATGCACCGACTGCAACACCGCTTCGTGGTAGCGAATGTCCGCCTCGTTGAACGCCTCCCGGTTCTGGTTATTGGCGATCATGTCGTTCAGGGCCGACTCAATCTGCGCCAGGTCACCGGACGTTGCGCGTTCCGCCGCCCAGCGAGCGATGGCCGGTTCAACCAGGTTTCGCACCTCGCTCATCGCGCCGATAAGCCGTGGGTCGTAGTCGTTTTCCAGCACCCACTGCAGAACGTCGGTATCGAGGTAGTTCCACTGATTACGCGGAGCGACAAACGCGCCGCGATAGCGTTTCATTTCAATCAGCCGCTTCGCCATCAGCGAGCGGAAGACTTCCCGGATGATGTTGCGCGAGGTTTCAAATTCCTCACACAGTTCAGCCTCTGCCGGTAGCGGCGAACCGGGAACGTATTTCCCACCCACAATCTGGGTGCCCAGCGTGATGACGATGCGATCGGTTTTATTGAGAGTCATGGAGAGTCCTTGTGCTCTGTATGTCCATCACTACTTTACCGCGACCGCTGAATTTCACCTCACTTTTGCAGTACAAACGTGAGGGCGTTCGTCTTTGCTGTGGTGGTAATGTAGTACAATAATTTAATGTTGTACTACAATCCAGATCACAAAAAGAACAATTCAATAAATTCAGCGCAAAAAAAAGCCCCGGTTAATAACCGAGGCTGATGACTGAAAATGAGCGTTACTGCAGCACAAACTTCTCAATGGCGTATGCCACGCCGTCTTCGAGGTTGGATTTGGTAACAAAATTAGCCACTTCTTTCACCGACGGGATGGCGTTATCCATCGCCACACCCATACCCGCGTATTCAATCATCGCGATGTCGTTTTCCTGGTCGCCCAGCGCCATGATCTCGTCAGGTTTGATGCCCAGCGCGTCGGCCAGCGATTTTACGCCCGTACCTTTATTGACGCGTTTATCGAGGATTTCGAGGAAGTACGGCGCGCTTTTCAGCACGGTGTACTTCTCTTTTACCTCAGCCGGGATGCGCGCAATCGCTTTATCCAGGATCTCTGGCTCGTCGATCATCATCACTTTCAGGAACTGAGTGGCCGGATCCATCTTCTCGGCTTCACAGAACACCAGCGGAATGGTCGCGACATAGGATTCATGTACCGTGTAGTAGCTGATATCGCGGTTGGCGGTGTAGAGCGTATTGCGATCGAGTGCGTGGAAGTGGGAACCCACGTCACGTGACAGTTTTTCCAGGAACAGGTAGTCATCGTAGCTCAGCGCGGTTTGCGCAACCGTACTGCCATCCGCGGCTTTCTGCACCAGCGCACCGTTATAGGTAATGCAGTAGTCGCCAGGCTGATTCATGTGCAGCTCTTTCAGATAGCTGTGCACGCCGGCATACGGACGACCCGTGGTCAGGACCACATTCACGCCCTTTGCGCGTGCTGCGGCGATCGCGTTTTTAACGGCTGGAGAGATAGTGTGGTCAGGCAGCAGCAGCGTGCCGTCCATATCGATTGCAATGAGTTTGATAGCCATGAGTTCCCCGGGATAAATGAGTGCTGCCTCATGCTAACGCGATTAAGCACACAAAAATAGAGCTACATTGCGCAACAAAAACCCCCTTTTATGCTCATCCCGGAGAACGACGACTCACTCGCGGGTGAGAACGATTTTACCAAACGCGCCACGATCCAGATGTTCGAGCGCCTGTTCAAGTTCATCGAAGCGGTAGCGATGCTCAATCACCGGTTTCAAACCCGTGACGTCAACGGCACGGACGAAATCTTCCAGCGCCCGGCGATGTCCCACGCCAATCCCCTGAATGACCGGGGATTTCAGCAACAGTTCGCCAGCAGACAGCGAAATGTCCGTCCCGGCCAGCACGCCAATGACCGATATACGTCCGTGAACGGCAACGGCGCGCAGGGAATGCTTCAGGTTCTCCCCACCCACGGTTTCGATAATATGGTCGATGCCGCGATCCTGCGTGAGTGCCAGCGTATCTTCAGCCCAGTCGCCTTTCAGCCGGTTGATACCCTGGCTGGCCCCCAGTTTTTTGGCCAGCGCCAGTTTTTCATCACTTCCCGAGGTGACAAACACCTCTGCACCGTGCGCTTTTGCAATTTGCAAAGCGAAAATCGCCACGCCACCGGTACCTTGCACCAGTACCGATTGCCCGGCACGTAGATGACCGCGCTCCACCAGCGCGAACCACGCGGTAAGCCCTGCGCAGGGTAAGGTGCTGGCCTCTGCGTCATCCAGGGTCTCCGGGGATGCCGCCAGCGCATCTTCATTCACAATCACATATTCGGCCAGCATGCCCTGGAAGTAGCCGCCGGACGTTTTATAGGGCAAATTGCGCGCGTCCGCCTGCGGCTTACCGTCGATCCACTCAGGGAAGAAGGTTGAGATGACGCGCGCACCGGGTTTGAAACGTGTAACACCTTCACCAATGCTGTCCACCACGCCCGCCATGTCAGACGCCGGCGTAAACGGGAAGGAAAGCGGAATCGGCATCGTGCCTTCAATCACCATTTTATCGCGATAGTTGAGCGCAACGGCATTTACCCGTACGCGCACTTCACCCGGGCCGGGCTGTGGAACAGGTTCCTGAATGAGTTTGAGGCTCTCGCGCCCGAGGGCGTTCATGGACCAGCGCTGCATTGTCTCTGTCATTTTTTCTCTCCTGCCATCAAATAAGCTTTAAGACTGACAGTCTACCGTTGACTTCCACTCACCAGTGGCGATAAGTTTTCTCTTTATTGACGCCTTAATAGATACAATTCATGACCGATACGCTGAAGGATATTCCTGTTTTTGTAGCCGCCGTTGAGGCGGGAAGCTTTGCTCAGGCCGCAATCCGTCTGCATTTGTCACGCTCGGCGGTAGGAAAAAGCATCGCTCGTCTTGAACAACGACTGGGAGTACGCCTGTTTCAACGCACCACCCGCAGCCAGAGCCTGACCGATAACGGTGCCCTTTTTTATGAACGCTGCCTGCGCGCGCTGGAGGAAATTCGGGGCGCAGAGTCGCTGCTTGAAACAGGGAAACAGCAGGTCAGCGGCCGCCTGCGCGTTGCCATGCCGGTGCTGTTTGGTCGCCAGTGTGTCGCCCCGCTGCTGATAGAACTGGCACAGGAACACCCCGGACTTGAACTGGAAATGTCATTCAGCGACCGCGTGGTGGATCTCGTCGAGGAAGGGTTTGATATGGCAGTGCGTAACGGCACGCTACAGGACAGCAGCGTGCTGGTCGCCAGAAGGCTGGGTGAACACCGCATGGTGCTGTGCGCGGCGCCGGATTATCTACAGAAAAGAGGTCTGCCAGAAACCGTTGCTGATTTACCCCAGCATACGGCGATTAACTATCTGCGCGCAGGCAGAGTGTTGTCCTGGCAGTTGATGGACAGCGAAGGAGCGTCGCACACCTTTACACCCCGATCGTCGCTCAATATGGATGATTTGCAGGCGATCTGCGACGCTGCGCTGGCGGGGCACGGCATTGCATGGCTGCCCTGCTGGATGGTCGTCAAAGATATTCACCAGGGTAAACTCGTCCCGCTGTTAAAGCAGGCACCGGATGTGCATTTCGACGTTCATGCGGTCTGGCAACAGACGCCGCATCTGCCGCTGAGAGTCAGAATTGCCGTCGATACGCTCGCCAGCCGTTTACCGTCAGTGCTGTCGCTGGAGATGCCTGCGCCCATAAAAAAGCCGCGCTAAAAGCGCAGATTAACGATCTGATTCATACAGGCAAACCTGCTTACCAGGCGAAACTCTGCTTATAACAGTGAAGTACACATCCTGGCTACGTTCTGACGTCCACAGCTCCCCGGCCGGGGCTTTTCTCGCAAAGGAATAGCCACGCAAAACAAGATATTGTTTAAGTGCAGCGGTATCAGATACCCCGCTAAAGCACACCCCAGCGGTGTCCGGCTGTCCATTTGCAGCAGAGTGGCTGAAGGTATAATCCGGTGAAAGGCGTGGTGCCTGCTTAATCGATTCTGGGGTGTAAAGATGATAGCGAACCCTATCTGATTCACGGTATGTCATCTCAGGCTCATACGGCAAAAGGAGGTATATGACCGTGACAATCACAATGGCCAGCCCTGAGAATATGGCTAACTTTTTCATGCTCAACGTCGTCCTGAGTGGGTAAAGAAGGAATGATATGTGCCGTTATCGTTAAGAATACGAACAATGTCTGAACTGAAGTTATCAAACGGCGTTACCCACCTCATAAAGCGGGGAAGCGGGCCTTTATAGGGTTCATGCCGGATATTAAGGTCATCAGGGTCGGGAAACATCAATGGAAGAAAACCCCGGTTCTTGAAATTACCGATCGGTCCGTAATGATCCCAGCGGCGTAGTGCGCTTTCACGACTGACAGGCCGCAACTGAGCCCGGTAATCCGAAGGAATCAGCGCCCTGTAAAAACCGAGCAGATCCGACACCAGGTCTTCTCCGCTGAACCCGCTATCGGTGTACCAGCTGAAAAAAGCGCGGGACTGGTAATTTTCAAAATTTCTCGCGGTATCCATCATCATGGCCAGGGCAATGCTGTTAATTTCTGACATCGAGCGCCCACGTTTTATTTCCCAGCGAACAAACTTACCCGTTCCGGCCAGTCCTTTCCCGATATTCATTCTCTGATTGTATGCAATCGTGTAATAAGGTCTGCCACTGGCTTCGCCGCTGCTGAAATCAGCCAGAAGCAGGGAAATATCTTCGCCCCTGGCATGCCCCAGGTCGATCCAACCGAGGACCTCACTGTAGACGAGGCCGCTGCGGGTCGTTACCTGCCATTCATCGGCCCCGATAATATCGCTCCTGCGGCTCATTCGGTGTATTCCTTTTTCCGTAACGATTTCAACTCTAACAGACCACCATACTCATCGTCAGGGTATGTTCGGGATATATTCTCCTGGTAGAGGATTATGTCAATGAGATCGACTTTGTTCTATTGATACACAAATTTAAGCAAAAAAAGAGAGGGACATCATGCCCCTCTCTTTTTTGTTCTTAGCCAACTGCATTCTTTATGAGACATCATTTCATTTGGAATGAGACCCCACAATAACAACCGTTAAATATCGATATTTGCCGCTTTCAGCGCGTTCTCTTCGATGAAGGCACGACGTGGTTCAACCGCATCGCCCATCAGCGTCGTGAACAGCTGGTCAGCAGCAATCGCGTCTTTAACGGTGACGCGCAGCATGCGACGGCTTTCCGGATCCATGGTGGTTTCCCACAGCTGATCCGGGTTCATTTCACCCAGACCTTTATAACGCTGGATCGCGAGGCCACGACGGGACTCTTTCACCAGCCATTCCAGCGCCTGCTCGAAGCTGGCAACCGGCTGACGACGCTCGCCACGTTCGATAAACGCATCGTCTTCGATCAGGCCGCGCAGCTTTTCGCCGAGCGTGCAGATACGACGGTATTCCGGACCGGTCACAAATTCGTGCTCCAGCGGATAGTCGGTATCAACGCCGTGGGTACGCACGCGAATAATAGGCTCGAACTGCTTATCGGCGTTCTGCTGGATATCGCATTTCCACATGCTGCCGTGCTGCTCTTTCTCGTTCAGATCGGTCACCAGGGCGTTCACCCAGCGGGTTACGGTCTGTTCGTCGCTCAGATCGGCTTCGGACAGAGTTGGCTGATAGACCAGCTCCTTCAGCAGCGTTTTCGGATAACGGCGTTCCATACGCGTGATCATTTTTTGCGTGGCGTTGAACTCGGACACCAGACGCTCCAGCGGCTCACCAGCCAGCGCAGGAGCGTGAGAGTTCGCGTGCAGGGTAGCGCCATCAAGCGCGATCGCGATTTGGTACTGATCCATCGCTTCGTCGTCTTTGATGTACTGCTCCTGCTTGCCTTTTTTCACTTTATACAGCGGCGGCTGGGCAATGTAGACGTGGCCACGCTCAACGATTTCAGGCATCTGACGGTAGAAGAAGGTCAACAGCAGCGTACGGATGTGCGAGCCGTCGACGTCCGCATCGGTCATGATGATGATGCTGTGATAGCGCAGTTTGTCCGGGTTGTACTCATCGCGGCCAATGCCGCAGCCCAGCGCGGTGATCAGCGTCGCCACTTCCTGAGAAGAGAGCATCTTGTCGAAGCGCGCCTTCTCAACGTTAAGGATTTTACCCTTCAGCGGCAGGATAGCCTGGTTCTTACGGTTACGGCCCTGCTTCGCAGAACCGCCCGCAGAGTCCCCTTCCACAAGGTAGAGTTCGGACAGCGCCGGGTCGCGTTCCTGACAGTCAGCCAGTTTGCCCGGCAGACCTGCGAGGTCCAGCGCGCCTTTACGACGGGTCATCTCACGGGCTTTACGCGCCGCTTCACGGGCACGCGCCGCATCGATAATTTTGCCCACAACGATTTTCGCATCGGACGGGTTTTCCAGCAGATATTCGCTCAGCAGTTCGTTCATCTGCTGTTCAACCGCCGATTTCACCTCAGAAGAGACCAGCTTGTCTTTGGTCTGTGAGGAGAACTTCGGATCCGGTACCTTCACGGAGACAACGGCAATCAGGCCTTCACGGGCATCGTCACCGGTGGCGCTGACTTTCGCTTTTTTGCTGTAGCCTTCTTTGTCCATGTAGGCGTTCAGGGTACGGGTCATCGCCGCACGGAAGCCCGCAAGGTGAGTACCGCCGTCACGCTGTGGAATGTTGTTGGTAAAGCAGTAGATGTTTTCCTGGAAACCGTCGTTCCACTGCAGCGCCACTTCTACGCCGATACCGTCTTTTTCAGTGGAGAAGTAGAAAATATTCGGGTGAATTGGCGTTTTGTTCTTGTTCAGATACTCAACGAACGCCCTGATTCCGCCTTCGTAGTGGAAGTGGTCTTCTTTGCCGTCACGCTTGTCTTTCAGGCGAATAGACACGCCGGAGTTCAGGAACGACAGTTCACGCAGGCGTTTCGCCAGAATGTCGTATTCGAATTCGGTGACGTTGGTGAAGGTTTCGTGGCTCGGCCAGAAGCGCACCAGTGTACCGGTCTTATCGGTATCGCCCGTTACCGCCAGCGGAGCCTGCGGCACGCCGTGGGTATAAAGCTGACGGTGAATTTTGCCTTCACGCTGGATAACCAGCTCCAGCTTCTGCGACAGGGCGTTAACCACGGAAACGCCTACGCCGTGCAGGCCGCCGGAAACTTTATAAGAGTTATCGTCGAACTTACCGCCTGCGTGCAGGACGGTCATGATCACTTCTGCCGCAGATACGCCCTCTTCCGGGTGAATACCGGTTGGGATGCCACGACCATCATCGGTGACGGAGACGGAGTTATCCGCATGGATGGTGACCACGATGTCTTTACAGTGACCCGCGAGCGCTTCGTCGATAGCGTTATCTACCACCTCGAATACCATGTGGTGCAGACCGGTGCCGTCATCCGTGTCGCCGATATACATACCCGGGCGCTTACGCACCGCATCCAGTCCTTTCAGGACTTTGATACTGGAGGAGTCATAAGAATTCGACATCAACGTTTCTCGCTCATTTCAACTTGGGTTAATCCGTTATTTTACCCTTTTCCACGGTAAACATCTTCGAATTTTCGTCCGACATGTCTATAACGTGTTCAGCGCTAATGGCGCTGACGAAAACCTGCGACTGCGTGGCTTTTAAGCGGCTGGCAAGCAGCCCGCGCCGCGCGTCGTCAAGTTCCGAGGCAAAATCATCTATCAGGTACAGGCAGCGTCGCCCGCTCTCGCGGGTGAGAAACTCCCCCTGCGCCAGGCGCAGCGCGCACATCAGGAGCTTGAGCTGCCCGCGCGACAGCGTATCTTCCACCGGAGCACCGTCGGCACGAATGCGGAAATCCGCCTTGTGCGGGCCGTGCGCGGTGTAGGTCAACATGCGGTCGCGCTCGAAGTTTCTCTCTAACACCTCGGCATAATCCGTCTCTTTCTCCCAGCCGCGCTGGAAGGAGAAGGTGAGAGAGAATTCGGGTAAAAACTGTTTGCAGGTATCGGCCATGTCTTCGGCGATACCCGCGCTGTATTCGGCACGCCAGCGGCTGATCTGTTCCGCAAGGGGAATGAGTTCCATATCCCACGGACGCAGCTGGGCGTAACGCGTTACCTGGCGCAGTGCAGCGTTACGCTGCTTGAGCAGGCGCTTCAGGTTGCTCCAGGCGTTAAAGAAACCGGCTTCGTTGTGAAAGCATCCCCAGTCGAGGAACGCTCTTCTGTATTTGGGGCCGCCGTTGAGTAAAGTAAACCCCTCGGGCGTAATCAGCTGCATCGGCATCAATAGCGCCAACTCGGCCACTTTGTGGCCGTCGGTACCGTCGATGCGCACCTTGCTGTCACCCTGCTTGTCTTTACTCAGGCCGATGGCGGTTTCCCGCTCTTCGCCCTGCAAACGCCCATGCAGAACAAAAGATTCCTGTTCGTGGCGGATGACGCGACCAATCTGCAAACTGCGAAACGCCCGACCGTGGCCGAGCGTATAAATGGCCTCAAGCACGCTGGTTTTGCCGCTGCCGTTTGCGCCAACCAGGAAGTTAAAGCCAGGGGATAAAGCGAGATCCGCGCTTTCGATATTGCGAAAGTCGCGGATCAACAGACGGGTGAGCGACATTACAGTCTCATTGGCATGACAACATAGGCAGCCGACTGTGATGCGGCATCTTCAATCTGTACGCTTGAAACGGAGTCGGTCAGCAGGATGCGCACGTTCTCGCATTTCAGCGCATTCAGCACATCCAGCACGTAGCTAACGTTAAAGCCGATTTCCATCTCGGTTCCGGCGTAGGTGACGTCCAGAATTTCTTCTGCCTCTTCCTGCTCCGGGTTATTAGCGGTGATTTTGATCTGATTTTCGCTCACATACAGGCGCACACCGCGGAATTTCTCGTTCGAGAGAATCGCCGCACGGGCAAAGGCCTGCTTGAGGCTGTCGCAACCCGCTTCCAGCGTTTTGTCTGGATTCTTCGGCAATACGCGGCGATAATCCGGGAAACGTCCGTCAACCAGCTTCGATGTGAAGACAAAATCACCCACGTGTGCGCGGATGTTGTTGCTACCGATCTGCACGCGCAGCGGCGTGTCGCCACCGTCGAGCATACGCATCAGCTCAATCACCCCTTTACGCGGCACGATCACCGAATGGTTTGGCAGTGAAACGCCAATCGGCATGGAACAGACCGCCAGACGGTGGCCGTCGGTGGCCACGGTACGCAGCTCTTCACCTTCGGTTTCGAACAGCATGCCGTTTAAGTAGTAACGAACGTCCTGATGCGCCATGGAGAACTGCGTGGCTTCAATCAGGCGTTTCATCGTCGCCTGCGGCAGGGTGAATTCAACTTCACTTTGCCAGTCGTCCAGGTTCGGGAAGTCCGCAGCTGGCAGCGTAGAGAGCGAGAAACGGCTGCGGCCAGAGCGCACCAGCATACGGTCGCCTTCCAGCTGCACGGCGATTTCAGCGCCTTCCGGCAGCCCGCGGCAGATATCAAAGAATTTACGTGCCGGAACCGTGGTCGCGCCTGCGTCGTGCGGCTGAGTCAGCGTAACGCGCGCGATCATTTCCATTTCCAGATCTGTACCGGTCAGCGACAGCGTACCGTCCGCGACCTGAAGCAGCAGGTTTCCGAGAATAGGCAGCGTTGGGCGGCCACCTAATGGGCCACTCACCTGTTGCAGCGGTTTTAATAAATGTTCACGTTCAACGGTAAATTTCATAGCGTCACGATGATAATGTTCTGATTAGATTGGAAAAATCTTCTTTTATGTCGTGGCTTTCTTCGCGTAACTGCTCAATCTTGCGACAAGCGTGCAGCACGGTCGTATGGTCACGGCCACCAAACGCATCCCCGATTTCCGGCAGACTGTGGTTGGTTAACTCCTTTGCCAGCGCCATCGCCATCTGACGCGGGCGCGCCACCGAGCGGGAACGACGTTTAGACAGTAAATCTGCCACTTTGATCTTGTAGTACTCAGCCACCGTCTTTTGAATATTGTCGATAGTGACCAGTTTTTCCTGCAATGCCAGCAAATCACGCAGCGCTTCACGCACAAAATCGATGGTGATCGCACGACCGGTAAAGTTGGCATTGGCGATAACGCGGTTCAGTGCCCCTTCGAGCTCACGCACGTTGGAGCGCAGACGCTTGGCAATGAAGAACGCCACTTCACCCGGCAGGCGAATGTCATTTTCATCGGCTTTCTTCATCAGGATCGCAACGCGGGTTTCCAGCTCCGGTGGCTCGATCGCCACGGTCAGGCCCCAGCCGAAGCGGGATTTCAGACGATCTTCAACGCCGTTGATCTCTTTTGGATAACGATCCGAGGTCAATATGATCTGCTGATTTCCTTCCAGCAGGGCATTGAAGGTGTGGAAAAACTCTTCCTGCGATCGTTCTTTATTGGCAAAGAACTGGATGTCATCGATCAGCAGGGCGTCAACGGAACGATAGTAGCGTTTAAACTCTTCGATCGCATTGTTTTGCAGGGCTTTTACCATGTCCTGAACGAAGCGCTCGGAGTGCATATACACCACTTTGGCATTGGGCTTGCGCGCCATAATGCCATTACCCACCGCATGCAGCAGGTGCGTTTTACCCAGGCCCGTGCCGCCATAAAGGAACAGCGGGTTGTAGGCCCCACCGGGGTTATCAGCAACCTGGCGAGCCGCCGCGCGCGCCAGCTGGTTCGACTTACCTTCAACGAAGTTATCGAACGTGTGTTTCACGTTAACGTTAGAGCGGTAGGTTGGTTCAGCCGGTGCAGGGACGTTATCCCAGCCCTGACGAGCGGGTGCGACGCGAGGGGCCGGCGCGGGTGCGGCCTGAGCAGGTGCAGCCACATTCACGGTTTCACGAACGGTTTGGGTGACCGGCTTTGTGCCCACTTCAAAGCGCAGCTGCGGGGCATCTGACCCGCAGAAATCGTTCAGCAGTCCATTGATGTTATTAAGGTACTTGTCCCTTACCCAATCGAGCACAAAACGGTTTGGCGCATACAAAGCCAGCGTGTTATCGCTCAGCTCCGCCTGCAACGGGCGGATCCACATACTGAATTCTGTGGCTGGTAACTCATCCTGCAATCGGGCAAGACACTGCTGCCAAAGCGAAAGTGACACGGCGGACTCCACTCGAACAATAAAAGAAAACTATTGAATATTCATGATTGTTGGCGCACATCGACATGACCCAATGAGGGGGATGTGCGAACCGCTATCTGCGGTTATACACGCCATCGTTGATACAATCTGAACGATATTGTGTTTATGCCCGGCCAGGATCGCTGGATCCCGATCGGGACCGCGGATCATAGCCTAAACTGAGCCAGAGATCTTCTGTTTCTCACAGATTCTTCCCGATTTATCCACAGGAAGATCCGGAACCGGGTAAGTGTAAACGATCCTGGCGCGAGTGCCCCGCGATTTAGTCCGCATATTGGAAAAATTAATGAGCACAGACAATTTATTGCTTAAATGATCTAACGAAGATCCGGGACGATCCTTGCGCTTTGTTGGCGAGGCCGTATAATCCTCGACCCGGCGCGTGATGCTCATCTTCCTGCGTCGTCCGTTGCTCATTTTCCACGCGAAAACGTGCGGAAATACGCGGGAAATAAGGAAAGAGAATTGACTCCGGAGTGTACAATTATTACAATCCGGCCTCTTTAATCACCCACGCTGAGGCGTTAGTCGTTCGAAACTCGTTCGGGTATACGCAAAAGTCAGTGAATTTATTCAAGTTTAGGTAGAAATCGCCATGAAACGCACTTTTCAACCGTCTGTACTGAAGCGCAACCGTTCTCACGGCTTCCGTGCTCGTATGGCTACTAAAAATGGTCGTCAGGTTCTGGCACGTCGTCGTGCTAAAGGCCGTTCTCGTCTGACCGTTTCCAAGTAATAAAGCTAACCCCTGAGTGGTTAAGCTAGCATTTCCCAGGGAGTTACGTTTGTTAACTCCCACTCATTTCACATTCGTCTTCCAGCAGCCACAACGGGCTGGCACGCCGCAAATCACCATCCTCGGCCGCCAAAATTCGCTGGGGCATCCCCGCATCGGTCTCACAGTCGCCAAGAAAAATGTTAAGCGTGCGCATGAACGCAATCGGATTAAACGTCTGACGCGTGAAAGCTTCCGTTTACGTCAGCACGAACTGCCTTCTATGGATTTCGTGGTGGTGGCTAAAAAAGGGGTTGCCGACCTCGATAACCGTGCTCTCTCGGAAGCGTTGGAAAAATTATGGCGCCGCCACTGTCGCATGGCTCACGGGTCCTGATAGCCCTCATTCGGGTCTATCAACGCCTGATTAGTCCGCTACTCGGGCCGCATTGCCGTTTCACACCAACATGCTCAAGCTACGGAATTGAGGCATTGCGCAGGTTTGGAGTGATAAAAGGCAGTTGGTTGACGGTGAAACGCGTATTAAAATGCCACCCTTTACATCCCGGTGGAGACGACCCCGTCCCCCCAGGACCCTTTGATACCAGAGAACACTAACGATGGATTCGCAACGCAATCTTCTTATCATCGCTTTGTTGTTCGTGTCTTTCATGATCTGGCAGGCATGGGAGCAGGATAAAAATCCTCAACCCCAGCAGCAGACCACGCAGACTACGACCACCGCAGCGGGTAGCGCCGCCGACCAGGGCGTACCGGCCAGTGGCCAGGGGAAACAGATTACGGTTAAGACCGATGTGCTTGAGCTGACAATCAACACCCGTGGTGGTGATGTTGAGCAGGCGCTGCTGTTGACCTACCCGAAAGAGCTGAAGTCTAACGAACCGTTCCAGTTACTGGAAACCACGCCTGAGTTTATCTACCAGGCGCAGAGCGGCCTGACCGGTCGTGATGGCCCGGATAACCCGGCTAACGGTGCGCGTCCACTGTATAACGTCGAGAACGACACCTTTGTGCTGGCTGATGGTCAGAACGAACTCGTTATCCCGATGACGTACACCGACGCCGCAGGCAACACCTTCACCAAAACCTTCACCCTGAAACGCGGTGAGTATGCGGTGAACGTGGGCTACAGCGTACAGAACACCAGTGCGAAACCGCTGGAACTGTCGACCTTTGGCCAGCTGAAGCAGTCCATCAATCTGCCGTCTCACCGTGACACCGGAAGCAGCAACTTTGCGCTGCATACCTTCCGTGGCGCGGCGTACTCCACGCCTGACGCGAAGTATGAGAAATACAAATTCGACACCATTGCCGATAACGAAAACCTGAACGTCAGCGCTAAAGGCGGTTGGGTGGCAATGCTGCAGCAGTATTTCGCCACTGCGTGGGTGCCAAATAACGACGGTACCAACAACTTCTACACCGCGAACCTGGGTAACGGTCTTGCAGCCATCGGCTACAAATCTCAGCCAGTTCTGGTTCAGCCGGGTCAAACCGGTAAGATGGCAAGCACCCTGTGGGTCGGCCCGGAAATTCAGGACAAAATGGCCGCTGTTGCGCCGCACCTGGATCTGACCGTCGACTACGGTTGGTTGTGGTTCATCTCTCAGCCGCTGTTTAAGCTGCTGAAGTTCATCCACAGCTTCCTGGGTAACTGGGGCTTCTCCATCATCGTTATCACCTTCATCGTTCGTGGCATCATGTACCCGCTGACTAAAGCGCAGTACACCTCCATGGCGAAGATGCGTATGCTGCAGCCGAAGATTGCGGCGATGCGTGAGCGTCTGGGCGATGACAAGCAGCGTCAGAGCCAGGAAATGATGGCCCTGTATAAAGCAGAGAAAGTAAACCCACTGGGTGGTTGCTTCCCACTGCTGATTCAGATGCCAATCTTCCTTGCGCTGTACTACATGCTGATGGGCTCCGTTGAGCTGCGCCATGCGCCGTTCGCACTGTGGATCCATGACCTGTCCGCACAGGACCCGTACTACATCCTGCCGATCCTGATGGGCGTGACGATGTTCTTCATCCAGAAGATGTCTCCGACCACCGTGACCGACCCGATGCAGCAGAAGATCATGACCTTTATGCCGGTCATCTTCACCGTGTTCTTCCTGTGGTTCCCGTCAGGTCTGGTGCTGTACTATATCGTCAGCAACCTGGTGACCATCATCCAGCAGCAGCTGATTTACCGTGGTCTGGAAAAACGTGGCCTGCATAGCCGCGAAAAGAAAAAGTCCTGATCCGTTAAGTTAACGCTAAAATAAGGGCGGTCGATTGACCGCCTTTTTTATTTGTATTGAACGAGACCAACCATGAGCCATAACGACACTATCGTCGCCCAGGCAACCCCACCGGGACGCGGTGGTGTAGGCATTCTGCGTATCTCCGGCCTGAAAGCGCGCGAGGTCGCCGAAGCGGTACTGGGTAAACTGCCAAAGCCGCGCTATGCTGATTACCTGCCATTTAAAGATACCGACGGCACGCCGCTGGACCAGGGCATTGCGCTGTGGTTCCCCGGCCCGAACTCCTTTACCGGCGAAGACGTGCTTGAGCTGCAGGGCCACGGCGGCCCGGTCATCCTCGACCTGCTGTTAAAACGTATTCTGACCCTGCCTGGCCTGCGCATTGCGAAGCCTGGCGAGTTCTCCGAACGTGCCTTCCTCAACGACAAGCTCGACCTGGCACAGGCCGAGGCGATTGCTGACCTGATCGACGCCAGTTCTGAACAGGCGGCCCGCTCCGCGCTGAACTCGCTGCAGGGGGCATTCTCCGCGCGGGTGAATCACCTTGTGGAAGCACTCACTCACCTTCGAATCTACGTCGAAGCGGCTATCGACTTCCCGGATGAGGAGATCGACTTCCTCTCTGACGGTAAAATCGAAGCCCAGCTCAACCAGGTGATGAACGATCTTGACGCCGTGCGTGCCGAAGCGCGCCAGGGCAGCCTGCTGCGTGAAGGGATGAAGGTGGTCATCGCCGGACGCCCTAACGCCGGAAAATCGAGCCTGCTGAACGCCCTGGCGGGCCGTGAAGCGGCGATCGTGACCGACATTGCCGGCACCACCCGCGACGTGCTGCGCGAGCATATTCATATTGATGGGATGCCGCTGCACATCATTGATACCGCCGGTCTGCGCGATGCCAGCGACGAAGTTGAGCGCATCGGTATCGAACGCGCCTGGCAGGAGATCGAGCAGGCTGACCGCGTGCTGTTTATGGTGGACGGCACCACGACCGACGCCGTTGACCCGGCTGACATCTGGCCGGACTTTATTGCCCGCCTGCCGGCTAAGCTGCCGATCACCGTGGTGCGTAACAAAGCAGACGTTACGGGCGAAACGCTGGGCATCAGCGATGTGAATGGTCACTCACTTATTCGCCTGTCGGCGCGTACCGGCGAGGGCGTGGACGACCTGCGTAACCATCTCAAGCAGAGCATGGGTTTTGACACCAGCATGGAAGGCGGCTTCCTGGCGCGTCGTCGTCATCTGCAGGCGCTGGAAGAGGCGGCAAACCACCTTGTGCAGGGTAAAGCGCAGCTGATTGGTGCGTGGGCGGGTGAACTGCTGGCGGAAGAGCTGCGCCTGGCGCAGCAGAATCTGAGCGAGATCACCGGGGAGTTTACGTCGGACGATCTGCTGGGAAGGATCTTCTCGAGCTTCTGTATTGGTAAGTAACTACCGCTGATCAATGGTGATTTCCTCTCAGGAAATCACCATTGTCCAAATGGCAACTCGCCTAATCCCCTTTATCCCCCTATCCTGCTTGCCTGCATCTATGGGGGGTTTATGGCTCGTTTTCTGTTTTGTAGTTTTGCGCTGGTTCTGCTTTATCCATCTGGCATTGATATGTATCTGGTGGGATTACCGCACATCGCGCGCGATCTGGGTGCCAGCGAAGCGCAGCTACACATCGCGTTTTCGGCCTACCTCGCGGGGATGGCATCGTCGATGGTTTTTGCCGGGAAGATCGCGGATAAAGCAGGCCGTCAGCCTGTCGCTATCACGGGCGCCATCATCTTTGCACTGGCGTCAGTACTCTGCTCGCTGGCGCAAGACAGCACCCTGTTCCTGTCAGGGCGATTTATCCAGGGGATTGGCGCGGGCGGTTGCTACGTCGTCGCCTTCGCGATTTTGCGCGATACCTTAAGTGCCCAGCGTCGCGCTAAGGTGCTGTCGATGCTGAACGGTATAACCTGCATCATCCCGGTGCTGGCCCCGGTCGTGGGGTATCTGATCATGTTGAAATTCCCGTGGCAGAGTCTGTTCTGGACTATGGCAGCGATGGGCGCTCTGGTGTTTGTCCTGTCCATCGCCGTGCTGAAAGAGACCCAACCCGGCTCGCAGAATACCGGTCATATCCCAACAATTCACCCAGCCGAGAAGCTGCTTAACCGCTTCTTCCTCAGCCGTCTGGCCGTGACGACGTTAAGCGTGGCGGTGATCCTGACCTATGTAAACGTTTCCCCTGTATTACTCATGGAAACCATGGGCTTCGACCGCGGTGAGTATTCAACGGTGATGGCATTAACCGCGATGGTCAGTATGGCCGTGTCGTTCTCAACACCGTTTGCGCTGAACATCTTCCGCCAGCGCACGCTGATGCTGACCTCACAGGTTTTATTCCTCGCAGCAGGCATCATCCTGGCGACCGCCAGCTCACATGCGGTGATGCTGGTGGGTATTACCCTTATTTGTGCCGGGTTCTCGGTTGGCTTTGGCGTGGCGATGAGTCAGGCGCTTGGCCCATTCTCGCTGCGGGCAGGCGTGGCAAGCTCGGTGCTGGGGATCGCGCAGGTCTGCGGCTCGTCGCTGTGGATTTGGCTGGCGGCGGTCATCGGGCTTAACGCGCTGAATATGCTGATCGGGGTTCTGATTGGCTGTAGCATACTGTGCATTACCTTACTTATGGTCATCCAGCCCGCGGCGCATTATGAAGAAGCCCATCAGCAGTCTCGATCTTAACCTGTTGCTTTGCCTGCAGCTTTTGCTGCAGGAGCGCAGCGTCACCAAAGCGGCGAAGCGGATGAACGTGACGCCGTCGGCGGTGAGTAAATCACTGGCCAAGCTGCGTGACTGGTTCGACGACCCGCTGTTTGTCAAAACGCCGTTAGGGCTGCTGCCGACGCCGCTGACGGTAAGCCTGGAGCAGGATCTGGCCGACTGGATGCAAATCGGCAACCAAATCCTCGATAAATTCCACCATGACTCTCCGGGCGGGCTGACGTTCGTGCTGGCCGCCGAAACGCCATTGATGCTGATCCGCTTTAACGCACTGCTGGAGCAGGTAAATCAGCGCTATCCGCAGGCTACGGTGAAGATGCGTCACTGGGATTACGACTCGCTGGATGCCATTACGCGTGGAGAGGTTGATCTGGGCTTTACCGGACGCGAAACGCATCCGCGCTCGCGTGAATTGCTGAAGCTGTTGCCGTGGTTTATCGACTACGAGATCCTGTTCAGCGACCGTCCGTGTGTGTATCTGCGTGAGGATCACCCCGCGCTTCAGGAAGCGTGGAATCTGGAAACCTTCCTGCGCTACCCGCATATCAGTATCTTCTGGGAACGCAGCGACACCTGGGCGCTTGATGAAGTGCTAAAAGAGATGGGACGTGAGCGCAATATCGCCATGTGCCTGCCGGGTTTCGAACAGGCGATGTTTATGGCAGCCCAGCCAGGGCATAACTATATCGCCACGGCTCCGCACTACTGCCACCACTACAATCAACTCCACCAGCGGAAGCTGATCGCGCTACCCATTCCCATTGACGAAACGCAGGCTGAAAAGCTCACCGTTCCCTTCACGCTGATCTGGCATAAACGGAACAGCCATAATCCGAAAATTCTCTGGTTGCGGGAGATCATCAAGGCGCTGTACGGTGCGAGCGATCCAATTTTTGCCTAAGAAAATGTAAAGTTCGGTCCTAAGGCTTCTCTTACTCCCATTTACTGATTAAAACAGGAGTCAAGTTAAGCGATAATCATGTAACCGTTTAACCGATTACGACCATTATCAAGGAGCGAACAATGGCAACGCACTTTGCAAGAGGGATACTTACAGAAGGACGTCTCGTATCGGCCAGAATATCTTCATCCTGCCACAGTGAAGCACGCAAACTTCCGGAACACCGCAGGACGCGCTTTTTAGCGTCCCGAGCGCTTCTCGCTGAACTGCTGTTTATGCTGTACGGCACCAGCGAACTGCCGGACATCATTACCCAACCAGAAGGCCGCCCGGTTTTTGCCGACCCGGATCTCCCGCGATTTTCCATTGCCTACACGGGCAATATCATTGGCGTCGCGCTGACCACCGAAGGGGATTGCGGGCTGGATATGGAACTTCAGCGCGCGACTCGCAGCTTCCATGGTGGGAATGCGCATGAAGACTATCCGCTCTCCAGCAATGAGAAGCTATGGGTCCGCAACCAGAACGATCCCATAGAGGCCAGAGCCCAACTCATTACCTTGCGCCAGAGTATTCGCAAGCTCTGTGGATGCGCCTCAGACGACGCCAGCCTGCTGCAGCTGCTACCAGGCTCCGGACGGCTGCGTGCAACCCAAGCCACGCTGGTAGAGGCGCTCAGTGACGCAGAGGATGTGCTCATTTGGTCCATTGCGGTTACCCCCGCCATCGAACGCATGAAAATCTGGGAATTTGACAGTCAACAGGGATGGCGTAGCCTTCCTGATGTGCCCGAGCGCGCCAACGAGCCCGCCGCACGCCTGATGCGTTTAACCAGTTTACCGGCAGAAAAAGCATTCACACTTAGCTGATCCAATCAGGGTCATCATGATGAAACAGGAGTAATCATGTCTGATACGTTGAAAGTAGTTACGTTACTGGGAAGCCTGCGCAAAGGTTCATTTAACGGGATGGTTGCCCGTACGCTGCCACAGCTGGCACCAGCAGGTATGGAGATTAGCGCCCTGCCATCGATTGGTGATATCCCACTTTATGATGCGGATGTCCAGCAGGAAGAGGGCTTCCCGCAGAGCGTTGAGGCACTGGCAGAGCAGATCCGCCAGGCCGACGGCGTGGTCATTGTCACGCCGGAGTATAACTACTCGGTTCCGGGTGGCCTGAAGAATGCCATCGACTGGCTGTCCCGTTTACCTGAACAGCCGCTGTCAGGCAAACCGGTACTGATCCAGACCAGTTCTATGGGCGCCATTGGCGGCGCGCGCTGCCAGTATCATCTGCGTCAAATCCTGGTCTTCCTGGATGCGATGGTAATGAACAAGCCGGAATTTATGGGTGGTGTGATTCAGAACAAGGTCGACCCGCAGACGGGTGAAGTGGTGGATCAGAGCACGCGCGACCATCTCTCTGGACAGCTGACGGCGTTTGGGGATTATATTAAGCGGGTGAAGGCTTAGACCGGAGCGGCCTGTTGCCCTCACCCCAGCCCTCTCCCACGGGAGAGGGTGCAAACACTAAAGCCCTTTTCTTCGAAAAGGGCTTGCTGTTTATTTCGCATCAATAAACACAATCTTCAGCACAAACAGCAGCGCCACAACAATCACGCATGGGCTGAGGTCGCGGAAGCGACCGGTGCCGATCTTCATTACGCAGTAAGAGATAAAGCCCAGCGCGATACCTTCGGTAATCGAGAAGCTGAACGGCATCATCACGGCGGTAATAAACGCCGGCACCGCTTCGGTTAAATCATCCCACTTCACGCGTGACAGGCTGGAGGTCATCAGCACACCCACATAGATCAGCGCGCCCGCTGCCGCATACGGTGGAACCATGCCCGCCAACGGAGAGAGGAAGATCACCAGCAGGAACAGAATCCCCACGACTACCGCCGTCAGGCCGGTACGGCCGCCCACGGAAACCCCGGAAGAGGATTCAATGTAAGCGGTAACAGAAGAGGTTCCGATGAAAGAGCCCGCCACAGAGGAGACGCTATCCACAAACAGCGCCTGCTTCATGCGTGGGAATTTGCCTTTCTCATCCGCCAGACCCGCTTTGTCGGTCACGCCAATCAGCGTACCGGAGGAGTCAAACAGGTTGACCAGCATGAAGGAGAAAATCACGCCCGCCAGGCCCAGGTTCAGGGAACCCGCCAGATCAACGTGGCCAATGACGGTAGAGACGCTCGGTGGCGCGGAGACGATACCGTTGTAGTGAACGTCACCCAGCATCCAGCCCAGCAGGGTGGTGACCACGATGGACACCAGAACAGCCGCGTGAATATTACGGGAAGCCAGGATCGCGATGATAAAGAAGCCCAGCACGCCCAGCAGCACGTTATGAGAGGTCAGGTGACCGATGCTCACCAGCGTATCCGGGTTCGCCACGATTACACCGGCGTTTTTCAGCCCCATCATACCGATGAACAGACCAATACCGCTGGTGATGCCCACGCGCAGGCTGACAGGAATGTTCGCAATCATCCAGTAACGCACGCGGAAAATGGTCAGCAGCAGCAGGCCAACCGCGCCCCAGAAGATAGCGCCCATACCGACTTGCCACGGCAGCCCCATCGCCTGAACAACCACGAACGCGAAGAACGCATTCAGGCCCATTGCTGGCGCCAGTGCGACCGGCAGGTTAGCGAACACTCCCATCAAAATGCTGCCAAGCGCAGCGATCAGGCAGGTGGTCACAAAGACGGCGCTGGTGTCCATGCCAGCAACGCCCAGAATTTGAGGGTTAACAAAAACGATATAAACCATCGTCAGGAAGGTGGTGAAACCGGCGATCACTTCGGTGCGTGCCGTTGTGCCGTGCTCGCGCAGTTTGAACACGCGCTCAAGCAAACCCTGACCAGATGTCTGGGTAGTGTGTTGTTGACTCATCATCAATTTCCGAACAAGGAGGGAAAATTCGTCGCTATCCTATACCAAAATGCGACAATAGTGGCGGTTACGAGATACTTTTTTCATTGATTTTGCTTATACGGCAACGATTGCGTCTCGTTAAACAGCCCTACGTAAACGTTAAACTTGTTAAAAGGGAAAGGCATGTCCGAAATTGAAGCGGTATTTTTCGACTGCGACGGTACGCTGGTCGACAGTGAGGTCATTTGTTCCCGCGCGTATGTCACTATGTTCCAGGAGTTTGGCATTACGCTGGAACTCGAAGAGGTGTTTAAACGCTTTAAGGGCGTGAAGCTCTACGAGATCATTGACATCATTAACGAAGAACACGGTGTCAGTCTGGCGAAAGCGGATCTGGAACCGGTGTACCGCGCCGAGGTTGCACGCCTCTTCGACTCTGAGCTGGAAGTTATCGCAGGTGCGCATGCGCTACTGGATGCGATGACGGTGCCTGTCTGCGTGGTCTCCAACGGTCCGGTCAGCAAAATGCAGCACTCGCTGGGTAAGCTTGAGATGTTGCACCACTTCCCGGAAAAACTGTTCAGCGGCTACGATATCCAGCGCTGGAAGCCCGATCCGGCGCTGATGTTCCATGCGGCGAAAGCGATGAACGTTAATGTAGAAAACTGCATTCTGGTGGATGACTCGTCTGCGGGCGCGCAATCGGGGATTGATGCGGGGATGGAGGTGTTTTATTTCTGTGCCGACCCGCACAACAAGCCAATCAATCATCCAAAAGTGACGACCTTTACCGATCTGGCGCAATTGCCAGCGTTGTGGAAGGCTCGCGGTTGGAATATTACGCGTTAAATTAACGTAGGGCGGGTAAGCGCTAGCGCCACCCGCCACACACATCACTCTTTCGGATCTTTACCCGCCAGCAGCTTGTCCAGCTCGTCGCCGCCCACGTGACGGAAGTCCTGACCTTTTACGAAGTAGAAAATGTATTCGCAAATGTTCTGGCAACGGTCACCGATACGCTCGATAGAGCGCGCGCAGAACAGGGCCGTCAATACGCTTGGGATGGTACGTGAGTCTTCCATCATGTAGGTCATCAGCTGGCGCACGATTCCTTCATACTCCTGGTCGACTTTCTTGTCTTCACGGTAGATACGCACCGCTTCGTCAAGATCCATACGCGCAAAGGCATCCAGCACGTCGTGCAGCATTTGCACGGTGTGACGGCCCAGCGACTCGAGGCTCACCAGCAGCGGCTGATGCTGCTGAGAGAACTTCTCCAGCGCAGTGCGGCAGATTTTATCCGCAACGTCACCAATACGTTCCAGCTCGGCGATGGTTTTGATGATCGCCATCACCAGACGCAGGTCGCTCGCCGTCGGCTGACGTTTCGCGATAATGCGTACGCAGGCTTCATCGATAGCGACTTCCATCATGTTGACGTTTTTGTCGCCTTCAATGACGCGCTTCGCCAGCTCGCTGTCCTGGTTGTGCATCGCCGTGATCGCATCAGAAAGCTGCTGCTCAACCATGCCACCCATGGTCATCACCTGCGTGCGAATACTTTCCAGCTCTGCGTTGAACTGGCCTGAAATGTGTTTATTAAGATTGAGGTTGTCCATGGTTTCTCCACATGCACTAAGGCAAATCAACCGTAGCGGCCAGTAATATAATCTTCGGTTTGTTTCTTGGCGGGCTTAGTGAACAGATCGTCCGTGTTACTGAACTCAATCAACTCACCCAGGTACATAAACGCCGTGTGATCGGAACAACGCGCAGCCTGCTGCATGTTATGGGTCACGATAACCACGGTATAATCCTGCTTCAGCTCGGTGATCAGTTCTTCAATACGACCGGTTGAGATCGGGTCGAGCGCTGAACACGGCTCATCCAGCAGCAACACTTCCGGGCGAATAGCAATACCGCGCGCAATGCACAGACGCTGCTGCTGACCACCGGAGAGAGAGTAACCGCTCTGGTGTAACTTATCTTTGGTTTCGTTCCATAATGCGGCCTTGGTCAAAGCCCACTGCACGCGCTCGTCCATATCAGTACGGGAGAGCTTTTCAAACAGGCGCACGCCAAATGCAATGTTGTCATAAATGGACATCGGGAACGGCGTCGGTTTCTGGAACACCATCCCCACTTTGGCGCGCAGCAGGGCGATATCCTGAGCCTGGGTCAGAATATTTTCGCCGTCCAGGATGATTTCACCTTCAGCACGCTGCTCCGGATAGAGCGAATACATTTTGTTAAAGGTACGCAGCAGCGTGGATTTACCACAGCCGGACGGACCGATAAATGCCGTGACCTGGTTCTTCGCGATATCCAGGTTGATATTCTTCAGGGCATGGAATTTGCCGTAGTAGAAGTTCAAATCACGAACCTGAATCTTACCCGGGGCAGTATCAACCATACTCATTGACTCATTTCCTCATTCGGCGCCGCGAACTGCCGCGCCGTAAAAAATTAACCGTGTTTCTGCTTCGCGAAAATGACGCGCGCCAGAATGTTCAGCAACAGTACGCAAAGGGTAATGATCAGCACCCCGGCCCAGGCCAGCTGCTGCCATTCCGCGAAGGGGCTCATCGCAAATTTAAAGATCGTCACCGGCAGGTTGGCGATCGGCTGCATCATGTCCGTGCTCCAAAACTGGTTGGAGAGGGACGTAAACAGCAGCGGCGCCGTTTCACCTGCGATACGCGCAACCGCCAGCAGGATACCGGTCATGATCCCGGAGATGGACGCCTTGAGCGTAATCGCAGAGATCATCTTCCATTTCGGCGTACCCAGCGCGTAAGCCGCTTCACGCAGGCTGTCCGGCACCAGTTTCAGCATGTTCTCGGTGGTACGAATAACAATCGGCACCTGCAGCAGCGCAAGTGCAATCACACCCGCCCAGCCGGAGAAGTGTTCCATTTGTGCCACCACCACGGTGTAAACAAACAGACCTACCACGATAGACGGGGCAGAGAGCAGAATGTCGTTGATGAAACGAATAACTTCCGCCAGCCAGGATTTACGACCGTATTCCGCCAGATAGATACCTGCCATGATGCCCAGCGGTGTACCAACGACCGTCGCCCACAGGATCAGCAACCCACTGCCCGCCAGGGCGTTCGCCAGGCCACCACCCGCCGTGTTCGGCGGAGGCGTCATTTCGGTGAACAACGCCAGCGACATACCGTCGATACCGCGCACGACGGTTGAGAACAGGATCCAGACCAGCCAGAACAGACCGAACGCCATCGTCGCCATAGAGAGCGTCAGAGCAATGCGGTTTTTCATGCGGCGTCTGGCCTGCATTTTGCGGCGGGATTCCGCCAGCTCAGCGGTGTTTTGCATTTCGAGAGTTGCCATTAGCGTGCCCCCTCATTTTTAGCGAGGCGCATAATCATCAGCTTGGAAATCGCCAGAACAATGAAGGTGATAACGAACAGAATCAGCCCCAGTTCCATCAGTGCCGCGACGTGCAGACCCGATTCTGCTTCCGCAAATTCATTCGCCAGCGCAGAGGTAATACTGTTACCCGGCATGTAGAGCGATGCGCTGTCGAGCTGATAGGTGTTACCGATAATAAAGGTCACCGCCATAGTTTCACCCAGCGCACGACCTAATCCCAGCATCACGCCCCCAATCACCCCATTTTTGGTGAACGGAAGGACAATGCGCCAGATAACTTCCCAGGTGGTGCAGCCGATGCCGTAGGCCGACTCTTTCATCATCACTGGTGTTTGTTCGAAGACATCGCGCATGACCGCCGCAATGTACGGAATAATCATGATGGCGAGGATCACACCTGCCGCCAGAATACCGATACCGAAAGCCGGGCCAGAGAACAGGGCACCCACAAACGGAATGGCGGAGAGAACATTACCTACAGGCTCCTGGAAGTACGTTGCGAACAGCGGCGCAAAGATAAACAGGCCCCACATGCCGTATACGATACTCGGAATAGCCGCCAGCAGCTCAATGGCGATCCCCAGCGGACGACGCAGCCAGCCCGGCGCCAGCTCCGTCAGGAACAGGGCAATACCAAAGCTTACCGGAACCGCAATCAGCAGGGCGATGAACGATGTCATCAGCGTGCCGTAAATCGGCACCAGCGCACCGTAGATATCGTTCGGTGCATCCCACTCTTTGGTCCACAGGAAGGAGAAACCGAATTTCTGGATGCTCGGCCAGGAGGAGAAAATCAGAGACACGATAATGCCGCCCAGCAGCAATAGCACAATCAGCGCAGCCAGTTTTACCAGCGCGCTGAAAATCATGTCACCTTTTTTACCCGGAGGGTTAAATGCAGGCTTGGTTGCAGCCATAAATTACTCTTCTGTTAAACGCGTTTACGAAATCGCCGGGTGGCGCTTACGCTTACCCGGCCTACAGTCGGAACCGTAGGGCGGGTAAGCGTAAGCGCCACCCGCCATTTTCGTCAGAATGCTAAATTAATACAATGCTTTACCGCTGCTGTCTTTCACGTTGGTTTTCCATGCAGCACGAATCTGCTCAACCACGTTGTCCGGCAGGGTGGCGTAATCCAGAGCGTTCGCCTGTTTGCCGCCGTTTTTGTACGCCCAGTCGAAGAACTTCAGCACTTCAGCGCCCTGCTCAGGTTTCTTCTGCTCTTTGTGAACCAGGATGAAGGTGGTAGAGGTGATTGGCCATGCACCTTCGCCCTTCTGGTTAGTCAGATCCTGCGCGAACGATTTGCTCCAGTCAGCGCCTTTCGCAGCGTTAGCAAAGTTTTCTTCGGTCGGGCTAACCGGTTTGCCATCGGCTGAAACCAGTTTGGTGTAGGACAGGTTGTTCTGCTTAGCGTACGCATACTCTACGTAGCCAATTGAGCCTGGCAGACGCTGTACGAACGCAGCGATACCGTCGTTACCTTTACCGCCCAGACCGGTTGGCCAGTTAACGGTAGAGCCGGAGCCGACTTTAGATTTCCACTCTTCGTTCACTTTCGCCAGGTAGCTGGTGAACACGAAAGAGGTACCGGAACCATCCGCGCGGCGAACCACGGCGATGTTCTGAGAAGGCAGCTTCAGCCCTGGGTTGAGTTTAGCGATCGCTTCGTCATCCCATTTTTTGATTTTGCCCAGGTAGATATCACCCAGCGTTTTGCCGTCCAGCACCAGCTCACCCGACTTAACGCCCGGCAGGTTGATAGCCAGAACCACACCACCGATTACGGTAGGGAACTGGAACAGGCCTTCCTGAGCCAGTTTGTCATCAGACAGCGGAGCGTCTGATGCGCCGAAATCAACAGTGTTCGCGGTAATTTGTTTAACGCCACCGGAGGAGCCGATACCCTGATAGTTAACCTTGTTACCAGTTTCTTTCTGGTAGGTATCCGCCCATTTGGCATACACCGGCGCAGGGAAGGTTGCACCAGCGCCAGTCAGGCTTGCTTCTGCAAATACAGAGAACGCGCTCAGAGATAAGGTCGCGGCGACAACAGTTGCGACAGTGGTACGCATAACTTTCATAATGTCTCCTGCAAGATTTTCGTAAATCGTTGTTTAGTGGCTACGATGAGCAAAATAGGACAAACAGGTGACAGATAAATGTACGAATTATGACAGTTTTATGACAACGAAAATTTCACTTAAAAAACAGCAAAACAATGCTTATTTTTCATCGTGTTAGCCACTTTTATGACAAGACTTTTTCAGAAATATTTTCTTTATGTGACACTGAAAAAAGTAGCTGAAGATGACAAATTGTCATTATTAAAAACGAGAAAGGATTGATTAAAAACAAACCGGGCGGGATAAAAAAGCTCCACCCGAAGGCGGAGCCTGAAGGGATTATTCTACGGTAACCGATTTCGCCAGGTTACGCGGCTGATCAACGTCGGTGCCTTTGATCAGCGCAACGTGATAGGCCAGCAACTGCAGCGGAACGGTGTAGAAGATTGGTGCAATCACCTCTTCCACATGCGGCATCTCGATGATGTGCATGTTGTCGTTGCTGACAAAACCGGCATCTTTGTCGGCGAAGACGTACAGGACGCCACCGCGGGCGCGTACTTCTTCGATATTAGATTTCAGTTTTTCCAGCAGTTCGTTGTTAGGAGCCACAACGATGACCGGCATATCCGCGTCAATCAGCGCCAGCGGGCCGTGTTTCAGCTCGCCTGCCGCATAGGCTTCAGCGTGAATGTAGGAAATCTCTTTCAGCTTCAGCGCGCCTTCCAGCGCAATCGGATACTGATCGCCACGACCCAGGAACAGGGCGTGATGCTTGTCAGAGAAATCTTCCGCCAGCGCTTCAATGCGTTTGTCCTGAGACAGCATCTGCTCAATACGGCTCGGCAACGCCTGCAGACCATGAACGATGTCATGCTCAACGGAAGCATCTTCGCCTTTCAGACGCGCCAGCTTCGCCACCAGCATCAGCAGAACGGTCAGCTGAGTGGTAAACGCTTTGGTGGAGGCCACGCCGATTTCGGTGCCCGCTTTGGTCATCAGCGCCAGATCGGACTCACGCACCAGCGATGAACCCGGGACGTTACAGATGGCCAGAGAGCCCAGGTAACCCAGCTCTTTAGAGAGACGCAGCGCTGCCAGGGTATCCGCCGTTTCGCCGGACTGGGAAAGGGTGATCATCAGGCTGTTACGACGCACCGCAGATTTGCGATAGCGGAATTCAGACGCGATTTCCACATCACACGGCACGCCCGCCAGGGATTCAAACCAGTAGCGAGAGACCATACCGGAGTTGTAGGAGGTGCCGCAGGCCACGATCTGAATATGCTCAACCTTGCCGAGCAGTTCGTTCGCGTTTGCGCCCAGTTCGCTCAGGTCCACTTCACCATGGCTGATGCGCCCGGTAAGGGTGTTTTTGATGGCGTTTGGCTGCTCGTAAATCTCTTTCTGCATGTAGTGACGGTAAGCGCCTTTGTCGCCCGCGTCGTACTGCAGGTTAGATTCGATCTCCTGACGTTTCACCTGCTCGCCTTTGGTATCGAATACGGTCACGCTGCGACGAGTCACTTCAGCGATATCACCCTCTTCGAGGAAGATAAAGCGACGGGTAACCGGCAGGAGGGCCAACTGGTCAGAGGCGATAAAGTTTTCACCCATGCCCAGACCGATAACCATCGGGCTACCGGAACGTGCCGCCAGCAGCGTAGACGGATCGCGGGAATCCATGATCACCGTACCGTACGCACCGCGCAACTGAGGGATAGTACGCAGCACTGCATCACGCAGTGTACCGCCCTGCTCCAGCTCCCAGTGAACCAGGTGAGCAATCACTTCGGTGTCAGTTTCAGAGACGAAGGTGTAGCCGCGCGCTTTCAGTTCTTCGCGCAGCGGTTCGTGGTTTTCGATAATGCCGTTATGTACCACCACGATGTGTTCAGACACATGCGGGTGCGCGTTGCCTTCAGACGGTTCGCCGTGCGTCGCCCAGCGGGTGTGCGCAATACCGGTACCACCGTGCAGCGGATGTTCTTCCGCGGCCTGGGCCAGCATCTGCACTTTACCGAGACGACGCAGACGGGTCATATGACCTTCTGCATCGACGACAGCCAGACCGGCAGAGTCGTAACCACGGTATTCCAGACGACGTAAACCTTCGAGAAGGATTTCAGCAATATCACGCTGCGCAACTGCGCCAACAATTCCACACATAATTTTAGATTCCGAATTTAGGCATTATGCCTGCGTTGTCGCTGACCTGTATTTGCCCTTTCCGGGCGCCCCGAGCCTTGTAGAGAGTGGGGTTATTTTTATGGGTACTGCTTGTGGGGGGAGATATATATTTATCTCCTCTCCCGGGTTTGCCTGATGACGGCTATGCCTTATCAGGCCTACTCAATCGTAGGGCGGGTAAGCGTAGCGCCACCCGCCTTGTTATTACTTTTTCTTCACCGGGCGTTTCCAGCCCTGCTTGCTGACCTGCGGCACACGGCTTAATACCAGCTCGTTATCCGCTACGTCACGTGTCACCGTCGTCCCGGCGGCAATCGTTACGCCGCTACCCACGGTAACAGGCGCCACCAGCTGCGTGTCGGAACCGACGAACACATCATCGCCGATGATGGTTTTAAACTTATTCGCGCCGTCATAGTTACAGGTAATGGTCCCTGCACCAATATTCACGTTGTCGCCAATTTCCGCATCGCCCAGATAGGTTAAATGGCCCGCTTTGGAACCTTTACCCAGACGCGCTTTTTTCATCTCAACGAAGTTACCCACGTGAGCACCTTCCAGCAGCTCAGCACCCGGGCGCAGACGCGCAAACGGACCGATAGTACAAGCCGCGTCCAGACGGGCATCTTCTACCACGCTGTATGGGCTGATTTCGCAATCGTCACCGATGATGCTGTTTTTAATCACGCAGCCGGTACCAATTTTGACGCGATTGCCCAGCGTGACGTTACCTTCGAAGATAACGTTAGTATCAATTTCAACGTCACGCCCGTGAGATAACGAGCCACGCAGATCGAAACGTGCCGGATCGCGCAGCATCACGCCAGCCAGAAGCAGTTTTTCAGCCTGTTCGGACTGATAAACGCGCTCCAGGCGGGAGAGCTGAAGACGGTTATTCACCCCTTCAGTTTCGCTGATACGCGCCGGATGCACTGCCGCAATCTCACGCCCTTCCTGGTACGCCATCGCAATGATGTCGGTGATGTAGTACTCACCCTGCGCGTTGTTGTTGTTGAGTTTCGACAACCAGCGCTTCATGTCCGCGCCATTCGCAATCAGGATACCGGTGTTGATTTCCTGAATCTGACGCTGTTCGTCGCTGGCATCTTTGTGTTCAACAATTCCCGTTACGTTGCCGTTTTCACGGGTGATTCGGCCATAACCGGTAGGATCGTCCAGCACGACGGTTAACAAACCGATGCCACCCTGCGGTTTAGCTTCACGCAGGCGGGTCAGCGTATCGATGGAAATCAGCGGGACGTCGCCGTAGAGCATCAGAATGTCTTCGTCATCCGCAAAGAATGGCGCTGCCTGCTGCATTGCATGGCCAGTACCCAGCTGTTCAGCCTGAAGTACCCAGTTGAGTTTGTCATCGCCCAGCGTCTTTTTAAGCAGATCGCCGCCGTGGCCGTAGACCAGGTGAACCTGATGGGCACCCAATTCATTAGCGGCATCAATGACATGCTGCACCATTGGCTTTCCTGCCAGCGTGTGAAGCACTTTAGGCAGATCGGAATACATGCGGGTACCTTTGCCTGCGGCAAGGATCACCACGCTCATCGCTCTGTTTGACATACGCATCCTGACGGTAGTTTGAGTGAGAAGTAAAAACGTTTGATGCCTAAAATTCTACATCTTTTTCATCATGAATTAAGACATAAAAAAAAAGCCAGCCTGGTATCCAGACTGGCTTTTGTGCTTTTCAAGCCGGTGTTACATCGCTTTTTTGGTCAACTCGATAACGCGCAGTTTCGCGATCGCTTTGGCCAGCTCCGCAGACGCCTGAGCGTAATCCACGTCACCATGAGAGCTGCTAATGTGCTCTTCAGCCTTACGCTTCGATTCCAGGGCTCGCGCTTCGTCGAGATCCTGGCCACGAATAGCGGTATCGGCCAGAACGGTCACACTGCCAGGCTGCACTTCAAGAATGCCGCCGGACAGATAGATAAACTCTTCGTGACCGAACTGTTTAACGATGCGGATCATACCAGGCTTAATGGCGGTGAGCAGCGGTGCGTGACCCGGGAAGATACCCAGTTCACCTTCACTACCCGTTACCTGGATTTTCTCGACCAGACCAGAGAACATTTGTTGCTCTGCGCTGACGACGTCCAGGTGGTAAGTCATTGCCATATCACCCTCCGATTAAGGCGTTAAAGTTTTTTGGCTTTTTCCACGGCTTCGTCGATGGAACCAACCATGTAGAACGCCTGCTCTGGCAGGTGATCGTATTCGCCTTCCATGATGCCTTTAAAGCCACGGATGGTGTCTTTCAGGGAAACGTATTTACCCGGAGAACCGGTGAATACTTCCGCAACGAAGAACGGCTGGGACAGGAAGCGCTGGATCTTACGCGCACGTGCTACCACCAGTTTGTCTTCTTCAGACAGCTCATCCATACCCAGGATGGCGATGATGTCTTTCAGTTCCTGGTAACGCTGCAGCAGGGACTGTACGCCACGCGCGGTGTCGTAGTGTTCCTGACCAACAACCAGTGGATCCAGCTGACGGCTGGTGGAATCCAGCGGGTCAACGGCTGGGTAAATACCCAGAGACGCGATCTGACGGCTCAGTACCACGGTTGCATCTAAGTGAGCAAAGGTGGTTGCTGGAGATGGGTCAGTCAAGTCATCCGCAGGTACGTATACCGCCTGAACGGAGGTGATAGAACCGGTTTTGGTAGAGGTGATACGTTCCTGAAGAACACCCATCTCTTCCGCCAGCGTAGGCTGGTAACCTACCGCAGAAGGCATACGACCCAGCAGTGCAGATACTTCCGTACCGGCCAGGGTGTAACGGTAGATGTTATCAACGAACAGCAGAACGTCACGGCCTTCGTCACGGAACTTCTCAGCCATAGTCAGGCCGGTCAGCGCAACGCGCAGACGGTTTCCTGGTGGCTCGTTCATCTGACCGTAAACCAGGGATACTTTGTCCAGAACGTTGGAGTCGGTCATTTCGTGGTAGAAGTCGTTACCCTCACGAGTACGCTCACCAACACCTGCAAACACGGAGTAACCGGAGTGCTCGATCGCGATGTTACGGATCAGCTCCATCATGTTTACGGTTTTACCAACACCCGCACCACCGAACAGACCAACTTTACCGCCCTTCGCAAACGGACACATCAGGTCGATAACTTTGATACCGGTTTCCAGCAGTTCCTGAGAGCTGGACAGCTCTTCGTAGGAAGGTGCGGCGCGGTGGATAGCCCAACGCTCTTCTTCACCGATGTCGCCTTTCATGTCGATTGGGTGACCCAATACGTTCATGATACGACCCAGTGTTGCTTTACCTACCGGGACTTCGATCGGGTGCTCAAGGTCTTTCACTTCCAGACCACGACGCAGACCGTCGGAAGAACCCATTGCGATGGTACGCACGATACCACCACCGAGCTGCTGCTGAACTTCCAGCACCAGGCTCTCGTTACCATTCTGTACCTCAAGAGCATCGTACACGCGCGGTACGGCATCCTGAGGGAACTCGACGTCAACCACGGCGCCGATTACCTGGACAATTTTTCCAGTAGCCATCTTGAATCCTCTACGAATTAACCTGGTTATACCGCGGATGCACCACCGACGATCTCGGTGAGTTCCTGAGTAATGCTGGCCTGACGAGCTTTGTTGTATACCAACTGCAGCTCTTTAATCAGGCTGCCGCCATTGTCGGTCGCGGCTTTCATCGCCACCATACGTGCGGCCTGCTCGCTGGCCAGGTTTTCTACAACACCCTGATAAACCTGTGATTCAACGTAACGACGCAGCAGAGTATCCAGCAGCGGTTTCGGATCAGGTTCATACAGGTAATCCCAGGCTTTTTGCTTCAGCTCTTCATCTTCTGATGCCGGTAAAGGCAACATCTGAGTGAGCGTTGGAACCTGAGACATTGTGTTAATGAATTTGTTGCTGACAACGTACAGTCTGTCCAGACGGCCTTCATCATAGGCCTGCAACATCACTTTAACCGGACCGATCAGTTCGGACAGGGACGGGTTATCACCCATACCGGTCACCTGGGCAACAATGTTGCCACCCACGGAGTTAAAGAAAGACACGCCCTTAGAGCCGATCATTGCGATATCGCACTGAACGCCTTTCTCGGACCATGCTTTCATATCCGCCAGCAGTTTTTTGAACAGGTTAATGTTCAAACCGCCACACAGACCACGGTCGGTCGACACCACCAGGTAGCCCACGCGCTTAACGTCGCGTTCTTCCAGGTAAGGGTGCTTATATTCCAGATTACCGTTCGCAAGGTGACCAATCACTTTGCGCATGGTATCTGCATAAGGACGGCTGGCCGCCATGCGATCCTGCGATTTACGCATTTTGGAAGCGGCGACCATCTCCATCGCTTTAGTGATCTTCTGCGTGTTCTGGACGCTTGCGATCTTACTACGTATCTCTTTTGCGCCGGCCATGAGCTTCTCCTCAATGCCAGGCGGCTTGTCGTGAGACAAGCCCCCGGACGATTACCAGGACTGGGTTGCTTTGAAGGAATCGAGGATAGCTTTCAGCTTGCCTTCGATTTCGTCGTTATAGCCACCGGTCTGGTTGATCTCTTGCATCAGCGGAGCGTGATCACGGTCGACGTAAGCCAACAGAGCGGCTTCGAAGCTACCGATTTTCGCCAGTTCCACATCTTCGAGGTAACCGCGTTCAGCCGCGAACAGCACCAGGCCCTGCTGAGCAACAGACATTGGAGCGTACTGTTTCTGCTTCAGCAGCTCGGTCACTTTCTGACCGTGGCTCAGCTGTTTACGGGTTGCTTCGTCCAGATCGGATGCGAACTGAGAGAACGCAGCCAGTTCACGATACTGTGCCAGCGCGGTACGGATACCACCGGACAGTTTCTTGATGATCTTGGTCTGAGCGGCACCACCCACACGGGATACGGAGATACCTGGGTTAACTGCCGGACGAATACCGGAGTTAAACAGGTTGGTTTCCAGGAAGATCTGACCATCGGTAATAGAGATTACGTTGGTCGGAACGAACGCAGAAACGTCACCCGCCTGGGTTTCGATGATTGGCAGAGCAGTCAGAGAACCGGTTTTGCCCTTCACTTCACCTTTGGTGAAGTTCTCGACGTATTCCGCGTTAACGCGGGATGCACGCTCCAGCAGACGAGAGTGGAGGTAGAATACGTCGCCTGGGAATGCTTCACGTCCTGGTGGACGACGGAGCAGCAGGGAAACCTGACGATAAGCAACAGCCTGTTTAGACAGGTCATCGTATACGATCAGCGCATCTTCACCGCGGTCACGGAAGTATTCGCCCATTGCGCAACCGGCGTATGGAGCCAGGTATTGCAGTGCAGCAGATTCAGAAGCAGTTGCTACCACAACGATGGTGTTAGACAGTGCACCGTGCTCTTCCAGTTTACGAACCACGTTAGAAATGGTGGACGCTTTCTGGCCGATGGCCACGTACACACATTTGATACCGGAGTCACGCTGGTTGATGATGGCGTCGATAGCCATTGCGGTTTTACCGGTCTGACGGTCACCGATGATCAGTTCACGCTGACCACGACCGATTGGGATCATGGCATCAACGGACTTATAACCTGTCTGAACAGGCTGATCTACGGACTGACGGTCGATAACGCCTGGTGCGATAACTTCGATTGGGGAGAAGCCATCGTGCTCAACCGGACCTTTACCGTCGATTGGCGCACCCAGGGTGTTAACAACGCGACCCAGCAGGCCACGGCCAACCGGCACTTCCAGAATACGGCCAGTACACTTAACCTTCATGCCTTCGGCGAGGTCAGCGTATGGACCCATCACAACTGCACCTACGGAGTCGCGCTCCAGGTTCAGTGCGATAGCGTAACGGTTACCCGGCAGGGAAATCATCTCACCCTGCATACAATCGGCCAGGCCGTGGATGCGGATAACACCGTCACTTACAGAAACAATAGTACCTTCATTGTGAGCTTCACTCACAACATTGAACTGAGCAATGCGCTGCTTGATCAGTTCGCTGATTTCGGTGGAATTCAGTTGCATGCTCCAGTCCCCTTAAGACTGCAAGACGTCTGCAAGGCGTTCAAGACGGCCGCGTACGCTGCCATCAATGACCATATCACCCGAACGGATGATTACGCCTGCCATTACAGACTTATCGATTTTGCAATTCAGCTTAACTTTGCGTGACAGACGTTTTTCCATCGCGGCGGTGATTTTCGCAAGCTGTTCATTACTCAGTTCAGTTGCAGAAGTCACTTCGACTTCGGCAGTAGCTTCACTCAGCGCACGTAAGTGCTCAAACTGCTCGAGAACATCCGGGAGCACACGCAGACGACCATTTTCAGCCATGACCTTAATCAGGTTCTGGCCATTGGCATCCAGTTGCTCTCCGCACACGGCGATAAACGACGCGGCGAGGGTATCAGGCGCTAAAGCACCAGACAGCAACTCAGCCATTTGTTCGTTTTTCGTCACCTCAGCGGCAAACGCCAGCATATCCTGCCAGCGATCGACATTTTGGTGTTCGACAGCAAAGTCAAAAGCTGCTTTGGCGTAGGGGCGAGCTACCGTAACAAATTCAGACATCAGCCCCTCCCTCCTTACAGTTCAGCGACAAGTTTGTCCACGATGTCGCTGTTAGCAGCTTCATCCACGGAACGTTCGATGATCTTCTCGGCGCCAGCAACAGCCAGAATCGCAACCTGCTTACGCAGTTCTTCACGGGCACGTTTACGCTCTGCATCAATTTCAGCCTGAGCTTGTGTCACGATCTTAGTACGTTCCTGTTCTGCTTCAGCTTTGGCTTCGTCCAGGATCTGAGAACGGCGTTTGTTAGCCTGTTCAATGATTACCTGAGCTTCCGCTTTCGCTTTTTTCAGCTGGTCTGTCGCGTTGGCCTGTGCAAGGTCCAAATCTTTCTTAGCGCGTTCTGCAGAAGCCAGACCGTCAGCAATTTCTTTCTGACGTTTTTCGATGGCAGCCATTAAAGGCGGCCATACATACTTCATGCAGAACCAGACAAAGAGAATAAACGCGATGGCCTGGCCGAGGATTGTTGCGTTCATGTTCACAGCACAATACCTCTTTAATTTCTGTGGCTTAGGGTTTTAAAACTACTACTACGCGACAGCAAACATCACGTACAGACCCAGACCTACAGCGATCATTGGGATAGCATCCACCAGACCCATAACGATAAAGAACTGAGTACGCAGCAGAGGAATCAGATCAGGTTGACGCGCTGCGCCTTCCAGGAATTTGCCCCCGAGGATGCCGATACCGATCGCAGCACCGATAGCCGCCAGACCCATCATCACAGCGGCAGCCATGTACAGCAGATCCATATTCAGGTTTTCCATGACAGTCTCCAGTTTGTTTCAATTAAAACGTAGTAGTGTTGGTAAAAAATCAGTGCTCTTCAGACGCCATCGACAGATAGACGATCGTCAGAACCATGAAGATAAAGGCTTGCAGCGTAATGATCAGGATGTGGAAAATGGCCCATGGCACATTCAGAATCCACTGTGACCACCACGGCAGAAGACCCGCGATCAGAATGAAAATCAGCTCACCCGCATACATGTTGCCGAACAGTCGCAGACCCAGTGAAACAGGTTTGGACAGCAGGCTAACGCCTTCCAGGATCAGGTTGACCGGAATAAACGCCCAGTGGTTGAACGGCTGCAAGGTAAGCTCTTTCACAAAGCCGCTTACGCCTTTCATTTTGATGCTGTAGAAAAGAATCAGGATAAACACGCCCAGCGCCATCGACAGGGTGATGTTCACGTCCGCAGATGGAACCACGCGCAGTGCCGGCAGACCGAGGACATGCTCGCCGATCCACGGTAGGAAATCGATAGGCAGCAGGTCCATCAGGTTCATCAGGAAGACCCAAACGAATACGGTCAGGGCCAGCGGAGCAATCAGCTTGCTCTTACCATGGTACATGTCTTTGACGCTGCCATGGACGAAGCCGATGATCATTTCGATGAAGGTCTGGAATTTCCCTGGAACACCGCTGGTCGCTCTTTTAGCAACACCGCGGAACATGGCCAGGAACAGAAGACCCAAAACCACCGAGAAGAACATGGAGTCGATGTTGATCGTCCAGAAGGTGGCCGGGGGGTTATGTGGATCCACCAGCGAGAATGTACGCAGGTCCAGCTGAAGGTTATTCAGATGGTGACCTATGTAATCCTGCGGCGTCATATTTTCTGAAGCCATGATGCCTTTTACCCTTTGTTATTGATTACAGCTGGAGCCAGAACTTGTACCACCAGCACCAAAACCCACGTTGCTATCAGCGGCATGAAGACCACTTTCAAAACCGCCAGCGCCATCACCAGTAGAGCAAAGGTCAGCAACACCTTACACACTTCGCCGAGGGCGAAGGACCAGGCCACGCGGCCTTTGGCGGGTGTATGCGCCTGATGACGCCAGGCAAAAATCATAAACAACACGTTTGGCAGCACAACCGCCAAACCCCCGCACACAGCGGAGATGCCCCAGAAGGGGTCTTTGAGGCTAAACAGCAGTCCACTTGCTATCACAGCCAGAAACTGAATGAACAGAAGCTTACGAGCAACGTTTCTACTCAAGAGCGACACAGACATCACGTTTTTACTCCTGCTCCCTTCGAGGTATGCCGCGTGTCGTATAAAACGTCCTTTAAGGCTCAGAGTCAAGCATCAAAAAGCGGTCAAATTATACGGTGCGCACCCGTGATTTCAAACATTAAGTAGCGAAAAGGTGAATAAATGTTTAAATATTTTTCCCCACCGCTATTTTTTAACTTTCGCTGAAAGCGCAAACCTTCGACCAAAACTGCAAACAGCGCGAAAACGTTGACGATAAAGCGTGCACGAGATCACAAAACACACATTTGCGATAAGGTTGTATTTATCAAAGACGCAGATCGCATAAATTTATCTTTATGAAATTAAACGCAAAACGTCGTAACTATTTTCAAAACAGCCCGGTACACAATAAAAACCTTTTATTGACATTCTTAATAAATAATTAACATTCCATTCTGGTTGCTGCCTTCCACTTTTAGCAGACTTATATTTTCACAGATGACTATCTTCACGGTAAATAATAGCCACTACGTTAACCGTAAGAAAAACCTTAGTGAAAAAGAGGTTAAAAGCTCACCGGTAAATCCCCGGTAGTTGTGCTGTTTTTTAACATGGTAAGAACAGCACAAATTCCACATTTTTTATTAATTTTTTAAAAATTGTTTGGCTTAATTATCACCAGATGACGTTCCCCATCGAGCTGAGGAATGTTTAATTTCTCGATGGATTCAACAGCGAAACCGTCCGGAAGCTGTTCAATTTCTTCACCTGGCAACTGCCCTTTCAGCGCATAGAAGCGGCCATTTTCTGCGGGCAAATGCTTACACCAGCTCACCATATCATTGAGTGAAGCAAACGCGCGGCTGATAACACCGTCAAACGGCGGCTCCGCCGGGAACTCCTCTACCCTGCTCTGCACAGGCGTGATGTTCTCAAGCTTCAATTCATGCTGTACCTGACGTAAAAAGCGTACGCGCTTGCCAAGGCTATCCAGCAGTGTGAAATGGCTCTCAGGTCGAACAATCGACAGCGGAACGCCCGGCAGACCAGGGCCCGTACCCACGTCGATAAAACGCTCACCTTTCAGATACGGCGCAACCACGATGCTATCGAGAATATGGCGAATCAGCATCTCGTTGGGGTCGCGAACAGACGTCAGGTTGTACGCTTTGTTCCATTTGTTCAGCATATCGACATAGGCCACCAGCTGATTTTTCTGGTGATCGGTGAGCGAAATACCTGCCAGATCCAGCAGACGAGAGAGTTTATTAAGCACGGTGAATACCTGTTGAGAGACTTAAGTGGCGGGTGGCGCTTCGCTTACCCGCCCTACGGAGTTCTGTAGGCCCGGTAGCGCAGCGCCACCGGGCGAATTACACATGTTACGCGCTGCGGCGCAGCATACCTTGCTTTTTCAGCCATACCAGCAGGATCGAAATCGCCGCGGGGGTAACGCCCGAGATGCGGGACGCCTGGCCGATTGATACCGGTTTATGATCGTTCAGCTTGGCGATGACTTCGTTGGAAAGGCCTGTTACCTGACGGTAGTCCAGCATTTCCGGCAGCAGCGTATTTTCGTTGCGCTGCTGTTTTTCAATCTCATCCTGCTGACGCGCGATGTAACCTTCGTATTTCACCTGAATCTCAACCTGCTCTGCCGCTTCAGCGTCATCCAGGCCTGGCGCGAATGCGCTCAGTTTTACCAGATTCTCGTAGGTGACTTCAGGGCGACGCAGCAAATCTTCACCGCTGGCTTCACGCGAGAGCGGCGCAGTCAAGTGAGCGTTCACTTCAGCTGCGGTTTCCGCCTGTGGATTCACCCATGTCGTTTTCAGGCGCTGACGTTCCTGTTCAATGCGTTCCAGCTTCTCGTTGAAGCGCGCCCAGCGCTCGTCATCGACCAGACCCAGCTCACGTCCCATTTCGGTCAGACGCAGGTCGGCGTTATCTTCACGCAGCATCAGGCGATATTCTGCGCGAGAGGTAAACATACGGTACGGTTCTTTGGTACCCAGGGTGCAGAGATCGTCAACCAGCACGCCCAGATAGGCCTGAGAACGACCCGGTGCCCAGCCCTCTTTCTCGGCTGAGAAACGTGCGGCATTCAAACCGGCAAGCAGACCCTGTGCAGCCGCTTCTTCGTAGCCGGTGGTGCCATTAATCTGACCCGCGAAGAACAGACCGTGGATGAATTTGCTCTCCAGGGTCGGCTTCAGGTCACGTGGATCGAAGAAATCGTACTCAATAGCGTAGCCAGGGCGAACGATTTTCGCATTCTCCATACCCTGCATTGAGCGAACAATTTGCATCTGCACATCGAACGGCAGGCTGGTGGAGATACCGTTCGGGTAAATTTCGTTGGACGTCAGTCCTTCAGGCTCCAGGAAGATCTGGTGCTGGTTACGATCGGCAAAGCGCATCACTTTGTCTTCGATCGACGGACAGTATCGTGGGCCGATCCCTTCGATCACTCCTGCGTACATTGGGCTGCGATCGAGGTTATTGCGGATCACATCATGGGTTTTCTCATTGGTGTGCGTGATGTAGCACGGAACCTGCTGCGGATGCTGCGCCGCATTGCCCATAAACGAGAAGACCGGCATTGGGTTATCACCGTGCTGTTGCGCCAGCACGCTGAAATCAATGGTGCGCGCATCAATTCGCGGAGGCGTGCCTGTTTTCAGGCGGCTAACGCGCAGTGGCAGTTCGCGCAGACGGCGAGACAGTGGAATAGACGGTGGATCGCCAGCACGGCCACCGCTGTAGTTATCCAGACCGATATGAATTTTACCGTCCAGGAATGTGCCCACAGTCAGCACCACGGCTTTCGCGCGGAATTTGAGGCCCATCTGGGTCACGGCACCCACGACGCGATCGTTCTCAACGATAAGATCTTCAACAGCCTGCTGGAAGATCATCAGGTTAGGCTGGTTCTCCAGGGCGGTACGCACAGCCTGACGGTAAAGCACGCGGTCTGCCTGAGCACGGGTCGCACGTACGGCGGGACCTTTACTCGCGTTTAGTATCCTAAACTGAATGCCAGCCTGATCGATCGCTTTCGCCATCAGGCCGCCAAGTGCATCCACTTCTTTTACCAGGTGTCCTTTCCCAATGCCGCCAATCGCCGGATTACAGGACATTTGTCCCAGCGTGTCGATATTGTGTGTCAAAAGCAGGGTCTGCTGACCCATACGCGCTGCGGCCATTGCGGCCTCAGTGCCTGCATGACCCCCGCCAATGATGATGACGTCAAAAGGATCCTGATAAAACATGGTGGTCTGCCTCGCATAAAGCGGTATGAAAATGGATTGAAGCCCGGGCCGTGGATTCTACTCAACTTTAGTCTTTCGAGAAAGCATTGGGATCCTGGGCTATTAAAAAGAAGATCTTTTTATTTAGAGATCTGTTCTATTGTGATCTCTTATTAGGATCGCGAACCTGTGTGGATAAGTCCGATCTCATAAAGAAGATCATGAGGTTAGAAAGGATCGTTTGCTGTGAATGATCGGTGATCCTGGACAGTATAAGCTGGGATCAGATCGCGACTTTATACACAGGACAAAAACTAAGCGGCAGTTGTTCTTGGGATAACTACGGGTTAATACGAGCTTTTAACCAGAGTTATCCACATCTGTTCGCGCGATCTTTAATCGTTTTTGAGTAAATTTTTCCATTCCGCGAGCCAGATCTCGGCTGGATCCTCCGGAATGTCATGATCGAGGATGTTGATCTTGAGCGTTTCACCCAGCTGTTTTGCTCCGCAAGAGGTGACAGCGGCTTCGACTTTCTCTATTGCCCCGCAAAAGGTGTCATATTCACGGCTGCCGATCCCCACTGCGCCAAAACGGACGTTTGACAGGTCGGGCTGCTGTTCAAGCAGTTCGTCATATAAAGGTTGCAGATTATCCGGAAGATCGCCCGCGCCGTGCGTGGAGGTGATCAACAGCCAGACCCCGTCAGCCGGGAGATCTTCAAGCAACGGGCCGTGCAGGGTTTGTGTGGAAAAGCCCGCATCTTCCAGCTTTTCAGCCAGATGTTCCGCTACGTATTCCGCACCGCCAAGGGTGCTGCCGCTGATAAGGGTAATGTCCGCCATTGATCGCTCGCCCAGATAAAGAGGGGGCCATTGTACGCTGTGAACGAGCTGGGATCTACCTGTGGAAAATGTGGGAATGAATTTGCCCGATCACGGGCGGATGGTACGCATGATCGGGTTTTGCAGAGAGATCAGTGTCTCGGTGGACTGAATTTCATCGATTGTTTGGATCTTGTTGATAAGTACCTGCTGGAGGGCGTCGATGGATCGGCACATGACCTTAATAAAGATGCTGTAGTGACCGGTGGTGTAGTACGCCTCGGTGACTTCATCCAGCGCGTTTAGCTTCGCCAGGGCGGAGGGGTAGTCTTTAGCGCTTTTTAGAATGATGCCGATGAAGCAGCAGACGTCGTACCCCAGCTGCTTAGGACTGACGTCAATGCGTGCGCCGGTAATGATCCCCGCCTGCTTCATCTTCTCTACGCGAACGTGAATGGTTCCCGGGCTAACGCCAAACTGTTTCGCCAGTTCGGCATAGGCGGTACGGGCATTGGCCATTAACGCCTCCAGAATGCCGCGGTCGAGATTGTCGATCTGATAATTTTCCATAGCTTTTTCTTATGAAGATTAATGAATCACTCTATTCTAGCGTCTAATTTTAGCGAATCAAAAGTGAAGGTGGCTTTTTGTTGATGGGTTATTGAATAAGGTGCCATTTCTGTTGCTTAATCAATACCAACAGGACGCAGGAGTATAAATAATGAAAACCGCTTACATCGCAAAACAACGCCAGATCAATTTCGTTAAATCCCATTTTTCTCGCCAGCTGGAAGACAAGCTGGGTCTGATTGAAGTTCAGGCACCTATTCTCAGCCGTGTGGGCGACGGGACGCAGGATAACCTCTCTGGATGCGAAAAAGCGGTACAGGTAAAAGTGAAAACATTGCCAGACGCCCAGTTCGAAGTGGTCCACTCCCTTGCGAAATGGAAGCGTCAAACCCTGGGACAACACGACTTCAGCGCGGGCGAAGGGCTCTACACGCACATGAAGGCCCTTCGCCCCGATGAAGACCGCCTGTCTCCGATTCATTCCGTTTACGTTGACCAGTGGGACTGGGAGCGCGTAATGGGTGACGGTGAGCGCCACGTCGGTACGCTGAAATCTACCGTTGAGGCGATCTACGCCGGAATCAAAGCGACCGAAGCGGCAGTAAGCAAAGAGTTTGGCCTGGCACCGTTCCTGCCGGAGTCGATCCACTTTGTCCACAGCCAGGAACTGCTGAGCCGTTTCCCGGATCTGGATGCCAAAGGCCGTGAGCGTGCGATCGCCAAAGAATTAGGTGCCGTGTTCCTGATTGGGATCGGCGGCAAACTGTCTGATGGCAAACGTCACGACGTTCGTGCGCCGGATTATGATGACTGGAGCACTGCGGGTGAGGGAGAATTTGCCGGTCTGAACGGCGATATTCTGGTCTGGAACCCGGTACTGGAAGACGCATTCGAGCTTTCTTCTATGGGGATCCGCGTGGATGCTGACGCGCTGAAGCGCCAGCTGGCGGTCACCGGCGATGAAGATCGTCTCAAGCTAGAGTGGCACCAGGCGCTGCTGCGCGGTGAAATGCCACAGACGATAGGTGGCGGTATCGGCCAGTCCCGCCTGACCATGCTGTTGCTTCAGTTACCGCATATCGGTCAGGTTCAGTGTGGTGTCTGGCCGCAGCAGGTTCGCGAAAGCGTCGGCTCTCTTCTGTAACTAACGCTGCCAGCGTCTGAGCAGGCGGCTACGCAACCCGGTATCAAAGCGCCAGATATGATCGAAGATGCGCATGATGCCGGGTTTTCCATGGGAGGACATTGCCACTGCATGAAAACGGTGCTGATGCACCCGCTGTAACTCCTTCACTTTATTGACCACGTCATCCGGCAGTCGCTGGGCAATAAAATCAGAAATCACCACCGCGTCAGCGTCGTACCAGTCGCCCCCCTGCATCCGCTCAACGATGCTGCGAAAGCAGCTGGCCAGATCGGTACCACCGCGAAAACGCTGGCTTAAAAAGCGGATCGCCTGTTCGAGTCCCTGCTGGTTCGTCAGTTCATAACCCACCACTTCGCTGGAGAAAAGCATAATGAAGCAGCGACGGCGATCGGCGAGGGCCACGCGCATCAGAGCCAGACAGAACGCCTTTGCACACTGTTCGTTAAACCCGCCCATCGATCCGGACGTATCCACACAAACAATGAATGGCCCGCGCGGTTGTTCATCAAAATCCTGATGAACGACCGGCCGCTGGCTGAGCTTCTCGCGCCAGGCTTCGCCGTGCAGCCGGTAGGTGAGGAGCTGCTTTTCCACCAGCCGACGGTAAAATTCATACTCCAGCTCGGTCATCCCGAGCGTGCTCAGCTCCGTGGGCAGCAGACGCAAAATGTCATCGCTCTGCTGAAGCCCGTCCACCTGTTCGGGCACGGTAGCCGGTTCGCGCACCAGAGTGCGGAAAGTTTCCATCGGGGCATCTTTCTTTGGGACCGACTTTGCCTCCCTTGAACGTCCCAGCTGTTCTGCAAGCTTCATCAGCTCGGGCTGCTGCGCCAGAAAATCGCCGTACTTGACGATCAGCTGATAATCCCCGCGCCGAAGCTGACCGGCGCTCATATCCCAGAGACGCCCTGCGGCGTTCTCATTTTCCACCAGCACCTGTTCCAGCTGGCCGCTTAAGGTCATGCGTTCCTGAACTTCACTCAGCAGCTGTTCACGCTCTTCATCCAGCAGTTGCTGGTTTAGGGTCGTGGCCTGAACCACCAGGCTGAGACGCCAGCGCTGTAAAAAGAGGGTATGCAGTGCGGGGGTAAAGGTAGCGTTATCCGTGACCAGCGCTCGGGCCTGGCTGGCAAAAGGGGAATGTACTTTATCGAGCAACGTCAGGGTTTGCGGGAGCTGGACGATAAACTGCGACGTGGAAAGGCGCTGGCACTGCTGATAGCAGGCTACCTCGTCCGTTAACTCTGGCGGAACCTCGGTCTCTTTGAACCGCTGGCGCAGATTTTCCCGCCAGCGCGGCAGATCGTCCGTCATCGCTTTTTTAAGCTTCGGGAATTTTTCAAAGAAGGCTGCCAGCTGCGGTGAAGCCAGAAGGGTAATGACCACCTCTTCGATCAACCCTTCTTCGCTGACGGCCAGCATAACGTTAAGTGTATCCAGAGTTAGCATTGACGCGCCTGTTTGATCTGTGCACTTACATCCTGCAGGCTGGCTTCGATGCGACCTAACCAGTCGCTATGAATAAAGAGGCATTTTTGCTGTTCGCTAAAGCGGGTGTGCTGCTGGTGCCATTCTGTATCCAGGGCTTCCAGCTGCTGTTTAATCGCGTCGGGGACGCTGTCAGAGGCGGTTCCTGGAAGGGCAAGACGCGAGCCCTGCAGGCTTACGTCGCGGATCACCAGATGCTGGCTGCTGTCCACTTCCATATTCAGCGGCTGTGCGAAACCGATGCCGTTGAGCTTTCCACGGATCTCCCCGCCCTTATCCAGCCACTGTGCCAGCGTCTCGCGCTCAATAGAGACGTGCACCACCTGCATATCATGCAGTTTGAGCGGTTGCTGGAGCAACAGCGTCAGCGTTGGGCTGGTCAGTTCAGCGGGTAGCTCATAGTGCGGTTTGCGGGCGAACATTCCCCCCAGGCGATTCACTTTCAGCGCGGTTTTGTCGCTTTGCTGCTGCTGGAGCTGAATGCGCTGCTGGGCAATCGCCCCCAGCTGGTTGAGCATTGCCTGCTGTCCCCAGGCGTGTCCGGTCATCAAAACGTCAAGCTGCTGCTGCATCAGGTTCATACCTTCTGCGTCGTGCCAGAGGCAGTCTTTCAGCAGGATCAGATCGATTGGCGCAACGGCATCACGCCCGCTAAACAGGGCGCTGGCCTGCAGCAGGCGGATCGCTTTTTTCCAGCGGCGATCGGAGACATAGGGCGCAGAAGGAAGGAGATCGAGCTGCTGGCGTAGCAGATAGATCAGCTCGAAGACGGCGTCCGGCAGTTTGATTTTGCCAATATCCTGTTGCCACTGGTGATACTCCTCATCCGTCACCTGAAGCGAAGCGGATACCGGGTTTTCACTCTCATCCTGCTGGCTGACCAGCATGGAGCGGAAGTTGGATTTATCCTGTACTTTCTCCAGCCACAGGCGGATCAGCATGCGGTCATACAGCGCTTCCAGGCTGCTGTCGGCTTCAGGCAGTTCGTTTGAGGCGGCCACCAGCAGGCGCATCGGGATTTTCTCTTCACTGGCGCCGTTGCGGAACCGGCGTTCGTTTATCGCCGTGAGCAGGGTGTTCAGAATAGCCGGTCCTGCTTTCCAGATTTCATCGAGAAAAACAATCTCCGCTTCCGGAAGATACCCTTCTGTCAGACGCTGGTAGCGCCCTTCGTCTTTCAGCGCCTGAATGGAGAGCGGGCCAAAAACTTCTTCTGGGGTGGAAAACCGGGTCATGAGGTATTCGAAGGCGCGGGCGTTCTGAAACGCAAACTTTAATCTGCGGGCAATCAGGCTTTTGGCAATGCCCGGTGGACCCAGCAAAAATACGCTTTCACCGCTCAATGCCGCCAGTAAACAGAGGCGAATGGCGTGGCTGCGCTCGAATAGACCTTTCTCCAGCGCGCCGCTGAGGCGGGAAATTCTTTCTGCTAATAAATGTGAGTGAGCCATAATAGTTTTGCATCCTTTCGCCGTCGTGGCGGCCAATTGAAGCGAGTATAGACGTTTCAGTCAGGGCTGGTAATAGACTGAAGTGCGGCGCAATTTTCTTTGCGCTACATTAATGCGGTTGCATTTAGGGGTACGATTTTGCAATGAATCGTGCATACTGTGCGCTTTTTGTGGGCCAAGGGACTAGGCACACATTTGTTATTTAAACGAAAAGACTAGTCTATGAGCACTGATAATAAGCAATCATTACCCGCAATAACGCTTGCGGCGATCGGGGTTGTCTACGGTGATATCGGCACCAGCCCGCTTTATACGCTTCGTGAATGTCTGTCTGGCCAGTTTGGCTTTGGTGTTGAGCGCGATGCCGTGTTTGGCTTCCTGTCACTCATCTTCTGGCTGCTGATCCTGGTGGTTTCTGTTAAATATCTCTCCTTCGTGATGCGTGCTGATAACGCAGGTGAAGGCGGGATCCTGACCCTGATGTCCCTGGCAGGGCGGAATACGTCGGCCAGAATGACGTCCGTGCTGGTCATTATTGGCCTGATTGGCGGCAGCTTCTTCTACGGGGAAGTGGTGATAACGCCCGCTATTTCGGTGCTCTCTGCAATAGAGGGGCTGGAGATTATTGCTCCGCAACTTGATTCATGGGTGGTTCCGCTGGCCATTATTGTCCTGACGCTGCTGTTCATGATCCAGAAGCACGGTACAGGGCTGGTGGGCAAACTGTTTGCACCGATTATGCTGGCCTGGTTCCTGATCCTGGCGGCGCTTGGTTTACGCAGCATTATTGCTAACCCGGAAGTGCTGCACGCGCTGAACCCCTACTGGGCAGTGCATTTCTTCCTTGAGTACAAAGTGGTTTCCTTCGTGGCGCTGGGGGCGGTCGTGCTCTCCATCACCGGGGTTGAAGCGCTGTATGCTGACATGGGTCACTTCGGCAAACTGCCTATTCGTGTGGCATGGTTTATTGTGGTACTGCCGTCGCTGGTGCTGAACTACTTCGGTCAGGGTGCGCTGTTGCTCAAAAATCCGGAAGCGATTAAGAACCCATTCTTCCTGCTGGCGCCTGACTGGGCGCTGGTGCCGATGCTGATCCTGGCGACGCTGGCGACCGTTATTGCCTCTCAGGCGGTGATTTCCGGCGTGTTTTCTCTGACGCGCCAGGCCGTGCGTCTGGGTTATCTCTCACCGATGCGCATCATCCATACCTCAGAGATGGAGTCGGGCCAGATTTACATCCCGTTCATTAACTGGCTGCTCTATTTCGCTGTTGTCATTGTCATCGTTAGCTTCGAGCACTCCAGCAATCTGGCGGCGGCGTACGGCATTGCGGTAACCGGTACGATGGTGCTGACATCGCTTCTCTCCACCACGGTGGCGTACCGAAACTGGCACTGGAATAAATTCCTCGTGGCGATGATTCTGGTGGGCTTCCTGTGCATCGACGTGCCGCTGTTCTCTGCGAACCTCGACAAGATTGTCTCCGGTGGCTGGCTGCCGCTGACGCTGGGTCTGGTGATGTTTATCGTCATGACCACATGGAAAAGCGAGCGTTTCCGTCTGCTGCGCCGCATGCATGAGCACGGTAACTCCCTGGAGGCGATGATTGCCTCGCTGGAGAAATCACCGCCGGTTCGCGTGCCTGGCACCGCGGTGTATATGTCTCGTGCCCTGAACGTGATCCCGTTTGCTTTGATGCATAACCTCAAGCACAACAAAGTGCTGCACGAACGCGTCATTTTGCTGACGCTGCGCACCGAAGATGCGCCGTATGTTCACAACGTGCGTCGCGTACAAATCGAGCAGCTTTCGCCGACATTCTGGCGTGTGGTGGCGAGCTACGGCTGGCGTGAAACGCCGAACGTGGAAGAGGTGTTCCACCGCTGCGGTCTGGAAGGGCTGAGCTGCCGTATGATGGAGACGTCGTTCTTTATGTCCCACGAATCGCTGATTATCGGCAAGCGCCCGTGGTATCTGCGCCTGCGCGGCAAGCTGTATCTTATCCTGCAGCGTAACGCCCTGCGCGCGCCGGACCAGTTTGAGATCCCGCCTAACCGCGTCATTGAGTTAGGGACGCAGGTCGAGATTTAAGCTCCTCAAAATGCCGGGTGGCGCTTCGCTTACCCGGCCTACTCACACTCAATATCCCCGCCTAAATTTACTTTTCATTTCACTTAGCGAAACGTTTCGACGTCGATCACAAATCTGTTACGTCATGATGGTTTTCTGAACATTCTTGAGATTAAACTGATGTCAGCGAAACGTTTCGCTAGTGGAGCAAGAAAATGAAGAAAGGCACGGTACTTAACTCAGAAATCTCATCGGTTATTTCCCGTCTTGGGCATACCGATACGCTGGTGGTTTGCGATGCAGGCTTACCGGTTCCGCGCAGCACAACCCGTATCGACATGGCGTTAACGCAGGGCGTACCCTCGTTTATGCAGGTACTGGACGTGGTGACCGCGGAGATGCAGGTTGAGGTGGCCATTCTCGCAGCGGAAATCAAACAACATAATCCGCAACTCCACGAAACGTTGCTCAGCCACCTTGAGCAGCTGCAACAACACCAGGGAAACACCATAGAAATTCGTTACACAACGCACGAACAATTCAAACAACAAACCGCAGACAGTCAGGCGGTGATTCGCAGCGGGGAGTGTTCCCCGTATGCGAATATTATTCTCTGTGCTGGCGTCACCTTCTGAGGCCATCATGGACGCATTACTGCAACTTAAAGGGATCGATAAGTCGTTCCCGGGCGTAAAAGCCCTCTCCGGCGCGGCGCTGAACGTCTACCCCGGGCGCGTGATGGCGCTGGTGGGTGAGAACGGCGCCGGCAAATCCACCATGATGAAAGTGCTGACCGGTATCTATCAACGCGATGCCGGTTCACTCGTCTGGCTGGGTAAAGAGACCACCTTCAACGGCCCGAAATCTTCTCAGGAAGCGGGCATCGGTATTATCCACCAGGAGCTGAACCTGATCCCGCAGCTGACGATTGCGGAGAACATCTTCCTCGGCCGTGAGTTTGTTAACCGGTTTGGCAAAATCGACTGGAAAACCATGTATGCCGAAGCAGACAAGCTGCTGGCGAAGCTGAACCTGCGCTTTAAGAGCGACCGCCTGGTTGGCGATCTCTCCATTGGCGATCAGCAGATGGTGGAAATCGCGAAGGTGCTGAGCTTTGAGTCGAAGGTCATCATTATGGATGAGCCGACCGACGCCCTGACCGATACCGAAACCGAATCTCTGTTCCGCGTTATCCGCGAGTTGAAATCGCAGGGGCGCGGGATTGTCTATATCTCTCACCGCATGAAAGAGATCTTCGAAATCTGCGACGACGTTACCGTCTTCCGCGACGGGCAGTTTATTGCCGAACGTGAAGTGGCGACGCTGACCGAAGATTCGCTGATTGAAATGATGGTGGGACGTAAGCTCGAAGATCAGTATCCGCATCTGGACAAAGCGCCTGGTGAGATCCGCCTGAAGGTGGACAATCTCTGCGGTCCGGGTGTGAACGACGTGACCTTTACCCTGCGCCAGGGCGAGATCCTGGGCGTGGCGGGCCTGATGGGCGCCGGCCGTACCGAGCTGATGAAGGTGCTTTACGGTGCGCTGCCGCGATCCAGCGGGTATGTCACCCTCGACGGTCATGAAGTGGTGACTCGCTCGCCGCAGGATGGCCTCGCGAACGGTATCGTCTATATCTCCGAAGACCGCAAGCGCGATGGCCTGGTGCTCGGCATGTCGGTAAAAGAGAACATGTCGCTTACCGCGCTGCGCTATTTTAGCCATAGCGGCGGTACCCTGAAACACAAGGACGAACAGCAGGCGGTCAGCGATTTTATTCGTCTCTTTAACGTCAAAACCCCGTCAATGGAGCAGGCGATTGGCCTGTTGTCCGGCGGTAATCAGCAGAAAGTGGCGATTGCGCGTGGCTTGATGACGCGCCCGAAAGTGTTGATCCTTGATGAGCCAACCCGCGGCGTGGACGTCGGCGCGAAGAAAGAGATTTATCAGCTGATTAACCAGTTCAAGGCCGACGGTCTGAGCATCATTCTGGTCTCTTCCGAGATGCCAGAAGTATTAGGCATGAGCGATCGCATTATCGTCATGCATGAAGGGCATCTCGGCGGTGAATTCACTCGCGAGCAGGCCACCCAGGAAGTTCTGATGGCTGCCGCTGTGGGCAAGCTTAATCGCGTGAATCAGGAGTAAGAAGATGACTACCCAGGCTGTTTCTGGTCGCCGTTATTTCACCAAGGCATGGCTGCTGGAACAAAAATCGCTGATTGCCCTGCTGGTGCTGATCGCGATTGTGTCCACCATGAGCCCGAACTTTTTCACCGTAAATAACCTGTTCAACATTCTTCAGCAGACGTCCGTAAACGCCATTATGGCGGTCGGGATGACGCTGGTGATTTTGACTTCGGGTATCGATCTGTCCGTCGGTTCCCTGCTGGCGCTCACCGGTGCGATTGCCGCTTCGATTGTAGGGATTGAAGTCAACGCGCTGGTGGCCGTTGCAGCTGCACTGGCAGCGGGCGCGGCGATTGGTGCCGTTACCGGTGTGATTGTGGCGAAAGGCCGCGTTCAGGCGTTCATCGCCACGCTGGTGATGATGCTGTTGCTGCGCGGTGTGACCATGGTTTATACCAACGGCAGCCCGGTGAACACGGGCTTTACCGATAACGCCGATCTGTTTGGCTGGTTCGGTATCGGTCGTCCGCTGGGTGTCCCGACGCCGGTCTGGATCATGGCTATTGTCTTCCTGGCGGCATGGTACATGCTGCATCACACCCGTCTGGGTCGTTATATCTATGCGCTGGGTGGCAACGAAGCGGCAACCCGTCTGTCTGGCATCAGCGTTAATAAAGTCAAAATTATCGTTTACTCGCTGTGCGGTCTGCTGGCGTCTCTGGCGGGCATCATCGAAGTGGCGCGCCTCTCTTCCGCGCAGCCAACGGCGGGTACGGGTTATGAGCTGGATGCCATTGCGGCAGTGGTTCTGGGCGGTACGAGTCTTGCGGGCGGTAAAGGTCGCATTGTTGGGACATTGATCGGCGCACTGATTCTCGGTTTCCTGAATAATGGTTTGAATTTATTAGGTGTTTCCTCCTATTACCAGATGATCGTTAAGGCAGTGGTGATTTTGCTGGCGGTACTGGTAGACAACAAAAAACAGTAACTGACGACACTACAGGACATCTTAGATATGAACATGAAAAAACTGGCTACCCTGGTTTCTGCTGTCGCGCTGAGCGCAACCGTAAGTGCTAACGCCATGGCGAAAGACACCATCGCGCTGGTTGTCTCTACCCTGAACAACCCGTTCTTTGTCTCCCTGAAGGACGGTGCGCAGAAAGAAGCGGACAAACTGGGCTACAACCTGGTGGTGCTGGATTCACAGAACAACCCGGCGAAAGAGCTGGCTAACGTTCAGGACTTAACCGTTCGTGGGACCAAAATTCTGCTGATCAACCCAACCGATTCTGACGCCGTAGGTAACGCCGTTAAGATGGCAAACCAGGCGAAGATCCCGGTAATCACCCTGGACCGTCAGGCAACGAAAGGCGAAGTTGTAAGCCACATTGCGTCTGATAACGTGCTGGGCGGTAAAATTGCCGGTGACTACATCGCGAAGAAAGCAGGCGAAGGCGCGAAAGTTATCGAGCTGCAGGGGATTGCCGGTACTTCCGCAGCCCGTGAGCGTGGCGAAGGCTTCCAGCAGGCTGTGGCAGCGCACAAATTCAACGTGCTGGCGAGCCAGCCAGCAGACTTCGACCGTACTAAAGGTCTGAACGTTATGCAGAACCTGCTGACCGCACACCCTGACGTGCAGGCTGTGTTCGCGCAGAACGACGAAATGGCGCTGGGCGCGCTGCGTGCCCTGCAGACTGCAGGTAAATCTGATGTGATGGTTGTCGGATTTGACGGCACGCCAGATGGTGAAAAAGCGGTAAATGATGGCAAACTGGCTGCGACCATCGCTCAGCTGCCTGAGCAGATTGGCGCGACTGGCGTACAAACTGCTGACAAAGTGCTGAAGGGCGAAAAAGTTCAGGCCAAATACCCGGTTGACCTGAAGCTGGTCATCAAGCAGTAAAAGGCGAATCAGGCAGTCGCTGGCTGCCTGAGGGACACCAATAAAGAAAAGTGTGGCATACGCCACCGGGTAACACCGGTGGCGCTCTCAGATGGACAACCCAACCATGAAAACCGCAGGCAACCTCGTCGTCCTTGGCAGTATCAATGCCGATCACATTCTTAACCTTGAATCGTTCCCGACACCGGGCGAAACCGTCACGGGTAATCAGTATCAGGTGGCATTCGGCGGTAAAGGTGCCAACCAGGCCGTTGCCGCCGGGCGCAGCGGGGCGAATATCGCGTTTATCGCCTGCACGGGCGATGACGATACCGGTGAGCGAGTGCGCAAACAGCTCGCCAGCGATAACATTGATATCGCACCGGTCAGCGTTGTTGCAGGGGAATCTACCGGCGTAGCGCTGATTTTCGTCAACGCGGAAGGTGAGAATGTCATCGGTATTCATGCAGGCGCTAACGCCGCATTAACTACCGATCGTGTTGAAGCGCAACGTGAGTGTATTGCGAATGCCGAAGCGTTACTGATGCAGCTGGAATCGCCAGTGGAAAGCGTGCTGGCCGCTGCCAGCATTGCGCATGAAAATCATACCACTGTTGTACTTAATCCTGCGCCTGCCCGTGTATTATCAGACGAATTGCTGGCGCTGGTGGACATCATCACGCCAAACGAAACCGAAGCTGAAAAACTGACGGGCATTCGTGTTGAAAATGATGACGACGCAGCGCGTGCGGCAAAAGTACTGCACGATAAAGGCATTGGTACCGTAATTATCACCCTGGGCAGCCGTGGGGTGTGGGCAAGCGTAAACGGTGAAGGCCGTCGCGTGCCGGGCTTTAAGGTGAAGGCGATTGATACTATCGCGGCGGGAGATACCTTCAATGGTGCTCTGGTGACCGCGCTGCTGGAAGGCAAGAGAATGGATGATGCGATCCGCTTCGCGCATGCTGCTGCAGCGATTGCGGTGACGCGCAAAGGTGCCCAGCCTTCCGTTCCGTGGCGTAAAGAGATAGATGAATTCTTAAGTCAGCAGGGGTAACGCTTGGCCACAATGAAAGATGTCGCCCGCCTGGCGGGTGTTTCTACGTCGACAGTCTCTCACGTGATTAATAACGACCGCTTCGTCAGCGAGGCAATTCGGGAGAAGGTCGAAGCGGCAGTTAAAGATCTCAACTATGCGCCGTCGGCGCTGGCGCGCAGCCTCAAACTGAACCAGACGCGTACCATCGGCATGCTCATCACCGCCAGTACCAACCCCTTTTATTCTGAGCTGGTTCGCGGCGTAGAGCGCAGCTGCTTCGAGCGCGGCTACAGCCTGGTGCTGTGCAATACCGAAGGGGATGAGCAGCGCATGAATCGTAACCTGGAAACGCTGATGCAAAAACGCGTCGACGGGTTACTGCTGCTCTGCACCGAAACGCATCAGCCCTCGAAAGAGATTATTCAGCGCTACCCTTCTATTCCAACGGTGATGATGGACTGGGCGCCCTTCGACGGCACCAGCGATCTGATTCAGGATAACTCCCTGCTGGGCGGGGACATGGCAACCCAGTATCTGATCGATAAAGGCTATACCCGTATCGCCTGCATTACCGGTCCGCTGGATAAAACTCCCGCGCGTTTGCGTCTGGAGGGATATCTTTCGGCGATGGCGCGGGCGGGGCTTGCCATTCCTGAAGGCTACCGTATTACCGGTGATTTTGAATTTCACGGTGGCTTTGAGGCGATGCAGACATTACTGGAGCAAGCGCAGCGTCCACAGGCCGTATTTATTGGCAACGATGCGATGGCGTTTGGTGCCTATCAGGCGTTGTACCAGGCAGGCCTGCGCGTGCCGGACGATATGGCGGTGATCGGCTACGATGATATCGAACTGGCAAGCTACATGACGCCGCCGCTGACCACTATTCATCAGCCGAAGGATGAACTGGGCGAGCTGGCCGTCGATGTACTGATCCACCGTATGGCGCAGCCCACGCTGCAACAGCAACGTCTGCAGCTTACTCCTGTTCTGATGGAACGGGGTTCGGTTTAGACTTTGCTTTATGGCGTTCTTTGATCAGGTTGCGTCCATCTTTCGGTTTTAACAGCATAAAGACCAGCGCCGAAACCACGGTGAGCGCACCCATGGTGATAAAGGTATAGTGGAACTGCTCAACGGTATTCGCGCTGTCAAAACCCTCATAAAATCGCAGCACCGCTGCACTCACGGCAACCCCTAAACTGATCGACAGCTGTTGCGTTACCGCCAGCACGCTGTTGCCGCTACTGGCGTTTTCGTCAGTCAGATCGGCGAGGGTGATGGTGTTCATCGATGTGAACTGCGTCGACATCGCCATGCCCAGCACAAACAGCGGCAGGATCAGCATCCAGACGGGAAGCGAGGCAGATTGTAGCGAGAACTGCGCAATCATCAGACCGATAAATACCGTCACGCCAACCAGCGTCTTACGATAGCCAAACCAGCGCAGCACTTGCGTAACGGTTGATTTGGCCAGAATAGAGCCCATTGCGGTAGGGGCCATCATGCAGCCTGCAATCAGCGCTGGGTATCCGAACCCGACCTGCAGCATGAGCGGCATTAAAAAGGGTACGCAGCCTGTCCCCAGGCGTGACGCAATGTTGCCCGCAATCCCTACGGAAAACGTGCGGGTGTTAAAGAGTCCGAGGGAGATTAACGGCGTCGGGTGACGGCGTGCGTGACGTATATAAAGAAGGAACAACAGAACACCGCTGAGGATAACGGAGAGCGCAATCCATGTTGCCACGATCTTCTCACCAAACAGCTCCATCCCGCTTGAGAAGAGCACCAGGCTCAGGCCAAACAGGAAAAAGCCGCCCATATCGAAACTGCGCCTTGGCGTGGTGAAGTTCGGCATATATTTACGTGCATAAAGCAGCCCGGCTACGCCAATCGGAATATTAATCAGGAAGATCCAATGCCAGCTTGCCCAGGTGACAAACACGCCACCGAGTACCGGGCCAAGTATCGGGCCGACCAGACCCGGCATGGTGACGAAGTTGAGCACGGGAAGCAGTTCGCTTCGTGGATAGGCTCGCAGCAATGCAAGGCGCGCCACGGGCATCATCATCGCACCACCAATGCCCTGTAATACGCGGAAGATAACCAGCTCTGTTAAGGATGAGGAGAGCGCGCAGGCCAGCGAACCGAGCGTAAAGAGCGCCACGGCCAACATGAAAACTCGGCGGGTGCCGAAGCGGTCAGCCAGCCAGCCGCTGACCGGGATTAACATTGCGACCGTCAGGGTGTAGCTGATAATGGCGGACTGCATCGCCAGCGGGGAGCGGTTGAGGCTTTGCGCAATAGCGGGAAGCGCTGTGTTGAGGATGGTGGCATCCAGTGCCTGCATAAAAAACGCCATGGCTGCAATCCACGGCAATCCGGCCATGCTGCGCGCTTTTTTCGTTGTCATTTATTTACCTGCTGGTGGTTTGGCGCAGCCAGCAATGCCTGGCACGCATTCAGGGCTCGCTGCCCGTCGCTTTCCTGAATGGCATCCACTATCGCCTGATGTAAATCCAGTTTTACCACTTCGTCTTGTGTAATAGAGGTAAAGTAGGTGTGGTACACCGAATGGAATAAAGAGGCAAAAGAGGTGAGGAACGGATTAGCGCTCATCATATAGATATGTTCATGCCAGGCCATATCGACTTCAACCCATCGTTCGCGGTTGAAGTGTTTTTTCAGGAACACCATCTCTTCCATCAACGCGTTAAGCTGCGCTTTCTGCTCTGCCGTCCCGAGCGTGGCGGCGAGAAGGCATGCCTGGGGTTCAAGGCTGCTGCGCATCACCAGAAAGTGATCGACGACCTGATGAAAGTTGTCTTCCGTCATCCACCAGGAGAGCAGCTCCTGATCGAGAAAATTCCAGTTACTCTGAGGCATCACGCGTGTGCCAATACGAGGACGTGGAAGCACCATACCTTTTGCCGTTAGGGTTTTCACCGCTTCGCGCACGGCGGTTCGGCTTACCCCAAACTGCTCACCCAGCTCCATTTCACCCGGCAGGATGCTGCCCGGGGCATATTTACCCGCTAAAATCCGCTGAGCCAGCTTTTCTGCCAGCACATACGACAGGTTTTTTTGGGCGGCCAGCTGTTGTGCGCTTAATGGCATCGCTTTTATTCCTTAATGATTCATGCTGATAATTATGCCATCTCGAATGTGATTGTGGTTGCAGATACATCAAATAGAACAATTTGTAGCTTGATTTCACCGCTGTTGGTGAAAAAAGACACGGTTAGAAACTTTTTTTAAATTTCCCCTTGTCACCTAAGAATAACTCCCTATAATGCGCCTCCACTGACACGGAACAACGGCACACACGCCGCCGGGTTAGCAGAGAAAAGCGAAAATAAGCGCTTGACTCTGAATGAGGAAAACGTAATATACGGGACCTCGCAACGGTGAGCGAAAGCCGCGTTGCACTGCTCTTTAACAATTTATCAGACAATCTGTGTGGGCACTCAAAG
>NZ_SOMG01000015.1 GCF_004402045.1 Lelliottia nimipressuralis | reverse complement strand
AAACGGGTTCTTATGCCTTAGTTGTAAGTGTCTACCATGTCCCCGAACAAGTGTTCACTATGTCCCCGGACCGTACAGGGGAGAGGGTCAGGGTGAGGGGAAATTATCTCTGCGCTTCGCCGCCGAGACCTTCCACCAGATTCTGAATCAACGCAGCCAGCTCTCCGGTCATCAGGATGAAGTCCGCGTCAAAGCGCTGAGCGTAGTCTTCTCTGTCGATATCTTCGTTCTGATCGCGCAGCTCGTCGCAGAACTTCAGACGTTTCACGGAGCCGTCGTCGCACATCACGAACTGAATGCGCTGCTGCCAGTCGAGAGCCAGTTTGGTGACCACTTTGCCCGCTTCGATGTGTACCGCGATCTCGTCGCTCACCAGATCCTGTTTTTTCGCACGGATCACGCCGCCATCTTCCAGCAACGCTTTCAGTTCGGCCTCATCAAGGATCTGGAAACCTTGTGCCGCAGCACCGCTGCGTACCCATTCGGTCAGCGTCAACTCGATTGGCGTTTCCAGTGCCAGCGGAACGACCGGTAAAGAGCCGATACTTTTGCGCAGCAGGGCAAGCGTATCTTCCGCTTTTTTAGCACTGGCGCAGTCCACCATGATCAGCCCGTTAACGGTATCGATCCACATCATGGTCTGGCTAAAGCGGCTGAAGGCGCGCGGCAGCAGGGAATGCAGAACTTCGTCTTTCAGCGAATCTTTTTCGGTTTTTTTCAGCTTGCGGCCCTGCTCGGCTTCCAGCTTGAAAATTTTCGCTTCGAGCGCCTGCTTAACTACCGGCGTGGGCAGTATTTTCTCTTCTTTGCGGGCGCAGACGATGATTTGACCCGTGCTACTGGCGTGGGTCAGTGCATCGCTTTGTGAACCCATTGGAGGAACCCAACCGGTTTTTGCCATATCCTGGCTACCGCATGGGGAAAAGGTATAAGCGGCTAACTGTTTTTCCATCTCTTCTGCACGCAGCGAAACGTCGCGGCTGAGACGGTAAACCATCAAATTTTTGAACCACAGCATGATAATTTCCACGGCCTTGTCGTTAAATCAGCGGGCATGATAACGAATTGTCGCATCGCTTGCATTGCTAATCGGGAAGCGTGCTTCTACTCTGTTGATAATCAAAATAATGAGGAGAGTCTTGTGCGTATTGGGATTGATTTGGGCGGCACCAAAACAGAAGTCATCGCGCTGAGCGAGCAGGGGCAACAGCTGTTCCGCCATCGTCTGCCGACGCCGCGCGATGATTATCACCAGACTATCGAGACGATTGCCAGGCTGGTTGAGATGGCAGAGCAGGCGACAGGGCAAACCGGCAGCGTCGGGATGGGGATCCCGGGGTCGATCTCGCCATATACCGGGGTGGTTAAAAACGCCAACTCGACCTGGCTCAACGGTCAGCCTTTTGATAAAGATTTAAGCGCGCGCCTGAACCGGGAAGTGCGTCTGGCCAACGATGCCAATTGCCTGGCGGTCTCTGAAGCCATCGATGGCGCAGCCGCCGGCGCCCAGACCGTGTTTGCCGTTATCATCGGTACCGGCTGCGGCGCGGGCGTGGCGTTCGGCGGGCGCGCCCATATCGGCGGTAACGGTACCGCGGGCGAGTGGGGACATAACCCGCTGCCGTGGATGGATGAGGATGAGCTTAAATACCGCGCTGAAGTGCCGTGCTACTGCGGAAAACAAGGCTGTATTGAGACGTTTATCTCCGGCACCGGTTTTGCGACCGATTACCACCGTCTGAGCGGCCAGCCGCTCAAGGGCAACGAGATCATGCGTCTGGTCGAGGAGCAGGATCCGGTGGCCGAGCTGGCCCTGAGCCGCTACGAAATGCGGCTGGCGAAATCTCTGGCACACGTGGTGAATATTCTCGATCCAGACGTGATTGTGCTGGGCGGCGGCATGAGCAACGTCGACCGGCTGTACGCCACAGTGCCGACCCTGATGAAACAGTGGGTCTTCGGCGGCGAGTGTGAAACCCCGATCCGCAAAGCCGTCCACGGTGACTCCAGCGGCGTGCGCGGCGCGGCGTGGCTGTGGCCAGTAAATTCGTAGACCCGGTAAGCGAAGCGCCACCGGGCGAATTCAGGCAGCCGCAATAAAAAAGCCGGGTGGCGGCTACGCCTTACCCGGCCTACAGAATGGAGTGGCCTTTACTGCACGGCAAACTCCCTGTCCAGCCTGCTATACCCCAGCCCGTTAATTTTCTTCACTTTGATCTGCACTGGAATGCGCTCTTTCATCGCCTCAACGTGGCTGATCACACCGATGGTTTTTCCGGTGGCGTTCAGCGCGTCGAGCGCATCCAGCGCGGTATCCAGCGTTTCACTGTCGAGCGTGCCGAACCCTTCATCCAGGAACAGGGAATCAATCCGCGTCTTATGACTCACCAGATCGGAAAGGGCCAGTGCCAGCGCCAGACTGACCAGGAAGCTCTCGCCGCCCGAGAGCGTACGGGTATCGCGAACTGCATCTGCCTGCCAGGTATCGACCACTGCCAGCTCCAGCGCGTCGCTGGCCTTACGCTGCAACAGATAGCGCCCGTGCAGACGGTTAAGCTGCTGGTTGGCGAGCCAGACAAGATTGTCCAGCGTCAGCCCCTGAGCGAACTTACGGAACTTGTCACCGGTGCTGGATCCGATAAGCGCGTTCAGATACCCCCAGTCGTCTGCCTGACGTGCGGCCTCTTCAATTTGTTGCATCAGCGCCATCTGGTGCTGTCGGTTATCGCTGTCCTGCTTAAGCTGCTGACGGATCTCGCCCTGATGCGTGGTGTTCTCCCGAAGCTGTTGCGCCAGCAGTTGCAGCTGGATTTGCAGTGTGGCGGCGTCGGCGTCGAGCCCTTCCGGACGCAGCGCCAGATGAGAGTGCAGCTGTTGGTTAGCTTGTCCACACAGAGTCGCGGCCTGCTGTAACTGGTTTTCCAGCGACTGTTTCAGCTGTTCGAGGTGGCGAATGGTGTCATCATCCAGCAGAGCGGCAAGAAACGCGTCCCGATCGGCAAAACAGCTTGCTGAGAGCGCCGTGGTGAATTGCGTCTGTGACTGCAGCAGGCGCTCTCGCTCCAGCGCTTCCTGTTGCTGCTGTGCGCTAAGCTGGCTTTGTAGCGACACGCATTCGTCGTGGATGTCGCGCCAGTCATCAGGAATAGCCGGTTCGACTTCTCCACCGTCCGTTACCGGAAGCGCGTCAAGCAGCGGCTTCAGAGTATTCATACGTTCCTGAAGCACGCCGTGCTGCGTTTGCTTCTCCTGCCACTGTGCGAATTCGGCTTCACGGGCGTGTAGCCAGGCGGCTTCGTTGCCGTCTTCAGGTACGTTAAGCGATAGTGAGAGCAGGGTGTGTTCCAGCGCCTGGCGCGTGGTCGTCAGCTGCTGCTGATACTGTCGTTCCTGCACTTCCTGCTCGTTCAGCTGATTTTGCAGGGTCAGACGCTGGCTGAGCTGATAAAGCTGGCGCTCATAATGTTCCTGCTCGTTCATCCATGGCGCGATATCATCCTGAATAGTCAACGCGACATTCAGGGACGTGCAGGTTTCCAGCCACTCTTTAGTGAGTGCTTGCTCTTCCTGAGCCAGGGTCTGCGCTTCGTCTGTCTCACGCTGGATCTGCTGAGTGAGGGCGTTGACCTGTCCCAGCACCAGCAGGCCTTCCTCTTTGAGTGAGGCGACCTCTTTCTCCAGGGCATCACGGCGGCGCTGATTATCCGTCAGTTCAAGCGACTGGTATGTCTCCACCGCGGGGTGCTCGCTGGAACCGCACAGCGGACAGGGTTTGCCTGCCTCAAGCTGGGAACGAAAGCTTTCCAGGTCTTTAATCGTCGCTTCACGTTCGCAGAGGGTCTTCAGGTCCAGATAGTGCTGGTGTTTCTCTTTGTACTGCTGGCGGCGCAGCGTCAGCGTTTCGTTGAGTTTATTTTGATCGGCCTGGGCCTTCTGAACACTTTCACCGCTCTGGCGCAGGCGCTTTTGCAACGGCTGATAGCGGGCATGCAGCGACGTTAGCCGCTGGCGCAGCGTGCGTGACCGGGACTGCTGCTCCATGGCGACGCTGACCTCATCCGCCGTCAGCGTCAGCGCATTTTCCGGCATCTCAGCCAGCTTGTTACGTAATTCACTCATCCTCATAGCAAGCGAGGCTAACTGCGATTTATCGCGGTTAAGCTGTGAGAACTGCGCGCGCCAGCCGGCAATCTCCTGACCCAGCAGACGATAACGCTCGTGCTCCGCCAGCCACTGCGCCAGCGCGGTCAGTTCGGTCTGAAGCTGCTCGTGGTTACGCAGGGCGGTGTTGCGGATCCGCGCGCGCAGCGCGGTTTTAGCTTTTAAGCGAGTATTTACTTCGATAATTCGCTGCTGTGTTTGCGTCAGGCGCGTGGTCTGCTCCTGCTGATGCTCCCAAAGCGGCCGAAGCTGGGCGGCGGGCTGAGCAAGCTGGAGTTTTGCCAGTTCAGGTGCTGCGTCCGTCAGCGCCTGTTGCGCCTGCTGTTGCATCGCGGTGACGCGCTGTTGCTCGCGCACAAGCTCATCATGGCGCGTAAGCCACTGAAAATCTTTCTGTTGGCTTTGCTGCTGTTCCAGCAGGGTTTTCTCTTCGTCAGTAAGTGCCTGCAAACTTTGCTGTAACTGCTGCTGTTGCTCTTCGCTCAACAGCACGACGCCCGCAGCCTGCGCCTCGCACTTTTCAAGCACGCTGCGGGCGGCCTTGTGTTTCTCAAATACCATGGCGGAAATCTGGCCGTAGATCTCGGTGCCGGTCAGCTCTTCCAGCAGTTCTGCACGATCGCTCGGTTTGGCATTCAGGAAGGCGGCAAATTGTCCCTGAGAGAGCAGCATGGAGCGGGTAAAACGGCCATAGTCCAGTCCGGTAAGCGCGGCGGTTTGCTCCAGCTTATCCGTCACTTTGTCGGCCAGGATTTTGCCATCTTCGCAGCGCGCCAGCTCCACGCGCGGTGCCTGCAGATTCCCGTCAGGCTGATTGCGCGCGCGGTTCTGGCTCCAGAAGGCGCGATAGGCAGTTCCTTTCACTTCAAACTCCACTTCGGCCAGACACTCAGCGGTGTCGCGCGTCATCAGGTCGTTTTGCGCCTGAGAAACCTTCTGCAGGCGTGGGGTTTCGTGATAAAGCGCCAGACAGATGGCGTCGAGCAGGGTGGTTTTGCCTGCTCCCGTCGCGCCGGTAATGGCAAATAGCCCGTTGCTGGCAAAGGGCTCAGCGGTAAAGTCAATTTTCCACTCGCCCTTGAGGGAGTTAAGATTTTTCAGGCGCAGGCTCAAAATTTTCATGCGTTTTCATCCTCATCATTGAGCGCATGCAGGGTATGAGTGAACAGCTCGCTAAGCCTTATGCGCTTCGCGTCGTCTATCTCCTCCTGCGAGAGCCTGCGTTCAAACACTTCTTCTACCCTCAGCTCGCTGAGGGTTTCGCGCTGGGCGCTGAGCAGAATTTTCTCGCGCTGCTCGCGGCTGCGGCGTACCAGTAACACTTCAACCGGCAAGTCTTCGGTCAGCGCCTGGATTTTTCGCTGCATATCATGCAGGTATTCATCGGTGGTGATTTCGATATCCAGCCAGACGGGAGGATTAAGCGCCGCGCCGCGCCACTGCTCAAGCTGGGCGGTAATGGCGTCGAGATCGCCTTTTAGCACCGCCAACGGCTGGGTGACCGGCACCTCCAGCGTCTCCACGGCGCTGAGTTTGCCCTCAGTGAAGCTCACCTGATGCACGGATTTGGCTTTGCCCGTTTCATCGAAGCTGAGCGAAAGGGGCGATCCGCAGTAGCGGATGTGCTCACAGCCGCCGATAACCTGCGCGCGGTGGATATGCCCGAGTGCAATATAGTCTGCTGGCGGGAAGTTTTGCGCCGGAAAGGCGTCCAGCGTGCCGATATAGATGTCGCGGACGGCGTCACTTTTACTGGCTCCGACGGTGGTGAGGTGCCCGGTCGCAATCACCGGAATCGGCTGGTCGCCGCGCAGAGCACAAGCTTCGGCGTGCTGCTGGTGATAATAGTCGGTGATGGCCTGTAACAGATGTTGCTGCTTTTCTGCACCCGACAGCCCTGCCTGGCTTTGCACGATGTCCCGCGGACGTAAAAACGGTATGGGGCACAGCACCGCTCCCGGCGTACCGTCGCGTTTTTTCAGGATCTGCGGGGCGTGCCCGGCGCTGGCGACCACGGTGGTATTGAGAAATGCCAGGATGTCGCGGGATTCATTGAGCGTCGCGACGGAATCATGGTTGCCGGCGACAATCACCAGATGGCAGCCGGTTTGCTGCAAATTCACCACGAAGCGGTTATACAGTTCACGCGCATAGCTGGGGGGAGAGCCGGTATCAAAAATGTCACCCGCCACAATAATCGCGTCCACCTCGTGCGTCTGGGCCGTTTCCAGCAGCCAGCTCAGGAACGCTTCATGTTCAGCCGCACGGCTTTTGCTGTAAAAATTTTGACCCAGATGCCAGTCCGAGGTGTGAAGTATGCGCATAGCTGATCCGTGGCAAAAAAGAGAAAGCAGGATTATAAACCTTCAGAGACGGGAAAATAACCGCTGTAATAAAACAACAGTTTGTCCGCGAACGTGGTACTGTTTTTCATAAATCTGTCATAAATCTGACGCATAATGGCGCCGAATTACAAACTTGTAACTTAAATAAGATAAGACAGGGCAAAGTATGGCGAGACGTATTCTGGTCGTAGAAGATGAAGCTCCAATTCGTGAAATGGTGTGCTTCGTGCTCGAGCAAAATGGCTTCCAGCCGGTTGAAGCGGAAGATTATGACAGCGCAGTTAACCAGCTAAATGAACCCTGGCCCGATCTGATTCTGCTGGACTGGATGTTGCCTGGCGGTTCCGGACTGCAGTTTATCAAACACCTGAAGCGTGAAGCGCTGACCCGCGACATACCGGTGGTGATGCTCACGGCGCGCGGAGAGGAAGAGGATCGCGTCCGCGGTCTGGAGACCGGCGCGGATGATTACATTACCAAACCTTTTTCACCGAAAGAGCTGGTGGCCCGCATTAAAGCCGTGATGCGCCGTATTTCGCCGATGGCGGTGGAAGAGGTGATAGAGATGCAGGGACTCAGCCTTGACCCCACCTCACACCGCGTGATGACCGGTGAAAATCCTCTCGACATGGGGCCTACCGAATTTAAACTCCTGCACTTCTTTATGACCCACCCGGAGCGCGTTTACAGCCGCGAGCAGTTGCTGAATAACGTCTGGGGAACTAACGTGTATGTCGAAGACCGGACGGTTGACGTCCATATCCGCCGCCTGCGAAAAGCGCTGGAACTGAGCGGCCACGATCGCATGGTGCAGACGGTCCGCGGCACGGGTTATCGTTTTTCTACCCGTTTCTGAATAATGACAGGAGTGTGACGCGTGCTGGAACGTCTGTCATGGAAAAGGCTCGTCTTTGAACTGATCTTATGTTGTATTCCGGCCTTCATTCTGGGGGCCTTTCTTGGATACCTGCCGTGGTTTCTGCTGGCGTCGGTCACCGGGCTGCTGATCTGGCATTTCTGGAACCTGCTGCGCCTCTCCTGGTGGCTGTGGGTTGACCGAAGCATGACGCCGCCGCCGGGAAGCGGCAGCTGGGAGCCGCTGCTGTACGGTCTGCATCAGATGCAGATGCGTAATAAAAAGCGCCGCCGTGAGCTGGGAAGCCTGATTAAGCGTTTTCGCAGCGGCGCGGAATCGCTGCCGGATGCCGTCATTCTCACCACCGAAGAAGGGACCATCTTCTGGTGTAACGGCCTTGCGCAACAGCTGCTGGGCCTGCGCTGGCCGGACGATAATGGCCAGAATATCCTCAACCTTCTGCGTTATCCCGAGTTCACGCTGTATCTGAAAAAGCGTGATTTTACCCGTCCGCACAATCTGAAGCTCAACAATGGTCGCCATCTGGAAATCCGCGTGATGCCCTACAGCGATAAGCAGTGGCTGATGGTGGCGCGCGATGTCACCCAGATGCACCAGCTGGAAGGGGCTCGTCGCAACTTCTTCGCGAACGTCAGCCACGAATTACGTACGCCGTTGACCGTGCTTCAGGGTTACCTGGAGATGATGCAGGAGCAAACGCTTGAAGGTGCGCCGCGTGAAAAAGCGCTGCACACCATGCGCGAGCAAACGCACCGGATGGAAGGCCTGGTGAAGCAGCTGCTGACGCTCTCGAAGATTGAAGCGGCACCAACGCTTGCGCTGAATGACACCATCGATGTGCCGATGATGCTGCGGGTAGTGGAGCGTGAAGCGCAGACGTTAAGCCACAAAAAGCATCACCTGACCTTTGAGGTCGACAGCACGCTGAAGGTACTGGGCAGTGAAGATGAACTGCGCAGCGCCATCTCCAACCTGGTGTATAACGCGGTGAACCATACGCCGGAAGGGACGGACATCGTGGTGCGCTGGCACCATACCCCAACGGGAGCCGAGTTTAGCGTGGAGGACAACGGGCCGGGGATCGCCCCGGAGCATATTCCGCGCCTCACCGAGCGTTTCTACCGTGTAGATAAAGCACGATCGCGACAGACAGGAGGAAGCGGCCTGGGGCTGGCGATTGTTAAACACGCGGTGAATCACCATGAAAGCCGTCTCGATATCCAGAGTACGCTGGGTAAAGGAACCCGCTTCAGCTTCGTGATCCCGGAACGATTAATTGCCAAAAAGATCGCCTGACAGCAGGTGTGTCATTTTACCTTTCCACGGGTCAGCGTCTGCTGGCCCGTTTGCTTTGCAGTCAAGCGAAACGCGGATGAATTTTATACGGCTGACTGTTTTTTGTTCGCATGATTAGCCATGGGTTTTTCTTATAAATAGCGTATTGTGCTGGTGTGTATTTTCATGCTGGCATATTGTTCTGGTTTTACGATCCCACCTTGCCTTTAAACGTTATAAGCGTTTAAATTGCGCCCCAGATACTGTCAGACCGACTGTATTTGCGTGGTAAATCGAAAAACTATTCTTCTCCACGCCAGGACGGGAGCATTTCCCGCTGAAATTGAGCAAATTTTCGGCTGTATCGTCCCGTCAGGGGAATCGGAAATCTCAATGTTTTCAACACCACATCCACAGGCAGTAAGGTTTTATGACCCATCACTTAAAATCGCGTGACATCATCGCGCTGGGCTTTATGACATTTGCGCTGTTCGTTGGCGCAGGCAACATCATTTTCCCTCCAATGGTTGGCTTACAGGCAGGTGAACACGTCTGGACCGCCGCGTTTGGTTTCCTGATTACTGCCGTGGGTCTACCGGTACTGACCGTCGTCGCGTTGGCGAAAGTCGGCGGCGGCGTGGATAGCCTCAGCACCCCGATTGGCAAAGTGGCTGGCGTTCTGCTGGCAACCGTCTGCTATCTGGCCGTTGGCCCACTGTTTGCGACCCCGCGTACGGCGACCGTTTCCTTCGAAGTGGGTATTGCTCCCCTGACCGGTGACGGCGCAATGCCGCTGTTTATCTACAGCCTGATTTACTTCGCGATTGTGATTCTGGTTTCCCTCTATCCGGGCAAACTGCTGGATACCGTGGGCAACTTCCTGGCTCCGCTGAAAATTGTGGCGCTGATTGTTCTGGCGGTAGCGGCCATTGTCTGGCCTGCAGGCCCGATCAGCGACGCGATGGACGCCTATAAAAACGCCGCGTTCTCTAACGGCTTTGTGAACGGCTATCTGACGATGGATACGCTGGGCGCCATGGTGTTTGGTATCGTTATCGTTAACGCTGCGCGTTCCCGCGGTGTGACTGAAGCGCGCCTGCTGACCCGCTATACCATCTGGGCTGGCCTGATGGCCGGTGTGGGCCTGACGCTGCTGTATCTGGCGCTGTTCCGCCTGGGCTCCGATAGCGCCATGCTGGTTGATCAGAACGCGAATGGTGCGGCTATCCTGCACGCCTACGTTCAGCACACCTTCGGTGGTGCGGGCAGTATGCTGTTGGCGGCGCTCATTTTCCTGGCATGTCTGGTGACCGCAGTGGGCCTGACCTGCGCTTGTGCAGAGTTCTTTGCGCAGTATCTGCCGCTCTCTTACCGCACGCTGGTGTTTATCCTCGGTATCTTCTCCATGGCGGTATCCAACCTCGGTTTGAGCCACCTGATTCAGGTCTCTATTCCGGTGCTGACGGCGATTTATCCGCCGTGTATCGTGCTGGTGGTACTGAGCTTCACTCGCCCGTGGTGGAACAATGCCTCACGAATTATTGCGCCAGCCATGTTTATCAGCCTGATTTTTGGTATCCTTGACGGCATTAAAGCATCAGCATTCGCAGGAATACTGCCTGCATGGACACAGCGTCTGCCGCTGTCCGAGCAGGGTCTGGCCTGGCTGATGCCTACCGTTGTTGCACTGGTTCTGGCCATTATCTGGGACCGTGCTGCAGGGCGTCAGGTCGCATCAAACGCCCATTAATCAACGGCAACAAACTGTTTAACCACGGGGCTTAAGGCCCCGTGGTTTTTTGTTTTTTTCGTGTTGAATGGCAAGATTTAAATGGAAAGCACTAACAAACTCAAACGTGGGCTCAGCACGCGCCACATCCGCTTTATGGCGCTGGGCTCTGCTATTGGAACCGGTCTTTTTTATGGCTCGGCAGATGCCATCAAAATGGCCGGCCCAAGCGTTCTGCTGGCTTACATCATCGGCGGCGTGGCGGCGTATATCATCATGCGCGCCCTCGGTGAAATGTCTGTTCACAACCCGTCAGCCAGCTCATTCTCCCGCTACGCGCAGGAAAACCTTGGCCCGCTGGCCGGGTTTATCACCGGCTGGACCTACTGCTTCGAAATCCTGATTGTGGCGATTGCCGACGTAACGGCGTTTGGCATCTACATGGGCGTCTGGTTCCCGGCGGTGCCGCACTGGATTTGGGTCCTTAGCGTGGTGCTGATCATTTGCGCCGTCAACCTGATGAGCGTGAAGGTGTTTGGCGAGCTGGAATTCTGGTTCTCCTTCTTCAAGGTCGCCACCATCATCATCATGATTGTGGCCGGTTTCGGCATCATCATCTGGGGAATAGGCAACGGCGGGCAGCCGACCGGCATCCATAATCTCTGGAGCAACGGTGGCTTCTTTAGTAACGGCTGGCTCGGCATGGTCATGTCGCTACAGATGGTGATGTTTGCCTACGGCGGTATCGAGATTATTGGTATCACGGCCGGTGAAGCGAAAGATCCGGAGAAATCCATTCCGCGCGCCATCAACTCGGTGCCGATGCGTATTCTGGTGTTCTACGTGGGTACGCTGTTCGTGATTATGTCCATTTACCCGTGGAACCAGGTGGGTACCAACGGCAGCCCGTTTGTACTGACCTTCCAGCATATGGGCATTGCGTTTGCTGCCAGTATTCTGAACTTTGTGGTGCTGACCGCGTCGCTCTCTGCAATCAACAGTGACGTCTTTGGCGTGGGCCGTATGCTGCACGGCATGGCGGAGCAGGGCAGTGCGCCGAAGGTGTTCGCCAAAACTTCACGTCGCGGTACGCCATGGGTGACGGTTGTGGTGATGACCGTTGCGCTGCTGTTCTCGGTTTACCTGAACTACATCATGCCGGAGAACGTCTTCCTGGTGATTGCGTCTCTGGCGACCTTCGCAACCGTCTGGGTGTGGATCATGATCCTGCTGTCGCAGATTGCGTTCCGCCGCCGTCTGTCACCGGATGAGGCGAAAGCGCTGAAGTTTAAAGTACCGGGCGGCGTCGCAACCACCGTCGTTGGGCTGATCTTCCTGGTGTTCATTATTGCCCTGATTGGCTACCACCCGGATACCCGTATTTCCCTCTACGTGGGCTGTGCGTGGATCGTGCTGCTGCTGGTGGGCTGGATGTTTAAATGCCGCCGTGACCGTCAGCTGGCGGAAGCACAGTAAGGTAAAAATGCCGGGTGGCGCTGCGCTTACCCGGCCTACACTCCCTTTTGCCCCGGAAAAAAATCTCCTCCTCCTTTCTCCTCCCCCAATAATCCCGATCGTGATGAGCTATCCTTAACCACCCTGTGGCAAGGTGACGTCAATTTCATCAAAGGGGATTCGTGATGTTAAACGCCTGGCACCTACCGGTTGCCCCATTTGTTAAGCAAAACAAAGACAACCTTGTGATTACGCTCTGGCTGGCGGGGGAAAACCAGCCTGAACGCGTGACGCTCCGCGCCGAAATAGATAACGAAGAGACCGCGCTGAAAATGCACAAGCAGCGCAGCCAGCCGCAGCCGGGGATCACGGCGTGGCGAGCGAATATCGACCTGAGTAGCGGACAGCCTCGCCGCCGGTACAGCTTCAAACTGCTGTGGAATAACCGCCAGCTGTGGTTTACCCCGCAGGGGTTTAGCCGTTTCCCGCCCGCACGGTTGGAGCAGTTTGCCGTTGATTACCCGGATAACGGCCCGCAGTGGGTTAACGAGCAGGTCTTTTACCAAATCTTCCCGGACCGCTTTGCCCGCAGCCAGAAGCGGACTGCCGAACAGGATAAGGTCTATTACCACCACGCCGCTGGCCACGACATTATTCTGAAAGAGTGGGATGAACCGCTAACCGCGCAGGCTGGCGGCTCGACGTTTTACGGCGGCGATCTGGACGGCATTAGCGAGAAGCTCCCGTATCTGAAAAAACTGGGCGTGACGGCGCTGTACCTCAACCCGGTGTTTAAAGCCCCGAGCGTGCACAAATACGATACCGAAGATTATCGCCACGTTGACGCGCAGTTTGGCGGTGATGAGGCGCTGTTGCGCCTGCGTAAGAACACCCAAAAAGAAGGCATGCGCCTCATTCTGGACGGCGTGTTCAACCATAGCGGAGATTCGCACGCCTGGTTTGACCGTCATAACCAGTCGATGGGTGGGGCATGCCATAACCCGGGCTCGCCGCAGCGCGACTGGTATAGCTTTAACGAGGAGGGCCGAGCGCTGGACTGGCTGGGCTATGCGAGCCTGCCGAAGCTGGATTTCCAGTCGCCAACGCTGGTGGATGAAATTTATGGCGGCGAAAACAGCATCGTACGGCACTGGCTGAGCGAGCCGTGGAATATGGACGGCTGGCGTCTGGACGTGGTGCATATGCTGGGGGAAGCGGGCGGCGCGCGGAATAATCTTCAGCACGTCGCCGGGATTACGCGCTCGGCGAAAGCGGCCCAGCCAGAGGCGTTTGTGTTTGGCGAGCACTTTGGCGACGCGCGCCAGTGGCTGCAGAACGATGCGGAAGATGCGGCGATGAATTATCGCGGCTTTACCTTCCCGCTATGGGGATTCCTCGCCAATACCGATATCTCCTACGATCCGAATCATATTGACGCGGAAACCTGCATGGCGTGGATGGAGAACTACCGCGCCGGCCTGTCGCATCAGCAGCAGCTGCGGATGTTTAACCAGCTCGACAGCCACGATACCGCGCGCTTTAAATCCCTGCTCGGCAAGGATGTCGCGCGTCTGCCGCTGGCGGTCACCTGGCTCTTCACCTGGCCGGGCGTACCGTGCATTTACTATGGAGACGAAGTGGGGCTGGACGGGAACAACGATCCGTTCTGCCGCAAAACATTCCCGTGGGCGCCAGAGAAGCAGGACAAGACGCTGTTCAGCCTGTATCAGCGGCTGGCGAAACTGCGTAAACAGAGTCTCGCCCTGCGCTACGGCGGCTGCCAGGTGGTGTACGCCCACGATAACGTGGTGGCCTTTGTCCGTGTTTATAATCAGCAGCGCGTGCTGGTGGCGATTAACCGGGGCGAGGCCTGCGAAGTGGTGCTGGAAGATTCACCACTGCTGGCGGGGAAAACGTGGAAGAGCAAAGAGGGAAAAGCGACGTTCCAGGACGGCGTGCTCACGCTTCCGGCAATCTCCGCTGCGGTCTGGTTCGCCAGTTAATCGCGGGCGGAAGGGTTTTCACCTTTTAAGATGGCGCAAATGCAACTATTTGTGTCAATCTTAACGGATCGTTTACGGTGAAGGTGGAAACATGGACGAGCTTTACATCCTTGGCTGTTTGTTCCTGGTTTTTGCACTGGGGGTTGCGCCGGTGCTTGCGGTTATCGGCTTTAATCGAAGCACGGCGGCGAGACAGGAGATCGCCCGGCTTCGCCAGCGTATTGAGGCACTCGAGCAGCGCGGCGCGGCGGAGAACGCACCGGAGCCTGAACAGGCCGCTGCGCCGGCGGTAGTGCCCGAGCCAGTGGTTGAGGACGCGCCCGCGCCTGTCGACCCCTGGCGCCCCGAGATTCCCGCTGCCGCGGCAGAACCCGCTCCTGCTCCTGCGCCCGCGGCAAAACAGCCTTCTGCCTTTGGCGGCATACTGACGTCGCTGGTGCGCTGGTTCATGCAGGGCAATCCGCTGGCGAAGCTTGGGATCCTGCTGCTTTTCCTCGGGCTCTCTTTCCTGCTGCGCTATACCGTCGAACACTCCCTGTTCCCGCTTGAGCTTCGCCTTGCCGCGACGGCGCTGTTTGCTATGGTTCTGCTGGCACTCGGGTGGCGGCAGCGGCACAAACAGCGTGTCTATTCGCTGATTCTCCAGGGGGGGGCGACAGGCATCCTCTATCTGACCGTCTTTGGTGCCTTCCGGCTCTGGCAGATGTTGCCGATGACGCTGGCCTTTGCGCTGCTGGTGGTCATTTGTGCGGCGAGCGTCGGGCTGGCGGTGCTGCAGAGGGCGCTGAGCCTTGCCATGCTGGCGAGCCTCGGCGGGTATCTTGCGCCGCTGCTCTTGTCTACCGGGGGCGGCAGCTTTGTGGCGCTGTTCTCTTTCTATCTCCTGCTTTCCATCGGCATTCTCGCGATTAGCATCTGGCAGCACTGGCGCGAGCTGAATCTGCTTGGACTGCTGTTTACGTTCGGCGTCGGCGGTCTGTGGGGGCTGAACGACTACCGGCCTGAAGACTATTGGGTTTGCCAGCTGTTTCTGATTGCCAATACGCTGATATTCGGCGTGCTGAGCGTGGCGCTGTCGCTGCGGGCGCAGGAGAAAGGGAAGCAGATCGTTGACGGCGTACTGCTGTTTGCCCCGCCGCTGATAGGCTTCGGGATGCAGTACGGCATGACCCGGCACTGGGAATATGGCCCGGCGCTGAGCGCCCTCGGATATGGCGCATTTTATCTTACCCTCGCGTTCCTCGCCCTGCGTCGCTATCCCTCTCTCGGACGACCTCTGGTCCTGGCGGCGCTGGCGATCGGCGGCGGGTTTGCCACGCTCGCCATTCCGCTGGCGCTGTCGGCGCGCTGGACGGCGATGGCCTGGGCGCTGGAAGGGCTGGGTATCCTCTGGCTGGGCGTGCAACAGCAGCAGCGGCGCATGAGCTATAGCGGGACGGCGCTGCTGGTGCTGGCGCTGGGTAGTGCGCTGTGGGCGCAAATGAACGGTATTACGTCGCTGAGCCTGCTGCTTATCTTCGCCGTACTCAGCCTTTGCTGGCTGGCTGCGGCCTGGCTTTGGCGGAATATCCTTCTACCGGGCAGTTGGGTACTGCTGGCAGGCGGACTGCTGTTCTGGATAGTGGCGTTACTGGGCGCCTCGCAGCTGATGCTGAAGCAGGAATTATCTGTTCTGGCAGGCGTACTGGCGCTGATGGCCGGTTCGGTCTGGGGCTGGCGGCTGGCTGCCGCTCGTCTGGCGTGGCGGGAGCTGGATGCCAGCAAATGGCTGCTGTGGCCGGTTATGCTGCTGATGGTGGGTTATCAGCTCTGGCACCAGCAGATCTTTGCCGCTGGCTGGTCAAATCTGGCCTGGTGCGTTGCACTTCCTGCCGCACTGATGCTGCTGCGACGTGACGGTAAAAGACTCCTGCCGCGCATCGCGATGGGACTGCACCTGTCGCTGTTCTGGATGATTTTACTGGCGCTGGCCGCCGAGCTTTACTGGTTTGCCCGGTCGTTGCCGTGGGGCATGGCGGCCTGGGGCAGCGGATTAGCGATGGCAGCAGGCGGCGGTTTGATTATGGCGCTCTCTGCAGCGGTACGGCGTCGCGGATGGCCGTTCCTGGAATGGCCCGCGCTTTACGCCTGCCTGGCACCGATCCCTGTTGTCGCGGCGCTGCTGGTGTTGCTGGTCGTGACCAATTTCCAGGACGGTGTGGTCTATCGCCAGACATGGCTACCGCTGGTGAACCCGCTTGAGGAAGGTGCCGCGTTCGCATTACTGGGGCTGGTGATCTTTTATCGGGCAGTGGAGCGCTACTACCCCGCGTTGCTTTCGCAAGCCCGCCCGTGGCCTGCCGTCGCGATTATGGCGTTTGGCTTCTGGTGGCTTAACGGTGCGCTAATGCGCGCCCTGGCCTGGTATGGCGACGTGGCCTGGAATATGGAATCGTTGTGGGATTCGCGGCTTGTCCAGACCTGTTTTGCCCTGTTCTGGATGTTGAGCGCGCTGGTGGTCATGATCCATGCCACCCGCCGGGTTTCCCGGCAGGAGTGGCTCTGCGGCGCTGCGCTGCTGGGTGTGGTAATGGTTAAACTGATGCTGGTAGACAGCGCGGGCGGAGGCGGTCTGTCGCGTGCGGTGGCGTTTATCGGCGTGGCGATACTGGTACTGATCGTGGGGTATTTCTCACCGCTACCGCCCAAAACAGGAGATGAAAAATGAAATGGATGAAAGCGGTAGCGTATACCGCGCTACTGGCGCTTTCCGGCCCGGCGTTCTGCGACGAGGTACAAGCGGAATCGCCCCGGGACTATGCCTTTGGCCGTTCACTGGATACGTCTGTTCCTTCCCAGTGGTATCGGGTGATGCTGCCGCTCGCCGTCTATGAGCAGAGCACGTCACCGGATCTGCATGATGTCCGCGTTTTTAACCAGTCGGGCGAGCCGGTTCCCTTTAGCCTGATCGCCGCTACGCGTCCGCAGCCGTCAGTGCAATCCACAGCACTTCGCCTCTTTCCTCTGGACGCCTCGCCGCTTGCGTCTTCGCGAAACGGCGGTGATAGCGATAAAATTCTGCTCCGTTCCGGAAACGGCGTGGAGATTGTGCTCGAGGGGCAAAAAGCCGCCGCAGCCGGGCATCATTATCTGCTGACCTTGCCGGAGCAGGCTACGGGGGAGATGTCCATATCCCAGCTGCAGCTGCTCTGGAATACCCCTCAGACGCCGTGGCAGGGAACGGCGTCGGTCTATTACAGCGAGGATCTTAAGCACTGGTATACCCTGCGCGAGGATATGCCGCTGCTGGACGTCGTCAGCGGTCAGGATCGTCTTAAGCTCGATCGGATCGATACCGATACTGTTTTATCTCCCGATGCGAATCGCTATCTCATGGTAGTGCTGAATACGCAAAATCAGGGGTTAACCTTGACTGGCGTAAACGCAATTAGCGCCCCTGAGCAGGCGGCCCCGGAAGAGATTAACCTTGAGGGGAAAGGGGAGCCGCTATCGGCAAGTGAAGCGCAGTGGCGGTGGGCACGACCGCAACCGCTAAGTGCTGTCAGCATCTCACTGAATGGCGATGGCGTCCTTCCCGTGGAGATAGCGTGGCGGAGTTCGGAAAAAGACACATGGCACCCGCTGAAAAAAGAGGTTCTGTACCGTCTGGAGGGGAAAACGTCCCTACCGGTTTCGCTTAACGGGGGCCTGGTCCAGGCGGTGAAAATCACGGCGCTGAATGCGCGTTTGCCAGAATACCTGCCGAGCGTCACGGGGCATCGTGACCGCTATGACCTGGTGTTCAACGCGCAGGGGAAAGCACCGTACGTGCTCGCCTGGGGCAACGGGGCCGCAAAGCCTGCAAACGTGGATCCCGGCATGCTGATCCCTGCCGACCTGCGAAAAACCTATGATATGGCGAACCTGCCGCAGGCTGACATTCAGGATAATATCGCGTTAGGCGGTGAGGAGCGTCTGACCGCTACCTCTGCGGCCGAGCGGGAGAGCAGGATGAACACGCTGCTGGTGTGGGGCGTGCTGATCGCAGGGGTGATTCTGCTGGCGGGTATGGCCTGGCGCATCTGGCGGGAGACGCAGCGTAAGGCATAAAAAAAGGCCCGCATAAGCGGGCCTTTTTCGTAAACCGTGCCGATTACAGGCTGGATACGTTCTCAGACAGGTATTTAGCCACGCCGTCTGGAGACGCGTTCATGCCTTCTTTACCTTTTTCCCACTGAGCCGGGCACACTTCGCCGTGCTCTTCGTGGAACTGCAGCGCGTCAACCATGCGCAGCATTTCGTCGATGTTACGACCCAGTGGCAGATCGTTCACAACCTGGTGACGAACGATGCCGTTGGCGTCGATCAGGAAAGAACCACGCAGTGCAACGCCAGCGTCCGGATGTTCGATACCGTAAGCCTGCTGGATTTCGCGTTTGATGTCCGCAACCATTGCGTATTTCACCGCACCGATGCCGCCTTTGTCGACAGGGGTGTTACGCCATGCGTTGTGTACAAACTCAGAGTCGAAGGAGACGCCAACCACTTCCACGCCACGCTTCTGGAATTCTTCATAACGTTTGTCGAATGCGATCAGCTCAGACGGGCAAACGAAAGTGAAGTCCATTGGCCAGAAGAACAGAACGGTCGCTTTACCGTTGGTGTGCTGTTTGAAGTTGAAGTTTTCAACGATTTCACCGTTGCCCAGAACTGCTGCAGCTGTAAAATCCGGAGCCGGACGAGTTACCAGAACCATATGATTCTCCTGTAGATACTAAGGTTATTTGGAACGCAACGCGAGCCAGTATAGAGAGTGTTCATGGATAAGACAAAGAGGTGGTGACAATCGTTCCGCCAGCTTTTACCTATCAATGCGAATTTTGTCAGAGCTGTTTGTTTTTCGCCTGCGCCATCATGCGCGGATAAAACTGCCAGAAACGCGTTTCCAGCGCATCGTAATGTTCGTCAAGGTCATACCAGGAGTCGCGCAGCGCATCAAGCCGCGGACGACGACTCGCCATCCCATTCAACACATTCTGGATGAAGTCCATCTCACGATAGCGCTCCAGCCAGCGTTCGGACCACAGATAATTATTCAGATTCACAAAGCGCGGCGGTGAGTCGGGCAAAATGATCGACACCTGCTGGTGGGCATAGCGAACAAAATCCGGCAATGGCATCTCCGGCGACAGCTGCTCCCAGTGGCGCGACAGGAAGTGGTCCCACATCACATCAAGCGTGATCGGCGCAACGCGGCGCGTTTCAGGGCGAAACCACGCTTTGGCTTCCGTCACTTCCGGCAGCTTATCGGTCAATACGTCGATGCGGCGGTGCATAAAAATCCCGTCGACAACCTCTGGGGAATAGTCTTCAGCGGGGTTGCCGCGCACGAAATCGGCCAGCAAATTACCGGAAAGAGAGCTGTCAGCGAGATGAGCGAGATGCAGGTGAGCGAGAAAATTCATGCGTTTTATTTGTCCGGGGGCGGCTAGTTGTTGCAGCAAAAGGGTGCGAGCACTAGACTATGCCGCCTGTTTTTAAGTCACGAGTATACGTCATGCGCGTCGCCGATTTCTCCTTTGAACTACCTGAATCCCTGATTGCTCACTATCCAATGCCTGAGCGCAGTAGCTGTCGTTTGCTGTCACTGGATGGGCCAACGGGCGAGCTGACGCACGGTACTTTCACCGATTTGCTCGACAAGCTCAACCCTGGCGATCTGCTGGTCTTTAACAATACCCGCGTGATCCCGGCACGCCTGTTTGGCCGTAAAGCCAGCGGCGGCAAGATTGAAGTGCTGGTCGAACGTATGCTCGATGATAAACGTATTCTGGCACATATTCGCGCGTCCAAGGCGCCGAAACCGGGCGCGGAACTGCTGCTGGGTGATGACGAGAGCATCAAAGCGACGATGACCGCGCGCCACGACGCGCTGTTTGAAGTGGAATTCAACGACGAGCGCACGGTGCTTGATATTCTGAACGCCATTGGCCACATGCCGCTGCCGCCGTACATTGAGCGTCCGGACGAAGAGGCCGACCGCGAGCTGTACCAGACCGTCTACAGCCAGAAACCTGGCGCGGTCGCGGCGCCAACGGCGGGCCTGCACTTTGATGAACCGCTGCTGGAAAAACTGCGCGCGAAAGGGATTGAGATGGCGTTTGTGACGCTGCACGTCGGCGCGGGAACCTTCCAGCCGGTGCGCGTAGACAGTATCGAAGATCACATCATGCATTCTGAATATGCCGAAGTGCCGCAGGATGTGGTGGATGCGGTGCTGGCCGCGAAAGCGCGCGGTAGCCGCGTCATTGCTGTCGGTACGACGTCGGTGCGCTCGCTGGAGAGTGCCGCGCAGGCGGCGAAAAACGATCTTATCGAGCCGTTCTTTGGCGACACGCAGATTTTTATCTACCCGGGCTATCAGTACAAAGTGATTGACGCGCTGGTGACCAACTTCCATCTGCCTGAATCCACGCTGATTATGCTGGTGTCCGCGTTTGCGGGTTATCAGCATACGATGAATGCCTACAAGTCTGCGGTAGAACAAAAATATCGCTTTTTTAGCTACGGGGACGCGATGTTTATCACGTACAATCCGCTGGCTTTGAATGAGCGTGTCGGGGAATAAGTCCGCGGCACCAGAATAATGTGTCGGACTGTTTTTCTGGCACAGAGGAATGAAAATGAAATTTGAACTCGATACCACCGATGGCCGCGCGCGTCGCGGTCGCCTGGTGTTTGATCGCGGCGTGGTAGAGACCCCCGCGTTTATGCCTGTGGGCACCTACGGCACCGTCAAAGGGATGACGCCGGAAGAGGTGGAAGCCACTGGCGCGCAGATCATCCTCGGTAATACCTTCCACCTGTGGCTGCGCCCGGGTCAGGAGATCATGAAGCTCCACGGCGATCTCCATGACTTCATGCAGTGGAAAGGCCCCATCCTGACCGATTCCGGCGGTTTCCAGGTCTTCAGCCTGGGAGATATCCGCAAGATCACCGAGCAGGGCGTACACTTCCGTAACCCGATTAACGGCGATCCGATTTTCCTCGATCCTGAAAAATCGATGGAGATTCAGTACGACCTCGGCTCTGACATCGTGATGATCTTCGACGAATGTACGCCGTACCCGGCCGACTGGGACTACGCGAAACGCTCTATGGAGATGTCTCTGCGCTGGGCGCAGCGTAGCCGCGACCGTTTTGACTCCCTGCAGAACAAAAATGCGCTGTTTGGCATTATCCAGGGCAGCGTTTACGAAGATTTACGCGATATCTCTGTTAAAGGTCTGGTAGAGATAGGTTTTGATGGCTACGCTGTCGGCGGTTTGGCTGTGGGTGAGCCGAAGGAAGATATGCACCGTATTCTGGAACATGTCTGCCCGCAAATCCCGGCAGATAAGCCCCGTTACCTGATGGGCGTGGGTAAACCAGAAGATCTGGTTGAAGGCGTACGCCGCGGCATTGATATGTTCGACTGCGTCATGCCAACCCGCAACGCGCGTAACGGTCATCTGTTTGTTACCGATGGCGTGGTGAAAATCCGTAACGCGAAGCATAAAAGTGACACCAGTCCGCTCGATGCCGAGTGCGATTGCTATACCTGTCGCAATTATTCTCGTGCGTATCTGCATCATCTCGATCGTTGTAATGAGATTTTGGGTGCACGTCTCAATACCATTCACAATCTTCGCTATTATCAGCGCTTAATGGCTGGTTTACGTAAGGCTATCGAAGAGGGTAAATTAGAGAGCTTCGTGACCGATTTTTACCAACGTCAGGGCCGGGATGTCCCACCTTTGAACGTTGATTAATTTTAATAATGAGGGAATTTGAATGAGCTTTTTTATTTCTGATGCGGTAGCAGCAACTGGCGCGCCTTCTCAGGGCAGCCCAATGTCTCTGATTCTGATGCTGGTTGTGTTCGGTCTGATCTTCTACTTCATGATCCTGCGTCCACAGCAGAAGCGCACCAAAGAGCACAAAAACCTGATGAACTCTATCGCGAAAGGCGATGAAGTGCTGACCAACGGTGGCCTGGTGGGTCGCGTGACCAAAGTAGCGGAAAGCGGCTACATTGCTATCGCCCTGAATGACACCACTGAAGTGGTTATCAAACGTGACTTCGTAGCTGCCGTTCTGCCGAAAGGCACCATGAAGGCGCTGTAATCCCAACTTTTCCCAAAGGGAACTGCCGTGTTAAACCGTTATCCTTTGTGGAAGTACATCATGCTGGTCGTCGTGATTATCGTCGGCCTGCTGTACGCACTTCCCAACCTGTATGGTGAGGATCCGGCCGTTCAAATCACTGGCGCGCGCGGTGTCGCCGCCAGTGAGCAAACGCTGATCCAGGTCCAGAAAACGTTACAAGAAGAAAAAATTACCGCTAAGTCTGTGGCACTGGAAGAGGGCGCTATTCTTGCTCGCTTCGACACCACCGACACGCAGCTCCGCGCTCGTGAAGCGCTGATGGGCGTGCTGGGTGATAAATATGTCGTGGCGCTTAACCTTGCTCCTGCAACCCCGCGTTGGCTGGCTGCTCTGAATGCAGAGCCAATGAAACTGGGTCTTGACCTGCGTGGTGGCGTTCACTTCCTGATGGAAGTGGATATGGACACCGCGCTCGGCAAGCTGCAGGAACAGAATATCGATAGCCTGCGCAGCGATCTGCGTGAAAAAGGCATCGCCTATACCACCGTGCGTAAAGAAGATAACTACGGCATGAGCATCACGTTCCGCGACAGTGCGGCACGCGACCAGGCTGTAACTTACCTGTCTCAACGTCACCGCGATCTGGTGATTACCTCTCAGGGCAGCAACCAGCTGCGCGCGGTGATGACGGATGCGCGTCTGAGCGAAGCGCGTGAATACGCCGTTCAGCAGAACATCAACATTCTGCGTAACCGTGTAAACCAGCTGGGTGTAGCTGAGCCGTTGGTTCAGCGTCAGGGCGCTGACCGTATCGTGGTAGAGCTGCCGGGTATCCAGGATACCGCACGTGCGAAAGAGATTCTGGGTGCAACCGCTACTCTCGAATTCCGTCTGGTTAACTCCAATGTCGACCAGTCCGCTGCTGCCGCAGGCCGTATTCCGGGTGACTCCGAAGTGAAACAGACCCGCGAAGGTCAGCCAGTTGTGCTGTACAAACGCGTGATCCTGACCGGTGACCATATCACCGACTCCACTTCCAGCCAGGACGAATATAACCAGCCGCAGGTTAACATCTCGCTCGATAGCGCGGGTGGTAACATCATGTCTAACTTCACCAAGGACAACATCGGCAAACCGATGGCGACCCTGTTCGTGGAGTACAAAGACAGCGGTAAGAAAGATGCAAACGGTCGTGCGGTGCTGGTGAAAGAGGAAGAGGTGATTAACATCGCCAACATCCAGTCTCGTCTGGGTAACAGCTTCCGTATTACCGGTATTAACAACCCGAACGAAGCGCGTCAGCTCTCTCTGCTGCTGCGTGCCGGTGCGCTGATTGCGCCAATTCAGATTGTTGAAGAACGTACGATTGGTCCAACGCTTGGTATGCAAAACATCCAGCAGGGTCTGGAAGCGTGTCTGGCCGGTCTGGTTGTCTCCATCCTGTTCATGATCTTCTTCTATAAGAAGTTTGGTCTGATTGCGACGTCCGCGCTGCTGGCTAACCTGGTGCTGATCATCGGCATCATGTCCCTGCTGCCGGGCGCGACGCTGACCATGCCGGGTATTGCGGGTATCGTTCTGACCCTTGCGGTGGCGGTCGACGCCAACGTACTGATAAACGAACGTATTAAAGAAGAGCTGAGCAACGGTCGCTCTGTGCAACAGGCGATTGAAGAAGGCTACAAAGGGGCGTTCAGCTCCATCTTCGATGCGAACGTAACAACACTGATTAAGGTTCTTATCCTGTATGCAGTGGGTACTGGCGCTATCAAAGGCTTTGCGATTACAACCGGTATCGGTGTCGCAACGTCGATGTTTACCGCTATTGTCGGCACCCGTGCCATCGTGAACCTGCTGTATGGCGGCAAGCGCGTCAAAAAGCTGTCTATCTGAGGAGTGCGTTGTGGCACAGGAATATACTGTTGAACAATTAAACCACGGCCGTAAAGTCTGGGACTTTATGCGCTGGGACTACTGGGCCTTCGGCATTTCAGGTTTTCTGCTGATTGTGTCCATCGTCATCATGGGCGTGAAAGGCTTTAACTGGGGTCTCGATTTTACCGGTGGTACGGTAATTGAAATCTCCCTGGAAAAACCGATCGATATGGACCAGATGCGCGAGTCTCTGCAGAAAGCGGGCTTTGAAGAGCCGCTGCTGCAGAACTTCGGCAGCAGCCGCGACATCATGGTGCGTATGCCGCCGGTACACGATGCCAACGGCAGCCAGGAGCTGGGTAGCAAGGTTCTGAACGTCATCAACGAATCGACCAGCCAGAATGCGGCGGTGAAGCGTATTGAGTTCGTCGGCCCAAGCGTAGGTGCTGACCTGGCGCAGACCGGTGCGATGGCGCTGATGGTGGCGTTGATTTCCATCCTGATTTACGTTGGTTTCCGCTTTGAGTGGCGACTGGCGGCAGGTGTGGTTATCGCTCTTGCGCACGACGTGGTGATCACCATGGGCGTACTGTCGCTGTTCCACATTGAGATTGACCTGACGATTGTGGCATCCCTGATGTCCGTTATCGGTTACTCACTGAACGACAGTATCGTGGTATCTGACCGTATTCGTGAAAACTTCCGTAAGATCCGTCGCGGTACGCCGTACGAAATCTTTAACGTGTCGTTGACCCAGACGCTGCACCGTACCTTGATCACATCCGGAACCACCTTGATGGTTATCCTGATGCTGTATCTCTTCGGTGGTCCGGTACTGGAAGGCTTCTCGCTGACCATGTTGATTGGTGTGACTATCGGTACTGCGTCGTCTATCTACGTTGCATCCGCTCTGGCACTGAAACTCGGCATGAAGCGCGAGCACCTGCTCCAGCAGAAAGTCGAGAAAGAAGGGGCGGACCAGCCGTCCATTCTGCCGTAAGGCGACGTTTAGCGCGTTATCGAAATCCCGGTCAGTTGACCGGGATTTTTTTTATCTGCTCCTGACAAACACTCCTGACAGTATGCTGTCAGGAGCCCTGTCGTAGACTCTTTTCGAACCCAAACAACACTCAGGAGAATGTATGAAAAGCGTAATTAACTGGTTTGAAATCCCGGTCACGGATATGGATCGCGCAATTAATTTTTATGAGCCAGTGATGCAGGTTTCATTAAAAAGCGAGAAAATGGACTGCGTCGAGCTGGCCGTATTCCCGCATGAGGATCCGGGTACCGGCGGGGCGCTGGCAAAATTTGAGGGCATTGTACCGTCTCACGAAGGCGCTATTATCTACCTGCATACTGACAATCTGGCGGCCACGCTCGACCGTATCGCTAGCGCAGGCGGCGAGTGCGTATTCGGGCCGCTGGAATTGCCGCGTGGCATTGGCACTATTGCTCTGTTTACCGACTGCGAAGGTAATCGCGTCGGCCTCCATCAACCTGCCTGAGAGCTGAATAAGATATGACCCGACGCGCTGACCGTTTGTTCCAGATTGTGCAGATCCTGCGGGGCAGGCGTCTGACAACGGCAGCGCATCTGGCAGACCGGCTTGGTGTATCTGAGCGCACGGTCTACCGCGATATCCGCGACCTTTCACTTTCCGGCGTGCCGGTAGAGGGTGAGGCAGGAAGCGGATATCGGCTAATGTCGGGTTTTGACCTACCGCCGCTGATGCTGACAAATAAGGAGTCAGAGGCGCTGATCGTCGCGATTCGCCTGCTCAAAACCTGGGGAGGTGAGTCGCTGTCGCGCGAGCTGGAGTCGGCTCAGGAAAAGGTGCTGGCTATCCTGCCCGAGGAGAGCCGGCGAAAGGCGGAGCAGACGCGGATCTACGCGCCGGATTTTTGCATGCAAAGCCACTCCCGCAGCGATTTTGACATGATTCATCAGGCGATTTCCGCCCAGCGCGTGCTGGTGTTGCATTATCGTGATGAAGCCGGACAGCTCTCTAAGCGCGAGGTTCAGCCGCTGGGGCTGTTCTTCTGGGGGGAGCGCTGGCTGCTGGCGGCGTGGTGCGAACGGCGCGATGACTATCGCTGTTTCCGGCTCGACAGATGCCTCAATATTATGCAGACGGAGAGACGGTTTAGCGAGAGTGCGGATAAGTCACTGGCGGATTTTTTGCGGAAGGTGAAGCAGTAAAAAGCCGGGTGGCGGCTACGCCTTACCCGGCCTACATTCGGATCGTAGGCCCGGTAAGCGTAGCGCCACCGGGCGAAATCCGCACTGATTAGAAGTTGTAACCCACAACCAGGTAACCACCCCAACCGGTAGAACGAACGCTGAAGTCGCCGTTACCGAAGTTCAGGCTGGCGTCGTCGTTCCACTGGCCACCGTTGTGCCAGTAACGCGCAACAACAGAGTAGTGCCAGTGATCGTAGTTCAGCGCCAGGATGTGGCTGGAGGCGATGGAGTCGTTGGTGCGCGCTTTCTTACCGTTCAGGTCGCGGAAGTCGTTGTCGCCCAGATCTGAACCCCAGTCAAAGTTGGTGAAGCCGATATAGCTCAGGTTGCCGCCCCACAGCTGGGTGATTGGCACAAAGTATTTCACTTTGAAACGGTAGCCATCCCACTCGTTTTCGTTCGCGGCACCGTAGTTCTGCCACTGGTACTTAGCGTACACGTTCAGAGACAGGCTCATTGGCAGGCCGGTGTCGATGTCCGTACCCAGACCCATGTACCAGGTGCTCTGGCGACCGGACTTGTTGCGGCCCATGTCGTAGATGTAGTTGTTCGCGAAATACCACTCTTTGAACGGACCAAACGCCAGGCTGGTACCGGTCAGTTTATCAATAGAGAAGCGCGGTTCGATCTCCATGAACAGTGGGGAACCGTGGTTCCAGATACCTTTCGCGTCGGTGTTACCACCGAAGAAGACCGGTGCATCCATATAGCCATAGAAATCAAACCAGTCTTTCTTGGCGAATGCTTCATATTCCAGGTAGGTATCGTTGCGGATCTGTGGTCCGAAGCGGGTGTGGTAGCTGCCGACCACGTTAACGCTCTGATGCCACCAGTCGGAGAGGTATTGCGGTTTATCGTTTTCCGCTGCGTTAACAGTGAAAGAGGAGGACAGTGCCAGCACGGCCCCAGCTGCGAGTAATGTTTTTTTCATAATCATGCCACTGATTGAAATTCCCTTCCGGGAGTGAAAAATGCGCGAATTGCGTTTCTAAATATTTCGTGTTTCTGCGGTGCCTATTATAGGAATCCCTGCTCACAAAAATATGTGTTGTTTCACATATCTCTCACACACGTAATCGATTGCGTTCACGTTTGCGTACTTTAAACGGCCGGGATTGTAGCGGCAATCATTTATGTTGCCAATCCATACGAAATGTAAATGTTAGCGGAGTGACATTTCACTCCGCTTAAGAGGATGGAATTACTGCGCGGCGGGTTGAATGTCGTGAATGCGGATGAAGCCTAACTGTTCCGGCGTAAGGCCGCTTAACTGAAGAGGAATTTCCACATCGCTGGGTGCTAAAACGCTGGCCGGGGCGGTGAAAAGCTGATTCTTCACGTTCACCTCCTGGTAATTCTCCGTGGTGCCCTGGATCTGCCCCCATTCGACGGTGCCGCTGAAGGCCGGAAGCGGATCGTTGGATTCGCCCTGGATGCGTAATGTTGCGCGAGTACCATCTGCATTCGCCGCCACGTTCACCAGCGACATCTTCAGCGTGCCAACCTGGCTGTTCAGGCGCGCAGGCGTATTTGCTCCCGGCAGCAGATAGACTCCGCTACTGGATTTAGCGTTAAGCGCGTTTTGCTGGGTGATCTTCACCGTTTCTTTGTTCAGTTTGTCCATCGCCGTATTGAGCGTATTCACGCTCTGTTTCATTTGACGGACTTCGGTTTGCTGTGCACAGGCGCTAAGGGTGAAGAGGCTCCCCACCAGCAAAATTTTCAGGTAACGTCTTGTCATTGCGTTTATTTCCTTGAAATAACGGATCGCTCTAATGGTAGCTAGCATCAGCGTGTCAGACATAGATCCTTTATCTCAAAAAGCTCTTCCTTTGTTGTCAGGCCAGATCAGGGTAAAATGAAAATCAGTTAACCGGATAACAGGGATACCGTATGCATTGCCCATTCTGCTCCGCTGTGGATACCAAAGTCATCGACTCTCGTCTTGTGGGCGAAGGGTCATCCGTACGCCGTCGTCGGCAGTGTCTGGTGTGCAACGAGCGTTTCACGACCTTCGAGGTTGCAGAGCTGGTGATGCCGCGCGTGGTAAAAAGTAACGATGTGCGCGAGCCGTTTAACGAAGAGAAGCTGCGCAGCGGGATGCTGAAAGCCCTCGAAAAACGTCCTGTAAGCGCAGATGACGTTGAAATGGCGTTAAATCACATCAAATCTCATCTTCGTGGCTTAGGCGAGCGTGAAGTGCCCAGCAAGATGATCGGCAACCTGGTGATGGAGCAGTTGAAAAAGCTCGATAAGGTCGCCTATATCCGCTTCGCCTCTGTGTACCGCAGCTTCGAAGATATCAAAGAGTTTGGCGAAGAGATCGCCCGCTTACAGGATTAAGCTCATGCACGATGAGATGTACATGGCGCGCGCCATGAAGCTGGCGCAGCGCGGTCGTTTTACTACCCATCCCAACCCGAACGTCGGGTGCGTGATCGTTAAAGATGGCGAGATCGTGGGAGAGGGCTTTCACTATCGTGCAGGCGAGCCACATGCTGAAGTTCATGCGTTGCGTATGGCCGGCGAGAAGGCGCGCGGTGCCACGGCCTACGTTACGCTGGAGCCCTGCAGCCATCACGGGCGTACGCCGCCGTGCTGCGAAGCGCTGATTGCAGCAGGTGTTTCACGCGTGGTCGCATCGATGCAGGACCCCAATCCGCAGGTGGCTGGACGCGGTCTGTATCGCCTGCAGCAGGAAGGCATTGAGGTCAGCCATGGGCTGATGATGCAAGACGCCGAAGCGATCAATAAAGGCTTCCTGAAACGTATGCGCACCGGGTTCCCGTATATCCAGCTTAAGCTGGGCGCCTCGCTGGATGGACGTACGGCGATGGCAAACGGCGAGAGCCAGTGGGTAACCTCGCCGCAGGCAAGGCGCGATGTGCAACGTCTGCGTGCGCAAAGCCATGCTATCCTCACCAGCAGTGAAACGGTTCTGGCTGACGATCCGGCCATGACCGTACGCTGGGACGAACTGAATGCCGATACCCAGGCGCTTTACCCGCAGGAGAACCTGCGTCAGCCTCTGCGTATTATCATTGATAGCCAGAACCGCGTGACGCCTGAACACCGCATTGTCCAGCAGCCCGGTGAAACCTGGATTGCCCGCACCAAAGAAGATACGCGTGAATGGCCGGAAGGCGTGCGCAGCATCATGGTGCCGGAGCATAACGGTCATCTGGATCTCGTGGTGCTCATGATGCTGCTCGGCAAGCAGCAGGTGAACAGCATCTGGGTAGAAGCGGGGCCAACGCTTGCCGGTGCGCTCTTACAGGCCGGACTGGTGGATGAATTGATTGTTTACGTTGCGCCTAAACTGTTAGGTCACGACGCGCGCGGCCTGTTTGTGCTGCCCGACCTTGAAAAACTGGCCGATGCACCACAACTCAAATTTAGCGAGATTCGTCCGGTGGGTCCGGATGTCTGCCTCCACTTAACGACAGCGTAATTGCTCCCGAAATAGGGAAGCAGTGCGCAAAGTATTATGATAAAATCCGCCCCCCTGCGGGGCCAAATGAACCCGTAAAGGAAGAGTATGAACATTATTGAAGCTGCTGTAGCTACCCCGGACGCTCGCGTCGCCATCACCATTGCGCGTTTCAACAACTTCATCAACGACAGCCTGCTGGAAGGTGCCATTGACGCCCTGAAACGTATTGGCCAGGTTAAAGATGACAACATTACCGTTGTTTGGGTTCCAGGTGCTTACGAACTGCCACTGGCAGCGGGCGCGCTGGCAAAAACCGGTAAATACGACGCGGTGATTGCACTGGGTACTGTTATTCGTGGCGGCACTGCGCACTTCGAATACGTTGCGGGCGGTGCAAGCAACGGTCTGGCACACGTTGCGCAGGATGCTGAAATTCCTGTCGCGTTTGGCGTGCTGACCACCGAAAGTATTGAGCAAGCCATCGAACGTGCTGGCACCAAAGCCGGTAACAAAGGTGCAGAAGCTGCACTGACCGCGCTTGAAATGATCAATGTATTGAAAGCCATCAAGGCCTGATTTTTTTGTAAGGGGAATTCCGTGAAACCTGCTGCTCGTCGCCGCGCCCGTGAATGTGCCGTCCAGGCACTTTACTCCTGGCAGTTGTCCCAGAACGACATCGCTGATGTTGAATACCAGTTCCTGTCAGAACAGGACGTGAAAGATGTTGACGTTCTGTACTTCCGTGAACTGCTGTCGGGAGTGGCGACTAATAGCGCGTATCTCGATGGTCTGATGAAACCTTACCTGTCCCGTCTGCTCGAAGAGTTGGGTCAGGTAGAAAAAGCAGTGTTGCGTATCGCGCTGTTTGAGCTGTCAAAACGTGATGATGTGCCGTATAAAGTGGCCATCAACGAAGCGATCGAACTGGCGAAAACCTTCGGCGCTGAAGACAGCCACAAGTTTGTAAACGGCGTTCTTGATAAAGCAGCACCTGCGATCCGTCCCCACAAAAAGTGATCCGCAAACCGGAGTCCTGCGTTGCCTGACGGGCAGTGCGGCTCCGGTTTTTTCTTTTATTTGCTGAGGCATAACGTATGGCATGCGGCGAATTCTCCCTGATTGCCCGTTATTTCGACCGTGTCAGAACCTCTCGTCTTGATGTTGAAACCGGCATTGGCGATGACTGTGCACTTCTCAATATTCCCGAAAAACAGACGCTGGCAATCAGCACCGACACCTTAGTGTGCGGACGTCATTTCTTACCGGATATCGATCCTGCCGACCTGGCGTATAAAGCGCTGGCGGTTAACGTTAGCGATCTGGCGGCAATGGGCGCCGATCCCGCATGGCTGACGCTGGCCCTGACGCTGCCTGAGGTGGATGAAGCCTGGCTTGAAGCCTTCAGCGATGCGCTGTTTGAGCAGCTCAACTACTACGATATGCAGCTGATTGGCGGTGATACCACAGCCGGGCCACTGTCGATGACGCTGGCGATCCACGGCTATGTCCCGCTCGGTCGCGCGCTGAAGCGCTCGGGCGCAAAACCCGGCGACTGGATTTACGTGACCGGTACGCCGGGCGACAGCGCGGCAGGGCTGGCTATTCTGCAGGATCGCTTAACCGTGAAGGACGCTGACGATGCGGCGTATCTGGTGAAACGCCATCTGCGCCCGACGCCGCGTATTCTGCACGGTCAGGCGCTGCGCGAGCGGGCAAGCTCGGCTATCGATCTCTCTGACGGTCTCATCTCAGACCTCGGCCATATTCTGAAGGCCAGCGGCGTCGGCGCGCGCGTTGACCTGGACCTGTTCCCGCTGTCAGAACAGCTGCTTCGCCATGTGGAGCCTGAGCAGGCCCTGCGCTGGGCGCTCTCCGGTGGCGAAGACTATGAGCTGTGCTTCACGGTGCCTGAGCTGAACCGTGGGACGCTGGATGTGGCGTTAGCGCATCTCGGCGCGAAGTTTACCTGTATCGGTCAGATCATGCCGGAGAGCGAAGGGCTGAAGTTTGTGAAAGACGGTGCGCCCGTTACGCTGGACTGGAAAGGGTACGATCACTTCGCGTAAGTTTGCGCGCTCTGTATTGCCGGGTGGCGGCTTCGCCTTACCCGGCCTACAAAAGATGGAGCTTACTTAAACCCCACCACCGGATGCTGCTGATACGGCGTCTCCAGCTCGGCAATTTGCTCCGGCGTCAGCGTGATATCCACCGCATTCAGCAGTTCATCAAGTTGCTCTTCCCGGGATGTGCCGATAATCGGTGCCGCGACGCCGCGTTTACCCAGCAGCCACGCCAGCGCCACCTGCGCACGAGTTGCACCGGTATCGTCGGCGATCCCGGCTAAGCGTTCGGCGATTAGCGCATCGCTGGCCTCTGTTCCTTCGTACAGGTTTTTTCCCACTTCATCCGATACCAGACGAGCCGTGGTTTCACCCCATGGACGGGTCAGGCGGCCGCGTGCCAGCGGGCTCCAGGGGATCACCGCTACACCTTCCTGATGGCACAGCGGCAACATCTCGCGTTCTTCTTCACGATAGATCAGATTGTAGTGATCCTGCATGGTGACAAAGCGCGCCCAGCCGTGCTGCGCCTGGAGATCCAGCGCCTGTGCAAACTGCGATGCATGCATAGACGACGCGCCGATGTAGCGTGCTTTACCGGCTTTGACCACGTCGTTCAGCGCGTCAAGCGTCTCCTCGACTGGCGTGTTGTAATCCCAGCGGTGAATTTGCAGCAGATCGACGTAATCCATATTTAACCGTCTGAGACTGTCATCAATGGAACGCAGGATTTGCGCGCGAGAAAGGCCCTCAGCCAGGTCGCCCACCGGGTAGTACACCTTGGTGGCGACGACGATTTCATCACGACGGGCAAAATCGCGCAGGGCACGGCCGACAATCTCCTCGCTGCTGCCGTCAGAGTAGCTGTTGGCGGTGTCAAAGAAGTTAATGCCGCCCTCGATAGCGCGTTTGATAATCGGACGGCTGCTCTCTTCCGGCAGCGTCCAGGCATGGTTTCCCCGATCGGGCTCGCCAAAGGTCATGCATCCCAGACAAAGTCTGGAAATTTTAAGGTCGGTTTTTCCTAATGTAGTGTATTGCACGGTTCCGCTCCTGCTGTTTAAACACCAGGTTTAAGCATAGCAGGAGCGGAAAAGGGGGAGGGGGTCAGTCCAGCCAGGTGCGGATTTTGGCTTCGATACCGGCAGCGTCCAGGCCAATAGCCGCACGCGCTTCGTCCTGAGTACCTTGCGGAATGAAATGATCCGGCAGGCCGAGGTTCAGCACCGGAACGGCTTTACGGTTTGCCATCAGCACTTCGTTCACGCCGCTGCCCGCACCGCCCATGATGGCGTTTTCTTCCAGCGTGACCAGTACGTCATGCATTTCAGCCATACTCAGGATGAGGGATTCGTCGAGCGGCTTCACAAAGCGCATATCCACCAGGGTTGCATTCAGCGTTTCAGCCACTTTCGCGGCCTCCGGCATCAGCGTACCGAAGTTCAGGATCGCCACTTTCTCACCGCGACGTTTTACCAGACCTTTACCTATCGGCAGTTTTTCCAGAGGCTGGAGCTCAACGCCTACCGCATTACCGCGCGGGTAGCGAACGGCGCTTGGACCATCCTGATAGTGGTAGCCGGTAAACAGCATCTGGCGACATTCGTTCTCGTCGCTTGGCGTCATGACAACCATATCCGGAATACAGCGCAGGAACGACAGGTCAAACGCACCCTGGTGCGTCTGACCGTCAGCACCGACGATGCCCGCACGATCGATAGCAAACAGTACCGGCAGTTTCTGAATGGCCACGTCATGGATCACCTGATCGTAGGCGCGCTGCAGGAAGGTGGAATAGATAGCGACAACCGGCTTGTAGCCGCCAATGGCCAGGCCCGCTGCAAACGTCACCGCGTGCTGCTCGGCAATGGCCACGTCAAAATACTGGTCAGGGTATTTTCTGGAGAACTCCACCATGCCAGAGCCTTCACGCATGGCCGGGGTGACCGCCATCAGCTTGTTGTCTTTCGCTGCGGTTTCGCACAGCCAGTCGCCGAAGATTTTTGAATAGCTCGGCATGCCGCCGCTGCTTTTTGGCAGACAGCCGCTGGACGGGTCAAATTTCGGTACCGCGTGGAAGGTAATCGGATCTTTTTCCGCCGGTTCGTAGCCACGCCCTTTTTTAGTCATGATGTGCAGGAACTGCGGGCCTTTCAGGTCGCGCATGTTCTTGAGTGTGGTCACCAGACCCAGCACGTCATGGCCGTCAACCGGGCCAATATAGTTAAAGCCCAGCTCTTCAAACAGGGTACCTGGCACGACCATGCCTTTGATGTGCTCTTCGGTGCGCTTGAGCAGCTCTTTGATCGGCGGTACGCCGGAGAAGACTTTCTTGCCGCCTTCACGCAGCGAGGAGTAAAGCTTGCCGGAGAGCAGCTGAGCCAGATGGTTGTTCAGCGCGCCGACATTTTCGGAAATCGACATTTCGTTATCGTTAAGAATAACCAGCATGTCTGGCTTGATATCGCCCGCGTGGTTCATGGCCTCAAAGGCCATACCTGCGGTGATAGCACCATCGCCAATCACGCAGACGGTGCGGCGCTGTTTGTTCTCTTTTTCGGCGGCAACGGCAATACCGATACCCGCAGAAATGGACGTGGAGGAGTGACCGACGCTCAATACGTCATACTCGCTCTCACCGCGCCACGGGAACGGATGCAGGCCGCCTTTCTGTCGAATGGTGCCAATTTTATCGCGACGTCCGGTCAGAATTTTGTGCGGATATGCCTGGTGCCCTACGTCCCAGATTAGCTGATCGAACGGCGTGTTATAGACGTAATGCAGCGCCACGGTCAGCTCAACCGTGCCAAGCCCGGAGGCGAAATGGCCGCTGGAGCGGCTAACGCTGTCGAGCAGGTAGCGACGCAGTTCGTCGCACAGCTTCGGCAGGCTCTCTTTCGGCAACAGGCGTAACTCCTGGGTGGAGTCCACTAACGCCAGTGTCGGGTATTTGGCAATATCAAAACTCATCAAAGGCTCATCGAGATAGTGTGTTTATTTATCACGCTGGATTATATAGTCCGCTAGCGCTTCCAGTGCCGAGGTATCCAGCGATTGCGCGGCCAGCTGATTCAGAGACTGGCGGGCATCCTCTATCAGATCCCGGGCTTTACGTTGGGCTTGCTCAAGGCCCAGCAAGGCGGGGTAGGTACTTTTGCCAAGCTGCTGGTCCGCACCCTGACGTTTTCCCAATGTTGCAGTATCGCCCACCACATCCAGAATGTCATCCTGAACCTGGAATGCCAGACCGATACTTTCTGCGTATCTGTCCAGAATCGGCAGGGCTTTGCGCCCTTGTTCACCCGCACTCAGCGCGCCCAGGCGAACGGCTGAACGAATCAATGCCCCTGTTTTATGGCGATGAATACGCTCCAGCTGTTCCAGATTAACCTGACGTCCTTCCGCGTCCAGATCCAGGGCCTGTCCGCCGCACATGCCGGCTACGCCGCTGGCCATTGCCAGTTCGGAGATCATTGCCAGGCGGTCGCGGTCAGCCACTTCAGCCATCGGCGCGTCGCTCAGAATCGAAAATGCCAGCGTTTGCAGGGCATCACCCGCCAGAATGGCATTCGCCTCGCCAAACTTGATATGGCAGGTTGGTTGACCCCGACGCAAATCGTCGTCGTCCATGGCCGGTAAATCATCGTGGATCAGCGAGTAGGCGTGGATGCACTCAACGGCGGCTGCCGGGGCGTCCAGCGTGTTATCGCTGATACCAAACATATTGCCTGTGGCGTAGACCAGAAACGGGCGCAGGCGCTTTCCACCCAAGAGTGCGCCATAGTGCATGGCTTCAACCAGTGGAGTGTTCTGAAAAGGCTGTGGCGCAATAAAACGGCGCAGGGCGTCGTTGGCGCGCACGACACGCGCCTGAAGCTCGGTGGCAAAATCCATTTACTCGGCGTCCGGTGTGAAAGGCGTGGTTTTCGCATCTTCGCTGTCGGACAGCAGGATCTGCACACGCTGTTCGGCCTGCTGCAGTTTGACCTGCCCCTGGCGCGCCAGCTGTACGCCGCGCTCGAATTCGTTGAGCGCCTCTTCCAGCGGGAGATCGCCGCTCTCAAGGCGGGTGACAATTTGCTCCAGTTCACTCAGCGCAGTTTCGAAACTGGCCGGTGCGTCGTTCTTCTTCGGCATAGTGAATTGACTCTTATATTCTTCGCCCCGACATGGTAACGGACTCGGGCGGATAAGCAAATAACGCGCAATGTGCACAGGAGCGGCGCGATGGTGATATACTTGCGCGCCTGGATGCAGCCACGGGTGTGGGCTGCTGTACTCTTTTCCATTACAAGCCTTAATACGCTTGCCTAAGAAACATTGCCGCCATGAAGTTTATCATTAAATTGTTCCCTGAAATCACCATCAAAAGCCAATCTGTGCGTTTGCGCTTTATTAAAATTCTCACCGGGAACATTCGTAACGTATTAAAGCACTACGACGAAACCCTCGCCGTGGTGCGCCACTGGGACCACGTTGAGGTTCGTGCGAAAGACGAAAACAAACGTCAGGATATTCGCGACGCCCTGACCCGTATTCCGGGTATCCACCATATTCTGGAAGTGGAAGACGTCCCGTTCAGCGATATGCACGACATCTTCGAGAAAGCGCTGGTCCAGTACCGCGACCAGATCGAAGGCAAAACCTTCTGCGTACGCGTGAAGCGTCGCGGTAAGCACGAATTCAGCTCCATTGAAGTGGAACGTTACGTTGGCGGCGGCTTGAACCAGCACGTCGAGTCTGCGCGCGTGCGTCTGACCAACCCGGATGTGACCGTCAATCTGGAGATCGAAAACGATCGCCTGTTACTGGTGAAAGGCCGCTATGAAGGCATCGGCGGCTTCCCGATCGGGACCCAGGAAGATGTTCTGTCCCTGATCTCCGGCGGCTTCGACTCCGGCGTCTCCAGCTATATGCTGATGCGTCGCGGCTGTCGCGTGCACTACTGCTTCTTCAACCTGGGCGGCGCGGCGCACGAAATCGGCGTTCGTCAGGTGGCGCATTATCTGTGGAACCGCTTCGGCAGCTCCCACCGCGTGCGTTTTGTGGCGATCAACTTCGAACCTGTGGTCGGCGAAATCCTCGAGAAAGTGGACGACGGCCAGATGGGCGTCATCCTGAAGCGCATGATGGTGCGTGCGGCCTCCAAAGTGGCTGAACGCTACGGCGTGCAGGCGCTGGTCACCGGCGAAGCGCTGGGCCAGGTCTCAAGCCAGACGCTGACCAACCTGCGTCTTATCGACAACGTGTCTGATACGCTGATCCTGCGTCCGCTTATCTCCCATGATAAAGAGCACATCATCGATCTGGCGCGTGAAATCGGCACCGAAGATTTTGCCCGCACCATGCCGGAATACTGCGGTGTGATCTCAAAAAGCCCAACGGTGAAAGCGGTGAAGGCGAAGATCGAAGCGGAAGAAGAGAACTTCGATTTCAGCATTCTGGAAAAAGTGGTGGCGGAAGCGTCCAACATTGATATCCGTGAGATTGCCCAGCAGACCGAGCAGGAAGTTGTTGAAGTTGAAACCGTAAGCGGTTTCGGTGCCAGCGATGTGATTGTGGATATTCGTTCGATTGATGAACAGGATGCCAGCCCGCTGAACGTCGAAGGCGTTGAGGTGGTTTCTCTGCCGTTCTACAAGCTGAGCACGAAATTTGGCGATCTCGACAAGAGTAAAACGTACCTGCTGTGGTGTGAGCGCGGGGTGATGAGCCGCCTGCAGGCGCTGTACCTGCGCGAGCAGGGCTTTGCGAATGTGAAAGTGTATCGCCCGTAATTCATTGCCCGGTGGCGCTTCGCTTACCGGGCCTACGGTACCGTGCACGTGTAGGCCGGGTAAGGCGTAGCCGCCACCCGGCTTTTTTTTATGCACTACTCTTCATAGTAGTTATAAATTCCCGCCGGCATTACCAGCGATGACGCAACCTCGTACGCTTTTTCGCGCCCGACCAGCAGGTCAATAATCTTTAAGCCAAAATCAATCGCAGTGCCGGGGCCCTGGCTGGTCAGCAGGTTGACGCGCGGATCCCAGACCACGCGTTTATCTACCCACTGGTCTTTCGGAATGGTCTCTTTCAGCCCAGGGAAGCCGGTCATGTTGCCGATGGGAAAGATGTCATGCGGAACCAGAACCGTGCCGGCAGCGGCACAGATGGCTGCGACGATCCGACCGGATAAATGGAACTGGCGCACGGTCTCAACCAGCAGAGTGCTGTCACGAAAATACTCCGCGCCCTTCAGACCACCCGGCAGGACGATGATGTCGTAATCTCCGTCCGCCACCTGCACAAGCGGGGCATCCGCGAGGAGCTTCACCCCGCGCGAGCAGGTGACGGCCAGATTACCGTCGCTGGCGACGCTGGCAGTTGTCACGTTAATGCCGCCGCGCACCATCAAATCAATGGTGGTTACCGCTTCAGTCTCTTCGCTACCAGGGGCGAGGCAGATCAGTGCCGACGCGCTCATATTCACTCTCCTTACGTTTAACCAGGTCATACAGACGGGCGTTTTCCGGTACGGCGATACCGTGCGCGCGGGCGCGTTTTAGCAGATAGCCGGTAATGTAGTCGATTTCTGTGTGGCGTAATGCCCGAACATCCTGCAACATCGAGGAGATGTTTTCTGCGGTACTCTCAATAACCTGCTCGACATAACAGCGTAAATCGTCTGCTGAGGTATGCAGGCCTTCCCGCTCAACGACCGCTGCGACTTCCGCACACAGCGTCGCAACATCCTGCGGATGATTTTTCAGCTCCCCGTTCGGGCAGTTCCACAGAGCCGTCAGCGGATTAATGACGCAGTTGACGGCCAGCTTGCGCCAGAGTTGAGGACGAATATGGTTATGCCAGGCCACGTCCGGCAACACCTTTTGCAGTACATCGGCAAGATAACTGTAGTCGCCATCCTGCGTTCTGGCGGGGCCGATGTGCGTCACCCCGCTGGCGACATGCACGATGATGTTTCCGTCCCGGCGGGCAGCGTGAGTGGTCGTCGCCATCAGCAGGGGCTGCGGGACGCTTTTCAGCTCATCAAGCGTCCCCATGCCGTTATGCAGCAGCAGTATGGGGGAAGTGGAGGGGAGCTGCGCGGCCAGTGTTTTTACCGCGTCTGAGACCTGCCACGCTTTGAGCGTCACCAGTAAAAGGTCGCTTTGCGCCAGGAAATCAGGATCGTTCGCGGTGAGGGATTCGTTAAAGATGCTTCCGTCTTCACCAATCAGGTTTACACTGCAATAGGGCTGGGGCACGCGCAGCCAGCCCTGAACCTCATGTCCGTGCTTGCACAGCGCGGTCAGCCAAAGCTGACCAAGCGCTCCGCATCCGAGCACTGTAATTTTCATTGTTCCTCCTCACCTGCAACTGCGCCAGGTGTTACAGCTTAATTATACAGCTAAGCTTCTGTTGAGTTATGCCTCGTAGCGGGTATTATGCAACGCAACAAAAGTGAAGGGAGAAGAAAAGATGCCATCTTTCGATATTGTTTCCGAAGTTGATATCCAGGAAGTTCGCAACGGCGTTGAGAACGCAACCCGCGAAGTTGAGTCACGTTTCGATTTTCGTGGCGTTGAGGCGTCGTTTGAGCTGAACGATGCAAATAAGACTATTAAGGTGCTGAGCGAGTCTGATTTCCAGGTGAATCAGCTGCTCGACATTCTGCGCGCCAAGCTGTTAAAACGCGGCATTGAAGGGACGTCTCTGGATGTGCCGGAAGAGTTCGTGCACAGCGGTAAAAACTGGTTTGTTGAAGCCAAGCTGAAGCAGGGTATTGAGAGCGCGGTGCAGAAGAAGATCGTCAAGCTCATCAAAGACAGCAAGCTGAAGGTACAGGCGCAGATCCAGGGTGAAGAGATTCGCGTCACCGGCAAGTCCCGTGATGACCTGCAGTCCGTGATGGCGCTGGTGCGCGGCGGCGATCTGGGACAACCGTTCCAGTTTAAAAACTTCCGCGATTAATAAAAAAGCCCGGTTTAACCGGGCTTTTTTTCAGGCTTTGAGCGCCTGTTCGACCTCGAAGCGGTTGGTCATTTTACTGTCTATTTTGACGTAAGCGCTGCGTTCTTCCGGAACAATAAGCACCTCTGTCACACCCTCTTTGGCTTCCAGACGCTGCTTCAGCGCATCGCTAATTTCCACATCATCCGGAATTTCTACCCGCAGGCTGCTCACGTAGCGCGGCTCTTTCATGGTGCTGGCGACCAGCAGCCAGACGGTCGCCAGTAGCGCACCTGCCAGAAACACGGTTTGCGAATCAAACAGCCCGTCCACCCATCCGCCAAGCGAGCCGCCAATCGCCACGCCGAGAAACTGGCTGGTGGAGTAAATGCCCATTGCTGTGCCTTTGTAACCGGCGGGGGACTCTTTGCTTATCAGCGACGGGAGCAGGGCTTCCATCAGGTTAAAGGCCAGGAAGAAGAGCTGCACGCCGGCGATCAGTTCCCAGAAGTGCGGGCCGGAACCCCAGAGCACAATCTCGGCAATCAGCAGGACCGCCACGCAGCCCACGAAGACGCGCTTCATTTTGCGCTTCACTTCGGCGTAGATGATAAACGGCACGACGGAGACAAACGAAATCAGCATCGTGACCAGATAGATTTTCCAGTGCTCTGCTGCCGGGAAGCCCGCAGCGGCAAGCTGACCGGGCAGGGCGACAAAGGTCGACATCAGCAGGATGTGCAGACACATAATGCCAAAATTGAGCTTCAGCAGGCGTGGTTCAACAAGCACTTTGCTGAAGCAGCCTTTTACCATCCCCGATTCACGGTTGAGGACGTGGTTTTTGCTGTCCGGCACTACCCACAGGGTTAAGGCAATACCGAGGGTCGCCAGCAGGGCAATCATCCAGAACAGGGCATGCAGGCCAAGCGCATGGGTAATAATGGGGCCCAGCACCATGGCAATCGCAAAGGTGACGCCAAAACTCACGCCGATGAAGGCCATCGCTTTGGTGCGGTTCTGCTCGCGGGTTAAGTCTGACAGCAGTGCCATCACCGCGGCAGCAATCGCGCCGGAGCCCTGCAGGGCACGGCCAAGAATGATGCCCCAGATGGAGTGGGAGAGGGCGGCAATGATGCTCCCGAGTACAAAGATCAGCAACCCACCGACAATCAGCGGCTTGCGACCCACCCGGTCAGAGAGCAGGCCAAAGGGGATCTGGAATACCGCCTGCGCCAGACCGTAAATGCCAATGGCCAGGCCAATCAGCGCCTCGCTGGCTCCCTGCAGTGCCATACCGTACGTGGTCAGAACAGGCAGGACCATAAACATGCCAAGCATCCGTAGCGAGAAGACAGTCCCTAAGCCCCAGGTCGCGCGTAGCTCGCCTGGCGTCATTTTATAATCGTTCATTACCACCTCAGTTCAAAAGCAGGCCATAGTGTAGTGCGGGGAAGGGGCGGGGTAAATAAAGGGTTATTTAACAAATATTACATGCGTTATTAATAGATTCAGTGAATAAAAAAGGGTGCCGAAGCACCCCTTTATTCACCTGTTGTGGCTTACCAGACGTAAGTCAGCAGGTTGTGTGAATCTGGCACCATGAAGTCAACGGACATCATCACGGACAGAGAGGTGATGGCGACAATCGAGAACACAAACAGTTTGCGCGCCCAGACTTTGTCATCTTCCACTTTGTAACCGCGCAGCGCCATACCGAGCCACCAGACGCTCACTGCAGCCGCTACCGCCAGATATTTATATCCAGCGTAACCACCCAGAGAGAGCATCAGCGTTGCGACAGCAAAGGCGATGATGTAGAGCGTGATGTGGTTCTTGGCAACGGAAATGCCCTTCACGACCGGCAGAACCGGGATATTCGCTGCCTGATAATCCTTAAAGCGGAAAATCGCGATGGCATAGGAGTGCGGCATCTGCCACAGGCTAAAGATAGCCAGCAGGATCAGCGCACCGCTGTCGAACTCGTTCGTGACCGCGCAGTAGCCAATCACCGGCGGCGCAGCGCCGGAGAGAGAACCAATCAGCGTGCCGTAGACGGAGTGACGTTTCATATACAGGCTGTAGACGCCCACATAGACCACGAACCCCATCACCCCCAGCCAGCAGGCCAGCGGGTTAGCACCAAACCACAGCAGCATAAAGCCAGCAATACCCAGCAAGGTGGCGTACACCAGCGAGACGGAAGGGGCGATCAGGCCTTTCACCAGCACCCGATTTTTGGTCCTTTCCATCTTCTTGTCGATATCCATGTCGATGTAGTTGTTAAATACACAACCGGACGCAACAACCAGTGACACACCGACCAGCGTGTAGATAAAGAGGGTGTAATCAATGCTGCCTTTAGAGGCCAGCAGGAACCCTCCGATCACGGAGATCAGGTTGCCAAAGATGATGCCTGGTTTCGTTACTTGCAGGTATTGCTTAAACATACTCGCCGCTCTTAGTGAACCATCATGTTGTAGTTGAGGTTCCACATAATCCAGATGGAACCGACTACCAGGATAGCGATGATAATCACGGTAAAGATGAAGGCCGTCATGTTCCAGCCTTCATCGGACTTGGTGTTCATGTGCAGGAAGCAAACCAGATGCACCAGAATCTGAATCACCGCGGTCACCAGGATTGCACCCAGAATAACCGGTTTAGACGCAGAACCGCTCATCACCATCCAGAACGGGATCACCGTCAGGATGATCGACAGGATGAAACCTGTCATGTAGGTTTTTACGCTACCGTGGGAAGCGCCATGATCGTGTGAATGACTCATTACATCGCCCCCATCAGATATACAACAGAGAACACACAGATCCACACCACGTCCAGGAAGTGCCAGAACAGGCTCAGGCACATGATACGGGTACGGTTAGTGCTGGTCAGACCGCGACGGGATACCTGGAACATCAGTACCGCCATCCAGATCAGACCAGAGGTTACGTGCAGACCGTGGGTACCTACCAGCGCGAAGAACGCGGACAGGAAGCCACTGCGATCCGGACCGAAGCCTTCCAGAATCAGGTGATGGAATTCATAGATTTCCATCCCGATAAATCCAGCACCAAACAACCAGGTCAACGCCAGCCAGGAAACCACCTGGCTCTTGTTGTTTTTGTACATGGCGATAGCCGCCATGCCGTAGGTGATGGAGCTGAATAACAGCAGTGCGGTTTCAACCAGAACGAACGGCAGTTCAAAGATGTCCTTGCCAGCCGGGCCGCCCGCCGTGCCGTTCACCAGAACGGCATAGGTCGCGAACAGACAGCAGAACAGAATGCAGTCGCTCATCAGGTAGATCCAGAAACCGAAGACTTTGGTCGGTCCTGTATCGTGGTGCGCATGTTCATGCGCGTGGGCAGTCGAGTGCGCCAGAGTATCAGTTGCCATTTTTCAGCCCCGCTTTAGAAATCTCGTCGAAATGCTGATTTTCCAGCTTTTCAACTTCACGGACTGGTACGTAGTAGTCCACGTCCTCGTCAAAGCTCTTCACAATCCAGCTGATTACGATGCCGGCGAAGCCAACAATCGCCATCCACCAGATGTGCCAGATCATTGCGAAACCAAATACCGTTGCGAAGGCGGCAATGACAATGCCCGCACCGCTGTTTTTCGGCATGTGGATCTCTTCGTAATGAGCAGGTTGCTTGTACGCTTCACCTTTTTCTTTCATTTCCCAGAATGCGTCGCGTTCATGAACCTGCGGCACGATGGCGAAGTTATAGAAAGGAGGTGGAGAAGAGGTTGCCCACTCCAGCGTACGGCCACCCCATGGGTCACCGGTCAGGTCACGGTTCTGGTCGCGGTCGCGAATAGACACGTAGAACTGAATCAGCTGAGACGCGATACCACAGGCAATCAGCACCGCACCGCCCGCTGCAACCATCAGCATTGGGTGGAACTGCGGATCGATCTGCTGGCTCAGACGACGGGTCATACCCATGAAGCCCAGCACGTACAGCGGCATAAACGCCACGAAGAAGCCGATGATCCAGAACCAGAACGCGCGTTTACCCCATTTTTCGTTCAGCGTGAAGCCGAACGCTTTTGGCCACCAGTAGGTTACGCCAGCGAAGCAGCCGAAGACCACGCCACCGATGATAACGTTATGGAAGTGCGCAATCAGGAACAGACTGTTGTGCAGAACGAAGTCAGCACCTGGTACCGCCAGCAGTACGCCGGTCATCCCACCCACAGAGAAGGTGACGATGAAGCCGATGGTCCACAGCATTGCTGAGTGGAACACGATACGGCCCTGGTACATGGTGAACAGCCAGTTGAAGATCTTAACCCCGGTAGGGATTGCGATAATCATGGTGGTAATACCGAAGAAGGCGTTTACGTTCGCGCCCGCACCCATGGTGAAGAAGTGGTGCAGCCAAACGATGAACGACAGAACGGTAATACACACGGTTGCCCACACCAGAGAGGTGTAACCAAACAGACGTTTACGCGAGAAGGTTGCCGCGATTTCGGAGAACACGCCGAAGACAGGCAGAACCAGAATGTACACTTCCGGGTGACCCCAGGCCCAAATCAGGTTGATGTACATCATCATGTTGCCACCCATATCATTCGTGAAGAAATGGGTGCCCAGGTAGCGGTCCAGGGTCAGCAGCGCGACGGTGACGGTCAGAATTGGGAAGGAGGCAATAATCAGGATGTTGGCGCACAGAGATGCCCAGGTAAATACCGGCATCTTGAACATGGTCATGCCAGGGGCACGCATCTTGATAATGGTCACGAAGAAGTTAATACCGGTCAGGGTAGTACCGACACCGGAGAGCTGAAGCGCCCAAATCCAGTAGTCGACGCCAACGCCCGGACTGTACTCAATTCCTGACAGCGGCGGGTAAGCCAGCCAGCCGGTCTGCGCGAATTCGCCCACGCCCAGTGACAGGTTAACCAGGATAACGCCGACAACCGTGAACCAGAAGCTCAGGTTGTTCAGGAACGGGAACGCCACGTCGCGCGCGCCGATTTGCAGCGGAACGACAACGTTCATCAGACCGATAACCAGCGGCATCGCCACGAAGAAGATCATGATAACGCCGTGGGCGGTAAAGATCTGATCGTAGTGGTGCGGCGGCAGGAAGCCGGCTTCACCCGCAGAAGCGAGAGCCTGCTGGCTACGCATCATGATCGCATCCGCAAAGCCACGAATTAACATGACGATACCGACGATGCAGTACATGATACCGAGTTTTTTGTGGTCAACCGAAGTCAGCCACTCGTTCCACAGGTAGCTCCACTTACCGAAGTAAGTGATCAGGGCCAGTAAGGCCGCGCCACCAATGATAATTGCAGCCACCGTAATCACGATAATCGGTTCGTGATACGGCACTGCATCCAGTGTCAATTTTCCGAACATTTTCTTCCTCGGCCCCTTAGTGAGCGGTTTCCGCGTGGCTCATGTCCATGCCTTCCATACCTTCATGCGCGCTGTGCTCGCCTTCAGGCTGGGTCATGTCCATGCTCTTACCGTGATCCATAAATTTGCCAATAACCTCTTTGAACAAATCAGGTTTCACGTTAGAGAAGTACTCCACCTTGTTGTATTCGCTAGGTGCAGCCACTTTATCGAACGCCGCCATGTCAGACATGGTGTTTGGAGACTGCTTCGCTTTTTCAACCCACTGGTCGAAAGCGGCACGGTCTGGCGTTGCAATAGCTTTGAACTTCATACCTGAGAAGCCCGGGCCGCTATAGCTGGCGGAGATACCATCATAGGTGCCTGCTTCATTCGCGATCAGATGCAGGTTAGTCTGCATACCGGCCATCGCGTAAATCTGGCTACCCAGACGTGGGATGAAGAAGGAGTTCATTACGGAGTTGGAGGTCACTTTGAACTGAACCGGAGTGTTCGCCGGGAAGGCGATTTCATTCACGGTAGCAATACCCTGTTCCGGATAGATGAAGAACCATTTCCAGTCCATGGAGACCACTTCGATGGTAATCGGTTTCTCATCGTGAACCAGCGGTTTGCTTGGCTCAAGTGCGTGAGTGGTTTTCCAGGTCAGTACGGCAAGGAACAGGATGATCAGAATAGGGACCGTCCAGACCACAGCTTCCACTTTATTGGAGTGTGACCAGTTCGGGCTATACTTCGCATCTTTATTGCTCGCACGATACTTCCAGGCGAAACCAACAGCCATCAAAATGGCTGGAATAACCACAATCATCATCAGGCCAAATGCCGTCAAAATCAGTGAACGTTGTTCCAGTCCAATCTGTCCTTTGGGGTCTAGTAGTGCAGAATCGCAGCCACTGAGTAATACAGTGCCAGCGAATAATGACAACCATCCCAAACTTTTATTGTATTTCCTGAGTCTCATTTAACGACCTCAATTCCACGGAGTCTGGTGGCGTTTAAAGTGTGCGGGCATTTTACGGGAAGGTTACATTACTGTAAACATCATTAGACCTGTGTCAGGAAGGTGTTACCGGGTTCTGCCGCACATGTCACAAGTGTTGCAAATTATGTCGCTTTTTAAGACAAAAGCCGCATGGCGCGGGCTTTATAACGAAAGGACCCCCAAGCATACCCTAAAAGGGGCAATTGGTATAACCATTGTTAAAAATAAACAAAAAATTAACAATTAATTATCAATAAAAAGACATCTAAAAAACGAAAAATCAAACTTACGAATGCTGAATCGTTTAATGGAAAATAGTGTTGTGGAATTGGCGCTAATAATTTCCAAATCCTATCCCGCACAAAACAACAAATATTTTTTTAGCGGTTGATGGCTATTTCACCGTTATAATTTCGTTTAGTGATTACAACGGGAAATAACCTTTCGCATTTTTCTTCAGGTCATCTGCGTTTTACGCAACGCCATGAAATCGAGCAGACCCCCTGTCAGGATCCCGGCGATTGCCATCAGGGCTCCGGCATCCAGCAGAAGGGCTTCGAAGGGGAGCGCCAGAGAAGTGCAGGCGTTAATAATGAGCACGACTAGCCAGAGCGCCAGCGCAAAGCAGCCCACCATTAACAGACGTAAGGCAAAACGGTAGGCGCGATGATATTCGGTACGCGGCATAAAGTGTTCTGTCCGCTGGGTATATTCCAGCGTCTGACGGCAGACCAGCAACAGTAAAATCCCCGGCACGGCAGCCACGACCGAGAAGAGATAAAACGTCGGCCAACCGTGAGCTTCAACAAACCAGCCGGCAATTGGGCCAACATAGACGCGGCCAACGGCGGAGAGCGCCGAGAGCAGAGCGAACTGCGTGGCGGAAAACGACTTGTTGCACAGGGTCATCAGCAGGGCGACAAATGCCGCTGTCCCCATACCGCCACAGAGATTTTCGAAGAACACCGCGGTGGCCATGCTGAACGTATGTTTATCGGTAATCGACAGCAGCCAGTAGCCTGCGTTAGAGGCGCCTTGCAGGATGCCGAAGATCAGCAGCGCGCGGAACAGCGTCAGGCGCTGCATCAATACGCCGCCGTAGAGCGCGCCAACGATGGTCGCAAACAGCCCCAGCGTTTTATTCACCACACCCACTTCACCGGCATCAAAACCGACGCCCCGGATCAGGAAGGTGGTAGTCAGGCTCATTGCAAAGGCATCGCCCAGTTTATAAAGGACGATAAGTAGCAGGATCAGCCAGGCGTTGTTGCGACCAAAGAAGTCGCGCAGCGGTTCGGCGACGGCCTGCTCCAGCGAGCGGGGGACCGGGATGACATCACTCGGTTCGGGCGCGAATAGCGTAGCGATAATGCAGGGGATAAGCAGGGCAGCCATCAGCCAGTACATGCCCTGCCAGCCGAGGTAGCGGTCGGCCAGCCACAGCGCCAGCCCGCCAGAGACCAGCATCCCGAGGCGATAGCCCAGCACGCTGATCGCCGCACCGGCACCGCGCTCTTCCGCAGGTAACACGTCCGTCTTCCAGGCGTCAAAGACGATATCCTGCGAAGCGGAACAGAAGGCAATCACCACCGCGAGCGCGGCCATCCAGCGTAACTGTGTGGTGGGCTCAAGAAAACCCATCGCCGCAATGGCCAGCAGTAGCAGGATCTGCGTCATCACTAACCAGCCACGACGACGCCCCAGGAAAGGCGGAGTGTAGCGATCCATGACCGGCGACCACAGGAACTTAAAGACATAGGCCTGACCCACAAGCGAGAAGAAACCAATGGTTTTAAGATCGATGTTCTCGACCGTCATCCACGCCTGAAGCGTGCCTGAAGTGAGTGCGAGGGGTAAACCCGAGGCAAAGCCGAGGATCAGCAGAATGGCTGATTTCGGTTGCTGGAAAATGCGTAAGTAATGGCTGGACATGTTCTTATAAAACTGACCCGGCGATATACCGGGTCAGTTAGCTGGATTAACGCGCGTTTTGCTTGATGAAGTCGTGAATGCTGGTGTCCTGCGCCATATCGGCGATGGTATCGGTCAGCACGCTGTTCACGGCGTTAGCAATGTTCTGGTTTGAGGCCTGGAAAGCCCCCTCAACGGAGTAGCTAGCGCGGTAGTTTTTGTTCATCTTGTTGCCATTCTTCGCGGTGGCAATAATGGCAATATCGGCTTTGGTCGCGATGTTGTAGCGCACGTTCCCCTGGGAAACGTCAGCGTACAGGTTGTTCACGATGATCTGCAGATCAACCGCGCCGCTTGGGCCAATCATATAGCCGCGAGCCGTCATCTGTTTCTCCAGCACTTCCTGGAGCAGGAAGCGCAGGTCACGGGACGCGGTGAGCGTAACCTGCTGGTTATCGCGGGTCACTTTTGCCAGCGCCTGATCCTGACGCTGGTCGGCACCGTTAATGCTCACGGTGACGCCCATCAGGCTTGGGTCCTGCTGAGGCAGGGTAATTTTTGGTGAGACATCAATGGTGGTAGGCGGGGTAGCACAGCCTGCCAGCATAAAAAGGGCTACCAATGGAAAGAAGAGTTTTTTTAACATTTTAAGGTTCTCACGAATCGTAAGCATAGAGAGAAAAATTGCCGCCATCATAACATTGCCAACGGTCAGGGGAAGTGGTCAACGCATGTAAATTCATCGCCTTGTCTGAAAACTGACCAGCTCACCCTTTTTCTCCCCTTGCGAATGACAAAAGGTATGAGCCTCACAGTGAACTTCATTCCTTTGAATGAGAAAATCAGATGAAAGCTAAATATTTGTTGTCAAGGTGTAATGGAAACGGTAAAAGCGGCTAACATTTAAAGGGATGGGTGACATCCTGGCGTTGTCGGAGGAGTAATTTCATGATGATACGTGAGCATATAGAAGATAAATTAAGGGCAGCGTTCAACCCTGTGTTCCTCGAAGTCGTCGACGAAAGCTATCGTCATAACGTGCCGGCAGGTTCTGAAAGCCACTTTAAAGTGGTTCTGGTTAGCGATCGCTTCACGGGAGAACGTTTCCTGAACCGACACCGCTTGATCTACAGCACCTTGACGGAAGAGCTCTCCACAACCGTACATGCTCTGGCATTGCATACTTACACCATTAAGGAATGGGAAGGTTTGCAGGATACGGTTTTTGCATCGCCGCCTTGTCGCGGTGCAGGCACCATCGCCTGATAAATCGGATTTGCAACGGCTGGAGCTTTTCCAGTATGTTGCTAAGAGATTTCCTCAAAACGGCCTCCGGGCCGTTTTGTTTTGTCTGAGTTTTGAGCGGATGGAGCGATTTTAAGGCTAAAAATAGGCTTAAAGTGTGAAAAAAGCCGCAGCAACATGCCCCAACCGTTCTCGACTCACCTAAGTGATGCCGCTATAATGCCGCGTCTTATTGAATGTCTTCGGGATGATTCTGGCGACAGGGAATGTGAATCTGCACTAAGAGAGCATCCCGGTATAACAGACAGATTCAGAGTTGACCGAGCACTGTGATTTTTTTGAGGTAACAAGATGCAAGTTTCAGTTGAAACCACTCAAGGCCTTGGCCGCCGTGTAACGATTACTATCGCTGCTGACAGCATCGAAACTGCTGTGAAAAGCGAGCTGGTCAACGTAGCAAAAAAAGTACGTATTGACGGCTTCCGTAAGGGCAAAGTACCAATGAATGTTGTTGCTCAGCGTTATGGCGCTTCCGTGCGTCAGGATGTGCTGGGTGAACTGATGAGCCGCAACTTTATTGATGCGATCATCAAAGAAAAAATCAATCCGGCCGGTGCGCCGAACTACGTTCCAGGCGAATACAAACTGGGCGAAGACTTCACCTACTCCGTAGAGTTTGAAGTGTACCCGGAAGTTGAGCTGAAAGGTCTGGAGTCCATCGAAGTTGAGAAACCGGTTGTTTCTGTAACTGACGAAGACGTTGACGGCATGCTGGACACCCTGCGTAAGCAGCAGGCGAACTGGAAAGAGAAAGAAGGTGCTGTTGACGCGGAAGACCGTGTGACTATCGACTTCACCGGTTCTGTAGACGGCGAAGAGTTCGAAGGCGGCAAAGCGTCTGACTTCGTACTGGCAATGGGCCAGGGTCGTATGATCCCTGGCTTCGAAGACGGTATCAAAGGCCACAAAGCGGGCGAAGAGTTCACCATCGACGTGACCTTCCCTGAAGAGTACCACGCTGAAAACCTGAAAGGTAAAGCAGCCAAGTTCGTCATCAACCTGAAGAAAGTTGAAGAGCGCGAACTGCCAGAACTGACTGAAGAATTCATCAAGCGTTTCGGCGTGGAAGATGGTTCTGTCGCGGGCCTGCGTACCGAAGTGCGTAAGAACATGGAGCGCGAGCTGAACGGCGCTGTGCGTAACCGCGTTAAATCTCAGGCGATCGACGGTCTGGTTAAAGCGAACGAAATCGACGTTCCAGCTGCCCTGATCGACAGCGAAATCGACGTGCTGCGCCGTCAGGCTGCACAGCGTTTCGGTGGCAACCAGCAGCAAGCGATGGAACTGCCACGCGAGCTGTTCGAAGAGCAAGCTAAACGCCGCGTTGTTGTTGGCCTGCTGCTGGGCGAAGTGATTCGTACCCACGAGCTGAAAGCTGACGAAGAGCGTGTGAAAGGCCTGATCGAAGAGATGGCTTCTGCATACGAAGATCCATCAGAAGTGATCGAGTTCTACGGTAAGAACAAAGAGCTGATGGACAACATGCGCAATGTTGCCCTGGAAGAGCAGGCTGTCGAAGCGGTACTGGCGAAAGCTAAAGTGTCTGAAAAAGCGACCTCTTTCAACGAACTGATGAACCAGCAGGCGTAATTTCGCCCCAAAGGTTTAAAGTTTGAACAGAAAACCCGTTGCCTTGCGGCAGCGGGTTTTTTTTATCGCAGCATTAGCCCAGGAAGAGTGCTAAAACGCCCTTTCGGTGTTAGCGTAACAACAAAAGGTTGTTATGCTTGAAATAGGGCACTGTGAACCCCATAAGTACGTAATCACGATGAATGAGACTGGCTGATAATCCGTCCGTAAGGTTACAATCAGTACAGCAGGTGTTTTCAATTTTGATCCAGGAGACGGAAATGTCATACAGTGGCGAACGAGATAACTTTGCACCCCATATGGCTCTGGTGCCAATGGTTATTGAACAGACCTCACGTGGTGAGCGTTCTTTTGATATCTATTCCCGTCTGCTCAAGGAACGCGTTATCTTTCTGACCGGCCAGGTAGAAGACCACATGGCTAACCTGATCGTGGCGCAGATGCTGTTTCTGGAAGCGGAAAACCCGGAAAAAGACATTTACCTGTACATTAACTCCCCGGGTGGCGTGATTACAGCAGGTATGTCCATTTATGACACCATGCAATTCATCAAGCCTGATGTAAGCACTATCTGTATGGGTCAGGCTGCATCAATGGGTGCGTTCCTGTTAACGGCAGGGGCTAAAGGTAAGCGTTTCTGCTTGCCTAATTCCCGCGTGATGATTCACCAGCCGCTGGGCGGTTACCAGGGGCAGGCGACGGATATTGAAATCCACGCCCGCGAAATTCTGAAAGTAAAAGCGCGCATGAATGAACTTATGGCGCAGCATACGGGTCAACCACTCGAGCAGATCGAGCGCGATACCGAGCGCGATCGCTTCCTCTCTGCTCCAGAGGCAGTTGAGTACGGCTTAGTCGACTCCGTGTTGACCCATCGTAATTGATGCCCGCGACGCGAGTGTGCCGCTATACTAAGGTAGGGCGGCATTCTGCCTGAGAGCAGCTTGCGTCTTAGAATGGCATTTGCGTCGTCATGTGCGGCACAAAGAACTTAAAAAGAGGTTTGGACTCATGACAGATAAACGCAAAGATGGTTCGGGCAAACTGCTGTACTGCTCTTTTTGCGGCAAAAGCCAGCATGAAGTGCGTAAACTGATTGCCGGGCCGTCCGTGTATATCTGCGACGAATGTGTCGATTTATGTAACGACATCATTCGCGAAGAGATTAAAGAAGTCGCGCCACACCGCGAACGTAGCGCGCTGCCTACGCCGCATGAAATTCGTCATCACCTTGATGACTACGTCATCGGTCAGGAGCAGGCTAAGAAAGTGTTGGCGGTAGCGGTATACAACCACTACAAACGTCTGCGTAACGGCGATACCAGCAATGGCGTAGAACTGGGTAAAAGTAACATTTTGCTGATCGGCCCAACCGGTTCCGGTAAAACGCTGCTGGCTGAAACCCTGGCGCGCCTGCTGGATGTTCCGTTCACCATGGCGGACGCCACCACTCTGACCGAAGCCGGTTATGTGGGTGAGGATGTCGAAAACATCATTCAGAAACTGTTGCAGAAGTGCGATTACGACGTACAGAAAGCCCAGCGCGGGATTGTTTACATCGATGAGATCGACAAGATCTCCCGTAAGTCAGACAATCCGTCCATCACCCGCGACGTGTCGGGCGAAGGCGTACAGCAGGCACTGCTGAAGCTGATCGAAGGTACGGTTGCTGCCGTTCCGCCACAGGGTGGTCGTAAACATCCGCAGCAGGAGTTCCTGCAGGTTGATACCTCCAAGATCCTGTTCATCTGTGGTGGTGCGTTTGCCGGTCTCGATAAAGTCATCTCCCACCGTGTTGAAACCGGCTCCGGCATTGGTTTTGGCGCAACGGTGAAAGCGACGTCCGAAAAACCAAACGAAGGCGAACTGCTGTCGCAGGTTGAACCAGAAGATCTGATCAAATTCGGTCTGATCCCTGAATTCATCGGCCGTCTGCCGGTTGTGGCAACGCTGAATGAACTGAGTGAAGACGCGCTGATCCAGATCCTGAAAGAGCCGAAAAATGCGCTGACCAAGCAGTATCAGGCGCTGTTCAATCTGGAAGGCGTTGACCTGGAATTCCGTGACGAAGCGCTGGATGCCATTGCCAAAAAAGCAATGATTCGCAAAACCGGCGCGCGTGGCCTGCGTTCTATCGTTGAAGCGGCGCTGCTCGACACCATGTACGATCTGCCGTCGATGGAAGACGTTGAGAAAGTGGTGATTGACGAGTCCGTTATTAGCGGTCAAACCAAGCCGCTGCTGATTTACGGTAAACCGGAAGCACAGCAGGCATCTGGCGAATAATTCACCAAATCATACAAGCAGTTAATCAAAAAGGGGGGATTTTATCTCCCCTTTACTTTTTCCTTATTCATAGCGTTGAATGTGTGGGAAACATCCCCATATACTGGATACATGTTAATGGTTATGTGAAGCACAGTGACATGACCAGCTTACCTGGCGGACACTAACTAAGAGAGAGCTCTATGAATCCTGAGCGTTCTGAACGCATTGAAATCCCCGTATTGCCGTTGCGCGATGTGGTGGTTTATCCGCACATGGTCATACCCTTATTTGTAGGGCGGGAAAAATCTATCCGTTGCCTCGAAGCCGCTATGGATCATGATAAAAAAATCATGCTGGTGGCGCAGAAAGAAGCATCAACGGATGAGCCGGGTGTAAACGATCTTTTCACCGTCGGGACCGTGGCCTCTATTTTGCAGATGCTGAAGCTGCCTGACGGCACCGTGAAGGTGCTGGTAGAAGGCCTGCAGCGTGCGCGTATTACCACTCTGTCAGACGATGGCGAACACTTCTCTGCGAAGGCAGAGTACCTTGATTCGCCTGAGCTTGATGAGCGCGAGCAGGAAGTGCTTGTGCGCACCGCGATTAGCCAGTTTGAAGGCTATATCAAGCTGAACAAGAAAATCCCACCAGAAGTGCTGACGTCGCTGAACAGCATCGACGATCCTGCACGTCTGGCGGACACCATCGCTGCACATATGCCGCTGAAGCTGGCTGACAAACAGTCCGTGCTGGAAATGTCCGACGTTAACGAACGTCTGGAATACCTGATGGCGATGATGGAGTCTGAAATCGATCTGCTGCAGGTTGAGAAGCGTATTCGCAACCGCGTGAAAAAGCAGATGGAGAAATCTCAGCGTGAGTACTACCTGAATGAGCAGATGAAAGCCATTCAGAAAGAACTCGGCGAGATGGACGACGCGCCGGACGAAAACGAAGCGCTGAAGCGCAAGATTGACGCGGCGAAGATGCCGAAAGAGGCGAAAGAGAAAGCCGAAGCAGAACTGCAGAAGCTGAAAATGATGTCTCCGATGTCGGCTGAAGCGACCGTTGTCCGCGGCTATATTGAGTGGATGGTGCAGGTTCCGTGGAACGCCCGCAGCAAGGTCAAAAAAGACCTGCGTCAGGCGCAGGAAATCCTCGATACCGACCACTACGGCCTGGAACGCGTGAAAGACCGCATTCTTGAGTACCTCGCGGTACAAAGCCGTGTAAACAAAATTAAGGGCCCAATTCTGTGCCTGGTAGGACCGCCGGGGGTGGGTAAAACCTCTCTGGGTCAGTCCATCGCCAAAGCGACCGGACGTAAGTATATCCGTATGGCGCTGGGTGGCGTACGCGATGAAGCGGAAATCCGCGGTCACCGCCGTACCTACATCGGTTCTATGCCGGGTAAACTGATCCAGAAGATGGCGAAAGTGGGCGTTAAAAACCCGCTGTTCCTGCTTGATGAGATCGACAAAATGTCATCGGACATGCGTGGCGATCCGGCTTCTGCTCTGCTGGAAGTGCTTGATCCAGAACAGAACGTGGCGTTCAGCGATCACTACCTGGAAGTGGATTACGACCTGAGCGACGTCATGTTTGTGGCCACGTCGAACTCCATGAACATTCCGGCTCCGCTGCTGGACCGTATGGAAGTGATCCGCCTCTCCGGTTATACCGAAGATGAGAAGCTGAACATTGCTAAGCAGCACCTGCTGCCGAAACAGATTGAGCGTAACGCGCTGAAAGCCAACGAGCTGACCGTAGAGGACAGCGCAATTATTGGCATCATCCGCTATTACACCCGTGAAGCGGGCGTGCGTAGCCTTGAGCGTGAAATCTCTAAACTGTGTCGTAAAGCGGTAAAACAGCTGCTGCTGGATAAGAGCCTGAAACACATTGTGATTAACGGCGACAATCTGCATGCCTATCTCGGCGTTCAGCGTTTCGACTACGGTCGCGCGGACAACGAAAACCGCGTTGGTCAGGTGACCGGCCTGGCATGGACGGAAGTGGGCGGCGATCTGCTGACCATCGAAACCGCCTGTGTACCGGGTAAAGGCAAGCTGACCTACACCGGTTCTTTGGGTGAAGTGATGCAGGAATCCATTCAGGCGGCACTGACCGTGGTGCGCGCGCGTGCGGAAAAACTGGGTATCAACCCGGATTTCTACGAAAAACGCGACATCCACGTGCACGTACCTGAAGGGGCGACGCCAAAAGATGGCCCAAGCGCGGGTATTGCCATGTGTACCGCTCTGGTTTCTTGTTTGACCGGTAACCCGGTGCGCGCCGATGTGGCGATGACCGGCGAAATTACACTGCGTGGCCAGGTTCTGCCGATTGGTGGTTTAAAAGAAAAACTGCTGGCGGCACATCGCGGTGGGATCAAAACCGTATTGATCCCTTACGAAAACAAACGCGATCTGGAAGAGATTCCGGACAACGTGATCGCCGATCTGCAGATCCATCCTGTGAAGCGAATTGAGGAAGTTCTTACTCTCGCATTGCAGAATGAACCCTCCGGAATGCAGGTTGTAACCGCAAAATAGTGACCTCGCGCAAAGAGCGTCAATAAAAACAAGGCTGGTAAGTCATTTCGCACTTGCCAGCCTTTTTTTGTATAGCTAATTTAGATTGCTGATTAGGTCAGCCATCAACAACGGGTGTTGTAAGGTCATGGCAGGCCTGATATAACTGCTGCGCGGTCGCGTTGTGAAGGATTCAGGCGCGATATAAATTATAAAGAGAGGAAGAGAACAGTGAATAAATCTCAACTGATTGACAAAATTGCTGCTGGTGCTGATATTTCTAAAGCTGCAGCTGGACGTGCGTTAGATGCATTAATTGCTTCTGTTACTGAATCTCTGCAGGCTGGGGACGACGTTGCACTGGTAGGCTTCGGTACTTTTGCTGTTAAAGAGCGTGCTGCCCGTACTGGCCGCAACCCTCAGACCGGTAAAGAGATCACCATTGCTGCCGCTAAAGTGCCTGGTTTCCGTGCAGGTAAAGCGCTGAAAGACGCAGTAAACTGATTGCTTTCCCGTCTCAGGGAAGCCGTATAGTACAAGGGCGCATCTTCTGATGTGCCTTTTTTGTTTGTCCAGACCTGATTTGTGCGAGTTTATGCGAGTTGTGGGCTGACAATCGCCCCGTTTTCTTGTCACAATACGACCTTACGCGCGACGGGCAGGATTTTCCGTCAGCGTCAGGTAACCAGTCACCTACAGCGGAGTGTTGTTACACCATGATGGACAGCTTACGCACGGCTGCTAACAGTCTCGTGCTCAAGATTATTTTCGGTATCATTATCGTGTCGTTCATATTGACCGGCGTGAGCAGTTACCTTATTGGCGGTGGCGCGAACTATGCCGCAAAAGTGAATGGCCAGGAAATCAGCCGTGGCCAGTTCGAGAATGCTTTTGCCGGTGAACGTAACCGTATGCAGCAACAGCTGGGCGACCAATTCTCTGAACTGGCGGCTAACGAAGGGTACATGAAGACCCTGCGCCAACAGACACTGAACCGTCTTATCGACGAAGCGCTGCTGGATCAGTATGCCAAAAAGCTGGGCCTTGGCATCAGTGATGAGCAGGTGAAAAAAGCCATCTTCTCCACGCAAGCCTTCCAGTCTAACGGTAAATTCGACAACGCGCGTTACAACAGTATCGTCAATCAGATGGGCATGACTGCCGATCAATACGCTCAGGCGCTGCGTAACCAGCTGACAACCCAGCAGCTCATCAATGCCGTTGTGGGCACTGATTTCATGCTCAAAGGTGAAACGGATGAACTGGCCGCGCTGGTGGCACAGCAGCGCGTTGTACGTGAAGCGACGATTGACGTGAACACCCTGGCGGCGAAACAGCAGGTAAGCGACGCTGACGTTAATGCCTGGTACGAGCAGAACAAGAATTCCTTTGTTTCTCCGGAGCAGTTCCGTGTGAGCTACATCAAGCTGGATGCGGCTGCGTTGCAGGAAAGCGCGTCTGACGCGGAAATCCAGTCTTATTACGACCAGCATCAGGACCAGTTCACTCAGCCGCAGCGTAACCGCTACAGCGTGATTCAGACCAAAACCGAGGCTGATGCCAAAGCGGTTCTGGATGAACTGAACAAAGGCGCTGATTTCGCGACCGTCGCGAAAGCGAAATCCACCGATATTATCTCCGCGAAAAACGGCGGTGATATGGGCTGGCTGGAAGAGGCAACCACGCCGGATGAGCTGAAAAATGCCGGTCTGAAAGACAAAGGCCAGCTTTCAGGCGTCATTAAATCCTCCGTTGGTTTCCTGGTTGTCCGTCTGGACGACATCATTGCTGCGAAAACCAAGCCGCTGGCTGAGGTTCATGATGATATCGCGGCGAAAGTGAAGCAGGAAAAAGCGCTGGATGCCTACTACGCACTGCAGCAGAAAGTGAGCGATGCTGCCAGCAACGACAACGAGTCTCTGGCGGGTGCAGAGCAGGCGGCTGGGGTGAAAGCGGTTGAGACGGGCTGGTTTGGTCGTGACAACCTGCCGGAAGAGCTGAACTTCAAACCGGTTTCTGATGCCATCTTTAACGGCGGACTGGTCGGCGAGAACGGCACGCCAGGCAGCAACTCTGACATCATTACCGTTGACGGCGATCGTGCATTCGTTCTGCGCGTTAGCGAACATAAGCCAGAAGCGGTCAAACCGCTGGCGGAAGTGAAGGATCAGGTTGTCGCCCAGGTTAAGCACAACAAAGCGGAACAGCAGGCGAAACTGGATGCTGAGAAGATTCTGGTTGATCTGAAAGCGGGTAAAGAGGACGCGTTGAAAGCCGCTGGTCTGAGCTTCGGTGAGGCGAAAACGCTGAGCCGTACGGGTCAGGATCCTGTCAGTCAGGCAGCGTTTGGTCTGAACCTGCCAGCAAAAGATAAACCAAGCTTCGGTACCGCCACCGATATGCAGGGTAACGTCATTCTGCTGGCGCTGGATGAAGTGAAAGCCGGTACCCTGCCAGAAGCGCAAAAGAAAGCGATGGTTCAGGGCATTACCCAGAACAATGCCCAGATTGCTTTCGAAGCCATGATGAGCAACCTGCGTAAAGAAGCCAAAATTAAGCTGGGTGATGTGATAACTCAGCAGCAATAATTACGTATCTGCTCGCAGAATTTCGTAACGCTCTGCAAAAACTAAAGGCCGCTTTCGCGGCCTTTTCCATTTCTGCAATCTGCTGTTTGTGCCTGTTTTTTTCGGCGGTTATCGTGACGTGGCTGTCAACTAACAAGGAGATAACAGCATGAAATGTGGAATCAAAGCACTGTTAATTACGCTGGCTATTGCCACCACCGGGATGAGCGCTGGCGCGCTGGCGGGGACACCTGCCGCCAAACCACAGACGGTACAGAGCAAGACCGACGCAGCCGCGCCGGTGCAGGGGCAAACCAAAGCGACCGACGCCGGTAAAAACGTGGATGATGACGGTACGCGGGTGAGTATCAATTCGGCATCTGCAGAAGACCTGGCCCGCGCGATGAATGGTGTCGGCCTGAAAAAAGCACAAGCTATCGTCAGCTACCGCGAAGAGTATGGTCCTTTCAAAACTGTCGACGATCTCAAACAGGTTCCGGGTATGGGCAGCGCGCTGGTTGAGCGCAACCTCTCACACCTGACGTTGTAATCTCACATTTACTTGCACTGCAGCAATAATTTGCCAGGATAAAGAGGTCATACCAGTTATGACCTCTAATCCTACAATAACAGTAAAGGCTATTGCGCTATGCAGACAAAAATCAAAGTACGCGGTTTTCACCTCGACGTTTACCAGCATGTGAACAATGCCCGCTATCTTGAGTTTCTTGAAGAAGCGCGCTGGGACGGGCTCGAAAATAGCGAAAGCTTTCAGTGGCTGAGTGCGCACAACATCGCGTTCGTGGTCGTCAATATCAACATCAACTACCGCCGTCCGGCCGTGCTGGGTGATGTGCTCACCGTGACCAGTCAGGTACAGCAGTTAAGTGGCAAAAGTGGGGTATTAAGCCAGGTGGTGACGCTCGATCCAGAAGGGCAGGTGGTGGCTGATGCGCTGATTACGTTTGTCTGTATCGATCTGAAAACCCAGAAGGCGCTGCCGTTCGAAGGAGAGTTGCGGGAAAAGCTGGAGCTGATGATCGCTTAGGATTTTTGTCTTTTATAAAAGACAAAAGGATTTTTCAGGGATAGAATAATGGACAGGGACTACGTTGTTGAACGTTACCGGACCCGTGACGGAAAAATTCCGTTCGAGGAGTGGGTAGCAAGGATGAGGCGAAAGGATCCGGAGACCGTTTTACGGATCCTTATGCGTATTAACCGTGCAATAAAACGTAATTTTGGTGATTACAAATACCTTAGAGAAGGTGTTTGGGAGATGCGAATTGATAGTGGTCCCGGTTACAGGATCTATTTTGCCGTAGAGCATCAGAGGGTCTTGTTGTTACTCATCGGGGGTGACAAGAAGAGTCAAAGAGAAGATGTTAAACAGGCGGTAGATTACTTGAAAGATCATCTATCGAAAGGAAAAACAGATGAGCACCTCTAAACGACAATATTCAAGTTCTGTCAGTCATCACAATGCGGTTGTGAAAATGCTTCGTGAGAACCCTTCCTATGCTCAACTTTACCTGCAAATAGCACTGGAAGAAATTTATGAAGATCAGGGGATCCCTGCCTATCTCATTGCACTCCGTCAGGTCATCGAATCCCGCGGCGGCATAGGTGAAATTGCTGCTAAATCGGGTCTTTCCCGTCAGCAGCTATACCGAACCTTGTCTGACAACGGCAACCCAACGCTGACGACGTTAATGAAAGTCACGCGTGCTGCCGGCGTAAAACTGTTCGACAGCACGGTCAAGTAACCCTATTTAAGCCCGGTTTTTTTCTGCATCGCGGCCATCACGCCGACTTTATCGGCAAGATAATGATTCAGCCCGTTAGCGCGCAGGTTACAGGCGGCGCACTGGCCGCAACCGTCGCCTTTGATGCCGTTATAGCAGGTGAGGGTTTCGCTGCGAACCAAATCCAGCTTGCCCCAGTAGTCCGCCAGCGCCCAGGTTTCTGCTTTATCCAGCCACATCAGAGGGGTTTCAAAGCGCGTATCTTTCGCCATCCCCAGATTGACGGCGTGGTTTAACGCTTTCACAAACTCGTCGCGACAGTCCGGGTAACCGGAGAAGTCGGTTTCACATACGCCGGTTATCACCGCTTCGGCTTTTACCTGGTAAGCGTAAATCGCTGTCAGGGTCAGGAAAAGGATATTACGGCCCGGCACGAAGGTGTTTGGAATGCCGCTGGCATCGGGTTCGTAGTCCGGGACGGGAATACTGTCGCGGGTGAGGCTGCTGACGGCCAGTTCATTTAACAGCGTAACATCCAGTACTTTGTGCGCGCGTGCGCCCAGTTTCAGGGCCAGTTCACGGGCAACGTCGATTTCAGCACGATGACGCTGACCATAATCGAAAGTAACACAGTGAACTTCATCGTACTGATGAAGAGCCTGGACCAGGCAGGTAGTAGAGTCTTGTCCTCCGCTGAACACGACGACGGCACGTTTCATAAATCATCTCGACAGTTACGTAAAAACGTTATGTTACCGTCTGACCACGACGGCGACCAGCTTCTTCACGATTTGGGGGCGGGCAGCCAGGCTTCGGTAAAATCAAACCAGCCGCGGGTGTTGAGGCGTATGCCGTTTACCCCCGGTGGGGCGCTGATTTGATACTGGTAGTTAAAAAGCGGTGTAAGGACCGCGTTTTCCATAAGCTGGCTAAATATCGCTTTCAAGCCAGCATGCCTATCCTGTTCATCGGCCTGGGTCTGTACCGCATCCAGGGTGGCCTGCAGATGAGCATACTGCGGCGCGCTCAGCAGATGTGGCCAGAGGGCATCACAGCGCAGCCATTGCTCAAGTGTATATTCCGGGGCTTCGCCAATCAGCCTGTCGCCCATCATCATGTCCGCGTCCGCCAGTTGCTGGCATCCATCCCAGGTTTTCGCATCGAAAAAGATAACCGTAAGCGCGCAGCCTTGTTGAGCAAGGTACTGTTTTAGCTGTCGAGCCATCGTGTGTAACTCAACCGGCAAATGGTAAATCAGGGTTAATTTCTTCGGTAGAGGGACATGTGTTAAATCCGGCCACTGGGGGATCGCCCAGCCGGGCAGTAATTCCTCTGTTGGGGTAATCAGCCCTTCGTTTAGCCCAAGCGTATGCAGAAGCGTTGAGAGATGAATAATATTGATGAGCCGTCGCGCCTGCATTTCACTAAGACGCGGGCTTTGCTTCAGTGTGAGATAACAAAAGCCCAGACTGATGCTGTTGGTTACCAGGCGCAGGCTCTCAAGTTCATCCGGCTCGCCAATGGCAATCTGCACCGGATGACGACAGCTGGTACCCAGACCAGAGTCAAACAGCGCCGGTGTGATCCAGTATTCAATAGCCTTAAGCAGCGGATGGCTGAGATGGTACTGTTCGTGACTCTCCAGACGAACCAGGTCGGGTTCATAGACGCTGAGTCTGAAGGGCCCGCTGCCCGTCATGGGCTGTTCGGGATGGGCAAGACGGCTGCAGTAGGTGGCCAGACGGTGTGCCAGCCAGTAATCCGGCTGGTGCAAGGTAAATGTCAGACACTGAGGGTGAGTGACGTCAACGCGTAAGACGCTCTGAAATAGCTTACGCAGGGCGGGCAGGGCAAAAAGCGCGGTCAGGCTTTGCTGAAGCTGTCCGGTCTCGACTTTATCGCCGTTATGCCAGTGCAGAGTGGATCGAATATAAAAATGCCAGCGCAGGCCGTCCTCTGACACCTCCCAGTGGTGGGCGAGATCGCCCGTGGGTTCACTGGAGCTGCCATGAAAGCGCGTCAGCCCGGAAAAAATCTGTCCGGCCAGATGCTGTTCCGCACGACCGGGCAGAAAACCCGGATGAAGCGGGTCCAGCGAGCGGTAATAGGGGATGCGCAGCGTCGGCGTGTCGTTTTGCCACTGTCCGCCTAAAAATGGATGCAGCAATGACCGCAGCGCGTCTGGTGCAAGCTGGGCCAGCTCAAGCACGTTGTGCTGCTGCCCACGTTTTAACGCCTCTTCCATCATCGCATTGCGCAGCGACTCCGGAGCGACATGGAACGTCAGTTCACCCCGTTTACCGCGGCCAGACTGCGCTCGCCAGCTCAGCCAGCCCGCTTCCTGGGCCTGTCGTAGCAGCGTTCGGACATGCCGCTCGCTACAAAAACAGCGGGCGGCCAGCTCGCTGATGGTGACCTTTTGCGTCGCACCCTCGGAAGGTTGCCAGAGGCGGTGATACTGATTAAGTCGATTAAGCTGGCGCATGAGAAACCCGGAACAATAATTATCATCTATTCACTATTACTTCCGTATATCTCACACGATACTGATGCACAAGTTAATCGCATCACATTTCGGGAGTAATCATGGCTCGGCTCGCTGCATTTGATATGGACGGTACGCTGTTAATGCCGGATCACCGTTTGGGGAAGAAAACCCTGAACACGCTGAAGCGCCTGCACGAGCGTGATGTCACCCTGACGTTTGCTACCGGGCGTCATGTGCTGGAAATGCGCCATCTACTTGGCGCGTTTTCCCTCGACGCCTTTCTGATCACCGGCAACGGGACGCGAATTCATTCTGTAGAAGGTGATGTGCTGCACCGTCAGGATCTCAACCCGGAAGTGGCGGATATCGTGCTGCACAGCACCTGGGATACGCAGGCCAGCATCCACGTCTTTAACGATCAAGGCTGGTTTACCGGACGTGAAATTCCGGAACTGTTGCATGCGCACGTCTACAGTGGTTTTAAATACCAGCTTATCGACCTGCGTCGGATCCCCGCCCATGCGGTGACCAAGATCTGCTTCTGCGGCGATCACGACGATCTCTGTCGCTTACGCATTCAGTTGAATGAGGCGCTGGGTAACCGGGCGCATCTGACCTTCTCGGCGGTGGATTGTCTGGAGGTGTTACCTGTGGGCTGTAACAAAGGTTCCGCCCTGGCAGTACTGAGCGACCACCTGGGCTTAACGCTGCAGGACTGTATGGCGTTTGGTGACGCTATGAATGACCGGGAGATGCTGGGCAGCGTCGGCCGTGGTCTGATTATGGGAAATGCGATGGCGCAGCTAAAAGCAGAGCTTCCCCATCTGCCGGTTATTGGGCACTGCGGTAACGAAGCGGTGTCTCATTTTTTGACGCATTGGCTGGACAACAACAACCTCCCGTATTCCCCCGAATAGTGAGACCCTTCCAGCAAGCCAGACCGAGGTCTGGCTTTTTTTATTTCAGCAGCTCTGCAATCCGGGCTTTCCACGGGGCGATATCGCCGATGTTGGTCTGCACCCACTCCGCATTGTAGTAGGTTTCAAGGTAGCGTTCGCCGCTGTCGCACAGAAGCGTGACGATAGAGCCGGTGCGGCCCGCTTCACGCATGCGTGCGGCGAGATGTAAGGCACCCCACATGTTGGTCCCGGTAGACGCGCCAACTTTGCGGCCAAGCTGCGTCTCCAGCCAGTGCGCCGTTGCCACGCTTGCGGCATCCGGCACGCGAAGCATTTCATCCACCACATCCGGGATGAACGATGGTTCAACGCGCGGACGGCCAATCCCTTCAATTTTGCTGCCCACCGGGCTGCGCAGGCTGGCATCGCGGTTTTGCCAGTAGTCGAGGAACACGGAGTTCTGCGGATCAACCACCATCAGCTGGGTATCATAGCCCTGACAGCGAATGTAGCGTCCGATCGTGGCTGACGTGCCGCCAGTACCGGCGCTCATCACAATGTACGACGGAACCGGATGCGGTTCGTGGGTCATCTGGCGGAAGATACTGTCGGCAATGTTGTTATTGCCGCGCCAGTCCGTCGCGCGCTCAGCGAAGGTGAACTGGTCCATATAATGGCCGTTGAGCTCGCGGGCCAGCATTTCGGAGGCGTCGTAGATTTCGCAGGCGCTTTGCACAAAGTGGCAGCGACCGCCGTAAAATTCGATCTGTTCGATTTTGCGTCTCGCAGTGCAGGAAGGCATCACCGCGATAAACGGCAGGCCCAGCAGGCGAGCAAAATAAGCTTCGGACACCGCCGTTGAACCGGATGAGGATTCAATGACAGTGGTACCTTCTTTAATCCAGCCGTTACATAAACCGTATAAAAACAGAGAACGCGCCAGACGATGCTTCAGGCTGCCGGTAGGATGGGTGCTTTCATCCTTCAAATAGAGCTGAATACCGTCAAATCCCGGCAGGGAAAGGCGAATCAGGTGCGTATCCGCCGAGCGCTGATAGTCGGCATTGATTTCGCTGATCGCATGTTTAACCCAGGTGCTATTCATCGTAGTTATCCGTTTGTCATTTTGTGCCTAGCATAGCGAAAAGCACAGAAAAAATTGTTGCTATCTGGCCTTTAAAATAGAATGAAGGGAGAAAAATTTTCTCTGTGAGGTGGGTATGCTAGATAAAATTGACCGCAAGCTCCTTTCATTGCTGCAGAGTGACTGTACCCTCTCTTTGCAGGCGCTGGCAGATGCCGTTAATCTGACCACCACGCCGTGCTGGAAGCGCCTCAAGAAGCTTGAAGATGACGGTATTCTTCTGGGGCGCGTCGCATTATTAGATCCCGAAAAGCTGGGGCTTGGGTTGACGGCATTCGTCCTGATAAAAACTCAGCATCACAGCAGCGAGTGGTATTGCCGCTTTGTCACTCAGGTGTCTGAAATGCCAGAGGTGCTCGGCTTCTGGCGTATGGCCGGCGAGTACGACTACCTGATGCGCGTTCAGGTCGCAGACATGAAGCGCTATGATGATTTCTACAAGCGACTGGTGAACAGCGTACCGGGATTATCGGACGTTACCTCAAGCTTCGCCATGGAACAGATTAAATACACCACAGCGTTACCGATTGAATAACTTCGTAAAATACCTTCAGGAACAAACCGCGTGCGATTATTTGCCCAATTAAGCTGGTACTTTCGTCGGGAGTGGCAACGCTACCTCGGCGCTGTATTCCTGCTTATTATCATTGCCATTTTGCAGTTGATCCCGCCGAAAGTGGTGGGATACGTCGTGGATGGCGTCACCGAACAGCATTACACCACCGCACGGGTGTTGATGTGGGTTGGCACGCTGGTGCTGACGGCCGTCATTGTTTATCTGCTGCGCTACGTCTGGCGCGTGCTGCTGTTTGGCGCGTCCTATCAGCTGGCCGTTGAGCTGCGTGAAGATTTTTATCGCCAGCTGAGCCGGCAGCATCCCGAATTTTATCTGCGCCATCGCACCGGGGATCTTATCGCGCGCGCCACTAACGACGTCGATCGCGTGGTCTTTGCCGCCGGGGAAGGGGTGCTGACGCTGGTGGACTCGCTGGTGATGGGCTGTGCGGTGTTGATCGTCATGTCCACGCAGATCAGCTGGCAGTTAACCCTGCTTGCCCTGCTGCCGATGCCGCTCATGGCGCTGGCGATCAATCGCTACGGCGAACAGCTGCACGAGCGCTTTAAGCTGGCGCAGGCGGCGTTTTCGTCTCTGAACGATCGCACCCAGGAGAGTATGACCAGCATCCGTATGATCAAAGCGTTTGGCCTGGAAGACAGACAATCTGCTCTGTTTGCGGCTGATGCCGCAGACACGGGGGCGAAGAACATGCGCGTCGCGCGTATTGACGCCCGTTTTGACCCGACAATTTATATCGCAATTGGCATGGCAAACCTGCTGGCGATTGGTGGCGGAAGCTGGATGGTGGTGCAGGGCGCGTTGACCCTCGGCCAGTTAACCAGCTTTGCGATGTATCTGGGTCTGATGATTTGGCCGATGCTGGCGCTGGCGTGGATGTTTAACATCGTTGAGCGTGGCAGCGCGGCCTATAGCCGTATTCGCGCCATGCTGGCTGAGGCGCCAGTGGTCAATGACGGTAGCGAATCGGTACCGGAAGGACGCGGTGTTATGAAGGTCGACGTCCGTCAGTTTGTCTATCCGCAAGCGGAACATCCGGTACTGGAGAACGTCAGTTTTACGCTTCAGCCCGGCCAGATGCTGGGCATTTGCGGCCCGACGGGGGCCGGAAAAAGTACCGTGCTCTCTCTGCTCCAGCGTCACTTTGACGTCACGCAGGGTGATATTCGCTTCCATGATATTCCCCTGACCAGGCTGGTGCTGGATGAGTGGCGAGGTCGCCTGGCGGTGGTGAGCCAGACGCCATTTCTGTTTTCAGACACCGTGGCGAACAACATTGCCCTTGGAAAACCGTCGGCAACGCAGGAAGAGATAGAGCATGTGGCGCGGTTAGCCAGCGTACATGACGATATTTTGCGTCTGCCCCAGGGCTATGATACGGAAGTCGGAGAGCGGGGCGTCATGCTGTCCGGCGGGCAAAAACAGAGAATCTCCATTGCCCGCGCGCTATTGCTGAATGCTGAAATCCTGATCCTGGATGATGCGCTTTCCGCCGTGGATGGCCGTACCGAGCACCAGATCCTGCATAACCTGCGCCAGTGGGGCGACGGACGCACGGTGATTATCAGCGCCCACCGTTTGTCAGCGCTCACCGAAGCCAGCGAAATACTGGTATTACAGCACGGGCATATTGCCCAGCGCGGGCAGCATGAAACGCTTGCTGAGCAACCGGGCTGGTATCGCGATATGTATCGCTATCAGCAGCTTGAAGCGGCGCTAGATGATGCGCCGGAACACGTTGAGGAGGCCACTCATGCGTAAGCTCGGAACGATGTGGCCGACGCTTAAACGTCTGCTGGCCTACGGCTCGCCGTGGCGTAAACCGCTGTCCGTGGCCGTGCTTTTACTCTGGATTGCGGCGATTGCCGAGGTGAGCGGCCCGCTGCTCATCAGCTACTTCATCGATAATATGGTCGCTAAAAGCTACCTGCCGCTGGGGCTGGTGGCGGGCTTAGGCGTGGCTTATGTTGGCTTACAAGTGACGGCTGCCGGGCTGCACTATGCCCAGTCGCTGTTGTTTAACCGTGCCGCGGTGGGCGTCGTACAGCAGCTGCGTACGGATGTGATGGACGCCGCGCTTCGCCAGCCGCTCAGCGAGTTTGATACCCAGCCGGTCGGGCAGGTGATTTCACGGGTAACCAACGATACGGAGGTGATCCGCGATCTGTACGTCACCGTGGTGGCGACCGTGTTGCGCAGCGCAGCGCTGATTGGCGCAATGCTGGTGGCAATGTTCAGCCTCGACTGGCGTATGGCGCTGGTGGCAATCACTATCTTCCCGGCGGTGTTGATTGTCATGGTTATCTACCAACGTTACAGCACGCCGATTGTGCGTCGGGTGCGCGCCTACCTGGCCGACATCAATGATGGCTTCAACGAAGTGATCAACGGCATGAGCGTCATCCAGCAGTTCCGCCAGCAGGCACGTTTTGGCGAGCGGATGGGCGAAGCCAGCCGCTCGCACTACATGGCGCGCATGCAGACCCTGCGGCTTGATGGGTTCCTGTTACGCCCGCTTTTGAGCCTCTTCTCCACGCTGGTGCTGTGCGGGCTGCTGATGCTCTTTGGCCTGACCACACGAGGAACCATTGAGGTTGGTGTTTTATACGCCTTCATCAGCTACCTTGGCCGCCTGAACGAACCCTTGATTGAGCTTACGACACAGCAGTCGATGCTCCAGCAGGCCGTAGTGGCAGGGGAGCGCGTATTCGAGTTGATGGACAGACCGCGTCAGACCTACGGCAACGATGAGCGTCCTCTGCAAAGCGGGGCCATTGCCTTTGATAACGTCTCGTTTGCCTATCGCGATGACCAGATGGTGTTGCAGGACATCACGCTTGATGTCCCGTCACGCGGGTTCGTGGCGCTGGTGGGGCATACCGGCAGCGGCAAGAGCACGCTCGCCAGCTTATTAATGGGATATTACCCGGTAAGCCGCGGTGAGATCCGCCTCGACGAACGCCCGCTCGCGTCTCTCAGCCACACTGTGTTACGCAAAGGCGTTGCGATGGTGCAGCAGGATCCGGTCGTACTGGCCGATACCTTCTACGCCAACGTGACCCTGGGGCGAGATTATACCCAGGAGCAGGTCTGGGACGTGCTGGAAAAAGTGCAGCTGGCAGCGCTGGCGCGCGGGTTTAGCGACGGGATCAATACGAAACTGGGCGAGCAGGGGAACAATCTCTCCGTTGGACAAAAACAGCTCCTGGCGCTGGCGCGGGTGCTCATTGAAACACCGCAGATACTGATTCTGGATGAAGCAACGGCCAGTATTGACTCCGGTACCGAGCAGGCCATCCAGCAGGCGCTGGCTGCCGTACGCGACCATACGACGCTGGTGGTGATTGCCCATCGCCTTTCGACCATCGTCGAGGCAGATACTATTCTGGTGCTGCATCGCGGACAGGCCGTTGAACGCGGTACGCACCGCGAGCTGCTGGAAGCAAAAGGGCGGTACTGGCAGATGTATCAGCTGCAGCTGGCGGGCGAAGAGCTGGCGGCCAGCGTGCGAGATGAAGAGTCGCTTAGCGCCTGATGCACCAAAATGAGGCGGCGCGCTAACAGTCATTCCTGTTGGTGCAAAACTAAAACGCACCCTGCACCGGCATGGTGCGTTTTTTTTCACCGGTTCGTTTATCGGTACCGTGTAACGCTCATCGCACCGCTGTTCCCCCTGGTTTTCATTTCTGGCACATCCCTTGCAATACCTTCTGCGTTAGCTGCGGCCATTACCGAATTCTGACTGGAGGGGATCTATGAAGCTGGTTACGGTTGTAATCAAACCATTCAAACTCGAAGACGTGCGTGAAGCGTTGTCTTCAATGGGTATTCAGGGACTGACTGTCACCGAAGTGAAAGGCTTTGGTCGTCAGAAGGGTCATGCCGAGCTTTATCGCGGGGCGGAATACAGCGTTAACTTTCTGCCAAAAGTAAAAATTGATGTCGCGATTGCTGACGATCAGCTAGATGAAGTCATTGATGTCATTAGCAAAGCGGCCTATACCGGCAAAATTGGCGACGGCAAAATTTTCGTTGCCGAACTGCAGCGCGTCATTCGCATCCGTACCGGCGAATCTGACGAAGCGGCACTGTAATTAACGCCTGGCACACAGTGATAGGGAACGAGAAAATGAAGATAGCAACACTTAAAACGGGTCTGGGTTCGCTGGCACTGCTGCCGGGCCTGGCGCTGGCTGCTGCACCTGCGGTGGCAGACAAAGCCGATAACGCCTTTATGATGATCAGCACCGCGCTGGTGCTGTTCATGTCCATTCCGGGCATTGCGCTGTTCTATGGCGGCCTGATCCGTGGCAAAAACGTTCTCTCCATGCTGACGCAGGTTGCCGTAACGTTCGCACTGGTCTGCGTGCTGTGGGTGGTTTACGGTTACTCGCTGGCTTTCGGCACGGGCAACGCGTTCTTTGGTAACTTCGACTGGGTGATGCTGAAAAATATTGAACTGACCGCGCTGATGGGCAGTTTCTACCAGTATATTCACGTTGCTTTCCAGGGCTCGTTCGCCTGCATTACCGTCGGGCTGATTGTGGGCGCGCTTGCGGAGCGTATTCGTTTCTCTGCGGTCCTGATCTTCGTGGTGGTCTGGCTGACGCTCTCCTATGTGCCGATTGCGCACATGGTCTGGGGTGGCGGTCTGCTGGCGACGCATGGCGCGCTGGACTTCGCGGGTGGTACCGTTGTTCACATTAACGCCGCAGTAGCGGGTCTGGTTGGCGCATACCTGATTGGCAAACGCGTGGGCTTCGGTAAAGAAGCGTTCAAACCGCACAATCTGCCGATGGTCTTCACCGGTACCGCGATCCTCTACTTTGGCTGGTTTGGTTTCAACGCCGGCTCAGCAAGTGCCGCGAACGAAATCGCCGCGCTGGCCTTCGTGAATACCGTTGTGGCCACGGCAGGTGCAATCCTCTCCTGGGTCTTTGGCGAGTGGGCTGTGCGCGGTAAACCTTCTCTGCTGGGTGCCTGTTCGGGGGCGATTGCCGGTCTGGTCGGTATCACCCCAGCATGTGGTTATGTCGGTGTGGGTGGCGCGCTGCTGGTCGGCCTGGTGTCAGGTCTGGCGGGTCTGTGGGGCGTGACGGCGCTGAAACGTATTCTGCGCGTTGATGACCCTTGCGATGTGTTTGGCGTGCACGGCGTGTGCGGCATCGTCGGCTGTATCATGACCGGTATCTTTGCAGCGAAATCGCTGGGTGGCGTGGGCTACGCAGAAGGCGTCACCATGGCCCATCAGGTGCTGGTGCAGCTGGAAAGTATTGCTGTCACCGTGGTGTGGTCTGCCGTTGTCGCTTTCATTGGCTACAAACTGGCGGACATGACGGTTGGTCTGCGCGTACCGGAAGAGCAGGAACGCGAAGGTCTGGACGTCAACAGCCACGGCGAGAATGCGTATAACGCATAATCTGAGCGTTTTGCCGCCTTACCCGGCCTACAACTGCACAATCCGTAGGCCCGGTAAGCGTAGCGCCACCGGGCTTTTTTTCATCAACCTCTATTACGCATCACCCCTTCCTGGACCGTCGAGGCGACCAGCACGCCATCCTGAGTATAAAACTCCCCACGCACAAACCCGCGCGCGCTCGATGCTGACGTACTTTCCACGCTGTAGAGCAACCACTCATTCATGTTGAATGGACGGTGGAACCACATGGAGTGATCGATCGTCGCGACCTGCATCCCTTTTTCGAGGAACCCGACGCCGTGCGGCTGCAGCGCCACCGGCAGGAAGTTGAAATCTGACGCATAGCCCAGCAGATACTGATGAACGCGGAAGTCCTCCGTTACGGTACCGTTAGCCCGGATCCAGACCTGGCGCTTCGGTTCCGCGGTGTGACCTTTCATCGGGTTGTGGAACTCGACGGGGCGGATCTCAAGCGGCTTATCGCAGAGAAACTTCTCTTTGACCTGCGGCGGAAGCAGATGCGCCAGCGCACGGGCGATATCGGTCTCTGATTTGAGCTCGTCTGGCGACGGTGCCGGAGGCATCACTTTCTGGTGCTCGTAGCCGGGTTCAGGCGCCTGGAAAGAGGCGGTCATGTAAAAGATCGGCTTACCGTTCTGGATGGCCGCTACGCGGCGCGCGCTGAAACTGTTGCCATCTCTCAGGACTTCAACGTCATACACGATCGGTTTTGCGCTATCACCAGGGCGTAAGAAGTAGCTGTGGAATGAGTGCACCAGACGGTCTGCCGGGACAGTCTCCTTTGCAGCGTACAGCGCTTGTCCAACGACTTGTCCTCCGAAGACCTGGCGTAAGCCTAAATCTTCGCTCTGTCCGCGAAAGAGTCCTTCCTCAATTTTTTCCAGATTCAGTAATGTCAGCAGATTGTTCAGTGCCTGACTCATAGTTGTCCTCAATAAACGCCGTAGCGAAAGATAGGCAGAGTATAACGCAGAAATGAAAGTGGTCCGATGGGTAGAATAATCTGAATATCGGGACGATTTCAGGCATTAATCAGTGATTTGTGCCACACTTGAATACGTTATGTGATTGAAACGACATCGGATGGGATCGATCCCGCTGGTGCATTGATGATAAGGAGACTTCAATGAAACTCGTGCCCATGCTAAGTGGTGTAGCTATTGCGGTGGCGTTGTCCGCCTGTGCCGGTAAGAGCGCCCAGGTGCCTGTACCAGCAGCCGATCCGAACGGGATTAATACCCTTTCGCAGCAATCCATTCAGCAGCCTAACGTTTCCGGTACCATCTGGATTAAACAGAAAGTCGCGTTACCGCCGGATGCGGTATTAACGGTGACGCTGTCTGATGCTTCCCTGGCCGACGCGCCATCGAAGGTTGTGGCTCAGCGCGCCGTCCGTACGGAAGGCAAGCAGGCGCCGTTTAGCTTCGTGTTACCGTATAACCCGTCGGACGTGCAGCCTAATGCCCGTATCCTGCTGAGTGCAGCGGTAACGATCAACGGTAAGCTGGTGTTTATCACCGATACGGTCCAGGAAGCGATTAACAACGGTGGGACAAAAGTCGACCTGAATCTGGTGCCTGTGCAGCAGACCGAAGTGCCGGTTGCACCGCAGACCAATCAGCCGTCCCTGCCAACCCCACCAACTCAGATGTAATGATGGTATTTCCCCTCTCCTCCGGGAGAGGGGTCAGTACACCCAGCGGTACTTCTGCAAATCGATCTGACCCGAGCCTGACACCTGCACGCCCTCTGAAAGTAACGCCTGACGCTGACGCTGGAGATCCGGTCCGGTGAGCGAGATGGCGCCATGACGATTCACCACCCGATGCCAGGGCAACGTGCTTCCTTCCGGTAGCCGTTTCAGGACGCCTCCAACCTGTCGCGCCGCGCGCGGAGAGCCTGCCAGACGCGCGACATCACCATAGGTGGTGACATAGCCTTCCGGCACAGAGGCCACAATTTGCCATACGCGCTGTGGAAAGGAGTCGTGTTCGTCCATACCTTCACCTGTGGGGATTTTCTGGAGAGCCATGGTAAACGAAGATCGTGATGATTGCTGCGCCTGTTTGCGCAAGAAACCAGCATCCAGTTCCTGGCAGCTTGCAATTGGGCGTTAGCACAGGGATAATGCGCCAGCGCGTTGGTTATCAACGCTCTCAATGGGGGCTCTGTTGGTTCTCCCGCAACGCTACTCTGTTCACCAGGTCAGGTCCGGAAGGAAGCAGCCAGGGCAGACGACGTGTGTGCCGGGATGTAGCTGGCAGGGCCCCCACCCATTTCTGGCCTCATAATGTCTTCCTCTTTAGCCTTATTCCACACAAATACAAAGCCTATATCGTGTAATATATATTTCATTTCACTGAAATATTAATGTCATAAACTTGTAATAATAGACTGGCATTTTATATTCGGATGTCTATTTTCTTCCATAACTCAAAAAAATATATATCTGGATAACATTGTTAACTTCGTGTATTAAATAAAGTACTTATTCCGAAGGGAAGTGACAAACATGGCTACAGCGGTATTAAATGTTAAGATTGATGACGCGCTAAAAGAAAGACTTCGCCACTATGCGGAAGACAATAACGAGAATTTAAGCGTGACGACAGAGAAACTGCTGCTGCTGGCGTTTGAAGCAGTAGAAGAGGCGGGAGTATCGGAAGAGGATATTGATAATCAGCATACGGAAGAAGAGAGTGTTTCTCCTTTTACTCCTAAAGAAATCAAAGCTCTACGTAAACTTCTGAAGAAGAGAAAATGAAACAACAACTGTCAACTGCCAGTGACTACAAAGAGGCCTGCGATCTGTTGCGTTCAGGCTACGTGAAGCACGTACGTCTTGGCTGGAATGTCGGTAGTGATGAGTTCTTTCGTATTGCGTCTGACTGGTGTGATACCGGCGCAAAAATAAAGAAAGATGGTGAAAACTTCGTTATTTCACTTAAAGGTTTTCCTATTCCTGCTCAGCATTAACTCCTGACTGGTGAAAACTGCTGACTGCCTACGTGACAGTCAGCAGTTTTTATTTTTTATGATCGGCTTCAAACTTTTTAATATTAAATCACGCTGCGTTTTACCGGCAGTACGTTTTTATTCAGAGCAAGCCATAGCGGTTTGATCCTCAGCAACGCCTGCTCAAGCTCTGTCGGTTCGAGCGAGAAGGGCATCCGTAAATAGCGATCAAACGCGCCTGATAAACCAAACCGCGTCCCGGTCCCCAGATTGATCCCCAGAATCTCAGCCCGCGCGGCAAGCTGTGTCGCCAGCATGCCCGGGAGTTCTATCCAGTAAGAGAGCCCGCCTTCCGCTTCATGGAACGTCCACTCCGGGAAATGTTCGCGCAACAGTTCACCGCATCGATCGCGTCGTTCTGCCAGCATCTTCCGGCGTGCGGGTAGAAACGTCTCGCTGTTGTTCATGAGCCACAGCATCGCCAGCTGTTCCAGCAGCGGCGACCCTAAATCCAGGGTATCCCGCGTCTGGGCAAGCGTGGCGATAGTACGCGAGGAGGCGCGGATCCAGCCGAGACGCAGTCCTCCCCAGAAGCTTTTTCCCGCAGAGCCTAACGTGATGACGGTGGCCTGCGGGTTAAAGGATGCGAGGGGCGGCGGTGGAGGCGAGTCAAACCAGAGATCCACCATCGTCTCGTCTACCACCAGCGCCGTACGGGTTTGTGCAGCAATATCGGTGATGGTCTGACGGGTAGCGATGTCCATGCATCGTCCGGTCGGGTTATGAAAATCTGGCATCAGATACGCCAGCCGCGGCGCTGTCTGGGCAAGCGTTGCCGCGAAGCCGTCCGTATCCCAGCCGGTTTCCGGCAGTGACACCCCCACGGGCCGACACTGCGCCCCCTGAATGGCGGCAATCGCCAGCGGGTAGGTGGGATGATCAACCACGACGCGATCCCCCGGCCCGGTCATCATCCTCAGTACCAGCGCAAAGCCGCTGACAGCGCCATTGACCACCATCACTTCTTCAGCGCGAGTGGGAAGACCGCGTGCGGTGTAGCGCGCAGCGATGGCCTCCCGCAGCGCCGGCAGTCCAAGCTGATCGTAGCCCGTCAGCGAGAGGTGTTGCGTAATGGCCGTGAGCGCATGGGTATACGCCTGGTGGATCTCCGGACCGGCATTCAGGGCGGCAGTGGAGAGGTCCAGTGCGGCACTCGCCGCTGAAAGAGTGGGAACAGCGCGCGTATCCGGGAGGATCACTCGTGAACCGCTACCGTGACGGCTTTCAAGGTAACCCTCCTCACGCAGATGGGCGAGGGCGCTGCTGATCGTGGTCCGGCTCACGTCGAGCGCAGAGGCCAGCTCACGTTCGCCCGGCAGCCGCGTATTGAGTGCCAGCCGGCCATCAAGGATGAGCAGACGCAGCGCATCGGCCAGCTGACGCCAGAGCGGAGTGCGGGAAGAGGTTTGCTGCCAGTGGCCTAAAAGGCGTATCAGAGACTGGCTTCCGAAGCGGCGTGATGACATATGCAGTCCACTATTTGAAAACTGGACATTAATCATAGTGCCATTTTAGGTCAGGATGAAAGCCTGGTTCACTGGAGAAGATAAAAATGGTGCGTCGTCTGCTACAACTTTATGTCGGTTTAGGGCTGTATGGCCTTTCCACCGCGATGTTTATTCGTTCCGATTTGGGTGTCGATCCCTGGGATGTGTTTCACCTTGGGGTGGGGATGCAGCTGGGGATGAGTATCGGGACGGTGATCATTTTAGTCGGCGCTGCGGTGCTGCTGCTGTGGATCCCACTGCGTCAGATGCCGGGGCTTGGCACGATCAGTAACGTGATTTGTATCGGTCTGGCGGCAGATGCCAGCATGGCGCTTATCCCCGAACTGAGTTCCTTGCCCCTTCGAATAACGCTATTAGTCGGGGGCATTGTGATGAACGCAATTGCGACCAGCATGTACATCGGTGCCGGTTTCGGGCCTGGCCCGCGCGACGGCCTGATGACCGGCATTCATGCCCGGCTGGGGTGGTCCATTCGCAGCGTGCGTACCTCAATTGAGGTGTCTGTCCTGCTGATTGGGTGCGTGCTGGGCGGCACGTTTGGGGTGGGGACCGTATTATATGCCCTGACCATTGGCCCACTTATCCAGCTCTGTTTGCCCTGGTTCCGCCAGAAGCCGCGCATTGAAGAAATTCCCCAGCCGGAGCGGGTTGTTTAATTTTGCGAAGCGCTCACATGTTTTAACGGCGTCGCTGTGCCAGAATAGGCATCCCGAAATACGCGATGCCAGAATGCATGAAAGCTATCACTCTCTATGATGTCGCCCTCCTTGCGGGGGTTTCTTATCAAACCGTTTCCCGCGTCATTAACGACGCGGAACATGTGTCCGCCCGCACGCGAGAAAAGGTGCAGCAGGCGATGGCGGAGCTGCACTACGTTCCTAACCTTCGGGCACAGCAGCTGGCGGGTAAACGCACCCGTACGCTGGGCCTCATCACTACCGATCTGGCCCTGCACGCGCCTTCGCAAATTGTATCGGCGGTAAAATCCCGTGCGGCGGAACAGGGGGCGAGCGTCCTCATTTCCATGGTGGAGCAACCACAGCAGTGTCAGACCGCGCTTCAGGCGTTGCTGGCGCAGCGCGTAGAAGCCCTGCTGGTGAATGTTCCGCTTGACGATGAACATGCCGAACAGCTCAGGGCGCTGGCGTCGCCTGTTCCGGTGCTGTTCCTTGATGTATCGCCCTCCGCGCAGGTAAACAGCCTTGTGTTTAACGCAGAACAGGGCGCGCGTCTGGGCGTTGAGCATCTGATTTCGCTGGGGCATCAGCGTATTGCCCTGCTGAGCGGGCCGGAAAGTTCTGTTTCAGCACGGGCGCGTCTGGCGGGATGGAAAGCCACCCTGACACGCGCGGGTCTGGAAGCCGTTGCAGTGGCATACGGTGACTGGAGCGCGGCCAGCGGATATGAGAAGGGGCATCTGCTGCTGTCTGGTGCATTACCGGATGCGATTCTGGTGGCGAACGATCAAATGGCGCTCGGGGTGATTCGCGCCTGCGCGGAAAAAGGGATCGCGGTGCCGGGCCAGATTTCCGTGGTCGGGTTCGACGATACGGCTGACAGCGCCTGGTTTTCCCCGCCGCTGACGACCATTCGTCAGGCCTTTCGCGAGGCGGGCGAGCGCAGCGTGGAGTGGCTGCTGGCCCCCTCCGGGGGCGAAACGTGCTGGCAGGTTCAGCTGCCGGTTACGCTTGTTACCCGTCATTCCAGCGCGCGCCATGCTCCCCAGCAGGCTGAACGAGAGGAGCTGGCCCAGCAGCTCAGAAGTCTGGCACTGCTGGCCGAGCAGCTTGCCCGCAAATAAGACTTTTGTGATCTGACTCGCTACCCCGCGATTGAACGCTTTACCGTCGCAGAGTGCCAGGGCATGTTAACCAAAATTGTGAGCGCTTCGCAAAGAGGTTGATATGTCCAATACCCCATCGCTGACCCTCAGCGCCATTCTGGCCCGACGAGACTGGGAAAATCCGGGAGTTACCCAGTGGAATCGCCTGGCCGCACACGCGCCTTTACACAGCTGGCGTAATGAACACTCTGCCCGGGACGATGCCGGATCCGTCAGCAGGCGCACTCTCAACGGGGTGTGGCGATTCAGTTTTTTTGCTGCGCCCGAGCAGGTTCCTCAGGCATGGGTAACCAAAGATTGCGACGATGCCGTTGCGATGCCCGTGCCGTCTAACTGGCAGATGCAGGGGTTCGATACGCCCATCTACACCAATGTGACCTATCCCATACCCGTTAACCCGCCTTTTGTGCCGCAAGAAAACCCGACCGGCTGTTACTCGCTCACATTTGACGTGGAGGAGGCCTGGTTACAGAGCGGGCAAACCCGCGTTATCTTTGACGGCGTGAACTCGGCGTTTCATCTGTGGTGCAACGGAGAGTGGATAGGCTATTCCCAGGACAGCCGACTGCCCGCCGAATTTGACCTCTCGTTGGTATTACGCCCCGGTCAGAACCGCCTGGCGGTGATGGTCTTGCGCTGGTGCGACGGCAGTTATCTGGAAGATCAGGACATGTGGCGCATGAGCGGCATTTTCCGCGATGTGACCCTACTGCATAAACCCGAGACGCAGATTGCCGATTATCACGTGGTGACAGACCTGAATGCGGAACTGGACCGCGCGGTGCTGAAGATTGACGTCGCCCTGCAGGGAGCGCAATTTTCGACGTGTGAAGTGGCCTTTACCCTGTGGCGCAAGGGGGAGAAATGCGCCAGCGTTGTCCAGCGCCCGGGATCTGCCATTGTTGACGAACGCGGCAGCTGGGCCGAGCGCTTAAAGGTAACGATCCCCGTGGTGTCCCCCGCGCTCTGGAGTGCGGAAACGCCAGAACTGTATCGCCTGACGATGGCGCTGCTTAACCCGCGGGGGGAAGTGCTGGAGATTGAGGCGTGCGATGTTGGCTTCCGCCGCGTTGAAATCAGCAACGGCCTGCTGAAGCTCAACGGTAAACCGCTGCTGATTCGCGGGGTTAACCGGCACGAACATCATCCGGAAAACGGCCAGGTGATGGACGAAGCGACCATGCGTCGCGATATCGAAGTCATGAAGCAGCATAACTTCAACGCCGTGCGCTGCTCGCACTACCCGAACCATCCGCTGTGGTACCGGCTTTGCGATCGTTACGGGCTGTACGTCGTTGACGAAGCCAATATCGAAACCCACGGCATGGTGCCTATGAGCCGCCTGGCTGACGATCCGCGCTGGCTGCCCGCCATGAGCGAGCGCGTGACCCGCATGGTGCAGCGCGATCGTAATCACCCCTCAATTATCATCTGGTCGCTGGGCAATGAGTCTGGTCACGGCGCAAACCACGACGCATTGTACCGCTGGGTGAAGTCCACGGATCCGACGCGCCCGGTACAATACGAAGGCGGTGGAGCGAATACGGCGGCGACCGATATCGTCTGCCCGATGTACGCCCGTGTCGATCGGGATCAGCCCTTCCCGGCGGTGCCTAAATGGTCAATCAAGAAATGGATCGGCATGCCGGATGAAACGCGTCCGCTGATCCTCTGTGAATACGCCCACGCGATGGGTAACAGCTTCGGTGGGTTCGCGAAATACTGGCAGGCGTTTCGCAGCCATCCTCGCCTGCAGGGAGGGTTTGTCTGGGACTGGGTCGATCAGGCCCTGACGAAAAAAGACGAAAATGGTAACGCGTACTGGGCCTACGGCGGGGACTTTGGTGATAAACCGAACGATCGGCAGTTCTGCCTTAATGGCCTGGTCTTCCCCGATCGCACGCCGCACCCGGCGCTGTACGAAGCGCAGCGCGCGCAGCAGTTTTTTACCTTTACACGTATAAGCACCTCTCCGCTGGTGATAGAGGTACAAAGCGGCTACCTGTTCCGCCACACCGATAACGAAGTACTGAGATGGACGCTTGCCCGTGACGGGGAAGTGCTGGCCACGGGCGAGGTTATGCTCGCGATGGCCCCTGAAGGCGCTCAGCGTGTTGAGATCGCCCTGCCAGAGATGAAGGCCGAACCGGGTGAGGTCTGGCTGAACGTTGAAGTCCGCCAGCCGCTGGCAACGCCGTGGTCACCGGCTAATCATCGCTGCGCATGGGAGCAGTGGCCGCTTCCGGCTCCGCTCTTTATTGCGCCACCAGTGTCTGCGGGCGAACCTCCGGTTTTGATGCAAAACGAGCGCATGCTGGAGGTCACGCATCGTCAACAGCGCTGGCAGTTCGACTGCACCTCAGGCAACCTGACGCAATGGTGGCGCGAGGGCGTTGAAACGCTGCTCGCCCCGGTGACGGATAACGTGAGCCGCGCACCGCTGGACAATGACATTGGCGTGAGTGAAGCGACGCAAATCGATCCTAATGCATGGGTTGAACGCTGGAAAGCGGCGGGCATGTACGATTTCACCTCGCGCGTTCTGCACTGTGAGGCAGAGCAGCACGCGGGCGACGTCGTGGTCACCACCCTGCACGTCGGGGAGTATCACGGCAAAGCGCTGTTCCTGAGCCGTAAAACCTGGCGGGTGGACGATCGGGGGAGGCTGCACGGGGATATTCAGGTCGATATTGCGTCCGATATTCCGGAGCCTGCGCGCATTGGACTGAGCATTCATCTTGCCGAAACGCCGGAAAACGTTCACTGGCTGGGGCTGGGACCGCATGAAAACTACCCGGACAGAAAGCTGGCAGCAGAACAGGGGCGCTGGACATTACCCCTGGAGGCCATGCATACGCCGTATATCTTCCCGACGGAAAATGGTTTGCGCTGTGATACCCGCGAACTCGTGCTGGGAGCGCATCAGCTGAATGGCGCGTTCCATTTCTCAGCGAGCCGCTACAGCCAGCAGCAGCTGCGTGAGACAACCCATCATCATCTGCTGCGGGAAGAGCCGGGATGTTGGCTCAACCTTGATGCGTTCCATATGGGCGTGGGTGGCGATGACTCCTGGAGCCCCAGCGTTTCGCCGGAATTTATCCTCCAGAAACGCCAGCTTCGTTATTCCTTCAGCTGGCAACAAAGTCTTAACTGACCATTGAGAGGCGGCCACACGACGTGGCCGCAGGCTTACGCCAGAATTCCGCTCAGGCCATGCAGGCTCATGTAAATCCCTACTACGGTTATCAGCGCTGCGGAGATCCACGGCGCTTTGCGGGAGAATTCGCTAAACCCGGGCCAGCGTTTTGTCGCATGTTTGAGGCTTAAGGCGGCTATTGCGCCGGAAGCGACCAGCGTTAACGCCAGACCAATACTGAAGCTGAACACCAGCGTCGCGCCGAGGGCAAAATGCTTTAGCTGCAGGCAGATGAGTAGAACGGTGATGGACGCCGGGCAGGGAATGAGACCTCCCGTCAGGCCAAACATCACGATCTGTCCGGTGGTGACGTTTTGACCGTTGAAACGCCGGTTAATATCCTGCGCGTGCGCGCGCTGGTGGGCGTCCTGCCACTCGTCATCAACCAGTGGGTGTTCGTGGTGGTGATGATCGTGATGGTGGTCATGGTGATGATCATGGTCGTGATGATGATCGTGCGGCTGGCTCTCTTTCCAGGTTCGCCACGCCATCCACAGAGCGATTGCAACGATCAATACGCCAGAGATCAGCTGGAACCAGGGCTCGGACGTATGTGCATCCCAGCCCCGTCCAAACCATAATCCTGCCATGGCAATAATCCAGACCACCGCCGTATGGGAAAGCGTTGCCGCCAGACCGAGCAGTACCGCCTGCTTCAGCGTGCCGCGGATGGCCACGATAAAAGCGGCCATCATCGTTTTCGAGTGGCCCGGCTCCAGGCCATGTAGCGCACCGAGCAGAATAGCGCTGGGGACAAACAGCCAGGCATTACCCTGCTGCAGGAGTGAAGCAAAATCGTTCATGGAAAATTCCGGAGTGGAAAGCGTGACCTGATACTACTCCCCCCCAGTAGATTAATACTACCCCCCAGTAGAAAAATACTCAGGGGGAGTAGAGCGTGATATGCTTTAAATGCCAAAAAGATAAGGGTTGAAGAGATGTCACATACCGTTCGCGACAAGAAAATGTTATTGACTCGCCTGAAGAAAATTCAGGGGCAGAGTAACGCTCTGGAGAAAATGCTGAATAGCGATCACGAATGCGCCGAGGTATTACAGCAGCTGGCGGCGATCCGCGGGGCAGTCAACGGCATGATGATGCAGGTGATCGAAGGGCACTTAACCGATCATGTGGTGAAAGAGCCTGAAGAAGCGCAGCGTGAAGCCGATCTTGGCGTGGTGTTGCAGGTGATCAAATCCTATCTTAAGTAGAGTGCGTTCCGAGGTTATTTTCTGCCCAAAGAATAAATTCCGTTTTTGGCAGCGCTTTGCTGTAGTACCACCCCTGCCCATATTGCACGCCGTGTCGGTGCAGCCAGGCGAGCTGCCCTGCGGTTTCGACACCCTCTGCCACCATCGCCAGCTTCAGCGACTTCGCTATTTCAATGATGTGTGGCGTCACGTTTTTATATTCCAGCGCATCCACGAACGACTTATCGATTTTTAGCGTGTCGACGTCCAGATCCTGCAGATAGCTCAGGCTGGAATAGCCCGTGCCAAAATCATCAATATAGACAGGGTGCCCCGCGCGACGGAATGCGGCGATAGCCGGTGCGCTTATTTTGGGATCGGCAAAACCTCGCTCGGTTAGCTCAAGGGCGATCTGTTTTGGATGGACTTTCCACTTATTCAGCAATTGACTCAGCAGAGGCGGCAGGATGCCGGAGGTTAAATCGGCAGGCGCGAGGTTGATGGAGATATGCTGATCCGGATGATGTTGTAGCCAGTGGCCCATATCTTCAAACACCTTTTCGATGACTAACTGCGTGAGCTGCGAGATGAGCCCCGTTTGCTCGGCAAGGGGAACAAAGATATCAGGCGACAGACTACTTCCGTCTGGCTGGGGCCAGCGCGTCAGCGCTTCTGCACCCACGATTTTTCCGCTGCACAGCGCCACGATGGGCTGATAGTGAACCACAAAATCGCGGCTGTTAATGGCGTCAAGCAGGCGATTGCGCGGCGACTGGATACGGCGCAGTATCCGCAGGACAAAGAGCGCGGCAAGCAGGCTCATCAACATGCCGAACGGTAACCAGAAAAGAAGCTGCCGGTGCCAGGTTTCAGCCAGCGGTTTAAGCGTTGCCCATGCGACGACGGTAAACCCCAGTTCAGGTACAGACTTCATGACGTACATCGAACCGTTGTACTGAACGCTGGTCACACCCTGCTCCTGAATCATGTCGCGGATATGCGGATCGAGCTTATTGCTGCTGGCGAATATGCGGTGTGTTGTGCTTCCTACCAGGGCGGCATCAATCGCTATCTCACCGAAAGGGATCACATCCACAAGTGAGGCTGGATCGATCATGACAAGGTAATGACCTTTTCCCAGCACGGCCATGTAGTGGTGAAAACCAAGATCGTTTTGCGTGGTCAGCCAGGCACTGTAACCATCTTCGGTAATGCGCATCGGAGGGGGAAAAGGGGAGGCATGGCTGGTTTGCTCCAGGGAGGAGCAGAGCGGTTGAAGGTTGTCGATATAAATCACTTCCTGGACGTATCGCCACGAGAAAGCGACCCTGCGCATCTCCCTTAACTGCAGAGGGCTACACGGAACCCCCTCAAATGCCTGCAGGTGATTGAGCGCTTCTTTTGCCTGCTCCACGACCCTGTCGGTTCGTACCAGAACGCGCGAGGCATAGTTCTCCAGCGCATCGACAAATTTATCTTCCGCCTGGCGATGGGCCAGCCAGATGCTCAGGCAAATGGGGACCAGTATAGAAAAGATAAGTACGCCAGTCACCAGACTGACCAGGTGTCGGGTTTTCATGCCGTCGTGTCCTTCCTCGTATACCCATTCCTGGGCGCTGAGTTCCCTGCCTGAAGAGAAAGATTTTACCGCGAAATGATATAGTTATAGCACGTGGATGGCGTGGCTATCATTTTATCTAAGGCAAACCCGAAAATATCGTCAGGAGAGAGGGGTTGTTTTTTCAGTCTGGCCTGGATATTATTTTGTTATGTTATAACAAAACATAAGAGGTTTACGATGAAGCCAGATATCCACCCTGCCTATCGCACCGTGGTCTTTCACGACACCAGCGCCAATGAGTATTTTAAAGTTGGCTCAACCATTAAAACCGAGCGCGAAATTGAACTCGACGGTGAAACGTATCCGTACATCACCATCGACGTCTCATCAAAATCGCATCCGTTTTATACCGGTAAGCAGAAAACATTCTCCACGGACGGCAGCACAGCGCGCTTCCGCAAGCGTTTTGGCGGCTTTCTCAATGCGAAGCGGGGCTAACCATGCAGGTACTTAACTCATTGCGCAGTGCAAAACAGCGTCACCCGGATTGCCAGATAGTCAAACGCAAGGGACGCTTATACGTGATTTGCAAATCCAACCCGCGCTTTAAGGCGGTTCAGGGACGTAAAAAAAGACGCTAGACGCGTGTTTCTCGCCAGCTTTCCAGGGATCTTTTTTGTTTGCCATCGGCAGTAAAATTGTCGGTGGCAAGCCAGTTTTCAAAGGCGCTTGCCAGCGCTGGCCACTCTTTGTCGAGAATTGAAAACCAGTCGGTATCCCGGTTATGACCTTTAATGACCAGCGCCTGGCGAAAACGCCCTTCAAACTGAAAACCCAAACGCAGTGCCGCTTTGCGGGAAGGCTCGTTCAGACTATTACACTTCCATTCATAACGCCGGTAGCCAAGGGTATCGAACGCATACCGCATCAGCAGATACTGTGCTTCTGTCGACATTGGCGTGCGGCTTAACAGCGGAGAAAAGTGAACGTGCCCCACTTCCATAACCCCGTTTTTGGGATCGATCCGCATCAGGGACAGCGTCCCGACCGGAGACTGGGTCTGGTTATCCATAACGGTAAAGTGGATAGGATCGGATAATTCGCTCACGCTTGCCACCCATTCGGTAAACTCCTCCGCGGTGGCATCGGGTTCACGCAGTAGCCATGTCCAGCTGCGAGTATCTTCGGCCAGGGAATACGCGGAGAACAGTGCGTCGGCATGCTCCACTCGCAGCGGCTCAAGCCGACAATAGCGACCCTGAAGTACCACTCGGGACGGGTGCTGGCGAGGTTGCCAGTCGTTAAGGGGTTCACCCACTGGCTGTCCGAACTGATTGAATGTCTTCATCTTAATTTCCATGACGTTGAAAAGAGCTTCAGACTAGTAAATTGATGGTTCCTTAAAAAGAACCACTGCGCTATGTTTTGATGGTGCCACGAGGAGTTAAGATGAATATACCGGGTGATGAATTTTATACCTTGCTCAATGCTGCCCTGAAAACACGTGGGGAAGAGACGCTCCAGCGCACGCTCTATCTCGCTTTGCGGGAAGCCATACTGTGCGGAAGGCTACGGTCCGGCAGCCAGCTTTCCGGTTCGCGAACGCTGGCTCTGCAGCTCTCCCTTTCCCGCAATACCGTTAATGCGGCGCTGGATCAGCTCACGCTCGAAGGGTATTTGCAGCGTAATCGCCAGGGAACGCGGGTGGCACAGTTAGCTCACCGTTCTGTCACCCAAACATTGCCGGACCCTGCCATCACGCTGGCAAAACGGGTCGGCCTGCTGCCTGCGCCAGTGCCCCGGGACACGCCGGTTCTGGCGTTTACCCCAGGGACGCCGGCCATCAACTATTTTCCTCTGCCGCTGTGGCGGCGAATTTACGACCGCGTGATGCGGGAGGAGGGATATGCCCTGTTAGGGTATGGCGACCCGGCCGGCGAGCCGTCGCTGCGGGCAGCGATTGCCCGACACCTTGCACTGTCTCGCGGCATTGACTGCGACGCCAGCCAGATTGTAATAACGGAAGGGGCGCTTGAGGGCGTTAACCTGTGCACGATGCTGTTGAGTGAGCCAGGCGATGTCGCCTGGGTAGAAAACCCCGGCTATAGCGGGGCAAAGAGCGCGTTTGTTAAAACCGGCCTGACGATGACGGGAATACCGGTAGATGATGAGGGAATGTGCTGGGAAGGGCTGGATACGCCTTCTCCCTCGCTGATTTTTACCTCGCCTTCACACCAGTTTCCTTACGGGAGCGTGCTCAGCGCACGGCGGCGTCTGGCGTTGCTGGAACTCGCCAGACAGCATAACGCGTGGATTATTGAGGACGATTACGACAGCGAGTTCCGCTATACCGGTGAACCGGTGCCGGCCATGCTGGGCATGGTCGCTAACGCGCCCGTTGTGTATCTGGGGACGTTCAGCAAAACGCTGTTTCCGTCGCTCAGAATGGGGTTCATGGTATTGCCGCCAGCGCTGGCGAAAGCGGCTCGCGCGGCCATCGGCTCGCTGTTGCGCGGTGGGCATCGTGCTGAGCAGCGCACCCTGGCGCTGTTCATTGAAGAAGGTCACTACGCCCGTCATCTTGCCGCCATGCGTCGGCTCTACCGTAAACGCTACCGCCAGCTGCGTGAGGTGTTGGGCACAGAGCTTCGCACGCCGCACCGTATTCTCGCTGGTGAGGGCGGGATGCATCTGACGCTGGCGATAGACGGTATTGATGACCAGAAGCTGGTGGAGCAGGCGAGGGCGTTTCAGCTGGCACCCGCTGCACTGAGCGGGTATTACCTGGAGACGAAGCAGGGGCAAACCGGTCTGGTTTTAGGCTACGGTAATACCTCTGCTTCTCAGTTTGTGCCGGGGATCCGACGTCTGCAGGCGTTAATTACGCAGCAGCAGGGCGGGAAAGGGTAAAGACATCATAGAAAGAGAGCTGACCTTTGGTGGAGACCATTTTCTGCAGCTTCTCTTTTTGCCCGGTTTCCACTGCCGGAGAGTGCAGGATGCTCTCGATCAGCTCCGTAGGCACGAAACGCGTGTTGTACCACTCGCCGTTGTAGCAGACCCGGAAATCGAGGACGTCGATATCTTCGTAACGGTAGCGCGGATTTACGTCGAAAAAGAAAAAGGCGTTAAAGACGACAAACAGTACAACCAGCAGCCAGACAGAGTCCACCAGCGTTTCGGACTGCAGCATCACAATAAGCGTCGCCAGCCAGGCGGCATACATTGCGACAAACAGCCCAGGATGTTTGCGAATAAAGCTAATGCTAAAGCGCGGGCGATTATCGCGCTTTTCGCGGAGGTTAAGATCGTTGATGGTGGCGGTAAGCAGGCGCTGTATCTCGGTCATTATTTGCCTTCATGAGAGTTGACAATACAGGGTGTCTGCCAATTTTAGGGGAGCCATCAGAGTGAAAAAAGTAACAGTCTGGCGCTAAAAGACCATAACAGTTGGCTCCCTGATACTTCACAGCGTTTTGATGATTCTTGCCGGATTGCCGCCAACGACGACGTTTGCCGGGACGTCTTTCGTCACGACGGCGCCGGAGGCCACCACCACATTATCACCGAGGGTGACGCCAGGATTAATGACCGCCCGGCCGCCAATCCAGACATTATTTCCAATGTTGACGGGTTTTCCAAACTCCACGCCGCTATTACGTGCCTCTGCATCCAGGGGATGGGTTGCCGTATAAATATGAACACCCGGCGCAAGCATGCAGTTATCGCCAATATGAACAGGACAGACATCCAGTATCACGCAATCAAAGTTAGCGTAAAAGTTTTTGCCAAGATAAATGTTATATCCATAGTCACAGCGGAAGCTCGGTTCTATATAAGCCCCTTCGCTTTGCCCCAAAAGTTCCGCCAGAATGTTCTGGCGTTCTGTTTTTTCATCAGGTGCGGTGTGGTTATAGCGGTAAACCAGATGGCGGGCCCGTAGTCGGTCGGCCCGTAACGTCTCATCGCCGGGACAGTAATGTTCACCTGCAATCATTTTCTGTTTTTCTACGCTCATGGGAAACCTCTCTGGATATGATTACTGCAGGGTAATCGTAACAGACCAGCAGGGGAACGTTCCCGAAAAGCTGATGTGACTGGTGTCACAACATTATTGCTGATGAACACGTTTTACACGGAGACCTGGCCTGGGCACAGGGAGCATAACGGGATAGGTAAATACAACTTAGAACGTGGCGTAGAACTCTACAGACACCCTTCAAAGATTAACGGACAAATTTCCACACAGAAGTAGGGATTTTGTCATACAGTTTATTCATTGTCAGCTCAGCAAGACGATGGTCAGCAGCTGAATAAAATACCGCCAGTTCATTATCCGAAAGCTCGTATTTATTCTTTTCAATGACGCGTTCGAGCGTGTCAATTGACTGACAACGTCGCAAGCGCATCAAATAATCGATCTTTGTGAGTGGTTTATCAGACATAAATTCACCTTAGTAATTGTAATAATTTTAACAGGAAAGACTAACCGGGTTAGCTCTACTCACGTTGACGAAACAGCGGAATAGCCGGTTTCCCGATTTACGCCATTTTTGCAAATCCTGGGCGTTAATGCCGTAACTGCTGAACAACATAAAGGTGTCGTCCAGGTATTCATCAATTTGCTCAATGAGCTTATTATCTTCATTGTACTTAATTTTATAATTAAGTGCGAAGGTTGCGATATGCTCAATCAGCTCATTCAACTGTAAATTGATGGCAGACGTTGGGTCGTTTACCCAGCCATGGTTACTTTCATCAAGATTGGCAAGGCAGTCATGGTACAAGGATTCGCAGAGAAATTTCAACTGCGCGATATCATGCCTTTTTGGCGAGTACTCGTCCATAGCGCATCCCCTTCTGAGTGATTTCTTACTCACCGAACATCAATGTCGGGATGGATACAACATACTTAGCCGCACGGGTGCTGTGTTCCTGATAACTCTAACTATAAGCCACTCGCTTCAAGATTTCATCGCGCTATTACGAAAAATTACAAATAAAACCGCAGACTGCGAGTGTTTACGCAATTGTTCGTCCAGGACTGAACTTTTTTATCCAAATGAAGAATGATTTTTTATCGCTTCCTTACGTTTCATCGGCTTAGCTTAAACGATCAGAAAAGTTCAGATCCGGAGTTCTCTTTGTCTGAACTTGTTGTTAGGAATATTCCTAATAACTTAAGCGGGGAAATGAAATTAAAAAAATCCTGAATTCACCGATTAAGTTATCAGTTAATTATGATATGTCTAATTAAGATGGCAGAAAATAAATAGAACCACAATAAGCGTAATTTATGATTTTTTCTGTAAATGAAAAAGGCCGCTAATGCGGCCTTTTTATCACATGAAACCGGTATCAGTGAGGTTCTACCGAGTGACTGTGTTCAACATCTTCATTCTTACGGCTGAAGCGGCGGCGAACCACCACGAAGAACACCGGTACGAAGAAGATAGCCAGTACGGTTGCGGTAACCATACCGCCCATTACGCCTGTACCTACTGCGTTCTGCGCGCCGGAGCCCGCACCAGAGCTGATAACCAGCGGCAGTACGCCGAGGATAAATGCCAGTGACGTCATCAGGATTGGGCGCAGACGCATACGAACTGCCTCAAGCGTCGCCTCAATTAAGCCTTTGCCTTCTTTCTCCATCAGATCTTTGGCGAATTCAACGATAAGTATCGCGTTCTTCGCCGACAAGCCAATGGTTGTCAGCAGGCCTACCTGGAAGTAAACGTCGTTGGTCAGTCCACGGAACGTTGCCGCAAGCAGCGCACCGATAACCCCGAGTGGAACCACCAGCATAACGGAGAACGGAATCGACCAGCTCTCGTACAGTGCCGCCAGACACAGGAAGACCACAATCAGCGAAATGGCGTACAGAGCAGGGGCCTGGTTACCGGACAGCCGTTCCTGATAGGACATACCGGTCCAGTCATAGCCGATACCCGAAGGCAGTTTGCTCGCCAGTTCTTCCATCAGATTCATGGCTTCACCGGTGCTTCGGCCCGGCGCTGCCTGACCCAGGATCTCCATAGACGGCAGACCGTTGTAGCGTTCCAGACGTGGTGAACCGTATTCCCAGCGTGACGTTGAGAACGCCGAGAACGGTACCATCTGACCATTGCTGCCGCGCACGAACCAGCTGTTGATATCGTTTGGCAACATACGGTACTGCGCCTCTGACATCACGTACACTTTCTTCACACGACCGCGGTCGATGAAGTCGTTAACGTAGCTACCGCCCCAGGCTGCGCCCAGCGTGGTATTGATGTCACTGATGGACACGCCCAGCGCCTGGGCTTTCTCCTGATCGATATCGATTTTGTACTGCGGCGTATCTTCCAGACCGTTTGGACGTACGCCGACCAGCAGGTCAGGGTGTTTCGCCACTTCACCAAACAACTGGTTACGTGCCTGCGTCAGTTTTTCGTGACCCAGACCGCCCTGGTCGATCAGCTGGAAGTCGAAGCCGGTCGCGGTACCCAGTTCAACAATCGCGGGCAGGTTAAAGGCGAAGACCATCGCATCTTTAATCTGCGAGAAGGTGCCCATTGCACGGCCGGTGATGGCTTCAACCTTGTTCTCTTTGCCCGGACGTTCAGACCAGTCTTTCAGAGAAACGAAGGCAATACCGGTGTTCTGGCCACGTCCCGCAAAGCCAAAGCCGTTAACCGCAAACACGGATTCAACGTTGTCTTTCTCTTTGGTGAGGTAGTAGTCCGTCACTTCATCCAGCACTTTCTGGGTACGCTCTTGCGACGCCCCCGCCGGAAGCTGTGCCATCGTCAGGAACACGCCCTGGTCTTCATCCGGCAGGAACGAGCTTGGCAGACGAACGAACAGGAAAGCCATGCCCACCACGATGATGATGTAGAGCAGCAGGTAACGACCGGTGCTACGCAGGATGTTGCCTACGCTGTCGGTGTAGTGGTGCGTGCTCTTATCAAACATGCGGTTAAACCAGCCGAAGAACCCTTTATGCTCGCCATGGCCGCCTTTCTGAATCGGCTTCAGCATGGTCGCACACAGGGCTGGCGTCAGAATCAACGCCACCAGTACCGACAGCGCCATCGCAGAAACGATGGTGATGGAGAACTGGCGGTAAATCGCACCGGTGGAGCCACCGAAGAAGGCCATCGGGATAAATACCGCCGACAGTACCATCGCGATACCGACCAGCGCACCCTGGATCTGGCCCATTGATTTACGGGTCGCTTCCTTCGGCGGCAGGCCTTCCTCCGCCATCACACGCTCAACGTTCTCTACCACGACGATGGCGTCATCCACCAGCAAGCCGATGGCGAGCACCATCCCGAACATCGTCAGGGTGTTTATCGAGTAGCCAAATATCGACAGGATCGCAAAGGTCCCGAGCAATACCACCGGCACGGCAATCGTTGGGATAAGCGTTGCGCGGAAGTTTTGCAGGAACAGGTACATCACCAGGAATACCAGGATGATCGCCTCAACCAGCGTCTTAACCACTTCATGAATCGAGATTTTGACGAACGGCGTGGTGTCATACGGGTAAACGATTTTCAGACCTGACGGGAAGAACGGTTCCATTCTCTTCAGTTCTGCACGGATAGCCGTGGCGGTGTCCAGGGCGTTAGCGCCTGTCGCCAGTTTAATACCCAGACCGGAAGCCGGTTTACCGTTAAACTTCGCAATGATGTCGTAGTTCTCACCACCCAGTTCCACTTTCGCCACGTCACGCAGGCGAACCTGCGAACCGTCCTGGTTCACCTTCAGCAGAATTTTGCTGAACTCATCGGCGGAGGTCAGACGGGTCTGCGCGATGATCGAGGCGTTAAGCTGCTGGCCTTTCACCGGTGGCGTACCACCTAACTGACCGGCTGCAACCTGGGCGTTCTGGGCTTTGATGGCGCTGATAACGTCAACCGGCGTCAGCTGGAAGTTGTTCAGTTTATTCGGGTCCATCCAGATACGCATCGCGTACTGGGAACCGAACAGCTGCACGTCACCCACACCGGAAGTACGGCTGATAGCGTCCTTCATGTTGGCGCCTACGTAGTCGGAAATATCCTCCTGCGTCATGGTGCCGTTGGTGTTGATAACGCCGACAACCATCAGGAAGCTACTGGACGATTTCTCGACGCTCACGCCCTGTTGTTGTACTTCCTGCGGCAGCAAAGGCATCGCCAGCTGCAGTTTGTTCTGCACCTGAACCTGCGCGATGTCGGCATCAGTACCTGACTGGAAGGTCAGGGTGATCTGAACCGTACCGGTGGAGTCACTGTTTGAGGACATGTACATCAGGTTATCGATACCGTTCATGTTCTGTTCGATAACCTGGGTAACGGTGTCCTGCACCGTTTTCGCATCAGCCCCCGGGTAGGTTGCGGAAATTGTCACCGCCGGTGGCGCAATCGTTGGATATTGCGCGACAGGCAGCTTCAGGATCGCAAGTCCCCCGGCCAGCATGATGATTATGGCGATCACCCACGCAAATATGGGGCGATCGATAAAGAAATTAGGCATGTCTTAACGGCTCCTGTTTAAGTTAAGACTTGGTTTGTTCTGACTGGCCAGCGGCCGAAGCTTGTTGTTTATCGTCAGATTTCACTTCCTGTGCTTTAACCTGCGCGCCAGGACGAACTTTTTGCAAACCAGTAACAATCACGCGATCGCCATCTTTCAGACCTTCCGTCACCAGCCATTTATCGCCAATCGCCTGGGTGGCGGTGATATTGCGCGTTTCGACTTTGTCATCTGCCCCGACAACCAGTGCGCTCGCATCGCCGCGTGGCGTACGGGTCACACCCTGCTGCGGAACCAGAAGTGCGGTTGGGTTCGTTCCTTCTTCCAGACGCGCGCGAACAAACATACCTGGCAGCAGGTTTTTGTCAGGGTTCGGGAAAATCGCACGTAAGGTGATGGAACCGGTGGTCTGGTCGACCGTCACATCAGAGAATTCCAGCGTACCTTCCTGCGGGAACTTGATACCGTCGTTGGTAATCAGCTCCACTTTGGCTTTGCCGTTTTCCTGTTTCAGGGTGCCGTTAGCCAGCTCCTGTTTCAGACGCAGGAAATCATTGCTGGACTGCGTCACGTCGACGTAGATCGGATCAAGCTGCTGCACGGTCGCCAGCGCAGTGGTCTGACCGTTCTGCACCAGTGCCCCTTCCGTGACGGAAGATTTACCAATACGACCGCTGATAGGGGAGGTCACTTTGGTATAGGCCAGGTTAATGCGGGCGGTTTCGACTGCCGCTTTGGCTGCCACGACGGCTGCGTTAGCCTGCTGTGCATCGGCCAGGGCTGTGTCGTAATCCTGTTGACTGATGTACTTGGTACCGAGCAGTTTCTGGTAGCGGTTCAGCGTCAGCTGGGCGATTTTGGCTGCAGCCTGTGCTTTCGCCAGGTCACCTTTGGCGCTTTCATAAGATGCCTGATAGGTTGCTGGATCAATCTGATACAGAGACTCACCGGCCTTCACATCACCGCCTTCGGTAAAGTTACGTTTCAGGATAATGCCGCTAACCTGAGGACGGACTTCCGCAATGCGGTAGGCATTTGTACGGCCTGGTAATTCGGTGGTGATTTGTAGAGGTTCAGATTTGAGCGTCACGACGCCTACTTCTGGCGCCTGCTGAGCTCCTTGTTGAGCCGGTTTGTCGTCACATCCTGTTAGCGCTAAGCTGCCTGAGAGCATCAGAACGACCGCCAGAGGCGTTAACCCTCTGTTTTTGTTCATATGTAAACCTCGAGTGTCCGATTTCAAATTGATCAAGGGTCCTGAGTCTAAAAACCCATTGCTGCGTTTATATTATCGTCATGCTATGGTACATACATTCACAAATGTATGTAAATCTGACTCCTGTAAATTCACTCACCTATGGCACGAAAAACCAAACAACAAGCGCTGGAAACCCGACAACACATTCTGGATGTGGCAATACGATTGTTTTCTCAGCAAGGTGTTTCGTCAACCTCGCTGGCGCAGATTGCTCAGGCTGCCGGCGTAACGCGAGGAGCGATTTACTGGCATTTTAAAGACAAGTCAGATCTGTTCAGTGAAATCTGGGAGCTTTCAGAGTCCAGCATTAGCGATCTCGAGAGTGAGTATCGGGCAAAATTCCCCGACGATCCACTCTCAGTATTGAGAGAAATATTAGTATATATCCTTGAAGCGACTGTAGTTGAAGAACGTCGTAGATTAATGATGGAAATTATCTTTCATAAATGCGAGTTCGTGGGCGAAATGGCGGTGGTGCAGCAGGCGCAACGCAGCCTCAGCCTGGAGAGCTATGACCGCATTGAACAGAACCTGAACCTGTGCATGCAGGCAAATCTGTTACCGGCCAATCTCTTGACCCGCCGGGCGGCTATCCTGATGCGCAGCTACATTTCAGGCCTGATGGAAAACTGGCTGTTTGCCCCACAATCCTTTGACCTGAAAGCGGAAGCCCGCAGCTACGTGGCGATTTTACTGGAAATGCTCCAGCTCTGTCCCACGCTGCGCAGTGATACATCTTCTCTGACTGCCTGAGTCATTTCCAGGATTTATCTCAGAGGCTCACGTTCGCGCTATTCTGCTTCAGGCGAGCGTGATATTCTTCACGCCGGACTATTTTCGGTCATCTTCTGACATCATTCACAACTATGCTGCCCATCAATCGCTCGCAACATCCTGTTTTTGCATTGCTCTTTGCGATGCTGTTTTTCTTCGCCACGGCGCCGCTGACCTGGGCCCGCGCCGACAACAGCAATGATATCCCCTCGCGCGGCGATGTTCAGTCGCAGCTCGACACGCTGAACAAACAAAAAGACCTTTCTCCTCAGGAGAAACTTACCCAGCAGGATTTGACGGAAACGCTGGAAACGCTTGATAAAATTGAGCGCGTCAAAGCTGAAACCGCACAGCTTCGTCAGAAGGTGGCGCAGGCCCCTGAAAACATGCGCAAAGCGACGGAATCGCTGAACGCCCTGAGTGACGTGGATAACGACGACGAAACGCGCAAGACGCTCTCGACGCTCTCCTTGCGCCAGCTGGAGTCGCGCGTTGCGCAATTACTCGACGACCTGCAAACCGCGCAATCCGATCTCGCAACGTATAACAGCCAGCTTGTCTCCCTGCAAACCCAGCCTGAGCGCGTGCAAAACGCGATGTACACCGCGTCACAGCAGCTGCAGCAAATCCGCAACCGCCTGAACGGCACAACGGTGGGGGAAGGCACGCTCCGTCCGACGCAGCAAACCCTGCTGCTGGTTCAGCAGACGTTGCTCAACGCGCAAATCGAACAGCAGCGTAAAAGCCTGGAAGGGAATACGGTGCTGCAGGATACGCTCCAGAAGCAGCGTGATTATGTCACCGCGAATATTAATCGCCTGGAACATCAGCTCCAGCTGTTGCAGGAGGCGGTAAACAGTAAACGCCTGACCCTGACGGAAAAAACTGCTCAGGAGGCTGTATCACCTGACGAAACCGCCCGCATTCAGGCGAATCCGCTGGTGAAGCAGGAGCTTGAGGCTAACCACCAGCTTAGCCAGCGCCTGATACTGGCGACGGAAAACGGCAACTCGCTGGTTCAGCAAAATATCAAAGTCAAAAACTGGCTGGATCGCGCGCTGCAGGCTGAGCGCAATATCAAAGAGCAGATAGCGGTCCTGAAGGGCAGCCTTCTGCTGTCGCGTATTCTCTACCAGCAGCAGCAGACGCTCCCGTCCGCCGATGAGCTGGAGGACATGACCAACCGCATTGCGGATTTACGTCTGGAACAATTTGACGTCAACCAGCAGCGCGATGCCCTTTTCCAGAGCGATAACTTTGTCGCCAAAATTGAAGAGGGGCACTCCAGCGACGTGAACCCGGAAGTGCACGACGCACTGCTCCAGGTCGTTGATATGCGCCGCGAACTGCTGGACCAGCTCAATAAACAGCTGGGCAACCAGCTGATGATGGCGATTAACCTGCAAATCAACCAGCAGCAGCTGGTGAGCGTCTCGAAAAGTCTGCAGGAGATTTTGACCCAGCAGATTTTCTGGGTAAACAGCAACAAACCGATGGACTGGGACTGGATTAAATCCTTCCCTGAGACGCTGAAAACGCAGATCAAAAGCATGAAAATCACCGTGAACTGGGAGAAAGCCTGGCCTGCGGTGACGATTGCCTTGCTGGCGGGTTTACCGCTGCTGCTGATTGCTGGCCTGATTCGCTGGCGTCTGGGCTGGCTGAAAAAATACCAGGCGAAGCTGGCGTCCGAAGTAGGGCAACTGCGAAACGATAGCCAGCTTCATACGCCGAAAGCGATTCTGATCGATCTCATACGCGCCCTGCCGGTGTGTCTGATTATTCTGGCTGTGGGCCTGATTCTGCTCACGATGCAGCTCAACGTCAGCGATCTGCTGTGGGCGTTCAGTAAAAAACTGGCGCTGTTCTGGCTGGTGTTCGGCGTGTGCTGGAAAGTACTGGAAAAAGATGGTGTGGCCGTGCGCCATTTCAACATGCCTGCACAGCTGACCAGCCACTGGCGTCGTCAGATTGTACGCATAAGCCTGGCGCTCCTGCCGCTGCACTTCTGGTCGGTGGTCTCTGAACTTTCCCCGCTGCATCTGATGGATGATGTGCTGGGGCAGCTGGCCATCCTGTTGAACCTGCTGCTGATTGCTATCCTGATGTGGCCAATGTGCCGCGACAGCTGGCGTGATAAAGAGTCCCACAATATTCGTCTGGCCACCGTGACGGTGCTGGCGATCATTCCGCTGGCGCTGATGGTGCTTACGGCGACGGGTTACTTCTATACCACGCTGCGCCTGTCCGGTCGCTGGATTGAAACAGTCTATCTGGTGATCGTCTGGAACCTGCTTTATCAGACCGTGCTGCGCGGCCTGAGCGTAGCGGCCCGCCGCATTGCCTATCGCCGCGCCATAGCGCGTCGTCAGCATCAGGTGAAAGAGGGGGCCGAAGGGGCAGAGCCACAGGAAGAGCCGACCATCGCGCTGGAGCAGGTTAACCAGCAGACGCTGCGTATCACCATGCTGGTGATGATCGCTCTGTTTGCCGTGATGTTCTGGGCTATCTGGTCCGATCTTATTACCGTTTTCGCCTATCTCGACAGTATTACCCTCTGGCAATACAACGGAACCGAAGCCGGCGCGGCGGTCATGAAAAGCGTGACCATGGGCAGCCTGCTGTTTGCCCTGGTATCGTCGGTCGTGGCCTGGGCGCTGATTCGCAACCTGCCAGGCCTGCTGGAAGTGCTGGTCCTGTCGCGTCTGAACCTGCGTCAGGGGGCGTCGTACGCCATTACCACGATCCTCAACTACGTCATCATTATCGTTGGGGCGATGACGGTCTTTGGCTCGCTTGGCGTCTCGTGGGATAAACTGCAGTGGCTGGCGGCCGCCCTCTCGGTTGGTCTTGGTTTTGGCCTGCAGGAGATCTTCGGTAACTTTGTGTCCGGCCTGATCATCCTGTTCGAACGTCCGGTACGTATTGGCGATACCGTCACCATCGGCACCTTCTCCGGTACGGTCAGTAAGATCCGTATTCGTGCTACCACCATCACCGACTTCGATCGCAAAGAGGTGATCATCCCGAACAAAGCGTTTGTGACCGAGCGTCTGATCAACTGGTCGCTCTCCGATACGGTGACGCGCGTGGTGATCCGTCTCGGCGTAGCCTATGGGTCGGATCTGGAGAAGGTGAAAGAGGTACTGCTGAAGGCGGCGTCAGAACATCCGAAAGTGATGCACGATCCTGCCCCGGCGGTGTTCTTCACCACCTTTGGGCCGAGTACGCTGGATCACGAGCTGCGTTTATACGTGCGTGAACTGCGTGACCGCAGCTACACGGTGGATGAGCTGAACCGTTCTCTCGATCGTCTGTGTCGTGAAAACGATATTAATATCGCCTTCAACCAGCTTGAGGTTCACCTGCGTAACGAGAAAGGTGATGAGCATACAGAAGTGAAGCGCGAGATTAAGGGTGACGATCCCACTCCGGCTTAATCTATTTTCCCTCTTCCGGTGGGTTGAGGGTTAGGGTGAGGGCTACAGGCCTTCACCTTACCCTCAAAATCTCTTCGCACAATCTCCAGCGCCTTAAGTACCGTTTCTGCGGGGATCTCATGATTTTCCAGCAGCATGATCAAATCGACGGCCAGTTTGACCTCATCGGGTGCATTTTCCAGTGACATACGGACTCCTTATTTAGCGGGTCAGGCGTTCAATTACGCGCTCAATCTCATCCAGCGCCTGACGGCAGCGAACGATACGTCCTTCCAGCGCGCTAATCTCGCGCATCAATAGCTGCTGCTCTTCCAGCGTTTCGCTGTTGTTCAGCCTCGCTTCGCGTTCGCGCTTCATCTCAAACAGCCGGCGTTCAAACTCCTGGTTCTCCAGCCGCTTGCGCTGCCATTTGCCGAGACCGGGCGAGGGACTGTCCCAGGCGCGCAGTGGCCAGGCGATGATTTCGCGATGCAGGGCGGTCATCTGCTCAGTGAGATGCTCAGCAAGCCACGCCACCTGTTCCTGCTGCTCGTTCTCTACCGCATGGCGTAACTCATCGAGATTTGCCTGCGCTTCGCCAAGGTAATCCTGTATGCGCGTGCTGCGGGTACGAAAAAGCTGCCGGTCAAAGCGCGGCTTCAGCGTGGCGTGCCCCAGCAGAGGGGTGGCCTCGGCTCGCAGGGTGGTCAGCTGTTTTTGCAGCATCTCCAGAAGCAAGTCTGTTTTCAAGGCGCTCTCCAGTGGTAAAGTAGCCGTTCAGTTTGATAACGATTCGCATTATGCAGCGTACTATTTTAATCATCATTGGCTGGATCGCGGTAGTGCTTGGCACGCTGGGTGTGGTTTTACCCTTACTGCCGACCACGCCGTTTATCCTGCTGGCGGCCTGGTGCTTCGCCCGCTCGTCACCGCGTTTTCACCACTGGCTGCTGTATCGCTCATGGTTTGGCGGCTATCTGCGGCACTGGCAAAAACACCGGGCCATGCCGCCCGGCGCGAAGCCGCGCGCGATCGCGGTGATCCTCATCACCTTTGCTATTTCATTATGGCTGGTGAAAATGATGTGGGTGCGGATCCTGTTGCTGGTCATCCTCACCTGTCTGCTTATCTTCATGTGGCGGATCCCCGTGGTTGATGAAAAGCAACAAAAGCACTGAAGCCTTATCAAGGCTGTTGCAATTATTGCGTACAGCCAGTAAATTCGACCGTTTTCGAGCACAGGTGCGCCTGGTTAAAGGTTAAACAATTGTTGCCTTGACCGACTCGTTGCGCGCTGTGAGTAACACTGTTTCATTTAGGCACAAACCGATGACCGCAACTGCACAGCAGCTTGAATATCTGAAAAACAGCATCAAAAGCATCCAGGACTATCCAAAGCCTGGCATTCTTTTCCGTGATGTCACCAGCTTGCTGGAAGACCCGAAAGCGTACGCGCTCAGCATTGAACTGCTGGTCGAACGTTATAAAAACGCCGGGATCACCAAAGTAGTAGGTACCGAAGCTCGTGGCTTCCTGTTTGGCGCACCGGTTGCGCTGGCAATGGGCGTGGGTTTTGTACCGGTGCGTAAGCCGCGCAAACTGCCGCGTGAAACCATCGCTGAGAGTTACGAACTGGAGTACGGCACCGATCAGCTGGAGATCCACGTTGATGCGATCAAGCCTGGCGACAAAGTGCTGGTGGTCGACGATCTGCTGGCAACCGGCGGTACCATTGAAGCGACCGTGAAGCTGATCCGTCGTCTGGGTGGTGAAGTGACCGACGCGGCCTTCATCATCAACCTGTTCGATCTCGGCGGTGAACAGCGCCTGGAAAAACAGGGTATTACCAGCTACAGCCTGGTGCCTTTCCCGGGTCATTAATCCCGGTTTTCACAACCTCGCTCAATGGGTGAGGTTGTGATAGCATTCCCCTCCATAAATTCACCTTCCAGCGTTGCAGAGCCTGCCCATGAGTTATCAGGTGTTAGCCCGTAAATGGCGACCACAAACCTTTGCTGACGTTGTCGGTCAGGAACATGTGCTGACGGCCCTGGCGAACGGCTTGTCGCTAGGTCGCATCCATCACGCTTATCTTTTCTCCGGCACCCGTGGCGTCGGTAAGACCTCTATTGCCCGTCTGCTGGCGAAAGGTCTCAACTGTGAAACCGGGATCACCGCCACGCCGTGCGGCGTGTGTGATAACTGCCGGGAGATCGAGCAGGGGCGATTTGTCGATCTGATCGAGATCGACGCCGCCTCGCGCACCAAAGTTGAAGATACCCGCGACCTGCTGGACAACGTGCAGTACGCCCCGGCGCGCGGTCGCTTCAAGGTCTACCTGATCGATGAAGTGCACATGCTGTCGCGCCACAGCTTCAACGCCCTGCTGAAAACGCTGGAAGAGCCGCCCGCGCACGTTAAGTTCCTGCTGGCGACTACCGATCCGCAAAAGCTGCCGGTCACCATTCTGTCGCGCTGTCTGCAGTTCCACCTGAAGGCGCTGGACGTTGAGCAGATCCGTGCGCAGCTTGAGCACATTCTTGATGAAGAGAAAATTGTCCATGAACCGCGCGCCCTGCAGCTGCTGGCCCGCGCGGCGGACGGTAGCCTGCGTGATGCACTCAGTCTGACCGATCAGGCAATTGCCAGCGGTGACGGCAAGCTCTCCACCGAGGCGGTCAGCACCATGCTCGGCACGCTGGATGACGATCAGGCGCTTTCGCTTATCGAAGCGATGATTGCCGCCAACGGCGAACGCGTGATGTCGCAGGTGAATGCTGCCGCTGCCCGGGGTATTGAATGGGAAGGACTGCTGGTTGAGATGCTCAGCCTGCTGCACCGCGTGGCGATGCTGCAGCTTTCTCCGTCCGCCATCGGTGCGGATATGGCCGCCATTGAACAGCGGATGCGTGAACTTGCCCGCACCGTGCCGCCTGCCGACGTGCAGCTTTATTACCAGACGCTGCTGATTGGCCGCAAAGAGCTACCGTTCGCACCGGATCCGCGGATGGGCGTTGAAATGACGCTGCTGCGCGCGCTGGCGTTCCACCCGCGCATGCCATTGCCGGAGCCTGAAGTGCCGCGGCAGTCTTTCGCGCCGGTCGCCCCTACGGCTGTGATGTCGCCGCAGCAGGTGCCACCGCAGCCGACACCGCCGCCACAACAAGACGTGCCGCTGTCGGATGCCACCAGTTCGGTGCTTGCCGCACGCAGCCAGCTGCAGCGTGCCCAGGGAGTAACCAAACCAAAAAAGAGTGAACCGGCAGCGCCAGGAAGAGCGCGGCCGGTGAACAACGCCGCGCTTGAACGACTGGCCTCGGTAACGGAGCGCGTACAGTCGCGTCCTGCACCGTCCGCGCTCGAGCAGAAAGCCCCGGTGAAAGAAGAGGCTTACCGCTGGAAGGCAACCACCATCATCGAAACGGTGAAGGAAGAGGTCGCCACGCCTAAGGCGCTGAAAAAGGCGCTGGAGCATGAGAAAACGCCGGAGCTTTCCGCGAAGCTTGCCGAAGAATCTATTGCACGCGACGCCTGGGCCGCCGAGGTCAGCCAACTCCAGCTGCCGAAGCTGGTCGAGCAGGTCGCGCTAAATGCCTGGAAAGAGCAGGACGGCAATCAGGTGCGTTTACACCTGCGTCCGGGTCAACGCCACCTGAATTCGCCCGGTGCGCAAAAGGCGCTGGCGGAGGCGCTTGGCGCTTTACAGGGTTCACCGGTTGAATTGACTATCATTGAAGATGATAATCCGGCAGTGAAAACGCCGCTGGAGTGGCGTCAGGCCATTTATGAAGAGAAGCTCGCGCAGGCGCGCGAGGCGATTATTGCGGATAACAACATTCAGACCCTGCGCCGTTTCTTCGACGCCGATCTGGATGAAGAGAGTATTCGCCCCATTTGATCGTGAGTCTGACTTACGGTTGTAATCCTTAAACGTGAAAGAAGAGAGAAGCCTATGTTTGGTGGAAAAGGCGGTCTGGGTGGCCTGATGAAGCAGGCTCAGCAGATGCAGGAAAAAATGCAGAAGATGCAGGAAGAGATCGCTCAGCTGGAAGTCACGGGTGAGTCCGGTGCCGGTCTGGTCAAAGTGACCATCAACGGTGCGCACAACTGCCGTCGCGTTGAAATCGACCCGAGCCTGCTCGAAGACGACAAAGATATGCTGGAAGATCTGGTTGCAGCCGCGTTTAACGATGCCGCTCGCCGTATCGACGAAACTCAGAAAGAGAAAATGGCCTCTGTTTCCAGCGGTATGCAACTGCCGCCTGGCTTCAAGATGCCATTCTGATGCAAACCAGTCCGCTGCTCACGCAGTTAATGGAAGCACTGCGCTGCCTGCCGGGCGTTGGCCCGAAGTCGGCGCAGCGCATGGCGTTTACGCTATTGCAGCGCGACCGCAGCGGCGGGATGCGCCTGGCGCAGGCTTTAACCCGCGCCATGTCAGAAATTGGTCACTGTGCGGATTGCCGTACCTTTACCGAGCAGGATGTGTGTAACATTTGTACGAACCCGCGTCGCCAGGAAAACGGTCAGATTTGCGTGGTGGAGAGTCCGGCGGACATCTACGCCATCGAACAAACCGGGCAGTTTTCCGGCCGCTACTTCGTGCTGATGGGGCATCTCTCCCCGCTGGACGGTATTGGCCCGGATGATATCGGTCTTGATCGCCTTGAACAGCGTCTTGAGTCCGAAACCATCAAAGAGGTGATCCTCGCCACCAACCCGACGGTGGAAGGGGAGGCAACCGCCAACTACATCGCCGAACTGTGCTCGCAGTACGGTGTTGACGCCAGCCGCATCGCCCACGGCGTGCCGGTGGGCGGCGAGCTGGAGATGGTGGACGGCACCACGCTGTCACACTCTCTGGCCGGGCGTCACAAGATTATTTTCTGACCAAACGGAGGCTGCGTAAGCCGCCTCCGCTTGAAAATTCCTCCTCTTATCCCCATCTCTCACTCAACGTTTTACAACCCCATTAAATGGCATTGTTGAGGTCGACATAGATGAAAGGACAAGAAACCCGTGGTTTCCAGTCAGAAGTAAAACAGCTTCTGCACCTGATGATCCATTCCCTGTATTCCAACAAAGAAATTTTCCTGCGTGAGCTGATTTCCAACGCCTCGGATGCGGCGGACAAGCTGCGCTTCCGCGCGCTGTCTAACCCGGATCTGTACGAAGGCGACGGCGAGCTGCGCGTGCGCGTCTCGTTTAATAAAGAGAACCGCACCCTGACCATCGCCGATAACGGCATTGGGATGAACCGCGACGAAGTGATCGACCACCTCGGGACCATCGCGAAATCCGGCACCAAAGCGTTCCTTGAGTCCATGGGCTCAGACCAGGCGAAAGACAGCCAGCTGATCGGCCAGTTCGGCGTTGGGTTCTACTCGGCATTCATCGTGGCGGACAAAGTCACCGTGCGCACCCGCGCCGCGGGCGACAGCGCCGAGAACGGCGTGCTGTGGGAATCTAAAGGTGAAGGCGAATACACCGTTGGTGACATCACCAAAGCGGATCGCGGTACCGAAATCACCCTGCACCTGCGTGAAGGGGAAGATGATTTCCTGAACGACTGGCGCGTTCGCTCCATCATCAGCAAGTATTCCGATCATATCGCGCTGCCGGTTGAGATTGAAAAGCAGGAAGAGAAAGACGGTGAAACCGTGGTCTCCTGGGAGAAAATCAACAAGGCGCAGGCGCTGTGGACGCGCAACAAGTCTGAAATCAAAGACGACGAGTACAACGAATTCTACAAGCACATCGCCCACGACTTTACCGACCCGCTGACCTGGAGCCACAACCGTGTGGAAGGTAAGCAGGAGTACACCAGCCTGCTGTACATCCCGGCACAGGCACCGTGGGACATGTGGAACCGCGATCACAAGCACGGCCTGAAGCTTTACGTGCAGCGCGTCTTCATCATGGACGACGCCGAGCAGTTCATGCCGAACTACCTGCGCTTTGTGCGCGGTCTGATAGATTCCAACGATCTGCCGCTGAACGTCTCGCGTGAAATTCTGCAGGACAGCACCGTCACCCGTAACTTGCGCAACGCTCTGACCAAACGTGCGCTGCAGATGCTGGAAAAACTGGCGAAAGACGATGCGGAAAAATATCAGACCTTCTGGAAACAGTTCGGCCTGGTGCTGAAAGAAGGCCCGGCTGAAGACACTGCGAACGTTGAAACGATCGCCAAACTGCTGCGTTTCGCCTCTACGCATACCGACTCTTCCGCACAGACCGTGTCGCTGGAAGAGTACGTCTCGCGCATGAAGGAAGGGCAGGAGAAGATCTACTACATCACCGCCGACAGCTACGCGGCGGCGAAGAGCAGCCCGCATCTGGAGCTGTTGCGCAAGAAAGGCATCGAAGTGCTGCTGCTGTCTGACCGCATCGACGAGTGGATGATGAACTACCTGACCGAGTTCGACGGTAAGGCATTCCAGTCTGTCGCTAAGGCGGACGAGTCTATCGACAAGCTGGCGGATGAAGTGGACGAAAGCGCGAAAGAAGCCGAGAAGGCGCTGGAGCCGTTTGTTGAGCGCGTGAAAACGCTGCTGGGCGAGCGCGTGAAAGAAGTGCGTTTCACCCACCGTCTGACCGACACCCCGGCCATTGTCACCACCGATGCCGATGAAATGAGCACCCAGATGGCGAAACTGTTCGCTGCTGCGGGCCAGGCGGTTCCGGAAGTGAAATATATCTTTGAGCTTAATCCGGATCATCCTCTGGTGAAACGCGCGGCGGATACCCAGGATGACGCCCGCTTTGCCGAGTGGGTTGAACTGCTGCTGGATCAGTCTCTGCTGGCCGAACGCGGTACGCTGGAAGATCCTAACCTCTTCATTAAACGTGTGAATGCGCTGCTGCTGGCGTAACTGACCACGCCTCCCCTGGTCTTCTCCCTCAATCCGTGGGAGAGGGCCGGGGTGAGGGCACCAGACCGCACTAACCCAAATAATCTCCTCCCATTAACCGTTTCAGCCCTCCCGCCTTCCTTGAGCGATACCCGTTCTGGTGGTATTGTTTAGCGCTTTTGAAAAATTGAATCGACTTTTGAGGGGATTTTCGCAATGCGTATTATTCTGCTTGGCGCTCCGGGCGCGGGTAAAGGAACTCAGGCTCAGTTCATCATGGAGAAATACGGTATTCCGCAAATCTCCACCGGTGATATGCTGCGCGCCGCTGTTAAATCTGGCTCAGAGCTGGGTAAACAAGCGAAAGACATCATGGACGCAGGCAAGCTGGTGACCGACGAGCTGGTTATTGCTCTGGTCAAAGAGCGCATTGCTCAGGAAGACTGCCGTAACGGTTTCCTGCTGGACGGTTTCCCACGCACCATTCCTCAGGCTGATGCCATGAAAGAAGCGGGCATCAACGTGGACTACGTTCTGGAATTCGACGTACCGGACGAGCTGATCGTTGACCGTATCGTTGGCCGTCGCGTACACGCTGCTTCTGGCCGCGTTTACCACATCAAATTCAACCCACCTAAGGTTGAAGGTAAAGACGACGTGACCGGCGAAGAGCTGACCACCCGTAAAGATGACCAGGAAGAGACCGTGCGTAAGCGCCTGGTGGAATACCATCAGATGACCGCGCCGCTGATCGGTTACTACACCAAAGAAGCGCAAGCGGGTAACACCAAATACGCAAAAGTTGACGGCACCAAAGCCGTGGCTGACGTGCGTGCAGAGCTGGAAAAAATCCTCGGCTAATCGCGCACCTCTCACCCGGGTTCTCCGGGTGAGAAATATTCTCATTTTATCTATCGCAGCAATGGGTTTCGTTTAAACGCATTTCCGCTACAATTGACAACCATTCAAATGGTTAAGAGGCGTGAATGAGTCAGGCGAAAACCGGCATCCTGCTTGCCAATCTGGGCACTCCAGAAGCACCTACATCAGACGCGGTAAAACGCTACCTGCGACAATTTTTAAGCGACACGCGCGTTGTGGATTTTCCACGACTGCTGTGGTGGCCGCTGCTGCGTGGCGTCATTCTGCCGATCCGTTCTCCGCGCGTCGCTAAGCTCTATCAGTCCGTCTGGATGGAAGAGGGCTCGCCGCTGATGGTCTACAGCCGTCGTCAGGAAAAAGCGCTGGCTGCCCGCCTGCCGGATGTGCCCGTCGCGCTTGGCATGAGCTACGGAAAACCGTCCCTGGAAAGCGCGGTGGAATCACTGCTGGCGCAGGGCGTGGACCATATCGTCGTACTGGCGCTCTACCCGCAGTACTCCTGCTCGACGGTGGCTGCCGTTTGGGACGAACTGGCGCGCATTCTCGCGACCCGCCGTCGTATACCGGGCGTGACCTTTATTCGCGATTACGCTGATAACGATCTCTACATCAAGGCGCTTGCCAACAGCGCGCGCGCGTCGTTTGAAAAACACGGCGAGCCGGATCTGCTGCTGCTCTCCTATCACGGGATCCCGCAGCGTTTTGCCAATGAAGGCGATGATTACCCGCAGCGCTGCCGCGATACCACCCGCGAGCTGGTTTCCGCCCTCGGCCTGCCGCCGGAGAAGGTGATGATGACCTTCCAGTCGCGCTTTGGCCGCGAGCCGTGGCTGACGCCGTACACCGATGAAACCCTCAAAATGCTCGGTGAGAAAGGCGTGAAGCATGTTCAGGTGATGTCGCCGGGCTTCTCGGCAGACTGTCTGGAAACGCTGGAGGAGATCGCGGTGCAAAACCGGGAGTTTTTCCTTGAGGCTGGTGGTGAGAAGTACGAGTACATTCCGGCACTTAACGACTCGCCTGAACACATCGACATGATGGTGTCGCTGGTGACAAACAGCCGCTGATCGCACTCAGAGCCGGGTTTGTGCTACCATTCCCGGCTTCTATTCCTTGCACAGTTCAGACCATGAAATTTCCCGGTAAACGTAAATCTAAGCACTACTTCCCCGTTGATGCCCGCGATCCGCTCCTGCAGCAAATCCAGCCAGAAAATGAAACCAGCGCGGCATGGGTCGTCGGTATCGATCAGACGCTGGTGGACATTGAAGCGAAAGTGGATGATGCGTTTGTCGCCCGTTACGGTCTGAGCGCCGGGCACTCGCTGGTGATCGAAGATGACGTTGCCGAAGCGCTGTACCAGGAACTGGTGCGTGAAAATCTGATCACCCATCAGTTCGCTGGTGGCACTATCGGCAATACCATGCACAACTACTCCGTGCTGGCAGACGACCGCTCGGTCCTGCTCGGCGTGATGTGCAGCAATATTGAAATTGGTGGCTACGCCTACCGCTATTTGTGCAACACCTCCAGCCGCACCGATCTGAACTACCTTCAGGGCGTCGACGGGCCTATTGGCCGCTGCTTTACGCTTATCGGTGAATCCGGCGAGCGCACCTTTGCCATCAGCCCGGGGCATATGAACAAGCTGCGTGCCGAGAGTATTCCGGAAGAGGTAATTGCGGGCGCCTCGGCGCTGGTGCTGACGTCATACCTGGTGCGCTGTAAACCGGGTGAGCCCATGCCGGAAGCGACCATGAAGGCGATTGAGTACGCGAAGAAATACAACGTGCCCGTCGTTCTGACGCTGGGTACTAAATTCGTGATTGCCGATAACCCCGAGTGGTGGCAGGCCTTCCTGAAAGAGCACGTCTCCATTCTGGCAATGAACGAAGAAGAGGCAGAAGCGCTGACCGGCGAGAGCGATCCGCTGCTGGCTTCTGATAAAGCGCTGGACTGGGTGGATCTGGTGCTCTGCACCGCCGGCCCTGTCGGGCTGTATATGGCGGGCTTCACGGAAGAAGAAAGCAAACGCAAAACTCAGCACCCGCTGCTGCCTGGGGCGATTGCCGAGTTCAACCAGTACGAGTTCAGCCGCGGTATGCGCCATCAAGATTGCATCAACCCGCTGCGGATCTACTCTCACATCGCGCCATACATGGGCGGACCGGAGAAGATCATGAACACCAACGGCGCGGGCGACGGTGCGCTGGCCGCGCTGCTGCACGACATTACCGCCAATGCCTACCACAAAACCAACGTACCGAACTCCAGCAAGCACAAGTTCAGCTGGCTGACCTATTCGTCGCTGGCGCAGGTATGCAAATACGCGAACCGCGTGAGTTATCAGGTGCTGAACCAGCACTCACCGCGTTTAACGCGTGGCCTGCCGGAACGGGAAGACAGCCTGGAAGAGGCTTATTGGGATCGTTGATTGCTAAAAGAAAACCCCGGTGGCGCTACGCTTACCGGGGCTACTTGTAGGCCTGCTAAGCCTGGCGCCAGCAGGCTTTTTTTAACCCGTCACCGCCTCTTCAACCGGCGGTTTCTCCAGTAGCGTCAGCATCGTGTTCGCAATCTCGCGCTCGCCCATCACCACCTTATTCGCACCGCGCTCGGTGATATACTCCACTTCGTCGTCATAATGCGCCCGGGCAATAATCTCAATATTTGGGCACTTCTCGCGCGCGGAGGCCACAATCTCACCCGCTTCATAGCCGTTTGGTATGGTCAGCAGCAGCCAGCGCGCGCACTCCAGATGCGCCAGGCTCATGATCTCTTCGTTCGCCGCATTGCCCAGCACCGCACGAATACCGCGCTCGCGCAGCTCGTCGACGCGGGTGCGTGACGTTTCAATCACCACCAGCGGAATGTCCTGTGCCATCAGCTTCTCGCCGAGCAGGCTGCCCACGCGGCCAAAGCCGACCAGCAGGGCGTGATTGCAAATATCCACCGGGATCTGCTTCTCTTCTTCGATGGCTTCTTCCAGGGTCTGTTCTTCCAGCGTTTCGGTTTTATCGAGATATTTTTCCAGCAGGGCAAACAGCACCGGGTTCAGCATAATCGACAGGATCGCGCCTGCCAGCACCAGGTTTTGCCCGGCCTGCGGCAGCAGGTTCAGGGCCATGCCCAGACCGGCCAGAATAAAGGCGAACTCACCAATCTGCGCCAGGCTGGCGGCGATGGTCAGCGCCGTACGCGGGGAGTGACCGAACATCCGCACCAGGAGGAAAGCGGCGAGCGACTTACCAAAAATAATGATCGCCAGCGTGCCCAGTACGGCCAGCGGCTGGTGAATCAGGACCATCGGATCAAACAGCATTCCGACGGAGACGAAGAACAGCACGGCGAAGGCGTCGCGCAGCGGCAGGGTGTCGTGTGCTGCGCGGTGGCTTAGCTCGGATTCGTTCAGCACCATCCCGGCGAAGAACGCGCCCAGGGCAAAGGAGACATCAAACAGCTCAACGGCACCAAACGCGATACCCAGCGCCAGCGCCAGCACGGAGAGGGTAAACAGCTCGCGTGAGCCGGTCGCCGCACTGCGGGACATGATCCACGGCACCAGACGGCGGCCTACCAGCATCATGATGGCGATAAACGCCACCACTTTCCCGATGGTGATGCTCATATCCAGCGCCAGCGAGGCGAAGCCGACATTGTCTTTTTCCATCATGCCGGCGACGGCAGGCAGCAGCACCAGCGTCAGCACCATGACCAGGTCTTCAACAATCAGCCAGCCTATCGCGATTTGCCCACGCTGGCTGTCTATCAGCTGTCTCTCTTCAAGCGCACGCAGCAGCACCACGGTACTGGCGGTTGAGAGACACAGCCCAAATACGATGCCGGTCATTAACGACCAGCCCAGCACTGCCGAAAGTGCCATCCCCAGCAGCGTCGCCACCCCTATCTGGGCGATCGCTCCCGGTATGGCAATCGACTTTACCGCCATCAAATCCTTCAGGGAGAAATGCAGGCCGACGCCAAACATCAGCAGAATCACGCCTAATTCCGCCAGTTCAGGGGCCAGTTTGGTATCCGCAACGAAGCCTGGCGTAAACGGTCCCGCCAGTACGCCCGCTAACAGATAGCCGACAAGAGGAGAAATACGCAGTTTATTAGCAATCATGCCGAGGATAAAAGCGAGCACAAGTCCACCAACAATGGTGGTGATAAGCGGTGTGGCGTGGTGCATTCCGTCTCCTTTCGTTGTGGGTGTTCCTTTTTGGTGAAAAACCAAAAACTGAGTAATAGTTTATGACAATTTTTGCCCTTATGTTTATGAATAATTGTTGAAGTTTGAATAAAACAGCAATATGCGCCAAAAAAAGCGCATTTTGATAAATTCAGCGAGGGGAGGAAGAAGAAACCCTTATGGCATCAGGGTGTCAGGTAGCCAAAGTTAAACTTTGGCTACCTGTTATTTACGCTTTGTGGCGGTTATCAGGCAGGAATATGGTCAACATCCCAAGAAGTGGCAGGAAAGCGCAGATTTTATAAACCAGGAAGATGCTGGTGTGATCCGCAACCATCCCTAACACCGCGGCACCAAGCCCTCCCATACCGAAGGCGAAACCGAAAAAGAGCCCGGAAACCATACCGATACGTCCAGGCAGCAGCTCCTGGGCATAGACCAGAATCGCGGAAAAAGCGGATGCGAGGATAAAACCAATAATCACGGTTAAAATCCCCGTCCATTCGAGGCTGGCGTACGGCAAAATAAGGGTAAACGGCGCGACGCCTAGGATAGAGCCCCAAATGACATATTTACGCCCAATCTTATCCCCTACAGGCCCGCCAATGACCGTACCGGCCGCAACCGCGAACAGGAAGGCAAACAGGTGAATCTGGGCATTCTGTACCGATAATCCGAATTTTTGCATCAGATAAAAGGTGTAATAGCTGCTGATGCTTGCCATATAGAAGTATTTCGAGAAAATCAGTACCAGCAGCACGGAAACCGCCAGGATAACCTTATTGCGCGGAAGGGGATTGATAACCTTCGCTTTAGGTTTACCTTTATTCACGCGATGCTGAGCGGCATACCAGCGGCTGATCTGTGCCAGCACGATAATGGCCAGCAGTGCGGCCAGAACAAACCATGCCACGTTGCCTTTACCGTAAGGGGCAATAATCACCGCGGCCAGCAGCGGGCCCAGAGAGCTACCAAAGTTACCGCCGACCTGGAAGAGCGACTGCGCCAGACCGTGACGACCGCCAGAGGCCATACGCGCCACGCGGGAAGACTCTGGATGGAAAACAGACGAGCCGGTGCCCACCAGCGCGGCGGCAATCAACACGGCTTCAAAGCTCCCCGCCATGGCCAGCAGCACCAGCCCGCTTAAGGTAAAGCACATGCCTATTGGTAGCGACCACGGCATCGGGTATTTGTCCGTCCAGTAGCCCACCACCGGCTGCAGCAGTGAGGAGGCCAGCTGGAAGGTCAGGGTGATCATCCCGATCTGCACGAAGGTTAATGAGAACTCGGACTGCAGCAGCGGATAAATGGCCAGAATCAACGACTGGATCATGTCGTTGAGCAGGTGCGAGAGACTGATTGCGCCTAATACTTTAAAGGATGTGCGCGATGCTGGCGGAGACGCCGGCGCGCCCGGAACAGGCTGGGTTGATTCACTGATTGCCATAGAGAGAATTACCACGTCTTTAGTTATTAGAGATGCAGGGTGTAATTATTATCCGACTAACATACCCGCCCGGGACATTTGAAGAAAGTCGCAATTATGAAAACTTATTTGTCTATTCTTGTTAGTCACTGTAATTTTTGCCTTTGTCTATTGGTCAGGGAGAGAGAAGATGAAGTTAATGAAGCGGGGCGTCGCGCTGGCGCTCATCGCCGCATGGGGCCTGGTAAGCCTGCCCGCGCAGGCGTATGAAAAAGACAAAACGTATAAAATCACCATTCTGCATACTAACGATCACCACGGTCACTTCTGGCGCAGTGAATACGGCGAATATGGCCTGTCGGCACAAAAAACGCTGGTGGATGGCATCCGCAAAGAGGTTGCCGCCGAAGGTGGCAGCGTGCTGCTGCTGTCGGGTGGCGATATCAATACCGGCGTGCCGGAATCCGACCTACAGGACGCTGAACCCGATTTTCGCGGTATGAACCTGATTGGCTACGATGCCATGGCCGTGGGGAACCATGAGTTCGATAATCCGCTGAGCGTGCTGCGTCAGCAGGAGAAGTGGTCAAAATTCCCGTTCCTCTCTGCCAATATCTATCAGAAAAGTACCGGCGAGCGCCTGTTTAAACCGTGGGCGCTGTTCAAGCGTCAGGACCTGAAAATCGCGGTGATTGGCTTAACCACGGATGACACAGCAAAAATCGGCAACCCCGAGTTCTTTACCGATATCGAATTCCGCAAACCGGCAGACGAAGCGAAGCTGGTGATTCAGGAGCTGCAGCAAAACGAGAAGCCGGACGTGATTATCGCCACCACCCATATGGGGCACTACGACAACGGTGAGCACGGTTCTAACGCGCCCGGTGACGTGGAGATGGCGCGCAGCCTGCCTGCGGGCTCGCTGGCGATGATTGTGGGTGGTCACTCACAAGATCCGGTTTGTATGGCCTCGGAGAACAAAAAGCAGGTGGATTACGTGCCGGGTACGCCGTGCGCGCCAGACCGTCAGAACGGTATCTGGATTGTTCAGGCGCACGAGTGGGGCAAATACGTGGGCCGCGCGGACTTTGAATTCCGTAACGGCGAGATGAAGCTGGTCCATTACCAGCTCATTCCGGTCAACCTGAAGAAGAAGGTTACGTACCCTGACGGGAAAAGTGAGCGCGTACTTTACACACCAGAGATCGCAGAAAACCAGCAGATGCTCTCCCTGCTGACGCCGTTCCAGAACAAAGGCAAGGCGCAGCTGGACGTGAAAATCGGCACGCTGAACGGGCGTCTGGAAGGGGACCGCAGTAAGGTTCGCTTCGTGCAGACCAACATGGGCCACCTGGTGCTGGCGGCGCAAATAGCGCGCACCGGCGCTGACTTCGGCGTGATGAGCGGCGGCGGCATTCGTGACTCTATCGAAGGCGGAAACATTACCTATAAAGACGTCCTGAAGGTGCAGCCGTTCGGTAACCTGGTGGTCTATGCAGACATGAGCGGGAAAGAGGTCATTGACTATCTGACCGCCGTGGCGCAGATGAAGCCGGATTCCGGGGCTTACCCGCAGTTTGCCAACGTCAGCTTTGTGGCGAAAGACGGCAAGCTAAACGATCTTAAAATCAAAGGCGAACCGGTCGACCCTGCCAAAACCTACCGTCTGGCGACCTTAAGTTTTAACGCCACCGGCGGTGACGGTTATCCGCATATTGATAATAAACCGGGCTATGTGAATACCGGCTTTATTGATGCGGAAGTCCTGAAGCAGTTCATCGAGCAGAATTCGCCGATTGACGTGAATGCGTATGAGCCGAAAGGTGAGGTGAGCTGGCAGTAGTGCGGGGCGTTTTTGCCCGGTGGCGCTGCGCTTACCGGGCCTACGGGCGCAAAATGTAGGCCGGGTAAGGCGTAGCCGCCACCCGGCTTTTCTTTTAATCCCGGCGCGCTATATCCGCAAATTTCGCGTCCAGCATTTTCGCCAGATCGCCCGCGGACAGCTCAATATCCAGCCCGCGTTTGCCACCGGATATAAAGATGGTTTCAAATTCCTGAGAAGGGGCATCAATCAGCGTCGGCAGGCGTTTTTTCTGCCCGAGAGGGCTGATCCCGCCCACCAGGTAGCCCGTGGTGCGTTGCGCAACCATCGGATCGGCCATATCCACCTTCTTCGCCCCCAGTGCTTTGGCGACTTTCTTCAGATCCAACTGTCCCGCTACCGGGGTGACCGCGACGGCAAGGTGTTTCATATCGCCATTCATCGCAACCAGCAGCGTTTTATACACCTGGTCCGCGTTCAGCCCTAGCTTGCGCACCACTTCATCACCAAAGTTGGTTTCATTCGGATCGTGATCGTAAGTGTGGATCCGGAAAGAAATATTGTTTTTTTCGAGTAATTTAACGGCGGGAGTCATAGCTATCCTTCTTACGACAGACAAATCATGCCAACAGCATACGCCTGACGTTTGTCTAAAAAATAGCACCATCTTGCGCAATAGTATTGGCAGTGATGGTCACTTTGAGCGACAATCGGCTCAACCGAAGGTCTCCTTCGGCATAATAAAAACGATGAAATTCCTCTTTGACGGGCCAATAGAAATATTGGCCACTTTTTTATTTCAGCAGCGACGGCAAATTCCCTTCTCCGTACAAATGTAACGCCCCGACCGCCACCACGTAATGCCCCGCAGGCAGAGCATGCAGCGTTTCCCGCCAGGCTTTGTTGCGCGCGTTCATCAACACATCATATAACGATTCGCTGAACGTCGACGGTAAGGCCAGTTTACCGTCCGCAGGCGGCGCATCCAGCCACCAGCCAATCATGGTCTGGAGCAGGCGCGCGTTGGTGTGCCAGTGGGTCAGCGTATCATCCAGCAACGTAAGGCCGTCGTCGGGAAGCTGTCGCAGGAGCGCAATCTGACTGTCCGTCCCTTCCAGCTCGATGATGGGCAGACTACGCGCCCTTGCCACGTTCAGCAGCTGGTAATCAATGCCGTAATCACCGCGCAGGCCCAGACGTTGCGCCTGCGTGGCCTGTAGCACCATCGCAATTTGCCAGAGCGGCAGGGTATCAATCATGGAGAGCGAGACGCCTGTTTCATCGGCGACGCGCGTCAGCTCCGCAAGCTGGGTTTCATCCAGACGTTCGGCCAGCGAGCGATCGCTCTCCAGTCCGGCAAACGGCGACTCGTGGCCCGAAATGTCTGCCTCAACGACCAGCGCATCGGCGTGTTTCAGCAGTTTAACCAGCGCGGGGGGCAGGGGAGACATATCCTGCGTACCCATATGAATACTGCCGACCAGGTGCAGGTGTTGCCCGCCGGGGAGGGAGATATCCAGACCCGGCCAGGCGTAACGGCGAGGAAAGAGGGCGCGAAACGATGTTTTTATACGATTAAACAGACCCATACGCGCTCCATGAATGGAAAGGTTCATGCTAGCGCGTACGAGTATAAGGTTCAATCCTTCGGTTTAAAGCGCAGCAGCCGGTTGGCGTTGCTCACCACGGTAATGGAGGAGAGCGCCATCGCCGCACCTGCGACCACCGGGTTCAGCAGCGTGCCGGTCAGGGGCCACAAAATGCCGGCAGCAATCGGGATCCCGAGCGAGTTATAGATAAACGCTCCCAGCAGGTTCTGCTTCATGTTGCGCAACGTGGCTTTCGAAATGGCCAGCGCATCGGCAACGCCCATCAGGCTATGGCGCATCAGCGTAATAGCGGCAGTTTCAATGGCCACGTCGCTCCCACCACCCATGGCAATCCCCACATCCGCCTGGGCCAGCGCCGGGGCATCGTTGATGCCGTCGCCGACCATCGCCACCTGACGACCCTGACTTTGCAGTTTCTTGATGGAGTCTGCTTTACCGTCCGGTAGTACGCCCGCAATCACCTCATCAATTCCGGCTTCTTTCGCGATGGCGTTGGCGGTGGTCGGGTTATCCCCGGTCAGCATGACCAGGCGATAGCCCGCGCGGTGCAGGCGCGCCAGGGCATCCACGCTGTCCTGGCGCAGCGGATCGCGAACGGCCAGCAGCGCGGCGGCTTTGCCATCTACTGCCAGCAGAACCGGCGTGGCACCTTGCGACGCCTGCGCTTTCAGCTCGCTTTCCAGCGCGGAGGTATCAATACCATTTTCATTAAGCAATGCCTGGTTGCCCAGCAGGAGCGCGTGGCCCTCTGCTTCACCGCTTACGCCGAGCCCGCGCAGAGTACGGAAGTTACTGACCTGCGGCAGGGCAGAAGCATTTGCTTTATCGAGGATGGCGCGCGCCAGCGGATGGCTGGAGCCTTGCTCCAGCGCGGCGGCGAGACGCAGCGCGTCCTCTTCCGCGATGCCTGCGGTAGTGACGGCCACCACCTGCGGTTTGCCTTCGGTCAGCGTGCCGGTTTTATCAAACACCAGCGTGTCGAGCGTGCTGGCCCGCTGCAGCGCGTCCGCATCCCGCACCAGCACGCCAAACTCGGCTGCGCGGCCTACGCCGGAGATAATCGACATCGGCGTCGCCAGGCCAAGGGCGCAAGGACAGGCGATGATCAGTACCGTGGTGGCGATCACCAGGGTGTAAACAATCTGCGGTGCGGGGCCGAAAAAGTACCAGATAGCCGCGCTCAGCAGGGCAATGCCGACCACCACCGGCACAAAAATGGCAGAGATTCTGTCGGCGAGCTGGCCAATTTCCGGCTTGCTGCTCTGCGCCTGGCGCACCATGCGAATAATACGCGACAGCGTAGTGTGGCTGCCGACGGCGCTGGCGGTGAACAGCACGCTGCCGTCCTGTACCACCGTCCCGGCATGAACGGCGTCGCCGTCTGATTTCTGCTGGGGGATAGGCTCGCCGGTCAGCATTGCTTCATCCAGCCAGGCCTCGCCCTGCGTTATCTTACCGTCAACGGGAACGCGATCGCCCGTGGTCAGACGCAGCGTCATACCGGGTTGAACCTCGGCCAGCGGGACGCTCTTTTCCCCCTCGTTCGTGACCACGCGCGCGGTTGGCGGGGTTAAATCGAGCAATCTTTCCAGCGCTTTCGAGGAGCGCTGGCGGGCGCGGGCTTCCAGCATATGGCCTAAGTTAATCAGGCCGATAATCATCGCGCTCGCTTCATAATAGAGATGCCGCGCTTCCATCGGGAACCACTGGGGCCAGACGTTCACGCTCATGGAGTACAGCCATGCCGCACCCGTGCCGAGGGCGACCAGCGTATCCATCGTCGCGGTGCGATTTTTCAGGCTCTTCCAGGCGCTGGTATAGAAATGACCGCCCGCGAAGATCATCACGCCCAGGGTAATGACGCCAATCACCAGCCACAGCGTGCGGTTGTCGTCGGTGACCATCATGTTGTCGCCGATCATCCCCCACACCATCACCGGAATACCCACCAGCAGGGCGACAATCGCCTGCCAGCGGAAGCGCTTCATGGTGGCGATAGCCGTTTCCTGCTGGCGCTCGCGGCGTTCGGCATCATCTTCGATGGCCTCCGCCCCGTAGCCCGCTTTTTCAACGGCCTGCACTAAATCTGCTGCGGAGGCGCTGCCCATCACAAGCGCAGTGCGCTCCGCGAGGTTGACCCGTGCCTGCGCGACGCCCGGCACCGCCTGCAAGGCGTTTTGTACCCGGGAGACGCAGCTGGCGCAGCTCATGCCGTTGATCAGCAGCTGTTGGCTGTCATCAATATCATCAGCTGCCGGAAGCTCAGGAGTGGCCGCTGTCAGCGCTTCCGACGGGGATGATGACTCTGCCAGCGGTTTAGCCTTTGGGTGGCTTAGCTCCGCCCCGTAGCCGGCCTGCTTGATGGTATCAATCAGCGCATCCGCGCTGGCGCTGCCGGTGACGGCGGCATGATCGATACTCACTTCAGCGCTTTCGACATCAGGACGCTGTTCCAGACTTTCTTTAACGCGTTTGACGCAGTGGCCGCAGGAAAGGCCGTCCAGCGTCAGGTCAATAGTGTGAGACATAACAAAACTCCCGTATAATATTTTGGTCAGTTGTTGACCGGAGTAACGCTTTTCACTAACTGTTATAAAGGTTAAACCTTCCATCAAGGGGAAGGTCAAGGGGGAAATGTGAATATCAGCGATGTGGCAAAAAAAACCGGTTTAACCAGCAAAGCGATTCGCTTTTATGAAGAGAAGGGGCTGGTGACGCCGCCGCTGCGCAGTGAAAACGGCTACCGCAGCTACACGCAGCTGCATCTGGATGAACTGACGCTGCTGCGCCAGGCAAGACAGGTGGGTTTTAATCTGGAAGAGTGCGGCGAGCTGGTTAATCTGTTCAACGATCCGAAGCGTCACAGCGCAGACGTGAAAAAACGCACCCTGGAAAAAGTGGCCGAGATTGAACGCCATATCACCGAGCTGCAGGCGATGCGCAAACAGCTGCTACAGCTCGCGGAATCCTGTCCGGGGGATGACAGCGCCGACTGCCCGATTATCGAGAATCTTGCCGGCTGCTGTCATCGTAAAGCCTTTGCTTAGCAGGCTTTAACCCGCAGGGTAATGCCTTCCACCGCAATGACCTCAACCCGCGTGCCGGCGCTGAGGTCCTCGTCGGCGACCACCGGCCACGAGCTGTCGCCCACGCGCATATGCCCCCGCCCGTTTACCAGCGCGGCGTCGAGCGTAAAACGCTGGCCGACAATCTGTTGTCCGCGCTGGTTGAGATGCGCGTCCACCGGTTTCTGCTCGCTAACCCGTCGGTTAAGCCAGCGCCACCACAGCCACGCGGCCACCAGCGTCAGCACGGCAAACAACGCGCCCTGCCACGCCCAGTCAAGCGGCAAAATCCACACGAGCAGCCCGGTGATGACCGCGGCGACACCGCTCCAGAGCAGGTAACCATTGCCGCCCAGCATCTCAGCGGCCAGCAATAAACCCCCAAGGCTTAGCCAGAAAGCGTGAGGATGTGCGACGATGAGCTCAATCATTTTTTACGCTCGTTTCCGCTGTCTTTGATAAGCTCTGCAATACCGGCGATAGAGCCCATCAGGCTGCTGGCCTCCAGCGGCATCATCACCACTTTGCTATTGTTCGCGGAGCCGATCTCTTTCAGCGCATCGGTATATTTTTGCGCGACAAAGTAGTTCACTGCCTGGATATCACCAGCGGCAATCGCCTCTGACACCATCTGGGTGGCACGGGCTTCTGCCTCGGCTGAACGTTCACGCGCTTCCGCCTGTAAGAATGCAGACTGACGCTCGCCTTCCGCTTTCAGGATCTGCGACTGTTTTTCCCCCTCCGCTTTGAGGATCTCAGCCTGACGTACCCCTTCGGCTTCCAGAATGTAGGCACGCTTGGTTCGCTCGGCCTTCATCTGCGCGTTCATGGAGGCAATCAGCTCCGCCGGCGGGCGCACGTCGCGGATCTCAATACGGGTGACTTTGATCCCCCACGGGTTCGTCGCCTCATCGACAATGTGCAGCAGGCGCGTATTGATGCTGTCGCGCTGGGAAAGCATCTCGTCCAGCTCCATAGAGCCCAGCACGGTACGGATGTTGGTCATCGTCAGGTTAACGATCGCCAGCTCCAGGTTGCTCACCTCATAGGCCGCTTTAGGCGCATCAATCACCTGAATAAAGCAGACGGCATCAATGGTGACGTTGGCGTTATCTTTGGAGATGATCTCCTGAGACGGGATATCCAGTACCTGTTCCATCATGTTGATCTTGCGACCAATCCGGTCCATGAACGGGACAATCAGGCTTAAGCCAGGCTGGAGCGTGTTGGTGTAACGACCGAAACGCTCGACGGTCCACTGATAACCCTGTGGGACAATTTTGACGCCTGCGCCCACAATAACCAGCGCAACGAAAATAAGGACAGGAATAACGATAAGCATAAAAACCTCCTGTTTTGCATGCTGTGATGAGTGAAAGTGTGTGTTTATTGCTCGTAAGTATAGGTAAAGTCAGAGATGAATCCATCACCCGCCTTCGCGATGGCTTTGGATAATCCCTGGTAGTACTTCTCCAGCCCCAGCGCTTCGATATGCTGGATTTGTTCGCGGATTGGGGCGCAGAACAGAACGGCATTCCCCGCCTCAACGCGCTTGTTATTGGGGGGAAGGTCGCCCGCGATGGCTTTGAACCACGTTCGGATACCCTGCTTTAAGCTGTGCGGTGCTTTTGCCAGGTTATCCATTCCCGTCAGGACCTGCAGGGTGGGAAACTCATCGGCCAGCACGGCGGTTTTCATGCGTGCAAAAAACTGGCTGAACAGCTCGAACGATCCCAGATCGGTGACGCGGGGCTTGGTGGTTTTACCGTTTTTATTGCCAATTTTGCCCGCTTTTGACGCTGCGGCCGGAACCGCATTCACCTTTTCCAGCTCCAGCCCGAATAGCAAATTGCAGTGTGCGCGGCGGGCTTTCAGCGGGTAGGACATCAAAACGTCAATGAACTGGGTCGCTTTCACTTCCGCAAGGTCGTGGTTGATGAGCCACTGGGTGCGAGAAAATTCAGCCGGGGAGACGAACCAGTCGGGCACCTCATTGAAACGTTTTGATTTTCCTTTGCCGTCAAATTCCAGGAAGTGCGTCCCGTTGTCGAAGGCGAAATAGCAATTTTTGAAACTGCCGATCGTGGTGTTCACGATGAGCGCCTTCTTAACAAAATCGACCACCTCTGCACCAATGACAAAACGTGTGAGTTCCGAAGATTTGATGACTTCCATTAATGTTTCGACATCAGGAACACCAGGCTTCAGGGAAGGGAACTCATAAAAGATATGTGCCATGTTGCATACTTCCTGTAGTGATGGTGATGACAAATGACAAACAAAAAGTTTAACACTTGCTTTAGCGTGAGGCTATTCGCTCTGTACGGACGAAAGGATTATGCTACAGACGGTTATGACAAAAAGCGGTTAACGAAAGCGCAATGAACGATAAAAAAAACGTATTACATCTCAGGGATGTCGGGTTTCGTGTCGGGGACAACGCCATCCTTCAGCACGTCGGGTTTTGCCTGTCGCCGGGCGAGTTTAAATTAATAACGGGCCCCTCAGGCTGCGGTAAAAGCACGTTGCTGAAGATTGTGGCCTCCTTGCTCAGCCCCACAGAGGGCACCATTCTGTTTGAAGGTCACGATATTGCGTCACTTTCACCGGAAAGCTATCGCCAGCAGGTTTCGTATTGTGTGCAAACACCCGTGCTTTTTGGCGATACGGTCTATGACAACCTGATTTTCCCGTGGCAAATCCGTCAAAAAACGCCGGAACCGGAAAAATTTATCAACGATCTGGCCCGCTTTGGCCTGGCGCAGGAGACGCTGACCAAATCCATCAATGCGCTGTCGGGTGGAGAAAAGCAGCGCGTCTCGCTGATCCGCAACCTGCAGTTTTTACCGAAGGTATTGTTGCTGGACGAAATCACCAGCGCGCTCGATGACGCCAACAAACGCAACGTTAACGAGATTATTCATCGTTACGTCCGCGAGCAGAATATTGCCGTGCTGTGGGTGACGCACGACGCCAACGAAATTACCCATGCGGATGACGTAATTACGCTCCAGCCGCACGGCGGAAAAATGCAGGAGGCAAACCGTGGGTGAGCATAATATTACGAACGAATCTCTGGCGTTTTCGATGGTGCTGGTGCTGATTGCGATTGTGGTCAGCTACCGCGAAAAGCTGGGGCTGGAAAAAGATATTGTGTGGAGTATCTGCCGCGCGGTGATTCAGCTCATCATCGTCGGCTATGTGCTGAAGTATATTTTCAACGTCAACCACGCGGTCCTGACGCTGCTGATGGTGCTCTTTATCTGCTTTAATGCGGCGTGGAATGCGCAAAAACGCAGTAAATACATTGATAAGGCGTTTATCTCATCGTTTATCGCGATTACCACCGGGACGGCGCTCACGCTGGCGGTGCTGGTGCTCTCCGGCTCGATTGAGTTTACGCCGATGCAGGTTATTCCTATCTCCGGGATGATTGCGGGGAACGCCATGGTGGCCGTTGGGCTGTGTTATAACAACCTTGGCCAGCGTTTCAGCAGTGAACAGCAGCAGCTGCAGGAGAAATTAAGCCTGGGGGCGACGCCTAAAGTGGCCTCGGCGCGGCTGATTCGTGAGAGCATTCGTTCATCGCTGATCCCGACGGTGGATTCAGCCAAAACGGTTGGGCTGGTGAGCCTGCCGGGCATGATGTCGGGACTGATTTTTGCCGGTATCGATCCGGTAAAAGCGATTAAGTATCAGATCATGGTGACGTTTATGCTGCTTTCCACGGCAAGCCTGTCAACCATCATTGCCTGTTACCTGACCTATCGGAAGTTCTACAACGCGCGCCACCAGCTGGTGGTGACGCAGTTGAAAAAGACGGGGTAATATCGGCTTTTGTAGGCCCGGTAAGGCGAAGCCGCCACCGGGCTTTTTTTTATCAATACAGCAGTGCGTACAGCTGACGACGGTACTTCGACGCCAGCGCGTCTCCGGTGCCCAGCGCGGCCAGGATCTCCTGGAACATCTTGCGCGCCTGGCCGTCTGCGGCAGCGAGGTCTTTTTGCAGATGGCTGAACAGCAGCTCAAGCGCCTCTTCGTTACGCCCCACCTGATGCAACTGCAGCGCCAGCTGGCTTGCCAGGCCCGCATCGGCCGGGTTGTCAGCAACCTGCTGCTGCAACTGCTGAATCTCCGGGGTGTCCGCGGCCTGTTTCAGCAGTTCAATCTGCGCCACCAGGCCCTGATAACGGGTGTCCTGGTCCTGCAGCGGTACGGTTTTGAGTACGGCTTCCGCGTCTTCTGAACGGTGCAGGGCGATCTGCGTTTCCGCCAGCAGCAGGCCAATCTGGCTGTTCTGATTTGACAGCTGCCACGCGTCTTTGAGCAGCGGCAGCGCCTCGTCATATTTGCCTTCCTGCATCAGCGCCATGCCTTCCTGCGCTTTCAGCTCTTCTTCGCGCGGCAGCACTTTATCCAGCAGGGCACGGATAGCCTCTTCCGGCTGCGGCCCCTGGAAGCCATCAACAGGCTGACCGTTCTGGAACAGATAAACGGTAGGAATGGCGCGCAGACCAAACTGAGACGCGACCATCGGCTCTGCGTCACAGTCCAGTTTGGCGAGAATGAACTGACCATTGTACTGGGCGGCAAGGCTTTCCAGCATCGGCGTCAGCTGCAGACAGTGTTGGCTGCGCTCAGACCAGAAGTAGAACAGCACCGGTTTGGTCATCGACTGTTCAAGGGTCTGTTGCAGGTTTGCTTCAGTAATATTGACGATATTCTGTACGGACATGCGGCTTTCTCTTTTGTCGGTTTGTTCTTTACATGGGGATGCGCGACGTCGCTTCAACTCAACCGTGTAAAATTTTGTCCATTATCCGGCCCGGCAGCAGGCGTTTTAACCAGCCTACGGCGTGGGTGACCAGCGTCACCGGATAGCGCATTTTGGGATGTTCACTCTCAAAAGCATGGCGCACTTTGGCGACAACCGCTTCGGGCCCGAGGGTAAAACGTGCGGCAATGCCGGGGTTCTCGACCGGTTTATCCGCCTGCGTCTGGTTCACGTTATCGGTAAAGCGGGTGCGGATCGGGCCGGGTTCAATCAGGCTGACCTTAATGCCGCTGTGGCGCAGCTCCATGCGCAGGGCGTCGGACCAGGCCTCCAGTGCATATTTGCTGGCGGCGTAGGCGCCGCGGCCTGGGGTTGATATCAGCCCCATCACCGACGATGTCATCACGATGCGCCCTTCACCGTGCGGCAGCATCGCGGGGAGCAGACGCATGGTGAGCTGATGTACGCCGAAGAAGTTGGTCGAAAACTGCTTCTCCAGCGTTTCGCGGGAGAGCGTATCCAGCGGACCATACACGCCGTAACCGGCATTGTTAAAGAGTCCGTACAGACGATTGTCGGTCAGCGCGATGACCTCATCGGCGGCGCGCTCAACGCTCTCCGGCGAGTCCATATCGAGCAGCACGCCGGTCAAGCCCAGCCCGTTCATGCGTTCGACATCGTCGGGTTTGCGGCAGGCCGCCAGCACCCGAAATCCCTGGCGCTTTAATTCAAGCGCGCTTTCAAGGCCGATTCCACTGGAACATCCTGTAATTAAGACCGATTTTTGCATAACTTTACCTGTCAGGATCTCCGCTTAATCAGGAGTCATGGTTAACTAAAGGAGCCAGCCGCGTTGCCATCCAGTCGGCAATAAACGGCTGAGCATCGCGATTGGGGTGGATCCCGTCGTCTTGCATCCATTGGGGTTTGAGATAAACCTCTTCCATGAAAAATGGCAGCAGCGGAATATCAAACTCTTTGGCAAGCTTAGGGTAGATCGCGCTAAAGGTCTCATTATACCGACGACCGTAGTTGGCGGGCAGGCGAATTTGCATCAGCAGCGGCTGGGCGTTGGCCGCCCTGATGTCCTGCAAAATGGTGCGCAGCGTTTGCTCCGTTTGCTGAGGCTGAAAACCGCGCAGACCGTCATTACCGCCAAGCTCAACCAGCACCCAGCGCGGCTGATGCTGTTTGAGTAGCGCAGGCAGGCGCGATAAACCTTGCTGAGAGGTATCGCCGCTGATGCTGGCGTTGATTACAGACGTCTTGCTCTGCCATTTGTCATTGAGCAGGGCGGGCCAGGCCGCGCTGGCCGCCATGCGATAGCCCGCGCTCAGGCTGTCGCCAAGAACCAGTAACGTGTCCGCTGCCGCCGCGCGGAAGGTCATCAGAATCAAAAACAGGAAGGGCAAATGCCAGCGGAAAACAGTGTTGAAGTTCATCATCTTAAGAAGTCCGTCGGTCAGGGGGAACACGAGCTTTCCATCCTTACTGGAGTTGAACTCGTTGTCAAACGCGCCGAAACCATCGCGCTGATCGGCGAATCCGGTTCCGGTAAGTCCACGCTGCTGGCGATTTTGGCCGGTCTGGACGACGGCAGCAGCGGTGAAGTCCACCTTGTCGGGCAACCGCTGCATCAGCTTGATGAAGAGGCGCGGGCCGCGCTGCGCGCGCGTCACGTTGGTTTTGTCTTTCAGTCCTTTATGCTGATCCCGACCCTGAACGCGCTGGAAAACGTCGAACTTCCGGCGCTTCTGCGCGGTGAAAATAGCTGTGAAAGCCGCGCTCACGCGAAGGCGCTGCTGGAACAGCTCGGCCTGGGGAAACGTCTCGACCATCTTCCCGCGCAGCTATCAGGCGGTGAGCAGCAGCGCGTGGCCCTGGCGCGGGCGTTTAACGGCCGCCCGGAAGTGCTGTTTGCCGATGAGCCCACCGGTAACCTTGACCGTAAAACCGGAGACCGAATTGCGGACCTGCTGTTTTCGCTCAACCGCGAGCACGGCACCACGCTGATCCTCGTGACCCACGATCCGCAGCTTGCCGCCCGCTGTGACCGTCGCCTGCGGCTGGTGAACGGTATGCTTCAGGAGGAGGTATGATTACCCGCTGGTTCTGGCGCGAGTGGCGTTCGCCCTCGCTGCTGATTGTCTGGCTGGCGTTAAGCCTGGCGGTGGCCTGCGTGCTGGCGCTCGGCAGCGTCAGCGACCGTATGGAAAAAGGGCTTAGCCAGCAGAGCCGGGAGTTTATGGCGGGAGACCGGGCGCTGCAAAGCTCGCGCGCCGTTGCTCCGGGCTGGATTGACGAGGCGCGCACGCTGGGGCTGAAGGTGGGAGAGCAGATTACCTTCCAGACGATGACCTTCGCGGGCGACACGCCGCAGCTGGCGAGCGTCAAAGCCGTCGATGACATCTACCCGATGTACGGTGAACTGCAGACCAGCCCGCCCGGGCTGAAGCCAGAGCCCGGCACGGTGCTACTGGCCCCGCGGCTGATGGCGCTCCTGAATCTGAAAACCGGCGACAGTATCGACGTGGGCGATGCCACGCTGAAAATCGCCGGGGAAGTGGTGCAGGAGCCCGATTCCGGCTTTAATCCCTTCCAGCTTGCGCCACGCCTGCTGATGAACACCGCGGATGTCGCGGCAACCCATGCGGTACAGCCGGGCAGCCGCGTCACCTGGCGCTATAAGTTTGGCGGCACGCCTGCCCAGCTTGATGCCTATGAAAAATGGCTTCTGCCGCAGTTAAAACCTGAGCACCGCTGGTACGGGCTGGAGCAGGATGAGGGGGCGCTCGGTAAATCTCTGGAGCGTTCTCAGCAGTTCCTGCTGCTGTCGGCACTGTTAACCCTGCTGCTGGCAGTGGCGGCGGTGGCCGTGGCGATGGGGCACTACTGCCGCAGCCGCTACGACCTGGTGGCAATCCTCAAAACCCTGGGGGCGGGCAGAGCTCAGCTGCGTAAGCTGATTGTCGGCCAGTGGCTAATGCTGCTGATCCTGTCCGCGCTGACCGGCGGGATAATGGGGCTGCTGTTTGAAAAACTGCTGATGGTGATGCTGAAACCGGTGCTCCCGGCCGCATTGCCGCCGGCCAGCTTCTGGCCGTGGCTGTGGGCGATGGGCGCGATGACGGTGATCTCGGTGCTGGTGGGGCTACGACCCTACCGTCTGCTGCTCGCCACGCAGCCGCTGCGCGTGCTCCGCAACGATGTGGTGGCCAACGTCTGGCCGCTGAAGTTCTACCTTCCGGTGATTATGGCGGTGGCGGTGGGGCTGCTGGCCTGGCTGATGGGGGGCAGTACGCTGCTGTGGGCGGTGCTGGCCGGAGCGGTTGTGCTGGCGCTGCTGTGCGGCGTGCTGGGCTGGATACTGCTCAACGTCCTGAAACGACTGACGGTAAAATCGCTTCCGGTGCGCCTGGCCGTCAACCGTCTGCTGCATCAGCCCTGGTCTACGCTGAGCCAGCTTTCGGCCTTTTCGCTGTCGTTTATGTTGCTGGCCCTGCTGCTGGTGCTGCGCGGCGATCTGCTCGACCGCTGGCAGCAGCAGTTGCCGCCGGAAAGCCCGAACTATTTCCTGATCAATATCGCCCCTGAGCAGGTCACGCCGCTGAAGGGCTTCCTGTCTGAGCACCATATTATCCCGGAGTCGTTCTATCCCATCGTTCGCGCGCGTCTGACGCAGATCAACGGCCAGCCAACGGAGGGAAGCAAGGACGAGTCGCTTAACCGCGAGCTCAACCTGACCTGGCAGGAGAAACGCCCGGATCACAACCCGATTACCGCCGGCACCTGGCCGCCGAAAGCGGGAGAGGTGTCGATGGAAGAGGGGCTGGCGACGCGCCTGAACGTGAAGCCGGGAGACAGCGTCACTTTTACCGGCGATACCCAGGATTTTACCGCGAAAGTTACCAGCTTGCGTAAAGTGGACTGGGAAAGCCTGCGGCCGAACTTCTTCTTTATCTTCCCGCCCGGCGCGCTGGACGGGCAGCCGCAGAGCTGGCTGACCAGCTTCCGCTGGGAAAACGGCAACGGTATGTTGACCCAGCTTAACCGGGAATTCCCGACGGTCAGCCTGCTGGACATCGGCGCGATCCTGAAGCAGGTCGGTCAGGTGCTGGAGCAGGTGAGCCGCGCGCTGGAGGTGATGGTGGTGCTGGTGACGATTTGCGGCGTATTGTTGCTGCTGGCCCAGGTGCAGGTGGGTATGCGCCAGCGGCATCAGGAACTGGTGGTCTACCGCACGCTGGGGGCCGGTAAGCGGCTGCTGCGGATGACGCTCTGGAGCGAGTTCGCGCTGCTGGGGCTGGTGGCCGGTCTGGTGGCGGCCGTTGGCGCAGAGACGGCGCTGGCGGTGTTGCAGACAAAAGTGTTCGACTTCCCGTGGGAGCCTGACTGGCGCCTTTGGTTGATACTGCCTCTGTGCGGCGCGGTGCTGCTTTCTCTTTGCGGAGGCTGGCTCGGCACGCGGCTGTTAAAGGGCAAAGCCCTGTTCCGTCAGTTTGCGAATTGATTTACCAGAGTGATAATTACGCGCCGGGTTTTAATGCCGGCGCGCAATGTTTAAATAGCACAAAGTGATAATACCCACTCATTTAGTAGCACAAAACATTAAAAACCCGTCCACACAGCCCGATTATTTCCAGTTAATATTCACTCGCTAAATATTTAGCAGCGTGTCTATTAAGGAAAAATAATGACTATAAAAAAATCAGCGCTGGCGGTAACGATCGGCGCGGCAGTGGCATTAACGACCTTCGCATCTCAGGCGGAAATCACCGTTCTTAAACAGGATCCTCAGGCGGGCGATCCGCTGAGCCGCCTGAATTTCACCGTGGGCGGCAGTATCCGTCCGCAGTTCAACATGATGACCGGTGACGGCGACAAAGGTTCCTACAAGCGTAACGGCTTTGACGGCGGCACCCGTTTCCGTTTCGCAGCAGATTACTACCTGTTTGATGACATCAGCTGGATCAGCTACTACGAGCTGGGTGTGAACATCCCTGCGCTGTTCAACTGGGATAACCACTATGCCGAAGGTGCACACGACACCACGCGTCGTATGCTTTACACCGGTCTGAAGAGTGGTACCTGGGGTACGCTGACCTTCGGTCAACAGAACAGCGTTTACTATGATGTGGTTGGCGCGAAAACCGATATCTGGGACTACGACATGATTGGTCAGGCACCAGGTAACGGGATCAACGGCGACTACGACGGTTCTTATCGTTCACGCCAGATGCTGAAATATAAGAAAACCGTGGGCGATGCCGATATCTATGCATCCTACCTGTTTGAAGACAGCGAATACCTGCCGGGCAATGGCCTGCGCTACAAGCGTAAAGGCGGCGGTTCACTGGGTGTGGATTACCACCTGACCACCGATCTGACCTGGGGCGCCGCGTGGAACTATACCCGTGCGGATATGCGTAACCCGGACAACGGCGACAGCAAAACCTACGACCAGAACATCCTCGGTACCGCGCTGAGCTGGACGCCGGATAACTGGACCTTCTCCGCAGGCGGCGGCTGGTATCAGAACTTCCTGACCACCAAAAAAGTGTCTGTTAACGACTACTTTGCGGGTGATGCGTGGGGTATTGAATACTTCGCAGGGTACAAATTCCCAATCGGTCAGTACGCGGTTAAATCCATCCAGCCTTACTTCATGGGCGACCGTATTGAGTACGTGAACGGCCGTAACTACCAGCGCATCGACAACGGCGTGGGTATCAGCTTCCAGCTGGATTACGGTTTCCGCGTGGATTACGAACACGTGTTCACCTCCAGCACCGACGACCTGGGCGACATGAACCTGGTGCGTCTGCGTTACGACTTCTAAGTCGTCTGTTCCCCGGTGGCGCTGCGCTTACCGGGGCGACAAAAGCACAGGTAAGCCGGGAAAGGCGTAGCCGCCACCCGGCTTTATTTTTCAGCGATCAAGCCACTCAGCAATTTCTTCGAACGTCCCGCGATACACAATCTTCTCCGCTTTCTTCTCCAGCTGATAGCCATACATCGGGTCGTAATAATCCTTCAGCAGCGGCGCAAGCCAGCTGAAGTGCGCGTCCGTGCTGCCAGAGCGTTGCTGTTCTGACAGCGCGGAATCTAACAGTGCGGTGAATTCTGCATACCGCTGCAGCCCCAGACGGCGGCGAATGGCGAACAGGCCGTGGTGCAGGTACTCGCTGTATTCTTTCCAGCCCGCTTCCTCGCCGTATGCGGCAGAAAAGTCGGCCCACATATGGTCGAAATACTCTTCGCGCACGCGTTCAAGCCGAATTTCAAACGGATCCTCTACCACAACGATAGGGGCTTCAACCATGCGATCGCGCAGGCATTCCGGCAGATGGTTGGAGCCAATCATCCGACCTTCATCTTCGAGCACCCAGCGCGCGGCATCTTTTTTCAGCAGCTCGACCGCAAGGTGGTTTTCAAAGCTTGCCTGGGAAAGCTGCGGTGTCAGCGTGCGCCCAAACGACGAACCGCGATGGTGCGCCAGTCCTTCCAGATCGATTCCCTGCGCGTGCTGCTTCACCAGCAGCGTTTTACCGTTTCCGGTACAACCGCCGATAAGCACCATCGGTTTTTGCGACTGCTCAATGGTCACCTGGATCGCCGTCTGGCGCAGGGCCTTATAGCCGCCGCGGATCAGCGGGTAATTGACACCCGCCTCTTTTAGCCAGGCCTGGGAGATATGTGAGCGCTGGCCGCCGCGCGCGCAGCAGAGAAAGCCCTCAGGATGGGCAAGGCTGGCTTCGCGCCAGGCGTTGATGCGTGCCTCACGCGTATTGCCGTTCACCAGACTATGGCCGAGCGCCAGCGCGGCGTCCGGACCCTGGCGTTTATAGCAGGTGCCCACGGCGGCGCGTTCGTCGTCATTCATCAACGGCAGGTTCAGGGCGGCGGGCATCGCGCCCTGGGCAAATTCGATCGGCGCGCGAACGTCGATTAAAGGGGTATCAGACGCGAGGATCGCGCGATAATCCGTTCCATCGTTCATGGGTATTCCAGAAGAAAGCTAAGCAGCAATGGGCGGGAATTGTACGCCGGGGAAAGAGTAGGTCAACTCCCCGGCGGAGGGAGAACTAGTTAAGCTTTGATTGTGCCCAGACAATACCGCTCGCATATTCTGGCGGCAGGAGCGGAATCATGGCTTCCAGGGTGGCGCTCAGGCGATCCGTGTCGGTGTCGCTCAGGTTGAGGTGACCCACTTTACGACCCGCGCGAACCTCTTTGTCATACCAGTGCAGGTGCACCAGCGGCAGTTTCAGCCAGTCGTAGTTCAGTTCGGTGCCGATCAGGTTGATCATCACCGACGGGCTATTCACCACCGGCTGCGGCAGCGGCAGGTCGGTGATGGCGCGCAGATGCAGTTCGAACTGGCTGATGGACGCACCGTTTTGCGTCCAGTGGCCGCTGTTGTGCACGCGCGGCGCAAGTTCGTTGATCAGCAGACCGGACGGGGTGATAAAACACTCCATCGCCATCACACCAACATAGCCCAGCTCGTGCATGATGGCAGAGAGCATATCTTCCGCCTGCGCCTGCTGGTCGGCATTGGCGTGCGGGAAGGCCACGCTGGTGCGCAGGATACCGTCCTGATGCAGGTTATGCGTCAGAGGGTAAAACACCGTGCGGCCATCGTGCCCGCGCGCGCCAACCAGCGACACTTCGCCGCTGAAGTTGATGCCCTGCTCAACGATGCACTCGCCGTAGCAATCATCCGGCAGCTCGGCGGTGTCGTTCGCGCGCAGACGCCACTGGCCGCGGCCGTCGTAGCCACCCACGCGGCGCTTCACGATTGCCAGGTCGCCCAGCATCGCGAAGACGTCATTCCACTCGCTTTTATCGGACAGGAGCTGCCACGGTGCGGTCGCGAGGCCGAGCTTGTCGAACAGCTGCTTTTGCGTCAGGCGGTCGGCAATGATCGGGAACACATCGCGGTTAACAAAGGCGTTGTGACGCGCCAGCTCGCGCGTCAGGGCCGTCTCCGGCCAGCGTTCGATCTCGGCGGTAATCACGCTCTGGTGGAACGGTACGGCTTCAGGTTCAGCATCCAGCCCGACGGGCCAGACGGAAATACCCAGCGGTTCACCTGCCTGGCGCAGCATGCGGCCTAACTGGCCGTTACCGAGGACGCAAACCTGCTTCATGCCGCACCCCGCGGGTCCGGATTGTCCAGCACCTCGTCGGTCTGGGCTTTACGCCATTCGGCCAGACGCTGGTGCAGGTCTTTATCGTGAGTCGCCAGGATTTGGGCTGCAAGCAGGGCTGCGTTTGCGGCACCCGCTTTGCCAATCGCCAGCGTGCCGACCGGAATACCGCGCGGCATCTGAACGATGGAATAGAGGCTATCAACACCGCTCAGCGCGGCGCTTTGTACCGGAACGCCGAGAACAGGCACCAGCGTTTTGGCGGCAATCATGCCTGGCAGATGTGCTGCGCCGCCCGCACCGGCAATGATCACCTCATAACCGTTCTCTTCGGCACTTTCGGCGAAGCTGAACAGTTTGTCTGGTGTACGGTGCGCGGAGACCACTTCAACGTGGTGCGGAACATTCAGGATTTCAAAGATTTCGGCGGCGAACTGCATGGTAGCCCAGTCGCTTTTGGACCCCATCACGATGGCGACACGCGCCGGATTATTGCGGGAAGACATGCGTCTTAAAACTCCTGTGGTGCGAAACACACTGCTTTCGAGGGCACAGAGAATAGCATGTTATAAGGGCAAGGAAAACGGTTGCGCGGTTAAAAGGTGAGCCGTTGTTGCCATCCATTCATAACAAAACAGACCGCATTCTGGCGGTCTGTTTTCGTCGTTCGGCAATCATTATTTAGTCAGTTCAGCGGTCATGTGCACGCGGTTGTTGAACTGTGCGCTGGTGATTTTGTAAGACGCGCCTTGTTCCGCGGCCTGTGCAGCAATTTTCGCTTCTGCGCGGTCAAGGGTTGAACCGGTTGCGCTCACGCTCTGAGCAAAAGAACCGAAAGAAACCAGAGAAAGAGCGGCAACTGCAACGAAAGTTTTGATGGATTTCATGGTCGTATTCCTTAAGTAATTTATCTGGGATAGGGCGTGTTGCCCTGATGTGATAAATAATAGGCCGACCACGGACTGATTAAAATCAAAACAATTTGCCGATATTATTCAGTAAATTTGAATGAGTTTACGAGGGGGATTAAAACGGAAAAGCGATCAGCTCTACGCCCTCAGGCGTGACTTTGACCATGGATCCTTCGCTGTGCCAGGCACCCAATACCACGCGGTGTGCGGGCTGGCCGTTGGCGATAAGGGAATGCACGTCAGGACGATGGGTATGGCCGTGGATCAACCACTGGACGCGATGCTTTTCCATCACATTCACCACTGCCTGCGGGTTAACGTCCATGATGGTCATGGATTTGCTGCTGTTGGCGGCTTTACTGCCCGCGCGCATTCTGGCGGCGATGCGGTTGCGAATAAACAGCGGCAGAGCAAGGAACAGCGTTTGTATCCACGGGGTGTGGACTTTGGCACGAAACGCCAGGTAGCCGGTATCGTCGGTGCAGAGCGTATCGCCGTGCATGATCAGCACCTTTCGGTCGTAGAGGTCGAGCACCTGTTCTTCCGGCAGCAGCGTCATACCGCTTTCGCGGGCGTAGCGCTTGCCGAGCAGGAAATCTCTGTTGCCGTGAATGAAGTAGCAGGGGACGCCAGACTCAACCAGCGCTTTTATGGCCGCAGCCATTTCACGGTGCAGCGGGTTAGGGTCGTCGTCGCCAATCCAGGCTTCAAAAAGATCGCCCAGGATGTACAGCGCATCGGCGCTTTTCGCTTCACCGCGTAAAAAACGCAGAAAACCGGCGACGATCGCCGGTTCTTCCGTTTGCAGATGCAGATCTGCAATAAAGAGTGTCGCCACGAATTACTCGCTGACGGTCACGCTTGTAATCACAACGTCTTCTTTCGGAACGTCCTGGTGCATACCGCTGCGGCCAGTAGAAACGGCTTTGATCTTGTCAACCACGTCCATACCTTCAACCACTTCTGCGAATACGCAGTAGCCCCAGCCCTGCAGGCTTTCGCCAGAGAAGTTCAGGAAGTCGTTGTCAGCCACGTTGATGAAGAACTGTGCGGTCGCGGAGTGAGGGGCCTGAGTACGGGCCATCGCCAGCGTACCACGGGTGTTTTTCAGGCCGTTGTTCGCTTCGTTCTTGATCGCTTCTTTGGTTTCTTTCTGGTTCATGCCAGGTTCAAAACCGCCGCCCTGGATCATAAAGCCGTTGATCACACGGTGGAAGATGGTGTTGTTGTAGAAACCTTCGCGGCAGTAGTCCAGGAAGTTTTTAACTGTTTCAGGCGCTTTGTCATCAAAGGTTTTGATTACGATATCGCCATGATTAGTGTGGAAAGTAACCATTTTTGCATCCTGTTCCGTTATTGTGGTACATCGACCCGCGTTCGGGTCATATATAGGGGCTTGTTATAGCATAACCACAGGATGCGATCACCTTGCATTGTGTGCTGCTTCGGGTTTGAATTACGGGTAGAATACCCGGTTTTCAACCACACACGTGTTTACATGGAATCTTCGATGTTAAAAATCTTTAATACAATGACGCGCCAAAAAGAGGAATTTAAACCTATTCATGCCGGGGAAGTCGGCATGTACGTGTGTGGTATTACGGTTTACGATCTCTGTCACATTGGCCATGGCCGTACCTTTGTCGCTTTTGACGTGGTGTCACGCTACCTGCGTTTTCTGGGCTATACCCTGAAATACGTGCGTAATATCACCGACATCGACGATAAAATTATTAAGCGCGCTAATGAGAACGGCGAAAGCTTTGTTGCGCTGGTCGATCGTATGATCGTGGAGATGCACAAAGATTTCGACGCCTTAAATATTCAGCGCCCGGACAGCGAGCCGCGTGCGACCCACCATATTCACGAAATTATCGAGATCACGGAAAAGCTGATCGCGCGCGGTCACGCCTATGTGGCGGACAACGGTGACGTGATGTTCTCGGTGCCGACCGATCCCACCTACGGTTCTCTTTCCCGTCAGGACCTGGACCAGCTCCAGGCCGGCGCGCGCGTTGACGTGGTCGACGTAAAGCGCAACCCGATGGACTTCGTGCTGTGGAAAATGTCCAAAGAGGGCGAACCAAGCTGGCCATCCCCGTGGGGCGAAGGCCGCCCGGGCTGGCACATTGAATGTTCGGCGATGAACTGCAAACAGCTGGGCAAGCACTTCGACATCCACGGCGGCGGTTCAGATCTGATGTTCCCGCACCACGAGAACGAAATCGCGCAGTCCACCTGTGCCCATGGCGGCGAGTACGTTAACTACTGGATGCACTCCGGGATGGTGATGGTTGACCGCGAGAAGATGTCTAAATCGCTGGGTAACTTCTTCACCGTGCGCGACGTGCTGAAGTATTACGACGCGGAAACCGTGCGCTACTTCCTGATGTCCGGCCACTATCGCAGCCAGCTGAACTACAGCGAAGAGAACCTGAAACAGGCGCGCTCGGCGCTGGAGCGTCTGTACACCGCGCTGCGCGGTACCGACAGGTCTGTTTCTGCTGCAGGCGGCGAAGCGTTCGAAGCACGCTTTGTTGAGGTGATGAACGACGACTTCAACACCCCGGAAGCCTACTCCGTGCTGTTCGATATGGCGCGCGAAGTGAACCGCCTGAAGTCAGAAGATATGGCCGCGGCGAATGCGCTGGCGTCCCATCTGCGTAAGCTCTCCTCCGTGCTCGGCCTGCTGGAGCAGGATCCGGACGTGTTCCTGCAGAGCGGTGCGCAGGCGGACGACGGTGAAGTGGCGGAAATTGAAGCGTTGATCAAAGCGCGTCTGGAAGCGCGTCAGGCGAAAGACTGGGCGGCGGCAGATGCGGCGCGTAACCGTCTGACCGAGATGGGCATCATTCTGGAAGATGGCCCGCAGGGCACGACCTGGCGCCGTAAGTAAGTCTGTAATGCCCGGTGGCGCTTCGCTTACCGGGCCTACAAAAGCACGACCGTAGGCCGGGTAAGGCGAAGCCGCCACCCGGCTTTTCTTTTATCTCCGTTTCCACCACAGCAACCCCATCAGCACCACACCCGGTAGCCACACCCACATCAGTTCAGAGAGAATGACCTGGTGCCCGTACGGCGTGGTATAGCGTGACAGCGCAAACGGCGCGACCTTAATCACCTGCCATGGTGCAAAGAAGCGTTCATCTGACCACGGCCACAGCCAGCCGACACCTTTCCCGCCTGTTGTAATTGAGTCCAGCAGGCTGTGCGAGAGCAATGACACGGTTAAAAACAGCCAGCACCGGGTCAGGCTGGCCCTGAACCATCGTCGGCCGATCAACACGCAGAGTATCGGCACCACAAAGGCAAACAGCAGGGAGTGGGTAAAGCCGCGATGGCCGAAAACGTTGCCGTAAGCGACGCCGAACTTAAACGCCAGCACGTCGGCGTCCGGCAGCATGGCGAGGACAATTCCGGCGAACAGCAGGCGGGGAGGAATAACTTTTGTTCCCAGACCTAAGCCCAGGCAAAGCGGAACAGCAGTGTGAGTAATAACGGTAGGCATCGTATTTATCCGTGGCAAATCATGGAACTATAGCAGTGAATGCTTCACATCCGACCCGTGCTAAATTCTGATTTACGCCGACTCGCGCGCGATAAGCTGTCCGGAGAGCGTAATACGCTGCGTTTGCAGCGTCGGCTCCTTCAGCGTGCGAATAATCAGCCCGGCCGCCTGACGCCCCGTCTCTTCGCTGGCGGACGAGACATAGGTAAATGACGGCGAGGTGAGGTTAACGTGCAGCATATCTTCGAAACCGACCAGCGCAACCTGCTGCGTCAGAAACACATCTTTACCGACCGTACGTCCTACCTGATGAATACCGGAGATGGAGCCTATCATCGCATCCGGCGAGTGGCAGAGCAGGGCGGTGATGGTGTTGTTTTTTTCCAGCAGCTGGCGGGTGGCGAAACCCGCTGCCAGCGTATCATCGCTGCAGGCCGGCGAGTATTCATCGCGCCAGACCAGACCGTTTTGCGTCATCGCGCTGCGAAAGCCGAGCAGACGCTGCTCGCGGATAAGACAGCCTTCACGCCCGCCAATGTAGGCGATATTGCGGTGGCCGCGCTCGATAAGATAACGCACCGCCAGATTTGCCGCCTGACGGTTATCGCGCATCACCAGGTTGCATTTTTCATCCAGTAGCGACTGAGAGACCACCACCAGCGGCAGCGGGCAGTGGCGAATCTGTTCCGGCAGGGTGGACGTGCGGGTGTCCGAAGCCAGATAGATAACCCCGGCGACGCCCTGCTGCTTAAACGACAGCATACAGCGCTCAAGATGGTCAGCGTCGTTCTGCGGCTGGCCGAGAAAAACCATATATCCCTGTTTTTCCAGCTCCTGGACGATGCTCGCCATCACCTTGATGGAGAAGCTGTCGCTAAAGTCGCGGAGGATCAGACCAATCAGGTTGGAGGTGTTGGCGCGGAGGTTGGCAGCGGCGACGTTATGAACATAGCCCAGCGTATTGATGGCAGCGTTGACCTTCCCGATCGTTGCCTCTGAGATTTTCCCTTTCTGGCGCAGCACCAGCGAGACGGTTGAGACCGAAACGCCCGCGTGCTTTGCGACATCAATAATGCTGACTTTCTTCAAAACCGCTCCCTGAAATTAACCGATTATCAGCCAGATACGACAATGCGTCTCCCAGCGTACAGGAGACGCGTCGTTCAGGCATCTAATTATTTGCCGATCATGGTGGACATGGTCTGGGCGATAAACTGTGCTCTGGCACCGAAAATCACCTGAATACCGTTGTCGCCGACGAAGACCACGCCGCGCGCGCCGAGTCCGTTCAGTCCGTCTCTGTCTACCGCCTCGCTTTTTGCCACTTCCAGGCGCAGGCGGGTGATACAGGAACCGACGGAGTCGATGTTATGCGCTCCGCCCAGCAGGGTGATGATCTCGGTTGCGAGTTCTGAGTCAGACTTCTCATCCGCGTTGGCGGTCACTTCAGTACGGCCCGGCGTTTTCACGTCGAAACGGCGGATCACAAAGCGGAACGTGAAGTAATAAATCAGGCCCATTGGAATGCCGATGATAATGGCATTCAGGAAGTTGGTCTTGTAACCGTTAAAGGACGGCAGGATCCCGAATGACAGGTAGTCGATAAAGCCTGCGGAGAACGACTTGGCGATATGCGCATGCAATAAATACATGGTCATGTAGGCCAGACCCGCCATGATGGCGTTAAAGACGTACAGAATCGGCGCCACGAAGATAAAGGTAAACTCAACCGGTTCGGTGATCCCCGTCAGGAAGCAGGTGAGCGCCGCGGAGAACAGAATACCGGCCGCGATTTTCTTATTCTTCGTATGGGCTTCGTGATACATCGCCAGGCACGCGGCGGGCAGCGCGAACAGCATCAGCGGGAATTCACCCTGCATGAACTTACCGGCGTTCTGGTAGGTGTCGCTGCTGAAGGATTTCACCCCTTCTTCCAGCATTTTGAACCAGATGGTCTGGTCGCCGTGGATCACCTGGCCTGCCTGGGTGGTGTAGTCCCCAAACGAATACCAGAACGACGGATACCAGATGTGGTGCAGGCCGAGCGGGATCAGCGCGCGTTCAACCAGCCCGAAGATAAAGGTCGACGCCGCCTGATTATCGCCGTTAACGACCACCGAGAGCGCGTCAATACCGGCCTGAATATGCTGCCAGACATACGGCAGCAGCAGCCCCATCAGGAATGAGAGGAACGCCGTTGCAATCGCCACGAAGCGCTTACCGGAGAAGAAGCCGAGGAATTCCGGCAGCTGCATGGTGTGGAAGCGGTTATAGCACCAGGCTGCGAGAATACCGCAGATCAGGCCGCCGAAGACGCCCATCTGCAGCGTCGGGATGCCGACGACCATGGCGTATTTTCCGCCCTGCGAGGCCATTTCCGGCGTGATGCTCAGCACGGTGCTGATGGTGATATTCGTGACAAACACCGAAACCGCCGCAGACAGCGCCGCAATGCCGGATTCCGATGCCAGACCGACGGCAGAGCCAATGGCAAACAGCATCGGCAGATTATCAAAGATAACCCCACCCGCGTTCATCATCAGCGGCAAATGAAACTTATCGCCGAAGGCCAGCAGCAGCCCCGCAGCGGGAAGCAGTGAAATTGGCAGCATTAAGGCGCGACCAATCATCGATAACTTAGACAGCGATTTAACAAACCCTGATATCAGACTCATGCTGATTTCCCCCGAGAAGCGCTTTTTTTGGCGCTGTTATTGTAAGTAGAACGTTTTAGTAGAACGTTCTACTTATCGTGGGCAAAGAGTGAAAAACGCGCAACTGAATTTTCATTTTTCAACAGAGGAAATAGTGATTATTTGAAGTTGATCGATAAATAACCGTGATGGGTATGAGGGGATTGTGAGAGAAATTGCCGGGTGGCGGCTTCGCCTTACCCGGCCTACAAGCGGAGATGGTACGTAGGCCCGGTAAGCGCAGCGCCACCGGGCGTCAAACGGCTCAGGCCGTAACGGTCACGCTCTGTCCTTCAAAGCTCACGGTCTGGCCCGCGACAATCTTGCAGCGCTTGCGGGTTTCCACCGCGCCGTCCACTAACACCCGCCCGTCGGCGATAACGATTTTCGCCTGCGCGCCGCTTTCGCTCCAGCCTTCCAGCTTCAGCAGATCGCACAGCTCAACGTGCGGATGTTTACCTAATGAAAAAGTCGCCATCTTACGCGTCCTCTACGTCGTGATATTCTTCGCATGCCTGCAACGTATTCTGAATCAGTGTTGCAACGGTCATCGGGCCTACGCCGCCCGGTACCGGGGTAATGTAAGAGGCGCGAGCCGCGGCATCTTCATACACCACGTCACCGACCACTTTGCCGCTTTCCAGACGGTTAATCCCGACGTCCACGACAATCGCACCCTCTTTAATCCATTCGCCCGGAATAAAGCCCGGCTTACCGACCGCGACGATCAGCAGATCGGCGTTTTCTACGTGGTGACGCAGGTTTTTGGTGAAGCGGTGGGTGACGGTGGTGGTGCAACCGGCCAGCAGCAGCTCCATGCTCATCGGACGGCCTACGATGTTGGAGGCACCAATAACCACGGCGTTCAGGCCGTAGGTGTCGATGTCATAGCGCTCAAGCAGCGTCACGATACCGCGCGGCGTGCACGGACGCAGACGCGGCGCGCGCTGGCACAGGCGGCCAACGTTGTACGGATGGAAACCGTCAACGTCTTTATCCGGTGCGATACGCTCCAGCACCTTCACGTTGTCGATACCTGCTGGCAGCGGCAACTGAACCAGAATACCGTCGATCTCTTTATCGGCATTCAGGGTGTCAATAAGTTCCAGCAGTTCTGCTTCGCTGGTGGTTTCCGGCAAATCGTAAGAGCGGGAGACGAAGCCCACCTCTTCACACGCTTTGCGCTTGCTGCCGACATAAATCTGCGATGCCGGGTTGCTACCAACCAGCACAACGGCCAGCCCGGGGGCGCGTTTTCCGGCAGCTTTACGCGCCTTCACTTTTTCCGCGACCTCAGAGCGCACCTGCTGCGCAATCGTTTTACCGTCAATAATCTTTGCTGCCATCAGAGAGAAGATTCCGTCTGTAACGTTTGAAAGGGGGGATTGCCTGTATTTTGTCAGAAGCGAGCGCCGCTGTCAGTCACCCTTTACGCGTTTTTATCAGTGAGGCACAAAAACCCTTCTTAGCGGATGGTCAATTTCTTAGGCGGGATTAGGATGTGACCTGGCGAAATGGCAGCGTTTTGACATATTTAAAAAACGCATCCTGAGCTACTTTGTCTCCTCCGAAATAAGCTTTCAATTAATCAATTGAACGTATTTCTTATTCCCGATTATTCGCGGGAAGGGTTATTTACATTTTAAAGGAATAGACATGAAACTCAGCAACATTGCTTCTACTGTTATTGCTACGTTGGCCCTGGTTGCGGGTGCCGCAAATGCAGCAGATCCTGCCACCCCGGTTTCCGTAAATGGCGGTACCGTACATTTTAAAGGTGAGCTGGTTAATGCTGCTTGTTCAGTAAATACTGATTCTTCCGAGCAGACCGTTAATCTGGGTCAGTATCGTACCGCGAAATTCACTAAAGTGGGCGACACCACCTCCAATATTCCATTCAACATTGAACTGAACGATTGCGATCCGCTGGTAGCGAAAACCGCCGCCGTTGCGTTCACCGGTCAGATCGACCCAACCGACAAAACTCTGCTGGCAGTGACCTCCGGTAGCAACGACAACACCGCGAAAGGCGTAGGTATCGAGATCCTCGACAGCAAATCCAGCGTTCTGACGCCGGACGGTGCAACCTTCTCTGCTGCGCAGAACCTGATCGAAGGGACTAACACCCTGAAATTCACCGCGCGTTATAAATCAACGGCTGCAACCACCGAGCCGGGCCAGGCGAACGCTGACGCCACCTTCGTAATGAAATACGAGTAATTCCTCCGCACAGGGATGTTCAGGCCTCACGGATGAGGCCCGTCATACGCAAATGCCAGGAACGAAGGATGACAAGGACTGGAACACTACTGCTGTTAACCCTTGCGATGGCTGGCCCGGTATCGGCGCATACCGTGGTGATTGAAGGCGGCAAAGTGCATCTCAGAGGTGAACTGGTGAACGGCGGCTGCGCCGTGGCGCCGGACAGCCAGAATATGCGCATCGACATGGGGCAGTACCGAACCAATTCATTTTCCGGTGTGGGCAGTTTTTCCACGGTAAATGTGCCTTTCACCGTGCGGCTGCTGGACTGCAGCGTTGATGTCTCGCGCACCGTGGGGATCCAGTTTCAGGGTGTCACTCCCGCAGAAGATCCGCAGGTCTTTCTGGCGACATCGCGGCCGGGTGAAACACCTGTCAGCAGCGGCGTTGGGCTGGCGCTCTTTGACGAACAGCAGCGTCAGATTATCCCGAATGCCACGGCCGTCAGCTGGCTGCCGGTCGATACCCGCGAGCTGGCGTTCCATTTTAGCGCCCGCTATCGGGCTATTTCCGAACACCTCGAACCAGGCAAAATTCAGTCGGATGTCTGGTTTACGCTGATTTATCCATAACACCTGCGAACACATTATTAAAGGTACGGTTGTGATGAATACCCTAATTAAACCAGGACTTTTTTTATCGTTTATTTTAATGATGGTTTCTGCATGCGCGAATGCGTCCGGCGGAATTGCGCTGGGGGCCACGCGCGTTATTTACCCGGCCGATGCGAAGCAAACGTCGCTGGCGATCACCAACAGCAACAAACAAGAACGCTATTTAATTAACGCGTGGATCGAAAATGCGAACGGGCAAAAAGAAAAAACCTTTGCCGTTACCCCCCCATTGTTTGTGAGCGAACCGGACAGCGAAAACACGCTGCGAATTATTTACGCCGGGCCCGCACTGCCTGCCGATCGCGAATCGCTCTTTTACATGAACGTGAAAGCGATCCCGTCAGTGAACAAAGCGAAAACCGAAAACAATAACGTGCTGCAGCTGGCGATCCTCTCGCGCATCAAGCTGTTTGTGCGCCCGAACAACCTGGCGATGCAGCCGGAAGAGGCACTTTCCCAGCTGCGGTTTGAGCGTGCCGGCAACCATCTCAAAGTCAGCAACGCGTCCCCGTACTACATCACCCTGGTCAATCTGAAACTGGGCGGGCAGACGCTGGATAACCTGATGGTTGCGCCGAAAAGCTCGGCGCAGCAGGTGCTGCCAGCCGGTGCCGGCGGCACGCTTTCCTGGCAGAGCGTGAATGACTACGGTGCCATCACGCCGGCGCGTAGCGTTAACCTGTGAGCAGAGTCAGGGCGATGAAAAACCACCAGGGACGTTACTGCCCGGTTGCACTGGCGCTGATGGCGGCGCTCTGGCCGCAGGCTGGCTGGAGCGAAAGTTATTTCAACCCGGCCTTCTTGTCCGACGACGCCGCCAGCGTGGCGGATTTGTCGCGTTTTGAACAAGGGCACCAGCAGGCACCCGGCGTTTATCGCGTGGATATCTGGCGTAACGATGAGTTTATCGGCACTCAGGACGTGCGTTTTGAGCAGGCCGAGAACACGCCGCCGGTGGCGGGCGGGTTATCGCCGTGTATTACCCGCGCGATGCTCGATCGCTTTGGCGTCAACGCTGCGGCGTTTCCCGAGCTGGCTAACGTGCAGGGCGAGACCTGCGTTCCGCTGACCACGGCCATTCCCGGCAGCGAAACGGTATTCAACTTTGCCTCGCAGCGTTTGAACGTCAGCCTGCCGCAGGTGGCGTTGCAAAACAGCGCCCGGGGCTACATTCCGCCTGAACAGTGGGATGAAGGCATCCCCGCCGCACTGGTGAACTACAGCTTCTCGGGCAACCGGGGAAGCGAAGACGACAGCTATTACCTGAACCTGCAGAGCGGGTTGAACTACGGCGCCTGGCGTTTACGTAACAACGGCGCGTGGCGGTACACGCAGAATAACGGGCAGCGGCACAGCGAGTGGCAGAATATCGGCACCTGGGCGCAGCGCACCGTCATTCCGCTGAAAAGTGAACTGGTGCTGGGCGACAGCAATACCGGGAATGACGTCTTCGACAGCGTGGGCTTTCGCGGCGGTCGGCTTTTCTCGTCTGACAGCATGTACCCGGACAGCCTGCAGGGCTACGCACCGACCGTGCGCGGGATTGCCCGGACGCCCGCCAAAGTGGTGGTGCGTCAGAACGGCTACGTTATCTATCAAAGCTATGTGCAGCCCGGCGCATTTGCCATTACCGATCTCAACCCGACCTCCTCAAGCGGTGACCTGGAAGTGACGGTCGAAGAGAAAGACGGCACCCAGCAGCGCTATACCGTGCCGTATTCCACCGTGCCGCTCCTGCAGCGTGAAGGGCGCTGGAAGTACGACCTCGTCGCGGGGGATTACCGCAGCGGTAACAGCGATCAGGATACGCCGTTCTTCACCCAGGGAACGCTGATTACCGGCCTTGCCAACGGTTACACGCTCTACGGCGGTACGCAGCTGGCGTCACGCTATACCGCGGTGGCCATCGGGGCCGGAAAAAACCTCGGCGACTGGGGCGCGGTTTCGCTTGATATCACCCACGCCCGCAGCCAGCTCGCGGACGACAGCAAACATGAAGGCCAGTCTCTGCGCTTCCTCTATGCGAAATCCCTTAACGGCTTCGGCACCAACTTCCAGCTGCTGGGCTACCGCTACTCCACAAAAGGGTTTTACACCCTGGACGATGTCGCCTGGCGTTCAATGGAAGGCTATCAGTATGCCGACAGCCAGGACGATAACGATGTGCCGGACGTGCAGAGTTATCACAACCTGACGTGGAATAAAAAAGGCCGCTTTCAGCTCAACGTTTCTCAGTCGCTGGGGGATTACGGCTCGGTGTACATCTCCGGTAGCGAGCAGACCTACTGGGGAACGGACGAGACGAACCTCTGGTATCAGCTGGGGTATGCGGGGGGCGTGAAGGGGGTTAACTACTCCGTGTCGTGGTCGTGGAACAAATCCGTCGGGATCGACGGTACCGACCGGATCGCGTCGTTTAACGTCTCCGTGCCGTTCAGCCTCTTTACCCGTCAGGGCTATCGCCGGGACAGCGTCATCGACAGGGCCTACGCCACGGCGTCCGCCAGCCGAAACAGCGATGGCGACACAAGCTGGCAAACCGGGGTCAGCGGAACGTTGCTGGAGGATCGCAACCTGAACTACAGCGTGACCCAGGGACACACCAGCACCAACGGCTCAAGCGGAAGCGCCAGCGCCAACTGGCAGGCCACCTACGGCACGCTGGGCGTGGGCTACAACTACAGCCGCGATCAGCACGATCTCAACTGGCAGCTCTCCGGCGGGGTGGTCGGCCATGCTGACGGCGTGACCTTTAGCCAGCCGCTGGGCGACACCAACGTGCTGATCAAAGCGCCGGGGGCATCAGGCGTCAGCGTCGAAAACCAGACCGGCGTGAGAACCGACTGGCGCGGCTATGCGGTGATGCCGTATGCCACCGTCTACCGCTACAACCGCGTGGCGCTGGATACCAACACCATGAGCAACAATACCGATATCGAAAACAACGTGAGCAGCGTGGTGCCGACCAAAGGCGCGCTGGTGCGTGCCAGCTTTGATACCCGCATTGGCGTGCGCGCCCTGCTGACGGTGACGCGCGGCAACCAGCCCGTGCCGTTCGGCGCGGTGGTCCGTGAAACCCAGAGTGGCGTGACCAGCATGGTGGGGGATGACGGACAAATTTACCTGAGTGGGCTGCCGCTGGAGGGCGAGCTGCTGATCCAGTGGGGCGACGGGGCGCAATCCCAGTGTCGCGCGCCTTACAGCTTGCCTGAACAGAGCCTGCAACAGGCAATCACGCTTAAGGGGATTCGCTGTGATTAAAACTCAATACCTTGCCTTGTCGCTGCTGGCATTACTGCCTGCGACAAACGCATTCGCGACCGTGTGCGTCAATGAAAAAGGCGTGCCGACAGAGGTGCATTACAACCTGACGGATAAATTCAATAGTTCGAATAATCAGATTGGGCAGGTCGTGACGCTCAGCGAGAAGTCGCAGTGGGTAGGGGTGAATGCCGTCTGCCCGAAGGGCACGACCGGAAATACCACCAAGCGTAGCTATGTGACGGATTACCCGATCACCGGGACCAGCGATGGCTACCAGTATCTGAAACTTAACGACTATCTGGACGGGGCCATGAAAATCACGGATAGCTTTGCTGGCGTGTTTTATCCGCCCAAAAGCTATATTCAGATGGGCAGCCATCCTAACGTCTCCAAAAACAAACCGTTTGGCGTTCAGGACTCCAGCCTTGTCTTCCGTCTGAAAGTGACCCGGCGTTTTATTAATATGGTGGTGATCCCGCGAGCCACCATGTTCCGCGTTTATGTGACCACCACGTCTTCCGATCCGTTAACCACGCCGGTCTATACCATCAGCTACAGCGGAACCATACAGGTGCCGCAAAGCTGTGCCATTAATGCCGGTAACGTAGTGGAGTTTGACTTCGGTGACATTGGCGCCTCCTTGTTCAGCAAAGCGGGCGTGGGTAATAAACCGGAGGGGGTCACATCGCAAAGCAAAACCATCGCGATCAAATGCACCAACGTGGAGGCGAACGCCATGCTGACGATGCGCGTCGAGGCGGAAAAAGTCTCTGATAACGTGCTTGTGTCGGATAACCCGGACGTGGGGTTCATCATTGCCAACGAGAGCGGTGCGCCGCTCACGCCCAATAACCTGACAAGCAAAATTCCGTTCCGCCTGGACGACAGCGCGCAGGCACAGGTAGGGATCCGGGTCTGGCCGGTGAGCGTGACGGGCAATAAGCCTGCGGAAGGGCGTTTCACCTCGCGCGGGTATTTGCGCGTGGATTACGACTAAGGAGCCGATATGCGAAACGGGATCCGTTTTATCACCGTGGCGCTCTTTGCGCTTTGCACCCAGGCTCAGGCGGACACCGCATTGGGTGAAATTAACATTCGTCTCTACGGCAATATTGTCGATTTCACCTGCGTTGCCGAAGGCAGCGACAGCGACAAGGCCGTCCCGCTGGGAACCTGGCCGACGAAACAGCTCGGCACCACCGGGAGCCGCACGCAGCCCATGCCGTTTACGCTGAAGCTGACCGGCTGCCCGCCAGGGGCGGCATCCATTACGTTTTCGGGTAAAGCTGATGGGAGCAATAACGGTTTGCTGGCGCTGAATGACGCCAGTACAGCAAGCCGTGTCGCGGTGGAGATCAGGGATGCGGATAAAACGCGTCTGGCTCTCCAGCAGGCCAGCCAGCCGGTTTCGGTTGATGCGCAGGGGAATGCGACATTGTCGTTTTATGCCAATTATATCGCCACTGCCGATAACCCTCAGCCCGGACGAGCTGATGCAGATGCTACCTTCATGATTAATTATAATTAGCACTGACCGCACTCCCTGAAGCTCAGATAAGCTGCAGGGAGTGAATTCAGGTTATAGCAGTTCGTGCGCTTTGGCGTAATCAATTAATTCCACGATGCTTTGCACACCCAGCTTGGAATAAATATTGGATTTGTGCGCGCTAATGGTCTTGTTGCTTAATAGTAGCTGCTCAGCAATTTCCTTATTGGATAATCCATTCGCCAGATACCGTAATACCGTAACCTCGCGGTTCGATAATGGCATATCTACTGCCATCCCTTTCCCTGAACCCAAATGGTTTATAAAATTCAGCGTTTCCGACGGGAAAAAAGAATAGCCCATCAGAATCATTTCTACGGCGTTGTAGATCTCACCCAAATCTTTTCGTTTGCTGACAAAACCGTTTGCCCCGGCGCGAATGGCGCGACCCGAGTAAAATAACTCTGATTTAGACGAGAGGAACAGAACCTTGATGTTCTTGTTTAAATTTTTGATTCTCTTAAGTAAAGAGAAAGCATCCGTGCCCGTGAGTTCAATGTCAAGGATCACCAGATCGATAGGGTGATTGCGGATACAGTCAAGGACTTCATGGCTATCGCCAGACTTGAGCTTGACTGTGATATTCTTATTTTTCTGTAGCAGGACTTCTATCGACATTCTGACGATAGGATGTTCGTCCATAATGATAACGGATGCCGGTTTCATTTTTAATGCCTCAGATTGTTAAAAGCGTTATGCAGAGTTTGGTAAAACTCTCGAAATGCCGGAAGGATATAATGTGCAGATCCCTATACCGTAGTATTTCCCTGGAAAGAGCGAAAGCATCCCTGTTAACGTAATGAAAAGAACTATGCCTCAGCGCGGTCATCTCATTTGGCTGGTGTTGGCAAAAAGATTTTTCTTATTCAGATTTGGTACGCATCTTATTATACAGAGTAAGTTTTTTCCGAAAACCCTGTAAATTAATATCCGCTTAAGGGTTTGTATTATCTTCTGGATCTGAATCGCTATTTTTTTAAAATTAGCGGAAATATCCTGTTATCCCATTTACCGCATATTTTCATCTTTATGTAATAACAAAAAATAACAGATATCTCTGTATGTTGATCAATTGTTAACAAAAATACACCTCATTTCGGGGAGCGACCCTACGGAGGTGAGGTGATAAATTGCCCTCGCAGGCCGTCAGGCCTTCATCTGAAAGTACCCCGGTTGACCAGGGTAACGGCGTCTGCTGCACAGGAGAACATGCTGCCCGCTTTGCTTTTTACTCCTGGGAGGTGTCGCTAAGCTGCTTGTTTTTACATCATTATCATCTTATTAACGCTTTCTGCATTCACTTAACGGATGGAGGAAAGTGCTGCCGTTCCGTCAATCTGTGGCATTTCACAAGGTTCGTGCCCATAAATTAGGAATAGTTGTAATTTCGTTTTTAATGTTAAAAAATAACATTTCTGTAACGCTACTGGTAAGTAAATTCCTAAACCGCTTTAGGAAATAAGGGGTTAGGACGTGAGTGAAAACGTGCAGTCCGAAAGGTTATTAAGAAGATGCAGCAATTCCTGGCGATGGCTTAGCCCGAGTTTTAGCAGGATGCAGCTGAGACGATAAATAATGCGGCTATAGGGACGATTCTGCATAAGGGCAATCTGACGCAATGTCCTGCCCCGTGAGAGCTCCTGCAGGATGGGCCATTCGTTGCGAGAGAACCAGTCTTTGTCGGAACCCTGTGGGGGGCTGGTATCCAGCAGGCTGTGCTGGAGAGCCACGGCGTTCAGCTGACGTTCGAGCACATGAAAGGGACCGGCCGCTTTGCAGAAGAGGCGGGTGTCGTAATTGTCGGCCCGAATTAACAGCCAGGGCGTAAGGAAAGGAGGAAACAGGCTATGCCTTCTCAACTGATCCAGTTTTTCCAGAAGCCCCGTGGACCGGCTCTCAATATCCACGATCAGACGGGCTGATGGCCACTGCGTCTGGGCGATAAGGGCATCGTCCAGCGTGGAGTAGTCGCAGCAGCTGCTCAGGGGAAACTGCCCGTTGAGAAAACCGGTGCGCAGGAAGTGATCCTCCGTCACCAGAATGATAAACGGAGCGTCTGTTTTGCGGGGCTGGCTGATGGACTGGCTCAAAAATTCGAGCCGGTCGAAAAAGGGGGGAGCAAAAGGTGAGCGCGTAAATCCCAGTGCATCACTTCCGGTACGCCGCCGCCGGTAACGGCGCACTGTCATTCGCATGGTCTCCCTCCTGGAAATGGCGTTTTAATCCTCCGGCCATGTCCAGGACGGCCAGTAATATCCCTGGCCGAGATCTGCGCCTGCCTGCAGTGCCCAGGTACGATCGCGTTCAGTCTCAATACCTTCGATAAGCACTTTCCCGGCAAGCTGAAAGCAAAGGGAAACCAGTTGCCTCAGCGCAGGGGTATCGCGTAAACGCCAGAATGCTTCCTTATCTATTTTGATGCCGCTTAACGGGAGTCGGCAGGCTAAAAACGACTGCGCTAAGACTTCATCCACGTCATCCAGCCAGATCGCGTGTCCCTGTTTTCTGAGCTGCTGCAGATTCTGAATGACGCGCTGCTTCTGCGCGACGGGCAGCGCCAAAAAGGACGCGAGATCGACAATCTCAATACTGAGCGGCGCGGCTGACAACCTGATAAACCGCTGAAAAGACGCAGGCTCTGTCAGGACGGTTATCGGCAGATTAATAAAAAGGTTATGACCGTGCGGCGTATTTTTTAACGCGGCAAGCTGCGCTTCAAGCAGCGTTATCGACCAGCCAGCAGACCGATCGCAAAAAAAATCCTCGCTGTGCCGCGTGTCTGACAGAACGCTAAGTACCTCCACACCCACCAGGCGCAAGGAGGCGAGGGCGACGATAGGCTCAAGCTTAATGCCGACGATGTCCTGAGAAATGTACTGCAACCGGGGGGGCGTATCGATCGGGTTTTGCGCTGTCACTCCATTGTCCTGTTGTCTGTCAGCCTCCAGGGGGCCGGGATACCAGGCTCTAGTGTGACGAGCTGACGTACAGGAAAACAGCAGGCGTTACTTAAATGCAACTAAGCCTTTTCGCAGCACGAAATTGTACGGGAGAAAAGCGGGGGGATGGAGAAAAAACAGCCATATTTACAATCAACTAGCCCTAATCAGGCCAGAAAACGGAAAAGGCATTGACTCACCTGCCATTGACCGTATAATTCTTCGCGTTTCACCGCCGCGAAGTTCACTCTTCTCAGTGCGCCCTTAGCTCAGTTGGATAGAGCAACGGCCTTCTAAGCCGTAGGTCGTAGGTTCGAATCCTACAGGGCGTGCCATTTAGTCTCAGCGCAATTCTTCCCCAGACCTACCAGCCACTACCGTTCCTTCACCCTGTGCCTGATTTTAACCGTCGGATTTGCATGGTTAATTCTGGATGTGTATCATCTTGCTCCCGGCTCTATAGCCTGTCGGTGAGAACCTTTGTTCCATCATCGACCGGTCAGCAAGGGCCACCATACCGCCACTAGCTCATCGGGAAGAGCGACAACCAGGATGTTGTAGTACGGGGTTCGAGGCTCCGGTGGCGGACCAACGCCGACTTAGCTCAGTAGGTAGAGCAACTGACTTGTAATCAGTAGGTCACCAGTTCGATTCCGGTAGTCGGCACCATATTTATGGCTTCCCCACGGGATGCCTCCGGCACGACATTCCTTTTCACTGTTGTTCATACCGGTCATGAAGGACATTTATGTGGTATCTACTCGCAGCATCGCTTGCCGCACTCTCCCTTAATAAAAGCCTGGCTTACCTGATGCTGGGGTTAACGGCATTTCTCGGCTGGAAACAGAGCATTCTTGACGCCCCGGCGCTGCTGGTTATTGCATCAATCGTTGTTGGCTGGTCTGTTGTTGAATGGCTCCGCAATAAAAATAATAAATATACTTATCTGGTCGAAGGCCTGTGCGTGGTCATCGCTGTTGCCCTGGTTTTGCATGCGATCCCGGGCTTCCACAGCCCCAAAGTGCTGGATGCTGTCGTTGCTGGTCCGCAAAGCATACCGTTCAGTATGTACTTTAATATGGACAAGGCAGTGGTGCCGTTCTTTTTAATTACGTGCATGCCAACGTTATTCGTAGCAAAACCCCTCTATAAAGCGGGCAAGGTCGGCTGGGGAATATTGGTTCTTGCGATACCCGCTCTGTTACTTCTTGCTGTTGCGTTGGGTGGGCTGAGAATTGAGCCGCATGCGCCAGAATGGTTCGCTCAATTTGCCCTTGCGAATATTTTCTTCGTCTCTTTGGCCGAGGAAGCCTTGTTCAGAGGCTACCTGCAGCAACGCTTGTCCCGGATTATTCATCCTGTTGTCGCGCTGTTGATTGCCTCAGTCATCTTTGGGCTGATGCATTATAGCGGCGGTTTACTACTGATTATTTTTGCCAGCCTCGCCGGTATTATTTACGGCCTGGCGTGGATGTGGAGCGGCAGGCTCTGGGTTGCAACGTTATTCCATTTTGGGCTGAACTGCGTGCATTTATTGTTCTTCACCTATCCGATGTATGCCCCCCACGCGGCTACGTGATGCGTTTTTTAATAGTAGCCTTATAATTTGGCTACTTCTGGATAAGCATAAAAAGCCCCGAAACATCGGGGCTTTTTTATATATGCCGGGCGCGTAAATAACAAATTTCACTTCGCGTCAGAATGAATAGAAGGCTAATGGATTTCATTGCGGGCAGGCTTAAGGCTTTCTTAATCTAAAAATTATCTCGGATTAAAATTTGGGTTTTTATCATTCTAAAACCAGCAATAAAGAAATTTTACACTTTTACGTCTAAACTCGATTGATACTAATTATCATTAGCGTTGTTGTATGATTTAATCCTCTCCCACAAAGCTATGAGTGGTTACTCCCGTTGGTCTATTAAGGATATGTTCATGAATTCTCGCCTGCTGTCCTGCTTCTCGCTTGCCTTGTTGTCTTCATCACTTTTCCTTTCTACACAATCGGTTGCTGCCGAAAACAACGAAGGTATCGTTGTCTATAACGCGCAGCATGAAAACCTGGTGAAGTCGTGGGTTGACGGTTTTACCAAAGAAACCGGCATCAAAGTGACTTTGCGTAACGGCGATGACAGCGAGCTGGGTAACCAGCTGGTTCAGGAAGGCAGCGCATCCCCGGCTGACGTATTCCTGACCGAGAACTCGCCGTCAATGGTGCTGGTGGATAATGCCAACCTGTTTGCGCCGCTGGAGGCAGACACCCTGAAGCAGGTACCGGCGGAATATCGTCCGGCGCACGGTCGCTGGATCGGCATCGCCGCCCGCAGCACGGTGTTTGTCTATAACCCGGAAAAACTGAGCGAACAGCAGCTGCCTAAATCGCTGATGGATCTGGCAAAACCCGAGTGGAAAGGCCGCTGGGCGGCATCACCGTCAGGCGCGGATTTCCAGGCCATCGTGAGCGCAATGCTGGCCCTGAAAGGCGAGCAGGCTACCCTGGAATGGCTCAAGGCGATGAAAGCCAATTTCGTTGCCTATAAAGGCAACAGCACCGTGATGAAAGCGGTCAATGCCGGCCAGATTGATGGCGGCGTGATCTATCACTATTACCGCTTTGTCGATCAGTCCAAAACGGGCGAAAACAGCAAAAACACCAAACTCTATTACTTCAAACACCAGGATCCGGGCGCGTTTGTTAGCCTCTCTGGTGGTGGTGTGCTGGCGTCCAGCAAACACAAAGCGCAGGCGCAGGCCTTCATCAAATACATTACCGGTAAAGAAGGTCAGGAAAGTCTGCGTACCAACAATGCCTTTGAATACGCCGTGGGCGTGAACGCGGCCTCAAACCCGAAACTGGTTCCGCTGAAAGATCTTGATGCACCGAAAGTTGAACCTTCAGCGCTCAACAGTAAAAAAGTTATCGAGCTGATGACGCAAGCCGGCCTGCTGTGATCCTGAGAGTGAAGTGAAGGTCTTATGTCTGGTCTGAGTCTCGACATCGGAAAAAACAGAGTGCAGGAGCCTGCCCGCAGGCGTCCTGCACTGCCGATGGTTGCGTTAGCTGTATTGTTTTCATTAATGGCGCTTCTGCCTTTGGGTTTTATCATTGCCATTGGCATTGAGACGGGCTGGGAAACCATTAAGGCGCTGGTGTTCCGCCCGCGTGTTGCTGAACTCCTCAGCAACACGCTGTGGCTGACGGCTTTAGCGGTACCGCTCTGTATCGTGACGGGTGTGGCGATCGCCTGGCTCACCGAGCGCACGCAGCTTGCCGGGCGGGGGATTTGGTCTGCGCTGGCGGTGGCCCCGCTGGCGATCCCGGCGTTTGTGCAAAGCTATGCCTGGGTGAGCGTTGTCCCGTCGATGCACGGGCTCTCCGCAGGCGTGTTCCTTTCCGTTCTTGCCTACTATCCGTTTATCTACATGCCGGTTGCGGCTGTGCTGCGCCGTCTTGACCCGACGCTCGAAGATGTTGCCGCGTCGCTCGGCACGCCGCCGTGGCGGGTCTTTTTCCGCGTGGTGCTGCCCCAGCTCAAGCTGGCTATCTGCGGCGGCGCGCTGCTGGTGGCGCTGCACCTGCTGGCGGAATATGGCCTGTACGTGATGATCCGCTTTGATACCTTCACCACGGCGATTTATGACCAGTTCCAGTCTACCTTCAGCGGCCCGGCAGCGAACATGCTGGCGGGCGTGCTGGCCTTGTGCTGCCTGGCTATTTTAGTGTTGGAAGGCGTGACGCGTGGAAAAGCACGCTACGCGCGCATTGGCGCCGGGGCCGCGCGCGAGCAGAAACGCAGGCCGTTGAAGCCTGCGGCCGCCGCGCTGGGTCAGCTGTTTTTCATCGTGCTGATCGTGCTGGCGCTGGGCGTGCCGTTAATTGTTCTGTGCCGCTGGATTTGGCTCGGCGGCGTACAAAACTGGATGAGCGCCGATCTCTGGCACTCGCTGCGCCAGACGCTGATGCTTGGCGTGGGCGGAGCCCTGCTGACTACGGCGTGCGTGATCCCCATCGCGTGGCTCGGTATTCGCTATCCGCACCGCATCTTCCGGATGCTGGAAGGGTGCATCTATATCACCAGCTCACTGCCGGGGATTGTCACGGCGCTCGCCCTGGTCACCGTCACCATTCATTACGCCCGTCCCATTTACCAGACGGAAATTACCTTGTTCCTTGCCTACCTGCTGATGTTTATGCCCCGTGCGCTCATCAACCTGCGGGCGGGGATTGCGCAGGCGCCGGTCGAGCTGGAAAACGTGGCGCGCAGCCTGGGCAGCACGCCAGCGAAGGCGCTCTGGAGCGTCACGATGCGGCTGGCCGCGCCGGGTGCGGCGGCGGGGGCAGCGCTGGTTTTCCTCGGCGTCAGCAACGAATTGACCGCCACGCTGTTGCTCTCTCCACTGGGCACGCGCACGCTCTCCACCGGATTCTGGGCGCTGACCAGTGAAATCGATTATGTGGCTGCCGCGCCTTACGCGATGCTGATGATCCTGATTTCCCTCCCGCTGACCGCCATTCTCTATATGCAGTCGAAGAAAATTGCAGGGCTATGACATGCTTGAATTAACCGCCATTTCTAAATCGTTTTCTGACGTGCAGGTGCTCGACAGCTTAAACCTGAGCGTTGCGCCGGGGAGCAGGACGGCCATTGTCGGGCCATCCGGGTCGGGTAAAACCACGCTGCTGCGTATTCTTGCCGGGTTTGAAACGCCAGACACCGGGCGCATTGTCATGCAGGGGAGAACGCTGTTCGATGAAAACAGTTTTGTTCCCGCCCACCTGCGCCGGATCGGTTTTGTGCCTCAGGAGGGCGCGCTGTTCCCGCACCTCAATGTGGCAGATAACATTGCCTGGGGGCTGGACGGTACCCGCCACGAGAAGCGCCAGCGCGTTGAGGCGCTGATGGAGATGGTCTCTCTGGACAAGCAGCTCGCGACGCACTGGCCCCATGAGATTTCCGGCGGACAGCAGCAGCGCGTGGCCCTTGCCCGCGCGCTGGCCCAGCGTCCTTCAGTGATGCTGCTGGATGAACCGTTCTCGGCGCTGGATACCGGCCTGCGGGCCATGACGCGTAAAGCCACGGCCGATCTGCTGGCTGAAGCGGGCGTGGCCTCGATTCTGGTCACCCACGATCAGAACGAAGCGTTGTCCTTTGCCACTCAGGTTGCCGTCATGCGTTCCGGACGCTTCACGCAGGTCGGGACGCCTTATGAGGTCTACACCCGTCCCGTTGACGAAGAGACGGCGCTGTTTCTTGGCGATGCGTTGATCCTGCCGGCAGAGCTCACCGCGGGCTACGCCGTGTGCGCGCTGGGCGAGGTGCCCACGGATAATGCCCATGCGACAGGACAGGGCAGAGTGATGCTGCGCCCGGAACAACTGAGCGTGACGGCATGTGCCTCGCATGAAAGCCCGATCTCCATTCTTGACGTGGACTTTACCGGCCAGCTGTCGACGCTCACCCTTGCGTTAGCCGGGGAGCAACAACCTGTTATTCTGAAAACCGTAAGCCAGCCAGGATGGAACCCCGGCACGGCGGTACGCATTGATATTGCTGGCTCCGCGCGCGTATTCCAATATTCTTAATATTCGTTAGTAATTTCATGCAACGGGTTGTTATAAAAGAATTTTCCCGAACGTATGGCATTTCCTCAGATTCTCTACCATGCTCATAAAACCTCACCATCCAGTGTGAGGTTTTTTGTAGTTGCTGATTAATCTCAAGGAAAAAGGTTATGAAAAAGACGACTGCTATTTTGTTGGGAACGGCGTTACTGTTTACGACCAATGCTTTTGCTGCACAGCTACTGACTAAAAGCGAGTTCAAGAAAGTTGCGTCTCAGTATAAAAAAATCGGTACGGTAAACACCTCGAATGAGGTATCGGTTGATGATGCAAAAAAAGAACTGATTGAGAAAGCCGATAAAAAAGGCGCGGATGTCCTGGTGCTCACTTCCGGGAACACCAACAATAAAATTCACGGTACGGCCAATATTTACAAGAAAAAATAACGTCATTGCGGCCACCCCATTATGGGGTGGTTGTTCTTCATCTTCTCTCGCCACGCTTCCCTCCCGTACGCGGTTATACTTGCTAACGCATAGATAATGCGTATAGTTCTCATTTGCATTGCAACCAATATATTCTAAGGCCCGATAACGGGCCATTTTTGCGCGCACTTTCGAATGAGTTAACGATGAACAACACCAAAATACACAAAACGCTGCTGGCGCTCGCCGTTGGCGCGGTGACACATTCCGCTTACGCGGCGGACGATAAAAAAGAAGACACCATTGTTGTGCAGTCTGCACCTGCCAGCGATTTTAAACCCGGCGGTAACCAGCCAGTGCCAGCCTTCCTTGACGGACAGGTCGCGAACGGCGGGCGTATGGGGATGCTCGGCCAGCAGAACGCCATGGATGTGCCGTTCAACATCATCAGCTACACCTCGAAGCTGGTGGAAGACCAGCAGGCGAAAACCATCGCTGACGTTGTCGCCAACGACGCGGGGGTACAGTTCGTTCAGGGCTACGGCAACAGCGCGGAAACTTACCGCATCCGCGGCCTGAAGTTCGACGGCGACGACATGACCTTTGGCGGGCTGTCCGGCGTTCTGCCGCGGCAGGTGGTGGATGCCCAGATGGTCGATCGCATTGAGATCTTCAAAGGGGCAAACGCCCTGATGAACGGCGCGGCGAGCTCCGGCGTGGGCGGGATGATCAACCTTGAGCCAAAACACGCGGGCGAGATCCCGCAGGCGAAAGTCGGGGTCGACTACACCTCGGATTCACAGATTGGTACCACTCTGGATGCGGGTCGTCGCTATGGCGACAGCGACCAGCTTGGCGCGCGGGTGAACCTGGTCCATCGCGAAGGGGAAACCGGTGTACCCAACGATCGCCGCCGCACCACGCTGCTTTCAACCGGCATCGATTACAAAGGCGACCGCTTGCGCACCTCGCTGGATCTGGGCTATCAGAAAAAGACCTTCCACGGCAGCCCGACCAGCGTCAATATTTCGGCGGTGGATTTCGTGCCCGAGCCGCCGAAAAACGATCGCAACATCTCGCAGAAGTGGGCCTACAGCAATATTGAGAACGAGTTTGGGATGTGGCGCAGCGAGTACGACATCAGCGACAGCTGGACGGTCTATACCGGCCTGGGTGCCCAGCACGCGCACGAGGAAGGCACCTACAGCGCACCGAAGCTGGTTGATAAAAGCGGTAAGGCGACGGTCAGCCGCCTCGACACCAACCGCATCAGCGACGCCGTCAGCGGTATGGCGGGTATTCGCGGTAACTTTACTACCGGCTTTGTGTCGCATAAGGTGAACGTCGGCTATTCAGCGATGACGAAAAACGAAAAAATCGCGTGGAAAATGTCGGCAGCGAAGGATAACCCGACGACCAACATCTACCACAACACCGGCGTCGATATGCCGGACAGTACCAACTTCAACGGCTCTGGTGGAAAGTACAGCGATCCGCTGACCAGCGGACGCACCCGAACCCAGGGCTGGCTGCTGAGCGATACGCTGGGCGTACTGGACGATAAGCTGTTGTTCACCGCCGGGGCGCGCCACCAGAAAGTGGTCATCCGCGGGTATAACAAAATCACCGGTGCGGAAAACGACGCGGACGGCTTCGACGGCAGCCGCTGGATGCCAACCTACGGCGTGGTCTACAAGCCGTGGGAGCAAATCTCCCTCTATGCTAACCATACCGAAGCGCTGCAGCCGGGTAAAAACGCACCTGACAGCGCCACTAACTACGGCCAGAGCACCGGTATCGTTCACTCTAAGCAGAATGAAGTGGGCGTGAAGGCCGACTTCGGTCGCGTAGGCGGCTCTCTGGCGCTGTTCGAAATCAAAATGCCTTCCGCTATTCTCGACAGCCAGACGAAGCATTACGGCCTGGACGCCGAGCAGCGCAACCGCGGCGTTGAGCTGAATGTGTTTGGCGAGCCGGTGCTGGGGATGCGTCTCAACGCCAGCGCCACCTGGCTACAGGCGGAGCTGACCAAAACCAATAACGGTCTCAACCAGGGTAATGACGCGATCGGTGTCCCGAACTTCTACGCCGTGCTGGGTGCGGAATATGACATTAAACCGATTGATGGCCTGACCGCGACCGCGCGCGTAAACCACTCCGGCACGCAGTATGCCGACCTCGCGAACAGCAAAAAGCTCGACAGCTACACCACGCTGGATCTGGGGATGCGCTATCGCTTCGCGGTGAACCACAATGCAAACCAGATGACGGTTCGCGCGGGCATCGACAACGTGACCAACGAAAACTACTGGGCCAGCGTGGACGATTCCGGCACCTACATCACTCAGGGTGAACCGCGGACCTTTAAGGTCTCGGTTGGCTACGAGTTCTAAGCGTTCCACCTCGTTATCCGGGGCAGGGATGCCCCAATCCCTTGCTACCTCCAGCATGAAGTGTTAAAACGTGCCCCTTCTAAAAAAGAGACAGGGGTAGGACGTGAAAGACGCGTCATCCGCTTCAGGCCATGGTAGCGCTGAAGCCTCGTCGGATCAGAATCCGACGCTGCAACGTGGTTTGCAAAATCGACATATTCAGTTAATTGCCCTTGGCGGCGCGATCGGTACCGGGCTGTTTCTCGGCATCGGCCCCGCTATTCAGATGGCTGGCCCGGCGGTTCTGCTGGGTTACGGTATCGCCGGGGTTATCGCCTTCCTGATCATGCGCCAGCTCGGCGAGATGGTTGTTGAAGAGCCGGTTTCAGGCTCCTTCGCGCACTTTGCTTATAAATACTGGGGTCCGTTTGCAGGCTTCCTCTCCGGCTGGAACTACTGGGTGATGTTCGTGCTGGTGGGGATGGCGGAGCTGACCGCCGCCGGCATCTATATGCAGTACTGGCTACCGGATGTCCCGACGTGGATCTGGGCGGCGGCCTTCTTCATCATTATTAACGCCATTAACCTCGTCAACGTGCGCCTGTACGGTGAAACCGAGTTCTGGTTTGCGCTGATTAAAGTGCTGGCGATTATCGGCATGATCGGCTTTGGTCTCTGGCTGCTGTTTTCCGGCCACGGCGGCGAGCGCGCCACGATCGACAACCTGTGGCAGCACGGCGGCTTCCTCGCCACCGGCTGGAAAGGGCTCATTCTCTCCCTGGCGGTGATCATGTTCTCCTTCGGTGGGCTGGAGCTGATTGGCATTACCGCCGCCGAAGCGCGCGACCCGCACAAGAGCATTCCAAAAGCGGTTAACCAGGTGGTGTACCGTATTCTGCTGTTCTACATCGGCTCGCTGGTGGTGCTGCTGGCGCTCTATCCGTGGGTGGAAGTGAAATCCGACAGCAGCCCGTTCGTGATGATTTTCCACGATCTGAACAGCAACGTGGTCGCTTCTGCACTGAACTTCGTTATCCTGGTCGCGTCACTGTCGGTCTACAATAGCGGCGTCTACTCCAACAGCCGTATGCTGTTTGGCCTCTCGGTGCAGGGCAACGCGCCGAAATTCCTCACCCGCGTCAGCCGTCGCGGCGTGCCGGTGAATTCCCTGCTGCTTTCTGGTGCCATTACGTCGCTGGTAGTGCTGATCAACTACCTGCTGCCGAAAGAGGCCTTTGGCCTGCTGATGGCGCTGGTTGTCGCTACGCTGCTGCTGAACTGGATCATGATCTGCCTGGCGCACCTGCGCTTTCGCGCCGCGATGCGCCGCAAGGGACGCGAAACGCAGTTCAAGGCGCTGCTCTATCCGGCGGGCAACTATATCTGTATCGCTTTCCTGGGGCTGATTCTGGTGCTGATGTGCACCATGGATGACATGCGTCTGTCGGCGATGCTGCTGCCGGTGTGGGTGGTGTTTCTGTTTATCGCGTTTAAGCTCTCACGCAAAAAGTAGCCCGTTTTTTTTCCCTTTCCCTGTGGGAGAGGGCATCCGCCTTCACGCCCGGTGGCGCTGCGCTTACCGGGCCTACATGTTCGGGGCCGTTATTATTTTGTAGGCCGGGTCAGGCGAAGCCGCCACCCGGCCTGGAACGTGCAATATCAAATCTGAAACGCTATCCGTTTCCCATTCGGTAACGTCACATCAATACTCAGTTCACCGCCGAGGGCACTGACATAGCGTTTGAGTGTTGAAAGCCGGGGATCGTTACCCGGCTGTTCGATTTTCGCTACAGTGGGTTGTTTTACCCCCATCGCGGCGGCCAGTTCCGTTTGCGAGACATTCAGTTCATCCCGCAGTTGATTCAGGGCAACAATTCGGCGCATCTCTTCGACTTTCGTCGCAATGCGTTCCTGACTCTCCGTACTCTGTTGTGCCATAAGTTCTTTTAGCGTTGCCATATGGCCTCCATAGTCGCCAGATGTTTGCTGAACTCAGCGTCAGCTAGCTTAATCATCTCTTTATAGAATCGCTTCTCAATGCACCCAGTCTTGTCTCCGGCACAGAGCACAATAGCTTTGCGACTCGGGTCGAAAGCAAAGAAGGCCCTGAATGGATCTCCGGTATGCTGAATTCGTAACTCTTTCATGTTCGGATAGGCCGAAGCCTTTACGGTATCCACATAGGGACGTCCAAGCTGGGGGCCAAACTCAGCGAGAATATGCATTGCTGCAAGCACGTCTTCCTTTAATGCGAGTGATTGATCATAAAACCATTCATCAAATCTGTCCGTTGTTTCGATGTCCCACATCGTTTCTCCTTATCACTTCCTCGCCATATTATTTTATAGCCAATAGGCTATAAAACCAATCAAATCATTTTCAGATGCTGATTAAAAAATCTATATCGTGACTCCCCTCCCAAATCTGTTTTGATCCACAGGATCTTTAATTTGTAATCGATTACTTTTTATTTGAACTATTTTGTAATCGATTACTTTTTCTGGGTGAGGCTCATCATGGTGTCAACAACTGAAAGTAGTGGAAAGGCGATAGCACAGCACCGGCTGCTGGTTCCGCGGCTGTCGTTAATGATGTTTTTGCAGTTTTTTATCTGGGGTAGCTGGTCGGTTACGCTTGGCCTGGTGATGACCCAGCACAACATGTCTTTGCTGATTGGCGATGCGTTCTCCGCCGGGCCAATCGCCTCTATTCTCTCGCCGTTTGTGCTCGGCATGCTGGTGGATCGCTTCTTTGCCTCACAGAAGGTGATGGCGGTGATGCATCTCGCGGGTGCGGCGATTTTGTGGTTCGTTCCGGGCGCGCTCGTTGCTGAAAACGGCGCGCTGCTGATCGGCCTGCTGTTTGGCTACACGCTCTGCTACATGCCGACGCTGGCGTTGACCAACAACATCGCGTTTCACAGCCTGGCGAACGTGGATAAAACCTTCCCGGTGGTGCGCGTGTTCGGCACCATCGGCTGGATCGTCGCGGGCATTTTCATCGGCGTGACCGGCGTGGCGTCCAGCGTGACCATCTTTCAGGTGGCGGCGGCCAGTTCCGTACTGCTGGCGCTTTACAGCCTGACGCTGCCGCACACGCCAGCCCCCGCTAAAGGGCTGCCGGTTAAGGTGCGCGACCTCTTCTGCGCGGATGCCTTTGCGCTGCTCAAAACCCGTCACTTCTTCGTCTTCTCCGTCTGCGCGATGCTGATTTCCGTGCCGCTCGGCACCTACTACGCCTATACCGCGTCTTATCTGGCAGACGCAGGGGTTGCAGACGTCAGCACCGCGATGTCGTTCGGGCAGATGTCGGAGATCGTCTTCATGCTGGTGATCCCGCTGCTGTTCCGCCGTCTGGGCGTGAAATATATGCTGCTGATCGGCATGCTGGCGTGGTTTGTGCGTTACGCCATGTTCGCGCTGGGCGTGAGCGAAGAGGGGCGCTTCCTGCTCTATATCGGCATCCTGCTCCACGGCGTGTGCTATGACTTCTTCTTTGTAGTGGGTTTTATCTATACCGACCGCGTGGCTGGCGAGAAGGTGAAAGGCCAGGCGCAGAGCATGATTGTGATGTTCACCTACGGCATCGGGATGCTGCTCGGCTCGCAGATTTCCGGCGCGCTCTACAACCGCCTGGTGGCGGGTCAGACCGTGCCGCAGGCGTGGGTGACATTCTGGTGGATCCCGGCGGTGGCCGCCGCGGCGATCGCGCTGATTTTCCTTCTCACGTTCAGGTATGACGATGACAAGGCGTAACGTTCAGGAGGTGGTATGAGGACGATGAAAGGACCTGGTATTTTTCTGTCGCAGTTTATTGGCGAAAAGGCACCGTTTAACTCGCTCGACGGGCTGGCTGGGTGGGCGGCAGGTAAAGGCTATAAAGCGGTGCAGATCCCCTGCAACCATCCGCACATTTTTGATGTAAAGAAAGCCGCAGAGAGCCAGACCTACTGCGATGACATTACCGGCAAGCTGGCAGCTCACGGGCTTGTCATCAGCGAGCTGTCGACCCATCTGGAAGGGCAGCTTGTGGCGGTAAACCCGGCTTACAGCGACGCGTTTGACCATTTCGCGCCCGCGTCAGTGCGCGGTAACGATGCGGCCCGCCGGGCGTGGGCCACGGAGAAACTGAAGCAGGCGGCGGTTGCCTCCGCCAGATTGGGTCTGAAAGCGCACGCAACGTTCTCCGGCTCGCTGGCCTGGCCGTTTTTCTACCCGTGGCCACCGCATAACGAGCAGCGTTTCCAGGACGCGTTCGGGGAGCTGGCAGCCCGCTGGCGGCCGATTCTGGATACCTTCGATGAACAGGGCGTAGACGTCTGTTTTGAGCTGCATCCGGGAGAAGATCTGCACGATGGGGTGACGTTTGAGCGTTTTCTGGCGCTGGTGGATAACCACCCGCGCTGCAACATTCTCTACGACCCGAGCCATATGCTGCTGCAGCAGATGGACTACCTGGCCTTTATCGACATCTATCACGCGCGCATCAAAGCATTCCACGTGAAGGATGCCGAATACCGCGCCAGCGGACGCAGCGGCGTGTATGGCGGCTATCAGCCGTGGATCAACCGTGCCGGTCGCTTCCGCTCGCTGGGCGACGGGCAAATCGACTTCAAAGGTATCTTCAGCAAGCTGACCCAGTACGACTATGACGGCTGGGCGGTACTGGAGTGGGAGTGCTGCCTGAAGGACGGTGATACCGGCGCGAGTGAGGGCAGCGCGTTTATCCGTCGCCACATTATCCCGGTCTCCGGACGCGCGTTTGACGATTTCGCGGCAGGAGGCAGCCATGATTAACGTCGGCATTATCGGCAGCGGGTTTATCGGCCCGGCGCATATCGAGGCGCTCAGGCGCCTGGGTTTTGTCCAGGTCGTCGCGCTGTGCGACAGCACGCTGGCGCAGGCGCAGGAAAAAGCGCGTCGGCTGAACATACCGCACGCCTACGGCAGCGTGGAGGCTTTACTCGCCCATCCCGATCTGCACGTGGTGCACAACTGCACGCCGAACAACCTGCACGCGGAGATTAACCGCCAGATCCTGCGCGCGGGAAAGCACGTCTTTTCCGAGAAGCCGCTGTGCATGACCCCGGACGAGGCACGAGAGCTGGTGGCGCTGGCCGAGCAGGCGGGCGTGGTGCACGGCGTCAGCTTTGTTTATCGCCAGTTCGCGATGGTGCGCCAGGCGGCAAGCATGATGCGCGCGGGCAGCATCGGGCGGCTGTTTGCCGCGCACGGCAGCTACCTGCAGGACTGGATGCTGTTGGAAACCGACTACAACTGGCGGGTGGATGCGGCGCTCGGCGGCGCATCGCGCGCGGTGGCGGATATCGGTTCCCACTGGTGCGACACGGTGCAGTTTGTCACCGGGCGGCGCATCACCGAGGTGATGGCCGATCTCGCTATCGTCTGGCCGACGCGCAAGGCTAACGTGGCCGGAAATCAGACCTTCGTGCACGACGAGCACGCACGCTATGAGGACAAACCGGTCACCACCGAAGACTTCGGCTCGGTGCTGTTCCGCTTTGACGACGGCAGCAAAGGCAGCTTTAGCGTCTCGCAGGTGAGCGCCGGGCGCAAAAACCGCCTGATGTTTGAGATCAACGGCAGCGAGCGGTCGGTGGCGTGGGATCAGGAGAACCCGCAGCAGCTGTGGATTGGCCATCGCGCGCAGGCAAACCAGACGCTCACCGACGACCCGAGCCTGATGAACCCTGACGCGGCCGACAGCGCCCATTTCCCCGGCGGGCATATTGAAGGCTGGCCGGATGCCTTTAAAAATATGATGGCGCAGTTCTACCGCGCCGTGCAGGCGGGCGCAATGCCGGATCGGCCTGCGTTTGCCACCTTCCATGATGGCGCAAACGTGATGTATATCATTGATGCAATAGTAGAAAGCCATCAGCAACAGCGCTGGGTTCGCGTGGCGCAATGACGCGTTGCCCGGTTCGCCGGGCAGCGAATTTATGGTAGCCTGCACAAAACGCTAACCGCAGGATGTGTCGTCGCTATGTCAATTCAGAAAATCGCCCAGCTGGCCGGGGTCTCCGTGGCGACGGTTTCCCGCGTGCTCAACAACAGCGATACCGTGAAAGCAAAAAACCGCGATCGCGTCCTGCAGGCGATTAAAGAGAGTAACTACCAGCCTAATCTGCTGGCGCGCCAGCTGCGCACGGCCCGGAGCTATATGATCCTGGTGATGGTCTCGAACATTGCTAACCCGTTCTGTGCCGAGGTGGTGAAAGGCATCGAAGAAGAGGCCGAGAAGAACGGCTACCGCATTCTGCTGTGCAACTCTGGCTCTGACATCGAACGCTCCCGCTCGGGCTTAAGCCTGCTGTCGGGCAAAATCGTCGACGGCATTATTACCATGGACGCCTTCTCGAAGCTGCCGGAACTGGCCGCGCTGATAGGTTCTGCCCCCTGGGTGCAGTGCGCCGAATACGCCGATGCCGGGACGGTTTCCTGCGTGGGGATTAACGACGTCGATGCGTCGCAGCATGCCGTCAGCCAGCTTGCTGAAGGTGGCCGCCAGCGCATCGCCATGATCAACCACGATCTCAGCTATAAATACGCCCGGCTGCGCGAGCGCGGCTACAAGAGCGTGATCCACCTTAAAGACCTGGAGTATCAGGCGGTGGAGTACGCGAGCGATCTCAGCTCCCGCGCCGGAATGGCCGCCATGCAAAATCTGCTGAAGGAAAACCCGCCGGACGCGGTATTTGCCGTTTCCGACACGCTGGCGGCAGGGGCCTTGCGCGCTATTCAGCAGGCGGGGCTGCGCGTGCCGGAGGATATCGCGGTTGTCGGTTTTGACGGCACCGAGCTGGCGGACATGATTTCGCTGACCACCATTGAGCAGCCGTCGCGGGATATCGGGCGCAAGGCGGTCGATCTGCTGATGAACAAAATCGACAACCCGGATGCGCCCACGGAAAGGGTGATGCTGGACTGGCGCTTTATTTCCCGCGCCAGTGCCTGATTATTTCGCCATCACGCCCGTCAGGGAGCGAATATCGTTCCCGGTCGGCGACTGGTGAATACGCAGACCAAATTCATCCACTACCGCAAAAATATGGTCGAAGATGTCGGCCTGAATTTCCTCATATTCCGCCCAGACCACCGTATTGGTGAAAGCATATATTTCAATCGGTAAACCTTTTGCGTCAGGCGCTAGCTGGCGCACCATCAGCGTCATATCTTTACGAATACGCGGATGGTTACGCAGATATTCATTCAGGTAGGCGCGGAAGGTGCCAATATTGGTCATCTTGCGCAGGTTTAATACCGATTCGCCTTCGCCGTTCTGCTGATTCCACAGGTTAATTTCTTCATGTCTCGCGGCAAGATAGGGTTTCAGCAGCTTCGCCTGAATCAGCTTCTGCTGCTCCTGCTCGTCGAGAAAATGAATGCTGGTGGTATCAATATTCAGGCTGCGCTTAATGCGTCGCCCGCCGGAGGCAGACATGCCGCTCCAGTTGATAAAGGCGTCAGAGACCAGCGCCCACGTCGGAATGGTGGTGATGGTATTATCGAAGTTGCGCACCTTAACGGTGGTCAGGCCGATGTCCGTCACCGTGCCGTTAGCGCCGTATTTTGGCATCTCCAGCCAGTCGCCGAGCTTGAGCATATCGTTAGCGGAGAGCTGAATACCGGCGACTAGCCCCAGTATCGGGTCTTTAAAGACCAGCATTAACACCGCCGCCATGGCGCCCAGGCCGCTTATCAGAATCGCCGGAGACTGGCCGATCAGCAGGGAGATAATCAAAATCCCCACCAGAATGGCGCTCACCAGCTTGATACCCTGGAAGATCCCTTTCAGCGGCAGCTGAGACGCGGTAGCCATTTTCTGCGACAGATTGAAAATCACGTCCAGCAGCGAGAAGAAGGAGAGCAGGGCATACACCATCACCCACAGCTTCGCGCAGGTGGTGAGAATTTCCGCCGCATCGCTGCCTTTTTGCAGCCACAGCACCGCCTGAACGTTAACGATTATCCCCTGCAGGGTAAAGGCAACGCGATGAAATAACTTGTTCTGCGTGATGATCTGCAGCCATAAATGGCTGCTGGCCTGCGCGCGCTTCTCGAAGGCCCGCAGCACCAGCTTGTGCAGAATAAAATGAACGATGATGGCGGTAAGAAAAATAATACCAAAGATAATCACTAAAGAGGTGGTGTGATTAATTTCAATCCCTAACTCTTCAACCTGAGCAATTAATTCCTGCATAACGTCTCCTGTATTGATGCAGCCCCATAATGGCGGCTGCGGATCTATTATGCAAATTCACGGGCTTATTTGGCGGCCTGACAGACCTTCACTACCGGCAGGCTCAGGCGATGGCGCATGCGCAGCGTCGCCAGGGCCAGCACCACCATCATGGCCGTTTCCACCATCAGGAAGGTGTTAACCGCCTGGGTGTAATCCCCGTGATGGTGCTGCAGCGCGTGCAGCAAGATTGCGCCAAAGATGGCCGGGCCAAGCCCCAGAGCGGCCTGTTGTAGCGTGCTCAAAATAGCGCTCGCTGCGCCCGCGTCGTCAGGCTGAATATCGCGCATCCCGATGCGGTAGAAGCTGTTCACGATCAGCGCCTGCCCGTAGCCCACCAGCCCGGTCGCGGGTGCCAGCGTCAGCGAGGTGTTGTTCATGCCCCACAGCCGGAACGTCGCCATCAGCGCCAGCAGGCCGGCAATCTGGATCGCCAGACCCGTCAGCAGAATGGTGCTGGTGCTGTAGCGGGCAATCAGCCGAGGGGCAAACCACGCCGAGATAAAGTAGGTCACCCCAAGGGCAATAAAGCTGTTACCGGACTGCCACGGCGCCATGCCAAGGCCGGTCTGCATGGTGAGCGCCATACAGAACATAAACCCGGACCAGACGCTGAAAAAGAGCATCGCAATCAGTACGCCAAAGCGCACGCTGCGAAGCGAAAGCAGGCGCGGTGGGATCAGCGGGTGGGCATTCGCACGCTCTTTTTTACGCGCATTCAGCGCCATCATCCAGGCCAGCGGGATAAGGGCGAGAAGCATCGCCTTCAGCGGCCAGGACCAGTGCCACTGTGGGCCAAGCGCCATCGGGAACAGCAGGCAGCAAAGCATGATGGCCAGCATCACGGTGCCAGCCCAGTCGATGCGGGACGGCGTCTCACGACGGGTTTCCGGTACGAAACGGCGGCTCAGCGCCAGTACCACCAGGCAAATCGGAACGTTGATAAAAAAGGCGTTACGCCAGCCCAGCCCGGCGATATCCGCCGACACCAGCCAGCCGCCGCCCATCTGGCCGACGATAAACGCAATCCCGCCGATGCCGCCAAACAGGCTGATGGCTTTGGCGTGAGCGGTACCTTTCAGCGTCACGTGCAGCGTGGCAAGAATTTGCGGCATGATTAGCGCCGCGCCAGCGCCCTGAACGATACGCGCGGCCAGCAGTTGTTCAATGTTCCCCGCCATGCCGCAAAGCAGCGAGGTCAGGCCAAAGATCCCCACGCCCCACATAAACAGACGACGACGGCCAAAATTATCCCCAAGCTTGCTGCCGAGGGCGAGGCAGACGGCGAAGGCCACGCCGTAGAGGGCGACGATCAGCTCCAGCTCGGTGGCGGTGGCGTGCAGTGAATGGGTGATAGCGTCCAGCGCCACGTTGGTGATTGAGGTATCAATCATCGGCAGCATCTGTCCGGTTAACAGCAATATCAGGCCAGCACGACCCGGTGAAACAACTGACGTATTCATGGTAACTCCATTGCGTCATTCAACAGATGGTCGTAGCATCAACCATCTGATAAACGGGTACCAGTTCTTGCCTATACTGGTACTGGCACTACCATGCAGGGGGATTTATGGCGCTGATGTCAGAACCTGTCGTCTCACTTAAGGACGACACCCGAAAACAGCTGGGTGCATTTTTACGCGCACGGCGTGAAAGCCTCGACCCCCAGCGCCTCGGTTTACCGCGCAGCGGCCGCCGCCGCACGCCGGGCCTGCGCCGGGAAGAGGTGGCGATGCTCGCGGATGTGGGCGTGACCTGGTACACCTGGCTTGAGCAGGGCAGGGACGTCAATCCGTCCAGCGTGGTGATGGCCGCTGTCGCAAAAGCGCTGCAGTGTACCCCAACCGAAGCCCGACACCTGTTTGTGCTGGCGGGGTTACCGCCGGGTGAAGCGCCGCAGGCGGTGTGCTGCGAGGGCATTAGCGAAGGCACGCGCCGCCTGCTGGATACGCTGATACCGAAACCTGCCAGCATTCAGAAACCAAACTTCGATATCGTGGCGTGGAACGACAGCTTTGGGCACCTGATGGGCGTGGATTTCAATGAAATTCCACCAGAAGACCGCAACTGTATTTACCTGTTCCTCACGCATCCGGCGTGGCGCGCGCGTCTCGGCAGACGTGACGATGTGCTGCCGATATTTGTCTCCTATTTCCGGGCGGCGATGGCCGAGCACCGGGGCGACCCGCTGTGGGAGGCCAAGCTGGCGCGCTTCTTTGCAGTGTCGGAAGAGTTTAAGACCCTGTGGCACCAGCGCAACGACGTGCGCGGCGTGGAGAACCAGCTCAAGCTGTTTACCCATCCTGAGCTGGGGGAATTTACGCTGCAGCAGATGTACTGGTACTCCGCGCCGCGAAACGGGTCGCGGCTGCTGGTGTATTTACCGGTGGATGAAGCGGGGGAGCGGGCGATGGAATGGCTGGCGGAGCAGGGTAAATAAGTTTTTTGCGAGACGCTTTCAGGGAATCAACGCGGATCCGGTTCTGCCTGTTTAAAGCGCGTAAGGTGAGACACGAGAGGCTAAATTAGCCTTTAATACAAATTGCCTTATATGCTAATATCATCAGGGATGAAAAACCGTGTTCAGACTTATTGTTCATGAGGCGGTCAGGGAAGAGATTCTCTCACTGCCTGCTGGGGTACAGGCGAAGCTGATTCGCCAGATTGATAAATTACGCTCTAACCCGACAGTACTGAGAGAACCTGACAGCAAACCCTTACCCTATGGTTTGTTTGAAATCAGAACCGTCGGGCTGATCCACACCCGTGGGATCTACGTATATCAGCGGGAAAAGACAATTTTTCTGCTGCGGGTATTTATCAAGAAAACGCAAAAAACGCCCTCTGCTGAACTCCGTCTGGCATTGAAACGACAACAGGAGATGTTGGATGAGCAAAAAGATTATTGACTGGGATGAACTCAGAGCGGAGCTGTTAAGCGATTTAGACGTTCAGGCTTCTTTTGATGCCGAAGAACGCAAAGAGCGCTTGCGCGAAATGTTGGCGCAATGGCGAAACCAGGCTGGCCTGACGCGTGCTCAGGTTGCAGAAAGAATGGGCGTCAGCGCACCAACGGTTTCCAGAATGGAAGCGAATATTACCCGGGCGAGCCTTGATACGTTAACGCGCTATGCGCTGGTGTGTGGGGTGAAGCATCCGCAGATTACACTCTATTGATAATAATTCAACTTACTGAATTCACGCGATTTCTATTGAGAGTTAAGTTGACTATACTTATGCGATGAGAAACAACTAATGTCGCCACTGATGATTGATTCCGCAGATTTCAGCCAAAAATTAGGCCTTATCTCCCGAAACGTCGAACATACCGAAGCGTTTCTTGCGCGAGGCACGGTAGATTTTCATCTGCCCGGATTTATGCTGCCTGTGGGATATCGCCTGTTAAAATCGCGCTACGGCGATGAATATCGTCTCGTAACCACCGACGACGGAAAACCTTATACGGCGTATGCGGTTAAGTTGACTTTTCATAAAGAAATTACGTTCCCCCACGGGGCTGCGACACAGGTGATGGTATGGCGTACGCCACGCGCGGTTCATCAGCGTGTCATCGGTGGTTTACCACAATCCTTCTTTCAATGGGTGCTAAGCGAATACGACATTGTTGTGTCTGACAGCGAACAAACCGGCGATGGGCAGCGGTTTTGGTTGCGCATGATCGACTGGGCGTTCAGCATGAATTATCGGATAAGCGTGGCTGACGGTACGGTAGGTGAAGAGTGGCACTTAACACCGGTGAGTTCATACGCCGAACTGGAAGAGCGCTGGATTGCGTTTGCCTGGGGATACGATCGTGATGTGCATCCACATCGCAGGTTAGTCATCAGTAAAGCGTAACGGGCCGCACAGAGCGGCCCGTTTTGTTTAGCACTCGGTCACAATCGTGCTCAGCGGCAGGCGAGACTTCGGCAGCGTGGCGTTGAAATCTTCCACGCTGTGATGCCCAACTGGCACCACCACCAGGCTGGTAAAGCCTTTCTCTTTCAGGCCAAACTCTTCGTCGAGGATCGCGGCGTTGAAACCTTCAATCGGTACCGCGTCCAGACCCATTGCGCCAACGCCCAGCAGGAAGTTGCCGACGTTCAGGTAAACCTGCTTCGCCATCCACTGGTCGTCATCTTTCAGATCCACACGGTGCAAGTCGGCAAAGTAGGTACGGCCCTTGTGGTTTGCGGCTTTGGCTTCCGGCGTGTTGAAACGACCATCTGCTTCTTCCTGGTCCACGACGCGTTCCAGCCAGGCGTCATCCAACGCGGTTTTCGCGCAGAACACCACCACGTGAGAAGCATCCAGCATTTTGCGTTCGTTGAACACGAAGGTGCCCGCGGCGGATTTCGCCACACGCGCTTTACCTTCCTCGGTGCTGGCGACAATAAAGTGCCACGGCTGTGAGTTGGTGCTGGACGGGCTGTACTGCAGAAGGGTTTTGATTTTTTCCGCTTCTTCAGCGGTCAGTTTTTTGGCTGGGTCGAACGCCTTGGTGGAGTGGCGTTTCAGGGCGACAGAAATGATATCCATAACAACTCCTGGTGATGAAATTCGCCCGCGTGCGGGCGCGAAAGGGGAGCAGATTACAGCGGGACGCGGAAAAAGATAAGTGCAATTCGAGCGTTTACTCTGTTCGTCTCAGACGAACAATCAGACCGGCCTGATCCACTTCTGGTCTTTTTTGGGCAGTTTATCCACCACCAGATTCCAGGAATCATTGATGAGGTCAGTCACCAGTTCCGGCGTTACATCGTCAGTGCCGTAAAGGGAAATCCAGTGCTTTTTACTCAGATGGTAACCCGGCTCTATCCCGCGATAGATCTGCTGATTGAGCAGGGATTTCTCCGGGTCTGACTTCAGGCTGACGTGCGGCCGTCCGTGCGCGAGCGCCATAATCATGAAAATTTTTCCGCCCACTTTGAAGACATCAAACTCCGGCCCAAACGGCCAGCAGTGTTCGGTGAACGGCAGCTCCAGCGCCACGCGTTTTGCGTGCTCCTGCAATGTCTTATTGTCCATCGCTCTCTTCCTGGGCAAGCCCGCGCCACATCACCTCAAAACCGAGCGCTTTAAAATCAACGGCGCGGGAAGGGTCGCGAGTGGCAAATTCCATCGTAGATTCGGCCAGCGATAAGAAAAGCGCATCGCCGAACGTTTTAAATTCATCTGACATAAACACCTGACGCACCGAGCGGCGGCAGAGTTCATGCAGCTCGGGGAACATCTCTTTCACGGCGTGTTCGGTCTCGGCGTTGATCTTCTCGCTGACGCCAAGCTGGCGAATAGCGGCGTGCGAGAGAGGGTTTTTGATCCCCCAGTCAACATAGCTGTTCCAGATGTTTCTCGTATGCTCTTTCGGCGTGGTGAGGCTGCGATCCAGGTTGGACAGCATTGCCTGGCAGAGATCCTGCTTCAGGTGCAGGTAGAGGGCATTCAGCAGATCGTCTTTCGTAGCAAAGTAGCGAAACAGAGTCCCTTCGGCGACGCCCGCGTTACGGGCGATTAACGCCGTTGAGGCGGCAATACCTGACTGTGCAAATGCCACCGTTGCGGCTTCCAGTAAGGCCTGTTTTTTATCTTCACTCTTCGGACGTGCCACTAAATTTTTCCTCCTGTCAATTATAAAAACCCCGATTGAAACACGTGCTTTGACACGCTGCAACGCGGAATGTCAAAGATCGAAAACGTCTTGACGACTTTATCATCATATCTATAATGAGTGCTTACTCACTCATAATCAAGTTTACCCCGCGCAAACTATCGGATGGAGCGCGTTTTCGGGTCAGGATATGAAAAAACCTCTCTTCATCTGCGTGGTGTTAATCATGATTATTGCTTCAGCTGCGAGTTTGCCGTTTGTTCTGAATGCCGGATTTGGCCAGCCGCCGCAGGGTGAGCAGCTCACTGAAGTGGAGGCCTCACCGCAGTATCGCGAGGGAAAATTCCACAATACGCTACCGACGCCGGGCTATAACGGTGACAAAAATATGCTGGTTGCGACGTGGGATTTTCTCACCAAAAAAACCGAAAACGCCCGCCCGGCCCAGCCGCTGCCGCTGGTGAAAACCGATCTTGCAAGCCTGCAGCTGGAGCAGGACACCCTGGTGTGGCTCGGCCACTCCTCGTGGTACCTGCAGCTCGCGGGCAAACGCATCCTGATTGACCCGGTTCTTGGCAACTATGCCGCGCCGTTCTCGTTCCTTAATAAAGCCTTTGCCGGCGAGTACCCGTGGCGCGCTGAAAGCATGCCGGAAATCGACCTGCTGATTATCTCTCACGATCACTACGATCATCTGGATTACGCCACCATCAGGGCGCTACTGCCGAAGGTGAAGCGCGTGGTGACGCCGCTGGGCGTCGGATCCCACCTGCGCTACTGGGGAATGAAGCCTGAGATTATCGACGAGCGCGACTGGAACCAGTCGGTGCGCATCAGCGATGAACTGACGGTGCATGTTCTGCCGGCGCGTCACTTCTCGGGGCGCGGTATCAAACGCGATCGAACCTTGTGGGGCAGCTTTATGTTCATCACGCCAGAGCAGAAGGTTTACTACAGCGGTGATTCCGGGTACGGCCCGCACTTTAAGGCCATCGGCGAGCAGTTTGGCGAGGTTGACCTGGCCATCATGGAAAATGGGCAGTACGACCAGGACTGGAAGTACATCCACATGCTGCCGGAGGAAACGGCGCTGGCCTCGGCGGATCTGAACGCGAAAGCCGTGGTGCCCGGGCATAACGGACGCTTCGTGCTGGCGAAACACGCCTGGAACGACCCGCTGATCCAGCTGGCCAACGCCAGCAAGGGTAAAAATTATCGGCTGCTGACGCCGGAGCTGGGCGAGCCCGTCCGGGTGAGTGACGCCACTCAAACATTTCGTGCGTGGTGGGAATAATGTTTAAGCGAGAAGCAGAGGGGGAGAGCTGTATGACCATTTCCGCTCAAGTCATCGACACTATCGTCGAATGGATCGACGACAACCTGCACCAGCCATTACGGATTGAAGAGATTGCCCGCCACGCGGGTTACTCAAAATGGCACCTGCAGCGGTTGTTTATGCAATACAAAGGGGAAAGTCTGGGGCGTTATATCCGTGAACGCAAGCTGCTGCTGGCGGCGCGAGACCTGCGTGAGTCGGACGAGCGCGTGTATGAGATCTGCCTGCGCTACGGGTTTGACTCACAGCAGACGTTTACCCGCATCTTCACCCGCACGTTCAACCAGCCGCCTGGGGCGTACCGCAAAGAGAACCACAGTCGGACGCATTGAACGCAAACGCAAGCCGGGTCAGGCGTAGCCGCCACCCGGCTTTTTTTATTGGCTTACGACGCCAGTGAAAACCAGCGACGCCAGACGAAACGCAGCACAAAGAATTCGATGGCACCCAGCAGTAAAAACCACACGCAAAACAGAATAGTATAGAGCTGGTTAAGGTCGACCATATGAAAGGTCTGAACCAGCTTCTGGGCCAGCACCAGCCCAAGCGAGGGTGCAGGAAGCAGCAGGCACGAAAGCAGCGCCAGCAATAAAATGCCGCCTGCTGTGAGCAGCGATTCTAACGGGTGTTTCATCGTAATGTTAATCGTCAGTTAAAAATGTCATTGTCCGGCATCCCGGAACGTAAAGCAATATCAACCCGGCGTACGTTTTTTGAATAAACGAACGCGCTATTCTGCGAATAAACAACAGAAAAATAATAATTCGACAAAAGCGATAAGATTATTATCGCGTAATGTAAATAAACGTCTGCATCAGGAAAATAATTTTACAAACGTATAGGTGCTATATCCAATTAACGTGGCAATAACAATGGCCGCGATAACGTATAACACCAGTCGACGTCCGCGATAAATACCCATCATGGTTTCCCCTCGTTTAGTGTTGGTTTAGACATATTTTGTAAAAATCAGCTCATCGAAATAGTTTTAAACAGTTTTGAATAACCGAGAAGTCATTATATTGCGGTAGATCAATTTTACCCGCAAGACTTTAAAATGAATTTATTTAAGTCCGAAAGGAATTCAGACTTCTGTTCACCGGATATTGAAGGAAAATAAGATGACCGAAAAAAAGATTTCTCCAAACATGCCGCCTTCCGGCGGGTTGGCATACCAGCAGACCGTAGAGCAGGTGCTTGCTCACACGCAGAGCCAGGCCAGCGGCCTGGACCGTGCAGAAGCACAGGCGCGTCTGCAAAAAGTGGGGCCGAACGCGCTGCCGGAGAAAAAAGGTAAACCCGCCTGGCTGCGTTTTTTAGCCCATTTTAATGATGTTCTGATTTATGTCCTGCTGGCCGCCGCCGTATTAACGGCAATAATGGGCCACTGGGTTGATACGCTGGTTATTTTGGGCGTGGCGGTGATTAATGCCTTAATTGGCCACATTCAGGAAAGTAACGCGGAAAAATCCCTGAAGAGCATTCGCAATATGCTCTCCAGCGATGCGCGCGTTATTCGCAACGGCAGTCACGAAACTATCCCCACAACTGAAATAGTCCCGGGCGATATTATTGTATTACGCGCAGGGGATCGTATTCCGGCAGATATGCGTTTAATCGAGGCGCATAATTTACGCGTGGAAGAGGCTATTCTGACCGGTGAATCCACCGTCGTGGATAAACACACCGGCCCGCTGAGCGGAGAGTTGCCGCTGGGTGACCGCACGAACCTGGTCTTCTCCGGAACCACCGTGAGCGCGGGCGGAGGCGTCGGCGTGGTGATTGCCACCGGGCAGGAGACCGAGCTTGGCCACATTAACCAGATGATGGCGGGAATTGAAAAGCACCGCACGCCGCTGCTGGTGCAGATGGACAAGCTGGGCAAAGCGATCTTCGCCATTATCCTCGTCATGATGGCTGCGCTGTTTATCTTCAGCCTGGTGTTCCGCGAGATCCCGATGGGCGAGCTGCTGCTCTCCCTGATTAGCCTGGCAGTGGCGTCCGTACCGGAAGGGCTGCCGGCCATTATCTCCATCATCCTCTCCCTGGGCGTGCAGGCGATGGCTCGCAAGCGGGCTATCATCCGCAAGCTGCCGACGGTTGAAACCCTTGGCGCGATGACCGTGGTCTGCTCGGATAAAACCGGCACCTTGACCATGAACGAAATGACGGTCAAAGCCATCATCACCGCCGACACCTGCTACCGCGTGGACGGCAACAGCTACGAGCCGGCGGGTAACATTTACCTGGAGGGCAGCGACGAGCCGGTGCAGATCCAGCCGGGCACCGTGCTGGAGCAGTACCTGCGCACCATCGACCTGTGTAACGACAGCCAGCTGATTCAGGACGAGCGCGGTCTGTGGGGTATCACCGGTGGGCCAACCGAGGGGGCACTGAAGGTGCTGGCAGCGAAGGCCAACCTTGAGCCGGTCATGACCACGCTGGTTAACAAGATCCCGTTCGACTCGCAGTACAAGTACATGAGCACCCACTATCAGATTGACGGTGAGGAGCAGATACTCATCACCGGCGCGCCGGACGTCCTTTTCGCCCTGTGCGCGCAGCAGCAGACCCGCCACGGCGCGGAAGCTTTCAACCGTGCGTACTGGGAAACCGAGATGGAGCGCTATGCGCGTCAGGGGCTGCGCATGGTCGCGGCGGCGTTCAAGCCGGCCAACGGCGAGCAGACATTAACGCACGATGACCTGAGCCACGGCCTGATCTTCCTCGGTATCGCCGGGATGATGGATCCGCCGCGTCCGGAGGCGATTGACGCGATTAACGCCTGCCAGCAGGCGGGGATCCGCGTGAAGATGATCACCGGCGATCACCCACAGACGGCAATGAGCATCGGCCAGATGCTGGGGATCGTCAACAGCGAGCAGGCGGTGACCGGCTACCAGCTGGAGAAGATGGACGACGCCGAGCTGGCGGAGGCGGCGGTGAAATATGACATCTTCGCCCGTACCAGCCCGGAGCATAAGCTGCGCCTGGTGAAAGCGCTGCAGGACAAAGGCGAAATCGTCGGCATGACCGGCGACGGCGTGAACGATGCGCCAGCGCTGCGTCAGGCGGACGTGGGCATCGCGATGGGTATCAAAGGTACGGAAGTGACCAAAGAGGCGGCGGACATGGTCCTGACGGACGATAACTTCGCCACCATCGCCAGCGCGGTAAAAGAGGGGCGTCGCGTTTACGACAACCTGAAGAAGACCATCCTGTTCATCATGCCGACCAACCTCGCGCAGGGCCTGCTGATTGTGATTGCGCTGCTGGCGGGGAACATCATTCCGCTGACGCCGGTGCTGATTTTGTGGATGAACATGGCGACCTCCGCCACGCTCTCCTTCGGCCTGGCCTTTGAAGCCGCCGAGCGCAACATCATGCGCCGTCCGCCGCGCCAGACCGGGCAGCACGTGATGGACGCCTACGCCGTCTGGCGCGTGGCCTTCGTCGGCACCATGATTGCCATCGCCGCCTTTGCGCTGGAAGCCTGGCTGGCCCCGCGCGGCCACAGCGCGGAGTTCATCCGCACCGTGCTGCTGCAGATGCTGGTCTGCGCCCAGTGGGTGTACATGATTAACTGCCGCAACACCGAAGGGTTCTCCCTGAACCGCGGCCTGCTGGCGAACAAAGGGATCTGGCTGGTCACGGGCGTGCTGTTCCTGCTGCAGGCGGCCATTATCTACCTGCCGTTTATGCAGATGCTGTTCGGTACCGAAGCGCTGCCGCTGCGCTACTGGTTTGTGACCCTGGCGGTGGCAGGCGTGATGTTCTTCGTCGTCGAAATCGAGAAGCGACTGACCCGCAGGTTCCGCAAGGCTGCATAACTTTTTGCCTTCACCCTAACCCTCTCCCGCAGGGAGAGGGAACTCAGACCTCCCTCTCCCTGCGGGAGAGGGGCGGGATGAGGGGAACACATCTGAGGTACTCCCATGAAACTCCCACTCCTTTTCGCACTCCTCGCCAGCACCCTGCAACCCGCCTTTGCCGCCGCGATCCCCGTTCGCGTTGCCGCCGTGGAGCAGACCGCCCACGCCGCCGAGCGCCAGATCCCGGGCCGCATCGAAGCCATTCACACCGTTGAGCTGCGCGCGCGTACGGAAGGTGTGATAACCAAAATCCACTTCCGCGACGGGCAGTACGTGAAAAAAGGCGACCTGCTGTTTGAGCTCGACGACGCCGAGCCGCGCGCGGCCCTGCGTCTGGCGCAGGCCGAAGTCAACAGCGCCGAAGCCACGCTGCGTCAGGCGCAGCAGCAGCTTTCGCGCTTTGAAAGCCTGGGCAACAGCAACGCCATCAGCCGTCACGACGTGGACAACGCGCGCATGCAGCGGGACGTCGCCCGCGCCGCGCTGGAGCAGGCGGAAGCCCGGCTTGAGGCCCGACAGGTCACCCTGACGTACACGCGCATTACCTCCCCGATTGACGGACGCGTGGGGCACAGCCAGTTCCACGCGGGCAGCCTGGTTAATCCTGCAAGCGGCGTGCTGGTGGAGGTGGTGCAGCTCGATCCGATACGCATCGCCTTTGCGCTGGAAGAGGGCGCGTTTGCCGCTAAAGCCGGCCAGCATGCGGATATCAGCGCCATGAAGCGTGCCTGGCAGGCGCTGATCGACAGCAACGGCCAGCGCATCCCCGGTGAACTGATCTCGGTGGACAACCGCATCGACCCGCGCACTGCCAGCGTGATGCTGCGCGCCGAGTTTGCCAACCCGCGCCATCAGCTCCTGCCCGGCGGCAACGTAAATGTGTATTTGCGACCGATGAGCGAGAAGGCGGTACTAACCCTTCCTGCCGCGGCGGTCCAGCAGAACGGCGACGGGTTCTTTGCATGGATGATTAACGCCGACGGCAAAGCCGAAATGCGCCCGCTGACGGTCACCGGACAGATTGGCCAGCAGTTCCAGATTGCATCCGGCGTTAAGCCCGGTGAGCGAGCGATTACTGACGGCGCGCAGCGCGTGCAGCCAGGCGCTGCCGTCCAGATACTGAATTAAGGAGCCATCATGCTGACGTTTTTCATCAAACGCCCGCGCTTCGCGATGGTCATTGCGCTGGTCATCACCCTGCTGGGGGCCATCGCGCTGAAGATTATTCCGGTGGAGCAGTACCCGCAGATTACGCCGCCGGTCGTGAATGTGTCAGCGTCATGGCCGGGCGCGAGCTCGGCTGACGTGGCGGAAGCCATCGCCACGCCGCTGGAGACCCAGCTGAATGGCGTGGACCACATGCTCTACATGGAGTCCACCAGCTCGGACGAAGGCAGCTACAGCCTCAACATCACCTTTGCGGCAGGCACCGATCCGGACCTTGCCGCCATCGACGTGCAAAACCGCGTGTCGCAGGCCGTGGCGCAGCTTCCCGCCGAGGCGCAGCAAAACGGCGTGCAGGTACGCAAGCGCGCCACCAACCTGATGATGGGGGTAAGTCTTTACTCACCGAACAATACCCACACGCCGCTGTTTGTCAGCAACTACGCCAGCACCCAGGTGCGCGAGGCGCTGTCTCGCCTGCCGGGCGTCGGGCAGGTGCAGATGTTCGGCGCGCGCGACTACAGCATGCGCATCTGGCTGCGTCCGGACCGTATGAACGCTCTGAACGTGACGACCGACGACGTGGCGCAGGCGCTGCGCGAGCAGAACGTGCAGGGTGCGGCGGGCCAGGTCGGCACGCCGCCAGTGTTTAACGGCCAGCAGCAAACCCTGACCATCAACGGGCTGGGGCGCTTAAGCCAGGCTGAAGACTTTGCCGACATCATCATCCGCGCGGGTGAGATGGGCCAGCTGGTGCGCCTGAAGGACGTCGCCACCATCGAGCTTGGCTCGCGCAGCTACAGCTCTGGCGCGCAGCTGAACGGGCATGATTCCGCCTACCTCGGCATCTATCCGACCCCGTCCGCCAACGCTCTGCGCGTGGCCGACGCGGTGCGCGCGGAGCTGGAACGACTCTCGACGCGCTTCCCGGACGACCTGGTCTATGAGGTAAAATTCGACACCACCTCCTTTGTTGCCGCCACGATTAAAGAGATTGGCGTCTCCCTGGCGCTGACCATGCTGGCGGTAGTGGTGGTCGTTTCCCTGTTCCTGCAAAGCTGGCGCGCAACGCTAATTGTCGTGCTCGCCATTCCGGTGTCGCTGGTGGGCACCTTTGCGGTGCTCTACACGCTCGGTTACTCCGCCAACACCCTCAGCCTGTTCGCCATTATTCTGGCGCTGACCATGGTGGTGGATGACGCCATCGTGGTGGTGGAGAGCGTCGAAACGCTGATGGCGGAAGGGCAGAGCCGCACGGCGGCGACCGCGCTGGCGCTGCGCCAGATTGCCGGGCCGGTGATTGCGACGACGCTGGTGCTGCTGGCGGTGTTTGTGCCGGTGGCGCTGCTGCCGGGGATTGTCGGCGAGCTTTATCGCCAGTTTGCGGTGACGCTCTCCACCGCCGTAACGCTTTCAAGCCTGGTGGCACTGACCCTGACGCCCGCGCTGTGCGCGATGCTGCTGCGTCCGCGCCCGGAGAAACCTGCGGCACTCTATCGCGCCTTTAATCGCGGGCTGGACGCTACGCGCGGCTTCTACACCCGCATCGTGAACGTTTTAAACCTGCGCCCGTGGCTGGCGCTGCTGGCTACCACAGGCGCGGCGGCCGTGGTGGCGTTCAGCTTTATGTCGATGCCAAAAGGTTTCCTGCCGCAGGAGGATCAGGGCTACTTCTTCGCCAGCGTGCAGCTGCCGGAAGCGGCCTCGCTGGAGCGGACCGAAGCGGTGATGACCACCGCGCGCGAGCTGATCGCCAAAAACCCGGCGGTGGAGGACGTGATTCAGGTCTCCGGGTTTAACATTCTCAACGGCACCAGCGCCTCCAACGGCGGGTTTATCTCCATCATGCTGAAGGACTGGAGCGAACGGCCGCCGCTGGATGAGGTGATGGGCACCCTGCAGCGCCAGCTGCTGGCCCTGCCGGAAGCGACCATCATGACCTTCGCGCCGCCGACGCTGCCGGGTCTGGGCAACGCCTCCGGCTTCGATCTGCGCATTCAGGCGCAGGCGGGGCAGAGCCCGGCGGAGCTGGAGCGCGTCACGCGCGAGGTGCTGGCGAAGGCCAACCAGCACCCGCAGCTGAGCCGCGTGTTCACCACCTGGAGCAGCAACGTGCCGCAGCTGACGCTGACCGTTGACCGCGAGCGCGCCGCGCATCTCGACGTGCCGGTATCGCGTATATTCAGCAGCCTGCAAACCGCCTTTGGCGGCACGCGCGCCGGGGATTTCAGCGTCAACAACCGCGTCTATCACGTGGTGATGCAAAACGAGATGCAGTGGCGCGAGCGCGCCGGGCAAATCAGCGAGCTGTTTGTCCGCAGCAATAACGGCGAGCTCGTGCGCCTGAGCAACCTCGTCACCATCACCCCGACCGTCGGCGCGCCGTTCCTGCAGCAGTACAACCAGTTCCCGTCAGTATCGGTGAGCGGTTCGGCGGCGGAAGGGGTGAGCAGCAGTACCGCGATGGCGGCGATGGGGCAACTTCTTGAGGATAACCTGCCCGCCGGATACGACTACGCCTGGAGCGGCATGTCTTATCAGGAGCAGCAGACCGGCAACCAGGCGATGTGGATCGTGCTGGCGGCGGTGGTGATGGCGTGGCTGTTCCTCGTTGCCCAGTACGAGAGCTGGACGCTCCCGGCGAGCGTGATGCTCTCGGTGCTGTTCGCCATCGGCGGGGCGCTGGTCTGGCTGTGGATGGCGGGTTACGCCAACGACGTGTACGTGCAGATAGGTCTGGTGCTATTGATAGCCCTCGCCGCCAAAAACGCGATCCTTATCGTGGAGTTTGCCCGCGCGCGGCGCATGGAGGGGATGGCGATTGTCGATGCGGCGCGGGAAGGGGCATCGCGCCGCTTCCGCGCGGTAATGATGACCGCCGTGTCGTTCATTATCGGCGTTCTGCCAATGATGCTGGCGACCGGAGCCGGTGCCCAGAGCCGCCGTATCATCGGGACCACGGTGTTCAGCGGCATGCTGGTGGCCACCGTGGTGGGGATTATCTTCATCCCCGCGCTGTTTGTGTTGTTCCAGCGCCTGCGCGAGTGGGGCCACGGCCTTACGGACTCGTCGCCCACAGCTCGCAGTGCTTCTGAACCAGAGAAATCAGCGAGCCGCCGTCGGCGATAAACTCCCGCATGCGCTGCGCCTCGCTCTTGCCCTGCTTTAACAGCAGGGCAATTTCATTGATTGCGCTTGTCGCGCCGAGCTTCCCGGCCGACGGTGCAACCTGCTCCAGCAGCCAGGCGATATCCTCCGCCACGGTCTTGTGCTCGCCGGTATGCACGTCCGTCAGGATCCCCTCCAGCCCGTAGCGGCAGGCCTGGAAACGGTTAAAGCGGTAGAGCAGAAAATCCTTTTCCTGATGCTTATACGGCCGCGTGGTCAGCAGCCAGTGGGATGTCGCCTGGATCAGCCCGGCGATGTTTATAGCGTGGCCGAGCGTCAGCGGCGTATCCATCACCCGCACCTCCACGGTGCCAAAGTGCGGGCTGGGGCGGATGTCCCAGTGCAGATCTTTAATGCTGTCGATCATGCTGGTCGCGCTCAGGCGGCGGAACAGCCCTTCGAACTCCTGCCAGCTGTTGACCCACGGCATCTGGCCGTTATCCGGGAACCCTGAAAAAATATTAAGCCGCGACGAGGAGAACTTCGTGTCCGTGCCCTGCATATACGGCGACGCTGCCGCCAGGGCGATAAAGTGCGGCACAAAGCGCGACAGGCCGTGCAGCAGGTAGATGGCGTCGTCGCCGGTTCGACAGCCGACGTGCACGTGCTGGCCGAACACCGTCGCCTGCAAAATCAGATAGCCAAAGCGCTCCAGCGTAATGTTATAGCGCTCGTCGTCGCACACCTCCTGCCGCTGCCACTTCTGGAACGGATGCGTCCCGCCGCCGCAAATCTGGATATGCTGCTCCGCCGACGCGCGCAGGATGCTCTGCTGCATCATGGAGAACTGCGCTGCCGCCTGGTCGATGTTCTGGCACACGCCGGTGGCGATTTCGAGCATGCTTTCGGTAATGTCGTGCTTCACTTCGCCGCCTTTGATGTCGTCTTTGACGGCGGCGATAAGCGCGGAGGAGTCCTGGCTGAGATCGTACCCCGGCGGGTTAACCACCTGCAGTTCGAGTTCGATGCCGAGGGTAAAAGGTTCAGAGGATTTGAAATCAGGTAAAGGCATGGCGCACTCCGTTGTCTGTTGTGTGTTGAGTATAGACAACGACGTGGCGCTCACTTTTCAGGGTGGTATAACTGTTAGCAGGCTTAGCGAAAAGGGGAGTTAACCATGTCTGACAATCCAGTGATTGCGCTGATTGGGCCTGGCGCAATTGGAACCACTATTGCCGCGGTGCTGCACGACGCGGGCCGCACGCCGCAGTTGTGCGGACGTACTGCGCATCCTGAACTGCGTTTGCGCCACGATGAGGGCGAAATAGTCGTGCCGGGTCCGGTATTAACCGATCCGAGCGTCATCACTCGCCCCGCCGATCTGGTTTTTGTGGCGGTAAAAACGACGCAAAATGCCGACAGCGCCGGGTGGCTGCGCGCGCTGTGTGATGAAAACACGGTGGTCTGCGCCCTGCAAAACGGCGTGGAGCAGAAAGCCCAGCTTGAGCCGTGGGTCAACGGCGCGACGGTGCTGCCGTCGGTGGTCTGGTTCCCGGCGCAGCGCGAGCCGGATTCCTCCGTGTGGCTGCGCGCCAAACCGCGTCTGACGCTGCCGGACGTGCCGCAGGCAGAAAGGGTGGTTGAGGCGCTTCGCGGTACGCGCTGCGCGGTTGAGCTCTCGGCAGACTTCTCAACGGTGGCCTGGCGCAAGCTGCTGCAAAACGCGGTGGCCGGGCTGATGGTACTGGCCAACCGACGCGCAGGGATGTTCAGGCGCGAGGATATCAGCGAGCTTGCGCTGGCCTATCTGCGCGAGGGGCTTGCCGTCGCCCGCGCCGAAGGGGCGACGCTGGACGATGCTGTGGCCCAGGAGATTCTGGCGAACTTCCAGCGTGCGCCAGCAGATTTAGGCACCTCGATCCTTGCCGACCGTCAGGCCGATCGCCCGATGGAGTGGGATATCCGCAATGGCGTGATCCAGCGCTACGGCCGCAAACACGGTATTGCGGTACCCATCAGCGACGTGGTGGTCCCGCTGCTGGCGGCGGGGAGTGAGGGGCCGGGCTAACGGCCGCTGTTTTTCCGTTCGGCAAAGTAATGCGCGGGCGTGCTGCCCATCGCTTTTCTGAACATGGTGATAAACGCATTCACGGATTCGTACCCGAGCGTTGTCGCCACGTTCTGGACCGGCACGCCGCTTGCCAGCTCCCGCAGGGCAATAATCAAATGCAGCTGCTGGCGCCATCGCCCGAAGCTCAGCCCGGTTTCGCGCTGCATCAGGCGGGCAAACGAGCGCTCGCTGAGGGCCAGCCGTTTCGCCCACGCCTTCAGGGTGCTTCTGTCCTCAGGATGGCTGACCAGCGCGTCGGCCATGGCGCGAATTTTCGGATCGGCCGAGACCGGCAGGCTCAGCTTCTGCTGGGGCATGCTGGCGAGCTCGTCCAGCGTCACCCGGGTCAGCCTGGCGACATGTCCGTCGGGCGGATAATTAACGTCCTCGTGCGTAAGACGATCCACTAATTCCTTAATCAACGGCGAGATTGCCAGCGTGCAACACTTCTCCGGCAGCGCCGCCGCGCCGGGCTCAATAAACAGATAGTTCAGGTGCGCGTTCCATGTCGCTTTCGCGCTGTGCGGGATCCCGCCCGGGATCCAGACGGCGCAGTCCGGCGGCACGATCCAGATGTCATTCTCCGCATAACAGCTGACCGCGCCGTAGCGAGCAATAATCAGCTGCCCCTTGCGGTGGGTGTGTACCGGCACTTCCGCGGCGTAATCCACGAAGTCCAGATGACGCGCCACGGCAGGAGAGGCTGTGGCGTCAGGGTCATACAGCGTATTAGCGAGTTGAGGCTTCACGATTCTGGCAACATTTAGGTATTTTTTGACAGAATAGAGTATTTAAGCGGGTCCGCAAGCCGGTAATAATTCCGGCATGAATAAAATCTTCTCTCATCCCGCGCTGCGAAACGACGCGGGGGCGCTGATCTACGCCGCAAAGAGTTTTGCCGCGGCGATGCTCGCGTATTACATCGCGCTGTCGATCGGCCTCGAACGTCCCTCGTGGGCCATTATTACGGTTTACATCGTGTCGCAGACGTCGGTGGGGGCATCGCTCAGCCGAAGCCTCTATCGTCTGGCCGGTACGGTTGTCGGGGCCAGCGCGACCGTTCTGATTGTGCCCACCTTCGCGAATACGCCGATCCTGTGCAGCTTGGTGCTGACGGGCTGGATCGCGTTCTGCCTGTGGCTCTCCCTGCTGGAGCGCACGCCGCGAGCGTACGCTTTTGTGCTGGCGGGCTATACCGCGAGCCTGATTGGTTTTCCGGCGGTGTCCGATCCCGGCGGCATCTTCAACGTCGCCATTGTTCGCGTGCAGGAGATCGCGATTGGGATTTTCTGCGCGGCGCTGATTCACCGCTACGTGCTGCCCGCGCGGGTATCAGGTCAGTTCAACGCAAAGCTGTCCCAGACGCTACGGGCCGCCCGCGGGCGGGTGGCGGATACCTTAGCGGGCAAACCCGATGCGGCTTCCGGCCCGCTGCATCTGGCCCTGGCGCTGCAGTTCCTGCAGGGCATCAGCCACCATATTCCCTATGATTTTGCCCTGTCCGCCCCGGTACGGCAGGCCAGAAACGCCATCCACGACCGGCTGGCGCGGCTCGTTATCATCAACTGTGAATTACACGATCGCCTGCCGGCGAGCGGAACCCTGCCCGCCGACGTGCAGACGCTGCTGGGCGACGTTCAGGCATGGCTTGCCGGTGAAGACGCCAGCCGCAGCGGCACGGCGGAGGCGTTGCGGCACCGCAGCGCGCATCTTATCGCGCGGTATGCTGCGCAGGCGCAGACGTTTGAAGACGCGCTGCAGGTCAGTTTTATCCGCTATCTCTCGGAGGCCGTCACTCTTCTGCAACAGTGCGAGCGCCTTTCCGGGGCCATCCACCATGCGAAGCCTGTCTTCGGGGAGATACAAACCCGTGCGGCAAAAGGCTACGTGTTCCACCGGGATCCCCTTACCGCAGCCCGCACGGCGCTGGGGGCTTTCGCCATTATCCTGAGCGGCTGCCTGGTCTGGATCTTCTCAGCATGGCCGGACGGCGGAACGGCGGTTTCAATACTCGGCGTCTGCTGCACGCTGTTTGGCAGCTTCGACACCCCGGCGCCGCACATCGTGAAGTACATCATTGGCTCGTTCTGGGGCGTGGTGATTAGCCTGTTCTACAGCTTTGCGCTGCTGCCGCAGGTGAGCGATTTCCCGGTGCTGGTGGCGGTGCTTGCCCCGGCGTATCTGCTGGCCGGGTCGCTTCAGGCGCGCCCGCCCACCACGTTTATGGCGATGGGGATCACCCTGACGCTGCCCATTCTGTGCGAGCTGGGCGCGCGCTACAGCGGAGACTTCGCCATCGCCGCCAACACCGCCATTGCGCTCTTTGCCGCCACCGGCTTTGCCGTCGTCACTATGAGCCTGCTGCAAACCGTGCAGGCGGATGCCGCCATCGCGCGTCTGCTGAGCCTGTGCCAGCGCGACATTCGCCGCAGCGTGAAAGGTACGCTGCGGGTTGATGAAACGCACTGGATCAACCTGATGATGGACCGCACCGCCCTGTTGCTGCCGCGCCTGCAGCGCAGTGAACATGCGCCAGAGCTGGCGCTCGATCGGCTGCTGCACTCGCTGCGTCTGGGGCTTTCGGTTATGCATTTACGCCGCGGTGATATACCGCCTGGCGGCGAAATGGACGGGCTTTTTCATCAGATCAATACCGCAGACCGCAGCCCCTTACGCGAACGCATCGCCGACATCATCGAACACCACCTGCCTGCGGCAGATGAACGCTCGCGCGAGTTTGTCGGCAGGCTGGTGGATCTGCACTGTGCATTAGAGGGGCCAGAACGTGGTGAATGATTTCAATATTGGGGGGGTATTTATCCCCGGACTGCTGACGGTCGCCCTCGCGGCGCTGGTCTGCACGCTGGGCCTCGTGGCGCTTTTCTCTCTCAGCAGGGTTTACCGGCGCTTGCCGTATCGCCCGCTGCTGGATGTTTCAACCTGGATTGTCACCTTTTTCCTGCTGATGCAGGGCCTGACCGCGTTGGGGTTATTGTCATGAAATCACTACTCTCTTTACTGGCTCGCTATGCGCTGACGCTCGGTTCAGCCGCCGCCGCAGCGCTACTGGCGTTTATAATGTGGAAACACTATGCCCAAACGCCGTGGACCCGCGACGGCCGCGTGCGGGCGGACGTGGTGCAGATTGCGCCGGACGTCTCCGGGCCGGTCATCAGCGTGGCCGTGCGGGATAATCAGTGGGTGAACCGGGGCGATGTGCTCTACACCATCGATCCGCGCTGGCTCAGGCTGGCGGTGGCCAGCGCGCAGGCTGACGTGGAGTCAAAACGCCATGAGATGCTGATGCGCCAGGATGCGGCCCACCGACGCACGCTGATTAAAAACGCCATCTCCAGCGAAGATCTGCAGCAAACCGGCAGCGCGGCGAACGTCGCGGCGGCCAACTATCACGGTGCGCTGGCCGCGCTGGATCTGGCAGAGCTTAATCTGGCGCACGCCACCGTTCGCTCGCCGGTCTCGGGGTACGTCACGCATCTGCGGCTTCGCCCCGGAGACTATGCGACAGCGGGGGAGACAAAGGTCGCCATCGTTGATGCCCAAAGCTTCTGGGTGGTGGGGTACTTTGAGGAGACCAAGTTGCACCATATTCGCGTTGGGGATCGCGCGCGGGTCTCGCTGATGGGCTTCGAGCCTGAGATTGCCGGGCATGTGGAGAGCATCGGGCACGGGATCGGGGACAGCAACGATGAGACGGGCGGGCTGGGTCTGCCCGACGTCGAGCCCACCTTCAGCTGGGTGCGGCTGGCGCAGCGCGTGCCGGTGCGCATTCATATCGACACGTTACCTAAGGGGGTTGAACTGGTGGCGGGCCTGTCGGCGAGCGTGGCGGTGGGGCATTAATCTGGGGATAGTCAGCCTTAAACACATATGCGAAACTTACCGCTTCTGAAAATATGTGGTGGGACCCGCTCAATGTCAGAATCATCTTCGCAGTGCCTGTTCAATGAAGGACTGATCAACTTTCCTGAGGGATATCAGGATCGTACCGTCAACGTTTTCGCGCCGCCCGCTGCGGATGCGCCAGCGTTCAACATCTCCCGCGATGCCCTCAACCCCGGCGAAGCGCTTGCCGCGTATATCGATCGCCAGCTCGCCCTGATGGAAAAACACATCAAGGGCTGGAAGCAGGGTGAGCGCAGCGCCGCTACGCTGGGCGACAGCCTTTTACAGGGTGAAACCGTCCATGCCAGCTACCTGCGCGACGGGAAACGCATCTGGCAGCAGCAGGCCGTGTTTAACGTCGACGGCAATAAAATTCTGGTATTCACCATGACCTGCACCCGCGCGCTGGGCGATGCCGACGGCGCGCTGTTTGGCGAACTTCTCAGGAGCTTCCGCTTCCACCATTAACTTCAGGGACCGTTGTTATGTTTGAAGCAGCACGCGTTGGTGATGATATCGGCCACTCCGGTGCGCTGGCCGGGATGATTGCCGGAACGATTGTCGGTGGCCTGATTGCCGCCGCCGGGGGCATTCTGGCAGGGGCCATGTTTATTGCGGGCCTTGGCGCATCCTGCCTTGGCGTGGGCGTCCTGCTCGTCGGCGCCAGCCTGGCCGTGGGGTATTACACCGGGGAGCTGGCGACCGCCGCCCGGGACAGTATCGCGGACGCCGGGGCATCCAGCATGACGAAGAAAGGCGTCATCACCTCCGGCTCGCCCAATGTGTTTATCAACGGCAAACCTGCCGCCATAGCCACGGACAGCGCGGTGAAGTGCTCTGACGACGGCTCGCAGCAGATGGCCGAAGGCTCTAAGCGTGTTTCTATTAACAGCCAGCCTGCGGCCCGCATTGGGGACCGCACCACCTGCGACGCGAAGGTAATGACCGGTTCGAACAACGTCATTATCGGCGGTGACCCGCAGCAAACCCTGCCCATTCAGTCTGAAGTCCCCGAGTGGCTCTACAAAGTCTCCGATCTGACCCTGCTGTTCGCCGGGCTTATCGGCGGTTGGGGCGGTGCCGCTGGCAAAGTCGGGGCGCTCTCTAAGCTGCTTGGCAAAATTCCTGGGATCAACAAGCTGGCCCGTATCGCGTGCCGCGCCGGCACGCTGATGACCGGCGTGGCGGCCGCGGGGATCATCGCCCGCCCGGTGGATATCGTCAGCGGACAGAAGTTTCTCAGCGGGGATGATGAACTCGATTTCGTCCTGCCTTCCCGTCTGCCTGTACGCTGGCAGCGCTACTGGCGCAGCGGCAACCCCGGCGACAGCGTGCTGGGCCGCGGCTGGAGCCTGTTCTGGGAAAGCCGCCTGGAATCTTATCAGGACGGCCTGGTGTGGCGCGCGCCGTCCGGCGATTACGTCGCTTTCCCGAGTGTGCCTAAAGGGATGCGCTCCTACTGCGAAAGTGAAAAAAACTGGCTTGAACATCACCAGGACGACAGCTGGTCGGTGTATGACGTCAGCGGCGAGCGCTGGCACTATGCGCCGCTGCGGGATGATGCCCCGTCGCTGCTCCAGCGCATCTCTGAACCCTGCGGCAACGATATTTTCTTCGAGTGGAATGCGGATAATACCCTGCATGCCCTGACCGACAGTGCGGGCCAGCGGGTAGTCTGCCGCTACGACCGCGACAGGCTCGTCGGCGCCTGGCTGGATGACGAGATCTGCCTGGTCAGTTACGCTTATGATGAACAGCGCCAGCTGGTCTCCGTGACCGGCCGGGGCGGTAGCGTGCGCCGACGCTTCTGCTGGCAGGACGGGCTGATGAGCGCCCATGAGGACGCCAACGGCCTGCTGAGCGAATACCGCTGGCGGGAGATTGACGGCCTGCCTCGCGTGGTCGGTTTCCGCCACAGCGGCGGCGAACAGCTGACGTTCGAATACGATTTTGATAACGGCCTTCGCCGCGCGACCCGCGAAGACGGCGCGCAGGCGCACTGGCTGGTGGATGACGACGACAACGTCGCGCGCTTCACGGATTACGACGGTCGCCAGACGACGTTTGTTTACCGCGACGGCGAGCTCTGCGACGTCATTCTGCCCGGCGGGGCGATGCGCCGCAGCACGTGGGACAAATACGGCCGCATGACCAGCGAGACGGACCCGGCGGGCCGACGCACGGAGTATCACTGGCATCGCCTGACCGACCGTATCACCCGCACGGTGTACCCGGACGGCACCTCATCGCAGGCCATGTACGACCTTCGCAGTCGCCTGCTGTCGGAAACGGATCCGGCCGGTAGCACCACCGCGTATCACTATCCCGATGATGAAGAAAACCTGCCGGAGAGCATTACCGACGCCATTGGCGGCGTGGTGCGCCTGGTCTGGAACCACCAGGGGCTGCTGACGCAGCGCACCGACTGCTCCGGCAGCGTCACCCGCTTCACCTACGATCGCTTCGGGCAACTGGTTGCCAGCGAGGATGCAGAAGGGAATATCACGCGGCGGGAGTGGAGCCGTGCCGGGCTGCTGAGCGCTGTGATCCATCCGGACGGCAGCCGCGAGTCGCTGGTGTGGAACGAACGCGGCCAGCTCACGGGCTGGCGCGACCCGCTGGAAAGCGAAGTGAGCTGGGCCTATAACGCGCTCGGCCTCCCGGTCAGCCTTACCGACCGTATTGGTCGCGTGCGCCAGTGGCGCTACGACCCGCGCGGTAACCTGCTGCGGCTCGATAACGGCAACGGGGCGGAATACCGCTTCACCTACGACGCCGTGGGGCGCCCGCTCAGCGAAACGCGCCCGGACGAGACCGTGCGCCATATGGAATGGGACGCGCGAGGGTTCCTCTGCGCGCTCGAAGAAAACGGCCGGCCTGCCGCCGACGGCGGCATTGCCCGTCGCGTCCAGCAATTCAGCTATGACGACAGCGGGCTGCTGATCGGGCGCACTCAGCGCCACGCGGAGTACCGCTACTTCCGCGACCTGAGCGGCCAGATTACCCGCATCCGCCGCACGCCAACCGCCGAAGGCGTTGCCCTGGGTATCGAAAGCGATGAGATCGCTTACCGCCACGACGCCGCCGGGCGCGTGCTGAGCGAGTCCGGCATTAACGGCGCGGTGGGCTACGAATGGGATGCCCTGAGCAACCTGACCGGCCTGACGCTGCCCGGCGAGCAAAAGCTGACCTGGCTGCACTACGGCTCCGGCCACGTCAGCGCCATCCGCTTCGGGCAGCAGCTAGTGACCGAGTTCACCCGCGACCGCCTGCACCGCGAGGTGCGCCGCACCCAGGGCGCGCGCGAGCAGCTCCGTCAGTATGACAGCCTCGGCAGACGCACCCTGCAGCGCAGCGAGCTAAGCACGGACGTGACCCTGCCGGAGCAGGCGCTACTGGAACGCCTGTATCGCTACACCGCACGCGGCGAGCTTTCCGGCGTCAGCGACACCCTGCGCGGTGAGGTGGACTACGGCTACGACGCCGAAGGGCGTCTGCTGAAGCACTACGAGGCCCGACAGGGGCACAGCCGCGCGCAGTTCAGCTACGACGCTGCGGATAACCTCGCCGCCAATGACGATGCGGTACCGGTCACGGATAACCGCCTGCAGCACTGGCAGGCGCTGTTTATGAAATACGACCACTGGGGCAACCTGATCAGCCGCCGCAACGGGCTGTATGAACAGCATTATGCGTATGACGCCGAGAACCGTCTGGTGTCAGCCCGGGGAACCGGGCCGGAAGGACGGTTTGAGGCGCGCTATCACTACGACGCGCTGGGCCGCCGCACGCGCAAAATCGTCACCACGACGCACGGCACTACCAACACCCGCTTCCTGTGGCAGGGCTACCGCCTGCTGCAGGAGCAGCAGGCGAGCGGGCTGTGCAGCACCTATGTATACGACCCGAATGAAGCCTGGAGCCCGCTGGCGCGGGTGGATCACCTTCGTGACCAGAGCAGCGGTGAGATTTACTGGTTCAACACCGACCTGAACGGCGCGCCGCTGGAAGTGACCGACGAGCGCGGCGCGGTGCGCTGGAGCGGCCAGTACGGCAGCTTTGGCGAGGTACGCCACCAGAGCGAAGGGTTCTCACGGCTTGTGAATCGCTCGGCGATGGCTCACCAGCCGCTTCGCTATGCCGGGCAGTACGCTGACGGTGAAACGGGGCTGCACTATAACCTGTTCCGCTACTACGACCCACAGGTCGGGCGGTTTATTGTGCAGGATCCGATTGGGCTGAATGGTGGGTGGAACCTTTATCAGTATGCGCCGAATCCGTTGGGGTGGATTGATCCGCTGGGTTTAATAAACGAATTTGGAATCGCAGGCTATGGAAGCCCCGTCCATGCAAAAGACGGTTTAACTGCACATGAGTTATTACAAAATGCTTGGCTAAGAAATAATGGCATAATAAAAGGTAGAATGTCTGGTATTGCAACTACCAACCCAGCGATAGCTTTGCAAGAAAATGCTATGCATAAAACCATATCCAAATTACAGGCCAAATATGGATTGCATAATCCTAATGTACTAAAAAACCAGTCCGCATTGCAGAATATCAACAGGAATACTGCAATTACTCGAAGAGGTATTTACGAAGACTTGGTGAATAACAGAGGTTGGGAACGTCAAAACGCTAAGAAATTTGCCACTGAAACGGCAATGAAACTTAGAGAAGAGTCTATTGGGTTTGCCAGAAAAAATGGGTTGACAAAATGTTAAAATCTAATCTTATCGCTAAAATAAGTACCCTGCCTGATGGTAATGTCATTGGGCGGATTGGTGGAAATATCCCTGAATTCTTTTTAGATAAACTAGATGATATTCAGGGGTATAAGTTTTATTTGACAGTTCAGAATCCTGATGATGGACATGAGTATATTACGATACTTATTCCTGAAGGATATGATGATATGATTGATAACAATATCTACCCCAATTGTTCAGTAAAAGTTTTTACGCATACGTTTTCTGATGAAAGCAATAATGATGCATTTACGATAAAACACATTAATAAGGCAGTTATTGTTGGGTATGATAAGGTTGAAAGTGAAGAGTTTGACTTTATCACTAAAACCGAAGATGCAAGGTTAATACAATCGGAAGATTATTATTTTGATGCTTTGCAAAAAGATGGTTATGAATTTTTCATGCAGATCGATGAAGATTATTATCCAGATGCATTGCTTGATGGTGATTACATCTTTGGTTACGGCGCTTTGTATTTGTATAAAAACATATCTGGCGGGAATATCGTAGCTGGTTTTTGGCAGTACTCGTAAATATAAGTGATTAATAAAAGCCGGATTAATATTAATTATTTCCGGCTTATATAATACAGATGATGTTTTTATTCAGAATGCATTTACTTTCTTGTTTTTTTAATTGCTTTTATAAAATTTTTTCTAATTTAATTAGTTATTACTGAGGGCTATATTTATGGATGCGTCTGATACTATTGTGAATGAGATTGAAAAAGCATTAAAACAACTTATTGTCATTTGCAATAAATACTCGCTGTCAGGGAGTTTCAGCACCGTCAATGATCTGGACAATGCCTTCCCGTCCAACTTACCTCGTTCGACAGCAGTGGAATTTTTATATAAAAATTATAATCCTGAAAAGTTAAAAATTGAAACAGGCTTTACGCCAATTAAAATTCACTCTATCAGTGAACTCTCGAAGGCTCAAAATGGTTATGAGTACTTACCAAACAATTACCTTGTTATTGGTGATGATTTAGGTGGAGGTAAACCTATAATTGCGGTTGTCGATGAAGGGAATACCCCTGTTTATGCAAGTTATGATGTAATTGAACCATTTAAAATAGCTGGCAGTCTCTCTGGGTTTATATTTTCATTAGCTGAGCTTATTGATTTGGTATATGGCCAATATGATATCTTTGATATAGCAGATGATAATGACGAAGTAAAAGTTGATTTTATTGATGAGTTGCGGAAAAGAATTGTACCTCTTATCGGTAATGAAAATTTCAATGCATTCTATGATTATTTTTATGGCTAGGATACATGTTTTTTGATTTAGATAAATCAATGGAATATGCCGGAAACCATTAAGTTCCGGCTTTAATTACTATAATCAATTTTTCCATAACAGATGTGGAGTATCTAAGATCACTAAGTCATGACCTTAGCAAGGAGAGCTTATGCCTATTTCATATGGTAAACCTGCAAATAAAGATGAAATTAAGGTTTTGGAGAGAAAATTCAAAATCAGTTTACCTGAAGATTATAAAGAATTTCTCAGGTTGAAAAATGGCTTTGTTGTAAAATCTCCGGATTTTTGTGAGTTGGAGTATGAAGGTGTCGATGACGGGGTTATCGCTTTTTATGCCCTTTTTGGAATAAATATGAAAAATCCAAACCACGACATTTTTCGTCAAAATGAAAATTTTTTAAATGAACTTGATTTCATTGATGCTAAGTTAATTATTGGTGATGATCCTGGAGGTAACTTTTACCTTATATTAAATGGCAGTGAAAGCCAAGGTGTGTATTATTGGGACAGAACACATCTACATGCAGAGGATGATATCCAATTGTTTGAGCTCGCTGAGCAAAATGAGTGCGGCAATATCTATAAAGTTACTAATAGCTTTACTGAATTTTACAAGAGTATTTGTGATACATCCCTTGATGCAGGAATGAATGTAACTGTTGATTTATGATATTTCAAAAATAAGCCATAATCAAAATATGATTATGGCTTATTTTTTTACATTTAGATGTTAGTAAATAAATAAACAGTGATAAAAACAATGTCAGATATGCTTGTATTTTACCATTGATAGCAGTGCCATTGCAGAGAAAAAAGACATTACACAGAAAGCGGCTCAGAATTTGTTAAGGGAAAAGATGCATACTCCACATCATCTGAGTGCGAATGCTATAATTCTTCTCCAGAGAGATCTTCATGCCAATGTGCCCCATATTGGCTACGCATCAGATATATGGAGGAAAGAACATTGTTGAAAAAAATAGAACGTTTTGGAGCGAAATCGACATCATTACCATCAGATGAACTGATAAGGAGTTTAAATACATTAGAAGCATCAATAGGTCCAATTCCTGAAAGTTACCGTGCCTATTTACTTCATTTTGGCGTTTCTGTTCTTTTTGATGTAAATGTTGTTTTCAAGGCATTACAACCATCTCCGTGGTCTGATGAGCAAGGAAACGATACGCTTGAGTCTTTGTACGGCCTTGCAGAATCGGGTAAAGAATATACTGTATTTGAAATGGCTGCTACATACCGGAATGATTTTCGCGATCAATGGTTACCGATAGGATCCTCGTCTGGTGATAATCAAATCTGTCTTTGCCTCAAAGGAAATATGTCGGGAGAGATTTGGTTTTGGGATCACGAGTCTGATCAAATATTCAATGATTCAAAAGTGATCTCCGGGCTGACGAAAATAGCAAACTCCTTCGATGAATTTGTTGGAATGCTTAATGTTCAGGATGATAAAATAGATGTATCAGGTGTAATTAAAGTCGATCTTGATTTTTAATAAAAGAGTACTTGCGGTGATTCTAGCGAACCCCCATCCATTGCTGTAAGGTGGGCGTAACTGTTCCAGCAAATATCATATCAATAACAGCCGCTTCGCTATGCTGAAAATATATACTTTGCTCTTTTGAAAAGAGCAATATTAAAAATACTTGTGCGGATGCCATCTTCGACTGTTCTTACGATACTAGCTATATTAATGAATTTCAGGCTTTCGGTAGAAATCTGTCAGGAGTGAAACGATTCATGATAAGGACAACTGATGAGTAAAGTTAAAAATATTGTTGCAACGTGTATTAACTGCGCTGAAGAAAAGGATGTTCTCACCATCGGAATAGGGGATGACAGTCATGATCCAAAGAATTTTATCATTATCGGACGATTCGACGAAGATGAATTACCCATTAACGAATGCATTGGATTCCAGAGTGAGTCAACGGAATATGAGTTAACAGACTCTATTCGTTCTCTTCATCTCACTGAAGATAAACTTGTGATCGTGCTTAATGAAGGTGCCGTAAAAATGATTGGTATCAGGGAATATCATGTGGTCATTCCTGCAGCAAAAGACTCTAAATCGCTTGGAAAGTATTTGAGGGAAGTGTTTGATGGCAGTGATGTGCCTCTACAATTACCGTAAGGTTTTAGCCGCGATATCGCTAGCTTGGCTGCGTCACTTTTTTATTAATATAAGAAAATATCATCCTTATCAATTCCCTACAAATGCCCCCACCGGCACGCCAAAACGCTTCGCCAGCGCGCGCATATGATCCAGCGTTAACGTGCGCTGTCCGTTGAGGATCCGACTTACCAGAGACTTCTTGCCCATTTCGTTCTCGAAATCGCTCTGTGTGAGTTGGTACTGAGCCATTAACGTTCTCAATAACGCAACGCCTGATGGAATGCTGGCAACACGCACGTTAAATTCTGCAAACTCCGAAGACTCGTTTTCATATTTATCGATTTTGGCGGTGAGCATTTCTACCAGCGGGCTATCGGGGTCATGCTCAATCAGATACTCCACCAATCCCTGAGCATCATCGTAATCTTGACGCGATGGGCTTGAGCCCAGGAAAGGGAGCTAGCTTGTCAGATCGTTTGCCGTTTTGATGGCTGCTGCATAATTCATTCTTTCGTTCTCCGGTAGAGGTCCGTGAGCTTGTCATAATCTGCGTGAGTGCTTGATTAGGAAATTGTCTGGTGGCCGCGTCGAAAGGCGCTCTTGAACTACGTATATCCTTGCCCCTTGTTTCCAGACTGGAAACATTATTGGTGGTAGGTGAGTTGGCAATGTGGAAACTACGATGAAATTACAATTTCTACATGACCGTGAAAATGGAACTCGTGTATTCAGTGCGAGCACCTTAAGTAGTGGTGGCTTGAGATTAAAGTGGCAGGTATAGCTCGGCTTGGGGTATTTGTTTGATTTGCGTAGCGTATTCAGGAATTTTTTGCTGAGAAGGAGTGCGGTAGATGATGATTTTGCTCACAACCCTATATGGAAGTGTGTGAAAGATGCGTCCGTTTTGTGCCAGACGCAGACGTTGAGAATGAAAAGGGAAAACGCCTTTCGCTACTCCCTTATTTATGAAGTTTGGCTGCTGCTTTCAACGTAGCCTGTAGCCTCTTTTCAATAAATGGAGCAACTTGTTGCTGGGCTTTTTTTAGCTGTTCTTCAGATGCGGAGCGGGGCGAGCCACAGTTAAAGGGAGGGGCTGGGTCATATTCCATATGCAACTGAATATTTTGTGCAATATCAGATCCGAATATTTCTGATACGACATTGAGGGCAAAATCGATACCTGAAGTCACTCCTGCGCCCGTTATACGGTTGCGGTCACGTACTACGCGCTCATTTACCGGCTCTGCGCCCAACAACTCCAGCTGCCCCAGTGAAGCCCAGTGCGTCGTCGCTTTATATCCATCCAGAAGCCCTGCGGCGCCCAGCACAAGCGCTCCGGTGCAAACAGAGGTTATCAGCTTTGCTTGTTTACTTTGAGCCCGGATAAACGAAAGGACTTCTTCATCCTCCATCAGGTTTATCTGGCCAGGCCCTCCGGGGACACAAATTACATCCAGTGCGGGACACGCATTGAATGTGGTGGTTGGTTGAATCGCCATACCACGATCTGAAACCACAAGGTCCAGGTTTTTCCAGATGAGATGAACCTTTGTATCTGGAGCCCGTGTAAAGACTTCATATGGACCAGTCAAATCAAGCTGAGTAAGAGCAGGGAACAGGAGCAGACCGATTGATATATCTGTGGAATGACTCATAAAAGTCCTTTCTCTAAAAATGAAAAATGATTGTTTCAATAGGTTTGTCAATGCACTGAAGCATGTCTCGACAGGACGAATGCCTGTCTGTTTTGACGAGGGGATCGTAATGTACTCATCAAATGATCTTAGCTTCCTGTCGCCAGTTGGTCAGGCGAACTTCTTTATGTTTTCTCAAGAATACATTTCTGAGTATTAGTTGGAAATCAGTGACTGAATATTTTGCTCTGGTGGAAGTCCCCCACCGACCTTTCCAGAGGGGGAGCTGAACTATTATTACCAGCGTTTCAGCAGCAGGCTGGCGTTGACACCGCCAAAACCAAAACCGTTCGAAAGCGCATAACGCATCTTCTGTGGGCGGGCCACCAGCGCTACCAGGTTCAGACCTTCCGCGTTTTCATCGGGGTGATGCAGGTTCAGCGTTGGCGGCACTACTTGGTCGCGCAACGCCTGAATGGTGAAAATAGCCTCAATCCCGCCAGCTGCGCCTAATAGATGGCCGGTTGCTGATTTCGTCGAGGTAATGGCGACGGGATGCGCGCCAAATAGTTTTTTAATCGCCGCAAGTTCACCTTTGTCTCCAACCTGAGTCGAGGTGGCGTGAGCGTTGATATGATCAATCTCTTCTGCTGAGATCCCCGCCTGACGAATGGCCATTTCCATGGCCCGACGTGCGCCATCACCATCTTCCGGGCCAGCGGTCAAGTGATAAGCATCAGCGCTGGTGCCGTAGCCGACAAGCTCGGCCAGCGGCGTGGCGCCTCGCGCTAGCGCGTGCTCCAGCGACTCAATCACGATAAGCCCGGCACCTTCTCCCATTACAAAACCATCGCGGTCGCGGTCAAAGGGGCGGGAAGCGGCTTCCGGCTGGTCGTTGGAGGAGCTGGAAAGCGCCTTTGCTGCAGCAAACCCGGCAAGACTAACACGATGAATTGCCGCTTCTGCACCACCGCAGAGGGCGATATCTGCCTCGCCGCTGTGGATCATCCGTGCAGCATCGCCAATGGCCTGCGCGCCTGCCGCGCAGGCGGTTACCGGCGCGCCTATGGGGCCACGGAAACCGTGGGCGATAGACACATGCCCGGCGGCCAGGTTGGCAAGAAAAGAGGGGATGGTGAACGGAGACAGGCGACGCGGCCCGCGCTCATCCGTCGTATGTACCGCATTGGCGATCTCGCCGAACCCGCCGATCCCGGTGGCAATGACCGTTGCGGTGCGTTCTTGTTCTGTCGCTGATTCAGGCGACCACCTGGCCTGCGTCAGAGCCTCATGCGCGGCAACCAGTGCAAACTCGATAAAGCGATCCATCTTTTTGCGCTCTTTGGCCGGGATGATCGCTAGTGGATCGAAGCCGTGCAACGCATCGTGTTCGATGGACGGAACCAGTCCAGCCACTTTGCAGGGAATATCCGCGACCAACTGCTCGCTAAGCTTTGTAATACCTGACTTCCCTGCCAGCAGAGATTGCCAGACATGCTGTACGCCGCACCCCAGAGGGCTGACAATCCCCATCCCGGTTATGACAATGCGTTTAACTGAAACGCCCATAATCAACTCTCCTGTAATATTAGTGTTCCGGCGGTATTTCCATCAATAGAACCAGCAGCACGGCAATCAAAAAACGATCATGATGAAGGCTCTTTTGTTACTGGCCGGATTCATCGCTGGCATCTCTATAAGACTCGGGTTGGAATTTTTGCCCACTATAACCTTCGCGTTTGCGCTGCAAATATTCGTGACGGTATTTCATCATCGGCGAGGCTGCGGGTCCCGGCACCATGGTGTATTTATCCGGGATAATCTCTTCACCGGTCGCTTTATCAACCAGGATCGGCTCCACGTGCCGCAGGGTTTCACTTTCCACCAATTGCATCTGACGGCCTTCGGGTGCGAAGTTGCGGTTACCCCATTCCGCCAACGCCAGCAGCACTATGCGAAAATCGCGGCCGCTTTGCGTAAGGTGGTATTCGTAACGAGGCGGTGTGCTGCTGTAGCAAATCTTCTCCAGTAGTCCATCGTCTACCAGTGACTTCAGGCGGCGCGAAAGAATATTGGGCGCGACGTTACTGCTTTTCTGGAACTCGTCAAAGCGGGTAAAGCCCGCAAAGGCGTCGCGCAGGATCATTATGCTCCAACTGTCACCGATGCGGCCAAGACTACGGGCGATGGGGCAGGGAGCGTGAAAAAGTGGTTCATTTTTCATGGGCAGGCCTGAATGAATTGGTGGCTTTCAGAAGCAAATTGACATAGTAACTATCAAAATGCAAGTCACTTAAAGAATGTTCTCTTAGAGGTTCATGGCGCAGTAGTTAAGGTAGACCGCGATATACCAATACAGGGTGGCAATACGGCTTAGCGGAAAGCGGCGGTGTACCGGGCAAATGCATTGAAAAGTACCGGATGAATACTGATTAAGTCGAGTTACTGCATTCCAAATACACATGCTGCATCGCGGCAGATAGGTGCAAGACTGAGTAAACCGGTGGTGAGGGCCCTATGCCAGAAGCATCGATACAATGAATAGCGGGATGCAGCACAGCCACTATCGCTGTTAATAAAAACATGTTTTAAAAAACAGTATTGACCGCAAATCTCAAATAAGTAAATTAGTACTCAGCAGCACAATGAAAGTGGTTAGTCAGTTAGTGAATAGAAAGAAGTTCTGGGTTAAGCCATTTTGCTATACAGGCCAGGAAGTTTGTTGTTTGGGATGTAGTTAGCTTTCAGGCCTCGTAGTGATTGTGCTGATTCGCAAAATGGTAGTGTTAGCGCGACGATGTAAGGCCTTGTTTTTTTTAGTTTATGCTGACGGTTTCGTTTTTTTGGTTGCAACCGTATCAGTAAAGGGCAACGCATCAAAGAGTATATGTCGCGATGGGGGATGTGCTTGTTTAAGTTGCCACGCTTAGGTTTTGAAAGCGTAGGCGGTGTATAACGAGATAAATAGAGGGAGGCTTTTTAGTATTAATGCCCAATATTATCTGTAGTGAACGGGTACATTTAAAAGCAGTATAAATAGCAGTATCACTTTATTAAGTCCATTAATGTTAAATCTGAAGTCTGTAGTACCTTAAAAGCCCTGGCTGCAATGGTCAGGGCTTTTAATATTACTGCCCCTTTTGAATTGTAAGTTTTCCCACCAGATTGCTGACAAAAATAATCTTGCTTATCAACTCATATGAGTCCACCATGCGTCATCGGTTTGGCATACAGACCTTATGAAAGCAGTTTTAGTAAAGCAGTCCTCATTTCAAGCGTTATCCTTAGATACTCTTCTGCATGAGCCTCCTCCTAAGTGCCCAATAAGTCCTCATCTGCAAGCAGGCCATGTTCGCCACAACGTGTGGCTCAAGAAAATTAAAGGAAGTATCTATGTCAAATAAAATGACTGGTTTAGTAAAATGGTTTAATTCTGAAAAAGGTTTCGGCTTCATTACGCCAACTGACGGCAGCAAAGATGTTTTTGTTCATTTCTCTGCCATTCAGAGCAACGATTACAAAACGCTCGACGAAGGTCAGAAGGTTGAGTTCTCGATTGAGAATGGTGCCAAAGGCCCGGCTGCAGGAAATGTTGTCGCGCTTTAATTGCCGATAACGACACAGACGCTTACGACAGCGATGACGGCACTGGCCTGAGCAGATAAGTGAATGTGATAAAAAACCCGCCCTGAGCGGGTTTTTTTGTTTCATGGATGACATGCAACAAGGATGTCTGCTCTTTGCTCTTAACGGACATTCAACAAACAACGTTGTACTTTGCGTAAGGCCGAAATCCTGATTTTTATCCAGCAGAACCCCGGCCCCCATTACCCGCCTCAGTGCGCCGTAATATACGGCTCCTTCACAAACTCCGCCAACAGCCAGACCATATCATGCAGTAGCCCGGTGAGTTCTTTCGCCACGCCCGCAGGCAGTGTCCCGCCCATCACCGCCAGCGTTAACGCTACGGCATAGTCCACTTGCAGCGTCGTCTCTTGCCAGCAGTCCGGCACGCAGGAGGTAATCTTTTCCCCTGCGATCAACTGTTCAACCAGATACGAAGGCAGTTCGGCATCGCAGCATTCCCGCAGCCGCTTAAGCGCAGCCAACAATCGCTTGCAGAGAGTTGTAAACGTCACTGCATCGTCAGTTTCCACCAGCACGCTTACATACGCAGCGCAGGTGTCAGCCAGTTCGAAGAGATCTGCTGAATCGCAAAGCTGAAGATTAATGAGGTGATGAACAGCGCTTTCTTCAGAGAGCACATAAGAAAATTTAGGGGTAGTAGCCATTTAGCATCCTCGTTGTGCAAAAAAATGTCTTGTTATGCTAACGGGTTCCTACGCCCGGTTACGGATGTGCCGCAACGCAGGCACTTTACGGCGGCGAAAAAAGGAAGGAAATGGATGCTCATGAATTACATAAGGTTGTTTGCAGGTTTGCGAGGCGGCTTCCAGAAGGGCATTGCCGGGTGGCGGCTACGCCTTACCCAGCCTACGAAAACACCAAACCTCTTCACGCCACGGGGTATTAATGTGGAATCATCAATATCTCCCTTCACGCAGACCTTTTCATTTTGCTCAACCCTTCTAATAACGTCTGCGTCGCGCGGGAAGATTTTCCTCCTGGCGAACAAACCAGCCCAAATTCCCGGCACAGCGAAGGCGTCACGGGCACGACGCACAAACCGCGTAATTCACCCGGCAGGGCGGATTCCGGTATCAGCGCGACGCCCATGCCTTCGCGTACCAGCAGGCAGGCGCTGATCCAGTCGCGGACGGTCACGCGTACGTCAGACAACCGCAAGCCTGCCTGTTCCATCAGGCTTTTTCCATTAACGGCACAGCCGCCTGTAGCGAGTACAAAAGGCTGGTCTGCCAGTTCCTCAAGGGTGATGCCGCGCGCGCGTGCATTACGAGCCTGACGGTGGCTGGCCGGCAGCACCGCGACCCATGCATCTTGCCCCAGGATCGCATCAGCGCGTCCGGGAACAGGGTTCATGACCACGCCCAGATCAACCGTATCTGCTGCAATCCATTCCTCGACTTCCTGGTCCGTCCCTTCCAGTACAACCACCTCGATTTCAGGATGCAGGCGCTTAAATTCCCGCAGCAGTCCTGGCAAAAATGTGGATGTCACCGAAGGAAAGCTGGCAAGACGAATGCGCCCGCCATTCAGCCCCCGGCTCTCATCCGCCAGTGCACGGATGGCGTCCAGCCGCGCCAGCATACTTCTTGCTTCTTTAACAACCCGCTCACCCAGGGCAGTCACGCCGATGTGCCGTCGCTCACGCGTGAATACCGCAAATCCTAATGAGGCCTCTAACTGGGCGATCGCCTGGCTGGCACCAGACTGCGTCATGCCGACCTCTTCAGCGGCACGCGAAATATTACTGGCATCGGCCACTGCAACCAGTAAGCGCCAGTGCAAAAGATTCATCATAGGTTTCAGTAGCTCAGCTAATAGCTAATTTATGAATCATTAATTTTACAGCGATAGCGGCTTTAAGCACAGTGTGTTCAAACCGAATCTTCACCACTCAGCCGCTTTAAAGGAGAGATTATGAAACTCTATTACGCCCCGGACACCTGTTCACTCTCACCCCATATCGTGCTTCGCGAACAGGGGATTGAGTTTGAGCTGGTTAAAGTGGACAACAGGCGCAAGCTTACCGCTGACGGGCGCGACTTCCTGACCATTAACCCTAAAGGTTATGTCGCTGCGCTTGAACTGGATGACGGGAAAATCCTCACCGAGGGGCCAGCCATTTTGCAGTACCTGGCAGACCTCAGGCCAGAAAGTGGACTGGCACCGCGAGCAGACAGTTGGGAGCGAGTGCGGCTTCAGGAATGGCTAAACTTTATTACCAGCGAAATACACGCTGGATTGGCACCTCTCTTCAACAATATGTTGCCGGAAGAGGCCAAATCGATTTTTCGTGAGAAGCTGTTCAGGCGGTTCAGTTTTCTTCAGGAAACGCTCTCAACAAACGCTTATCTGATGGGAGCGTCATTCAGCGTGGCGGATGCCTATCTTTTCACCGTTCTGGGCTGGTGCAAATTCTTCGCCATTGAACTGAATAACTGGCCCGCGCTACTGGCGTACTGGGAAAAAATCAGTGCCCGTCCTGCTGTGCGGGCCGCATTACGTGCGGAGGAGAACGTTTAGTTCTGCCTGAATGAGGAGAAGAGTGAGGATGCGTTAGCGTACCGTCACGCCTTATCTCATTGCCTGGCGCTTTTCACTGCATCCTGCTTCCCCGGATTGCATTGCTGTTTTGTTCCGGGAAGATAAAATTTTCCCGACGGGTCCGGGTCTGTTCCGCCCGGACAACCCGCACGGCCCGGCGCTGAGGCGGTACCATCGGAACCGTTACCGCCATCAGAGCCATTTCCTCCATCACCACCGTTACCGCCATCGGCAGCGTTTACAGCAAATGCGCTGAGTAAGAGCAAACAGGCAATAGCATGCTTATTCATCAAAACCTCTAGTGTTTAACCCTCATACGTTCAGGAAAATATCCCCGCGTGGATCCTTTCAGGACATGTCACAGGTGTAACTCACACCTGGCTTTCAATATTCGCTTTAACAGCCTCAAGGGTCCTTTTACGGATCCAGCCGCTGCCTGCCCGTATTGCCAGCCAGTAAGCTGTCATTTTTAGCCGAGTGCTTTTGTCCGGACAATGGATAAAGGTTTCCGTACAGAGTTCATGTTGACCTGGCGCCAGTTCTGTTACCCGATAGCGAAGCAACAGTTTCGCGCTGCCCGGCGCGGCTGGCGCCTGAAAAGCACTGGCATCCGGCACGTTTTCCAGACCGAAGCCTGCACGCCAGAATTGTCCTCTTAAGCCATAGCAGAGCTCAGATGCTGAGCTTTTCAAAAGCGTAAAGCTGTGCAACCCAAAGTTGTCTATCGCGTTAGCCTGCTGATTGCGCAGAAATTTCTGCGGAAATTTCCGCAAAGACATTAACCGCCGAATCACGGGGTCTTGCTGGACGTCAAATTTTGCAATCAACGGCAGAATATTTTCAGCGCGGGTAGTGCGAATGACCGCTCGGTGTTTTTCATGGAACTGGAACTGGGGTAAAAAAGCGGGAATATCCTGCCAGCTAGCAAGCGCTTTGCGGGTCACAAATCCGGGGTTCAGCATCTCTCTCTTCCTTGTCATCCTTTGAGCCCAGCCAGAGTAACAGATGGCTTGCCGCAGACAATTACCAGGAAAAAGTAGTGCCGAAGCGCGCATCAATAAAACCTTTACGGCTTTAAGAGCCCGTTCTCAGACACGAAATCAATAAAACAGCGAATTCTTGGCGAAAGGTGGCGTCTGGTTGCCCACAGTGCAGAAAACTGCCCTTGCCGGATACACGAACCCGGTAAAACTTCTCTTAACTCTCCCTTCTCCAGCGCTTCACGGACGACAAAATCCGGGACGTAACTGATACCCATGCCCGCAGTGCTCATGCGGATCACGGCTTCAATATTGTTGGCGGTTAAAACAGAAACCGGCGTGAAGCCACTTATCCCATCCACACCCTGCAGCTCCCAGGGCTGGAGTAATCCTGTTGAGGGAAAGCGGTAGAGAATGCACTTATGGTTGTTTAAATCCTGCGGGGACAGCGGCGAACCATACTCCAGCAGATAAGCGGGGCTGGCGCAGAGAACAAACCGGAAGCAGCCGAGCTTCTTCAATGTGAGCCTGGAGTCCGCAATTTCACCGCTGCGTATCGCCACGTCGAACCCTTCATCAATGATGTTGACCAGCCGGTCACTGAAGTCCAGTTCCAGCTCTATATCCGGGTAGCGGCGGGTGAACGATGGAAGAAGAGGAAGCAGTAATCGATAGCCTGTTACCGGAAGAGAAATCCTGAGTTTACCAGAGGGCTGGGCAATATGGCTGGTCAGCTCTGCCTCTGCGTCCTGCAGCTGTTCAAGGATCTGCTGGCAGCGAACCAGTAATACCGCCCCCTCTGCCGTCAGGCTGACGCTCCGGGTGCTGCGATTGAAAAGCCTTACGCCCAGTTTTTGTTCAAGCCTGGCGACATTTTTGCCAACGGCTGACGCTGAAATACCAAGTATCCTCGCTGCCTGAACAAAGCTCAGCGTCTCCGCAGTCCTTACAAACGAGGTGAGGGAAGTCAAACTATCCATTGATTATGAACTTTATCTCTATTCAGTCGGTATTTTCAGTCTATTTATCTTAGTAATTGTCCGCAATAACATGGCTCACGAATTTCACGCGAACCAGGGTAACCAGATGCGCTCTTTCATAACTTCATTTCTCCGGCTTGCCGGAAGCCCGGCCGCCGCCTCCATTTTTCTGGCGGCCATACTGCTGCCGGTCAGTTTTACCGGTGGCGTGGTGACCACCCCGGCAATCAGCCATGCACTGGGCGGTTCCGCTGCCGCACTCTCATGGCTGACGAATGGATTCATGCTGACGTTCGGTAGCTTTCTGCTGTCAGCAGGCGTAATGGCAGATGCAGCAGGCAGAAAACGTGTATTCATCCTCGGGTTATTTATCTTTGCTCTTAGCAGTTCGCTCATTTCCGTAGCCGATAATATCTTCTTAATCGGCGTGCTCCGGTCACTACAGGGTATCGCTGCAGCGATGACTTTAGCGGGCGGCAGTGCTGCACTGGCTCAGCTCTATGAGGGCGCTGCCCGAACCCGGGCATTCAGCATTCTGGGAACGATGTTTGGTGCAGGATTAGCCTTCGGCCCTCTGGTGATTGGGTTTATTACAGATGCTCTGGGCTGGCGGTGGGTGTATGCCTTGATGGCGCTGATCTCAGGAACGGTCATGCTGACGGGCACATTGTTCATTCCCGTGTCGGAAAAAAGCGCACATCGAGTGGTGGATTACGCAGGCTTAACGCTGTTTACAGCCGCACTGGTTCTGTTTACTGCGGGGATAATGCTGGTGCCTGTCTGGGGATGCTTATCCCTTCCCGGCCTGGCTCTGTTTGCTACCGCTTTACTGCTTTTCATCGCGTTTATGGTGCGCTGCCTGAACGTCGAAAATCCCGTATTCGACTTATCTCTTGTACGTGCCCCGCGTTTTGCTGGCGTCCTGTTACTGCCGATAGCAACCTGCTATTGCTATGTTGTGCTGCTGATTATCCTCCCGCTGCGCTTTATGGGCGGTGACGGCCTGAGCGAGACCCAGAGCGCGTTTTATCTCATGGCGCTGACGACACCGATGCTGATCGTTCCCTCGCTCTCTGCCTTACTGACCCGGTGGTTTAATCCGGGCTCTGTTTCAGCCGCAGGACTGATGTTATCCGCAGCCGGGTTGCTCATTCTCGGGCAGGCTTTACAGAGCACCAGCAGCATTCTGCTTCTGTTTTCTCTGGTGCTGACTGGTGCAGGCGCCGCACTTCCCTGGGGGCTAATGGATGGCCTGGCCATTTCCTCCGTACCCGTCGAAAAAGCCGGTATGGCGGCAGGTCTATTTAATACTGTTCGTGTTGCGGGGGAGGGCATTGCGCTTGCAATGGTGTCAGCATTTTTAGTGGAAATGAACGCGCTCAATCTCAGAGAAAACCTCTCCGGTTATGCGCCAGAGAGTATTGATGGTGCCGCTTCATGGCTGGGAAGTGGAAATACTGAACGGGCCGCCGCCCTCTTGCCGGGTCTTTCACATCAGTTGCTCAGAGAAAGTTTTGACTCGGCCTATGTATGGTTATTTCGTCTCCTCGCCGCAATCACTGTGCTTTGTGCGTTCATGGTCTGGCGGGTGTTAGGACGGAGTCGTCCCGTTTATAACGCCTTACCTTCAGCGGTATCCCGGGCCCGCCCCCCGCGTTAGCCGCGTTGCCAACAACGACTTTCCAAACTGCACCCGATGCGTTTAAGGTGTTGTTTCACCCTCAAAGGGCATCAGGTGTCATATATGTCGAATGCAAAAGCCAACAAAGACTGGGTCAGACTGGCGCAACAACCCGGAAAAATAGAGCGCATTGAGGCGTATTTCAGCGGACATGGCTATGAGCCGCATCGTCATGACACCTACGCCATAGGCAGAACCTTGTCCGGGGTGCAGAGCTTTCACTATCGGGGCAGTCAACAACACAGCCTGCCGGGCGGGACGATGGTTCTGCACCCGGACGAAGTGCATGACGGGGAAGCGGGGACGACGGAAGGGTTTCAGTATCGGATGCTGTATGTCGATCCTGCAGACATTCAGAAAATCCTGGGCGGAAAACCGCTGCCGTTTATTCCCGGCGGGATCTCATCCGATCCCCGGCTTTTCGCGGCGACGGAATCACTACTGAGAGCACCGGAAGAGTCTGTTGATACGCTGGAAGAAGAGGATGCGCTCTACGATCTGGCTAACACTCTGGCCATTGTGGGAGGGCAACGTTTTCGCCGATGCGTATTCGATTATCCCTCCGCAGAGAGAGCGCGCGAGTATATACAAACAGAATTCTGCCAGAACATTACGCTGGATACGTTATCGGCCGTCAGCGGCAGGGACCGCTGGAGCCTGAGCCGGGATTTTCGCGCACTTTACGGCACAAGCCCCTATCGCTATGTGACAATGCGCCGTCTGGAATATTGCCGACGTTTAATTGAGAAAGGCCTCTCTCTTGCAGAAGTGGCCGTGGAGGCAGGGTTTTCCGACCAAAGTCATATGACGCGCCAGTTTATAAAAACGCTGGGGATCTCTCCGGGGCGCTGGCAGAAATTTATCCAAAACAGCCGTGCCTGAGCTGCACGATCGTTCAAGATTGGCGCAGCGGCCTCACTCTATTCTGAACACTTCTCAACCGTAGGGAGTGTCACCATGTATCAAGCTGTTAATTTAGAAAATAAATTTTCCCTCTTCGACGCGCACTGGCAGCCGAAAGTCATCGCCCAGATGAATGACTACCAGTTTAAGATTGTGAAAATCGAGGGGGATTTTATATGGCACGCGCACCCTGAAACTGACGAAGCATTCATCGTTGTCGAGGGCGTGTTGCGTATCGATTTTCGTGACGGGCATGTGCTCGTCAATCCGGGGGAAATGTACGTAGTGCCAAAAGGCATTGAGCACAAAACCTCTGCTAAGAAGACCGTAAAAATGATGATGATAGAACCTTGCGGGGTCTTGAATACCGGGCATGAAGGCGGGGAGCGCACCGCAGAGAACGATGTCTGGATTTGACGCCTGCGGCTATGTTGCCGGGTGGCGGCTGCGCCTTACCCGGCCTACAAAAACCACCAACCAAACCGGCGCTACCCCTCGCTCATCATCGCCAGAAACCGCTTCACCGTCCGCGAGCGTTCAAAACGCCGCCAGCAGAGCGCGATATCGGTATAAAGCTCCGGTGAGCTCAGCGCGTGATAGGTGACATTCGGCGGAGAAATGGCCGCCATCGATTTCGGTACCAGCGCAAACCCGCCGCCCGCGGAAACCATGCTCAGGGAAGACGAAAGCTGTGATGACTGCAGCGCGTGCTGCACGTCAATCCCGGCCCGTTCGCAGCAGCCGTGAACCCGGTCATACAGCCCCGGCGCGACCTCCTGCGGGAACAGCACCACCGGCGTATTCCGGAGCTGTTCCAGCGCCAGATCGCCGGATGCCGCCAGCGGATGGTCGCGATGCAGTGCCACCACCATAGGCTCCCGATCAAGGATTTTTAACTCGAACGCCTTGCTGCTTTCGCACGGCAGGCGCACGAAGGCGATATCCAGTTCACCCTCCGCCAGCTTTGTCGTCAGCGAAGACATATTGGCTTCCACCTGGTGAACCTGCACCGCCATGTTCTGCATCTGAAACTGACGGATCAGCGCGAAAATTTTGGGATGAAAAGCGTCGGAGCTGGTAATCCCAATCGACAGATTACCGTTCAGCCCGCGCGCAATGCCCCGGGCTTTCTCCAGCGCGGCGTCGCTCAGCGCCAGGATCTTACAGGCGTCCTCGTAGAAGGCTTCTCCCGCTTCGGTCAACTCCACGCCCCGCGTCAGGCGTCTGAACAGCGGCGTGCCCACTTCCTCTTCGAGCCGTTTGATCTGCTGACTCAGAGGAGGCTGTGAAATACCCAGCGCTTCGGCCGCCCTGGTGAAGTGTCGCTCGCGTGCAACCGCGACAAAATACCGCAGATAACGAAGTTCCATATCTAAAACGTCTCAAACCACCATGGATTCTATATTGGAACTCTCTGCTGAATCGGGTCAACATTTATTTAACCTTTCTAAATAAAGTTGAAGAGGACGAGCGTGATGATGCATTCATCTGCCTGCGACTGTGAGGCCAGTTTGTGCGAGACCCTGCGCGGGTTCTCCGCCCAGCATCCTGACAGCGTGATCTATCAGACATCGCTAATGAGCGCCCTGCTAAGCGGCGTGTACGAGGGGGAGACCACCATCGCCGATCTGCTGGCACACGGTGATTTTGGTCTGGGCACCTTCAACGAGCTGGACGGTGAAATGATTGCCTTCAGCAGCAAAGTGTACCAGCTGCGCGCCGACGGCAGCGCCCGGGCCGCGAAGCCAGAGCAGAAAACGCCGTTCGCGGTAATGACCTGGTTTCAGCCGCAGTATCGTATCACCTTCAATGCGCCGGTCAGCCGTCAGCAGATCCACGACGCGATCGACCAGCAAATCCCCTCTGATAACCTGTTCTGCGCGCTGCGCATCGACGGCAACTTCCGCCACGCCCATACCCGCACCGTACCGCGCCAGACGCCGCCGTACCGCGCGATGACCGACGTGCTGGACGACCAGCCGGTGTTCCGCTTCAACCAGCGCGAGGGTGTGCTGGTCGGGTTCCGCACGCCGCAGCATATGCAGGGCATTAACGTGGCGGGCTATCACGAGCACTTCATCACCGACGATCGTCAGGGCGGGGGCCATCTGCTCGACTACCAGCTGGAGAGCGGCGTGCTCACCTTCGGTGAAATTCACAAGCTAATGATTGACCTGCCCGCCGACAGCGCGTTTTTACAGGCCGACCTTCACCCCAGCAATCTTGATGCAGCGATCCGTTCCGTCGAAAACTAACAGGAGAACTACCGTGAACAGTGAGAAACAGTCACGTCAGTGGGCGCACGGCGCCGATATGGTTGTCGGCCAGCTGGAAGCGCAGGGCGTGAAGCAGGTGTTCGGGATCCCGGGGGCGAAAATCGACAAGGTCTTTGACTCCCTGCTGGACTCATCCATCGAGATCATCCCGGTGCGCCACGAGGCCAACGCGGCGTTTATGGCGGCAGCGGTAGGGCGGCTGACCGGCAAGGCCGGGGTAGCGTTGGTCACCTCCGGGCCGGGCTGTTCGAACCTGATCACCGGCATCGCCACCGCCAACAGCGAAGGCGACCCGGTTGTGGCGCTGGGCGGGGCGGTGAAGCGCGCGGATAAAGCCAAGCTGGTGCATCAGAGCATGGACACCGTCGCCATGTTCAGCCCGGTCACCAAATACTCTGTAGAAGTCAGTTCACCTGATGCGATTGCCGAAGTGGTATCGAACGCTTTTCGCGCCGCCGAGCACGGCAGGCCGGGGGGCGCGTTCGTCAGCCTGCCGCAGGATATTGTCGACCAGCCCGCCACGGGAGCGATTTTACCCGCCAGCGGTCCGGCTCTGATGGGCCCGGCGCCGGAATCCGCCATTAACGACGTAGCGAAGCTTATCGAAAAGGCCAAAAACCCGGTCATCCTGCTGGGGCTGATGGCGAGCCAGCCGGCCAACAGCGCCGCGCTGCGCAAGCTGCTGGAGAAAAGCCGTATTCCGGTCACCAGCACCTATCAGGCCGCCGGGGCGGTGAACCAGGAGCACTTCACCCGTTTTGCCGGACGCGTCGGCCTCTTTAATAACCAGGCAGGCGATCGTCTGCTCCATCTGGCAGACCTGATTATCTGCATCGGCTACAGCCCGGTGGAGTACGAGCCGTCCATGTGGAACAGCGGCGACGCCACGCTGGTGCACATTGATGTGCTGCCGGCCTATGAAGAACGTAACTATGTACCGGATCTGGAGCTGGTGGGGGACATTGCTGAAACGCTGAACCTGCTCGCTAACCGCATCGATCGTAAGCTGGAGCTGAGCCAGCGGGCGTCAGAGATTCTGGTCGACCGCCAGCATCAGCGCGATCTGCTCGATCGCCGCGGCGCGTCGCTCAACCAGTTTGCGCTGCATCCGCTGCGCATCGTCCGGGCCATGCAGGACATCGTGAATAACGACGTGACGCTCACCGTGGATATGGGCAGCTTCCACATCTGGATCGCCCGCTACCTCTACAGCTTCCGGGCGCGTCAGGTGATGATCTCCAACGGTCAGCAGACCATGGGCGTCGCGCTGCCGTGGGCGATTGGCGCGTGGCTGGTCAACCCGGGGCGCAAGGTGGTGTCGGTCTCCGGCGACGGCGGCTTTTTGCAGTCAAGCATGGAGCTGGAAACCGCGGTGCGCCTCAACGCCAACGTGCTGCACATCATCTGGGTGGATAACGGCTACAACATGGTGGCAATCCAGGAAGAGAAAAAATACCAGCGTCTTTCCGGCGTCGAGTTCGGCCCGGTCGATTTCAAAGCGTATGCCGACGCCTTCGGCGCGAAAGGCTTTGCCGTGGAGAGCGCCGAGGCGCTTGAACCGACGCTGCGCGCGGCGATGGATGTGGATGGGCCGGCCGTGGTGGCCATTCCCGTCGACTACAGCGATAACCCGCTGCTGATGGGCCAGCTCCATCTCAGCCAGATTTTGTGACTCACGATAAGGACAGAGAAATGCAAAAAGTTGCTCTCGTAACAGGCTCAGGCCAGGGGATTGGTAAAGCGATTGCGCTGCGCCTGGTGAAAGATGGCTTTGCCGTCGCCATCGCCGACTATAACGTTGAGACGGCGAGAGCCGTAGCCGACGAAATCATCCGCAACGGCGGCAACGCCGTCGCCGTGAAGGTGGATGTCTCTGACCGCGAGCAGGTATTTGCGGCGGTGGAAAAGGCGCGCACCGCGCTGGGCGGTTTCAACGTGATCGTGAATAACGCCGGGATTGCACCGTCTACCCCCATCGAATCCATCACGCCGGACATTGTCGACAAGGTCTACAACATCAACGTGAAAGGGGTGATCTGGGGCATTCAGGCCGCGATTGACGCGTTTCGCAAAGAGGGGCACGGCGGCAAGATCATCAACGCCTGCTCCCAGGCGGGCCACACCGGTAACCCGGAGCTGGCCGTCTACAGTTCCAGTAAATTCGCGGTGCGCGGCTTAACCCAGACCGCCGCACGGGATCTCGCCCCGCTGGGGATCACCGTTAACGCCTACTGCCCGGGCATTGTGAAAACGCCGATGTGGGCGGAGATCGACCGTCAGGTGTCCGAGGCGGCGGGTCAACCGCTCGGCTACGGGACCGAAACCTTTGCCAAACGCATTACGCTTGGCCGCCTGTCAGAACCGGAAGATGTCGCCGCCTGCGTTTCATACCTTGCCGGGCCAGACTCTGACTACATGACCGGCCAGTCGCTGTTGATTGATGGTGGGATGGTGTTCAACTAAATTCTAATAAGCTCTGACATGAGTTTTCCCCTGCCCCCGTGCAGGGGCTTTTTTTTGTCTCCTCCGCCATTGTGCATTACACTGCGCGCTGCAAAACTTTAGTCATTACGATCTGACAGGCGGTAACAGCGATGAACGGTACAATCACAACGTGGTTTAAAGATAAAGGCTTTGGATTTATCAAAGATGAAAACGGCGATAACCGCTATTTTCATGTGATTAAGGTCGCGAACCCCGATCTGATTAAGAAAGATGCCGAGGTGACCTTTGAGCCGACCACCAACAACAAAGGCCTTTCCGCCTATGCGGTGAAGGTGATCCCGGAAAGCAAGCACCTCTATATTGCGGGCGAGCGCGTGAAGCTCAGCTCGATCAAATCCTTCGTGGTGTTCAACGAAGAAGAACCGGCGGATACCAAAATCGACAAAGAGAACGCGGTGCTGTCGGTTGGGCTGCTGATGAACAGCATCAAGCCGAAATCCGACAAAAAGCCGGGTGAAATGCGCACGGTGAAGAAGCTGGCGATCACCACCTTCCAGAACACGACGCTGATCTTCACCGAAGATGAGATCGACATCGATGCCACGGTTAAGCTGCTGAAGTGATTGTTTGCCGGGTGGCGGCTACGCCTTACCCGGCCTACGAAACCCGTGCGGCGCTCGCCGCCACACGGTTTACCCCATCCTGTGCTCACCCCTTAACATCGCCTCCCGGTCAAACACCTGCTGGATCTCCCCGTGCGCCATAAACGCCGCCCGGTCAGACATGTGCGCAACCACGTCCGCGTCGTGGCTCACCAGCAGATAGGTCATGCCGTGCTCGGCTTTCAGACGGTTGAGCAAGTTCAGGATTTCCGCCTGCACCGACATATCCAGCGCCGAGGTCGGCTCGTCCAGCAGGAGTAGCTGCGGGCGCAGCAGCAGCGCGCGGGCAATCGCCACGCGCTGGCGCTGCCCGCCGGAAAGCTGGTGCGGGTAGCGTTTCCCTGCGTCGGCGGAAAGCCCCACCTGCCGCAGCGAATCCGCGACCTTCTCCGCGACCTGCGTCTCGCCGTGGATGTTCAACGGTTCAGACAGCGTGCGAGAAATCGTGTGGTTCGGGTGCAGCGAGGCCCACGGATCCTGAAAAACCATCTGCACGTTGCGGCGCAGCGGGCCGGTAAAACGCTGTCCCGGACGTACCGCATCGCCCAGCAGCGAGAGGCTACCGCGCCACTCGCGCTGCAGCCCCGCCAGCACGCGCAAAAGGGTCGATTTCCCGCAGCCGGATTCGCCAATCAGGCTGAAGGTTTCCCCTTTTTCAATGGCAAAGCTGGCGGCTGAAACCGCCGTTTTCTCCCCGAAGCTCACGTGGAGCTGATTCACCTCAACGAGCGCCATTGTCGGCCTCCTTCCACGGCTGCGAACGGTCAAGCGTCGGCAGCATCTGCCCATAGGTACTGGCGTTCGGACGGCAGGTCCACAGGGTGCGCGTGTACGGATGCGTCGCCTGCGGGAGCTGGCTTGCCGCCATCTCATCGACCTTTTCGCCCTGATACATCACCAGCACGCGGTCGCAGTGTTCCGCCACCAGCGGCAGGTCATGGCTGATGAGCAGCATCGCCATCTGACGTTCTTCGCACTGCTGCACCAGCAGCTCGAGGATCTGGTTGCGCAGGCGGGCGTCCAGTGCGGAAGTGGGTTCGTCGGCAATCAGCACCTGCGGGTTGTTGATCAGCGCCATCGCAATCATTACCCGCTGGCCCATGCCGCCCGAGAGCTCGCCGGGGTAACGCTGAAGCACCTGTTCGCTCAGCCCGACGGCGCGGATAATCTGGTGAATGCGTTCAAGGCGTTCAGAACGGGGCAGGCGCTGATGCAGCGTGAGCGCCTCGTCGAGCTGGGCGGTAACGCTTTTCACGGGATTGAGCGCGTAGCGCGGGTCCTGCAGGACCATCGCAATCCCGTTGCCGCGCAGCGCCTGCCAGCGGCGGGTGCTCAGGGTCAGCAGGTCGTTGCCGAGCACGTTAAGCCGGTTCGCGCTCACGATGCCGGGCTTACGCACCAGCCCCATCAGGGCGCGGGCAGACATCGACTTGCCCGAGCCGGATTCCCCCACCAGCGCCAGCCGCTCGTTGCTTAACGTGAAGCTCAGGTTGTTGACCACGCGCGCGGCGGGGTAGTCGATATTCAGCGCATCGACGATGACGCGTTGTTCAGTCATGCTGTGGCTCCAGTACGTCGCGCAGGCCATCGCCTAAAAGGTTAAAGGCCAGGCTGGCAAACAGAATGGCTCCGCCCGGAATGGCGGCAATCCACCACTGGTCGAAAATCACCTGCATACCGTCGGCAATCATCGCCCCCCATTCGGCCATCGGCGGACGTGCGCCAAGGCCGAGGAAGCCGAGACCGGCGGCGGCCAGAATAATGCCTGCCAGATCCAGCGCCAGCCGCACAATCGCGGACGGTAGACACAGGGGCAGAATATGGCCGACCAGCAGGCGCAGGCCGTGAATGCCCATCATCTCGGCGGCGGCCAGGTAATCGCTGTGGCGCAGGCGCTGAATCTCACTCCGCGCCTGACGCGCGTAGGCGGGCCAGGTGGTTAAGGCCAGCGCCAGCGCGCCGTTGACCAGCCCCGGGCCAAGCATCGCCACAAACGCGAACGCGAGGATCAGGCGCGGCATCGACATCACCACGTCGGTAAAGCGCATCAGGACGCGCTCCAGCCAGCCGCCGTAGTAGCCGGACAGGATCCCCACCAGCAGCCCGGCGGGCAGGGTAATGACGGTAACCAAAGCGACCAGCCCGAGCGCCGGGCGGGTGCCGTAAATTAAGCGTGAGAGCAGGTCGCGCCCGTAGCTGTCGGTGCCCAGCCAGTGCTGGCCGTTCGGGGCCTGCAGGCGCGCGGCGGCGTCCTGCCAGTTTGGGTCAAGCGGGGCAAGCCAGGTTGCGAACACGGCGATAAACACCAGCAGCGCGATGGCGATCAATCCGCAAAAGGCGGCAGGGGAGCGGCGCAGGCGGCGTAAGAAAATATAAAACGGCATCAGCGCACCCTGGGATCGGTTGCCCGCACAAGCAGGTCGGTAAGGTTATTGATCAGTACAAAGCTCACGCCAATCAGCAGCGTGCCGCCCATGATGGCGGTGGTGTCTCCGGCGAACAGGGCGGTAGTGAGGTAACGCCCGATGCCCGGCCACGAGAAGACAGTTTCTGTTAATACCGCCCCCTCCAGCATGCTGGTATAGGCCAGCGCAATCACCGTCAGCAAAGTGCTGCGAATGTTCGGCAGCACGTGGCGCAGCAGAATGGTCATCTCCCCGGCACCCTTGGCGCGGGCGAGCAGGATGTACTCTTTGTTCATTTCGCTCAGGCAGGCAGAGCGCGTCAGGCGGGTAATGCTTGCCAGCGAATAATAGGCCAGCAGCAGCACCGGCAGCACCAGGTGGCTGATGGCGTTGCGAAATGCCTCCCGGTCGCCGGAAAGCCAGGTATCAATCAGCGCAAAACCGGTGCGTGGCTCCACGGTAAACTGCCAGATGTCGTCCAGCCTGCCGGGGCCCGCGCTCCACTGCAGCTTCGCGTAGAACAGGGCCAGCATCAGCAGGCCAAGCCAGAAAATCGGCACCGAGTTGCCGAGCAGGGTGAGCGTTCGGAGGGCTAAATCGAGCGGTGAACCGGCGTAGCGGGCGCACAGCACCCCGGCAATCACGCCGAGTACGGCGCCGATGATTAAGGCCAGGGTTGCCAGCTCCAGCGTGGCGGGAAAGGCGTGCAGCAGATCCTGCAGCACCGGCTGTCCGGTGGCGCTGGCGGTGCCTAAATCACCGTGAGCAAGGTTTTGCAGATAGTGCCAGAACTGCACGGGCAGGGGCCGATCCAGCCCGAGCTGGTGACGAACCTGATCGTAGGTGGACTGACTGGCATGATCGCCGACGATCTGCAGCACGCGATCGACCGGAGAAAACGCCGAAAGCGCAAACGTGACGAGCAGCAGCCCGAAGAGCGTGAGCAGCAGGGTCAACAGACCCTGGAGCACGCGCGTGGAAAGATGTGGCATGGGAAATCTCTTCATGCCGGGTGGCGGCTTCGCCTTACCCGGCCTACAAAAACCAGGAACGTAGGCCGGGTAAGCGCAGCGCCACCCGGCAACAAGGGCTACTTCGTGACGCGATCGTACCAGACCATATCCGCGTTCAGCCCCTGCTGATACCCCTTCACGTTATCGCGCACCACGATCTGGGTTTTGCCCTGATCGACGAACACGTACGGCGAGCTATGCTGCAGCTGTTCCTGCATTTTCTTGTACAGATCCAGACGCTTCGCCGGATCCGGCTCGGCCACCGCCGCCAGAGTGGCTTTGTTTAATTCCGGAATTTTCCAGCCGTTCAGCCCGGCCACGGTACTGGATTTACCGTCGTTCCACGCGAAGGCGCTGGCGTTGGAGTGCGCATCGAAGTAGTCCGGGATCCACAGACGAATCGCCGCCTGATGCTGCTTCGCGCGCACGCGGGCGTATACCTGGCTCCCGGCGGCAGGCAGCAGATCGACCTTCACGCCACCCTGAGCAAAGCTCGCCTGCATCGACTGGGCGATGGTGATAAACGGTGCTTTGTTCTCCACGTCCAGCGTGAAGTGCGCGTCTTTAATGCCCGCTTTCTCGAGGATCGCTTTCGCTTTCGCCGGGTCAAATTTAAACGGATTGTCTTCCAGCGCGCCCGGCAGGCCGACCGGCAGGAAGCTCTGATGGACAAAATACTGGCCTTTCAGCAGGTTTTTGGTGATGCCGTCATAATCCACCAGCCAGCGCGAGGCTTCCCAGAAAGCGGGGTTATTCAGTAGCGGGTTGGCGCTGTTGCCGGTGTTGAACACCAGGTAATTCTGCTCCGCAGACGGGATGCTCAGCACCTTGACGCCGGGCTTGCCGTCCAGGGCGCTAATCTGGTCTGCACCCAGATCGCGCGCCACGTCGGCATCCCCCTGCTGGATCAACAGGCGGCGCGAGGCCGGATCGGGAACGTTTTTAATAATGATGCTTTTCAGCTTCGGCGCGCCACCGGGCGCGGAGTCGTTGGCTTCCAGCACGATAGCCTGATGCGGCTGATAGACGCGCATTTTGAACGCGCCGCTGCCCGCAGAGTGCATTTTCAGCCACGCGTTGCCGAAGTCGTTATCCTTCACGTTCGCCGCGACCTGCTTTTCATCCACGATGGAGGCAATCGGCGTGGAGAGAATATTCAGCGCCACCGACGGGCTAACGTTCGCCGTCCAGTGAAGCGTGAGGGTATGGTCATCCACCTTTTTCAGCTGGCTGGCGATGTTGCTGGCGTCCCAGCCCAGCACGTTGAGGATGAAGGCCGGGGATTTGTTCAGCGTCACGGCGCGGGTATAGGAGAAGATCACGTCTTCCGGGCGCAGCGGGTTGCCGGAGGCAAATTTCGCATCGGGCTTGAGTTTGATGGTCAGGGTTTTTGCTGCCGCGTCGGCTTCCCAGCTTTCCGCCAGAATCGGGGTGATTTTTTCCGGGTTATCGCGGTCCGGCTGCACCAGGCGTTGATACAGGCTCGGCACGGTCTGGATACTGGAGAGCTCGTTGGCTTCAGCCGGGTCGAGGCTCACGATGTCATCAAGCCCCTGGGCCACAACCAGCGTGTTGGGCGGAGTAGCAGCGTGGGCGGCGCCTGAGAGCGCAGCAAGCACCAGTAACGGCAGCAATTTTTTAGTCATAGCGATCCCTGAGAAGAATATATTGTGATTGTTTTATGCTCCGCTACGTTAGGTCGTCTCTGAAATTACGCAAAGTCGAAATTCAGCTTTGCTTATGCCTTCCGGGAATAATGCATGCGCTCGGGCTATTAAAATACGCTGCTTTTCGCCCGCTTTTTAACCTGCTATAACAAACTCCTTACCTTTCAGGGAGTCAACGCCGTGCCAGAAATCAATCAACATGGTCAAACCGTTAACGATATCGTGCCTGGCTGGACGGGCGCGCGCGTCTTAACCTGCACGCCGCTGTTCGGCCAGTACTGCCGTCTGGAGGTACTGGATGCCGATCGCCACGCGGCCGATCTCTATGAGGCGTATGCCCTGGGCGACGACAGCGACTGGACGTGGCTTGCCAGCACGCAGCCAGCGAGCGTGGAGGCCACCGCGCACTGGGTCATGGCGAAGGTGATGGACGATGAGCTGGTGCCGTTTGCCGTCATTGATTTACGCACCGAACGTGCAGTGGGGCTGGTGAGCTATATGGCCATCGAACGGCTGCTGGGGTCGGTCGAGATTGGTCACGTAACCTGGTCGCGCAAAATGAAAGGGTCCCGCATCGGCACTGAAACGGTGTGGCTGCTGCTGAAAAATGCCTTCGAACACGGCTACCGGCGGCTGGAGTGGAAGTGTGATTCGATGAACATTGCGTCGCGTAAGGCGGCGGAGCGGCTCGGGTTTGTCTGGGAAGGGCGCCTGCGCCAGAAGCTGGTGCGCAAAGGGCGCAACCGCGACAGCGATATGCTTTCGATTATTGACTGCGAATGGCCGCAAAGAGATGCGGAGCTGCGCGCCTGGCTGGCGGCGGAGAATTTTGACGACGAAGGGCGGCAGATTAAGCGGCTTGAGGCGTTTCGTTTATAAGTGTTGTGTAGGGTACATCTGAAACGGTCGATCAATCTGCGGAAATGGCAATTTCAATCAAATTGGTTTTTCCAGACTGCAGCCCCTGCGTCACCGCCGTGGCGATATCCGCGGCCTGGGTAACCCGGCAGCAGCGGATGCCCAACGCGGTGCCCAGCGACTGGAAATCAATTTGGGGGTTAATCAGATCCATCCCGATAAAACGTCCCAGCTTTGTCGAACTGTAGCCCGGCTGTCCTTTCATAAAGTTCTTCAGGATGTTGTACTCCAGGTTATTCATTACGATAAAGGTGACGGGCAACGCTTCGTGTGCTGCCGTCCAGAGTGCCTGCGGTGAATAGAGTGAAGCGCCGTCGCCAACCAGACACACTACCGGCTCGCGCCCCAGCCCCAGCGAGTGACCTACTGCTGCGGGCATCCCCCAGCCCAGACCGCCGCCGCGCATAAAGTAATACCGCTGATGCTGACGATCGGAAATAAACTTGCGGACGTGTCTGGCCGTGGCAATGGCCTCATCGACAATTGTCGTGCCTGCCGGAATGGCGCGGATGACTTCCCAGGCCGCCACCATAGGGGAGATAGCCGGTCGTAGCCGTTCGGCGGCCAGGCGTTCTTCCTGCTGCCGCCACTCGTTTTCCCGCTCCTCGCGCGCCTGAGCCAGCAATTGCTGGTGGCGCAGCTTGCTGGCAGCCCGGTGCTGGTCAAGTCTCGGCAGCAGGTCGTGCAGAGAGAGCTTGATGTCCCCCATCACCGAGAGGCGAGTGGCATACGTGCGGCCAAGCTCGTTCATATCCGCCGAGAGCTGATACACCGCACAGGTTGCCGGAATGGCCTCGCCCTCGCTATACAAAATGGTGATCAGGCTTCTGCCGCCGATGATAAACACGGCATCGTAGGCGTTGATGATGCTGGCGATTTCACTTGCGGTGGTGGGCATGTTGCCCCGCCAGAGCGCGTGCTGCGTGGGAAAAGGCAAATTCAGCGGCCAGGAGGAGCCGTAAACGTGGGCGCTGAGCGCTTCGGCAAGCTGAACAATCTCCTGCGTCGAGCCGCTGGAGTGAACTTCATCTCCCGCCACAATCATGATCCTGCCGGGGGTGACCTCGCTCAGCGCCTGCGCCAGCTCGTCGAGCGAGCCCGCGACGGTGTGATAGTCCACTCTGGACGCCGTTTGTATCCCGGCGTCGCTCAGTTCTTCCATGACGTTCATCGGCAGAGAGAGCAGGACCGGGCCTGCCGGAGGATAGCTGGCCGCGTGAAATGCGCGTCGCACCAGCACCGGGAGCTGGTCGGCGCTGGTGACCTCCTGCGCCCATTTCATGACCGGGGAACCAATGGAAACAATGTCATCATACAGAAGCGGGTCGCGGACGTAGTGCCGCGTGTCCTGCTGCCCGACGGTGACCACCAGCGGGGTTTTCATGATCCGCGAGTTTATGAGATTCCCCATGCCGTGTCCCAGACCGCTGGCGGTATGCAAATTGATAAAACCGGTTTTGCCGGAGGCTTTCGCATAGCCGTCAGCAATGGCGACCACGCTGCTCTCCTGGAGGGCCAGAATATAGTGAATATTTTCATGACGAAGCAGAGCATCGATGAGCGGAAGTTCGGTGGTGCCGGGGTTGCCAAAAATATATTCCACGCCTTCACTCTCCAGCACTTCAAGGAGAATATCGGCGCCCGAACGCATATTTAAATCTGATAAGGACGTTAGTGATTTAATCATAATGACACCTCACTCAGTATTATTTAACGCATGCTAAAATTCTTCCTGCGTCGGACGAACAACAATTTCATTAATATCAACGTCGCCAGGCTGTTCGATGGCAAATAAAACGGAGCGGGCAATCGCGTCAGCCGAAATAGCCTGCTTATAAAACTCATGAAGAAATTTTTTACTCTCTTCGTCAGAGCTGCCGAACTGCAGCTCGCTGTCGACAGCGCCGGGAGAGATAAGCGTGGTGCGAATCGTTTTACCGGCTTCCTGGCGCAGACCCTCGCTTAGCGCGCGAACGGCGAATTTTGTCGCGCTGTACACCACGCCGCCGGGAGCCAGGACCTTGATGCCCGCCACCGAAGCAACGTTAATAAAGTGCCCACTTCCCTGACGCTGGAACACCGGCAATGCAGCAGCGATGCCGTACAGCACGCCTTTCAGATTGGTATCAATCATCTTGTCCCATTCGTCGGTTTTCAGCTCGCTAAGGGGGGCGATAGCCATAAAACCAGCGTTGTTGATCAGCACATCCACGCGCTGGTAGGCGGCGATGGCGGCGTCAATTACGTGCTGAACCTCGTCCTGACGGGTCACATCAGCCTTAACGGCGATGGCCTTACCGCCTTGCTGGATTATCCTGTCCACGAGGGCATTAATTCTGTCCAGGCGGCGCGCCACCAGCACCAGCGAAAACGCGTTATTCGCTAAATGGAGGGCAATGGCCTCACCAATCCCGCTGCTGGCACCGGTGATAACGACAACCTTGTTTGCACTATTATTCATGATCTTATCTCACTGTTGTGTGATTCAGAAAATAAAAGGCAGGGAAGAATGAAAGAATAATGACAAATCCCTTCATTCTGGATTTGAATATATTGTATATGTCGGGATAAATATTCTTCGATTAAAACTTAATGGAGTTCAGGAGAGAGTGTCAACACTGTTTTAAATAATAAAACGTATTGCAGGGTAATAGTTAATTCTTATAGGTTACAGCAACGGTTTACCCGCGCTTTAATAGTGAAAACCCTCTCCTTTACGGAGAGGGCGTGACAATTATGCCTTCTGCGTTATCTGACGAACCGGCGCGCCGTTCGCCACGTAATACGCCGCCGTGCTCTTCGCCAGCGGCTCGCGCCCGCGAATGGCGTCGGCAACTTTCTCACCAATCATAATGGTGGTGGCGTTCAGGTTACCGGTGATGATCTGCGGCATAATTGACGCATCCACCACGCGTAACCCTTCCAGCCCGTGAACGCGGCCTTCGCCGTCGACCACCGCCATCTCGTCATAGCCCATCTTGCAGGTGCCGCACGGGTGGAAGGCGGTTTCAGCGTGATTGCGCACGAACTCGTCGAGCTGCTCGTCGGTCTGGCAGTCAATGCCCGGGCTGATTTCGCGGCCACGGTATTTGTCCAGCGCCGGCTGGTGCATGATCTCGCGGGTGATGCGGATCGCGTCGCGGAACTCCTGCCAGTCCTGCTCGTGAGACATATAGTTGAACAAAATTGCCGGGTGCTGGTGAGGATCCCGTGACGTGATCCGCACGTGCCCGCGGCTCGGCGAGCGCATGGAGCCGACGTGGCACTGGAAACCGTGCTCTTTTACCGCGTTGGAGCCGTTGTAGTTAATCGCCACCGGCAGGAAGTGGTACTGAATGTTCGGCCACTCGAACTCTTCGCGGCTGCGGATAAACCCGCCCGCCTCGAAGTGGTTGCTCGCGCCCACGCCGGTGCCGTTAAACAGCCACTCTGCGCCAATCTTCGGCTGGTTCCACCACTGCAGGGCAGGGTAGAGGGAGACCGGCTCTTTGCATTCGTACTGAAGATACATCTCCAGGTGATCCTGCAGGTTTTCGCCCACGCCGGGTAAATCATGCACCAGCGGGATATCGAACTGCTTCAGCAGCTCGGCATTGCCCACGCCGGAGCGCTGCAGGATCTGCGGGGAGGCGATCGCGCCTGCACACAGCAGCACCTCTTTATTCGCCGTCGCTCTGGACGGAATGGTGCTTTCGCCTTCCAGCCACTCGACGCCTGCCGCGCGTTTGCCTTCGAAGAGGATGCGATCGGTCATGGCATGGGTGCGGATGGTCAGGTTCGGGCGCTTTTTGGCCTGGTCCAGATAGCCGCGCGCGGTGCTGGCGCGTCGACCCTGCGGCGTCACCGTGCGGTCCATTGGCCCGAAGCCTTCCTGCTGATAGCCGTTGAGATCCTCAGTGCGCGGGTAGCCCGCCTGCACGCCGGCTTCGACCATCGCTTCAAACAGCGGGTTCACGCCCGGCTTAGAGGTGGTGACGCTCACCGGACCGTCGCCGCCGTGGTAGTCGTTCGGGCCCACGTCGCGCGTTTCGGCCTTGCGGTAGTAGGGCAGGCAGTTGAGATAGCTCCAGTGCTCCAGGCCCGGCTCTTTAGCCCAGTTGTCCAGATCCATGGCGTTACCGCGGATGTAGCACATGCCATTGATCAGCGACGAGCCGCCCAGCCCTTTGCCGCGCCCGCACTCCATGCGGCGGTTATTCATGAAGGGCTCTGGCTCGGTTTCATACGCCCAGTTGTAGCGCTTGCCCTGCAGCGGGAACGCCAGCGCGGCGGGCATCTGGGTGCGGAAGTCAAAGCGGTAATCCGGCCCGCCCGCTTCAAGCAGCAGGACGGTGGTGTTCGGATCTTCGGTCAGTCGCGTTGCCAGTACGTTGCCGGCAGAGCCGGCCCCGATAATGATGTAGTCAAATTGCAAATAAACCTCCCGGTTAAAATATGGACTGGAATTTACCCATCTCAACCTGGATGGACTTCACCTGGGTGTAGCTCTGGAGCGTCATCACCCCGTTCTCGCGGCCAATACCGGAGTGCTTGTAGCCGCCAACCGGCATCTCTGCGGCGGATTCACCCCAGGTGTTGATCCAGCAGATGCCCGCTTCGAGCTGATGAATGGCGCCGTGGGCGCGGTTCAGGTTGGTGGTGACGATCCCCGCCGCCAGACCGTAGTCGGTGTCGTTGGCGCGGCGGATCGCTTCTTCATCCGTCTCGTAGGTGAGGATGGACATCACCGGGCCGAAGATCTCCTCGCGCACGATGGTCATCTCGTCGGTGCAGTCGGTAAACACGGTCGGGGCAACCCACGCGCCGCTGTCAAAGCCTTCGCCCTTCAGCACGTCGCCGCCGCACAGCACGCGCGCGCCTTCTTCTTTGCCTTTGGCGATGTAGCGCAGCACGCTGTCGCGGTGCGGGAAGCTGACCATTGGGCCAAAGTTGGTGGTTTCATCGAACAGATCGCCCGCCCGGATGCGGCCCACGCGCTCAACGATTTTCTGCTCAAACGCGGCTTTAAATTTCGCGGGCACGAACACGCGGGTGCCGTTGGTGCACACCTGGCCGGAGCTGAAGAAGTTGGCCATCATGGCGATGTCTGCCGCGAGATCGAGATCCGCGTCGTCGAAAATAATCAGCGGAGATTTACCGCCCAGCTCCATCGTCACCTCTTTCAGGGACGAGGCCGCCGAGTTGGCCATCACCTTTTTGCCGCTGGCGACGCCGCCGGTAAAGGAGACTTTGGCAATGCCTGGATGCTCGGTCAGGAACTGGCCGGTTTCCGCGCCCACGCCCGGCAGGACGTTAAACACGCCGCCCGGCAGGCCCGCTTCGGTGTAGATCTCCGCGAGCTTGAGCGCGGTGAGCGGGGTCACTTCGCTCGGCTTGAAGATCATCGCATTGCCCGCCGCCAGCGCCGGGGCGGATTTCCACAGGGCGATCTGGATCGGGTAGTTCCACGCGCCAATGCCCGCCACCACGCCCAGCGGTTCGCGACGGGTGTAGACGAACGAGGTCTCACGCAGTGGGATCTGGCTGCCTTCCAGCGCCGGGATCAGCCCCGCGTAATACTCCAGCACGTCCGCGCCGGTGACGATGTCTACGGTTGAGGTTTCGGAATACGCTTTACCGGTGTCGAGGGTTTCCAGCTTCGCCAGCTCTTCGTTGCGCTCGCGCAGGATATCGACGGCGCGGCGCAGAACGCGAGAACGCTCCATGGCGGTCATCGCCGCCCAGATCTTCTGCCCGCGCTGTGCGCTTTCCACGGCGCGGTCGACATCTTCGCGCCCGGCGGCCTGCACGGTCGCCAGAACTTCACCGTTGGCCGGGTTGATGGTCTCGAAGGTGCGACCGCTGGTGGCCGATGTATAACCACCATTGATATAAAGCTGCTGTTCTGCCATTCGGGACATAAATTCTCCTCGGTTAATCGGTCGGTAAATGCTGGCTGATAAAGTGGCAGGTAAGCGACTGGGCCAGCGTCTTATCCAGCGGTTTGCCGCTCAGGGCGGCGCGCAGCCATAGTCCGTCAATCAGCGCCGCCAGCCCGTAGCCCGCTTCCTGCGCCTGTTTTCGCGGCAGTTCGCGGCGGAACTCGTACACCAGGTTTGACAATAAGCGGCGGCTGCTCACCTGCTGCAGGCGGTAGAGCATCGGCTGGTGCATGCTGCTCGCCCAGAAGGCCAGCCAAGCCTTCATCGCCGCGCTGCTGACCTGGGTCTCATCAAAATTGCCGCCAACAATCGCCTGCAGGCGCTGCTCCGCGCTGCCGTTCGGCAGGGCGTGCAGGCGGCTCAATACCGCATCGCGCAGCTGGCCGGTGATGTCGCGCATGGTCGCTTCCAGCAGACCATTTTTGTCTTTGAAGTAGTGACTGATGATCCCCGTGGAAACGCCCGCCCGACGGGCGATCTGCGCGATCGTCGCGTCATGCATTCCCACTTCATTTATTGCTTCCAGCGTGGCGTCGATAAGCTGCCTGCGCCGGATTGGCTGCATCCCCACTTTGGGCATTGTTGCCACTCCATTCATCAGCGTTGGTTAACCATTAAAGCGGTTTTTGATTGGACGTTCAATATAAAATGTGTCTTAATTGTTGCGGATTTGGATTTTAATAGTTACAAAAACAGTGGGGATACTGGATGACAGACCTTTCACAGGACAGAGAAAAAGACAAAATCAATCCGGTTGTTTTTTATACTTCCGCCGGGCTGATTTTGTTGTTTTCCCTGACGACGATCTTCTTTCGTGATTTTTCTGCCGAGTGGATTGGGCGCACCCTGAACTGGGTGTCGAAGACCTTCGGCTGGTACTATTTGCTGGCGGCGACGCTCTATATCGTCTTCGTGGTCTGCATTGCCTGCTCGCGCTTCGGTTCCGTAAAGCTCGGCCCTGAGCAGTCAAAACCCGAGTTCAGCCTGCTGAGCTGGGCCGCGATGCTGTTTGCCGCCGGCATCGGCATCGACCTGATGTTCTTCTCCGTGGCCGAACCGGTCACGCAGTATATGCAGCCGCCGGAAGGGGCAGGGCAGACGATGGAGGCCGCGCGCCAGGCGATGGTCTGGACGCTGTTCCACTACGGCCTGACCGGCTGGTCGATGTACGCCCTGATGGGCATGGCGCTCGGATACTTTAGCTATCGTTATAATTTGCCCCTCACCATTCGCTCCGCGCTGTACCCGATTTTCGGAAAAAAGATAAACGGACCGATTGGTCACAGCGTCGATATCGCGGCGGTGATCGGCACCATCTTCGGTATCGCGACCACGCTCGGTATCGGCGTGGTGCAGCTCAACTACGGGCTGAGCGTGCTGTTTGATATTCCGGATTCGATGGCGGCGAAAGCGGCGCTGATTGCGCTCTCCGTCATTATCGCCACCATTTCGGTGACCTCTGGCGTGGACAAAGGCATCCGCGTGCTGTCCGAGCTGAACGTGGCGCTGGCGCTGGGCCTGATCCTGTTTGTGCTGTTTATGGGCGACACCTCTTTCCTGCTCAATGCCTTAGTGCTTAACGTGGGTGACTATGTGAACCGCTTTATGGGCATGACGCTGAACAGCTTCGCCTTTGACCGCCCGGTGGAGTGGATGAACAACTGGACGCTGTTCTTTTGGGCGTGGTGGGTGGCGTGGTCGCCGTTTGTCGGCCTGTTCCTGGCGCGTATTTCGCGTGGCCGCACCATCCGCCAGTTTGTGATGGGCACGCTGATTATCCCGTTCACCTTTACGCTGCTGTGGCTGTCGGTGTTCGGCAACAGCGCGTTGCACGAGATCATTCACGGCAATGCCACCTTTGCGCAGGAAGCGATGGTGCATCCGGAGCGCGGCTTCTACAGCCTGCTGGCGCAGTACCCGGCGTTTACCTTCAGTGCGTCCGTGGCGACCATTACCGGCCTGCTGTTTTACGTTACTTCGGCGGATTCCGGCGCGCTGGTGCTGGGCAACTTCACCTCGAAGCTCAAGGACATCAACAGCGACGCGCCGAACTGGCTGCGCATCTTCTGGTCCGTCGCCATCGGCCTGCTGACGCTCGGCATGCTGATGACCAACGGTATTTCCGCCCTGCAGAACACCACGGTGATAATGGGGCTACCGTTCAGCTTCGTCATCTTCTTCGTCATGGCCGGGCTGTATAAGTCCCTCAAGGTGGAAGACTACCGCCGCGTCAGCGCCAGCCGCGACACCGCGCCGCGCCCGATGGGCGCGCAGGACAGGCTGAGCTGGAAGAAACGTCTGTCGCGCCTGATGAACTACCCGGGCACGCGCTATACCAAACAGATGATGGAGACGGTCTGCTTCCCGGCGATGGAAGAGGTAGCGCAGGAGCTGAAGCTACGTGGTGCTTACGTGGAGCTGAAAAACCTGCCACCGGAGGAAGGCGAGACCCTGGGACACCTGGATCTGCTGGTGCACATGGGCGACGAGCAGAACTTTGTCTACCAGATCTGGCCGCAGCAGTACTCGGTACCCGGTTTTACCTACCGGGCGCGCAGCGGGAAATCGACCTACTACCGGCTTGAGACCTTCCTGCTGGAAGGGAGCCAGGGGAATGATCTGATGGATTACAGCAAGGAGCAGGTGATTACGGACATTCTGGACCAGTATGAACGGCACCTGAACTTTATCCATCTGCACAGGGAAGCGCCGGGGAATAGCGTGATGTTCCCGGATGTCTAAACGGATTCTTAAAATACCTCTAGCCTGTATATAAATACAGTTTCATGGCGCAATATTGCTCAAGGAAGAGTAACTATGCAGCAAGAGCCTGACCCTGATTTCTTCAGGTTATTGCTGCGATTAGGGAAGGAACCATGGATGAGTCACGCGATAGAGTTTATCGAAACATCTCTCTTTACCCGGCAGATTAAAAGCATTGCTACGGATGATGAATTAAAGGATCTGCAAAAGGAACTCATTGCCTGGCCTGATAAAGGCGACCTAATCCAGCAGACGGGTGGTTTACGTAAGATAAGGATGGCGGCAGGCTCAAAGGGAAAGAGAGGCGGTGCCAGAGTGATTTACTTTTTGGCCACGGAAGAGGTGATCTATTTCATCATGGCATATCCAAAAAGCACCAGGGACAACCTGAATGAGGCAGAGAAAGCAGAACTTAAAAAACTTACTTCTGTTCTGAAAAATACGGCTTCCAATGCCGTAAATGAAAGGTGTACTATGTACTCCAATTAGACAGGCGGAGGCTGACAATGAGTATCTTTGATGAGTTAAAATCTTCACTCGAAGAGGCTGTTGAGATCCATAGCGGAAGGAAAGCAGCCTCCAGAGTAACTCGCTATGAAGTTGCAGATGTTCGCGCAATCAGAGAACAGCTCAATGTCACGCAAAGTGAGATGGCGAAGGCGCTTGGTACGAGCGTTGATACGATAAAAAGCTGGGAGTCGAAACGCCGTAACCCAACGGGATTGGCGGCGAAAGTGCTGAATGTGATTCGGGAGAATCCTGCCTTTTTCAGAGCGCTTGCTGGGGAGTGATATTACAGCACCAAATTATTCAGACGTTATTGGAATTTTTTGGATGCTAGATGTAATGCAATAATTGATAGTCTCGCGAGAGTTAATAATTTTTATATGCATTTTATTAATAGATTAATGATCTGGTTCAAGAAAGAACTGCCATTTTAGGCATATAACGTCCTGGCAGACATTTTTGCTGCGATCAAATGAGGATGAAAATATGCCAGCTTATTCTAATAAAGGTGGTGATTCTGGCGTGGTTTTTTATGAAACCACCCATGATTCAATTATAGTTCGATTTAGCGATGGAATGAATTACGTTTACGATTCTGTCAAACCGGGCGCTGCAGGTGTAAGCAAGTTGAAAGAACTCGCCTCAGCAGGGCAGGGACTGAACAGTTACATCAATACAGTAATCAAAACAAATTATTCTCGGAAATATCGTTAGTTAAGCGCAGAGGGTGATGGTAATATCACCCTCTATTTGATAGTTATATTGACTAGGGTTATTTTTGGATTTTGATAGATTCGTCATGGTGATATTAAGGCGGAGATAAATATATTAACTTTCCTCGAGCTATCTCGCATTTCCCACACAACCTTAATTATTAATCCCCTGTACATTTATCCATAGCAGTATAATAGCGACTGTTAATCCACCAATTGAGTTCAGAAGCATATGTAAAAAGGTAAGAAAAGGAATCGCGGTACAAAGGTGTGCGACCACCTCCATACCGCTAACCACAAACAACTAAAAGGGAGTTGATTATGGCTGCGAAGAATTCTATGCCAGAGCGGGCTATTGCCCAAACAGAAAATGCAGAATTAGCTATTCAGCAAGAAAATCGCGAGAAGCTACGCAAAAAGAGCATCCGGGCCTTGCACGACGAGCCGATCCACTCTGCGTATCTGCACGAAAGAGGAGAGGCGGATTCTGCCTGCGTTGAGCTTTATACCCGAATGGAGCGCAACCATCTTCCGTTATCCGGTGAGTGGTTAACCCGCGCCGGGTTCAGGGCGGGCATTGCAGTGAAGATCCGCGTGATGCCGGATTGTATTGTGATTACGCCGCAAAATTCCCGTGAGCTGTGGGGCTGTCTGGAAGGTGTCAGTGCAACGTATACCAACAAACTGAAGATGATGAAGTGGCTGGAGACGTTTCCGGGAGCGTTAATTGATACGGGGGATTTGCCAGTGAACGAAAGTGGAAAAGGGTAGCGCTTAAGATTAACCAGGCGATCCAGGGAATGCCTGGATCGCCGTTTCTGAGCGGCAGCATGCATTGATCTTTATGAGCCAGGTAAATTATGCGTTACTCTTCTCTTTCTGAGCTGGTTTCATCCATGCATCGCCATAAAGAATATTGCCTTTCACATAATTCCACTGGATGCCGCGGAATCGAAGCCCAACAACTTCATGCATATTCGGGGCTGAGCTGCCTGGGTAATAAACGTGCGTGAAATCCAGAGATGAGATCACTACGCTATCAAGCGTAATGGTGTAGATCTCCCTTTCTGCTCCCGCTTCAACAATTTCATAATATTTGATAATGGCTTTTAGCAGCCGTCTGCCCTCGCAGGCGGCAACGGCAAGATAAGGGCTCACTTTATCTAATTGCTTATGCACGGTAACGGGATCATGCTGCCGTGTTCCTGTCATATTCCCGGTATGGCTGTCCACTGCCTGTTTTATGCCGTAACTGCTGTTCATAATTTCGATAGCACCTTCCCGGCCTGGCATCATACAGTCGCCCTGAACCTGCATTCCGTTCTCATCGTAGAGAAATAAGTAAGCGGGTAATGACATTATAATTCTCCTAAGTTGATTTGTTTTCCGTTATTATCGACATCGAATTGGTGTACATATTTTTTATTGTTTAATCCGTAATGAATAACGTAAGTACGACCATTTTCCCATTTTATATTTAAACATGTATCCGGGTAGGAGATGCCTAAATTATTATATCCCGACCCTGTTACGATAGTGATTTTATGATCTTTACTTGAATAAATAGTGTAAAAGTTCAGGACGTCATTTTTATCTATGCTAAAACATAGGCGGTTACCATTAATAAATGTAAATCTATTTTGGGGGGCGCGATTACCTCCCGGGCATCCAGTGATTAAAATGCAGAGGATAAAAATGAAAAATATGTTTTTCATCCTGGAAATCCCTTTAAGACATTTTTGTATTTCTGCAGAAGGAAATACAAGCTTTCCCTAAGTTTTAAGTCTCTGTATTGTAATAATTCTTCATTCCTCTCCAAACCAAAGTATTTCAATAGCCAGTAATCACTTACAATAGATGCCTGCTGTTCTAACCCATAGTGCTGTAAATCTGCTTTATCTAAATTATACGTATAGTCAGCAATGCCTGAGAATAAGCCTCTTGTTCTGACAAACATCCCTTTTTGAGTTTGCCAGACATGCATCATCTCATGCATGAATCGATGTTTTTTAACAATGTCATCTTCTAGCGAAAAATCCGGCGAATACGTTTCCTCTCTGTACCACATCTCCCCATTGGGACTCATCGCCACATCAACGGGTTGCAGATTAAAAGGAAGATAGCTTTCCCTGTGTACCCACACCAGATGATAACGGATGCTGTAACCGTAAAGCGTCTTCGCCAGGGCGATTTCACCAATTGTGAGCTGTCGGATCCCGCCCAGATTAATCGGGGTTCCTGAAGTGGGATGAATTCTTTCATTAACCGGCATGTCAATTCCCTTTTGTTAGCATGGGTATTGGCCGTAAATAATACTCCTGACCGTGAGAGAAAAAAGAAAGCACATTTCCTAAAAATTCCTCCTCACAGTCTAGGTTGATACAACTTTAATGATAACCATTTTCATTTAAATATAGCCTGTGCTATACCTTATAGCACAGGCTAATTTTGCTTTGAATTTAATCACCTCAGGAGACTTCTGCGATGCACCCACGGCAAGGATTGACGCGTCTGTTGCTCGGCGCGCTGCTCATGACTGCGACCACGACCGGCGCGCTGGCGGCTGAAAAGTTTCAGGTTATCACCACCTTTACCATTATCGCTGATATGGCGAAAAACGTGGCGGGTGACGCCGCAGACGTGACGTCAATCACTAAGCCGGGCGCTGAAATTCACGAGTACCAGCCCACTCCGGGCGATATCAAACGCGCACAGAAGGCGCAGCTGATTCTGGCGAACGGCATGAATCTGGAGCTCTGGTTCCAGCGCTTTTATCAGCACCTGAACGGCGTGCCGGAAGTGATTGTCACTAACGGCATTACGCCGATGGGGATCGGCGAGGGGCCGTATAACGGCAAGCCCAACCCGCACGCGTGGATGTCGCCGGACAACGCCCTGATTTACGTCGATAACATCCGCAACGCGCTGGTGAGGTACGATCCGGCCAACGCGCAGACGTACCAGCGCAACGCCGACGCCTACAAGCAGAAGATCACCGCCACTCTCGAACCGCTGCGTAAGCAAGTGGCGGAGATCCCGGAAGACAAGCGCTGGATGGTAACCAGCGAAGGTGCCTTCTCCTATCTGGCGCGGGATCTGGGGATGAAAGAGCTTTACCTGTGGCCGATCAACGCCGATCAGCAGGGCACGCCCCAGCAGGTGCGCAAGGTGATCGACCATGTGAAAAAACATCATATCCCGGCGGTGTTCAGCGAAAGCACGGTCTCCGATAAGCCCGCGCGTCAGGTGGCGCGGGAAACCGACACCCACTACGGCGGCGTGCTGTACGTCGACTCACTGAGCGCGGAAAACGGCCCGGTACCGACCTATATCGATCTGTTGAACGTCACCACCCGCACGCTGGTGCAGGGCATCCGTGACGGCATGAAGGAGTAACCATGCACGAGGGGATTGTTGTCTCAGACGTCACCGTGACCTACCGCAACGGCCACACGGCGCTGCGCGACGCGTCGTTCAGCGTGCCGGGCGGATCGATTGCCGCCCTGGTTGGCGTGAACGGTTCCGGCAAATCCACGCTGTTCAAGGCGGTGATGGGCTTTGTGCGGGCGGCGAGCGGCACTATCACCATTCTGGGGCTGCCGCCTCACCGGGCGCTGCGCCAGAACCTGGTCGCCTACGTGCCGCAGTCGGAAGAGGTTGACTGGTCGTTTCCGGTGCTGGTCGAAGATGTGGTGATGATGGGCCGCTACGGGCACATGGGGTTTCTGCGTCGGCCCAAAGATCGCGACAGACAAATCGTGACCGACGCCCTGAAGCGCGTGGATATGCTCGAGCTACGCCATCGGCAGATTGGCGAGCTGTCCGGCGGGCAGAAGAAGCGCGTGTTTCTGGCCCGGGCGATTGCCCAGCAGGGTGAGGTGATCCTGCTCGACGAGCCGTTTACCGGCGTGGACGTCAAAACCGAAGCCAGGATCATCAGCCTGCTGCGCGAGCTTCGCGACGAGGGCAAAACGATGCTGGTCTCGACCCATAACCTGGGCTCGGTCTCGGAGTTTTGTGATTACACGGTGATGGTCAAGGGCACCGTTCTGGCGAGCGGCCCGACGGAAACCACCTTTACCGCCGAAAATCTCGAGCGCGCCTTTAGCGGCGTGCTGCGCCACGTGGTGCTCAGCGGCTCGGAAGATCGCATTATTACCGACGATGAACGCCCCTTCGTGACGCACCGACAGGAGGCAAAATGAACGCGCTTCTCGAACCCTTCGGCTACGAGTACATGCTCAACGCGATGTGGGTCTCGGCGATGGTGGGCGGGCTGTGCGCGTTTCTCTCCTGCTATCTGATGCTTAAAGGCTGGTCGCTGATCGGCGATGCACTGTCGCACTCCATTGTGCCCGGCGTGGCGGGAGCCTACATGCTCGGGTTGCCGTTCTCGCTGGGGGCGTTCCTGTCGGGCGGGCTGGCGGCGGGCAGCATGCTGTTTCTCAACCAGCGCAGCCGCCTGAAGGAGGATGCCATCATCGGGCTGATCTTCTCCTCCTTTTTCGGGCTCGGGCTGTTTATGGTCTCGCTCAACCCGACCTCGGTGAACATTCAGACCATCGTGCTCGGCAATATTCTGGCTATCGCCCCGGAGGATATCGTCCAGCTGGCGATTATCGGCGTGGTGTCGATGGTTATCCTGCTGTTCAAATGGAAAGATCTGATGGTAACCTTTTTTGATGAGAACCACGCCCGCGCCATCGGCCTGCGTCCTGAACGCCTGAAAATCCTCTTCTTTACCCTGCTGGCGGTCTCTACCGTGGCGGCGCTGCAAACCGTCGGCGCGTTTCTGGTGATCTGTCTGGTGGTCACCCCCGGCGCGACCGCGTGGCTGCTGACTGACCGCTTTCCGCGCCTGCTGATGATTGCGGTCGCCATTGGCAGCATCACCAGCTTCCTCGGCGCGTGGGCCAGCTACTATCTGGACGGCGCGACCGGCGGCATTATTGTCGTGGCCCAGACGCTGCTGTTCCTGCTGGCGTTCGTCTTTGCGCCGAAGCACGGGCTGCTCGCCAGCCGCCGTCGCGCACGTCTCGCGCAGGAGGCACACCCATGATGGCGCTGCTCCTTGAACCCTTCCAGTTTGCGTTTATGAACAACTCGCTGCTGATTTCACTCCTGGTGGCCGTGCCCTGCGCGCTGCTGTCGGTTTTTCTGGTGCTGAAAGGCTGGGCGCTGATGGGCGACGCCATGAGCCACGCGGTGTTTCCCGGCGTGGTGCTGGCGTGGATGATGGGCCTGCCGCTGGCGCTGGGGGCGTTTGTGGCCGGGTTGTTCTGCGCGGTCGCCACCGGATACCTGAAGGATAACAGCCGAATCAAGCAGGATACGGTCATGGGGATCGTGTTTTCCGGCATGTTCGGCGCGGGCCTGATCCTCTATATCGCCGTCAAACCCGAGGTGCATCTCGACCACATTCTGTTCGGCGATATGCTGGGCATTAACGGGATGGACATTCTGCAAAGCGGGATCGTGGCGGGGCTGATCGCGCTGGTGATTGGCCTGAAGTGGCGCGACTTTCTGCTGTTCTGCTTTGATTACCAGCAGGCGCAGGCGAGCGGGCTGCGCACCCGCTGGCTGCACTACGGCTTGTTGTGCATGGTCTCGCTAACCATCGTGGCGACGCTGAAGGCGGTGGGGATTATTCTGTCGATTTCGCTGCTGATTGCCCCCGGTGCGGTGGCGGTGCTGATCACCCGACGCTTCCACATGGCGCTGCTGGTCGCGGTCGCCGTTTCAGCCCTCGTGTCGGTAAGCGGTGTATATGCGTCGTTTTATCTCGACAGCGCGCCTGCGCCGACCATCGTAGTGCTGTTCGCAATGGTGTTTATCGTGACGTTCGGGGTCACCAGCGTGAAGGCCCGTCGGCAGGAGAGCGTGACAGCAGGGTGATCGCCTGTTCACCCTGCTGTTGCCAGTGAAGGGTGAAGGCTGCGCCTTCGTTAAAGCCTGCCAGTTGACGAGTCAACGCCAGCGTAAGCGTCTTATCGTCAAGCTCTGTCACCCGGGCGCTGTCAAACCCCATATAAGCCTGCACCCGTGGAAAGAGGGCTTTAAACAGGCTCTCTTTGGCGCTAAACACCAGCGTCAGTGCAAGGGCGAACGGGTATCCCGAGCGGGAAAGCACAGGCTCTTCCTGCACATCGATGACCCCATCCTTTATTTCTCTGGCTTCGTTTTCGGGAAGTATCGCTTCGCAATCGATGCCGATAAGCGCCTGTCGCTCACGGACCACGACCGCCATGGCCTGCGTGCCGCTGTGGGTTATGCTGCCGGAAATACCGTCCGGCCAGAGCGGTTCGCCGCTGGTGCCAATGCCGGGAATGGGGTGATCCGGTAAGGCGTGCGCGGCGGCGATACGACCCGCCAGGTGCTCGGTTTTGCGTTTGCGTCCGGCATCAGCGAGCTGCGCGTGATGCGGAAGCCAGAGGAGATCGGCGTCGGTGAAGGTGGTGGGGTCGAAGGTAATGCGGTGGACGGCGAGGTTGGCGAGAGCAAACGTGCGGTGGGTAGTGTGCATGGGATTTCCTTTAACAACGAATAGTGCGGCCTGATGCCCTCACCCCGACCCTCTCCCACAGGGAGAGGGAGCAAACACTAAAAACGGCAACAGGGTTGCCGTTTTGCTTTCACCTAGAAATGCGTATTCACGCTCATATACCAGGTACGACCCGGCTCATTATACGTATACGCTCCCGCACCGTACATATACGCACCGGTAGTGGCATTTCCGGTGGTCTGGGCATTACCCGCACGCCACTGGCGCTTGTCGAAGACGTTATCCACGCCGCCGGTCAGGCTGACGTTTTTGGTCATGTCCCAGGTCGCGCTCAGGCCAACGATGCTGTACGGGCTGACTTCGTCTTTCTCCGAGCCGGTTACCGGTTGACCTTTGTAGTTGTACTTCTTCGGCTGCTGCTTGCCGTACCAGGTGAAGGTTGACTGGAGCGACACGTCCTGATGGACCTGCCAGCTCAGGGTCGAGTTCAGCGTGTACTCCGGGATGATCGACAGGCGGTCGCCGGTCTCCTTGTTCTTGCTCTGCAGCATGTACGTAATATTGTTGGTCCAGTTAATCGTGTCGCTGACCGGCACGTTCAGGGAGCCTTCCAGGCCTTCAACTACCGCCTTCGGCACGTTTTCCCACTGGTAGATATCGGTCTGCACCTTACCGGAAGAGGTGTGGCCAATCGGTGCGTAGCCCGCTTCAATCTTGTCGCGATAGTCGTTACGGAACCAGGTTACGCCCGCCAGCCAGCCGTCGCGCTTCCACTCCAGACCAATCTCTTTGTTGATGCTGGTTTCGGCCTTCAGGTCGTCGTTGCCCATCATGTAGCAGCCCACGCCGTCGGAGCTTGCGTAGCAGCCCTGGCCTTTGCTGTAGAGCAGGTAGTTCGGGTTAGTCTGGTACAGGCTCGGTGCCTTATAGGCCCGCGCGATACCCATCTTCAGCGTGAAGTTATCCCCCAGACCTTGCGACAGGTTCAGGGAAGGGCTCCAGTTGTTGCCGACGATGGTGTGATGATCGAAGCGCAGTGCCGGGGTCAGCATGGTGCTGTCCGTCAGCTCCATGTTGTTCTCGGCGAACAGCGAGAAGATCTCTGCCGACGTGTACGGGCTTCGATCGTTACTCACGCCCGGAATAGTGCCGCCCTGCTGGGTTTGCGTGAAGGAGGTCGAGTCCTTCATGCGCTGCTGGTTCCACTCGGTGCCCAGCGTCAGGTTCTGGTTGACGAGGAAATCAATCGGCAGGTTGATTTCGCTGTGCAGCATCACGTCGGCCAGGTCGGTGTCGGTGAATTTGTTGCTGTTGAACAGCCCTTCCAGACCACCCGCCAGCCCTTCGCCCAGACGGGAGTTGCGGGTGTGCTCGTACTGCGCCCAGTTGCTGGTGGTGATGCCGTTATCCCAGCCGCCGTTCCAGGTCACCGCGAAGTTCTGGCGATAGATACGGTTGGTCTCTTTGCCGTAGTTTTTCTTCACCAGGCCGCTGGAGCTGTTGTCGTTGTTGGTATTCTGGGTATCGCCGGCGTAGAGGTTATTCTGACGGCTGTAGCCTGCTTCAAACTCCAGGGACTGCATTGGCGCGAAGTCCCAGCGAACCACGCCGTTAATGTCTTTGTTTTCCACACCCTCGCGGCCTGCAGGCAGCGTGTCGGCGTAGGCACCGGTACGATCGGACTGGTGACCCTGGTTGATGTCCCACGCGTCGGCCTGCGTTTTGTCCAGATTACCGAACATGCGGAAGCTGAAATCGCCGCCGAGCGGGCCGCTCAGGCTGAAGTTGGTGCGTTTGGTGGAACCTTCGTCCTTATGTTCTGGCGCATTCAGGTAGGTGTTCCAGGAGCCGTGCCACTGGTCGTCGAACTTTTTGGTGATGATGTTCACCACGCCACCTGCCGCACCGTTGCCGTAGCGTGCGGCCGCCGGGCCGCGGATTACTTCGATGCGCTCAATCATCTCTGGCGGCACCCAGCCGGTATCGCCGCGCGTGTCGCGCTCGCCGCGCCAGCCCAGACGGATGGAGTTACGGCTGGTCACCGGCTTGCCGTCGATCAGGATCAGGGTGTTTTCCGGCCCCATGCCGCGGATATCAATCTGACGGTTATTCCCGCGCTGGCCGCTGGTGGAGTTCCCGGTCAGGTTAACGCCCGGCATGGTTCGGATGATTTCAGCCACGTCGCGCGCGGGCGGGTTTTTACGGATCTCATCGGCGGTGATGGTCGATACACCCGGCGCCTGCAGGTTCTGCTCGGCGGCGGTGATAACCATCGTATCTTCGTGCTGCGCGGAGGCGGTGTTGTCGTCTGCCAGGGCTGGCAGCGCGACGCCGTAAATCCCTAAATTGACCAGCAAGGCCAGGGAGTGAATCTTCTTATTCATTGTATGTCCTGCTTTTCGCGCCGCATCCCCTGTCTCCATTCCCGAAGGGGAGAGGAGGCGGCATGTTGTCACCCGCATGTTGGGCATGATTGTTTTTTGAGCGCGCTTCCCACAGCGCGGCCACTACGCTATTGCAAATGCAAATAGTTATCAATAATATTATCAATAAAGTTTGTCTTGAAACAAAAAAGACTGTTAAACATGAGGTTATAAGGGTGACGGCGTTAACAACGGGAAGTGAAGCGTGGTGGCAGTCGAAAAAAGGGCCTGAATGGACACCGGAAAAGGGACAATATCGCGTCACGTTCTGGTGGCGTGACCCGGCAGGAACGCAACATTCGTCACCGACCAAACGCGTCTGGATCTATATCACCGGCGTGACCGATCACCATCAAAATGCCCGCCCGCAGTCCCTCGAACGCATCCCGGATACCGACGTCTGGCAGTGGCAGGGCGAGTTCAGCCCCGAGTGGCGCGGGAGCTACTGTTTTATCCCCTCTGTGAATGAAGACGATTTTGCCGACGCGGTATTTGAAGGTCAGCAGCCGGAACGCATGGCGCTGCGCGAAGGCTGGCGCAAACTGCTGCCGCACGCGGTGTCTGACCCGCTGAATCCGCAGAGCTGGCGCGGCGGTCGCGGTCATGCCGTCTCGGCGCTGGAGATGCCGGAAGCCCCGGTTCAGCCGGGCTGGCATTATCCGGATACGCTCCACAACGCGCCGGTCTGCATTGAATGGGAAAGCGCGCGCCTGAAGAACCGCCGTCGCGTATGGATTTTCACCACCGGGGACGATAACCCGGAACGCCCGCTGGCGGTGCTGCTCGACGGCCAATTCTGGGCTGAAAGCATGCCTGTCTGGCCTGCGCTCTCATCACTTACTCTCGAAGGCAAACTGCCGCCTGCGGTTTACGTGTTAATCGATGCGATCGACATGGAGCATCGCAACCACGAGCTGCCGTGTAACCCCGATTTCTGGCGGGCGGTACAGGAGGAACTTTTCCCTCTTGTCAAAAACCACGCGCCGTTCAGCGACCGCGCCGACCGTACCGTGGTCGCTGGGCAAAGCTTTGGCGGCCTCTCTTCCCTTTATGCCGCGCTGAACTGGCCCCGGCGTTTTGGCTGCGTGCTGAGCCAGTCCGGCTCCTACTGGTGGCCGCACCGTGGCGGACAGCAGGAAGGGCTGTTAATCGAACAACTTAAAGCGGGTGAGATAACCGCGCGCGGGCTGCGCATCGTCCTTGAGGCCGGGCGCAACGAGCCGCTGATTTTCAATGCTAATCAGGTGATTTACGCCGAGCTATGCGCGCAGCAGCAGGTTTACTGGCGTCAGGTCGACGGCGGGCACGACGCGCTTTGCTGGCGCGGAGGGCTGACGCAGGGGCTGATGACCCTCTGGCAGCCGCTTATTCAATAACGGAGTCTGTATGGAATTCAGCAACCCTTTCGATAACCCGCAGGGACAGTTCGCCATTTTGCAAAACGACCAGGGGCAGTACAGCCTGTGGCCGCAACAGTGCGAGCTGCCGGCAGGGTGGCGCGTGGTATGCGAAGCGCAATCGCAGGACGCGTGCCAGCAGTGGCTGGCGGAACGCTGGCAAACGCTGGAACCGTCTCATTTTGCGGAGGGGAACGCATGAACCGTCTTCCTCTCGTTGCCGCCCAGCCGGGGATCTGGATGGCGGAACAGCTGTCAACATTGCCAAACGCCTGGAGCGTGGCGCACTACACCGAACTGAACGGCGATATTGACGCGCCGCTGCTGGCAAAAGCCATTGCGCAAGGCATGATGCAGGCCGATACCCTGCGGATGCGTTTCAATGAGGACAACGGCGAGGTGTGGCAGTGGGTGGATGAAACCTTAATTCTGCCTGAGCCGTCCATCGTTCGCGTTGATTCCCACGCCGCCGCCGTGGCGCTGATGGAGGCCGATCTCAACCAGAACCTGCGCGTCGACAGCGGCCAGCCGCTGGCGTTTCACCAGCTGATTCAGGTCGGCGAGCGTCAGTGGTACTGGTACCAGCGCTATCATCATCTGGTGGTAGATGGTTTCAGCTTCCCGGCCATTACCCGTCAGATTGCCGCGATTTATGCCGCCTGGAAAAAGGGCGAACCGACGCCTGAATCCCCGTTCACGCCGTTTGCCGAGGTGGTGGAAGAGTATCAGCGCTATCGCGACAGCGAGGCATACGCGCGCGACGGTGCCTTCTGGGCTGAGCAGAGCAAGCAGCTGCCTTCTCCGGTCTCGCTCTCTTCCGCGCCGCTGCCGGGTCGTGCAGCGACAACGGATATCCTGCGGCTGAAAATTGCCGCCGACGGTCGTGCCTTTAGCCAGCTTGCGCAGTCGGCAGGGCAGGTGCAGCGCACCGATCTTGCGCTTGCGCTGGTGGCGCTGTGGCTTGGGCGCCTCACCGGACGGCTGGACTACGCCGCCGGGTTTATCTTTATGCGCAGGATGGGGTCCGCCGCGCTGACCGCGACCGGCCCGGTGCTCAATGTCCTGCCGCTGGCGGTCAATATTAATCCGCAGGAGAGCCTGCCCGCGCTGGCGCTGCGCCTGGCTAACCAGCTGAAAAAAATGCGTCGCCACCAGCGCTACGACGCCGAGCAGATCGTACGCGACAGCGGGAAGGCCGCAGGCGACGAAGCCCTGTTTGGCCCGGTGCTGAACATAAAGATGTTCGATTATCAGCTGGATATCGACGGCGTGGAGGCCATCACCCACACGCTGGCAACCGGCCCGGTGAACGATCTGGAGCTGGCGCTGTTCCCGGACGAGCAGGGCGATCTCCGCATTGAGATCCTCGCCAGTAAACAGCGTTATGACGAAGCAACGCTCGCCCGCCACGTCGCGCGCCTGAACGCGATGCTGATGCAGTTTGCCGCCAACCCGGACCTGCGCTGTGGCGAAGTGGAAACCGTTTCAGAACAGGAATACGCAAAGCTTGCGCGCATCAACGATACCGGGCTGGCGCTGCCGTCCACCACGCTCGCGGGGCTGGTGGCGGAGCAGGCGAACAAAACGCCGGACGCCCCCGCGCTGGCGGATGCAAACGTTGAGCTGAGCTACCGTCAGATGCGCGAGCAGGTCGTCGCGCTGGCAAACCTGCTGCGCGAACGCGGCGTGAAGCCCGGCGACAGCGTGGCGGTGGCCCTGCCGCGCTCGGTGTTCCTGACGCTGGCGCTGCACGGCATTGTGGAGGCGGGCGCCGCGTGGCTGCCGCTGGACACCGGCTACCCGGACGACCGTCTGCGGATGATGCTGGAGGACGCGAAGCCGTCCCTGCTGATCACCACCGACGAGCAGCTTCCGCGCTTTAGCGATCTGTCGATGACTACCTTTAGTTACAACACACTGTTACCGACTGCGGGTGTTGAACAGCTGCGGCTGGCGAAGCCGGAGCAGACGGCGTACATCATCTTTACCTCCGGTTCGACGGGGCGTCCGAAAGGCGTCATGGTGGGCCATACCGCTATCGTTAACCGCCTGAAGTGGATGCAGGATCACTACCCTCTGAACGCGAGCGACGTAGTGGCGCAGAAAACACCGTGCAGCTTTGACGTGTCGGTGTGGGAGTTCTGGTGGCCATTTATCGCCGGGGCGAAGCTGGTGATGGCCGAGCCGGACGCGCACCGCGATCCGCAGGCGATGCAGAGCTTCTTCGCGCAGTACGGCGTGACCACCACCCACTTTGTGCCGTCGATGCTCGCGGCGTTTGTCGCCTCGCTGACGCCGGAAAACGTCGACTGCTGCCGGACGCTTAAACAGGTGTTTTGCAGCGGCGAAGCGTTGCCGACGGAGCTGTGTCGCGAGTGGGAACATCTGACCCATGTGCCACTGCATAACCTCTACGGCCCGACGGAAGCGGCGGTGGACGTCAGCTGGTATCCGGCGTATGGCCCTGAGCTGGCGGCGGTGGAGGGCAACAGCGTGCCGATCGGTTTCCCGGTGTGGAACACGGGGCTGCGCATTCTGGATGCGATGATGCGCCCGGTGCCGTTCGGCGTGGCGGGCGATCTGTATCTCACCGGCATTCAGCTGGCTCAGGGGTATCTGGGCCGTCCGGACCTCACCGCCAGCCGCTTTATCGCCGATCCGTTTGCCCCTGGCGAGCGGATGTACCGCACCAGCGACGTGGCCCGCTGGCTGGACAACGGTGCGGTGGAGTATCTGGGCCGCAGCGACGATCAGCTAAAAATTCGCGGTCAGCGCATTGAGCTGGGTGAAATCGACCGGGCGATGCAGTCGCTGCCGGACGTGGCCCAGGCCGTGGCGCACGCCTGCGTGTTCAACCAGGCGGCGGCAACCGGCGGCGATGCCCGCCAGCTGGTGGGATACGTCGTCTCTGAATCGGGTCTGCCGCTGGACCGCGACGCGCTGCTGGAATCGCTCAAAGCCCAGCTGCCGCCGCATATGGTGCCGGTGGTCTTATTGCAAATCAGCGCGCTGCCGCTCAGCGCGAACGGCAAGCTTGACCGCAAGGCGCTGCCGATGCCGGAACTTACTCGCAAAGCCTCTGGGCGTGCGCCAAAGACGGAAACCGAAGTGGCTGTCGCGCAGGCGTTTGCCGCGCTGCTGGGCTGCGAGGTCAACGACATTGAGGCCGACTTCTTTGCCCTCGGCGGCCACTCGCTGCTGGCGATGCGCCTGGCGGCACAGCTTAGTCGCGCGTTTGCCCGCAAGGTCACGCCGGGACAGGTTATGGTCGCCTCCACGGTCAACAAGCTCAGCGCGCTGCTGGACTCGCAGATGAGCGACGAGCAGGCTCAGCGTCTGGGGTTTGAAACCCTTCTTCCGCTGCGTGAAAGCAGCGGTCCGACGCTGTTCTGCTTCCATCCGGCGTCCGGTTTTGCGTGGCAGTTCAGCGTACTGGCGCGCTACCTCAGCCCGCGCTGGTCCATCATGGGCATTCAGTCGCCGCGCCCGGGCGGGCCAATGCAGCAGTGTGCGGACCTGGATGGGGCGATCGAACATCACCTGAACACGTTGCGTATACAACAGCCGCAGGGGCCATACTATCTGTTCGGTTATTCTCTCGGTGGCACGCTGGTGCAGGGCATTGCGTCGCGTCTTTGCCAGTTGGGGGAAGAAGTGGCCTTCCTCGGCCTGCTGGATACCTGGCCGCCGGAAACCCAGAACTGGGCGGAGAAAGAGGCCAACGGCCTTGACCCGGAGGTGCTGGCGGAAATCGAGCGCGAGCGCCAGGCGTTTATCGCTGCCCAGCAGGGGCAGGGCTCCAGCGAGCTGTTTAACGCCATTGAGGGCAACTACGCTGATGCGGTGCGGTTGCTTACCACGGCGCACAGCGCGCGGTTTGAGGGTAAAGCGACGCTGTTTGTTGCCGAGCGCACGCGCACCATGGATCCGCAGGTCGCGTGGTCGCCGTGGGTAGCGGAGCTTGAGGTGTACAGCCAGGATTGCGCCCACGTGGATATCATTTCACCGCAGGCGTTTGAGTCGATAGGGCCGGTATTGAGGGAGATATTGGGATAACGTCAAAAGCGCCGGGTGGGGGCTACGCCTTACCCGGCCTACACTCGGCTCCCGTAGGCCGGGTAAGGCGTAGCCCCCACCCGGCAATTACCGCCGACCTAACGGAACCACCAGCGGTGTGCCCGCCACCGGATCGTCAATAATCATGCAGCGCATACCGTAGATCCGCTCGATCAGCTCCGGCGTCACAATCTCCTTTGGCGCGCCCTGCGCCACAATCTCGCCGTCGCGCAGCGCAATCAAATGCGTGGCGTAGCGGCACGCCTGGTTCAAATCATGCAGCACCGCCGCCAGGGTATATCCCTGCGTACGGTTCAGCTCGCTCAGCAGCTCCAGCAGGTCAATCTGGTGGCTGATGTCCAGCCAGGTCGTCGGCTCGTCCAGCAGCATGATGGAGGTTTCCTGCGCCAGCACCATCGCGATCCACGCCCGCTGGCGCTGCCCGCCGGAGAGGGTATCCACGCTTTGCAGGGCGAGCTCGGTAATTCCTGTCGCCCGCATCGCCCGGTTGACCGCCTCGTCATCCTCTTTACGCCAGCGGGTAAACAGCGGCTGGTGCGGGTAGCGCCCGCGCGAGACCAGCTCCTGCACCGTGATGTCCCCTGGCGTGGTGGCATTCTGCGCCAGCAGCCCGATGCGCCGGGCAACCTCTTTGCTGGCGAAGCGCTGGATCTGCTCGCCGTCGAGAAACACGCTGCCCTCAACCGGCGTCATCAGGCGGCTCAGCGTGCGCAGCAGGGTCGATTTACCGCAGCCGTTCGGGCCGATAATTGCCGTAAAGTGGCCGTCAGGTATCGCAACGGTTAAATCACGGACAATGATTTTTTTGCCGTAGCCGAGGGTGAGGTTGTCGCCGCGCAAGCGGGTGGTGGTATCGGTCATTTCTTGCGTGACTCCTGAACGAGCAAGACGATGAGGTAAATCCCGCCAAGGCTGACGGTCACTACGCCCACCGGAAGTTGATAAGGCATAAACAGCCGCTGGGCGCAGAGATCGGCGGCCAGCAGGAGCAACGCGCCGCAGAGCGCCGCCTGAGTGAGTCCCCAGCGCGCCGTCCCGCTAAGACGACGCGCGATATGCGGCGCCACGAGCGCGATAAACGAGATCGGCCCGGCGATGGCCGTAGAGGCTGCGGTCAGTAATACCGCCACCAGCATCAGCATCAGGCGTGAACGCTCAACGCCCACGCCCAGCGCGCAGGCGCTGTCGTCGCCCATCTCCAGCAGCCGCATGCGCCGTACCAGCAGCAGCGCGCCGATAAACATCAGCAAAATCAGCGGCGCGGCGGGCCAGGTTTTGCCCCACGTCAGGCCGTTGAGCGAGCCGGCGTACCACAGCCCGGCGGAGAGCGCGGTTTCCAGCGAGGCCTGCAGCAGGAGCCAGGTATTAAAGGCCATCAGCATGGCGCGTATGCCGATGCCAATGATGATCAGGCGGAAGGTGTCGATACCGTTGCGCCAGGCCAGCGCCCAGATAAGCAGGGAAGTGAGAACGCCGCCCGCCATCGCCGTAAAAGTGATGGCCGTCAGGTGCTGACCAAACAGCACCATCGCCACCAGCACGCCGCTCCAGGCCCCGGTGTTGAGGCCCATCACGTCCGGGCTGCCGAGCGGGTTACGCATCAGCGACTGGAAAATCGCACCGCTGACGCCGAGCGCCGCGCCCACCAGAATCGCCATCGCTACGCGCGGCAGTCGCCACTCCGTCACCACCAGGGTGATAGTGCGCGGTGCGCGGCCGGTAAGGGCGTTAAAGACCTGGGCAACGTCGAGCGTGACCGCGCCGCTGCGCAGGCTCCAGACCGCCAGCAGCAAAATGACGACGGTCAGCAGGGCAACGCTGATGATTAACCGACGGGACGGGGCCATCATGCGCCACCTCCGCGCTTACGGCGCACGAGGAAAATCAGTACCGGCGCGCCGATGAAGGCGCTGACCACCGACACGCGCAGCTCTCCGGGCACCAGCAGGCGACCGAGTACATCCGCAAACAGCAGCAGTGCAGGAGTGGCAAGCAACGTCACCGGCAATGACCAGCGGTGATCCGCTCCCACCAGCCAGCGCGCCATATGCGGCATCATCAGGCCGATAAAGGCAATCGGGCCGACCACGGCGGTCGCGCTGCCGCACAGTACGGTGATGGCAAGAAGGCCAATGAGCTGCGTGCGCGCGACGCGGTTGCCAAGCGCGGTAGCGGTGTCGCTGCCGAGGCTCAGGCTGTTGAGCGAACGGCTTAAAAGCAGCGCCACGGCAGCGGCAATCATCACCGGGGTCGCCACCACTTTCAGGGTTTCAAGGGTGCGGATATCCAGCGAGCCGGCTTGCCAGAAGCGCAGCTGGTCGTAGACGTCCGGGTTGAGCAGGGCGATGCCGTTAGACAGCCCTTCCAGTACCGCGCCGAGCGCTACGCCCGCGAGGGTTAAGCGCACCGGGCTCAGCTGCTCGCCGCCCTGGCTGCCGGTAAATGCGACCACCAGCGAGGCGGCCAGCGCGCCGCAGAAGGCCATCACCAGCTGCTCAGACGGAGAGGTCAACCCGAACAGCGCCGCGCCGAGCACGATGGCAAAGCTGGCGCCGGAATTGACGCCGAGAATGCCGGGGTCCGCCAGTGGGTTACGGGTGAGGGTTTGCATCAGCGCACCGGCAAGGCCGAGTGCGCCACCGGCCAGCAGCCCGGCAAGGGTGCGGGGCAGGCGGGCGTCGAGCACGATAACGCAGTCGGCGCTCTGACAGGTGCCGGTGAGCGCATCAACGATAACGGACGCGGGCAGCGGCTTCGCGCCGACCAGCAGACTGAGCGTAATCGCAAGGATCAACAGCAGCAATAAAACGGGCACGGCAGTGGCGCGCACCGAAGAAGAGGGAAACGACATAGCAACATCCATGATTTGATAATGATAGTGATTATCGTTATCTATCTTATTTGGCTATGTTAGCATGTGCGTCCATGGAATGGGTAGAATTACACTCAAGGCTTTGTCATGAATCAAAAATCCTGGCTGCTCAACCTCAGCCTGCTCAAAACGCACCCGGCGTATCGCGCCGTTTTTATCGCTCGCTTTATCTCCATTTTATCCCTTGGCCTGCTTGGCGTGGCCGTGCCGGTACAGATCCAGACCATGACGCACTCCAGCTGGCTGGTGGGGTTATCCGTCACCTTAACCGGCGGCGCGATGTTTATCGGCCTGATGATCGGCGGCGTGCTGGCGGACCGTTACGAGCGTAAAAAGCTGATCCTGCTGGCGCGCGGCACCTGCGGAGTGGGCTTTATCGGGCTGTGTCTGAACGCCATGCTGCCGGAGCCGTCGCTGATCGCCATTTACGTCCTTGGCCTGTGGGACGGCTTCTTTGCCTCGCTAGGCGTGACGGCGCTGCTGGCGGCCACGCCCGCGCTGGTCGGGCGCGAAAACCTGATGCAGGCGGGAGCCATTACCATGCTCACCGTGCGTCTGGGATCGGTGATTTCGCCGATGGTCGGCGGCCTGCTGCTGGCGACGGGCAACGTGGCGTGGAACTACGGGCTGGCGGCGGCGGGGACCTTTATCACCACGCTGACGCTGCTGCGCCTGCCGCTCCTGCCACCTCCGCCGCAGCCGCGCGAGCATCCGCTGAAATCGCTGATGGCCGCTATTCGTTTTCTGTTCAGCAACCCGCTGATTGGCGGCATTGCGCTGCTCGGCGGCCTGCTGACCATGGCGAGCGCGGTGCGCGTGCTTTACCCGGCGTTAGCGGGCGAGTGGCAGATGAGCGCCTCGGAGATTGGCATTCTCTACGCCGCCATTCCGCTCGGCGCGGCGTGCGGGGCGCTGACCAGCGGCAACCTGGCGCAAAGCGCACGGCCGGGGTTGATTATGCTGCTTGCCACGCTGGCCTCGTTTATCGCCATTGGCTTCTTTAGCCTGATGCCGGTGTGGGCGCTGGGCGTGTTGTGCCTGGTGATTTTCGGCTGGCTGAGCGCCATCAGTTCGCTGTTGCAGTACACCCTGATCCAGACCCAGACGCCGGAAGGAATGCTCGGGCGCATCAACGGCCTGTGGACCGCGCAGAACGTCACTGGCGATGCCATTGGCGCGGCGATCCTCGGCGGCCTGGGGGCGATAATGACCCCGGTGGCGTCGGCGAGCAGCAGCGGGTTTGTACTGGCGATGGTTGGTGGGATTTTGTTGGTCGCATTAGCGGAATTGCGTCGGTTCAGGCAGGAGAGTGTGTTGAACGACGGTGCGGCCTGATGCCCTCACCCCGGCCCTCTCCCACAGGGAGAGGGAGGGAAAATACCTACTTGAACAACGTATTCAATCTGTCTAACACCAGCATCGCGCTGTAATAATCCAGGCGGAACGTCTCCGTTCCCAGCGCCCAGACGCGCTTGTTCTTCACCGACGGCAGATGCGCCAGCAGCGGGTTGGCGTAAATCGCATCCACGTCTTTCTGGTCGCCGGCAAACACAAACAGCCCTTCGCCGTTGAGTCCCGTCGCCAGATTTTCACCGCCTAACTGAATAATGTCGTGGCGTTTGCCCTGGCTTTTCGAGGTCTGTAACCCGGCAGGAAGCTCCGCCAGCGTAAAGCCCAGCTGGTGCAAAAGCTTGCCCTGAGCCGATTCTGCGGTCCACAGGTTGGCTGAATGCGCGGCGGCGGTGTAGACGATGGCGTTCACCGGCTGCGGAGGTAGTTTCATCTGCTGTTTCACCTGCGAGAGCTGTTTATCAAAGGCGGCAATGCGCTCTGCGGCCTGCTTTTCCTGACCCGTAATGGTGCCCAGCTGGGTGAGCAGCGCCTGCCAGCTCTTGTCGTCGTAGTTGATGATGAGCGTCGGGGCGATGGCGGAGAGCTGGTCGTACAGCGCCAGGGCGGAATCCCCGCCGGTGGCGCTAATCAAAATCAGGTCAGGCATCTGGGCCGCGACCGCTTCGGCGCTCGGCTCGCCAATGTACAGTCGCGCGACCTTGCGCTGTTTCGCAATATCACCCCACTGGCGCAGGAAGCCCTGCGCGTCCGCCACGCGGTTGTTCGGCGCGGTTGCACCGCTGGCGACGACCGGGGCGTCAATCGCCAGCAGGGAGCCGGTTAAGGTCACGCTGGTGGAGACAATGCGCGTCGGTTTGCTCTCAAGGGTATGCACGCCGCGGCTGTCGGTGACCTGACGGGGCCAGTCGGCAGCGGAGGCTGAAGTAAGTCCTAAAACAAAAAGTCCGATTAAAAGCAGGGGAGTACGGCAAACGGCAGGGAATTTCACAGCGCGGTATCCTGTTTTTGTTGAAGATAATGCTTCTCATTTTCATGGTTGCCGCGAAGGGATGCAAGTTTTTGTCACACAAGTTATTTGCCCGACGGTTGACAGCGAAGCGATGTGGGATTAGGTTAGCCGACGAAAATATAAATGATAATCATTATTGCTTCTTTTATCATTTGAGGAGGATGATATGGATACGTCCCTGGCTGAGGAAGTTCAGCACACCGCAACCACGCTGCAATCAGACCGCTTTTTCTTTATGTCGCCTTACCGCAGCTTTACCACGTCCGGCTGTTTTGCCCGCTTCAATGAACCCGCCGTCGGCGGCGACGATCCGGCAGGTCACTTCCAGCAGAAATTAGCTCAGGCCTTCCGGAATGCAAAAGCCAGCGGCATTGCTCACCCGGTGATGGTGGGGGCGATCCCGTTCGATACCCGCAAGCCCTCATCGTTGTTTATTCCGCAACGCTGGCAGACCTTTTCCCGTCCAGCACGTCAGCAGTCCGCACGCTATTTCACCGGCTCGCAGGCGCTGAAGGTGGAACAACGCACTGAGATCCCGCCGCAGCCCGTGTTCGAAGAGATGGTCGCTCGCGCCGCGTCGCTCACCGCCACGCCTCAGGTGAACAAGGTGGTGCTGTCGCGCCTGATTGATATCGCGACCGACAAACATATGGATAGCGGTGCCCTGTTAGAGCGGCTGATCGCCCAGAACCCGGCGAGCTTCAACTTCCACGTGCCGCTGGAAGACGGCGGGGTGCTGCTGGGGGCAAGCCCGGAGCTGCTGCTGCGCAAAGAGGGCGCGCACTTTAGCTCGCTGCCGCTGGCGGGCTCGGCGCGCCGCCAGCCGGACGACGTGCTGGATCGTGAAGCGGGCAACAAGCTGCTGGCTTCCGAAAAGGACCGCCACGAGCATGACCTTGTGACCCAGGCGATGAAAGCCATTCTCGCGCCCCGGAGCCATCATCTCAGCATGCCTGACTCTCCGCAGCTCATCACCACGCCGACGCTGTGGCATCTGGCGACGCCCGTGGAAGGGGAAGCGCGTGAAAACGAGAACGCCCTGACCCTGGCCTGCCTGCTGCACCCGACGCCAGCGCTGAGCGGCTTCCCGCATCAGGCGGCAAAAGATCTGATTGCCGAGCTTGAGCCGTTCGACCGCGAGCTGTTCGGCGGTATCGTCGGCTGGTGCGACAGCGAAGGCAACGGTGAGTGGGTGGTGACCATCCGCTGCGCGCGTCTGCATAAAAATAGCGTTCGCCTGTTTGCCGGTGCGGGCATTGTGCCCGCCTCCTCCCCGGTGGGCGAGTGGCGCGAAACCGGTGTGAAGCTTTCCACCATGCTCAACGTTTTTGGTTTGCACTAAGGAAGACTCATGACCATTACCTTTACCCGTTGGCCCGAGGAATTCGCCCGGTACTACCGTGAAAAAGGCTACTGGCAGGATTTGCCGTTAACCCACATTCTGACGGATCGCGCGGACAGCGATGCGGTGGCAATTATCGACGGCGAACGTCGTGTGACCTACCGCGCGTTTAATGAGGCCGTTAACAACCTGGCGTCTGCCCTTCAGGCGCGCGGGCTTCAGCGCGGCGAGACGGCGCTGGTGCAGCTTGGCAACGTAGCCGAGTTCTACATCACCTTCTTCGCGCTGCTGCAAATTGGCGTCGCACCGGTCAACGCGCTCTTCAGCCACCAGCGCAGCGAGTTGAATGCCTACGCCACGCAAATCAAACCCGCTGTATTGATTGCCGATCGCGACCACGCGCTGTTCGCGGGCGATGATTTCCTCAATGCTTTCGTGGATGAACACCGTTCGGTACGCGTCGTCCTGCTGCGCGGCGACAGGGGCGAGCATGCGCTGGAAACCGCGATCGCGCGCCCGGCAGACAATTTTATTGCCAACCCGACGCCCGCCGACGAAGTGGCGTTTTTCCAGCTTTCCGGCGGCAGCACCGGCACGCCCAAGCTTATCCCGCGTACGCATAATGATTACGACTACAGCATCCGCCGCAGCAACGAAATCTGCGGCATTACCGCCGAAACGCGTTATCTGAACGCGCTGCCCGCGGCGCATAACTACGCCATGAGCTCGCCGGGGTCGTTAGGCGTCTTTAGGGCAGGCGGTTGCGTGGTACTGGCAAACGACCCGAGCGCCACGCTCTGCTTCCCGCTGATTGAACAGCATCAGATTACCGTCACCTCGCTGGTTCCCCCGGCGGTCAGCCTGTGGCTGCAGGCCATCGCCGACGGGGCGGGCAACGCGCAGCTAACGTCCCTCAAATTGCTGCAGGTGGGCGGCGCACGCCTTTCCGCCACGCTCGCGGCGCGTATTCCGGCCGAGATTGGCTGCCAGCTGCAGCAGGTGTTTGGCATGGCGGAAGGGCTGGTGAACTACACCGCGCTCGACGATACGCCGGAACGCATCATCAACACCCAGGGGCGCCCGATGTGCCCGGACGACGAAGTGTGGGTGGCGGACGAGCACGGCAACCCGCTGCCACGCGGGGAGGTCGGGCGTCTGATGACGCGCGGGCCCTATACCTTTCGCGGCTATTACAACAGCCCGGAACACAACGCCAGCGCCTTCGACGCCGACGGCTTTTACTGCTCCGGCGATCTGATCGCCATTGACGAGCAGGGTTACATCACCGTGCAGGGGCGCGAGAAAGATCAGATCAACCGCGGTGGCGAGAAGATCGCCGCCGAGGAGATCGAGAACCTGCTGCTGCGCCACGAGGCGGTGATCCACGCCGCGCTGGTGAGTATGGAAGACAGCCTGCTGGGCGAGAAGAGCTGCGCGTATCTGGTGGTGAAACAGTCCCTGCGCGCGGTCGAGGTGCGTCGCTTCCTGCGCGAGCAGGGCGTTGCCGAATTCAAGCTACCGGACCGCGTGGAGAGCGTGGATGCGCTCCCGCTGACGCCGGTCGGCAAAGTTGATAAGAAACAGTTGCGCCTGTGGCTTGCTGAACGCGCCCGGGGCTGAGGAACAGAGTATGGCCATTCCAAAATTAACCGCTTACGCGCTGCCAACCGCCGCAGAGCTGCCGACCAGCAAAGTGAACTGGGCGTTTGAGCCTGAACGTGCCGCGCTGCTGATCCACGATATGCAGGAATACTTCCTGAACTTCTGGGGCGAAAATAGCGCGATGATGCAGCAGGTGGTGGCGAACATCGCCAGACTGCGCGCGTACTGCAAAGAACATAACATTCCGGTTTACTACACCGCCCAGCCGAAAGAGCAGAGCGACGAAGACCGCGCCCTGCTCAACGACATGTGGGGGCCGGGCCTGACCCGCTCGCCGGAACAGCAGCGTATCGTCGCTCAACTGACGCCGGATGAAGCCGACACCGTGCTGGTGAAATGGCGCTACAGCGCATTCCACCGCTCGCCGCTGGAGCAGATGCTGAAAGAGACGGGCCGCAACCAGCTGCTGATTACCGGCGTTTACGCCCACATCGGCTGCATGACCACCGCCACCGATGCGTTTATGCGCGACATCAAACCGTTCTTTATTGCCGACGCGCTGGCGGATTTCACCCGCGACGAGCATCTGATGTCCCTCAGCTATGTGGCCGGGCGCTCTGGCCGCGTGGTGATGACCGACGAGCTGCTGCCGTCGGTTCCGGCCTCAAAGGCCGCGCTGCGTGAGATGATCCTGCCCCTGCTGGACGAGTCCGATGAGCCGATGGATGACGAAAACCTGATCGACTACGGTCTGGACTCGGTGCGCATGATGGCCCTGGCCGCCCGCTGGCGCAAAGTGCATGGCGATATCGACTTCGTGATGCTGGCCAAAAATCCCACCCTCGACGCCTGGTGGGCGCTGCTCTCTCGCGAGGTGAAGTAATGGGATTTGATTTCACCGGTAAAACCGTCTGGGTGACGGGGGCGGGTAAAGGCATTGGCTACGCGACGGCGCTGGCGTTCGCTGAGGCGGGCGCGCAGGTGACCGGGTTCGATCTGGCGTTTCCGCTGGGGGATTATCCGTTTACCACCGAAACGCTGGACGTGGCGGATGATGTGCAGGTCAGCGAGGTGTGCGGCCGCGCGCTCGGCACGATTGAGCGTCTGGACGTGCTGGTGAACGCGGCGGGGATCCTGCGTATGGGGGCAACCGACCAGCTATCGCAGGAGGACTGGCAGCAGACCTTCGCGGTCAACGTTGGCGGCGCGTTTAACCTGTTCCAGCAGACGATGGGCCAGTTCCGTCGTCAGCAGGGCGGCGCGATTGTGACGGTAGCGTCAGATGCGGCACACACGCCGCGCATCGGCATGAGCGCCTACGGCGCGTCGAAAGCGGCGCTGAAAAGCCTGGCATTGACCGTCGGGCTGGAGCTGGCGGGCAGCGGCGTGCGCTGTAATCTGGTGTCGCCCGGCTCAACGGATACCGACATGCAGCGCACCCTGTGGAAAAGCGACGATGCGGAGCAGCAGCGCATCCGCGGCTTTGGCGAGCAGTTTAAGCTCGGTATTCCGCTCGGAAAAATCGCCCGTCCGCAGGAGATTGCCAGCACGGTGCTGTTCCTCGCCTCCGATGCCGCCAGCCATATTACCCTGCAGGATATCGTGGTGGACGGCGGCTCCACGCTGGGGGCGTAAATGATCTGGAAACGTCACTTACCGCTCGAGGAGCTGAACGCGACCAGCCTGAACTCCCTGGTGGCGCATCTCGGCATTGTCTATACCCGCCTCGGTGACGACACGCTGGAAGCGGAGATGCCGGTGGATGCGCGTACCCACCAGCCGTTTGGCCTGCTGCACGGCGGGGCCTCCGCGGCGCTGGCAGAAACGCTCGGCTCGATGGCCAGGTATCTGATGACCCGGGACGGGCAGAGCGTGGTGGGCACGGAGCTGAACGCCACGCATCATCGCGCGGTGTCGCACGGCAAGGTGCGCGGAGTATGCCAGCCGCTGCATGTCGGGCGCTCCAGCCAGAGCTGGGAGATTGTGGTCTTCGACGAGCAGGGACGGCGGTGCTGTACGTGTCGGTTGAGTACGATGGTGTTGGGTTAGAACGTGCCGGATTGCCGGGTGGCGCTGCGCTTACCCGGTCTATAAAACCAAAGCGTGAGTCCAGGAAGTGATCGGGTTAACAATGTGGTGTAAATCTCTGGTTTGACCACACATTATTGCGTTTCAAAGTTGTTAAATTTTAGCGGTTGTTCTAGAAACAAAATGTAACATCTCACTGTTTCATAACAACGGATAACCACGATGAACAACTCAGGGAAATACCTTATATGGGCAGGGCTCTCCGTTGTGGGAGCCTTTGCCCTGGGCTATATCGCCCTCAACCGGGGGGAACAGATCAACGCGCTGTGGATCGTTGTCGCCTCCGTCTGCATTTATCTGATCGCATATCGTTTTTATGGCCGCTTTATCGCGAAGAACGTCTTAGGGGTTGATGCCACGCGCATGACGCCCGCTGTTCGTCATAACGACGGGCTGGACTACGTTCCGACCGATAAAAAAGTGCTGTTCGGTCACCATTTTGCGGCGATTGCCGGAGCGGGTCCGCTGGTGGGGCCGGTGCTGGCGGCGCAGATGGGCTACCTGCCGGGGATGATCTGGATCCTCGCTGGCGTAGTGCTGGCGGGCGCGGTGCAGGACTTTATGGTGTTGTTCGTCTCCACCCGCCGCGACGGTCGCTCGCTGGGCGAGCTGGTGAAAGAGGAGATGGGGGCAACGGCCGGGGTTATTGCGCTGGTGGCGACCTTTATGATCATGGTGATCATCCTTGCGGTGCTGGCGATGATCGTGGTGAAAGCGCTGACCCACAGCCCATGGGGGACGTATACCGTTGCCTTTACCATTCCGCTGGCGCTGTTTATGGGGATCTACATTCGCTATCTGCGTCCGGGCCGCATTGGTGAAGTGTCGGTGATTGGCCTGGTGTTCCTCGTGTTCGCCATTATCTCCGGCGGCTGGGTAGCAGAAAGCCCGACCTGGGCACCGTTCTTCGACTTCACCGGCGTACAGCTCACCTGGATGCTGGTGGGATACGGCTTTGTGGCGGCAGTGCTGCCGGTGTGGCTCCTGCTGGCCCCGCGCGACTACCTCTCCACTTTCCTGAAAATTGGTACCATCGTCGGGCTGGCGATTGGCATTTTGATTATGCGCCCGACCCTGACCATGCCCGCGCTGACTAAATTCATCGACGGCACCGGCCCGGTCTGGACCGGCAACCTGTTCCCGTTCCTGTTTATCACCATCGCCTGCGGTGCGGTGTCGGGCTTCCACGCCCTGATTGCCTCCGGCACCACGCCGAAGATGCTGGCGAATGAAAATCAGGCTTGCCTGATTGGCTACGGCGGCATGCTGATGGAGTCTTTCGTGGCCATCATGGCGCTGGTCTCCGCCTGTATCATCGACCCGGGCGTCTACTTCGCGATGAACAGCCCGATGGCGGTACTGGCCCCGGCCGGCACCGTTGACGTCGTGGCGTCTGCCGCACAGGTCGTGAGCGGCTGGGGCTTTGCGATTACGCCAGACACGTTAACCAGCATTGCGAATGAGGTGGGCGAGCAGTCGATTATCTCCCGCGCAGGCGGGGCGCCTACGCTTGCGGTGGGCATGGCCTACATTCTCCACGGCGCGCTGGGCGGGCTGATGGACGTGTCGTTCTGGTATCACTTCGCCATTCTGTTTGAAGCGCTGTTTATCCTGACGGCGGTGGATGCGGGCACCCGTGCGGCGCGCTTTATGCTGCAGGACCTGCTGGGCGTGATCTCTCCGAACCTGAAGCGTACCGATTCGCTCCCGGCTAACCTGCTGGCAACGGCGCTGTGCGTGCTGGCGTGGGGCTATTTCCTGCATCAGGGCGTGGTGGATCCGCTGGGTGGGATTAACACCCTGTGGCCGCTGTTCGGTATCGCCAACCAGATGCTGGCAGGCATGGCGCTGATGCTCTGCGCGGTGGTGCTGTTCAAGATGAAGCGCCAGCGTTATGCATGGGTGGCGTTGCTGCCAACGGCGTGGCTGCTGATTTGTACCCTGACCGCGGGCTGGCAGAAAGCCTTCAGCCCGGACAATAAGGTGGGCTTCCTGGCGATTGCCAACAAGTTCCAGGCGATGATCGACAGCGGCAAGATCCCGGCGCAGTATACGGAATCACAGCTGTCACAGCTGGTGTTTAACAACCGTCTGGATGCCGGGCTGACCATCTTCTTTATGGTGGTGGTCGTGGTGCTGGCGTTGTATTCTCTGAAGACCGCGCTGGCGGCACTGAAAGAAGACAAGCCGACGGCGAAAGAGACACCGTACGAGCCAATGCCTGAGAACCTGGATGTAATCGTGACCCAGGCGAAAGGGGCACATTAACCGGTAAGCCGGGTGGCGCTAGCGCTTACCCGGCCTACATAACCTGTGAGACCTGAAAGATGTTCGACACCCTCTCTAAAGCAGGTAAATACTTAGGCCAGGCCGCCAAAATGATGATTGGCGTGCCGGACTACGACAACTACGTCGAGCATATGCGGGTTAACCATCCGGACCAGACGCCAATGACGTACGAAGAATTTTTCCGCGATCGTCAGGACGCGCGCTACGGCGGCAAGGGCGGGGCGAAGTGCTGTTAACCCTCTTTCGGTAAATAGAGGCTGATCTGCTCCTGCTTACAGCCGTAAATGGCCGCCAGTTTTTCGCGGGTGCGCCTTTGCGGACGGGAGTCCAGCGCCTCTAGCTGTGACACGGCAGACTGGCTGATGCCGAGTTTCTCCGCCACCTCCTGCTGGGACATGCCGCGCAGAATGCGCCACGCGGCCTGCAGGCTGACGTTCTCGTTATGCATGACGTCGCACACTTCGCCAGGTAATCCTACGTCATCATAACAATCGTGTTCGACTTCAATATCCTCTAGATCATCATCGGTTTCGTCGTCAATTTCTGCCATCTGTAAGCACATACGAAAGTATTCATCATAGGGAATAACGACGTACTGCGCTTTTCCGTCATCGTCCTTAATTAGCTGAACAGCCATAGGGGGCTTTCTCCTCGTGAAGGTAGGTCGTTGATGTTCTGCGCTTGACGGCCAAAACATAACAATGATTATCGGGATCGTCCCGAAGTGTAATCAGAATGCGGTAATCGCCAACGCGTAGCCGGAAATGATTTTCTGTTGCCGATATTTTTTTGATATCGGGCCGGGGAGCTGAGCGAGCGTCCAGCTCAGCAAGTTTTGCTTTGATTCTTCGCTGATATCGGCCAATCGATCTTGGAAAACTCTTTCTTTGCATTCTTTGACCAGACAATCTTCATCCGTACCTCCACTGTACGCCCACACAAAATATAAGGAAATAATAAGGCTATTAGATAAATTCCGAATTTCTTATGGGGTACTGTAGAGCGGAGAAAAAACGCAGGTAAGAGGCAAAACTCAAACCGTCGAGGCGGCTCGAAAACGCCTCTGCCAGGCGACAGAGGCTTGCAGAAAATGTGCGATCAGGCGTTCAGACCGCCATCCACGTCCAGCCCTGTGCCGGAGATCTGCCCGGCGGCCGAGCTGGCAAGGAAGGTGACCGCCGCCGCGATGTCTTCCGGCTGGCCGTAGTGACCGACGGCAATCATCTGGCGCTGGGCTTCCGCCTGTTCCCCGTCCTCCGGATTCATATCGCTGTTTGTCGGTCCTGGGTGAACAAGGTTAACGGTGATGCCGCGTGGGCCTAAATCGCGCGCCAGGCCGCGGGTGAGGGAGTTGAGGGCGGATTTCGTCATTGAGTAAACGGCAATGCCCGGCATGGCCACGCGGTTAGCCAGACAGCTACCGATGTTAATGATGCGTCCGCCGTCGGACATATGCACCAGCGCTTCCTGGATGGCGATGACCACCCCACGAATATTGACGTTGATAAGGGCATCAATGTCCGCCAGCGTCATGGACTCCAGCGGGCCGCCGCGCGCGATCCCGGCGTTGTTGACCAGAATGTCCAGCCCGCCGAGAGAGCGTGCCGCATGGGTGACGGCATCCTGAATCGCCTGCGCGCTGGCGCTGTCGGCCTGCACCGCTTCACCGTGCCGCCCAAGCGCCTTTATTTCATCGGCAACCGCCTGGGCTTTGTCGGCTGATTTTTCATACGTAATAACCACGTCGGCACCGGCGCTTGCCAGCGACAGTGCGATAGCACGACCCAACCCACGGCTGGCGCCGGTAACCAGCGCCTTCTTACCAGTTAAATCGATCTGCATGATGACCTCGTTGCGAGAGTGATGAGAATCATCATTAGGTATAGACGGTCGGGGCGATTAACGGCTGAAGTATTCCACCTTCTCAAACGCCGCGCGCAGAACCTCAGGCGTTAACGTCACCGGCAGATAATGAATCGACTCCACCGGGCGCAGGGTGTGGGCAATAACCTTATCCAGTTCGTCGCGGTTATGGATGTCGACCTCCAGCGCGCGAAGCGTGGTCGGCAGGTTAAAACGCCGATACGCCGAGACCAGCTGGCCCAGCACGTCGTCCTGGCCGAGCAGGGCGCTTTGCACCAGAATGCCGTAGGCCACCTTGGTGCCGTGGAGGTATTTTTCCGTCTGCGGCAACACGGTTAAGCCGTTGTGCACCGCATGCGCCGCCGCCACGCGCGTATAGCGTTCGCCCAGCCCGCCGACCATCCCGCCACCGGCAATAATGGCATCCACCACGTCCCTGAACGCCTGGGTTTGTTCGCCACGCTGCTGGTCAGCCAGCGCTTCCTCGCTATGCTCCAGCAGCACGTCGCGGATCGCCAGCGCGCCGTTAATGCCCAGACGCACGGTCAGCGGCAGGTTTTCAGGCTGCGGCGCGAGAACCACCGCTTCGTACCACTTCGCCAGCGTATCGCCAATTCCCGCCAGCAGATACTCCGCTGGCGCGTTGAGGATGATTTGCGGCTCCACCAGCACCAGGAAGTTGGCGTCGTCGAATATCTCAAACTGCAGCGCCTGACCGGCATCGTTGTACCAGACGGAGAGCGGCGTCCACGCCGCACAGGTGGCAGCCACGGTGGGGATACCCACGAACGGAACACCTAAACGACGCGCCACGGCTTTCACCGTATCCATCACCGCGCCGCCGCCAACGCCGATCACCACGCTCGCACCGCTGCCGGCTTCGTTCACCAGGTGGGTGACGTCGCGCTCGCTGCAGTGGCCTTTAAACAACAGGTGCTTTGCGCCCGGGGTGTTAAAGCTCTCCGGCAGGAAAGGGCGCGCGCCTTCGATGGCGCGCTCGCCGTAAATCCACACCGCGCGGGAAAGCTGTTCCGGGGTAAAGAAGTCATGCAGACGCGCAAGGCTTCCGGGATGAGAGAAATAGTTCGCCGGGCCGGGAACGACGCGGATGTCGGTGTTGCTCATGAAGGTGTCCTTTTTTAGGGAAGCGCTAACCCGATGTTATGTCTGGACATCCGGATGGCTAATAATATTTCGCTTTATCTTATGCCTTTTCCGTCGTTGTCAGTCAACCGGAGCTGTGAAAAATTCGATAAATCAGAAGAGTAATGAAGGATTTACGCGGATGGTTTCCAGTCGCCTTGAGATGCGTGGTATCAGCCTGGCCTTTTCCGGCTTTCAGGCACTGTCGCGCGTCAATTTCACCTTAACCGGCGGTTCCGTGCATGCGCTGACCGGCGCCAACGGCGCGGGGAAATCGACGCTGATGGCGGTGCTGTGCGGAACGCATGACCACTATGAGGGTGAAATCTGCATTAACAACCAGCCGGTGAGCATTCGTGAACCGCTGGACGCCAAACGGCTGGGGATCCATCTGGTTCAGCAGGAAGTGGACGTGGCGCTGATCCCGGGGTTAACCATTGCCGAAAATATCATGCTCGACAGGCTGGCGCAGCCGGGGCACCGCTTCAGCTGGCGCACCGTTCGTCAGCAGGCGAGACAGGCGCTGTCGCAGCTGGACGTCTCCCTGGACGTGCGTCGCGTTATCGACAGCTGCTCGCTTGCCGAAAAGCAGCAGATTTTACTGGCGCGGGCGCTGTCCCACCACTGCCGTTTTTTAATTCTCGATGAGCCCACCGCGCCGCTGGATGCGCACGAAAGCGAACGTCTGTTTGCCGTAGTAAAACGCTTAAAGCAGCAGGGCATCGGCGTGGTGTTTATCTCACATCGTATTCACGAGCTAAAAGCCATCTGCGACACCCTGACGGTGCTGCGCGACGGCAAGCTGATTGAGTCCGGCCCGATGGCGGACCTCAGCGGCGAGGTCATCGTCGAGAAAATGCTCGGCCACGTGCTGAGCGATATCTACCCGCCCGCGCGCCCTCCGCACGGCGGCGAAACGCTGCTGCGCGTGGAGGGGCTGCACGACGACGCGCTGCTGAAAGATATCTCCCTGCACCTGCGCAAAGGCGAAATTCTCGGCATCGCCGGGCTGGCGGGCGCGGGTAAAACCGAACTCTGCAAGGCGCTGTTTGGCGCCAGCAAAAGCCGCGTGGCGCGCGGTGAGCTGAATCATCAGCCCTGGAAACCGCGCGACCCGGCGGATTCCGTGCTGCGTGGGCTGGCACTGGTGCCGGAAGAGCGGCGCAAAGAGGGCATCTTTATCGACGAGCCGGTAAGCATGAACCTGGCGGTGACGGCGGATAACAGCTTCTCGCGCTGGAGCCTCTTCGGCCATCGTCAGGCGTGGCGCTGGGCGGAGGAGGTCATTGCCCGCATCGGCGTTCGGGCGCGCGGCCCAGGCCAGGTGCTGCGCCGTCTGTCCGGCGGTAACCAGCAAAAAGTCGCCATCGGCAAATGGCTGCGCAATGACGCCAGCGTGCTGATATTCGACGAGCCGACCAAAGGCGTGGATGTGAAAGCCAAAACCGACCTGTTCCAGCTGATTGACGGCCTGGCGCGCGAGGGCAAAGGGGTCATTTACGCCTCCGGGGAATTTGCCGAGCTGGTGGGATTGTGCGACCGCATCTGCGTGCTGTGGGACGGGCGTATCGTGGCGGAAATCGCCGGGGCCGAGGCCCGTGAAGAGACACTACTTTATTATTCAACCGGAGGAACGGCGCCGTGAGCAAGGCCCTTTCAGTGAACGCGGCGGCGTCTGGCCGCCAGCAGATTTTCGATTTTCTCTACAAGTGGGGCATGTTGCTGACCGTCGTCGCGCTGGTGGCCGTTTTTGGCCTGGCGTCGGACAGCTTCCTCGATCCGAACAACATCATCAATATTCTGCGCTCGATTGCCATCGTGACGGTGATTGCTATCGGCGTGTCGATTTCGCTGACCATCGGCGGGTTCGATCTCTCCGTGGGGTCAACGGCGTCGCTGGCGAACGCGCTGGTGATTTCGCTGTTCGTCTGGCACGGCTTCGGCACCACTGAGTCGATCCTTATCACCCTCGCGCTCTGCACGCTGGTGGGGCTGTTTAACGCTTTTCTGATCGTCATCCTGCGTATTCCGGACATGCTCGCGACGCTTGCCAGCCTGTTTGTGATCCAGGGCGTGGCAATGACCTACAGCTACGGCGGGTCGATTACCGAAAACATGGTGCTGCCGAGCGGCGACATGGCGGAAGGCACCATTCCGGCGGCGTTCAGCCTGCTGGGGCAGGTGCCGACCATCGTCATCATCATGCTGGTGGTGACGATTCTGGCGCAGCTTGGGCTGTCGCTCACTACTCATGGTCGTCGGATGTACGCCATTGGCGGTAACCCGGAAGCAGCGCGCCTCTCCGGGATACGCACCACGCGCTACAAGGTAGCGGCCTACGTGATTGCCTCGCTGCTGGCGGGCCTGGGCGGGATTTTGCTGGCGTCGCGCATCGGGTCGTCGCAGGTGAATGCGGGCGGCGGGTATCTGATGGATGCGGTAGCAGCGGCCTGGATTGGCTTCTCGCTGGCCGGATCCGGCAAGCCGAACGCGCTGGGAACGCTGGTCGGGGCGATCATTCTTGGCGTGCTGTCGAACGGGCTGGTGATGCTCTCCGTACCGTATTACGCCATGGACATTATAAAAGGGCTGGTGCTCGCTGCGGCGCTGGCCATTACTTACATACAAAAACGCTGACAACACAACGGGATAAAAAATGAAAAAGATTGCACTCTCTTTGGTGGCACTTGGGTTACTCACTTCACTGCCAGGCTTTGCGGCCACGCCTGCACCGGTTCCGGCAGTTATTGCGAACCACGACGGCCCGATCCGCATCGCGGTGATCCGTAACCTTGGATCCGACGACAACACCACGCAGTTTATTGCCGGGGCGATTCAGGAAGGGAAGAAGCTCGGCTTTAAGGTCAGCACCTTTTTAAGCAACGGGGACGATGCCAAATTCCAGGACTTCGTCAACCAGGCGATCAGCCAGAAATATGACGGGATTATTCTCTCTCAGGGGCGCGATCCGTACTCCACCGCGCTGGTGAAGAAGGCGGTGGATGCCGGGATTAAAGTTGCAGTATTTGATACCGCCGTAAACGGCGAGATCCCGGGCGTGACCGTTACCCAGCAGGACGATGCCTCCCTGACGAATCTCTCCTTTGGCCAGCTGGCGAAAGATTTCAACGGCAAAGCCAATATCGTCAAGCTGTGGGTCGCCGGCTTCCCGCCGATGGAGCGTCGTCAGGCTGCCTATAAAGAGCTGCAAAAGCAGTATCCGGACATCAAAGAGCTGGAGTCTATCGGCGCGGTCTCGTCTGACGTGCAGGGTGACACCGCCAACAAGGTGGGCGCGATCCTGGCGAAATACCCGAAAGGCAAAATTGACGCCATCTGGGGCACCTGGGACGCCTTCAGCCAGGGGGCCTATAAGGCGCTGAAAGAGAACGGCCGCACCGAGATCAAACTCTACAGCATCGACATCTCCAACCAGGATCTGCAGCTGATGCGCGAACCGGGCAGCCCGTGGAAGGTGAGCGTGGCGGTGGATCCGAAGCTGATTGGTGCGACCAACGTGCGTCTGGTGGCGAACAAGATTGCCGGGGAAGCCACGCCAGCGACTTACGATTTCAAAGCAGCGGCCATTCCGCAGGCGCTGTTGACCGCCCAGCCGGGCGCGGTGAACGTCGCGTCGCTGGGGAAAATCATTCCGGGCTGGGGCCAGACCGAAGATTTTATCGCCCCGTGGTTTGCGACGCTGGAAGCGAAAAATAAATAAAACCAAGCCGGGTGGCGGCTGCGCCTTACCCGGCCTACATTTCGCACCTGTAGGCCCGGTAAGCGCAGCGCCACCGGGCGAAAGGAGTATAAGGTGTCTCAGTTACCCACCCCTGAATACAGCCGCAATATGCGGCTGATTGGCCATAGCGACCAGGGCGGTCGCCCTGACGGCGTGCAGCTGATGGTGCACCGCGGTTTTGCTTATATCGGCCATATGGTGTCGCAGGGCTTTTCCATTGTGGACGTGCGCGACCCGAAAAACCCGAAACCCGTGGGCTATGTGCCCGCGCCGCCCGGCACCTGGAACGTGCACCTCCAGGCGCATGACGATCTGCTGCTGGTGATCAACGCCCGGGATCTGTTTGCCGATGCCCGCTTTGCCGACGAGAAGGTCTACTACACCCGGCAGGTGGGCGAGACCGTCAGCGACGTGCAGGGTAAAGGCTGGAGCGCGGGCTTGCGGGTATTTGATATCTCCACGCCGGATAAGCCGCGCGAAATTGGCTTTCTGTCACTCAGCGGCATTGGCATTCACCGCATCTGGTACGTCGGCGGGCGCTGGGCGTATGTCTCGGCGCTGATCGACGGTTTTACCGACTACATTTTCCTGACCATCGATCTGGCCGATCCGCGCAAGCCTGAAGTGGCAGGGCGGTGGTGGCTGCCGGGCATGAACCAGGCCGAGGGCGAGCAGCCGGACTGGCCGGAAGGGAAACGCTACGCGCTGCACCACGCGATTATCGCCGGCGATACGGCGTACGGCAGTTGGCGCGACGGCGGGCTGACGCTGCTGGACGTGAAAGACCGCACGCAGCCGAAGCTGATTAGCCATCGCAACTGGAGCCCGCCGTTTGGCGGTGGGACGCACACCGCTCTGCCGCTGCCGGACCGCTCCCTGCTGGTAGTGCTCGACGAAGCGGTGCTCGACAATCAGGAAGACGGTGAAAAGCTGATCTGGTTGTTTGATATTCGCGAGCCGGCGAACCCGGTGAGCATCTCTACCTTCCCGCAGCCGGATGAAATCGACTACGTGGCGAAAGGCGCGCACTTCGGGCCGCATAACCTGCATGAAAACCGGCCGGGGAGCTTTGTCAGCTCAACGCTGATTTTTGCCACGTACCAGAATGCAGGCGTGCGGGCGTACGACATTTCCAATCCGTATCGCCCGGTTGAAACCGGTGCGCTGGTGCCCGCCGCGCCGGAGAGAATGATGGACACGCGGCCGAATCGCCCGCAGGTGATCCAGTCGTGCGATGTATTTGTGGATGCGCAGGGAATTATTTACAGCACGGATTATAACGGCGGGTTGTCGGTGATTGAGTATCTGGGGTGAGTTTTTGCCGGGTGGCGGCTTTGCCTTTACCCGGCCTACATTCGAATCGTAGGCCCGGTAAGCGCAGCACCACCGGGCACAAAGCCGGCACTCAGCTGTACTGACGCACCCGCGCGACCAGCTCTTCCGCGCTGTCGATACGGTCGGCAATAACAATCAGCGCCTTGCCGAGCGTAATGGCGTGGCGCAGGCATTCGTGGCGCATGGCGTCATCCTGAATGGTGTCGATATCCGCCACGTGAGAAAGCCCCACGCTGCGGCGAATCAGCTCGGTGCCGCAGAAGCCGATGGCATCGTGCCAGACCTTTTTCAGAAACGCGGAGGCGTAGCCCGGTACGCTGAGCGCCGCATCGCGCGTTTTTTCGTTTGCCAGCGCCTGGAAGCGTTCCGCGAAGGTGTTCCAGAGCTCCTGAATATCGGTCAGGCGCTGCTCGCGTGCGGCGGCAGCATCGCGAATGCCCAGATGTCCCGGCAGGCCGCAGAAATTGAGCAACAGGTTGCCGATGGCGGTGCCCACGTCAAAGCCAATCGGACCGACGTAGCCGAATTCGGCGTCGATGGCCTTCAGGCTGCCGTCGGCTACGAAAATCGAACCGCTGTGAATATCGCCGTGCAGGAGTGCTTCGGCGTGCGAGAAGAAGCGATGCTTCAGGGAGGCCACGGAAATCTTCAGCTGGACGTCGTCGCGCAGGGCGGCAACATCGTTTTCCAGCTCGGCCGGGTAGCTGTTGCGCTCGTGGATCTGGTACGGATCGTTAAAGAACAGATCTTCGGTGATCTCGCACATCTCCGGGTTGATGAATTTTGCCACCTGCGTTTTTTTATCGTGCGGGTGCAGGTAGAAATCGCTGGTGTGAAACAGCGCGTGAGCGAGGTATTCGCCCAGCTGCTGCGCCGCCTGCGGGTAGTAAATGTTGTTGATAAGCTCGCCGCGCCAGATGCGATGGCTGGAGAGGTCTTCCATCACCATCACCGCCAGTTCAGGATCGAAGTGGTGGATTTTCACGGTGTGCTGCGGGCTATGCTGGTAGTGCTCGACCAGCGTTTGCGCCTCAAGACGGGCGCGGTCCAGCGTCAGCGGCCAGGACTCGCCGACGCAGCGCACGTAGGTCAACGCCTGCTTAACGATGATGCGGCTCACGCCTGCGCTGTCGAATATTTTAAACACCAGATTGAGGTTACCGTCGCCCACCTCCTGCGCCTCCACCAGCGATGAAGGATCGTCAAGGCCGCCGAACTGCTTTGCATATTCCACGGCGTCCTGGGCGGTAAAGGTACGGTATTGCGACATGGCCTGTTCCTCACGGGTTTGCTAATAAAGACATGTAGACGTCTATACATCTGGATTTCATCCTGACACAATGTGCTACAACAACGCAACAGGGAATTAACGACATGCAGACATTACAGACGACCAGCCTGCGGGTGACGGAAAACCAGCTCTTTATTCTCGACCAGCAGGCCCTTCCGCAGGAGAAACGCTGGCTGGACGCCTCTACCGTAGAGGCGCTGGTGGGGCATATTCACGCCCTGCGGGTGCGCGGCGCGCCGCTGATTGGTCTCTCTGCAAGCCTGCTGCTGGCGCTGCTGGCGGAAAGCGGTAAAAGCCGCGACGAGCTGGCCGTGGCGCTGGACACCCTGCGCGCCTCTCGCCCCACGGCCGTGAACCTGATGAACAACCTCGACCGCATGAAGCTAGCGTTGTGGCAGGAAGATTTCGTTCCGGCACTGACTGCAGAAGCGCTGCGTCTGATTGACGAAGATAAACAGCTATGCGACGCGATTGCGAAAGCCGGTAGCGCGCTGGTCAAACCCGGCAGCCGCCTGCTCACCCACTGCAATACCGGCGGGCTGGCAACCGCGGGCGTCGGTACCGCCCTGGGCGTTATTGCCCGTGCGCATCAGGAAGGAAACGTCAGCAACGTCTGGGTGGATGAAACCCGTCCGCTGCTGCAGGGGGGCAGGCTGACCGCATGGGAACTTGGCGAACTGGGCGTGCCGTATCAGCTCATCACCGATTCCATGGCTGCCAGCCTGATGGCAAAAGGACAGGTCGACGCCGTATGGGTGGGCGCAGACCGAATTGCCGCTAACGGCGACGTGGCGAATAAAATTGGTACCTACTCGCTGGCGGTGCTGGCGAAATTCCACGGCATTCCGTTCTACGTCGCCGCGCCGCATACCACGCTCGACCCGGATTGCCCGAACGGCGACGCGATCCCGATTGAGCAGCGTGCGGCCAGCGAAGTGACGGGCGTGGCGGGAAGCTTTGGCGCGGTGCAATGGGCACCGGAGAACGCACGGGTCTATAACCCGGCCTTTGACGTCACGCCTGCCTCGCTAATTAGCGGCTGGGTACTGGATACGGGCGTGGTCACGCCGCAAGAGGTGGCAAACGGGAAATTCGCCTGAGTCCGGCTATCCTTTAAGGGGTTCCCTTAAGAGGACAATATCGTGACGCTCGATCCTGAAACTGACTTAAAACTGGAGCGCGTGGTGGATGCCCCGCGCGACCTGCTGTGGCTGTGCTGGACCACGCCGGAACATATCAAAAACTTCTTCATTCCTGCTCCCCATAAGGTGACCGAGTGCGACCTCGATCTCCGCGTGGGCGGGCGGTTCAACACCGTCTTTGAGGTAGACGGTCAGCGGATGGATAACCGCGGTGTCTTCCTTGAAATCGATCCCGGCAAAAAGCTGGTCTTTACCGACGGTTATACCGAAGGCTGGAAACCGGCCGAAAAGCCGTTTATGACGGCGATTTTATTGCTGGAAGATGTGGGGGAGGGGAAGACCCGCTATACGGCGATTGCGCGCCATCCAACGAAGGACATCCGCGAGCAGCATGAACAGATGGGCTTTCACGAAGGGTGGGGCATTGTGCTGGATCAGCTGGTGGGGTACGTGAAGGGATTGAAGGGGTAATGCGCGCTGATGCCCTCACCCCAGCCCTCTCCCACAGGGAGAGGGAGAAAGGATCAGGCCAGGCGGGGATACGCATCCGCAATCGCATCACCGGTAAACTGGGCCACCCAGCCTTCCGGGTTATCGAAAATACGAATGGCGGTAAAGTTCGGCTCTGAACCCATATCAAACCAGTGCGGCGTGCCCGCCGGCACGGAAATCAGGTCGTTTTTCTCGCACAGGACCTGATACACCTCATCGCCAATGTGCAGGCAAAACAATCCCGCGCCTTCTACAAAGAAGCGCACTTCATCTTCGCCGTGGGTGTGCTCGTTCAGGAATTTTGCGCGCAGCGCTTCTTTCTGCGGGTTGTCTGCGCGCAGGCTGATCACGTCCCAGCTCTGGTAACCCTTTTCTGCGACCAGTTTGTCGATAGCATGCTGATAGGCTTCGATCACTGCCTCTGGTGCAGGATCCTGGCCTAAATCGCGATCGGCCGCCCAGCGTTCAAACCGCACGCCTTTGGCGTTGAGCTGTTGGGCGATTTCGGCGGCGTTGGTGCTGTGCCACTGGTATTGACTGGCGTCTTTATCAGAATAAATAGTCAATGCGCTCATGAAGGGATCTGCTCCGGGTTAATCTCGTCAAACTGGTGGATCTGATGGTGGTGGCTTGCGCCGTCATCATCACCGCGAATCAGCTGCAGGGTGCGAAAACCTGCCTGTTCAGCCGCGTCCAGCTCCTGATGAATATCCGACAGGAACAGGATCTGCGACGGGGCAATGCCCGTGTGTGCCGCAATGTTCTGATAAGACTGCACCTCGCGCTTGGCGCCGATGTGGGTATCAAAATAGCCGCTGAACAGATGAGTAATATCACCTTCGTCGCTGTAGCCAAATAACAGTTTCTGCGCAGCGACGGAGCCAGAGGAATAAACATAGAGATCAATGCCTTGCGCTTTCCATTTTTCCAGCGCTGGCAGCACGTCCGGGTAGAGGTGGCCGGTAAAGTCGCCGTTCACGTAGCCGTCCTGCCAGATAATTCCCTGAAGGGCCTTCAGCGCCGTGGATTTACGATCTTCATCCATAAAGGTGAACAGCGTATTGATAAGGTCGCTGACGCTGGCGTGTGGAGCGTTAATTTCTTCACGCAGGTTGTCCAGAATGGATTTGACCGGCTCGGCGTACTGCTGGGCGGTAACAAAAGCCGCCAGTCGCTCACGCGCGTAGGGGAACAAAACGTCATGGACAAAACGAATATCGCTGGTGGTCCCTTCAATATCCGTCACAATCGCGCGAATCATACTCTCTCCAGTTGTCGTAAACGCATTTCGCATTCAAATAAGAATTCTAGTCCTTCCAGATGACGGCGGGCTTCGGCCACATCGCGTCCCCAGCAGGTTAAGCCATGACCGCGCAGAAGAAAACCATAATTAAGCGGGCGTTCCTGGGCGTAATGGGCGATTCGCGAGGCGAGGGCGTCGATATCCTGGTCGTTATCAAACACCGGGATAGCCACCGTATCCTGATGCGTGGTCTGCCCGGTGAGGGATTTTTGCATCTCGAAGCCGCTGATGTTCAGTTCAGCCTCTTTCACCAGACGTGACAGCACCGTCGCGTTCACCGTGTGAACGTGCAGGACGGCATTGGCCTCCGGGAACAGACGATAAATGAGGGTGTGCAGCCCGGTCTCCGCCGAGGGCGTGCGGCCAGACGGTGCACGGTTGGTGGCGATCTCCACCTGCAGAAAATCCTTCGTTGTCAGGCTGCCTTTGTCTTTACCGGATTCGCTGAGCCAGCAGAGGTGTTCATCCTGACGTACCGACATGTTGCCGCCGGTGGCAGGGGCCCAGCCTTTGGCGCCAATCCAGCGGCAGGCGTCGACCAGATGCGTGAGTTGCAGGTTGTCTGTCATTTTCCTTTTACCCTCTCGGCCAGGAATATTGATATGGTTTAGACGTCTAAGCGTCTTGATTGCCAAAGACTAACATCGTGTTATAGTGGCAGCAACATAAGTATTACAAGCAGGCACAACACAATGAGTAATAACGCATTGATTCCGCAGAGTAAACTTCCCAACCTCGGTACGACTATCTTTACGCAGATGAGCGCCCTGGCGCAGCAGCACAATGCGATAAACCTCTCGCAGGGGTTCCCGGATTTTGACGGACCGTCATATTTGCAGGAGCGCCTGGCGTACCACGTTGCGCAGGGGGCGAATCAGTACGCACCGATGACCGGCGTGCTGGCGCTGCGGGAAGCCATTGCGGATAAAACGGCGGAGCTGTATGGCTATAAGCCCGATGCGAACACCGACATCACGGTGACGGCAGGGGCAACCGAAGCGCTATATGCGGCCATCACTGCGCTGGTGCGCGCGGGTGATGAGGTCATCTGCTTTGACCCGAGCTACGACAGCTATGCGCCTGCGGTTGAACTTTCCGGCGGCGTGGTGAAACGCGTGGCGTTACAGCCACCGCATTTCCGTCCTGACTGGCAGGCGTTCGCCGCACTGCTGAGTGACAAAACCCGTCTGGTGATTCTGAATACCCCGCACAACCCGTCCGCTACGGTGTGGCAGAAAGCCGATTTTGCCGCGCTGTGGCAGGCTATTGCTGAACGTGAAATTTATGTCCTGAGCGACGAAGTGTACGAGCATATCTGCTTTGCAAAGGATGGGCACGCCAGCGTGCTGGCCCATCCGCAGCTTCGCGAGCGGGCTATCGCCGTGTCGTCATTTGGTAAAACCTATCATATGACCGGCTGGAAAGTGGGTTACGCCGTAGCGCCGGCTGCCATCAGCGCTGAACTGCGCAAAGTGCACCAGTACCTGACGTTTGCTGTGAATACGCCTGCCCAGCTGGCGCTGGCGGATATGCTGCGTGCGGAGCCCGGGCACTATCGCGAGCTGCCGCATTTCTACCGTGAACGACGGGATCTGTTTGTGTCTGCGCTGAGTCAAAGCCGTCTGGAGATCTTGCCTTCGGAAGGGACCTACTTCCTGCTGGTGGACTACAGCGCCATTTCCGATCTGGATGACGTCAGCTTCTGCCAGTGGTTGACCAAAGAGGTGGGCGTTGCGGCGATACCGCTCTCTGTTTTTTGCGCCGATCCCTTCCCGCATAAGCTGATTCGCCTCTGCTTTGCGAAACAGGAATCGACGCTGCTGGCGGCGGCAGAGCGCCTTAACGCGCTCTGATTATTTTACCGTCCAGGCTTCCGAGTATCGACGGTCTGCAAAGAGTTCCAGCAGGCCGTTGATCTGCTTGAGGCGCAGGACCTCGTCGCTGTCCATCCCCAGTTCCTGACCGATTTTCTCATCATCCCAGCCAAGCTGAACCAGTTCGCGGACGATATCGGACATCGCATGAATCTGGTGACGGCCGCGCGCCCGGTTATGGCGGATGGTCGCCGCCATCCGGTCGCCTTTTTTATGCCGCGCTTTACGCAGGCAAGTGACCGGGAGGTAGCCTTTCAGCTGACGCTTTAATATCGCCCGATTCGACCCCATTTCGTGGCGATGAAAGCCGTCGACGATCTCATAATGCTGAGCGTCGCTTTCCGTTACCACGATGGGCTGGGTGAAGCCGTCCATCTCCAGCGATCTGCAGAGCAAACGTTTTTCCGGCGGTGCGACGTTATTGGGGTTGTAATCGTTAGCGGTAATCTCGCCCTGTTTGATCCACAGCACGCAGTCGACAGGCTGCTCGCGAAAAGGGCTGTGTTCATGGATGGCCTGGCGAAAGGCGTTGATGGCTTCAATGCGTTGGTCTTCAGGAAGAGACTGAAGATAGCGCGCCATGTCGTTAATCAATCGTTGTTGCATAAGATCCCCCATTCCTTGCGTTTTGACTTTATCCGTTCGCTGTAGCGCTGATAGTGCTTTGGTTTGTTAGGACTGAATGAAAGGGCACGGCACCAGTAGTCATTGTTGAGTAATACCTTGCACACGCGTCGCCAGGACGGGATATCCTTCGCCCCGATATCGCCCTCCTGGGTGTCGGGAATATCGGCCATGCCTCTCTTCTGATACCAGTGCAAATAAATCGCGATTTTATTGCGGTAATGTTCCGCCGTGGTTTGGGGCATGCTGTCGAGCAGCAGCATGGCGTACTCGCGCCAGCTGAGCGCGTTGGGTTTAAGGAGTTTACGGTGGCCATAAAAGTGATTGTCCTGGCCCGCGTAGATACCGCCGCTGCGCACGCCGCTGGCGCGTTCGCACATCGCGGCCCAGCGGTCCGGCTCGACAACGTGATAAAGCCACAATCCCTGTCGCTGTTCCGGGCCAAAAGGTTCGCAGATGCGCATATAGCGCGGTGGCACGCCTGCCTGAAACATCAGGTCGTACAAGGGGTTATAGCTGGAGCCCGTTTTGGCAAACCATGTCCAGATGTCGGCGGTTTTCCAGTCGTAAAGCGGATAGACATACCAGGCGTGGCCGCCCGGGGCAACGGTGGTCCAGGGTTTGTCATCGGCAAAGCGTCGTTTACGCGCGTTAGCGATAGTCAAAAAACGATTGTAGGATTCATCGGCGCGAATGCCGACCATCATCGCGGCAGGGCGCTTTTGGGCAAACCAGTCAGAAAAGGCGCGGACAAAGGCTTCAAACGTCATGCCCGGCTGATAAAAGTCAAAATAATCAGGGTTGGTCACCGCCTCTATGGGGGGCTGACGAACCCAGTTTTTGCCCGGCTCCCAGCACTGCCATTCGGGCTGAAATTGTGAGAGCGCGTTTTGCGTGGTCAGCGGCAGGGCCACCCACCAGCTTTTCTCAATAACATCAGCGTATTGCGCGATCATGTTATTCACATGCTCAATAGTGCAGGTGAACTGTGCTTCCCAGTCGATAAAGAGTAAATGAATTTTCTTTCCCATTTTTCGGGCCTGCCGGGCCGTTAAATGGAGCATGATGGTGGAATCTTTTCCCCCAGAAAACGACACACAGACTCTGGGTAAATGCTCAAGAGCCCAGGTAATGCGCTCTGTCGCTGCCTCAAGGACATTTTGATTAAGCGGATACTTATACATTGACATAGCCAAACTCCTCCCTGGATATAAATACCGGATGGGTGTCAATAATGGCGAGAGGATAATAGTAGTGAAAAATAAGAGCAGGTAAATGAAAAAGAGAAATGTTTTTATTATCTATAAATGAGAGTTATCTTTTAACAAAAAAGGAGGCTGTGGGAAACACAGCCTTTTATCATTATTTTTCTGCAATTTGTTCAATAAAGGTCGAGAAAACCGAACTGTTAAGCGCTGAGCGGTTATAAATCATAAACACCTCCAGAGGTGGAAGCGTAAAAGGCGCATCTATTTTTTTTAATCTCAGTACGTCTTTGTATTTTTCATACAGGACTTCTGGCACATAGCCGATTAAATGTGAGGCGCTGATCATCGCGAGAAGGGTGAATATGGAGTCACAGCGAAAACCGATGTTTTTTTCTGCGTGCACTTTTGCCGCCATGGACTGGTAGTTCTTCACGCCGGGTTCATCGCTGAGGAATATCGTAAATTTCTCCTCCTGCAGCTCTTCCATCGTAGCCACCTCTTTCATGCGCGGATGATCCTGACTGCATACCAGCAGCATGGAATAGGTTGCATAAGGGACACAAATCATAGAACGGTTGTTAACCGCCGCCATAGAGAAAATTAGATCCGCTTTACGGTACGCCAGCAGGTCTTCTGCGGAATCAGCAGTCAGCAGCATATCGTGAAGCTCAATCTGATAATTATGATTTCTCATCAATAGCTTAAGCGGGGAAAGCAAATTATCCGTTGTCAGGATCTGAGGACTATAAACGACAAAATTCTTTTGTAGCGCAGACGCATTCATGATGTTAATCGTCTGCTCAAGTTGATTGAGGTTTTGCTCAAGATGATGGTGAAGATTGACGCCCACCGTGGTGGGGGTAATGCCTTTTCCCGAACGTATAAAGAGAGGATCGCTGAGCTGGTTGCGCAGCCGCTGCAGAGATTGACTGACCGCCGACGGTGTAATGTAGAGCGTTTCTGCTGCCTTACTGATGCTCAGGTGCTGGTAGATACATTCGAAAATGACCAGCAGGTTGAGATCGAATTTTTTGAGGTCGTAAAGATTTGCCATGTTTCATCCTGAGTGCGCTGCGGTGCGTTATCACATCACTGATAACTATAGAACTAAGTTAACTATTTACCATCCATGATAGTTAACTAACTTAATTGTTATTGAAAACCAGCTTAATATATCACGAACGTAGATTAATGAAATAGAGCTTCAATAATGCTTAAGGTATTTTTATCTTTAAAAGAGAAAATAAAATTGAATAAAAATAGTTTAATTTATATATCGACAAGGAATTATCACGCATTTCTATTTTTAATGCCCGGTTGCGATGACGATGACGCCACCTGCACCGTTTGGTAAAACCTATCACAGCCATAGATAAGATTACCCCTTGCATCCATTGCCCTGCGTCAGTACGGGTGTTGTAATCAATAGGCTGTTACGACCTTGATATAAAGGTATGTAGAGCGCAACGCAACGCCGGTAGTATTACCGGCACTGAAAGTTCCTGTGGAAAGTTCAGGTATCAGGGCCGCCCACCAGGGCGGCCTTTTTACTTTCGGGCTTTTGTTTATTCGGTTCACAACGGTGTCTTGTTCGGGTTGTTAGGTTTGGCTGATTGATTTGATAAAGCATACGCATTAGCCCCGATGAACAAAGTTGGTTACCTTACATCTCAACGAAAACACGGAGGAAGTACAGATGTCTTTGATTAATACCAAAATTAAACCTTTCAAAAACCAGGCGTTCAAAAACGGTGAGTTCATCGAAGTCACTGAGAAAGATACTGAAGGCCGCTGGAGCGTGTTCTTCTTCTATCCTGCTGACTTTACCTTCGTTTGCCCGACTGAACTGGGTGACGTGGCAGACCATTACGACGAACTGCAGAAGCTGGGCGTAGACGTTTACTCTGTGTCTACCGATACCCACTTCACGCACAAAGCATGGCACAGCAGCTCTGAAACCATCGCCAAAATTAAATACGCGATGATCGGTGACCCGACTGGCGCCCTGACCCGTAACTTCGACAACATGCGTGAAGATGAAGGCCTGGCAGACCGCGCGACCTTCGTCGTTGACCCGCAGGGCATTATCCAGGCTATCGAAGTTACCGCTGAAGGTATCGGCCGTGATGCTTCTGACCTGCTGCGTAAAGTGAAAGCGGCTCAGTATGTGGCTTCTCACCCAGGCGAAGTGTGCCCGGCAAAATGGAAAGAAGGCGAAGCGACTCTCGCTCCATCTTTAGACCTGGTCGGCAAGATCTAAGTCTGTAAAGCCTGGCGGCGCTGCGCTTGCACAGGCCTACAGTATCGTAGGCCGGGTAAACGAAGTGCCACCCGGCAATCAATGGGCGCCCCCCGCGCCCATTTCATTCCAGCACCATGATGCAAGTTGCATTCAGGCAGCCCGTATAAGGCAGCTTGCATGATGACGTTTTAAGAGAGGGAAGAACAATGCTCGACACTACGATGAAAACCCAGCTCAAGGCGTACCTTGAGAAACTGACCAAACCTGTTGAGCTGATTGCCACGCTGGACGACAGCGCGAAATCGGCAGAAATCAAGGAGCTGCTGGCAGAGATCGCTGAACTGTCACCGAAAGTGACGTTCAAAGAAGATAATACGCTGGCAGTTCGTAAGCCTTCTTTCCTGATAACTAACCCAGGCTCTGACCAGGGACCGCGCTTTGCCGGTTCGCCGCTGGGGCATGAATTTACGTCGCTGGTGCTGGCGCTGCTGTGGACCGGCGGTCACCCGTCAAAAGAGGCGCAGGCGCTGCTGGAGCAGATCCGCGATATCGACGGCGATTTTGAGTTTGAGACCTATTATTCACTCTCCTGCCACAACTGCCCGGACGTGGTGCAGGCGCTGAACCTGATGTCGGTCCTGAACCCGCGCATTAAGCATACGGCGATTGACGGCGGTACGTTCCAGAATGAAATCACCGATCGCAACGTGATGGGCGTTCCGGCGGTCTACATGAACGGCAAAGAGTTCGGCCAGGGCCGTATGACCCTGACGGAAATTGTGGCTAAAGTGGATACTGGCGCTGAAAAGCGTGCCGCGGAAGAGCTGAACAAACGTGATGCGTATGATGTCCTGATTGTCGGTTCCGGCCCTGCGGGTGCGGCGGCAGCGGTGTACTCCGCGCGTAAAGGTATCCGTACCGGCCTGATGGGCGAACGCTTTGGTGGCCAGGTGCTCGATACCGTAGACATTGAAAACTACATCTCTGTACCGAAAACCGAAGGCCAGAAGCTCGCTGGCGCACTGAAAGCGCACGTCAGCGACTACGACGTGGACGTGATCGACAGCCAGAGCGCCAGCAAGCTGGTGCCGGCTGCGGTTGAGGGCGGTTTACACCAGATTGAAACCGCCTCCGGCGCGGTGCTGAAAGCACGCAGCATTATCATTGCCACCGGCGCGAAATGGCGCAACATGAACGTGCCGGGTGAAGATCAGTATCGCACTAAAGGCGTGACCTACTGCCCGCACTGCGACGGCCCGCTGTTCAAAGGCAAGCGCGTGGCGGTGATCGGCGGCGGTAACTCCGGCGTGGAAGCGGCTATCGACCTCGCGGGCATCGTTGAACACGTCACCCTGCTGGAGTTCGCTCCAGAAATGAAAGCCGACCAGGTTCTGCAGGATAAAGTGCGCAGCCTGAAAAACGTCGATATCGTGCTGAACGCGCAGACCACGGAAGTGAAGGGCGACGGCAGCAAAGTGACGGGGCTGGAATACCGCGACCGCGTGAGTGGCGACGTTCACAGCGTTCAGCTTTCGGGGATTTTCGTGCAGATTGGTCTGCTGCCAAACACCACCTGGCTGGAAGGGGCGATTGAGCGCAACCGCATGGGCGAAATCATCATCGATGCGAAATGCGAAACCAGCGTGAAGGGCGTATTTGCGGCGGGCGACTGTACCACCGTGCCGTACAAACAGATCATCATTGCCACAGGCGAAGGTGCGAAGGCGTCTCTGAGTTCGTTTGACTATCTGATCCGCACCAAAACCGCATAATAAAAGAAAGTAAGACGACACCTGCAATAGCAAGAGGCCACCGTAAGGTGGCCTCTTTTTTTATCTTACGACCATCACCGGTATGTGGGTGTGGCGGATGACGCTGGAGGCGTTAGACCCCAGCAGATGCGTAGTAATGGAAGGGTTGCGCGAACCGATGACCACCACGTCTGCTTTCAGCTCGTTCGCCAGTTCGTTTACCGCATCGCGTACGCTGCCAAATCTGACGTGCGTTTTGATGCGTGAAGGGTCGATGCTGAAATGGCTGACCATGGTTTGCAGGCGAGTTTCCGCTTCGTGCTGCAAGTGCTCCTCGAAACGACGCACATCGGCTGCAAAGCGGTGAAGGCTCAAGCTGGCGGAACCCGGCAGGACGTGCAAAAGATGGATGACACCGTCCTGTTGCGCCAGGAACTCCGCATGGCGTACGGCCTTGTCGCTCAGCTCCATCTCAAAAACATCAACCGGCATAATGATTCTCTGATACATACCCGTTTCTCCTTGTTTATAAACGCTGAACTCATTCAACCACAAAATATAAATGGTTTCTGTAAGCTCCCCGGCAGTTTTCCTGTCTCGCCAGGATAAATCTCAAAAGAGCGCTTTTCCCGCAAAGCTTTTCCAGGAAGGGGTGAGGATGCGCATTCACCAGTGGCGTTCAAGGTAGATCACGGCCGTGACGATAATCGCCACAAAAATCAGAAAAATAAGTGTGATAGCCAGTATCTCACTCATGACCGTCCCCGCGGCACCAAAACAGATTAAGCGTGGATTAAGGTCTTTTCGCGCGATATAGGAAAATGGGGTGAATTTGCGGAAAGAGGATGCGGCAGCATCCTCTGTGCAAAGCGGGTGGGCGCTTGTTCAGAAGAGGTTAACGCAGGTAATCACCCGCGGCTTCTGGCTGATAAAGCAACGCCAGCACTTCCAGATGGGCAGAGGCGCCGCCCGGCAATTCCCAGTGGATGGTATCACCCGTGCGCAGCCCCAGCAGTGCGGCACCCACAGGAGCAAGGACAGAAAGCTGTGCGCTGCTGTCAGTCATCTGCGACGGGTAAACCAGTGTACGGGTCAGCTCTTCGCCGGTGGTCAGGTTGCGGAATTTTACCTGGCTGTTCATGGTGACCACGTCATGCGGCATCGACTCAGGGGTGCACATCTGCGCCCGGTCAAGCTCTTCATTCAGGGCGTCGGCCACCGGAAGTGAGGCAAATTCTGCTTTTTCCAGCAGCCTGTCGATACGTTCTGCGTCGAGCTCATTGATGATAATTGTAGGTCTGGACATTTTTACTCCATGTCGTTAATGCTGCGTGTCACGCAGAAACCAATCCAAAAGAAAACCCTCGCCGTCTGGCAGCGAGGGTTTAACTCTCCCGATGATACTGGCTGAGCGCGCAAGTTTGAAGTGATGAAGGTCACATTCATGGTCCATATGAATTTTCGCTGAAATTTATTCAGTCTGCATTCCTGGCGGATTGCGTTACGCTGAGATCCTGAACCAGGGCGTTGCCCACCAACGAGAGAGAACTATGTACTTCTACCAACCGTCTCAGGGACACGGCCTGCCGCATGACCCGCTGAACGCCATTATTGGTCCACGCCCGATCGGCTGGATCTCCTCATGCGATAACGCCGGTCAGCTGAATCTCGCACCTTATAGCTTCTTTAACTGCTTTAACTATCGTCCGCCGATCATCGGTTTTTCCAGTAACGGCTGGAAGGACAGCGTGCGTAATATTACCGAAACAAAAGAGTTTGTCTGGAACCTGGCGACGCGCGATCTCGCACAAGCCATGAACCAAACCTCTGCAATGCTTCCCCACGACCGGGATGAATTTAGCTTTGCCGGGCTAACGCCAGCGGCCAGCCAGCTGGTTAAGGCGCCCCGTGTCGCAGAAAGTCCGGTGAATTTTGAGTGCCGCCTGTCGCAGTGCATTCAGCTTACCGGAGCCGACGGTACGCCGGTGGATACGTGGCTGGTGCTGGGGGAAGTGGTCGGTATCCATATTGCCGAAACGCTGCTGGAAGAGGGGATATACCAGACGGCTAAAGCGCAGCCCATCCTGCGTGCGGGTGGGCCGACGGCTTACTACGGCATCAGCGACGAAAACCGGTTTGACATGGTACGTCCGACAGTGAGTCAGTAACCGGCTTTATCAATCACGAATTGTTTTCCGCAGTTACCCGGATGTGGCTGCGGTGCAAACGACGTTGCTGAAAGCGGATTATTAATGGTGTCTGCCTTCAGCGAAATTTGCATCTCGGTCAGATAAGCCGGATTGCCGTTGCAGGTCAGCTTGAACGCTTTGACATTTTCCCTGCCCCAGGTTTTGGCAACGGCACTGTCAAAGTCACTACGACTGACGGTTTTCCCATAGTTATCGGCGAGGAATTTACCGATCGCGCTGTTTTTAACTTCCTGATTCATCCGCACCATGGTGCCGAAATAGGCATCGGGATCAAAACCAAAGCAGACGCCATGTTTGGCATATTCGTAACGTTCCAGGCAGGAATTACCGCCCGCGCCAGGCATAACGCTGTTGAGCTTTGCGGCACCGGAAAGCGATAGTCCGGTTTCGGCGGCGGCACATTTGCGGCTGGCCTTCACTTCCGGCATGTTCGGGATCGGACGCGTGGCACAGCCAAAGCGCATCCAGCGACGTTCATCCACGCCGCGTGCGGCAATAGATTTCGGCAGGCCTGGCCATAATCCGTGCACGGTCAGAAAATCGGTTTTATTTTCGGCCTCTTTTTGCAGGCGACACTCGTCAGGTTCATTGCGGTTGCGCTCGACCATGCTTTGACAAAACCCGGTTTGCCAGGACAGAGCCAGCACATAGCGATCGAAATCGCCATACTGCGTTGCCTTGAGCGGTTCGGCCTGCGTGGAGAAGACACAGAGGGCAAGCGCCATTGCGCCAGATGGGATAACGATATCCTTCCTGAACATATGATTTCCTGATCGAATGAACACGATTAATTTCTGGAAGTTATTAAAGCACAAAAAGCGCCCGCAGGCGCTTTTTGGATATCAGTAATTTAGCTTAGGCTGCGCCGGGAACCAGCACTTCCGTGGCGATAATCACGATAATCAGCCCCACAAGAACGGGCACTGAGGTGCGTTTTACCACTTCAAATGGCGAGATTTTCGCCATCCCGGCAACGGCAACGACGACACCCGATACCGGCGAAATGGTACGACCCAGGTTTGAGGCCTGCAGCATGGGAATGGAGAGATATGCCGGGTTAATACCGGAGGAGTGGGCCAGTTTTGGGATCATCTCAACGAATGCGTAGAACGGCGCATTACCGGAGCCGGTGGTCATGGCCGCCAGCATGGTGAGCACTACCAGAACCAGCATCAGGATAATACTGGCCGAGCCGAACGAGGTGGCAATGGAGATGAGGCTCTGGATAAAGCCGATCGTACTCAAACCCTGAGCAAAGACGCCTGCTGCCACCAGCAGCATAACCACGCCAGCGAAGGCATCCGCCATACCGCGATACGCCACTTCCAGACCCGTAAACACTTTTTGCGTGTTAAAGCCGCGCACAAATTCCAGTACGGCGGCCAGCAGCATACAGATGACCAGAATGGTGATGATGTGCAGCTGTGGACCCCATTTTCCGTCAAAAATCAGCACCCCGATAATCGGCGTGAACGGCAGAATGGCGTAGAACGCGGGAGCCGTCGTGGTGATTTCACTCACATCCATCATTTCATGGCTGATGTTTTCTTTCTTATCGAGATAGCGCTGCCAGAAGAAATGCGCGATACCCATTCCGACAATGGCAACAATCGAGATCGGCAACGTGGTTTTAAAGGCGAAGTCAATGAGGGACATCTCCGCAGCCTTTGCTGCCAGCACAACGTCGCCAGAGGTCGGGGAGAGAATAATGGCTGCCGGAGACGCGCAAATTGCCGCTGCCGCACCGCGGCTGATACCGACGTTCACCATGACCGGGAACAGCGTGGCCATGAGCAGTACGCCAAGTCCGGTTGCTGACGACACGGCCAGCGACATCAGGCAGGCGAGGAAATAGGCGGCGACCATCAGCAGATACGGCGAGTTGATGTACTGCAGGGGTTTCGAGGCTAGTTTAACCACCATGTCATTGGCGCCGATATGGGTCATGTAGGCCGCAAAACCGCACAGCATCATGATCATCATACCCAGGTCACCACCGCGGCTCATGAGCAATATTTTAATGTATTCAACAATATCAGTTGCGGTGTAACCCGTACTGGTTGCGCTGGCAGGTAATACCTGATGCCCCATTATTGCGCTGATAATCAGCAGTGTTAACCCGCCAACAAATAATACGCCCGTGGCCGAGTAGCCTTTAATGATGTAGCGTGCGACACCGACAATGACGACGACTCCAATAAGGAGTTCGATTAACGTAAGCATGATTTCCCCTGTATCTTTGCTGCACTGGAGCACAAAAAATCAATAAAAAAAGAAGGATGAAATGTGCCCAATAAATGGGCTGTTCTTGCTGATTAAAATCAATAAACAGACGACTAGAGAACAGAACAATCGTGTTTTTGCCATAACCCATACATTTATGTCATGAGGATCTTGACCGTCAGAAATAGCACGATATGTCCTTATAATGATAACAAATTGTTAATGTTTTGTGTGATTTTGCATGTTATTGATAAAGAAGGTTAAACGATAAAAGGCACACTCTTAATGTGATTATTCGGACTTGTTGTCAGAATTTATTAAGAATATTCCCGAAAAAAGGGTGGATAATTAGGAATAACGCCGATGCCGTTAAGCCTTGATTCAACTATTTTATGGTAAACTTTGCCTCGAATACTAAGAATGGTAATTGCATTGTGATCGCACGTAATACATTTTTCTCTATTTTGTTGTTTATTTTTGGGCAGTTAACGTTTTCTTCTGTTGCGCAGGCAGGGGACAACGCGACAGATAAAGGCTGGTTCTCAACCTTTACAGATAATGTATCCCAAACCTGGACGGCTCCTGAACACTATGACCTCTATGTTCCGGCGATAACGTGGCATGCGCGTTTTGCTTATGACAAAGAGAAAACAGATAAATACAACGAGCGTCCCTGGGGCGCGGGTTTTGGCCAGTCGCGCTGGGATGAAAAGGGAAACTGGCACGGCATCTATCTGATGGCCTTTAAAGACTCGTTTAATAAATGGGAACCGATTGGGGGTTACGGCTGGGAGAAAACCTGGCGACCGTTAGCGGACGAGAACTTCCACATCGGTTTGGGCTATACCGCTGGGGTCACTGCACGTGACAACTGGAACTATATCCCGATTCCAGTGCTGCTGCCGTTGGCCTCGATTGGATACGGTCCTGCAACGTTCCAGATGACCTACATCCCGGGCACCTATAACAACGGTAACGTTTACTTCGCCTGGATGCGTTTTCAGTTTTAACTGAAAAAACTTTACATGATGGTGAAAAAATGCGCAGTCGTTGATTCATAAACGATAAAAATCTGCCAGTGATAATTAACGCGACTTTAGTCACTTTTTATCAAAGATCCGCTGGACAAAAGGTCCCACAATTGATGTACTGGTAACCGACACAGCATTTGTGTCGTTTTTTAATGTAAAGGTAATTTTGATGTCTAAGATTAAAGGTAACGTTAAGTGGTTTAATGAGTCCAAAGGATTCGGTTTCATTACTCCTGAAGATGGCAGCAAAGATGTGTTCGTACACTTCTCTGCAATCCAGTCTAATGGTTTCAAAACTCTGGCTGAAGGTCAGCGTGTAGAGTTCGAAATCACTAACGGTGCCAAAGGCCCTTCTGCTGCTAACGTAATCGCTCTGTAATTCAGACGCGTCAGCAAGAATTTCAAAACCCGCTCACTGAGCGGGTTTTTTTCGTTTTCAATCAGCCAAGCAGATACATTTTCAGGAAGCTGGCAACGATCAGCACGCTCAACAATACCATTCCTGCGCTCATCAGACTCTGTTTCATTCTGTCACCCTCGTTCAGTATTACACTCAGAGTGACAGAGAAAAATTAAGCCAACATTAACGTTCAGGCTGTTAATGCGTACTGGCAGAGGAAAACAGCCAAAATGCGATCCCCGTCATCGCAAAGGAACCGAGCATGTTAATCGCGATATTCATCAGCGCCCAGCCGATACGGCCTTCCTGAAAGAGAAACACCACTTCGGCAGAGAATGTGGAAAAGGTGGTTAACCCGCCGCAGAAACCGGTCGTAATCAATACCTTCCACATTGGGTCGATGTGCGTCATTCGGTTAAACCAGGCCAGTCCCATGCCAATGATAAAGGCACCAATCAGGTTTGCGGCAAGAGTCCCCATAGGAATCGCCTGATGCAGGGGATTAAACCGCATACTCAGAAACCATCGCGCAACGCTACCCGTTCCCCCACCAATAAAAACGGCTAAAAGTAGTTGTAACACGCTTAATACCTGCTATTTGATTGTAAGAGTGACGAGTTTAACGCCGTTTATGATGAGGGGACAAATATGTATGTTGCGGTAGGGCAATTTGCGGTCACGCCTGACTGGCGTGAGAATGCGATTAAATGCGTCAACCTGATGATGCAGGCCCGGCAGAAGGGGGCGTCGCTGTTAGTTCTCCCTGAGGCGCTGCTGGCGAGGGACGATAATGACCCGGATCTGTCGGTGAAGTCGGCGCAGCCATTGGATGGCGAGTTTTTACAGCAACTACTGTCCCAGAGCGCCGGCAACGAGATGACCACCCTTTTCACGGTGCATGTTCCCTCCACGCCGGGTCGTGCGGTGAATACGCTCGTGGCTATTCGTGGCGGGACAATTGTCGCACGTTACGCCAAGCTACATCTCTATGACGCGTTCAGCATTCAGGAGTCGCGGCGCGTTGACCCAGGAGACCGTGTTCCGCCGCTGCTGGAAATTGACGGGTTTAAGGTTGGGTTGATGACCTGCTACGACCTGCGTTTTCCGGAGCTGGCGCTCCATCTGGCGTTACAGGGCGCGGACGTGCTGGTATTGCCTGCCGCGTGGGTCAAAGGACCGTTAAAAGAGCACCACTGGTCAACGCTGCTTGCGGCGCGTGCGCTGGATACGACTTGTTATGTCGTTGCCTCAGGAGAATGCGGCACTAAAAACATCGGGCAAAGCAGGGTGGTTGATCCGCTGGGGGTGACGATCGCCGCCGCCGCTGAAGCCCCCGTTTTGCTGATGGCGGAGATAAACGCAGACAGAATTGCGCTTGCGCGTCAGCAATTACCCGTTCTCCGCAATCGTCGATTTGCGCCACCGCAATTATTGTGACGTTTTTTTCAACAATGCTTGATTCACCTTGTTACAGATTGCTATTGTGTGCACGCGCTAAATGACCGTTAATACAATCAGGTTTTGGCGCTGAATGCAGCCTGTTTTAAGTAAAGAAGGTATCTATGGGTGAGATTAGTATTACCAAACTGCTGGTGGTTGCCGCACTGGTCGTCCTGCTGTTTGGTACCAAGAAGTTACGCACGCTGGGTGGTGACCTGGGGGCTGCCATCAAAGGCTTTAAGAAAGCGATGAACGACGATGATGCGGCTGCGAAGAAAAGCGCCGAGGATGACGTCCCGGCGGACAAGCTTTCTCACAAAGAGTGACAGCAATGCCTGAGGGCTTGCAAAAAAAACCGGCTCATGGGGCCGGTTTTTTTGTATTACTGTAAGTGAATATTACAGCATTATTTAACTTCTTCGCCTTTCGCCTGCATATCGGCGTGATATGAGGAGCGAACAAATGGGCCGCATGCTGCGTGGGTAAAGCCCATCGCCAGCGCTTCGGCTTTCATTTCATCAAACTCGTCCGGGCTCACGTAGCGCTGTACCGGCAGGTGATGGCGGCTTGGCTGCAGATACTGTCCCAGAGTCAGCATGGTCACACCGTGGCGGCGAAGATCGCGCATCACCTCGATGATTTCCTCATTGGTTTCACCCAGACCTACCATCAGACCTGACTTGGTCGGGATGTGCGGATGCGCTTCTTTAAAACGCTCCAGCAGTTTCAGAGACCAGTTATAATCTGCACCCGGACGCACCTGGCGGTAAAGACGCGGCACGTTCTCCAGGTTGTGGTTAAACACATCTGGCGGCGTCGCGGTCAGGATGTCCAGCGCACGGTCCATACGGCCGCGGAAGTCTGGAACCAGCGTCTCAATTTTAATGGTCGGGCTTTTCTCGCGAATGGCCGTAATACAATCAGCAAAGTGCTGAGCACCACCATCACGCAAATCGTCACGGTCAACGGACGTGATAACCACATACCGCAGCGCCATGTCAGCAATGGTCTGCGCCAGTTTTTGGGGTTCGTTAGCATCAGGTGCAACTGGACGGCCATGAGCTACATCGCAGAACGGGCAGCGGCGGGTACAGATAGCACCCAGAATCATAAACGTCGCGGTACCGTGGTTGAAACATTCAGCAAGGTTGGGGCAAGAGGCTTCTTCACAGACGGAGTGAAGGCCGTTTTTGCGCATCGCCGCTTTGATCCCCTGGATACGCGAAGAGTCGGCCGGAAGTTTGATTTTCATCCATTCCGGTTTTCTTAACAGCGCCTCGCGCTCTGTAGCCACGTTTTTAACCGGGATAAGGGCCATTTTATCGGCATCGCGGTATTTAACACCGCGTTCCATCACAATGGGTTTACTCATAGCGTGCGTGTTCCAGTTGCGAATATCGAAGGAAAGCGTTTCAATTCAAGGGAATGTTGTATTTATCAACTATTTTTGAACGAACGACAGGCAGTATATCATTGAAACGGTCGTTAAAGCAGCCTGCCACGTCGCCAATTTGTAAAATAGTTGTTGTTTTGTGCCTTTTGCCCTGCATAGCGCAGGGGCTTATGCTGGCTTAACCTGTCAGAAGGCCTGGCGGATAATGCGGATGACGTTTTCCAGAACCGGATCGCGCAAACTCAGTTTGTTGTAATGCAGTGAAATCTCAATAGATTCCGCATTAAGCTGACTGAGCGGGATGTTTTCCAGTGGCCAGCATTTCCGCAGCAGGCTATACAGGCGTGCCGGCATGATGCACAGCATGTCGCTGCTGCCGATCAGGGATGCAGTGGTGAACATATTGTAACTACTGAAGCTGATCTGACGCTCCGGGAAAATTTCATCAATACGCTGGCGCAGGGCATGATTAGACTGCCCCTCGGTGATGAAAGAGGAGTGATCGTAGTTGCGCAGGTTTTCGAGAGTCAACGGCTCGCTGAGAGCAGGATGCTGCTGGCGGCACACCAGAACCAGGTTATCCGCATAGAGCACATTTTGCCCCAGCGCTCTGGCACTGAAGTTACCGCTTTCGATAATCAGGTCTGTCTGGAACTGGGCAAGCTGAATGTCAGGCTCATTGAGCGGCACATTGCGAAGCAGGAGTTGTGGCGCATGCTCTTTCACGGCCTGGAAGATTGCAGGCATCACAAGTACACCCACCGAAGGGGAACAGCCGATGGTGATGGTTCTCTGCTTATCGTAGCTCCCGGTTAAATCCAGTGCGCCCAGAATCGACTCCAGCCCCTGGCTGATGAACTCATGGAGGTGCGTGGCGTAAGCCGTCGGTGTCACACCCTGGCCCTTACGGATAAATAACGGGTCGGGAAATATAGCACGTAGCTTTTGAATTGACTGGCTTATTGCTGATGGCGTGAGATTAAGAATTTTCGCAGCGTTAACGATACCCTTGTGGACATATACTGCCTCAAAAATAGTCAGTAAATTGAGATCAATATTACGTAAAGTCCGAAAAATTTGCGGCTTGTCTTCGCCACCAGAGTCATTCAGGCGTTTGGCTGGTAAATTATTATACTCCACGCTTTCACTCCGTATACATTCACAATATGAATGATAGTTGAATTTATTTATTATGCTTGTAGAGATTCGTAAAGTGTTGGTTTTGTTTCACTTGTTTATCGAAAACAAACAGTTGTGTGATTATCACTCACGTTACTTAGACCGTGTTTGCCGCGCTTGCTTAAGGCTAAATAATATGTAACGGTAATATTCGGGCGCTTCGAAAATATAGAATCTGGGGTTTATTGTAAAGCGCAAAAGCGGTAAATAAACAGTGGCTCGTCAAATTAGCGAGCCATGTTGTACGATATATTAAGCAGGGATATATTCGTGCGGGGGATTGTTAAGTAGTGCTAACACATTCTTCAAAAGCACAGGACGAATATTTTCTGGCGTAGCGGTTTCAACCCACTGGCGCATGTGCGTCATTTCCATGCCGGCGTAGCCGCAGGGGTTTATGCGCTGGAAAGGCGCGAGATCCATATTAATATTCAATGCCAGGCCGTGGAAGGAGCAGCCTTTACGGATACGCAGCCCCAGAGAGCAGATCTTCATTTCCCCAACGTAGACGCCCGGAGCATCGGCCCGTGGGTGCGCGTCAATACCATATTCCGCCAGCGTGTTGACGACAGTTTGTTCCAGTAAGGTAACCAGTTCACGCACGCCAAGCTTTCTGCGCTTCAGATTAAGCAGGACGTACATCACCTGCTGCCCGGGCCCGTGGTAAGTGACCTGTCCACCGCGATCGCTCTGAATAACCGGGATATCTCCCGTCATCAATAAATGTTCCGCTTTTCCCGCCTGACCCTGCGTAAATACCGGCAGGTGTTCGACCAGCCAGATCTCATCTGGGGTGCTGTCATCGCGTGAATCAGTGAAGTCATGCATAGCCTGGGAGACAGGCTCATAAGGTTGCAGCCCGAGGTGACGGACCAGAATTTTATCCTGATACAAAACTGCGTCTCCGAAGACGAGGGACAAAAGGTGTGCGGGAGTATATCACAGCGGGGAGAGGGGTTACCCGGCAAACCGGGTAACCGCAAAGGGACTACAGTACCATACGAACAATTTCGATATTGCCGAGCTCTTCGTACAGCGTCTCAACCTGCTCAATGTGAGTCGCAGTTATGGTAATAGAAACCGAGTGGTAGTTGCCCTTGCTGCTTGGTTTTACTGACGGAGAGTAGTCACCCGGCGCATGGCGCTGTACCACTTCAACCACCTGATCAACCAGCTCAGGTTTCGCCAGACCCATTACTTTGTAGGTAAATGAGGTAGGGAATTCAAGCAGTTCGTTAAGTTTGGTTTTCATGTCAGCTCCGGCGTAACGTCAAAAAGAATAACTCCCACGTCAGGTGGGAGTTATCAGGATACTTAGTATATGGGGATCAAAATCACACTTTCAAGTGTTCAATTTTTAACCAAACCAGTGATGGAACATCAATTTAATGTAATCAATGATTTTGCCGAAGAAATTGCCTTCAGGAATTTCTTGCAGAACAACCAGCGGACGCTGATCGATCGTCTTGCCATCCAGCTGGAAGTTGATGGTACCTACAACCTGGTTTTTCTGCAGCGGGGCATGCAGCTCTGTGCTGTTCAGAACGTAGCTGGCTTTCAGATCCTTCATACGACCGCGTGGAATGGTCAGGTACAGGTCCTTATCTACGCCGAGGGAAGCACGGTCATTGTCGCCGAACCAGACGGGTTCTGAAGCAAACTCTTTACCTGCTTTCAGTGGATTCACGGTTTCGAAGAAACGGAAGCCCCAGGTCAGCAGTTTCTTGCTTTCTGTTTCACGACCTTTAAAGGTACGACCGCCCATCACGGCAGAGATCAGACGCATCTGACCTTCAGTAGCTGAAGCCACCAGGTTGTAGCCCGCTTTGTCGGTGTGACCGGTTTTGATGCCGTCAACGTTCAGGCTGTTATCCCACAGCAGGCCGTTACGGTTGGTCTGACGAATACCGTTGAAGGTGAACTCTTTCTCTTTATAGATGGAGTACTCATTGGGTACGTCGCGGATCAGCGCCTGACCAATCAGGGCCATGTCACGTGCGGAGCTGTACTGACCGTCTGCGTCCAGGCCGTGTACGGTCTGGAAATGGCTGTTTTTCAGGCCCAGCGCAGTCACGTAGCTGTTCATCAGACCTACGAACGCATCCTGGCTACCGGCGGCGAAATCGGCCATCGCCACGCAGGCATCGTTACCTGACTGCAGGTTGATGCCGCGAATCAGCTGAGACACAGGAACCTGCATACCCGGTTTCAGGAACATCAGAGATGAACCTTTGAAGACTGGGTTCCCGGTTGCCCACGCATCGTTACCGATGGTAACCAGGTCCGATTCTTTAAATTTGCCTGCTTTCATCGCCTGGCCGATAACGTAGCTGGTCATCATTTTGGTCAGGCTGGCCGGGTCACGGCGGGCATCGGCATTCTGTTCTGCCAGCACTTTGCCAGAGTTGTAATCGATCAGGATGTAGGATTCCGCGTCGATTTGCGGAACGCCAGGGATCATGGTCTTGATATTCAGGTCATCGGCGTGAGCTGCAGAGAGCGCAGCAGCGCAAAGGGCCGTGGTCAGCGCCATGCGCTGCACAAAACGAGCAGAAAAAGTGGTCTTCATGGTCAGAACTACGACATCCGTGATGGAATTAAAAAAAGTGCCTTACTATAGCAAATGCTATTCAGGCAGGCATCCGACTTTAAGCATGAGTTTGTGAATCTGTTTTACACAAACTGACATTTCGGACACCGCCGATTAATTACTTTGCAACAGCGATAAATGACTGAAGCTGAGCTTCATTCTGCAGGCGCTGCTGAAGGGTCGCTGCCTGCGATTTGCTGGCAAACGGCCCCATCTGAATACGCCACACCGCGCCGTTCTGTTCAACGCGTCCTGGTACCCCAAACTGCTGGCTCAGACGTTGTTGATACTGTTTGGCTCGTGCCTGATCGCTCACTGCGCCAACCTGAACCACATAGCTGCCGCTGGCCGCAGCCGGAGCCGCCACCGCAGCACTTTGCGTGGTCGCTGGCGCCGTTACGGGAGCCGGTTGGGTCGCTGGTGCTGTAACAGGAGCAGGGGCTGGCGTAGGCTCGCTGCCTTCAAGCACGCCCGAGGCTAAGGTCGTCGGTGCGCCCAGAAAGCCGCTGCTCTTTACCGGTGCGCCCGTTGAATCATCGCTTTGGAGCGTGTCATTGCTGATCGGGCGAATTTCTCCCCCCGGCTCAGAAGGTGCTGCCGGAGAAGAGGCACTTCCCATTCCGCCGTCAAGATTTGGGCGGTCGGGAAGGGCGTAGGTCTGTTTTGCTACTGTCGTACACGCGGTACCCGGCCCGGAGAGAGAACCATCCTGCGCCACGATAATCGGGTCAATACGGACTTTGGAGTTGTTCGAGGTGTTCAGGCGGTCGGCGGACGCGCGCGACAGGGAAATCACCCGGTCATTCCCGTACGGGCCGCGGTCGTTGATGCGCACAACGATCATACGACCGTTCGCCAGGTTGGTGATACGGGCGTAGCTCGGAATCGGCAGCGTTGGGTGTGCCGCAGTCAGTTGCATTGGATCGAACGCTTCGCCGGAGGCCGTCAGGTTACTGCCTGGCTCGGCATCATAAATGGCGGCAAAGCCAGCCTGACTGAAACGGGACGGATCCTGAACAATTTTGTAGCTTTTGCCGTCGCGCTCGTAATCCTGATTGGCACTGGCATTAAGCGGTTCATAAACGGGATCGGCGCCGCTGATTTCAACGTTCGGGCCATTACACACCGCAGGCTGCGGCGGCGCGACGGTTGCCTGTTGCTGACCATCATCACTTGTGCAGGCCGCAAGTAAACTTGCCGCGATGCAGATCCCCAGCCACTGCTTACGCATTCCGATCCCCTTATTTTTATACGCTTTTTGACAACATTTTTCTGTGGGTATGGATCGACATCACGATACCAAACCCGGCCATCAACACGATCAGTGCCGAGCCTCCGTAACTCACTAGCGGCAGCGGTACGCCTACCACCGGCAGAATACCACTCACCATACCAATATTTACGAAGACATAAACGAATAAAATCAGCATCAACCCGCCAGCCATGACGCGACCAAAGGTGGTTTGCGCGCGTGCTGCAATCCATAATCCTCGCATGATCAGCAGGACGTACAGTGCCAGCAATATTAAGATGCCAACCAGCCCCAGCTCTTCCGCCAGTACGGCGAAGATAAAGTCGGTGTGGCGCTCCGGTAAAAATTCCAGCTGCGACTGCGTGCCGTGCAGCCAGCCCTTACCGCGCAGGCCGCCAGAGCCAATCGCAATCTTGGACTGAATAATATGATAGCCCGCCCCCAGCGGATCGGTTTCCGGATCGAGCAGCATCATGACGCGCTGGCGCTGGTAATCATGCATCAGGAAGAACCAGAGGATAGGGATGAACGCCGCGATCAGCACCACTGCGATACCAATCAAACGCCAGCTCAGACCTGACAGGAAAAGGACAAACAGGCCGGAGAGGGCGATAAGGATTGAGGTGCCAAGGTCAGGCTGTGCCGCAACCAGCAGCGTTGGCAGGAAAATCAGCACCAGCGCGATGGCGGTATTTTTTAAAGACGGCGGACAGACGTCGCGGTTGATAAAGCGAGCCACCATCAATGGAACGGCGATTTTGGCAATTTCCGAGGGCTGGAAACGGACGATACCCAGATCCAGCCAGCGCTGCGCCCCTTTTGAAATGGCGCCAAACGCATCAACCGCAACCAGCAAAATGATACAGAAGATGTAGAGGTAGGGCGCCCAGCCTTCGTAGACGCGCGGCGGGATCTGCGCCATCACTACCATAATAATCAGCCCCATCGCGATCTGGCCGATTTTGCGCTCCATCATGCCGATGTCCTGGCCACTGGCGCTCCAGATAACCAGAGCGCTGTAAACCAGCAGAGCCAGCAGGATCAGCAGCATGGCTGGGTCGATGTGGATTTTATCCCACAGCGATTTTTTGTTTGGATTATCCGTCATGATTATTGGTCCTCCGCCGCAGCGGCGGCCGGGTTTTCAGCCGGCAGTTCGGTGTTGTTATCACCCAGCATAATGTGGTCAAGGATCTGGCGCATGATGGTCCCTACTGCTGGCCCAGCACCGCCGTTCTCCAGAATCATCGCCACCGCGACCTGCGGGTTATCATAAGGGGCAAACGCCGTCATCAGCTTATGGTCACGCAGACGTTCGGCAATGCGGTGTGCGTTATAGGTTTCGTTGGCTTTCAGACCAAACACCTGCGCAGTACCCGATTTCGCGGCCACCTTGTACGGTGCGCCGGTAAAATACTTATGCGCGGTACCGTTCGGGCGGTTTGCCACGCCGTACATACCGTCTTTCGCGATTTCCCAGAAGCCGGAATGAATGTCACCGACAGGCGCTTCGTGCGGCTGGTTCCAGGGCACTTTTTTACCGTCTTCAACCGTACTTTGTAGCAGATGAGGTACTTTCACCACACCGTCATTGATGAGGATCATCATGGCTTTGTTCATCTGAATCGGCGTTGCCGTCCAGTAGCCCTGGCCGATACCCACCGGAATGGTGTCACCCTGATACCAGGGTTTTTTAAAGCGCTTCAGCTTCCATTCACGCGTCGGCATGTTGCCTGAACGCTCTTCTGAAAGGTCAATGCCGGTGTAATGTCCGTAGCCAAATTTGCTCATCCACTCTGACAGGCGGTCGATACCCATGTCATAAGCTACCTGATAGAAGAAGGTATCCGCAGACTCCTCCAGCGATTTGGTGACGTTCAGATGACCGTGGCCCCATTTTTTCCAGTCACGATAGCGCTTGTCTGAACCTGGAAGCTGCCACCAGCCCGGGTCAAACAGGCTGGTATTACGGTTGATAACGCCTGCACTCAGTGCCGAGACCGCCACATACGGTTTAACCGTAGAGGCTGGCGGGTAAACCCCTTGCGTCGCGCGGTTCACCAGCGGCGTGTTGGGGTCATTAAGCAAACCGGAATAGTCTTTACTGGAGATACCGTCAACAAAGAGGTTCGGGTCATAGCTTGGCATTGACACCATCGCCAGAATGCCACCGGTACGAGGATCGGTAACCACAACGGCAGCACGGCTGCCCGCCAGTAAGGTTTCAATGTACTGTTGCAGTTTCAGGTCGAGCGTGAGATAGACGTCATGCCCCGCCTGAGGCGGCACTTCTTTCAACTGGCGAATAACGCGGCCACGGTTGTTAACCTCAACCTCTTCATAGCCGGTTTGCCCGTGCAGAACATCTTCGTAGTAGCGTTCAATTCCCAGCTTACCGATGTCGTGCGTTGCAGCGTAGTTTGCCAGCTTACCGTCTTTATCGAGGCGGTCGACGTCTTTGTCGTTAATCTTGGAAACGTAGCCAATCACATGCGTCAGCGCGGAGCCGTAAGGGTAGTAGCGACGCTTGTAACCCTTCACTTCCACGCCGGGGAAACGGTACTGGTTCACCGCAAAGCGGGCCACCTGAACTTCCGTCAGATTGGTTTTAACCGGAATGGAGGTGAAACGGTGAGAGCGGGCGCGCTCTTTTTTAAAGGCGGCGATATCGTCATCATTAAGGTCGACAACGCTCTTCAGCGCTTCCAGCGTGTTCTGAACGTTATCAACTTTTTCCGGCATCATCTCGATTTGATAGATGGTGCGGTTTAACGCAAGCGGGGTGCCGTTACGATCGTAAATAATGCCGCGGCTGGGCGCGATAGGCACCAGCTTAATACGGTTTTCGTTTGAACGCGTCTGATAATCGGTAAAGCGGACAATTTGCAGATTATAAAGGTTGGCGATCAGCACGCCGGTAAGCAGCAAAATCCCCGTAAAGGCGACCAGCGCCCGGCGCACAAACAGCGCGGACTCAGCCGTATAGTCGCGAAAAGAATTCTGTAGTTTCATCCGCTGCTTAATCTACCCTGGTCAGTCGTTACTCGCGGTGATAGGGGTGGTTGGTAGTAATGCTCCACGCACGATACAGGCTTTCTGCTACCAGTACCCGAACGAGCGGGTGGGGAAGCGTCAGCGCGGAGAGAGACCAACTTTGTTCTGCTGCCGCTTTACAGGCAGGGGATAACCCTTCAGGCCCGCCAATCAACAGACTGACGTCACGACCATCCTGCTTCCAGCGCTCCAGTTCGTGCGCCAGCTGCGGCGTATCCCAGGGCTTACCTGGAATATCGAGGGTGACGATGCGGTTTTTGCCTGCGGCAGCCAGCATCAGTTCACCCTCTTTATCGAGAATACGTTTGATATCAGCGTTCTTGCCGCGCTTGCCGGCGGGGATCTCCACCAGTTCGAACGGCATGTCTTTTGGAAAACGACGCAGATATTCAGTAAAACCGGTTTGTACCCAGTCCGGCATTTTGGTGCCGACGGCGACCAGCTGCAACTTCACGCATTAACCCCAGAGTTTTTCCAGCTCATACAGGCGACGGCTCTCGTCCTGCATGACATGGACAATCACATCGCCGAGGTCGACAACCACCCAGTCAGCCGTCGCTTCACCTTCAACACCCAGCGGCAACAGTCCTGCTGCACGCGATTCCTGAACCACGTGATCGGCAATCGAAACAACATGACGCGTAGAGGTACCGGTGCAGATGATCATGCAATCGGTAATACTGGATTTACCCTTAACGTCGATAGCGATGATGTCCTGACCTTTCAGGTCATCAATTTTGTCAATAACAAAATCCTGGAGTGCTTTACCCTGCAAGTTTTCCCCCTGGGGTGAATGAGATTGTAAAACGTTGAATTCGTAGCCAGGCAGTATACCTGAACTCACGCCTGTATCGGGACAAATGTCTCCTGCCAGGCTTTTGAAGGCGGGTATCATCCCACCCTCCGCCTGAGATTGCATCGCCATTTTTGTAAAACAATTTCTGTAAAGCAATGATCGGCGGGAAAGTCTGGCAGCGGAGAATAACAGTATGGCTTACCCTGTCAAGGCAGGATAAACAATAAGCCGCTTTTTATGCCCTCCGGCTATTCATCTGCGCTTTTCTGATACAAACCGTGCGTATGGATATACGCCAGCACCGGGGCCGGTAGCAAATCGTCACACGCTAACCCTTGCTGTAAACGCTCGCGAATGAGGGTCGCTGAGATATCGAACCACGGCGTTTCCGCCAGATAAATCTTCCCGGCAGGCTGATTGTGGAGATCTTCAACATTATCGGTGAGATGATCTTCCAGCCACTGCTGGTACTGTGCATCGCGCATGGTCAGCGGGTAGCCTGGACGGCGGCAGACGAGCAGATGGCTGTTCTCCAGAATGGTTTCATACTGATGCCATGTGGGGAAATTCAGTAGGGAATCCTGGCCGATGATAAAGGCCAGCGGCTGGTCTGGCCCTTGTTCGGCTCGCCACTCCTGCAGCGTCTGAGACGTCCAGGAGGGCGTGTCGCGACGCAGCTCACGCTCATCAAGTCGGAAGAGCGGTTTATCTGCGATGGCAAGAGCGAGCATCTCTTTTCGCTGCTCGCTGGTCGCCTCGGGCTGCGGGCGATGGGGCGGGACGTTATTGGGCATGATGATAACGCGCTGAAGGCCGATCAGATTCGCCAGAATTTCAACCGGCTTCAGATGCCCGTAATGTACCGGGTCGAAGGTGCCGCCATACAAGGCCTGTAAAGAATGCATACTATCCATCAATAAAAACGTCTGCCAGCGCCTTATGGCAGAGCAGCAGAGAAAGGCTTTCCAGCTCTGCCCAGACCGACTGACCATAATCTTTTTTTAACGTGAGCTCAGCGCGCATCAGAAGCTGTACAGCCTGACGAAGCTGTTCATGACTCAGGCGGTTGATGGCCTCGGTGGTCAAAGCCCTGCGATTTTGCCACACCCGATGTTTATCAAACAGCGAGCGCAATGGCGTATGGGCAGACTGTCGCTTGAGCGTAACCAGCAACAACAGCTCGCGCTGCAGCGTACGCAGCAGAATGACGGGTTCGCTCCCTTCCAGGCGTAGCTGCTGCAGAATATGCAGGGCGCGTTTGCTTTTCGCCGACAGCAGCGCGTCCACCCAGTGGAACGGCGTGAAGTGCGCCGCGTCGTTAACGGCCTGCTCAACGCGCGGTAAAGTCAGCTTGCCATCCGGCCACAGCAGGGAGAGTCTGTCCAGCGCCTGCGCCAGTGCCAGCAGATTACCTTCATAGCAGTAGCAGAGCAGTTGATTTGCCGCATCATCCAGTTGAAGGTTGTTCTGCTTCGCTCTCGCTGCCACCCATTTAGGCAGATGCGCCTGCTCAGGCGTTTGACAGGTGACCAGCACCGCGTGGGTTGCGAGCTGGGAAAACCATGCTGCGTTTTCCTGCGCTTTAGTCAGCTTGTTGCCACGTACAATGAGGAGCAGATCGCTGTGTAACAGGCTGACCAGCGTGGCGAGCTGCTCGTTGATAGCCGCATTAGGACCGTTATCCGGCAGCAGGATCTGAATAGTCTGGCGCGAGGCAAAAAGGCTCATCGCCTGACACAGCGAGAAGAGGGCGTTCCAGTCGGTGTTGTTATCCAACTGGACGGTGTGGTGTTCATCAAAGCCCTGCGCGGCAGCTGCAAGTCGCACGGCATCCAGACTTTCCTGAAGTAAGAGCGGATCGTTTCCAAGAAGCAGATACGCCGCGCGCAGCCCTTCATTGAGCTGCGCGCGGAGTTGTTCAGGATACAGCCTGATCATCATTTACCCAGAGAGGTAGCAGCAGGAAGCGTGCCGGCATCTGGTTTTTCAACAATGTCAGATCCTTGTTTGGTTGACGCTGCAATACTTGGCAGTTTACGGATCAGCTGTTCCGCCGCCTTGTCGTACATTTCGTTGATGATAATCTGCTGTTCAGCATCTTTTGCCAGCGCCGTCTGCGGGTTATCGAAGAACGAACGGTACACTTTCGTGCTGATCGGGTAGATATCTTTACCCGGGATCAGCACCGCCGCGTCGACCGTCAACACCATCTGATACTCTGCGGTACGGCCATCCTGGAAGATAGAGGCTGTATCTCTCGACAGACCTCCACCTATAACACGCAGAGACGGTACATCCTGGCGCAGTGTTTGTTTTTCGACAATCTCCACACCGTTCAGACGCAGCTGATTACGGATTGCCCGGCTGAGTGGACCATTCGGATCCCCGGAATCGAAGATCATTGTTTTCATCTGAGTAGGCACCGCCGTAGTATTGCGCAGGTGCCAGCCACAGCCAGCGGTGACAAGCACCGCCAGAGATAAGAGTATTGTTGCCAGTTGTCGCACGTTTCCTCCCGCGCTTAGCCAACGACCAGATTCAGCAGTTTACCCGGTACGTAGATCACTTTACGCACGGTAACGCCCTCAAGATATTTTGCGACCAGAGTTTCCTGGCCCGCGCGCTCGCGAACCTGTTCTTCGGTTGCATCGACCGCCACGGTAATTTTACCGCGGACTTTGCCGTTTACCTGGACCACGACCAGCGTCGTGTTTTCCACCATCGCTGCTTCGTCAGCCTGTGGCCACGGCGCGTTGTCGATATCGCCTTCGCCTTTCAGTTCCTGCCACAGAGTGAAGCTGACGTGCGGAGTGAACGGGTTCAGCATGCGAACAACGGCCAGCAGCGCTTCACGCATTAAGGCACGATCCTGCTCGCCGTCCTGCGGGGCTTTTGCCAGTTTGTTCATCAGTTCCATAATAGCCGCAATTGCGGTATTGAAGGTCTGACGACGACCAATATCATCGGTCACTTTTGCAATCGTTTTATGAACATCACGACGCAGCGCCTGCTGATCTTCAGTCAGTGCGGCGGCGTTCAGTGCCGGGGCATCGCCCAGAGCGGTGTGTTCGTAAACCAGTTTCCAGACGCGTTTCAGGAAGCGGTTCGCGCCTTCAACGCCAGACTCCTGCCACTCCAGGGTCATGTCTGCCGGAGAAGCAAACATCATGAACAGACGCACGGTATCCGCGCCGTAGCGCTCAACCATCACCTGCGGGTCGATGCCGTTGTTTTTAGACTTGGACATCTTGCTCATGCCGGTATAGACCAGCTCATGACCTGCGGCGTCTTTCGCCTTCACGATACGGCCTTTCTCGTCACGCTCAACGATAGCATCGACCGGAGAAACCCAGTTACGCTCGCCGTTTACGCCGACGTAGTAGAAGGCATCCGCCAGCACCATGCCCTGGCACAGCAGCTGTTTTGCTGGTTCGTCAGAGTTCACCATGCCGGCATCGCGCATCAGCTTATGGAAGAAGCGGAAGTAGAGCAGGTGCATGATGGCATGTTCGATACCACCGATGTAGATATCTACCGGCAGCCAGTAGTTTGCCGCATCGGAATCCAGCATACCGTCCTGATACTGTGGGCAGGTATAACGCGCGTAGTACCAGGATGACTCCATAAAGGTGTCAAAGGTGTCGGTTTCACGCAGCGCAGGCTGGCCGTTTACGGTGGTTTTTGCCCACTCAGGATCGGCTTTGATCGGGCTGGTGATACCGTCCATGACCACGTCTTCCGGCAGGATCACCGGCAGCTGATCTTCAGGCGTTGGCATTACGGTGCCATCTTCCAGCGTCACCATTGGGATTGGCGCACCCCAGTAACGCTGACGGGAAACGCCCCAGTCGCGCAGACGGAAGTTAACTTTACGCTCGCCCACCCCAAGGGAGGCCAGCTTATCGGCGATGGCGTTGAAGCCTTCTTCGAAGCTCAGACCGCTGAACTCGCCGGAGTTGAACAGCGTACCTTTTTCGGTCAGCGCCTGTTCGGACAGGTCTGGTTCAGAACCATCGGCGGCCAGAATAACGGCTTTAATCGGCAGGTTGTATTTGGTGGCAAACTCATAGTCGCGCTGATCGTGACCCGGAACAGCCATTACTGCACCTGTACCGTACTCCATCAGAACGAAGTTTGCGGCCCAGACAGGGATGGCTTCGCCAGTCAGTGGATGCTTCGCATAGAAGCCTGTCGCAACGCCTTTTTTCTCCATCGTCGCCATGTCGGCTTCGGCCACTTTGGTGTTGCGGCATTCGTCGATGAAGGTGGCCAGTTCCGGATTGTTTTCTGCCGCTTTCTGCGCCAGCGGGTGACCTGCGGCCACGGCCAGGTAGGTCGCGCCCATGAAGGTGTCCGGACGGGTGGTGTAGACGGTCAGGGTCTGGTCATAGTTCTCAACGTTGAAGGTGATTTCCACGCCTTCGGAACGGCCGATCCAGTTGCGCTGCATGGTCTTAACGGTATCTGGCCAGTGGTCCAGATTATCCAGATCGTTCAGCAGCTCATCAGCGTAAGCGGTGATTTTAATAAACCACTGCGGGATCTCTTTACGCTCAACTTTGGTGTCACAGCGCCAGCAGCAGCCGTCGATAACCTGTTCGTTTGCGAGAACGGTCTGGTCATTCGGGCACCAGTTAACGGCAGAGGTCTTCTTGTACACCAGGCCTTTTTTGTACAGCTCGGTGAAGAACTTCTGTTCCCAGCGATAGTATTCCGGGGTACAGGTCGCCAGCTCTCGGCTCCAGTCATAGCCAAAGCCCAGCATTTTGAGCTGGTTTTTCATGTACGCGATGTTGTCGTACGTCCACGGTGCCGGAGCCGTATTGTTTTTTACCGCTGCGCCTTCCGCGGGCAGACCGAACGCATCCCAGCCGATAGGCTGCAGGACGTTTTTGCCCAGCATGCGCTGGTAGCGTGCAATCACATCACCGATGGTGTAGTTACGCACGTGGCCCATGTGTAGTCGACCAGAAGGATAGGGAAGCATCGACAGGCAGTAATACTTCTCTTTGCTCTCGTCTTCGGTTACTTCAAAGGTGCGCTTCTCGTCCCAGTGTTGCTGGACTTTTGATTCTATCTCTTCCGGGCGGTATTGCTCTTGCATGGCAGCCAGTGGTCCTGTTTTCAATACAGCTACAAATGTAGCCAATGGATGTGGTCATTCAGATCCGCATAGCATAGCCCAAACGTCCGCGTCAAAACAGCCTTTCGCACAAATGCGCTTTGCAGGAATTTACCGGGTCTGTGCTTCACCTGACAAAGCGGTGATGAAATAAGGTCTATTATTAGAAATAGTTACTTACCCGGGAGGCAAAATGATGAACAAGGTTGCTCAATTTTACCGCGAACTGGTGGCGACACTGACGGAACGGCTGCGTAACGGCGAGCGCGATATTGACGCGTTAGTCGAACAGGCGCGTGCACGGGTGACGCAAACGGGTGAGTTAACGCGAACCGAAGTGGAAGAGGTGACCCGCGCCGTACGTCGTGACCTGGAAGAGTTTGCGCGCAGCTACGAAGAGAGTCAGGACGAGATCGCCGACAGCGTGTTCATGAGGGTGATAAAAGAGAGCCTGTGGCAGGAGCTGGCGGATATCACCGACAAAACGCAGCTGGAGTGGCGCGAGGTCTTTCAGGATTTGAACCACCACGGCGTCTACCAGAGTGGCGAAGTTGTGGGACTGGGCAACCTGGTGTGTGAGAAATGCCATCACCATATTGCGGTCTATACGCCTGATGTACTGCCGCTGTGTCCGAAATGCGGCCATGATCAGTTCCAGCGCCGGCCGTTTGAACCCTAGGTAAAAGCAAAACGGCAACGACGTTGCCGTTTTTAGTGTCTGCTCCCTCTTCCCGTGGGAGAGGGCATCAGGCCGCAGAATAGTAAGCCAGTCTCTCCGCCAGTAAATCCACAAACGCCTGACGGTCGATATCCACCATCACCGTTGTATTCGGTTGATTCCCCGTCAGCGAGTAGTAATCCACCACCGTCATGCCCTGGGTGTATTTTCCCTGCGTCTCAACGCCAACCCATCTGTCCACCGTGGTAAACATCTCCGGTTTTAACAGCCAGGCAATCGTGCATGGATCATGCAACGGCGCACCGTGGAATCCCCATTTCTCGGCTTTATGATACTCCATAAAGAAATCGAGTAGCTCAGCCACCGTTGTCGCGACCGGATTACCCACGGAACGGAAGCGCTCAATGTCGTCAGCCATAATCTGCGCGCGATGGGTCACGTCCAGCCCCGCCATCACAACTGGCAAACCGGACTGGAAGACGATCTCTGCGGCCTCGGGATCGACAAAAATGTTGAATTCGGCAGCCGGCGTCCAGTTCCCGAGCCCCATTGCGCCGCCCATCAGCACAATACGGGCAATGTTGTGATGCAGTTCCGGATAGCTGTTCAGCAGCAGCGCGAGGTTGGTTTGCGGTCCGGTGGCAACCAGCGTTACTGGCTCAGGGCTTTCACGCAGCACCTTCGCCATCAGCTCCACGGCGGTGCAGTTTTGCGGTGCGAAGCCCGGATCCGGCAGCACAGGACCATCCAGCCCACTTTCGCCATGCACGTTATCCGCAATAATTAACTTGCGCATCAGGGGCTTGACGGCTCCGCCGGCGACGGGAATATCGGGGCGGTTAAGCAGCGTCAGCATGCGCAAAACGTTACGCAGGGTTTTATCCGGCGTCTGGTTTCCGGCAGAAGAGGTGACGGCTTTGACGTCGAGTTCGGGGGAGGCAAGTGCAAGGACGAGTGCGATCGCGTCATCATGACCCGGGTCGCAATCGATAATGATGGGTTGTGCCATAGCGTTCTCCATTCATAGCGTTATTTTGTGACAAGGTTAACGCTGCAATGTGACGCCGACGAGAAGAAGTGAGCGAAAGCGTGAGGCAGTGCGCAATCCGCAGATTGCGCACCGACAAGGTTAGTGCAGGATTTTGGCGAGGAAGTCTTTGGCGCGGTCGGATTTCGGATTCGCGAAGAACTCTTCTTTCGGCGAGTCTTCCACGATTTTCCCTTCATCCATAAAGATCACGCGGTTCGCCACTTTACGGGCAAAGCCCATTTCGTGAGTCACCACCATCATGGTCATCCCTTCGTGCGCCAGTTCGACCATGACGTCCAGCACTTCATTGATCATCTCAGGATCGAGCGCCGACGTTGGCTCATCAAACAGCATCGCAACGGGATCCATGCACAGCGCGCGGGCGATCGCCACGCGCTGCTGCTGGCCGCCAGAAAGCTGCGCCGGGAACTTATCGGCGTGCGCCGAGAGCCCAACGCGTTCCAGCAGTTTCAGACCTTTCTCGCGCGCCGCTTTTTTATCACGCTTAAGTACTTTTACCTGCGCCAGGGTCAGGTTCTCAATAATGGAGAGGTGAGGGAACAGCTCAAAATGCTGGAACACCATTCCAACGTGAGAACGAAGCTGGGCGAGATTGGTTTTCTTGTCGTTGACTTTGGTGCCGTTGACGACGATCTCACCCTGCTGCACCGGCTCCAGTCCGTTGACGGTTTTGATCAGCGTCGATTTACCGGAACCGGACGGCCCGCATACCACTACTACGTCACCTTTTTTCACTTCGGTGGAGCAGTCGGTCAGCACCTGAAAGTGCCCATACCATTTAGAAACATTTTTCAGGGAAATCATTATACCGTCCTTTTCTTCAGCCAGCTGACCAACAGCGACGCGCTTAAACTAATCACAAAATAGACCGCACCCGCGAAGAGCACCATCTCGACCTGCGTACCATCACGTTCACCGATGGTTGACGCGGTACGGAAGAAGTCTGCCAGACTCAGAACGTAGACCAGTGAGGTATCCTGGAACAGCACGATACCCTGGGTCAGCAGGAGCGGAACCATGGCGCGAAACGCCTGCGGCAGAATAATGAGCTGCATGGACTGCCAGTGCGTCATCCCCAGTGCCAGTGCGGCGCTGGATTGCCCACGGGAGATACTCTGAATACCCGCACGGATAATTTCCGAGTAGTAAGCAGCCTCAAACATTGAGAAAGCCACCATGGCGGAGATCAGGCGGATATCGGTTTTCGGCGACAGCCCCAGCACGTTTTGTAGGAAGCCGGGCACAATCAGATAAAACCACAGCAGCACCATCACCAGCGGGATGGAACGGAAAACGTTAACGTAGGCAGTCGCAAACCAGGCGAAAGGCTTAAAGCTCGACAGGCGCATGACGGCCAGCAGGGTGCCCCAGACGATACCAATGATGATGGCAATCACGGTGATTTTTAAGGTAATCACCAGGCCATCAAGCAGGTATGGCATGGATGGAACAATAGAACTCCAGTCAAATTCGTACATTATTTGCCCCCCAGATTACCCGGCAGGCGGATTTTACGTTCAACCAGGTTCATCACCAGCATGATGAAAGTGTTAATCAGAACATACGCGAGCGTGATTGCGGTGAAGGATTCCCACGCGTGTGCGGAGTAATCCAGCAGTTTGCCCGCCTGTGCAGCCATATCGACCAGGCCGATGGTCGAGGCGATGGCCGAGTTTTTCACCAGGTTCATCATCTCAGAGGTCATCGGTGGAACGATAACGCGGTAGGCGTTAGGCAGCAGCACATAGCGGTAGGTTTGCGGCAGGGTCAAGCCCATTGCCAGGCCCGCATTTTTTTGTCCACGGGGTAATGACTGAATGGCGGCACGCACCTGCTCGCAAACGCGCGCAGCGGTAAACAGCCCCAGACACATCATGGAAGAGACGAAGAACTGTACATTCGGATCCAGTTCCGACTTGAACCACATACCAATATTTTCCGGCAGCAGTTCCGGGATAACCAGATACCAGGTAAAGAATTGCACGATAAGCGGAACGTTACGGAACAGTTCCACATACAGGGTGCCAAGTGTTGAAAGAAAACGGTTAGGGACGGTGCGCAGAATACCGAACAGAGAACCGACAAGAAACGCGATAATCCACGCCGTTATCGATAATGCTACGGTGACCTGAAAGCCGCTCCACAGCCAGCCAAGATAGGTGGTGTTGCCGAACGGGGCTTGTTGCAGGAATATGCCCCAGTTCCAGTCTATTGACATAATAAACTCCAGAAAAAAAAGGGTAGCAGCGCTACCCTCGAAGATTGGTGAGAAGCTCATTTTTCGCGCTGAGTGGGGAACGACCACTCAACGTATAGTCTGTCCATGCTTCCCGACAATCGAGAGGGCAGGAGATCCCGCCCCTGTTGTTCTAATTAGTTAAGAGCTTTGTCATTTGGAGATTTGAACAGCGCTTTCATGTCGTCAGACAGTTCAAAATTCATGTTCAAGTTTTTTGGTGGAATTGGGTTTTTGAACCACTTGTCGAACCATTTTTCCGCTTCGCCAGAGGTCTGCACCTGAGAGATGGTGTCATCGATCAGCTTTTTGAACTGCGGATCGTCTTTACGCAGCATACAGCCGTAGGCTTCTTTAGACTGCGCGGTACCGACGATATCCCAGTTGTCTGGTTTTTTCGCTTTCGCACGCTCGCCCGCCAGCAGGGCGTCATCCATCATAAACGCGACGGCACGGCCGCTTTCCAGGGTACGGAAGGAGTCGCCATGGTCTTTCGCGCTGATGATGCGCATATCCATTTTCTTCTCGTCGTTCAGTTTGTGCAGCAGCACTTCTGAGGTGGTTCCGGAGGTGACAACGACCGCTTTGCCTTTCAGGTCAGCGAAATCTTTGATCTCACCACCTTTCTTCGTCAGCAGGCGGGTGCCAACGACAAAGATGGTGTCCGAGAAGGCAGCCTGTTTCTGACGCTCGAGGTTGTTGGTGGTGGAGCCACACTCGAAATCAAAGGTGCCGTTCTGCAGCAGTGGAATACGGTTCTGTGAAGTGATTGGGATCAGCTTCACCTGCAGGTCAGGTTTGTTCAACTTTTTCTTCACAGCTTCAACGATGGCGTTGGAGTAATCCTGTGAATAGCCCACGACTTTTTGCGTGTTGTCGTAGTAAGAGAACGGGACTGAAGATTCACGGTGGCCGACCACGATGACGCCGTTTTTGGCAATCTTGTCGAGAGTGCTGCCTGCTGCCGGAGCATCTTCAGCGTGAACCACGCCTGCAGACATTCCCATAACCAGCATTGCTGTGGCCAGTTTACGTAATTGCATACCCAACTCCTTTTTTATCAGCGCCAGTGACGCATTGATACCCATTGTGATGTTGTTATATCTCGCGCAATGCGAGTGCAGTGTTATGCAAGCTTGTTAACATTTAGTCTGGCTTAATGTAAAGATTTTGCTGCGTTATTGTTTATTTTTGCGAAGCGCGCCGCACCATTCAGAGGCAAATATCTCCCGTTGCACCGTTACGGTGCTACCGATGATCTACGTTGGTGCGACTAAGTTGCACGTTAAGCCAAACTGCGTTTACCTGAATAAACAAAGCAATAGGCGTGCCAGATTTGGGGTTGGGAGGGATTTGTCGGGTGGCGGCTTACGCCTTACCCGACGTAAAGCATGGGAAAGTAGGCCGGGTAAGGCGTAGCCGCCACCCGGCAGGAAGAGGTGAGATTACCGACGACGCTGACGCAGGCTCATCAGTACCGCGCCAAAGCCGAACAGCACGGTCAAAATCCACAGCGGCCAGTTGCCGGTACGGGAGTATGGCGTCAGGCCGGTTGTCGGTGTGACGCGGGTGGTCAGCACTTCACGGGTAAACTGCGGGATCATGGCCTGGATTTCACCCTGCGGTCCAATCACGGCGGTGATGCCGTTGTTGGTGCTTCGCAGCAGCGGACGCGCCAGCTCCAAAGAACGCATCCGCGCCATCTGGAAGTGCTGCCACGGGCCAATCGACTTACCAAACCAGGCATCGTTAGAGATAGTCAGCAGGAAGTCCGTGTCCGGGCGGAAGTTATCGCGTACCTGCTCGCCGAGGATAATTTCGTAGCAAATGGCCGGCGTCAGGGCAAAACCGTGCGCATGCAGCTGGGGCTGAACGTATGGCCCGCGGCTGAAAGAGGACATCGGCAGGTCAAAGAACGGTGCCAGCGGGCGCAGAATCGATTCCAGCGGAACAAACTCACCAAACGGTACCAGGTGGTTCTTGTTGTACCGGTCAGTGGAGCGGTAACTGTATTCGCTGTCTTTGCCGAGCGTAATGATGGTGTTGTAGGTGTCGTAGCGGTTCTGCTGATTCAGACGCGCATCGACAATCCCGGTGATTAGCGTGCTGCCACGCGAAAGCAGCAGATCGTTCATCATGTTGAGGAACGGCTGCTGGTTAATCTCCAGATCGGGAATCGCAGACTCCGGCCAGATAATCAGCTGTGATTTACCCATCACCTCTTCCGTGGCGTTGGCGTAGATCTTCAGCGTATTCAGCAGCTCTTTCTCGTCCCACTTCATGGACTGCGGGATATTTCCCTGAACCATAGAAACCTGCGTGGCGCGCTCGGGCTCAAGCGTGAACCACTGGATATAGCGCAGCGGGAAGGGCAGAGCGAACAGCACCAGCGCCACAGCCAGCGGCTTCCAGCCGCGCGTAACCAGTGCCAGTACCAGCAGGCCGCTGACAACCATCAGCAGGAAGTTGATGGCCTCAACGCCCATCACCGGCGCCAGGCCTTTCAGCGGGCCGTCAATCTGACTGTAGCCGAACTGCAGCCATGGGAAGCCCGTCAGCACCCAACCGCGCAGGAATTCGGTGAGTTGCCAGACCACCGGCGCGGCAATAGCGACACGCAGCCAGCTGGTTTTTGGCCACAGGCGAGAAAGGATACCTGCGAACAGACCGGTATACAGCGAGAGGTAGGCAGCGAGCAGTACCACCAGGAAGATGTTAACCGGGCCCGGCATACCGCCAAACTGGGCGATGCTGACATAAACCCAGTTGATGCCGGAACCAAACAGCCCCAGCCCCCAGAAGTAACCGATGGCGGCAGCCTGTACCGGACGACGATTCAGGGTCAGACCCTGTAGCCCCATCAGGGAAAGAATGGCCGCAGGCCAGATGTCGTAAGGAGAAAAAGCCAGCGTACCGCTGGCTCCGAGTAACAGCGCCAGCAGCAAACGGACGCGCTGACGTTCAAAGAGTGGGGCAAATGCCATTTACATTAATCTTCCAGTTTTGGCACCGGTGAATCGTCCGGCGTTCTGACGTGAACCTGTATAATACGTCGGCTGTCGGCCATTGCCACTTTGAACTGGTAACCGTCAATGTCAACGGTCTCGCCGCGCGCCGGAAGATGACCAAAGGCCTGCATCACCAGCCCGCCAATGGTATCAACCTCTTCATCGCTGAAGTGGGTACCGAAGGCGTCGTTGAAGTCTTCAATTGAGGCCAGCGCACGCACGGTCCAGCTGTGGCGGCTGAGCTGACGGAAGTCGATATCTTCTTCTTCGTCATACTCATCTTCGATTTCACCGACGATCAGCTCAAGAATATCTTCGATCGTGACAAGACCGGAAACGCCACCAAATTCATCAATAACAATCGCCATGTGGTAACGCTGAGAGCGGAACTCTTTCAGCATCCGATCCACACGTTTACTCTCCGGCACAACCACGGCCTGGCGTAACACTTTTTCCATGCTGAAGGCTTCGGCATCGCTGCGCATAAACGGCAGCAGATCTTTCGCCATCAAAATCCCTTCGATGTGATCTTTGTCTTCGCTGATGACCGGGAAACGCGAGTGGGCAGATTCGATGATGACATCGAGGCACTCGTCCAGCGTCTGGTTGCGTTTCAGGGTGATCATCTGCGAACGGGGGATCATGATATCGCGAACGCGCTGGTCGGCGATGTCCATAACCCCTTCGAGCATTTCGCGCGTATCTTCGTCGATAAGGTCGTTCTGCCCGGAATCACGAATCAGCTCAAGCAGTTCATCACGGTTTTTCGGTTCGCCGTGGAAAAGCTGGTTCAGAATGAGGGAGAAAAATCCCTTTTTACTGGTTGTCGTGTCGCTACTGTGTGAATTGTCGTCGCTCATGGCGTTTGTTAAGGGTTCTCTTGTTAGTTCAATGTTTACCGCCACGCGATGTCCTTTCGTGGCGGCATGTTAGTCAGTCAGGTGACGGACTATTCTTTCTCGGCAATGTACGGATCCTCATAGCCCAGAGCAAGCATTATCTCTGTCTCGAGGGACTCCATCTCTTCCGCTTCATCGTCTTCGATATGATCGTAGCCGAGCAGGTGCAGGCTGCCGTGTACCACCATATGCGCCCAGTGGGCCTCAAGAGGTTTTTGCTGCTCTTTGGCTTCCTGCTCAACCACCTGGCGGCAGATGATCAGATCGCCCAATAGCGGCATCTCAATACCCGGCGGCGCTTCGAACGGGAAAGAGAGCACGTTGGTCGGCTTATCTTTCCCACGATAGGTCAGGTTAAGCTCATGGCTTTCTGCTTCATCCACCAGGCGAATCGTAACTTCTGATTCTTCCTGAAACTGGGGGATAACGGCATCCAGCCATTTCTGAAACTGTGCCTCTTCTGGCATGCCGGAATTGTCTTCACAGGCCAGCTGTAAATCGAGGATCACCTGACTCATTTCTGTTCTTGCTCCTGCGCTTCGCGCTTACGTTCTGCGGCCAGTTCGGCCTTACGCTTCTGATCCGCCTCTTCCCAGGCTTCATAGGCGTTAACGATACGCGCGACCACCGGGTGGCGTACCACGTCTTCACTGTGGAAGAAGTTAAAGCTGATTTCGTCGACCTCTGCCAGCACCTCAATGGCGTGGCGCAGGCCCGATTTGGTGCTGCGCGGCAGGTCAATCTGCGTCACGTCACCCGTAATGACCGCCTTAGAGTTAAAGCCGATACGCGTCAGGAACATCTTCATCTGTTCGATGGTGGTGTTCTGGCTTTCATCGAGGATGATGAACGCATCGTTCAGCGTACGGCCACGCATGTAGGCAAGCGGGGCAACTTCGATAACGTTACGCTCAATGAGCTTCTCGACCTTCTCAAAGCCCAGCATCTCAAACAGCGCATCGTATAAAGGGCGCAGATACGGGTCGACCTTCTGGCTCAGATCGCCCGGCAGGAAGCCCAGTTTTTCACCCGCTTCAACGGCAGGGCGGGTCAGCAGGATGCGCCGGATGTCCTGGCGTTCCAGGGCATCAACCGCAGCGGCAACGGCGAGATAGGTTTTACCCGTACCTGCCGGACCCACGCCGAAGGTGATGTCATGGTCAAGAATGTTGGCGATGTACTGCGCCTGGTTTGGTGTACGCGGCTTAATGACGCCACGTTTGGTCTTGATGTTAATGGCTTTGCCATAGTCCGGCACGCTTTCCGCGCTCTGTTCCAGCACGCGTGCCTCTTTAATGGCGAGGTGGATCTGTTCCGGTTCAATATCCTGTGTTTCGCCGCGCATCGGAGCGGTATCGACATACAGGCTACGCAGAATGTCCGCAGCGGCGTTGACGCAGATAGGGCGTCCGGTAAGTTTGAAATGATTATCGCGACGATTGATTTCGATACCCAGACGTCGCTCCAGTTGTTTGATGTTGTCATCAAACGGCCCGCACAGGCTCAGCAGGCGAGCGTTGTCTGCTGGCTCAAGGCTAATTTCACGCGTATCTATGTTCAAACTGTTCCTCTTTGATTGGTTAACTGAACCGTTGCGACAGGGCGTAATAAAACGGTCATTACCGAAATTATTCACGCCATAGAATAAAGGCGCAAGCGTTGCGGATGATATTGGGGACGATAAGAGGAAATACAAGGCCTGCCGAAGAGGCAGGCCAGAAGGATTAAGGCTGGTAAATCCCAACGCCAGAATCGTTTTCTTTGCGGGTACGCGAAATCACGGATTCCGGTGACTCTGCAATACGCAGGCCCATTTCGTCTTCGGTGCGTACCACTTTCGCGCGCAGCGAGTTGGTCAGGACTTCGACAATCTCAACGTCTACAAATTTACCGATCATGTCCGGGGTGCCTTCAAAGTTCACCACGCGGTTGTTCTCGGTGCGGCCGGAGAGTTCCATGATGCTCTTACGCGAAGTACCTTCCACAAGTATGCGCTGGACGGTGCCGAGCATGCGGCGGCTCCAGGCGCTGGCCTGCTGGTTTATGCGCTCCTGCAGAATATACAGACGCTGCTTTTTCTCTTCTTCCGGCACATCGTCAACCATATCGGCCGCGGGCGTTCCCGGACGTGCGGAGAAGATGAAGCTATAGCTGACGTCAAAATTCACTTCGCCGATGAGCTTCATGGTACGTTCGAAGTCATCAGCGGTTTCGCCAGGGAAACCGACGATAAAGTCAGAGCTTATCTGGATATCCGGACGGGCTTCACGCAGCTTGCGGATGGTCGATTTGTACTCTAGCACCGTGTGCGGACGACCCATCAGGTTCAGCACGCGGTCAGAGCCGCACTGAATCGGCAGGTGCAGGAAGCTCACCAGCTCTGGCGTATCGCGGTATACGTCGATGATGTCGTCGGTAAATTCCATCGGATGGCTGGTGGTAAAGCGAATGCGGTCGATGCCGTCAATCGCGGCCACCAGACGCAGCAGCTCGGCAAAGCTGCCGGTTGTGCCGTCGTAGTTCTCACCGCGCCAGGCGTTAACGTTCTGGCCCAGCAGGTTCACTTCGCGAACGCCCTGTGCGGCAAGCTGCGCGATTTCAAACAGAATGTCGTCTGCCGGGCGGCTGACCTCTTCACCACGGGTGTACGGCACCACGCAGTAGGTACAGTACTTGTTGCAGCCTTCCATGATGGAGACGAAGGCGGTCGGGCCATCGGCGCGCGGCTCCGGCAGACGGTCAAATTTTTCGATCTCCGGGAAGCTGACGTCAACGACCGGGCTACGATTGCCGCGAACCTGATTGATCATCTCAGGCAGGCGGTGCAGGGTCTGCGGGCCAAAGACAATATCCACATAGGGGGCTCTCTGGCGGATCAGCTTGCCTTCCTGCGAGGCGACGCAGCCACCCACGCCGATAATCAGGTCCGGATTTTTTCGTTTGAGAAGTTTCCAGCGACCTAACACGTGAAAGACTTTTTCCTGCGCTTTTTCACGAATGGAACAGGTGTTCAGCAGCAGCACGTCCGCTTCTTTCGCATTTTCAGTCAGCTGGTATCCGTGGGTGGTATCCAGCAGATCGGCCATCTTGGATGAATCGTATTCGTTCATCTGACAGCCCCAGGTTTTTATATGGAGTTTTTTAGTCATCGACTTGCTCAGCTCAGGATTGCAAGCCGCGTATTGTAATGCTTTGGTGGGGTTGTGACCAGTATGAAGGTTATGTGTCTCAGGACCGAAAAAATCCGGTAAACTTAAAGGATTCTCCAATAAGGAAAATTGACCATGACACTCCAACACACCGAAGTTGCCGTTGTCGGCGGCGGTATGGTCGGCGGCGCGCTGGCGCTGGGGCTGGCGCAGCAGGGATTTGAGGTAACGGTAATTGAACAGTCGGCGCCTGCGCAATACGATCCGGCGGCCAAACCGGATGTGCGCATTTCCGCTATCAGCGCGGCTTCCGTTGATCTGCTGCGCGGACTGGGCGTCTGGGAGGCGGTGCTGGCAATGCGCGCCCATCCTTACAACCGTCTTGAAACCTGGGAGTGGGAAAATGCCCACGTCGCGTTTGATGCCGCGGAGCTGAAGCTACCGCGCCTGGGCTATATGGTGGAAAACAACGTGCTCCAGCTGGCGCTCTGGCAGGCGCTGGAGGCACACCCGAAGGTGACGTTGCGAGTTCCTGCGTCACTTAAGGCGCTGCATCCTCACGATAGCGGCTATGTGCTGACGCTCGATAGCGGCGATGAACTGGCCGTGAAACTGGTCGTCGGGGCGGATGGTGCCAACTCGCAGGTCAGACAGATGGCGGGTATCGGGGTTCATGCCTGGCAGTATGAGCAGTCCTGTATGCTGATTACCGTCCAGTGCGAGAATGCGCCGGGAGAGAGCACCTGGCAGCACTTTACCCCGAATGGCCCGCATGCCTTTTTACCGCTGTTTGATCACTGGGCATCGCTGGTGTGGTACGACAAGCCGGCGCGCATTCGCCAGCTGCAGGGGCTTTCAATGGAGCAATTGCAGCGGGAAATTCACCTGCATTTCCCGGGCCGTCTTGGCAACGTTACTCCGGTCGCTGCAGGGGCGTTCCCTCTCACGCGTCGGCACGCTTTGCAGTATGCCCGCGAAGGGCTGGCGCTGGTGGGAGATGCGGCACACACCATTCACCCGCTGGCCGGGCAGGGTGTGAACCTGGGGTATCGTGACGTTGAGGCGTTGCTGGATGTGCTGGGTAGCGCCCGTGGGCACGCGGAAAACTGGTCAAGCCATCAGGTTCTGAAGCGTTACCAGACGCGACGCATGGCGGACAATTTCATCATGCAGTCGGGGATGGATCTGTTCTATGCCGGGTTCAGCAATGACTTAGCCCCGGTGCGCATTCTGCGTAATATTGGCTTGATGGCAGCGGAGCGTGCCGGTGGTCTGAAACGTCAGGCGCTTAAATACGCTCTCGGACTCTAATCCTTTTTCCCTCTCCCTTTGGGAGAGAGCCAGGGTGAGGGCATCAGGCCACACGGTACTGACGACAAAAACAAAAAAGCCCGCAGAGCGGGCTTTTTTGTTACTAAGTGGCTGGGGTGCAGGGATTCGAACCCCGGAATGCTGGTATCAGAAACCAGAGCCTTACCGCTTGGCGACACCCCAATTGCGTTAAACAAACTGCTTAACGACTTTTTAAATTGGCTGGGGTACGAGGATTCGAACCTCGGAATGCTGGTATCAGAAACCAGAGCCTTACCGCTTGGCGATACCCCAACAATTTTTTCTAGTCTACCGAATAATTCGATAGTTTACTAATTTGGTGGCTACGACGGGATTCGAACCTGTGACCCCATCATTATGAGTGATGTGCTCTAACCAACTGAGCTACGTAGCCA
>NZ_SOMG01000010.1 GCF_004402045.1 Lelliottia nimipressuralis | reverse complement strand
AGGGGAACCTGCGGTTGGATCACCTCCTTACCTTAAAGAACCTGCCTTTGCAGTGCTCACACAGATTGTCTGATGAATAATGAACTTCTGAATGTACTTTTGAGTGCATTAAGAAGTTTTGCTCTTTAAAAATCTGGATCAAGCTGAAAATTGAACGACACACATATTATGTGTGTTCGAGTCTCTCAAATTTTCGCAATTTGATGATGAATCGAAAGAAACATCTTCGGGTTGTGAGGTTAAGCGACTAAGCGTACACGGTGGATGCCCTGGCAGTCAGAGGCGATGAAGGACGTGCTAATCTGCGAAAAGCGCCGGCGAGGTGATATGAACCTTTGACCCGGCGATGTCCGAATGGGGAAACCCAGTGTGTTCCGACACACTATCGTTAACTGAATACATAGGTTAACGAGGCGAACCGGGGGAACTGAAACATCTAAGTACCCCGAGGAAAAGAAATCAACCGAGATTCCCCCAGTAGCGGCGAGCGAACGGGGAGCAGCCCAGAGTCTGAATCAGCTTGTGTGTTAGTGGAAGCGTCTGGAAAGTCGCACGGTACAGGGTGACAGTCCCGTACACGAAAGCACACAGGTTGTGAACTCGAAGAGTAGGGCGGGACACGTGGTATCCTGTCTGAATATGGGGGGACCATCCTCCAAGGCTAAATACTCCTGACTGACCGATAGTGAACCAGTACCGTGA
>NZ_SOMG01000022.1 GCF_004402045.1 Lelliottia nimipressuralis | reverse complement strand
TCACGGTACTGGTTCACTATCGGTCAGTCAGGAGTATTTAGCCTTGGAGGATGGTCCCCCCATATTCAGACAGGATACCACGTGTCCCGCCCTACTCTTCGAGTTCACAACCTGTGTGCTTTCGTGTACGGGACTGTCACCCTGTACCGTGCGACTTTCCAGACGCTTCCACTAACACACAAGCTGATTCAGACTCTGGGCTGCTCCCCGTTCGCTCGCCGCTACTGGGGGAATCTCGGTTGATTTCTTTTCCTCGGGGTACTTAGATGTTTCAGTTCCCCCGGTTCGCCTCGTTAACCTATGTATTCAGTTAACGATAGTGTGACGGATCACACTGGGTTTCCCCATTCGGACATCGCCGGGTCAAAGGTTCATATCACCTCGCCGGCGCTTTTCGCAGATTAGCACGTCCTTCATCGCCTCTGACTGCCAGGGCATCCACCGTGTACGCTTAGTCGCTTAACCTCACAACCCGAAGATGTTTCTTTCGATTCATCATCAAATTGCGAAAATTTGAGAGACTCGAACACACATAACATGTGTGTCGTTCAATTTTCAGCTTGATCCAGATTTTTAAAGAGCAAATATCTCAAACGTCACCCGAAGATGAGTTTTGAGATATTAAGGCAGGTGACTTTCACTCACGAACCAGCAAGTGGCGTCCCCTAGGGGATTCGAACCCCTGTTACCGCCGTGAAAGGGCGGTGTCCTGGGCCTCTAGACGAAGGGGACACTGAAGTCTCAATCGCAAGACGCCTTGCTATTTACTTTTCATCAGACAATCTGTGTGAGCACTGCAAAGGCAGGTTCTTTAAGGTAAGGAGGTGATCCAACCGCAGGTTCCC
>NZ_SOMG01000025.1 GCF_004402045.1 Lelliottia nimipressuralis | reverse complement strand
TCACGGTACTGGTTCACTATCGGTCAGTCAGGAGTATTTAGCCTTGGAGGATGGTCCCCCCATATTCAGACAGGATACCACGTGTCCCGCCCTACTCTTCGAGTTCACAACCTGTGTGCTTTCGTGTACGGGACTGTCACCCTGTACCGTGCGACTTTCCAGACGCTTCCACTAACACACAAGCTGATTCAGACTCTGGGCTGCTCCCCGTTCGCTCGCCGCTACTGGGGGAATCTCGGTTGATTTCTTTTCCTCGGGGTACTTAGATGTTTCAGTTCCCCCGGTTCGCCTCGTTAACCTATGTATTCAGTTAACGATAGTGTGACGGATCACACTGGGTTTCCCCATTCGGACATCGCCGGGTCAAAGGTTCATATCACCTCGCCGGCGCTTTTCGCAGATTAGCACGTCCTTCATCGCCTCTGACTGCCAGGGCATCCACCGTGTACGCTTAGTCGCTTAACCTCACAACCCGAAGATGTTTCTTTCGATTCATCATCAAATTGCGAAAATTTGAGAGACTCGAACACACATAACCTGTGTGTCGTTCAATTTTCAGCTTGATCCAGATTTTTAAAGAGCAAATATCTCAAACGTCACCCGAAGATGAGTTTTGAGATATTAAGGCAGGTGACTTTCACTCACGAACCAGCAAGTGGCGTCCCCTAGGGGATTCGAACCCCTGTTACCGCCGTGAAAGGGCGGTGTCCTGGGCCTCTAGACGAAGGGGACACTGAAGTCTCAATCGCAAGACGCCTTGCTATTTACTTTTCATCAGACAATCTGTGTGGACACTACAAAGGCAGGTTCTTTAAGGTAAGGAGGTGATCCAACCGCAGGTTCCCCTACGGTTACCTTGTTACGACTTCACCCC
>NZ_SOMG01000027.1 GCF_004402045.1 Lelliottia nimipressuralis | reverse complement strand
AGTGCTCACACAGATTGTCTGATGAAAAAACAGCAGTAAAAATCTCTGCAGGCTTGTAGCTCAGGTGGTTAGAGCGCACCCCTGATAAGGGTGAGGTCGGTGGTTCAAGTCCACTCAGGCCTACCAAACTCCTTTTAAAGGATGAGCGGTACAGAGATTACAAACGATGGGGCTATAGCTCAGCTGGGAGAGCGCCTGCCTTGCACGCAGGAGGTCTGCGGTTCGATCCCGCATAGCTCCACCATCCTTTTACTGCGAAAAACAAGAAAACTTCAGAGTGAACCTGAAAAGGTGCACTGCGAAGTTTTGCTCTTTAAAAATCTGGATCAAGCTGAAAATTGAAACGACACACATGTTATGTGTGTTCGAGTCTCTCAAATTTTCGCAATTTGATGATGAATCGAAAGAAACATCTTCGGGTTGTGAGGTTAAGCGACTAAGCGTACACGGTGGATGCCCTGGCAGTCAGAGGCGATGAAGGACGTGCTAATCTGCGAAAAGCGCCGGCGAGGTGATATGAACCTTTGACCCGGCGATGTCCGAATGGGGAAACCCAGTGTGATCCGTCACACTATCGTTAACTGAATACATAGGTTAACGAGGCGAACCGGGGGAACTGAAACATCTAAGTACCCCGAGGAAAAGAAATCAACCGAGATTCCCCCAGTAGCGGCGAGCGAACGGGGAGCAGCCCAGAGTCTGAATCAGCTTGTGTGTTAGTGGAAGCGTCTGGAAAGTCGCACGGTACAGGGTGACAGTCCCGTACACGAAAGCACACTTGCTGTGAACTCGAAGAGTAGGGCGGGACACGTGGTATCCTGTCTGAATATGGGGGGACCATCCTCCAAGGCTAAATACTCCTGACTGACCGATAGTGAACCAGTACCGTGA
>NZ_SOMG01000020.1 GCF_004402045.1 Lelliottia nimipressuralis | reverse complement strand
AGTGCTCACACAGATTGTCTGATGAAAAAACAGCAGTAAAAATCTCTGCAGGCTTGTAGCTCAGGTGGTTAGAGCGCACCCCTGATAAGGGTGAGGTCGGTGGTTCAAGTCCACTCAGGCCTACCAAATTCTTGCCGATGCTGCGTTGCGGCGACACTCACATACTTCAGTATGCTTCGTGTCACCACGCCTTGCCTCAACAAGAATTAGCGGTACAGAGATTAGTGTATACGATGGGGTTATAGCTCAGCTGGGAGAGCGCCTGCCTTGCACGCAGGAGGTCTGCGGTTCGATCCCGCATAGCTCCACCATCCTTTTACTGCGAAAAACAAGAAAACTTCAGAGTGAACCTGAAAAGGTGCACTGCGAAGTTTTGCTCTTTAAAAATCTGGATCAAGCTGAAAATTGAAACGACACACATGTTATGTGTGTTCGAGTCTCTCAAATTTTCGCAATTTGATGATGAATCGAAAGAAACATCTTCGGGTTGTGAGGTTAAGCGACTAAGCGTACACGGTGGATGCCCTGGCAGTCAGAGGCGATGAAGGACGTGCTAATCTGCGAAAAGCGCCGGCGAGGTGATATGAACCTTTGACCCGGCGATGTCCGAATGGGGAAACCCAGTGTGATCCGTCACACTATCGTTAACTGAATACATAGGTTAACGAGGCGAACCGGGGGAACTGAAACATCTAAGTACCCCGAGGAAAAGAAATCAACCGAGATTCCCCCAGTAGCGGCGAGCGAACGGGGAGCAGCCCAGAGTCTGAATCAGCTTGTGTGTTAGTGGAAGCGTCTGGAAAGTCGCACGGTACAGGGTGACAGTCCCGTACACGAAAGCACACAGGTTGTGAACTCGAAGAGTAGGGCGGGACACGTGGTATCCTGTCTGAATATGGGGGGACCATCCTCCAAGGCTAAATACTCCTGACTGACCGATAGTGAACCAGTACCGTGA
>NZ_SOMG01000029.1 GCF_004402045.1 Lelliottia nimipressuralis | reverse complement strand
CCAACGGTACGGCCGCCTTCACGGATTGCGAAACGCAGACCGTCGTCCATCGCGATTGGGTGGATCAGAGTCACAACCATCTTGATGTTGTCGCCTGGCATTACCATCTCAACGCCTTCTGGCAGTTCGATGGTACCGGTCACGTCAGTTGTACGGAAGTAGAACTGTGGACGGTAGCCTTTGAAGAACGGAGTATGACGGCCGCCTTCGTCTTTGGACAGAATGTACACTTCAGATTCGAACTTGGTGTGTGGCTTGATTGAGCCTGGCTTCGCCAGTACCTGACCACGTTCGATTTCTTCACGTTTGATACCACGCAGCAGAACACCAACGTTCTCACCAGCACGGCCTTCGTCCAGCAGTTTGCGGAACATTTCAACGCCAGTACAGGTAGACTTCGCAGTCTCTTTGATACCAACGATTTCAACTTCTTCGCCAACTTTGATGATACCGCGCTCTACACGACCGGTAACAACGGTACCACGACCGGAGATGGAGAATACGTCTTCGATTGGCAGCAGGAACGGCTTGTCAATCGCACGCTCTGGTTCTGGGATGTAAGAATCCAGGAAGCCAGCCAGTTCGATGATTTTTGCTTCCCACTCTGCTTCGCCTTCCAGCGCTTTCAGCGCGGAACCACGAACGATTGGAGTGTCGTCGCCTGGGAAATCGTACTGAGACAGCAGTTCACGAACTTCCATCTCTACCAGTTCCAGCAGCTCTTCGTCATCAACCATGTCACATTTGTTCAGGAACACGATGATGAAAGGAACGCCTACCTGACGACCCAGCAGGATGTGCTCACGAGTCTGAGGCATAGGGCCGTCAGTCGCAGCAACAACCAGGATCGCGCCGTCCATCTGCGCAGCACCGGTGATCATGTTTTTAACATAGTCGGCGTGGCCTGGGCAGTCTACGTGTGCATAGTGGCGAGTCGGGGTGTCATATTCAACGTGGGAAGTGTTGATGGTGATACCACGAGCTTTTTCTTCTGGTGCGTTATCGATCTGGTCGAATGCACGAGCAGAACCACCGTAGGTTTTTGCCAGAACGGTAGTGATTGCAGCGGTCAG
>NZ_SOMG01000013.1 GCF_004402045.1 Lelliottia nimipressuralis | reverse complement strand
TCACGGTACTGGTTCACTATCGGTCAGTCAGGAGTATTTAGCCTTGGAGGATGGTCCCCCCATATTCAGACAGGATAACACGTGTCCCGCCCTACTCGTCGAGTTCACAATAACAGCATCTTCAGATACGGGGCTATCACCCTTTACTGCCGGACTTTCCAGACCGTTCTCCTGACACTGCTATTGATTAAGACTCTGGGCTGCTCCCCGTTCGCTCGCCGCTACTAGGGGAATCTCGGTTGATTTCTTTTCCTCGGGGTACTGAGATGTTTCAGTTCTCCCGGTTCGCCTCATTAACCTATGGATTCAGTTAATGATAGTATCCATTGGATACTGGGTTTCCCCATTCGGATATCGTCGGGTATAACGGTTCATATCACCTTACCGACGCTTTTCGCAGATTAGCACGTCCTTCATCGCCTCTGATTGCCTAGGCATCCACCGTGTACGCTTATTCGCTTAACCTCACAACCCGAAAGTGTCTCTTTCAAAGACTATCTAGATGGTGATGGCTGCGCAGATTACATTTCTTCGTTGGGCAGTGCTCGCAATGCTCACATACTTAAGTATGCTGCGCTTGCTGTGCGCTGTCCGCCTCGAACTGTAAATTGCTCGCTCATCCCACTTTGATGTCAAAACACATTCAAAGTTTGAGATTTTGAGAGACTCATCAATATACCTCGGTGATATATTGATTTGTTTTCAATTTTTCAGCTTGTTCCAGATTGTTAAAGAGCATAATAATTCACAGTATACTATTCCTAATATACTCTGAATCATTGTTTTATATTCAAGAGATTATGGTGGAGCTAAGCGGGATCGAACCGCTGACCTCCTGCGTGCAAGGCAGGCGCTCTCCCAGCTGAGCTATAGCCCCATAATGTTTCAATACCCGTATAACCACTCCTTTTTCTTCTTATAATAAGAAGCTTTTTCTTTAGGCAAGGCGTGGAGTAACGAAGTTTACTTAATGTAAACGAGTTGCTTCACAACACAGCATAAAGGAAATTTGGTAGGCCTGAGTGGACTTGAACCACCGACCTCACCCTTATCAGGGGTGCGCTCTAACCACCTGAGCTACAAGCCTGCAGAGATTTTTACTGCTGTTTTTTCATCAGACAATCTGTGTGAGCACTACAAAGGCAGGTTCTTTAAGGTAAGGAGGTGATCCAACCGCAGGTTCCCCTACGGTTACCTTGTTACGACTTCACCCC
>NZ_SOMG01000024.1 GCF_004402045.1 Lelliottia nimipressuralis | reverse complement strand
TGTACGGTCCGGGGACATAGTGAACACTTGTTCGGGGACATGGTAGACACTTACAACTAAGGCATAAGAACCCGTTTCTGGAGTCGCTTATGCCCTGGGATGCGAGAGATACCATGTCATTACGTACCGAGTTTGTTTTGTTCGCCTCGCAGGACGGGGCGAACATCCGTTCCCTCTGCCGTCGCTTCGGCATTTCACCTGCTACCGGCTATAAGTGGCTTCGCCGCTGGGCGGAGGAAGGTGCCGCCGGTCTTCAGGACCGCCCGCGCATACCGCACCATTCCCCGAACCGCTCATCTGACGACATCACTGCCCTGCTGCGTATGGCCCATGAGCGCCATGAACGCTGGGGCGCACGCAAGATAAAGCGCTGGCTGGAAGACCAGGGGCACCGTATGCCCGCCTTCAGCACCGTCCATAACCTGATGGCCCGTCACAGCCTGCTGCCGGGCACTTCACCGGGCATTCCCGCCACGGGACGGTTCGAACATGATGCGCCAAACCGGCTCTGGCAGATGGATTTTAAGGGCCACTTTCTCTTTGGCGGTGGCCGCTGCCATCCGCTCACCCTGCTGGACGACCACTCCCGTTTTTCCCTGTGCCTGGCGCACTGTACCGATGAACGGCGCGAGACCGTGCAGCAGCAGCTGGTCAGCGTGTTTGAACGCTACGGCCTGCCGGACCGGATGACGATGGATAACGGCGCTCCGTGGGGAGACACCACCGGCACCTGGACGGCGCTGGAGCTGTGGCTGATACGTCTGGGTATCCGGGTGGGGCACTCCCGGCCGTATCATCCGCAGACGCAGGGCAAGCTGGAGCGTTTTCACCGCAGTCTGAAGGCGGAGGTGCTGCAGGGGAAGTGGTTCACGGACAGCGGTGAGCTGCAGCGCGCCTTTGACCACTGGCGGACGGTCTATAACCTTGAACGCCCGCATGAGGCGCTTGATATGGCGGTACCGGGCTCGCGGTATCAGCCGTCAGCGCGGCAGTACAGCGGCAACACAAAGCCTCCGGAATACGACGAGGGCGTGATGGTCAGGAAAGTGGATATAAGCGGAAAACTGAGCGTGAAAGGGGTAAGTCTGAGCGCAGGCAAGGCGTTCAGGGGAGAACGGGTCGGGCTGAAGGAGATGCAGGAAGAAGGCAGCTACGAGGTGTGGTGGTACAGCACGAAAGTGGGGGTGATCGACCTGAAGAAAAGGTCGATCACCATGGGTAAAGGATGTTAAAAAGTGTTCACCATGTCCCCGAACACCTGTCTACCATGTCCCCGGACTGTACA
>NZ_SOMG01000016.1 GCF_004402045.1 Lelliottia nimipressuralis | reverse complement strand
GTACTGGTGTTTTACGGGCCCCCCGCGTGTGTTTTTTTTTCCGGGGGGTTGTTGGGGGGGGGGCCCGCCCCCCCCCCCCCCCCAAACACCCCCCGCCCCCCCGCCCCCCCCCAGCCGCCACCGGGCAAAAGACCGCACGATGTTATCGCCCGGTAAGCGCAGCGCCACCGGGCTTTTTTACAGCAACGGTGGAATGGTCGGCACCTGCGGTGCCTCGTCAATATCCTTCTGCGTCATGCGAAACGCTTCAGGGTAGTGCTCGCGGCTGGTACGACGCAGCGGTTCGGTATCGCGCCAGGTATACAGACAGTGCTGGCACTGATAAACCTTCCAGGCCCCTTTCACCGGCGACGTCGCCATCACTTCAATATGCTCATCGGCACAACGTGGACAAATCATCTTTTCCTCCTTATTGACGTGCAGCCAGCATGGCGGTCAGTTTTTCAGCCCAGGCTTTGGTTTCAGGGAGATCCTGTACCGGCTGGCTATAGTGACCACGGGTGTCCGGCGCGACAGGCGTGGTGGCATCGATAATCAGTTTGTCGGTAATGCCCGCCGGGCTGGAGCCCGGGTCGAGTTCAAGCACCGACATGTTCGGCAGCTGTACCAGATCCCCTGCCGGGTTCACTTTCGATGACAGCGCCCACATCACCTGCGGGAGGTTGAATGGATCAACGTCCTCATCCACCATAATCACCATCTTCACGTAGCCCAGACCATGCGGCGTGGTCATGGCGCGTAAACCGACCGCGCGGGCAAAACCGCCGTAACGCTTTTTGGTGGAAATAATCGCCAGCAGACCGTGGGTGTACATGGCGTTCACCGCCTGCACTTCAGGGAATTCCGCTTTCAGCTGCTGGTAAAGTGGCACACAGGTGGCTGGCCCCATCAGATAGTCAATCTCGGTCCACGGCATGCCGAGGTAGAGGGATTCGAAAATCGGTTTGGTACGGTACGAGACTTTATCAATACGGACGACCGTCATATTACGACCACCCGAATAGTGGCCGGTAAACTCACCGAACGGTCCTTCGATTTCACGTTTACGGCTCTCAATGACCCCTTCCAGAATCACTTCAGAGCCCCAGGGTACATCAAAGCCGGTCAGCGGCGCGGTCGCAATGGGGTACGGAGTTTCACGCAGCGCTCCCGCCATTTCATACTCGGATTGATCGTATTTCAGCGGCGTCGCGCCCATCAGGGTGATGATCGGATCGTTGCCCAGCGTAATCGCAATCGGAAGGTCTTCACCACGCTCTTCCGCTTTGTGCAGATGCAGGGCGATATCGTGCATCGGTACCGGTTGCAGGCCAAGCTTACGCTTGCCCTTCACTTCCATGCGATAGATCCCGACGTTCTGCTTGCCGAAGTTATCCGGGTCGAGCGGATCGCGCGAGACAACGCACGCTTTGTCGAGATAAAAGCCCCCGTCCCCGTCATTCAGGCGAAACAGCGGCAGGATGTCGAACAGGTTAATGTCTTCACCATCAACCGTATTCTGCGCCCAGGCCGGGTTTGCACGGCGCTCCGGTGTGACGGGGAATTTATCCCAGCGGCGAATAAACTCGTCGATCTGCTTTTTCACCGGGGTATTCGGCGGTAGCCCCATCGAAATGGCGTGGTTCTGCCAGGAGCCAATCGTGTTCATCACCACGCGGGCATCGGTGAAACCGCGAATATTATCGAACCACAGCGCAGGCGCACCGTCACCGATGCGTCCCGTCGCGTTGGCTGCCGCCGCCAGATCCGGCTCGGCACTTACCTCTTCCTCAATTTTCAGCAGTTGCCCTTGCTCATCGAGCGCCTGCAGGAAGCTTCTCAAATCATCAAATGCCATCTTTAGTCTCCTGTGAAAAATGTTTCGCCTCGCGCAGCCCGTTCCAGCGGCGCGCTTTTTTATGCTCCAGACCAAACTGGTCGAGTACGCGCGTCACGATATGCTGGGTAATGTCATCGACGGTTTGCGGATGGTTGTAATAAGCAGGCATGGGAGGCACCATCGCCACGCCCATGCGGGAAAGCGCAAGCATGTTCTCCAGATGAATGGTACTCAGCGGCGTTTCACGGGGAACCAGCACCAGCTTGCGCCCCTCTTTCAGCACCACGTCTGCCGCGCGGCCCACCAGCCCTTCGGCGTAGCCGGCGCGGATACCCGCCAGCGTTTTCATGCTGCAGGGAATGACAATCATGCCGTCGGTGCGAAACGAACCGGAGGAGATGGTGGCGGCCTGGTCAGCCGGACTGTGGGCAACGTCAGCCAGGGCGGCAACGTCCTGCGCGGTGTAGGGTGTTTCCAGCTCAATGGTGGTTTTTGCCCACTTCGACATAACCAGGTGGGTCTCCACCTCCGGCATTTCCCGCAGCGCCTGTAGCAGCGCCACGCCCAGCGGAGCGCCCGTCGCTCCCGTCATTCCCACGATCAATCTCATTCAGCACCTCAATCATCTTGTTCGCACACGAACGTTATAAATAAACTACTCCCGGATCGTTTTTCTGACAAGATCGTTCGCATACGATCACACTAATGGCTAAAAAATGCCGCGTTAAAATCCAGAGCAATAGCGGCTATCATAGAGGGAGATTTTTTCCGTCGGAGTGTTCATGGAACTAAGACAAGAGGCGTTCCACCTGTTACGTCAGCTTTTTCAACAGCATACCGCGCAGTGGCAACATGCCTTACCGGAACTGACCAAGCCGCAGTATGCGGTTATGCGCTCAATTGCCGAGCACCCGGGTATTGAACAGGTGGCATTGACCGAAGTGGCGGTTAGCACGAAAGCGACCCTGGCGGAAATGCTCGGCCGCATGGAGGCACGCGGGCTGGTCAAACGCGAGCACGATCCAGCAGATAAGCGCCGCCGGTTTGTGTTCCTGACGCCAGAAGGTGAAGCCCTGCTTGCAGGCTGTAAACCGATGGGCAACGCGGTGGATGAGGCGTTTTTAGGACGTCTCACTCAAGCCGAGCGGGAGCAATTCTCCGCGCTTATCAAAAAGATGATGCACGGTTAATTTACGCTGGTGCGCATAAAATCAATAAAGGTGCGCACTTTCGCTGGCACATGTCGGGCATCAGGATACACCGCATAGATGCCCTGCTGTGCAAAGGTATATTCCGGTAAAACCGGGACCAGTTTTCCCGCATCAAGCGCATCGCGCGCCAGCCATTCCGGCAATAACGCTACCCCACCACCCGCAAGCGCAAAGGCCATGAGCGCCTGAGCGCTATCGGCAAACAAACGCGGCGCTTTTTTTATCTCCAGCGTTTCAGGCGCGCCGCTGGCGTCTTTCACCTGCCAGCGCAGCGGCGAGGCGAGGCGCTCGTGAATAATCCAGTCGGCCTGTGCCAGCTGCGCAAGCGATTCGATGGGATGATTAACGAGCCACTCGGGCGTCGCGACGGGGAGAACAGAAAAGTGCGAAATCAGCGCGGCGTGGTAGCGCGAATCGGCAAGCGTTCCCAGCCGGATAGCCACGTCAAAGCGCTCCGAGATAAGGTCGGCGTGTAGTGACGACGAAACATGGCGCACGCGAAGATCCGGATGCTGGTGGCTAAACCTGGCCAGCAGCGGCACCACGACCTGTGCGCCATACTCAGGCGTGGTCGTGATCCTCAGTTCTCCCGTGAGCCCCGCATGGTTGGCGCGGACATCATCCTGCAATTGCTCGGCGTCCTTCAGAAGCGCTACGCTGCGTTGATGAAACAGCGCGCCCGCCTCGGTTAACGTCAGACGGCGTGTGGATCGCAGCAGCAGGGTGACGCCAAGTTCAGCTTCGAGCTGGCGAATATTGAAGCTGACCACCGCTTTTGTCAGGCCCATCGCATCCGCTGCCGCCGTAAAGCTGCCGGTGTCGGCCACCGTAACAAACATCTGCGTTCGCTGTAAGTTAATCATCGTCACTCTTTTTACTGTCAAAATAGTTTTGACAGTATATCTCGCTTTGTCAGGTTTATCCGCGCTCACCCGGCCGATACGATACGCCTCCTCACCGGAGGATCCATCATGACGTATCGCAGCAAAGTTGCCGCAGTCTATCTGCTGGGCTTTTTTCTTGATCTGATCAACATGTTTATTGCCAGCGTCGCCTTTCCGGCGATGGCTCACGATTTTAACGCCACGCCTTCAGCGCTTGCCTGGGTCAGTAATGGGTACATTGCCGGTCTGACGCTGGTGATCCCGTTCAGCACCGTGCTGACGCGCCGCATCGGGCCAAAGCGCGTCATCCTGCTCTCGCTTTTTCTGTTCAGCGTAGCCTCAGCCGCAGCAGGCTTGTCTGCAACGCTTGAAAGTCTGATCGCCTGGCGCGTGCTGCAGGGCGTGGGTGGTGGCTTATTGATCCCCGTGGGACAGGCGCTGACCTGGCAACAGTATAAGCCTCACGAGCGTGCCCGACTCTCCTCCGCGGTCATGCTGGTTGCATTGCTTGCTCCCGCCTGCTCCCCTACTATCGGGGGTCTGCTGGTGCAAACGTTAAGCTGGCGATGGATATTTTTCGCCACGCTCCCGGTTGCCATCGTGACCTTTGCTCTGGCCTGTCTGTGGCTCAAACACGCAATTCCCACGATGAAAGCGGCCAAACTGCTAAACCTGCCTTTGCTCGCGGACCCGCTTTTGCGATTTTCCATGCTTGTCTATGTCTGCGTGCCCGGTATGTTTATTGGGGTGAACGTCACGGGGATGTTTTATCTTCAGCACGAGGCGAACATGAGCCCGGCCGCAACGGGAATACTCATGCTGCCGTGGTCCGTGGCATCGTTTATAGCCATCACGGCGACGGGACGTTATTTTAACCGTATCGGCCCCCGTCCGCTGATCGTCATCGGATGCCTGTTGCAGGCGACGGGTATCCTGCTTTTGATTAACGTCAGTTCGGCTACACTGCTACCTGTTGTGGCGTTTACCCTGATGGGCGCCGGGGGAAGCCTTTGCAGCAGCACGGCTCAGAGCAGCGCGTTTCTGACGACGCGCCGGGAAGAGATGCCGGATGCCAGCGCCCTGTGGAATCTCAATCGTCAGTTGAGTTTTTTTGTCGGTGCCTTGCTGCTGGCACAGGCGCTGAACCTGGCGCAGGTCTGGCTGCCACCGCTCGCCGCATGGCATGGGATGTTTATTTTTGCCGCAGGCATGACCTTGCTGCCTGTACTGTATGTTTTTCGTCTTAACAATACGCAGGTGCTGACCCAGCTGCGACAGGAGAATTCATGACGCCTTTCGAACACGACATTATCGACCTTCACATTGCGCTTGAAAACTGGTTAGGCAAAGGCGAAGGCGATTTCGATACCCTGCTCGCCCGTTTCCATCCCGATTTTCTGATGATCCCGCCGGGTGGTATCCATTTCGACTATCAGGCCCTGGCCCGTTTCCTGGAGAGCCAGCGCGGAAGCCGTGCCGGCCTGAAGATCGTCATTGATGAATTAACTACCCGACAGGCGTGGACCAACGGCGCGGTCCTTCATTATCGGGAGACGCAAACCCGGCCGGACCAGCCCGTCAATGTGCGCTGGTCAACCGCGGTGCTTAATCAGGAAGGCGAACGGATAACGTGGCGTCTGCTCCACGAAACAGCACAGCCGTAGCCCAAAAGAAAAAGGCCCGTCTCACGACGGGCCTTTTTTGACGAAAGGTTGCTTATTCGCGGAACAGCGCTTCGATATTCAGACCTTGCCCCTGCAGGATTTCACGCAGGCGGCGCAGACCTTCAACCTGAATCTGACGAACACGTTCACGGGTCAAGCCAATTTCGCGGCCGACGTCTTCCAGTGTTGCAGCTTCATACCCCAGTAAACCGAAACGACGCGCCAGCACTTCACGCTGTTTGGCGTTCAGTTCGAACAGCCATTTGACGATGCTCTGTTTCATGTCATCGTCCTGCGTGGTGTCTTCCGGGCCGTTGTCTTTTTCATCGGCCAGGATGTCCAGCAGCGCTTTTTCGGAGTCGCCACCCAGCGGGGTGTCAACGGAGGTAATGCGCTCGTTGAGACGCAGCATACGGCTTACGTCATCAACGGGTTTATCGAGTTGTTCGGCAATTTCTTCTGCGCTTGGCTCGTGGTCCAGTTTATGGGACAACTCGCGTGCGGTACGCAGATAGACGTTCAACTCTTTGACGATGTGGATCGGCAGGCGAATCGTACGGGTCTGGTTCATAATAGCCCGTTCGATGGTCTGACGAATCCACCAGGTCGCGTAGGTTGAGAAACGGAACCCGCGTTCCGGGTCAAACTTCTCAACTGCGCGGATGAGACCTAAGTTGCCCTCTTCAATCAGATCCAGCAGAGCCAGACCACGATTGCCGTAACGGCGGGCAATTTTCACGACCAGTCGCAGGTTACTTTCAATCATGCGACGACGCGAGGCAACATCACCACGCAAAGCACGACGTGCGAAATAGACTTCTTCTTCGGCCGTTAGCAGTGGGGAGTAACCAATCTCCCCAAGGTAAAGCTGAGTCGCGTCCAGTACACGCTGTGTGGCGCCCTGCGATAACAGCTCTTCTTCAGCCAAATCGTTATCACTGGGTTCCTCTTCTACTAAGGCTTTTTCGTCAAAAGCCTCTACTCCGTTCTCATCAAATTCCGCGTCTTCATTTAAATCATGAACTTTCAGCGTATTCTGACTCATAAGGTGGCTCCTACCCGTGATCCCTGAACGAGACACCCTGGCTGGCATGCCCCGTCAAATTATCGCTGCGGCAAGTACTGCAGCGGGTTTACGGATTTCCCCTTGTAACGAATTTCAAAATGCAAGCGTGTAGAACTGGTTCCGGTGCTACCCATGGTAGCGATTTTTTGCCCCGCCTTAACTTCTTGTTGTTCCCGGACCAGCATTGTGTCGTTATGGGCGTAGGCACTCAGGTAATCATCGTTATGTTTGATGATAATAAGATTACCGTAACCGCGCAGAGCGTTACCGGCATACACAACGCGCCCATCTGCGGTCGCGATGATAGCCTGTCCTTTACTCCCTGCGATATCGATCCCTTTATTTCCCCCTTCGGAGGAAGAGAAGTTTTCGATAACCTTACCGTCAGTTGGCCAGCGCCATGCAGAGATTGGCGAACTGGATGTCATACTGCTGGCAGTCGGTTCAGTAGAGCTAACCACAGGTGCCGTCACCGGTGCTGTGACAACAGTCGCAGTCCCTTTATTATTCGGCAACATTTTGTTAGCAGTCTGATCACCTGAATCCTCAGAATACGTAATTACAGGTTGTGAAGCAACCACCGTGGTGGATTTTTGTGCAGGCTTAACGCTGTTGTTTTGCGCAGTCACATCGGCCGCTGAAACGGTGTTGCCAGGCGTAAGTGGCGTACCCGTTGCGTTGCCTACCTGAAGCGTTTGCCCGACTTCCAGACCGTACGGGGCCTGGACATTATTGCGCTGGGCGAGATCGCGGAAATCGTTCCCGGTGATCCACGCAATGTAAAACAGCGTATCGCCGCGCTTGACGGTATAGGTACTGCCACCGGTATAGCTACCTTTCGGAATGTTCCCATACTTACGGTTATAGACTATGCGGCCATTCTGGGTCTGAACAGGCTGATCCACTGGCTGAATCTGTGTCGGCTGCGTTATCGGACGTTGAACCGGCTGAATAGGCGGATTTTGTTGTGCCGAAGCAGTGCCCATTTTAGGCGGAGGTGTGATCAACATTCCGCTGGACGTGTTACCGGATCCGCTATTTCCGCCGACGGAACTGACGGGCGCAGGAGCATTGTTAGAACTTGTACAGCCTGCCAGCCAGAGCGAAACCAGTGATAATGCCGCAACACGGCTGATGGTGAATTTAGGGCTTCCCGCGCTCATTTATCCCCCAGGAATGTGTTAACTACCAGTGACTTAAAATTTACCGTGATGGCACGAATCTTTCGCGCCACACCATACGCTGAATTTGCCTTAATAACCCTGGATAATTCCGAGTCTCAGGCCAACTCCCCCTTTACCAGAGGCACAAAGCGCACGGCTTCCACGGTGTCGATAATAAACTCGCCGCCGCGCCGACGAACACGCTTCAAAAGCTGCTGCTCGTCCCCAACAGGCAGAACAAGAATGCCCCCCTCATCCAGCTGCGACAACAGTGCAGCAGGGATTTCAGGCGGGGCCGCCGTCACGATGATAGCGTCAAACGGGGCGCGAGCCTGCCAACCCTGCCATCCATCACCGTGTCGTGTCGAAACATTATGTAAATCAAGTTGTTTCAGGCGACGACGCGCCTGCCACTGTAACCCTTTAATCCGCTCAACGGAGCACACATGATGCACCAGATGCGCCAGGATCGCGGTCTGGTACCCTGACCCGGTGCCAATCTCCAGCACGCGGGAGTCGGGCGTCAGCTCCAGCAGCTCCGTCATGCGCGCCACCATGTAGGGCTGTGAAATCGTCTGGCCTTGCCCGATAGGCAGCGCCACGTTTTCCCACGCTTTGTGTTCAAACGCCTCATCTACAAATTTCTCACGCGGAACCTGAGCAAGTGCTTCAAGCACGTGCTCGTCGCGGATCCCCTGCGCGCGTAATTGTTCCAGAAGAGTTTGTACACGTTTGTTTACCATTGCGCGTTCACTCCTGCGCGATCCAGCCAACCCGACACCACATCATGCGCGCTATACGCGGTTAAATCTACGTGCAGCGGGGTAACCGAAACATAGCCTTCATCCACGGCAGCAAAGTCGGTATCGGGACCCGCATCGCACTTATCGCCGGGAGGACCAATCCAGTAAAGCGTGTTGCCTCGAGGATCCTGCTGCGGGATCACCTGATCGGCCGGGTGCCGGCTCCCGCAACGGGTAACGCGAATGCCTTTAATGTCATTCAGGGGTAGGTCCGGCACGTTGATGTTGAGGATGCGCCCGGTGCGCAGCGGCTCGCGGCTAAGCGCCCGCAGGATCGAACACGTCACCGCTGCGGCGGTGTCGTAGTGCGTGTGGCCATTTAACGAGACCGCCAGCGCCGGAAACCCGAGATGGCGCCCTTCCATTGCGGCCGCCACAGTACCGGAGTAAATCACGTCATCGCCAAGGTTGGGCCCGGCGTTAATGCCGGAAACGACGATATCCGGACGCGGTCGCATCAGCGCGTTCACGCCCAGAAAAACGCAGTCGGTTGGCGTGCCCATCTGCACGGCAATATCGCCATTTTCAAAGGTAAAGGTGCGAAGCGACGACTCCAGCGTCAGCGAGTTAGACGCTCCACTGCGGTTACGATCGGGTGCCACGACCTGCACATCCGCAAATTCGCGAAGGTGTTTCGCCAGCGTCTGAATGCCTGGCGCGTGGATCCCGTCATCGTTACTCAGCAATATTCGCATAATCACCCGAGGTGTTGATAAGTTCCCTGACAACACTGGTGGCAAAGCTACCTGCCGGCAGCCAGAAGCGTAACTCAACGGTCACGTCATCCCACCAGTTCCAGCTTAACTGCTGCGGATAGAGCAGCATCGCGCGGCGTGCTGCTTCTACTTTTTCCCGCACCAGCAATGATTGTAATTCTGGCGCATCCGCGACGGCAGATTGCTCAGCCGCCAGCGCATCGCCCTGTGGACCCCAGTCGCCCATACCGGGCAGCGCGGCGGTAATCATCAGCGCTTTGGCGTCCACGCGCGACTGAACATCGGCCATTTCTTCTGCCGTTGCCACAAACCAGCTTCCGCGTCCCGCTAATTGTAGCGCATCGCCAACAACAACTTGATTCGCGTCCGGTTTTTTCAGTCTTTCGCTCACAATCTGATTAAACAACGCACTACGGGCTGCCGACAACCAAAAACTGCGTTTATTCCTGTCGCGAACCGGCGCATCGCTTTGCGCCCAGCGCAACGCTCCCAGCAGGTTGCTGCCGCCGATACCAAAGCGCTGCGCGCCAAAGTAATTCGGTACGCCCTGCGCGCTGATGGCATTCAGGCGTTTCTCTACGTCATCGCGGTCGGTCACTTCACGCAGTACCAGCGTAAAGTCGTTTCCTTTCAACGCGCCCAGACGCAGTTTGCGCTTATGGCGGGCAAACTCCAGTATCTTACAGCCCTCAAGCTCAAATTTACTTAAATCGGGCATCGTATTGCCCGGAACGCGCGCGCAGAGCCACTGTTCAGTGACTGCGTGTTTATCTTTCTGCCCGGCAAAGCTCACTTCGCGGGCATGAATTTTGAGGAATTTTGCCAGCGCGTCGGCCACAAAACGGGTATTGCAGCCATTTTTCAGAATACGCACCAGGATATGCTCACCTTCGCCATCCGGCTCAAAGCCCAGATCCTCCACCACAAGGAAATCTTCAGGGCTGGCTTTCAGCACCCCTTTCCCCTGCGGTTTACCGTGCAGGTATGTCAGGTTGTCGAAGTCTGTCATTTGCTTGCCTTCACCAGCAGCGCTACGGCTTCACAGGCAATCCCTTCGCCGCGGCCGGTAAAGCCCAGCTTCTCGGTGGTCGTCGCTTTGACGTTGACGTCGTCCATATGGCAGCCCAGATCTTCTGCAATAAACACGCGCATCTGCGGAATATGCGGCAGCATTTTCGGCGCCTGAGCGATAATCGTCACATCGACGTTACCCAGGGTGTAGCCTTTAGCCTGGATGCGGCGCCACGCTTCGCGCAGCAGTTCGCGGCTGTCAGCGCCTTTAAACGCCGGGTCGGTGTCCGGGAACAGCTTGCCGATGTCCCCCAGTGCGGCCGCGCCGAGCAGCGCGTCGGTCAGCGCATGCAATGCCACGTCGCCATCAGAATGCGCCAGCAGTCCTTTTTCATAAGGAATGCGCACGCCGCCAATGATAATTGGGCCTTCTCCGCCAAAGGCGTGTACATCAAAACCGTGTCCAATTCGCATTATGCCTTCTCCTGATGGGTCGAACGGGTAAGATAGAATTCCGCAAGCTGTAAATCTTCCGGACGCGTCACTTTGATATTATCAGCGCGCCCTTCAATAAGCTCAGGATGAAAACCGCAATACTCCAGCGCCGAGGCTTCGTCCGTGATGGTCGCCCCTTCTTTGAGCGCACGCGTTAAGCAGTCGTGGAGTAACTCGCGGGGGAAAAATTGAGGCGTCAGCGCGTGCCATAAATCGACGCGATCGACAGTGTGGGCGATGGCCCGTTTGCCCGGCTCGGCACGCTTCATGGTGTCACGCACCGGGGCGGCCAGAATGCCACCCACTTTACTGGTTTCGCTCAGCGCCAGCAGGCGCGCAAGATCGTCCTGATGCAGACACGGACGCGCAGCGTCATGCACCAGCACCCACGGCACGTTTCCGGCAGCCTGAATGCCCGCCAGCACGGAATCGGCGCGTTCGGCGCCACCGTCAACGACGGTAATTTGTGGGTGATTTGCCAGCGGAAGCTGCGCGAAGCGCGCATCGCCAGGACTGATAGCAATGACCACGTGCGCCACCCTGGGGTGCGCCAGCAGCGCCGCCACGGCGTGCTCGAGGATCGTTTTATCGCCAATAGAGAGGTACTGCTTGGGACATTCTGTCTGCATGCGCCGGCCAAAACCTGCGGCCGGCACCACGGCGCATACGTCCGAAAAAGTTACTGCCATGTCGTAATCCTGGGCCTGATTATCGATTGTTTTGTGCTGAGCCCTGATTGCGTTTAGACGCATCCGGAACCAGACGATAAAAGGTTTCGCCCGGCTTAGTCATACTGAGTTCATTGCGTGCGCGTTCCTCAATCGCCTCTTGCCCGCCATTGAGGTCATCAATTTCAGCAAAGAGTTGATCGTTTCGCGCCTTAAGTTTGGCGTTTGTTGCCTGCTGAGCCGCGACGTCATCGCTCACCCGGCTATAGTCGTGCAGTCCGTTCTTACCGAACCACAGCGAATATTGCAGCCAGATTAGCAAAGCCAGCAACAGCAGCGTTAGTTTACCCATCCTGCCCCCTGAAAAACGGCATCATCATCCCAAGACTTCCCCAGAGCACTACGCCGGGGTAACAGAGATGCCGCAACATCGCGGGCAAATGTACCACATTTTTTCCGCAGAATCGTCCTGCACAATATCGTTACACAGTTGGTTACGGTTTGAATTATGGCTGAAGTTAGCCCATGAGCCACAAAAATAACAGACCAAACATCAGAACCACCGTCACAATCGTGACCACGGTGCTGTAGAGGAGCTTACCGTTGAGCAGCGAGTGGAGCGCAATGCCGACGACAACCGCCACGGGCATCAACGCCAGAAAGAAAGGCCAGGTGTAGAGAAAGAAGAACAGCGTGTTACCGCCGTAGATGAGAAACGGAATGCCAAGCGCCAGCAACCATGAGACGAAGCCAATGATGGCCCCAGGAAATGACCAGGTCGTTTCGTCGTCGGTCGCTAGCGGCTCCGACCCGGTGGTGATGATAAAATTTTCACTGTTGCGCATAGCTAATCCTGTGACCGTGACTCATCGTTCGGGAAGACAGCTCCCGAACGATACCGTCTCAGGATCTGATAATATCGTCCCGTCTGAGCAGGTCTAATAATTGGCTTACTAAATTTGTTACCAATTGTTGGCCCTCCAGGTGAATTTCAGGCGATTCAGGCGCTTCGTATACCGCGTCAATTCCGGTGAAGTTGCGCAGCTCACCGGCACGGGCTTTTTTGTACAGCCCTTTCGGATCGCGGGCTTCGCAAACTTCCAGCGGGGTGTCGACAAACACTTCGATAAAGCGATCCTGACCCACGCGCTCGCGCACCATCTGGCGCTCGGCGCGGTGCGGAGAGATAAACGCAGTCAGCACCACCAGCCCGGCGTCTGCCATCAGGCTGGCGACTTCCCCGACCCGGCGGATGTTCTCTTTACGATCGTCGTCGCTGAACCCTAAATCGCTGCACAGGCCGTGGCGCACGTTGTCACCATCCAGCAGGTACGTGCTTACGCCCTGCTGATGCAACGCCTCTTCCAGCGCGCCTGCGACCGTCGACTTACCCGAGCCCGATAGCCCGGTAAACCACAGCACAACTCCACGGTGACCGTGGAGTTGCTCGCGCTGGGCGACGGTGACCGGATGAGGATGCCAGACGACGTTCTCATCATGGGCGGCCATTACTTGCCTCCCAGCAGATCGCGTGCGCCCCAGTGCGGGAAGTGCTTACGCACCAGCGCGTTCAGCTCCAGCTCAAAGGCGCTGAATTCAGATGCCAGGTTCGCCTGCTCGTTTGGCTCACGCACCATGCCCGCGCCGACGGTGACGTTCGTCAGGCGGTCGATAAAGATAAGCCCACCCGTCACCGGGTTCTGCTGATATGGATCCAGCACCAGCGGTTCGTCAAAGGTCAGATCCACCAGACCAATACCGTTCAGCGGCAGTTCGGTGACCTCGCGCTGGGTCAGGTTGTTGATATCCACCTGGAACTGAATGCCGTCCACGCGGGCGCGGGTTTTCTTGCCGGCAATTTTGATGTCATAGCTCTGACCAGCGGTCAGCGGCTGCTCCGCCATCCATACCACGTCCACGGAAGCACCCTGCACGGCGGCCAGCGTTTCCTGGGCATCCACCAGCAGGTCGCCCCGGCTGATATCAATTTCGTCTTTCAGTACAAGGGTTACCGCTTCACCGGCGCCCGCTTCCTGCAGGTCACCATCGAAGGTGACGATACGGGCGATAGTCGATTCCACGCCGGATGGCAGCACCTTAACGCGCTGCCCCACCTTCACGGAGCCTGATGCGAGGGTACCGGAAAAGCCGCGGAAATCGAGGTTCGGACGGTTCACGTACTGCACCGGGAAGCGCATCGGCTGAGTGTCGACCACACGATGAATTTCAACGGTTTCCAGCACTTCCAGCAGCGTTGGGCCGCTGTACCACGGCATGTTTGCGCTCTGGGACGCGACGTTATCCCCTTCCAGCGCCGAGAGCGGCACAAAGCGAATATCGAGGTTGCCCGGCAGCTGTTCGGCAAAGGTCAGGTAGCTCTGGCGGATCTCCTCGAACTTCTCTTCGCTGAAGTTCACCAGATCCATCTTGTTGACCGCCACCACCAGGTGTTTGATCCCCAGCAGCGTGGAGATAAAGCTGTGGCGACGGGTCTGATCCAGCACGCCTTTACGGGCGTCGATCAGCAGGATCGCCAGCTCGCAGGTCGACGCACCGGTCGCCATATTGCGGGTGTACTGCTCGTGCCCCGGGGTGTCGGCGATAATAAATTTGCGCTTCTCGGTGGAGAAGTAGCGATAGGCCACGTCGATGGTAATGCCCTGCTCGCGCTCCGCCTGCAGACCATCCACCAGCAGCGCCAGATCCAGCTTTTCGCCCTGGGTACCGTGACGTTTACTGTCGTTATGCAGGGAAGAGAGCTGATCTTCGTAAATCTGGCGCGTATCGTGCAGCAGTCGGCCAATCAGGGTACTTTTCCCGTCATCCACGCTGCCGCAGGTCAGAAAACGCAGCAGGCTTTTATGTTGTTGGGCGTGCAGATACGCTTCCACGCCGCCTTCGTTGGCAATTTGTTGAGCAATAGTGGTGTTCATGGCGGTTCCTTAGAAATAACCCTGACGTTTCTTCAGCTCCATGGAGCCTGCCTGGTCGCGGTCAATCACGCGCCCCTGTCGCTCGCTGGTGGTCGACACCAGCATCTCTTCGATGATCTCCGGCAGCGTCTGCGCGCTGGATTCCACCGCGCCGGTCAACGGCCAGCAGCCAAGGGTACGGAAACGCACCATCTGTTGTTTGATCACTTCGCCCGGCTGCAGGTCGATGCGATCGTCGTCGATCATCATCAGCATGCCGTCGCGCTCCAGCACCGGACGCTCAGCGGCCAGATACAGCGGAACGATTTCGATGTTTTCCAGATAGATATACTGCCAGATATCCAGCTCGGTCCAGTTGGAGAGCGGGAAGACGCGAATGCTTTCGCCTTTGTTGATCTGGCCGTTGTAGTTGTGCCACAGCTCCGGACGCTGGTTTTTAGGGTCCCAGCGGTGGAAGCGGTCGCGGAAGGAGTAGATACGCTCTTTGGCGCGGGATTTCTCTTCGTCACGGCGCGCGCCGCCGAAGGCCGCATCAAAACCGTATTTGTTCAGCGCCTGCTTCAGCCCTTCGGTTTTCATGATATCGGTGTGTTTAGCGCTGCCGTGCACGAACGGGTTAATGCCCATCGCCACCCCTTCCGGGTTTTTATGTACCAGCAGCTCGCAGCCGTAGGCTTTTGCGGTACGGTCGCGGAATTCGTACATCTCACGGAATTTCCAGCCGGTATCCACATGCAGCAGCGGGAACGGCAGCGTACCTGGGTAAAACGCTTTACGCGCCAGATGCAGCATGACGCTGGAATCTTTACCGATGGAGTACATCATCACCGGGTTAGAAAACTCGGCGGCCACTTCGCGGATAATATGGATACTTTCCGCTTCGAGCTGCCGCAGGTGTGTAAGACGTTTTTGGTCCATAACCGTTCCTTAAGCCAAATTTATGACAGAAGCGCCGAAGCCTTCTGTGTCGGTTGTGTGCTGAAACCAGGCGAGCGTGCTGTGCAACTGCACCACTTCCCCCACCACGATCAGGGCGGGCATCGGGGCGTCTTTCGCCAGGGTTGCAAGATCGTTAAGCGTGCCGATAGCAACGTGCTGATCGACGCGCGTACCGCGAGAAATGACGGCAACGGGCGTCGTCGCTGCGCGACCGTGCTGGATAAGTTGTTCGCTGATGTCCGCCGCCTTCATCGTGCCCATGTAGATAGCCAGCGTCTGTCGGCTCTGGGCGAGGTGCGACCAGTCAAACGGCGTGCTGTCGGCCTTGTAGTGGCCGGTCACAAAGGTCACGCTCTGGGCGTAATCGCGGTGGGTCAGCGGAATACCGGCGTAGGCCGTTACCGCAGAGGCCGCCGTGATGCCTGGCACCACCTGGAACGGCACCCCGGCTTCGGCTGCCGCCTGCAGCTCTTCTCCGCCGCGGCCGAAGATAAACGGATCGCCACCTTTCAGGCGCACCACGGTTTTACCCGCTTTGGCGGCGTCAATCAGCATCTGGTTGGTGTCGTGCTGCGGGACGGAGTGTTCGCCAGCCCGTTTGCCAACGCAGATTTGCTCCGCGTCGCGACGGATCAGTTCGCGCACGCCGTCGGTGACCAGATGGTCATAGAACACCACGTCCGCGTCCTGCAGCACCTGCAGGCCACGCAGCGTCAGAAGCCCGGCATCGCCCGGCCCTGCACCCACCAGAATGATCTCCCCGCCCGTACTGCCGGGGTTGTCCAGTTCGTCTTCGAGGATTTTTTGCGCCGCCGTCTCATTACCGGCATGCATCAGGCTGGCAAAGCGGCCGCGAAACACGCGCTCCCAGAAGCGACGGCGTTCCGTTACGCTGGTCAGGCGAGTTTTCAGATGGTTGCGCCAGTAGCTGGCTTTCTCCGCCATACGCCCAAGGCTGGTTGGCAGCAGCGCTTCGATTTTTTCACGCAGCACGCGCACCAGTACCGGTGCGGTGCCGCCGGAAGAGATGGCGACCAGCAGCGGAGATCTGTCGACAATCGACGGGAAGATAAACGAGCACAAAGGCTGGTCGTCGACCACGTTCACCAGGCGGTAACGCGCCTGAGCGGCGTCGGAGACGCGCCGGTTCAGCTCGCGATCTTCGGTCGCCGCAATCACCAGCACCACGCTGTCGATTTGTGATTCATCGAAATCCGCCTCTGTGACGACCTGCACCTGCGCACCTGCGCGCTTGAGAAACGCGATTTTGCGATCGGCAATCTCACCCGTACCGACAACCAGTACCGGTTTCTCTTTAATCGCAGCAAATAAGGGCAGATAGTCCACAAGCAACAACTCACTAACAGCAAGGAATAGAGGGACTATAGGGGGCGGCTTAGACTGAATGAAATTACGAATTGGAATGAGTAGTTACTCAATGGAATAACGCGATGAAAAAGCAAATATCAAAAAGTGCTTAACACGCGAAATTTCGGGCATTTAAGAGCAATTCAAATTGTGTATGGGCGATCACAGTTTCATACTAGGCGGGTTAAAATTTTGCTCTGTTTTTAAGGACTCACTATGTTTTCCGCAACGCGCCACCGTATCGTAGCCCTGGCGCTCGGCGTTTGCTTTATCCTTCCGGCTCAGGCAAAAAATCAACCGTATGGTGAAATCGCCAATCTACAGGCGCGGCATATTGCCACCGTCTTCCCTGGGCGCATGACCGGCTCACCGGCGGAAATGCTCTCCGCTGATTATATTCGCCAGCAGTTTGCCGACATGGGTTACCAGAGCGATATCCGCACGTTTCACAGCCGCTACGTTTATACCTCCAGAAATAAAAGTAAAAACTGGCATAACGTGACCGGCAGTACGGTTATTGCGGCGCATGAAGGTAGCGCGAATGAGCAGATTATTATTATGGCGCACCTGGATACCTACGCGCCGTTGAGTGACGCCGATACGGATAACAACCTCGGCGGGCTGACGCTACAGGGTATGGACGATAACGCGGCAGGCCTGGGCGTGATGCTCGAACTGGCCGAGCGGATGAAAGATATTCCAACCCAATATGGCATTCGTTTCGTTGCCACCAGCGGTGAAGAAGAGGGCAAACTCGGCGCTGAGAACCTCCTGAAGCGCATGAGCGCTGAGGAGAAGAAAAATACGCTGCTGGTGATCAACCTCGATAACCTGATCGTCGGCGATAAGCTTTATTTCAACAGCGGACAGAGCACGCCGGGTACCGTGCGGAAACTGACGCGCGACCGGGCACTGGCGATTGCCCGCAGCCACGGGGTTTATGCCACCAGCAACCCCGGCGGTAACCCGGGCTATCCCCGAGGTACGGGCTGTTGCAACGACGGGGAAGTATTCGATAAGGCAGGCATTCCGGTGCTGTACGTGGAAGCGACAAACTGGGCATTGGGCAAGAAAGATGGCTATCAGCAGCGGGCCAAATCGAAAGCCTTCCCGAACGGGACAAGCTGGCATAACGTGATGCTGGATAATCAGCAGCACATTGATAGCGCCCTGCCGCAGCGCATTGAACACCGCAGCCGGGATGTTGTGAAAGTGATGCTGCCGCTGGTGAAAGAGCTGGCAAAAGCGGGGAAAGCCTGAGGTAGTTAAGCCCGGTGGCGGCTACGCCTTACCGGGCCTACGTCTCGTGCCTTTGTAGGCCCGGTAAGCGCAGCGCCACCGGGCAAAATGACATCACCCTTCGTGCAACCCGCACTCGCGCTTCAGCCCAAAGAATCGCGTCTCTTCTTCCGCCATTCCCGGTTCCCATTTACGCGTGGTGTGGGTGTCGCCCACTGACAGGTAGCCCTGATCCCACAGCGGATGGTACTTCAGCCCGTGTTTTTGCAGGTACTGGTACACCGTCCGGTTATCCCAGTCGATAATCGGCAGCACTTTAAAGACCCCGCGCTGCACCGCCAGCACAGGCAGCGTGGCGCGGCTACCGGACTGTTCCCGGCGCAAACCTGCGAACCACGTCTGTGCATTAAGCTCTTTCAGCGCGCGGTTCATCGGCTCGACTTTGTTGATCTCATTGTATTTCTCAATGCCCTCAACGCCTTGTTCCCACAGTTTGCCGTAGCGTGCCTCCTGCCAGGCCGCGCTTTCCGTCGCGCGATAGACTTTCAGGTTCAGCTTGAGCTTGTCCGTCAGCTCATCGATAAACTGGTAGGTTTCCGGGAACAGGTAGCCGGTATCGGTGAGGATCACCGGAATGTCCGGACGGATCTGATTCACCAGGTGCAAACTGACCGCCGCCTGAATACCAAAGCTCGACGACAGCACGTAATCTCCCGGCAGGTTTTCCAGCGCCCACGCCACGCGCCCTTCGGCGTCCAGCTTTTCCAGCTGGGCGTTGGTTTCTGCGAGTGCCAGAATGCGTTCGACTTTTGGCAGTTCGTTAAGCGCGTTTAGATCGAGTACGGACATAATTACCTCTCGTGGTTACTCCCAGAAATCCCTGGCGGGATCGAGCACCGGGCGAATGATGCCCGCACGCACCGTAAAGTCGCCGAAGCCTTCACCCGCTTCGCGCTCTTTCGCCCAGCGCCCGACAAGCTCGTCGATGGAATCGAGAATTTCCGGTTCCGTGATATTTTCGCGATACATCCGCGGAATACGCGTCCCCATACAGTTACCGCCGAGGTGTACGTTGTAGCGACCCGGCGCTTTACCCACCAGCCCCAGCTCGGCCAGCATCGCACGACCGCAGCCGTTCGGGCAGCCGGTGACGCGCATAACAATATGCTCGTCCGGAATGCCGTGTTTTTCCAGAATCGCTTCCACTTTGTCAGTAAATGACGGCAGGAAACGTTCCGCTTCAGCCATCGCCAGCGGGCAGGTCGGGAACGACACGCAGGCCATCGAGTTTTCACGCTGCGGTTTGACCGCATCCATCAACCCGTGCTCGCGCGCCAGCTTCTCTATCTTCGCCTTCTGGCTCTCAGGCACGCCGGCAATTATCAGATTCTGGTTAGCGGTAATGCGGAACTCGCCTTTATGGATCTTCGCAATTTCCAGCAGACCGGTTTTCAGCGGACGGCCCGGATAGTCCAGGATACGGCCGTTTTCGATAAACAGCGTCAGGTGCCATTTATTGTCGATGCCTTTGACCCAGCCAATACGATCGCCGCGGCCGGTGAATTCGTAAGGGCGAACAGGCTCAAATTTGATCCCCGCACGACGCTCCACTTCCTCTTTGAACGTCTCAACGCCCACGCGCTCCAGGGTGTATTTGGTTTTCGCGTTTTTACGGTCGGTACGGTTGCCCCAGTCGCGCTGGGTGGTGACCACCGCTTCCGCCACGGCCAGCGTGTGCTCCAGCGGCAGGAAGCCGAACTCGCTCGCAGTGCGGGCATAGGTTTTCTTGTTACCGTGCTCAATGGACAGGCCGCCGCCCACCAGCAGGTTAAAGCCCACCAGCTTGCCGTTTTCTGCAATCGCCACGAAGTTCATGTCGTTGGCATGCAGGTCGATGTCGTTCTGCGGCGGGATCACCACCGTGGTTTTGAACTTACGCGGCAGATAGGTCTGACCGAGGATCGGCTCTTCGTCCGTGGTGGCAACTTTTTCCTGATCGAGCCAGATCTCCGCATAGGCGCGGGTGCGCGGCAGCAGGTGCTCGGAGATCTTCTTCGCCCACTCATACGCTTCGGCGTGCAGCTCGGACTCATACGGGTTAGAGGTACAGAGCACGTTACGGTTCATGTCGTTGGCAGTCGCCAGCGCGTCCAGCCCGACGGAGTGGAGCATCTGGTGCACCGGCTTCACGTTCTTCTTCAGAATGCCGTGGAACTGGAAGGTCTGACGGTTGGTCAGACGGATGCTGCCGTAAATCGTGTTTTCACCCGCAAACTTGTCGATGGCCTGCCACTGTTTGGTGGTGATCACCCCGCCCGGCAGGCGGCAGCGCAGCAGCATCGCATGACGCGGCTCCAGCTTCTGTTCAGCACGCTCGGCGCGGATGTCGCGGTCATCCTGCTGATACATGCCGTGGAAACGGATTAGCAGGAAGTTGTCGCCTTTGAAACCGCCGGTGAGACCGTCATTCAGATCTTCAGCAATGGTGCCGCGCAGGTAGTTGCTTTCCAGCTTCATGCGCTCGGCGTCTGTCAGTTTACCTTCGACCACCAGTGGCCCTGGATGTTTTTCGCTCATTAGTAGACATCTCGCTGATAACGGCGCTCAACGCGCAGCTCACTTAAAAATTCATCCGCCGTTTCGGCATCCATACCGCCGAATTCGGCAATCACTTCCAGCAGTGTCTGCTCAACGTCTTTCGCCATGCGATTAGCGTCGCCGCAGACATAAATGTGGGCACCGTCATTGATCCAGCGCCACAGCTCTGCGCCCTGTTCGCGCAGTTTGTCTTGTACGTATACTTTTTCTTTCTGGTCGCGGGACCAGGCCAGATCGATGCGGGTCAGTACGCCTTCTTTCACGTAGCGCTGCCACTCAACCTGGTAGAGGAAATCTTCCGTAAAGTGCGGGTTGCCGAAGAACAGCCAGTTTTTACCCGGTGCCTCGTCCGCCGCGCGCTGCTGCATAAAGGCGCGGAACGGCGCAATGCCGGTGCCCGGGCCAATCATGATGACAGGGGTTTCCGGGTTCGTCGGCAGACGGAAGTTGTCGTTGTGCTCAATAAAGACGCGCACTTCACCCTCTTCTTCCACGCGGTCCGCGAGGAAGCTTGATGCCCCACCCGCGCGGGCGCGGCCTTCGATGTCATAACGCACTACGCCCACGGTGATATGCACTTCGCTTTCCACCTCTGCCTGGGAAGAGGCGATGGAGTACAGGCGGGGAGCCAGCGGACGCAGCAGGCCGATCAGCGCGTCGGCATCCAGCTGCGCCGGAGAGAAACGCACCATATCGACAATTGGCGTGGTCGCCGCGTAATGATGCAGTTTCGCTTTGTCGCCTACCAGCGGCAGCAAGGATTCGCTGCGCGTTAAGGTGGCATAATTTTCGACGATATTTGGGGTGTTCACCGTCAGCTCAAAATGCCACTGCAGCGCTTCGGAAAGCGGCTGGGTTTTCCCGTCAACGGTGACGGGCTCCGTGCCTTTCAGCCACAGCAGCTCAACCAGCTCTTTCACCAGCGCCGGATCGTTCTGATACCAGACCCCCAGCGCATCGCCAGGCTGGTAGCGCAGGCCGGAGTCGCCGAGATCGATTTCGATATGGCGGACGTCTTTTTCCGAATCGCGGCCGGTGATCTTTTGATTCACCGACAGGCTCGCGGCCAGGGGTGCCTCTTTAGTGTACGGACTGGTGTGAATGTCGTTAACGGCACCCGTCGCGGTGAACGCGGCCTGTGCCGGCGTCTCTTTCGGCACGCGGGCTTTCAGCACCTCAACGATGCGCGCACGCCATTCCGCGGCGGCGGGCTGGTATTCAACATCCGCGTCAACGCGGTCCAGCAGGCGCTCTGCGCCCAGCTCCGCCAGCTTGCTGTCGAAGTCTTTACCGGACTGGCAGAAGAATTCATAAGAAGTATCGCCCAGGCCAAAGACGGCAAACGCGGTGCCATCCAGTTTTGGCGCTTTTTTCGAGAACAGGAACTTGTGCAGCGCCACCGCTTCTTCAGCGGGTTCACCTTCACCCTGGGTAGAGGCGACAACCACCAGCAGTTTTTCCGACGCGATTTGCTTAAATTTATAATCCCCGGCGTTGACCAGGTTCACGTTCAGTTTGGCGGCCAGCAGGTCGTCACGCAGCGCCTCGGCCACGCGGCGGGCATTGCCCGTCTGCGAGGCGGAAATAAGGGTAATGGCCGGAATTTCAACGGCCGTTGCCGGTGCCCCTGCCACAGCGCCAGGCTGCTGGTTGAGCATTCCCCAGAAATAGCCGGAGACCCAGGCAAGCTGAGTGGGAGAAAAATCAGAGGTGGCTGCCTGAAGGCGCGCCAGTTGCTCCGGGTTCAGGGGAAGCAAATTTGAAGGTGGGGCCTGTGTTGTCATGCGTTGTTATGTTCCAGTAGCAAAGCGGAATTTATGCAAAAAGACCAAACTAGAGATAAGGTTAACGGCGAGGATAATAACAATTAAAGAAGGGATGGAAATAATAAATAACCAAATGGACTAACCTGTTTTAGTTGTCATACTTAGCGATAAAACCGATTAATTAACCCACTGAAAATTATCAATAAAAACCACAAAAAACGCCTGTTAACGAGACGCCAGGCTTCAGAGCCGTTTTAGTTAATGCTAAAAATTGTGCTTTCCGGTACTATGCGGCGGTTTTTTCCGCATTACTGAGAGCGATCATGTCCACCACACTATTTAAAGATTTCACCTTCGAAGCCGCCCACCACCTTCCGCATGTTCCTGAAGGGCATAAATGCGGCCGTCTGCACGGGCATTCGTTTATGGTGCGTCTTGAGATCACCGGTGAAGTTGATCCGCATACCGGTTGGATCATGGATTTTGCCGAACTGAAGGCGGCGTTTAAACCGACCTACGATCGTCTGGATCATTACTACCTGAATGATATCCCGGGCCTTGAAAACCCGACCAGCGAAGTTCTGGCGAAATGGATTTGGGATCAGATGAAGCCGCTGGTACCGCTGCTGAGCGCGGTGATGATCAAAGAGACCTGTACCGCTGGCTGTATCTATCGCGGGGAGTGATGCTTGCCGGGTGGCGCTGACGCTTACCCGGCCTACAAGAGCTTCGAACCGTAGGCCCGGTAAGCGCTAGCGCCACCGGGCTTTTTTTTAGGCAATATTCAGGTATTTGTGCGTCTGCATCGACAGGCGCCAGTTGCGCGCAATACAGGTTTCAATACACAGGCGCGTCGCGTCCTCTTTCTGACTGATAGGCTGCAGGGCAATGACCCGCTGCTTTTCATCCGCAAGCGTAGCCAGCAGTTCATCCAGCGCTTCGATATCACGCACGCGCCCGACAGGGTGCTTGATCTCATCCGCGCGCTCCAGTGCCTGAGACAGCACATCATATCCGCCGCGCATATTCACTTTTGGCGAGACCGTCACCCAGGTGGCGTGCGAGCAGCGCACTTCATGGGTGCCGCTGGTTTCAATCTGGCAGCTGTAGCCGTTCTTTTCGAGCAGCTCGGTCAGCGGTGTCAGATCGTGGATGCAGGGTTCACCGCCGGTGATCACCACGTGGCGCGCCGTCCAGCCCTGTCGACCAATAATGGCCAGCAGATCTTCTGAACTGCCCGCGCCCCACTTATCGCTCTCTTTGGTTTTCGCCAGAATGCTAAACAGCGACACTTCCCGATCTGCGAGCTTATCCCACGTATGTTTGGTATCACACCAGGCACAGCCAACCGGGCATCCCTGTAAACGGATAAAGATAGCGGGAACGCCGGTAAAGTAACCCTCGCCTTGCAGGGTCTGGAACATCTCGTTAATCGGGTACTGCATAGTCATCTCAGTAAAGGGGATAAACGATAAGTATCGCAGATCCCCGCCGGATGGTCATGCTCCATCGGTGCTTTGCGCGCCAATCGCCGTCATAAACCGTTCAGTAATTTGCTGGGGACGGGTGATCGCACCGCCGACAACAACCGTATGCGCGCCCAGCGCCAGACACCTCGCCGCACGCTCGGGGGTATCCACATTGCCTTCGGCAACCACGGGAACCGTAACGGCTGCCAGCACCGCCTTCAGGAACGCACAGTCATTCTCCGGAAGCGAATGGCCCGCGGTGTCCGCCGTATAGCCATAAAGCGTGGTTCCGATGCAATCAAAACCCAGCGCCTGCGCCATCTCGGCCTCGTCTACAGAGGAAATGTCCGCCATCAGCAGTACCGAGGGATAACGTGAGCGGATGCGCGTAACCAGCCCGCCCAGGGGTTCACCCCCGGGGCGTTCCCGCGCCGTCGCGTCAAGGGCAACGATCTCCGGAGAGACGGTCATGAGCTCATCCACTTCTTTCATCGTCGCGGTGATAAACACCTCGCTCCCGGGATAATCCCGTTTGATGATGCCGATAACAGGCAACGACACCTGCTGTTTAATGGCCTCGATATCCACCACGCTGTTGGCGCGAATGGCCGCAGCCCCACCCTGCGCCGCCGCCAGCGCCATTCGCGACATAATAAACGGGCTGTGCAAGGGTTCGTTTTCCAGCGCCTGACAGGAGACGACCAGTTTTCCCTTCAGGTTATCCAGTACAGTTTTCATTACGATAAGATCTCTTCCACTTCGTTTTTGATAATCGTGACGTGCGGGCCATAAATGACCTGAACACCGTTACCGCGCACGATAACGCCGCGCGCGCCGGTGGCTTTCAGCGCCGCGTCATTCACTTTGCTGCCGTCTTTGACCGTGACGCGAAGACGCGTGGCGCAGCAGTCCACCTCTTCCAGATTGTCTTTTCCGCCTAATCCGGCGATCACCGCCACGGCACGTTCGCTTTGCGGGAGGGTAACCTCGTCAGCCACCGCCTCCTTTTCACGGCCCGGCGTGGCGAAATCGAAGCGGTTAATCAGGTAGCGGAACGTGAAGTAGTAAAGGAAGAACCACGGCACGCCGACCAGCGGGACGAACATCCAGTGGGTTTTGGCCTCGCCCTGCAAAATGCCGAACAGCACGAAGTCGATAAAACCGCCGGAGAAGGTTTGTCCGATGGTGATATGCAGCATGTGCGCGAGCATAAATGCCAGCCCGTCAAACAGCGCATGGATGACGTAGAGCACCGGCGCAATAAACAGGAAGGAGAACTCGATGGGCTCGGTAATCCCGGTCAGGAACGAGGTTAATGCCGCAGAGAGCAGCAGCCCGGCAACGCGTTTTTTATTCTCGGGTTTTGCCGTGTGGTACATCGCCAGACACGCGCCGAGCAGGCCAAACATCATCGTAATAAAGCGCCCGGACATGAAACGTGACGTGCCTTCGTAAAACTGACGCGTGGTGGGATCGGCCAGTTGGGCGAAGAAGATCCGCTGTGTGCCCTCAACAAGGTGACCGTTGACAATCTCACTGCCGCCGAGCGCGGTGGTCCAGAACGGCAGATAGAAGATGTGGTGCAAACCAAACGGGCCCAGCATGCGCAGAATGAAGCCGTACAGCAGAGTACCCAGATAGCCGGTGGCATCCACCAGCCCGCCCAGACCAAAAATCAGTTTCTGGAAATGCGGCCAGACCACGGTCATTGCGGCCCCGACGAGTATCGCTGCCAGCGAGCTGATAATGGGGACAAAGCGTGAGCCGCCAAAGAACCCGAGAAACTGCGGAAGCGCAATTTTATTAAACCGATGATGGAGCGCGCAGGTCACCAGCCCAATCACCACGCCGCCAAACACGCCGGTTTCCAGCGTCTGAATACCCAGCGTCATGCCCTGCCCCACGGCACCCGGGTTCTCATGCGCCAGTTTTCCGGTGAGGATCAGCAGCGCGTTGATGGTGGCATTCATCACCAGAAACGCGAGCAACGCCGCCAGCCCAGCCGTGCCCTTATCGCTTTTTGCCAGCCCGACGGCCACCCCAACCGCAAACAGCACCGAGAGGTTCGCAAAGACGATTGAACCTGCGCTGCTCATGATGGTGAAAATCGCCTGCAGCCAGCCCACATCTAAAAATGGATAAGCCGTCAGCGTATTCGGATTCGATAACGCGCCGCCTATCCCCAGCAGCAGACCCGCCGCAGGCAACACGGCGATAGGCAACATAAAGGATTTGCCAAAGCGCTGCGCTTTTTCAAACCATCCGCCCGAAGAAGCTCCACTGAACATTTGCATCATTTTTTTATCCCCTCGCTTAACGATGAAAATTTTTACCACATAAATATTTAATAGTGAAAATTATCATCAATAACCAGGAGGCCGATCATACTTTTTCAAAATGACTGGCATCTTTCCCCCGCTTTCCGCCACACTAGGCGCAGAGAAATACTTTAAGGACCTGGCATGTCGGATCATGAAAACCTGCTGCTGAAGCTCCGCCAGGAGGCTTCCGGGTACAGCCCAACACAACAAAAACTCGGTGAGTTTGTCCTCAACGATCCTGCCCGGGTGCTCTACCTGACAATCACGGAACTGGCGCGCGAGAGCCACACCAGCGAGGCCAGCGTAACGCGTCTTTGCCGCACGCTGGGCTGCAAGGGCTATAACGAATTTAAAATGGCGCTTGCGCTGGATATTCAACAGGGCCAGCCCGCCCGTCAGGCGGGGGATGAAATTGATAATGTCGTGGATGAATCGGTGCAGGCTTTGCAGGATACCGCCAGGCTCCTCGACCGCACGCTGCTTGAAAAGGCCGCACTGGCGCTGCATCAGGCGCAGTCCGTACAGATATATGGTGTCGCGGCCAGCGCGATCCTCGGGGAGTATCTGCACTACAAGCTGCTGCGGCTGGGCAAACCCGCACAGCTGTTTAGCGATATGCACCGCGCAGCCATGAACGCCACAACGCTCTCGCAAGAGACCCTGGTCGTGGCTATCTCCAGCTCGGGTTCAACGCGGGATTTGCTCCACGTGGTGAAGCTTGCCCGCAAGCGCGGCGTTAAGGTTCTTGCACTCAGCAATACGCCCCGCAGCCCGCTGGCGTCCCTGAGCGATATGCAGCTGGTTGCCGCCAAACCTGAGGGGCCACTGAGCGCAGGCGCGCTCAATGCTAAAGTTGGGGTCATGCTGTTGGTTGAGTTGCTGACCACATCCATGATAGCGCTGGATGGCCATTACGGTGACGTTAGCCAGCAAACAGCCAGTGCCACACTTCCCCTGTTGCTCTAAAAATACTTCGCAGGCTAAATAAAATAGCCTGCGGATGACGTCGTCTGATTTAAGTTAAGTGGCGTTTAAATCATTTATCTGGTAAATGTTTGGTGTAACAAAGTATTATATTTATTACATTTTGAATTAATGTTTCCGAGTTACAGGAATGCTAAAAAATCATTTAAAATCAATAAATTAAAATATAAATATTAATAAATTGAATTTTTATCCTGCCCGCAATGTCCAATAACTCCACCTGATTTCCTTTCCTTAAAATAAGCTTAAGATGCTGTCGGTTTCGGCGTTTTATTATTTAAATGCCGTTTACTTTTGCACGCCTACAATCCGCCTTATCAATCATAATGAGACGGTATTAATGAAAATGTTATTGATTACAGGCGTGACCGGATTTCTGGGCGGTGCAGTACTTGAAAAAATCCTGACTAACGATCAATCCGTAAAACTCCTTTTGCTTGCGCGTGCCGGCGATCCGCAAAGCGGGCTGGAGCGCGTGCAGGAGAACATGCGCAAGTTCAACGTTCCCGAGGACAAACTGGCCTCTCTGAGTGTGGATAACATCCTCATTGGCGATCTCAGCCAGCCTGAAGATTTTCTGAACGATCCACGTCTGGACCAGGTAACGCATGTCGTTAACTGTGCGGCTGTCGCCTCATTTGGGAATAACCCGCTGATCTGGAAGGTCAATGTAGAAGGTACGCTTGCGCTGGCGCGCCGCATGGAGCAGGTTTCAACGCTACAGCGTTTCCTCCACGTTGGCACAGCAATGTCATGCACGCCGGAGCAAGATTCCCTGGTCGCCGAAAGCGCTGAATTCAGAGAGAATGCTGAGCACCTGGTGGAATATACTTTTTCGAAGTCAACCATCGAACAGCTGATGCGCCAGGAGTGTCCGAACCTGCCGCTGCTCATCGCTCGTCCGTCCATCGTTGTCGGCCATACCCGTCACGGCTGCACGCCGTCGAGCAGTATTTTCTGGGTCTTCAGCATGGGCCTGATGCTGCAGAAGTTTATGTGCTCAATGGAAGACAGAATTGACGTTGTTCCGGTGGACTATTGCGCCGACGCGATGTTAATGCTGCTTAACAGCAACACTCGTCCGGGAGAAGTGGTACACATTTCTGCGGGTGAAGAGAACAGCGTTCGCTTTGCGGATATCGATCAGGCTATGGCGCAGGCGCTGGAGAAAGCTCCGGTCGGTGATAAATATGCCCAGGTCAGCTACGAAACGCTGGTCAGAATGCGCCGCGAGTTGAAAACTATTTTTGGCCCGTGCAACGAACGTCTGATGCTGAAAGCCATGCGGTTATACGGTGCATTTGCCACACTTAACGTGCGCTTCAGCAACGATAAGCTGCTGAGCATGGGGATGCCAAAACCTCCCCGGTTTACGGATTACATCGCCCGCTGCGTACAAACCACCCAGGGACTGACCATTCCGGAGCAAATGGCTGTTGATTTCAAATAGCCAAAAAAAATGCCAGTCATATGACTGGCATTTTCATTTTAAGGCTTAAGCAATTATGCCTGGCCTTTGATCTCTTTCAGACCGTTGTATGGTGCTTTTTCGCCCAGCGCTTCTTCGATACGAATCAGCTGGTTGTATTTAGCAACACGGTCAGAACGGCTCATAGAACCGGTTTTGATCTGGCCTGCAGCGGTACCCACAGCCAGGTCGGCAATGGTAGCGTCTTCAGTTTCGCCAGAACGGTGAGAGATAACAGCGGTGTAGCCAGCGTCTTTCGCCATTTTGATCGCAGCCAGAGTTTCGGTCAGAGAACCGATCTGGTTGAATTTGATCAGGATGGAGTTAACGATGCCTTTCTCGATGCCTTCTTTCAGGATCTTGGTGTTGGTTACGAACAGGTCGTCACCAACCAGCTGGATTTTGTCGCCCAGTACTTTAGTCTGGTATGCGAAGCCAGCCCAGTCAGACTCGTCCAGACCGTCTTCGATAGACACAATTGGGTACTGTTTGGTCAGGTCTTCCAGGAAGTGAGTGAACTCTTCGGAGGTGAACGCTTTGTTGCCTTCGCCAGCCAGAACGTATTTACCGTCTTTGTAGAATTCAGATGCTGCACAGTCCATCGCCAGGGTGATGTCTTTGCCCAGCTCGTAGCCAGCAGCTTTTACTGCTTCTGCGATAACAGCCAGTGCTTCTGCGTTAGAACCCAGGTTTGGCGCATAGCCACCTTCGTCACCCACAGCAGTGTTCATACCTTTAGCTTTCAGAACTTTAGCCAGGTTGTGGAACACTTCAGAACCCATACGTACGGCTTCTTTCAGGGATTTCGCGCCAACTGGCTGAATCATGAATTCCTGAATATCAACGTTGTTGTCTGCGTGCTCACCACCGTTGATGATGTTCATCATCGGTACAGGCATGGAGTATTTGCCTGGGGTGCCGTTCAGTTCAGCGATGTGCTCGAACAGTGGCTGGCCTTTCGCTGCTGCTGCTGCTTTGGCGTTAGCCAGGGAAACAGCCAGGATTGCGTTCGCACCGAAGTTAGATTTGTTTTCAGTACCGTCCAGATCGATCATGATCTTGTCGATGCCAGCCTGGTCTTTGGCGTCTTTGCCAAGGATTGCCTGAGCAATAGGACCGTTTACAGCGCCAACCGCTTTCAGTACGCCTTTGCCCATGAAGCGAGATTTGTCGCCATCGCGCAGTTCCAGCGCTTCGCGGGAACCAGTAGAAGCACCTGATGGAGCAGCAGCCATACCAACGAAACCACCTTCCAGGTGAACTTCGGCTTCAACGGTCGGGTTACCACGGGAGTCGATGATTTCACGACCGATGACTTTAACGATTTTGGACATTAGATTTTCCTCAGTACAAGTTAAACTAAAACTCCAGACAAACAACGCGTACCCAAGGTACGCGTTGCCGTTCTAACTTTTTTTACTTCGCCTGACGCTTTTGGTAGTCGCTGGCGGCTTTCACGAAGCCTGCAAACAGCGGATGCCCGTCACGTGGCGTAGAAGTAAATTCCGGGTGGAACTGGCAGGCGACAAACCACGGATGGTTTGGCACTTCAATGATCTCGACTAACTGATCATCCCCGGAGCGGCCCGCAACACGCAGGCCCGCGGCTTCAATAGGTTTCAACAGCATGTTGTTGACTTCATAGCGGTGACGATGGCGCTCGGTGATGACCGGCTCGCCGTACAGCTTGCGAACCACGCTGTCGTCAGAAAGCTGGCAGGCCTGTGCGCCAAGACGCATGGTACCACCCAGATCGCTCTTCTCAGTACGGACTTCGACGTTACCTTCTTCGTCACGCCATTCAGTGATAAGCGCCACTACAGGGTACTTACAGTCTGGCACAAATTCCGTAGAGTTCGCGTTTTCCATTCCCGCTACGTTGCGCGCAAATTCGATCAGCGCAACCTGCATACCCAGGCAGATGCCGAGGTATGGAATATTGTTTTCACGCGCATAGCGCGCGGTGGCGATCTTGCCTTCTACACCACGGTAGCCGAAGCCGCCAGGGATAAGGATAGCATCCAGATCTTTCAGGATTTCAACGCCACGCGTTTCAACATCCTGTGAATCAATCAGCTTGATGTTCACGGAGACACGGTTCTTCAGACCACCGTGTTTCAGCGCTTCGATAACAGACTTATAGGCGTCCGGCAGTTCAATGTACTTGCCGACCATACCGATAGTCACTTCGCCTGCCGGGTTGGCTTCTTCGTAAATAACCTGTTCCCATTCAGACAGGTTAGCTTCCGGACAGTTCAAGCTGAATCGTTTACAAATATAATCGTCCAGGCCCTGCGATTTCAACAGGCCCGGGATTTTATAAATGGAATCGACGTCTTTCATTGAAATAACGGCTTTTTCAGGCACGTTACAGAACAATGCAATTTTCGCACGTTCATTCGCCGGAACGGCGCGATCGGAACGGCAAACCAGGATATCTGGCTGAATACCAATGGAGAGCAGCTCTTTCACAGAGTGCTGAGTCGGCTTGGTTTTCACTTCACCTGCGGCTGCCATGTAAGGCACCAGCGTCAGGTGCATGAACAGCGCGTTTTCACGGCCAATATCTACCGCCAGCTGACGAATCGCTTCCAGGAATGGCAGGGATTCGATATCACCCACGGTACCACCGATTTCAACCAGCACCACGTCGTGGCCTTCGCCACCCGCAACAATGCGTTCTTTGATTGCGTTAGTGATGTGCGGAATAACCTGAACGGTTGCACCCAGATAGTCACCACGGCGCTCTTTACGCAGAACGTCGGAGTAGATGCGGCCAGTCGTGAAGTTGTTACGACGGGTCATTTTGGTGCGGATGAAACGCTCGTAGTGGCCAAGATCCAGATCGGTTTCAGCGCCGTCTTCAGTAACGAACACTTCCCCGTGTTGGATTGGGCTCATGGTGCCAGGATCGACGTTGATGTACGGATCCAGTTTCATCATGGTCACATTGAGGCCACGGGCTTCAAGAATGGCTGCGAGGGAGGCTGCGGCAATGCCTTTACCCAGAGAGGATACGACCCCGCCGGTCACAAAAATATAGTTCGTTGTCATGCTGAACCTGAGAAGTTAGGGTGAAACGATGGAATAACCAGGACGGGAAAGTAGTATACCCGAACACGGCGAGCGCCACAAACTTTCATTCTCCGTCTCCATTCCAGGCCATGACAAACATAAGGAGTGAGAAAATAGCCCCTTTTGGGTAAATGTTTTTGACGCAAATCAAGCGCTTGTCATTTAAAAAATCACACAAATTGCGCTTGATCGCAAAATTTCGTTAGAGATCAGATTCCTGGCGTTTTACTTCCTGCCAGACTTCTTCCATCGCCTCGAGGTCAATTCCGCTCATTTCCAGGCCACGCGAGGCCACAATCCGCTCAACTTCGCGAAAGCGTCGTTCGAATTTTATGTTGGCTTTTTGCAGCGCGGTTTCCGCTTTTACACCCAAATGGCGCGAAAGGTTGACGGTGGCGAACAGCAGATCACCCATTTCTTCTTCCAGCCTGGCTTCGTCAATAACAGCCTGCTGCGCTTCGTGCATCACTTCGTCGATCTCTTCGTGCACTTTATCCAGCACCGGGCCGAGGGAGTTCCAGTCAAATCCCACGGTGGAGCAGCGTTTCTGAATTTTATGCGCGCGCATCAGCGCGGGCAGGCTCATCGGGATATCATCCAGCGCCGAGTGTTGGGATTTTTCTGCACGTTCGGCGCTTTTTATTTGCTCCCAGCGGGCCAGCACTTCGGTGCTGTTCCCTGCGGTGGCATCACCGAAAATATGGGGATGACGGCGCTCAAGCTTGTCGCTGATGGCAGCGCAGATATCGTCAAAGTTAAAGCGCCCTTCTTCCTGCGCCATTTGCGCATAGAACACGACCTGGAAGAGCAGATCGCCCAGCTCGCCGCGCAGGTCGTCAAAATCTTCGCGGGAAATGGCGTCCAGCACTTCATAGGTCTCTTCGAGGGTATACGGGGCGATGGTGGCAAAAGTCTGCTCTTTGTCCCACGGGCAGCCGTTTTCCGGGTCGCGAAGACGTTTCATGATGCCGAGCAGGCGGTCGATTTGAGTCATAATCTGTTCCATTAAAAAACAAGCCGGGTGGCGGCGAAGCCTTACCCGGCCTACATAAGAAAGTGCAGTTAACCGCCGTGCAGACGACGCGCGTCAATCACATCCGGCACCTGGTTCAGTTTGCCGAGCACGCGGCCCAGCACCTGCAGGTTATAGATTTCGATAGTCATATCGATGGTGGCAAGCTGCTCGCGGGTATCGCTGCGGCTGGCGACGCCCAGCACGTTGACCTTCTCGTTGGCGAGAATGGTCGTGATGTCGCGCAGCAGACCGCTGCGGTCGTTGGCGGTAACGCGCACCACCAGCGAATAGCCGGCGGAATAGCTCTCACCCCAGACCGCTTCCACGATGCGCTCAGGTGCGTGCGATTGCAGCTCGGCGAGCTGGTCGCAGTCGGAGCGGTGAATCGAAATGCCGCGCCCCTGGGTGATAAAGCCGACGATGTCGTCTCCCGGAATAGGCTGGCAGCAGCGGGCAATGTGGTGCATCAGATTGCCCACGCCCTCGACCACCACTCGACCGTTGTCTTTGCTGCGCTGCTGCGGCGCGTAGGTTTTCTGCTGCAACTGCTTCAGCGCCGCCGCGTCCTGCTCTGCTGCGCTTGGTTTATTGAACTGCGCCTGCAGGAAGTTCACCATCTGATTCAGACGGATATCACCGCCGCCAATGGCCGCTAACAGCTCGTCAAGCTCGTTGAAGTTGTAGCGCGGCAGCAGGAATTTCTCCGCCTCTTTCAGGCTTATCCCGATATGCTCCAGCTCGTCGTCAAGGATCTGGCGACCGGCAAGGATATTCTTGTCACGATCCTGCTTGCGGAACCAGGCGTGAATTTTCGAGCGCCCGCGGCTGGTGGTGACATAACCCAGGTTCGGGTTAAGCCAGTCCCTGCTCGGGTTGGGCTGCTTCTGGGTAATGATTTCAATTTGGTCACCCATCTGCAGTTGATAGGTGAACGGTACGATACGCCCGCCAATTTTCGCCCCGATGCAGCGGTGCCCCACATCGCTGTGGATGTGGTAGGCAAAATCGAGCGGCGTGGAGCCGGCTGGCAGGTCGACAACGTCCCCTTTCGGGGTAAAGACATACACCCGATCGTCAAAGACCTGGCTGCGCACTTCGTCGAGCATCTCGCCAGAGTCGGCCATCTCTTCCTGCCACGCAATCAGCTTACGCAGCCAGGCAATGCGGTCTTCATGGCCTGAACGCGCCCCACCGGAGGTGCCTTCTTTGTATTTCCAGTGTGCGGCGACGCCCAGCTCAGCGTCTTCGTGCATCTGTTTGGTGCGGATCTGAATCTCGACCGTTTTGCCGCCAGGGCCAAGCACAACGGTATGGATAGACTGGTAGCCGTTAGGTTTGGGGTTGGCGACATAGTCATCGAACTCATCCGGCAGATGGCGGAAGTGAGTGTGTACGATCCCCAGCGCGGCATAGCAATCCTGAAGACGCTCCGCCACGATACGCACGGCGCGCACGTCAAACAGCTCGTCAAAGGCGAGGTGCTTCTTCTGCATTTTGCGCCAGATGCTGTAAATATGCTTTGGTCGGCCGTAGACTTCGGCGCGCACGTTCTCTTCTTTCATCGCCTCGCGCAAACCGCCGACAAATTCATCAATATAGTGTTCGCGGTCGATACGGCGCTCATGCAGGAGTTTGGCAATACGTTTGTATTCCGCCGGATGCAGGTAGCGGAAGCAATAATCTTCCAGCTCCCACTTCAGTTGACCAATCCCCAGGCGGTTCGCCAGCGGTGCATAAATGTTCGTACACTCTTTGGCAGCCAGCACACGCTCGTCTTCCGGTGCATCCTTCACTTCACGAAGATGGGCAATACGCTCAGCAAGCTTGATGACCACGCAGCGGAAATCATCCACCATGGCCAGCAGCATCCGGCGTACGTTGTCGACCTGTTCTGAGGAGACGGAATCGGTATGCGCGGCTTTTAGCTGGCGAATGGCCGCCATATCGCGCACGCCGTGGATAAGGGCAACGACGGATTTCCCGACGCTGTCGCCCAGCACATCTTCGCTGACCACGTCCGCATCCGCGAGGGGGAACAGAAGCGCGGCCTGTAGCGTTTCGATGTCCATGTTCAGCATGGATAAGATTTCAACCATCTCCACGCCGCGCCACAGGAGAAGATCGGCGTCGGAATGCCCCTGCGTGGTGCGCAGGCAATAGGCCCAGGTTTCGGTTAAGCGTTCACACGACTGCTGGCTGGAAATTCCCAGACTTGCGATCCATTTTTGTGGGTCAAATTCCCCAGCTTTATTAAGATGTGCACTTCTTACCGCAACCATTGTCCTCTCCTTTAGGGACCAGGGCCTGTCGAAGTCGACAAGCCAAACTCATTAAATGTGCTCGAACAACACCATCGATTCCAGATGCCCAGTGTGCGGGAACATGTCCAGCATTGCCAGACGCTGAATCTGGTAACCCGCGCTGAGTAATGCCTCGCTATCTCGGGCAAGCGTTGCCGGGTTACAGGAAACATAGACCACACGCTTCGGCGCGAGTTTAATAATATGCTGCATTACACCCGGGGCACCTGCACGCGCCGGGTCGAGAAGAATTTTATCAAAGCCCTGCTTTGCCCACGGCTGTTGAGTGACATCTTCCTCAAGATTTTGATGAAAGAATGTCACATTTTGCAAGCCGTTCTGTTGTGCGTTCTCCTGCCCTTTCGCTACCAGCGCGTCAACGCCTTCCACGCCGACGACGCTGGCCGCTTTCCGCGCCAGCGGCAGCGTGAAGTTGCCCATTCCGCAGAACAGATCGAGTACCCGATCGCTTTTCTGGACATCCAGCCACGCCAGCGCTTTCTCAACCATCTGCTGGTTAACGCCATCATTCACCTGAATGAAATCCCGCGGGCTGAACGTTAAGCGTAGCCCGTTTGACGCATACCAGGGCGCATCACCACTAACCTGCTCAAGTATCTCGCTTTGTGGTGCCAGGAAAAGCGCCAGGTCGTGGGAATGCGAAAAGCGTTCCAGTTTTTCACGATCTTCTATCGACAACGGCGCGGTATGGCGCAGGACCATCAGCGGGCCATTGTTTGCCATGACCAGTTCGACATGACCAAGGTGACGAACGCCGTCCAGTTCTGAGAGGCAGGTGCGCACGTCCGGAAGCAACGCCTCAAGATGGGGCACCAAAATGGGGCACTGCTTCACATCAACGATTTCGCTTGAACCGGCCTTGCGAAAACCCATCTCCAGCCGCGCCGTTTTTGGCTGATAGCTCAGGCTCAGGCGCGCGCGGCGGCGATAGCCCCAGGGCTCGTCGGCGAGGATCTCATTAACGTCGTGTTTAAGCAGACGCGCCAGGGCGTTGCTTTTGCTTTTTTGCTGTAATTCTGTGCTCGCATGCTGTTGCTGGCAGCCTCCACAAACGCCAAAATGCGCACAGCGAGGCTTGACGCGTTCCGGGCTATCGTTGAGGCGACGCTTAACCTGCCCGCGCGCGAACTGGCGTTTATCTTCCGTTAGCGTAATTTCTGCTCGTTCTGTGGGCAGCAAACCTGTTATAAACAGAGCCTTACCGTTGTGACGCGCCACCCCCTGACCAAAAGGATCGAGGTCCGTGGCTTCAACGGTTATGATTTCACGCGTCGTCACGCGTCGCTTTGCAGAGTAGAATTGCGCCATCGCCGAGATTTTTCTCAAATAAACATAATTATCTTAATTGTCCCATAACGGAACGCCATGACCAACTACAGCCTGCGCGCGCGCATGATGATTTTGATCCTCGCCCCCACCGTTCTCATCGGTTTGCTGCTGAGTATCTTCTTTGTGGTGCACCGCTATAACGATTTGCAGCGGCAACTCGAAGATGCAGGAGCCAGCATTATCGAACCGCTTGCCGTCTCCAGCGAGTACGGTATGAACCTGCAAAATCGCGAATCCATTGGTCAGTTAATCAGCGTACTCCACCGCCGTCACTCTGACATCGTACGCGCCATCTCCGTATACGATGAACATAACCGCCTGTTTGTGACCTCGAATTTTCATCTCGATCCGGCGGCTCTGAAGATCCCGGACGGTACGCCATTCCCACGCCACCTCACCGTACTGCGGCGCGGCGATATCATGATTCTGCGCACGCCGATCGTCTCGGAAAGCTATTCCCCCGATGAGTCTGCGCAATCCGACGCCAAATCCAGCGATAACATGCTGGGATATGTGGCGCTGGAGCTGGATCTTAAGTCGGTCCGGCTACAGCAGTACAAAGAAATCTTTATCTCTGGCGTAATGATGCTGTTCTGCATTGGTATCGCGCTGATCTTCGGCTGGCGCCTGATGCGCGATGTGACAGGGCCCATTCGCAACATGGTCAATACGGTTGACCGCATCCGCCGGGGACAGCTCGACAGCCGCGTGGAAGGGTTTATGCTGGGCGAGCTGGATATGCTGAAAAACGGCATCAACTCGATGGCCATGTCGCTGGCGGCGTACCACGAAGAGATGCAGCACAACGTTGACCAGGCCACGTCCGACCTGCGCGAAACGCTGGAGCAGATGGAGATTCAGAACGTTGAGCTCGATCTGGCGAAAAAGCGCGCTCAGGAAGCGGCGCGTATTAAATCTGAATTCCTTGCCAATATGTCGCATGAGCTGCGTACGCCGCTCAATGGCGTGATCGGCTTTACCCGCCTGACTCTGAAAAGCGAGCTGAACCCTACTCAGCGCGATCATCTGCACACCATTGAACGCTCGGCCAACAACCTGCTGGCAATCATTAACGACGTGCTAGATTTCTCCAAGCTGGAAGCGGGCAAGCTTATCCTGGAAAGCATTCCGTTCCCGCTGCGCAGTACGCTCGATGAAGTGGTGACGCTGCTCGCGCACTCGTCGCACGACAAAGGCCTTGAGCTGACGCTCAACATTAAAAACGACGTGCCGGATAACGTCATTGGCGATCCGCTGCGCCTGCAGCAGGTCATTACCAATCTTGTCGGGAATGCCATTAAATTCACCGAAAGCGGTAACATCGACATTCTGGTAGAGAAACGCTCCATTAGCAGCAATAAGGTCCAGATCGAAGTCCAGATCCGCGATACCGGCATCGGTATTCCGGAACGGGATCAGTCGCGTCTGTTCCAGGCGTTCCGTCAGGCGGACGCCAGTATCTCCCGCCGTCATGGCGGCACCGGCCTGGGGCTGGTGATCACGCAACGCCTGGTGAACGAGATGGGCGGCGATATCTCTTTCCACAGCCAGCCGAACCGCGGTTCAACCTTCTGGTTCCACATTAATCTGGACCTCAATCCGAACGTGCTGACCGATGGTCCGGTGACGGACTGCCTGAAAGGCAAGCGTCTGGCCTATGTCGAACCGAACGCGGCGGCAGCGCAGTGCGCACTCGATATCTTAAGCACCACGCCGCTGGAGGTGGTCTACAGCCCCACTTTCTCAGCCCTTGCCGTTGAGCATTACGACATTCTGCTGATGGGGATCCCGGTCACCTTCACCGGCGAACTGACCATGCAGCAGGAGCGGCTGGCGAAAGCCGCGTCGATGACCGACTATCTCCTGCTGGCGCTGCCTTGCCACGCCCAGCTCAATGCAGAAGAGTTGAAAAATGACGGGGCCGCCGCATGTCTGCTTAAGCCGCTCACTTCGACCCGCCTGCTGCCCGCGCTCACGGAGTATTGTCGTCTTAGCCAGCATGCCCTCCCGCTGATTAACGACGAGCAAAAATTGCCGATGAGCGTAATGGCGGTGGATGATAATCCGGCAAACCTGAAGCTCATTGGCGCATTGCTTGAAGACCAGGTTCAGCACGTTGAGCTGTGCACCAGCGGCGCGCAGGCGGTTGAACAGGCTAAGCAGATGCAGCTCGACTTAATCCTGATGGATATTCAGATGCCGGGTATGGATGGCATTCGGGCCTGCGAGCTGATCCATCAGCTGCCGCACCAGCAGCAAACCCCGGTTATTGCGGTCACCGCGCATGCGATGGCCGGCCAGAAAGAGAAGCTGCTGAGCGCCGGGATGAATGATTATCTGGCGAAGCCAATCGATGAAGAGAAACTCCATAACCTGCTGTTACGCTATAAGCCGGGTCATATAGGCGGGACGTACACGGTTTCCAGTGAGCCAGTTGAAATTAGCGTCAATCAGAACGCAACCTTTGACTGGCAGCTTGCCCTGCGCCAGGCGGCAGGTAAACCTGATTTGGCCCGCGAAATGCTGCAAATGCTGGTCGCGTTTCTGCCGGAAATTCGTAATAAGGTTGAGGAGCAGCTGGTGGGTGAAAACCCGGAAGAACTGCTGGAAGCGATCCACAAGCTGCACGGTAGCTGCGGGTACAGCGGCGTTCCGCGGCTGAAAAACCTCTGCCAGCTGCTGGAGCAACAGTTGCGCGCCGGTACGCCGGAATCGGAGCTTGAACCGGAGTTCCTGGAACTGCTGGATGAAATGGATAATGTGACGCGGGAAGCGATGAAGGTGTTAGGAAACTGAGGTAAAAGCCCGGTGGCGTTTAGCTTACCGGGCCTACAATTGCAGGTGCGGCCTGATGCCCTCACCCCGCCCCTCTCCCACAGGGAGAGGGAGATCTACATTCCCTGCCCGACTTTCAGCACCGCCGCGATATTCCTTGCGGCCATCCTGACGTTCTCGCTGGCATTTTCCAGCGCATCTTCGAGCGAGCAGATGGTGTAAATGACGCTAAACACCGCATCAATACCGTGATCGTGTACTACGCCAACGTCCGCCGTCAGGCTACCTGCAATACCGATGACGGGTTTGTTAAAGCGTTTCGCCACTTTCGCCACGCCCACCGGGACTTTGCCGTGGATCGTCTGGCTGTCGATGCGACCTTCCCCCGTGATCACCAAATCCGCATCGGCCACCTGGTCAGCCAGGTGTAGCGCATCGGTCACGATCTCAATGCCCTGGCGCAGCTGCGCGCCGCAAAAGGCGTACAGTGCTGCCCCCATGCCGCCCGCCGCGCCGCCGCCAGCAAGGTTTAGCACATCGATATCCAGATCCCGGGCAATGACTCTCGCATACTGTGCAAGCGCGTTGTCCAGGGTAATGATCATCTCGGGTGTCGCCCCCTTCTGCGGACCAAATACGGCTGACGCGCCATCCTTTCCGGTCAGGAGATTGGTCACGTCGCAGGCGACCTCTATCCGACACTCCGCAAGACGTTTGTCCAGCCCGCTCAGGTCGATACGGGCAAGTTTTCCCAACTCGCCCCCACCCTGTCCAAGTGGCTGTTCACTGGCGTCCAGCAGCTTTGCCCCCAGCGCCTGCACCATTCCTGCTCCGCCGTCGTTGGTCGCACTGCCGCCAATGCCAATAATGATATGCTTAACGCCTGCATCCAGCGCGTGACGAATAAGTTCGCCTGTGCCCCAGGAGGTCGTTTTCAGGGGATTACGCTGCGAAGGGACGACCAGCTCCAGGCCGCTTGCAGCCGCCATTTCAATAAAAGCACTCTGCTCGTCACCGGATAAGCCATAAAACCCTTCCACGCGCTCACCCAGCGGACCAGTCACCGGAACATGTACAATGCGTCCCTGCGTTGCCGCGATCATCGCCTCAACCGTTCCTTCGCCACCATCCGCGACCGGCAGTTTGACGTAAACCGCCTCGGGAAAGATCTCGCGAAAACCACGCTCTATCGCTGTCGCAACCTCAAGCGCACTCAAACTTTCCTTATACGAGTCCGGTGCGATAACAATTTTCATAAGCCATCCTTACGCATAGTCGTTACGTTAAGCATACACCACGTAAAAGACCGCCAATGGGAGCGGTCCCAATGCGTTTATCGTACCATGCACGGGCGTTTATTGTCGAATGTCCAGTCCGGGATCAGATACTGCATCGCCATCGCGTCGTCGCGTGCGCCCAGGCCGTGTTTTTGATACAGCTCGTGGGCCTTCATGAGCTGGTCCATATCCAGCTCAACCCCCAGCCCCGGCGTTGAAGGCACCTGCACCATGCCACCTTTGATCTCAAACGGCTGCTTAGTCAGACGCTGATTACCTTCCTGCCAGATCCAGTGCGTGTCGATAGCGGTAATCGTGCCCGGCGCGGCGGCGGCAACATGAGTGAACATCGCCAGCGACACGTCGAAGTGGTTGTTGGAGTGCGAACCCCAGGTCAGGCCAAACTCGTGGCACATCTGCGCTACGCGCACCGACCCCTGCATCGTCCAGAAATGCGGATCAGCCAGCGGAATGTCGACAGACTGTAATGACAGGGTGTGTCCCATCTGACGCCAGTCGGTGGCAATCATATTCGTCGCGGTCGGCAACCCCGTGGCGCGACGGAATTCCGCCATCACTTCCCGCCCAGAGAAGCCTTGCTCAGCCCCGCATGGATCCTCCGCGTAGGCCAGCACGCCTTTCAGCTGCTTGCCGATCGCGATCGCTTCCTCAAGCGACCAGGCCCCGTTCGGATCGAGCGTCACGCGCGCCTGCGGGAAACGTTTTGCCAGTGCGGTGACGGCTTCCGCCTCTTCCTCACCGGCCAGCACGCCACCCTTCAGTTTGAAATCATTGAAGCCATATTTTTCGTACGCGGCCTCCGCCAGACGCACCACCGCATCCGGGGTCATCGCCTCGTCGTGGCGGAGCCGGTACCAGTCGCATTGTTCGTCCGGCTGGCTCTGGTACGGCAACGGCGTCAGCTTGCGGTCGCCGACAAAGAACAGATAGCCCAGCATTTCGACTTCACTGCGCTGCTGCCCTTCGCCCAGCAGCGACGCAACGTTAACGCCCAGATGCTGTCCCAGCAGATCCAACATCGCGGATTCAATACCGGTCACCACGTGGATTGTGGTGCGCAGATCGAAAGTTTGCAGGCCACGACCACCGGCATCGCGATCGGCAAAGGTATTGCGCACGGTATTGAGAACATTTTTGTACTCACCCAGCCTTTTGCCCACCACCAGCGGAATGGCATCTTCCAGCGTTTTGCGGATCTTCTCCCCGCCCGGAATTTCACCCACGCCGGTATGGCCGGCATTGTCTTTAATAATCACAATATTGCGGGTGAAGAATGGTGCATGTGCGCCGCTCAGGTTCATCAACATGCTGTCATGGCCCGCAACCGGAACGATCTGCATGGAGGTGACTACAGGGGTAGAAAAAGTACTCATCGTTCAATCCTTTTATCAGTGACGTCCGAAAACAGGGCGCTTACGGTCAAATGTCCAGCCGGGAATAAGGTACTGCATTGGGCCAGCATCGTTACGCGCGCCGCCCGGCAATTTTTTATACGCCTCATGGGCTTTATGGATCTGATCCCAGTCAAGCTCCACGCCCAGACCCGGCGCATCCGGTACGGCAATCTTGCCATTTTTGATTTCCAGCGGATTTTTCGTCAGGCGGGCTTCACCCTCCTGCCAAATCCAGTGGGTGTCGATGGCGGTCGGGTTACCCGGCGCTGCTGCGCCAACATGGGTAAACATCGCCAGCGAAATGTCGAAATGATTGTTCGAGTGGCATCCCCAGGTCAGGCCCCACTCATCGCAAAGCTGTGCCACACGCACCGCGCCTGAGAGCGTCCAGAAGTGTGGGTCCGCCAGCGGAATGTCGACGGCATTCAACATCACCGCATGACCCATTTCGCGCCAGTTAGTGGCGATCATATTAGTCGCCACCGGCAGCCCGGTGGCACGACGGAACTCAGCCATCACTTCACGGCCCGAATAGCCCTGCTCCGCGCCGCAAGGGTCTTCCGCATAGGTCAGGACATCCCCCAGCCCTTTGCACAGGCCAATCGCTTCATCCAGCAGCCATGCGCCGTTCGGGTCAACGGTGATACGTGCATCCGGAAAGCGCTTTTTCAGCGCCCGGGCCGTTTCAATCTCCTGCTCGCCGGGCAGCACGCCGCCCTTCAGCTTGAAATCCTTAAAGCCGTAGCGATCCTGCGCGGCTTCGGCCAGCCGGACCACGGCCTCCCCGGAGAGCGCCTCCTGATGGCGCAGGTGATACCATTCGTGGCTGCCCGGAGAGTATTCCAGATAAGGCAGGTCGGTTTTAGTACGATCGCCAATGTAGAACAGGTATCCCAGCACCGTCACCGCATTGCGCTGTTTGCCAGGCCCCAGCAGTTCGCAGACCGGGACATTCAGCGCCTGGCCCAGTAAATCGAGCAGGGCCGCCTCCAGCGCGGCGACAGCGTTGACGCGCAGTTCGAACGTCCAGGCACCTTTACCGAACGTATCAAAGTCTGCCGACTGATTGCCCTTATGCACCCGCTGAACCACCTTGTTCAGACGGCCGATCTCCTGGCCCACCACCTGCGCAATAGCGTCGACCAGCGTCTGGTAAATCACCTCCCCGCCTGGCGCTTCGCCCACGCCGGTATTCCCTGCGCTGTCTTTCAGCACGACGATATTACGGGTAAACCAGGCATTATGGGCACCGCCAATATTGAGCAGCATGCTGTCCTGCCCGGCCACCGGAATGACCTTCATCTCCGTGACGATTGGGCTCGATTGCGTTGTCATCATCCACGCTCCGCAACAGGTTTAAGTTCGACGCGTTTGATATCTCCCACGAGCACCAGGTAACTCAGTACCGCCACCAGCGCATGCACACCTACGTAAATCAGCGCACCATTGAAAGAGCCGGTCGTGCCGACGATGTAACCGATAGCGATTGGCGTAACAATCCCAGAGATGTTGCCGAACATGTTGAACAGGCCGCCGCTCAGGCCGCTGATCTCCTTCGGTGCTGTATCCGCCATCACCGCCCAGCCCAGCGCGCCAATGCCTTTGCCGAAGAAGGCCATCGCCATAAAGCCGATAATCATCCACTCCGCGCTGACGTAGTTACAGAACACCATGGTCATGGAGAGCAGCATGCCGAGCACAATCGGCGTTTTACGCGCGATGTTCAGTGAACCCGTGCGGCGCATCAGCCAGTCGGAAATCACCCCGCCGAGCACGCCACCGACGAAGCCGCAGATTGCCGGGATCGAGGCAACAAATCCTGCTTTCAGAATCGACATACCGCGGGCCTGCACCAGGTACACCGGGAACCAGGTAATGAAAAAGTAGGTTAAGGCGTTAATACAGTACTGGCCCAGATAGATGCCGATCATCATCCTGGAACCGACGAGCTGTTTGATCTGCGCCCATTTCTGACTGAACGGGACTTTAGCCGCCGCGGCTTTCTGATCCATGTTGATCAGCGCTCCGCCCTCAGCGATGTATTCCAGCTCTTTTTTATTTACGCCAGGATGCTGGTTGGGTTCGTGGATCACTTTCAGCCAGACGAAGCTGATGACGATCCCAAGCCCCCCCATGAAGAAGAAGACGTGCGACCAGCCCACCTCATGCGTCAGCCAGCCCATAATCGGCGCAAAGATCACCGTTGCGAAATACTGGGCAGAGTTAAAAATAGCCACCGCCGTTCCCCTCTCCTGCGCCGGGAACCAGGCCGCCACAATGCGGCTGTTGCCGGGGAAGGAAGGTGCTTCCGCTAAGCCCACCAGGAAGCGCAGCGTGAAGAGCGCCACGATAATGCCGAAGCCGTTGAAGACATCGACGAAGCCCTGGAGCAGGGTAAAGGCAGACCAGATAAAAATGGACCAGAAATAGACGCGTTTAGAGCCAAAACGGTCCAGCAGCCAGCCGCCAGGAATTTGCCCGATGACGTAGGCCCATGAGAATGCGGAGAAAACGTAACCCATGCCCACGGGATCAAGGCCGATATCTTTTGCCATTTCCGAGCCGGCAATCGACAGCGTGGCGCGGTCACCATAGTTAAAGGATGTGACGATAAACAGCATCACCACTATCCAGTAGCGGGCATTGGTGCGCTTTTCAGCGCTGCTCGCTGCGTGGCTTAATGTACTCATTGTTGCACTCCTGAAACATAGCTTTCGCCTGGTTCATTCTGTACAGCACCGGTAGGGTAATCAGAATGAGATTTGTGTTTTGTCGTTTTGGTACGGCCTGAAGCCGTTTTATAGTGACCGGGAAAGTATATGAAGGAGTGACACGTTCCCTCACCGTGCAAAAACACAGTATTGAAGGGTGTTTGAGAGGTTGTTTATGGCATAAGCCCAGGGGAGTGGAAGGTGGTTCACGGAATTGGCGTTTGGTGCGGAGTGTATTGCCGGGTGGCGGCTACGCCTGACCCGGCCTGGAAAACTATTTAAGGAGCGTTGCCCAGTTCTCCACCCACGGGTTCGATTCGCTTTCGGGTTCAGGATGCTCACCGGCATCAATTAGCAGCATCTCGCCGACGCGCTGGGCGCTCTGTTCCTGCAGGAGCGCATCGAACTGCTTACCACCGCCGCAGAAGTTGGCGTAAGAGCTGTCGCCGAGGGCAATGATGCCGTAGTGCACGTCCGGCTGATAGCCAAGCTGGTCCTTAATTCCCTGGAATAGCGGCACGATGCTGTCCGGCAGATCGCCCTGCCCGGTGGTGGAAGTCACCACCAGAATGTATTTATCTTTATACTTTTCCCAGTCCGCCAGTTCCGGGTCTTCATAGACCGTGGCTTTATGGCCCTGGCTGGCGAGTATTGCCTCAGCCTCTTCCGCTACCAGCAGCGAGTTGCCGTACATTGTGCCGACAAAAATGCCTACTTCAGCCATGCTATTTTCCCATAATGAATGCGCTTACTGTTCATCCTGAACGTTGCCCGGTACAAACTCAACCCTTTCATTTTTGGGGAGTTGCCCCATCCAGCCAAACTGTGACAGGGCCTGCATCCAGACGTCATCCAGCCCCGCGTGGATAGTCAGCGGTTCACCGGTAAACGGGTGCGTCAGGCTGAGCTCGCTCGCGTGTAGCATCAGACGGCCGCAGCCAAAATGTTCGGCCGCACTGCGGTTCTGACGCAGATCGCCGTGTTTGCTATCGCCAATAATCGGGTGGCGCAGGTGCGCAAGATGCCGCCGCAGCTGGTGCTTACGCCCGGTTTTGGGCAGAAGCTCAACCAGGCTGTAACGTGTGGTCGGAAATTTGCTGGTGGCCACCGGCATTTCGGTCGTCGCCATGCCGCGATAATCCGTCACTGCGGGCTGCGGACCTTTGTCATCGCGGGCAAATTTATCGGCGATTTTGTCCAGCTCCTCTACCAGCGGGTAGTCCAGCGTGGCGGACTCGGTCAGCCAGCCACGGACGATCGCATGGTAGCGTTTCTGGATCTGGTGCTGTTCGAACTGCTGTGACAGCAGACGGCCTGCTTCGCTGGACAGCCCCATCAGCAGCACGCCGGAAGTCGGTCTGTCGAGACGATGAGCGGTAAAAACATGCTGGCCAATCTGATCGCGCACGGTCTGCATCACCACTACTTTCTCGTCGCGATCCAGCCAGCTTCGGTGCACCAGCCAGCCTGACGGTTTATTTACCGCTACCAGCCACTCGTCCTGATAGAGGATCTCAAGCGTCATGCATTTTCACCGGCAAACAGGACATCCAGTTTTTCCAGTTCGACCAGCATCACGTCGCGCGCAGGATGCGTCGCCTCGAGCGCCATTTCATAATAGGGAGAGACAGCAAATGCCTGCGGCAGCGGATGACCGCCCTCAAGCAAGGCGTGCATACGCGGAATTAACACCCACTGCAGCCATTCGAACGGTGCCAGCGTATCCAGGCAGAAGGGCTGAGTGCTCGCGAACGCTTCGGGCTGCGGCGCGGTCTCCTGCCACAGCTGATGTTGGCGCAAAAGGGCTTCGATGGCGTGCAACTGAGCACGAACGCTATCGTGTTGCGTCATGGTAACCTCAACTGAAAAAGTGAACGGCGCGCAGCATAGCATTGCGGACGGCAGAAATAAAAAAAGGGAGCACTGTAAAAACAGTGCTCCCGGTTCGTTTCGCAGCATTCCAGCTACAATTCGTGCTCCCTGCTCATCCGTGACAACTTTTCCTGAGCCCGAAGGCCTGGTCATCCGTAAACCTGTGCGTCATGCACACATCTTCCTGACGTGTTTGTTTCATCCTGAAACGTCCTGGTCTTCCTGACCCACCGACCATCCTGACCGGTTCTCGTTCTCCTTCCTGGAGGTGTCCCTTACGCATCCTGCGTTATCCCTTTGCTTCATCCTGAAGCCTTCCTGCAGCGCCATCCTGACGAGTCCTGAGTAAGAAACGCCATCATCCTGATGTTCGTTTCTCGTGTCGGCATCCTGTCGACGGAGATAGAATCCGCTATTCCGCTTCGTCTTACAACCCACCCTGTCAGCGTTGTGAGCCGTAAGAAACCCCTAAAAAAGAGCGTAAGAGCAAGTAATCCATTGAAAAACAGTGTGATATTAATCTGAATTAAATAAGGCGATACTGAATGTTCCAGCGATCTCTCACAAACCTTGTAAGAGATCTCTCACACGCGCTATAGCATCATGGATTACAGAAGTGGCTCAAGTCGGGTGAGGAAATCCGCAAGAGAGGGGGCGAGGGTCTCGCGATTGCGGGTGCCGATAGTCTCTTTAATGACTTCGCCGGACAGGTTACAGACAGAGATAACATCCAGTTCGCTGTCGAGCGTGGCGATAAAGAGCGTCGGAGAAAGCTTAAGGCGTTTTTGCGTGACCAGGTGACCAATCAGGTTTTCCTGAACACGCTGCAGATCGTCTTCGCTCCAGGTCTGCAACAGCGTCAGCGTGATATCAGCAAAGCGCGCGGGCATATCCCCTGCAAACTGCGTGGCATAAAACGCATGAACCGCTGATTGTACCACAAGGTCCATTGCCCGTTCAACCGCATTTACATTTTGCGCACCAGCATTGGGCTTTGGCTGCCAGATAACGTAATCGTCGGATGAAGAGATAATGCACGGCGAGGGGACGCCATATAAATCAGCGCTTTGCGGCCACGAGCCCTGCTTTTCATGCCATGCATCGCAATATCGGGTTGTGAAGGTAGTGAGGGCATTTGCAGTTTCGATGTCCACCGATTTCTCTCTTCTTGTCAGACAGGATAAACTCAGGCCATAAGTGTACCTGTAAAGTGGCTATGAAACATGTCTTACGAAAATCATCAGGCGTTAACCGGCTTAACGCTGGGTAAATCGACCGACTACCGCGATACCTACGATGCAAGCCTGCTGCAGGGCGTGCCGCGCAGCCTGAATCGCGATCCTCTGGGTCTGCATGCGGACGCGCTGCCGTTTGTCGGCGGTGATATCTGGACGCTGTACGAACTCTCGTGGCTCAACGCGCGCGGACTGCCGCAGGTGGCGGTGGGCCACGTTGAGCTGGATTACGCCAGCCAGAATCTGGTGGAATCCAAAAGCTTTAAGCTCTATCTCAACAGCTTTAACCAGACCAAATTCGCCCACTGGGACGATGTTCAGCACACCCTTGAACGTGATTTAAGCGCCTGCGCGCAGGGCAAGGTGAGTGTTTCACTGTATCGCCTGCACGAGCTGGAAGGCCAGCCGATTGCCCACTTCAACGGGACCTGCATCGACGATCAGGATATCGAGGTGGAGAATTATGAATTCAGCGCCGATTACCTCGAAAATGCGGCAAGCGGAAAGGTGGTCGAAGAGACGCTGGTCAGCCATCTGCTGAAGTCCAACTGTCTGATTACCCACCAGCCGGACTGGGGTTCAGTGCAGATCCAGTATCGCGGCCCGAAAATTGACCGCGAAAAGCTGCTGCGCTATCTGGTGTCGTTCCGCCATCACAACGAATTCCACGAGCAGTGCGTGGAGCGCATCTTTAGCGATATTCAGCGTTTCTGCCAGCCAGAAAAATTGAGCGTTTACGCGCGCTATACCCGCCGTGGCGGTCTGGATATCAACCCGTGGCGGACCAATACCGACTTTGTCCCTGCTACGGGCCGGCTGGTACGCCAGTAATATAAATATTTTCACAATATGCGCGGTATCTTCCGCGCTTTAGGTTGTGAAACGTCACGCGGCAGGGCTATTGTAATCAACAGGGAAAGACGATAATCGTCCCGTAAGGAGCTCACTTGATTACACATATTAGCCCGCTTGGCTCAATGGATATGTTGTCGCAGCTGGAAGTGGACATGCTTAAACGCACGGCCAGCAGCGATCTTTATCAACTGTTTCGTAACTGTTCACTTGCCGTACTGAACTCCGGAAGCCTGACAGATAACAGTAAAGAACTGCTGTCCCGCTTCGAAAGCTTTGATATCAACGTGCTGCGCCGCGAGCGTGGCGTGAAGCTTGAAGTCATCAATCCGCCGGAAGACGCTTTCGTCGATGGACGCATCATTCGTTCACTTCAGGCTAACCTGTTTGCCGTGCTGCGTGACATTCTGTTTGTAAACGGGCAGATCCATAACGCAGGACGTTTCCAGCATCTCGACCTGGAAAGCTCGGTCCATATTACCAACCTGGTGTTCTCTATTTTGCGCAACGCCCGTGCCCTGCACGTCGGCGAAGCGCCGAACATGGTCGTCTGCTGGGGCGGTCACTCCATTAACGAAACCGAGTATCTCTACGCCCGTCGGGTGGGGACGCAGCTCGGCCTGCGTGAGCTGAATATCTGTACCGGCTGTGGACCGGGGGCGATGGAAGCCCCCATGAAAGGAGCGGCGGTTGGGCATGCGCAACAGCGTTACAAAGAGGGGCGATTTATCGGGATGACCGAGCCGTCAATCATCGCCGCTGAGCCACCTAACCCACTGGTTAACGAGCTGATTATCATGCCGGATATCGAGAAACGTCTTGAGGCGTTTGTCCGTATCGCCCACGGTATTATCATCTTCCCGGGCGGCGTGGGCACAGCAGAAGAGCTGCTCTATCTGCTGGGTATTCTGATGAACCCGGCCAACAAAGATCAGGTTCTGCCGTTGATCCTGACCGGGCCAAAAGAGAGCGCCGACTACTTCCGCGTGCTGGACGAATTTATTGTGCACACCCTGGGCGAAGCCGCTCGTCGTCACTATCGCATCATCATTGATGATGCCGCGGAAGTGGCGCGTCAGATGAAAAAAGCGATGCCGCTGGTGAAAGAGAACCGCCGTGATACTGGGGATGCCTACAGCTTTAACTGGTCCATCCGTATTGCGCCGGATCTGCAGATCCCGTTTGAACCCTCGCATGAGAATATGGCGAACCTGAAACTCTACCCTGACCAGCCGGTGGAAGTCCTGGCGGCCGATCTGCGTCGTGCCTTCTCCGGGATTGTGGCGGGCAACGTCAAAGAGATGGGCATCCGCGCGATTGAGCAGTACGGTCCGTACAAGATCCACGGTGACCCGGAGATGATGCGCCGTATGGATGACATGCTGCAGGGCTTTGTCGCCCAGCACCGCATGAAGCTCCCTGGCTCCGCATACATTCCTTGCTACGAAATCTGCACATAACGCTTAGCAACATCTCATCAAAGCCGGGTCGCCCTGTCGCGCGTCCCGGCTTTTTTTATTACTGAGGTAATTCATACGCATCACTTATGTCTTTTACAAACTATGCGCAAACGCAAACGATTACCTGGTTTTTACAACCGTAAATTATCAGCCTTAATCCAAATTACCTGCCAGAAAATACTAAAAACCCATTTCTTTACAGCTAAAGACACCTATATCACTGGTCAGTCTTTCAGCTCACATGTCGTTGGTGGTAGCCTTCGCGCCCGTAAATTCTCTTTGATGTTTTTTTAACAGATAAATGGTCTAAAGATGCCCACATCATAAGTGGATTATTGCATTTGGGATCAGGATCACTGATAGATTCATAACTAGAATGTATCTTTCCGCCCGCCAATAGTTACGGGTGAAAATTATTAAAAAACCGTCACTGAACGAATTTCATATTACCGTCAGGCACTTTTTCATCGGATTTGACTAGAAACCTGACAATTTGCTTCCTCCAGGAGATACAGATGGAAACCACTCAAACCAGCACCGTTGCTTCGATTGAATCCCGAAGTGGTTGGCGCAAAACGGATACCATGTGGATGCTTGGCCTTTACGGCACAGCAATCGGCGCTGGTGTACTGTTCCTTCCTATCAACGCAGGCGTCGGCGGTCTGATCCCGCTGATCATCATGGCTATCATTGCTTTCCCGATGACCTTCTTCGCACACCGCGGTCTGACCCGCTTTGTGCTGTCCGGTAAAAATCCGGGTGAAGACATCACTGAAGTGGTTGAAGAGCATTTCGGCGTTGGCGCAGGTAAACTGATTACTCTGCTCTACTTCTTCGCGATTTACCCAATCCTGCTGGTCTACAGCGTGGCGATCACCAACACAGTTGAAAGCTTCATGACGCACCAGCTGCACATGACGCCGCCTCCGCGTGCGATTCTGTCTCTGATCCTGATTGTGGGCATGATGACCATCGTGCGCTTCGGTGAGCAGATGATTGTGAAAGCGATGAGCGTACTGGTCTTCCCGTTCGTGATTGCTCTGATGGTATTGGCCTGCTACCTGATCCCACAGTGGAACGGTGCAGCGCTGGAAACCCTGTCCCTGAGCAGCGCATCTGCAACCGGTAACGGCCTGCTGATGACCCTCTGGCTGGCGATTCCGGTGATGGTCTTCTCGTTTAACCACTCTCCAATCATCTCTTCTTTCGCCGTTGCGAAACGTGAAGAGTACGGTAATGGCGCAGAGAAGAAGTGCTCCAGCATCCTGGCACGCGCTCACATCATGATGGTACTGACCGTTATGTTCTTCGTCTTCAGCTGCGTACTGAGCCTCGCTCCGGCGGATCTGGCGGCAGCGAAAGAGCAGAACATCTCTATTCTGTCTTACCTGGCGAACCACTTTAACGCACCGCTGATTGCGTGGATGGCACCTATCATCGCGATTATCGCCATCACCAAATCCTTCCTTGGCCACTACCTGGGCGCACGTGAAGGCTTCAACGGTATGGTGATTAAATCTCTGCGCGGTAAAGGCAAGAGCATTGAAATCAGCAAGCTGAACAAAATCACTGCACTGTTCATGCTGCTCACCACCTGGGCGGTAGCAACGCTGAACCCAAGCATCCTGGGCATGATTGAAACCCTGGGCGGCCCGATCATCGCGATGATTCTGTTCCTGATGCCGATGTACGCGATTCAGAAAGTCCCTGCTATGCGTAAGTACAGCGGTCATGTAAGCAACGTCTTTGTGGTTATCATGGGGCTTATCGCTATCTCTGCGATCTTCTACTCCCTGTACACCATGTTCTGATTATCACCCGCGCCGTCCCCGGACGGCGCACTCCTTCCTCTCTGACTGAAAGCAATGGACGCATCATGATTAGCGTATTCGATATCTTCAAAATCGGTATTGGTCCTTCCAGCTCTCACACCGTCGGACCAATGAAAGCCGGTAAGCAGTTCACGGATGACTTGATTGCACGCGGCATCTTGCACGACATCACCCGCGTGGTTGTCGATGTGTACGGCTCGCTTTCCCTGACCGGGAAAGGCCACCATACCGATATCGCCATTATTATGGGCCTGGCGGGAAATCTGCCGGATACCGTTGATATTGATGCGATCCCAGGCTTCATCCAGGACGTCAATACTCACGGTCGCCTGCTGCTGGCAAACGGCGAACACGAAGTGGAATTCCCGGTTGACCACTGCATGAATTTCCATGCCGACAACCTGTCGCTGCACGAAAACGGTATGCGTATCACTGCGCTGGCGGGCGACAAAGCGGTATACAGCCAGACTTACTACTCTATCGGCGGCGGTTTTATCGTTGACGAAGACCACTTTGGTCAAACCAATACCTCATCTGTCGAGGTGCCGTATCCGTACAAAACGGCGGCGGATCTCCAGCGTCACTGCCAGGAGACGGGCCTGTCCCTCTCCGGTCTGATGATGAAAAACGAGCTGGCTCTGCACAGTAAAGAAGAGCTGGAACAGCACTTCACTAGCGTCTGGGAAGTGATGCGCGGCGGTATTGAGCGCGGTATCACCACCGAAGGCGTTCTGCCGGGCAAGCTTCGCGTGCCGCGTCGTGCAGCAGCGCTGCGCCGTATGCTGGTGAGCACCGACAAAACGACAACGGACCCGATGGCGGTCGTCGACTGGATCAATATGTTCGCCCTGGCGGTGAACGAAGAGAACGCTGCGGGTGGCCGTGTGGTCACTGCGCCGACCAACGGTGCCTGCGGCATCGTTCCAGCGGTGCTGGCGTACTACGACAAGTTTATCCGTGAAGTGAACGCGAACTCTCTGGCGCGCTACCTGCTGGTCGCCAGCGCGATTGGTTCCCTGTACAAGATGAATGCGTCCATTTCCGGTGCGGAAGTGGGCTGTCAGGGTGAAGTCGGCGTGGCGTGCTCCATGGCGGCGGCGGGTCTGGCAGAGCTGCTGGGTGCAAGCCCGACACAGGTGTGCATCGCGGCCGAAATCGGCATGGAACATAACCTGGGACTGACCTGTGACCCGGTTGCCGGACAGGTACAGGTACCGTGCATCGAGCGTAACGCGATTGCCTCCGTGAAGGCGGTCAACGCGGCACGTATGGCGCTGCGCCGCACCAGCGAGCCGCGCGTCTGTCTCGATAAGGTTATCGAAACCATGTACGAAACCGGTAAAGATATGAACGCCAAATACCGCGAAACCTCTCGCGGCGGCCTGGCGATGAAGATCGTGACCTGCGATTAAGCCTCTCAGGAAGCCTCGTTTTGCGAGGCTTCTTCCTGTTTTTCCTCACGCTATTCGTTTCCTCCTGCCGACAGTGATACCCTTTACCCATTAGATTTAAGGGAGATTATCTGTGGCTGTTCATTTGCTTATCGTCGACGCGCTCAACCTGATTCGCCGGATCCATGCGGTACAAGGCACGCCCTGTAAGGACACCTGTCTGCATGCGCTGGAGCAACTTATCCGCCACAGCGAACCGACACACGTCGTGGCCGTTTTTGATGATGAAGCACGTAACAGCGGCTGGCGACATCAGCGCCTGCCAGACTACAAGGCAGGACGCGCGCCGATGCCCGATGATTTGCACGCCGAAATGCCCGTTATCCGTGCCGCCTTTGAACAACGCGGCGTTCCCTGCTGGGGTGCGCACGGCAATGAGGCTGACGACCTGGCGGCGACGCTTGCGGTAAAGGTTGCCAGCGCCGGGCATCAGGCGACGATCGTCTCAACCGATAAAGGCTACTGTCAGCTCCTCTCCCCCACGATCCGCATTCGCGATTACTTCCAGAAGCGCTGGCTTGATGCCCCCTTTATCGCCAGCGAGTTTGGTGTCTCACCTGAGCAACTTCCCGACTACTGGGGTCTGGCGGGGATAAGTAGCTCGAAAGTGCCGGGGGTGGCAGGTATAGGGCCGAAGAGTGCTTCCCAGTTACTGACGGATTTTCAGAGTCTGGAGGGGATATACGCCAGGCTGGATGAGGTACCGGAAAAATGGCGCAAGAAGCTGGAAGCGCATAAAGAGATGGCGTTTATCTGCCGGGATGTGGCGACGCTACAGACGGATTTGCAGCTGGACGGGAATTTACAGCAGTTGCGGTTAGAACGCTAAAACGACTATACGGTTTTGTAGGCCCGGTAAGCGCAGCGCCACCGGGCAAAACAAGGCATGTACTATCGCTCGTCGCGACGCCCGCCTACGGCTGCCCACCAGCGACGAATATGCACCGTCACCTCTTCACGATCGTGGTACAGCTGACGCGCCTGAATGACCACGTTAATACCGTGTTCGTCCATCTGCTCCTGAATGTATGCCAGGTTCTGAGAGACTTCCTCGTAGCGCTTTTTCATCGGCAGCTTGAGGTTGAAAATCGTCTCACGACACCAGCCGTTCACCAGCCAGGAGGCCATCAGCGCGGCCACTTTTGCCGGTTTCTCAACCATATCGCACACCATCCACGAGATGTTGTTACGGTTCGGGCGATAGCGGAAGCCGTCTTCACGCAGCCAGGTGACCTGCCCGGTGTCCATCAGGCTTTGCGCCATTGGGCCGTTATCAACGGACGATACCCACATATTGCGTTTCACCAGCTGATAGGTCCAGCCACCCGGGCACGCGCCGAGATCGACGGCGTACATGCCGTTTGCCAGACGCTCATCCCACTCATCCGCCGGGATAAAGACGTGGAACGCCTCTTCCAGCTTGAGCGTGGAACGGCTTGGCGCATCGGCCGGGAAGCGCAAACGCGGGATGCCCATAAAGAAGGGAGAGTTGTTGGTGGTATACGAATAGCCTGTATAGCAGCAGCCCGGCGCGATAAAGAAGATATGCACCACCGGACGCTTCGGCGTTTCGTAGTTCGTCAGCACGCCCGCATCACGCAGCGCCGCACGCAGCGGCACGGTGAACTTACGGCAGAACTTCATCAGCTCTTTACTTTCGTTGGTATCCGCGACTTCAACGCGCAGATCGCCGCCCTTCTCCACCACACCCTGCAGCATGCCGACGATTGGCGTGATGCGATCTTCCTGCGGAAGATCCTTCAGCAGCTCGCCCGCGACAAACATCTGGCGGGCAAAGATCAGCGAGCTGAACGGCAGTTCGCGCGCCAGCTTATCGGCATCTTCAGGCTGATAGCATTCGAATATCACATAGCCCGCATTCTCTTTCACGCGTGCAAAGCCGAAGACTTCGCGCTTTGCCGCTTTGTCGGTAATTTCCGCGGCGCACTCTTTCTCAAACCCCGGGCGACAATATAAAACAACCTTATTCATGAACAACGCCCTTGCGTTTCAGACGGATAGCTCCGATAAACATTAATACCCAACCCGCCAGGAAGCTGACGCCGCCGACAGGTGTAACAAACGCCCACAGGCGTAAATGCGAAAGTGCCAGACAGTAAAGGCTGCCGCTGAAAAGCACCGTGCCCAGCGCCATAAAGACGCTGCTCCAGTAAAACCAGATGCTGATACGGCGCTGCATCGCCACCGCCAGCCCAAAAATAGCCAACGTATGGAACGCCTGATATTCAAGGCCGGTCTGGATCCAGCCCATCTCTACTGCGCCCAAAGACTTGCTTAATACATGTGCGCCAAAGGCGCCCAGTGCAACAAAAATAAAGCCACTCACCGCGGCAAAAATCAGCATGAATCGGCTGGTCATGTTTAAGTCCTGAATTGATGCGTGCCCGGCACACAAACGTTATTGCTCATACCTGAAGCGGAATTTTTCTTGCTCGCTTGCCGCTTTCGCCAGTATCCACTGCCGGAAAGCGGCTATTTTACCCAGTTCTGCCTGACTGTCATGACAAACCAGATAAAACGCATTCTTGCTGACCAGTACATCATTAAAAGGGCAAACCAGACGGCCTGCCTCAATTTCGGACTGCGCCATGACGTTGTTCGCCAACGCCACGCCCTGCCCGTGAATGGCAGCCTGTAACACCATCGCACTGTGGCTAAAAATGGGTCCCTGCTGCACGTTTATATGAGTAAGACCTAATTGACGGGTATAAGTTTGCCAGTCGCGGCGAGATGCATCATGCAAAAGCGTATGCTTAGCCAGGTCAGCGGGTGACTTCAGCGCCTTATCGCCCGTTAACAGCAGGGGAGAACAGACCGGCAGGAGATATTCTGCGTATAATTTCTCGACGCGCAAGCCCGGCCAGTTACCGCGACCATAAAAAATGGCGACGTCCACATCATCGGCCAGCTTGTCTTCCTGACGATCCACCGCCTGGATTCGAACGTCGATCCCCGGATAAGCTGAGTTAAAGCTTGAGAGTCTGGGCACCAGCCATTGAATGGCAAAACTGGGCAATAAACTGACAGTCAGGGCACCTTTAGCACTACGGGCCTGAAGCTTACGCGTGGCTTCAGTAAGCTGGGAAAAAATGTCTTTAATATCCTGAAAATAACTCTGCCCCTCTTCGGTCAACAGCAACGATCGGTTGCGTCGACGAAACAGCTTAAGGCCCAGAAAATCCTCCAGAGACTTGATTTGGTGACTTACTGCTGCCTGTGTCACAAAAAGCTCATCTGCTGCGCGGGTAAAGCTCAGGTGACGTGCTGCTGCATCAAAAACACGTAATGCATTGAGGGGTGGCAATCGCTTCGACATGGTTATCTGGCTTAGATGTTAACGGAATTTAACAAACAGGAAACAACGTTTAACCTATTAGTTTTTTTTATCTGAGCCATTATAATTTGTCCGTTGAGGAACTACCAGCAAATACCTATAGTGGCGGCACTTCCTGAGCCGGAACGAAGAGCTTTTTTCGGAATGCGTGTTCTGAAGGGCTTTTGGCTTACGGTTGTGATGTTGTGTTGTTGTGTTTGCAATTGGTCTGCGATTCAGACCACGGTAGCAACGCTACCAATTTTTCACTTCCTGTACATTTACCCTGTCTGTCCATAGTGATTAATGTAGCACCGCCAATTTGCGGTGCTTTTTTTTCGCCTGCGATCTGTTAATGCTCGATCTCTTTCATCTCTTTCACGTCCGTGCGGTTGATCTGCTGCTTGTTCCCGTTAGCATCTTTGTATGAAATCATCCCGGTATCGTTATCGGTTGTCGGTTTCCCTTCCGAAACGATAGAACGACCATCGTTGGTGTGCATCACGTAGTTGTTACCAGAACAGGCGCTCAGGGCAAAAGTAAACGCACAGGCAGAAATGATTGCAGCTGTCTTATTCATGATTATTCTCCTTTAGCAATTAATGCTATTCAAACCTCGATTTATAACAGGCTAAAACATCCGCCTAACACTATTTAGCATAACCTGCTTTTTCAGGGTCATTGGGATAAACAGACAATTCTGATAGATATCAACCTCCTTGCCCTGCCGCTGAAATTGCGCGACGATCGCATTATTGATATGAGGAATCCCATGAACGCTTTCAGTCCTGCGCAGTTCCGCGCCCAGTTTCCGGCGCTGGCCGATGCCGGTATTTACCTTGATAGCGCCGCCACCGCCCTTAAGCCACAAGCGGTGATTGAGGCGACGCAGCAGTTCTACAGCCTCAGTGCTGGCAACGTGCATCGCAGCCAGTTTGCCGAAGCGCAGCGATTAACCGCACGCTATGAAGCCGCACGCGATCAGGTCGCGCGCCTGATTAATGCCGAAAGCGGGAAAAACATCGTCTGGACGCGCGGCACGACCGAGGCCATCAATATGGTGGCCCAGTGCTACGCGCGCCCATTGCTTCAGCCGGGCGATGAGATCGTCGTTAGCGAAGCGGAACATCACGCCAACCTGGTGCCTTGGCTGATGGTGGCCGAGCAAACGGGTGCACGCGTGGTCAAACTCCCGCTGGGTGCAGACCTTCTGCCTGATGTGGCCCGCCTCCCTGAGCTGATTACCCCCCGCAGCCGCATTCTGGCGCTCGGGCAAATGTCGAACGTCACCGGCGGCTGCCCGGACCTGGCTCAGGCCATTCGCATCGCGCATGCCAGCGGCATGGTCGTGATGGTCGACGGCGCGCAGGGCGTGGTGCATTTCCCTGCAGACGTGCAGGCGCTTGATATCGATTTTTATGCCTTCTCAGGACATAAGCTCTACGGGCCAACCGGTATTGGGGCCCTGTACGGTAAGCCGGAACTGCTGGCGCAAATGACGCCGTGGCTCGGTGGCGGCAAAATGATTACCGAAGTGACCTTCGAGGGCTTTAAAACTCAGGAGATACCTTACCGTCTGGAGGCGGGTACGCCGAACGTGGCCGGCGTCATTGGCCTCAGCGCCGCACTTGAATGGCTCGCTGAAACAGACATTATTCAGGCTGAAAGCTGGAGCCGGGGACTGGCTACGCTTGCAGAGGAAGAACTTAAAAAGCGCCCGGGTTTCCGCTCGTTCCGCGTGCAGGACTCGAGCCTGCTCGCCTTTGATTTTGCGGGCGTGCATCATAGCGACATGGTGACGCTGCTGGCCGGGTACGGCATTGCCCTGCGTGCCGGCCAGCACTGCGCCCAGCCGCTTCTGGCGGCGCTTGGCGTGAGCGGTACGCTGCGCGCCTCGTTTGCGCCCTACAATACGCAAAGTGACGTCGACGCGCTGGTTGCGGCCGTCGATCGCGCCCTTGAGATACTGGTGGATTAATGACTCACGCAGATTTAGCCGGACATCCGTTTGGCACCGTCATCACAGAAGAGACCTTAAAGCAGACCTTCGCCCCGCTTTCGCAGTGGGAGGATAAGTATCGCCAGCTGATCCTTCTCGGCAAGCAACTGCCGACCCTGTCTGACGAATTCAGAGCGCAGGCAAAAGAGATCGCAGGCTGTGAGAACCGCGTCTGGCTGGGCGTAAGCGTCTCTGGCGAGAAGCTGCATTTCTTTGGCGACAGCGAAGGACGTATCGTACGCGGGTTGCTGGCGGTACTGTTAACCGCCATAGAGGGAAAAAGCGCGGCGGAACTGCTGACGCACTCGCCGCTGGCGCTCTTTGATGAGCTGGGACTGCGCGCGCAGCTGAGCGCCTCGCGCGGCCAGGGCCTCATTGCACTAAGCGAAGCCGTGCAGGATGCCGCACGTCAGGTTCAGGCCTGACGTTCAGCTTTCGCCATCATCTTCTTCAGAGCATGAGACACCGCCACAAAGCCAAAGGAAGCGGTCACCATGGTGGCCGCGCCAAAGCCTGAGGCGCAATCCATTCGTTTTGGCCCTTCCGCGGTGCTTTTCATCGCGCAGACTGAACCATCCGCCTGCGGGTAGACCAGCGCTTCGGTCGAGAACACGCAGTCAACGCCCAGCTTGCCTTTGCTGTTCTTCACGACGTTAAAGTCGCTCTTCAGGCGTTCACGCAGCTTGGCCGCCAGCGGATCCTGAATGGTTTTCGCCAGATCGGCCACCTGGATCTGCGTCGGATCGATTTGCCCGCCCGCGCCGCCGGTCGTCACCAGCGGAACCTTGTAACGACGACAGTACGCGATCAGCGCCGCTTTTGGACGCACGCTATCGATGGCGTCAATCACATAGCTATAGCCTTTACTCATGTATTCGGCGACGTTATCTGCCGTCACAAAATCATCAATCACCGTTACCCGACATTCAGGGTTGATCAGGCGAATACGTTCCGCCATGACCTCAGATTTTGCCAGGCCGACGCTATCACGCAAGGCATGGATTTGACGGTTGGTGTTGGTGACGCATACGTCATCCATATCAATCAGCGTGATTGCGCCAATACCGGTTCTCGCCAGCGCTTCTGCCGCCCACGACCCCACACCACCAATGCCCACGACGCAGACATGCGCATCCGCAAACAGCTGCAGGGCTTTTTCACCATAGAGACGTGCCGTACCGCCAAAACGCTGGCGCCAGGCATCGCTGATTACCACAGACATAAAACCTCAGATGTAAAAAGGGTGAGGTTTTTCCTCACCCTGAACAGTAATCCGTATTCCGCTCAGAATACCACAATCAGCCGCTGAATACGTTTCCGGCGCCAGGCGCTGCTTTCAGCACCCATACGCGTCCGTAGTGGTTATACCAGCCTGCACGGTGGCCAGCATCCGGGCCAATTCCCTGATAGATATCGAAGTGCTGGCCTTTAATCGCCCCGCCCACATCCAGCGCCACCATCAGACGCAGCTCATACTGACCGTTGAATTTGCCGTTATGATCCAGCAGTGGCACTTCCGCCAGCAGCGTAGTACCCGCAGGGATAATGGAACGATCCGATGCCACCGACGCCCGGCCAATCAGCGGAACGGCGCTGGCCCCTTTCACCGGGGCAAAGTTTTGCGGTTTGAAGAAGACGAACGACGGGTTCTGCTCCAGCAGCTCACGCACCTCGGCTTCACTGTGTTTTTCGCCCCACTCGCGGATCGCCTGCATCGACATGTCTTCTTTCTTCACTTCGCCGCGGTCGATCAGCACCTTGCCGATGCTGCGATAGGCGTGGCCGTTTTTACCAGAATAGCTGAAGAAGTTAAGCGGCGAACCATCGCCGAAATCAATGTAGCCGCTGCCCTGTACATCCATGATGAAGTTATCCATCAGGGAGTTGCTGTAGGCCAGAACGTAGTTTTCGCTCAGCGCACCGGCGTAAATCTCGGCGCGTGACGGCAGACGGCCGCGTTTTGGCGGCATACGGTAGATAGGATACTGGAACTCGCCCTGACGGGAGTGCCGTGCCTGGATAACCGGAGTGTAATAGCCGGTAAACTGAACGTTGCCGTAGTTATCGGCCCCTTCCATCTGCCAGGCATCGATACCAAACTGGCGCATGTTGCGCGTATCGCCGCCCGCACGCAGCCAGTCCTGTACCGCGCTATAAACACTGTTCTGTGAGCTATACAGACGCGGCGACGCGTTGCGGATCTGGTAGACCTGCTCGGAGAAATCACCGGCATTAATCGGTGCGCCGACAGCATCAGGCTGATTAACTAAAGAGAAAGGCTGGGATAACTTCCCGTCTTTATACTGTTGACCGCGATCGGTCGGTTTGGAAGAACAGGCCGCAAGAATCGCTACCATTGCGCCCGCCATCAGATACTTCGCCCAACGTCCTTTCATTATATCTCGTCTTTAAGTTGCCCATTTCCGCGTGATGAAGATAACAAACCGCCAGGGCTAATGAAATGCGATCGCATGCCCTTTGGCAAATTTTGCGCAAAAAATAGTCCAAACAGGGCCATGTCGTTCAATTTGCATACAAAATCATGATTTATGTGAAAAAGGGGTTGCATCACAAACCTATCCGAGTATAGTGCGCATCCACGGACGCGGGGTGGAGCAGCCTGGTAGCTCGTCGGGCTCATAACCCGAAGGTCGTCGGTTCAAATCCGGCCCCCGCAACCAATACTTCTAAAAACAATAAACACCCTCAAGGGTGTTTTTTTGTATCTGTCGTCTGTGAATTTGCCGGGCGTTTACCCGGCTGAAAGATTTACCCGCGTCGCGCCAGCGTCGCCCCGTCAGAGAAATACGCCCTTATCCCCGCCAGAATCGACTCCGCAACTTCCTGCTGGAATTTTGCCGTCTTGAGCTTACGCTCCTCTTCAACGTTACTGATAAACGCGGTTTCTACCAGAATAGACGGGATATCAGGTGCCTTGAGTACCGCAAACCCGGCCTGTTCAACGCTGTTTTTATGCAGCTTATTGATATTGCCCAACTTGCCCAGCACCGCTTTACCAAACTTCAGGCTGTCGTTAATGGTCAGCGACTGCACCATATCGAACATCGTGTGGTCGACGTAGCGGTCGCCGCTTTTGCTCACGCCACCAATGAGGTCAGAGGCGTTCTGGCTGTCAGCCAGAAATCTTGCTGCGGTACTGGTCGCGCCTTTAGTTGAGAGCGCAAACACTGACGAGCCGCTTGGCTGGCGGCTGGTAAACGCATCCGCATGGATCGACACGAACAAATCTGCGCGCTGCTTCTGCGCTTTCGCCACACGGACTTTCAGCGGAATAAAGACGTCTTCATTACGCGTCATATAGGCGCGCATATTGCCTTCTTTATCAATCAACGCCTTCAGACGACGGGCAATTTGCAGCACCACGTCTTTTTCACGCGTGCGATATTTGCCCACCGCACCTGAGTCTTCGCCGCCATGGCCAGGATCGAGCATGATCACAATCGGGCGATCGCGCCCTGCTTTCCCCGGCTGCGGGCCGCTTTGTGCAGGCGGAACCTGACGCTGCAGATCGCCTTTGTTGTAATCCTCCAGCAGCGCAAGCAGAGGATCCTGAATATCCGTCGCATTTGCCGGGTAGAGATCCATCACCAGACGTTCTTTGAACGTGGCGACAGGCGCGAGGGCAAACAGCTGCGGCTTAACGTTCTGCTTCAGCTCAAATACCATGCGCACGGTTTGCGGATCAAACTGCCCGACGCGCGCCGATTTAATAAACGGATCGTCGCCGCGGATCTGCGCCGCCATACCTTTCAGCACGGAGTTGAGGTTAACGCCTTCGAGATCCACCACCACACGTTCAGGGTTACTGAGGGCAAATTGCTTATATTTCAGCACGCGATTGGATTCGACCGTCACGCGCGTATAGGTCGACGACGGCCAGACGCGCACCGCCACTACCTGACTCGTGGCGGCAAGGCCGACCTGACTGACGCTAAGCAACCACATTGCCCCGGCCCCTTTTAACAAACGGCGGCGGCTTATTGCTGAATTGGATCCCGACATGCTTCTCCCGAGCAAGAACACTGACTGATATACAAAATGTCCAGATTGACCGAAAACTTTAACGAATGACGCATAAACTGTCATCTATAAAAGGGTAAACAATCATACGCTAACGCACGGATTACTTATCAATTTCTGTGGGTCGCGGAAAATTTGCGCTTGCACACACGCCCACAATCGAATAAAAATACAGAAATTACGAATAAACATTCATTAAGGGTTGTGCCATGGTGAAGGAACGTAGAACCGAACTGGTCCAGGGATTCCGCCATTCTGTTCCCTATATCAACGCCCATCGGGGAAAAACGTTTGTCATCATGCTTGGCGGCGAAGCCATTGAGCATGAAAATTTTTCCAGCATCGTCAATGACATTGGCCTGCTGCACAGCCTCGGGATCCGCCTGGTGGTGGTCTATGGCGCGCGTCCGCAGATTGATGCCAACCTGGCCGCTCATCACCACGAGCCGATTTACCACAAACACACCCGTGTGACGGACGCGAAAACCCTGGAACTGGTGAAACAGGCGGCGGGTCTGCTGCAGCTGGATATTACGGCTCGCCTGTCGATGAGCCTGAACAACACGCCGCTGCAGGGGGCGCATATCAACGTCGTGAGCGGCAACTTTATCATTGCCCAGCCGCTCGGCGTGGACGATGGCGTCGATTACTGCCACAGCGGCCGCATTCGTCGTATTGATGAAGAAGCCATTCACCGCCAGCTGGACAGTGGTGCCATCGTGCTGATGGGCCCGGTGGCGGTTTCCGTCACCGGTGAAAGCTTTAACCTCACCTCAGAAGAGATTGCCACGCAGCTGGCGATCAAGCTGAAGGCAGAGAAAATGATTGGATTTTGCTCCTCCCAGGGGGTCGTGAACGATGAAGGAGCGATCGTGCCAGAACTCTTCCCAAATGAAGCCCAGGCCCGTGTGGAAGCCCTGGAGGAAGAAGGAGACTACCACTCAGGTACCGTGCGTTTTTTGCGTGGTGCGGTGAAGGCCTGCCGCAGCGGCGTGCGCCGTAGCCACCTGATCAGCTATCAGGAAGACGGGGCCCTGCTGCAGGAGCTGTTCTCCCGCGATGGTATCGGCACCCAGATTGTGATGGAGAGTGCGGAGCAGATACGCCGCGCCACCATCAATGACATCGGCGGCATTCTTGAGCTGATCCGCCCGCTCGAACAGCAGGGTATTCTGGTGCGTCGTTCGCGCGAGCAGCTGGAGATGGAGATCGACAAATTCACCATTATTCAGCGCGATAACCTGACCATTGCCTGCGCCGCCCTTTATCCGTTCCCGGAAGAGAAGATCGGTGAAATGGCCTGCGTGGCGGTGCACCCTGATTACCGAAGCTCTTCGCGCGGCGAAATGCTGCTTGAGCGCGTGGCAGTGCAAGCGCGCCAGATGGGCCTGAGCAAGCTTTTCGTTCTGACGACGCGCAGTATTCACTGGTTCCAGGAGCGCGGATTTACGCCTGTAGATATCGATTCTCTGCCGGAAACGAAGAAAGAGATGTACAACTATCAGCGCCGCTCAAAAGTGCTGATGGCTGACCTGGGATAATATCTCCTTTGCCGGGTAGCGCTGCGCTTACCCGGCCTGTATTTCTGGCGTCGTTCAGAGGGACTCAAATATCGCACTCAGCCCGCTTCGGCGTTCCGTTCGGGTGGCGATCGCCTGCACCAGCACCCGTTCATCTGCATACAGCGACAGGCGCTGACGCGCGCGGGTAATGGCGGTATAGATCAGTTCGCGGGTAATGACGGGTGAAAGCTGCGTGGGCAGGATCAGCGCCGCATGGTTAAACTCGGAGCCCTGGGACTTATGCACCGTCATCGCCCATGCGGTTTCATGCTCAGGCAAACGGCTGGGCTGGAAAGACTTCACGCTACCGTCCGGCATCTGAAACCAGACGCGTAGCCCCTGACCGCGATCGAGCGCAACCCCGATATCCCCGTTAAACAACCCCAGCGCGCTGTCGTTGCGGGAGATCATCACCGGACGCCCTTCATACCAGCGCGAATGCGGGGTACGGTATATTTTACGCTTTTGCGCCAGCAGCTGTTCCAGCCTGTCGTTCAGGCCGCTGACGCCAAATGGCCCTTCTCGCAGCGCACAGAGCAACTGGTATTCGCCAAATGCGGCAATCACCTGCTCTGGCGAGCCTTGCTGTTGTACGCCCGTCAGGAAGTGCTGATACCCCAGCAGGGCATCATCAAGCATCGCCTGATACTCTTCTCCGCTTTGCAGCGATTTTTTCTCAATATCCGTAAAGGTGCCGTCAAATACCGCGCAGGTTGTGTGCCGGTCACCCCGGTTCACCGCTGCCGCAAGCTGGCCGATACCGGAGCTGCTGCCGAAACGGTAGCTCTTTTGCAGCAGACACAGACTGTCGCGCAGCGCCCCCGCAAGGGAATGGTTTTCTGAGACGAGCGAACACCCGGTAAGTCGGGCCAACTCCTGCGCGCGTTCAGCGGTATACCCCAGGCTGGCATACGTACAGATATCACCCAATACGGCTCCCGCCTCCACGGAGGCAAGCTGATCGCGATCGCCGAGAAAAATGACGCGCGCGTGGGGCGGCAACGCATCAATCAAACGCGACATCATCGTTAGATCAATCATCGATGCCTCATCCACCACCAGCACATCAAGGTGCAGGGGATTACCGGCGTGATAACGCAGACGCTGGCTGCCAGGCTGTGCGCCAAGCAACCGGTGCAGCGTGCTGGCTTCGTTGGGGAAAAGCGCAAGCTGATCAGCAGTAAGAGGCAGTTTTTGCAGCGCGCCGCCTAACGACTCCGTCAGACGGGCCGCCGCTTTACCGGTCGGGGCCGCCAGGCGAATACGGCATTTTTGCTCACCCGATAGCTGAATCAGCGCAGCGAGCAGTTTTGCCACGGTGGTCGTTTTCCCGGTGCCCGGGCCGCCAGAAATGACCGAGATCCGTCGCGTTAACGCCACGGCTGCCGCTACTTTCTGCCAGTCTGTTGCGTCATCAGAGGTAAACAGCGTATCCAGCACCTGTCGAAGCTGCGCTTCATCGCAGGGAAGCGGGGCGTTGGTCTCACTGAAAAAGCGCGCTACCGTCAGTTCGTTACGCCACAGCCGGTTAAGATACAGACGCTCGCCGATAAGGATCATCGGCGTCCCGGTATCGGTTCCGCTAACGGCAGGTGAACTGAGTAATACAGCTTCCCAGTTCACGGTTTCACCCAGCAGAGCGAAACAGGCCTGTAAAGCCGGCGGCATTTTCTCGTCCACCGCCAGACGCGACAGAGGCAGACACACGTGCCCTTCCCCCGCGTCTTTACTCAGAATCGCGGCGGCGAGCATCACGGCAGGCTCTTCGCCAGCCACCATCATGGCGAACTGCACGTCAAGGTGGCGCAGTAATCGTTGTTCAACCGCTTCCAGCAGTAGTAACTGCATCGTCATGCCACTTCCTCCGTGCTTGCAGCAAACAGGTTATCCATTTTTTCAATCAGTTCCGTAGCCGGACGCGTACTAAAGACGCCGGAATGCGGGTCGTTAGCATCCACGCCGCGCAGGAACAGGTAAATTACGCCGCCAAAATGGTCTTCGTAGCGGTAATCAGCGATGCGATGGCGCAGATAACGGTGTAGCGCCAGGGTGTAAAGCTGATACTGCAGATCGTAGCGATGCATTTGCATGGCTGATGCCATCGCCTGTTGGGTATAGGCTTCGCTGTTTTCACCCAGCCAGTTCGATTTGTAATCCAGCAGGTAATAACGCCCCTGATGGCGGAAAACCAGGTCGATAAAGCCTTTTAACATCCCCTGCACCTGGCGGAAATTCAGCGGCGGGCACCCGGCGGATAACGGATCGTACTCGCGGATAAGCGCATCAAGCGCCTCGGCCCTTAGCGGGCTGGCGATGGGGAGATAAAACTCCATCTCCACCTGTTTATCTTTGGCGGTCAACTGGCTGAGGGCGATCCCCTGCTCCGTGAGCGGAGCGTGCAGAACAGCGTGGATCCAGTCACGCAGAACCGGCTGCCATTGCGCGTCATAGCCTCCACTCTGTAACATTTTCAGCACCCACTCTTCACTGACAGGCTGGGTAAAATCCAGCTCTTCAAACAGGCTGTGCAAAAACGTGCCCGGAGAGGCGCCGCGCGGGAACTGGTGCGGCGTAAGCACCGGCTCAACGGGTACGCTACCGGTCCCCGCCGCATCCACGTCCAGTTTTGGCATCAGATCCTGCGCAATACTCTGTCCGTGCTGCTGTAAACCTGAGTAGCTGGTAACACGCCAGTCATCGGCAATCGTGCGGACAACCTGGCGGGCATACAACTCTGACTCATGCGACTCCGGCATTTGCCAGCGGTTATTATCAGGCCGTTCCGGAATATGCAGGGCAACATGCTCTGTGCAAAGCGATTCGATACACTGCCGCAGGCCCACTGCGTCTTTGGGTTCACCACGCTGAATAAGGCGCCCCAGCGCGCTCAGGTGAAAATCGCTCTCCCCTGTTTTTTCGCCACGACGGCGGAACAGAGGTGCAACGCCCAGGCTGCAGTGCCAGATCGAACGGGTCAGCGCCACGTAAAGCAGACGTAAATCTTCCGCCAGACGTTCGGCCTCTGCCAGCTCAACGCTGGACTCCGCGTTGCTGAGATCGAGCACCGCCTCGAACGACTCGCGATCGTGGTAAAAGGCCTGATCCTGCACGCGATAATTGGCGATAAACGGCAGCCAGACCAGCGGATACTCGAGCCCTTTTGACTTGTGGATGGTGACGATCTGAACCAGATGCTTATCGCTCTCAAGGCGCATCTGCTGGCTGGACGAATTGCTGTTCGGATCGGCAATCTGCTGCGCCAGCCAGCGCACCAGAGCGTGTTCGCTCTCCAGCTGAGTGCCCGCTTCCTGCAAGAGTTCGCTGATATGTAAAATATCGGTCAGCCGACGCTCGCCGCCCGCTGTCGCCAGCATATTCTCCGCAATGTGACGCTGCGCCATAAGCTCACGCACCATTGCCATCACGCCGCGCTTCTGCCATTTCTCCCGGTAGTGAACAAACTCTTCCACCACGGCATCCCACGCGGCCTCGTCATTGTTGAGCGCATCGATATCACGCGCGTTCAGCCCGAGCATCGCGCTGGCTAATGCGCTGCGCAGCGTGCTTTCCCGCTCCGGGGCCAGCACGGCCTGCAGCAGCCATAGCATCTCCTGCGCTTCCAGCGTTTCAAAGACGCTATCGCGGTTTGAAAGGTAGACGGAAGGAATATTCAGTAACGTCAGGGCATCACGGATAAGCGAGGCCTCCTGACGGCTACGCACCAGCACTGTGATATCCGATGCCTTTACAGGGAGTGCATCCTGGCCTTTCCAGAGTACCGCCTCGCCGCGAGCGCCCGCACTGAGCCAGTCACGGATTTGCGCGGCGCAGTGCTGGGCCATAGCATTTTGATAGTCGGCGACGCCGCAGCCTTCCCCGTCCAGCAGCCAGAAGCGCATGGCCGGTTGCGTCTCGCCGTTAAATTCGAAGCGCAACGAAGCATTTTTCTCAGCAAACTTTACCGGCTGGAACGGGATCTCCCGAAACATAAACGCCGTATCCATGCGGTTGAACAGCGCATTGACACTTTCCACCATGCCCGGAGATGAACGCCAGTTGGTATCCAGGGTGTAGTGTGCCTCAACTTCGCTGCGGGCCTTCATGTAGGTGAAAATATCCGCACCGCGGAAGGCGTAGATGGCTTGTTTAGGATCGCCGATTAACAGCAGCGCGGTGCCGGGCTGCTGGCGCCAGATACGGCGAAAAATACGGTATTGTTGAGGGTCGGTATCCTGGAATTCGTCAATCATCGCCACCGGAAAGCGGGTGCGAATCGCAGCGGCAAGCGCTTCGCCATTTTCACTGCACAGCGCCGCATCGAGGCGGCTCAGCATATCGTCAAATCCCAGTTCACCGCGGCGGCGTTTCTCACGGGCGACGGCTTCGCGGATCTCCGTCATGGCGCGGACGATCATAAGGTCATTGAGCGTTAAGGGCTCAGCCAGCAGGATTTCAATCGCCTCAAACAGGGGATGCTCGGGCACAATACCGTCAGGTTTGGTTCGCTCAACCAGGAAACGCCGGGAGAATTTCTCCAGCGCGTCCGGGAGCTGGTAGCCCCGCGTCTCTTCCTGCGCCCAGGCGCTGATCTTGTCGATCCATTTCCCCTGGTTGCCGCGGTTAAACTTACGACGGTCAATGCCGGAATTTTCGATGATTGCGTCAACTTCGCCGACTGACTCAATCCATTTTTGCTTGATGTCGACAATTCGCGCGATGATTTTTTCGTGGCGTGACGCCAGGGTTTCATCCGCCGGCGGCGGAGATTTGATCGCTGGCGCTTCCCCCTGAAGATAGCGATCGATCGCGCGCAGTAGCGCTTCAGGGCCTTTCCACAGCGCGTGTACCGCTTCGGCGATATCACGCTGTAACGGGTAGCAGTGGCGACGCCAGAAGTCCGCGCAGGCCTGATAGCGAAGCACGGTTTCATCTTCAATGAGCTGCTGTTCAAACAGCATGCCTGACTCAAACGCATTCAGGCTCAGCATGCGCTGGCAAAAACCGTGAATGGTGAAGACGGACGCTTCGTCCATCTGCCGTTCGGCCAGAAGCAGCCACTGTGCGGCCTGCTGCTTGTCGGTAATTTCTTCCAGAAGACTGGCGTAGAGGGGGTTATCCGTACTCTGACGCAGACAGGCGATGCGCAGCTCGTGGATATTGGCGCGAATACGGCCGCGTAGCTCTGCGGTGGCGGCCTCGGTGAAGGTCACCACCAGCAGCTCCTCCACGCTCAATGGACGGGGAAAAGCGGCGTTGCCGCCGAGCCCTAACAGCAGGCGCAGATAGAGCGCGGCGATGGTGAAGGTTTTTCCCGTTCCCGCTGAGGCTTCAATCAATCGTTCACCCTGCAGAGGTAAACGTAAGGGATCAAGGGGCTCAGCGGTATCGGTCATTCTTTCTTACTCCAGGGCATAGATTGCTGCAGCGCGCTGACGCTCTTCCAGACTTTCCAGCCATGCGGGTTAACGTACTCCGTTTTCCCGTTCTGGCTACCGGAAACCTGAGACAGAATCGTCATTCCCTGCGGTTTAATAACCGCCTGATGGAAGAAGTCGGCAACTTTCTGCGGCGTCAGCTGTTTTATCTCGGCCACTACTTTATCACGCGAATCAAATTTCAGATTACCGCGATCGAAATCTTTGCTCAGCTGCGAGGCTTCTTCACCCAGCGTTTGCGGCGGCTGCATCACCTGCGCGATGACGGCCTGCTGGATCTGGGCGAACTCTTCCGGCTTCATGGCACGCAGTTTTGCTTCCACCTGCGGGAAGAAAGCCTGATAACGCTTCCAGAGATACGCCGGTTGTTTATCGCTGCTTTGCAGCAGGAAACCCAGCCCCCACTGACGACCGACGTTCATGGAGAAAGCGAACACCGCGTAGCCAAGCTGCTCTTCCGTGCGTAACTGGTTATAGAACCACGGCTGAATAATTTGGCCCAGCACGGCACTCTGTGCCGAACTGGAGAATTCATCATAACCCGTTGGCACAAATACCGCGGCCAGGGCGGAATCCGTGCTATTACCCGCCTTTTCAAATATCACATTCTGTTTTTTCTCAACCAGTACATCCTGGTTGCGGCACCACTCGTCACCTTTCGAACCGAGCTGAGTGCGCACGTTCTCCGCCAGCGTTTTGGCCTGATCCTCGCTCATATTACCGACAATCAGGAACTCCGGACGCGTATTGGTTTTCAGCGCGTCACGGTAGGCCAGCACGTCTTTTAACGTGATAGAAGGCAGTAAGGCGCGGCGATCTTCCCGCTGGAAATAGGGAATTTGCGACAGCATTTGCGCCGGCATAAGCGCCAGATCGTAAGCTTTGCCCTTCTCCGCAGAATCCATCATCTGTGCATACCACGATTTGGCCTGCTCAAGCTGCTCCTGGGTCGGCGTGTAGCTGAAATAGCCCTGCAGCAATGCCTGGAACAGCTGAGGCAAACGCTGGGTATAGCCGTTTGCATTGAGCATCAAACCGTTGTTGGCGTTGGTGGAGAAACTAATCCCTCCAACAGCCGCCTGGTTGCTAAGCTGATCGAGCGCAATCCCGGCGAGATAATCATTGAGTGCGAACATCACCTGATTTTTGGCGCTGTTCATCGCTTTCGGGTTACGTAACACCACGCTGACGTCGGCCTTTGGCTCGCTGGCGAAATAGCGGCTTGGGGTATAGACCACGCGCAGCGTCGGCTCATCAATGATGAGCGCCGGGTGTGGATAATCTTTAGTCGTTTTGGTCAGCGAGAAGTCATCCGGAATATAGGGGTTCAGCTCCGGCAGCGTCAACGCAATCTCACCAGCCTTCTTCTGCCAGTCGGCGAAGGTCTGAGCGCTAATTTTATCCACCTGATAGGGGGCATCGACAAAATAAGCCGTCTTGTTATGCGGTTCGTTCGGGCTGATGTACCAGATACGGGCATTTTCCGGCGTCATCATCGCCAGGCGCGCTTTTACCGCATCGGCATCATACCGGTCGGCAATATTGACCGCGTCGAGGGTGTGTTCCACCGGCACGCGAATCATGGTATCCGCCAGCCACTCCACGTAATCCATGTCGCGGGTAATGGACGGGTAACGGAAATCAAGATCCAGCACGTGCGCGAGTTCATCAAAATAGTGTTTATCGACGCCTTTCTCACGCAGTAAAGAGAGGTAGCTGAAGATCGCCGCTACCACTTCATCACGGTTTGCCAGCCCTTTGTCGGTCAGGGTGGCGGAGATCGCCAGCACGCCGCTATTACCGTTCACCACCGGATCGGAGTCAGCGCGAATACTTTCAACCAGCCCCTGTTTTTGCAGCCAGTCAGAAAGTGTACCCGGGCTACGGTTACCAATCAGATAGGTCACCAGCTCATCTGTTTTACTGCGAAACTGCGCCGTGTTGTTATCAATGCGGAATTCAACGCGCAACACTTTGCGCGGCAGGGCGGGCACGTAGTGGATCACAATGCCTTTCTGCGCATCCGTCACCACCGGAACATTTATTTGCGGCAGGTCGATGTTTTTATTTGGCACCCGGCCAAACGTTTTGGCCGCCATGTCGGCCAGCTCTGGCAACGGTTTGTTGCTGTAGATGACCGCTTTCATCAGGTTGGCGGAGTAGTATTTATCGCGAAACGCGTGCAGGGCATCAAGCACCGGGCTGTTCGGTTTGTCGCTTAACGTCTCCAGGTTACCGCCGGAGAAACGCGAACCCGGGTGTGCAGGGTTGATGGTTTCGGCGCTCACCTGGGCCATGCGCATACCGTCTCGCGTACGGGCCATGGTCAGCTCGGCATTCACCGCATTGCGTTCACGGTCGGCGTATTTTTTATCCAGCAACGGGGCGGCGATGGAATCAGCAAGGCGATCGACCGCTCCTTCCAGCGCATCATTTTCGACTTCAAGATAAAAGGCCGTGCGGTACGGTGCCGTGCTGGCATTGTGGCTTCCGCCATGCATCTTGAGAAATTCAGACAGGCTATCTGGCTGCGGGTATTTTTTTGACCCCATCAGCGTCATATGTTCCAGATAGTGTGCAAGCCCAGGATGGGTTTCAGGATCTTCCAGCGACCCAATCGGCACCACCAGTGCAGAGAGCGATTTTACCGCCTGCGGATCGGAAACCAGCAGTACGGTCATGCCATTATCAAGACGAATAGCCTGATATTGGCGGGTATCTTTTTCGCTTTTACGAATAGTTTCCTGAACGGGTTGCCAACCGGTGTCTGCCTGAGTGACAGGTACCCAGAGGGCGAAAAACAAAACAAACGCTTTAAACAAGGTGCTACCTCTTTATCACGGCTACATCATTAACACATTGCGTGCTGGACACGCCAACATCTCTTTATTGGGTACATCAGTCCGTGATAAGAAGTGCATCATAAATGAACACCCTATGCTGCGCAATTTTTATACAGCGCTCAGGACTGATTAAATTTGAACAACGGTAACAGGTAGCGCTGCGCCTCTTCCTTGATAGTCTCGAAGTACTCTGGTTCAAGCGTGCGCCATAAGCGCTGATACCAGACATCTTCACCTTCGCCCCGCACCATCATGTTTCCTTCGTAGGCCTGCATAAATTTACTGCGCGCTTTCTGCAGTGACGCCTCGTCCGTTAACATCGCATCATTCTGCACGTCATAACAGGCTTTTATCCAGGCACCGCCGCTTTCCGGCAGCAGCAGGAGCGGTTTGTTCATTCCCTGACGGTAGCCCTCAATGTACAAAGACAGGTAACTTAACGCTTGCTCCGCCTCCATCGGCGGGAAGCGCCATTCGCCCTCTTTGCGCACGAAAATCCGGCTTTCGCCTTTATGACCACCCGCACTGTAGACAAGATGTTCCAGCCAGAGTTGCAACCCCTGAGACACGCTCAGCATAGAAGGCCGCCAGCGGAGCAGCCCATCTGGCTGAACCTGAGTTAACCAGCCCGTGAGCTGTACGCCGCTGCACCTGAGATCGATTTCAATACTTTTTCCGGGCTGTCGGCACTCTCTCACGCGCTCTGCCAGAGCGGTCATCTCAAGGCACTGCGCCTCCCAGACAATCTCCCCGAACGCTCCATAGGGCAGTTGCCCTGCCGCACGGTAGCGGCGGTAGAGTTTGTCAGCATCTTCCTCTTCAACCAGCGCATTCAGCAGCTGCAGATTTAACTGATAGCGCTCCAGCCCTTCCAGGGTGAAGGGTTCTGCATCAGGAATTTCGCTCTCTTCAGAACGGAAGTTAACCTGTAATCGTTGCTGGAAGAAAGCGCGCACCGGATGTGCCCAAAACCGCTGAAGCTGTTCGAAGGTCAGGGTATCAATCGGCCGCGGGTCAAGTTCCTGAATGAAATCGGTATGCGCGCTCCCCTCTTTTTTCGCCGCCGGTAGCCACTCCTGCGCATAGCTCTGGCGCTCGCTGGCAACGTAGTTCACCGGGTCAAACGGCATGCGGCTGTGTAAACAGGTGATATGGGCTTTCACCCTCTGCTCGCTTTCATCACAGTTGCGCTCTTCATCCCCCGGCAGGTAGTGGCTCTGGCCGATATAATCCACCAGCTCCTGCACCAGGACGGAAGGGAAACGCTCGCTGTTGTCCTGAATGGAACGGCCGATGTAGCTGATATAAAGCTTGTTCTGTGCAGAAATGAGCGCTTCAAGGAAGAGGTAGCGGTCATCATCGCGGCGGCTACGGTCGCCCCGCTTTGGATCTGCGCTCATCAAGTCGAACCCCAGCGGCGCCAGCGCACGTGGATAAACGCCGTCATTCATGCCCAGCAGACAAACTACTTTAAACGGGATAGAACGCATTGGCATTAGGGTGCAGATATTAATGGGGCCGGCCAGGAAACGCTGGCTGATTCGCTCCTGGTCAAGCCGCTGCGTCAGCTCATCTCTCAGCAGTGATAAAGGAATCGCCTCGCGATAGTGGGAATTTACACCCTCGTCGACGATAGCCTGCCACTGTGTTTCAATGAGCGCCATCGCCGCTTCGGTGTCGCTGTCCGGCAGGAAGAAATCAGTGAGTAACGCCCTGCAAACCGGGAGCCACTCTTCAAGCGCACGCGGCTGCATCAGCTCGCGACGCCAGCGGTTAAGCTGCATCAGTAGCGACGCTAAATGCCCCACCAGTTCAGCAATTAACCCACTGGATTCATCGTAAGGCAGTACCTCATTCCACTCGCCCTGGCTGCTTTCCATGGCGTAGCCCAATAACATACGCGTCAGGCCAAACCGCCACGTGTGTTGACCAGTTGGGGGAAGCTCAAACTCCTGGACGTTATCGTCGTCAATACCCCAACGCACGCCAGACTCGTTCACCCACTGGCGAAGGTAACGTAACCCCTCTTCATTGATGTTGAAGCGTGCGGCCAGCACGGGCACATCCAGTAACGCCAGGACATCTTCGGAGATAAACCGGCTATCCGGAAGGGACAGCAAAGTGATAAATGCCTGTAATACCGGATGAGATTGACGGGCGCGGCGGTCCGAGATGGCGTAAGGCAGGTATCGCTCGCCCGTCGCACTACCAAAGACGGCCTGAATGAAGGGGCTGTAGCTGTCGATATCCGACACCATCACCACGATGTCGCGCGGCGTCAGTTCGGGATCCTCCTGCAGCAGCGCCAGTAGCTGGTCGTGAAGCACTTCGACCTCACGCTGTGGGCTATGGCAAACGTGAAGACTGATACTGCGATCGTCAGCCTCCAGCTTCCGTTTCTTGTCGCTGCGTTCGAACTCGTTCGCCGTCACGCCCATGACGGCACGGTTTTCCAGATCCAGAATATCTAGCTGAATATTGTGCAGCAGGCTATCCGGAGCGATCTCGACAAAGGCATCCACGTCCCCTTCACCTGAGGACGTGATGTCGGACAACATATGAATATAATCACGCCCCAGTTTCCCCCATGAGGCAAGCAGTGGATTCGGCAGGTTCTGAATACCGTTTTCATCGAAAAGCTGCGCGGCAGAGGCTCCGTCTTTAAACAGGGGCACGGTACGCTCTTCAAAAAGGCGTCGCCTCTGGCGGGTCACAAGCCGGGAAAGCCAGCGACCATCCTGAATATCCCCCCAGTAGTGGCGACATGGATTCGTAAATAAAATATGAATGTCGATATGTTTACCCAGCGCGTTCAACGCCTGCAGGTAAACCGGTGGCAATGCCGAAATACCGCAGATAAACACGCGAGAAGGCAGTCGTGCCGGTCGTTCAGCGCTGTTTTGCAGAATGGAGATAAACCGTTGGTAGAGGTTGGCACGGTGCCACTTAGGCTGGCCAAGTTTCTCCGTATGTTCCACCAGCGCTTTCCACAGGGGAGCCTGCCAGATCTGCGCCTCCGGTAAACCTTCCACAAGCTCGCCGGCTTCCCAGTGAGTCAGCCATTCCGGACGGTATACCAGATACTGGTCATAAAGATCGGCGGTGCGCGACGCCAGCTGGAACAGCTTGCGTTTATCGGTATCGTCATTGAGGTAGTGGCGCAGCATGGCGAATTCATCGTGCTGCAGCATTTCTGGCAGCAGCGCCATCAGCTTCCAGCTCATGCCTTGCTTGTTGAAGGCGCTTTGCTCCGGAATGTCCGGCAACACACGGACAAACATCTCCCAGATAAAACTCGCGGGTAGCGGGAAATCAATATTCGCGGCTATACCAAATTTACGGGAGAGCGACATTTGCAGCCACTGTGCCATACCGGTGCTCTGCACCAGCACCATCTCAGGCTCAAAAGGATCGTCAAGCCGCTCATGCTCAACGATAAATTCCATCAGTGCTTCCAGCACATCCAGACGATTTGAGTGGTAGACCCTTAACATAGACGCTCCCGACTACTGGCTAACCGGGCAATGCAGACGCGTTATCTCACCGCGCCGCCCCAGAGGAGAAATAAGTGTAGCCGTGATGCTGACACATCCGGCGAGCGTTGTCTGCCCCCGACTGGCCTGCCAGTCTGCGGGGAGAACATTTGTTGAGAGCTGTGACTGGTTCCAGGCATGGTGCCAGAGCTGGCGATACTGATTAAACACGGTAAACCGCGCCGCCAGCACCCGGTGATAACCCGACAGTGCCGTTACGACAATCACCAGCAACATCATCGCCAACAGGACCTCAACCATGCTAAACCCTTTTTCTCGGCTCACGGCAACTGACATAACGCGCTCTCCTTTAGTGGACAAAAATCACTCCAGCCGTGAGGCGAAAAGCGAACCTCTCCGTTCATTATTTCTCCTGCGCGCCAGAGCAGCAGGTCGTTGCCGCCCGCAATCAGTAACACATGCGTCTCGCTAAGTCGCCGCAGACACACTCGCCAGGTTGATGCTTTTTTGCACTGAACCTGTGGTTCTGATGACCAGCTCTGAACACGTCCCCACTCAAGCGCGGACTGCACAGATGCCTGTTGCTGAAGTGAGTAGCTCTCACCGCCAACGAGCGCACTAAACGTTGTAAGCTGCTGATTGAGACCGGCGAGGATCAGGCTGCCAAGCACCAGTAAAAGCAGAACCAGTGCCAGCGAAGACATCCCGCGTTGTCGGTTCACAGGTTGTACCCCGTGACCGTATGCCAGGCCTGCCAGGGCTCCCCCTGTTCGCCTTTACGAATGGCAGCCAGTTCGATATTCAGTTCTGGCGCAAAACCGGCATGTTCAACTTTACTCACCACAAAGTGCGTGATTACAAGCCTGTCCGGGTCTGTCAGCTTTTCCCATCCTTTTCCTTCACACGAGGTTGCGCCACGCAGGGTTTCCAGCGCGCCCGATTCCAGACGAAAACCGGTGCTGTCATTTTCAGATGCTGTGCTATCCCATTTGCCGTTACTGTTGGCGTCCCACCGCACAATGACACAACTGCCCTGCCTTGCCGTCACCAGCGCTTGTCCCTGACAGTTACCCGCGCAGTATCCCGCGCGCTGAAGCTGTTTTCCGAGGGTAAACAGGCGTTGCCAGACCTCTTCTTCCAGCTCTCGCTGGCCGGATTGCAGTAATACAGCCCGCTGTAGCCCTGGCAAAAATCGCGATGCGCTTATCAGCAAAAGGCTGCTTATTGCCGTGGCTATCAGCACTTCAGTCAGTGAGAAACCGCGCTGTCTCATCAACATAAACCGCCCTCTGCGACCTTACACATCCTGATGCGCCCTCCGTTTGAGACAATAACCAGCCATTCTCCTGCCCGGCTTTGAACCCGTATCCGTCCTGCCCATGCCGTATTCCTTAATCCATAGAACCCTAAAGACGGCGTTAACTCGCTCACAGTGACGTCAGGCCAGAGTGGAATCAGTGCAAAGGGGCTGCCTTTCTCACAGCTTTGCAAAGCAGAACTCACCAGACAGTCTCTTTCTCCACTCCGCTGAAGGGTAATTTGATGATCGCGGTTATGCTGGTTGGCATGGTTGCGCAGGAACAGCAGGTAATCTCGCACCTGACAGGCGGTTTGCCACAGCTGCTGCTGCCGTTGCCAGCTGTCCCAGCCGTACAGTCCTGAGGCGCTGAGGATAACGACAAGCGAAATGGCGACCAGCGTTTCGATAAGCGTAAAGCCGTTCTCTTTTTTCATACCGGGAGTGTGGCGAAGCGCCGTGGACATGACGAGCAATGAATTATCGTTTTACGAGGCGTTATCCGCAGAATTGGGAGAGTTGCAGCGCGTTGCACGCTTTCTGGATAGCGTATCGGGAAACGGGATGAAGACGAAAAAAAACCGGCGCTAAACAGCACCGGTTGTGTCACGCTTTATCGCATCAGATAGCAACAGGTGCTTTGATGCCAGGGTGCGGGTCGTAACCTTCAATCTCAAAATCATCAAAGCGGTAATCGAAGATTGACGCCGGTTTGCGTTTGATAATCAGCTTCGGCAGCGCGCGCGGTTCGCGCGTCAGCTGGAGATGCGTCTGCTCCATATGGTTACTGTAGAGATGGGTGTCCCCACCGGTCCAGACGAAATCACCCACTTCCAGGTCGCACTGCTGCGCCATCATGTGGACTAACAGCGCATAGCTGGCAATGTTAAACGGCAGGCCGAGGAACACGTCGCAAGAACGCTGGTAGAGCTGACAGGAAAGCTTGCCATCCGCCACGTAGAACTGGAAGAAGGCGTGACACGGCGCCAGCGCCATTTTATCCAGCTCGCCCACGTTCCAGGCAGAAACAATGATTCGACGCGAGTCCGGATCGTTTTTCAACTGGTTCATGACGGTCGTGATCTGGTCAATATGGCGGCCGTCAGGCGTTGGCCACGCGCGCCACTGCTTGCCGTAAACCGGGCCAAGGTTACCGTTTTCATCTGCCCATTCGTCCCAGATTGAGACGTTATTTTCGTGCAGATACGCAACGTTGGTATCGCCTTGCAGGAACCAGAGCAGTTCATGAATGATCGAGCGCAGGTGGCAGCGCTTTGTCGTCACCAGCGGGAAGCCTTCTTGCAGATTGAAGCGCATCTGGTGGCCAAAAATGGAGAGCGTACCGGTACCGGTGCGGTCGTTTTTTGGCGTGCCCTCATCGAGCACTTTTTTCATCAATTCAAGATACTGTTTCATGGTTCCTCAGGAAAGTTGTTGCTGTGGACGACGACGATACGCCCAAATCATCATAATGGCACCCGCGACAATCATCGGAATGGAGAGGATCTGCCCCATGCTGATGTACTGTACCCATTCGCCGGTAAACTGCGCATCCGGCTGACGGAAGAACTCGACGATAATACGGAATGCGCCATAGCCAATCAGGAACAGGCCGGACACAGCTCCCATTGGACGAGGTTTGCGGATAAACAGGTTCAGAATGATAAACAGCACCACGCCTTCCAGCGCCAGCTCGTACAGCTGAGACATATGGCGCGGCAGAACGCCGTAGGTGTCGAAAAGGGACTGCCACTCCGGATGCGACGGCAGCAGCGCGATATCTTCTGCGCGGGAGCCCGGGAAGAGCATCGTGTACGGCACGCTCGGGTCGACGCGGCCCCACAGCTCACCGTTGATGAAGTTACCCAGACGACCAGCGCCGAGACCAAACGGGATCAGCGGTGCGATAAAATCTGACACCTGGAAGAAGTTGCGTTTGGTGCGTTTGGCAAAAATCACCATCACCAGGATCACACCAATCAGGCCGCCATGGAAGGACATGCCGCCGTCCCACACGCGGAACAGATAGAGCGGATCGTTCAGGAATACCGGGAAGTTATAGAACAGCACATACCCAATACGGCCACCGAGGAACACACCGAGGAAGCCCGCATACAGCAGGTTTTCAACTTCGTTTTTGGTCCAGCCGCTGCCAGGACGGCTGGCGCGACGGCCAGCAAGCCACATGGCAAAAATGAAGCCCACCAGGTACATCAGACCGTACCAGTGAAGCGAAACAGGTCCTACTGAGAAAATGACCGGATCAAATTCCGGAAAATGCAGATAACCACTGTTCATCTGTCACCACAAGATGTTGTTATTCCGCTGAAAGTGGACAGCGGTAGAAATGCGATTCTGCCGTAAGCAGAGGCTCCAAAGTTGCGAATCATAGCATAAGGCGGGCGCGGAGGATGCGCCAGAGATGTAAAAGATGTGTATAGGGTTTTATGCGCGCTGGTGCCCCCTCCCACAGGGAGGGGGCGAAAGACGATTAGCGGCCGCCGCGGATCAGGCCGCCCATACCGCGCCGTTCCATAAACGCAGCGACCTGATGACGGACCTCAGCGGCCAGCTGCGCGTCAAGGCTGCGTTCAGCCAGCTCGCGGGCGTCGTCGATATCGATATGCCGCAACAGATACTTCACGCGTGCAACGGCGCGGCCGTTCATCGACAGGTGGCGATACCCCAAACCAATCAGGATCGCGACGCACATTGAATCCCCCGCCATTTCACCGCACAGGCGTAAATCAATGTCGTGCTGCTCCGCTTCTCGGGCAATCATCGCCAGCGCGCGAATGATCGCCGGATGCAGGCTATCGTAGATACTGGCGACGCGGGTATTGTTACGGTCAACGGCCAGAATATATTGCGTCAGGTCGTTCGTGCCGACGGAGATAAAATCGACACGGTTTGCCAGCTGCGGCAGCATGAAGACCATGGAAGGCACTTCGAGCATCACCCCAATTCGCGGTTTCGGGATCGCATAGCCAATCATCTCTTCCACTTCACGGCCCGCACGTTCGATCAGTCGACGTGACTCGTCGATCTCATCAATGCTGGTGACCATCGGCAGTAAGATGCTGAGATTGCCCGTCGCCGCGTTGGCGCGCAGCATGGCGCGCACCTGGATCAGGAAGATCTCAGGCTGATCGAGCGTAATGCGGATCCCACGCCAGCCCAGACACGGGTTTTCTTCGCTGATCGGCATATAGGGCAGCTGTTTATCTGCCCCGACGTCAAGGGTACGCAAGGTGACAGGTTTGTCGTTAAACATCTGCAGCATTCCCTGATACTGCGCCACCTGCTCCTCTTCGGAGGGAAAACCGCTCTGCAGCATGAACGGGATTTCTGTACGGTATAAGCCGATACCGTCAATGCGGCTGCCGAGCTTTTCTTCGTGCTCGGGGCTTAAACCGGCATTGAGCATGACTTTGATCCGCTCACCGCTCTTAAGCTGTGCGGGCAGGTTAACGTCATCTTCTGCCAGCTTGCTTAATTCATTCTCTTCGCTGATAAGACGCTGGTATTCCTGGAGCAGAACCGGCTCAGGATCGACCAACAGCTCACCGCGGTAGCCGTCGACCACCAGCGTAAGGCGATGCAGTACCGACGGCTGGATATCCGCCCCCATAACGGTGGGAATACCCAGCGCGCGCACCATAATGGCGGCATGTGAGTTGGCTGCACCATCGCGCACCACGACACCGGCCAGCCTGTCCTGAGGCAGTTCAGCCAGCGTCGTTGCTGAGAGTTCGTCGGCGACCAGAACAAACCGTTTTGGCCAGGCATTCGCCCCCTGAATGGTGTCATCAAGGTGGAACAGCAGGCGTTGTCCGAGGGCCCGCAGGTCCCCTGCCCGCTCTTTCAGGTAACCGTCGGTCAGCGCCGCGAATTGGTCGGCAAATTTTTCGATAACCTTCTTAACCGCCCACTCCGCGACCGAGCCTTTATCCACTTCTGCAAAAAGCTCACGGCGCAGACGCGCATCGGAGAGCAGGTGCGAATAAAGGTCAAAAATAGCCGCCGTCTCTTTTTGTGCGCCTGCGGCAAAACGCTTGCTGTAACGACGAAATTCATTCGCCGCCTCTTCCAGCGCGGCGGTAAGGCGCTCGCGCTCAAGCGCTTCATCAAGCGTAGAGGCTTCGTAAACCTGCTCCATTAACGGCAGCGTGGCGTCCATCCAGCCTTCGGCAATCGCAACGCCTGGCGATGCCGGAAGGGCACGAATGCGCGTATGCCGGTACTGGCCAAAAAGCGCGGCAAGCTGAGACTGAGAGAGGATCGCCGCCATCTGCGTGGCCAGCGTCACGAGGAAAGACTCTTCGCTTTCATCGTACTGACGTAGCTCGCGCTGCTGGACAACCAACACGCCGAGCAACTGGCGACGCTGGATAATCGGCACGCCAAGGAAAGCGCGGAAGCGCTCTTCTTTTACGGAAGGGATGTATTTAAAGCTGGGGTGTTTTTGCGCGTCAGCAAGGTTGATAGGTTCAGCCAGCCGTCCAACCAGGCCCACGATACCTTCGTCAAATGCGAGCGTGACGGTGCGTCCACGTGGTTTTTTCAAACCACGGGTTGCCATCAGGTAATAGCAGCGCCGATCGTGGTCGGCCAGATATACCGAACAGACCTCGGTCTCCATAGCAAGACAGATGTCAGTGACCAGAATATTCAGCGCCTCGTTCAGACGCGGAGCACTGGCCACCTTCTCGACTATTTCTCGCAAGCGGGTGAGCATGATTTGCGTAGCTTAACCTCTTTTACGTCGCCAGGCAGGTGTGCTCTGCGGCTTAGGCGGGATCTCCTGAAGCTGCATCACCACACTTGCAAACTCTTTCATCACCCTACGGTAAACATCGCGTTTAAATGACACGACCTGACGAACAGGATACCAATAGCTCACCCAGCGCCAGCCATCAAACTCCGGCGTACTGCTGGTTTGCATATTGATGTCTGAATCGTTGCCCACCAACTGCAACAAAAACCACTTCTGTTTCTGGCCGATACAAACCGGCTTTGTGTCCCAACGCACCAAACGTTTCGGTAACTTGTAACGCAACCAGTTGCGGGTCGAAGCCAGGATGCGAACATCTTTACGGCTTAAACCGACCTCTTCAAAAAGCTCCCGGTACATCGCTTGTTCTGGGGACTCTCCCGGATTGATCCCGCCTTGCGGGAACTGCCAGGAGTGCTGACCATATCGCCGGGCCCACATTACCTGGCCCTGACGATTACAAATTACTATTCCTACGTTCGGGCGGTAGCCATCGTCATCAATCACCGGACTACCCCAAACTAAACCTTATATATGAATGATTGTTTCACACTACAGGGAGGCGGTAAACCACTCTCTTTCAGGGCTGCAACCTAATAACATTTGAATAACTCACAAATAAGTGCTGAGTTATGAACAGATGAGCGACAGTGAAGGGAATTTTATTCACCTTTTCTGTGGATATAGTTGTGAAGAAGTGTCTGATTACCGATGAACAACCTTCATCGCCGCCTGACTCCCTCTTAAATCATATTTATATAAAATCATTATTTTCATATAGTTAAACATGTTTTCATCTACAAAAATCAGAATAGCGTGACGATCATCACATCAGGGATCGTCGTGCTGATGAAAGATCGAACAGCGTCGGTTTTATCCACAGATTGTGCCAATAAGTTAGTCACAATTTGTCTGAAAATTCGATTTTCATCGCACGTCAAGGCTGTAAATTGAAACAGTAGTCAGGGTTATACCCAGTTATCCCATTTTTCTGTGGATAACATGGTGTAAGATCCTGTTCATTGTCAGTGACCAGATTTGAACAACCCGTTTTCTGACGCGAGTGAAACGATTTCAAGCCGATAAAAAATCCTATAAATCATAGAGATATCATATTGGTACAGAAAAAGTTAAACTCCATCCACAGGGGACAAATTCTTCGTTTATTTTTTAATCAAAAGGTTACCTCCATGCATCCGCTTACACCCTTGCTCTTACCTCCCTCTAGCGAGAACCTGTTGCTACAGCAGGCACAGCGCCTGGCAGGCTTTTCGCTTGGCGAGCTGGCGGCAATAGCGGGGCTTCAGATCCCGAAGGATCTGAAGCGGGATAAAGGCTGGATCGGCATGCTGCTTGAGTTGTGGCTGGGTGCCAGCGCAGGGAGCAAACCTGAGCAAGATTTTGCCGCTCTTGGCGTAGAGTTAAAAACCATTCCTGTAGACCGCCAGGGGAAGCCCCTTGAAACCACCTTCGTCTGTGTTGCGCCATTAACCGGCAATACTGGCGTGACCTGGGAAACCAGCCATGTTCGCCACAAGCTAAAGCGCGTCCTGTGGGTACCGGTTGAAGGTGAGCGTCAGATCCCGCTGGCTGACCGCCGCGTTGGCGCACCGCTGCTCTGGAGTCCGAACGACGATGAGGAACATCAACTGCGTCTGGACTGGGAGGAACTGATGGACATGATTGTTCTTGGGCAGGTTGAGCGCATCACCGCCCGACACGGAGAAGTGTTACAGCTGCGCCCAAAAGCGGCCAATAGCAAAGCGCTCACCGAGGCAATCGGTGCACAGGGCGAGCCAATACTGACCTTGCCGCGCGGTTTTTATCTCAAAAAGAATTTCACCGGCGCGCTTCTTGCCCGCCATTTTCTCTTAAAAACATAGTTTTTTACTTATTTTGCGAGCTCTCAAACATAATCACCTGGTTTTTAAGATTTTACCGCTTTCTCCTCTTGCCATATCGGGTTAAAACTAGACTATGATTTGATACGAGCCAGATGAGGACGATAACGATGAAAAAATGGGCAGTGTTAGTTTCAGCAGTCGGTTTAGCATTTGCCGTATCGGGCTGTAGTAGCGATTACGTCATGGCGACAAAAGATGGTCGAATGATCCTGACTGACGGTAAACCCGAAGTCGATGATGATACCGGTCTGGTCAGCTACCGCGACCAGGAAGGCAATAAAATGCAGATCAATCGCGACGAAGTGTCGCAAATTATCGAGCGATAATCAGAGAGAGGTCAGTAGCTTGCTGGCCTTTTTGATTTTTTTCTTCCCCTTTTGCTTCCCCTCTGCCATGTTTATATTCCTTTGTCGGGTACACCCTGACGCGGTCTATATGTCTTATGAGGAAGCCGGCTATGCATTATCACCGTATCCCCCACAGCGCACTGGAAATAAGCCAACTGGGGTTGGGCACGATGACATTTGGTGAACAAAACAGCGAAGCCGATGCCCATGCTCAACTCGATTATGCCGTCAGCCAGGGCATTAACCTGATTGATGTCGCAGAGATGTACCCTGTTCCGCCACGTCCGGAAACGCAGGGACTTACCGAAACCTACGTCGGTAACTGGCTGGCAAAACACGGTAACCGTGAAAAGCTGGTGATTGCCTCAAAAGTCAGCGGTCCCGCGCGCAACAACGATACCGGGATCCGTCCGAACCAAGTCCTCGATCGCAAGAATATCCGCGCCGCGCTGGATGCAAGCCTGAAGCGTCTGCAAACCGACTACCTCGACCTCTACCAGGTGCACTGGCCACAGCGCCCAACCAACTGCTTCGGTAAGCTCGGCTACAGCTGGAATGAGAGTGCCCCCGCCGTTACGCTACTGGAAACGCTGGAAGCGCTGACCGAGTGCCAGCGCGCGGGAAAAATTCGCTATATTGGCGTGTCTAACGAAACGGCCTTTGGGGTAATGCGCTATCTGCACCTGGCGGATAAACACGATCTGCCTCGCATCGTCACCATCCAGAACCCGTACAGCCTGCTTAACCGCAGCTATGAGGTAGGCCTGGCCGAAGTGACGCAATATGAAGAAGTGGAACTGCTCGCCTATTCCTGTCTCGGCTTTGGCACGCTGACGGGGAAATACCTGAACGGCGCGAAGCCGGCCGGAGCGCGTAACACCCTCTTTAGCCGCTTTACCCGCTACAGCGGCGAGCAGACGCAGAAAGCCGTTGCAGCCTATGTGGATATCGCAAAGCGTCACGGTCTTGACCCTGCGCAGATGGCGCTTGCCTTCGTGCGTCGTCAACCGTTTGTTGCCAGCACCCTGCTGGGCGCGACCACCCTGGAACAGCTGAAAACCAATATTGAGAGTTTCCATCTGAACCTGAGTGAAGAGGTGTTAGCGGAGATTGAAGCGGTGCATCAGGTATACACATACCCGGCACCATAGCTGGACGCTTTTGCCGGGTGGCGGCTTCGCCTGACCCGGCCTACGTTTCGTGATGTTTGCTGATTTTGCAGGCCCGGTAGGGCGAAGCTGCCACCGGGCATAGAGATCAACGGCGACGCTGCCAAAGCCATAATCCGGCAATCGCCAGTGCGAACAGCCCACCAAATCCGACGCCAATCCCCACAACCGGCACACCGACTTTTACCGCCAGTGAATAGAGCCCCAGCATCAACAGCATCGCCAGGTTTTCACCCAGGTTTTGTACCGCAATGGCATTCCCCGCCCCGACGGTCTGCTTGCCACGTTCCTGCAGTAACGCGTTCAGCGGCACCACAAAGAAGCCCCCCAGAATACCAATCAGGACGAGGAGGACATACGCAGGCAATAAAGCATGCTGCAGCGAGAAAATAAGCACCACGACGCCAATCAGGATCCCTGCCGGCATGCAGCGCGCTACCGTTTCGAGCGTCACCAGCTTCGCCGCAGCACCTGCCCCAACCACAATGCCGATAGCCACCATTGCATTGAGATAGGTCGGCGTCGCGTTGTCAGTGATCCCCAGCGCCACCGGCACCCACAGGACCAGCAGGAAGCGCAGCGTAACGCCCGCGCCCCAGAACATACTGGTTCCCATCAGGGAGAAACGCGTTTCACCGTTACGCCACAACACACGGCAGGCATTAAAGAAACTGCCGGTCATCGGTTTAAAACGCCAGGATTGCCCCGGGCGAGCCACCGGAAGTTTCGGAATGAACAGGTTAGCGACGACCGCGCCGCCATATACCACCGCACACACGCCCAGTGCCGCCAGGACATGCCAGTCGGCCAGTACGCCGCCCGCAACGGAGCCGAGCAGGATAGCGGCAATAGTTGACGACTCCATCAGGCCATTAGCTTTCACCAGCTTATCGCCCGTGGTCAGTTCTCCGAGGATGCCATACTTCGCCGGGGAGTAGGCGGCGGCGCCAATGCCCACCAGCGTGTAGCCAATAAACGGATTGAAACCAAAACAAATACTGGCGGCGCCCAGCAGTTTGAGACCGTTGGCAAACATCATTACCCGGCCTTTAGGGAAACTGTCCGCCACCTGCCCCACAAACGGAGCAAAGACAATGTAAGCGCCCACAAACACCATCTGCAGGATCGGCTGACTCCAGTCGGGGTAAAACTCAGCTTTCAGCAGCGCCAGAGTGGCAAACAACAGCGCGTTATCGCCGAACGCAGAGAGAAACTGCGCGGCAATAACGGCCATCATGCCTTTTGACCGGAGCGATGTGTTAGTGTGTACTGACTCACGCATTTTGCTGTTCCGCCTCTTCAACCATGCCTTTCAGGGTCACGAAATCGGGCTTCCCGCTCCCCAGCACCGGGAGCTGCTTCAGGTAGCGAATATCGCGCGGCACTGCCAGTTCAGGAATACCATGTTCACGCGCATAGCTAAGTAACCTGTCTCGCTTAAGCTCGCTGTCTGTCGTGAACAGCACCAGCGCCTCACCTTTGCTGATATCACTCTTCACCACGGTTGCATGCATCTTATCGGCGGATACGGCCGTCGCCAGTTGCTCAACCATTTCCAGAGAGACCATTTCGCCGGCAATTTTGGCGAAGCGTTTTGCGCGTCCCTGAATCTGAACAAAGCCTTGTTCATCAAAACGGACAATATCACCGGTGTCGTACCAGCCGGTTTCAATCTCGCCGTTGACGTTTTCCGCTGTCGGCACCTCCAGCCGGCCTGGGTTTTCCACGCGCAGATAACCGTTCATCACGTTTGGCCCCTTCAGCTGCAGACGGCCGCCGTCCTCAATGCCCGGCACGGCCAGCAAACGCGCGTCCATCCCCGGCAGAATTCGGCCAACCGTACCCGGTTTCGCCGCCATCGGTACGTTAATCGAGACCACTGGCGCACACTCGGTAACGCCATAGCCTTCAAGAATGCGCAGGCCAAACTTGTCCTGCCAGATCTGACGCGTGCTCTCCTGCAGTTTTTCCGCGCCAGCCACCACATACCGCACGCGATAGAAATCATACGGATTGGCAAAACGCGCATAGTTACCCAGGAAGGTTGAGGTCCCGAACAGGACGGTGCAGTTACGGTCATACACCAGCTCAGGCACAATGCGGTAATGCAGCGGGCTTGGATAGAGGAACACTTCTGCACCGGTTAGCAGTGGCGTAAACAGCCCCACCGTCAGGCCAAAGGAGTGGAACAGCGGCAGCGCCGACATAAAACGGTCATCCGCAGTAAAGTCGGCAATGCTTTTGATCTGCTCAACGTTCGCCAGAATACTCTTGTGGCTATGGACAACGCCCTTCGGGTTGCCCTCTGAACCCGACGTGAAGAGAATAATCGCGTCATCTTCCGGCTGCTGTTTGACCTGGGCCAGACGCGGCATCAGCAGGTGAGCAAAAATCCACAGCTTGTCGCCGGTGGTCACGTCCGCTTTCAGATCTTCCAGGAAGACCCAGCGCACCTGGGTGAGCTGCTCGGGAAGATGCCAGAGTTTGCCTTTGTCCAGGAACTGACGGGAGGTAAAGACGGTATTAATCTGAGCGGCGGTAATGGCGCTGGTCAGCCCTTTAACACCCGCCGTATAGTTCATCATTGCCGGAATACGGCCCCGTGAAACCGCACCAAAAATCACCGCCGCGCTGATGCCCGCGTTAGGCAGCATCAGGCCAATCTTTTCGCCCTGCTTGCTGTACTTCTCAAGAATACGGCCCACAAACAGGGTTTTGGTCAGCAGTTTGCGATAGGTATCCGGGGTAAAGTTGATGTCTTCGATACAGTTTTTCTTCGCGCCATAGCGGTGCTGCGCGGAAAGCAGAGATTCGTACAGCGTTTCGCGCGGGCGAACAGCCATACGCGCTTCCATCATAATCTGATGCAGCATTTCCCCGGCGATTTTACGGCGATCGCGGGCACGCGGCGCATCGGGCATCGGTAGCGACGTTGGCGGCAGAAGATGCAGCGTGATTTTTGGGAACAGACGCTGTTTCACCAGCCCCTTCAGACGGCTGAAATGGGTCAGCTCTGCCCCTTCAATACGCAGCGGCACCACGGTCGCCTTTGACTTCGCCGCGACAAACCCCGCGCCATCGTAGATCTTCATCAGTGAACCGGTCACTGAAATGCGCCCTTCCGGGAAAATCACCACCGGACGCCCCTGCTCTACCAGACGCACCAGATGCTTAATCATCATCGGCTTTGTCGGGTCGAGCGGCACAAAATCAATCAACGGCGTGAGCCAGCGCATGTACCACTGCTGGCTAATGGAGGTATACACCGCAAACACCGGACGCACGGGCAAAAACAACGCCAGCAGGATGCCATCGATAAAGGAAACATGATTTGGAGTGATTAAAACGCGTTCGCCGCGAAGCGCCTGGGCATCGCCAGTGACGCGGATGCGAAAGAGAATACGGAAAAGTGTACGGAAGAACCCAAATAGCATCTCAACTCCCTTTGCCAGCCAGTGTGGAGGGTTGATAGTAAATGGTGGCAGATTACACGAGAAGTGATACGGGAGCGACAGCAAAAATGGAGGCGAAAAAAAACCTGCGCATCCGCGCAGGTTGGTGCAAGAGATGAGTACGAAACCGTACTAAGAATTCTCACCAATCAATACCTCTGGGATCTCGACTGTATCAATCTCGTTAACATCCTCGCTATCGGATAATCGCAACAGCCTGAGGCAAAGTGTAACTAAAGGTTCAGAATGACATTTTCCAGACATGACTACGCGTGTAACGATTACACTATCAGGGTTGTCCTGCGTCACGTTTGTGGAGAACGGAAATCCACTCCCCTTGAATGCGCGCCACTTTTCCGCAACACTATTTGGTGTGTAAACGCTTACCCCCAATAAGAAGGTAATGAATGGCGACAATAAAGGATGTGGCCCGTCTGGCAGGTGTGTCGGTGGCAACCGTCTCGCGTGTGATTAACAACTCCCCAAAAGCCAGTGACGCATCACGCCAGGCGGTACAAAGCGCCATGGAATCCCTGAACTATCATCCCAATGCCAACGCCCGCGCACTCGCCCAGCAGTCCACAGAAACCATTGGGCTGGTGGTCGGCGATGTTTCTGACCCCTTTTTCGGCGCGATGGTAAAAGCGGTTGAGCAGGTTTCTTATCAGACAGGTAATTTTTTGCTGATCGGCAATGGCTATCATAATGAACAAAAAGAACGCCAGGCCATCGAGCAACTGATCCGCCACCGCTGCGCGGCGCTGGTTGTTCACGCCAAAATGATCCCGGATGCCGAACTGATTCATCTGATGAAGCAGATCCCCGGGATGGTAATCATCAACCGTATTATTCCCGGGTTTGAAAAACGCTGCGTAGCGCTCGACGACCGCTACGGCGCGTGGCTTGCTACCCGTCATCTGATTCAGCAGGGGCATACCCGGATTGGTTATCTCTGTTCAAATCACCCAATTTCTGATGCGGAAGACCGCCTGCAGGGCTACTACGATGCCCTGCGTGAAAACGGTCTGCCGTGCAATGACCGTCTGGTGGCCTACGGTGAGCCAGATGAGAGCGGTGGTGAACAGGCCATGACCGAGCTGCTGGGCCGCGGACGGAATTTCACGGCGGTGGCAAGCTATAACGACTCCATGGCCGCTGGGGCAATGGGGGTGCTGAATGACAATGGGGTTGAGGTGCCGGCAGAAATCTCGCTGATTGGCTTTGATGATGTGCTGGTCTCCCGCTACGTACGCCCTCGCCTGACCACCGTACGCTACCCTATCATCACGATGGCAACGCAGGCCGCAGAGCTGGCGTTAGCGCTGGCAGAGCAACGCCAGCCGCCGGATATTACCCATCTCTTCAGCCCAACCCTGGTACGCCGTCACTCCGTTGCGTCGCCTGCAGAAGCGCAGAGCGAATAGCGGTAAAGGTGTACCGTCTTGTTCGGGTATTCGAGCGCATCGCCAATGTACTGCCAGCCGTAACGTTCATAGAAGTCACGGCAGGCAGACCACAGGTAGAGCTCCTCGTACCCGGCCTGCCTGGCACAGTTCATAACATGCTGCTGAAGCTGCCCAGCCAGCCCTTTTCCGCGCGCCGCGTCGTCGACGTACAGCGCCGCCAGCCACGGAAAGAGATCCTGTCGGGTGATTAAATCGCAGCGCCAGAGCCCCACAGTGCCGAGAAGTTGTTCGTCTTCTATGGCAATAAAGGTCAAAGGTAATGCCCCCGGCGTCTGGCTGTGCTCTATGATGCTGTGGAAAAATTCCCGAGGAAGCCCCTCGCCAAAGGCCTGCCAGATCCAGTCTGTCACCTGCTCCGCATACTGAGGCGCGGCGTAAAGAGGCACAATCGTCATACCAGTTTCCCCTGGAAAATCGGTACGGACTCAAACAGATAGCCGTCAAAATCTGGCGCATCTTCATCCGAGAGTTCAAGTAAGCTCTTTTTGACATTTTCTAGATGCTGGAACATCGCCTGCCAGGCCCCCATCACGTCACGACGACGGAGCGCCGCAAGGATAGTTTGCCTGTCACCCAGCCATTTCAGACGGTATGCACGGCTGGCGATGTGTACATTAAACTGCTGCCATAGCGGGCTGCTGTCCATGTGGTGCCAGATGCTTTCCACCGTCGCCAGCAGCATCTGGTTTTGCGTTGCGCCCGCCAGCACCAGGTGGAACATCTTGTTGTTATCCTGGCTGTTATCGTCGGCGGCTATCGCGCGCTGCTCCTGCTCGATGATTCGGCGCAGGTTGTCGATATCGGCACGCGTCGCCATTTTGGCGGCAAACGCGGCAATGTTGCTCTCAAGAAGCTGGCGCGCCTGCAGGATCTCAAACGGCCCCACGTCGCTGTTAAGAAAACGCTCTTCTTCGTTTTCGTGTTCTTCCGGGATGCGCATGACATACACGCCAGACCCCTGACGGATATCTACGGTACCCTGTAACTCCAGCATCAGCAGCGCCTCGCGCACGATGGTGCGGCTCACGCCATACGTCTCAGCGATATTTCGCTCCGGCGGCAGACGGGAACCAACGGGGTAGTGCCCCTGGATAATCTGCGCCCGCAAATCCTCGCCAATTTCCTGGTACTGTTTTTTTTCCGGCAGGATGACAGCCTTATCCACGTTACCACCTGTTTTTTCAGTTAATGCGCAGGCCGGGCGTCCTCCCGGCCAGTTTGTGCACTATTTTACCAGAACCCGCATGGTTTTCGCTTACTTCCATTCATCGTCAACGCTGAGCGTGAGGACGCGCGTATCGCGCAGCTGACGAAACCAGGTTGCCGATTTTTTCGCCCGCCGGGCGCGGTTGTTCCCGAGGTCGATCTCAATCAGCCCGTAGCGATTTTTAAAAGCATTCATCGGTGAGACATTATCCGTGAACGCCCACAGCATATAGCCGTGGCAGTTCGCTCCCTCCTCCCGCGCCAGCAGCGCGTAGTAAAGGTGCTCGCTGATAAACACAATGCGGTAGCTGTCGTCGATGATGCCGTCATCGTTGCGAAACTGCGCTTCGTTTTCCACGCCCATCCCGCTCTCCGCCACGAACCAGTCGATGTTGCGGTATTCCTGTTTAATCCGCATCGCCATGTCGTAGATAATGCGCGGGTAAATTTCCCAGCCGCGGGAGGAGTTCATCCGCCGCCCCGGCAGCTCAAACGGCTCGTAGTAGTAGGCCGGGTGGAACGGGGTTTCCGGGTGCCAGGCACGGGAAGGCGCTTTCACGCGGTGCGGGTAATACAGGTTGATTCCCAGCTCATCAACGGTGTTTTCCGCTATTAGCGCCAGCTCGTCTGCCGTGTAGTCCCACTGAACCTGATGCTGTTCCAGCAGGGTAAAGAGCGCCGATGGATAATGCCCGTGCACCAGAGGATCGAGAAAAACGCGGTTGTAGAACAGATCGTACATTTCTGCCGCCCGCACGTCATGCGGTGCGCGGGAGCGCGGATAGGTCACTTCTGGATTAAGGATACAGCCCACCGAGCCGCGGTAGCCTTTGGCGCGAAACAGCTTCACAACTTTCGCCGTCGCCAGCACCTTGTGGTGATTCCACTGCATCCAGGTGCTGGTGTTCTGCTCATACGGCCAGCGCAGCGCGTCAAGATAAACACGGGTCTGGACCACAATCGGCTCGTTGAAGGTAAACCAGCGGGTCACTTTGCCGTGGAAGCGTTCAAACACCTTCTCCGCATAGCGGACAAACAGCTCAACCACATGCTTCGACGCCCAGCCGCCGTATTTTTCAAGCAGCACGCCGGGAAGCTCGTAGTGTTCCAGGCAGATCATCGGCTCAATGCCCTGACGGTGCATTTCATCGAACAGGGCGGCGTAATACGCGGCGTACTCCTCATCTACCGTCACGTTTTCATAATCGGTCAAAAAACGGGACCAGTTTATCGAGGTCCGGTAGTGCGTCAGCCCCGCCTGTTTCATCAGCGCCACATCTTCGCGAAAGCGGTTAATAAAATCGGTTGCCACCGCCGGGCCATAACCGTTGTGCCAGACGTGACGATCGTTCTTGTACCAGAGGTCTATCCACGAATCCTGACCCGGCTTTTTGCCGCTCCAGCCTTCGGTTTGCCAGGCTGACGCCGCCGCGCCGAGAAGAAAGTCCTGCGGAAGAGTTATCTTTTTTATGCTCATTGCATCCTCACACGTTATCGGTGGCTTGCTGCAGCGCGGCCTGTTCTGCGCGGCGTGAGGCAATCTTCACAAACGGCAGATAGATAATGACGGCAGTGACGATGCAAATAAGCTGGGTGATCACCGCCCCCATCGACCCTGCGGTGGAAAGCCAGGCGTTAATCAGCGGCGGCGTAGTCCACGGCACCATCACCACGGCTTTACCGGCAAAACCGGTTACCGTCGCAAAGTAGCCAATAGATCCGGTCACCAGCGGGGTGATGATGAAGGGAATAGCGAGGATCGGGTTAAGCATGATTGGCATACCGAAGATCACCGGCTCGTTGATGTTAAAGATGCCGGGGCCGATAGAGAGTTTTGCGATCTCCTTCATCTCTTTACGTTTGGTGCCGATCATGACCGCAATCAGCAAACCGATAGTGAGCCCCGAGCCACCGATGCTCATATACACGTCCCAGAACGGCATGGTGATGATGTTAGGGACCTCTTTACCCTGCTCAAAGGCGCTCATGTTGACGGTGATCGCCCCCAGCAGCAGCGGCTCTCGGATAGGCTTAATCATCTGGTTGCCATGGATCCCAATCACCCAGAACAGCTGAGCCACAAACATCAGCAGCAGAATGCCCGGCAGACTTTGCACCACACGCTCCAGCGGCTGTTGCACCACCTGATAGACCGCATCGTAAAGATACATGCCCGTGATTTGATGGAATACGAAACCAAACGTGGCAATGGCAGTGGTCGTGATGATCGCCGGGATCAACGCGGAGAACGACGCGGCCACGTTAGGCGGCACGGTATCCGGCATTCTGATCTTTAGCCCTTTGCGGTTTTCCAGCCAGCAGTAGATTTCTACAGAAAGAATGGCGATAAACATGCCGAGGAACAGGCTGCGGGTATCGGAGAACTGACGCAGCAGGACATCCTTCACCACGTGCATTTCGCCATCCACCAGCATTTCTACCGTAGTCGGCGTCACGCAGATAAAGCAGATCACCGCCAGGAGACCGGGGAACAATGATTTTATGCCGTTAATACGTCCCAGTTCGATGCCAATTAAAAACACCGCGCCAATATTGAGGAAATTCAGGGTCGCGTAATTAAGCGCACTGGTTATGGGTTTTAGCACCGCGAGGAATGACAGGGACTGGAAGCTCGCCAGGCCGTTTTTCGGATCCAATACCATGTTGGAGATCAGCACAGAAAATGCGCCAACGATGATGACCGGCATTAAGGTAATGAAGGCAGACTTGATCGCCATAATGTAGCGATAGCTGTTGAACCTGGTGGCGAAACTGCCCAGAGCGTCGATCAGTTTTTCCTGTAATGCCATAGGGTAATACCTCAGTAAAAGGGCTTTTATGGAATAAGAGGGTCAGCCGGATACTATTGGCATACCAAAAATAGCTTTAAGGGGCTTTACGTTCTGTGATTAAGTTCGCAACGAGGCAAGAGGTATTCCAGATGAATATTTTTGACCATTTTGGCATACCACTTAAAGACGTTTATCCCGCGCTGAACGATCCTTACCAAAAAGCGTGATCGTGGCAGAATTTTTGCGCCTCCCGCGTCGCTTATACGCCGTGAGGTCTGTGTTAAACTGCAGACCATTACGTGGAATCAGGAATGTAGAATGGCAACAATGCTGGATGTCTCACTGCGTGCGGGCGTGTCAAAGGCCACGGTATCGCGCGTGCTGAACGGCACAGGTCAGGTTAAAGAGAGTACGCGCCAGCAGGTGTTTGCTGCGATGGAAGAGCTGGGCTACCGCCCAAACTTTCTCGCGCGCTCGCTGGCAAACCAGACCAGCAACAGCATTGGTCTGGTCGTCTCCACCTTCGATGGCTTTTATTTTGGTCGCCTTCTGCAACAGGCGTCGCGGCAGACCGAAACCCACGGGAAGCAGCTTATCGTCACCGACGGCCACGACGCGCCGGAACAGGAAGAGCAGGCGGTGCAGATGCTGGCCGATCGCCAGTGCGATGCCATCGTGCTTTACACGCGCTATATGAGCGAAAAAGCGATCATCAAACTCATGAACACCGTGCAAACGCCGCTGGTGGTCATTAACCGTGAAGTCAGCCTGGCACCGGATCGCTGCGTGTTCTTCGAACAGCAGGATGCCGCGTTTAAGGCCGTGGATTACCTGATCAATCAGGGCCACCGGGAGATCGCCTGTATCACCGTCCCCATCCACACCCCCACCGGGAAAGCGAGGCTGATGGGCTATCGCAAGGCGCTGGAAAAGCACGGCATACGTCTTGACGAACGTCGGATAAAGTACGGCGATGCGGGAATGACGCGGGGATATGAGCTATGCAAAGAGTTGATTGCCGACGGCGTTTCGTTCAGCGCCCTGTTTGCCTGTAACGATGATATGGCGCTGGGTGCGTCCAAAGCGTTGCACCAGGCGGGGCTGAAAATCCCGCAGGATATTTCACTGTTCGGCTTTGACGATGCCCCAAGCGCGAAATGGCTGGAGCCTGCGCTCTCATCGGTGTATCTGCCTATCGACAATATGATTGTCACGGCCATCGATCAGGCGATCCGGCTGGCAAAAAACCAGCCGGTCGATGCCATCCCGCCGTTTACCGGTACGCTGGTATTACGCGATTCGGTCACCACCGGGCCCTACTTTACTCAAACAAGCTCCAGCGCCAGCAGCTCCTGAATGGTCTGACGACGTCGGATCAGCCGTGCCTTGCCGTTATCAAACAGCACTTCAGGCAGCAGCGGGCGGCTATTGTAGTTAGATGACATAGACGCCCCGTAGGCTCCGGTATCATGCAGCACAAGATAATCATCCGGTTTGACCTCTGGCAGCGCGCGGGTTTCTACCTTGCCGCCTTCCTGCTGGGTAAACACGTCGCCCGACTCACACAGCGGCCCCGCAACGACCGTCTCAACGCGCGGCGCCTGCGTTAAATCGCGGCCGTCGGCAGCCAGCGCGGTAATGTGATGATAGCTGCCGTACATCGACGGACGCATCAGATCGTTAAAACCTGCATCAATCAATACGAAGTGGCGAGACCCCATCTCTTTCACGCTGCGCACCTGCGAAACCAGTACGCCGGCCTCGGCCACCAGGAAACGACCCGGTTCAATTTCCAGCTTCACCGCGTGGCCCAGATGCGCGGCGATTTGGTCACGCGCGGCGCTCCACAGGCCGTAATAGTGATCGGTATCGATCGCCTCTTCCCCTTCGCGATAAGGAATAGAGAGACCGCCGCCGGCAGAGATCGCCTCCAGATCCTGCCCAAAATCAACCACCTGGCGTACCATCGCACCGCAGACCTGCTCAAGGTGGCCATAATCCACGCCTGACCCAATGTGCATATGAATGCCCACCAGCTTCAGGTTGTAACGCTGGAGCACCTCCAGCGCGGCAGGCATATCGGCATACCAGATCCCATGCTTGCTGTTTTCACCGCCGGTGTTGGTTTTTTGGCTGTGGCCATGACCAAAGCCCGGGTTCACGCGCAGCCAGACGCGGTGGCCAGGGGAAACCTGTCCAAGCTGCTCCAGCATATCCACAGAACCCGCATTCACCGGGATCTGCAGTTCGTGAACGCGTGTCAGGGTGGCATCGTCGATGACGTCGGCGGTAAAGACGATCGCATCGCTATCAGCTTTCGGATCGAATCCGGCCGCCAGCGCGCGCTCGATTTCGCCGAGCGAAACAGAGTCAACCTTTACCCCCTGCTCACGCATAAGGCGCAGAATATGAATATTGGAGCATGCCTTCTGGGCAAAACGCACCACGTCAAACTGATGCAGTGCCGCAATCTTCTCGCGAACTATCTGCGCGTCGTAGACCCATACGGGGCAGCCAAACTCGGCAGGCAGGCGCAGCAGGTTATCGGCGTTCAAATCTGTATCAGTCTGGTTCAGCGGGCGTGGCATGGTCTTCTCCGGGTAAATGCGTTTTGATGATTACGCCACAGTGCGAAGAGAATAAAAAATATCGTTTTATCGCGAGTCTATGCAAAAATGATATGGATGTTATTACATTTTCAGGTGCCCTATGCCCGCCGTCAACTTACGCCATATCGAGATTTTTCATGCCGTCATGACCACCGGCAATCTCACGGAAGCCGCGCAGATGCTGCATACCTCGCAGCCGACGGTCAGCCGCGAGCTGGCGCGCTTCGAGAAGGTGCTGGGGCTGAAGCTGTTCGAACGTACCCGTGGCAGGCTTCACCCGACTGTACAGGGGTTGCGCCTGTTCGAAGAAGTGCAGCGTTCGTGGTACGGGCTGGACAGAATAGTGAGTGCAGCGGAAAGCCTGCGCGAATTTCGCCAGGGCGAGTTGTCCATCGTCTGCCTGCCCGTCTTTTCGCAGTCGTTCCTGCCCATGCTGCTGCAGCCTTTTCTGGCGCGATATCCGGAGGTCAGCCTCACCATCGTGCCGCAGGAATCTCCCCTGCTGGAAGAGTGGCTTTCGGCACAGCGTCATGATTTAGGGCTGACGGAAACGCTCGCGACGCCTGCAGGTACGGAGCGCACGGAGCTACTCTCTTTAGATGAAGTCTGCGTGTTACCCGTCGGACATCCGCTTGCCAGTAAAAGCGTGCTGTCACCGGCAGATTTCCATGGTGAAAACTACATTAGCCTTTCGCAGACCGACAGCTATCGACAGCTTCTGGATACGCTATTTGCCGAGCATCAGGTGAAGCGCCGGATGGTGGTAGAGACGCACAGCGCGGCGTCGATTTGCGCCATGGTGCGTGCAGGCGTTGGAATATCGATCGTCAACCCGCTGACAGCTCTGGACTATGCACAAAATGGAATTATTCTTCGCCGCTTCAGTATCTCCGTCCCGTTTAACGTCAGTCTTATCAGACCATTACATCGCCCTTACTCGGCGCTGGTGGCTACATTTTCAGATTTTATGATTAAGGAAATCCCTAAACTAATCTCACCCTTAATCAAAATATAATTCATATTGAGTGTTTTACGGTTACATTTAGTTATCCTGTTGAAATTATTATAACAACATGTAATTCAAAACATCTTGCATTAAATTATCTTAAACATAATATTATTTTAATTAAACCCATCCTTGTTTTTTATCTATATACTTCCTCTATCGAACTTACCGGGTGAGCATATAATATTATTCACCCTATTATTCATCATGGATATGAATAATAAGCAGCATCTACAGGGAGCGTTTATGAAACTTTACTATCTATTCGGGTGGATTTTGGCTGCGACTATCGTGCCAGCCGCTCACGCCAATATGTCTGTCTACCCTATGGCTGTGGATATGAACGACCAGGGCGAAGGCAGTGTCCGAGTTATTTCCAGAACAAATGAAGTTCAATATATTAAATCGACTGTACTCAGCATCTCCGGCCGCAATACACCGCAGGAAAAAGAGATTGAAGCCCCTGTTGGCGGCGCTACAGGTCTTGTAGTCATGCCACCAAAGTTCGCGCTTCCAGCAGGCTCCAGCAAAATGGTTCGTCTGGTATCAATGGAACCCGTACAGGAAGAAACCACCTGGCGCGTAAAATTTGAAGCGGTACCACAATTGGATGATGAAGCAGTTGCGGATAAGAGTGTTAAAACGCAACTGACGTTAAATTTGATTTGGGGTGTATTAGTTAGTGTGCCCCCTGCACACCCTCAACTTAAAATGAGTTTGCAATCTGCAGGGCAGATCAGAAACGACGGTAATCAACGTTTTAAAATATTAAAAATCGGTTTGTGTAAAAAGTCACAAGCTGAAAAAGATTGTGTATGGCAAGAAGTTAATCAGAATATTTATCCTCGTGCCAGTTTTACACCAAAGAACATATTGAATTATGACAAGGTCGTTATTCAATATTGGGACTGGATTGGCAAGTCAACCAATAAAAAAGACTTTGCAATTCATTAATTTGTTTTATTAAATGGAATATTAGTAAATGAATCGTGTTATTACCAAATCTTTACTCGCGCTGGCAATGTTTTCTGTGATGGGCTCTGCAATGGCGGTCCAGAAAGATATCACCGTTACAGCTACAGTTGATGCGGCGCTGGACATGACCCAGTCAGACGGAACTGCACTGCCAAAAAATATCGACATGCAGTACTTCCCAGGAACAGGTCTGGCACCCGTTTCACTACAGACTAAAATCTGGGCAAACGATGTTGCTAAAGACGTGAAAATGCGTCTGGCAAATGACTTCACTCTGGTGAATAACCTGGGCGGCGCAACTGTACCGATGTCGGTGAAATGGGGCAACCAGGTTCTGACTACGACTGATGCGACAATGAAAGCAACCGATCTGTTCCCTAATACCAGCACAGCGCTGAAAACTGGCTCCGTAGCCAAACCACTGCTGATTTCTCAGGCTACACAAGAAGCCCTTGAAACCGGTACATATCAGGGTGTTGTCAGCATCTATCTCTATCAGTAATCCGTGAAGCAGTACCCTAATGAATCGAAGGGCTACCTTCGATTCATTTTTTTTCACATCAGGGACGATGACTAGCCATGAAAAAGACAATTTTGGGTTTATTAATTTGTTCTATTATCAGTAGCGCAAATGCCCGCACAGATAAAATACCACCAGGGTTTGAAGTTATCGTTCTGGGTCAGAAAGAGTACGTCGACGTGTATTTAGCCGGTCGCAATCTGGGCAAATACTACGCAACAGTGAATCTTGATACTGTAAAATTCGACCAGCCTGAAAAGATCCTTGATGCGATGGATCTTAGCGAAGATAACGCTACCAAAAAACAGATCGCCGCTAAGCTAAAGCTGCCGCTGGAAAGACATGGTGAACTTTCATGTTCAGCTGTAAATACCAGTGCGGGTTGCGACTATCTCAAAACAAACGATGTCGCCCTCATTTATAATGATGAAAAGAATGCAGTGAATCTGTTCCTGAATGAACAGTGGTACCCCAATAAAGCAAACTCTTCTCTTTATCTCAAACCAGGCAATGACGAAAACGTCGTCAACGCATTTATCCACCAGCAAGACATTAACGTTGCGGTCGATCAAGACTTTAAATCAGCCTATTTGCAAGGAACCGGCGCACTGGGTGTGACGGAAAATAGCTACATCGGGGCTTACTGGAACCTTAACGGTTATGAAAGCGACGGTGAAACCCAGACTGACGCCGAGGTTAATGAACTTTATTACCGCCATGACATTCTCAGCCGATTTTATGTCCAGGGCGGACGCATGGACAGTCGAAGCCTGTTCAGTGCAGATGGTGGCAACTTCAATTTTTCATTCCTGCCACTTAGCGCAATGAACGGCGTGCGTGCAGGTTCAACGTTAAGCTATTTGAACAAGGAGCAAGCCAGCCAGGGTACGCCGGTTAGTATTTTGCTCTCTCGTAGCTCGCGGGTTGATGCGTATCGCGATAATCAACTACTGGGCTCTTTCTATTTGTCAGGTGGCAACCAGTCGCTGGACACCTCATCTTTTCCGTCAGGGAGCTACTCCCTGCAGTTAAAAATTTATGAGAGCAACCAACTCTCCCGTACCGAAGTGGTTCCGTTTACTAAAACGGGCAGCTTAAATGATGGTCACATTCAGTGGTTTATCCAGATGGGTCAACTTGCAGATGATTCATCCTCAATGGCTGATGATAAAAATGCGTCATCGGCGCAGGCCGGGGTTCGCGTCCCGGTAACCGCTCAAAGCGAAATAACGCTCGGCGCTGCCTCTGTGGATAACCATTTTTCCTCGGAAGTCGGTGGACGCCTTGTACCAACCCTCGGGAAGTTTGGCAACGCCGAATTGCAGACTGGTCTCTTCTATAACGATCAGGGCGGTCGCGGTAATCTTCAACAGGTAAACTGGAACGCAGAAAACTGGCCGTCTTTGAGTTTCTATCGCAAAGACACCCAAGGGGGGCAGTGTTCAGGTGACACCGATTCGAACGACTACGATCTCAACTGCTTTGAAAGCATAAGTGCAGGGATATCGCAAAACATCCTGAGCTGGAACCTCTCGCTGAACTGGAACCGAACCCGCAATCATGCGGATTACCATACCCGCTGGGATGAAGAAGAAAACTTTGCCGACAACTTTTTTAGCCAAACTGATGCAAACACGACATCAGATAACATTCAACTCAGTGCTACCCGTGCGTTTAGCCTGACAAACTGGATGGTAAACACCAGTATTGGCCTCTTTACCCGTGACGACAACAGCAGTAGCGGGAACGACCACGGTGCCTATGTGATGCTCACATTCAGTGAAACACCACGGATGGATTCTGATGCGCGTAGCCGGACAACGACTTTGAGTGCAGATTATCGTACCAGCAAAGACGCAGCCGATCAGACCGCCTGGAACCTCTCCCGTACCTGGTACGATGACAACGTTAATCACCGTGAAATGGGTATCAACCTTGGTGGAATTAACACCGATACGCTGGACAGCGGCATCAATGGCCGTATAAACGGTCTGTATGGCAATCTCAGCGCCAACCTTACTGATAGCTATGACCGCAGAAATCAGGAGCATTCAACCGCCTTTACGGGGAGTTACAGCTCAACGTTGGCAGTAAGCCGTTACGGCGTGCAGATCGGCCAGCCAGGTTACGGTGACCCTTCGGCCGCAGTTCTGGTTGAGGTGAAAAATATTGATGATGAATCAACCGAACCGCTTTCTGTCGACGCAACCGCGAATGGAAATAGAGCCAATCTCACCGGGAATGAATCCGTACTCTTCCCGTATACAGGCTATGAAATGGGCTATGTCGAAATCAGCGACAGTGCCCGTAAACACCAGAGCGGTACAACCAACCTGATCGCCGGTTCGGGTAAAAATAGCCTGATGCTGTTGCCAGGCAAGCTGCGTTATCGCGAAGTGTCAGCGACATTTAGCTACAACTACATTGGCAAATTGATATTGCCAGGGGACGTGAAGCGATTCCCGGTCATTGGGCTGAACAGCACCATGCTGCTTTTGGCAGAAAATGGTGGATTCACGCTGGAAATGCCAGGTTCATCGCGCGATCTCTACGTACTTGCCGGGCAAACATTCCTGAAATGCCCGCTGAAAGTTCTGAAGAAACGCGCAAGTATTCGTTACACCGGAGATATCCAGTGTTCGACCGTTGCCTATAACCAATTACCTGCGCCAATACAGGTTCAGGCCCATCTAAAACAATCGCTGCGTAAACAGGCGCTAGAAACCGCACAAAGGGAGAGTGTGCAATGAAATTAAAGACTTTTTTGCTCATGTGTGCGTTAACCGCGAGCAGCCATGTACAATCACAAACCCTTGTGGGTCCTACGCCTTCGGTAACCACCTCTCAGGACTATGAGCTCCCTTCAGGCGCGCCGGCCGACGACTACTTATGGACTGAGGATTATCCTGGCCAGCAAGGTTACGGTCCTTCTTACGGATATTATGTCTGTTCATACCCAAACGATGGTCAAACATGTACGCATCAAAATTCAGGCTCGACAATATCGCTGACGTTGACTGAAAAACGTAGTGGAATGAAACATCAAATTAAAATTCAGGGTTATCAGGAAGCTTTTCATAATGATCCTAACAACCCTGATGCCGCAAAGAGTTGTGCAGGAAAAAGACCGCTTAATGACCAGAACAGTTGGAATTGCGGCGGTAGTAGTAGTTCATTTTCAACAAACACAAAAGCATTGACCGTCTGGATACCTCAGAGCGAAATGAACAATCTTCCCGTTGGTGGTGTATGGGAAGGGAAACTCAAATTAAAATTTACTTCATATTCTGGTGGGACCCCTGTGAATTACACAGCCAATATTACCCTTAAAGGCAAAACCATTGGCAAACAGGATATCTACTTCCCGGAATTTAACGGCGCTAACCCGCTAGTCCAGCTTGATCTGCACCCAACCGGTTCGGTTACCGGCAACAGCTTTGTCGAAGATGTAACAACGCTGGATATGTGCCTGTATGACGGTTTTAACTCTAACAGCGACAGCATGCGGCTGTCGTTTAAAGATGAAGGGCGCGCGGGCGCGGGTCGCAAAGAGGGGTATTTCTCTATTTATAATACTGCCTCAGCTGCGACAGAAGATAGCGAACGTATTGATTACCGTCTGGAGATGTTTGATCCTCACAGTAAAGGCTGGATGTCGGTTAAAAATAACGATGCCTTCACCTTATCCGCAGGGACAAATGGTCAGGATCAGATACGCCCGGTACGGTTACCCTCCATTAATTATCCTGTGCTTTGTGCCCCGGCACCGCTGCGGCTGATTGTGGATAAATTCCGCGTCGCGGACAAAACCGCCGGGTACTATAAAGGAATACTGACCGTTGAATTCAGTCCGAGTCTGAACAGCCTCTAAGAATACAGGCCGGATAAGTGCGCACGCTATCCGGCCTGTATTCCTCAGGAGAGCATAAACGCCACGGCATCCGCTGCATGGATCGCTGTGGTATCAAACACAGGAATTGGGCTTCGCTCAACCGGCACGAGTAAGCCAATTTCCGTACAGCCGAAGATCACCGCTTCAGCCCCTTGTTGTGCGAGTTTTTCAATCACGCTGACGTAATACGCCTGGGAAGATTCGCTGAAGGTGCCGAGGCAGAGCTCGTCAAAAATAATCTGGTTGATGCGCGCCCGGTCTTCCTCATCAGGTATCAGGCTTTCGATCCCAAATTGACTACGCAAACGCCCGCGATAAAAATCCTGTTCCATGGTGTAGCGTGTGCCCAACAGCGCTACGCGGCGCATCCCGGATGCCGCAATCGCACGTCCGGTCGCGTCAGCGATGTGCAGGAACGGCAGCGAGCAGCGGTCCTCAATATGCGACGCCACTTTGTGCATGGTATTGGTACAAAGCAATATACCCTCGGCACCGGCACGCTCCAGTCCCAGCGCCGCCTGGGCCAGTATCTCCCCGGCTTTATCCCACTCGCCGCTCGACTGACAGGCTTCTATTTCATGAAAATCAACGCTGTGCAGCAGCAGGCTCGCAGAATGCAGACCACCCAGGCGCTGCTTTACCCCTTCGTTAATCAGGCGGTAATACGGGATTGTTGATTCCCAGCTCATTCCACCTAACAGGCCAATCGTTTTCATCATCCCTCCTTATCTCTGGTCTCTCTTTCTAGCACAACCAACGCCAATAAAAAAAGGCGCTGTATTCAGCGCCTTTTTTAAACTGAGAGTTTATTCCGTCACCGGCTCCGGCAGAGGATTACGGGTGAGCATCGCTTCACGCAGTAAAACGCTACCGCAGGCAAACAGCCCACCCAGGAGCGCCGCCAGAAGGACAATCAGGGCTTTGCCCGGGCCATCTTTTTTCACCGGCATGGAAGGAGAAAGCTGGTACCTGAATGGCTCAATTTTGACATCGGCAAAGGAGAGTTTTTTCAGCTGCGCCAGATAGTATTCCCGGTTCTGGAACTCCGCATTCAGCTCGGTCACGTCCTTCAGGTTTTTTTCAATCTGCAGTTTTTGCGCGATCCCGTCAGCGCCGAGCGAAACAGAGTAATCCGGGTCATCTTTCACCGCCTGGCCGTTACTGTAGACCGGTTTCTTGATGCCAGCGGCATTCGCCACTTCCAGAGAATAATTCAGTCGTTGCAGGTTGGTATTGTGAATATTGGTCAGACGGACGCGATCCAGTTCCAGCTGCTGCTCAACAACGTTCGTTTTCAGGGCGATCTGGTTGCGGATATTCTGCACCGTCTCTTTCTCGACAAGAGCCGCGATATAGTTGATATATCCCTCCAGAACGGTTTGCGCATCGCCTGCCGTCGGCGCGGTGAAGCTTAATGTCCAGGAGACAAAAGGCGCTTTATCCACGTCTTTTCCCTGGGCGTCATTCACCGCTTTCATTCTTTCTGAGATGTTGACTATCGCCCGATGCAGTTCAAGCGGATCCACCTCGGCGTCTTTAAGCTGCCCCATCACGTAAGGAGAGGATTGCAGATACTCTTCGAGCAATGACTGCGACTGAAACTTTTTAATAAACAGGTCAAAAACTTCCGGGCGGGTAATCTGCGCGTCCACGTCAAGCACCTGTAGGGCAACCATCATCTGGCGCAGCGGGTTCCACTGCGACTGTTCCGCCTGGGTAATCACCGCTTTACTGGTCCACTTCTGCGGCAGTAAAAATGAAATGGCCACCCCCACCAGTGCAAACGCAAGGGTAACGGCGACGATGCGCTTTTTCGCCGCCATAATAACCGCTAATAGACCCAAAAGATCTATCTCTTTAGCGTGTACAGCCGGGGGGTCATAACGGGGAAAATCAAGATCGGTACTTTTTTTGATATCCATCTCAGACATATGAATTATTTTTAGGATGCAGTGCATCTTTGCTCAAGCGTTAGCGGTGGAACGATGATACAGCACCTTAAGAATTATCCTAAGTTTAAATCTCTTGATTTATCTGTCCCCTGCCAAAATTAGTAGTGAATTTCACCACGCGATTATTGTGATTAAGCGCCACCTTTGCCCTTCCGGCATACATTGTAAGCGCTTAAACAGGCAGACAATCACACGCCGATATTTCGCAGTTTCTCCCCTGCCATCAGCTTGCGCTCGATATGTTCCAGCGTCACGCCTTTGGTTTCTGGGATCAGCCAGAACGTAACGCCAATAAACGCCACGTTCAGCACCGTATAGAGCCAGAACGTTCCCGCAGCGCCAATCGCGTCCAGCAGCGTCAGGAAAGTCGCGCCGATGATCATGTTGGACACCCAGTTGGTGGTCGTGGAACAGGTAATGCCAAAGTCACGGCATTTGAGCGGCTGAATTTCGGAGCACAGGATCCACACCACGGGCGCGGCGCTCATCGCATATCCTGCAATACACATCATAGTCATCCCAACAGAAAGCCAGGAGAGTCCGCTTGAGGCCGTGCCGTTATCAAACTGCATCAGGCAGTAGCCAAGGATCAGCGTGCCGAGCGCCATCACGCTGAAGCCAATTTTCAGTGCCGGTTTACGTCCGGCTTTATCCACGGTAAATACCGCGATAAAGGTGGCGAACATGAAGGTCAGCCCCACCACCAGGGTAGCTATCATCTGCTGTTCCGTGGTGGTGAACCCGGCCATTTTGAAAATGCGTGGCGCGTAGTACATGATGATGTTCATGCCGGTGAATTGCTGCATCGCCTGCAGCAGCATGCCGAGGAAGACCGCGCGGCGTACGTTGGGGTTGATCTTAAACAACGCCCAGCCCCCCTGCTTCAGCTTCAGGCTTTCGCGGATCTCATTCAGCTCTTCACGCGCTTTTTCCGAGGTATCGCGCAGCATGCGCAGTACCTCTTCCGCCTCCACATGGCGCCCTTTTTGCGCCAGCCAGCGCGGACTGTTTGGCAGGAAAACCACCAGCACAATCAGCACCAGCGCCGGTAACGCCAGCACGCCCAGCATTGCGCGCCAGTTGCCGCTGTAGCTGAAGTACGTGTCGGACAGGAACGCCAGCACAATACCCAGCGTGACCATCAGCTGATACATGCTGATCATCTTCCCGCGCACGTTCTCACTCGCCATTTCGGAGAGATAAAGCGGCGCCGTGTAAGAGGCAATTCCCACCGCCACGCCCAGCAGCACGCGGGAGAGCAGCAGCACTTCAATGCTGGAGGCAAAGGCGGAGCCAATAGAACCCGCAACAAACAGAACCGCCCCGACCATCAGGCTGTATTTACGCCCCAGGCGAAACGAGAGCCAGCCGTTGAACAGCGCGCCGATAGCCGCGCCGAGCATCATGCTGCTCACCACCCACTCCTGCAGGCGGCTGCTCAGGGTAAAGTGATCGGTAATAAACGGTAATGCACCGGCAATCACACCGATATCCAGTCCGAATAACAGGCCCGCCACGGCGGCGGCAATGGAGACAAACTGGTTCATGCGGCGCGTATCACGCAGCGCAGCGGGCATAAGGGTAGAGTCATTTATAGATGTCATGCTTTCCTGCCTGAACAGTGAAATTCGTTATGTGAAATTACGAGATAGCGAGAAAAAGTGTCAGGTGGGAAAAGGTGAAGATATGGATTATTTCGCTGCGACATAGCGATCTGTGATGGACATTACAATTTCAACTAATGCTGAATAATCACATTCTTTTACTAATATCTTCATTTTTAAGCATTAAAAGTGTGATGGCAGTCATTAGTGATATTTCAATATGGATTTTTCGTGTTTATCGATATGGACTTTGACAATTTTTGAGCAAAAAAAACCTCCGCCCGAAAGCAGAGGTATTTGCCCTGAAACGGGTTACCGCGCCAGCCAGCCGCCATCGACCGCCACGGTGTAGCCGTTGATATAGTCCGATGCCGACGAGGCCAGAAAGACCACTGGCCCCATCAGATCGCGCGGTAGGCCCCAGCGCCCTGCCGGAATGCGGTCGAGGATTTCCGCGCTACGCTGCTCGTCTGCGCGCAGCTGCTGCGTGTTGTTGGTCGCCATGTAACCCGGCGCAATGGCATTCACATTGATATTATGTTTCGCCCATTCGTTTGCCAGCAGACGGGTCACGCCCATCACAGCGCTTTTGGACGCGGTGTAAGACGGCACGCGGATGCCGCCCTGGAACGAGAGCATGGAGGCTATATTTACGATCTTGCCGCCTTTCCCCTGGGCAATAAAATGCTTTGCCGCCGCCTGGGACATAAAAAATACGCTCTTGATGTTCAAATCCATCACGTCGTCCCAGTCACGCTCGCTGAAGTTGATCGCATCTTCGCGGCGAATCAGTCCGGCATTGTTCACCAGAATGTCGATATGACCGAATTCAACCACCGCGCGCTCCAGCAGTTCAGGAATGGCGTCGATTTTACGCAGGTCTGCGGTCAGGCTCAGGAAACGGCGGCCAAGAGCCGTCACGCGCTCGATGGTTTCCGTCGGCTCAACGATATTAATCCCGACGATATCGCAGCCCGCTTCCGCCAGGCCTAACGCCATCCCCTGACCCAGCCCGGTGTCACACCCGGAAACCACGGCCACTTTACCCTGCAGAGAGAATGCATCCAGAATCATGTTTGTTCCTTACTCTTTGAGAGCCTGTCACTCACAGGCAGGTTTTTACTTCACCGCCCGCGACTAGCGCAGATCGCTGACCGTAACATGGTCCATGTCATCAAAGACCTGGTTTTCACCCACCATTCCCCAGATAAAGGTATAGGCTTTCGTCCCTACGCCGGAGTGAATGGACCAGCTCGGCGATATGACCGCCTGCTCGTTGTGCATCACGATATGGCGCGTTTCCTGCGGCTGTCCCATCATGTGGAACACGCAGGCGTCTTCGTCCATATTGAAGTAGAAGTAGACTTCCATCCGGCGCTCGTGGGTATGGCACGGCATGGTGTTCCACAGGTTGCCCGGCGCAAGCTCGGTCAACCCCATGCTGAGCTGGCAGGTCTCCAGCACGTCCGGCACGAAGTACTTATTGATGGTGCGGCGGTTGCTGGTGAGGTTGTCGCCAAGCGTCACGGGCGCGACGTCTGCCGGGGTCACTTTTTTGGTTGGACAGGTGACGTGAGCCGGCGCGCAGTTGTAGTAAAACTTCGCAGGCCTGCTGCCGTCGATGCTGGCAAAGACCACGTCTTTCGCGCCTTTACCCACGTACAACGCCTCGCGATGGCCAATCTCATAGCACTGGCCGTCTACGGTGATGGTGCCCGGCCCGCCGATGTTAATTACCCCGAGCTCGCGACGCTCAAGGAAATAACTCACGCCCAGCTGTTTACCGACTTCACCGCCCACGGAGACGGCTTTCGCGACGGGCATAATCCCGCCCACAATAATGCGGTCGATATGGCTATAAACCATGGTGTACTTATCGGCCTCGAACACCTGTTCGACTAAAAACGCATTGCGCAGCCCCTGAGTATCCAGCGTTTTGGCGTGCGCACTGTGGATGCTTTCTCTGACGTCCACGGTAACCTCCAGATGTGGTCATGCCCTAAGGCAGAAATAAACGAAACAGCGTTCCGTTTTTCGTAATAAACACATACTATCGGCATAAAGTGGGCTTTTCAATTATATTTAAAACAACGTTTCATTTTTATTTTTGTTTATAACGAAAATGATGTCCGGATCACGATAAAACCGCCGGGAGAAAAACAGCACGATAAAAAAAACCTCCCGGAGGAGGTTTTTTCAATGAGGAAAGATTAGCGTTCGATGGCCAACGCCACCCCTTGCCCACCGCCTATACAAAGGGTGGCAATCCCTTTACGGGCGTTGCGCTTCTTCATTTCATGGACCAGCGAAACCAGGATTCGGCATCCGGACGCGCCTATAGGATGTCCCAGCGCGATCGCCCCACCGTTAACGTTGACCCGCAGCGGATCCCACTCCAGCATTTTGCCGACCGAAATCGCCTGCGCGGCAAAGGCTTCGTTCACCTCGATCAGATCCACATCAGCAAGCTGCCACCCCGCGCGATCCAGGCAGCGGCGCGTCGCGTAGACCGGCGCGATCCCCATTAAGGCAGGATCAACCCCCACGCTGGCGAAGGCCTTAATGCGCGCTAACACGGGAAGATCGAGTTCGAGGGCTTTGCTTTCGCTCATCATCATGACGGCCGCAGCGCCGTCGTTAATGGAAGAGGCGTTTCCCGCCGTGACCGATCCCTGCGTTTCAAAAGCAGGATTCAGCCTCGCCAGGCCTTCAGCACTGGCGTCGGTGCGCGGTTGTTCATCGGTGTCCACGACCATAACCTCGCCGCTCTGACGCCGGGTGCTGACCGGGACAATTTCGTCGCGAAAACGACCGGAATCAATCGCCGCACGCGCTTTTTGCTGCGAGCTTAGCGCATATGCATCCTGCAATTCACGGCTGATGCCGTACTCGCGCGCCAGGTTTTCCGCCGTCACGCCCATATGGTAGTCGTTGAACGCATCCCACAGTCCGTCATGCACCAGGCTGTCGAGCAGCTGGCTGTTGCCCAGCTGCGCGCCGGTACGGCTGTCGGTCAATACGTGCGGCGCGCGGCTCATATTCTCTTGTCCGCCAGCAATGACCACATCCGCTTCGCCACACTGAATGGCTTGCGTGGCAAGATGCAGCGCTTTTAATCCCGATCCACAGACGTCGTTGATGGTAATAGCGGAGACGGTATTGGGCAGCCCGCCTTTCAGCGCCGCCTGGCGCGCAGGGTTTTGCCCGGCGCCGGCCGTGAGAACCTGTCCCAGGATCACCTCATCCACTTCATGTGCTGCGATCCCGCTGCGTTCCACCAGCGCTTTCACCACCACGCTTCCCAGGTCAACCGCCGAGTGACGCGCAAGCGCTCCCTGAAAACAGCCGATAGCTGTACGCAACGCACCCACTATTACGACATCTTTCATCACGACCTCTGTGTTAAATGACATGACGATAGTAGAGGATTGTTACTGGCAATTATCTTAATTGTTTAAAAATAGTGAGTTTAATCACAAGGTTCAGCGCGCATCCTGCAGATACTGCCGCAGCCAGCTTCCGGCCACGCCGGGAGGGGATCGTTTATTCCACAGCAGATCGATACCGATCGCCCGCGGCCAGCCTGGAACATTGAGCTGTACCAGAGATTTCGCGGCAGCAAATTCATTCACCAGCGCGCACGGTAACACGCACCAGCCAAATCCCTGTACCGCCATACTCAAGAGTAACAGGTAATTCGGTGCTGACCAGACGGGCCCGCGCGCGATCTCAGCCTCGCGCTCAAGATAGGTGCTAAGCCGCAGCTCCCGCCAGCCGTGCAGCTCGTCATGCTGAACGTCATCTTGCTCCGCCAGCGGGTGCGTAGTCGCGACATAGATCGCCATGCGGGTCTGCATCGGCAGCCGGGTGACGCCGATATCGGTGGGGTAGCTGTCCCGCGCTTCCGTCAGACCAATCTGCGCTCGCTCCTTTTGCAGCAGGTCGATCACGTCCTCTTCCTCGCCAATCAGGCATTCGAATTCCGTATGGGGAAAGCGCGCGTCAAACTGTTTCATCATCTCTTCCAGCACGTCCGGGTTGAGGGTATCGGAAAGGACAAACGTCAGACGCGCCTCCGTTTGCGCCGTTAACGACACCGCCAGCTCATCAAGCCGCGTGCTGGCAGCGAGGATGGCCTGCACATAGCCCAGTACCTGTTCCCCCTGGGCCGTTAATACCGGCTGGCGCGCCGAGCGGTCAAACAGATCGAATCCCAGATCGGCTTCAAGATTTGCAATGGACGTGCTGATCGTCGACTGGCTTTTACGCAGTCGGCGTGCGGCAGCCGAAAAAGAACCCGCCGCAACGGTCTCAACAAAGGCGGTAAGGGCTTCGGGTGAATAGCGCATAACCTATCTACTTTAACGATGGATACTATCTTTAATATATCAGCTTTAGCGATGAAAATAGGCTGCATCAACGCCCATACCGGCGAATTAATGAGGTCTATGACTATGCAACATCAGGATGCACTCCAACGTAAACTGCCGGAGCGGATCTTTCACGCTGTCTGTTTCGAAGGGCTCGCGACGGCTATCCTCGCCCCCACGGCGGCGTGGCTTATGCAGCGTTCCGTGGTTGAAATGGGTGGGTTGACCATTATTCTGGCCACCACGGCCATGGTCTGGAACATTATTTATAACTTCGGCTTCGACCGTTTCTGGCCCGTTCAGCGCGTAAAACGAACGGCAAAAGTGCGTGCGCTGCATGCCCTGGGGTTCGAATGCGGGTTCATTGTGATTGGCGTGTCGATTGTCGCCGCCGTGCTGGGCGTCACGCTGCTCCAGGCATTCACACTGGAAATAGGTTTCTTCCTTTTCTTCCTGCCGTACACCATGTTCTACAACTGGGCGTACGATAACCTGCGCGAAAGATTTCTTAAGCGTCGCCAGCAACGACGCGCCCTGGCAGGCTAAATCCCCTCTGGCCGGACGCCCGTTCCGGCCAGAGGCTTTCGAAGCAACTGCGCTCTCCACGCATAACTATGGTAAATTGCACTCCATTCCGATGGTTTGATAGTTGATACGTTGCTCTAATGTCGAAAATTTGGTCAAAAGATGAGACTCTCTGGAGTTTCGCTCTCTACGGCACGGCCGTGGGCGCAGGAACGCTTTTCCTGCCCATTCAGCTGGGCTCTGCAGGCGCTATCGTCCTGTTTATTACCGCCCTTGTGGCTTACCCATTAACCTACTGGCCGCACCGGGCGCTGGCGCAATTTATCCTGTCGTCGAAAACAAAAGGCAATGAAGGGATCACCGGCGCCGTTTCGCACTATTACGGCAGGAAGATTGGTAATCTGATCACCACGCTCTATTTCATCGCCTTCTTTGTGGTGGTGCAGATTTATGCGGTGGCCATCACTAACTCGTTGACGGAACAACTGGCGAAACACCTGACGGTGGATACCACCGTTCGCGTGCTGGTCAGCCTGGGCGTGGTGTTAGTCCTGAATCTGATCTTCCTGATGGGGCGGCATATCACGATAAAAGTGATGGGCTTCCTGGTATTTCCGCTGATTGCCTATTTCCTGTTTGTTTCGCTCTATCTGACCGGCAGCTGGCAACCCTCGCTGCTCACCAGCCAGATGGCCGTCGATCGCCATACGCTGCATCAGGTATGGATTTCAATTCCGGTGATGGTGTTCGCGTTTAGCCACACGCCGATTATCTCAACGTTTGCCGTTGACCGTCGCGAGAAGTTTGCCGACGCCGCCATGGATAAATGCAAGAAAATCATGAAGGTGGCATACCTGATTATCTGCCTGAGCGTGCTGTTCTTTGTCTTCAGCTGCCTGCTCTCTATCCCGCCGTCGTATATTGTGGCTGCCAAAGAGCAAGGGGTAACAATCCTGTCAGCGCTGTCGATGATGCCTTCTTCTCCGGCATGGCTGGGCATTTCCGGGATTATCGTGGCGATTATTGCGATGTCGAAATCGTTCCTCGGCACCTATTTTGGGGTGATTGAAGGGGCAACGGAGATCGTGAAGTCGTCGCTCAATCAGGTGGGCGTGAAAAAAAGCCGCGCCTTTAACCGCGCGATTTCCATTATGGGGGTGTCGTTAATCACCTTTGCCGTCTGCTGCATTAACCCGAACGCCATTTCGATGATTTACGCTATCAGCGGCCCGCTTATCGCCATGATCCTGTTTATCATGCCGACGCTGTCGACGTATCTGATCCCCTCCCTGAAACAGTACCGTTCCATTGGCAACCTGCTGACGCTGATCGTCGGCGTGCTCTGCGTGTCGGTGATGTTTGTAGGCTAATTCCCTTTCCTGCCCGGCGTTCTGCCGGGCAGGCCATTCAGTCCCGGCCTGCTGCTTACAGCGGAAAAGGCCTGTCCTGCACCACCGTTTTCATGACAAGCGTTGAGCGAAGATGCTGCACGCCGGGCATGGCGGAGAGCTTCTCGTCGTAGAGTTTCTGGAAAGCGGAAAGGTCGCGGGTCACGACGTGCATCAGATAATCAGGATCGCCAAATAAACGCTGGGCCAGCACGATCTGCGGGATCTCTTCCACTGCCTCTTCAAACGCGCTAACCGCCTTGCGGTCACCCTCTTTCAGCGTCGCGAACACTATCGCGAGGAAGTTAAACCCCATTTTGGCGGGGTCGAGGCTGGCCCGGTATCCCGTTATGGCCCCGCTTTGCTCCAGCGCCCGCACGCGACGATGGCACGGCGAGAGGCTCAGATTCACCCGCTCAGCCAGCTCGGTAAGCGACAGGCGGCCGTCAGACTGCAGTTCAGCAAGAATTTTTCGATCGATGCTATCCATGTGGAAGATTTTCTCATTTTTACCGTGTTATGAGCATAACATTGAAAGCCTATTTCGCAGGGTTAGCGATATTCTTTTTCGCAACGTTTGACGCACTGCGGGAGTTTTCTGGACGATGGAAATGAGTATTGTGGCCGGCTTTTGGGTGGTTTCCTTTCTGCTCATCATGACCCCTGGCGCCGACTGGGCCTACGCTATTAGCGCCGGGATTAACGGCCGCCGCGTGGTCCCGGCGGTTATGGGGCTGATGTCCGGGCATCTGTTAGCCACGTTGATTGTGGTGGCGGGCGTAGGGGTATTGATTGCTCAGCATCCGCTGGCGTTAGCGGGGCTGACCGTAGCGGGAGCCCTGTATCTTCTGTGGCTTGGCATCACGTTGCTGCGTCACCCGGCCGCACCGGAAAAGGCTACCCGCCATACGGGAAACTGGACGCAGTGGGCGGTGAAAGGGCTCTGCATCAGCGGCCTAAACCCGAAAGTTTTTTTGCTGTTCCTGGCCCTGCTTCCGCAATTTACAGACCCAACCGGAAGCTGGTCGCTAGCGATGCAGATGTCTGCGCTTGGGATGATGCATCTTATCACCTGTACCCTGGTGTACCTGCTGGTGGGGTATGGTTCGAAAGCGGTGCTGGCAACCCGGCCACAGGCGGCGCGTCTGGTAAGCAGGGCCTCGGGAGGGTTGATGGTGGTGATAGCGTTGGTTTTGCTGTTTGAGCAGGTGAGATAAAAAAACACCGGCCATCGCCGGTGTTAGTTACGCCCGAATATCGTCATATTCACGCGTTTTATCAAATTCATGTTTCGCGAACGGACACAGCGGGATAATTTTACGGTTCTCACCGCGCATCTTCTCCACCACTTTCGCCACCAGCTGTTTACCGACGCCCTGCCCTTTCAGGCTCTCATCCACATCGGTATGTTCAATGATGCTCAGGTGCTCGCCGGTCGGCACGAAGACAATCTCCGCGACCTGATTGCCGTTCGCATCATTCACGTAAAACTTATTATGGCCTTCCAGAATATCCATGGTTCCTCGCTTATTTTTGGCGATACTTCAGCGCACCGCTCGGGCAGGTATCAATCACGCGTACAACCGTTTCAACGTCCACTTCATCGGGAATAATCCACGGCTTACGTTTCAGATTAAACAGCTTTGCGCTCCCACGCACGCAGTTACCTGAGTGTTTGCAGATCCCGGTGTTGAAGTAAACGTCAATTTTCTCGCCGGTATAGGCCCGGTAACCCGCATCCAGTAGTTCTTTATCCATGACATTGCCTCTGTAATTATTATCGTGCTGAATGAAGCATAGCCTTACGGGATCCTGATGGCTATAACACCGAAAACGAAAAGCCAGGTCACAACTCTTTTCTCGCCAGATTGCGTCCGCTATGAGCCCATGTCAGGCTCCGCAAATGTCTCACTTATATGGCTACCGCAGGTTGAATGAAACGCAGACTCTCTTTTCAGGTAAAGCTGTTTTTAGCGCTGGTGTGCTTCTCCTGCCTGCTGTTAGTTCTGCTGGGAACGATCCTGTTTCATTTTATTGACCGGCAGCTTCATCACGATCTCGGCCAGCGCGCCCGGGTTCAGGCCAGCCAGATCGCGCTGATGCCGGGCCTGGCGGCAATGGTAGCGGCCAGAGATATTCCGGGGATAGCTCGGTTAATTCAGCCGCTGCGAGCCGAAAGCGATGCCAGCTATATCGTAATTGGCGATACGCAGGAGCAGCACCTTTATCATTCAGAATCACCAGAGCGCATAAATTTACCGATGATCGGTGGGGATAATGCGGAGGTGTTAAAAGGCAAAACCATTATTTCCGTACGTCAGGGCGGGATCGGCGTGTCGCTGCGCAGCAAAGCGCCCATCTTCAACGCACAGCATCAGGTGATTGGCATTGTCTCGGTCGGCTATCTGACGTCGTATATTGCCAATATTAACGCCCGCATACTTTGGCAGTCCGGGCTGTACGGCGTTGCGCTTCTGCTGCTGCTGTTTATTTTCTCCTGGCTGTTTACCCGCAATTTAAAAAAACAGATGTTCCGACTTGAGCCGAAGGATATCGCTCAGCTGGTTTTGCAGCAAAGAGCGCTACTGGAAGCCATGTATGAAGGGGTATTTGCCGTCAATCAAGAGAAGCAGCTGATTTTAATTAACCGAGCCGCACGCGAGATGCTGGATATTCGGCAAAGTGAGAAAGACCTTATCGGCAAACCGCTGGAAGACGTTCTGCAGACGTCGCCGGGGTTTTTATCCCAGCGCTACGCCTCGGTGAGCGCTGGCAGCCACGACCAGATTGCCGTGCTGAACCAGCGGGAGGTGATCGTCAACCGCGTCGCGATTGAGGTCGAGCCCGGCGTTGAAAGCGGTTGGGTGTATAGCTTTCGCGACAAAAATGACATTAACACGCTCAGCAGCCAGCTTAGTCAGATCAAACGCTATGCGGATAACCTGCGCATTATGCGCCACGAACAGCTGAACTGGACCGCCACGCTGGTGGGGTTGCTGCAGATGAAACACTATGACGAGGCGATCCGCTACATCCAGGTTCAGTCAGAAGGCGCACAGCGCGTGCTGGACTTTGTCTCTGCCCGCTTTGTCTCCCCGGCGCTGTGCGGGCTGCTGCTGGGAAAATACGTCAGCGCGCGTGAAAAAGGTATTGAGCTGCTGTTTGATCCCGCCTGCCAGCTCACCCGCATGCCAGCCGCGCTTAATGAAACCGAGCTGATGTCTGTGATTGGTAATTTGCTGGATAACGCCGTGGATGCGACCCTCAACGCACCGGTCCCCGCGCCGGTAGAACTCTACATTTCTGACCGCAATCAGGAGCTGTTGATAGAGGTGGCCGACAGAGGCTGCGGTGTGGACGATGCGATGAAGCCGCATATTTTTCGTCAGGGGTTCAGCAGCAAGCCGGAACGTGAAAACGACATTGTGGGTACAGAGCACGGTATTGGCCTGTTTCTGGTGGCAGGATATATCGATAAGGCCGGCGGCAGTATTGAGATTGCCGACAACACGCCACAAGGGACTATTTTTTCTGTGTTTATTCCGAATGGGCTAAAGCATGACCCGAGCACTTGATGTTGTGATCGTTGAGGATGAGCCGCACCTGGCGGAGCTGCATCGCGAGTATATCGAGCAGAATTTTCATTTGCGCGTGGTGGGCATCGCCGCGTCAATCGAACAGGCGCACAGCCTGATCCGCCAATATCAGCCGCGGCTTATCCTGTTGGATAACTATCTCCCGGACGGCAAGGGAGTGGAGTTAATCGATAACCCGCTGCTGAAAAGCTATGAATGCTCGGTGATCTTCATCACCGCCGCCAGCGATATGCAAACCTGCAGCCATGCCATGCGCAGCGGCGCGTTTGACTACCTGATTAAGCCCGTCTTTTTCCAGCGTCTGCACGCCTCGCTGGAGCGGTTTATGCGCTTCATCCACACCGTGCAGCAGGTGAAGGTGGTCGATCAGCATGCGCTGGATCGCTTGTTTAACCTGCCTGCCGCGGAATCCTCGCTTACGCCGTCGACGAAGGGCATTGAGCCCCAGACGCTGGAGCGGATTAAACGCCTGTTCGCCGACCGTCCAGACAGTGCGATGTCGGTTGAAGAGGTGGTGGAAAGCGTGGGGATTAGCAAAACCACGGGGCGTCGCTATCTTGAGTACTGCGTGGAGAGCGGGTTAATCAGCATCGAAATGCTGTATGGCAATATTGGTCATCCGCGAAGGTTATACCGCAAAGCCCCCGATAAACCGTAATCCGAAACCGTTCACAGGCTAACGTTCGCGGATTTTATGGTGTTAATTGCTGAAACGACGGCGACAATCACACTTCGGAACCATTACCCGCTCCCCCCTATTGTGGGTGGAGCCCACTGCGCTATGTTGACAATTAGTTCCTCAAATGTAACTAAAAGGTTAACTATAATGTCGAACACATTCCGAATTTCTCTGATTACCGCTACTGTACTGTTCTCTGCTTCTGCACTGTCTGCCTTGCCGCAGGGCTATCCTGCTGAGTATCAAAAAGTTGTCGATGCCGCGACAAAAGAGGGCAAGGTTGTTATTTACTCTACCACCGACATCAAAGCGGCCGGACCGCTGATCCAGGGCTTCGAAAAAACCTACCCGGGCATTAAAGTTGAATACAACGACATGAACAGCACCGAGCTGTACAACCGTTTCATCAGCGAACAGGCCTCCGGTGGCGTGAGCGGCGACGTGGTCTGGAGCTCCTCTATGGACACCGGGCTGAAGCTCGCCACCGACTATGCCATGGAGTACAAATCTCCGGAGCAAAGCCAGCTGCCGAAATGGGCGGTCTGGAAAGATAAGGCCTACGGCACCACCTATGAGCCGGTGGTCTTTATCTACAACAAGCGTCTGATCCCGGCCGGCGACGTACCGGATTCTCACGCCGCGCTGGCAAAACTGATTGCCAGCCAGACGGACAAATTCAAGGGTAAAGTCACTACCTACGATATCGAAAAATCGGGTCTGGGCTTTATGCTCTCGGTCCAGGATCACAACGCCGATCCTAATTACTTTAAAACCCTGGCCGACGTCGCCAAAGGTGGCTTATCGGTGCAGTCGTCTACCGGTACCATGATGGAGCGCGTCTCCTCCGGGGAAAACCTGATCGGCTTCAATATCCTCGGATCCTATGCTGAGGCGCGTGCGAAGAACGATCCGTCGCTCGGCATCTCCTATCCAAAAGATTACACCCTGGTGCTGTCGCGCGTGTCGTTCATCAGCCAGCAATCGCAAAACAGCAATGCGGCAAAACTGTGGCTGGACTATGTGCTGTCTGAACAAGGGCAAAACATTCTGGCCAATCAGGCGGACATTCCGTCGATTCGTAACGATATCGAAGGGAAAAATGATATCGACGGCCTGACCAAAATCCTCGGCAACGCGCTGAAGCCGATCCCGGTTGATGAAACACTCCTGGAATACCTGCAGCCGAAAAAACGCCTGGAGTATATCAAAGAGTGGCGTACCGCCGCCGGCAAATAAGCGTCTGAGCGCGGCGCAGGCCGCCGCGCTCCCTTATCGACTGAGTTCGTTTTTCTGGGCTGCAATACCAGGGATACCCCATGAATACATTACGCAGAAAGTGGCAAAGCCTGCCGCGAGGCATCGTCGTGCTGATAACCGCCCTGGTTATCTACACGCCGCTGTCGTTTATCGTGATACAGAGCTTCCTGTCCGCCCCGTTCTTTTCTCCGTCAAAAGAGTGGAGCTTTGAATCATTTGACTTTATTTTCACCGATCCTGACTTTTATAAGGCCCTGAAAAGCGGCTTTATTCTGGCCTTCGGACTGGTGTTTATCTCTATCCCGCTGGGCGGCGTGCTGGCGTTTCTGATGGTGCGTACCGACCTGCCCGGTCGCCGGTTGATTGAGCCGCTGATCCTGGTCCCGATTTTCGTTTCACCGATGGTGTTAGGCTTCGGCTACGTGGTAGCCGCCGGTCCGGTGGGCTTTCTCTCCCAGTGGGCTGAGGCGCTGATTGGCTTTGTGCCGTGGAATATCTACGACATGTCGAGCATTGTGGTCATTGCCGGCCTGACGCACGTCCCGCACGCCTATCTGTATATCTCGTCAGCGCTGCGCAGCGTAGGCTCCGATGTGGAAGAGGCCGCGCGCACCGCGGGGGCGTCTCCCTGGCAGGTGATGACCTCCGTCAGCCTGCCGATGGTGCGCCCGTCAATCCTGTACGCCACCGTGCTGCTGTTCTTCCTCGGGCTGGAAGTGTTCGGCCTGATGCTTGTGCTCGGCGACCCGGAAGGCAACATGGTGCTGGCGACCTATCTCTATAAGCTGACGAACAAGATGGGTACCCCATCCTATAACCTGATGGCGGCGGTTGCCGTGGTGCTGATCTGCATCACCATCCCGCTGGTGATGCTCCAGCGTCGCCTGATGCGCACCGCCAACCGCTTCGTCACCATGAAAGGAAAGGCCTCCCAGGCTCGCGCGTTACCACTGGGTAAATGGCGCTGGGTGGCTGGCGGAGTGATTGCCTTCTGGCTCACCGTGACTATCGGCGTTCCGCTGCTCGGGGTGGTATTGCGCGCGTTTATCTCCAACTGGGGCGTGGGCGTTTCGCTGTGGGATGAACTTTCGCTGAATACCTTCCGCACCATCTGGTCCCAGCCCAACCTGCTGCGCGCCATCGTCAACTCCATGGCGATTGGGGTGATTGGCGGTGCGCTGGCGGTGGCCTGCTACCTCTTTGTCGGCATTGCCATGCACCGCAAGCCGGACAACACCACGCGTTTCCTGGACTACAGCGTGCTGGTGCCGCGCGCCGTGCCTGGCCTGCTGGCGGGTCTGGCATTCCTGTGGGTGTTCCTGTTCCTGCCGATGTGGCTCGATAACTCGCTGAAATCAGGCTGGCTTTCCGGGTTCGCCTGGACCGACTGGATGCGAGAAAACGTCATCGTCTGGCTGCGCTCGCTTCGCAGCACCATTTTCAGCGTCTGGCTGGCCTATACCGTGGTGTGGATGGCCTACGGATTGAGGCTCATCTCTTCCACGCTGTTACAGGTGGGGCCGGAGCTTGAAGAGGCAGCGCGCAGCACCGGGGCGACGCGCGGGCAGATCACCCGCCACGTCACCATTCCGCTCTCCCGCTACGGTCTTATCGGTTCGTGGCTGCTGATGTTCCTGATCTTTGAACGCGAATACTCAACGGGTGTGTACCTGCTTTCACCCGGCACGGAGACCATCGGCTCGATGCTGGTTTCCCTCTGGGCCGCGGGTGCCATCGATATTGTAGCGGCGCTCTCTTTCATTAACATCCTGCTGGTCGTGGTGGGTCTGGGCATTGCCCTTCGTTTCGGAGTGAAAATACATGATTGAATTAGCGGTTGACGATCTGCACTTAACCTACGGCGACAATCCTGTTTTAAAAGGTGTCTCCATGAACCTGAAGCGCGGCGAAGTGGTCTCCCTGTTAGGCCCCTCCGGCAGCGGCAAAACCACCCTGCTGCGCGCGGTAGCAGGGCTGGAAAAACCAACCCAGGGCTCGATTGTCATTGGTAAAAATAAAGTTTTCGACGGCACGCCGCGCAGCGAGATCCCGGCGGAAGAGCGCAACCTGGGGCTGGTGTTCCAGTCCTATGCCCTGTGGCCGCACAAAACCGTTTTTGAAAATGTGGCCTATCCGCTCAAGCTGCGCAAAGTGCCGGCCAAAGAGCTCCAGCAGCGCGTGCAGGACGTGCTGGACCAGCTTGGTCTGGGCCATCTTGGCAAACGCCATCCGCACCAGCTCTCCGGTGGACAGCAGCAGCGCGTGGCGATTGGCCGTGCGCTGGTGTACAACCCGCCGGTGATTTTGCTGGACGAGCCGCTTTCAAACCTCGATGCCAAGCTGCGCGAAGAGGCCCGCGTGTTCCTGCGCGAGCTGATTATCAAACTCGGGTTATCTGCGCTGATGGTGACGCACGACCAGAACGAAGCGATGTCCATTTCCGACCGCATCCTGCTGCTTAACAACGGCAAAATTGAGCAACAGGGCACGCCGCAGGAGATGTACGGCTCGCCGAAAACGCTGTTTACCGCCGAGTTTATGGGCAGTAACAACCGCCTGCACGGCAAGGTCACCGAAGTACGCGACGGCAAAGCGCGCATCGAGGGGAAAGGCTGGGTGCTGTGGGGCCAGGCCGGTGAAGGGGTGCAGAGCGGAGATGAAGCCACGGCGGTGATCCGCGTCGAGCGCGTGGCGGTGGTTGAGGGGCCTGGGGAAAATCAGCTTGAGCTGCCGCTGCTCACCAGCATGTATCTCGGTGACCGCTGGGAATACCTGTTCCGCACGGCGGGGGATGATTTTGTCATCCGCGCGTATGGGCATGAGGTTCGGGATCCGCAGCATTGCCATCTTTCGCTGCCTGAGAAATATGTTTGGGTGTTCCCTAAAAACTGATAGCAAAGGCTGCGTAATGCAGCCTTTTTTACGTTAGAAAACAAGAACACTGAATCAAAGCTCCACTCTTTTTATAATACATTTAGCGATCGGCCTGGGGAGCAATACCCCCCCTTTTCTTTGGGATAAGACGTTTCAGCAGTGACCAGATGTGACTTCGAATGGACTGACCCCGCCCAGGGTTAGTAAAGGCCTCTTAGCGCCATAGTATGGCCAGATATCTGGGTTGTGAGTCAGCGGGCTGAGAAACATTGCTAATTTAAAGAGCCAGGCACTCTAGCGTTAAGGTAGAGCAACTGGTCGAATTCCCGATCAGTGCGAACGTTCACCAGACGAAATTGCCCTCTGTTGTGCTGGCGTACTCAGCTGAAACATATCCGGCATCGCGTTCGCTGAGGTACGCGCCGGAGTTGTTTCTACCCCAACAATTACATTTCGTCTTCATGGCATGTTGTAGTTCCTTTTGGAACTCTGAGTATGATCCCCGCGATTATGTCGAACAAGAAACGTCGGTAGTTTATCATCGTGTCACATTCTGCTCCTGCAGTGATTAACGGAGATGCAGATACCGCTCGAATTCATTCGGTAAAATCTTGATAGTGGGGGTGATATCCCGCTGCCCTGTGGAACGTTTTTACTTGCTGTCCGAAAGAGACCATCATCAATATGTGCGGCCTGGATGATTTTCTTCTGCAGAACCCGGATAATCTGGAATGATGGCGGTACAGCTTGCGGGGTTATAAATGCCGGGCTGGTTCCTGTTAATATTTACCTCCCCACTTAACCGGATGTTATCGCAAAACGATTCATCCGCAACAATACATCCATCCACAATTATTAACATGAAACCACAATATAAAACCCGCATACTCAAATGACACCATTTTATTATTGTAATAAACTAAGAATGGTTTATTAAAAATTCAACTCCCTGCTAACAACACCTTTCCGTGATGGTTTTTCATGGTGATTATTTCCCATGTAAAACAGTAAATTACACTGACACGCCTTTTTTATAATCGCTTATAACGATCATTTCACCAAAATTCAATAGGTAGCAACTATAACTTTTACGACATCGATCGGCATTGACTATTAAACAGTCAGAATTCAGAATTCTCTACATCAGCTACTGCACAGATTAAACCATGAGTCGTACCGCCCAGCAGTAACTAAAATGGCACACGGCTACGTTCAGTAATATTTCCGCCATAAGGGGTTACCGGTGATTAAAAAGAGGGTGGAATGAATTAATCATGATGAACGAAAGACTGAATGCCAATAAATCAACCCTGTTCCTGGTGAATCGATGAGTTATTTTAAGAAACCTTTAATTTTTACAGGCGCTATTGTTTTAGCACTGTCCGTATTTTCCCTTGCATACGCCACGCCGGTTATTGGCATTGGCAGTATGTACGACGTACTGACGCCGGATATGCAGAGTATGACCAAGCGGATTTATAACACCGGGGACTCTACGGCCTTTGTGCGCGTTGAGCTGCTTGAAATAAAACCCGGGCGTAAGAACGGGGAAACGGAAGTCGTGCAGAAAGAATTATCCGGGACAACCCCGGAGCGTAACCGTCTTATTGTCACGCCCCAGCGGCTTATTATTCCGCCGGCAGGTTTTCAGGCTGTGCGTATTCTGTGGCCGGGAGAACGGGGAAGCGAACGGTATTTTCGTGTCAGGTTCACCCCGGTCATGCCTGAGGCTGATGACAGCTTTGGGCTAGATAAAAAGGCGGTGAGTGAGTATCGCAAAGACACTCTGCATGCCGGACTTAATGTACTTACGGGCTACGGTACGATAGTGATTGTCCAGCCCGAAAAACCGCAGTTTAACACGGTGATCGACAGTGCCAGTGCGGCAGGGATCATCATAAAAAATAACGGTAATGCCACAGTGTCACTGGACAATATCCGACAGTGCAGAACAGCGAATACCGACTGCGGTGCCGTCTCCCGCGAATTTATTCTCCCCGGAAGAACGCATACCGTGGGCAAAAAAGCCGGATATAAAACGAATTTCACTCTTATTGAGGGGAATAACAAGCGGGCGTTGAGTTATTAACACCCGGAATACCAGTACCGGTTACGCAAATCCGCCTGACCGTTATGGATTAACTTCAAACCTTAGGGAATATAGTAAAATGAAACGTAATTTTTCTGTTCTGAATAAATCTCTTGCTGCCGCCCTGTTTTCCTGTGCAGTTTTCGGCGGCGTTGCCGCGCACGCTGCAGACAGCCAGAGCTATACCATCAAACTGAGCGCCACAGTCCCCTCTGACTCTTTTCAGGTTATCCCGGTAGACGCGGGCTGGATTGACCAGACCCAGGATATGGGCTACGACATCGCGACCAGCAAACTGAGGGTGTTTGAGAAGCCGTTCCAGTACAAAAATACTGCAGGCGGTATTCAGGCAACCCTGACCGGGAACCTGTCCACCGATGGCAAACCCCAGCTGTCAAACGGAACTGACGTTATTCCTCTGGCTGTCAGCTTCAATAACGTTGCGCTCAGCCAAACGGCCACCACCGTGGTCGAGGCAGCGGCGGCAAAAGCTGGCGGGCGTACCGCGCTGAGAATCGCACAGGCGGACGATAAGGCACTGGACGTGAACGGTTCATTTACCGGAAGCGTGTCGATGATTTTCGAGCCAGTAGTGGTTACGCCGGAAGCATAACAACGCCTGTCCTTTCATGTGAGATGGAGGCCGCGGCAGGCGACTGCTGCGGCTTTTTTTATGAAGAAACGCTTGCTTATCCTTGCCCTGTTCCCCCTGACTGCACCGGCGGCGGATATGACGCTGGCTGCCAATATGCGGGGACTGCCGGAAGACTTCCGCCGGTATTTTTATGACTCTGAGCTGATTGTTCAGGTTTACCTGAATGACATGCGGCTGTTTGATGCTGCAGTGGCTCTGAAAGAGAATGGTGACATCCGTCTGATACGTACCCTTGATGATGCAGAGGATACGGACCCGGAAACCCGGGCTCTGTGGAACGGTGTGCTGGAGAAGGGCGTATCGACTGGACAATGTGCGAAAGACTGCCCTTCAGGACTGATGGCGGTTCAGTACCGCCTCGACAACTCCGTGCTGAAACTTTACACCGCAAACTATGAGACCGCCCGGACCAGGAGCGCCTATATTGCCATGCCGGCAGATACGCCGGGTGGTGTCATTATGTACAACGATGCATCCGTAACAAACACGGCATCCACGCGCAGCTGGGGTATAAATTCATCCCTGACGTCGTCCCTGGCAGGCTGGAGCCAGAGAGCGTCTTTCCAGTCATCCGGCACGGAGGGCGAGTACCGATACAGCAGCGCCAGCCTGTACGAGCTTTACACCCAGAAAGAGCTTCAGGGTAGTTTCGTCCGGCTGGGTTTTTTTACCCCTGACAGTGATACCGGTAATGTGCAGACAGCCGGTTTCGGTTACGACACCGTGGCGGGGGTGATGTGGGGGACCTCTGATGCGCTTCTGGTCAGTACTGACAGCGTAAGCGCCTGGCCGGTTTATGTGACCGGACGCAATCAGTCCATCGCAGAAGTCTGGCGTGATGGTCGCCTGGTTCATACCCAGCAGTTACAGGCGGGTGTACAGGCGCTGGACACACGGCCGTTACCGGGTGGTATTTATGACATCACCATCAAGATTATTGAAAATGGTCAGACCGTCGACACGCAGCAGGCGCAGATTTACAAACCACAGGGGTGGTCTGACCCGAACCGGCGCTGGCGCATGAATCTGTGGAGTGGTCAGCACAGGACGCTGGCCACGGGTGAAGGACAGGTGCGTGAGGATAATCCTTTCTCATTTGGCGGGGGGATTGATCTCCTGGCGCATCCGCGGGCTGTTCTGGGGCTCAGCGGTGCGGCAACGGAAAAAGAACACCAGGTCAGGACGCGGGCAAACATCACGCTTTCACCTGATGACGCCCTGTTTGCTCAGTACACGCTGGGTAACACTGAATATCAGTTAAATCAGAATACCGACATCCGTTATTACCGCAATATTCCCGGTGGTGGCTCAGCCAGTCTGTTCTGGCGCTCAACCACGACGGACATCTACGGGCACAGAACCGCATCACGTCAGCAGGGGGACACCTGGGGCAGTTCCCTGTCGCTGCGACTACCGCGGTCAACGTCTCTTATCGTCAACGGGCAGTATATAGATACGGCCTGGCGCAGTGGGTTTGGTGCCGATATGTCGGTGACCACGCTGGCCACCCTGTTGGGACGCGACATGAACTTCCGTGTGAGCGCATATGACCGCCCAGGCTTTAATGACCGCCGTCGCGACCACGGGGTCGCATTTGGCGTCAGCATCTCGCTGGCCCCGGCGGCACGGCACACCCTGTCGGCAGAAACGGGCATGAACCAGAATCAGGGTTATTCCAGTCTGAACTATCAGTGGCAGCCGGGAGATGACAGCAGCATCCGCTCTCTGGGCGGAGGAGTGTCCTACAGCCCGCAGAATACCGTTATCAGCGGTAATGCCTCCGTTGATACCCCGTACGTCAGCGGGGATGGTTATGTGCAGCATAACACCCGCGGTAGCACGAACACGGCTGGGGGTAACCTGAGCCAGGTGCTTGTTATGGGCGGCGGCAGAGTGGCCTCCGTGAACGGCAACAACAGCCGCAGCATGGAGTCCGCGCTGATTGTGGATGTGGATTCAGATGATGAAACCGCGAATGTACTGGCTTCCGGCCAGATGGCCGAAACGCAGCTGAAAGCAGGCCGCAATATCGTTCCGGCTGAGCTGTGGAAAAAAAGTACCGTTCAGTTCACTGCCAGCGGGGGAGAAAGTGTGCAGGTGTTCCCGCCCGCCAGCAGCGTGCAGATGCGACGCGGCAGCGTGAAATACATCAGCGTGAAGGCGGTGAAAACCTTCACTGTAGTGGGGATGCTGCAGGACGAAAACGGAAACGTACTGAAGAACCGCTACGTGAACAGCGACGTCTCCGGCGGGATGATAAACGCCGAGGGGGTGCTGACCCTGGATTCCGGTATTGCAAACCGGAAACTTACTGTCAGGGCAGAAAATGGACAGCCGGCAATGCAGTGCGCACTGCCGGCGGAGATGGACAAAGACAAGAGCGTGCAGTTTGTCAGTGCAGTGATATGCCGGACAGACGGCGCAGGAGAAGATAAATGAATAACTTGATATTGCGAACGCTGGCGGGCATGTCGCTGCTTGCGGTAAGTACAGCAAATATGGCGGCGACGATGGACATCACGGCGTCGTTTGCACCGTCAATGGAGAAGCCGGAAAATAACAGCTTCACGAACACCACGCCGCAGAGCGGGTATTGCAGTATTTGGCCGCATCGTTGTAACCCCGGGGACTTTAGCATCAACCTTCCTTTAACGCTGACCAGAACTAAAACTATTGAAGCTAATGCATCCCCAAGAGATGGAATATACTTTAAAATCCCATCAGGGAATCGAAAGGTTACATTGACGAACAGTAACGGCTCTACATTTACTGGTTCTTTCAGGATGAGAATTTTTTCAGCACGGTATATTGATTCCGGCGATAACTACACCTGGGATGGAGGTCGCCATCTTGCGGTAGGTATGCCGCCTTGTTCAGAAGCTGCACCGGCGTTGGGAGCAGGAGGAGCGCATCCATGGCTTCATTTTGCATGGAATTATCCGACAAGCGATGTTGCCTGTTATCGTATATCAACCGTTGATTACACAGATGCATTCAACCGGATTGAACAACTTAGTATATCTTACGATTTTATCGTGCCCAGTCCCTTACATATTGATTCTGGAATATATACCGGAGTACAGGTATTAAGCGTTGGTCCGGGCGGTGATTTTGACTTTGGTGACAACTTCCAGGCGTCAGACACGGAACTGACAATCAATTTTACCCTGTCGGTAAACCACGAACTCAAACTCACCACTACCGCAGATGACCAGGCCGTATCGCTGCAGCCCTGTGCTTCAGGCCGGGTCTGCACTACTGATGAGGGCCAGGCCAACTGGGAGCGCTGGATGGTCACGCGTATCACCCCACAGCTGACAGGCAGGAGTAACTTCAATTTGTCCAGCTCAGGCGAATTTACGGTTTATCTTGAATGCGAGCAGCAGAGCGGCCCGGACTGTGCCCTCAGAAGCGATAAAATGCCCTCACAGACGGTCCCGGTCAGGACGCTCCTGACATTACCCGATAACATCGTTGATAGCGTCACCGGGTCCGGCGTGTTCAAACGGCCGCTGGCGGCAGGACCTGATTTGACGAAAAATGTTTTTGTGACAAAGACGTTTGGTCAGAACAAGGCCGGAAGTATTGATTTTCAGGTCAGTCAGAAAGACGTTGATACCATGCTGACAACACGTCCGGATACCTATCGCGGGGCGGTAACCGTAATTTTCGATCCAAAAATTCACTGAGACTATGCAATGACCCGATATCCGTTACCGGGAGATGCAGGCGACAGGCATGCCCACGTCGGGCCCATGCCGGAGAACTCATTCACATTGAGGGCAGTGAGCATCACTGGTTCTAAGATCGTGGACATGTTATTTGGAAGCCAGTGTGACCAGGATCACCGGCCAGCCGTGTATGACATCAATTATATTTCATTATTTTTGTCGCTCTACACTATCACTGGACCATTACCTTTATATTTAAACAAATTACCTGGTGTCATTTGAACTTCCGTATTTCATGCTATCACCTAATGTAATCTCACTGAGCATTTCTATTTATTTAAGTGTTAAATTACGGACCTGATTTAAATATAAGTAAATTAGAGTAACTTTATTATTTTGAGATTGCTTTACTATGGAGAAATAGGTACTTTAGCGTCTAGATAACAACACGGAAATAAAGGGTATTTTATGAGAAAATTATCATGTTTTATTGGTTCACTGCTGCTTATTTCAGGATCCACCTGGGCAGCAACAACACCAGCTACAGATTGTGTTAAAGCAGACAAGGCTGCGATTGAAGGATTATTTGATCGGTGGAATGCGTCACTAAAAACAGGTGATGCAAAAAAAGTTGCTGACACTTATTTGACGGATGCAGTCTTATTACCTACTGTCTCTAATCAGGTTCGACTGACGGACGCAGAGCGAGTGGATTACTTTGAGCATTTCCTGAAAAAGAAACCCGTTGGTAAAATTGACTCGAGAACCATTCGCATTGGTTGTAATAAAGCCATTGATACTGGCACTTATACCTTTACTTTTGCCGATAAGACAACTGTTTCTGCTCGTTATACTTTCACATACGCCTGGGATGGCAGCGACTGGAAAATATCCTCTCATCACTCTTCAGCGATGCCTGAATCCTGATCGAAATAAAAGTAAGGTGGCAACAGCAGTTGCCACCTTTTTATTACATTGAATCGATTTAAGACAGAATCGCCACGGATAAAGGCGTACCTCTGCCTATCCGACTACTCTTTGTCAGTGAAAGAATCCGGCTTGGCCTGTACTTCTTTATCGAGGGGTAAAGACTTTGGGTGGTGATATCGAGACGTGTTGTAACACTGGAAACAGAATGACCGCGATCAACATATCATTTTTAAAGAGTCATAAAATTTAACGTCAAACTACAATTTCTGTAAGAACCTCCATTGATTTAAGGTTAGTTTTCATCAACTATAAGCCTGCCATCCTTTAAATTAATACACCCGGTTTCTTTCATTCTTTTAATAATTCTGGCTGCTGTGCTTTTTGACATAAAAGTGCTATTTGTGATGAAGAACAAAAGCGATATTTTTTTCTTGATATGACATGGATGGTACTTCCATCGGTCCACTAAAGTTCGCACATATTTTTCATTATTTTCATTATGACTATTAATGAATTTCATTAGATCAGTATGATATCCAGACATCACTGTCATTGCATCCGGAAGTAATCCCTGGTAGTTAACCAAACTCCAAAAATAATGATAGTCAATAGATTTTATTTTCCCATAGTCTATCATCTCTATAAACACAGGCAGTGGTTCAAGCGATGGCATTGCCCCGATGACAAAAGGAGCTGAAATGACTTTAATTATCTTTCCAGTTTCAGATGAACGGAGAAAAAAATCCCCCTCAATGATAAAGAATACGCGTTTTACATCATTGCAGCTAAAGTTATAAATACGTTTACCTCTGGATAATCTGTCTACTTTCGCAGGCTCTGCATAGTCATTTAGCTTTTTGATTATGTTAAGGTGATTAACTATAATTTTTTTAGACATGGAGTAACCTTTTAAATAGGATTAAAGTTTATGACACAGATATTCCTCACCAGATGGTAAAAAACCATTATACTGGTGATGTTTTCAGAAGCATTACCGTCTAAAACTGAATAAGTAAATGAGTTAACGTATTATCATCACTGCTCTTCAACAATAAACTTAAACATTGTTATCCAACGTTGCTGAATTTTTGTCTCTTCTCTAATACCGAACAGACAAAACATATGCCTTAAGAATTTCCTTTGCCATACAGGCATGCAATTGAATTTATACAATCCCGCCCCTTTTAAGAACATATATCTCAAATACAACCATATTTAGATAGAAATCCTAAAATTAGATGTATTCTCAGCATAAATATCTGAAAGAATAAAAAAATACAGCCCTGACTTAAGCGCTCAGTAATTGAGTCATCCTCATTTTTCGATATATTTAAACCCAACACTTACAGATTTAAAATCTATACAACATAAACAATTAAGCATAAAGCACTATATATACTATTTTTTATTATATATGTGTCTAATTCATTTTCTTTAATGCATGCTTGGCATCAACATTTCATTCACTGGAAAACACTGTATGGGCATCTTATCGGGAATAAAAGACTTACTTAGACAAGACCCCCAGGTTGATTTGTCAAATAACATGTTCAACAAACCATCAAAAAAAAACGCCCCCGCTCTTCTGAAATTGATGATATGCAGAAACGCCATCATCTATAGATTGCATAAATATGGTTTCATTGAAGTCACTGTTCTAATAGAATTTCTCAAAGCATTTTGTGATGATGTCCCGGATCGCGCGAGCTATCTTTATATTAAAGAGAAACTTAAGGAATGCCTCGACATACACGACAACGGAAGCGATTATTTCTACGATATGCACAGACTACTCGTGGACATAGAACATGTTATTGCTATTGAAGGACCATTATTGTGAGAGATAAAGAATGATTCCCAACTATCTTATTCTCTTACACCAGCGATTCCTGAGAGAATTGTCACCCTGAATTTTTATCACTGTCGCCTTCGGATTTTCATTCTCACGAAAGAATGCAGCTCAATGCTTTTGAATTGAAAAATACAAGATTTCTTTGGCAACCGCCGCGATACCGACCATCTCCACCGGGATTCAGTGGATGGACTGTAAGAGGTAATAAAATGACAAGACTGGCATTATTCTATTTATGTATATCTATATTAATGGAGGTTGTAGCGACAACCTCACTAAAACTGTCAGACAGTTTTAGTCGATTAGTGCCGAGTGTCGTGGCAATTGCAGGATATGCCATTGCCTTTTACTGTCTGACTGTACCGATGAAAACTATACCCACAGGGATTATTTATGCTATCTGGTCAGGAGCAGGCATTGTATTGATTGCTTTTTCGGGTTGGATATTTTCAGGACAAAAATTGGATATTCCTGCACTGACAGGTATTGGTCTCATCCTGTGCGGCGTTATAGTTATCAATCTCTTCTCAAAAAGCGTAATGCATTAGCTCAGTAGTTAGGGTGGGTTCAAATGAAAGATCATCATTGTAACCTGATTAGGTGTTGCTCCCCCCACCGTTGTGGCTGGCGCTTTTATTAACCCTGTGTATTAATAACATTCTGTAATCAAAAATACGCGCGATGGAGATTTGCTGTGCAGTACATCATAAACAGTACTATTGTTTTCGACAGCGGAGACGGCACTCTCAGGCATCCAGATACTGATGACGTCTTTCAGCTTCCGCTGCCTGCTCAGCGATTACTTCAGATCTTACTGGAATCAGAATGTGAAGTTCTGACACGTGATTTTCTCTTCAGGGAGGTATGGGATAAGTACGGTCTCACAGGGTCAAATAGCAATCTTAATCAGTATCTGAGCCTTCTGCGACGGAGTATGGTGGTATATGGGTGCGAAAACTTTGTCATCACCATTCCGAAGGTGGGGATAAGGCTTGATGAACATGTCAGTATCGTAAAGAAAACCGATAAAGAACCGCAGTATGAAATTGTGACGTCGAAATCGGTTGAATCACAGCAGACAAAAAAACCTGAAAAATACTCTCTGCGCCTGCTACTGCCTGGGCTTACAGTGCTTACCCTCATTACTCTGGCAAGTACATGGATTATTAGCTCCAGAAGTACGGGACGCGATCCAGTATTCACCTCTCACACGTTACAAACGGGGTGTGTGATCCATACAGTTAAGTCAGAAAGTGAATACTATAAAGAAAAGGTCGAAGCGCAGGTATCAAAGCTGCTGCAAGAGAATAACCTTGCCTGCCGAAAAGGATTTAACGTTTACTTTGACTATTACACTTCAGACGTACCCCAGACCTATGGTCGAACCATGTTATCGGTGTGTCGGGCAGGTGCCGATGGAGTGAACAGATTATGCGACAACGTTTACTATACCAATCGGAACGAAATCAATGATTAAAAAAGCCTTTTTCGTTGTCGTAGCTGTACTGGTACTGGTCATCCCTGTCATTGTGAAGAAGCTTCACGATAGTATTAATACATTTAATAATCTGCCCTTTAAATGTCAGACCTTTACAAGATATGTGCTGGAAGACAACGGCAGAACCGTCTATATAAACGTCGCCCAGGATTTGAGGCTGTATTCCTCCAAAAGGGGGTATTTCCTGCTTACCGGAACCGTTCAGGATGAAGGAAAAACCAGCAGAATCAGCCGAACGATCCGCCTTGACAGCGGTTCCCTCACGCAAGGCAAAACGTTCGATTATCAAATTAAAAGTATTGAAAAGCTGGATAGCGATAACAGTGATGACAATATATTCCAGCTTCTTCTAAATGAATACAGGACAGGAAGTCATGAGTTTCAGATTGATGTGTTCAGAATTGATAAACTGACCTGGTTAGTGGGTGGCCCTTACGCTTTTGTTAACACCTGCACACGTTATTAGGTGTACATATGCAGTAACTGAACAATACACAACTGACACAGGTCACAGGCCAATTGGCTATGGCGTTAAGTACATGATGAAGGGCATTTTCCGGGTCCACACCGAAGGTCTGGCTAAGGATGATTTACGGTACATCTGGCGTTTCCCCCCATCCATACCCTCACATTGAGCCTGGCCCAGGGAAGTACAATTGAGTTCAATAGAATTGAAGAATGCTATAATTGCTTGTTTATCAATGAAAAATAGAGTTTGGAAGACTTGAGTTTGGAGCGGGCGAAGGGAATCGAACCCTCGTATAGAGCTTGGGAAGCTCTCGTTCTACCATTGAACTACGCCCGCTTTGAGGTGCGTAGGGCATTATAGACCTTACACACCTTCATACAAGCCTCTTCATAACTAACTGGCAATTAAATAATCACTTAGCACTTTGGTTTGCTGCCGGGCGCAGGAAGATAACGCTGCGGATCGATGGCCGTCGCCTTATAGCGAATCTGGAAATGCAGCTTCACCGCATCCGTGCCGGTGCTGCCCATAGTGGCAATCTTCTGCCCGGCTTTTACGTTCTGTCCGTTGTTGACCAGCATCGTATCGTTGTGCGCATAGGCCGTGATGTAGTCTTCGCCATGCTTAATCATGATCAGGTTACCGTAGCCGCGCAGCTGGTTACCGACGTAAACCACCTTCCCGGCACCGGATGCATAAACCGGCGTACCGCGCGCGGCAGCGATATCGATGCCTTTGTTACCGCCCTCAGACAGGGAGTACGGCAGCACCACTTTTCCGCTGGCAGGCCATATCCAGCAGCGTTGACCGACCGGCGGCCAGGATGACTGCGGCACCGCGTAAGACGGTGTTACCTTAGCTGTTTTGCCCTTCGAGGAAGATTTTTTGCCTGAGGACGATCCGCCGCTAACCTTCAGCTGCTGCCCCACCTCGATGGTGTAGGGCGGAGAGAGATTATTCAGCCGCGCCAGATCCTTCACGCTGGTCCCCGTTGCGCGCGAAATTCGATACAGCGTATCCCCGCGCTTAACGGTATAGACCGAACCGGAATAGCTGCCCATATCCGACGATTTGCTTCCTGAACAGCCTGCCAGGAATAGCGTCAGCGTCAGGTAAAAAATGGCGGTGATGGGGTTTCTCGTCAGGCTTCCTGCAAACAAAACAGATCCTCGGTCAGCGTGAATGGCGCTCTATGATACCAGCCCGGAGAGATAAGGGTCAGCCCTTTTCCGCTCCTGGAGACAAACCGTTCGTATAAGAATGCCGTATAATACTGCACTGCTGATGGTGCAGAACCATCCGCATCGTTGGCACTGGAGCAGGAATGAGTATTCAAGAACACGTTATTTTGGTAAATGACCAGGGAATGGTGATTGGCACTCAGGAAAAATACGCCGCACACACGACCCAAACCCCTCTGCATCTGGCGTTCTCCTCCTGGCTGTTTAACGCCAGCGGTGAATGCCTGGTGACCCGACGCGCGTTAAGCAAAAAAGCCTGGCCGGGCGTCTGGACGAACTCCGTCTGTGGACATCCGCAATCGGGTGAAGCAACGGAAGAAGCCATTATCCGACGCTGCCGCTTTGAAATCGGCGCTGAAATTACCGATATCACCCCCGTGGCGGCCGAGTTTCGTTACCGCGAAACCGATCCTTCCGGGATCGTTGAAAACGAGATTTGCCCGGTGTTCGCGGCCCGCATCACCAGCGAACTGCGGATTAATCACGATGAAGTGATGGCGTTTGAGTGGGTTACGCTGGAATCGTTATTCCGCGCCCTGGATGCCGCCCCCTGGAGCTTTAGCCCGTGGATGGTGCTGGAAGCGACGGCCGCGCGAGACGCCCTCAGGGCGTTCGCCGCGCAATAAAAAAGCCCCTTTCGGGGCTTTTTTCACATCTTAACGTCTTATTTCACCGGGCGCATCGCCGGGAACAGGATCACGTCACGGATGGTGTGGCTGTTGGTGAACAGCATGACCATACGGTCGATACCAATACCCAGACCCGCCGTTGGTGGCAGACCGTGCTCCAGCGCGGTCACGTAGTCTTCGTCGAAGAACATCGCTTCGTCGTCGCCTGCCGCTTTCGCGTCAACCTGATCCTGGAAACGCTGAGCCTGGTCTTCCGCATCGTTCAGCTCGCTAAAGCCGTTGCCGATTTCACGGCCGCCGATGAAGAATTCGAAACGATCGGTAATTTCCGGGTTCTCGTCATTACGACGCGCCAGCGGAGAGACTTCAGCCGGGTATTCGGTGATGAAGGTCGGCTGAATCAGGTGCGCTTCGGCCACTTCTTCGAAGATCTCGGTCACGATACGGCCCAGACCCCAGCTCTTCTCAACCTTGATACCGATGCTTTCCGCGATTGCTTTCGCAGAATCGAAGTTATCCAGATCCGCCATGTTGGTTTCCGGACGGTATTTCTTGATCGCTTCACGCATGGTCAGTTTTTCGAACGGCTTGCCGAAGTCGAAGACTTCTTCACCGTAAGGTACCTGCGTGGTGCCCAGAATATCCTGCGCCAGCGTACGGAACAGGGATTCAGTGAGTTCGATCAGATCTTTGTAATCCGCATAGGCCATATAGAGTTCCATCATGGTGAACTCAGGGTTATGACGAACGGAGATACCTTCGTTACGGAAGTTACGGTTGATTTCGAACACGCGATCGAAACCACCAACCACCAGACGCTTCAGGTACAGTTCCGGCGCGATACGCAGGTACATGTCCAGGTCCAGGGCGTTGTGATGGGTGATGAACGGACGCGCAGACGCGCCGCCAGGGATCACCTGCATCATCGGGGTTTCTACTTCCATAAAGTCGCGGTTAACCATGAACTGGCGAATACCGGCCATGATCTGGGAGCGAATTTTAAAGGTCTTGCGGGAGTCATCGTTAGAGATGAGATCCAGGTAGCGCTGACGATAGCGCGCTTCCTGATCCTGCAGGCCGTGGAATTTGTCCGGCAGCGGGCGCAGGGCTTTGGTCAGCAGACGCAGCTCGGTGCAGTGGATAGACAGTTCACCGGTCTTGGTTTTGAACAGCTTACCTTTCGCGCCCAGGATATCGCCCAGGTCCCACTTCTTGAACTGCTCGTTGTAGATGCCTTCCGGCAGATCGTCACGGGAAACGTACAGCTGAATACGGCCGCCAACGTCCTGCAGAGTCACGAAGGAGGCTTTACCCATAATACGACGGGTCATCATACGGCCTGCAACGGCCACTTCGATGTTCAGCGCTTCCAGCTCTTCGTTCTCTTTAGCGTCGAAGTCTGCGTGCAGTTGGTCTGAGGTGTGGTCACGACGAAAATCGTTCGGGAACGGCACGCCCTGCTCACGCAGCGCTGCCAGCTTCTCGCGGCGGGTTTTCAGTTCGTTGTTAAGATCGACTACCGCGTCAGCGCCCTGTGCTTGTTGTTCAGACATGTTGGTTCCTCATAACCCTGCTTTCAAACTTGCTTCGATAAATTGGTCCAGGCTGCCGTCCAGCACCGCCTGCGTGTTGCGGGTTTCAACCCCGGTACGCAGGTCTTTGATGCGGGAGTCATCAAGGACGTAAGAACGGATCTGGCTGCCCCAACCGATGTCAGACTTGTTATCTTCCATCGCCTGTTTCTCAGCATTTTTCTTCTGCATCTCCAGCTCATAAAGCTTCGCTTTCATCTGCTTCATGGCCTGGTCTTTGTTCTTATGCTGGGAACGGTCGTTCTGGCATTGCGTTACCAGCCCGGTTGGAATGTGGGTAATACGCACCGCAGATTCCGTACGGTTAACGTGCTGACCACCCGCGCCGGATGCGCGATAAACGTCAATACGCAGGTCCGCCGGGTTAATTTCAATATCGATATCGTCTTTCACTTCCGGGTAGACAAACGCGGAGCTGAAAGAGGTATGACGACGGCCGCCGGAGTCGAACGGGCTCTTACGCACCAGGCGGTGAACGCCGGTTTCGGTACGCAGCCAGCCGTATGCGTAGTCACCGATGATCTTGATGGTGACGGATTTCAGACCCGCAACTTCACCTTCAGACTCTTCGATAATTTCGGTTTTGAAGCCGCGCGCTTCTGCCCAACGCAGATACATACGCGTCAGCATACTGGCCCAGTCCTGAGCTTCGGTACCGCCAGAACCTGCCTGAATATCGAGATAGCAGTCAGCGCTGTCGTATTCGCCGGAGAACATACGACGGAATTCAAGCTGCGCCAGCTTCTCTTCCAGTACATCGAGTTCTGCCACGGCTTCGTTAAAGGTTTCTTCGTCGTCAGCTTCTACTGCCAGCTCCAGCAAACCGGAAACATCTTCCAGCCCCTGAGCCATTTGATCCAGCGTATCTACAATCGCTTCGAGAGAGGAACGCTCTTTACCCAGCGCCTGTGCGCGTTCAGGTTCGTTCCAGACGTCCGGCTGTTCCAGCTCGGCGTTTACTTCTTCAAGACGCTCTTTCTTGGCATCGTAGTCAAAGATACCCCCTAAGAACGTCAGAGCGCTCCGTGAGGTCCTGAATACGGTTTTTTACCGGATTAATTTCAAACATGGTCTGTTTTCTTTTATGGACTTGTCAAAATGCGGTGATAAGAGCGGGATTGTACCGAATCCACGCCCTTTTTTATAGAGATTACTGCCGCTAAATTGGCCAGATATTGTCGATGATGATCTGAAGGGTGCGGTTACCGCGAAACTCGTTGATGTCCAGTTTGTACGCCAGCTCGACCTCGCGCACGCCGTTGTCCGGCCATACCGCCGTGTCAACGTTGAAGGCAATGCCGTCCAGCAGCGGTCCACCGCCCACGGGCTCGACCATCACTTTCAGATGACGCTCGCCGACGATACGCTGCTGCAACAGACGGAAACGGCCATCGAACAACGGTTCCGGGAACATTTGCCCCCAGGGGCCGGCATCGCGCAGCATTTGCGCCACGTCCATCGTCATCTCAAGCGGTGAGAGCTCACCATCGGATACCACTTCCCCCTGCAACAGGGCCGGGTCAATCCAGTCGGTAACCAGCTCACCAAACAGACGCTGAAACTCGTCGAATTTCGCCTCTTCCAGCGACAAGCCCGCCGCCATCGCATGGCCGCCGAACTTAATCATCAGACCCGGATACAGCGTATCAAGCCGCTCCAGCGCGTCGCGCATGTGCAGCCCCTGTATCGAACGGCCAGATCCTTTCAACGTGCCGTCGCCTGCGGGGGCGAACGCAATCACCGGACGGTGGAAACGCTCTTTAATGCGCGACGCCAGAATGCCGACCACGCCCTGGTGCCACTCAGGATGGTACATCGCCAGGCCGCCCGGCAGCGTATCGCCGCTGCGCTCCAGCTTTTCGCACAGGGTCAGCGCTTCGGCCTGCATTCCCTGCTCAATCTCTTTACGGGTCTGGTTCAGGGCGTCCAGCTCGTTGGCCAGCACGCGCGCTTCACCAATGTTGTCGCACAGCAGCAGCGCGACCCCAACGGACATATCGTCCAGCCTTCCGGCAGCGTTCAGGCGCGGCCCGAGGGCGAAGCCCAAATCGCTTGCAGCCAGCTTGAGCGGATCGCGGTTGGCAATCTCCAGCAGCGCCTTGATCCCCGGACGGCACTTGCCTGCCCGAATGCGGCTTAAGCCCTGCCAGGTCAAAATACGGTTATTGGTATCGAGCGGCACCACGTCCGCTACGGTACCCAGCGCCACCAGGTCGAGATATTCAGCCAGGTTCGGTACGGCAATACCGCGAGAGTCGAACCAGCCCTTATCGCGTAACAGGGTACGCAACGCCAGCATCAGATAAAACGCCACGCCCACACCGGCGAGAGATTTCGAGGGGAAATCGCAGTCGCGCAGGTTTGGGTTGATGATCGCTTCCGCAGCTGGCAGCGTTTCGCCCGGCAGGTGGTGATCGGTGACCAGTACCGGGATCCCCAGCTGATGGGCATGATCGACCCCCGCATGGGAGGAGATGCCGTTATCCACGGTCATGATCATCTGCGCACCGCGGGCGTGGGCCTGATCGACCACTTCCGGGCTGAGGCCGTAGCCGTCTTCAAAACGGTTCGGCACCAGATAAGTGACGTTATCGCAGCCCAGCGCGCGCAGGCTGAGTACGCTCAGCGCGGTGCTGGTTGCGCCGTCGGCATCGAAATCCCCTACCACCACAATGCGCGTGCCTTCGCGTAGCGCGTTGTAGAGCATTTCAGTGGCTTTTTCGATACCGTTCAGCTGCTGCCAGGGCAGCATCCCTTTCACGCTGCGTTCAAGATCCTCAGCGGAACGCACGCCACGGCTGGCGTAGAGGCGCTTCAGCAGCGCAGGGAGATCGTCCGGCAAATCAACCTGCTCAACCGCCTCGCGGCGGCGCAATTTTATGGGGGCTTTCACGCGGATTATTTACCACCAAACTGTTTCTGGTGCGCGTCGAGGAACTCTTTCATCTCTTTTGGTCCCTGATAGCCCGGAACAACATAGCCGTTGCTCAGGACAATCGCTGGAGTACCGCTCACGCCAAACTGCACGCCCAGCGCGTAGTGGTTAGCAATGTCAATGTCGCAGGAAGCGGGTTTAACCCCTTTACCGTTCATCGCATCATCAAACGCTTTGTTGCGGTCTTTCGCACACCAGATAGCCTTCATGTCCTGCTCCGGCTGGCTCTGCACGCCCGCGCGCGGGAAGGCCAGGTAACGCACGGTAATGCCCAGTGCGTTGTAATCTTTCATCTCTTCATGCAGCTTGTGGCAGTAGCCGCAGGTGATGTCGGTGAAGACGGTAATAACGTGCTTTTCCTGCGCCGCTTTATAAACGATCATCTCTTTTTCGAGCGCGTTCAGGTTTTTCATCAGCAGCTGGTTGGTGACGTTGACCGGCTGTGCGCCGCTCACGTCGTACATTGGCCCCTGAATAATGTGTTTGCCGTCTTCGGTGACGTACAGGACGCCGCTGTTGGTCAGCACCGTTTTCATGCCGGCAACCGGTGCAGGCTGAATATCGCTACCGGTGACGCCAAGCTTAGCCAGCGACTGTTTGATGGCGGCGTCGTCAGCATGGGCGAAACCGGTAAATGAGGCTGCCAGCAGGGTGAACAGCGCGAAAGACTTTTTCATATTTGATCCTGTTACAATTCGTCGGCACTCACGCACGAGGGTGGTGCTGTTGGTGTAGCTGCCGCAGGCGTTCCGTCGCGACATGGGTGTAAATTTGCGTCGTGGAAAGATCGCTGTGTCCCAGCAGCATCTGCACCACGCGTAAATCAGCGCCGTGGTTTAACAGATGCGTCGCGAAGGCATGACGCAATACGTGCGGCGACAGCTTTTCACTGTCGATACCGGCCAGTGTGGCGTAATGCTTAATGCGATGCCAGAACGTTTGCCGGGTCATCTGCTGCGCGCGCTGGCTCGGAAACAGAACGTCGATAGACACGCCATTGAGCAACCACGGGCGACCATGCTCCAGATACGTTTCCAGCCAGTAAACCGCTTCTTCCCCCAGCGGTACCAGTCTTTCCTTGTTTCCTTTACCGATGACGCGCACCACGCCCTGACGCAGGCTAATGTCGCTCATCGTCAGGCCAACCAGTTCCGAAACGCGCAAGCCGGTAGCATACAATAGCTCAAGCATGGCTTTATCGCGTAACTCCAGCGGCAGGTCAACCGCCGGTGACTGTAATAATCTCTCAACTTGTGCTTCGCTGAGATCTTTCGGCAGCCGCTGCGGGAGTTTGGGGGATGCCAGCAGCGCGCTGGGATCGTCTTCGCGAATTTTCTCACGGTAGAGGTGCTGGAACAGGCGACGCATTGCGCTGAGCAAACGCGCGGAGCTGGTGGCTTTGTAGCCCCCCGCGATACGTTCCCCGAGCAGCGCCTGCAGGTCGTCACTTTGCGCGCTCGCAAGGGATAACCCGCGGTGCGCAAGCCACTCCACCAGCATGGTGAGATCGCGACGGTAGGCACTGAGCGTATTCTCGGCCAGATTTTTCTCCAGCCACAGTGCATCGAGAAATTGTTCGATCAGTGCGAGATCCTTTTCCACATCAGCCCCTTTGATTCAGCAGTCAGGCCATTATGCCTGATTGCGACCTGTTTCTGGTACACTACGCGCAAAGTCAAAGCAAGAATTGAGATAGATACGCGATGAATATTGGTCTGTTTTATGGTTCCAGCACCTGCTACACCGAAATGGCGGCAGAGAAAATTCGCGACATCATTGGCCCGGAACTGGTGACGTTGCATAACCTGAAAGACGACGCGCTCACGCAGATGGAGCAGTACGACGTGTTGATCCTCGGCATCCCGACCTGGGATTTCGGCGAGATACAGGAAGACTGGGAAGCAATCTGGGACCAGCTTGATACGCTCAACCTCGACGGCAAAATCATTGCCATGTACGGCATGGGGGATCAGCTGGGTTACGGGGAATGGTTCCTGGATGCGCTCGGCATGCTGCACGACAAACTGGCACCGAAAGGGGTGTCGTTCATCGGCTACTGGCCAACTGAAGGCTACGAGTTCACCAGTAAAAAACCGATTATTGCCGACGGCGAGCTGTTTGTTGGACTCGCGCTGGATGAAACCAACCAGTACGATCTCAGTGATGAGCGCCTGCAAACCTGGTGCGAGCAGATTCTGGGCGAAATGGCAGAAAAGTTTAGCTAACGCGCATTACCCCTGCGTCGTCTGTTGCAATAACATCCGGCGCAGGTCTCGCCACTCGGCAGCATCCATACTGTCAGCCGCCAGCCACAAATGCTGGCAACGCCCGCCGTCCACCTTGCGTAACCGTAACATCATGCCGGAGTTGAGCATCCAGGGCATACCGAGAATATCCCACTCTTTTCCCTGCCAGCGCAGGCGGGAATCCATCAGTAATTTGATCTCTCCCTGACGGGCATGGATGCGGCGCTGACTGCGTACGCTGTCAAAAACGACAAACGAGAGTAGCAGCAGCCACAGAGGCGTATAGCTCAGCGGCCATGGCATCAGTAACACAAAGGCCGCGACCAGGCCGTGGAGCAATAAAGACATCCACTGCGAGCGCCACGAGACGCGAAGATCAGATTGCCACAGGACCACGTTCCCGATTCCGTGTTTGAATTAATTGCACCATCCGTTGCAACTCGGTGTCGGCGGGTTTGCCGTGGTTCATCAGCCAGTTGAATAAATCCGGATCGTCAGACTCAAGCAGACGAACAAACAGACGCTTATCCTCATCGCTTAAGCTGTCATACTCATATTCGAAGAAAGGCATGATGGAAATATCAAGTTCACGCATGCCGCGACGGCACGCCCAGTGAATACGGGCCTTGTTGTTAATATCCATGTTCAGTTTCCTGCATTACGTTTGGCACAGTCGGCACCCCGTTCCGTGTTCTTAATTTCTCTACGGGGACACCAGCTAGTGTAACGTGTTTTTGACCGTTTCTTTACTGGAATATTGCGATCAACGAGCAGCCTTCCAGAATAAACCCTACAAAGACAGCGGATTACATTATTTTGCGTGGCGCTACGCATAACGGGTTTATGGCACAAATGGCCTGCTGAAAGCGCTTGCATTGCCTGCAGGCTCTTTTACCATTAGGCATTATCAAAGCGTTAAGCAATTCAGGATATCGTTATGGCATTTACACCATTTTCTCCTCGCCAGCCCGCCGCCTCTGCGCGTCTGCCGCTGACGCTTATTTCTCTTGATGACTGGGCGCTGGCAACGCTCACCGGTGCCGACGCCGAAAAATACCTGCAGGGCCAGGTGACAGCGGACGTCAGCCAGATGACCGAACACCAGCACCTGCTGGCGGCGCATTGCGATCCAAAAGGCAAGATGTGGAGCAACCTGCGTCTGTTCCGTCGTCAGGACGGATTTGCCTTGATTGAGCGCCGCAGCCTGCGTGATGCACAGCTCAAAGAGCTGAAAAAGTACGCCGTCTTTTCCAAAGTCACCATCGCCGCGGACGACGAACATGTCCTGCTGGGCGTGGCGGGCTTCCAGGCTCGTGCAGCATTGAAAAATCTCTTCAGCGAACTGCCGGATGCAGAAAAGCAGGTGGTCAGTGAAGGCGCGACCTCGATCCTGTGGTTTGAACACCCGGCGGAGCGTTTCCTGTTAGTCACGGATACCGCCACTGCCGAACGCGTGACCGAGGCGCTGCGCGGCGAAGCGCAGCTGAACAACAGTCAGCAGTGGCTGGCACTGAACATTGAAGCGGGTTTGCCGGTCATTGACGCCGCAAACAGCGCGCAGTTTATTCCGCAGGCAACCAACCTGCAGGCGCTGGGCGGCATCAGCTTTAAAAAAGGCTGTTATACCGGCCAGGAGATGGTCGCGCGGGCAAAATTCCGCGGAGCAAACAAGCGTGCGCTATGGACGCTTGCGGGCCATGCCAGCCGTGTACCCGAAGCAGGTGAAGATTTAGAGCTGAAAATGGGTGAAAACTGGCGCCGTACCGGCACCGTTTTGGCCGCCGTAAAGCTGGATGATGGACGTATTCTGGTGCAGGCCGTCATGAACAACGACATGGAAGCCGACAGCGTGTTCCGCGTGCGTGACGACGCGAATACGCTGAGTATTGAGCCGCTGCCGTATTCTCTGGAAGAGTGATGTTGTATCGCCCGGTGGCGCTGCGCTTACCGGGCCTACAGATCCCGTAGGTCGGGTAAGGCGAAGCCGCCACCCGACAAAAAACTACACCTGCCCCACATACAAATAAATCGCCAGAAAGTGGCACACGCTACCCCCAAGCACAAAGCCGTGCCAGATGGCATGGTTGTAGGGAATACGCTTGCAGACGTAGAAAATTACGCCGAGCGAATACACTACACCGCCTAAGGCCAGAAGCGTCACGCCCCCTACCGCCAGTTTGATTGCCAACTGATACACTACAATCAGCGACAGCCAGCCCATCGTCAGATAGGTGACCAGCGACAACACCTTAAAGCGGTGTGCAATGGTCAGCTTAAACAGGATCCCCAGCAGCGCCAGGCTCCAGATAACAATCATCAGGCCACGCGACAGCGGCGAATTGAGCCCCACCAGCAGAAACGGCGTGTAGGTGCCTGCAATAAGAAGATAGATAGCGCAGTGGTCAAATTTCTTGAGCCACATCTTGGCCCGCTGATGCGGAATCGCGTGATACAGGGTCGACGCCAGGAACAGCAGGATCATACTCCCGCCATACAGGCTGTAGCTGGTAATGGCCATCGCGCTGGCATTGGCGTCAACCGCCTGCACCAGCAATAACACTAAACCGACAATCCCAAACACCAGGCCAATGCCGTGGCTGATGCTGTTGGCTATTTCCTCAGCCAGAGAATATCCCTGTGCGATTAATGGTCTACTCACCATACAAAACTCCGGGAAAACAAAAGATGATTATTCATCGCATAACTATGCTAACTGAGAATGATTCCAGTGAACACCTGTTAGCTAAAATAAAGTTAAACATAACATTTCTAAATTACAATCAGACAGTTACATTTTAATTTCAGCGAACGCGCGTTTCGAATTAAATTATAGACGTTTAAAATCAATCACATAAAACTGGTTCTGGTTGGGGTAGATCTCTGCGATCACGCTTTTCAGTGTAGCCAGGGTCATATTCTCCTGTTCAGCATGTTTTTTCGTCAATGTGGCGAGCGTAACGGTTGACGTCCCTGTGACTTCGATGGTGCAAAAGTAACCATCATCCTCATAACGCCCCACCCGCAGGATGTCGCCGGTTTTGAAATGGGATTCACTTTTATCCCGGATAGTGATGGTTTTACGCCCGGCCAGAATGTCGTCCTGAAAGCGCTGAAAAAAAGTGATGTCGTTTGGCTGCATGTTATTATTCCCTGAAGAAAAGTCTGATGAGTGAGTGTAGTCATTGTGAGCATGTTCTCCCATTCCGCCATTGCCAGCCTCAATAACCTGGAGATGATGGTCTACAACTATGTCATTAAAAACCGTGACAAAGTGATGTACATGACCATCCGCGAACTGGCGGATGCGGCGGGCGTCTCAACCACCACTATCCTGCGCTTTTGCCGCAAGCTCAACTGCGAAGGCTACTCGGAGTTTCGCGTACGCTTTAAGCTCTATTTAGAGCAAAATGAGCCACAGCAGGCTAACTTTGGTGCCAGTGAAATTATCAGCTTCTTTAAAAGCGTTAACAATGAAGAGTTCGATACATTATTAGATGAGGCGGTGGAGATTATATTGTCTTCCGAGCGAATTATATTTGTCGGTGCGGGAACATCGGGCTCGCTGGCAAAATATGGCGCACGTTTCTTTTCTAATATTGGCAAATTCAGCAACCATATTGATGACCCTTATTTCCCGGTCACCAATGATATGGCGAAAAATGCGCTGGCGATTGTGCTCTCTGTTTCGGGCGAGACCGAGGAGATCCTGCGCTTCGCCAGCCAGTTCAGCCTGCATCACTGCAAGGTGCTCTCCATTACCAGCCACGAGCACTCGCGCCTGGCAAAACTGGCGGACTTTAATCTCTCCTGGCATGTGCCCCAGACGCGTATTGGGGGCGTCTACGATATTACCACGCAAATTCCCGTCATCTATATTCTGGAATCGCTCGGGCGTAAACTGGCGAAGAAACTCACAGAATAAAACACCCTGTTTTTTAGATGTAACAAATCACATTATGCACATATTGTTATATCGTGACATTTAATTTCGCTTTGCTAGACTCGACGCCAATAAGCCATTTATTGAGAATAGCAGCGATGAAAAAATTGACCTTACCAAAAGATTTTTTATGGGGTGGCGCCGTTGCCGCTCACCAGGTTGAAGGCGGCTGGAACAAAGGCGGTAAAGGGCCTAGCATTTGCGACGTGCTTACCGGTGGCGCCCACGGCGTGCCGCGCGAAATCACGCAGGATGTGGTGCCGGGTAAATATTACCCGAACCATGAAGCCATCGACTTCCACGGCCACTATAAAGAAGACATCAAGCTATTTGCCGAGATGGGCTTCAAGTGTTTCCGCACCTCTATTGCCTGGACGCGCATCTTCCCGAAGGGTGACGAAACACAGCCAAACGAAGAAGGGCTGAAGTTCTACGACGACATGTTCGATGAGCTGCTGAAATACAACATCGAACCGGTGATCACTCTCTCCCACTTCGAGATGCCCCTGCACCTGGTGCAGGAGTACGGTAGCTGGACCAACCGCAAAGTGGTCGATTTCTTTGTGCGTTTTGCGGAAGTGGTTTTTGAGCGCTACAAAAACAAGGTCAAATACTGGATGACCTTCAACGAAATCAACAACCAGCGCAACTGGCGTGCGCCGCTGTTCGGCTACTGCTGCTCCGGCGTGGTCTATACCGAACACGAAAATCCGGAAGAAACCATGTATCAGGTGCTGCACCACCAGTTTGTGGCCAGCGCCCTGGCGGTGAAAGCCGCGCGCCGTATTAACCCGGAGATGAAAGTCGGCTGCATGCTGGCCATGGTGGCGCTCTATCCGTTCTCCTGCAAACCGGAAGACGTGATGTTCGCCCAGGAATCGATGCGCGAGCGCTATGTCTTTACCGACGTCCAGCTTCGTGGTTACTACCCGTCTTACGTCCTGAATGAATGGGAGCGTCGCGGGTTCTCCATCAAGATGGAGGCAAACGACGAGCAGATCCTGCGTGAAGGCACCTGCGATTACCTGGGTTTCAGCTACTACATGACCAACGCGGTGAAAGCGGAAGGCGGTACCGGGGATGCGATTTCTGGCTTTGAAGGCAGCGTGCCAAACCCGCACGTGAAGGCGTCCGACTGGGGCTGGCAGATTGATCCGGTAGGCCTGCGCTATTCTCTGTGCGAACTGTATGAGCGTTACCAGAAGCCGCTGTTTATCGTGGAGAACGGTTTCGGCGCTTACGATAAAGTTGAAGAAGACGGCAGCATCAACGATGACTATCGTATCGACTACCTGCGTGCCCACGTAGAAGAGATGATCAAAGCCGTGACGCACGATGGCGTGGATCTGATGGGCTATACGCCATGGGGCTGTATCGACTGTGTGTCGTTCACTACCGGCCAGTACAGCAAGCGCTACGGCTTTATCTATGTGAACAAACACGACGACGGTACAGGCGACATGTCGCGCTCCCGCAAGAAAAGCTTCGAGTGGTATAAAGGCGTGATTGCCAGCAACGGCGAGTCGCTGTAATTTTTGCCCGGTGGCGCTACGCTTACCGGGCCTACGATTGATCCCCTCTCCCTTTGGGAGAGGGTTAGGATGAGGGGTTTACTTCCCGCCCGCTAGCTCAATAAAACTTCCCGTCACGTACGACGCCTTCTCGCTCAGCAGCCAGACAATCGCCTGGGCCACCTCTTCCGGCTGGCCGCCGCGCTGCATCGGCAGCAACGATTTCACGCGATCCACGCGCCCCGGTTCCCCGCCTGAGGCATGGATGTCGGTATAAATCAGTCCCGGTCGCACGCAATTTACGCGAATGCCCTGCGCCGCCACCTCCAGCGCTAAACCGGTTGTCAGAGAGTCAACGGCACCCTTGGACGCGGCATAATCCACATATTCACCCGGTGCGCCCAGGCGGGACGCCGCTGACGAGACATTCACTATCGCCCCGCCCTTGCCGCCATGTTTGAAGGACATGCGTTTTACCGCTTCACGACAGCAGAGGAAATAGCCCGTGACGTTGGTCGCCAGTACGCGGTTAATGCGCTCTGCGGATAGATTTTCGATAGTCGATTGCTCAAACAGAATCCCCGCATTATTGACCAGCGCGGTAAGCGGCTCGCGTTCACGATCGAGGCTGTCAAACATCGCCAGCACCTGGGCTTCATCGCTAATGTCTGCGCGAACGGCGAAGGCTTTACCGCCCGCATCGACAATCTGCCTGATAACGTCCGTCGCAGCCTTAATGTTGTGGTGATAATTCACCGCGACGGTGTAGCCTTCTGCTGCAAGCTGCAGCGCGGTGGCTTTCCCAATGCCGCGGCTGGCGCCGGTCACAAGTGCAATTGCCATTCACAACCTCCGAATAAAAAAAAGCCGGGTGGCGGCTTCGCCTTACCCGGCCTTCGTTACTGCATAAGTGCGGTTACTGGTATTCGCTCATCGGTACGCAGGAGCAGAACAGGTTACGGTCGCCGTATACGTCATCAAGGCGCTTCACGGTCGGCCAGTATTTGTTTGCCACGCCTGCCGGGAAGACCGCCAGCTCGCGGGAATAGCCGTGGTTCCACTCTGCCACCATTTCGTGCTGGGTGTGCGGAGCGTTAACCAGTGGGTTATCTTCCAGCGTCCATTCGCCGTCCTGCACTCGGTCAATCTCCATGCGGATGGCCAGCATCGCGTCGATAAAGCGGTCCAGCTCGGCTTTGCTTTCAGACTCCGTTGGCTCCACCATCAGCGTACCCGCTACCGGGAACGACATGGTTGGCGCGTGGAATCCGTAGTCGATCAGGCGCTTGGCGATATCCAGCTCGCTAATGCCGGTCTGCTCTTTAAGCGGACGAATATCCAGAATGCACTCGTGCGCCACGCGACCATCGCGGCCGGTATAGAGCACCGGGAAGGCAGACTTCAGGCGAGTCGCAATGTAGTTGGCATTCAGGATCGCCACCTGGCTCGCCTGCTTCAGCCCTTCCGCGCCCATCATGCGAATGTACATCCAGCTGATTGGCAGGATAGAGGCGCTGCCGAACGGTGCCGCAGAGACCGCGCCCTGACGGGTCAGCATGCCTTCGATCTGCACAACGCTGTGGCCTGGAACAAACGGTGCCAGGTGCGCTTTCACGCCGATAGGCCCCATGCCCGGGCCGCCACCGCCGTGCGGAATGCAGAAGGTTTTGTGCAGGTTCAGGTGCGACACGTCCGCACCGATAAAGCCCGGAGAGGTAATCCCCACCTGCGCGTTCATGTTCGCGCCGTCGAGGTAGACCTGACCGCCGAACTGATGCACCACTTCGCACACTTCGCGGATGGTCTCTTCGTATACGCCGTGGGTGGACGGATAGGTCACCATGATGCAGGAAAGCTTGTCACCCGCCTGCTCGGCTTTCGCACGCAGGTCGGTCAAATCGATGTTGCCATTCTTATCGCACGCCACGACCACCACTTCCATGCCCGCCATCTGGGCAGAGGCCGGGTTGGTGCCGTGGGCGGAGCTCGGGATCAGGCAGATATCGCGGTGCCCTTCGTTGCGGCTTTCGTGATAATGACGGATCGCCAGCAGGCCCGCGTATTCCCCCTGCGCACCGGAGTTTGGCTGCATGCAGAGCGCGTCATAGCCAGTCAGCTTCACCAGCCAGTCGGAAAGCTGGTTGATCATCATATGATAACCTTCCGCCTGCTCTGGCGGGCAGAACGGGTGCAGCTCGGAGAATTCAGGCCAGGTGATAGGGATCATCTCTGCCGCAGCGTTCAGCTTCATGGTACAGGAGCCCAGCGGGATCATCGCCTGATTCAGCGCCAGATCCTTGCGCTCCAGAGAGTGCATATAACGCATCATCTCGGTTTCGCTGTGGTAGCGATTAAAGACCGGGTGCGTCAGGATGGCATCGTTACGCAGCATGCTTTCCTGAATGGAGCGGCTGTCGAGCGCGACCTCTTTGTCGAGCGCATCAATATCCAGACCGTGCGCGTCACCCAGCAGCACGCTGAACAGGTTCAGGATATCGTCACGAGTGGTGCTTTCATCCAGCGTAATGCCGACGGCGTTGTGGATGTCGCTGCGCAGGTTGATCTCTGCCGCATTTGCGCGGGCCAGCACTGCCGCTTTGTCTGCCACTTCCACACACAGCGTGTCGAAGTAGTGGGCATGGCGCAGCTTAAGGCCTTTCTGCTGCAGGCCGCAGGCCAGAATATCGGCCAGACGGTGAATGCGGCTGGCAATGCGTTTCAGGCCAGCCGGGCCGTGGAACACGGCGTACAGGCTGGCGATGTTGGCCAGCAGCACCTGAGAGGTACAGATGTTGGAGTTCGCTTTCTCGCGGCGGATGTGCTGCTCGCGAGTCTGCATCGCCATGCGCAGCGCGGTGTTACCGGCAGCATCTTTTGAGACGCCGATAATACGGCCAGGCATGGAGCGTTTGAATTCATCTTTTGCGCCGAAGAACGCCGCGTGCGGGCCACCGTAGCCCATCGGCACGCCGAAGCGCTGCGCTGAACCGAATACGATATCCGCGCCCTGTTTGCCCGGCGCCGTTAGCAGGACCAGCGCCATAAAATCGGCGGCGACGCTGACAACCACTTTGCGGGATTTCAGCTCGGCAATCAGCGCGCTGTAGTCGTGAACTTCGCCGGTGGTGCCTACCTGCTGAAGCAGCACGCCGAAGACGTCCTGGTGATCCAGCACTTTGTCAGCATCGTCGACAATCACGTCAAAGCCGAAGGTTTCCGCACGGGTACGCACCACGTCCAGCGTCTGCGGATGTACGTCCGCCGCGACGAAGAAGCGGTTGGCATTTTTCAGCTTGCTGACGCGCTTAGCCATCGCCATGGCTTCAGCGGCGGCGGTCGCTTCATCCAGCAAAGACGCGGAAGCGATATCCATACCGGTCAGATCCAGCGTTACCTGCTGGAAGTTCAGCAGCGCTTCCAGGCGGCCCTGGGAGACTTCTGGTTGATACGGGGTATAGGCGGTATACCAGCCCGGATTTTCCAGCATGTTGCGCAGGATGACCGGCGGCAACTGTACGTTGGTATAGCCCATGCCAATGTAAGACTTAAAGCGCTTGTTCAGGCTGGCGATAGCCTTCAGCTCCGCCAGCGCGGCGAATTCCGTGGTAGCTTCACCCACCTGAGGCGGCGTGGCAAGCTGGATGTCTTTTGGCACAATCTGGCCGATCAGTGCGTTTAATGAATCCGCGCCAACTGTCTTCAGCATCTCCTGCTGTTGCTGAGCATCCGGCCCAATGTGACGTTCAATGAAGGCGCCACGGTTTTCAAGCTGGCTTAAAGTCTGTGTCATGAGCGATGGTTCCTGAAACGTGCAGTGAATCGTAGTTATCTGTAACGCTGTTGCCCGGTGGCGCTAACGCTTACCGGGCCTACGTTGACCTGTAGGCCGGATAAGCGCAGCGCCATCCGGCACAACGTTATTCGTCTTCCAGTAGTGCTTCGTACGCGGTCGCATCCAGCAGCGCGGCGACCTGAGATTCGTCGCTGGCTTTGATCTTGAAGATCCAGCCGCCTTCATAAGGCTCGCTGTTGACCAGCTCCGGGGAGTCGCTCAGCGCGTCGTTGACGGCGACAATTTCACCGCTAACAGGTGCGTAGATGTCGGATGCTGCTTTTACGGACTCCGCTACGGCGCAGTCGTCGCCCGCGCTAACGGTCGTGCCCACGTCAGGCAGGTCAACAAACACCATGTCGCCCAGCAGCTCTTGCGCGTGCTCGGTGATCCCTACGGTGTAAGTGCCGTCCGCCTCTTTGCGCAGCCACTCGTGTTCTTTGCTGTATTTCAGTTCTGCTGGCACATTGCTCATTGAAGTTCTCCTGATAAAAAATGATTAGGCGACCGGCTTACCGGCGCGAACAAAAATCGGTTTGGTCACGTTGACCGGCATTTCGCGGTTGCGGATTTGCACCACCGCCGTTTCGCCAATGCCCGCCGGCACGCGTGCCAGTGCAATACTGTAACCCAGCGTCGGAGAGAAGGACCCGCTGGTGATCACGCCTTCACGCGGATTGCCATCAGCATCGGTAAAACGTACAGGCAGTTCACCGCGCAGCACGCCCTTCTCGGTCATCACCAGACCCACCAGTTGTTCAGTGCCCTTCTCGCGCTGCATCTCCAGCGCTTCACGGCCAATAAATTCACGGTTAGTCGGTTCCCACGCGATAGTCCAGCCCATATTGGCCGCCAGCGGAGAGACGCCCTCATCCATCTCCTGACCGTAGAGGTTCATGCCCGCCTCCAGACGCAGCGTATCGCGCGCGCCCAGGCCCGCTGGCTTCACGCCCGCTTCTACCAGCGCACGCCAGAAATCAGCAGCTTTTTCGTTTGGCATCGCAATTTCGTAGCCCGCTTCACCGGTGTAGCCGGTGGTGGCGATGAACAGCTCCCCCGCCTGTACGCCGAAGAACGGCTTCATGCCTTCTGTGGCTTTACGCTGCTCGTCGTTGAACAGAGACGCGGCTTTCGCCTGCGCGTTTGGCCCCTGCACGGCGATGAGTGACAGATCGTCACGGACGGTGATGTCGATGGCATACGGTTCGGCGTGTTGGGTGATCCAGGAGAGGTCTTTTTCGCGGGTGGCGGAGTTTACAACGAGGCGGAAGAAATCTTCAGTGAAGTAATAGACGATAAGGTCATCAATCACGCCGCCGGAGGCATTCAGCATGCCGGTATAGAGCGCTTTACCCGGCGTCTTCAGTTTGGCGACGTCGTTTGCCAGCAGATAACGTAAAAACTCCCGGGTGCGGCTGCCGCGCAGATCGACAATTGTCATGTGGGACACGTCGAACATACCGGCATCGGTGCGCACCGCGTGGTGCTCATCAATCTGCGAGCCGTAGTGCAGCGGCATCATCCAGCCGTGGAAGTCCACCATGCGGGCGCCGCATAACACGTGTTGTTCGTACAAAGGAGTCTGTTGAGCCATCTTGTCCTCGTTGAAAAAATTCACCGTGAAACCCGGTATCGGCCCCGTTATCAGGCACCGACGCAAACGTTCTCTTTAACCTGAACTTACCACCGAAACCGGCGGTTAACCATAAGGCAAAACGGGTCATCACATTAGCTTATGACCAAAAAACGCTAAAAAGCCTACAGAGTTATTCACTGGAAAAATGCGATTAAACCCGCACAAAATTAACAATGATCTAACAGGATTTAGCACATGGTGATATTTCATGCGGAAAAACGGGCCGAATTTCCGTGACGGGAAAAACACGACATTAGATTATCTAATGCGAAAAAAGCAGTGAAATTAGATTATTTCAAACGAGGGAATTTCCCCGGCACAGAGGCCGGGAAAATAAAGTGTGACGAGGGTCTAAATTAGCGTAGCCAGTCCGGGAGGTCGTTAAGACCCATTGCCTGACGAAGGAGCTGAGGCTTAACACCCGGAAGGGTGTCGGCAAGCTTGAGGCCGATGTCGCGCAGCAGTTTTTTCGCCGGATTGGCACCGGCAAACAGCTCGCGGAAGCCCTGCATGCCCGCCAGCATCATCGCCGCGCTGTGCTTGCGGCTGCGTTCGTAGCGACGCAGATAGAGATGCTGGCCGATGTCCTTCCCTTCGCGATGCAGACGACGCAGTTCTTCCACCAGCTCCGCCGCGTCCATAAAGCCAAGGTTAACGCCCTGCCCGGCCAGCGGATGAATGGTATGGGCCGCATCCCCCACCAGCGCCAGACGGTGCGCCGCGAACTGACGCGCATAGCGGCCGGTTAACGGGAATACCTGCCGTTCGCTTTCAAGCGTGCACAAGCCAAGGCGGTTATCAAACGCCACGCACAGCGCCTGGTTAAAGGCGTCCGGTGTAGCCTCCTGCATCAGCCGGGCTTTCTCCGGCACCAGAGACCAGACAATCGAGCACAGGTGAGGATCGGCAAGCGGCAGGAATGCCAGAATACCGTCGTTGTGGAAAATCTGCCGCGCCACGCCCTCGTGCGGCTCTTCGGTACGGATCGTCGCCACCAGAGCATGATGGCGGTAATCCCAGTAAGTCAGCGGAATATCGGCCTTGTTGCGCAGCCAGGAGTTCGCGCCATCAGCCCCCACCACCAGACGCGCAGTCAGCATGTCGCCGCTTTGCAGGGTGATAAACGCCTCGTTTTCGCCCCACGCCACCTGCTGGATTTGCGCAGGTGCCATCAAAGTGACATCGCTACAGGACTGCGCTTTTTGCCACAGCGCATGGTGGATCACCGCGTTTTCGATGATGTGGCCCAGGTGGCTATAGCCCATGCTTTCATCATCAAACACAATATGACCAAAGCTGTCTTTATCCCACACTTCCATGCCGTGATAGCAGCTGGCGCGCTGCGCCACGATATCTGACCAGACGCCAAGGTGCGTCAGCAGCTTTTCGCTGGCCGCATTTATTGCCGAGACGCGGAGTTCCGGCGGTGCATCCTGGGCAACGGGCTGGGGCTGCTTTTGCTCCAGCACCGCTACTCGCAGGCCGCTGCCCTGTAAACCACAGGCCAGCGCCAGTCCTACCATTCCGCCGCCAACGATAGCGACATCAACATTTTGCACGGTGATAACTCCTTAACGCGCGACCCAACCGAGGGTCCGCTGCGCCAGCACGTCACGTGCCGGAATGAATAATTCCATCGCCATCAGCCCGAGGTTGCGGCCCGCAACCAGCGGCGCCCAGCGATTGGCAAACAGATGAACCAGGCCATCGGTGACACCAATCGTCGCCTCTTTATCCGCCTGGCGGCGCTTCTGGTAATGGCTGAGCACCGGGTATGCACCACAGTCTTTTTGCTCGCCCCACGCCTGAGAAAGCGTTTCCGCCAGACTCATCACGTCGCGTAACCCAAGGTTGAACCCCTGACCCGCGATGGGGTGCAGCGTCTGCGCAGCATTACCGACAAGCGCCAGGCGATGGGAGATGGACTGCGAGGATGTGGTCAGCGAGAGCGGGTATACCGTCCGCTTTCCGGCATGGGTAATACGCCCCAGCCGCCAGCCAAAGGCTTTTTGCAGCTCGGTACAAAAACGTTCGTCTGACCAGGCCTTAACCTCTTCAGCCCGATCCTGCGGGTGGCACCAGACCAGGGAGCAACGCCCATCCGACATCGGCAGCATCGCCAGCGGGCCATGCTGCGTAAAGCGCTCAAACGCACGGCCGTTGTGTTCAGCTGCGGTAGAGACGTTCGCAATGACCGCCACCTGCCCGTAAGGCTGCTGACGCCATTCCACACCACACTGGGTGCCGAGCGCCGAGCGCGAACCATCCGCGGCAACCAGAAGCTGGCAATCAAGCACGGTGCCGTTTTCCAGCGTCACGCTGACCGACGATTCACTGCGGCTCACGTTGGCCACACGTGCCGGACAATGCAGCGTGACGCCCGGCGCGTCCTTAAGCAGACGGAACAGGCGTAATCCAACGTCGTGTAGCTCAACGACCTGCCCCAGGGCATCAATACGGTAATCCTGCGCGTCCAGCGTGACAAAGCCAGCATGGCCGCGATCGCTGACGTGAACGGTATCGATCGCGGTGGCACGGTCGGCTATCGCCTGCCAGATACCAATGCGCGAAAGCTGCTGACATGTTCCCTGCGCCAGCGCAATGGCGCGGGCATCAAAACCAGGATGGTTCGACGCCTCTGGCGCAACGGCTTCCACCAGATGCACCGGAAGCTGGCCCTGCGTCAAATGCGAAATGGCCAGCGCCAGCGTGGCCCCGGTCATGCCGCCGCCAACGACGATCACGCTCATGCGCGCGCCGCTGCCATCAGCGCCTCGATATCGTCAGCGTTTTTCACGACGCCCGCGGTCAGGTTTTCGTTACCGGTTTCTGTAATAACGATGTCGTCTTCAATACGAATGCCAATCCCGCGGTACTCTTCAGGCACGTCGGCATCCGGGGCGATATACAGACCAGGCTCCACGGTTAACACCATGCCCGGCTCCAGCACGCGCGATCGGTCGGTGCCATACGCCCCAACGTCATGCACATCCAGCCCCAGCCAGTGGCTCAGGCCGTGCATAAAGTACGGTCGATGCGCATTTTCAGCAATCAGGGTGTCCACATCGCCTTTCAGGATACCGAGCCTGACCAGACCGGTAATCATGATGCGCACCACTTCGCCGGTCACTTCCTGCATGGAGGTCCCGGGGCGATACAACCTGAGCGCCGTTTCAAGCGATTCCAGGACGATGTCGTAAATCGCGCGCTGTGCCGGTGAGAATTTACCGTTTACCGGGAAGGTACGGGTGATGTCCCCCGCGTAGCCCTGATACTCGCAACCGGCATCGATGAGCACCAGATCGCCGTCGCGCAGCGCACTTTCGTTTTCGGTGTAGTGCAGAATGCAGCCGTTTTCCCCGCCACCGACAATGGTGTTGTAGGAGGGATAACGCGCGCCGTGGCGGTTAAATTCGTGGAGGATTTCGCCTTCCAGCAGGTATTCGAACATACCAGGACGGCACTTCTCCATGGCGCGAGTGTGCGCCAGGGCGCTGATTTCGCCCGCACGACGCATCACGTTCAGCTCTTCTTCAGACTTGAACAGGCGCATCTCATGCACCACCGGACGCCAGTCCGTGAGGGTCGCGGGCGCGGACAGGTTCTGCCGCGAGCCTTTGCGCAGCTTATCCAGCGCGTTAAAGACAATCTCATCGGCATAGGCATATTCGCCCTGCGCGTGATAGAGCACGTCGAGGCCATTAAGCAGTTGATAGAGCTGCTGATTGATTTCGCTAAACGCCAGCGCGCGATCGACGCCGAGCTTCGCCGGTGCGGCCTCCTGGCCCAGGCGGCGGCCAAACCAGATTTCGGCCGTCAAATCGCGCACGCGGTTGAAAATCACGCTGTGGTTGTGGGTGTCATTGCTCTTAATCAGCACCAGTACCGCTTCCGGCTCGTTAAAGCCGGTGAAATACCAGAAATCGCTGCTCTGGCGATAGGGATATTCGCTGTCGGCGCTGCGCGTCACTTCGGGCGCAGCAAAAATCAGCGCGGCGCTGCCCGGCTGCATTTTCGCCAGCAGCGCCTGACGGCGGCGCGAATACTCTTGACTCGAGATAACCATGACACCCTCCTGTGCGTTATTTTTATTAATGTAAGGTTGGCTTGCGGACTTCCGGCGCGGTCGGCTGCGAGCGCGTAAAGTTGTCGTGGCACAGCAGTGCCGCCACACGCACGTACTCGATAATCTCTTCGAGAGACATTTCCAGCTCTTCCTGGTCTTCGTCTTCATCGTAGCCAAGCTGGGCAATGTTGCGCAGGTCGTCGATCGCTTCACCCGCTTCGCCGGTCACTTTATCCAGTTTAGGCTGCGTTACGCCCAGACCCAGCAGATAGTGGTTTACCCAACCCGCCAGCGCATCGGCGCGATCGAACACGCTGACGTCGTCGCCTTCAGGCAGATAAAGCTGAAAAAGGAAGCCATCGTCTTCCAGCGAATCGCTGATAGCGGCGTGCATTTTACGCAGCGCTTCCGCCAGCTCGTGACCAAACGCCAGCCCTTCATTCGTGAGGTCGTGGATCAGCGGCTGCCATGAGCTGTCGCTGTTTCCGCCACACAACATGCCACTGATCAGACCGTGCATTTCGGCAGAGGTTAAACCGATTCCCTGCTGGTTCAGTAACTGGTTTAAATCCTTGTAACCAGGCATTTCGTTCTGTATAGACATGAGCATTCGTCATCAAAGGGGGAAGTTTCATGATATGCTACCACTTTGGACCCTGGTGATACCAGAAAAGGGCTTGTATCTTCACATCAGGGTAGCTATAGTGTCGCCCCTTCGCAGCCCCCGGGGCAGTAAGCGAAGGCAGCGCAGTCAATCAGCAGGAAGGTGGCATGTCTGCACAACCCGTCGATCTCCAGATTTTTGGCCGTTCACTGCGAGTGAATTGTCCGCCTGAACAAAGGGATGCTTTGAATCAGGCAGCGGACGATTTGAATCAGCGGTTGCAAGATCTAAAAGAACGCACTAGAGTCACAAATACTGAGCAGCTGGTTTTCATCGCCGCGTTGAACATCAGCTATGAACTGACTCAGGAAAAAGCGAAGACCCGCGACTACGCGGCAAGCATGGAGCAACGTATTAAAATGCTCCAGCAGACCATAGAACAGGCATTGCTTGATCAAGGTCGCACTCCCGAAAGACCGGGACCAAAGTTTGAATAACACTTCTCAGTTGACTATGGTAGAGTAACTGTGAAGACAAAATTTCTCTGAGATGTTCGCAAGCGGGCCAGTCCCCTGAGCCGATATTTCATACCACAAGAATGTGGCGCTCCATGGTTGGTGAGCATGCTCGGTCCGTCCGAGAAGCCTTAAAACTATGACGACACATTCACCTTGAACCAAGGGTTCAAGGGTTACAGCCTGCGGCGGCATCTCGGAGATTCCCTCTCTTTTCTTCTACCGACTACCATGACTCAATTCCCTGAAGTTTCTGCTTCACGCCAGGACATCCGTCAGTTAATTCGTCAGCGCCGTCGTGCGTTAACCTCCGATCAGCAAGCGCATTTTGCCCAGCAGGCCGCCGCCCGTATGATGGCGTATCCCCCTGTCGTGATGGCGCACACTGTTGCCCTGTTTCTCTCATTTGACGGAGAACTGGATACCCAACCGCTCATCGAGCAGCTCTGGCGCGCCGGGAAAAAGGTGTATCTGCCGGTGCTGCACCCGTTCAGCGAAGGCAATCTGCTGTTCCTGCACTACCACCCGCACAGCGAACTGGTGGTGAACCGCCTGAAAATTACCGAGCCGAAACTCGACGTCCGCGACGTGCTGCCGCTCTCTGAGCTGGACGTGCTGATCACGCCGCTGGTGGCGTTTGATGAACAGGGCCAGCGTTTAGGGATGGGCGGCGGTTTTTACGACAGAACGCTGCAAAACTGGCAGCAGTACGGGTTGCAGCCGGTGGGTTACGCGCATGATTGTCAGGGCGTGGAGGCGTTGCCGGTAGAGAAGTGGGATGTGCCGCTGCCGGCTGTGGTGACGCCCAGTAAAACGTGGCTTTGGTAGAATTAAGCCGGGTGGCGGCTACGCCTTACCCGGCCTACATAAATCCTCGGACGTTGTAGGTCGGGTAAGCGTTAGCGCCACCCGACACCACAGACCGCACATTAGTAAAGCAGACGCGCGCGAATAGTCCCCTGAATCGCCTTCATGCTCTGCAACGCTTTCTCGGCAACATCTTCATCCGCTTCGATATCAATAACCACGTAACCCATCTGCGAATTGGTCTGCAGATACTGCGCGGCAATGTTGACGCCCTGCTCGGCAAAGATCTGGTTGATGGCGGTCAGCACGCCTGGACGGTTTTCGTGGATGTGCAGCAGACGACGGCCACCGTGCAGCGGCAGAGACACTTCCGGGAAGTTCACCGCAGAGAGCGTAGAACCGTTGTCGGAGTATTTGCTCAGTTTGCCCGCCACTTCCAGACCGATATTCTCCTGCGCTTCCTGAGTTGAACCACCGATGTGCGGCGTCAGGATCACGTTGTCGAACTCGCACAGCGGAGAGGTAAACGGATCGCTGTTGGTGGCTGGTTCCGTCGGGAACACGTCGATGGCCGCGCCCGCCAGATGCTTACGTTTTAGCGCATCCGCCAGTGCCGGGATATCGACAACCGTGCCGCGCGCGGCGTTAATCAGCAGTGAGCCTGGCTTCATCAGCGCCAGCTCTTCCGCGCCCATCATGTTTTTGGTGGAGGCATTTTCCGGCACGTGCAGGCTCACCACGTCGCTCATGTTCAGCAGGTCAGACAGGTGTTGAACCTGGGTCGCATTGCCCAGCGGCAGCTTGCTTTCGATATCGTAGAAAAACACGTGCATCCCCAGAGATTCCGCCAGAATACCGAGCTGCGTACCGATGTGGCCGTAACCGATAATCCCCAGCTTTTTACCACGCGCTTCATAGGAGCCAGACGCCAGTTTGTTCCACACGCCACGGTGCGCCTTGGCGTTAGCTTCTGGAATACCGCGCAGCAGCAGCAGCAGTTCGCCAATCACCAGCTCCGCCACGGAACGGGTGTTGGAGAACGGGGCATTGAAGACGGGGATACCGCGTTTGGCGGCCGCATTCAGGTCAACCTGGTTGGTACCGATGCAGAAACAGCCGATAGCCACCAGCTTTTCCGCCGCAGCAATAACATCTTCAGTCAGATGAGTACGGGATCGCAGGCCAATGAAGTGGGCATCACGGATGGACGCTTTCAGCTCTTCAGTATCGAGCGCGCCTTTGTGAAATTCGATGTTGGTGTAACCTGCCGCACGAAGGCTATCGATTGCTTTTTGATGCACGCCCTCGACCAGCAGGAATTTAATCTTGTCTTTCTCCAGTGATACCTTTGCCATTTACCCGACCCTGTTTTTGTCTGAACTGATGTTGTGCTGGATATGAATCCGCTGTAGCCAACATATCAAAAAAAACTATTGCAGCAATATGAACGTTTGCGTCGGCACTCTGAAGAAAAGTCATACAGAGCAAAATGTCAGAGGAAAATGCTATGGAAATTTACAAACGCGGCAGGATCGGCAAAAGAGGCGGAAAAACGTGACACAAGTCACCGAATTTAGCTTTTCAAATTTTTTTTAGCGGGGGGAGGTCTCCCCCCGTCAGATCATTTTACGATGGTTTTCACGCCGTCAGCGGTGCCAATCAGCGCCACATCCGCGCCACGGTTGGCGAATAGCCCTACGGTCACTACGCCAGGAATGCCGTTGATGGCATTTTCCAGGGCAATCGCGTCGAGAATTTCCAGACCGTGAACGTCGAGGATCACGTTACCGTTGTCGGTGACTACGCCCTGACGATATTCCGGACGACCACCCAGCTTCACCAGTTGACGGGCAACAGCGCTACGCGCCATCGGGATCACTTCGACCGGCAGCGGGAAATTACCCAGAATGTCGACCTGCTTGGAGGCGTCCGCGATGCAGATAAACTTGTCCGCAACGGAGGCGATGATTTTTTCGCGCGTCAGCGCCGCGCCACCGCCTTTGATCATCTGCATGTGGCCGTTGATCTCATCCGCGCCATCAACGTAAATCCCCAGACGATCCACTTCGTTGAGATCGAAAACGGTAATGCCGAGGCTTTTCAGCTTTTCCGTAGAAGCATCAGAGCTGGACACCGCGCCCTCGATCTGCCCTTTCATCGTGCCAAGTGCATCGATAAAGTGTGCCGCGGTTGATCCCGTACCGACACCGACAATGGTACCCGGCTGTACGTACTGGAGAGCGGCCCATCCTACTGCTTTTTTCAGTTCATCCTGCGTCATGATCGTTTTGCCTGTGGTGTGAAAACTCAGGGCGCATTATAGAACACGTCGAATGGAATTCGTCTGCCACGAAGGGAAAATTGTGTCATAGTGCAGATTAAGCAAAATTAAGGAGCCAGCCAGAGCAATGAAACGTCCGGACTACAGAACACTACAGGCACTTGATGCAGTTATTCGTGAACGAGGTTTTGAGCGCGCGGCGCAAAAGCTTTGCATCACGCAGTCCGCCGTATCGCAGCGTATCAAACAGCTTGAAAACATGTTTGGCCAGCCACTGCTGGTGCGTACCGTGCCGCCTCGCCCAACGGAGCAAGGGCAAAAGCTCCTCGCCCTGCTGCGTCAGGTTGAACTGCTGGAAGATGAGTGGCTGGGTGACGAACAAACGGGCTCCACGCCGCTGCTGCTCTCTCTGGCGGTCAACGCCGACAGTCTGGCAACATGGCTGCTGCCGGCTCTTGCGCCGGTCTTAGCGGATTCCCCTATCCGCCTGAATTTGCAGGTTGAAGATGAAACCCGTACCCAGGAGCGCCTGCGTCGCGGTGAAGTGGTCGGGGCGGTCAGTATCCAGCCTCAGGCGCTGCCAAGCTGCCTGGTGGATCAGCTCGGCGCGCTGGATTACCTGTTTGTCGGTTCAAAAGCCTTTGCCGAGCGCTATTTCCCCAACGGCGTGACCCGCGCCGCGCTGCTGAAAGCACCTGCCGTGGCGTTCGACCATCTGGACGATATGCATCAGGCTTTCCTTCAGCAAAACTTCGATCTGCCGCCGGGCAGCGTGCCGTGTCATATCGTCAACTCATCCGAAGCGTTTGTGCAACTTGCGCGCCAGGGTACGACCTGCTGCATGATCCCGCATCTGCAGATTGAGAAAGAGTTGAAAAGCGGTGAGCTGATTGACCTGACGCCGGGGCTGTATCAGCGCCGGATGCTCTACTGGCACCGTTTCGCGCCAGAAAGCCGAATGATGCGCAACGTCACCGACGCGCTGCTGGCGTTTGGGCATAAGGTGTTGAGGCAGGATTAATCGCTTGAATTCCCTCTCCCTGTGGGAGAGGGTTAGGGTGAGGGCAAATTACTGCGCCTTAGCCGCCTCAGTTTGCTGAGTTTTAGTTGGCTCCAGCTGGAACACCACATCCACCTGATCGTCGAACTGAATCGTCGGCTGCTCGTAAGTTTCCTGAGCGGATACCGGCGCCGCATCGGCCTTCATCATCCGCACCATCGGGCTTGGCTGATAGTTAGAGACGTGGTAACGCACGCTGTATACCGGGCCGAGCTTGCTGTTAAACCCGGACGCCAGCTGCTGCGCCTGGTGAATTGCATCATCAATCGCCGCTTTACGCGCTTCGTCTTTGTATTTCTCCGGTTGCGCAACGCCCAGCGACACAGAACGGATTTCGTTCAGCCCCGCCTTCAGCGCGCCGTCCAGCAAGGCATTCAGCTTATCCAGCTGACGCACGGTCACTTCAACGGTGCGCACGGCACGGTAGCCTTTCAGGATGCTTTTGCCATTCTGATAGTCGTAATCGGGTTGAGTACGCAGGTTCGCCGAGTTGATATCTTTTTTACCGACGCCGTTCTGCTCGAGGAAAGAGAGATATTGCGCAACACGATCGTCAGCCTGCTTCTTGGCAGACGCCGCATCTTTCGCAGCCACATTCACTTCAATTGCCAGCGTTGCAACATCGGGTACCGCATCCACGCTTGCGGTGCCTGAAGTGACGATGTGCGGGCCATCCGGCAGTTCACTTGCCTGCACCGACACCGCACCTAAACTTACTAATGCCGCCAGGGCCATCACTTTAAACTTCACTGTTATTCCTCCATGTTGCAAAGAGTGCCCAATAACAGGGCGCATGCCAGCAAGCTTAGCGGGTCCTGGTCAGTTGTCCATAAGACAAGGATTAGTTGAACAATTCCTGAACGTGGTGAATGCCCTCTTTTGCCAGTTGAAAAGCAATAAACCACATCACCAGCCCCACCAGGGTATTAATGATGCGCTGGGCTTTGGCAGTCCGCAGACGAGGTGCCAGCCATGCCGCCAGAATGGCGAGACCAAAGAACCAGAGGAACGAGGCGCTGACCGTGCCGAGCGCAAACCAGCGTTTCGGCTCAACGTCCAGCTGCCCACCCAGGCTGCCCAGCACCACGAAGGTATCAAGATAGACATGCGGGTTAAGCCAGGTCACCGCCAGCATGGTGACGATGATCTTCCAGCGCCCCTGCTTCATCACTTCTGCACTCGCCAGTTCGAGATTGCTACTCATCGCCGTTTTCAGGGCACCAAATCCGTACCAGAGCAGAAACGCCACGCCGCCCCAGGTAACAAGCGCCAGCAGCCAGGGAGACTGCATCAGCAATGCGCTGCCGCCAAAAATCCCGGCGCAGATCAGGAGTAAATCGCTTACCGCACACAGCAGGGCAATCATCAGATGATACTGGCGGCGGATGCCCTGGTTCATCACGAACGCATTTTGCGGGCCAAGGGGAAGGATCATGGCCGCACCTAAGGCAAGTCCTTGAAAGTAATACGATAACATGACGAAACTCTCACAGTATTGTTCTGGAAGCAGACTATACTGCGGGAATAACATTAGAGGAAATGGATAATATTAATTGGGGATTAGCTAGTCTAATAAAAGAAAAGCCCGGTGGCGGTGGCGCTTACCGGGCCTACGGGAGACGTTATTCTGCTTCTTTGACTTTTTTGACGTTTACGTCCATCTGCGGGTACGGGAAGCTGATGCCGTTAGCGTCGAAGTCGCGCTTAATGCGTTCCAGCACGTCCCAGTAGACGTTTTGCAGATCGCTGCTCTTGCTCCAGATACGCACCACGAAGTTGATGGATGACGCGCCCAGCTCGTTGAGGCGAACGGTTTGCTCTTTATCTTTCAAAATACGATCGTCTGAGGCAATGATATTGCTAATCAGCGACTTCACCTGATCGATATCCGAATCATACGCCACGCTGATAATCAGCTCGTTACGACGCACCGGCTCACGGGAGAAGTTAATGATGTTGCCGGCGATGATTTTACCGTTCGGCACCACCACGATGCGGCCATCGACGGTACGCATGGTCGTTGAGAAAATCTGCACCTGCAGCACGGTTCCGGCAATGCCACCAAGATCAACGTATTCGCCGGAGCGGAACGGACGGAAGGTCACCAGCAGCACGCCTGCCGCCAGGTTTGAAAGCGAGCCCTGCAGCGCCAGACCAATAGCCAGACCGGCAGCACCGAGAACGGCAATGACGGAGGCGGTCTGCACACCCACACGGCCCAGCGCGGCAATCAGCGTAAAGGCGATAATACCGTAGCGCACCAGAGCAGAGAGGAAGTCAGCCACCGTGGCGTCAATGTGACGGGCCAGCATCACGCGGTTAACCGCGTTCGATACGATACGCGCAACAATCATCCCGACGATGATGATGGCAATCGCCGCGACGATGTTCACGGCGTAGCTCAGCAACAATGCCTGGTTACGCGCCAGCCAGTTACCGGCGTGATTGATGCTGTCTACAACATCGAGTTGTTCCATTTATTCTTCCTTTTGTTAAACCAAAACACAAAATCCATCCCCCATGGAGACAGGCAGGTCCGTAAAGGGTAAACAAAAAGCACCGGGTTTGCCAAACAGATCACAAAAACTGCTCTGGCAGGGTATTGAAAAAGCATAAAAAAAGGCCCGCATTTGCGGGCCTTCAGATGCTGTTAGCAGCTCAAATTACAGAACGTCAACCGCGTTCAGCTCTTTGAATGCCTGCTCCAGACGAGTAATCATTGAAGTCTGTGCAGCACGCAGCCATACGCGTGGATCGTAGTATTTCTTGTTCGGCTGGTCTTCGCCTTTCGGGTTGCCCAGCTGACCCTGCAGGTAAGCTTCGTTGGTTTTGTAGTATTGCAGGATGCCGTCCCAGGTTGCCCATTGGGTGTCGGTATCGATGTTCATTTTCACTACGCCGTAGCTTACGGAGTCTTTGATTTCCTGAGCAGAAGAACCGGAACCGCCGTGGAAGACGAAGTTCAGGCTGTTGTGCGGCAGGTTGTGTTTCTTGGAAACATATTCCTGAGAATCACGCAGGATGGTTGGGGTCAGAACCACGTTACCTGGTTTGTAAACGCCGTGCACGTTACCGAAGGACGCTGCAATCGTGAAGCGTGGGCTGATTTTGCTCAGCTCGGTGTAAGCGTAATCAACGTCTTCTGGCTGGGTGTACAGTGCAGAAGCGTCCATGTGGCTGTTGTCCACGCCGTCTTCTTCACCACCGGTGCAACCCAGTTCGATTTCCAGGGTCATGTCCATTTTGGACATACGCGCCAGGTATTTGGAGCAGATTTCGATGTTTTCGTGCAGTGACTCTTCAGACAGGTCGATCATGTGAGAAGAGAACAGTGGCTTACCGGTAGCTGCGAAGTGTTTTTCACCCGCATCCAGCAGACCGTCGATCCACGGCAGCAGTTTCTTCGCGCAGTGGTCAGTGTGCAGGATAACCGGAACACCGTAGTGCTCAGCCATCTGGTGTACGTGGTGCGCACCAGAGATAGCACCCAGGATTGCAGCGCCCTGAGGAACATCAGTTTTCACGCCTTTACCTGCGATGAACGCAGCGCCGCCGTTAGAGAACTGAACGATAACCGGTGCTTTTACTTTTGCAGCGGTTTCCAGTACGGCGTTGATGGAGTCGGTACCCACGCAGTTAACTGCTGGCAGAGCGAAGTTGTTTTCTTTAGCTACCTGGAACACTTTCTGTACGTCATCACCAGTGATAACGCCAGGTTTTACGAAATCAAAAATTTTAGACATGTTGCTTAGTCCTGTATCTTCGGCCGTTAGAAAAGGTGCGAGCTCTTAAAAGCGCGCTGAAAATTGGGCAGGTTTCCCTGCCCTTGAATGGCTTACTTCTTAGCGCGCTCTTCGAGCATTGCTACTGCTGGCAGTACTTTGCCTTCCACGAATTCGAGGAATGCACCGCCACCAGTGGAGATGTAGGAGATCTTGTCAGCGATACCGAACAGATCGATTGCTGCCAGGGTGTCACCACCGCCTGCAATAGAGAACGCTTCGCTGTCTGCGATAGCGTTAGCTACGATTTCAGTACCTTTGCGGAAGTTCGGGAATTCAAACACGCCAACAGGGCCGTTCCACAGGATGGTTTTTGCGTTTTTCAGGATTTCAGCCAGTTTCTGTGCAGAAACGTCGCCCAGGTCCAGAATCTGCTCTTCATCTTTGATGTCGTTTACAGATTTCAGGGTCGCTGTTGCAGTTTCAGAGAACTCAGTCGCAACGCGAACGTCAGTTGGAACCGGGATATCACAGGTTGTCAGCAGGCGTTTTGCTTCGTCAACCAGGTCTGCTTCGTACAGGGATTTACCGACGTTGTGGCCCTGAGCGGCAACGAAGGTGTTCGCGATACCACCGCCAACGATCAGCTGGTCAGCGATTTTAGACAGGGAATCCAGAACGGTCAGTTTGGTAGAAACTTTAGAACCGCCAACGATAGCCACCATTGGACGAGCAGGTTCTTTCAGCGCTTTACCCAGTGCTTCCAGTTCGTCAGCCAGCAGAGGACCAGCACACGCAACGTCTGCAAATTTACCGATACCGTGGGTAGAAGCCTGTGCACGGTGAGCCGTACCGAATGCATCCATCACGAATACGTCGCACAGTGCAGCGTATTTTTTGGACAGCGCTTCGTCGTCTTTCTTCTCGCCTTTGTTGAAGCGAACGTTTTCCAGAACCACCAGTTCACCGGCAGCGACTTCAACGCCGTCCAGGTAATCTTTTACCAGGCGAACAGGGTTAGACAGTTTGTCTTTCAGGTAATTAACAACTGGCAGCAGAGAGAACTCTTCGTTGTACTCGCCTTCAGTTGGACGACCCAGGTGGGAGGTTACCATCACTTTAGCGCCCTGCTTCAGAGCCAGTTCGATGGTTGGCAGAGATGCACGAATACGCGCGTCGCTGGTCACTTTGCCATCTTTAACCGGTACGTTCAGATCGGCACGGATGAAAACGCGTTTACCAGCCAGATCCAGATCGGTCATCTTAATTACAGACATGGTGAATCCTCTCGTTGATTCTTAAAGTTTTGCAGACGCACGATGCGTCTTACCTGAAACCTTGAGCGGCCATTGCTAACGTGGTGTCGAGCATTCGGTTAGCAAAGCCCCATTCGTTATCACACCAGACCAGCGTCTTGATAAGGTGTGCGCCACTGACGCGCGTTTGAGTGCCATCAACAATGGCGCTATGCGGGTCGTGGTTAAAATCCACTGAGACCAACGGTAATTCCGTATAGTCAACTATACCATGAAATGCCCCCTGTGCCGCTTTTTGCAGCAACAGGTTGACTTCACAGGCTTTTACCGGTTTTTTCACCGTCACGCTAAGGTCGATTGCGGTGACATTGATCGTCGGAACTCGCACGGCAATCGCTTCAAAACGGTCTTTAAACTGCGGAAAAATTCGGGTGATCCCTGCAGCCAGCTTTGTGTCCACCGGAATGATTGACTGGCTCGCTGCACGCGTGCGCCGTAAATCCGGGTGGTAAGCGTCAATTACCTGCTGATCGTGCATGGCGGAGTGAATCGTGGTCACGGTGCCAGATTCAATGCCATACGCATCGTCTAACAGTTTGATGACCGGAATAATGCAGTTAGTCGTACAGGAGGCGTTGGAGACAATGCGGTGTTCGGCTTGCAGTTCATGCTGGTTGACGCCAAACACGACGGTCGCGTCGAGGTCGTTACTGCCGGGATGAGAAAACAGGACTTTCTTCGCGCCTGCTGCCAGATGCGCTTCGCCATGTTCGCGGTTGCCGTACACACCGGTACAGTCAAGCACCACATCCACACCCAGTTCACGCCAGGGCAACCCGGAAATGCTGTTCTCATGCAGCACACGAATAGCATCGTCACCGACAAAAAGCTGATCTCGTTCCTGGCGTACATCCCAGGCAAAGCGTCCGTGGCTGGTATCATATTTCAACAAATGCGCCATGCCCGTAGCATCCGCCAGTTCATTGATTGCCACCACGGTCATCTCCGCTCGACGTCCGGATTCATACAAAGCACGAACCACATTACGCCCGATGCGACCGAAGCCATTAATCGCTACGCGTACGGTCATAGATCTCCTGCAAAGCTATCCCTGAATCTGAGGTGGCTGAAAGAGTAATCCAGCTACGCCCGAAGGGGAATCCTTGCTGTCACAAACTGCGATTGATTGGTCAATTGTCGAACATTTAATCGACTGAAACGCTTCAGCAAGAATAAGCGAATCGGGGAATAAAAGGAATGTCTGTCCAGATGAATAAGCGAGCTATATGACTTGCGTCACATTTTCGGTGGAATAATGCCGACAAAAAAGCCGGGTGGCGCGCTAGCGCTTACCCGGCCTACTTTCGTGCTATTTGTTGGCCCGGTAAGCGTAGCGCCACCGGGCAAAACAGCAATTACAGCAGTTCTTTCGCCTTCGCGACAACGTTCTCAACGGTGAAGCCGAACTCTTCAAACAGCAGTTCCGCCGGAGCAGATTCACCGAAGGTGGTCATGCCGACGATTGCGCCGTTCAGGCCCACATATTTGAACCAGTAGTCAGCGATACCCGCTTCCACTGCAACACGAGCAGAAACCGCTTTAGGCAGAACAGATTCACGGTAAGCAGCATCCTGCTTGTCGAACGCATCGGTAGACGGCATGGATACCACGCGCGCCTTCACGCCTTCGGCAGTCAGTTTGTCCCAGGCCGCGACAGCCAGCTCAACTTCAGAACCGGTTGCGATGAAGATCAGCTCAGGCTGGCCTGCGCAATCTTTCAGCACGTAGCCACCGCGAGCGATGTTCGCCAGCTGCTCTGGCGTACGATCCTGCTGCGCCAGGTTCTGACGGGAGAGGATCAGTGCGGTTGGGCCGTCATGACGCTCAACACCGTATTTCCACGCAACGGCAGATTCAACCTGGTCACATGGACGCCATGTGCTCATGTTCGGGGTCACACGCAGGGAAGCCACCTGCTCTACCGGCTGGTGGGTTGGACCGTCTTCGCCCAGACCGATTGAGTCGTGAGTGTAGACCATCACCTGACGCTGTTTCATCAGCGCAGCCATACGCACGGCATTACGTGCATATTCTACGAACATCAGGAAGGTAGACGTGTACGGCAGGAAACCGCCGTGCAGGGAGATACCGTTCGCAATAGCCGTCATACCGAATTCACGTACACCGTAATGGATGTAGTTGCCGGCAGTATTTTCGTTGATAGGCTTAGAACCAGACCACAGGGTCAGGTTGGAAGGTGCCAGGTCAGCGGAACCGCCCAGGAATTCCGGAAGCAGTGGACCGAACGCTTCGATCGCATTCTGAGACGCTTTACGGCTGGCGATTTTAGATGGGTTCGCCTGCAGCTTAGCGATGAATTCGTTCGCTTTCGCGTCGAAGTCAGACGGCATGTCGCCTTTCATACGACGAGTGAATTCAGCCGCTTCCTGTGGGAAGGCTTTCGCGTAAGCAGAGAACTTCTCATTCCATGCCGCTTCTTTCGCCTGACCCGCTTCTTTTGCATCCCACTGAGCATAAATGTCAGATGGGATTTCGAATGCAGGGTGTTTCCAGCCCAGTGCTTCACGGGTCAGTGCGATTTCCGCGTCGCCCAGTGGTGCGCCGTGAGAGTCGTGAGTACCCGCTTTGTTCGGTGAACCGAAGCCGATGATGGTTTTGCACATCAGCAGGGACGGTTTGTCAGTGACCGCGCGCGCTTCTTCTACCGCACGTTTAATCGAGTCAGCATCGTGGCCATCAACGCCACGCACAACGTGCCAGCCGTAGGCTTCGAAACGTTTAGCGGTGTCATCAGTGAACCAGCCTTCAACGTGACCGTCGATGGAGATACCGTTGTCGTCATAGAACGCAACCAGTTTGCCCAGCTTCAGGGTACCTGCCAGGGAGCACACTTCGTGAGAAATGCCTTCCATCATGCAGCCGTCGCCCATGAACGCGTAGGTGAAGTGGTCTACGATGTCGTGACCAGGACGGTTGAACTGTGCCGCCAGCGTCTTCTCAGCAATCGCCATACCCACAGCGTTAGCAATACCCTGACCCAGCGGGCCGGTGGTGGTTTCTACGCCAGCGGTGTAGCCCACTTCCGGGTGACCTGGAGTTTTGGAGTGCAGTTGACGGAAGTTTTTCAGCTCTTCAATAGGCAGATCGTAACCAGTGAGGTGCAGCAGGCTATAGATCAGCATAGAGCCGTGGCCGTTGGACAGCACGAAGCGGTCGCGGTCAGCCCATGACGGGTTCTGCGGGTTGTGGTTCAGGAAATCACGCCACAGGACTTCGGCGATATCAGCCATACCCATAGGAGCCCCTGGGTGGCCGGATTTGGCTTTCTGTACTGCGTCCATGCTCAGCGCACGAATAGCATTAGCAAGCTCTTTACGTGAGGACATTTTAACTCCAGATCGGACTGTTAAAGGCCATGCCCTTGACGACAGCGCGTTTTGGGCTACGCCGGAAAAAAGTGCCAACAATGTAACCCAAGCGGCATGCCATGTACATGGACCATTCTTTTGCTTGTTAAGAAATCTCTGGATCATGCTCGCATGTTGCGCAATCTGCTCGCCCGGCCCTGTAGATATTCCTTATACTTAGCCCGACACCGGCTTCGCTGACGGTGCACTTTTCGGATTTTATTCAGATTAACGAGTACGGAAGCAACCTCATGAAAATGCGTGCAATAGTGCTGGCCCTGGGTACAACGCTCCTGCTGAGCGGCTGTCAGAGTATGGATTCTAACGGCCTGATGACGTCAGGCGCAGAAGCCTTTCAGGCCTATTCCCTGAGCGATGCGCAGGTTAAAGCGCTGAGCGACCAGGCCTGTAAAGATATGGACGGAAAAGCCACGCTTGCGCCGGCTAACAGTACCTACACGCAGCGTCTGAATAAGATTGCTTCCGCGCTGGGCGACAACATCAACGGCCAGCCGGTGAACTACAAGGTTTACATGGCGAAAGACGTGAATGCGTTCGCCATGGCGAACGGCTGTATCCGCGTCTATAGCGGATTGATGGATATGATGACCGACAATGAAGTCGAAGCGGTTATCGGTCATGAAATGGGCCACGTTGCACTCGGCCACGTGAAGAAAGGGATGCAGGTTGCCTTAGGCACCAATGCCATCCGCGCTGCGGCGGCCTCAGCGGGCGGTATCGTTGGCAGCCTGTCACAATCACAGCTTGGCGATGTCGGTGAAAAACTGGTTAACTCCCAGTTCTCACAGCGTCAGGAGTCCGAAGCGGATGACTACTCCTACGATCTGTTGCGCAAACGCGGTATTAATCCATCAGGTTTAGCCACCAGCTTTGAAAAGCTGGCCAAACTGGAAGCGGGACGCCAAAGCTCCATGTTTGACGATCACCCTGCCTCAGAAGAGCGTGCACAACATATTCGCGACCGTATGGCCGCAGACGGAATTAAATAATTTTGGAAGGAGGCAGATTTGCATCCTTTTTATTTCGCATGAATTGTTAACTTAACCGCACATATCGACAATGCCCTGTAAAGCCCCGCCATATCTGCACTTAACCATTGAAATGTCTGGTCACATAATTATTGCAAACGTTACTTTTTCCGGTAATTATCACCCCCGCAGTTATTCAAATTAATATATCCAGACAGAGACGTTCCCTCCGTGAAAAAAGAATTATCATTAATTGCTTTAAGCTTATTTACCGCATTATCCGCCGCTGCAAGCCAGCAATCCGGCAGCCAGGGTTTTATTGACGACAGCCATCTGGATCTGTTTTTACGCAATGCGTATATCAGCCGCGACTACCATCAGGGCCAGCAGGACAAAGCCGAATGGGGCCAGGGTATTATTGCCACCTTTGAATCCGGTTATACCGAAGGGCTGGTGGGCTTTGGGGTCGATGGCATCGCGCAATACGGCGTGCGCCTGGACGGCGGCCGCGGCAAGAGTGGCGCTGGCGGCATCGACTTCTTTAAACAGGAAGACGACGGCCGGGCAAAATCCGATCTGGCAAAGTTTGGCGCAACCGCAAAAATGCGCATCTCGAATACCGTACTGAGCTACGGGAATCAGCGTCCTGAGCTGCCCATCGTGAATGCCGACAGCTCTCGCCTGCTGTTTGAAAGCTACACCGGCGCCATGCTGACTTCAAAAGAGATCGACGGTCTGGAAATCAACGCCGGTTACTTCACCGATGAGCAGCGTAAAAGCGACGATCGCCACGACAGCGGGCTGAAGAGCCTCTCCTTCGGCGGTGCGAGCTACCAGTTCAACGACCAGTTCAGCGGCGCGCTGTACGCTTCTCATAATGAAGAGGTGATGAACAAGCAGTACCTGGGCATGAACTTCAAACAACCGTTCAGCACCGGGCAGCAGCTGGTGCTCGACTTCAACGGTTATAACTCCCGTCTTGATCAGGGTTACGCTGACAACCTCAACACGGGCCGAAGCAACACCATCTGGAGCCTGGCGGCGAGCTACATCTGGGACATTCATACGTTCAAAGTGGCGTACCAGCAGAGCAGCGGCAGCACCGGTTACAACTACGGCGGCTACCGTGACCAGGGCGGCGTGGGTGACGGCGGCAACACCATCTGGCTGGCGAACTCTTACTGGTCTGATTTCAACGGCGAAGACGAGCGTTCATGGCAGGCGTCTTACGGTCTGGACTTCGGCGGCCTGGGCTTGCCGGGGCTGAGCTGGACCACGGCCTACGTGCGTGGCGACAACATCAAAACGTCTGAAACCAGCAACGGCAAAGAGCACGAGTGGTTTAACCAGATCCAGTACCAGGTGCAGGATGGCCCGGCGAAAGACCTCAAGCTGAAACTGCGCTATTCCGTACTGCGCGTCTCAAGCAACGCCAGCGATTACAACGTGGGCGGGGACGAGATCCGCGCTTACGTGGAATACCCATTTAACGTGTTCTGAAGACAATAAAAAACCTCTCCATGGAGAGGTTTTTTTTCACATCACGTAAGGCTTATTCGCCTTTTTTCGCCGCCTGGATGTAGAGCATTTCCAGTGCCAGGGTCGCCGCGGCCAGCGCGGTGATTTCGGACTGGTCATAGGCAGGCGCCACTTCCACCACGTCCATCCCGACAATGTTCAGATCCTTCAGGCCGCGCACCAGTTTGATGGCACGATCTGAGGTCAGGCCGCCGATCACCGGCGTGCCGGTGCCTGGAGCAAACGCCGGATCCAGACAGTCGATGTCGAAGGTCAGGTAAACAGGCATATCACCGACGATCTGCTTCACCTGAGCGATGATGTCATCAACGCTGCGATCGTTCACCTGGCCCGCATCCAGCACGGTGAAGCCGTTGTCTTTGTCGAACTCGGTACGGATGCCGATCTGCACCGAGTGGTTCGGGTCGATCAAGCCTTCGTTTGGCGCGGTGAAGAACATGGTACCGTGGTCAAACTCGCAGCCGTTCGCGTAGGTGTCGGTATGCGCATCGAAGTGCACCAGCGCCATTTTACCGAAGTGCTTCGCGTGGGCGCGCAGCAGCGGCAGGGTCACGAAATGGTCGCCACCGAAGGAGAGCATGCGCTTACCGGCAGCCAGCAGCTTCTCGGCGTGCTCCTGCAGCTTTTCGCTCATCTCACGCGCGTCGCCGAAGGCGTACACCAGGTCACCGCAGTCCACCACGTTCAGACGCTCGCGCATGTCAAAGTTCCACGGGAAGCGGTTATGCTCCCAGGCCAGGTTAGTGGATACCTGACGGATCGCTGCCGGGCCGTGACGACCACCCGCACGGCCAGAGGTTGCCATATCGAACGGCACACCGGTGATGACCCAGTCAGCGTCACTGTCGTACGGCTGGAAGTTCATCGGAAGGCGTAAAAAACCAAACGCGTTAGATACCAGAGAGTTATCGTACTGATGACCTAAAGTGCTCATGTCCTGACCTCTTTTAAAGTCGATACATTAAAAACAGATGAAAAAAAATCCCCTCCGCGTCGTTAAACCCGACGAGGAAGGGATTGATTCGTAAATCGCTAATTGGGGCGAATTATCGCCGGTAATGCATACGGGTTCAAGTGAGTATAGGGCATTGCGCGGTCTGATGCCCTCACCCCGCCCCTCTCCCACCGGGAGAGGGTGGTTACCTACTCGTCTTCCAGGTAGGTGTACCCGTACAGACCCGCTTCAAACTCTTCCAGGAACTGCTGCTGCAGCGCATCATCCAGACCGGTGTTTTTCACCTGGTCGCGGAACTGAGTGAGCAGTTTTTTCGGATCCAACTGTACGTATTCCAGCATGTCCGCCACGGTGTCCCCTTCATCGGACAGCTCGATTTCCACGTTGCCGTCAGGGAAGACAAATACGTCAACCGCCTCGGTATCACCGAACAGGTTGTGCATGTTGCCGAGGATCTCCTGATACGCACCGACCATAAAGAAGCCCAGCATTGGCGGGTTCTCCGGGTCGTATTCCGGCATTGGCATCGTCGTTGCGATACCGTCGCCGTCAACGTAGTGGTCGATAGCACCGTCAGAGTCACAGGTGATGTCCAGCAGCACTGCACGGCGTTCCGGAGCGTGGTTCAGCCCTTCCAGCGGCAGAACCGGGAACAGCTGATCGATACCCCAGGCATCCGGCATAGACTGGAACAGCGAGAAGTTGACGTAGATCTTATCCGCCATGCGCTCCTGCAGCTCGTCGATAATCGGACGGTGCGCGCGGTTGCTTGGGTCGAGTTGCTTCTGCACTTCGTGGCACATGTTCAGATAAAGCTGCTCTGCCCACGCGCGCTCCTGCAGGCTAAAGGTGCCTGAAGAATAACCCACGTGAATGTCGTGCAGGTCCATCTGGCTGTCGTGCAGCCATTCGCGCAGGGAACGGCGCGTGCCCGGCTCGTGCATCTCCTGCCAGGTTTCCCACATGCTTTGCAGGGAACGCGGGGCATCGTCTGCCGGAGGCGTCGCTTCGGTAGTTTCGCTGCGCTCAACGCCGATAATGTTAGAGACCAGCACCGTATGGTGCGCGGTCACCGCGCGACCGGATTCGGTAATCACCGTCGGGTGCGGCAGGCCGTTCTCTTCACAGGCGTCGCCGATCGCCCAGATGATGTTATTGGCGTATTCGTTCAGGCCGTAGTTCACGGAGCAGTCAGACTGCGAGCGGGTACCTTCATAGTCCACGCCCAGGCCGCCACCCACATCGAAGCACTGAATATTCACGCCAAGCTTGTGCAGCTCAACGTAAAAACGTGCAGATTCACGTACGCCGGTCGCGATATCGCGAATGTTGGCCATCTGCGAACCGAGGTGGAAGTGCAGCAGCTGAATGCTGTCCAGACGACCGCGCTCGCGGAGGATCTCCACCAGCTGCAGAACCTGGTTCGCCGCCAGGCCGAACTTGGATTTTTCGCCACCGGAGGACTGCCATTTACCGGAACCTTGCGACGCCAGACGCGCACGCACGCCAAGGCGTGGCACCACGTTCAGACGTTCGGCCTCTTCCAGCACGATCGCGATTTCAGTCATCTTCTCGATAACCAGATAGACCTTGTGGCCCATCTTCTCGCCAATCAGCGCCAGACGAATGTATTCACGGTCTTTATAGCCATTACAAACGATCACCGACCGGGTCATGCCCGCATGCGCCAGCACGGCCATCAGTTCCGCTTTGGAGCCCGCTTCCAGGCCCAGCGGTTCGCCGGAATGGATCAGGGATTCAATGACGCGACGGTGCTGGTTTACCTTGATCGGATAGACCAGGAAGTAGTCGCCTTTATAGCCGTAGGATTCACGCGCACGCTTGAACGCAGCGTTAATAGAACGCAGGCGATGTTGCAGGATCTGCGGGAAGCAGAACAGTGCAGGCAAACGCTGGCCCTGCGCTTCGCGGGCTTTCACCAGTTTGGCGAGATCCACGCGCGCGTCAGGGACGTCGGGATCCGGGCAGACGCTAATGTGGCCCAGTTCGTTGACGTCGTAGTAATTATTGCCCCACCAGGCAATATTGTAGGTGCGCAGCATCTTGCTGGCTTCCTCGGAGCTCATCGCAACCTCCTGCATAGAACGTAGTACACCCTGTTCGCCCGCTGACGAAGGCGAAAAAGAAGACATGTCGTCAGACATAGCGAACCTCAACTCTTTGTATTAAGTGTAAAACAGTTGACTACTATCGCAGCGTTATACGGCGATAACAACCCATAAACGGCTCCGTTTCCCAGCAGAGTATGCTGAAATCCAGACCGTGCGACCGGTTTCTTATTCATATCATTGTAAAACACGTATCCGAACTCTGTATGACAAGGTTCGGCGAAACCACGAGAAAACTCTTGTATTAACAAGAGCGCCCTTGTTCAGTTTTCACAGAGCGTAACCGGCCCTTGAATCCTGAGAAGCGCCGAGATGGGTATAACATCGGCAGGTTTGCAGATTAGAAATGCGGGTTGCGGGAATCAAATGCGCGCCAGAACGGCTGCGCTGAATGTGCGGAAAACGATGGTTCATTATCTCGTATCACCTCCACGGCCGCCTCTGCTGAAACGGACCACAAGCCAAAGCTAAAAGTTAACTGCTTAACCCGGCTGGAAGTGGCGACACGATGAGTTCATCGAGCGCTTATTTTATATGAGCCGCGCGCCGCGTTTTATACCGAGAAGGGGGCTAAAAAGCAAAACAAAAATGCGCGTGTTGCCGGCAGCGTCAGGAAAAATTTCCAGCCGCCATTTCAACGCAGTGAGAGATGAATCAAAAAAAACTGGAAATGGGGCGAAGAAGTGACCTAAAATAGCCATCCAGATGTTAATCCATCTATACTGATTAACACTCATACTGCCAGTGTCATAAACCTGCAGGCCTTGGTAGAATTATCTCCTTTGGCTATTCCACACAGCAGCTTGAGCTAACCAAATTCCTCTTAGGTGAAATAAAACATGGCAAAACACCTGTTTACGTCCGAGTCCGTATCAGAAGGACATCCTGATAAAATTGCTGACCAAATCTCCGATGCGGTGCTGGATGCGATCCTGACCCAGGATCCAAAAGCGCGCGTAGCGTGTGAAACCTATGTCAAAACCGGCATGGTTCTGGTTGGCGGTGAGATCACCACCAGCGCATGGGTTGATATCGAAGAGATCACCCGTAACACGGTGCGTGAGATCGGCTATGTGCATTCTGATATGGGCTTTGATGCCAACTCCTGCGCGGTACTGAGCGCGATTGGCAAACAGTCTCCGGACATCAACCAGGGCGTTGACCGTGCCGATCCGCTGGAACAGGGCGCGGGAGACCAGGGTCTGATGTTCGGTTATGCAACCAACGAAACCGACGTACTGATGCCAGCACCGGTAACCTACGCACACCGTCTGGTGCAGCGTCAGGCTGAAGTGCGTAAAAACGGCTCTCTGCCGTGGCTGCGCCCGGATGCGAAAAGCCAGGTGACCTTCCAGTACGACGACGGCAAAATCGTCGGTATTGACGCGGTGGTTCTGTCTACCCAGCATTCCGAAGATATCGATCAGAAATCCCTGCAGGAAGCAGTGATGGAAGAGATCATCAAGCCGGTGCTGCCTACCGAGTGGCTGAGCAGCGCAACCAAATACTTCATCAACCCAACCGGACGCTTCGTTATCGGCGGCCCAATGGGTGACTGCGGTCTGACCGGTCGTAAAATCATCGTTGATACCTACGGCGGCATGGCGCGTCACGGCGGCGGTGCATTCTCCGGTAAAGATCCGTCTAAAGTTGACCGCTCTGCTGCGTATGCAGCGCGTTATGTTGCGAAAAACATCGTTGCTGCCGGCCTGGCTGACCGCTGTGAGATCCAGGTTTCCTACGCTATCGGCGTGGCTGAGCCAACCTCCATCATGGTTGAAACCTTTGGTACTGAGAAAGTGCCTTCAGAGCAGCTGACCCTGCTGGTGCGTGAGTTCTTCGACCTGCGTCCATACGGCCTGATTCAGATGCTGGATCTGCTGCACCCAATCTACAAAGAAACCGCTGCATACGGTCACTTTGGTCGCGAACATTTCCCATGGGAAAAAACCGACAAAGCCGCTCTGCTGCGTGAAGCTGCCGGTCTGAAGTAATCGACTGACAACTGCTTTATAAAAGGCCAGCCTTCGGGCTGGCCTTTTGCATTTGTGCGGTCATCTTTGCCCGGCGGCGCTTCGCTTGCGCGGGCCTACAGGTTTTGCGGTATTTGTAGGCCGGGTAAGGCGCAGCCGACACCCGGCTGAAAGGCGCACCATTTGGAACCGATTACACCGCAGCGGATGCCTTCCGCTTTCAGAATATTCTCTTTGCACGATCGCTTTTCTTCTGCTGTTACATCCCCTTTCAGTTAAGTCTGAAATGTGTTCTTTCGCGATGCGCATCACCTCGTTTACCTCTATATTTTCAAAGCTTTAATTATTTTTACGGTTCCGCGTTAGTGTAACCGATTACACCAATGTGATTAATCTCACATATTTTTACGGGTCGCTCACCTACCCTTAACCTCGATAAAACTGATAACCCAACTGGAGGGCATAATGCCTGACAATAAAAAACAGGGGCGTACGTCCAACAAGGCGATGACATTCTTCGTCTGTTTCCTCGCAGCCCTGGCAGGATTACTTTTTGGCCTGGATATCGGCGTGATTGCCGGTGCATTACCTTTCATCACTGAAGAGTTCCAGATCAGTGCTCACACCCAGGAGTGGGTGGTCAGCTCCATGATGTTTGGTGCTGCCGTCGGGGCCGTCGGCAGCGGCTGGCTCTCCTTCAAGCTCGGGCGTAAAAAGAGCCTGATGATCGGCGCCATCCTGTTCGTTGCCGGTTCACTCTTCTCTGCCGCTGCGCCTAACGTTGAGGTCCTGCTGGTTTCTCGCGTTCTGCTCGGTCTGGCCGTGGGCGTGGCGTCCTATACCGCCCCGCTTTACCTGTCTGAAATCGCGCCGGAGAAAATCCGCGGCAGTATGATTTCGATGTACCAGCTGATGATCACCATCGGCATTTTGGGCGCATACCTTTCCGATACCGCGTTTAGCTACAGCGGTGCATGGCGCTGGATGCTCGGCGTGATCATCATCCCGGCCATTCTGCTGCTGATTGGCGTCTTCTTCCTGCCGGACAGCCCGCGCTGGTTTGCCGCTAAACGCCGCTTCGTTGATGCTGAACGCGTGCTGCTTCGCCTGCGTGATACCAGCGCGGAAGCTAAAAATGAGCTGGAAGAGATCCGCGAAAGCCTGAAGGTCAAACAGTCTGGCTGGGCGTTGTTTAAAGAGAACAGCAATTTCCGTCGCGCCGTTTTCCTCGGCGTACTGCTTCAGGTCATGCAGCAGTTCACCGGGATGAACGTCATTATGTATTACGCACCAAAAATCTTTGAGCTGGCGGGTTATACCAACACCACCGAGCAAATGTGGGGGACCGTCATCGTGGGTCTGACCAACGTGCTGGCGACCTTTATCGCCATCGGCCTGGTAGACCGCTGGGGACGTAAGCCAACGCTGACGCTGGGCTTCCTGGTGATGGCGGCCGGTATGGGTGTCCTTGGTACAATGATGCATGTGGGCATTCACTCTCCAACCGCCCAGTACTTCGCGGTAGGCATGCTGCTGATGTTTATCGTCGGTTTTGCAATGAGCGCCGGTCCGCTGATTTGGGTGCTGTGCTCTGAGATCCAGCCGCTGAAAGGGCGTGATTTTGGTATCACCTGCTCCACCGCAACGAACTGGATTGCCAATATGATCGTCGGCGCAACGTTCCTGACCATGCTCAATACCCTGGGCAATGCCAACACCTTCTGGGTCTATGCGGGTCTGAACCTGTTCTTTATTGTTCTGACTATCTGGCTGGTTCCAGAAACCAAACATGTGTCCCTGGAACATATCGAACGTAACCTGATGAAAGGTCGTCCTCTGCGCGAAATCGGCGCCCACGACTAATCCTCCCATGGGAGGTGCCCCTTGCACCTCCCCGCTTCGCGCTTTATGCTCTGCCCCTATGAAAGCTCCCCGTCTCCCCATCGCCCTTCAGCAGGCCGTTATGCGCAGCCTGCGGGAAAAACTCGCCCAGGCGAACCTGAAGCTCGGTCGCAACTACCCTGAACCTAAGGTAGTTTATCAGCAGCGTGGCACCGCGGCCGGTACCGCCTGGCTCGAGTCTTATGAGATCCGCCTTAACCCGGTACTCATGATGGAAAACCAGCAGGCGTTTATTGAGGAAGTGGTGCCGCACGAGCTGGCGCATCTGCTGGTCTGGAAGCACTTCGGGCGCGTCGCTCCCCACGGAAAAGAGTGGAAATGGATGATGGAGGCGGTGCTCGGCGTTCCGGCGCGCCGTACCCATCAGTTCGAGCTGGAATCAGTGCGCCACAATACCTTCCCCTACCGCTGCCAGTGTCAGCAACACCAGCTTACCGTCCGCCGCCATAACCGGGTGGTACGCGGCGAGGCAACCTACCGCTGCGTCAAATGCGGCGAGCCACTGGTGGCGGACTAATCACCTGAACTTTCAGGAACTTTCCTGACCTGACTGATTGCATACAAGAACAACTTTCGTTACGTTGCGGGCTCGTTTTGACACGGAGTGTAAGATGTCCCGTAATTTTTCTCTCGCGGTCGCCTTTTTGACGACGGCGCTCTCAGGCCACGCGCTGGCCGACGGTATCAACAGTTTCTCTCAGGCCAAAGCGGCCGGTGTAAAAGTCAACGCTGACGTGCCGGGCGATTTCTACTGCGGCTGTAAAATTAACTGGCAGGGTAAAAAAGGGGTCGTTGACCTTGAGTCCTGCGGCTATAAGGTGCGTAAAAACGAAAACCGCGCCAGCCGTATTGAATGGGAACATGTCGTTCCGGCATGGCAGTTTGGCCACCAACGCCAGTGCTGGCAGGACGGTGGACGTAAAAACTGCGCCAAAGACCCGGTTTATCGCCAGATGGAAAGCGATATGCACAACCTGCAACCCGCCGTGGGTGAAGTGAACGGTGACCGCGGCAATTTCATGTACAGCCAGTGGAACGGTGGCGAAGGCCAGTACGGCCAGTGCGGAATGAAGGTTGATTTTAAAGAGAAAGTCGCCGAGCCCCCTGCCCGCGCGCGCGGCAGCATTGCCCGCACCTATTTCTATATGCGTGACCGTTACGCTCTCAACCTCTCCCGCCAGCAGACGCAACTGTTCAACGCCTGGGACAAGCAATACCCGGTGACGGAGTGGGAATGCCAGCGCGACGAACGCATCGCCAGGGTTCAGGGGAATCATAACCCTTACGTCCAGCGGGCTTGCCAGGCGCAAAAGAGCTAACCTACACTAGCGGCAATTTGCTTACATCGTATTACACACGGAATTTCTGACTATGCGCATTCCCCGCATTTACCATCCTGAACTGATTACCGCAGGTCGCGAAATCGCCCTGTCTGATGACGCCGCCAACCACGTTGGCCGCGTGCTGCGCATGGGCGCAGGTCAGACAATTCAGCTGTTCGACGGCTCTAACCAGGTTTTCGACGCACAAATTACGCGGTCCGATAAAAAAAGTGTGCACGTTAACGTGCTGCGTGGCGAAGTGGATGACCGCGAATCACCCCTGCACATTCATCTGGGTCAGGTGATGTCGCGCGGGGAAAAGATGGAGTTCACGATTCAGAAATCTATTGAACTGGGTGTAAGCCTCATTACGCCACTTTTTTCTGAGCGCTGTGGCGTTAAACTGGATGCGGAACGTCTGAACAAAAAGATCCAGCAGTGGCAGAAAATTGCCATCGCGGCTTGTGAACAGAGTGGTCGCAACCGTATTCCGGAGATCCGCCCGGCGATGGATCTGGAAGACTGGTGTGCAGAAGAGGAAAGTGGGCTGAAGCTCAATCTTCATCCGCGCGCCAGCGCCAGCATCAATACGCTGCCCCTGCCCGTTGAGCGCGTACGCCTGCTGATTGGCCCCGAAGGTGGGCTTTCGGCGGACGAAATTGCGATGACGGCACGTTACCAGTTTACTGATATTCTGTTGGGACCTCGCGTTCTGCGCACTGAGACAACGGCACTCACGGCCATTACCGCGCTACAGGTACGGTTTGGCGATCTGGGTTGACGCATATTGGAGAGAAAGATGATCAAGCTCGGCATCGTGATGGACCCCATCGCAAACATTAACATCAAGAAAGATTCCAGCTTCGCCATGCTGCTGGAAGCGCAGCGTCGCGGTTATGAACTCCACTATATGGAGATGAACGATCTTTACCTGATCAACGGTGAAGCCCGCGCGCGTACCCGCATCGTTAACGTCGAGCAGAACTACGACAAATGGTACGAGTTCGGCACAGAGCAGGACATTGCGCTTGCCGATCTCAACGTCATCCTGATGCGTAAAGATCCGCCGTTCGACACCGAGTACATCTACTGCACCTATATCCTTGAACGTGCAGAAGAGAAAGGGACGCTGATCGTCAATAAACCGCAGAGCCTGCGCGACTGCAACGAGAAGCTTTACACCGCCTGGTTCTCCGACCTGACGCCTGAAACGCTGGTGACCCGCAACAAAGCCCAGTTGAAGGAATTCTGGCAGAAGCACGGCGATATCATCATGAAGCCGCTGGACGGCATGGGCGGCGCGTCGATTTTCCGCGTGAAAGAGAGCGACCCGAACATTGGCGTGATTGCCGAAACGCTGACCGAGCTGGGCACCCGTTACTGCATGGCGCAGAACTATATTCCGGCGATCAAAGACGGCGACAAACGCGTTCTGGTCGTGGATGGCGAACCGGTTCCTTACTGCCTGGCACGTATCCCGCAGGGTGGCGAAACCCGTGGTAATCTGGCGGCCGGTGGCCGTGGCGAACCGCGCCCGTTGACCGAAAGCGACTGGGAAATTGCCCGCCGCGTTGGCCCTACTCTTAAGGCTAAAGGCCTGATCTTCGTTGGTCTGGATATCATCGGCGACCGTCTGACGGAAGTGAACGTCACCAGCCCGACCTGCATTCGTGAAATTGAAGCGGAATTCCCGGTCTCCATTACCGGAATGCTGATAGACGCTATCGAAAAACGTTTACAGAAATAACCTGTGACAGCGCCCGGGTTTCTCCGCATACTGGACGCTGTCGCTTTTTAAACCAGGAAACAGTACCTCTGACAATGAATTTACAGCATCACTTTCTTATTGCCATGCCTGCTCTCCAGGACCCGATTTTTCGCCGCGCTGTGGTTTATATTTGTGAATACAATGAAGACGGCGCGATGGGCATTATCATCAACAAACCGCTGGAAAATCTTCAGGTTGAAGGGATTCTGGACAAGCTGAAAATCCCGGCTGAAGCGCGACTGCCGGAAATCCGGCTCGATAAACCCGTGATGCTGGGTGGACCTCTCGCAGAAGATCGCGGTTTTATCCTGCATACGCCGCCGGTATTCTCTTCCAGTATTCGAATTTCGGATAACACCGTCATCACCACCTCACGCGACGTGCTGGAGACGCTGGGCACCGCTGAGCAGCCTTCTGAAGTGCTGGTGGCGCTGGGCTATTCGTCGTGGGAGAAAGGCCAGCTTGAGCAAGAGATCCTCGATAACGCCTGGCTCACCGCCCCTGCGGACATGAATATCCTGTTTAAAACCCCTATCGCCGATCGCTGGCGTGACGCGGCGAAGCTGATTGGCATTGATATTCTGACCATGCCTGGCGTCGCGGGGCACGCCTGATGAGCGGAACACTTCTGGCCTTCGATTTTGGCACCAAAAGCATTGGCGTCGCCATTGGTCAGCGCATTACCGGTACCGCCCGTCCGCTTACGGCCCTGAAGGCCAACGACGGCACGCCTGACTGGAATCTGATCGAGCGTCTGCTCAAAGAGTGGCAGCCGGATGACGTGATTGTTGGGCTGCCGCTGAACATGGATGGCACAGAACAGCCGCTTACCGCCCGGGCGCGTAAGTTCGCCAATAAAATCCATGGCCGCTTTGGCGTCTCCGTGAAGCTTCACGACGAGCGCCTCAGTACTGTAGAAGCGCGAGCGGGTCTGTTTGAACATGGCGGCTTCCGGGCGCTCAACAAAGGCAGCGTGGACTCCGCTTCTGCCGTCATCATCCTCGAAAGCTATTTCGAACAGGGCTATTGAACACAGGGGCCTACAGCCGCCCCTGCGCCCGTCTCTCTGCCAGGCTCTGGTCAAAGTTCTGCATTCCTGCCTGCTGACCGGTTTGAATAATGCCGGGCAACTGCCATGTTTTTCCTTCGCGAATGAGATTCGCCGCCGCTGCTGTGTTCACCAGCAGTTCATACAGCGCGACGCGGCCATCCTGGAGATCGGGAACCAGCTTCTGCGCCAGGACTGCTCGCAGGCTGCCGGCTAGCTGGTTACGCACCGGATCTTTCTCCTGCGCCGGGAACGTATCGACCAGCCGTTCAATCGCCTGCGATGCGCCGCGCGTATGCAGCGTCGCCAGCACCAGATGCCCGGTTTCGGCCGCCGTCAGCGCCAGGCGGATCGTTTCGCTGTCGCGCAGTTCCCCCAGCAAAATCACGTCCGGATCCTCACGCAACGCACTGCGCAGCGCTTCAGCAAATGACGGGCTGTGCTGACCTATCTCCCGCTGCTGTATCAGGCAACGTTCACTCTGGTAGATAAACTCCACCGGATCTTCGAGCGTGAGAATATGGCCGTCAGTATGGTGGTTGAGAAAATCGACCATTGCCGCGAGCGTAGTGGATTTGCCGCTGCCGGTCGCCCCCGTCACCAGAATCAACCCTGAGTCATTGGATAACAGTTCCGGGATTGCCCGTGGCACGGCCAACGAAGCGAGCTGCGGACAGGTACGCGGCAACAGCCGCAACGCCACAGAGACACCGCTCATTTGCTTAAAGGCACTGCCGCGCAGACGCTGGCTCCCCGCCACTGTCGCGGCAAAATCCACCTGCCCGTTTGCCCACCATGTTCCCTGCTGCTCGTCGTTGAGCCACGCTTTTAACAACGCTTCGACGTCAGGAGGCGGAAACGGTGCCGGTTCAAGGCGGCCTGTTCTGCGCCAGCGGGGTGGCGAATCACTGCACAGGTGTAGATCGGAGACATTATGCTTTACACTAAGCGCCACCATTTCTTCCACATCCATAGACTACTCCTCGGAAAATGAACGACATTGCGCATAACCTGGCACAGGTCCGGGACAAAATCTCAGCCGCCGCAACGCGTTGCGGCCGTGCTTCAGAAGAAATTACGTTACTTGCAGTCAGCAAAACGAAGCCTGCGAGCGCCATCGCAGAAGCCATTGATGCTGGCCAGCGGGCGTTTGGTGAAAACTACGTCCAGGAGGGTGTGGATAAAATTCGCTACTTCCAGGAACAGGGGAATACCCGTCTGCAGTGGCACTTTATTGGTCCCCTGCAGTCGAACAAAAGCCGTCTGGTGGCAGAGCACTTCGACTGGTGCCACACCATTGACCGTCTGCGCATTGCTACCCGCCTGAATGACCAGCGTCCGGCAGAGATGCCTGCGCTTAACGTGCTGATTCAGGTCAACATCAGCGACGAAAACAGCAAGTCCGGCATTGCGCTGAGCGAGCTGGATGCGCTGGCAGCAGAGGTAGCCGCACTGCCGCGCTTAACCCTGCGCGGGCTGATGGCAATTCCGGCACCTGAGTCAAGTTATGAAAGGCAGTTTGCCGTGGCACAGCAAATGGCTGTAGCATTTGAGGCGCTTAAAGCGCGCTATGACACGGTAGACACGCTTTCTCTGGGCATGTCGGATGATATGGAAGCCGCCATCGCGGCAGGCAGCACTATGGTGCGCATCGGTACAGCCATTTTCGGTGCGCGCGACTACACCCAATAATAAGGAAACCTGAGGAACGCCATGAAGACGTTGACTTTCCTGCTCTCAACGGTCATTGAGCTGTATACGATGGCGCTTTTGCTGCGCGTCTGGATGCAGTGGGCCCGCTGTGACTTTTACAATCCGTTCTCCCAGTTTGTCGTGAAAATCACGCAACCTATTGTCGGACCGTTGCGCCGTATTATTCCGGCAATGGGTCCCATCGACAGTTCGTCTCTGCTGGTGGCGTTTATTCTGAGCGTTATCAAAGCAATCGTGCTGTTTATGGTCATCACCTTCCAGCCGATTATCTGGATAGCCGCCGTCCTGATTCTGATCAAAACCGTCGGTCTGCTGATTTTCTGGGTGCTGCTGGTCATGGCCATCATGAGCTGGGTCAGCCAGGGGCGCAGCCCGGTGGAGTACGCATTGATTCAGTTGGCCGAACCGCTGCTGCGTCCGATCCGTAACCTGCTCCCGTCTATGGGCGGTATCGACTTTTCCCCGATGATCCTGGTTCTGCTGCTCTATGTGATCAACATGGGGATCGCAGAGCTGTTACAGTCCACGGGCGATATGCTGCTGCCGGGGCTGTGGATGGCGCTATGAGTGCAGTAAGCACCTGCGCTGACGGGCTGGTTTTGCGGCTGTATATTCAGCCGAAAGCCAGCCGTGACAGTATTGTTGGACTGCATGGCGACGAGTTAAAAGTCGCCATCACTGCCCCACCCGTTGACGGCCAGGCGAACGCGCATCTGACCAAATATCTGGCAAAACAGTTTCGCGTGGCTAAAAGCCAGGTCATCATTGAAAAAGGCGAGCTGGGGCGGCATAAACAGGTAAAAATCCTCAACCCGCAATCGATCCCGACGGAAGTCGCGGCTTTGACAGAACAGGACTAAACCATGCAGAAAGTTGTTCTCGCGACCGGTAACGCCGGTAAAGTGCGCGAGCTGGCCTCGCTATTAAATGATTTTGGGCTGGACGTGGTCGCTCAGACCGATCTTGGCGTGGATTCCGCCGAAGAGACGGGGCTAACGTTTATCGAAAACGCGATCCTGAAAGCACGCCATGCCGCGCAGATTACGGGCCTGCCCGCGATTGCCGACGACTCCGGCCTGGCCGTTGATTTTCTCGGCGGCGCGCCGGGGATTTACTCTGCACGCTATTCCGGCGTTGACGCTACCGACCAGCAGAATCTGGAAAAGCTGCTTGTCTCACTGAAAGACGTGCCTGACGAACAGCGTACCGCGCAGTTCCACTGCGTGCTGGTCTATATGCGTCACGCTGAAGACCCAACACCCATCGTCTGCCACGGCAGCTGGCCGGGGGTGATTACCCGCGAAGCGGCAGGCAACGGCGGCTTTGGCTACGACCCGATTTTCTATGTCCCGTCCGAGGGCAAAACCGCTGCGGAACTGACCCGCGAAGAGAAAAGCGCGATTTCCCACCGTGGACGCGCGTTGAAACTGTTACTGGAAGCACTGCGTAATGGCTAATTTGCCACCCCTGAGTCTGTATATTCACATCCCGTGGTGCGTGCAGAAATGCCCGTACTGCGATTTCAACTCGCACGCGCTGAAAGGTGAAGTGCCGCACGATGATTACGTTGCGCATCTGCTGGCCGACCTGGATGCCGATGTACCTTACGCACAGGGACGTGAAGTTAAGACTATTTTCATTGGTGGCGGTACGCCGAGCCTGCTGTCTGGCCCGGCGATGCAGACGCTGCTGGACGGCGTGCGTGCACGTCTGAACCTGGCAGCGGATGCTGAAATTACGATGGAAGCCAACCCCGGTACCGTTGAGGCCGACCGTTTTGTCGATTATCAGCGTGCGGGCGTGAACCGGATTTCCATCGGCGTACAGAGCTTTAGCGAGCCGAAGTTAAAACGTCTGGGGCGTATTCACGGCCCGGAAGAGGCGAAGCGTGCGGCAAATCTGGCAACAGGGCTGGGTCTGCGCAGCTTTAACCTCGATCTCATGCACGGTCTGCCTGACCAGTCGCTGGAAGAGGCGCTGGACGATCTGCGTCAGGCGATTGCGCTGAATCCGCCGCACCTTTCGTGGTACCAGCTCACCATCGAGCCAAACACGCTGTTCGGCTCCCGTCCTCCGGTGCTGCCAGATGACGACGCGCTGTGGGATATCTTCGAGCAGGGCCACCAGCTGTTAACCGCGGCGGGCTATCAGCAGTATGAAACGTCGGCCTACGCGAAGCCGGGCTACCAGTGTCAGCATAACCTGAACTACTGGCGGTTTGGCGACTATCTGGGGATTGGCTGCGGCGCGCACGGTAAAGTGACTTTCCCGGAAGGGCGCATTCTGCGCACGGCTAAGACTCGCCATCCGCGCGGGTATATGGAAGGCCGTTATCTTGAACGTCAGCATGACGTAGAGGCGGCGGATAAGCCGTTTGAGTTCTTTATGAACCGCTTCCGCCTGCTGGAAGCTGCACCCCGTGCAGAGTTTGCGCGATACACCGGGCTGCCGGAGTCAGTGATTCGTCCACAAATTGACGAAGCGCTGGTGCAGGGGTATCTCACGGAATGTGAGGAATACTGGCAGATTACCGAGCACGGCAAACTGTTCTTAAACTCCCTTCTTGAGCTGTTCCTCGCAGAAGATTCCTGAAGGCTGATTCAGGATTTCGCATCCCGTCCTGCCGGCTGAGGGAAAGGCTGGTATGTCATTCGATTCTGGAACAACGAGCTCTGGAATAACGAAGAAGGGGTGTTAGAAAAATCCTTGAAACACTGCAAAGGCTGCTACCCTCTCCCTGAAAGGGAGAGGGTTAGGATGAGGGGTGAAGTTAATTACTTCAGCGTCCCCACCAGCGCCTTCCTGCTGTCTTCCAGCGACACCACGCGTTTACACACGTCTTTGCCGAACTTCTGGAAATCATCTTCCTGGTTCTTCCACTCGTTCTGAATGGAGGTCTGCAGGCCACCCAGACTGCCCAGCACGCCCTGAAGCGGGTTACCACCGCCTTTCAGTACCGCTTTGGCGCCCATCTCGTTGATGCTGTCCTGCAGGATACCGCCCATCGCCTGGTTCACCAGCTGCTGCCCGTCAGCACGGACCTGATCAATCGCTTTGTAGTGGAACGTCAGGCCGTCGGTACGCGTTTCGATAATCCGGTTCATCTGCTCTTTGAGCTGCTTATCGAGCTTGGTCAGGCGGGTGCGCATATTGCTGCTCTCACCTACCTCTTTGGTAATGATCTTGTCCAGCGCCACACGGCTTTTCTCAACGCGCGTCAGTGCGCCGTCGTTAATCCACGGCAGCGCGGTACGCAAATCGGCCTGGTAGTCTTTCGCCTGCTCACGCTGTGCGGCAGTCAGGTTGTACTGCTTGCCGTTAAAGGTGACATTCCCTTCCGGCGTAATCACCAGATTGCCGTTCTCGCCTTTAACCTGCACGGTTTGCGGGCTTAACACCACGTCATCACGCGGAGTCACGCTACATTTATACTCCGCATGGGCGGTGAATCCGGTAGCCATCAAAGCAACGGCCAGCAACGTTTTGCGCATCTTAAACACTCCCTCAGACAAAATGGGCCAGCTAATGCTGGCCCTTGGCTTCTTAATTAGTCCCACCAAACGTCGAAAAGTTCGCTGACGCGGACATCTTCCAGCTTGCGGTCTTCAAGCCATTTACGTACCAGAGCCTGATGTTCTTCGGTGCATTTACCCACTTCCTGGGTGCAGATCAGACCTTCCCATGCCAGGTAGCCGCTACCGTCGAAGGCCAGCTTGTTGGGTTCGATCACGTCATTGATGAACGCATCTACTTCCTGATCGATCTGTTCTACGCTGGTGCCTTCCGGGAAACGCCACGCTACGGAGAAACCCACTTCCTGGAATTCTTCGATATGCATTTTTTTACGCAGACGACGGCTACGATTCTTTGCCATTATTTCACCCTCTCGAACATTAAGTCCCATACACCGTGACCAAGACGATGGCCACGCTGTTCAAATTTCGTTACCGGACGCGATTCCGGACGCGGTACGTAGTCGTTGCTGGCAGACTGGTTTTTGTAACCATCCAGAGACGACATCACTTCCAGCATATGTTCCGCATACGGTTCCCAGTCGGTCGCCATATGGAAGACACCGCCCAGCTTCAGCTTACTTTTTACCAGCTCAGCAAACGGCGCCTGAACGATACGGCGTTTATTATGACGTGCTTTGTGCCACGGGTCAGGGAAAAAGAGCTGAACCATGGTTAAAGAATTGTCAGGAATCATTTTATGCAGCACTTCCACCGCGTCGTGACACATCACGCGCAGGTTCTCAACGCCCTCTTCATGGGCCGTTGCCAGGCATGCACCCACGCCCGGGGAGTGTACTTCGATACCGAGGAAGTTCTGCTCCGGGCGGGCTTTCGCCATGGCCACCAGCGAGGTGCCCATACCAAAGCCGATTTCCAGCGTGACTGGCGCCTCGCGACCAAACAGTTCAGTAAAGTCCAGAGGCTGCTCGCTGAACTCAACGCCCATCACCGGCCAGTAGTTGTCCAGCGCATGTTGCTGCCCTTTTGTCAGGCGGCCCTGACGGCGGACAAAGCTGCGAATACGGCGCAGCGGGCGACCGTTTTCATCAAATTCCGGTGAAATGACGTCGTTTTTCATAAAAGAGTTGTCTGCTTGTGAGAATGTTCGGGAAACGGGCATTATCCAAAGTTAAGGCTTCTATGCAAGCATGGGAAAGATCCGGTTTACAGCAGATTGACGCTGTGCTGCAATCGGCGTCCCTGATTATACGAATCGATGACCATGCAAGCCTCTCAATTTTCAGCCCAGGTGCTGGACTGGTACGACAAATACGGGCGTAAAACCCTGCCCTGGCAAATTGAAAAAACGCCTTACAAAGTATGGCTCTCCGAAGTGATGTTGCAACAAACGCAGGTCGCCACGGTGATCCCTTACTTTGAGCGTTTTATGGCACGCTTCCCGACGGTGACCGATCTGGCCAACGCGCCGCTGGACGAGGTGCTGCACCTGTGGACCGGGCTTGGCTACTACGCCCGCGCGCGTAATTTGCACAAAGCCGCACAGCAGGTCGCGACGCGCCACAACGGTAAATTCCCGGAAACCTTCGACGAAGTGGCGGATTTACCCGGCGTCGGGCGTTCAACCGCGGGCGCCATTCTCTCTCTGTCTTTAGGCAAACATTTCCCGATCCTCGACGGCAACGTTAAGCGCGTGCTGGCACGCTGCTATGCCGTCGACGGCTGGCCGGGGAAGAAGGACGTTGAAAAACGTCTTTGGGAGATCAGTGAAGACGTCACCCCAGCCAACGGCGTGGAGCGTTTTAATCAGGCGATGATGGACCTCGGCGCGATGGTCTGCACGCGCTCAAAACCAAAATGCGAACTCTGCCCGGTGAATAATCTCTGCATGGCGTATGCCAACCATTCGTGGGCGCAGTATCCGGGTAAGAAACCCAAGCAGACGCTGCCCGAGCGCACCGGCTATATGCTGCTGATGCAGCACGGCGACGACGTCTTCCTGGCCCAGCGTCCACCGAGCGGTCTGTGGGGCGGTCTATACTGCTTCCCACAGTTTGAAAATGAAGCGCTGCTGCGTGAATGGCTTAAATCACGCGGGATTGCTGCCGATAACCTGACGCAGCTGACCGCGTTTCGCCACACCTTCAGCCATTTCCACCTGGATATTGTGCCGATGTGGCTTCCCGTGTCCTCATTCACCTCGTGCATGGATGAAGGCACTGCTCTCTGGTATAACTTAGCGCAACCGCCATCAGTCGGACTGGCGGCTCCCGTGGAGCGCCTGTTACAGCAATTACGTGCCGGTGCAATGGTTTAGCATCGGCTAAAAAAGAGGAATGAGTATGGCCAGAACGATTTTTTGTACTTTCCTGCAGCGTGACGCTGAAGGCCAGGATTTCCAGCTTTATCCGGGCGACCTGGGTAAACGCATTTATAACGAAATCTCCAAAGAAGCCTGGGGACAGTGGCAGAAAAAGCAGACCATGCTGATCAACGAGAAGAAACTCAGCATGATGAACCCGGAACATCGCAAACTGCTGGAGCAGGAGATGGTGAGCTTCCTGTTCGAAGGCAAAGACGTGCACATCGAAGGCTATACGCCGCCGGAAAAATAATATCGCGCCGCTGTTGCCGGGTGGCGCTGCGCTTACCCGGCGAAAGCAACGACTAAGCAAACACAACACGCACTCCCGGAATGATGAAAAAACTTTTAGCGCTAGCCCTTGTTGCGCCGTTGCTTGTCTCGTGTTCTTCAAAAAAAGGCGATGATTACAACGAAGCCTGGATCAAGGACACCAACGGTTTTGACATTTTGATGGGGCAGTTTGCCCACAACATCGAGAATATATGGGGATTTAACGAAGTTCTTATTGCCGGACCTAAGGACTACGTTAAGTACACCGACGCCTATCTGACCCGTAGCCACATCAACTTTGATGAGGGTACGATCACGATTGAAACCATCGCAGGCACAGACCCTGCGGCACGACTCCGTCAGGCGATTATCAAAACCCTGCTGATGGGTGACGATCCGGGCTCTATCGATCTCTACTCCGATGCCGACGATATCACTATCTCGAAAGAGCCGTTCCTGTACGGTCAGGTTGTCGATCAGACCGGCCAGCCGATCCGCTGGGAAGGTCGCGCTACGAAATTTGCCGACTATCTGCTGCAGACGCGCCTCAAAAGCCGCTCTAACGGTCTGAAGATTATCTACAGCGTCACCATCAACCTCGTCCCGAACCACCTCGACAAGCGTGCGCATAAGTACATTGGGATGGTGCGTCAGGCCTCGCGTAAGTACGGTGTGGATGAGTCGCTGATCCTGGCGATTATGCAAACCGAGTCGTCGTTTAACCCGTACGCGGTAAGCCGTTCCGACGCCCTGGGGCTGATGCAGGTTGTGCAGCACAGCGCCGGTAAAGACGTCTTCCGCGCGCAGGGTAAATCCGGGACGCCGAGCCGCAGCTATCTGTTCGATCCGCAGAGCAACATTGATACCGGCACGGCCTATCTGGCAATGCTAAACAATGTCTACCTTGGCGGGATTGATAACCCAACCTCGCGCCGCTATGCGGTGATCACCGCCTATAACGGCGGCGCGGGCAGCGTGCTGCGTGTGTTCTCGAATGACAAAGTGCAGGCCGCAAACATCATCAACAGCATGGCACCAGGGGATGTCTACTCAACCCTCACCACCCGCCACCCGTCTGCGGAATCCCGTCGCTATCTGTATAAGGTGAATTCGGCGCAGAAGAACTACCGTCGCCGATAATCAACACACCTTCTCCTGCAAGGAGAAGGTGTTCTGCTTTCCCTCTCCCCGTGGGAGAGGGTCAGGGTGAGGGCATCAGGCCACACCCATCCCCACCCATACGAAAATGTTATTTGCATCACAATCCAAACTGCAAATTAATGTGGATTGCATTTTTTTGCGGGAGGTAACAAAACATATCGTTGCCAACTGATAGAATTGCATCAAATAACAACCCTGAATGTTCCCAAAACAACATATCTCCCGCTCACTTGTGAGGAAAGTAACATGAACCTTAAGCTGCAGCTTAAAATCTTGTCGTTTCTGCAGTTCTGCCTGTGGGGTAGCTGGCTAACCACACTCGGCTCCTATATGTTTGTGACGCTCAAGTTCGATGGTGCGTCAATCGGTGCCGTATACAGCTCGCTCGGTATTGCGGCTGTCTTCATGCCAACGCTGCTGGGGATCGTGGCGGATAAATGGTTAAGTGCGAAATGGCTGTACATGCTTTGCCATCTGGTAGGCGCGGGGACGCTGTTTATGGCAGCCCAGGTGACCACGCCGGGGGCGATGTTCATGGTGATCCTGCTTAACTCGCTGGCCTACATGCCAACGCTTGGCCTGATCAACACCATCTCCTACCACCGCATCAAGTCTGCGGGAATGGATATCGTGACTGACTTCCCGCCAATCCGTATCTGGGGCACCATCGGCTTTATCATGGCGATGTGGGGCGTGAGCTTCGCGGGCTTTGAACTGAGCCACATGCAGCTCTACATCGGCGCAGCGCTCTCTGTGGTACTGGCATTGTTCACCCTGACGCTGCCGCACATTCCGGTTTCTAACCAGCAGAAGAACCAGAGCTGGAGTTCAATGCTCGGTCTGGATGCGTTCGCATTGTTCAAAAACAAACGCATGGCGATCTTCTTTATCTTCTCCATGCTGCTGGGCGCGGAACTGCAGATCACCAACATGTTCGGCAATACCTTCCTGCACAGCTTCGATAACAACCCGCTGTTTACCGGAAGCTTTATTGTTGAGCACGCGTCGGTGATGATGTCCATCTCTCAGATCTCTGAGACGCTGTTCATCCTGACCATCCCGTTCTTCCTGAGCCGCTACGGCATCAAGAACGTCATGCTGATCAGTATCGCGGCATGGATGTTGCGCTTCGGTCTGTTCGCCTACGGCGACCCAAGCCCGTTCGGCACCGTGCTGCTGGTTCTGTCGATGATTGTTTACGGCTGCGCCTTCGACTTCTTCAACATCTCGGGTTCCGTGTTTGTAGAAAAAGAAGTGAAGCCTGAAATCCGCGCCAGTGCACAGGGTATGTTCCTGATGATGACCAACGGCTTCGGCTGTATTCTGGGCGGTGTGGTGAGCGGTAAAGTGGTTGAGATGTACACCACCAACGGCATCACCAACTGGCAGCCTGTGTGGCTGATCTTCGCCGCGTACTCGCTGGTGCTGTTCTTCGCGTTTATCGCGCTGTTCAAGTACAAGCATGTTCGCGTGCCGAATGGTGCACAGCCAGTCGCGCATTGATATGCTATGCCCGGTGGCGCTGCGCTTACCGGGCCTACAAAACCAGACCGTAGGCCGGGTAAGGCGTAGCCGCCACCCGGCTATTTTATTGCAGAAAGCACCCACCCCACCGACAGCAAATCCGCACTGCCGCCCGGACTCAGGTTTCGTTTAATCAATGCGTTATCCATTCTGAGCAACGCCTCGCGGTCCCAGCCGTCAGCCAGTAATTCCCGTGCGTAGCCCTGAACGTAGCGCAGCCCCTCAATGCCGCCGCGCGAAACCAGGTTGCTGTCCTGATTTATCGCCATCAGGCGTAACAGCAGGCCGTGAAGGGAATGTCCTTTCCACTGCGCCAGCGCCTTACGTACCGTTGCAAAGCCACTCTCTGCCTCACCGCGCGCGCCCGTTAAGCCGTACTGCTGAAATTGCCGCTCGCCCGCGGTCGCCTGTCCGCTGCGTGCGGCCAGCTCCCGCGAAACCAGCCCGTTGCAGATGTTACTCACCTCACAACAGAGGTTGTCTGCGGAGACTTTTTTCACGCGCCCGGCGGCAAAGCACAGTAAGCCCAGGGCAAAAATACCGCCTTTATGCGTGTTCACCCCGTTCGTTGCGGCATACATCGCCTGCTCGCAGGCCATCCCCATCGGGCGGAGAACCCGTAACTGCTCGTCAGCGGGTTTATCTGCATGCGCGTTACCCAGTTCAGCAAAGCGCGAAAACCACGGCGTAATCGCCGCAATGCTGCGGACAAACAGCGCGTGGTCCATATCGCGATGGGAGCCGTTATTAAGCTTGTCTACCAGCCCCGGCTTGGGCGTCAGTTCCAGCTCCTGCCACAGCGCCGCTTCGACAAGCGCTGGCACGTCAGCCGGGCAGGGTTTAGTCGCGAGCAAACCAGTCATCGATCATCTTCTCCACGCGGGAAACCACCAGCTCAACGGGATGGTTCCGCGAACGGGAGCAGGCATGCGCGGGCTCGTCGCAGATCAGGCAGCGTCTGAGATTCGCCCCCAGCGACTGACGCCCTACATGGCCGTGCTGAGGGCAGATCACATCCAGATCCCACAGTCTGCCGAGCGGATGCGTTTGCTCCAGCTCCGCACAGTGCGCTTTGATTTCCACCGCAGGATGGGCCACGCACCACAGGGCTTCCGGCCCGGTCGGGAGCCACAGCACCTGGCGGTCCAGCACCTGCCAGCGGTTTTCCCACAGCAGCTGGTCGCACATCTGCAGCGCCACGCCCATGGTGTTGCGATAGCGCAGGCTGTCTTTGATTTCCCCTGGCGTAACCAGCGTGAGGGAAATCACCGGTTGTTGATAGTGCTCAAGCATGTCAACCTGACGCGCTGCGCGGCGCTCTTTCGCCGTCAGCAGTTCGTCCAGGCTGACACCCGTCCGCACGGGTGTCGCTGTTGTCATAACTACTCCTTCACCTGTCGTACGGTGTCGATCACGCTGCCGTCGCGGTAGCGGATCACCCCGACGATTTTGTCTGTAAATTCAATCGGTTTAGGTACGCCGGTCAGGGAAATCGCCCGCTCGTAAAGCGCGCTGATATCCACAACTTTGAGTCCTGCTTCCAGCAGCCGCTCGCGGATTTCCGGGCGCGCCGGGTTGACCGCAATGCCGTGGTCGGTGACCAGCACGTCAATGCTCTCCCCCGGCGTGAGGCGCGTGGTAACGCGCTTCACCACCGTTGGAATACGGCTGCGCAGCAGCGGCGCAACAACGATGGTCAGGTTTGCTGCGGCGGCGACGTCGCAGTGCCCGCCAGACGCGCCGCGCATCACGCCGTCGGAGCCGGTGATGACGTTAACGTTGAAATCGACGTCAATTTCCAGGGCGCTGAGGATCACCACGTCGAGCTGGTCGCAGCTCGCCGCTTTGCTGCCAGGGTTGGCGTAGACGTTGGTGGAAATCTCCACGTGGTTCGGGTTACGCGCCAGCGAGGCCGCCGCCTGGCCGTCAAAGCACTGGGTATCGAGCAGCTTTTCGATAAGCCCCTTCTCGTGCAAATCCACCAGGCTGCCGGTGATGCCGCCGAGCGCAAAGCGTGCCTTAACGCCGCTGCGCTCCATCTTCTCTTCCATAAAGCGCGTGCAGGCGGTGGCCGCCGCGCCGGAGCCGGTCTGCATCGAGAAGCCGGGTTTGAAATAGCCGGAGTGTTCAATCACGTCTGCTGCATAGCGGGCGATCATCAGCTCGCGCGGGTTGCTGGTAACGCGCGCCGCACCGACGCTGATTTTCGCCGGGTCGCCGACGCTCTCGACCTGCACGATGTAGTCCACCTGGTCCTGCACCAGGCTGGCAGGCATATTGGGGAACGGCACCAGCTCTTCGGTCAGCAGCACCACCTTACGGGCGAAGTGCGCGTCCACCATGGCGTAGCCCAGCGAGCCGCAGCAGGATTTGCCGTGCGTGCCGTTGGCGTTGCCAAATTCATCGCTGCACGGCACGCCGAGAAACGCCACGTCGATATTCAGCTCGCCGTCCTGCAGCAGCTTGACGCGCCCGCCGTGAGAGTGAATTTGCACCGGCTCGTCCATCAGCCCGTGCGAGATGGCATCCGCCAGCTTGCCGCGCATGCCGGAGGTGTAAATCCGGGTGATGACGCCGCTCTCAATATGTTCGATCAGCGCGTCGTTACAGGTCATCAGCGAGCTGGAGGCCAGCGTCAGGTTTTTAAAGCCCATCCGTGCCAGCAGCGCCACAACGGTATTGATCACCCGGTCACCTTCGCGGAATGCGTGGTGGAAGGAGATGGTCATCCCGTCCTGCAGACCGCTGCGTAATACGGCCTCTTCAACGGTCGCACACAATTTTCGGTTATGTTTAGCCTCGCTGTCTGCCAGCCACGGCGTCGCGCTGTGCGCAGTATCAAAGGGTTTTAAATCCCGCAAATGGGGAAAATTCACATGGAGAAGTTCTGTCTGATTCATTGTGTAATCCTTAACGACGCACGCCGGAGGCCGCTGCGCGCTCGAGCACTACCTGCGCGTGGTTAATTATCGGGGCATCGACCATTTTGCCGTTGAGCGACACCACGCCGAGACCGTTACGTTCGCCCTCTTCTGCGGCTTCAATCACGCGTTTCGCGTGATCCACCTCTTCCTGCGTCGGGGCGTAAGCGTTATGCAGCAGGTCAATCTGGCGCGGGTTGATCAGCGATTTACCGTTAAAGCCCATCTTGCGGATCAGATCGACCTCGCGCAGGAACCCGGCCTCGTCGTTAACGTCTGACCACACCACGTCGAAGGCATCGATGCCCGCAGCGCGGGCGGCATGCAGTACGGCACAGCGGGCATAGAACAGCTCGGTGCCGTCGCCGCGCTCGGTCTGCATGTCCATGACGTAGTCAAAGGCCGCCAGCGCGATGCCAATTAAGCGCGGGGAGCTGCGGGCAATCGCCACGGCGTTGATGACGCCAATGGCCGACTCGATCGCCGCCATTACGCGGGTGGAGCCAACCTTGCGTCCGCATTCACGTTCAATGCGCTCCAGGTGGCCTTCCAGCTCGTAGATATCTTCCGGCGTGTCGGTTTTCGGCAGGCGGATCACGTCCACGCCAGCATGCACGGCGGCCTCCAGATCCAGCAGGCCAAACGGCGTGCTCAACGGGTTAATGCGCACCACGGTTTCGATATCCTGATACATCGGGTGCTGTAGCGCGTGGAACACCAGCATGCGTGCGGTGTCTTTTTCACGCAGGGCGACCGCATCTTCAAGGTCAAACATGATGGAGTCCGGGCGGTAGATAAACGCGGTGGAGAGCATGGCGGCGTTGGCGCCGGGCAGGAACAGCATACTGCGGCGGAGTTTGCTCATTTCAGCGCCCCCCAGTTGATGGCCTGGTCATCGGCGGCACGCATCAGCGCGCTTTGCAGGCGGGCGCGGATCACACAGTCCAGCGCCCCTTTGTCTTCAATAATGATTAATCCCTGGTGCACGTTCATGGCGCGCAATGTGTCGTTGACCACCTGGCGAATTTGCTCGCCAAACTGCTTAATCACTTCACTGTGGATGACTATCTCCAGCTCGCCGTGAGCGGGAGCGATTTTCACCATCAGGTCGCTGGACTCCTGCGTTCCGGCCAGCGCCTCCCTTACAATTTTCATGATAAATTCCTGGTAGTTAAGCGACTTCCGCACTCGCACGGTAATGTGTTTCGAGGTGCGCGAAGGTGGAGTCCGGGACAATCTCCCGGATCCGGGAAAACTGCTGTGTCTTCAGTAAGCGGCGCACTTCGGACGCTGAAATGGCGTTGCCGGTGGCCTTGATGCGCGGCATTTCCACAACTTCGATATGCGAGGCGAGCAGGTCGTGCAGCGTCTGGTTGTACTGACGGGTGATATCGCAAAACGGCTCCGAGCCAATAAAGCGATGGGTAATCCCCAGCGCCGGGGCGATGAAGTCCCGGAAGATCAGCACGTCGATTTCGCTCCACGCCTGCTGCACTTTGCCGGTCTCCTTCAGGAAGTAGGCCGGGAAGGTGGCGCGGGAGATGATGTACTGCGAGCCTTCGTGTACCACCACGTTCGGCAGATGCGCCACGCCCGCACGAACCATCTCGAGGCGCGCGCTAAACGGGAAGAACGAGGCATCTTCACGCACCACGAACAGGTGCAGGGCATCGCACTGCCCTGCCGCCTGCTCCACCAGATGGCGGTGGCCGAGGGTGAACGGATTGGCGTTCATCACTATCGCGCCAATTTTTTCCCCACATTTACGCATCCTGGAGAGGGACCGGCAGTAACGTTCGATGCCCTGCGGGGTGTTCTCCATCAGCACCGCATTGTTACCGCTCTGGGCAATCGGCCAGAAACCGCTGCGGGCAAAGCGCTCCTTGTTGCACGGACGCGTGCAGAGGAAAAGATGAAAATGGCCGCGCTCCAGCGCCGCATTTTGCACCTCTGCCAGCAGGCGCGCGCTGAGGTTCTCGCCACGAAGCTGCTCGTTGACCGCCACGCATTTGATGACGTTGGCGGCAAGCCCTGCGCAACCCACCAGCTGCGAGCCGGACCAGGCTTCGACGAAAAGCGTGATGTCGTTGTCCAGGCCAAGGCCGCTGTCGGCCAGCAGGTAACGGATCTGGCTTAAACGTTCCGGGTGCTTCGCCACCAGCGTGTGGCGAAAATCGATGGGTTGCGATTGCATGCTGCCGCCTTACCTAGTGTGCTGCCGCAAGCCCGACGGCTGGCGCTTCCACGATCACGTTGCTCAGATGACCGATATGCTCGATCTCCACCTCAATGCGATCGCCCTCTTTCATAAACAGCGGCGGGTTACGCTTTTTACCCACGCCGCCAGGGGAGCCGGTGATGATCACATCGCCCGGGCTTAAGCGGGTGAAGGTGCTGATGTATTCGATAAGCTCCGCCACCTTGTGGATCATGCTGCTGGTGTTGTCTTCCTGCACCATGCGGCCGTTCAGCCAGGTGCGGATCGCAAGCTGGTGCGGGTCCGGGATCTCATCGGCCGTCGCCATCCACGGGCCGAACGCGCCGGTCTGACGCCAGTTTTTACCGGCCGTAAACCAGGTGTGCTGCCAGTCGCGGGCGGAGCCATCCATGTAGCAGCTGTAACCGGCCACGTGGCGCAGGGCGTCGTTGCGGCTGATGTTCTCCCCGCCTTTACCGATGATCACCGCCAGCTCGCCTTCGTAGTCGAATTCGCTGGAGTGGCGCGGCTTCAGCACCGGCTCGTTATGTCCGGTCTGTGAATCCGGGAAGCGGACAAACAGCGTCGGGGCCGGGTTATGCTGGTCAAACTCCTTGCGCTTGTCGGCGTAGTTCATGCCCACGCAGAGAATTTTTTCCGGCTGCTCAATCACCGGTAAGAAGGTGATGGCGCTCATCGGCACATCCACCGCATCGTTGATATAGCGGGTGGCCTGCGCCAGCCCGTTGCCCTGCAGCAGCGCTTTGAGGTCGCTGTACTGGTCGCCCAGACGGCGACGTAAATCAATCACACCTTCGGCCTGGACGATGCCGTAGCTGCGTTTTCCCTGGTATAAAAAGCTTGCGAGTTTCATTGTTCTTTCCTGAAAACTTAAACGAGGAAGTTGCCCAGAATCAGCAGTGAGATAGAGACGTTAATCGCGCCGCCGATACGGGTAGCAATCTGGGCGAACGGCATCAGGCTCATACGGTTGCCTGCGGTCAGGATCGCCACGTCGCCGGTACCGCCCTGGCCGCTCTGGCAGCAGGAAACGATGGCGACATCAATCGGGTGCATACCAATCTTTTTGCCGACGAAGAATCCCGTGGCGACCAGTGCAGAAACGGTGCTGACAATCACCAGCAGGTTGCTGACGGTGAAGGCCGCGACCAGTTCGTGCCACGGGGTAATAGCCACGCCGACGGCAAACAGGATTGGGTAGGTCACAGAGGTCTGGAAGAATTTGTACACTACCTGAGAGCCTTCCAGCAGGCGCGGAGAGGCGCCGTTGCAGAGCTTCACCAGTACCGCCATAAACAGCATGCCAACCGGTGCAGGCAGGCCAATCAGCTTGTGGCCGAGCATGCCCAGCATGTAGAGCAGTACCGCCAGCAGCGCGCCGGAGGCGATAGTGGTCACGTCTGCTTTGCCAGAGAATGCAGGCTGAGAGACGGTGGTATCCGCATTCGCGCGGTTAGGCATCAGCTGGCCTTCACCGGTCAGGTGCGGGTAGCGTTTACCAAGCTGGTTCAGACAGCCGGAGATAATAATTGCGGTCAGACCGCCGAGCATCACCATCGGCAGCACGCGACCGAGCGCCACGCCCTGGTCCATATGGAGCAAAGTGGCATAGCCGATGGAAAGCGGGATCGCCCCTTCTCCTACGCCGCCCGCCATGATCGGCAGAATAATAAAGAAGAAGATCTGGAACGGTTCAAGGCCCAGGGCGATACCGACGCCCATCCCGACAATCATGCCGACGATTTCACCGCACAGCATCGGGAAGAAGATGCGCAGGAAGCCCTGAATCAGCACGGTGCGGTTCATACTCATGATGCTGCCGACAATAATGCAGCATATGTAGAGGTAGAGAATGTTGGTGGATTTGTAGAACTTGGTCGTGGACTCGACTACCACATCCGGCAGCAGGCCGTAGTAAACCAGTGCGGAAGGAATAAAGGTGGCGCAGATTGCCGCCGCGCCGAGCTTGCCGACAATCGGCAGGCGTTTACCAAACTCGCCGCAGGCAAAGCCGAAGAACGCCAGCGTAGCCACCATCACCACGATGTCGCTCGGCAGTTTTCCGCCCAGACAATCAATGGCAATCAGTACACCCGCCAGAACAAACAGTGGCAGAGGAATAATCCCGATTTTCCAGGTATCCATAATATGCCACCAGCGCTCTTTGAGCGAAGGTCGCTGAATTTCAATCGGGTCGTGGGTAACAGAGAAAGAATCGTCAGTTGTGCTCATAATAAGCCCCTTAGTTATTTTGTGCGTTCAGCTTAGAGTCACAAAGGCTTACTTTATGTGAGGAAAGGCATATTAAAAGCGAAGTTTTAATGGCCACTATGGTTTTAATGGTTTCTTTTATTTAATGTGATTTATGCCTTATTTATTCGCGTGGTTTTTATGGTTTCTTTTCCGAATTGAACAAACAAATAACATTTGTTCGCGCAGCCTGAAGCAGGCCAGCCTTTAAGATAAATCTTTTACAGACCCTGCTGTGCAAGGGATCACAAGTTTTCGGCAAAGCGGGCATCCGCACGAAAAAAGATGATATATTGTCCATCTTTGTCGCTACCTCGCGTGATAGTTATGAAAGTCTCTTTCCAGATTAAGCTGTTTATTTCGCTGGTTGCCTTTTTCTCAGTACTTTTTGCGTTACTGGGCGGATATTATTACGTCGATGTCGGCAAACAGCTTTATCAGGAAATGAGCGCCCGCGCCAAAATACAGGCTGAAGAGATAGCGCTTATTCCGACATTGCGTAATGAAGTCGAACAAAAAAATATCAACGCCATCCATGATTTTATGCAGAAGATGTCTGCGCACAGTGACGCCAGCTTTATTGTGATTGGTGATAATAAGGGCCAGCATCTTTTTCACTCCGTCTTTGCCGACAGAGTAGGTACAACGCTGGTAGGCGGTGACAATGAAGCCGTTTTGCAGGGTAAAAGCACCACTACCATCCGCAAAGGCGGGCTGGGTATTTCGCTGCGCAGTAAAGCCCCCATTTTCAACGATGCCGGTCAGGTAGTAGGCATTGTCTCGGTAGGCTATCTCACCAGCTACCTTGATACCATTACCGTTAGTAAAGTGGTCAATATCCTGATTGCCGCCGTGCTGTTGCTGATTGCCCTCTTTATCTTCTCCTGGTTCTTTACCCGCAGTATTAAGAAGCAGATTTTCTCCCTTGAACCGCGAGAAATCGGGCTGCTGGTGCGCCAGCAAAAGGCGATGATGGAGTCTATTTATGAAGGAGTGATTGCCATTGACGATCGGCGGCGGATTGAAGTGATCAACCAGGCGGCGCGCAAGCTGCTGGGCCTGAGCCAGCCAGCCCGGGAACTGCGCGGGCAGCTGATAAGCCAGGTTATCGATCCGGTCCCGTTCTTCGACACGCAGACGATGCTGGCGAAAGATACCCATGATGAGATTTGCCGTTTTAACGATCTCACGGTGATTGCCAGCCGGGTGCACATCATGCTTGAGGGGGCGCTGCAGGGCTGGGTGATCACCTTCCGCGATCGCAACGAGATCGACTCACTGAGCGCCCAGCTCAGCCAGGTAAAACGCTATGTCGATAACCTGCGCATTATGCGCCACGAACAGTTAAACCGGATGACCACCCTCTCCGGGCTGCTGCATATGGGCCGCTATGAGGAGGCGATTGGCTACATTCAGGCGCAGTCGGAGCATGCCCAGGAGCTGCTGGACTTTATCTCTTCGCGGTTCAGTTCCCCGACCCTGTGCGGCCTGCTGCTGGGCAAAGCCGCCCGCGCGCGGGAGAAAGGCGTCGAGCTGAGTTTCGACCCGGCCTGTCTTCTGGACAGGCCGTTCCTGCCGCTGGGAGAACAAGAGCTGATTTCGATTATTGGCAACCTGCTGGATAACGCCATCGAAGCGACACAGCGTTCACCGCTTCCCCACGCGCCGGTGGAGGTGCTGATAAAACTCAGCGAACAGGAACTGATTATTGAAGTGGCCGACCAGGGCGTTGGCATTAAACCGGAGATCCGTGACCAAATTTTTGAACGCGGCATCACCACCAAGACACGCGGCGATCATGGGATTGGCCTGTATCTGATCGAAAGCTATGTCACACAGGCTGGCGGCGCAATTGAAGTTGCCGATAATACGCCGCGCGGCGCCATTTTCTCATTGTTTATCCCTGCCACGGGAACCGCCCGGCAACTGGAAGACACCGACTATGCAACATGAACTTATCGACGTACTGATTGTTGAAGACGAAAACGAGCTGGCGCAACTGCACGCGGAGCTGATAAGTAAGCATCCGCGTCTGAGACTGGTAGGCATTGCCTCGTCGCTGGCAGCGGCCCAGGCTGAACTTGAAAGCAAACAGCCGCAGCTCATGCTGCTGGATAACTATCTGCCTGACGGCAAAGGGATCTCGCTGATTAATGATCCGATGCTGGCCCGCGCTAACTGCTCGGTGATTTTCATTACTGCCGCCAGCGATATGGACACCTGCAGCCAGGCGATTCGCAACGGCGCGTTCGACTACATCCTCAAACCCGTCTCCTGGAAGCGGCTCAGCCAGTCGCTGGAGCGGTTTGTGCAGTTTGCCGAACAGCAGCGCGTCTGGAAGATTGTCGACCAGCAGAACGTCGATTCGCTCTATCAGCTACAGGCGAAAAACTACCGCCAGGACAACGGCAGCAAAGGCATTGAGGAAAATACGCTGGCCCGCGTGCAGACGCTGTTTAACGACAAGGCGACGCACTGCTTTACCGTGGATGAGGTCGTGAGCGAGACGGGGTTGAGTAAAACCACCACCCGGCGCTATCTGGAACACTGCGTGGAGACCGGGTTTCTCAGCGTGGAGATGCTGTACGGGAAGATTGGGCATCCGAGGAGGATGTACCGCCGCGCAGAGGTCTGACGCTGTATTGTAGGCCCGGTAAGCTTGCGCCACCGGGCAAATCGGCGGGTGGCGCAAGCTTACCCGGCCTACGTTAGAGAGAGGCTCTACTTTAATACATACCCATACAGCCGCTTAATCCCGTCAGCATCCTTCTCGCTGTACACACCCTGCAGTTCCGGCGAGAAGCCGGGCAGCAGGTTGATGCCCTCCTCCAGCGCCAGGAAGTAACGCTGTACCGCCCCGCCCCAGACTTCACCCGGCACCACGCACAGCACGCCTGGCGGATAGGGCAGCGCGCCTTCAGCAGCGATACGCCCTGCAGCGTCACGAATACGCACTAACTCTACGCTTCCGCGAATGTACTCCTGATTGGCATCCTGCGGATTCATCACCACCTCCGGCAGGCTCTCCTTACGGAACATCGCCTTCTGCAAATCTTTCACGTCAAAGCTGACGTAGAGATCGTGCATCTCCTGGCACAGCTGTCGGAGCGTATAATCCCGGTAGCGCACCGGGTATTTCTGGAAGATAGTCGGCAGTACGTCCGCCAGCGGCGTATCGTCCTCAATGTGCTGTTCAAACTGGCCCAGCATCGCCACCAGCTGCGCCAGCTTCTCGCTGCTTTCGGCAGGCGTCAGCAGGAACAGGATCGAGTTGAGGTCGCATTTTTCCGGCACGATGCCGTTTTCACGCAGATAGTGCGCCAGAATCGTCGCTGGAATACCGAAATCCGTGTACTCCCCCGTTTCGGCATCGATGCCCGGCGTGGTCAGCAACAGCTTGCACGGGTCGACAAAGTACTGCTCGCGGGCATAGCCCTCAAACCCATGCCATTTTGCTCCCGGCTCAAAGCTGAAGAAGCGAAGCTCGCTGGCAATGGCGTGAGTCGGATGATCCTGCCACGGCCGCCCCGCCACCACCGGTGGAATAAACGGTTTGATCATATGGCAATTCGCAACGATCGCCTTACGCGCTTCAATCCCCAGCTCGACGCACTCCGCCCACAGCCTGCGCCCGCTTTCCCCTTCGTGGATTTTTGCGTTCACATCCAGGGCCGCGAACAGCGGATAGAACGGGCTGGTTGAAGCATGCAGCATAAACGCGTTGTTAAGACGCTTGTGTGGGCAGAAACGCGCCTGGCCACGAATGTGGTTGTCCTTTTTATGGATCTGCGACGTTTGCGAGAACCCGGCCTGCTGCTTATGCACCGACTGGGTGACAAAAATGCCCGGATCGTTCTCGTTCAGCTCCAGCAACAGCGGGGACGTTTCCGCCATCATCGGAATGAACTGCTCGTAGCCCACCCACGCGGAGTCAAACAGAATGTAGTCGCAAAGGTGGCCGATCTTGTCGATCACCTGACGGGCGTTGTAGATCGTCCCGTCGTAGGTGCCAAGCTGAATGATCGCCAGGCGGAACGGCCGTGCTTCGTCGGCCTTTTCCGGCGCCGTCTCGCGGATCAGCTCCCGCAGATACGCATCGTCAAAGCAGTGCTCGTCAATCCCGCCAATAAATCCAAACGGGTTACGTGCTGCCTCAAGATAAACCGGCGTAGCACCCGCCTGGATCAGCGCCCCATGGTGGTTGGATTTGTGGTTGTTACGATCGAACAGCACCAAATCGCCGCGAGTCAGCAGCGCGTTGGTCACCACCTTGTTGGCCGCCGACGTACCGTTCAGCACGAAGTAGGTTTTGTCCGCGTTGAACACTTTCGCGGCGAACTTTTGCGCATGCTTGGCGGACCCTTCGTGGATCAGCAGATCGCCCAGCTTCACGTCGGCATTGCACATGTCGGCGCGGAACACGTTCTCCCCGAAGAAATCATAGAACTGTCGCCCTGCCGGGTGCTTTTTGAAAAAAGCCCCATGCTGGTGGCCCGGGCAGGCAAAGGTGCTGTTGCCCATCTCCACATACTGGCTCAGGGTGTCGAAAAACGGCGGTAACAGGTTCTCTTCATAACGGCTGGCTGCGGTCTCCAGCTCCAGAAACTCCTGCGCTTTACCCGAGATGACCGCGGTGGCGCCGTCGGGCGCTTCCGTGGGCTCCTGCGAGAAAATGAACACCGGAAGCTGAAAGCCCGTGCGTTTCAGCAACGCAAGAATGCCGCTGCGACTTTCTGTCGTCGTCATGACGACGGCTGCCACATCGGTGAAATCCGTGTTATCCAGCGTCACCTTTTCGCGGTGCGTAGACACAGTAGAGAGCAGCTCGCGGCTGACAGCGATTTTCATGGTTTTCATAAGCGCAGTTACCCTCACCGAGCGGTGAGACAGGAGGAGAAAATTCGCGCAATAATGTCACCTTTTATTTTTAGCCGCAACAAAGAATCCTTATGCATTTAATCACCCAAAGCTAACGGCCATAAAGCAGAAGCATGTCATAATCATGCAATACCAATGAGTAAGTAACAGGAGTTAAGCGTGGTTATCGGGCCATTTATCAACGCAGGTGCCGTATTGCTGGGCGGCGTACTCGGCGCAGTGCTGAGCCAGCGGCTGCCGGAGCGTATTCGCACTTCCATGCCCTCAATATTCGGCCTGGCATCGCTAGGGATCGGTATTCTTTTAGTGATCAAATGCGCCAACCTGCCCGTGATGGTGCTGGCCACCCTTCTCGGCGCGCTCATTGGCGAATTTTGCTATCTGGAAAAAGGCATTAACAGCGCGGTGAGTAAAGCCAAAAACCTGATTGCCCGACCGGGCGGCAAGGCGAAACACGGCACGCACGAGTCGTTTATCCAGAACTATGTCGCCATCATCATTCTGTTTTGCGCCAGCGGCACCGGGATTTTCGGTTCGATGCAGGAAGGCATGACGGGCGATCCAAGCATATTGATTGCGAAAGCGTTTCTGGATTTCTTCACCGCCACTATTTTCGCCACCACCCTTGGCGTCGCCGTCGCGGCGATTTGCGTCCCGATGCTGCTTATCCAGCTGGCACTTGCTACCTGCGCCACCTTGATTCTCCCGCTGACCACGCCGGCGATGATGGCGGACTTCACCGCCGTCGGCGGCCTGCTGCTGCTGGCAACAGGATTACGAATCTGTGGGATTAAGATGTTTGCCGTGGTGAATATGCTGCCCGCGTTGCTGCTGGCCATGCCGCTCTCTGCGCTCTGGACGCACTTTTTCGCTTAAGGATGCGGCGAAACGGTGAGAGATTGCGCAGTCTGTAACGAAAACAACATTTTTCGTTGACGGCGGAGAGTGAATCGGGTTTAATGCGCCCCGTTGCCCGGATAGCTCAGTCGGTAGAGCAGGGGATTGAAAATCCCCGTGTCCTTGGTTCGATTCCGAGTCCGGGCACCACTATTTAAAGAACCCGCCTAAAAGGCGGGTTTTTGCTATATGGCTACGGCCGATTTCTGGGCGCTGATAAGCGTGGCTTTAATGCAGGCACGCTTACGCTAATAGCCCGGTAAGTTAATACAGGCGGTGGCTCTTTTTTATCACTTAATTTTGCCGGATAAATTGCTGACCTGATTTGAAAGGTTGTCGTTGCTCCGCTTCATGTCATCAAGGCTTCTTTGCAATCGCTCGATCTTACTCTCCTGCTCAGAATTCTTTCTCTCAAGCTGTAAAACCTTCTGAGTTAGCTCATCGACTTTGCGGTTGTCGGACTTCATCTTCCTCAGGCTATCCTGCATCTCCTGTAGATCCGACTCCCTGAAATCAGAAGGCTCGATTTCATCTGCATCAGAAATTACCGGGATATATCCTCTATTAGCGCTGCTGGGTTCGATACTAACCTGAACTTTATTTAGACCCGCAGAGTGCGCGTAACCTATTGAAGAAAAATAAAAAAAAGAAACAACACACAGACCAGACAGATATTTATTCATTTCTAACGTCCTTTTAAATTTTTCAATCACTTACAGGAGTCTCCTTCTGGTACCACCCGCTCAGGATAAAATACATGGCTTAGCCTCTGGCAGTTCATAAACGGGGTTAAAGAGCAGAAGATACTATTCGTTTTTCATTATAATACGCGTTTCCTCTCCCCCAAAATCCAACCGCCACCCGCTCATTTTCTGCCACCTTATATCCGCCGGTATCGAGATAAGCGCGTTACCACGCACCTTATCAAAGGTATCTCCCATGCCCGTGAAAGAAATAATCCTGCTTAGCGCCTGCCTGTCAGGGCACCTTATCCGCTACAACGGTACCGATAAATCCTGTTCCTCAGATCTGCTGAACACTGGCGCAAAGAAGGCCGTCTGGTCACCCACTGCCCGGAACTGGCGGCAGGGCTATCTACCCCACCTTTATCCGCAGAGAGGGTTAGCGGTCAGGGAATCGACGTGCTGAACGGGCACGCGCAGGTGGTAGAAAGCGATGGGCGCGACTGTACTCGCCTATGTTGGTCATTAAGGAATTCGATTGTTCAAGCCCATGCCTGTACAAAGTTGCTGTACTCAATTCCGTACCGGGTGAAAAGGTCAAGCAGCATGTCCTCAAGATCTTCAGGTATGAGATTGAAATGCTCCTGGAAGGTCCATTCTTTCTTTGCCGGAGATTTACGGTCACTGTAATTCTCAGTGAGGTAATCTAACAATTCTTGCTCATCATGTAGCATCAGAAAAATTTCCAACCAGTCTCTTCAACCGTGTCCATTACAACGTCCTTTCTCTCGTTTTGAGCCAGAGTAAATCCATAGCTAAAACAAGGATGTCGTCACCGTCCAGTTTTCTTAAAACTCAGAATACCGCCCGCAAGTCAGTTTTATGCTTTTTGTCTCTCCCCAACCTAGGGATCGTTCCCACCTGCGTCCAGCAGTTTGTTTTTAAAGATAAACAAACACGCCTCGTTGAAGTTCTCCGCCCCCAGGCGTTCCGAGAGAGCCGTGCGTTTGCGATAGAGGCTTTTCACCGACGTATTCAGCTCATCGGCGATGGCTTCCATCGACATACCTGCCCTCAGCAACCGCAGCATGATCGCTTCGTGCGTGCTAAGCCGTAAATTAAGCAGCCACTTCGTGGTCAGGCGCCTGCCCTTCATATTCAGAACCAGATTAAACAGCGAGGCCATATCCGGCACGGTGAGCGACGTGTTCATAAACAGCTTCATACTGAGCAGATTCTCCTCGCGATGGCGCATATCAAGCATAACGCAGCAGATCGTTTTTTTCGTTCTGGCCGGATGGCGTATCAGGTAATCATATAAACGGAGCGGAGAACGACTATCAATCAATACAGAATATTCATCTGCACCGTTATCAAATATGTTTCGGTCAATCGAGTCGAGCAGAATAATATCCGGGAAAAATATCCTCATCCCCCTGACAAGATAGCGATCCTGCGTCACTAACACTATTGAAGTTGCCACTAACCATCCCTTTTAGATTAAAGCAAGAACGATCCTTCGGAAAGAAGGCCGCCTTCGTTTTATAGCGCTGTTATATTAACGATAAATGTATTCCGGCTTTGGACATCCCTCAATACAGACATTGATGTGTAAGACTTCCTGTAGACTATCATTCAATGGCCGCCATTAATTATAAATAAAAAACAATCGCAGAAAAGTCACTTCTCTAAACATTAAGAATTTTTGTCATGAAACTTCCCAAACATGCACCAGAAAGTACTTTAATTGGCCCAGATAAACGTCATTAAAAATATAAACAAATCTGTCACAATAAAAATAAAAAAGATAATTTTCAATGAGTTATAAATAACCCACCAATTCAAAATAATCATCATTAACCGCTCAATCCAGAATTATCTCAAAACAACACAGCCGCTTTTCAACATATTTATCCGGCAAGATATCGGGTGTACATTACCTTCTACCCAGTCCACTGAGATAAGGATCCATAATTACCTTTAAGTAAGTACCCCATAACGTCACCGCATTCAGATTTAATGTTCTTCTTTATGGCCTTTAACGCGAGTTTAAAGGCGGCCGTGTTGTGCAATGGATTCATGATAAACAAATGGCAAATAGATATGGAAAGCTCACTTCGCTTCAATACGTTATTCTTTTATCGCACCCCAACATTATTGTTCCTGTTATTACTCTTTCCTGTTCTGGTTCAGGCTTCGGAATCCGTTTATCAGCAACAGATTCAACAGGCGCGTAACGGTAATTACACGTCGTTTCTTGATTATCTTCAGCGTTATCAGCAACAGCATGCTCTGACGCCGGAACAAGTTGCGGACTGGCTACAGGTGGCAGCGTGGGCAGGTCGCGATGACGAGGTGATTCAGGTCTGGCAGCGTTACGGTATTTATATGCCGCTGCCCGCCCGCGGCGTTGCGGCCGTCGCACAGTCCAGGCGAAACCAAAAAGCGTGGCAGCCGGCCTTAGCGCTCTGGAAAGAGGCCCGTAGCCTTGCGCCGGATAACGACGATTATCGTATCGGCTATATCAAAACCCTGGCCGATGCCCGTATGGATGCCCTCGCGCTGCAGGAAGCCCGGCAGCTGGTGAAGGAAAATCCGTCTCAGGCCCATCTACAAACGCTCTCTTACGTCTGGTTACGCCAGGGAAAAAGCTGGGATCGGCTTTTAGCGGACACGCGCGCACTAAACATCGCGCCAGAGAATAATGCCCTGCTCAGCGAGAAGATCGAGGCGCTGACGGATAACCGGGTGAATACCCCTGCGCTTCAGCTTTCACAAAGGGTGACGCTGTCCCCCGCGCAGCGTCGCCGTCTTGAGCTGAATGCCGCTGCCGAAAAGGTTCGCCTTGCTGATGTGCCCTCGAGGACAGAAAAAGAGCGCCTGCAGCTTGCGCAAAGTGCACTGAATCGTTACGACACCCTGCTTGCTCGCTGGCAAAACGATCCGCAGGCGGCGGAAGACGTCGTTCTTGCGCGTATCGACAGGCTTGGCGCGCTGTATGCGCATGGTGATTACCCGCTGGTCATCCGTGAATATCAGGCATTGACGACAGCGCAGCATCCGGTGCCGGGCTGGGCAATCGGCTGGGCGATCTCCGCGTATCTGCAGGAGAAAAACGCTGCCGCCGCCTTCTCGCTTGTGCAGCGCTATCCGCAATACGCCTCGAACCCGCAGGACGAGGAACATGCGCTTTTCTACGCCTGGCTGGATACCGGGCAGTACCCGGCCGCCCGCCAGTACGTTGAGCGCCAGACCCGCAGCGTCCCCTGGACCCGCTATGATTTCGGCTCCCCTACCCCTCAGCCGAACGATCAATGGCTGATTGGGCAGTCGCTCCGCTTTAACTATTTGCTGGCGACGAATGCCCTGCCGGAGGCCGAAAAGCTGGCGCGAAGTCTGGCGACAACGGCGCCGGGCAACCAGGGATTGCAGATTGACTATGCCACCCTGCTGCAGGCGCGGGGCCTGCCGCGCGCGGCCGAGAAAAAGCTGAAAATGGCAGAAACGCTGGAGCCATCGAATCTGGAACTTGAGCAGCAGCAGGCCTACGTCGCTATGGATCTGCAGGAGTGGCGGCAGATGGATTTACTCACCGACGACGTGCTTGCTCGCGCGCCCGTCGATCGTAGCGCCCAACGTCTGGACAGGCTCAGAACGGTCCACCATATGTCCGAGCTGCGCCTCAACGCGGGAAAAGGGCTGCACTCCGATAACCCCGTCAGCGGTACACACGACCTGAGCTGGGACGCCACGCTCTATGGTCCACCCGTGGCGGATAGCTGGCGGCTATTTGCAGGCACCCGCTATGGGCAGGGCAATTTTGATGAAGGCAAAGGCTCCAGCCGTCACCTTTTTGGCGGCGTTGAATGGCGGCCTCGTGACCTTCAGCTTGAAGCCGAGCTCTCCAGCAACCGCTATCACGGGGAAAACAAGCCGGGGGCTCGCCTCTCAACCACATACAGCCTCACGGATAACTGGCAGGTCAGCGGTAGCCTCGAACGCCTGTCCCGCACCACGCCTCTGCGGGCGTTACGCAACGGGATTAGCGCAAACCGGGGTGAAGGCGGCGTGCGCTGGTATCAAAACGAACGGCGTGAGTACCAGTTCAGCGCCGCGGTCAGCCGCTTCTCAGATCATAACCGTCGCCAGGAATACACCCTCACGGGTAAAGAGCGTCTCTGGCAGGCCCCGTCCCTGACGCTGGATATCGAACCGGAGATAGCCGCCAGTAAAAACAGCCTGCGGGATACGCTCTATTACAACCCGGCGCGGGACCTGTCGGTGACGGCAGCCCTGTCCGTTGACCATGAGATGTACCGCCATTACGACACCCTCTGGAGCCAGCAGTTCGTGGCGGGAGGCGGCAGGTACTGGCAGAAAAATCAGTCCGCCGGAGCCATCACCCTGCTGGGTTACGGGCAGCGCATCCAGTGGAACAACGTCATTGATACCGGCGTGATGCTGAACTGGGATAAACGCCCTTACGACGGCAAACGCGAGAGCAATCTCTCCGTCACGTTTGATGCGACTTTACGCTTTTAAGGATGAATATGCTGAATACACGTCTTTCCGTGAGCCTGATCGTCATCGGCTGGCTCTGCCTCAGCGCGAGCGCCTGCGCGCAGGCGATCTCGTTCATTGCGCCCAAAGCGCGGCCGCAGCTGGAGGCGACCAAACCCTGGCCAACAAACCAGTTTCTGGTCCTGGCCTACCACGACGTAGAAGATGATGCCGCCGATCAACGCTACCTCTCCGTTCGCACCAGCGCGTTAAACGAGCAGATTAGCTGGCTTGTGCACAACGGCTATCACGCGGTCAGCGTGCAGGACATTCTGGATGCCCATGACGGAAAAAAAACGCTGCCGCCAAAGGCCGTTTTGCTCAGCTTTGACGACGGCTACAGCAGCTTTTATACCCGCGTCTGGCCGCTGCTTCAGGCATGGAACGTTCCTGCCCTGTGGGCGCCGGTGGGCAGCTGGGTGGATACGCCGGCAAATCAAAAGGTTAACTTCGGCGGCCTGATGACGCCCCGCGATCGCTTCGCGACGTGGGACATGGTGCGCGAGCTCAGCCGGTCCCCGCTGATTGAGATCGGCTCGCATACCTGGGCCTCGCATTACGGCATTCCGGCTAACCCGCAGGGCAGCCGCGAACCGGCGATCGCCAATCGCTTTTATGATAAAGCAACGGGACGCTATGAAACCGACCAGCAGTTCAAACAGCGGATCGGCGATGACGTTCGCAAAGTGACCGAAAAAATCACGCAGGTGACCGGAAAGGCACCGCGCGCCTGGGTCTGGCCGTATGGCGCCGCCAACGGGACATCGCTCGCGATAGCTAAAAACCAGGGCTATCAGTTGGCCTTTACCCTTGAGGACGGGCTGGGTGACGTGCGCAATCTCGGCAGCATTCCCCGTCTGCTGATCGCCGGTAATCCCTCACTCAAAACTTTTGCCAGCACGGTCAGCCAGGTTCAGGAGACTGAGCCGGTGCGCGTGATGCACGTCGATCTCGACTACGTTTACGATCCCGACCCGGCTCAGCAGACCAAAAACATCAACAGGCTGATCCAGCGGGTCTACGACATGAAAATCAGCCACGTTTTTCTACAGGCGTTTGCCGATCCGCAGGGCGACGGCAGGATCAAGGCGCTTTATTTCCCCAATCGCCGGCTTCCGGTCCGGGCCGATCTCTTTAATTTTGTCTCCTGGCAGCTGCAAACCCGCGCGGGGGTAAAAGTCTTCGCGTGGATGCCGGTGCTCTCGTTCGATCTCGATCCCTCCCTGCCGCGCGTGCAGCGTCGGGATCGTCAGACCGGCCGGTTGAGCGACGCCACCGAGCCCTATATCCGGCTTGCCCCATGGAATCCGCAGGTGCGCCAGCAGGTGACCGACATCTATGAAGATCTGGCCCGCTATGCCAGCTTCAATGGGATCTTGTTCCATGACGACGCGGTGCTGACGGACGTGGAAGATGTATCTCAGAACACCACGCGCCAGAAAAGCCAGATGCTTGTCGGGTTTACCCACGCCCTGAGCCTGGCGGTGAAGCACATCCGCGGCCCGCAGATTAAAACCGCGCGCAATATGTTCGCCTTACCCATTCTGCAGCCCGAAAGCGAAGCGTGGTTTGCGCAGAATCTTGATGACTTCCTGGCGGAGTATGACTGGACGGTGCCGATGGCCATGCCGCTGATGGAGTCCGTCCCGGTCGACGAGAGCAATGCCTGGCTGACGCGTCTGGTTAACGCCGTCGCCGCACGGCCCGGCGCGCTCGATAAAACCATCTTCGAGCTGCAGGCCAGGGACTGGGATCGGAAACCACAGCGCGCCGTTTCTGATAGCCAGCTTGTGCAGTGGATGCGCGTGCTCCAGCTGAACGGCGTCAAAAATTACGGTTACTACCCCGACGACTTCCTCAACAACCAACCTGATATTTCACGTATCAGGCCTGAATTTTCTTCGTACTGGTACCCTGACAATGACTGATCGCATTATCGCATTCTCTATTTTATGTCTGGTATTCGGGTTGCCGTTAGGCGTGGCCGCCTTCTTTACCGGCGAACTGATTCTGGATTTTGTGTTCTTCTGGCCGCTGTTTATGTCCGTACTCTGGATAACCGGCGGGCTCTATTTCTGGTTTCAGCTTGAACGGCACTGGTCGTGGGATAAAGACACGCCCGCCCCGACGCTCGCCGGTGAGCCGCTCATTTCCATTCTTATCCCCTGTTTCAACGAGGGACGAAATGCCCGGGAAACCATCAGCGCCGCGCTGAATCAACGGTATGAAAATATAGAGGTTATCGCCATCAACGACGGTTCTTCTGACAACACCGCGCAGGTGCTGCAGACACTGGCGCTGGAACAGCCGCGCCTGCGGGTGATTAACCTCGCGGAAAACCAGGGAAAAGCGCTGGCGCTCAAAGCCGGGGCAGCGGCGGCCCGGGGCGATCTGCTGGTCTGCATTGACGGCGACGCGCTGCTCGATCGCGATACCGCGGCTTATCTGGTGGCCCCGCTGATTCAGTACCCTCACGTCGGGGCGGTGACCGGCAATCCGCGCATTCGCACGCGCTCCACGCTGATTGGCCGCATTCAGGTGGGTGAGTTCTCATCCATCATTGGGCTCATTAAGCGGACGCAGCGGATCTATGGCCGGGTCTTTACCGTCTCCGGCGTCATCGCCGCCTTTCGCCGACAGGCGCTGGCGGACGTCGGCTACTGGAGCCCGGACATGATCACCGAAGACATCGACATCAGCTGGAAGCTCCAGCTGCGCCACTGGGATATCTTTTTCGAGCCGCGGGCGCTGTGCTGGATTTTGATGCCGGAGACGCTGAAGGGCCTGTGGAAGCAGCGTCTGCGCTGGGCTCAGGGAGGAGCAGAGGTGTTTCTGGTCAACCTGCGCAAGATTGTGCGCTGGGAGCATCACCGCATGTGGCCCCTGTTTATGGAGTACGCGCTGTCAACGCTGTGGGCCTTTGCGTACGCGATGACGGTGCTGCTGTTTATCATTAGCTATGTCGCGCCCCTTCCCGCGAACCTGACCGTTGAGAGCCTCTTTCCCCCGGAGTTTACCGGGCTGTTGCTGGGCGTGATGTGCCTGCTGCAGTTCCTTGTCAGCCTGTACATCGAGCGGCGCTATGAGCGGAACGTGGCCAGCTCGCTCTTCTGGGTGATCTGGTTCCCGATGGTGTACTGGATGATTGGCCTGTTCACCACCCTCGTCGCATTTCCAAAAGTCATGCTTAAACGCCAGCGTGCCCGCGCGCGCTGGATCAGTCCGGACCGGGGAAAAGGAAGCCTTCAATGAACGAAAATACCTTAATTTTGACCGAGCATCGGCTCTTGCCACGTCTTTTCGATGCCGCATTAACGCTGGTAGCGTGGGGAGGATTTCTGTTTTTCCTGTATGCCAGGCTCTGGATGCAGTTAACCGAGGAGAGCGACTACCGCTGGGGCGCGATTATTGCGTCCTTTAATACGGTCCTGATCTATTTGCTGTTCGCCGCGCTCAACGGCTGGCTGCTGATTTTGTGGTACCAGTACAACCGCCGACGCGCCCACGTGAGACGACGCCAGCCGGGCTATTTTCACCAGGAGGAGCTGGCCCGCAGCTTTAATGTCTCACCGCAGATCATCTCCGAGATGAGCCAGTACAACCTGCTGACGGTGTACCACGACCAGATTGGCCGCATCATCGATCTGAAGGTAAGCGAACAGCAGGAAGAGGAAGAACCGTAACAAAAAGCCCCCGCAGGATGCCCTGCGGGGGCTTTGCTAGAGCGGGTGTGCGTTACTTATCCTTCACCACAATCAGCGGTTCAATATCGCTCTCTTTTTTCACCACCAGCGAGTCATCTCCGCGCAGGCAGGTCCCGCCGTAGTTCCCGCCCACGGTAAAGGTGCAAACCTGAATATGCTTGCCGTCGACCTTTGGCAGGCACCACAGCTGCTGGTAGATGTTTTTCCGGTCAACGAACTTGCCGCTGGATTTATCCAGCAGTTCGTCCTGGGCGCCGATCAGGTCGATATTGCTGCCGCAGCGCCCGGCGATGGGCTTAACGGCATAGCCGGTCTGTTTCAGCAGATCGTTAACCTCGAAATCGGTGTCGAGCAGGTAACGGTGGTTCGGGAACAGCTGCCACAGTACCGGGAGAATCGCCTTGTTGCCGGGAATAACCGTCCACAGCGGTTCAAACACCAGCACTTCCGGACGCAGCAGGACGTCAATCAGGCGTACCTCGCCCTCGGGATGTCCGGTGCGGATCGGTACCGCGGCGTATTCGGTTTCGCTGACCTCACGGATCTGCTCAATCGCCGTCTCCCACGCCCAGGTTTTCCACACGCAGTTGACGTGGCGACCTTCGTCGTCAATCAGCTGCCCGGCGGCATCCCAGCTCAGGGCGCCAAGCCCGTGCAGAATTTTGGTTTCAAACCCGGCCTGCAGCAGAGAACGCTGGATAAAGAGCGCGTGATAGTCCTCTTCGACATCGTTGTCCTGCATGATGTGCACAAACGGACGCGCGTGGCTGTGTTTCCACGCCCCGGTCAGCTCTTCCAGCAGGCCTTCCGCCGGGTTGTGCCCGTTGCCGCGATAGCCGTTTTTGACCCACTCTTCGAGGATCAACCCGCCTTCTGTGTGACAGGACGCGGAGTCGGCATTGTACTCGTAGACCTTAATCCCGCGCTCATCCATGCAGAAATCCATACGACCGGTGATCATATGGTGACGACGCCATTGCCAGGAGAGGCGCAGACGCGGCCAGAGAATTTTCGGGATGTCGAAAAGCGCCAGCAGATTGTCGTCTTTCAGCACCTTATCCGTGGCGTGCAGGTACATCAGGTGCAGTTCGTTGGTGGCTTTAATCAGCTCCTGCTCGGCGCTTTCGGTGATGGTGAAGTACTGGCAGGGATCTTTATTGATAAAGTGACCGTTCGCGCGGACATACGCCTGCTGGAGCGCGTCATTCTCGTTGAGCCATTTCCCGTCGAACTGACGTTTGTTTTTCAGCCGTGCGCCGCTGATTTTCAGCAGTTCACCGTCGATTTCCGGCTGCGGAATGCTGTGCTCTGTGTCGTCGGTCTGGATCATCCAGCCGAGAATTTCCGTGTCGCTGAACGTGTCATGAAGGGTGTAACAGCCGTTCTCAACGCTCAGACGCAGCTCGCGCGTCCACTGCTGCCCGAGCGGCAGCGGGGCGTGAATGACGTTCTGCTCCGCAATACGCACCTTATCGTCCAGCAGCTGGGTGATCACCGCCACGTGGCCGGTTTCGTGAAACTCGCCGCCCTTTTGCCAGATCAGCAGCGCCCCGGCGCGCGGCGCGCGCTTCGAACCGTTGGCAAAGGCCTGAAGGGGCAGAATGTTATCGTTCACTACCTGACGCAAAAAGCGCAGGGAGAAGATCTCCCACGCCATGCCGACGTCGGTAAACACGACGCCATAGTTGAGGAACAGGAAACGGCGGGCGAACTCAACGCACTGCCACTTGTGGCCCATGTATTCGTTGCCGATATAGCTGCGGAAATCCGCGTCTTCCGGGTAGTTGCGCGGGTCCAGACTGCCGTAATTTGAAGAGTAAATCGCCACGCCACCGGGCGCATAGCCTAACAATGTCCCGAATGGCGCATCACTGCTTAACTTTCCTTTACGCATGTATCCAACCTAAAACAGGCAGGCGGCAATTTTTTTAGGGGTTGTCGTCGTCTGCACGTTGTAATTAACCTGACAGAGGGATATTTATCATACACCTGCGTGGCAAATAATTCGCCTTACCCGGCCTACGAAACACAAAACCCAGTCGGTCGGGTAAGCGAAGCGCCACCCGACACGTTTAAGGCTCAAATCTTAAACAACCAGCATGCCGCGAAATGCCCTGGCGCAATCTCCTGCATCGCAGGCTCCTGCGCCTGGCAAACCGGCATGGCATGCGGGCAGCGGCTGCAGAACTTACAGCCCGGCAGCGCGGACGTGGGGCCTGGAATGTCGCCGCGCAGGGTGGCGTCATCGAGGTGACGAATGCGCGGGTCGGGCCGGGGAACCGCTGCCAGCAGCGCGCGGGTGTAAGGGTGCGCCGGGCGCTGATACAGCTCATTCGCGGGGGCCACCTCCACCAGTTTACCGAGATACATCACCCCAATGCGGCTGGAGATATGCCGCACCATGGAAAGATCGTGGGCGATAAACAGATAGGTCAGCCCCAGCTCCTGCTGCAGATCCTGCAGAATATTCACCACCTGCGCCTGCACCGAGACGTCCAGCGCCGAGAGCGGTTCATCGCACAGCACAAATTCAGGATTCACGGACAGCGCGCGGGCAATACTGATGCGCTGGCGCTGCCCGCCGCTGAACTCGTGTGGGAACCGTTCAAGGTGTTCGTGCTTCAACCCCACTTTGTAGAGCAGCGTTTCCGTACGCTCCTGCTGCGCTTCCCGGCTGTAGCCGTGGATCTGCATCGGTTCGGCCACCAGCTGTCGCACGGTCATACCGGGGTTGAGCGAGGAATAAGGATCCTGAAAAATCGCCTGCATCCGCTTGCGCAGCGGCTTGAGTTCTTTTTCACGGACGTGGGCGATCGCCTGCCCGGCAAAGTAGATCTCGCCCGAGGTGATATCAAAAAGACGCAGGATGGCGCGCCCGAGGGTGGATTTCCCGCAGCCGGACTCCCCCACCAGGCCAAACGTCTCGCCCGGCTGAATATCAAAGCTCACGCCATCAACCGCCTTCACGGCCACGCCTTTACGCAGCAAACCGCCGTTGAGTGGATAGTGCTTGCGCAGCTCGCGCACGCTCACTAAAGGCACCAGTTGTTCACTCATGCCTGAATCTCCTTATCGGCCCATAGCCAGCAGGCGGCGCGATGGCCCTCGCCGGCGGGATAAAACTCGGGCTGCCGTTCACACTGCGGCATGCGTTTCGGACAGCGTTCGGCGAACGGGCAGCCCGGCGGCGGGTTAAGCAGGCCAGGCGGTGAACCTTCAATCGGCGATAGACGTTGATTCACCTCATCCGGGCGCGGCAGCGAGGCCAGCAGCCCCTGGGTGTAGGGATGCGCGGGGCGATAAAAAATGTCCTCCACGCTCCCCTCCTCCATCACCAGCCCGCCGTACATCACCACCACGCGGCTGCAGACCTGCGCCACCACGCCGAGATCGTGGGTGATCAGTAAAATCGCGGTCCGAGTCTGCTGTTGCAGACTTTTCAGCAGGCGCAGGATCTGCGCCTGAATGGTCACGTCCAGCGCGGTGGTCGGCTCATCGGCAATAAGAAGCTTCGGGTTGCAGGAGAGCGCAATTGCGATCATTACCCGCTGGCGCATCCCGCCGCTGAACTCGTGCGGATACTGGTCGTATCGGCGTTCCGCCTCGGCAATACCCACCTGTTCCAGCATGGCGATCGCCGCCGCCCTGGCCGCTTTTTTGGTGAGCCCTTTGTTGCGCATCAGGATCTCAGCCATCTGTTTGCCGATGGTCAGCACCGGGTTCAGGGCGGTCATCGGATCCTGGAAAATCATCGCGATCTCGTTGCCGCGAATGGCGCGCATCTGCGCGGGGGTTTTCTGCGCCAGGTCCTCGTTCTGGAACCGGATGCTGCCCCCGGCGATCCGTCCGTTGTTCCCCAGAAGCTGAATGATCGACTTACAGGTGACGCTTTTCCCGCAGCCCGACTCGCCAACAATGCCGACAAGTTCGCCCGGCTGAACCTGAAAGCTCACGCCGCGCACCGCGTGAACCTCGCCCTCGCGTGTGCGGAACGTGGTTTGCAGGTTCTCAAGCGCTAATAAGTTACTCATCGCGATTCGCTCCTGGCTCAAAGGCGGTACGAAATACATCGCCCAGCACGTTAAAGCTGAACACCGTCAACAGGATCAGAATGCCGGGGAACATCGCCAGCCACGACGCCTCGCCAATATAAGACTGGGCGTTGTTAAGCATGCTTCCCCACGACGCCGCAGGCGCCTGCACGCCCAGCCCCAGGAAGCTGAGCGTCGACTCCATCAGAATGGCCGAGGCGATATTGAGCGTGGCCGCCACGATAATGGTCGGGAGCACGCCGGGAATGATATGGCGCACGATAATGCGCAGCGGATGCTCTCCCGACGCGCGGGCATAAAGCACATACTCGCGCTCTTTCACCGACAGCGTTTCAGCACGCACCAGCCGCGACATGTTCATCCACGTCAGCAGGCTGATGATCAGGATGATGTTATCCACGCCCGGCTTGAGGTAAGCATTCACCACCAGCAGCAGGAAGAAGGCCGGAATGGCCATCAGAATATCCACGGCGCGCATCATCAGGTTATCCAGCCAGCCGCCAAAATAGCCGCTCACCGTTCCCACCACCGTGCCGATAAGCGTGGAAAAGAGCATGGCAAGAAAACCGACCATCAGGGAGATCTGGCCGCCATACAGCGCGCGGGTGAAGTAGTCGCGCCCGTATTCATCGGTGCCGAACCAGTGCGCGGCATCCGGCGGTAGCGTGCGTGCGCCGAGCGCCATCCGATCCGGATCGTACGGACTCAAGCCCGCACAGAGCGCGGCGACAACGAAAATAAAAAGCACAAACAGAGAGAACTGCGCCGGACGGTTGCGGCGCAGCTGGTGACGAACCTGCTGCCAGCGTCTGCTCATCCGGGTTACCTCAGCGTACGAATGCGGGGATCGGCGAAGCGATAAAGCACATCGGCGATCAGATTACCGACGATCAGCATCATCGACGAGAGCATGATGATCGCCATGATCAGCGGGTAGTCCAGCGAGGCGATCGACTGGATCCCAAGCAGCCCCATCCCCGGCCAGGAGAAGACGCTCTCGGTCACATAAGCTCCTACAATCAGCTCACCGAACGACAGGCCGAACAGGGTAATCACCGGCAGCAGCACGTTTTTCAGCACATGGCGGAACAGAATACTGCCGCGCGTCGCGCCGTAGGCAAGCTGGGTCTGTACGTAGTCGGCGGAGAGCTGCGAGATGGTGTTAGAGCGGATGTAGCGCACGTAGCTGGAGAGGTTGTAGAACGTGAGCGCAATGCACGGCAGCACGCCGTGGCGCAGCACATCCAGGCCGTTATCCTCCATGCCGATGGTGCGCATCCCCATGCTGGGAAACCAGTTAAGCTGCACGGCAAAAACGGTAATGAGCAAAATACCGAACCAGAAAATCGGCACCGAGATGCCGATATAGGCGAACAGGTTCAGCAGGTGATCCAGCCAGCGGTGCTTAAATGCGCCCGCCAGCAGGCCCAGCGGAATAGCCAGCACGATCGCCAGCAGCAATGACGCGCCCATCAGCCCCAGCGTGGCCGGAATGCGTTCGCCGATCATCTCCAGCACCGGGCGGTGGTAAATCAGCGAATAGCCGAGATCGCCCTGCAGGACGTTTTTCAGCCACAAAACGTACTGCGTGACCAGGGGCTTATCCAGCCCCAGGCTCTGGCGAATACGTTCGATATCTTCCGGGGCCATACGCGGCGTGATGTACGCTGCCACCGGATCGCCGGGCGCGAGTTTGACCAGCAAAAACGCGACCAGTGAAATAAAGAACAGCATCGGCAGCAATTGCAGCAGCCGACGCGTGAGGAGTGTGTTCACGACGTGCCCTTACCAAAGCCCCGACCTGACGGCCGGGGCAATCACTTATTTCTGATAGATTTTTGACAGATCCTGGAACAGGTAGACCGGTTTCGGCTCCGCTTCCTGGGTGCCGCCGAAACGCTTGTCCACCGCGACGGTCGCGTTGGTGTAGGCAATCGGGTAGTAGGTCATGTCGTTCGCCACGGTCTGCTGAATTTGCTTGTAGATATCGGCACGTTTCGCGGCGTCGGTTTCCACGGCACCTTTATCCCACAGGGCATCGAACTGCGGATTTTTGTAGTGTGCGTAGTTATAGGCCTCGTTGCTCATGAACAGCGATTTGTAACCGTCCGGCTCTGAACCCATGATGTAGCCGCCCAGGTTCAGCTCCCACGCGGTGTTGTTCATGTCGAGACTGCGCTGAGACATCGCGTTGGAGTCCAGCGGCATCAGCTCCACGTTCACCCCAATGCCCTTCAGCGCCTGCTGAATGTAGAGCGCCATGCTCTCCTGGGTTTTGTTGGTGTTCACATACGCCAGGCGCAGCTTGAGATTATCCGGCGCGCCGGACGTCTTCAGCAGGTCTTTGGCTTTTTGCAGATCGAATTTGTACTGCTCGACGTCATCCGTCTTGTAAAGCGTATCTGGCGTCAGGAACGAGGTTGCCGGTTTGGCGTAGTCGAGCGAGGTAAAGGCGGTCTGGGTCAGTTCATCCTTGTTGATGGCGTAAGCAATGGCCTGACGCAGCGCTTTGCTCTTCATCACCGGCACGTTCTGGTTGAACGTCATATAGGCCAGGCGGCCTTCCGGATAGACCACGAAGTCGAACTTACCGGTATTTTTCAGGCGATTCACATCCTGCGGGTCAACCATCTTGAGGTTGATCTCACCGTTTTGCAGCGCCAGGTTGGCGGCGTTACTGTCTTTGGCGAAACGGTAGGTCACGGAATCAAGCTTCGCTTTGCCGTTCCAGTAATCGTCAAAGCGGGTCAGGGCGTAATATTGCCCGGCGCGGTACTCTTTAAATTTGAACGGCCCGGAGCCTACCGGCGCATCGTTTTTGGTGCTCTTTTCCAGATCGCCTTCACTGGCAAATACGTGCTGCGGGATCGGGTAGATCTGCACCAGGGTTCCGGTAAAGGCGGCGCTAACCTGCGGTAAGGTGAATTTAACGGTGCGGTCGTCGACCTTGCTCACCTGTACCGGCTTATCGCCGTAGGTGAACATGCTGCGGAAGAAGCTGTGCTGTTTGGCATCCAGCAGCTTGTTGAACGTAAAGACCACGTCGTCCGCCGTCAGCGGCTGTCCGTCCTGCCATTTCAGATTGGGTTTTAACGTCAGGGTGTAGCTCAGGTTGTCGGCAGAAGGCGTCAGGCTTTCCGCCAGGCCCCACTCAATTTTGCCGTTATTAAAGCTGTACAGCGGGGCATAAAGCGCCTGCATGATGGTTAACGTTGTGCGGTCGCTGGCGTAGAGCGGATTAACGGCTAACGGGTCGCCGGAGGTAATCCCGATAATGAGCGAACCGCCCGCTTTTGGCGCGTCGCTTTTTGCCGCCGGGGACGTATTTGTCTCTTTATTTTTCGCATCATCACAGCCCGCCAGGCCTAACGCGAGCGAAACGATCGCGGCCGATAACAGAAGCTTACGCATCTCACTAACTCCTTGCCTTATAAAGTGTTTATTACTGCATCTTTTATTTATGTTGAAGCATCATATGCAGCTTTATCCATTTACGCATTAATTATGAAAATGCGATTTTCGATTAAGCTTATGCCGGATTTGATATATATAAGCAGCAGAAGGAATAGCGGTTAATTGATTGCGCTCAGTTCGTTAAACGCTTCACAAATCTCCTGCTACACTGCCTCAACACATCACTAAAAAGGCAGGCCAACATGTCAGACAACACGTATCAGCCACCAAAAGTATGGGAATGGAAAAAGAACGGCGGCGGCGCGTTCGCCAACATCAACCGTCCGATTTCCGGCGCAACGCATGAGAAAGATCTTCCTGTCGGCTCTCACCCGCTGCAGCTCTACTCGCTGGGCACACCCAACGGCCAGAAAGTGACGATTATGCTCGAAGAGCTGCTGGCGCTGGGCGTGACGGGCGCGGAGTACGATGCGTGGTTGATTCGCATCGGCGAGGGCGATCAGTTCTCCAGCGGGTTTGTTGACGTGAACCCGAACTCAAAAATACCGGCACTTCGTGACTACTCCACGACCCCGCCAACGCGCGTATTTGAATCCGGCAATATCCTGCTCTATCTGGCAGAGAAGTTCGGTCACTTCCTGCCGAAAGATCCGGCTGGCCGCACGGAAACCCTGAACTGGCTGTTCTGGCTCCAGGGTGCGGCGCCGTTCCTCGGCGGCGGCTTTGGTCACTTCTACAACTACGCACCGGTGAAAATTGAGTACGCGATTGACCGCTTCACGATGGAAGCCAAGCGCCTGTTCGACGTGCTGGATAAACAGCTGGCGCGGGGTCGCTACGTGGCGGGTGAGGAGTACACCATCGCGGATATCGCCATCTGGCCATGGTTCGGCTGCGTGGCGCTGGGTAGCGTCTATAACGCCGCCGAGTTCCTCGACGCAGAGAAGTACACTAACGTGCAGCGCTGGGCAAAAGATGTGGCGAGCCGCCATGCCGTCAAGCGCGGACGCATCGTTAACCGCACCAGCGGCGAGCTGAATGAGCAGCTCCACGAGCGCCATGCGGCGAGCGACTTCGAGACGAATACGGAAGACAAACGTCAGGCATGACGGCTGGCCGGGCGGTTAGCCGCCCGGCAGCACAGATCCTTGCTCAGGGCATGATTAGCCTAAAGGTTGAGGCGGTATTGCTGGCACTATCTGGCCGTTTCTCTCCTGCCAGATGCAGAGAAATGACGTATCAACCGACAGCAGTCACAAAGGATCTGTTATGAAACTGATTAAAACAACGCTGGTTATCAGCACCCTCCTGTTTTCCACCTCGGGAATGGCCATCGACAAAACTGCCGCTGGCGCGGTAGCGGGCGCTGCCATTGGCGCGGCCACGGGCAAAGATCTGAAATCGACCGTTGGCGGCGCCGTCGTGGGCGCAGGTACCGGTGCCATGTTCAAAAACGGCGACAAAGGTAAAGCCGCGCGTAAGGGCGGCGCGGTTGGGGCTGCCGTGGGCGCGGGCGCTGCGGCGGTAACCGGCAAGAGCGTGCTGAAAGGTGCGGCAGTCGGCGCGGGTACAGGTGCGCTGATTGGTGAAGCGACTCACTGATAAATGCCGTAGTTCTGCCTTTCGAACCGGTATGATGAAGAAACCCAGCTATTACGCTGGGTTTTTTGTCTTCTATCTTACTGACCACCTGGGAATACACCAGGCCATACAGAATAGTTCATGCAAATATTTCCAGATTTTCCAGGCGGCCCCCTTTCAGGTTACCGGTCGGGCTTAACTGGTTATTGGCGCAGGGCGTGTTAAACTTCCCGCAGGGAAAAGGAGGTAAGCATGAACTATGAAAATGATCTGATGAATCACGGTTTCAGTGAAGATGAAATTGTCCGATTGCAGGCCAGTTCAGCTAAAACGGGTACGGAGATGGATACCCTGCTGAATGATCTGGCAAACCGTTTTAAGGCTCTTATTTGGGTTCTATCAGTAATGGTGTTGATTTTTGTGACCACACTATTGTTTGGCTCAAGGATGCATGCCATTTCCTTTGGTGTGGCCGTTGTGATTCTTGGCACACTGTTTACTGTCACCATGCCTTTGAAGCTGGCCTATAAATCATGGCTTTACCGCAGGAAAACGCTCATTTCCCCGCATCATCCGAAGTGATCAGATCGAACACAACCTTAGCTTTTACCCCCCAGCCTACAATTTTCATTGTCAGTTTACCCCGGGACATGGTGTCGATTTTCCGGTAAAAATCGGTACTGATATAGTTAAACAGACGCCATGTTCCGGGTCTGGCCATTAATCCATAGATACTATATATATTGCCTGCGAGCGCTACCCCGTTATAAATCCCCAGCCCTGTTGATCGTTCAAATCCCATGAATTCAGCGATGTTCATCGCGCTATCACCAAACATGCCCTGCGTGTCAGGTTCATTCAGGAACTGACGACCAACTTCACGGGTAATAGTGTTAGTCGCGTCGATAATCAGAATAGCACCGGCAAGAACGCCTACGGGGATCATTGAGGAGGTCAGCACGAAGCCAAACGCGCCCTGCATACCTGCCAGCACCACTTTAACGCCGGATATCACATAACCGACCATCCGGTTTTCATCCCTGACGTATTTGATCTGTGCATACAATTTCGCGCTCCCGGAGATAGGCAACCCTGCTTTAAAGGAAAACTTTGGAAACTGAATTGCCCCAAAGCACGATCCCGGATGTACCGAAGGCAAATTTCGGAGGAAAAGATACTGAAATGAGCAGGGCTCCGCCTGGAAAACGAAGCCCCCTCTGAACTATATACAAGCCCGTTCAAACACCCGACGCGCAGCGGGCGTTAACCCTGACATATGAATACAGGCGTGCACCATGCCCGGTAGCCGTTCACAGCGAACAGGCACCCCATACTCCTCAAGCCGCCGCGCATATGCTTCAGCCTCATCGCGCAGGGGATCGTATTCACAACTCAGGATGGTTGCTGGCGGTAACCCCCTCAGCGAGGCCATATGCAGCGGCTCGGCATAAGGATGACGACGCTCTCCCAGATAGTTTTCCCAGCAAAACGCCATCGCATCGCGCGTTAAATAATAACCTTCAGCAAATTCACGATAGCTTTCGGTCGACATTTCGCGAGTTAACGCCGGGTAGAGCAGCAACTGATGCTCAATGTGAGGCCCGCCACGATCGCGGGCCAGCAGAGTTGTCGCTGCAGCAAGATTGCCGCCTGCACTGTCGCCACCCACCGCCAGACGGGTAGCATCAATACCCAGAAGCGCAGCCTGTTCACTGGCCCAGCACAGTGCCTGATAAACATCTTCTAACGGCCTTGGGAAGGGGAACTCCGGTGCCAGACGGTAATCCACGGAGAGTATTTTCCGGCCAGTGGCATTAGCCAATGCCTGACAGGGTCGATCGTACAGCGAGAGCGAACCCAGACACCATCCGCCGCCGTGAGCAAACAGCATTGCAGGCTGCGCGATGTCCGCGTTTGAGGCGGCGGGGGTATAGGCACGAAGGGTAATGGCGTAACCATCATCGGCGATGACAACGTAATCCTGCATGTCATCGCGTAATTCATCCTCTCCCTGCAGCCGCAACAAATCAACTTCGGTGGCGGCACGCAGTTCGGCTAACGACATCGGTAGCGGCGCGCCCGATAACGCTGCCAGAAAGTCAGCAATATGTTTATCAAGCGGCACGATCGGTGTCCTCTGAGAGAAATGGTACGATCAGCCCAATAAACGCCTCATGACACTCTTCGGTAATAAAATGCCCGCAGTCCGCCACCGTCTCGCCACGCAGATCAAGGGCATTGCCCTGCAGGGTTATCAGCGGCGCATCGCGCGTAGCATGTTCGGCTCCCACCGTTAACACCGGCATGGCTAAAGGCGTTTGCGCACGGCGCTGGTTCTGCCGAATGGTTTCCGGGATAGCGCGATAATAGTCGAAGCCCGCACGCAGCCCGCCGGGTGTTGAATAGGCGGCAATATACACCTCTGCGGCAACCCGTTCACGCCGATGAGACCAGCGGTCGAAAATATAGCTGAGATACTGTGATTCGCGCCCGCTGGTAAGGGTTTCGGGTAGATCCGCCAGTTGATTGAACATGAAGTGCCAGAGAAAGATGTTCTCTTCCGGTGCGACAAAAATCGGCGGTGGTGGTGCCAGTCCAGGGATAACCGCTTCTGTCAGCACAAGTTTTTCTATCGCCTGAGGAAAATCGCTCGCCATGGCATAACCAACCCACATGCCGATATCGTGACCCACTATGCTATAACGCGAATGGCCCAGCTGCTCCATCATGGTATGCAGCATGGCACCGACACGTCCGGTGTCATAGCCGTCGCGCGGTTTATCAGATTCCCCGATACCGGGCGGATCAACCGCTATCGCCTGAAAACCCGCCGCTGCCAGCGCCTGAAGGACATAGCGCCAGGTATACCAGGTCTGCGGCCAGCCCGGTATCAGTAATACCGGTTGACCTTTTCCCGCCACGACGCAGTGGATGCGCTGTCCGTTCACTTTCGTATAGACGTGTTCTGCCCTGAGATCCGCATGTGCGATCTCACCGTATTGTTGTTCCATGGGGACTCCCTGTAAGGTCGTGGCTTAGCGGATGCCGAGTAATGTGTTGATTTGTTGAGGGTTCACCGGTGCACCGGCGAAATCATCGAAGACTTTATCGGTGATGTGAATAATATGGTCGCGGATGAACGCAGCCCCTTCTCTGGCACCATCCAGCGGATTTTTCAGACAGCACTCCCATTCCAGGGTTGCCCAGCCGGCATAATCGTATTGAGTCAGCTTCGAGAAAATAGCCCTGAAATCCACCTGACCGTCACCTAATGAGCGAAAACGTCCTGCACGATCAACCCATGACTGATAGCCACCATAAATGCCCTGACGACCAGTTGGATTAAATTCAGCGTCTTTGACGTGGAACATGTTGATCATGTCCTTATAAATATCAACAAACTCCAGATAGTTAAGCTGCTGTAGCACCATGTGGCTGGGGTCGAAAAGTATCCGGCAGCGGGGATGCTCTTTCACCCTTTGATAAAACATTTCAAACGTCACCCCATCATGCAGATCTTCGCTCGGGTGGATCTCATAGCAGAGGTTAATACCCTGCTCGTCACAGGCGTTGAGCACCGGCATCCAGCGCCTGGCCAGCTCGTCAAAGGCGGTTTCAATTAACCCTTCCGGGCGCTGCGGGAATGGGAACAAATAGGGCCACGCCAGCGAGCCAGAGAAGGTGCCCAGATCGCTGAGTCCAAGCCTGGCGGAGGCCTTGACCGCCATCAGCATCTGTTGCTGTGCCCATTCACCGCGCGCTTGCGGGTTGCCGTGTACTTCCGGCGGCGCGAAGCTGTCACATAAGCTGTCGTAGGCCGGATGCACCGCCATCAATTGGCCGAAGATATGGCTGGTCAGTTCACTCACCACCAGGCCATGCTCCGCCAGCATACCGGTCAGATCGTCGCAGTAAGTCTGGCTTTCTGCCGCCGTCGCGACATCGAAAAGGCGGCGATCCCATGCTGGAATTTGCAAAGCGCTAAAACCCGTTTCCGCTGCCCACCTGGCTATCGCAGGTAAACTATTGAACGGGGTCGCATCATCGCTGAACTGAGCGAGATGGAGAGAGGGACCTTTAAGGGTTTTCATTGTATACTCCTATTGTTTGTCAATCGACAAACAATAGGAGTAAAGCCGGATAACCGCAAGCGAAAATTATAATTTCGTTGGTAATCCAGATGATTTAAGCGATCCTGTTGCACTGAATTCAGGACCAACCGGAGCAACAAAATGGCAGGCAGACCGCGCCAGTTCGATCGTGACCAGGCGCTTATCAAAGCGCGCAACCTGTTCTGGCGACAGGGTTATGAAGGAACCTCAATGTCTGATCTGGTAGCAGAGCTGGGGATTGCATCGGCACGTATTTACAAGGCGTTCGGTTCAAAAGAGCAGCTCTTTCGGGAAGCAATTGCAGATTACGAAAAACAGGAAGGCGGTTTTGCAGATCGGGCCTTATCCGCAGGGGGCAACGTGCGGGATACCATCCAGACGCTGTTAATGGATGCGGTTCACCTGTACTGCCATCCGGATTTGCCGCAAGGATGTATGGTAGTGGCCTCTGCAGCCAGCGTCAGTGCGGAAAATGAAACGCTCAAAACCTGGCTGGCACAGCATCGCCTGCAGCGTACGCAGCAGATCATCGACCGTCTCCATCAGGCAGTGCATAACGGTGAACTCCCGGATACGACCGATGCAGAGAGTTTGGGAGATTATTTTGCCGTCTTTTTACATGGTTTGTCGGTGCAGGCCCGGGACGGTGTTCCGGAATCACGATTGCAGGCGGCAGTTATGCAGGCGCTTAGCCTGCTGCCGCATTCCTGAATGTGAAGCATCAATGATGATCGTCATACTGATGCTCAATCACCATCCCTTCCGCCACGCTCGCCACATGTCGCGCACGCGGGTGATAAACCGGAGCAGGCGCTGGCGCGGCATAAACAGTTTGTGACGGTGCTGGCGAGATGCTTACCGCCTCCGGAACCGTGGTGGATGACGGGACAATCACCACTTTATAACCGCTCGGGACATCCACGGTGACGCTTTGCGCCATTGCTGAATTGACCATAGCCAAGCCTGCCATTGCGGCCAATACGATATAGAGCTTTTTCATAGACTGTATTATTTCCGATAAAATAAGAAAATTAATTATGTCGGGAGGAGCTTAAGACTATATTAATAATCATCGTTTTTACGGTGCAGAAAATGCCAAATATATTGTTACATTAACATATAAAAATAATAACGCAGGCCGGGTAAGGCGCAGCCGCTACCCGGCAACAGAAGACAATCTTAATTAATTGCGATATGACCTTCCGGCGTATTTATCCAGCGCGGCGCTTTCAGCGTATCGGCGTAATATCCCACCAGCTCACACAGCAAATCCTCTATCACGCGCGCCATCTCCTGTGGCAGAGCGCGGCCGATCAGCAACTGGGTTAAGACCTGGCAGTATTGCCCGAGTTGATCGCTCTCCGGTTCGAAAGCAGGCAGCCGTGCGGGAAGATCGTTCACGATAAAATGCGGGAGCAAATGCGCGGGAACAGGCTCGTGGAGCGTGGGTTGCAGCAGCGCCAGACAGGTGGAGAGACGCCCGCATAACGCCAGCTTCTCGGTGATGTCGTCACACTCCACCAGAGAATAAGCATAGTGCTCGCAGTTGTCTGCCAGCTCGGTGAAATCGGTGGTATGAGAAAACGGCGTGGTAAATAACGCGTGTGTCTGGGTTGGGGTTGTAGCCATGATGGCAGCCTCCTGTAACGGTATTTATATCCGCCATCGGAGAGGTCAATCTCACGGGTGGCGGAGCCAGACGAGGTTGACCTTACCGGCGTTACAGGAAACCGGCGCGTCTTTCGACGCCCCCGCCCGGTCCGCCATTGAGGTGAAACCGTGCGCGCGACATAGTAATCCATGTCACCTGTAACTTATACCAGGAGGTCAATCCCGACGCCTGATTTTGCAGGCGCGGCAAGAAGATACTGCGATTAGCACGAGGCGACAAGGGGCATTCCCGGAAGCCATCTCGCAAATCTGATTAATACTTAATGTCCCGCGCTTTCTGTCTTCCAGCCTGTTTCATCTGCCGTTTGTCCTGACGGCAGTCGTGATTGCTCTGGTTATTGTTCGCCACGCAGGTCTGTTTCACCTGTCGTGACGCGTCGCGGGTTTCCTGTCTGACATCACGCGCCACGCGCCGTTCCTGAGCCTGATCGGTCGCGCTGGCAGAAACCGGGAACAGCACAAGAAACGTGAAAGAAAGGAAAGGGATGACATATAACGATCTGTTCATAGCAACACCTCGCAGAAGGAGCCCAGAACGTCAGTGGGGTTAGCCAAAGAATAGCAGTTTCAGAGCGCGCTGAATGTGGAAGACGCTAATAAAGCAAGGCCGCACAGGGCGGCCTTGTAAAATTGCATTATGCCGTGAGGCGGAATTTTTGCACCGAGCGTTGAAGATCTTCGGTCTGCCGCTCCAGCGCCGCCGCCGCGGCGGAAACTTCCTCCACCAGCGAGGCGTTTTGCTGGGTGACGCCGTCCATCTGGGTAATGGCGATACCGACCTGAGAAATCCCCTTGCTTTGCTCCTCAGAAGCCGATGCGATTTGCTTCATAATGGTCGTCACTTCCGTCACGTCACGCAAAATCGCATCCATGGTGGTGCCCGTGTCGCTCACCAGCTTCGCCCCCTGCTCTACTCGGGAAACCGAATCGGTAATCAGCCCCTCAATCTCTTTGGCCGCGTTGGCGCTGCGGCTTGCCAGGTTGCGGACTTCACCTGCCACCACGGCGAAACCACGACCCTGCTCGCCCGCACGCGCTGCTTCAACCGCCGCGTTAAGCGCCAGAATGTTGGTCTGGAAAGCAATGCTGTTGATGACGTTAGTGATTTCAGCAATTTTCTTCGAGCTTTCAGAGATACCGCTCATGGTGCTCACCACCTCTTCCACCAGCGATCCGCCGCGGCTGGCGGTAGTTGAGGCCACATCGGCCAGCTGGCTTGCCTGACGCGCGCTTTCCGCGTTCAGTTTCACCGTGGCGGTCAGCTCTTCCATGCTGGCAGCCGTCTCTTCCAGCGCGGCCGCCTGCTCTTCGGTACGGGAAGAGAGATCGTTGTTACCGCTGGAGATTTCAGTTGCACCACGCCAGATATTTTCACTGCCGGAGCGAATCGTACTGACCGCTTCACGCAGGCTGTCCTGCATGGCGCTCAGGAGAGGCACCAGCTGTCCCACGCAGTTGCGACCAAACGGCTCAATGGGCTGGCTGAGATCGCCCTGAGCAATCTGGCGGAACTGCTGACGAATGCGGTCAAGCGGTTTGACCAGCATCGCGACCAGGTAGCGGTCGGTGAAGAGCAGGATCAGCAGGCCGACAATCGTGGCGGCGATAATCACCGTGCGGGTCATGCTGGTCAGGCCGTCCACCACCACGCGGGTGCTGTCGAGCGACTTCGCAGCGGCATTGTTGAACTCCTCAGCAGCCGCACCGAACGCGCGGCTCAGCGGTGGCGTAACGCTGTTGGCCTGCTGGCGATATCCCTCCAGAGCCCCCTGCTTCGCCTGCTGCATTTGCGGCGTGACGCCCTGTTCAAGCAGCGCCTGCCAGGTGCCGATCACCCGGGAGGAGATCTGCTCATCCATTGGGCCTGGGGAGATCGCTTTCATCTCGGCCAGTTTCTTGCCCATGTTATCCAGCGCCTGTTGGGCAGAGGCCAAATCCGGCGTGCCGCCTGCGGCTTTGACTTCCATTGCGCGGCTCAGACGGGTCACGAAGCGGAAATACTGATCGTTGCCCTGGCTGAGTACCGTCATCTGTTTAACCAACTGACGGTCCACTTCATTGCCATCAGAAACGCGAGAAAGAGACCAGGTGCTGTACAAGCCAACACCCGCCCACATTAAACAAAAGATCCCGAGAATCATCAGCATGACGAAGCGGATCGTGAAATTACGGAGCATATTCATAAGTCTTCCTTGCCGTGAGGGTGAGTTCGCCCAGAGGCGAGTACTACTCTCGTTATCGGCAGGAACGAGGGAAATTATAACGTTTTGTGATCATTTTTAATTAGCGTGGCTTCACTGGTCGCACAGCTACCGTTAACCATTATCTTCGCTCTTTGTGATGTGATAAGTTCAGAATGAAAACGACGTTTCAAAAAATTATCGATAAGAAAAGGAGACATCATGTCCTGGTACCCTTACCCCGGCCGCTATGAGAATATGCAATACCGTTATTGCGGGAAAAGTGGCCTGCGCCTGCCCGCACTGTCACTCGGACTGTGGCATAGCTTCGGCCACGTCCAGCCTCTTGATACCCAGCGCGCGCTGCTGCGCAAAGCCTTCGACCTCGGCATAACTCATTTCGATCTCGCCAATAACTACGGCCCGCCGGCAGGCAGCGCGGAAGAGAATTTCGGCCGCCTGCTGCGTGAGGATTTTTCCGCGTATCGCGACGAGCTGATTATCTCCACCAAGGCAGGTTACGACATGTGGCCGGGGCCGTACGGTTCAGGGGGGTCACGCAAATATCTGCTCGCCAGCCTCGACCAGAGCCTGATGCGTCTTGGCGTCGAATACGTAGATATTTTCTATTCCCATCGCGTGGATGAAAACACGCCGATGGAAGAGACTGCCGCTGCGCTGGCCCACGCCGTGCAGAGCGGTAAAGCGCTGTACGTCGGGATTTCGTCCTACTCAACGGAGCGCACTCAGAAAATGGCTGACCTGCTTCGCGAATGGAAAATCCCGCTACTTATTCATCAGCCATCCTATAACCTGCTCAACCGCTGGGTCGATAAGACCGGTTTGCTGGACGCGCTGGAAGCAAACGGTACGGGGTGTATCGCCTTTACCCCGCTGGCGCAGGGTCTGCTGACCGGAAAATACCTGAACGGTATTCCTGAAGGTTCACGCATGCAGCGCGAAGGGAATAAAGTGCGCGGCCTGACGCAGAAAATGCTGACCGACGCCAACCTGAGCAGCCTGCGTTTGCTGAATGAGATGGCACATGCCCGTGGTCAGACGATGGCGCAGATGGCGCTAAGCTGGCTGCTGAAAGATGCGCGGGTGACGTCAGTGCTGATTGGCGCAAGCCGTCCGGAACAGCTGGAAGAGAATGTTCAGGCGCTGGAAAACCTGCGCTTTACCGAGGACGAACTCAAGCGGATTGACCAGCATGTTGCGGATGGGGAGTTGAATCTTTGGCAGGCGTCGTCGGATAAATAGTGCGGTCTGATGCCCTCACCCACGGGGAGAGGGCCGGGGTGAGGGGAATTACTTCTTACTGATCTTATCCAGATACCCCATCACAAACGCAGACAGCACAAACGTCAGATGGATGATGACGTACCACATCAGTTTGTTATCCGGAACGTTCTTCGCGTCCATGAACACGCGCAGCAGGTGGATAGAGGAGATTGCCACAATCGACGCGGCCACTTTATTCTTCAGCGATGAAGCATCCATTTTGCCCAGCCAGCTGAGCTTCTCTTTACGCTCGTCGATATCAAGCTGGGAGACAAAATTCTCGTAGCCGGAGAACATCACCATCACCAGCAGTCCGCCCACCAGGGTCATATCTACCAGCGACAGCAGAACCAGAATCAAATCCGCTTCGGCAATGGAAAAAATGTTCGGCAGAACATGCCAGATTTCCTGAAAGAACTTAATCGTCAGTGCGACAAGCGCCAGCGAAAGGCCAAAATAGACGGGGGCCAGTATCCAGCGAGAGGCGTACATGGCGTTTTCAAAAAAGCGTTCCATAAAGTCCTGTTTGCAAAAGAAACCAGCGCCCAGTATAGCTCAACGGCGCTGACTGTTTGCAATAGCTAACCAGTACGTCACTCAGACGTTGTCTGGGTTAACCTCCGGACGGGCATACTCCGGCCAGACCAGCACCACCAGCTCCGGGTAGGCTTCCAGGCTGAACTCGCGAAAACACTGACGCAAATTTAATACGTCCAGGTCGGAATAAGATACCTTCTCGCCGTTAAGACAGCGCTTTTTGATATTGTCATAATATTTATACACTGCTGAATTCAGGTCACTACAACGACGCTGCGCCTCAAACAGTCCGGGCGTGTCATTAATTTCCGACATTTTCATGCGCTTAATTGTCGCGTGTAAAAAGTCGATATATTCATGGTTCACCCGCCAGTACCAAACAGGCGTAACGGAGTTCATCAAAACAGAGAAATGGTCTTCACCTTCCTCTTTTGTCATGAGTTCCGGTTGCGGGGATTCACTGGTGTCTTTCGACACTTTCGTTTTATTGAACTCCTGCATCAATAAAAGAACACCAGCGGTCAGTAATAGTAATGTGATGACCGTAAAAAAGATGCTGTTCATGGGTTGGCTCCATTTTTTTTGATTTTAAATTTGCCTCATGATATTGTCAACGAATCTCACGCCTTTACCAACCCCACCCTGTTGAAATTAAAGGAAATTAAAAATGCTGCCCGACTATCTCGTCCCGGCTAAGTACCACATCACGCCTGTGGAACAGCAACCGACGGAAGCAGAAAAAGAGGTCAGTTTCACTCAGGGGAAAAGAAAGCTCTCTGATTTCGAGCCTGATATATTAATTGGTGTTTCCCAAACCGGCAAATCCCGTAATATGTTGCTGGAAGAGCACGATCGCCATATAAAAGACCGCTTATTTCGCGCCATAAAAATTGAAGCCCTTGTCCACCTGCTGAATGACCTGCAGGCCGAAGGTGAAATAGATGCCCAGAAACTAAGTCAAATAATGGCCGAAAAAACCAAAGAAATTAATGAGTCGGGCAATGAAATTTGGCTTAATTTAATTACACGAGAAAAAAACAACCCAATCTTTTATAGCCTGGGGGAAGATTAACGTGAAGGAAATTAAAAACAACGACGTTTATTTGACTTTAGATGATAAAAAAAGTGATGAATTTATCTTAAAGCAAAATCTCGACGCACTGCGAAAAACAAAAAATGCCGAGATGACGCGTATTACACAAGACCTGGTATCGATCCCGGCGACGCTGGTTCGTCTGAAATGGCAGAATCGCCGTGATATTTACCCGCTACAGGTCAAAGAAGAAATTTACGGTGCCGTGATGAACGCCATCATTGAACAGCGTCCAGAGCTGAAAGAGAAGCTTCTGGGACGTCTCGAGGCCAATTACCAGTATCTGCTTGCCAGAGAGATCGCCACCCTGCGTCTGACGCGCAAACTGTCAGAGGGTGAGTACCGTACCTCAAACGTCACCTGCGTTGCGCTTGATGAGGACGCGCTGACAACGTCCGTGGCCGCACCAACGGATAATAAAAACGAATAACTCGACAGACATAAAAAAAGCCGGCTTCCGCCAGCTTCTTTATCATTTCGCGGCCGCTTTCTCTTCGCCGACCAGTCCAATCTTCAGGTACCCCGCCTGATGCAGCGTGTCCATTACCTTCATCATGGTTTCGTAATCAACGGTTTTATCCGCACGGAAGAAGACCGTGGTGTCTTTCTTACCGCCAGTAAGCTGCTCCAGCGCTGGGATGACTGAGTCCGCCGTCACCGGGTCGTTCCCGAGGAACATGGATTTATCCGCCTTCACTGACAGGTAGATAGGCTTCTCCGGGCGCGGCTGTGGCTGGCTGGAAGAGGCCGGCAGGTTCACCTTCACGTCGACCGTCGCCAGCGGCGCAGCCACCATGAAGATAATCAGCAGAACCAGCATGACGTCGATAAACGGCGTCACGTTGATTTCATGCATTTCGCCGTTATCGTCCAGATTTTCGTTTAGACGCATCGCCATCGTATCAACCTGCGCGCAGTTTAGACGCCGCATGCACCGGCTTAACCGAGCTGGCATTCAGGTCGAGATCGCGACTTTGCAGCAGCAGAACCTGCGCGGCAACGTCACCGAGCGTAGCTTTGTAGCTGCCAATCATACGCGCGAAGATGTTGTAAATAACCACCGCCGGGATGGCGGCAACCAGACCGATTGCCGTCGCCAGCAGCGCTTCTGCGATGCCCGGCGCAACGACCGCCAGGTTGGTGGTTTGGGTCTGTGCAATGCCGATAAAGCTGTTCATGATGCCCCAGACCGTACCGAAAAGACCGATGAAGGGTGAGATCGCACCGATTGTCGCCAGATAACCATTGCCGCGCCCCATGTGTCGGCCAACGGCCGCGACGCGACGCTCCAGACGGAAACCGGTACGCTCTTTGATGCCTTCGTTATCTTCACTGCCCGCGGAGAGTTCCAGCTCGTTCTGAGCCTCGTTCACTAACAGGGTGGTCAGGCTTTTCGCGTGGAAGGATGAGGTCATGTCAGATGCCTGATCCAGAGAGCGGGCTTCGGCCAGCTGCTGCTGCTCCCGCTTGAGGCGACGCTTTTGCGAAATAAGCTCGGCGCTCTTGCTAAAGAAGATAGCCCACGTGATCACGGACGCCAGAATCAGGCCGATCATCACAATCTTAACCACGATGTCAGCATGTTGATACATGCCCCAAACGGAGAGATCCGTCTGCATCAAATTATTACCCACTCTGTATCTCCAGGACGCAAATCACAAAATCTGACCGTAATAATATCAAAACGTCGTCGAATTGATAGTAGTTCTCATTAGTATTTGCATAGTGCCGCAATTTTCGTTCACTTTCCTTGCGCTTACGCAGGAAAAATTTCTTATGCGTATTTTTGCAAAAATTTTCTGCTTATTCGATAAGCCTCCGGGTGCAGTTTTTTCCAATCGTGGTAGTCTGGACGTCCAGACGTATAAAAACAGGGTTAGCGAACATGACAAAGAAGCATCTTGATACCACGCTGGTACAGGCAGGACGCAGCAAAAAATATACCCAGGGATCGGTGAACAGTGTGATTCAACGCGCCTCCTCGCTGGTGTTTGACACCGTTGAGGAGAAAAAAATCGCCACGCGTAACCGCGCAAAAGGCGGGCTGTTTTACGGCCGTCGCGGCACGCTAACCCATTTTTCTCTACAGGAAGCGATGTGCGAGCTGGAAGGCGGCGCAGGCTGCGCGCTGTTCCCGTGCGGGGCAGCTGCGGTGGCCAACACGATTCTGGCGTTTGTGGAACAGGGCGACCATATCCTGATGACCAACACCGCCTATGAACCCAGCCAGGACTTCTGTACCAAAATCCTCAACAAGCTCGGCGTAACGACCGGCTGGTTCGACCCGTTGATTGGTGAAGGCATTGCCGAACTTATTCAGCCAAACACGCGCATTGTGTTCCTGGAATCTCCGGGGTCGCTCACCATGGAAGTCCACGACGTGCCCGCTATCGTGAAAGCCGTGCGCAGTAAAGCGCCAGAGGCGATCGTCATGATCGACAACACCTGGGCGGCAGGCGTGCTGTTTAAAGCGCTGGAGTTCGACATCGATATCTCGATACAGGCCGCGACGAAATACCTGATTGGCCACTCTGACGGCATGATAGGTACGGCGGTATCCAACGCGCGCTGCTGGGATCAACTGCGTGAAAATGCTTACCTGATGGGCCAGATGGTGGACGCAGACACAGCCTACATGACCAGCCGCGGTATCCGCACGCTGGGGGTTCGCCTGCGTCAGCACCATGAAAGCAGCCTGAAGGTGGCCGAATGGCTGGCGCAGCACCCTCTGGTTGAGCGCGTTAACCATCCCGCTCTACCCGGCAGTAAAGGTCATGAATTCTGGCAGCGTGACTTTACAGGCAGCAGCGGTCTGTTCTCGTTCGTGCTGAAAAAAAGGCTGAATAACGACGAGCTGGCAAGCTATCTGGATAACTTTACCCTCTTCAGCATGGCCTACTCCTGGGGCGGTTTTGAATCCCTGATCCTGCCTAACCAACCGGAGCAGATCGCGGCCCTGCGCCCCGGTGGCGAAGTGGACTTCAGCGGCACCCTGATCCGGCTGCATATTGGTTTAGAAAATGTGGACGATTTAATTGCGGATTTAGCAGCAGGGTTCGAGCGTATCGTGTAGAGTGCTGGCTGAAAATGTACTCCCTGGACGCTTTTGTGGACACTGCAAGCAGAAAAGTCTGCATGAGTTGCGCCCGGGATCAAACCCGACGGGGGAATAAGGGAGTACAATAGCGCTATATCTGCTGTTCCACAGGAAAGTCCATGGCTGTTATTCAAGATATTATCACGGCGCTCTGGCATCACGACTTTGCCGCGCTGGCAGATCCTCACGTCGTCGGTATCGTCTATCTCGTGATGTTCGCAACTCTGTTTCTGGAAAATGGATTACTGCCTGCCTCGTTTTTACCCGGTGACAGCCTGCTTTTACTTGCCGGGGCGTTAATCGGCAAAGGCGTCATGGACTTCACATCAACGATGGTTATCCTCACCTCCGCAGCCAGCCTGGGCTGCTGGCTGAGCTATCTGCAGGGCCGCTGGCTGGGGAACACGCGCGTCGTTAAAAGCTGGCTGGCGCAGTTACCGCATAAATATCATCAGCGTGCGACCTGCATGTTCGATCGGCACGGCCTGCTGGCGCTGCTGGCGGGGCGTTTCCTGGCGTTTGTTCGCACCCTTCTGCCGACAATGGCAGGCATTTCCGGTCTGTCGAACCGTCGCTTCCAGTTCTTCAACTGGCTGAGCGCGCTGCTGTGGGTTGGCGTGGTCACCACGCTCGGCTACGCGCTGAATATGATCCCCTTTGTGAAACACCATGAAGACCAGGTAATGACCTTCCTGATGGTGCTGCCGATGTTCCTGCTGGTGGCGGGGCTGGTAGGGACGATTGCGGTGGTGATTAAGAAAAAGTACTGCAGTGCATAAACAAAAGCCGGGTGGCGCTATCGCTTACCCGGCCTACGTTTCCCCTCAGGCTCCCTGCATGGTTCTGATACGTGACGCATCCTCTCCCGGCGTAACGCCGAAATACCGCTTAAACTCCCGACTGAACTGCGACGCACTTTCGTAGCCTACCCGCATCGCCGCCGCGCTGGCCTTCATGCCATCGTGGATCATCAGCATCCGCGCCTTATGCAGCCGGTAGGTTTTAAGGTATTGCAGGGGCGAAGTGCTGGTCACCGATTTAAAATTATGGTGAAACGCCGAGACGCTCATGTTCGCTTCCGCGGCGAGCTGGTCAACGCTGAGGTTTTCCGTGTACTGGCTTTCAATACGCTTGAGCACGCGGCTGATCAGGCTAAAGTGAGTTTGTCGGCTCACCAGAGCCAGTAACGCCCCGCCGCCCGGTCCCAGCAGCACGTGGTAAAGAATTTCGCGGATAATTTGCTTGCCCAGAATGCGCGCATCCAGCGGCCTCTCCATGACGTCCAGCAGACGCTCAATGGCGCAAAGGATCTCTTCCGATAACGTCGCCGAGTTAATCCCGCTCGACGCCATCGAAGGCTGGAAGAACTCATCTTCACCTATCTCCATCAGCAGTTCCTGCAACTGAAGGATATCGACATTGACGCGGATCCCTGCCAGCGGAACCGTCTCTGTCGCGAAAGTTTCACATTCAAAGGGTAAAGGTACTGTCAGGAGCAGGTATTCATTGGTGTCGTAGCGAAACACGCGCTCGTTGATATAGCCAATTTTATGGCCTGAAAAGAGAAAAACGATGCCCGGCTGGTACATCACTGGCGTGCGCGTCCCGGGCTGCGTGCCGTAAAGCAGGCGAATATCCGGCAGCAAATCGCTGACACCTTTTTCGTTATCTATCAGTCTTTTAATCTGCGCAGTGAGCTGATGGCAGATCGCTTCACGGTTCATATTACGTTACTCCGGGTACGGTTTCCGACGTTAACAGTGTGCGTCGTTTCCCACGCTTTCTCCAGCGCTCTGTAGAAATGGGCAAGACATCGGCAGGAATGTGCATTGAGAGGATAGCCCCGGACAGCCACAATGTGCAGCATCAGGTTGCCCTCTGCGCCACCACGATTTTTCACCCACTAAAGGGAACGAGCAATGAACAACTTTAATCTTCACACCCCAACCCGCATTCTGTTTGGTAAAGACACTATCGCTGACCTGCGCGCGCAGATCCCTGCTGACGCCCGCGTACTCATCACCTACGGTGGCGGCAGCGTGAAAAAAACCGGCGTGCTGGATCAGGTATATAGCGCCCTGAACGGTCTGGACGTGCGTGAGTTCGGCGGCATCGAGCCCAACCCGTCTTACGAAACGCTGATGAACGCAGTGAAAATCGCCCGCGAAGAGAACATCACCTTCCTGCTGGCCGTCGGCGGCGGTTCCGTGCTGGACGGCACGAAATTCATCGCGGCGGCAGCCCACTACGCAGACGGTGTCGATCCGTGGCATATCCTGGAAACCCGCGGCAGCGACATTAAAAGCGCGATCCCGATGGGCTCCGTGCTGACCCTCCCGGCTACCGGCTCTGAATCCAACAAGGGCGCGGTGATTTCCCGCAAAACCACCGGTGATAAGCAGGCCTTTATGAATGAACACGTTCAGCCCGTGTTCGCCATCCTGGACCCGGTTTACACCTACACCCTGCCTGCGCGTCAGGTGGCGAACGGCGTGGTGGACGCCTTTGTGCATACCGTTGAGCAATACGTAACGTACCCGGTCAATGCCAAAATTCAGGATCGCTTCGCGGAAGGCATTTTGCTGACGCTGGTCGAAGACGGTCCGAAAGCGCTGAAAGAGCCGGAAAACTATGACGTTCGCGCCAACGTGATGTGGGCCGCAACGCAGGCGCTGAACGGCCTGATCGGGGCTGGCGTGCCGCAGGACTGGGCGACCCATATGCTGGGCCACGAGCTGACGGCGATGCACGGTCTGGACCACGCACAGACGCTGGCCGTTGTTCTGCCTGCGCTGTGGAACGAAAAACGTGATACCAAACGTGCCAAACTGCTGCAGTACGCCGAGCGCGTGTGGAACATCACCGAGGGTTCAGACGATGCGCGTATTGACGCGGCAATCGAGGCGACCCGCAACTTCTTTGAAGGCCTGGGCGTGCCAACGCGTCTGTCCGGCTACGGTCTGGATGGCAGCTCCATCCCTGCCCTGCTGGCGAAACTCGAAGAACACGGCATGACCCAACTGGGCGAGCACGGCGACATCACGCTGGACGTGAGCCGTCGTATCTACGAAGCGGCACGCTAAGCGTTTTTGTCCTTCCGACTTTCGTTTTTTGACATTTCGTCCAGACTTAATGCACATCCCATCGCCGGAGTCCCCCTCCGGCGATGCGCACCTGAAGGAGGAAAAATGGCAAACCAAACCGTAATCAAGCTGCAGGACGGCAACGTGATGCCCCAACTGGGGCTAGGTGTATGGAAAGCCGGTAACGACGAGGTCGTCTCCGCCATTCATAAAGCACTGGAAGTGGGCTACCGGTCGATTGATACCGCCGCCGCATACAAAAATGAGGACGGCGTGGGTAAGGCACTGGCCAGCGCCGGCGTCTCCCGCGATGAGTTATTCATCACCACTAAACTCTGGAACGACGATCAAAAACGCCCCCGCGAAGCCCTGGAGGAGAGTCTGGAAAAACTCCAGCTCGACTTCGTCGATCTCTGGCTGATGCACTGGCCGGTTCCGGCCATCGATCACTACGTTGATGCCTGGAAAGGAATGATTGACCTGCAGAAAGAGGGGCTGGTGAAAAGCATCGGCGTCTGCAACTTCCAGGTTCATCACCTGCAGCGCCTGATTGACGAGACGGGCGTCGCACCTGTGATTAACCAGATTGAGCTGCACCCGCTGATGCAGCAGCGTCAGCTTCACGCCTGGAACGCCACGCATAAAATCCAGACTGAATCCTGGAGCCCGCTGGCGCAGGGCGGCGAAGGGGTGTTTGATCAAAAGATTATCCGTGAGCTGGCGGATAAATACGGTAAAACCCCGGCGCAAATCGTCATTCGCTGGCATCTGGACAACGGCCTGGTGGTGATCCCGAAATCGGTCACGCCGTCCCGCATCGCCGAGAACTTCGACGTCTGGGATTTCCGTCTGGATAAAGATGAGCTGGGCGAAATTGCGAAGCTGGATAAGGGCAAACGTTTAGGGCCCGATCCGGATCAGTTTGGCGGCTAGCTGCCGGGTGGCGGCTTCGCCATACCCGGCCTACAAAAAACCCCGGCTTGCCGGGGTTTTCTTTTACGCTTTGCGCTTCACAGGTTTCTTCACGCTGGAATTACCGTTCGAACGCTGATGCACAATCGGCGTGTGCTTGGTCAGCGCCGGGCGCGTATTGCGATTCTGGCGACGCGCTTCGCGCATCTCATCCAGCGTCGGGGCCGGTACCAGGCAGTCGCGACGCGAGCCGATAAGATGTTTTTTGCCCATCTCTTCCAGTGCCTGGCGGATCAGCGGCCAGTTTTTCGGATCGTGATAACGCAGCAGCGCCTTGTGCAGACGACGCTGTTTATCCCCTTTCGGCACCACCACCTCTTCACTCTTATAGCCAATCTTACTCAGCGGGTTCTTGCCGGTGTAATACATGGTCGTCGAGTTGGCGAGCGGTGAAGGATAGAAGTTCTGCACCTGATCCAGACGGAAGCGACGCTGCTTCAGCCACAGCGCCAGGTTCACCATGTCCTCATCACGCGTGCCCGGGTGCGCAGAGATAAAGTAAGGGATCAGATACTGCTCTTTGCCCGCCTGCTTCGAATAAGTATCGAACAGCTCTTTAAAGCGGTCATAGCTGCCCATGCCCGGCTTCATCATCTTCGACAGCGGGCCTTCTTCGGTGTGCTCCGGCGCAATCTTCAGGTAGCCGCCGACGTGGTGCGTTGCCAGCTCTTTGATGTAGCGCGGATCTTCCACGGCGATGTCGTAACGTACCCCGGAGGCGATCAGGATCTTCTTGATGCCTTTCAGGTCACGCGCGCGGCGATAGAGGTTGATCGTCGGCTCGTGATTGGTGTCCATATGTTCGCAAATGCTCGGATAGACGCAGGACAGGCGGCGGCAGGTTTGCTCCGCCCGCGGCGACTTACAGCGCAGCATGTACATGTTCGCGGTCGGGCCGCCGAGATCGGATATCACGCCGGTAAAGCCCGGCACCGAGTCGCGAATCGCTTCTATCTCATTGATGATCGAATCTTCAGAGCGGCTCTGGATAATGCGTCCTTCGTGCTCGGTAATGGAGCAGAAGGAACAGCCACCGAAGCAGCCGCGCATGATGTTGATCGAGAAGCGGATCATCTCATACGCCGGGATACGGGCATTGCCGTACGCCGGGTGCGGCACGCGCTTGTACGGCAGCGCAAAGACGCTGTCCATCTCTTCGGTGGAAAGCGGGATCGCCGGTGGGTTGATCCAGATAAAGCGCTCGCCGTGCTTCTGCATCAACGCGCGGGCACAGCCCGGGTTGGTTTCATGGTGCAGAATACGGGATGCATGCGCGTAGAGCACCTTGTCGGCTTTCACCTTCTCGTAGGACGGCAGCAGCACGTAGGTCTTTTCCCACGGTTTCGGACGCGGCGGCTGCACAACGATAGCCTTCGCTTCCGCCTTCTTTGGCTCTACCGGCTTGTTATCGGCACACGGCAGATCTTCGCCGTACGGGTGTGGGATCGGGTCGATTTTGCCCGGCATGTCGATGATACGGGAATCCACCCCGCTCCAGCCAGGCAGCGCCTCTTTCACCATGATGGCGGTATTGCGTACGTCGCGGATGCTGTTCACCGGTTCACCCTGCGACAGACGGTGCGCCACTTCCACCAGCGGACGCTCGCCGTTACCGTAAATCAGCATGTCGGCTTTGGAATCCACCAGCACCGAGCGGCGAACGGTATCTGACCAATAGTCGTAGTGCGCGGTGCGGCGCAGGCTCGCCTCAATGCCGCCCAGGATCACCGGCACATCTTTCCAGGCTTCTTTACAGCGCTGGGTATATACCAGGGTCGCGCGGTCAGGGCGTTTGCCCGCCACGTTATCCGGCGTGTAGGCGTCGTCATGGCGCAGCTTACGGTCGGCGGTATAGCGGTTGATCATCGAGTCCATGTTGCCTGCGGTCACGCCGAAGAACAGGTTGGGTTTACCCAGACGCATAAAGTCGTCTTTGCTGTTCCAGTCAGGTTGGGAGATGATCCCCACGCGGAAGCCCTGCGCTTCAAGCATACGGCCACAGATGGCCATACCGAAGCTCGGATGGTCAACGTAGGCATCGCCCGTGACCAGAATGATATCGCAGCTGTCCCAGCCCAGTTGGTCCATCTCTTCACGGGACATCGGCAGGAATGGCGCCGGTCCAAAGCAGGCCGCCCAGTACTGGGGCCAGGAGAAGAGGTCACGATCCGGCTGGATCAGGGAAATTGCGCTCATAATGCTTCCGAAGAAAAAATAGACAAAAGGGCGGGGATTATACGCTGGATCATTGCGGGAAATGAAGGGGTATTTATTGCCCGGTGGCGCTACGCTTACCGGGCCTACGGGCCTGTAGGTCGGGTAAGGCGAAGCCGCCACCCGACTCGTTTTACGGCGCCGGATTCACCAGCATTTGCCCCACGGAGCCCCTGTCCATCATCTCCAGCGTCTGGCTGTGGAACAGGAACGGGAAGTGCGGCCAGGAAGGCTGACCATAGTAGACGAGCAGTTCGACCTGGCCATCCACCCAGACGGTATCCTTCCAGCCGCGGTCTTCCGGGAACGGCATCGCGCCATTCACGTTGCGGATCAGGAAGCTTACACCTTCAATATGGAACGACTGCGGCATATCCGAGCGAACGGTCCAGCGCTCCCACGTACCCTGCTGGGCGGTAATGTCGATACGGTTCACATCCCACAGCGCGCCGTTGATACCCGGATCGTCGCCCAGGCTGATATCACGGCTGCGCACCGGCGAGCCGCTCATGATCTCCTGCGGCAGCAGACGCATTGGCAGGCTATCAGTGACCAGCGGCAGCAGACCGGTTGGGCGCAGGGTCAGCACCAGGGTGGAGACAAGAATGCTCGACGGTTCAAAGAACCCGCGGATGCGATCCACAATGCTGGCTGCCTCGCCGCAGGTCAAAGACACTTCATCGCCATTGGTCATATCCACGAGGATTTCACGACGTTCACCCGGCGAGAGCGCCAGCTGTTTGACGGAAACCGGCGCCGGTAAAAAACCCTGGTCGCCGGAGATCACGTGTAGCGGGCGGCCATCGCTCATCTGGAGCTGATAGCGGCGCGAGTTAGAGGCGTTGAGCAGGCGCAGGCGTACCCAACCACGCGAGACTTCAACGTAGGGGCTTTGTGCACCGTTGACCAGCAGCGTATCACCCACAAAGCCACCGCTGCCCGGCTCGCTGTATTCCGGCGTACCGAAATTATCCAGACGTTTGTCCTGGATAATAATCGGGAAGTCGTCCACACCGTAGTGGTTTGGGATCGGCAGAGATTTACTGACCTCATCTTCCACCAGCCACATGCCGGCCAGGCCATTATAGACCTGCTGAGCGGTACGGTTAGGGGTGCTAGCGTGATACCACAGCGTTGCCGCACTCTGGCGGATTGGCAGCACGGGTGCCCAGTCAGCATTGGGTGACATCATGCGCGCGGCACCGCCCATCAACGGGCCAGGAACCTGTAAGCCGCTGACGGTCATGGCAACATTCTCAGCGGTACGGTTACTGTAGATGAGCTTAACGTCATCGCCATTCCACACGCGGATGGTCGGCCCAAGGTAGCGCCCGTTAATCCCCCAGATAGACGCACGCGTGCCCTGGGTAAAGGACCAGTGGCTACGCTGCAGGGTCAGGAAAAGTGGCTGCCCACGACGGGATTCAATCAACGGCGGAATGGGCAGCGGCTGCTGCTGCCCGGCGGCGCTGGCTGTCAGCGGCATCGCACCCGCACAAAGGGCGATCCCCGAAGCCTGAATAAACTGACGCCGACTGAGTGACATATAAGCTCCATCTGAAACGACTAACAACGCGGGAATTCGTTTTCCCTTCAACGCCGGATTAAATCTTACCGGCGGCTTCTCTCTCTGCGACTTCTTTGTCGAGCTGCGCAATATGCTGAGCCATCAGCTCACGGCAGTGTGCTGCCAGCTCGCGCACCTGATCTTTACCGTATTTGCTGGTATCGACGGGTGGCAGCATTTCGACAATCACCAGCCCGTTATTCAGGCGGTTAAGATTAATCTTATTCGATGTATTGGAAACGCACACGGGAATAATTGGAACGCCCGCCGCAATTGCGGCATGAAACGCACCGGTTTTAAAAGGCAGCAGGCCACGACCACGGCTGCGCGTCCCTTCCGGAAACATCCAGATAGAGATTTTGCGCTTTTTGAAGTGATTCACCACTTCGGCAATGGTGCTGTGCGCTTTTGCGCGATTATTGCGGTCAATCAGCAGGTTACCGGTAAGCCAGTACAGCAGGCCAAAAAACGGGACCCACAGCAGGCTCTTTTTCCCCACTGTCACGGTCGGTGGTAAAACGATGTTTGCGGCGGTCACCATATCGTAGTTGTTCTGATGGTTAGCGATATAGATAGCGTTGCCGAAATTCTCAGCCCCTTCAGGCAGACGTTTTTCAACTTTCAGGCCAAACAGCGGCGCAAGGCGACCAAACATATGGCCAAAGGTGGCAACATGCTTTGGATTACGCGGGCTGAACAGGCAATAGATGCAGCCGAAAATACAGACCAGAATGCAGTAAATAACGGTAAGAATAAGACGAACAATGTATAGCATAGCGACCTCTGAAGCCCCAACAGCTGACAATTATACTTCACCTGTGGCCAGGTAAGGACTTTATTACGAGCGCGTATTGTTAATCGCAACGCACGAATTAACAACGATTTTACGGGAAATTTTATTGAAATTCCCCCTCCGGGCAGAGGGGGATATCACGACATTACTCTTCGCTGTCACCCACGGCGCTGCGTGCAGGAGAGTCAATCTCCACGCGGTCGATACGCTGCAGACCGCGCATCAGCGAGCCACGGCGACCGCGCTCACCCACCACCTTCTGCAGCTCTTCCGGACGAAGTTTGATTTTACGCTTGCCGACATGAATGGTCAGCGTGCTCTGCGGCGGCAGGAGGAAGAGGTGCGCCAGGCCATCTTCGCCTTTCGCGGCCTCCGCCGACGGGATGTTGATGATCTTGTTACCCTTGCCTTTTGACAGTTCCGGCAGGTCGCTGACCGGGAACATCAGCATACGGCCGGCGGTGGTGATCGCCAGCAGCATGTCGCTTTCGTTCTCGATCACCAGCGGCGCCATCACGTGAGCGTTGTCCGGCAGGCTAATCAGCGCCTTACCGGCACGGTTACGAGAAACAAGATCGTTAAAGGTACAGATAAAACCATAGCCCGCATCAGACGCCAGGAGCAGCTTCTGGTCATCGGCTTCCATCAGCATATGGTCAACCGTTGCACCCGGCGGCAGCGTCAGCTTGCCGGTGAGCGGCTCACCCTGCCCGCGCGCGGAAGGCAGCGTGATCGGGTCGATGGCGTAGCTGCGACCAGTGGAGTCGATAAACGCAACCGGCTGGTTGCTCTTACCTTTCACCGCCGCTTTAAAGCTGTCGCCCGCTTTGTAGCTGAGCCCAGGCGCGTCGATATCGTGGCCCTTGGCGCTGCGCACCCAGCCGCTCTGAGACAGGACAATGGTCACCGGCTCGGATGGCTGCATGTCGTGCTCGTTCATCGCCTTCGCTTCTTCGCGCTCGTGCAGCGGAGAACGACGGTCGTCACCAAAAGCCTCGGCATCGGCCTGTAGCTCTTTCTTCAGCAGGTTGTTCATCTTGCGTTCGGACGCCAGGATCGCCTGCAGCTGATCGCGCTCTTTTTCCAGCTCGTTCTGCTCACCGCGGATCTTCATCTCTTCCAGCTTGGCGAGATGGCGCAGCTTCAGTTCGAGGATCGCTTCGGCCTGGGTTTCGCTGATGCCAAAGCGCGACATCAGCGCAGGCTTCGGTTCGTCCTCGGTACGGATGATCTCGATCACCTCGTCGATATTGAGGAACGCCACCAGCAAACCTTCGAGGATATGCAGGCGCTTAAGCACTTTCTCCAGACGGTGATTCAGACGACGGCGTACCGTATCGCGGCGGAAGGTCAGCCATTCGGTGAGGATCTCCAGCAGGTTTTTCACCGCCGGACGACCGTCGAGGCCGATCATGTTCAGGTTGATGCGGTAGCTTTTTTCCAGATCGGTGGTGGCGAACAGGTGATTCATCACCTGCTCCATATCCACGCGGTTGGAGCGCGGCACGATAACCAGACGGGTTGGGTTCTCGTGGTCGGATTCGTCGCGCAGGTCGTCCACCATCGGCAGCTTTTTATTGCGCATCTGGGAGGCGATCTGCTCCAGCACTTTCGCACCGGATACCTGATGCGGCAGCGCGGTGATGACCACAGCGCCGTCTTCTTTATTCCACACCGCGCGCATACGCACGGAGCCGCGACCGTTCTGATAGATTTTGCGGATTTCCGCGCGCGAGGTGATGATTTCGGCTTCGGTCGGGTAGTCCGGCCCCTGCACGATATCCAGTACATCATCCAGCGTGGTTTTTGGCTGTTCAATCAGGGTGATGGCGGCTTTCGCCACTTCACGCAGGTTGTGCGGCGGAATGTCCGTCGCCATACCAACGGCAATACCGGTGGTACCGTTCAGCAGGATGTTCGGCAGACGCGCAGGCAGCATCTTCGGCTCCTGCATCGTACCGTCGAAGTTGGGTACCCAGTCAACGGTTCCCTGACCCAGCTCGCCCAGCAGCACTTCGGCATATTTAGACAGACGGGATTCGGTATAACGCATCGCCGCGAAGGATTTAGGATCGTCCGGCGCACCCCAGTTACCCTGCCCATCCACCAGCGGATAGCGGTAAGAGAACGGCTGCGCCATCAGCACCATCGCTTCATAACAGGCGCTGTCGCCGTGCGGATGGTATTTACCCAGCACGTCACCGACGGTACGGGCGGATTTCTTGAACTTGGCGGTGGCGCTCAGCCCCAGCTCGGACATCGCATAGACGATGCGGCGCTGAACGGGCTTCAGGCCATCCCCGATAAACGGCAACGCCCTGTCCATGATGACGTACATGGAGTAGTTCAGGTAGGCGTTTTCCGTGAATTCATGTAGCGCGAGGCGCTCTGCCATATCGCTCATTACGTGTGATTCCTCAACTCAGAAACCGATGGGTTTCAGGCAATATTGCCGCAGATACTACCCTATCTGGCGAGTTGAGTCACAAAGAAAAAGGGCCGCTTATGCGGCCCTTTCCGGGTTATTTGTTCAGCTTAATAACCTGCTTCACGTCGATTTCAAAATCGTTCCACTCTTTATCGACCTTGCCCTGGATTTCCACTTTATCCTGCGGGGTCACGGTCACGCCGTTCCAGCGCTTGTGGTCAATCTCCACGTTTACCGTGCCGGTCTCATCGCGGAAGGTGTAGCGGTCATCGGACAGGCGCTGGGTGATATTCCCGCGCAGCTTCACCCAACTGTCGTCCTTCAGGTCTTTCACCTTCACCGCAGTGGTGAGGTTAGCGTCATTATCGACGAAACCGCCTGCCTGGGTTTGGGTCTGGGTTTGTGCGGCAGACGGGCCGTTAAATCCGCCCTGCGCAGCAAAAACAGGGGCAGTGGTCATCATCATGATGGCGGCAATAGCAGCGAATTTTTTCATATTAACTCTCCCTTTAATTTGGTTTCGTAATCCATTTAACAGGGTAATCCTTAACAACTTCTTAAGGGAAAAATTTATTTATTATTGCTGTACAGCAGGCGCTTACAGAGGGTTTACTGACGGCATCAAGGAGGGAACATGCGCATTTTACTGGTAGAAGACGACACGTTAATCGGCGATGGCATCAAAGCCGGCTTAGGCAAAATGGGCTTTAGCGTGGACTGGTTTACCGACGGAAAAACCGGTCAGGCCGCGCTCTATTCCGCACCCTATGATGCCGTCGTGCTGGACCTGACGCTGCCGGAAATCGACGGGCTTGAGATCCTGCGCGCGTGGCGCGAAAGCGGGCGCAGTGAGCCGGTACTGATCCTGACCGCGCGGGATGCGCTGAACCAGCGCGTCGAAGGGCTGCGCCTTGGCGCGGATGATTATCTCTGTAAGCCGTTCGCGCTGATCGAAGTGGGGGCCCGTCTCGAAGCGCTGGTTCGCCGCAGCCACGGCCAGGCGTGCAGCGAGCTACGCCACGGCAAGGTCACGCTCGATCCGACCCGGCTCGTCGCCACGCTGGACGGTGCTCCCCTGACGCTAAAACCCAAAGAGTTCGCGCTGCTTGAGCTGTTAATGCGTAACGCGGGCCGGGTGCTGCCGCGAAAGCTTATCGAGGAAAAACTCTATACCTGGGACGATGACGTCTCCAGCAACGCCATCGAGGTTCACGTCCATCATCTGCGCCGCAAGCTTGGCAGCGAGTTTATCCGCACCGTGCACGGCATCGGTTATACCCTGGGTGACGCATGAAACTGACGCAACGCCTGAGCCTGAAGCTGCGCCTGACGCTTCTCTTTTTACTGCTGTCTCTGACGGCCTGGTTTGCCGCCAGTCTTGTTGCCTGGCAGCAAACGACGCACAAGCTCGACAAGCTCTTTGATACCCAGCAGATGCTGTTTGCCAAACGGCTGCTGACGATGGATCTTGACGAGATCCGCGCCCCCGAACGGATGCGTGAAATCCCTAAAAAAGTGAAGCATGGTCGTCTGGATGACGACGCGCTGGCTTTTGCCATCTACGCCGTCGACGGCAAAATGATCCTCAATGACGGTGAAAATGGCAGCGATATTCCGTACCACTATCGCCGCGACGGGTTCGATAACGGGCAGCTACTGGGTGACAACGACGAATGGCGCTTTTTATGGCTGACGTCGCCCGACGGAAAGTACCGCGTGGTGGTCGGCCAGGAGTGGGAGTATCGGCAGGATATGGCGCTGGACGTGGTCAGCTCGCAGCTCACACCGTGGCTGGTGGCCCTGCCCGTGATGCTGCTGTTGCTAATCGTACTGCTAAGCCGCGAACTGAAGCCGCTGAAAAAGCTGGCGCAGACGTTGCGTTCTCGCTCACCGGATGCCACCGATAAACTGCCGACGGAGGGTGTACCAACAGAAGTACGTCCCCTGCTCGACGCGCTGAATCATCTCTTCACGCGAACCCAGGAGATGATGACCCGCGAGCGTCGTTTTACTTCCGATGCTGCCCACGAATTACGCAGCCCGCTGGCGGCCCTGAAGGTGCAAACCGACGTGGCGCAGCTCTCTCAGGACGACCCGCAGGCGCGGGAAAAAGCGCTGATGCAGCTGCATGCGGGTATCGACCGCGCCTCCCGGCTGGTGGATCAGCTCCTCACGCTGTCGCGTCTGGACTCGCTGGATAACCTGGACGATGTGGAACCGATTATCCTGGCCGATTTACTGCAGTCGGCCGTGCTGGATACCTGGCACCCGGCCCGGCAGGCGGGCATTGATATTCGCCTGAACATCAATGCGCCAGAGGTTACACGCACGGGCCAGCAGTTGCTCCTGAGCCTGCTGGTGCGCAACCTGCTGGACAACGCGATTCGCTACAGCCCGCGCGGCAGCGTGGTAGACGTGACGCTGGACACGCGTAGCTTTACCGTGCGCGACAACGGCCCCGGTATTTCACCTGATGCGCTGGCGCGCATCGGCGAACGTTTTTATCGTCCCCCGGGCCAGGATGCCACGGGCAGTGGGTTGGGGATATCTATCGTCAGGCGCATTGCCGCCCTGCATGGTATGCACGTCTCGCTGAACAATGCACCTGAAGGGGGCTTTGAAGCGAAGGTCAGCTGGTAAGGGATTATTGCATTTAATGCAAAAGACTTTGCACATTTTGCTCATTTTAACGCACCGTCCTCGCGCGTAGAATACTCGCCATACTCTCATCACCGAGGACAAATAATGAGCAACATTCTGATTATCAATGGCGCAAAAGAATTCGCGCACTCTAAAGGCCAGCTGAATGACACCCTGACCGAGGTCGCGGACGGTTTCCTGCGCGACGCCGGGCATGATGTTAAGGTCGTGCGTGCGGACAGCAATTACGACGTGAAAGCCGAAGTGCAGAACTTCCTGTGGGCCGACGTGGTGATCTGGCAGATGCCAGGCTGGTGGATGGGCGCGCCGTGGACCGTGAAAAAGTACATGGATGACGTGTTCACCGAAGGTCACGGCTCGCTGTATGCCAGCGACGGCCGTACCCGCTCCGATGCCTCTAAAAAATATGGCTCCGGCGGCCTGATTCAGGGCAAAAAATACATGCTGTCCCTGACCTGGAACGCGCCGATGGAAGCGTTCACAGAGAAAGATCAGTTCTTCGAAGGCGTGGGCGTTGACGGCGCGTACCTGCCGTTCCACAAGGCTAACCAGTTCCTGGGCATGGATCCGCTGCCGACCTTTATCGTCAACGACGTGATTAAAATGCCTGATGTCCCGAGCTATATCGCAGAATATCGCAAGCATCTCGCGGAAATTTTTGCTTAACTGGTACCCTGGAATTAAAGGAGTAGTCACAATGCTTACCGTTATTGCAGAAATCCGTACTCGTCCAGGTCAACATCACCGCCAGGCGGTGCTGGATCAGTTCGCGAAAATTATCCCGACCGTACTGAAAGAAGAAGGCTGCCACGGCTACGCGCCGATGGTGGATGCCGCCACTGACGCCAGCTTCCAGGCGACCGCTCCAGACTCGATCATCATGGTTGAGCAGTGGGAAACCGTCGCGCATCTTGAAGCGCACCTGCAGACCGCGCACATGAAAGCGTGGAGCGACGCGGTGAAGGGTGACGTGCTGGAAACCCACATCCGCATTCTGGAGCAAGGGGTTTAAGTTCGTGGTATTTGCCGGGTGGCACTGCGTTTACCCGGCCTACAAAACCTGAACCGTAGGCCCGGTAAGCGTCAGCGCTACCGGGCTTTTTTTATCAGCTTAAAACTCAACTGCTATGCTTATTCTGACTTCATGATTAACAGGAGGATGGAATGGGTCTTTTTAACTTTGTAAAAGAAGCAGGCGAAAAGCTATGGGATAACCTGACCGATCATAAAGGCCAGAGCGACAAAATCACCGAGCATCTCAAGAAACTCAATATTCCCGGTTCAGATAAGGTTCAGGTTAACGTCACCGACGGCAAAGCCAGCGTGACGGGCGACGGGCTGACCCAGGAACAGAAAGAAAAAATCCAGGTCGCCGTCGGGAACATCGCGGGCGTCAGCGAGGTGGAGAACAACATCACCACGACCGATGCCAAAGATGAAGCCACCTACTACACGGTGAAATCCGGCGATACCCTGAGCGCTATCTCCAAAACCGTGTACGGCGATGCCAACCAGTACAATAAGATTTTTGAGGCTAACCGCCCGATGCTCTCCAGCCCGGATAAAATCTATCCTGGCCAGACGCTGCGTATTCCTAAAGCGTAATCCGCGAGCCGGGGAAATCAGCTGCTTTTCTTCCCCGGTTTTAACCCACGATGTAGCTCGTTGATGCGCTTCATTGACTTGATGGTGCGCTGCGGCTCGGTGGAGGCGACGGATAAAATAATCATCTCCAGACACAGCAGCACCGTGCCGTGGAGCGGGATTTTGCCCTTTTCGCCGCCGCGCGGAACGTGGATCACCACGCTGGCCTCCTTACTGAAACGCGAATCAAGGGCGTTGGTCAGCAGGATCGTTGGGATACCCAGACGTTTTGCTTCACGCAGCGTGGTTTGCCCCTCCCGGTGCGCGGACTTCTGCGCCATCATCACCAGCACGTCGCCGCGCTGAAGCGCAATCAGCTGTTCCGCAAGCCCTATCCCGGTGCGGTTAAGCGGCGTGGCGGGTAACCCCATGCGGCTGAACAGCCTGGCAGTGTACTCGGCCAGAATGCCGGAGGCGCCAATACCAAATATGGCAACCTGTCTCGCCTGCGCCAGCAGGGAAACCGCCTGCGCCATCGCGTAGCGGTTGTGGGGCTCGGATAGCACGTCGCAGGTGTGTTGATGCCCCTCCAGCACAAAATCAATGCTCGCATTGACGTCGCTGGCAAGCGTATTCACCGTGGTGGACATCTTTTCGCTGGACGTCACCACCGGACCAAACCACTGCTCCAGGGTCTGCTTCAGATCGCGCAGCCCGGCGAACCCCAGCGCCTGAATGGCGCGGACCACCGTGGCGTCCGAGGTTTTCAGTTCCGCAGCAATCTCCATTGCCGTCTGTTCCATCACCGCTTCGCGGTTGTCATGGATATAGCGTGCGACCTGCAGCAAACGCGGCGTCAGCTGATGCGCACGCGCGCGAAAGCGATCGCCATATACATCCACGCGCCCTTTCTCTTTGCGGATCACCGTGACGCCTCCGGCAGCGGACGCCCGGCAATCTGCGACTGCACCTGCGCGGCCATCAGTCCTAACGAGGCAAACGAATTCGAGATCGCCTCTTCACGCGAGATCAGCACGTAATGCCCGGTCCGGCAGGCATTCAGAAACTGACACCACCCCGGCATCACCGCATCCATCGCCGCCAGCTCGTCCTGCGGTTTACCGCCGGTATCCCCACGCCAGGTGGCGAAGACGAAGTCGGCATCCAGTTCCGGCAGGCGCTCGGCGCTGACGTCAATCCGCCCCCCTTCCGGAATGGACTCAATCAGCGGCGGGAAGGTGAACCCGGCATCACGGAGCACGCGGCCTAGCGAGTGATAGCTGTGCATGGCGTTAATCTTCCCCTGATTCGCCTGAATCACCGACACGCTAATTTTGCGGGTATCCACCGTCGCTTTCAGCGCCTTTATTTGCTCCTGATAGCGACGCTCAAGGATCGCCAGCCGCGCCTGCGTGCCCGTGAGCTGCGCCAGCTTGCGGTAGATCTCCGGCGCGCCGCCATCGAGATGATCGATGCTGACCGTCGGGGCAATTTTTTCCAGCTGTTCCACCGGGGTGTTGCGGGTCGGCTCGGTCACGATCAGGTCAGGTTTTGCGGCGGCGATAGCTTCAATATCGATATCCGCCGTGCCGATAAATTTGATGTCGGAATTATCGAAGTCGACGCCCGTCAACATTCCGCTGGAGCGCAGAAAGTGGCTGCCGTCCGGCCGCGTGCGGCCATGGCTCGCGACCGGCGGCACGCCAAGCTCAATCAGCGGAATGGTGATATCCAGATCGTGTAACGAGACAATCCGTTTCGGATGAACCGGCACCACCACTTTTCGGTTCAGATCGTCAGTAAACGTCTGCGTCGGCTCCGCCGCACTCACCGCGAACCCCACCAACAACAGCATCGAAAACACTACGCGCATCATAGTCCCCTAAAATCTGTCCCGACGCTGCCAGAGCAGCAGCAGGAAAAACGGTCCGCCAATCAATGAAATCACAATTCCCGCCGGCAGCTGCAGCGGGAGGAATGCCAGACGGCCAACGTTATCCGCCAGCAGCACCAGCAGCGCACCCAGCACGGCGCTTCCCGCCAGGAGCGCGGTTTGCCCACCGCGCAGCAGCAGGCGTGCCATATGCGGGGCAATCAGCCCCACGAAACCAATACTACCCACGCAGGAGACGCTGGCCGCCGTCAGCACCACCGGGGCGAGAACCCGCAGCAGCGCCAGCCGGGTTGTGCGTACGCCAAGGCCCGTAGCGGCCTGATTGCCGAGCAACGCCACGTCCGCGGCCCGCGCGGTAAACAGCAACAGCACAAACGCGGGAGCAGCCCAGAGTGCGGCTAGCCCCACCAGCGTCCAGTTTGCCGCATGCAGGCTTCCTGCCAGCCAGAGCATCGCCGTCTGCACGTCGCGCACGTCAGCAGTGGTGATGAAGACGCCCATCGCCGCGGCAAACGCCCATGACACGCCGATGCCAATCAGGATGAATCGCGGGCGCGAGATATCGCGCGCCAGGGCTATGACCACTAGCGCGGTGAGCAGCCCACCGGCCATCCCGACCAGCGGACGCCAGGCCAGACTCAGCGACGGGAACTGAAAAATCAGCAGCAGTACCGCCGCGCTACAGCCCTCTTTCACGCCGATAAGCCCCGGGTCAGCCAGGCCATTGCGTGTAATAGACTGCATTGCCGCCCCAGCCATACCGAGCATGGCGCCACACAGTATCGCCATCAGCAGACGCGGCAGGCGGATGTCCATCACGATGTAGCGCGTCTCCGCCGTCAGGCTTTCAGGGTAAAACAGCGCGCGCCCGACATCTGAAGTGGGAATTGGCAGGGAACCGTGCGTCAGGCCAAAACCTGTCAGCAGGCAGGCGGCCAGCGCCAGGACGACCAGACACGCCATCGCCTTTGGACGAATCAGCGCCGAGAAGGTGCCAACGCGCAGCGCACGCAGTCCGGCCCGGTTCATTTGAACATCCTCGTGGCCATAAAGATGAAAATGGGTGCGCCAACCAGGGCAGTCATGATGCCGGTTGCCAGCTCCCAGGGCGTAAACAGCGTGCGGGCGGCGATATCCGCCAGCAGCAAAACCACCGCGCCGCAGAGGGCAGACAGCGGTACCATCACTCGCAGATCAATCGACACCAGACGGCGAATGAGCTGCGGCACCACAAGGCCGATAAAGCCAATCGGCCCGGCGATGGAGACGGCCGCGCCGCAGAGCAGCGCGATGGCCAGCAGGGCGAGCAGGCGGGTTTTCAGCAGCGACACGCCAAGCCCCTGGGCCATTCTGTCCCCCAGCGCCAGCATATTGAGCGAAGGCGACAGCCCGATAGCGAGAACAAAACCGGCTGCTGCAGCCCACAGGGCGCTCCGGAGCATCTGTGCGTTAACCCCGGCTAAATCCCCCGCCAGCCAGGTACGCAGGGAGAGCAGCGTCTGTTCGTCCAGAATCAGCACGGCGGCGGTGACTGACGAGGCAAATGCCGACATCGCGACACCGCACAGGGTGATTTTCATTGGCGTGAGCCCGGTGCGTCCGGAAGAGGAGAACATCAGCACCAGCAAAAACAGCGTGGCGGCACCGGCGGCGGCAATAAGCGGTTGACCAAATGGCAGAGTCAGACCCAGCGCGCTCGTCAGCACCACAGCCAGCGCCGCCCCGGCATTGAGACCCAGAATATGCGGCTCGCCCAGCGGGTTGCGGATGACTGACTGCAATAATACCCCCGCCACACCCAGCGCCGCGCCGGTAAGCGTGGCCGCCATAAGGCGTAACAGGCGCAGCCTGATGATGACGTTATGATCGAAATTATGCGGGTCGAAAGCGAAAAAAGCCTCGACCACCGTCCAGGGAGGAATAACGCGCGCGCCGACCCCCAGATGTGCAACCGCGGCCGCCACCAGCAGGAGCGCAAAAAGGATAAACGCCAGAGACGTGCGCATTATCATTTTTCAGCAGCCTGGCGAAAGGGCATAAAGAACGGTTTGCCGGTCAAGGGGTTAACGGACATATGCACGTCGACATCAAATACCGCTTTGATCAGCTCCGGCGTGCAGACGTCGCCTTCATGCAATACACCCTCTACTTTTCCCTGGCGTAAAAAGACCAGCGAATCGCCGTAGTTCACCGCGAAGTTGAGATCGTGCAGCACCACCACCACGGTACGTCCGTGCTGGCGGGTCAGGGCGTGCAGCAGCTCCAGGATCTCCACCTGATAGCGGAGGTCGAGAAACGTCGTGGGTTCATCAAGCAGGATATACGGCGTTTGCTGCGCCAGCGCCATGGCGATCCAGCAGCGCTGGCGCTGGCCGCCGGACAAGCTTTCGACCGGCAGATGCGCAAAGGCTGCCGTGCCGGTCAGGCGCAGGGCCTCCTCCACCGCAAGCTCGTCTTCGTCGCTCCACTGGCGCATAAAATTTTGCCAGGGAAACCGCCCGCGCGAGACCAGATCGAATACGGTTAACCCTTCCGGCAGCAGCGGAGACTGGGGCAGAATACCAAGCTGACGGGCAACCGCTTTGGTTGGTTGCTCATGAATGGCTTTGCCGTCCAGCAGCGCGGTTCCCCCCAGCGGCTGCAGCAGCCGCGCGATAGTGCTCAACAGCGTGGATTTTCCACAGCCGTTCGCCCCTACCAGCACCGTCATTTTCTGCTGAGGGATCGCAAGGGAGATCTCATCAATGATGATTTTTTTCTGATAGCCCGCAGAGAGGTTCTCCAGAACCAGTCCCGGTTTGTTTGTGTTGTGTGCCACGTGAACGCCAACGTAATGAAAAAACAACAAATAAAAATAAAACTCATTCTCTTTTGAGAGTTTGACGCCGCGCCATGTAGTAGTCAAGAGAAGAAACACCCTGATAATCCCATGGGTAAACGGAAAGCATCACAAAAATCATTAATATAATAATATCTTAAATTTCAATTAATTAACTGTTAATACGTTGCGCTTTTACGTACCACTTATGGCTGTAGTCGATTTTTGCTTTTTTCCATTTACTACTACATCCATGCATGATTGAATGATTCTCAATTACAAGTTCGATGCTTTCAGGCTAACGAACAGACCGTAAGGGCAATGACTCATACCTTCTTCCACGAACGTTTATTCGTTGGATATTTCGGGAAAACAGATGTAATGGCTACGTTCACACCTTCTCTTTCTGGGATTAAAGGGCGCGCGCTCTTTTCGCTTTTGTTTATGGCACCTCTGGTACACGCAGCAGAGACCGCAGCAACAAAAGACGGCGAAACCCTCACCGTTACCGCCGATCCCAATGCCACGGTCGAGGCCACCAACGGCTATCAACCGCTGAACACCTCCACTGCCACGCTAACCAACATGCCGATGCTGGATATCCCGCAGGTGGTGAATACCGTCAGCGATAAAGTGCTGGAGGATCAGCACGCCACCACGCTGGATGAAGCGCTCTATAACGTCAGCAACGTGGTTCAGACCAACACCCTGGGGGGGACGCAGGATGCGTTTGTACGCCGAGGATTTGGCGCGAACCGCGACGGCTCGATCATGACCAACGGCCTGCGCACCGTACTGCCGCGCAGCTTTAATGCCGCAACCGAGCGCGTGGAGGTGCTGAAAGGCCCGGCCTCAACGCTTTACGGTATCCTCGATCCGGGCGGCCTGATTAACGTCGTCACCAAACGCCCGGAGAAGACCTTCGGCGGTTCGATTTCCGCCACCTCTTCCAGCTTTGGCGGCGGCACCGGACAGGTTGACGTGACCGGCCCGATTGACGGCACGCGTCTGGCGTATCGCCTTACGGGTGAATATCAGGACGAAGATTACTGGCGTAATTTTGGCAACGAACGCAGCACCTTTATCGCCCCATCGCTCACCTGGTTTGGCGATGATGCCACCGTGACCGTGCTCTATTCTCATCGCGACTATAAGACGCCGTTCGATCGCGGAACGATCTTCGATCTCAACACTAAACAGCCGGTGAATGTGGATCGCAAAACCCGCTTCGATGAGCCGTTTAACGTGACCGACGGCCAGTCCGATCTCGCTCAGCTCAACGCAGAATATCGCCTCAACAGCCAGTGGACCGCGAAGTTTGACTACAGCTTCAGCCAGGATAAATACAGCGATAACCAGGCCCGCGTGATGGCCTACGATTCAAAAACCGGTAACCTGACCCGCCGCGTGGATGCGACCCAGGGCTCGACCCAGCGCATGCACAGTACCCGTGCGGACCTTCAGGGGAACGTGGATATCGCAGGCTTTTACAATGAGATCCTGACCGGCGTGTCGTATGAGAATTACGATCTGCTGCGCACGGACATGATGCGCTGTAAAAACGTGAAAGATTTCAATATCTATCACCCGACGTATGGCAACCTCGGCAAATGCACCACCGTGTCGGCATCCGACAGCGACCAGACGCTCAAGCAGGAGAGCTATTCCGCCTACGCGCAGGATGCCCTGTACCTGACCGATAACTGGATCGCCGTCGCAGGGATGCGCTATCAGTATTACACCCAGTACGCGGGCAAAGGCCGTCCTTTCAACGTTAATACCGACAGTCGCGACGAGCAGTGGACGCCGAAGCTGGGGCTGGTTTACAAGCTCACACCATCCGTCTCGCTGTTTGCCAACTACTCACAAACGTTTATGCCGCAGTCGTCCATCGCGAGCTACATTGGTGACCTGCCGCCGGAAACATCGAATGCTTACGAAGTGGGCGCGAAGTTTGACCTGTTCAACGGCATTACCGCCAATATCGCGCTGTTTGATATTCACAAGCGCAACGTGCTGTACAACGAAAGCGTAGGGGGTGAAACCATCGCCAAAACTGCGGGCCGCGTGCGTTCCCAGGGGGTGGAGGTGGATGTTGCCGGGTCATTGACCGAAAACACCAATATCATCGCCAGCTATGGCTATACCGACGCGAAGGTGCTGGAAGATCCGGACTATGCCGGCAAACCGCTGCCGAACGTGCCGCGCCATACCGGCTCGCTGTTCCTGACCTACGATATTCACAATGCGTTTGCCGGAAACACCCTGACGCTCGGCGGCGGCGGGCACGGCGTGAGCCGTCGCTCAGCGACCAACGGAGCGGATTACTACCTGCCGGGGTATTTCGTGGCGGATGCGTTTGCGGCATATAAGATGAAGCTGCAGTATCCGGTGACGCTGCAGGTCAACGTGAAGAACCTGTTTGATAAGACCTACTACACCTCATCTATCGCGACCAACAACCTGGGCAACCAGATTGGCGACCCGCGCGAAGTGCAGCTGACGGTGAAGATGGAGTTTTGATGTAAAAAAGCCCTGCATCGCAGGGCTTTTTATCAGGCTTCAATATCCGCCATATCGCCTTTCTCCTGCAGCCAGTTACGTCGGTCTTCCGAACGTTTCTTGGCAAGAAGCATATCCATCATGGCGTTGGTTTGCTGTTCGTCCTCGTCGCTGATCGTCAACTGCACCAGACGGCGGGTGTTCGGATCGAGCGTCGTTTCGCGCAGCTGCATCGGGTTCATCTCGCCCAGTCCTTTAAAGCGCTGAACGTTAGGTTTGCCCTTCTTACGCTTAAGCTGCTCCAGCACGCCCGCTTTCTCTTCTTCCGTCAGCGCGTAGTAAACCTCTTTGCCGAGGTCGATACGGTACAGCGGCGGCAGCGCCACGTGGACGTGACCATTTTTTACCAGCGTGCGGAAGTGCTTCACAAACAGCGCGCACAGCAGCGTGGCGATGTGCAGACCATCGGAGTCCGCATCCGCGAGGATACAGATCTTGCCGTAGCGCAGCTGGCTCAGATCGTCGCTGTCGGGATCGATGCCGATCGCCACCGAGATATCGTGGACTTCCTGCGAGGCCAGCACTTCATCTGAAGAGACCTCCCAGGTGTTCAGGATCTTTCCTTTGAGCGGCATGATCGCCTGATATTCGCGATCGCGCGCCTGCTTGGCCGACCCACCCGCCGAGTCCCCTTCCACGAGGAAGAGCTCAGTACGGTTGAGATCCTGTGCGGTACAGTCTGCCAGCTTGCCCGGCAGCGCAGGGCCGCTGGTCAGCTTTTTACGCACCACTTTCTTCGCAGCACGCAGACGACGCTGGGCGCTGGAAATGGCCATTTCAGCCAGCATCTCTGCCGCCTGAACGTTCTGGTTCAGCCACAGGGTAAACGCATCTTTCACCACGCCGGAGACAAACGCCGCGCACTGACGTGAAGAGAGGCGCTCTTTGGTCTGACCGGCAAACTGCGGATCCTGCATCTTCACGGAAAGCACGTAGGCGCAACGGTCCCAGATATCTTCCGCCGACAGCTTCACGCCGCGTGGCAGGATATTGCGGTATTCACAGAACTCGCGCATCGCATCCAGCAGCCCCTGACGCAGGCCGTTGACGTGGGTACCGCCGAGCATGGTCGGGATCAGGTTGACGTAGCTTTCGGTCAGCAGCTCGCCGCCTTCCGGCAGCCACAGCAGCGCCCAGTCCACCGCTTCGGTGTCACCGGTGAAATTACCGACGAACGGTTTTTCCGGCAGCGTCGGCAGGCCGTTCACCGCTTCGCACAGATAGTCGTTAAGACCATCTTCATAGCGCCAGCTCTGCTCGGTATTGTTGACGTGATCTTTAAAGGTAATTTCCACGCCCGGACACAGCACCGCTTTGGCTTTCAGCAGGTGCGTCAGGCGAGAAACGGAAAAGCGCGGGCTGTCGAAGAAGCTTTCATCAGGCCAGAAGTGGACGCTGGTCCCGGTATTGCGTTTACCGCACGTGCCGACAACCTGCAGATCCTGCACCTTATCGCCATTTTCAAACGCGATGTTATAGATCTGGCCGTCGCGACGGACGTTCACTTCCACGCGTTTGGACAGGGCGTTGACGACGGAAATGCCCACGCCGTGCAAACCACCGGAGAACTGGTAGTTTTTGTTGGAGAACTTACCGCCCGCATGCAGACGACAGAGGATCAGCTCAACGGCAGGTACACCCTCTTCCGGGTGGATATCCACCGGCATGCCGCGCCCGTCGTCGATGACTTCCAGCGACTGATCGGCATGCAGGATAACGTCAACGCGTTTGGCATGGCCAGCCAGCGCTTCGTCCACACTGTTATCAATAACTTCCTGGCCCAGATGATTTGGGCGCGTCGTATCGGTGTACATCCCCGGGCGGCGGCGAACCGGCTCAAGCCCGGTGAGGACCTCAATGGCATCAGCGTTATAGGTTTGCGTCATGATTTAAACTAGCAATTCGCATTGATTGTCAGTGGCTGTGCAGTCCAAGAAAATCGACAATCTGGGTGAAATGATTCTCAAAGCCCGTGAAAGCATGGTTTCCGCCCTCTTCTATAGTCTGGCGGCAGGATGCGTAATACGCCACTGCCTGGCGGTAATCCAGCACTTCATCTCCCGTCTGTTGCAGCAGCCAGATAAGATCCGGCGCCTCAAGCGGGTCGACCTGCATAACTTTGAGATCGTAAATATGGCGTGACTCTAGCACATATTGCTGGCCGGTGTAGGGGTTCTCGTTTTCGCCAAGAAAGTCCCGCAGCAGCTCAAATGGCCGCACCGCTGGATTAACCACTACGGCGGGCAGCATGAAGCATTGCGAGAGCCAGGTGGCGTAATACCCGCCCAGCGATGAGCCGACCACACCGAACGTTTCCCCGCCGTGCTCAAGCACGATAGATTCCAGCATCTCCGCGGCCTGGGCCGGATAAGGCGGCAGTTGCGGGATGATCATCTCAACATCGGGGTGATGCTCGCTCAGCCACTGGCGAAACTGTGTCGCTTTTGCGGAACGCGGCGAGCTGTTGAAGCCGTGCAGATAAAGGAGCGTAGACATCAATAGCCTTCTGAAGCGGTGTCCGGGCGGAATTGCGCGCCGGTTAAACGGCAGACTTCCGTGGCCAGCGTGCCATCGGCATGCAGTTCCAGCCAGCGCCAGCCTGGCGCGATAGTATCAAGCGTAAAATTGGCGCAGTGCGGCTTAAACTGAACGCAGGTCGATGGCGTCGCCAGCATGCGACGTCCATTCCAGTCGAGATCCTGTTCCTGATGAATGTGTCCACACAGCAGGTTCTTCACCCGCGGGAACTTCGCCAGCACGCGATCCAGCGCCGCGGAGTTGCGCAGGCTGTGTTGATCGAGCCAGCTGCATCCCGCCGGCAGAGGATGATGATGAAGCAGCAACAGCGTATGACGTTCAGGTTCAGCAGCCAGTTTGGTCTCTAGCCAGTCGAGTTGAAACTCGCTTAATTCACCGTGCGGGACGCCGAACACCTGGCTGTCCAGCAGCAAGATTTGCCACTGTTCACCCGCAAAAACACATTTCGCCGGAGAAATCCCCGCATCCTGGAGGGAACTGTACATCGCGGGCTGGAAATCATGGTTTCCGGGCAGCCAGACGCAAGGCACGCTAAAGCTCGCGATGCCTTCAGCAAAATGCTGATAGGCCGCGGAGGATTGATCCTGCGCCAGATCGCCAGTTGCGACAATCAGATCGCATCCACGATTTTCAGCGTGAATGGCGCTAAGTACCGCCTGATAACTCTCCCAGGTGTTGACCCCCAGTAGCGTCTCATGCTTTTCGGCAAAAAGGTGGGTATCGGTGATTTGTAATATCCTGACTGGCGCCCCACCAGCAACAGTCAGGTTCAACAGGCTTTCCAAATGGTGTCCTTAGGTAGGTTTATGACGCTAACAAACCGGAATCGCCATTGCTCCATGTGCTAAACAATATCTTAGCCAGTCGGCTAAAAACTGGTTAATTTGATGCTTTTCGTCGCGTTGATGCAACTTTTTATTCGGGTAATCATACCGCGCCTTGAAGCGAAAGATCTGCTGACTCGAACACACTTCAGCGACCATCGCGTCGTGATAGAGGCGCACCGTCATCGACGGCAGGCTCCAGTAGCTAATGCTGGGCGCCGTTTGCTCAATCTCCACCAGCGTAGTGTAGCGCGTTGATTCTGTTATCGTTAATCGATACTGCGCGTTACTCACCTGATAGCTTACCGTTTCGCCGGGTGCGTCGTTTTTCGGCAGCAGGCGGCGCAATTGTGCGAAATTGGTTTCGCACAGGCGCATCATTTCTGGGAAGTCAGGTGTATAGCGCTTCATTTTTTCCACTCGTTTCGTAATGCCTGATAATGCAGCTGCAGCCATTGCAGGGCGATGACAGACGCTGCGTTGTCGATTGAACCCTCTTCTACCCACTGATAAGCCTGCTCCCGGCTCACCACATGAACCCGAATATCTTCGTTTTCATCTGCCAGACCGTGGATCCCTTCCGCCGTCGTGGCGTCCACTTCACCCACCATAATGGACAAGCGCTCGCTGGTGCCTCCCGGGCTTGCCAGATAGCTCAACACCGGTTTTGTGCGGCCCACCACCAGCCCCGCCTCTTCCAGCGCCTCGCGCCGGGCGACGTCTTCAACCGATTCACCTTCTTCGATCATCCCGGCCACCATCTCCAGCAGCCACGGGCTCTCGCTCACGTCATAAGCGGCTATGCGGATCTGCTCCACCAGCACAACTTCGTCACGCACTGGGTCAAAGGGTAGCAAGACTGCCGCATGCCCGCGCTCAAAAATTTCGCGTCTGATTTCGCCACTCATTTCACCGTTAAACAGGCGATGCCTGAAACGGTAAAGTTCCATTGAAAAAAAACCGCTATAAAGCGTTTCTCGTGCAATAATTTCTACATCGTTTTTGGCGAATGTCACGGGCAACTTTTCTGGTTTTTGCATGAGTCGAGTCCTGGTAGCAATGGTGATGAAATTGTGAATTTCAAGGCTGTTTGGCTGCCGTTTGTAAGGCTATATGATAGATTGGTGCAAATTACCGCCAGATGGCACGTAACGCCAACCTTTTGGTATGGAAGATTCTGTTAGAATCGGCAATTATTTTTTAATTAGATCAGCGCTAATACTGCTTCACAACAAGGAATGCAAATGAAGAAATTGCTCCCCATCCTTATCGGCCTGAGCCTGACGGGCTTCAGTGCAATGAGCCAGGCGGAAAACCTGTTACAGGTCTACCAGCAGGCACGTCTGGGCAACCCTGATTTACGTAAATCAGCGGCCGATCGTGATGCTGCGTTTGAAAAGATTAACGAAGCGCGTAGCCCCTTGCTGCCACAGTTAGGTTTAGGTGCAGATTATACCTACGGTAACGGTTATCGCGATAATAATGGCATTAACTCCAATGCTACCAGCGCCTCCCTGCAATTGACACAGACGCTGTTTGATATGTCCAAATGGCGCGCCCTGAGCCTGCAGGAAAAGAGCGCGGGCATTCAGGATGTAACCTATCAGACCGACCAGCAGACGCTGATCCTGAATACTGCCACGGCTTACTTCAATGTACTGAGCGCCATTGACGCGCTCTCCTACACCGAAGCGCAGAAACAGGCGATTTACCGCCAGTTAGATCAAACCACCCAGCGTTTCAACGTGGGTCTGGTGGCGATCACCGACGTGCAAAACGCCCGTTCACAGTACGACACCGTACTGGCCAACGAAGTGACCGCGCGTAACAACCTCGATAACGCGCTGGAATCCCTGCGTCAGGTCACCGGGAATTACTACCCTGAACTGGCGTCCCTGAACGTGGACAGCTTTAAAACGGATAAACCGCAGGCCGTTAACGCCCTGCTGAAAGAAGCGGAAAACCGCAATTTAAACTTGCTGCAGGCGCGTCTGAGCCAGGATCTGGCCCGCGAGCAAATTCGTCAGGCGCAGGACGGCCACCTGCCAACCCTGAGCCTGAGCGCATCAACCAGCGTATCGGATACCAGCTATAGCGGTTCCAAAACCCACGGAGCCAGCGCTTCAGCATACGACGATAAAAATATTGGACAGAACCAGGTTGGCCTGAGCTTCTCCCTGCCGCTGTATCAGGGCGGTCAGGTCAACTCCCAGGTGAAACAGGCGCAGTACAACTTTGTTGGCGCGAGCGAGCAGCTGGAAAGTGCCCACCGCAACGTGGTGCAGACCGTGCGTTCTTCCTTCAATAACGTGAACGCTTCGATCAGCAGCATCAACGCCTATAAACAGGCCGTTGTGTCTGCACAGAGCTCCCTGGACGCGATGGAAGCGGGTTACTCCGTTGGTACCCGTACCATCGTTGACGTGCTGGACGCAACCACCACGCTTTACAACGCGAAACAGCAGCTCTCCAGCGCACGTTACCAGTACCTGATTAACCAGCTGAACATCAAACAGGCTCTGGGTACGCTGAACGAGCAAGACCTGCAGATGCTGAACAGCGCGCTGGGTAAACCGGTCTCCACCTCTCCGGACAGCGTTGCACCTGAGAACCCTGATCAGGTTGCCGCAGTTGATAACTTCAACGGTGACAGCAACACCCCTGCTGCACAGCCAGCCGCTGCGCGTACCACGACGTCCGCCAGCAAAGGCAATAATCCGTTCCGTCACTAAACATTGCCCGATGGCGCTTCGCTTATCGGGCCTACTGAATCGTAGGCCGGGTAAGCGCAGCGCCACCCGGCGCAAAATCACACCCGAACGTAAGCCAACGTAAAGATCCCCCTGATTCCGCCCCTCTTCGCTTCATTTTCAACCACTCATCCTCTATCCTGAGCGTTATTACCACTGGGTCCTGGAAGACAAATATGAAACGGACAAAATCCATCAATCACGCGTCGTTCCGCAAAAGCTGGAACGCACGTCATCTCACTCCTGTTGCGCTGGCGGTCACGGCTGTCTTTATGCTGGCAGGCTGTGAGAAAAACGACGAAACGGTTTCGCTGTATCAAAACGCGGACGACTGCTCTGCCGCAACCGGTAAAGCTGCCGAATGTAAGACGGCATACACTGGCGCGCTGAAAGAAGCGGAACGCACCGCGCCGAAATATGCCTCACGCGAAGACTGCGTGGCAGAGTTCGGTGAAGGTCAATGCCAGCAGGCACCGGCTCAGGCGGGTACCGCACCTGAAAATCAGGCGCAGGCGCAGTCCAGCGGCAGCTTCTGGATGCCGCTGATGGCAGGTTACATGATGGGTCGTCTGATGGGCGGCGGCGCAGGCTACCAGCAGCAACCACTCTTTAGCTCGAAAAACCCGGCCAGCCCGGCTTACGGTCAATATACCGATGCCAGCGGCAAAGGCTATGGTGCAGCCACCCCTGGTCGTACCGTGACGGTACCGAAAACGGCAATGGCACCGAAACCGGCGACCACCAGCACCATCACCCGCGGCGGGTTCGGTGAGTCTGTGGCGAAACAGACCAGTATGCAACGCAGCGCAACAGGCACCTCCTCTACTCGCTCAATGGGCGGCTGATCATGGAACGAGTCAGTATCACCGAGCGCCCGGACTGGCGTGAAAAAGCCACCGAATACGGCTTTAACTTCCACACCATGTACGGCGAGCCGTACTGGTGTGAAGACGCCTATTACAAGCTCACGCTGGCCCAGGTTGAAAAACTGGAAGAAGTGACGGCAGAGCTGCACCAGATGTGTCTGAAGGTCGTGGAAAAAGTCATCGACAGCGACGAGCTGATGGCAAAATTCCGCATTCCAAAGCACACCTGGGGCTTTGTGCGCCAGTCGTGGAAAACCAGCCAGCCATCGCTCTATTCTCGCCTCGATCTGGCGTGGGACGGCGTGGGTGAACCTAAGCTTCTGGAAAACAACGCCGATACGCCGACATCCCTGTACGAAGCGGCGTTCTTCCAGTGGGTCTGGCTGGAAGACCAGGCCAATGCCGGAAACCTGCCGGAAGGCAGCGACCAGTTCAACAGCCTGCAGGAAAAGCTGATTGAGCGTTTTGCCGAGCTGCGCGAACAACATGGTTTCAACCTGCTGCATCTCGCCTGCTGCCGCGATACGGAAGAAGACCGTGGCACGGTTCAGTATCTGCAAGACTGTGCTGCAGAAGCGGAGGTGGCGACCGAGTTCCTCTATATCGAGGATATCGGCCTGGGTGAAAAAGGTCAGTTTACGGATATGCAGGATCAGGTCATCAGCAACCTGTTCAAGCTCTACCCGTGGGAATACATGCTGCGCGAGATGTTCTCCACCAAGCTGGAAGATGCTGGCGTACGCTGGCTGGAACCGGCCTGGAAGAGCATTATCTCCAACAAAGCCCTGCTGCCGATGCTGTGGAAGATGTTCCCGAACCATCCGAACCTGTTGCCAGCCTACTTTGCGGAAGACGATTTCCCACAAATGGAAAAATACGTCGTTAAGCCGATCTTCTCCCGCGAAGGGGCAAACGTATCGATTATCGAAGACGGTAAGACGCTGGAAGCCGTTGAAGGGCCTTACGGCGAGGAAGGGATGATCGTCCAGGAATTTTATCAACTGCCGAAATTTGGCGACAGCTATACGCTGATTGGCAGTTGGCTCATCAACGATCAACCTGCCGGGATTGGCATCCGCGAAGATCGCGCGCTGATCACGCAGGATCTGTCACGATTCTATCCGCATATTTTTATTGAGTAAGACTTGCCCGGTGGCGCTACGCTTACCGGGCCTACGCTCGACGTGTAGGCCCGGTAAGGCGAAGCCGCCACCCGGCATGTTTTTACCCCACCTGTACCGACAGCATACTCAAACTCCCCATCTCAATCCCGTCGACCGGGATCGTCACCGGTTCCTGGCCGTCCCACGCGCCAAGAACGTACAGCAGCGGCAGGAAATGTTCCGGCGTCGGGTTAGAGAGCGAACCGCCTTCGTGATCCAGATAGTTCACCAGCGGATGCTCTTCGACCGGGCCTTGCCATGTCAGGTTCGCTTTTACGTAGTCGTTAAAAGAGGCCGCCCACGGGTACGGGGTATTTTCACCGTGCCAGCGTGCCGTGCGGAGGTTATGCACCACGTTGCCGCTCGCCACCAGCATGATGCCTTCATCACGAAGCGATGCCAGCTTACGGCCCATCTCCATGTGCCATGCCGCGGGTTTGGTGCTGTCGATACTTAACTGCACCATCGGGATATCCGCATCAGGATACATTTTAATCAGCACGCCCCACGAGCCATGGTCAAAGCCCCAGGCTTCTTTATCGAGCGCGACCGGGACAGGTGCCAGCAAATCAACCAGCTTCTGTGCCAGCTCGGGCGAGCCGGGGGCCGGATAATGCGTGTCATACAGCGCCTGCGGGAAACCACCGAAATCATGAATCGTTTTTGGCGTTTCCATGGCGGTCACGCCCGTCCCACGGGTAAACCAGTGCGCAGACACCACCACAATCGCTTTTGGACGCGGCAGCGTCTCGCCCAGATGATGCCATGCGCGGGTATAGACGTTGTCTTCCAGAACGTTCATTGGGCTACCGTGGCCTAAAAACAGGGCTGGCATACGGGAAGAAGTCATGGTGATATCCTTACAGAAGGTGTCAATTTAATGGTGCTACATTACGCGCAATCAGGCAAAGATGAACGCTGATAAGCGTGAAGATCATCATCAGGAAATTTGAATGTAAGGAATGTGTAAAACAGAGCCCCCTCTCTCGCTTTGCGCGCAATGAATCATTACCATTAATGAGAATCATTATCATAAGGAGCAATGCATGTCAGTCCCCTTGATCCTGACCATACTGGCGGGTGCCGCGACCTTCATTGGTGCGATCCTCGGCGTGCTTGGCCAGAAGCCGTCTAACCGCGTACTGGCTTTTTCGCTGGGCTTTGCTGCCGGGATCATGCTGCTCATCTCCCTGATGGAGATGCTACCTGCCGCGCTGGGCACAGAAGGCATGTCTCCGCTGCTGGGTTACGGCATGTTTGTCTTTGGCCTGCTGGGGTACTTTGCCCTCGACCGAATGCTACCGCACGCGCATCCGCAAGATTTAATGCAGAAAAACGTAACGCCTATACCGCGGAATATTAAGCGAACAGCGGTTCTGCTGACGCTGGGCATCAGCCTGCATAACTTCCCGGAAGGGGTCGCCACCTATGTGACGGCCAGCAGCAATCTGGAAATGGGCTTTGGCATCGCGCTGGCGGTCGCCTTACACAATATTCCTGAAGGACTGGCCGTCGCCGGCCCGGTTTATGCCGCCACCGGTTCAAAACGCACCGCCGTGTTCTGGGCAGGAATATCAGGCATGGCTGAGATTCTCGGCGGCGTGCTGGCCTGGCTGATCCTTGGCAGTCTGGTCTCGCCGGTGGTGATGGCGGCCATTATGGCAGCGGTAGCCGGGATTATGGTCGCGCTTTCGGTAGATGAACTGATGCCGCTGGCAAAAGAGATCGACCCCAATAACAACCCCAGCTATGGCGTGCTATGCGGTATGTCCGTAATGGGATTCAGCCTGGTGTTGTTACAAACGGCAGGGATTGGTTAATATTATATTATGGCGCTTATTTTTTCATAAGCGCCCGTATTTCAAGCTTAATTAACCACTCATCCATTCAATACACACATATATATAAGCCATCTTAAATCTGGCTTAATAATTACTAACAACACATTGTTACATTTAGAATGTAAAATTTACCGAGAAAATTTTTGGCCGTTCAAAAATTCTCATGTAAAGGAAATTCTAATGAAAAATGGAAATAAAACCCTTCTCGCACTGACACTCGCCGCTTTCCTGTCTGCACCTGTTTTCGCCAACGATCAAGGCTCCGGAAAAATAACCTTCAAAGGGATAGTCATTGATGCGCCCTGTAACATCGCGCCTGACAGCGTTGATAAAGAGATCGACCTTGGTCAGGTGACTACTGCAGTTATGAATGCCAACAAGAAATCAACGGCGGTTCCGGTTGATATCAATCTGGAAAATTGTCAGCTTGATGCTGCAGATGAAACCGCAACCCCTGTCACCAAGGTTGATGTCACCTTCAGCAGCACCGCGACGGACGCAGCCGATACCAGCCTGATGAGCAACACCTATGCGGGTGGCGCACAGAACGTCGGTGTTCGTCTGCTGGATAACGCAGAATCCCCAATCACCCTTGGCTCCGCTGAAACTGTTGATCTGTCAGCAGGCTCCACCACGCAGACGCTGCACTTCAAAGCGCAGATGGAAGTGGCCAATGGTAAAACAGCGACGGCCGGTCAGGTTGAATCTATCGCAAATTACGTCCTGCTGTATAAATAAGCTAACACCGTTAGATCTATTTCGGCTGGCAATATATTTGCCAGCCATTGCCGTAATTTTATTTGAGAGCTGAATGATGAAATACAGTTCACTATGGATCATCATCGCAGGCTTTCTCACGCCCCCTCCTCTGCTCGCCGTTGAATTTAACATTAACGCCATCGATAAAGATCAGCGCAGCAATATTGATTTATCGCAGTTCAAAGATAAAAGCCGTATTGCTCCGGGAAACTATTTCGTTACCGTCTCAATAAATAAGACCCCGCTTGCTAACGGCTGGCAGTTGGCCTGGCAAAAAAAAGATGACACTACGGAAGTCTGCATTCCGGCAGATCTGGCGGATACGTTCGGTCTGGACGATAAGTTCCGCAGCATGCTTACGGAAAACGCGGGCTGCGTCGATTTTTCCGCGCTGCCTCAGATTCATTTCGAGTTTATCCAGCAGACGCAAACGCTGGAGGTGACAATTCCTCAGGCCTGGCTACTGTACCGTGCCACCAACTGGATGCCGCCCGCCACCTGGGATAACGGCGTCTTCGGCGCGCTGCTGGATTACAATCTCTTCGCCAGTCGCTACCAGCCTGATGAAGGATCAAGCAGCGATAACGTGAACACCTACGGAACCGCCGGAGCCAACCTGGGCGCCTGGCGGCTACGGGGAGATTATCAGTACGCCCTCAATCGTACCGATGAGGGTTCGCAGAGCGAGGGACGCTTATCCCGCGCTTACCTTTTTCGCCCTCTGCCAGCATTTGGCGCAAAGCTGACGCTGGGTGAGTCTGATTTCCAGTCTGATATTTTCGACGGTTTTTCATATACCGGAGCCTCACTTGTCAGCGACGAGCGTATGCTCCCCTGGTCACTGCGCGGCTACGCACCGCAAATCACCGGTATCGCCCAGACCAATGCAACCGTGACCGTCAGCCAGTCTGACCGAATTATCTATCAGACCAACGTGCCGCCGGGCCCCTTTGTGATTCAGGATATCAACCAGTCCGTGCAGGGCACCCTGGACGTCAAGGTCGTTGAAGAAGATGGACGTACCAGCACATTCCAGGTTGCTGCGGCGTCAGTGCCATTTCTTACCCGCAAGGGCCAGGTTCGCTACAAACTGTCGGGAGGGAAAGCCCGTGAGGACAGCTCGCACCGCATTGAAAGCGATGCGTTTTTGAGCAGCGAATTTTCATGGGGCATTATGTCCCAAACCTCGCTGTACGGCGGCGTGCTGAATAGCGGCAATGATTATCGCTCGCTGGCCGCTGGCATCGGACAAAACATGGATGTGCTGGGGGCGCTCTCGTTTGATGTCACTCAGGCCACCAGCCAACTAACCGGTAAAGATCAACAAACGGGCTACAGCTACCGCATCAACTACAGCAAACGTTTCGACACGACCGGCAGCCAGCTTACGCTTGCCAGCTACCGATACTCCGACAGCCATTTTCTCAGCTACGCCCGTTTCCTTGAAAATGAGCAGGACAATCAGGAGACGGAAAAGCAGACGCTGAGCATTACCGCCAGCCAGTATATTCCCGCCCTGTCTTTGAACCTGTATCTCGGCATGCTGCGCCAGACGTGGTGGGACAGATCCCCCTCCACCACCGGAACGCTAACAGCAGGATACAACTTCGACTTTGGCCGCTGGAAAAATCTCGGTGTAACGGTCTCGTGGAGCAAAACACATTATCAGGATCAGAGCGATGACACGCAGGCTTACCTCTCGTTAAGCATTCCCCTCGATCCGGAGCATCGCCTCAATTATGACCTGAGAAGCAGTGACAATACGCGTCAGACGCTTTCCTGGTACGACACCTCAGACAGGAATAACACCTGGGGGATATCAGCGGGTACGGAAAGTGAAAAACCCGACGCCGGTGCGCAACTCAGCGGTACCTATCAGCACTATGCCGGGACGGGAGACCTCAACCTTTCCGGAGGCTATAAGGCCAACGAATACCGTTCTGTTAGCGCAAGCTGGAATGGCTCGTTCACCGCGACCGCCCACGGTGCCGCACTGCATCGCCGAAGCTATGGCAACGAGCCGCGCGTCATGGTCAGCACGGAAGGCATCGGCAATATCCCATTAAATATGTCCCGTGACGCCACCAACGCGTTTGGCATTGGCGTTCTGCCTGCCTTTTCGAGCTATTTACCCGCCAGTGTGCAGGTCAATCTCAATGCTCTGCCGGAGGGTGTTGATGTCGACAATCGCATTATCCGCGCCACATGGACCGAGGGGGCCATTGGTTATCGAAAAATCGCGACCCGTAAGGGGCAGGATGTTGTTGGCATTCTGCGCACGCCCACCGGCATGCCGCCGCTCGGCGCGCGGGTTCACGACCAGGAGACCGGCGTCGAGGTTAGCATTGTTGCCGAAAACGGCCATCTCTGGCTGGGAGCGGTAAAAGCGGAACAACATTTTACGGTGACGTGGGGAGACGGCCAGCAGTGCCGCTTCTCCCTGCCCGCTTCTCTGGAAAACACGACGCAGCTTATGCTGCCCTGCCAGTAGATATCATGATGAAATCACACCTCTTAGCAGCAATCCTTTTTCTCTTTGGCTCCTGCGCCTCATTCGCGGCGATCAATCTGGATCGCACGCGGATTGTCTTTCCTGAAAACGACAAAGCCAGCAGCCTGACGATTGAAAACCAAAGCCATGCGCTTCCCTACCTGGCGCTCGCCTGGATTGAAGATAGTGAGGGTCGCAAAGAGAACAGCCATTTTATGGTGCTTCCTCCCGTGCAGCGCATTGAACCAGGCACCTCATCACAGGTGCGGGTGGTAAAACAGCTGGCAACACGCGAGCTGCCTAAAGACAGGGAGACCCTGTTCTTTTTCAACCTGCGCGAAGTGCCGCCTAAAAGTGACAGCCTGAACGCAGAGCACAGCGTCATGCAGGTGGCGATGCAAAGCCGAATCAAGCTTTTCTGGCGCCCGGAAGCCATTCGCAAGAAAGCAGGCGAAAACGCGGAAATGCGGCTGGCGGTCACGCTATCTGGCAAAACGATGACGATAAAAAACCCCACGCCGTATTTCATCACCCTGGCGTGGCTGAGCAATAACGGTAAAACCATGCTCCCGGGTTTCGACAGCCTGATGATTAGCCCTTTTGAAACCAGCTCCCTCTCACTAAGCGAAGCTGAAGGGAGTGGCTACGGCATTGGATATATTGATGATTATGGTGCGCTACGCAAGGTCGATTTAACGTGTTCCGGGTCAACCCAATGCACACTGACGCCGCGCAAGGCAGGGCAACATGCGACATCTCGTTAAGCTTTTCTTTCTGATGTTGGTGATGTTGCCGCTTAAGCAGGCGCTGGCTCTGAACTGCTACCTTGCCACACAAAATGGTCCGGTTGAGCAAACCAAAACGGTGTCTGAATTTTCGATCCCCAGCAACGCAACGGTAGGTCAAAAAATTTGGGAATCCAACGACATCAAGATCCCGGTTTACTGCGACAGAAATACCGCTTCGAATCATGAGAATGAAGATGTATTCGCCTGGGTGAACCCTTACCCGTCGGTATCAGACCCTTATTACGAGTTGGGTGTGACCTACGAAGGTGCGGATTACGATGCTATCGGACAAAGTTTCGGCGTGGATACCCGTCAGTGTCTGGACAACAACAGCCTGAGCAATTACACGGCTGAACAGCTAAAAGCGATGGGCTGGGAGAAATACGTATGTTCGGGGAATCCGTGGGACGTACATACCTCCCGAACCTTTGTGGCGCGCTTCAGGCTGTACGTCAAACTCAAAGCGGTGCCGCCTCAGGGGTACGTCAGCACGCTGGGAGATTACATCGTGGTGCAGTTTGACGGCAAAGGGGGTGTAAACACCCTTTCTGATGCGAAAAACCTTAAATATCATATTAATGGACTGGAAAATATTAAAGTGCTGGACTGCGGGGCAACGTTCAGTATTTATCCTGAAAATCAGGAGATCGATTTTGGCACCTTCAGCGCGCGAGACATAGTGAATCAGGGCACGCGAACCCGCACGTTTTCGGTAAAAACGACTAAGGTGCAGGATGCACAATGCTCTGACGGGTTTAAGATTGACTCTTCGTTTTATACCGATAAAACGCTCACGGCCAATGACACGGCACTGCTGATCGGCAACGGCTTAAAGCTGCGTATTCTTAACGGCACACAGCCCTATACCTTCAATCAGTATGACGAATATGCTGATTTTACCGGTTCGGTGCTGCAGTTCGAGACCACCTACACCGCCGAGCTTTCACATGCCGAAGGTTCGGGCATTGACTCAGGCCCTTTTGAAACCGTCGTACTGTTCAAAATTAACTACCACTAGATACAAAAAAGCCGGGTTTCCCCGGCTTTTCACATCAGCACTTTCAGCTGGCTTTACGCTCGTGCGCCTGGCGATACTCCACCAGATCTTCAATCGTCACCACCGGCATATTGTGCAGACGCGCAAAGGTGATGCACTCCGGCGCGCGCGCCATGGTGCCATCATCGTTGGTCAGTTCACACAGCACACCAGCAGGTTTGAAGCCTGCCAGCGTCACCAGATCGATAGTCGCTTCGGTGTGGCCGCCACGGGTCAGCACGCCGCCCGCCTGCGCGCGCAGTGGGAAAACGTGGCCTGGACGATGCAGGTCGGATGGCTTCGCACCATCGGCAATCGCTGCACGTACGGTAGTCAGACGGTCAGCCGCAGACACACCGGTAGTCACGCCGTGCGCCGCTTCGATGGTCACGGTAAAACCGGTACCAAAAGCGCTGGTGTTGTTTTCGACCATCATCGGCAGGTCAAGCTGCTTACGACGGTCTTCGTTAATACACAGGCATACGATGCCGCTACCGTGACGGATGGTCAGCGCCATCTGTTCAACGGTCATGTTTTCGGCGGCGAAAATCATATCGCCTTCGTTTTCACGGTTTTCATCGTCAAGCACCATCACACCGCGGCCTTCGCGCAGTGCATCCAGTGCATGTTCAACACGTTGAGTTGAAGTGCCAAAAGAGGAAAGTAGCGTCTGATTCATGGTAAAAAAACCTCATTAACATTATGGTTACCAGAATCAGGGCAGTCTTAGGAGCGCCGTACAAGCGGCAAAAAGATAACGTGAGCGGGCCCATGCCCGACTGGATCGTTACTCTCTCCCATCCGGACTCTAACCGTCGGCCCCGGAATTACACCGGATCTGCTGACCTTTGAGTATTCACCCAAAGCGCTCGCGGGCTTTCAGCGTCACGCTGATTTACCGCCGGTGGGGAATTTCGCCCCGCCCTGAGAATAAGCGAGATAACTATAACGCTATTGATTATCCTGGGCAATGCATAAGCATCAAACAATTTTGTTTACCCCGGGGATGACGCGCTACAATGGACACTAACACCTTTCCATCAAGGGAAACGACAATGATTGACCCAAAGAAAATTGAGCAAATTGCGCGTCAGGTTCACGAGTCCATGCCAAAAGGCATTCGTGAATTTGGTGATGACGTTGAGAAGAAAATCCGCCAGACGCTGCAGGCACAGTTAGTTCGCCTTGATTTAGTGAGCCGCGAAGAGTTTGACGTGCAAACCCAGGTTCTGCTGCGCACCCGCGAAAAGCTGGCGCTGCTGGAACAGCGCCTGACCGAGCTGGAAAACCGCAATACCCCGGAAGAAGTGAAGCCGGCACCGGCAATTCCACCGGTGGATGACCAGGCCTAAAATCAATGCAAAACGGCAACCTCGGTTGCCGTTTTTTAGATTTGCGCCCTCTCCCTGTGGGAGAGGGTTGGGGTGAGGGCATCAGCCCGCACGGACTACTGACTGTCTTTCTGGATCTTCTTGATGATGTTGGTGGTTGAACACCCGTCTTCAAAATTGAGCACCATCACTTCACCGCCGTTGGCCCAGACCTCTTCGCTACCCGCGATTTGCTCCGGTTTGTAATCCCCGCCTTTTACCAGCAGATCCGGCAGAATACCGGCAATCAGGCGCTGCGGTGTGTCTTCTTCAAACGACACCACCCAGTCCACGGCTTCCAGTGCGCCAAGAACGATCATACGCTGTTCCAACGGGTTCACCGGACGCGTTTCACCCTTCAGGCGTTTCGTCGACGCATCGCTGTTGACCGCCACAATCAGGCGATCGCCAAGCTTGCGCGCATTCGCCAGATAAGAGACATGGCCCGCATGCAGGATGTCGAACACTCCGTTGGTCATCACCACTTTTTCACCGCGCTTGCGCGCAGCGGCGACGGCCACTTTCAACTCGTCTTCGCTCATGACGCCAAAACCGGTATCGGCACGACCGCGCACGGCGTTTTCCAGCTCGATTGGCGAAACGGTAGACGTCCCGAGTTTACCGACCACCACGCCCGCCGCAGCGTTCGCAAAGTAGCACGCTTCTTCCAGGGAATTACCCGCTGCCAGCGTTGCCGCCAGGACGCCAATCACCGTATCACCAGCACCGGTTACGTCGTACACTTCCTGTGCCTGGGTTGGCATATGCAGCGGCGCTTTACCCGGCTGCAGCAGCGTCATCCCCTGCTCGGAGCGGGTCACCAGCAGCGCAGACAGCTCGAAGTCAGCAATGATCTTCATGCCGCGCTCAACCAGCTCTTGCTCGTTTTTACACTTGCCCGCCACCGCTTCAAACTCTGACAGGTTTGGCGTCAGCAGCGTCGCGCCGCGATAGCGCTCAAAATCAGTCCCTTTCGGATCAATCAGCACCGGCACGCTGGCTTTACGCGCCAGCTGAATCATCGTCTGCACGCTGGCCAGCGCGCCTTTCGCATAATCAGAGAGCACCAGCGCGCCGATATTGCCCAGCGCCTGGTTAATACGCTCGTGCAGCGGCTCAGGATCAACGCCTTCGAACCCTTCTTCAAAATCGAGGCGGATCAGCTGCTGGTTACGCGACAGCACGCGCAGTTTCGTGATCGTCGGGTGGGTCGGAACAGAAACGAAGTCGCACTTTACGTTCACGTCCGCCAGCGACTTGCTCAGCGCACGCGCCGCATCGTCAATGCCGGTCAGGCCCACCAGACGCGAATGCGCGCCCAGAGAAGCAATGTTCATCGCCACGTTTGCCGCGCCGCCGGGACGCTCTTCAATGGTGTCGACCTTAACCACCGGTACCGGTGCCTCCGGAGAGATGCGGCTGGTCGGCCCATACCAGTAGCGATCCAGCATCACATCCCCAACAACCATTACCCCAGCACGTTCAAACTCTGGCAGTGTTACTTTCATTCCTGACTCCAGAAAGATTCACAATTTGCGCGCGATAATATCACACTTGATTTGTTACGCACGGTTCCACCAGCCACTTCTGCCAGCTGGCCGTTACCTGAGCGCGTTCAGCGGTGAAACAGTCCAGCGCCACGTGTCCCGGCTGCTCCTGTAACGCCAGATGGTGGAGCTCATCGCGAAGCGTTGTATAGGCACGGGTTAAGGCCTGCGCCTCTTGTTCATCCATAATGTCGTTTTGCGCCAGCAGTTCCAGAATGCGCACGTTATCCGACCAGCGCGTCAGCTTCGGCTTGTCGTGCGCGTGCAGCAGCACCAGATACTGGGTAATAAACTCAATATCGGTAATACCGCCCTCATCGGCTTTAATATCAAAGCGATCGCGATGTTTATTGCCTAAGTGCGCGCGCATTTTCTCGCGCATTTCGCGCACTTCCGTTTGCAGCGTGCTGCCATCGCGCACGGTGGTCATGACTTCCTTACGAATCACGTCAAACTGCGTTTTCAGCAGCGGATCGCCATACACCACACGAGCGCGCACCAGCGCCTGATGCTCCCACGTCCAGGCTTCATTCTTCTGGTAATCAGCGAAGGACTCCGTCGAGGTGACCAGCATGCCCGCCGCGCCGGACGGTCGCAGGCGGGCATCCACTTCATACAAAATGCCCGACGAGGTGCGGGTGCTGAACAGGTGCATGATGCGCTGCGCCAGGCGCAGGTAGAACTGACGCCCGTCAATCTCGCGCTCGCCGTCGGTCATCACATCAACCGGGCAGTCGTGGAGGAAGATTAAATCCAGATCGGAGCTATAGCCCAGCTCCCAACCGCCGAGCTTACCGTAACCCACCACCGCGAAGCCGCGACCATCACGGTCGGCCAGATGTTTCGGCTGGCCATAGCGCGCCACCATCTGCACCCAAGCCTGATGCACCACCGCGTCGATAATCGCTTCCGCAAGCCAGGTTAAGTGATCGCTCACTTTCATCACCGGCAGCGTTCCGGCGATATCTGCGGCCGCCACGCGCAGCATCTGGGCCTGCTTAAACTGACGCAGCGCCTCCAGCTGTTGCTCTTCGTCTTCTTCCGGCACGCGCAGCAGATACTGACGCAGTTCGTCCCGGTAGGCGTCGGTCGCCGTCGGTTGATAAAGGGTATTCGGATCGAGCAGCTCATCCAGCAGCAGCGGGTAACGCGCCAGCTTGTTGGCCACCATCGGCGACGCGGCGCAGAGTGAAATCAGGTGCTTAAGCGCGCCGGGGAACTCGCTCAGGAGTTCAAGGTAGGTGGTACGGGTGATAATCCCGCTCAGCAGGGGCATCATCCGCGACAGCGGCACCGGCGCATCGGCACGCGAGCAGACTTCGCTCAGCAGGTGCGGCATCAGGTGATCCAGCACCTGGCGACCACGCGGGCCGATGGCGCGTTTGTTCAGCTCAAGACGGAAATCAGCGATCAGCGCCACCACGCGATGGCGCGCGTCGTCGGTTAAGTGCGTCAGCACCGGCGTGGTGTCATCTTCCTGAAGCGCGTCCTGCCACAGCTCGCGCCAGTGCTCGGAAAGCGCATCGTCCTGCGACTCACTTTCGTCATCACCGATCAGTTCGTTAAAGATTCGGCGCACGCCTGCCATATGGGCATCGAGCCGTTCGGTCAGCGTTGACCAGTCTTCCACGCGCATTCCCCAGGCCAGACGCGCCCGGTTAAGGTCGTCGCCCGGCAGGGTTTGGGTCTGTTCGTCATTAATGCTTTGCAGCAGGTTTTCCAGACGACGCAGGAAAAGATAGGCCTCGCGCAGGGTTTGCGCGTCGCCGTCCGGCAGGAGATGCAGCTGCGCAATGGCGCTCAGCGTCGGTAATAAGGAACGGGACTGCAGCGACGGCTCGCGTCCGCCGCGAATAAGCTGGAAGACCTGGACGATAAATTCGATTTCGCGGATGCCGCCCGCGCCGAGCTTGATATTGTCTTTCAGCCCACGGCGGCGCACCTCGCGGGCAATCATCCCTTTCATATTTCGCAGGGACTGGATGACGCTGAAGTCGATATAGCGACGGAACACGAACGGACGCAGCATGGCGCGCAGCTCGTTGGCGTAAGCGTCGTCGCTGTCGCCCATGATCCGCGCTTTGACCATCGCGTAACGCTCCCAGTCGCGACCTTGCTCCTGGTAATAATCTTCCAGCGCCGCAAAGCTCAGCACCAGCGGCCCGCTGTCGCCAAACGGACGCAGGCGCATGTCCACGCGGTAGACAAAACCGTCCTGCGTGGGCTGATCCAGCGCTTTAATCAGGCGCTGGCCGAGACGGGTAAAGAACTGCGCGTTGTCCAGCTCGCGACGCCCGCCGCGCGTGGAGCCGTTCTCCGGCCAGGCAAAAATCAGGTCGATATCAGAGGAGAAGTTCAGCTCGCAGCCGCCCAGCTTTCCCATCCCCAGAATCAACAGCGGCTGAGGAACCCCTTCCTCGCTGCACGGCGTGCCCCACTCTTTACAGCAGGCGGCATAGAGCCAGTCTCGCGCGGCGACAATCAACGTTTGCGCCAGCTCGCTTAACTGCTGCAGCGTACTCTCTTCGCTCACCAGTTCCAGCGCCTGAGCCCAGGCAATGCGCACCATCACCCGACGACGGAACTGGCGCAGGACGCGCATCAGCGTGGCCTCATCCGTAACGTCTTCGAGTGCAGTTTGCAGCCAGCCAGCATAGTGCCGCCACTCTTCTGCCTGCGGTGGTGCGTTCTCAAGTTCCGCCAGCCAGTCCGGGTTGGCGGTGATACTTTCCTGCACAAAATCACTGAAGACGAGCACGCTCTTTGCCTGCTCGCTTAACGATGACGCCGGTAATGACTCAGGCAGACGTTCGCAAACGGTCTGCCACTGCTGCTGTAACTGCGAAGAAAGCGGCATTATTGGGGTTCCTTGCCAGAGTTATCGTTTTCCGCTGTGCAGCCAGAACGGCTCCTGCGAAATAGCTTCGTTACGGAAATGCTCAATCTCAATATGCTGACGGGTTTCAATGGCATGCTTCAGCCCCTGCCAGTTTTCCAGCCAGGCCTGGGCTTTCACGCCGTCATAAGCGCCGGAAAGCAGCAGCATGCTGTCGACGTTGCGCGAAAGACGGGGAAGCTGATCGCCATACTGGTCGCCCAGCGGATACGCAAAGGTGGTCTTCAGTTCAGCGGCATGGCGGGAAAGATGAATATCCGCGAAACGCTTAAAGTTTTCCGCGATTTTGGTTTGCGCTTTCGCATCCAGGAAGGCACGCCAGCCTCGCGTCACCAGGAACTCGGTCAGCGCCAGTTTTGCCGTCGCATTTTGCGGGCTGTAGATTGCCGTTTGCGCAGAGACGTCGGAGAGCATCAGCGTTTCGGTTTGCGTCAGCAGATCACGTAAGTGAGCGCTCGCTTTGCGAGGAACGATACCGCCGAAGAGCGTCAGGGCATGGCGCACCAGAGCAATGGCCGCCAGCACGTGGGATTTCGCGTTTTTCACATTTCGCACCCACAGTTCTTCGTGGTACTGCCACTGAGAAAGCGCCAGCTCGAGCGCGGCTTCCAGACCCTCTTCAACGCTGGCTTTCGGCGCAACGTGCAAAATGGTCGTCTCTTTCAGCACGCGCGGCGCATTCCCGGCGGCCAGATGGTAACCCCGCGCGGCTTTGCTCAGGCTCCCCTGACGTAATCCGGACTGGTTCACCAGCTTGCGCGCCAGCTTCAGCACGTCATTCGCATCACCTTCCAGCAGTTCAAGCTCCAGTTCACAAATCGGCTCCTGGAATTCCCCCGCCTTCACGTCGCCCAAATCCAGGGCGATTTCGATGCGGCTTTTGCCTTCCGTCACCAGCCATTTCTCGCGCCAGAAATCAGTGCTGAACAGCGGTTGCACCTGCTCCGCCAGCGTGGAAGGCAGCTCGCCTTCCGGCCAGACTTCCGCCGGGAAACGTTCCAGCTCAAGTTCTGGCTTACTGATGTCGATATTGTATTCCGGACGCTGATGTAAACCGCCGACCACGCGGCCGGCAATTTTCATCGTCATCTCGTAGCGACCGCTCACGCCACGGATGCGCAGCCCCATATCGTGGCGGCGCAGCCAGTTGTCCGGCGTTTCGTAATAGATATTAAGCAGTTGTACCGGTGCATGGTGTTCGCCGGAAAGCGTGTGCAGACGCTGGCGGAGTGCGTCAACGCTGTCTTTTTCGACGATAAATTTTAATTCGATTTCCTGAGCCATAGCCTTGTACTTTTGCGGGCGTCACAGACGCGTCAATGAGGGCGAACTTCCTCGCCATTTGTTTGTCAGTACATAGTATTTTGCGCCAAATTGCCATGCAATGAGCAATTTGACGGGCGTAAATGTATAGAGTCGTGACACAGATGATTCTGATTGCTGACGAATGCTTTGCGTAGAGACACTGTTGCCACTACTATCGTTCCACTATTTATGAAAATAACGACTAATGATGCTTAAATTACGCCTGATTGGACTTACTTTACTCGCTTTTAGCGCCGCAACCGCAGTGCACGCTGAAGAGAAGCGTTACGTTTCTGACGAACTGAACACCTGGGTACGCAGTGGCCCTGGAGATAATTATCGCCTCGTGGGCACGGTGAATGCCGGCGAGGAAGTGACGCTGGTGCAGACCAACGCGGACACCAACTACGGCCAGGTGCGCGACAGTACCGGTCGTACCTCCTGGATCCCGCTGAAAGAGCTAAGCACCGTGCCTAGCCTGCGCACCCGCGTCCCGGACCTGGAAAACCAGGTGAAAACCCTGACCGACAAGCTGAACAACATCGACGGAACCTGGAACCAGCGCACCGCTGAAATGCAGCAGAAAGTCGCGCAAAGCGACGGTGTGATTAACGGTCTGAAAGAAGAGAACCAGAAACTGAAAAACGAGCTGATTGTCGCGCAGAAGAAAGTGAATGCCGCCAATCTGCAGCTTGATGACAAACAGCGCACCATCATCATGCAGTGGTTTATGTATGGCGGCGGCGTTCTGGGCGTCGGTCTGGTACTGGGTCTGGTTCTGCCGCATCTGATCCCAAGCCGTAAGCGTAAAGACCGCTGGATGAACTAATTCGTCTTCTCTGCCAGACTTACGTATTATCTTGCCAAAAGAGAAAACGGGAGTGTAGGCGTGAAGAGCTATCTGGTCGGTGGTGCGGTACGTGATGCGTTGTTAGGTCTGCCGGTCAAAGATAAAGACTGGGTGGTGGTTGGCGCCACCCCTGAAGAGATGCTCGACGCGGGCTACCAGCAGGTAGGCCGCGATTTTCCCGTGTTTTTGCACCCGCAAAGCCGCGAAGAGTATGCCCTGGCGCGTACCGAGCGGAAATCAGGTTCGGGCTATACCGGCTTCACCTGCTATGCCGCGCCGGATGTCACGCTAGAGCAAGATCTCCTGCGCCGCGATCTCACCATCAACGCGCTGGCGCAGGACGAGAACGGCCAGATCGTTGACGCTTATGGCGGCCAGGACGATCTACGCAACCGTCTTTTACGTCACGTCTCCCCGGCGTTTTCTGAAGATCCGCTCCGCGTACTGCGCGTGGCGCGCTTTGCCGCGCGTTATGCCCATCTCAGCTTCCGTATTGCCGATGAGACGATGGCGCTGATGACCGCCATGACCGAGGCGGGCGAGCTTGCACACCTGACACCAGAGCGCGTCTGGAAAGAGACGGAAAATGCCCTCACCACGCGTAACCCGCAGGTCTTTTTCCAGGTCCTGCGCGACTGCGGCGCACTGAAGGTGCTGTTCCCGGAAATAGACGCGCTGTTTGGCGTTCCTGCTCCGGCGAAATGGCATCCGGAAATTGATACCGGCGTGCACACGCTGATGACGCTCAGTATGGCGGCCATGCTCAGCCCCGACGTGGACGTGCGTTTTTCCACCCTGTGCCACGATCTCGGCAAAGGCTTAACGCCAAAAGAATTCTGGCCTCGCCACCACGGACACGGCCCGGCTGGGGTGAAGCTGGTCGAAGGGCTGTGCCAGCGTCTGCGCGTCCCGAACGAGATCCGCGATCTGGCGAAACTGGTGGCCGAGTTCCACGACCTGATCCACACCTTCCCGATTTTGAAGCCGGCCACCATCGTCAAGCTGTTCGATAACATCGACGCCTGGCGCAAACCCCAGCGCGTGGAGCAAATTGCGCTCACCAGCGAAGCGGACGTGCGCGGTCGTACCGGGTTTGAAGCGTGCGATTACCCGCAGGGACGTTTACTGCGTAAAGCCTGGGACGTGGCGAAAGCGGTGCCGACGAAAGACGTTGTTGATGCGGGATTCAAAGGACCGGAGATTCGGGAAGAGCTCACGAAACGGCGAATTCAGGTGGTATCGGACTGGAAGGAACGGCATTGCCCTCAGCCAAAAGACTGAGGGCAATCGGTCAGAAGAAGACCACGTACACCGCAGCCGCCACGATAAAGCGATAGATCGCGAACGGAATAAACGAGATACGCTTAATCAACTGCAGGAAGGTTTTGATGGCAATCAGCGCCACGATAAACGCGGTGATGAAGCCAACGGCGAACATTGGAATATCGCCAGCCGTCAGGAAGTGATAGCTCTTATAGACGTCGAGTACGGTTGCACCCATCATCATCGGCACCGCCAGCAGGAACGAAAACTCGGATGCGGCGTAACGGCTTACGCCCATCAGCATCCCGCCGGAGATGGTTGCGCCTGAACGCGAGAAGCCCGGCCACAGCGCCAGACACTGGAAGCAGCCAATGATAAATGCCTGACGATACGTCATATCGTCCAGACCTTCCGCGCGCGGCGTTTTTGGCTTCAGCACTTCTGCGGCGATCAGCAGGAAGCCCCCCACCACCAGCGCGTACATCACGTTAATCGGGTTAAACAGAGATTTAATGGCGTCGTGGAAAACCAGACCCAGCACCACTGCAGGGACCATCCCGAGCAGAATATGGATCAGTGACAAACGCCCTTTACCGGCCCCTTCGTGCTGAGGCGGACGACCAAAATGGATGCCGATCAGACCAAACAGGCGACGCCAGAACATCACGACTACCGCCAGAATAGACCCCAGCTGAATCACCACTTCAAACGTTTTAGCGGTATCACCTTCAAAGCCCAGCAGATGGCCAACGATAATCATATGGCCCGTACTGGAAACCGGTAAAAATTCCGTCAATCCTTCGACCACACCCAGTATTGCCGCCACCAGCAGCGAGTGCATATCGCTCATCTATAAACCCCTAAAAAGATATAAAAAAACGGTGTCCCTACAGACAACCGAGAAAGATACAGCCTTAAGACCGGTATAACCTACAATGGTTTAGCTATTATGACGTTAAATCTTTCCTTTCAGATTTGTGCCACGCTCGATGATAACGCCCACATTGGCGGCACGCGCCACCGCGCCCGGCTTGCTCAGCTTGATGCGCACCCACGGTGAGTTGAATTTATTCAGCAGTAATTCTGCGACTTCTTCAGCCACCCGTTCGACGAGCGCAAAACGTTGCCCTTCAACGTGGGCGATGACCGTTTCACTGATGTCGGCATAGCTCAGACAGTCATTCACGTCATCGCTTTTTGCCGATTTGCGGTTATCCCAGCCCATTTCGATATCGAACACCAGCTTCTGCTCGATGGTCTGTTCCCAGTCGTAAACACCAATTGTGGTGATTACCGAAAGTTGCTCTATAAATACAATATCCATCACGACCTGCCTGCTTTTTGGCTAAACCGGATACCACTTCCGGCGAATTATGCGTATTATCCACAGATGCTGAGAATACAGATACATTTTCAAAACGGAACAGCGTTATGAGTGCAATCGCGCCTGGAATGATCATCCTCGCCTATCTTTGCGGCTCAATCTCCAGCGCCATTCTGGTCTGCCGCATCGCCGGGTTACCTGACCCGCGTGAAAGTGGTTCCGGGAATCCGGGGGCGACCAACGTACTACGAATTGGCGGCAAGGGAGCAGCCGTAGCGGTTTTGATTTTTGATGTTCTGAAAGGAATGCTACCCGTCTGGGGCGCGTATGCGCTGGGCGTCACGCCGTTCTGGCTGGGGCTCATTGCTATTGCTGCCTGCGTCGGTCACATCTGGCCCGTATTCTTCGGCTTCAAAGGTGGCAAAGGCGTGGCTACCGCTTTTGGCGCCATTGCGCCTATCGGCTGGGACTTAACCGGCGTTATGGCCGGTACCTGGCTGCTGACCATTCTTCTGAGCGGCTATTCGTCGCTGGGCGCCATTGTCAGCGCGCTGATCGCCCCGTTCTACGTCTGGTGGTTTAAACCTCAGTTTACCTTCCCGGTATCGATGCTCTCCTGCCTTATCCTGCTGCGCCATCACGATAATATTCAGCGCCTGTGGCGTCGTCAGGAGACCAAAATCTGGACGAAGCTCAAGAGGAAGAAAAAAGACGCTCCGAAAGGTTAGTTATGCCTTATAGCCAAATGTGATTTTGGCCATCTTCTGCCTGTGGTAACTGTTAGAGACACAACACAACCACATTAGAAGAAAATGGCAGACATTACAGACACCACTCCCCTTTCAACACCACAACATTCAGCGGATGGCGACGTCCATTGGGTACGCAGCGCCGCTGACGTCTCGCGGCTGGTCAATCATGGTTCTCAGGGACGGGCGAATGCGCGTATCGTCATCGGTATCGCGCTGGGCGGTATTTTCCTCGATGCCTACGACCTCGGCGCGCTGGCCTTCGGCATAAAAGACATTACCCGCGAATTTAACCTCACGCCAGCAGGCACCGGCATGGTGGCCTCGGCCATTACCTTCGGGGCTATTGTCGGGGCGCTGCTCGGCGGATATCTTACGGACAAGATTGGCCGCTACCGGGTCTTTATGGCCGACATGCTCTTCTTCGTGGTGGCCGCCATCGCCTGTGCGCTGGCGCCCAACGAATACGCGCTGGCGGGCGCCCGCTTTGTGATGGGTCTCGGCGTGGGGATCGACCTTCCCGTGGCGATGGCGTTTCTGAGCGAGTTTGCCAAACTCAAAGGCCCGGGGAATAAGGCCTCCAGCGTCGCAATGTGGTGCCCTACCTGGTATGCCGCCATCAGCATCTCCTACCTGCTGGTGCTCTTCTTCTACGCCGTACTGCCGGAAAGCCACAGCGACTGGCTATGGCGTTTGATTCTGGGCTTTGGCGCGGTGCCGGCGCTGGTGATTATCGCCATCCGCAGCCGCTATATGAGCGAATCGCCGGTCTGGGCAGCGAATCAGGGCAACCTGAAAGAGGCAGCCTCGATCCTGCGCCAGTCCTATAACATCAATGCCCACGTGCCGCAGGACGCGCTCAGCCAGCCAGCGCCCGTGGTCAACAAGGCAAAATGGTCAAACTACCTGAACCTGTTCCGCGGAATCTATTTACGCCGCACGACGCTCGCCACGCTGCTGTCTGTCGTCTCTTCCTTCGCCTATAACGCCGTGGCGTTTGGTCTGCCGGTGATCATCTCCAGCTTCTTTGTCCAGTCGATGCTCACCACCATTCTGATTTCTCTGGTACTTAACCTGCTATTTGCCTTCGTCGGCGGGCTGCTGGCGGTACGCTACGTGCCTCGCTTCGGTGCCTGGCGGATGTCACTTGCGGGCTATGCCTGCCAGCTGGTTGCGCTGCTCGGGCTGGCGCTGGTAGGACGACCTGAAGGCGCAGCGGAAGGTGTGGTTGCCGTCGGGATGCTGGCGTTATTCCTGTTCGGCCAGGGCTTTGGGCCGGGCGCGCATACCATGACGTTTGCCTCGCTGAGCTACCCGACCTCGCTGCGCGGCGTCGGCGTGGGCCTCAACCAGACGCTGATGCGCAGCAGCTCGACGCTGTCGCTATTCCTGTTCCCGCTGCTGGTTGCCTCGCTGGATACCGCCGTGTTCTGGGTGATTGCGCTGGCGCCGTTTATCGGCCTGGCGTCGCTGCTGGCGATCCGCTGGGAACCGTCCGGATATGATGTGGATGCAGAGGATTACCGCTAGCCTTTCTTGCCGGGTGGCGCTGAGCTTACCCGGCCTATATTACTGAAACCGTCCCGTTTTTTATCCATAAGCGACTCATATGACAGCCTTCAATTCTGCCAGGGCATACTGAAACGACCCCGATGATGAGCAGATGGATGCAGCATGTTAGCAGCTCAGGTCACTGATAATACGTATAAAGGCTGGCAGGCGTCGCTTGCCCTGCAGTTTTGTCATACCCCTGAGAAAACCCTCCTGCACTCTGCTCATCACCTCGGGCCGCTTACCGTTCAGCGTCCGTTTTATCCAGAAGGTGAAACCTGCCATCTCTATCTGCTGCACCCACCTGGTGGCGTTGTGGGCGGCGATACGCTGGATATTTCTGTCCGGCTGGACGCCAACAGCCACGCGCTCATCACCATGCCCGGCGCCAGCAAGTTCTATCGCAGCAGCGGCCCGCTGGCACGCCTTAATCAGCACTTTTATCTCGATGATGGCTCCACGCTCGAGTGGCTGCCGCAGGACACCATTGTCTTTCCCGGCGCGAATGCCGCGCTGCGTTCCATCTTCCACCTGAAGGCGTCCAGCACGCTGCTGGCGTGGGAGCTGTACTGCCTGGGGCGCCCGGTGATCGATGAGACCTTCAGCCACGGCACGCTGGAGAGCCGTCTTGAGGTCTGGGTCGACGACGCGCCGCGCCTGATTGAGCGCCAGCATCTCAGCGACGGCGATCTCACGCCCGTTGCCGGGCATCCGTGGCTTGGCACGCTGCTGTTTTATCCAGCCGGGGAAGCGCACCTCGACACGGTGCGCGAACTGCTCGCCCCGCTGGGTACCTTTGCCGGCGCAACGCTCACTGACGATCTGCTGTCGGTGCGTTTTCTCTCCCACGATAACCTGATTTGTCAGCGGGTGATGCGCGACATCTGGCAGTCGCTTCGCCCGCTTCTCACCACAAAAACCGCCTGTTCGCCGCGTATCTGGCAGACATAAGAGAAACGTTATGGAACTGACCCCCAGAGAAAAAGACAAGCTGTTGCTGTTCACCGCCGCGCTGGTTGCCGAACGCCGCCTTGCGCGCGGGGTAAAGCTCAATTACCCGGAATCGGTCGCGCTGATCAGCGCTTTCATTATGGAAGGCGCGCGCGATGGCGAAACCGTCGCCTCACTGATGGAAGCGGGCCGCCACGTTCTGACGCGCGACCAGGTGATGGAGGGCGTGCCGGAGATGATCCCGAATATTCAGGTCGAAGCGACCTTCCCGGACGGATCCAAGCTCGTCACCGTCCACAACCCGATCGTCTAAGGAGCGCGTGATGATCCCAGGCGAATACCAGATCAAGCCCGGCAATATCGCCCTCAACGTCGGGCGAGAAACCCGGCGCGTCATCGTCGAAAACCACGGTGACCGGCCGATCCAGGTCGGATCGCACTACCACTTTTACGAGGTCAACCCGGCGCTGAAGTTTAACCGGGAAACCACCAAAGGCTACCGGCTGAATATTCCGGCGGGCACCGCCGTACGTTTTGAACCCGGCCAGAAGCGCGAAGTGACGCTGGTACAGGTTACAGGGGCGCAGCGCATAGTCGGTTTTCGCGGCGAGGTAATGGGAGAGGTGAAAAATGGCTGAGATTTCGCGCCAGGCTTACGCCGATATGTTCGGCCCTACCACCGGCGATAAAGTGCGGCTGGCCGACAGCGAGCTGTGGATCGAAGTGGAAGACGATCTCACGATCTACGGTGAAGAGGTCAAGTTCGGCGGCGGGAAAGTGATCCGCGACGGCATGGGTCAGGGGCAGATGACCGCAGACGACTGCGTGGATCTGGTGCTGACCAACGCGCTGATCGTCGATCACTGGGGGATCGTAAAGGCCGATATCGGCGTGAAGAACGGGCGGATCTTTGCCGTCGGTAAAGCCGGTAACCCGGATATTCAGCCCGGCGTAACGATCCCAATTGGCGCCGCGACGGAAGCGATCGCCGCCGAAGGGAAGATCGTCACCGCCGGCGGGATCGACACCCACATCCACTGGATCTGCCCGCAACAGGCGGAAGAGGCGCTGGTCTCCGGCGTCACGACCATGATCGGCGGCGGTACCGGGCCCGCGGCGGGCACCAACGCCACCACCTGCACGCCGGGGCCGTGGTATATCGCCCGCATGCTACAGGCTGCTGATACCTTGCCGGTCAATATCGGCCTGCTCGGCAAGGGCAACGGTTCAAACCCGGAGGCCCTGCGCGAGCAAATCGCAGCCGGCGCCATTGGGCTGAAGATCCACGAAGACTGGGGCGCGACGCCTGCGGCAATCAACTGCTCGCTGGAGGTGGCTGAAGAGATGGATATTCAGGTGGCGCTGCACAGCGACACGCTGAACGAGTCCGGATTTGTGGAAGACACGCTGGCCGCCATTGGCGGGCGCACCATCCACACCTTTCACACCGAAGGGGCGGGCGGCGGCCATGCGCCGGATATTATTACCGCCTGCGCACACCCGAATATTCTGCCCTCTTCCACCAACCCGACGCTGCCCTACACGGTGAATACCATCGACGAGCATCTCGACATGCTGATGGTGTGTCATCACCTCGATCCGGATATCGCCGAAGATGTCGCCTTTGCCGAATCGCGCATTCGCCGGGAAACCATCGCCGCCGAAGACGTGCTGCACGATATCGGCGCGTTTTCACTCACCTCGTCAGACTCTCAGGCAATGGGCCGCGTAGGGGAAGTGATTATCCGCACCTGGCAGGTGGCGCACCGCATGAAGGTCCAGCGCGGCGCCCTGCCGGAAGAGACTGGCGAAAACGACAATTTCCGCGTGAAGCGCTATGTCGCCAAATACACCATTAACCCGGCGCTGACGCACGGCATCGCCCATGAAGTGGGTTCCATCGAGGCGGGCAAGCTGGCGGATTTAGTGGTCTGGTCCCCGGCGTTCTTCGGCGTCAAACCCGCCACCATCGTCAAGGGCGGGATGATCGCCTGCGCGCCGATGGGCGATATCAACGCCTCTATTCCCACGCCGCAGCCGGTGCATTATCGCCCGATGTTTGGCGCGCTGGGTGCCGCGCGCCACGCCACCCGGCTGACGTTTGTCTCGCAGGCCGCCAGTGCCAACGGCATCCCGCAACGGCTTAACCTGCAGAGCGCCACGGCGGTGGTGAAAGGCTGCCGGACGGTCAAAAAAGCGGACATGATCCACAACGGCCTGCAGCCGAATATCACCGTCGATTCGCAAACCTACGAGGTGCGCGTCGACGGCGAACTGATTACCAGCGAACCGGCTGACGTTCTGCCGATGGCGCAACGCTATTTCCTGTTTTGAGGAGTGATGATGATCTATTTAACCCAACGCCTGGACCATGCGCACCCGATTACCGCCAGCGTCACGCTGCCGATTGACGTGCGGGTGAAAAGCCGCGCCCGCGTATCGCTCAACGACGGCCGCGAAGCCGGGCTGATGCTGCCGCGCGGCCTGCTGCTGCGCGGGGGCGATCTGCTAACCACCGACGACGGCAGCGAAGTGATCGAAGTGATCGCCGCCCCGGAGTCCGTCTCCGTGGTGCGCTGCGCCGATCCGTTCCTGCTCGCCCGCGCCTGCTACCACCTGGGCAACCGCCACGTGCCGCTGCAGATCATGCCCGGCGAGCTGCGCTATCACCACGATCACGTTCTCGACGACATGCTGCGCCAGTTCGGGCTGGAAGTGGCCTACGCCAGCCTGCCGTTTGAACCGGAAGCGGGCGCTTACACCAGCGATGCCCACAGCCACTCTCACGCTCATTCACATTAAGGATTAATCATGCGTAAGTATTTACCTCTGCTGCTTCTGGCCTTTTCCGTTCCGGCGCTCGCCCACCCCGGCCACGGCGCCGACAGCTTTCAGGCCGGTTTTCTCCACCCGCTGACCGGGCTCGATCACCTGCTGATGCTGGCGGGCGCAGGCGTGCTCTCGGCGCTGAGCGGTCGCAAACTCCTGCTGCCGTTTGCCACCCTCGGGATGATGCTTGTCGGCGCCGTTGCGGGCAGCCTGCTCGGCGGCTTTAGCGGCATGGAGATGCTGATTATCGCCTCGCTGGCGGTCTGCGGCGTGATGATGTTTAAAACCGAAAACCGTCTGCTGCTGGCAGTGCCCGCGCTGGCGATGTTCCACGGCTGGGCGCACGGCGTGGAGATGTCCGGCCATAGCTTCTGGCTCTTCACCAGCGGGTTTATGCTCGCCAGCGCCACGGTGCTGTGCGTCAGTTTCGCCGCAGGATTGCTGCTGCGCCGTCACGACGGCCTGCGTAAAACCTTCGGCGGCGGGCTGATCGTCTCTGCCCTTCTGGCGTTGATGAGCTGATGGAACGCTCCCGCCAGTGGCTGCGCCTGATGCAGCTCTCGAGCAGCAGCCTGCCGGTTGGGTCGTTTACCTGGTCGCAGGGGCTGGAATGGGCTGTTGAAGCAGGCTGGGTTACCGACGCCGAGGCCTTTAAACTCTGGCAAATCCAGCAGATGGAGCAGAGCTTTTTCTGCGTCGATCTGCCGCTGTTTCACCGTCTCTGCCAGGCCTGCGTGCAGGACGATCTGCCGGCGGCCACGCGCTGGACGTCCTGGCTGCTCGCCTGCCGGGAAACGCGCGAGCTGCGCGACGAGGAGCGCAACCGTGGAGCGGCCTTTACGCGTCTCATCAAAAGCTGGGAGCCTGACTGTTCGCCCGCGTGGTTAGCGCTGTGTCTGCAAAGCCAGCTCTGCGGCATGGCGTGGCTCGGCGCACGCTGGGGCATTAGCGTGCGCGAGCTGGCTCTGAGCCTGGGCTACAGCTGGATTGAGAGCGCGGTGATGGCGGGCGTCAAGCTGGTGCCGTTTGGGCAACAGGCCGCACAGCAGCTGATTATCGCGCTGAGCGACCATTTTGCCGCGGGTTTTGAACAAGCATTTTTGCGCAGTGATGACGCGCTGGGGGCTGCTACGCCGCTGTCCGCCATCGCCTCTGCGCGGCACGAAACACAATATTCACGACTATTCCGTTCCTGAGGAAGCAACATGGCTGATTACAAACATCCCCTGCGCGTTGGCGTGGGCGGCCCGGTAGGGTCGGGCAAAACCGCACTGCTGGAAGCGCTCTGCAAGGCAATGCGCGACACGTATCACCTGGCGGTGGTAACGAATGACATCTACACCAAAGAGGATCAGCGCATCCTGACCGAAGCGGGAGCCCTGGAGCCGGAGCGCATCGTCGGCGTGGAGACCGGCGGCTGCCCGCATACCGCCATCCGCGAAGATGCCTCGATGAACCTCGCGGCAGTGGAAGCGCTCAGCGAGAAGTTCGGCAATCTGGATCTGATCTTCGTTGAAAGCGGCGGCGACAACCTGAGCGCGACCTTCAGCCCGGAGCTGGCGGATCTGACCATTTACGTGATTGACGTGGCCGAAGGGGAAAAAATCCCCCGCAAGGGCGGACCGGGGATCACCAAATCCGATTTTCTGGTGATCAACAAAACCGATCTTGCGCCGTATGTGGGTGCTTCGCTGGAGGTGATGGAGCGCGATACCAACCGCATGCGCGGCGAGCGTCCGTGGACGTTTACCAACCTGAAGGCGGGTGACGGTTTAGCGACGATAATTGCGTTTCTGGAAGAGAAAGGGATGTTGCGGGTGTAGTGCGGGTTATTGCACGTTGGCACATGTGGATGTTGTAGGCCCGGTAAGCGCAGCGCCACCGGGCAAAAACTCACGCCTCCGGCAGTTCCGCCAGCGGCCAGCGCGGACGCACGGACACGCTCAGGTCGGACGTTGCACCCGCATTCAGGCGCACCATCCCGGCGTAGGCGATCATCGCCCCGTTATCGGTACAGAACTCCGGACGGGCATAGAACACTTCTCCGCGACGCTTTTGCATCATCTCGGCAAGCTTCGCGCGCAGCGTGCGGTTAGCGCTCACGCCACCGGCCATCACCAGACGCTTAAAGCCGGTCTGATCCAGCGCGCGCTTGCACTTGATCATCAGCGTATCGACTACCGCATCTTCGAACGCACGGGCGATATCAGCACGGGTCTGCTCGCTGTCGTCATTATTGCGGATAGTATTGGCCGCGAAGGTTTTCAGCCCGGAGAAGCTGAAATCCAGCCCTGGACGGTCGGTCATCGGGCGCGGGAAGACAAAGCGCCCTTCCGTTCCCTGCGACGCCATTTTTGACAGCATCGGGCCACCCGGGTAATCCAGCCCCAGCAGCTTGGCGGTTTTGTCGAACGCTTCGCCGGCGGCATCGTCGATCGACTCACCCAGCAGCTCGTACTTGCCAATGCCCGTAACGCTAATCAGCTGCGTATGACCGCCGGAGACCAGCAGCGCCACAAACGGAAACTCAGGCGGATTCTCTTCCAGCATCGGCGCCAGAAGATGCCCTTCCATATGGTGAACCGGAATGGCCGGAACATCCCACGCGAAGGCCAGCGAACGACCAACCGTAGCGCCGACCAGCAGCGCGCCGACCAGGCCCGGACCCGCGGTGTAGGCCACGGCATCAATATCGTTTGAACTCAACCCGGCCTCTTTCAGCGCCGCCTGAATCAGGGGAACCGTTTTACGCACATGGTCACGAGAGGCCAGTTCAGGCACGACGCCGCCGTAGTCAGCGTGCAATTTCACCTGACTATACAGCTGGTTGGCCAGAAGGCCTTTTTCGTCGTCGTAAATGGCGATGCCGGTTTCATCGCAGGATGTTTCAATACCCAGTACACGCATGACTTGTTTTACCTCGTTTCAATACCGCGCAGTGTAGAGCCTGGGCGGGTTGATGTAAAACTTTGTTCGCCCCAGGAAGAAGGCTCGTGTATACTCCTCACCCTTATTAAAGTCCCTTTCAAAATCGCATCGGTGCTTTACAAAGCAGCAGCATTTGCAGTAAAATTCCGCACCATTTTGAAATAAGCTGGCGTTGATGCCAGCGGCAAACCGAATTTATTAAAGGTGAGAGTTACATGCCGGTAATTAAAGTACGTGAAAACGAGCCGTTCGACGTAGCACTGCGTCGCTTCAAACGTTCATGCGAGAAAGCAGGTGTTCTGGCTGAAGTTCGTCGTCGTGAGTTTTATGAAAAACCAACGACCGAACGTAAGCGCGCTAAAGCTTCCGCTGTGAAACGTCACGCGAAGAAACTGGCTCGCGAAAACGCACGCCGTACTCGTCTGTACTAATTGGTTGAGGGCCAAAGCCCTCAATTGACAGACAGAGTAATAGTCGTAAGGCCGTGCTTCCGGAAGGAATGCGCGGCTTGTTTTCGTTTATAAGTCGCTTAAAATTTTGGGGCATATGGCCGGAAGAATCCCACGCGTTTTCATCAATGACCTGCTTGCCAGAACCGACATCGTCGATCTCATCGACGCGCGGGTAAAGCTAAAAAAGCAGGGCAAGAACTACCATGCGTGCTGTCCGTTCCATAACGAAAAAACCCCCTCCTTCACCGTAAACGGTGAAAAGCAGTTCTACCATTGCTTCGGCTGTGGCGCACACGGTAATGCCGTCGATTTTTTGATGAACTACGACAAGCTCGAGTTCGTTGAAACCGTCGAAGAGCTGGCGGCGATGCATAACCTTGAAGTGCCGTATGAAGCAGGCAGTGGGCCAAGTCAGATCGAGCGCCATCAACGGCAAACGCTGTATCAACTGATGGATGGCCTGAATTCGTTTTACCAACAGTCTCTTAAGCACTCTGCGGCTGAGCCTGCGCGTCAGTATCTGAACAAGCGCGGACTGAGCGACGATGTCATTGCGCGTTTCGCTATTGGTTACGCCCCGCCCGGCTGGGACAACGTGTTAAAGCGTTTTGGCGGCAATAGCGAAGATCGTAAGTCTCTTATCGATGCAGGCATGCTGGTCACCAACGACCAGGGACGAAGCTACGACCGCTTCCGCGAACGGGTGATGTTCCCGATCCGCGACAAGCGTGGCCGGGTAATTGGTTTTGGTGGTCGCGTGCTGGGTGATGCCCTGCCGAAGTACCTCAACTCCCCGGAAACCGATATTTTCCATAAGGGCCGTCAGCTGTACGGTCTTTATGAGGCGCAGCAGGATAATGCGGAACCTCCGCGTCTGCTGGTCGTCGAAGGCTATATGGACGTCGTGGCGCTGGCGCAGTACGACATCAACTACGCGGTTGCGTCGTTAGGTACGTCCACCACGGCGGATCATATCCAGCTGCTGTTCCGCGTGACCAACAACGTGATTTGTTGTTACGACGGAGACCGCGCCGGACGCGACGCCGCCTGGCGAGCGCTGGAAACCGCGCTGCCGTATATGACCGACGGCCGTCAGCTACGCTTTATGTTCCTGCCCGATGGTGAAGACCCGGATACGCTGGTGCGTAAAGAGGGCAAAGCGGCGTTTGAAGCGCGGATGGAGCAGGCACAGCCGCTCTCCACGTTTTTGTTTAACAGCCTGATGCCGCAGGTCGATTTGAGTACTCCTGACGGGCGCGCGCAGCTCAGTACGCTGGCGCTGCCGTTAATCAGCCAGGTGCCCGGCGAAACGCTGCGCATCTATCTGCGTCAGGAATTAGGCAACAAGCTCGGCATTCTGGATGACAGCCAGCTTGAACGTTTAATGCCTAAACACGCTGAAAACGGCACGGTTCGCGCCGCGCCTCAGCTAAAACGCACAACCATGCGTATACTGATAGGGTTGCTGGTACAAAACCCCGAGCTTGCACCTCAGGTGCCGTCGCTGGCGGGTTTGAACCACGAAAAATTGCCCGGACTTGGCTTATTTTCAGAACTGGTCAACACTTGTTTGTCTCAGCCAGGTCTGACCACCGGACAACTTTTAGAGCATTATCGCGGCACAAAAGAAGCCGCTACCCTTGAAAAATTGTCGATGTGGGACGATATAGCAGATAAGGACATTGCAGAAAAAACGTTCACCGACTCACTCAACCATATGTTTGATTCGATGCTTGAGCTGCGCCAGGAAGAGTTGATTGCTCGCGAGCGCACACACGGTTTAAGCAGCGAAGAACGCCGGGAGCTCTGGATGATTAACCAGGAACTGGCGAAGAAATAAGTCAAAGACAACAGTATTTAACGGCTTAAGTGCCGAATATCGATCGGGAAGCCCCCGGCAGCCGCACTGAGAGGCAGCGGCAAAAATATAAGTACGCCCTCGCTTTAAATGTTGGTAGCCCCATCGCCGACACCAATCAAACGAATTAAGTGTGGATACCGTCTTATGGAGCAAAACCCGCAGTCACAGCTGAAACTTCTTGTCCAACGTGGTAAGGAGCAAGGCTATCTGACCTATGCCGAGGTCAATGACCATCTGCCGGAAGATATCGTCGATTCAGATCAAATCGAAGACATCATCCAAATGATCAATGACATGGGCATTCAGGTGATGGAAGAAGCACCGGATGCCGATGATCTGTTGCTGGCTGAAACCTCCAACAACACTGACGAAGATGCGGAAGAAGCTGCTGCACAGGTACTGTCCAGCGTGGAATCTGAAATCGGGCGTACTACTGACCCGGTCCGCATGTACATGCGCGAAATGGGTACCGTTGAACTGTTGACCCGCGAAGGCGAAATTGACATCGCAAAACGCATCGAAGACGGGATCAACCAGGTTCAGTGCTCTGTTGCCGAGTACCCGGAAGCGATCACCTATCTGCTTGAGCAGTACGATCGCGTTGAAGCGGAAGAAGCGCGCCTGTCTGACCTGATCACCGGTTTTGTCGACCCGAACGCTGAAGAAGATATGGCGCCTACCGCCACTCACGTCGGTTCTGAACTGTCTCAGGAAGAGATGGATGATGACGAAGACGAAGATGAGGAAGAGAGTGACGACGACACCGCGGATGATGACAACAGCATCGACCCGGAGCTGGCGCGTGAGAAGTTTGCCGAACTGCGTACCCAGTACGAAGTGACGCGTGACACCATCAAAGCGAAAGGCCGCAGCCATGCCGCCGCTCAGGAAGAGATCCTGAAACTGTCTGAAGTGTTCAAACAGTTCCGCCTGGTGCCAAAACAGTTCGACTACCTGGTAAACAGCATGCGCGTGATGATGGATCGCGTACGTACCCAGGAACGCATCATCATGAAGCTGTGCGTTGAGCAGTGCAAAATGCCGAAGAAGAACTTCATCACCCTCTTCACCGGCAACGAAACCAGCGAAACCTGGTTCAACGCGGCTATCGCGATGAACAAGCCGTGGTCTGAAAAACTGCACGACGTGAAGGACGATGTGCATCGCGGCCTGCAGAAACTGCATCAGATTGAAGAAGAGACTGGCCTGACCATCGAGCAGGTTAAAGATATCAACCGTCGTATGTCCATCGGTGAAGCGAAAGCCCGCCGTGCGAAGAAAGAGATGGTTGAAGCGAACTTGCGTCTGGTTATCTCTATCGCCAAGAAATACACCAACCGTGGTCTGCAGTTCCTGGATCTGATTCAGGAAGGCAACATCGGTCTGATGAAAGCGGTAGATAAGTTTGAATACCGTCGTGGCTACAAGTTCTCCACCTACGCAACCTGGTGGATCCGTCAGGCTATCACCCGCTCTATCGCGGATCAGGCGCGCACCATCCGTATTCCGGTGCATATGATTGAGACCATCAACAAGCTCAACCGTATTTCCCGCCAGATGCTGCAGGAGATGGGCCGCGAGCCGACGCCGGAAGAGCTGGCCGAGCGCATGCTGATGCCGGAAGACAAGATCCGTAAAGTGCTGAAGATCGCCAAAGAGCCAATCTCCATGGAAACACCAATCGGTGATGATGAAGATTCGCATCTGGGTGATTTCATCGAGGATACCACCCTCGAGTTGCCGCTGGACTCTGCCACCACCGAGAGCCTGCGTGCTGCAACGCACGACGTGCTGGCTGGCCTGACCGCCCGTGAAGCGAAAGTACTGCGTATGCGTTTCGGTATTGATATGAACACCGACCACACGCTGGAAGAAGTGGGTAAACAGTTCGACGTGACCCGCGAACGTATCCGTCAGATCGAAGCGAAGGCGCTGCGTAAGCTGCGTCATCCAAGCCGCTCTGAAGTGCTGCGTAGCTTCCTGGACGATTAATCAGTCCTGACAGTGAAAAAGCTCCCAACCGGGAGCTTTTTTTTTGTTTATTCCCTCTCCCTGTGGGCTGAGGGTCAGGGCATCAGGCTGCAGAGGCCCCTAAAGCCCCCGCACCATCAGCGCCTCATCGAGTTCCCGATACGCCTCCACCAGCTTATCCAGCGTCGCCCTGTTGAGCCCACTCGGATTCGGCAGCACCCACACCTGCGTCACGCCGATGGTGATGGCCTGCTTGCCCCACTGCGCCCCGCGCTGGCTGAACGCCTGCTCGTAGGCCTGCTTACCGAGGATCGCCAGCGCGGCCGGCTGATAATCTTCTATCTTTTTGACCAGCTCTCTCCCGCCGCTTCGCAGCTCATGCAGGTTAACCTCGCTCGCCTGCACCGTAGGCCGCTCGACCAGCATGGTGATCCCGCAGCGCGTATCCAGCAGATGCTGCTCCTCTTCGGGCTTGAGTAGCCTGTCGGTAAACCCAGCCTGGTAGATCACCTTCCAGAAGCGATTGCCCGGATGGGCGAAGTGAAAGCCGGTGTGCGCCGAGGACTTGCCTGGGTTAATTCCGCAGAACACAACCCTCAGGCCAGGGGCCAGAATATCGTTGATCATCTTTACTCCCGATCGATACATCGTGAGTGAAGTATAAAGGATTGATTATGCGTTGTTTATAAAAACAGCAGGCAGGTGTGAATGGCTGGATTGCTGCGGGGAGTTACTTTATAATTCACCGCCACGGCCCCTTAGCTCAGTGGTTAGAGCAGGCGACTCATAATCGCTTGGTCGCTGGTTCAAGTCCAGCAGGGGCCACCAGATATACCAAGGGCTGGAGAGAAATCTCCGGCCCTTTTACTTTTTATCGGGGATACTTCGGGGATACCGTAGTAAGGGTAGATTGGTGACTCAGAAGTAACTATTTTGCTCCGACATTGCTTTACCTCTGGCATAACGTAATTATTTTTTTTCAGAGGACACACACAGTGAAAACACGGAATGATTGTTTTGCAGAACTGCGTAAACTTTTTGTTGACGCTAACCCCGCCCATATCCGGCAGACTGAAAGAGAAGCTGATCACGAAGCGGCGGCACTGGGGCTGGAAAGAAACCAGTTTATAAGCGAACAAATTAACCTGGCTTTCGGGCACTACCTTAACACCCTGCCCGGCGATACCACCGTAAGTGTTATTGAAATGGTGACAACGGACGAACACACCAAAAAGGCATTGCTGAGAGAATATTACCAGGAGATCGCGGAATCGCTTGGCATGGATGTAGAGGATTTTTTAAGAGAGAACCGAATCGTTCTATGATGCTGGTCGTACCCACCAGTATTTAAAACTGGTGGGTACGACTACGTCATACACCAAAGCTCTTCTCACCAACCCACCCCGTAGGGGACAATATAGGTTTTAACTTTCCAGTCACTAGCCCGCACCATGCAAAACGACTATCAGTGTCTTCCTGGCACAGGCTCTCAATATAAGTAAGTGGAATCCAACTCACCAAATCACCTATATTCAGCTTCGGCCCCCTTGGACCGGATGTTTCTGCAACAACCATAAACCCCCCATCGTTTGAGGATACCCTCAAAATCATGCGTTGGATGCCAGATTCTGTGCACACAGGATCTGTTCCATTCGGTCCAGGCATTACAAGAGCGATTAGTGGGGCGTTTTTTTTCAGACTGCAATCCAGATAAATGCACGCATAGAAAAAAGCGGCTTCATTATCCGTGAAAATCAAATCTGAAGGAGATGCCTTATCAGCACGCCTATTTATAAGTTTGCTGAATAATTTATTTAACATAAAACCTCACAATAAAAATAAAAATCAATGTTTTATACCTTATTCATTTTATTTTTATTTGAGTAAGAATGGCATGAAGCATTCATAACAATGGATGTAAATTTTCATCCATTCTCACTGTTAGCGCTTAGATCGCACTTTTACACATAGATTAATGACATTCACTGATCAAAAATTAGCGACAAACCCTACAAGTAAGGAAGTGAAAATGTCCCGCATTAACAAGATAATGTCTGGAGATAAGGACATAACTGAAGATGTCTTAAGTGTAATCACAATTACTGGTATCACCCCCGATATTCTTGATAGATTTAGTTCACTTTTAGTAATGCAAATCTATACGGCCTTTATGTCTAGGACTGAAGATCCTTTCCGCATTTGTCATGAAATTCTTTGTTTAGAAGGCAAGCCTTTACATGGAGGAAGTCACACTAAGCCACCAAAAATGTTCAACCGTAAACCTTATCTAAAAGGCCTGTGGCATAAGCACTATCAGGGAGTTGGTGTTCCCTCAATGGCTCAAAATCTACGTAACTCCTTGCAGAAATACGGAATTCCTTACTTGCAAGAGATTTTGGATGAATCAGAACGTACAGGAGTAACCCACTACTTGACTGAGGAAGATGCAAAAAAAATTGCCCATCAAGTAGTCACAGAACACTACATGAGGCGGTCGTCTGACAGGGAAATGACAGGACATTGGATTATTTATACTACTTTTGAAGAGAAAAACTATTACCTCAGTTTAGGAAAGCATACTGATGATGAAGCAGAACTGAGAAAAATGATTGAAATCAGTTGTAGTTATGAGTTTCAGTTTCTCAGCAGTATTTTAGAAAAACTACCAGAATAGTTAATTTACTCAGGCAATAGCAGGGGCTTAATTAAAGCCCCAATAACTCCATAAACAATTCATTTTTTGAACCTATAAATAGTAGTTTTTCCGGCAGTAATACCACGCCCAGCCAGCTCCGCCGCAATCTGCGGGTAACTCAATCCTTTTGACCACAGGCTAGCAATCAGATCACCGTGTTCAAACTGCGGGCGGCCACAATGCCCCCCTTCGGCTTTAGCACGGGCAATGCCAGCTTCACGGCGTTCTGCAATAATACTTTTCTCCATTTCCGCAAAGCCCGCCATCATATGAAGCATCATTTGCCCGGCTGGTGTGCTCAGGTCGAAACCTTCACACAGGCTTATCAGCTTCACGCCTTTGTGTAAGCATCCCGGTAAACCGGACCATTCACTTTTAGAGATCTTCCGACATACTGATTATTTCCCCTGAGGAGATCACCATGCGTAAAGCCCGATTCACCGAACACCAGATCATTGCCGTTCTGAAGTCCGTCGAAGCCGGACGTACCGTCAAGGATGTCTGCCGTGAAGCCGGTATTTCTGAGGCCAGCTATTACAACTGGAAAGCGAAGTTTGGCGGGATGGAAGCCTCTGAGATCAAAAAGATGAAAGACCTGGAGGATGAGAACCGGCGCCTCAAACAGATGTTTGCTGATCTCAGCCTTGAATGCCGGGCCCTGAAAGACGTCATCGAAAAAAAGCTTTAACACCAGCGATAAAGCGTGAGCTGGTCAGCTATCTGATCGCGCAGTTTGCCATGAGCTTACGCCAGGCCTGCAGGACATTGTCGCTGAGCAGGACGGTATTTCGTTATCAGCCGGATACGCGACGTGATGAACCGGTGATTATGGCTCTGACCGTGGCGGCTGAACGCTATCCGCGATACGGATTTAAAAAGCTTTTTCAGGTCCTTCGCAGGCAGGGCAATAGCTGGAATCATAAAAGAGTTCACCGTATTTACTGCCTGCTGAAACTGAATTTTCGCCGTAAGGGAAAACAGCGCCTGCCGGTACGTAATCCGGCTCCGCTGGCAACGCCGGAGGCGATGAACCAGAGCTGGTCCATCGATTTTATGCACGATGCGCTGGTCTGCGGCAGACGCTTCAGGACCTTCAATGTGGTGGATGACTTTAACCGCGAAGCGCTGGCAATTGAAATCGATCTGAATATCCCGGCACAGCGGGTGGTCAGGGTGCTGGAAAGGATCGTGGCAAACCGGGGTTATCCGCTGAAACTGCGGATGGACAACAGCCCGGAACTCATTTCGCTGGCGCAGTGGGCAGAAGAGCATGGAGTGATACTGGAATTTATCAAACCTGGCAAGCCAACACAGAATGCGTTTATCGAACGTTTTAACCGGACCTACCGGACAGAAATACTGGATTTTTATTTATTCAGAACGCTGAATGAAGCACGGGAAATTACAGAGCGCTGGGTGGCTGAATATAACAGCGAACGGCCTCATGAATCCCTGAACAACCTGACGCCGGAAGAGTACCGGCTGATGGCTGAAACACCGGAAATCTCAAAAAGTGCGTGGAACTAAAACGGGTGTGCTTACAATCCGGCGACGGGCACCATGCGCGCAGTGTCAGCCAGTTAATCCAGTTGGTTTCAAGCTCGCCCACTTTCACCCGGCACAGCCAGTTTTCCCGGTCCGCTTCGGTTACGGTTCCAGTGCGGATCAGGTTGGTGATAAGACGCATGATTTCGGTTAGTTGTGCGTTCATTCTCCAATTTTCAATCAAACACTTGAGGTCACAAACAAACCGTGTTTGTATGACGCAACAAACAATGTGCAAAAAATGTATTTAAGGCTCAAAAAATAAGGTTTTAAAATGAAATTTAGAAGACTACATAATTGGAGCAATATTGAAAAATGCACTTCACTTATTTATTTTACCGAGTTAATGGAGGAACTTCTCTTTGATTACACCCATAGTACGTATAAACCCTCTATAATGAACACACCAAGTTTATGTATAGAGGCAATATCAACTATCGATGATATTGAAAAAGGTAGCATAAGTCCCGCACACATATCCCATGTCATTGACGAGTTAACCAAAAACATTAAAAATGATGATATCGCAGTCAGCCTTCTAAAAACTCCTTTAGGTTCATTTTTAGATCAACTTAACAACAATCCGTTAGGAAATAAAAATCTGAAGATAACTCTTGAGTTACTGAAGGTACACCTTAATATTGGTAATTATGAAAACAGACTCATCAGTGAACTTTGTTCTACAATAACTTCAGAATACAATCCCGATAAGATCCGAAGACTTACAAGACTATTAATTACCCATTTTATATCCAAAGGCCTGAGTCAGGAATATTTAATGGAAAGTTTAAAGAAACACTTCTTCCAAAGAGAACGAGAAATTAGTTCAAATCAAGAGATTATTCCGTTTCTAGAAAATATCCCCACAAAGACTCAAACATATTCTGTTTATTTTAATGCTGATAAATCATTTAGCTACATCACTCCATGCTTATCACAATTAGAAATTGAGGTTGTTCTTGCAACTCCAGAACATATCAATGAACAAGAATTTTTCGATAACCATGAGCAACGAACTATTTTAGTTAAGCAAGTTAAAGCACTTGATCCATTTACTGCAAGAAGGAAAGCTGAAAGAAACTTAAAACTAGCATCAACTTTGCTATCACTCTATCATCATAAACAAGAAGCATCATGGTCTGCAGAGAATATTGTAGTGAATGAGCGCAGGGAAATTTTCAATATAAAAAATAGCATCAACCCAATGCACCGCTGTAAAGATCTGGTTCAAGAATACGCAAGCAGAAGACTTGAAGAATTCATGAACAACTTCAGAATGCGTGAGGATTCTTTCAATAAGTTTATAAGAAGCGCACAATTACATTCAATGGCACTCCGGACAAATGCTGTTGAAAACCAGCTTCTAAATTTATGGATTGCTATCGAATCACTCATCCCTGACGAATCTAAAAAAGAAGATCAATCCACAATAGAACATATAGTTAATTCAGTTATACCATTTTTAAACCTAAATTACATTGAAGACCTAGTAAGAAACCTTATAAAAGATTTGCAACGATGGAACTACCCACGCACTATGTCTCTTCTAAGACTGATTGGAAATGACGACATAGCTAAATCACTAGTGATTCTTATTGTTTCTCAAGAACACGCCCCTAGCATCAATCAGTTTAAGATAGAATTAGCACAATTCCCATTATTGAAAGAGAGATTTGAATATATTAGCAACTTAATATCCTCAACTGAAACTATTTCTCAAGCACTCAAAAACCATGCAGAAAGAATTAATTGGCAAATAAAGAGAATTTATAGAACAAGAAACTTAATAGTTCACACAGGGCAAACCCCATCGAAAACAAATATTTTAGTTGAACATGCCCATATCTACTTAGACACAATCATTAACTCTTTAATAAAGCTATCCTCCCATCCGGTAGAGATACTTTCTGTGGCACAAGGTTTCCGAAGCGTTGAAATGAAATATAAAATGCACCTTCAAAAAATTGATAAAAGAAACACCACCCTCACCCCTGAAAATATCATTAATTTCATATTCAACCAATAGACTTCAATTTACAACACACTGAAGTACTAAACTAGCCAGTACATCAGTGTGTTTCGAACCAAAACTGCCATATCTTTATTTACGCCAAGAAGACGTCGTTGCGGGTATTTCACTTTAAAACTATGGCGACTTACCTTATCACGTAAGCCGTAATGATGAACACGGGCAATACGCTGGACCTTTCCATCAAAATACACGCTGGAAGAGTCCGAAGTGGCGTCTGTTTTAAGATATTTAGTGGTGCGCAATTTGGCGAACATCTGGCGCTTGATGCGCCCCTTTTTACTTCTGGTCGTCACCCGGCGCGCCTCAAAGGCGGTGCCGTCTGGATTGCGCTGCAGCCTGATGTTTTGCTGTTGCGACCGGCGCAACTCCTGCGACAGTTGTCGCATCATACGGTTGCGGGCTGCCGGTTCCAGATTCGCCAGCAGGGCCGCCAGCCAGTCATCCACCCTCTGCAGGTCATCCACGTTTCACCGTCCACATTTCTTCGGGTACGTCGGGTTCCGGCACCGCTTCAACGCTCGATACGGTGCCGTCTGTGCTGACAATCACACGCTCCGTGAGCTGCAGATTGAGGCTGAGATCACACAGATCGTTACGGCGGCAAAACTCTTCGACAGTGATGTACGGTTCAGAAATTACGAGATTGATTGATGGACGCATTGAAAGTTTACGGGTCATGATGCACTATCCTCTGTTGAGTTCTAGCCAACTCTATTTATCACTATTAAACATGTCTTGATACGATAAGTGAATATTAGGATCACAAATTGGAAAGCTCAACGAAATATTTTACGAATCGTAAAGCACCAGCTTTACCAAAGGGTGGAAAAGAACCCATTGAGCGTATCGTTCAAGCATATGGCTTTTCATCCCGACAAGCGCTGTGCCGCCATTTAGATGTGTCACAGAGCACGATGGCTAACCGCATAATGCGTGGGAATTTTCCTGCTGATTGGATTCTGATTTGTTCGATGGAAACAGGCACTTCATTAGAGTGGCTGACGTATGGTCGCGGTGATTCGAACATCACAAAGCAAGATGAAACACCAACCAAAATCGAACTAAAAAAAATCACAAATGGAAAGTTTTCATCATCGGATTGGGTTGACTATGACGCTCAGCTCTTACCAAGTGATGTAAAAGCACCTCTGTTAGTACATTTCGAGAAGCAAAATTACCTAGTAGATATGACTACCGCTGAGATCACTGATGGGCTGTGGCTTATCGAGATTGATAAGCTCATTAGCGTTAAAGAGTTGTACCGTTTTCCCGGCAGACGCATTCATGTAGAGAATGGCAAAGCATCATTTGAATGCAAAGCAGATGATATTAAAGTTCTTGGAAAGGTTGTTGCCAAGACTGAGTTTTTATAAAGGAATCTAGAATGGACAGTAGCGTTGAAAGAAATGAAGAGATATCCGCCTCAGTTGTTGCTGAAAACACGAGTTCAGAATCTCTTAAGACATGTTTCGTAATAATGCCAATCGCGGATATGAATGGTTATGAGACACGCCACTTTGATAGAGTCTATAGCCATATCATCAAACCTGCCTGTGAAAAAGCAGGGTTCTCTCCCATTAGGGCTGATGAGGTTAGTAGTTCAAATTTAATCGTACTTGATATTTTGAGAAGAATTGTTGAATGTGATATTGCCATCTGTGATTTAAGCGGAAGAAACCCTAACGTTATGTATGAACTTGGGCTAAGGCAGGCTTTCAATAAGAAAACAGTTTTAATTAAAGATGACAAAACTATAAGCCCTTTTGATGTTCAGGCCTTTAGATATTGTGAATATGACATTAGTCTTAGAATCGATAATGCATTTAATAACATATCATCAATCGAAAAGGCGTTAAAATCTACTTCGGCTGCTGATGAAAGTGATGTAAATTCAATTGTTCAACTACTGAAAATACAACCAGCACAAGTTGGTGAAAAGACAATTTTAAGTTCAACTGACACACTTATCTTAGATGCAATCAACGATTTAAACAGTCGTTTTAATAGTCTATCAGATAAACAACTCTCACCACAAAAAATAATAAAGCTGATGGATGGCCCAACAAAAACGGGGGAGTCTTTCTTGTATCAAATCAATACTTATAAGCGAGATGCATACTATAAAAACTCATACTTTAAAGCAGGCGAATTTCTAGGTGATTATGTAGGGATGGATAAAGACCCATCAGGAAAACTGTGTCACGTTTTTAAAAATAAAAACAAACTTACTTTCTTTGAAAAAGAATCTCCTGATTTGGAATTTATAACAGAAGATCTGGATTTTTAAGTAATATTATGGCGACAAGCAAGTTACCAAACGGAAAGTGGCAGGTACAGATTTTCCCTAGTGGCCGTGACGGCAAAAGAATACGCCGTCAATTTGCCACCAAAGGCGAAGCATAGTCTTATGAGAAATTTGTGAGAGATCAGGCTCACGACAAACCGTGGCTGGGAGAGAAAACAGATAAACGTCGGGTAATTGAGCTGGTTGAATTATGGTTTAACACGCATGGCATCACGTTGGCGGATGGCCAAAAGCGACGAACCACTATGGCTTTCGCCTGTGAGGCAATGGGAAATCCACTTGCTACCGAATTCAACGCGAAGATTTTCGCGTCATACCGTGAGCAGCGGCTAAGTGGCAAAATCACTCGTTCAAGTCGAGTTAAGGCGGTAACACCACGTACGGTGAATTTAGAATTGGCTTACTTCCGGGCGATGTTTAATGAGCTGCGACGATTGGATGAATGGACTGCACCCAATCCGCTAGAAAATGTTCGAGAGTTTAAAATCAGTGAATCGGAAATGACATATCTCACCATTGAGGAAATAAGAACCCTCCTCTCTGAATGCGAGAACAGCCGCTCCAAAGACCTAACTACCATTGTAAAAATCTGCCTAGCAACTGGAGCACGGTGGAGTGAAGCGGAAGGGTTGAAGGGAAACCAAATCCGAGAAGGCCAGATCATCTATGTAAAAACTAAAGGCAAGAAAAACCGAGCGGTGCCGATAACTGAAAAGTTGCAGGCTGAACTGCCATCAAGCAGGAAAGCGCAATTGCTCTTTAAACCTTGTTACTCCGCATTTAGAAAGGGTATGCAACGTGCAGGCATCGAGACACCTACTGGACAGTTAACACACGTCTTGCGACACACCTTCGCATCTCATCTCATGATGAACGGGGGTAATGTTCTTGTGCTTCAGCGGATATTAGGGCATACGGATATCAAAGTTACGATGCGGTATGCACACTTTGCTCCTGACCATTTGGCTGAAGCTAAGTTACTAAACCCCCTTGAACGTCTGTAAGCATGATGACATATATCTTTACGACATCTTGTCATGATAATTATACGTAAACGCGATAACAACAAACCAAAAGGATGATTCATGAACGTAAGCGAAATTGATAAATTAGTTCACAATATAAGAGAACATCGTCAAAACCTTGAGAGCACGGCAATTCCTTTTAGAACACAATCAAAAATAGCCAGCTTTGATAAATCAAACTGTGATGATTGGTGCAACTCTGTCTATGGGGATAGTTTGATTAAGCTGAGGCTGATTACTGATAACAATTTCATTGTAATAGAGACTCTCAGTTTAGTCTCAACAACTAGATATATATTAGAACTTAGCATCTGGCTAAATCTTTTTATGCAAGACTCTCGCTACGGGCTTGTTTATTATGATCAGCTAATTAAAGGCAACATACAATATTGGGAAAGATTCAAAAATCAGATGGAAAGAGAAATTACCTTCCTAAAAAAAACTGAAAAAGAAGAAAAGCAACTATTAGATAAAGAGATAATAGCACTTTCATCTATCACTGATGAAAAAGAGATGCTTGAAGCAGCAAGTTCATTAAGCACAAAGGTACAAAATACAATTGACTCTAATGCAGCAAGATACTTTTCCATTCACGCAGAACAAGCCAAACATAATGGATATGGTTTCCAGGCTAGTTTAGTTGAGAGAAATCAATTAACTTCAATCACAAAAAACATTTCTGAACTACAGCAAAACCAACTAGAATTCAACTCATCAATTCCACCTCAGATAAAAAGCCTAATACCTAAAAAATGGAATTGGTTCGAAATGGCAAAATCAGTCAATATGGAAGATGAATATGACTTCATCTATTCATTCACAAGCAAACTACTTCATGCTACGCCAATGAGTATAACTACAAACCAAAAGAACCTTGAGTCGCAAGAGATCATCATCTTCCTAAAATACATTGACGTTAAAATAAGAGATATAATTGAACTAAGCAATTCTTATTTAATTAAGAGCGCATAACTTCCGATATTATATAATTACGTTCAGCTTACTTATTAAAGCACTCTAGGATGAGCGGTTCATTCTAGCTGATGATTGGCAGCAAAGTGGCAGCAGAGCGCAACGCTATCTGCCACTTTTCATCACTATACGTCTTAGTTAAAGCTTTAAAAAACATTAAATTACTGATTTTTCTAACATCATATTGGGACTCATAATCGCTTGGTCGCTGGTTCAAGTCCAGCAGTGGCCACCAAATTTTAGCTTTAGAATCAAATAAATAAGCCACTCATTGAGTGGCTTATTTATTGGTTTTTAAACAACTGGTAGCGAAGCTGTTCGGGCTTTCCCAGCCTCGCCAGGGGTCGCAATCAGACGCTCCACGGACTCCATCGTCACGAACGTACAGCTGCAGTCCACATTGGTGCACTGGTGATAGCGCTCTTTGGTATTTTCACTTAAGTAGCGACTGGTACGCGCATGCGCTGAATGCTTGCACTTAGGACAATGAAACATGTACCCCTCCGTTTGATTCACAACTTGTGAATCAATAATACTCAAAAACAACGTAATGGCAAATGAATTACTCACTGTCGACAGAAAATTTTTCCTCAGCGACGTTAAGCTCAAGGTTCAGCTTCGTGGTATATCCACTCCCGCTGAGGGTATGAACCACCTCGCTGATGATCCAGGCCTGCTCGTCAATAACGCGTTTAAAGCCGTTGACCAGCACCGGCGTCTCGGGGAACAGATCGGCGCGTCCCAGCGCCAGCTGGATGGAAAAATTCACCGTACCTCGCTGCAGCGCGCGCCACTTCGCCTCCGCAGCCCTGAGTGCCTGCTCTTCGGAGGCATACACCGTGGTGAGCTCAAATACGTTCTCCGCAGAGCCCACCAGCATCTCTTGCGGCTTCTGTTCCTTGCCCCCGGCTCCCGCAAACGGCGCAGCGGCATCCGGGTGCGGCAGTCCCTGTGTCGCCTGCCCCTCAGGCAAACGAAAAATACTCAATTGAGTATTTTGTTTTTTAGGGTCGCGCGTTTGCAGCCATTTGGCCGTCACGCCGGAGTAATTTTCACGGTCAGCGACGGAAAAAAGATGCTTATCGCCATCCCCGCGTTCAATCATCATTAGGGGAATCGATGTGCCGCCAGCCGTCACGGCCTGGCCCGCCTTCATAAAAATAACCTTGCCGGCTTTGATTGAAACAAAGGCACCGTTACGCTCGGCCAGGCGGGTGAGAAACGCCGCGTCTGTCTCCTGAGACTGATCGATATGCGAAATAGCATTAGATGAAAGATCCGCCGCAACGCTGGCGGTCAACTGGTTACGCTGAGCAATCGTATTAACGATCGCGCCGATCGTCGTGTCATGCCACGACTGTTCGCGCCGAACGTTTAGCTTTCCGCGAAAATCCGCGCTGCATCCCCGAATGGTCAGCGTGTCCGGCGCCCCCCGAAACTCAATGGTATCGACCGTAAAGTTCCCTTTCAGCTCGAGCGGGGTTCCCGTCCATCCCAGCCATAAGGAGAGCGTTGCCCCCCGGGCAGGCAGGTCTAACAGCCCGTCGGAATCATCCAGTTGAATATCCAGCTGATCGGCTTCCAGCCCACGCTTGTCGGTCATGGTCAAACTGATAAGACGATGGCTGAAATTTTGCGTGATATCGCGATCGTCAAGCTTAAGCATAAAATCAGGGGCGATTTTCCCACCCGCCTGGATATTCATTTCAGCGATCATCCCACCAGCCCTCCAATGCTATTACGTGCGCTTTCCACCAGCTCTGAGGCCTGCGTTCTCAGGTCGCCAAACATCGTCATCAGCGATTCGTCCACGCGTTTTAGCGACAGGGTAAACTCGATTTTTCGGGCGGCACCATCGCTGTAAAAATCCGTGTGCGTGTGCGTGACTTTCTCAATGACAAACATGCCGTGAATGATGCCGGTGCCGTCTATCAACGGCCACGCCCGCCCTTCATTCGCCATCAGCTCAATCGCCTTCAGGGAGAGTCGCCCGCCGGTGATTTCCGGATAGAGCGTCCCTGTAAGCAAATGAGAAGTCTCGCCTTCGCCAAGATACTGCCAGGCTTTGGGTTTTCCGATGCGCTCGTTGGACACCCAGCGGTAGTCCTTTGAAAATTGCATTGACTGATACGGTAAGGTTCGTCGTTCAAAGACAAACAGACCCAGCACCATTAACATTTTCTCTCTCCTCAAACATACAAAAAGCTGGATTGCTGCCGTCTCGCTTTATCCTGTTCACTGCTCTCTATTGCCTCCCGGATTTGACGGGTCAGATCCGTTCCGGAGGCCGTGCTCCCCTGCAGCGTGATGTTGTATTCGCTTTTACTCTGATCGACGTAAGAGCGTCCTCCCGTCGCGAGGGCTGGCTGATATCCCTGGTAGCCGCCATAGGTCCCCGTCCCCGGAATATACGAACTGCCCGCAGGAGAGGATGCCACGTCGGCTTTTGCCGCAGCGGAGTCGAGATTGCCCGACTCGTTTTTGATCAGTCCGAGTTTTTCCAACAGCCAGCTGGCCTTGCCGCTCAGGCTGTTAAAGAGATTAAGCGGTGCCATCAGCGCATCGCCCAGCGCCTGACCGAACGCCACGCCGACATTTTTGCAGCTGTCGAGCGTTTCCTGCGTCGCCTTGATCGGCGCAATAAGATCGGTAAACCATTGCCAGATCCCGCCCAGTTTTTCTGCGATGAAACCAAAGGCCTGTAACAGCGGAGCGAACAGCTCGCCCAGCGGCGCGAAGGCTGCAGAAAGCCCCTCAATCACTCCACCAAAGAAGGCGCTGATGGGCTCCCAGTATTTAAAAATCAGCAAAGCACCGGCGGCAATCGCCGCGCCAAGGGCAATAACCGGCCAGCTAAGGGCGCCCAGCACCGTCATGATGGCACCACCCACCACGCTGAATACCGTTCCCAACATTCCTGCGGCGGTCATGACCAGATTCAGGCCAGACAACACCGGCGCGACGACCATCCCTAAGGTGCCCAGTACGCCGGCAAATGCCTGTGCGCCGATAATCACGCTAACCAGGGTTTGCGTCAGCTCAGGGTTAGCGTTTACCCAAAGCGAAAGCGTGCCGACCCACCCCGTCGCGGTAGTGGTCAGATTGCGCAAAGCGCCATCCGATTTATCAAACACATCAATCTTTAACCCGTTCAGCGCGGCCTGGAACCGGCTGATATCGCCGTCAAGATTATCGGTCTGAACGGAAGCCACGAGTGCGGTACTGCCCTTTGCCCCCTGCAGCTGCTGGCGTTTTTCATCAAGCGATCCATCACCCGCAGCGGAAGCCAGCACCCCCGCGGCTTTTATGGCATCCGGAGTCTGAACATGGCGCAGCATCGCGCTGAGCGCATCCCCGGCGGCGGCACCTTTCATCCCTTTTTCCGCCAGGACGCCAAGCAGCGCGGTGGTCTCTTCAAGCCCCATACCGAAAGCATCCGCAGCGGGCGCGGCGGAGGTGACGGCGGCCTCCATCTCAGCGAGGGTGGTATTTGAAGAGGTAAAACCGCGCGTAAGAACGTCTGCGATGCGCCCCGCATCCGTATTCGCCAGGTTATACGCGGCCTGCGTGCTGGCGATCGTATCGGCCGCTTTCGCCGCGTCGACATTCCCCGCCAGGCTGAGGTTGACCGCTGGCGCGGTGGCCGCAAGCAGCCCATCGGCGTCATAGCCTGAACGGGCCAGCTCGTTCTGAGCCTGGACAACCGTATCCGCAGGTACGCCGGCGCTGACGCTAACCTCCCGCGCCTGCTGGCGAATGGCCTCAAGCCGGACGTCGCCCTTCTCCAGGCCAAGATTTGCCTGAATGGCCGACATCTGTTTTTCAAAACTGATGCCAGGCGCCATAAACCGGGACGTCTGGTCAAAGCCCGCTTTGGCCATGCCCACGCCTGCATTAGCCAGCTGATGTACCCGCGCGGCCACGCGTTTGCCTGACTCATAGCGATTCTGAACGGTACTCAGCCGCTCCTGCTGCTGGTTGACGCGGGCCAGCGCATCCCGCTGTCGGTTAAGCTGCAGCGTTTTATCGCTGATGTGGGTGCGTAAACGACGCTCATCCGACGAGAGCGTGCGCGTGTTTATTCCCGCCTGGGCGAGTTCGGTGCGCTGGCGCTGTACCGAGTAGCGCAGGCTGTTGTACTCAAGCTTAAGGTCGGCTGCCGATTTTCGGGCTGCGGACAGCGCATCAGCCTGAACCTGGGTGGGGTTTTGCGTGTTCTTAAGCTGCACCGCCAGCGCCGCTGCCTGCTGTTTCGCCCGGGCAAGCGACTGCTCCGTCACGGTGAGCCGGGCATTTGCTTTCCTGAAGCCGTCAATACGCCCCGCCTGCTCATCGAGCGCTCCCAGCGACGTCTGCGTATTGCGGATATCGCTCGCGAGGGTGAGGCTGGCGTTATGGAGAGCGTTAAGCGGTCGGGTTGCCCGGTCGACTGCCTTAAGCAGCTCCTGAAGACTGACATTATTACTCATGGTGGTTTCCGCTTCGCTGCAGCGCTTTTTCGCGCCATAAGAGGAGTTCGGTCACGCTCAGGGAGTACAGTTCTGACGGCGGCCAGTGAAAGATCACCGCGATATCCGCCATCAGATCGTCGACCGACAGTTTTTCGGGAAATTTCAGCGAGCCGAAGCCGGTGACAAAAAACCGATCACCTTACCTGCAAAAGAGAGCAGATCGCAGGCATCCAGGCGCGCAACCTCATGCTCGGTCAGCGCCGGCGAGGTCATTCGCGGCAGCACCTTAATCAGCGCATCGACGTCAGATTGCGCAAGCGAAGCCAGCGATACCCCGCGCAGGGTCCCCGCATTGGGTTTTGCGACGGTCACTTTTTCGATTTTTTGCTCGCCGCGCATAACGGGGCTATCCAGCGTGACGATATGTGGGTTTTCACTTTCGTTCATGGCAGTCTCGTTGATATTGTTCATTTCGTTACTCTTCAGAAAGTTAACTTGCCGGCCGGTAGTCCCGGCCGGTTAAAGGGTTACAGGCCAATCGCCTTACGGTGTTCCGCCAGACGATCGACGCCGTCGACTTTCAGCACCATGTTGATGATGTCGATTTCGACGATCTCTTTGCCATCGATGGTCAGCTGGTAGTAAGCGCACTCGGTGGACATCTTGGTGGTGCCGCTCTCGCCCTGCTTGTTTTCACCGCCATCAAACTCTTTGTGACGGCCGCGCATGACGATTTCGACGGCGGAGATTTCGCCGGTGTCGTCACGCTGGAAAGAGCCGGTAAAGCGCAGAGGCACGCTGTCCGCGCCCGGAGAGGCATACTGCGCCCATAGCGCCACGTCCGGCAGACCGCCAATGGTCCACTCCAGCGCCAGGGCATCATCGTCCAGGCCGAGGTCGATAGAGACCGAGCCAGGCATACCGCCACCGCGATACTTCTCCAGCTTGCGGGTGAGCTTCGGTAAGGTGACAGACTCAACAACGCCCATATAGCTCAGGCCATCGTTGAACATATTCAGGTATTTAAGTTTGCGTGGTAACGCCATGCTTCAGCTCCTTAGCTATTAACCGAATCTGACAGGTCTGCCAGATAGGTATCGGTGATGCGCTGGCGCAGGGTCAGGTTTTCCAGCGGCGGGACAGGGGTGTAGTCGTAATCGATATACAGTTTCCCCGCTTTCAGGGTGGATGCATCGTTCGATTCAGGGTCATACCAGCAGGTACCGTCGACGATATAGCCGTTGGTTTTCAGCTCGCGGAACTTGGCGTTAATACCGGAAACAATGTCGCGGATAAGCGTTGGGGTGATAGGTTTATCCATCGCCCACGCATGCGCTTCCGCCATGGTATCGGCCAGCACCTGTGCGGTACGGGTGTAGTTTTCAAAGACGAATAACGGATCGTCTGAGCAGGTACGGTTACCCCAGAATTTGAAGCCGTCGTTGCGAATCAGCGTGGTGACGCCAGCCTGGTTAAGCAGGTTCGCATCGGTGGCCTGTTCCTGAAGATCCCAGGAGACAGAAGCGCTTACGCCAGTAACACCGTTGACGCCAACGTTTGACAGGGTTTTATGCCAGCCGATTGTCTGGTCGATTTTGGCGCGCAGGCCAAGCGCGCGGGCGGTTGCCCAGGCCGTTGTCGTTGCGTTCGTGGTGGTATCCCAAGCCAGAAAATCAGGATGGATAACCATCAGCTCGCGCTGGCTGAAGTTTTTGCGGTAGTCGATTGCTTCCGAAATGGTTTTACAACCCCATGCGCTGACATAGCCGAATGCGCGCAGGCTCTGGCACATGGCGGCCAGTGCAGTCGCTACTTCCTGAGAATCCAGCCCCGGTACGCCGAGAATACGCGGCTTAACGCCGGTCACCGTTTTCGCGGTCAGAAGCGCCTTCAGACCGGTGTATTTGCCGTTTTCATCAGTGGTACCGATGATGTTGGAGATAGTCTTTTTCTGTGCCGCTTCCGGATCTTCCGGGTCGTCGATACCTTCAGCCACGCGCACAACAACGACAACCGGTTTGCACTGGTCAGCGATAGCCTGCAGAGAAGCGGACAGCGTCCCCGCCTTGCCGGCTTTCGCAATCGCATTTTGCACGTTGGTAATGAGCACAGGCTCGTTTAAAGGGAATGTCTTGTCGTCAGCATCGCTGGCCGTACAGACCATGCCGATGATTGCCGTCGAGACGGTGGAAATGGTGCGCGTGCCATCGTTGATTTCGATGACTTCCACGCCGTGGTGATAGTCGCCCATCCGGTTAACTCCTTCGTTTAGTGGTGAAGCTATTGTCTGTGGAGTGCGTGATTGATGCGACGTATTGGGGTTGGGGAAAGGATTACACAACAAACGAAAAACCCTCCGGATGGAGGGTTTGGGGTCAGGCAGGGAGTGCGGGCCATTGAATGTCCGGGGCGGCGCTCACATCTACCCGGTTAAGCATGACCCGGTATCGCTTCCAGCCTAAAAGCGAGGCTGCCTCTTCGTCGGTAGCTATACCGAGTTCAGCTGCATCCTCAAGTGGAGTAATAATGTCACTTGCCGTTTTCATTAAGGCGTTTTTTTGCATCGTTGCCTGGCTCACGCGCTCTTCATAGGTTGGTGCGGGAGGTTCCGCTAATACGGGATAGCCATTTTTATCTGGAATAATTATTTTCCCGTCTGCTTGCCCCTCCATCAGCGACACATAGTCTTCATCAAGCACGCTGACATAATTATCCGGCCACGTTTGGGCGGAACGATAATCAGCCTCCAGATCATCATTATAAAAAGCCCCGTTTTCAGGAGAGTATATATAACTCATATTAATAGCCTCGCGCTTCAAAATAAGCTTTAACTTCGCCACTGCCCGCTACGTAGGTGAAACCTGATCTATCAGGGTTTTGCACGTAAATATTTTGGTCGTGGAACCCATTGGTAAAAAGCAAGGTTAACTGCACGCTGAGACAGGCGTTAGGAAACGCCGTTGGGAAGGTAATACGCGTCGAATCAGCACTACGCGTTGCCACCCCCCACTGCTTTATCACGCCCGTAGAGTTATCCTTCTCCCAACCGCTCGCTGCCTTACTGGCTGCATTTTTCAGGTTATAGCGCGCATCGCTTTCGGCTTTTGTATAAGCAGAGACTTTAGGCATATAACCAGCGTCTGACTGGCTTTTAGTGTAATAACGCGCATCAAAATTGGCATAATCAGTTAACGCCAATCTACTCATCGTTGGATAACCCGTTGCCAGATTTACAGCAAATGGTCGGAGGTTGTTATATGCACCATACTGATCACCCGAGTTAGTGATCATCAGGTATAAATTAGAACCATCATTTCGCCAGAAAGTACCATAACTACCGTAAACAGAACGATAACCATTGGCAGACGTTGACTGATATTCATCTGAATTACGCAACGTACCCGTTATATTCTGACTGCCAGACAGTTTGATAAAGCGCCCGTCAAAGTTGCCGTAATCACCGGGAATAATTTGCCCTTTCATTTGCAAAAGGCCATTACGGGTGTTGATGTAGCCCGTCATTCCAGTTTCTTTACCAACTGAATCCAACAAGGTCGAATAAAAACCAATGCCATACCAAGATTTTAAAATCATATTAGCACTGTCAAAACTGGCTGCATCGTTCCCGCTCGTAATTCCCGTACGGCTTCGCACCTCAAGTCCTTCACTAAAACTAACTAATTTCCTGAATGTTCCTCCGTTCGAGGCGGATACCGAATCAACATCATCTGCAGAAGGTCTGTTCGCAGTATCGTATTGTTTTGACCAGGCAGACCATGTTCCATTATAAAGGGTACGAATATAGGACCGCGAGTTACTATAAATTCGATAAATTTGAGTGATACCTGCATGCTTATAAACCTCAAGTGAACCCGCAACCGCCTCAGGATAATTTTTACCCGTTTGTGCCTGAGCGTTGGCAGGTTGATAATAAAGACCCGGAGCAGTATAGGTGTTAAGGTCTGCACTTCCACCTATGCCTGATGTTGTCCCGAATATCTCCTGAGATGTCGGCTTATTAAATTCGCTATAGAGCTTTACCCATGAAATATCAACATTACCCTTTTTCCGGCCTACATAGGCATGTTGATTGGCACCATCTACTGCAAGATATGAAATCGTTGGGGTACCATCATAGGGGATGGTAATACCTGATTTTCCAATACTGGTATCACGCCAAAAAGAAGCAAAATTTTCATCTGCTACTTTCGTATCTCTTACACCGCCCAGACCCATCCAGCCGACCACTGGCAGGCGACCCGTCGTTAAGTCAATCGCGGATGTAACAATATTCAGTTTTGATGCAGTGCCAAGACTATCTTTTAGTTTTACCAGGTCATCACTAACGCTCTTTATCGCCTTCGGCGTCGCCGCCAGCACTTCAGACACACTGTCGGTAGCACTGCTAAGTTGAACAATCCCCTTGCGTGCAGTCGTCGCATCCACCGCCGTATACTTAGCGTTTGCCAGATCGTAAACCGCCTTCACCGCTTTCGGTGTTGCAGCGAATATCTCAGATACGCTGTCGGTTGCACTGCTTAATTGGGTAAAGCCCTTTGCGGTAAGCGTGGCGTCCGGATGGCGGCGCGACTGCTCATGCTCCGTCAGCTTCTCGTCGACATAATCCTTCGTCGCCATCACCGTTGACGCGTCAATAGAGAGTTCAACCGAAGCAATATCACTCACCATGATAACCATGCGTAAGGTTTGAGCACGCCCCGAACCTTCAGCAAGTGCAGGTTTGTAACTATCAGCCATATTCCCGACCGCAATCAGCGTCCCGGCATCGTCATACAGCCCCATCTCGCGCATCCAGAAACCGCCGACCTCAGGAGGGATCAGCAGCTCCGCCACGACATAGTTTTTATTCTTTTTGTCCTGGCTGATTTTATTCAGCGCATGACGCCAGACTTCATTGATGAGTTTCGTCTGGTTTGCGTTTGGCACCGGCAATGTGCCCCCACCGTCCCCCACGGCCATCGCCGTAAAATTGACTTTCTTACCGTTCGGGATGGTTGCTGCAGCCAGTTTTTCGGCACCGGCTTTGGTGATAACCGTTTTATATTTCACTGTCATTGTGCTCTCACTTATCCGGGATAAACCGTGATGATGTCGCCGTCATAGCTCAGGGCGCCGGTATAGAGATAACCCGGTATGTCCTGGATGATATTCAGGCCAATAAGGTGGCGGCTGGCAGGCTTCGCATCGGCGATAAGCCTCTCCATTTCGTAATACATCTCCTCGGTGATGCCCGTGTCTAACACACCGATATCAAGGCGGAAGGTGCCGGGCGGATCGTTGGTTTGCCACCACTCGGTAACGTTGATCAGATAGCCAAGCGGTTCCACCACGCGACGCACGGCGCCAATCGTTCCCTTGTGGGCATGAATAAACCACGCGGCGCGGATCACCTCCCGCTTGGTGGCCTCCGGCCAGTTCTCATCCCAGCGATCAACCGAAAACGCCCATGCCAGCCAGGGCAGCAGATCCGCCGGGCAGGTGTCTGCATTCCAGAGATGGCGCAGCGGAACAGGCGTCTTTTCGATATCCGCACAGGCCCGCGCCGCAGCGACCTCAAGCGGCGATGAGCCAACCGGTAAAAGGCGGGTATTACTCATCGTTTCCCCCCACGGTTACGCTGTAGTGGCTGCACCATGAGGCCTGAGTTTCATCAAGCACGATGTCAGCAGCAGGTGCGGTCAGTTCCACCCGCTGCACCCCTTCCACGTGAAGTGCTGCGTAAATGGCTGACTTGCGGATATCGCGTCCAAGCCGATGCTGGGCCGTGATATAGGCCTGTAGCCGGGCCCTTGCCGCGCTAAGCACAGGTTCACTTTCAGGGCCGGGGAAGAGAAATAGCGAGGCGGCAATGCTGTAGTCGACAATCCTCGCCGACTGGACGGTCACGCGGTCGGCGACGGGCCTGACGTCCTCATCGTTCAGCGCATTGCGAACAACGGCGAGCAGTTCCTCAGACGCCACGCCGTTATTCTCCCGGGAGAGCACGGAGACCGTGACGTTCGCCGGCTGTGGGCTGATCACAGAAATGTCCGCCACCCGGCCATCTGCACTGCGACCATGGAACTGATACGCCCCTGTTGAACCGGCCACGCTCAGCCCTTCCGGCGCCTGCTGGATGCGCAGACGAAAATCGGTATCGGACTCCATCACGGCCGACGTGGGCGGAAACGTGGTGTCGTCGGCAGGCGTAATCACCAGACGCTCAAGATTAGCGTTTGCCCCAATCTGGTCCAGATCGCTGCCCGCGGCGTAGGCCAGCATGACCGCACGTGCGGCCTCATTAACGCGCTGGCGCCAGATAACCTCCCGATACGCGTTCTCCTGCAGCAGCTTCACAATCGGCTCTGACTCCAGCGTCAGCGTCCGTGCAATCGCCTCTCGCTCCTCTTCCGGATAGAGCGAGACAAAGGTGGCCTTTCGTTCTGCCAACAGCGTTTCATAATCCACCTCCTCCACGACATCAGGCGCGGCGAGCTGGCTCAGATCAACAATAGCCATAGCGTTTAACTCAGTGAAATGGTGATAGAAAAGGATTGTCCGGAGGTCGGACGCGTGCCGGTGATATCGACATACAACGTCCCGTCGTTCTCCGAACGCTCGAAAGTGATGGCCGTCAGGCTTATCCGCGGCTCCCATTTCTGGATGGCGGAATAACAGGCGGCCATGATTTGCAGGCGCAGCGCCGGACTCTGCGGCCTGTCGATCATCGCCGCCAGCAGCGAGCCGTAATCCCGGCGCATGACCCGCGAGCCAATCGGCGTGACCAGAATGTCGCGCACGCTTTGCCGGATGTGGTCCGCCTCTGAAATGCTAAGCCCGGTCTGCCTGTTCATTCCCCTGTAACGCACCGTCATTGTGTCCCCTTAGTCCAGCTTCCGCCGCTTTGCACACCGCCGTGCGCATGGTTGTCCACCTGCACCCCGTTGGAGGTGAATTTGCCGCCGGAATGCTCAATATTTCCGGCCATCACACCGCCCTTCTGCACTTCAAGAGAGGCGGTAATTAGCTTGTTGGTACACACCACCTCAGGCGTATCCAGCGTGATGCGGGACGTTGACGTCACCCGCACTTCCGGCACGGTGGCGGTCAGCGATTCAGAGGCGGTAATGTCGGCCGTTTTAATGCCTGAAACCGTCAATGCCCCGCGCCCGGGTTCGTACTCAATTACCGCGCCGTCAGGAAACGAGACGTGGAACGCGTCAGGCGACCCGGACGGCGCCGGATGGTCGTCCGAGAAAATGCCGGGCAGCACGAAGGCGGTATCAAGCTCCCCGCCGATGGCCAGCAGCAACACCTGCTCTCCCTCGGAAGGGGCCCACCACACGCGCGAACGTCCCGCGCGGCAGGTTAGCCAGTTCAGCCAGGTGGTTTTCATACCGCCGGTCTGGACACGACAAAGCCCTCTGTTGAGGTCAACATCGGTCACAACACCGATACGAATCAGATTGCGGATCGCGCGAGCGATACCGTTCATGGAAGTTAATGTATTCATGAGAAGAGAATGCCGTTCAGGAAGAACGGCAGCAACGAGACGGGGTTTTCTGCGGGATGAAACAACAAGCTGTCCAGACAGCAGGCCGCAGGCGGCCTTCAGCGTGGGGAAGTTAGTCCTCCCACTGGCTGACGAGCTCACCGTTGATGTACAGCGCCTTCGGACGCGTGACGGGCTCCGGCAGCGGCGGCTCCGGGGAATACGTGGCGTGCAGAACGCCCTGCTCCTGGGAAACAAGAATGCGCTCGGTTACCTGCACGCTGATGCTGATGTCCGTCGTATCGTCATCGTTCAGGACGATCGCGAAGGTGTATCCGTTTTGGCGTCCCTCATCGAGGGTAAAAATGTCCGGCTGGTTTTCCCGAAGCCAGGCCAGCACCGGAACGAAAAATCCCTCGCTGTCTCCGGTAAAACCGCTGACCTTCGCGTTTAGCGCATACCGCTTTTCAAAGGAGAGCGAGGTGGCCAGCCGGGCGTCAATATTGCCGCTGCCGACCGACATCTGCAGGCGCTCCGGGTGAGCATTCAGCTGGGGGATCGCGTCAATTAATGCCTGACGCAGGCTCTTGAGTTTGTGCATCGAGTTTATCCTGACAGTCTTTAATGGTTTCCACCTGCAGCGCGCAGGCGATAAGGGCATACTCAAGCCTGCGAATATCTGCGCTGAGATCGCCGTTAGTGGCGGGTTCGCTTCCCGGCATCGGGCAGCGGCTCACCTTCGGGCAGGCGTTGTAAACAATGTGCTGCGGAGGCGCAGGCGGTGCGGGTGTGCAGCCTGCGGACAGCATCAGGCAGCTGAGCGGTATACCAGCGGCGTAACGCTTCATTTTCATTGAGTAATTTCCCGATAGTCGCTTCCCGTCTCGCCCTCTCCTCACCCGCAGTGAGCAACTCCTCACGGAGCCTGACCTGAGCATTTTCGTTGGCTCTGGCTATCCGCTGTGACAGGGAAAGCTGTTGATTAAGCGCGGCGAGAGCGTTTTTTTGCTCGCTGGCGACCCGGTTAGCGGTGGCTAAGGAACGGGACAGGGTCAGGTTGTCATGACGAAGCCACAGCGTGATAGCCAGCAGCCCGGCCAATATCAGCATGAGGCCCCTCACGGCAGCCTCTTCATGCACCAGGCCTTCTCGCGAACGCGGCGATTTTCCAGCCCGGCATTTTTGACGCCGTTGACGTACACCCAGCGGGTAAGTTCGCCGCATGCCTGCGGCCACTGTTTACGCTTAATAAACGACACCAGGGTCGAACGGCAGGCGGCGCCCGTGCCGACATTAAAGGTAAAGCTCACCAGCGCGTCGTAGACCCGGGGTGGCATCTCCACCGGCGCACACGCCGCCAGCCGCCGCTCAACGTTGAGCACATCAGCGACCAGGTTTACCGCAGCCTCACGCTCGGTAATGTCCCGCGTCGGCACGACGTTTGCCGTGTGGCCAATGCCTGACGTCCATACCCCAGCGCTACACCGGTAGGGCGAGAGGCGACATCCTTCAAGATCGGCAATCAACGCCAGCCCTTCCGGGGACGTTTTCAGTAGCCGAAAGTCAGGCATCAACACCGCCAGGGCCAGCACGCCGGCGACGCTGCAACGCTTAATGATTGAGTTCACGAATGCTCTTCTTATCGAGGCCCAGAGACTGGAGATAGCGCCAGGTTTTTCGCTTAAACCAGTAATTCGTCAGCGCGGTAAAAATGGCGCAAAGACTCCCCACGTACAGCGCGACTTTTTCAGGAGACATCGCCCCGAACCAGGCCAGCGCCACGGCCAGCCAGTAGGCGATAAACGTGGTGATTTTCTCCAGGCTCAGTCCCATAGGTTTACGGATTCTTTTGTGGGGGCGCTATCCACCTCCGGCATCTCTACCGGCGTGCCGTGAGGCAAGATAACGCCTAACTCCGCGAGGCCAGAATTGGCCTTCAGAACGGCTTCAACCACGCCTGCCGTGCGCCCATAAAAGCGGGCGCAAACCGCATCAAGCGTGTCCCCCTGCATTGCATAGATTTTCATCAGACGCTCCCAACATCCGGTTTTCCAGGTACTGTAGAGTTTCCCGGGCCGGCAGCCTTTTCGCTATCGCTGAGAGATGGACAATCGCGGACACAACAGGCCGTCCGCGAGCAGCGAAGCGTGGTTCAACGAAAGCGCAAAATCTGAATGAGGGTGTGGGTTCGGGTAATGAGCCGGGGCTAGCGCCAGCTCTCGTCTTCCCAGACTTCCCGGAGAATAGCGTCCAACGCCTCGCGATCGACCTCTCTTTCAAGCCCCTGGAGCTCGACCCCCGTCACAGACCCTATTTTCACGGTCACCCGGGATGACGGAAAAAGGGACCGTATTCTGCGGGTCAGCTCGCACTGGAAGGCCTCGACGACGGCAGGGTCAATCTGCCGATCTTTATCGAGCGTAATGTTTACCCGAACGTTGTTCTCTTTTTTAATGCGTTCCGGAACAGGCGATGCTGAGAAAACAACGGTAAACGCGTTGTTCTTGATTAAATTTCCCCGCGCAATCTCAGCGATCAAATTCAGGGCAATTTCACGATCTCTTTCCTGACACGTTCCTTCTGTCGTCAGTCGCGCAATCATCTCGACTCGTTCAATCATGACCTGCTCGTTCAACTCTCTGTTCACACACCCTCCACCACGAGATACTGTATAAACATACAGTAGCACGTATTCATAAAAAGAGTGAAGCGAAAAATCAGAACTCATCACGGTATGTGCATGATATCGATGGAGATTAGCGTGCTCGCTGGGTTAACAGATTCGTTAAATGCCCAATACGTTCAAGGATTTTCCGCGCCTTTTCCTGATAAGAACGCGCCGCCGGAAAGAGCGATCCGTCAGCTGCGCCCCGGCACCATTTGTCGTTAAAACGGCTGACGCCACCCGCCATAAGATGCAGGGCCTCTCCCCGGCTGATGGCTATTCCGGTGGCAAGCCGGATCTCGTCAATCACCCTCTCCGGAACCCCGTTCTGCGGATCCCTCTCATAGACAAAGGGCGCCGCTGCACCGGGCTGGATGCGTTTGATGCGCTCGGTTAATGCCCGTCTCGCACGCCGGTTAAGAGGTTGAGAGAGATCGCTCAGCGTACAGTTATTGACAGAACTCCGAGGAGGCACAGGCACATCCTTCAGGTCCACGGCCCGCTTCGGTACAATTTTCCACTGCGTGAGTCGGGTTATAATCGAGCTGCCCGCACCAACGGCGGAATCGTACACGCCGCGAATGCGGACAGTTTCCTCGCCATACTGGTTAAACCCGGCGCGCGGCGCATACAGCGTGCGCACCTGTAAATCATCGCGACGCACAAACGGCCCGCCCTGCGCGGTGACGTAACCCCCGACGCCGGGGACTGGGCGGGTTACGTCACCGCGCAGGGCGGGCCGTTTGTG
>NZ_SOMG01000021.1 GCF_004402045.1 Lelliottia nimipressuralis | reverse complement strand
GTCGTTAGCTCAGTTGGTAGAGCAGTTGACTTTTAATCAATTGGTCGCAGGTTCGAATCCTGCACGACCCACCACTTCGAAGAAAAAAATCCCGCAAGGGGTCGTTAGCTCAGTTGGTAGAGCAGTTGACTTTTAATCAATTGGTCGCAGGTTCGAATCCTGCACGACCCACCAGTGTAAAAAAGCGCCCTAAAGGCGCTTTTTTGCTATCTGCGACAACAAATGCTCCGCACATCTATTCCCGGTGACTTTTCACTCCAGATTCGCTATCTTGTTTAGTATACAAAACACAATTGCCGTGCGTTTTGCTATGTCAGGCAAAAGAAAGGCAATATTGTTAAGCCAGTAAAACGAGAAGCCATAATGAGCGTGATGTTTGATTCTGAAGCCGCAATCTATCCGTTTCCGCCAAAACCTGTCCCGCTGAGCCGGGATGAAAAGCAATTCTACCGCGAAAAGATCAAGCGTCTTCTTAAAGAGCGAGATGCGGTGATGGTGGCGCATTACTACACCGATCCGGAAATTCAGCAGCTGGCGGAAGAGACCGGGGGGTGTATTTCTGACTCACTGGAGATGGCGCGCTTCGGTGCAAGACATCCAGCTTCCACGCTACTGGTCGCAGGCGTGCGTTTTATGGGCGAAACGGCAAAGATCCTCAGCCCTGAAAAAACCATTCTGATGCCAACGCTTAATGCGGAGTGTTCACTGGATCTCGGCTGCCCGATTGACGAATTCACGGCCTTCTGTGATGCCCATCCTGACCGTACCGTGGTGGTTTACGCCAACACCTCCGCGGCGGTAAAAGCGCGGGCAGACTGGGTGGTCACGTCGAGCATCGCCGTTGAATTGATTGAGCACCTGGACAGTCTGGGTGAGAAAATTATCTGGGCGCCTGACCGCCATCTTGGAAATTATGTCCAGAAGCAGACGGGTGCTGACGTTCTCTGCTGGCAGGGCGCCTGTATTGTGCACGACGAATTCAAGACCCAGGCGCTGGCCCGTATGAAGGCGCTTTATCCTGACGCTGCCATTCTTGTTCATCCTGAATCACCGCAGTCGATTGTTGACATGGCGGATGCCGTGGGTTCAACCAGCCAGCTTATCAACGCTGCCCGGACGTTGCCTCACACGCAGCTTATTGTGGCGACCGATCGCGGTATCTTCTACAAGATGCAGCAGGCCGTGCCGGAGAAGGAGCTCCTCGAAGCGCCAACGGCAGGCGAGGGCGCAACGTGTCGCAGCTGCGCGCATTGCCCGTGGATGGCGATGAACGGCCTGAAGGCAATTGCCGAAGGGCTCGAGACCGGCGGTGCAGCGCATGAAATCCATGTGGATGCTGCTCTGCGTGAAGGTGCGTTAATTCCGCTTAACCGCATGCTGGATTTTGCAGCTACACTACGTACGTAATTCAACACGCCCTGGGGAAAAGATGGATTTTTTTAGCACACAGAACATTCTGGTTCATATACCGATTGGTGCAGGTGGCTATGACCTGTCATGGATTGAGGCCGTTGGCACGCTGGCGGGATTACTGTGTATCTGGCTCGCAAGCCTGGAGAAGATCAGTAATTACGCGTTCGGGCTCATAAACGTCACGCTGTTTGCGATTATCTTCTTCCAGATCCAGCTCTACGCAAGCCTGCTTTTGCAGCTGTTCTTCTTCGCGGCCAATATTTACGGCTGGTATGCGTGGTCGCGCCAGAACAGTCAGCAGGAGGCCGAGCTTCAAATCCGCTGGCTGCCGTTGCCGAAAGCGATCGCCTGGCTTGTCGCCTGCGTGGTTGCCATTGGTTTAATGACCGTCTACATCAACCCGGTGTTTGCGTTCCTGACCCGCGTTGCCGTTTCGGTCATGTCCGGCATCGGTTTAAATGTGACGATGCCAGAGCTCCAGCCGGATGCCTTCCCGTTCTGGGATTCCTGCATGATGGTGCTGTCGATTGCGGCGATGATCCTGATGACCCGTAAATACGTTGAGAACTGGCTGCTGTGGGTCATTATCAACGTCATCAGCGTGGTGATTTTCGCGCTACAGGGCGTCTATGCCATGTCGCTGGAATATCTGCTGCTGACCTTCATCGCGCTGAACGGCAGCCGGATGTGGATTAACAGCGCGCGTGAGCGAGGCTCTCACGCGCTTTCCAGCTAGTGGTGATGATGATGTGAATGACCGGACTGCGCCTCGTTAAGGTGGCAGTCCGGGCCGTTACAAGGCTGATACTCCATCTGAATGGTGACATGGCCAATTTCGTAGTGATGTTCAAGAAAATGCTGGATACGTTCAAGCAGCGCATCATGGTCGTTAGGCGGGATCACCTGGACGTGCAAGGTCATGACCGGTTTCTCCCCCACCAGCCAGACGTGCACATGATGAACATTGCGGACTTCCGGGACAGAACGGCGCAGGTTACGTTTCAGCTCGTCAATATCCATGGATGCCGGTGCCCCTTCAAGCAGTTCATTGACGCTCTCCTTCAGCAACCGCCAGGCGCTGCGCAAGACCAGACACGATACCAGCACGGACAGAATCGGATCGACAGGCGTCCAGCCGGTATAGAGGATCACCAGCGCGGCCACAATCGCCCCGACTGAACCGAGCAAATCACCCAGGACATGCAGAGCCGCAGCCCGCACGTTGAGGTTCTTCTCCCCGCTGCCGCGGTGCAAAATCCAGAATGCCAGGATATTCGCCAGCAGCCCTGCCACAGCAATCACCATCATTGTCGCCCCGGCGATCGGCTGAGGGTGTCTGAAACGCTGTACCGCCTCCCAGACGATAAGAACGGTAATGACCACCAGCGCAATAGCGTTAACAAACGCGGCAAGGGTTGTCAGCCTCAGCCAGCCGAAGGTATGGCGCGCATTTGGAGGTCGACGTGCAAACTGCACGGCCAGCAGGGCGAAGAGCAACGCGGCTGCATCGGTCAGCATATGCCCGGCATCAGCCAGAAGCGCCAGAGAACCGGAAACCAGCCCGCCAATGACTTCGATAACCATGAACGTTGCCGTGACGCCAAAGGCCAGCATAAGTCGTTTAGCGTTGTCGTTGCCCGGAGTTTGTGAGTGTGAATGGGTGTGCGCCATGTCTGCTTTCCTGATTTATTATTGTTTTTAGTGTAGCGTTTTTAATGGGTTGCTCCAAAAAGAAAGGAGAGCCTGAGCTCTCCTTTTTCTTCCGATCACAGCGGATTATTGGGTAGTGCCATCGGTTTTGGTATTGGCGTCATTACCCACCTTGTCGTTAGGATTCGGGCATTTGCCGTCTTTGCACATAGAGTTCTTATGAACCTCATCCGAACTCATATTGTCATGATTCATAGTGCCGGAACCGCTACCGTTCGGATGCAGCATGGTGCCGCCGGTGTTGGTATTGCCGGTGTTGATCTGGTTGTTATCGACATTATTCGGGGCGATATTTTGTTTCGCATCAGGGGCGACCTGGCCTGCTGACGCTGCCGCATTGGCATCACCGTTGTTGTCTGAGCTACCCGTTTCCGCAGCAAGGACGCTGCCGCTTGCCAGGGTAAGTGTGGCTGTAAGGAAGAGGGTTGCCAGTTTTGTCATTTTCATCATGGTGCTCCTGTTCTTGTCGTTACGCTGGATAACATTCTCCAACAGTGCATCTTTTTCAGAGGCGAAAGCTCCCGCCTTACCGACTTATGTCAGTAGGGAATCGCGTTTAAGCGTGTAAAATTGGTTGTTACAGTTAAAAAGCTTAGGTTAGATCTCATTTTTCGCTATTTTGTGGCGATTTTTAGGCGAATTCCAGGAATTATCTGCGTGAAGTGTAAAACCGTGTTTACACTTCCTGAACGACAAGATAGATTGAAAGGATTGCTTTCATTACTAAAGATATGGCAGAGCTGGAAAGAAGATGAATTATCAGAACGACGATTTACGCATTAAAGAGATCAATGAGTTATTACCTCCTGTAGCACTCCTTGAGAAATTCCCCGCCACTGAAAATGCCGCAAACACGGTTTCTCATGCTCGTAAAGCGATCCATAAGATCCTGAAAGGTAATGACGATCGTCTTCTGGTGGTGATTGGCCCGTGCTCTATTCACGATCCTGCGGCGGCAAAAGAGTATGCAGCAAGACTGCTCCAGTTACGTGAAGAGCTGAAGGGCGAGCTGGAAATCGTGATGCGCGTTTACTTTGAAAAACCGCGTACCACCGTGGGCTGGAAAGGGCTGATTAACGATCCGCACATGGATAACAGCTTCCAGATCAACGACGGTCTGCGCATCGCGCGCAAGCTGCTGCTGGAGATCAACGACAGCGGCCTGCCTGCGGCCGGTGAGTTTCTGGACATGATTACGCCTCAGTATCTGGCAGACCTGATGAGCTGGGGCGCAATAGGTGCCCGTACCACTGAATCTCAGGTTCACCGCGAGCTGGCTTCCGGCCTCTCTTGCCCGGTTGGTTTTAAAAACGGGACGGATGGCACGATGAAGGTGGCCATTGATGCCATCAATGCTGCGGGAGCGCCGCACTGCTTCCTCTCCGTGACCAAATGGGGTCACTCCGCCATCGTTAACACCAGCGGTAACGGTGACTGCCATATCATTTTGCGCGGCGGCAAAGAGCCAAACTACAGTGCAAAGCATGTGGCTGAAGTGAAGGTCGGGCTGGAAAAAGCCGGGCTGCCACCGCAGGTCATGATCGATTTCAGCCATGCCAACTCCAGCAAGCAGTTCAAAAAGCAGATGGAAGTGGGTGCAGACGTCTGTCAGCAGATTGCCGGCGGTGAGAAGGCGGTGATTGGGGTGATGATCGAAAGCCATCTGGTTGAAGGTAACCAGAACCTGGAAAGCAGCGAACCGCTGGTGTATGGCAAGAGCGTGACGGATGCCTGCATTGGCTGGGACGATACCGACACGATCCTGCGTCAGCTGGCGAATGCGGTAAAAGCGCGTCGCGGTTAATCCGATGCGGAAATAAAAAAGCGCGGAAGGTTCCGCGCTTTTTTATGTCTTGCGAAAATTACTTCGCTTTACCCTGGTTCGCGACAGCCGCTGCTTTCGCCGCGATTTCTTCCGCGTTACCCAGATAGTAATGTTTGATTGGTTTGAAGTTTTCGTCGAACTCATATACCAGCGGTACGCCAGTCGGGATGTTCAGTTCGAGGATTTCGTCTTCACCCATGTTGTCCAGGTATTTTACCAGCGCACGCAGGGAGTTACCGTGAGCGGCGATAATCACGCGCTCACCGCTTTTCAGGCGTGGCAGAATGGTTTCGTTCCAGTAAGGCACAACGCGGTCGATGGTCAGCGCCAGGCTCTCGGTGGTTGGCAGCTCAGCGTCGGTCAGTTTTGCATAACGTGGGTCGTGGCCCGGGTAGCGCTCGTCATCTTTGGTCAGCTCCGGTGGCGTAATTGCGAAACCGCGGCGCCACTGTTTAACCTGCTCGTCGCCGTATTTTTCAGCGGTTTCTGCTTTGTTCAGACCCTGCAGCGCACCGTAGTGACGTTCGTTCAGTTTCCAGGATTTCTCAACCGGCAGCCAGGCCTGATCCAGTTCGTCAAGAACGTTCCACAGGGTGTGGATGGCACGTTTCAGCACAGAGGTGTAAGCAAAATCAAAGCTGAAGCCTTCTTCCTTCAGCAGTTTACCTGCTGCTTTTGCTTCGCTTACGCCTTTCTCGGACAGATCAACGTCGTACCAACCGGTAAAGCGGTTTTCGTTGTTCCACTGACTTTCGCCGTGACGCACCAGGACCAGCTTAGTTATAGCCATCTCTTACTCCTCAAGCATTTTTAGAATGATAACAATTCTCATTATATTGCCGTGGCTATGCCAGCAGCAACGCTTAACCCTAACCATAGCGAAAATAGTCTCTGAGTGTAAGATGCTTGTGAATCCAGGGTTATGATTTTGTCTGCGATCGGCGCTATTTTCAGCAAGGCGTGCAGAAAAAAGCCCTCCGATGGGAGGGCTTGAAATCAATGCGGAATAAAATGGTATTCCGTCACGCTAACATACTCTTCACCCGGGCGCAGCACACAGTCTGGCTGCGGCCATTCCGGATGATTCGGGCTGTCCGGCAGGAACTCGCTCTCCAGCGCCAGGCCTTGCCAGTCGCTGTACTCATCGTGTTCGCGCGCCGTCGTGCCGCCAAGATAGTTGCCTGAGTAGAATTGCAGCGCAGGTGCGGAGGTATAAACCGTCATCTGCAGCTTTTCATCCGCAGACCAGACCTGTGCTGCAGGTTGCTTCACATCACCTTTTGCCTGCAGCAGGAAAGCGTGGTCGTAGCCTTTCACCTTGCGCTGATCGTCATCGCTCAGGAAATCCTGTGCGATGGTTTTCGCACTGCGGAAGTCAAAGCTGGTGCCGCTCACGCACTTCAGCCCCTGATACGGAATGCCCATCTCGTCAACCGGCAAATAGTCATCCGCAAAGATTTGCAGCTTATGGTTACGCACGTCGCACTGGTTACCGTCCAGATTAAAATACGCGTGATTGGTCAGATTGACCGGACATGGCTTGTCGACTGTCGCACGGTATTCAATAGCGATACGGTTGTCGTCGGTCAGCGTAAAGCGTGCGGAGGCGATAAGATTCCCCGGGAAACCCTGATCCCCATCAAGCGAATCCAGTGAGAACTGCACTTCGCTGTCGTTTTGGCGGACAATTTTCCAGCGACGTTTGTCAAAGCCTTCCGGGCCGCCGTGCAGCTGGTTCTCACCCTGGCTTGGGAGCAGGTCGTACTGCACGCCGTCGAGTTCAAAGCGGCTTTTCGCGATGCGGTTAGCATAGCGCCCTACGGACGCGCCCAGATAGGCGGACTGATTGATATACTGCTCAGGCGAGGCGCAGCCGAGAAGGGTTTCGCGTACGCTGCCATCCGGCATGGGAACGCGGGCGGAAAGCAGCGTGGCTCCCCAGTCCATCAGCGTAACCACCATCCCTGCGCTGTTGCGCAGGGTTAACAGGCGATACGGCAGACCATCCGGTGCAAGGGTGGGTGTTTCATTTAGCACTGTCCGGCTCCTTGTGATGCTTTACACACGTAGAAAGTTTCTTTAATACCCGTTTTTGCTTCGTACTGTTTTTCTACCGCCTGCTGGACGGCAGGAACAAGTTCTTCCGGCACCAGGGCAACGATGCAGCCCCCGAAACCGCCGCCGGTCATGCGCACACCGCCTTTATCGCCAATTGTTGCTTTTACGATCTCAACCAGCGTGTCGATTTGCGGCACGGTGATTTCAAAGTCGTCGCGCATGGAGGCATGGGATTCCGCCATCAGCTCACCCATACGTTTCAGGTCGCCTTTCGCCAGCGCGGACGCGGCTTCAACGGTACGGGCGTTCTCTGTCAGTACGTGACGAACGCGTTTGGCAACGACCGGATCCAGCTCGTGTGCCACCTTATTGAACTCATTGAGCGTCACATCGCGCAGGGCGGGCTGCTGGAAGAAGCGAGCGCCGGTCTCGCATTGTTCGCGGCGCGTGTTGTATTCGCTACCCACCAGCGTGCGTTTAAAGTTGCTGTTGACGATCACGACAGCCGCACCTTTTGGCAGGGGAACGGCTTTGGTGCCAAGAGAACGGCAGTCGATCAGCAGCGCGTGTTCTTTTTTGCCCAGCGCAGAGATCAGCTGGTCCATGATGCCGCAGTTACAGCCCACGAACTGGTTTTCTGCTTCCTGACCATTCAGGGCGATTTGCGCGCCGTCCAGCGGCAGATGATAAAGCTGCTGGAAGACGGTTCCTACGGCGACTTCCAGAGAAGCCGAGGAGCTTAAACCCGCACCCTGCGGCACGTTGCCGCTAATAACTAAATCCGCACCGCCAAAGTTCTTGTTACGCTTCTGCAGATGCTTCACCACGCCGCGCACGTAGTTAGACCACTGCTGGCTGTCGTGCGTCACGATCGGGGCATCGAGGGAAAACTCGTCCGTCTCATTACCGTAATCCGCGGCAATCACGCGGACTTTACGGTCGTCACGCTTCGTACAGCTGATGACGGTCTGGTAATCAATGGCGCAGGGCAGAACAAAGCCGTCGTTGTAGTCGGTGTGTTCACCGATCAGGTTGACGCGGCCAGGCGCCTGGATAACGTGGGTGGCAGGGTAGCCAAATTTTTCAGCAAACAGGGATTGTGTTTTATCTTTCAGACTCATTTATTAGACTCCTGATTCGCGATAATGGACGTCGCTAACGGCCCGCAGACGTTCTGCCGCCTGTTCCGCCGTCAGGTCACGCTGCGTTTCCGCCAGCATTTCATAGCCCACCATAAATTTACGTACTGTCGCAGAGCGCAGCAGCGGCGGATAGAAATGGGCGTGCAGCTGCCAGTGCTGATTCTCTTCCCCGTTAAACGGTGCACCGTGCCAGCCCATTGAGTACGGGAAGGAGCACTGGAACAGATTGTCGTAACGGCTGGTCAGTTTTTTCAGCGCCAGAGCAAGGTCGTCGCGCTGCGCGTCGTTGAGTTCGGTAATGCGCTGTACGTGCGCTTTCGGCAGCAGCAGCGTTTCAAACGGCCAGGCGGCCCAGTAAGGTACGACGGCCAGCCAGTGTTCGGTTTCCACCACGGTACGGCTGCCGTCGGCCAGCTCACGGCGGGTGTAATCCACCAGCATTGGGGAACCGTTTTCCGCGTAATACGCTTTTTGCAGGCGGTCTTCACGCTCGGCTTCGTTGGGCAGGAAGCTGTTCGCCCAGATCTGACCGTGCGGATGCGGGTTAGAGCAGCCCATGGCTGCGCCTTTGTTTTCGAACACCTGTACCCACGGGTAAGTCTGACCCAGCTCTGCGGTTTGCGTCTGCCAGGTGCTCACTACTTCTTTCAGCGCCTCAACGCTCAGCTCCGGCAGCGTTTTGCTGTGGTCGGGCGAGAAGCAGATCACGCGGCTGGTACCGCGCGCGCTTTCGCAGCGCATCAGCGGGTCGTGGCTTTCCGGCGCGTCCGGCGTGTCGGTCATCAGGGCCGCGAAATCATTGGTGAAAACGAAGGTGCCTTTGTAATCCGGGTTCTTATCTCCCGTCACGCGCGTATTGCCCGGACAGAGGAAGCAGTCCGGGTCGTGCTGCGGCAGCGTTTGTTTCGCAGGCGTTTCCTGCGCCCCCTGCCAGGGGCGCTTTGCGCGATGCGGAGAAACCAAAATCCATTGCCCGCTTAACGGGTTAAAACGACGATGCGGATGATCGACGGGATTAAACGAAGTCATGACGGATCCTTAGTCCGGATAACCCTGCGGATGGCGCGACTGCCAGTGCCAGGTATCCTGTGCCATTTCATCAAGCGTGCGGGTAACACGCCAGTTAAGCTCTTTATCGGCTTTGGTGGCATCGGCCCAGTAAGCAGGCAGGTCGCCATCACGACGCGGGGCGAAGTGGTAGCTCACCGGCTTACCGCAGGCTTTGCTGAAGGCATTAACCACATCCAGCACGCTGCTGCCGACCCCGGCACCGAGGTTGTAAATATGCACGCCAGGTTTGTCAGCCAGCTGCTGCATCGCCGCCACGTGGCCGTCGGCCAGATCCATCACGTGGATATAGTCACGCACGCCGGTGCCATCTTCGGTTGGATAGTCGTTACCAAAAATAGCCAGCGAGTCGCGGCGCCCTACGGCAACCTGGGCGATATACGGCATCAGGTTATTTGGAATGCCCTGCGGGTCTTCACCCATATCGCCAGACGGATGGGCGCCGACCGGGTTGAAGTAGCGCAGCAGGGCGATGCTCCACTCAGGCTGTGCTTTTTGCAGATCGGTCAGGATCTGCTCCACCATCAGTTTGCTTTTGCCATACGGGCTTTGCGGCGTACCGGTAGGGAAGCTCTCAACGTAAGGAATTTTGGGCTGATCGCCGTAGACGGTGGCGGACGAGCTAAAGATGAAGTTTTTGACGTTGGCCGCACGCATGGCGGAGATGAGACGCAGCGTACCGTTGACGTTGTTGTCGTAATACTCGAGCGGTTTCGCAACGGATTCACCGACGGCTTTCAGGCCGGCGAAGTGGATCACCGCTTCAATGGCGTGGTCGTGAAGGATCTCGGTCATCAGCGCTTCGTTGCGGATGTCGCCTTCCACGAAAGTCGGCTGTTTACCGCCAAGACGTTCAATCACAGGCAGCACGCTGCGCTTACTGTTGCACAGGTTATCGAGGATGATGACATCATGGCCGTTTTGCAGCAGCTGCACGCAGGTATGACTACCTATGTAACCGCTACCACCTGTTACCAGAACTCGCATATTTAGCTCCATTGGGCTTATGGTATGTAATAACCATAGCATAACAGAGACGCGAAAAGTGTGACATGGGATAAAATAGTGGAATCGTTTACACTGTTTTTAAAATCCGATTTTCAACCGCAATGGGGTATTGTAGATCAACGGGATAGAGAAGTCTTAGTGCAGGTTATCTGAAAAACGGAGGGCAGTGCCCTCCGGGGATTAATCGATTTTGCTTTGCAGATAATGATAGTGTTCACCGTCCGGAACAAACTCCAGGCGATGGGTGATGCAGGAGGGGGCATCTTCGGCGTGGTGAGAAACAAACAGCAGCTGCGTTTCGCCTTCGCCAATCAGTACATCCACAAAGCGGCGGATCAGCTGGCGGTTTAGCGGATCCAGCCCCTGCAGCGGTTCATCCAGAATAAGCAGCGTAGGATGTTTCACCAGCGCGCGCACGATAAGCGCCAGGCGCTGCTGCCCCCACGACAGGCTATGAAACGGCGCGTCAGCGACCCGGTTGTCCATGCCGAGAATATCCAGCCACTGCTGGACCAGCTTGTGCTGTTTGTCCGACACCGCCTGATAAATACCGATGGAATCAAAATAGCCGGAAAGGATCGCGTTGCGTACCGTGGTACTGACCCGGTAGTCCAGATGCAGGCTGCTGCTGACGTAGCCAATGTGCTTTTTGATATCCCAGATGGTCTCGCCGCTGCCGCGACGCCGGCCAAACAGCGTGAGATCGTTGCTGTAGCCCTGCGGGTGATCGCCGGTTATCAGGCTCAGCAGCGTTGATTTTCCCGCGCCGTTGGGGCCGACAATCTGCCAGTGCTCGCCAGGATTGACCGTCCAGCTGAGGTGGTTAAGGATCGGGCGATCGTCATAAGAGACCACCCCATCGCGCAGCACGATGCGCGGCTGGTTGGGGTCAAGCGCATGGAGGGCCGAAGGAGCGTCGGGTTCCGGAAGGGTAATACCGTCAAGCCGTTCGCTATGGGCGAGCTGGGCAATGAGCGCCTGCTTAAGGAGCGCCGATTTTTCGCCAGTCTCTGTCAGGTTACAGTCGGCCAGTACGCCTGCATGCTGGATAAAATCCGGAATTTCATCAAAACGGTTAAGCACCAGCACGAGGGTATACCCCTGCTGATTAAGGGACTCCAGCAGGGATGCCAGCTGCGCACGGGATTGTACGTCAAGGCCGTCGAACGGTTCGTCGAGGATCAGCAGCTCAGGCTCGCTCATTAGCGCCTGACAAAGCAGCGTTTTTCGCGTCTCGCCGGTAGAAAGGTATTTAAAGCGTCGGTCCAGCAGGCCGGTGATGCCGAACCGTTCTGCCAGGCGCTGACAGCGGGCAGGATCTTTCACCTCATCCTGAATAATTTCCGCCGTCGTGCGGCCGGTATCTTCTTCACCAGGGCTGAGCAAATCGGTGTTGTTGCGCTGCCACTCGTCGCTCACCAGCTTTTGCAGTTGTTCAAATGACAGACGCGTCAGGCGCGTAACGTCACGCTGATAGTCACCCTTGAGGAGGGTGAGCTCGCCGGCCAGCGCGCGGGCCAGCGCAGATTTACCGCTGCCGTTAGTGCCGACAAACGCCCAGCTTTCACCCGCGCGTATTGTCAAATCAGCAATCGTCAGCGTTCGGGTATCGCCAAGACGAAACGTGCCTTGCGAAATATGCAATGATGACATGATTTATCCCTGTTTTTGCAGCAATAGATATCAGGGATACGCACTGTTGGTACGATTGTCAATGCACTCAGCACAATGTGGCGATAATCACCCGGTCTGCGTTGAACCAGGCGGTGACAACATCCCCTTCTTCTAAACCGTCCGCCTCGCTGAGCGGTATCGTCGCGCAAAGCTTTTGTCCGTCTGCCAGAGTCATCAACACTTCGCACTGCTCCTTGCCGCGTTCGATATGGCTGATTGCGCCCTGGAGCTGGTTATCTGCTGCTTTTGCCGCGTCGGCATGGCGTGTGATATTGACCCACGGCGCTTTCAGCAACACCAGCACCTCTTTACCTTCATCCAGTTCAAGCCGTTCTGCGCTTTGTGCCGTTATCGCGGCTTTCAGACGGGTGGTGCCATCTGCAAGCAGGATCTCTATATGCTGCTGTACCTGGAGATTATCGCGCGCCGTCACCGTACCAAACCACTGGTTGCGGGCGCTGGTTTGCAACGAGAAGCGGGAAATGGCGGCCAGCAAACTGTCCAGCGGCACGTTATCGTCATCGCTTAACGCATCGAAGGCTTTCTGCTGGATCAGGCCCAGGAGATCGTAAAGCTGAATAAGACGCTGGCCATAGCGTGTCACGATTGCACCACCGCCGCCTTTGCCGCCTGTGGCTCTGTCTACCAGCGGTTGCTCGCTCAGGGTGTTCATGTCGTTGATGGCATCCCAGGCGCTTTTATAGCTAATCCCGGCGTTTTTCGCCCCCTGGCTAATCGAGCCGGTTTGTTCTATTTGTTTAAGCAGGGCGATACGTCGCGGATCGGCGAAAAGCTTTTGCTGAAGTCTGAGAGTGAGGAGAATTTCGGCCTGCATAACAGTATCCTGGCAAAAAGAGTATTGTGACCCAAATGGTGCAGGGCGCAAAGGGTACCGCACAAAAGGGGATGTTTTTCTCACCTGAAAGGGTAGAATAAGCTGTTCACAATATCTGGAGAAAACCATGTTAGAGTTGTTGAAAAGTCTGGTATTCGCCGTGATCATGGTACCAGTAGTGATGGCCATCATCCTCGGTGCCATCTACGGCCTGGGTGAAGTGTTCAACGTCTTTTCGAACATTGGTCACAGAGACCAGGCTAAAAAGCAGCATTGATTCCCCACAAAACGCCCGGCTTGTCCGGGCGTTTTGCTCTCAAGATTTTCTCACTTTCGCCGATATCATTTAATGTATCACGCCGGTTTACCCCTTGAGCGGTACGATTAAACGCTGGGATCTCCCTGACGTTACCGTTATATTGGTATGTATATAACGATACTCACAGGAGCTACAAATGGCACGTACATGGGTACGCCTTTTCGCAGGGGCAACGCTGACGCTTTCACTTACCGGACACGCGCTGGCGGACGACGGTAAAATTACGGTCTTTGCGGCGGCGTCGTTGACTAATGCAATGCAGGATATCGCGGCGGCGTATAAAAAAGAGAAAAACGTCGAGGTGGTCTCCTCGTTTGCGTCTTCCTCTACGCTGGCGCGCCAGATAGAAGCGGGCGCACCGGCGGATCTGTTCATTTCGGCTGACCAGAAGTGGATGGATTACGCAGCGGAGAAGAAAGCGATTGATGCGGCAACCCGCGAAACGCTGCTGGGCAATAGCCTGGTCGTTGTGGCGCCAAAAGCCAGCTCACAGGCCGACATCACCATCAACAAAGAGACAAACTGGACCCGCCTGCTGAACGGTGGTCGTCTGGCGGTGGGGGACCCGGAGCACGTTCCGGCCGGGATTTACGCCAAAGAAGCGCTACAAAAGCTGGGCGCGTGGGATACCCTGTCGCCGAAACTGGCGCCAGCCGAAGACGTTCGCGGCGCGCTGGCGCTCGTGGAACGCAACGAAGCCCCGCTGGGCATTGTGTATGGCTCTGATGCCGTTGCCAGCAAGGGTGTTAAAGTGGTCGCAACGTTCCCGGAAGACTCCCACAAGAAAGTGGAATACCCTGTTGCGATTGTTGATAGACATAATAATGCGACCGTGACGGCCTTCCGCGATTATCTGAAGGGGCCACAAGCGTCCGCAATCTTTAAACGTTATGGATTTACGACTCACTGATGATATTGACCGATCCTGAATGGCAGGCTGTTCTGCTGAGCCTGAAAGTCTCTTCCCTGGCGGTTGCGCTGAGCTTGCCCTTTGGGATCTTCTTTGCCTGGCTGCTGGTGCGCTGTCGGTTTCCCGGCAAAGCGCTGCTCGACAGCGTGCTTCATCTTCCGCTCGTGTTGCCGCCCGTGGTGGTCGGTTATCTGTTGCTGATTTCGATGGGGCGACGCGGCTTTATCGGCGAGAAACTCTATGACTGGTTTGGGCTGACGTTTGCGTTTAGCTGGCGCGGTGCGGTGCTGGCGGCGGCGGTAATGTCATTCCCGCTGATGGTGAGGGCGATCCGCCTCGCGCTGGAAGGCGTGGACATGAAACTCGAACAGGCGGCCCGCACGCTGGGCGCCGGGCGCTGGCGCGTCTTTTTCACCATCACGCTTCCCCTAACGTTACCCGGCATTATTGTCGGCACGGTGCTGGCCTTCGCCCGCTCGCTCGGCGAGTTTGGCGCGACGATCACCTTTGTGTCGAATATTCCCGGCGAGACGCGAACCATCCCGTCGGCGATGTATACCCTGATTCAGACGCCGGGGGGAGAGGGGGCCGCGGCACGACTTTGCATAATATCAATTGTGTTAGCCCTGGTATCGCTGCTGGTGTCTGAATGGCTGGCACGGCTCAGCCGCGAGCGGATGGGGAAATAGACATGCTTGAGCTTCATTTTACTCAGACGCTGGGAAACCATACCCTGACGCTTAGCGAGACGCTGCCTGCAAGCGGCATCACCGCCATCTTTGGCGTATCCGGGGCGGGGAAAACGTCGTTAATCAACGCGATAAGCGGCCTGACCCGCCCCCAGTCAGGACGGATTGTATTGAACAACCGCGTCTTAAACGACGTGGAAAATAAGGTGTATCTGTCGCCTGATAAACGCCGTATTGGCTATGTTTTCCAGGATGCGCGCTTATTCCCGCACTACAGCGTGCGCGGCAACCTGCGCTACGGCATGGCGAAAAGCATGGCCGGGCAGTTTGATAAGCTGGTGACGCTTTTAGGTATCGAACCTCTGCTCGACAGACTGCCTTCTTCGCTTTCCGGCGGAGAAAAACAGCGTGTGGCGATTGGCCGCGCGTTGCTGACCGCACCCGAGCTGCTGTTGCTCGACGAACCACTTGCCTCGCTGGATATTCCGCGTAAACGTGAGCTCCTGCCCTACCTGCAGCGGCTGACGCGTGAAATTAATATTCCGATGCTCTACGTCAGCCATTCGCTGGATGAGATCCTGCATCTGGCCGATAACGTGCTGGTGCTGGAAGAGGGTAGCGTTAAGGCCTTCGGCAAACTGGAGGAGGTATGGGGCAGCAGCGTGATGCACCCCTGGTTACCAAAAGAGCAGCAGAGCAGCATTCTGAAAGTGAGCGTTCTGGAACATCACCCGCACTACGCGATGACCGCGCTGGCGCTGGGTGACCAGCATCTTTGGGTCAATAAGATCGATAAACCGCTGCAGTCCGCTCTGCGAATTCGCATCCAGGCGTCGGATGTCTCGCTGGTGCTGCAACCCCCGCTGCAGACCAGTATTCGAAATATTCTGCGCGCCAAAGTGGCGGAGTGTTTTGATGATAACGGTCAGGTGGAAGTGAAGCTTGAGGTGGGAAGCCGAACGCTCTGGGCGCGCGTCAGCCCGTGGGCCAGGGATGAGTTAGGGATCAAACCCGGCCTGTGGCTTTACGCGCAAATCAAGAGCGTCTCTATCACCACCTGATTACAGCAGATGGGTATAAATGTACTGCGCGATGCTGTCGGTTGTGTTGTCGCCAATCACCACGTTGGCGCGCGCCTTCACGGCGTCATCGGCGTTACCCATCGCCACGCCCGTACCGGCGGCCTCCAGCATGCTGATGTCGTTGTAGTTATCGCCAAAGGCAATCACATCCTGCATCGACCCGCCCTGTGACGCCACGTACTGCGTCAAACGCTTGCCTTTGCTGTTGCCTTTGCGGGCAATATCGACCTGATCGTGCCAGGACCACTCGCACTCCAGACCCAGCGTCTGTTCCACGTGTTTCGCGAAGGCATTCAGTTTGGTGGTATCTTCATCCGTCAGGGCGAATTTCCAGATTGCCTCAACGTCCTGGGCTGCCTGACGCAGGGAAGAAACCTGGGTAAAGACCGGACGCTGCGCTTCAGGCAGGGACAGCGCCCAGTTGCTGGTGCGTACCACATGGCCAGTTGGGCGCTCGTACACCATCGCGTTGTCCACGTACATCAGACCGTGAACGTCATGCTCATCAAGCAGATCAATCAGTTGCAGCGCCTGGGGAACCGGCAGCGGGTCGGATTCTAAAACCTTTTTTGCCTGATAATCATACAAATAAGTGCCATTACAGCAAATTGCAGGTGTATCTAACGCCAGTGCCTGATAAAAAGGGTGAATGGCAACGTGATGTCGACCCGTTACGATAAGGAGTTGATATCCCACTTCCTGCGCGCGTTTTAGTGCTTCAAGGGAGGAGGGGAGAAGGGTTTTTTGCGGCGTCAGTAAGGTACCGTCTAAATCCAGAGCAATCACACGCGAGGTCATCTGTTTTCCCGGGTTAATATTGAATTTACGTTTTGATGGGATGGTACACCGAGAGGCGGACGCTTCAAAATTCCTGTCGACAATTCAGCATTCACCGTCAAAAGTTAATTACTTTCATGCGCAGTGAGGAGTGAATATTCATGAAACAAACCGTTTATACCGCCAGTCCTGAAAGCCAGCAGATCCACGTCTGGCGTTTAAATACCGAAGGGTCACTCACGCTGGTTCAGGTTGTAGATGTGCCAGGCCAGGTGCAGCCGATGGTCATCAGCCCGGATAAACGTTTCTTGTACGTGGGTGTGCGCCCGGAGTTCCGCGTGCTGACCTATCGCATTTCTCCGGACGATGGCGCGCTGACCTATACTGCCGAAGCACCATTGCCGGGCAGCCCAACCCATATCTCTACCGATCGTAAAGGCAACTTTGTCTTCAGCGGCTCGTATAACGCGGGCTGCGTCAGCGTAACGCGTCTGGAAGATGGCATTCCGGTTGAAACCGTAGATGTGGTGGAAGGGCTTGAAGGCTGCCACTCGGCGAATATCTCTCCGGATAACCGCACGCTGTGGGTGCCTGCGCTGAAGCAGGATCGTATCTGCCTGTTCACCCTGAGCGACGATGGTCACCTGGTGACGCAGAATCCTGCTGAAGTCACTACCGTTGAGGGCGCGGGCCCGCGTCATATGGTCTTCCATCCGAACCAGCAGTACGCCTACGTGGTCAATGAACTGAACAGCTCAGTGGACGTATGGGAACTGAAAGATCCTAACGGCCAGATTGAGTGCGTGCAGACGCTGGATATGATGCCGTCTGACTTCTCCGACACCCGCTGGGCGGCTGATATTCACATTACGCCGGATGGCCGTCATCTGTACGCCTGTGACCGTACCTCCAGCCTGATTACCGTCTTCAGCGTCTCCGAGGATGGCAGCGTGCTGGCCATTGAAGGTTTCCAGCCAACGGAGACCCAGCCGCGCGGCTTTAACATCGATCACAGCGGTAAATACCTGATTGCGGCAGGGCAGAAATCCCACCACATCGCGCTGTATGAAATCAAAGGTGAGCAGGGGCTGCTGGAAGAGAAAGGGCGCTACGCCGTCGGCCAGGGGCCGATGTGGGTTGTCGTTAACGCTCACTAAGCTGCTTAAAACAAAAAACCTCGCAAATGCGAGGTTTTTTTTATCTCTGTAGGCCGGGTAAGGCGAAGCCGCCACCCGGCAAAAAACAGATTACTGCTTAGGCTCAGCAACCACTTTGCTACCCAGACCGCGGTTGTTGTATTCCCACATGCGGTTGAAGTTAGCGTCGTTCAGGTTGCGCTGCACGTTCCCTTTATCATCCACCGCGCCGGTATTGCCGGAGAACGGACGTTTAGAGATTGCGGCATCAGCCCACGGCTTCGCCATGTTGAAGCCTTCGTTGATCACGCTGTCGCGGATCACCACCTGGCCGTTGGTCGCAGAGTCCACATCCAGGGAGCGACCCAGCTGCGCCACACCGTCACCGGCAGCGTTAAAGCGGCTGTTTACAGCCAGGAAGCCGTAGAACAGGTTAGACTGGGTTGCCGGAGCAAACACATAGCCTTCCTGTTGGGTACGTGAGTTCACCACGCGGAAATCGGTATTATCAAACACCACCGCGCCGCGACCGGACACTAGATCCACGTCACCTTCAACGTAGCTATTGGTTACCAGCGTACGGGTCAGACGGTTATTCTGCAGGGTGTTCTGCACGCCGCTGTTGGTTACGAAGAAGGTGTTCTGACGGCCGAGAATGTTCACGTTGTTAATCTGAACCTGGTCGCCATCGCTACGCAGCGCTACCGCCTGATGGTTACCGGCATCAACGCTGTCACCCAGGGTATTCTGAATGGTCAGGTTCTGTAGCTGCAGACCGTTATTCTGAGACCAGAATACCGCGGAGCACATCACGCCAATGGTGGCGGAACGCTTGCTCTGGCAGTTATCAAACATATACCACGCCGGTTTGCCTGGCATATATTTACCGGCCGGGTTCACCAGACGACGCCAGGTGTTGCTGTCGATTTCAGAGTCAATCGCCAGGCCAATTTTCACGTCGATCGCTTTTTCGCCCAGACCGTACAGCGTAATGCTGCCCGGTGCCGCCGGAACATACACGGTGCCTTCATATTCGCCAGGCAGGATCGCGATGTACTGGCGAGACGCGCTGTGTTTAGTGATGGCAGCATCAACCGCAGCCTGAATAGAGGTATGCGTTACGCCCTGCGCCCCCGCCGGGCCAACCACGAAGTCTGGCTGTTTAGGCAGGTTAATAGAAGACGGTGTCCACGGCGCAGCGTTTGGATCCATCGCCGAGAAGTAGTGGGCACGGTCGAAATTCTTCGCTTCATCAGCGGACAAAACCGGGCGGGAGGCGGTACCGGGTGCAACCTGCTCAGAAGGTCGCTGATCCGGTGGTGTTGAACTGCATGCGGATAAGGTCACGCCAAAGGCGAGTGCTAACGCCAGACGGGAAATCCTGGAAATGTTCAAGGTAGAGCTCCTGGGTATGCAAGTCTTAAACGGGATAGACGAAATAGCCTGCTTTTTTATACTAAGTTGAGCGAAACGGGAAGATAAAAAGGGTAAAAGTTGCATTTTTAGCCCTGGAGCGGCAGGTAAGTGATCACAAATAAATAACAATTTCCACAAAGTCGGTTGACAGCAGACAGCAGATGAAAATAAATGTCTATACAACCCATGACAAGTGGAATGCCCCATGCAGCAGCTTCATCCCGACGATGTAATATGGCGAAATGCGCGACTGGCGACGATGGCTCCGGATGTCCATGCGCCTTATGGACTAAAAGAGCAACACGCCCTGGTCGTGCGCGGCCACACCATTGTTGCCGTGATTCCTGAATCTGATATTCCTGGCGGACACCGTCACTGCGTCGATCTTCAGGGGCGTCTGGTGACGCCGGGCCTGATTGACTGCCATACCCACCTGGTGTTCGGCGGCGATCGCGCGGCGGAGTGGGAGCAGCGTCTGAACGGCGTCTCTTATCAAACCATCAGCGCACAGGGGGGCGGGATTAACGCTACCGTGACGGCGACGCGCAGCAGCACCCCCGAAACCCTGCTTAAACTGGCGCAGCAGCGGTTGCAGCGGCTGATGAATGAAGGCGTCACTACGGTTGAGATCAAGTCCGGATACGGGCTTAACGCCGACGCCGAAGAGAAGATGCTGCAGGTCGCACGCCAGCTGAGCCTCAATAACCCGATCGATATCAGCCCAACGCTGCTGGCTGCGCACGCGGTGCCGGCGGAATACAGACAGGATCCGGATGCGTACCTCACGCTGGTCTGCGAGCAGATCATGCCCGCACTGTGGCAAAAAGAGTTGTTTGAAGCGGTGGACGTGTTTTGTGAAAACGTCGGCTTTACGCCGTCGCAAACCGAGCGCCTTTTCCAGGCGGCGACTGCGCTCGGCATTCCGGTAAAAGGTCATGTGGAGCAGCTTTCGAATCTGGGCGGAGCGGCGCTGGTCAGCCGATATCACGGGCTGTCGGCCGATCATATCGAATATCTTGATGATGCAGGCGTTCAGGCGATGGCGCAAAGCGGTACGGTGGCGGTACTGCTACCCGGCGCGTTCTATTTTCTTCAGGAGCGCCAGCGTCCGCCAGTTGAACTGCTCAGAAAACAGGGCGTGCCGATGGCCGTTGCCACCGACTATAACCCGGGCACCAGCCCGTTTGCGAGCCTGCACCTGGCGATGAATATGGCCTGCGTCCAGTTTGGCCTGACGCCTGAAGAAGCCTGGGCTGGCGTCACGCGGCATGCCGCGCAGGCGCTGGGCCGTGGCGCAACCCACGGGCAGCTGCGGGCAGGGTTTGTTGCTGATTTCATCGTCTGGGATGCACACCATCCGGTAGAGATGGTCTACGAACCGGGACGAAATCCGCTGTATCAACGTATTTTCCGTGGGGAGGCAGTATGAAGCTATGGCGGCCCGTTGCAGAAACGGTCTGGCAGGGGCGAGACGACAGCGCCGAGGCCAACAATGCAAAGCGTATTTTTCAGACGATACAACAGCAGGCGCAGTTTACTCCCCTGCCATCCGGCATCGCGCTGATAGGCTTTGAGTGTGATGAAGGGGTCAAACGCAATCAGGGCAGGCCCGGCGCCGTGCAGGCACCGGATATGCTGCGAAAAGCGCTGGCGAATATGGCCAGCCATCAGGGACATGATCGGCTGGCGGATATGGGCTCGGTGTACGTTGAAGGTGATGAGCTGGAAGCGGCGCAGCAGGCGTTAAGCGATGCCGTCACAGCCTGTCAGCAGTCCGGCATGCGCACGCTGGTCTTTGGCGGCGGGCATGAAACCGCCTGGGCGCACGGCCGGGGGATTCTGGATGCCTTCCCTGACGAGCGCGTGGCGGTGATTAACCTGGATGCACACCTTGACCTGCGCAGGGCCGACCGCGCGACGTCCGGCACGCCGTTTCGCCAGCTGGCAAACTACTGTGAAGCAGGCGGGCGGGAATTTCGCTACGCCTGCTTTGGCGTGAGCCGGGCGGCGAACACCCAGGCATTATGGGATGAGGCCGAACGCCTGAACGTCACGCTGGTGGAAGATCTCCATTTCAGGCGCGATGCGTTATCTGCGCTGGAAAAGGTGCTGGCGCAGGCCGATCGCATCTACCTGACGATCGATCTGGACGTCCTGCCCGCCAGCGAAATGCCCGCCGTTTCCGCACCGGCAGCGTTAGGCATACCGGCCCTGGATCTCTTGCCCATCATCGAACATATCTGTCGTAGCGGTAAGCTACAGGCCGCCGATCTGGTAGAGTTTAACCCGCAGTACGATCGGGACGGACAGGGCGCAAAGCTTGCCGCCCGTCTGGCCTGGCAAATTGCTCACTGGTGGGCATAACACCCTTTAAGGAGTCATGATGTTTTCACGCTCACCGTTGCCGCAGTCGAGCCCTCCCGCGCCTTTCTACGAGAAGGTGAAGCAGGCGATAAGCGAAAAAATCGCCACCGGCGTCTGGCGGCCGCACGATCGTATTCCGTCGGAGGCCGAACTGGTGGCGCAGTTTGGTTTTAGCCGAATGACCGTCAACCGGGCGCTGCGCGAACTAACCGACGAAGGTCTTCTGGTGCGTCTGCAGGGCGTCGGAACGTTTGTGGCGGAACCGAAAGGGCAATCCGCTCTGTTTGAAATCCGCAGTATTGCGGACGAGATTGCCGCACGTAATCATCAGCACCGCTGTGAAGTGCTGGTGCTTGAGGAAACCCAGGCCAGCGCCGAGCAGGCCACAGAGCTTAACGTCAAGGAGGGAAGCCGTATCTTCCACTCCGTGATGGTGCATTTCGAAAACGACATTCCGGTGCAAATTGAAGATCGCTGCGTTAACGCTGAACGGATACCGGACTATCTGGACCAGGATTACACCCAAACCACGCCGCACGCGTATCTCTCGCTTGTCGCACCGCTGACGGAAGGGGAGCACATTGTGGAAGCGGTGCGCGCCACGCCGCAGGAGTGTGAACGGCTGCGCATTAAAGAGCACGATCCGTGCCTGTTGATCCGCCGTCGAACCTGGTCCTCGTCGCACATTGTGTCGCATGCCCGGCTGCTTTTCCCGGGTAATCGCTACCGGCTGCAGGGCCACTTTATGTCATAAGTTTTAAAAGCGTGATAGCTAACGCAATATAACAAAATTGTATCTTTTTTGTTAAATCTGATCTTGTGTGTGCTTGTCTATACAAGTATATCTAAATGCATCACTGTCCCGTATGAGGAGCACACAATGTCGTCAGGTAAATACCGCCAGCAGGATGTCCGCGCCGCGCGCGGCACCACACTTACCGCCAAAAGCTGGCTCACCGAAGCACCGCTGCGCATGTTGATGAACAACCTTGATCCTGAGGTGGCGGAAAACCCCCACGAGCTGGTGGTCTACGGCGGCATAGGCCGCGCCGCGCGCAACTGGGAATGCTATGACGCAATTGTAAAATCCCTGACCGAACTCGAACACGACGAAACCCTGCTGGTGCAGTCCGGCAAGCCGGTGGGCGTGTTTAAAACGCACAAGAACGCGCCGCGCGTGCTGATTGCTAACTCTAATCTCGTGCCGCACTGGGCCACCTGGGAACATTTCAACGAACTCGACGCCAAAGGGCTGGCGATGTATGGCCAGATGACCGCAGGTAGCTGGATCTACATCGGCAGCCAGGGGATTGTGCAGGGCACCTATGAGACCTTCGTGGAAGCCGGCCGCCAGCACTATAACGGTTCGCTGAAAGGCCGCTGGGTGCTGACTGCGGGTCTCGGCGGCATGGGCGGTGCGCAGCCGCTGGCCGCGACACTGGCCGGAGCCTGCTCGCTGAACATTGAGTGCCAGCAGAGCCGTATTGATTTCCGCCTGCGTACCCGTTACGTCGACGAGCAGGCGACCAGCCTGGATGATGCGCTGGCGCGTATCAAAAAATACACCGCCGAAGGGAAAGCGGTCTCGATTGCCCTGTGCGGCAACGCGGCTGATGTTCTTCCTGAGCTGGTTGCTCGCGGCGTGCGTCCTGATTTAGTGACCGACCAGACCAGCGCGCACGACCCGCTCCACGGTTACCTGCCGAAAGGCTGGACGTGGGAAGCCTATCAGCAAAAAGCGGAAACCGACCCGGAAGGCACGGTGCTTGCCGCTAAACGTTCCATGGCAGAACACGTCTCCGCCATGCTCGCCTTTAGCCGGATGGGCATTCCGACCTTTGATTATGGCAACAACATCCGTCAGATGGCGAAAGAGATGGGCGTGAGTAACGCCTTCGACTTCCCGGGGTTCGTCCCGGCCTATATCCGCCCGCTGTTCTGCCGCGGCATCGGTCCGTTCCGCTGGGTTGCCCTGTCCGGCGATCCGGAAGATATCTACAAGACCGATGCCAAAGTGAAGGAGATCGTCGCGGATGACGAGCACCTGCACCACTGGCTGGACATGGCCCGCGAGCGCATTAATTTCCAGGGCTTACCGGCGCGTATCTGCTGGGTAGGGCTGGAGTGGCGGCAAAAGCTGGGTCTGGCTTTTAACGAAATGGTACGCAGCGGCGAAGTCTCCGCGCCGATTGTTATCGGCCGCGACCATCTGGACTCCGGCTCCGTCGCCAGCCCGAACCGCGAAACGGAAGCCATGCGCGACGGCTCCGATGCGGTCTCCGACTGGCCATTGCTGAACGCCCTGTTGAATACCGCCAGCGGCGCGACCTGGGTATCGCTGCACCACGGTGGCGGCGTAGGAATGGGCTTCTCCCAGCATTCCGGGATGGTTATTGTCTGTGACGGAACGGATGAAGCCGCCGCGCGTATCGCTCGCGTACTGCACAACGACCCGGCAACCGGCGTGATGCGTCATGCGGATGCGGGCTATGAGATTGCGATTGACTGTGCCAAAGAGCAGGGCCTTAACCTGCCGATGATCCCTGCCACACAAGGAAAGCATTAATGAACGCGTTAACACTTACTCCCGGCTCACTGACGCTCAAACAGCTGCGTAACGTCTGGCGTAAACCGGTCACCCTTTCGCTGGATGAAAGCGCCCACGCCGCCATTAACGACAGCGTCGCCTGCGTCGAAGCCATCGTTGCCGAAGGGCGCACGGCCTACGGGATTAACACCGGCTTTGGACTGCTGGCGCAGACCCGCATCGCGACGCACGATCTGGAAAATTTACAGCGTTCGCTGGTGCTGTCACACGCGGCGGGCGTCGGCCAGCCGCTGGATGATGAGATTGTCCGTCTGATGATGGTACTCAAAATCAACAGTCTGGCGCGCGGCTTCTCCGGCATTCGCCTGAGCGTCATCCAGGCGCTGATGGCGCTGGTCAATGCGCAGGTCTATCCGTGGATCCCGGCGAAAGGTTCCGTCGGCGCTTCCGGGGATCTGGCCCCGCTGGCGCACATGTCGCTGCTGCTGCTGGGTGAAGGTAAAGCGCGCTGGCAGGGCGAATGGCTCCCCGCAAAAGAGGCGCTGAAAAAAGCCGGGTTAAACCCGATTACGCTGGCGGCGAAAGAGGGGCTGGCGCTGCTCAACGGCACGCAGGCGTCGACCGCTTTCGCGCTGCGCGGCCTGTTTGAAGCTGAAGACCTGTTTGCCTCGGCGGTAGTGTGCGGCGCGCTGACCACCGAAGCCGTGCTGGGCTCGCGTCGACCGTTCGATGCCCGCATCCACGACGTGCGCGGCCAGCGCGGGCAGATTGACGCGGCCAGCATGTACCGTCACGTGCTTACCGACAGCAGTGAAATTGCGGATTCACACCACAACTGTGACAAGGTGCAGGATCCGTATTCACTGCGCTGCCAGCCGCAGGTGATGGGCGCGTGTCTGACCCAGCTGCGCCAGGCGGCAGATGTACTGCTGGTGGAAGCCAACGCGGTATCCGATAACCCGCTGGTGTTCGCCGAGGAAAACGAGGTGGTCTCCGGCGGTAACTTCCACGCCGAGCCGGTGGCAATGGCGGCGGACAATATCGCGCTGGCGATTGCCGAAATCGGTGCGTTGTCCGAGCGTCGCATTGCGCTGATGATGGATAAACATATGTCCCAGCTGCCACCGTTCCTGGTGCGTAACGGCGGGGTCAACTCGGGCTTTATGATTGCGCAGGTGACCGCGGCGGCGCTGGCAAGCGAGAACAAAGCCCTGTCGCACCCGCACAGCGTGGACAGCCTGCCTACCTCTGCGAATCAGGAAGACCATGTCTCGATGGCACCGGCTGCCGGGCGTCGCCTCTGGGAGATGGCCTCCAACACCCGTGGCGTGCTGGCGGTAGAATGGCTGGCGGCGTGTCAGGGTATCGATCTGCGTGAAGGGCTAAAATCCAGCCCGCTGCTCGAGCAGGCGCGTCAGACGCTGCGCGAGCACGTATCGCATTACGATGATGACCGCTTCTTTGCGCCGGATATTGATAAGGCGATGCAGCTTCTGGAAGAAGGGCGCCTGGTGGGGTTGTTGCCTTCCATACTGTGATTTTTTGCCCGGTGGCGCTGCGCTTACCGGGCCTACGAATCCGAAATGTAGGCCGGGTAAGGCGTAGCCGCCACCCGGCTTTTTTTACGAGTACATCGCCGTAATCGACGCGCTCCCAAGCGTATGGAAATGCACGTTAAACCCTACCATCGCGCCGCTTGCGCCTTCATCGACCTCAATCTTGTCCACATCCAGCGCGTGCACCGTGAAGATATAGCGGTGGGTTTCCCCTTTTGGCGGCGCTGCGCCGCCGTAGCCCGCTTTACCAAAATCAGTGCGCGTCTGAATGGCGCCTTCAGGCAGGGCAACCAGGTCAGAGCCAGAACCCTGTGGCAGGACGCGCGTATCGGCAGGCAGGTTCGCCACAATCCAGTGCCACCAGCCGGAGCCGGTAGGGGCATCCGGGTCGTAACAGGTGACGACAAAGCTTTTGGTGCCAGCCGGAACATCGTCCCACGCCAGATGGGGGGAGATATTGTCTCCCTGATACCCCATGCCGTTGAATACGTGGCGTTCTGGCAGTTTTTCGCCGTCGCGCAAATCTTTACTGATGATTTTCATACGGTTTGCCCTCGTTAATCACGCGTACAGAAAGTGTAACCCATGGGGTTAAATCGTGAAATGCGCGGGGTTGTTAACGGCTTCGACAACCGCGGCGGTGAGCTTGCGCAGCTGAACGGGCGTAATGATATACGGCGGCATCAGGTAGATAAGCTTGCCGAAAGGTCGTACCCACACCCCCCGATCCACGAAGAAGCGCTGCAGCGCCGCCATATTCACCGGATGGGTGGTTTCAATCACCCCGATGGCGCCCAGCACGCGAACGTCCGCCACGAAATTCGCCCCCGAGGCGGCGGTCAGTTCCTCTTTCAACTGCGCTTCAATTGCCGCAACCTGCGTTTGCCACTCGCCGCTCGCCAGAATCGCCAGGCTTTCACTCGCGACCGCGCAGGCCAGCGGGTTGCCCATAAACGTTGGGCCATGCATGAAACAGCCCGCTTCGCCGTCGCTGATGGTATCGGCAACGTGACGGGTTGTCAGCGTGGCGGAGAGCGTTATGGTGCCGCCGGTGAGCGCTTTGCCCAGGCACAGAATATCCGGCGTAATACCCGCATGCTCACAGGCGAACAGCTTGCCCGTGCGGCCAAACCCGGTCGCGATCTCATCGGCAATCAGCAGAATGCCCTCGCGGTCGCACATCTTGCGAATACGCTTCAGCCATTCCGGGTGGTACATCCGCATTCCGCCTGCGCCCTGCACAATCGGCTCAAGGATCACCGCGGCGATGTCATGACGATGCGCCGCCATCAGCCGTGCGAAACCGACCATGTCCATCTCGTTCCACTCGCCGTCAAAGCGGCTCTGCGGGGCCGGGGCAAACAGGTTTTCCGGCAGATACCCTTTCCACAGGCTGTGCATGGAGTTGTCCGGATCGCAGACCGACATGGCACCGAAGGTATCTCCGTGATAGCCATTGCGGAAGGTGAGGAACCGCTGGCGCGTTTTGCCCTTTGCATGCCAGTACTGCAGCGCCATTTTCATCGCCACTTCTACGGCCACGGAGCCGGAGTCGGCAAGAAACACGCACTCCAGCGCGTCAGGCGTCATCGCCACCAGACGGCGGCAGAGGTCCACGGCGGGCTGATGGGTGATCCCGCCGAACATGACGTGCGACATCTGGTCAATTTGCGCTTTCATCGCCGCATTCAGACGCGGGTGGTTGTACCCGTGAATGGCCGCCCACCAGGAGGACATTCCGTCAACCAGCTGCTCGCCGCCGGCGAGGTGCAGCTCGCAGCCGTGGGCCGAAGCCACCGGATAGACGGGCAGGGGACGGGTGGTGGAGGTGTAAGGGTGCCAGATATGCTGCTTGTCGAAGGCGAGATCGTCCTGGGTCATAATCGACTTGTAAACCATTTTGAAAAGTTTTAGGTTTACGAGTATAAACCGAACCGAAAATTAACAAAACCCTTTGGAGAAGCCCAATGGCTCACCACGCACGCTGGACGATGTCGCAAGTTACTGAATTATTCAACAAACCTTTCCTTGAGCTGATGTTCGAAGCCCAACAGGTGCACCGTCAGCACTTCGATCCTCGCCATGTTCAGGTCAGCACGCTGCTGTCGATCAAGACCGGCGCCTGCCCGGAAGACTGCAAATATTGCCCGCAGAGCGCGCGCTATAAAACGGGCCTTGAATCCGAACGGCTGATGGAAGTTGAGCAGGTGCTCGACTCCGCGCGCAAGGCGAAGAATGCCGGCTCGACTCGCTTCTGCATGGGGGCGGCGTGGAAGAACCCGCACGATCGCGACATGCCGTATCTGGAGCAGATGGTGAAGGGCGTGAAGGAGATGGGTCTCGAAGCCTGTATGACGCTGGGCACGCTGAACGACGAGCAGGCGCAGCGCCTCTCGGCGGCCGGGCTGGACTATTACAACCACAACCTCGACACTTCGCCGGAGTTTTACGGCAACATCATCACTACCCGTACCTATCAGGAGCGTCTGGACACGCTTGATAAAGTCCGTGACGCGGGGATCAAGGTGTGCTCGGGCGGCATCGTGGGCTTAGGTGAAACGGTGAAAGACCGCGCCGGTCTGCTGCTGCAGCTGGCGAACCTGCCGACCCCGCCGGAAAGCGTGCCGATCAACATGCTGGTGAAGGTCAAAGGCACGCCGCTGGCGGATAACGAGGACGTCGATGCGTTTGACTTTATCCGCACCATCGCGGTGGCGCGCATCATGATGCCGACCTCTTACGTTCGCCTCTCTGCTGGTCGTGAACAGATGAGCGAGCAGACCCAGGCGATGTGCTTTATGGCCGGGGCCAACTCCATCTTCTACGGCTGCAAGCTGCTGACCACGCCGAACCCGGAAGAGGACAAAGACGTTCAGCTGTTCCGCAAGCTGGGGCTGAACCCGCATCAGACCGAGGTGTTGACCGGCGATAACGAGCAACAGCAGCAGCTGGAGCAGCAGATTTTCAACGCCGACACCGACCAGTTCTACAACGCGGCAGCCGTATGACCTGGGAGGCACGTATCCATTCCGCGCTCGACGAGCGGCGGGCGGCAGATGCGTTTCGCGTACGCAGGGTAGTTGAAAACGGCGCAGGCCGTTTTCTTACCCGTGAGAACCGGCAGTTTTGTAATTTCTCCAGCAATGATTATCTCGGGCTGAGCCAGCATCCGGACATTATCCGCGCCTGGCAGCAGGGCGCGGAGCAGTATGGCGTGGGCAGCGGCGGCTCTGGGCACGTCAGCGGATACACCACGGCGCACCGGGCGCTGGAGGAGGCGCTTGCCGACTGGCTGGGCTACCCGCGCGCGCTGCTGTTTATCTCGGGTTTTGCGGCCAATCAGGCGGTCATTGCAGCCCTGATGGGCAAGGACGACCGCATTGTCGCTGACCGCTTAAGCCACGCCTCTCTGCTGGAGGCGGCAAATTTAAGCCCGGCTCAGCTGCGCCGCTTTGCCCATAACGATGCGGGGCAACTCGCTGCGTTGCTGGATAAACCCTGTGACGGGCAGCAGCTGGTGGTCACGGAAGGGGTGTTCAGCATGGACGGCGACAGCGCGCCGCTTGCCGCGCTGCACGAGGCAGCAAAACGGCAAAATGCCTGGCTGCTGGTCGATGATGCCCACGGCATCGGCGTGATGGGCGACGAAGGGCGCGGCAGCGCGCATCTGCAAAACGTGAAGCCGGAGCTGCTGATTGTCACTTTCGGCAAAGGCTTTGGCGTGAGCGGGGCCGCCGTGTTGTGCAGCGAGCCCGTTGCTGACTATCTGCTGCAGTTTGCCCGGCATTTGATCTACAGCACCAGCATGCCGCCTGCGCAAGCCGTGGCGCTGTCAGCGTCCATGCGGGTGATCCGCAGCGCAGAAGGGGGTGAACGCCGGGCGCGTCTGGCGGAACATATCCTGCGTTTTCGTCAGGGCCTGGCTCAGCTTCCCTTCCGGAGCACCGATTCGCAGAGCGCAATCCAGCCGGCAATCGTCGGTGAAAACAGCCTGGCGCTCACGCTGGCACACGCGCTGCGCGAGTGGGGGATGTGGGTGACGGCCATTCGCCCGCCCACCGTGCCGCCGGGTACTGCCCGCCTGCGCCTGACGCTCACGGCGGCGCACGAAGCAGACGATATTGATGCACTTCTGGAGGCGCTGCATGTCGCCAGTCAATAAGCAGGCCATTGCGGCGGCGTTTGGCCGGGCCGCGCGCAGCTATTCACAGCACGATGAGCTTCAACGCCAGAGCGCAGAGGGACTGCTGGCGTTGCTCGGCGAGACGCGCTTTGCCCGGGTGCTGGACGCCGGGTGTGGCCCCGGCGGGAATAGCCGCTACTGGCGCGAAGCGGGAAGCCTGGTTACGGCTCTCGACCTGTCATCCGACATGCTTGCGGAGGCACGTCAGCGGCAGGCCGCGCACCACTATCTGGTCGCGGATATCGAAGCGATCCCGCTGGCGGATGCGCAATTCGACCTGGTCTGGAGCCATCTGGCCGTGCAATGGTGTAGCAGCCTGCAGCAGGCCTTAAGCGAGCTGTACCGCGTGGCGCGTCCGGGCGGGAGAGTGGCGTTTACCACCCTGCTGGAAAGCTCGTTACCGGAGCTGAATCAGGCCTGGCAGGCGGTAGATCGCCAGCCGCACGCCAACCGGTTTTTATCACACGAGCGGGTCACGCAGGCGCTGGCTGGTCTGCGCTATCGCAGTACGGTGCAGACCATCACCCTCAATTTCAGCGATGCGCTCAGCGCCATGCGATCGCTGAAGGGCATTGGCGCCACGCATTTGCATACCGGACGCGAGAAAAAACCGCTCACCCGGGGTCAGCTGCAGCGTCTGGAGCTGGCCTGGCCGCAGGAGCGAGGACAGTTCCCGCTCTCTTATCAACTTTTTCATGGGGTTATCGAACGTGACTGAACGCTATTTTGTCACCGGAACGGATACGGAAGTGGGTAAAACGGTTGCCAGCGCTGCGCTGCTGCAGGCGGCGCGACTGCTGGGAAAAAACACCGCCGGTTATAAGCCGGTTGCTTCCGGCAGCGAGATGACGGCGGAAGGATTACGCAACACCGATGCGCTTGCGCTCCAGCGGAACAGCACGCTTGAACTCGCCTATTCAGCGGTGAATCCGTATACCTTTGCCGAGCCGACCTCGCCGCACATTATCAGCGCCGACGAAGGTCGTCCGATTGATTTCGCCGTGCTGTCTTCCGGATTACGCACGCTGGAAAGCCAGGCGGACTGGGTGCTGGTGGAGGGCGCAGGCGGCTGGTTTACGCCGCTTTCGGACACGCAGACCTTTGCTGACTGGGTGCAGCGCGAGCAGCTCCCGGTCATTCTGGTCGTAGGGGTGAAGCTCGGCTGTATCAACCATGCGATGTTAACCTCGCAGGCCGTTTCGCAGGCAGGGCTGCGTCTGGCGGGCTGGATAGCCAACGACGTGGTTGCCCCCGGCAAGCGGCATCAGGAGTATCTGGCGACGCTCCTGCGGGTTCTTCCTGCTCCATTCCTCGGGGAGATCCCGTGGCTTGCGGACAATGCCGAACGTGCCGAAACCGGGCGCTATCTCGACCTCAGCGCCTTGCTTCCAGCGACATCCAGTGGGCAATAAGCTCATCATCCAGCTCGTTAACGTGGCCCTGGGCCACGTTACGCCCGCGATAAAGCATGCAAAAACGATCCGCGACCCGGCGAATAAACGACAGTTGCTGTTCAGCCAGCAGCACCGTCATCCCCAGCTCTCGGTTTAAGCGCACTAACAGTTGCCCCAGCTTATGCGTGAAACCGTGACCTGCGCCGTGCAGGGGCTCATCCAGAATCAGCATCCGCGGACGGTTTACCAGCTCATTGGCCAGCGCCAGCTGGTACTGATCGTCTGGCGAAAGGGCGTTTCCCCGGGTTTGACGTAACGCGTAGAGTTCCGGGAACAGATCATATATCTCACTTTTCGCTTCCGGATCGGGCTTGCCCATCGCCCTCATGGCGATATGCAAATTCTCCTCAATCGTCAGCTGGGAGAAGATCCGCCTGTCCTGCGGGACGTAGCCTATCCCCGGCCCTGAACGCTGCTCTGGCACCTGGCTGAGCAAATCACGCGGCGGTGCGCCTGCCTCATGCCAGATGATGGTGCCGCTTTCGACAGGCACTTTCCCGGCGATGCAATTCATAAGGGTGGTTTTACCCATACCCGGCAGGCCAACGACGCCTGTACACATCCCTTGTGGAAAATCTAAATCCACGTTCCATAGCGTATGTTGGCTTCCGTAAAACTGATTCACTGCACGCAGACTCAACATCTTTCTCTCCTTAAAAATGTGTGTAGGTGAGGCACGTTTGGGATAGTGCAAAACCCCTGCCAGAAAGCGCAAAGTGATTAAAAAAGCGACTTTTTTAGGAATAAGTCACAGGAGCGCGGTGTAAAACCAGCGGGATTGCACATCGACGGTGCTGGCGGCGTTGAGTTGTGGTGCAGGGCTATAAATGATGAAAATGTGAGCAAGATCCCATCGGTTGGTTATGAATGACTCAACTGTTAATCATCAAAAAATAGCTATAAAAATTTTTTCCTGCCGTTTCGTGGGAAAATCCGGGAATTTGCCGAGCGCCAGTCTGTATGGGCTGGAAGCAGTTATCCACTATTCCTGTGGATAACCATGTGCATTAGAGTTAGAAAACACGCGATAAGCGAGAGAAGACGCGGCTTTCGCCCAAATTGACGCGAAACGCGGCTTTAGAAAATATCGTTTATAATTTAACTGCTTAGATAAAAGCAATTCCCGTCATGAAAGTGTCACTCGTTGCCATAAAACTATCATTACCTGGCTTGACAAATGTTAAAAAAGAAAAAGTTCTGGGGATAACCTGACCTGACTGGTGTTTTATGTTGTCACAGTCCAAATTTTGGCCGCTATCGCGCTAATCATTCAGGCGCTACTCTAAATATCGTGACATGCTACTGGTTTTTCATCCAGTGTTTTTTACTGGCATTCCTGGCCACAAGGAGTAAAATTACTCCCTGCCGCTTATAACGTCATCAGGTTGTCGCCCATGAGTAAACCGTTCAAATTGAGTTCTGCTTTCCGTCCTTCGGGGGATCAGCCCGAGGCCATCCGCCGTCTGGAAGAGGGGCTGGAAGACGGGCTGGCACACCAGACGCTGCTGGGGGTAACCGGCTCCGGCAAAACGTTTACCATTGCCAACGTGATCGCTGACCTGCAGCGCCCCACGATGGTGCTGGCACCCAACAAAACCCTGGCCGCACAACTTTACGGTGAGATGAAAGAGTTCTTCCCGGACAACGCGGTGGAGTATTTTGTCTCCTACTACGATTACTACCAGCCCGAAGCCTATGTCCCGAGCTCTGACACCTTCATTGAGAAAGATGCTTCGGTAAACGAACACATTGAGCAGATGCGTCTGTCCGCCACCAAGGCGCTGCTTGAGCGTCGTGATGTGGTTGTCGTCGCGTCGGTTTCCGCTATCTACGGTCTGGGCGATCCGGACCTGTACCTGAAGATGATGCTCCACCTGACGCAGGGGATGATCATCGATCAGCGCGCCATTGTGCGCCGTTTGGCTGAACTGCAGTACGCCCGTAACGATCAGGCATTCCAGCGCGGGACGTTTCGCGTGCGCGGCGAAGTCATCGACATCTTCCCGGCGGAATCGGACGACATGGCGCTGCGCGTTGAGCTGTTTGACGAAGAGGTTGAGCGCCTCTCGCTGTTCGACCCGCTGACAGGACACATTGAGTCGGTGATTCAGCGTTTCACCATTTACCCGAAAACGCACTACGTGACGCCACGCGAGCGTATCGTGCAGGCGATGGAAGAGATTAAAGTGGAGCTGGCAGACCGCCGTAAAGTGCTGCTGGCGAACAATAAGCTACTGGAAGAACAACGACTGAGTCAGCGTACCCAGTTTGATCTGGAGATGATGAACGAGTTGGGCTACTGCTCCGGCATTGAAAACTACTCCCGCTTCCTCTCCGGACGCGGGCCGGGCGAGCCACCGCCGACGCTGTTTGACTATCTTCCGGCAGACGGTTTACTGGTGATTGACGAATCCCACGTCACTATCCCGCAGATTGGCGGGATGTATCGCGGTGACCGCGCGCGTAAAGAGACGCTGGTGGAGTACGGATTCCGCCTGCCGTCAGCGCTGGATAACCGTCCGATGAAGTTTGAAGAATTTGAGGCGCTGGCCCCGCAAACTATCTACGTCTCGGCAACCCCGGGCAACTACGAGCTGGAGAAATCCGGTGAAGACGTTGTCGATCAGGTTGTGCGTCCAACGGGGCTGCTCGACCCGATTATTGAAGTTCGTCCGGTGGCGACGCAGGTGGACGATCTGCTCTCCGAGATCCGTATCCGTGCCGCCATCAACGAGCGCGTGCTGGTGACCACGCTCACCAAGCGTATGGCGGAAGACCTGACCGAGTACCTCGAAGAGCACGGCGAGAAGGTGCGTTATCTGCACTCGGATATCGATACCGTAGAGCGAATGGAGATTATCCGCGACCTGCGTCTGGGCGAGTTTGACGTGCTGGTGGGGATCAACCTGCTGCGAGAAGGTCTGGATATGCCTGAAGTCTCGCTGGTGGCGATTCTGGATGCGGATAAAGAGGGCTTCCTGCGTTCTGAACGTTCTCTGATCCAGACCATTGGGCGTGCAGCGCGTAACGTCAACGGGAAAGCGATTCTGTACGGTGACAAAATCACCCCGTCGATGGCGAAAGCGATTGGCGAAACGGAGCGCCGTCGCGAGAAACAGCAGCGCTACAACGAAGAGCACGGTATTACACCGCAAGGGCTGAACAAGAAGGTGGTGGATATTCTGGCGCTGGGTCAGAACATTGCCAAAACCAAAGCGAAAGGCCGCGGCAAGGCGCGTTCAGTGGTGGAAGAAGATACCGTCGTGCTGACGCCAAAAGCGCTGCAGCAGAAAATCCACGAGCTGGAAGGGCAGATGATGCAGCACGCACAGAACCTGGAGTTCGAAGAGGCAGCGCAGATCCGCGACCAGCTTCATCAGCTGCGGGATCTGTTTATTGCAGCATCGTAGTTTTCTGCCCGGTGTCGCTGCGCTTACCGGGCCTACGGGTTAGCCCTTTGTAGCCCCGGTAAGCGCAGCGCCACCGGGGGTTTTTGTTAACCCAGCGCCTGAATCGCCTTCTCCAGCGCTTCGCGCAGCAGATGGCGGTCATGGCGATATTTAATATCGCTGGCCTCCAGCGGCTCCTGCACCACCAGGCGATCGCCAATCCCTGATACGTCGACTTTCGGTCCTACCACCACGCCGTCGATAATTTTCTTCCCGACGTACTGCTCCATCAGGCTCAGTTTATCCGCCAGCGACAGGCTTGCGGCTGCCGGGCTCAGTTCACGTCCCAGGTTACCGATGTAGACCATCGGGGCAGGGGTGCGGCGCAGCGCCTGCGCCAGCTCTTTCACCAGCAAAATGGGCATCAGGCTGGTGTAAAAACTGCCCGGGCCTATCAGGATCACATCCGCCTCGGCGATAGCCTCAACCGCTTCGCGCGTGGCGGGAACGCTTGGGTAGGTCATTAGCTCTTTTGGCGGCAGGATGAGCTGATCGATATTCACTTCGCCGTAAACTTCATGGCCTTCCACGTCAATAGCCATCAAATCAACCGGCTGTTCAGACATCGGGATCAGAAACGCATCCACTTTCAGCAGATTTCGTATCAAATTGATGGCTTCCAGCGGGCGCACGCTCAGGTGATCCAGGGCTTTAAGCATTAAATTTCCGAGGTTATGCCCGGAAAGTTCTCCATTACCCCCGAAACGGTACTCAAACATTGCTGATGCAACGCTCGGTTCGGTAATCAGCTGGTTCAGACAGTTGCGCATATCGCCCCAGGCGATACCCCCTTCTGCACGTCGGATACGCCCCGTAGAGCCGCCATTATCCGTTGTTGTCACTATCCCTGTCAGCCTTGAACCGAGTGAAGACAAAGAGGACATCACCCGGCCCAGACCGTGGCCTCCGCCGAGTGCGACCACACGGTCAAGATCCGCAAAAGTGCGATTGCGCATACACATTCCTTATCACGTTCAATCTGCGTAACACTACCTTAACTACCCCTAAAAGACGATGCCTCACCGGACGCAAAATGACGCATATCAATGCGAAGATGCTGTTTTTGAGTATTCTGTAGTGAAAATACACAATTATGTCGTTATGTATTTGTTTATATAGCGTTAAGCGAGAATAGCGAAGAGTCGATTTACGCGCTACTATCGCCATAACCACGTTTTCAAATTTGAAAACATACACTCTAGCCCTTGTGCCTGTGTCGAAAGATATGGCGCTCTGGCCGTGGCGACTATGCCACCAGGGTACAGAAAGAAATGACTGTGCCTCCCGTATCTGGAAAGGTGTACATGGCTTCACAACTTACTGATGCTTTCGCGCGTAAGTTTTATTACTTACGTCTGTCGATTACCGACGTGTGCAACTTCCGTTGCACCTACTGCCTGCCCGATGGCTACAAACCGGGCAGCGTCACCAATAACGGCTTTCTCTCCGTAGATGAAGTGCGCCGCATCACGCGCGCCTTCTCTGAGCTCGGCACCGAAAAAGTGCGTCTGACCGGCGGAGAACCTTCTCTGCGACGCGATTTCCCCGACATCATTGCCGCCGTGCGTGAAAACGAACGCATTCGCCAGATTGCGGTAACCACCAACGGATACCGTATGGCCCGCGATGTGGCCTCCTGGCGTGATGCGGGCTTAACCGCCATCAACGTCAGCGTGGACAGCCTTGATGCCCGCCAGTTTCACGCCATTACCGGACAGGATAAATTCCGCCAGGTGATGGACGGCATCGACGCGGCGTTTAGCGCCGGGTTCGAGAAGGTCAAAGTCAACACGGTGCTGATGCGTGACGTCAACCACCATCAGCTGGACACCTTCCTGGCGTGGATAAAATCCCGCCCCATCCAACTGCGTTTTATCGAGCTGATGGAAACGGGCGAGGGGAGCGACCTGTTCCGTCGCCATCATATCTCCGGCATGGTGCTGCGCGACGCGCTGCTGAAACGCGGCTGGATCCATCAGATTCGCCAGCGCAGCGACGGCCCGGCGCAGGTCTTTTGTCACCCCGACTACGACGGGGAAATCGGGCTGATCATGCCCTATGAGAAAGACTTCTGCGCCAGCTGTAACCGTCTTCGCGTCTCCTCCGTGGGCAAGCTGCATTTATGTCTGTTTGGCGATGGCGGCGTCGAGCTGCGCGATCTGCTGGAAGATGATGCCCAGCAGAGCGCGCTTGAAGCGCGTATCTCAGAGGCTCTGACGCATAAAAAACAGACCCACTTCCTGCATCAGGGCAACACCGGCATTACTCAAAACCTGTCTTACATCGGCGGGTAATCAGGCTTAAGAGGGAATCATAAGATGAGTCAGGTCAGCGCGGAATTTATCCCGACACGCATTGCCATTCTTACCGTTTCCGACCGCCGTGGCGAAGAGGATGATACCTCCGGCCACTGGCTGCGCGAGGCGGCCCATGACGCGGGGCATCACATCGTCGATAAAGCGATTGTGAAGGAGAACCGCTATGCCATTCGCGCGCAGGTTTCGCAGTGGATCGCCAGTGATGAGGTGCAGGTGGTGCTGATCACCGGCGGCACCGGCTTTACCGCAGGCGACCAGGCGCCCGAAGCGCTGCTCCCGCTGTTCGACCGCGAGGTGGAAGGCTTCGGCGAAGTGTTCCGTATGCTCTCATTTGAAGAGATTGGTACCTCCACGCTGCAGTCTCGCGCGGTGGCTGGCGTGGCAAACAACACGCTGATTTTCGCCATGCCTGGCTCGACGAAAGCTTGCCGCACCGCATGGGACAATATTATTGCCCCGCAGCTGGATGCCCGTACCCGTCCGTGTAATTTCCATCCTCATTTAAAGAAATAAGTTATGTCGCAATTGACCCACATTAACGCCGCTGGCGAAGCGCATATGGTGGATGTCTCCGCCAAAGCGGAAACGGTGCGCGAGGCGCGTGCCGAAGCGTTCGTCACCATGCTGCCGGAAACCCTGGCGATGATTATCGACGGCAGTCACCACAAGGGTGACGTGTTTGCTACCGCGCGCATTGCGGGGATTCAGGCCGCCAAGCGCACCTGGGATCTCATCCCGCTGTGCCATCCGCTGATGCTGAGTAAAGTGGAAGTAAATCTTCAGGCGCAGCCGGAGCACAGCCGCGTGCGCATTGAATCGCTCTGCCGCTTAACCGGGAAAACCGGCGTGGAGATGGAAGCTCTGACGGCGGCCTCTGTCGCCGCGCTGACCATCTACGACATGTGCAAAGCGGTGCAGAAAGATATGGTGATTGGCCCGGTTCGCCTGCTGGCAAAAAGCGGCGGCAAATCCGGCGATTTTAAGGTGGACAGCCATGATTAAGGTGCTCTTTTTTGCGCAGGTGCGTGAGCTGGTCAACACCGACAGCCTGACGCTGGATGCCCCTTTTGAAAACGTTGCCGCCCTGCGCGCGCATCTGGCGGCACAGAGCGACCGCTGGGCGCTGGCGCTGGACGAAGGCAAGCTGCTGGCCGCCGTTAACCAGACGCTGGTGGAGTTCACCCATCCTCTGAAGGCAGGGGATGAAGTGGCCTTCTTCCCGCCGGTAACAGGGGGCTAAGATGGCTGAGACCCGAATTCTGGTCGGTCCTGAGCGCTTCAGTGTCGGTACAGAATACAGCTGGCTGGCAGAGCGTGACGAAGATGGTGCGGTCGTGACCTTCACCGGTAAAGTGCGCAACCACAACCTCGGCGACAGCGTGAAGGCGCTGACGCTGGAGCACTATCCAGGCATGACCGAGAAATCTCTGGCGGAGATTGTGGACGAAGCGCGAGGCCGCTGGCCGCTCGGACGCGTCACGGTGATTCACCGCATCGGTGAGATGTGGCCCGGCGAGGAGATTGTTTTTGTCGGAGTGACCAGCGCACACCGCAGCAGCGCGTTTGCGGCAGGGGAGTTCATTATGGATTACCTCAAAACCAGAGCGCCGTTCTGGAAGCGTGAGGCCACGCCGGAAGGCGATCGGTGGGTTGAATCCCGCGACAGCGATAAACAGGCCGCCAGCCGTTGGTAGTCGGTTTACGTGGATGTGTTAATCTTAACGTGTGTGTCTACTTAATCTTAATCAGGAGTGAATCATGGACCGATTTCCGCGTTCCGATTCAATAGTACAGCAGACCCGTAGCGGGCTGCAGACGTATATGGCTCAGGTCTATGGCTGGATGACGGTCGGCTTACTGCTTACCGCATTTATCGCGTGGTATGCGGCCAATACGCCTGAGCTGATGATGTTTATTTTCTCCAGTAAAATCACCTTCTTTGGGCTGATTATCGCGCAGCTGGCGCTGGTGTTTGTGCTTTCGGGCCTGGTGCAAAAGCTGAGTGCCGGAATGGCGACCACGCTGTTTATGCTCTATTCGGCGCTAACGGGGCTGACGCTTTCCAGCATTTTCATCGTTTACACCTACTCTTCCATCGCCAGCACCTTTGTGGTGGCCGGCGGGATGTTCGGTGCGATGAGCCTCTACGGTTACACCACTAAGCGCGATCTGAGCGGCTTCGGCAGCATGCTGTTTATGGGGCTGATCGGGATTGTGCTGGCGTCGCTGGTGAACCTGTGGCTGAAGAGCGAAGCGCTGATGTGGGCCGTGACCTACATCGGGGTGGTGATCTTCGTTGGTTTGACGGCGTATGACACCCAGAAGCTGAAAAACATCGGCGAGCAGATTGACGTACGCGACAGTTCGAACCTGCGCAAATACTCAATTTTAGGCGCGCTGACGCTGTATCTGGACTTCATCAACCTGTTCCTGATGCTGCTGCGGATTTTAGGCAACCGTCGTTAAGGTTGCTTTGCCGGGTGGGGGCTTCGCCTTACCCGGCCTACGAAACGCGAACCGTAGGTCGGGTAAGGCGAAGCCCCCACCCGACTTATTTACTTCGCCATTACTTTTTCGTTCTTCGCCCTCAGCTTCTTCGCCCGACCCTCCAGCACCAGATAACAGACCGTTGCCAGCGCCAGCGGCAGGAAGTAATAGATCATGCGGTACGCCAGCAGGGCGGCGATAATCGTTCCCTGAGAGACATGCTCCCCCGCAAGCAACGCGATAAACACCGCCTCCAGCACGCCGATCCCCGCCGGAATATGCACGATCACCCCGGCAATACTGCTCACCAGCAGTACGCCCAGCACGAAGAAGTAATTCACGTCTTCACCAATCAACAGCCAGATAATCGCCCCCATCGCCATCCAGTTGGCGCTGGAGACGACCATCTGCAGCACCGCGAACTTCCACGAGGGTAATACCAGCTTTTGTCCTTTGATGGTCATATGACGACGTCTGGCAAACGCGCAGGCCCAGAGATAAACGGCGATAATCAGCAGCAGTACGATGCCCAGAATGCGTAGCGTGGTTTCGTCGATATACCAGTGCGCGGGCAGCTGTACCACGCCGATAGTAAAGATCACCCCGCCAAGCAGAATATAGCCCAGCCAGTTGGTGGTGATGCTCAGGGAAAAAATGCGCGTAATCGTCCCGCCAGGCAGCCCCAGACGCGAGTAAAGGCGATAGCGCATGCCAATCCCACCAACCCAGGTGCTCAGCGTCAGGTTAAAGGCATAGCAGATAAACGACACCAGCATCACCTGCCGTTTGGCCAGCTTGTGGCCGCAGTAGGCCCGGCCAAGCAGGTCATAGCAGCCGTACATCAGGTAGCTCACAATAACCAGCCCAAGCGCCCCCAGCAGCACCAACCGGTTATAGTTGCGGATAACTTTCCACACCTCTTCCCAGTCAACTTTCTGCGCGTAGACCACCAGCAGAACCGCGACGGCGATGAAAAACAGCCAGGTCAGGATCTTTTTTGCCAGCCGCCAGCGCGGATGTGATTTCGACATCAGGGTTTGCCTCCATCTTCCGCTTCAATACGGTCCTGGGTTTCCATTTCGGGTTGTACCGGCGGGTCCACTTGCGCGAGCTTCGGCGTATGTGCCGGCAGCCAGCCGACCATCGCCGGGAAGTGACGCAGGAAGTGGAACACCACCACGCTGATGCCCAGGTTCCACCAGGTGCGTTTGGGAACCATGGATTCATCCACGCGCACGCAGTCGTTGACGATCAAGGCCTGCAGGTTATCCCGCAGGGTTTGATTAAACTGGCGATCGTGAATGATCAGGTTAGCTTCAAGGTTGAGCGATAAGCTCAGCGGATCGAGGTTACTGGAGCCCACGGTAGCCCAGTGATCGTCCATCAGCGCGACTTTGCCGTGCAGCGGCCGACGGCGATATTCGTAAATCTGTACGCCGCCCTTCACCAGGTAGTTATACAGCAGCCGAGCGCCGACTTTGACGATTGGCATATCCGGCTCGCCCTGCACAATCAGCTTCACGCGTACGCCGCGTCGGGCCGCATTGCGCATGGCATGCAGCAGGCGATAGCCCGGGAAAAAGTAGGCGTTAGCGATGATGACCTCTCGCTTCGCGTTGGCAAGCATCTTGAGATAATGACGTTCAATGTCGTCCCGGTGCTCACCGTTATCCCGCCAGACGAAAAGCGCCTGCGCTTCGCCGGGCTTGCGGTTCTCTTCCGGGCGATGGCGGCGTTTCCACCAGCGGCGAACGGCCTCTTTACCCGGCAGGTTCTCCAGTTCAAACAGTAAGATGTCCTGAACCACCGGGCCTTCTATGCGAATCGCGTAATCCTGCTTCGCTTCCGGGCCGAAGTCGGACATATGTTCAGCAGAGTAGTTGATGCCGCCGACAAACGCCACCGTCTCATCTACCACCACAATTTTGCGGTGCATCCGGCGGAAAAGATTGGTACGCATGCCGAAGAGGCGAGGGCCGGGATCGTAGTAGCGGAACACCACGCCCGCAGCGGTCAGTTCATTGACAAACGCGTCGCTGAGGTCCGGCGAGCCATAGCCATCAAGCAGCACTTCAATTTTGACGCCGCGCCGGGCGGCGCGCAGCAGCACGCTGTGCAGTTGTTTGCCGACGTTGTCTTCGAACCAGATAAAGGTTTCGAGGATCACTTTCTGCTGAGCGTTATCAATCGCTTTGAACACGGCCGGGTAATACTCGTCCCCATTGACCAGCAGCGTGATCCGGTTGCCTTCCTGCCAGGAACATTTCATAAGTGGATCTCCGCGCTGAGCGGGGCATGGTCGGAAAGATGCCGCCAGTTGAGGAGTGCCAGGGCGGTGGGGCTGCTGGCGTGTGCATTTTTCACGTAGATGCGGTCAAGCCGAAGCAGCGGGAAACGTACCGGAAAGGTCCGCGCAGGCCTGCCGTTCGCGCGGGTGAAAATTTCCTCCAGTCCGGCATTCACTTTCAACGGATGGTTGGCCCGCTGTCGCCAGTCGTTGAAATCGCCGGCCACCACCACCGGTTCACCCTCGGGAAGTGCATTGGCCCATTCGGCCAGCATGTTCAGCTGCGCCTGACGATGGGCTTCGCGAAGGCCCAGATGGACGCAGCCGACATGGATGGGCAGCGCAAGATCGGGCGGTGTAATACGGCAGTAAAGCAGCCCGCGTTTTTCGCTCTCCCCGACGGAAACGTCGCGGTTCTCGTAGTGTTCAATGGGATAGCGGGACAGCACCGCATTCCCGTGATGCCCTTCCGGATAGACCGCGTTGCGGCCGTAGGCGTAATCACTCCACATGGTGTCGGCCAGAAATTCATAGTGCGGCGTGTCGGGCCAGTTTTCGAAATGCATCGGATGAACTTCGTGTGCGCCCATTACCTCCTGCAGACAGACGATGTCCGCGCTGACGGTGCGCACGGCGTCGCGCAGCTCCGGTAAAATGAAGCGGCGGTTAAATGCTGTGAAGCCTTTATGAATGTTTATCGTCAGCACTTTAAGCGAGAAATGCTGCATTTTTTTCGTCATAAGCTCCTTCCTGAGTGACTATCCCAATGAAAATAAAGTGTAGTCGGCGTCACAAAAAGATGCGGCGTTACGGAATTTTCCGTAAAGTGCGGTAGTCTGATTAAGCAGAGAAAAATCCTTCAGGAGAGAAGCCATGAAGTGGCAACAACGTGTTCGTGTCGCAACTGGCCTGAGTTGCTGGCAGATAATGTTGCATTTACTGGTCGTGGCCGTACTGGTGATGGGCTGGATGAGCGGCACGCTGGTGCGTGTTGGCCTGGGACTATGCGTCCTTTATGGCGTCACCGTGCTGTCGATGCTGTTTTTACAGCGACACCATGAAGCGCGCTGGCGCGAGGTGGGTGATGTGCTCGAAGAGCTCACCACCACCTGGTATTTTGGTGCAGCGATGATTGTGCTTTGGCTGCTGTCGCGGGTGTTGCAAAACAACCTGCTGCTGGCCCTGGCCGGTCTGGCTATCCTTGCAGGGCCTGCGGTAGTCTCGTTGCTGACCAAAGAGAAAAAGCTACGCAATGTTGCGTCTAAACATCGCGTACGCCACTGAGCCCGTCGTGGCCGCGATGACCAGTAGCGGCCACAAACTTCCCCAGACAATATCCAGACTCGCATCCTTCAGATAGATTTGCTTGGTGATGTCCGTAAAGTGCCGAATCGGATTTACCCACGTCAGATCCTGTAACCACACCGGCATATTCTCAACCGGCGAGACATAGCCCGAGAGCAAAATCGCGGGCATCATAAAGACGAATACCCCGATAAACGCCTGCTGCTGCGTCGAACAAAGCGCCGAAATCAGCAGCCCAAATCCTACCAGCGACAGCCCGTAAATCACCATCGTGAAGTAAAACAACGCCAGCGAACCGGCGAACGGGATCTGATAGGCCCAAATTCCTACGCCCAACACGATGGTGGCCTGGAAGGTGGCGACAATCAGCGCCGGCACCGCTTTGCCGACGAAGATTTGCCAGGTGGCGAGCGGGGAAACCAACAGCTGATCCAGCGTGCCTTGTTCGCGCTCGCGGGCAACGGACAGGGAGGTCACGATCATCACACCAATGGTGGTGATCATGGCGATCAGCGACGGTACCACAAACCATTTGTAGTCCAGATTCGGGTTGTACCAGTTACGCACCACCAGTTCGCTGTTGTTGGGCTTCGGTTTGCCGTCCATCAGCTCCTGCTGGTAATCCTTCACCACCTGCTGCAAATAGTTGGCCGCTATCTGGGCGCTGTTGGAGTTACGTCCGTCGAGGATCAGCTGCATCGGCGCGGTCTGGAAGGTGTCCAGATTGCGGGAAAAATCCGCCGGGAAACGGACCAGCAGCAGCGCTTTTTGCGTGTCGATAGTGGGCTGGATCTCCTGCGGGCTTTTCAGCAGCAGGATGTGGGTAAAGGCTTTCGCACGGGCAAAGCGCTGCGTCAGCTCGACGGAATGTTTGCCGTTGTCTTCGTTGTAAATGGCGATGGTGGCGTTGGTCACCTCAAGGGTGGCGGCAAACGGGAACAGTAAAACCTGGATCAGCACCGGCAATACCAGAATGGCGCGCGTTTGCGGCTCGCGCAGCAGGGACTGCAGCTCTTTGCGTATTAACGTCCATAAACGGTGAAACATTGCATCGTCCTCCTGTCGGGTGGCGCTTGCGCTTACCCGACCTACAAAATCCGTTGGCTAATCTAATCTTCTTTTCGTTTTCATCCACGTCAACCCGATAAACATTACCGCCGACGCCATCAAAAACAGCGTGTTGATAATCAGCACCACCGGAATATTCCCCGCCAGGAACAGGCTTTGCAGCGTGCTCACAAAGTAGCGAGCCGGAATAACATAGGTCACGGCGCGGATCACGGCAGGCATGCTGTCTATCTGGAAGATAAACCCGGACAGCATAATCGACGGTAAAAAAGCGGCGTTGAGGGCCACCTGCGCGGCGTTAAACTGGTTGCGGGTAATGGTGGAGATGAGCAGCCCCATGCCCAGCGTGCTGAGTAAAAACAGGCTGGTGATAAAGAACAGCACGACCAGCGAGCCGCGGTACGGCACGCCGAGGATAAAGACTGCGACAAGCATACAGAGCAGCATCGCCAGCATGCCGAGGAAGTAATAAGGGATGAGTTTACACAGCAGCAGCTCGACGCGCGTCACTTCGGTTGAAAGCAAGGCCTCCATGGTGCCGCGCTCCCACTCGCGGGCTATCACCAGCGAGGTCAGAATCGCGCCAATCACCGTCATGATAATCGTCACCGCGCCCGGAATAATAAAGTGCTGGCTGATGGCTGCCGGGTTAAACCAGTAGCGCGTCTGCACGTCGATCAGCGGTTTAAATTCTTCGCCCCGATCTTCCGCCCGCTGCATTTGCCACAGCTGCCAGATCCCCTCCACGTAGCCCTGCACAAAGTTCGCGGTGTTCGGCTCGCTGCCGTCGGTGATCACCTGGATCGGGGCATCGGTATTCGCACGCGCCATATTGGCGGCGAAATCCACAGGGATCACCACCAACCCGCGAATTTTCCCGGCCTGCATTTTCTGGATTAATTCCTGCCGGTTATCGCTGATGGTGGCATCGATGTAGGGCGAACCGGTCATGGCGTGGGTGAAGTCCAGCGCCTCTTCGCTCTGCTGTTCCAGCAATATCCCGACCCGCAGTTTGCTCGAGTCGAGGTTGATCCCGTAACCGAAGATAAACAGCAGCAGCAGGGGGATTACCACCGCAATCAGCCAGCTGCTGGGATCGCGCACGATCTGACGCGTCTCTTTGATACACAGCGCGCGTACCCTGCGCCACGAAATCGCGTTATTACGCATGGGCGTTCTCCTTATCCCACTCGTGGATGAGGGTGATAAAGGCCTGCTCCATGGTTGGGTCCGGAACCTCATCGTCGGCGGCCTGTTCTTTCAGGTCATCCGGGGTTCCGTGGGCAATCAGCTTGCCGCGGTACACCAGCCCGATACGGTCGCAGTACTCCGCCTCGTCCATAAAGTGCGTGGTGACCATCACCGTCACGCCTTTTTCCACCATGCTGTTGATATGCAGCCAGAACTCGCGGCGGGTGAGGGGGTCAACGCCGGACGTCGGCTCATCAAGAAAAAGAATATCGGGCTCGTGCATCAGCGAACAGGCCAGCGCCAGCCGCTGCTTAAAGCCGAGCGGCAGTTCGTCGGTCGCGTGGGAGGCAATGCTGGTTAATCCAAAGGCGTCGCTCATGCGGCGGATTTTCTCGCTCTGCGCGCGCCCGCGCAGGCCGTACACCCCGGAGAAAAAGCGCAGATTCTGCTCGACGGTCAGGTTGCCATACAGCGAGAACTTCTGTGCCATATAGCCCAGATGCTGACGCGCTTTGCCAGAGCTGACCTTCAGGTCCATATCCAGCACCAGCGCTTTGCCGGAGGTGGGGACCAGCAGGCCACACATCATCTTAAAGGTGGTGGATTTTCCCGCACCGTTCGGCCCGAGCAGGCCGAAAATCTCGCCGCGCTTCACCGCAAAATTGACGTTGTCGGTGGCGGCGAAATCCCCGAACTTCTTGGTCAGGGCTTTGGCTTCGATCACCGTTTCGCCGGGCGTGCCTTCCACCGTGTGCAGGATTGCGCCGAGGGGGGACTCCGACGTTCCCGCACCGCCCAGCAGGTCGATAAACGCATCTTCAAAACGCGGCGCTGTTTCTTCCATCTCGAGCTCAGGCATGCCTGGCGCACGGCGAATGTCGTTGACGGTGGCCTCTTTTTTGAGGATCACCCGCACTGAGCGCCCCTGGATCATCCCGTCGCTAACCTGGGGCAGTTTCAGCACCCGCTGCAGCAGCGTGCGGGTGGATTCCTGCGGGCTATGCAGCAGGAAACTGCGCCCGGCCATGCTCAGCGTCAGCGTCGTCGGCTCGCCCTGATAAAGCAGTTTGCCTTCGTTCATCAGCAGCACGTCCCGGCACTGCTCGGCTTCGTCAAGGTAGGAGGTGCTCCAGAGGATCAGCATGCCGTCGCCCGCCAGCTCGTGCACCATCTGCCACAGCTCGCGGCGCGAAATCGGGTCCACGCCGACGCCGGGCTCATCCAGCAGCAGCACCTTCGGTTCCCCCACCAGCGTGCAGGCCAGCCCCAGCTTCTGCTTCATCCCGCCGGAGAGCTTGCCCGCCAGCCGGTCGGTGAACGGGCCGAGCGAGGTGAACTCCAGCAGGCGGGCGAAAGTCTTCTGTCGGGTTTCTCCGGTGACGCTGCGCAGATCGGCATACAGGTTAAGGTTTTCCATCACCGTCAGATCTTCATACAGACCAAACTTCTGCGGCATATAGCCGAGCATGGCGTGGAGCGCACCGTCATCCTCGATCGGGTCAAGCCCGAGCACGCGGGCCGATCCTTCATCCGGTTTCAGCAGACCGGCCAGCATGCGCATCAGCGTGGTTTTGCCTGCGCCGTCCGGGCCGACCAACCCGGTGACATAGCCTTTCTGGATGGTGCAGTTCAGCGGCGCGACGGCCGGTTTCTCCATCCCTCTGAAGCGTTTAACGAGATTGTTGAGCTGAATAACCGCGTCATTCATGTCGTTCCCCGTTGTTCACTTTTACGGTGACAGGCATGCCCTGACGCAGCGCGTCGTCCGCATCAGTCACGATGATGCGCAGGCGATACACCAGGTCGGTACGCAGGTCCGGTGTTTCAACGGTTTTCGGCGTGAACTCGGCAGTTGGCGAGACAAAGCCCACTTTGCCATGGTACGGCTTGTCCGGGCGGCCGTCGGTATAGAGCAACAGCTCGCGGCCCGGCTGCATCTGGCCGAGATTCGGCTCGTCGATGTAAGCGCGTACCCAGACCGGGCGGGTCAGGGAGAGCGTTAAGACGGTGCTGCCCGCGCTGAGCATGCTGCCCGGCTCCACGGCGCGGGTCATCAGCGTGCCGTCAGACGGGGCGATTAAGGTGGTGTCGTGCAGATCCAGTTCCGCCTGGGCCAGCTGCGCCTGCGCCTGTTCAAGGCTGGCTTTGGCCTGGGCAATATCCTGCGGGCGGTTACCGGTGCGGTACTGGCTCAGTTTGTCCTGGGCGGATTTCAGCGTCGCCTGGGCCTGGTCGCGCGAGGAACGGGCATTTTCCAGATCGTTAGCGGAAATGGTGCGGCTTTTCCACAGCCCCTGCTGGCGGGCATAGAAGTTCTGCGCGTAGTCATAGGCCGCCTGCGCCTGTTTGACCGCCGCAGCGGCCTGGGCAATCTCTTCGTCGCGATAGCCAGCCAGCATCAGGTCATATTCTGCCTGGGCGACCGACACGCCTGCTTTGGCCTGCTGCAGCGCATTTTCAAAGGGCGCTTTGTCCAGCATACCCAGCGTCTGCCCCGTCTTAATGGCATCTCCTTCGTCAACGCTCAGCGAGGCGAGACGCCCGCCGACGCGGAAACTCATATTTACCGTGCGAATATCAACGTTACCGTACAGCGTCAGGCCCCGGTCCTGATGGCTCTGATACCACAGCCAGCCACCGATTCCCGCAGCAAGCAAAACAACAACCACCAGAATGATGGCGACAGGTTTTTTCATGACTTCAGGCTCCTTTGCGTTAAGCCTTGCAGGATCAGATCGAGATGACAGGCGATGACCTGGCTAATCTGCGCGGCTTTATCCTCATCAAATTGTGTCCAGCCGGTGCGTAACAGGATGGTTTCCCGGCCCAGACGGAAGGCCAGGATTTCACCCAGCAGGGCGTGGGTATGCAAAACTGTCTCGGTATCGTTGGCATCTCGCCCGGTATAGGCGGCGATCAGCCGGGTCAGGTGGGTATGCATCGGGTCAATCACCCGATCGTGTACCCGCTGGTAGGCGGCAGTGGGGGAGAGCTGCTCGCGGGAGATAAACTTGCTCAGGTTGAGCGTATCGTCATGCGTCAGCAGGCGGATCATGTTGTGGCAGGCATTGAGGATCAGCTGGCGAATGGTCTCGCGATCGGGCGACGGCTGGCTCAGCAGCGCGGTGGCTTCCTCAACGTGCGGGCGAAATTGCGTGCCAATAAAATCGGCGATCCACTCGGCGCAGGCGAGATATAAATCCTCTTTTGAGCCAAAATAGTAGGTAATGGCCGCAATGTTCTGCCCTGCCTGCGCCGCGATATCCCGCGTGGTCGCATGCAGTCCATACTCGCCAAACTGCGCCAGCGCGGCGGCAATAAGCTGGCTTTTGGCCTGTTCACCTTTTGATGTCGTCGGGGTCGTATTCATCGCGGCATTAAAAATTAATCAATCGATTGATTAAGACTATGCCTGATTCTCGTCCTCGTCGAGGGAACTGAGGGATATTTTATGCGCCACGTCACAAAAGCTGCTACACTCCGCCCCTTCGCGACATTGTGGTTTTTGTCCTCCCCTATTCGTTATATCTCCCTGAAAACTACACCTGTGATGGTCGGGGCGGTTCGGAGTTTTTATGTCTTTTGATTCCCTTGGCCTGAACCCGGAAATTCTGCGCGCGATCGCAGAACAGGGCTACGTTGAGCCAACCCCAATCCAGCAGCAGGCTATTCCTGCCGTCCTGCAGGGCCGCGACCTGATGGCCAGCGCCCAGACCGGCACCGGCAAAACCGCCGGTTTTACCCTGCCGCTGCTGGAACTGCTGGTAAAAAACCAGCCGCACGCCAAAGGCCGTCGTCCGGTTCGGGCCCTGATCCTTACCCCAACCCGTGAGCTGGCAGCCCAGATTGGTGAGAACGTGCGTGAGTACAGCCGCTATCTCAACATTCGCTCGCTGGTGGTCTTCGGCGGAGTCAGCATCAACCCGCAGATGATGAAGCTGCGCAGCGGCGTCGACGTTTTGGTTGCTACCCCGGGTCGCCTGCTGGATCTGGAACATCAGAACGCGGTTAAGCTGGATCAGGTTGAAATTCTGGTGCTGGACGAAGCCGACCGCATGCTCGACATGGGCTTTATTCACGACATTCGCCGCGTGCTGGCTAAACTGCCGTCACGCCGTCAGAACCTGCTCTTCTCCGCGACCTTCTCCGACGAGATCAAGGCGCTTGCTGAAAAGCTGCTGCATAACCCGCTGGAAGTGGAGGTCGCGCGCCGCAACACCGCCTCCGAGCAGGTGACGCAGCACGTGCACTTCGTGGATAAGAAGCGTAAGCGGGAACTGCTCTCCCAGATGATCGGTCAGGGCAACTGGCAGCAGGTGCTGGTCTTTACCCGCACCAAGCACGGCGCTAACCACCTGGCGGAACAGCTTAATAAAGATGGCATCCGCAGTGCGGCCATCCACGGCAACAAGAGCCAGGGTGCGCGTACCCGTGCGCTGGCTGAATTCAAATCTGGCGACATCCGCGTGCTGGTGGCAACTGACATTGCTGCGCGTGGCCTGGACATTGAAGAGCTGCCGCACGTGGTGAACTACGAGCTGCCAAACGTGCCGGAAGATTATGTTCACCGTATCGGCCGTACCGGTCGCGCGGCGGCCACCGGTGAAGCGCTTTCTCTGGTCTGTGTGGATGAACACAAACTGCTGCGGGATATCGAACGCCTGCTGAAAAAAGAGATCCCGCGTATCGAAATCCCGGGCTACGAAGTGGATCCGTCCATCAAAGCCGAGCCGATTCAGAACGGCCGTCAGGGCGGCGGTGGTCGTGGTCAAGGAGGCGGCGGCCGCGGTCAGCAACCGCGTCGTGCTGAAGGTGGCGCGCCAAAATCATCAGGCAAACCGCCGCGTCGTAACAACGACGCAAAACCGGCGGGTGAAAACCCGTGGCGCAGCGGCGAAGGGAAACCGGCAGGGGAAGGCCAACGCCGACGCCGCCCGCGTAAACCTGCTAACCCGCAGTAATCTGGAAGCCCGGTCGTAAAGCCGGGCTTTTCTTTTTGCGACAGCCAACAGAAAGTGCCACAATAGTGGCTGTTTATACAGTATTTCAGGTTTTCCAATGGCTTTAACCGCTGCGCTCAAAGCGCAAATTGGCGCATGGTACAAGGCGCTACAGCAACAGATCCCCGATTTTATCCCCCGATCGCCACAGCGTCAGATGATTGCTGACGTGGCAAAAACGCTCGCCGGGGACGACGGACGACATCTGGCGATTGAAGCCCCGACCGGCGTCGGGAAAACCCTGTCGTATCTCATTCCCGGCATCGCGATTGCGCGGGAAGAGGACAAAACGCTGGTGGTCAGCACCGCCAACGTGGCGCTGCAGGATCAGATCTTCAGCAAGGATTTACCGCTGCTGCGCAAAATTATCCCCGACCTGCGGTTTACGGCGGCCTTTGGACGTGGACGCTATGTTTGTCCGCGTAACCTGGCGGCGCTCGCCAGCAGTGAGCCTAATCAGCAAGATTTGCTGGCGTTTCTCGACGACGAGCTGACGCCGAACAACAAGGCCGAGCAGGAGCAGTGTGCAAAACTTAAAGCCGAGCTCGATGGCTATAAGTGGGATGGCCTGCGCGATCACACCAGCCTGGCGATTAACGACGACCTATGGCGCAGACTCAGCACCGATAAAGCGAGCTGTCTGAACCGCAACTGCCACTACTACCGGGAGTGCCCGTTCTTTGTCGCCCGGCGTGAGATTCAGGAAGCTGAAGTCGTGGTCGCCAACCATGCGCTGGTGATGGCCGCGCTGGAGAGCGAAGCCGTTTTGCCTGAGCCCAAGAACCTGCTGCTGGTGCTCGACGAAGGCCATCATTTGCCGGACGTGGCGCGGGACGCACTGGAGATGAGCGCCGAAATTACCGCACCCTGGTTCCGTCTTCAGCTCGATCTCTTCTGCAAGCTGGTGGCAACCTGCATGGAGCAGTTCCGCCCGAAAACGACTCCGCCGCTGGCGGTACCCGAGCGGCTGAGCGACCACTGCGAAGAGGTCTACAGCCTTATCTCGTCGCTGAATAACATCCTGAATCTTTATCTTCCGGCCACGCAGGAGGCGGAACATCGCTTTGCGATGGGTGAGCTGCCTGAAGAGGTGATGGAGATTTGCCAGCAGCTGGCGAAGCACCTGGAAAAACTGCGCGGTCTGGCGGAGATGTTCTTAAACGATCTCAGCGAGAAGACAGGCGCTCACGACGTCGTGCGTCTGCACCGTATTCTGCTGCAGATGAACCGCGCGCTGGGCATGTTTGAAGCGCAGAGCAAACTCTGGCGGCTGGCCTCGCTGGCGCAGGCGTCTGGTGCGCCGGTGACCAAATGGGCCACCCGCGAAGTGCGAGACGGGCAGGTCCATCTCTTTTTCCACTGCGTGGGCATTCGCGTGGCCGATCAGCTGGAAAAGCTGATCTGGCGCAGCGTGCCGCACGTGGTAGTCACCTCTGCGACGCTGCGTTCTCTCAATAGCTTCTCCCGTTTGCAGGAGATGAGCGGCCTGAGAGAGAAAGCGGGCGACCGCTTTGTGGCGCTGGACTCACCGTTTAACCACTGCGAGCAGGGTAAGCTGGTTATTCCCCGCATGAAATATGAGCCGCTGATCGACAACGAAGAGCAGCACATCGCGGAGATGGCGGCCTACTTCCGCGAACAGGTCGAGAGCAAAAATACCCCGGCATGCTGGTGCTGTTTGCCAGCGGACGCGCCATGCAACGCTTCCTCGAGCACGTCACCGATCTGCGTTTGCTTTTGCTGGTGCAGGGCGATCAGCCGCGCTACCGGCTGGTGGAAACACACCGCAAGCGGATCGATAACGGCGAGCGCAGCGTGCTGGTGGGTTTACAGTCGTTTGCTGAAGGTCTGGATCTGAAAGGTGATTATCTGACGCAGGTGCATATTCATAAAATCGCCTTCCCGCCTATCGACAGCCCGGTGGTGATCACCGAAGGGGAGTGGCTGAAAAGCCTCAACCGCTATCCGTTTGAAGTGCAAAGCCTGCCGGCGGCGTCGTTTAACCTGATTCAGCAGGTCGGGCGTTTGATTCGTAGCCACGGCTGCTGGGGCGAGATTGTGATTTACGACAAGCGTCTGCTGACGAAAAACTACGGTCAGCGGCTGCTGAATGCGTTACCGGTATTCCCGATTGAACAGCCAGAGGTGCCGGAAGTGAAAAAACGCCCGGCAAAACCGGCCGCCGGGCGTAAAAAAAGCATCCGTGCTAAGGGGCGCGGTCCTACTGGTAAGTAAAGGTGGCCTGAACAACGCTCTCGAACGTGCCAGCGGTCACCGGCATGGCGGTAGCGTAATAGCGTGCAGCCATTGGAAAATCAGCGGTATGGGTTCCGTTGTTTATTAAGGCATTAAAGCTGGACTGCGGGGCGAGAGTGATATAATCCGTCCTGTCCGCCAGCTCAAGCGCGATCCCTTTTGCTGTACCGGTGCTGGCAAATTTTGTTGGATGCTGCTCATCAGGCTGCCCATCTACGGTGATAGTGGCTAACATCAGGCTTGCGGGACAATTTGAGAGCGTAATGTCGAAGTTTTTCCACTTTCCCGTATCACCCACCGATTTAAAGTCCCCCGAAATTGCCTGACCTAAATCCACGACCATATTCTGACTGGCACTGTCGACCTGACAGGTGGTGTCATAGATATTGCCCTCTATGTTTAGTGTCACGTCAGTCGCAAAGCTGGCTGTGCTGGCAAGCATCATTACTAAAATTAATTCTCTTTTCATACAATTACTTATACTCAATATCGATTGTCATTACCGTATTGGCTTTTCCCGCCGTGACGGTAGAGGCTGTCTGGTAATACTGGATTGAGAAGGGAAGCGCCATCGGTACGCCGGGTTCGGCTGTGCCGCCAAAGGGGAGCGGGTAGTTGTACATTAAGTCAACACCGTCTATCAGCATACGCACGCCGACGCCCGTAGCACTGTCGCTACCCGGCGTCAGGTTGATGACATCGCCGTACTGGCTGTTAACCCCGTTGGCGCTGGTGACAGAGGCCGTCAGATTCACTTCTTCTGAACATGTTGCCGTAATAGTGAATGTCTTCCAGGCTGAGTAGCTACCGACATGAGTAAACTGGGTTACCGGGAAATTACCTAGCGTAACGGTTAGGTTAAGCGGATCGATGGAACAGGTGGCCGTTCTTTGCGAAAGGGTGGCTGAGTAGTGGCTCACGTTGTTGGCGCCGTTAATCCCGTTAGAGGCATAGTCACCAAATCCATAAACATTTAAAGCCTGAGAGAGGGTACCGCTACCGACAGATGGCCCTGTCTTGATGAGTTTTATCGTATAGCTAAACGAAAATGTCTGATTACTGTCAGTGCCGATCGTCCCCATCGGGGTGGATGTAGTATTACATCCCATCCCTTTACCCCGTATGATCTGTCCACTGCTGTTAAGCAATTCAATTCCCACACCTGCTACCCCCGTTGCGTAGACGCCCGGAAAACCGTCGACTTCATTTCCGGTTCCGTAGTAGCAGGAAATAATAGTGCGGTTCGAAACAGTTCCCGTGCAGCTGCCGTTGACGATATGCGTCTGCGTTGAACCCGGTATCACACTGCCGGTGGACAGGGTTGTTGGAACGGCAAGGGTGCCGGCGTTGAGTGTGTAGGGCAAATCGGCGCTGGTGCAGTTTTCCGCATGGGCGCGCGGCATCATAAATGTACATGACACCAGCAGGAGTAGCGTGAAAGCATATTTGAACATCTTCTGTTGTTCCTGAAAAAGGGTTACACGCACTGCGCAGTAACGTTAAGGATTTGACTGTTATCAGTCCCCGGCAGACGGTAAGACGCCGTACAGTGAGCATCACTCGATTTACCCCAACTGACGTTGAGAGTTCCCTTTGGATGCATTCCGGTCAGATAGACCTGTCCACCGTCTCCAACGATGAATTCACCGTCTTCATGCGCTTGCGAAGCGGTTGCCCCAAACGGGATCGGACGTCCGTCGGCGCGCTGCAGGGTCATCAGAACACGGCTGCCCACATGGGTTGTGTAATGCGCGCGTACCACCGCTCCGCGTGTTGGCGTGACGGTTTTGGCCGCCTGGTCTATGTCTGCGTTACCCGGCAGGGTTTCGGTATTCAGGGCGAGCGTGTTATGGCGATATGGCGAAACATAGGGCACGATGGCGTAGCCGCGGAAATCGGTACTGACTCCGGTCTGGTTGGTGATGTCGGTACCACTTGCGCCTGGCGCTTCAACCAGCGCCACGGTTTCCCCCATTGGCTGACCCAGCGTGACGCCGTGCGCATGGGCGATCATGCTTCCCTGAAGGCCGACGTTGAGCTGCTGCTGTTGGTTATCCTGCGAATACCCGGCGTTCACTTCACCGTAGGTACCTTTGTAATCGGCATTCAGACTGGTGCTGTCGCCGCTGCTCTGACTGTGGCCCTGCTGAACGCCCCAGCTGAGGTTATTGCCAGCAAGCGCGGTGCCGTTCAGGCCAACACTTTGGGTCGTGTCGTGTTTCGTGCTGCTCAGGTTGTAGTTCACCCAGGTGTTGCTGAGCCAGCGATCGAGCGGTACAGAGACGTTGAAGGCGATGGTCTGCTCGCTGGTTTTTTCGCTATTGTTGTCGCTGCCGTCACGGGTGTTTTTATCCAGCCCGTAGCTCAGGCCGTAGCTGATCCCGTGCCAGGAATTGTTGTAACCCAGGTTCATTGAGGTCATCCCCTGGCTTGCATTCCAGTAGCTCTCTTTGACCAGGCTTAAGGTCAGCGAACCAAACGAGCCGCCCAGGGACTGGTCGACAGTGGCCTCTTCGCGGCTGCGTCGGGTGTCCGGCGTTTCCCAGTCGTCATTGCGGGTATGCGAGTCCAGGGTGTCCTGCAGGGTGTAGAATCCCTTGCTGTTATAGCGATAGCCGGCAAGGGAAAAATGGGTGCCGGTGGTGGCAAAATCTTTGCTGTAGCGAATGCGCCAGGCGCGGCCGTGAGTCGGATCCTTGTCCTGCATCTCTGACTTCGCGTCGGTAACGTCCACCGAAAACGCGCCGAGATCGCCAATGTTCTTACCGACCCCCAGCGCCAGGGCATCGTAGTACTGGCTGGCCTGCACGCCGCCGTAGGCCGTAAAGCCGTAAGGCAACCCGTAGATTGCCGTGCCCTGCATGAAAGGCGTTTTCTCAACGTCACTGTCGTAGCTGCGATAGCGCCCAGCAGTAAGGCTGTATTTAAAGCGGCCTTCACGCTGCAAGACCGGCACCGACGCGTAGGGCACCACAAAATGTTGTTCGCTGCCGTCCGTCTCTTTAACGGTGACGTTCAAATCACCGCTGCCGCCGGTGGGGTAGAGATCGTTAATTTCAAACGCGCCGGGGGCGACATAGTTCTGATAAATGACGTAACCGTTCTGGCGGACGATGACCTGGGCGTTGCTGTGCGCTGTTCCGCGGATCACCGGTGCAAAGCCTTTCATGCTGTCCGGGAGCATGTCGTCGTCCGAAGCGATCTGCGCCCCGGTGTATGAGATGCTGTCGAATACATCGGAGGGGGACGAGCTTTGCCCGAATTTGACGTTGCTGCCAAGGGCGATGATATCGCGTTGGGCATAGGTGTAGACCGACGAAAACTCACTTTCTGCGTCCCCGTCACCGCTGGTTTTGCTCCAGGTGGAGTAGTTACGCAAGCGCCACGCCCCAAGGTTAAGACCCGGGCGCAGATTAAGAAATTCGCTGCGCTGGTCGGTACCGTTTTCGCCCTTGCCGTGGTTGTCCCCGGCGGTGAAGCTGTAGTTCAGCAGCAGGGCATTTATCCCTTCGTCGTATTCCTGCGGGTCGACGTAATCGCGCGGTACCTGGGTGATAGCGGTTTGGGGAATGGTTAACAGCAGCTGCTGCGGATTTACGTGAAACGTGGCGCTGGCGGAAGGGATAAGGCTCAGGTCAATACACTGAGCCTTATCATCCGGCACGAATTTATCAATGTTAACGCCGAAGCTTTTTAGCTGGGCCGCGCTCAGGCACGGTTGCAGGATCGATTTTCCGCTGGCATCTTTTTTCAGCGTAAACGTAATTTCTTTGCTTGCCACTTTATTATTGTTCACGAAGACGTCGACGTGATATTTACCCGGCGCCTGGCCGGGGCCGATCTCATAAATACTGAGATCCGTCTTCCCCTGACTGGGGTTGTCGATATCCAGCAGCGCCGGGTTGAAATAATCTTCGGCCAGAACTTTTTGCGCGCAAACACCCAGCAAGGTACACCCCAGTGCAATAAGCATTGAGCGTCCGTGTTGTTTGGGTGGTTTGGTGGTATATTCCCAGCTCATAATTATTTCCAGCTATCCCTGGATGATTATTTAATTTGCGCGGTATATGACTGGCTGATACCGCCGTAGTCATTAATGATTTTCCAGCTTACCGAGTGTGCGGTGATATTTCCCGGCGTGGTGAAATGTGTTTCACTTTTAGGTGCGGCATAGGTGGTTTTGTCGACTTTTTTACCGTCCAGCTTTATCTCCTGGAAGTTCATATAAAACGGCGTGGGGTTTTCGACAATAAGCTGGTTACCCTGCACGTGCCAGGATAATTGCGTGGTGACATCTTCCGGTTTTCCGGTAATACTTGTCGGGCGATAGAGGAGCTTAATTCGGGTTTTAATCGCGATCTGCAGCGTGTTGGTGTTTTCATTGCGCGCGGAAGAGGGAATAGATTTAATATTCAACCAGAACAGGGATTCACGATCGCCAGGTAAATTCCCCCCGGTTCTGATGATGCGCAGAACGTTGTCCTGCTTCGCATCAAGGCGGAACAGAGGTGGTGTAATCAGGAACGGTGCTTTTTCGCGTGCCTTATCTTCCGTTTCGACCCATGACTGAACCAGATAATCGAGATTGTCCGGGTTTGCGATCCCAATGGAGGATTCTTTTTTATTTTCCGGGTAAACCACGCGCGTGCCGCCGATGGTAATACCCGCATGGGCGACAGAAGCGATGAATAAAAAGGAGGAAGCAAGAAGATATTTTCGCATAGTGAAACCGTAATAAAAAATAACAGATATTAGCTACCGGAGTAGCTAATATCTGTTTTATTAGTTGTAAACAATGGTGAAGGTTGATGCGGCATTCGCCAGTCCGGCAGAAATAGTCTGTCCGGTCTGGATATAGCGTGCACCAAACTGCAGATCGTTCGTTGTTGTTCCTGAGGTGAGGGTATATGCGGCGGAAGCCGTATATAAACTCAGTGGGTTTTCTGTTTTATCCAGCAACTGAATACCCACACCGGATGCAGCACCGGTACCGGACGTCACAGCAAGGACATCCTTATTGCCACTATCCGGCGTCCCGCCGAACGTCACCGAGGCGCTGGTAACGGTTTCGGGACAATCTTTAAGCTGAATACTAAAGCGGGTTGTCGACGTCGTCGAACCACTTCCGGTAAATGCAGATTTAGCAACCTTACCTAATGAAACATCAAGTGGGTTACTTAAACCATTTACGACCGTGCATGCAGAGTCAATAATTTCACCTGTGAAATTAATTTGCCCTTCACCACCGGATGCAAATGCAGAAACCGAAGCACACGCCATCCCGGCAGCGATGCCCGCAATAATAATTTTTTTCATTTTAATCCTCTGAATGAAAGTAAGACACTTATGACTTTAATCATCACGTGGCTGATTAATTCGGTGTGAACTATCGCTGAGAATTATTTTTTGCTCAATTTAACTTCAGACCATTTTTATCCTTATTGCGTGTTGCGACCGTTTCCCGGTGTCTGGGAAATGATTACCCGCTCGACATTTATCGGCGCTATAGTAACTGCAAAGAGCCGCAAGGAGAGATGTCGTGGATTATCGTAAAATTATCAAAGAGGTGGGGCGCGGAAAGAACCACGCCCGTGACCTGGATCAGGAAACGGCCCGTGCCCTGTACACCCATATGCTGAACGGTGATGTGCCCGATCTGGAGATGGGTGGGATCCTTATTGCGCTACGTATTAAAGGTGAGGGTGAAGCGGAGATGCGCGGCTTCTATGAAGCCATGCAGGTGCAAATGCTGCGCTTAACGCCACCGGTGGCAAAACCGATGCCGATCGTTATCCCTAGCTATAACGGTGCGCGTAAGCAGGCAAATTTAACCCCGCTGCTCGCTATCTTATTACACAAGCTGGGTTTCCCGGTGGTGGTGCACGGTGTAAGTGAAGATCCCACGCGCGTGCTGACGGAAACTATCTTCGAGCTGCTGGGCATTGAGCCAACGCTGCATGCCGGACAGGCGCAGGCGAAGCTGGACGGGCACCAGCCGGTCTATATTCCGGTCAAGGCGCTGTGTCCGCCGCTCGAAAAGCAGCTTGATATGCGCTGGCGCATGGGCGTGCGTAACAGTGCGCATACCCTGGCGAAGCTGGCAACACCGTTTGGCGAAGATAATGCCCTGCGTCTTTCCAGCGTCTCGCACCCGGAATACGTGGCGCGCGTGGGGCAATTTTTTGACGACATCGGCGGCAGAGCATTGCTGATGCACGGCACGGAAGGCGAGGTTTATGCTAACCCGCAGCGCTGCCCTCAGGTGATGCTGATTGATTCTGCGGGTACGCGCGTCCTTCAGGAACGTGGGGAAGAGAATACCGGTGTGATATTGCCTGAGGCAAAAGATCCGCATACGACGGCACACTGGATTGAGCAGTGCCTTGCCGGGAATGTGCCTGTTCCACATTCGATCAAACTCCAGATGGCCTGCTGTTTGCTCGCCACAGGCGAAGTTGACTCGGTGGAAGCCGGGTTGAAACGCGTTAATGATGCTTTTTAATTAAAAAAAAGCCCGTCCAGTGGCGGACGGGCAAGCAAGGGTAACAACAACAGGGTCAATGAGGGTTGGAGCAGCTCACCAGAGGGTATGGCGAGGGTACAGCATTCATTCGGTCGATTATTTGTAGATAACCGCAGTACCGCTCAGCTTGTTATTGGTGTTCGCGGAGGTGATGCTGTACCCGCTTGCACCGGCAGCTGCGGCTTTCTCAGCCAGTTTGGCTTCCAGACCGTCCAGCGTGGTCGCGCCTTCTGCACTTACCACACCGATTTTATTCATATTTTGCGCCTGAGCAGATGAAACAGGCTCTGCAGCGAAAGCGCCGAAAGACAGAGCGGACAGGGCAACAGCAGCAACAGCATATTTGATGGTTTTCATAATTAATCTCTCGCAGGTTATTCTGTTAAGGGGACGATGTTCCGTCGATGTGATAAGTATCACGTTTTTCTGCGGAAGATAAAATCGAAGAGAATTGACGTGGTTGCTCAAAAAAATTGAATGACAAATAACTTATTGAATATTAATAAATTCAGAGCATCGCTTTACACTTCTTGTTGATGCGCTTTACAGAAGCGAGATCAACGGCACGTTTTGCTACGCGTGTGGCTAAAAATCGTGAGCGTAAAGCAACGCAGTTACGCGGTTAGCTTACGTAAAGGAAGGTCAACGTAACTGGCTGTCTTTCGATCCTCTGCGATTATATCCTGAGTGTGATAAATTTTTTGAATCTTTATCCTGCTGACAGGTTATGCAAAGCCGTACGCCGAGGATGGCTTTTCTGCGCGCCTCCGGAATAGGTTCCCCACATTCTTCGCATTCAGATAAGCTTTCCCCGCGCGGGATTTCACCGCGAGCGCGTGCAACCGCATCTTCAATCGTACTGTTGATCTGTTCGTTGACGGCATCGTCATTTGCCCAACCGGAAGCCATGATGTCCTCCATCACTTGATTAAGTTATACATTTCACTATGGGGTCAAAAAATGAACAGTCAAGGCGAGGTGGGAAGAGAACTGCATCCGTTGGGCAGATGCAGTCTGATAGAACAGGCAGGTTATTTATAGATGGTCGCTGTACCGTACATATGGTTATCTCCGCCAGCGGAGTTCACCACGAATCCTTTTGCACCTTCCTGGCGGGCTTTTTCGGCCAGTTTATCCTGCAGATCGTCAAGGTTACTTGCACGGCTTACCGAGACGGTGCCCGCGGGTCGCAGCTGGCTGGTATCGGTACTCTGGTTAAGGGACTGAACGGCCATGGCAGAGAATGACGCGGCCGCCAGGACGCCGGCGAGAACAGCAAGGGTCAGATACTTTTTCATAATCACATCCTCATGAGGAAACAACAGGTGATTCCCTTTAAGTTTAGAAGCCCGACGAGTGTGACTTAGCGCAAATATTTGATGATGATCTGCTTATTTTTTGAACGATGTTAATTGACAATTCGCTGACAGATCATAGACATAAAGGTGTTTGATTTATGGTGATTTTTTGAGCTTCGCAGAGAAAGATTTACCGTTGGGCCAGCAAAGGGTATCTTACGCCGCTGTTTAAAGGAGAATGCCATGACTTCCCAAAAGCCGGGATTGCACCCGCGAAATCGCCACCGCAGCCGCTACGACATGAATGCGTTATGCCTGAGCTGCCCTGCGCTGCAGGATTACATTGTCCAGACCCCAGCGGGTGAACCGTCGGTCAACTTTGCTGACCCGCAGGCAGTTAAAATGCTGAACAAAGCTCTGCTGGCGCATTTTTACGGTGTGGCTCACTGGGATATTCCGGAAGGCTTTCTCTGCCCGCCCGTGCCGGGCCGCGCTGATTACGTCCATCATCTTGCCGATCTCCTCGCAGACGATCGTGACGGAGCGGTTCCCCAGCAAGCCTCCGTGCTGGATATCGGTACCGGGGCGAACCTGATTTACCCGCTAATCGGCGCGCATGAATACCACTGGCGCTTCACCGGAAGCGAAATCGGTGACGAGGCCTTTGCCAGCGCCCAGGCGATTATCAGCGCAAACCCTGGATTAAGCCGCGCGATTCGCCTGCGCCGTCAGAAAGATGCGGCCTCGATTTTCAACGGCATTATTCACAAAAACGAAAGTTATGACGCGACGATGTGCAATCCGCCGTTCCATGATTCGGCGGCAGCGGCCCGCGCGGGCAGCGAGCGCAAGCGTCGCAATCTGGGTCAGGCTGAAGACGCCGCGCTGAACTTCGGCGGACAGCAGCAGGAGCTCTGGTGTGAAGGGGGCGAAGTGGCGTTTATCCTGCGCATGATTGCGGAAAGCAAGCAGTTTGGCCGCCAGGTGAAATGGTTCACAACGCTGGTTTCCCGGGGGGATAACCTGCCGCCACTCTACCGCGCCCTGACCGAAGCGGGTGCCGTTAAAGTGGTGAAAAAAGAGATGGCGCAAGGCCAGAAACAGAGCCGCTTTATCGCATGGTCGTTTATGGACGATAACAAACGTCGCAAATAGCACTCCGTCGTAGGCCGGGTAAGGCGAAGCCGCCACCCGGCTCGGTTACAGCGTCGGCTCCTGCGGAGGGAGCGGCGAGGCGGGCGGCGGCAACACCTGATACGTCTGCACCGGCATCCGCACGTTCGCCAGATCAAAGTGCTTTTTCACCATGCTGTCGAGGGCAAAACGCACCGTCCACTGCTTCAGCGGCTGCGTGGTGAACGACACGCGCAGGGTAAATGCCGTGTTCGTCAGCCCGACAATGCCGGCAAACGACGGTTCTCCAATCACCAGCCCGCGAATATCATCCATCTGCATTAGCTCTTCTACCGCATCTTGCAGCGCCTGCTTCGCTTTGTCTGCATCCTCATGACGATCCACATCGTAGTTCGCCACGACGGAGCCAATACCGCGCACAAAGTTGGCGAAGGTGGTGATCGAAGACCAGGGAATAATATGGTACGCCCCGGTGTCCTGGCGCACGCCGACAGAACGAATGGACATCCGCTCTACCGTGCCGGTTAACGGCCCAATCGTGACCAGATCCCCCGTGTTCATCCCGTTCTCAAACTGGATAAAGATGCCGGTAATAATATCCTTCACCAGCGTTTGCGAACCGAAGGAGATTGCCAGACCCAGCGCACCAGCACCCGCCAGCAGCGGGGCGATATTCACCCCGATTTCCGACAGCACAATCATGATGGTAATGGTGCTGATAATCACCGCCAGCGCGTTGCGGAACAGGGTCAGTAACGTACGGGCGCGGGCGCTGGGCAGCGGTCTGCCGTGAATATCCGATACCAGACGGTTCTCGATAAGACTCGCCAGCAGCGTCCAGCCGACGGCGGAGAAGAACAGGATCAGGGCAATGCGAATTAAAATATCGACGGTCTTTTCGCCTGCGCCGTTATGCAGCCAGTTCCAGAAATCAAACAGGCTCCACGCATTCAGGAGTAGCATAATCGCCACGCAGACGGTGAGAATGCGCGCCACCTTAAGCGATACTGACATCCAGCCGTTGACCCGTTTTTGCAGTTCAGGGTAGCTACGCTGCACCTGCGGCGACAGGGTGATGGTTTTCGAGATCCAGCGAGACAGCAGCCCCGACACAAAGGCCGCGATACCGATAATGGCCAGGCTTTTGAACGTCGCCCCCATCATAAATTTCAGGCTATTTCCCGGGTCAAACAACGAGAAGAAGCATAGTACGATGAAGTAAGCGCTTGCCAGCCAGTGCCACACCAGGGCGAACGCGCGAATAAAGAGGCTAAAGAACGAGAGGGAGCGGTCGGCCAGATTCAGCAGGCTTTGGGTAATGGTTTTTTTATTGTGGAAGATAAGATACAGCGACCAGACGGTAATGCAGATCATGATAATCACGTTTGCCAGGGCGCCAAACTGGACGTTCACCTGGTTGGAAATGATCGGCACCGCCACCAGCAGACCGTAGCCAATCAGCCCGCTGAGCACGCTCAGACGCAGTGCCCAGTATTTTGCGCTCTCATCCCGTATGGAGAAAGGACGCAACGCCGGGACGTGTGGACAAAAGAGTAACCGCAGCAGCGCCTTGAAGAACTCAATCAGCGCAAAGGCATTCAGGAAAAGCGATTGCTGGAAGGCGATGGTTCTGTTGCCTGCATTCAGCCTGTCGGCCAGCATCTGGCCTAAAAACAGCGTCAACGCCAGCAGCAGTAAATCGATGATAAATGCTGAGGCGATCATCAACGGCAGGTGTAGCCAGCTGCTTTTCTGCTGATTCTTCCTGCGTCCCCATTGCCCCATTTTGCGGTACAGCGGCCACGCGCACAGACGCACCAGCCAGTAAAAAAGAAATACTGCACCCGCCAGCATCAGGAACTGCGTGGCGGCGGCGGTAAATGTTTGAGGGTTAAATGCCTTATGCGGTGAGCCAATCAGGTTGCGATAGAGCTGCGCAAAGCGCGAGGAGAGCGCTTCACCATAGTGGCGGCTGACGTCGGTGACGTTTTCGAGCACCGTTTTTTGCTCCTCAACCTGCGCAGGAGTGAGAGTGGGCACCGGCTCCTGCGGCGGTGTGGCGGCGGCTTTTCGCAGCTGGCCGATGAGCTCCTGCCGGGAGGTGTCGTTCTCCAGGACATCGGCAAGGGCGCTGTAGGCGGCTTTTTTCTGTTCGACATCGGGCTCCGGTGGCGGCGTGCTGCTCTTCGTCGCAGTCGTTCCGGTGGTAACGCCGGGGATCGCGACGGCGAACGATGGCGCACTAAACAGGCTAATCAACAGCAACAGGATCCACGGCACGGCGTCCTCCGGTGAAAATGTCGAACAAAATGATAAGTATAGAAGTCGGGGCGAGGAGGGGGATTTTTGGGAACAATCTGGCGTAAAAAAGCCGGGCATGCCCGGCTTAGCGTGAAGCGATGGATCAGGAGACGTGCTGCAGGAACTCCTGCAAGCGCTGGCTCGGCGGATTCGCAATTAATTCCTGCGGGTTACCGTCTTCGGCGATACGGCCTTTATCAATAAAGATCAGGCGGGAAGCCACTTTCTCAGCAAAGCCGATTTCGTGGGTCACGATAACCATCGTCATCCCTTCTTCTGCCAGATCCTGCATGACTTTCAGCACCTCGTGGCGCAGCTCCGGGTCGAGTGCAGAGGTTGGCTCATCAAACAGCATCATTTTCGGTTTGACCGCCAGCGCGCGGGCAATCGCCACGCGCTGCTGTTGACCACCGGACAGCTCGGATGGGTAATGATGCGAACGCTCGGCGAGGCCCACTTTCGCCAGCAGATCTTTCGCCAGCACTTCCGCTGCCGCCTTGCTGGCACCGCGCACGCGCAGCGGGCCAAACATCACGTTTTCCAGTGCCGTCAGGTGCGGGAAGAGGTAGAACTGCTGGAATACCATGCCCGCTTCCTGACGAATCAGGCGCTCATCCACTTTCGGATCATTTACCTTCAGGCCATCGACGATCAAATCGCCGCTGGTTATCTCTTCCAGCTTGTTAATGCAGCGCAACAGGGTGGATTTACCGGAGCCGGACGGCCCAATGATGACCACCACTTCACCCTGCTTAATGTTCAAATCAATATTGTGCAGCACCTGGGTTGGGCCAAAGTGCTTGGAAACGTTTTTAAATTCAATCACAGGATTTTCATCCTTCTTTCAAGACGACGCAGAACGAAGCTCAGAACCAGAGTAATAATCAGGTAGACAACGGCCACCGCACTCCAGATTTCCAGCGCGCGGAAGTTGCCAGCAATGATCTCCTGCCCCTGACGGGTCAGCTCAGCCACGCCGATAACGATGAACAGCGACGTATCTTTAATGCTGATGATCCACTGGTTACCGAGCGGTGGCAGCATGCGACGCAGCGCCAGCGGCAGAATAACGTGGCGGATCGTTTCGCGACGAGAAAGGCCTAACGCCAGACCGGCTTCGCTGAAACCTTTATGAATCGACAGCACCGCACCGCGGGTGATTTCCGCAATATAGGCGCCTGAGTTGATCATAATGGTGACGACGGCTGCGCTGAACGGGTCGATGCGCAGGTCATTGAATGCCATTGGCAGGGCGAAGTAGATGAACATGACCTGCACGACAATAGGAGTGCCGCGGATCACTTCGATGAAAACCAGTGCGATGTGGTTTGCGATCCAGCCGCCGTAGGTGCGGGCGAAACCGGCGACAAGACCGATAATCAACCCACCAACCAGACCCAGGACCGAAATCCACAGGGTCATTTTAGCGCCTTCAAGCAAGAGTGGAATGGCAGGCCAGATGGCGCTCCAGTCAAACTGCATGATAATTTCCTGTTACTGTTACCGTGTTTCAAAAATATCAGGGGCGAAAGGTCGCCCCCGAGTGAACGTCATTTTTACGTCTTATTATTTAGGCTCGGTACCGAACCATTTTTTGTAGATTTCGTTATAGGTGCCGTTCTCTTTCAGTGTTTTCAGCGCGCCGTTAACTTTCGTGCGCAGATCGTCGCTGCCTTTCGGGAACGCGATACCGTACTGCTGTGCTTCCAAAGACTCGCCAACAGCTTTGAACTTGCCGTTGCCCGCAGTTTTGATGAAGTACAGGATGTTAGGCGTGTCGTGCAGAACTGCGTCAGCACGGTTGGTGCCGAGTTCCATATACGCGTTGTCGATGTTCGGGAACTGGCGCAGATCTTTGGTTTTGATATTCGCTTTTGCGTAATCAACAGAACCGGTGCCGCTCTTCACTGCAACCACTTTGCCGTCGAGATCTTTCACGCTTTTTACGTCGTTATTATCGGCTTTGACCATGACCAGCAGGCCGCTTTTGTAGTAACCGTCAGAGAAGTCGATCGCTTTTTTACGTTCATCAGTGATGGTGATACCCGCCAGCGCCAGATCAACGTTTTTGGTTTGCAGTGCCGGGATGATGCCGCTGAAGTCCATTGGCTTCAGGGTGTAATCCAGTTTGAGTTCTTTTGCGACAGCGGCCCACAGATCCACATCAAAACCAACGTACTTATCACCCTGTTTGAATTCAAACGGAACGAACGCCGTGTCGGTCGCCACAACCAGTTTGTCGGCAGCCTGAGAGGACACCGCAAAAGCCAGGGTAAGTGCAGCCAGTGAAACTTTTAATACAGACTTCATAGCATTTCCTTTTATATCCACGGGGCGATCCCCTGCGAGAACAGGTGGCACAATGAAAAAATCGTGCCAACTTTACAAGCTATTGTTTTGCAAAGGGGATGATGTCATGCATTGCACAATAAATGGGGCAATGAGGTTTTATTGCACCAAAGTGGGGCACTGTTTTGGTGCGCTTCGTTTGGCTCAACTGACGGGGAGATATTTAGCGTAAATTCTGACGAAAAAACAATCTTCCGTTAACGGTTGTGTGAAGTGATTATTACATTTCGTTCACTTTTGCAGGTGTGCAGACAAAAACTGTGCACCATAGATGTGCAAAACCCTCACCGGAGGGCGAGGGTTTGATAGAACATTCGTATGAATTATTCGATGTTAGATTCGATAAACCACAGGAACTGATCAAGGTCGCGGGACGCGGCGGTAAAAATGTCTGCGGTATCTTCGTCTTTGGCTTCGCCAATCGCTTTGCGCACGTCATTGGCCACAATGGCGTAGCGATCCGCCAGCTCTTTCAGGTGATCCTGAACGGTATGGATATCCAGCGGATAACTCTTCAGTGGCGTTTTGCTGTTGAGCACCTGCGTGGTACCCAGCGCTACGCCGCCTAACTGAACGGCACGTTCGGCCATCGTATCGAGGTGGGTAACCAGTGCTGTGCGGAAGCCATCGAGCATTTCATGAACGGCAATAAAGTTTGCACCGCGCATATTCCAGTGGGCCTGTTTGGTGATCAGCGAAAGATCGATGAACTGGATCACCTGGCGATTCAGCAACTCAATAGTCGCTTTTTTGTCGCTATCCGATACATCGTTACGGGTATAAAGCAGATTAGACGCTTTCGTTTTCACCAGTTTAGCGGTACTCATAATCTCATATCCTCTTGATGTTTATGTCCCAGGTAATTACGGAACTAAGTATAGCACCGGATTTTTTGTCTGCGGTCTGGCTGTACCTATCGGTTTAATAGCGAAAAGGAGGTTGAGAATTTAATCTATTGAAATGAATGGTTATTTTGAAAATTGATGCAGATCAATCTTAATTTCTGAACGGGGAAGTCAATGCGGGGGGATATTTCGCTAATATGACAAAGTATGTAAGAAATTATAATGTACCACTTTCTGGCCTTTATTCTGCATGGCATGGAAGCCATGCAGAATATATGGCCTTAGTTGATATCAACCTTCTCAACTTTAGGTTCAGATCGCATGGTGAGCGTTGAGCCCATTGATGCCGCGATAATTGAGCAGAGCGCCAGCGTCTGGGTCAATGTCAGGGTTTCGCCGAGAAAGACCATCCCGGAAATCGCGGCAAGCGCAGGCTCCATGCTCATCAGTGTGCCAAAAATGCGTGTCGGCAGACGCGTGAGGGCAATCATCTCCAGAGAATAGGGGAGTGCGGTAGAGAGAATCGCGACCGCCAGCCCGATGGGCATGACGGACCATTGCCAGATAGATTCCGTCGCCTGCGCCATGCCGATGGGCACAAAGACGATAGCGGCGATGAGTGAACCCAACGCGACTGTCGCCGGTCCATGCTCTTCCCCTGCGCGCTGGCCCGTTAATATATAGATAGCCCAGCAGGCACCTGCACCCAGTGCCAGCGCTGCGCCCGTCATATCAATCTCAGCGACACTCTGGCCCAACGGGAGCAAGAACCATAAGCCCAGCACGGCTAATACGACCCAGATGAAATCAACCGGACGTCGTGAGGAGAAAAGCGCCACGGCCAGCGGACCGGTAAACTCCAGCGCGACGGCAATCCCCAGCGGTATCGTCTGGATAGAAAGGTAGAACAGATAGTTCATCGCCCCGAGGGACAGTCCATAAAACAGCAGAGGCAAACGCTGCTCTTTTTTGAAGCGCAGACGCCAGGGTTTGAAAATGACCACCAGTATCGCCGTGCCCAGAACGATTCGCAGGGCGGTGACCCCAGGCGCGCCAACCAGCGGAAAAAGCGATTTTGCAAGCGAAGCGCCGCTTTGAATGGACAACATGGCAATGAGTATGACGGCTACCGGTAACCAGACCGACGACGTGCGGGATAACCCAGGCATCCTTTCTCCTGTCAGCTTATGTCAAATGAGGTAAAGGTTGCAGTGTAAAGGAAATAAGCGGCAACGGTTGAGGCGCTGTTGAAAAAAAACCACGTGAAATCCGTAAAATGGTTAAGCGCTGGTGGATTTATCGCCTGATAGATTAGGAATAATCTGGATGAATGTAACGGCGCGTACGCGCACTATGCGCATTTAGTAGTGAAAATTGCATGTGATTTGAAAGAGATAGCTTAGGCTGGAAACGTTCTGTTACAGGAAAGGTTTCATTAGACATCACGAATCACAAAGAGTTTCGCAAATTTTTTTGATATATTTAAAACTTACGGACTTACTTGAAGCACATTTGAGGTGGTTATGAAAAAAATTGCATGTCTTTCAGCACTGGCCGCTGTACTGGCTGTTTCCGCAGGTACCGCTGTAGCTGCTACTTCTACTGTTACTGGTGGTTACGCTCAGAGCGACTATCAGGGCGTGATGAACAAAGCTAACGGTTTCAACCTGAAGTATCGCTACGAGCAGGATAACAACCCACTGGGCGTGATCGGTTCTTTCACCTACACCGAGAAAGATCGTTCTGAAAACGGCGCATACAACAAAGGCCAGTACTACGGTATCACTGCTGGTCCAGCTTACCGTCTGAATGACTGGGCAAGCATCTACGGTGTTGTAGGTGTTGGCTACGGTAAATTCCAGCAGACCGAAAACCAGGGTCTGAACCGTACTGCAAGCAACAGCGACTATGGCTTCTCCTATGGCGCAGGCCTGCAGTTCAACCCAATCCAGGACGTTGCTCTGGACTTCTCCTATGAGCAGAGCCGTATCCGCAACGTTGACGTTGGCACCTGGATCGCGGGCGTAGGTTACCGCTTCTAATCACTCCGGTGAGCTAATAAAAAATCCGCCCAATGTGGCGGATTTTTTTTGTGTTTTGTGCCCCCTCCCTGTGGGAGAGGGCATCAGGCCGCTACTTGCTCTTAATATCAAAAATATCCGTACCCAGATGGTTGTAGTCAACTTTCTGTAACTTGAAGTTGGTAACGTACACTGGGGAAGCTTTTTTGTTTGAGACAAACGGGTAAGCACTTTTTATCTGCTCGGCCTTAATCCCCGTCCACTGCGAGAAGAACTGCAGGAAATCATTAGCTGAACGACGCGCTTTAATGATGCGATGCGTTTTATCGTCACTCGACAGCACCATAAACGGCACCTGGAAGTTCTGCTGGAACTTGTCATCGTGCGCCAGATACTGCACCTCTTTACCACGCTCTTTAAACGCCAGTCCGTGATCCGAGAAATAGACCATGGAGAAGCTGTCGCCCGTATTGCGTAGCTGCTCGTACAGCTTGCTGAGCAGGTCGTCGGTTTGCGTCATGGTGTAGAGATAGCACGAGGTCTCTTTAGACTGCACAAACTCCGCGTACTTTCCGCCAGTTCGATCGCAGGCTTGCGGGTGTGACCCCATCAGGTGCAGGACGATGAGCTGAGGCTGGGTGCGCGGGGTGGCGAAGACCTGTGCCGTCATTTTCAGCAGCGCTTCGTCTTTGGTGTTTTTGTCGGCTTCAAAGTCGCCGTTCTTCAGGAACTGCACTTCGTCAGCACGCTTGGCGATGCTGGCGATGGCCGTATCGTATTCGCCAATCTGCCCCTGATTGGAGAACCACCAGGTCTGATAACCCGCGCGGTTTGCCAGGGTCACAAAATTATCCTGATACTGCGGTTTGCCATCCACCACGCGGTTGAGCGTCAGGCCAAGCGATTTCTGCGTCGAGCCGCTGGCCGCAACATAATCGGTAAACAGGGTGCCTTTGACCGTGTTCGCAAAGGGTGTGTTATCCCAGTGTCCTCCAAACGCCCCCATGGCATCGCGACGTGCGCTTTCGCCAATCACCACTACATAGGTGTGATATTTCGGCTTCACGGCCAGCACGTTCCAGGTGTCTTTCATATTGGAAAGCTCAGCCATGCGCGCCTGTTCGTCGAGAACCTCTTTATTATTTACAACGACGTCTTTCACAAAGCGGAAAACCGGATAGCCGATATTGATGAGCCTTAGCTTACCGTCCCAGGGAATATTCTGGATAGGGGCGACAAACGCCACGGCAATGCTGAACACCAGACAGAGTATTTCGATCTTACCCCAGGATTTTTTCTCGCCCGGCTGACGGCGGATGGCGATAACGCCCAACGCGAAGATAAAGAGCCCTACCACGTAGCTGTACCACGGGAAAATAGTCAGGATCTCCGTCGACTCTTCCATATTGGTAGAGTGCAGCGCCAGCAGGGTATTAAAGTTTGGCGCGCCGTAAGCCTGACCAAACGGGAAATAGAGTGCAGCGACCAGCGAACAGATCCCGATAAACGTTTTTTGCACGCGCGGTGCGGCTCGCCACAGCACATGCAGAACGCAGGTGAAAGCCACCGCGTAGAGCAGACTAAAGGGATAACCCAGCGCAAAGTTAATCAGTAATGACTGTAAAAAGTAAAAACCCGTCCACGGGCTTAAGGCCCGGCTGCGGGTCACAACGGTATCTATCAGGGTTACATTCATAGGTCACTATCATGGATGAAAACGCCATGTGCTCACCCTGGCGTCAAGGGTCATAACCTGCCTGACAGTGCGTGGAGAGGGAATAGGGTCCGCTTCAGCGAGCCGCAAATTGTGCAGGGCTGCAAGAAGATAGTGCGAGCGCTAAATAATATCAACAGTTGCTAAGCAGATGTTTTGCGAAGGGGACTGCAAATCCGTAAAAAAGATCGGGAATAAGGCGGCTGGAGGCCAGTTTACAGCGGGATTATGACGGGAAAATGACGCGGCGTACCGCAACGCCGCTTAGTGGGAAGGTTTGTCGTCCTGATGCGGTTTGTTGTTAAACATATCGCACAGCATGTTCAACAGCATCAAGCGCACTTTAAAGGGAGAGTGGGTAAACACGGTCATACACCTCTTGAATTCGTTCATAAGACCTCCTGATTTTTGATCCCTTCGATCCGTGAAGGGTGACTGCATTACATACAGATATAGCACAGGCTATATTGTATAGCTATGGCTATTTCGTTAATTTTTTGTGCTTGCAGAGCTATGGTTTACAATGTGCGCTCTCGAAACCGGGCGCTGGAAGCGTCACCCCACTGAGGAAGTACAATGAACCGTCGCGCAGGTAATCCGACAATGAGGAAAACGACGCAACTGGTGAATGTTGAAGAACATGTCGAAGGTTTTCGCCAGGTCCGTGAAGCGCATCGGCGTGAACTGATTGATGACTATGTTGAACTCATTTCCGATCTGATCCGTGAGGTTGGTGAAGCGCGCCAGGTCGATATGGCCGCCAGACTGGGGGTTTCGCAGCCTACTGTCGCTAAAATGTTAAAACGTCTGGCCTCCGTGGGCTTAATTGAAATGATCCCCTGGCGCGGTGTTTTTCTGACGCCGGAAGGGGAGAAACTCGCGCAGGAGAGCCGCGAGCGCCATCAGCTTGTCGAGAATTTTTTACTGGTGCTGGGCGTCAGCCCGGAGATTGCCCGCCGGGATGCGGAAGGAATGGAGCACCACGTTAGCGAAGAGACGCTGGTGAAGTTTCGTGAATTTACGCTTAAATATGGTTCCTCCGCTGAATGAAAATCCCTGGACTGCAGGCCCTGGCACGCGATCGTTTCTTCCATCTCTTATTACTCACTGGCGCAGGGTTAAGCCTCTTTGTGCCATTCGCGCCACGCGCCTGGCCTGCCGCAATTGACTGGCGCACCATTATTACCCTGAGCGGTTTAATGATGCTCACCAAAGGGGTCGAGCTGAGCGGCTATTTCGACGTGCTGGGACGTAAAATGGTGCGCCGCTTTGCCACCGAGCGCAGGCTGTCCCTGTTTATGGTTTTCTCCGCCGCGGTGCTGTCGACGTTTCTGACCAACGATGTGGCGCTGTTTATCATCGTGCCCCTCACGCTGACGCTGCGTAAGCTTTGCGAGATCCCGGTAAGCCGGTTGATTATCTTTGAAGCGCTGGCCGTCAACGCAGGCTCGTTGTTAACGCCTATCGGCAACCCGCAAAACATCCTTCTCTGGGGACGTTCCGGGCTGTCGTTCGCCGCGTTCACCTGGCAGATGGCCCCGCTGGCGCTGGCGATGATGCTGTCGCTGCTGGCAGTTTGCTGGTTTGCGTTTCCGGATAAAAAACTGCAATACCACAGCGGAACAACCGGCCCGCAGTGGCAGCCGCGTTTGGTCTGGAGCTGTCTTGGGTTATACATTGTCTTTCTGTTCGCGCTGGAGCTGAAGTACGAACTGGCGGGCGTCCTGCTCGTTGCTGCGGGGTTTGTCTTGCTGGCGCGCCGCGTGCTGGTGAGCGTGGACTGGACGCTTTTGCTGGTCTTTATGGCGATGTTTATTGATGTGCATCTCCTTATCCAGCTTCCGGTGCTGCAAAACGTTCTGCACAGCGTCAGTACGCTGTCTCAGCCGGGATTATGGCTGACGGCAATTGGCCTGTCGCAGTTTATCAGCAACGTGCCTTCCACTATTCTGCTGCTCAACTATGTTCCGCCGGACACCCTGCTGGCCTGGGCCGTTAACATTGGCGGGTTTGGGCTGCTGCCCGGTTCGCTGGCCAACCTGATTGCCCTGCGGATGGCTAACGACCGTCGTATCTGGTGGCGCTTCCATCTCTGGTCGATCCCGATGCTGATATGGGCCGCGGCGATCGGTTTCGGAATATTCCTTCTCATATAGTGCGCAATTTGTCAGTTTTTCCTGGCAAACGTATAGCAACGTCCTAGCTTTAGTGAACGGCATTGTGTGATGCCGCTCACTGACAGGACCGTTGCTGACCTATGGCTGAAGATCAAAATCCGCCTGCTGACGAGCAGGTCAAAAACAATAATGAGCGTAAGCGCCCGGGCAAAAAACCGTTAATTATCCTCGGCATTGTCGTGGTGGTAATGGTCGTCGTGGCGCTCGTCTGGTGGTTTTTAACCCGTAACGAAGAGACGACTGACGACGCCTTTACCGACGGCGACGTGGTGACGATTGCCCCCAAAACGGCAGGCTATGTCACCGAGCTGCGCGTGCGCGATAACCAGCGCGTGAAAAAGGGCGATCTGCTGGTGGTCATCGATCCGCGCGATACCACCGCACAGCGCGATCAGGCTCAGGCCCAGCTTGGGCTGGCCATCGCGCAGCTGCACCAGGCCCAGGCGCAGCTCGCGCTCTCAAAAGTTCAGTATCCCGCGCAGCGTGACGAAGCCAAAGCGCAGGTGCTGAAAGCGCAGGCCGATCTGGCGAACGCGCAGGCTGAGTATCGTCGCCAGCGCGGTGTGGACCCTCGCGCAACCACTCAGCAGAGTATTGATTCCGCGAACGCTCAGTTGCGTAGCGCACAGGCAGGGCTGGCCAGCGCCCAGGCGCAGCTGGAAGTGGCGGAGCAGGTACAGCTGCAAATCCGTCAGCAGGAAACCAACGTTGAAGCGCGCGAGCGTCAGGTCGATCAGGCTAAAGCCCAGCTGGAAACGGCAAATCTGAACCTCTCCTATACCGAAGTTCGCGCCCCGTTCGACGGCGTTGTCACTAAACGCAACGTTCAGCCCGGTACGCTGGTGCAGGCGGGAACGGCGCTATTCTCGCTGGTTTCCCCGAACGTGTGGGTGGTGGCGAACTTTAAAGAGTCGCAGCTCGAGCGCATGAAGCCGGGTGATAAGGTCACCGTGTCCGTTGACGCGTGGCCGGATATGGAGCTTGAGGGCCACGTAGACAGTATTCAGCAGGGCAGCGGCTCGCGTTTCTCCGCCTTCCCGGCAGAAAATGCCACCGGCAACTTCGTTAAAATTGTGCAGCGCGTGCCGGTCAAAATCGTGATTGATAAAGGCCTCGATCCGAACAAACCGCTGCCGCTTGGGCTGTCGGTTGCACCGAAGGTGACGGTGGAATGACCGATCACAGCCACGACAGCTGGAAACCCGCCAGTAATCCGTGGGCGGTGGCGATTGTCGTCACCCTGGCGGTGTTCATGGAAATTCTGGACACCACCATCGTCAACGTGGCGTTGCCCCACGTGGCGGGTTCGCTCTCGTCCAGCTATGACGAATCCACCTGGGTATTAACCAGCTATCTGGTCGCGAACGGCATTGTACTGCCCATCTCAGCATTTCTGAGCCGAGTGTTTGGGCGCAAGCAGTTCTTCCTGATTTGCATCGTCATGTTCACCGTCTGCTCGTTCCTGTGCGGGATCGCCACCGAGCTGTGGCAGATCATCCTGTTCCGCGTGATGCAGGGCTTTTTTGGCGGTGGACTCCAGCCCACGCAGCAGTCGGTGCTGCTCGACTACTTCAAACCCGAGGATCGTGGCAAAGCGTTTGGGCTTTCCTCCATTGCGATCATCGTTGCGCCGGTCCTCGGCCCGACGCTGGGGGGCTGGATCACCGATAACTACTCGTGGCGCTGGGTGTTCTTTATCAATATCCCGGTAGGAATTGTCACGGTGCTGGCGATTTACCAGCTGCTGGAAGATCCGCCGTGGGAGAGCAAATCAAAAGAGAAATTGACCATCGACTGGACCGGGATCGGCCTGATCGCGTTGGGGCTGGGCTGCCTGCAGGTGATGCTCGACCGGGGAGAAGACGAAGACTGGTTTAACTCGAACTTTACCCGCACTTTCGCCGTGTTGACGCTTGTCGGCATTATCGGCGCCATCTACTGGCTGGTGTATGCCAAAAAGCCGGTGGTGGATCTGCACTGCATGAAAGACCGCAACTTCTCCGTCTCCAGCCTGTTAATGGCAGGAATGGCGATGATTTTGTACGGCAGCTCGGTGGTGATCCCGCAGCTGGCGCAGCAGGACCTGGGTTATACCGCCACCTGGTCCGGGCTGGTGCTGTCGCCCGGGGCGGTGCTGATCGTCTTAACGATCCCGCTGGTATTGAAGCTGATGCCGGTGGTGCAGACGCGCTGGATTATTGCCTTTGGCTTTACCTGTCTGGCGGTGTCGTTCTTCTGGTCGCGCACGCTCACCCCGGATATTGATTTCGAAACCCTGGTGCTGTTCCGCAGCGCCCAGTCGATAGGTCTCGGGTTCCTGTTTGTGCCGCTGACTACCATTGCCTTTATTTCGATTCCAAGGCGGCTGAACGCCGATGCCGCAGCGTTATTTACCATGTTCCGCAACGTCGCGGGCTCGGTTGGGATATCGCTGTCGACGGCGGCCATCACCGAGCGCTCGCAGGCGCACAGCGCGCACCTTGCGTACCACGCCTCGCCGTTTAACGAGCAATTCCAGCAGGCGATACGCGAAAGCGCCCAGGCAATCCAGAACTTCACCACCCAGGTGGGGGACCCAACCGGGATTGCCACCGGGCGCATGTACCAGACCATGATTGAGCAGTCGCGCTTTCTGGCCTACATCGACGTCTTCACCATTCTGAGCGCGGTGGCCTTGTTATTGATTCCGTTTTGTTTGTTGCTCTCGCCGGTTAAGAGCGAGGGGAGTGCAGGAGCACATTGATGATACACAGACGTTTACACCCTCTGATGATAATGATGCTACTGGCGGGCTGCGCCGTCGGGCCGGATTATCAGCAGCCCGCGCCACCTGCCGTCACGCACTGGAACGATAAGGGCGACAGCGCGGTGAAATCGCAAACCACCTCCGCCGCGACTAACCCGCGCTGGTGGAAAACATTCGGCTCCCCGCAGCTCGACAGCCTGGTTGAACGCGCCATCGCCGGAAACCTGACGCTGCAGCAGACGGTGCTGCGCATCGCGGGAGCGCGCGAACAGATTAACCAGGCGGGCGGGGCGTTTTACCCGTCGGTGAACGGCAATTTGCAGGCGACGCGCCAGCAGCTCGGCCTGGAAGGGGAGCTGAAATCCCACGGCGTGTATGACCAGCTTGATAATGTCGACCCTGAACTGCGGGGCGCGTTAGGCCCGCTGACGCAGCCGATCAACCTCTACCAGGGCAGCTTTGACGCCCAGTGGGAAATTGACCTGTGGGGCAAGGTGCGCCGGCAGGTGGAGGCGGCAGAAGCGCAGCAGAAGGCGGCGATAGAGCAGCGTAACGACGCGCTGGTGTCGCTGGAAGCGGAAGTGGCGCGCGCCTGGCTGCAGCTGCGCGGGGCGCAGAGCATTATCGCCACGCTGAATACCCAGATAAAAAGCGCCCAGCAGACGCTGGATCTGACCGAAAGCCGCCAGCGCGGCGGGCTGTCTCCGCAGATGGATGTGGAAAATGCCCGGGCGCAGCTGGGGAATCTTGAAGCACAGCTGCCGCAGTATCAGGCGCAGGAGCGGCAGGCGATGAACGGCCTGGCGATCCTGCTCGGCAAGCCTCCCGGCGCGCTGGATGCGGAATTGCAAAGCGTGCAGCCGATGCCAGACCTGCCGGATATCGTGCAAACGGGCATTCCGTCGACGCTGGCGCGACGCCGCCCGGACGTGCGCGAAGCAGAGGCGAATCTTCATGCCGCCACGGCGCAAATCGGCGTTTCGGTGGCGGAGCTGTTCCCGAGTTTTACCCTTTCCGGACAGTTTGGCCTGCGAAACAGCGAAACCAACTGGCTCACCGACTGGAGCAGCCATTTCTATAGCTTTGGCCCGCAGGTCTCTATCCCTATCTTCCAGGGGGGCAGGCTGGTCTCCAGCGTGAAGGTCGCGCGTGCGCAGCAGGGGGTGGCGGTGCTGGACTATCGCCAGACGGTGCTGACAGCGCTCGGTGATGTCGAAAACGCGCTGGTGAGCTATCGCACCGACCAGCAGCGTGAAGCGGGGCTGGCGAAAACCATCAACGCGCTGCAAAACGCGTTTGACCTGGCGAGCGACAGCTACCGGCAGGGCATCGCCAGCTTTATCGACGTGCTGGACGCGCAGCGGCAACTGGCGCAGGCCCAGCAGCAGCGCGCCCAGGCTCAGGTGCAAAGCGCGCTCGATCTGGTCGCGCTCTACAAGGCGCTTGGCGGTGGCTGGGAGCCGTATCAGCAGGTGCAGTTGCCGGACTACAGCGTCTTTGGCGACGCCCCGCGCGGATAAACTTTCAGAGGATTGGGCAAGAAACGGACAGGAACGCCACATTCGCGATGGGCGCGGGGCGGGTATAACTATCGGGTACCCAATCGACATGCGAGGAATCACTTATGCGTTATCAAAAACTGGGCAATACCGGACTGTTTGTTTCTGAACTCTGCCTCGGCACCATGACGTTCGGTGGTGAAGGCGGCATGTGGGGCAAGATTGGCCAGCTCCAGCAAAATGAAGCCGAGCAGCTGGTGGGCCGCGCGCTGGACGCGGGCATCAACTTCATCGATACCGCCGACGTCTACTCTGAAGGCCGCTCGGAAGAGATCACCGGGCAGGCGCTGAAAAACCTGAAAATCCCGCGTGAGAATGTGGTGGTTGCCACCAAAGTGTTCGGCGAAACGGGAACGGCAGGGGTGAATTCGCGCGGCAGCTCGCGCTATCACATCATTAGCAGCGTGAAGGAGAGCCTGCGCCGCCTGCAGCTCGATCATATCGATCTCTATCAGCTGCACGGCTTCGACCCCGCAACGCCGATTGAAGAGATGCTATACGCCCTTGATAACCTGGTGCAGCACGGCCACGTGCGCTATATCGGCGTTTCAAACTGGGCGGCGTGGCAAATCACCAAAGCGCTCGGTATTTCTGAACGTCTCGGCCTTGCGCGTTTCGCATCACTCCAGGCGTATTACACCATCGCCGGACGCGATCTGGAGCGCGAACTGGTGCCGATGATGCAGAACGAAGGCGTCGGGCTGATGGTCTGGAGCCCGCTGGCGGGTGGCCTGCTGAGCGGAAAATATGGCCGCGACGGGCAGAGTGAAGCCGGTGGTCGTCGTCTGGAGTTTGACTTCCCGCCGGTGGATAAAGAACGTGCCTTCGACTGCGTGGATGTGATGCGCATCATTGCCGAGCGTAAAGGCGTTTCCGTGGCGCAAATCGCGCTGGCGTGGCTGCTGCACCAGAAAGCGGTGACCAGCGTCATCATCGGTGCCAAGCGTGTCGATCAGCTGGATGACAATATCGCCGCGACCGGGATCCGCTTAAGCGAAGACGAGCTAAAACAGCTTGATGCGGTCAGCGCGCTGCCGCGCGAATATCCCGGCTGGATGCTGGAGCGGCAGGGGGAATATCGCCGCAATCAGCTCGCGCAACAATAACCTTCCTTGCCCCGGTAGCGCATCGCTTACCGGGGCTTTTTTTCCGCATTGCTCACAAAAAACGATCCTCCTCTTTGATCGACCTTTCATCTTCGCTTATATGACTAGTCATGAAATTTTAAATGACTAGTCATATAGGGAGAGAACATGAACAATCAGCTGCCGGCCAACTTTTTATGGGGCAACTCGGTGTCCAGCATGCAGACGGAAGGTGCCTGGAATGAGGGTGGGAAGGGGATGTCGGTGTATGACATTCGGGAAGCCGGGGAGAACATCTCCGACTGGAAAGTCGCGACAGACTCCTACCACCGCTACCGGGAAGATTTCGACCTGATGCAGGATCTGGGCATGAACTGCTACCGCTTCCAGATCTCATGGAGCCGCGTCTGCCCGCAGGGTGACGGCGAGTTTAACGACGAAGGCATCGCGTTTTATGACCGTTTTATCGACGATCTGATCGCTCGCGGCATCGAGCCGATGATCTGCCTCTACCACTTCGATATGCCGCTGGCGCTGGCGCAGGAGTACAACGGCTTCAATGACCGCCGGGTAATGGACGCCTTTATCCGCTACGGCAAAAAGATGATCGACTGCTTTGGCGACCGCGTGAAGTACTGGCTGACCTTTAACGAGCAGAACATCTTCCATATGCCGGAAGCATTCCGCATTTCCGGCTACATGAAAGGTGAGAAAACCCTGCGCGAGTTGTACGAGTTACAGCATCACACCATGGTGGCGCACATGGCGCTCACCGAGTACCTGCACCAGACCAAACCGGGCCAGCTGATGGGCGGTATGCTGGCGCACCAGCTGATTTACCCGGCCACCTGCAAACCGCGCGATATCTTCTGTGCCCAGCAGTACGACGAGTTCCTCAACCAGAACCTGCTGCGCGTCTTTGCCGGTCAGGGCTACAGCCCGGCGGTGATGGCGGTGGTGGAGCAGGAAGGCTTTGGCGATATCTATCGCGCCGAAGATTTAGCTCTGTTTGCGCGCACCAAAAACGACTATATGGCCTTCAGCTATTACGCCAGTAAAACGCTGGACAGCGATGCGATCCCGGAAGATACCCCGGTTAACTACTACCTGCTGCACGGTGAAAAAAACAACCCGTACCTGCAAGCCACCGAGTGGAACTGGCAGATCGATCCGCTGGGCTTTCGCACCATCATTACCCGCTACGCCAACGACTGGCGCCTGCCGGTATTCCCGATCGAAAACGGTATTGGGGTGATTGAGTCCTGGGACGGCGTAAACCCGATAGAGGATACCTACCGTATCGACTACCACCGGGCGCACATCGAGGCGATGAAAGCGGCGATGTTCGAAGACGGGGCTGAGGTGATCGGCTACCTCGGCTGGGGCTTGATCGACATTCTCAGCTCCCAGGGCGATATGCGTAAGCGCTACGGCGTGGTCTATGTCAACCGTGAAAACCATGACCTGAAAGACCTGAAACGCGTGCCGAAGAAGAGCTACGCGTGGTTAAAACAGGTTATCCATACCAACGGACGCGAGATGTAAGCCGTACGCTGCCGGGCCGTTTTTGTGACTGATTGATGGGAACTATCCGCTATGTCTGAAACAAAAATAACACCGCATATGCAGTCCTTTGTCGACAAATTTGTAGAGTTCTCGGCGCGCCTGGCAAACCAGGTGCACCTGCGTTCCCTGCGCGACGCCTTCGCCACGGTGATGCCCATTTTCATCCTCGCTGGTCTGGCGGTGCTGGTGAACAACGTGGTGTTTCCGTGGATTTTTCACGGTGACACGCTGGCGCACTTCAAGGTGTGGGGTGAGGCGATTATCAACGGTACGCTGAACATCGCCGCGCTGCTGCTGGCGCCGATGATTGCCTGGTCGCTGGCGCGCAACAAAGATTTCGACAATCCGGTCTCGGCAGTGGTTATCGCCGTCAGCAGCTTTATTATCATGATGCCGATGCGCTTGCAGATTACGCCCGTCGGCAGCGATACCACGGTGAACGTCACCCAGGTGCTGACGTTCGCCAATATCGGCTCCACCGGGATTTTTGCCGGCGTGCTGATTGGCCTGCTCTCCACGGAAGTGTTTATCGCCATTTCGCGGCTGAAGAGGCTGCACATTTCGCTCGGTGAAAACGTGCCGCCAGCGGTGAGCAAATCCTTTACCGCGCTGATCCCGACCATTCTCACGCTCTCCCTGTTTGCGGTGCTGGCGGCCATACTGGCAAACGTGCTGCATACGGATCTGATCCATCTCATTACGACCTTTATCCAGCAGCCCCTGCGGCTGATCAACACCAGCCTGCCGGGGACGATTTTTATCTACAGCTTCGGTAATTTCCTTTTCACGCTAGGGATTCATCAGTCGGTGGTGAACAGCGTGGTGCTGGAGCCGTTCCTGCTGATTAACACCAATGAAAACATGCTGGCCTTTGCCAACGGCCAGCCTATCCCGCATATCATCAACAACATCTTCGTGCCGACGTTTGGCATGGTGGGCGGCACGGGCAGCACCATCTCGCTGCTGATCGCCATCTTTATCTTCTCCCGACAAAAGTCGGCGAAGCAGGTGGCGCGTCTGTCGCTGGCGCCTGGTTTGTTCAACATCAACGAGCCGGTGATCTTCGGTCTGCCGATTGTGTTTAACCTGCCGCTGATGATCCCGTTCGTGCTGCTGCCCGCCATTGGTATTTACTTCGCCTGGCTCTGTACCACGCTGGGGTTAATGTCGCGCTGCGTGGTGATGATCCCGTGGACAACGCCCCCGATCCTGAGCGCCTGGCTGGCGACGGCGGGGGACTGGCGGGCGGTGGTGGTGCAGTTGGCAATCATCGTATTTGGTGTATTCTTCTACCTGCCTTTCCTCAAGATTGCCGAGAGAGTGGCATTAAAAAACAGCGGGATAGAAAACTAACTGAAAGGAAGGACGATGGCGGCGAAGTACATCACCATAGCGCGGGAAATTAAGAAACGCATCATCAGCCAGCAGTACGCCGCCAATGAACCACTGCCGGACCAGTTTGCGCTGGCAGCGGAGTTCAACTCCAGCCGGATGACCATTCAGCAGGCCATGCGCCAGCTGATTGTCGAAGGGCTGGTCTACACCCGTCAAGGGCAGGGAACGTTCATCCGTAAAAATTTCCTCCAGCTCTCGCAGTGGGATCTTTCCGGCAGCGACTACTTTGGCGCAACCAAAACCTGGGAACACCTGGGTAAGGTGACCAGCCAGGTGGTGCATTTCGAACTGCGCTTCTCGAACGAGAAAGAACAGGCGTCGCTGATGATTAACGCCGATGCGCCCGTGTATGACTTTATCCGTCTGCGTTTGCTCAACGGCGAACCTATGTCGCTGGATTCCACTGTAATGCCGATGAATCTGGTGCCCGGCCTGACGAAAAGCCATCTTGAAGGTTCGGTGTTCCAATACGTTCAGGAGACGCTGGGGCTGAAAATTATGGGGTCGTATCGGGTGGTGCGGGCGCTAAAACCGAGCGAGCTGGACAGACAACATCTTGTCTGCGAGCAGACCGATCCGGTACTGGAAGTGGAGCAGGTGATTTATCTTGAGGATGGCACACCGCTGGAGTATGCCCACTGTCACTATCGATACGACCACGGCGGGATCGTGATCGTGAATAACGGATAATCAGACTTTCAGGCGCATGACTCGAAATAGCTGTCCGTGTCTTTTATGTAAAGATCGTTCTGACACAGATGCTGGATTTGACCAGGCTTAAAAGTAAAACGGATTTTTTGAAGCCAGGAACGTTTTATTTTGCTGGTATTGTCGCGTGATAATCCATAATCATGGATTATTTCATGAACAAAACGAATACTTTGCGCAGAAACATAGACTGGTGTTTTGGTTAGCTGAATCAGTTTACTGATCCAAATATCATCCGCGCGAGGACAGACCTTAATAAAATCTTCGTTAAAATGGAAATATTCCGGGATCATACTTTTCTTGAGCACAACGCCACCAAGGCCAGTGATGATATAGTTTTGCTCAACAACTCTCGGCACGGTTATAAGCGGAAAATTACGATAGGTATCAAGGAGTTCTTTCTTCTTCTTTACTGTTTCACGCACGCGTGCAGCAACGACATATTCCTGATTGTGGCGGTAAAAATCATCCAGCAGGGTTTCTGCCCAAACTTCGTTATAAATAGCGTCATCGTCGGCATAAATCAGAATATCGTCTTCGGTTGCTGCTTGTAGCGCCGGAAATAATTTACGATAAGGCCCGGTGTTTTTAACCCATTTAAAAACCAGGTTTGTACCCGTCTGGCGAATTTTCTGCGCCCATTCAGGTTCTTCAGTGATGCCTTCGTCACTGAGATAAGGTGTGCTGGAGACCCACACAACAATTTGATCGACCTTCTTACTCTGGTTCGCCAGTGACCACACTGTTTGCGAACAGAGATAAAGGCGCGATTTTGTTGTTGTTAAGTTAATGCTGATCATCGAACTAAATGTGCTCCAGGAAATAAAAAAGACCCTATAAATACAGATAAAACTGATTTTATAAGTAGGCGCATCATAACACTTAGAGGATCAGATGTAACCCCGCTGACTTAGCAGAAAATGGCAAGAATGGGACTTACGGCAATAATTGCTGTTCAGAAAAGAGGAGCGTGGTGGATATTGCGGAGTAATAAGACCCCGATGATTCGGGGTCTTATTAGATACTTTAATGATTCTGATTGATCAGTTCAAACGCACTGGCATACCGGAGCGGTTCTGAACGGCCTGATCAACAATCGCCGTTTCTACGTCAGGCTGAGAGGTCACCGACTGCACCGCGCTGTTCAGCGTAACCGGCACGATTTCGTTGTTGTTGATCTGGTCTTCGCTGGTGGACAGCGGGTTGTGCACTTCGATGTAACGGCTGCCGTCTGGCTCAGACGTCGCCTTCACCGGTTCGTTGATGAACTGCACACGCGTACCGACCGGCACGTTTTCGAACAGGAACTTGATGTCGTCGTTACGCAGACGCACGCAGCCGTGGCTTACGCGCAGGCCGATACCGAAGTTAGCGTTGGTGCCGTGAATAGCATACAGACGGCCAATGTACAGCGCGTACAGACCCATTGGGTTATCCGGGCCTGCCGGAACAACGGCTGGCAGCGGTTCACCCGCGGCAATGTATTCCGCGTGCATTTTGGCAGTCGGCGTCCAGGTAGGACCCGCTTTCTTACGCTCAACTTTGGTCGTCCAGTTCATTGGGGTGTCTTTACCCAACTGGCCGATACCAATTGGCAGCACGATAACGGTGTTGGTGCCTTTCGGATAGTAATACAGACGCATTTCCGCGCTGTTAATCACGATACCTTCGTGAACGGTATCTGGCAGGATTAGCTGCTGAGGAATATTCAGCACGGTACCCGCTTTCGGCAGATACGGGTCAACACCCGGGTTCGCTTCCAGCATGTTAGACAGGCCCAGCTGGTACTGCGCAGCGAAATACTCGAGTGGCTGAGAGTTACCTTCAGGAACTGTTACCACCTGGTTTTGACCCACCAGACGGCTACCGTCTGTTGGCAGCGGATAAGTCACCGCAGACGCGGTCTTACAAAAACCTACTACGGCTAACGCCGCCGCAAAAAGCGTTGTTAATTTCATGTTCATGTTATGCGAGGTATCTGAGCCACTCTGGCGATTAGTTGAATAAGTCTGAATCTGTGATGGGAGCGCATTATATGTGCATTCCCGCTAACAGGGAATTCAGATGTGTACGAAATCACACTTTTTTCGATTTTGTTAAAGTTTAGTGGAGAGCCGCAACACGGGATCTCAATTCGGAATTGTGGCATAATGCCGTGTTTATCACATTTTTCGCAGGAATCTCCCCGTGTTAGTTACCAGCAACGTCACTATGCAGTTTGGCAGTAAGCCGCTGTTCGAAAACATTTCCGTCAAATTTGGCGGCGGCAACCGTTACGGCCTGATTGGTGCCAACGGTAGCGGTAAATCCACCTTTATGAAGATCCTCGGCAGCGATTTAGAGCCGACTCTTGGCAACGTATCGCTCGATCCTAACGAGCGCATCGGTAAGCTGCGTCAGGATCAGTTCGCCTTCGAAGAGTTCACCGTGCTTGATACGGTGATCATGGGACACGGAGAGCTGTGGGAAGTGAAGCAGGAGCGCGATCGTATTTACGCCCTGGCTGAAATGAGCGAAGAAGATGGCTACAAAGTGGCCGATCTTGAAGTGCTGTACGGTGAGATGGACGGTTACTCTGCTGAATCTCGTGCGGGTGAGCTGCTGCTGGGCGTGGGTATTCCTGTTGAACAGCATTACGGCCCGATGAGCGAAGTCGCGCCAGGCTGGAAGCTGCGTGTGCTGCTGGCTCAGGCGCTGTTCTCTAACCCGGACATTCTGCTGCTCGATGAACCGACGAACAACCTGGACATCGACACCATCCGCTGGCTGGAGCAGACGCTGAACGACCGCGACAGCACCATGATCATCATCTCGCACGACCGTCACTTCCTGAACATGGTCTGTACGCACATGGCGGATCTGGACTACGGCGAGCTGCGCGTGTACCCGGGCAACTACGACGAATACATGACGGCGGCCACCCAGGCGCGCGAGCGTCTGCTGGCCGACAACGCCAAGAAGAAAGCGCAGATTGCTGACCTGCAATCCTTCGTCAGCCGCTTCAGCGCCAACGCCTCTAAATCACGTCAGGCGACCTCGCGCGCCCGTCAGATTGACAAGATCAAGCTCGACGAAGTCAAAGCCTCCAGCCGTCAGAACCCGTTCATCCGCTTCGAGCAGGACAAAAAACTGTTCCGTAACGCGCTGGAAGTGGAAGCCCTGGCAAAAGGTTTTGAAAACGGCCCGCTGTTTAAAAAATTCAACCTGCTGTTGGAAGTCGGAGAGAAGATTGCCATTCTGGGTGCCAACGGCGTGGGTAAATCCACCATGCTGAAAACCCTGGTCGGCGAACTGCAGCCGGACCACGGCACCGTGAAGTGGTCTGAAAACGCGCAAATCGGTTACTACGCGCAGGATCACGAGTATGAGTTCGAAAACGACCTGACGGTGTTCGACTGGATGAGCCAGTGGAAGCAGGAAGGCGACGACGAGCAGGCGGTGCGCAGCATTCTCGGACGTCTGCTGTTCAGCCAGGACGACATCAAAAAGCCTGCTAAAGTGCTCTCCGGTGGTGAGAAAGGCCGTATGCTGTTCGGCAAGCTGATGATGGAAAAACCCAACATTCTGGTGATGGACGAACCGACCAACCACCTGGATATGGAATCTATCGAATCGCTGAACATGGCGCTGGAGATGTACCAGGGCACGCTGATCTTCGTCTCTCACGACCGTGAGTTTGTCAGCTCGCTGGCAACCCGCGTGATCGAAATTACGCCAGAGCGCGTGGTGGACTTCACCGGTAACTACGAAGATTACCTGCGCAGTAAAGGGATCGAAGGCTAAAAACCTTGCCCGGTGGCGCTAGCGCTTACCGGGCCTACGGGTCAGTTTGTAGGCCGGGTAAGGCGAAGCCGCCACCCGGCAATGTTCAGAGCATCCACTCTTCCCCTTCAACCCCATTCACCAGCAGCTTGCGTTTTTCCCCCGCCGGTAACGACACCTTCAGCGCTTTCCACGCCGGACGATAATCCCCGCGCGCGTTCACCTTCAGGTTAATGGTTGCCCCGTCGCACACCATTTCCCATTCCACCCACAGCGCATTGCCGTTCTGGTAGCCCCAGCTTTCGCCGTCATCTTCAAACAGCATGCCAGAGGTTGTTCCGACGCCTTTTACCGGGAACAGCTTCAGCTCACGGGTGTCGTCTTTTTCTGCGGATACGTGGGTGATGCGTTCGCTGAACGGCAGACCGGCACCGGCGCGCACCAGCAGAGGCAGTTTTTCCAGCGGCGCGTCGAGGACGATCGATTGCCCGCCAGCGAACCATTCGTGGGTGTAAAAATCGTACCAGCCGGTTTCGTTATCCGGCAACCAGAGGCGACGCTCGCGCTGTCCGGCCTCGACCACGCTTGCGACCAGCAGGTCACGACCCAGCAGGAAGTCATCACACTCTTCGAATGTCTGCGCATCGTGCTCGTGGTCGAGGAAGGTCGGGCGCAGCATCGGTTCGTCGTCGGCGTGCGCCTGCCAGAGCAGGGTGTAGAGATACGGCAGCAGGCGGTAGCGCAGCTCAATTGCACCGCGAATAGCAGGGGTTACGCCCGGATACATCCACGGCTCGTTCACCGTGCAATCATCATTCCATGAGTGAATGGTAAAGCGCGGATGCATCACGCCGTTTTGCACCCAGCGCACGAACAGCTCGGCGTCCGGCTTATCTCCGGAGAACCCGCCGACGTCATGCCCGACGTTAAACAAACCGGATAAGCTCATCCCCAGCCCCATGCGGATGTTATAGCGCAGGGTCTGCCAGTTGGTGCGGTTGTCGCCGCTCCAGGTCTGAACGTAGCGCTGCATCCCGGCGCAGCCGGAGCGGGAGATCAGATACGGACGCTTCTCCGGGGCAAAGCGCTGCTGCGCTTCCAGCGAGGCGCGCATCATCAGCAGCGGCATCACCGGGCGAATATGCTTGATAGCGATCTCCTTGCCAAAGCCGTGACAGCGGGCTTCCCCGTCCCACACTTCATATTCGTTGTTGTCGTTCCAGGTGGAATCGATGCCCATCTCCAGCAGCTGCGTGGTGACGCCGTTCTGCCACCACTGCACCGTCTGCGGGTTGGTAAAGTCAAGGTGCGATCCTTCGTCATCCCAGAAGCTGGAACGTTCTGGTGCATCGGTTTCTGAATCGCGAATGAACAGGCCGCTCTCCGCCACTTCGTTATAGCGGGGATGATCCTGCAGCAGGCACGGCTTGATGTTTGCCGCAAGTCGCAGCCCCGCGTCGTGGAACGCCTGACTCATCACCTTCGGCTGCGGCACTTTGTCATGGTTCCAGTTAAAGACGTAGCGCTTGCCGTTGATCGAGGTATAGCCAGAAGAGAGCTGGAACGAGTCACACGGAATGGCGTGTTCTTCGCACAGGCGGATGAAGTTCATCAGCTGGTTTTGTGCGTCCGGCGCGTCGGTGTAATGCATAGTCGAGCCGCTGTAGCCCAGGCTCCATTTTGGCCCGAACAGCGTTTTTCCGGTCAGGCGGACGAAGGCTTTGGTGACGTCCAGCACGCGTTTGCCGGTAAAGATGTAATAATCGATATCGCCCGCTTCCGCCTGCCAGCGGCGGTAGGCGGTGTGGTAATTGTCTATCTCGTTGCCCAGATCCAGCCAGCAGCTGCTCAGGTTGTCGTAGAACAGCCCGTAGCTCACGTCGTCGCGGCGGGTGAGGGTGAACGGAATATGCTTGTACAGCGGATCGGTGCTGGCGGCGTTATAGCCCATCGCATCGAGGTTACGCATCTCGTAGCGTTTACCGTTGCGCTGCAGATCGCCCGCTTTTTCACCCAGACCGTAAAAACGCTCGTCCTTGCGACGGCTCAGGTAGTGCGCCACGCCGTCACCGTGGGCGTTGAGCAGATAAGCGCTGGTCGGACGGTCGTTGACCAGCGGCTGCCACTCGCCCGCGTCATTGCGGTAGTGCCACTCCAGCCACAGCGGCTGGTGCACGGTGACGCGCAGCTGTTCGGTTGCCACGGTTAACGTGCCGTCCTGCTGCACCAGCGTCCATGCTGGGCAGGTGAAACCGCTTAAATCGTCACGATGGCGACCTTCCCACGGCACGTCTTTTTCCGGGGCGATGCTCCAGGTGCGGTCCAGCGCCAGCTCGCCTTTGCGTTTGATCAGCACGCGGAACAGGTTCTCTTCCAGCACGTACAGGCACAGGCGGTGCTGGTTATCGACCAGCAGTTCCAGATGGTTCGCCGACTGCGTATCAAGGGTCCAGTTTTTCAGGGTTTTCATATGCAATACATCCACTATCAGGCGCGCTTGGCGCGACGTTCAGCAATAAATGCTACCAGGAAGACAGCGCCAATCAGGTCAAAGAAGCCCATGGCAATAAAGAGCGGGTTAAAGCCGATTTTGTCGGCGGTCACGCCGATTAACAGAGAGAACAGGAAGCTGGCGATCCACGCCGCCGAGCCGCGCATGCCGTTGACCGTCGCCATCTGGCCTTTATCGAACGACTCCACGACCAGGGCGCTCAGCATGCAGGAGATAATCTGGTGCCCGAAACCGCCGATGGAGATCAGCACGATGGTGATATACGGGTCGCGGGTAATGGCCACGATGCCCAGAGAGATCATCAGGAACGCGCCGGTCACGGAGCTTGCCACCACCGAGTTCACGCGGGAGCAGCCGAACCAGCGGGTATAGAGACGGGTGAGGTAGCCACTCGCGACGCTACCAAGATCGGCGGCGAGGAACGGCAGCCAGGCAAACATCGCAATTTGCTTCAGATCCATACCGTGCTCTTTGGCGAGATACAGCGGCACCCAGAAGCTCAACACCGCCCAGGCCGGTTCCGCCATAAAGGCCGGGATGGCGATACCGTAGAAACGTTTGTTTTTCGACACGGTTTTCAGCGCGGTCAGGAAGGGCAGTTTCACCGCAGGCGGTTCGTTATCCTGCTTGATAAACGCCAGCTCATCTTTACCCAGGTTCGGGTGTTGCTCCGGATTGTGGTAGAACGCCCACCACAGGATCACCCACAGCAGGGCCAGAACGCCGGTGAACATAAACGCGCCCTGCCAGCCAAACGACGCGTGCGCGAAGTAGATAATAGGCGGGGCCAGCATCGCACCGATGGAGAAGCCCACGCCCGCCCAACCGGCGGCAACAGGACGCTCTGATTTCGGGAACCATTCGCCAATCGTTTTGGCGTTCGCCGGTGTGGCGGCGGCCTCAGACGCGCCCATAAAGAAGCGCAGAATAGCGAGGTGCAGCCAGCTTCCGGCACCCGCGTGGAAAATACACATCAGCGCCCAGAGCCCGGCGCAGACCATAAAGCCAATCTTCAGACCAATCACGTCAATCAGCCAGCCGCACAGGGGCTGGAAAATGGTGTAGGCGATCTGGAAGGCGCCGACGATCCAGGAGTACTGCTCGGTGGTGATCCCGAGGCTCTCTTTCAGTTCGGGGGCGAGGATCCCGAGTGAATTTCGGGTGATGTAGTTAACGGTGACGCCAAGTAAGAACAGCACCAGCACGTACCAGCGCAGGTTCTTGATGACGCGACGGGTCTTGCTTGTCGCAACGGTATTATTGATGTCCTGACTCATTTTACTCTCCACAAGACGGACGCTAAGGGGACGGAGGTTCAGGTGTCACACAGATTTTTATGCCTTTGATTTCTATCCGTTTAGAATGCTTAAGTTGCTATACAACTAGTATGGAAGTTGTGTGACAAGTTCACCTTAAGGGAGAAAATGAGTGGGCAATAGTGGATTTTGTGCAAAATTTCTCATAAATGACCTTATCCCTCTGGCATGATGGCTTTTATGTCAGTTATTGCCTGGCAGATACGCTATGAAAAAATTTTCATTTCGCAAATGGAGCCAGATCACAAAATGGACAAAAGGCTAAAAATCACTGAAATTGCCACCCGAACGCAGCTCTCCATCAGCACCGTGTCGCGGGTTCTGGCGGGTAAAGCGAACACCAGTGAAAAAGCGCGCGCAAAGGTGCTGGCGTGCGCGCGGGAGCTGGGGGTGATGGACGGTTTGGCGGCAGGACGATTGCTGCTTAACAGCCTCGTTGTCTTTGCGCCGCAGCGGGCATTTGATGAGCGATCGGACATCTTTTACTACCGCGTGATCCAGAGCGTGGGTAAAGGGCTGGCGTCCCACGAAGTGCGGTTACGCTACTGCGCGCTGGAAGAGAACGACAGCGACGCCCAGCTTTTTCTGGCACGCATGAACGAGCCGGATACGCAGGCAGCGATTCTGCTCGGTATCGACGATCCCCATATCCACGATCTGGCGGTGGATGTGGGCAAACCCTGCATGCTGATTAACTGCCGTGACCGCCATATGCGCCTGCCGGCCGTCTCGCCGGATCATCGCGCCATTGGCGAGCGGGCGGCAGAATACCTGTTTGAGATGGGGCACCGCGAGGTCATTACGGTGCTTTGCCTGCGACGCTACACCATGGAGCAGCGCCTGTCGGGGATCCGCGATGCGTGGCAATCCCACAACCTGACGTTCAACGATAAACGCGATCTGCTGGTGGTGCCGAGCTTCAGCGCACGCGAAACGGAACATGTGGTCAGCAGCTGGCTCAGTGAAATGCAGGGGAAAGATTTGCCGACCGCGTTTCTGGTCGGCGGCGACTTTATGGCGGCGGGCACCATTAGCGCATTACAACATCACGGTCTGCGCGTACCGCAGGATATCTCGGTGATGAGCATCGACGGTTTTAACCTGGCAGCGATTCAGGATGTGCCATTAACGGCGGTGCATGTCCCGCGCGATGAGCTGGGAACGGAAGCGGTGCATATGCTTCAGCACCGGCTGATGCGCCCGGACGCGCCGGTGGGAACGTTGCTGCTTAACGGCACGCTGGCCGTGCGGGAATCGGTCCGGCGGATACGTCAGGGGAAACGACGCACCGCCGTTGAGCGGGAAGGGTTGTATGACAGTTAGACCATGCCCAGCGCGCGCTTGCCGTGGATGTTCAGGTCGGCCACGGTAAAGCGGTCCTGCCAGCTCTTTTCATAATCTTCGCGTGGGAAATCCCCCGGCGATGCGCCGGTTTCCAGCGCTTCCTTGACCTTCTTCGCGTAGGCGAGGTTTTTCTCGCACATCGGCGCGGCAGGAATGTACATCACGTTACCCCAGCCCTGCTGGTTCTCAACCGGTGCAACGGAGTGGATTACATCGCAGTGCCACCACACCGAATCACCCGCGTCCAGCGCCGGAATGCTGCTTAATGCTTCGATGAGCAGCGGGTGCCACTTCTCGGAAACCGGCAGCACGCGCCCCGGTGCCACGCCGCACAGCTCGTCTTCCGGCACGTCATCCAGCAGGGGGCGCAGCAGAATGTAGGCCATCGCCTCCGGGATGGGCACCACGTGCAGCAGCCCCTGGCCTGGGATCATATCAGACAGCGCCGTCCAGCCCTGGAAGGTGCGGAACACGGAGCATTTGGTGGTGTTATCCACGGTGTACTCTTCCACTTCAGTGCGGTGCGCGGCGTTCCACGGGTCGTATTTTTCGACGTTGCCGTCAAACACGCGGGCAAAGACCTGCTGGTAGGCCGGCAGGAGCCAGCGCTCCAGCGCGCCGGAGTCGGTATGCGCACCCAGTCCTTTCGAGGTGGTTCCTGGCGGACGGCGGCGGATACGATCCGGATAAATCACGCTCACATCCGGATTGAACCACTGCTTACCGTTACTCTCGAATGTCCATAAACGGTTCAGGAACGACTGCACCTGCGCCATCTCTTCACTCTGGCGCGCCTGCATTTGCGCCTGTGACCAGTAGATCGGGTAAATCTCCGGGCGGGAGGCGGTTAAGGTACCGAAGAAGTTATCGCCCGGACCTTTATACACCTCGTCAAACTTGTTGAGATCGAGGTAGTCGAGCATCGACTGATCCCACGCCAGGGCCTGCTCGCGCGGGAAATGACCTTTAATCACCGCGCAGCCGCGGCGTTTTACCGCTTCGCGCTGTGCGTCGGTAATGGTGCCGTTTTTCACATCGGCAAACGGAATCACCGGCCAGACGGATTCGCCTTTATTTTTAAGGGCATTGATCTCCGCCACGCGGGTGGCGATTTTATCGCTGAGCTTATTGAACACCGCCTGCACGTCGCCGATCTGCGCGCGTAACTCACGTTTTAACTGACGGATTGCCGCTTTGTGATCCGCCGGCAAGGTTTCACTGGTAAAGGTCATAACTGCCTCGCATCTTTCATTCGAAAGTAAAAGTATCTACAAGTGATACTTTAAGTTAAAAATAAGTTAATGCAAGTTTAAAAACTTGACGTGCGCCACAGGATGGAAAAGAAGAGAAGAGCCGGAGCGAGGCTCCGGCGAGGAAAGGATTACGCGTCGAACGGGGAATGGGCGTCGAGCACGGCCTGAATGACGTTCAGCGCGCCCTGATGATTGTTGTCGTCGGTGCTGTAGCGGGCGATCTCTTTGATGCTATCTGCCGCGTTGCCCATCGCAAACGAGTATTTCACCAGCTTCAGCATCTCTGCGTCATTGCCGCTGTCACCAATACCCACGCACGCCTGCGGGGAAACATTCCAGCGCTTCAGCAACCGGCTGATGCCGTTGGCTTTGTGCAGGCCAGGGATGATCAAATCGACAAAGCCGAAGCCGCTGGTGACCGGCTTCATGATGCCGTCGAGCGACACGTGCAGTTTGTCGATCAGGTTCGGGATATCGCTGTCCGGCAGGTTCAGGGAGAACTTAAACAGCACGTCGTCGATGTCGTGATAATCGCTGATGCGTTTTAAGCGGTGATAGTGTTTGGACATGAGCGCCACGAACGCGTCCGGCGCTTTATCGCTGACGTAGGCGCTCTCCAGTCCGCAGGCCACAAAGTTCAGCCCTTTGTCTTTCAGCAGTTCGCCAATGACGATTTGCGATTCATGGCGGGTCAGCTCGCCGTGGAAAATTTGCTCGCCGTGATCGAACACCAGCGCGCCGTTTTCCGCCACGAAGGAGATTTGCTCTTTCAGCTCCGGGAAGAAGGAGATGAGCTGATAATACTGGTTGCCGCTGGCGACAACGAATTCAATATTACGGGCTTTAAGCTGCTCAAACTGTGCCTGAAAGCGGTCCCGATCGTACTGCTTGGCATCATCAAGGAAAGTTCCGTCCATATCGGTGACGATAACTTTTACGGTCATACATTGCGCTCCTGGGTCACTGCGTTTTGAAACATTCTAATAACAAGGTGACGGGGAGCACAAATTTAATTTCGAATGAAAGTCAGAAAGCCGGGTGGCGGCTTCGCCTTACCCGGCCTACGGAGGGAGGAGTAGGCCCGGTAAGCGCAGCGCCACCGGGCATTTTTTTACAGCGTATGCTCTGTACGCGCAATAATATCGTCCTGCGCATCCGGCGACAGGGCGGTGAAGAACGCCGAGTAGCCCGCGACGCGCACGACCAGGTCACGATACTGGTCCGGGTGTTTCTTCGCCTCGAGCAGGGTTTCGCGAGAAACAATGTTGTACTGAATATGCCAGCCTTTATGCACCTCGAAGAAGGTGCGCAGCAGCACCATCAGCTTCTGGCGATCGCTGTCGTTTTCCAGCGTCGACGGGTTCAGCTTCTGGTTAAGCAGCACGCCGCCCAGAATCGCCTCGGTAGGCAGTTTACCCACGGAGCCGATCACCGCCGTCGGGCCGAGATGGTCCGTACCGGACGCCGGGCTTGCGCCTTCTGCCAGCGGGGTGTGCGCTTTGCGTCCGTCCGGGGTAGCCATCGTCGCCGCACCAAATGGCACGTTTGCAGAGATTGAGGATGTCCCGGCGTAGTAGTTACCGCCAATCGGGCCGCGGCCGTAGCGCGGGTTGTGGTACTGCTTCAGCTCTTCAATGTAGGTCTGATAGGCACGCGTCAGCAGCATGTCCACGCTATCGTCGTCGTTGCCGTACTTCGGCGCGCCGTTAATCAGGCGCTGACGCAGCTGCTCATGGGTCAAGCCGTCGAAGTCATCCGCCAGCGCGGCCGCCAGCTGCTGCTGACCGATTACACCCTGATCGAACACCAGTTTTTTCACCGCCGCCAGGCTGTTGCCAAGGTTGGCGATCCCCACCTGCAGGCCGGAGACCCAGTCATACTTCGCGCCGCCCTGTTTGATGCTTTTCGCGCGTTCGATGCAGTCGTCCACCAGCGCCGAGCAGAGAATATCGTGGACGTTCTCTTCCAGCATGGTATCCACCACGTACTCGATCTCGATGGATTTACGGGTGTAGTAACGGATCTGGGTATCCCAGGCAGCCATCACCTCTTCAAAGTTATCGAAGTTACCGGCAGAGAGCGCTTTCTCCTGCGGCAGGAACACCTTGCCGCTGGTGGCGTCGCGGCCGCCTTCCAGCGCGGCCAGCATCACGCGGGCGAAGTTGATAAAACTCATGCCGGTGCAGCGATAGCCCCACTTGCCGCCGACGGCGGTTTCAATGCAGCCGATGGCGGCATAGTCATAGGCGTCTTCTTTCTCGATGCCAAGCTTGATGAATTCCGGGATCACGATTTCATCATTGTTAAACGCCGGCATCCCAAAGCCGCAGCGGATCACCTGCACGCAGGCGTCGAGGAAGTCGTTGCTCATGCCCGCATGGTAACGCACGCTCAGGTTCGGCTGGGTGGAGCGCAGGCGGCCGCAGGATTCCAGAATGGCATAGGAAAGCGGGTTCACCGCGTCCATCGCCTCACCGTTCACCAGCTTCTGGCCGCCGATGGTCACGTTCTGGTACAGCGGGCTACCGGCAGAGGCTTTTGAGTGCGAGCCGGAGCGGATCTTGTTTACTTCCAGCAGCTTCAGCCAGCAGCTGTGCAGCAGCTCGATGGCGTGCTCGCGGTCGAGGCTCTGGTTCAGCTCCACGTCGCGGCGGTAGAACGGATAGAGATACTGGTCCATCCGGGCAAACGACACAGAGTGGCCGTTGGACTCAATCTGCAGGATCAGCTGGATGAAGTAGCACAGCTGCAACGCCTGCCAGAAGGTTTTTGGCGGCTCATGGGCAATCACGTCGCAGTTTTCCGCCATGGCCAGCAGTTCGTCGCGACGGCTTTCGCGGGTTTCGGTGGAGGCCATTTCACGCGCCAGGTCGGCAAAGCGTTTGATGTGCAGGCTCACCGCGTCCAGCACGATATCAATTGCTTTCAGGAACTGGTCGCCGTGCAGGTCTTCCAGCACCGTCAGGTTGATGCGCGAGCGGCGTTCGGCCACCTTGGCGCGCAGGCCGTCGAGACCTTTCTCCAGCACCAGCGGGAAGTTAACTGCCAGGTGCGCATCGCCGGAGGTCATATTGCCTTCGGCTTTGATAATGCCGGTTTCCAGCAGGCCTTTCTGCTCGTCGGTGAACATGCCGTAGCAGCGATCCTGTACCGTCTGGCCGCGCCACCACGGGCAAATCGCATGCAGAACGCGCTTATTCTCTTCGCTCACCGCAAAACCCGCGCCCGGACGGTCGGCCAGATCGTCGATCTCTTTCTCAATCCAGGAGACGGTGTATTCCGGGAAGATTGGCGCGGCGCGCACTTCGCTTGCCTGGTTACCGATGATGAGCTCATCGTGTTTGATCCAGATGGTACGCTCAGCCAGGTGGTGCGCCAGCGCCAGGGCACGACGCACCGGGATCGGTTTGTCCATGTGCTGCTGATACATTTCGGTGTAATGCTGCGCGCGCTCGGTACAGACCGGCGGCTTGACGATATGTACGAGGGCCGTTTTGTGCGCTTTAATGCGCTCGCTGAGGGTGTTGAGATTCAGGGTTGTCATAAGTTTATCCTCGTAAGGTCGCAGTTAACCCTTTCTGGCAGGCGTACTGCTGCGCGAAGTCCAGCAGGGCAGGGTTATCCAGCGGTTTGTCAGGGGCAGAGTAGGGTTGGCCGAGCAGGGTGTACTTGTTCATGCCCAGCGTGTGGTATGGCAGAAAATGAATATCGTCGACGCCGAGTTCGTCGGCAGCGAAATTGGTAATGGCGGTTACGGACGCTTCATCGGCGTTAAAGCCCTGGATCAGCGGCACGCGGATGGTGATTTTTTTCCCGACCGCGGCAAGGCGTTTCAGGTTGTCCAGGATCCGCTTAGCCGAACCGTCCGTCCACTGCTTGAACACCTCACCGTCCACGTGCTTCAGGTCGGCGAGGAACAGGTCGACGTACGGTAAAGAGGGCTCGATATAGCGCCACGGGACGTGAAGACAGGTTTCAACCGCGGTATGGATACCTTGCTCATGACTGGCTTTAAACAGGGCATGTGCAAGCTCCGGGTTCATAAAGGGCTCGCCACCCGAGAGGGTGATCCCGCCGCCGCTGCGATCGTAAAAGGGCTTGTCGCGCAGCACGGTTGCCATAATGTCTTCCACCTGCTGCGCTTCACCGCAGACGGTGAGCGCCTGCGTCGGGCAGCAGTCGGTGAGGGCGTTGAGCGTGGCGTCATCAAGCTTCTCACGGTGAATGACCAGCCCGTTCAGCGCGCGTTCGATACAGCCCGGTGCCGCCTGCTGGCACAAGTCGCAGCCGTCCAGGCACAGACGCGCATCAAACAGCACGTCCCGGCTGCGGGAGCGGCTTTCCGGGTTCTGGCACCAGCGACAGCCCAGCGAGCAGCCTTTCAGGAACACCACGGTACGAATACCGGGGCCATCGTGGGTAGAGTAACGCTGAATATTGAAGATCATGATTTCGCCTCTCATCTTGCATATGAAGATTAAATTACTTTCTAATGAAAGTTATCTTGATGCAGGTCAACTCTTGAGCAGGTTTTGTCGTGATAGGGTAAGTGCAGGCTAATTTTGAGGGTGACATCATGGAACTTTATCTCGACACATCTGACGTTGCGGCAGTCAAAAAGCTGGCGCGTATTTTTCCGCTGGCAGGCGTGACTACCAACCCAAGCATTGTGGCGGCTGGTAAAACGCCGCTGGACGAGCTGCTGCCGGCGTTGCACGACGCGCTGGGCGGCAAAGGCCGTCTGTTCGCTCAGGTGATGGCGACTACCGCGGAAGGTATGGTGGAAGATGCGCGTAAGCTGCGCGCCATCATTAACGATCTGGTGGTGAAAGTGCCGGTGAGCGCAGAAGGGCTGGCGGCAATCAAGATGCTGAAAGCAGAAGGGATCCCGACGCTGGGCACGGCAGTGTATGGCGCAGCCCAGGGGATGCTGTCGGCGCTGGCGGGCGCAGAGTATGTTGCCCCATACGTTAACCGCGTGGACGCGCAGGGCGGGGACGGGATCCAGACCGTAGTGGAATTACAGCAGCTGCTGACGCTGCATGCCCCGCAGTCAAAAGTGCTGGCCGCGAGTTTTAAAACCCCGCGTCAGGCGCTGGACTGCCTGCTGGCAGGCTGTGAGTCTATTACGCTGCCGCTGGACGTGGCGCAGCAGTTTATTACATCACCCGCCGTGGATGCGGCGATTGTGAAGTTTGAGCAGGACTGGCAGGGGGCGTTTGGACGGACGTCTATCTGATGCTGTTGCCGGGTGGCGCTGACGCTTACCCGGCCTACGTTCGAGCCGCTGTAGGTCGGGTAAGGCGAAGCCGCCACCCGACTTTTTTACTGGCTGCAAACCTCACATCCCGGATTACGCATCAGCTTCATCTCGCGGAACTGGCAGGTCATCGCGTCGTACATCACGATTTTCCCCGCCGCTGGCGTACCGTAATGTGCCAGAACCTTGATCGCTTCCATCGCCTGCAGTGAGCCAATCACGCCGACCAATGGCGCCATCACGCCTGCCTCGACGCAGGTCAGCGCATTTTCGCCAAACAGACGGCTCAGGCAGCGGTAGCAGGGTTCACCCTCAGCGTACGTGAAGACGCTAATTTGCCCCTCCATGCGGATCGCCGCCCCGGAAACCAGCGGCGTTTTATGGGCAAAACAGCCCGCGTTTAGCTGATTGCGGATAGCCACGTTGTCGGTGCAGTCGAGCACCAGATCGTGCAGGGCAATCTGCGCGAACAGCGCGTCGTCATCCAGCATCGCGTCAATCAGGGTGAATTCACAATTAGGGTTGATGCGGGCCAGCGCCGCGCGGGCAGAGTCCACCTTCGGCTGGCCAACCGTCGCGTCGCTGTGCAGCGTCTGGCGCTGCAGGTTAGACACCGACACGGTATCAAAATCCAGCAGCGTCATCCTGCCCACGCCCGCCGCAGCGAGGTACTGCGCGGCGGCGCAGCCCAGACCGCCCAGGCCGACGACCAGCACGCTCGCTGCCTTAAGCGCTTCCTGGCCCTCGAAGTCAAACCCGCGCAGCACAATCTGGCGGTTGTAGCGCATCATCTCCTGGTCGCTCAGCTCCACCGTCATGTCAGCCTCCGAACAGGTGGTTAAAGCGCTCGATGTCAACCCATTCGCCCGCTTCCACGTTGCCGCGCTCGCGCTCCAGCACGATAAAGCAGTTGCCCTGGCTGAAGGAGCTGAAAATATGTGAGCCCTGATGCCCGGTGGTGCTCACTTCGAGCTCACCGTCCGCGTTGCGCGCCAGAATGCCGCGCTGGAAATCAATACGGCCCGGTGATTTTTTCAGGCGCGTGGCGGCACGCACGCGCTGGCGTTCCGGTAGCGGGCTGGCACGGTTGCCGGAAAGCTTCGCCAGCAGCGGGATCACCAGCTGGTAGAAGGTGAGTGCCGCAGAGACCGGGTTACCCGGCAGGCCGCAGAACCAGCTGTGCGTGAGCTTACCAAAGGCGAACGGTTTGCCCGGCTTGATAGCCAGCTTCCAGAAGGCGATTTCGCCCAGCTCTTCAAGAATGGTTTTGGTGTAATCCGCTTCGCCAACCGATACGCCACCCGAGCTGATGACCACGTCTGCAGCCTTATCCGCCTCGATAAACGCGGCGCGCAGTTTTTCCGGATCGTCAGGAATGATGCCGAGGTTAATCACGTCGCAGCCCAGCTGCTCCAGCATCAGGTGTACCGCCAGGCGGTTGGTGTCGTAAATCTGGCCGTCCTGCAGCGGCTGCCCTGGAAGCTGCAGTTCGTCGCCGGTGGAGAAAACGGCGACGCGCACCTTACGGATAACGTCGATTTCAGCGATGCCGAGGGAGGCCAGCACGGGCAGTTCACCTACCGTCAGCTTCTGTCCGGCGGCAAAGACCGTTGCGCCAAGCGTGATATCTTCGCCCGTGCGGCGGATGTTCTGGCCCGCTTTAACGTTCGCGGTAAAACGCACGCCGTCGTCGGTCTGTTCGGTCTCTTCCTGCATTACTACGGCGTCGCAGCCAGCCGGAACCGGCGCGCCGGTCATGATACGCACGCAGGTGCTCGCAGGCCATTCACCGCTAAACGGCTGACCGGCAAAGGCTTTACCTGCCACAGGCAGGGCGTTACCCGTCTGGAGATCCGCCAGTCGCACCGCATAACCGTCCATCGCTGAGTTATCGAATCCCGGCACGTTAAGCGGAGAGACGATATCGCGCGCGGCAATACGCCCAAAACAGCGCACGAGGGGCAGCGTCTCAACGTCCTGCAGCGGAGAAAGTCGGTCAAGCATCTGCGTGAGTGCCGTCTCAAGCGGCATCAGTCCGGCGGTAAAATCCATGGTGGGCTCCTGCACAGTAACAACGAAAGCGCTCATTATGGCAGAAAAGTGCGGCTAACTGTATGACCCGATGGGTGTACGCTTTACATCACAGTTGCGTCTTTCTATATTCAAAAATCATCTGAAGTTTCATCGACGATAATGATATTTATAGAAAAAGCCGCAAATCAGGCTAACGGGTGATGCGAATGGTTAATGCGGTAATCGCTATTCATGGTGGCGCCGGGGCAATCACCCGAGCACAGCTCAGTCCCGAGCAGGAAAAGCGTTACATTGACGCGCTGTACGCCATTGTCGAAACGGGCCAGAAAATGCTGGAGGCGGGCGAAAGCGCGCTGGATGTGGTTACCGAGGCGGTGCGGCTGCTGGAAGAGTGTCCGTTATTTAATGCGGGGATCGGTTCGGTCTTTACCCGGGATGAAACGCACGAGCTGGATGCCTGCGTGATGGACGGTATCACCCTGAAAGCGGGGGCCGTGGCGGGCGTTAGTCGCCTGCGTAATCCTGTGCTGGCGGCGCGTCTGGTAATGGAAGAGAGCCCGCACGTGCTGCTCACGGGCGCTGGCGCAGAGCGGTTCGCCTTCGAACACGGGATGGAATCGGTATCCCCCGATCTTTTTTCCACGGAAGAGCGCTACCAGCAGCTGCTGGAGGCCCGTTCGGCGGGCATGACGCAGCTTGACCACAGCGCGCCGCTGGATGAAACCACCAAAATGGGCACGGTCGGCGCGGTGGCGCTCGATAAAGCAGGCAACCTTGCGGCGGCGACGTCAACGGGCGGCATGACCAACAAGCTGCCCGGACGCGTCGGCGACAGCCCGCTGCCGGGGGCCGGATGTTATGCCAATAACGCGACGGCGGCGGTGTCGTGTACCGGCACCGGGGAAGTGTTTATTCGCACCCTCGCGGCCTATGACATCACCGCGCTGATGGACTACGGCGGTTTGAGCCTCAGTGAAGCCTGCGAGCGGGTGGTGATGGAGAAACTGCCTGCCCTGGGCGGCGTCGGCGGACTCATTGCGGTGGATCGCGAGGGCAACGTGGCCCTGCCGTTTAACAGCGAAGGGATGTATCGCGCCTGGGGATATGCCGGCGATGAGCCGAGCACGGGGATCTATCGTGAATAAGGGGGCAACGCGTGCCGCACAGTGAAGAGCTGGACAACCGCGAGGTGCTGGCTGTCCATCAACTGAATATTGCGTTTCAGGAAGAGCGGCAGTTCATCCCCGCAGTACAGAATTTATCGTTCTCGCTCAGGCGCGGCGAGACGCTGGCGATTGTTGGCGAGTCTGGCTCCGGTAAATCGGTTACCGCGCTGGCGCTGATGCGCCTGCTGGAGCAGACGGGCGGGCAAATCAGCAGCGAAAAAATGCTCCTGCGCCGCCGCAACCGTCAGGTCATTGATTTAAATGAGCTGAGCGGCTCGCAGATGCAGGGCGTTCGCGGGGCGGATATTGCCATGATCTTCCAGGAACCGATGACGTCCCTGAATCCGGTGTTCCCGGTGGGGGAACAAATTGCCGAGTCCATCCGCCTGCATCAGGGGCTGAGCGGCGATGAGGCGCTCAGTGAAGCCAGACGGATGCTGGAGCTGGTGCGCATTCCGGAAGCGCAGGCCATTCTTGGGCGCTACCCGCATCAGCTTTCCGGCGGCATGCGCCAGCGGGTGATGATTGCCATGGCGCTCTCCTGCCGTCCGGCGGTGCTGATCGCCGATGAACCGACGACGGCGCTGGACGTGACGATTCAGGCGCAAATCCTGCAGCTCATCAAAGTGCTGCAGCAGGAGATGGAGATGGGGGTGATATTCATCACCCACGATATGGGCGTGGTCGCCGATATCGCCGATCGCGTGCTGGTCATGCACAAGGGCAACGCGGTGGAAACCGGCCCGGTTGAGCAGATTTTTCACGCGCCCATCCATCCTTATACCAAAGCACTGCTGGCGGCGGTCCCGCGTCTTGGGGCCATGAACGGCCGTGATTTGCCGCGCCGCTTCCCGCTGATTTCTCTTGATGCGACGGGGCAGGAGGAGGACGAACGCGAGCAGGACACCGTGGTGCCGGGTAAGCCCATTCTGGAAGTGCGCGATCTGGTCACCCGTTTCCCGCTGCGCAGCGGCGTGTTGAATCGCGTGAAGCGCGAAGTGCATGCGGTGGAGAACGTCAGTTTTGATTTATGGCCGGGCGAAACGCTGGCGCTGGTGGGGGAGTCCGGCTGCGGTAAGTCCACCACCGGGCGCGCGTTGCTCCGTCTGGTGGAATCACAGGAAGGCAGTATTACCTTTAACGGTGAACGCATTGATACCCTTCCGGACAGCAAGCTGCAGGCGGTGCGGCGGGATATTCAGTTTATTTTTCAGGATCCGTATGCCTCCCTCGACCCGCGCCATACGGTGGGGTACTCGATCATGGAGCCGCTGCGGGTACATAACCTGCTCGACGGCGAGGCGGCACAGCGTCGCGTGGCCTGGCTGCTGGAGCGCGTTGGCCTGAAGCCGGAGCACGCATGGCGTTATCCGCACGAGTTTTCCGGCGGACAGCGGCAGCGTATCTGCATCGCCCGCGCGCTGGCGCTGAACCCGAAAGTGGTGATCGCCGATGAATCCGTTTCGGCGCTGGATGTCTCTATCCGGGCGCAAATCATCAACTTATTGCTCGATTTACAGCGGGATATGGGCATCGCTTTTCTGTTTATCTCGCACGATATGGCGGTGGTCGAGCGCATCAGCCATCGCGTGGCGGTGATGTTCATGGGGCAGATCGTGGAGATCGGGCCGCGAAGAGCGGTGTTTGAGAACCCACAGCATCCGTACACCCGCAAGCTTATTGCGGCGGTTCCGGTTGCCGATCCGGCGCATCGTCACGGCCAGCGCGTGCTGCTGCAGGATGAAATGCCGAGCAATATTCGTAAACGCGGCGAGGCCGTGGAGCGTGTCACGCTGCGCGAGGTCGGGCCGGGGCATTTTGTGGCGCCTCCGCGTCAGGACAACGCCTTTTCGCGGCTATAACTTACAACAGGCAGGAGAACACAATGGTTACATTTGTAGCGCGTAGATGGTTGTTAGCCGCGAGCGTGACGGCAGCCCTGGCCGCTGCCCCCGCGTTCGCTGCCAAAGATGTGGTGGTCGCCGTCGGCTCTAATTTCACCACGCTCGATCCGTATGACGCCAACGACACGCTGTCGCAGGCGGTGGCGAAATCTTTCTACCAGGGGCTTTTTGGCCTGGATAAAGAGATGAAGCTGAAAAATGTGCTGGCGGAGGGATACACCGTCTCCGACGACGGGCTGGTGTATACCATTAAGCTCAGAACCGGCGTGAAGTTCCAGGACGGTACCGATTTCAACGCGGAAGCGGTGAAGGTTAACCTCGATCGCGCCAGCAATCCGGAAAATAGCCTCAAGCGCTATAACCTGTATAAAAACATCGCCAGCACCGAGGTGGTTGACCCGACGACGGTAAAAATCACCCTGAAAGAGCCGTTCTCCGCGTTTATCAATATTCTGGCGCATCCGGCAACGGCGATGATTTCTCCTGCCGCGCTGAAAAAATACGGTAAAGAGATTGGTTTCCACCCGGTGGGTACCGGCCCGTATGAACTGGTGACCTGGAATCAGACCGACTTTGTGAAGGTGAAGAAATTCAGCGGCTACTGGCAGCAGGGGCTGCCGAAGCTGGACACCATCACCTGGCGTCCGGTGGTGGATAACAACACCCGCGCGGCGATGCTGCAAACCGGCGAAGCGCAGTTTGCCTTCCCGATCCCGTATGAGCAGGCCGCGATTCTGCAGAAAAACAGCAAGCTGGAGCTGGTCGCCAGCCCGTCGATCATGCAGCGCTACATCAGCATGAACGTTACGCAAAAGCCGTTTGATAACCCGAAGGTGCGTGAGGCCATCAACTACGCCATTAACCGCCAGGCGCTGGTGAAAGTGGCCTTCGCAGGCTATGCCACTCCGGCCACCGGCGTGCTGCCGCCGGCTATCGCGTATGCCCAGAGCTATCAGCCGTGGCCGTACGATCCGGCCAAAGCGCGCGAGCTGCTGAAAGAGGCAGGCTTCCCGAACGGGTTTAGCACCACGCTGTGGTCGTCGCATAATCACAGTACTGCGCAGAAGGTGCTGCAGTTCACCCAGCAGCAGCTGGCGCAGGTGGGTATTAAGGCGCAGGTCACCGCGATGGATGCCGGGCAACGTGCGGCAGAAGTGGAAGGGAAAGGGCAGAAAGAGAGCGGCGTGCGGATGTTCTACACCGGCTGGTCGGCCTCCACCGGCGAAGCCGACTGGGCGCTGTCGCCGCTGTTTGCCTCGCAGAACTGGCCGCCAACCCTGTTCAATACCGCATTCTACAGTAACCCGCAGGTGGACAAAGACCTGGCCGATGCGCTGAAAACCACCAAATCGGAAGAGAAGGCACGCCTCTACAAAGACGCTCAGGACATTATCTGGAAAGAGTCACCGTGGGTGCCGCTGGTGGTGGAGAAACTGGTGTCAGCCCATAACAAAGCGTTGACCGGGTTTTACATCATGCCGGACACCGGCTTTAGTTTTGACGATGCGGATTTAAAATAAACCTCATGCTGAATTATGTTTGTAAACGCCTGCTGGGGCTTATCCCGACGCTGCTGATTGTGGCGGTCCTGGTGTTTTTGTTTGTCCATATGCTGCCAGGCGATCCGGCGCGTCTGATTGCAGGACCAGAAGCGGACGCCACCGTCATTGACCTGGTACGTAAACAGCTTGGCCTCGACCAGCCGCTGTATATCCAGTTCCTCCATTATATTTGCAACGTTTTGCAGGGTGACTTTGGTATCTCCATGGTGTCACGTCGCCCGGTGTCGGAGGAGATTGCCAGCCGCTTTATGCCAACGTTTTGGTTGACGATTGCCAGTATGAGCTGGGCGGTCGTGTTTGGGCTTGGCGCCGGGATTGTCGCAGCCGTCTGGCGCAACCGCTGGCCGGACAAGCTCGGTATGGCGCTGGCGGTGACCGGTATCTCTTTCCCGGCGTTCGCGCTGGGGATGCTGCTGATGCAGATCTTCTCCGTCGAACTGGGCTGGCTGCCAACCGTCGGGGCCGATACCTGGAAGCATTACATTCTGCCTTCGATGACGCTGGGGGCTGCCGTTTCGGCGGTGATGGCCCGCTTCACCCGCGCCTCGTTCGTTGACGTGCTGAGCGAGGATTATATTCGCACCGCGCGGGCGAAAGGGGTCAGCGAGAAGTGGGTCATTCTGAAACACGGGTTTCGCAATGCGATGATCCCGGTGGTGACAATGATGGGGCTGCAGTTTGGCTTCCTGCTGGGTGGCTCTATCGTCGTGGAAAAGGTCTTCAACTGGCCGGGGCTGGGACGCCTGCTGGTCGATTCCGTCGAGATGCGCGACTACCCGGTCATTCAGGCGGAAGTCCTGCTTTTCTCGCTGGAGTTTATTCTTATCAACTTAGTGGTGGACGTGCTTTACGCCGCCATTAACCCGGCCATCAGGTATAAGTAAGATGCGATTGTTGAACTGGCGACGTCAGGCCGTTTTAAACGCTATGCCGGGGCTCAAACCGGAACATATCCGCACGCCGTGGTCTGAATTCTGGCGGCGTTTTCGCCGTCAGCCGGTCGCGATGACGGCGGGGCTGTTTGTGCTGCTGCTGATCGCACTGGCGATCGTTGCGCCGTGGGTAGCGCCGTTTGATGCGGAAAACTATTTTGACTACGACCGTCTGAACGACGGACCCTCGATGCTGCACTGGTTCGGCGTGGACTCCCTCGGGCGCGATATCTTCAGCCGCGTGCTGGTTGGGGCGCAGATCTCCCTTGCCGCCGGGGTTTTCGCGGTGCTGATCGGCGCGGCCATCGGTACCGTGCTGGGTCTGGTTGCCGGGTATTACGAAGGCTGGTGGGACCGCATTATCATGCGCATCTGCGACGTGCTGTTTGCCTTTCCCGGCATTCTGCTGGCGATTGCGGTGGTGGCAATAATGGGCAGCGGCATGGCGAACGTCATCATCGCGGTGGCGGTCTTTTCGATTCCGGCGTTTGCGCGTCTGGTACGCGGCAACACGCTGGTGCTGAAGCAGCAAACCTTTATCGAATCTGCCCGCAGTATGGGCGCCAGCGACGCCACAATCCTGTTCAGCCATATTCTGCCGGGTACGGTGTCGTCCATCGTGGTCTATTTCACCATGCGTATTGGTGTTTCGATAATCTCGGCGGCCAGCCTGTCATTTCTGGGACTAGGCGCGCAGCCACCAACACCGGAATGGGGGGCGATGCTGAACGAGGCGAGGGCGGATATGGTGATTGCGCCGCACGTGGCGCTCTTCCCGAGTCTGGCGATTTTCCTGACCGTGCTGGCGTTTAACCTGCTGGGGGATGGACTGCGCGACGCGCTGGATCCGAGGATTAAGGGATAGTGCAGGGGAATGTGCCGGGTGGCGGCTACGCCTTACCCGGCCTACAAATGAGGTGTAGTGAGATTAAACCCGGCTACCCCACAGGTCATACTCATCCGCGTTTTCAACTTTCACGCGAATAATATCACCCGGCTTAACGTTGGTTTCGCCGTTCAGGTACACCGCGCCGTCGATTTCAGGGGCATCCGCCATGCTGCGGCCAATCGCGCCTTCTTCGTCAACTTCGTCCACAATCACCATGATCTCGCGGCCGACTTTCTCCTGCAGGCGTTCAGCAGAGATCTGCTGTTGCAGCTGCATGAAGCGGTTCCAGCGCTCTTCTTTCACCTCTTCCGGCACCTGCTCCGCCAGCTCGTTGGCGGTTGCACCTTCTACCGGGCTGTACTTGAAGCAGCCGACGCGGTCCAGACGCGCTTCTTTCAGGAAGTCGAGCAGCATCTGGAAATCTTCTTCGGTTTCACCCGGGAAGCCGACGATAAAGGTGGAACGCAGAGTCAGGTCAGGGCAGATTTCACGCCATTGCTTGATGCGCGCCAGCTGGCGGTCAACGGAGCCAGGGCGTTTCATCAGCTTCAGGATACGCGGGCTGGCGTGCTGCAGCGGGATATCCAGATACGGCAGGATTTTACCTTCCGCCATCAGCGGGATTACATCGTCAACGTGCGGGTAAGGATAGACGTAGTGCAGACGCGTCCAGATACCGAGTTTAGACAGCTGCTCGCACAGGCCCACCATGCTGGTTTTCACCGGCTCGCCGTTGTGGAAACCGGAGCGGTGTTTAACGTCCACGCCGTAAGCCGAGGTATCCTGAGAGATGACCAGTAGCTCCTTCACGCCCGCGTCAGCCAGACGTTTCGCTTCCGCCAGCACTTCGCCAATCGGACGGCTTACCAGATCGCCACGCATGGACGGGATGATGCAGAAGGTGCAGCGATGGTTGCAGCCTTCGGAAATTTTCAGGTAAGCGTAGTGACGCGGCGTCAGCTTCACGCCCTGTTCCGGCACGAGGCTCAGGAACGGGTTGTGCTTTGGTTTGGGCACGTAGTGATGAACATGTTCCAGCACCTGCTCGTAGCTGTGCGGGCCGGTGATCTCCAGCACCTTCGGGTGTACTTCGCGGATCTGGTCTTCTTTCGCGCCAAGACAGCCGGTAACAATCACTTTGCCGTTTTCTGTCAGGGCTTCACCGATGGCTTCCAGTGACTCCTGAACCGCGCTGTCGATAAACCCGCAGGTGTTAACGATCACCATATCGGCGTTGTCGTAGCTTGGCACCACGTCATAGCCCTCGGTGCGCAGTTCGGTCAGGATGCGTTCTGAATCCACCAGGTTTTTCGGGCAGCCCAGGGAGACGAAGCCGATTTTCGGCTGGTGCGTAACATTGCTCATAGGTTAAAAATTCATCAATTATGGAGTTATCAGGGCGGGATTTTACAGCGTATCGCGGGGGATTTATACACTCTTTGCAAGGCGGATGCGCCGGGCAGACGTTGTAACATTGTAAATAATGTTAATCAGTTAAGAATAATTGATCTCAGGCATTACACTGTACAAAAAATGTACTTATTCTGACTATGCACAATGGCTGACAGAGGAGGAAAGAGCATGACCGTTGACAGACTAAAACGCGATCTGCTGAACAAGCTGATCAACGCCCGAATCGACCTGGCCGCGTACCTGCAGTTGAGGAAGGCAAAAGGGTATATGTCAGTCAGCGAAAGCGAACATCTGCGTGATAACCTGTTTGAACTTTGCAATTACATGCGTGAAAAAGCACCGACCCTTGAGGAGAAATACGGCGAAAGTGAGCTTATCGCACTGCGCCGCGCCGCTGAAGTGCTCTCCATCGCTGGGGTATGTTTGATGAATGGACGCCACGACTGCCCGAATTTTATCGCTGTTAACGCGGAGAAGCTTGAAAACTGCCTGACCACGCTCTCTCTATGCATCATGTGTCTGAACGAGCACGAGAAGCTTGAACAGCACTGATTCCGGGGGAGGCAACTCCCCCTTCTGATTAAGCTTTTGTAAAAGTGATAACGCCTCCGGACGCAGTGGCTAACCTTTATGCCATATGCCGATAAAGGAGCGCGTTATGCATCGATCCTCGCTGATTTTCCTGCCTGCGTTGTTATTTCCCTTTTCGCTGATTGCTGCGCCAGAAGCGGTCAAGGTTGAGGTGCTGCAAAACAGACTCGATCATCCCTGGTCCCTGGCGTTCCTGCCGGACAATCAAGGGCTGCTGGTGACCCTGAAGGGCGGTCAGCTCAAACGCTGGCAGGCCGGAAAAGGGCTTTCCGATCCTATCGTCGGGGTACCGAAGGTCTGGGCAAACGGTCAGGGAGGATTGCTGGACGTGGTCCTCGCCCCGGATTTTGAAAAATCACGCCGCATCTGGCTGAGCTATGCCGAAGCAGGGGATGACGGCAAAGCCGGAACGGCAGTGGGCTATGGCCGTTTAAGCGACGATTTTACGCGCATTGAAGCCTTCCAGGTGGTGTTCCGCCAGATGCCGAAACTCTCGACCGGTAACCATTTTGGTGGGCGACTGGTGTTCGACGGCAAAGGCTACCTCTTTATCGGACTCGGTGAAAACAACCAGCGTTCGACGGCCCAGGATCTGGACAAATTACAGGGCAAAGTGGTGCGCCTCACCGACGACGGGAAAGTGCCGCCGGATAACCCCTTTGTGCATACTCCCGGCGCGCGGCCTGAAATCTGGTCTTACGGCATTCGCAACCCGCAGGGAATGGCGATGAACCCCTGGAGCGACACGCTGTGGCTGAACGAGCACGGCCCGCGCGGCGGGGATGAGATCAACATCCCGGAGAAAGGGAAAAACTACGGCTGGCCGCTGGCGACGCACGGCATTAATTACAGCGGTCTGAAAATTCCCGAAGCCAAAGGTGAGCACGTTGAGGGAACCGAAAAACCGCTGTTCGTCTGGAAAGTGTCACCCGCCGTGAGCGGCATGGCGTTTTACCACAGCGACGTTTTCCCGCAGTGGAAAAACAAGCTGTTTATCGGCGCGCTGAAGGAGAAGGACGTTATCGTGCTGAGCGTGGAGGGTAACAAGGTCACGGAGGATGGGCGAATTCTGGGCGACCGGGATAAACGTATTCGTGATGTGCGGGTGGGGCCAGATGGTTATCTGTACGTCCTGACCGATGAGACGGACGGGCAGCTGTTAAAAGTCAGCCCGTCCGGCGCGTGATCAGGTGACCGGGATCATCACGACGTTACGGTACGCCGGGCGCTCGCTCAGCTGTTTAAGCCAGCGCTCAAGGTGAGGGCGCGGCGTCCACTTCAGGCCCATGTTGGTCAGGTTCCAGACGAACGGCGCAACGGCGATATCGCCTGTGCCGAACGCGTCACCGGAGAACCAGGCGTGCTTCGCCAGCTCGTCATCCATCATCGCAAACAGATTTTCGCAGGCATCCTGCGCGGCATGAATGGCGGGATAGTCACGTTCGGCTTCCGGCGTGCGGATAAGCCCCATCAGGATCACGCGGTGGGTGGGTGAAAGCGTCTGGTTCGCCCAGTCCATCCACTTTTCTCCCTGGGCGCGGCGGGCCGGGTTTTCTACCCACAAACGACCTTGTCCGTACTGGGCTGCCAGATAACGAACAATGGTGTTGGATTCCCAAAGCGTGGCGTCTGTTTCATCATCGCGCAGCAGCGGCACCAGCCCGTTCGGGTTCATGGCCAGATAGTCGGCCTCTTTATTCACGCCAAACGACATGCCTGCCATGATTTGATTGAACGGTAAATCCAGCTCTTCCAGCGTCCAGAGTACTTTCTTAACGTTGGTCGAATTATTCCTGCCCCACAGCGTAATCATATTTACTCCCGATGAGATGTGAATCCGAATCAGCTTTTCGCCATGGTGAGATAAACCTAACAATTACGCAACAGAAGACAAAAAAATCGTCTTAATCAAAGCGTATCTGAATGTTATTGCATAAACTTTAATAACTTTACCCTGGTTGGGTTTCTTTAACGGTTTTAGTGCGCTATTACTCATCGCTTCTTGCGACACGGTGATGTGACGTAATTTTTGAATGGACACTCGGGTGGCATTTATGACGCGAAAAATGACTTCTCTGCGCAGCCTGGCGGCAGGCTCTGCGCTCCTTTTCCTGTTTGCACCAACTCTCTACGCGGCTGAGCAGGCTGCGCCAGAAGCGCCACCTGTGGATGCGCGCGCCTGGATCCTGATGGACTACTCCAGCGGTAAAGTGCTGGCGGAAGGCAACGCGGATGAGAAACTCGACCCGGCAAGCCTGACCAAAATCATGACCAGCTATGTGGTAGGCCAGGCGATAAAAGCGGGCAAGATCAAGCTTGACGATATGGTCACCATCGGGAAGGACGCCTGGGCGACCGGCAACCCGGCGCTGCGCGGGTCATCGGTGATGTTCCTGAAGCCGGGCGATCAGGTTTCCGTATCGGATTTAAATAAAGGGGTGATTATCCAGTCCGGCAACGACGCCTGTATCGCGCTGGCGGATTACGTTGCGGGAAGTCAGGATTCATTTATCGGCCTGATGAATGGCTACGCGCAAAAGCTGGGCCTGACCAACACCACCTTTAAAACCGTTCACGGCCTGGATGCGCCGGGCCAGTTCAGCACCGCGCGCGACATGGCGCTGCTGGGGAAAGCGCTGATCCACGACGTACCGGATGAATACGCCATCCACAAAGAGAAAGAGTTTACCTTCAATAAAATCCGTCAGCCGAACCGCAACCGCCTGCTGTGGAGCAGCAACGTCAATGTGGACGGGATGAAAACCGGCACCACGGCCGGCGCGGGTTACAACCTGGTGGCTTCCGCGACGCAGGGCGATATGCGCCTGATCTCGGTGGTGCTGGGGACCAAAACCGACCGCATCCGTTTTAACGAATCAGAAAAGCTCCTGACCTGGGGATTCCGCTTCTATGAAACCGTGACGCCGATTAAACCGGATGCCACGTTCGTCAGCCAGCGCGTCTGGTTTGGTGACAAGAGCGAAGTGAATCTGGGCGCCGGTGAAGGCGGGTCAGTGACCATTCCGCGCGGCCAGCTGAAAAACCTGAAGGCCAGCTACACCCTGACCGATCCGCAGCTCACCGCGCCGCTGAAAAAAGGCCAGGTGGTCGGGACAATTGATTTCCAGCTTAATGGGAAGTCGATTGAACAGCGTCCGCTGATTGTGATGGAAGCGGTCGAAGAGGGCGGCTTCTTCAGCCGGATGTGGGACTTCGTGATGATGAAATTCCACGGGTGGTTTGGCAGCTGGTTCAACTAAGTTTTTTGCCGGGTGGCGCTGCGCTTACCCGGCCTACGTTCGAGCCGTTGTAGGCCGGGTAAGGCAAAGCCGCCACCCGGCATAACCTCAATACATCAACTTCACCTGCTGCGCCTTCGCATGGGCCACAATGTCGTCATCCGGACGGCAATCGCTGACGATGGCATCAAACTGCGCCAGCTCACCCATTCTCGCCGAACGCACCTTGCCAAACTTGCTGTGGTCAACCACCAGCACATGGTACTGCGCTGCGCTTAGCGCCCAGTGCTTCACCGGCAGCTCTTCCAGGTTAAAGCAGGTCGCCCCCTGGCGCACGTTCACGCCCGCGGCGGAATAAAACGCGATATCCGGGCAGAGATTGCTGAGCGTGTCCTGCAGGTTAAGCGGCTTAAAGATCGCGTTGCTGGCGTGAAACTCACCGCCGCAGAGGATCACCCGGCACTCGGGTTTCTCCTGAAGCGCCAGAAAGGTGTTCAGGGAGTAACACACGGCGGTAAAGGGAATGCTGCTGTCGATGGCTTCGATAACCCACGGCGTGGTGGTACCACAGTCAAAAAACAGGGTCTGGTGCGGCTGTACCAGTGAAGCCGCAAGCCGTGCGGCTTTGCGCTTCTCTTCAACCAGGCGCGTCTTCTGGTCACTGATCAGATAATGGCTGGCGCTGCGCGGCTCAAGCACAATATACCCGCCCAGCAGCACGACGGGCGCGCTTTCGCTGTTCAGATCCCGACGAATGGTCATCTCTGAGACGCCGAGGAGGTTGGCGGCTTCCTTAAGATGCAGCTTATCGCTGCGCTTCAGCGCCTGTAGCAGCTGAGCAATGCGGTCATCGCGACGTGTTTCCATAGTTCCTCGGGATAAAAAAAGTGAACCCCCGCAGGGCGGGGGTTCAAGTGTAACCTGTCAGGTCGGGGTTAGTCACGTATCCAGCCTTTGCGGATCGGGATAGCGAAAATGGCGCGATAGAGTGAAGAGAGCCCGCGGTAGAGCGCGTCACCGAAGAGACTCCACAGGATCGCCGCGCTCACGCAGCCAATCAGCCCGACCAGGAAACCGCCCACCATATCCAGCGGCCAGTGGACGCCCAGGTAAATGCGAGACCAGGCGATTGCCAGGGCCGCCGCCATCAGGACCGCACCCGACCACAGGCGATGCCAGAACAGGAAAGCCAGCGCGAAGGTGAAGATAACCGTACCGTGATCGCTCGGGAACGAGTCATCCGGCGCATGGTGCAGGAAGGTGTAGCCCACGTGAGCAACAAAAGGACGGGGGTGTGGGAACACATGGCCCAGAGCGAAGCTGACCAGAATGCTCACGCCCAGGGCCATTGCCACTTTGATCACCAACTGGCGCTGCGCTTTTACCTGGCTACGGGGACCCCATAGCCAGAGGATGGCTGCCAGCGCAGGCACGATACTGATCAGATCCTTTGCCAGAAAGGTGGCGAAATCAATCATCGCCTCTGGCGAGGCCGGGGTGGCGTTGATCAGATAAAACAGCTGATAATTCAGATTCTCTAACATAGCGTTATCACTCTTTAGCAAACCGGGTGGAAATAAGGCCATAGACCACCACCTGGGAAAACCAGACCCACCACCCAGCCCACAGGTTGTGAGAGAAAAAATGTGCCCCGCGCATGACCTGGCCGTAACCCATCACCAGACCTAACACCACGCCCAGCGCGATGAAGCACCAGGCGAGACGTGGACGCTCGCGCCAGAAGGCAAAAAACAGCCCCATCACCATAAAGCCGCTGGAGGCATGACCGCCGGGGAAACAGCGCCCCGGGCCGCTGTCTGCAGGGGCGGAACTGAACAGGGGATAAGACATGGCTTTCCCGCCATATTCCACCAGATCCCACGGGCAGCTGTGATGGCTCACGCTTTTCAATATGCCCACCACCAGCGCGCCAACGCCCATCAGCAGCGCCGCGGTGACCAGCCTTGCGTTACGCTTGTAAGCACCGTAAAACAGCGCCACGGCACCTAAGGCGATGGCGATGTACTTCGCCAGGCGATGGTTCAGCAGATCAAGCAGGTGGTCTTTCTGCAGCGGGAAGCTTTGCGTTGCCGCGTCATACCAAAAGCCGGTTACCCACCTGTCGAGCGCTTCATCGCGCGATAGCCACGTAAACACCACGGCAAGGGCAATCAGCACGAAAAGCTGATAACCATAAAAGCGGGCCGGTAAGCGGTAAAGGCGTTTTGTCTTATTTGTCTGTAAGTTAGACAATTCTGAACGGGAGGTGAGTGCCATAATTTGGGGTCGTTGACGAGTAATCGGGCTATCATAAATCTGTCAACTTAAGGAAACCTTAAACAAAGACGATATGTGCTTTATTTCTGTTTCTCCTCGATAATTCACTATCTCGGGCTGCGGCATTTCATTAAACTCGTCGCGATTTTGTCATTATAAAGAGATTGCATGTTAAACCGTTCTTCTTCTGGTTCACGTCTGGGTCGTCAGGCGTTGCTTTTCCCTCTGTGTCTGGTGCTCTACGAATTCTCAACCTATATCGGCAACGATATGATCCAGCCCGGTATGCTGACCGTTGTGGCGCAGTACAACGCGGGAATCGAGTGGGTACCGACCTCCATGACCGCCTATCTGGCAGGCGGTATGTTTTTGCAGTGGCTGTTAGGCCCGCTGTCGGATCGTATTGGCCGTCGTCCGGTGATGCTGACGGGCGTGGTGTGGTTCATCGTGACCTGTCTCGCCACGCTGCTGGCGCAAAACATTGAACAATTCACCCTGCTGCGTTTCCTGCAGGGGGTCAGCTTGTGCTTTATCGGTGCCGTGGGGTATGCCGCCATTCAGGAGTCGTTTGAAGAGGCGGTGTGTATCAAAATTACCGCGCTGATGGCGAACGTGGCGCTGATCGCCCCGTTACTCGGGCCGCTGGTGGGGGCCGCGTGGGTCCATGTTGCGCCCTGGGAAGGGATGTTCGTGCTCTTTGCGGTTCTCGCCGCCTTCGCGTTCTTTGGCCTGCACCGTGCGATGCCGGAAACGGCCACCCGCATCGGCGAGAAACTCTCGCTGAAAGAGCTGGGGCGGGATTACAAAGAAGTGCTGAAGAATGTCCGCTTTGTTGCGGGCGCGCTGGCGACCGGGTTCGTTAGCCTGCCGCTGCTGGCCTGGATCGCGCAGTCGCCGGTCATTATCATCAGCGGTGAAAAGCTCAGCAGCTATGAGTACGGTCTGCTGCAGGTGCCGATCTTTGGCGCGTTGATTATCGGCAACCTGGTGCTGGCACGTTTGACGTCACGACGCACCGTGCGTTCACTGATTATCATGGGCGGCTGGCCGATTGCGGCAGGGCTGATTCTGGCTGCGGTGGCAACCGTCGCGTCATCTCACGCTTATCTGTGGATGACGGCAGGGTTGAGCATTTACGCCTTCGGGATTGGCGTGGCGAACGCCGGGCTGGTGCGCCTGACGCTGTTTGCCAGCGAGATGAGCAAAGGTACGGTGTCAGCAGCGATGGGGATGCTGCAGATGTTGATTTTTACCGTCGGAATCGAGGTGAGCAAACATGCTTACGCGATGGGCGGCAACGGTCTGTTCAGTCTGTTTAACCTCGCCAACGGCGCGCTGTGGGTTGGACTGATGGTGGTGTTCCTGAAAGACAAACGCGTCGGGAACGCCCTGCAACCTTAACCTGTTTATTCCCTCTCCCCGTGGGAGAGGGTCAGGGTGAGGGCACCAGACCGCACGCGGTCAATTAAACGGTGCCTCCCCGTTCAACACCTTCTCAATCACATCCAGTACGCCTTCGTCGTTATTATGCGGCGCTTCAAAACGCGCCACCGCTTTAATATGCGGTCTGGCATTCGCCATCGCAAAGCTGAACCCGGACTGACGCAGCATCTCCACGTCGTTGCCGCTGTCCCCGAAGGCCACCACTTCGCTGTCGTCTATGCCCCAGCGCTTTTGCAGGATCCGCAGACCGTTGGCTTTATGCACGCCGGGGATAATCAGATCGATACTGCCGTGACCGGTGGTGACGGGCACCATGATGTCACTCAGTTTTTCATGCAGCAGCGCCTGAATACGCGGAATTTCATCGTCAGACACGTTGAGCCCGAACTTGAAGAAAATATCGTTCAGGTTGTCGAAATCGCTGACCATTTCGAGGCGGTGGTAGTACTTCGCCGCGATATCTTTAAAGCCGTCGTCATAGCATTTCAGCGTGTATGCGCTGCTTTTGCCGCAGGCGATGATCTCAATACCCGGCACGTCGTTTAACACGTTCGCGACGGTGGCGAAATGGGCTTTCGACAGTTCACCGTTAAAGACGTCTTCACCTTCGCTCACGACCCAGCCGCCGTTTTCGGCGACGAAGGCAATTTCATGCGCAATCTCCGGGAAAAAGGAGATGAGCTGGTAGTACTGGTTACCGCTGGCAACCACGAAGCGAATGCCTTGCGCCTTCATCCGGGCGTACTGCGCCAGAAAGCGCGGGCGATTATAGGTCTTGGCATCGCTCAGAAAAGTGCCATCCATGTCGACGGCGATCAGTTTAACGCTCATATCCCTTCTCCAGTGTCGTTTGTTTTGTTTCCGGCTTTGCTACCGCGCGCGCCACCAGCGCCGCGATGATGACCAACCCTAATACCACCAGCATGGCGCTGCGCAGCCCGTAGTGCTCACCGAGGAAGCCGAGCAGCGGCGGCCCGACCAGGAAGGCGAGATAGCCCGTGGTCGCCACCACGCTGACGCGCGTCGGGGCATCCGGGCCGGTGTCGCTGGCGGCTGAAATGGTCAGCGGGAAGCCGAGCGACGCGCCCAGCCCCCAGAGGATCACCGAGACGCCGGCAATCCAGTCCACATCCACAAAGATGATCATCGCGATGCCCAGGCCGCCGAGCAGGGCACTGGCACGCACTACCGCCACGCGGCTGTAGCGGTCGATAAACCAGCCGCCGGTGAAGCGTCCTACGGTCATCCCCAGCGTAAACCCGGCGTAAATCAGCGAGCCGGAGGTCGGGCTAAAGCCGTGACCGTCCACCATCAGCAGCGGCAGCCAGTCGTTGGCGGACCCTTCCGCGAACGCCATCGCCAGCACCACCACGCCAATCAGCATCAGCTGAAAATCGCGGTAGAAGGGCAGCCCTTTTTCGGCCGAATGCTGTTCGTCAGCGGAGTTTTTGCCGGTACCGTCCGGGATCGCCCGGATGCCGGTCAGAATCGGAATGATGCACACCAGCGCCGCCAGCAGGATATGCAGATTCGCGCTCACGCCAGTGGCCGTCAGCGCCATGCCCACGCCGGCACCGGCCAGCGTGCCGAGGCTATAAAAGCCGTGCATCATTGGCAGCACGGTTTTGTTCATCTCGCGCTCGACCGCCGCCCCTTCAACGTTGATGGCAACTTCCGCCGAGCCGAAGCTGCCGCCAAATACCGTCAGCCCCAGGGCAAACAGAACCGGCGACGCACACCACAGCGCGGCGCTCAGCACGAACATCCCGACCACCGCGAAGCACATGGTGGTGCGGATCACTGCTCGCGTACCGAAGCGCTTCACCAGCCACGCGGAGCAGAGGATGCCGCTCATCGAGCCTATCGACAGGCCAAACAGCACGATGCCCATCTCAGCAGTAGATACGGACAAAATATCGCGAATGGCGGGCGTGCGCGTGGCCCAGGAGGCCATCAGCAGGCCGGGAATAAAGAAGAACATAAATAGCGCCCACAGGCGTAGCTGCAGGGCTTTACGGGGAGAGGTCAGCGTCATTGGGGTAGCACCAGAAGTACAACAATAGCGACAACACTAGCAAGTTTGTGTACATTTGTACATAAACCACGTGAGGAATTTATGAGCAGACCACCGAACGATCCGCATCGCCGGGAGAAGATCCTGCAGGCAACGCTCGATACCATTGCCGAGCACGGTATTCACGCCGTCACGCACCGTAAAATCGCCACCTGCGCGGGCGTGCCGCTGGGATCGATGACCTACTATTTCGACGGCATGGAACCGCTGCTGGAGGAGGCCTTCACGTGGTTTACCCGGCAGATGTCGCAGCAGTACCGGGATTTCTTTGCTGGCGTCACCGGGCCGGAAATGGCGTGCGAATCCATCACCACGCTGATCCACAGTTCGCAGGTGACCACGCCGCACAACATGGCGCTGATGTATCAGCTCTACGCCTTTATGCACCGCAGCGCGGCGCTCAAAACGGTGATGCAGGACTGGATGAAGATGAGCCAGACTACGCTGGAGCAGTGGTTCGACCCGGTCACCACCCGCGCGCTGGATGCCTTTATTGAAGGGATGACGCTGCACTACGTTACTGACCGGGCGCCCTTAACCCGCGAAGAGATCCGGGCGATGGTGGGCAGGATTGCGGGCGAGGGCGGCTGCTAGGTTGCGCCCGCGGTCATATTGACGGTGGTTCCCGTCATGGCGCTTGCCGCATCTGAGGCCAGAAACGTAATGGTGTCTGCCACCTGCGCCAGCGTCGGCAGGCGATGCGTCAGGGTACTTTGCGCTGCGCCACTGAGAAACTGCTCAACCGTAATCCCCATCACCTGCGCCTTTTCGGCAAAAATGGCACCCACATACGAACCCGCCTTCACCGCGTCGGCTATCGCGTGCGAACGCACGCAGAGTACGCGAATATTTTGTGTCCCCAGCTCAGCCGCAAGCGCTCGGGTCAAGGCTTCCGTTCCCGCGCAGCCGACGATATGCCCGAGGTGGCCCGCCATTATCATGTTGGCGGCGGGGGCGACGACGGTAATTATGGTCCCGTCACGCTCGCCGCCCATACGGGGCGACGCGGCTTTCGCAATGTTAAAATACGCGGCCAGGAAGGGATCGAAACCTTGCCTGAACTCGTCGAGCGTTAACGCCTCAAGGCGTTTGCCCTGATTGTGCATAAAGCCCGTGGCGTTGACGACGATATCAATGCGGGCAAGGTCCGGGAGCTGCGAGGCATCATCGAGCGCATCGAAAGCAAACGTGCTGGCAGACCCTCCCTCGGCGCGAATGCTGCCGGCGACCTGCTCCAGCCTGGCGTGGTCACGTGCAGCGAGGTATACATCCGCCCCCTCACGCGCAAGAGCGTGTGCCACTGAACTGCCGATGGCGCCGCTGCCGCCGAAGATGATGGCGGTTTTGTTTTTAAGACCCATACCTGCATACCCTCACCAGACTTAACCCTCAAAAGTATGTGCCGGGTTTCGGCTGATGCAACCCGGCCGGCGGGTGGGGGATGTCGTTGGCAGGTTTTACTGTGACATTTTCAATGGGTTACTTTGGCGAGATTTTTTTCCCGCTGGCGTCCACAACGGCTTCGCCATCCTCTTTGGCAAAAGCCCCTTTTTGCGCGTCCGGCAGGATGTCGAGGACGACTTCAGACGGACGGCACAGGCGCGTGCCCAGCGGAGTCACCACAATCGGACGGTTAATCAGGATCGGGTATTGCAGCATAAAATCGATAAGCTGGTCGTCGGTGAAGTTATCTTTGGCAAGGCTGAGCTGTTCATAGGGCTCCACGTTTTTACGCAGCAGATCCCGCGCTGAAATGCCCATATCGGCAATCAGTGTGGTCAGCTTATCGCGCGACGGCGGCGTTTCCAGATAAAGAACGATCTCTGTCTCCGTGCCGCTGTTGCGGATCATCTCCAGCGTGTTGCGCGAGGTGCCGCAGGCCGGGTTGTGGTAAATGGTGATGTGGCTCATATCAGTGGCTCATTACAGTGTGAAGGAGAGACGTAGCGCCAGCGCGGCGAGCGTCACAAACAGGACCGGCAGCGTCATAATGATGCCCGTCCGGAAATAGTAGCCCCAGGTAATCGTCATGTTTTTCTGCGCCAGCACGTGGAGCCAGAGCAGGGTGGCAAGGCTACCGATGGGCGTGATTTTCGGCCCCAGATCGCAGCCAATCACGTTGGCGTAAATCATCGCTTCCTTTATCAATCCTGTTGCCGTGCTGCCATCAATAGAGAGCGCGCCAATCAGCACCGTGGGCATATTGTTCATTATGGATGACAAGAACGCGGTGATGAACCCGGTACCTAGCGTGGTAGCCCACAGCCCGTGTCCGGCCAGGCTGTTCAGTACGCCTGAGAGATATTCCGTCAGCCCGGCATTGCGCAGGCCGTACACCACCAGATACATCCCCAGCGAGAAGATAACGATCTGCCACGGTGCGCCGCGCAGCACTTTTCCGGTGTTTATCGCATGTCCGCGTTTTGCGACAGCGAATAAAATTAGCGCGCCGACGGTCGCAATGGCGCTGACCGGAATGCCGAGAGGTTCAAGCACAAAGAAGCCGACGAGCAGAAGCAGCAGGACGATCCAGCCCGTTCTGAACGTCGGGAGGTCGTGAATGGCCCGCGCGGGCTCGCGGAGTTTTGCCAGGTCATATTCCGGGGGAATTTCCTTGCGGAAGAAGAGATGCAGCATCGCCAGCGTTGCGGCAATTGCGGCAATATCCACCGGGATCATCACCGAGGCGTATTCGCTGAACCCTAGCTTAAAGAAGTCTGCCGATACGATGTTGACCAGGTTCGAGACAATTAGTGGCAGGCTGGCGGTATCGGCGATAAAGCCTGCCGCCATCACAAACGCCAGCGTGGCCTGCTTGCTGAACCCCAGCGCCAGCAGCATGGCGATAACGATAGGGGTCAGGATCAGCGCCGCGCCGTCATTGGCAAACAGCGCCGCCACGGCTGCGCCCAGCAGCACGATATAAGTAAACAGCAATCGCCCGTGACCGTTTCCCCAGCGGGCAACGTGCAGCGCCGCCCACTCGAAAAAGCCGGACTCATCCAGCAGCAGGCTGATGATGATGACGGCGATAAACGTTGCCGTGGCGTTCCAGACGATATTCCACACCACAGGTATATCGTTAATGTGGATCACCCCGCTGGCCAGCGCCAGCACGGCACCGATGGTGGCGCTCCAGCCGATACTGAGCCCTCTGGGCTGCCAGATGACCAGTACCAGCGTAAACAGAAAAATAGCCCCTGCCAGAAACATCGTTTACTCCGTTATATCTGTTTTTGTGAATGTGTTTTTCCTAGCACGAGCCCGGAAGTCGGTTTTTCAGCTTCATACGGGTCTCGTCCCGCAGGCAGTTCCAGCTGTTGTCGATAACGGTTGCCGCCCACGCAGGCATGTTCGGAGAGAGACGGTAATACACCCACTTCCCCTCACGGCGATCGATAACCAACCCGGATTCGCGCAGCAGGGCCATATGGCGGGAGACTTTAGGCTGCGACTCGGTGGTCGCGGAGCTGAGATCGCAGACGCACAGCTCGCCCGCTTCGCGGAGCAGCATAACGATGGCGAGCCGCGTTTCGTCGGATAGGGTTTTGAAGAGTTGGAGCGGGTGAACCATGGGGTTTCCTGCTGGTGTGATTTTTATATATGTTTAATCATATATGTTTTGATGGTAAGAGAGAAGGTGGGATTAGAGGGAGGGGAATTTCAGGCAACAAAAAACCATTTATGTAAATGGGTTAGTGAAAACAATGACTTGCAAGATAATCAATAAGTTAGGTTGGTGGTAAGGGGGGACGATTACGGGGTAATGCCAACCGCTGCCGCCACTTTGTCGCCACTAGAGCTGCGCTGTTCATACTTCTCTAATGCCTGTTCCACTTCATTAAGATACTCTTTAAAAGATTCTAAAATCATAGATAAAGAGCCACTCATGAATAGAACTTGTTTCAAGTCTTTTTTGAAAAGGTCCGGGTGTGCATCCATTAGGTCAGTGATTAGTTTGATATTTTGTCCGTCGTTCTCTACATATCTGGCATCATTGTGTGCACAACTGTTTCTCAACTTAGTTATCTTTTTTATATTATTATACTGAACTGTAGTCTCCATTCCCACTATTTTCTGAATGAAAAGGTGGCTTCGTTCAAATCCACTCCCCTTGAGATCTGTAATGTTTATTGGAATGAGATGTTTATTCGCAAAGTTTTTACAGAATTTCTCAATTTCATGCTCAAACATCCCAAAGATAGTTAAAAAAACTGACCTGCGAAATACGCTTGGGTAATACTCTATAAACATTTCATCAAGATCAACAGATGAACTATCAAGGCCCATGTAGTAATCTATTGAATTATAATATCCTTCATCTGGTGATATATCGATTACATATTCCTCTGGTCCTTTCTCCATATATTCTTTTATCCCTTTATCAATAGATGATTCACTGTGAATGATTAATGTATTGATTATCTCAAAAGTTAAGGAAAAATCGTAAATTGGAAATTGAAAAGAAAGCTTAACCATTGTTTGACCTTTTAATTGCATCAGAAAGCGTTAATATTCCAATTGGATTGAAACGAAGTGCTTTTTCTAAGTGATCAGGCACTAAGTGAGCATAACGCATTGTCATTTTGATGTCGTCGTGTCCTGCTGTTTTTTAGCAGAACAAGAATATTCCCATCAGAAATGATGAAAAGTGGCACAGAAGTTGTGTTAGTTGCCCACAAGGAAGAATAATCGGTCACGGAAAGATACTGGAAATAGCAGTCCATAAAGAACCTAAAGCCGTCCAGAGCAATTATTTACTCGTACAGCTCTTTGCTGTGTGGGATACTGCGGTTCTTAGTACCTTTGGTTCTGATGAAAGCGATCCGGTATTTTGTAACCTTAGAACGGGTCAGGTTAACGGCTTTACCCCTCATTCCCCTTTGCTCAGGCAGATTTTAACAACGAGGGTGAGTAGGGGTCTTGGGCGATTACAGTCGTACAAAAGTTAAGTGATTTGCTCATGTGTCAGTCAAGCCATTCCATTTTTGCAATCGTGAACTTACGCACGTTCTCCAGCGGGTCTGGTGTCGTGCAATAGCCGAGTTGAGCCAACTCGCTAAATAATCCGCTGAGATAACTTTGTCCAAGGTTGATGGTTAGCGGGCTGGCACCTTTCTTCCATAATTTCTCATAAAAAAATTTCACCCTTCAGGCGTTTATCACGGTAATGCATGAATAATTTCGAACTGAGATCAGTAGCGAGAGTATTTCCCATGCATCAATGAGGAACATTCTGTAGTAAACAGGCTCTCCGGCGGTCAGTGATTTGCCGTGCAGCTTGAACCAAAGTTCAACCACGTCTTTTAGAGTCCGACGGTCTACCGATTCACCCAGCGAGGGCTTTGCCTCTGCCTCATCTATTATGTGACGCAAAAGCTAGAGCTTCCCCTTTGGTGGCGTACTGCTTACGTACACGATGACCGCTACGACCGGTGGGGTAGCATTCGCAAATCCATTTTCCTGTGTCAAGCTTTTCGTTCTGCCATAAATAAGCCTCCATGTATGAGAATGAAATTTAACTGTTTATTTAGCCAGTGGTTAATGTCCGATATTTTTTTGTTCGAACATTATTCGAATGTTGTACTAAGTTCAATCAATTCAAAATATTGGTTGAGGTTAAGAGACAAGTCATGTGTTTTAGTACTGGCCCAGCCAATTTTTAGGAAATTATTTACAGTGTTATTTAGAGGTAATCCGCCATCAATCCATTCTTCTGGGTAATGTGAGCCATTACTGGATACAGGACTTTTTATTTCTATTACTGAACGCGCTGTGAAAATGTAATCAGAAATATCTACAGTAATAATTTCATCGCGAAGTTCATTTACAAGTCTCACACCATTACTCATCAAAACATTAACCAATGTCGTCGATCTTGACAGGTCAAAGCATAAAGTTATTGATGAGTCCATTTTGCTCAATATTGTTTTATCTGTTTTTTTAGCTTTAAGTAATGAATAAATTTCATTATCTTTATTGTTTATTATTGATAATAATAAGAGGAAGGTAGGGTCAAAGTTTTTTTGGGCTGTTATAAGTATATCAATTAATTTTTCATATAATTTAATTGAGTCTCGAAGGTTCATGCGTAAAGATTCAAAAATATTAGCACAATTTTCGATAAAAATATCGAAGTTGGGAGGTTGGGGAGACATACGAGTTTTTAATTTGTCAAATTCTTCAATAACATTATCCGCAGAGATAGTCTTAAGAAAATCTCTCATAATTGGTGTGGGAAGTAAAAACCTTCTATCAAAAAAACGACTTAAATAATGGCTTGCAGAAAATTCATTCCCATATACAACTTTAATTGAGTGTTGTAATTGCTCTGTATCTGTCGCAATAATGAATACTACGCCAGGAATGTTAAATATATGCTTTGTAATTTCTAATAAATTAATTGCAAAGTCTGGTCTGCATCGATCTAGCTCATCAATTATTACGAAAAGAGGCAGGCTCTTATTGATGAGATCTTTGTTCTCTATATGATTTACCCACGTACTGATGCCTTTTTTTACTGCCGAAATACTTGATGCTTTTTCAGTATGAAGATCTAATAACTTAGTTGATAAATCTTTTGTTAATTCAGCTATATCCTCAATACCAGTTAGTTTCTTTACCAGCCCATTAATGATAACAGGTGTTGCAGACTTCAGAAGAGGGCCTATTTTCTCAACAGTTTCATTAATCTTACGAGTAAAGTCATCAGATTGTCCTGATAATTGTTCTTTGATTGAACTGAAGACTGTAAGTAATGGGTCTTCTGAAAAATCATCTTTCCAGGCATCAATATATACAGTAGGGTGAAACGCTGATATGGAATTGGCTAAACGCTTTGTAAAATAGCTTTTCCCCGCCCCCCATTCCGCATTTATGTTTACAACCAGGTTTGATTTTTCTCCGCGGGCTGCACAAATTTTATACAGGTAAGTTGCATATTTCTCGCGATCTAAAGTGTCGGCAGGAAATTGCTCATCAAGAAAATGATCACTTTGCGCCCAGTTCCACTCAATATCCATTCAATCCTCACTAATCACATTATAAAATTAAGATATATGTTTAAGGGGGTTAACATAGAACTCAAAAGAAAAAATATCTCCTGACACCATAGCTTTTTTACGGGTATAAAATTTATTCTCTTCATGCTCGTTTTTTATTCACTCTGAGTCAGTGAAATGATTGGATCTTAAAAATCACAAACGTAGACATGCTAGTCAAATTTTACAGCTAATGGATACTTTATTTTCATTAATAATTAAAGAAGGGTCGATACAATACTTTTTCCGAACCACTGCTTCAATATCTCTTAATTCGTGAGCTTCAATATTCATTAACTTTTTAGCAGCAATCATCATCAACGCACTCTTACTAGAAACAAACCATTCAACGGAAACACTGGTTACATAATGCATTTAAGCCCCCAGTCTGTCGGAAAGATGTCACGCATGTATTGGGTCGCCATTGTGCTCTTAGAGACACCCAAGCGATTGCAGAGAGCCTGTCGAGTGATGAAATCATACACCTCAACCAAACGCTCAATCACTTTCTTTCCGCTGTTATTGAAATCTAAAAGACCTTCTAAGCAATCAAAATTGCATTGAAGGATTCCAAAAGGGAACTTTGAGTACACCTCTCAGTGTTCTTTTGCAGCCTACACTAATAACGATTAACAACGGTTTGCCGCAAGTCGAACTAATCAAGGAATGTTGCACTATGACCCCAAACATTTCAATCCCTCTGAATACACCGCTCGTCACAATTAAGCATTATAGCGAACTTACAGGCCTTTCAGTCGATACGCTCAATGACATGCTGGTTGAGGTCGCCTTCCTCTGCATAAAGATAAAAAGTGCGTAAAGGTCATGATTAGCATGGCTGCTTTGCATGTAGATGCGCTATCAGCTTAAGAAACGTATGCTTTCCGTAGTTAGTTTTAGAGTTCGATTTTGCGATACATTCGGATATCAAATTTATGTTTGATTATAAAGTTCCTAAACAAAAGCACGTTGATGAAGCCTGTTGGTTTTTTGCTCGACGTTACATATTTGTTCGAAATGGAGAACAATTATGTTTCGTTATTGTGAACTGGTTAAGAGTGAGGGCTGAACGAAATGATGAATTGCCCGGTGTGCGGCCAGGCCGCTCATAAACGCAGTAGCTTTCAGGTTTCCAGCGAAACCAAAGAACGATACAACCAGTGTACCAATATTGAGTGCGGGCATACGTTCGTGACGCATGAGACTTTTGTGCGGTCCGTCTGCCGTCCGGAAAAAAATCAGCGCCGCCCCACCTCATCCGAAAGGAATGCGGAACAATTAGCTTACTGATTCTGACGCGCCGCTGGCGGGTTTTTTATTACCTGTTGCCGCCATGGCAAAAGCGCTGCCGCCATTTTATCGCCATACAGGGGAATGAGGTGTTGTAAGTGATTGATTTAATGGATGGTAAAGTTCAGGCAACAAAAAACCCATCAACCTTGAACCAAAACGGCGGGGTTGATGGGCTCCACAAATTGGGGACATCAAAGAAAAGCAGTGGCACTAGTTATGACTGCCCCCTGATAAAAAAGTTCTGCGCGTAACGAAAATATTTTCCACTACGCGCAAACTTAGGAGTTATCCGAGTCCTGGCCAGATGATGATGATTAGCGTACCCGCCAGCGTCAGCAGTACGTTGGCAATTGCGTACGTGCCCGCATACCCCAGCGCCGGGATGTTGCTGCGCGCGGTGTCGCTGATGATTTCCATGGCAGGCGCACAGGTACGCGCCCCCATCATCGCCCCGAAGAGCAGGGCGCGGTTCATGCGCAGCACGTAGGCGCCGAACAGGAAGCAGATCACCACCGGCACCAGGCTGACGATAAGTCCGGAAACCAACATCTGCCAGCCGACGGCACCCAGGCTGTGGCCAATGCCGCTGCCGGCGCTTAAGCCAACGCCTGCCATAAAGACCATCAGGCCGAACTCTTTCACCATGTTCAGCGCGCCCTGCGGAATGTAGCCGAAGGTCGGGTGGTTCGCTCGCAGGAAGCCCAGCATGATCCCGGCGAACAGCAGCCCGGCGGCGTTACCGATGCCGAAGCTAAAGTTGCTGAACTGGAAGGTGATCATCCCGATCATCAGGCCAACAATAAAGAAGGCGCAGAAGGCCAGCAGGTCGGTGACCTGGCTGTGAATGGAGATAAAGCCGATGCGGTCGGCAACGGTTTTCACGCGGCGGGCGTCGCCGCTGACCTGGAGAACGTCGCCTTTATTAAGCACAACGTTATCGTCGATCGGCATTTCAATCTGGCTGCGGATCACGCGGTTGAGGAAGCAACCGTGGTCGGTCAGCTTCAGCTGCGCCAGACGGCGGCCAACGGCGTTATGGTTTTTCACCACGATCTCTTCGGTGACGATGCGCATATCGAGCAGATCGCGGTCGAACACCTCTTTGCCGTTACGGAAGCTCGGGTCGAGACGGGCGTGGGCGTCCGGGTAACCGACGAGCGCAATGTCGTCGCCCATCTGCAGCACCGCGTCGCCGTCCGGGTTCGCCAGAATGCCGTTGCGGCGGATACGTTCGATGTAGCAGCCCGTCTGGCGGTAAATCCCCAGCTCGCGCAGGTTTTTGCCGTCTGCCCATGCCACCAGCTCTGGTCCGACGCGGTAGGCGCGGATCACCGGGAGATAGACTTTACGTTTGGAATCGGTATCGAGACCGCGCTCGCGGGCGATTTGCTGAGCGCTGGTCTGCAGATCCTGGTGCTGAAGTTTTGGCAGGTAGCGCGCGCCAACGATCAGGCTCACCAGACCAATCAGATAGGTCAGGGCATAGCCCAGGCTCAGGTGGTCGAGGGCGGTCGAGAGCTGCGCGCCGGCCATGCCGGAATGGCGCAGGGTATCACCGGCCCCCACGAGCACAGGGGTGGAGGTCATGGAGCCCGCCAGCATACCGGCCGTTAACCCGATATCCCAGCCAAACAGTTTGCCCAGCCCTAAGGCGATCAGCAGCGCGCTGCCGACCATCACCAGCGCCAGCATCAGATAATTTTTGCCGTCGCGGAAGAAAATTGAAAAAAAGTTAGGTCCCGCTTCCACGCCAACACAGAAAATAAACAGCATAAAACCTAAGTTGAGCGCGTCCGTGTTAATGCTGAAGTGCTGCTGGCCTAATAATAAGGAGACGACTAAAACGCCAATGGAATTACCAAGTTGAACTGAACCCAGGCGCAATTTACCCAGGCAAAGACCCAGCGCCAGTACCACAAATAATAACAGGATGTAATTCCCATTTAACAAGTCTGCGACGTTTATATTCACGGAGGCTAACTTCTTGTTTACCAGTAAGTTGTTGAATGAAAGGACTTTTTGGGCTACTGTTTTCTGGGTCAGGGAAAGGCGTTAACGCTCCCTGTTTCCTGCTTTATTCCCTAAAACATTAGCTGGCGTGTAGTTTAATCGCATTAGCTACTGACAGCTACTTATTATCGCATCACCCTGTGCGTGCTTTGGCAAGGATTGCCGCATTGCTTTATCTGACTGGGCGTCTACCCGACGAATGTGTATTTGATAGAGATAAGTCAGGAGGATAGTTTGAACATTAAACGAAACTGGGCGGGGGTGATCAGCTGCTTTTTGCTGTTCACGGTCGTATGCATGTCGCTCGCTTTTAATGTGAAAGGGGCGTTCAGGGCTTCGGGTCATCCGGAGCTGGGTTTGCTCTTTTTCACGCTGCCGGGCGCCGCGGCCAGTTTTCTCTCCCGTAAAGGGGAGGTGGTAAAACCGCTACTGGGGGCCATGCTTGCCGCGCCGCTGTGTCTGCTGCTGATGCGCTTGCTGTATGTATCAACGCGGAGTTTCTGGCAGGAGCTGGCGTGGTTGCTGAGCGGCGTGTTCTGGTGCGCGCTTGGGGCGCTCTGCTATTTGTTTGTGTGCAGTCTGGTTCAACACCGACGACACCACAAATAAAAACGCCCTCAGGGTGAGGGCGTCTTCGCATTACTGGGCGGCAAACAGGCCCAGATGCTCTTTGGCGTAAGCTTCAAAATCAGTGCAACCGCCGATGTGTTGCTGATCGAGGAAGATCTGCGGTACGGTTTCAACCGGCTTGCCGACGGTTTTTTCGAGATCCGCTTTCGTGATGCCTTCCGCGTGAATATCCACGTAGCGGAAGTTGAAGTCATCGCGCTCTTCAGTCAGTTTCTCAGCCAGCTCTTTTGCGCGCACACAGTAAGGGCACCCTGGACGACCAAAAATTACTGCAAACATTTCTCTCTCCTCAAAAAACAAGCCTGACGGCGAATAAGACATATAGTGCCCGATAACCTGCCGCCATTAAAGAAGGTTTCGCCTGTCGCTTTGATACAGTCAGGCTATGTTTCGCCAATTACACCGCGCAAATCATTGCCTATACTGGCTGCCATACGGTTTAAGCAAGACAAAGAGAGAGAAGATGACGCCAACCATAGACCTGCTCACATCCCACCGTTCCATTCGCCACTTCACCGGTGAGCCGATTACCGAGGCGCAGCGTACCGCGATTATTGACAGCGCCAGGGCGACCTCCAGCTCCAGCTTTCTGCAGTGCAGTTCCATTATTCGCATTACCGACCCGGCCATGCGCGAGCAGCTGGTCACGCTGACCGGTGGGCAAAAGCATGTGGCCCAGGCCGCGGAGTTTTGGGTGTTCTGCGCCGACTTTAACCGCCACCTGCAGATCTGCCCTGAGGCCGAGCTGGGGCTCGCCGAACAGCTGCTGCTGGGCGTAGTAGATACCGCGCTGATGGCGCAAAACGCCTTTACGGCGGCGGAGTCGCTGGGGTTAGGCGGTGTCTACATCGGCGGCCTGCGTAACAACATCGAAAGCGTGACCGAGCTGCTGAAGCTGCCTAAACATGTGCTGCCGCTGTTCGGCCTGTGCCTCGGCTGGCCGGCGGATAACCCGGATCTCAAGCCGCGTATTCCTGCCGCCATGCTGGTGCATGAAAACCACTACCAGCCGGTCGACCAGGACGTCCTGAATCAGTATGACGACGAGCTGGCGAACTACTACATGACGCGTGGCAGCAATAACCGTCGTGATACCTGGACTGACCATATTCGCCGTACCATCATTAAAGAAAATCGCCCGTTTATTCTCGATTATCTGCACAAACAGGGTTGGGCGACGCGATAGTCCATTTATCCTGCGCCTGCCTGCGTATATGATACGCAGGCTTTTTCCATGTCTTCAGAGAGGTGCAGGGTGAAAATTGCCATATTGTCCCGGGATGGAACGCTCTATTCATGTAAACGCCTGCGAGAAGCGGCGGCGAAACGCGGGCATCAGGTTGAGATCCTCGACCCGATGTCCTGCTATATGAACATCGACCCGGCCGCCTCGTCGATTCACTACAAAGGCCGCAAGCTGCCGCACTTCGATGCTGTTATCCCCCGCATCGGCTCTCAGATAACCTATTACGGCACCGCCGCGCTGCGCCAGTTTGAAATGCTGGGCAGCTATCCGCTCAATGAGTCCGTCGCCATTTCCCGCGCCCGCGACAAGCTGCGCTCGCTGCAGCTGCTCGCCCGTCAGGGGATCGATCTCCCCGTCACGGGGATTGCCCATTCGCCGGACGACACCAGCGATCTCATCGATATGGTGGGCGGCGCGCCTTTGGTAATCAAGCTGGTGGAAGGCACGCAGGGCATTGGCGTGGTGCTGGCGGAAACACGGCAGGCGGCGGAAAGCGTGATTGATGCCTTCCGGGGGCTAAATGCCCACATTCTGGTGCAGGAGTATATCGAAGAGGCTAAAGGATGCGATATTCGCTGCTTCGTGGTCGGTAACGAAGTGGTGGCGGCCATTGAGCGCCAGGCAAAAGAGGGTGACTTCCGCTCTAATCTTCACCGCGGCGGCGTGGCGCGGGTTGCCAATATCAGCGACCGGGAGCGGGAGATTGCCGTGAAAGCGGCGCAAACGCTGGGGCTGGACGTGGCGGGCGTAGACCTTCTGCGGGCGACGCGCGGTCCGCTGGTCATGGAGGTAAATGCCTCACCGGGGCTGGAAGGCGTGGAAAAAACCACCGGGGTCGATATTGCGGGTAAAATGATCTCATGGATCGAGCGTCATGCCACGCCGGGTTACTGTCTGAAAACGGGCGGTTAAATGGTATTGAGCACGCTTTTTGCGTAATCTATGCGAAGTTTTTATTTAAGAGGCTGCACAGCGATGGATTTACAGGTCGTTCCAACACTGGATACGTTACGTCAATGGCTCGATGATGCCGGTATTACGTTCTTTGAATGTGATTCCTGCCAGGCGCTGCATCTGCCTCATATGCAGAATTTCGACGGTATTTTTGATGCCAAAATCGATCTCATTAACGACGTGATCCTTTTCTCCGCGCTGGCCGAAGTGAAGCCGTCTGCGCTGCTGGCGCTGGCCTCCGACCTGTCAGCAATCAACGCCAGTTCTTTGACGGTGAAAGCATTTCTCGACATACAGGATGATAATCTGCCAAAACTGGTCGTTTGCCAGTCTTTATTCTCCGGTGCCGGGCTGTCGTTCAAGCAGTTCTCCTGGTTTATGCGCTTGAGTGAAGAGCAAATTTCCATGGTCATGATGGAAGCCAATGCACACCATCTGCTGTATAGCGCGGAAGATGATGCAGAGAATAATGATGCATCTCCCAATTTTCTTCACTAAGCCTGTCTGACTTTTGCGCAGTCGCTGCCATAGCGGCTGCAGAAGGCCATTTTTTCTGCTGCTTTTAACCTTTCTTTAAAGAATTTTTCACCTCCCTGAAGGCCATTTCGGCTTATCACGTAGACATAACCTGCATAAAAAATTGATAAAAGGCGTTTTTTCGTCCGGGCTATAGCCGGAGACACGGGCTACAGTTATTCTTGCGATGCTTAAAAAAGCGAGCGGAAGCTGCCGGGTAAAGAGGTTTCTTTTTATTTCGGGCAGAGCGACAAACTATGCATGATTATTGCATATCTTCAGATTGCACAGTTTTAGTTCGTTTGTTAACGAGCTTTCAGAAGGAATAAAGATATGATCGCCTTGAATAAAAAATGGTTATCGGGTCTGGTTGCGGGTGCTCTGATGGCCGTCTCTGCCGGCACGCTCGCTGCGGAACAAAAAACGCTGCACGTTTACAACTGGTCTGACTATATTGCGCCGGACACGGTCGCGAATTTTGAAAAAGAGACCGGCATTAAAGTGGTCTACGACGTTTTCGATTCCAACGAAGTGCTGGAAGGAAAACTGATGGCGGGCAGCACCGGGTTTGACCTCGTGGTGCCTTCCGCAAGCTTCCTGGAGCGTCAGCTGACGGCAGGCGTTTTCCAGCCGCTGGATAAGAGCAAGTTACCGAACTGGAAAAATCTCGATCCAGAAGTGCTGAAGCTGGTGGCTAAACACGACCCGGACAACAAATACGCGATGCCTTATCTGTGGGCGACCACCGGTATCGGCTTTAACGTCGATAAAGTGAAAGCGGCGCTGGGCCCGGACGTTAAGCTGGACAGCTGGGACGTGGTGCTGAAGCCGGAAAACCTTGCGAAGCTGAAAAGCTGCGGCGTTTCTTTCCTCGATGCGCCGGAAGAGATTTTCGCCACCGTGCTGAACTACCTGGGCAAAGATCCGAACAGCAGCAAGGCTGATGACTACACCGGCCCGGCGACCGATCTGCTGCTGAAGCTGCGTCCAAACATTCGTTACTTCCACTCGTCCCAGTACATTAACGACCTTGCAAACGGCGACATCTGCGTCGCGATTGGCTGGGCAGGGGACGTATGGCAGGCGGCTAACCGCGCGAAAGAGGCGAAAAACGGCGTGAACGTCTCTTACTTCATTCCGAAAGAGGGGGCGCTGGCCTTCTTTGACGTCTTCGCGATGCCGGCTGATGCAAAAAACAAAGACGAAGCATATCAGTTCCTCAACTACCTGATGCGTCCTGACGTGATCGCCCACATCAGCGACCACGTTTACTACGCAAACGGTAACAAGGCCTCCGTGCCGCTGGTGAGCGAAGAAATCCGTAATAACCCGGCTATTTATCCGCCTGCGGATGTGTTCGCCAAGCTCTTCACCCTGAAAGTTCAGGATCCAAAAATTGACCGCGTGCGTACCCGTGCGTGGACCAAGGTGAAAAGCGGTAAATAACGGCGTTTGGTATTGTTGCCCGGTGGTGCTATCGCTTACCGGGCCTACAAAACCCGTAGGCCGGGCTGGCGTTAGCGCCGCCCGGCGATGCGCACCCTGAAGGTGCGTTTGCACCAGTTTTGATCTATGCCGGAGACCACCCCGTGAATGACGCGATCCCCCGCCCGCAGGCGAAAGTCCGTAAAGCGCTGACCCCGCTTCTTGAAATTCGTAACCTCACCAAATCTTTCGATGGCCAGCATGCCGTGGACGACGTCAGCCTGACTATCTATAAAGGCGAAATTTTTGCCCTTCTGGGGGCATCTGGCTGCGGTAAATCGACCCTGCTGCGTATGCTGGCCGGTTTTGAACAGCCCACGGCCGGGCAAATCATGCTCGATGGCGTGGATCTCTCCAGCGTGCCGCCGTATCAGCGCCCGATTAACATGATGTTCCAGTCCTACGCGCTGTTCCCGCACATGACGGTGGAGCAGAACATCGCCTTTGGCCTGAAGCAAGACAAGCTGCCGAAGGCCGAAATTACCGCGCGCGTGGCTGAGATGCTCAGTCTGGTGCACATGCAGGAGTTCGCGAAGCGTAAACCGCACCAGCTCTCTGGCGGCCAGCGGCAACGCGTGGCGCTGGCAAGAAGCCTGGCGAAACGCCCGAAACTGCTGCTGCTCGATGAGCCGATGGGCGCGCTGGATAAAAAACTGCGCGACCGTATGCAGCTCGAAGTGGTGGATATCCTCGAGCGCGTGGGGGTGACCTGCGTGATGGTCACCCACGACCAGGAAGAAGCGATGACCATGGCCGGTCGTATTGCGATCATGAACCGCGGCAAGTTCGTGCAGATTGGCGAGCCGGAAGAGATTTATGAGCACCCGACCACCCGCTACAGCGCGGAGTTCATTGGCTCGGTTAACGTTTTCGAAGGGCTGCTGAAAGACCGTCAGGAGGATGGCGTGGTCATTGAATCGCCGGGGCTACAGCATCCCCTGAAGGTCGATCCGGATAACTCCGTGGTGGATAACGTGCCGGTCTACGTCGCGCTGCGTCCGGAGAAGATCATGCTCTGTGACGATCCGCCTGCCGATGGCTATAACTTTGCCGTGGGCGAAGTGGTCCACATTGCCTATCTGGGCGATCTGTCCATCTACCACGTGCGCCTGAAAAGCGGGCAGATGCTCAGCGCGCAGCTACAGAACGAACATCGCTATCGCAAAGGCCAGCCGACATGGGGCGACGAAGTGCGCCTGTGCTGGGATGCTGACAGTTGCGTTGTGCTGACGGTATAAGGAGCGGCCAATGAGTACACTTGAACCTCCAGCCCGCGCGGGCAAACCGGGCGGCGTTGCCAACTGGCTGACGCGCATGCAGATGAAACACGGCCGCAAGCTGGTGATCGCCATGCCGTACGTGTGGCTGATCCTGCTGTTCCTGCTGCCGTTTCTGATTGTCTTCAAGATAAGTCTGGCGGAAATGGCGCGGGCGATCCCGCCCTATACCAACCTGCTGGACTGGGCCGACGGGCAGCTGACGCTGACGCTTAATCTCGGTAACTTCCTGCAGCTGACGGACGACCCGCTCTATTTCGAAGCGTATCTGCAGTCGCTGCAGGTGGCGGCGATCTCGACGCTCTGCTGCCTGGTGATGGGGTATCCGCTGGCGTGGGCCGTGGCGCACAGTAAGCCGTCGACGCGGAATATTTTGCTGCTGCTGGTGATCCTGCCGTCGTGGACCTCGTTCCTGATCCGCGTTTACGCCTGGATGGGGATCCTGAAAAACAACGGCGTGCTGAATAACGTTCTGATGTGGCTTGGGGTTATCGATCAGCCGCTGACGATCCTGCACACCAACCTCGCGGTCTATATCGGCATTGTGTACGCCTATCTGCCGTTTATGGTGCTGCCGATCTACACGGCGCTGACGCGTATCGATTACTCGCTGGTGGAAGCGTCGCTCGATCTCGGTGCCCGCCCGTTGAAAACCTTCTTTAGCGTCATTGTCCCGCTGACCAAAGGCGGCATTATCGCCGGGTCAATGCTGGTCTTTATCCCGGCGGTGGGGGAGTTTGTGATCCCGGAACTGCTCGGCGGGCCAGACAGCATCATGATTGGCCGCGTGCTGTGGCAGGAGTTCTTCAATAACCGCGACTGGCCGGTGGCGTCTGCGGTGGCGATTGTCATGTTACTGCTGCTGATCGTGCCGATCATGTGGTTCCACAAGCATCAGCAGAAACAGATGGGAGATCACGGATGAACAACTTACCGGTAGTACGCTCCCCGTGGCGAATTGCGATCCTCGTGATCGGCTTTACCTTCCTGTATGCGCCGATGCTGATGCTGGTGATCTACTCGTTCAACAGCTCCAAGCTGGTGACGGTCTGGGCGGGCTGGTCGACGCGCTGGTACAGCGAGCTGTTCCACGATGATGCGATGATGAGCGCGGTGGGGCTGAGCCTGACCATTGCGGCGCTGGCGGCTACAATGGCGTCCGTGCTGGGCACGATTGCCGCGCTGGTGATGGTGCGCTTCGGCCGTTTTCGCGGTTCGAATGGGTTCGCCTTTATGATCACCGCACCGCTGGTGATGCCGGACGTGATCACCGGTCTTGCGCTACTGCTGCTGTTCGTGGCCCTGGCGCACGCCATCGGCTGGCCGGCGGATCGCGGAATGCTCACCATCTGGCTGGCTCACGTCACCTTCTGTACCGCGTATGTCGCGGTGGTGATTTCCTCGCGCATGCGCGAGCTGGATCGCTCCATTGAAGAGGCGGCGATGGATCTTGGCGCGACGCCGCTGAAGGTCTTTTTCATCATTACCCTGCCGATGATTATGCCGGCGGTGATCTCCGGCTGGCTGCTGGCGTTTACGCTGTCGCTGGACGATCTGGTTATCGCCAGCTTTGTCTCCGGCCCGGGGGCGACGACGCTGCCGATGCTGGTCTTCTCCAGCGTGCGTATGGGGGTGAATCCGGAGATTAACGCCCTGGCCTCAATCATCCTCGGCGTGGTCGGAATTGTCGGATTTATCGCCTGGTATTTGATGGCGCGCGCGGAAAAACAGCGTGTGCGCGATATCCAGCGTGCAAGACGCGGCTGAAGGATTTAAAATTTCCAGTGATGTGCCGCGCATGACGCGGCACTGTTTTTCAGGGAAGTAAAAACATTGGGATTATTAAAAAAATCACGTATTACGCACGCGCGTCCTAACGTCCCTGCGCTGGTTCAGGTGGCGGCGCTCGCCATTATTATGATCCGCTGCCTGGATGTGCTGATGATTCTCAACACTCTGGGCGTGCGCGGCATCGGTGAATTCATTCACCGCAGCGTGCAGACGTGGAATCTGACGCTGGTCTTTTTGAGCAGCCTGGTGCTGGTGTTTATCGAGATTTACTGCGCCTTTTCGCTGATCAAAGGACGCAACTGGGCGCGCTGGGTGTATCTGCTTACGCAGGTGACCGCCGCCAGCTATCTGTGGGCCGCCTCGCTGGGATACGGCTACCCGGAGCTGTTCAGCATTGCCGGGGAATCCAAACGCGAGATCCTGCGCGCGCTGTTTATGCAAAAACTGCCGGATATGCTCGTGCTCTGTCTACTCTTCGTTCCGGCTTCCAGTCGGCGGTTCTTCCGCCTGCAATAATGTGTATAATCGCAGCCCTCGTGATTCTTAAGGTTTTCATATGCAGTGCGCACTCTATGACGCCGGACGCTGCCGCTCCTGCCAGTGGATAGAACAGCCGGTCTCTCAACAACTCACCGCCAAAATGGCCGACCTGCAACAGCTGCTGGCAACACACGCGGTGGGCGAGTGGTGCGCACCCGTCAGCGGCCCGGAGCAGGGCTTTCGTAATAAAGCCAAAATGGTGGTCAGCGGCAGCGTGGAAAAACCGCTGCTGGGAATGCTGCATCGCGACGGCACGCCGGAAGATTTAACCGACTGCCCGCTGTATCCCGCCTCCTTTGAGCCCGTCTTTGCCGCACTGAAACCTTTTATCGCGCGTGCGGGCTTAACGCCTTACAACGTCGCCCGCAGGCGCGGCGAGCTGAAATACCTTCTGCTGACGGAAAGCCAGGTCGACGGCGGCATGATGCTGCGTTTCGTGCTGCGTTCGGAAGCTAAGCTGGAGCAGCTTCGCGCGGCGCTGCCGTGGCTTCAGCAGCAGCTTCCGCAGTTGAAGGTGATTACCGCAAACATTCAGCCGGTGCATATGGCGATCATGGAAGGGGAGAAAGAAATCTTCTTCACCGAACAGCACGCGCTGGCCGAGAACTTCAACGGCGTGCCGCTGTGGATCCGCCCGCAAAGCTTCTTCCAGACTAACCCGACCGTGGCCAGCGGCCTGTACGCCACCGCCCGCGACTGGGTGCGTGCGTTAAACATCAATCATATGTGGGATCTCTTCTGCGGCGTGGGCGGTTTTGGCCTGCACTGCGCCACGCCCGAGATGCAGCTTACCGGGATTGAGATTTCAGCCGAAGCGATTGCCTGCGCCAGACAGTCCGCGGCCGAACTGGGTCTGACGAACCTGCGCTTCCAGGCGCTCGACTCCACGCAGTTTGCGACCGGCCAGGGCAACGTGCCGGAGCTGGTGCTGGTCAACCCGCCGCGCCGTGGCATCGGGAATGCGCTGTGCGACTACCTAAGCCAGATGGCACCGGAATACATCGTCTATTCCAGCTGTAACGCGCAGACCATGGCGAAAGATATCGCCAGCCTGCCGGGCTACCGCATTGAACGCGTGCAGCTTTTCGATATGTTCCCACATACCGCGCATTATGAAGTGTTGACGTTGTTAATCCGTAGGCCGGGTAAGGCGTAGCCGCCACCCGGCACGAACCCCGCACAATGTTCAACAAAATGTGAACTCTTCATCCCTGCGAAATCAGGTAAGCTTACGTCATAAGAAATGAATGAAGGCTTACCCATGAAGCAGATCCTGCTGGTGGAAGACGACCACGATATCGCGGCGCTTCTGCGACTCAATTTAGAAGATGAAGGCTACGCAATCACCCACGAGCCCGACGGGGGAAACGCCCTGCAGCGTCTTGAAAAACAGCCGTGGGATGCGGTGATCCTTGACCTGATGCTGCCCAACGTTGACGGGCTGGAGATTTGCCGCCGCATCCGTCAGATGACGCGCTACCTGCCGGTCATTATCATCAGCGCCCGCAGCAGCGAAACTGACCGCATCACCGGGCTGGAAACCGGCGCCGATGATTATCTGGCTAAGCCGTTTTCGGTGCAGGAATTGATTGCACGTATCAAAGCACTGTTCCGCCGCCAGCAGGCGATGGGGCAGGCGCAAACCGACGGTCAAATTCAGGCCCACGGTCTGACCATCGATCCGCTGGCGCGCAGCGTGCTGCTTCACGGCCAGGTGGTGGATCTCACGCCGCGTGAATTCGAGCTGCTCTACTTCTTTGCCCGCCATCCAGGTGAGGTATTTTCTCGTCTGGCGCTGCTGGAGCAGGTCTGGGGCTATCAGCACGAAGGCTATGAGCACACCGTTAACACCCACATCAACCGCCTGCGCATCAAGATTGAGAAGGACGCCGCCGAGCCGGAGATCATTCGCACCGTCTGGGGCAAGGGTTACAAATTTGCGGAGCCGCACCATGATGCGCCGCTTTAGTCTGAGCCAGCGGCTGACGCTGCTGTTCATCCTGTTGATGATGCTCTGCGCCACCGTCGCCTGCGCGGTACAGCTCTACAGCAGTACGCAATACGGTAACGCGATGGTGCAGCGGCTGTCGGGCGGGCTGGCGCAGCAGATAGTCCAGCGTGAACCGATTCTGGACGCGCAGGGCAGGGTCGACCGCAGCGCGCTGAAACCGCTGTTTGACCGGCTGATGACCTTTAATCCGAGCGTTGAGCTGTACGTCGTCTCCCCGGACGGCGATATCCTGGCCGATGCTGCACCGCCGGGCCATATTCAGCGGCAAAAAATCGACCTGGCTCCGGTTCAGACCTTCCTGAGCGGTACCGCTATTCCGGTATTGGGCGACGATCCGCGCAGTCAGAATAAAAAAGTCTTTAGCGCCACGCCACTGCGGAAGGACGGCGAGCTACAAGGTTATCTGTACATTATTTTGCAGGGCGAGGAGTCGAACGCGCTGGCGGACATGGCCTGGCATAAGGCGCTGTGGAGCACGGTGCTGTGGTCGCTGCTGTGGGTCGCGCTGTTTGGGCTGCTGGCGGGCCTGCTGGTCTGGTACTGGGTCACGCGCCCGGTAAAAGAGCTGACGGTCGAGGTCGCCGGGCTGGATCAGGACAGCATGAGCGCAATCAGACAACTGGCGGTACAGACGCCGGACGCGGCGGCAAAGGATGAAGTGGCGCTCCTGCGCAACAGTTTTATCGAGCTGGCACGCAAAATCACCCAACAGTGGGATCAGCTGGCCGACAGCGATCGCCAGCGCCGGGAGTTTATCGCCAATATCTCGCACGACCTTCGCACGCCGCTCACCTCGCTGCTCGGCTATCTGGAAACCCTGTCGCTAAAATCGGCGACTCTGACCCCGCAGGAGCACCAGCAGTATCTCGCTACCGCGCTGCGTCAGGGGCAAAAAGTACGCCATCTTTCACAGCAGCTGTTTGAGCTGGCGCGCCTTGAGCACGGCGGTATTAAGCCGCAGCGAGAGCGTTTCGCGATGGGGGAGCTGATTTCCGACGTGGCGCAGAAGTTTGAGCTCACCGCCCGCACGCGTGAGGTGAATCTGCATATTGACGTGCCGGGACCGCTGCCGCAGGTGTTTGCTGATGTATCAATGATTGAGCGCGTGGTGACCAACCTGCTGGATAACGCAATGCGCCATACGCCGACCGGCGGGGAAATTCGTCTGGCGGTCTGGCAGGAGAATCAACAGCTTCAGGTCGAAGTGGCGGATAACGGAACGGGCGTCGATGCCGCGCTGCGAGAGGATCTGTTCCAGCGACCGTCGGCGTTGACGACCCAGGCATCGCGAGAGAATCGCGGCGGGTTAGGGCTGCTGATTGTGAAAAGGATGCTGGAGCTGCACGGGGGAGGGATCAGGCTGATGGAGTCGGTGAGCGGGGCGCGTTTTCGCTTCTTTGTACCGCTGTAGAATTGCCGGATGACGCTATGCTTATCCGGCCTGCAATTCCCCCCGTAGGCCGGGTAAGGCGAAGCCGTCACCCGGCAAAAGACATTACTGCGGGAACCACTGCTCGCTGATTTTCTGGTACGTACCGTCGGCTTTAATCGCCTTCAGCGCGCCGTTCAGTTTCTCCAGCAGGGCTTTGTTATCCGGACGTACCGCGATACCCAAACCCGTGCCGAAGTACTGTGGATCGGTCACTTTTTCCGTGGCGGTGCCCAGCTGAGGGTTGGTTTTCAGCCACTCGTTCACCACGGCGGTGTCACCGAATACGCCATCGATACGGCCATTTTTCAGGTCGATAATCGCGTTCTGGTAGCTGTCATAGGCCACGGTCTTCACCTCAGGATGTTTGTCCTGCAGGTATTTCTGGTGCGTGGTGCCGTTTTCCATCCCGATGCGTTTGCCTTTCAGCTGGTCAAAAGAGGTGTATGCCCCTTTCTTCGCAATCACCACCGCCGAGTTGGCGTAGTACGGGTCGGTGAACGCAACCTGTTTGCTGCGCTCAGGCGTGATGTCCATCCCGGAGATCACCGCATCGTATTTTTTGAATTTCAGCGACGGGATCAGGCTGTCGAAGGCATGGTTGGTAAAGGTGCAGTCGGCCTGCATTTGTTTGCACAGCGCTTTCGCCAGATCGATATCGAAACCGACGATCTGGTTGCTGGCATCCAGCGATTCAAACGGCGGATAGGTGGCGGAAACGCCAAAATTGATTTTATCCGCAGCGGATGCGCCAGCGGCGAACGTTGCCAGTAATGCGGCCAGAACTAACTTTTTCATTGTAATGCTCCCGTCTGTCTATCTTGTCATTATGCGCCGTGTCTGCGGCATGGATGTACAATGCCAGTTAATGAATTTATATGCAATAAATATGATTAAATATTATTTATTACAATAAAAAAAGCGGATAACCCATTGGGTTACCCGCTTTTAAAATACAGATTTATGCATTTTTCTGGTTAATTTCTGCGCTCAAACGCCAGCGCTTTACGCTCGATCAGGCGCATCATCAGCGTCAACAGACCGTTAACCACCAGATACACCACGCCTGCCGCGCCGAACACCATCACGTCATAGGTGCGTCCGTACAGCAGCTGTCCGTGTCCCATCACTTCCATCAGGGTGATGGTGTAGGCCAGAGAGGTACTCTTGAACACCAGCACCACTTCGTTGGAATAGGAAGAGAGCGCGCGCTTAAAGGCGTACGGCAGCAAAATTGCCAGCGTGTCTTTCTTGCTCATGCCCAGCGCCCCGCAGGACTGCCACTGTCCTTCAGGGATGGCACGGATCGCCCCGTAGAACAGCTGGGTGGTATAGGCCGCACTGTTCAGCGAAAGGGCAATCAGGGCACACAGCCACGGCTCAGAGAGCAGATGCCAGATGACCGGATACTCCTGCAGCGACGGGAACTGCCCCGGGCCGTAGTAAATCAGGAATATCTGCACCAGCAGCGGCGTACCGGTAAACAGGGTGATATAAGCGCGCACAATCCACACCAGAACCGGCGTTTTCAGCGTCAGGATGATGGTGAAAATAAGCGCCAGGATCAGGGCCACGATAATGGACGCCACGGTCAGCGTCAGGCTGGTGTGCAGCCCTTTCATTAGCTCGGGAAAATATTCAAGCATCAGCCTGGTCTCCGTTCAAAACGCGTCGCTCGCAGGTCAATACGCTTGAGGATGTACTGACTGAGCAACGTGATCACCAGGTAGATAGCCGCCGCCACAATGTACCAGGTAAAAGGCTCCTGAGTACGGGTGGCGATACTTTTGGTTTGCAGCATCAAATCGTTAACGCTTATCAGGCTCACCAGCGCGGTATCTTTCAGCAGCACCAGCCACTGGTTGCCGAGGCCCGGCAGGGCATGACGCCACATCTGCGGCATCACCAGACGGAAAAAGATCGCTGATTTCGACAAGCCTAGCGCCTGACCCGACTCCCACTGTCCCTGCGGCACGGCTTTCAGCGCACCGCGCAGGGTTTGCGACGCGTACGCGGAGTAAAGCAGGGAGAGGGCAATCACGCCGCACAGGAACGGACTGACGTCAAAGTTTTCAATCTGCATCTGCACCGGGATCTGCGCAAAACCAAGATTCAGAGTGAAGCCGTCAGACAGCGTGAGCAGCAGCTGTGAAGAGCCAAAATAGATGAACAGGACCACCAGAATTTCCGGTAGCCCACGCAGCACGGTGACCAGCGCGGAGCCTGCCCAGGCGACGGGGAACCATTTTGCTGATTCCCACACCGCAAAGAACATTGCCAGCACGAGGCCGATAACCAGTGCGCAAACGGCAAGGCCGACGGTCATCCCGGCGGCGCTTGCTAAAGGAAAAATTTCATTCATCAGGAATTACTTCTGGAACCATTTTTTGTAGATGGTTTCGTAGGTGCCGTCTTTCTTCACTTTTTCCAGCGCAGCGTTGAATTTCTGCTGCAGCTCAGTGTTGCCCTGACGAACGGCAATCCCCAGACCGGTACCGAAGTAATCCTTATCGGTCACTTTGTCGCCCACTGGCGCCAGTTTGTCGTTGGCTTTCAGCCACTCGGTCACAACCGCGGTATCACCAAATACGCCATCGATACGGCCATTTTGCAGATCCAGCTTCGCGTTCTGGTAGCTGTCATACGGAACGGTGGTGATTTCCGGATGTTTATCCATAATGAATTTCTGGTGCGTGGTGCCGTTCTGCACGCCGACTTTTTTGCCTTTCAGCTGATCAACAGAGGTGAATTTACCTTTCTGACCAATGAACAGGGCGGAGTTGTCGTAGTAAGGGGTAGTAAACAGCACCTGCTTTTCACGCTCAGGGGTGATGTCCATACCGGCCATCACGGCGTCGATACGGCGGAACTTCAGGCTTGGGATCAGGCTGTCGAACGCCTGGTTGCTGAAGGTGCAGGTCGCGTCGATCTCTTTACACAGGGCGTTAGCCAGGTCCACGTCGAAGCCCACAATTTTGTTGTTCGCATCTATAGACTCAAACGGAGGATAAGACGCTTCCGTGGCGAAACGAATGGTCTGGGCTGCGGTAGCGGAAAGGGTAACGCCAGCAAGCAGCACGGCAAGTAATACTTTTTTCATTATATTTCCCCTGACACAATCAATGAGATAAATAGTTTTTGAAGGCATCGGTTTGCGGGTTAGCGAAGCAGCCCGCATCACCTTGCTCAACGATATAGCCGTTTTCCATGTAAACCACTCGGCTGGCGGTTTTACGCGCCACTTCCACCTCGTGGGTGACGATAACCTGCGTAATATTGGTTTCCGCCAGCTCGCGAATGATGCTGACGATCTGGGCGGTGATTTCCGGATCCAGCGCAGCCGTCGGTTCATCAAACAGCAGTACTGCGGGCTCCATCATCAGCGCGCGGGCAATCGCCACGCGCTGCTGCTGACCACCGGAAAGATGCAGCGGATAACGGTCGCTGTAGGGCTTCAGGCGCAGACGCTCCAGCAGCTTTTCAGCACGCGCTATCGCCTGATCCTTGCTTAACCCCAGCACGCGGCACGGGGCTTCAATCAGGTTTTGCAGTACGGTCAGATGCGGCCAGAGATTGTATTGCTGGAAGACCATGCCGACGTTTTGACGCAGTTCGCGAATCGCTTTATCAGACGGCGTTTTCGCAAAATCAAAGTGGTTACCGGCGATAGCCAGCGTACCTGAACGGGGCATTTCAAGCAGATTAAGGACACGCAGAAGGGAGCTTTTGCCTGCACCGCTTGGGCCAAGCAAAACCAGCGTTTCGCCTTCCGGGCAGTTCAGCGTGATGTCAAACAGCGCCTGGTGTGCGCCGTAGAAGCAGTTAATGCCGTTTAGTTTAATACTCATCGGGGCAGTCTTTACTCATCCAGGCAATCTATAGCAATTGAGGCCGCAGATAGTACCGTTGACAGAATAGTTATGCAATATTTATGCGTTAAAAGTTAAATATAACCCGTGTTTCTACTTAAACATAGCACAAAATAGCGAACGGAAAGGTCGGCGAGTATAAATGTCGGCATTCCGCAAGAAATGCCGCACATTTTACGGGGGTAACCGCGTGGTATCGGCGGGTTTAGCGATTCTCAATCGACTGGCGAAGCGTGCCAGCCGGGGCGTGAACGCTGCCGCCAACGTAGCGCACGTCGTCTACCGCCCAGCATTGACCTTCGCGGATCATCAGCACTTCATCCTGCCAGGTTTGGGTACCCTGCGTCAGCTTCACGCGCAGCGGAATATTGCGGGCATCCGTGTTCGGTATGGTTGACGCGCTGGCTACTTCGGCGCTGTCTGGCAGCGTGGTACGGCTGGAGAACGGGTCGGATTTCAGCAGCGCGTTGTGCTGTGGATCGCGGGTGGCGTCGTTAAGCAGTTTTGCCAGGCCGTCGCTCAGATAGGGGCGCAGGCCGGTGAGATCGTTGCTGCGGTGCTGAATGCGATAATCATAGAACTGCTGCGCCACGGTGTCCGGGCCGCCCTCAATGCAGGGGCCGCTGCGGGTACCGATATCCTTAAAGGCTGGCGTGACCGTGGTGGTACAGGCGCTGAGCACCAGCGCGCAGGGCACGAAAAGTGTTAAAGCAGAATAGCGCATGTTGATTTCCTTATTTATTAACTATCCTTTCAATCATAGCGTAACGAACCGATAATGCTGTGCCTAAGGCATTGAACGCTAAAGAAGGAGAGAAACCATGCAGTTTTCAACAACGCCAACCCTGGAAGGGCAGACCATAACCGAGTATTGCGGCGTGGTCACCGGTGAAGCAATTCTCGGCGCCAATATTTTCCGCGACTTTTTTGCCGGTATCCGCGATATCGTTGGCGGCCGTTCTGGCGCATATGAAAAAGAGCTGCGCAAAGCGCGCGAGATCGCCTTTAAAGAGCTCGGCGAGCAGGCGGAAGCCCTCGGCGCTGATGCGGTCGTGGGGATCGATATCGACTACGAAACGGTCGGGAAAGATGCCAGCATGTTGATGGTGAGCGTAAGCGGTACGGCGGTGAAAACCCTCCGATGAGGCGTGCGTTTGCCACACTCCTGCTGGCGCTGTTGCTGGCAGGATGCGTCACGGAAAAAGGGATTATCGATAAAGGTACCTACGAGCTGGATACACGTCATCAGGCGCAGGCGGCATACCCGCGCATAAAGGTGCTGGTAATCCACTACACCGCGGATGATTTTGACAGCTCGCTGGCCACGCTGACGGATAAAAACGTCAGCTCTCACTATTTGATCCCTGCCAACCCCCCGGCACCGGACGGTAAGCCGCGTATCTGGCAGCTGGTGCCTGAAAGCGAACTGGCCTGGCATGCGGGGATCAGCTTCTGGCGCGGCACCAACCGGATTAATGATACGTCGGTGGGCATTGAGCTGGAGAACCGTGGCTGGCAGAAAACGGCCGGGGTGAAGCATTTTACGCCGTTCGCACCTGCGCAAATTGCGGCGCTGGTGCCGCTCGCCAAAGACATCATCTCCCGCTACAGCATCAAACCTGAGAACGTGGTGGCCCATGCGGACATTGCGCCGCAGCGCAAAGACGACCCTGGCCCGCTGTTCCCGTGGCGCGAGCTGGCGCAGCAGGGGATTGGCGCCTGGCCCGATCCCGATCGCGTCACGTTCTATATCAATAGCCGACCGCGCTATCAGGCGGTAGATACCGCCGCGTTACTCGATCTGCTGGCGCGTTACGGCTACGAGGTGCCCGAAAATAGCACCCCCGCGCAGCAGAAACGGGTCATCATGGTGTTCCAGATGCATTTCCGTCCTCAGCTGTGGAACGGCGTCGCTGACGTCGAAACGATGGCTATCGCAGAAGCCCTTTTAGAGAAGTACGGGCAGGGGTAATCCTTCAGGAATACCCTGAACAAATAGATTAGCTATGAATGCTCTTCAGATTAATCTTAAGTACATTCTCAATTCATTTTAAGTTAATTGATTTAAAATCGCCCTCAATTAAGATGGACCCATCGATTCACTACATGAATCAATTTAAAAAAACAGCGTTGATTTGGTTTTTTTAATTTTAAAAGAATGCAAAATTAACTTTTCGGCAACATTAATGTTTGCCGCACAATTTCTCATTTAAACATCTTAATTAGGTATAACAATGTTAACTATTTTTGGTAAAAGCACGCGTCCCCACAATGAAATGAAAGCCATTATTGAAGCAACCTCAGGGTATGAGGAAAAAACGTTAAAGAAATGGCAAAAAATTTCAACGGCTAATTCAGATGATATTCATATAATTGTTAGCGGTGAAGTTGAATTTCGACGTTCCTCCGATGATTTATGTATGTTTACCCTGCAGGGACAATGTATTTTTGGTCTCTCCGCCATTTTTTATAACTCTGCACATATGCACGGCGTGGTTCGCAGTAATACGGTTATCCGTACAATTAATAAAGAAGATTTCCAGCGTTTAATGACCCAGCATAGTCTGTGGCCTGAGTTAACCAAAGTGCTGGCATGGTATATCTGTTTGCTCAGCAAGCGTGACGATGTTTTAGTTGCCCGCAGTGCCTATTCCGTAGTGCGTGAATTCCTGATCGAAATTAACGATCTAATTGTTCAGCATCAGCGTGATATTAATATTTACGATTACATTCAGGAATACACCAACCTGGCACGCAGCACCATTATAAAAATCCTTTCTGACCTGAAAAAGGGTCAATATATTGTGGTGGAAAAAGGGCGACTGCTCAGCCTGACGACCTTACCTGAAAAATATTAATCCCCTCCGGCGTCTCCTTTTATTACAGAAGGCGACGCCTTCTGCGTTTCATCAACCGGTGGCGCGGGCATTTTTCCCTTCGACATATCATCCTGCTGCTGTTTTAGCGCCTGCATAAACAATTCTTTTAATGAGCTGTCGTCATCTGATTTCATCGCCTGTTCGTGTGCCTCGGTGCCGGGTAAGGTATCGCGCGAGGTGTCGTGCGCGACGGGGCTATCCGGTAATGCGCCATCGGGTGCCTGCTGCCAGTCATTTTCGTCGCTATTAATGGGCATATTGTCCATCGGTGGCAGATTTTCCTGCATTTTTACCGGCTGGGGTTTTGGATGCGGATGCGGGAACGGCTTCGTCACGTACACGTAATGCATATCAGAAAGCGTGGTTTCCGGTTTCGCCACGCTCACCTTTTTTATCACGGGCGTCGGGTAGCGCAAATTCCAGTAAACGTGTGCATAAAGACCGGCCACGATCAGTGCACACAGCCCAAGACACCACAGCGCAGTCACGCTGAGGATTTTACTGAACGACGGTAAACGCCATGAGAACCAGACCGGTTCTCCAGTGGTATAGCTGCGCTGGGCAGCGAGACAGATGGTAGACATTATGCGTGTTTCTCTTGCGTAGTCGGGTTGGCCTGGGTTGACTGGATCAACACGCTCGGCGTGGTATGTGTTTCGCGCATCAGCTGCATCAGCGTGTCTTCGCCCGGAATACCATCGACGTGAAGGTGCATTTTCTGCTGGAATTCACGGGTGCGTTTCATCAGCTCCGCCGTCCAGTTTTTATCGTGCGTTTCGCTTTCGCCCAGCGCCACGCTCAGCTGCTGATCCAGCCACTCGAGATCTTTGCTGTCGCTGGCGGCGGTGATTTCGTCTTTACCTTGCGGCGTCAGGCGATGCAGGACGGTGTAATTGCCCGTCGCATGCTGGTTATACCAGGTGCGACTCACCTGCCAGGTTCGGTTATTCATCAGCAGATCGAGGGATTCTTTTCCAGCTCGCGCCACCACGGCGTAGTTAATATGATCGCCCGTTTTCATTTCGCTGACCCACGGATACCCTTCATTCGCCAGCGAGTCCAGGGAGGCATTTCCCTGTTTACACATCAGGTTCACTTTACCGGCATTCTGACACAGCGCGTCGTCTGCTGAAGCGTCATACCCCCACATGGCGTAAAGCTGATGCATGGCATCAGGCTGGTTTACCACTTCATGTTCGATAACCGGCAATACCGGCGCGTCAGGCGTTTTAGCCGGCTGTTTCCAGCTGGCCGGTACCGGCAGCACGACCGGCAGTTTTGCCGTGATGGAAGGGGTCATCATCCAGCCGCAGGCGGCGAAAAGAACGGAGGCGAACAGCCCGATGGAGGCCAGCGCTTTACCGCGTTTCGGTGCCGGAAGCACTTCACCGGCGGCCAGACGCAAATGACGCGGTCCGACGTTTGGCGCGCGTTCGGTCCACGCGGCCAGCATGGAAAGGTGCGCCAACTCGTTCAGCTTGCTGACGTTGCCTTTGGTCAGGGCGTGGATCTTTTTCACGCGAGCGGGCGTCAGCGGGGAGACGTCAGCGCCGTGCTCCTGGCACTGGGCGTTAACATAGCTCAGGAATTCGCGGCAGGTCAGGTTGCGCAGGGTGTGGCTGGTCAGAACAAATTCCTGCAGCGTGGAGTCTGTCAGCATCGTCTCCCGATCTTCACTGCCCATCAGGATGACCGACAAACGCACGTCCAGCTCCTGGGCACGCGTCAGCAGCATGGCCAGCACATCATAGCTGTTGTTCTTCATCGCCTCAGCGTGAGTGATGACCAGCACCTTTTGCGTTGCGCGGGTATCGCGCCACTGGCGCAGCACGGCATCCACGGCCTGCAGTTTATTTTTGCTCTCTTTCGCCGACGGGTTGAGCTTATACAGCAGGCTGTTGGCGCTCAGCTTTGGAAACGCGTTAATTGAGACGACGGTGCTGCTGCTCTTCAGCGCATCGCTGAACTGCCCCAGCAGTTCACTGTCGTGGTAAAAGAGCCCGGTGATCCCTGCCTGCTGGCTTTTTTCTTTCAGAAGATTGAACACATCCTGATGATAAGGCACCAGAAAATCGCCCGATTTGCGGGTGACTGTTCTGAACGGAGGGGTACTGAATTTAAAATGACTCTGATACATAGCGACTGACCGTCTCTTCTCTTTAATAGCAATGGGCGAAAAGTACGGGATGCACCAGTCCTGGTCAATTTAACACCAGAGTAAAAATAACCTGCCGTCGGGCTCTAACATTCCTCTTTTTTCCGGTCAATCATTTTCTTTATTAAAGTTAATAGCGAAGCAGATAGTCGATATTAAAAGGGCTGATTATTATTAGCTCCCTGAGTGATGCAGCACATCGCTGCGAATGACTGCTTTGCTAAAAGGCCGGATAAATAATGAGGAATACACTCCTTTCCCGTGTAATGACACCCTGCATTATGCTTGTCATGCTGATATTTTGCAGCCAGCAGGGGTATGTCGTTTATAAAGATTATAAGAAAGTTACGAATAAGTTAGCGAATGCGGATAAGCCGGCGCTAAAAAAAACGAATGCGGAAAAATCCTTTGGGCTTTTCACTGCCGCAGTGCGTCAAAGCGATACGCCAGCGGCGGTAAAAGCACCGCTTTCAGCGGAAATCGAAGGCATTATTCGTAGCGATGAATCCTGGCTGTCGTTTGCCGTGATCAAGACTCCTGCGGGGCAGCAGAGCTACCGGGAAGGGGATCCTATTGCGGGCTTCAACGACGCTTATGTTGATGAAATTAATAAAGATAGTGTGGTTGTGCAGTACGAGGGGGCGAAACAGACGCTGGCCCTCAAGAAACCGGCTTATTTTAAGGGCGGCGTTGACAGCGGCCCGGCCACCAAATCGAAAAAAGATGCCGGCGCCGACAGTCTGCATCTCGATGATTATCTGGTGTTAAAACCGTTAATCGATAAGGGCCAACTGGAAGGCTTTAATATTAACCCACGGAATGCGTCTCCTTTTTACAGCGATACAGGGCTGGAAAAAGGAGACGTGGTGGTGAAAGTCAACGACGTCGATATGACGAAAGAAGCGCAGGCGAAAAATATCATCGCCAACTGGTCGAAAATGAAAGAGGCGGAGGTCGTCGTAAGGCGGCACGCTCACCTTGAAAATATTCGGGTTAATGTTTTAAACAATTAACAAGTGTACATCATGAAGAAATTTCCGTGGGCGTGCGTGGCGCTGACCGCACTGTCGTTATATTCCAGTTCGCTGCTTGCAGCCAACTTTAGCGCCAGCTTTAAAAATACTGATATTCGCGAATTTATCGATACGGTAAGTCGCAATCTGAATAAAACTATTCTCGTCGACCCGTCCGTTCAGGGCACCGTGTCGGTGAGAACCTATAACGTGCTGTCGGAAGATGAATATTATCAGTTCTTCCTGAGCGTGCTGGATCTCTACGGTCTGTCGGTCATCCCGATGGATAACGGCATGGTCAAAGTGGTGCGCTCCAGCGTGGCTCGTACCGCCGGCGTGCCGGTGGCCGACAGCAAAAACCCGGGCAAAGGGGATGAGATCATCACCCGCGTGGTGCGCATGGAAAACGTGCCGGTGCGCGAGCTGGCCCCGCTGCTGCGCCAGCTGAACGATGCCTCGGGCATTGGCAACGTGGTGCACTTTGAACCCTCCAACGTGCTGCTGTTAACCGGTAAAGCCTCGGTGGTGAACCGCCTGGTGGACCTGGTTGAGCGTGTGGATCGTTCCGGCATGCAGCGTCGTGAAATTGTGCCGCTGCGCTATGCCTCCGCCAAAGAGCTCTCCGACATGTTGAACAACCTCAACAACGAAGAGCAGAAAGGGCAGAACGCGCCGCAGCTGGCGACCAAAGTGGTGGCCGATGATGAAACCAACAGCCTGGTGATCAGCGGTACCGAAGATGCGCGGGCGCGTACCCGTTCGCTGATTGGCCAGCTCGATCGCGAGCAGAATAACGAGGGCAACACCCGCGTCTTCTACCTGAAATACGCCAACGCCTCGAAAGTGGTGCCGGTGCTCACCGGTATTGGCGAACAGCTGAAAGACAAAGCCGGGACGCCGAAGAGCAAAACAGCCCCAACGGCAAGCGACCTGAATATTACCGCCGACGAGTCGACCAACTCGCTGGTGATCACCGCCCAGCCAAACGTGATGAACTCGCTGGAGAAGGTGATCGACAAGCTGGATATTCGCCGTCCGCAGGTGCTGGTGGAAGCCATCATTGCTGAAGTGCAGGACGGTAATGGCATGGATTTAGGCGTTCAGTGGACCGGCAAGCACGGCGGCGTGCAGTTTGGTTCGACCGGTCTGCCGATCAGCCAGATCAAAAACGGCACGATCAAAGGTGCCTCCTTTACGGGCCTGGCGACCGGCTTCTTTAACGGCGACTTTGGTGCGCTGATGACCGCGCTGTCGACCACCGGCAAGAACGACATTCTTTCCACGCCAAGCGTGGTCACGCTGGATAACAAAGAAGCGTCGTTCAACGTCGGTCAGGATGTACCGGTGCTGTCCGGTTCCCAGACCACCAGCGGCGACAACGTGTTTAACTCGGTTGAGCGTAAAACCGTCGGTACCAAGCTGAAGATTGTTCCGCAGATCAACGACGGAGACATGATCCACCTGAAAATTGAGCAGGAAGTGTCCAGCGTTGACGCCAGCGCCACCGAAGACGCCAGCCTTGGCCCAACCTTCAACACCCGTACCATCAATAACGAAGTGATGGTCCACAGTGGACAAACGGTCGTGCTGGGTGGGTTGATGGAAAACGTCAACAAACAGAACGTCTCGAAGGTGCCGCTGCTGGGCGACCTGCCGCTGGTGGGCCAGCTGTTCCGCTACACCTCGCAGGACACGTCGAAACGCAACCTGATGGTATTTATCCACACTACCGTGCTGCGTGATGACGACAACTACAGCGCGGCGACGAAAGAGAAATACGATCAGATCCGCGCACGTCAGCAGCAGCGTATGGAAGAGCAAAAGCTCGGCATTCTCGAAAACTCGGATAACCCTGTTCTGCCGGCTTATCCGAAGCAGAGTCATGCGACGCCCGCTGGCGTAACCGCGACGTCCGCGTCCCGCAACCCCTTCAAAGAGTAAGCGGAGGTGATGCGTGGATGAACTGACGAAACAGCTTTGCACCAGCAGCTTCGCGAAAGACAACGGCATCCTGTACTGGAACGACGTGGTCTATATCCGTGAAGACGTGCCCGCGTTCGCCCTGCTGGAGATGCGCCGGGTGCTGGGGCGCGCCTTTGTGCCCGAGACGCTGAGCGCCGAAGCGTTCGATGAAATGCTGGCCAAAATCTGGCAGCAGAACAGCGGCGTTTCGCAGCAGCTGGTGGACGACATGGATGCGGATATCGATCTGATGGCGTTAACCGAGGAGATCCCGGACAACGAAGATCTGCTCGATAACGACGAAAACTCGCCGGTGATCCGCCTGATCAACGCCATTCTCGGCGAGGCGGTGAAAGACGGCGCATCGGATATCCATATCGAAACCTTTGAGCGCACGCTGAGCATCCGTTTTCGCGTTGACGGCGTGCTGCGCCCGGTGCTGCAGCCTGCTCGTAAACTGGCGCCGCTGCTGGTATCGCGCATTAAAGTCATGTCGAAGCTCGACATTGCCGAAAAGCGTCTGCCGCAGGATGGGCGTATTTCGCTGCGCATTGGCCGTAAAGCGATCGACGTGCGCGTGTCGACCATTCCTTCGCAGTACGGCGAGCGCGTGGTCATGCGTTTGCTCGATAAGAGCAACCTGAAGCCGGATATCAACAAGCTCGGACTGATTGATGAAGAGCTGGAAAAACTGAAAGGGCTGATTGGTCGCCCCCACGGCATTATCCTGGTCACCGGGCCGACAGGCTCCGGTAAAAGTACCACCCTGTACGCCATCCTTTCGGCGCTGAACGGGCATGAACGCAACATTCTGACCGTCGAAGACCCGATTGAGTACGAGCTGGAAGGGGTGGGACAGACGCAGGTCAACCCGCGCGTGGACATGACCTTTGCCCGCGGCCTGCGCGCCATTTTGCGTCAGGATCCGGACGTGGTGATGATCGGGGAAATCCGTGACGGCGAAACCGCGCAAATTGCGGTGCAGGCGTCGCTCACCGGTCACCTGGTCATGTCTACGCTGCACACCAACAGTGCGGCGGGGGCGATCACCCGCCTGCGGGATATGGGCCTCGAATCTTTTTTGATCGGTTCGTCGCTACTCGGCGTCATTGCCCAGCGTCTGGTGCGTCGGCTGTGTCCGCACTGCCGTACCACCAGTCCGCTGGATGACAATGAAAAAGCGCTGTTTAGCTTTATGGATACGCCGCCGAAGGCCATCTATCGCGCCGTCGGCTGCGAGCACTGCCGCCAGAGCGGGTATCAGGGACGCGCGGGCATTCACGAGTTTCTGGTGGTCGACAGCACCATGCGCCGCGCCATTCATGAAGACAAAGATGAAATGTCCATTGAGACCGAGCTTTTCAAACAGGCCTACAGCCTGCGCGAAAACGGCCTGATGAAAGTCATCAGCGGCATCACCTCGCTGGAAGAGGTGATGCGCGTGACCGCCGAGCGTGGAGGCGATGAATAATGGCTTTCTACGCGTGGACCGCCACCGATGCCGCCGGGAAAACCCAGCGCGGCACGCTGCAGGCGGAAGGGCCAAAGCAGGTGCGCCAGTCGCTGCGCGAGCAGAAGCTGATGCCGCTCACCATCACCGAAACCCATGAAAACGCGGCCAGCGCAAAAGCCAAAACCGGGGCCAAACTCTCGGTGCCGGTGCTGTCGATGTTTACCCGTCAGCTGTCGACGCTGGTCAATGCGTCGCTGCCGCTGGAAAGCGCCCTGAAGGCCATTTCGAAGCAGACGGAAGACAAAAAGCTGGCGGCGATGGTGGTCGAAATCCGCGAGAAAGTGGTGGAAGGCCATACCCTCTTTGACGCCTTCAGCCAGTTCCCGCGCACCTTCGACAAGCTCTACTGCACGCTGGTGATGGCCGGGGAGAAAACCGGCCACCTCGGCGACGTGCTGGAGAAGCTGGCGGAGTACAACGAGCAGCGTCAGAAGATGAAAAGCAAGCTGACGCAGGCGATGGTTTACCCGATTACCCTGACGGTGGTCGCCGTAGCGGTCATCAGCATCCTGCTGGTGGCGGTGGTGCCGCAGGTGATCGAGCAGTTTGTGCATATGAAGCAGCAGCTGCCGATCACCACCCGCACGCTGATCGCGGTGAGCGATTTCCTGCAGGCGTACGGGATCTACATTGCGGGTGGTTTCTTTGGCGCGGCTGTGGGCTTTAAGGCGTGGCTGAAGAAAAAAGCAAACCGTTTTCGCTGGAACAGCTGGCTGGTGAACGGCTCGCCGATCAAAAAGCTGGTCTGCGCCATCAACAGCGCGCGCTATATCCGCACGCTCAGCATTCTGCAGGCCAGTAGCGTGCCGCTGCTGGAAGGGATGTATATCGCGATGGACGGGATCGAAAATCTCTATGCCCGGCAGGTGCTGGAGCAGGCGGCGGATACCGTGCGTCAGGGGGCATCTCTGTATAACGCGCTGGACCAGGCGAAACTCTTTCCGCCAACCATGCTGTACATGATTGCCTCCGGCGAAGAGAGCGGGGAATTGGGTTCATTAATGGATCGCGCCGCGGAAAACCAGGAATCGGCATTACAGCATCGAATTACTTTAACACTGTCGGTATTTGAACCGGCACTGGTGGTGACAATGGCGACAGTCGTCTTATTTATCGTGCTGTCAATATTACAACCACTTCTTCAGCTCAATAATATGGTGGGTTAACTATGTCTTTAAAACGAAATAGCCTGAAGCGTCAGGCCGGGTTTACTTTGCTCGAATTAATGGTGGTCATCGTTATTCTTGGCGTCCTCGCCAGTATGGTGGTGCCAAATTTAATGGGTAACAAAGAGAAAGCGGACAGCCAGAAAGCGACCAGCGATATCGTGGCGCTGGAGGGTTCGCTGGATATGTACAAGCTGGATAACCACCGTTATCCCACCACCGAACAGGGTTTACAGGCGCTGGTCACCAAACCTGAAATCGCGCCGATCCCGAAAAACTACCGTGACGACGGCTATATTCGCCGCCTGCCGGAAGATCCGTGGGGCAATGATTATATTCTGGTCAGCCCGGGTGAACATGGCGCGGTGGATGTTTTCTCTGCGGGTCCGGATGCCGAAGCTAATACGGCTGATGATATTACCAACTGGTCTTTAGATAAAAAAGAGAAGTAATGAATAAGCAACGTGGGTTTACTTTGCTGGAAATTATTCTGGCGCTGGTGATATTTGCCAGCTGCGCCATGATGGTCGTTTCGACTATTCCCTCACGCAGCGGTGCGGATATTTTCGGTCAGCAGTTAAAAGCCCTCGTTGAATATGGTTCAGACCGCGCGGTGATGGACGGAAATATCGTCGGACTGGTGGTCACAACGTCTGAATATCAGCTGGTCGCCTGGGCCAAAAAAGACGGCGAGCGTCACTGGGAGCCGTTAACCGCCGGGCGCATTGTCACCCACGGCGCGTTCCCGGAAGAGATGCACGTCTCGCTGTCGCCGCAGCGCATTGCTGCCACAACGGACGCGACGCCGCAGATAGTCTTTTTACCGGACGGGGAGATCAGTCGTTTCAGGCTTGAGCTGCAGAGTTTCGACAAAAAGCAGAGCTTTAGCGTGGTGTCGCAGGGCGCATCACCGGTGTCGGTAGAGAACGATGACTAAACGCAAAGAACAGGGGATGACCCTGCTGGAAGTGATGGTCGCGCTGGTCATTTTCTCCACCGCTGCGCTGGCGCTGATGAACTCCGTCTCGCTGAACGTGCGCTTCACCCATGGCCTGGGCGACTCGCTGCAGGCGAGCTGGGTGGCGGAAAACCAGCTGGCGGAGGCAAAACTGAGCAACACGCCGTTCCCGGATGCCCTGCAAACGGGTACGGAAACGATGGGCGGCAGAAACTGGACCTGGCGCAAGCAGCGGGTAAAAACCGCGGAAAATCGCTTTGCCGATGAGGTGCAGGTGTACGCCGAGGGCGATGAAGATAAGCCAGTGATTACCCTGCAGGTGATGGAACCCGGAGAGGCGAAATGAGTAAGCACACTCAGCGTCAGCAGGGCTTTACGCTGCTGGAGATCATGATTGCGCTGACCATCTTTGCGGTCATCAGCTTGCTTGCCTGGCAAATCCTTGACGGGGCGATGCGCACGTCTAACGCCACCGACGTGGCGGCCACCCGGTTAAACCAGCTTCAGCGCGCCTATAACCTGCTGGAGCGGGATTTCTTCCAGCTTCAGGCGCGTGCCCCGCGCAATGAGCCTGACGTATTTGTCCTGGGGGATGACGGCCTGGAACTGACCACGCTGAACGGCGTGAGCGGTCAGGTTCAGCTGGAGCGCGTGCGCTGGCGGTTAAAAGATAAAACGCTGTGGCGGGACATCTGGCCAGTCATCGACGGCCCTGCGGATGCGAAGCCGGAAGAGGTGCCGATCCTCAGCGATATTAAAGAGATGTCGTGGCGTTTCTGGAAAGCAGGCTGGCAGAGCAAATGGACCGATACGGCACACCAGCCGGACGGCGTAGAGCTGCTGCTGACCATGGAGAACGGCGATACCTGGCGCTGGGTGTTTACTACCCCGGGGAATATCCCGGATGCGGCGACGCCTGCGCAACCGCAGCCGGTTCCCGCCCCGTCAGGAGAGAATAAATGAGCGGAAAATCGGTACGAAAACAGCGCGGTGTCGCGCTGCTGGTGGTGCTAATTTTGCTGGTCATGATGTCGGCCCTGGCCGCCAAAATCAGCCAGCAGTTCTGCCGCAATCTGCAGAAAACCCGCTATCAGGTGAGCCAGCAGCAGCTGCGCTGGTCCATTCAGAGCCAGCAAAAAACGATTGAGGATCGGCTCCAGACCTACGCCAGCGGCGAGAGCAAAGGGCTGTCGCCGAAGGGCGAATGGACGGAGCCGGTCGAAACCGAAGGTGAAAACTACACCGTGGTGAGCCAGGCTGAGGATGCCCAGACCTGTTTTAACGTCAATAACCTGCTGGCGGCAGATCAAACGCCAGCGGTACAGACCGCAGGTGCCCTGCCGGAAAAACCGGTGAAAGAACGCATCGTCGAGCAGCTCCTGGCCGACAGCGGCATTTCCGCGGGTGACGCTGAAGAGATTTACCAGCAGCTGCTGGACTATCTCGACGGCGATACCGCGACGGCAAAAGAGGGGCTGGAGACGGATGCCTGGGCTGGCGTGCAGCCAGCGCGCCAGCCCGCGAATCAGATGATGCGCACCCCGGGCGAACTCAAGCTGTTGCCCGCGTTTCCGGCGGCGGCCTACGGGAAGGTCAGCAAAGTGCTGTGTGCCTTACCCGACAGCGCCAGCAAGGTGGACGTGAATACGTTGACCAGGGAACAGGCGCCGCTGCTGGCCGCGCTGTTTATCGGCTCGCTGAGCGAAGACGAGGCCGCCCGGCTTATCGCCTCCCGCCCGGAAGAGGGCTGGGAGTCGATGGAGGCGTTCCTGAAGGAGCTTGAGACAAATTATCCGCAGACCAAAGACGCCCTCAAGCAGGTTCAGGCGTTGCTTGCGGTGAACAGTAGCTATTTCCGGGTCAACAGTACCGGCAATACCGACGATTTAACGCTGCGCGTCGTCAGCCAGCTTCATGTTGATAATGAAGCCGGGAAGGTTATTACCTGGCAACGCCGCTACCGAATGGCTGAATAACACAAGACGAACTCTATGAAACAGGTGCTTTTTATTCGTCCCGACACGCACGAGGACGGGAACATAATGTGGTGCGAGTCCGGTAGCGACCAGGTGGAACAACGCCAGGGACTGGCGTCACTGGCGGAACTCGCCGGTCACGCGTTAGCGGCCAGGGTATGTCTGCTGCTGCCCGCCAGCGAGATGATTTTCCGTCATTTCACGTTGCCAAAAAAAGGGAATGTTGAATTCTCGTGGCTGGCAGAAGAAACGCTGATTGGCGACGTGGACAACCTCCACTGGACGGTGCTCAACAAGAAAGGACGGGACGTCGACGCCGTCGCTATCGATGCTGACCGCCTCCATCACTGGCTCAACCGCTGTGCCGATGCCGGGCTGACGGTGGTGCAGGTGCTGCCGGATGCGATCCTGCTGCCGGTGGCCGAGGGCGGGAGCACGCTGGTTTCCACCGACAGCGGCTACTGGATGCGCTACTCACCGTTTGGCGCCTGTGAAACCGACGCCGCGCTGCTGCCGCTGCTGCTGAGCCAGCAGTGCACAGGTGACATCGTCTGCTACGGCGATGCGCCAGCGGGCGTTCAGGTGGATGAGCAGCTGGCCTGGCAGCATCCGCTGGTGCTGATCCAGCCGCAGTGGAAAAGCTGCAAAGCCAATCTGCTGCACGGTGATTTTTCTGCCAAAGGCGAGAGCGCCGGCTTCCGCTATGCGAAATCGGCCATCGCCGCCGTGGCGGTGCTGAGCCTGGGGCTGCTGATTGGCCCCCGCGTCGGCATGGCCTGGATGCTGACCAACCAGGAAAACCTGGCACAGCAGCAGATGGTTGAGCTGGCCCAGCACTACTTCCCGACGCTGCGCCAGACCACCAACCTGAAATACCACTTCGGGCAGAACATTAAGAAAGAGAAGAAAGGATTCTTTCTTCAACTGGACGCGTTGGATCAGATTAAGCAAACGCTCCCTTCTGTCGAGCTGAGCGAAGTCGGATACGACGACACGCAGAATCAGCTCACGCTGAACATCAGCTCAATGGATCCCACGGCGTTGCAGGCGTTCGTCAATAAGGCGAGTGACACCTTCGACTTTACGCTGCAGCCGGTCTCCAGTGAAGCGCCTTATACCGCTATCATCACAGGGAAATATAAATGAAAGAGAAAATGGGACAATTAAAGGCGCGTTATTTGCGTTACAGCCCGCGCGAGCGAAATCTGTTTAAACTGTGCGGCACGGCGCTCTGTTGCGCCTTTATCTGGTACGGGGTGATGACCCCGCTGGATGGCATTATAAAAAACGAACAAAGCACGCTGCAAAAACAAAAACAGACCCTGAACTGGATGCGCGAAGAAATTAATAAAAACCATCTTCAGGCCAAAGTATTAAAAACCAGTAACCCACGAAGCGTGGTGGAAGAGAGCGCCAAAGAGATCCATGTTGCGCTGAGTAATATTCAGCAGGATGGTCAATCCATGTCGTTTAATATCGACCGGATAAACGTGTATGAACTGAAGGGCTGGCTCAGGGAGGTGAATTTAACCTCCGGTGTGCGTCTGGAAAAAATGGATCTTACCCCGGTGGATCATCTCAGCGACGTTAAGGCGCAGATTAAACTCTCGTGGGCGAAAGCGGCATGAACTCATTGACGCTGCTTCAGGGCAGCCAGATGCCCGCCCTGTGTCTCCTGAGCGGTGCGCTTGGCGGCATTCTCGGCAGCTTTCTTGGCGTGGTGGTCGAACGCATACCTCCGCTCATCAAAGAAGAGGTGGGGGCCGGGAACCTGCTGTTTCCGGCATCCCACTGCCCGGGGTGTTCCCATACGCTCTCCTGGTGGGAAAATATTCCTGTTCTGAGCTGGTGCTGCCTGCGCGGGCGCTGCCGTTGCTGTCAGACCGCGATCCCGCTGCGCCTGCTGTTACTTGAGCTTTCCAGTGCCCTGTTTTTTGCCCTGACGGCGGCGTATGCCCCGTCTGCGGCCGCGCTGATTTCGCTGTGGGTTCTCTGGTGTGGGCTGTTGCCGCTGGCGGCGATAGACGCGAAACACCTGCTGCTGCCGGATTGTCTGACGCAGCCGCTGCTGTGGGCAGGGCTGTTAAATCATGCGCTTTTTCAGACCTTACCGCTGTCGGATGCGCTGTACGGCGCGGCGGCGGGTTACCTGTCGCTGTGGCTGATCTACTGGGCATTTCGCCTGACCACCGGTCGTGAGGGATTGGGCTACGGTGATTTCAAACTGCTGGCCGCGCTGGGGGCGTGGTGCGGCTGGCAGGCATTGCCTTCATTATTGCTGGCAGCTGCATTGAGCGGTATCGCATTGTATTTTCTTTTTTATAAAGCTGTTAAAGAAAATAGCGTTATTCCGTTTGGTCCGATGTTGTCACTGGCTGGATTGACTATTTTTATTCTCCAGACGCTGCAATTCACATTCTGATTTGCGCGGTCAAGTTTTTTTTAAAATTTTTTCGATAAGGGAATGGAAGGATTTAATTTAATTCCCGGCGTATTGTAAGAAACATAAGCTGTAAGGATTATCGCTCATGTCTTTTTATGGAGGATATTTTAGCGTACTACATGTTTTCCACAATTAAGTATTATCCGCAGTTTTATTGAACTGACTTATTCACGACTCGCCCATGTTATATGGAATACATGGTTATTTTAATTTTCACAAATAATGTTATCAGGAATTAATAATGAAATTTATGAAGCCTAAATATCTGGCCCTTTTTGTTGCGGCTGTCTCCGGCTCCGCATTCGCCGCTGCGCCAGGTACGCCTTCAATTAGCAGTGGTAATGATAAGTTTGCCCTCGTTGAAGTAGACCAGGCCGCACAGGATTACGGCACGCTCGTTAAAGTACACAACGACGGTGTGGACGTGAAGGTTGAGTGGAACGTCTGGAGCGGCGATGCGCCAACCTCCGGTAAAGTTCTGCTCGACGGTCAGACCGTGTGGTCAGGCGCTGCCGGTGCGTCCGGCTCCGCGACCTTCAAGGTAAAAAAAGGTGGCCGCTATCAGGAACAGGTTGAACTCTGTAACACCAGCGGTTGCTCCAAAAGTGCAAGCAAGCTGGTTATCGTTGCGGATACCGACGGTAGCCACCTGCTGCCGCTGAACGGTGCGATGCAGGAGAACAACAAAACCTTCGCGAAGCACACCGATAAAGTGGTCGGCGCATACTTCCCGGAGTGGGGCGTATATGGCCGTAACTTCCCGGTTGATAAAATCCCTGCCTCTAACCTGAACCATATCCTGTATGGCTTCATTCCAATCTGTGGCGGTGACGGCATTAACGACGGTCTGAAAACCGTTGAAAATGGCAACAGCTTCGCCGCGCTTCAGCGCGCGTGTGCTGGCCGCCAGGACTTCACCGTGGCGATCCACGACCCGTGGGCGGCGCTGCAGAAACCGCAGTCCGGCGTATCTAACTGGGACGACCCGTACAAAGGTAACTTCGGCCAGCTGATGGCGCTGAAAAAAGCGCATCCAGACCTGAAAGTGCTGCCATCTATCGGCGGCTGGACCATGTCCGATCCGTTCTTCAAAATGAACGATCCGGCTATCCGTGCGCGCTTTGTCTCCTCAGTGAAAGACTTCCTGACAACCTGGAAATTCTTCGACGGCGTGGATATCGACTGGGAATTCCCTGGCGGCGGCGGTGTGAACGAAGCGCTGGGCAACGCACAGCAGGATAAAGCGACCTATACCGTACTGATGCACGATCTGCGTGCCATGCTGAACGAACTGTCAGCACAAACCGGTCGTACCTATGAGCTGACTACCGCAATTGGTTCCGGTAAAGATAAGATTGAAGACGTGGATTACACCACGGCGCAGCAGTACCTCGACCATATCTTCCTGATGAGCTATGACTTCTACGGCTCATGGAGCAACACCGAACTGGGTCACCAGGCGGCGTTGCACGCACCAGCATGGCGTCCGGATACCAACTACACCACCTCTAACGGCGTTGACGCGCTGCTGGAGCAGGGCGTACAGCCAGGCAAAATCGTTGTCGGTGCGGGCATGTATGGCCGCGGCTGGACAGGCGTTCACGGCTACACCGGCAACAACCCGTTCACCGGCACCGCGACTGGCGCAGTGAAAGGGACCTGGGAACCAGGCGTGGTTGACTATCGTCAAATTGTGAACGAGTACAAAGGCAAGCCAGGCTGGGAATACGGTTATGACGCGGATGCGGAAGCACCTTACGTCTTTAACAAATCCACCGGCGACCTGATCTCCTATGAAGATGCTCGTTCAACGACCGCGAAAGGTAAGTACGTGCTGGCGAAAAACCTGGGAGGTCTGTTCTCCTGGTCTATCGATTCCGATAACGGCGATATCCTGAACGCGATGAACGAAAGCCTGCTGGGCAGCTCAACGCCAGAGCCTGTTGTGACCAACCATGCGCCAGTTGCGGCTGCCGCGGATCAGTCCGTGACCGGTCCGGCAAGCGTTACCCTGGACGGTTCAGCGTCTACCGATCCTGATGGCGATGCAATCACCTACAAATGGACCCAGATCTCTGGTCCATCCGTCACGCTGACCAACAGCACCAAAGCGAAAGCGACCTTCTCCGTTGGCGCGGTCACCAGCAATCAGACGCTGGCATTCCGCCTGACCGTGACCGATGCGAAAGGGCTGAGCAGCACCGCTGACGTGCAGGTTCTGAACAAAGCACCTAAGGCTAACCAGGCACCGGTTGTGAACCAGATGCAGGCCGTGACCCTGGAAGCTGGCCAGTCTTATGCGCTGAACGTGCAGGCTGCGGATCCAGACGGTGATGCGCTGACCTATACCTGGAGCATTCCATCCGATATGCACGCCACCGGTACCAATACCTCAAGCGTACAGATCACTGCACCAGAGGTTACCACTGACTCAAGCTATACCCTGAGCGTGGTGGTGAGCGACGGTAAAACCAGCGTACAGTCCAACGTACAGGTTACCGTGACGCCGAAAGCGACCCCGGTTGTGCCTGATGAAGAGACTCCTCCGGCTGACGAAGGTACCAACCCATCCGATGAAGGCACCAACCCATCTGACGAAGGCACCAATCCATCTGACGAAGGGACTGCCACAGGCAGCTGCGACAACCCGGTTGATGCCAACGCCAGCAAATATGCTGCGTGGGAATCCAGCAAAGTCTATAACAATGGCGATCTGGTAAGCGCTGATAACCTGGTCTGGAAAGCGAAGTACTGGACTCAGGGCAACAAGCCAGGCTTTGGTGCAGATGCATGGGAACTGGTCAGCCAGGTGAAAATGAACTGGCGCGCTGACACGGTCTACAACGGCGGCGACAAGACGACCTACCAGGGCTTCGAGTACCGTGCGAAGTGGTGGACCCAGGGTGATAAACCAGGTAACAGCGATGTATGGGTGAAAGAAGGCGCGTCAGCTGACTGCAAATAATCTTCTGAGCCTGAAATTGTGGGTGTGATATCCGCCCACAATCACAGACCACACCCCGCTTCGGGTGTGGTCTGTAACTAAAATATTTAACAGGATGTGTTTGAGGAGAAATAAAACGTACCACCGCAGGTGAATGATGAAGCGATTACTGTTGCTGTTATTGATATTAAGCCAAAGCGCATTGGCGAATTGCTGGGATAAGGCGGCGCATTATTATCATGTTGACCCTTATTTACTTTATGCCATTGCGAATGTGGAATCAGGAATGAATCCCTACGCTGTCGGGAAAAATCATGATGGCACAATTGACGTAGGATTAATGCAAATTAACAGCTCGCACTTTTCGGAGCTTGAACGACGCGGTATCAGCGAACGTAGACTTATAACAGAACCTTGTACTTCTATTATGGTAGGCGCATCGATTCTGTCAGGCATGATTAAAGTCTACGGATATAACTGGGAAGCCGTCGGTGCTTATAACGCCGGGATTAAAAAAGAAAATTATCCAAAGCGCATGGTGTATGCCCATAAAGTCTGGGCGAAGTATCAGCAATTAAAATCTGTTGCACGCGAAAGAAATGACTGGTGAGTTTTTTCTTTTTTGAAGCGTACCGTTAAGTATGCTTCAGAAAGTGAAAAACAGCTGTCTGGAGTTTATTTATTAACGGATTAATAAATAAGCTGGGATTTTATTTTAAACCATCGAATTAACAGGAATAACCGAAATGAATAAAAGGACATTACTGAGCGTGTTGATTGCGGGTGCTTGCATTGCACCTGTTATGGCTCAGGCCACCATGTTGAAGGCAGAGAGCAGCGAGCCTTACACCATGAAAGCCAGCGATCTGGCGAAAAAGGAGAAAGAACTCACTGACTTCCCTCTGATGCAGTCCGTGAAGGATACCATCCGTACGCTGGACAACGCTTCAGTTGAGCAGATTGAGCCAGGCCGTGCGTCAAACCCGGTTAACGTAAAACGCGTTGAAGGGATCCTGAAAGAGAGCGACTGGGAATACCTGTTCCCACTGCGTGCAAAGGATTACAGCTACAGCAACTTCCTGAAAGCGGTGGGTAAATTCCCTGCGCTGTGCGACACCTACAAAGACGGCCGCGACAGCGACGCCATCTGCCGTAAAGAGCTGGCAACCATGTTTGCCCACTTTGCGCAGGAAACCGGCGGTCACGAAAGCTGGCGTCCGGAAGCCGAATGGCGTCAGGCGCTGGTCTACGTGCGCGAAATGGGCTGGAGCGAAGGCCAGAAGGGCGGCTATAACGGCGAATGTAATACCGACGTCTGGCAGGGTCAGACCTGGCCGTGCGGTAAAGACAAAGACGGTGACTTCCTGAGCTACTTCGGCCGCGGCGCGAAGCAGTTGTCCTACAACTATAACTATGGTCCGTTCTCCGAAGCGATGTACGGCGACGTGAAAGTTCTGCTGGAAAAACCCGAGCTGGTGGCGGACACCTGGCTGAACCTGGCAAGTGCGATCTTCTTCTTCGCCTATCCACAGCCGCCAAAACCAAGCATGCTGCAGGTTATCGACGGCACCTGGCAGCCGAACGATCGCGACAAGGCTAACGGCCTGGTCCCTGGCTTCGGCGTAACCACCCAGATCATCAACGGCGGCGTAGAGTGCGGTGGCCCGACTGAAATTGCGCAGTCTCAGAACCGTATCAAGTACTACAAAGAGTTTGCTAACTACCTGAAAGTTCCTGTTCCGGCTAACGAAGTGCTTGGCTGTGCCAACATGAAGCAGTTCGACGAAGGTGGTGCGGGCGCCCTGAAGATCTACTGGGAACAGGACTGGGGATGGAGTGCGGATACGCCTGACGGCAAAACCTACTCTTGCCAGCTGGTGGGCTACCAGACACCATTCAGCGCGTTTAAAGACGGCGACTACACCAAGTGTGTACAGAAATTCTATAACGTGAACATCGTGAATGATGACGGTTCAGCGACCAAACCGGATGAAACACCGGTAAACCCAACGCCAACGCCATCTGAAGATGAAACACCGGTCACTCCAACGCCAACACCGGACGAAACGCCGGCAGAACCGACAGCCGTTAACCATGCGCCAGTGGCGCAGATTGCCGGTCCAATCGGTGCAGTTGAAGCGGGTGCGCAGGTTTCTCTGAGTGCTGAAGGCTCTACCGACGAAGACGGTAACAAACTGACCTATACCTGGCGTTCCCAGGATGGCCAGACCGTCACCGGCGACGACAAAGCGGTTGTCACCTTCACGGCACCTGAAGCGGCAACAGCGCAGCAGTACGAAGTGAGCCTGACCGTCAGCGATGGCGAGCTGAGCAGCACCACGTCCTACCTGCTGAACGTGAAGGCGAAAGAAGCGGCTCCATCTAAGGATGAGGGCACTTCCGGCGATTACGCAGCATGGAGCGCGAACAGCAAGTACAAGGCAGGCGATATCGTGAACAATCACGGTAAACTGTTCCAGTGCAAACCGTTCCCGTACAGCGGCTGGTGTAATAACGCCCCGGCATACTATGAACCAGGCGCAGGTCTGGCATGGTCTGATGCCTGGACGGCATTATAAACAGCAAACGGCAACCGAAAGGTTGCCGTTTTAGTCTTTCCTCCCTCTCCCTGTGGGAGAGGGCCGGGGTGAGGGCATCAGGCCGCAGAGTTCTGTTTTTTGCCGGGTGGCGCTGCGCTTACCCGGCCTACATGGGGCAGGGCGCTTACCTGTGCAACTTCCCATGATCCCGCAGCCACGCCGCCGTGCGCACAATCCCTTCATCCAGCGATACAATCGGCTTATACCCCAGCTCGTTCTCAGCGCGCGAAATATCCAGCGTGAAATCAAAATTAAGCTTTGATACCCCATAGTGGGTTAGCGCAGGCTCTTTAGCTGATTTACTGCCAAAACGCTCCATGCTGCGGGCGATCATATCCAGCATCGGATAAGGCACCGAACGGATGCGGCAGTTGATCTGCAGCTCGTCGATCAGGCGCTGCACAATGCTGCGCAGCGTGCAGGGTTCGCCGTTGGTGATGTTATAGGCGCGACCGGAAATCAGCTTATCGCAGTCCGTCTGGCTTGCCAGCCACATGGCGTGGACCGCATTTTCGTAATAGGTCATATCCACCAGGGCATCGCCGCCGCGTGGCAGCAGCACGCTGCCGTAGTGGTGCATCATCTGCGCCAGACGGGGAATGAACACTTTGTCGTGCGGCCCGAACAGGCTCTGCGGACGCAGTACCGTAAAACGGGTATGCGGGTTCGACTGCGCCAGCAGGTCAATCACCTCTTCGCTGGCTGCCTTGCTGCGGGCAAACTCACACGCAAAGCGGGCCGGACGGAAATCTTCCTGCACGTCACGATGGTGGTGGTAATCGAAATAGAGTGACGGGGACGAGATATGGATAAAGTTACGCACGCCCCAGGCGACGGCCCATTCGCCCAGACGGCGGGTTGCCCGCACGTTGGCGAGATCAAAGGCTTCCTGGGTACCCCACGGGGAGGTGAAACTGGAGCAGTGCCACAGCGTATCGATACCGGCGAGCATCACTTTGGCCTGAGAGGAGACCAGCTCCGTCAGGTCAGCATGGACGAACTCGGCGCCCATTTTTTGCAGCAGTTTCCCCATCGCTTCGTTGCGACCGGTAGCCCTGACGCTGATGCCCTTGTTGCGCAGAAATTCGACCGCATTTCGGCCTAAGCCGCTGGTCGCCCCGGTAACCAGTACCTTCATATCAATCCACTGTGTTGAAAAGAATTTCGTGCGCATTCTTTCGTGAATTACGGCGCTATGCAATGGGAAAGGTGAAAGAAAGAGAGTTTTATTTAGATCTTTTCCGTCTTTTGTTCTGCCCGTTGCGCAATCCGCTTTGCCATCCCGCGGAAGATAAACAGGTGCGCAGGGATCATGAACAACCAGTAGAACAGACCGGGCATTCCGTGCGGATGCCACCAGGCGCGGACGTCCAGTTCACGATGGTCGCCCTTGTCTTTCAGGGTAAAGCAAAGCCGGCCCAGACCGGGGGCCTTCATGCCGAACAGCAGCGCCAGCTGTTTCTCCGGTTCGACGATGATCACCTTCCAGCTGTCGACCGCATCGCCCACTTCAAGATACGGGCGAGCAGGGCGGCCTTTTGCCAGCCGGTGGCCCACCAGCAGATCCATCGCACCGCGCGTTTTCCAGAGTACATTGCCGAAGAAATAGCCCTCTTTGCCGCCGATCTGGTTTACCACCTCCCACAGCGCGGCCAGGCTGGCCGTGGTTTTCACCGTGCAGCCCGCCTGTTTCGGGAAATAGCCGTACTCCGGCCGCCAGCGGGCGAACGCCTGGGCGTCGTAGCCCCAGTCGCTGGAGTTCACCAGCTTCTCTTCTTCTTTCAGGGTATTGCGCACCGCGTCGTCAAAGCGGATCAAATCCTGCGGGATCAGCACACGCAGCGCGCGGTCGTCTGCGAGCAGATCGTGTTTCAGCCCCTGGATCAGCGCTTTGGCGGTCGTCGGGGGCACTGATGTGATCACATTCAAAAACCACACCGAGATCCAGCGGGTTGGGAAGGGAATCGGCAGCAGCCAGCGTCGGCGGCCGCTCACGCGCATGAAATGCTCAAACTGCTCCTGGTAGCTCAGCACTTCAGGACCGGCGGCCTCCAGCACGCGGTGTTGCTCCGCCGGATGATCCAGCAATGCCATCAGATAATGCAGGAGATTATCCAGCGCAATCGGCGTGGTCCGCGAGCGGACCCAGCGCGGCGGCGTGAGCACCGGCAGGTTGTAGACCATATCGCGCATCACTTCGAAGGCGGCGGAACCGGCGCCGACGATAATGCCGGCGCGCAGTTCGGTGACGGGAATATTCGCACCGCGCAGGGTGTCAGCCGTCAGCTGGCGCGCGCGCAGATGATCGGACTGCTCGTTTTCGGGTGCCTGTAGCGAGCTTAAGAAAATCACCTGCTTAACCGGCGTTTGCAGCAGAGCATCGCGGACGTTCATTGCCACCTGACGCTCGTGGGCGATAAAATCGCCGCCTTCACCCATGCTGTGGACAAGGTAGTAAAGCGTATCGACCCCGCCCAGCAGCGCAGGCAGCGCGACAGGCCAGTTGAGATCGACGTTGTGACAGGTCACGCCGGGCAGGTTTTGCTTTTGCAGGCGCTCGGTGTTGCGTGCCGCTGCCAGCACCTGGTGTCCCTGCTGACTTAACGCCGTGGTCAGGTGCTGACCGATATATCCGCTGGCGCCAAGCACCAGAATACGCTGCGGCACGTGATGCTCCTTAACGCTGTAAAAAGGCCTGCCAGTGTTTCACCACGTCCGCCAGCTGTTCGCGGCTCACGTCGAGATGCATCACCAGACGCACGACAGGTGACGCGTTGATCAGCACGCCACGCGCTTTCATAAATTCGCCAAGCGCAGCGGCGTGGTCATCGCCCACGCGAACGAAAAGCATGTTGGTGTCGTGGCGCATCACGTCGGCACCCACTTCGCGCAGCTGCGCCGCCATCCACGCGGCGTTGTCGTGATCGTCTTTCAGACGCGTGACGTTGTTTTTCAGGGCATACAGCCCGGCAGCCGCCAGAATGCCCGCCTGACGCATGCCGCCGCCGGTCATTTTGCGCCAGCGGTTAGCGCGCTTGATGTAGTCCGCATTGCCCACCAGCAGGGAACCTACAGGCGTGCCCAGCCCTTTCGAGAGGCAGATGGTGAACGAGTCGCAGTATTGCGCGATCTCTTTCAGCTCGCAGCCGTATTCCACCACGGCGTTGAAGATGCGCGCGCCGTCCACGTGCAACCCGAGCCTGCGCTCGCGGGTGAATTCCCACGCTGCTTTCAGATACTCGCGCGGCAGGACTTTGCCGTTATGGGTGTTTTCGAGGCTGAGCAGTCTGGTGCGGGCGAAATGGATATCGTCGGCTTTGATTTTTGCGGCAACCTTGTCGAGCGGGAGCGAGCCGTCCGGCGCGGCGTCGATTGGCTGCGGCTGAATGCTGCCGAGCACTGCGGCACCGCCCGCTTCGTACAGGTAGTTATGTGCGCCCTGGCCGACGATATACTCTTCGCCGCGCTCGCAGTGGCTGAGCAGCGCGACCAGGTTGGCCTGTGTTCCGGTGGGCAGGAACAGGGCGGCCTCTTTACCGCTGAGCTCTGCGGCATAGCGCTGCAGTTCGTTTACCGTCGGATCGTCACCGTAGACGTCGTCCCCGACCGGGGCGGCCATCATCTCTTCGAGCATGGCGCGACTCGGGCGGGTTACGGTATCACTGCGTAAATCAATCATGGCATGTCCTTATATTTAAAAAGGCGATGCCAGATGTTTTACCTGAGCCAGTTGGTTTTTGCCAGTTCGATCACCTCATCGCCGCGGCCGCTGATGATTGCGCGCAGCATATAGAGGCTAAAGCCTTTGGCCTGCTCCAGCTTGATCTGCGGCGGGATCGCCAGCTCCTCTTTGGCGACGACGACATCCACCAGCACCGGACCGTCGATGGAAAAAGCGCGCTGCAGGGCTTCATCCACCTCGGACGCTTTTTCAACGCGGATACCGGTGATGCCACAGGCCTCTGCAATGCGCGCGAAGTTGGTGTCGTGCAGCTCGGTGCCGTCCGTCAGATAACCCCCGGCCTTCATCTCCATCGCCACAAAGCCCAGAACGCTGTTGTTAAAGACCACGATTTTGAGCGGCAACTTCATTTGTACGACCGACAGGAAATCCCCCATCAGCATGCTGAACCCGCCGTCGCCGCACATCGCCACCACCTGGCGCTCCGGTGACGTCGCTTTTGCCCCCAGCGCCTGCGGCATGGCGTTCGCCATCGAGCCGTGGTTAAACGAGCCGAGCAGTCGGCGTTTGCCGTTCATCTTCAGATAGCGCGCCGCCCAGACGGTTGGCGTGCCCACGTCGCAGGTAAAGATGGCATCGTCGTCAGCGAAATGGCTGATCTGCTGGGCCAGGTACTGCGGGTGGATCGCTTTGTCGCTCGGTTTGGCAAGGTCGTCCAGCCCCTTGCGGGCATCGCGGTAATCGCTCAACGCTTTATCGAGGAACTTGCGGTCCGTTTTTTCTTCCAGCAGCGGCAGCAGTGCGGTAAGGGTGGATTTGATGTCGCCCACCAGCGCCATATCGACCTTGCTGTGCGCGCCGATGCTGGCCGGGTTGATATCAATCTGAATGATTTTCGCATCCGCCGGGTAGAACGGACGGTACGGGAACTGGGTACCGAGCAGGACCAGCGTGTCGGCGTTCATCATGGTGTGGAAACCGCTGGAGAAACCGATCAGCCCGGTCATGCCCACGTCGTAAGGGTTGTCGTACTCGACGTGCTCTTTGCCGCGCAGGGCGTGGACAATCGGCGCTTTCAGCTTGCCGGCAAATTCAAGTAGCTCCTTGTGCGCGCCAGCACAGCCGCTGCCGCACATCAGGGCGATATTGCTGGAGTAACGCAGCAGCTGAGCCAGCTTTTTCAGTTCCTCTTCGGCAGGCGTAACGACCGGCTGCGGCGCGTGGTACCAGTGCGTGCTGGCCCCTTCAGGCGCTGCCTTGAGGGCCACATCGCCCGGGATGACGACCACGGAAACGCCGCGGTTCAGCACCGCCTTGCGCATGGCTATCGCCAGGACCTGCGGGATCTGCTCCGGGGATGAAACCAGCTCGCAATAGTGGCTGCATTCACGGAACAGCTCCTGCGGATGCGTCTCCTGAAAATAGCCGCTGCCGATTTCGGATGAGGGAATGTGGGCGGCAATCGCCAGCACCGGCACATGATTGCGGTGGCAGTCGAACAGACCGTTGATCAGATGCAGGTTACCCGGCCCGCAGGATCCGGCGCAGACGGCCAGTTCACCTGTGAGCTGTGCTTCGGCACCGGCGGCAAAGGCGGCGACCTCTTCATGACGGGTCGGCATCCATTCAATGGTTTTCATCTTGTTGAGGCTATCGCTCAGTCCGTTAAGGGAATCGCCGGTCACGCCCCAGATACGTTTCACGCCTGCCTGTTCAAGGGTCTTCGCTATATATGCAGCCACGGTTTGTTTCATGGGTGTCCATCTCCTTTTTGTGATATCGCTAACAAGCTTAGAAGAAAGTCTCTGTCTTGCCCGCTTTACCCCCTTATTAAAAGGTGCTTTTCAAATCTAACTATTCGGCATAATCTGGCTGTACATTGGGTAAAAATAGGAATAATTTCAAATGGTTAAATCATTGTTAACTGCTGTTAATGAAAAGCTATCGTGCGACGATCTCGGCAAACTCTTGTTACGACTTGCCGTCGGCGGGCTGATGCTGTTTCACGGTTTGCACAAGTTATTCGGCGGCGTGGGGTTTATTAGCGGCATGCTGGTGGAAAAAGGGTTACCGGGGTTTATCGCCTACGGCGTGTTGGTTGGCGAAGTGGTAGCACCGATCCTGATTATTGTCGGGCTCTTTACGCGCCCGGCCGCGCTGGTGCTGGCCTTTACCATGATCGTGGCGTGGCTGATGGTGGGAATGGGGGAAACGCTTGCCCTCGACAAGGTAGGCGCATGGGCGATTGAAAGCCTGGTGTATTTCTTTATCGGCTCGCTGGCGGTCGCGTTTTTAGGAGCAGGGCGGTTTGCGGTAGGGAAAGGTCCTGCGTGGCGGTAATGTCGTTGTAGGTCGGGTAAACGCAGTGCCACCCGACAAAAAAGCCCGGTGGCGCTGACGCTTACCGGGCCTACAAGTGAACGTTTATCGTTTATGCGAGTACCAAATCCCCCTGCGGGTGGCACGAACACGCCAGCACGTAGCCTTCAGCAATTTCCGTATCCGTCAGCGTCATGGTGCTGCTGACGGTATACTCCCCGGAGACCACTTTCGTCTTACAGCAACCGCACACGCCTGCACGGCAGGCCGCTACCACCTGCACCTTGTTACTTTCCAGCGCTTCCAGCAGCGTGGTCCCCACGCGGCCAAAGAAAGTCTGCGCCGGCTGTAGCTTAGTAAACTGAATCCCGCTGGTTGCCGCTTCCGCTACCGGCGTGAAGAACTGCTCTTTGAAGAAGCGGGTTACGCCGAGCGCTTTCACTTCCTCTTCCACGAAAGCCATATACGGCGCCGGGCCGCAGGTCATCACGGTACGATGAGCAATATCCGGCACGCTTTGCAGTAGCTCGCGGCTCAGGCGACCGGGCACAAAACCGTGGGTCGCGTTGTGCTCAGCCACCAGCGTCACCGGATAGTTGCGCCATTCATCAGCAAAAATCACGTCATCCGGCGAACGCACGCTGAAGATCGCCTGTACGTCAGCCTGCGGACGATTTTTCGCCAACCAGCGGCGCATCGACATAATTGGCGTTACGCCACAGCCCGCCGCCAGCAGCAGGAATTTATCGTCTGCTTTGTCGTCACAGGTGAAATCGCCCTGGGCGTCGGACATCCAGATATAATCCCCGCGCTTCACGTCCCGGGTCAGCCACTCGGATCCTGCGCCGTCGTCAATGCGGCGGACGGTGAGCGTGATGTACTCGCTCACGCCCGGCGTTGAAGAGATAGTGTAGGCGCGCAGGGTGTCCGCCGCGTTACGGACGCTGACCAGCGCATACTGGCCCGCGCGGTACGGATAATAGTCATGGCACAGCAGCGACAGCGTCCACACATCCGGCGTCTCCTGCTGGATGTGGTGAACCTGCATCCGCCACGGACATTGTGAGGTTGGCATGGTCATGAGTTCCTCCTTACGCGCTCAGCAGCTGCTTCATGTCATCTTCAACGTTGGTCACGGAACGCAGGCCGAATTTCTCGTTCAACACCGCCAGCAGGTCCGGCGTCAGGAAGCCTGGCGCAGTCGGGCCGGTTACGATGTTGGTCACGCCGAGAGAGAGCAGGGTCAGCAGGATGACAATCGCTTTCTGCTCAAACCATGAAAGCACCAGCGACAGCGGCAGATCGTTTACGCCGCAGCCCAGTTTTTCTGCCAGAGTAACGGCAAGAATGATGGCCGAGTAAGCATCGTTACACTGACCGGCATCTACCAGGCGCGGCAGGCCTTCGATGTTGCCGAAATCCAGCTTGTTGAAACGGTATTTACCGCATGCCAGCGTCAGGATCAGACAATCCTGTGGGACGCGGGTGGCGAAGTCGGTGAAGTAGTTACGTTCACCGCGCGCGCCGTCGCAGCCGCCGATCAGGAAGATATGGCGCAGTTTTTCACGGCTGACGAGATCAATCAGGGAATCTGCTGCGCCGAGCAGGGTTTCACGGCCAAAGCCCACGGTGATGAGATGCGGGATCTCGCTGTACGGGAAGCCTGCCATCTGCTGCGCCTGGGCAATCACCGGCCCGAAATCGTCACCTTCGAGGTGGCTCACGCCCGGCCAGCCGACGATGCTGCGGGTCCAGATGCGGTCATCGTACGCCCCGACGGTAGGGTCGATGATGCAGTTAGAGGTCATCACGATAGGGCCCGGGAAGCGGGCGAACTCGACCTGCTGGTTCTGCCAGCCGCTGCCGTAGTTACCGATCAGGTGTTTGAATTTACGCAGCTCCGGGTAGCCGTGTGCGGGCAGCATTTCGCCGTGGGTATAGACATTAACGCCGGTGCCTTCGGTTTGCTTCAGCAGGTTGTAGAGATCTTTCAGGTCATGACCGGAAATCAGGATGCATTTACCTTCGGTCGCTTTGACGTTGACCTGGGTTGGCGTTGGGTGGCCGTAGGTGCTGGTTTCACCCGTATCCAGGATGCTCATCACGCGGAAGTTCATCTGGCCGATTTCCATTGAGCATTCGAGCAACGCGTTCATATCGGCAGGCCAGGTTCCCAGCCACGCCATGATGTTGTGGTACTGCGCGTAAATCTCATTGTCGTACTGACCCAGAACGTGCGCGTGCTCCATATATGCCGCGGCGCCTTTCAGACCATACAGGCACAGCAGGCGCAGGCCGAGAATGTTCTCGCCAATTGCCGCTTTGTCTTTGTTAGGGGTGAATTCTGCCGCCTGACGCTGCAGGTCGCCCAGATCGTCGCTCACCAGCTGGAGTTCTGACATCGGGTTGTCCACGCGGGCGGCGGCATCTACCTTCAGGCACTGTGCTTTCATCGCTTCACGCAGGGCGATAGCCTCGCGGGCATAGCCGACAATGCGCGGAGAGTCGAAGTTAACGTTGGTCAGCGTGGAGAAAAACGCGCGCGGGGCGAAGCTGTCGACGTAGTGGTCGACAATGCCGTATTCGCGGGCTTTGAACGCCCATGCGGAAAGGCCTTGCAGGGCGGCAATCAGCAGGTCCTGCAGGTCAGATGTTTCTGCGGTTTTGCCGCACATACCCTGTGCGTAAGAGCAGCCATTGCCTGCCGGGGTACGGATGGTTTGTTCACATTGCACACAAAACATAATCACACCTGTTAAAGTTATATTTAATATACATGTTTAAGGTTATGCTCGTGCCGGAACGGTGAAAAGGGCTTTCTGCGACAAAATAGAGGGAGATTGATTTAGCGCAATTTTGGCGGCAGGTTCGCTACCGCCAAAGAAGTATCAGGCAGAGAAGAATGCCATCAGAACGGGAACCAGCAGGCTCAAAATAAAGCCGTGAACGATAGCGGCAGGCACCATCTCCAGTCCCCCGGAGCGTTGCAATACCGGCAGAGTAAAGTCCATCGACGTCGCGCCGCACAGACCCAGCGCGGTGGAACGGCTGCGGCGAACCAGCCCCGGGATCAGCATGATGGCGATCAGCTCACGCGCCAGATCGTTAAAGAAGGCGGCGCTGCCAATCACCGGGCCGAAAGATTCGGTCAGAAGAATACCGGAGAGGGAGTACCAGCCAAAACCTGATGCCATGGCCAGCCCGGTTTTCAGGGGCAGGTCGAGCACAAAGGCATTAATAACGCCTGCCACCATTGAACTGGCGACAACGATGACGGCAACAATCATTCCCCGACGGTTCAGGACAATTTGTTTCAGCGTCATGCCATTATTTCGCAGCTGGATACCAATCAGGAACAGCAGGAAGATCAGGGTATATTCGCTGGCCTCCGTAGCGTGCTGTAAAAACGCCCAGCCGGTCAGTCCAAGAAGAAAACCGAGCAGCACGACGCCGCACAGTTTTAATGATTCCAGCGCCATTGCGATTCGTGAAGGCAGTTTTTCCTGATGATGGTGATTTTTCCACGGAATTGTGCGCTCAAGCCAGAATAGTGCAGCAATATTACACAACAAAATAACCACAACGGTGACGACAGAATAATGCAGGATTGCCAGCAGATTGGTTGCCAGATTATCCAGGAAGGCCAGGCTTATCCCCATAAAGAAAAGAATGACGTAAACAATCCAGCTGAGAAAACGGTTGATAAGCCGTAATGCCGATTCCTGATGCAGCGGGATGAGATAGCCCACAATCAGGGGCAGCAGAATAATGAGGAGTCCTGAAAACATGAACAGCCGGTCCTTTTGAGTATCTGTTGAGCGCCAGAGACACTACCCAATAAAGGTTGTTCAGTAAAGCGACAAAAGAAAGCCGGGTGGCGGCTGCGCCTTACCCGGCCTGGAAAGTGCACACTCAGCTAGGTCGGGTAAGCGTTAGCGCCACCCGACATTACAGGCCGCACGTAATTAGTCGCGTTTTTCCAGCAGGGTGCGATACAGCACGCCGCCCAGAATACCGCCGACGATTGGCATCACCCAGAACAGCCACAGCTGCTCAAGCGCCCAGCCGCCCTGGAAAATGGCGACTGCGGTACTGCGCGCCGGGTTAACGGACGTGTTGGTGACCGGAATAGAAATCAGGTGGATAAGCGTCAGTGCCAGACCAATGGCAATCGGGGCAAAACCGGCTGGTGCATGTTTGTCGGTTGCGCCGTGAATCACCAGCAGGAAGCCTGCGGTCAGCACAATTTCAATCACGATGGCAGACAGCATGGAATAACCACCCGGAGAGTGTTCGCCGAAGCCGTTAGAGGCGAAACCACTGGCTGTCGCATCGAAGCCAGCTTTACCGCTGGCAATCACGTACAGAACAGCAGCGGCAATAATACCGCCAACCACCTGGGCGACGATATAACCAATGACTTCTTTCGCCGGAAAACGACCGCCCGCCCATAAACCTAACGTCACGGCCGGGTTAAAATGACCGCCGGAAATATGCCCCACGGCAAAGGCCATGGTTAATACGGTTAAACCAAATGCCAGCGCGACGCCGACAAAACCAATGCCTAATTCCGGGAATGCTGCTGCCAGAACGGCGCTACCGCAACCACCAAATACCAGCCAGAATGTACCAAAGCATTCTGCTGCTAATTTTCTAAACATAACCACCTCAAAATAATTTTCCGCACGCTTTCCTGCGTGTGGGTTATATCGTCAAAAAGGGATGACGACTCAAAGAGTCTCTATTTTAAAAATAACGACACCCCTTCGCCACTTAAATAAATTCGAATGGTTTGATTTCAGGCAATATGTAGTCATTCCTTGTTCGAGCCGGCGGTAAATAGAGCATAGACCAATTCTCGCAAGGGTGAATGTTGTGCTGTCGCGACAGGATGCCTGCCGCTATACTGCTGATAACTTGAAGGAAAAAGTGGTCATTTGTCGGGGGAATTATGCTTCTCGAACGTGTGGAAATTGTCGGATTTCGCGGTATTAACCGTCTGTCGCTGCAGCTGGAGCAGAACAACGTCCTGATCGGCGAGAACGCGTGGGGTAAGTCCAGCCTGCTGGATGCGCTGACGTTACTGCTTTCGCCCGAAGACGATTTGTATCATTTCGTTCGCGACGATTTCTGGTTCCCGCCCGGCGACGTGACTGGCCGCGAGAAGCATCTGCATATCATCCTGACGTTCCGGGAGTCCGAGCCCGGTCGTCACCGCGTGCGTCGCTTCCGTCCGCTGTCCCCCTGCTGGGTGCCGTGCGATGACGGCTTCCACCGGATTTTCTATCGGCTGGAAGGTGAGATGGCGGAGAACGAAGGGGTACTGACCCTGCGTGATTTTCTTGATGAGAAAGCCAACCCGATCCCGCTGGACAATATCGACGATTTGGCTCGCCACCTGATCCGCCTGACGCCGGTATTACGCTTGCGCGATGCGCGTTTTATGCGGCGTATTCGTAACGGTACCGTACCGAATATGCCAGACGTAGAAGTTACCGCCCGCGAGCTGGATTTCCTGGCGCGAGAGCTGGTGTCGCGTCCGCAGAATCTTACCGATGGCCAAATCCGTCAGGGGTTGTCCGCAATGGTACAACTCCTGGAGCACTATTTTTCCGAGCAAGGGACATCGGAGTCACGTCATCGTCTGATGCGCCGTCGCTCTCATGATGAGCAGCGAAGCTGGCGTTATCTGGACATCATTAACCGGATGATCGACCGGCCCGGCGGACGTACGCACCGGGTGATTTTGCTGGGGCTGTTTTCAACGCTTCTGCAGGCCAAAGGCACCGTTCGTCTTGACCGGGACGCCCGACCGCTGCTTCTGGTGGAAGATCCTGAAACGCGCCTGCACCCCATCATGCTCTCCGTGGCATGGCATCTGCTGAATTTACTGCCGCTCCAGCGTATTACCACCACCAATTCCGGTGAGTTACTTTCGCTAACGCCGGTAGAGCACGTCTGTCGTCTGGTACGAGAATCTTCCCGTGTTTCCGCTTTCCGGCTGGGGCCGGGTGGTTTGAACGCGGAAGACGGGCGGCGCATTGCGTTTCATATTCGCTTTAACCGGGCGTCGTCCCTATTTGCCCGCTGCTGGCTGCTGGTGGAGGGGGAAACGGAAACCTGGGTCATCAATGAACTTGCGCGCCAGTGCGGCCACCATTTTGATGCGGAAGGCATTAAGGTGATCGAGTTCGCCCAGTCGGGATTAAAGCCGCTGATAAAATTTGCTCGCCGGATGGGGATCGAGTGGCACGTGCTGGTCGACGGCGATGAGGCGGGCAAAAAATATGCCTCGACCGTGCGTGGCCTGCTGAATAACGAGCGAGAAGAAGAGCGCGACCATTTAACCATGCTGCCCGCGATGGACATGGAGCATTTTATGTACCGTCAGGGGTTCGACGACGTTTTCCACCGAATTGCGATGGTGCCGGTTGATGTCCCGATGAACATGCGGCGCGTGATCGCCAAAGCGATTCATCGTTCTTCAAAACCGGATTTGGCCATCGAAGTGGCGACGGAAGCGGGGCGGCGGGGCGTGGAGGCGGTACCGACTCTGCTGCGCAAGATGTTCTCCCGCGTGCTGTGGCTGGCACGCGGGAAAGCGGATTAACGTTGAGTAGCCTGATTCACCTGCTGAATCAGGCTATCCAGCAGCTCGTAGCGGCGGCGATATTCGGAGCGTTTTTTACTGGCGATCTCTTCCATCGGTTTACGCGGCATGACAAGCGGCAGCATAAAGTTACCGTTATCCTGTTTTTCACCCCCGATCGAGACCCAGAAACTGTCGTAGTCGGCCAACAGTTTTCCCTCTTTTTTCTTGCGATAACGCCAGCTGCGATAGATATGGGTGGCGTTACTGACGGCAACAATCTGCTCTACCGGGAAAGCGGTGCCGAGCGTCATCGCGGCTTCCACCAGCAGGCGTTTCGGGAACAGGCCATGACAGGCCTTCGTTGCGCCCTGGATCAGCTCATGCGGAACATGCGCTTTTGCGCCCTGCAAACCGCCAATGAACAGCGTCGCTTTTCCTTCAAACTGGCATAGCGTAAAGGTCATCTCCGCCAGCACCGTGTTTTGACTGTCGCAGAACGCGAGGGTGGCTTCCCCTTCTTTATCCAGGAATGCATCAGCGCACAGACGAACGGTAAATTGCTGTTCATCTTTGCCGGTTAAGGTCAGCAGGGTAAAGCCCTGCTTAGATAGATAGCCCATAAGCAGCGTCGCGGGAAGCTGGCGGCTCATCGTCTGATAGTGCCAGTTGAGCGATTCCAGCGCATGCTGACGATCCATATTCACCGTCAACCAGGGGCGATGCAGCCGGCACGGCAGTCCTGGCTGTACCTGCAACATCTGCATCAGACGCGGTTGTTTAGCAAGACTCGTTAACAGGCGCGCGGTGCTAAGGGGGGTCGCCAGCGAACGTAACATGAATTTACGTCGATAGGAGGGATTTTGCCACGCCAGCCCTGGTGTGAGCTTTCCGAAAGCCAGATTTTTGAAAAGCTGCCAGCCTGATTTAGGCTGCGGCAGGTCTGAAAAAGGTGTATCGACGATGGAAGACATGATAGATCCTGCTTCTTGATGAAGATCTCCATTTCAGCAGGCAAACTCTCAACGCCTCGTAAACAAATTATGACGATTTCGGGAAGTGGGGGTTTCGTTGAGGAGTCGTTTAGATAGAATCAACTGTTATCATTGCCAGAACATTTATTTGGAATATTTATGAACCTCAAGGGAAAACGCAGAACGCTGTTTCTGCTGCTGGCGGTCGTGGTTTTAGCCGGTGGGTATTGGCTATGGCAAGTGCTTAATGCACCTGTGCCACAGTACCAGACATTGATTGTTCGCCCGGGCGAACTGCAGCAAAACGTGCTCGCGACGGGCAAACTTGATGCCCTGCGCAAGGTTGACGTGGGCGCCCAGGTGAGCGGCCAGTTGAAAACGCTGTCGGTAGAGATTGGCGACAAGGTGAAAAAAGGCCAACTGCTGGGGGTTATCGATCCTGAACAGGCTGAGAACCAGATTCGGGAAGTGGAAGCCACGCTGATGGAGCTGCGCGCGCAGCGTGCACAGGCGCAGGCGGAGCGTAACCTTGCCCAGGTCACGCTGACCCGCCAGCAGGCGCTGGCTAAAACCCAGGCCATTTCGAAACAAGATTTGGATACCGCCACCACGGAACTGGCGGTAAAACAGGCGCAGATTGGCACTATCGACGCGCAAATCAAACGCAATCAGGCCTCTCTGGATACGGCGAAAACCAACCTCGACTACACCAAAATCGTCGCGCCGATGGCCGGTGAAGTCACTCAGATCACTACGCTGCAGGGCCAGACGGTGATTGCCGCGCAGCAGGCGCCAAATATCCTGACGCTGGCGGACATGAGCGCCATGCTGGTCAAAGCCCAGGTTTCCGAGGCGGACGTTATCCATCTGAAGCCGGGGCAGAACGCCTGGTTTACAGTGCTGGGAGACCCGCAGACGCGCTACGAAGGCGTGCTGAAAGACATTCTGCCAACGCCGGAAAAAGTTAACGACGCTATCTTCTACTATGCCCGCTTTGAGGTGCCGAACCCGCAGGGCGTGCTGCGTCTGGACATGACCGCCCAGGTGCATATCCAGCTGACCGGCGTGAAGAACGTATTGACCATCCCGCTCTCAGCGCTGGGAGAATCCGCCGGGGAGAGCCGTTATAAAGTGAAAGTGCTGCGCAACGGGGAAACGCGCGAGCGAGAAGTGGTAATTGGCGCGCGCAACGATACCGATGTGGTGGTGGTGAAAGGGCTGGAAGAGGGTGAGGAGGTTGTCACCAGCGAAAGCCTGCCCGGAGCCGCTAAATGACGGCGCTGCTTGAGCTGAACGACATCCGTCGCAGCTATCCCTCCGGCGATGGCCCGGTGGAAGTGCTAAAAGGCATCTCCCTGCGCGTGGAAGCGGGCGAGATGGTGGCGATTGTCGGGGCGTCAGGTTCCGGTAAATCGACGCTGATGAACATTCTCGGGTGTCTGGATAAACCGACCAGCGGCACCTACCGCGTGGCCGGGACGGATGTCTCCACCCTGGACGGCGACGCGCTGGCGAAACTGCGACGCGAACACTTTGGCTTTATCTTCCAGCGTTACCATCTGCTTTCTCACCTCAATGCGGCGCAGAATGTGGAAGTGCCCGCGGTGTATGCAGGCGTCGAGCGGAAAAAACGTCTTGAGCGTGCGCAGATGCTGCTGACGCGTCTGGGTCTGGCGGAGCGGGTGGAATACCAGCCCTCGCAGCTTTCCGGCGGTCAGCAGCAGCGCGTGAGTATTGCGCGTGCCTTGATGAACGGCGGCCAGGTGATCCTCGCGGATGAGCCGACCGGTGCGCTCGACAGCCATTCGGGTGAAGAAGTGATGGCGATCCTCCATCAGCTGCGCGATCAGGGGCATACGGTCATCATCGTGACCCACGACCCGCAGGTCGCGGCGCAGGCGGAGCGGATCATTGAGATCCACGACGGTGAGCTGGTCAGCAACCCGCCGCCACGCCACGCCAGGGCAGCCGCGCCGAAAGAAGTGCTACCAGCATCAACCGGCTGGGGGCAGTTCTCCAGCGGCTTTCGTGAAGCGCTGACCATGGCCTGGCTGGCAATGGCGGCCAACAAGATGCGCACCCTGCTGACCATGCTCGGCATCATTATTGGTATCGCCTCGGTGGTGTCGATTGTGGTGGTGGGCGACGCGGCAAAGCAGCTGGTGCTGGCAGATATCCGCGCCATCGGCACCAATACCATTGACGTCTATCCCGGCAAAGACTTTGGCGACGACGAGCCGCAGTATCAGCAGGCGCTGAAATATGACGATCTGGCGGCAATTCAGAAGCAGCCGTGGGTCAACTCCGCCACGCCCGCGGTTTCGCAGAACCTGCGTCTGCGCGTGGGCAATGTTGACGTTGCCGCCAGCGCTAATGGCGTAAGCGGGGACTACTTCAACGTCTACGGCATGACTTTCAGCGAAGGGGCGACCTTTAACGCCGAACAGCTGGCGGGCAGGGCGCAGGTAGTGGTACTGGACGCTAACTCGCGCAGGCAGCTCTTCCCCAATAAAGCGAACGTGGTGGGCGAAGTGATCTTGGTCGGTAACATGCCTGCTACGGTGATTGGTGTGGCGGAAGAGAAACAGTCGATGTTTGGCAGCAGCAAGATCCTGCGCGTCTGGCTGCCGTATACCACCATCTCCGGGCGGATCATGGGGCAGTCCTGGCTGAACTCCATTACCGTGCGCGTGAAGGAGGGCTACGACAGCGCGATGGCCGAACAGCAGCTTGAGCGGCTGTTATCCCTGCGCCACGGGAAGAAAGATTTCTTCACCTGGAATATGGATGGCCTCTTGAAAACGGCGGAAAAGACCACACGTACTCTTCAGTTGTTCCTCACGCTTGTGGCGGTCATTTCACTGGTCGTTGGCGGTATCGGGGTGATGAATATCATGCTGGTGTCGGTGACCGAACGCACCCGTGAGATTGGCATCCGCATGGCGGTGGGTGCCAGAGCCAGCGATGTCCTGCAACAGTTTTTGATTGAGGCGGTGCTGGTGTGTCTGGTGGGAGGCGCGATGGGTATTGCGCTCTCGATGATGATCGCGTTCGCGCTCCAGCTCTTTTTACCCGGCTGGGAGATCGGTTTCTCGCCGGTTGCCATCATGACCGCTTTTTTGTGTTCGACCTTTACCGGCATTTTGTTTGGCTGGCTGCCCGCCCGCAATGCGGCGCGGCTGGATCCGGTGGATGCGCTGGCTCGCGAATAGGCTGAAAATAAAAATGCCAGCCGATCGGGCTGGCATTTTGACTGCGGGATGTACACAATAAAACAGAGAGCTATGCAACCGTCTCTGCTTCAATGGGTACGATGAGGCTTGCATGATTGCCTTTTGGTCCCTGGTGTACATCGAACCGGACGGACTGCCCGGCTTTGAGCGTTCTGTAACCATCCATCTGAATGGTGGAATAGTGAGCGAAGATATCCTCGCCGCCGCCTTCGGGGCAGATGAAGCCAAACCCTTTGGCGTTGTTGAACCACTTAACAGTACCCATTTCCATGCTTCGACATCCTTCGTAAATCTTATAAGTTAAGATGGAATGAACCGGTGGTGGAGTGGGGGCTGTTCAAAACCTCGCCATCTCACGCTTGTACAATTTAGAGAAACGAAAGAAGTCGTCAAGCGTTAGGCGCTGGAGATGGGACAATAATCAACCAAAGTTTGAAGCAGTTAACGCTATTGCAACAGTTTGTGACAGACATCGCGGATGACAGTAATAGATGATTGTTATCTAACATCTGAGGTAGATTCAAAGTGGTTATGCAAAATGGGTAAGACCAACGACTGGCTGGATTTTGACCAGCTGGCGGAAGACAAAGTGCGTGACGCGCTAAAACCGCCATCTATGTATAAAGTTATGTTAATGAACGATGATTACACGCCGATGGAATTTGTTATTGACGTGCTACAAAAGTTCTTTTCTTATGATGTAGAACGTGCAACGCAACTGATGCTTACCGTTCATTATCGTGGCAAAGCTATCTGCGGCATCTTCACAGCCGAAGTGGCAGAAACCAAAGTAGCGATGGTGAACGACTATGCGAGGGAGAATGAGCATCCGTTGCTGTGTACGCTGGAAAAGGCCTGATAAGGCATAAAATTGGGGGAGGTGCCTATGCTCAATCAAGAACTGGAACTCAGTTTAAACATGGCTTTCGCCAGAGCGCGTGAGCACCGACATGAGTTTATGACCGTCGAGCACCTGCTGCTCGCACTGCTTAGCAACCCATCTGCCCGCGAAGCGCTGGAAGCCTGCTCCGTGGATCTGGTGGCGCTACGTCAGGAACTCGAAGCCTTCATCGAACAAACCACACCGGTGCTGCCAGCCAGTGAAGAGGAGCGCGACACGCAGCCGACGCTCAGCTTCCAGCGCGTGCTGCAGCGCGCGGTTTTCCACGTCCAGTCTTCAGGACGTAGCGAAGTCACTGGCGCAAACGTCTTAGTCGCCATCTTCAGCGAGCAGGAGTCACAGGCTGCCTACCTGCTGCGTAAACACGAAGTCAGCCGACTCGATGTGGTTAACTTTATTTCTCACGGAACGCGTAAAGACGAGCCTAACCAGGCATCGGATTCCAGCAATCAGGTCAATAACAATGAAGAGCAAGCAGGCGGGGAGGATCGTATGGAAAACTTCACCACCAACCTTAACCAGCTTGCTCGCGTTGGCGGTATCGACCCGCTGATTGGTCGCGATAAAGAGCTGGAGCGCGCGATCCAGGTGCTGTGCCGTCGCCGCAAGAACAACCCACTGCTGGTGGGGGAATCAGGCGTGGGTAAAACCGCGATTGCCGAAGGTCTTGCCTGGCGCATTGTGCAGGGTGACGTGCCGGAAGTGATTGCTGATTGCACCATCTACTCGCTGGATATCGGCTCGCTGCTGGCGGGCACCAAATACCGCGGTGATTTTGAAAAACGCTTCAAGGCGCTGTTAAAACAGCTGGAGCAGGATACCAACAGCATCCTGTTTATAGATGAAATCCACACCATCATCGGCGCAGGTGCGGCCTCCGGTGGCCAGGTGGATGCCGCGAACCTGATCAAACCGTTGCTCTCCAGCGGCAAGATCCGCGTGATTGGCTCCACGACCTACCAGGAGTTCAGCAACATCTTTGAGAAAGACCGTGCGCTGGCGCGTCGCTTCCAGAAAATCGACGTGACCGAACCGTCCGTCGAGGAAACGGTGCAAATCATCAACGGCCTGAAACCGAAGTACGAAGCGCACCACGATGTGCGTTATACCGCGAAAGCGGTGCGTGCGGCGGTGGAGCTGGCGGTGAAATACATCAACGACCGTCATCTGCCGGATAAGGCGATTGACGTCATTGATGAAGCGGGTGCGCGTGCGCGCCTGATGCCGGCCAGCAAGCGTAAGAAAACCGTTAACGTGGCGGATATTGAGTCCGTGGTGGCCCGCATCGCGCGCATCCCTGAGAAGAGTGTTTCTCAGAGTGACCGCGATACGCTGCGCACCCTTGGCAATCGCCTGAAAATGCTGGTCTTTGGTCAGGATAAAGCCATTGAGGCCTTAACCGAAGCGATCAAGATGGCCCGTGCCGGACTGGGGCATGACCACAAGCCTGTCGGTTCCTTCCTGTTCGCCGGCCCGACCGGTGTGGGTAAAACCGAGGTAACGGTTCAGCTCTCCAAAGCGCTGGGCATTGAGCTGCTGCGCTTTGATATGTCCGAGTATATGGAGCGTCACACCGTCAGCCGTTTGATTGGTGCACCTCCGGGATACGTGGGCTTTGACCAGGGCGGCCTGCTCACCGACGCGGTGATCAAGCATCCGCACGCGGTATTGCTGCTCGATGAAATCGAGAAAGCGCACCCCGATGTGTTCAACATCCTGCTGCAGGTGATGGACAACGGGACGCTGACCGACAACAACGGGCGCAAGGCGGACTTCCGCAACGTGGTGCTGGTGATGACCACCAACGCCGGGGTACGTGAAACTGAGCGTAAATCCATCGGCCTGATCCACCAGGATAACAGCACCGATGCGATGGAGGAGATCAAGAAGATCTTCACGCCGGAGTTCCGTAACCGTCTGGACAACATTATCTGGTTCGATCACCTGTCTACCGACGTGATCCATCAGGTAGTGGACAAGTTCATCGTCGAGCTGCAGGTTCAGCTTGATCAGAAAGGCGTGTCGCTGGAAGTGAGCCAGGAGGCCCGTAACTGGCTGGCCGAGAAAGGCTACGACCGTGCGATGGGAGCTCGTCCGATGGCGCGCGTGATTCAGGACAACCTGAAGAAACCGCTGGCGAACGAACTGCTGTTTGGCTCGCTGGTGGACGGCGGCCAGGTGACGGTGGCGCTGGATCAGGCGAAGAACGAACTGACGTACGATTTCCAGAGTGCGGCGAAGCACAAACCGGAAGCGGCTCACTGACGCAACTTAAATAAAAAGCCGGGTTTTTTAACCCGGCTTTTTTGTGCCTGTTTTTCTCCCTCTCCCGGTGGAAGAGGGTCAGGGTGAGGGCATCGTGCCGCACTGAAATACATCTTCCCGCACAGCCACATTAATGCCGCAAATAAAAAAGGCCGGGATTAACCCGACCTTTTAAATATTCATCTGCCATTACAGGCGAAAACAATTAGCGACTACGGAAGACAATGCGGCCTTTGCTCAGGTCGTACGGGGTCAGTTCAACAGTCACTTTGTCGCCCGTTAAAATGCGGATGTAGTTTTTGCGCATTTTACCGGAGATGTGCGCAGTTACCACGTGACCGTTTTCCAGCTCTACGCGAAACATGGTATTAGGCAACGTATCAAGTACGGTACCCTGCATTTCAATATTGTCTTCTTTGGCCATCTAATCCTCTGGGGTATCACTACCAAGTTTTGAACCGGCAAGATAATGCCGAAATTCATCAATTAAGTAAAGAATTGCGCGATTAAAACGCAGCAAAACAGTTTCGGCGCATTGCCCAAGCGTCACGGTACAACCGAACAGGAAGCGCATTCGTAAAGGGGAGACGACAGGATAAACGTCAGGACGTTATCTGAAGCGAGGGTCCCAAACGGCGGCGGGGCAACAGGCAGAAGCTACTCTGCGGCATAATTATAACACCCTCAAAAAAAATATGCGGAAAACATTTAGGCATTGGGCATAAAGAGCGTTCTTGGTATCCAGAAGTCGCGCGGGAGCTTCTCCTGACGGCTGGTATCCAGATGTTCGATGTACTGGCGTCGCGGGATTTCAACAGCACCCAGGGAGGCCGTGTGCTCGTTGAGCACCTGACAATCGAGCAGGCGTCCGCCGCGTTGGGCAAACGCCTGGCAGAAGACCAGCAGCGCGGTTTTCGATGCGTTAACCGCACGGGAGAACATCGACTCGCCACAAAACAGCGTCCCTTGCGCCACGCCGTACATGCCGCCGACGAGTGCTCCACCTTCCCATACCTCGATGGAGTGGGCGTAGCCAAGCTCATGGAGCTGATGGTAGGCGGTAATGATATCGTGGGTTATCCATGTCCCTTCATAGCGGTCTTCGGCACAGCCTTCAATGACCTGACCAAAGGCGTGGTTGAGGGTGACGCGGTACGGTGATTTCGCATGGAAACGCTTCATGCTGCGGCTCAGATGAAACTGCTCCGGCCACAGCACGGCACGTGGATCGGGAGACCACCATAAAATCGGGTCGCCGGGGGAAAACCAGGGGAAGATACCGCGCTGGTAAGCCATCAATAGCCGCGCAGGACTGAGGTCACCGCCAAGTGCCAGCAGCCCATTGGGCTCACGCAGCGCCCCCTCTGGAGAAGGGAACGCGATATTATGACGAGAAAGCTGGACCAGGCGCATGACAGCAGAACTCCAGTACGCGAGTGAGGACGCTACAAATATAGTCTACAGACGCTGTTTAAACTGGTAGTAGCGACCCTGTTTCGCCAACAGTTCTGTGTGACTACCTTGCTCAATAATGTGTCCGTTGTCCATCACAATTATCCGATCAAAACTCGCCAGCCCGCGCAGGCGGTGTGTGACCATCAGCACGGTTTTTCCGCTCATCACATTCGCCAGCAAATCAAGGATTTGGCTCTCAGTGGTAGCGTCCAGCCCTTCAGTAGGTTCGTCGAGCAGCATCAGCGGGGCATCGTGCAGCAGCGCGCGCGCAATCGCCAGACGACGCAGTTCGCCGCCGGAGAGTTGACGGCCCCCTTCACCCAGCCAGCTGTTTAACCCATCGTCCTCAAGCAGCTTATGCAGACCGACCTGTTCCAGCATGGCGCGAAGCGCATCATCAGAGGCGTCCGGTGCGGCCAGCAGCAGGTTATCGCGCAGGGTGGCGCTAAACAGATGCACGCGCTGGGGAACGACGCTGACGGTTTGGCGCAGAGCCTGCTCGCTGAAATCTGTCAGCGACGTATTATTGAAACGAATCTGGCCGCGCTGCGGATCCCAGGCGCGCGTCAGCAGCTGTAGCAGCGTTGATTTACCGCAGCCGGTACGGCCGAGGATCGCAATTCTCTGACCGGCATTAACAGACAGGGTGATGCCGTCCAGTGCATTCTGCGCCTGTTTGTCGTAGGCAAAGGTGACATCATCAAGCGCGAGTGCAACCTGCTCTGGCACAGCGGTCTGCCCGGCACTGAACGTGACTTCAGGCTCCTGCTCGGCAATCTGCGTGATGCGCAGGGCAGAGGCGATGACCTGCCCCAGGTGCTGGAAGGCGCCCGTTACCGGTGCCAGCGCTTCAAACGCGGCCAGAGCACAAAAAACGAAGAGGGCAATCAGGGGACCTGGCTGTGCATTACCCCCGACATTGCCGGAAGCCAGCCACAGCATGGCAATCACGGCCACGCCTCCGATCAGCATCATCAGTGCCTGGGAAAAGGCCGTCAGTTCCGACTGGCGGCGCTGGGCTTCATGCCAGTTCAGCTCGGTACTTTCCATACGCGCGCGGTAGCGCTTGCTGGCACCAAAAATGGTCAGCTCGGCCTGCCCCTGAAGCCAGGAGGTCAACTGCTGACGGTAGTCTCCGCGCAGACGCGTCAGGTTTTCCCCGGTGGATTTGCCGGCGCGGTAAAACAGCGGCGGCAGAATGATGAGCGTCAACAGCATGATCCCGCCCAGCGTGAGCGCAACGGAAACATCCAGCACAGACAGCCCCAGAGTGACCACCACAATCACTACAAACGCGCCCACTATCGGGGAGATCACGCGCAGGTAAAGGTGATCCAGCGTGTCGACATCCGCAACGACACGGTTAAGTAACTCACCCTGACGAAAACGCGCCAACCCGGCAGGGGAGAGGGGCAGCAGTTTGCTGAAGGTGTAGATGCGCAGATGCTGTAGCACGCGGAAAGTGGCGTCGTGGCTGACGAGCCGCTCGAAATAGCGTCCTGCAGTACGGGTGATGGCGGTACCGCGAACACCGGCAGCCGGGAGCATGTAGTTGAAGCTGTACAACCCGGCAACGCCCGCGACGGCCGAGGCCGACAAGAACCAGCCGGAAAGCGTGAGCAGGCCAATGCTGGCGAGCAGGGTCACAATTGCCAGCACAATTCCCAGCGTCAGCATCCACTTGTGGCGTTTATAGAGCGCAAGATAGGGCAGCAGAGCGCGCATCAGATGTCCTCCTGACGGTTCGCCAGCAGAGTGGCAAACGGCCCCTGCGCGGCAACAAGAGAGGCGTAATCGCCTTGCTCAACGATACGGCCATTTTCCATGACCCAGATCTGGTCCCAGTCGGCAATACCTTCAAGCTGATGGGTGACCATCAGGGTGGTTTGCTGCAGAGAGGCGGCGTTCAGGGCCTCCATTACGCGCTGCTCGCTGTGTGCATCCAGGCTGGCAGCGGGCTCATCCAGCAGCATCAGCTGGCATGGGTTCAGCAGCGCGCGGGCAACAGCCACACGCTGCGCCTGTCCAACCGACAGCCCGGCGGACTGGTCGCCGACAACGGTATCCACCCCGTGCGGGAGCAGCGGCAGAAACTCGCTGACCCAGGCGCGGTCGAGAACCGATTGCAGCTCGTCTTCACGCGCATCCGGGCGTGCCAGAAGAACGTTTTCCCGCAGCGTGGAGGCCGGAAGCTGCGGGTTTTGGCCTACCCAGCTGAGTTGTTTACGCCAGGCGTCAGGATCGAGTTTGCGCAGTTCGGTTTTGTTTATCCGCAGTGAACCGGTGTAGGCCATAAAACCGGACAGTGCATTCAGCAGCGAACTTTTCCCTGAACCGCTGATGCCGACGAGCACCACGCGCTTTCCGGCCGGTAGGGTAAAGTTCAGCGGGCCTGCCAGCACCTTACCTTCAGGCGAGAGGATGCAAAAATCACTCGCTTCGAGAGTCACCGGCTCTTTAGCGTTCAGCGTCACGTCACCCCGCTCCGGGTGCGCCAGCGGTGTTTCCAGGAACGTTTTCAGACTGTCGGCTGCGCCAACCGCCTGCGCTTTAGCGTGATAGAAGGTCCCCAGATCGCGAAGCGGCTGGAAAAACTCCGGGGCCAGGATCAGCGCCAGGAAACCGGCGGAAAGGGTTACCGCGGTACCGTAATGGCCGAAATCGAGCGCGCCGAGATAGGAGAAGCCGAAGTAGACCGCCACAAGGGCAATCGACAACGAGGTAAAGAATTCCAGTACGCCTGAAGACAAGAAAGCGAGGCGTAACACTTCCATGGTGCGCTGGCGGAAGTCCTGTGATGCCTGGCGAATGTTTTCGGTTTCCGCTTCACCGCGGCCAAAAATGCGTAACGTCTCCATGCCGCGCAGACGGTCAAGGAAATGGCCGCTTAAACGACCCAATGCCAGGAAGTTACGGCGGTTGGCATCCGCTGCACCCATTCCGACCAGCGCCATAAACAGCGGGATCAGCGGGGCGGTGCCCATCAGAATCAGCGCTGCCATCCAGTTAACCGGGAAGATGGCGATCACAATCAGCAGCGGAACAAAGACGGCAAGGGCCATTTGCGGCAGATAGCGCGCGTAGTAGTCGTGCATATCGTCAATCTGCTCGAGGATCAGCGTCGCCCAGCTTCCGGCCGGTTTACCCTGGATCCACGCGGGCCCGGCTTCCTGAAGACGATCGAGCACCTGACGGCGGATCTCGTAGCGGATATGCTGTCCGGCGTGGAAACCGACACGCTCACGCAGCCACACCACCCAGGCGCGCAGGACAAAAATCAGGATCAGGACAATAAAGGGCAGCAGGAGCGCTTCGCGCGGAATGTTCTCCATGATCATGTGATTAAGAATGCGGGCCAGCAGCCATGCCTGGGCAACAATCAACAGACCGCTGACGAATCCCAGGAGACGGGAAATCGTAAGCCAGCGGCGGGAAATAACGCTTTGCTGTTTCAGCCAGCGTGTTAACTCTTGTTGACGGGTTTTTTCCATTGCGTACTTTGCAGGTGACGTTATTAGAAATTGGGCAGCGCAATGTTACAACGGGGAGACAATAAAGGCGACTTATCGCCGCCTTTATTTACGTTTGTTACTGACTTGTAAAGATTATTTACTTTGTTCAGCCAGTCCATCGAGGTAGCGTTCAGCGTCCAGCGCGGCCATACAACCTGTGCCAGCAGAGGTAATCGCCTGGCGGTAAATGTGGTCCATCACGTCGCCGGCCGCGAACACGCCCGGGATGCTGGTCTGGGTCGCGTTACCGTGAATGCCGGATTGCACTTTGATGTAGCCGTTTTCCAGCTCCAGCTGACCGTCGAAGATAGCGGTGTTCGGGCTGTGGCCGATCGCCACAAACAGGCCCGCCACGTCCAGCGTTTCGACGTTATCGGTGTTCTGCGTATCACGGATACGCAGACCGGCAACGCCCATCTGGTCGCCCGTTACTTCTTCGAGGGTGCGGTTGGTGTGCAGCACGATGTTGCCGCTTGCCACTTTATCCATCAGACGTTTGATCAGGATCTTCTCCGCGCGGAAGGTATCGCGACGGTGGATCAGGTGCACTTCTGAGGCAATGTTCGCCAGATACAGCGCTTCTTCGACTGCTGTGTTGCCGCCGCCGATGACCGCGACCTTCTGATTACGGTAGAAGAAACCGTCACAGGTTGCGCAGGCTGAGACGCCGCGACCTTTGAACGCTTCTTCAGATGGCAGACCGAGGTAACGGGCAGAGGCACCGGTGGCGATGATCAGCGCGTCACAGGTGTATTCGCCGCTGTCACCCGTCAGGCGGAATGGACGGTTCTGCAGATCGACCTTGTTAATGTGATCGAACAGAATTTCGGTTTCGAATTTAGCGGCATGCTCGTGCATGCGTTCCATCAGTAGCGGCCCGGTGAGGTCGTTCGGGTCGCCTGGCCAGTTTTCCACTTCGGTGGTGGTGGTCAGCTGACCGCCTTTTTCCATGCCGGTGATTAATACCGGTTGCAGGTTAGCGCGTGCAGCATAGACCGCTGCGGTATATCCCGCAGGTCCAGAACCAAGGATTAGCAGCTTACTGTGTTTGGCCGTGCCCATGAGATCCCCATTGTTGTTGGCAGACATTTGGCTGGATTGTAGGGAATTTGTTGTCGTAAAAAAAGAGCGCAGCAATTTTGTTATCAATCCGTGTAATAGCTACGGACGATGAATGACGCGCGATAGCATCAGGCTTTCTCCTGAAAATCGGTCGTTTGTAAGGCAATAAAATGAGGATTAATACCCTGCCGTAATGAATATCCGGCATGTTGTACTAAAAAACGATGTTTTGCTTTGACAATCCCCTGCGCTTTTGCGAAAACATTCAAGGAAGAAAAAAAACCGCGTTAACCGTATGCCGCATAGGCATGCACGTAAATGCCATTTTTACCGGGTCAGTGAAATCTACGCATGGCGTGGACAGACGCCATACGTGATGTCGGTGACTGCCTTCGGGCAACGGTCTTCTTACCAACAGAACCCGAATCCGCATCGCGTCTAATACAAAACCAGGCGATGTGATGACTAACGGGTACAGGCTCTGAACAGTGATGTGCACAGGGTCCAGGCAGGAGTAGGGAAGGAATACAGAGAGACAATAATAATGGTAGATAGCAAGAAGCGCCCTGGCAAAGATCTCGACCGTATCGATCGTAACATTCTTAATGAATTGCAAAAGGATGGGCGTATTTCCAACGTCGAGCTTTCAAAACGTGTGGGACTTTCCCCGACGCCGTGCCTTGAGCGTGTGCGCCGACTGGAAAGACAGGGTTTTATTCAGGGCTATACAGCTCTGCTGAACCCGCATTATCTGGATGCCTCACTTCTGGTATTTGTTGAGATTACTCTGAATCGTGGTGCGCCGGATGTGTTTGAGCAATTTAACTCCGCTGTACAAAAACTTGAAGAAATTCAAGAGTGTCACCTGGTTTCCGGTGATTTCGACTACCTGTTGAAAACCCGTGTACCTGATATGTCCGCCTACCGTAAGCTGCTGGGGGAAACCCTGCTGCGTCTGCCAGGCGTGAACGACACCCGTACGTATGTGGTGATGGAAGAGGTCAAACAAAGCAATCGTCTGGTTATTAAGACGCGCTAACACGGAACAGGTGCAAAATCAGCGTAGTTTGATTACACTCCTGTTAATCCATACAGCAACAGTGCCGGGGACTCCCGGCGCTGTTGTCCGTTTTAGCAAACAGGCAGGACATGCCTGATACCTGGAGAGCCTTTTTTGAGCCAGGAATACACTGAAGACAAAGAAGTCACACTATCGAAGCTAAGCAGCGGACGTCGTCTCCTCGAGGCTTTGCTGATTGTTATTGCCCTTTTTGCCGTCTGGCTGATGGCAGCCTTACTCAGTTTCAACCCCTCAGACCCCAGCTGGTCACAAACTGCATGGCATGAGCCTATCCATAATTTAGGCGGCGTACCCGGTGCCTGGCTTGCGGACACGCTGTTTTTCATTTTCGGTGTGATGGCTTACACCCTTCCGGTCATTATCATTGGCGGATGCTGGTTTGCGTGGCGTCATCGTCAGAACGATGATTACATCGACTATTTCGCGGTTTCGCTACGCCTGATTGGTGCACTGGCGCTGATCCTTACCTCATGTGGGCTGGCGGCGATCAATGCGGATGATATCTGGTACTTCGCTTCAGGCGGGGTGATCGGTAGCCTGTTGAGTTCTGCGCTGCAGCCGATGCTTCACAGCAGTGGCGGCACGCTGACGCTGCTGTGCATCTGGGCGGCTGGGCTGACGTTATTCACCGGCTGGTCATGGGTGAGTATTGCCGAAAAAATTGGCAGTTTTATCCTCACCATCCTGACCTTCGCCAGCAACCGCACCCGTCGTGACGATACGTGGGTTGATGAAGATGAGTACGAAGATGAAGAAGACGATGCTCCTGTGCAGCGTCGCGAGTCTCGTCGTGCGCGTATTCTGCGCGGCGCGCTGGCGCGTCGTCAGCGTGTTGCCGAGAAATTTGCTAACCCGCTAGGCCGTAAAACCGATGCAGCGCTCTTCTCCGGTAAACGCATGGATGAAGACGAGCAGGTGGTGTACCGCGCTGCGGGCGCTGCAGTCGATCCTGACGATGTACTCTTCTCCGGTAGTCGGGCCACGCCTGGTGACTTTGACGAATACGATCCGCTGTTAAACGGCCACTCGGTCACCGAGCCGGTTGCAGCAGCCGCAGCCGCGACGACCGCAGCCCAGGCCTATGCCGCGCCTGTTGAAGCCGTGATGCCATCAGCACCAGTTTCACCGCCGGAATCCGTTATTCAGCAGCCTCAGGTAGACTGGCAGACTGCACCCGGTGTTCACACCCCGGAACCGGTTATTGCGCCTGAACCTGAAAGCTACATCCCTGTGCAGCAGGAGCAGTGGCAGCAGCCTTATCAGCCGCAGCAGCCTGCGTATGAACCGCAAGATTACCCGCACTATGAACAACCTGTGGCCCAACCTTATCAGGAGTATGTGCCTGAACCGGTTGAACCTGTTCAGCCTTATGTTGAGCCGCAGTCTGAACCTGAAATCGTGGAAGAGGTAAAACCTTCTCGTCCACCTATGTACTATTTTGAAGAAGTTGAAGAGCGTCGTGCGCGTGAACGCGAGCAACTGGCGGCCTGGTATCAGCCTGTGCCAGAACCGGTACAGGAGCCGGTTATGAAAGCGCCTTCTGTTTCCGTTCCACCAGTCGACCCGACGCCTGCAGTTGCTCCCGTAGCGGAAAGCGTGAAGCAGGCTACCGCGGCCGCTGCCGTGGCTGCACCTGTCTTTAGCCTGGCAACAGGGGGGGCGCCACGTCCTCAGGTGAAGGAGGGGATTGGTCCGCAACTGCCTCGCCCTAACCGAGTTCGCGTTCCAACCCGCCGCGAGCTTGCCTCTTATGGTATCAAGCTGCCTTCCCAGCGTATGGCCGAAGAGAAAGCGCGCGAGCCTGAGTACGAAGATGACGCCGATGAAATGCAGCAAGACGAACTGGCCCGCCAGTTTGCTGCGCAGCAGAATCAACGCTACGGTGAGGAATATCAGCATGATGAGCCTGTGCCGGAAGACGAAGATGACGCGGCAGAAGCCGAATTAGCGCGTCAGTTTGCCGCTACCCAGCAGCAGCGCTATTCCGGTGAACAACCTGCTGGCGCAAATGCGTTCTCGCTGTCGGATTTTGAATTCTCGCCGATGAAAGATCTGGTGGATGATGGCCCGAGCGAGCCTTTATTTACGCCGAGCGTGATGCCGGAAGCTGAGCCTGTGCGCCAGCAACCTGCTCCTGCGCAACAGTCATATGCACCGCAGCCTCAGCAGCCGGCTCCGCAGGCTTACGCACAGCCGCAGCCGCCACAACAACAGCCGCCGCAGTTCCAGCAGCCTGCGCCACAGCCGCAGGAGAGTCTGATTCACCCGCTGCTGATGCGTAACGGTGACAGCCGTCCGCTGCAGCGTCCAAGCACGCCGTTGCCGTCTCTGGATCTGTTAACACCGCCGCCGTCAGAGGTGGAACCGGTCGACACCTTCGCGCTTGAGCAGATGGCGCGTTTGGTGGAAGCCCGCCTGGCTGACTTCCGTATCAAGGCGGATGTGGTGAATTATTCTCCGGGTCCTGTGATCACCCGTTTTGAACTGAACCTGGCGCCTGGCGTAAAAGCCGCGCGTATTTCCAACCTGTCCCGCGACCTGGCACGTTCTCTGTCGACAGTTGCGGTGCGTGTGGTGGAAGTGATACCGGGCAAACCGTATGTTGGACTGGAGTTGCCGAACAAGAAACGTCAGACCGTCTACCTGCGTGAAGTGCTGGATAACACCAAATTCCGCGACAACCCATCTCCGTTGACCGTGGTACTGGGTAAAGATATTGCCGGCGATCCGGTCGTGGCAGACCTCGCGAAAATGCCTCACCTGCTGGTAGCCGGTACCACCGGTTCTGGTAAGTCCGTCGGTGTGAACGCCATGATCCTCAGCATGCTCTATAAAGCGCAGCCGGAAGATGTGCGTTTCATCATGATCGACCCGAAAATGCTCGAACTGTCGGTCTACGAAGGCATCCCACATCTGCTGACCGAAGTGGTAACCGACATGAAAGACGCTGCCAACGCCCTGCGCTGGAGCGTCAATGAGATGGAACGCCGCTACAAGCTGATGTCTGCGTTAGGCGTGCGTAACCTGGCCGGTTATAACGAGAAAATCGCCCAGGCAGTGCGCATGGGACGTCCGATTCCGGATCCTTACTGGAAGCCGGGAGACAGCATGGATGCCCAGCATCCGGTGCTGGAAAAACTGCCTTATATCGTCGTGCTGGTGGATGAGTTTGCTGACCTGATGATGACCGTCGGTAAGAAAGTGGAAGAGTTGATTGCCCGTCTGGCGCAGAAAGCGCGTGCGGCCGGTATTCACCTTGTGCTGGCGACCCAGCGTCCTTCCGTGGACGTTATTACTGGTCTTATCAAAGCGAACATTCCGACGCGTATCGCCTTTACCGTATCGAGTAAAATTGACTCCCGTACCATTCTTGACCAGGGCGGCGCAGAGTCGCTGCTGGGTATGGGTGACATGCTCTATTCCGGCCCGAACTCCACCTCTCCGGTGCGTGTCCATGGTGCGTTCGTCCGTGATGAGGAAGTTCACGCCGTGGTGCAGGACTGGAAAGCGCGCGGTCGTCCACAATACGTTGACGGTATTACCAGCGATACGGAAAGTGAAGGCGGCGGCGGTGGTTTCGACGGCGGTGAAGAGCTGGATCCATTATTCGATCAGGCGGTTAACTTCGTTACCGAAAAACGTAAAGCGTCCATCTCTGGCGTACAGCGTCAATTCCGCATCGGCTATAACCGCGCGGCGCGTATCATCGAACAGATGGAAGCGCAGGGCATTGTGAGTGAGCAGGGGCATAACGGTAACCGCGAGGTGCTGGCACCGCCGCCGTTTGATTAACCTTCCGCGATTGCAAAGAAGGGTAAATCAGCCAAAATTAAGCATTTTCTTCTGTCGCCTGCCCTCGGGCAGGTCCAGAATAGAAGACGGAAACCCCATATCGGGAAGACGTATTTTAAGGAATAACAATGAAAAAAATCGCCATCGCCTGTGCATTACTCACCAGTTTTGTCGCCAGCAGCGTCTGGGCTGATGCAGCCAGCGACCTTAAAAGCCGACTGGATAAAGTAAGCAGCTTCCACGCCACCTTCACGCAAAAAGTGACTGACGGCAGCGGCAATGCGGTGCAGGAAGGCCAGGGAGATTTGTGGGTGAAACGCCCAAATCTGTTTAACTGGCACATGACCCAGCCGGATGAAAGCATCCTGGTGTCTGACGGTAAAACGCTGTGGTTCTTCAACCCGTTCGTTGAGCAGGCAACCGCGACCTGGCTGAAAGATGCCACCAGCAATACACCCTTTATGCTGATTGCCCGCAACCAGTCCAGCGACTGGCAGCAGTACAATATTAAACAGACCGGTGACGAGTTTGTCCTGACGCCGAAAGGCAGCAACGGCAACCTGAAGCAGTTCACCATTAACGTAAGCACCAACGGTACCATTAATCAGTTCGGCGCGGTTGAGCAGGACGATCAGCGCAGCAGCTACCAGCTCAAATCTCAGCAGAACGGCGCCGTTGATGCATCGAAATTCACCTTTACCCCGCCGAAGGGCGTAACGGTGGACGACCAACGTAAGTAAGAGGCGTGAGTGAGCAATCTGTCGCTCGATTTTTCAGATAACGCGTTTCAACCTCTGGCCGCTCGTATGCGGCCAGAAAATTTAGCGCAGTATATCGGCCAGCAGCACCTGCTGGCTGCTGGTAAGCCATTGCCGCGCGCCATTGAGGCCGGACATCTTCACTCCATGATCCTCTGGGGACCGCCCGGCACTGGCAAAACCACGCTTGCGGAAGTGATCGCCCGCTATGCAAACGCGGACGTTGAACGCATCTCGGCGGTCACGTCCGGCGTGAAAGAGATCCGCGAAGCGATCGAGCGTGCGCGGCAGAACCGCAATGCCGGGCGTCGGACCATCCTCTTCGTGGACGAAGTCCACCGATTCAACAAAAGCCAGCAGGATGCCTTCCTGCCGCACATTGAAGACGGCACGATCTTCTTCATCGGCGCGACCACCGAAAACCCGTCGTTTGAACTCAACTCAGCGCTGCTTTCCCGCGCGCGCGTTTACCTCCTTAAATCGCTGACCACAGAGGATATCGAAAAGGTCCTTACTCAGGCGATGGAAGATAAAGCGCGCGGTTACGGTGGGCAGGATATTGTTCTGCCTGACGACACGCGTCGTGCGATTGCGGAGCTGGTCAACGGCGATGCACGTCGGGCGTTGAACACGCTGGAGATGATGGCCGATATGGCCGAAGTCGACGATGCCGGCAAGCGGGTGCTGAAGCCTGAACTGCTTGCCGAAATTGCTGGTGAACGCAGCGCGCGCTTCGATAATAAAGGCGATCGTTTTTACGATTTAATTTCGGCGCTGCATAAGTCCGTGCGCGGCAGCGCACCTGATGCGGCGCTGTACTGGTACGCGCGCATTATCACTGCCGGTGGCGATCCGCTGTATGTTGCGCGCCGCTGCCTGGCGATTGCTTCAGAAGATGTCGGCAATGCTGACCCTCGCGCCATGCAGGTCGCTCTGTCGGCCTGGGACTGTTTCACCCGCGTAGGTCCGGCGGAAGGTGAACGCGCGATTGCGCAGGCGATTGTCTATCTGGCCTGTGCGCCGAAAAGCAATGCCGTCTATACCGCGTTCAAAGCGGCGATGTCTGACGCGCGTGAACGTCCGGACTACGATGTGCCGGTTCACCTGCGTAACGCGCCGACCAAACTGATGAAAGAGATGGGGTATGGGCAGGAGTACCGTTACGCTCATGATGAACCCAATGCCTACGCTGCTGGCGAGGAATATTTCCCGCAGGAGATGGCACAAACGCGCTATTATCACCCCACAAACAGAGGTCTTGAAGGCAAGATTGGTGAAAAGCTCACCTGGCTCGCCGGACAGGATCAAAATAGCCCTATAAAACGCTACCGTTAGTTCAATCGTTGCGGTAATGTTGGCAATGTATCCTTGTGGCCGCAGGCTGTGGTCACATTTTCCTATTTTAATTCGATAAGCACAGGATAAGCATGCTCGATCCCAATCTGCTGCGTAATGAGCCAGACGCAGTCGCTGAAAAACTGGCACGCCGGGGCTTTAAGCTGGATGTAGATAAGCTGCGCGCTCTTGAAGAGCGTCGTAAAGTTCTGCAGGTACAAACTGAAAATCTGCAGGCAGAGCGTAATTCTCGATCGAAATCCATTGGCCAGGCGAAAGCGCGCGGGGAAGATATTGAGCCATTACGCCTGGAAGTGAACAAGCTGGGTGAAGAACTGGATCAGGCGAAAGCTGAGCTGGATGTTCTTCAGACCGAAATTCGTGATATTGCCCTGGCTATTCCGAATATTCCTGACGACAGCGTCCCTGTCGGCAAAGATGAAAACGACAACGTTGAAGTGAAACGCTGGGGTACGCCTCGTGAGTTTGACTTTGACGTGCGCGATCACGTGACGCTGGGCGAAATGCACGCGGGTCTGGACTTTGCGGCAGCGGTTAAGCTGACCGGCTCTCGCTTCGTGGTGATGAAAGGCCAGATTGCTCATCTGCACCGCGCGCTGGCGCAGTTCATGCTGGATCTGCACACCGAGCAGCATGGCTACAGCGAAACCTATGTCCCGTATCTGGTCAACCACGATACGCTGTACGGTACCGGTCAGTTGCCGAAATTTGCCGGCGATCTGTTCCACACCCGTCCGCTGGACGAGGAAGCGGACAGCAGCAACTACGCGCTGATCCCAACGGCGGAAGTGCCGCTGACTAACCTCGTTCGTGATGAGATCATCGACGAAGACGACCTGCCAATTAAACTGACAGCACATTCACCGTGCTTCCGTTCTGAAGCGGGTTCTTACGGTCGCGATACCCGCGGTCTGATCCGTATGCACCAGTTCGATAAAGTTGAAATGGTGCAGATCGTCCGTCCTGAAGAATCCATGGACGCGCTGGAAGAGATGACCGGCCACGCTGAAAAAGTGCTGGAGCTGCTGGGTCTGCCGTACCGTCGTATGGCCCTGTGTACGGGTGATATGGGCTTTGGCGCCTGCAAAACCTTCGATCTGGAAGTGTGGGTCCCTGCGCAGAACACCTACCGTGAAATCTCCTCCTGCTCAAACGTCTGGGATTTCCAGGCGCGTCGTATGCAGGCACGCTGCCGCAGCAAATCTGACAAGAAAACCCGTCTGGTGCATACCCTGAACGGTTCTGGTCTGGCTGTTGGCCGTACGCTGGTTGCCGTGCTGGAAAACTACCAGCAGGCAGATGGCCGCATCGAGATCCCTGAAGTGCTGCGTCCATACATGAAAGGCCAGCAGTACATCGGGTAATTATTTGCTTCAAAACAAAAAAGCGCCTGCGGGCGCTTTTTTTATGCCTCTCAATTGATACGACGCAATACCCCCTCCCTCTAAAGTAGTAATACTGCTGCGAATGAAAGTCAGCATAAAAAGCTGATAACGAAGAAATTCGATATATATAAAACTATATAGCGGTTCGCGCCGCCTCTCTTTTCTTTGTGAGCAACCAAAGTGAGTCTCTATGAAAATCAACGCGCCTGAAGCATTAATGGCTGCCGAGGTCACTCGCCGTGGGTTGATGAAAACCACGGCAATAGGCGGCCTGGCCGTCGCCAGCAGCGCCTTCACGCTTCCTTTCACCCGACTGGCGTCGGCGGCAGATGCACTGTCCCCGGCCACTTCGCCGGAAAAAGTGGTGTGGAGTGCCTGTACCGTAAACTGCGGTAGCCGTTGTCCACTGCGTATGCATGTGGTGGATGGCGAAATTAAATATGTCGAAACCGATAATACCGGCGACGATAATTATGAAGGGTTACATCAGGTTCGTGCTTGTCTGCGCGGCCGTTCCATGCGTCGTCGCGTGTATAACCCGGATCGCCTGAAATACCCCATGAAGCGTGTCGGTAAGCGTGGGGAAGGTAAGTTCGAGCGGATTAGCTGGGATGAAGCCTACGATATTATCGCCACCAATATGCAGCGTCTGATTAAAGAGTACGGCAACGAATCCATCTACCTGAACTACGGTACCGGAACGCTCGGCGGCACGCTGACCCGTTCCTGGCCACCGGGAAAAACGCTGGTCGCGCGCCTGATGAACTGCTGCGGTGGTTATCTTAATCACTACGGTGACTACTCTTCTGCGCAGATCGCTGCTGGCCTGAACTACACCTACGGTGGCTGGGCGGACGGCAACAGCCCGTCCGATATCGAAAACAGTAAGCTGGTCGTCCTGTTCGGTAACAACCCGGGTGAAACGCGTATGAGCGGCGGCGGGGTGACTTACTACCTGGAACAGGCCCGCGCCAAATCCAATGCCCGGATGATCATCATCGATCCGCGCTATACCGATACCGGTGCAGGGCGTGAAGATGAGTGGATCCCTATTCGTCCTGGTACCGATGCGGCACTGGTCTCTGCGCTGGCGTGGGTAATGATCACCGAAAACCTCGTCGATCAGCCGTTCCTGGATAAATACTGTGTCGGTTATGACGAGAAAACGTTGCCAGCCGGTGCGCCTGCCAATGGTCACTACAAGGCGTATATTCTCGGTCAGGGCAGCGACGGCGTGGCGAAAACGCCTGAGTGGGCGTCCACCATTACCGGTATTCCGGTCGAGCGCATTGTTCAGCTGGCGCGTGAGATTGGCTCAGCCAAACCGGCTTACATCAGCCAGGGCTGGGGTCCGCAGCGCCACGCAAACGGTGAAATCGCGACCCGTGCCATCTCCATGCTCTCCATTTTGACCGGCAACGTGGGCATCCATGGTGGGAATACCGGCGCCCGTGAAGGCTCGTATTCGCTGCCGTTTGAACGCATGCCGACCCTGGACAACCCCGTGCAGACCAGCATCTCCATGTTTATGTGGACGGATGCAATCGAACGTGGTCCTGAGATGACCGCGCTGCGCGACGGGGTACGCGGCAAAGACAAGCTGGATGTGCCGATCAAGATGATCTGGAACTATGCCGGTAACTGTCTCATTAACCAGCATTCCGAAATCAACCGTACCCATGAAATCCTGCAGGACGACAAGAAGTGCGAAATGATTGTGGTGATCGACTGCCACATGACCTCCTCGGCAAAATATGCCGATATTTTGCTGCCAGACTGCACCGCCTCTGAGCAAATGGATTTCGCGCTGGATGCTTCCTGCGGCAACATGTCCTACGTGATTTTCACCGATCGGGCCATCAAGCCACGCTTCGAATGTAAAACCATCTATGAGATGACCTCCGAGCTGGCGAAACGTCTTGGCGTTGAGCAGCAGTTTACCGAGGGAAGAACGCAGGAAGGATGGATGCGCCATCTGCACGAACTTTCCCGTAAAGCGATTCCGGACCTGCCGGACTTCGATACCTTCCGCCAGCAGGGAATGTACAAACAGCGTGACCCGGAAGGGCACCACGTGGCGTACAAAGCCTTCCGTGTAGATCCGCAGGCGAATCCGCTGACCACGCCGTCGGGAAAAATCGAAATCTACTCTGAAGAACTGGCAAAAATTGCCTCTACCTGGGAGCTGCCGGAAGGAGATGTTATCGATCCGCTGCCGATCTACACGCCAGGCTTTGAAAACTACAACGATCCGCTGACGGCGAAATTCCCCCTGCAGTTGACCGGTTTCCACTACAAAGCGCGTGTCCACTCCACCTACGGTAACGTCGACGTACTGAAAGCTGCCTGCCGACAGGAGATGTGGATAAACCCGATGGATGCCAAAGCGCGCGGCATCAGCAATGGCGATCGCGTGCGAATCTTTAACGGCCGCGGCGAGGTCCATATTGAAGCCAAAGTGACACCGCGTATGATGCCCGGCGTTGTGGCGCTGGGGGAAGGTGCCTGGTATAGCCCGGATGCAAACCGCATCGATCAGGCTGGCAGTATCAACGTACTGACCACGCAGCGTCCGTCGCCGCTGGCGAAAGGCAACCCATCCCACACAAACCTTGTCCAGGTTGAAAAGGTTTAAGGAGTAACCGATGACAACCCAGTATGGATTTTTTATTGATTCCAGCCGTTGCACCGGGTGCAAAACCTGCGAGCTGGCCTGTAAAGATTACAAAGACCTGACCCCGGACGTGAGCTTCCGCCGCATCTACGAATACGCCGGAGGCGACTGGCAGGAAGATAACGGCGTCTGGCATCAGAACGTCTTTGCGTATTATCTGTCGATTGCCTGCAACCACTGCGAAGATCCTGCCTGCACGAAGGTCTGCCCGAGCGGAGCGATGCACAAGCGCGAAGACGGTTTTGTGGTGGTCGATGAAGATGTCTGCATCGGCTGTCGCTACTGCCATATGGCCTGTCCGTACGGCGCGCCCCAGTACAACGCCGCGAAGGGCCATATGACAAAATGCGACGGCTGCCACACCCGCGTAGCGGATGGCAAAAAGCCGATTTGCGTCGAGTCCTGTCCACTACGCGCGCTGGACTTCGGTCCCATTGAAGAACTGCGTCAAAAACACGGTCAACTTGCTGCAGTGGCACCGCTGCCGTCTGCGCACTTCACGAAGCCGAGTATTGTGATTAAACCTAACGCCAACAGCCGTCCTACAGGTGATACCACCGGCTATCTGGCAAATCCGAAGGAGGTGTGAGATGGGAAGTGGATGGCATGAATGGCCGCTGATGATCTTCACGGTCTTTGGTCAGTGCGTGGCGGGCGGTTTCATTGTGCTCGCACTGGCGTTGTTGAAAGGCAATCTGAATGCCGAGCAGCAACAGCGTCTGGTGCTGAGCATGTTTGGCCTGTGGGTGCTCATGGGGATTGGCTTCATTGCTTCTACGCTGCACCTGGGCTCACCGATGCGCGCGTTTAACTCCCTGAACCGCGTAGGCGCCTCGTCTCTCAGTAACGAGATTGCCAGCGGGGCAATTTTCTTTGCCGTCGGTGGGCTGGGCTGGCTGCTGGCTGCAATGAAGAAGTTGCCGGCGGGTCTGCGCAGCCTGTGGCTGATAGTGACCATGGTGCTGGGCGTGGTGTTCGTGTGGATGATGGTGCGTGTTTATAACACCATCGATACTGTCCCCACCTGGTACAGTGTCTGGACGCCAATGAGCTTCTTCCTGACGATGTTTATCGGCGGGCCGTTGCTGGGTTATCTGCTGCTGCGCGTAGCGGGTGTCGATGGCTGGGCAATGCGTTTGCTGCCTGCCGTTTCGCTGCTGGCGCTGGTGGTGAGTGCTGTTGTTGCCCTGATGCAGGGGGCCGAACTGGCAACCATTCACAGTTCGATTCAGCAGGCCTCTGCCCTGGTGCCGGATTACGGTTCTCTGATGGCCTGGCGTATCGTTCTGCTGGTCGCGGCGTTGGTATTCTGGATTACCCCTCAGCTTAAAGGTTACCAGCCCGCGCTGCCGCTGTTGTCACTGGCCTTCGTGCTGGTACTTGCGGGGGAACTGATTGGTCGTGGGGTATTCTACGGGTTACATATGACCGTGGGTATGGCTATCGCCAGTTAACGTTGTATTTGATTATACAAAGCCGGGCCTGAGCGCCCGGCTTTTTCTTTTTTTCGATCATGAAATTTTTCGACTGTCGTTTTGTTTTAATTTTGGCCATTAATAAATAAAAACAGATACATAATTAATATCTATAGCAGGCGTGGCATTAGCAGGATAAGTTTTTTGAATCGACAGGGAACATATTGTGCGAGCCCGCTAAATCAGTGGATTGACTTTGTTTTTGCCAGTGGCATGATGCGCACGAAATCTGAACTTCCTCACGGCTTTTAATCCATGACCACCTATACCCGGCCAGTGCTTCTGCTGCTCTGTGGCCTGCTGCTGTTGACCCTGGCGATCGCAGTGTTAAATACACTCGTCCCGCTGTGGCTCGCCCATGAAAACTTACCAACCTGGCAGGTGGGTATGGTCAGCTCGTCCTTTTTTACCGGGAACCTGCTGGGCACGCTATTGACCGGAAGCCTGATTAAGCGCTTTGGCTTTAATCGCAGCTATTATCTGGCCTCGCTGATTTTCGCCGCCGGTTGCGCGGGACTCGGCCTGATGGTCGGCTTCTGGAGTTGGATGGTATGGCGCTTTATCGCTGGCGTAGGCTGCGCGATGATTTGGGTGGTCGTTGAAAGTGCGCTGATGTGCAGCGGCACGTCGCGTAACCGCGGACGTCTGCTGGCGGCCTATATGATGGTTTACTATGTGGGTACCGTGCTGGGACAACTGATGGTCAGCAAGCTGCCAACCGACCTGATGAGCGTTCTGCCGTGGGTAACGGGCATGGTGCTGGCCGCTATCCTGCCTCTGCTCTTTACACGTATTGTTAACCAGAACAGCGAACATCAGGAAGCGAGCCACATTTGGCCGATGCTGAGACTTCGTCAGGCGCGTCTGGGCGTTAACGGCTGCATTATCTCCGGGATTGTACTGGGCTCGCTCTATGGCCTGATGCCGCTCTATCTGAATCATCAGGGCGTCAGCGATTCCGGTATAGGCTTTTGGATGGCGGTCATGGTCAGCGCGGGTATTGTCGGACAGTGGCCGATTGGCCGTCTTGCCGATCGCTTCGGTCGCCTGCTGGTGCTGCGCGTTCAGGTCTTCGTGGTGATCATGGGATGCCTCGCCATGCTCAGCAACGCCGCGATGGCACCTGCGCTGTTTATTCTGGGGGCTGCCGGTTTTACGCTCTATCCGGTCGCGATGGCCTGGGCCTGTGAGAAAGTTGAACATCACCAGCTGGTGGCAATGAACCAGGCGCTGCTACTGAGCTATACCATCGGCAGTTTATTAGGGCCGACGTTTACCGCGATGCTGATGCAGAATTATTCTGATAATTTATTATTTATCATGATCGCCAGCGTCTCCTTTATTTATCTCCTGATGCTGCTGCGCAAAGCGGGCGAACACCCAACGCCTGTGGCACATGCCTGATCAATTAAAAGCCAGTCATCGACTGGCTTTTTTGTCCCCATCACATATAAGAGTTTTACGCATTGTTTGTTTATTGCGCCAGGCGATAATTCAGGTGAGTCTATCACTTAAAGGCAGCAATCATGTTTACACGTCGTTTTTCCACTACCGCACTGGCAGTAGTGTTGTCTTTGACGTTTGCTACAGCGCCGGTCATGGCTAACCCTGGAAACGGGAATGGCGGAGGTGGTCACGGTAACAGTGGCGGGCAAGGTAATGGCGGCAATCATGGCAATTCCGGGAATCATGGTAACGGAAATTCCGGTACCCATGGCAATAAACAAAATAATGGACAAGACAATCCGGGTAAATCGAATAAAAGCGTCAGTGATGATGTTAATGCTCGCGTGAGCTTCGATCACGCACGTCATCTGGCACTGAACTATGGGTTAACGGGGTATGAATCACTGCCTCCTGGCATTGCGAAAAACCTCGCACGCGGTAAACCGCTGCCTCCGGGCATTGCGAAGAAAACCGTGCCGGCTTCTATGTTGGGCCAGCTTCCTTCCTATCCTGGCTATGAATGGCGGGTAGTGGGTGACGATCTGGTCTTAATTGCGCTGAGTACTGCAATTGTGACTACCGTTATTAACGGCGTCTTTAAATAGAATATAAAAAGGCCCGGTTTTCACCGGGCCTTTCTTTAATACATCACCTTGTGGCCGTACTGTTCAAGAATACCTTTGACGCGTTCCATCGTCTCTTTCTTCGGCGGCTTCACGCCATCGAGTTTGTACTCTTCGCCCATTGCTACCCATTTATGTTTACCCAGCTCGTGATAGGGCAGAAGTTCGATTTTCTCGACGTTGCCCATGTCGCGGGTAAATTCTCCCAGACGGTGTGCGGAGTCGTCGTCATCTGACCAGCCAGGAACCACCACATAGCGGATCCAGGTTTTGATGCCTTTATCGGCAATGTATTTGGCGAATTCCAGCGTGCGGTGGTTAGAGACGCCAACCAGGTTCTGGTGGATCTCATCGTTCATTTGCTTGAGATCGAGCATGACCAGATCGGTTACTTCGAGCAATTCGTCAATAACCGGGTCGTAGCGGCGCACAAAGCCATTAGTATCCAGGCAGGTATGAATACCTTCTTTGCGGCAGGCGCGGAACCAGTCGCGAACAAACTCGGCCTGAAGAATAGCCTCGCCGCCGGATGCGGTTACACCGCCGCCGGACGCGTTCATAAAGTGGCGATAGGTCACCACCTCTTTCATCAATTCTTCAACGGTCACTTCTTTCCCGCCATGCGTATCCCAGGTGTCACGGTTATGGCAGTACAGGCAGCGCATCAGGCAGCCCTGGAAAAAGGTAATAAAGCGGATACCCGGGCCATCGACGGTGCCACAGGATTCAAAGGAGTGAATGCGACCAATAGTTGACATTGCGGTGATATCTCCAGCATCGGCCCGTCCGGGGCCTGAGTATGCACAGCTCAAAACCGGCTGTGTTGAAGTCTGTTTTGGCTGATATCCATTGAGTATAGATAGCGGACAAAAGAGACTGAGGTGGAGAGGGTGCTAAAAAGGCCCCACTGACGTGGAGCCTTTATTGTACGCTTTTTAACGCGTGATTTCAGTCAATTCCAGTTAAATGGACTGAGTGAAAGTACGGGTGATAACGTCCTGCTGCTGTTCTTTAGTCAGGGAGTTAAAACGTACTGCGTAGCCAGATACGCGGATGGTCAGCTGAGGATATTTCTCAGGATGTTCCATCGCGTCGAGCAGCATTTCACGGTTCATCACGTTCACGTTCAGGTGCTGACCACCTTCGATGGACGCTTCGTGGTGGAAGTAACCATCCATCAGACCCGCGAGGTTAGTTTTACGCACTTCGTCGTCTTTACCCAGCGCATTTGGCACGATAGAGAAGGTGTAAGAGATACCATCTTTCGCGTAAGCAAACGGCAGTTTAGCAACGGAAGTCAGAGAGGCTACAGCACCTTTCTGGTCACGACCGTGCATTGGGTTAGCACCTGGGCCGAATGGCGCGCCAGCACGACGACCGTCTGGAGTGTTACCGGTTTTCTTACCATACACTACGTTAGAGGTGATGGTCAGAACAGACTGAGTCGGGATAGCGTTACGGTAAGTAGTCAGTTTCTGAATTTTCTTCATGAAACGTTCTACCAGGTCAACCGCCATGTCATCAACGCGAGAATCGTTGTTACCAAACTGCGGGTATTCGCCTTCGATTTCGAAGTCTACAGCCAGGCCGTCTTCGTCACGAACTGGTTTAACTTTCGCATATTTGATAGCAGACAGGGAGTCAGCAGCAACGGACAGACCTGCGATACCACACGCCATGGTGCGAACGACGTCACGGTCGTGCAGCGCCATCAGAGAGGCCTCGTAGCTGTACTTGTCGTGCATGTAGTGGATAACGTTCAGTGCAGTGACGTACTGTTTAGCCAGCCAGTCCATGAAGTGATCCATACGCTCCATCACTTCGTCGAACTTCAGAACGTCGCCTTTGATTGGTTCAGACTTAGGACCAACCTGCATTTTCAGTTTTTCATCAACGCCGCCGTTGATTGCATACAGCATGGTTTTCGCCAGGTTTGCACGCGCACCGAAGAACTGCATTTGTTTACCAACGACCATTGGGCTTACGCAGCAAGCGATAGCGTAGTCATCGTTGTTGAAGTCCGGACGCATCAGGTCATCGTTCTCGTACTGCAGAGAAGAGGTGTCGATAGACACTTTAGCGGCGAATTTCTTGAAGTTCAGAGGCAGTTTTTCAGACCACAGAACGGTGATGTTTGGCTCCGGAGAAGGCCCCATGGTGTACAGGGTATTCAGGAAGCGGAAGCTGTTTTTGGTAACCAGCGTACGGCCATCAACGCCCATACCACCGATTGATTCAGTTGCCCAGATTGGGTCACCGGAGAACAGCTCATCGTATTCAGGAGTACGCAGGAAGCGAACCATACGCAGTTTCATGACCAGGTGGTCAATCATTTCCTGAGCGTCTTGCTCGGTGATTTTGCCTGCTTTGATGTCGCGTTCGATGTAGGCATCCAGGAAGGTGGATACGCGACCGAAGGACATTGCTGCGCCGTTCTGAGACTTAACCGCGGCCAGGTAGCCGAAGTAGGTCCACTGGATAGCTTCCTGAGCGTTGGTAGCAGGACCAGAGATGTCGCAGCCATACTTCGCAGCCATCTCTTTGATCTGACCCAGCGCGCGGTGCTGTTCGGCGATTTCTTCACGCAGACGGATAGTCGCTTCCAGGTTTACGCCGTTTTCCAGGTCAGACTGCAGGGAAACGAATTGGGCGTATTTGTCTTTCAGCAGGAAGTCGATACCGTACAGTGCAACACGACGGTAGTCACCAATGATACGGCCACGGCCATATGCATCTGGCAGACCAGTCAGAACACCAGATTTACGGCAGTTCAGAATGTCTTTGGTGTAAACATCAAATACACCCTGGTTGTGGGTTTTGCGGTATTCGGTGAAGATTTTTTTCAGCATTGGGTCCAGCTCGCGGTTATACGCTTTGCAGGAACCTTCAACCATTTTGATACCACCGAACGGAATAATTGCGCGTTTCAGTGGTGCTTCAGTCTGCAGACCAACGATTTTCTCAAGGGCTTTGTTGATGTAGCCAGCATCGTGAGAAGTGATGGTGGAAGCAACGGAGGTGTCAAAATCAACTGGCGCGTGAGTGCGGTTTTCCAGTTTAACGCCTTCCATTACGCTGTCCCACAGCTTGGTGGTCGCATCAGTTGCGCCAGCCAGGAAGGATTCGTCACCTTCATACGGGGTATAGTTTTTCTGAATGAAGTCACGTACGTTTACTTCATTCTGCCAGTCACCTTTCGCAAAACCTTCCCAGGCTGTGGCTAACTTTTCATTAAGCTCGGACATGTAACACCTACCTTCTTAAGTGGATTTTTTATTTACTGCCTGAGAAAACCATCAATGATGATCGTCGCCACGCAGGTAAATGACCCAGTATGTCAACCCAACTAACAGACCCCCACCGATAATGTTCCCGATAGTGACAGGGATCAGGTTATCAGTAATGAAATTCATAATAGTCAGGTGAGAGAAACTTTCCGGGGATGAACCAACTGCGGTCCAGAACTCCGGGCTCGCAAAGTCGCGGATGACAATGCCCATTGGGATCATGAACATATTCGCGATACTGTGCTCAAAGCCGCTGGCAACAAACATCGCAACCGGCAGAACCATAATTAAGGCTTTGTCCATCAGGCTACGACCGGAGTAGCTCATCCATACAGCCAGGCAGACCATGAGGTTAGCGAGGATGCCGAGAGCAACGGCTTCGATAAATGTGTGGTGCATTTTGTGGTCGGCGGTTTGCAGGACGTTAAGCCCCCAGCCACCGTTGGCGGTCATGTACTCGCCAGAAAGCCACATCAACAAAACAAAGAGCAGACAGCCAACCAGGTTACCCACGTAGACGTTAAGCCAGTTACGTGCCAGCTGACCCCAGGTGATTCTTCCGCTGGCCTTTGCCACGACAATCAACACCGTTGAGGTGAAGAGGTCGGCACCGCAGATAACGCAAAGAATCAGACCCAGTGAGAAGCATATGCCGCCAATCAGTTTGGCCATGCCGAAAGACATACCAGCAGTACCGGTAGTGGCGGTGATGTAGAAGACGAAAGCGATAGAGATGAACACACCAGCCGTGATCGCCAGATAGAACGTCTTCATCGGGTGTTTCGTTGCTTTATAGACACCCGCTTCTTCGGCAACTTTGGCCATCGCAGCGGGGAGTAAAAGATCAAAAGGGTTGTCAGCTTTCACACTAACTCTCTCTTTATTAAGTCGGCGACGAGATACTAACAAAGCATTATAGAAGAGAAATTGATATAGATCATATCTCGCCTGGCTTATAGGCCCGCAGTATGTATGGTTTTACAACAAATGCGGAGTAAGTATTTGATTATCCGTATAAAAATAAATTTTAAAAGTTATGAAAAGAGTTGAATTTTTTCGTTCAGCCACCTCTGAAACAGTTAATTAATATGGAGTATTTACCATAAATAGTAACAGTAAAGCTCAGGTAAATATTATTATATTTACCCATGTTTAACTTTATTATTACAATCAACAGTCATTGCCGAAGAAAATAAAAAACGGGGCAATGAAATTGCCCCGTAATATAGCCCAGACGATTGAATACGCCTACTGCTGGTAATGTTATGTGCGCTTATTTTGACCAGTAAGCGGTTTTCGCTTTCTGCAGCTTTTCGTAGGCCTTCAACAGTGACTGATGGGCAGGGAAGGCTTTCAGATCGCTATCAACAGCCTGCAGACCATAGAATGGCTCTTCGCCACTCAGGGCCGCGCTGGCTGCTTCCACGGCCTCTGCACCGTACATACGTACGAAAGCATTCAGATATTGCAGCGGCTCGCGATCGTCTTCCTGTGCCAGCAGCAACAGCGTTTGCAGGCAGCGGTAATAATTGGTGCGCTCGGCAGAGAAAACTGACTGATTGAACTCCATGGTCCACTCGGTCCAGGCCAGGGCCTGATCCAGGTCGCCACCCGCCAGAGCCAGCATCGCTTTCAGCTCACCGATACGCAGGGTATACCAGCCGTTGTCTTTACCGGTCGCCAGACCCAGCAGTTCACGTACGCGTGTGAAGTCATCGTGGCCTTCCTCGTCCAGCTGGGCGACCAGGTTCAGATAATCTTCTTTCTCCCATTCACTGCCTGGGAGAGCCAGCAGCGTTTCACGCAGATGCGCGCCCATGCTGTTATTCGCCAGCCACAGATCTTCAGCCGGGTAGATGTCGGACATGCCAGGAACAATAATGCGGCACGCGTAGACGCCAAGGTGCTCGTAGTCGGCGATATAGACGTCCTGGTCTTCGGCTTTGAAAATAGCCATCAGCGTAGCGAATTCTTCTTCCGTGGTACCGGCAAAGCTCCAGTCCACGAACGGATAGTCGGCGTCCTGTTTGAACATATCCCAGGAGATCAAACCGCTGGAGTCAATGAAGTGGGTTTCGAGGTTGGTATGCTCGGCAACTTCTTCATCGTCAAACGTTGGCGGGGTGAACACGTCGAGATCTTTCAGGCTACGGCCCTGCAGCAGCTCGGTAACGGTACGCTCCAGCGCCACGCCGAAGTCCGGGTGCGCGCCGAAGGAGGCGAAACAGGTGCCGTTGGCCGGGTTAAACAGTACAACGCAGATAACCGGGTACTTACCGCCCAGCGAGCCGTCGTAGGCAAAGATTGGGAAACCTTCTGCTTCCAGTTTGGCGATGGACTCCACTACGCCCGGGTAGCGCGCCAGCACGTCTGCCGGAATTTCAGGCAGGCTGATGGATTCGGCAATAATGCGGTTTTTAATGTGGCGTTCGAAGACTTCAGACAGACCCTGCACGCGGGCTTCATTGCGGGTGTTACCGGCGGACATGCCGTTGGACACATACAGGTTGCCTACGATGTTCATCGGAATATAGACGGTCTGCTCATCAGACTGACGGGTAAACGGCAGGGCGCAAATACCGCGATCTTCGTTACCGGACTGCAGATCGATCAGCATGCTGGCCGTCAGTTCGTTGTCGGGATCGTAGAAGGCACGCAGGCGAGTGTCGAGAATACCTTCCGGCAGTTCGTCGTCTTCGGTCAGCGGGAACCATTTTTCATTTGGATAGTGAACGAACGGGCCGTTAGCGATGGTCTCACCCAGCCAGAAGTCAGCGAAGAAATAGTTGGTGGACAGACGCTCAAAGTACTCACCCAGCGCAGAGGCCAGTGCCGCTTTTTTTGTCGCGCCTTTACCGTTGGTAAAGCACAGGGCACAGTCTTTATCGCGAATATGCACGGACCAGACATGAGGCACCGGATTGAGCCAGGAGGCTTCTTCGATGTTAAAACCCAGGTCGGTCAGTTTCTGCTGGAAGCGAGCGATGGAATCTTCCAGAGCGGCGTCTTTGCCGGGGATAAACGTTTGAGTCATGGCGTTCACTTTTATCGTACGTAAAGCGCGCAATGATACGGGTTTTGCGTGACAGGTGCTATCTTCGGCGAAAATAAAAGCCTGAGCTATGCTTACATTCAGTAACCTACTGTTAAGGCATAGAAAAATGAAAGCGTTTGATCTCCAGCGGATGGCATTTGATAAAGTCCCACCTGAGTTTTTAGGCGAAGTCGCTCTGCGCAGTCTGTATACCTTCGTCCTGGTCTTTCTGTTTCTCAAGATAACGGGGCGTCGTGGCGTACGACAGATGTCGCTCTTTGAGGTGTTGATCATCCTGACGCTGGGTTCAGCGGCGGGGGACGTCGCCTTTTATGATGATGTGCCGATGGTGCCGGTCTTTATCGTCTTTGTCTCACTTGCGCTACTTTACCGCCTTGTGATGTGGCTGATGTCGAAAAGCGAAAAGCTGGAAGATCTGCTTGAAGGGAAGCCGGTCGTTATCGTCGAGGACGGACAGCTGGCCTGGGAAAATGTTCAGAGCGCCAATATGACCGAGTTTGAGTTCTTTATGGAGCTACGCCTGAATAGCGTTGAACAGCTCGGGCAGGTGCGTCTGGCGATAATGGAAACCAACGGGCAGATCAGCGTCTATTACTATTCTGACGACGAGGTGAAGCCTGGGCTTTGTATCCTGCCAGATATGTTGGTCGAGCGTTTCAGAACCGTACCCGAAGCGGGCGAGTATGCCTGCGTGAGATGCAGCCACGTAGTTGCGATGCTGCCAGGGGATCGTCAATTATGCCCTCGCTGTGCAAATCCAGAATGGACGAAGGTTAGCCGGGCTAAACGCATCACCTGACAGCCATTTTGTCGGTTTTGTCTTAGCGAGGCGGCAGATTGTTTTGTGTGACGCAGGACACATTTCAAGGGTCATAAGTTTTAGACATTGCGGCGCGTGTCACTGAATGATAAAACCGATATCCACAGTTATAACTTATGGCTTTTAGCGTGGTGAGGGGAAATGGCTCAAGTCTTTAATTTCAGTTCAGGTCCGGCGATGTTACCGGCAGACGTGCTTAAACAGGCTCAACAGGAACTTTGTGACTGGAATGGTCTCGGTACGTCGGTGATGGAAATCAGCCACCGGGGTAAAGAGTTTATTCAGGTGGCGGAAGAGGCAGAAAAGGATTTTCGCGATCTGCTGAATATCCCCTCGAACTACAAAGTATTGTTCTGTCACGGCGGTGGACGCGGTCAGTTTGCTGGCATCCCACTCAATCTGCTGGGTGACAAAACCACCGCTGATTACGTTGATGCGGGCTACTGGGCGGCCAGTGCGGTAAAAGAAGCGCACAAATACTGCACGCCGAATGTTATCGATGCCAAAGTGACCGTTGACGGTCTGCGTGCCGTAACGCCGATGAGTGAGTGGAAACTTTCCCGTGATGCGGCTTATCTGCACTACTGCCCGAACGAAACCATCGACGGCATCGCTATCCACGAAGAGCCAAACTTTGGTGATAACGTGGTGGTTACCGCGGATCTCTCTTCGACCATCCTTTCCACACCGCTGGATGTCAGCCGTTATGGTGTGATTTACGCTGGCGCACAGAAAAATATCGGTCCTGCTGGCCTGACGATTGTTATCGTACGTGAAGACCTGCTGGGTAAAGCGCATAAATCCTGCCCGTCGATTCTCGATTACACCGTCCTGAACGATAACGATTCCATGTTCAACACCCCACCAACGTTTGCCTGGTATCTTTCCGGCCTGGTCTTCAAATGGCTGAAGCAAAACGGCGGCGTGGCGCAGATGGACAAAATTAATCAGCAGAAAGCCGAACTGCTGTATGGCGTGATCGACAAGAGCGATTTCTACCGCAACGATGTGGCGAAAGCTAACCGTTCTCGCATGAACGTGCCGTTCCAGCTGGCGGACAGCAACCTGGACAAAGTGTTCCTGGAAGAGTCTTTCGCGGCAGGCCTGCATGCGCTGAAAGGCCACCGTGTCGTTGGTGGCATGCGTGCTTCTATCTATAACGCGATGCCGCTGGAAGGCGTTAAAGCCCTGACGGATTTCATGATCGATTTCGAACGTCGCCACGGTTAATTGCGCTGTTTTCACCCCCGCAGCGCTGCTGCGGGGTTTTTATTATGTTGAGTTGAGAGTTAAGTTTCATGGAATCCCTGACGTTACAACCTATCGCGCGGGTAGATGGCACCATCAATCTGCCTGGTTCAAAAAGTGTCTCGAACCGCGCTCTGCTGCTGGCAGCGCTGGCAAACGGCACCACCGTCCTTACAAACCTGCTGGACAGCGATGACGTGCGCCATATGCTCAATGCGCTGAAAGCGTTGGGTGTTCATTACACTCTCTCCGACGATCGTACCCGCTGCGAAGTGACCGGCAATGGCGGCGCGCTGCACGCGGGTGAAGAGCTTGAGCTATTTCTGGGTAACGCCGGTACGGCGATGCGCCCGCTGGCGGCGGCCCTGTGTCTGGGTAGCAACAACATTGTGCTGACCGGTGAGCCTCGCATGAAAGAGCGCCCGATTGGCCATCTGGTGGATGCCCTTCGCCAGGGTGGCGCACAGATTGATTATCTGGAGCAGGAAAATTATCCGCCACTGCGTCTGCGCGGGGGCTTTACCGGCGGTAACGTTGAGGTGGATGGCAGTGTGTCCAGCCAGTTCCTGACGGCGCTGCTGATGACTGCACCGCTGGCACCGCAGGATACGGTGATCGCTATTAAAGGTGACCTGGTCTCCAAACCGTACATTGATATCACGCTGCACCTGATGAAAACCTTCGGTGTCGAGGTTGAAAACCACTCTTATCAGCGCTTCGTTGTTCGCGGTGCCCAGCAGTACCAGTCTCCGGGCAACTATCTTGTTGAAGGTGATGCTTCATCCGCGTCCTATTTTCTCGCCGCTGGTGCAATTAAAGGTGGCACGGTAAAAGTGACCGGCATTGGCCGTAACAGCGTGCAGGGCGACATCCGTTTTGCGGACGTGCTGGAAAAAATGGGCGCTATTGTTACCTGGGGCGATGACTTCATCTCCTGCACCCACGGCGAGCTGAATGCCATCGATATGGACATGAACCATATCCCGGACGCGGCGATGACCATTGCCACGGCGGCGCTGTTTGCCAAAGGCACCACCACGCTGCGTAATATCTACAACTGGCGCGTAAAAGAGACTGACCGTCTGTTCGCGATGGCGACAGAGCTGCGTAAAGTCGGTGCTGAGGTGGAAGAGGGCGAAGACTACATTCGCGTGACCCCTCCGGCAAAACTACAGTTTGCGGAAATCGGAACCTACAACGATCACCGTATGGCGATGTGCTTCTCGTTGGTGGCGCTGTCAGACACCCCTGTCACTATTCTTGATCCGAAATGTACGGCGAAAACGTTCCCGGACTACTTCGAACAGCTGGCACGCATTAGTACTCTGGCCTGATCTCGTGTTGCCGCATCACCCGATGCGGCATTTGCTTACGCTTCATTACGAACACCTCCGCTCATTTCTTCTACACTCTGCTTCAATCATTCCGTAATTTGCACGCAAAGGTAACAGTTGCGCACGTTGGCGCGTATAATGCGCGGCGTTCATGTAAACGGTATGCCTTATTTAAGGAGAAAAAGATGACGGCAGTTGCCCCGGTAATCACCATTGATGGGCCTAGTGGCGCAGGGAAAGGTACTCTGTGCAAAGCGATGGCGGAAGCATTGCAATGGCATCTTTTAGATTCGGGAGCAATCTATCGCGTGCTGGCTCTGGCTGCGCTGCATCATCATGTGGATGTGGCCTCTGAAGAAGCGCTGGTTCCGCTGGCTGCGCATCTGGATGTGCGTTTCGTTTCGACCGATGGCAACCTGGAAGTCATCCTTGAAGGGGAAGACGTGAGCGGCGAAATCCGTACTCAGGAAGTGGCTAATGCAGCCTCCCAGGTGGCGGCCTTCCCGCGCGTTCGCGAGGCGCTGTTACGTCGTCAGCGTGCTTTCCGTGACGCCCCGGGTCTGATTGCTGACGGACGTGATATGGGAACCGTTGTATTCCCTGATGCGCCTGTGAAAATTTTCCTTGACGCCTCTTCGGAAGAACGTGCTCAACGCCGCATGCTTCAGTTGCAGGAAAAGGGGTTTAGTGTTAACTTTGATCGCCTTTTATCCGAGATAAAAGAGCGCGATGACCGCGATCGTAACCGCGCCGTCGCCCCACTTGTTCCTGCAGAAGATGCATTAGTTCTGGATTCAACCAGTTTAACTATTGAGCAAGTGATTGAAAAAGCGCTACAATATGCGCGCCAGAAACTGGCACTCGCGTAATCGCGACCGATTTAGTAGTACCCCCGCTGCAATGGATTGACGGCGGGTATGTGAAACAACCCCATCCGGCACGGAGCCAGGTGGACGTTATATTAACCTGAAGATTAAACATGACTGAATCTTTTGCTCAACTATTTGAAGAATCCTTAAAAACAATCGAAACCCGTCCGGGTTCCATCGTTCGTGGTGTTGTTGTTGCTATCGACAAAGACGTAGTACTGGTTGACGCCGGTCTGAAATCTGAGTCCGCCATTCCGGCAGAGCAGTTCAAAAACGCCCAGGGCGAGCTGGAAATCCAGGTTGGTGACGAAGTTGACGTTGCTCTGGATGCAGTGGAAGACGGCTTCGGTGAAACCCTGCTGTCCCGTGAGAAAGCTAAGCGTCACGAAGCTTGGATCACGCTGGAAAAAGCTTACGAAGAAGCTGAAACTGTAGTCGGTGTTATCAACGGCAAAGTTAAAGGCGGCTTCACTGTTGAGCTGAATGGTATTCGTGCGTTCCTGCCAGGTTCACTGGTAGACGTTCGTCCAGTCCGTGACACCCTGCACCTCGAAGGCAAAGAGCTTGAGTTCAAAGTAATCAAGCTGGACCAGAAGCGTAACAACGTTGTTGTATCCCGTCGTGCCGTTATCGAATCCGAAAACAGCGCAGAACGCGATCAGCTGCTGGAAAACCTGCAGGAAGGCATGGAAGTCAAAGGTATCGTTAAGAACCTCACTGACTACGGCGCATTCGTTGACCTGGGCGGCGTTGATGGCCTGCTGCACATCACCGACATGGCGTGGAAACGCGTTAAGCACCCAAGCGAAATCGTGAACGTGGGCGACGAAATCACTGTTAAAGTGCTGAAGTTCGACCGCGAGCGTACTCGTGTATCCCTCGGCCTGAAACAGCTGGGCGAAGATCCATGGGTAGCTATCGCTAAGCGTTACCCAGAAGGTACTAAACTGACTGGTCGCGTAACTAACCTGACTGACTACGGCTGCTTCGTTGAAATCGAAGAAGGCGTTGAAGGCCTGGTGCACGTTTCCGAAATGGACTGGACCAACAAAAACATCCACCCATCCAAAGTTGTTAACGTTGGTGATGTAGTGGAAGTGATGGTTCTGGATATCGACGAAGAACGTCGTCGTATCTCCCTGGGCCTGAAGCAGTGCAAAAACAACCCATGGCAGCAGTTCGCGGAAACCCACAACAAGGGTGACCGTGTTGAAGGTAAAATCAAGTCTATCACTGACTTCGGTATCTTCATCGGCCTGGACGGCGGCATCGATGGCCTGGTTCACCTGTCTGACATCTCCTGGAACGTTGCAGGCGAAGAAGCAGTTCGTGAATACAAAAAAGGCGACGAAATCGCTGCAGTTGTTCTGCAGGTTGACGCAGAGCGTGAGCGTATCTCCCTGGGCGTTAAACAGCTCGCAGAAGATCCGTTCAACAACTGGGTTGCACTGAACAAGAAAGGCGCAATCGTAAACGGTAAAGTGACTGCAGTTGACGCTAAAGGCGCAACCGTAGAACTGGCTGACGGCGTTGAAGGTTACCTGCGCGCTTCTGAAGCTTCCCGTGACCGCGTTGAAGATGCCACTCTGGTTCTGAACGTAGGCGACGACGTTGAAGCTAAGTTCACCGGTGTTGACCGTAAGAACCGTGCAATCAGCCTGTCTGTTCGTGCTAAAGACGAAGCTGATGAGAAAGATGCAATCGCAACTGTTAACAAACAGGAAGATGCAAACTTCTCTAACAACGCAATGGCTGAAGCTTTCAAAGCAGCTAAAGGCGAGTAATATCAGGTTCTCAGCATCATTTGACCTGTAACATATTTACAGTGCGAAGGATGAGGAGCAAACTTGACAGATTGCAGGATTCGTCCTGTAATCAATAACAAAGGGCGGCTACGGCCGCCCTTGTTTAATGAGCTGTTCAGCTAATTGGTTTGAAAGGAACCGGAGGAATCATGACCAAGTCAGAATTGATTGAAAGACTTGCCAGTCAGCAACCGCATATCCCTGCCAAGGCAGTGGAAGATGCCGTAAAAGAGATGCTGGAGCATATGGCCTCCACTCTTGCCCAGGGCGAGCGCATTGAAATCCGCGGTTTCGGTAGTTTTTCTCTGCACTATCGTGCTCCACGCACCGGGCGTAACCCGAAAACGGGCGATAAAGTCGAACTGGAAGGTAAGTACGTTCCACACTTTAAGCCGGGCAAAGAACTGCGCGATCGCGCCAATATTTACGGCAACTGAGTTTAACCATCGGGTTAAACTGGGTTCGAAAGAAAGCACCTGCGGGTGCTTTTTTTATACTTAACGTTATCGCATCTGAAGATGTCCCGCATTTTTCGTTTCAGTTTCTGCAAACCGATAAAAATAGTACAGCGCTTCCCGTATAACGCATTCTTCTCACCTGACAACACGATCTGCTGGCTTACATACTGCCACCCTGAAACAGGGAGGTAGCAATGGGCATACCCGCGCTGAGTATCTGCGCCATTCTGGCGATAACCCCTTTACTTTGGTTACCTGAACTGCCGTCACGTCATACCGTGTGGATAATGATTGTGGCTGGGATAGGGCTGGCCGCACTGCGAAACGTACGACTGAAATATGTGGGGATCGGGTTGTTATTTTGTGTATGGGGTATTCTTGCCGCGCAAGAGAGCGTCTGGCCGATGGCGCATTTAACCTCAGGTGCGGTGCAGGCTGAGGTCGAGATCACCGCGACCGATGGCGCAACCCTGCATAAGGGAAACATTCTCAGTGTTGATGGTCAACGCTGGTGGGCGTCCACTGGTGTAACGTTGTATGGCAATTATCTGCCACAGAAAGTGTGTGCTGGTCAGCGCTGGGACATGACGCTCAGGCTCAGGCCTGCTCACGGCGAACTGAATGACGGAGGCTATGATGCCCAGCGAAGCGCTTTTGCTCAACACCAAACGCTGAGCGGGCGCTTCACCCATGCGGAACTCGTCGATGGACGCTGCAGTTTGCGAGCACAATACCTGATGTCACTGCAAAACCGACTTTCTGCTTATCACTGGAGAGCGGTTATCCTTGGGTTGGGGATGGGAGAACGTCTGGATATACCCCAGGAAATAAAAGACCTGATGCGGGAAACCGGCACACTGCATCTCATGGCGATTTCGGGTCTGCATATCGCACTGGCGGCATCCATTGTCTGGTTACTGGCACGTGGATTCCAGTTTTTATTACCTGGCCACCGGGTCCACTGGCAAATGCCTCTCCTGGCCGGGTTGTTCTTTGCTGCTTTCTACGCCTGGCTTACCGGTTTGCAGCCTCCAGCGTTGCGAACCGTCATCGCGCTTGCTGTGCTCGCGACGTTGCGGATTGCTGCCCGTCAATGGTCTCCCTGGCAGGTATGGTTTTGCTGTATCGCGGCAATCCTGATAAGCGATCCATTAGCCATACTCTCGCAGAGTCTGGCCCTGTCAGCATTTGCCGTAGCCGCGCTGATTTTCTGGTTTCAGTGGTTGCCGCTTCCTCACTGGCACAAGGTACGCTGGATAAGGCCGCTACTGAACCTCATTTATCTGCAGGTTGGCATGTTGCTGTTGCTCTTGCCATTGCAGGTTCTGATTTTCCATGGCTTCAGCATATCCTCTCTGGTCGCTAATCTTTTTGCCGTTCCACTGGTAACGTTTATCTCCGTGCCGCTGATTCTGCTCGGTATGCTGCTCCATCTGCTGCCGCTTGCCGCAGTAGAAAATGCCATCTGGTTTGCAGCCGATAGGTCACTTGCGGGACTTTTCTGGCTGCTGATGCGCCTGCCTGATGGCTGGCAAAATGTGGATCAACGCTGGCAGTACACGACATTGCTGCCCTGGCTTAGCATCATTGGCTGGCGCTTCCGTGCCTGGAAAACCGTTCCTGCCGTTTGTCTGGCAGGAAGTGTCCTGATGGCATTTCCTCTCTGGCGAACGGCAAAAAGCGATAGCTGGACCCTGCATATGCTGGATGTGGGGCAGGGGCTGGCAATGGTCATTGAACGACAGGGAAAAGCCATTCTCTATGATACCGGGCTCGCCTGGCCGGGCGGAGATAGCGCACAGCGGTTAATTATTCCGTGGCTTCGCTGGCATCACCTGCGGCCAGAAGGCGTTATTCTCAGTCATGACCATCTGGACCATGCGGGAGGACTGGCCTCGCTCAAAAAAGCATGGCCAGACGTGTGGATAAGAAGCGCATTACGTCAGGCAGGGCACCGTCCTTGTTTCCGGGGGCAAAGCTGGAGATGGCAAGGACTCACCTTCACCGTCCACTGGCCGCCTGAGCGTTACTCCACACAGGGGAATAACGCATCCTGCGTGGTAAAAGTTGACGACGGTGAGCAGAGTGTACTGCTCACAGGCGACATTGAAGCGCAGGCGGAACAGGCTATGCTTAGCCATTACTGGCGTCATCTGACCTCCACGCTCATACAGGTCCCCCATCATGGCAGCAATACGTCTTCGTCGTTGCCGCTGGTACAACGGGTGGCAGGACAGATCGCCCTTGATTCAGCGGCCCGCTATAACGCATGGCATTTCCCGTCGGCGAAAGTTGTCCGACGTTATCGAAAAGAGGGGTATATCTGGCATGATACGCCTCATTCTGGACAAATATCGGTGACATTCTCGCAACATTACTGGCAAATCCGGCGCTTGCGAGAGCAATATTTACCCTTTTGGTATCATCAGTGGTTTGGCGCGCCCGTAGATAACGGGTAGAATATGCGGCTATTTCAACGAATGCTGGTTTTTTGAATGCATAACGACAAAGATCTCTCCACGTGGCAAACGTTCCGCCGACTCTGGCCGATGATTGCGCCCTTTAAACCAGGCTTGATCGTGGCGGGTGTAGCGTTAATCCTCAACGCAGCCAGCGATACTTTTATGCTATCGCTTCTCAAACCGTTACTGGACGACGGTTTTGGTAAAACGGATCGCTCAGTGTTGCTATGGATGCCTCTGGTGGTTATCGGACTGATGATCTTACGCGGTATCACCAGCTATATCTCCAGCTACTGTATCTCCTGGGTATCAGGGAAAGTGGTAATGACCATGCGCCGTCGTCTGTTCAGTCACATGATGGGCATGCCGGTCTCATTCTTTGACAAACAGTCTACCGGTACGCTGCTGTCTCGCATTACCTACGACTCAGAGCAGGTCGCCTCCTCGTCCTCAAGCGCGCTGATTACCGTTGTGCGTGAGGGCGCATCAATCATCGGCCTGTTCGCGATGATGTTCTATTACAGCTGGCAGCTGTCGATCATCCTTATTGTGCTGGCTCCGATTGTTTCCATTGCTATTCGTGTCGTATCAAAACGCTTCCGCAATATCAGTAAGAATATGCAGAACACGATGGGGCAGGTGACGACCAGCGCGGAGCAGATGCTGAAAGGACATAAAGAAGTTCTGATTTTCGGTGGTCAGGAAGTCGAAACCAAACGCTTTGATAAAGTCAGCAACAAAATGCGTCTGCAGGGGATGAAAATGGTTTCGGCCTCTTCAATTTCTGACCCTGTCATTCAGCTTATTGCCTCTCTGGCGCTGGCGTTCGTTCTGTATGCGGCAAGCTTCCCGAGCGTGATGGAGACGCTGACGGCGGGTACCATCACGGTGGTCTTCTCTTCCATGATTGCCCTGATGCGTCCGCTAAAATCGCTGACGAACGTTAACGCCCAGTTCCAGCGCGGGATGGCCGCCTGCCAGACCCTGTTCAGCATTCTGGATTCCGAGCAGGAAAAAGATGAAGGTAAACGCGTCATTGAGCGTGCGAACGGCGACCTTGAATTCCGCAACGTGACCTTTACCTATCCAGGCCGCGAAGTGCCTGCACTGCGTAATATCAACCTGTCTATTCCGGCAGGTAAAACCGTTGCGCTGGTAGGCCGTTCTGGTTCGGGTAAATCGACCATTGCCAGTCTGATCACCCGTTTCTACGATATTAACGAAGGCGAGATCCTGTTAGATGGTCACGACCTGCGGGAGTATACCCTGCAGTCGCTGCGTAACCAGGTTGCGCTGGTCTCTCAGAACGTCCACCTGTTCAACGATACGGTTGCCAACAATATTGCTTACGCACGCACTGATGAGTACAGCCGCGAGCAGATCGAGAATGCCGCACGCATGGCGTATGCGATGGACTTTATCAACAAGATGGATAACGGTCTGGATACCATCATTGGTGAAAACGGCGTGCTCCTCTCCGGAGGCCAGCGTCAGCGTATTGCGATTGCGCGTGCGCTGCTGCGTGACAGCCCAATCCTGATACTGGACGAAGCGACCTCCGCGCTGGATACCGAATCTGAACGCGCTATCCAGTCCGCGCTGGATGAACTGCAAAAGAACCGCACATCGCTGGTGATTGCGCACCGTCTGTCGACTATCGAGCAGGCTGATGAAATCGTCGTGGTTGAGGATGGGATCATTGTTGAACGCGGAAGCCATGCTGATTTGCTGGAACACCGCGGCGTTTATGCCCAGTTGCATAAGATGCAGTTCGGTCAACAATGATTGCACGCATCTGGTCCGGTGAATCCCCGCTGTGGCTGCTGCTTTTGCCGCTCTCCTGGCTGTATGGCCTGGTGAGCGGTGCGATTCGTCTGTTGTACCGTCTGGGGCTGAAGCGAGCCTGGCGTGCGCCGGTTCCGGTTGTAGTTGTGGGCAACCTTACTGCGGGTGGCAATGGTAAAACACCTGTGGTTATCTGGCTGGTTGAACAACTGCAAAAACGCGGTATTCGCCCTGGGGTTGTATCTCGCGGTTATGGTGGTAAAGCAGCGCAGTATCCTCTTCTTCTGACGGCGGAAACCGCGACTGCCGAAGCGGGAGATGAACCCGTACTGATTTTCCAGCGTACCGGCGCACCTGTCGCGGTCTCTCCGGTGCGCAGCGACGCCGTGCAGGCTCTGGTTGCTAAACATGCGGTGCAAATCATCATTACGGATGATGGGCTGCAACATTACGCCCTGGCGCGTGATAAAGAGATTGTGGTGATCGACGGGGTTCGCCGTTTCGGTAACGGCTGGTGGCTGCCGGCGGGGCCAATGCGGGAACGCGCTTCGCGTCTGAAGTCCGTAGATGCGGTGATTGTGAACGGTGGTGAGGCAAAAGCGGGTGAAATTCCCATGCGTCTCCTGCCGGGAATGGCGGTCAACCTGGTGACGGGTGAACGCCGGTCGGTTTCTCAATTACCTGCGCTGGTGGCGATGGCGGGTATTGGCCATCCTCCGCGTTTCTTCGCTACGCTTGAACAGTGCGGTGCTCGCCTTGAAAAGCGTGTTCCGTTGGCTGACCATCAGGCGCTGGTAGAAGGGCAGGTAGATTTGCTCACCGTACCCGGACAGACCCTGATCATGACCGAAAAAGATGCGGTGAAATGCCGTGCCTTTGCGAAAGAAAACTGGTGGTATCTGCCGGTTGACGCTGAGCTCAGCGGCGAGCAGCCGGAACAATTGCTCAAGGAACTGATTGCGTTGGTGCAATAAACGCTTACGCGGTTCTGGTGGCGCTTTGACTGACAGGAAAACGCATGTCTTTACCGCAACTCTCGCTTTCAGCCGCACGTCATTTACACCTTGCCGCGCAGGGGCTGCTCAAAAAGCCCCGCCGCCGAGCGCAGCCTGCCGATATTCTCTCTACCGTCCAGCGCATGTCGCTACTTCAAATCGATACCATTAACATTGTGGCCCGCAGCCCTTACCTGGTGCTGTTTAGCCGTCTGGGGAGTTATCCATCACAGTGGCTGGATGAGGCGCTCAGCAAGGGGGAGTTAATGGAGTATTGGGCGCACGAAGCCTGTTTCCTGCCCCGCAGCGATTTCGCACTGGTCCGTCACCGCATGCTCTCACCGGATAAGATGGGCTGGAAGTACCGCCAGGCGTGGATGCTGGAACATGCGGCTGAAATCGAGCAGCTCATCGCGCACATTCAGGAAAACGGTCCCGTACGTTCCGCCGATTTTGAACACCCGCGCAAAGGCACAAGTGGCTGGTGGGAGTGGAAGCCGCACAAACGTCATCTCGAAGGGCTGTTCACGTCAGGCAAAGTGATGGTGATTGAACGGCGTAATTTTCAGCGCGTATACGACCTGACGCATCGCGTGATGCCGCACTGGAACGACGAGCAGGACCTGCTCTCCCAGGAAGCGGCTGAGGCCATCATGCTGGAAAATAGCGCCCGCAGCCTGGGCATTTTCCGTTCACAATGGCTGGCTGATTATTATCGTCTGCGCCAGCCCGCCCTAAAACCGCTGCTGGAAATGTGGCAGCAAGAACAGCGAATCATTCCCGTCATGGTGGAAACACTGGGCGAAATGTGGCTGCATGAGGATCTTCTCCCGCTCTTGCCTCTGGCCCTGGAAGGAAAATTGCAGGCAACCCACAGCACGGTGTTGTCGCCTTTCGATCCGGTGGTCTGGGACAGAAAACGCGCCGAGCAGCTGTTCGATTTCAGCTACCGGCTGGAATGTTATACCCCGGCGCCAAAGCGTCAGTATGGCTACTTCGTTTTACCTCTGCTGCATAAGGGACAGCTGGTCGGACGTATGGATGCCAAAATGCACCGCAAGACTGGCACGCTTGAAATCATTGCCCTTTATCTGGAAGAGGGCGTCAGGGTGACGGCGACGCTGGAAAAAGGGCTGACGTTTGCCATTAGCGAATTCGCGCGCTGGCAGGGGGCCCGTGACGTGACGCTGGGTCGGGTACCCGACGGGCTGTTTGCATCCTGTCGAAGTGGCTGGGAAACAGGCACGCCCTGAAAAAGGAATGTGTTAAGCTTTAGCGATTACCCATACGGAGGAACTATGGATCACCGTTTACTTGAAATTATTGCCTGCCCGGTATGCAACGGCAAACTCTACTACAGCCAGGACAAACAAGAGCTGATTTGTAAGCTGGACAGTCTGGCCTTCCCGCTGCGCGACGGTATTCCGGTATTGCTGGAAAATGAAGCCCGTTCCCTGGTGGCAGAAGAGAGCAAACCATGAGTTTTGTTGTCATTATCCCTGCGCGCTACGCGTCTACGCGTCTGCCCGGTAAGCCGCTGGTGGATATCAACGGCAAGCCAATGATTGTGCATGTCCTTGAGCGGGCGCGTGAATCCGGTGCCGAGCGCGTCATTGTCGCCACCGATCATCCGGATGTCGCCCGTGCGGTTGAGGCAGCAGGCGGTGAGGTGTGCATGACTCGCGCCGATCACCAGTCCGGCACTGAACGCCTGGCGGAAGTGGTTGAGAAATGCGGTTTCAGTGATGATACGGTCATCGTGAACGTGCAGGGTGACGAGCCGATGATCCCGGCGGTCATTATCCGTCAGGTGGCAGAAAACCTGGCTCAGCGTCAGGTTGGTATGGCGACGCTCGCGGTACCTATTCACCATGCTGAAGAGGCATTCAATCCGAATGCGGTGAAGGTGGTTATGGATGCCGAAGGCTATGCGCTCTATTTCTCCCGCGCCACGATCCCATGGGATCGCGATCGCTTTGCGCTCTCAAAAGAGACCATTGGTGATTCTTTCCTGCGCCATATTGGGATCTACGGCTATCGCGCTGGCTTTATTCGCCGTTATGTCACCTGGGCACCCAGTCCGCTGGAGCATATCGAAATGCTGGAGCAGCTTCGCGTGCTTTGGTATGGCGATAAAATCCATGTTGCCGTGGCCCGAGAAGTGCCTGGAACGGGCGTAGATACGCCGGAAGATCTTGAGCGCGTCCGCGCCGAATTGCGTTAATACCGCCTGCATCCCTCCTTTCGGGGGGATGTCTTTCCTCACGCCTTTCCCTTTCTTTTCCATAATTGATCTCTTCCGGGTGACATCTTCATCCAGGACGCTCATTATAAAAGCAGTAGTCTTAATGGGGGTAATCTCATATGGAACAGCTGCGTGCCGAACTTAGCCATCTGCTTGGTGAGAAGTTAAGCCGGGTCGAATGCGTGAGTGAAAAGGCCGATACCGCGCTCTGGTCGTTGTACGACAGTCAGGGCAACCCAATGCCGCTGATGGCCAGAAGTTTTACCTCGCCGGGTGTCGCCAGGCAGCTCGCATGGAAAATGTCGATGCTGGCACGGGAGGGAACGGTCCGTATGCCGACGGTGTACGGTGTGATGACGCATGAGGAACACCCCGGGCCGGACGTGCTGCTGATTGAGCGTTTACGCGGCGTGTCTGTTGAAGCCCCGGCGCGTACGCCGGAGCGTTGGGAACAGCTGAAAGACCAGATTGTTGAGGCGCTGCTGGCCTGGCATCGTCAGGATAGCCGTGGACTCGTGGGGCCGGTCGACAGTACCCAGGAAAACCTGTGGCCGCTGTGGTATCGCCAGCGGGTTGAAGTGCTGTGGGGAACGCTTAATCAGTTCAGTAACACCGGTTTAACCATGCAGGACAAACGTATTCTGTTTCGCACCCGCGAGTGCTTACCGGCGTTGTTCGAAGGCTTTAATGACAACTGCGTGCTGATCCACGGTAATTTCACCCTGCGCAGCATGCTCAAAGACTCCCGCAGCGATCAGCTCCTTGCGATGGTCGGACCGGGGATCATGCTCTGGGCGCCGCGCGAATATGAGCTGTTCAGGCTCAGCGACAGCGGGGCGGCGGAAGGTTTACTGTGGCACTACCTTCAGCGCGCGCCGGTTGCAGAAGCGTTTCTCTGGCGGCGCTGGCTCTACCTGCTCTGGGACGAAGTCGCGCAACTGGTCAATACCGGACGTTTCAATCGCGCAAACTTCGATCTGGCGACAAAATCACTCTTGCCCTGGCTCGCCTGAGGAGCCTTTCAGCCACTGCCAGAGGCGTCCGAGCGTCTCATAGCCGACGCGGTCGCTATGCATCAGCCACGCGGGGGACGGGATTGCCCGTTCCCACGGGTTGAGCGGTGCGGCGATGGCCATCTGGTTTGCCGGTGCGGGAAGTGGGTGCAGGCCTTGTTTTTCAAAGAAAATCATCGCTCTTGGCAGGTGTGAGGCGGATGTCACCAGCAAGAACGGCACATCGCCAATCGCCTGCTTCACCGCTGCAGCCTCTTCTTCGGTATCTTTTGGACTGTCCAGCGTAATGATTGAGGAACGCGGCACGCCGAGTGATTCCGCGACTCTGGCGCCTGCCTCAGCCGTACTCACCGGGTTCGTTTTTGCCGCCGCGCCGGTGAAGATCATTTTTGATCCCGGGTTCGCCAGCCACAGGCGAATACCCTCGTTTAGCCGTGGCAGGCTGTTGTTGATCAGGTTCGAGCTGGGTGCCCAGTCCGGATCCCAGGTATACCCGCCGCCCAGCACCACGATGTACGCCACTTTCTGATTTCCCTGCCATGTCGGGTATTTGTTTTCGATAGGGCGTAACAGACCATCCGCGACCGGTTGCAGGCTTAACAGCAGCAAGACAAACCAGCCGAGCGTGATAAGCGTTTTGCCACTTTTCTGAAAGCGACTGAACCAGACCAGCGCCAGCCCCAGCGCGATCGTGATGAGCAGCAGCGGAAGGGGAAGCATCATCCCTCCAATGTATTTCTTAAGGGTAAAAAGCATCCTTTTTGGTTCCTTTTTTGACCATATAGCAGGTGATTACCCGTGATATTACACCAGAGAGGTTCATTCTCCGCGCGGGTGTGACAAAATAGCGGTTTTGCAGTTAGCGAGTGGAACTCTCCCAATGCGGGATCGCAATTTTGATGACATCGCGGAAAAGTTTTCGCGCAACATTTATGGCACCACGAAAGGACAGCTCCGTCAGACGATCCTCTGGCAGGATCTGGACAAGCTGCTTGCTGATTTCGGTGACCGCAAGTTGCGCGTGCTGGATGCCGGTGGCGGGGAAGGCCAGACAGCCATTCTTATGGCGCAACGCGGTCATCACGTCACGCTTTGCGATCTTTCTGCAGAGATGGTTGCGCGCGCCCAACGCGCGGCAGAAGAGAAAGGTGTGAGCGACAACATGCATTTTATACATTGCGCCGCTCAGGACATCCCGCAGCATTTGGAAACTCAGGTTGATCTGATATTGTTTCATGCTGTGCTGGAATGGGTAGCTGAACCGCAAGCCATGTTAAAAACGCTGTGGTCGATGTTGTGTCCGGGCGGTGCGTTATCGCTGATGTTCTACAATGCTAACGGCCTGCTGATGCGTAACGTGCTGGTAGGCAATTTCGGCTACGTGCAGCAGGGTATGTATAAAAAGAAACGGCGCACGCTATCGCCGGATTTCCCGCGAGAACCGCAGCAGGTCTATGGCTGGCTGGAGGAGATTGGCTGGGAGATCACCGGTAAAACAGGCGTGAGGGTGTTTCATGATTATCTGCGTGATAAACAAAAACAGCATGACTGTTTAGACGCCTTAACAGAAATAGAAACGCGGTATTGCCGTCAGGAGCCTTACCTGAGCCTTGGCCGCTATATACACGTCACCGCGCGCAAGCCGCAGATGCAAGGATAATCTATGAGTGAATTTTCCCAGACAGTCCCCGAACTGGTTGCCTGGGCCAGGAAAAACGATTTCTCCATCTCGCTGCCGGTAGACAGACTCTCTTTTCTGCTGGCGGTTGCCACGCTGAATGGCGAACGGCTGGATGGCGAAATGAGCGAGGGTGAACTGGTGGATGCGTTCCGCCATGTCAGTGATGCGTTTGAGCAAACCAGCGAAACCATTAGCGTGCGTGCCAACAACGCAATCAACGATATGGTGCGTCAACGTCTGCTGAACCGCTTTACTAGCGAGCAGGCGGAAGGAAACGCCATCTATCGCCTGACGCCACTGGGCATCGGTATCACCGATTACTATATTCGCCAGCGTGAATTTTCCACGCTGCGTCTTTCTATGCAGCTCTCGATCGTGGCGGGTGAGCTTAAGCGTGCCGCCGATGCTGCGGATGAAAACGGTGACGAATTCCACTGGCACCGTAACGTCTACGCGCCGCTGAAATATTCGGTGGCGGAAATCTTCGACAGTATCGATCTGACCCAGCGTCTGATGGACGAACAGCAGCAGCAGGTGAAAGACGATATCGCGCAGCTGCTGAATAAAGACTGGCGTGCCGCCATCTCCAGCTGTGAACTTCTGCTGTCAGAAACCTCCGGCACGCTGCGTGAGCTGCAGGATACGCTGGAAGCGGCAGGGGATAAGCTTCAGGCGAACCTGCTGCGCATTCAGGATGCGACCCTGGCGCATGACGATCTGCATTTTGTCGATCGTCTGGTCTTCGATCTGCAAAGCAAACTCGACCGCATTATCAGCTGGGGCCAGCAGTCGATCGACCTGTGGATCGGCTATGACCGTCACGTGCATAAATTTATCCGTACCGCGATTGATATGGATAAAAACCGCGTCTTTGCTCAGCGTCTGCGTCAGTCGGTGCAGACCTATTTCGATGCGCCGTGGGCGCTGACCTACGCCAGTGCCGATCGTCTGCTGGATATGCGCGACGAAGAGATGGCCCTGCGCGATGAAGAGGTGACCGGTGAACTGCCGCCGGATCTTGAGTATGAAGAATTTAACGAAATTCGCGAGCAGCTTGCGGCGATGATCGAAGAACAGCTTGCCATCTACAAAACCAGACAAGTGCCGCTGGATCTGGGGCTCGTGGTGCGCGACTATCTGGCGCAATATCCTCGCGCGCGCCACTTCGACATTGCCCGCATTGTGGTAGACCAGGCGGTGCGCCTGGGCGTCGCGCAAGCAGATTTCACCGGACTGCCGCCGAAGTGGCAGTCAATTAACGATTACGGAGCCAAGGTACAGGCGCATGTCATTGACAAATATTGAACAAGTGATGCCAGTTAAGCTGGCACAGGCGCTGGCGAATCCGTTATTTCCGGCGCTGGACAGCCAGCTGCGTGCCGGTCGTCACATTGGCTTAGACGAGCTGGATAATCACGCCTTTTTGATGGATTTCCAGGAGTACCTGGAAGAGTTTTACGCGCGCTATAACGTTGAACTTATCCGCGCACCGGAAGGGTTTTTCTACCTGCGCCCACGCTCCACGACGCTCATCCCGCGTTCCGTGCTCTCCGAGCTGGATATGATGGTCGGCAAAATTCTTTGCTACCTCTATCTCAGCCCCGAGCGTCTGGCGAATGAAGGTATCTTCACCCAGCAGGAACTTTACGATGAGCTGTTGACGCTGGCAGATGAGAGCAAGCTGCTCAAGCTGGTGAACAACCGTTCCACGGGGTCGGATCTTGACCGTCAGAAATTACAGGAAAAAGTACGCTCTTCCCTGAACCGTCTGCGTCGTCTGGGTATGGTCTGGTTTATGGGCCACGACAGCAGCAAATTCCGCATTACGGAATCGGTCTTCCGCTTCGGCGCCGATGTGCGTGCGGGCGATGACGCGCGAGAAGCTCAACTTCGCATGATCCGCGACGGTGAAGCGATGCCGGTCGAAAACCATTTGCAGCTCAATGACGAGCATGAAGAGAATCAGCCGGATAGCGGGGAGGAAGAGTAATGATTGAACGCGGTAAATTTCGCTCACTAACGCTGATTAACTGGAACGGCTTCTTTGCCCGAACCTTCGATCTGGACGAGCTGGTTACGACGCTCTCCGGCGGCAACGGTGCGGGTAAATCCACCACCATGGCGGCATTTGTCACAGCGCTTATCCCCGATCTGACGCTGCTGCACTTCCGTAACACCACCGAAGCGGGGGCGACAAGCGGCTCTCGTGATAAAGGTCTGCACGGTAAGTTAAAAGCCGGCGTCTGTTATTCGGTGCTGGACGTTATCAACTCCCGTCACCAGCGTGTGGTGGTGGGCGTGCGCCTGCAGCAGATTGCGGGCCGTGACCGTAAAGTGGATATCAAACCCTTTGCGATCCAGGGCTTGCCAACCTCCATGCAGCCAACGGCATTGCTGACAGAAACCCTGAACGAGCGTCAGGCTCGCGTGCTAACGCTGCAGGAGCTGAAAGACAAGCTCGAAACCATCGAAGGCGTACAGTTCAAGCAGTTCAACTCGATTACCGATTACCACTCCCTGATGTTCGATCTGGGTGTGGTTGCCCGTCGTCTGCGTACCGCGTCCGACCGTAGTAAATACTACCGTCTGATTGAAGCGTCCCTGTACGGCGGTATCTCAAGCGCCATTACCCGCTCTCTGCGCGACTACCTGTTGCCGGAAAACAGCGGCGTGCGTAAGGCTTTCCAGGATATGGAAGCTGCGCTGCGTGAAAACCGCATGACGCTCGAAGCCATTCGCGTTACCCAGTCCGACCGTGACCTGTTTAAACATCTGATCAGCGAAGCCACCAACTATGTGGCGGCAGATTATATGCGTCACGCCAACGAGCGCCGCATTCACCTCGATCAGGCGTTAGAGTATCGCCGGGAGCTCTTTACCTCACGTAAACAGCTGGTGGCTGAGCAGTATAAGCACGTTGAAATGGCGCGTGAGCTGGGCGAACAGAATGGTGCCGAAGGTGACCTGGAAGCTGATTATCAGGCCGCCAGCGATCACCTGAATCTGGTGCAAACCGCGCTGCGTCAGCAGGAGAAAATCGAGCGCTACGAAGCGGATCTCGATGAGCTGCAAATTCGTCTTGAAGAGCAAAACGAAGTGGTGGCAGAAGCCGCTGACAAGCAGGAAGAGAACGAAGCCCGTGCCGAAGCCGCCGAGCTGGAAGTGGATGAGCTGAAAAGCCAGCTTGCTGATTACCAGCAGGCGCTGGACGTGCAGCAGACGCGCGCGATTCAGTACAACCAGGCTTTGCAGGCATTACAGCGTGCAAAAGAGCTGTGCCATCTCCCTGACTTAACGGCAGAGAGCGCTGAAGAATGGCTGGATACGTTCCAGGCCAAAGAGCAGGAAGCTACTGAGAAACTGCTGTCTCTCGAACAGAAGATGAGCGTCGTGCAAACGGCGCACAGCCAGTTTGAGCAGGCCTATCAGCTGGTGGTGGCGATTAACGGCCCGCTGGCGCGTAACGAAGCGTGGAATGTTGCCCGTGAACTGCTGCGCGACGGTGTGAACCAGCGCCATCTGGCCGAGCAGGTTCAGCCGCTGCGCATGCGCCTGAACGAGCTTGAGCAGCGCCTGCGCGAGCAGCAGGAAGCCGAGCGTCTGCTGACCGAATTCTGCAAGCGTCAGGGCAAAAATTACGATTTCGACGAGCTCGAGGCCCTGCATCAGGAACTCGAAGCCCGTATTGCAGCACTTTCTGACTCCGTATCGAACGCAAGCGAACAGCGTATGACGCTGCGACAGGAAATGGAGCAGCTCCAGTCTCGTTCACAGACGCTGTTGCAGCGTGCGCCGATATGGCTTGCGGCGCAAACCAGTTTGAGCCAGCTCAGCGAACAGTGCGGTGAAGAGTTTGCATCCAGTCAGGACGTCACCGAATACCTGCAGCAGTTGCTGGAGCGAGAGCGTGAAGCGATTGTAGAGCGTGACGAAGTGGGCGCACGTAAGCGTGACGTCGACGAAGAAATTGAGCGCTTAAGCCAGCCGGGTGGTTCGGAAGATGCGCGCCTCAACACGTTGGCGGAGCGTTTCGGTGGCGTACTGCTGTCAGAAATCTATGACGATGTAGGTCTCGATGACGCGCCGTACTTCTCCGCGCTGTATGGCCCATCGCGTAACGCGATTGTGGTGCCGGATTTGTCGCTGATTTCTGAACAGCTTGCTGGCCTGGAAGATTGTCCGGAAGATCTCTACCTGATCGAAGGTGATCCGCAGTCATTCGATGACAGCGTGTTCAGCGTAGATGAGCTGGAAAAAGCGGTTGTGGTGAAAATCGCTGACCGTCAGTGGCGTTATTCACGCTTCCCGGAACTGCCTCTCTTTGGCCGTGCCGCGCGTGAAAATCGTATTGAAACCCTGCATGCAGAGCGTGAAACGCTCTCTGAACGTTTTGCGACGCTGTCGTTTGACGTGCAGAAAACCCAGCGTCTGCACCAGGCCTTTAGCCGCTTTATTGGCAGCCATCTGGCCGTAGCCTTTGACGCTGACCCGGAAGCCGAAATTCGTAAGCTCAACACCCGTCGGGGTGAACTGGAACGTGCGCTGGCCAATCATGAAAATGACAACCAGCAGAGTCGCGTTCAGTTCGAGCAGGCGAAAGAGGGCGTTGCAGCCCTTAACCGCATTCTGCCTCGCCTGAATCTGCTGGCAGATGACACGCTGGCTGACCGTGTGGATGAGATCCAGGAACGTCTGGATGAAGCTCAGGAAGCCGCACGCTTTGTGCAGCAGCACGGCAATCAGTTAGCGAAGCTGGAGCCGGTTGTTTCGGTTCTGCAGAGCGATCCGGAGCAGTACGAGCAGTTAAAAGAAGATTATGCCTGGTCGCAGCAGGTTCAGCGTGAAGCGCGTCAGCAGGCGTTTGCCCTGACGGAAGTGGTGCAGCGTCGGGCCCACTTCGGCTACTCCGATTCGGCTGAAATGCTAAGCGGGAATAGCGACCTTAACGAGAAGCTGCGCCAGCGTCTTGAGCAGGCTGAAGCAGAACGTACCCGCGCCCGTGAAGCGATGCGCAGTCATGCGGCTCAGCTGAGCCAGTACAGCCAGGTGATGGCCTCGCTGAAAAGCTCCTACGACACCAAAAAAGAGCTGCTAAACGATCTGCACAAAGAACTGCAGGACATTGGCGTGCGTGCAGACAGCGGTGCCGAAGAGCGCGCGCGAATTCGTCGTGATGAGCTGCATAGCCAGCTCAGCAACAACCGCGCCCGTCGCAATCAGCTGGAAAAAGCGCTGACCTTCTGTGAAGCGGAGATGGACAACCTGACCCGTCGGCTGCGTAAGCTTGAGCGCGACTATCACGAGATGCGTGAGCAGGTTGTCACCGCGAAGGCGGGCTGGTGTGCGGTCATGCGCATGGTGAAAGACAACAACGTTGAACGTCGTCTGCACCGTCGCGAGCTGGCCTATCTCTCCGGCGACGAGCTGCGCTCCATGTCGGATAAGGCATTGGGTGCGTTGCGTCTGGCGGTGGCGGATAACGAACATCTGCGCGACGTGCTGCGTATGTCAGAAGATCCAAAACGTCCTGAACGTAAAATTCAGTTCTTCGTTGCCGTGTATCAGCACCTGCGTGAGCGAATTCGTCAGGACATCATCCGCACCGACGATCCGGTTGAAGCTATCGAACAGATGGAAATCGAACTGGGCCGTCTGACGGAAGAGCTGACCTCGCGCGAGCAAAAGCTGGCGATCAGCTCCCGCAGCGTGTCGAACATTATCCGCAAAACCATTCAGCGCGAGCAGAACCGTATTCGCCAGCTGAACCAGGGGCTGCAGAATGTTTCGTTTGGTCAGGTAAACAGCGTACGTCTGAACGTGAACGTGCGTGAAGCCCACTCCACGCTGCTGGATGTGTTGTCTGAACAACATGAACAGCATCAGGATCTGTTCAACAGCAATCGGCTGACCTTCTCGGAAGCGCTGGCGAAGCTGTACCAGCGCCTGAACCCGCAGATTGATATGGGGCAGCGTACGCCGCAAAACATCGGTGAAGAGCTGCTGGATTACCGCAACTACCTGGAAATGGAAGTTGAAGTAAACCGTGGGTCCGACGGCTGGCTGCGTGCGGAGTCAGGCGCACTGTCTACCGGTGAAGCTATCGGTACAGGTATGTCGATTCTGGTGATGGTGGTTCAAAGCTGGGAAGATGAAGCGCGTCGCCTGCGCGGCAAAGACATCTCTCCATGTCGCCTGCTGTTCCTGGATGAAGCCGCACGTCTTGATGCCCGCTCCATCGCCACACTGTTTGAGCTGTGCGATCGTCTTGATATGCAGCTCATCATTGCGGCACCGGAAAACATCAGCCCGGAAAAAGGCACAACCTATAAACTGGTGCGTAAAGTGTTCCAGAACAGCGAACACGTACACGTCGTTGGGCTGCGTGGCTTTGCCCCGCAGCCACCAGAGTCCTTGCAGGAAACCACGGTGGACGCGTCCTGACGCGTCTCCTGAACGGGAGCGGCGCTATGGCGCCGCTTTTTTTTTAAACTTAACTTGTGCTTAGGGCTGCGTTATCTTTAAACTTCTTTACATAAGGTAAGGCAACAGGTTTGCCGGCTACCTATAATAAAGAAAGCCCCACCGTGATGGGCATGTCGTGAAAACAGGGGGCAAGGGATGTTGCTAAAGAAAAAATGTGGTCGTCAGCTGTCTGCGCTCAGTTTATGCCTGGCAGTGATATTTGCTCCACTGTTAACCGCCCAGGCCGACGAGCCTGAAATTGTGCCGACTGACAGCTCTGCAACGACAGGCGCGCAGCCAACGTCGCTGTCTGAGCCGCTGGAGCAGTCTCCAGCGACGGCTGTCATGGCCGGTATTAAGCCGCTGCCGGAAGGCATCGACGCCGAATCTCTCAGTCAGCAGCTGAAGTTGGGGCTACCGTCAGGCTACACGCCTGTCTATCTCAATCAGCTCACGCTGCTTTATGCTGCCCGTGATATGAAACCGATGTGGGAAAACCGCGATGCCGTGCGCGCCTTCCAGCAGCAGCTGGCGGAAGTGGCCATTGCCGGGTTTCAGCCGCAGTTTACAACATGGGTTGAGCTGTTAACCGATCCCGCCGTCACCGGACAGGCGCGGGACGTGGTGCTTTCCGATGCCATGATGGGCTATCTGCAGTTTGTTGCGGGTATTCCGGTCAACGGCAACCGCTGGTTGTACAGCGATAAGCCGTATAAGCTGGCGACGCCGGCGCTGTCGGTCATAAACCAGTGGCAGTTAGCCCAGGATAATGGCGAACTGCCGCGCTTTATTGCCAGCCTGGCACCGGCACATCCACAATATGCCACTCTGCACCAGTCGCTTCTGGCGCTGGTGGGGGACTCGCGTCCTTGGCCGCAAATGCGCGGTACCGCGACGCTGCGTCCGGGGCAGTGGAGCAGCGATGTTCCTGCCCTGCGCGAGATCCTGATGCGTTCCGGTCTTCTGGACGGCGGGCCACATATAGCCTTGCCTGGCGACGATCCGCAAAACGCGGTGGTCAGCCCGTCAGCTCCCGTGAAAGAGAAGAAAGCCGTTATCCTGAGCGACAAACCCGCAGCTTACGATCGCGAACTGGTTGCGGCAGTTAAACAGTTCCAGGCCGCTCAGGGGCTGGGGGCCGATGGTGTCATTGGCCAAACTACGCGTGACTGGCTGAACGTGTCCCCTGCGCAGCGGGCAGGGGTGTTGGCGCTGAATATCCAGCGTTTGCGCTTGCTGCCGGGCACGCTCTCTACCGGGATTATGGTGAACATTCCGGCGTATTCTCTGGTCTATTATCAGGATGGTAGCGAAAAACTGGCGTCGCGCGTGATTGTCGGGCGTCCGGATCGTAAAACACCGATGATGAGCAGTGCGCTGAATAACGTGGTGGTTAACCCGCCGTGGAACGTACCGCCGACCCTGGCGCGAAAAGACATTCTGCCGAAGGTCTGGAACGATCCGGGTTATCTGGAACGTCATGGCTATACGGTGATGCGTGGATGGAACAGTAAAGAGGCTATCGATCCTTATATGGTCGACTGGTCGACGATCACGGCATCTAATCTGCCGTTCCGCTTCCAGCAGGCTCCGGGCGCGCATAACTCGCTGGGGCGCTACAAATTCAATATGCCGAGTTCAGAAGCTATCTATCTGCACGATACGCCGAACCACAACCTGTTCCAGAAAGATACTCGCGCGCTGAGTTCTGGCTGCGTGCGCGTGAACAAAGCCTCGGAGCTGGCTAATATGCTGTTGCAGGATGCGGGCTGGAACGATACGCGCATCTCGGATGCCCTGAAGCAGGGGGATACGCGTTACGTGAATATTCGGCACAATATTCCGGTCAATCTTTACTATCTGACCGCGTTTGTTGGCGAAGACGGGCGTACTCAGTATCGTACAGATATTTACAATTATGATCTCACCGCGCGATCCGGCGCACAAATTTTGCCAAAAGCGGAACAATTAATCAGGTAAATGAAGTAGTTCGGGAAAAATGATTGTCGTAAGTTATGGTGAATGCGGGGCAATATGGCTGTAAGCCGCGTATTTGCTGGGGTTGGGCGCCTTGACGTACCCGGTTTTGCCAGTTAAGGTGCCCTTCGTGCGCTAAGCATATTACGATTTCTTTTACCTGTAGACCTGATTATCATGGACAAATTTGACGCTAATCGCCGCAAACTGCTGGCGTTAGGTGGTGTTGCGCTTGGCGCAGCGGCCATCTTGCCGACGCCAGCATTTGCCACCCTCTCGACACCTCGTCCGCGAGTTTTAACGCTCAACAATCTTCATACCGGTGAGTCGCTAAAAGCGGAGTTTTTCGATGGCAGAGGCTATATTCAGGATGAATTAGCAAGACTTAACCATTTTTTCCGTGATTTCCGCGCGAATAAAATAAAAGCCATCGATCCAGGACTGTTTGATCAGATTTTCCGCCTTCAGGGCCTGCTGGGCACCAGCAAGCCGGTGCAGCTCATCTCTGGCTATCGTTCGATTGATACCAATAATGAACTGCGCGCCCACAGTCGCGGGGTAGCCAAAAAAAGCTATCACACCAAGGGACAGGCAATGGATTTCCATATTGAAGGCGTTTCGTTAGCCAATATTCGCAAAGCTGCGTTATCTATGCGTGCAGGTGGTGTAGGATATTACCCCAGCAGCAACTTTGTGCATATTGATACCGGTCCGGTTCGGCACTGGTAATAACGAAACACAGGAGCAGTATGAACTATCGTATTATTCCGGTTACCGCGTTCTCCCAGAATTGTTCACTCATCTGGTGCGAACAAACTAAACTGGCCGCGCTTGTCGATCCCGGTGGCGACGCTGAGAAAATCAAGCAGGACGTCGCTGACAGCGGCGTCACGCTGATGCAAATTTTGCTGACGCATGGTCACCTTGACCATGTTGGCGCAGCGGCGGAACTGGCGCAACATTATGGTGTGCCGGTGATTGGTCCGGAAAAAGAAGATGAGTTCTGGCTGCAGGGGTTACCCGCCCAAAGCCGCATGTTTGGCCTTGATGAATGTCAGCCTCTGACACCCGATCGCTGGCTGAACGAAGGAGAGCGCGTTAACGTAGGGAATGTGACTTTACAGGTGTTGCATTGTCCTGGGCATACGCCAGGCCATATAGTCTTCTTTGATGACCAGTCACGTCTGCTGATTTCCGGCGATGTGATTTTCAAAGGTGGCGTAGGACGCAGCGATTTTCCGCGCGGCGATCACGGGCAGCTGATTCAGTCGATTAAACAGAAGTTATTGCCGCTGGGTGATGACGTGACGTTTATCCCTGGACACGGTCCGATGTCGACGCTGGGCTATGAACGGCTCCATAACCCGTTCCTTCAGGATGAAATGCCTGTCTGGTGACCCGAATAAAAAAAGCCTGCTTAACGCAGGCTTTTTTTATGGGCGCAAATTACAGTACGGCGACAATCGCTTCGCACAGTGGCGCCATGTTGTCAGGCGTCATGCCTGCAACGTTCACGCGGCCAGACGCCACGGCGTACACGCCAAACTCTTCACGCAGACGCAGAACCTGCTCTTTGGTCAGGCCGCTGAACGAGAACATGCCGTTCTGTTTGATGATAAAGCTGAAGTCGCGGTCCGCGCCTTTCTCAGCCAGGGTGTTCACAAACAGCAGACGCATGCGCTGAATACGCTGACGCATATCGTTCAGCTCTTGTTCCCAGATTGCGCGCAGCGCATCGTTGCTCAGGATAGTGGCAACGACAGACGCACCGTGTGCCGGTGGGTTAGAGTAGTTCGCGCGGATAACCGATTTCATCTGGCTGAAAGCACGGTCAACGGTCTCTTCGTTTGCCGCAACCAGCGTACAGGCACCCACACGCTCATTGTACAGACCGAAGTTCTTGGAATAGGAGCTTGCGACAATCAGCTCCTGATGCACGGCTGCGAACGCGCGCAGGCCTTCTGCATCTTCTTCCAGTCCACGGGCGAAGCCCTGATAGGCAAAGTCAAACAGCGGCAGCCAGCCTTTTTCTACGGACAGCTTCGCCAGATGTTCCCACTGCTCAAGCGTTGGATCGATACCGGTTGGGTTGTGGCAGCAGCCGTGGAACAGCACTACGTCGCCCGCCTGCGCTTCGTTCAGGCTTGCCAGCAGACCGTCAAAGTCGAGAGAGTGGTTTGCCGCGTCGTAGTAAGTGTATTCGCGCACTTCGAGGCCCGCAGAGTTAAAGACGCTCTTGTGGTTCGGCCAGCTTGGGTTGCTCACCCAGACGCGCTTCACAGAGGTGTTTTTCGCAAGGAAATCCGCCGCCACGCGCAGCGCACCGGTACCGCCAGGGGTCTGTGCTGTACGGGCACGTTTGTCACTCACAATTGCGCTGCCTTTACCGAACAGCAGCTCCTGGGTGCAGCGACCAAATTCAGGGATACCATCAATACCGAGGTAGTTTTTGGTGGTTTCGTTTTCCAGCAGATACTGCTCAGCTTTTTTAACGCTGGTCAGTACCGGAGTTTTGCCGGTTTCATCTTTATATACACCAATACCCAGGTTGATTTTGCCAGGGCGGTCGTCGGCACGAAACAGATCGGCCAGGCCCAGAATAGGGTCGGCAGGAGCGGCGGTAATGTTCTCAAACATGACGAAGTTCCATTGTGATTACAGAAGTGAAATCCGCTATCAGGTTAACGGTAGATTTACAAAATGCCAACCGTTTGCGACGAAAAGCGTGCGGCTTTTCAAAAGTCGCCATTATTTTCTGTCGGGCATAAAAAAACAGGGCCGAAGCCCTGTTCATTAAGCATATAACAAAGTGGTGTTCTGATTAGAACTGGTAGGTAACAGCCATTGCAACCTGGTCGTCTTTACCGTTCACGATACCCACGCTACGAGAGTAGTCGGTGTCGTCGATCAGGTTCAGCTGGTAGTCAACATAGACGTTGAAGTTTTTGTTGAAGTAGTAAGTTGCACCCAGTTCAACAAATTTCTGCAGATCAGCATCGCCGCCAGAGAAGGTGCCACGCTGTGCCAGGTTTTTACCTTTAGACTGAACGTAGGACACGGACGGACGCAGGCCGAAGTCGAACTGGTACTGAGCGATCACTTCGAAGTTCTGAGTTTTGTTCGCGAATGAACCGTCATCTTCACGGGTCATGTTGCGGGTTTCTGCGTAGGTGGTAGCCAGGTAGATGTTGTTCGCGTCGTATTTCGCGCCAACTGCCCATGCTTCAGCTTTGTCGCCTTTACCGTCAGCGGTCTGCAAGTTAGTACGGTCAGAGTTGCTGTATGCGCCGATCAGGCCGAAACCTTCGCCGAATTCATAGCCTACAGAAGTACCGAAGCCGTCACCGTTAGCGGTTTTAACGTCGGTACGCTCGTTTTTACCCTGGTACTGCAGACCCAGACTCAGACCGTCAACCAGACCGAAGAAGTCAGAGTTACGATAGGTCAGAACGCCAGTGGTACGGCCGGTCATGAAGTTATCAGAGTAGTTAGCCCAGGTCATACCGGAGTAGGATGGGGCCATATCGGTGTAGGATTCCACATCGTATACGATACCGTAGTTACGGCCGTAGTCGATTGAACCTGCGTCACCGGCTTTCAGACCAGCGAACGCCAGACGGGTACGCTGAGTCTGGTTGCTTTCTGGCTGGCTTGCCAGAGCACGGTATTCCCACTGACCGTAACCAGTCAGTTGGTCATTGATTTGAGTTTCGCCTTTGAAACCGATCTGAGCATAGGTTGCATCGCTGCTGTCAGTGTTGTCACCTGAAGTCACGAAGTCGTGTTCACCAACCACTTTCCCGTACAGATCCAGTTTGTTGCCGTTTTTGTTATAGATTTCTGCAGCGTTAGCTGCACCGGCTACCAGCAGAGCAGGGATAACCACTGCCAGAATATTGCGCTTCATCATTATTTATTACCCTCATTGGTTTTTTTATGACACTCGCCACTGCCGTCAATAAATTCTGTCAATAAATATTTCCGGAACTATTGATGAGAGTTTGGTGTCTTTATGTATCTGTCAGGCATCTTTCCATTCGCCGAAGCGTTTCGCTAGCCTCAAAGTGCTACAATTCTCAAGATTAAGTAACAACAAGAAAATATGTGTAACTAAATATGTATTTTCGGGAACTTTGTGAACCATCTCAAACTTCGGACCTCACTGGCGAATTAAGCGACAATGTGATTCCTATATATATGAATTCCTTATGATTAATTTGGATAAAGGCAATTCATATAAACAGACGTTAAACGACTCGTTTTTTCTTATACCCCCAAAAAGACTTCTGGATGTCTGAAAAGGTGGTTGAAATTTGTGCTATTGCTTGAGGGCGTGATAATCGCAATAAGAATGGGGTTTATTTTTTGTGGCTGGATATTTCACGGAAACAAAACGTAACAGCTAGTGGTTGTGACGGGGTGAAGGTTTAAAGATGCTGACTTTACGCTGACGAAAACTGACAATGCAGAATAAAATAATGGCCAGCATAAGCTGGCCATTTACTGTTTTACTGATTAGAAGCTGGCGTTACGCGGGGTGCGTGGGAACGGAATCACATCGCGTACGTTCTGAACGCCTGTAACGTAGGCGATCAGACGCTCGAAGCCGAGACCAAAACCGGCGTGCGGCACGGTGCCGTAGCGGCGCAGATCGCGGTACCAGCTATAGTCTGCAGGGTTGAGTCCCATCTCTTCCATGCGCGCGTCCAGTACGTCCAGACGCTCTTCACGCTGAGAGCCACCAATGATTTCACCAATGCCCGGTGCCAGGACGTCCATCGCTGCCACTGTTTTACCGTCTTCGTTAAGGCGCATATAGAAGGCCTTAATGTCTTTCGGGTAGTTTTTAACGACAACCGGCGCTTTGAAGTGTTTCTCGGCCAGATAGCGTTCGTGCTCAGACGCAAGGTCAACGCCCCAGTAAACTGGGTTCTCGAACTTCTCACCGCATTTCTCGAGGATCGCCACCGCGTCGGTATAGTCTACCTGGGCAAAGTCAGCAGAGACGAAACGCTCCAGACGGGCCACTGCATCGCTGTCTACGCGCTCAGCGAAGAATTTCATGTCGTCAGGACGCTCTTCCAGCACCGCTTTGAAGACATACTTCAGCATCGCTTCCGCCAGGCCGGCAACATCGTCCAGGTCGGCGAAGGCCACTTCAGGCTCCAGCATCCAGAATTCCGCCAGGTGACGACTGGTGTTGGAGTTTTCGGCGCGGAAGGTTGGACCAAAGGTGTAGATTTTGGACAATGCGCAGGCATAGGTTTCGCCGTTGAGCTGGCCAGATACCGTCAGGAAGGCTTCTTTACCAAAGAAGTCTTTGTCATAGTCCACTTTACCTTCTGGCGTACGCGGCAGGTTTTCCATGTCCAGCGTTGAGACGCGGAACATTTCACCTGCACCTTCCGTATCAGAAGCGGTGATCAGCGGGGTAGACACCCAGAAATAACCCTGCTCATCAAAGAAGCGATGCAGCGCCTGAGCCAGCGTATGGCGCACGCGTGCAACCGCACCAATCAGGTTGGTACGCGGGCGCAGGTGTGCAACTTCACGCAGGTATTCGATGCTGTGACGTTTTGCCGCCATCGGATAGGTGTCCGGATCGTCAACCCAGCCGGTGACTTCAATCGCAGAAGCCTGAATTTCGAAGCTCTGGCCCTGACCCGGTGATGCCACAACCACGCCGGTCACAATGACGGAACAACCCGTCGTCAGGCGCAGAACGTCATCATTGTAATTGGGCAGAGAATTATTAATGACGGCCTGTACAGGATCAAAGCAGGAACCGTCATAGACGGCAAGGAAGGAGATGCCAGCTTTAGAATCTCGGCGGGTACGCACCCATCCGCGCACGGTGACTTCTGAGTCAACGGCGACACGGCCCTGGAGTACGTCGGCTACAGGCACAACGCTCATAATATTCTCTCTGTTAATAGTCGGAAAAAATAAACACTTGTCCACCCTTATGGGGGGATATCTATGTTACCTGCCATCCGCTATCAGACAAGTAAATTTCGCAGTCAAAAGAGAAGAATTAAGAAATAAATAAGAAGAGGGGAGCCATGAGGGCTCCCTTAAGCGCTTAACTGGCTTTTTTAATCTGCGGGAGATCGAAGGCTTCGCGCAACGCGCGGACAAACGCTTTGTCATGGCAGATGGTTTTACCTGGGCTATCGGAGAGTTTTGCCACCGGCTTACCGTTACATTCCACCAGCTTGATAACGATATTCAGAGGTTTTACCTGAGGAATGTCGCAGGTCAAACGGGTACCGATCCCGAAGCTCAGGTTCACTCTGGTGCTGAAATGGCGATAGAGTTCGACCGCTTTCGCCAGGTCGAGGTTATCGGAGAAGACCAGCACCTTGTTCATCGGGTCAATGCCGAGTTTTTGGTAATGGGCAATCGCCTTTTCGCCCCATTCAACCGGATCTCCGGAATCATGGCGTAACCCCTGGTAACGCTCAGCGAACTCGGGACCAAAGTCGCGCAGGAAGGCATCCATCGTAATACAGTCGGTGAGGGCGATCCCGAGTTGATTTGGGTACTCCTCAAGCCATGCGGCCAGTGCCGCGCGCTGGCTGTTAGCCAGATCGGGGCTTATCTGCTGATGCGCCTGGAACCACTCGTGCGCCTGGGTGCCCATTGGCGTCAGGTTGAGGCGACGCGCCAGATCGTAGTTACTGGTGCCCACGAACCACGGCTCCTGCTGCAGACGTTTAACGATGGCCTCCTGAACGTCGCGAGAGAAACGGCGACGGGTGCCAAAGTCCATCAGGCGGAAGCGGGACATGTCCAGCCCTTCGGTCAGCGTGGAGAAGGCAGACAGTTTGTTTTCCAGCGAAGCGACCGCCTGCTCTACGCCCGTTTCCGGTGAACGGTAGCGGTGAGCCAGTTCACTGATCACCGCCAGAAGCGGCACTTCCCACATGATCACTTCCCGCCACGGGCCTTCAAGGCGAATATCCAGCTTGCCATTATCGTTAACCACGGTGACCTGCTCCGGCTTGTAGCGGAAATCGCGCAGCCAGTTCAGGTAGTCGGGTTTGAAGAAAGGCAGGCCAGAAAGCCATTGATATTCGTCGTCCTGCAGCGTCAGATGCTGCATAGCATCGACCTGTTCACGAATGGAATCTGCGTAGATACCGAGCAAGTCGTCGCCACGGCAGCGGAATTCCGCTGCGACATGCACGTCATAGTAGTGGTGGAAAACGGCTTGCTGCATATGCAGTTTATACGCGTCGGTATCCAGCAACGTATGCAGAACAGGGGAAGCGAATTGAGTCATAGGTGCGCAGTAGCATCCTCTCACAGGAGCGTTTAGTACAATAAACAACTCCGGAGTATACCTTGTTTAGTGATTTATTGAACCCCGATCACAACATAAGCGCGTTTTATGGTCGAGGGCATTTTGTGCCCCGTGTTATATAAATGTAGCAAAAAAGGGTTTTGTACCTGAAAAGATGAACATTCTGCATAGCGCGTTTTACACAACAGGAATATATTGAAACGTTACTCGACAAACGATGCATAAGGTTTTCTATGACACAACAGCCACAAGCCAAATACCGCCACGACTACCGTGCGCCGGATTACCTGATTAGCGATATCGATCTGACTTTTGACCTGGATGCCACTAAAACCGTTGTGACGGCGGTGAGCCAGGTAACGCGCCATAGCGCGACTGCCGTACCGCTGCGTCTGGATGGCGAAGACCTGACGCTGGTCTCCCTGCATATTAATGATGAAGCGTGGTCTGACTATAAAGAAGAAAACAACCAGCTGGTCATCGACAACCTGCCGGAACATTTTACGCTGCGCATCGTGAATGAAATCAGCCCTGCCGCCAACACGGCGCTGGAAGGGCTTTACCAGTCTGGCGTGGCGCTGTGCACCCAGTGTGAAGCGGAAGGGTTCCGTCACATTACCTGGTATCTGGACCGCCCGGACGTTCTGGCGCGCTTCACCACCAAGATCATCGCCGATAAAACGCTCTACCCATTCCTGCTCTCCAATGGTAACCGCGTGGGTGAAGGGGAGCTGGAAAATGGCCGTCACTGGGTTCAGTGGCAGGATCCGTTCCCGAAACCGTGCTACTTGTTTGCGCTGGTGGCGGGTGATTTCGACGTGCTTCGTGATACTTTCAAAACGCGCTCAGGTCGCGAGGTGGCGCTGGAGCTGTTTGTTGACCGCGGCAACCTGGACCGCGCACCGTGGGCGATGACCTCGCTCATCAACTCCATGAAGTGGGACGAAGAGCGCTTCGGCCTCGAATATGACCTCGACATTTATATGATTGTCGCCGTCGATTTCTTCAACATGGGTGCAATGGAGAACAAAGGCCTTAACGTCTTTAACTCCAAATACGTGCTGGCGCGTACCGATACTGCCACCGATAAAGATTATCTCGATATCGAACGCGTCATCGGGCACGAGTATTTCCATAACTGGACCGGTAACCGCGTCACCTGCCGCGACTGGTTCCAGCTGAGCCTGAAAGAGGGCCTGACCGTCTTCCGTGACCAGGAGTTCAGCTCCGATCTGGGTTCACGCGCGGTGAACCGCATCAACAACGTGCGCACCATGCGCGGCCTGCAGTTTGCGGAAGATGCCAGCCCAATGGCGCACCCGATCCGCCCGGATAAAGTCATTGAGATGAACAACTTCTACACCCTGACGGTGTATGAGAAAGGCGCTGAAATTATCCGCATGATCCACACCCTGCTGGGGGAAGAGAACTTCCAGAAAGGGATGCAGCTTTACTTTGAGCGTCATGACGGCAGTGCGGCCACCTGCGACGATTTTGTTCAGGCGATGGAAGATGCCTCTAATGTCGATCTCTCTCATTTCCGCCGCTGGTACAGCCAGGCCGGTACGCCAGTTGTCACCGTCAAAGACGATTACAATCCGGAAACCGAGCAGTACACCCTGACGATCAGCCAGCGCACGCCGCCGACGGCCGAGCAGGAAGAGAAATATCCGCTGCACATTCCGTTCAGTATTGAGCTGTATGACAACGAAGGCAAAGTGATCCCACTGCAGAAAGGGGGCCACCCGGTACATCACGTACTCAACGTGACCCAGGCCGAGCAGACCTTTATCTTCGATAACGTCTACTTCCAGCCGGTGCCGGCGCTGCTGTGCGAATTCTCAGCGCCAGTCAAACTGGAGTACAAGTGGAGCGATCAGCAGCTAACGTTCCTGATGCGTCACGCGCGCAACGACTTCTCCCGCTGGGATGCGGCGCAAAGCCTGCTCGCGACCTACATCAAGCTGAACGTGAACCGTCATCAGCAGGGCCAGCCGCTGTCGCTGCCTGTTCATGTGGCTGACGCGTTCCGCGCGATCCTGCTGGATGAGAAGATTGACCCGGCACTGGCGGCTGAAATCCTGACGCTGCCGTCTGCCAGCGAAATCGCCGAGCTGTTTGATATTATCGACCCGATCGCTATCGTGGCGGTGCGTGAAGCACTGACCCGTACGCTGGCGACCGAGCTTGCCGATGAGTTTCTGGCAATCTATAACGTCAACAAGCTGGATGAGTATCGCGTAGAACATGCGGACATCGGTAAACGTTCTCTGCGTAACACCTGCCTGCGCTATCTGGCGTTTGGTGAAACTGAGCTGGCGAACACCCTGGTGAGCAAGCAGTATCACGAAGCGGATAACATGACCGACGCGCTGGCTGCGCTGGGCGCAAGCGTCGCCGCCGAACTGCCTTGCCGTGATGCGCTGATGCAGGAGTACGACGATAAGTGGCATCAGGATGGTCTGGTGATGGATAAGTGGTTCATTCTGCAGGCAACCAGTCCGGCGGAAGATGCACTCAGCACCGTTCGTAGCCTGCTGAAGCATCGCTCCTTTACCATGAGCAACCCAAACCGCGTGCGCTCCCTGATTGGTGCGTTTGCCAGCAGCAACCCGGCCGCGTTCCACGCCGAAGATGGCAGCGGTTATCAGTTTATGGTGGAAATGCTGACCGAGCTGAACAGCCGTAACCCGCAGGTGGCGTCGCGCCTGATTGAGCCGCTGATCCGTCTGAAACGCTACGACGCGAAGCGTCAGGCGAAGATGCGTGCCGCGCTTGAGCAGCTGAAAGGGCTGGAAAATCTGTCTGGTGATTTGTACGAGAAGATTGCTAAAGCCTTAGCGTGATAAAAAATTGCCCGGTGGGCAGGTAAAAGCAAAACGGCAACCTCGGTTGCCGTTTTTAGTGTTTTCGCCCTCTCCCTGTAGGAGAGGGCGGGGTGAGGGCATCAGGCATTAGCTTTAATCAACGCGCGCTCATTCACCCCACGTTTCATCACCCGATCCAGCACTTCTGCCTCCAGCTCCGCCAGTCTTGCCGAACCGACACGACGAGGGCGAGGAAGATCTACCGTCACATCCAGCCCAATTTTTCCTTCTTCTATTAACAGCACCCGGTCAGCCATCGCGACGGCTTCGCTCACGTCATGGGTGACCAGCAACACCGTAAAACCATGCTCCTGCCACAGCGATCCAATCAAATCCTGCATTTCGATCCGCGTCAGGGCATCGAGTGCGCCGAGCGGCTCATCAAGCAACAGCAGGCCGGGGCGATGGATTAACGCCCGGGCAAGTGCCACACGCTGCTTTTGTCCTCCCGACAGCGCCGCAGGCCATTCACCTGCACGATGTTCCAGCCCTACGGCGGCCAGCGCCCGACGGGCTTCGTCCCGCCAGTTGCCCTTCAGTCCCAGTCCGACGTTATCCATCACGGTCTTCCAGGGCAGCAGACGCGCATCCTGAAACATCATGCGGGTATCGTCCTGAATATTGGCCAGCGGCGTCGTGCCAGCCAGAATTTCGCCGCCGTTGGGGGACTCCAGCCCCGCTAAAAGACGTAACAGCGTACTCTTGCCGCCGCCGCTGCGCCCGACAACGGCCACAAATTGCCCGGCTGGAATATGCAGATCCAGCCCGTTAAGAACGGTGTTTTCACCGTAGCGTTTGATCACGCCGCTGAGCAACAGCGGTGTACCCTGAGTCAGTCGGGCAGTGTTCATGCTTTCGCCTCCTGAGTGGTGTAGGCCGGATTCCAGCGCAGCCAGCTGCGCTCCAGCCACTGGGCGCTGACGTCGGCAAGCTTGCCGAGCAGGGCGTAAAGGATAATGGCGACCACGACCACGTCCGTTTGCAGGAATTCGCGGGCGTTCATTGCCAGATAACCAATGCCAGAGTTGGCTGAAATGGTTTCCGCGACAATCAGCGTCAGCCACATCAGGCCGAGCGCAAAACGCACCCCGACCATAATGGAGGGCAGGGCACCGGGGAGAATGACGTGGGTAAAAAGCGCGAAGCCTGATAAACCGTAGCTGCGCGCCATCTCGACCAGGCCGCGATCGATATTGCGGATGCCGTGCCAGGTATTGATGTAAATCGGGAACAGCGTGCCCAGCGCCACGAGGAAGATCTTGGCGCTCTCATCAATACCAAACCACAAAATCACCAGCGGGATCAGCGCCAGATGCGGAACATTACGCAGCATCTGAATGGACGTATCCAGCAGCCGCTCGCCCCAGCGGGAAAGACCGCTAATCAAGCCCAGAACCAGACCGATGCTGCCGCCGATGGAAAATCCAATCACCGCGCGCCAGGAGCTGATCGCCAGATGCTGCCACAGCTCCCCGCTGACGCTCAGCGACCAGAAGGCTTCGACGACGCCCTCCGGAGAGGGCAGAATGCGGCTCGACAGCCAGCCGGTGGACGACGCGAGCTGCCAGAGAGCCACAATGCCGACGGGTAAAAACCACGGGGCGGCGCGCAGCAGCCATTTTTGTGAGGTGGCAGACATGGTCACTCCTTAGCTCTGTGCGGCTTTGCGTGGAATAAACTCGTTCGCCACGGCTTCGCCCTGAAGCTGGAGCGGCTGTGGCTGCGGAATTTCCGGAATGGCAACATCCAGATGCGGGAATAACAGCTCGCCCACTTTGTAAGCCTCTTCCAGGTGTGGATAACCAGAGAGAATAAAGCTGTCGATCCCAAGGTCTGCGTATTCATTAATACGTGCTGCCACGGTCGGACCGTCGCCGACCAGCGCTGTGCCCGCGCCGCCGCGCACCAGACCGACGCCCGCCCACAGGTTCGGACTGATCTCCAGATTCTCGCGCTTGCCGTTGTGCAGGGACGCCATCCGGTGCTGTCCAACGGAGTCGGTTTTGGCAAACGCGGCCTGGGCTTTCGCGATGGTCTCATCATCCAGATGGGAAATCAGACGGTCGGCCGCCTGCCAGGCTTCTTCATTAGTTTCACGCACAATCACATGCAGGCGAATGCCGAAGCGCACCTTGCGGCCATGGGCGGCCGCTTTAGCGCGTACCTGGGCAATTTTTTCTTTCACCAGCTCGGGCGGTTCGCCCCAGGTCAGATAAAGGTCGACTTGCTCTGCCGCCAGGTCCTGCGCCACATCCGACGATCCGCCAAAGTAGAGGGGCGGGCGCGGTTGCTGCACCGGTGGGAAGTAGAGTTTCGCGTCACGAACGTGAATATGCTTGCCTTCAAAGGTGACGGTTTCACCTTCCAGCAGACGCCGCCAGACGCGGGTGAACTCGGCGGAGGCTTCATAGCGCTCGGTATGGTCGAGGAACACGCCATCACCCGCCAGCTCCTGCGGATCGCTGCCCGTCACCAGGTTAAACAGGGCTCGTCCGTTGGAAAGCCTGTCCAGAGTTGCCGCCTGACGCGCCGCCACGGTGGGGGAGACGACGCTCGGGCGTAACGCGACCAGGAACTTCAGACGCTGGGTGACCGGGATCATCGACGCGGCGACCAGCCAGGCATCTTCACATGACCGTCCGGTCGGGATCAGCACGCCGGTAAAACCGATTCGGTCTGCCGCCTGCGCAATCTGCTGCAAATAGCCATGGTCAACCGGGCGTGAACCCTCTTCTGTACCAAGATAGTGTCCATCACCGTGGGTGGGTAAAAACCAGAAAAGATTCAGACTCATGATTTTGTTCCTTCTTTGCCTGCGGGTTGCCAGATACGTTCACGAATATCCACCTGCTTAGGAACCAGGTGATTTTGATAGAAGAGGTCAGCGGTTTGTTGCTGAAGTGCGGCGACGTGCGCGTCCACAGGCGTAATGGTGGTCGGCGGACGATGGCTGAGATAGCTCGCAATCACCGGTTCAGGCAAGCCCATGGTTTTCGCCAGCAGGGCAATACTCGCCTGACGCTGGCTCTGGGTCAGCGCATCGGCCTGGGTAAAGGTATCAAGGACACCCTGAATAAATGCGCCGTTCTTTTCCGCATACGGCCTTGCGGCAAGGTAGAACGAACCGGTCTGTTTCAGCGTGGCGCCATCTTTAAGTACCCGCACGCCGCCCTGTAGCAGTGCGGCGGAGTAGTACGGATCCCAGATGGCCCAGGCATCAACGTTCTTCTGCTGGAACGCGGCGCGGGCGTCGGCAGGCGTCAAGTAAACAGGCTGAATATCAGTGAACTTGAGCCCGGCTTCCTGCAGGGCGCGCAGCAGCAGGTTATGCGAGCTGGAACCTTTCTGGAACGCGACTTTATGACCTTTAAGATCGGCGACGCTTTTAATGTCGCTATTTTCAGGGACCAGAATCACCTCAGCCTTCGGCTTGGGAGGCTCAACGCCGACATAGACGAGGTCCGCCCCCGCGGCCTGGGCGAATATTGGCGGGATATCGCCCGTACTGCCGAGATCGATACTGCCAACGTTCAGGGCCTCCAGCATCTGGGGACCTGCAGGGAACTCAACCCAGGAGAATTTGGTGTCCGGGAAGCGTTTTTCCAGAAGCTGGTGGCTTTTTGCCAGCACCATGCTCACGCTGCCTTTTTGATAACCAATGCGTAAACTTTCAGGTGACGTTTCTGCAGCATGGGCCAGCGACGTAAGCGCCATAAGACCTGCCAGCCCGATACGGGTTAACGTTTTAAACATGGGCGACTCCTTGAGGCTGACCAAACGCCGGGGCCTGGATATCCCTGCGGTGCAGGGCATGCCAGAAGGTTTCCAGAGCGTTATCGAGGCGGGTTTGCAGATTTGGCGTAAAGTGAGGTTTGTGCTGATAGTCAATGACCTGGGAGTCATCCGCGAAGACGCCGTGGAGGATCTCCTGCGCTTTCAACGCGTTCAGGACCGGCTTCAGGGCATAATCCACCGCCAGTAAATGGGCCACCGTGCCGCCTGTGGCCAGGGGCAACACCACTTTGCCATCCAGCGCGCGTTCGGGAAGCAGGTCAAGCAGGGTTTTCAGTGCACCGGAAAAAGAGGCTTTATAAATAGGCGTTGCCACGATTAAACCGTCAGCGCCTTTAAGCTGTTCCGTCAGGGTTTTGAGCGCGGGGCTGTCAAAACGAGCGTAGAGTAGATCCTCAGGTTCGAAGTTATGCAGGTTCCAGTGGCACACTTCCACATCCAGGGCATGGAGCTTTTCACGGGCATATTCCAGCAGGGCGCTGGAACGCGAAGGGAATCGTGGACTTCCGGCCAGAGTAATGACGCGCATACTTCCTCCTTATAACTAATTGTTTGCTTTTATCTAACATTCATAACAATTTTCAGGAGTGTGACACCGCGCGGTTATTCCACTAAATGATTTATCTGCAATTAAAATGCGAAAAAGAGCATAAGAAATGCCTCACCAGGTAAACGATTGCGTTTTACGCGGATTTTTTGCCGCAGGTCAATTCCCTTTCGCGCTGCGATCGCCCATAATCCCCTCCCGGTTTGCACACCGGGAATCCAGGAGAGTTCATGTACTACCCCTTCGTTCGTAAAGCCCTTTTCCAGCTCGACCCTGAGCGCGCTCATGAATTTACATTCCAGCAATTACGTCGTATTACCGGAACGCCGCTGGCCGCTCTGGTGCGTCAGAATGTGCCGGAAAAACCTGTGCAGTGCATGGGTCTGACCTTTAAAAACCCGCTGGGTCTGGCGGCCGGTCTGGACAAAAATGGCGAGTGCATTGACGCCCTGGGCGCAATGGGCTTTGGCTCCCTCGAAATCGGTACCGTCACCCCGCGCCCGCAGCCGGGAAATGACAAGCCGCGCCTGTTCCGTCTGGTTGAAGCCGAAGGGCTGATCAACCGCATGGGTTTCAACAACCACGGTGTTGATTACCTTGTTGAGAACGTAAAAAAAGCCCATTTTGATGGGATATTAGGTATCAATATCGGCAAAAATAAAGATACGCCGGTTGAACAGGGTAAAGATGACTATCTGATTTGTATGGAAAAAGTCTACGCCTACGCCGGTTATATTGCGGTGAATATTTCCTCACCCAATACCCCGGGTCTGCGTTCCTTACAATATGGCGAAGCGCTGGACGATCTTCTGAGTGCCATTAAAAATAAACAAAATGAGCTCCAGACGATCCACCATAAATATGTTCCGGTGGCGGTTAAGATCGCCCCGGATCTTTCTGCTGAAGAATTGATCCAGGTTGCCGACAGTTTAGTTCGTCATAATATTGATGGCGTGATTGCAACCAATACCACGCTCGATCGTTCCCTCGTTCAGGGAATGAAAAACTGTGACGAAGCGGGTGGGTTAAGTGGCCGCCCGGTACAATTAAAAAGCACCGAAATTATTCGCGCCCTGTCTGCGGAATTAAAAGGGCGCCTGCCGATTATTGGTGTTGGCGGCATTGACTCAGTGATTGCTGCACGCGAGAAGATGGCGGCGGGAGCATCGCTGGTGCAAATTTATTCCGGCTTTATTTTTAAAGGGCCGCAGTTGATTAAAGAAATCGTTACGCATATCTAATCTTTTTTCCTAATCAGACAACCAGGGCTTTATTTCCAGCCCTGGTTGTTTTATATTCCGTCATTGTTGCTTATTTAGACATTATGGTCTTTTATTAATGTTGTTATAAACGAGGCGGCAAACAGGACATTTTTAGAACAGGACGTTTGGGGACGGGAGAGAGACATGCGTATTAAACCTGACGATAACTGGCGCTGGTATTTTTGCGACGAGCATGACCGAATGATGCTTGATTTAGCCAATGGCATGTTGTTTCGTTCTCGTTTTGCCCGTCGAATGTTAACCCCGGACGCGTTTTCCCCGTCAGGCTTTTGCGTTGATGACGCTGCGCTTTATTTCTCCTTTGAGGAAAAATGCCGCGATCTGGTTCTTTCTAAAGAGCAGCGTGCCGAACTGGTATTAAATGCCCTGGTGGCTATCCGTTTTCTGAAACCGCAAATGCCAAAAAGCTGGCATTTCCTTGCGCACGGTATGAACTGGACCCCGGCAACGGGTGATGCAGCCAGCGTAAATCTGAGTGATACCGCAGAAGAGGTGAGCCTGCTGGTGGTAGAGCCAGGAGACAATGCTGCGCTCTGTTTGCTGGCGCAGCCCGGCGTGACGATTGCCGGGCGGACGATGCAGCTTGGAGATGCCATTAAGGTGATGAACGACAGGCTGAAGCCCCAGCTTCGCGTGGATGCCTTCAGCCTGGAACAGGCTGTTTAAGCCTCCAGCTGTACCGATGTTTTTGGGATACAGCTGCAGCACAGAATGGTCCCGTCTTCAGCAATCGCAGATTTTTTCAGCGCACTGACCTCGCCCTCTACCAGCTTGATTCGACAGCAGCCACAGATCCCTGCGCGACAGGAATACGGTATGCGGATCCCCGCTTGTTCCAGTTGCTCAAGCAAAACCTGCTGGTTATTACCCCGAATGATGTTGCCCTGCCAGTGAATATCAACCGCTGAGCTGATCGGCGTCTCAACGTCGACGAATTCCTCCTCCTGACCTGAGCCGTACACTCTTGCTGGCCCTCGGGCAAGAATCTCTACCTCATCACCAACGCGAATAGCGCCGCTGGAGCGCGGGATCAGGTTCTGACCGAAATCAACATCGCCGTTGTCCTGCGCGGTACGGAATGACTGTAATGTTTTCAGCGGCTCGCCGGAAGGGTGCTTCAGGCCTTTCTCCGGGCTCACGGTGGTAAAGATACAGCGGCTGCATGGCTTCACCACGTCGAAAATGACGCTGCCGATGCGGATCACTTTCCAGGTGTCTTCTTCCCAGGCGTCGGCACCCGTCACCACCAGGTTCGGACGGAACTGTTCCATCTGAACGCTGGCTTTGCAGCGGTGCTGCAGGTCGCGCAATGAAGCTTCATTGGTGAGCAGGAAAGGGAAACCATCTGCAAAGGAGAGCGGAACCGCATCGTGACGCTTAACGCGGCGCGTGAGCGACGGACCGACCCAGCGCAGCTGCACGTCGCGGGAGAAGAAGCCGCTGAGCCAGCGGTTAGTCTCTTCCGGGGCGATGCGCGCGGTAAAATGATTGCCCCACACTTCCGTTGGCGCATCGACAGGCGCAAAATCAGCAAAGCGAATCACCCGGCTTTCGCCGTCCGGCGCGGTAAGATGCAAACCGTCATGAAGCGGGGAAGGGGTAAAGCGAACCATCTGCGGGAACTGGCGTGCGGTAATAAACGTACCGTCCGGCTCGGTGACCATGAAGATACGATCGAAGGCGAATCCGCTCATGTCGGCCAGCGCGTGAGAGACGCCGATACCGCGCATGGATTTCACCGGATGAATAAAAAGCCTGGATAACGTCGCCACTGCACAGTCCCTCGAATGAAAATAAGCCTTCAACTTTATGACATACACGCCATATTAGCTATAATGCGCGACAATTTTCTAAGAGTAAAAGTGACGATATGAATTCTCTGTTTGCCAGTACGGCCCGTGGGCTGGAAGAGCTGTTAAAAACTGAACTGGAAAGCCTGGGCGCGAAAGAGTGCCAGGTGGTTCAGGGTGGTGTCCATTTTGAGGGCGACACGCGGCTTATTTACCAGAGCCTGATGTGGAGCCGTCTGGCGTCGCGCATCATGCTGCCGATGAAGGAGTGCAAGGTCTATAGCGACCTTGATCTCTATACCGGCGTACAGATGATCGACTGGACAGAGATCTTCACGCCAAATGCCACCTTTGCGGTGCATTTCAACGGCGTGAACGACGAGATCCGCAACAGCCAGTACGGTGCCCTGCGCGTCAAAGACGCCATTGTGGACTGCTTCACCCGTAAAAATAAGGAACGACCTAACGTCGATCGTGAAAATCCCGATCTGCGTATTAACGTCTGGCTGAACGGTGATACCGCAAGTATTTCCCTCGATCTGAGCGGGGCGGGTCTGCATCTTCGCGGCTACCGCGATCGCACCGGTATGGCGCCAATCAAAGAAACCCTGGCCGCTGCCATTGTGATGCGCTCCGGCTGGCAGCCGGGCACGCCGCTGCTCGACCCGATGTGTGGTTCCGGTACATTGCTGATTGAAGCGGCAATGCTGGCCACCGACCGCGCGCCGGGCCTGCACCGCGGGCACTGGGGCTTCAAAGGCTGGGCACAGCACGATGAAGCACTCTGGAAAGAAGTCAAAGACGACGCACAGACACGCGCGCGTAAAGGCCTGGCGGAGTACACCTCTCACTTCTACGGCTCTGATAGCGACCCTCGCGTTATTGAACGCGCGCGCAGCAACGCCCGTCGGGCCGGTATCGGCGAGCTGGTCACCCTCGAAGTAAAAGACGTGGCTAACCTGACCAACCCGCTGCCAAAAGGCCCATACGGTACCGTGATCAGCAACCCGCCATATGGCGAGCGTCTGGACAGCGAGCCTGCACTGATTGCCCTGCACAGCCTGCTGGGCCGCAATATGAAAGACTATTTCGGCGGGTGGAATCTTTCTTTGTTTAGCGCCTCACCGGAACTGTTGAGCTGCCTGCAGCTGCGTGCCGATCGCCAGTTTAAGGCGAAAAACGGCCCGCTGGACTGCGTGCAGAAAAACTATCATCTGGCGGAGAAAGCTGCGGACAGTAAGCCGTCGGGCGTGGCGGAAGATTACGCTAACCGTCTGCGTAAGAACCTGAAGAAATATGAAAAATGGGCGAAGCAGGAAGGGATTGAATGCTACCGCCTGTACGATGCCGACCTACCGGAGTACAACGTGGCGGTTGACCGCTACGCGGACTGGGTGGTGATTCAGGAGTATGCTCCACCGAAAACCATTGATGCGCAAAAAGCGCGTCAGCGCATGCTGGATGTTATTGCGGCGACCATCGCCGTGCTGGGCATTGCGCCAAACAAACTGGTACTGAAAACCCGCGAGCGTCAGAAAGGGAAAAATCAGTACCAGAAGATGGGCGAGAAGGGCGACTTTATCGAAGTGGGCGAGTACAACGCACGCCTGTGGGTAAACCTGACCGACTATCTGGATACCGGCCTGTTCCTCGATCACCGTATCGCCCGCCGCATGCTTGGCCAGATGAGCAAGGGTAAAGACTTCCTCAACCTGTTCTCCTACACCGGCAGCGCCAGCGTGCATGCAGGTCTGGGCGGGGCGCGCAGCACCACCACGGTGGATATGTCTCGCACCTATCTGGAGTGGGCGGAACGTAACCTGCGTCTGAACGGCCTGACCGGACGCCAGCATCGCCTGATGCAGGCCGACGTGCTGGGCTGGCTGCGTGATACCGACGAGCAGTTCGATCTGATCTTTATCGATCCGCCGACCTTCTCCAACTCCAAGCGTATGGAAGACAGCTTTGATGTTCAGCGCGATCACCTGCGCCTGATGACCGACCTGAAACGCCTGCTGCGTAAAGGCGGCACCATTATGTTCTCGAACAACAAACGCGGCTTCCGCATGGATCATGAAGGCTTAGCCACGCTGGGACTGAAAGCGCAAGAAATCAGCCAGAAAACGCTGTCTCAGGACTTTGCCCGTAACCGTCAGATCCATAACTGCTGGTTAATCTCAGCGGTCTGAAAGGAAATATAAATGTCATTAATTAGCATGCACGGCGCGTGGCTCTCTTTTAGCGATGCGCCACTTCTCGATGATACTGAACTGCATATTGAAGACAACGAACGCGTCTGTCTTGTAGGCCGTAACGGCGCGGGTAAATCCACGCTGATGAAAATCCTCAACCGTGAGCAGGGGCTGGATGATGGCCGTATCGTTTACGAGCAGGATCTGATTGTCTCCCGTCTGCAGCAGGATCCTCCTCGTAACGTGGCGGGTACCGTTTATGATTTCGTTGCAGAAGGGATTTCTGAGCAAGCTGAATACCTGAAGGGCTATCACGAAATTTCACATCTTGTGATGACCGACCCAAGTGAAAAAAATCTCAATGAGATGGCACGTCTGCAGGAGCTTCTGGATCATCACGGTCTGTGGCAGCTTGAAAGCCGTATCACCGAAGTGCTGGATCAGTTAGGCCTGGATGCGGATATGGAACTGTCGGCGCTCTCCGGCGGCTGGTTGCGTAAAGCGGCGCTTGGGCGTGCTCTGGTCAGCGGCCCGAAGGTGCTGTTGCTGGATGAACCGACCAACCACCTGGATATCGAAGCGATTGACTGGCTGGAAGGGTTCCTGAAAACCTTTAACGGCACCATCATCTTTATCTCGCACGACCGTTCGTTTATCCGCAATATGGCGACGCGTATTGTCGATCTCGATCGCGGCAAACTGGTGACTTATCCTGGCGATTACGATACCTATCTGCTGGAAAAAGAAGAAAACCTGCGCGTGGAAGAGCTGCAAAATGCTGAGTTTGACCGCAAGCTGGCACAGGAAGAGGTCTGGATCCGTCAGGGCATCAAAGCCCGCCGTACCCGTAACGAAGGCCGCGTGCGTGCCCTGAAAGCGATGCGTAACGAGCGCAGTGCTCGCCGTGAAGTGATGGGAAGTGCGAAGATGCAGGTCGAAGAGGCATCCCGTTCCGGTAAAATTGTCTTTGAAATGGAAAATGTGGATTACCAGGTCGATGGAAAAGTTCTGGTGAAAGACTTCTCCGCTCAGGTGCAGCGTGGCGATAAAATTGCCCTCATTGGCCCGAACGGCTGTGGTAAAACCACGTTGCTCAAGCTGATGCTCGGTCAGCTGCAGGCTGACAGCGGCCGTGTTCACTGCGGCACAAAGCTGGAAGTAGCCTACTTCGACCAGCACCGTGCAGAGTTGGACCCAGACAGAACGGTGATGGATAACCTCGCCGAAGGTAAGCAGGAGGTCATGGTAAACGGTAAGCCGCGCCATGTGCTGGGCTACCTGCAGGACTTCCTGTTCCATCCTAAACGTGCGATGACGCCGGTGCGTGCGTTGTCAGGCGGTGAGCGAAATCGTCTTCTTCTGGCGCGTTTGTTCCTGAAGCCAAGCAACCTTTTGATCCTCGATGAACCGACGAACGACCTGGATGTCGAAACGCTGGAACTGCTGGAAGAACTGATTGACGGTTATCAGGGTACCGTGATGCTGGTCAGCCACGATCGTCAGTTCGTTGATAACACCGTGACCGAGTGCTGGATCTTCGAAGGTGAAGGCCGAATTGGCCAATACGTAGGCGGTTATCACGATGCAAAAGGGCAGCAGTCACAGTCTCTGGCGCAGAAACAGTCAAAGTCCAAAATAAGTTCTGAACCTGCTGTAACAAAAGCAGAAACTGTCAAGAAAACATCGGCTAAACTAAGCTATAACCAGCAGCGCGAACTGGAGGGGCTACCGCAGCGTCTTGAAGAGCTGGAGGCCGCGCTTGAGGATCTGCAAAAACAGGTTGCTGATGCGTCATTCTTTACCCAATCGCATGACTATACTCAAAAAGTACTGGCTGATATGTCCGCGGCTGAAAAAGCCCTGGAGGAAGCCTTTGAGCGCTGGGAGTACCTTGAGTCTCTGAAAAACGGCGCGTAAACAGGGATAAAATATGTGTGACCAGCACCATGCCGACAGGCATATATTATGCTCGCAATGCGATATGCTCGTGGCGTTGCCAGAGCTTGGTCACGGACATAAAGCCCTGTGTCCACGTTGCGGCGCGACGTTGACAACCGAGTGGGACGCGCCGCGGCAGCGTCCCACTGCTTACGCTCTGGCAGCATTGTTTATGCTGCTGCTCTCCAATCTCTTCCCCTTTATCTATATGAAGGTGGGCGGGATGACCAGCCAGGTGGATTTACTCGAAATTCCGGGCGTGATGTTCTCAGAAGATTACGCCAGCCTCGGTACCTTTTTTCTCCTGTTTGTCCAGATAGTCCCGGCTTTTTGCCTGGTCGTTATCCTGATGCTGGTGAACCGCGTCAGGTTGCCGACATCACTAAAAGTCAGGCTCGCGCGTATCCTCTTTCAGCTAAAAAGCTGGGGGATGGCCGAGATCTTTCTGGCGGGCATTCTGGTCAGCTTCGTGAAGCTGATGGCGTACGGCGACGTGGGGATTGGCAGCAGCTTTATTCCCTGGTGTTTGTATTGCGTCCTGCAGTTGCGCGCATTCCAGTGCGTAGACAGGCGTTGGGTGTGGGACGATATCGCCCCGGCACCGACCCTTTCGCAAACGGTGAAAGTCGGCGTTCCGGGTATTCATCAGGGGCTGCGTTCTTGCCCATGCTGCACCGCCGTGCTTCCCGCCGATCTCGACGTTTGTCCGCGCTGCGAAACGAAAGGTCACGTACGCCGTAAAAATAGTCTTCAGTGGACGATGGCGCTGTTAGTCACGTCCATCATGCTGTATTTACCGGCCAATATTCTGCCGATCATGATCACCGATTTGCTCGGCGACAAAATGCCCTCGACGATCCTGGCCGGGGTGGTATTGCTGTGGGGGGAAGGTTCTTATCCGGTTGCCGGCGTCATTTTTATCGCCAGTATTATGGTGCCAACCTTAAAAATGATCGCGATCGCCTGGCTTTGTTGGGATGCGAAAGGCCACGGTAAACGCGACAGCGAACGTATGCACCTGATCTATGAAGTTGTCGAGTTTGTCGGACGCTGGTCAATGATTGACGTGTTTGTCATCGCCGTTCTTTCTGCACTGGTGCGGATGGGCGGTTTGATGAGTATTTATCCCGCGATGGGGGCTTTAATGTTTGCGCTGGTCGTGATTATGACCATGTTTGCGGCCATGACCTTCGACCCTCGTTTATCGTGGGATCGTGAGCCTGAATCAAGCCATGAGGAAGAGTAAGAGCATGGAAAATAAGAGTGGAGAGGCGAAAGTGCAGAAGGTCAAAAACTGGTCACCGGTGTGGATTTTTCCCATCGTGACGGCGCTGATTGGTGCATGGATCCTGTTTTATCATTACAGCCATCAGGGACCGGAAGTTACGCTTATTACCACCAATGCCGAGGGGATTGAGGGCGGTAAAACGACCATCAAAAGCCGTAGCGTGGATGTGGGCGTGGTCGAAAGCGCAACCCTGACCGACGATTTAACCCATGTGGAGATTAAGGCGCGCCTTAATGCCGGCATGGAAAAACTGCTGCATGGCGATTCCGTTTTCTGGGTCGTTAAACCGCAGGTGGGACGTGAAGGGATCAGCGGCTTAGGAACGCTGCTCTCGGGGGCCTATATTGAGCTGCAGCCCGGCACGAAGGGTAACCAGCCAGGCCAATACCAGCTTCTGGATTCGCCACCGCTTGCGCCGCCTGATGCCAAGGGTATCCGCGTGATCCTCGACAGCAAAAAAGCGGGCCAGCTCACGGCAGGCGATCCGGTACTGTTCCGCGGCTACCGCGTCGGGTCGGTAGAGAAAAGCACGTTTGATCCACAGAAAAGAGCGATCAGCTATCAGCTCTTCATCAATGCGCCAAACGATCGACTGGTCACCAGCAACGTCCGTTTCTGGAAAGACAGCGGTATTGCGGTGGATCTCACCTCGGCGGGTATGCGCGTTGAAATGGGCTCGCTGACCACGCTGTTTGGTGGTGGCGTGAGTTTTGACGTCCCGGAAGGCCTGGATTTGGGGCAGCCGGTTGCAGAGAATACCGCTTTCCGCCTGTTTGACGATCAGCGAAGCATTCAGGATGCGCTCTATACCGACCACGTTGACTTCCTTATGTTCTTTAAAGACTCCGTGCGTGGCCTGCAGCCGGGGGCGCCTGTTGAGTTCCGCGGTATTCGTCTTGGTACGGTTGGACAAGTTCCGTTCTTTGTACCTGGCCTGAGCCAGATGCTGGACGATGATTATCGCATTCCGGTGCTGATTCGCATCGAGCCGGAACGTCTGCTTAACCAGATTGGCGAGAATCAGGATATTGCCACCCATATCTCCCAACTGATGGAGCGCGGTCTGCGCGGGTCGCTGAAGACGGGCAACCTGGTGACCGGTGCGCTGTATGTGGATATGGACTTCTATCCAAAAGCGCCGCCGATTACCGGTATCCGTGAATTTGGTGGTTACAAAATCATTCCAACGGTGAGTAGCGGTCTGGCCCAAATCCAGCAGCGTCTGATGGAAACACTGGATAAGATTAATAATCTGCCACTGAATCCGATGATTGAAGCGGCAACGAACTCGCTCAGCGAAAGCCAGGCAACGATGCGCCGCCTGCAAACGACGCTGGATAACATCAACAAGATCACGGCAAGCCAGAGTATGCAGCAGCTGCCGCAGGACATGCAGAAAACGCTGCGTGAACTGAACCGCAGCATGCAGGGCTTCCAGCCAGGCTCAGCGGCATACAACAAGATGGTGGCGGATATGCAGCGTCTTGATCAGGTCTTGCGTGAACTGCAGCCAGTTCTGAAAACGCTAAACGAGAAGAGCAACGCGCTGGTATTCGAAGCGAAAGATAAAAAGGATCCTGAGCCGAAGAGGGCAAAAGAATGAATAAGTGGCTATTGATGGTTGGCGCTCTGCTGTTAACGGCGTGCAGTTCAGGTGTAGAAAACAAAAGCTACTATCAGCTGCCTGTTGCTACCCAAAGTGGTGGACAAAGCACGGCCAGTCAGGGAAACCGTCAGCTGTGGGTTGAGCAGGTTGCCGTGCCGGATTATCTGGCAGGAAACGGCGTGGTCTACCAGACCAGTGACGTAAAATACGCGATTGCAACAAACAACCTGTGGGCCAGCCCGCTGGATCAGCAGCTGCGCAACACGCTGGTGGCCAATCTGGGCAGCCAGCTTCCGGGTTGGGTTGTCGCTTCGCAGCCGCTGGGCAACGATCAGGATACGCTGAACGTTACGGTAACGGGCTTCCACGGGCGTTATGACGGTGCGGTAGTGATCAGCGGGGAGTGGTTGCTGAATCATCAGGGCCAGCTCATCAAGCGTCCTTTCCATCTGGAACTCAAGCAGCAGAAAGATGGCTATGACGAAATGGTGAAAGTGCTGGCTCAGGGTTGGGCGCAGGAGTCAGCCAGCATCGCAAGGGAAATTTCCCGGATGCCATAAGTAAAATTCATCATCAAAAACCGCAATTGGCCTGTCGCTGATTGCGGTTTTTTTTTCGTTTTCACTTCAGATTGTTACTTGTGCCGCGTCACAATTTTTGTACAAATGATCTTCCAGCTAGCTCACAAATATGACACCCGTATGAATTTTGAACATTGACGCTGCGACTAATTCGGGGTATTCGTTATCTGTGCCTGTGCATTTAGTGCAGACACTGTTTTCTTTCCACCAGACAAAAGAATGAGGGAAACGAGGCATGAAGAGACAGAAACGAGATCGCCTGGAACGGGCTCATCAACGTGGTTATCAGGCTGGCATCGCCGGACGTTCTAAAGAAATGTGTCCCTATCAGACTTTGAACCAAAGGTCTCAATGGTTGGGGGGCTGGCGAGAAGCCATCGGAGACAGGGCAGTACTTGCTTGATAGCGTCTCTTTAAAAAAGAAACCTCCGCAATGCGGAGGTTTCGCCTTTCCGGGGTCGCGATAAGCAATATCAGAACGCGGAAGTGTCCTGGAACAGGCCCACTTTCAGGTCGCTCGCGCTGTAGATCAGACGACCATCTACCAGCACTTCGCCATCCGCCAGGCCCATAATCAGGCGACGGTTAACGATGCGCTTGAAGTGAATACGATAAGTCACTTTCTTCGCTGTAGGCAGAACCTGGCCGGTGAATTTCACTTCGCCCACGCCCAGTGCGCGACCTTTACCTTCACCACCCAGCCAGCCCAGATAGAAGCCAACCAGCTGCCACATTGCATCCAGGCCCAGACAGCCAGGCATTACCGGATCGCCAATAAAGTGGCAACCGAAGAACCACAGGTCCGGGTTAATATCGAGTTCTGCTTCTACGTAACCCTTATCGAAGTTGCCGCCGGTTTCGGTCATTTTCACGACACGGTCCATCATCAGCATGTTCGGGGCCGGTAACTGCGGGCCATTAGCGCCAAACAGTTCACCGCGACCAGAGGCAAGAAGATCTTCTTTTGTATAGGATTCGCGTTTATCTACCATGTTCTCAATAAGCCTTATTTTAGTGAAGGACGCAGGATAGCTAACACGTGTACGCTGAACAAGTCCGATCAGTTCGAACTGAACCAGCCCAACCAGCGTAACGGCCATGGATAACGATGACGAGCATCCTGCTGTGTCGCCTGAGCAATTCGCTCCTGGATAGTCTGCATCAGGGTGGTCTGCCCTTCGCCATCCCATACCAGGTTTGTCAGTAAGGGTAGTGCATCCTCAATCCCTTCGATGGCCCAGATGGTGAATTGCGCTTGTTCAACCGCCTCCAGAATTTCCTGGCTGAGGCTTAAATGGCGTGCGTTGGGAGCAGGAATGATCACACCCTGTTTGCCGTTTAAACCGCGCTGCTGGCAGATGGAGAAGAAACCTTCAATTTTTTCATTGAGGCCTCCTACTGGCTGAGCACGACCGAATTGATCCACCGAGCCGGTGATGGCGATGTTCTGATTGATCGGCACTTCCGCCAGGGCGCTGATTAAGGCGCACAGCTCTGCCATAGAGGCGCTATCGCCATCCACTTCGCTGTAGGACTGCTCAAACGTCAGCGAGGCAGAGAAGGGGATTTGTTGCTCGAGCTGCAGCTCTGACATCAAAAACGCCTGCATGATCATCATGCCTTTCGCGTGGATGTTTCCGCCCAGTTCGGCTTTGCGTTCGATATCGGTGAATTCACCATCGCCAATATGCACAACGCAGCTGATGCGGGACGGCTCCCCGAATGCGCGCGGATGGCCAGGGAACTCAATCACCGACAGGGCGTTGATCTGCCCAACGCGTTCGCCTTCGGTCTCCACCAGAATTTGTTCCAGCAGAATTTCATCCTGCATACGATCTGCAAGATAGCCTTCTCGCCACTCTCGCTGAGCCAGCATCTGTACAAGCTGTTCTCCGCTGAAAGCACCGTTACCGCTGATAACACCCACTTCACGCAGCTGTTTGCCGATCCAGAGCGGGCAGAGTGGCAGCGTTTCCTGGTCACCGGTATAGCGCACCGCTTCGCGAATCAAGCCTGGCCACGCGTCAGCCGCTGGCGTTGGCAACGCAAAACGTTCAGCAACGGCCATCACCCACTGGCACCACTGCGCCATATCGTCGGCATCGGCAATCTGGATGTTGTCTTCGTATTCGCTATAAACCGCCTGCTCAGCCAGTTCCGGCTCCATTTCCTGGAAGTCCGCCAGAGATTCACGGTCGCCCGTCAGCACGACGGTCAGAGACAGCGGCATAGACGGAACAGAGACGGGCAGAGGACGAGACTCATCGTAGCCGACCCAGTCGAAACGTTGCTGGTGCACGATGGTTTTCAGACGCATCCACAGCAGCGGCTGCGAGAGCAGGGTGCGCAGTGAGATGATGAGAACACCGCCATTTGCGCGATGTACCAGCCCCGGCTGCAGCGACAGTTCACCGTTAAACTGGCGCAGACAACCAAAGAGTTGTTCAGCCTCGGCCCAGTTAGCGGTAACCACCTCGCCCTTAACGGCAAAACGGCCATCAGCCTGAGCGGTGGGTTCGAAAGTGACATCATGTCCCGCGATACGATATTGGCCGCCAAAGACTGCGTTCGATTCCGGCTGCAGCTGACGCACGGCATCCCCAAGCAGCGTCAGGTATTCCGCTTCTTCCGGGGCTTTGAGCAGCATGAAGGGGGCTGTTGCCCACGGGCTTAACACCTGCTCCAGCGCATAATGCAAACGTGGCTGCGTATCGCTAAGGATGAATTCGTGTTCTTTTGCGAGATCTGGCTGTGCAAACAGTTCCTGATAACTTTCGGTATCCGGAACAAGGTCACGCCATGCAAGTTTCGTAATGGTCAAAGTTGATGTTTTTTAGTCAGATGTAAAAGCGTGGAGTATACCGTAAGCGGGGGGCACTACCCAAGCAGGATTGGGGATTTCGAGAGGGGGATTAGCTGCATTCACTCACAGGATATGATTTCTTTTCAGCAGATTGCTAAAAAACTGATATTCTGAACAGAGTTACGTGGTAACACTGAGATCGCAATGAAATATCAACAACTGGAAAATCTCGAAAGCGGCTGGAAATGGAAGTACCTGGTCAAAAAGCACCGTGAAGGGGAGCTGATCACCTGCTACATCGAAGCCAGCGCTGCGCAAGAAGCCGTGGATATTTTGCTGACCCTCGAAAATGAACCGGTACAGGTCAACGGCTGGATTGAGAAACACATCAATCCTGCGCTGTTAAACCGGATGAAGCAAACTATCCGCGCGCGGCGCAAACGGCATTTTAACGCTGAGCATCAGCACACTCGAAAAAAATCAATCGATCTGGAGTTTGTTGTCTGGCAGCGCCTGGCAGGGCTGGCGCAACGCCGTGGCAAAACGCTGTCGGAAACTATCGTGCAGTTGATTGAGGATGCCGAACATAAAGAGAAGTACGCCAACCAGATGTCGACACTGAAGAACGATCTTCAGGCTCTGTTGGGTAAAAAGTAGATTTTTGTTTTCTTCAGATAATAAAAAACCCCGCATTGCGGGGTTTTTTTATAAGACGATAACTTATGCCGCTGGCTGAGTTACAACGTCTTTGATGCCTTTAACTTCGATCTCTACGCGACGATCTGGAGCCAGGCAGTCGATCAGTGCAGCGCGAGCTTTCACGTTGTCACAGGTGTTGCCAGTAACTGGGTTAGATTCGCCCATACCACGTGGGGAGATCTTGTTAGCTGGGATACCTTTAGAGATCAGGTAATCAACAACAGACTGAGCACGTTTCTCAGACAGTTTCTGGTTGTAAGCGTCAGAACCGATACGGTCGGTGAAGCCCAGAACCACTACAGAACCATCTTTAGGATCCAGGTTGCTCAGCTGGGAGTACAGCTGATCCAGTGCCTGCTGACCTTCTGGTTTCAGGGTAGCTTTGTTGAAGTTGAACAGAACGTCAGACTTCAGAGTGAAGTGCTTGGTCTGTACTTCTGGAGCTGGAGCCGGCGCTGGAGCAACAACTGGTGCTGCTTCTTCCTGCTGGCCGAAACGGTAGGAAACACCTACGCTCAGCATGCCGTTGTCTGGACGAACACCAACGGTGTTGCCGTCGCCGATGTTGTTAACCCACTGGTATTCCAGACGGGTAGCGATGTCACGGGTCATAGCCCACTCAACGCCACCAGCGAATACTGGGGAAACACCGGTGTCATGGTCGTCGCCAGCGATGCTGTTGCTGGAGTCAGCGCGCCATACCATGCCGCCCAGACGGGTGTACACGTCCAGATCGTCAGTAACTGGGTAACCCAGTTTAGCGGTCAGCTGAACGCCCTGTGCTTTGAAAGCGCCGTTTACGGTGTCGCCTTTGTATGGCATACGACCTAACCAGTCGTAACCCATTTCAAAACCAACATACGGGTTAACCTGATAGCCACCGAACGCACCTGCACCAAGCTGGCTCTCGTGAGTAGGGCCATCATTGTTCAGTTTGCTGTTGTACCAGCCGGTGTCGTGGAACTGAGACCAGCCCAGTTTACCACCTGCATACCAGGTATTATCTTTCGGAGCGGCCTGCGCTACGGTAGCGAAGCCAGCCAGTGCCACTGCAATCGCGATAGCTGTCTTTTTCATTTTTTGCGCCTCGTTATCATCCAAAATTCGCCATGAAAGTCTCAAGAGAGAATCACGGTTAAATCCTTCACCGGGGGGCGTGGTCAAATATAAATCTACCGATATCTTCGGCTTAGGCCGAGCACCCCTGGCGATGTAAAGTCTACAACGTAGCTGAAAACTTACAAGTGTGAAGTCCGTCAGGCATATGAAAAAAAAAGTTCCGTATACATATTATTTAACATTTCTTGAACGAATTTTGTGCAATAAAATTAAGGAGAACCGCACCAGACAAGCCTTGCCGCAATTTTGAGGCCGGGAACTAAAACCGCATCTTGAGGTCAAAAAAAATTCCAGGAAAAATCTTAATTTCACTCAATGATACAAATTCGAGTGAATTTTTAGCCCAGAAAGTTGTCCTCTGCGGTAAGAATCCGATCGAACCGGACGCATAATAAACCCGATCGCACTCCCTTCTTCAGCAGCTTCAGTCAGACGGAAATGTTCCTCTTCCGTCAACTCTTCCGATAACCATCCAATCACCACACTGTAATTTCCGGTGCGTAAAGCACGGATCATCGAGTCAACAGTATCGCAGGGCGAGAGTTGATTAATTTGCATGACCTTCGTCAGCGGCAGGCCGGCGGACTGAACCCACTCACGGCTCAGCTTTTGCTGAGGCGTTAGCCAAAGCTGCCAGCGCGATTGCTGACCGAGCTGTTGTAATAACGGCAACAACAGAAGTTGCGTTAACAGGGGCTGGTCTTCACGATAAACCACTTCACTGATAAGCCCTGTGGAAACACGCTCGACGGAATTCTGCGAGACATTGCCTGCGGCAGAAGAAAGAGAGATTGCGCGATTTGCATAGCCTGAAGTGTGCATATTCATTCCAGCCCTGTGGTTACTGTATGGATATACAGTAACCCCTGTATGCATAAAGATCAACCTCATTTTCGGAAAGCGACTCGCAAAATTCATTCAATCTTGATGCCCCTCGAAAAATCATCTTGCTCAACGGCGATAAGTTGCCTATTTTCCTGCTAACGGATCCGCTAGTAAGAAATTTCGTTGTTACTTTATGATTTTGAAGGGAAATATCATGAAAAAGATATCTTATGAACGGATTTATAAATCCCAGGAATACCTCTCCCCGTTGGGGGAGATCCATCATCGCGCGCTGTTTGGCGGTTACACCCTTGCGGTGGATGATGCGGTCTTTGCCATGGTGTCAGACGGCGAGCTTTATCTTCGTGCCTGTGAGGAGAGTGCAAAATACTGTGTAAAAAATGCCGCCTCTTTTTTAACGCTGATGAAGCGAGGCCGCCCGGTGCTACTCAACTATTATCGTGTGGATGACGGATTGTGGCAGGACAGGGAGCGGCTGCTTCAGCTCTCCTCGTTTGCGCTCAGTGCGGCAAGAAAAGAGCGCTACCAGCGTCATCAACGAAATCGGCTTAAGGACCTGCCGAACCTGACGTTTCAGCTTGAAGTCTTGCTTTTTGAAGCGGGTATTACCAATGAAGAAACACTCCGGGCGTTGGGCGCCAGAGCAAGCTGGCTGAAGATGCGGGCGAAAAATAAAGCGCTCAGTATTAAAGTGCTTTTCGCGCTTGAAGGGGCTATCGAGGGTCTGCATGAGGCGGCGCTCCCGGCAGGCATTCGCCGGGAGCTGACGGAGTGGTTTAATGCGCTGTCTGAGCCACAGGAGAATCATTCCTCCAGGTAGCGATTTGCTGTTGCAGCCGGCAAATTTCAGGCAGCAAAGCGATAAGCAGGCCTATTTGCTGCAGAACCAGCGGCGCTTTGCTGTCGTTTCCCGGGTCCAGATGCGCAATGCGTTGAGCCAGTTCATCCAGAGCCTGCTGAACGCGTGGCTCATCGGCTGGTCGGTGATGAAGTGCGTCATCGACATAACAGACGGCGTCATCGAGCAGGTTGAGAATACCCGGGTTGGTGAGTTTCTCACGGTGGGCACCCAGCGTCGAAATGTAGCTGGTGAACGTATGGTTCAGGCAGAGCAGGCGGAAAGCTGTCTCACGAATCTCTGCCGTGGCGCGGGGCTCCGTTGACATGTTAGAGACAACAGAGGCCAGTTCTGCATCACTGTTGTGCGCATCGCGACGTGCTATCCGGTAAGCCAGGCGGTTATCGCGGCCCTGGTGATACTGCTCCAGGATCGCGTCAAGGTATCGACAGTTGGCGTTCATCGCCCTGTCTACCACACGCGGCAAATTGCGGAAACGCCAGTCCGGCCAAATAAAGCTAACCGCGGCCCAGGCAATCGCGCAGCCAATCAGGGTATCGATCACGCGGGGCAGGGCGACTTCAAACCCTTCACCCAGCAGGTTGAAGCAGAGCAATACCAGCAACGTGATGAACATGGTGGCATGGGCATACTGAACGTTGCGAAACGCGAAAAACAACACGCCGGTGATCACGATCAGGATCAATTGACCTTCAACGGAGGGCACAAAATAGAGCACCGGCAGGCCAATCGCGACGCCGACCAGCGTACCGATAATACGCAGCGCAAGTCGGTGACGGGTGGCGTTATAGTTCGGCTGGCAGACGAACAGGCTGGTCAACAGGATCCAGTAGCCGTGGTGCAACCCGGTTATCTGAATAAAGGCATAACCTACGCACAGCACCAGCGACATTCTCACCGCGTGGCGAAAGAGAGCCGATTCCGGCGTAAAGTTTCGGCTCAGCCGTAGCCACATATCGCTAGCGCTGTGCACGCTGTCATCAGCAAGCTGATTGTCCACCTCGCTGCCCGGAAGCGCCATTGCTTGTTCGGACTCAATGGTCGCCAGTTGAGCATCAATCGCCCGCAGGTTGTTCAGCAGAAACCCAAGTGCTTTGATGTGTTCAGGTGACGTTCCGCTGGCCTGAACGCGGTCGAGGGCCGCATCAAGATGGCTGAATACGCGTTCAAAGCGCGGGTCATGCTGATAGGGCGTGCGCAGCAGAATGGAGCGCGAGAGCTGCTGGCACGCCTGGGACTGCATGGACAGCAGACGCTGGAAGCGAAACATCACGTCGCTGTAGCGGAACTTTTCGCGCAGAGCGGCATACTGAACATGTGATGAGCTGGCGCGTTCATGAATGTCCTGCGCGGCAAAATAATAGTGTAGGGTCCGTCGCGTTCCGCGCTGACCACGATCGCCGCGTAGACGGGTAAGCAGAGAAGCTTTCGTCTGGTTTAGGGTGGCGACCAGTTGACCGTTTGCCAGTGCCAGATCGTAGAGCGGTGCCTGGCTTTCTTCTTCGATATCCGGGTCGAACAGCCGGGATTTCAGTTCCAGATAGTGGGCTAACTGCTCAAAGCTGCGGGCAAGGTTATCCTGCAGAGGGCGAACCGGGAAGATCAGATGACCGGTTAACGTCAGCAGGTTATACCAGATGGCTCCCAGCAACAGCAGAACCGGCTGCTGGTACCACTGGTCGTAAAGGGACACGCCCAGCATGGTGTAGATGGCGATCAGCAATGCCCCAAACGCGATGGTGGCATAGCGCTGCCCAAGGCCGCCCAGCAAAATGAACCCGCTGGTTGAGAGCGTAAGACCCAGGGCAAACAGCCAGGGCCACGGAAAAAGCAGCTCAACGGAAGCTGACGCAATAAAAAAGCAGATGAGCGTAATAACCAGGTTACGTAAACGCCCGGCCAGACGATCGTCGAGGTCCGCAAGCGCCCCGGCTACCACTCCCAGCGTGAGCGGAATGGTGAGTTTGACATCATTCAGCCACCAGGGCAGGGCAACCGTGCCGCAAAGCGCGATAAAAATCCTGACGTTATAAAGCCAGGTGCTGTTCCAGGTATAACGGCGAAGCAGTGGGCTTAGCATAAACGCGGCCAGTCCTTATTTACTGAAAACGACGACGCGCGTTTGCTTCACGCGCCGCCTGGGCCACTTCTACCGGAACAACCCTGCGCCCGACGGGCCAAAGAGCGATAGCGGCGATCTTAAAGTTCGCGATCCCCACCGGAATACCAATAATCGTGATGCACTGCGCAATACCGGCAAAAATATGCATGATGCACAGCCACCAGCCGAAGAAAATCAACCAAAGAATGTTCAGCAGGGTCCCACCCGTATTCATCAGGGGGCTTTTGTTCTCCGGGTTCAGCTCGTCAACGTGGATGGCTTCATTCCCGTAGGGAATTAAGGAGAGTTTAGTGATTTCCCAGCAGGAACGAGTCAGGGGGAGCGTGAAAATCAGGACGATACTCACCAGCGTGGCAAAAAGCCAGGAAAGGGTGGTGGCAAAACCGCCCAGCACAAAATTCAACACATTCAGAACGGTACGCATAAACCCTCACTTCCTTTCGATAAAATTAACGCCCAATGATTGTAACGTTTTTTTAGGCTGGAGCACCTTAAAACTGGCAGTTAAACTGTCAGGTAAATTATCTCTTCGTGGATTTGGCGGGACATGGAACTGAAAGCAACTTCGTTAGGCAAACGCCTGGCGCAACACCCTTACGACAGGGTTGTTCTCCTTAATGCCGGGGTGAAAGTCTCCGGAGAACGCCACGAATACCTTATTCCGTTTAATCAGCTTCTGGCTATCCACTGCAAACGTGGGCTGGTGTGGGGCGAACTGGAGTTCGTTCTGCCTGACGATAAAGTCGTGCGTCTTCATGGCACCGAGTGGGCGGAAACCCAGCGCTTCCATCATCACCTGAACGCGCTCTGGCAACAGTGGAGCCAGGATATGAGCGTGATTGCCGCCCGGGTGCTGCAGCAGGTGCTGGACGACATCGCGCAAAGCAACGCACAGCACGCGTGGCTGACCCGTCAGCAGACCGCCGGGTTACAGCAAAAAATCAGGCAGGCGCTCGCGGCGCTGCCGTTATCGGTGACGCGTCTCGATGAATTTGACAATTGTCGCGACGCCTGGCGCCAGTGTCAGGCGTGGCTGAATGACAAGGATAAAAGTCGGCTTGCCCATAACCAGGCCTGGACGGACGCGATGCTCACCCGATACGCCGATTTCTTCAGTTCGGTGGAATCTTCACCGCTTAATCCGGCCCAGGCGCGTGCGGTGGTGAACGGCGAGCAATCCCTGCTGGTGCTTGCGGGTGCCGGTAGCGGTAAAACGTCGGTGCTGGTGGCGCGTGCAGGTTGGCTGCTGACGACCGGAGAAGCGATCGCCGATCAAATCCTGCTTCTGGCCTTTGGCCGTAAGGCTGCCCAGGAGATGGACGAACGTATCCAGGAACGCCTGCACACCCGGGATATCACCGCCAGAACCTTCCATGCGCTTGCGCTGCACATTATTCAGCAGGGCAGTAAAAAAGTGCCTTCCATCAGTAAACTGGAAAACGACACGCAGGCGCGTCAGGCTCTGTTTATCAAAACGTGGCGCCAGCAGTGCAGTGAGAAAAAGGCGCAGGCGAAAGGATGGCGTCAGTGGCTGGAGGAGGAGCTCAACTGGGAGATACCTGAGGGCAGCTTCTGGCAGGATGACAAACTGGCGCGTCGGCTGGGTTCGCGTCTTGACCGCTGGGTGAGTCTGATGCGAATGCACGGCGGATCGCAGGCGGAGATGATTGAGAGCGCGCCGGAGGATGTCCGCGATCTGTTTTCGAAACGGGTCAAGCTTATGGCTCCGCTGCTGAAGGCCTGGAAAACCGCGCTCAAAGCGGAAAATGCCGTCGATTTCTCCGGTTTGATCCATCAGGCCATCATCATTCTTGAGAAGGGGCGTTTTGTCAGCCCCTGGAAACATATTCTGGTGGATGAGTTCCAGGATATCTCTCCGCAGCGTGCCGCATTGCTCTCGGCGCTGCGGGCGCAAAATAAACATACGTCGCTGTTTGCGGTGGGGGACGACTGGCAGGCCATCTATCGCTTTAGCGGGGCGCAGCTCTCCCTTACGACTGCGTTTCACCACTATTTTGGCGAAGGGGATCGCAGCGATCTGGACACCACCTATCGCTTCAACTCACGGATTGGTGAAATCGCCAACCGCTTTATCCAGCAGAACCCGCATCAGCTGGCAAAACCGCTCAATAGCCTGCGGCCAGGGGATAAAAAAGCCGTCACCCTGCTGGCGGACGATCAGCTGGAGCCGCTGCTGGACAAGCTCAGCGGCTATGCGAAGCCTGATGAACGTATCCTGGTGCTGGCGCGTTACCACCACCTCAAGCCTGCTGCGCTGGAAAAAGCCGCCACCCGCTGGCCGAAGCTGCAGCTTGAATTTATGACCATTCACGCCAGCAAAGGGCAGCAGGCCGACTATGTGATTGTGGTGGGGCTGAAAGAGGGGAGCGATGGTTTCCCGGCTCCGGCCCGTGAGTCGGTCATAGAACAGGCTTTGCTGCCGGTGCCGGAAGACTTCCCGGATGCCGAAGAGCGGCGTTTGCTGTATGTGGCAATAACGCGCGCGCGGCATCGCGTGTGGCTGCTGTTCAGCAAAGAGGAGCCATCCGCGTTTGTCGATATTCTAAAGAGTATTGATGTGCCGGTGGCGAGGAAACCGTAGCGGAATTGCCGGGTGGCGGCTTCGCCTGACCCGGCCTATAAAATCTGTAGGCCCGTGCAAGCGTAGCGCCGCCGGGCAAACAGCTACTTCAGTCTCTCGGAAAGATAGCGCTGATAGTCCGGAATAAGGATATCAACTGGTGCGTTAAACTGCGGAGATTCGATGATGAAATCCGCAGTAGACAGGTTCGTCGCCACCGGGATATTCCACACCGTCGCCAGGCGCAGCAGCGCTTTGACATCTGGATCGTGCGGAACCGCGTTCAGCGGGTCCCAGAAGAAGATCAGCACATCAATCTTTCCTTCGGAAATCTGTGCGCCGACCTGCTGATCGCCGCCCATCGGGCCGCTCAGCATGGCATTCACCTGCAGACCCGTTTCGCGCTGGATCAGGTTACCGGTTGTGCCGGTCGCCGACAGAGCGTGCTTTTCCAGCGAGGGCTGATGGCGGCGAACCCAGTTAAGCAGCATTTGTTTACAGTGATCGTGCGCCACCAGAGCAATGTGTTTGCGTTCAGGCAGCGTGCGTGTTGTCAGTTCCATAATCATATCCATCAGGTTAACTGACTACACGATGACGGGAACCGCCTGAGGCTGCAAGAGAAAGGCGTAAAAAATGTGGCTTATGATGAGGGTTGTTGTTTTGCCCACTGTAAAAACCGGGCTCGCGTGTCGGGATCGGCCTGCTGGAACCAGAATTTGAGGCGTTGTTCCGTCAGGGTCTGGGATTGAGGTGGGATAACGTCCAGCTCAGACACACCGGACAACAGCGTACTGTCGTCAGCCATCATGGTGGCAAACTGCGGAAGCGAGGCGCGTTTACCCGCTTTGTTATAGGTCTGGGTCGCAGCCTCGTAATCCGGGCCTTTCGGTGAGGTCGTCAACGCCAGAATATCAAGCTTCACCGGAATCGGCATTGCATCGCCATCCAGTAGTTCAACGCGCGGCGCAGCGTCAAAGACCGCAGACTCTTTCTCCGTTTCAAGACGAGGCAGGGTAATGTTCACCTGACTGATTTGCCGGGTATTAAAGCTGACGATCAGCGGCGGGGAGATGTACATCCGTTGCTCATGATTAGCCAGGCCGATCGATTTCTCTACCCTGAATACCAGCTGATGTGGCCCGTTATCTAACTCGATGCTGTCCGCACCGCGCAGTAACGAGCTGGAAACCTTTTTTCCGTCCAGGACCAGGAGGTCAATGTCGGTAGAGAGCCGAAGCGTGGTCGCAAAAACGCAGACCGGCATCACTAACGCAATCAGAGCAGTGGCAATACCGGTTCTCATAGAAGGCTCCCGTCAGAAATCCTGTCGCCGCATTAATGTATCTAAATTTTTCGATAATCACGTTTACTAACATATAGACATATTTCGCCGTTTTGCCCTCATGCATCTGTATGGGATGGATGGTTGAGATGTGCGGTTTGGCGTACACTTTTAAAAAAGCCAGGAGAAAAACCATGAAAGAGAATGATATTGCCGAGATTCTGACATCCACGCGTACCATTGCGCTGGTGGGCGCGAGCGACAAACCCGATCGTCCAAGCTATCGGGTGATGAAATACCTTCTCGATCAGGGCTATCACGTCATCCCGGTGTCGCCAAAAGTGGCGGGGAAAACCTTACTGGGTCAGCAGGGTTATGCCACGCTCGCCGACGTGCCGGAAAAAATTGATATGGTCGATGTCTTCCGAAATTCCGAGGCGGCATGGGGAGTGGCGCAGGAGGCCATCGCGATCGGTGCAAAAACCCTGTGGATGCAGCTAGGCGTCATCAACGAGCAGGCAGCCGTGCTGGCGCGGGATGCGGGGTTGAAGGTCGTCATGGACCGCTGTCCGGCGATTGACATCCCCCGTCTGGGGCTGGCGAAGTAATAAAAAAAAGCCCGTTATCGGGCTTTTTTTACACGCTTAGTTCCGCAGGCGCGGAGCCTGTAACTGTTTGCGGATAGTCTGGGCAAGTTCATCCATTGTGGGTTGCTCCGGATGCTCTTCCTGCAGTTCACTGCTCAGCTGCGCTTCAGCCAGATAGGTGTGAACGGGTTGTCCATCATCACCTTCCATCACCACATGGTACCAGGGCGCGGCGCGAAGCTCTGCGTTCACCGCCAGCTCGTCTGCTGACGGTTCATCAAGGGAATACTCCGGGTCGATATCCACGACCACACCCAAATATCCGAGCAAAGTGTGGCGGACCTGCTGGCCGATACCGAATTTGCTGGCAATCATAGTCACCTCCCGGGAAATACGACTTACACGTTATGTGCGGGCAATATTTCTCTTTTCAAGTTACATGACGCGACAGGCAAACCCTTTCAGATACAGTCCTTCCGGGTAGGTAGCAATCACGGGGTGATCGGCTGCCTGACGGAACTGCTCTATAAATTGTACATCACGGCCAGCATCTATTGCGGCATCGGCGATGATTTTCTGAAATAAATCTGTGGTCATCAGGCCTGAGCAGGAGAACGTGAGCAGAACCCCGCCCGGGTTCAGCAGCTGGATGGCCAGCATGTTGATATCTTTATACCCACGGCACGCGCCCATCAGCTGGCTTTTGTTTTCCACAAACTTTGGTGGATCCATCACGATGACGTCGAACTTCTCGCCCTGATCGCGATATTTACGCAGCAGCTTGAAGACGTCATCGCGTACAAACTCGGCTTTGCTCAAATCCAGCTTGTTGAGCTCGACGTTCTGTTTTGCCACGTCCAGCGCTTCCTGTGAGGTGTCCACGCTAACAACCTGGGCACAGCCGCCCATCAGCGCTGAAACGGCAAAACCACCGGTATAGGAGAAGCAGTTCAGCACGCGTTTGTCGGCAACGTACTGACGCGTAGCCAGACGGCTGTCGCGCTGGTCGAGGTAGTAACCCGTTTTGTGTCCGCCCTGAATATCCACCAGCAGCTTCATGCCGTGCTCTTCAATCGGCAGCAGGGCAGGAGGAAGTTCGCCCGTTACGGGACCCTGAGTCAGCTCCATGCCTTCTTTTTTGCGCACCGCCACATCGCTGCGATCGTAAATGGCACACTGCGGGAACTGCGTTTGCAGTGCGCTAATCAGCGCGGCACGCTGATATTCCGCCCCGGCGCTCAGGAGCTGCAGCACCAGGAAGTGACCGAAGCGGTCAATGGTGACGCCCGGCAGACCGTCGGACTCACCGGCAATCAGGCGGTAGCTGTCCAGCCCATCGCGTTTTGCCAGCCACTCGCGCCACTGCTGCGCCTGCTGCAGGCGGCGAACGAAGAAGTCGATATCAATGGTTTCATCTTTATCGAAGGTCCAGACGCGGGCGCGGATCTGGGACGCTGGCGAGTAAGCGCCTCGCGCTAACCATTTCCCCTGATGGTCAACGATATCAATGGTTTCACCGAGGCTGGCTTTGCCTTCCATACGGGCAACTGCGCCGGAAAAGACCCAGGGATGACGGCGCAGTAATGACTTCTCGCGCCCTTTGGCTAACACTAAACGTACACTCATAATTTGCTGTTCTGTCGATTTCAGGAAATGGCGCGTAGATTACCACATTCAGCAAGGCGCAATCATCTGCGGATGCCGTTGAGCGTTTCGGCACAAAATCAAATCGCTTAGGCACATTACGGCACTGCGGCGGGATATACAGTGGGCTTTCGGTTCAGCAAAGGAAACCCCCATGAAAAAACGCAGTGTAATCACAGTAGCCGCTCTGACAGCAATGAGTTTTCAGGTTTTAGCCGCAACGCCTTTCAGCATGACCAGCCAGGATATTTCCGGCGAACGCCGGTTGGCGCAACAGCAGGTGTTTGAGGGATTTGGCTGCCACGGTGGGAATACCTCACCGCAGCTGGCATGGACAAATCCGCCCGCCGGTACGAAAAGTTTTGCCGTCACGGTCTATGACCCGGATGCGCCTACCGGCAGCGGCTGGTGGCACTGGACCGTAGCCAATATTTCCGCGAAGACGCAGACGCTGCCTGCCGATGCGGGTAACCCGAACGGCGAAAAATTACCCGCGGGCGTTGTGCAGGGGCGTAATGATTTCGGTTATTCTGGCTTCGGCGGCGCTTGTCCCCCCGCAGGGGACAAGCCTCACCGCTATCAGATTACCGTCTGGGCGCTGGACGTGGATAACCTGCCCGTCGATAAAAATGCCAGCGGCGCGCTGGTCGGCTTTATGCTCAATAGTCACGTTCTGGCAAAGGCTCAGTTGACAGCAACCTACAGCAGATAAGGATGGCGTGGTGCAGGAGTTTCATTTTCGACATAAACATCTCACGGCGGGTGAAGTGAGTGCCAGCAAAATGCATCGCCTGCACCAGGTTAAACTCTTTTTTCCGGCGATTTGTCATATCACTCACGGCAGTAAGGTGATTGTGCAGGATGACAACCGCCTGGTGGCAACCCGGGATGAGCTCATCATTATCCCTGCCAATACGGCGATGGAGATTATCAACCAGCCTGCAAACGGTCTGTTTCACTCGGATTTGCTGATGTTATCGCCGGAAATTGTTGCCGAGTTTAAAGCGCATTACCTGAAATCCTGGCCGCGCACGACGCTGCATTCGCTTTGCGCCCCGCTGAGCGAGGGGCTGGCGTTTATGTGGGATAACCTGCTTCATGCCGTGCGTCAGGATTTACCGGAGGCGCTGCAAAAACATCAGGCCTTTGGTCTGTTGCTGGCATTGCTGCATGACGGCGCGGCAGGTCCTCTGCTTATTGAGCGAAACAATAACCTGACCGAGCAGGTGCGACAGTTCATTATGCTGTCGCCCGCCAGAGCCTGGACCGCGCAGGATATCGCCAGCCGTCTGGCCCTGAGCGTGCCGACGCTGCGCAGACGGCTACGTGAAGAGTCGCAGAGTTTTCGCCAGATTGTGGAGGAGGTGAGAATGGCCGTTGCGTTGTCACAGCTACAGTCAACCCGATTACCGATTGGCGAAATCGCATTACAATGTGGGTATCTTTCCAGTTCTCGTTTCACCGCCCGTTTCCGGCAACACTATGGCTGTTTGCCGAAAACGCTACGTTAAGGAGAAGAAATATGTCAAAAGTCTGCACCATCGCCTGGGTTCACGGCGTCGTTCAGGGGGTCGGATTCCGCTACAGTACCCAGCGCGAAGCGATTGAGCTTGGGCTAACGGGATACGCGCGAAACATGGATGACGGCAGCGTTGAGGTTGTCGCCTGTGGCGAAGCAGAGCAGGTCGACAAGCTGGTGGCGTGGCTAAAAGCGGGCGGGCCGCGCAGCGCGCGGGTTGATAAGGTCTTAACGGAACCGCATCAACCCGGTCGGGAATATATGAACTTCGGTATTCGCTATTAAATACACTTCACCGGTTTAGGCAGGCCTGCAATTTTGGTGGCCTGTTTGGCCGGGCCTTTCGGAAACAGACGATAGAGATAGCGGCTGTTACCTTTCTCTTCACCGAACTTATTGGCCATCGCTTTGACCAGCATGCGGATGGCCGGAGAGGTGTTGAATTCAAGATAGAAGTCGCGGACAAAACGCACCACTTCCCAGTGTTCGGGGGAGAGGGCTATCCCTTCTTTCTCAGCAATCACTTCTGCCAGCGCTTCGCTCCACTGGCTACTCTCTTTCAGATAACCGTCGTTATCGGTCTCGATCTCTTTGCCTTCAAAACTCAACATAATCATTCACGCGTCAGTCAAAAACCGCAGCAGTGTACCAAAAAACAAAGCCCCGCATAAGCGGGGCCAGGTTCACAGCGCTGCGGCTTAATCGCGGCTGGCGAAGCCCAGGATGCTCAACAGGCTGACGAAGATGTTGTACAGCGACACATACAGGCTCACGGTGGCGCGGATATAGTTTGTCTCACCGCCGCGAATGATGTTGCTGGTTTCGAACAGGATCGCGCCTGAAGAAATCAGAATAAACACGGCGCTGATCGCCAGATGCAGGGCCGGCAGCTGCAGGAAGATGTTTGCCACCATACCCACCAGCACCACCACGACACCCGCCATCAGCATACCGCCGAGGAAGGACATGTCCTTACGCGTGGTCAGCACGTAGGCCGAGCAGCAGAAGAACACCAGCGCGGTACCGCCCAGCGCCATACCGATAAGGTCGCCCATTCCGGCAGACAGATACGCGTTCAGCATTGGCCCCAGGATGTAGCCCAGGAAGCCGGTGAAGGCGAACGCGGACAGAATACCGACCGGTTTGTCAGCGGTTTTGTAGGTCAGGAACATCAGACCATACATGCCCACCAGCGTCAGGATCAGCCCCGGCGACGGCAGCATCAGCACGGTGCTGGCGGTTGCGGTGATCGCTGAAAACGCCAGCGTCAGGCTGAGCATGAAATAGGTATTGCGCAGTACCTTGTGGGTACTGAGTAGCGATGTGCGGTCGCGTGAAGAAGTAATTATACGATCCATGAGTCACTCTCTTATGACAGATGTAATTAGCGGAAAGAATAGGAAACGGCACGCCAGTCTCAAAGTGGTTTTACCCATCTTTACTCAGCACGTTAGCGCTGGAGGTGGTTGTTTCTTCTGCAGAAGCGCGTTTCACTAGTATGAACAGCGGTTTGCGACAATTTACCAGATCAAGCTCTTATAGGTTACTGAAAAATATTGCGTTATTACCATTCGAGCGCTAAGAGTTATTTCCGGATCGTCATAAAACAGACAATAAGGCGAAGGAAATGAAACCACAAGCACGCACTCACTTTACGCTCTCTTTACTAACCGCAGGGATCCTGTGCGCCAGCACGGCAACCTGGGCGGCTAACGTGCCGGCAGGAACCGCGCTGGCCGATAAACAGGAGCTGGTCAGGAATAATGGCAGTGAACCGGCTTCGCTCGACCCTCACAAAGTCGAAAGCGATGTCGAATTCAATATTATCAGTGATTTATTCGAAGGGCTGGTGAGCGTTTCACCGGCAGGAGAAGTCCAGCCCCGACTGGCGGAAAAATGGGAGAACAAGGACAACACCGTCTGGACGTTCCATTTGCGTCCGGGCATCACCTGGAGTGACGGCACGGCGATTACCGCAGAGGATGTGGTCTGGAGCTGGCAGCGTCTGATCGACCCGAAAACCGCTTCGCCGTATGCCAGCTATCCAGGCAACATGCACATCGCCAACGCGGCTGATATCGCCCAGGGAAAAAAAGCGCCCGATACGCTGGGTGTAAAAGCGGTTAACGACACCACGCTGGAAGTGACGCTCACGCAGCCAAACGCGGCTTTCCTCGCGATGCTGGCGCACCCGTCGCTGGTGCCGGTAGATAAAGTGCTGATTGGTCGTTTCGGCGAGAAGTGGACCAAACCGGAACATTTTGTCAGCAGTGGGGCGTACAAGCTGTCGCATTGGGTGGTCAATGAACGCATCGTGGCGGAGCGCAACCCGCGTTACTGGGATAACGCGCACACCGTGATTAACAAGGTCACCTACCTGCCCATCACGTCCGAGGCCTCGGATGTGAACCGCTACAAAGCGGGCGAAATTGATATTGTGTACACGGTGCCGATTAACCAGTTTGCCCAGCTCAAGAAAACCCTGGGCAGCCAGCTGGATGTCTCCCCGCAGCTTGCGACCTATTACTACGAATTCAATACCACCCGACCGCCGTTCAACGACGCACGCGTGCGTAAGGCGCTGAACATGGCGCTGGATAAAGACATCATTGCCGGGAAAGTATTAGGACAGGGGCAGCGCCCGGCGTGGCTCATCAGCCAGCCGGATATCGGCGGCGTTAAGCTACAGAACCCGGATTACGCCAGCTGGCCGCTGGACAAGCGTATCGCTGAGGCGAAAAAGCTGCTTAAAGAGGCCGGGTATGACGCCAGCCATCCTCTGAGCTTCAACCTGCTCTATAACACCTCTGAATCGCACCAGCGTATCGCGATCGCGACCAGCTCCATGTGGAAGAAAAACCTTGGCGTGGATGCAAAACTGCAAAATCAGGAGTGGAAAACCATGCTGGATACCATGCATACCCACAATTTTGACGCGGTGCGCTACGCCTGGATTGCCGATTACGACGATGCGGCGACCTTCCTGAATAACTTCCGCACGGGCGACAGCGAAAACACCAGCCAGTACAGCAATCCAGAATACGATGGGGCGCTGGTGAATGCTGCGAAAGCAAAAACAGCGGAAGAGCGGGGTAAGTTCTACCAGCAGGCGGAAGATCTCCTGGGACGCGATGTGCCGGCCATTCCGGTTTATCACTACGTCCGCACGCACCTGGTGAAACCGTGGGTGGGCGGATTTACGCCGGATAAGCTGGGGTACTATTTCACGAAGGACATGTACATCAAAAAACACTAAGCCGGTGCTGATAAAATCGTCGATGTGTCGTCAGTTCAACCGATTAAACACGTTTTGACTATTTTTACAGCGAACGAGTGCAGCCACTCTTTACAGCACGCGGTGAGGTGTTTATAGTTCGCCTCACTTAGGAAGCGTGGCCGAGCGGTTGAAGGCACCGGTCTTGAAAACCGGCGACCCGAAAGGGTTCTAGAGTTCGAATCTCTACGCTTCCGCCAAACATAAACCCCAGGTTACTCGTTAACCTGGGGTTTTTCTTTTGGATTGAACGATCCGATTCACACTTTTAAACCCCCGCTATTCCCCTGTAAAAACCAGGCGTTATCATTCAGCCCGTAAATATCTTTTCATCTCTCACCGAGGCTTTGATGCTGGAGAATGTTTTCATCAGATAATCAGTTTCCCGCCCTTTTCAGGACGGACTGGTTATCGCTGCGCTTAAACCTTACGCACGCACCTGCGGGTGTGGGCTCGTTTTTACGCATGATGATTACACAGGTTTTCCAGTATGAATTTATCCCGTCAGGAACAACGTACCTTACACGTTCTCGCCAAAGGTGGACGTATTGTGCACGTCCGCGACAGTTCTGGCCGCGTCACGTCCGTTGAGTGCTACACCCGAGAAGGGCTGGTGCTGAGCGACTGCACGCTTAACGTCTTCAAAAAACTCCGCACCAAAAAGCTGATCCGATCCGTGAATGGGCAGCCTTACCGCATCAACACCACCGGGCTGAACAACGTTCGCGCCCAGTTGGATAATCGCTAAGCGGAATAAACAACGCCACCCTCGGGTGGCGTTGAACGTGACGTCTAAGAGCGGATAAAGGCCAGAATGTCCGCGTTGATGGTATCCGCATGGGTGGTATGCATCCCGTGCGGGAAGCCCGGATAAATTTTCAGTACGCTGTTCGCCAGCAGCTTGTCCTGCAGAAGGGCGGCGTTTTTATACGGCACGACCTGATCGTCGTCGCCCTGCAACACCAGAACGGGAACCGTGATGGTTTTCAAATCTTCCGTCTGGTCGGTTTCTGAAAACGCCTTAATCCCCTCATAGTGAGCTTTGGCGCTCCCGATCATCCCCTGACGCCACCAGTTCTGGATCGTACCCTGCGAAATGTCGGCTCCGTCCCGATTAAAACCGTAGAAAGGACCGCTGGCGACGTCGAGGTAAAACTGGGCGCGGTTAGCCGCCAGCGCTTTGCGGAAGCCGTCGAAAACCTCGATAGGCGTTCCGCCGGGGTTAGCATCCGTTTTTACCATCAAAGGCGGTACGGCACTGACGAGCACCGCTTTGGCGACGCGCCCCTGCGGTTGGCCGTACTGCGCAACATAGCGGGCGACCTGGCCGCCGCCGGTGGAGTGACCGATGTGCACGGCATTACGTAAGTCCAGGCTTTCAACCACGGCCGACGCATCGGACGCATAATGATCCATATCGTGGCCTTCACTCACCTGGTCTGAACGTCCATGACCACGGCGATCGATAGCGATAACACGATAACCTTCCGCAAGGAAGAAGAGCATCTGGTTATCCCAGTCATCGGCACTCAACGGCCAGCCATGGTGGAAAACAATGGGTTGAGCCTCTTTTGGACCCCAGTCTTTGTAGTAAATATTGACGCCATCTTTCGTTGTTACGAATGCCATACAGCAGACTCCTCTGTTAAAGGCAAAGCGATCGCCAGCTGAACGCACAGCAAATCATAATGCCTTAATTAAGTTGGCTTTTTTCTGTTTCCCGTACCGACAGTACCCCTAAAGTGTAGGAGAAACAGGAAAAGCAGTCGGTTTCATTTCGGTTAAAGGCATTCATATTGTGTTCAGGCTGAAGGGGAGACGGGATGACGGGCTCTGGAGCATGCCTCCAGAGCCTTACGGTTTAGCGGTTTTCTTCAATATAGCGGGCCAGGTCCGCCGGGGTTTTCAGCACCGTTGCCACGTCTGTTGGCGGGATCATACAGCCATAAACGTCCTGCACTTCCAGAACCATATCGACTGCCAGGATGGAGTCGAGAATGTCGGATTCAATCAGTTCATCGTGAAAGCCCACCTTACGGGATAACACTTTTTCGAACAGGGCGAGAATTTCTTGTTCCATAATTTTTCCTGGGGTCATTAATTTGTGCGGGCGTAAGCGTCCAGCAGCTTGCGGTCAATTTTGCCGTTAGGATTCAGCGGCAAAGCGTCTTTTACGATAATTTGTGAAGGCACCATATAGTGTGGAACCACCTTCGACAGCGAGGTTTTGATCGTATCCGGTGCCATATCCGTCACGCAGAACGCGGCAATGCGCAGCACGCTGCCGCAGGATTTCATCAGCGGCAGAACCACCGCTTCATTGATGCCGGATATGGCCAGCAGGCGGTTTTCAATCTCATTGATTTCAATACGGTAGCCATTAAGTTTGACCTGGCTATCGTTGCGGCCCTGGCAATAGATGAGCCCCGCTTCATAACCCAGATCGCCGGTCCGGTAGCCGCGAAACGCTTCATTTTCCCGATGGAGTAATTTTGCTGCGTTCTCCTGGGGCAGGCCAAGGTAGCCGCGCATGACGTTTTTACCCCAGATAATCAGCTCGCCCTCGGCGGAAATTTCCATTTTGCTCTCAGGCATCATGACCCCCACTGGCAGCACGGCGCTGTCGCCGTTGAGGATCTCATCCGTTATCTCAACCACGGTTGTCGCGATGGTCGCTTCCGTTGGGCCATAGGAGTTAATGATTTTGGCCTGCGGGAAACGGCGGCGTAGCTGTTTAACCAGCGCTTTATTGAGTACTTCACCAATGAAGATAAAGACATTGAGCGCAGGTAAATACTCGCTGTTGAACTGCGGGGAAAGCAGCTGCTGGTAAGCAAAAGAGGGGGTAGAAACCCAGGCGGAGACCGCGTTGATTTTCAGTCTATCCAGCCAGTTCGCTTTCTGGATATCGTCTTTGGCGTTCAGCACGATGTGTCCACCCATCGCCAGATTCGCCAGCAAAGGGATCAGGGAGAGGTCAAAACTGAACACCGCGTGGTTCATCAGCACCGGTTTTTCCGGCAGAGAAAAGTCCTGGCTGACCCATTTCATGAAGTGCCATACGCTCTCACGCCCAATCTGCACGCCTTTAGGTTTGCCAGTGCTGCCTGAGGTAAACATGATATAAGCGAGATCCTGCTCCTCCAGCACCTTGCCTGCCTCACCGGTGGCGATGAACTGCCTGGTGTCGACGTCGTAATAATAAGGGGCACTGGCCAGATGGCAGATCTCCCGCAGGCGCTCCTGTGGGTAAATGCAGTCGACCGGGATGTACGGAATGTTGTGCAGCAGACAGCTATAAATCGCCACGGCGAACTCGGCCTGCTGATGACCATACAACACAACGGGGGTGCCCTCGGTGGGCTGGCAGCGACGATAGCGCTGCGCCCACTCCGTCACGGCAGAGGAAAGCTGTAGCCAGCTTAAGGCTTCGTCGCTACCGCTGATGGCCAGTTGCTGCGGACAGGCGGGGTCGCATAATGCCGCACGTAAGAAATCCTGCAGTTCCTGAAGATCGGAGTGATTTTTCATAGAGGTGACATTCCACTAAAGATGTAAAGGGATCCCGCAGCGCTTCCCAGCGTCAGAATTCGCCCTAAAAACGCAACAGCCGGATACTGCAATCCCCGGTGTAACGCCGGGCTGCGTTTGGCTGACCACAGCAGCATGTTATGTGCGACAGAAATCGCGCCGAACAGCGCGCCGCTGATGACATAATGGCGTTCCAGGCCATTCCATGCGCCCATGCAGAACAGGGTGCAAAAAATACCGATATTTTGCGCCAGCGTTTTGTTCTGGCGGAAAAAATTGAACTTCATCAGGTTCATATAAACGGGCATAAAGACCACATCGCGCAGCCATTCAGACAGGCTGATGTGGAAGCGTCGCCAGAAATCCTGCGGATTCTTAGCCAGAAGCGGCATATTGAAGTTTGCCGGAATGTTCAGCCCAAATAAGCGGCCTGCGCCGATGGCCATATTGCTGTAACCCGCAAAATCAAAGTAGAGGTAGGCGCTATAGGCGATCGACATCACCACGCCCACGGTCAGCGTAAACGGTTTATGGCTCCACGGCTGCACAACGAACGTGTCGACAAGCATGGCAAACAGGAACTTCTGGATAATGCCGGTAATAATTTGCTCTAACGCCACTAAAAACTGCTCGCGGTTAAGGGCAAATACGGGCTTGCTGACGTCGCTCATCCATGTCCGCCAGCGGTACATTGGGCCGGCCAGGATAATAAAGGGCATAAACAGATAACAGAAATAGTGCAGGAAATTATGATCTTCTTTTTTACTGCGATAGAGCAATACATCGACCGCACGAAACGTCATAAAAGAGAGGCCGATCATTCCCCAGTGGTTATTTAAATGCAGCTTCACTAAAAATAAGGGCAGCAGCGTTAAAATGATCGCCTGCCAGGTTTTTAACCAGCCTTTCTCTTTTAAAGTTGCGAGCACATAAAAGCTGACAAATACGGCCGCCGGTACAATATAATCACCCTGAAATATATAGCCCCAGCCGACGGCCGTCAGTACCGACAGCGCCGATAACCCGGTCAGGCGATGGCGTAATACGCGATTGACCAGCGCAAACACCAGGGCGGATGAAAACAAATAGACAAAAAACATTCCTGAGCTGTACATCATTCGGCCTCAGAACTTTTGATATTCAAAATGCAGCTGCATACTCATGCTGTCATCGACAGAGGTCCACGCGACGATGGTGATCGCCAGCAGGAGATAAAGGAAAAAAAGACGGATCGCAATTTTCATTATTTAAAACTCTGTGCAATAAAGCGAATCATAGGAACCCAGGCCAGTTCGGAAGGGTGTAAACGATCCCAGTTCCAGCCATTCTGATAAGGCATTGCGTACATATCTAAATAAGGGATCTGGTTGTCTTCCAGAATGGTTTTAATTTGCTTATCCACCGGGCGGAAAGTATCGGTATTGTAAAGCGCCCACGGGTTAACCGGGTCGACGATAGCAATGACCTGCACGTGACGGTCTTTCAGCAGCTGGACGGTTTTCCTGAACGCGGCGATTTGCGCAGGCACTACCGGCGTGTCATCCCACTGTTGCGGCTTACCGTCCTCTTCGTAAATCGTTTTGTCCATCCACAGGGTGGCCGCGCTCTGCTGGCGTTTTTTATTTAACTCGCGCGCATTCGCCAGCTCTTTATCCCAGTCAGGGACAATGTGGGTGGTTGGCTGTTGCGGCCAGGGTTGGACCGTCTGAGGCGTGACGTGAAGCAGCGCCAGCCAGTCGTTTTTGATCATGGTGCAGACGTTCGCAAACTGGAAACTCAGCTCGTCCCACATCAGATCGGGGTGCCAGCCAAAGACACGCATTTGGCCAAAGGTTAAATGGCTTATCTCTTTAGCATCAATATGCTTCAAGTAATTAACCAGTATCGGGCGCGCCTGCGGATCCTTCATCAGAGGATTAAAAATGGAGCCAGGGAAATTATCTGCATAGATAGCCGGTGGCAGACCTTTTGAGTAAAAGCTGTCAGGTGCCAGAAGCAAAACAACTTTACTGTTTGCGTTAAGGCTATTTTTAAAACGTGAGAACAGTAAAAATTGCGTTTCGTCATCGACAAACGCATCGCCATACGCCACGACGGGTTTGTGCAATTGCTTATTAAAGTAATTATATACAGCGTAATGTTCATCTTCTGAGGTGGCAACCTCAGACGCGCCAATGAAGAAAATAGCATTCCCGTCCAGAGCATGAGAAATGGTGGCAATTTTTTCCGCTTGTTCTTTCGGCGTGCCCGCCATTGATTTAATCAGCGGCTGGAAAGTGAGGGGCGGATCGAAGCTCGTCACCAGCGGGTGAACACACAGGAACAAAATGGCCAGGGTCGCCATCAGGATATGTAAGCAAAGCGTATTTTTGATTTTCATCATCAACCAGTAACACTGCATGGCAGTAATTTCTAAAATCTGTAGGCACTCAGATTTATAACAATTACACAACAAATGGCCGTCTATTTTTGTGGCATTCTATACCAGAGCGATTTAAAAGGATGAGCGTTGCTGTGTTACGGTATGTACAAGGGCGCAGAGAGGGATGTGAGGTAAGCGTGCGGGTGACTTTTTGCGCAGTCAAACGGCTGTGGGTAAAAATAGAAAAATTCCTGCTTTACAAGGCGCTAATAGATGTTTATAGTGCGCCTCACTTTGGAAGCGTGGCCGAGCGGTTGAAGGCACCGGTCTTGAAAACCGGCGACCCGAAAGGGTTCTAGAGTTCGAATCTCTACGCTTCCGCCAAATTCGAAACCCAGGTCGTTATGCGACCTGGGTTTTTTGTTTTGAGCCGGTTTCAGCATGTGTGCTGAAGAGACGCTGGAGCGGCGTTCTGGCATCCGTCCCGCTGGCGCGCCTGTTATCAAAAGGACACGCAAAGTCCTGCTCTATTTTTAGCACAACGTTTTTTATATTTTCTAACGTCCAGCACTATGCTATTCCTGTTTTTAATGGCCATACGGTTTTTCGTATAATAAGATGCTGTCTCCACTACGTAAGACACAAAAGAGAACAGGTTCTTAATAATCTTTCATGTTTTATTTCATTTTCTGCAAATAGTTTGGCCTGACGCGCAAAACTGATTAAATCATGGTGTGGATCACTGCCGACAGAGTTTAACTAAAATATAATGGCGGTATCGTTCTGAAGCAGGGTTTATTCGCTTCAAAAAATTAGTGTTACCCACCATGAATGGAAGACATGATGAGAGGAAAAATCCCAAAGAGCGAGTTGCTGGTGACGTTCGAAGTTGTAGCGCGTCACGAAAGCTATACCCGCGCGGCAGAAGAGCTGGCGTTAACGCAGAGTGCAGTGTTCAGACAGGTGACGGCCCTGGAAGAATTTTTACACACCTCATTATTCAATCATGCCAAAAAGCGGATTTTTCTGAATGCAGCAGGAAAGCATTATCTAAATATCGTCAAAGAGACGCTTAATAAGCTGGAACGCGATACGAATATGATAATGACCTGGCAACCTGCCGTTCAGGTTGTGGAGCTGGCGGTAAATCCCACCTTCAGCACACATTGGCTGATCCCCAATTTATGGGAGTTTAATAAATTAAATCCTGATATTATTGTCAATATTCACTCGTTGGCTAATATCGGTGATTTTTTAAATCGTGAATACGATGCGGCTATTATGCGCGCAGATTTTTGTCCTCCGTGGTCGGAAGTCGATTATTTATTTGAAGAGGAGATCCTGCCGGTCTGCAGCCGAAGCTTGCTCCCCAGTGCGGAGCAGAAACTAGGGGTTGAGGAGCTGCTAAGGGAGTTTCCGCTGTTACACCAAAGCACTCGCATCAATGGCTGGCAGGAGTGGTTTGCGCTGTCCGGTATCACCAGTCCGGACGTGAATCTTGGCCCGCGTTTTGACCTCCTCTCGATGCTGATTGCCGCAGTACGATCGAATCTTGGTGTCGCGCTGCTTCCCCGCTTCGCTATCCAGCATGACCTGGACTGCGGCGAGATGGTTATCCCCTGTGATGTTCCTATCCGCACCGGCAACCGTTTTATCATGACGTGGCGGGAGGAAAAGGCTCAGTCCCTGCCGTTACAGACTTTCCGCGAATGGTTATTACAAAAATCAGTCGTATCTCCGGTGGAGTAATAATACCGGATGGCGGCTGTGCAGCATGCCATCCGGTACAGACACGCTTACCAGTCAATGCCCTCCTGCGCCTGAATACCGCTGTCAAAAGCGTGTTTTACCGGGCGCATTTCGCTGACCGTATCGGCAAGTGCCAGTAACTGCGAGTGACAGCCGCGTCCGGTGACGATCACAGTCTGCTGCACCGGACGGTTCTCAACCGCCGCGATCACCTCCTGAGTATCCAGATAGTGATAAGCCAGCATATAGGTGAGCTCATCCAGAACCACCAGGTCGTAACTCGGATCGGCCAGCATGCGTTTGCTCTCTTGCCACACCGCCGTTGCGGCCTGAATATCCGTCTCCCGGTTTTGTGTTTCCCAGGTAAAGCCAGTGCCCATAATGTGAAACTCGACGCCGAGCGGATGCAGGGTGTTGTATTCGCCATTATCCCACTGGCCTTTAATAAACTGCGCGACGCCCACGGTTTTACCGTGTCCGACGGCACGCGTTGCCGTGCCGAAGGCGGCGGTGGACTTTCCTTTTCCGTTGCCGGTGAAGACGATCAGAATGCCTTTCTTCTCTGTTGCCGCCGCCACGCGGAGATCAACCTGCTCTTTGCGCTTTTGCTGTCGTTGGCGGTGTTTGTCTGCGTTAGCTCGCGCTTCCATAAAGGCTCCTTAATGTCCGGTAGGGCAGGATGCGCAGCGATGCTGCTGCTCAAACTGGCTGAAGAAATTATTCCCTTTGTCATCCACCAGCACAAAGGCGGGCAGATTTTCGACCTCCATCATCCATACCGCTTCCATGCCCAGTTCGGGATACTCGAGGCAGCGCAGGCTTTTCACATACTGCTGCGCCAGCAGTGCCGCCGCACCGCCGATACTGCCGAGGTTGAAGCCGCCGTGCTTATGGCAGGCATCGGTGACCTGCTGGCTACGGTTACCTTTGGAAAGCATGATCAGGCTCCCACCCGCGGCCTGGAAAGTATCGACGTAGCCGTCCATCCGCCCACCGGTAGTCGGACCGAGGGAACCGCAGGCCTGATTCTCCGGAGTTTTCGCCGGACCGGCGTAATAGACGATATGGTTTTTCATGTACTCCGGCATCGGTTCGCCGTTATCCAGCCGCGCTTTGATTTTTGCGTGGGCGATATCGCGGGCGACCACGATCGGGCCGCTTAGCGACAGCCGGGTGCCTATCGGCAGGGCGGACATATCGCGCAGGATCTCGCGCAGCGGGCGGTTCAGGTTGATCTGTACGGCTCGGGCGTCGTTTTCATCACGGCTTGCCTCCGGGATATATTTCCCTGGGTTATGTTCCAGTTTCTCCAGCCAGATACCGTGCTTATTGATTTTCGCTTTGATATTGCGGTCGGCGGAGCAGGAGAGCGCCATGGCGACAGGGCAGGAACCGCCGTGGCGCGGCAGACGGATGACGCGAATATCGTGCGCGAAGTACTTGCCGCCAAACTGGGCGCCGATGCCGAATTCGCGGCTGGCGTTGAGCAGCGTGGTTTCCAGCGCCGTATCGCGGAACGCCTGGCCCAGCTCGTTCCCGCTGGTGGGCAGGTTGTCATAATATTTTGTTGAGGCCAGCTTCGCCACCTTCAGCGCCTGGTCTGCAGAGAGGCCGCCGACCACAAAGGCAATGTGATACGGTGGGCAGGCCGCGGTACCGAGCGACTTCATCTTCTCAATCAGGAACGCGGTGAGCTTCTCCGGCTGCAGAATGGATTTCGTTTCCTGGAACAGCGCGGCTTTGTTAGCCGAGCCGCCGCCTTTATTGACAAACAGGAAGCGATATTCGCTCCCCGGCGTGGCGCTGATGTCTATCTGTGCCGGCAGGTTGGTTTGGGTGTTGACCTCGGTATACATGTCCAGCGGTGCGTTTTGCGAGTAGCGCAGGTTACACTCGTTAAACGTGGCGTAAATCCCTTTGCTCAGCGCTTCGGCGTCATCCCCACCTGTCCAGACGTGCTGGCCTTTGCTCGCCACAACGGTGGCCGTGCCGGTGTCCTGACAGTTTGGCAGGACGCCTTTTGCCGATACTTCGGCGTTGCGCAGCAGCTGGAGGGCGACATACTTATCGTTACTGCTGGCCTGCGGGTCGTGCAGGATGCTGGCTATCTGCTTTAAATGTCCTGCGCGCAGGAAAAATGAGGCTTCATAAAAAGCCTGCTGGGCCAGCAGGGTCAATGCCTCAGGCGCCACCTTAATGACCTCCTCGCCCTCTAACTCCGTCACCGTAACGTGTTGCGTGCTGAGGAGTTCATATTCCGTCGTATCTTGACTCTGAACAAACAGTTCCTGCCAGACAAATGGTTTAGACATAATACTTCTCACTTTGTGGTTGTTTTTGCCGGGCATTGGCGCAGCTGCCGCGCCCGGCTTACAAAATCACAGTCGGTTGGGATCAATGTGCTAAAAAGAGATTGGCCTGCGTTGCCTCGGCGACATACGCAATTGTTTGCTGGGCGCGGACGCTATTCCCGGCGGCATCCAGCGGTGGCGAATAGACCGCGATGGCGTATTGTCCAGGCACGATGGCAACCATGCCGCCGCCGACGCCGCTCTTCGCTGGGATCCCAACGGTGTAAAGCCATTTGCCGCTGCCGTCGTACAGACCGGCAATTGCCATTTCCGCCAGAACCTGCGGCACGTAGCGTTCATTCAGCAGTTGCTTACCGTTGAAAGGCGATTTGCCCTTGTTCGCCAGCACCGCGCCCATTTTGGCGAGCTGCTCAACGGTGATGTCTACGGAACACTGGCGGGTATAGATCTCGACGGCTTCCTGGGTATCGCCATAAAAGCTGTTGTAGGATGCCATCAGCATCGCCAGGGCCTGGTTATGCTGATTGGTCTCCATTTCTGATTTGAACACCGGTTCGTTGACGGTCAGCGAGGCATCGGCCCACGCGTTCAGGTTATTGAGAATTTTGTTCCAGCGGTCAGTCTTATCTTTCGCCTCAACCAGGCTCACCGTACTCATCGCGCCCGCATTAACCAGCGGGTTTTCCGGCGCACCTTTGGTCAGTTCAACCGCTAAGCCGGAGTTGAAGGGCAGACCGGTCGCGCTGGCGCCAAGTTTATCCAGCACATCCTGCGGACCGCGCTGCTCCATCGCCAGCGCCAGGGTGAAAACTTTGCTCAGCGACTCCATTGGAAACGCTTTTTTCACATCGCCAACCTGATAAATGTTGCCGTCAACCGTGGCGAGGGTGATGGCGAAATTGTCGGGGCTATAGCTTGCCAGGGCAGGGATGTAGTCGGCGACTTTCCCCTCGTGATTACCTTTAAATTTTTGGTGAGCCTGCTCAAGCAGCTGAGCGTAGTCCGGCGCGGGTTGCGCCAGCGTGGTGGCGCTAAACACCAGGCTGACGGATAAGAGGCTGACGCCGAAAATGTTCATCTTCATGGGGCTATCCTGTACATGGGAAGGCGAAAGGCCAACGAGGGTTGGCCTTTGTGATCAATACATGGCGATTTCAGTTTCTGAAGCGGTGCTTTCTTTGGCCGGAACCTTGCCGCGGCAGCCGGCGCCGAAGTGCTCGCCTTCCCAGCGACCGACGATAGCGGCACCCATCGCGTTACTCATCACGTTGGTGGCGGAACGGCCCATGTCGAGGAACGGATCGACGCCCATCAGCAGAATCAGGCCCGCTTCCGGAATATTGAACTGGTTGAGCGTGGCGGCAATAACCACCATCGATGCACGCGGCACGCCCGCCATTCCTTTCGAGGTCAGCATCAGGATCAGCAGCATGGTGATCTGCTCGCCAATGCTCAGTTCGATGTTGCACGCCTGGGCGATAAACACGGTAGCAAACGAACAGTAGGCCATTGAGCCGACCAGATTAAAGGAGTAGCCGATGGGCAGCACAAAGCTGGCAATCCTGGAGGAGACGCCGAATTTTTCCAGTTTGTTCAGCGTGCCCGGGAAAGCCGCTTCTGAACTTGAGGTCGTAAAGGCCAGCAGCGCAGGTTCGAGGATAGCTTTAGTCAGACGACTGATGCACGGACCGACAATCATCGTGGAGAGGCCAATCAGAATCGCCCACAGCAGGCCGAGCGTCATGTAGAACTCGCCCATGAAAATACCTGCGCTGACCATCACCCCCAGACCGCGTTCGGCAATCAGTCCGGAAATCGCGGCAAATACGGTCAGCGGTGCAAACAGCATGACGTAGCCCGTCAGCTTCAGCATCACATGCACCAGAGAGTCGAGCACCTTAATGATGGGCTCGGCTTTCTCGCCAATGGCCGCCAGGCTGCACCCGAGGAAAATCGAGAACACCACGATTTGCAGAATCTCGTTGCGGGCCATGGCATCAACGATGCTGGTCGGTACCGCGTGAGAGATAAACACTTTCAGCGTGAACGGCTCGGACTGAACGGCCGCAACGGCCCCGGCGTCATGGGGAACAAAGTTAATGCCTGTGCCAGGCTGGAAGATGTTGACGATAACCAGTCCCAGCGCGATCGACAGCAGCGAGGCACAAATAAAGAGGAAAAAGGTTTTGGAGAATATACGGCCGAGCGTTTTAGCATCACCCATTTTGGCTATGCCGACCACCAGGGTTGAAATGACCAGTGGGGCGATAATCATTTTCACCATGCGTAAGAATATGGTGGTGAAAATAGAAATATCCTGTGAGTACGATTTTGCTGTATCTGCTGATGCCATATTATTAATGACCACCCCGGCTATCATGCCGAGTATCAAACCTAATATGATCATTTTCGTTAAGCTTATTTTTTTCATGTTTACTCCATCGGATAAAGGTTGGTTAATGTGTAGGGTAGCGTGCGCCTGAGTCCTGACGAACCGCTCAGACGCACGTTTGTTGTGACCAACCGCATGAATTATCTGGAATACAGTGATACAGCAAATATCTATATCCCAATGGACGTTGTTGTATTTGTAGTGTTACAGATCGAACTCGAGACTTAATAATGGTGCATGTTGCTGGGCGCCATAAACATCATTGTCACCGACGTTGCCGGAGATAATATCGCGAGGCATGACGATTTTGACCGCATTCGCCGGGTCGAACCAGATAATACGATGTATAAAGTCAGGCTTAACGTTATATAAACGGGCAATAAGCTGCGGCGTTAATTGCTCCGAGGCTTTGACCCGCTGATAGTCTTCATGCGTTTTAAATAAAATATCCAGAACCAGTTCATACGGCCCGGCGTTTTTAGAACGAATGACCTGCGCCAGTGAGCAAATACCGTGTTTCATAACCGAACTCCTTCTGGCGTGACCTGCTCGATGTGGAAATCAAAACGCAGCGCGTCGCTCGCTTCGATCAGGTGATAGATTGAGAACTCATACACCGGACCGCTCTGAATGTCGGAAGGGGAGAACGGGAACGCGAGGTTGCCCGCCGTTGCGATCCGGTTTTCATAGCCGTAGTGCAGTAGGGTAGAGCGCACCAGCGAACAGACGCTGTTGGCGATATCCTGCGTGGGTGCGACTACATCCAGCAAAATACCCAGCTCGTGCCCGGCAGACTGCATCGGCTCATGGTTGCCCATCACGCCATTTTTACCGTACAGGTGGAACGTCATGCGGATGCTGTCGTCATTCAGCGAGAGATTGCGCTTCACGCTGACCTGGACTTCTTCGAGGATGTTATCGATCCCGGCAATCATGATCGGGTCGCGTGTACCGGCAATGGTCAGGCAGCGGAAGCCGACCCGGCGGGCGCCTTCCAGCTTCAGCGCATACGGCGTTTCTTCGTGGCGGGAACCGCTGACGTACACTTCGCCCTCGTTTACCGCTTTGAAGCTGCACCCTTTCAGGTTCAGAACGCCGCCCGGCCCCGGCAGGAAGTACGGGTCGGATTTCTCATACAGGGTGTGCGCCGCGGCCGACGTCTCGGTGAATTTACGCTTCGGATTAAACGTTTTCAGCGTAAAGCCATTATCGTCAATGATGCCCATTGCGCAGTCGGAGCCGGAGCCTGGCGTAGCGGCAATCGCCGCGCACTCAAGGATCTTACCGCAGTGCAGCGCCAGACCCTCATCGAAGCCCTGCATGATGGGCAGCGCGGCAAAGCAGGCCGGATCGTACGCCCGTCCGCCCAGTACCACCTGCGCCCCGGCCGCCAGCGCCCGCTGGAAAGGCTCGATACCCATCTGCGCGACAATATAGGTGCTCTCTTCGATGGCCTCGTGGGTCAGCGCCGGGACGAAATCCAGGGCTGTGATTTTCCCGTTATCCAGCGCCTGATGCACGGTGGCTTTATCGACATCCGACGGGATCAGCGCCATAGAGAATGACAGCTTCTCTTCCTGCGCAATCTCAAGGATTATCTGGCGGCACCACTCCAGATGCGGCGCGGCACCGGACCCACCGGCGGTACCGATCACCACCGGAATGTTGTGCTTAACGCCAGCCACGATCATATAGCGCAGATCGCGTTTTACCCCCGCCCGGTCGGTGAAAGGCTTACCTGCCCCCAGATAGTGGGGGCCCGGGTCGGAAGAGCCTGCGTCAACCGCAATAAGATCCGGCGACGCTTCCATGGCCTTACGAAAACTCTCTTCCGGGAAGCCATAACCCAGGATAGCCGTTGGCGATAAGATCTTAAATGTACGTGCCATCTTTTAATCCTTAGTTTGCAACAGTGCGATGGTGCGGTTCATTTCGTTAAACACGATGTTAAGACCTTCATCGAAGCCCATGCCCGGTTTGATCAGCATGCGCATCGGGCGAGCGGCGAGGGCCACGTGCACGCAGGTGCGGGCGCTGATTTCCGTCTCGTTACAGGTACCGCCCTGATAGGCTTCCATGCCGTGTTTGTTGCAATACAGCACCGCATCAACGATGTTGTGAATACCGCCCAGATCCGGGGTTTTTATCTGCACCATGTGGCAGCTGCCTGCATCGGTGAAGTCCACAATGTCCTGATAGGTGTTACACCACTCATCGGCAACGATTTTCACGCCGGAACCCAGGCGCATCAGCTCGTGGGTGATGGCGGTCAGCAGGCGGATCTGATCCGGCTTGTTACCCGCATCCACCGGCCCCTCGATGTACAGCGGCAGGCCCTGGGCCTCTTTTTCGAGGCTGGCGATATACGCGGCGCAACGTACCGGATCCATATCGAAAATCAGACCGATAGTGCCGTACACGTCGATGTGCAGCGTCGGGCGATAGCGCGGGCTGGTGCGCAGGCTTAAGATGCGGTCGGATAACCAGCGCACATACTCACGCAGTTTTTCCCCCTTCAGGCCCAGCTTCTCTTCCACGTTGTTGATAAGCGCATGCGGCAGTACGTCAACGCCTTTGAGGATCATCTTGTCGACGGCGATATAGCGGTCGTCGCCGCTCTGACCAAATAACGGAATGGCTTCCGGGACGCATGGCAGTTGCCATTCATCACAAACAACTTCCGTTTTCAGACGGCCGGTCGCCAGTGCCGCCGCGTCGAGCAACGCCTGCGACAGGCCATAACGGACGGCGGTATGCAGCAGATGGCCGTCTATACGCAGTTCGTCAAAGAAGCGGGCGTTCGTCAGGAACCGGTCAACGTCACGGCCTTCCAGCAGCGGCTTGATGTGATCGTTGAGGAACGGAATGAAGTGTTCAGCCAGGAACAGCGGATCGCGACCGCCTGCGCCTGAGTATTGCACCGCTGCGCAATCGCCCACCGCCACCGCACCGTTTTCCAGAATCAGCTGTACGGATACGCATTCACCCGCCTGACGAACGGACGTAAATCCAGGCGTTACCGGATTGCCGGTATAGATAAAACCGTCATGCCCGGCGCCGTTTTTGATGGCCTGCTGATCGTCGAAATAGAACGAGGAGTAGCCTGCGGTGAAAAGGGCCTGTTTAATTTTCATTATGGTCTTCCTATTAATTTACTGTGGGATACCGCGTTGATGTCATCAACAACCATCTGGAATGAGGGCTTACGGCCTTCAAAACGCGCGCGCTCGGCGACGTAATCGTGATGCAGGGCGAGGATATCTTTCGGCAGCGGAACCGCGCCGGCTTCCAGCACGCGAATGGCACCGGCGTTATCACGAACCGGCAGAATTTTGCCCGCGTTGCAGGAGGCGGGCGCGAACGGTACGTCCAGCACGCCAGCTTCAAACGCCAGCACCGTTCCGCGCGCGACATCGCCGTTGCCCAACTCGAAGACTTTCTTCAGCACGGCGCGGACTTCGCTCTTAATGAGCTCGACTTCCTGCTCGACGGCGGCACACGGCGGGAATTTCTGATCGCTGACCATGTTGAGCATCTGGCGCGAGGCCTTCAGCCCCTGGGCGTTTGCGGCGGCGGTCGGAATACCGAAGGCTTCGTGCGGGCTCTTGGTGATCACTTTGGTCGCCCCGGACATACCGGCAACCGCTGCGCCCCAGGAGATAATGGCAAACGCTTTCGACTCATCTTCCGGGAAGCCGCCCATCCACTGGTGGAAGACGGTACTCAGCTCGTAATCGTCAAATCCGTGGTTATGGAAATATTCGTGGGACAATTCACGCAGAGCCTGAATAGCGGCGATATCCTGCGTCAGGCTACCGACCTGGCCGTAGCCAACGGTAATTGACTTCACGCCCTGTTCCAGCGCCAGCAGACCTTCGATAATCGCCACCGAGTGGGACACAAACGGCGGGATCAGGGTGCCGGTCAGCGGGCCAAACGGTTCACGGTTAATGCGAATACCTTGTTCTTCATACAGGCCCATCAGGCGGTCGCAGTACTGCCAGTCGCGGATGGATTTTTCCAGGGTGACGCGCTTAGCGTACGGAATGTTGTAGGAGATACCGCCGCCTTCATAGCTGGTAAAGCCGCTGGCCATAGCGATCTCCGCCAGCAGGCGCGCATCTGGCGTGCCGTGACGTACCTGAATCGGTTTCTCCAGCGCTTCAGTCATGCGACGGCAGGCGGCGACGCCGTGGTTGACGACCGGTAAGCCGTTAAGTTTGGAGGTGCCCGCTTCGATGGATTTTTGGATCCCTACCGCCGCCTCTTCATAACGATTCAGACGGGTGTAGGCATCGATGGTGCTGGGCAGCAAATCGCACTCTTCCTGCAGCGTTTTGAGCAGGGCGATGTGTTCATCCATTAGCGCTACGCCTGCGCGCGGCTGGCTCAGGGTTTTACCTTCCTGGTCGGCCTTCAGTAGTGCGTGAGAAAAGCGTTTTTGCTCAGGAATGGTTTGCTGGTACTTCACGCCATCTTCGAAGTTCTCAACGTCCTTGCCGGTATGCCAGGTTTGCAAGACCTGTTGCCGCTCAGTCATGAATTCGTCATGGGTTAGCTTTTTATTTCGAAGTTCCATTCGTTGCTGCCTTAGGTTTTATAGGGTTAAACAATGAATACTGGTGCGAGCCGCCGCCTGCGGGTCCAGCCTGGCGACATTCGCCAGCAGAGGAAGCAGACCTTTTGCATCGCGGTAATAGTCAAACTGCCCAGGTAAAAGAACGCGTCTGCTGCTGTCGTCCAGCTCGCGGTACTTCAGCCAGCGATGAACATCGAACTGGCTGGCGCGGGAGAGCCATCCTCCGGAGCCCACCACTTTGCGCACGGTGGTCAGATCGCGCCCCGTCTGCAAATCGACGTTGCCTACGCAGGTACAAACCTGTTTTTTGGTGCCCGCATGGCGCTCGCTGGCGTACCCAACGCACAGCCCGGCCAGCAGCGTGTCGAAATGCTTTTCTTCTTCGGTGACAGGCAGATAGTCCGGATGTGCGACCAGATGGCGCAGATAGCCATAAAAAGCTTCCTGGCGCTGAGGCTGATGGGCGAACACCACGTTCACCAGTTCCTGTGTACTTTCGCCGACCACCATCGCCGAGACGCGCATGCCGAGGTCTCCCTCTACGGTGCGTTTCACAAACGGCTCAGGCACGCCGTGCAGAACGGTATCCGGGGAGAGCATGTTGGCGCTGGCGGAATAGACGTCGGTGGTGGCACCGCCCATGTCGATCAGCATGAATTCTTTCCACGCGCTGTCGACATCGCTGATCGCTTTCACCAGCTCGTAGACGGTCCACGGCGTGGGCATCGGCTCTTCGCCGGTTTCCCCGACGATAACGTCCAGTCCTTTCCCCTTCACGATGCGGGACAGAAAGACATCGCAGATGGCCTTGCGGGCGGCATACGGATTCGGGTGATCGAGGTCAGGCAAAACGTTGTCGACCACGATCAGATCCTTGTGGCCAAGAATGGTCTGCACGTCGTCCTGAATATCGCGATTTCCGGCGTAGATAATGGCGCAATCCAGCTTTGACGCTGCCAGCGTGCGGGCATTGGCAAGACCGTAGCTCTCTTCTCCTCCGTCCGTACCGCCCGTGAACAGCAGGATGTCCGGCGGGGAGTCCTCCAGCGTCTGGATATCGTGGCGGTTCAGTTTGTAGGCGTAATACTGGGCGATTTTGGCGCCCGCTGAATGGGCAGTGACTTTGGCTGACTCCAGGGTTATCGATGGCACCAGACCCATTGCGGCAACGGCGAGCCCGCCTTTTGCTGACGAAGAGTATTTCAGCGTAACGTCCCCGCTGTTCAGCAAAGGTCGCGCATCGGCAACGTTTAGCACCTGGTTCAGGCTGGTGAAGAAACCTTCTGCCAGATGGTGGGTCGTCGTCGGGGTCAGAACGTGGTTGACCAACGTTAGCCCATCACCCTCCGGCGTGAAGAGTGCGGCTTTGGTCCACGTCGAGCCTATGTCGACAGAGACGATTTGCATCAGAAGCCCTCTTCAAGACAGAGCTCTTCAACGCGCTGACGCTGCTGTATATCGTTCGCCATCAGCTGGCAGACGTCTTCCAGGTCGTGGCTTGGGGCGAAAACGCGGTTGAAGCCCATCTCTTTGAATTTGGCTTCGATGTCGGCGAAATCGTGCTTACCCACGACCAGATTACCGCCCACAAAAAGCAGAATGTCGCCGATACCGCGTTCGATGCAGCGCTCGCGCAGCCCCAGGCAGTCGATGTCGCCATGGCCGTAGATGGATGACACGACAATAGCATCAGCACCCGTTTCGATGGCCGCATCAATATATTCATCCTGGCTCACCATCACACCAAGATTGATGACGTGAAAATCATGGGAAGTAAAAACGCGGTCCAGAACTTTATTGCCTACCGCATGGCAGTCAGCACCAATGACGCCAATAACAAGTGTTGATTTCTTCATGGGTAATCCTCTGTAGGGCTGATAGTGAAAATAAAGTGGGTATTAAGAACGGTTAATGTACATTGGGTCTGTTAATGGTGTTGGAGTGTGTTTTGAAGACGAAAGGGAAGCAATTGATCTATTTTCAAAAAATCCTTCCAAAAATGATGATGGTAATGGCTCTGCATTTAAAGCTCTTTTGTATCAATCATTTGTGAGTCATTCTTTTTAGGTTTGATATTTATCTGTAAACGTCATTGACAAAACCATTGTAATATTTGTGATCGCGCGCCTGTTTTATTGTCGAAGGTGGTTAATATGTTTTTTTAAGCATAATGGCCAAAGCAATAATGTCGTAATGGCAGAGGGAAGGCGGTATTCACTGTTTTATTGATATTGGTCATAAACACCATTCGTAAAATTAAGAAAGAGTGATGAATACATCAAATTTTTGACGTGCAGAGGGGATGTATAATTCAGCGCTAATTTTAATTATCCGCTTTCTTGCGTCTTTAAATATTTAAATCTGAGGATATAACGATGAGTAAAGGGAAAGTTTGGCTTGTAGGGGCCGGGCCTGGCGATGCGTCTTTGATTACGGTAAAAGGTCTGCACTGTATCCGCCATGCGGAGGTGATTGTTCACGATCGCCTGGTTAACCCCGAACTCCTGGCTCAGGCTCCGGCAGGCTGTCTGATTATTGATGTCGGTAAAACCCCAAGCCATCATCCGGTGCCTCAGGAACAAATTAATGCCTTGCTGGTCAAGCATGCCGGGGAGGGGCGGCAGGTGGTGCGCCTGAAAGGTGGTGATCCCTACGTTTTCGGTCGCGGGGGCGAAGAGGCCGAGCAACTGGCGAAAGACGGCCTGGCGTTCGAAATTGTGCCGGGGATCAGTTCTGCGATTGGCGGGCTGGCCTATGCCGGGATCCCGGTCACGCACCGTCATTACGCCTCCAGTTTTCATATTGTGACCGGTCATATGTGCCAGGGGAACGATCCGCAAAACTGGCATGCCCTGGCGCAAATCAACGGAACGCTGGTCATTCTGATGGGAATGACCCGGCTGACGGAAATCTGCCAGCAGCTCATCGAGGGAGGCATGTCCGCCGGGACGCCGGTGGCGGTGGTGATGTATGCCAGCCAGTCTCGTCAGCAGATGGCCAAAGGTACGCTGATCGATATCCACCTCGAAGTTGAACGTCAAAAACTGCATGCTCCTGCGCTTATCGTCGTCGGTGAAGTGGTCAACCTGCAGGAGATACTGGCGTTTTCCGCATCACATATCGCCCTGAATCAGGTTGTTGTCTGATGTTATCCTGACATTTTCGAAATGACCGAGTGAAACGAATGAGTGAGCATGGTGGTAACGTCCTGGAAACGGGGCTGCAGTTGGGGATCGATCCCGAGTTGCTGTTGGACTTTAGTGCGAATATCAATCCGTTAGGGCTACCCGAGCGCGTCAGGTCGCTCATTGTGTCCCATCTGGATATCATCATGCAGTACCCGGACGTTGAATACCGTCATCTTCATCAGGCGTTGGCCAGAGCCAGTCAGTGTGACTATGACCAGACGATTGCCGGCAATGGCGAAACGGAGCTGATCTATGGCCTGGTGCGAACGCTTGCCCCTCGCCGGGCGATGCTGTTGGTGCCGGGCTTTGCCGAATATCGCCGGGCATTACAGCAGCAGGGTTGCGAGATAATCGACTATGCGCTGAGTGAGCAGAACGGCTTCCAGGTCGATGCCTCCCTACTGGACGCCGTTCGCGCACACAGGCCCGATTGCCTGTTCATCGCGACGCCAAATAACCCTACCGGACTCATGCCTGATGCCGCTCTTCTCGACAGGCTGGCCTCGCTGTGCGAAGCGCAGCAGATTTCGCTGATTGTTGATGAAGCTTTTATCGATTTTCTGCCGCAGGGCTCCACGCTGGCGCCACGGCTGGCTGAGTCACGCTATCTTTACCTGCTGCGTTCCCTGACAAAATTCTTTGCCATTCCCGGACTGCGTCTTGGGTATCTGCTGAGCGGAAATACGCAAACCATTCGTCAGCTGAAACGCACCCGTGAGCCCTGGTCCGTGAATGCCTTCTCGGCGCTTGTGGGGCAACATTTGCTGCTGGATGAGGACTATATTGCTCGCAGCCACGCCTTTATCGCCCGGGAGCGGGATTTCCTGTGGCAGGCGATGACGCGCTTTTCATCGCTGGCGGTCTGGGAGCCGCAGGCCAATTTTATTTTCTTCCGCTGCCTGCGTCAGGGGTTCGACCTGAAGGCGGCGCTGCTCGGCCATCATATCCTTATCCGCCACTGCGAAAACTACCCAGGGCTCGATCGCGACTACTACCGGATTGCCGTGCGTACCGAAGCGGAGAACCGCCGGTTTATTGACGCGTTGACTCACGTTTTACAAGGCTAAGGCAATGGACTATTTCCCGATTTTTTGCAACCTGAAGGGGAAACGCTGTCTGATCGTCGGTGGCGGGCAGGTGGCGACGCATAAGGCAAAGGGGCTGCTGGCCGCCGGGGCGGTGCTGCATCTGGTTGCGCCCACCCTGACGCCGGAACTTGCCAGTCTGCACGCGTGCGGTGACATCGAGTGGTTCCCGGCGACGTTTTCGCCACAGTATCTGCAATCATGCTGGCTGGTCATTGCCGCGACCAGCGATCCGCAGGTGAACCTTCAGGTCGCCGGGGCCGCCAGCGCGGAGCGTATCTTTTGCAATGTCGTGGACGACCCTTCTGCTGCCACCTTTATCTCACCGGCCATTATCGACCATTCGCCGGTCATTATTGCGCTGAGCTGCGGAGGCAACGCGCCAGTGTACAGCAAGATCCTCAAAGCGCATGTTGCCGCCCATCTTCCTCCGGGCATGCGGGAAAGCGTGCGGCTGGCGGGGGCGCTTCGTGAAAGGGTAAATGGCGCATGCGGTGACCGGGAGCGCAAGCGTGCATTTTGGGGCGCGTTCTTCCGGCATGTTCCGCTGCAGCAGGCTTTAGCTCAGAAACAAGAGCAAGAGATTAAGCAGCAGGTCGAGTGGCTCATTGAGCACAGGCTGCTGTCAGAGTAGCGTCACGCCACCTTTTACCATCCGCAGCAGGTGTTGTTCAGGCCAGTGGCGGGTGAGCTGTTTTTTCGCCAGCAGCCATTTCACATAATCGACATCGTCTTTATTTCTGTCCAGCATCAGTCCCACGACGCTGCCGCTGTGCGCCACGTTCACACCGTAGATGCCGCACTCCTCAACCAGTGAGAGCAGGGCGTCAAAATCCGGTTTAGGCAACAGCGTCTGGCTGGCGATGGCGCTGAGAGTTGCCGCTTCGCCCAGCCGGTAAGGGTTTTGCGTTATACAGGATTCCTGTACTTTTTCCCATGCGCGTTGCAGCGCCGGCGCACCGGCATGTAACCCCGCCTGACGCGGGATGCGGTGGTAATCTGCCGTGCGCAGCGTTTGCGGACTTTCAAGAACAAGCAGGTCGAGATCGGGCTGGGCGTCGCAGGCAATCTGCGTGGAAGCGTCGTTATGATCGAAAAGGGTCAACTGGCGAAACACGGTACTGTCGGTGGGTTCGAGCGAAACGCAGAGCGTTGCCAGCGTGCTTTCGTCGAGCTGGTGCCCCAGATGGTGGGCGGTGGCGACGGCGGTGGCGGCAATATCTGCGGTGCTGCTGGCCATCCCTTTGGCAATCGGGATGGTCGAGTGCACGTCAATGCGGATATCCTGGCTCAACTGCGCCGGGTAGTGCCAGTGCTGCAATAACCGCTCGACCATCGCGCGCGACAGCGGGCGTTCATCCGCCAGGGACGCACCCTGACTCACCTCAACAGTGCTGTACCATTCGACAGGGCAGGAGACCAGCTTTTCACTGCCCAAAATCCAGCCCTGGATAAGCTCACCGCACGACGCGGGGCATTGCGCAACAGCCACCTTTCCACCTTTCTGGTCAGCAATTTCTGAAGCATAGTGTCATGAGGATCTCGCGCTTGCCATGATATACCGCAAATTCCCCCCTGGATTATCTACATATTATTCGGCGATCCTGCTGAACGCGTAACGCCTCAATAAAATCACACGGACCTGTGTTGAATAGCAATATTATGTTATTGCCGGGTTTTAATATCCTGATGAATTTTGATCACGATAAAATGAAAAAATATCAAGTGGTGCAATAACTTGTCATAGCGCAATAAATGTCGAGATTTTAAGCGTAATTATCTTTGCTTTTTATTTTTTGTGATAAAACGTTGAGTTATTGAGAAAGACGTCAATTATTCTGACGCCACGTTTTACTCAGCATGTATTTCATTTGCGGTTAAGTATTTGCCTAAGATGAATTGAAGCGCCGTAAATAGCGTTGCTGTTTTGATAATGTGCTGTTTCTCATAATGTAAGCCGACAGGTTTGCCACATTTGTGGTAGGGAAGGGGGTGACAATCCCCCGCAGCCCCCGCTGCTGTGATGCTGACGACCCCGTAATGACCACTGATCGTGAGATTGGGAAGGACGGGCGAGGAGGACGCTAAGCCAGAAGACCTGCCTGTCGGGAACGTTCAACAACTTCGGTGGGAAGTGGGTTGTACTGATGCATCATACAGTCGAAAGACTGGGACTACGTGTATCTATACCTCCCTACCACCCTGGACAGGATCAGGGCCATGGCGGCAAAGCAGTACGCGTTTGTTCTGGCAGGTACCGGAAGCGGCTGTGGTAAAACCACGGTAACGCTTGGCCTGTTGAGTCTGTTAATGCAGCGTGGGTTACGCGTCCAGCCATACAAAGTGGGCCCTGACTATCTTGATACCGGCTGGCATACCAAAGTCAGCGGTACGTCCTCCCGCAACCTCGACAGCTTCATGCTTCCTGAACCGATACTTAATGCGCTGTTTTGCGAGCATATGCAGCAGGCGGATATCGCGGTCATTGAAGGCGTGATGGGGCTGTATGACGGCTACGGCACCGATCCGAATTATTGCAGCACCGCCGCGATGGCAAAACAGCTGGGTTGTCCGGTGATTCTTCTGGTGGACGGCAAGGCGGTTTCTACTTCTATTGCCGCTACCGTAATGGGCTTTCAGCGATTTGATCCCTCCCTCAATATTGCGGGGGTGATTGTCAATCGCGTCAATAGCGAATCGCATTATCAGTTGCTCAAAACGGCAATTGAGCACTACTGCACGGTGCCCGTCCTGGGCTATGTGCCGCGCGTTGAGGGCGTCGGTTTGCCCGAGCGCCATCTCGGATTGGTCACCGCCCGGGAGTCGGTCGCGGACCCGCAGACCTGGCAGAATTTTGCCGCCGTTCTCGAACGTACGCTGGATATCGGGCAACTTCTCGCGCTCAGCCAGATGGCGTCGCTGCCGCAGGGCACATGGCCCGCGCTTCCTGACGGGGACGCCGGGCGCGGTTTAACGCTCGCGATGGCCGATGACGACGCCTTCAACTTCTATTACCCGGATAACATCACGCTACTCGAACGTACCGGGGTCGACATTATCCGCTTTAGCCCCCTGCGCGATAGCCATTTACCTGACTGCCAGATGGTCTGGCTCGGGGGCGGTTACCCGGAACTGTACGCGGCACGGCTTACGGAAAACACCAGCATGCTCGCCAGCCTGCGGGAGGCGCATCGTCGCGGCGTGGCGATCTACGCCGAGTGTGGTGGGCTGATGTATCTCGGCAGCACGCTGGAAGATAGCGAGGGTGTCACTCACCGGATGGCTAACATTATCCCCGGCCACAGCAGGATGGGTAAACGGCTGACCCGTTTTGGCTATTGTGAGGCGCAGGCGCGCCAGCCCACGCTGCTGGCCGATAGCGGCGAGGTGCTGCGTGGGCATGAATTTCACTATTCCGACTTCTCTCCCCAAACCCCTGCGGTACTGGCGTGCCGCAAAGTGCGCGATGGTGTAACGATGCAGGAATGGGCGGGCGGCTGGCAGGTTGGTAACACGTTCGCAAGCTACCTGCACCTCCACTTTGCCCAACGCCCCCTGATGCTCAGCCGCTGGCTGACCGCGGCGAGGGGAGCGTTATGACCCTGATTGCCTGGTGCGTCGCGTGGCTGCTCGATGTCATCATCGGCGACCCGCAAAACTGGCCGCATCCGGTGCGCTGGATAGGTAACCTGATCAACGCGGTGCAGCGGGGTATTCGCCGCTGCTGCCATAGCGACGCGGCGTTACGCGTTGGCGGCGGCGTCATGTGGCTGGTGGTCGTGGGACTGACCTGGGGCATGGCCTGGGGCGTGCTGGCGCTTGGACGGATGGTTCATCCCTGGCTGGGTTGGGCAATTGAGGTGTGGATGACGTTTACCGTGCTGGCCGGGCGCTGTCTGGCAAACGCCGCACGGGACGTTGAACGCCCTCTGCGAGCGGGCGACCTTAATGAAAGCCGCGAAAAACTCTCATGGATAGTGGGGCGCGATACGTCTCAGCTTCAGCCGGAACAGATCAACCGGGCGGTGGTGGAGACCGTCGCGGAGAACACGGTTGACGGCGTTATCGCCCCGCTGTTCTTCCTCCTGCTGGGCGGTGCGCCGCTGGCGATGGCCTATAAAGCGGTGAATACCCTCGATTCAATGGTGGGCTACAAGCACGAAAAATACCGCGCGATCGGCATGGTCAGCGCCCGTATGGATGACGTGGCGAACGCCATCCCCGCGCGCCTGAGCTGGCTCTTGCTGAGCATTGCGGCGTGGCTATGCCGTGACAATCCCTCCCGCGCGCTGCGCGTCGGCTGGCGCGACCGCTACAACCACAGCAGCCCCAACTGCGCGTGGGCTGAAGCGACGGTTGCCGGTGCGCTGGGCATCCGGCTTGGTGGACCCAACACCTATTTTGGCCAGCGCGTGGAAAAGCCGTGGATTGGCGACGCGCTGCGCCCGATTGCGGTAGACGACATTTCCCGAACGATTCGACTGATGTGGGTTTCCTCCATCCTGGCGCTGGCGCTGTTTATCGCAGCACGCTGGCTGATGGCTGGCGTGGCCTGAGGACAAGAGACTATGCAATACATCCAGCAACCCCAGGCGATTGAAGCCAAAAGTTTCGACATCATTGGCGAGATAATTCGCGAAACGCGGCCGGAATACCGGTTCGCCAGCCCGCTGCATGAGGCGATCGTCAAGCGGGTGATCCATACCACCGCAGATTTTGACTGGCTGGATATTCTCTGGTTTTCAGATGACGCGCTGGAGCAGCTTTGCGCGGCGCTCCGTCGCCCGTCCGTTATCTATACCGATACCACGATGGCGCTCTCCGGGATCAACAAAACGCTGCTCGCCACATTCGGGGGTGAATGTCGCTGCTATATCAGCGACCCGCGGGTGGTGGCGCAGGCAAAAGCACAGGGAATCACCCGCTCGATGGCGGCAGTGGATATCGCGGTGACGGAAGAGAGCGAGAAGGTCTTCGTCTTTGGCAATGCGCCAACGGCGCTGTTTCGCCTGCTTGAGCATGATGTTGCCGTCAGCGGCGTGGTGGGGGTACCGGTGGGGTTTGTGGGGGCGGCGGAATCGAAAGAGGCGCTGACGCACAGCAATTTGCCCGCTATTGCGGCGCTTGGGCGCAAAGGCGGCAGCAATGTGGCGGCGGCGATCGTGAACGCCATGCTTTATTACCTGCAGGGGGCGCGATGAGTGATTCAACCTTCGATGCCCCGGTATGGCATAACGGGAAGGCATTACGTAAAGGCTACACCACCGGTTCCTGTGCGACCGCGGCAGCGAAAGTCGCCGCACTGATGGTGCTGCGCCAGCACCTCATTCATCAGGTCTCCATTGTGACGCCCTCCGGCGTCACGCTGTGCCTGAACGTGGAGTCGCCGCACATTGAAGGGCAGCAGGCGATTGCGGCCATCCGCAAAGACGGCGGAGATGACGTTGACGCCACGCACGGCATGCTGATTTTCGCCCGCGTGACGCTCAACGACAGCGGCGAGATTACGCTGGCGGGCGGCGAAGGCGTGGGGACCGTGACGCGCAAAGGCATTGGCCTGCCCATCGGCAGCGCGGCGATCAACCGCACGCCGCGTCACACCATTGAATCCGCAGTGCGTGAGGCGATTGGCCCGACGCGCGGGGCCAACATTGAAATCTTTGCGCCTGAAGGCGAAGAACGGGCGCAGAAAACCTACAACTCACGCCTCGGCATCCTCGGCGGTATTTCGATCATCGGCACCACCGGCATTGTCACACCGATGTCAGAGGAGAGCTGGAAACGCTCGCTTTCTCTGGAGCTGGAGATTAAACGCGCGGCCGGGCTGGAGCGGGTTGTGCTGGTGCCGGGTAATCATGGCGAGCGCTTTGTGCGCGAGCAGATGGGCATCGATGAAGATGTCGTGGTCACCATGAGCAACTTTGTCGGCTACATGATCGAAGAGGCGGTGCGGTTGGGGTTTCGCCAGATAGTGCTGGTCGGCCATCCTGGCAAACTCATCAAAATTGCCGCCGGGATTTTCCACACCCACAGCCATATCGCCGATGCGCGCATGGAAACGCTGGTGGCACATCTGGCGCTGCTCGGCGCGCCGCTGGAATTACTCACCGTTGTCAGCGAGTGCGATACCACCGAAGCGGCGATGGAGCATATCGAAACCTACGGTTTTCAGCCTATTTACAGCCACCTCGCCGAACGGATCTGCCTGCGCGTAATGCAGATGCTGCGCTTTACCAAAAATCCGCCGACCTGTGACGCCATTATGTTTTCTTTTGATAACCAGGTGCTGGGCAGCAACCGCCCGGTCGAGGCGATAGCCCGGGAGCTGCAATGTTAACGGTCGTGGGAATGGGGCCTGCGGGATTGCACCTGATGACGCCCGCTGCGCGTGAAGCCATCGATCGCGCCGATGCGCTGGTCGGCGGAAAACGCCATCTGCTGCAGTTTCCGGCGTTTTGCGGCGAGACGTTTGTCCTGGGAGCCAACATTCCGGAGCTGCTGGCCTGGGTTGAGGCGCGTCAGGAGAAAAAGGTGGTGATTGTCGCCTCCGGCGATCCGCTCTTTTACGGCATTGGGTCGCGGATGGTGGCGCATTTCGGCATTGCGCGCGTACGCATTATTCCCGGTATCAGCGCGGTGCAGTACCTGTGCGCGCAGGCGGGCATTGATATGAATGAGATGTGGCTCACCAGCAGCCACGGCCGCAGCGTAAACGTTGATGAGCTGGCACGGCATCGCAAAGTGGCGATGGTCACCGACAGCCAGTGCGGGCCGAAAGAGATTGCCGCGCAGCTGGTGGCACGCGGTAAGGGCCATCGCTGGATGGTGATTGGTGAAAACCTGGCAATGGAAAACGAACGGATCCACTGGCTGCCCGTCAGTGCGGTCAGTGCCGACTATGAAATGAATGCGGTGGTGATCCTCGATGAAAGATGAACTGTTTCTGCGCGGCGAAACGGTGCCGATGACCAAAGAGGCGGTACGCGCGCTGGCCCTCACTAAGCTCGAGCTGCACCGCGCCAGCCACCTGATTGATGTAGGCGCGGGAACAGGGAGCGTGTCGATAGAGGCGGCGCTACTGTTTCCCTCGCTGCGCGTGACGGCCATTGAGCGTAACCCTGCGGCCCTGCAGCTGCTTGCGGAAAATCGACAGCATTTTGCCTGTCGCAATATCGCTATTTTGCCCGGCGTTGCGCCGCTACCGGTGGCGGATAAGGCCGATGCGGTATTTATGGGCGGCAGCGGCGGCCATCTGACATCGCTTATTGACTGGTCCCTGCGCCAGTTACATCCAGGCGGACGTCTGGTCATGACGTTTATCCTGATGGAAAACCTCCATACCGCGCTGGCCCATTTGCAGCAGATCGGCGTTCAGGACATTGATTGCCTGCAAATGCAGGTCTCCGCGCTGGCCCCGCTCGGCAGCGGGCACTATTTCAAACCAAATAATCCCGTTTTTGTTATCGCCTGTCAGAAGGAAGAACACCATGTCTGAGACGTTTGATTCCCGTTGCGTGTGGTTTGTCGGTGCAGGTCCCGGTGACCGTGAACTCATCACGCTCAAGGGCTACCGGCTGCTGCAGCAGGCGCAGGTGGTTATCTATGCCGGTTCGCTTATCAATACCGAACTGTTGGCCTATTGCCCGCAAGGAGCCGAATGCCACGACAGCGCGGAACTCCATTTAGAACAGATAATCGACCTGATGGCGGCGGGCGTGAAGGCCGGAAAAACGGTGGTGCGTTTACAGACCGGTGATGTCTCCCTCTACGGCTCCGTCCGGGAGCAGGGTGAAGAGCTGACCAAACGCGGCATCGCCTGGAAGGTGGTGCCTGGCGTCAGCGCCTTCCTCGGCGCCGCGGCGGAGCTTGGGGTGGAATACACCGTGCCTGAAGTCTCACAGAGCCTGATTATTACCCGCCTCGAAGGCCGTACGCCGGTGCCGGCGCGTGAACAGCTGGAGTCATTTGCCAGCCATCAGACCTCAATGGCGATTTATCTCTCGGTCCAGCGTATTCACCGGGTGGCGGAACGTCTGATTGAGGGCGGTTATCCGGCCACCACGCCCGTTGCCGTCATTTATAAAGCGACCTGGCCGGAAAGCCAGACCGTACGCGGCACGCTGGCGGACATCGCCGACAAAGTACGCGAGGCGGGGATCCGCAAAACGGCGCTCATTCTGGTCGGGAAATTCCTGGGCGAGGAGTATCACTACTCAAAACTCTATGCCGCGGATTTTAGCCATGAATACCGTAAAGCCTGAGTCCATCGCACTGTTTTGCCTGACGCCGGGCGGCGTGCGGCTGGCGAAACGCCTGGCGGCGATGCTGCCGGTAACATGCTTCACCAGCGAGCGCTTGCAGGAAGAGGGCTTTGTCTCCTTCGACGGCGGTTTTGCCCCGGCGGTTCGCGAGGCGTTCACGCACTACCCGGCGCTGGTTTTTATCGGCGCAACCGGCATTGCGGTACGCGTCCTGGCGCCTCTCATCCACGACAAACTGAGCGACCCGGCGGTGGTGGTGATCGATGAGCGCGGGCAGCACGTGATTAGCCTGCTTTCCGGCCATGCTGGCGGGGCGAATGCGCTGACCCGCTACCTGGCGGAAATGCTGGGGGCGGACCCGGTGATTACCACCGCCACGGACGTCAACGAGATGGCTGCGCTGGATACCCTTGCCTTCCAGCTGAACGCCCGAATGAGCGATTTCCGAACGACGGTAAAAATCGTCAACCAGATGCTGGTGAGCCATCAGCGGGTAGGGCTGTGGTGGGATGCGGAACTCGATGACGACGTCAGTCAGTGCGACAGGCGCGGGTTTATCACCGTGAACGACCTGCAGCACCTCCCGGAACTGGATGCGCTGGTGTGTATCACGCTGCGCAACACGCTGCCGGAACTGCCGTTGCCGCACTGGAAGCTGGTCCCTCAGCGGGTCGTGGCGGGCATCGGCTGTCGACGCGACACGCCGTTTCCGCTGCTGGCGACGCTGCTGACGCGTCAGCTTGAGGCGCAGCAGTTCGACCCGCTGGCCCTAAAAGCGATTGGCAGCGTCTCCCTTAAAAAAGACGAAGCGGGCCTGCTTCAGCTTGCCGCCTGCTGGCGTGTACCGTTTGAAACCTTTACCGCTGACGCGCTGCGTGAGCACGAACATCGCTTTCCGGCTTCACCGTTTGTACGCCAGACGGTTGGGGTGGGGAGCGTCTCGGGTCCGGCAGCGTGGCTGCTGAGCCATGGGCAACTACGAGGAGAAACCCTGCGCGAACAGGGCGTCACTATCACTTTGGGAGTTTCACACTGATGTTAACCGTAATTGGAATCGGCCCGGGCTCGCAGGCCATGATGACCATGGAAGCCGTAGACGCGCTGCAGGCGGCAGAAATCATCGTTGGCTATAAAACCTATACCCATCTGGTGAAGGCCTTCACCGGCGACAAACAGGTGATCAAAACCGGTATGTGCAAAGAGATTGAGCGCTGTCAGGCGGCGATCGAACTGGCGCAGGCCGGGCATAACGTCGCGCTTATCAGCAGCGGCGACGCCGGTATTTATGGGATGGCGGGGCTGGTGCTGGAGTTGGTCAGCAAACAGAAGCTGGACGTTGAGGTTCGCCTTATCCCCGGGATGACGGCCAGTATCGCCGCCGCGTCTCTGCTTGGCGCGCCGCTGATGCACGATTTTTGCCACATCAGCCTGAGCGATCTGCTGACGCCGTGGCCGGTCATCGAAAAACGCATTGTTGCTGCGGGAGAAGCGGACTTTGTCATCTGTTTCTATAACCCGCGCAGCCGGGGTCGCGAGGGCCATCTGGCGCGCGCGTTCGAGCTGCTGTCCGCCAGCAAAAGTCCGCAAACGCCGGTAGGGGTAGTGAAGTCTGCCGGGCGTAAAAAGCAGGAGAAGTGGCTGACCACGCTGGGCGACATGGACTTTGAACCGGTCGATATGACAAGCCTGGTGATTGTCGGAAATAAAGCCACCTATGTTCAGGAGGAGCTGATGATCACTCCGCGGGGCTATGTGCTGTGAACTATGGCGACGTGCTGGTCATGGGCGGCACCAGCGATGCCCGCGCGATCTGCCAACAGCTTGATGCGGCCGGCGTGGCCTATACCCTGTCGGTGGCGACGCCCACCGGGGAGCGGCTGGCGGGCGACATTAACGGCCGGGTGCGCTGTGGCCGCCTGGAGCCGCAGCAGATGGTTGACTGGCTTGCAAAAAACAGGACCCGCTGGGTGATTGACGCTTCGCATCCCTACGCTGAGGTGGTCAGCCGCAACATCCTGACGGCCTGTGAAACGGTGGGCGTGCTGCTTAGCCGCTATCAGCGCCCCGAACAGCTCAGCGAGCTGACGCATCCGCTGCTTTACAGCGTGCCGGGAATTGACGAGGCCTGCGACATCGCGCGGCGGCTGGGTGAACGCGTGCTGCTGACCACCGGCAGTAAAGATCTGGCGCGCTGGCGCGCCGGGCTGCCGGAGAAAACGCTGCTGGCTCGGGTGCTGCCGGTGCCGGAGGTCCTTGAGCAATGCGCCGGGCTTGGCTTTGGCGTTACCGAGATCTTCGCTATGTGCGGGCCATTCAGCGCTGAGTTTAACGCGGCGTTTTATCGCCAGTGCAGGGCTGACGTGATGATAACCAAAGCGTCCGGTGCGGAAGGCGGTTATCGGGAAAAGGTTCAACCCTGTCTGGATGCGGGCATCCCCTGCATTGTGATTACACGCCCGGCGCCGCTGGTGACGGGAGAGGAGTTACTGGAAAGTCAGGCCGCATTCGCCGGGCGTTTAGCCCGCTGGCTGGCCGCTGCTTAAGGAGTTAGAGATGAAGAAGGCACTTCTGGTGGTCAGCTTTGGTACCAGCTACCACGATACCTGCGAGAAGAACATTGTGGCCTGCGAGCGTGCGCTGGCGGAAAGCTGCCCTGACCGCGAGCTGTTTCGGGCATTCACCTCCGGGATGATTATTCGCAAGCTCAAACAGCGTGACGGCATTGAGATCGATACGCCGCTGCAGGCGCTGAAAAAGCTTGCGGCTCAGGGATATCAGGACGTGGCGATTCAGTCTCTGCACATCATCAACGGCGATGAGTACGAGAAAATCGTCCGTGAAGTGCAGAGCCTGCGCCCGCTGTTTACCCGCCTGACTCTGGGGGTACCGCTGCTGAGCAGCCACGACGATTACGCGCAGCTGATGCGCGCGTTGCAACAGCAGATGCCGACGCTTGGGGCAACGGAAAAAGTGGTGTTTATGGGCCACGGCGCCAGCCATCACGCCTTTGCGGCCTATGCCTGCCTCGACCACATGATGATGGCGCAGGGCTTTCCGGCCCGCGTCGGCGCGGTGGAGAGCTACCCGGAAGTCGACATCCTGATTGAGAGCCTCGGTAAAGAAGGCGTTACCGCCGTGCATCTGATGCCGCTGATGCTGGTGGCCGGCGATCACGCCATCAATGATATGGCCTCTGACGACGAGGACTCCTGGAAGACATTGTTTAACGCAGCCGGGATCCCGGCAACGCCGTGGCTGAGCGGACTGGGGGAAAACCCGGCGGTGCGCGCGATGTTCGTCGCCCATTTACAGCAGGCGTTGGACATGGCGATGGAGGAGGCAGCATGAGCGGCAAACTGTACGCCCTGAGTACCGGGCCGGGCGCGCCGGACCTTATCACCGTGCGCGCCTCACGGATCCTCGGTTCGCTGGATATTCTCTACGCCCCGGCGGGCCGCAAAGGCGGTGATAGCCTGGCGCTTTCTATCGTCCGGACGTTTATCGGCGAACAGACCGAAATCCGCTGCTGCCACTTTCCCATGAGCGCCGACAGCGCTGAAAAGGAGGCGGTGTGGGATGCGGTGGCCGATGCGTTAGTAAGGGAGGTGAACGACGGAAAACAGGTTGGTTTTATCACCCTGGGCGACGCCATGCTGTTCAGCACCTGGGTGTTCTTACTTCAGCGCATCGGCAGCCCGGACTGGCTGGAAATTGTGCCCGGCGTGACGTCGTTTGCCGCGATTGCCGCGCGGTCAAAAACGCCGCTGGCGATGGAACAGCAGTCGCTGGCGGTGATCGCCTGTACCGCGCCGGAAGCGGAGATTGCGCAGGCGCTGCAGCAACATGACAGCCTGGTGCTGATGAAGGTCTATGGCCGGTTTGCGCGCATCAAAGCGCTGCTGACGCAGGCCGGGCTGCTGAACTGCGCGCTGATGATGTCAGAGGCCACGCTCCCCGGCGAGCAGTGCTGGCGGCATCTGGACGAGGTTGCTGATGACCAGCCGTTACCCTATTTCTCGACCATTCTGGTCAACAGAGAGTGGGAGTATGCGTAATGAAACTCGAACAACAGCTTAAACAGCTGTCATTAAGTGGCCTGGCTGCGGCGCTATTGCTGATGGTGGTGCCGGAGCAGGCGTTCGCGATGCACATCATGGAAGGGTTTTTACCGCCGATGTGGGCGCTGGCGTGGTGGCTGATCTTCTTACCGTGTCTGTGGTATGGACTGGTGCGCCTGCGTCGTATCGTGCAGGAGGATAGCCACCAGAAAGTCCTGCTGGCGCTGTGCGGGGCGTTTATTTTCGTGCTGTCGGCGCTGAAGATCCCCTCGGTGACCGGCAGTTGCTCTCACCCGACCGGCGTGGGGCTCGCCGTGATTCTGTTCGGGCCAGGAGTCGTCGCCATTCTCGGCGCCATCGTGCTGCTGTTTCAGGCGCTGCTGCTGGCGCACGGTGGGTTAACCACGCTTGGCGCGAACGGCATGTCGATGGCGGTGATTGGGCCGGTTGTCGGGTACATGGTGTGGAAAATGGCCTGCCGTGCCGGGATCCGTCGTGATATCGGGGTATTTTTGTGCGCGATGCTGGCAGATCTGGTGACCTATTTTGTCACCTCGGTCCAGCTTGGCGCGGCGTTCCCGGACCCGGCGACGGGTGCCGCGGGATCGATTGTGAAATTCATGGGCATTTTCTGCCTGACGCAGATCCCCATCGCCATCGCGGAGGGGCTGTTAACCGTCATGATTTATGACCAGTTGACCAAACGTCAGCTGATTACCGCACAAGGACACTGAGATGAAAAAGACGCTGATGCTGTTGGCGATGGTGCTCGCCCTGATCGTACTGCCATTTTTTATCGATCACGGTGGGGAATTTGGCGGCTCGGATGGTGAAGCCGAAAATCAAATTCAGGTTGTGGCGCCCCATTACACGCCGTGGTTCACGCCGCTCTATGAGCCCGCCAGCGGCGAAATTGAAAGCCTGCTGTTTACGTTACAGGGGTCGATTGGTGCAGCGGTGATTTTCTATATTTTGGGCTACACCAAAGGCAGACAGCGCCGTGATGACCGGGCTTGACAGGCTTAGCTACCAAAGCCGCTGGGCTCACGTTGCGCCGGAGCGCAAGTTTCTGCTCTGGCTGGTGCTGATGATGCTGGCGTTTGCGCTGCCGCCGCTGGGGCAGGGGATCGTCCTGGCGTTGACGGCGGGACTGACCTGCTGGCTGCTGCGGATGACCTTCTGGCGCTGGTGCCGCTGGATGGCGCTGCCGTTTGGTTTTCTGCTGGTCGGCGTGCTGACGATCCTCTTTAGCGTCACCCGCGACCCGCACACGCTGGCGGCAGGCGTCCCGGTGGGGCACTACTGGCTGGGGATAACCGCTTCCGGGCTGACCGTCGCCAATGAAACCTTCTGGCGCAGCCTTGCCGCGCTGGCAGCGACCTTCTGGCTGGTGCTGAACCTGCCGTTTCCGCAGCTGATTGTGCTGCTTAAGCGGGCGCGCGTGCCGCGCCTGCTTACCGAGCAGATCCTGCTGACCTGGCGCTTTATTTTTATTCTGTTAGACGAAGCGCTGGCGATTCACCGCGCGCAGACGCTGCGTTTTGGCTATCGTAGCCTGCCAAAAAGTTATCGCTCGCTGGCGATGCTGGTCGGTTTGCTGTTTACCCGGGTGCTGATTCGCTATCAGCAGATGGCGACCACGCTGGATATTAAACTCTACCAGGGTGATTTTCCCCTGTAAGGAATCGCACCATGCTGACCACCGCCGATCTCTGGTTTCGCTATCAGGAGGCGCAGGTACTGAAAGGGCTGACGCTGGATTTTTCGACCCATCCGGTCACCGGGCTGGTCGGGGCTAATGGCTGCGGAAAGTCGACGTTATTTATGAACCTGAGCGGCCTGCTGAAGCCGCAGCAGGGTGCGGTGCTGTGGCAGGGGAAGCCGCTGGACTACAGCAAGCGCGGACTGCTGGCGCTCCGTCAACAGGTCGCAACGGTGTTTCAGGATCCCGATCAGCAGATCTTTTATACCGATATTGATAGCGACATCGCCTTCAGCCTGCGCAACCTGGGCGTGGCGGAAGCGGAGATTGCGCGGCGTGTCGACGATGCGCTGACGCTGGTCGACGCGCAGCATTTTCGCCAGCAGCCGATCCAGTGCCTGAGCCACGGGCAAAAGAAGCGGGTTGCCATTGCCGGGGCGCTGGTGCTGGGGGCCCGTTATCTTCTGCTGGACGAGCCCACGGCCGGGCTTGATCCTTCAGGACGCACGCAGATGATCGAGATTATCAGGCGTATTGTGGCGCAGGGGAACCATGTGGTGATCTCCAGTCATGATATTGACCTGATTTACGAAGTCAGCGATGCCGTCTACGTGCTGCGCCGGGGAGAAGTGCTGGCGCACGGCGCGCCGGGTGAGGTCTTTGCCCGCGGCGAACTGATTGAACGGGCCGGATTAACGCAGCCCTGGCTCGTCAAACTGCACGCGCAGCTTGGCCTGCCGTTATGTAAAACCGAAGATGAATTTTTCAGCCGTATGCGACAAAAAAACGTAATGAAGGAGGCCTCATGACGCAGGCAATTATGTTGCAGGGAACTGCTTCCGACGTCGGTAAAAGCGTCCTGGTGGCGGGGCTGTGCCGGATTTTTTATCAGGATGGCCTGCGTACCGCGCCGTTTAAGTCGCAGAATATGGCGCTCAATTCCGGTATCACCCCGGAGGGAAAAGAGATGGGCCGCGCGCAGATTTTTCAGGCCCAGGCGGCGGGGATAACGCCGGACGTACGGATGAATCCGGTGCTGTTAAAACCGACCAGCGACCGTAAAGCGCAGGTGGTGCTGATGGGGCAGGTGGCAACCGATATGGACGCGGTCAGCTACCACGAGTACAAACCGCGTCTGCGGGAGCAGATCCGCGAAGTCTATAACAGCCTGGCCGGGGAGTTTGACGTGCTGGTGCTGGAAGGCGCGGGCAGCCCGGCGGAGATTAACCTGCGCGATCGCGATATCGTCAACATGGGGATGGCCGAAATGGCGAAGTGCCCGGTAATCCTCGTGGCGGACATTGACAGAGGCGGCGTATTTGCCGCCATCTACGGCACGCTGGCGCTGCTGCACGACCACGAGCGGGCGCGCGTGAAAGGGGTCATCATCAATAAATTTCGTGGCGATGTTGCGCTGCTTTACTCGGGCATTGAGCAGATAGAAAACCTGACCGGCGTGCCGGTACTGGGCGTTATGCCGTGGCTGGATGTGGATCTGGAAGATGAAGACGGCGTGGCGCTGCAAAAGGGAAAATACCTGAGAACCGCAGAGCGCGATATCGACATCGCCGTGGTGCAGGTGCCGCATATCTCCAACTTCACCGATTTTAACGCGCTGGCGGCGCAGCCCGACGTTCGCGTGCGCTATGTCCGTTATCCCCATGAGCTGGCGGGGGCTGACCTCGTGATTCTACCCGGCAGTAAAAATACGCTGGGCGATCTGGCCTGGCTGCGGGAAAGCGGCATGGCGCACGCGGTGCTGCGGTCCCACCAGCAGAACGTGCCCGTCATGGGCATTTGCGGCGGCTACCAGATGCTTGGCGACACCATCATTGATGAGGTGGAATCGGGGATGGGAACCCAGCCAGGGCTGGGTCTGCTCCATACCGTGACCCGCTTCGCGCAGCAAAAAACCACGACGCAGGTCTCGGCGCAGATGGCGTCGGCGCTGCCGGCGTGGCTGACGTCGGCATCGGGCATTAAGGTGCAGGGCTATGAGATTCATATGGGAGAGACCCGGCTGACATCCGACGATGCCCCGGCGCTGTTTCTGGAAAAAGAGGGCGAGCGCATAGCGGACGGTGCAATCAGCGCTGACGGCCAGGTGATAGGGACGTATCTCCATGGGCTATTCGATAACGATGCCTTCACGCGCGCGATGGTGGATGGCTTACGCCAGCGCAAAGGACTGGCGCCCTTAGACGTTGTGTTGGATTACGCCGCCTGGAAAGCGCAACAGTTTGATATCCTGGCGAGCGCGATGAGAGAGCATATTGATATTAAAAAGATCTATCAAATAATGCGGGAGCATCAGGAGGAAGGCGCATGATTTTGGTCACCGGAGGCGCGCGCAGCGGGAAAAGCGCGCACGTCGAAAAACTGGCGGCGCAGCAGTGCGAGCGCGTGCTGTATATCGCGACGTCAGTGATTACCGATGAAGAGATGGCGCTGCGCGTTGACAAGCACCGCGCCCAGCGTCCTGCGCACTGGCGAACCTGGGAAGGGTATCGCGATCTGGGCGATGTGATTCGCCACCAGGTGCAGCCGGGCGAAGGCGTGGTTCTGGAATGCGTCACCACCCTGCTGTCGAACCTGCTCTATGACGCCAGCGGCGGCGCTTCGCCGGAGACCCTCGATTTTTCCGCGCTTGAGGCGGTGCTGCAACAGCAGGTGGACGACCTGATTGCGGCCTGTCAGCAGTCGGCGGCACCGGTCTATATTGTGACCAATGAGCTGGGCATGAGCATCACGCCAGAGAATCGGCTGGCGCGTCATTTTGTTGATATTGCCGGGCGCGCGAACCAAAGGCTGGCGCAGGCGGCGCAGGAAGTGTGGCTGGTTGTCTCGGGAATTGGAGTAAAGATTAAATGCCGTTAAAAATGTTGTGGGCGACGCTGGGATTTATTACCCGCATACCGGTGCCGCAAAAGTGGAGCGACGGCGTTGAATTTTCACAGTATGGCCGTGGCGTCCCCTGGTTCCCCGTGGTGGGCCTGATCGTGGGCGTCCTGGCCGCCTTAGGCTATCTGGCGGTGAGCCAGACCGGCGGGGGGATCTATATCGGCGCGGTCGCCTGGGTCCTGGCGCTGGTGCTGCTGACCGGCGGGTTTCATCTGGACGGTCTGGCGGACACCTGCGATGGCGTGTTTTCTGCCCGTACCCGCGAACGGATGCTGGAGATTATGCGCGATAGCCGGTTGGGGACCTACGGCGGTCTGGCTATCGTATTCTGCATCCTTATCAAAGTCGCAGCGGTGATTTCCCTGGCTTATCTTCCGGTTAATACCCTGTTTGCGCTGCTGGTGTGTGCGCCGATCGTCGGGCGAACGGGAATGGTGTTGGCCATGTACCGGCAGCACTATGCGCGCGAAGGTGCAGGAATGGCAAACGCGTATCTCGGCCATATCAGCGGCAAAGAGACGGTCATCACCCTCTGCATCGGCGTGGCGCTCGTGGGGCTGCTGGCCGGGATGCATGGGCTTGTCGCCAGCGTCATCACCTGGATTGTCGTCAATGCGGTAAAAACCTTTTTAAGCCGCCGACTGAACGGGCTGACGGGGGATACTCTGGGCGCGATGGAGGAGATCGGCGAAATGGTCTTCCTGCTGGCGCTACTGTGGGTCTGATGTATGCGTATTTTTCTGGTCCGACACGGTCAAACAACCGCTAACATCAGCGGCGTATTTTACGGGAGCACCGATTTGTCACTCTCGCCGCAGGGCATTGCGCAAAGCCAGCGTGTTGCCGGTTACCTGTCCGGGGTCGCGTTCGGGCAAACGCGCGTCAGCGCGCTGCAGCGTTCGCAGCAAACGGCGCGGCTTATCGTGCCGACAGCCCATGATGTCCATGTTGATGCGCGACTTAACGAGCTGGATTTTGGTGAATGGGAAATGCGGCACTTCAGCGACATCGAAAAAGAGAGTCCCGCGTCGTGGCAGCGCTGGATGGATGACTGGCAAAACGCAACGCCCGACGGCGGCGAGGCATTCCCGCATTTCGCCGCGCGCGTCAGGGCGGCGGCGGATGAGCTGAGTCAGCTACAGCAGCGTGAAGACACGCTCATTGTGGCGCATCAGGGCGTGCTGAGCCTGCTGCTGGCAACCTGGTTAGGGATGCCCGTGGCGGCGATGTGGCATTTCCCGTTCAGTCACGATGCTTACACGGTCGTTGAAAATCGGTCCGGGTATTGGGTATTACGCGTATTTAATGGCAGAAGCGTTTGGCAAACTGAAGAGTGAGGGTGATGAGGATGGGGACAGTGAAGGCGCTGGCGGCGGCTATCAGACCGCTTGATAAACAGAAGATTCAGGCGGCCTCGCGGCATGTTGATGGCTTAATAAAGCCGACAAACAGCCTCGGTCGGCTGGAGAGTCTGGCAATACAGCTTTCGGGAATGTGGGGAATCGACAGGCTCGATAATCTGCAAAAAGAGATTATCGTCATGTGCGCCGACCATGGCGTGTTTGATGAAGGTGTGGCCGTGACGCCGAAAGTGGTGACTTGGCTTCAGGCCGTCAATATGCAAAAGGGGTTGACCGGTGTGTGCGTGCTGGCCCGCAATAGCCAGACGTCGGTACTGCCCGTTGACATCGGTATTGACGGTGAGCCTATCGACAATATGCTCAGCCTTAAACTCTCTCGTGGCTGCGGTAATATCGCTCAAGGACCGGCGATGAGCCGTCAGGATGCCGAGCACCTGCTGCTGGCGAGCGCCAGCCTCGTTAAAAAACGCGCTCAGGAGGGGATCTCCGTCTTTGGCGTTGGCGAGCTTGGTATTGCCAATACGACACCGGCCTCGGCAATCATCAGCGTGCTGACCGACAGCGATCCGCATGATGTGGTGGGGATTGGGGCCAATTTGCCGCAGGACCGGGTGCAGCATAAGGAAACCATTGTCCGGCAGGCGATACGCATTAACCAGCCGGATGCGCACGATGCGGTTGATGTTCTGGCCAAAGTCGGCGGCTACGACCTGGTGGGCATGACCGGGGTGATTTTAGGCGCTGGCGCATGCGGCCTGCCCGTGGTGTTAGACGGTTTTCTCTCGTATGCCGCAGCCATCGCCGCCTGCCAGATTGCGCCAGAAGTTAAGAACTACTGTATTCCCTCTCATTTTTCCGCCGAAAAGGGGGCCAGGCGTGCGCTGGAATACCTTGGACTGGCGCCGTTTATCCATCTTGACATGCGTCTTGGCGAAGGGAGCGGTGCCGCGCTGGCAATGTCTATCGTCAGTGCGGCATGCGCGATGTATTGTGAGATGGGGCAACTGGCGCAAAGCGGCATTGAGTTGCCCGTTCCTGCGTGACGGAAAGGCAAAAACCTGCGATAGCAATACCGCAGGTTTTTTTATGTACAGGAACCCCAGCCAGGCTGGTAGCCGGAAAGCGTTCAGCGTTGGGCCAGTAATCAAAACCCGTTAACAGGGCATTCTGGTGCAGAGGAGACTACGTCTATACTGCAGTGGCGTCTGGCGCATCATCTTTTTAAAGCAGGTAATGAAATAGGTCACCTCGCTAAACCCGACCGCCAGCGCAATGGCGTCAATACTCTCATCGCTGTACCGTAACAGGTCGCAGCTGCTCTTTATCCGCCGGGTCAGTAAATATTCGTGGATGCTACCGCCGGTCTGCTGGCGCTGACCGATAACTACCTTGCTCACGAAGACGATCCGACTGAAGGGCTGCTGCTGCACTCGGTTTACCATATGGGCAGCGGTAAGGGCGTCGATCGGTGCTGTAGCTGGGGGGACTATTTCTATCTTGAGCTGCTGGCGCGGCTGCGACAAATTTGGCACCCGTACTGGTAACCCTTAGGCTCTTGTGTGTTTCACCCGGCGGCGCTACGCTTGCACGGGCCTACAATAAAACGTGCAGCTAATTGAAAAGTATGCGCAATGTAGGCCGGGTAAGCGCAGCGCCACCCGGCAAGAAAGACGGCTCAATTGTTTATGAAAGAGCCTGTTATCTATCTTAGAATTCACCCGCTATGCAGGTGGATTCTTTGCTTTGTTTTACAGCCCGATCACCAGCTCCCCGGAATGGCTCCGCGAACAGCACAGCGCCACCTGCTGGTCCGTCGCGCTTTTTTCCGCCTCTGACTGAACGCTATCCCGGTGATCCACCACGCCGTCAATGACTGGCGTCAGACAGGCACCGCAGATCCCCATCTCGCAGGAGAGGGGGACCGCCACGCCATTTTCCTGCAGCACCTGGGCGATGGTTTTATCCGCAGGAACAGGCCAGCGCTCCCCGGTGGAGGCCAGTTTGACCGTAAAGATCTCGCCGGTTTCACCGCCTGCGGCAGGGGCGGCGGGCTGAAACGCCTCGCTGTGAAGATGGGCGTCATCCCATCCCTTCGCCGTTGCCACCTCACGCGCTTTTTCCATAAATCCTGCGGGGCCGCAGACCCAGGCGTGAAGCCCCGCCTCTGCCATCGGAAGATGCTCTGTCAGCGTTGTGCGCGGGCTGTTGGTATGAATGGTGCACTCACCGCACTGTGAGAGTTCGCGCATAAACGCCGCGCTTTCCCGGCGTCTGACGTAATAGTGCAGCGTAAACGGCGTTCCGGCGGCCTTCAGGTGCAGGGCCATCGCATACAGCGGTGTAATACCGATCCCCGCCGCCAGCAGCAAAACCCGCTCTGCCTGACGAAGCGGAAACAGATTGCGCGGAGTTGAGATCATCAGCTTCTGTCCGGGACGCAGCGTCTCGTGAACATAGCGCGACCCGCCGCGCGAGACGGTTTCCCGCCCCACGCAGATAAGGTAGCTCTCGCCATCAGTTGCCCCGGTCAGGGAATACTGGCGCACCACGCCGCAGGGCAGGTGCACATCAATGTGCGCGCCGGGCTTCCACGGCGGCAGCGCTTCGCCGTCTTTAGCCACCAGCCTGACGGCGAGGCTTTTATCGCCCTCACGCCACAGCCCGTCAACAATTACGCTCAGCATATCGGCCTCCGTCATACCAGGAAAAATTCGCCAAAGCCCATTTTTTTCAGTCCCCGACGGTAGGCAATCGAACTTTTATCCGCGGGGATATGGGCTTCCAGGGTGAGATCCAGCGGCAGGTTTTCCGGGCGCTGGGTTTCGACCATCAAACGATCTTCTTCAAAGATGCGCAGGTTAAAGGCATGCACATCCTCCACCGGAATATGCAGGTCAAAATTGCGGGCGATAGGGGCGAACATGCGGGTCACGCGTGAAGAAACGGGTGACGCAGCGTTCATGATCGCCAGTCGGGATTCACCCGGAAAATGAATCGTCAGGGTGGCGGTAAACGGCAGGTGCATTTCAAAATGGCGTAACCACTGGAACCCTTCTGGCGCCTGCACGTCCGAGCTGGCGGGATAGTTGCTCACCGAACTCCAGTAATCCGCCACGAAGCCGAACGGCGTCTCCTGCGGCTGGTAGGCCGGCACGAGCGGGTTATTCGGATCCGCAAAGGTGTCGGTGTGGATCCACGCAAAGTGCGCCACGTCCAGAAACCCTTCCACCTGGCGCCCGGCAAAGCCATTCACCTCAAACGCCGGGCAGTTAATCTGCTGAAATCCGTCATCATCCCAGTGCGGCATGGTGGGTAGCGGCGCGGGGTTTTCCGGATCAAACGCCAGGCAGGTCCAGATCAGGCCAAAGCGTTCCTCAACGGCGTAGTTAATCAGGTTCAGCTTCGCCGGAACGGGCTGGTCGGGGCTGGACGGAATACGGTTGCAGCGCCCGTCCTCCCCAAAGCGTAAACCATGATAGGGGCAGATAATCCCGTGCTCATCGTGAAAGCCTAGCGTCAGCGGCACGCCGCGGTGCGGACAGACGTCCCGGGCGACCACGACCTGGTCGTTGATCCGGTAAATCACCAGCTGTTCATCCAGCAGGGTCGCTTTGACCGGTGCCGGGCCGATGTCGCAGGCGCGCGCGACCGGATGCCAGCATTTCGCCAGACGCAACCAGTCCTCGGGCTCAAACGTGCAGTGGGCGGGTGGAGTCGGTTCTCTTTTCATCGTTGTCCCTCTTACGTTCAGCCTAGCGGGCCGCCCTGAATGGTGTCGCACAGACCGTTGATGATGCGCTCTCCGGTCTCCTCTTTGAGTTCCTGATACCAGGCTTCCGTTAATGCCATGTCTTTGCCGTGGGTGACGTCGCAGCGTTTACGCGCCTTCAGCACCAGGTCGCGCACCCGGTCGCAGCGCAACGCTTCGTACTGTCGCAGCGCCAGCGTCATGTTGTGGTTTTCACGCAGGCATTGACCCAGCACCACGGCATCTTCCATGGCCGCACAGCCGCCCTGGCCGATATCCGGCGTGGTGCTGTGCGCGGCATCGCCGAGCAGGGCGACGTTGCCGCGCACCAGGATGTCGAATGGCTCAATGTCGTGGATTTCAATGCGGTTGGTGGTCTCGGGGTCAAGTGCCGCGATAAGCTTTTGCACCGGCGGCGCCCACCCGCGGAAGTAGCCCGTGAGGTCGGCGCGCAGGGTGGTGCGATCCTCCGCGAGGCCAGCAGGGAGCGGCACGTCAAAAAAGAAATAAAACCGTCCACTGGAGACGGGCATCAGCGACACGCGTTTGCCTTCGCCAACGAAGGTGGTCCACTGGTGAGCCGGGGCGATCTCTTCGTCAATCTTCACCAGTCCGTTCCAGTTGACGTAACCGGCGTAGCGGCGCTCCGGGGTGTAGCCCAGCACGTAAGGGCGAACCGCCGAGTGGCTGCCGTCAGCGGCAATCAGAAAATCCCCGGTTGCCGTGGTGCCATCGCTGAAGGTTACGCTCACGCCCGCGTCGTCTTCACTTACGCGTTCGACGCGCTTGCCAAACTGCACCTTGTCGCGCCCCCAGAAGTCCAGCATTTCGCGCTGGAGCTCAGCGCGCGAGACGGGGCAGGGACGCCCTCCGGTACGCTCAACCAGTGGGGCAAGGCTAAAGCGGGTCAGGGTCTCGCCGCGCCGGAAGTCTTTGTAGGCCATAAAACGCATCGGACCACCGTAAGTCTCGATGATGTCGCCCATGCCGAGATGCTGCATGCATTTCACGCCGTTAGGCCAGATGGAGATGGCCGCCCCGACGGGCCGGATCTCTTTTACGGCTTCAAATACGGTACAGTCGATTCCAGCTTTCTTCAGTGCGACGGCGGCGCTCAGGCCGCCAATACCCGCGCCAATGACGATTGCTCTCATGCTTCTCTCCTTTTGCAGGGTGTAAAGACATTCAGCAATTTGCGTACCAGGCTGCAGAGCGGCGAAAACGGCGTTGTAAGAGAGATGTTTGCACTGCTAAGGTGCGCAAACGCGGTGAGTGTGCCTTTTTTTGAATCAAAAATTTCCGTCTGGCGCGTGCAGAATCAACTGTTTCACGCCTGCGACAAGAGTGGCGTGCTTTGTGCAACGACCCGGAAGAGGACAACTCAGGAGACGCTATGATTGCACTGCACGACTTTAATCATCTTCCGGACAGCGACGCGATGGCGCTGCTCCACCCCTGCGTGGCGATCCCCGGCTGGGCCGACGCGCTGGTTCGCGGGCGGCCTTACCCGAGCCGGGACGCCTTGTTCCTCACGGCGCAGGCCCTGACGCAGCGCTGGGATGATGCGGCATTAGCGCAAGCCCTGAGCGCGCATCCGCGTATCGGAGAAAAGCCCGCGGGCTCACAGGCGGAGGCGGCGCTGTCGCGTCAGGAACAGGGCGCGGTGAATGACCGCGATACCGCCCTTGTGCAGGCGTTGCGCGAGGGCAATGCCCGCTATGAAGCCCGCTTTGGACGGGTCTTTCTGATCCGCGCGAAAGGCCGCAGCGGTGAGGACATTTTACAGGCGCTGCACGCGCGGCTGGAGAACAGCGATGCGCAGGAAGTCCGTGCCGCGCTGGAACAGCTGCGGGAAATAACGCTGCTACGGCTGGAAGGAGTCATTAGCGAATGAGTACGTTAAGCACGCATATTCTGGATATCTCGACGGGCAAACCGGCGCAGGGCGTGACGGTCCATCTTCAACAGGAGGGGAAGACGCTCGCCACGGGCGTGACCAACGCGCAGGGGCGCATCGCCGCGTTCGTTCCCTCTCTGCCCGCAGGCCGTTACCGGCTGGTGGCGGAGATCGGCGAGTGGTTTAGCGAAACGGGTCGCGACACGCTCTACCCCTGCGCGCAAATTGATTTTGTGACGGGGGAAACGGCAGACGAGCACTTCCATCTGCCGTTTGTGATTGCGCCCGGTGGGTGGTCAACCTACCGGGGCAGTTGACCACACCTGCTCGCCGTTGACCCAGGTCTCGCTGATGTTGCGCTCGTCGCCCAGGGTCATCAGCACAAACAGCTGCTCGTAAATATCCTTGCAGCGGCGATTGCGCAGGCGCTGCAGCGGGGTCACGTCGGGGTCGATAACGACGAAATCCGCCTCTTTGCCGGGCGCGAAGTTGCCAATCTTATCGTCGAGCCTGAGCGCGTGCGCGCCGCCCAGCGTGGCATGGTAAAACGCCTCGCTGGCGCGCAGGCGGTAGCTCTGGAGCTGGCCCACCTTGTAGGCTTCCCCCAGGGTGCGCAGCATGCTGAAGGTGGTGCCCGCGCCGACGTCGGTGCCGATGCCCATCCGTACCCTGTGCTGCCAGCAGGCGGGCAGGCGAAACAGCCCGCTGCCGAGAAACAGGTTAGAGGTGGGGCAAAACGCCACCGCCGAACCGGTGTCATGCAGGCACTGCCACTCGCTGTGGTGAAGATGGATCGCGTGGGCAAACACGCTGCGCTCGCCGGTCAGGCCGTAGTGGTGATACACGTCCAGATAGCGCTCGTGCTCCGGCCAGAGATCGCTCACCCAGGCCACTTCGTTGGGGTTTTCGCTCAGATGAGTCTGCATCCAGGTATCCGGGAACTCCTCTCTGAGCAGGCTGACCGCGGCGAGCAGTTCGGGGGATGAGGTCGGGGCAAAACGCGGCGTAATGGCATAGCCCAGCCGCCCCCGGTGGTGCCAGCGCTGGATCAGCGCCCGCGTCTGCCGGTAGCTCTGCTTTGCGTCTTCGCTCAGGTAGTCCGGCGCGTGTCTGTCCATCATCACCTTGCCGGCGATAAGGCGCATGTTCAGGCGCAGGGCTTCGGTAAACAGCGCCTCGACCGATTCCGGATGCAACGTACAAAACACCAGCGCGGTGGTGGTGCCATTGCTTACCAGCTGGTTAATGAAAAATTCGGCGATCTCTTTCGCGTAGGCTTCATCGGCAAACTGGCTCTCCACCGGAAAGGTGTAGGTGGTCAGCCACTCCAGCAGCTGCTCGCCAAAGGCGCCGATCATCTCCGTTTGCGGGTAATGGACGTGAGTGTCGACAAAACCGGGCAGCAGCAGCTTGCCGCGCAGGTCGGTATAGCCTTTGTGAGGGTCAAGATACTGCTCGCCCTCCTGCCACGCCATGTGCGCCAGAATTTTTCCGTTCTGTATAAACAGCACCCCGTCCTCAAGATAGCGCGCGTGCCGGGCAATCGCGTCTGCGCTGTCGCTGACCTGGGCTATATCAAAAAATGCGCCGCGGATCGCTGTCTGGTAATCCATCATGGTTCCTGCCTTAGTGGTTGCATAGCGGGGTGATAAGGCTCAGCAAGAACGGTGCCAGAATGAACAAGCCGCAGATAAACTGCGGCCGGTAAGGGAGGGGGTTACTCTTTTTGCGTCGCCACGCGGGAGCTAAACGACGTCGCACCTGCCGTCTCGCGATCTTCCCGCGCCAGCCAGCGGTAGGTGACGCCGCCGAGGAAGACGCCGATGAACCAGCTGAAGTTCGCCACTTCATGCAGGGCCGGGATAAAGCTAATCACCAGACCTACGGCAACGGACGGGATCAGCGCGCCAATGGCTTTCGGGTTAAAGCCGTTGCGGTACCAGTATTTGCCCTTTGGCGTGTCGTCGAACAGATCGTCAACCGACACCTTGCCGCGTTTAATCAGGTAGAAATCGGCAATCAGAATGCCGAACAGCGGGCCGATAAACGCCCCGAGCACGTCCAGGGTGTAGTGAATAAGCTCCGGCGAGTTGAACAGGTTCCACGGGGTTAACAGAATTGAACCGACGGCGGCAATCATGCCCCCGGTACGGAAACTGATTTTCTGCGGCGAGCAGTTAGAGAAATCAAACGCTGGCGAGACGAAGTTCGCCACAATGTTGATCCCGATGGTGGCGGTGATCATCGTCAGCAGGCCAATCGCCACCGCCAGATCGTTACCCACGCGGCTGACGGTTTCAATCGGGTCGGTGATCATGCGGCCAAACAGCGACTGGGTACCGGAAACAATCACCACGGTGACAATCGAGAACAGCAGGAAGTTAAACGGCAGTCCCCAGCGGTTACCGCGGCGGATCTCCCCCATGCTTTTCCCGTAGCGGGAGAAGTCACCAAAGTTGAGCAGCGGGCCGGAGAAATAGGAAACCACCAGCGCGGTCGCGGTGATCATCTGCCAGGTCTGCTCTCCCGCGCTCAGGGATTTGCTGGCGAGGGTAAAGGAGATGCCGTCAAAACCGGTCTTGTATACAATCCAGCCTGCGAGGGCCAGCATCACCACATAGACCGCCGGACCGGCGATATCAATAAAGCGCTTGATGGCGCTCATGCCGTGCCAGAAGACCATCGCCTGCAGGACCCACATAATGGCAAAGCAGATCCAGCCCAGATGCGACAGGCCCAGGAACGCGCCGGTGGTGAGCGAAGAGAGCGACGGCCAGAACTTCAGCGCCACCAGCATCAGCGCGTTGGCAGCGAGATAGGTCTGAATGCCGTACCACGCAAAGGCGATAAGTCCGCGGATCACCGCCGGAATATTGGCCCCGAAGACGCCAAACGCCTGACGGCTGATCACCGCATAGGGCACGCCCGCCATCTGGCTCGGTTTTGCCACCAGGTTGGCGCACAGTTGCACAATGCAAATTCCCACCAGCAGGCAAAGCAGCACCTGCCAGCTTGCCAGCCCGAGCGTAAAGAAGCTCGCGGCGACAACATAACCCCCCATGCTGTGGACGTCCGACATCCAGAACGAAAAGATGTTGTACCAGCTCCAGTTCTGGTCACGCGTCGGTGCCAGATCCTCATTGCAAAGACGTGGGCTGTAAACCGCACCGGAATCAGCGGCCGTACCCTGTTGCGCGTTTTGACTGTTTGGCATGAAACCTGCTCCTGTGAATGAAAACCCGTTGAGTGGGAGTGCAAACGGTGTTGCAGGATCCAGGCCAAAATAATAAATCTTGTATGCAATATTTTATTTTTATGTATACGATTCGATAACGAAGAGTAAAAGACGGAGTGGTGAATGAACAACATAAACGCCCTGCAGACCGCGCCAGACCTGCATGACAAGGATGAATCCATCTTTCAGGCGCTGATGACCGCGATTGTCGAACATCAGCTGCTGCCGGGGAGCAAGCTGCCGGAAGAGGCGCTGGCCGAGGTCTTTGGCGTGAGCCGCACGGGCATCCGCAAGGTGCTGCAGCGACTCGCCGCTGTGCAAATGGTCACCCTAACGCCCAAGCGTGGTGCACACGTCGCCAGCCCGACGGTTGAAGAGGCGCAGCATATCTTCCGCACCCGCGCGCTGCTGGAGGTCGCCAACCTGCCGGACGTGCTGGCGCACTGTCAACCGCCGCATCTTGCCGCGCTGGAGGCCATTATTCGCCAGGAGCAGCAGGCGCACGAGGCGTACGACGGCCCGGCGGCGATTCGCCACTCCGCCAATTTTCACATTCAGCTGCAGGCCATCTCCGGCAACCAGGTGCTGACGGAGATGGTGACCGGCCTGAGCCAGCGCTCCTCGCTGGTGATTGCTACCTGGGGCGCGCCGTGGCGTCAGGGCTGCCGCTGCAACGATCACGAACAGCTTGTGGATTTGCTGCGTCAGAAAGCGCTCCAGCCGCTAAGCGAAGCCTTAATGCACCATTTTGAACATATCGTCGCCAGCCTCTGCTTCGAGCGGGCAGGTGAGTGTCTGCCTGATTTCGCCCGGCTGTTTGCCGGTCACAAGGAGTCGTAATGCCCTCTGTTTGTATACAAGTGATCAACCCCAACACCAGCCTCGCGATGACCGAAACCATCGGCGCGGCGGCCCGCGCGGTAGCGGCGCCGGGGACGGAAATCCTCGCGGTCTGCCCGAGCGCGGGCGTGCCGTCTATCGAAGGCCATTTTGATGAGGCCATCGCTGCCGTGGGGGTTCTTGAACAAATCAAACTCGGCAGGCAGCAGGGCGTGGACGGTCACGTCATCGCCTGCTTTGGCGATCCGGGTCTGCTGGCGGCGCGCGAGCTGGCGCAGGGGCCGGTTGTGGGCATTGCGGAAGCCGCCATGCATATGGCGACGCTGGTGGCGACGCGCTTTTCAGTGGTCACCACGCTGCCGCGCACGCTGATTATTGCCCGTCATCTGCTGCATCAGTATGGCTTTCAGGATCGCTGCGCGGCGCTGCACGCTATCGATCTCCCGGTGCTGGCACTGGAAGACGGTAGCGGTCTGGCGCAGGAAAAAGTGCGCGCGCGCTGTATACAGGCGCTGAAAGAGGACGGATGCGGTGCCATTGTGCTGGGCTGCGGCGGTATGGCGACGCTGGCGCAGGAGCTGACGCGCGAGCTGCGCGTACCGGTGATCGACGGCGTCAGTGCCGCGGTGAAGATGGTGGAATCGCTGGTGGCGCTGGGGCTGTCGACCAGCAAGCATGGCGATTTGGCCTTCCCGGAGAAAAAAGTATTAAGCGGACCATTTCAGGCATTAAATCCATTTTAAATTAAGGGGTGGCTATGGCGCATTTTGAACAGGATTATCCGCGGGATCTGCGCGGTTACGCGGGCAACCCGCCGCACGCGCAGTGGCCAAATCAGGCGCGCATCGCGGTGCAGTTTGTCCTCAATTATGAAGAGGGGGCGGAAAACCACGTTCTGCACGGCGATGCCGGGTCTGAGCAGTTCCTGTCGGACATCATCGGTGCGGCCAGCTACCCGGATAAACACATGTCGATGGACTCCCTCTACGAATACGGCAGCCGCGCCGGGTTCTGGCGGATCCACAGTGAATTTCAAAAGCGCGGCCTGCCGCTGACGGTCTTTGGCGTGGCGATGGCGCTTGCACGTCATCCTGATATCGTCGCGGCGATCAAAGCGGCAGACTACGACGTGGTCAGCCACGGCTGGCGTTGGATCCACTATCAGAGCATGGACATCAACCAGGAGCGCGAGCATCTGCATAAAGCGGTGCATGTTCTGACGGATCTGTTCGGCAAGCCGCCAGCGGGCTGGTACACCGGGCGCGACAGCCCCAATACGCGTCAGCTGGTGGTGGAGCACGGCGGCTTCGACTACGACAGCGACTACTACGGCGACGACTTACCGTTCTGGACGGAAGTAGCCTGCAGCGACGGCACCCGCAAACCGCACCTGATTGTGCCCTACACGCTGGATGCAAACGACATGCGCTTTGCCACCGCGCAGGGGTTTAATACCGCCGAGCAGTTTTATACCTATCTGAAGGACAGCTTTGACGTGCTGTACGAAGAGGGGGAAAGCGCGCCGAAGATGATGTCCATCGGCATGCACTGCCGTCTGCTGGGGCGGCCGGGGCGTTTTCGCGCGCTGCAGCGGTTTCTTGATTACGTGCAGCAGCATGAGCGGGTGTGGGTCTGTACCCGCCAGCAGATTGCTGAGCACTGGCGGGAAGTGCATCCGTTTCAGAAATAATTGTGCCGTGTTTTGCCGGGTGGCGGCTGCGCCTTACCCGGCCTACAGGACGTCGCATGCCCGTTGGTGTTACACCATCAAACTCACCTGCGCCGCCACGATCCGCCACCCGTAGGCAAACCGCACCCACGTCTGCTGCTGGCGGCCAATGCGTTCCGTGCCCTCGCGGGTAAATTCGGTGCTGCACACCGCGTAGTCTTCCCCGAAGGTGGTAATCACGGTGTGACGCAACGTCCTCTGTAACCCAGTGGACGGGCGCGCCGCGCGAAAGGCGCGGATTTCATCAATACCGTACAGGTTCTCACCCGCCCCCAGACGCACCGTGTTTTTGTCGTGCCAGAACAGCTCGTCCAGTACCGCAACGTTGTTGCTCACCAGCGCGTCTTCATAGCGGTAAAACGCGGCCGTCACTTCCGCCACGACCCACGGGAGGTTAATGTCATCGTGATTCATCATGCTGCAATCTCCGCCGGACGGGCATCGGTGATTCCACTCTCCTCCAGCACGCGCGCGACGCGCAGGCAGGCCTGCTCGTTAAACGGCGCGGCAATCAGCTGCAGGCCAATTGGCATTCCCTGCGTGGTGCGCAGCGGAACGGTGGTAACGGGTAAGCCTAAAAACGAAATCGGCTGGGTCAGCATGCCCATGCTGGCGCGAATGGGGAGCGGCTGGCCGTTAATTTCCATGGATTGCTCGCCAGCCAGCGTGGCGCTGCGCGGGGTGGCCGGGGCGATCAGCACGTCGGCCTGGGCGAATAAGGTTTTAAACGCCTGCCGGGCGTGCGCGCGAAACCGCTGGGCCTGAATGTACCAGGCGGAGGGGATCATCGCGCCTGCCAGCAGTCTTTCCCTGGAGTGCGGCTCAAAACGCTCAGGCTCGCGGCGAAGCGCGGGCAGGTACTGGTTTCCCCCTTCGGAGGCGCTGATGATAAACGCCGCGGCGCGCGCCAGTTCGGCGTCCGGGAACTGCAGCTCATCCTGCACGTCGAGCGCCTTCGCCACCCGCGCCACGGCGTCTCTGGCCTCTGCATCGCACCAGGTGGTGAAGTAGCCGCCGAGCACCGCGCAGCGCAGGCCCTCCAGGCCGCGGTCGAGCAGGGGACGCGTCAGTTCGCGCGGATGTTCAGCCTGAAAACCGTCGCTGCCGTCACGTCCCTGCAGCGCGTCGTACACGGATGCCAGATCGCATACGCGGCGGGCAAAGGGGCCGATGTGATCCAGACTCGCGACAAACGGATGGCTGCCGGAGCGCGACAGGCGACCAAAGGTTGGCTTCAGGCCATATATTCCGCACAGGGACGCCGGGACGCGAATCGAGCCGTTGGTGTCGGTGCCGAGCGAAAAGTGCACCAGCCCGGCGGCCACGGCGGCGGCCGAACCGCCGGATGAACCGCCCGCAATACGCGCCAGGTCGTGCGGGTTACGCGTCGTGCCGTAGTGGCTGTTTTCAGTGGTAAAGCCGTAGGCGTAGGCGTCCATATTCACCATGCCGGTCAGCAGCCCGCCCGCGCTGCGCAGCTGGCGCACCGCGAAGCTGTCAGCGGTCGCGGCAGTGTGCTGGCTGAACAGCTCAGCACCGGCCAGGGTGGTATGGCCGGCAACGTCAAACAGGTTTTTCACCGCATAGGGCACGCCCGCCAGCGGCGGCAGCGGGCGCTTTTCGCGTCGCAGGGTGTCGATATTCCCGGCCTCGGCGAGCATGCGTTTTTCCGTCACGGCGGTCCAGGCGTTGATCTGCGGATTAACGCGCGCAATCGCCTCCAGCGTCTGGCGGGCAATCTCGCGAGCGCTCAGCTCGCCTGCGCCAAGCGCCTGCTGAATATCGCCGATACTCATCTCGTGTAGCCTCATGCTTTATACACTCCTGCGATCTCCAGACGGTCATCGAGCGGCAGCGCCATCAGCGGCGCGGCCAGGGTGGCAATGCGGCTGAACTGCAATTGCAGCTCGGCGCGGCGGGTATCGTCCAGCGTCACGCCGAGCACGGACTCCATCTGCGCCAGATAGGCTTGCCAGTCGGGTTGTGGTGTCGTCATTGTTTCTCCTCAGAATCCGGCGGCCGCGCCGTTGCTGCGCGGGTCAAATGCTCCTTCGAACAGGCCGTTGGGGTGGCGAACAATCGCCCCCGCGTGGCCCATGGCTTCGCTAAAGTCAGGGAAGATTTCCACCTCATGTCCGAGTTCCTGAAGCCGTGAGACCGTCTCAGCGGTAAAGCGTCCTTCCAGTTTTAACGTGTCCGAGGTTTGTCCCCAGGTCCGTCCCAGCAGCCAGCGCGGGCGGGAGATGCTCTCCTGCAGGGGCACGCCCTGAATCGCGTAGCGGGTAAAGAGCGTGGCCTGGGTTTGCGGCTGCCCGTCGCCGCCCATCGAGCCGTAAACCATCACGCGTCCGTCACGAAGGCGTGCCGCCGCCGGGTTCAGGGTGTGGAAAGGCTGTTTGCCCGGCGCGAGAGCCAGAAGATGGTCGGGATCGAGGCTGAAAGACGCGCCGCGGTTCTGCCAGACGATGCCGGTATCGGGCAGCACCACGCCGCTGCCGAACTCGTGATAAATGCTCTGGATAAACGACACGGCAAGGCCGCTGCTATCCATCACGCCCATCCACACCGTATCGCCGGGGCCTTTTCCGCTGCCCCACGGCGCGGCGCGGCCGTCGTCAACCTTGTCGGCAAGCGCCTGAAGGGCAGCGGGGTCCAGCAGGCTCTGGATATCGGTTTTCAGCTCGCGCGGGTCGGTGATATGGGCATCGCGCAGGCCAAAGGCCAGCTTGGTGGCTTCAACGATGCGGTGAATAGTGTCGGCGTCGTCGGCCTCCGCCATGTTCAGCCGGTCGGTGATGCCGAGGATCGCCAGCGAGACCAGCCCCTGCGTCGGCGGGGCGAGGTTAAACACCTCACCTTGCTGGTGCTGCAGCGTCAGCGGCGCGGTGCGCCGGGCGAAATGCGCGTGTAAATCGTCCAGCGTCACGGGCAGGCCCAGCGCCTCCATGCCGTGCGCCAGCACTTTCGCCAGCGGGCCGCGATAAAAGCTGTCCAGACCGTCTTCCACCAGGCGCGTAAGGGTAGACGCCATGGCCGGTTGATAAAAGCGGCTGCCGACCTCTGGCGGTTTACCGTCTACCAGCCAGGTTTCCGCAAAACCGGGGATATCTTTCAGCTCGTCAAATTTGCTCGCCGTGGCATGGGCCTGAGACGGCGTGACCGGCGTGCCGTTTTGCGCATACTCAATGGCGTCGGCCAGCAGGCGGGCCAGCGGCAGCGCCTTGCCGGTCATCTCGCGCGAGACCTTAAGCGCCTCGTCCCAGCCGCTCACCGTGCCGGCGACGGTCAGCGCCGCGCGGGGACCCCGATGGGGGATTTGCGCCACATCACCATAGGCGGCAAGGGTTGCCAGAGAGCCCGCCGCCCCGCTGGCATCAATGGCGATCGGGTCACCCTGCGGGGGCACAATAAGCCAGAAGCCATCGCCACCCAGCCCGTTCATGTGCGGATAAACTACGGCGATGGTGGCCGCAGCCGCCACCATCGCTTCGATGGCGCTGCCACCTTCGCGCAGCACCGCCAGCGCGCTCTGGCTGGCAAGGTGGTGAGGCGCAACGGCCATCCCGCGTGTGGAAACATTACTGTGCATGAAGAATCCTCATAACCCTGAAAGTCACAAGATGCTGCAAAAGCTGTTCCAGTTCTGAAAGAAAAGTTTCAGTAAACTGGCACGTATAATGAAAGGCAAAATATGATGAAACAAAAGTTACAGAGGCGCTATGGAACAACTGGATGAACGTCTGAAGGCACAATACCCGTCGCTGTCGCCGCAGGAGCAGCGGGTGGCGGATTTTATTTTCGATCATTTTGACGACCTGATTAGCTACAACAGCGCCGAGCTGGCGCAGCTGAGCGGAGTATCGAAAGCCACGGTCAGCCGTCTGTTTAAGCGGCTGGGCTATGAGAAATATAAGGACATGCGCGACGAGCTGCGCACCCTGCGCCAGAGCGGGATGCCGCTCACCGATAACCGCGATGCGGTGCAGGGCAACACGCTGCTGGCGCGCCACTATAAGCAGGAGATGGCGAACCTGACCCAGTGGGTCAATGCCCTCGACGCGCAGCAGTTTGCCGAGGCGATGGCCTGCATGGTGAAGGCGCGGCGCATTGTCATCATCGGCATGCGTAACGCCTATCCGGCGGCGCTGCACCTGCGCCAGCAGCTGCTGCAGGCGCGCGGTCAGGTGCTGGTGCTGCCGCAGCCGGGGCAGAGCCTGAGCGAGGAGCTGGTGGATTTAACGCCCGACGATCTGGTGGTGATGATGGCCTTTCGCCGCCGCCCGCGCATCATCCGCCCGCTGATGCAGCAGCTTCAGAGCAGCGGTATTCCGGTGCTGCTGATGTGCGAGCCGCAGGCGCACAGCCTGTTTCCGCTGGCGAGCTGGCAGCTCTGCGCCCCGCTGGACAGCGTCTCGGCCTATGACAGCTATTCGTCGGTCAACAGCCTGATCAACCTGCTGGCGAACGCTTTTCTGCATGAAATTCTTGATAAAGGCCGTCCGCGCATTCACGACATTGCTTCCCTCTACCAGCAGCTGGACGAACTGGAACAACGATAATGGGGCATCAGGCTGGTGCTTTGCGTTAAAATGGTGCAGCTGTCGGGGCGGGAAAACGCACGTTTTTTCGACCCGTCCGCGTTTTATCAGGCTTTACAAGAATATTCCCCGCTTCGCTTTATCTGGCACATTAGTTGCTAAATCACATTCAAAGAATCTTTTGTTTCATGTTAACGTTACGGGGAAGCACCATGAAAAAATTGTTGATTGCACTGGCCGGGGCCGCATGCCTCTTCACACAGCTGCCGGCAAAGGCTGACCAGCTTCAGGATATTGAGAAGCGCGGCACTATCCGCATTGCCGTTCCGCAGGATTTCCCTCCGTTTGGCTCGGTCGGGACCGATCTCCAGCCGCAGGGCTATGACATCGACATGGCGCGTTACCTGGCCAAACAGATGAAGCTCAAGCTGCAGCTGGTGCCGGTGACCAGCGCTAACCGCGTGCCGTACCTGCAAACCGATAAGGTCGACCTGGTCATTTCAAGCCTCGGTAAAAACCCGGAGCGCGAGAAGGTGATCGACTTCAGCCGCGCCTACGCGCCGTTCTTCCTCGGCGTATTTGGCCCGAAAGGAGCCGAGCTGAAAGACGCCGCCGCGCTGAGCGGAAAAACCATCGGCGTGACGCGCGGAGCCGTGGAGGACATGGTGCTGACCAGCCTCGCGCCGAAAGACGCGGACGTGAAGCGCTACGAAGACAATAACACCACGCTCTCCGCCTACCTCTCCGGCCAGGTGCAGTACGTGGCAACCGGCAACCTTGTGGTGGCGGCTATTTCGCGTCAGAACGCGGCTAAAGCCCCGGTGCCGAGCTTTATGCTGAAAGACTCGCCGTGCTTTATTGGCCTGAAGAAGAACGAACCGGCCCTGAAGGCAAAAGTGGATGCGCTGATTGAACAGGGCATTAAGGACGGCACGCTGAACGGCCTGTCTGAGCAATGGCTGAAGGCTCCGCTGCCGGCAAATCTTGGCGCCTGAGCCGATGACGGAGCAACTTGATTTCTCCGCGCTCTGGCCGCACTGGCCGGAGCTGCTGGCGGGGCTGTGGGTCACCATTCAACTGACGGTGATGGCGACCGTTGGCGGCCTGGCGATAGGCATTTTCGGGGCGGCGATCCGCAGCGGACACACAACGTGGTACAGCCGGATCTGGGGCGGCTACGTGGAAATCATCCGCAACACGCCGTTTGTGGTACAGCTGTTTTTCATCGTCTTCGGCCTGCCGAATCTGGGGCTGAAGATGACGGCGGGGGAAGCGGCGCTGCTGGCCATGGTCGTGAACCTCGGCGCGTACAGCACCGAGATTATCCGTGCGGGCATTCAGGTCACGCCGAAAGGGCAGTGGGAAGCCGGACGCGTGCTGGGCCTGACCCGCCTGCAGACCTTTATCCGCGTGGTGCTGCCGCCCGCGCTGCAGCGCATTTATCCGGCGCTGGTAAGCCAGTGCATTATCGTGATGCTCGGCTCGTCGGTGGTGTCGCAGGTCTCGTATGAAGAGCTGACCTTTGCCGCCAACCTGATCCAGTCGAGAACGTTTCTGAGCTTTGAGGTCTATCTGGTGACCACCGGGATCTACTTAGCGCTGTCGATTACCCTGCGCCAGCTGATGATGGCGGCAGGACGCAAATGGCTGGGGGTGCAGGCATGATGACCACCTTTACCGACTGGGACATTATTCGCAACCTGCTGCTGGCCGGACGCTGGACGGTACTGCTGTCGCTCGTGGCCTTCGTCGGCGGCGCGGTGGTGACGCTGCCGCTGTTGCTGCTGCGCTTGACCGGCGGTCGCACCATAAACCGCCTGATTCGCGCCTATATTGAGCTGTTTCAGGGCACGCCGCTGCTGATGCAGCTTTTCCTGGCCTTCTTCGGCGTGGCGCTTTTCGGCATCGACGTTTCGCCGTGGACCGCCGCGTCGCTGGCGCTCACGTTCTACACCAGCGCGTTTCTGCTCGACATCTGGTTTGGCAGTATTCGCGCCTTGCCAAAAGGGCAGTGGGAAGCCTCGCGCTGCCTTGGGCTGACCTTTGGCCAGACCCTGTTTCGCGTGGTCGCCCCGCAGGCGCTGCGCATCGGCATCGCCCCGACGGTCGGCTTTGCCGTGCAGGTGATCAAGGGCACCGCCCTGGCGTCGATTATCGGCTTTATCGAGCTGACCAAGGCGGGCACAATGCTGACCAACGTGACCTATCAGCCGTTTAAGGTCTTTGCGCTGGTGGCGCTGGGCTACTTTATTCTGTGTTATCCGCTGTCCCGCTACAGCCGCTATCTGGAGACGAAATTCAATGCCTCTCATCACCATTAATCAGGTGCAGAAGTATTACGGCGATAACCACGTGCTCAAGGGCGTCGATCTGGATATCGACATGGGCCAGGTGATTTCCATTATCGGGCGCAGCGGGTCGGGCAAAAGCACGCTGCTGCGCTGCATCAACGGCCTGGAAGGCTATCAGGACGGCAGCATCAAGCTTGGCGGCATGACCATTACCGACCGGGACTCCCAGGCGCGCGAAATCAGCCGCTCGGTTGGGATGGTGTTCCAGAGCTTCAACCTGTTCCCGCACATGACGGCGCTGGAGAACGTGATGCTCGCCCCGCGCCGGGTGCTGAAGAAAAGCGCCGCCGAATGCCGGGCGCTGGCGCAGCAGATGCTGGAGAAAGTGGGCTTAGGCGATCGTCTGGACTACTACCCGTCGAGCCTCTCCGGCGGCCAGCAGCAGCGCGTGGCGATTGCCCGGGCGCTGGCGATGTCGCCTAAAGTGTTACTGTGTGACGAGATCACCTCCGCGCTCGACCCGGAGCTGGTGGGCGAAGTGCTCAGGGTGCTTGAGCAGCTGGCGGCCGAAGGGATGACCCTGATCCTCGTGACCCATGAAATGAATTTTGCCCGCGAAGTGGGCGACCGCGTGGTGTTTATGCACCAGGGGAAAGTCTGGGAGCAGGGCGACAGCAAAACGCTGTTCGCCAATCCGCAGACCACGGAACTGAAGCAGTTCATCTCCTCCGTGCGCGGCCTCAACTGATAAGGACTTAACAATGGATATCGCACGCTTTCCGCAAATCAATCCGCCGCAGCGCCTGCTGATGGGGCCGGGCCCGATCAACGCCGACCCGCGCGTGCTGCGCGCCATGTCGAGCCAGCTGATCGGCCAGTACGATCCGGCCATGACCCACTACATGAACGAAGTAATGGCGCTCTATCGCGGCGTGTTTCGCACCGAAAACCGCTGGACGATGCTGGTGGACGGCACCTCCCGCGCGGGGATTGAAGCGATACTGGTCTCCGCCATCCGCCCGGGCGATAAAGTGCTGGTGCCGGTCTTTGGCCGCTTCGGTCACCTGCTGTGCGAAATTGCCCGCCGCTGTCGGGCAGAAGTGCATACCATCGAGGTGCCGTGGGGCGAGGTGTTTACCCCGGACCAGGTGGAGGATGCCATCAAACGTATTCGCCCGCGCCTGCTGCTGACCGTGCAGGGCGACACCTCCACCACCATGCTGCAGCCGCTCGCGGAGCTCGGGGCCATCTGCCGCCGCTACGACGTGCTGTTTTATACTGACGCCACCGCGTCGCTCGGCGGCAACGCGCTGGAGACCGACGCCTGGGGGCTGGACGCCGTTTCCGCCGGGATGCAGAAGTGCCTCGGCGGCCCGTCGGGCACGTCGCCGATCACCCTGAGCGCGCGCATGGAGGAGGCGATCCGCCGCCGTAAATGCGTCGAGGAAGGCATTCGCACCGACGCCCACCGCGACGGCGACGAGGAGATGATCTACTCCAACTACTTCGATCTCGGCATGGTGATGGACTACTGGGGGCCGGAACGCCTGAACCACCACACGGAAGCCACTACCGCGCTGTTTGGCGCCCGGGAATGCGCGCGGCTGATCCTGCAGGAAGGGCTGGATAACGGTATCGCGCGCCACAAGCTCCACGGCGATGCGCTGCTGAAGGGGATTCAGGCGATGGGGCTGGAGACCTTCGGCGACCTAAAGCACAAGATGAACAACGTGCTGGGCGTGGTCATCCCGCAGGGCGTTAACGGTGACCAGGTACGCAAGCTGATGCTGGAGGATTTCGGGATTGAAATCGGCACCTCGTTTGGCCCGCTGCACGGCAAAGTGTGGCGCATTGGCACCATGGGCTATAACGCACGCAAAGACTGCGTGATGACCACCCTGAGCGCGCTGGAGTCGGTGCTTAACTACCTGAAATTCACGACCACGCAGGGGGCGGCGATGCAGGCCGCGTGGGACCACTATCGCCGCGAGACGCCGCAATGAGCCCGGCGGCAGAACGGGTGATGGCGCGCGCCGACGCGCTGGCCGCCATCAGCGAAACCCCGGATGCGCTGACGAGGGTCTACCTCTCCACCCAGCATCTGCAGGCCAACCAGCTGGTCGGAGAGTGGATGCGCCAGGCGGGAATGACCGTCTGGCAGGACAGCGTGGGCAATATCTGCGGACGCTATGAAGGCGCGCAGGAAGGGGCGCAGGCGGTGCTGCTCGGCTCGCATCTGGATACCGTGCGCAACGCCGGGCGCTACGACGGCATGCTCGGGGTGCTCACGGCCATCGAAGTGGTGGACAGCCTGCATCAGCAGGGGCTGCATCTGGCCCAGGCGATTGAGATTGTCGGCTTTGGCGACGAAGAGGGAACCCGTTTTGGGATCACCCTGTTAGGCAGCCGCGGCATCACTGGCACCTGGCCGCAGGGCTGGCTGGAGACCTGTGATGCTCACGGAATCAGCGTGGCGCAGGCGATGGTGCAGGCCGGGCTCGACCCCGCCCGCGTGGCGCTGGCGGCACGGCATCAGGACGATTTCAGCGCCTGTCTGGAGCTGCACATCGAACAGGGACCGTGTCTGGAGCAGGAAGGGCTGGCGCTGGGGGTGGTGGAAGCCATTAACGGCGCGCGCCGCCTTAACTGCCGCTTTACCGGCGAGGCCGGGCATGCGGGCACCGTGCCGATGAATCACCGCAAAGATGCGCTGGCCGCCGCTGCCGAATGGATGGTACTGATTGAAAACACCACCCGACAACGCGGCGGCAATCTGGTGGCGACGGTCGGTGAGCTGCGCTGCCTGCCGGGTGCGGTCAACGTGATCCCCGGCGAGGTTACGCTCTCGCTGGATATTCGCGGCCCGCAGGATGCACCGCTTGACGCGCTGCTCACTGAACTGCTGGCGCTGGCGCAGACGATAGCTGCCCGGCGAGGGATGCGTTTTACATCCGAAGAGTTTTACCGGATCGCCGCCACGCCGTGCGATGCGCGTTTGCAGCATCTGCTGGGGCAAGCCGTTGAATCGGTGCAGGGGCGCTCATTATCGCTGCCCAGCGGCGCCGGGCATGACACCATTGCTCTGGCGGAACGCTGGCCGGTCGGAATGCTGTTTGTGCGCTGCAGAGGGGGCGTCAGCCACCATCCGGCGGAATCGGTGATGGCTGAGGATGTTGCCCTGGCGATTGAGGCGTTTGGGCGGGCGGTAAGAACGCTTGGTGCGATCTGAGTGTTGCCCGGCGGCGCTGCGCTTGCACGGGCCTACGGGATGGGTAGGCCGGGTAAGCGGCAGCGCCACCTGCAAGGAATCACATCACTCCAGCCCCAGCGTATATTGCGCGATTTTAAAGTAGATAATCAGCCCGGTACCGTCGATAAGCGTCGCGATAAACGGCGCGGAGACGACCGCCGGGTCAATGCCGCAGCGCTTAAGCACCATGGGGATCACGGACGAGACGATGGCGCTCCACAGCGTAATGCACACCAGCGTCAGGCTGACGATAAGCGTGATTTCCAGCCCAATCCCCATCATCCAGGCGCGAATACACCCGGCAATCCCCAGCGTGGCGGCAATCATCAGCGACGTGGTCATCTCTTTTCGCAGCACGCGGGCAACGTCGCGCAGGTGTACTTCCCCCAGCGCCATGGCGCGCACCAGCGTGGAGGTGATCTGTGTCCCGCTGTTGCCACCCGTACCTATCAGCAGCGGAATAAAGAACGCCAGCGCAATGGCGGACTCCAGCGCCTCTTCAAAATGCTGAATGACCGAGCTGGTATAGGCTTCGGCGACAAACAGCAACAGCAGCCAGACGGAGCGTTTCTTCCACAGGCTGTACGGGCTGGTTTCCAGATAGGGCTTCTCCAGCGGCAGCGTCGCCCCCTGAAGCTGGGCATCTTCGGTGACGTCATCTTCCAGCAGATGCGCAATTTCACGTTCGGTGAGGCAGCCGACGAGCTTGCCGTGGGTGACCACCGGCACGACATCTGCGCCGCCGTGCGCCAGCAGTCCGGCAACATCGGCACGTTCATCCTCCGGTTTGACCTGCAAAAACTGCGCAATCATTAGCGATTTCACCGGCTGTACCGTGTCGGCGGTTTGCAGCAATTTGCGCACGGCAATCATGCCCGCCAGGCGGCCATTATCTTCTATGAAAATATGCGACGGGATATCATCGTCTTTTAATTTTTCGAAGAATTGCTCGCGCGCCAGCGCCACGCATAATGAAATATCGAGGACGATAAAATCGGTATTCATATATTGCGCGATGGCGCTGTCATTGAATGCCAGATTTTGGTTATGAATAGCGTAAGACATAGTGAATTCCCTTTGAATAATAAAATCTCTCAGGGGCGAGCAAGACAGGGCATGTCGAAAAGGAGATCCCCACGTCCTGGGTTCAGCACTGTACACCGTATCCCGCGAGGGAAGTTATACTGACAAAGCCTTGATTCGACAGTGCCTGTTTTACCCTGTGCCGGTTCTCTCGAACCCACCAGAGCGATAACGTGTATTTGTACAGGAGCCTCGCCATAACGAGATCGTTGTATACCCGTCATACTTCAAGTTGCAGGTGCGTTGGCTGCACTCACTCACCCCAGTCACGTACTTATGTACGCTCCCGGGGATTCGTTCCCTTGCCGCCTTCCTGCAACTCGAATTATTTAGGGTATAAAACGAGAGGGATAATACGCTTATTTGATATTGCCGCTCAGGAAATTAAATAATGTTTAAGAACGGTTTAGGAGAATCTTATTAATAAAGCGTTGACGGTTTATTTAAGATAATTCATTTCTAATGGAGGATTAAATAATCAACGGAGGAGAGGGAAATGGCGTGGTTTGATAATCTGCTGAATCATTTTGCGCTGTATCCGGCACATCTGTTCGCGCTGTTATTCGTGATGGCGCTGAGTAAATCGACGGTGCTGATCTCCTCCGTGCTGCCTCCCGCCTCGGTGATGCTGCTGACGGGCATTACCGTTAGCCAGGCGAGTATGCATCCGGCGCTGGCGTGGCTGGCCGTGGTGATGGGGGCAACGGTGGGGTCGGTGCTGAACTACCACATCGGCCAGCTGATGGGGCACACCCGGCTGGTCACGCGTTTCACCTCAAAGCATGCCGATAAGTTCTTACGGGTACAGCATCAGCTGCAAAAGAACGGTGTCATCGTGCTTTTTACGTCGCGTTTTCTGGCGGTATTGCGTTACATCGTCCCGCTGGCGGCGGGGATGCTCAGGCTGAATGCAGTCAAGGTCTACGCCGTCAGCCTGCTTTCCGCCTGCGTATGGGCGGCGCTGTATGTCGGCATTGTCACCGGCATCAGCGCCTTTTGAGTTACAAACTTCCCATCCCGCCGTCGACCAGCAGTTCCGTGCCCACCGTGTAGCTGGACTCGTCGGAGGCCAGATACAGCGCGGCTTTTGCCAGCTCCGTCGTCGAGCCCATTCTGCCGAGCGGCACAAGCTTGATGATCTCCGCCATCATCGCGTTAAGCGTTTCTTCGCTTAAGCCCGTTTTCGTAAAGGCCGGGGTTTCCACCGGGCCGGGGCTCAGGCCGTTGACGCGGATCCCGCGCGGCAGCAGCTCCGCCGACAGCGTACGCGCCAGCGACAGCAGGGCGGCCTTGCTCGCGGCATACACGCTGCTGGTGGGCAGGCCGATGCGCGCGCTTACGGAGCCGCACAGGATCACCGAGGACGGATTATTCAGCAGCGGCAGCAGCGCCTGAATTAAAAAGAACGGTCCCTTCAGGTTGATGCCCAGCAGACGATCCCAGGCATCCTCCTGCCACGCTTCCAGCGGCGCGTGCGTCACGTCGCCGGCGTTGAGAAACACCGCGTCCAGGCGTGGCCAGCGGGCGGCAAGCGTCTCCGCCAGCGCTTTTTGCGCAGTAATATCTCCCGCATCGGTCGGGATCACCCAGGCCTTATCGCCCAGAATGCGCTCTGCTTCGGCGAGGGTGTCCGGGTTACGTCCGGTGACGGCAACGCGTGCGCCTTCGGCGATAAACGCCTGCGCGGTGGCAAGACCAATGCCGCTGGTGCCGCCGGTAATCAGCGTATATTTATCTGTTAAACGACCCATGTTCTTCTCCTGAAATGTCTCTGGAGAAAGCACTATAGAAACGTTAGTATCGAAAGGAAACCAGGTACCAAATGGATACTAACGAGGCAAGAGGTGTGCTATGGCAGAAATGCTGGATGTGGCCTGCGAAAAAAAATCTGAGGCCTATACCTGCCCGATGACGCAGTTTGTAAACCTGATCTCCGGTAAATGGGCGATCCCGATTCTCTATCGTCTGATTGTGTTCAATACGCCCGTTCGCTTTGGCGATCTGCTGCGGGCGGCAGCGCCGATTACGCAAAAAGAGCTGACGAAGCAGCTTAGGCTTTTTGAGCAGCGCGGGCTGGTGACGCGTACGGTCTACCCGGAAATCCCGCCGCGCGTGGAATATCAAATCACCGCGCTCGGGTTAACCCTGCAAAATGCGCTCTCACCGCTGGCCGCCTGGATGAGCGAGTACGGCGACCAGCTGGAGCGTTAGGCTACTGTTTCACGTAGCGCGGTGCCGGAATACCGGTACGCGCGCTGTTAAACAGCTCAAGACGTGCCGTTTCGTAGCGATCCCACAGGCCAGCGTCATGCATCGGTGGGATGGTGATCGGTTCGCCCTGATCCAGACCCGCCAGCGACGCATCCACCATATCGTCGGTGGTCATTACCGAGCCTTCCGGCAGATCGTTAACCGTGACGCCCGAATGGCTCCAGATCTCCGTCGCCGTGGCGGCAGGCAGCACGGCCTGAATGCGCACGTTGCTGTCGGCAAACTCTTCCTGCAGCCCGCGGGTAAAGCTGAGCACCCACGCCTTGGTGGCGCTGTAGAGCGCGCTGCCCGCCCGCACGTGCAGGGCCAGCACGGACGCGATATTGATCAGCGTGCCGCGGTTATTCTGCGCCAGGCGCGGCAGGATAGCGTAGGTTAAACGCATCAGCGCCGTGGTGTTCAGCGTGTTAATTGCCTGATGCTGCGCCACATCACCTGCGAGGAACGGTACCATCTGCGCGGTGCCCGCGTTGTTAACCAGCGTATCGATGGCGGTATTGCTGCGCAGTTCCTCTTCCACGGCGCGGATCCCGGCTTCATCCGTCAGATCGGCCACCAGAACATCGACCGCGACGCCATAGCGCTCGCGCAGGTCGGTGGCCAGCGCCTGCAGCCGTTCCTCACGACGGGCGACCAGCACCAGGTTGACCCCGCGCGCGGCAAGACGATCGGCATAAACGGCACCAATTCCGGAAGACGCACCCGTGATCAGGGCGGTAGTGATTTGCGTAGTCATCGTGTGTTACCTCAAAGCAGAGTGGGTTATTTGGTTTCAATATGAAACTTAATTAACTCTCTGTGATTTGGTTTTATAATGCAACCATTTCTTGCGATCATTTTGTGCTTTTGCCGTCGGGCGCGATCAGGAGGGGAGTTTTGCCACGATTTGCTCAGGCGTCAGTTCGCGCCCGTCGTCGGCGATAAGCGCCAGTTTACGCAGGGGTTTACGCTTTTCGGTATCGACCAGTACGGTGCCGCATTCGTTTTCAGCAAACAAAAATTCATTGCCCCACTGCGACAGGGCAACCAGCACCGTCTGCAGGGCGCGTCCCTTGTCGGTCAGGACATACTCCTGCCAGGCGCTACCGTCGGAGGCGGGACGCAGCGTGAGGATGCCTTCGTCAACCAGCAGCTTTAGCCGCGTGGTCAGCATGTTTTTCGCAATACCGAGGCTTTTCTGAAACTCGCCGAAGCGCGTCACCCCGCGGAGCGCGTCGCGAACAATCAGCAGCGACCACCAGTCGCCGATGATATCCAGCGAACGGGCGACGGGGCAGGTGCTCTCTTCAAGGCGGGTACGTTTCACAGCTAATTCTCCGGTGGGGTATGGTTTTATTATAAAACTAATCGGCACACACCGTAAGCAGGTTAATCATCAGTTTGAGAAATGCTTCCCGGAAAATTGTCACGAATCTGTCACACTGAACGCGACATTTTAAAACGAGTGAGGAATTAGGGATGAGAAAAGCACTACTCGCGCTGGCAGTCGCCGGTTCCATTTCAGCAACGTTTGGCGTGCAGGCGCAAGAGACGCCGGAAGGGTATCAGCTGGAGCAAGTTTTAATCATGAGTCGTCACAACCTGCGCGCGCCGCTTGCCAACAACGGCAGCGTGCTGGAGCAATCGACGCCGAAGCAGTGGCCTGAGTGGGAGGTGCCGGGCGGGCAGCTCACCACCAAAGGCGGTGTGCTGGAGGTCTATATGGGCCATTACATGCGCGAGTGGCTGGCACAGCAGGGAATGATCAAGACCGGCGAATGCCCGCCAGCGGATAGCGTTTATGCCTATGCCAACAGCCTGCAGCGTACCGTCGCGACCGCGCAATTCTTCATTACCGGCGCGTTCCCGGGGTGCGATGTGCCCGTACATCATCAGGAAAAAATGGGCACCATGGATCCGACGTTCAACCCGGTGATTACCGATAGCTCGCCTGAGTTCCGCGAAAAAGCGCTGAAGGCGATGGAGGCCGAGCGGCAGAAAATGCAGCTTACAGAAAGCTATAAGCTGCTGGAGCAGATGACGAACTACGCCGATTCCCCGTCGTGCAAAGAGAAAAAGGTCTGTTCGCTGGCGGACGCGAAAGATACCTTCAGCGCCGACTATGAAAAAGAGCCAGGTGTATCCGGGCCGCTGAAAGTGGGTAACTCGCTGGTCGATGCGTTCACGCTGCAGTATTACGAAGGTTTCCCGGCCGACCAGGTGGCCTGGGGTGAAATCAAAACTGACCAGCAGTGGCGCGTACTCTCGAAGCTGAAAAACGGTTACCAGGACTCGCTCTTTACCTCCACCGAGGTGGCGCAAAACGTGGCGAAACCGCTGGTGAAGTACATTGATAAAACCCTGGTCACCGAGCAGGCGAAAGCGCCTAAGATCACACTGCTGGTGGGGCATGATTCGAACATTGCTTCCCTGCTCACCGCGCTGGATTTCAAACCGTACCAGCTGCACGACCAGCAGGAGCGCACCCCGATTGGCGGCAAAATTGTCTTCCAGCGCTGGCATGACAAAAATGCCAACCAGGAGCTGATGAAAATTGAGTATGTTTATCAGAGCTCGGAGCAGCTGCGTAACGCTAGCGTGCTGTCGCTGCAGTCGCCTGCGCAGCGCGTGACGCTGGAGCTGAAAGGTTGCCCGGTGGATGCGAACGGTTTCTGCCCTGTCGATAAATTCAATGCGGTGATGAACAACGCGGCGAAGTAAAAAGAGAACCCCCCGCTGCGGCGGGGGGAAACGATTAGACGTTTTTACGTTCGATGGTTTGCTCGCCCCAGAAGAGCGAGTCTTTGTCCGTCTTTTCGAAGGCGCGGACCAGCACCTCATCGTTACCTTCCTCCCAAATCTGCTCGGCCAGCTTCTCATCGTACTTCGCGACTTCAAAGATAGCTTCGGCAATCTCCGGAGAGGTGTTGCGTAAACTTGCCCATTCGCCCACGTGGTGAGCTTTGGATTCTTGAGTTGGCATGCTTGTCCTCCTGTTGGGTGTTAGCCGTTCAGTTTTTTGGCCAGACCCGCGACGTGTTCACCCTGATAGCGGGCGATAGACAGTTCTTCATTGCTGGGCTGGCGTGAGCCATCCCCACCGGCAATGGTGGTTGCACCGTACGGTGTGCCGCCACGTACCTGAGAAACATCAAATAACTCCTGTGCACCGTAGCCAATCGGCACGATCACCATTCCGTGGTGAGCAAGGGTAGTCCAGGTTGAGGTAATCGTCTGTTCCTGGCCGCCGCCGGTTCCGGTGGAGCTGAAGACGCTGGCGAGTTTGCCGTATAGCGCGCCTGAAGCCCACAGGCCGCCCGTCTGGTCGAGGAAGGTACGCATCTGGCCGGACATATTGCCGAAGCGGGTTGGGGTGCCAAAGATAATGGCATCGTAGTCAGCCAGTTCCTGCGGGGTGGCAACCGGGGCATTTTGCGTTTTCCCCCCGGCCTTCAGGAAGGCTTCTGCCTGCATGGTTTCCGGTACGCGCTTCACCACAACCTCAACGCCGTCCACCCTGTTTGCACCCTCTGCTACCGCGTGAGCCATGGTTTCAATGTGTCCATACATGGAATAATAGAGCACCAGAACTTTTGCCATTTTGCATCACTCCTCGTTTGTTTTTTCTGACAGCGGATCGCTGCGCTCATTTAAAGATATGCCATCACGGCCAGACTGCAAAAATGAACGCCATTTCTTTGATTTATAACAATATGGTTACAAAAAGCCTTTGTAGCAAAATGAAACAACTTTTTGGCGGCGCATTTTTAAAATGATAAGAAAGGTTTATGAATTACCGCCGCGTCATCTCACCCGAAAGAGTGAGATCATGTTGCAGAATATTACCTGTGGCTTGCCGGATAACCTCAGTCCACTAAGCTTAGTTTCACGCGGCAGAGATAAAGGGTTTGTCCCTGGGCCGCGAGGTGAAAGGATCCTCTTTTACTGAATGCAATATGATGTCTAATGTTTCACACACTGGAGGTTAGAGATGGCAAACCATCGTGGTGGTTCAGGTAATTTCGCTGAAGATCGTGAAAGAGCATCAGAAGCAGGCCGTAAAGGTGGCCAGCATAGCGGGGGTAATTTTAAAAATGATCCTCAACGCGCATCTGAGGCTGGCAAAAAAGGGGGTAAAAACAGCCACGGCAGCAGTAAGTAACACGCCGGGTTGAACCCCAGCCGCCGGGTTTTCCCGGCGGTTTTTTTATTTCTGCAACATTGAACTGTAACCAAAGGCAACGCACACTAGAGAATTGATGTTAACTGCGAGTGCCGCATGTCTGTTTCACGCTTCAAATTTTCCGTTAAACCGCAGGAAGCCATCCTGATTCTCATCACCATGTTCTGGGGTGGGACGTTTTTGGCCGTCCAGTACGCGGTGACCCTCAGCGATCCGTTCTTTTTTGTTGGCCTGCGCTTTGCGACGGCGGCGATTGTCGTGGGGCTTTTCTCACTTAACACGCTGCGGGGTCTGACGCTCAAAGAGCTGAAGGCCGGCGTGGCGATTGGGGTGGCGATAGCGATGGGCTACAGCCTGCAGACCTGGGGATTGCAGACTATTTCCAGCAGCAAATCTGCGTTTATCACCGCCATGTATGTGCCTCTGGTGCCGCTGCTGCAATGGCTGTGTCTGGGGCGGCTCCCGGGGCTGATGTCCTGCATCGGTATTGTGCTGGCGTTTATCGGCCTGATCCTGCTGGCCGGGCCGGAAAACAACCTGCTGGCGCTGGGGCCGGGCGAGATCATTACCCTGATCGGGGCGATTGCCATTGCGGCGGAAATTATTCTGATTAGCGCCTGGGCGGGCAAGGTGGACGTCAAGCGTGTGACGGTGGTGCAGCTCGCCACGGCGTCGCTGGTGGCGTTTGCGACGATGGTGCCGGCAGGGGAGTCCGTGCCGCCGATGTCCACCGGCCTGATCGTGGTCGCGCTGGGGCTGGGCATCTTTAGCGCCATTATTCAGGTCACCATGAACTGGGCGCAGCGCAGCGTGTCGCCGACGCGGGCGACGGTGATCTACACCGGTGAGCCGGTCTGGGCAGGGATTTTTGGACGACTCGCCGGCGAGCGTTTGCCGCTGCTGGCCCTGGTGGGCGCGGCATTTATTGTCGCCGGGGTGCTGGTGAGCGAGCTGAAGCTCAAGCGGAAGAAAAACGCGCTGCCAGAAGATGACAGCGCGACGTTAAATCACGAATCCTGATGCACCACCTCGCCCTGCTGCGCGGTCGCTTCCCGGCGGCTCAGCAGGGCGTTAAGCAGGATTGCTCCAAAGGTTGCCGTACCAATCCCGCCAATCGTAAATCCGCCCAGCGTCAGGGCGAAATCGCCTGCGCCGAGCACCAGCGTGACCGCCACCATAATCAGGTTGCTGTTCTGGCTGAGATCGACGCGGTGCTGCACCCAGATGCGCGCCCCGGCCACGGCGATCAGACCAAACACCACAATCGATGCCCCGCCGATAACCGGCGACGGAATGGTGTGGATCAGCGCGCCGAATTTCGGTGAGAAACCGAGCAGCATCGCCATCACGGCCGCCGCCACGAACACCAACGTCGAGTAGACCTTGGTCACCGCCATCACGCCGATATTTTCGGCATAGGTGGTGACGCCGCTGCCGCCCACGGAGCCCGAGAGCATGGTCGCCAGACCGTCACCGACAAACGCGCGGCCCATGTACGGGTCCATACTGCGCCCGGTCATCCCCGCCACGGCCTTCAGGTGGCCCAGGTTCTCCGCCACCAGGATTACCGCGACAGGCGCGATAAGCATCATCGCCTGGGTGTTGAAGGTGGGGGAGGTGATCTTCGGCAGGCCGAACCAGGCAGCCTGATGAAGCAGCGTAAAATCAACCGGCTTGCCGAGGCCAAAAACGTTCGCCAGTAGGGCATAAACCAGACAGGCAACAATCAGCCCGACCAGAATCAGCAGCCGCTGGATCATCCCCCGCGTAAACACCGCCACCAGGCCGATGCACAGCACGGTGATCACCGCCATCCAGCTTTCAAACGGCGAGGCGGAGACGCTCCTGACCGCAATCGGCGCGAGGTTCAGGCCTATCGCCATCACCACGGCGCCGGTCACGACCGGGGGCATCATGCGCTCTATCCAGCGCGTGCCAATTTTCATCACCACCAGACCAATCAGGGTATACACCAGACCACAGGCGATGATGCCGCCGAGGGCCACGCTCAGGTTGGGGTTGATCCCCTGTCCGTTAAAACCGGTGGTGGCGATGACCACCCCCACGAAGGCGGCGCTGGATCCGAGATAGCTCGGCACGCGCCCGCCGGTGACAAAAAAGAACAGCAGCGTGCCGATACCCGACATCAGAATCGAGAGGTTGGGATCCAGGCCCATCAGCATCGGCATCAGCACCGTGGCGCCAAACATGGCGACCGCGTGCTGGACGCCCATGACCAGGGTTTGCCCGAGCGGGAGCCGTTCATCCGGCGCGACCACGCCTGTTTCTGTGGAGGTCGATTTCAACTGCCAGTGGGGAAATCCGAACATGGTCTGTCTCCTTAAGGCGGGTTAACAGGCGGGTCGCATAAGTGCGTGGTAGCCACGGTCAAACCACACCAGCCCTTGCGGCGCCGGGTGGCGAATAATCGAAACGATGTCGCAAAACAGAATGTCATGGGTACCGACGCTGACCACCTGGCTGATGCGGCAGTCAAACGAGGCCAGCGCATCCTCCAGGCGCGGGCAGCCCGTGTCGCCCGTCTGCCAGCGGGCGGCGGCGAAGCGTTCTTCCATCGGCGTTTTGCCGCCAAACAGGTTAGAGAGCGGCTCCTGCCCGGCGCTGAGGGTATTCACGCACAGCGTGCGGTTTTCGCTAAACGTCGGCCAGACGGACGCGCCGCGGTTCAGGCACACCAGCAGGGTGGGCGGTGAATCGGTGACGCTGCAAACCGCGCTGGCGGTGAAGCCTGCCAGCCCCGCCGGGCCGTCGGTGGTGATGATGTTGACCGCCGCGCCAACGCAGGCCATGGCATCGCGAAAGGTTTGTTTATCCGGTGTCATCACTAACCTCCTTACGCCAGCCCGCAGGCATCGTCGAAGTCCAGACGCGGCAGGCGCCCGTACAGTTTGTTGGTATCGCCGTAGCCAATGTTGATCAGCAAATTGCTTTTAAGCGTTGTGCCGGTGAAAAAGGCGTCGTCAACTTTTTGTCGGTCAAAGCCCGACATCGGGCCGGTGTCCAGCCCCAGGGCGCGACAGGCGAAAATCAGGTAGGCGGCCTGCATTGAGCTGTTGCGAAAGGCGGTCTCTTCGGCATGCGCGGGGCTGGTGGTAAACCAGCTTCTGGCATCGCCGTGCGGGAACAGCGCGGGCAGGCGCTCGTAGAACTCGCTATCCCAGGCCACGATGGCCGTGACCGGGGCCGTGAGCGTTTTCTCCAGATTGCCGCTGGAGAGCGCAGGGCGCAGCTTCTCTTTTCCCTCCGCGCTTCGCACAAACACAATCCGCGCCGGGGAACAGTTGGCGGAGGTTGGCCCCCATTTCATCAGGTCGTAGATCTCGCGCAGCGTGTCGTCGCTGACCGGCAGATCCTGCCAGCCGTTATGGGTGCGTGCGCCGGTAAACAGCGTCTCCAGCGCGGTGGGATTAATGGCTTCGCTCATTACAGCTCCTTATAAAGCGGGTTCATGGCTGTGCAGCAGGCTGGCAAGCCCGTTCAGCAGCAGGGTGTTAAAGGTGTCCGGCTCGGTGACGTTGCAGGCATGCCCGCCCTGGCGCATCACCGCGCTGCGGCTGTGCGGGATCGCGTCCTGCAGCTCAGTCGAGCAGACAGAGGGCACCAGCATGTCGTCGGCGGAACAGATAATCTGTACCGGGCAGCGGATGCGCGCGGCATGGCGGCTGAAGTCGGCCTTTTTCAGGGCGCTGAGCCTGTGCAGCAGGTTGGTTTTTCCCTGGAAATGGGCCAGCGCCAGCGCCTCTTCTGCCTCCAGGCGGGGGGCGCGGGCGGCCATCCAGTCTGCCGGGTAGAGAAACAGCGGCTGCGCCTCAACCCACGCCTGCGGGCCACCGGAATGCAGCAGGCGCTCGCGGATCTGAAAGCAGCGGCGGGTGTGGGCGTTAAGGGTCAGCCAGCCGTTGACGCACACCAGCGCGGTGAGGGCATCAGGCCTGTCGAGGGCCAGCTGCAGGCCAACCAGCGCCCCCAGCGCATGGCCCACGACGCTGTAGCGGGTAATCCCGGCATCCGCCAGCGCCCGGGCCAGTTCGTCCGCCATCTGGGCAAGGCTGTAACCCTCCGGCAGGGTGTCGGGGTTATTCCCCGTCCCCCGCTGGTCATAACAGACCACCTGATACTCCTGCTCCAGCGCGGCCAGCTGGGGCAGCCAGTAGCTGCCGCTGCCGCCGAGACCGGCAATGAGGACTACCGCGGGCGCACCCTCATACGGGGGCGGTGAGACGGAGAGTTTCATGGCCGCCTCACTTCGCGATGTGCGCAACGGTGGCGATCTCAACCAGCGCCTCCGGCTTCACCAGCCCGCACTGAATGCAGAACCGCGCCGGTTTATCGCCGGGGAAAAACTCCGCGTAGATTTCGTTAATCGCGGCGTAGTTTTTCCAGTCGGTGATAAAGATGCTGTTGAAGGTCACATCCTCCATGGTGCCACCCGCTGTTTCGATCACGGTTTTGATCGTCTCCAGCACGTGGCGGGTTTGCGCCTTTGGGTCGTTGATAAACACCACGTTGTTGTCTTTGTCGAACGGCAGCGTGCCGGAGACATACACCACGCCGTCGGCGAGCGTGCCGGGGACAAACGGGGCGATGGGGGTGCTGGTGCCCGGCGGAATAATCACGGATTTCGGCATCGTATGTCTCCTCAGGCGATACGGGCGAGCGGGGGAGTCAGGGCGTCGCAGAAATCGGCAACGCTGCTGACCCAGCCAAAAAAGGTTTCGATATTGAACAGGGCCGCTTTCTGGGCGAATTCCGGCCCGGCCTGATGGGTGGCGTCTTCCAGCACCACGCCGAAATACTCCAGGAAGAAGCCGTCGCGCAGGGTCGACTCCACGCAGACGTTGGTGGCGATGCCGGTGAATACCAGATGGCGAATGCCCCGGCTGCGCAGCAGGCTGTCGAGCGGGGTGTTGAAAAAGCCGCTGTAGCGCGGTTTGGGCAGGACAATATCGCCCGCCTGCGGGACCAGCTCATCCACCAGCTGATAGTCCCAGCCGCCTTTCGCCAGCAGCTTGCCCTGCAGTTCGGGCCGCTTGCGCATGGTTTTCAGGGCGTTCGACTTGTGGAAGTTGGGCGAGCCGGGGCCGCCTGCCTCGACGTACTGGTCATCCCAGCCGTTCTGGAACCATATAATGAGCATGCCGGCGGCGCGTGCGGCGGCCACGGCGGTTTTGATGTTCTCAATCACCGGCCGGGTGGCGGAGACGTCGAACCCAGCCAGATCCAGATAACCGCCCTGGCTGGCGTAGGCGTTTTGCATGTCCACCACGATCAGCGCGCTTTGCTCTGGCGCAAAGGTAATGGCTTCCGGGCGAGCGTTAAGAGTCGTCATTACGCCACCTCCTTCGTAACGGCAGGGATGTGGGTGCGGCACTGCATCAGCGGCTGGATGCGCTCGCCGAAGGTTTCCACGCCGGTGAGGAAATCATCGAAGGTCAGCAGGACGCCTTCCGCGCCGGGAACGGCCGCCACTTCGTCGAGCATTCTGGCGACGCTGGCGTACGAGCCGACCAGCGTGCCCATATTGATATTGACGGCGGAGGTCGGGTCGGCCATCTGGCGGACGTTAGTGTCCGCGCCGGAGCGGGTATCCTTCTGGCTCTGCTCGGTAAGCCAGCTCAGTGCCTCCTCGTCGGCGCCGTCCTTATAGCGTTCCCATTTGGCGCGTGCGGCGTCGTCGGTCTCGTCGGCGATCACCATAAACAGCACGTAGGAGCCCACGTCGCGCCCGGTTTTGTCGGCGGCCTCTTTCATCCGCGCGGCGGTGGGAGCGAAGGCGGCAGGCGTGTTAACGCCTTTACCGAAGCAGAAGTTGAAGTCGGCGTATTTTGCCGAGAATTCCATACCCGCGTCGCTCTGCCCGGCGCAAATCACCTTCATGGGGACCGAAGGCTGCGGGCTGACGCGGCAGTCGTTCATGGTGAAGAAGTCACCTTTGAAATCGCTCTGGCCGGTACCCCACAGGTCGCGCAGGACCTGCACGTATTCGGTCAGGTAGTCGTAGCGGCGAGAGAAGTAATCGTCCCCTGGCCAGAGCCCCATCTGCTCGTACTCCGGCTTTTGCCAGCCGGTGACCAGGTTGACGCCAAAGCGCCCGCCGGAGATGGAGTCGATGGTCGAGGCCATGCGCGCCACGATGGCCGGGGGCAGGGTGAGCGTGGCGGCGGTGGCGTAAATCTGTATACGCGAGGTAACCGCGGCCAGCCCGGCCATCAGGGTGAAGGACTCCAGGTTATGATCCCAGAATTCGGTTTTGCCACCAAAGCCGCGCAGCTTGATCATCGAGAGCGCAAAGTCGAAATGGTAGTGCTCCGCTTTTTGCACAATGGCTTTATTCAGCTCAAAGGTGGGCATGTATTGTGGGGCGGTGGTCGAGATAAGCCAGCCGTTGTTGCCGATGGGTACAAATACGCCAATTTTCATCACGAACCTCTCTTCACTACATTGCAGGTGAATACGTTTTTGCAAAGGCAGTGCCACTTTTGAAAATGGTAGTGTTATTAATGTGTTAATCAGAAGTTGGTGAGTTGATGCGCGTGAAAGTGGACTAAATGGTCAAAAACATTGCACAGAAAACAGGCACTCATGCGCGATAGGAGTGCAGGATGTCGTGGCGAGACGGGGGTTTTGCTATGCTGAGGACAACGCAGAATAAGGAGAGCGGGAATGACACAAGGCGCAGTGAAAACACCAGGTAAACGTTCGCAGGCGGTGAGTGCCAAGAAGCAGGCGATCCTCAGCGCGGCGCTGGAGACCTTTTCGCAGTTTGGGATTCACGGCACGCGCCTGGAGCAGGTAGCGGAGCAGTCCGGGGTATCCAAAACCAATCTGCTCTACTATTACCCGTCAAAAGAGGCGCTCTATATCGCGGTGATGCAGCAGATCCTCGATATCTGGCTGGCGCCCCTCAAAGCGTTTCGCGAAGAGCTGGCCCCGCTGGTGGCGATCAAAGAGTACATTCGCCTGAAGCTTGAGGTATCGCGCGATTACCCGCAGGCATCAAGGCTCTTCTGTCTGGAGATGCTGCAGGGCGCACCGCTGTTGCAGGCGGAACTGACGGGGGATTTGAAACAGCTGGTGGACGATAAGTCGGCCATTATTGCCGGATGGGTTGCCAGCGGAAAACTGGCCCCGGTCGACCCGCATCATCTGATCTTTATGATTTGGGCCTCCACCCAGCATTACGCTGACTTTGCGGCCCAGGTTGAGGCGGTGACCGGTAAAACGCTCCAGGACGAGGCGTTTTTCCACAGCACTCTGGAAAACGTGCAGCGGATGATTATCGAAGGGATCCGCCTGCGTTAGTTTCCCGGCGGGAGAGGGCAGCTTAAGTCGCCCTCTTCACACTGCATCAGCGAGGCCAGAAACGCTTCACGCTCTGCGGTTTTCTCCGTCAGGCACTGGTTAACAATCATTGGCTGAACGCTGCCACCTTCCGTACCCGAACCGATAAACGCGCAGTCCGCATCGCGCAGGGTAATCCACGCCTGCTGCGCCTTTTTCAGCAGTTCGCGCTGAGGAGTTGCCGCACGCTTGATGGCGGCCTGATACGTCTGGTTGAGCTTTTTATCGGTAGTCTGGTACTGCTGCGCGCTACAGGTATTCAGTTCAAGCTGGGTGGTCGCTTTGTCGCACTCGTCGGCCAGCGCGCTGGCGCTGAGCAGCAGTGCGGCACCTGCGAGAAATACTCTTTTCATCATTCCCTCCGTGTAAAAAAGCCGGATGCGCTGCGCTTATCCGGCCTGTGGTTCTTTTGTAGCCCCGGTAAGCGTAGCGTCACCGGGGAAAGTTTACACGATTAACCGATGGTCATCAGGCTGGCGTTACCACCTGCCGCCGCGGTATTGACGCTGAGGGAGCGCTCAACGTACAGGCGCTCCAGCAGCAGGTTGGTTTCACCGCGGGCGAAGCCCTGCACGGAAACGATGGCACCGCTGCGGGCCGCCACCTGCTCGCACAGTTCGCGCAGCTGGTCGGAATCACCGTGGTAGATCACCGCATCAAACGGCTGCGTCAGCAGCGCATCGGCTTTCGCGAAGTGAATGCGGGACGAGACCGCTTTCGGCAGCTGTTTGGCGAGATCGCGATGCAGCGCATCTTCCGGCCACAGCACTTCACAACCGGTTGCCATAGCTGCGGCCAGCTGTACCAGCGCATCCTGCTCGTTATCCGCCACGCACAGCACGCGCTCGCGCGGCATCAGCGTCCAGGTGTTGCGCTCGCCGGTTGGACCCGGCAGCAGACGCTGCGTACCGGCCTGCGCCAGCTCGCCGTACTGCTGTGCAACGGCACGCAGTTCAGGACGTTTTTCCGCCCATGTGATGAGGGCTTCCAGCGGCTGCGTCAGCACGGTTTTCAGCTGCGTATCCACCGGATACTCCGCGTCCTGGCGCGCCAGGGTGACGCCCAGGGCGTTCTCCGGACGGTTCGCCAGCAGACGGTACAGGTAGAGCGGACCGCCCGCTTTCGGACCGGTGCCGGAGAGCCCTTCGCCGCCGAACGGCTGCACGCCCACGACCGCGCCGACCATGTTGCGGTTAACGTACAGGTTGCCGACTTTGGCGCTGCCGGTCACCTGCGCGATAGTCTCGTCGATACGGGTGTGCACGCCGAGCGTCAGGCCATAGCCGGAGGCGTTAATCTGCTCAACCAACTCGTTCAGGTTGTTACGGTTGTAGCGCACCACGTGGAGCACCGGGCCGAAGACCTCTTTTTTCAGCTCGTCGAAGCTTGCCAGCTCAATCAGCGTTGGCGGCACAAAGGTACCTGTCCGCCATTCGCGGGTATCTTCGCTGTTTTCACGCACCGCCTGGAATACCGGACGGCCTTTCGCGCGCATGGCCTGAATGTGGTTTTCGATGTTGGCTTTGGCTTCCGCGTCGATCACCGGTCCGATGTCGGTGGTGAGACGGCCCGGGTTGCCCATGCGGCATTCGGCCATCGCGCCGCGCAGCATCTTCAGCGTGTGGTCCGCCACGTCGTCCTGCAGGCACAGCACGCGCAGGGCGGAGCAGCGCTGGCCGGCGCTGTCAAAGGCGGAGGCCAGCACGTCGACCACCACCTGCTCGGTGAGCGCGGAGGAGTCAACGATCATGGCGTTCATGCCGCCGGTTTCCGCGATGAGCGGCGTAGGACGACCCTGTGCATCCAGGCGGGTGGCAATGTTGCGCTGCAGCAGAGACGCCACTTCGGTCGAGCCGGTAAACATCACGCCGCGCACGCGGTTATCGGAAGTCAGCTTAGCGCCGACGGTTTCACCGCGGCCCGGCAGCAGCTGAACCACGCCCGCCGGCACGCCGGCTTCCAGAAGAATGTTGATGCCCTGCGCGGCAATCAGCGGGGTCTGCTCTGCCGGTTTTGCCAGCACGCTGTTGCCTGCGGCAAGGGCGGCGGCAATCTGGCCGGTGAAGATCGCCAGCGGGAAGTTCCACGGGCTGATACAGACGACCGGACCCAGCGGACGGTGGGTCTCGTTATCGAAATCATCGCGTACCTGGCCCGCGTAGTAATGCAGGAAGTCGACGGCCTCGCGCACTTCGGCGATGGCGTTGCTGAAGGTTTTGCCCGCTTCGCGTACAAGAATGCCGATGAACGACTGCATCTGATCTTCCATCAGCACTGCGGCGCGTTCAAGAATGGCGGCACGCTCCTGCGGCGGCGTGGCGAACCAGATTGGCGCGTTGTTCACCGCGCTGTCCAGCGCCCGATCCACTTCTGCTTCGGTGGCTTCACGCACGTAGCCGACGATGTCTTTTGGCTCTGCCGGGTTAATGACCGGCTGCATTTCGCCGTCAGCAACGGACTGTTCCAGGATCGGTTTGGCCTGCCATTTCTGCAATGCGCTGTTGAGCAGGGCAGAGGAGAGCGACGCCAGACGGTGTTCGTTGGCGAGGTCCAGACCCGCCGAGTTGACGCGGCCTGCGCCATACAGCTCGCGCGGCAGGGCAATTTTCGGATGCGGCAGGCCAATCTGGCCTTCCTGCGCCGCCATCTTCTCAACGGCCAGCACCGGGTCGGCCACCAGCTCGTCGAGCGGCAGGGTGGTGTCGGCGATGCGGTTAACGAAGGAGGTGTTCGCGCCGTTCTCCAGCAGACGACGCACCAGGTACGCCAGCAGGGTTTCGTGGGTGCCCACCGGGGCGTAAATACGACATGGGCGGTTCAGCTTGCCGTCCGCCACTTTACCGGTCACCTGCTCGTACAGTGGTTCGCCCATGCCGTGCAGGCACTGGAACTCGTACTGGCCCGGATAGTAGTTCTGCCCGGCCAGGCTGTAGATCGCCGCCAGGGTGTGGGCGTTGTGGGTAGCGAACTGCGGATAGATCAGGTTCGGCACGCCAAGCAGCTTTTTCGCACAGGCGAGGTAAGAGACGTCGGTGTAAACCTTGCGGGTATACACCGGATAGCCTTCCAGCCCTTCCATCTGGGCGCGTTTGATTTCGCTGTCCCAGTAGGCGCCTTTCACCAGACGGATCATCAGGCGGCGACGGCTGCGGCTGGCCAGGTCAATCAGGTAATCAATGACGAACGGGCAGCGCTTCTGGTAGGCCTGGATAACGAAGCCAATGCCGTTCCAGCCCGCCAGCTCCGGCTCGAAGCACAGTTTTTCCAGCAGATCGAGGGAGATCTCCAGGCGGTCGGCCTCTTCGGCGTCGATGTTGATGCCAATGTCATACTGGCGCGCCAGCAGGGTCAGGGACTTCAGGCGCGGGTAGAGCTCTTCCATCACCCGGTCGTACTGCGCGCGGCTGTAGCGCGGGTGCAGGGCGGAGAGCTTAATGGAGATGCCTGGGCCTTCATAAATACCGCGACCGTTAGACGCTTTACCGATGGCGTGGATCGCCTGCTGGTAAGAGACCATGTAGGCCTGCGCGTCGGCGGCGGTCAGCGCCGCTTCGCCCAGCATGTCGTACGAGTAGCGGAAACCTTTATCTTCCAGCTTGCGGGCGTTCGCCAGCGCTTCGGCAATGGTTTCCCCGGTCACAAACTGCTCGCCCATCAGGCGCATCGCCATGTCCACGCCTTTGCGGATCAGCGGCTCGCCGCTTTTACCGATAATGCGGTTCAGGGAGCGGGAGAGGTTGGCTTCGTTATGGGTCGAGACCAGCCTGCCGGTAAACAGCAGACCCCAGGTCGCGGCGTTAACGAACAGCGACGGGCTGCGGCCAATGTGTGAATGCCAGTTGCCGTTGCTGATCTTGTCGCGGATCAGCGCATCGCGGGTGGCTTTATCCGGAATACGCAGCAGCGCTTCCGCCAGACACATCAGCGCTACGCCTTCCTGTGAAGAGAGGGAAAACTCCTGCAGCAACCCCTGAACCATGCCGGCACGGCCGGTCGCGGTTTTCTGGTTACGCAGTTTGTCAGCAAGCTGGTACGCCAGGCTGTGCGCCTGGGCGGCAATCGCCTCGGGCAGGCGGGCCTGCTCCAGCAGCATCGGCACGGCGTCGGTTTCGGCGCGGCGGTATGCGCCGGTAATGGCGGCACGGCTGACGGACTGCGGCAGGATCTGCTCGGCGAATTCGAGGAACGGCTGATGGTTCTCGTCGCCTGCGGCAGGTGCTTCCTCGCTTTCATTGGCCGCGCCGGCCAGCAGGGCAGGCAGCTCTGGCAGGTCCTCATCGCTCTCAAGTCTTTCGAGATAGTTAAAAATCGCCTGCTTAATTAACCAGTGCGGCGTGCGGTCAATGCGGGTTGCTGCGGTCTTAATCCGTTCGCGGGTTGCGTCATCCAGCTTAACCCCCATGGTGGTCATACCCATGCCAAAGCTCCTGTTGTGCTTTCATCTTGTTTGGTCGTTAGCGTGAAATATCCACCATGTTGCAACTTTGTGCAACCGTGTTAAATGTGACCTGGTTTGCAACCCCGAAAATGAATGGGTTGTTAACGAATGGTTAGCTGGAAAAACGCGCTGGCTTTTGTGCGGGAAGCCTGTTTTTATGCGGGAGTTAACACTTTTAAAAGGTGCAACCCGCAAAAGCGTGAGCGAGTGCAACCTATAGGAAACTCGTATCAAACCAGGGATGAAATTGATGTAAATGCAGTGTTAAATCGTTTGTCAGCGGAAGGCGCATACGGCAGGATAGCGCGCCCAACCGAAACACAAGATACATTCACCTCGTTCCGGTGATCATATAACAAGGCAACCCGGACGGTTGTCGCTCGACATTTTTGGAGAATTTGAATGGCAATTAGCACACCGATGCTGGTGACATTTCTCGTTTATATTTTTGGCATGATCCTGATAGGGTTTTTGGCGTGGCGGTCAACGAAAAACTTTGACGACTACATTCTGGGCGGACGCAGCTTAGGCCCGATGGTCACCGCACTCTCTGCGGGTGCATCGGACATGAGCGGCTGGCTGCTGATGGGTCTGCCGGGCGCGATTTTCATCTCCGGTATCTCGGAAAGCTGGATCGCCATCGGCCTGACCGTGGGTGCGTGGATCAACTGGAAGCTGGTGGCGGGCCGCCTGCGCGTGCATACCGAGGCCAACAATAACGCCCTGACGCTGCCGGATTACTTCACCGGACGCTTTGAAGATAACAGCCGCATCCTGCGCATTATCTCTGCGGTGGTTATCCTGCTGTTCTTTACCATCTACTGTGCCTCCGGCATTGTGGCCGGCGCGCGCCTGTTCGAAAGCACCTTCGGCATGAGCTACGAAACCGCCCTGTGGGCCGGTGCGGCGGCGACCATCCTGTATACCTTCGTGGGTGGTTTCCTGGCCGTCAGCTGGACCGACACCGTGCAGGCGAGCCTGATGATCTTCGCCCTGATCCTGACCCCGGTGATTGTGATTTTCACCGTTGGCGGCTTTGCCGATTCTCTGGAAGTGATTAAGCAGAAGAGCATTGAAAACGTCGACATGCTGAAAGGGCTGAACTTTGTCGCCATCGTATCGCTGATGGGTTGGGGTCTGGGCTACTTCGGTCAGCCGCATATCCTGGCACGCTTTATGGCCGCGGATTCTCACCACACCATCGTTCATGCCCGTCGCATCAGCATGACGTGGATGATCCTCTGTCTGGCAGGGGCGTGTGCGGTAGGCTTCTTCGGTATTGCTTACTTCAATAACAACCCGGCGCAGGCCGGTGCGGTCAACCAGAACGCCGAACGCGTGTTTATCGAGCTGGCGCAGATTCTGTTTAACCCGTGGATCGCCGGTATTCTGCTCTCCGCAATCCTGGCAGCGGTAATGTCCACTCTGAGCTGCCAGCTGCTGGTCTGCTCCAGTGCGATCACCGAAGACCTCTACAAAGCCTTCCTGCGCAAGAATGCGAGCCAGAAAGAGCTGGTGTGGGTAGGGCGCTTTATGGTGCTGGTGGTGGCGCTGATTGCCATCGCGCTGGCGGCCAACCCGGAAAACCGCGTGCTGGGCCTCGTGAGCTACGCGTGGGCGGGCTTCGGCGCGGCATTTGGTCCGGTGGTCCTGTTCTCCGTCATGTGGTCACGTATGACCCGTAACGGCGCGCTGGCGGGGATGATTATCGGTGCAGTGACCGTTATCGTCTGGAAACAGTTCGCCTGGCTGGGCCTGTACGAAATCATTCCTGGCTTCATCTTCGGCAGTATCGGCATCGTGGTCTTCAGCCTGCTGGGTAAAGCGCCGTCTGCCTCCATGCAGAAACGCTTTGCTGAAGCAGATGCGCATTACCATTCTGCACCGCCGTCTAAGCTGCAGCCTGAGTAATTTTCCTCACGGAACACCGTAGGCCGGGTAAGCGCAAGCGCACCCGGCTTTTTTCTTGCCAAAATCCGTATTTTCCTGTGATATCCATGTGCTTATAACAATGAGGATAGCGAAGCATGACAATCAAAACAGGGTTAATGGCGGCGGCATTATTGATGCTGGCTGGCTGTAATGCGCCATCGCAACACGCGGCGGTGGAGACTTGCAAAGCGGATAACCAGATGCAGCAGACCACGCTCTATTTCGGACTGAATCGTCCGGCCGGGGCGCAGATTACCGGCAACGAATGGCAGCAGTTTGTTGACCAGGACGTGACGCCACGTTTTCGCGATGGCTTAACGGTATTTGATGCCCGCGGCCAGTGGCTGGGGAACGACGGAAAAGTGGCGCGTGAGCCCAGCAAGGCGCTGATGCTGATCCACGGTAAAGATGCGCAGAGCGAGAAGAATATCGAAGCGTTGCGTGGGATTTATAAATCACGCTTCGCCCAGGAGTCGGTAATGCGTGTCGACCAGCCGGTGTGCGTGCAGTTTTAATAAAAACGGCGGGATAACCCGCCGTTTTTGTATCGTAGGCCCGCGCAAGCGAAGCGCCGCCGGGCACAAACGGCACAAAACTTACAGCACCAATCCCGCAAAGCTCGCCGACAGCAGGCTCACCAGCGTCGCGCCGTACACCAGACGCAGACCAAACCGCGATACCACGTTCCCCTGCTGTTCGTTCAGGCCCTTAATCGCCCCGGCCACAATGCCGATTGACGCGAAGTTCGCGAATGACACCAGGAAGACAGATAAAATGCCCATCCCGCGCGGGGACATCTGATGCGCTATTTTTTGCAGCTCAATCATCGCCACAAATTCATTCGCCACCAGTTTGGTTGCCATAATGCTGCCCGCGTTTAAGGCATCGCTCAGCGGAATCCCCACCAGCCACGCCAGAGGATAAAATACATAGCCCAGGATCTGCTGGAAGCTCATGCCAAATACGCTGGAGAACAGGGCGTTAACGGCGCTAATAAGGGCAATAAAGCCAATCAGCATCGCCAGAATAATCATCGCCACTTTAAAACCGGCCAGAATATACTCGCCGAGCATCTCGAAGAAGCTCTGCGATTCATGCAGTTTTTCAAGCCGGATATCCGGCTCCGCTTCCGGGCGCGCCGGGTTGATGACGGAGAGAATAATAAAGGTGCTGAACATGTTCAGAATCAGCGCCGCGACGACAAATTTGGCGTCGAGCATGGTCATATACGCGCCGACAATCGACAGGGAGACCGTCGACATCGCCGTGGCTGCCATGGTGAACAGACGGCGAGAGGAGAGATCGCCCAGCACGCCTTTGTAGGCAATGAAGTTTTCTGACTGGCCGAGGATCAGCGAACTCACCGCGTTAAAGGATTCCAGCTTGCCCATACCGTTCAGTTTTGACAGCAGCGTGCCAATCACCCGAATAAAAATCGGCAGGATCCGCCAGTGCTGAAGAATACCAATCAGCGCGGAAATAAAAATAATCGGGCAAAGCACGCCGAGGAAAATGAACGCCAGCCCTTTTTCTCCCATTCCGCCAAAGACGAAATTGGTGCCTTCACCGGCAAATTTAAGCAGTGATTCAAAAAATCCCGAGACGTATTTAATCACGAATAACCCGCTTTCGGCGTGCAGGAAAAAGAACGCCAGAGCAATTTCTATGACAATCAGCTGTAAAACAAAACGAATGCGAATTTTTCGGCGGTCGAAACTCACTAGCCAGGCAAGCGCAAGAATAATGACCAGCGCCAGCAGGAAATGGACAATTTTAAACATAATTAATTTTCACCAGGTGTTTGAGGCGGATATTTAGCCACAGCCCTGAATCAGCGTAAATGGGCATTTTCGTTATAACTTATAAACTTGAACGTTACGCACGTAACTATTATCAGGCTGGGCGTTTACAACTCGTCATCAAAACACCACACATTTCGCTTGTGTTTCTTTCCGCCGTAATGATAATCACTATCACAAGAATTTACCTTTCTTTGCATCAGTTGACCGCGATAAACATTTAAGGTGTCGGCATGTTTGTTCCATTTCTCATTATGTTACGTGAAGGGCTCGAAGCCGCCCTCATCGTTAGCCTCATCGCCAGTTACCTGAAGCGAACCCAGCGCGGACGCTGGATTGGCGTCATGTGGGTCGGTGTATTCCTTGCCGCGGCGCTCTGTCTGGGCCTGGGGGTTCTCATCAACGAAACCACCGGGGAGTTCCCGCAGAAAGAGCAGGAGCTGTTTGAGGGGATCGTCGCCGTGATTGCGGTAGTGATCCTCACCTGGATGGTGTTCTGGATGCGTAAAGTCTCGCGTAACGTGAAGGTGCAGCTGGAGCAGGCGGTGGATAACGCGCTGCAAAAGGGCAATAACCACGGCTGGGCGCTCATTATGATGGTCTTTTTCGCCGTGGCGCGTGAAGGGCTGGAGTCGGTTTTCTTCCTGCTGGCGGCGTTTCAGCAGGATGTGGGGATCTGGCCTCCGCTGGGTGCGGTGCTGGGTCTTGCCACCGCGGTGGTGCTTGGTTTCCTGCTCTACTGGGGCGGTATTCGCCTGAACCTGGGTGCCTTCTTCAAGTGGACCAGCCTGTTTATTCTGCTGGTGGCGGCGGGTCTGGCGGCGGGGGCGATTCGCGCCTTCCATGAAGCGGGCCTGTGGAACCATTTCCAGGACGTGGCGTTCGACCTCAGCAACGTCCTCTCCACGCACTCACTGACCGGCACCCTGCTCGAAGGTATCTTCGGCTATCAGGAAACGCCGAGCGTCAGCGAAGTGGCAATGTACTTTATTTATCTGGTTCCGGCGCTGGTGCTGTTCGCCATGCCGCCGCGTACTGGCTCGCAGGCGTCGCGCGTTACGCCATAATTTTTGTTTTAGTTACAACATACTTTTAAAGGGAAGAGTCATGGCAATTCAGTTCCGTCGTAGTGCGTTATGCGCAGGCATTGCCGCGCTGTTCGCTTCCGCATTCTCCGCCTGGGGCGCGGATGTTCCTCAGGTTAAAGTGACCGTCAATGATAAGCAGTGTGAGCCGATGACCCTCACGGTGAACAGCGGCAAAACCCAGTTCATTATTCAGAACCACAGCCAGAAAGCGCTGGAATGGGAGATCCTGAAAGGGGTTCTGGTGGTGGAGGAGCGCGAAAACATCGCCCCTGGATTCAGCCAGAAGATGACCGCCAACCTGCAGCCGGGCGAGTATGAGATGACCTGCGGCCTGCTGACCAACCCCAAAGGGAAGCTGATCGTCAAAGGTGAAGCAACAGCCGATGCGGCGAAAGGCGCTGCGGTGCTGAGCCTGGGTGATGCCATTACCGCGTATAAAGCGTATGTCACGAAAGAGACGGCGGACCTGGCGGCAGCAACAAAAGCCTATACCGATGCGGTGAAAGCCGGTGACATCGAAAAAGCGAAATCCCTCTATGCGCCAACCCGCCAGCACTACGAGCGTATCGAGCCGATTGCCGAGCTGTTCTCTGACCTTGATGGCAGCATTGATGCCCGCGAAGATGATTTCGAGCAGAAAGCCGCCGATCCGAAATTCACCGGTTTCCACCGTCTGGAGAAAGCCCTGTTTGGCGATAATTCTGCCAAAGGGATGGAGAAATATGCCGATCGGCTGAACAGCGACGTGCTGGAGCTGCAAAAGCGCATCAGCGAGCTGGCCTTCCCGCCGTCAAAAGTGGTGGGCGGCGCGGCCGGTCTGATTGAAGAAGTGGCCGCGAGCAAAATCAGCGGCGAAGAGGATCGCTACAGCCATACCGACCTGTGGGACTTCCAGGCTAACGTCGATGGAGCGCAGAAAATTGTTAACCTGCTGCGTCCTCAACTGCAGAAAGAGAACGGTGAACTGCTGGCCAAGGTGGATGCGAACTTCAAAAAAGTCGACACCATTCTGGCGAAGTACCGTACCAAAGACGGGTTTGAAACCTACGACAAGCTGACCGAGGCCGACCGTAACGCGCTGAAAGGCCCGATTACCGCCCTGGCGGAAGATCTCTCTCTGCTGCGCGGCGTACTGGGTCTGGACTAAGCACGATGAATAAGCATAGCGAGAACGACGTGGTTGAGCCTTCACGTCGTCGATTGTTAAAAGGGGTGGGGGCGCTGGGAGGTGCCCTTGCGCTGGCTGGCGGGTGTCCGGTAGCCCATGCGGCGAAACCGCAAAGCGCGCCCGGCACGCTGTCACCCAATGCCCGCATGGAGACGCAGCCGTTTTATGGCGAACATCAGTCGGGCATTCTGACGCCGCAGCAGGCGTCGATGATGCTGGTGGCCTTCGATTCACTGGCCAGTGATAAAGCCGATCTGGAGCGCCTGTTCCGCCTGCTGACGACGCGCATCGCGTTTCTCACGGCCGGCGGACCGGCGCCCGATACGCCGAACCCGCGTCTGCCGCCTATGGACTCCGGCATTCTGGGGCCGTTTATCGCCCCGGATAACCTGACCATTACCGTTTCGCTGGGTGAATCGCTGTTTGATGCACGCTATGGGCTGGCAAAACAGAAGCCGAAAGCGCTGCAGAAAATGACGCGTTTCCCGAACGATTCACTGGACGCGGCGCTGTGCCACGGCGACCTGCTCCTGCAGATTTGCGCCAATACCCAGGACACGGTGATCCACGCCCTGCGCGATATCATCAAGCACACGCCGGATCTGCTGAGCGTGCGCTGGAAGCGGGAAGGGTTTATCTCGGACCATGCCGCCCGCAGTAAAGGGAAAGAGACGCCGGTGAACCTGCTGGGCTTTAAGGACGGTACCGCCAACCCGGACAGCCACAACGGTGAGCTCATGAAGGAGGTGGTGTGGGTCACTGCCGAACAGGGCGAACCGGCATGGGCGGTGGGGGGAAGCTATCAGGCGGTGCGGATTATTCAGTTCCACGTCGAGTTCTGGGACCGCACGCCGCTCAAAGAGCAGCAGACGATCTTCGGGCGTGATAAGCAAAGCGGCGCGCCGCTCGGCATGAAGAATGAGCATGATGTGCCCGATTACGCCCGCGATCCAAATGGCGACGTGATTGCGCTGGACAGCCATATTCGTCTGGCCAATCCGCGTACCAAAGAGACGCAGTCCAGCCTGATGATGCGCCGCGGATACAGCTACTCCCTCGGCGTGACCAACGCCGGCCAGCTCGATATGGGGCTGCTGTTTGTCTGCTACCAGCACGATCTGGAAAAGGGCTTCCTGACCGTGCAGAAGCGCTTAAACGGCGAAGCGCTGGAAGAGTATATTAAACCTATCGGCGGCGGCTATTTCTTTGCCCTGCCAGGCGCGCGCGACAGCAACGCGTATCTCGCTCAGGGTCTTATTGAAGCCTGATAATCGTCCCCGCAACCGTTCGCGGGGACATTATTTTTTCATATGACTATCCTGCTGTTATATTTCTGTAATATTTCTATATGAGACTGATTTCAACTGTAGGGACAGTCTTAAAAGTTGCACTCAGGTAAAATAAATGTTGCATTTATGATAACTCCTGATGTACTTAAGATAAGACAGCGGTAGTTCCCGGCAGTGATGCTGAATCACTATGGAGATCGCGAATGGTTGCGTCCTGTACTGGACAAGGTAAACATAACAACCGCAGCACCCGGCGCGGAGGCTCAGACTCCGGCAGCGATTTCCTCACCACTAAATTCTCCCCCCTCCCTCAAGAATCTGATTCGACCGACGTGCAGAACAGTGCGCGTAGCTGTTCCGTATCGTCATCCGATAAAGCAAGCAATGGCTTACAAGGAAGCCAACCCTCTGATGTTCGTGCGCATAATCGTGCCGAAGCTGGCGCGTGTGATGAATACCAACAACTCAAGGTGCTATCCATGGGAAGACAAAAAGCAGTGATCAAAGCTCGTCGCGAAGCAAAACGTGTGCTGAGACGGGATTCACGTAGCCATAAACAGCGTGAAGAAGAATCGGTCACCTCGCTTGTGCAGATGAGTGGCGTAGAAGCAATTGGCATGGCCCGAGACAGCCGTGATAATTCTCCAATTGTGGCGCGCAATGAGGCTCAGGCGCACTACCTGAATGCTATCGAGAGTAAACAGCTCATCTTTGCAACCGGTGAAGCCGGATGCGGGAAAACCTGGATTAGTGCGGCTAAAGCGGCGGAAGCGCTGATCCATAAGGACGTGGAGAGAATCATTGTTACCCGTCCGGTACTGCAGGCTGATGAAGATCTCGGTTTCTTGCCCGGCGATATTTCGGAGAAGTTTGCCCCGTACTTCAGGCCCGTCTATGACGTCCTGGTAAAACGTCTGGGCGCATCCTTTATGCAGTACTGCCTGCGACCAGAGATTGGCAAGGTGGAAATCGCGCCGTTCGCCTATATGCGCGGACGTACATTTGAAAATGCGGTCGTCATTCTTGACGAGGCTCAGAACGTGACCGCTGCGCAAATGAAGATGTTTTTAACGCGCCTCGGGGAGAACGTGACGGTTATCGTTAACGGCGATATCACCCAGTGCGACCTGCCGTCCGGCGTGAAATCCGGGCTGAGCGACGCGATGTCACGTTTTGAGGAAGATGAGATGATTGGGGTGGTACGCTTCACAAAAGATGACTGCGTGCGTTCGGCGCTCTGCCAGCGGACGTTGCAAGCGTATTATTGAGATTGCGGTTGTGTTCAAGGCCCGGGAAACCGGGCTTTGTTTTTTGTGCGGGCTTTTTGTCGGGTGGGGGGGGGGGGGGGGGCCCCCCCCAAAAAAAAACCCGCGGGGGGGGACCGCCCCCCCCCCCCCCAAAAAAGCCGGGGGGGGGGGGGGTGGTGACGC
>NZ_SOMG01000005.1 GCF_004402045.1 Lelliottia nimipressuralis | reverse complement strand
TATCCTGTCTGAATATGGGGGGACCATCCTCCAAGGCTAAATACTCCTGACTGACCGATAGTGAACCAGTACCGTGAGGGAAAGGCGAAAAGAACCCCGGCGAGGGGAGTGAAAAAGAACCTGAAACCGTGTACGTACAAGCAGTGGGAGCACCTTCGTGGTGTGACTGCGTACCTTTTGTATAATGGGTCAGCGACTTATATTCTGTAGCAAGGTTAACCGTATAGGGGAGCCGAAGGGAAACCGAGTCTTAACTGGGCGTTAAGTTGCAGGGTATAGACCCGAAACCCGGTGATCTAGCCATGGGCAGGTTGAAGGTTGGGTAACACTAACTGGAGGACCGAACCGACTAATGTTGAAAAATTAGCGGATGACTTGTGGCTGGGGGTGAAAGGCCAATCAAACCGGGAGATAGCTGGTTCTCCCCGAAAGCTATTTAGGTAGCGCCTCGTGAACTCATCTTCGGGGGTAGAGCACTGTTTCGGCTAGGGGGCCATCCCGGCTTACCAACCCGATGCAAACTACGAATACCGAAGAATGTTATCACGGGAGACACACGGCGGGTGCTAACGTCCGTCGTGAAGAGGGAAACAACCCAGACCGCCAGCTAAGGTCCCAAAGTCATGGTTAAGTGGGAAACGATGTGGGAAGGCACAGACAGCCAGGATGTTGGCTTAGAAGCAGCCATCATTTAAAGAAAGCGTAATAGCTCACTGGTCGAGTCGGCCTGCGCGGAAGATGTAACGGGGCTAAACCATGCACCGAAGCTGCGGCAGCGACGCTTAGGCGTTGTTGGGTAGGGGAGCGTTCTGTAAGCCGTTGAAGGTGTCCTGTGAGGGGTGCTGGAGGTATCAGAAGTGCGAATGCTGACATAAGTAACGATAAAGCGGGTGAAAAGCCCGCTCGCCGGAAGACCAAGGGTTCCTGTCCAACGTTAATCGGGGCAGGGTGAGTCGACCCCTAAGGCGAGGCCGAAAGGCGTAGTCGATGGGAAACAGGTTAATATTCCTGTACTTGGTGTTACTGCGAAGGGGGGACGGAGAAGGCTATGTTAGCCGGGCGACGGTTGTCCCGGTTTAAGCATGTAGGCGGAACGATTAGGTAAATCCGGTCGTTTATTAACGCTGAGGTGTGATGACGAGGCACTACGGTGCTGAAGTAACAAATGCCCTGCTTCCAGGAAAAGCCTCTAAGCATCAGGTAACATCAAATCGTACCCCAAACCGACACAGGTGGTCAGGTAGAGAATACCAAGGCGCTTGAGAGAACTCGGGTGAAGGAACTAGGCAAAATGGTGCCGTAACTTCGGGAGAAGGCACGCTGATATGTAGGTGAAGCCCCTGCGGGTGGAGCTGAAATCAGTCGAAGATACCAGCTGGCTGCAACTGTTTATTAAAAACACAGCACTGTGCAAACACGAAAGTGGACGTATACGGTGTGACGCCTGCCCGGTGCCGGAAGGTTAATTGATGGGGTTAGCGGCAACGCGAAGCTCTTGATCGAAGCCCCGGTAAACGGCGGCCGTAACTATAACGGTCCTAAGGTAGCGAAATTCCTTGTCGGGTAAGTTCCGACCTGCACGAATGGCGTAATGATGGCCAGGCTGTCTCCACCCGAGACTCAGTGAAATTGAACTCGCTGTGAAGATGCAGTGTACCCGCGGCAAGACGGAAAGACCCCGTGAACCTTTACTATAGCTTGACACTGAACACTGGTCCTTGATGTGTAGGATAGGTGGGAGGCTTTGAAGCGTGGACGCCAGTCTGCGTGGAGCCGACCTTGAAATACCACCCTTTAATGGCTGGTGTTCTAACGTAGACCCGTAATCCGGGTTGCGGACAGTGTCTGGTGGGTAGTTTGACTGGGGCGGTCTCCTCCCAAAGAGTAACGGAGGAGCACGAAGGTTAGCTAATCCTGGTCGGACATCAGGAGGTTAGTGCAATGGCATAAGCTAGCTTGACTGCGAGAGTGACGGCTCGAGCAGGTGCGAAAGCAGGTCATAGTGATCCGGTGGTTCTGAATGGAAGGGCCATCGCTCAACGGATAAAAGGTACTCCGGGGATAACAGGCTGATACCGCCCAAGAGTTCATATCGACGGCGGTGTTTGGCACCTCGATGTCGGCTCATCACATCCTGGGGCTGAAGTAGGTCCCAAGGGTATGGCTGTTCGCCATTTAAAGTGGTACGCGAGCTGGGTTTAGAACGTCGTGAGACAGTTCGGTCCCTATCTGCCGTGGGCGCTGGAGAATTGAGGGGGGCTGCTCCTAGTACGAGAGGACCGGAGTGGACGCATCACTGGTGTTCGGGTTGTCATGCCAATGGCACTGCCCGGTAGCTAAATGCGGAAAAGATAAGTGCTGAAAGCATCTAAGCACGAAACTTGCCCCGAGATGAGTTCTCCCTGACCCTTTAAGGGTCCTGAAGGAACGTTGAAGACTACGACGTTGATAGGTCGGGTGTGTAAGCGCAGCGATGCGTTGAGCTAACCGATACTAATGAACCGTGAGGCTTAACCTTACAACGCCGAAGCTGTTTCGGCGGACGAGAGACAGACAATCAAATTTCAGCCTGATACAGATTAACAGAATTTGCCTGGCGGCTTTAGCGCGGTGGTCCCACCTGACCCCATGCCGAACTCAGAAGTGAAACGCCGTAGCGCCGATGGTAGT
>NZ_SOMG01000007.1 GCF_004402045.1 Lelliottia nimipressuralis | reverse complement strand
GTTGTGACTCTGATCCACCCAATCGCGATGGACGACGGTCTGCGTTTCGCAATCCGTGAAGGCGGCCGTACCGTTGGCGCGGGCGTTGTTGCTAAAGTTCTGAGCTAAGTATTAGCCCTGAATAAAAAAGGACGCTTCGGCGTCCTTTTTTGTTTTCTGCCGCTAAGGATTTGTCACAAAATTTCGCATTTTTTGCCTGCTCCCGCCCCGTATTCCGGCGCTTGTGCTATTGTAATCATAACCATTCTCACTTACACTTTGCGCATATTTTGAACGGGAGTCTCTATGTACGTTTGTTTATGTAATGGTGTAAGCGACAAGAAAATACGTCAGGCCGTTCGCCAGTTTCAGCCTCAGTCATTCCAGCAGCTTCGCAAGTTTGTTCCGGTGGGAAATCAATGCGGTAAATGTGTACGTGCTGCACGAGAGATTATGCAGGATGAATTGATGCAGATCCCGGAATACAAAGAGATCGCGTAAGCACCATCTTTTTTTTGACATCCCTGTAGCCCGATCTACGCTTCAATGAGTGGAAGCGGAGGGACTATATAATGAAAGGTGATGTTAAAATCATAAGTTATCTCAATAAATTATTGGGAAATGAGCTTGTCGCAATCAACCAGTACTTTCTTCACGCGAGAATGTTCAAAAACTGGGGACTTAAACGCTTAAACGACGTTGAGTACCATGAATCGATCGATGAAATGAAACACGCTGATAAATATATCGAGCGTATTTTATTCCTTGAAGGCATTCCTAACCTGCAGGATCTCGGTAAGCTGGGTATCGGAGAAGATGTCGAAGAGATGCTGCGTTCCGACCTTAGGCTGGAACTTGAAGGCGCTAAAGATCTCAGAGAAGCCATTGCCTATGCTGACAGCGTACATGACTACGTCAGCCGCGATATGATGATCCAGATCCTGGCCGATGAAGAAGGCCATATTGACTGGCTGGAAACAGAGCTGGATCTCATTGCTAAGATCGGCCTTCAGAACTACCTTCAGTCGCAGATTAAAGTGGAAGAGTAATCAGCGTCTTCCAGCCTACGCATAAACCCGCTGCTGCCAGAAATGGCCCAAAAGGCAGTGGGTTTTTTAATGCCTGTCTTTCAGGGGTAGTTAAAGAAAAAATAAAGAGGTACAGCAGTGCCATCAGAGTAGCAACTGATACCAGGAGCGGTAATTCGCACCAGCCATACCAGGCCCCCAGCGCCGACAGATACTTTACGTCGCCATAGCCCAACCCTTCATGCCTGAAGATAAATCGATAGCCCCAGTAAATCATCGCGAAACTGATATATCCCGCCATCGCGCCGGCCACCGCACCAGTAAGAGAATCCGGATGGAGGCAAAGCTGAAAGAGCAGTCCGGTCCACAATAATGGACAGACATATTTATCCGGAAGCATGCCGGCACGAATATCTTCGCGCACCAGTAAACCTGTCAGAACAAAATAGGCCAAAAGAAAAGGGAGTAAAGTCAGCATGCTCAAATCCTTAAACACCGTTTGGGCGAATAGTCTTCGCATCACAGATGTCCGGCAATGTGCAAAAACGGAATTTGCGTGAGGGTTCCCCTGGAAAGGATGAGAACGGAGAGGTTGCTGTAAATAGTGGAATGGCTTACGCAGAATGCACCGTCAGCGCTTAATTTCTAAACGTCACTTGCGTCTTGCCCAGATTTACGTATAATGCGCGGGCTTGTCGTAATTGACGGCGGGTTCAATCAGAACCAGAGTAGCTCATTTTGTTACTCAACAATGCTCCCAATTGGGGGGCTACGTAAGAACGGTTACACTCTCCCATCAATCGTAATGGGTTTGAGGAGTAATCATTTTCGTTTATAAAATAATTGGAGCTCTGGTCTCATGCAGAACCAAAGAATCCGTATCCGCCTTAAAGCGTTTGATCATCGTCTGATCGATCAATCAACCGCGGAAATCGTCGAGACTGCTAAGCGCACTGGTGCGCAAGTCCGTGGTCCGATCCCGCTGCCGACCCGCAAAGAGCGCTTCACCGTTCTGATTTCTCCGCACGTTAACAAAGACGCGCGTGATCAGTACGAAATCCGCACTCACAAGCGTCTGGTTGACATCGTTGAGCCAACTGAGAAAACCGTTGATGCTCTGATGCGTCTGGATCTGGCTGCCGGTGTAGACGTGCAGATCAGCCTGGGTTAATCAGGTCATCGAGCGATTGAGAGGTTGATACAATGATTGGTTTAGTCGGTAAAAAAGTGGGCATGACCCGCATCTTCACTGAAGATGGCGTTTCAATCCCAGTAACCGTAATCGAAGTTGAAGCAAACCGCGTTACTCAGGTTAAAGATCTGGCTAACGATGGCTACCGCGCTGTTCAGGTGACCACTGGTGCTAAAAAAGCTAACCGTGTAACCAAACCAGAAGCGGGTCACTTCGCTAAAGCTGGCGTAGAAGCTGGCCGTGGTCTGTGGGAATTCCGTCTTGCTGAAGGCGAAGAGTTCACCGTAGGTCAGGACATTAGCGTTGAGCTGTTTGCTGACGTTAAAAAAGTTGACGTAACCGGTACCTCTAAAGGTAAAGGTTTTGCTGGTACCGTTAAGCGCTGGAACTTCCGTACCCAGGACGCTACCCACGGTAACTCCTTGTCTCACCGCGTTCCGGGTTCTATCGGTCAGAACCAGACTCCGGGCAAAGTGTTCAAAGGCAAGAAAATGGCAGGTCAGCTGGGTAACGAACGTGTGACCGTTCAGAGCCTGGACGTAGTACGTGTTGACGCTGAGCGCAACCTGCTGCTGGTTAAAGGTGCAGTTCCGGGTGCAACCGGTAGCGACCTGATCGTTAAACCAGCTGTGAAGGCGTAAGGGGATAGCAATGGAATTAGTATTGAAAGACGCGCAGAGCGCGCTGACTGTTTCCGAAACTACCTTCGGTCGTGATTTCAACGAAGCGCTGGTTCACCAGGTTGTTGTTGCTTATGCAGCTGGTGCTCGTCAGGGTACTCGTGCTCAGAAGACTCGTGCTGAAGTAACTGGTTCTGGCAAAAAGCCATGGCGCCAGAAAGGTACCGGCCGTGCGCGTTCAGGTTCTATCAAGAGCCCGATCTGGCGTTCAGGTGGCGTGACCTTCGCTGCGCGTCCACAGGACCACAGTCAAAAAGTTAACAAAAAGATGTACCGCGGCGCGCTGAAAAGCATTCTGTCCGAACTGGTACGTCAGGATCGTCTGATCGTTGTCGAATCATTCTCTGTAGAAGCGCCTAAAACTAAGCTGCTGGCACAGAAACTGAAAGACATGGCTCTGGAAGATGTGCTGATCATCACCGGTGAGCTGGACGAGAACCTGTTCCTGGCCGCACGTAACCTGCACAAGGTTGACGTACGCGATGCAACTGGTATCGACCCGGTTAGCCTGATCGCCTTCGACAAAGTCGTAATGACTGCTGATGCTGTTAAGCAAGTTGAGGAGATGCTGGCATGATTCGTGAAGAACGTCTGCTGAAGGTGCTTCGCGCACCGCACGTTTCTGAAAAAGCGTCTACTGCGATGGAAAAAACAAACACCATCGTTCTCAAAGTTGCTAAAGACGCGACCAAAGCAGAGATCAAAGCTGCTGTGCAGAAACTGTTTGAAGTCGAAGTCGAAGTCGTTAACACCCTGGTTGTTAAAGGGAAAGTTAAACGTCACGGACAGCGTATCGGTCGTCGTAGCGACTGGAAAAAAGCTTACGTCACCCTGAAAGAAGGCCAGAATCTGGACTTCGTTGGCGGCGCTGAGTAAGTCGGAGGAGTAATACAATGGCAGTTGTTAAATGTAAACCGACATCTCCGGGTCGTCGCCACGTTGTTAAAGTGGTTAACCCTGAGCTGCACAAGGGCAAACCTTTTGCTCCGTTGCTGGAAAAAAACAGCAAATCCGGTGGTCGTAACAACAATGGCCGTATCACCACTCGTCACATCGGTGGTGGCCACAAGCAGGCTTATCGTATTGTTGACTTCAAACGCAACAAAGACGGTATCCCAGCAGTTGTTGAACGTCTTGAGTACGATCCGAACCGTTCCGCGAACATCGCGCTGGTTCTGTACAAAGACGGCGAGCGCCGTTACATCCTGGCCCCTAAAGGCCTGAAAGCTGGCGACCAGATTCAATCTGGCGTTGATGCTGCAATCAAAGCAGGCAACACCCTGCCGATGCGCAATATCCCGGTTGGTTCTACCGTTCATAACGTAGAAATGAAACCAGGTAAAGGCGGTCAGCTGGCGCGTTCTGCTGGTACTTACGTTCAGATCGTTGCTCGTGATGGTGCTTATGTCACCCTGCGTCTGCGTTCTGGTGAAATGCGTAAAGTCGAAGCAGACTGCCGCGCTACTCTGGGCGAAGTTGGCAATGCTGAGCATATGCTGCGCGTTCTGGGTAAAGCAGGTGCTGCACGCTGGCGTGGTGTTCGTCCTACCGTTCGCGGTACTGCGATGAACCCAGTCGATCACCCACATGGTGGTGGTGAAGGTCGTAACTTTGGTAAGCACCCGGTAACTCCGTGGGGCGTTCAGACCAAAGGTAAGAAGACCCGCAGCAACAAGCGTACTGATAAATTTATCGTACGTCGCCGTAGCAAATAATTTTAGAGGATAAGCCATGCCACGTTCTCTCAAGAAAGGTCCTTTTATTGACCTGCACTTGCTGAAGAAGGTAGAGAAAGCGGTGGAAAGCGGAGACAAGAAGCCCCTGCGCACTTGGTCCCGTCGTTCAACGATCTTTCCTAACATGATCGGTTTGACCATCGCTGTCCATAATGGTCGTCAGCACGTTCCAGTCTTTGTTACCGACGAAATGGTTGGTCACAAACTGGGTGAATTCGCACCGACTCGTACTTATCGCGGCCACGCTGCTGATAAAAAAGCGAAGAAGAAATAAGGTAGGAGGAAGAGATGGAAACTTTAGCTCAACATCGCCATGCTCGTTCTTCTGCTCAGAAGGTTCGCCTTGTTGCTGACCTGATTCGCGGTAAGAAAGTGTCGCAGGCCCTGGACATCCTGACCTATACCAACAAGAAAGCTGCGGTATTGGTCAAGAAAGTACTGGAATCTGCCATTGCTAACGCTGAACACAACGATGGCGCTGACATCGACGATCTGAAAGTCGCGAAAATTTTCGTAGATGAAGGCCCAAGCATGAAGCGCATTATGCCGCGTGCGAAAGGTCGTGCAGATCGCATCCTGAAGCGCACCAGCCACATTACTGTGGTTGTGTCCGATCGCTGAGACTCTGGAGACTAGCAATGGGTCAGAAAGTACATCCTAATGGTATTCGCCTGGGTATTGTAAAACCATGGAACTCAACCTGGTTTGCGAACACCAAAGAATTCGCTGACAACCTGGACAGCGATTTTAAAGTACGTCAGTACCTGACTAAGGAACTGGCTAAAGCGTCTGTATCTCGTATCGTTATCGAGCGTCCAGCTAAGAGCATTCGTGTGACTATTCACACTGCTCGCCCTGGCATCGTTATCGGTAAGAAAGGCGAAGACGTAGAAAAACTGCGCAAGGTCGTAGCGGATATCGCTGGCGTTCCTGCACAGATCAATATCGCTGAAGTTCGTAAGCCTGAACTGGACGCTAAATTGGTTGCTGACAGCATCACTTCTCAGCTGGAACGTCGTGTTATGTTCCGTCGTGCTATGAAGCGTGCTGTACAGAACGCAATGCGTCTGGGCGCTAAAGGTATCAAAGTTGAAGTTAGCGGCCGTCTGGGCGGCGCGGAAATCGCACGTACCGAATGGTACCGCGAAGGTCGCGTACCGCTGCACACTCTGCGTGCTGACATTGACTACAACACCTCTGAAGCGCACACCACTTACGGTGTAATCGGCGTTAAGGTATGGATCTTCAAAGGTGAGATCCTGGGTGGTATGGCTGCTGTTGAACAACCGGAAAAACCGGCTGCTCAACCTAAAAAGCAGCAGCGTAAAGGCCGTAAATAAGGAGCGTCGCTGATGTTACAACCAAAGCGTACAAAATTCCGTAAAGTGCACAAAGGCCGCAACCGTGGTCTGGCGCAGGGTACGGATGTTAGCTTCGGCACTTTCGGTCTGAAAGCTGTTGGCCGTGGTCGTCTGACTGCACGTCAGATCGAAGCAGCACGTCGTGCAATGACCCGTGCAGTTAAGCGTCAAGGTAAGATCTGGATCCGTGTATTCCCGGACAAACCGATCACCGAGAAGCCGCTGGAAGTTCGTATGGGTAAAGGTAAAGGTAACGTGGAGTACTGGGTTGCCTTGATCCAACCGGGCAAAGTCCTTTATGAAATGGACGGTGTTCCGGAAGAGCTGGCCCGTGAAGCCTTCGGCCTGGCAGCAGCGAAACTGCCTATCAAAACCACCTTTGTAACTAAGACGGTGATGTAATGAAAGCAAAAGAGCTGCGTGAAAAAAGCGTTGAAGAGCTGAACGCTGAGCTGCTGAACCTGCTGCGTGAGCAGTTCAACCTGCGTATGCAGGCTGCAAGTGGCCAGCTGCAACAGACTCACCTGCTGAAGCAAGTGCGTCGCAATGTTGCACGCGTTAAGACTTTACTGACTCAGAAGGCGGGTGCGTAATGACCGATAAAATCCGTACTCTGCAAGGTCGTGTTGTTAGCGACAAAATGGAGAAATCCATTGTTGTTGCTATCGAACGTATTGTGAAACACCCGATCTACGGTAAATTCATCAAGCGTACGACCAAACTGCACGTACATGACGAGAACAACGAATGTGGTATCGGCGACAAGGTTGAAATCCGTGAATGCCGTCCACTGTCCAAGACTAAGTCCTGGACGCTGGTTCGCGTTGTAGAGAAAGCGGTTCTGTAATACAGTACGCCTTCTCAATACGAATAAACGGCTCAGCGATGAGCCGTTTATTTTTTCTACCCATATTGCAGAAGCGGTGTTATAATGCCGCGCCCTCGATATGGGGCTTTTTAACGGCTCTGATTTTAGAGTCTCAGGTAGTAGTTGACATTAGCGGAGCACTAAAATGATCCAAGAACAGACTATGCTGAACGTCGCCGACAACTCCGGTGCACGTCGCGTAATGTGTATCAAGGTTCTGGGTGGCTCGCACCGTCGCTACGCAGGCGTAGGCGACATCATCAAGATCACCATCAAGGAAGCAATTCCACGTGGTAAGGTCAAAAAAGGTGATGTGCTGAAGGCGGTAGTGGTGCGCACCAAGAAGGGTGTTCGTCGCCCTGACGGTTCTGTCATTCGCTTCGATGGTAATGCATGCGTTATTTTAAACAATAACAGCGAGCAGCCTATCGGCACGCGTATCTTTGGGCCGGTAACTCGTGAGCTTCGTACTGAGAAGTTCATGAAAATTATCTCTCTGGCACCAGAAGTACTCTAAGGAGCGAATCATGGCAGCGAAAATCCGTCGTGATGACGAAGTTATCGTGTTAACCGGTAAAGATAAAGGTAAACGCGGTAAAGTAAAAAATGTTCTGTCTTCCGGCAAACTCGTCGTTGAAGGTATCAACCTGGTTAAGAAACATCAGAAGCCGGTTCCGGCCCTGAACCAACCAGGCGGCATCGTTGAAAAAGAAGCTGCTATTCAGGTTTCTAACGTTGCAATCTTCAATGCGGCTACCGGCAAGGCTGACCGTGTAGGCTTTAGATTCGAAGACGGCAAAAAAGTCCGTTTCTTCAAGTCTAACAGCGAAACTATCAAGTAATTTGGAGTAGTACGATGGCGAAACTGCATGATTACTACAAAGACGAAGTAGTTAACAAACTCATGACTGAGTTTAACTACAATTCTGTCATGCAAGTCCCTCGGGTCGAGAAGATCACCCTGAACATGGGTGTTGGTGAAGCGATCGCTGACAAGAAACTGCTGGATAACGCAGCAGCTGACCTGACAGCAATCTCCGGTCAAAAACCGCTGATCACCAAAGCACGCAAATCTGTTGCAGGCTTCAAAATCCGTCAGGGCTATCCGATCGGCTGTAAAGTAACTCTGCGTGGCGAACGCATGTGGGAGTTCTTTGAGCGTCTGATCACTATTGCTGTTCCACGTATCCGTGACTTCCGTGGCTTGTCCGCTAAGTCTTTCGACGGTCGTGGTAACTACAGCATGGGTGTCCGTGAGCAGATCATCTTCCCAGAAATCGACTACGATAAAGTCGACCGCGTGCGTGGTTTGGATATTACCATTACCACTACTGCGAAATCTGACGAAGAAGGCCGTGCTCTGCTGGCTGCCTTTGACTTCCCGTTCCGCAAGTAAGGTAGGGTTACTGAATGGCTAAGCAATCAATGAAAGCACGCGAAGTAAAGCGCGTAGCTTTAGCTGATAAATTCTTCGCTAAACGCGCTGAACTGAAAGCGATCATTTCTGATGTGAACGCTTCCGACGAAGATCGTTGGAATGCGGTTCTCAAGCTGCAGTCTCTGCCGCGTGATTCCAGCCCGTCTCGTCAGCGTAACCGCTGTCGTCAAACAGGTCGTCCACATGGTTATGTGGGCAAGTTTGGGTTGAGCCGTATCAAACTGCGTGAAGCCGCTATGCGCGGTGAAGTGCCAGGCTTGAAAAAGGCTAGCTGGTAATTACCAATTGAATCACGGGAGTAAAGACAGATGAGCATGCAAGATCCGATCGCGGATATGCTGACCCGTATCCGTAACGGTCAGGCCGCGAACAAAGTTGCGGTCACCATGCCTTCCGCCAAGCTGAAAGTGGCAATTGCCAACGTGCTGAAGGAAGAAGGTTTTATCGAAGATTTTAAAGTTGAAGGCGACACCAAGCCGGAACTGGAACTTACTCTCAAGTATTTCCAGGGTAAAGCTGTTGTAGAAAGCATTCAGCGTGTCAGCCGCCCAGGTCTGCGCATCTATAAGAAAAAAGATGAGCTGCCAAAAGTTATGGCTGGTCTTGGTATCGCAGTTGTTTCTACCTCTAAAGGTGTTATGACTGATCGTGCAGCGCGCCAGGCTGGTCTTGGTGGCGAAATTATCTGCTACGTAGCCTAATCGGAGGAAAGAATGTCTCGTGTTGCTAAAGCACCGGTCGTTATTCCTGCCGGCGTTGATGTAAAAATCGACGGTCAGGTTATTACGATCAAAGGTAAAAACGGCGAGCTGACTCGTACCCTCAACAAAGCTGTTGAAGTTAAACATGCAGATAACGCTCTGACCTTCGGTCCACGTGATGGTTTCGTGGATGGATGGGCTCAGGCTGGTACCGCGCGTGCCCTGCTGAACTCAATGGTTGTTGGTGTTACCGAAGGCTTCACTAAAAAGCTTCAACTGGTTGGTGTAGGTTATCGTGCAGCTATCAAAGGGAATGCAGTAGGCCTGTCTCTGGGCTTCTCACACCCTGTTGAGCATCCGCTGCCGGCCGGTATCACTGCAGAATGTCCGACTCAAACTGAAATCGTGCTGAAAGGCGCTGATAAACAGCTGATCGGTCAGGTTGCAGCAGATCTGCGCGCCTACCGTCGTCCTGAGCCTTATAAAGGCAAGGGTGTTCGTTACGCCGACGAAGTCGTGCGTACCAAAGAGGCTAAGAAGAAGTAAGGTAACACTATGGATAAGAAATCTGCTCGTATCCGTCGTGCGACCCGCGCACGCCGCAAGCTCAAAGAGCTGGGTGCAACTCGCCTGGTGGTACATCGTACCCCGCGTCATATTTACGCACAGGTAATTGCACCGAACGGTTCTGAAGTTCTGGTAGCTGCTTCTACTGTAGAAAAAGCTATCTCAGAACAATTGAAGTACACCGGTAACAAAGACGCCGCTGCAGCTGTAGGTAAAGCTGTTGCTGAACGCGCTCTGGAAAAAGGCATCAGCAATGTTTCCTTTGACCGTTCCGGGTTCCAATATCATGGTCGTGTCCAGGCACTGGCAGATGCTGCCCGTGAAGCTGGCCTTCAGTTCTAAGGTAGAGGTGTAAGATGGCTCACATCGAAAAACAGGCTGGCGAACTGCAGGAAAAGCTGATCGCGGTAAACCGCGTATCTAAAACCGTTAAAGGTGGTCGTATTTTCTCCTTCACAGCTCTGACTGTAGTTGGTGATGGTAACGGTCGCGTTGGTTTTGGTTACGGTAAAGCGCGTGAAGTTCCAGCAGCGATCCAGAAAGCGATGGAAAAAGCCCGTCGCAATATGATTAACGTCGCGCTGAACAACGGCACCCTGCAGCACCCAGTTAAAGGTGTTCACACGGGTTCTCGTGTATTCATGCAGCCAGCTTCAGAAGGTACCGGTATCATCGCCGGTGGTGCAATGCGCGCCGTTCTGGAAGTTGCTGGGGTTCATAACGTTCTGGCCAAAGCATATGGTTCCACCAACCCGATTAACGTGGTTCGTGCAACTATTGATGGCCTGGAAAATATGAATTCTCCAGAAATGGTCGCTGCCAAGCGTGGTAAATCCGTTGAAGAAATTCTGGGGTAATTGACCATGGCAAAGACTATTAAAATCACTCAAACCCGCAGTGCAATCGGTCGTCTGCCGAAACACAAGGCAACGCTGCTTGGCCTGGGTCTGCGTCGTATTGGTCATACCGTTGAGCGCGAGGATACTCCTGCTGTTCGTGGTATGGTCAACGCGGTTTACTTCATGGTTAAAGTTGAGGAGTAAGAGATGCGTTTAAATACTCTGTCTCCGGCCGAAGGCTCTAAAAAGGCGGGTAAACGCCTGGGTCGTGGTATCGGTTCTGGCCTCGGCAAAACCGGTGGTCGTGGTCACAAAGGTCAGAACTCTCGTTCTGGCGGTGGCGTACGTCGCGGTTTCGAGGGTGGCCAGATGCCACTGTACCGTCGTCTGCCGAAGTTCGGCTTCACCTCTCGCAAAGCAGCGATCACAGCGGAAATCCGTCTGTCTGACCTGGCGAAAGTTGAAGGCGGCGTTGTAGACCTGAACACGCTGAAAGCAGCTAACATTATCGGTATCCAGATCGAGTTCGCGAAAGTGATCCTGGCTGGTGAAGTTTCTACTCCGGTAACTGTTCGTGGCCTGCGTGTTACTAAAGGTGCTCGTGCTGCTATCGAAGCTGCTGGCGGTAAAATTGAGGAATAAGTAGCAGATGGCTAAGCAACCGGGATTAGATTTTCAAAGTGCCAAAGGTGGATTTGGCGAGCTGAAACGCAGACTGCTGTTTGTTATCGGCGCGCTGATTGTGTTCCGTGTTGGCTCTTTTATTCCGATCCCTGGTATCGATGCCGCTGTACTTGCCAAACTGCTTGAGCAACAGCGAGGCACCATCATTGAAATGTTCAACATGTTCTCTGGTGGTGCTCTCAGCCGTGCTTCTATCTTCGCATTGGGTATTATGCCGTACATCTCGGCATCTATTATTATCCAGCTGCTGACGGTCGTTCATCCGGCCCTTGCAGAGTTGAAGAAAGAAGGGGAGTCTGGACGTCGTAAGATTAGCCAGTACACCCGTTACGGCACTCTGGTGCTGGCAATATTCCAGTCGATCGGTATTGCTACCGGTCTTCCGAATATGCCTGGTATGCAGGGCCTGGTGTTAAACCCGGGCTTTGCATTCTATTTCACCGCTGTTGTAAGTCTGGTCACAGGGACAATGTTCCTGATGTGGCTCGGCGAACAGATTACTGAACGAGGTATCGGCAACGGTATCTCAATCATTATCTTCGCCGGTATTGTTGCGGGCCTCCCGCCAGCCATCGCCCATACTATCGAGCAAGCGCGTCAAGGCGACCTGCACTTCCTCCTGTTGCTGTTGGTTGCAGTATTAGTATTTGCAGTGACGTTCTTTGTTGTCTTCGTTGAACGTGGTCAACGCCGCATTGTGGTGAACTACGCTAAGCGTCAGCAAGGTCGTCGTGTCTATGCTGCACAGAGCACACATTTACCGCTGAAAGTGAATATGGCGGGGGTAATCCCGGCAATCTTCGCTTCCAGTATTATTCTGTTCCCGGCAACCATCGCGTCATGGTTCGGGGGCGGTACTGGTTGGAACTGGCTGACAACAATTTCGCTGTATTTGCAGCCTGGGCAACCACTTTATGTGTTACTCTATGCGTCTGCGATCATCTTCTTCTGTTTCTTCTACACGGCGTTGGTCTTCAACCCGCGTGAAACAGCAGATAACCTGAAGAAGTCCGGTGCATTTGTACCAGGAATTCGTCCGGGAGAGCAAACGGCGAAGTATATCGATAAAGTAATGACCCGCCTGACTTTGGTTGGTGCGCTCTATATTACTTTTATCTGCCTGATCCCGGAGTTCATGCGTGATGCAATGAAAGTACCGTTCTACTTCGGTGGGACCTCACTGCTTATCGTTGTTGTCGTGATTATGGACTTTATGGCTCAAGTGCAAACTCTGATGATGTCCAGTCAGTATGAGTCTGCATTGAAGAAGGCGAACCTGAAAGGCTACGGCCGCTAAATGGTCGTCTGAGAAGTTACGGAGAGTAAAAATGAAAGTTCGTGCTTCCGTCAAGAAATTATGCCGTAACTGCAAAATCGTTAAGCGTGATGGTGTCATCCGTGTGATTTGCAGTGCCGAGCCGAAGCATAAACAGCGCCAAGGCTGATTATTTCGCATATTTTTCTTGCAAAGTTGGGTTGAGCTGGCTAGATTAGCCAGCCAATCTTTTGTATGTCTGTACGTTTCCATTTGAGTATCCTGAAAACGGGCTTTTCAGCATGGTGCGTACATATTAAATAGTAGGAGTGCATAGTGGCCCGTATAGCAGGCATTAACATTCCTGATCAGAAACATGCTGTGATCGCATTAACTTCGATCTACGGCGTCGGCAAGACCCGTTCTAAAGCCATTCTGGCTGCAGCGGGTATCGCTGAAGATGTTAAGATCAGTGAGCTGTCTGAAGAACAAATCGACACGCTGCGTGACGAAGTTGCCAAATTTGTCGTTGAAGGTGATCTGCGCCGTGAAATCAGCATGAGCATCAAGCGCCTGATGGATCTTGGTTGCTATCGCGGTTTGCGTCATCGTCGTGGTCTGCCAGTGCGCGGTCAGCGTACTAAGACCAACGCACGTACCCGTAAGGGTCCGCGCAAACCGATCAAGAAATAATCGGGGTGATTGAATAATGGCAAAGGCACCAGTTCGTGCACGTAAACGTGTAAGAAAACAAGTCTCTGACGGCGTGGCTCATATCCATGCTTCTTTCAACAACACCATCGTTACTATTACTGATCGTCAGGGTAACGCATTGGGTTGGGCAACAGCCGGTGGTTCCGGTTTCCGTGGTTCTCGCAAATCCACTCCGTTCGCAGCTCAGGTTGCAGCAGAGCGTTGCGCTGAAGCCGTAAAAGAATACGGCATCAAGAATCTGGAAGTTATGGTTAAAGGTCCGGGTCCGGGTCGTGAATCTACTGTTCGCGCTCTGAACGCCGCTGGTTTCCGCATCACTAATATTACTGATGTGACTCCGATCCCTCATAACGGTTGTCGTCCGCCGAAAAAACGTCGCGTATAACGCTCGTTTTTTAGGTTAGTTGGAGATAGAAAATGGCAAGATATTTGGGTCCTAAGCTCAAGCTGAGCCGTCGTGAGGGCACCGACTTATTCCTTAAGTCTGGCGTTCGCGCGATCGATACCAAGTGTAAAATTGAACAAGCTCCTGGCCAGCACGGTGCGCGTAAACCGCGTCTGTCTGACTATGGTGTGCAGTTGCGTGAAAAGCAAAAAGTTCGCCGTATGTACGGTGTGCTGGAGCGTCAGTTCCGTAACTACTATAAAGAAGCAGCACGTCTGAAAGGCAACACAGGTGAAAACCTGCTGGCTCTGCTGGAAGGTCGTCTGGACAACGTTGTATACCGTATGGGCTTCGGCGCTACTCGTGCTGAATCACGTCAGCTGGTTAGCCACAAAGCAATCATGGTAAACGGTCGTGTTGTTAACATCGCTTCTTATCAGGTTAAAGCGAATGACGTTGTTAGCATTCGTGAGAAAGCGAAAAAGCAATCTCGCGTGAAGGCCGCTCTGGAGCTGGCTGAGCAGCGTGAAAAGCCAACCTGGCTGGAAGTTGATGCTGGCAAGATGGAAGGTACGTTCAAGCGTCAGCCAGAACGTTCTGATCTGTCTGCGGACATTAACGAACACCTGATCGTCGAGCTTTACTCCAAGTAAAGCTTAGTACCAAAGAGAGGACACAATGCAGGGTTCTGTGACAGAGTTTCTAAAACCGCGCCTGGTAGATATCGAGCAAGTGAGTTCGACGCACGCCAAGGTGACCCTTGAGCCTTTAGAGCGTGGCTTTGGCCATACTCTGGGTAACGCACTGCGCCGTATTCTGCTCTCATCGATGCCGGGTTGCGCGGTGACCGAGGTTGAGATTGATGGTGTACTTCATGAGTACAGCACCAAAGAAGGCGTTCAGGAAGATATCCTTGAAATCCTGCTCAACCTGAAAGGGCTGGCGGTGAGAGTTCAGGGTAAAGATGAAGTTATTCTTACTCTGAATAAATCTGGCATTGGCCCTGTGACTGCAGCCGACATCACCCACGACGGTGATGTTGAAATCGTCAAGCCGCAGCACGTGATCTGCCACCTGACCGATGAGAACGCAGCTATTAGCATGCGTATCAAAGTTCAGCGCGGTCGTGGTTATGTGCCGGCTTCTGCCCGAATTCATTCGGAAGAAGATGAGCGCCCAATCGGCCGTCTGCTGGTCGACGCATGCTATAGCCCTGTAGAGCGTATTGCCTACAATGTTGAAGCAGCGCGTGTAGAACAGCGTACCGACCTGGACAAGCTGGTCATCGAAATGGAAACCAATGGCACAATCGATCCTGAAGAGGCGATTCGTCGTGCGGCAACCATCCTGGCAGAACAACTGGAAGCTTTCGTTGACTTACGTGATGTACGTCAGCCGGAAGTGAAAGAAGAGAAACCAGAATTCGATCCGATCCTGCTGCGCCCTGTTGACGATCTCGAATTGACTGTCCGCTCTGCTAACTGCCTCAAGGCAGAAGCTATCCACTATATCGGTGATCTGGTACAGCGTACCGAGGTTGAGTTGCTGAAAACGCCGAACCTGGGTAAAAAATCTCTTACTGAGATTAAAGACGTGCTGGCTTCACGTGGTCTGTCTCTGGGCATGCGCCTGGAAAACTGGCCACCAGCAAGCATTGCTGACGAGTAACCGGATCACAGGTTAAGGTTTTACTGAGAAGGATAAGGTCATGCGCCATCGTAAGAGTGGTCGTCAACTGAACCGCAACAGCAGCCATCGCCAGGCTATGTTCCGCAACATGGCAGGTTCACTGGTTCGTCATGAGATCATCAAGACGACCCTGCCTAAAGCGAAAGAGCTGCGTCGCGTAGTTGAGCCGCTGATTACTCTTGCCAAGACTGACAGCGTTGCTAATCGTCGTCTGGCATTCGCCCGTACTCGTGATAACGAGATCGTGGCAAAACTGTTTAACGAACTGGGCCCGCGTTTCGCGAGCCGTGCCGGTGGTTACACTCGTATTCTGAAGTGTGGTTTCCGTGCAGGCGACAACGCGCCGATGGCTTACATCGAGCTGGTTGATCGTTCAGAGAAAGCAGAAGCTGCTGCAGAGTAATCTGCAGTAACGTAAAAAAACCCGCTCCGGCGGGTTTTTTTATATCCGCGATCCCCCCACTTCTCTACAATGTCTGTATCAATTCTGTTCATCCCCTGGAGCCGGTAATGTGGTTGCTCGATCAGTGGGCAGAACGCCATATTCGCGATGCCCAAAAGAAAGGCGAATTCGACGATCTCCCGGGAAGCGGAGAACCTCTTGTACTTGACGATGATTCGCACATCGCACCGGAATTACGGGCTGGATACCGTTTACTGAAAAATGCAGGCTGTCTTCCTCCGGAACTTGAACATCGAAGAGAGGCTGTTGAACTGGCCGATCTTCTCAAAGGGATCCGTCAGGACGATCCTCGACACGCTGAACTTAGTCGCCAGCTCGCCCTGCTTGAACTCAAGCTGCGACAGGCAGGAATGAACACCGAGTTTCTGCACGGGGAATACAGTGAAAGATTGATACAGAAGATAAACGAGGAATAGTTATGTACCGTATCGGTGAACTTGCAAAGCTCGCGAACGTCACGCCGGATACCATCCGATATTACGAAAAGCAGCAAATGATCGATCATGAAGTTCGTACTGAAGGTGGATTTCGCCTTTATACCGATAATGATCTTCAACGTCTGCGGTTTATTCGTTATGCACGGCAGCTCGGTTTTACACTGGACTCGATCCGCGAGTTGTTATCGATTCGCATCGATCCGGAACATCATACCTGTCAGGAATCTAAGAGCATTGTGCAGGCCCGGCTTGGTGAAGTTGAAGCGCGCATTCAGGAACTGCAAACCATGCAGCGCTCTTTGCAAAGGCTGAATGATGCCTGCTGCGGGACGGCCCACAGCAGTATTTACTGTTCAATTCTCGAAGCCCTTGAACAGGGAGCGAGTGGAGAAAAACAGGGTTGTTGATTTTTAGTTCATCCGGGTCTAGACTCCCGTCGTCATAAACCCTGCTCTGGAGACATTATGAGCCGCTATCAGCACACGAAAGGACAAATTAAGGATAATGCCATTGAGGCGTTACTTCACGACCCGTTATTTAGACAGCGCGTTGAGAAAAATAAAAAAGGGAAAGGAAGTTATCTGCGTAAAGACAAGCATGAAAAACGGGGTAACTGGGAGGCCAGTGGCAAACAAGCGAATCGCTTATTTACCACTGGCCTTCCTGCTTTAAGCTGTTGATTATACGCGGTTGTTCTGCTCTTTTAACAGATCGCGAATCTCACTCAGCAGCACTTCTTCTTTTGTTGGTGCAGGTGCTGCAGCCGGCTCTTCTTTTTTACGGTTGAGCCTGTTGATCAGCTTGATAGCCATAAAAATGGCAAACGCCACAATCACGAAATCAAATACGTTCTGAATAAATACGCCGTAGTGCATCACGACTGCCGGGACATCGCCCTGTGCTTCACGCAACGTGAAGGCGAATTGTTTAAAATCAATACCCCCAATTAACAACCCTAAAGGCGGCATGATAATGTCGGCGACTAATGATGAAACAATCTTGCCGAATGCTGCACCAATAATGACACCCACTGCCAAATCAACAACGTTCCCGCGCATCGCAAATTCGCGAAATTCTTTAATAAAACTCATTCTTCTCTCCTTGTGCCAGCTGACGACTATAAGTTTAACAAATGATTAGCCATTTGCCATTCGGGATAATTAAACGTTATGAAAAATAAAAGGCACAGAAATGAAAAGGATAAAGTTCGGGTGCGTTTTTTCAGGCACCCGATACATTAAAGGAAGAATGGACTTGGCTGGAATAAACGTTCAACGTCGGTAATAAACTTTTTATCGGTAAGGAACATAATAACGTGATCGCCTTGCTCAATACGTAAATTATCATTGGCAATCATGACATCATTTCCGCGCACAACGGCGCCGATAATTGTGCCTGGTGGCAGCTTAATTTCGTCGATCGAACGGCCCACAACGCGAGAAGTGGTTTCATCCCCGTGAGCAACAGCTTCAATGGCTTCCGCGACACCTCGACGAAGCGATGACACTCCAACAATATCTGCTTTACGGACATGACTCAGGAGGGCGGAAATCGTCGCCTGCTGAGGCGAAATGGCAATATCAATAACGCTGCCCTGGACCAGATCGACATACGCCTTGCGCTGGATAAGCACCATGACCTTCTTTGCTCCCATACGCTTGGCGAGCATGGCGGACATAATATTCGCCTCGTCGTCGTTGGTGACAGCAATAAAAAGATCAACTTGATCAATATGCTCTTCAGCCAGCAATTCCTGATCTGACGCATCGCCATAAAATACGATCGTATTTTGCAGTTTTTCCGCCAGTTCAGCAGCACGCTGTTGATCGCGCTCGATCAGTTTCACGCTGTAGTCTTTTTCCAGCCGATGCGCCAGACCTGCCCCAATATTGCCACCGCCGACCAGCATAATGCGTTTATAGGGTTTTTCGAGACGCTGAAGTTCACTCATCACCGCACGGATATGCTGTGAGGCTGCAATAAAGAATACCTCATCACCTGCTTCCACAATTGTGGAGCCTTGCGGGCGAATGGGTCTGTCGTGACGGAAGATGGCCGCGACGCGCGTATCGATATGCGGCATATGCTCGCGCATCGTGGAAAGCGCATTGCCGATCAATGGCCCACCGTAATAGGCCTTGACGACTGCCAGGCTCACTTTACCTTCGGCAAAGTTTACTACCTGCAGGGCGCCCGGATATTCGATCAGGCGATAGATACTGTCGATAACCAGTTGCTCTGGCGCGATGAGATGATCAATAGGGACCGCTTCTGAATTAAACAGCTTCTCAGCATCGCGGACATAGTCCGGAGAGCGGATGCGTGCGATTCGGTTTGGCGTGTTGAAAAGCGAGTAGGCCACCTGACAGGCCACCATATTGGTTTCGTCAGAACTTGTCACCGCAACCAGCATGTCGGCATCGTCGGCGCCCGCCTCACGAAGAACGCGTGGGTGCGAACCATGCCCCTGCACAACGCGCAGGTCAAATTTATCCTGTAAAACACGCAGGCGATCGCCGTTGGTATCAACAATTGTAATGTCGTTGTTTTCGCCAACCAGGTTTTCGGCCAGCGTTCCGCCAACCTGTCCTGCACCCAGAATGATAATCTTCATATCTCGTGACCTGTTCTCAACATCACTCTTTGATTAGCTTAGCGTAAAAGAAGCCATCACCCTCTTCTGCACCGGGCAGGTTCTGCTGACCCGGGGATTCAGGCGTTCCCGTATCACGCAGTGCCGCGTCCGGGGTACGTTTAAGGAAGGCCAAAATTTGCTGGCTGTTTTCTTCCGGAAGTATGGAGCAGGTTGCATAGACCAGTGTTCCGCCTGGTTTTAGATGTGGCCAAATGGCGTCGAGAATGTCGGATTGCAGTTGGGCAAGTTCCTTAATATCACGATCGCGGCGTAGCCACTTGATATCCGGATGACGACGAATAACACCGGTTGCAGAGCAGGGGGCATCCAGCAAAATGCGGTCGAATTGTGTTTCACCACACCATTCTGCGGGTTTGCGTCCATCGCCTTGCTTAACCTGTGCCTTCATGCCCAGACGCTTAAGGTTGTCGTAGACGCGTGATAGACGTTGTTCATCAACGTCCACCGCCATCACGCTGGCCTGCGGAGCCACTTCAAGAATATGCGTTGTTTTGCCACCAGGCGCAGCGCAGAGATCGAGGATCTGCTCACCGTTTTTAGGTTCAAGCCAGGTCATGCAACCCTGGGCAGAGGCATCCTGTACGGTTACCCAGCCTTCATCAAAACCGGGTAATGCGTGCACCGGTGCAGGCGATGCTAAACGCACGGCATCAGGATATGCGTCATGGGTGAAGCCGCTCATTCCAGCCTCTTCAAGCAAGGCCAGCCATGCATCGCGAGAATGATGATTACGATTCACGCGTAACCACATCGGTGGACGTTGATTATTGGCTTCGGCAATATTTTGCCACTGTTGTGGCCAGGCTTTTTTCAGGCGCTTCAGCAGCCAATCCGGGTGCAGGAAACGTGTTTCGCTTTGGGCAAATTCAGCCAGAAGCTCTTCCTGCTGTCGCTGGAACTGACGCAGTACGCCGTTGATCAGCCCTTTCAGCTGGGGGCGTTTAATCGCAACGGCACCTTCCACAGTTTCTGCCAGCGCGGCATGAGGTGGGATGCGGGTATGAAGAAGCTGATAAAAACCCACCATAATCAAATAATGTACGGTGCGCTGCTTGCCTGTCATTGGGCGTGACATTAGCTTATTAATCAACCACTCAAGCTGAGAGAGTGTGCGCAGGACGCCAAAGCAGAGCTCCTGAAGCAGGGCTTTGTCTTTATCAGAGACTTTTTGTTGCAGTGGAGGCAGGACATTACTCAATGACTGACCCTGCTCGATAACCTGCTCAACGGCCTGAGCCGCCATACTACGTAGATTTTGTTTTTTCATAACCGTAAAAATAAAAATGCCCGGAAACACCGGGCCTTAAGAATAAATTTGTTCAGGCAAGGCGATTGCCCGGGATAAACCATTCGCGACGGGAATTTAACAGATCCTGAGCGCTCATGGCTTTCTTACCTGCCGGTTGTAGCGATTCAAGATTCAGAATTCCTTGCGCAGTCGCCACCTGGATACCATTCTTGCTGGCATCAATAATCGTACCGGGTTCAGCTGTGGTATTACAGCTAATGACGGAGGCCTTCCAGACTTTCACTGGCTGCTCATCAATCTCCAACCAGCTCATCGGCCACGGATTAAAGGCGCGAATACAGCGTTCAAGTTGGGCAGCTGACAGAGACCAGTCGATCCTCGCTTCTTCTTTGCTCAGTTTTTCGGCATAAGTCACCCGCGCATCATCCTGAACTTCCGGTTTCGCCGTATTGTCAGCAAGCTGCTGAAGCGTTTCGATAAGTCCTTGCGGACCGAGGTCTGCCAGTTTGTCATACAGCGTGGCGCTGGTATCGTCTGACGTAATGGGACAGGCCAGTTTATACAGCATGTCGCCGGTGTCTAAACCTACATCCATCTTCATGATGGTGACGCCTGTTTCAGCATCACCTGCCCACAGAGAGCGCTGGATAGGTGCTGCACCACGCCAGCGCGGGAGCAGAGACCCATGCACATTGATGCAACCCAGGCGAGGCATATCAAGCACAGCTTTTGGCAGAATTAAACCGTAAGCCACCACCACCATCACATCGGCATTCAGGTCAGCAACCAGCTGCTGATTTTCCTGTGGACGCAACGATGCGGGCTGGAAAACGGGTAGACCATGCTCTTCTGCCAACACCTTTACCGGGCTCGGCATCAGTTTTTTACCGCGACCTGCCGGACGGTCCGGCTGGGTAAAGACGCCAACAACCTGGTGACCAGAAGATAACAGCGCGTCAAGATGACGCGCTGCAAAATCAGGGGTTCCCGCGAAGATAATACGTAGTGTTTTAGACACGATGATCCTTGTATCCGGGGGGACGTTATGCGCGAGAACGCAAACGATCCAGTTTCTCTACTTTCTGACGAATACGCTGCTGTTTCAGCGGCGAGAGATAATCGATAAACAGTTTACCGACCAGGTGATCCATCTCATGCTGAATACAAATTGCCAGCAGATCGTCTGCTTCCAGTTCGAACGGATTACCGTCACGATCCAGGGCACGAATTTTCACTTTTTCGGCACGCGGCACTAAAGCACGCTGCTCAGGAATGGACAGACAACCTTCCTCAATCCCGGTTTCGCCACTCTTTTCGAGCAACTCAGGGTTGATCAGTACCAGGCGGCCATCGCGATTTTCAGAAACATCGATCACGATAATACGCTTGTGAATGTCCACCTGCGTCGCCGCCAGGCCAATGCCTTCTTCGGCGTACATGGTATCGAACATATCATCAACGATACGCTGGATTTCTGCATTCACTTCTTTGACCGGTTCAGCGACGATGCGAAGGCGCTCGTCCGGAATATGTAACACTTGCAAAACTGCCATAAATTTCCAGAGTCGTGTTCAGGAGTTGATAAGAATACACTCTCTATTCTAGACAAAACCCCCATCGATTGACAGCATCAGTGACCAATCGCAATGATTGCGCAGGCCGCTTATGGCAGGGGAAAGGATGACGTCTACCGAGATATGGCTACGGCTAATACACACAGGTTCTCTGTATGGTGATGCAATGCTCGAAGCGGCTGCACAGCTGCAGAAGCGGGAAAGCATCGATGCTCTCGTCGTCAGAAACGCCGGGCTGACAGTAAAGCAGGCTGAACGGTTTTTTGCGCCAGATGAAAGTGAACTGGAACGTAGCCTTATATGGCTTGAGCAGCCGGGAAATCATTTATTGACGGCTAATCATCCGCTTTATCCCCCTTTACTCCGCGCGATTCCTGATTATCCCGGGGCGTTATTCATAAAAGGCAACCTTGAGACGCTTAATGCTGTCCAACTGGCGGTCGTCGGTAGCCGTGCGCCGTCATGGTACGGCGAGCGATGGGGAAAGATTCTCTGCGAACAACTTTCGCAAAGTGGTTTCACGATTACCAGCGGGCTGGCCTGCGGTATTGACGGTGTAGCCCACAGCGCGGCGCTGTCAGTAAAAGGGCGAAGTGTTGCGGTACTGGGGAACGGTCTTTTTAGCATTTATCCCCGCCGACATCAGGCATTAGCTATGCGGATTATCGAGTCTGACGGTGCGATAGTGTCTGAGTTTCCCCTTTCTGCACAGCCCAGGCCAGCAAACTTTCCGCGTCGTAATCGAATTATCAGCGGTCTTAGTCAGGGCGTGCTGGTGGTTGAAGCGGCGCGGCGAAGCGGTTCGCTGGTCACAGCACGATGCGCGCTCGAACAGGGGCGAGAAGTTTTCGCCTTGCCTGGCCCGATAGGTAACCCCGGATGCGAGGGACCGCACTGGCTGATTAAGCAAGGGGCAACACCGGTAACGGAAGTCGGGGACATTCTTGAAAATTTGCAATATGGGCTGCAATGGCTGCAGGAAGATCCCGAAAAGCGACTTTATTCATCAGATCAGGAAAAGGTGGCATTGCCATTTCCCAAGCTCCTGGCTAACGTAGGAGATGAGGTAACACCTGTTGACGTTGTCGCTGAACGTGCCGGCCAACCTGTGCCAGTAACGGTAGCACAGCTACTTGAACTGGAGTTAGCAGGGTGGATCGCAGCTGTACCCGGCGGCTATGTCCGATTAAGGAGGGCATGCCATGTTCGACGTACTGATGTATTTGTTTGAGACTTACATCCATAACGAAGCAGAAATGCGAGTGGATCAGGACAAATTGACACGGGATCTTACCGAAGCAGGATTTGAGCGGGAAGATATTTACAATGCGTTGATGTGGTTGGAAAAACTGGCTGATTATCAGGAAGGCCTCGCCGAACCGATGCAGCTTGCTTCTGACCCATTGTCAGTACGCATTTATACCGCTGAAGAGTGTGAAAGGCTGGACGCCAGCTGCCGGGGGTTCATTTTATTCCTTGAGCAGATTCAGGTGCTAAACCTCGAAACGAGAGAAATGGTGATAGAGCGCGTCATGGCGCTGGATACAGCAGAATTTGAACTGGAAGATCTCAAGTGGGTGATCCTGATGGTTCTGTTTAATATCCCGGGCTGTGAAAATGCCTATCAGCAAATGGAAGAATTACTCTTTGAAGTGAATGAAGGTATGCTGCATTAATTCAATGTGCAGCACCAAGAGTTGTTATGGCCAAATCAGCACTATTCACGGTGCATAAAAACGAGCCCTGCCCGCAGTGCGGGGCTGAACTTGTTATTCGGTCCGGGAAACACGGCCCGTTTCTCGGTTGTTCACACTATCCGGAATGTGATTATGTTCGTCCTCTGAAAAGCCAGGCGGATGGACATATCGTTAAAATTCTGGAGGGGCAGCTTTGTCCTCTCTGCGGTGGCGAATTAGCGCTGCGCCAGGGACGTTTCGGCATGTTTATTGGATGTAGCCGTTATCCAGAATGTGAACATACGGAACAAATTGATAAGCCAGATGAAACGGCTATTGCCTGTCCTCAGTGTCAGCGCGGGCAACTGGTACAGCGTCGATCTCGTTTTGGTAAGACCTTCCATTCCTGCGATCGCTACCCTGATTGCCAGTTTGTTATCAATTTTAAACCGGTAGCGGGAACCTGCCCTCAATGCAATTATCCGCTACTCATAGAGAAGAAAACCGCGCAAGGTATGAAACGCTTCTGCGCCAGTAAACAATGTGGAAAGCCGGTTACGGCGGATCAAAATAGTGAATAATAACCTGCCATCAGGCTCTATTGCGCATGCAGTGGACGTACTGAAAAATGAAGAAGTCATCGCCTATCCAACTGAAGCTGTTTTTGGGGTCGGTTGCGATCCTGACAGCGAGACGGCTGTGAGCCGCCTGCTTACTTTAAAACAAAGACCCGTCGAGAAAGGGCTGATTTTGATCGCTGCGAATTATGAGCAGCTTAAACCCTATATAGATGACTCTATGCTGACGCCGGCGCAGCGCGAGACTATCTTCTCCGCATGGCCTGGGCCGGTGACCTTCGTCTTCCCGGCGCAGCCGACAACGCCACGCTGGTTAACCGGACGCTTTAATACCCTCGCCGTTCGCGTAACTGACCACCCGCTGGTCGTAGAGCTTTGCCTCGCATATGGCAAACCGCTGGTTTCAACCAGCGCCAACCTGACCGGATTGCCACCTTGCCGGACAACCGAAGAAGTACTGGCACAGTTCGGGAAAGACTTCCCTGTTGCTGTCGGTGAAACGGGAGGGCGCCTGAATCCGTCCGAAATTCGTGACGCTCTGACCGGCGAACGTTTTCGCCAGGGATAATCTCATGGAAACCTATGCTGTTTTTGGTAATCCGATTGCGCACAGCAAATCACCGTTGATCCATCAGCAATTTGCGAAGCAGCTGCAGATAAATCATCCCTACGGTCGCGTACTGGCACCAGTGGATGCATTTGTTGCAACGCTGGAGGCTTTTTTCGCCGCGGGCGGTAAAGGCGCGAATGTGACGGTACCTTTTAAAGAGGAAGCTTTCGAACGTGCGGATGAGCTGACCGAGCGCGCTTCACTTGCTGGTGCAGTAAATACTTTAAAACGGCTTGAGGATGGTCGTCTTCTGGGTGACAACACCGACGGAATTGGTTTACTTAGCGATCTGGAAAGACTCTCCTTTATCAAGCCCGGATTCCGGGTCCTGCTGATTGGTGCGGGTGGTGCATCGCGGGGAGTGCTGTTGCCTCTGCTTTCGCTGGACTGTGCGGTAACCATTACCAACAGAACCTTTTCCCGGGCAGAAGCGCTGGCGGCGTTGTTTGCACATACCGGCAGCGTGAGTGCGGTTGCGCTTGAGGATCTTGCCGGGCGTGAATTCGATCTTGTCATCAATGCCACGTCCAGCGGCATCAATGGCGAGATCCCGGCAATCCCCGCTTCGCTGGTAAGCGCTCATATGTACTTCTATGACATGTTTTATCAGAAAGGGAAGACTCCTTTTCTGAACTGGTGTGAACAACACGGTGCGAAACATATAGCCGATGGACTGGGAATGCTGGTGGGTCAGGCTGCGCATGCGGTGTTGCTCTGGCATGGTGTGTTGCCTGCAGTCGAGCCGGTCATTGAAAAGTTAAAGCAGGAGCTTTCGGCGTGAATCAGGCTATTCACTTCCCGGACAGAGAGAACTGGGATGAGAGTAAACAAGCAGTCTGTTTCCCGGTGCTGGTGCAGGGTATGCAACTTACCTGTGCCATTTCGGGGGAAACACTGTTGCGTCGTTTTGGCGGTTCTGAACCGATAAAGGCATTTTGTGAAAATCGCTGGGATCTGGAAGAAGAAGCCAGCGATTTAATCCGTGAACAGCAGGAGGACGATCAGGGCTGGGTTTGGTTGTCCTGATTCAGATAGTCATTCTTCCATTTAACGTAGTTGTTCGCTGAGTATTTTAATCCTTCGATCTCTGCCTCCTTCAGGGGGCGGATCTGCTTTACCGGGCTTCCCAGATAGAGGTAGCCGCTCTCGAGTCTTTTGTTTTGCGGGACAAGGCTACCGGCACCAATCATTACGTCATCTTCTACTATGACACCATCAAGTAAAATCGACCCCATGCCAACGAGTACCCGGTTTCCGATAGTGCAGCCGTGAAGCATCACTTTATGACCGACGGTAACCTCTTCTCCAATGATGAGTGGATTACCTTCCGGATTATAAGAAGACTTGTGGGTAACATGCAGAACGCTACCGTCCTGAATATTGGTACGTGTGCCAATCGACACATAGTTAACATCTCCCCTGATGGCGACGAGCGGCCAGATGCTGACATCATCCGCCATACGGACATCACCAATGACCACGCTGCTGGCATCGATCATCACGCGATCGCCTTTTTGGGGGAACAGATCTTTATAAGGACGTAATACTGCGGGCATATCTACCTCTAAGGATGAGCGCTATACAGAAGACTTTGATCATATTATTGGATCGAGGCAAGGCAAAATACGTCAATATTTAAGCAAATCGGGCGGGATTTCAGCGAAAAGCGCGGAAAATCAACAGTCGGAAAAAAAGATCTAAAAAATACTTGTGCTAAAAATTGGGATCCCTATAATGCGCCTCCATCGACACGGCGGATGTGAATCACTTCACAAACAACCCGGTCGGTTGAAGAGAAAAAATCC
>NZ_SOMG01000004.1 GCF_004402045.1 Lelliottia nimipressuralis | reverse complement strand
GTTGTGACTCTGATCCACCCAATCGCGATGGACGACGGTCTGCGTTTCGCAATCCGTGAAGGCGGCCGTACCGTTGGTGCGGGCGTGGTTGCTAAAGTTCTCAGCTAATTGCTGATAACATTTGACGCAATGCGCATGAAAAGGGCATCATTTGATGCCCTTTTTGCACGCTTTCACATCAGAACCTGGCTCATCAGTGATTATTTTTGTCATAATCATTGCTGAGACAGGCTCTGCAGAGAGCGTATAATCCGTAAAGGGATTAAGCGTATCGATTTGGTCGCCTCGCAATCGCGGGGTGAAATTATTTGTAGAATTCTTCTGACAGGTTGGTTTATGAGTGCGAATACCGAAGCTCAAGGGAGCGGGCGCGGCCTGGAAGCGATGAAGTGGGTCGCTGTTGCCGTGCTGCTGATTGTGGCAATCGTTGGCAACTATCTTTATCGTGACATGATGCTGCCGCTCCGCGCGCTGGCAGTGGTGATTCTGATTGCTGCAGCGGGCGGTGTCGCGCTGTTAACGACGAAAGGTAAAGCAACCGTTGCTTTTGCACGTGAAGCGCGTACCGAAGTCCGCAAGGTGATTTGGCCAACTCGCCAGGAAACACTGCACACCACTCTGATTGTGGCTGCTGTGACTGCGGTAATGTCACTGATCCTGTGGGGACTGGATGGTATTCTGGTTCGCCTGGTTTCCTTTATCACTGGCCTGAGGTTCTAAGATGTCTGAAGCCCCTAAAAAGCGTTGGTACGTCGTTCAGGCGTTTTCCGGTTTTGAAGGCCGCGTAGCTACATCGCTGCGTGAGCATATCAAATTACATAATATGGAAGAGTTGTTTGGCGAAGTTATGGTGCCGACCGAAGAAGTGGTCGAGATCCGTGGCGGCCAGCGTCGCAAAAGCGAGCGCAAATTCTTCCCGGGTTACGTGCTGGTTCAGATGGTGATGAACGACGCGAGCTGGCACCTGGTGCGCAGCGTACCGCGCGTGATGGGCTTTATCGGCGGCACGTCTGACCGTCCGGCGCCAATTAGCGACAAAGAAGTTGATGCGATTATGAACCGCCTGCAGCAGGTGGGTGATAAGCCGCGTCCGAAAACGCTGTTTGAACCGGGTGAGATGGTTCGTGTTAGCGACGGTCCGTTTGCTGACTTTAACGGCGTGGTTGAAGAGGTGGACTACGAGAAGTCCCGCCTGAAAGTTTCTGTTTCTATCTTCGGTCGTGCGACCCCGGTAGAACTGGACTTTGCTCAGGTAGAAAAAGCCTAAGCAGCGATCAAAAAAGCGACGATTTAACCGTTGCACAAGGCGCGAGATTGGAATACAATTTCGCGCCTTTTGTTTTTATAGGCCACAGCCTGTAAAACGAATTTTATTCACGGGGAGCCTCTCTGAGGCGCTATTACCCAATCAGAGGATTTTAGAATGGCTAAGAAAGTACAAGCCTACGTCAAGCTGCAGGTTGCAGCTGGTATGGCGAACCCAAGTCCACCAGTTGGTCCAGCACTGGGTCAGCAGGGTGTGAACATCATGGAATTCTGTAAAGCGTTCAACGCAAAAACTGAATCCCTGGAAAAAGGTCTGCCAATCCCAGTCGTAATCACTGTTTACGCTGACCGTTCTTTCACTTTCGTTACCAAAACCCCTCCAGCAGCAGTTCTGCTGAAGAAAGCGGCTGGTATCAAGTCTGGTTCCGGTAAACCGAACAAAGACAAAGTGGGTAAAATTTCCCGCGCTCAGCTGCAGGAAATCGCGCAGACCAAAGCTGCCGACATGACTGGTGCCGACATTGAAGCGATGACTCGCTCAATCGAAGGTACTGCACGTTCCATGGGCCTGGTAGTGGAGGACTAAGAAATGGCTAAACTGACCAAGCGCATGTCCGTGATCCGTGACAAAGTTGATGCGACCAAACAGTACGACATCAACGAAGCTATCGCTCTGCTGAAAGAACTGGCAACTGCTAAGTTCGTTGAAAGCGTTGACGTTGCCGTTAACCTGGGCATCGACGCGCGTAAATCCGATCAGAACGTTCGTGGCGCAACTGTACTGCCACACGGTACTGGCCGTTCCGTTCGCGTAGCTGTATTTGCTCAGGGTGCAAACGCTGAAGCTGCTAAAGCTGCCGGCGCTGAACTGGTAGGTATGGAAGATCTGGCTGATCAGATCAAGAAAGGCGAAATGAACTTTGACGTTGTTATTGCTTCTCCAGATGCAATGCGCGTTGTTGGCCAGCTGGGCCAGGTTCTGGGTCCACGCGGCCTGATGCCTAACCCGAAAGTTGGTACTGTAACTCCTAACGTTGCTGAAGCGGTTAAGAACGCTAAAGCAGGTCAGGTTCGTTATCGTAACGACAAAAACGGCATCATCCACACCACCATCGGTAAAGTGGACTTTGACGCTGACAAACTGAAAGAAAACCTGGAATCTCTGCTGGTTGCGCTGAAAAAAGCAAAACCAACTCAGGCGAAAGGCGTGTACATCAAGAAAGTTAGCATCTCCACCACCATGGGTGCAGGTGTTGCAGTTGACCAGGCTGGCCTGAGCGCTGCTGCAAACTAATGCCTTTACGTGGGCGGTGATTTTGTCTACAATCTTACCCCCACGTTTGCTAACAAAAGTTAGCGGCTAAAAGATTTGTTCGTTGGAGCCTGGCCTAATCCAGGCCTCCGTCGAAGACCGCAGGTGTTTCGCAAGAGACTTAATCCCCTGCGTAGACGGTGACAGAACGCTAAGATTATTTTTGGATACTCTGGCTTGTTTCTGCTCACCGTATTAAGACGCTCTTCCCGTTGGGTTGAGTGAAGTGAGTTCCGGAACATGAGTTCCGGCAAACATCCAGGAGCAAAGCTAATGGCTTTAAATCTTCAAGACAAACAAGCGATTGTTGCTGAAGTCAGCGAAGTAGCCAAAGGCGCGCTGTCTGCAGTAGTTGCGGATTCCCGTGGCGTTACTGTAGACAAAATGACTGAACTGCGTAAAGCAGGTCGTGAAGCTGGCGTATACATGCGTGTTGTTCGTAACACCCTGCTGCGTCGCGTAGTTGAAGGTACTCCTTTCGAGTGCCTGAAAGACACGTTTGTTGGTCCGACCCTGATTGCATACTCTATGGAACACCCGGGCGCTGCTGCTCGTCTGTTCAAAGAGTTCGCGAAAGCGAATGCAAAATTTGAGGTCAAAGCTGCAGCCTTTGAAGGTGAGTTGATCCCGGCATCGCAAATCGATCGCCTGGCAACCTTGCCGACCTACGAAGAAGCAATTGCACGCCTGATGGCAACCATGAAAGAAGCTTCGGCTGGCAAACTGGTTCGCACTCTGGCTGCTGTTCGCGATGCGAAAGAAGCTGCTTAATAGCAGTTATCTTTATAAAGCATTTGCTTACGTATAAACTTATTCTGATTTTCAGGAACAATTTAAATGTCTATCACTAAAGATCAAATCATTGAAGCAGTTGCAGCTATGTCCGTAATGGACGTTGTAGAACTGATTTCTGCAATGGAAGAAAAATTCGGTGTTTCTGCTGCTGCTGCTGTAGCTGTAGCTGCTGGCCCGGTTGAAGCTGCTGAAGAAAAAACTGAATTCGACGTAATTCTGAAAGCTGCTGGCGCTAACAAAGTTGCTGTTATCAAAGCAGTACGTGGCGCAACTGGCCTGGGTCTGAAAGAAGCTAAAGACCTGGTAGAATCTGCTCCAGCTGCGCTGAAAGAAGGCGTGAGCAAAGACGACGCAGAAGCACTGAAAAAATCTCTGGAAGAAGCTGGCGCTGAAGTTGAAGTTAAATAAGCCAACTTTTCTGGTTGCAGCCTAAGCAATTAGGCTGATGGCTGGTGACTTTTTAGTCACCAGCCTTTTTGCGCTGTAAGGCATCAGTAGCATTTCACACTGTTTGACTGCTGATTGTCCTGACAATGCATGTTTCTATCGACGACTTAATATATTGCGACAGGGTGCTCGCTCTGTGTAAATCGCGACGAAATGGTTTAAGCGTGATAGCAACAGGTATTGCGGAAAGTATTCAATTTTCCGGTCCACAAAATGGTGTTGCACAAACTGTCCCTTCGTCGGACAGATGGGTCGACTTGTCAGCGAGCTGAGGAACCCTATGGTTTACTCCTATACCGAGAAAAAACGTATTCGTAAGGATTTTGGTAAACGTCCACAAGTTCTGGACATTCCATATCTCCTTTCTATCCAGCTTGACTCGTTCCAGAAGTTTATCGAGCAAGATCCTGAAGGGCAGTACGGTCTGGAAGCAGCCTTCCGATCCGTGTTCCCGATTCAGAGCTACAGCGGTAATTCCGAGCTGCAGTACGTCAGCTATCGCCTTGGCGAGCCGGTGTTTGACGTTCAGGAATGTCAGATCCGTGGCGTGACCTATTCCGCACCGCTGCGCGTAAAACTGCGTCTGGTGATCTACGAGCGCGAAGCGCCAGAAGGCACCGTAAAAGACATTAAAGAACAAGAAGTCTACATGGGTGAAATTCCACTCATGACAGACAACGGTACTTTTGTTATCAACGGTACTGAGCGTGTTATCGTTTCCCAGCTGCATCGTAGCCCGGGCGTCTTCTTCGACAGCGATAAAGGTAAAACACACTCTTCCGGTAAAGTACTGTATAACGCGCGCATCATTCCTTACCGTGGTTCATGGCTGGACTTCGAGTTCGATCCAAAAGACAACCTGTTTGTCCGTATCGACCGTCGTCGTAAACTGCCTGCAACCATCATTCTGCGTGCGCTGCAATATACTACTGAGCAGATCCTGGACCTGTTCTTTGAGAAAGTGATCTTTGAAATCCGCGACAACAAGCTGCAGATGGAGCTGGTGCCGGAACGTCTGCGTGGTGAGACCGCGTCGTTCGACATCGAAGCCGACGGCAAAGTGTATGTGGAAAAAGGTCGCCGTATCACCGCGCGTCACATCCGTCAGCTGGAAAAAGATGATATCAAACACATCGAAGTTCCGGTTGAATACATTGCAGGAAAAGTAGCCGCGAAAGATTACGTTGATGAATCAACTGGCGAGCTGATCTGCCCGGCGAACATGGAGCTGAGCCTGGATCTGCTGGCTAAGCTGAGCCAGTCTGGCCACAAACGTATCGAAACGCTGTTCACCAACGATCTGGACCACGGTCCTTATATCTCTGAGACTATCCGCGTCGACCCAACGACCGATCGTCTGAGTGCGCTGGTTGAAATCTACCGCATGATGCGTCCTGGTGAGCCACCAACTCGCGAAGCGGCTGAAAGCCTGTTCGAGAACCTGTTCTTCTCCGAAGACCGCTACGATCTGTCCGCGGTTGGTCGTATGAAGTTCAACCGTTCTCTGCTGCGTGATGAGATCGAAGGTTCCGGTATCCTGAGCAAAGACGACATCATCGAAGTGATGAAGAAGCTCATCGATATCCGTAACGGTAAAGGCGAAGTGGACGATATCGACCACCTCGGCAACCGTCGTATCCGTTCCGTAGGCGAAATGGCGGAAAACCAGTTCCGCGTTGGCCTGGTACGTGTAGAGCGTGCGGTGAAAGAGCGTCTGTCTCTGGGCGATCTGGATACCCTGATGCCTCAGGATATGATCAACGCCAAGCCGATTTCTGCAGCAGTGAAAGAGTTCTTCGGTTCCAGCCAGCTGTCTCAGTTCATGGACCAGAACAACCCGCTGTCTGAGATTACGCACAAACGTCGTATCTCTGCACTCGGCCCAGGCGGTCTGACCCGTGAACGTGCAGGCTTCGAAGTTCGAGACGTACACCCGACGCACTACGGTCGCGTATGTCCTATCGAAACGCCTGAAGGTCCAAACATCGGTCTGATCAACTCCCTGTCCGTGTACGCACAGACTAACGAATACGGTTTCCTCGAGACTCCGTACCGTAAAGTGACTGACGGTGTTGTAACCGACGAAATTCACTACCTGTCTGCTATCGAAGAAGGTAACTACGTTATCGCTCAGGCGAACTCCAACCTGGATGACGAAGGCCACTTTGTAGAAGATCTGGTTACCTGCCGTAGCAAAGGCGAATCGAGTTTGTTCAGCCGCGACCAGGTTGACTACATGGACGTATCCACCCAGCAGGTGGTATCCGTCGGTGCGTCCCTGATCCCGTTCCTGGAACACGATGACGCCAACCGTGCATTGATGGGTGCGAACATGCAACGTCAGGCCGTTCCAACTCTGCGCGCTGATAAGCCGCTGGTTGGTACCGGTATGGAACGTGCTGTTGCCGTTGACTCCGGTGTTACTGCGGTTGCTAAACGTGGCGGTACTGTTCAGTACGTGGATGCCTCCCGTATCGTTATCAAAGTTAACGAAGACGAGATGTACCCGGGCGAAGCAGGTATCGACATTTATAACCTGACCAAATACACCCGTTCTAACCAGAACACCTGTATCAACCAGATGCCTTGTGTATCTCTGGGTGAGCCAGTTGAGCGCGGCGACGTGCTGGCAGACGGTCCGTCCACCGACCTCGGTGAACTGGCGCTTGGTCAGAACATGCGCGTAGCGTTCATGCCGTGGAACGGTTACAACTTCGAAGACTCCATCCTCGTTTCCGAGCGTGTGGTTCAGGAAGATCGTTTCACCACCATCCACATTCAGGAACTGGCATGTGTGTCCCGTGACACCAAGCTGGGGCCAGAAGAGATCACCGCTGACATCCCTAACGTGGGTGAAGCTGCGCTCTCCAAGCTGGATGAATCCGGTATCGTTTACATCGGTGCGGAAGTGACCGGCGGCGACATTCTGGTTGGTAAGGTAACACCGAAAGGTGAAACCCAGCTGACGCCAGAAGAGAAACTGCTGCGTGCAATCTTCGGTGAGAAAGCGTCTGACGTTAAAGACTCTTCTCTGCGCGTACCTAACGGTGTTTCCGGTACGGTTATCGACGTTCAGGTCTTCACCCGTGATGGCGTTGAAAAAGATAAACGTGCGCTGGAAATCGAAGAGATGCAGCTCAAACAGGCTAAGAAAGACCTGTCTGAAGAACTGCAGATCCTCGAAGCGGGTCTGTTCAGCCGTATCTATGCGGTGCTGGTTGCCGGTGGCGTTGAAGCTGAGAAGCTCGACAAACTGCCACGCGATCGCTGGCTGGAACTGGGCCTGACCGACGAAGAGAAACAGAATCAGCTGGAACAGCTGGCTGAGCAGTATGACGAACTGAAACACGAGTTCGAGAAAAAACTCGAAGCGAAACGCCGTAAAATCACTCAGGGCGACGATCTGGCACCAGGCGTGCTGAAGATTGTTAAGGTGTATCTGGCTGTTAAACGTCAGATCCAGCCTGGTGATAAGATGGCAGGTCGTCACGGTAACAAGGGTGTTATCTCTAAGATCAACCCGATCGAAGATATGCCGCACGATGCTAACGGTACGCCGGTAGATATCGTACTGAACCCACTGGGTGTACCGTCTCGTATGAACATCGGTCAGATTCTGGAAACCCACCTGGGTATGGCTGCGAAAGGTATCGGCGACAAGATTAACGCCATGCTGAAGCAGCAGGAAGAAGTCGCGAAACTGCGCGAATTCATCCAGCGTGCCTACGATCTGGGTACCGACGTGCGTCAGAAAGTCGACCTGAACACCTTCAGCGATGAAGAAGTGCTGCGCCTGGCCGAGAACCTGAAAAAAGGTATGCCAATCGCAACGCCGGTATTCGATGGTGCGAAAGAAGCTGAAATTAAAGAGCTGCTGCAACTGGGTGGTCTGCCAACGTCTGGTCAGATTACGCTGTTTGACGGCCGTACCGGTGAACAGTTCGAGCGTCCGGTAACCGTAGGTTACATGTACATGCTGAAACTGAACCACCTGGTCGACGACAAGATGCACGCTCGTTCTACCGGTTCTTACAGCCTGGTTACTCAGCAGCCGCTGGGTGGTAAGGCACAGTTCGGTGGTCAGCGCTTCGGGGAGATGGAAGTGTGGGCGCTGGAAGCATACGGCGCGGCATACACCCTGCAGGAAATGCTCACCGTTAAGTCTGATGACGTGAACGGTCGTACCAAGATGTATAAAAACATCGTGGACGGCAACCATCAGATGGAACCGGGCATGCCTGAATCCTTCAACGTACTGTTGAAAGAGATTCGTTCGCTGGGTATCAACATCGAACTGGAAGACGAGTAATTCTCGCTCAAACAGGTCACTGGTGCCGGGTTAACCCCCGGCACCAGATTGTGCTAACTCCGACGGGAGCAAATCCGTGAAAGATTTATTAAAGTTTCTGAAAGCGCAGACTAAAACCGAAGAGTTTGATGCGATCAAAATTGCTCTGGCTTCGCCAGACATGATCCGTTCATGGTCTTTCGGTGAAGTTAAAAAGCCGGAAACCATCAACTACCGTACGTTCAAACCTGAGCGTGACGGCCTTTTCTGTGCGCGTATTTTCGGGCCAGTAAAAGATTACGAGTGCCTGTGCGGTAAGTACAAGCGCCTGAAACACCGTGGTGTGATCTGTGAGAAGTGCGGCGTTGAAGTGACCCAGACCAAAGTGCGTCGTGAGCGCATGGGCCACATCGAGCTGGCGTCTCCAACCGCTCATATCTGGTTCCTGAAATCTCTGCCGTCCCGTATCGGTCTGCTGTTGGATATGCCGCTGCGTGATATCGAACGTGTTCTGTACTTCGAATCTTATGTGGTTATCGAAGGCGGGATGACGAACCTGGAACGTCACCAGATCCTGACTGAAGAGCAGTATCTGGACGCGCTGGAAGAGTTCGGTGACGAATTCGACGCGAAGATGGGTGCGGAAGCTATTCAGGCCCTGCTGAAGAGCATGGATCTGGAGCAAGAGTGCGAGCAGCTGCGTGAAGAGCTGAACGAAACCAACTCCGAAACCAAACGTAAAAAGCTGACCAAGCGTATCAAACTGCTGGAAGCGTTCGTTCAGTCTGGTAACAAACCAGAATGGATGATCCTGACCGTTCTGCCGGTTCTGCCGCCAGATCTGCGTCCGCTGGTTCCGCTGGATGGTGGTCGTTTCGCAACGTCCGATCTGAACGATCTGTATCGTCGCGTTATCAACCGTAACAACCGTCTGAAACGTCTGCTGGATCTGGCTGCGCCGGACATCATCGTACGCAACGAAAAACGTATGCTGCAGGAAGCGGTAGATGCCCTGCTGGATAACGGTCGTCGTGGTCGTGCGATCACCGGTTCTAACAAACGCCCTCTGAAATCTTTGGCCGACATGATCAAAGGTAAGCAGGGTCGTTTCCGTCAGAACCTGCTCGGTAAGCGTGTTGACTACTCCGGTCGTTCTGTAATCACCGTAGGTCCATACCTGCGTCTGCATCAGTGCGGTCTGCCGAAGAAAATGGCACTGGAGCTGTTCAAACCATTCATCTACGGCAAGCTGGAACTGCGTGGCCTCGCCACCACCATCAAAGCCGCTAAGAAAATGGTTGAGCGTGAAGAAGCTGTCGTTTGGGATATCCTGGACGAAGTTATCCGCGAACACCCGGTACTGCTGAACCGTGCACCAACCCTGCACCGTTTGGGTATCCAGGCATTTGAGCCAGTCCTGATCGAAGGTAAAGCTATCCAGCTGCACCCGCTGGTTTGTGCGGCATATAACGCCGACTTCGATGGTGACCAGATGGCTGTTCACGTACCGCTGACGCTGGAAGCCCAGCTCGAAGCGCGTGCGCTGATGATGTCTACCAACAACATCCTGTCTCCAGCGAACGGTGAGCCAATTATCGTTCCTTCTCAGGACGTTGTATTGGGTCTGTACTACATGACCCGTGACTGTGTTAACGCTAAAGGCGAAGGCATGGTGCTGACTGGCCCGAAAGAAGCTGAGCGTATTTATCGCGCTGGCCTGGCCTCTCTGCATGCGCGCGTTAAAGTGCGTATCACCGAATACGAAAAAGATGCAAACGGCGAATTCGTGGCGATGACCAGCCTGAAAGACACGACCGTTGGCCGTGCCATTCTGTGGATGATCGTACCGAAAGGTCTGCCTTTCTCCATCGTCAACCAGGCGCTGGGCAAGAAGGCTATCTCCAAAATGCTGAACACCTGTTACCGCATTCTGGGTCTGAAGCCGACCGTTATCTTCGCTGACCAGACAATGTACACCGGCTTTGCTTATGCAGCGCGTTCAGGTGCATCTGTTGGTATCGATGACATGGTCATCCCAGAGAAGAAACACGAGATCATCTCTGAAGCGGAAGCCGAAGTTGCTGAGATCCAGGAGCAGTTCCAGTCTGGTCTGGTTACCGCGGGCGAACGCTATAACAAAGTTATCGATATCTGGGCTGCGGCGAACGATCGTGTATCCAAAGCGATGATGGATAACCTGCAGACCGAAACCGTGATTAACCGTGACGGCGTAGAAGAGCAGCAGGTTTCCTTCAACAGCATCTACATGATGGCCGACTCCGGTGCGCGTGGTTCAGCAGCACAGATTCGTCAGCTGGCAGGTATGCGTGGTCTGATGGCGAAGCCAGATGGCTCCATCATCGAAACGCCAATCACCGCGAACTTCCGTGAAGGTCTGAACGTACTCCAGTACTTCATCTCTACTCACGGTGCGCGTAAAGGTCTGGCGGATACCGCACTGAAGACAGCGAACTCCGGTTATCTGACGCGTCGTCTGGTTGACGTTGCGCAGGATCTGGTTGTGACCGAAGACGATTGTGGCACCCTCGAAGGTATCACCATGACCCCGGTTATCGAGGGTGGTGATGTTAAAGAGCCACTGCGCGATCGCGTACTGGGTCGTGTAACCGCGGAAGACATTCTGAAGCCGGGTACTGCAGACATTCTGGTTCCACGCAACACGCTGCTGCACGAGCACTGGTGTGATCTGCTGGAAGCGAACTCTGTTGACTCAGTGAAAGTACGTTCCGTTGTATCTTGTGACACCGACTTTGGTGTATGTGCGCACTGCTACGGTCGTGACCTGGCGCGTGGCCACATCATCAACAAAGGTGAAGCAATCGGCGTTATCGCGGCACAGTCCATCGGTGAGCCGGGTACACAGCTGACGATGCGTACGTTCCACATCGGTGGTGCGGCATCTCGTGCGGCTGCTGAATCCAGCATCCAGGTGAAAAACAAAGGTAGCATCAAGCTCAGCAACGCGAAGTCTGTTGTTAACTCCGCAGGCAAGCTGGTTGTGACCTCTCGTAACACCGAGCTGAAGCTGATCGACGAATTCGGTCGTACCAAAGAGAGCTATAAAGTGCCTTACGGTGCTGTTATGGCGAAAGGTGATGGCGAGCAGGTTGCTGGCGGCGAAACCGTAGCAAACTGGGATCCACACACCATGCCGGTTATCACCGAAGTAAGTGGTTTCATCCGCTTCACTGACATGATCGACGGCCAGACCATTACTCGTCAGACTGACGAGCTGACCGGTCTGTCTTCTCTGGTGGTTCTGGATTCTGCTGAACGTACTGCCGGTGGTAAAGATCTGCGTCCTGCACTGAAAATCGTTGATGCTAACGGTAACGACGTTCTGATCCCTGGTACCGACATGCCTGCGCAGTACTTCCTGCCGGGTAAAGCGATCGTTCAGCTGGAAGATGGTATTCAGATCGGTGCGGGTGATGCTCTGGCGCGTATTCCTCAGGAATCCAGCGGTACCAAGGACATCACCGGTGGTCTGCCACGCGTTGCTGACCTGTTCGAAGCACGTCGTCCGAAAGAGCCGGCAATCCTGGCTGAAATCAGCGGTATTATCTCCTTCGGTAAAGAGACCAAAGGTAAACGCCGTCTGGTTATTACCCCAGTAGATGGCAGCGAGCCGTACGAAGAGATGATTCCTAAGTGGCGTCAGCTCAACGTGTTCGAAGGTGAACGTGTAGAACGTGGTGACGTGGTTTCCGATGGTCCAGAAGCACCGCACGACATTCTGCGTCTTCGTGGCGTGCACGCGGTAACGCGTTACATCACCAACGAAGTACAGGACGTTTACCGTCTGCAGGGCGTTAAGATTAACGATAAGCACATCGAAGTTATCGTTCGTCAGATGCTGCGTAAAGCAACCATCGAAAACGCAGGCAGCTCTGAGTTCCTGGAAGGCGAACAGGTTGAATACTCTCGCGTTAAGATCGCTAACCGCGATCTGGAAGCGAACGGCAAAATCGGTGCGACCTTCGCACGCGATCTGCTGGGTATCACCAAAGCGTCTCTGGCAACCGAGTCCTTCATCTCTGCAGCATCGTTCCAGGAAACCACGCGTGTCCTGACCGAAGCCGCTGTTGCAGGTAAACGTGATGAACTGCGCGGTCTGAAAGAGAACGTCATCGTGGGTCGTCTGATCCCTGCGGGTACCGGTTATGCGTACCACCAGGATCGTATGCGTCGTCGTGCTGCAGGCGAACTGCCAGCTGCACCGCAGGTGACTGCTGAAGATGCATCCGCGAGCCTGGCAGAACTGCTGAACGCAGGTCTGGGCGGTTCCGACAACGAGTAATCGTTGATGCCATAAATAAAAAACCCGCTTCGGCGGGTTTTTTTATATCTGTGTTTTATCAGTTAATCAGCGGCAGCCGACGATACAGCTCAATCATATCGCCCGCCAGGTCCTGAATGACCATCGCGTTCATCAGGTGATCCTGAGAGTGGACGGTAATCAGGTTCACCGGAAGTTTCCCGGTCCCTTCGTCAAGACCGATGAGCTGCGTCTGGATAGTGTGCGCATGTTTCACATATTCGCGCGACTCTTCCATCGCTTTTTCTGCTTCGTCAAACTCACCTTTACGCGCCATCTGTAATGCCGTCAGGGCCGCACTGCGCGCCGCGCCTGCGTTGACCAGCAGTTCCATAATCGTGGTTTCTAAGTCTTCCATTATGACTCCAGAAGTTTGAGCGCTTTTTCCAGTACGGCATCACCTTTCATCATGCCGTAATCCATCATGTCGATCACCGCGACCTTTTTACCCAGCGGGTCGGCCTGCGCCTGTAGTTTTGCCTGCTCGTATTTAACCTGTGGCCCCAGTAATACGATGTCGGCCGTCGCGATGTTGTCTTTAAACTCCGCAACCGGAACGGCTTTAATAGTGACTTCAACCCCTTTTTTCTGTGCGGCGTCTTTCATACGTTGAACCAGCATGCTGGTTGACATTCCCGCTGCACAGCATAAAACGATGTTCTTCATAATCAGCCTCGATCTACATGTGTTTACTGATAATTATCCCGTGCAGAACGCTTCAACAACCGCTTTACCGCGATTGTGTGTCAGGCATCACAAAGAAACCGATGATTTTCTGAAACCGGTTACAATTTTGTATTGTCGGGTACCCGGCCCGTCGAAACGGGCAAGGGAAAGAGGGCGGATTAGCTGATGGACGTGTGAATAATGCGGTTTTTTCCCTGCTGCTTCGCGCTGTAGAGGGCGTTATCAACGCTTCCCACAAATTGCTCCAGCGGTTCGAAATGCCACTCCCCAAGACCACCGCTGAACGTGACCCGCAGGTTCTCTTCTCGCCAGACGCGTTTTTCAACGGCGGTACGCCACGCTTCCAGCAATGAGAGCGCGGAAGGTATCTGCTCAGCCAGGAAGACTACCGCGAACTCTTCGCCACCGTAACGGTAAACCGAGACATGATGTGGCTGCATTATCTGGATCCCTTCGCGGGCCACGTTGCGCAGGACGATATCACCGGTCAGGTGACCCAGCGTGTCGTTAATCGACTTAAAGTTATCAATATCCACCAGCGCCATCGCGAAAGGCTGCTGGGTATTCAGCAGCTCCGCAACATCGCTATCGAAGGCGCGGCGGTTTTTACAGCCCGTCAGCGCATCGTGAGTTGCCTGGCGCACATACGCCATTTCGCGCTCTTTATTGGACTGGATAGTGTGGCTCAGCATCGCTTCCAGACGTGGAGCTTCGCTTACATCGCCGGTTTTGATGGCATTGATAATGTGCATCAGCACGCTACGCGAGGCGTGGCGGAGGTATAAGCCGAAGAGGACGATGATGATGGCCGCCAGCGCGAACCCCCAGCCAACGATCGTCGTTTCGTGGCGGGTAATATCGTTGAGTGTCGCACCCGATACCCGGTAAATGACAAACCAGTCAGGGTTAGTAAACGAGTAGTAGTAATACCAGGCGTTGCTTTTCTTGTCGTAAAGATGACCTTCGCCGCTGGTCATTTTGTCCATCAGCGCTTCGCTCACGTACTGCTTGAAGAGCGCGCCGGTATCAGGGTGCAGCACGACGGCGCCATCGCGTTCCACGACGAAGAATTCCCCCTGAACGGGCGCCACCATCTGACGCAGGGTGTAGCCCATTGAGGTCAAATCGAGATGAAACGCGATCGTTCCCTTCAGTCTGCCTTCCGGCGAAATCAACGGCTTATAAAGTGTGACCGTCGGATGGCCGGTGAAGTAGTCCATGTAGGGACGGGTATAGTGGCTGAAGATACTGGCTTCCGCCTGGGCGACAAACCACGGCCGCGTCCGGGGATCGAAGGTTTTACTCTTCTCCGTAGGGAGCACTTCCGGTGCGCGAAGATAATGCCCCTGCGTGTCGGCCAGCGAGATGGAGGACACGGTCGGCATCAGGTTCTGCAAATGCATTATCATCTGCAGTCCCTGCGTCGGGTTGACGTTGAGCGTCTCGTTTAACCTGTCGTTACGCGAAAAGTACATGGCAGAGCGGCCCAGGATATAGTCGTTTTCACGCAGAATAGACTCGGTGTAGTTCACCGCCAGGTTATGCGTGAAATTGCTATTAATTTTATGATAATCCTCAAGAAAATCCTTTCTCTGTGAAAGCGTCACCGCGATCGCGATCACCGCAAAACTGCAGAGGATCCCCGTGAAGCTGAGCATGATTGGCCGGGTAAAAGAGAGCTTTTTGCTGTGAAGTGCCATGAGTTGTACATCGATCCTGATGGTGAATACTTTTCGTCTGCCGATATCCTCTCAGCATAGTCGCTGTCCTGCGGTTAGCGGTGAATTATACGGAACACGGTTTCTGACGGGATGATTTATCTTAAGAACCACTAAGAAAATACTTATTAAACGAGTGGGTGCTTTTTGTGCAATGAATCAGAGGCAGGGCGAAACGAGGAAGAAGCTTTTCGCCCTGGTCAGCATCCGTTGCTAACGCTGTGACAATAAAAAACCGGATGAGTGCTGGCAATCATCCGGTGGTGACTTTCCGTAGCCCCTCGACAATTTTTTACCGCGTTGCGGGGCGTTGCAACGTTATTGCGAGGCTCTTCCCAGCCAGCTGTCCCAGTCTTTCCAGACAGGCTGAAGGCCCTGTGCCGTCAGGGCTGCGGCTACCGCTTCCGGACGCCGTCCGTCATGCGGGACAAACTGCTCCAGCTCCTGACGATCGTCGGCATAGCCGCCAGGCTGCGTTTTGGAAAACGCGCTGACGTTGTTAATTGCAAGCGGGATCACGCGATCGCGAAACGCCGGGGACTCACGCGTTGAGAGGGATAATTCAACTTCCGGGGCAAGCAGGCGAAATGCGCAGATGGTCTGCACCAGCTGGCGTTCATCCATCAGCGACGCTGGCTCAATCCCTCCCGCGCAAGGCCGCAGGCGGGGGAAAGAGATAGAATAACGGCTCTGCCAGTAGTGCTGCTGGAGCCAAAGCAGATGTTCTGCCACCATGTAACAATCCACCCGCCAGCTGTCGGAGAGCCCGATCAGCGCACCCAGACCGATTTTGTCGATGCCTGCTCGACCCAACCTGTCCGGCGTTTCCAGCCGGAAAAAGAAGTCTTGTTTCTTACCTTTCAGGTGGTGTCGGGCGTACGTCGCCTCGTGGTAAGTCTCCTGATAGACCATCACCCCGTCCAGTCCGAGCGTTTTTAGCTCCGCGTACTCATCCTGCGACAGGGGCTGCACCTCCATCTGCAAAGACGCAAACTGACGACGAATGGCGGGAAGGTGCTGACGAAAATAGTCCATTCCCACTTTCCCCTGATGTTCGCCCGTGACCAGCAGAAGATGCTCAAAGCCCATTTCACGTATGGCCGCACACTCATGGGCAATCTCACCCGCATCGAGCGTTTTTCGCTTGATGCGGTTGCTCATGGAAAAACCGCAGTAGGTGCAGTCATTGGCGCACAGGTTTGAGAGATAGAGCGGCACGTAGAAGCTCACCGTGTTGCCAAAGCGCTGACGGGTAAGCCTCTGGGCTCGCTGGGCCATCGGTTCGAGGTACGCGCTGGCCGCCGGGGAGAGCAGGGCCATCAGATCCTCTCGGGTCAGATGACGGGCCTGCAGCGCGCGCTCTACGTCAGCAGCCGTCTTGCTGTTGATGCGCAGGGCAATGTCGTCCCAGTTTAGCTGCCGCCAGCGCTCGGTAAACGTGCTCATGAGATCGTCTCCAGAAAACCGGTCAGGGGGCTGGTAGCCTGCGCCTGAAAACTGCGCGAGCCGGGGCCGGACTCCCTTGCCAGCAAGCCGGCCTCTACGGCTATGCGGAACGCTCGCGCCATCATAACCGGATCATCGGCAACCGCGATCGCCGTGTTCACCAGCACCGCGTCGGCACCCATCTCCAGCGCCTGCGCGGCATGGCTTGGCACGCCAATGCCCGCATCAACCACCACCGGCACGTTTGCCTGCTCGATGATGATCTCCAGCATCGCGCGGGTTTCCAGCCCCTGGTTGGAGCCAATAGGTGCTCCCAGCGGCATCACCGCCGCACAGCCGACCTCTTCCAGCCGTTTACACAGGACCGGGTCGGCTCCGCAGTACGGCAGGACGGTAAACCCTTGCTGCACCAGTTTTTCAGCCGCTTTCAGCGTTTCGATGGGGTCAGGCAGCAGCCAGCGGGGATCCGGATGAATTTCCAGCTTCAGCCAGCGTGTGCCGAGCGCCTCCCGGGCCAGCTGTGCGGCAAAAATCGCCTCTTCGGCCGTTTTCGCCCCGGAGGTGTTTGGCAGCAGCGTGACGCCCGCTTCCAGTAAGGGAGCCAGAATGGCGTCGCTGTGGTGACGCAGGTCCACGCGCTTGAGCGCCAGCGTCACCAGCTGGCTGCCGCTTTCACGAATGGCATCCACCATCAGCTGCGGCGATGCGAATTTTCCGGTTCCGGTAAACAAGTGCGAGTCAAAAACTTTATCGGCAATATGTAGCATCTCAGCCCCCTGCGATAACCTGAAACAGCAGGATCTGGTCGCCTTCGTTGACCTGCTGATGTTCCCACTGCTCGCGCGGCAGGATCTGTTGATTGAGCGCCAGCGCCGTTCCCGGCTTGAGCTGGCGCAGCTTGTCGAGCAGTACGGCAACGGTGAGCCCGTCGTCGCATCTCATCGGCTCATCGTTAAACAGAATGCGCATCGCGGCCTCCACATACCGGGCAACGGCCGGCGCGGTGTAACGCCAGATGGCGCCAGCCGCTGGAGCGGGCATCAAACAGCCGCAGCGTATTGCGTTCCGTCTCCATGCCGCTGAGCAGCTTGATGGCCTCCAGGGCCTGCATCGTGCCCATCACGCCGACCACCGGACCAAGAATGCCCGCCGTGCGGCAGTTGCGCACCGGCTCGGCATCATCCGGCCACAGGCAGCGATAGCAGCCCTGCACCCACGGTGGCGTCAGAACCATCATCTGTCCGCCGAACCCCACCGCGCTGGCGGTGATAAGCGGCGTGTTATTTGCCACGCAGGCGGCGTTAATCGCCTGGCGCGTCGCCATGTTGTCGGTACAGTCCAGCACCACGTCGGCAAGCGCGACTTCACGGTGCAGGCTCTCGCCGCTAAGACGTTCCTGTCGCGCAATCAGTTCGATGTCCGGATTAAGCTGGCTTAGCCGCTGCCGGGTGATGTGCGCTTTCGGCTGGTTGATATCCTCGGTGGTAAAAAGGATTTGTCGCTGCAGGTTGCTGAGATGAACGTCGTCATCATCGGCCAGCACCAGCGTGCCGATACCAGCGCCTGCCAGATAAAGCGCCGCAGGTGCGCCTAATCCGCCCAGACCGACAATCAGCACCCGGCTGGCGAGCAGTTTTTGCTGCCCGTCAATGGCGATATCCTCCAGCAGGATCTGACGGCTGTAGCGCATAAAATCGCGATCATTCATCGCCAGCTCCTGCCAGCTGTAACAGCTGTGCGGTGGCGGACTGCCAGTCTGCGGCCTGGGTGATGGCGCTGACGACGGCAATACTGCCGACGCCAGTGTCCAGCACAGCCGGAGCCCGTTCAAGGCTAATGCCGCCGATGGCGACGGTGGGGTAATCGGCAAGGCGTTTGACGTGACTTGTCAGCTGCGTCAGTCCCTGCGGTGCGGAGGGCATCTGCTTGGTCTGCGTCGGGAAGACGTGGCCCAGCGCGATGTAAGAGGGGCGGGCTGCCAGCGCCACGTCGATCTCCATGCCGTCGTGTGTTGACACCCCCAGCCGTAATCCGGCTTCGCGAATAGCGCTCAGATCCGTTGTTTCCAGGTCCTCCTGACCCAGATGCACGCCGTAAGCCTGGTGCTTAACGGCCAGCCACCAGTAGTCGTTGATAAACAGACGGGCGTTATACTGACGTCCCAGCGCAATGGCGGCAACCACATCGGCTTCCACCTCGTCATCGCGTTTATCCTTGATGCGCAGTTGGATCGTTCGAACGCCTGCCTCCAGCAGGCGTTTGATCCACGCCACGCTGTCCACCACCGGATAGAGCCCTAAACGGTAGGGGACGGGCGGGAAATCGGGCTGGTACATTATGCCTCCTCTTTTTTGAGGTAGATTTCGCCGCCTTTGGCGCGGAAGGTTTCGGACATATCCGCCATACCTACTTCAATGGTCTGCGCGGCAGCGTAGTCCCGCACCTCCTGGCTGATTTTCATCGAGCAGAATTTTGGCCCGCACATAGAGCAGAAATGCGCGACTTTGCCCGACTCCTGCGGCAGGGTTTCGTCGTGATAGGCGCGGGCGGTGAACGGGTCCAGCGCCAGGTTGAACTGATCTTCCCAGCGGAATTCAAAGCGCGCCTTCGACATGGCGTTATCGCGAATTTGCGCGCCCGGATGGCCTTTGGCCAGATCTGCCGCATGGGCGGCAATTTTGTAGGTGATCAGCCCCTGCTTCACGTCCTCTTTGTTTGGCAGGCCGAGGTGCTCTTTTGGCGTCACGTAGCAGAGCATGGCGCAGCCGAACCAGCCGATCATCGCCGCCCCAATCCCGGAAGTGAAGTGGTCATAGCCTGGCGCAATATCGGTGGTCAGCGGCCCCAGGGTATAGAAGGGTGCTTCGTGGCAGTGCTCCAGCTCTTCGGTCATATTGCGGCGGATCATCTGCATCGGCACGTGTCCCGGGCCTTCAATCATCACCTGCACGTCATACTCCCAGGCGATTTTGGTCAGTTCACCCAGCGTGTGCAGCTCGGCAAACTGCGCTTCGTCGTTGGCATCGCGGATAGAGCCCGGGCGCAGGCCATCGCCCAGCGACAGAGAGACATCGTACGCGGCACAGATTTCGCAAATCTCGCGGAAATGTTCGTAGAGGAAGTTTTCCTGGTGATGGGAGAGGCACCACTTCGCCATGATAGATCCGCCGCGCGAGACAATACCGGTAAGACGTTTCGCCGTCATCGGCACGTAGCGCAGCAGCACGCCCGCGTGAATGGTGAAGTAGTCTACGCCCTGTTCAGCCTGCTCCAGCAGCGTGTCGCGGAAGGCTTCCCAGGTGAGGTCTTCGGCAATGCCGCTCACTTTTTCCAGCGCCTGATAAATCGGGACGGTGCCAATCGGTACCGGGCTGTTACGCAGGATCCACTCACGTGTTTCGTGAATATAGCGGCCGGTGGAGAGATCCATCACCGTGTCCGCGCCCCAGCGCGTTGACCAGACCAGCTTTTCGACCTCTTCTTCGATGGAGGAGGTGACGGCCGAGTTACCGATGTTGGCGTTCACCTTCACCAGGAAGTTGCGACCGATAATCATCGGCTCGGATTCCGGGTGGTTGATGTTGGCGGGGATAATTGCGCGGCCGGCGGCCACTTCATCACGCACAAACTCCGGCGTAATATTTTCTGGCAGACGAGCGCCAAAACCTTCGCCCGGGTGCTGGTGGCGCAGTATTTCACTGCGGATGCGCTCACGGCCCATGTTTTCACGGATGGCGATGAACTCCATTTCTGGCGTGACGATCCCCTGGCGCGCATAGTGCAGCTGGGTCACGCATTTGCCTGCTCTGGCGCGTTTCGGCGTCAGTAGCCCGGTGAAGCGCAGCTCGTCCAGACCGTCGTCGGCCAGGCGTGCTTTGGTGTACGCGGAGCTACGCACGCTCAGTTCTTCGCAGTCGTTACGCGCGTCAATCCACGGCTGGCGCAGCTTTGCCAGTCCCTGCTGAACGTTGATGGCAATATCCGGATCGCCGTACGGGCCGGAGGTGTCGTATACCGGCACGGCTTCGTTGTCTTCGAACTGCGGATTCTCTTTGCTGCCGCCGATAAGCGTCGGGCTGAGCTGGATTTCCCGCATCGGGACGCGGATATCGGCCTGCGAGCCGGAAATGTAGATGCGTTTAGAGTTCGGGAAAGCGGTGCCTTCCAGGGTATCAATAAAGTGTTGGGCCTGTGCGCGCTGTTCGCGGCGGGTCAGTTTTGCAGTAGACATAGCTCATTCCAAAAGTGAAGGACATGGCTTGTCAGACGACGGATGAAGCAAGAGAGGATCGCCCTTAGGCGATACAACAGCAGTGTGACTCTTGTTCCCTTCGCAGGTATTAGCCTGATCAGGTTCCGCGGATCCCGAATTAACGGTCTCAGCCCGTGCTTTCACACTGGGCACTCCGACAAGAAAAATCCCCCTCGTGAGAGGGGCGAATGGTTGTAAATTACTCGTTAACGATTAAGAACTCAAGCAGGGCGCGCGACGTTCTCTTCATTGCTGGTATTCACGTCATTGTCCAGCACGAGGGCGATCAGCTTATCTTCCAGCGTGAATCGCTCCTCCAGGGCTTCACCGAGATCGGACAGCGCCTGCTGAAACTCAAGATAGTTATCGTGATCGATGGCGTTCTCGAGCGTGGAATCGTAGTAATCCATGATCTGCTGGGTGTTGGCTTCCAGCAACGGATAGAGTTTGCTGGCCGCTAAATACGGTGTTGTCCCTTCCATTTCGCGGATAATACGTTCATAAATATTGAAATGGCCGTCGGACAGATAGTCGACCAGGCCCTGACAAAAATCATCCAGCGATTTTTCATTCAGTCGCATAAACGATTCTTTGCCAGGCTTAATACCGACCAGATTGTAATAAGCCACGAGTAGATGCTTGCGCACATGCAGCCAGCGATCCACCAGTTTGTTACTTCCTCTAACGCGCTCAGTCAGGCTTTCTAGCTGGTTTAACATGGTCGACTCCGCAAGGTATAGGATTGAATCTGCTTATCCAAAATGTAACCACAATGCTAACAACATGTCAGTGAAGCGAAGGTAGTGCAATAGATATGGATCGTATTATTGAAAAATCAGATCTGGGTTGGTGGATCGTCAGTCACGAACAAAAATTATGGCTGCCCGCCGGGGAAATCCCCCATGGCACGGCGGAAACGTTCGATCTTGTCGGACAAACCGCGCTGTGGATCGGCGAGTGGCAGGCCGAGCCGGTGTGGTTGATCCAACAGGCGCGTCGCCAGGATATGGGGTCTGTGCGGCAGGTGCTGGATCAGGATGTCGGGCTGTTCCAGCTGGCGGGGCGCGGCGTGCAGCTGGCGGAGTTTTACCGCTCGCATAAATACTGCGGCTACTGCGGTCATACCATGCACCCGAGCAAAACCGAGTGGGCGATGCTCTGCAGCCACTGCCGCGAGCGCTACTATCCTCAGATTGCACCCTGCATTATCGTCGCTATCCGCCGCGATGACTCCATCCTGCTGGCGCAGCACACCCGTCATCGCAACGGCATTCACACCGTGCTGGCTGGCTTCGTCGAGGTGGGCGAAACGCTGGAACAGGCAGTGGCGCGTGAGGTGATGGAGGAGAGCGGGATCAAGGTGAAGAACCTGCGCTACGTCACCTCCCAGCCCTGGCCGTTCCCGCAGTCGCTGATGACGGCATTTATGGCTGAATACGACAGCGGTGAGATTGTTATCGACCAGAAAGAACTGCTGGAAGCGAACTGGTATCGCTATGACGATTTACCGCTGTTACCCCCACCGGGCACGGTGGCGCGTCGGCTGATAGAAGATACCGTGGCGATGTGTCGGGCCGAGTATGAGTAATGTTACACTGAGGCCATGACGCTTAAGGAACTGCAAAAATGACCGAACTGAAGAACGATCGTTATCTGCGTGCGCTGCTGCGCCAGCCCGTTGATGTCACCCCGGTGTGGATGATGCGCCAGGCGGGACGATATCTGCCAGAGTACAAAGCCACGCGTGCGCAGGCGGGTGATTTTATGTCGCTGTGCAAAAACGCCGAGCTGGCCTGCGAAGTCACGCTCCAGCCGCTGCGCCGCTTCCCACTGGATGCTGCTATTCTCTTTTCGGACATTCTGACCATTCCGGATGCCATGGGCCTTGGTCTCTATTTCGAAACCGGTGAAGGCCCGCGCTTCACCTCCCCAATCAAAAGCAAAGCCGACGTGGATAAGCTGCCAATCCCCGATCCGGAAGGTGAACTGGGCTACGTGATGAACGCCGTGCGCACCATTCGCCGCGAGCTGAAAGGCGAAGTGCCGCTGATTGGTTTCTCCGGCAGCCCGTGGACGCTGGCGACCTATATGGTTGAAGGCGGCAGCAGCAAAGCCTTCACCATGATTAAAAAGATGATGTACGCCGAGCCGCTGGCCCTGCATGCGCTTCTCGACAAGCTGGCGAAGAGCGTCACGCTCTATCTCAACGCGCAGATTAAAGCGGGTGCGCAGTCGGTCATGATTTTCGACACCTGGGGTGGCGTGCTGACCGGCCGCGATTATCAGCAGTTCTCTCTGTACTACATGCATAAAATCGTCGACGGCCTGCTGCGCGAAAACGAAGGTCGCCGCGTGCCGGTAACGCTGTTCACCAAAGGTGGCGGTCAGTGGCTGGAAGCGATGGCGGCAACCGGCTGCGACGCGCTGGGTCTCGACTGGACCACCGATATCGCCGATGCCCGCCGCCGCGTGGGTGACAAAGTGGCACTGCAGGGCAATATGGATCCATCCATGCTCTATGCTCAGCCTGCCCGCATTGAAGAAGAAGTGTCGACTATACTCTCTGGTTTCGGCCAGGGTGAAGGCCACGTCTTTAACCTCGGCCACGGCATTCATCAGGATGTGCCGCCAGAACACGCTGGCGTATTTGTGGAGGCGGTACATCGGCTTTCTGCCCAGTATCACAAGTAAGGAGTGGTTATGGATCTCGCGTCGCTACGCGCTCAGCAAATCGAACTGGCTTCATCGGTGATCCGCGAGGATCGTCTGGATAAAGATCCTCCGCAGTACATTGGCGGAGCAGACGTCGGATTCGAGCAGGGGGGTGAAGTAACGCGAGCGGCGATGGTGGTCTTGAAATACCCTTCGCTTGAGCTGGTGGAATACAAGGTGGCGCGTATCGCCACCACCATGCCGTACATTCCGGGCTTTCTCTCCTTCCGCGAATATCCCGCGCTGCTGGCAGCATGGGAGCAACTCTCGCAAAAACCTGACCTGTTGTTCGTCGATGGACACGGTATTTCACACCCGCGCCGTTTAGGCGTTGCCAGCCACTTTGGGTTACTGGTGGATGTGCCGACCATTGGCGTCGCCAAGAAACGCCTGTGTGGCGCGTTTGAACCCCTTTCCGCGGAGCCGGGCGCGCTGGCGCCGCTCATCCACAAGGGTGAACAGCTGGCATGGGTCTGGCGCAGCAAGGCGCGATGCAATCCGCTGTTTATCGCGACCGGGCATCGGGTGAGCATGGACAGTGCCCTGGCGTGGGTTCAGCGCTGTATGAAAGGTTACCGATTACCGGAACCGACGCGCTGGGCAGATGCCGTTGCGTCATCGCGTCCGGCATTTATTCGTTGGCAGGAAATTCAGCCCTGATTCAGGTAAACTGCGGCTAATTTCCGTTTCGAGACATCATCATGTTACAAAACCCGATTCATTTGCGCCTTGAGAAGCTGGAAAGCTGGCAGCACGTGACGTTTATGGCTTGCCTGTGCGAGCGCATGTACCCTAACTATGCTGCGTTCTGCAAGCAGACGGCGTTTGGCGAAGGCCAGATCTATCGTCGTATTCTGGATTTAATCTGGGAAACGCTGACGGTGAAAGACGCGAAGGTGAATTTCGACTCTCAGTTGGAAAAGCTGGAAGAGGCGATCCCGGCAGCGGATGATTTTGACCTGTACGGTGTCTATCCGGCCATCGATGCCTGCGTGGCGTTAAGCGAGTTGATCCACTCCCGTCTGAGCGGTGAAACGCTGGAGCATGCTATCGAAGTCAGTAAGGCATCTATCACCACCGTGGCGATGCTGGAAATGACCCAGGAAGGTCGCGAAATGACCGACGAAGAGCTGCGGGTGAACCCGGCGGTTGAGCAAGAATGGGATATTCAGTGGGAAATTTTCCGCCTGCTGGCTGAGTGTGAAGAACGCGATATTGAGCTGATAAAAGGGCTGCGTGCGGACTTGCGCGAGGCCGGCGAGAGTAATATTGGTATAATTTTTAACCAATGAGACAATAAAACTTGAGATAACGCCCGTTTTGTCGCTCCTCGACTCTTCCCTTTCGACCCTTGTCTGGTCTACATTTGGGGGGCGAAAAAAAGTGGCTATCGGTGCGTGTATGCAGGAGAGTGCTTTTTTGGCATTTTCGTCGCACTCGATGCTTAGCAAGCGATAAACACATTGAAAGGATAACTTATGAACAAGACTCAACTGATTGATGTAATTGCGGACAAGGCTGATCTGTCTAAAGTGCAGGCTAAAGCTGCTCTGGAATCTACCCTGGCTGCTATTACTGAGTCTCTGAAAGAAGGTGATGCTGTACAGCTGGTTGGTTTCGGTACCTTCAAAGTGAACCACCGCGCTGAGCGCACTGGCCGCAACCCGCAGACCGGTAAAGAAATCAAAATCGCCGCAGCTAACGTGCCGGCATTTGTTTCTGGTAAAGCACTGAAAGACGCTGTTAAGTAAGACGCGTGGCAGTGAACAGTTTTAGCGAAGGGGCGGAAACGCCCCTTTTGTCTTTCTGGCGTGGAACGCTCGCGCTGGCAGGTATGCTGTTGCTGTCAGCCTGTAGCCATGACACCTCTCTGCCGCCGTTTACCGCCAGCGGCTACGCGGATAACCAGGGCGCGGTCAGGATCTGGCGCAAAGATTCCGGCAATGAAGTTCATCTGCTTTCTGCCTTCAGCCCGTGGCATAACGGCAATACGTCGACTGCGGAATACCGCTGGCAGGGCGATGACCTGACGCTGATTGAACTGAACGTCTACAGCAAAACCCCCGAACACGTGAAAGTGCGTTTTGATGACCATGGCGAGCTGAGCTTTATGCAGCGTGAAGTCAGCGGTCAAAAACAGCAGCTTTCCAGCGATCAAATCGCCCTCTACCGCTATCGTGCAGAACAAATCCGCCAGACCAGCGATGCACTTCGTCTGGGGCGCGTCGTGCTGCGCCAGGGGCGCTGGCATACCGATGGGACGGTGACGACCTGCGAAGGTCAGACGGTCAAGCCTGAGCTCGAATCCTGGGCGACCGAACATATTCAACGCCGTCAGCGTCATTCATCAATGGAGGTGAGTGTGGCGTGGCTTGAGGCGCCGGAAGGCTCTCAGCTGCTGCTGGTGGCGAACGAAGACTTCTGTACCTGGCAGCCGACAGAGAAGAGTTTTTGATTTAAGTCCCCTCTCCCTTGAGGGAGAGGGTTAGGGTGAGGGGGAAATTACTCGCCCTGCTCACGCGCAATCGCGCGATAACCGATATCCTGACGGCTAAAGCTACCGTTCCAGTGAATATCCGCCATCAGCGCATAGGCGCGTTTCTGCGCTTCTGCAACGGTATGACCCAGCGCGGTCGCACACAGCACGCGTCCGCCATTGGTCAGTACGCGGTCGTCATCAGACAGCTTCGTTCCGGCGTGGAATACCTTCGCGCCTTCAACCTCTTCCAGCGGCAGACCGTGGATTTCATCACCGGTGTTGTAGTTGCCAGGGTAACCACCTGCAGCAATCACCACGCCCAGAGACGCACGCTCGTCCCATTCTGAGGTTTTTTTGTCGAGCTTGCCTTCGCAGGCCGCCAGACACAGATCGACCAGATCGGATTTCATGCGCAGCATGATGGGCTGGGTTTCCGGATCGCCAAAGCGGCAGTTGAATTCGATAACCTTAGGGTTACCCTGCTTGTCGATCATCAGACCCGCATAGAGGAAACCGGTGTAGGTATTGCCTTCTGCCGCCATTCCTTTCACGGTTGGCCAGATGATCCGAGCCATCGTGCGCTGGTGTACTTCGTCAGTCACTACCGGAGCAGGTGAGTAGGCACCCATCCCACCGGTATTCGGGCCGGAATCACCATTACCCACGCGCTTATGGTCCTGGCTGGTGGCCATCGGCAGAACGTGCTCGCCGTCGACCATCACGATAAAGCTAGCCTCTTCACCGTCGAGGAACTCTTCGATCACGATGCGGTGGCCAGCATCGCCAAAGGCATTGCCCGCCAGCATATCCTGAACCGCGGCTTCGGCTTCTTCGAGCGTCATCGCCACGATCACGCCTTTTCCGGCGGCCAGACCGTCGGCCTTGATGACAATCGGCGCGCCTTTTTCACGTAAGTAGGCCAGAGCGGGCTCCACTTCGGTGAAGTTCTGATATTCCGCCGTTGGGATGTTATGACGTGCGAGGAAATCTTTGGTGAAAGCTTTGGAGCCTTCCAGCTGAGCTGCACCTTCCGTTGGGCCGAAGATTGTCAGGCCCGCAGCGCGAAACGCATTAACTACACCAATCACCAGCGGCGCTTCCGGGCCGACGATGGTCAGATCGATTTTCTCGCTCTGGGCAAAGCTCAGCAGTGCTGGAATATCGGTCACGCCGATAGCAACGTTCTGCAGCGCAGGTTCCAGCGCAGTGCCTGCATTACCCGGTGCGACAAAGACGGTTTTTACCAAAGGGGACTGCGCCGCTTTCCACGCCAGAGCGTGCTCGCGTCCGCCGTTACCAATTACTAATACTTTCATTTTCAGCTCCGGGAATTAATGGCGGAAGTGACGCATGTCGGTGAAGATCATCGCAATGCCGTGCTCGTCGGCGGCGGCAATGACTTCGTCGTCGCGGATTGAGCCACCAGGCTGGATCACGCAGGTGATGCCGACAGCGGCTGCCGCATCAATACCATCACGGAACGGGAAGAAGGCGTCAGAGGCCATGGCGGAGCCTTTGACTTCCAGACCTTCGTCACCTGCTTTAATACCCGCGATTTTCGCAGAGTAAACGCGGCTCATCTGGCCTGCGCCTATCCCGATTGTCATGTTCTCTTTCGCGTAGACAATGGCGTTGGATTTAACAAACTTCGCCACTTTCCAGCAGAACAGTGCATCACGCAGTTCCTGCTCGCTCGGCTGACGTTTGGATACCACGCGCAGGTCGGCTTCTGTCACCATACCCAGATCGCGGTCCTGAATCAGCAGACCGCCATTCACGCGTTTGAAGTCCAGGCCCTGAACGCGTTCCGCCCACTGGCCGCAAACCAGTACGCGCACGTTCTGTTTCGCGGCGGTGATTTTCAGCGCTTCTTCGGATGCTGATGGCGCGATGATCACTTCGACAAACTGGCGGGAGATGATGGCCTGTGCGGTTTCAGCATCCAGCTCACGGTTGAAGGCGATAATGCCGCCGAACGCGGAGGTCGGGTCGGTTTTGTAGGCGCGATCGTAGGCATCCAGAATGGAGGTGCTCACGGCAACGCCGCATGGGTTCGCGTGCTTGACGATAACGCAGGCAGGCTCGCTGAACTCTTTCACGCACTCCAGTGCGGCATCGGTGTCGGCAATGTTGTTATAGGAGAGTGCTTTGCCCTGAACCTGCTGGGCGGTCGCAACAGAGGCTTCTTTTACCTCTTCTTCTATATAGAAGGCAGCTTGCTGGTGGCTGTTCTCGCCGTAACGCATATCCTGCTTCTTAATGAAGTTCAGATTCAGGGTGCGCGGGAAGCGGCCGGAAGGATCTTTGCTTTCACCGTGGTAAGCCGGTACCAGGCTACCGAAGTAGTTGGCGATCATGCTGTCGTACGCGGCGGTGTGTTCGAAGGCTTTGATGGCGAGGTCGAAACGCGTTGCAAGCGTCAGTGACCCTTCGTTGGCGTCCATCTCATTAATAATGGTTTCGTAATCGCTGCTCTTTACGACGATGGCCACATCTTTATGGTTCTTGGCCGCGGAGCGCACCATGGTCGGGCCGCCGATATCAATATTCTCTACGGCATCTTCCAGAGAGCAGCCTTCGCGGGCAACGGTCTGGGCAAACGGGTAGAGGTTAACGACAACCATGTCGATTGGCGCGATGTCATGCTTTTCCATAATGGCGTCGTCCTGGCCGCGACGGCCAAGGATACCGCCGTGGACTTTTGGATGCAGGGTTTTGACGCGTCCATCCATCATTTCCGGGAAACCGGTGTAATCGGACACTTCGGTTACCGGCAGACCTTTATCTGCTAACAGGCGAGCGGTGCCACCTGTAGAAAGCAGCTCTACACCACGTGCAGAAAGTGCCTGAGCGAATTCGACGATACCGGCTTTATCAGAAACACTGAGCAGAGCGCGGCGGACTGGACGACGTTGTTGCATGGTAAATCCCCTGGATTTCACGATTACAGAGAGCGTTAGATGAATTTTCCTGCGAAAAACTCATCTAACACACCTGACGAGGCATCCTTGTGAAGCGCGAGCATTTTAACGAAAACGTTTGCGCAACGCTCGCACATTTTCACTTTTTCGTATCATTGTGGATAAGTCTGTGTGTAAAAAGGTATAAGGCGGGGTTTTGCTGTGGAATGCAGCAGTCAGTCATTTTTCTGTCATTTAGCGGTTGCGGCCTGCTGAGAACTCCCTATAATGCGCCTCCATCGACACGGCGGATGTGAATCACTTCACAAACAACCCGGTCGGTTGAAGAGAAAAAATCC
>NZ_SOMG01000023.1 GCF_004402045.1 Lelliottia nimipressuralis | reverse complement strand
TGGCTGCATCAGGCTTGCGCCCATTGTGCAATATTCCCCACTGCTGCCTCCCGTAGGAGTCTGGACCGTGTCTCAGTTCCAGTGTGGCTGGTCATCCTCTCAGACCAGCTAGGGATCGTCGCCTAGGTGAGCCGTTACCCCACCTACTAGCTAATCCCATCTGGGCACATCTGATGGCAAGAGGCCCGAAGGTCCCCCTCTTTGGTCTTGCGACGTTATGCGGTATTAGCTACCGTTTCCAGTAGTTATCCCCCTCCATCAGGCAGTTTCCCAGACATTACTCACCCGTCCGCCGCTCGCCGGCAAAGAGCAAGCTCTTTCCGCTGCCGCTCGACTTGCATGTGTTAGGCCTGCCGCCAGCGTTCAATCTGAGCCATGATCAAACTCTTCAATTTAAGTTTGATGCTCGTGAATTAAACTTCGTAATGAATTACGTATGTTCACTCAGAGACTTGGTATTCATTTTTCGTCTTGCGACGTTAAGAATCCATGTCACTTTGAGTGCCCACACAGATTGTCTGATAAATTGTTAAAGAGCAGTGCAACGCGGCTTTCGCTCACCGTTGCGAGGTGGCGTATATTACGCTTTCCTCTTTCAGAGTCAACCCGTTATTTCAGGATTTTTTCTCTTCAACCGACCGGGTTGTTTGTGAAGTGATTCACATCCGCCGTGTCGATGGAGGCGCATTATAGGCAGCCGACGAGGAATGACAAGCGGAAAAATGCATTTTTATTTCAACCGCTCACCTTTTCACCAAAAAGGCTATTTTTGGTGCTTTTTAATCTCTTTTGGCAGCTCTGCCAGACTATTAATCACCCAATCTGCTGCATTCTCTGCTTCTGGCGTCACTGGCTTACCGGTACGCACTAATATTTTGGTTCCTACGCCCGCAGCCGCTGCCGCCTGCATATCTTCCAGTTTATCGCCCACCATATAAGAAGCAGCCATATCAATGTGCAGGAACTCCTGCGCAGAGATGAACATCCCCGGATGCGGCTTACGGCAATCACACGTCTGACGATACTCTTCTACTGTTCCCTGTGGGTGGTGAGGACAATAATAGATACCATCGAGATCCACACCGCGATCGGCCAGCGACCAGTCCATCCATTCCGTCAGCGTCTCGAACTGCGCTTCAGTGAATTTACCGCGTGCAATACCGGACTGGTTTGTCACAACCACCAGCGCATAGCCCATCTCTTTCAGCTGGCGCATGGCATCTATTACGCCCTCGATAAACTCGAACTCATCAATCTCATGGACATAACCGTGATCCACATTAATAGTGCCATCACGATCGAGAAAAATTGCGGGTACTGATTTTGCCACCGGTTTGCTCCTGAAAAAGGCATGTTCAGCTAGTATCTCATGAATCGCAGCGCAATAAAGTGCTCATCGTACAGAGTTGGATTGATTTAGACGTCTGGATGCCTTAACATCCGTTTTGTTTACGGTCATCACCCGTATCTGGCAGAAGAAAATGCCACGGCTAACTTACATACGATAAAAATAATCTAATGATTAAACTTTCCAATATCACCAAAGTGTTCCAGCAGGGGAACCGAACCATTCAGGCGCTGAACAACGTCAGCCTGCATGTTCCTGCTGGTCAAATTTATGGCGTCATTGGCGCATCGGGTGCAGGTAAAAGTACGCTGATCCGTTGTGTTAACCTTCTTGAGCGCCCAACCCAGGGCAGCGTAGAAGTGGGTGGGCAAGAACTTACCGCCCTTTCAGAGAAAGAACTCACCAAAGCGCGTCGTCAGATTGGCATGATTTTCCAGCACTTTAACCTGCTGGCATCCCGCACCGTTTTCGGCAACGTCTCACTGCCGCTTGAGCTGGATAACACGCCGAAAGAAGAAGTGAAGCGTCGCGTCACCGAACTGCTCGACCTTGTGGGTCTGGGCGACAAACATGATAGCTACCCGGCAAATCTGTCCGGCGGGCAAAAACAGCGTGTGGCCATTGCCCGCGCGCTGGCCAGCAATCCAAAAGTACTGCTGTGCGATGAAGCCACCAGCGCATTAGACCCGGCCACCACGCGTTCTATTCTGGAACTGCTGAAGGACATTAATCGTCGTCTGGGCCTGACGATTCTTCTGATTACCCACGAAATGGATGTCGTAAAACGTATCTGTGATTGCGTCGCGGTGATCAGCAACGGCGAACTGATTGAGCAGGACACAGTAAGTGAAGTGTTCTCGCATCCGAAAACCCCGCTGGCGCAGCAGTTCATCCAGTCCACGCTGCATCTGGATATTCCGGAAGACTATCTGGAACGACTGAAAACAGAACCGACTGCAGACAGCGTCCCGATGTTGCGCATGGAGTTCACCGGTCAGTCCGTTGATGCTCCCCTGCTTTCCGAGACCGCGCGTCGCTTTAACGTGAATAACAACATCATCAGCGCGCAGATGGATTACGCCGGTGGCGTGAAGTTCGGCATCATGCTGACAGAAATGCACGGAACACAAGAAGAAACCCAGGCTGCCATTGCCTGGCTGCAAGAACACCACGTAAAAGTAGAGGTACTGGGTTATGTCTGAGCCGATGATGTGGCTGCTGGTTCGCGGCGTTTGGGAAACGCTGGCAATGACCTTTGTCTCTGGCTTCTTTGGTTTTGTGATTGGCCTGCCGGTCGGCGTCTTGCTGTACGTGACGCGTCCGGGTCAAATCATTGAGAATGCGAAACTGTATCGGACGCTCTCTGCGCTGGTGAACATCTTCCGTTCTATCCCGTTCATTATCCTGCTGGTGTGGATGATTCCGTTTACCCGCGTGATCGTCGGTACATCTATCGGTCTGCAGGCGGCAATCGTTCCGCTGACCGTAGGCGCCGCACCGTTTATCGCCCGTATGGTGGAAAACGCCCTGCTGGAAATCCCGACTGGCCTGATTGAAGCCTCACGCGCGATGGGAGCCACACCGATGCAGATCGTACGCAAAGTCCTGCTCCCTGAAGCACTGCCGGGGCTGGTGAACGCGGCAACCATTACGCTTATCACCCTGGTAGGGTATTCCGCGATGGGGGGTGCCGTCGGTGCCGGTGGTTTAGGTCAGATTGGTTATCAGTACGGCTATATTGGATATAACGCTACCGTGATGAATACCGTTCTGGTATTGCTGGTTGTTCTGGTTTACTTAATCCAGTTCTCTGGCGATCGCATCGTCCGGACTGTTACTCACAAATAACGTTACACACAACACAAACTCTACGAGTTAAGGATAAAACATGGCGTTTAAATTAAAGACCATTGCAGCGGTAGGCGCGTTGATCGGCTCTCTGGCACTGGTGGGTTGCGGTCAGGACGAAAAAGATCCAAACCACATTAAAGTGGGCGTTATCGTGGGTGCAGAACAACAGGTTGCTGAAGTCGCTCAGAAAGTGGCAAAAGAGAAGTACGGCCTGGACGTTGAACTGGTGACCTTCAACGATTACGTTCTGCCAAACGAAGCGCTGAGCAAAGGCGATATCGACGCTAACGCTTTCCAGCATAAGCCTTACCTTGATCAGCAGATCAAAGATCGCGGCTATAAGCTGGTTGGTGTAGGTAACACCTTCGTTTATCCGATTGCCGGTTACTCTAAGAAAATTAAATCGCTGGACGAGCTTCAGCCGGGCTCTCAGGTTGCCGTGCCTAACGACCCAACCAACCTCGGTCGTTCCCTGCTGCTGCTGCAGAAAGTGGGCCTGATCAAACTGAAAGACGGTGTTGGTCTGCTGCCAACCGTTCTGGATGTCACTGAAAACCCGAAAAATCTGAAAATTGTTGAACTGGAAGCACCACAGCTGCCACGTTCCCTGGACGATGCCCAGATTGCCCTGGCCGTGATTAACACCACTTACGCCAGCCAGATTGGCCTGACGCCAGCCAAAGACGGTATCTTCGTTGAAGATAAAGACTCCCCGTACGTTAACCTGATTGTGACTCGCGAAGACAACAAAGACGCGGAAAACGTGAAGAAGTTCGTGCAGGCCTATCAGTCTGATGAAGTTTACCAGGAAGCCAACAAAGTGTTTAACGGCGGCGCTGTTAAAGGCTGGTAATCTCACCTCAGTGTAATATCATCAGGACGGGCTTATGCCCGTCTTGTCATTTGTGCAGTCAACTGATTCAATATCTGACGTTTTGATTATCCATTGAGGAAATATTATGCGTGCTTTACCGATCTGTCTTTTAGCACTCATGCTGAGCGGCTGTTCTATGCTAAGCAGATCTCCCGTTGAACCTGTTCAAAGCACGGCAACCCCGCCAAAAACAGAGCCTGCGAAACCGAAAGTGGTTCGCCCTGCGCCGGTTCGCATTATCACTAAAGCAGACGAACTCGTCGGTAAACCGTTCCGTGAACTGGGTGAAGTGAGCGGCGATTCCTGTCAGGCGACCAATCAGGACTCACCACCGAATATCCCGACAGCGCGTAAACGTATGCAGATTAATGCTGCAAAAATGAAAGCCAATGCGGTACTGCTGCACAGCTGCGAAGTCACCAGCGGCACACCGGGCTGCTACCGTCAGGCGGTTTGCATCGGTTCGGCGCTGAACATTACGGCAAAATGAGTGCATTTCAGTTCGAGCAGATAGGCGTTATCCACTCTCCTTATAAAGAGAAGTTTGCCGTACCTCGCCAGCCCGGTCTTGTCACCAGCGGCGGCGGTGAGCTTCACCTGATAGCGCCTTACAATCAGACCGATGCGGTGCGCGGGCTCGAGGCTTTCAGCCATTTATGGGTAGTATTCGTGTTTCACCAGACGATGGAAGGCGGCTGGCGTCCTACCGTGCGTCCTCCTCGTCTTGGCGGAAATGCAAGAATGGGCGTATTTGCGACTCGTTCGACCTTCCGCCCAAACCCCATTGGTATGTCGCTGGTTGAACTGAAAGGCATACGTTGCCAGAAAGATCGGGTGATACTGGAATTAGGTAGCCTGGACCTGGTAGATGGTACGCCGGTTATCGACATCAAACCCTATTTGCCCTTCGCCGAAGCACTCCCGGACGCGCGCGCCAGTTACGCTCAGGACGCACCGCAGGCAGACATGCCTGTCTATTTTACGCCTGAAATAGCCTCGCAGCTCAGTCAACTGGAGAAACGCTATCCTCGATTGCGGAATTTCATCACCGAAGTTCTGGCCCAGGACCCCCGTCCGGCCTATCGTAAAGAAGAGGAAGCAGGAAAAACGTACGCCGTCTGGCTGCTCGATTTTAACGTTCGCTGGCGCGTCACTGGGGCAGGTTTTGAAGTGTTTGCCCTTGAACCCAGGTAATTTTGTTCTCCTCTCTTTTGGCATCTTTGCCACACTGGTAAACTAAACCACTTTTTTTGTGTCAGGCTGGTGTTTCAGCCTGTTCCAATCGTCGAAATGGAACCGTAACAACATGCGTACTAGCCAATATTTGCTCTCCACTCTGAAGGAGACGCCTGCCGACGCCGAAGTGATCAGCCATCAGCTGATGCTGCGCGCCGGGATGATCCGCAAGCTGGCCTCCGGGTTATATACCTGGCTGCCGACCGGCGTGCGCGTCCTGAAAAAAGTCGAAAACATCGTGCGTGAAGAGATGAACAACGCCGGTGCTATCGAGGTGTCCATGCCTGTGGTTCAGCCCGCTGACCTGTGGCAGGAGAGTGGCCGCTGGGAGCAGTATGGTCCGGAACTGCTGCGCTTCGTCGATCGCGGCGAGCGTCCGTTCGTTCTCGGCCCAACGCATGAAGAAGTCATTACCGACCTGATTCGTAATGAGCTGAGCTCATACAAACAGCTGCCGCTGAACTTCTTCCAGATCCAGACCAAGTTCCGTGACGAAGTCCGCCCGCGTTTCGGCGTCATGCGCTCTCGCGAATTCCTGATGAAAGATGCTTACTCTTTCCATACCTCTCAGGAATCCCTGCAAGAGACCTACGACAAAATGTACGAGGCATACAGCAAAATCTTCTCCCGTATGGGTCTGGATTTCCGCGCTGTGCAGGCTGATACCGGCTCCATCGGCGGTAGCGCATCCCATGAATTCCAGGTGCTGGCACAGAGCGGCGAAGACGATGTGATCTTCTCTGACTCCTCTGATTACGCGGCGAATATCGAATTTGCAGAAGCGCTGGCACCAAAAGCACCGCGCGGCGCGGCAACGGAAGAGATGAAGCTGGTTGATACGCCAAACGCGAAAACCATTGCCGAGCTGGTTGAGCAGTTCAACCTGCCTGTCGAAAAAACCGTTAAAACGCTGCTGGTGAAATCCACCGAAGGGAGCACTTACCCGCTGGTTGCCCTGCTGGTACGTGGCGATCACGAGCTTAACGAAGTCAAAGCTGAGAAGCTGCCGCAGGTCGCCAGCCCGCTGACGTTCGCAACGGAAGCGGAAATCCGTGCCGTGGTAAATGCAGGTCCAGGCTCGCTGGGTCCGGTGAATATGCCGGTTCCTGTTGTCATTGACCGCACGGTAGCCGCGATGAGCGACTTCTCCGCCGGTGCGAACATCGACGGTAAACATTACTTCGGCATTAACTGGGATCGCGACGTAGCGACGCCTGAAGTGGCAGATATCCGTAACGTGGTCGCAGGCGATCCAAGCCCGGACGGCCAGGGTACCCTGATGATTAAGCGCGGTATCGAAGTCGGTCACATCTTCCAGCTGGGAGATAAATACTCTCGTGCGCTGAACGCTGCTGTTCAGGGTGAAGATGGCCGTAACCAAATCCTGACCATGGGTTGCTACGGTATCGGGGTGACGCGCGTGGTAGCTGCAGCAATTGAGCAGAACTACGACGAGCGTGGCATCGTCTGGCCGGACAATATCGCGCCGTTCCAGGTTGCGATCCTGCCAATGAACATGCACAAGTCTTACCGCGTGCAGGAGCTGGCCGAGAAACTGTATGCCGAGTTGCGCGCGCAGGGTATCGAAGTGCTGATGGACGACCGTAAAGAGCGTCCGGGCGTGATGTTTGCCGATATGGAACTGATCGGTATCCCGCATACCGTCGTTATCGGCGACCGCAACCTCGACAGCGATGAGATTGAATACAAATACCGTCGCAGCGGTGAAAAACAGATGATCAAGACCGGCGACATTCTTGATTACCTGCTGAAAGCCATCAAAGGCTAAACAAAAAACCCCGCTCAGGCGGGGTTTTTTAATGGATAATCGTCAGCTTATTTACTGTTACAGTCTTTGCCCGCAACAAATTTCGCGTCTTTATCTGCCACCAGCGTTTTCACCATCTCACCGCTATCCGGGTTTGGCTCCAGCGTAAAGTGACCGTCAACCGTTAGCAGTACCGGCTTGCTGTCATTGCCGCGCGCAACCGCGTAATCACGCTCAAGCTGCGCATTGTTTGCTACGCTGACTTTCCTGCCGGTTGCGCAGTCGGTAAAGATCGCCGCATCAGCCATATAGAAGTACATTCCCCGCATTGCCATCGGGGTGGCAGGCAGGGCCGCTTTCACCGGGGCCAGCGTGTAGTTGAACTGAGATTCAATCGGATTGCCTTCGCGGTCAAGCATCTCCATCCCCTCGCCTTTGGCACGGAAATAGGTTTTCTCGCCGGCGGTATCCGTCAGAACCAGCTTCTCAGCCGTACGCGCCCATGTCCCGTAAGCCGCAAATGACGAAGGTTCTTTAGCGCCCTGATAACGCTGATTCATGACCCAGGTCCCGTCTTTTTGCAGGAACAGAGACGTTTCGATGCCTTCACAGTCCGCGCAAGGCAATACGCCGCGCCAGCTCTGCTGCATTGGCTTTAACTCTTCATTCTGCGCGGGCTGCATCACCTGCGTTTCAGAACGGTTGTTACACCCGAAAAGCGCAAACAGCGTACTCACTGCCAGCGCTGATAATAATGCTTTTTTCACAATGAATTCCTTATGAAAATTGTGTTCCCTTTCGTCACTCTGTCGGGCGACGAACTTTACCGCGTAGTGCTTTCACTGTGGATTTTTGGGCCTTCGAGGACAGCCGACGCTCTTTCGATGCGCGGGTTGGTCGCGTTGCCCGGCGGCTTTTTTGTACTGCCGTTAATTCTTTGATGACCGCCACCAGCCTGGCTATCGCCGCTTCCCGGTTTAACTCCTGGCTGCGGTATTCCTGAGCTTTGATCACAATCACGCCATCGCTGGTGATAAGGTGATGACTGGCGGCGAGCAGGCTTTCTTTATAATACTCTGGCAGGCTTGAGGCCCGAATGTCAAAACGCAAATGGATAGCCGTGGAAGCCTTGTTAACGTGCTGTCCGCCTGCCCCCTGAGCCCGAATGGCGGTGATCTCCAGCTCATTGTCAGGAATGCTGACGTTTCGGGACAAGACGATCATGACGCGGGTTGCCACGCCGTCAAATGAATTTCCAGATTATTCTGAGAATCAGAGAGCCAGATTGCGCCGTCCTGAATCGTCGCCTGCAACACCATGGTCCGGCCGGCAAACTCGCTCAACTGCGCCAGCTGCTCATCATCCAGATACCAGACCGTAAGATTTTTAAACTGTCCGCACTTGCTCTTGCTTTGCTGCCACCAGATCTCCGCAGCGCGCTGGTTATACGCGAATAACGCCACTTTAGCGGACTGGGTGCAGGCCTTCTTTATCCTGCGCTCATCCGGCAGACCGAGTTCGATCCACAAGTCGATACCCAGATGATCGTTACGCAGCCAGGCTTCAGGCTCGTCTTCCGCACTTAACCCACGGGTAAATTGCAGACGCTCGTCAGCGTACTTTATCCACGCCAGCAGGCGCAGCATCATGCGCTCCTGGGTTTCAGAGGGGTGGCGTGCCAGAGTAAGCGACGCATCCAGGAACTGGTTGCGATCAAGATCGGCCACATTGACCACTGCTTTATAGATTGTCGCTTTCAGCGCCATGAGAGAACTCCATTCGAATCAGGCGCCCATTGTAGCGAAAACAGCGGCAAAAGGCTGTTACGGGGTGTTAAATAGACCGCTATCAAGGCTCTGATATTGCTTAAATGAGTATGGTATAGTCACCTTGCTAAACCGAGTTTATCTTCGTAGGCTTAATGATATCTCACAGTAGGTCAGTGCGCTGGCGGGAGGGGATGTGAATAATTATTGTGAGTTAATTCGCAAACGGTATGCGGAAATCGCCAGCGGAGATCTGGGGTATGTCCCGGACGCGTTGGGCTGTGTATTGAAGGTGCTTAATGAAGTGGCCTCTGATGAGGGCCTTTCGGAGTCGGTCAGGGAAAAAGCAGCGTATGCTGCGGCGAATTTACTGGTGAGCGATTATGTCGATGAATGATACTTATCAACCCATCAATTGTGATGACTATGACAACCTCGAACTCGCCTGCCAGCAGCATTTAATGCTGACGCTGGAATTAAAAGATGGCGAAGTGCTGAAGGGGAAAGCCAGCGATCTGGTTTCACGTAAGAATGTGGAATATTTGATAGTGGAAGATGCCGGCGCAACGCGTGAGTTGCGTCTGGATAAAATTGCCAGCTTCAGCCACCCGCAAATCGGCACCGTCGTGGTGAGTGAATCCTGATGACACCAACGGGCAGCAAGGCTGCCCGTTACGCTTTCTGCCATTCAAAACTGACACCCTCTTCCGACCATCCCTCTTCCGTGATGAAGACGCCCGCAGCAGCAATCAACGCTTCACCGTAGAACAGTAGCGGCGTGGTGTCGCGAAGCCACGGCGGCACGTTACTCTCCTGCCATATTTTCTTCAGCTTGCGTCCCCCCTTACGCCCGACGATATGCAGCATACCGCCAGCCTTAAAGCGCACGGTTACCGGTTCGCCGGGCTTCGGCAGTCGCACATGACCAGACGGTATGAGAGAAACACGTCCCGCCTCACAAGGCAATATCAGCGGTGCCTCAGGAGAAAGCCAGTCGAGCACCGCATCAGTCAGTGAGGACGTGGATTTTATCCACCAGAGTTCCCCTTTATAGCGTCTTACGTCAAAACCATTCAGGTGTACGCACGGGGAAGCGTCATCCCGCGCCAGTGCGACTTCGTCCCAGATGCGGCTCAGCATCGCCCGCGACGGCATCGCTGCGTGATGAGAAGCCAGCCAGCGTCGTAACAGTGCGGCGCGCCGTACCGGGCTCATTTCTTTCAGCGGTGCAATCGCCAGCGCCCCGTCTTCAGAAATCAGTTCATCCAGCTCTTCACTCAGCAACTCATCCAGCAAGGATTCCTGTTCGGCGCACAGCATGGCGCTTCTTGCTGTCGCATCAGCAAAATGCGGCCAGCGTTCGGTCAACAGCGGGAGAACGCGCAGACGCAGGAAGTTACGGTCGTAGCTATCATCCTGATTGCTCTCATCTTCAATCCAGCTCAGCTGATGTTCTCGCGCCCACTCTTCCAGAGACGCACGCGTCTCGCCAAGCAGCGGACGCAGTAATGTTGTGCCGGCAAAGCCAGAACGCTCAGGCATAGCAGATAGCCCCGCCGGCCCGCTGCCCCGCTTAAGCGCCAGCAAAAACGTTTCGCACTGGTCATCCAGGTGCTGGGCCGTGACCAGCACTTCGCCGGGCTGCAATGCGCCGGTAAAAGCGGCATAGCGGGCTTTACGCGCCTGCGCCTCAATACCCAGCCCTTCATCCACAAGCGTGACGCGCTCAACGAGAAGCGGGATCGCCCATGCCGCACACAAGGCTTCGCAGTGCGCCACCCACTCCTCTGCATGAGGACTTAATCCGTGATGGATATGCATAGCCCGAAGCTGGACGTCAGGCTCCCGGTCGCGCCAGAGTTTAAGACGATGGAGCAGAACAGTGGAATCCAGGCCACCGCTAAACCCCACCAGCAGCTGGCGGTACGGTGAAACGGCTTGTGCGATAGCGGGTAAGGTCATAGGAAATTACACATAAAAAATGCCCGAACTGAGCGGGCATTATCACACAGGACAAACATTACTGCTGGTAAAGCTCCAGCGGCAGGCCGTCCGGATCGTTGAAAAAGGTAAAACGCTTGTCGGTAAACGGATCGACACGGATCGGTTCGCACGTTACGCCGTGAGACTCCAGATGTTTTACCGCGCTATCCAGGTCATCAACGCTGAAGGCAAGATGGCGCAGTCCACAGGCTTCCGGGCGTGACGGACGGGCAGGCGGAAAAGGAAAAGAGAACAGTTCAATCACATATTGCCCGTTTAATGCGAGATCCCCCTTCCAGGAGTCACGCTCCTCGCGGTACGCTTCGCTCAACAGCGTAAAGCCAAGGATGTCGCAGTAGAAGGCCTTACTTTTTGCGTAATCGGTCGCAATGATCGCAATATGGTGAACCTGTTTTAAACCCAGCATAGCTTCTCCTTTTTATGATGCCTGAACGTTACAACCGAAAACCCGCACCTTGCAAGCGGTCACCCTTATTTTAGGACTCGCACCCAGTAAACACCGTTCTCGTCGCGCTTCGCACCATGAATATCCGTTTCAAAACCAGGGTAGTGACGCCCTACCGAACAGAGCATCAGCAGAAAATCGAGCACGGCCCGACTCTCTTCGGTAATCATCTCTCCTGGCATCAGGAGCGGCACGCCCGGCGGGTAAGGCAGGATCATATTGGCCGATACGCGCCCGACCAGATTTTCCAGTTCGACGGTTTCGACCTCCCCTTTCACCTGGCGCTGCCACGCCTTGTGCGGGGTAAACTTCATCTCCGGCAACACATCGAACGCCTGAAGCATGAGGCGCGGCAGATCGTGCTGGCGGATCAACCTGTGGATCCCCTGAGCCAGATCCTGAATGCGCATATTACGATAGAAGTCAGGATCCTCTGCGTAGAGATCCGGCAGCATGTTTTTCACCCGCAGGTTAAGATCGTAGGCGCGCTTAAACTCCATCAGGCCGCGCAACAACCCCATCGCACGGGTTTTATCGATCCCAATACTGAACAGGAACAGCAGGTTATAGGGGCCGGTTTTTTCCACCACCACACCCCGTTCATCAAGGAATTTCGCGACCAGCGCAGCCGGAATACCTTCATCGCTCATCTTGCCCTGTTCATCCATGCCCGGCGTCAGGATCGTCACTTTCACCGGATCGAGGAACATATGATCGGCATCGGCATCCCGGAAGCCATGCCAGTCTTCGCCGGGCGCGACGGGCCAGCATTCTGCTTCATCAATCTCTTCCGGCTGCCAGATATCAAAGAACCAGCCGTCGGCTTCATCTTTCAGCCGCTGAACTTCTTTGCGGAAATGCAGCGCCCGCTCCACCGAGCGGTTGATCAGGCGTTTGCCGGGGTTGCCGCGCAGCATTGCCGCAGCTGTTTCAATGGAGGCAACCAGCGGATAGCTCGGTGAGGTGGTGGTGTGCATCATAAAGGCTTCGTTAAAAGTCTCTTCGTCGTACTCGCCTTTGATGTGAATAAGCGAAGCCTGGGAAAAGGCGGCCAGCATTTTGTGCGTCGACTGCGTTTCGAAGAACACTTTACCCGGCACGCGTTCACCGCTCATGCCGCTTTTACCGGCGTAAATCGGGTGGAAGTTGGTGTACGGCACCCACGCGGAATCGAAGTGGATCGACGGCACGTCCAGCGTTTCTTTAATCCAGTTAGTGTTGTACAGCAGACCGTCATAGGTCGAGTTGGTGATCACCGCATGGACAGGCCAGCTTGCGCCGGGCACTGCCGCGACCTTGCTTTCAATGGCTTCATGCGTAAACTCCCGGCGCGGGATGCCGCCAAGAATACCAAGCGCGTTGCGCGTGGGTGACAGCCAGAGCGGCACGACGTCGCTCATCATCAGCAGATGCGCCAGCGATTTATGACAGTTGCGGTCAATCAGCAAGGTACTGCCTGCAGGGGCAGCGTACATCCCGACGATTTTGTTCGAGGTCGAGGTGCCGTTGGTCACCATATAGCTCTGCTCGGCACCAAAGGTTCGGGCAATATACTCTTCGGCTTCCAGGTGCGGTCCGGTGTGGTCGAGCAGAGAGCCTAGCTCAGTGACCGAAATTGACACATCCGCTTTCAGCGTGTTGCCACCGAAGAAATCATAGAACAGGCAGCCCACCGGACTTTTTTGGTAGGCCGTCCCCGCCATATGCCCAGGTGTACAGAAGGTATATTTGCCCTCCTTCACGTAAGTGAAGAGCGCGCGGGTAAACGGTGGCGTAATGTTATCGAGATATTCACCGGTGTATTGCTGAATGCGGGTCGCAATATCTTCCGCCACACCGAGCGAATATTCAAAGAACCACAGCGCCATACGCATATCATTGGCACTGACGTCCATGGTCGAGTGGGTATTAATAAACGCGTACAGTGGGAGATATTCGTTCAGCTTGTTGATATCGCTGCACAGTTCGAGGTCATATTCATCCCAGTCGAAGATCACGCCGCAGATACGCGGATTATGCTCGATGAACTTCAGCAGGTCGGCGCTATTGTGCGGCCAGATTAGCTGATACCCGCGCGACTGCAGGGCGTGTTCCAGCTCCTTGATGGGCTCGTCTTTATAGAAGACGCCGTGCGGCCCCATAATGGCAATGATATTCACGGTTACCTCCTTGAAAAACATTAGCTAAGCATAGTTAAGGTAAACGGCAGGTATAAAAAAAGCCGCAACATTGTGCGGCTTTTCAGATAATTGTGAAGCTTATGCGTAACCGTAGGTCATCAGACGCTGGTAACGACGGTTGAGCAGATCTTCTTTACTCAGCACGTCCAGATCCGCCAGGTCAGCCAGCAGCTGCGCTTTCAGGGAAGCAGCCATCACTTCCGGCTTACGATGCGCACCGCCCAACGGTTCCGGGATGATGGAATCGATTAGCTTAAGCTCTTTCAGGCGTGGCGCAATGATGCCCATCGCTTCTGCAGCCAGAGGTGCTTTGTCGGCACTTTTCCACAGAATAGACGCACAGCCTTCCGGGGAGATAACGGAATAGGTGCTGTACTGCAGCATATTCACTTTATCGCCCACGCCAATCGCCAGCGCACCGCCGGAACCACCCTCACCGATAACGGTACAGATGACCGGCACCTTCAGGCGAGACATCTCACGCAGGTTACGCGCGATAGCTTCAGACTGACCGCGCTCTTCCGCGCCCACACCTGGGTATGCACCCGGAGTGTCGATGAAGGTGATGATGGGCATGTTGAAACGCTCAGCCATCTCCATCAGACGCAGGGCTTTACGGTAGCCTTCTGGTGCTGGCATACCGAAGTTACGACGGATTTTCTCTTTGGTTTCACGACCTTTCTGATGACCAATGATCATCACCGGGCGTCCGTCCAGACGCGCGATACCACCAACGATAGCTTTGTCGTCAGCGTATGCGCGATCGCCTGCCAGTTCGTCAAATTCGTCAAACGCCAGGCGGACATAATCCAGGGTGTACGGACGCTGTGGATGGCGAGCCAACTGGGCTACCTGCCATGCGCCGAGATCGGCAAAAATTTTGCGCGTCAGTTCTACGCTTTTCTCGCGCAGACGATGCACTTCTTCGTCGATGTTAATATCCAGTTTTTCATCCTGACGGCTTACCGCTGTCAGAGAATCGATTTTCGCTTCCAGCTCAGCAATCGGCTGTTCGAAATCAAGGAAATTCAGACTCATAGTATTCCTGTATTAGTCAAACTCCAGTTCCACCTGCTCCGAACCAATGAGGCCACGGAGATCGTTAAGTAAACGATCGCTCGGAGAGACACGCCACGTTGCACCAAAGCGCAACCGCGCACGTGCATCCGCCCTCTGATAGTAGAGATGTACTGGAATTGTCCCCGAGCGGTGGGGTTCCAGAGACTGACGGAGTCGGTTTAAAAGCTGGTCATCAATTTGCCTGTCCGTCAGCGAGATAGCAAGCCCGCGAGCATATTTTTCCCGGGCTTCGTCAATGTCCATCACTTCGCGGGCGGTCATTTTAAGCCCCCCGCTGAAGTCATCAAAGCTGACCTGTCCGCTGACGATAAGTATGCGGTCTTTTTCCAGCAAGTGCTGGTATTTATCCAGCGCGTCGGTGAACAACATCACCTCCAGACGCCCGGAACGGTCATCCAACGTACAGATGCCGATACGATTGCCGCGCTTGGTGACCATAACCCTTGCAGCAATCACGAGCCCCGCAGCCGTGGTGATTTTACCACGTTCTGTCGGATGCATGTCTTTCAGCCGATAGCCTCCGACATAGCGCTCAATTTCTTTAATGTACTGGTTGATCGGGTGACCCGTCAGGTACAGTCCTAACGTTTCACGCTCGCCATCCAGCACCACTTGTTCTGGCCACGGCTGGCAGCTGGCATAAGACTGCTCGATCTGCTCCGGTTCTTCCGCCAGCACGCCGAACATATCCGCCTGACCAATGGCTTCCGCTTTTGCGTGCTGATCCGCCGCTTTCAGAGCGTCGCCGAGAGAGTTCATTAGCGCGGCCCGGTGCGGGCCCAGCCTGTCGAACGCGCCGGACATGATCAGCTTTTCAAGCACGCGGCGGTTCAGTTTTTTGGTATCGGTACGGGCGCAAAGATCGAACAGCTCGCGGAAATAACCGCCGTTGTTACGCGCTTCGAGGATCGCCTCGATAGGCCCCTCGCCCACGCCTTTGATCGCGCCGATCCCGTAGACAATTTCCCCATGCTCATTGACGTGGAAATGGTAAAGACCCGAGTTAATATCCGGCGGCAGGATCTTCAGCCCCATGCGCCAGCACTCATCTACCAGCCCCACCACCTTCTCGGTGTTGTCCATATCGGCGGTCATTACCGCCGCCATAAATTCAGCAGGATAGTGCGCTTTCAGCCACAGCGTCTGATACGAGACCAAAGCATAGGCGGCAGAGTGGGATTTGTTAAACCCGTACCCGGCGAATTTTTCAACCAGGTCAAAGATCTTGATCGCCAGTTCGCCATCAATGCCGTTTTTTCTCGCGCCTTCCTCGAAGGTGCCGCGCTGCTTGGCCATCTCTTCCGGCTTTTTCTTACCCATTGCTCGACGCAGCATATCCGCGCCACCAAGGGTATAGCCAGAGAGCACCTGAGCAATCTGCATAACCTGTTCCTGATACAGGATAATGCCGTAGGTTGGCTCCAGTACCGGTTTCAGACTTTCATGCTGCCACTGCACGTCCGGGTAGGAAATCTCTTCGCGCCCGTGCTTACGGTCGATAAAGTTATCAACCATCCCAGACTGCAGCGGGCCCGGACGGAACAGGGCTACCAGGGCGATCATATCTTCGAAGCAGTCGGGCTGCAGGCGCTTAATCAGGTCTTTCATGCCGCGGGATTCAAGCTGGAAGACGGCGGTAGTCTCCGAGCGCTGCAGCATGTCGAAACTTTTCTTGTCATCCAGCGGGATGGCTGCAATGTCTATCGGCTCAAGGCCCTGCTTTTCCCGGCGCGGGTTGATCATCTTCAGCGCCCAGTCGATGATCGTCAGCGTACGCAGGCCGAGGAAGTCAAACTTCACCAGCCCGGCGTATTCCACGTCGTTCTTATCAAACTGAGTAACCGGATGCTCACCCGCTTCATCGCAGTAGAGCGGCGCGAAATCGGTAATTTTGGTCGGCGCGATAACCACGCCCCCCGCATGCTTACCGGCATTACGCGTGACGCCTTCCAGCTTACGCGCCATGTCGATCAGCGCTTTAACTTCTTCGTCGGCTTCGTAGATTTCCGGCAGCTGCGGCTCGGCTTCAAACGCTTTTGCCAGCGTCATGCCCGGATCGGGCGGCACCAGCTTAGAAATACGATCGACAAACCCGTAAGGGTGGCCCAGCACGCGTCCAACATCACGGATAACCGCTTTCGCCGCCATCGTACCGAACGTAATAATCTGCGATACCGCATCACGGCCGTACATATCGGCGACGTGCTCGATCACCTGATCACGTTTCTCCATGCAGAAGTCGACGTCGAAGTCGGGCATCGAGACACGTTCCGGGTTAAGGAAACGTTCAAACAGCAGGTCAAATTCCAGCGGATCAAGGTCGGTAATTTTTAGCGCATAGGCCACAAGCGATCCCGCACCGGAGCCACGCCCCGGTCCAACCGGTACGCCGTTATCCTTTGACCACTGGATGAACTCCATTACGATCAGGAAGTAGCCCGGGAAGCCCATCTGGTTGATCACCTGGAGTTCAATATCCAGGCGTTCATCGTACGGCGGACGCTTCTCTTTACGAACGGCCTCATCCGGGAACAGGAATTCCAGACGCTCTTCCAGGCCCTCTTTCGATTTCACAACCAGGAAATCTTCCGTGGTCATGTCTCCAGTCGGGAACTGCGGCAGGAAATACTCGCCGAGGCGGACGGTAACGTTACAGCGCTTGGCAATCTCTACGCTGTTTTCCAGCGCTTCCGGGATATCGGAGAAAAGCTCACACATCTCCTCTTCGCTGCGCATGTACTGCTGCGATGAGTAATTGCGCGGTCGTTTGGGATCGTCCAGCGTGAAGCCATCATGGATCGCCACGCGAATTTCGTGAGCGTCAAAATCACCCGCTTCAAGGAACCGCACATCGTTGGTTGCCACCACGGGCAAGCCGCGCTCTTCTGCCAGAGCCACAGCGGCATGGAGATAGCTCTCTTCGTCCTGGCGACCGGTGCGGATCAACTCCAGATAATAACGATCCGGGAAATACTCTTCATAGAATGACACGCACTGATCCACCAGCGCGCTATTACCACGCAGCAGGCATTTGCCGACATCGCCCATACGGCCGCCGGAGATTAGCAGCAGCCCCTCGTTAAGCTCAGCCAGCCAGTCGCGGTCGATCCACGGCCCCAGCGCGCCATACCCGCGTTGGTAGGCTTTTGAGATAAGCAGAGTGAGGTTTTGATAGCCCGTGTTGTTCATCGCCAGCACGGAGATTTGCGTCATTTCATCGCCGATGAGATCGCTCTGCACATGAAAATCTGCGCCGACGATAGGCTTCATCCCCGCGCCATGCGCCGTTCCGTAGAACTTAACCAGGCCACACAGGTTGGTAAAATCGGTGATCGCCAGCGCGGGCATGCCAAGGGAGGCCGCCTTTTTTACCAGCGGCCCGGTCTTCGCCAGCCCATCGATCATGGAGTAGTCGCTATGCACCCGCAGGTGTACGAAACGTGGTTCAGCCATCTTCAGATTCCGCGTTACTTAATTGCTTGCGTATTGATTCAGGACACCAGTCCCAGCGCGCGTTTCACCGGGCCAAAGCTGCGTCGGTGATGTTCGGTTGCGCCATGTTCAGCCAGTCTTTCCAGATGGAAAGCGGTGGGATACCCCTTATGCTGGGCGAAACCGTACTGAGGATAAGTCAGGTCCAGCGCGGCCATTTCGGCGTCGCGTGACACTTTGGCAATAATAGAAGCTGCGCTGATTTCTGCGACCCGGCTATCGCCTTTGACGACCGCCATTGAAGGCATTGGCAATGCCGGACAGCGGTTGCCGTCAATCAGGACATATTCAGGGGAAATTTTCAAACCTGCAACCGCACGCTGCATCGCCAGCATCGTGGCGTGCAAAATATTCAGCTCGTCTATTTCATGCGGCTCAGCGCGCCCCAGGCTCCAGGCCAGCGCCTTCTCCTGAATCTCACTAAACAGCGCCAGCCGGCGCTTTTCGGACAATTTTTTAGAGTCGTTCAGCCCGATAATCGGGCGAGCCGGATCGAGGATCACCGCAGCGGTCACCACTGCCCCCACTAACGGACCACGACCCACTTCGTCCACGCCCGCCACAAGGTGGGTATGAGGATAAACAAATTCCATCATTTTGCTAACTCCAGCACCGCATCAGCCGCTTGCTCATCGGCGTTACAGCGGATCTGCAAATGCAGCTCGCGGAACGTATCATGCATTTGGTGGCTGGTGTTGCCGTTGGCAAGCAGTGGGAGCAACGCATCGGCAAGCAGCCGCGGCTGGCACTCATCCTGCAACAGCTCTTTTACCAGCTCGCGCCCGGCAAGCAGGTTTGGCAGGGAGACATAATCCGTTTTCACCAGACGTTTTGCCAGCCAGAAGGTGAACGGCTTCATGCGATAACCGACCACCATCGGACATTTCGCCAGCATACATTCCAGCGCCGCCGTGCCGGAGGCCAGCAGTGCGGCATCGCTCGCATACATCGCTTCCCGCCCTTTCCCGTCCAGAAGACGAACGTGAAGATCCGGGGCGACTTCTGCCTTGATGCGCTCAAACTGCTCGCGGCGTTTGGCATTGACCAGCGGAACCACGACCTCCAGATCGGGGTATGTCTGACGAAGGATTTGCGCGGTCTTGAGGAAATCTGCGCTCAGCATTTCAACTTCTGCACCACGGCTGCCCGGCAGCAATGCCAGACAGTGCACATCATGAGGGATGCCCAGCACGTCGCGCGCCGCGTTTTTATCTGGCTCAAGCGGCATCGCATCCGCCATGGTATGACCGATAAAACGGCACGGAACATTGAATTTGTCGTAAAACGCTTTTTCGAAAGGCAGGAAAGCCAGCACCAGATTGGTGGACCGCCCAATTTTGAAAACACGTTTCTGTCGCCACGCCCAGACGGACGGGCTGACGTAGTGAATGGTTTTAATGCCCTGCTTTTTCAGATTCCCTTCGAGGATAATGTTGAAATCAGGTGCATCGATACCGACAAACACGTCGGGTTTGAGTTCGGTAAAGCGGCGGGTGAGATCGGCACGGATGTGCAGCAAACGGCGTAGCCGCCCCAGCACCTCAACGATACCCATCACGGCCAGCTCTTCCATTTCATACCAGGCTTCACAGCCTTCGGCCTGCATCAGCGGGCCAGCAACGCCCACAAAGCGTGCGTTAGGTACACGCGCCTTCAGCGCGCGGATGAGACCGGCACCAAGAATATCGCCGGAGGTTTCTCCGGCGACCAGGGCTATCGTAAGCGGACGACTGTCGACCATTAACGAATCAGACCCCTTGTTGAACGGTCAAAGAATTCCATGAACGCGTTCACTTCCGGGTACTTTTTCGCCAGCTCGGCAATGTCCGGCTTCGCCTCTTCCAGCGTTTTACCGCTACGGTACAGCAGTTTGTACGCGTTGCGGATGGCAGTAATCGCTTCGCGGCTAAAACCACGACGCTTGAGGCCTTCGATGTTCACGCCAAACGGCGTGGCATGGTTGCCCTGCGCAATCACATACGGTGGGACGTCCTGCGCCACACCGGAGCATCCGCCGACCATCACGTGTGCACCAATGATGCAGAACTGATGGACTGCGGTCATGCCGCCAATAATTGCGAAGTCATCAACCGATACGTGTCCTGCCAGCGTTGCATTGTTGGCAAGAATACAGCGGTCACCCACGGTACAGTCATGCGCGATATGCGCATTAACCATAAACAGGTTATCGCTGCCCACCTTCGTCAACCCACCACCCTGTACTGTTCCACGATGAATGGTAACGCTTTCGCGAATACGGTTACGATCGCCAATTTCCAGACGGGTCGACTCACCAGCATATTTAAGATCCTGGTTAACTTCGCCGATGGAGGCGAACTGATAGATCTCGTTATTGCAGCCAATGGTCGTATGACCATTCACGACAACGTGAGATTTCAGCACTGTACCCTCACCAATTTCGACATGGGGTCCAACAATACAAAACGGGCCAATGTGAACGTCAGCACCAATGATGGCACCGGTTTCCACAATCGCGGTAGGATGAATAAAGGCGGATTTATCAATCACGTATCAGGACTCCCGGCTACGAGCACACATCATCGTCGCTTCGCAAACAACTTTGCCGTCAACCATAGCTACGCCTTTGAAGCGAGTCAGGCCGCGACGCGTTTTTTCAAAAGTGACTTCCATGATCATCTGATCACCAGGCACGACAGGGCGCTTGAAGCGCGCTTCATCAATACCCGCGAAGTAATACAGCTCACCTGGCTCCAGTTTGCCGACGCTTTTAAACGCCAGAATACCGGTAGCCTGTGCCATAGCTTCCAGGATCAACACACCCGGGAAGATAGGTTTTCCCGGGAAGTGTCCCTGGAAGAATGGCTCATTCACGGAAACATTTTTCACTGCGCGCAGAAAACGACCTTCTTCAAAATCCAGCACACGGTCTACCAGCAGAAACGGGTAGCGGTGCGGCAGAAGTTCTAAAATCTCTTCAATATGCAGAGTATGAGTGTCAGTAGTCAAAATACTCTTCCTGTCAAAATGTACTGATAACAATAATAACACGGCCTGCCGGTTTATTAGAAAGCCGACAGGCCGGGAAAAATAGCGTTAAACGGATGACGTTTAGTCTTGTTGATCGATTTTGCGCTCAAGAGACTTGAGACGCTTGCTCATATCATCAATGTTCATCACCAGAGCTGCTGTTTTACGCCATACCTTGTTGGGCTGGAGCGGAATGCCTGAGGAATAGACGCCAGGTTCAGTGATAGGACGCATTACCATGCCCATTCCCGTCACAGTCACCTTGTCGCATATTTCCATATGGCCATTAATCACGCTCGCACCGCCAATCATGCAATAACGGCCAATTTTCAGGCTGCCTGCCATGATGACGCCACCCGCAACCGCGGTATTGTCGCCAATCACGACGTTATGCGCAATCTGGCACTGGTTATCGATGATAACACCATTGCCAATGATCGTGTCGTCAAGTGCGCCACGGTCAATGGTGGTACAGGCGCCAATTTCCACGCGATCGCCAATAATAACGCGACCAAGTTGCGGAATTTTAACCCAATTACCACGATCGTTAGCGTAACCAAAACCATCAGAACCAATCACGGTACTGGACTGGACGAGGCAGTTTTCGCCAATGTCGACTTCATGGTAAACGGACACATTGGCCCATAAACGGGTCCCGGCGCCGATTTTGGTATTTTTCCCAACGAAGCAACCCGGGCCAATAACGACGTTATCGCCCAGCACCACGCCGGATTCGATAACCGCATTCGCGCCAACGGCAACGTTGTTACCCAGCTTTGCCGTCGGATCAATCGCTGCACTGGCAGCAATGTTCTGGGCCGGCTGCGGCGTGGTATCAAGAATTTGAGCCATGCGTGCATACGTCAGGTAGGGGTTTTTCACTACCAGTGCGCTTACAGTGGCAAATGGAAGATCGTCCTGCGTCAGAACAACAGCTGACGCCTGGCATTGAGCCAGTTGCTCACGGTACTTAGGGCTTACCATGAAGGTAATCGTGCCAGCTTTAGCAGATTGCATGGACGCAACAGCGGTGATGACGATATCGCCATCACCGTGTAATTCTGCATCCAACTGCTGAGCTAAATCAGCCAGTCGAATTGAAGGCATTACTTATTTAACCTGTTTCAGAACATCAGCGGTGATGTCTTTAACATCGCTGCCGTTGAAAGCTACAGCGTTCGCATCAACAACCAGATCGATGTTCTGATCGGCAGCTACTGATTTAACAGCGGTCTGAATGCGAGTCACCAGCTTGCCGCGTTCTTCGTTAGAACGACGCTGACGATCCTGCTCGAAAGCCTGCGCTTTCTGAGAGAACGCCTGGCGCTGAGCCATTACGTCTTTTTCCAGCTTGCTGCGGTCGCTTGCTTTCATGGTAGAACCATCACGCTGCAGACGCTGCATTTTGGACTGAAGATCGTTTTCCATACCCTGCAGTTCGCTTGCACGGCCTTTGAATTCGTTTTCCAGAGTCGCAGAAACACCCGTTTTCTGTGCAACCTGCTGGAACAAATTACCCATGTTGACGATTGCAATTTTGTCTGCTGCCTGAGCAGAAGTTGCCATCGCTAAACCGAGACCTGCAGCTAATAACCACTTTTTCACAATTAACTCCTTACCATCCCATTGGCACCAGAAGGTACCGTTCTTTGCGTGGCAAGGCGACCGTGTTACCGATCGCCAGTTGTCAGCGCTACACTGCCAACGCATTCCTTTGCAGCGGATTATTACCAGGTTTTACCAATGTTAAACTGGAATTGCTCCGACTTATCTCCATCATATTTCTTAAACGGCTGGGCGTAAGAGAAGACCAACGGCCCCAGCGGTGACATCCATTGTAATGCGATACCGGCAGACATGCGAATATTGCTCGGATCGCTGTAGTCTGGAACGCCAGCTGCACGCATCTGGGCTGTATTCTCCCAGTTGGTATCCCACACCGTACCCGCATCCCAGAAGAAGGATGTACGGACGGAGTTCGCATATTTATCACTGATAAACGGAGTTGGCGTGATGAACTCAAGGCTCGCCACGGCCATGGCGTTACCGCCTACAGCATCATCAGAGCTACATACATCTTTTGGATCTCGGCTTTCGCAGTTGTCTTTGTCGTTTCCGCCGTAGTAAACCGCTTTCGGACCAATGTTGTTGGACTGGAAGCCACGCACGGTACTGGAACCACCGGCATAGAAGTTCTCATAGAATGGCAGTTCTTTGCCACCTAACCCATCGCCATAGCCCCAACGGGTACGCCCCAGAACCACCCACTTATGATCGTCATCGATCGGGAAGTAGGACGCGGTATCCAGCGTCACCTTGTAGAACTCGTTATCGGAACCTGGGACGGTGACTTTACCGTTCAGGTTGACGCGAGAACCTTCTGTTGGGAAGTAGCCACGGTCGAGACGGTTATAGGTCCAGCCGTAGTTGAAGGTGAAGTCATCCGCAGCGAAACCGTTGTTATCGCTGTTTTTGCTTGCCGACTGACCGATAGAGTCCAGATAACGCCACATCGCCACCTGCGGTTGCATATTTGACAGGTCGTTATGCACGTAACCTAAGCCAGCACGCAGGGTGTTGTATTCGTTAACCGGGAAGCCAAGCGTACCATCCACACCGTAACTCTTGTTGGTGTACGAGGACAGATCCGCATCGTCCGCTTTAAAGTCGTTATAGAAGATACGACCGCCCAGGCTCACACCATCAACGGTGAAGTATGGGTTAGTAACAGAGAACTCAGAGTAGGTCTGGTAGTCGTTTTTGGTGCCGTTAATGCCGACAGAGTAACCCGTACCCAGCCAGTTATCCTGCTGCACACCAACCTGGAAGCTGACGCCGCTTTCAGTACCGTAGCCCACACCGAAGTTGAAGCTACCGGTGTTACGCTCTTTCACTTTGTAGACGACATCAACCTGATCCGGGCTGCCCGGTACGCGCTGCGTATCGGTATCAACCGTTTCAAAATAGCCCAGACGGTTCAGACGCTCTTTACCCTGATCGACGAGGTCGCTACCTAACCATGCGCCTTCCATCTGACGCATTTCGCGACGCAGAACGGAATCTTTGGAGGTGTCGTTACCAACGAAGCGAATCTTACGTACGTAGAAACGGTTGCCCGCGTCGACGTTAACGTGCAGCTTAACGGTTTTATCTGCATCGTTGATTTCAGGCTGCGTTTGTACGCGCGGATAGGCATAGCCATAACGTCCGAGCAGCTTCTTAATGCTGTCTTCCATTTTGGTGACTTTGGAGCCGCTGTACAGATCGCCTGGCTGAATTTTGGTCAACGATTCGATTTCAGCTGAATGCCCCGCCAGGTTACCACTCACTTCAACACCAGAAAGCTTGTACTGATCGCCTTCAGTGATGTTAACCGTGATGTAGATACCTTTCTTGTCCGGAGTCAGACTCACCTGAGTCGAGTCGATGTTGAAACGCGCGTAGCCACGATCCAGATAGTAGCTGCGCAGGGTTTCGAGGTCGCCCGCCAGTTTTTGTTTCTGGTATTTGCGATCGCCTACCACGTTCCACCACGGCACTTCATCGCGCAGTTGGAAAGTGGAGATCAGTTCGTCGGTGCTAAAGGCGTGGTTGCCGACAATGTTGATCTGCTGGATCTTCGCAGAAACACCTTCCTGGAAGACCAGCTTCAGGTCAACACGGTTACGTGGCAGTGGGGTCACCACCGCTTTCACGCTGGCGCTGTATTTACCGACGCTGTAGTAGAAGTCTTCCAGACCTTTTTCAATGTCCGAAAGGGTTGTGCGGTCCAGGGACTCGCCCACACGAACACCCGATGCTTCAAGGTTCTGCTTGAGCATGTCATCTTTCACCGACTTGTTACCGGAGAAAGTGATACTGGCGATCGTCGGACGTTCTTTTACCTGTACCAGCAGCGTATCACCATCGCGCAGAACGCGAACGTCCTCAAAGTTGCCGGTGGCAAACAGAGCACGGATGGTGTTACTGATATCATCATCATTAACCGTATCGCCGGGGCGTACAGGCATACTGAGGAGGGCCGCACCAACGGCGACACGCTGGAGGCCTTCGAAATGAATGTCTTTCACTACGAACCCGTCAGCACCGTATACGGTGGCGCTGCTAAACAGCAGCGACGCTATGAGCAACTTTTTCATCGCCATCGTTATTATGCGTTCTTCCTAACACTCTCTTACAACCGAGAGAAATCATTGAAAAGTGCAAGCCCCATTAACAGCACCAGCAAAATCGAGCCAATGCGATAACTAAAGTCTTGAACTCGCTCGGATACCGGTCCGCCTTTTAGCTTTTCAATCGCTAAAAACAGCAGATGACCCCCGTCTAAAACGGGAAGCGGGAACAGGTTGATTATCCCAAGGTTCACGCTAATGAGCGCGAGGAACATGAAATAGTAAATCACCCCGAATTCCGCTGACATCCCAGCCCCCTGGGCAATCGAAATTGGCCCACTGAGGTTGTTCAGTTTCACATCACCGGTTATCAATTTCCCCAACATGTTGACCGTCAGCTTCATCAGTTGCCATGTTTTATCCGTGGCTTCAAGGATGGCGCTGAATGGCCCATACTGGCGTATTGTCTTGTACTCATCTGGCAGCGGGATCACTTTTGGCACTACGCCTGCAAACCCTTCTGCCTTTTTGCCGACCGACTTCGTATCCGGGATCAGCGTCAGCGAAAGCGGACTGCCTTGCCTTTCAACTTCCAGCGCGAGAGACGTTCCCGGATTATCGCGCACCAGAGTAACAAAGGTCATCCACTCTGTTAATGGTTGACCATCGACTTTAACGATCCTGTCGCCTGCTTGCAAACCCGCTTTGCTCGCTGCCGAATTTGCCTGTACTTCGGCTAATACCGGCTCGATCTGTGCGCCGCGTGGACGAATGCCTAGCGCAGCAACGGGATCCTCTTTGTCTGGCTCGAAACGCCAGTGACGTAAATCGAGCACTTTGTTCTGGCGCACGTCTGAGCCAAACGGCGATACGCTGATGGTTGTCTGCGGATCGCCAATTTTAGCTACCAGCTGCAGTCGCACAGCATCCCAATCAGGGGTTTCGATGCCATCAATCGCTTTAAGTTCCATCCCGGATGTAATTTGCGCACTTGCCGCGATGGAGTTGGGGGCAATTTCACCCACCACCGGACGCACGCCGGGCACGCCGATGATAAACACCAGCCAGTAAGCGAAAATAGCAAAGATGAAGTTGGCTACCGGTCCGGCAGCAATGATGGCGGCGCGTTGTCCAACGGTTTTATTGTTGAATGCGCTGTGTCGTAGCTCAGGAGCGACAGGCTCAACGCGTTCGTCGAGCATTTTGACGTAGCCGCCCAGCGGGATAAGGGCAATGACAAATTCAGTGCCGTGACGGTCGGTGCGCGTCCAGAGTGATTTGCCAAAACCGATGGAAAACCGCTCTACCCGCACACCACAACGGCGAGCAACCCAGAAATGGCCAAATTCATGCACGGTAATCAGTACACCCAGTGCAACAATGAACGCCGCCAGATTCCAGAGAATGCTCAGCATAAAACCTTCCGTTAAATCGTCCCGAATACCAGTAAAAGCAAACAAGCAAACACTGGAACAGCCGCTGTGAGGCTATCAATGCGATCCAGTATACCGCCATGTCCTGGAATCAGGTGTCCGCTGTCCTTAATCCCTGCTTCACGCTTAAACATACTCTCGGTTAAATCACCGAGCACTGAGGCAAGCGCAGCAAAAATCGAGCACACCAGCAGTATTGACGGTGCCACTTCCAGATTCGCCCAAACGCCATAGCCCCAGGAAATGATCGCTGCCGTAAACAAGCCGCCGATGAATCCTTGCCAGGTTTTCCCCGGAGACACTTTCGGTGCCAGTTTATGTTTGCCAAACAGTTTACCAAACATATAGGCCCCGGAGTCAGCCCCCCAGACGAGAATCATCACATAAAGCAGCCAGATCGCACCGCTGTAATGGTTTTCGTCGTAGTGCCAGGCCCTAAGCGCGACCATACCCCAGAAAAATGGAACAATAGTGAGCAAGCCAAAAATCAGTCGCAGCACTTTTGAATTACGCCATAACGCCGCAGAGCCTGGATAAAAAAGCACCAGCAGCAGTGCACCAACCCACCAGGCCAGCGATACCCACAGGGAACCGGCAACCAGCGGTTGATGAATATCATGGTGATATTCAGGCAACGTAAACAGCATTACGGCCAGGATAAAGCCACAGAGTACCGCAAGCCATACTCGCTGACTGCGCGAGGTAAAGCCGCTAAACTGTCCCCATTCCCACGCGGCGAGCATACACACCACCAGCGTAACAATAGCGAATCCCACCGGGGGCAGTAAAAACAGCGCCGCAATGACAATGGGTATTAATACAAAAGCGGAAATCAGGCGATACTTCAGCAAAAGCTACCCCCATCAGGCTTTGTCGCCACCAGGCTCGGTGCCGCCGAAACGACGCTCTCGATTGGCAAAGGCATGCAGCGCACCTTCAAAGTCTTGTTCATCAAAATCGGGCCAAAGAACATCCGTAAAGTAAAGTTCGGCATAGGCAATTTGCCATATCAAAAAGTTACTTATGCGATGCTCCCCCCCTGTCCTAATTACCAAATCCACAGGCGCCTGTTCATTCATGCAGATTTGCTTGCTCAGCGCCTCTTCATCAATTTGGTCGGGTCTCAACAGCCCTTCCTGAACCTGCTCGGCCAGATGCCGAACGCCCTGGATAATATCCCAGCGTCCGCCGTAATTCGCCGCAATATTAAGCGTCAGACCGGTATTATTTTCAGTCAACGCTTCTGCTTTACGAATCCGTTCCTGCAAACGTGAGTTAAAACGACTGGTATCGCCAATGATACGCAGGCGGACGTTGTGGCGGTGCAGGCTTTTTACTTCGCTGTCTAGCGCCCACACAAACAATTCCATCAACGCGGTCACTTCCTGCGGAGGTCGATTCCAGTTTTCACTGCTAAAAGCATAGAGCGTTAACGCATCAATGCCGTTATTGGCGGCAAAAGAAACGGCGCGGCGAACAGATTTCGCCCCAGCTTTATGCCCAAAGGCTCGTATCTTCCCTTGTCTTTTCGCCCAGCGGCCATTGCCATCCATAATGATTGCTACATGACGGCAGCCATGAGCTGGCAAGTTTTCGCTTATTGGTTGATTCGCAGACAACATAACGCGTTTTTTGTCCCTGAAAAGGATTTAACGGTACTCAGGAATACTGAAGCCTATACATAAAAAAGCCGTGTCAAACCACGGCTTACCTGACCACATAAAGTCAAATTCCTGCGATCAGGTGGCGCAGACTATATCACTGAAGCCCAACGCTAACAAATAGCACGACGACTAGTGCTTGCTTTATCACCAGCTTGCGAGACGTGTCACCTGTTGGCGCGCAATATCACGCGCAGCCGCATCCACCGCCAGCACCTCTTCCACGCTCTGTGGTTCGCGCAAATCCATCATTTCCAGTACCGATAAATTTAACGACGCGATATCGGTAAAACGAATCTGCTGATTCAGAAATGCTTCAACGGTAATTTCATTAGCTGCATTGAGTGCCGTCGTCGCCGCTTGCCCCTGGTCAAAGGCATTCATCGCAAGCTTCAGACAAGGATAGCGGTCATAGTCTGGTTCGCTGAACGTCAGGGAACTTAACTTGCAGAAATCAAGCGGCTTCACGCCGGATTTCACTCGATTCGGCCACGCCATTGAATGGGCAATAGGCGTACGCATATCTGGCTCGCCCAGCTGCGCCAGCACGCTGCCATCCTGATAACGCACCATCGAGTGAATCACCGATTGCGGGTGAATCAGTACTTCCATCTGTTTCGCTGACGCATTAAACAGCCAGCGCGCTTCAATGTATTCCAGACCTTTGTTCATCATGGTGGCAGAGTCAACGGAGATTTTACGCCCCATCGACCAGTTCGGATGACGGCACGCCTGGTCCGGCGTCATAGCGCTCAGTTCAGACAGTGGCGTTTCACGGAACGGGCCACCAGACCCGGTAAGCAGAATAGATACCACGCCATTCTGCTCCAGGTCAGCGTACCCCAGGTTCTGTTGAAAAGGTTGCGGTAAACTCTGAAAAATCGCGTTGTGTTCGCTGTCGACCGGTAAAAGACGCGTGCCGCGCTGCTTCACCGCATCCATAAACAGGCGTCCACAGGTGACTAGTGACTCTTTATTGGCCAGCAGAACATCCTTACCGGCATCAATCGCGGCAAGCGTCGGTAATAATCCTGCCGCCCCGACGATGGCTGCCATAACCTGATCGACCTCATCCAGCGCCGCCATCTCGCAGGCCGCCTGTTGGCCACTCAGAACTTCAGTTCGACAGCCCTTTTCAAGCAGTTGCACTTTCAGCAGACGCGCGCTCTCTTCGTCATCCATCACCGCATAGCGGGGCGCAAACTCCAGGCACTGCTCGACCATTCGCTGCACATTCTTACCGGCCACCAGCGCTGTCACGGTGTAAAGTTCAGGATTATGGCGAACAACATCGAGAGTGCTGCAACCGATAGAGCCGGTTGAGCCAAGGAGAGTTAAATGCTTCATGGGATGCCCGAAAAAAGTTAGACCAGATAAAAGCAAAACGCCGCCAGCAAGACCCGAAGTCCCTCTGAACGGCGTTTATCAGTGTACGACAGAAATCAGAACTGCATCAGTTCTGCTTCTTTATCTGCCAGCGCCGCATCAATTTTCTTGATGGCAGCGTCGGTCATTTTCTGAATGTCGTCCTGAGAACGACGATCGTCATCTTCACTGATCTCTTTTTCTTTCAGCAGCGCTTTTACTTTGTCGTTCGCGTCGCGACGGACGTTACGCACGGAAACACGACCCTGCTCAGCTTCACCACGAACCACTTTGATCAGATCTTTACGACGTTCTTCGGTCAGCGGAGGCAGTGGAACGCGGATATCAGCACCCGCAGAGCTTGGGTTCAGGCCGAGGTCAGAGGCCATGATCGCTTTCTCAACGGCCGGGCTCATTGAGCGATCGAACACGTTGATTTTCAGCGTACGGGTATCTTCTACCGTTACGCTCGCCAGCTGGCGCAGAGGAGTTGGCGTACCGTAGTATTCTACGATAATGCCATCCAGCAGGCTTGGAGAAGCACGGCCAGTACGGATTTTGCTGATTTGGGTTTTGAACGCTTCTACGCATTTTTCCATGCGTACTTCAGCATCTTTTCTGATGTCGTTAATCACGTTACGAATCCTTGAAAACTTGTCTCAGGCAGACTATCCGCCAACACAGCGCTAGAGGTGTGCTAAGTATAGTCGCGTTTAATTCATGACAACGCCAAAGGCGCGCCCGGGTAAGATACCACTACAAAATAAAGCGGAATCTTACCTGTATTTATCGTCAACGGAAATTATTCCGTGATCAAAGTGCCTTCTTTTTCGCCCATGACCACGCGACGCAATGCGCCAGGTTTGTTCATGTTGAAGACGCGGATCGGCAGTTTGTGGTCGCGAGCCAGCGTGAAGGCGGCAAGATCCATCACTTTCAGCTCTTTATCCAGTACTTCATTATAGGACAGCTGATCGTACATGGTCGCAGAAGGATCTTTTGCCGGATCGGCAGTAAACACGCCATCGACTTTGGTCGCTTTCAGTACCACATCGGCTTCAATCTCGATACCGCGCAGGCAGGCAGCGGAATCGGTAGTAAAGAACGGGTTACCCGTACCGGCGGAGAGGATCACCACGCGGTTGTTGCGCAGCAGGCTGATGGCTTCTGCCCAGCTGTAATTATCGCATACGCCATTCAGTGGAATCGCGGACATCAGGCGGGCATTCACATAGGCACGATGCAGTGCATCACGCATTGCCAGACCATTCATAACTGTTGCCAGCATACCCATGTGGTCGCCTACAACGCGGTTCATCCCCGCTTTCGCCAGACCAGCACCACGGAAAAGGTTGCCACCGCCAATGACCACGCCAACCTGGATACCCAGTTCGACCAGTTCTTTGATTTCCTGTGCCATGCGATCAAGGATGCTTGCGTCAATACCGAAGCCTTCCGATCCCTGCAGCGCTTCGCCACTCAGCTTAAGCAGAATGCGTTTGTACACGGGTTTTGCATTGGTAGCCATGTTTCTTTCCTGAGACTGTCAACGATTAAGATGGGGGTTAATTCTGGCGACATGATATGCCGCAAATCAGCACAGCGATACTGGAGCCTGTCTGATTTCATATGACGGGTGACAAAAAGAAGCCGCCCTCAGGCGGCTCCTTTTCAATCATTAAGACTGCTTGGACATTGCAGCAACTTCTGCTGCGAAGTCAGTCTCAACTTTCTCGATGCCTTCGCCCACTTCGAAGCGGATGAAGCCAGTTACGTCAGCGTTGTGCTCTTTCAGCAGCTGAGCAACAGACTTGCTTGGATCCATAACGAATGGCTGGCCAGTCAGAGAAACTTCGCCGGTGAATTTCTTCATGCGGCCTTCAACCATTTTCTCTGCGATTTCTTTTGGCTTACCAGACTGCATCGCGATGTCCAGCTGAACCTGGTACTCTTTCTCTACCACTTCAGCAGACACGTCTTCTGGCTTAACGAATTCTGGTTTGCTTGCAGCGATGTGCATCGCCAGCTGTTTAACCAGCTCTTCGTCAGCGCCTTTAGCCGCAACCAGAACACCGATACGTGCACCGTGCTGGTAAGAGCCCAGAACGTCGCCTTCCAGAGAAGAAACGCGACGGATGTTGATGTTCTCACCGATTTTAGCAACCAGCGCAACACGTTCTTCTTCGAACTGTGCTTTCAGAACTTCAACGTCAGTGATTTTGCCAGCAACAGCTGCGTCCAGAACTTTGTTAGCAAATGCCTGGAAACCACCATCTTTAGCAACGAAGTCAGTCTGGCAGTTAACTTCCAGAATGATGCCGTAGTTGCCGTCGATCTTAGTGATGATCACGCCGTCAGCAGCAACGTTGCCTGCTTTTTTAGCTGCTTTGATCGCACCGGATTTACGCATGTTTTCGATTGCCAGCTCGATGTCGCCGTTCGCTTCAGTCAGCGCTTTTTTGCAATCCATCATGCCTGCGCCAGTACGCTCGCGCAGCTCTTTTACCAGGGATGCGGTAATTTCAGCCATTCTTAAATCCTCGGGAGATGTGAACTGCCCGGCCAGAGGCCAAACAGTGTAAATTGAAAAAAGGGGCCGGTAATGGGCCCCTATTCATACACGGTACTAATAAGGGGTAAAACCTTATTATTCAGCTTCTACGAAGCTTTCTTCCGCCTGAGAAGCCAGATCCTGGGAACGGCCTTCACGAACGGTAGCAGCTACAGCGCCCAGGTACAGGCTGATAGCACGGATTGCATCGTCGTTACCCGGGATAACGAAGTCAACACCGTCCGGATCGGAGTTGGTATCAACGATAGCAAATACCGGGATACCCAGGTTGTTAGCTTCTTTGATTGCGATGTGCTCGTGGTCTGCATCGATTACGAACAGCGCGTCTGGCAGGCCGCCCATATCTTTGATACCGCCCAGGCTGTTTTCCAGCTTGTCCAGTTCACGAGTACGCATCAGCGCTTCTTTCTTAGTCAGCTTGTCGAAAGTACCGTCCTGAGACTGGGTTTCCAGATCTTTCAGGCGTTTGATTGACTGACGAACGGTTTTCCAGTTGGTCAGCATGCCGCCCAACCAGCGATGGTTCACGAAGAACTGGTCGCAGCTGTTAGCAGCTTCTTTCACAGCTTCGCTTGCAGCGCGTTTAGTACCAACCATCAGAATCTTACCTTTACGGGAAGAGATCTTGTTCAGCTCAGCCAGGGCTTCGTTGAACATTGGTACAGTTTTCTCAAGGTTGATGATGTGAACTTTGTTACGTGCGCCGAAGATGAAAGGCTTCATTTTCGGGTTCCAGTAACGGGTCTGGTGACCAAAGTGAACACCAGCCTTGAGCATGTCGCGCATGGAAACAGTTGCCATGTTTAAAACCTCTATATTAAAAGTTGGGGTTATGCCTCCACGTATCCCATATTACCGACCCCAAAGGGCACCCCGGAATATGTGCCGATACGTGTGTGTTGTTACACAAAGTGAGATTTGTCGCTTCCGTCCAGCCTGTGTATCTGAAATGGATCGGAAGTCCGGCGCGCTTTATACCACAAAACGCCACCATAAACCAACTGTTGTTGGCGTAGAGTGCTGTTAATGATTCTCAATTTGGCACGGGGTGTGCCTGACTGATACCATTGACAACACTTAGACTAGTATTGTCGAAAAAATCGACACCGATGGACAGATTACATGGCTATCTCTATTAAGACACCTGAAGAAATTGAAAAGATGCGCGTCGCCGGTCGTCTGGCCGCGGAAGTGCTGGAAATGATCGAGCCGTTCGTGAAGCCGGGCGTCAGCACCGGTGAGCTGGACCGCATCTGTAATGACTATATCGTTAATGAGCAGCACGCGGTTTCCGCCTGCCTCGGCTACCACGGTTTCCCGAAATCCGTCTGCATTTCTATTAATGAAGTGGTGTGCCACGGTATCCCGGACAACGAAAAACTGCTGAAAGATGGTGACATCGTCAACATCGACGTCACAGTCATTAAAGACGAGTACCACGGTGACACCTCAAAAATGTTCATCGTTGGCAAGCCAACCATCCTGGGCGAGCGTCTGTGCAAAGTGACGCAAGAGAGCCTCTACCTGGCCCTGAAAATGGTTAAACCGGGTATTCGCCTGCGTACTATTGGTGCCGCCATTCAAAAGTTCGTCGAAGCGGAAGGTTTCTCCGTGGTACGCGAATACTGCGGTCACGGTATTGGCCGCGTCTTCCACGAAGAACCGCAGGTCCTGCACTATGATGCAGATGACGGCGGCGTGGTGCTGCAAAAAGGCATGACCTTTACCATCGAACCGATGGTTAACGCGGGTGACTACCGCATCCGTACCATGAAAGATGGCTGGACGGTCAAAACCAAAGACAGAAGCTTGTCTGCGCAGTACGAGCATACTATTGTGGTAACAGACAACGGCTGCGAAATTATGACGTTGCGCAAGGATGACACCATCCCGGCGATACTGACGCACGATGAATGATAAAAAAGCCGGCAAATGCCGGCTTTTTTAATGGCTATAGTTTTTTCTTATGGGTGGCGCACGATGAGTAATCTTTTACCCGAACAGTATGCTAACACAGCACTTCCCACCCTCCCCGACCAGCCCGATAACCCGGGCGTCTGGCCGCAACACGAGCTGACCTGTGCCGGCATCAAGGCGCACATGGACGTCTTTCACCGTTGGCTTGGAAGCGCATTTGATGCCGGAATTTCCGCAGAGCAGCTGATTGAAGCGCGTACCGAATTTATCGACCAGCTCCTGCAGCGTCTATGGATCGATTACGGGTTCGGGCAGATCGGTGATGTCGCGCTGGTTGCCGTTGGGGGCTATGGCCGTGGAGAGCTGCATCCGCTTTCCGATATAGATCTCCTCATCTTAAGCCGCAAAAAGCTGCCGGACGAACAGGCACAAAAAATTGGCGAACTGCTGACCCTGCTCTGGGATGTGAAGCTGGAAGTGGGTCATAGCGTGCGCACCCTGGAAGAGTGTCTGCTGGAAGGGTTATCCGACCTGACCGTCGCCACCAACCTGATCGAAACCCGCCTGCTGATTGGTGATGTCGCGCTGTTCCTGGAACTGCAAAAACATATCTTCAGCGACGGCTTCTGGCCGTCAGAAAAGTTCTTCGCCGCGAAGGTCGAAGAGCAAAATCAGCGCCACCAGCGCTACCACGGCACCAGCTATAATCTTGAACCCGATATTAAAAGCAGCCCCGGCGGCCTGCGCGACATCCACACGTTACAGTGGGTCGCCCGTCGCCATTTTGGTGCCACCTCCATGGACGAGATGGTCGGCTTTGGCTTCTTGACCGAGGCCGAGCGTAACGAGCTCAACGAGTGTCTGCACCTGCTCTGGCGCATTCGCTTTGCCCTGCATCTGGAAGTGACGCGCTACGATAACCGTCTGCTGTTTGACCGTCAGCTCAGCGTTGCCCAGCGCCTCAACTACAGCGGCGAGGGGAACGAACCGGTTGAGCATATGATGAAGGATTTCTTCCGCGTCACCCGCCGGGTCACGGAGCTGAACCAGATGCTGTTGCAGCTGTTCGACGAGGCCATCCTGGCACTGACGGCGGACGAAAAGCCGCGTCCGATTGATGACGAATTCCAGCTACGCGGCACGCTTATCGATCTGCGCGACGAAACGCTGTTTATCCGCGAGCCGGAAGCGATTCTGCGGATGTTCTATACCATGGTGCGTAACAGCACCATCACCGGGATCTACTCCACCACCCTGCGACATCTCCGCCACGCTCGTCGCCATTTAACGCAGCCTCTGTGCTACATACCGGAAGCGCGATCGCTGTTCCTGAGCATGCTCCGCCACCCGGGCGCCGTCAGCCGCGGGCTGCTGCCGATGCACCGCCACAGCGTGCTGTGGGCCTATATGCCGCAGTGGTCGCACATTGTCGGGCAAATGCAGTTTGATCTGTTCCACGCCTACACGGTGGATGAACACACCATCCGCGTGATGCTCAAGCTGGAAAGTTTTGCCAGAGAAGAGACGCGATCCCGCCACCCGCTGTGCGTGGAGTTATGGCCGCGCCTTAGCCATCCGGAATTGATCCTGATTGCCGCCCTGTTCCACGATATTGCGAAAGGTCGCGGCGGTGACCATTCGGTGCTGGGCGCGCAGGACGTGCTTAAATTTGCCGAACTGCACGGCCTGAACTCACGTGAAACGCAGCTTGTGGCCTGGCTGGTACGCCATCACCTGCTGATGTCGGTCACCGCACAGCGTCGTGATATTCAGGATCCTGAAGTGATCAAGCAGTTTGCGGAAGAGGTTCAGACGGAAAACCGTCTGCGCTATCTGGTCTGCCTGACGGTGGCCGATATCTGCGCCACCAACGAAACGCTGTGGAACAGTTGGAAACAAAGCCTGTTGCGCGAGCTGTACTTTGCCACCGAAAAACAGCTGCGCCGGGGCATGCAAAACACGCCGGACATGCGCGAACGCGTGCGCCATCACCAGCTGCAGGCGCTGGCGCTGCTGCGAATGGATAACATTGACGAAGAAGCATTGCATCAGATTTGGGCCCGCTGCCGTGCCAACTATTTTGTCCGCCACAGCCCAAACCAGCTGGCCTGGCACGCGCGGCACCTGCTGAAGCACGATCTGACGCAGCCGATGATCCTGCTGAGTCCACAGGCCACGCGCGGCGGTACGGAGATCTTTATCTGGAGCCCGGACCGGCCTTATCTGTTTGCTGCGGTCTGTGCCGAGCTGGACAGGCGTAATCTGAGCGTTCACGACGCGCAAATTTTCACCACCCGCGACGGCATGGCGATGGATACCTTTATTGTGCTTGAGCCGGACGGCAGCCCGCTGTCGTCGGACAGACATGAGGGAATACGCTTCGGACTCGAACAGGCGATCACCCAGCGCAGCTGGCAGCCGCCGCAGCCGCGTCGCCAGCCGGCGAAACTGCGCCACTTTACCGTCGACACCGAGGTCAATTTCCTGCCGACCCACACCGACAGGAAATCGTTCCTGGAGCTGATCGCACTGGACCAGCCAGGGCTACTCGCCCGCGTCGGCCAGGTGTTTGCCGATCTGGGAATTTCGCTTCATGGGGCAAGAATTACAACCATTGGCGAGCGAGTAGAAGATTTATTTATAATCGCAACAGCGGACCGGCGTGCCCTTAATAATGACCTGCAACTTGAAGTACAACAACGGTTGACAGCAGCCCTCAATCCAAACGATAAAGGGTGACGTGTTTTTTAGTGAAATGGAAAGAGTAAACCATGCAGCAGTTACAGAACGTTATTGAGTCCGCCTTTGAGCGTCGCGCCGAGATTACCCCGGCAAATGTGGATACCGTGACCCGTGAAGCGGTAAACCAGGTGATTTCCCTGCTGGATTCCGGCGCATTGCGCGTGGCAGAAAAAATCGACGGTCAGTGGGTCACTCATCAATGGCTGAAGAAAGCGGTGCTGCTCTCTTTCCGCATTAATGATAACCAGGTTATCGACGGAGCAGAAAGCCGCTACTTCGATAAAGTACCTATGAAATTCGCTGACTACGACGAAGCGCGTTTCCAGAAAGAAGGCTTCCGCGTGGTACCACCTGCGGCAGTGCGTCAGGGCGCCTTTATCGCGCGCAATACCGTTCTGATGCCTTCCTACGTGAACATCGGTGCTTATGTTGACGAAGGCACCATGGTGGATACCTGGGCAACCGTCGGTTCTTGCGCGCAGATCGGTAAAAACGTTCACCTCTCAGGCGGCGTCGGCATCGGTGGTGTTCTGGAACCACTGCAGGCTAACCCGACCATCATCGAAGACAACTGCTTCATCGGCGCACGTTCTGAAGTGGTAGAAGGCGTGATCGTTGAAGAAGGCTCCGTGATCTCCATGGGCGTTTACATCGGTCAGAGCACCCGTATTTACGATCGCGAAACCGGTGAAGTACATTACGGTCGCGTGCCGGCGGGCTCCGTGGTGGTTTCCGGCAACCTGCCGTCAAAAGATGGCAAATACAGCCTGTACTGTGCGGTTATCGTGAAGAAAGTGGATGCGAAAACGCGCGGTAAAGTTGGCATCAACGAATTGCTGCGCACCATCGATTAATCGGGTATAACAAAAAGCGGGGGCAACCCCGCTTTTTTTATATCTGAGGGTGGCGAAAATAGATTTTTTCGTTAATTATTCAAAGGTTATGTTGAGATCAAGGGTACCGCTATGTACGATAATCTGAAAAGTCTGGGCATTACCAATCCTGATGAAATTGATCGTTACAGCCTCCGTCAGGAAGCCAATAACGATATTCTGAAAATCTATTTTCACAAGGACAAAGGAGAGTTTTTCGCCAAAAGCGTGAAGTTTAAATATCCACGCCAGCGTAAGACCGTTGTTGCTGACGGTGTAGGACAGGGATACAAAGAAGTACAGGAAATCAGCCCTAACCTGCGCTATGTGATCGATGAACTCGATCAGATCTGCCAGCGCGACCGCACCGAAGTCGATCTCAAGCGTAAGATCCTTGACGATCTGCGTCACCTTGAAAGCGTTGTGACCAACAAGATCAGCGAGATTGAAGCGGATCTTGAGAAATTAACCCGCAACAAATAAGTTGAGTACGGCCTGATGCCCTCTCCCACACGGAGAGGGAGAAAACCATCATGTAGGCCGGGTAAGGCGAAGCCGCCACCCGGCAAACAGCATCATCTCTGCTCATCCAGCTGCAGCGCCACGTACAGCAGCAGCCTGTCGTCAAAATTCCCCAGATCCAGCCCCGTCAGCTCCGAAATCCGATTTAACCGATACTCCAGGGTATTGCGATGAATAAACAGCGCTTTCGACGTCGCCAGCGGCTGCACGTTATGACGGAACCACGCCTGTAGCGTCCGGCGCAACAGGCCGTTGTTGTCCATGGCTTTCAGACGCGCTAATGGCCGTGCCAGCTCATTGGCCTGCCAGCCGCCGCGCAGGCTGTCGAGCAGCACCGGCAGCATCAGATCCTGATAGAAATAACTTCGGCTCTCCGGCATGCGCTGCTTGCCCACCATCATGGTGGTACGCGCGGTACGCCAGGAGCGGGCGATACTGCCCGGCCCGGTAAAGTAGTTGCCCAGCGCTACGCGAAAACGCAGCTGACCATTCTCCTTCATTCGCGCGATCAGCAGCTCCACGCGACGACGGTGATCTTCTGCATCCCAGCGACCAAACTGATTGAGCGCCGGTTTGAGCACCACCATTTCCGTCAGAGAGACTATCGCCACCAGATTGTCGCGCTCCGGCGTCGCCAGCGCATTTTGTAGCTGCTGCAGCTCGGCCATCGCACTGTCGACCCCAAGCTGGCCGCTATCGACCTCAATCACCGCCACGACGCGCGGCTGGTTTAGATCGATCCCCAGACGCTGCGCCCATTCGCTGAGTGCAGGGGTATGCTCTTCCGCCTGAATAAGATTCATCACCAGCTCTTCCCGCAAGCGGCTGTCCTGGGCGAGCAGGTGCATCAGGCGCGACTGCTCCAGCATCATTTCCGCCGTCATACAGACCAGCTCGCCGTATTTTCGCAGGGACTCCGGTTCGCCGGTCAGGCCAATGACGCCAACAATTTCCCCTTCAAGACGCAGCGGTAAATTAATCCCCTGCCGCACACCGTGAAGATGTTTCGCTACCGCGTCGTCGATATCCACGACCCGCCCCTGGGAAAGCACCAGCAGCGCACCTTCGTGCAATTCACCAATACGCTCGCGATCGCCGCTGCCAATAATGCGCCCGCGGGCATCCATTACGTTGATATTGGTATCAATGATGCGCATGGTGCGCGCCACGATATCCTGCGCCATTTTGGTATCAAGATGCCAGCCAGCCATGCAACCCTCCTGTGAGCAGAGCTCAAGCATAGGGAAGTTCAGCTACGGCTGCATTGTGCAAATGCACAAAGAGAGAGGGAGAAGTATGGACTTGTGGAAAGGGTCACAGAAACGAGAAAAGCCCCTGCCAGTTACAAGCAGGGGCTTACAGAAATTACTGCATCAGCAGGTAGATAGAGGAGTCACCACGCTGGATATTCAGCGCCAGCACGGAAGGCTTGCTGTCGAGAATTTTGCGCAGTTCAGCGATGTTTTTCACCGGCTGCTGGTTAGCACCCATGATCACATCCCCTTTTTTCAGGCCAATACGGGCTGCCGGTGAATTCGCTTTCACGTTGTTCACCACCACGCCTTTATCTGCCCCTTTGTTGCTCATCTCTGCGCCTTCAATACCGCTGAAGATGGTGCTGGAATCAACCTGATTCTGGCTGCTCTGCTGCAGCTCCAGGCTCACGTTAACCGGCTTACCGTCGCGCAGCAGGCCGAGGGTGACTTTACTGCCAATCGGCATGGACCCCACTTCGGCACGCAGGGCGGCAAAGCTGCTGATCGGTTTACCGTTCAGGGAGGTGATCACATCACCCGCTTTAATACCCGCTTTTGCTGCAGAGGAGTTCGGCATCACCTGGCTGACGAATGCCCCGCGCTGAGCGTCGACTTTCATTGCCTTAGCCAGTTCGGAGTTCAGTTCCGTACCCAGGATGCCCAGCTCACCGCGTTTCACCTGGCCGTACTGCACCATCTGCGCGGTCAGGTTTTTCACCATGTTACTTGGGATAGCAAAGCCGATACCGATGTTGCCGCCGTCCGGTGCCAGGATAGCGGTGTTGATACCGATCAGCTCACCGTTCAGGTTCACCAGCGCACCGCCGGAGTTACCGCGGTTAATCGCCGCATCCGTCTGGATGAAGTTTTCATAGTTTTCGGCATTGAGGCCGCTGCGACCCAGCGCAGAGACGATACCGGAAGTCACGGTTTCACCCAGACCGAACGGGTTACCGATTGCCACGGTATAGTCACCCACGCGCAGCGCGTCGGAGTCGGCAATTTTAATCGCCGTCAGGTTTTTCGGATCCTGAATCTGGATAAGCGCGATGTCGGAGCGCGGGTCTTTACCCACCACTTTGGCGTCGAACTTACGGCCATCACTCAGCTGCACCTTAATGCTGTTAGCGTTATCAACAACGTGGTTGTTGGTGACGACGTAGCCTTTCGCTGCATCAATAATCACCCCCGAGCCAAGCGCCATGAATTTCTGCTGCTGGGCGCCGCCCTGGCTGTCATCCCCTGCGCCACCGCCCTGGCAGAACGGAGAGCTCTGGAATGGCGAACCGTCCTGGCAGAACGGCGAGTTGTCACCAAAGAACTGCTGGAAGTTACGCGGCATGCGCGGCGTATTGACGGTCGTGCTGCCCTCAACGTTAATACTCACCACCGATGGCATCACCTTTTCGAGCATCGGTGCCAGGCTTGGCATCTGCTGCGCGGTTGCTGCCGATGACGCGGTCTCGGCTGCAGTAGCAGTCAGAGGAGACAGCGCTAAACCTAAACTCAGAGCCAGTGCACTCATTGCTAATGTGGTTTTTTTCATGTTTCTCAATCTCGATTTACAGATAACGCAAAATTGCTGTGTAACTCAGATTCATTTTATACCGCTTAGTTCCGGCGATAAGTTTATGGAAAAGGTAAAAATTTATTGGCCGTCTTTACAAAACTCAGGAATTATTCCACCGCCATAAGCTTGCGGTATTCATCCCAGGCGTACAAATCTGTCATGCCGCTGATATAGTCCTGGATAAGACGGCAGCGATAATAATATTCCAGCACTGGCCACTGGGGAGAATGGCGATCCAGCTTGCCAACCGCTTCGACATACGCCAGACGATGACGGGTAGAAAGTTTCTGATAAAGCCGGGATTCGATAGGAATTCGGCGCACGCGCTCGTGTTCCACCAGCTCACTGAAATCGTTGACCGACAGCTGAAGCAATGGGGAATAAATTTCAAGTAACCCACTGATTACCCGATAGCCCTGCAGCTCTAACTGTTCGACATCCGGATGGCTGAATACATGCCGCATCGCCACATGTTTATAAAGCTCAAGGAGCTGGCTGAAACTGCTGTCATCTTCCAGCAGCGCATGATTGAATTCCCCGCTGAAAATCAGCGGTAAATTATCAATAAAGCGCGATGCCGCATACGGCACCAGTTTATTTAATGTATTGACCCGTAAATACATAAAGAACTGGTCTTCCGTACTGCGGCTTAATGTATTTGAGCGCGATTTTTCCCAGGCATTTTCGACAACCTGAGCAAACAGTGAACCTTTTTCATGGCTGCCCCACGCCGCATAAAGATGCTGATAAAGCTCCTCGACGCTGAAGATTCTTTTCTCAACGGCGTCTTCCAGATCGGCCACGCAATAGGAAATATCATCGGCGGCTTCCATAATCCAGGTTAATGGAAAGCGGCCGTTTGGCGTCAGTGAAAGTTCTTTACGCAGCCGTTCAATATAGGCCTCTTCAGAAAGGTAATAGCCCGGTTTTTTCATGAGATAACTGTGGGACGCGGGTGTATCCCCCATCCACCACGCGGGGCGGGTATATTTCAGTATGCAGCCGACCTGCGCCCAAGTCAGGTTCATGCGCATCAGAGAATGGACCAGCCGGATCCCCTGCGCGTTACCCTCGAAGTGACACAAATCCTGGCGCACTTTACGACGCAGATCGTTCAGCCCCTCTTCACCTTCACGCAGGCGCAAATCGCGTACGATACAGCGGTCATCGCTGAGAGGCTGGCTGACAGCATCCGAAGGGTAAAGCCGTTGTTTAAACCAGTCGTTAATTGCCGCCTCACCAAAGTGACCAAAAGGCGGGTTGCCGATGTCATGCATCAGGCAGGCCATTTCAACGATGCTCTCGAAGGGCCCGGTCAGTTCGTCCAGGCCATAGGTTTCCAGTAAACGTTGTTCTTTGAGACGGCTCAAAATCTCTTTGGCAATATAGCGCCCGACCTGCTGCACTTCCATGGAGTGGGTTAAGCGCGTGCGCACCGCAGCATTGCGCTCGAGCGGAAACACCTGCGTCTTTTGCTGCAAACGACGGATAGCTGGCGAGTTAATGATCCTCCCGCGATCGCTTTCGAAGATACGCAGGATCTCATGTTCGCTCTTGTCGCCCTGCGGCGAACGGAAACGCCGGTGCCAGTTAATTTTGGTGCGAAAATCGATTGGTGACATGTGCTCCCCCGCCTGAGAATGCGTTTCCCCTTAACCGCATGATAGACTATGCATCTTAACAAGGCACATCGCGAGTAAATCTATGAAAATCGGCATTATTGGTGCAATGGAAGAAGAAGTTACGCTGCTGCGTGACGAAATTGAGAACCGTCAGACGCTCTCTCTGGGAGGCTGTGAGATCTACACCGGTCAGCTGAACGGTGTTGACGTGGCTCTGCTGAAATCAGGCATCGGTAAAGTGGCTGCTGCACTGGGTGCAACCCTGTTGCTTGAGCGCTGCAAGCCGGACGTGATCGTTAATACCGGCTCTGCGGGCGGCCTGGCGCCGACGCTGAAAGTGGGTGATATCGTTGTCTCCGACGAAGCGCGTTACCACGATGCTGACGTGACCGCGTTCGGTTACGAGTACGGTCAACTCCCGGGTTGTCCGGCTGGGTTTAAGGCTGACGACAAACTGATTGCAGCAGCAGAAACCTGCATTGCTGAACTCAATCTCAACGCGGTGCGTGGTCTGATTGTCAGCGGTGATGCCTTTATCAATGGCTCCGTTGGCCTGGCGAAAATCCGTCATAACTTCCCTCAGGCGGTAGCCGTTGAGATGGAAGCGACCGCGATCGCTCACGTTTGCCATAACTTCAACGTACCGTTCGTGGTGGTTCGCGCCATCTCTGACGTGGCAGACCAGCAGTCTCACATCAGCTTCGACGAGTTCCTGACCGTTGCGGCAAAACAGTCCACCGTGATGGTGGAACGCCTGGTGCAGAATCTGGCACGTGGCTAAACATAGCGTCAGGGCGCTGGCCGCCCTGCTTCTGTTCGCACCGCTGTGGCTCTATGCTGTCCCGCGTGTGATTACACTCTCCCCCGCTAACACGGAACTGGCATTTGCCGCAGGGATCACACCCGTTGGCGTGAGTAGCTTTTCCGATTACCCACCGCAGGCCGCGGACATTGAACAGGTAGCAACCTGGCAAGGGATGAACCTTGAGCGCATTGTGGCGCTTAAACCGGATCTCGTGCTGGCCTGGCGTGGCGGCAACGCTGAGCGGCAGGTCAACCAGCTGACCTCGCTTGGCATCAAGGTCATGTGGATTGATGCCGTGAGCATTGAACAAGTCGCTCAGGCGCTACGCGCCCTGGCACCCTATAGCCCTACCCCCAAAAAAGCCGAAGCCGCGGCAAAACAGATGCTCAGCGACTATGCCGCGCTGAAATCCCGATACGATACGCCCGTTAAAAAGCGCATTTTCCTGCAGTTTGGCAGCCAGCCGCTGTTTACCACCGGAAAAGGGTCAATTCAGAACCAGGTGCTGGAAGTCTGTGGTGGTGAAAATATTTTCGCTGCCAGCCGGGTACCATGGCCTCAGGTTAGCCGTGAACAGGTCCTGGCGCGCCAGCCACAGGCTATCGTCGTGGTCGGAAATGCGAGCGAGATTCCTAAAATTGAACAATTCTGGCAAAGACAGCTAAAAATACCGGTGATCCCGCTCAACAGCGACTGGTTTGAACGCGCCAGCCCGCGTATTATCCTCGCCGCAAAACAGCTCTGTGCCGCACTGGCAGAGAGTCACTAACATTGGTTCGAGGATTTAACGATGCTCGTTTATTGGCTGGATATTCTTGGCACAGCCGTTTTTGCTATCTCCGGCGTCCTGCTCGCCGGAAAACTACGCATGGATCCGTTTGGCGTGCTGGTGCTTGGCGTGGTGACCGCTGTTGGCGGCGGGACTATCCGCGACATGGCGCTGGCGAATGGCCCGGTGTTTTGGGTGAAAGATCCGACCGATCTGGTGGTCGCGATGGTCACCTGTCTGTTAACCATTGTGCTGGTTCGCCAGCCGCGCAGATTACCAAAATGGATATTGCCGGTGCTGGATGCTGTGGGTCTGGCCGTGTTTGTCGGTATTGGCGTAAACAAGGCGTTTAATGCAGGTACCGGTCCGATGGTGGCGATCTGCATGGGCGTATTAACCGGCGTGGGCGGTGGGATCATTCGCGACATTCTGGCACGTGAAGTGCCGATGATCCTGCGTACTGAAATTTACGCAACGGCCTGTATTGTTGGCGGGATTGTTCACGCAACCGCGTACTACACCTTTGCGCTCCCACTGGAAAATGCAGCGATGCTGGGGATGGTCGTGACGCTGGTGATACGTTTAGCCGCGATACGCTGGCACCTGAAGCTGCCGACGTTTGCGCTGGATGATAACGGAAGGTAAAAAGCAAAACGGTAACCTGGAGGTTACCGTTTTTAGCGTTTTCGCCCTCTCCCGTGGGAGAGAGACGGGGTGAGGGCATCAGACCACACCGCCCGAAACATCAGATGCTGAACGAAGAACCACACCCGCAGGTGCTTGTTGCGTTCGGGTTTGTCACCACAAAGCGCGATCCTTCCAGACCTTCGGTGTAATCTACCGAACCGCCCACCAGATATTGCAGGCTCATCGGGTCAACCACCAGCGCGACGCCCTGTTTCTCGATAGTCATATCGCCATCGTTAACCTGATCGTCAAAGGTAAAACCATACTGGAAGCCGCTGCAGCCGCCACCGGTAATATAGACGCGCAGTTTCAGATCCGGATTGTCTTCGTCGGCAATCAGGGTTTTCACTTTGTTGGCTGCTGCTTCGGTAAATTCCAGCGGCAACGCTACATCATCACTCATCTTATGCTCCCATGAATACTGCTACTGCTACTGCTATTGGGTAAAATTCACCCAATTCTTTGTGTCATTATCTAATACCCTGGTAATTCATTCAAGTATTCTGCGTTGCGGCCCGCTCAGCCTCTTGTTTTGCCAGAGTACGCGCAAGGATGGTGGAGTATAGCGGCTTTCCACCCAGGAATTGGGCTAATAGTGTCGCGCCGAGACAGGTAATGATCATTGGCAAAATGAGCTGGTAATTATCCGTCATCTCCAGCACCAGCACGATGCCGGTTAGCGGCGCGCGCAGGGATGCAGCCAGTAGCGCCCCCATTCCGGCCACCGCAAAGGTCCCGGCATCAAGGTGATAAGCGGGAAAGCCCGCTTGCGCCGCCATACCGAACGCGGTGCCCAGCAGCGTTCCCAGCGCCAGCATCGGTGCGAATATCCCCCCTGGCGCACCGGACGAGAAGCACAGCACCGTCGTGATGACTCTCGAAAGAAACATAAACAGCAGCAGACCCACGCTGAAATTCCCGGCCGCCGCAATGGGAATCAGGCCGAACCCGCCGCCTGCGGCATTCGGTTCAATGAATCCAAGTACCCCGCACATCCCGCCCAGCAGGCCACCAATCAGCACCCATTTGGTTGTATTCCCGCCGTGAATACGCTGAAACATATCCTGAGCACGTAAGATGAAGGTATTAAAGAGCGGGCCAACCACGCCAAAAATCATACCGAGGACCAGATACAGCCACAGGGTGTTGACCGGTGCGTTGGTCAGTTTACCCACCTCAATGACCGCCCCTTCGCCATTAACTATACGAAAGACAATGCTCGACATAATGACGCCGGTAAACACCGCTTTAATGGAGATCAGGTTGTAGCGAAACTGCGCGCGCATCTCTTCGATGATGAACAAAATCCCCGCCAGCGGCGCGTTAAACGCCGCCGACAGCCCCGCAGCCGCACCGGTTGCCAGCAGCGTATGGCGCGCTTCGGCGCTTCGCATCCGAAACAGATCGCCCACCATACGACCAACGTTGCCCCCCAGCTGTACCGTGGGCCCTTCCCTGCCGAGCACCATCCCCGCGCCCAGCGTCCCCATGCCACCGATGAATTTAACCGGCATCACCCGCCACCAGCGCACAGGACGCAACTCCTCCAGCGCACCTTCAATTTCCGGGATGCCCGATCCGCCCGCTTCCGGCGCGAATTTACGCACCAGAAAATACCCCACCATGGCAAACAGCGCAGACAGTCCGAATGCCCCCACCCAGACCAGCCATCTGCTATCGGCGAAACCGGCTACGGTCCCCACTCGCCAGTTGAGTACGGCATTAACCGCTTTTTCAAAAGCCACGCCAACCAGCCCCGTGAGGGTACCCACCACGGCAGCGGCCAGCAGGATCGCCAGCGGCGTTTTATCGCGATTGAGCAGCCGCCGAATACTGATTCGGTGCTGGGCGCGCGTAAACTGTTGTTCTTCAAAAGACGGAGAATCTGATTTCATGTCCTGTTCTTATTCGTCATACAAAAAGCCGCGAGGATTTTACCAGAGACTGTGGCGCCGTCCCGTGAAAAATCCTTAACAATTGTTTTTGCATTAGTGGGGCAAACATTTCATAACCTTCCGCGAATCACTTAGAATAGTGTGCTTAATCATTTTATACGAACCAGGAACGACGCCATGAGCAAGTCTGAAAACCTCTACAGTGCAGCCCGAGAGCTTATTCCGGGTGGCGTGAACTCACCTGTGCGCGCCTTTACCGGCGTGGGCGGCACGCCGCTGTTTATCGAACGTGCTGACGGCGCGTATCTGTATGATGTCGATGGCAAAGCCTATATCGATTATGTCGGCTCCTGGGGCCCGATGGTGCTGGGCCACAACCACCCGGCTATCCGTAACGCGGTGATTGAAGCCGCCCAGCGCGGCCTGAGCTTCGGCGCGCCAACCGAAATGGAAGTGAAAATGGCGGCGCTGGTCACCGAACTGGTGCCGACCATGGACATGGTGCGTATGGTGAACTCCGGTACCGAAGCCACCATGAGCGCCATCCGCCTTGCGCGTGGCTTCACCGGCCGCGATAAAATCATCAAGTTTGAAGGCTGCTACCACGGCCATGCGGACTGCCTGCTGGTGAAAGCAGGCTCCGGCGCGCTAACGCTCGGCCAGCCAAACTCGCCTGGCGTACCGGCAGATTTCGCTAAGCATACCCTGACCTGCACCTACAACGATCTGGCCACCGTTCGCGCGGCATTCGAGCAGTATCCGCAGGAGATCGCCTGCATCATCGTTGAGCCTGTTGCGGGTAACATGAACTGTATCCCACCGCAGCCTGATTTCCTGCCGGGCCTGCGCGCCCTGTGCGACGAATTCGGCGCCCTGCTGATCATCGACGAAGTGATGACCGGCTTCCGCGTGGCGCTGGCGGGTGCCCAGTCTTATTATGGCGTTGAGCCGGACCTCACTTGCCTCGGCAAAATCATCGGCGGCGGCATGCCGGTCGGGGCCTTTGGTGGCCGTAAGGACGTCATGGAAGCCCTGGCGCCAACCGGCCCGGTTTACCAGGCGGGCACGCTCTCCGGTAACCCAATCGCCATGGCGGCGGGCTTCGCCTGCCTGAACGAAGTGGCTCAGCCCGGTATTCATGAAACCCTGACCGACCTGACGACGCAGCTGGCAAACGGACTGCTTGAAGCGGCAGAGGAAGCCGGTATTCCGCTGGTCGTTAACCACGTGGGTGGGATGTTCGGGATTTTCTTCACCGATGCGAAAACCGTGACCTGCTATCAGGACGTGGTGAAGTGCGACGTTGAACGCTTCAAGCGCTTCTTCCACCTGATGCTGGAAGAAGGCGTGTACCTGGCACCGTCAGCGTTCGAAGCGGGCTTTATGTCCGTGGCGCACAGCGAAGAAGATATCAATAACACCATCGACGCGGCGCGTAAGGTGTTTGCGAAGCTCTAAGGGCATTGCCGGGTGGCGCTAACGCTTACCCGGCCTACGCTGTTCTCCCTCTCCCGTGGGAGAGGGCATCAGGCCGCACCTGACTATCGGCTCTGCTTTCTCAACAGATAAATAAAATACGGCGCGCCAATGAAGGTCGACAGCAGCCCCGCCGGGATCTGATACGGGAACAGCACCATTCTTCCGCACCAGTCCGCAAACACCAGCATGACCCCGCCCATGAGGGCAGACATCACAATATGCGGCATCGTCCGGCGGAACCCCATCATTCTGGCAATGTGCGGCGCCATCAACCCGACAAAACTCAGTGGTCCAATAGTCATGGTTGCCACCGCCGTCAGGCACGCCGCCAGCAGCAGTAGAGCCACGCGCGCTGGCGTCAGCGCCATACCCACCGCACGCGCCGTTTCACCACCGAGCGGCAGGATGGTCAGCCAGCGACGGCACAGCGGAACAATCGCCAGTAGCGCGATCATCACGATCCCGGACCAGACAACCTGACTGCCGGTGGCACCGTAGGTTGAGCCAGAAATCCAGGTCAGGATCTTCGCCATACGCGGATCGCCGCTCGCCTGTAGCATCATCAACAGCATCGTAAATGCGGTACTGAGCGCCATCCCGGCCAGCAGCATCCGGTGCGGGGAAAATCCACCGCGACCGGCGGCCATCAGAATAATCATCAGCGTGGCCGCCGCACCGATACTCCCGGCCGGCATCAGCCAGCCAAACGCATTGCCCGGCACAAAGAACAGCATCAGCACCACGCCAAAGGCGGCGCCAGAGCTGATCCCGAGCACTTCCGGGCTTGCCATCGGGTTGCCGGTCAGACGCTGAATGATACACCCCGCCACCGCCAGCATTACGCCGGCGATCAGCGCAGCGAAGATACGCGGCCAGCGCCACTGTAGCAGGTCGTTGAGTAAATCGCCCGTTGCCCAGTGCCAGCCCGCTGCATCACGCCCAAACGCGAGCGCCGTAAACGAGACGATAACCAGCACCGCCAGGCCGGCAAGGCTAAACCACAGCACCGACTGGCGTTCCGCGTAGACTTTATCGCCCGCATCCATCGCCGGTGCGCTCACGCTGCGCAGGCGCGGCAGCAGCCAAAGCAGCAGCGGCGCACCGATAAGCGCCGTGACCGACCCGGTGGACACCTCTCTCCAGACCCGCGCCAGCCACAGAATGAGCTGATCGGAAAGCCAGAGGATCAGCGCCCCAATCAGCGAGGCCAGCAGCAGACGCGCCAGCAAACGACGCGCTCCGAGCATTTTCGCCAGCAGCGGCGCGAACAGGCCGATAAACCCGATGATGCCGACCGCGTTCACCAGCAGAGCGCTCAATACAATTGCCAGCGTCAGCGCCGCCAGGCGAGCCAGCGACAGCGCCAGCCCCAGGTTACGCGCCACGCCATCATCCAACCCCATGAGCGTCAGAGGACGCAGGAGCAGCAGCGTCAGCACGACGCCGCCGGCCAGCTGCGGCCACAGGTGCGCCACCACGCTCCAGTCGGTCTGGGTGAGCGTGCCGGTACTCCACAGGAACATGCTTTGCAGCCGATCGTGGTGGAATAGCACCAGCAGCTGGTTAATCGCCCCGCAGTACAGGCTGACCACCAGCCCGGCCAGAATAAGCGTCACAGGGGAAAGACGTTTGCCCCATGCCACGCCAAAGACCAGCGCGCCCACCACGCACGCTCCCACGAGAGCGGCAAACTGCGAGGTCAACGCCCCCGGCAGCGACCACAGCGTGATGACCGTGATCCCAAGCTGCGCACCGGTCGCGACGCCGAGCGTGGTCGGTTCCGCCAGGGGATTGCGTAAAACCTGCTGAAACAGTACGCCCACCAGCCCTAAACCGGCACCGACCAAGAGGGAGATCGCCAGACGCGGCAGCAGGCTGTAGTGGAACAGCATCTGCTGGATATTATCGATATCCGGCGCGGCCAGGGCATCTCCCCACTGTCCACGCGGTAGTGCCGTCGAGAGGTTGAACCAGGTTAATACCAGCGCGGCAAGGAAAAGTAAGGACAACAGCAGCGCCGGGAAGCGGGCGATACGCATGCTCATGCTTTTCCTCCCAATGCGTTATCCAGCACCCGGGCGAAATGCATGGCCGACAGCGTCGCGCCGTAGAACCAGACCGCCGGGGCGCGCTGGAAGCGCTGCTCGCGCACAAACGGCATCGCCTGCCAGAGCGGGGTCGCCATCAGCGCCTGCATGTCACGCTCGTTCCCGTGGTCGAAACAGATCACATCTACATCGCGAAACGCCGCCAGACGATCGATACCCACGGCGGTACTGCCCCAGAACGTCATCTCCCCTTCCCAGGCATTACGAATGCCAAAACTGTCGAGCACGTCCTGGAACAGGCAGTTTTTACCAAAGACCAGCATATGGCGGGCATCCAGCAGCGTCACCATCAGCAGCGGGCGATCGCCCCGGTGAGCAAAACGCGGCTTTAGCGCGTCAATCAGGGCATCAAATTCGTCGAGATGCCGTTTGGCCTCCACCTCGCGGTTGAGGAAATGCGCCATCTCGTTAATCGAGTTTTTCGCCACGATCAGCGGCTTTTTACCGTCGCTGAAAGAGAATCCGCGTCCTGGCGCAATGCGCGCCATCACCTCCTCTGACGGACCGTAGCCCGCGGACCAGAACAGGAACGACGGCTTCATCTGGGTGAGCAGTTCGAGGTTTGGCTCCGTGCGCAGACCGACGTCGATCACCGAGTCCGGCAGCTTCGGCTCGTTCACCCAGAGGTTATAGTTAGGAATGTCCGCCACGCCATAGGGCGTGACGCCGAGCGCCATCATCAGTTCAACCGGCAGCCACTCAAGGGCCACAATACGGTGCGGATCCACGTCGGCAGCGCGCGCCGTATTCATTTTTAACAGCAGAGGTGAGAGTGCCATAGCCGTCAGCAGGCGACGGCGGCTGATAAGCATGTTGTCCAGCATCAGTACACAAAGCTCACCGGTGCAGCCCCGGCAGGGTGAGGCAGAATACCCATCGGAATACCGTAAATGTGTTCCAGCGTTTCGCTGCGCATCAGCTCAGACGGCGTGCCCTGGGCAATCATTTCACCACCGCGCAGCGCCACCAGATAATCGCAGTAACGCGCCGCCATGTTGATATCATGCAGGACCGCAATCACCGTCAGCCCGCGCTGCTGGCTTAAGCGATGCACCAGCGCCAGCACGTCGACCTGGTGGGCAATATCCAGCGCGGAGGTGGGTTCGTCGAGCAGCAGGCAGCGGCTGTCCTGTGCCACCAGCATTGCAATCCACGCGCGCTGACGCTCACCGCCGGACAGGCTATCCACCAGCCGGTGCGCCAGCGGTTTTAGCCCCACCAGCGCAATCGCCTCTTCCACTTTTTCTCTGTCGGCGACGCCGAAGCGCCCCAGCGCCCCGTGCCACGGATAACGCCCAATGGCCACCAGCTCGCGTACCGTCATCCCTTCCGCCTGCGGCAGCTGCTGCGGCAGATAGGCGACTTTGCGGGCAAAGGCTTTACTGCTCCAGCTCTCCAGCGGTTGGTCGTCCAGCAAAATATCACCTTCTGAAGGCGGCTGGTGGCGTCCCAGCATTTTGAGCAGCGTGGATTTACCGGAGCCGTTGTGGCCAATCAGCCCCGTTACTTTACCTGCCGGGAACGTCAGAGAGAGCGGATGCAGCAGCGTGCGCCCGGGTACGCGAAAGGAGAGGTGGTTGAGCGTAAAGGTGGTGTCGGGTTGCGTTTGATTATCCTGCATATCAGCCAACTTAAATAAAAAGGGCACGGCGAACCGTGCCCGAAGAGCGGTTAGAAGCGGAAGGTCGCGGTGGCAACAACCTGACGTCCTGCTCCCCAATAGCATGCATATTCGCTGTAGCAGCTGGAGACGTATTCACGGTCGAAGATGTTGTTCACGTTGACGCCGACAGAAGAGCCCGGCAGTCCAAAGCGTGCCAGGTCGTATTTCACGGTCGCATCCGCCAGGGCGTAGCCCGCAACGTTGAACGACTGATAGGCTTTTGGCGACGAGGCAGAGTAGTAGGAAACGGTGTTACCGATGTAACGGGTTCCCACCCCTACCGTCAGACCGCTCAGCGCCGTCTCGTGGAAGGTGTAATCGGCCCACAGAGACGCCATGTTACGCGGCACTTCCGCCGGACGACGGCCTTCATACCAAGTATCGTGCGTGTATTCCGCATCAGTAAAGCTATAGGAAGCCGTCACGTTCACGTTGGCAGAGACTGCGGCTTTCGCTTCCAGTTCGAACCCGCGGGAACGAATTTCTCCGCCCTGCACGCTAAAGCCGCTGGTCGGGTTCGCCGGATCGGCCGTCAGGTTGTTGTTTTTGGTCAGCTGGTATACCGCTGCAGTCACAACCACAGGCAGATCTTTCGGTACATACTTCACGCCCGCTTCATACTGTTTGCCGCGAGCCGGATCGAACGGTTTGCCGCCCTGGGTTGCGCCGGAAATAGGCTCGAAGGATTCGCTGTAGCTGAAGTACGGCGTAATACCGTTATCAAACAGGTAGTTGATCCCGCCACGCCAGGTGAATGCCCGGTCGTTGATTTCAGCCGTCGTGTCAGAGGAACGCGTCAGTGTGGACGTTTTAGCGAAATCATAGCGTCCGCCAAGGGTCAGTACCCACTTATCCCACTCAGCCTGATCCTGCGCGTACAGGCCCGTTTGCTCCTGACGATTGAGCACGGCATACGGGAAGTTCACGTTGATATTGGCATTGTTGTGCTGCGGATTCGTCATGCTGATAGGATCAGCGCTGCCGTAATCAGCATCAATATCGTTACGCATGCGCAGGTAGTCAACGCCCGTTAACAGAGTATGATCCACTGCACCTGTCGCAAATTTGGACTGCAGCTGGGTATCGACCGTGAACGAGTTCAGATCCTCATCAGAGCGCACATACGCGCGGCTGATCTGAGCTGGTGCAATATAGCCGTTACCGTAGACGGAACGGTAAAGCGTGTTGATTTTGGTGTAGCGCAGGTTTTGACGCACGGTAAAGGTGTCATCAAACTGATGCGAGAAGCTGTAGCCCAACATCTTCTGACGGCGGGAGATCTTGTTGTCTTCATCACCTTCGTTGAAATCGGTCGGCAGCTTGTGAGCGTTGCCATTGGCGTCATAGTAAGGCACAACGGTACCTTCCCGCGGCAGCCAGCCGTAATAGCCTGCATCCGGATCGCTCTGGAAATTGCTTAGGAAGGTGAAATCGGTTTTATCGTCAGGACGCCAGCTGAAAGCAGGCGCAATGGCGTAGCGGGTGGACTTAACCATTTCCTGCTGCGCATTTTCGCTGCGCCCCAGACCGGTCAGACGGTATGACCACACGCCGTCATCATCAATCGCATCGCTGAAATCAAATCCGGTTTGCCACAGGTTATCGGTACCCATTTTGAACTGGATTTCTTTCAGTGGCTCGGTGGTTGGGCGCTTGCTGACCATGCTGACCACGCCGCCCGGGTGACTTTTACCGTACAGGACGGACGTTGGGCCGCGCAGCAGTTCGACGCGCTCAAGGAAATACGGATCCATGGACGCTTCAGAATAGTTATCTCCCTGCAGCTTCATCCCATCCAGATACTGGTTAGTATTCACGGTACTGGAGGTGGTGAACCCACGGATAGAAACAACATCATACGTTGTTGATGCACCGCGAGTCGCAAAAACGCTCGGCGTATAGGCTAACGCTTGCTTCACCGTACCCGGCTGCTTCATATCCATCTCTTCACGCGTGACCACGGAAATAGACTGCGGTGTTTTCTCAATCGGGGTATCGGTTTTGGTCGCCGTTGCGGTGCGTTTTGCCGCAATCGTTGGTGCAGGCCCCCAGGCACTTTCCTGTGCCGCAGGTGCTGCGGTTACCGTAATGGTCTCTTCTTTTTTCGGGGTTTCGGCAGCATGTGCATAAGCCGACATGCCGGCAACCGCTGTGGCTACGACAACCGCGATTTTACGCAGCGACGTGTTAATTGGCTGAGCAGTATTGGAAAGCGCCATGTTGAATCTCTGATGTGAAAGTGAATGATAACGTAAACGAGAATTATTATTATGAGCGCCAGAATAATATGCGAAACGCTGGTTGCATAGCAAGCAGTAAGCGGCCCTATGAGAATTAAGGGTTTAAGAAATAGACAAGAGAAAACGAAGGGTTAATCAGACTTAAAGCGAGGGTTAACGAAATGAGGTTTACGGGTAAAAAAGCCCCCTTCCAGGGAAGAGGGCTTCAAAAGGTTAGTTACCGCCGAACATATCTTTGATCCAGCCCGCGACACCGTCGCTGTCTTTCTTCTCATTCTGCTGCTGCGGCTGTTGCTGCTGCGGCTGCTGTGGCTGAGAAGACTGGTCGAACGGGTTACCCGTTGGCTGTTCTGGCTGGCTTTGCTGGCACAGCGAGTCCGGGTTTGCGGTCCAGACAGGCAGCGTACGCATCCCACCGCCGCAGACAAAGTTACCGGAACTGTCCACACCCATATCGACAATGTCTTCCGGCGCAACCAGATTCAGCGGCACAGGAGACTGATTTGCCAGATAGCGCTGGTAAATCGACATCGCCCCGCTCGCGCCGTACAGCTTGGTCGGCTGGTTGTTGTCGCGGCCTACCCAGGTGATCACCACTTCACGGCCATCAATACCGGCGAACCAGGTATCGACGTTGTTGTTGGTGGTCCCGGTTTTACCCGCCAGATGCAGACCCGGATACTTCGCACCCAGCTGACGCCCGGTACCGCGCTGCACAACCTGCTGCATCGTCCACAGCGTCATATAGGCTGCCTGAGCGGGAACGGCACGTTCTGCCTGCGGGAAGCTCTGATACAGCACGGAGCCATCTTCGGCAATCACCGAACGCAGGGCAGACAGCGGCGCGCGGTTACCCCCGCTGGCAATGGTCTGGAATGCCTGCGCCACTTCGATCGGCGTCAGGTTAAGCGCACCGAGGATCATCGCAGGCACCGGATGCAGCTGATCTTTCGACACGCCAAGTTTCTGCCAGGTGTCAACGATGGCCGGCAGGCCCAGCGACATCCCGAGGTTAACCGTTGGCACGTTCATGGAGCGCGTTAAGGCATCCACCAGCATGACCTGGCCGCTGAACTGTTTATCATCGTTCTGCGGTGACCAGACCTGGCCGTTAGGCTGACGCAGGGAAATCGGCGCATCCGCAATCCAGGTATTCAGGCGATACTGATTTGGCTGGCTCAGGGCGGTCAGATAGGTCGCCGGTTTTGCCAGAGAACCGATCGAGCGACGTGCCTGCATAGCACGGTTGTAGCCTGCAAACTGCGGCTCAGCACCGCCCACCATCGCGCGAACTTCGCCGGTGTTACGGTCAACCACCACCATCGCGGTTTCCAGATCGCTCAGCTTACGCTGTTTCTTCAGCGCCGGAATGCCTTCCACTGCCGCTTTTTCTGCCGCATCCTGCGCCACGGAGTCAAAGGTGGTGAAGATCTTCACGCCGGAGAGATCTTTGACCTTATCACCAAGCTTGCTTTGCAGCTCCTGACGCACCAGCTGCATAAATGCAGGCTGAGGCGAAATCACGCCACCGCGCGGCTGAACGCCGAGTGGACGCGCGCTCAGCATGTCGTACAGCTCCTGGTCAATCACCTGCTGTTGTTGCAGCAGGCGCAGCACCAGGTTACGACGCTCAAGCGCCAGTTTCGGGTTACGCCACGGGTTATAAATGGACGCCCCTTTCACCATACCCACCAGCAGTGCCTGCTGGTCGAGGCTCAGCTCTTCCACCGGACGACCAAAGTAGTACAGGCTCGCCAGCGGGAAGCCGCGGATTTCGTTATCGCCACTCTGACCGAGGTATACCTCGTTCATGTACAGCTCAAGGATACGATCCTTGCTGTAACGCGCATCCATCAACACGGCCATGTACGCTTCGTTAGCTTTACGCCAGTAAGAGCGTTCGCTGGAGAGGAACAAGTTCTTCACCAGCTGCTGAGTAAGGGTACTCGCCCCCTGCACGGTACGTCCCGCAGTGAGGTTAGCCAGTACCGCACGACCAATCGAGTAGAGGCTGATGCCATCGTGCTCGTAGAAGTGACGGTCTTCGGTTGCCAGCAGGGTGTCCACCAGCAGATCCGGGAAACCGTTACGCGCCACGAACAGGCGCTGTTCGCCGTTTGCCGAGGAGAGCATGGTGATCAGACGGGGATCGAGACGGAAGAAACCGAACTGACGGTTGTTATCCATGTTCTCAATAATATCCAGACGATCGCCGTCAAAGGTCAGACGCGCGCGCACCTGCCCCTCTTTGCTGTCCGGGAAATCAAACGGACGGCGGATCATCTCAATGCTGTTCGCCTGCACGGTAAACTCGCCAGGCCGCGTCATTTTAGATACCTGACGATACTGGGTGGCTTCCAGCAGTTTCACCATCTCGTTCTTACTGATGGACATATCTGGCTCAAGGTTCACCATACGGCCATACACTGCCGCAGGTAGCTGCCAGACTTTACCGTCGATACGGCTGCGGATCTTTTGATCCAGATACACGCCGTAAATCGCCATCAGCACAACAAAAACAATAAACAGCTTCAGCAGCAGCCAGAACCAGCCGCGTTTGCCCCGAGGCTTACGCCCTTTGCCTTTCCCTTTACGCGGCATCGGTTCTTCATCCTCATAATCGTCTTCATAGTCATCGTCATAGTCCTCATCTCTGAGGCGACGACGGCTTACCTTTTCTTTCGCCGGACGCGTTGGTTTTCCCTTACGTCCTATTGGCTCGCGGTCATTCCCCGCCATGCTTTTTCTCCGCAACTTTCAGGCGCAAAGGCCCGATTCTCTTTTCTTCCACATCATCGTGAAAGAAGAAATCTCTCAAAATGGGTTTTCTCCCTCTCCCCGTGGGAGAGGGCTGGGGTGAGGGCATCAGACCGCACTCCCCTTTCACGAATATTTCTTCGTCCGCCTCGTCGGCGCCGTATTCGCCGGATCGTCCGGCCAGACGTGTTTGGGATAACGCCCCTTCATCTCTTTTTGCACTTCTCGGTAGCTCCCCGCCCAGAACGCTCCCAGATCGCGGGTGATCTGCAGCGGACGATGTGCAGGCGACAAGAGCTCAAGCACCATCGGAACGCGCCCTTCGGCGATGGACGGCGTGGTCGCCTCCCCAAACATCTCCTGCATCCGTACCGCCAGCGCAGGCGGATTATCCTCGTGATAACGAACGGCAATCCGGCTTCCGGTCGGCACAGTGTAATGCTCTGGCAGTTCACTATCCAGACGTTGACGTAATGACCAGTCGAGTAAATTCTGTAACGCGACCTTAACATCGATCGCTTTCAGCGCCCGGAGCGAGTGAACACCGTGCATTTGCGGCAATAACCAGCGCTCCAGAGAGCCCAACAATGTTTCATCATCCACCGCGGGCCAGGCATACTCCGGCAGCCAGCGCGCGGCACAGTGCAGGCGAAGACGGTACTGTTCAGCCTCTGGCGACCAGTTCAGTACGCCGAGCCCTTTTTCCCGGATACCGTTCAGCATGGCCTGATGCAGCTCCTCTTCCGACGGCTTCGCCAGCGGCTTCGTCCCGAGGGTCAGCTTACCTATCTGGCTACGACGAAATGCCTTCAGCGTACCCTGCGCATCATCCCACTCGACGGTGTCGGACTGCTGGAGCAGCTGCGGGCACGCGCGCGTCAGGGCGTCGATATCCACGGCAATCGCCTGCAAAATACGGGCATCCGGGGAGTAGCTCCCCTGCAGCAACAGCGGCGCGATCAGCCACTCATAACGCGTCAGGGCGTCATCGCTGTCCAGCATCGCCCCCATGCCGTTTGCCAGCTGATAGCGTCCGTCCAGCCCGCGCCGACGCGCAATCCGGTCCGGAAATGCCCGCGCTAACAGCCGTGGGATACTCTCACCGTCTGGCACGCCGCCGCGGCTGCTAAGCCGCTTACACAGCTGCTGCGCCCGCTGCTGCCAGTTCCCCTGACTGCGCGAAAAGGCATGGGCCAGATCGCTACTGCCTCCGCGTGGCGGCTCCTCAAGGATAGCTGCCAGTTTCGCGGCCGTAGCTATTTCATCGTCTCCCTGCGCTGACACCAGCATGGCGGCCAGCCGTGGCTCGTTCCCCAGTGCGGCCATTTTTTGTCCTCGGGAGGACAACCGCTCACCGTCAAGCGCACCGAGCTGGGTCAGTAAAGCACGCGCCGCGGCAAGGTTCACGACAGGAGGGGGGTTAAGCCAGGTGAGCTGGGCGGGTTCCAGGCAGCCCCATTGCAGCAGTTCCATCACCAGGCCAGACAAATCGCTTTGTAAAATTTCCGGTGTGCTTTGCTGTGCCGCGCGTTCAGCCTGCTCCGCGCTGGTCAAATGCAGACAAATACCCGGCTCAAGGCGTCCCGCACGGCCCGCGCGCTGCACCATCGACGCCTGGCTAATGCGTTGCGTAAGCAGTCTGGTTAGCCCGGTACGCGGGTCAAAGCTTGCCACCCTCTCCTGCGCGCTATCCACCACCAGGCGAATACCTTCGATGGTCAAGCTGGTTTCAGCAATATTGGTTGCCAACACCACCTTGCGCTGTCCCGCAGGTGCGGGAAGGATCGCTTTACGCTGATCGGCCAGCGACAGCGCACCGTAGAGCGGGCACAGCAGCACGTCGCTGTCTACGCGGGAGGCCAGCTGCTCCTGCACGCGTTGGATCTCGCCCACGCCGGGTAAAAACAGCAGCAGCGAACCAGATTCCTGACGCAACAGTTCTGCGGTTGCGATGGCGACCGCTTCGTCAAAGCGCTGATGGGCTGGCAGCGGTTGATAGCGCCGTTCGACCGGGAACGCGCGCCCCTCTGAGCTAATTACCGGTGCGTGTGGCAACACCTGCTGCAGCCGCTCGTTGTCCAGCGTAGCGGACATGATAAGTAGCCGAAGATCGTCGCGCAGGCCCTGCTGCACGTCCAGCAAGAGCGCCAGGGCCAGATCCGCCTGCAGGCTGCGCTCGTGAAATTCATCCAGGATCACCAGCCCGACGCCGGTCAGCTCCGGATCGTTTTGCAGCATGCGGGTGAGGATCCCCTCGGTCACCACCTCAAGCCGCGTGGAAGGCCCCACGCAGGTTTCCGCGCGCATGCGGTACCCTACCGTCTCTCCCGGCTTTTCATTCAGCAGTTCCGCCAGGCGCTGCGCCACGTTGCGCGCGGCCAGCCTGCGCGGCTCCAGCAGGATAATTTTTCCACCGATATTGCCGTTTTTCAGAATTTGTAGCGGCAGCCAGGTGGATTTACCGGCCCCCGTAGGCGCGTTTAGCAAAACCTGCGGGGCACGGTGTAAGGCAGCGAGAAGCTCAGGAAGGACAACGGCGACCGGCAATGAGGACACTAACAGCTCCAGAGGGTTAACATTAGTCGGCGTACATTGTAGCATCGGCGCATATCATTACCGAGCCTCCCGTATGTCTGAGTCGAAACGGCTGTTTTTTGCCATTGAATTGCCCGCCACAATACAGCGTCAAATTGTTCGCTGGCGCGCTGAACACTTCCCGCCAGAAGCAGGCCGCCCCGTTGCGGCGGCGAATCTGCACCTGACGCTGGCCTTTTTGGGCGACGTCAGTGCCGAAAAACAGCGGGCGTTAGCCGCAATGGCCGGGCGTATTACCCAGCCGGAATTTACGCTGCACCTCGATGACGCGGGTCAGTGGCTACGTTCTCGCGTGCTCTGGCTGGGGACGCGCCAGCCGCCTCGCGGATTATTGCAGCTGGCGAATATGCTGCGCGCGCAGGCGGCACGCAGCGGCTGTTATCAGAGCCCGCAGCCGTTTCATCCGCATATCACGTTGCTGCGCGATGCAGGTCAGGCCGTTGCCATCCCGCCACCGGGTTTTCACTGGGCTTTTCCGGTCAATGAATTCGCGCTTTATGAATCCGTCTTTGCACAGGGACGCACCCGCTATACGCCGCTCCAGCGCTGGACGCTGGGCAACACCGAAAGGAATTCTGATGAAGTTTGATCCTCCCCTGCAGCACGCCACGCTGATCCAACGTTACAAACGTTTCCTTGCCGACGTGATCACGCCCGAAGGCGTACAGCTCACCCTGCACTGCCCCAACACGGGGGCCATGACGGGGTGTGCGACGCCGGGTGACAGAGTCTGGTATTCCACTTCAGAAAATACTAAACGCAAATATGCTCATACCTGGGAAATGACCGAAACGCAAAACGGGGCATTTATTTGCGTTAACACCCTGCGCGCAAATCAATTAGTTAAGGAAGCCCTGACCTTTGGTGCCCTTCCCGAACTGGTGGGTTATGGCACCCATAAAAGTGAAGTGAAGTATGGCGATGAAAGCAGCAGAATTGACTTCATGTTACAGGCGGAAGACAGGCCTGAGTGCTATATTGAAGTAAAATCAGTGACGTTAGCGGAACAGGAAAATGGCTACTTCCCGGATGCGGTAACGCTACGTGGCCAGAAGCATCTGCGAGAGCTAATGAGTGTTGCGGCGGCGGGCAAACGCGCCGTATTGCTGTTTGCGGTATTGCATTCAGCCATTGAACGTTTCTCCCCTGCCCGCCATATTGATCCTAAATACGCGCAATTGTTGAATGAGGCACAAAAGCAGGGGGTAGAGGTTTTAGCTTATAAAGCGGAACTTTCTGCCGATAATATGACTCTGAGATCCTCTCTTCCCATTGTCTTATAAGGGATTAGACGATTGATGATTAAGTGTTCTGGCCGCGTGCGCAAATACGCTTTTCCTCACAGGCTTGTCAAGTGTTACGTTTAGATAATTGCCATCCGGAAAAGCATCTGCTATTTATAGCGACCTGATTTTTCCCCCAACACGGGGATCGATAGTGCGTGTTAAGGAGAAGCAACATGCAAGAAGGGCAAAACCGTAAAACATCGTCCCTGAGTATTCTCGCCATCGCTGGGGTGGAGCCGTATCAAGAGAAGCCGGGCGAAGAGTATATGAACGAAGCCCAGCTGTCGCACTTCAGGCGTATTCTTGAAGCATGGCGTAATCAACTCAGGGATGAAGTCGATCGCACCGTTACTCATATGCAGGATGAAGCTGCTAACTTCCCGGATCCGGTAGACCGTGCCGCTCAGGAAGAAGAGTTCAGTCTCGAACTGCGTAACCGTGACCGCGAACGCAAACTGATCAAAAAAATCGAGAAAACGCTGAAAAAAGTCGAAGACGAAGATTTTGGCTACTGCGAATCCTGCGGTGTTGAAATTGGTATTCGTCGCCTGGAAGCGCGTCCAACCGCCGATCTGTGCATCGACTGTAAAACGCTGGCCGAAATCCGCGAAAAACAGATGGCCGGTTAACACCAGCGCTGTTTACACACTCCAAAGGCGGGAGTTTCTCCCGCCTTGTTACTGTTGATATGTCTGAATCACACTATATTGGGCGCTTCGCGCCATCTCCTTCCGGTGAATTACACTTCGGCTCATTAATTGCCGCGCTCGGCAGCTACCTGCAGGCTCGCGCCCGCCAGGGCAAATGGCTCGTTCGCATTGAAGATATTGACCCTCCGCGTGAAGTTCCCGGTGCAGCAGAATCCATTCTGCGTCAGCTGGAACATTACGGTCTTCACTGGGATGACGACGTTCTGTGGCAGTCAAAACGTCACGACGCTTATCGGGAACGTCTGGCCTGGCTTAGCACTCAGGGACTTTCCTATAACTGCACCTGCACCCGCGCGCGTATCCAGAGCGTGGGAGGGGTCTATGACGGTCACTGCCGCACGCTTAATCTTCCTCCGGAAAATGCCGCCGTACGTATCAAGCAGCGCTCCCCTGTGACGCGCTTTAACGATTTACTCTCCGGTGAAATCCTTGCCGATGAGCGTCTTGCACGTGAGGATTTTATTATTCACCGTCGTGACGGCCTGTTTGCCTATAACCTGGCCGTGGTGGTGGACGATCATTTTCAGGGCGTGACGGAAATCGTGCGCGGGGCGGACCTGGTTGAACCTACCGTGCGACAAATCTCCCTTTATCACCAGTTTGGCTGGACGGCACCGGATTACATTCATCTGCCGCTGGCGGTCAATGCACAGGGCTGTAAGCTGTCAAAGCAAAATCACGCCCCGGCCCTGCCAGAGGGCGATCCGCGTCCTGTTTTGATCGACGCGCTGCGATTTCTCAACCAGAATGTAACCAACGAATGGCAGGATCTGCGAATTGACGAACTGCTGAAAATGGCAACGGCTCACTGGACGCTCACAGCAGTGCCAAAAATCCAGCATTCTCAAATGCGTTGCGCTGAGCTATGATTAGCCGCTTTTTTCATAACAAAACACACTACGAGGTGTACCATTTTTACCCGAGTCGCTAATTTTTGCCGTAAAGTGCTAAGCCGCGAAGAGAGCATGGCGAACGATGCTATTGCACAGCCACACATGTCGGTTATTCCTCGTGAGCAGCACACTATTTCCCGCAAAGATATCAGTGAAAATGCCCTCAAGGTGCTCTATCGTCTGAATAAAGCGGGCTACGAGGCCTATCTCGTGGGCGGTGGGGTGCGTGATTTACTGCTGGGCAAAAAACCGAAAGATTTCGACGTGACGACCAGCGCCACGCCTGAGCAGGTGCGCAAATTATTCCGTAACTGCCGTCTTGTTGGCCGCCGTTTCCGCCTTGCTCACGTGATGTTTGGACCCGAGATTATCGAAGTGGCGACCTTCCGCGGCCACCACGAAGCGGGCGCATCCGATCGCACCACGTCGCAGCGCGGTCAGAACGGTATGCTGCTGCGCGATAATATCTTTGGCTCTATCGAAGAAGATGCCCAGCGCCGCGACTTCACCATCAACAGCCTTTATTACAGCGTGGCGGATTTCACCGTACGCGATTACGTCGGCGGCATGCAGGACCTGAAAGAAGGTCTGATCCGCCTGATTGGCACGCCGGAAACGCGTTATCGTGAAGATCCCGTGCGTATGCTGCGCGCCGTGCGTTTCGCCGCCAAGCTGAATATGCGCATCAGCCCGGAAACGGCAGAGCCGATTCCGCGTCTGGCGACGCTTATCAACGACGTGCCGCCTGCCCGCCTGTTTGAAGAGGCGCTGAAGCTGCTGCAGGCTGGCCACGGCTTTGAAACCTATAATCTGCTGCGTGAATACAACCTGTTCCAGCCGCTGTTCCCGACCATTACCCGCTACTTCACCGAAAGCGGTGACAGCCCAATGGAACGGATGATTGCGCAGGTTCTGAAAAATACCGATACCCGCATTCGCAACGACATGCGCGTGAACCCGGCGTTCCTGTTTGCGGCCATGTTCTGGTACCCGCTGCTGGAAACAGCCCAGCGAATTACCCAGGAGAGCGGGCTCGCCTATTATGATGCCTTTGCGCTGGCTGCAAACGACGTGCTCGACGAAGGATGCCGTACGCTGGCGATCCCGAAACGGATTACCACGCTGGTACGCGATATCTGGCAGCTTCAGCTGCGCATGTCCCGTCGTCAGGGCAAACGCGCCTGGAAGCTGATGGAGCATCCGAAGTTCCGCGCCGCATTCGATCTGCTGTCGCTGCGTGCTGAGATTGAAAGGAACCAGGAGCTGCAGCGTCTGACGCAGTGGTGGGCCGAATTCCAGGTTTCCGCACCGCCAGAGCAGAAAGATATGCTTACCGGGCTGGATGAAGAGCCGGAACCGCGTCGCCGTCATCGTCGTCCGCGCAAGCGCGCGCCGCGTCGTGAAGGTACGGCATGACCCTCGCGTATATCGCCATCGGCAGCAATTTAGCCTCTCCGCTGGAGCAGGTGAATGCTGCCGTTCAGGCGCTGGGTGAGATTCCGCAAAGCAAGATCGTGGCGGTCTCCTCTTTCTACCGCACGCCGCCGCTGGGTCCTCAGGATCAGCCTGATTATCTTAATGCCGCCGTGGTGCTGGAAACCGCTCTGGATGCCGAAACGCTGCTGGACAATACCCAGCGCATCGAACTGCAGCAGGGCCGCGTACGCAAAGCCGAACGCTGGGGACCGCGCACGCTGGACCTCGACATTATGCTGTTTGGTTACGAGACCACTAACACTGAACGGCTCACCGTTCCGCATTACGATATGAAAAACCGCGGGTTTATGCTCTGGCCGCTGTTTGAAGTCGCCCCCGATCTCATCTTCCCGGACGGCATTCCGCTCAGGGACATTCTGGACAACCTCCACGCGGAAAAACCCGCTCGCTGGTAAGCCAGTTCCCCTGCCCATTAGCCATAAAATAATTGTGGCTAATCGACTATCTAAAATCATTGTTCCCTCGAATGTTACTGTTAGAATGCGCAAAGATTCGCTTTTGGGCTATCAGGAAACAGTATGAAACCAACCACCATCTCCTTACTGCAGAAATGCAAACAGGAAAAAAAACGCTTCGCCACTATCACCGCGTATGACTACAGCTTTGCCAAACTCTTTGCCGAAGAGGGTATCAACGTCATGCTGGTTGGGGATTCGTTAGGGATGACGGTACAAGGACATGATTCCACCCTGCCGGTTACGGTCGAAGACATCGCCTACCATACCCGCGCAGTGCGCCGTGGCGCACCTGCCTGCCTGCTCCTTTCCGATCTACCGTTTATGGCCTATGCCACCCCAGAGCAAGCCTTTGAAAATGCTGCCGCAGTCATGCGTGCCGGGGCCAATATGGTTAAAATCGAGGGCGGAGCCTGGCTCGTTGAGACGGTAAAAATGCTCACCGAGCGCGCCGTACCGGTGTGCGGCCATTTGGGCCTGACGCCGCAATCCGTCAACATCTTTGGCGGGTATAAGGTGCAGGGCCGCGGTGACGCAGCCCAGACGCTGTTTGATGATGCCCTGGCGCTGGAAGCCGCAGGCGCGCAGCTGCTGGTGCTGGAGTGCGTTCCGGTTGAACTGGCGAAACGCATCACCGACGCGCTGTCGATTCCGGTTATCGGGATTGGTGCAGGAAACGTGACCGATGGTCAAATTCTGGTCATGCACGACGCCTTCGGTATTACCGGTGGACACATCCCTAAATTTGCCAAAAATTTCCTCACGGAAGCGGGCGACATGCGCGCCGCGGTCAGGCAGTATATTGCCGACGTTGAATCCGGTGTTTACCCGGCTGAAGAACACAGTTTCCATTAAGGAGTCTCGTTGTGCTAATCATTGAAACCCTGCCGCTGCTTCGCCAGCATATTCGTCGCGCACGACAGGAAGGTAAACGTATCGCACTGGTCCCAACCATGGGCAACCTGCATGACGGCCATATGAAACTGGTCGACGAAGCGCGTGCTCGGGCTGATATCGTGGTGGTCAGTATCTTCGTTAACCCCATGCAGTTTGACCGCGCCGATGACCTGGCACGCTATCCGCGCACCCTGCAGGAAGATTGCGAGAAGCTGAAAAAACGCCATGCGGACATCGTCTTCTCTCCGGCACCGGCTGACGTCTATCCTCAGGGTACGGAAGAGGCAACTTACGTTGACGTACCGGGCATTTCCACCATGCTCGAAGGCGCCAGCCGCCCGGGTCATTTCCGTGGCGTATCGACCATCGTCAGCAAACTGTTCAACCTGGTACAACCCGACGTTGCCTGCTTCGGTGAGAAAGATTTCCAGCAGCTGGCGCTGATCCGCAAGATGGTCGCGGATATGGGTTACGACATTGAGATCGTCGGCGTACCGATTGTACGAGCCAAAGACGGTCTGGCCCTTAGCTCCCGTAACGGCTATCTGACCGCGGAGCAGCGTAAAATCGCGCCAGGCTTAAGCAAGGTTATGAATACGATGGCGGAGCAGGTTCTGGCCAAAGAGCTGACCGCCGAAGAGATCGTCGCCCTCGCCGAACAGGCGCTGAACGATAAAGGCCTTCGCGCTGACGACGTACAAATTCGTGATGCTGATACGCTGCTGGAATTTACTGAAACCAGCAAACGTGCAGTGATCCTGGTAGCGGCATGGCTTGGCCAGGCTCGTCTGATTGATAATAAAGTGGTTGAGCTGGCGTAGTTTTCGCCCTTGATAATGAAAGGTAAACGTAATGATTCGCAAAATGCTGCAAGGTAAGCTTCACCGTGTGAAAGTCACCCAGGCCGACCTGCACTATGAAGGCTCCTGCGCCATTGATCAGGATTTCCTTGATGCCGCAGGCATCCTTGAAAACGAAGCGATTGATATCTGGAACGTAAACAATGGCAAACGTTTCTCAACCTACGCCATTGCTGCCGAGCGTGGGTCTAAAATCATCTCCGTTAACGGCGCAGCTGCCCACTGCGCGGACGTGGGTGACATTGTGATTATCGCCAGCTTTGTGATGATGTCTGACGAAGAAGCACGCCGCTGGCAGCCTAAAGTGGCCTATTTCGAAGGCGATAACGACATGAAACGTACCGCGAAAGCGATCCCGGTTCAGGTTGCCTGACTCCGGCGAGGAGCGGATTTCTCAGGATCCGCTCCTTAAATGGCGAAAAGTCCTTCATACTTTTATCGTTAATTAAATCATTCCTCATTTATTTATCCTATTCCCGCTCTCTCATCACGTCTGTTTTTTTGAAAAACACATTCCTCTAAAAAATATAATAAAGGAAATGATCTTTACCATTTATAATTTATATCGTGCCAGAATGAGATCGGATGAAATTACCCTTCCTCTTCTGCATTCTTTTAAAGAATTTTCAAGATCATTTTCAGTAACTTATCAGGATAATTATTTTTTCTAATGATGGTTTTAAGCAATTTTAAATACCCAATGTATTCAGAGATCCCTATCATCACTTTGCTTGAATTACATCAGTGAAATGTTTTTTAAATGGAATTTTAATCATGTTAAAAAAAACGTTATTAGCTTCAGTTGTAACTTTATTCGTAACAGGTTCTTTTTCAGCAATTGCAGATACAGATCTGGGTTTAATCACCTTTGATGGTGCGGTAACTGATACCACATGTAATATTTCCACCTCAAATGGTGAATCACAAAACAATATTACTATCACCCTACCGGTTGTTAAAAAGTCTGAGGTTGAATCCACCACCGTCGATACCGGCGTCGGCTCTAAGAATTTTGAACTGCTACTCACCAACTGCCCTGAGACATTAGATACTGCTTCTGCAAGCTTCATGTCTAAAAATATGGGTGCAATTGCAAACGGTACCATTGAACCTGACGCCAATGTAGCAGGCGCAGCAACGAACGTTGCACTTGCCCTGTATAACAATGCCCCAACCGTCTCTTCTCGTATTATGGTAGGCCAGCCTGACAATAATACGCAGAAAGCCGACCTGAATGCGGGTTCCGGTAAACTGTTCTACCGCGTTGCTTATGTCCCAGGCTCCAACTGGGTGAAAGGCACGAATCCTGTGCAGTCAGGTAAAGTCAGCGCCAACGCTTACTTCACCATGAGCTACGAATAATTTATCCCTGCCGTTAATGTGCCCCGCTGGGCACATTTTTCGTATTTTTTGAGATTATACATGTACGTACTGAATATTAAGAGCGGATTAAAAGCCCTGCTGCTGGCCTCGGTGAGCGTTTTTGCTCTTAACGCCAGTGCAGATATTGTGATTTCTGGCACCCGTGTCATTTATCCTGAATCGGCAAAAGACGTAACGGTGTCGATGGATAACCGTGGCACCCGGCCTTTACTGGTACAAACTTGGCTCGACGATGGAAGAGATACCACCAATCCTCAGGAGCTGAAACTTCCCTTTATTGTTACGCCCCCCGTTTCGCGTGTTGAACCGCAAAAAGGGCAAACCGTCAGAATCACCTGGCTTGGTCAGGCATTGCCAAAAGATAAAGAGTCCCTGTTCTGGTTTAACGTTCTGGAAGTTCCGCCTAAAGCAAAGGAGAGCGACAACCAAAGCATGCTTCAGCTTGCTTTCCGCACCCGTATTAAACTCTTTTTCCGTCCTACAGGGTTGAAAGGGGAACCGACAGACGCGGCCAAAAATCTTAAATGGTCTCAAACCCGGCAAGGGCAAAAAATCGTTTTAAGTGCGAAAAATGACTCGCCTTATTATGTTTCGCTGGCGAGTGCAACGCTTATTTCAGGCGTTAAACGTTACGAGGTCGAAACGCATTATATTGAACCGTTCTCGATCCAGATGATGAATGTGAAAAACTACACCCCGGCCGGAAATAGCAAAATAATCTGGCAAGCCATCAATGATTTCGGTGGAATTGATAAGTATGAGTTTATACAGAATTGATTCTGTATCAGCTTCATATCATTCGCAAGAACTATAATTGGCTTTGCTCTGGGACAGAGTTCATCATGCACTTCAGACGTTCGCTACTATGTTTATCGATAAGCGCGGTATTGCCGTTATGTGCATTTGCTGCTGAAAATAATAAAGAAGAAAACGTGCAGTTTAATGAGCAGTTTCTTTATAACACCGGCGCATCCATTGATGTCAGTCGATTTTCAAAAGGCAACCCTGTTATTGCCGGAACGTATAAAGTGAAGGTGATTATTAACGGGAAACCTTCCGTTACCACGGATCTTCTCTTTGAGGAGAATGGCACTCCGCGCGCCACGCCCTGTATCACATCTAAACTGCTCATCCAGGCAAATGTAACAACCGAACAGCTTAAACAAGCGGGGGAAGATTCTGATGACACGTGTATCTCTGTGTCGAACGCCTACCCAGGCTCGCGCGTGGCTTACGATCCTTCCACCCAGGAGTTAGATCTTTCTGTTCCACAGGCTTTCGTTATTCAGCGTCCGTCGGGGTTTGTCGATCCTTCACTTTGGGAAGATGGCATCCCGGTGGCAATGCTCTCCTGGGATCTCAACGGCTGGCATGCAGACACACCAGATTCCAGCACTGATACGGCCTATGCAGGCTTACGCTATGGGGCAAATCTGGGGCCGTGGCGACTCCGGGCACGCGGCAACCTGAACTGGGATCAGGACTCCGGTACCCATTACGCCAGCCAGGACATTTATCTTCAGCGTGATATAACCCCCCTTAAAGCGCAGTTTATCGCAGGAGACTCCTATACCCGTGGTGACGCCTTCGATTCCATCAGCCTGCGCGGGGCGCGTTTATATAACGATGATCGTATGCTTCCTAACGGGATATCTACCTATGCGCCGGTGATCCGGGGGGTAGCAAACAGCAACGCCAAAGTCACAATCGCTCAAAGTGGAAATACGATTTACGAAACGTCCGTACCGCCAGGACCATTTGAAATTACGGATCTCAGTACAACAGGTTACGGAAGCGATCTCATCGTCACTGTAGAAGAAACGGATGGTAGCAAACGTTCCTTCTCAGTCGCATATTCTTCAGTCGCGCAAATGCTTCGCCCCGGTTACTCCCGATGGGATGTCGGCGTAGGTGAACTGCGTGACGACAGCCTGCGCGACAAACCAATGGTCGGATATGCCACGGGCTATTATGGCTTAACCAATACCTTCACCGGGTATACGGGGCTGGAATACACCGATAGCGATTTCTACGCCGCATTGCTGGGTATTGCGATGAACACCAGAGTGGGCGCATTCGCCTTTGATGTCACGCATTCTGATGCCCGAATCGACGGCTTACGACATCTCACAGGCGAAAGTTATCGCATCTCCTACAGTAAACTCATGGAAGCGACGAATACCTCTTTCAACGTCGCAGCTTACCGGTTTTCAACGTCTGACTACCTCAGCCTGAACGATGCGGCCTCGTTAACCGATGAGATCAAATATCGTGACAGGGAGCGTAACCCTGAACGTAATAACCGCGATGTGTATCAGACCTTCCAGCGCATGAAAAACCAGATCCAGGTAAATATCAGCCAGCCGTTGAAAATGGGCGACCTTGATTTGGGATCGCTGTATGTCAACTCAACCTGGCAGGACTACTGGAATGAAAGTAGTTCGTCAGCGCAATACTCCGTCGGTCACAGTCATTCGTTAAGCTGGGGAAGTTATAGCCTCTCCGTGCAGCGCACCTACGACGAGTTCGGGGAAAAAGATGACAGTGTCTATCTGAACCTCACAATTCCATTCGACACGCTGATGGGCAACGGTAAGCGTGCGGGCGGATTCTCCTCACTCACGACGGGTATCGGCAGCGATTTAAAAGGTGGTGGGAGTTTTAACGCCAGCGCCAACGGCAGCACTGAAGATAATCGCTTCAGTTATAGCATTACCGAAAGCACCACGCGTAACGACGATACATTAAACCAGCTCAGCGGTTATGGCAGTTACAACGGCCCGCATGGACCACTGAGCCTTTCCGTCTCAGCATCAGATGACGATTCGCGACAATATTCTGCCAGCTATAGTGGCGGGATGGTTCTGCACTCTGGTGGCGTAACACTTGCACCAGGCAGCATCAGCGAAAGCGATACGCTTGCGTTGATTAAAGCAGAGGGGGCAGAAGGCGCCCGCGTCTCTATTGGTAACGGTGAAATCGGTGCTTCAGGCTATGCCCTTATGCCTTATCTGTCTGCCTACCGTGAAAATAGCGTAGGTCTTGATATCAGTGATATGCGTTCTGACGTCGAAGTGAAAAATACCCGTACCACCACGGTGCCCCGTAGCGGTGCCGTTGTGCTGGTTAACTTTGAGACCGATCAAGGGCGTTCCGTGTTAATGGAACTGGCACGTGACGATAACGGGTTTATTCCGCTGGGTGCAGATGTTCAAACCGAGAAAGGCGTATCCGTGGGTAGCGTCGGCCAGGCTGGACAAGCCTGGATCCGCGGAATTGAAGATAAAGGAATGCTAAACATTATCTGGGGAAGTGGGCCTGGCACATCCTGCACCGTCTCCTACCAGATCACACCTGATGCGAAAAAGATTGGGCCGACAACACTATTGACAGGTCAGACCTGCCGCATCACAGCATTATAAAAGGAGTTAAAACATGCTTATTGAAGCTGGGAAAAAAACAGGATTACTTATTTTAAGTTCAGGGCTGATGGCGCTGTCCCTGGGCACATACGCTGATAACCTCGATATTACCTTTACCGCTAATATTCGTGACACTACCTGCGATATGAAAATTGAAGGCGGCACCGGCGATGGCACCAGCAATGTTATCCCCATCGGCGCTAACGGTAAGGTACGCCTGGATTACATCATTTTGAAAAATGCGAAAGCGACGACCAGTTTTAAGCTCAAAATGGTCTCTTGCCCTTCCAGCCTCGCGGCGCTGAAAACGACCATTAGCGGCAACGCCAGTCCTGTAGTGACGGCCATTGAGAACTCACTCTCTGGTGAGGGCAGCGCGGAGCATATTGGCGTCGCGATTTCCCGCACTGCCACCCCGGATGCCCCATTTACCATCAACTCCACAACCGATAGTCAGCGTCTCACCTGGTCGAGCGGAGAGATAAGTTCTGGAGAAGTTTCGCTCCTGGCGACGCTGGTTGAAACCGCAAGCGGGCAAGGCACGACCGGCAACTTTAGCGGTATCGCTACGTTTAATTTCACCTATGAATAACTGGCAGTAATACGGAGCGTTGATATGAAAATGAAAATGACATTACTGGTGCTTGCGATAACTGCCACCCTGCCTTCCGTTGCGTTAAGCGCCATTACGGGTACGACGAGCGTTCAGGCAACCTTTACCTCCGCCATTGAAGCGGGAACCTGTAACGCGGAAATTCAGAATGCCGGCGGAGCCCCGATTAGCATTCTGCCGTTTGGCGATGTGTTTAAGTCTGACCTGGTTAGCCAGAGCCGGGAAGAAGCGTTCAAAATTGCCTTCACCAACTGTGCCGGGGTAAAAAATGCCACCATCCAGGCCACGCCGGGTGCTGGCGGTTCGTGTACCGGAAATGCCAAAAATGGTACTTCGTATGCAGCCGGGCATAACGTAGGTTTTGAAATCTGGAAAGGTTCTGTCGACTCAGGTTCCATTATGAACTGCGGCACCGCCCCCAGTTCTGTCCTTAATCTGTCTAACGGGGCGGGCGATTTTGAAATGGATGCGCGAATCGTCATCGCCAAAGATAAAACCATTTCTGACGTGACCACGGGTTCGGTCAGTGCGCCAGTGACGTTTATCGTGACCTATCAATAATGTTTCTTCAGACAGGTAGCTTATACAGGATGTTCAAGTCCCGCGTAATCATTAAAAATATGATGTCCTGGCTCGCCCTTTGTCTAGGTTTTCCAGCAGCAGGTTTTGCCTCAAGCCTGGAAATGGATATGACGGCAAACATTATTAATAATACATGCCAAGTCAGTATTCCGAATGATGGGAAAGTCAACTTACCGATCGTGGGCAGCAGTTGGTTTTATAACTCAGATGGTAGCCCACGATTACAACCCGGAGACGCAGCCGGAGGAACACGATTTGTAGTACAAGTGAAAAGCTGTGCGGAAAGTGAGTCTGGACTGGCAAAAACCCTGCATTTTGAATTTAAACCACAAAGTGGAAAATTTGCCGGCAGTAGTCAGCAAGTGTTTGCCAATGACATTCCCGCCTCAGCAGGCGGGGCAGAAAATGTCGGCATTGTTATTTTCTCAGAAAAACACAATACCAATGTGGTAAATACAACGGGAACGTCAGATGTTATTTTTGATATATCTGACCAAAACAGCAATGAATATTTAACAAATTATAATTTCTATGCCCGTTATCAAAGCACAGGAAACATTAGTGTGGGTAAGGTTACCACAAGCGCGCTAATCAGCGTTATTTATAATTAATATTGAATCAACTGTCGGGTATAAGGAATTATCAATGTTTTATACAGCAGGGTCCAGGCAAAAACAATTTTTCACAAAAGGTGCAGGCCTTGCTTTGTCACTTCTTGCAATAAGTTTTTCCGCATCAGCGGATTTATATGAATGTAAATTTAATGCATTTTCTGTTCAGCCTATATCAGATGTCAGCGGTGTGAAACCGACACTCGTTCCTCTGGATAACGTCAGCGTACCGACAAAGATAAGTAGTCTTATTGATTTGCAGGTCAGTCCGGGTCTGTTCTCCTGGTGTACAACAGGTAATGACGGAGAACGCGTCTATCAGAAAACGGACAGCTCACTGGTCGTCGGTAGCGTGGACGGAAAAGCACTCTTTAAAACTAACGTCACGGGGATTGCCTACACGCTGGCCATGTACCCCAACAGCAATGCCTTTAATGCCTTTTTCCCGGCGAAGACAGGGAGTTATGAAGAAACGGCCAATCAGGCAGATAACTCAGACGTGGTGAAAACAAAATGGTGGTATGCCCGCATGGAGTTTTATCAATTACCTTCCTATGCTGGCATACCCGAAAGCGTCACAATGATTGGCCCGGTAGCTGGAAATATTGGCAATATTGTATTGGGTGACCCCTATACTTCAGATGAAAGCGACCACCCGCGTCCGTTAATTACGGTACCCAATATGGGCTTCAATGTTCCTGTTGCAAAACCAACCTGCACCCTTACGGCCCCCAAAACCGTGGATTTGGGGGATTATGGTGTATCCGATCTCGAAAACGATAACACGCAAAACGTATTTGTACAGGTGTCCGGGAATTGTACCAACACACGTAAAATCACCATGAAGTTGACCACCAGTAAGACAACCGGGACTGATAGCACATTACTCGCCAACACTGCGTCCTCGAATGCGGCAAAAGGCGTGGGCGTGTTACTGAAGTGGCCAGACAACAGCCAGGTGGTACCTAACTCAACGAACAGCTATAGCGCGAGCGAGAACACCACTATTTTGTTATTCAGCCGGTTACTTACGGCGCAGCTGGTTAAGTCTGACACAGAAAAAGTCACCTCTGGCACATTCAGCGCCATCGGTACCCTGCAGTTTACCTACGAGTAATTTACCCCTGCGGCTGGTTGCTGATCAGCCGCGACATCGTCTCCAGCGAATCCGTTCTTAAGATATACAGACGTTTCAGTAAGAACGGATTATCCCCCGGCTTGACCTTCCCTTTTACCGTTGTCACCGCCAGGTGGAAACCGGCATCGTTTGCTGCTTTTATTGCTTTGTTGTCGTAGCCGCCAAAGGGATAAGAGAGATACAGCACGCGCGGATTAAACTGTGCCAGCGCCCGGCGAGAACGCTCAAAATCGAAGAGGATCACGTGGTAGCTGCGGCTCAGTAAAATCGGATGTTTGTTGCCATCAACGCGGTGCAGGAAGTGCGTGTGGGACTGAATATCAAAAACGCTCTGAATGCTCTTCAGCTCCTGGACACTCATAAACTGCAGCGATTTTGGGTCCCACTTCTGCGGATGTCCCTTAATACGGGATGAAATGATAAACGCGGTGGCGTTAAAGCCGTACTCTTTCAGGATCGGAAAAGCATAGCGGCTTACCGATTTGAGCCCGTCATCAAAGGTAATCACTACCGATTTGGCAGGCAAATTCAGTTTGTTACGCACATACCCTTCCAACTGATACATCGTCAGGGTGGTATACCCCTGATCGCGCAGCCAGGCCATCTGGTTATTGAACGCACGCACGCTGGTCGTGGTGGAGGTATGTCGAAAACGGGTGTTCTCTTCATCACGCAGAATATGATGGTAGGTCAGAATCGGGATCCCGTTATCTTCTTGTGCATCCAGGCTACTCACCCACGCCAGGCGGTTGCCGATGCGGATCTGGAACCAGGTCTGATTCAGACGGTCTTTAAGTTTGTTCAGGATCGGATAGCGAAGATTCGCGCTTAATGTGCCGAACGGTGCACTCCCGCTGGAAGGCGCGTTATACACCGGCGTGTCTTTCCAGGTAATGAGGTTCTGATTGCTCAAGGGCTTATTGAGATCCCCAAGGCTGTCCTCGACGCGCTGTTTCCCCTGAACCGCCTCAAGGTGCTCCTTGTCGATAAATCCCGTACCAAAACCGAAGCGAAACTCGTAGTAGTCCGCCGCCGCGGGCACAACGGCCAGGATCTGCCCGGCGCGCACATTGCCAACGTTGATAACACTGTTTCCCACCTGCGCCCAGATGGCCGCATCTTCGGTGGTTTGCATATACTGGGCAGGCAGCGTTTGCTGGCTGAGTAAACTGGCCGAGCTGACGCCGGAAATGAGCATCAAAAGCAAGAAAAGAATACGCGGTAACATGGTGTCTTAATCGGTGCGGGAAACTGCCACTATTGTAACAAATGAGACATCAATACCAATGTTTAATTCTTATACAAGTCATGGAGCAGGACGAAGGGAGGATTTTTCTGCTGCTGATGCCACAAGCTGCTGACGCCCGGAACGCCCTGCGCCACGATGGCATGGCGAAACTCCGCGCTGCTTAATAATTCACGCTGTGGATACATTAACGCCAGCAGGGCGAAGTTGATGCCCGAGATCACTTCACAGCACGCATGCTTGTGGCTCAGCAACGCGGCTGAGCGGTAAGGTGGCGCGCCCGATTTATCGGTAAGAAAAATAACGCCATCACCCGTGTCAGTTTCATGCAGGGCATCGCACATCATTCGGCTCAGCATGTTGGTGCTCAACCCGCGCCAGTAATTTACCGCCCGGCATTGCACCAGCGGGCCAAATCTGGCTTCAAGCTTGTCCAGCATATCCTGCGCGTGTTCATCGTGGCAGGTGATAACCCATCCCAGCATAACTCTCTCCTTAGCAGGCAAGTAGTTTAGCGGAGTGAAGGTTAGCTTTCGGTGATAACTGTCAAAGAAAAGTGCCCGGCAAACAGAATGTCGCCGGGCAGAAGGTTAGCTGCGCAGACCGCGCCCGCGCTGGATCAGATACCAGCACAGCAGGTAGAAAGCGATGATGAACACCACCAGCACCGCCACCGTGGTAAACAGCGGCACATCGGTAATCCCGAGGAAGCCAAAGCGGAAACCGCTGATCATGTAGACAATCGGGTTCAGGTGCGACAGCGCCTGCCAGAACGGCGGCAGCAGCGTCAGGGAGTAGAACACTCCGCCGAGATAGGTCAGCGGCGTCAGTACGAAGGTCGGGATGAGGCTAATATCGTCAAACGTTTTGGCGAACACGGCGTTAAGCAGACCGGCCAGTGAGAACAGAATTGCCGTCAGGAGCAGCGTCAGCGCGACAAACAGCCACGAATGCACCTGGAACGGGACAAAGAACAGCGAAATCGCCGTGACCAGGATCCCCACGCACAGCCCGCGCGCCACGCCGCCGCCAACATAGCCAGCAATAATGACGTGCGTCGGTACAGGCGCGACCAGCAGCTCTTCAATATTGCGCTGGAACTTGGCGCTAAAGAATGACGACGCCACGTTGGCATAGGCGTTGGTGATCACCGCCATCATGATCAGGCCCGGCACGATAAACTGCATATAGGTAAAGCCGTGCATTTCACCAATCCGGGAACCAATCAGGTTACCGAAGATGATGAAGTAGAGCGTCATCGTGATAACCGGCGGCACCAGGGTTTGCACCCAGATACGCATAAAACGGTTAATCTCTTTTGCCCAGATACTTTTCAGCGCGACCCAGTAAAGATGCGTCATGCCTTGTCTCCTTGTTTATCCTGCACCAGAGAGACAAACAGCTCTTCCAGTCGGTTCGCTTTGTTACGCATACTTAAGACCTGAATACCCTGCGCGCTCAGCTGCGAGAACACGCTGTTAATCCCCTGCTCGCGCAGCACTTCCACTTCAAGCGTCGAGGTATCAACGAGACGATACTGATACCCTTCGAGCTTCGGTAGCGGGCTTTTTGCCGCCAGATCGAGAATGAAGGTTTCTGATTTCAGCTTGGAGAGCAGATTCTTCATTGAGGTGTTTTCCACCAGCTCGCCGTGCTGAATGATGCCGATGTTGCGGCACAGCATTTCAGCCTCTTCAAGATAGTGAGTGGTCAGAATAATGGTGGTGCCTTTGTCGTTGAGGTCTTTGAGGAAGCCCCACATGGAACGACGCAGTTCAATATCCACGCCCGCAGTCGGCTCATCGAGGATCAGCAGTTTTGGCTCGTGCATCAGCGCACGGGCAATCATCAGGCGGCGCTTCATCCCACCGGACAACATGCGCGCACGCTCGTTGCGTTTTTCCCACAGATCGAGCTGTTTTAGGTACTTTTCGCTCCGCTCCAGGGCCTCTTTACGCTCAACGCCGTAATAACCCGCCTGGTTAACGACAATTTGCTGCACCGTCTCGAACGGGTTGAAGTTGAACTCCTGCGGTACCAGCCCCAGCTGGCGCTTGGCGTTCACCACATCTTTTTGCAGGTCGTACCCAAAAACGCTCACCCTGCCGGACGTTTTATTGACCAGCGAGCTGATAATACCAATAGTGGTCGATTTCCCCGCCCCGTTCGGCCCCAGAAGCGCATAAAAATCGCCGGACTCTACTTTAAGATCTATCCCGCGTAGCGCCTGAACGCCACCCGAATAGGTTTTTTTAAGCTGCTCAAGCTCCAGTGCAATTGCCATGAAATTCACTTACCTTCAGTTCTTACACGCGTTGTGTGGTTTCATTAAAAGTCGGGTTACCCTATAGTAGCGCAACGCAATTACTCGGTTACAGGTCGCTAACCTCCATGAACAACATAGATACACTCATCAGCAACAATGCACTATGGTCAAAAATGCTGGTGGAGGAAGACCCCGGATTTTTTGGAAAACTCTCGCAGGCTCAGAACCCACGCTTTCTCTGGATTGGATGTTCCGACAGCCGCGTACCGGCAGAGCGTCTGACCGGCCTCGAGCCCGGCGAACTGTTTGTTCACCGTAATGTCGCCAACCTGGTAATTCACACCGATCTTAACTGTCTTTCAGTTGTTCAGTATGCCGTTGACGTTCTGGAAGTCGAGCACATCATTATTTGCGGCCATTATGGCTGCGGCGGCGTGCAGGCAGCGGTCGAAAATACGGAGCTGGGATTAATCGATAACTGGCTGCTGCACATCCGCGATATCTGGTTCAAACATAGCTCACTGTTGGGCGAAATGCCGCAGGAGCGTCGCATGGATACCCTTTGCGAACTCAACGTGATGGAGCAGGTGTATAACCTGGGCCACTCAACGATCATGCAGTCAGCGTGGAAGCGCGGGCAGAAGGTCACCATCCACGGCTGGGCGTACGGTATTCACGATGGTCTGCTGCGCAATCTGGAAGTCACCGCCACCAACCGCGAAACGCTGGAGCAGCGTTACCGTTCAGGGATTGCTAACCTCAAGCTTAAGCACGTGAACCATAAATAAACAAAGCCGGGTGGCGGCTGCGCCTTACCCGGCCTACATGTGCTACTCGTCCAGCAATACCACTTTCCCAACATACGGCAGATGACGATAACGCTGCGCGTAGTCAATGCCGTAACCGACGACGAATTCGTCCGGAATGGAGAAGCCCACGAACTCAACCGGCACCTGCACTTCACGGCGGGTCGGCTTATCCAGCAGGGTGCAGATAGCCAGAGATTTTGGCTCACGCAGGCTCAGGATCTCGCGCACTTTTGAGAGCGTGTTGCCGGAGTCGATAATATCCTCAACGATCAACACATCTTTGCCACGAATATCTTCATCCAGATCTTTCAGGATTTTCACATCACGGGTTGTGGACATGCCGCTGCCGTAGCTGGAGGCGGTCATAAAATCGACCTCATGTGACACATGCACTTCACGGCACAGGTCTGCCATGAACATGAAAGAGCCACGCAACAGACCAACCAGCACCATTTCGCTGCCGCTGTCCTTGTAATGTTCGGTGATTTGACGACCCAGTTCGGCGATACGCGCTTTGATCTCGGCTTCCGGGATCATCACTTCAACAGTATGTTTCATATTACTAACCATATGATTTTAATGAAAATCTCTCAATGCGGATATGTGTTATTCCGGCATCGATACGCAAGCCAGCCATTATATCAGCAAATGGCTAAGCCTGGCGCATGAGTTATAAAAAGCAAATATTGTGATTCCGATCACACTTGTTAATACCTATAATTAGTTGCTAGCAAATTATTAACAAAAACTGACGAGTACACTTTCTATGGCTGAAACAAACTCTAAACAGCCGCGTCTACTGGTGACACTAACAGCGTTATTCGCCGCCTTCTGCGGCCTGTACCTGTTAATCGGTGGCGTCTGGCTGGTCGCAATTGGCGGCTCCTGGTACTACCCCGTTGCGGGTCTGGTTATGCTTGGCGTAACCGTCCTGCTCTGGCGTAGAAAACAATCCGCACTGTGGCTATATGCCGCATTACTCCTCGCAACCATGATCTGGAGCGTCTGGGAAGTCGGTTTCGACTTCTGGGCACTGACGCCACGCAGCGACATTCTGGTCTTCTTTGGTATCTGGCTGATCCTGCCATTTGTCTGGCGTCGCCTGATTGTGCCGTCCAGCGGTGCCGTTGCGGCACTGGTGGTGGCCCTGTTAATCAGCGGCGGTATTCTCACCTGGGCCGGCTTTAACGACCCGCAGGAGATCAACGGTACGCTGAACGCGGAATCCACGCCTGCGGCCGCTATCTCCCAGGTCGCTGACGGCGACTGGCCGGCCTATGGTCGTAACCAGGAAGGCCAACGTTACTCCCCGCTGAAGCAGATCAACGCGGATAACGTTAAAAATCTGAAAGAAGCCTGGGTATTCCGTACCGGCGACCTGAAGATGCCGAACGATCCGGGTGAACTGACTAACGAAGTGACCCCCATTAAAGTGGGCAACATGCTTTACCTGTGTACGGCGCACCAGCGTCTGTTCGCGCTCGACGCGGCCACCGGTAAAGAGAAATGGCACTTCGATCCGCAGCTGAACTCCAACCCGTCCTTCCAGCATGTCACCTGCCGTGGCGTCTCTTACCACGAAGCGCGTGCGGATAACGCAAGTCCGGAAGTGATTGCCGACTGTCCTCGCCGCATTATGCTGCCGGTGAACGACGGCCGTCTGTTCGCGATTAACGCCGAAACGGGCAAGCTGTGCGAAACCTTTGCTAATAAAGGTATCCTGAACCTGCAGACCAACATGCCGGACACCACGCCGGGTCTGTATGAGCCAACCTCTCCGCCGATCATCACCGATAAAACTATCGTGATTGCCGGTTCGGTAACGGATAACTTCTCCACCCGTGAAACCTCTGGCGTCATCCGTGGTTTCGATGTGAACACCGGTAAACTGCTGTGGGCCTTCGACCCGGGCGCGAAAGATCCAAACGCGATCCCGTCGGATGAACACACCTTTACCTTTAACTCGCCTAACTCCTGGGCGCCAGCGGCGTATGACGCGAAGCTGGACCTGGTCTACCTGCCGATGGGTGTGACCACGCCAGATATCTGGGGCGGTAACCGCACACCGGAGCAGGAACGCTATGCGAGTGCTATCGTGGCGCTGAATGCGACCACCGGTAAGCTGGCATGGAGCTACCAGACCGTTCACCACGATCTGTGGGATATGGATATGCCGTCCCAGCCGACGCTGGCGGACATTACCGTTGATGGCAAAACCGTACCGGTGATTTACGCGCCGGCGAAGACGGGTAACATCTTCGTACTGGATCGCAGCAACGGTAAACTGGTTGTGCCAGCACCGGAAAAACCGGTTCCGCAGGGCGCTGCTAAAGGCGATTACGTCAGCAAAACCCAGCCGTTCTCCGATCTGAGCTTCCGTCCGAAGAAAGACCTCAGCGGTGCAGACATGTGGGGCGCCACCATGTTTGACCAGCTGGTGTGCCGCGTGATGTTCCACCAGCTGCGTTATGAAGGCATCTTCACACCACCTTCTGAGCAGGGCACGCTGGTCTTCCCGGGTAACCTGGGGATGTTCGAATGGGGCGGCATTTCCGTTGACCCGAACCGTCAGGTCGCGATTGCCAACCCAATGGCTCTGCCGTTTGTATCCCGCCTGATCCCACGTGGTCCAGGTAACCCAATGGAGCAGCCGAAAGATGCGAAAGGCAGCGGTACCGAAGCCGGCATTCAGCCGCAGTACGGTGTACCGTTTGGCGTGACGCTGAACCCGTTCCTGTCTCCGTTCGGTCTGCCGTGTAAACAGCCTGCCTGGGGTTATATCTCCGGTCTGGATCTGAAAACTAACCAGGTCGTGTGGAAAAAACGTATTGGTACCCCGCAGGACAGCATGCCGTTCCCGATGCCAGTTCCAGTGCCGTTTAATATGGGTATGCCAATGCTGGGTGGCCCGATTTCCACCGCCGGTAACGTGCTGTTCATCGCGGCAACCGCAGATAACTACCTGCGCGCGTACAACATGACCAACGGTGAAAAACTGTGGCAAGGCCGTCTGCCAGCCGGTGGACAAGCCACGCCGATGACCTATGAAGTGAATGGCAAGCAGTACGTTGTCATCTCTGCCGGTGGTCACGGTTCGTTTGGCACGAAGATGGGCGACTATATTGTCGCGTATGCACTGCCGGATGAAGGAAAGTAACTGAAAAGCCCGGTGGCGCTACGCTTACCGGGCCTACGGGTGCCATATGTAGGCCGGGTAAGGCGAAGCCGCCACCCGGCTTTTTTTATACGGTAAAACCAAGCATCATCCCCGTATCCTCATGCTCCAGCAGATGGCAGTGCGCCATGTAGGCAAACTCCTTCGGCGCGTCGTGGTCAAACTTCACCAGCACCTCGCTGACGCCACCTTCCACTCTCACCGTATCCTTCCAGCCCGCGCGATGGGCATCAGGGGTCTTACCGTTCTCGGAGAGAATGCGGAACTGGGTACCGTGGATATGGAACGGATGCAGCATCATGTCCCCTTCGCCTGAAATCACCCAGCGTTCAAACTGTCCTTTTGCGGCAGCAAACATCGGCGTGTTCATGTCGAACGCTTTGCCGTTGATCATATTAGCGTTGTGGAAATCAAAGCCATGCTCGCCGTGATTCATGTTCCCCATACCACCCATTTTTCCGTGGTCCATATTCATATGGCCCATCATCTGCCCGTGGTGCATCCCCGCCATCGCCTTATCGCCATATTTCGCCATCAGCGCCTGCATGCCCATCATGTCGAGCATCGGGTTCATGGAGAGCTGCAGTTTGCGTTGCGTAAGCCCGTCAAGCGAAGGGAGTGCTGGCAGGGTGGTTAAGCTATCCGGCAACGTGCCGGAAGCGGTCACCAGCAACGGCTGAATGCGGAGCACCGGGTGTGCCTTATCAAAGGGCGCAACCGCCATCCCCATCTGACTGACCGGCAGCGTCACCAGGTCAAACGCTTTGCCGTCGCTGATATCCACCAGCACTTCAAAACGTTCCCCCATCAGCATCGGTAACTCGTTTACCTTCACCGGCTCGGGCAGCAGACCTCCGTCGCTGGCAACCACGTACAGAGGACGTTTATCACTGGCGGCGAAATTGAGTGAGCGTGCGTTACAGCCGTTGAGCAGGCGCAGGCGCAACCAGCCTTTCGGTGCGGCATGCTGAGGGTAAAGGGCACCGTTGGTCAGCAACGTGTCGCCAAACCAGCCGACCGCCGCGCTCATAACGTCCAGCTGGAAGTCAATTTGCCCGTCAGCGGTGAATTTCTTGTCCTGCACAATCACCGGCACGTCGTCGATGCCCCACTGTTTAGGCAGGCGCAGAAGGCGGCTTTCGTCGTCTTCAATCAGCACCAGCCCCGCCAGCCCCATCGCTACCTGATGGCCGGTTTTGCCATGCTGATGCGGATGAAACCAACAGGTGGCTGCACGCTGATCGGGCGTAAAGGTGACGCTGCGCTTGCCGCCCGCTTTTATGACCCCCTGCGGCCCGCCGTCCACCTCGCCCGGCACTTCCAGCCCGTGCCAGTGCAGCGTCGTCTCTTCAGCGAGCGTATTGTATATATCCACCGTCACCGATTTCCCTTTACGTAACTGAAGCGCCGGACCGAGCAGATTGCCGTTATAGCCCCACGTGGTGGCATTGTGCTCACCGAACGTCGTTTTGCCGGACTGAACAACAAGCTGGATACGGCTGCGGGCGTCAGCGGTCAGTAAATCAGGGATAGGTAAGGCAGGTCTGTCAGCGGCGAAAACCGCGCGGCTCCAGAGTGGTAATGCGCTGGCAGCCCCCAGCGCAACGGAGTATTTCAAAAAATCACGACGTTGCATGTTCATTTCCTTATTTCCAGCAGGCGATCTTTTGAGCATAAACCCTCCCCTTACCGGAAGGTCAAGCACGGCGGCAATAATAAAGATCGTCGCGCTGGCATCAAGTATGCTAACGTTAATTTTCCGTGAAGATGTGGTAGAAGCAATGAAGACGTTTTTCAGGACAATTTTGTTCGGTAGCCTGATGGCAATGTGTGCGAACAGCTATGCGCTAAGTGAAAATGAAGCGGAAGATATGGCCGATTTAACGGCGGTTTTTGTATTCCTGAAAAATGATTGTGGCTACCAGAATTTACCCAACGGGCAAATTCGCCGCGCACTGGTCTTTTTTGCCCAGCAGAACCAGTGGGATCTCAGCAACTACGACAGCTTCGACATGAAGGCGCTCGGTGAAGACAGCTACCGTGACTTAAGCGGCATTGGTATCCCCACTGCAAAAAAATGCAAAGCGCTGGCTCGTGATTCACTCAGCCTTCTCGCCTACGTGAAATAACCTTCCCGACGCCCCTTGTTGAGCCTATAGCCGTGCAACCACGGTTATAGTTAGCTATCATGTTTCGCTTATTTTTTGATGAGTGTAACGGATGTTAACACAGGAGGAGTCCGCATATGGCCGACCACACGTTGTGGCATGAAACACTGCATGACCAGTTTGGTCAGTACTTTGCCGTTGATAACGTGCTCTATCATGAGAAAACCGATCACCAGGATTTAATCATCTTCGAGAATGCCGCCTTTGGCCGCGTAATGGCGCTGGACGGCGTCGTGCAAACGACCGAGCGGGATGAGTTTATCTATCATGAGATGATGACCCACGTCCCGCTGCTGGCGCACGGTCATGCGAAGCATGTCCTGATTATCGGCGGTGGCGACGGTGCTATGCTGCGTGAGGTTTCCCGCCATCGGTCTATTGAAACCATCACCATGGTGGAAATCGATGCGGGTGTGGTCTCTTTCTGCCGCCAGTACCTGCCCAACCACAATGCCGGCAGCTATGACGATCCGCGCTTTAGTCTGGTGATTGACGATGGCGTGAACTTCGTTAATCAGACTACCCAGACCTTTGACGTCATTATCTCCGACTGTACCGACCCGATCGGCCCCGGCGCATCGCTGTTTACCTCCTCCTTCTACGAAGGCTGCAAGCGCTGCCTGAACCCTGGCGGGATCTTTGTCGCACAAAATGGCGTCTGCTTCCTGCAGCAGGACGAAGCGATCGACAGCCATCGCAAGCTGAGCACCTACTTCAGCGATGTCAGCTTCTATCAGGCCGCTATTCCGACGTACTACGGCGGGATCATGACCTTCGCCTGGGCAACGGATAACGACTTATTGCGCCATCTCTCCACCGAAATTATCCAGGCCCGCTTCCACCAGGCTGGTCTTCAATGCCGATACTACAATCCGGCCGTGCATACTGCTGCGTTTGCGTTGCCGCAGTACCTGCAAGATGCATTATCCACAAAGGGGGTGAGCTAATTGAAAAAGCTTAAACTGCATGGCTTTAACAACCTGACCAAAAGCCTGAGTTTTTGTATTTACGATATCTGCTATGCCAAAACAGCGGAAGAACGCGATGGTTACATCGCCTATATCGATGAACTCTACAACGCCAACCGTCTGACCGAGATCCTGTCAGAAACCTGTTCGATTATCGGCGCAAACATTCTGAATATCGCCCGCCAGGATTATGAACCCCAGGGCGCCAGCGTGACCATACTGGTCAGCGAAGAGCCGGTCGATCCGAAGCTTATCGACAAAACTGAACATCCGGGCCCGCTGCCGGAAGTGGTTGTCGCGCACCTTGATAAAAGCCATATCTGCGTTCACACCTACCCGGAAAGCCACCCGGAAGGCGGGCTGTGTACGTTCCGCGCGGATATCGAAGTGTCGACCTGCGGCGTGATTTCCCCGCTGAACGCGCTGAACTATTTAATCCACCAGCTGGAATCGGACATCGTTACGATTGATTATCGCGTCCGTGGTTTTACCCGTGATATCAACGGCATGAAGCACTTCATCGACCACGAGATCAATTCTATTCAGAACTTTATGTCCGACGACATGAAATCGTTGTACGACATGATGGACGTGAACGTATATCAGGAAAACATCTTCCATACCAAGATGTTACTGAAGGAATTCGACCTTAAACACTATATGTTCCACACGAAGCCGGAAGATTTGAGCGAAGAAGAGCGTAAGGCCATCACTGACCTGCTCTGGAAAGAGATGCGCGAGATCTACTACGGCCGCAATATTCCGGCCGTGTAAGTGTTGCCCGGAGCAAGGACGCTTCGGGAAGTTACTTCTGTTTCATAAATTCACGGTAGGCATTCACCACCTGAAGGAAGTCTTCCACGCCGCACATCGACAGACTTTCTTCGTCATAGTAGTTCATCCCCTCTTCCATCTCGTCACCTGAAAACTCGAGCTGATTGGCACGCACCATGACTTCTTCGCCATCCATCCACAGCGTGTATTCATGTCCGGCACGTTGCCAGGAGCGTTCACTGCCTTTCACCGTATCTGCCGCCTGTTCAACTTCATCAAGAAGTGCGAGATTTTCTTTCACCTCTTCGTTAAACCAGTGTCCAACGGCTTCGTGGCCCATCGACATACGCACTTTCACCACTCCGGTGATGTCGCGCAGAAATTCGTAATCCATAGTATTTTCCTCTGCAAAGCCATTAGGGTAATTATCGCAGCAGAGAGGAAGAAAAAAAGCGTGAGAGGTGGGAGGAATGAAAATAAAAACCCACCGCAGTTGCGATGGGTTTTGTAGGCCCGGTAAGCGTAGCGCCACCGGGCAATGGGTCAGGTGCGGTCTGGTGCCCTCACCCCCAGCTCCTCTCCCACGGGAGAGGGTAGCTTTTATACTGCCGTCTGGAAGATAACCCCGTCAGCCTTCTCGGTGTACTGAGAGAGCTGGTCGAAGTTCAGATAGCGATAGGTATCCACCGCCGTCTTATCAACCTGAGCCACAAAGGTCTGGTACTCTTCCGGCGTTGGCAGTTTGCCAATCAGCGCCGCAACCGCCGCCAGCTCCGCAGAAGCCAGGAAGACGTTTGCACCGGTACCTAAACGGTTCGGGAAGTTACGGGTAGAGGTGGACACCACCGTCGCACCGTCAGCTACGCGCGCCTGGTTACCCATACACAGGGAACAGCCAGGAATTTCGATACGCGCCCCGCTCTTACCAAACACGCTGTAGTAGCCCTCTTCAGTCAGCTGAGCCGCATCCATACGGGTTGGCGGCGCCACCCACAGACGGGTTGGCAGCTGGCCTTTATGGGTATCCAGCAGTTTACCGGCAGCACGGAAGTGACCGATGTTAGTCATACAGGATCCGATGAACACTTCGTCGATCTTCTCGCCCTGAACCTCAGACAGCGGACGCGCGTCGTCCGGATCGTTCGGTGCACACAGGATTGGCTCTTTGATATCCGCCAGATCGATGTCGATCACTGCCGCGTACTCTGCGTCAGCATCGGCTTCCAGCAGTTGCGGATCGGCCAACCATTTTTCCATGCCCTGGATACGACGCTCCAGCGTACGACGGTCGCCGTAGCCTTCCGCAATCATCCACTTCAGGAGCACGATGTTAGAGCTCAGATACTCAATAATCGGCTCTTTGTTCAGCTTGATGGTACAGCCAGCAGCAGAACGCTCAGCGGAGGCATCGGTCAGCTCGAACGCCTGCTCAACTTTCAGATCCGGCAGACCTTCAATTTCCAGGATGCGGCCAGAGAAGATGTTTTTCTTACCTTTCTTCTCAACGGTCAGCAGGCCCTGTTTAATCGCATACAGCGGGATCGCGTGAACCAGGTCGCGCAGGGTGATACCCGGCTGCATTTTACCTTTGAAGCGGACCAGCACGGACTCCGGCATATCCAGCGGCATCACACCGGTCGCCGCAGCAAAGGCCACCAGACCTGAGCCCGCCGGGAAAGAGATACCGATTGGGAAACGGGTATGGGAGTCACCGCCGGTGCCCACGGTATCCGGCAGCAGCATACGGTTCAGCCAGGAGTGGATGACGCCGTCACCCGGACGCAGGGAAACACCGCCACGGTTCATGATGAAGTCTGGCAGTGTGTGGTGCGTGGTCACGTCAACCGGCTTCGGATACGCCGCGGTGTGGCAGAAGGACTGCATCACCAGATCGGAAGAGAAGCCCAGGCACGCCAGATCTTTCAGTTCGTCACGGGTCATTGGGCCGGTGGTGTCCTGAGAACCCACGGAGGTCATCTTCGGCTCACAATACGCGCCTGGGCGAACACCGGCTACGCCGCATGCGCGACCAACCATCTTCTGCGCCAGAGAGTAACCACGGTCGCTCTCAGCCACATCTTTCGCCTGACGGAAAACGTCTGAATGCGGCAGGCCCAGCGCTTCACGCGCTTTGGTGGTCAGGCCACGACCGATAATCAGCGGAATACGACCACCGGCACGCACTTCGTCAACCAACACGTCGGTTTTCAGCTCGAAGCTTGCCAGCAGCTCGTTTGTCTCGTGGTTACGCACTTCACCTTTGAACGGATAAACGTCAATCACGTCGCCCATGTTCAGGTTACTTACGTCCACTTCGATTGGCAGTGCGCCAGCATCTTCCATGGTGTTGAAGAAGATAGGGGCAATTTTGCCACCGAGGCACAGGCCACCGCCGCGCTTGTTCGGAACATGAGGAATGTCATCACCCATGAACCACAGCACGGAGTTGGTTGCGGATTTACGAGAAGAGCCCGTACCGACAACGTCACCAACGTAAGCCAGCGGGAAACCTTTTTTCTGCAGGGCTTCGATCTGTTTGATCGGGCCGACGCTGCCTGGCTGATCCGGCTCAATACCTTCACGGGCGTTTTTCAGCATTGCCAGAGCGTGCAGAGGGATATCCGGGCGAGACCATGCATCCGGCGCCGGAGAGAGGTCATCGGTGTTGGTTTCACCGGTCACTTTGAAAACAGTAACGGTAATTTTTTCAGCCAGCGCTGGACGGTTCAGGAACCATTCGGCGTCAGCCCAGGACTGCATCACCTGCTTCGCATAGACGTTGCCTGCTTTGGCTTTTTCTTCCACATCGTAGAAGTTATCGAACATCAGCAGCGTGGAAGAGAGCGCTTTAGCGGCAATCGGTGCCAGCTTGTCGTTATCCAGCGCGTCAATCAGCGGATGAATGTTGTAACCACCCTGCATGGTGCCGAGCAGTTCAATAGCTTTTTCAGGAGTAACCAGTGGGGAGGTGGCTTCGCCTTTGGCGATAGCAGCAAGGAATCCGGCTTTTACGTAGGCAGCTTCATCTACGCCAGGCGGTACGCGGTTGATCAACAGATCTAACAGGAATTCTTCTTCGCCCTTAGGCGGGTTCTTCAGCAGCTCGACGAGCGCGGCCATTTGGGTTGCATCTAAAGGTTTGGGTACAATTCCCTCGGCGGCACGTTCTGCTACGTGCTTACGGTATTCTTCTAGCACGACGGTTCTCCTCGCTCTCATTGTCATATGCGGCGGGCGTTCTCTTCACGCTCCTGTGAGACAGCAGTTTGTAGGGTAAATGCCCGATACCGCGTCGGGCAGCATAGCAGGATTTCTGCACAGTGTTAATCCGTTTACAAAAAAGCAACATTAAAAAATTTGCTGAATCGTTAAGCATGGTGTAGCGGGGAGACAAGACGAATTTTGGGTACAAAAAAACCGCCTGGTAGCGGTTAATTTGTTGCCTTGCGGTGGTAGCACACCGGGCTGGCAGATTTGCGGCAACACCAACGTGAAATATTGTGCATCACCGCCTGTTGGCTTGCAAGCCGCTATCACGATTTTGCGTAGCGCCTTCCCATTTCGTATGAAAGCCCATGTAACTGCATTTTTTGCCTTCTTCAGATCCATTGAATTGACTATTCTTCTCCGCGGCCTGCTCCGCTGGTGTAGCAACCAGTCACCGGGCCCGGGAGCAGTTCCGTCATCTACGCGGCAACATCAACTTGCCTGGTTCTGCCTTTCCCGGTGAAGAATGAACCCGCGTAGCCTGTACAGGAACGCACGCAATGGAGATGCGAATCACTGCGCTGATCGTTGCGCTCGGTTTACTGCTTACGGCACTGCACGGTGGCTGGAACATATCCGACATCACGGTGCTGTTTGTTGTTAACCTCGGCAACTAGCTGCTGGCCGCTCGCAAGAGCGGCCTTCTGAAATCCCAGCGGCTTTGCAACTATCCGATATAATTGTGTAATAAATACTCACACTCTTTATCCGGACGTACCGGATGCTTCCCAATAAAAGTCAAAACAGTAAAAGACGGGTGAATAATACTCACGCCAACCGTAACGCCTCACGGCACAGCGCTTGTCTCGTTGGAGTCATTTTATGAAGTTGCCCTTTAAGCCACATCTGCTCGTCCTTCTGTGCAGTGCCGGGCTGCTTGCCGCCTCAGGCGTCATGTTTGTCAAAAGCCGCGCAACGGAGCCCGCTGCGCCGGCCCCCGTCGCACAACAACCGGCAGCACCGGCGACGCCTGCCGCGGCACAGCCCGCCCCCGTTGTCGCGCCAGCGTATACTGCCGCGCAAATCGATCAGTGGGTTGCCCCCATCGCGCTCTACCCTGATGCCCTGCTGTCACAAATTTTGATGGCCTCTACCTACCCGGCCAATGTTATCCAGGCGGCGCAGTGGTCCAAAGACAACCCTAAAATGGAAGGGGACGCCGCTATCCAGGCCGTTGCCAGCCAGCCTTGGGATCCCAGCGTAAAATCGCTGGTCGCGTTTCCTCAGCTCATGTCGCTGATGGGAGAAAACCCTCCGTGGGTGCAAAACCTGGGCGATGCGTTTCTCGCGCAACCGAAAGACGTGATGGATTCCGTGCAGCGCCTGCGCGCGCTGGCGCAGAAAACCGGCGCCTTACAATCAACGCCACAGCAGACGGTCACCACCGTGACAAAACCGACACCGGCGAAAACCAGCACCACCGAGTCAACGACAGCCACAACGTCCGCGCCAGCCCCTACGGTTATCAAAATTGAATCTGCCGATCCGCAGGTTGTGTACGTTCCCACCTATAACCCCAATACGGTTTACGGGACCTGGCCAAACACCGCCTATCCGCCAACCTATCTCCCGCCGTCACCCGGCGAGCAGTTTGGCAACAGCTTCGTCAACGGTTTAGGTTTCAGCCTGGGTGTCGCCACAACCTATGCCATCTTCAGCAACATCGACTGGGATGATGATGATGACTGGGATCATCACCATGACGACTGGGATAATCACGGCGGCTATAACCGCAACGGTGATAACAACATCAATATTAACGTTGAGAACTTTAATAAAATCAGCGGACAGCGTCTGACGGATGCCAACCGCACCTGGCAGCACAACCCGGCCTACCGGGAAGGCGTGCCCTATCCCACTAACCAGCTCAACAATCGCTTCCACTCCACCAGCACGGCCACAGGGTTAAGCTCAACGCAGCAAAAGCCGGCTAACCGCGATAGCCAGCGTCAGGCTGCCCTCAGCCAGATGGAGAAATCAACGGGTAAAACCTTCCCGCAAACCGCCCGCCCCGGAACGAAAGAGGGGCAGCGTCAGGCCTCAAGTGAACAGCTGAAGCAGATTTCACAGCGCAATAACTACCGGGGCTACGACACCAAACCGCAGACGGCGAAGCGGACCAGTACGCAGCAGCGAGAAAACCGCCAGAGCACAGCCCAAAGACAAGAGAAACGGGTTTCGCAACCTGCGCAGCAACGCACTCTCCAGCAGCGAAACAGTCAGCCCCGGGCTAATGCGCTGAGCGGCAACGACAGCCGCTCCGCGAACTGGCAGGCGCAGCAGCAGCGTGGTGCGCAAAGCAGACAGCACGCTGCTCGTCAGCAGCAGCCACGCCAGGCGTCTGGTGGACGCGCTGAACGCCGTGAAATTCGACATCGCTAAGGGAACCGACATGAAAAGTAAACTACTCAGTGGAATGGTGTTGTTCCTGCTTTCTGCCTCGGCGATGGCGCAGCAATCCTTTAGCACGCCCGACCAGGCGACCGATGCGCTGGCCAACGCCATTAGCGAGCATAATGAGGGCGCGATGACCAACCTGCTTGGAGAAAACTGGCGCGATTTTCTGCCGCCTGAAGGCGTTGATCCGGATGCCGTCGATCGTTTCCTGCGCGACTGGAAATTGCGTCATAACACCGTTGTCGAAGGGGATACGGCGCATCTTGTTGTCGGAGATAGCGGCTGGCAGCTCCCCATCCCGGTTGTCAAAACCACAACAGGCTGGCAGTTCGATATCAAAGAAGGCGCTGAAGAGATCCTGACCCGCGAGATTGGGCGTAACGAGCTTGCCGCCATCGAAGCATTACATGCCTATGTCGATGCGCAGCAAAGCTACTTTGCGATGACTCAAAAATACGCGCAGAAAATTGTCAGCTCGGAAGGGAAAAAAGATGGTTTGTACTGGCCAGCCTCACCCGGTGAAGCGCCCAGCCCACTCGGCCCGGCATTTAGCCCGAAAGAGCCAGGTACCGGCTATCACGGCTATCGCTTCCGGATCCTGCCAGATAATAACGGATTCGCGATGGTTGCCTGGCCGGTCAGCTATGGTCAGACAGGCGTAATGAGCTTTGTGATAAATCAGGACGACAAGGTTTACCAGTCAGATCTGGGTAGCGATTCGGAGCAAAAAGCCCGGGCGTTAACCTCATATAGCCCTGATAAAAGCTGGCAGCCCGTCGCGCCCTGAATAACGTCAACGGACCACGTTTTATAAGCCGGGTATGGCAAAGCCGCCACCCGGCTTTTTAACTTACAGAATATTTGCGACCGACTTCGCCAGCTGCGCTTCCAGGGCCGGTTTCGCTTCTTCGAATTTCAAATTGACCTTGTTAGCATTCGATACCACGCGGGTCTGATATTTCGCGCGATCGCCCTGCTCGCTGCTGGTTTGCAGTTTCACGCCAGACGTACCCTGACGCAGCGCCGCAATGTTATCGGTGGTGACTTTCGCTTTGCTACGCTCGGAGATCTGCAGGTCGGTTACCATGGTGTAGTTCACATCTTCTACCATCGCATCTGCAGCCATGCCGATCAGGCCAGCCGCCAGCCCTACGCCCAGCGCCGCACCCGAAGAATTACTGTTATAGGCAGTGATACCGGCACCCAGCGCAGCGCCAACGGCGGCACCTTCATAGCCAGTTTTTAAATAGCCCTGGGCTTCGCGCAGGTCCATTTTGTCTGCTTTAAGGACGTTAGCCTGAACCCAGTAGTATGCGCTGTCAGGAGAGGACGTTACCTTATACCCTTTAGCGCTCAGATCGTTTGCAAGCAACGTCTGGAGGTTGCTCATGTCTTTATCAGAGGTGTTTTTTACCTGAATGTAGACCGTTTTTTCACTGGATGGCTCAAGCCAGATGGTCTCACTCATCTGCGTTTTCACTTCCAGGTTACGTTTTTTCACCGCCGTCGTCATCGCACCGCACCCGGTCAACGTCATGACTGCCGCCAGTAAGCCAATCCCCATCACTTTCTTCAAAGACATGTTATTTCCTTTTTGCGTGTAATCAAAAATCCAGAACCTCGAACCGTGCGGCCAGTAGCTACACAATGGTGAAAAAAGTATCGGCAGATAAGCGCAAATTTTTAGGGGAAATAACAATAAGTTACCTACTATAATGGGTAGTTTTCAGCCAAAAAAAACGCCTCCGAAGGAGGCGTTTAGAAAAAAGCAGAAATAAACTTATTTCTTCTTCGCTTTCGCGTTTGGCAGGTCGGTGATGCTGCCTTCAAACACTTCTGCCGCCAGGCCAACAGACTCGTGCAGAGTCGGGTGAGCGTGGATGGTCAGCGCGATGTCTTCAGCGTCGCAGCCCATTTCGATAGCCAGACCGATTTCACCCAGCAGCTCGCCGCCGTTGGTACCGACAATCGCACCACCGATGACGCGGTGAGTTTCTTTGTCGAAGATCAGTTTGGTCATACCGTCTGCGCAGTCGGACGCGATAGCACGGCCAGAAGCAGCCCACGGGAAGGTGGCGGTTTCGTAGCTGATGCCTTTCTCTTTCGCTTCTTTCTCAGTCAGACCAACCCATGCAACTTCTGGCTCGGTATAGGCGATAGATGGGATCACTTTCGGATCGAAGTAGTGTTTCATGCCGGCGATAACTTCAGCGGCAACGTGACCTTCGTGAACACCTTTGTGCGCCAGCATAGGCTGGCCGACGATATCGCCGATAGCAAAGATGTGCGGCACGTTGGTGCGCAGCTGCTTATCAACGCGGATAAAGCCACGGTCGTCCACTTCCACGCCGGCTTTGCCCGCGTCGAGGTTTTTACCGTTCGGCACACGGCCGATAGCCACCAGCACGGCGTCGTAACGCTGTGGCTCAGATGGGGCTTTTTTGCCTTCCATGGAAACGTAGATACCGTCTTCTTTCGCTTCAACGGCCGTCACTTTGGTTTCCAGCATCAGGTTGAATTTCTTGCTGATGCGTTTGGTGAAGACTTTAACGATGTCTTTGTCTGCAGCCGGGATAACCTGGTCGAACATTTCAACCACGTCAATCTCTGAACCCAGCGCATGGTACACGGTACCCATTTCCAGACCGATGATACCGCCACCCATGACCAGCAGGCGCTTAGGAACGGTTTTCAGCTCCAGCGCATCGGTGGAATCCCACACGCGTGGATCTTCATGTGGAATGAATGGCAGTTCGATTGGGCGAGAACCTGCTGCGATGATCGCATTGTCGAAGTTGATCACGGTTTTGCCGTTTTCGCCTTCCACTTCCAGGGTGTTCGCACCGGTGAATTTACCCAGACCGTTTACCACTTTTACTTTACGGCCTTTGGCCATACCCGCCAGACCGCCGGTCAGCTGAGTGATAACTTTCTCTTTCCAGGTACGAATTTTGTCGATATCGGTTTTCGGCTCGCCGAAGACGATACCGTGTTCAGCCAGCGCTTTGGCTTCTTCGATAACTTTCGCTACGTGCAGCAGCGCTTTAGAAGGGATACAACCTACGTTCAGACAAACACCGCCGAGGGTGTTGTAGCGTTCAACGATGACGGTTTCCAGACCTAAATCAGCGCAACGGAAGGCTGCAGAGTAACCTGCGGGACCTGCCCCAAGTACCACGACCTGAGTTTTGATTTCAGTACTCATCATGACCTCTTATTGATTTCCGGCGGTCCAGGTACTTGTCGCCCTTCATCCACCGGGACGTTCTATCCGCCCACAGTTTACAAAATTGTTAACAATTTTGAAACAACAAACGGCTCACGAATTGTCGCTTTCGCCAATAACCTCACAGACTTCATGAGATTAACAGAAAAAAGCCGGCCGACTGGCCGGCTTTTCACTTACATCACCAGGCGGCGAATGTCGCTCAGGGTGTTGTTAATGATGGTGATGAAACGCGCACCATCAGCACCGTCGATCACGCGGTGGTCGAAGGACAGAGAGATTGGCATCATCAGACGCGGCACAAACTCTTTGCCATTCCATACCGGTTCCATCGCGGACTTAGACACACCGAGGATAGCCACTTCCGGCGCGTTCACAATCGGCGCGAAGTGGGTGGTACCCAGGCCGCCGATACTGGAGATAGTGAAGCAGCCGCCCTGCATTTCGCCGGCAGTCAGCTTACCATCACGCGCTTTCTTGGAGATCACGGTCAGTTCACGGGACAGCTCAGTGATGCTCTTCTTGTTCACGTCTTTGAAGACCGGAACAACCAGACCATTTGGCGTATCAACCGCAACACCGATGTTGATGTATTTCTTCAGCGTCAGCTTCTGGCCGTCTTCGGACAGGGAGCTGTTGAAGCGAGGCATCTGCTCAAGGGCAGCGGCAACGGCTTTCATGATGAAGACCACTGGGGTGAATTTCACGTCCAGCTTACGCTTCTCGGCTTCAGCGTTCTGCTGCTTACGGAACGCTTCCAGATCGGTGATATCGGTTTTGTCGAAGTGCGTAACGTGCGGGATCATCACCCAGTTACGGCTCAGGTTCGCACCAGAGATTTTCTGGATGCGGCCCAGCTCCACTTCTTCGATTTCGCCGAACTTGCTGAAGTCCACTTTCGGCCATGGCAGCATGCCCGGGATACCGCCGCCAGCGGCTGCAGCAGGTGCAGCTTCGGCGCGTTTCACCGCGTCTTTCACGTAGGTCTGAACGTCTTCGCGCAGGATACGACCTTTACGGCCGGTGCCTTTCACTTTCGCCAGGTTCACACCGAATTCGCGCGCCAGGCGACGAATCAGCGGGGTAGCGTGGACGTAAGCGTCGTTTTCAGCGAACTCAGATTTGCCTTCCGCTTTAGCAGCAGGGGCAGCAGCGGGTTTAGCCGCCTGAGCCGGTGCAGCAGCAGGTGCTGGAGCCGCAGCCGGAGCCGCGGCAGGCGCAGCGCCTTCCACTTCGAAGACCATGATCAGAGAGCCGGTAGACACTTTGTCGCCGGTGCTGATTTTGATCTCTTTAACGGTACCCGCGAACGGCGCAGGGACTTCCATAGAAGCCTTGTCGCCTTCAACGGTGATCAGTGACTGTTCAGCAGCAACTTTGTCGCCCACTTTTACCATCACTTCGGTCACTTCAACTTCGTCACCGCCGATGTCCGGTACGTTCACGTCTTTCGCGCCACCGGCAGCGGCTGGTGCTGCGGCCTGAGCCGGAGCAGCTGCCTGTGCAGGCGCGGCGGCAGGTGCTGCACCCGCCACTTCGAAGATCATGATAAGCGACCCGGTAGACACTTTGTCACCGGTGTTGATCTTGATCTCTTTAACAGTACCGGCGAACGGAGCTGGAACTTCCATAGAGGCTTTGTCGCCTTCTACGGTGATCAGAGACTGCTCAGCTGCAACGGTATCGCCCACTTTCACCAGGATTTCAGTGACTTCAACTTCGTCACCGCCGATGTCAGGCACGTTGACTTCTTTCGCGCTCGCGGCAGCTGCTGGAGCAGCAGAGGCCACAGCGGCTTCTTTCTTCTCTTCCTGCGCAGGTGCAGCAGCTGCTGCACCGTCGGCGGAATCGAAAATCATGATCAGTTTGCCGGTCTCGGTTTTATCGCCAACAGAGACTTTGATCTCTTTAACGATGCCAGCCTGAGGAGACGGAACTTCCATAGAGGCTTTATCGCCTTCTACGGTGATCAGCGACTGTTCAGCTTCAACTTTGTCGCCTACTTTGACCAGGATCTCGGTGATTTCAACTTCATCAGCCCCGATGTCCGGTACATTGATTTCGATAGCCATTATTCTTTTACCTCTTACGCCAGACGCGGGTTAACTTTTTCTGCATCGATGTTGAATTTGGTGATTGCGTCCGCAACCACTTTCTTATCGATTTCGCCACGTTTAGCCAGTTCGCCCAGTGCTGCTACAACCACGTAAGAAGCATCAACTTCGAAGTGGTGACGCAGGTTTTCGCGGCTGTCAGAACGACCGAAGCCGTCAGTACCCAGAACGCGATAATCATCAGCTGGAACGTAAGTACGAACCTGCTCAGCGAACAGTTTCATATAGTCAGTAGACGCCACCGCTGGTGCATCGTTCATCACCTGAGCGATGTACGGAACGCGTGGAGTTTCCATTGGGTGCAGCATGTTCCAACGCTCACAATCCTGGCCATCACGCGCCAGTTCAGTGAAGGAGGTCACGCTGTACACGTCGGAGCCCACACCGTAGTCTTTCGCCAGGATCTGTGCCGCTTCACGTACGTGACGCAGGATAGAACCGGAGCCCAGCAGCTGAACTTTACCTTTGCTACCTTCGAGGGTTTCGAGTTTGTAGATACCTTTACGGATACCTTCCTCGGCACCTGCTGGCATTGCCGGCATGTGGTAGTTTTCGTTCAGGGTGGTGATGTAGTAGTAAATGTTCTCTTGCGCTTCACCGTACATGCGCTGCAGACCGTCATGCATGATGACTGCCACTTCGTACGCGTAAGACGGGTCGTAAGAGATACAGTTAGGGATAGTCAGAGACTGAATGTGGCTGTGGCCATCTTCGTGCTGCAGACCTTCACCGTTCAGGGTCGTACGACCGGAAGTACCGCCTACCAGGAAGCCGCGAGCCTGTTGGTCGCCTGCCTGCCAGCACAGGTCACCGATACGCTGGAAACCGAACATCGAGTAGTAGATGTAGAACGGGATCATCGGCAGGTTGTTGGTGCTGTAAGAGGTCGCAGCAGCCAGCCAGGATGCGCCTGCGCCCAGCTCGTTGATACCTTCCTGCAGGATCTGACCTTTCTCGTCTTCTTTATAGTATGCAACCTGCTCACGGTCCTGCGGGGTGTACTGCTGGCCGTTCGGGCTGTAGATACCGATCTGACGGAACAGACCTTCCATACCGAAAGTACGCGCTTCATCGGCGATGATTGGAACCAGACGATCTTTGATCGACTTGTTCTTCAGCATCACGTTCAAGGCACGAACGAAAGCGATAGTGGTAGAGATCTCTTTATTCTGCTCTTCCAGCAGCTGAGAGAAGTCTTCCAGCGCTGGCAGTTCCAGTTTCTCGGTAAAGTTAGGCTGACGAGCTGGCAGGTAGCCTTTCAGCGCCTGACGACGTTCGTGCAGGTACTTGTGCTCTTCAGAACCTTCCGGGAAGGTGATGTAAGACAGGTTTTCTACCTGCTCATCGGTCACTGGAACGTTGAAACGGTCGCGGATATAACGCACGCCGTCCATGTTCATTTTCTTAACCTGGTGAGCGATGTTTTTACCTTCTGCGGTATCACCCATGCCGTAACCTTTGATGGTGTGGGCCAGGATTACAGTCGCTTTACCTTTGGTTTCCTGCGCTTTTTTCAGTGCAGCGTAGACTTTCTTCGGATCGTGACCACCACGGTTCAGGGCCCAGATCTGCTCATCAGTCCAGTCTGCAACCAGTGCTGCGGTTTCAGGATATTTGCCGAAGAAGTGCTCGCGAACGTAGGCACCGTCTTTGGATTTGAAGGTCTGATAGTCACCGTCAACGGTTTCGTTCATCAGTTGGATCAGTTTACCGCTGGTGTCTTTACGCAGCAGCTCATCCCAACGACCGCCCCACATGACTTTAATCACGTTCCAGCCAGCACCTGCGAAGATGCCTTCCAGTTCGTTGATGATCTTGCCGTTGCCGGTTACCGGACCATCCAGACGCTGCAGGTTACAGTTGATGATGAAGCACAGGTTGTCCAGCTTCTCACGGGTCGCGATGGTGATCGCGCCTTTAGATTCTGGCTCATCCATTTCGCCGTCGCCCAGGAAGGCGTAAACGGTTTGCTCAGAGGTGTCTTTCAGACCACGGTGTTCCAGATATTTCAGGAATTTAGCCTGATAGATCGCACCGATTGGGCCCAGACCCATAGATACGGTCGGGAACTGCCAGAATTCAGGCATCAGTTTAGGGTGCGGGTAAGAAGACAGACCTTTACCGTGAACTTCCTGACGGAAGTTGTTCATCTGCTCTTCAGTCAGACGACCTTCCAGGAATGCACGTGCATAGATGCCCGGAGAGATGTGGCCCTGGAAGTACACCAGATCGCCGCCGTCTTTCTCGTTAGCTGCACGGAAGAAGTGGTTGAAGCACACTTCGTAAACGGTAGCAGAAGACTGGAAGGACGCCATGTGGCCACCCAGTTCCAGGTCTTTCTTGGATGCGCGCAGAACGGTCATGATGGCGTTCCAGCGGATTGCAGAACGGATACGACGTTCCAGATCCAGATTGCCCGGGTATTCCGGTTCGTCTTCGACGGCAATCGTGTTTACGTAGTTGCTAGCCCCTGCACCTGAAGCAACCTTCACGCCGCCTTTGCGGGCTTCAGAAAGCAGCTGATCAATCAGATACTGAGCGCGCTCAACACCTTCTTCACGGATGACCGATTCGATCGCCTGTAGCCAGTCGCGAGTTTCGATCGGATCCACGTCATTTTGGAGACGTTCTGACATGGGGGTATTCCTTATCTATCTAATACGTTGATTTGTCTGGAACCTGTCCCATTGTATTTTCGCCAGAAAACACAATAAGACAGGTTCTGCGTTTAGTTGCCGCGCTCTAAAAGTACCTGGCGCTTAATCCTTTCGTTGCTGTATGCGGCGTAATGAACGTTCGCGACGCGATTGTTCACGGCTGCGGTCCAGCAAGATTTCCTCAATGAAAGCCAGATGTCGGTGCGACGCTTCGCGCGCCTGCTCCGGTTCCCCGGCCATTATCGCCTCGAATACTCGGGTGCGATGGTTGCTTACCAGTGGGAGCATGTCCCGACGGGCATACAACAATTCAAAATTCTGACGAACGTTCTGGGCCAGCATCGGCTCCATGCAGCGTAGCAGATGGAGGAGCACCACATTGTGGGCAGCTTCGGTGACGGCGATTTGATACTGGACAACGGCGCTGGACTCGGCGTCTAAGTCGCCGGACTGCTGTGCCCGTTCAATGGCCTGATGCAGTTCGCGGATACGCACGCGATCTTCATCAGTGCTGCGAAGGGCGGCGTAATAGGCCGCAATACCTTCAAGCGCGTGACGGGTCTCAAGCAGGTCAAATTGGGATTCTGGGTGGTCAGAGAGAAGTTCTACCAGCGGATCGCTGAAGCTCTGCCACAGGCTGTTTTGTACAAAAGTTCCGCCGCCCTGGCGACGAAGCAGCAAGCCCTTTGCTTCGAGACGTTGAATTGCCTCACGCAGAGAGGGACGTGAAACGTCGAACTGTTTTGCCAGCTCGCGTTCTGGCGGAAGTTTCTCACCCGGGCGCAGAGTCCCTTCGAGGATCAAAAACTCCAGCTGCTGCTCAATCACATCAGATAGTTTTGGTTGGCGAATTTTGCTGTAGGCCATATTCCCTGTCTTACGCCTTTTTGCCCGGAGTCAATTGGTCTTACCAATTTCTATTTCGTATCGCTAAAGTAACAAAGTATTCACCTTCTGTCCATATTGGTTTTGATTGAAATCAGTAAACCCTGCACATTTTAACAACCTTACAGAAATAACGTTTCAGAAATGTAACTTTGCACAAATGAGTTGATTACTACTAAAGAGGGAGTTTTAACCATAATGAAACGAGGGTTTTTGCAATCTGAAGCGATTCAACAAAGCAAATAATGAAATTTCGCCCACTTATGGCGCATTTCTATTCTATAGGTTGGGATAAGAAGGGTGAGCGGAGCGATTTACAAATGCTTTCTTTTTATTCAACTCGTCATCCGTACGTCATAAAGCAGGTGCATTCGCAGGCACTTACCACTATTCTGGCGCTTACGGAAGTCACCTCCGCTTTTTTCGGTCTTATTGACCGTAAAGAAATAAATACAGAAAACGGATATTCATAATTACACACGCTCAGCGTGAACATAACAACCACACACGAGGTTTCAAATGGAAGCTCAACAGCACGGCGATCAGCTAAAGCGCGGGCTAAAAAACCGCCATATTCAGCTCATCGCACTGGGCGGTGCTATCGGAACCGGCCTCTTTCTGGGCAGCGCATCCGTTATCCAGTCAGCCGGTCCGGGTATTATTCTGGGGTACGCAATCGCAGGCTTTATCGCGTTTCTGATTATGCGTCAGTTAGGTGAAATGGTCGTTGAAGAGCCGGTGGCAGGTTCCTTTAGCCATTTTGCCTATAAGTACTGGGGCAGTTTCGCCGGTTTCGCCTCGGGCTGGAACTACTGGGTACTGTATGTTCTGGTTGCCATGGCCGAGCTTACCGCCGTCGGGAAATACATTCAGTTCTGGTATCCCGAGATCCCAACCTGGGCCTCCGCTGCGGCCTTCTTCGTCATTATTAACGCCATTAACCTGACCAACGTAAAAGTGTTCGGTGAAATGGAGTTCTGGTTCGCCATCATCAAGGTCATTGCCGTTGTGGCGATGATTATCTTTGGCGGCTGGCTGCTGTTCAGCGGCAACGGCGGCCCGCAGGCAACCGTTCGCAACCTCTGGGAACAGGGTGGCTTCCTGCCTCACGGCATGACGGGCCTGGTGATGATGATGGCAATTATCATGTTCTCCTTCGGCGGTCTGGAGCTGGTGGGCATTACGGCCGCTGAAGCTGACAACCCGGAGCAGAGCATTCCGAAAGCCACTAACCAGGTTATCTACCGTATCCTGATCTTCTATGTGGGTTCGCTGGCCGTGCTGCTCTCCCTGCTGCCGTGGACGCGCGTCACCGCCGATACCAGCCCGTTTGTGCTGATCTTCCACGAACTGGGAGATACCGTCGTAGCGAATGCACTCAACGTTGTCGTACTGACGGCTGCACTGTCCGTTTACAACAGCTGCGTATATTGCAACAGCCGTATGCTGTTCGGTCTGGCGCAGCAGGGTAACGCGCCGAAAGCGTTGCTCAACGTCGATAAACGCGGCGTGCCGGTAAACACCATTATCGTTTCGGCGATCGTGACCGCGCTGTGTGTCCTCATTAACTACATGGCGCCGGAATCGGCGTTTGGCCTGCTGATGGCGCTGGTGGTCTCTGCCCTGGTCATCAACTGGGCGATGATCAGCCTGGCGCACATCAAGTTCCGCCGCGCGAAACAGCAGCAGGGCGTCACCACGCGTTTCCCTGCTCTGCTCTATCCGCTGGGTAACTGGATTTGCCTGCTGTTCATGGCGGCCGTGCTGGTGATCATGCTGATCACCCCGGGTATGGCGATTTCTGTGTACCTGATCCCGGTCTGGGTTGCCGTGCTTGGCGTCGGCTATCTGTTCAGCCAGAAAAGCCGTAATGCGATGAAGGCCCACTAAGCCTGCCTCCGCGGTACCTGCTTTTGCAGGTACCGCACGTTGTTACCTCCCTCACACTTTCACGTCCACAGCGCTTTTATCCATATCACCGCCCTGATACTGCAACGCATATATTCCTTTGCCAGCAAATAATTCTCTCCATACCGTAACCCGGAGAGCAGTCTATGGATAACGCTAAACTGTCAGTAAAAGAAAAGATCGGCTATGGGATGGGCGATGCAGGTTGCAACATCATCTTTGGCGCCATCATGCTGTTTGTTAACTATTTTTACACCGATATTTTTGGTCTGGCACCTGCGCTGGTGGGCGTACTACTGCTCTCTGTGCGCGTGATAGATGCCGTAACCGACCCGATCATGGGCGCGATCGCCGACCGAACCCGCAGCAAATATGGCCGGTTTCGTCCATGGCTGCTGTGGATTGCGCTCCCCTACGCGCTGTTCAGCATTCTGATGTTCACTACGCCTGACTGGAGCTATAACAGCAAAGTTATCTATGCATTTGTCACCTATTTCATGCTGTCTCTGACCTACACGGCTATCAACATTCCCTACTGCTCGCTGGGCGGGGTGATTACCAACGATCCTAAAGAACGTGTCGCTTGCCAGTCATATCGCTTCGTGTTGGTCGGTATCGCCACGCTGCTGCTGTCGCTGACGCTGCTGCCGATGGCCGACTGGTTCGGGGGTGATGACAAAGCCAAAGGCTACCAGATGGCGATGACCGTACTGGCGCTAATTGGGACCTGTATGTTCCTGTTCTGCTTCGCCACCGTGCGCGAGCGTGTGCGCCCGGCGGTCCAGACTAATGACCAGCTGAAAAACGACCTGAAAGACGTGTGGAAAAACGATCAGTGGGTGCGCATTCTGCTTCTGACCCTCTGTAACGTCTGCCCCGGCTTTATCCGCATGGCGGCCACCATGTATTACGTGACATGGGTGATGGGCCAGAGCACCCACTTCGCTACCCTGTTTATCAGCCTGGGCGTGGTGGGCATGATGCTCGGCAGCATGCTGGCAAAAGTGCTGACAGACCGCTGGTGTAAGCTGAAGGTTTTCTTCTGGACCAACATCGTGCTGGCAGTCTTCTCAACCGCCTTTTACTTCTTCGACCCGAAAGCCACCGTCACCATTATGGTGCTCTACTTCCTGCTGAATATCCTGCACCAAATCCCGTCTCCGCTGCACTGGTCGCTGATGGCCGACGTGGATGACTACGGCGAGTGGAAAACCGGGAAACGCATCACCGGGATCAGCTTCTCCGGCAATATCTTCTTCCTGAAGCTAGGGCTGGCGATTGCCGGTGCAATGGTCGGCTTCCTGCTCTCGTGGTACGGCTACGACGCCGGGGCAAAAGCGCAAAGCGCGGACGCCATCAACGGCATTGTCCTGCTGTTTACCGTGATCCCGGGCGTCGGGTATCTCATTACCGCAGGCGTGGTGCGTCTGCTGAAAGTTGACCGTGAGACGATGAAGCGGATCCAGGAAGACCTCGAGAAGCGTCGCAATAACTATCGCGAGCTGAACGCGTATCAGGAACTCAGCGCCGCTGAGACAAAATAAGGAAAGCCGAATGCAAACCTGGCCAAACCCGTTTATTGAACAACGCGCCGATCCGTATATTTTGCATCACGCGGGGCAATACTTTTTTATTGCCTCCGTACCGGAGTACGACAGACTCGAAATTCGCCGCGCGGACTCGCTGGAAGGGCTACGCAGCGCTGAAGAAGTGGTAGTCTGGCGAAAACCCGAGACCGGCCCGATGAGTCAGCTTATCTGGGCACCGGAACTGCATCATATCGACGGCAAGTGGTATATCTATTTTGCGGCCACGCATACGCAGGCGCTCGATAAGCTGGGGATGTTCCAGCACCGCATGTTCGCGCTGGAATGTAACGATCGCGATCCGCTCACCGGAATCTGGCTCGAAAAAGGGCAAATAAAAACGCCGTTCGACACCTTCGCCCTGGACGCCACCACCTTTGTTCATCAGGGGAAACGCTGGTATCTGTGGGCGCAAAAAGCGCCGGATATCGCCGGAAACTCCAACCTGTATCTGTGTGAAATGGAGAACCCGTGGACGCTCAAGGGCGAGCCGGTCATGCTCAGTCAACCTGAGTATGACTGGGAATGTCGTGGGTTCCGGGTCAATGAAGGCCCGGCGGTGCTGGTCCACGACGATAAACTGTTCATCAGCTATTCTGCCAGCGCCACCGATGAGAACTACTGCATGGGGCTGCTGTGGATAGATATCAAAGCGGATCCGCAAAACCCGGAGAACTGGCACAAATCTCCGCGCCCGGTATTCGCCACCAGCTATGAAAACCGCCAGTATGGGCCCGGGCATAACAGCTTCACAAAGACGCCAGAAGGGGAAGATGTGCTGGTGTATCACGCAAGAAATTACACCGAAATCGAGGGCGATCCGCTATACGACCCCAATCGCCATACCCGCCTGAAGTGGGTTCGCTGGGATGAAAACGGGATGCCTGATTTCGGCATCCCGCCTGCGGATACGCTTTAACCGCTGCGGCGCGCTGGCTTACACCAGCGTGCCGTAAATCGTCAGCAGCGCCACCACAACCACCACGACAAACGAGGTTTTCTTGGCCATTGAGACGGCGGCTTTCGGCGTTTCAATCTTGTCGGTATGCGGCTCGCGCGCCAGAGAGAACTGAGCCAGGCGCGTTAACACCTGGTACTGCGAGGTATGGCGGTCGGCAAGAGAAGCGAACCATGCGGGCAGCGCTTTTTCACCATGACCAATTAATGCATACACCACGCCCACCAGGCGAACCGGGAGCCAGTCGAGCACATGCAGAATGGCATCAATGCCGGACAGCAAACGTTCATGCGGCGTCAGATAACGGGCAAGCCAGGTCTGCCAGGCACGAAGAAAAGCATACCCCATCAGCAGTACCGGCCCCCAAGGACCGCCCACCACAAACCAGAACAGCGGTGCCAGGTAGTAGCGGAAGTTAATCCACAGCAGCGCGTTCTGCAGCTCGCGCAGGAACTCGCGCTCATCGCAATCCGGCGGCACGCCGTGGATCATCGTCAGCTCGCTTGCCATGGCTCCGCGCGCATGGGCATCGTCACGGGAGGCGGCTTTAAGATAAGCGTGATAGTGCAAACGCACCTTCCCCGCGCCAATGCAAAGGACACCGAGCAGGATCCACACCACCAGCAGCGGCACGTTGAAAAACAGTCCATACAGTGAGCGCAGCAGAAGGAACGTAATGACCATCACCCCTGCCATCATCAGCAGCGTACGCAGCATAGAAAAATGCTTAATCCGACGGAAAATCACCTCCAGCCGGTGATCCAGATGCCAGTGCTCGCCGAGTTTGAACAGGCGTTCAGCGATGATAACCAGCAGCATGGTAAACAACGTCATGGTATCTCCTTATTCTGACGACGCGTTGAGCATGGCGCGAAACCGTGGCCAGTCAAAGGCCGGGCCGGGATCGGTTTTTCTCGCCGGGGCAATATCACTGTGTCCCGTAATATTGTCGGCGATGGCCGGATAGCGTCCGATAAGCGTGCGGGTCACAGCCGCTAGCTGTTGATATTGTGAATCGGTGTAGGGCGTGGTATCCGTGCCTTCCAGTTCGATCCCAATGGAGAAGTCGTTGCACCGTTCGCGCCCGTGATACAACGACACCCCGGCATGCCAGGCGCGCTTATCAAAAGGCACGTACTGAACGATCTCGCCATCACGCCGAATCAGGCAGTGAGCCGACACGCGCAGATGCGCAATCTCAGCGAAGAAAGGATGCGCATTGGGATCTATCGTTCCCGTGAATAACGCATCAATCCACGGACCGCCAAACTCACCCGGCGGGAGACTAATATTATGAACAACCAGCAGTGTGGGCTTTTCATCCTCCGGGCGGCAATCGTGGTGCGGCGAGGGCACGTGCCGCGCATCCACCAGCCATCCGTTTTCTAACAACATGCTGGAACTCCTTATGTATGGTGCTGTTACTCGGTTCAGAGTAGCATGTTTCAATATTATGATTCGTTACCAATTTGGAGTTTTATCATGCCGCCTCGCCGCTACAACCCCGACCACCGACGTGAAGCGCTTCTGGAACGTATTAACATGGATATCCCGGCAAGCGTCGCCCATGCTTTGAAAGAAGACCTGGGCGGTGACGTTAATGCCGAAAAGGATATTACCGCACAATTATTGCCAAAAGAGTCACGCTCTCACGCGGTCATTATCACCCGTGAAGATGGCGTTTTTTGTGGCAAGCGGTGGGTTGAAGAGGTCTTTACCCAGCTGGCGGGTGATGATGTGCAGATCGTCTGGCACGTTGAAGACGGTGATGCGATTACGGCAAACCAGCCGCTGTTTGAGCTGGACGGCCCGTCCCGTGTGCTGCTTACCGGTGAACGAACCGCGCTCAACTTCGTCCAGACCTTGTCCGGGGTGGCAAGTGAGGTGCGTCGCTACGTTGACCTGCTGGCAGGCACCCGTACCCAACTGCTGGACACCCGCAAAACGCTGCCGGGCCTGCGTACGGCGCTGAAATACGCGGTACTCTGCGGCGGTGGCGCAAACCATCGTCTGGGCTTATCCGACGCCTTCCTGATTAAAGAGAACCACATTATTGCCTCTGGCTCTGTTCGTCAGGCGGTTGAGAAAGCCTTCTGGCTGCACCCGGATGTGCCCGTTGAAGTGGAAGTTGAAAGCCTGGAAGAGCTGGAGCAGGCAATTAAGGCCGGTGCCGATATCATCATGCTCGATAATTTCGAAACGGAGCAGATGCGCGAGGCGGTTAAGCTGACCAACGGCCAGGCACAGCTCGAAGTGTCCGGGAACGTCACCTTCGAAACGATCCGTGAATTCGCCGAGACGGGCGTGGATTACATTTCCGTCGGGGCGCTGACCAAACACGTTCGCGCCCTCGACCTCTCAATGCGCTTTAAATAATGATTCCTCCCCTCTCCGCCCGGAGAGGGGAATTTCACCCCCGCTCGCAATTTCGTTGTCCTTCCCTGCAACGCTCAATGAATTTTCTGAAGCCCCCTTCCCGTTCCCTTTTTTGCCCCTCGTTTCTGCCCTTTCGCGCTGACAGAGTAGCGCCACTTAACGTAAGGAGCAGATATGGACAGACAACATGGATTCACTCTCATCGAGCTGATGGTGGTCATTGGCATTATTGCGATTCTGAGCGCCATCGGCGTACCCGCCTATCAGAACTACCTGCGCAAAGCGGCGCTGACCGATATGCTGCAAACGTTCGTGCCGTATCGTACGGCTATTGAGCTTTGCGCGCTGGATCACGGCGGCGTGACAAGCTGTGACGGCGGCAGTAACGGCATCCCCTCTCCGACGACAACGCGTTATATCTCGGGAATGAGCGTGACGCAGGGCGTCGTGTCATTGACGGGCCAGGAGAGTCTTAACGGGCTGGAGGTGGTTATGACACCACAATGGAGCAGCGGCAACGGGATGACGGGCTGGAAACGTAGCTGCAATATCAGTAGCGACGGCGAGCTCAAACAGGCCTGCGAAGACGTTTTCCGCTTCGACAATAACTGAGGAGCGGCTAATGAATACCGATCGGCTTATGGCACTTTGTCTGCGCCATCATGCTCTGCTGCTCACCAGCGACAGTGACATGATAAGCATCGCCGTCGTGGGAAACCCCGCAACTGAACTCATGGAGGCCCTGCGTTTCGCGACTCAGAAACGGATTGATATCGAATGCTGGAGCGCTGAACGCATGGAAAAACACCGGCAGCTCATGTCGCAATCGCATCTGCCCGTTGTTTCGCAAACACACTCGACGGTGGATATGCTCAACCACACGCTGCAGCAGGCAATAAACCAGCGCGCATCCGACATTCATATCGAACCAATGGGGCATGCGTGCCAGATCCGTTTGCGTATCGACGGCGTGCTCTGCCCGCAGCCTCCCCTTTCCGCCTTACTGGCAAGCCAGTTCAGCGCACGCTTAAAGGTGCTGGGTAACCTGGATATTGCAGAACGCCGCTTACCCCAGGACGGTCAGTTTACGATTGAGCTGGCCAACGAGCCGGTCTCCTTTCGGATTGCCACGCTTCCCTGCAGCGGCGGCGAGAAAATTGTGCTGCGTCTTCTGCATCAGGTTCAGCAGGCTCTTGAACCGAAAGCGCTCGGAATGAGCGCTGAACAACTGGCCTGTTTTAATGAGGTGCTCCACCAGCCGCAGGGGCTGATTCTGGTCACCGGCCCCACCGGCAGCGGTAAAACCGTGACGCTCTACAGCGCGCTGCAGGCGCGTAACACTCCTGAGGTCAACATTTGCAGCGTGGAGGATCCAATTGAAATCCCCCTTGCGGGATTAAACCAGACGCAGATTAACCCCCGGGCGGGTTTAACATTCCAGAGCGTGCTAAGGGCGCTGCTGCGCCAGGATCCTGACATCATTATGGTCGGCGAAATTCGTGACGGTGAAACAGCTGGGATTGCTATTAATGCCGCACAGACCGGGCATCTGGTGTTGTCGACGCTGCACACCAACTCGACAACGGAAGCCCTGACGCGCCTGGAGCAGATGGGCGTAGCACGTTGGATGATATCTTCCGCACTTTCGATGGTGATTGCCCAGCGGCTGGTCCGGCGTCTGTGTCCACACTGTCGCCGGGAAGCCAGCGAACACGCTCAGTTACCTCGCTCAGTATGGCGCAGGCCGCTCCCCCGCTGGCAGCCCACCGGCTGCGATCGTTGTTATCACGGTTTTTATGGCCGGGTGGCTATTTTTGAAGTGCTCACGATCGACAATACTTTGCGGCAGGCCATTGCCAGCGGGGCGGGAACAGAAGTGATAGAGGCGAGCGCCCGGCAGGCGGGTATGGTTTCTCTCTTTGAGCACGGCTGCATGGCCGTTGAACAAGGGCTGACTACGTTTGAAGAGTTGCTTCGCGTCCTGGGCATGCCCGATGGCAGCTAATCAGCTCTGGCGCTGGCGAGCGCTCACCAAAGAAGGAGAACCCCGAAGCGGGACACTCTGGGCTACAGACCGCAATGCGGCCTTCGTCAGGTTGATGCGTAACGACCTTCATCCTCTGACGCTGACCCGAAGCGCGCAGCGACACCGCTGGCGGCCACATCACTGCTATGAGATGTTTCGCCAGCTTGCCACGCTTCTGCAGGCTGGGCTGACATTATCCCACAGCCTGCAAATGCTGGCAGACCAGCATCCGCTAAAACCATGGCAGGCGCTGCTGCAAGGCATTGCCGATGAGCTCAGTGAAGGATGTCCCTTTTCTGAGTCGCTAAAAAAGTGGCCAGCGGTTTTTAGCCCACTGCATGTCTCGATGGTGAAGACCGGTGAGCTGACCGGGAAGCTGGAGGAGTGCTGTCGCCAGCTTGCTCAGCAACAAAAAGCACAGCAGCAGCTCAGTGCGAAAGTGAAAAAAGCGCTGCGCTACCCGGCGATCGTTCTGACGCTTGCAATACTCGTCGTGCTGGCGATGGTTACCCTGGTCTTGCCCGAGTTTGCCGCGATCTACAAAACGTTTAACGCCCCGCTCCCGTGGCTGACACAAAAGGTCATGGGGATGGCGGCATTTATGCAGTCATATGCCCTCGTGCTGTTCGCCATGTTATTGCTGCCCTTCATTGCCGCCTGGGCTCTGCGGCAAAACCCTCGCTGGCAGCGCATCCTGCTGCATACGCCAGTGATGGGGGCGCTGGCAAAAGGCCAAAAACTGGGGCAAATTTTTACCGTGCTGTCGCTTACGCAGCAGGCGGGTATCGCCTTTTTACAGGGCCTGGAGAGCGCAGAAGAGACCGTTGAAAGTCAGTACTGGCAGGGAATACTCCGCAGCGTTCGGGAGGACATTGAAAAAGGACTCCCCGTCTGGTCATCCTTTCAGAGAGCGACCATCTTTACCCCGCTGTGTATCCAGCTTTTACGAACCGGCGAAATGTCAGGTGCGCTGGACGTCATGCTGGCAAACCTTGCCCGGCATCACACGGAACAAACATTTCAAAGGGCAGATAACCTGGCGGCACTTCTGGAGCCAATGCTTCTGATTGTGACAGGCGTCATCATTGGCACGCTGGTAGTGGCAATGTACCTGCCGATTTTCCATCTGGGGGATGCGATGAGCGCGGGATAGTGCTGAAGGGCTGGCGCACGGGCATGCGCCAGCGAAAGCCATTACAGGCTATTGAATACGCGGTTTTCCTGTTCCTGAACACGGATAAACGTCGTGCGTTTCGTGAGTTCTTTCAGGCGGGATGCCCCAACGTAGGTACAGGCTGAACGCAGGCCGCCGAGGATATCGCGCGCGGTGTATTCAACCGGGCCGCGCAGGGGCAGTTTCACGGTTTTGCCTTCTGCCGCACGATATTTTGCCACACCACCGACATGGCGGGTCATCGCAGACTCAGAGCTCATTCCGTAGAACAGCATAAATTTCTCACCGTTCTCTTCAACCACGGTACCACCGCTCTCTTCGTGACCTGCCAGCATACCACCGAGCATCACAAAGTCAGCGCCGCCGCCGAAGGCCTTTGCGACATCGCCCGGCATGGTGCAACCGCCGTCGCTGATAATCTGACCACCCAGCCCGTGCGCCGCATCGGCACACTCAATAACCGCGGAGAGCTGCGGATAACCGACGCCGGTTTTGACGCGTGTGGTGCACACGGAACCCGGACCAATGCCCACTTTCACGATATCTGCACCGGACAGGATCAGCTCTTCACACATTTCACCGGTCACCACGTTGCCCGCGATGATGGTTTTCGTCGGCCAGGCCTCACGCGCCTTGCTGACAAACTGCACGAAGTGCTCGGAGTAACCATTCGCCACATCAATACAGATGAAGTTAAGTGCCGAGTTAGCATTCAGGATCTGTTTGGTCTTCTCGAAGTCCGCATCGGAGGTACCGGTGGAGACCATCACATGCTTCACCACGTCAGCAGATGCGGATGTAACAAACGCATTCCACTCTTCAGGGCTGTAATGTTTGTGCACGGCAGTGAGAATGTCGAACTGTGCCAGGGAAGTTGCCATCTCAAAGGTTCCCACAGTATCCATGTTGGCAGCGATGATCGGCACGCCAGACCAGGTCTGACCGGAATGCTTAAAGGTAAATTGACGTTCGAGTTCAACGTCTGAGCGACTTTTCAGTGTAGAGCGTTTAGGGCGGATAAGAACGTCTTTGAAACCTAACTTCAGATCTTCTTCGATACGCATGTGGGGATTCCTGGGGTTAGAGGCAAATATGTTAAAAGCACAACTCCAGTGACGTTATCATACGCACTAATACCTGCTCTGCAAGACTGCGAAATTCTCTTTTTTTACGCTACAATCCTATAAATTTACCTGGTAAAAAGCCGGTAAAGAGAGCTAAACATTTGCGGTAGCATGTTTGAATTTTAAGCAACTGATTTTAAAAATGAATAATTCCCAGGATTTAAGTTAATGGGGTATATCGTCGCATTAACCGGCGGCATCGGTAGTGGAAAAAGTACCGTTGCGGACGCATTTGCTCGTCTGGGCATCACGATTATCGATGCCGATATCATTGCCCGTCAGGTGGTAGAGCCCAATACACCCGCATTAAAGGCCATAAAAGCACATTTTGGCCAGGCCATTATCAATCCGGACGGTACGCTCGATCGCCGCCAGCTTCGCGAATGCATTTTTTCTGATTCTTCAGAAAAGGTATGGCTTAATGCCCTGCTCCATCCCATTATTCACCAGGAAACTCAGCGCCAGATTAACGCTGCCCGCTCGCCCTATGTTCTGTGGGTCGTTCCGCTGTTGGTAGAAAATCAGCTGCAGAGTAAAGCCGATCGGGTGCTGGTGATTGATGTTTCGCCCGAAACGCAAATCCAGCGAACCGTGGCGCGCGACCATGTCTCACGCGAACATGCTGAAAAAATTCTTGCCGCACAGGCCACGCGCGCTCAGCGTCTTGCCGTTGCGGATGATGTTATTGATAATAACGGCGCACCAGATGCCATTGCATCGGATGTTGCCCGTCTGCACGCGCAGTATCTCACGTTTGCCGCGCAGGCCGTTGCACAGGAAAAACCATAATGTCGACACACATCCTTTTTGAGCATCCACTCAATGAAAAAATGCGTACCTGGCTGCGCATAGAATTTCTCATTCAACAGCTTTCGCACCATCTGCCCGTGAACGATCATGCGGCTGCACTGCATTTCTTCCGCAACGTAGGCGATTTGCTGGATGTGATTGAACGTGGCGATGTCCGCACCGAGCTGCTGAAAGAGCTGGAGCGCCAACAGCGTAAATTACAGGCATGGACAGAGGTGCCTGGCGTCGACCAAAGCCGTATCGACTCCCTACGCCAGCAGTTGAAAAACAGCAGCGGCATTCTGATGGCTGCGCCACGCGTTGGGCAGTTTTTACGTGAAGACCGCTTAATCGCCCTGGTGCGCCAGCGCCTGAGTATTCCCGGCGGCTGCTGCAGCTTTGATCTGCCAACGCTCCATATGTGGCTGCATATGCCGCAATCTCAGCGTGATGCTCAGGTGAACAGCTGGCTGGCAAGCCTGGAGCCGATGCACCAGACGCTGTCGCTGATCCTCGATCTGATCCGTAACTCAGCGCCGTTCCGCAAGCAAACCAGCCTGAACGGTTTCTACCAGGACAACGGTGATGATGCCGATCTTCTGCGCCTGAACCTGTCCCTTGGCGAGCAGCTTTATCCACAAATTTCAGGGCATAAGAGCCGCTTTGCGATTCGCTTTATGCCGCTGGACAGTGAAAATGGCACCGTGCCGGAACGTCTCGATTTTGAACTGGCCTGTTGTTAAGGAGTGCCGATGTCTGATGTCACCACCGTAAACTGCCCAACCTGCGGCAAAACCGTTATCTGGGGCGAAATCAGTCCGTTCCGCCCGTTCTGCTGCAAACGCTGTCAGCTCATTGACCTGGGCGAATGGGCGGCGGAAGAGAAACGCATTCCAAGCGAAGGCGATCTCTCGGATAGCGATGACTGGAGTGAGAGCCAGCAGTAATCTGTAAAGCCTGCTGGCGCTTCGCTTAGCAGGCCTACGGTTGTGCGACTAATCTCAGGATCACAGGCTCATTGGCCGGAGGGAATTTTTCGGCATCACCTGCCTGAAGTTCAACCCAGTTGCCCGGTTGTCCCTCTTTTCCCCAGGGTTCGCCTTCCCAGTTTTCTACCAGCCAGAACCACAGCGTGATGTGCCTGTCCGGAAACTGGTATTCGAGCTTATCAAATAGCGTTGCACCAAGCGGGGTAATTCCTACCTCTTCCTGAAGTTCACGAACCAGCGCCTCTTCCGGCGTTTCACCTGACTCGATCTTTCCGCCAGGAAACTCCCATTTGTTCGCCATATGGGCGTCAGCGGCGCGCTGGGTAATGAAGATTTGGTTTTGCGGGTTGCGAATAATCCCGACGGCAATTTGCAGTATTTTCATATTGTCACGTCCATAAAAAAGGCGCAGATTTCTGCGCCTTTTCGATTTGTTAACGTCTTAGCTCAGACGGCCGTGGCACGCCTTATATTTTTTACCGGAACCGCATGGGCACGGATCGTTACGCCCTACTTTACGATCGCCGGTCTGTGCGGCGATCGCCGCTGCGGCTTCGATGTCGTCAGTCTGGTGGCTCAGCTGTTGCATTTGCGCCAGACGCTCAGCCTCTTCACGACGCTGCTGCTCCATCTCTTCCACTTCTTCCGGCATACGCACCTGAACTTTGCTCAGGGTGCTGATCACTTCATATTTCAGCGACTCCAGCATAGCAGCAAACATGGAGAAGGATTCACGCTTGTATTCCTGCTTCGGATCTTTCTGCGCATAGCCACGCAGGTGGATCCCCTGACGCAGGTAGTCCATCGCCGCCAGGTGCTCTTTCCACAGGGAATCCAGCGTCTGCAGCATCACGCCTTTTTCGAAGTGACGCATCATCTCAGCGCCAACGACCTCTTCTTTACGCTTATAAACTTCAAGAGCGTTTTCAAAGATACGTTCGCGCAGAGTTTCTTCGTGCAGCTCAGGCTCTTTATCCAGCCACTCTTTGATTGGCAGCTCAAGGTCGAAGTCATTTTTCAGACGTTCCTGCAGACCTTCGATATCCCACATTTCTTCCAGAGACTGAGGAGGAATATGCGCGTCAATTGTCGCTTTAAACACATCTTCGCGGATGCTGTTGATGGTTTCGCTTACGTCGGACACATCCAGCAGTTCATTACGCTGGGTGTAAATTGCGCGGCGCTGATCGTTAGCCACATCATCATATTCCAGCAGCTGCTTACGAATATCAAAGTTGCGGCTTTCCACTTTACGCTGTGCGTTAGCGATCGCTTTGGTGACCCACGGGTGTTCAATGGCTTCGCCTGGTTTCATCCCCAGCTTACGCATCATGCCTGATACACGGTCGGAGGCGAAAATACGCATCAGCGCATCTTCCATCGACAGGTAGAAGCGGGAGGAACCAGCATCACCCTGACGACCCGCACGACCGCGCAGCTGGTTATCAATACGACGAGATTCGTGGCGCTCGGTACCAATGATGTGCAGACCGCCCGACGCCAGTACCGCATCGTGACGAACCTGCCAGTCCGCTTTGATCTGTGCAATCTGTTCCGGGGTTGGGTTTTCCAGCTCTGCCACTTCGGCCTGCCAGCTACCACCCAGCATAATATCGGTACCACGACCCGCCATGTTGGTGGCGATGGTCACGGCACCCGGATAACCTGCCTGCGCAACAATGTCCGCTTCTTTGGCGTGGAATTTGGCGTTCAGAACGTTGTGTTTGATACCCGCTTTGGTCAGCTCGTTAGAAACCACTTCGGATTTCTCGATGGAGATCGTCCCCACCAGCACCGGCTGGCCGTTCGCAGTACGTTCGCGGATATCTTCGATGATCGCCTGAATTTTTTCCGCTTCGGTCATGTACACCAGATCCGGCATATCCTTACGGATCATCGGACGGTTGGTTGGAACGACCACGGTATCCAGCTTGTAGATGGAGCTGAATTCAAACGCTTCGGTATCTGCCGTACCGGTCATACCCGCCAGCTTCTCGTACAGACGGAAGTAGTTCTGGAAGGTGATAGACGCCAGCGTCTGGTTTTCGTTTTGAATATCAACGCCTTCTTTGGCTTCAACCGCCTGGTGCAGACCATCAGACCAGCGACGTCCCTGCATGGTACGGCCGGTGTGTTCATCGACGATGATCACTTCGCCGTCTTTCACAATGTAATCGACATCACGGGTGAACAGCGCATGAGCACGCAGCGCAGCGGTCACGTGGTGCATCAGCATGATGTTGCTCGGAGAGTACAGAGACTCGCCTTCTTCCATGATGCCCTGAGCAACCAGCAGTTCTTCAATCTGAACCAGACCGCGTTCAGTCAGGTTCACCTGGCGCGCTTTTTCATCTACAGAGAAGTGACCTTCACCCTGGAAGGTGTCGGAGTCTTCTTTCTCCTGGCGCAGCAGGTGCGGAATGATTTTGTCGACTTTGCGGTACATCTCGGAGCTGTCTTCAGCAGGGCCGGAGATAATCAGAGGAGTACGTGCTTCATCGATCAGGATGGAGTCCACCTCATCCACCAGCGCATAGTGCAGTTTACGCTGTACACGCTCTTCAGGGCTGAACGCCATGTTGTCACGCAGGTAGTCGAAGCCGTATTCGTTGTTAGTGCCGTAGGTGATATCCGCGTTATACGCGTCACGTTTGGCTGGCGCAGGCAGACCGGACATGTTGATGCCCACGGTCATCCCCAGGAATTCGAACAGTGGACGGTTGTTTTCGGCGTCACGCTGTGCCAGATAGTCGTTGACGGTAACCACGTGAACGCCTTTACCGGTCAGGGCGTTCAGGTATGCCGGTAGCGTTGCAGTCAGGGTTTTACCTTCACCGGTACGCATTTCCGCGATGCAGCGCTCGTTGAGCACCATACCACCCAGCAGCTGAACGTCGAAGTGACGCATGCCGAATACGCGCTTACTCGCTTCACGCACCACGGCGAATGCTTCAGGGATCAGGCTTTCTAAGGTTTCACCTTTTTCCAGGCGAGCACGGAATTCGCCCGTCTTGGCCTTCAGCTCGTCATCAGAGAGCTGTTCCATCGCCGGTTCCATACCATTGATGACGGTGACGGCTTTACGCATACGGCGCAGGGTACGATCGTTACGACTACCAAAAACTTTGGTTAATAATTTGATTAGCATAATAAATTCTCAAACGCCCCATCGTGGGCAGATAAATTAAGGTATTGAAAAAAGTTAATTTAGCTGAGGCGTTGAGGCCCGGCACGAATGCCGTGAGCCTGGCTAATCCATGTTGAAACAGAGAATGAGGCAGGAGGAACAAGCGCACGTTGCGCTGTCTGGCGAACCATGACCGGCGGCTGACTGTCCTGCGTGAGCAGCGCGTTGAGCGTGTCCAGCAGGGCAAGATGCTGCGCCTGCACCGGCAGCGTCTCTTCCGCAACAGGCATGGCCTGCGGTGCCATCGCAAATGACAGATGGCGAATAACCGTGCGGATAGCGTGCTGGTGCCAGTAATCAACGGAGAAATTCGGGCGGCGATTGGCTTCAAGCCACGCGAGGTTAGTAAAGTTAACCCGCGTGTTGAGATCGTGTTTGGTTGTGGAGGTCTTCGCCGGTGTCGCCGCTTCGGCACTGTTGCTGAGCGCAGGCAAGCCGAAACTCGCCGCGACCATCCCTAATAAGAGATGCGGCCAGAAGTAACGTCTGCCAAATTGTCGCCAGCGCGTCAGTATTCCGCTCACTTGCTCCACCACATAAGCCAGCCTGGTACAGGCTGAATTCAGTTATTCTTTTAAGCGCCCAGATATTACCACTAAAGCCAATACACATCAGCAGGAATGAAGTGTTGCCGCGGGGAAAAACGGTCAAGAATGCAGCTAACGCACACATTTTCTGTGCAAGACAAACAAGAGATAACGCTGGGGCAAACAAAGAAGGGTAAAAATAAAAACGACTGGTCTCCCTGGTCGGAGAGAGTACCAGGTTAACCAGTCGATTTTTTACGAAACGGAGTGAACCGTTACGCCAGAACCATGGTTGGCGCTTTGAAAGCCAGCGGCAGTTCAGCTTCGTCTTCGAAGGTCACATATTCCCAAGCTTCCTGTTTTGCCAGGACGGCCTGCAACAGTTTGTTGTTCAGTGCATGACCGGATTTGAACGCGGTAAATGCACCAATGATATTGTGACCACACATGAACAGGTCGCCGATAGCGTCCAGCATTTTGTGACGAACGAATTCATCTTCGAAACGGAGGCCGTCTTCGTTCAGTACGCGATAATCGTCAACAACGATGGCACAATCGAAGCTGCCGCCCAGGCACAGACCACGGGACTGCAGATATTCAATATCACGCATGAAGCCAAATGTACGGGCTCGGCTAATCTGACGCATAAACGCATCAGCAGAGAAGTTCATCGCATAGCGTTGGGTGCTTGCATCAATCGCCGGATGGTTAAAATCGATGGTAAAGTCCAACGAGAAACCATTGTACGGTTTGAATTCAGCCCACTTGTCGCCATCTTCGACGCGAACGGTCTCTTTGATGCGAACAAATTTCTTCGCACAGTTCAGTTCTTCGATGCCGGCATCCAGCAACAGATAAACGAACGGAGCAGCACTGCCATCCATAATCGGGATTTCTGGCGCATCGACTTCAACAATAATGTTGTCGATACCCAGACCCGCCAGGGCGGCGTTCAGGTGCTCTACGGTAGAAATCCGCACGTCATGCTCGTTCACCAGACAAGTACAGAGCATAGTATCACGCACAGATTTGGCATCGGCCGGAAAATCTACCGGTGGATTCAAGTCGGTGCGACGATAGATGACCCCGGTATTGGCCGGCGCAGGGCGTAACGTCAGTGTGACTTTCTTGCCGGTATGTAAACCGACACCTGTCGCCTGAACGATACGTTTAAGTGTCCTTTGTTTGATCATCGTATAATCTCGCCAAATTAACTATCCAACCGAGAGTGTATATCACTAACGGTGGGCCAGTTTAGCACAAAGAGCGCAAATCCCCAAATTCCAGCCAATTCTTAGTCAGCTTGCTTACGCAGGAACGCCGGGATATCCAGATAATCTGGCTCTTTTGCCGTTTGCGGCGTTGGGTCATTCACCACTTTCGCGGCCGGTTTCTGCTCCTGAGTCAGAGGAGACATACCGTGCTGCTGGTAACGATCCATTACCGGTTGCTGAGTCTGTTTGTTGGTCACCAGAGTGATCTCAGGACGTTTGTCCATGCCGATACCGGTCGCAACAACAGTCACACGCAGTTCGTCGTTCATTTCAGGGTCAAGAGAAGTACCGATTACCACGGTAGCGTTGTCAGAGGCGAACGCACGGATGGTATTACCCACGGTTTCGAACTCATCCAGACGCAGATCAAAGCCAGCGGTAATGTTGACCAGCACGCCGCGCGCACCAGACAGATCGATATCTTCCAGCAGTGGAGAAGAGATAGCCATTTCAGCCGCTTCTTCTGCACGGTCTTCACCGCTCGCCACACCAGAGCCCATCATCGCGTAGCCCATTTCGGACATCACGGTGCGAACGTCTGCAAAGTCAACGTTCATCAGGCCAGGACGGGTAATCAGTTCAGCGATACCCTGCACCGCGCCTTTCAGCACGTCGTTTGCTGCACCGAACGCGTCCAGCAGAGAGATACCGCGACCCAGAACTTTCAACAGCTTGTCGTTCGGGATGGTAATCAGCGAGTCCACATGCTTGGACAGCTCGGTGATACCCTGCTCCGCGAAGGCCATACGCTTCTTGCCTTCAAAATTGAAAGGCTTGGTCACGACAGCAACGGTCAGGATACCTAAATCTTTAGCCACTTCAGCCACAACAGGTGCAGCGCCGGTACCCGTACCGCCACCCATACCTGCTGCGATGAAGACCATGTCCGCACCTTCCAGCGCAGCGCGCAGCGCTTCACGATCTTCTTCAGCCGCGTTGCGACCCACTTCCGGGTTAGCCCCGGCTCCCAGCCCTTTGGTGATACCACCGCCGATCTGGATAGTCTGGCCTACAGCCGTCTTACGCAGTGCCTGCGCATCGGTGTTAACTGCAAAGAATTCAACACCTTCGATGCGTTCACGCACCATATGCTCTACGGCGTTACCGCCGCCGCCACCGACGCCGATGACTTTAATCACCGCGTCGTTGGTCAGTTCCATAGGTTCAAACATAATTTCTCTCTCCGTTGTGCCTGTCGCCCGAGACCGCTAATTCTCTCCGGTCTCTTAAAAAAATTAAAACTCTTTTCGCAACCAGTTGTTCAGTCGTTTGACCCACGACCCCACTGAGACGCGTTTTTCCACTTCTGCTTCACCACTGAGATGAGATTCCTTCCCGTAGTGGAGCAGGCCCACAGCCGTTGAATAATACGGCTCCTGAGCATAATCCGTTAAACCGGTGATATTCAGCGGCGCACCAATACGCACTTGCGTATGGAACACGCGCTGTGCACAGGCCGCAAGACCTTCAATTTGCGCTGCACCGCCGGTTAATACAATCCCCGCCGCAAGATGATGTTTAACACCCTGCTGACGAAGCTGTTCCTGTAACTGTAAAATCTCTTCGTTGACCAGGTTGAGCAGCTCGGTATAGCGAGGCTCAATCACCTCTGCCAACGTCTGGCGCTGCAGGCTACGCGGTGGACGACCACCGACACTTGGCACTTCAACGCTCTCATCTTTGCCGACGATAGAACCCAGCGCACAGCCGTGGCGCACTTTAATCGCTTCTGCATCGCTCGGTGGCGTACCAAAAGCGTAAGCGATATCGCTGGTCACAACGTTCCCTGCATAAGGGATCACTTTGGTGTGGCGCAGAGCACCGCCGGTATATACGGCCATGTCCATTGTACCACCACCAATATCGACCACACAGACACCCAGTTCACGTTCGTCTTCGGTCAGCACGGAATAACTTGCCGCCAGACCGGCGAAAATAAGTTGGTCAACTTTCAGGCCACAACGTTCAACGGCTTTTACAATGTTCTTCGCCATATCGTTGTGACATGTGATCAGGTGCACTTTTGCCTGCATACGTACGCCGGAAAGACCGACCGGGTTCTTAATCCCTTCCTGGTAGTCAATCGCATATTCCTGCGGGATCACATGCAGCACGCGATGCTCATCGCGGACACGCACGGACTTCGCCGTATGCACAACGTTTTCGACGTCTTCCTGCGTCACTTCTTCTTCGGAAATCGGCACCATACCGATTTCGTTCTGGCAGCTAATATGCTTTCCAGAAAGGGCTAGATAGACAGAAGAAATCTGGCAATCTGCCATCAATTCAGCCTGATCGATAGCGCGCTGGACGCATTTCACTACCGATTCAAGATCGTTTACCCCACCTTTATCCATACCACGTGACGGGCAACTGCCTACGCCAATGATATTGACCATACCGTCGGGCAGAACTTCCCCTACTAAAGCGGCAACCTTCGCGGTGCCAATCTCCAGTCCAACTACCAGTTTTCTGTCCGTCGCCTTGATCATTGTTGTTCTGCCTGTACCTGTGCCTGATTCTGTTGCTGATTAGGTTCCTCGACCGGAGCCGGTACCCAACCGACTGCTGCGCCTGAGTCATAGCGCAAATCAACGTAGCTTATCCGTTTGCCGTCCGTCTGCGCCTGCTGCTGTAAAACCGGGTAAAGTTCTACAAAACGCGCCAGACGCTTCATTGTGTCCCCGCGACCCAGGTTGAGCTTAATGCCGTTCGTTAACGTCAACTGCCAGGAACGGCGCGCCGTCATTGCAGCATCTTTTAACGTAAACCTGTCCTTCGCCAGCACCTGACCCATTTCGCGAAAACCCTGTAATACTTCATTTTCGCTGCCTTCAGGGCCATACAACATCGGTAAATTTTGCTTGTTGACACGATCGGCCGGGACGCTGAAGGAATTTCCGTCTACGTCAACCATGTGCTGATCATTCCAACGCGCAATGGGCACATATTCAACCAGATGAATCTTCAATTCATCAGGCCATTGCTTTCTTACACTCGCCTGTTTTATCCATGGCAGACGTTCAATCTGGCTCTGGATAATATTGACGTCCTGAGTCATAAAGGTGCCAGGCGATCCCAGCGCCAGAATTGACTGGCGAATATCATCGTTACGCGTGTAGTGGCGCTCACCGGTAACAACCAGCTTAGAAAGTGGCAACCGCTGCGCATCTTCCATCCAGCCCAGCACCATCCAGCCGCTGATAAACACGGTGCACAGCACCCCGAGCAGGAAAATAATGCCTGCAAGACGCGTTCCATTACTCCGGCGCGAAGAAGCGTAATCTTCCTCGTCATCGCGGTTGCGCGTGTTCAATGCAGCCTGAGACATATCAGCCCGCCTGATCCAGAATGCGTACGACTAACTGCGAGAAACTCATCCCCGCCTGACGTGCGGCCATCGGCACAAGGCTGTGGCTGGTCATTCCCGGCGATGTATTCGCTTCCAGCAAATAAAATTGTCCATCACTGTCTTGCATCACATCGATGCGTCCCCAGCCGCGGCAACCCAGAATATGCCAGGCTTTAAGCACCAGGGACTGTAAATCTGCTTCACGCTCAGCATCAAGACCACAAGGGCAGAAATATTGCGTCTCATCAGAGAGATACTTTGCCTCATAATCATAGAAGGTTCCGGCCGGTTGGATACGGATTGACGGTAAAATTTCTTCACCAAGCATCGCAACGGTAAATTCCGGCCCGCTGAGCCATTTTTCAATCAGAACTTCTTCATCATGTTGAAATGCCAGTGCTAAAGCGGAGGATAAATCGTCAGCTTTGTCGACTTTTGACATGCCCACGCTCGACCCTTCCCGGCTCGGCTTTACAATAACCGGTAAGCCCAGTTCAGCAATGCGTGTATTAACGCTATCCGACAGGCCCAATTCAAATTCGCGACGCGTCAGTGCCACCCACGGTGCAACCGGTAATCCCGCGCCCTGCCACAGCAGCTTACTGCGCAGTTTATCCATAGAGATGGCGGATGCCATCACGCCGCTACCGGTGTATGGCATGCCAGTCAAATCCAGAAGTCCCTGCAGGGTTCCGTCTTCACCGCCACGACCATGTAAAGCGATAAAGACTTTATCGAAGCCCAGCGCTTTTAATTGCGTCACGTCGACCTCTTTTGGATCGACCAGGTGCGCATTGACGCCCCCTTCACGCAGGCCCGCCAGCACCGCAGCGCCGGAATGCAGGGAAACCTCGCGCTCTGCGGAGGTGCCGCCAGACAGGACAGCAATCTTATCAACCATGATGCTCATCCTCCTGGGTTTGCGGCTTCAGTTTGATTTCAGCCAGGGTACGGGCGATTTTGCCGATATTTCCCGCCCCCTGAATCAGAATCAAATCGTTACCGGTGAGCACTGGAGCCAGAATTTCCGCCACCTGTGCCGGGTCAGAAACCAGAATAGGGTCAACTTTACCGCGTCCACGAATGGTACGACACAGGGAACGGCTGTCTGCTCCCGGAATCGGCGTTTCGCCCGCTGAATACACATCCAGCATCAGCAGCGTATCCACCTGAGACAGGACGCTGGCGAAATCGTCATACAGATCGCGGGTACGCGTAAAGCGGTGCGGCTGGAAGATCATCACCAGATTCTTATCAGGCCAGCCTGCGCGCGCGGCTTTAATAGTGGCGTCCACTTCGGTTGGATGGTGACCGTAGTCGTCCACCAGCATAGCGGTGCCAGCTTTACCGTTTACGGCGTCCAGCGGGAATTCACCGAGGAAGTCGAAACGACGCCCGGTCCCCTGGAAGCTTTCCAGCGCACGCAGGATTGCGTCGTCATCAATGCCTTCTTCCGTCGCAACGGCCACTGCCGCTGCCGCATTGAGGGCGTTATGACGCCCTGGCGCATTTAGCGTCACCTGCAGCAGTTCTTTGTCCTGACGCGCCAGCGTGAAATGCCCCTGTGCGCCAATCTGTTTGTACTCTTCCACGCGGACGTCAGCGTCTTCACTGAAGCCGTAAGTGGTGATTTGACGCCCTACGCGCGGCAGCAGTTCGCGGATCACCGGATCGTCTACGCACATTACCGCGCGTCCATAGAACGGCAGGTTGTGCAGGAAGTTGATAAAGGTCTGCTTTAAGTTCTCGAAGTCACCCTGGTAAGTATCCATATGGTCAGCTTCGATGTTAGTGACAATCGCCACCATCGGCTGCAGATGCAGGAACGACGCATCGCTTTCATCCGCTTCAGCAATCAGGTAACGACTGTGGCCCAGACGTGCATGGACGCCCGCGGCTTTTACCAGACCGCCGTTGACGAACGTCGGGTCAAGACCCGCTTCTGCATAAATACTTGAGACCATCGCCGTGGTCGTGGTTTTACCGTGGGTCCCGGCAACGGCGATGCCGTGGCGGAAACGCATCAGTTCCGCCAGCATTTCTGCACGGCGGATTACCGGAATGCGCGCTTCATGCGCGGCAACGATTTCCGGGTTGTCAGAGGCGATGGCGCTCGATACCACCACCACGCTCGCATCGCGCACGTTTTCCGGGCGATGGTTGAAATAGATAGTCGCCCCAAGCGACGCCAGCTGCTGCGTAACAGGGTTTGGCGCCAGGTCAGACCCGCTGATCTGATAGCCTTCGTTAGCTAACACTTCGGCAATACCGCCCATGCCAGCACCACCGATGCCAACAAAGTGAATGTGCCGGACGCGACGCATCTCGGGCACGATTGAACGCAGTTTTGCCAGTTGTTGTGTATTCATTCTCTAAACGCCATCGACTACTTAAAAATTCGTGCCGCGCTTCACGCGCTGCGAGGGTTAAGCCTGGGCTGCCAGGCTCACTTCTTTTGCCACCCGTTCCGTCGCATCCGGGATAGCCGTCGCGCGCGCGCGTTCTGCCATCTCCAGTAATACGTCTCTGTTCCAGCCCGCCAGGGTGGTGGCGACCGCGTCGGCGGTAAATTGTGGCTGCTCAAAAATTTTCGCCGCGCCAGCTTTCTCAAGCGGCAGCGCATTCCAGTACTGCTGTCTGTCTTTGTGCTGGAACGGCACAAACAGGGCGGGTAAACCGGCGGCGGCGATTTCGCTTACCGTCAGCGCACCTGAGCGACAGACCACGACATCGGCCCAGGCGTACGCTGCGGCCATGTCATCAATAAATTCGGTAACTCTATGCTGCGGCTGCCCCGCCTCGGCGTAAGCCTGCTCAACGATCTGCTGAGCACCTTTTCCGCTCTGATGCCAGAGGGTTACGGCATCCCCCAGCTTCGCAGCAACCTGCGGCATCGTCTGGTTTAAAATGCGTGCGCCCTGAGAACCGCCGACGACCAGCACGCGAACCGGCCCTTCACGGCCCATCAGGCGAGCATCCGGCAACGGTAGCGCCAGCACGTCAACACGTACCGGGTTACCAACCACGTCCGCTTTAGGGAACGCCCCGGGAAACGCCTGCATGACTTTGGTAGCGATTTTCGCCAGCCACTTGTTGGTCAGACCGGCAATACCGTTCTGCTCATGCAGCACGACGGGAATACCTAACGACCATGCTGCCAGCCCACCAGGACCAGAGACATAACCGCCCATGCCCAGCACTACATCGGGCTTAAAGCGCTTCATGATGGCGCGCGCCTGACGCCAGGCGTTAAAAATCCGCACCGGAGCCAGCAGCAGCGCCTTAACGCCTTTGCCACGAAGGCCAGAAATACGGATAAAGTCGATCTCGATACCGTGCTTCGGTACCAGGTCGGCTTCCATGCGGTCTGCGGTTCCCAGCCAGCGTACCTGCCAGCCCTGATCCATTAAATGGTGCGCAACCGCCAGTCCCGGGAACACATGTCCGCCGGTACCGCCTGCCATCACCATTAACCGCTTCGGTTGATTCATCGTGAACCTCGAGTAAACGCCTGAGCTTTTTGCAAACGCGTTTCATAATCTATGCGTAACAAGAACATGATGGCCGTCGACATAATCAACAGACTGGAACCACCATAACTGATCAACGGCAACGTCAGACCTTTGGTCGGCAGCATACCCGCTGCGGCCCCGACGTTTACCAATGCCTGGAAGCTAAACCAGATACCTATTGAACAGGCCAGGAAACCTGAGAAGCGGTGATCGATCTCCAGCGCTTTCCGGCCGATGGACATGGCGCGGAAAGCGACGAAGAATACCATTAATAACGCTAATACCACACCGATATAACCCAGTTCTTCCGCAATAATGGAGAAGATGAAGTCAGTGTGCGCTTCCGGTAAATACTCCAGTTTCTGTACCGAATTACCCAGCCCCTGCCCCCAGACTTCACCGCGGCCAAAGGCCATCAGCGACTGCGTCAGCTGATAACCGCTGCCGAATGGGTCTTCCCACGGGTTCCAGAATGAGGTGACACGGCGAATACGGTAAGGCTCGGCGAGGATCAGCAGCACAACCGCCGAAATGCCCATCCCGATGATGGCGATGAACTGCCACAGCTTCGCACCCGCCAGGAACAGCATGGCCAGAGTGGTGACAAACAGTACGACAACGGTACCCAGGTCAGGCTGCGCCAGCAGTAACACCGCCAGCACCAGAATCACGCCCATCGGTTTTAAGAAGCCGCGCAGGTTATTACGCACTTCATCCACTTTACGCACCAGGTAGTTAGCCAGGTAGCAGAACAGAGAGAGCTTGGTAAATTCCGCAGGCTGAATACGCAGCGGACCAAAGGCAATCCAGCGTGATGCCCCGTTCACGGAGCTCCCCACCACCAGTACGATCAGCAGCATAATGATCGAGGCAATCAGCATCGCCGTACTGTGCCGCTGCCAGAACTCCATTGGCAGACGCAAGGTGACCAGCGCCAGACAGAACGCCAGGATGATGTACAGGCCATCACGCTTGGCAAACAGGAAAGGATCGTTCGCCAGACGCTGCCCGACAGGCATTGAGGCTGACGTCACCATAATAAAGCCGACCGCCGCCAGCCCCATGGTGAGCCAGAACAGCGTGCGGTCGTACATGATCAGGCTGTCGTTATCTTTTTGACGAGAGCCCATCACCCAGCCTTTGAGTGCCGCAAACAGCCATGCCAGGATCCCAAATCCTGGCAGGCGCGGCATTTTCAGGCGAGGGAGAGATAAACGCATTAGCCTAACTCCTTCGCCAGGCGGGTAAAGACATCACCACGCTGTTCGAAATTCTTGAATTGATCGAGGCTGGCACACGCCGGAGAGAGCAGCACCATATCGCCTGGCTTCACGCGAGGGGCAATCAGCCGCATCGCCTGTTCCATGGTTTCGGTTTGCTCTGCAACGTCAGGACGCAGTTCAGCCAGCTCGCTGCCGTCACGGCCGAAGCAGTACAGGCGGATGTTATCTCCCAGGAGATACGGCTTCAGGGAGGAGAAATCGGCTGATTTACCGTCGCCGCCCAGCAGTAAATGCAGAGTACCTTCAACGTGCAGGCCGTTCAGCGCGGCCTCCGTGCTTCCCACGTTGGTGGCTTTGGAGTCGTTGATCCAGCGCACGCCGTTGTGCTCCAGCGCCAGCTGGAAACGGTGTGCCAGACCAGAAAACGTGGTTAACGCTTTCAGGCTGGAGGAGCGCGGCAGCCCTACTGCATCCGCCAGCGCCAGCGCCGCCAGGGCATTGGTATAGTTGTGCTGACCAGAGAGCTTCATCTCTTTCACATTCAGCACTTTCTCACCCTTCACGCGCAGCCAGGTTTCGCCCAGTTGGCGGTTCAGGTGGTAATCACCCATGGTGATACCGAAGCTAATACAGCGATCGTCTGCACCACGCACCGGCATGGTCAGCGCGTCATCGGCGTTAACAACGCAGACTTTGGCATTTTCATAAACGCGCAGCTTAGCGGCACGGTACTGCTGCAGGCCAAATGGATACCTGTCCATATGATCTTCGGTCACGTTAAGGATCGTCGCAGCGGCAGCATGCAGGCTGGAGGTCGTTTCCAGCTGGAAGCTCGAAAGTTCAAGGACATACAGCTCACAGCCTTTGTCCAGCAGCATCAGAGCAGGTAAACCAATGTTACCGCCAACGCCGACATTCATGCCCGCAGCTTTCGCCATTTCTCCCACCAGGGTGGTGACGGTGCTTTTACCGTTAGAACCGGTAATCGCAACAACGGGTGCCTGCACTTCGCGGCAGAACAGCTCGATATCACCGACAATCTCAACGCCTGCATCCGCGGCAGCGCTCAGTGAAGGATGCGCCAGCGCCATACCCGGACTTGCGACAATCAGATCGGCTGCCAGCAGCCAGTCATCATTCAGACCACCAAGGTGGCGTTCAACCTGTTCCGGCAGTTTGTCCAGGCCCGGCGGAGAGACACGCGTATCCATCACGCGCGGCGTTACGCCACGTGCGAGGAAAAAGTCCACGCAGGAAAGCCCCGTGAGGCCTAACCCGATGATAACGACTTTTTTACCCTGGTAATCTGCCATGATTAACGTACCTTCAGCGTTGCCAGGCCAATCAGGACCAGCATCAGCGAAATAATCCAGAAGCGCACAATCACGCGCGGCTCCGGCCAGCCTTTCAGTTCATAGTGGTGGTGAATGGGCGCCATACGGAAGATGCGCTGACCGCGCAGCTTGAAGGAGCCGACCTGCAAAATCACCGACAGGGTCTCAACCACAAACACGCCACCCATGATCACCAGCAGGAACTCCTGACGCAGCAGCACGGCAATGATGCCGAGCGCACCGCCCAAAGCCAGTGAACCAACGTCACCCATAAACACCTGGGCCGGATAGGTGTTGAACCACAGGAAGCCCAGCCCCGCACCGACAATCGCCGTACAGACGATCACCAGTTCACCCGCGTGACGCAGATAAGGGATGTGCAGATAGTTAGCAAAGTTCATGTTACCGGTCGCCCACGCCACCAGTGCAAAACCGGCGGCCACAAAGACGGTTGGCATAATGGCCAGGCCATCCAGACCGTCAGTCAGGTTGACGGCATTACCGGTGCCCACAATCACAAAATACGCCAGCAGGATGTAGAACAGCCCCAGCTGTGGCATTACGTCTTTAAAGAACGGCACGACCAGCTCGGTAGCTGGTGTGTCTTTACCTGCCAGATACAGCGCAAAGGCCACGCCCAGCGCAATGACCGACATCCAGAAATATTTCCAGCGCGCGATCAGGCCTTTGGTGTCTTTGCGTACGACTTTGCGGTAATCATCAACAAAACCGATGATCCCGTACCCCACCAGTACCGTCAGTACACACCAGACGTACGGGTTGGACGGATATGCCCATAACAACACGGAAACGACAATTGCGGTCAGGATCATGATCCCGCCCATAGTCGGCGTACCACGCTTGCTGAAGTGCGATTCCGGACCGTCGTTACGCACAACCTGACCGAAAGAAAGTTTTTGCAGACGGGCAATCATGCGCGGGCCCATCCACAACGAGATGAACAGCGCAGTCAGCAGGCTGACGATGGCGCGAAACGTCAGATACGAAAAGACGTTAAAGCCTGAATAATATTTGACCAAATGTTCGGCCAGCCAAACTAACATGTCCCGTTCTCCTGTAATGCGTGCACAACCTCTTCCATGGCGGCACTACGTGAACCTTTCACTAACACTGTCACAATTTGTTTTTCTGTAATTAATGCCTTAAGGCGCTCAATCAACGCGCCTTTATCGGCAAAATGTTCGCCTACGCCGCTGGCCTGGCTAATCGCCTGGCTCAGTTTTCCTGCGCTCAGCACACAGTCCAGCCCCGCCGCTTTCGCCGCTTCACCGACCTGGGTATGACAGGCTTCACTTTCGTCGCCCAGCTCGGCCATATCACCGACCACCATGATGCGGTAGCCCGGCATTTCAGATAACACCTGCACCGCCGCCGTCATTGAGCCAACGTTCGCGTTGTAGGAGTCATCCAGCAGCAGTTTGTTTTCAGCAAGGTGGATTGGGAACAGGCGCCCCGGCACGGCTTTTAAATTTTCCAGGCCGTTTTTAATCGCCTCATGCGATGCGCCCACCGCCGTCGACAGCGCCGCCGCCGCAAGGGCATTGGCAATGTTATGGCGGCCCGGAAGCGGTAACAGCACATCTACGCCACCCGTTGGGGTAGTGAGCGTGAATTCCGTACCCTGCGACGTCACATGAATATTGGTCGCGGTAAAATCACTGTTGGCTGCATTCGGCGAGAAGCGCCAGGTTTTACGCGAGCCAATGATGCTCTGCCAGTTCAGCCAGTCATTGTTATCGGCATTCATAATGGCAATACCGTCAGCGGGGAGACCGGTATAGATCTCACCTTTCGCTTTCGCCACGCCTGCCAGCGAGCCAAAGCCTTCCAGATGCGCAGCCGCCAGGTTATTCACCAGCGCCGCTTCAGGGCGAGTCAGGCTTACGGTCCAGGCGATTTCGCCCTGGTGGTTTGCCCCTAACTCAATCACAGCGAATTCATGCTCTTTGGTCAGGCGAAGTAATGTCATCGGCACGCCGATATCATTATTGAGGTTGCCCGCGGTATAAAGCGTATTACCGCACTGGCTGAGGATCGCCGCCGTCATCTCTTTCACAGACGTTTTGCCTGATGACCCGGTCAGGGCGACGACACGCGCAGGCACCTGCTGGCGAACCCAGGCGGCCAGTTCACCGAACGCGAGACGCGTATCTTTCACCACAATTTGCGGCAGATCGGTATCGAGCTTGCGGCTGACCAGCAGCGCACCAGCGCCGTTCTCTTTGGCGTTATCCGCAAAATCGTGCGCATCAAAACGCTCGCCTTTTAGCGCCACAAACAGACAGCCGGCAGTCACTTTGCGGGTGTCCGTCGTCACCGCATCAATGGTCAGATCCTGACCGTGCAGCTCACCCTGCAGGATTTCAGCGGCCTTGCTTAACGAGAGGCTAATCATGCCACGACTCCCAGCAGACGTGCTGCCGTTACGCGGTCCGAGTAGTCCAGACGGCGATTGCCAACGATCTGATAATCTTCATGGCCTTTACCCGCCAGCAGGACAACATCATTCTCCCGCGCCTGCATGATGGTGTTAGTCACGGCTTCCGCACGGCCTTCCACCACGCGAGCGCGGCCCGCGTCCAGCATGCCCGCCAGAATGTCATTAATGATGGCGCGCGGCTCTTCCGTACGCGGGTTGTCATCGGTGACAACCGGAATATCCGCGAACTGCTCCGCAATGGCCCCCATCAACGGGCGCTTGCCTTTGTCGCGATCGCCGCCACAGCCAAACACGCACCAGAGCTTGCCGGTGCAGTGCAGACGCGCCGCTTCCAGCGCTTTTTCCAGCGCATCCGGCGTGTGGGCGTAATCGACGACAACGGTCGGTTTGCCCGGCGCGCTAAACACTTCCATACGGCCACAAACCGGCTGCAAACGCGCAGCGGTTTTTAGCAGCTCGGCCATCGGATAACCCAGTGCCAGCAGCGTCGCCAGCGCCAGCAGCAGGTTGCTGACGTTAAACGCGCCCATCAGGCGGCTTTCAATTTCGCCTTCCCCCCAGGAAGAGGCAAAGCGGATTGTCGCCCCGCTGTCGTGATAATTAACGTCAACGGCCTTCAGCCAGCGACCGTGGCAGTTCGGATTGATATGTTCTTCCATCGACACCGCAACCGCATCCGGCAGCTTAGCAAGCCAGCGGCGACCGACTTCGTCGTCGGCATTGATGATGGCTTGCCCGTAATGGTGAGTAAAGAACAACAGCCATTTCGCGGCTTCGTACTGTTCCATATCACCATGATAATCAAGATGATCGCGGCTCAGGTTTGTAAACACAGAGGCGGCAAATTTAAGGGCCGCTACGCGATGCTGAACCAGACCGTGCGAAGAAACCTCCATCGCCGCAAAGGTTGCCCCCTGCCCTGCCAGACCGGCAAGCACGTGCTGTACGTCAACCGCTGAGCCGGTGGTGTTTTCCGTCGGGCTCACTTTGCCCAGCAGGCCGTTACCCACGGTACCCATGACCGCGCCGGTTTCCCCCAGCAGCTGGGCCCATTGCGCCATCAACTGCGTGGTAGTCGTTTTTCCGTTTGTCCCTGTCACGCCAACCAGACGCAGCTGGTCAGAAGGTTCGTGATAGAAACGTCCCGCCAGTGCGGAAAGACGCTCGTTTAACTGGCTGAGATAGATGACCGGTACGCCGTGCATTTCACGGATCTCACCGTCGGTTGCCTCATCTTTGGCCTCAGCAATAATGGCAGCAACACCTTGCGCAATCGCCTGCGGGATATAACGACGCCCGTCCGCCTGATGACCGACCACCGCCACAAAAAGATCGCCAGAAGCAGCCACGCGGCTGTCCAGTACCATCTCTCGCAGTGCTCGCTCCGGTGCATTTGGCACCCACGGAGCGAGAAGGTCGCGCAAATTACGATCTGCCACCTGTACCCTCGCCTTGATTAATTACAAATTCACTTTTTTCGCCCGTCGCCAGCGCATCCGGTTCAATGTTCATGGTACGTAACACGCCGCCCATGATAGCCCCGAACACAGGCGCGGAGACGGCGCCGCCGTAGTATTTACCCGCCTGTGGATCGTTTATCACGACCACCAGCGCAAAACGCGGATTGCTTGCAGGCGCAACGCCTGCGGTATAGGCAATGTATTTGTTGATATAGCGGCCATCCGGCCCAACTTTTTTCGCCGTACCGGTCTTGATGGCGATGCGATAACCCTTGATTGCCGCCTTCACGCCGCCGCCGCCGGGCAGCGCCACGCTTTCCATCATATGAACAACAGTACGGACGGTCGATTCCGGGAAGATACGCTCACCGGGAACCGGTGGATCAACTTTGGTAATCGACAGCGGACGATAAACGCCATAGCTGCCGATCGTTGCGTAGACTCGCGCTAACTGTAACGGTGTCACCATTAGCCCGTAGCCGAAAGAGAAGGTGGCCCTCTCTATGTCAGACCACCGTTGTTTTTGAGGATATAAGCCACTGCGTTCTCCGACCAACCCCAAATTGGTCGCCTTTCCAAGCCCAAAACGTGAGTAAGTCTCTACTAACGCTGAGGACGGCATCGCTAACGCCAGCTTTGAAACACCGACGTTACTCGACTTCTGTAACACCCCGGTCAGGGTCAATTCGCTGTAGCGCGCCACGTCTTTGATTTCGTGGCCGTTAATTCGGTAAGGAATGGTATTCAGTACGGTGTTTTCATTGACGATACCGCGCTGAAGTGCAGTCATGACCACCATCGGCTTCACGGTCGAACCCGGTTCGAACACGTCGGTGATGGTACGGTTACGCATAACATCCTTCTGCGTACCGGTAAGATTGTTAGGGTTGTAGGACGGGCTATTGGCCATCGCCAGCACTTCACCCGTGTTGACATCGACTAACACGGCACTGCCCGATTCCGCTTTGTTGAAAGCCACGGCATTGTTCAGTTCGCGGTAAACCAGCGCCTGTAACCGCTCATCAATACTCAGTGCAAGGTTGTGTGCGGCCTGGCTGTCCGTTGAGGAAATATCCTCGATCACACGACCATAGCGGTCTTTACGCACAATGCGCTCACCGGGCTGGCCGGTGAGCCATTTATCAAAGCTTTTTTCAACGCCTTCAATCCCCTGGCTATCAACGTTTGTAAAGCCAATGAGGTGAGCAGTCACTTCGCCGGATGGATAGTAACGACGTGATTCCTCACGCAGATGGATCCCCGGTAGCTTCAATTTTTTGATGTAATCCGCCATGTCAGGGTTCACCTGACGTGCCAGATAGATAAAACGCCCTCTCGGGTTCGTATTCACGCGTGAAGCCAACTGATCCAGCGGCATCTTCAGCGCATCCGCAAGCGCCTTCCAGCGGTTATCAAGCGTGATTCCGCCAGCATCATGCAGTTCTTTAGGATCGGCCCAGATAGCCTTCACCGGCACGCTCACCGCCAGCGGACGACCAGAGCGGTCGGTGATCATCCCACGGGATGTCGACACTTCCTGGACGCGCAGAGAGCGCATATCGCCCTGGCGCACCAGCATGTCAGGGGCGACGATTTGTAGCCAGGCCACGCGTCCCAGCAGGAAACCCAGCGCCAGTAAAATGCAGCCGCAAAGCAACGCAAAACGCCAACTGATAAAGTTGGCCTGTTCTTCCTGACGTTTTGGTTTAAGCGTTTTTGCCGCTGCTTTCATGCGTCGCGATTTTCCTTATTTTTGTACTACGATATTTTCCTGGGAAGGATCAACATGCTGCAGTTGCAGCTTTTCCGTTGCGATCCGTTCAACCCGGCTGTGATCGCCGAGCGCGTTTTCTTCAAGGATCAGATTTCGCCATTCAATATCCAGCGCATCGCGTTCCAGTACCATCTGCTCGCGTTGCGCAGTCAATAAACGTGTATGGTGGGCTGTCGTCACCACCGTTACTGCCGTCACAATGATGCAAATGAACAAGCAGAGTGGCAGCTTCCCAAACCGCAAAAGATCGTCGCCGATCACGCCAGGCAAGGCATGGCGCTCGTTGCTTCCTAACGAATCCTTAACTTTGCTTAGGGTCTCTGTCACTCTGCTGATCATGCGTTCGTCCTCTCTGCAACACGCAGCACTGAACTACGGGCGCGTGGATTCTCTGCCACCTCTTCTTCGCCCGGCATCAACTTGCCTAATGCTCGCAACTGACGGCCACCCAGCTTCCTGAGTTGTTCTTCCGTCATCGGCAGCCCCGCTGGCACCTGTGGACCGCGGCTTTGTTCACGCATAAAGCGTTTCACAATGCGGTCTTCCAGCGAATGGAAGCTGATGATGGATAACCGCCCACCCGGGGCCAGCACGTCGAGCGAGCTTTTTAGCGCCAGCTCTATTTCCTCCAGTTCACTGTTTACCCAGATGCGAACCGCCTGGAAGGTACGGGTCGCGGGATGTTTGTGCTTATCCTTCACCGGTGTCGCAGCCGCGATAACCTCGGCTAACTCTTTGGTGCGGGTCATTGGCTCAATGCGGTTGCGCTCAACGATGGCGCGCGCAATACGTTTGCCAAAGCGCTCTTCGCCGAACGTTTTAATAACCCATGCAATATCCGCTTCGTCTGCGGTCTGTAACCACTCGGCGGCAGATTGACCGCGCGTTGGATCCATGCGCATGTCCAGCGGACCATCACGCATAAAGGAGAAGCCGCGCTCTGCATCATCAAGCTGCGGTGAAGAGACGCCAAGATCGAGAAGAATCCCGTCGATCTTGCCCGTCAGATCGCGCTCAGCAACATATTCCGCGAGCGCAGAGAAAGGTCCATGCACAATGGAAAAGCGTGGGTCATTGATGGTCTGTGCAACGGCAATCGCCTGCGGATCGCGATCGATTGCCAGCAGACGTCCTTCCTCTCCAAGCTGGGAGAGAATCAAACGCGAGTGGCCACCGCGACCAAAAGTGCCATCAATGTAGATGCCATCCGGACGAATATTCAGGCCGTTAACGGCCTCGTCCAGTAACACCGTCTTATGTTTATAATTTTCCATCATATTTATAGAGACAAGTCCTGCAGCCGTTCCGATAATGTCGCGGAATCAGACTGCTCAGCGTCGATATCTTCCTTGACCTGTTGATACCAGGTCGTTTCATCCCACAGTTCAAACTTGTTGAACTGCCCGACCAGCATCACTTCTTTGGTCAGACCGGCATGTTGCCGTAACACAGGTGCAATCAGTAATCGCCCTGCGTTATCCATCTGACATTCACTGGCATGTCCCAATAACAACCGCTGCACGCGGCGTTCCTGCGGGTTCATGCTCGACAGTCGCGACAGCTTTTGCTCAATAATTTCCCATTCAGGCAAGGGGTAAAGCAGCAGGCAGGGGGAGTTAATGTCAATGGTGCAAACCATTTGACCCGCAGCGTTCTCAATCAGCTGGTCGCGGTATCGGGTTGGTACCGATAAGCGCCCTTTGCTGTCGAGATTGACTAACGTAGCTCCACGGAACATGCCAGTCTCACCCCCCCTCACCACTTTAACCCACAAATTCCCACCTAAAGGAGTTTACGGAGCGAGGGAAAAGCTTGTCAAGCCAGGACTCTCCCTGTAGGGACCCGAAAGCCCTCTATTTACAGAGATAAACAGTCCTGGTTAATAACTGCACAACTGGCGAGGCAAAATTAACGTTATGAATATTTGTAAGAAAAAAACCGAATATGCACACTAGCGTTAAAGCTCACTCAATTTCATCGCAGATAAATATAAAGTGTCAGTTTGCGACGCGGGCAGCATTTTATGACAGATTCTCAGGGGATAACAGCGCCAGATTCACTCAGGCCCCCGGTAAACGCGGCGGTTGCCATGTTAGCTGTCAAAGGAGGAGGAAAAACGTCTGAATATTCATCGACCGGAGAGGGTTTGTAACAAAACAATACAAAAATAGCTGTTTTAAATTGCCCAGACGTTCTTTAAAGGACAATTTAGAAGACAAAATGAATTAAGGAAAATAGGTGATTATGAGCCCTAAGGAATTATCCTAATTTCTCTCCGGGAATTATCTACACGAATTATCGCGACAAAATGGGGGCAGATTTCGCCGCCCCGGTCATTTTCATTTTTGACGGCTTAAAATTCCGCGATGGTAGAGATTACGTTTGATGCGCGTCAGGCCTGGCTTCGGTTTACGGGGTTCATCCAGACTCGCCAACACAATCTCCAGTACGCGTTCAGCCACATCACGGTGACGCTGTGCTACCGCCAGCACCGGACACTGAAGGAAGTCGAGCAGCTCGTTATCCCCGAAAGTGGCAATGGCCAGGTCGGAGGGGAGTTTACCTTCACGACGCAAGGTCACATCCATCACACCCTGCAGAAGTGCAAACGAGGTGGTGAACAGTGCCTGAGGCATAGGGTGCGTTTCCAGCCATTTCTCGAACAGCTGAGCAGCGGCTTCACGTTCGTAGCTGTTGGCATAGAGATAGTGAACCTCGCGCGGATCGTCTTTCCAGGCGGTTCTGAATCCCTGCTCACGCAGGAAGCTCACAGAGAGTTCAGGCAATGCGCCAAGATAAAGCACAGTTTCCGCTGGGAACGTTCTTAGCTCCGCGGCCAGCATTTCTGCATCATCCTGATCGGCACCCACGACGCTGGTGAAATGCTCACGATCCAGCGCGCGATCCAGCGCAACGATAGGGAACGGGTCGTTCGCCCATCGTTGATAGAACGGATGCTCTGGCGGTAAGGAGGTTGACACGATAATGGCATCCACCTGACGCTGGAGCAGATGCTCAATGCAGCGCATCTCGTTGTCCGGCTGATCTTCCGAGCAGGCAATCAGCAATTGATAGCCGCGCTGGCGCGCCTGACGTTCAAGATAGTTGGCGATACGGGTATAGCTGGTGTTTTCCAGGTCCGGGATCACCAGACCAATAGAGCGGGTACGCCCGGCACGAAGGCCAGCTGCGACAGCATTCGGATGGTAGTTATGTTCACGAACCACCGCCATAACTTTTTCAACGGTCTTATCGCTGACACGGTACTGCTTTGCTTTACCGTTAATCACATAGCTGGCCGTTGTTCGTGACACGCCGGCTAGCCGGGCGATTTCATCCAGTTTCACAATTGCCCCTTAAAAAAAGAAAAGAGTCCATGGCCCTGTCAAGGTTATGGTTAAATCTTTTAACATCTAAACGCAGAAAAGCCTCCGCGGCAACCGCTTTTATCTGCGTTGTCGGCTGATTACACAAAAAAAAGCCCGGCTTTGGTGACCGGGCAGAAAGAGGCGAACCTTTTTGACAACTAACGCATGATTTTCTCGCCGCGTGACAGACCGACTACCCCCGATCTCGCCACCTCAACAATTTTTGCTACATCCCGCACGGACGCCAGGAAAGCATCCAGCTTGTCGCTCGTCCCGACCAGTTGAACGGTATAGAGAGAAGGCGTGACGTCGATAATCTGTCCGCGGAAAATATCCGCATTGCGTTTGACTTCTTCACGCCCGTAGCCGCTGGCCTGAATTTTCACCAGCATGACCTCACGTTCAACGTAGGCACCCTGCCCCAGCTCGCTCACGCGCAGCACGTCGACCAGCTTATGCAGCTGTTTCTCAATTTGCTCAAGCACTTTGGCATCGCCGACGGTTTGGATCGTCATACGCGACAGCGTTGGGTCTTCCGTCGGGGCGACGGTCAGGCTCTCAATGTTATAGCCGCGCTGTGCAAAAAGCCCAATGACGCGCGACAGTGCGCCAGACTCGTTTTCCAGTAAAACAGACAATATCCGGCGCATATCAGGTTCTCTCCGTTTTGCTTAACCACATCTCATCCATACCACCACCACGAATATGCATCGGATAAACGTGCTCGGTCCCATCAACAATCACATCCATAAAGACGAGGCGGTTGTTTTTAACGTGCTCAAGCGCTTCAGCGAGCTTCGTTTCCAGCTCAGCAGGGTCGGTCACACGCATGCCAACATGGCCGTAAGCTTCAGCAAGACGAACAAAATCCGGCAGCGATTTCATATATGACTGTGAATGACGGCCAGAATAGATCATATCCTGCCACTGCTTCACCATACCGAGATAGCCGTTATTCAGGTTCAGCACGAGAACCGGCAGTTCATACTGCAGCGCGGTAGACAGCTCCTGAATGTTCATCTGGATACTGCCGTCTCCGGTTACGCAGACGACGGTTTCATTCGGCAGTGCCAGCTTCACGCCAAGCGCGGCGGGCAGACCAAAGCCCATTGTTCCTAAACCACCTGAGTTGATCCAGTGTCGCGGTTTATCAAACGGGTAATACAGGGCGGCAAACATCTGGTGCTGACCCACGTCTGAGGTCACATACGCTTCACCTTTCGTCAGTCGCCACACCGCTTCGATGACCGCCTGCGGCTTAATGTTTTCGCTTTGCGTGTCATATTTCAGACACTGACGCGCGCGCCACCGATCAATCTGCTGCCACCAGTCGCGAATATCATCCAGCGGCTGGGTTGCGCTCTCCTGGGCCAACAGTTCCAGCATTTGCTCCAGAACCTGTCGGGCATCACCGACGATCGGCACATCGGCCGACACCGTTTTTGAAATGGACGTCGGATCGATATCAATATGCAGCACGGTGGCGTTCGGGCAATACTTCGCCAGGTTGTTGGTAGTACGATCGTCAAAGCGTACGCCAACGGCAAAGATCACATCGGAATGGTGCATCGTCATATTGGCTTCATAGGTACCGTGCATACCCAGCATACCCAACGCCTGACGGTGGGTGGCGGGAAACGCTCCCAGCCCCATCAGTGACGACGCAACTGGAAGATTGAGCTTTTCAATCAGTTCACGAAGCTGGACTTCACAGGCCGAATTGATCGCCCCGCCACCGACATAGACGACCGGTTTTTTGGCTGCCAGAAGTGTTTGCAACGCTCGCTTGATCTGACCTTTATGGCCCTGCGTTGTTGGGTTGTAAGAACGCATGCTCACCGATTCCGGCCAGACATAAGGCAGCTTGTTTGCCGGGTTCAGTATATCTTTAGGTAGATCGACCACCACCGGCCCCGGACGCCCGCTTGCCGCCAGCCAGAAGGCTTTTTTCAGTACGCCAGGAATGTCTTCGGTTTGCTTGACCAGAAAGCTGTGCTTCACAACGGGACGCGAAATCCCGACCATGTCGCACTCCTGAAACGCATCGTAGCCAATCAGTGAGGTTGCCACCTGCCCGGAGAGGATCACCAGCGGGATAGAGTCCATATACGCCGTTGCAATGCCGGTAATAGCGTTTGTCGCGCCGGGACCGGAGGTGACTAAGACCACGCCCACTTCACCCGTCGCACGCGCCAGGCCGTCAGCCATGTGAACCGCCGCCTGCTCATGACGTACCAGCACATGGTCAATGCCCCCTACCGTATGAAGCGCATCATAAATATCGAGGACCGCTCCGCCAGGGTAGCCGAACACTTGCTTCACGCCCTGATCGATCAGCGACCGAACGACCATTTCCGCGCCAGACAACATCTCCATGCTTTGCCTCCAGGCATTTTGTTATAGACGGACTGCCGAATTCATTTCCGCACCGTCTTACGATTGGGATGAGCCAATCTTATATTTTGCAGAGTGTTCTTTACCTTAACCGCTCGTTATGAGGCAGGCAATTAGCAAACTCGGGGAGATAAACGGTGCGTAAAGCAGAAAAAGCAGCGGTTAACAGAAGATATGGTTAATTCATCTGGTAATAGAGGATGGGATGATTAATCATCGCTGAAAAGCACGACAATGCAGGAAATCATCTATTTTTGCGCACCGGACAGCAGCCCGAAAAAAATCGCAACAGAATAAAATAGCAATTATCTAAAAAAACTCAGGATAAACCACATAAACCAGTGCAGTTTATCCTGATGCGTTTATCGGCGACAGATGCCAACCAGCAACTCTTCCATCCACTGGTGCCCTTTATCCCGACCCGCCGCTTCATGCCAGGAAAGGTAGCAGGTACGGCTATTTAGCTTGAGCGGCAGAGGCAGAATTTGCAGATTTAAGGATTCAGAAAACTCTTCTGCCAACCAGCGCGGTGCAATCGCCACCAGTTGCGTCTGGGAGACAACGTTTAATACGCTGACCATTGCCATCCCCTGATACGCCACGCACGCCTGTTTATCCGCAGTGTCATACCACGGCAGGCTAAAGGAAGCATATCTGTCGAGTGCAACAACAGCGTGCTGCTCGCTATAAACATCACCTTCTCGTAGCGGAGAAGTCAGGCGAGGATGTTTTTTACTGGCGACCAAAACCATTTCATCCTTAAAAACCGGCACGCAGGAAAACTCAGGTCGACGGAACTCTTCATATCCCAGGACAAATTCGATCTCCTGGTAGCGCAACTGATGTTCCGTGTTTTGATTGAGGGATGATTTAAAAACCAGATTGATATTTGGTGCGATCTCTTCAACTTTATTATAAATAATCGACGTTAAATAATTATCTAATGGGCTGCAGACGCAAAGATGAAAGACTCTCTCGCTGCTTAAGGGTTCAAAACCTGACCCCGGCAGCTCATTTTGTACCAGCTGCAGCGCCTGGCGGATTGAGCCGAATAACTGGAATGCACGCGCCGTGGGCTGGATCCCTCTCCCATAACGAACGAACAATTCATCGTTAAACATGACCTTAAGTCTCGCGACGGCATTACTGACGGCGGGTTGTGACATCCCCAACGTTTGTGCCGCACGGGTGATGTTCTGTTCCTGCATGACAGCATCAAACACCGTCAGAAGATTAAGGTCCACCGTACGTAACTGCGGCTTAATTCCATCAGCAGCTTGAGCTTGTTTAATATTATTTTCTGACACTTCAGACTCCACCGTCACGCTACACTCCCTTTGCCAACGTACTGTAATAATCGCGAAATATATGATTTATCATGCAAATATGACCAGCGAAAGAGAATTGTTTAAAATTCGGAATATATAAAGATGATAAAATAATGAAAATAAAAAGGCGTAAGTTATATGCTTAACTTTAGGATTAAGATGAAACCATAAACCAAGCAAATATACAATTCGTCTCTGGTTAATGATGACTTAAGTATTATTAAACTGTTATTGCTGACGCTCTACATTAAGTTAACAACCTGTTATCCCAATTCATTTTTTAGAGCGTCTAAAATGATTCATTGAACTTATAACTTAATGATATTAAAACCCTTTAAGCCTAAAGCATGTATGGCTACGTACATTGTTCAATTTAAACAAATTATATTTATTTATTTCTGCAACCTTTTTTCCAGTCCAAAATTAGACAATTCATCGGGTCGCAAAAGAGAAAACCAGCACAATTAGCTAAAGCCAAAAGTCTGCCTGTTCAGCCTGTCTGAGGCGTTTTTATCCTCAGGGGTTGACATGAACGGCCGTATCCAGTACCACTAAAAGCATATTGAATTTAACGGAGCACGATTCATGATTCGCACCATTCGTTTCACCGGTCTACTACTACTAAACGCATCCACTGTGCGCGGTAGACTGGCGGGCGAAATTCAGCGTTGAATCGTCACCAGTAAGACTAGAAACCCGCGCCACTGCGCGGGTTTTTTTATGCTCGTAGCAAGGCGCCCTAAGACTGACAAGGACCTAACCCATGAGCCAGCAAGTCATTATTTTCGATACAACTTTACGTGACGGTGAACAGGCATTACAGGCAAGCCTGAGTGTAAAAGAGAAACTGCAGATCGCGCTGGCTCTCGAACGTATGGGTGTCGACGTGATGGAAGTCGGTTTCCCGGTCTCGTCTCCGGGTGATTTCGAATCCGTCCAGACTATCGCCCGTACCATCAAAAACAGCCGCGTTTGTGGTCTGGCGCGCTGTGTAGAGAAAGATATCGACGTCGCGGCCGAATCGCTGAAAGTCGCCGAAGCCTTCCGTATTCATACCTTTATTGCCACCTCGCCGATGCATATCGCAACCAAATTGCGCAGCACACTGGATGAGGTTATTGAACGCGCGGTGTATATGGTTAAGCGTGCACGCAACTACACCGATGACGTTGAATTCTCCTGTGAAGATGCGGGCCGTACGCCAATTGACGATCTGGCGCGTGTCGTGGAAGCCGCTATCAACGCGGGCGCGAAAACTATCAACATTCCGGACACCGTTGGCTACACCATGCCGTTTGAGTTCTCCAATATCATTACCGGTCTGTATGAGCGCGTACCGAATATTGATAAAGCGATTATCTCTGTGCATACCCATGATGATTTGGGCCTGGCCGTTGGCAACGCCATCGCCGCGGTACACGCTGGCGCACGTCAGGTAGAAGGCGCGATGAATGGCATCGGCGAGCGCGCGGGTAACTGCTCGCTGGAAGAAGTGATTATGGCGATCAAAGTGCGCAAAGACATTATGAACGTGCACACCCGTATCAATCACAACGAAATCTGGCGTACCAGCCAGACCGTCAGCCAGATTTGCAACATGCCTATTCCTGCCAACAAAGCCATTGTCGGCACCGGCGCCTTCGCGCACTCCTCCGGTATTCACCAGGATGGCGTGCTGAAGAACCGCGAAAACTACGAAATCATGACCCCGGAATCCATTGGTCTGAACCAGGTGCAGCTGAATCTGACCTCTCGCTCAGGCCGTGCGGCCGTGAAGCACCGTATGGAAGAGATGGGTTACAAAGACAGCGAATACAACATGGATCAGCTGTACGACGCATTCGTGAAGCTGGCCGACAAAAAAGGTCAGGTGTTCGACTACGACCTGGAAGCGCTGGCCTTTATTAACAAGCAGCAGGAAGAGCCAGAGCACTTCCGTCTCGATTATTTTAACGTGCAGTCCGGCTCCAGCAATATTGCTACCGCCTCGGTCAAACTGGCCTGCGGTGATGAAATTAAAGCAGAAGCCGCTAACGGTAACGGCCCTGTCGATGCTATCTACCAGGCGATTAACCGCGTCACCGAGTACGACGTTGAGCTGGTGAAATATGACCTGACGGCCAAAGGCCACGGTAAAGATGCACTGGGTCAGGTCGACATTGTTGTTACCCACAATGGCCGCCGTTTCCATGGCGTGGGTCTGGCGACCGATATCGTCGAATCCTCCGCGAAAGCGATGGTGCATGTTCTGAATAACATCTGGCGCGCCGCCGAAGTCGAAAAAGAGTTGCAACGCAAAGCTCAGAATAAAGAGAACAACAAGGAAACCGTGTAATGTCGAAGAATTACCATATTGCTGTGTTACCGGGCGACGGTATTGGTCCGGAAGTGATGGCACAGGCGCTGAAAGTACTGGAAGCCGTTCGCTCGCGTTTTGCGATGAAAATCACCACCAGCCACTACGATGTAGGCGGTATTGCGATTGATAACCACGGTACGCCATTGCCGAAAGCCACCGTTGAAGGCTGCGAAAATGCCGATGCCGTCCTGTTTGGTTCCGTAGGTGGCCCGAAATGGGAGCACCTGCCACCAGCAGAGCAGCCAGAACGCGGCGCGCTGCTGCCGCTGCGTAAACATTTCAAGCTGTTCAGCAACCTGCGTCCGGCGAAGCTGTATCAGGGTCTGGAAGAGTTCTGCCCGCTGCGTGCTGATATTGCCGCCAACGGTTTTGATATTCTGTGCGTGCGTGAACTGACCGGTGGTATCTATTTCGGTCAGCCAAAAGGACGCGAAGGCAGCGGCCAGCATGAAAAAGCGTTTGATACCGAGGTGTATCACCGTTTCGAAATTGAACGTATTGCCCATATCGCGTTTGAGTCTGCGCGCAAGCGCCGCCATAAAGTGACCTCTATTGATAAAGCGAACGTGCTTCAGTCTTCCATTTTGTGGCGCGAAATCGTCAGCGAAGTCGCTAAGCAGTACCCGGACGTTGAGCTGTCGCACATGTACATCGACAACGCGACGATGCAGCTGATTAAAGATCCGTCCCAGTTTGATGTCCTGCTGTGTTCCAACCTGTTCGGGGATATTCTCTCGGACGAGTGCGCAATGATTACCGGCTCCATGGGCATGCTGCCATCCGCAAGCCTGAATGAAGAAGGCTTTGGCCTGTACGAGCCGGCAGGCGGCTCCGCGCCGGATATCGCAGGTAAAAACATTGCTAACCCGATTGCGCAGATCCTCTCTCTGGCCCTGCTGCTGCGTTACAGCCTGGATGCAGGCGATGCAGCAACCGCAATTGAAAACGCCATTAACCGGGCGTTAGAGGAAGGCGTCCGTACCGGCGATTTAGCACGCGGCACGGCGGCAGTCAGTACTGATGAAATGGGCGACATTATTGCCCGCTATGTCGCGCAAGGGGTGTAATCATGGCCAAAACGTTATATGAAAAATTGTTTGATGCGCACGTTGTCTACGAGGCCTCAAACGAAACCCCGCTGCTGTATATCGACAGACATCTGGTACACGAGGTGACCTCCCCTCAGGCGTTTGATGGCCTGCGCGCGCACAAGCGCCCGGTACGTCAGCCGGGAAAAACCTTCGCAACGATGGATCACAACGTTTCCACCCAAACCAAAGACATTAATGCGTCGGGTGAGATGGCGCGTATCCAGATGCAGGAGCTGATTAAGAATTGTAACGAGTTTGGCGTTGAGCTGTACGACCTGAACCACCCTTATCAGGGCATCGTCCACGTGATGGGGCCGGAGCAAGGGATTACCCTGCCGGGCATGACCATCGTCTGCGGTGATTCCCATACCGCGACGCATGGCGCGTTTGGCGCCCTGGCGTTCGGGATTGGTACTTCTGAAGTCGAACACGTGCTGGCAACGCAAACCCTGAAGCAGGGCCGCGCCAAAACCATGAAGATTGAAGTGAAGGGTAAAGCCGCACCGGGGATCACCGCAAAAGATATCGTGCTGGCGATCATTGGTAAAACTGGCAGCGCAGGCGGTACCGGCCACGTGGTGGAATTCTGCGGTGAGGCCATTCAGGCCCTGAGCATGGAAGGCCGTATGACCTTGTGCAATATGGCCATCGAGATGGGTGCAAAAGCCGGGCTGGTCGCACCAGACGACACCACCTTTGACTATGTTAAGGGCCGTCTGCACGCGCCGAAAGGCCAGGATTTTGACGAGGCGGTCGCGTACTGGAAAACCCTGAAAACCGATGATGGTGCCAGCTTCGATACCGTGGTTACCCTGCAGGCAGAAGAGATTGCCCCGCAGGTGACCTGGGGCACCAACCCGGGTCAGGTCATCTCCGTCAACGACAGCATCCCTGACCCGGCCTCGTTCACCGATCCGGTCGAGCGCGCCAGTGCGGAAAAAGCGCTGGCCTATATGGGGCTGAAACCTGGCGTTCCGTTGACCGACGTCGCCATTGATAAAGTCTTCATCGGCTCGTGCACTAACTCCCGTATTGAGGATTTACGTGCGGCTGCCGAGATTGCTAAAGGCCGTAAAGTCGCGCCAGGCGTACAGGCTCTGGTAGTTCCAGGCTCCGGTCCGGTGAAAGCTCAGGCGGAAGCCGAAGGTTTGGATAAGATCTTTATCGACGCGGGCTTCGAGTGGCGCCTGCCTGGCTGCTCCATGTGTCTGGCCATGAACAACGATCGTCTGAACCCGGGCGAACGCTGCGCCTCCACCAGTAACCGTAACTTTGAAGGCCGTCAGGGCCGCGGTGGGCGTACCCACCTGGTCAGCCCGGCCATGGCCGCCGCTGCAGCAGTCACCGGTCATTTCGCCGATATTCGCAGCCTGAAATAAGGAGACAATCATGGCAGAGAAATTTACCCAACATACGGGCCTGGTTGTCCCCCTGGACGCCGCTAACGTCGATACTGACGCCATCATTCCGAAACAGTTTCTGCAGAAAGTCACCCGCACCGGCTTTGGCGCACATCTGTTTAACGACTGGCGTTTCCTGGATGAGAAAGGTGAAGTGCCTAATCCGGAGTTCGTCCTGAACTTCCCGGAATACAAAGGCGCATCCATTTTGCTGGCGCGGGAAAACTTTGGCTGCGGTTCATCCCGTGAACACGCGCCGTGGGCCCTGACCGACTACGGTTTTAAAGTGGTTATCGCTCCGAGCTTTGCGGATATCTTCTACGGCAACAGCTTCAATAACCAGCTGCTGCCGGTGACGCTGAGCGATGCGCAGGTCGATGAACTGTTCGCACTGGTTCAGGCGAATCCGGGCATTTCATTTGAGGTGGATCTGGAAGCTGGCGTGGTGAAAGCCGGGGAGAAAACCTACAGTTTCAGCATTGACGCTTTCCGTCGTCACTGCATGCTGAACGGTCTGGACAGTATTGGTCTGACGCTCCAGCACGAAGACGCCATCTCAGCGTATGAGAAAAAACAGCCTGCGTTTATGGGCTAAAGGCAATGGCCCGCAGCGTGCGGGCCATTGATAAGGGTGCGTTGAGGCTCAACCGCCCTGGAGAGGCGGGGCAACGTCCCCCGCCAATACCGCTAACGTTTTGCTTCGTAAGCCAACACTGCCGCCAGCTCCGTTTTCTCCTGTCTGAAGTGCAGCTCACACAGCGAGTCGCGCACCATCCAGGTGAAGATCAATAGCGTCGTACAGATCAGAAACAAACCTAACAGCAGAGTACGTTTTGGCATTCCAGCCTCCTTATTGCTTTTCGGCAACGAAGAGACTAACCTCGCAATGTTGGTTGTGAAGTTGGTCTCCTCATCAGTTTTAATGATGGGGGACTCTCCACTGTTTGCCTCTTGCGAAAGCCTGAGGCAAACAGCCTCAAGCACCCGCCACGCACTCTATTCCCCTTCTTCATACCTGTCAGAAAGTCGTTTCATTTCGTGAAGCCGCCTTCCAGAATCACACATCCTTGACCCGGCAGGTCAGCCCAAGCGTCACCACCGAAATGGCAGCAATCATCCAGTAAACCGAAGCATGGCCATAGCTTTGCGCCAGCGCCCCCTGAATCACCCCAGCCAAAATGACGCCCGTCGAAATGCTGTTGGTAAAAAGCGTGGTCGCCGAGCCAGCGCGGCCAGGCATTAAGTCCTGGAACCAGAGCATGCCGATTCCGGCGACAATGCCAATAAACACGGCGTTGAACAGCTGCAGCGCCAGTAACGCTTCGCGCGAATGGAAAAGGATCAGCCCCGCGTAAAACAGCACCCCAGCTGCCACCGCGACGATCATCATCCGACGCTTTCCGAAGCGCTTCACGTAGTAACCCGCCAGAATCATTGCCGGAATCTCCAGCCCGGCCGCGGTCCCCATTAAGATCCCGGCGAGCTTGTCCGGCAAGCCCAGATCGCTGCTGATCCACAGCGGCATGTCGATAATGTACATGGTGTTGCAGGTCCACATCAGCGTGGAGGCAATAAACAGCATGCGGACGTTTTTGTCCTGCCAGCCGCTCACCTGAGTAATCGGTTTATCAGTAGTTTGCTCGACCCGAGCCACGGACGGTAGCGCAAAAGCAATCAGCGCCAGGCTAATGACAAAAATCCCTGCCGCAATGGAAAACATGGCGGTAAAGCCATAGTTCAGCGCCAGCATGAAGGCCAGCGGCGGACCAATGACCCACGCCAGCGACAGCTGGGCACGCATCACCGAGCTGAACATCACCACTTCCCGCGCCGAGTTATCCGCATATTCACGGGCCAGGGCAAAAAGCTGCGGCATGGCGGTGTTCGCCAGCGACGCCAGCAGCACGCCACAGGTAATGAGCGTCAGGTAATCACGATTGAAAGCAAAAAGCAGAGCGTTACCCACGGCCATAGCGCAGCAAAAAAGGATCAACTTTCGACGATCGCCCTGGCTGTCCGATCGTTTCGCCAGCGCGAGGCTAACCAGGATCCCGGCAATCGCGTTGACGGTATAAAACAGACCTACCCAAAACGGCTGCGCTCCCACCTCGCGGCTGAGGAACAGGCTCAGGGTCGGTGCCTGCAGCGCCCCCGCCACGCCCATCATAAAGGCCACCAGCATAAAAGCGGCATAGACGCCGTTCAGGCGTCGCCCCATCGTCATCAACCAGAGCATGCGCAAGTCCTTGTGAAAGCGAATCGAAACCGGGTGAAAGAATAAACGAAAAAAGCCAGCAAAAACATTTTGCTGGCGGGTGATAAGCACCAATACTCAGTCACACATGATCGAGGCGAGTTAGCGAGAAGAGGTCGGTTTCGTAACGTCCCACTGCATCAGGTCTTCCAGAATTTTCAGCCGTTGCTCTGCACACTGACGGGCCAGCCAGGACGTTCCTTTTGTCGCTGAAAAATAGTGCTGATAAAACTGACGTGCGGTAGACCTCTTCATAATTTACCTCCTCACTTCATCGGTAAGGATTATTGGCTTAATATAGGGATTAATAAATTGCTGATTTTTTATCAGGAGTTCCCCTTTTATGCCTTCCGGTCGACTGCAACAACAATTTATCCGCCTCTGGCAGTGCTGTGAGGGGCAATCGCAGGAGACCACGCTGAACGAGCTGGCCGACCTGCTTAGCTGTTCCCGCCGTCATATGCGCACGCTACTCAATACCATGCAGCAGCAGGGCTGGTTAAGCTGGGAAGCGGAGGCGGGGCGCGGCAAACGCTCGCGCCTGACCTTCCTCTACACCGGGCTGGCGTTGCAGCAGCAGCGTGCTGAAGACCTGCTGGAGCAGGACCGAATTGACCAGCTGGTACAGCTGGTGGGCGACAAAGCCGCCGTGCGCCAGATGCTGGTTTCGCATCTCGGACGCAGTTTCCGCCAGGGCCGTCACATCCTGCGGGTCCTCTACTATCGGCCAATGAAAAATCTTTTGCCCGGCACGGCCTTACGCCGCTCAGAAACCCATATGGCCCGGCAAATCTTCAGCGGCCTGACGCGCATAAATGAGGAAAATGGGGAACTGGAAGCGGATATCGCGCACCACTGGCAGCAACTTTCCCCGTTTCACTGGCGCTTCTTCTTACGCCCCGGCATCCATTTTCACCATGGGCGAGAGCTGGAAATGCGCGACGTCATCGCCTCTCTGGAACGTGTCCGTAAACTACCGCTGTATTCGCATATTTCACGTGTTCACTCCCCAACGGCATGGACGCTCGATATTGAGCTGTCGCAGCAGGACAAGTGGCTTCCCTGGCTGCTGGGCTATGTGCCGTCGATGATTTTGCCCGGTGAGTGGGAATCAATGAACAATTTTGCCAGCCAGCCGATTGGCACCGGCCCCTACTCCGTGTCCCGCAATAACAACAATCAGCTGAAAATCCGCGCGTTCGATGACTACTTTGGCTATCGGGCGCTTATCGATGAAGTGAACGTGTGGGTATTACCGGATCTCAATGAAGAGCTGAGCGCCGGCCTGACGCTGGAAGGCCCTACCACGGGAGAAAAAGCCGTGGAGAGCCGCCTGGAGGAGGGATGCTACTACCTGCTGTTTGACGGCCGCACCCATCGCGGGGCAAACCAGGCCGTCCGCAAGTGGATCAGCCACATTTTGTCTCCCTCCAACCTGATTTACCATGCGGAAGAGCAGTACCAGACATACTGGTTCCCGGCGTACGGCCTGCTTCCGCGCTGGCACCACGCCCGCCCGGCGCACTGCGACAAACCCGCAGGGCTGGAATCCATCACCCTGACCTACTACCGCGAACATGTTGAGCATCGTTTTATCGCCAGGATCATGACCAGACTGCTGGCAGCGGAGGGGGTCAGGCTGGACATCCGGGAAGTGGACTATGACGAATGGCACCAGGGGGAGCTTACCAGCGATATCTGGCTGAACAGCGCCAACTTCACCCTGCCGCTCGATTTTTCATTATTCTCACACCTGTATGAAGTTCCGCTGATCCAGCACTGCATCCAGCGTGACTGGCAGCAGGATGCAGCCCTGTGGCGTGCGGGCGAAATGAATCTTGCCGTGTGGTGCCAGCAGCTGCTGGCTGAACAGGCGATCGTCCCCTTGATCCACCACTGGTTGATGATCCAGGGACAGCGCAGTATGCGCGGTCTGCGGATGAACACTCTGGGATGGTTTGATTTCAAATCGGCCTGGTTTGCGCCGCCGGAACCATAACGCTTTCGTAATATTCACCAAATCATTACAATACCGCCGTTCTCAACGGGGTGCTGCATCACAGATGTGCGCTGAGATAATACCCGTCGAACCTGATCCGGATAACGCCGGCGAAGGGATTTGAGGCTGTCGCTCAAAATCCTTTGCCACTCAACTTTGAGGTGCAAAGTGTTAAAAAAAGCTCTTCCCCTGTTGGCGCTGTTTGCGCTGCCTGCTTTTGCTAAGCCCGTTCTGACGGTCTACACCTACGACTCCTTTTCTGCCGACTGGGGCCCTGGCCCGGTAGTCAAAAAAGCCTTTGAAGCTGACTGTAACTGCGAACTGAAGTTCGTGGCGCTGGAAGATGGCGTCTCGCTGCTCAACCGTCTGCGCATGGAAGGTAAAAACAGTAAAGCCGATGTGGTGCTCGGGCTGGATAACAACCTGCTGGACGCCGCCTCGCAAACCAAACTGTTTGCCAAAAGCGGCGTAGCGGCAGATACCGTCAACGTGCCTGGCGGTTGGAAAAACGATACCTTTGTGCCGTTCGACTACGGCTACTTTGCCTTTGTGTACGACAAAAACAAGCTGAAAAACCCGCCGAAGAGCCTGAAAGAGCTGGTGGAAAGTGACCAGAAATGGCGCGTAATTTATGAAGACCCTCGCACCAGTACGCCGGGTCTGGGCCTGCTGCTGTGGATGCAGAAAGTCTACGGGGACAAAGCGCCGCAAGCGTGGCAGAAGCTGGCCGCCAAAACCGTGACGGTGACCAAGGGCTGGAGCGAAGCCTATGGTCTGTTCCTGAAAGGCGAAAGCGACCTGGTGTTGAGCTACACCACCTCCCCGGCCTATCACATTATCGCCGAGAAGAAAGATAACTACGCTGCTGCTGATTTTGCTGAAGGGCATTATCTGCAGGTTGAGGTGGCCGCGCGCACCGTCGCCAGCAAGCAGCCGGAACTCGCTGAAAAGTTCCTGAAATTTATGGTTTCACCCGCGTTCCAGAACGCCATCCCGGCAGGTAACTGGATGTATCCCGTCACGAACGTTGCGCTGCCAGCAGGTTTCGAGCAGCTGACCAAACCAAAAACCTCGCTGGAATTTACGCCGCAGCAGGTCGCCGCGCAGCGTGCGGCATGGGTAAGTGAATGGCAACGCGCCGTCAGCCGTTAATTCCCGGCTGGTTACTACCCGGGCTGCTCGCCGCCGTAGTCATGGTGGCGGTCAGCCTGGGGGCCTTTCTTGCATTGTGGTTTAACGCGCCAGAGAGTGACCTGCCCGCGCTCTGGCACGACAGCTATCTCTGGCACGTCATTCGTTTCTCTTTCTGGCAGGCGTTTCTTTCTGCCCTGCTGTCGGTGATCCCGGCCATTTTCCTGGCGCGGGCGCTCTACCGCAGGCGCTTCCCCGGCAGGCAGGCGCTGCTGCGCCTGTGCGCCATGACGCTGATCCTGCCCGTACTGGTGGCAGTATTTGGCATTCTGAGCGTGTATGGTCGCCAGGGCTGGCTGGCGTCACTCTTTGCGGCTCTCGGCCTGGAGTGGACCTTCTCCCCTTACGGGCTGAAGGGCATTCTGCTGGCGCACGTGTTTTTCAATATGCCGATGGCGACACGCCTCTTTTTGCAGGCGCTGGAGAACATTCCCGGCGAACAGCGTCAGATTGCCGCCCAGCTAGGCATGCGCGGCATGTCATTCTTCCGCTTTGTCGAATGGCCGTGGCTGCGCCGCCAGCTTCCCCCTGTAGCGGCATTAATCTTCATGCTCTGCTTTGCCAGCTTTGCCACCGTGCTTTCACTCGGCGGCGGACCGCAGGCCACAACCATTGAGCTGGCGATTTATCAGGCGCTGAGTTACGACTACGATCCCGGTCGTGCCGCACTGCTGGCGATGGCACAGATGGGATGCTGCCTTGCGCTGGTGCTGCTGAGCCAGCGGCTGAGTAAAGCCATTCCCCCCGGCAGTCATCAGGTGACTGGCTGGCGTGACCCGCAGGACAGCCTGCATAGCCGCATCACCGATTTTCTTCTGATCGCGCTGGCACTCCTGCTGCTGCTGCCGCCGCTGATAGCCGTTATCGTTGACGGTCTTAACCTCAATCTCATGTCCGTCCTGCAGCAGCCCATCCTCTGGCGGGCCACCGGGACCTCGCTTCGTATCGCCCTGGCGGCAGGTCTGCTGTGCGTCATGCTGACCATGATGCTGCTGTGGAGCAGCCGCGAACTCTATGCCCGTCAGGCCCAAAAAGCCGGACACGCGCTGGAACTGACAGGCATGCTGATTCTGGCAATGCCGGGGATCGTGCTGGCGACGGGCTTCTTCTTACTGTTCAACAGTACCATCGGCCTGCCGGAAAACGCCGACGGTATTGTGATTTTTACCAACGCCCTGATGGCCATTCCTTACGCGCTCAAGGTGCTGGAAAATCCGATGCGCGACGTCAACAGCCGCTACAGTTTGCTCTGTCAGTCGCTGGGGATGCAGGGATGGCGGCGATTGAAAATAGTCGAACTGCGTGCCCTGAAACGCCCGCTGGCACAGGCGTTAGCCTTCGCCTGCGTGCTTTCAATTGGTGATTTTGGCGTGGTAGCACTCTTCGGCAATGACGATTTCCGCACGCTGCCCTACTGGCTGTATCAGCAGATTGGCTCTTACCGCAGTCAGGACGGTGCTGTCACCGCGCTGCTGCTGCTGCTGCTGTGCTTTGCGTTATTTACCGTTATCGAAAAAATTCCGGGGCGTGATGTTAAAACTGATTGATGTAACCTGGCTCTACCAGCACCTGCCCATGCGCTTCACTCTTTCGGTACGTCAGGGTGAGATGATTGCGGTGCTCGGCCCAAGCGGTGCAGGAAAGAGTACCTTGCTTAATCTGATCGCCGGTTTTCTGCAGCCGGCAAGCGGATCGATAGAGATTGAAAACCGCGACCATACCCATACTCCACCGGCAAAGCGCCCGGTGTCGATGCTGTTCCAGGAAAATAACCTGTTTACCCATCTGACGGTACGGCAAAACATCGGGCTGGGTATGGATCCGGGGCTAAAGCTCAACGACGCGCAGCGTCAAAAGCTGGAAAGGATTGCCGACCAGATGGGCATTACCGCTTTTCTTGACCGCTTGCCCGGCGAGCTTTCCGGCGGCCAGCGGCAGCGGGTGGCGCTGGCACGCTGTCTGGTACGCGAGCAGCAGGTGCTGCTTCTGGATGAACCCTTCTCCGCACTCGATCCCGCGCTGAGGCAGGAGATGCTTGCCCTGGTGCAGGACGTCTGCCAGCGCCAGCAGCTGACCATGCTGATGGTGTCACATAGCATTGAAGATGCTGTACGCATTGCGCCGCGATCGGTGGTGATCGCGGAGGGACGTATTTTATGGGATGGCGAAACTGAAGCGCTGATGAGCGGAAAAGCAAGCGCGTCGCACCTGCTGGGAATTCATTAGCGGCTCACCACCTTCAACAGGATCTCACCGTACACCGGCATCAGCGGATGGCGAATCAATGCCACCAGCGCCACCACCGCAACGCCCAGCGTCAACGGTGCCAGCCACAACAGGCGAGCGCGGGGGAGATAGCGACTCAGGCGATCGATATTCGCTTTCGCGCTGCGCCACAGCCGCCAGCACAGCCATGCCGCCAGCCACAGCAGCAGCGCCGTGCCCAGCAGCAGCCACTTAAACTCACCGCTTTGCATACCGTCAGGAATATCGATGGCTGCACCCGCGAGGATCCCCGGCAGGAAGTAGAACGGCGGCCAGAAGACGCAGCCGATGATATTCGGTACCACAAACTTGGCGACGGGAAGATCCAGCATCCCGGCGACCATAGGAACCAGCGGACGCGTAGGCCCGACAAAGCGACCAACGAGGATGGTAAACATACTGTGCTGGTGTAGCGCATGCTCGGTTTTATCCAGCAAGGCTTTGTTCTTTTTCATAAACGACCAACGGTGCAGCGGCTTCTTAAAGCGCCAGCCCAGCCAGAAGGAGATCCAGTCGCCCAGCAGGCAGCCGATAATCCCGGCCAGCCAAGCCTGCCAGAAATTAACCTCACCGCTGCCAATCAGCGCGCCAAGCCCTGCCATCATCACGGTACCGGGCAGGATTAACCCCACAAGTGCCAGCGATTCCAGAAACGCCACCAGCGCCACGGCGATGAGCGAATACATAACGGACTGGGTAATAAAGTGTTCCAGCAATGCCTGCATAACTATTCCGGTCAGAAAACGAATCAGCGATTCTGCTTAGCGCCCCGCACCGCGTCAAGGCAACAATTGTCTGAATAGTTTACAGGCTGCTTTCCGCATTCACCTGTTTGTTTATCTTTTTTTACCGTTTATTCACATCCCGCGCGGAATTCACTCGGGCTGGCTCCGGTGCATTTTTTAAATACGCGAGAAAAATAGAGCTGATCTTCAAAGCCTACGTTACGTCCCACGGTGGCAATCGGCATCCGGGTGGTGCTGAGCAGAAGCTTCGCCTGGCTGATGCGCTGATCCTCACGCCAGCTCAACACGCTAACGCCAAGCTGCTGACGAAACAGATGCGACAGCCGCGACGGCGACAGACAAACATGCTGAGCAACGCTGGCAATATCAAACTGGCTATCGGCGAGGTGGTCGCTGATGTACTGACAGGCGTCGCGCACGCGGTTATCCAGCGGCGGGTTAAGCGATTCGTTGATGGCTTCCATCCGACGCAGCAGCACCTGCTCGAGCAGGTTAATGGCCAGCAGTTCGGCATAACGCCCTCCTGCCTGCCCCGCCTCAATAATCTGGGCAAAAAGCTCGCGAAACTGCGCCAGATGAACCTCATCCGGACGATAAAAACCGGTATGCGCAAAAATAGCCGGCCACGAAAGCCACTCCTGCCAGTAGGCGCGTGGACGGAAGTAGACCCACTGGTGATACCACTCTTTGGCATCAGGGTGGCGGCCGTAATGGTGGATCTCCCCCGGCGGGAACAGCAGGATATCGCCGGGGCGGCAGACGAACTGCTGGTCACCGTTCTTGATGATCCCTTCCCCTCGCACGGTCAGGTTAAGAATATATCCTTTCATCCCGAGCGGTCGGTCGACGTAAAAATCGAGATATCCCTCAGCCTCGATAGGGGTCAGCCCCGCCACAAGGTGTGCGTTAAACGAGTATCCCGGCAGCAGGGGATCGTTTTGCGTTTCGGCCATAGATTCAGTTCTCCCAAGGGTCCTGAAGGAAACCAATTGTCCATATCATTAAAAGCAGGTTAAAAATGGCCCGCGAAAAGATCCAAAAATCATCACGCCGCTTTTACGTCCGCCATGTTTCAGCCTTTCCCCCTGATTTCTCCGCCAGAGCAGGCAGATAAGCAGTAACAAAAGTGTCTATAAGTGCGGCAGAAATGTCCACATTGAATATTTGCACAGCGTCACACTTTCCGTTGTGACAGCAATTTAGTCCATAAGATTAGCGGATCCTGCCTGACGATTTTCGCCCCCAGTCTCTAATGTTCTTCCATACCTGTTTTTCCGATGGAGCAACACCATGGCAATTGCGATTGGCCTCGATTTTGGCAGCGATTCGGTTCGCGCGCTGGCAGTGGACTGTACGTCCGGCCAGGAGATAGCAACCAGCGTTGAGTGGTACCCGCGCTGGCAAGAGGGGCGCTACTGCGATGCGCCAAACAACCAGTTCCGTCACCACCCGCGTGACTACATTGAATCGATGGAAGCGGCAATCAAAACCGTGCTCGCTGAACTGACTGACGTCCAGCGGGCGGAAATTGTCGGCATTGGCGTCGACAGCACCGGCTCCACGCCTGCCCCCGTGGATGCCGAAGGCCGCGTGCTGGCGCTGCGCCCTGAGTTTGCCGACAACCCGAACGCCATGTTCGTGCTGTGGAAAGACCATACCGCGGTGGAAGAGGCCGAAGCCATCACCCGCCTGTGCCATCAGCCGGGCAAAACAGACTACTCCCGCTACATCGGCGGGATTTACTCCAGCGAATGGTTCTGGGCCAAGATCCTGCACGTTACCCGCGAGGATGCATCGGTTGCCCAGGCGGCGGTCTCCTGGATTGAACTGTGCGACTGGGTTCCCGCTCTGCTCTCCGGCACTACGCGGCCGCAGGATATCCGCCGCGGCCGCTGCAGCGCCGGGCATAAATCACTCTGGCATGAAAGCTGGGGAGGTCTGCCACCGGCAGCCTTCTTCGACGAACTCGACCCAATCATCAACAAAAATCTGAAATATCCGCTGTTTACCGACACCTTCACCGCCGATATTCCCGTCGGCACGCTCTGTGAAGAGTGGGCGAAGCGCCTCGGCCTGCCGCAGAACGTGGCGATCTCCGGCGGCGCGTTTGACTGCCATATGGGGGCCGTGGGCGCCGGTGCACAGCCTAATACGCTGGTGAAAGTGATCGGCACCTCCACCTGCGACATCCTGACGGCAGATAAAGCCAGCGTCGGCGACCGCGCGGTGAAGGGCATCTGCGGCCAGGTTGACGGCAGCGTAGTGCCAGATTTTATCGGCCTCGAAGCTGGCCAGTCCGCCTTTGGCGATATCTACGCCTGGTTTGGGCGCGTGCTGGGCTGGCCGCTGGATCGGCTGGCGGCGGCACATCCAGAACTGAAAACGCAGATTGCTGAGAGTAAAAAACAGCTCCTGCCCCAGCTCACCGATGCCTGGGCAAAAAATCCGTCCCTCGATCATCTCCCGGTGGTGCTGGACTGGTTCAACGGCCGTCGTACACCCGGTGCTAACCAGCGCCTGAAAGGCGTCATTACCGATCTCAACCTCGCAACCGACGCACCCGCGCTGTTTGGTGGCCTGATTGCCGCCACCGCCTTCGGTGCCCGCGCGATTATGGAGTGCTTCACCGAACAGGGCATCGACGTGAATAACGTGATGGCGCTGGGCGGTATCGCCCGTAAAAACCCGGTGATCATGCAGGCCTGCTGCGACGTGCTGAACCGTCCGCTGCAAATTGTCGCTTCCGATCAGTGCTGCGCGCTGGGCGCGGCGATTTTCGCTGCGGTTGCCGCAGGCGTCCATGCGGATATCCCGACCGCGCAGCAGCATATGGCAAGCGCCGTTGAAAACACGCTCCAGCCGCGAGCCCAGCAGGCACAACGCTTTGAACAGCTTTATCAGCGCTACCAGCAATGGGCAAAAAGCGCCGAACTTCACTATCTCCCTGTCGCCGCCCCGTCAAAACACACCGCGGACACGACGGCAACCCTGACCCATTAAGGACACGACGATGACCATTTTTAATCATTATGAAGTATGGTTTGTGATTGGCAGCCAGCACCTGTACGGACCGGAAGCGCTGCAACAGGTGACGAAACACGCGGAGCACGTCGTTAACGCCCTGAACGCAGAAGCCAAACTGCCGTGCAAACTGGTGCTGAAACCGCTGGGCACGACGCCGGATGAGATCACCCATATCTGCCGCGACGCGAACTACGACGATAAATGCGCAGGTCTGGTGGTGTGGCTGCACACCTTCTCACCGGCCAAAATGTGGATCAACGGCCTGTCTATCCTCAACAAGCCGCTGCTGCAGTTCCATACCCAGTTCAACGCCTCCCTGCCGTGGGACAGCATCGACATGGACTTCATGAACCTGAACCAGACCGCGCACGGCGGCCGCGAGTTCGGCTTCATCGGCGCGCGCATGCGTCAGCAGCACGCGGTGGTAACCGGCCACTGGCAGGACGGCCAGGCACAGAAGCGTATCGGCTCCTGGATGCGTCAGGCGGTCTCTAAACAGGATACCCGCCACCTGAAAGTGGTGCGCTTTGGCGACAACATGCGTGAAGTGGCCGTGACCGACGGCGACAAAGTGGCCGCGCAGATCAAGTTTGGCTTCTCCGTGAATACCTGGGCCGTGGGCGACCTGGTACAGGTAGTCAATGAAATCAGCGACGGCGACGTAAGCGCGCTGGTGGATGAGTACGAAAGCAGCTACCGCCTTACACCTGCGGCACAAATCAACGGCGATAAGCGCCAGAACGTGCTGGATGCGGCGCGCATCGAGCTGGGCATGAAGCGCTTCCTGGAACAGGGCGGTTTCCACGCCTTTACCACGACGTTTGAAGATCTCCACGGTCTGAAACAGCTGCCAGGTCTGGCAGTACAACGTCTGATGCAGCAGGGCTACGGCTTTGCCGGTGAAGGCGACTGGAAAACTGCCGCTCTGCTTCGCATCATGAAGGTGATGTCGACCGGTCTGCAGGGCGGCACCTCCTTTATGGAGGACTACACCTACCACTTCGAAAACGGCAACGACCTGGTGCTCGGCTCACACATGCTGGAAGTTTGCCCGTCTATTGCTGTTGAAGAGAAACCGATCCTGGACGTGCAGTACCTCGGAATTGGCGGAAAAGCCGATCCGGCTCGTCTGATCTTCAACACCCGCACCGGCCCGGCCATCAACGCCAGCCTGATCGATCTGGGCGATCGTTTCCGCCTGCTGGTGAACTGCGTCGATGCCGTTGAAACACCACACTCTCTGCCAAAACTGCCGGTCGCCAACGCCCTGTGGAAAGCACAGCCTGACCTGCCTACCGCGTCAGAAGCCTGGATCGTCGCAGGTGGCGCGCACCACACCGTGTTTAGCCATGCGCTGGATCTGAACGATATGCGTCAGTTCGCCGAGCTGCACGACATCGAACTGACCGTGATTGATAACGATACCCGCCTGCCAGCCTTCAAAGATTCGCTGCGCTGGAATGAAGTCTATTACGGTTCAAAACGCTAAAGCACGGAATGCCCGGCGGTGCTGCGCCGCCGGGCAGGGAGACAACAATGTTAGAAGATCTCAAACGTCAGGTACTTGAAGCCAATCTGGCGCTTCCAAAGCATAACCTGGTGACGCTGACCTGGGGCAACGTGAGCGCCGTCGACCGCGAAATGGGCGTGTTCGTGATCAAGCCTTCCGGCGTGGATTACACGGTGATGGCCGCAGAAGATATGGTGGTTGTCAGCATCGAGACCGGCGAAGTGGTCGAAGGTAAGAAAAAACCCTCCTCCGATACGCCAACCCACCGCCTGTTGTACCAGTCATTCCCGACCATCGGCGGCATTGTGCATACCCATTCGCGCCATGCCACCATCTGGGCGCAGGCGGGCCAGTCCATCCCGGCGACCGGCACCACCCACGCGGACTACTTTTACGGCACCATTCCCTGCACCCGCCTCATGACCGATGCGGAGATTAACGGCGAGTATGAGTGGGAAACGGGCAACGTGATTGTCGAAACCTTTGAGAAACAGGGGATCGACGCGGCGCAAATGCCCGGCGTGCTGGTGCACTCCCACGGTCCCTTTGCCTGGGGCAAAAACGCGGAAGATGCGGTGCATAACGCCATCGTGCTGGAAGAAGTCGCCTACATGGGGATCTTCTGTCGCCAACTGGCGCCACAGCTCCCGGACATGCAGCAAACCCTGCTGGACAAGCATTACCTGCGCAAGCACGGTGCAAAAGCCTATTACGGGCAGTAAACTGTATATATACCCAGCATAAAATATTCAACCAGGCTATAATCAGGCCTGGTTTTGTTTGATGGGATAACGGTGTGGCGCAGGCGCAAGAAGGCTTTTTACTGACCCGACACTGGCGGGATACACCTCAGGGCACCGAGGTTGAATTCTGGCTGGCAACGGACCACGGCCCGCTACAGGTGACGCTTCCGCCGCAGGAATCCGTGGCTTTTATTCCAGAACCTCACGTCGAAAAAGTGAAACAGCTGCTGCGCGGTGAAAATGGCTGGCGCATCACTCCCCTTGAACTGAAAGACTTCCACCGCCAGCCGGTTTATGGCCTCTACTGTCGCGCCCATCGCCAGCTGATGCGCTATGAAAAACTGCTCCGCGAATCAGGCGTGACGCTGTACGAAGCGGATATTCGCCCACCCGAACGCTTTCTGATGGAGCGGTTTATTACCGCTCCCGTCTGGGTCGATGGCTCCCCGCAAAACGGCAAAATTATCAACGCGCGCCTGAAGCCAAATCCGCACTATCGTCCGCCGCTAAAATGGGTGTCGCTGGATATCGAAACCACCCGCCACGGTGAGCTGTACTGTATTGGGCTGGAAGGGTGCGGCGATCGGGTTGTCTATATGCTTGGGCCGCCGAAAGGTGATGCGTCCGCGCTGGATTTCCGACTTGAGTATGTCAACAGCCGACCACAGCTGCTGGAGAAGCTGAACCAGTGGTTTGCCGACTACGATCCCGATGTCCTTATCGGCTGGAACGTGGTGCAATTCGACCTGCGCGTGCTGCAAAAACACGCCGAGCGGTATCGCATCCCGCTGATGCTCGGGCGCGGTAACAGCGAGCTGGAATGGCGAGAACACGGTTTTAAGAACGGCGTCTTCTTCGCGCAGGCCAACGGCCGCCTGATTATCGACGGCATCGAGGCGCTGAAATCCGCCTTCTGGAGCTTCTCTTCCTTCTCCCTCGAAGCGGTCGCGCAGGAGCTGCTTGGTGAGGGTAAATCCATCGACAACCCCTGGGACAGAATGGATGAGATTGACCGGCGCTTTAACGAAGACAAACCGGCGCTCGCCACCTATAACCTGAAAGATTGCGAACTGGTTACGCAGATTTTCCACAAAACCGAGATCATGCCGTTCCTGCTGGAGCGCGCAACCGTAAACGGCCTTGCGGCTGACAGGCACGGCGGCTCCGTAGCGGCCTTTAGCCATCTTTATTTCCCCCGGATGCACCGGGCAGGGTATGTCGCCCCCAACCTCGGGGACGTGCCGCCGCAGGCCAGCCCCGGCGGCTACGTCATGGATTCCCGGCCAGGATTGTATGACTCCGTTCTGGTCCTGGATTACAAAAGCCTCTACCCGTCGATTATCCGCACCTTCCTGATCGATCCCGTCGGGCTGATTGAGGGCATGGCGCAGCCGGATGATGAACACAGCACGGAAGGCTTCCTCGGCGCACGCTTCTCACGGGAAAAACACTGCCTGCCGGAGATTGTGGGAAACATCTGGCACGGCCGCGACGAGGCCAAGCGCCACGGCAACAAGCCGCTTTCACAGGCGCTGAAAATCATTATGAATGCCTTTTACGGCGTGCTGGGCACCAGCGCCTGCCGCTTCTTTGACCCACGGCTGGCCTCCTCGATCACCATGCGCGGGCACGAGATTATGCGCCAGACCAAAGCGCTGATTGAATCCCAGGGCTATGACGTCATCTACGGCGACACGGACTCCACGTTTGTGTGGCTTAAGGGGGCACATTCAGACGAGGACGCCGCGCAAATCGGCAACGCGCTGGTCGCCTTTGTGAACGGCTGGTGGCAGGAACATTTGCAAAAAGAGCGGTTAACCAGCGCGCTGGAGCTGGAATTTGAAACCCACTTCAGCCGTTTTTTAATGCCTACCATTCGCGGTACCGATCAGGGCAGCAAGAAGCGCTACGCCGGGCTGATTCAGGAGGGCAACGCGCAGCGGATGGTCTTTAAAGGGCTGGAGACGGTGCGCACCGACTGGACGCCGCTGGCGCAGCAGTTCCAGCAAACGCTCTATCTGCGGGTGTTTCGCAATGAGCCGTATCAGGACTACGTGCGCGAGACGATAGCCAGCCTGATGGCGGGTGAACTTGACGCGCAGCTGGTGTATCGCAAACGCCTGCGCCGCCCGCTCGCAGAGTACCAGCGCAACGTGCCTCCACACGTACGCGCCGCGCGCCTGGCGGATGAAGAAAACGTCCGCCGCGGCCGCGCGCCGCAGTATCAAAACCGGGGAACCATCAAATACGTCTGGACCATTAGCGGCCCGGAACCCGTGGATTATCAACATTCTCCTCTGGATTACGAACACTATCTGACGCGTCAGCTTCAGCCGGTGGCAGACGGAATTTTGCCCTTCATCGACGACGACTTTGCTACACTAGTGACAGGGCAACTTGGCCTATTTTGACGCGTGACGAAATGGCTGCCATCCAGTACCATAGCGCCCTTTCCATTCCCGGACCCATTTTTCGATGACCGCCTTTTTTGACGGGGTCGAACTATTGCCTGCAATTAAAGATTAGAGCCGAACAACTATGCCTTTTACACTTGGTCAACGCTGGATCAGCGATACAGAAAGCGAACTTGGATTAGGAACCGTCGTTGCAGTCGATGCGCGCATGGTAACCCTCCTTTTCCCTGCCACCGGTGAAAACCGCCTGTACGCTCGCAATGACTCCCCTGTGACCCGCGTAATGTTTAATCCGGGTGACACCGTGACCAGCCATGACGGCTGGCAGCTCAAGATTGAAGACGTAAAAGAAGAGAATGGACTGCTCGCCTACATTGGGACTCGCCTGGACACCGACGAGTCCGATGTCATCCTGCGTGAAGTGCTGCTCGACAGCAAGCTGGTATTCAGCAAGCCGCAGGATCGCCTGTTTGCCGGGCAAATCGATCGTATGGATCGCTTCTCCCTGCGCTATCGCGCACGTAAGTTTCAGAGTGAACAGTACCGCATGCCGTGGAGCGGCCTGCGCGGCCAGCGTACCAGTCTGATCCCGCACCAGCTGAATATTGCTCATGACGTGGGCCGTCGTCACGCCCCGCGCGTGCTGCTGGCTGATGAAGTGGGACTGGGTAAAACCATTGAAGCGGGCATGATCCTGCATCAACAGCTGCTTTCCGGCGCTGCCGAGCGCGTGCTGATTGTGGTTCCTGAAACCCTGCAGCACCAGTGGCTGGTCGAAATGCTGCGCCGCTTTAACCTGCGCTTCTCCCTGTTTGACGACGAACGTTATGCTGAAGCCCAGCATGACGCCGATAACCCGTTCGAAACCGAACAGCTGGTGATCTGCTCCCTGGACTTCGTCCGCCGCAGCAAGCAGCGTCTTGAGCATCTGTGCGATGCCGAGTGGGACCTGATGGTGGTCGATGAAGCGCACCATCTGGTGTGGAGCGAAGACGCGCCGAGCCGCGAATATATGGCTATCGAGCAGCTTGCCGAGCGCGTACCGGGCGTCCTGCTGCTGACCGCAACGCCGGAGCAGCTGGGTCTGGAGAGCCACTTCGCCCGTCTGCGTCTGCTCGACCCAAATCGTTTCCACGATTTCGAGCAGTTTGTAGAAGAACAGAATAACTACCGTCCGGTCGCGGATGCCGTTGCCATGCTGCTGGCGGGCAAACGTCTTTCAAATGACGAACTCAACACCCTGAGCGATCTGATTGGTGAGCAGGATATTGAACCGCTGCTGCAGGCTGCCAACAGTGAAGGCGATAACGCGGACTCGGCGCGTAAAGAGCTTATCGACATGCTGATGGACCGCCACGGCACCAGCCGCGTCCTGTTCCGTAACACCCGTAACGGCGTGAAAGGCTTCCCGAAACGCGAACTGCACACCATCAAACTGCCGCTGCCGACGCAGTACCAGACGGCGATTAAAGTCTCCGGCATTATGGGCGCGCGCAAAACCCAGGAAGAGCGCGCTCGCGACATGCTCTACCCGGAACAAATCTACCAGGAATTTGAAGGTGATACCGGCACCTGGTGGAACTTCGATCCGCGCGTGGAGTGGCTGATGGGCTACCTGACCGCGCACCGCGCCCAGAAAGTGCTGGTGATCTGCGCCAAAGCGGCTACTGCGCTGCAGCTGGAGCAGGTCCTGCGTGAACGCGAAGGTATTCGTGCCGCCGTGTTCCACGAAGGCATGTCCATCGTTGAGCGCGACCGCGCCGCGGCGTGGTTCGGGGAAGAGGACAGCGGCGCGCAGGTTCTGCTGTGTTCTGAGATCGGTTCTGAAGGCCGTAACTTCCAGTTCGCCAGCAACCTGGTGATGTTCGATCTGCCGTTTAACCCGGATCTGCTGGAGCAGCGTATCGGTCGTCTGGATCGTATCGGCCAGGCGCATGATATTCAGATCCACGTGCCTTATCTGGAAAAAACCGCCCAGTCCGTGCTGGTTCGCTGGTTCCATGAAGGTCTGGATGCGTTTGAACATACCTGCCCGACGGGCCGCACGATTTACGATCAGGTGCATGGCGATCTGATCGGCTACCTGGCCGCGCCGGAAAACGCGGAAGGGTTCGATGAGCTGATCAAGTCCTGCCGTGAGAAGCACGACGCGCTGAAAGCACAGCTGGAGCAGGGTCGCGATCGCCTGCTGGAGATCCACTCCAACGGCGGTGAAAAAGCGCAGGCGCTTGCCGAGAGCATTGAAGAACAAGATGATGACACCAGCCTGATCAGCTTCTCCATGAATCTGTTCGACATCGTTGGCATTAACCAGGACGACCGCGGCGAGAACCTGATTGTCCTGACCCCGTCCGATCACATGCTGGTTCCGGATTTCCCGGGCCTGCCAGAGGATGGCTGCACCATCACCTTCGAGCGTGATGTGGCGCTGTCCCGTGAAGACGCTCAGTTCATCACCTGGGAACATCCGCTGATCCGCAACGGCCTGGACCTGATCCTGTCTGGCGATACCGGCAGCAGCACTATCTCCCTGTTGAAAAACAAGGCGTTGCCTGTGGGTACCCTGCTGGTGGAACTGATTTATGTTGTGGAAGCGCAGGCGCCGAAACAGCTTCAGCTCACCCGCTTCCTGCCGCCGACGCCTGTCCGCCTGCTGCTGGACAAAAACGGCACTAACCTGGCGGGACAGGTTGAATTCGAGAGCTTCAACCGACAGCTGAGCGCGGTGAACCGCCATACGGGCAGTAAACTGGTCAACGCGGTACAACAGGATGTGCATGCCATTCTGCAACTGGGCGAAACCCAGATTGAAAAAGCAGCCAGAGCGCTAATTGATGCCGCGCGCAGTGAAGCCGACGAGAAACTGTCTGCGGAGCTGTCACGTCTGGAAGCCTTAAAAGCAGTCAATCCTAACATCCGTGACGACGAGCTGGCGGCGATTGAAAGCAACCGTCAGCAGGTGCTGGAAAGCCTGAATCAGGCGAGCTGGCGTCTGGATGCCTTGCGTCTTATCGTTGTGACGCATCAGTAAACGGAGCGCAAGATGGTGATGGAGCCTTACAATCCGCCGCAGGATCCCTGGCTGGTCATTCTGTATCAGGATGAGCACATTATGGTGGTCAATAAGCCCAGCGGCTTGTTGTCCGTGCCGGGGCGTCTGGATGAGCACAAAGACAGCGTGATGACGCGTATTCAGCGTGATTATCCTCAGGCAGAGTCCGTCCATCGCCTGGACATGGCCACCAGCGGCGTGATTGTGGTGGCGCTGAATAAAGCCGCGGAACGCGAATTAAAACGTCAGTTCCGCGAGCGCGAGCCGAAAAAGCAGTATGTCGCCCGCGTCTGGGGTCATCCCGCGCAGGCGGAAGGTCTGGTGGATTTACCGCTGATTTGCGACTGGCCGAACCGGCCAAAGCAGAAGGTGTGTTATGAAACCGGCAAGGCCGCGCAGACCGAGTATGAAGTGCTGGAGTACGCGCCGGATAACACCGCGCGCGTCCTGCTTAAGCCGATTACCGGACGCTCACACCAGCTGCGCGTGCATATGCTCGCGCTGGGCCATCCGATTCTGGGCGACCGGTTTTACGCCCCGCCTGAAGCGCTGGCGTTAGCGCCACGTCTGCAGCTTCATGCACAGACGCTCACCATCACCCATCCGGCCTTCGGTAACACGATGACGTTTAAAGCCCCGGTGGACTTCTAAAAAAAAGCCCGACGCTGTCGGGCTTTTTCTTATTTGAAACCTTTCTTCTCTTTAATGAGCTCGTAGGCCTTCTGGATTTCCTGCGCCTTTTGCTTCGCCATCTCCATCATTTCCGGCGGTAAGCCTTTCGCGACCAGTTTGTCCGGATGATGCTCGCTCATGAGCTTACGATAGGCACGTTTAATCGTGGTCTGATCGTCAGAGGGCTTTACGCCAAGCACGTTGCAGGCATCTTCCAGCGTCGGACCACGCTGCGCCTGCTGCCAGGTACCGCCAGACGACTGCTGATGATAGCCACCGCCAAACTGCGCGCCGCCCTGCATCATGCGCAGGAACTGATCGAACTGCATACGGGAGATGCCCAGCTCTTCCGCAATGACGTACAGCACATCACGTTCATTGGGATGAAGCGAACCGTCGGCGAAGGCCGCCTGGATCTGAATTTCCAGAAACATCCGAATTAAATCAAAACGTCCGAAGCAGATGCTGCGGAACTGACGCATTTTTTCGCGAAGCGGATAGTTATCCGATTTACCGATGCGAAATGCATTTTGCGCTGCCAGACGGGAGTCACCGTGCAGGCTCATGCGATCCATAAAGACGCTGGCAATCTGAATATCGGCTTCTGTTACACGCCCTTTGGATTTGGTTAAATGCCCCATGACCTCAAAGGTGGTGGAGAAAAAGAGGGACTGACGCTCGCGCTGATTGGCAAACCAGGCCATTTTGCGGCTGCGCGCCTTATCAAACATATGGCCGATAATAAGCCCAAGCACAATTCCCCAGAACCCGGCACCCATGATGATGGCGAACGCAACGCCGATTATTTTACCCCAATACTGCATATACTCCCCGGATAGTCATATTCCTGGCCGACGCAACGTCATCATCACTGTGTTCAAGTCACGGTCAATTGAAGGACATCGCCTATAATTTGCTTTATCATACTCGTCATTCGATAGCGAGCCTAACACTCTGGCACGCAAACGGGCAGGATTAACGCTGGTACTGCGCAGATGAGTAAGATAGTCTCTGAGCGTTTGTAAGCCGTAGCCACTGATGACGGAACAATAAAATACAACGTATGAAAAAACGTATCCCCACCCTCCTGGCCACAATGATTGGCACCGCCCTGTACAGTCAACAGGGGCTGGCGGCCGATCTCGCCTCGCAGTGTATGCTTGGCGTCCCAAGTTATAATCGCCCACTGGTGAGTGGCGATACAAATAACTTGCCGGTAACCATTACTGCAGACAGTTCTAAAGGTACCTATCCTGACAATGCCACGTTTACGGGCAATGTGGATATTAACCAGGGCAATAGCCGCCTGCAGGCAGATGAAGTGCAGTTGCACCAGAAGCAGCCGGAAGGTGCGGCCGAGCCGGTACGAACGGTGGATGCGCTGGGTAATGTGCACTATGACGACAATCAGGTCATCCTGAAAGGTCCGAAAGCCTGGTCAAACCTGAATACTAAAGATACTAACGTCTGGAAAGGTGATTACCAGATGGTGGGTCGCCAGGGGCGCGGTGACGCAGACCTGATGAAACAGCGTGGTGAAAACCGCTATACGATCCTGGAAAATGGCACGTTCACGTCGTGTCTGCCGGGTTCAAATACCTGGAGCGTAGTGGGCAGCGAAGTGATCCATGACCGCGAGGAGCAGGTCGCGGAGATCTGGAACGCCCGCTTTAAGCTCGGTCCTGTACCTATTTTCTATAGCCCTTATCTGCAGCTTCCCGTAGGTGACAAACGTCGTTCCGGCTTCCTGATCCCGAATGCCAAATACAGCACCACGAACTATTTTGAGTTCTACCTGCCGTATTACTGGAACATCGCGCCAAACATGGATGCGACGATCACGCCGCACTATATCCATAAGCGCGGCAACATCATGTGGGAAAACGAATTCCGCTATCTGACACATGCTGGCGCAGGTCTGATGGAGTTGGATTACCTGCCGTCGGATAAAGTCTTCCAGGACGAGCATCCGACCGAAGGCAATAAACACCGCTGGATGTATTTCTGGCAGCATTCCGGGGTGATGGATCAGGTCTGGCGTTTCAACGTCAACTACACCAAGGTCAGTGACCCGAGCTACTTCAACGATTTCTCATCAAAATACGGTTCGAGTACTGATGGTTATGCCACGCAGATCTTCAGCGCTGGCTATGCGGTGCAGAACTTCGATGCGACGGTAACAAGCAAGCAGTTCCAGGTGTTCTCCAGCCAGACGGCGAGTACCTATGGTGCTGAACCTCAGTTGGACGTTAACTGGTACCAAAATGACGTAGGTCCATTCGATACCCGTATTTATGGCCAGGCCGTGCATTTTGTAAACACGAATTCCACTATGCCGGAAGCAACCCGTGTTCACCTGGAGCCCGTCATCAACTTGCCATGGTCTAACGACTGGGCGAGCCTGAACACTGAAGCCAAGCTGATGGCGACGCACTATCAGCAGAAAAACATTGATGATTACAACGCAAATCCGAACAATACCGGTCACCTGGAAGAATCTGTAAACCGTACGCTTCCGCAGTTCAAAATGGACGGTAAGCTGATCTTCGAACGCAATATGGGTCTTCTGGCGGATGGCTATACCCAGACGCTGGAGCCACGTATGCAGTATCTGTACGTGCCTTATCGCGATCAGAGCAACATCAATAACTACGACTCCTCTTTACTGCAGTCTGACTATAGCGGCCTGTTCCGCGACCGTACCTACGGTGGCCTTGACCGCATCGCATCAGCGAACCAGCTAACGACCGGGGTCACATCACGCGTTTATGATGATGCTGCCGTTGAACGTTTTAACGTTTCTGTTGGTCAAATCTACTACTTCACCGAGTCACGCACTGGCGATGACAATATTAAGTGGGAGAAAGATAACAAGACAGGTTCGCTGATTTGGGCTGGCGATACATACTGGCGTATGACCGATCGTTGGGGCCTGCGTGGCGGCGTTCAGTATGACACCCGTCTCGACAATATTGCCAACAGCACAGCGGCCATTGAATATCGCCGGGATGAAGATCGTATGGTGCAGTTTACCTATCGTTATGCCAGCCCGGAATATATTCAGGCCACATTGCCAAACTATGGCACTGGAGAACAGTATAAAGACGGTATTTCTCAGGTGGGTGGCGCAGCGAGTTGGCCAATCGCCGACCGTTGGTCAATCGTAGGGGCTTACTACTTTGACACCAACACCAGTAAAGCAGCTGACCAGATGGTAGGCCTGCAATATAACTCCTGCTGTTACGCGCTGCGCGTCGGTTACGAACGTAAGCTTAACGGCTGGGATACCAACAACAATCAGAGCAAATACGATAACGTGATTGGCTTTAACTTCGAGTTACGCGGCCTGAGTTCCAACTACGGTCTGGGTACGCAGAAAATGCTGCGCTCGAACATTCTGCCGTACCGTAGCTCCTTGTAATGTGCTTGATTTGCAACGTAATCCGCTTTGCGGTTAATTGAAATGGAAAAAGTATGAAGAACTGGAAAACGCTGCTGCTCGGTGTCGCTATGGTTGCGAATACCAGCTTCGCGGCCCCCCAGGTTGTTGATAAAGTCGCTGCTGTGGTTAACAACGGCGTCGTGCTCGAAAGTGACGTTGACGGTCTGATGAAATCGGTGAAGCTCAATTCGGGCGAAGCAGGTCAGCAGCTTCCGGATGACGCCACGCTGCGCCACCAGATCCTGGAGCGTCTGATCATGGATCAGATCGTTCTCCAGATGGGGCAGAAAATGGGTGTGAAGGTCACTGACGAGCAGCTCGATCAGGCGATCGCTAACATCGCGAAGCAGAACAATATGTCTTTAGACCAGATGCGCAGCCGTCTGGCCTATGACGGCATCAGCTACGCCACCTACCGTAACCAGATCCGTAAAGAGATGCTGATTTCGGAAGTACGTAACAACGAAGTACGCCGTCGCGTGACTATCCTGCCTCAGGAAGTGGAGGCGCTGGCAAAACAGGTGGGTAACCAGAACGATGCCAGCACTGAGCTGAATCTGAGCCACATTCTGATCCCGCTGCCAGAGAACCCAACGTCCGACCAGGCTGCGGAAGCAGAAAGCCAGGCGCGTTCTATCGTTGAACAAGCGCGCAACGGCGGCGACTTTGGCAAGCTGGCTATCACCTACTCCGCGGACCAACAGGCGCTGAAAGGCGGCCAGATGGGCTGGGGACGTATTCAGGAACTGCCATCCATCTTCGCTCAGGCACTGAGTACGGCCAAGAAAGGCGATATCGTCGGTCCAATCCGTTCAGGTGTGGGCTTCCACATTCTGAAAGTGAACGATCTGCGCGGTCAGAGCCAGAATATTTCCGTCACCGAAGTTCACGCTCGCCACATCCTTCTGAAACCGTCACCGATCATGACTGACGATCAGGCGCGGGCGAAGCTGGAACAGATTGCTGCTGACATTAAGAGCGGTAAAACCTCGTTCGCAAATGCAGCAAAAGAGTTCTCTCAGGATCCAGGCTCTGCTAACCAGGGCGGCGATCTGGGCTGGGCAGCGGCAGATATTTACGATCCGGCATTCCGCGATGCATTGATGAAGCTGAACAAAGGCCAACTCAGTGCGCCGGTACACTCTTCGTTTGGCTGGCATCTGATTGAACTGATGGACACCCGTAACGTTGATAAAACCGATGCGGCGCAGAAAGACAGAGCCTACCGTATGCTGTTTAACCGTAAGTTCTCTGAAGAAGCGGCAACGTGGATGCAGGAACAACGCGCCAGCGCTTACGTGAAAGTCCTGAGCAACTAATGAAACAACATCGTGTTGTTATCACTCCCGGCGAACCCGCCGGGATTGGACCTGATCTCGTTGTCCAGCTTGCCCAGCGCAGCTGGCCGGTAGAACTGGTCGTCTGCGCTGATGCAACACTGTTACAAAACCGGGCCACGCTGCTCGGTCTGCCTTTAACGCTCATCCCTTACGTTGAAGGTCAACAGCCTGCACCGCAGCAAGCCGGTACGCTCACGCTTCTCTCTGTTCCCCTTCGTACGCCTGTCATTCCGGGCCAGCTCAGCACGGAAAACGGTCATTACGTCGTTGATACGCTGGCGCGCGCCTGCGACGGCTGCCTGAACGGTGAGTTCGCCGCTTTGATCACCGGCCCCGTACACAAAGGTGTGATTAACGAAGCCGGTATTCCGTTTACCGGGCACACGGAGTTCTTTGAAGAACGCTCGCGCAGCCCGAAAGTGGTGATGATGCTGGCGACGGAAGAGATGCGCGTTGCTCTGGTGACAACCCATCTGCCCATTAAGGCCATTCCGGATGCCATCACCCCGGAACTGCTGCGGGAGATCATCGGGATCCTGCATCATGACCTGCAAACTAAATTCGGCATCAAGCAGCCGCACGTTCTGGTTTGCGGCCTGAATCCGCACGCTGGCGAAGGCGGGCATATGGGAACCGAAGAGATCGATACCATTATTCCGGTACTTGAAGAGATGCGCGCAAAAGGGATGCACTTAAGCGGGCCGCTGCCTGCAGATACCCTTTTCCAGCCGAAATACCTGGATAATGCCGACGCCGTGCTCGCGATGTACCACGATCAGGGCCTGCCCGTGCTAAAATACCAGGGCTTTGGCCGCGGGGTGAATATCACCCTCGGTTTACCTTTTATTCGAACGTCCGTTGACCACGGTACTGCGCTGGATCTGGCAGGCCAGGGGAAAGCGGATGTCGGCAGTTTTATTACGGCGCTTAATCTCGCCATCAAAATGATTGTTAATACTCAATGACTAATCGAGTCCATCAGGGCCACTTAGCCCGTAAACGCTTCGGGCAAAACTTCCTCAACGATCAGTTCGTGATCGAAAGCATCGTGTCTGCCATTAATCCGCAGAAAGGGCAGGCTATGGTCGAAATCGGCCCGGGTCTTGCTGCACTGACCGAGCCGGTCGGCGAGCGTCTTGACGAACTGACCGTAATCGAACTTGACCGCGATCTGGCCGCACGCCTGCAAACGCACCCGTTCCTCGGGCCGAAGCTGACTATCTATCAGCAGGATGCGATGACCATGAACTTTGGCGAGCTGTCAGAGAAAATGGGCCAGCCGCTGCGCGTGTTCGGTAACCTGCCGTACAATATCTCCACGCCGCTGATGTTCCATCTGTTTAGCTATACTGATGCCATTGCCGACATGCACTTCATGTTGCAAAAAGAGGTTGTTAACCGTCTGGTTGCAGGCCCTAATAGTAAAGCGTATGGTCGTTTAAGCGTGATGGCACAATATTACTGCAACGTGATTCCGGTACTCGAAGTTCCGCCATCCGCCTTTACGCCGCCACCGAAAGTGGATTCTGCGGTTGTACGCCTGGTACCGCACAAAACGAAACCGTACCCGGTGAAAGATCTGCGTGTACTGAGCCGCGTCACCACGGAAGCCTTTAACCAGCGCCGAAAAACGATCCGTAACAGCCTGAGCAATTCGTTCACCGTTGAGGTGTTAGCTGAGCTTGGAATCGACCCGGCAATGCGTGCGGAGAACATTTCCGTAGAGCAGTACTGCAAGCTGGCTAATTACATCAGCGAAAATGCGCCGCCGAAGGAGAGTTAAGCCATGATTGATTCGCCCCGCGTATGTGTCCATGTACAAAGCGTCTATGTTGAATCGCAATCCTCACCGGATGAAGAACGTTTTGTCTTTGCTTACACCGTGACCATTCGCAACCTGGGGCGGATGCCTGTGCAGCTGCTTGGGCGTTACTGGCTTATTACTAACGGCAATGGCCGTGAAATCGAAGTACAGGGTGAAGGTGTGGTCGGTGAGCAGCCCCACATCGATCCTGGAGAAGAGTTCCAATATACCAGCGGCGCGGTTATTGAAACGCCAATGGGTACCATGCAAGGCCATTATGAAATGGTCGACGTCGATGGCAATAGTTTCCGCGTTGCCATTCCTGTGTTCCGTCTCGCCGTTACAACACTCATTCATTAATCTAATGTCTACATATCTGATTGGCGACGTTCACGGTTGCTACGATGAACTGATCGCATTATTAAAGCAGGTCGACTTTACGCCAGGACAGGACACGCTCTGGCTGACGGGCGATTTAGTCGCGCGTGGCCCCGGCTCTCTTGAAGTATTACGTTTCGTCAAATCGCTGGGCGACAGCGTACGCATGGTCCTGGGCAATCACGATCTGCATCTGCTGGCGGTTTTCGCCGGGATCAGCCGTAACAAACCTAAAGATCGCCTCACCCCACTGCTGGATGCGCCGGACGCCGACGAGCTGATCAACTGGCTGCGCCGTCAGCCACTTCTGCAGATCGACGAAGAGAAAAAGCTGGTCATGGCGCATGCCGGGATTACCCCGCAGTGGGATCTTGAGACGGCGAAAACCTGCGCGCGTGACGTAGAGGCGGTGTTAGCGAGCGACTCGTATCCTTTCTTCCTTGATGCCATGTATGGCGATATGCCAAACCACTGGAGCGAGGAGCTCAGCGGTCTGGCTCGTCTGCGTTTTATCACCAACGCCTTCACCCGCATGCGTTTCTGCTTTCCGAACGGACAGCTGGACATGTATTCCAAAGAGACACCGGAAAGCGCGCCCGCCCCGCTCAAACCGTGGTTTGCTATTCCGGGGCCGGTGACAAGCGAGTACAGCGTGGTATTTGGTCACTGGGCTGCACTGGAAGGAAAAGGGACACCGGAAGGGATCTACGGTCTTGATACCGGATGCTGCTGGGGCGGGGAGTTAACCTGCTTACGCTGGGAAGATAAAGCTTACTTTATTCAGCCGTCCAACCGACAGCTGGACTTAGGAGAAGGCGAGGCCGTTGCCTCCTGATACATTATTCCCTCTCCCGGCCGGGAGAGGGAAAATCACTTAACGACGTTCCAGAATCTCGAAGCAGTAGCTGTGGGAGTTCTGTGCATCCGCGTCGTGGAATTCGCTGAATACCGACTCCCACTCATCCGGATCGTAGTCCGGGAAATGGGTATCCCCTTCCACTTCAGCATCAATGTGGGTCAGATACAGCTTCTGCGCTTTTGGCAGGAACTGCTCATACACACGTCCGCCACCAATCACCATAATCTCTTCGGCATTGCCGCACGCTGCAATCGCCTCATCTACGGATTTTACCCATTCGACGCGATCGTCAGTGCCTGGCTGGCTACTGATAACGATATTCTTACGACCCGGCAATGGACGACCAATCGACTCCCAGGTCAGGCGGCCCATCACTACCGGCTTGTTTAACGTAGTACGTTTAAACCATGCGAGATCGGCAGGCAGGTTCCACGGCATGGCATTTTCCATACCGATAACGCGGTCCACCGCCAGCGCTGCAATCAGACTGATCATTGAAAATTTCCCGGATGCAAAAAATTGCCGCCACTATACGGAAAGCTTAATCTTTCGTCGACTGGCGGCAGGGTAAAGATAAAGAAATTTTTTAATATTGCTGGCAACTCCACTTCACGCGGAAGGTTTACTCTCGGGCTCGTCAGACGGATCCCCGGTATGCTTGCCCTCTTCCGTGCCTTGCCAGCCATGACGCTGGATCAGTGACAGGTGATTACGATCCTCGTTAATGATTTCCGTCAGCATCGCGCTGGTGCGTTTAAACACTGCTGCACGCTCCGTAGCCGTGCTGCCGGCCATCGCCGCCATCTCTTCCACCATCTCGGTATTAAAGCGGCGGAACAGGTCCGCACGCTCGCGCGCTTCATACGCGCCGAGCCCCAGATTTTCCAGCGCCGTACGGCCAGATTTCAGCGCACCTTCGAACGTTTCACGCTCCGGTGCTTCTACACCCGCCTGTCGCAGCCGGATATAGTGATCGACATCGCGCGCGCGGGAGATAATAGTCAGCGCCGGGAAATGCTCTTTAACCAGTTCCACCATCTGTATGCTGGTCTCTGGATCGTCAATGGCGTTAATCAACACTTCGGCTTTTGCCGCCCCCGCGGATTCCAGCAGATCGACGCGGGTCGCATCTCCGTAAAAGACTTTCATATCAAATTTACGCAGGGTATCGACATGGTCGGGGTCGTGATCGAGGATGACCATTTTCACCCCGCTCGACAACAGTAAACGCCCCACGATCTGCCCATAGCGGCCAAATCCGGCGATGATGACGCGCGGCTGCTCCTCGTCGATTTCATCGGCTTCGCGCTCCTGTTCGCTGCCCGATTTTTCAAGGCGTGTCAGCAGCACCAGCAGAACAGGCGTCGCTGCCATCGACAGTGCCACCGCCAGCGTCAGCGCTTTCGCCCACTCCGGATCGAGTACATTTGCCATCTGCGCTGCGCCAAAGACCACGAACGCAAATTCGCTCCCCTGCCCCAGCAGCACGGCAAACCAGCGACGCTGACGGGTCGGCACATTCAGTGGACGTGCAATCAGCCACAGCATCACCATTTTAATGACCAGGAAGCCGACAAGCAGGATGACAATCCGCAGCGGATGCGTCACCAGCGTGCCAAAGTCAACGGACATCCCGACACCGATGAAAAACAGCCCCAGCAGCAACCCTTTGAACGGCTCGATATCGCTTTCCAGCGCGTGACGGTATTCAGAGCTCGCCAGCAGAACGCCTGCGAGGAACGCCCCCATCGCCATTGAAAGCCCGGCCTCTTCCAGCAGCAAACCAAAGCCAAACACCAGGAATAGCGCCACGGCGCTGAACACTTCGCGCAGGCCTGAGCGAGCAACAAACCGCAGTAACGGACGGGTAACGTAGCGTCCAAGCAGAACCACCAGCGCCAGCGCGCCCGCCACCTTCAGCGCGGACAGCGCAAAAGCACCCAGCGTCGTCGAGGAACCACTTGCCGCCAGCAGCGGGATCATCGCTACCAGCGGGATAGCGGCAATGTCCTGAAACAGCAGAACGGAGAACGCACTGCGTCCCATCTGTGAGACCGTCAGATTTCGCTCGTTCATCGCCTGCATGGCAATAGCCGTCGAGGAGAGCGCCAGCGTCATTCCGATAAGCTCAGCGACTTTCCAGTCCATTCCCAACAGGATACAGAACCCACCCAGCAGCAGGCCGCAGGCAACCATTTGCAACGCACCACCGCCAAATACCGAGGCACGAAGCTTCCACAAGCGTTGCGGATCAAGTTCCAGACCAATCACAAAGAGCATCAGCACAACGCCAATTTCGGCGAAATGAAGAATCGCCTCGGCATCCGTGACCAGGCGAAGGCCCCACGGCCCGATGACGCAGCCAGCAATCAGATAACCGAGAACAGAGCCCAGTCCCAGGCGTACCGCCACGGGTACAATCAGCGCCGCCGCGCCGAGGTAAATCAGCGCCTGTATTAGCGTATGGCTATCCATGGTGCGTCTCCTGCCACTCGAGTAAGCGTTGTTTATAATGGCGAGCCTGCGCCTGCAGCGTTTCATCGTCGCAGACAAACGTACAGTGCATAGCAAAAGGCGGGAGCCAGTTCAGACCACAATAGAGTGCGGTTGCCTGCAGCGGCTGCGCCAGGACGTCAAACCCCGGGAAGGAACCAATATCAAAGTGGCTTTCCCCTCCGCCGGTGGTGACCGCCCACATCAGGCTTTTACCCTTTAGCGCATTGCCATTGTGGCCATACGCCCAGCCGTGGGAGAAGACTTTATCAATCCACAGTTTCAGCAGCGGAGGCGTGCTGTACCACTGCATGGGATGCTGCCAGATAATCAGATCGGCGCGGGAAAGTGCCTCCTGTTCGGCGGCGATATCAATATTAAAATCGGGATAGAGTTGATAGAGGGAACGTATCTCTACGTTATCAAGCGTCCTTACCTGCTCAAGCATCCGCTTATTCGCATGCGAGTGCTGCGGATAAGGATGGGCATAAATTATCAGAATCATTGATTAGCCTGTTATTACTGCTTTCTTTTAACAAAAGAGTGTAGTCAGTAATTCAACAGGCTAATAGTGAATATTATTGACGGGCTTACGTCAGAATTCTGAATTAGTTATCCAGCTCGCCCATGGATTTCACCTGGTCGCGGTTAATCTGCTCGGTTTGACCGGTCTCGGCATTTTTGTAGGACACCAGTCCGGTATCGTCATCCACCTGCGGTTTGCCGTCAGTGACGATGGTGCGGCCGTCTGTGGTTTTAACTGCCTGATTAGACGAACAGCCCGCAACGGTAAACATTGCAGTGGCAGCCAGAACGGAAGCAATCAGTAATTTATTTTGCATGGTGTTTTCCCCTGCTCTCAGTTGAATTTCGTTATCGACCTAACCATTTTAGGCTAACTGACTGAATGCGGATGGAAAACCAGAAGGTTCTGAAGATGGGGATAATGCCCGGCAATCGTTGATTGCCGGGCATTCAGGCTTACTTGTTAATCTGTGCGTGCATTTCCTGCACCGAAATCACCTTCTCGGTCGCGTCCGCATTCAGCGCCATGGCTGTAGCGAAACCGCCGTTCAGGGTGGTGTCGTAGTGCACTTTGTACTGCAGCGCGCTGCGGCGAATCAGCTTGGAGTCTTCAATCGCCTGGCGGCCCGCAGTGGTGTTGATGATGTAGGTGTATTCGCCATTCTTGATACGATCCTGAATGTGTGGACGACCTTCATGCACCTTGTTCACCAGACGCGGGTTGATACCGGCTTCACCCAGCACAATTGCCGTACCGTGGGTCGCATCCAGCTCGAAGCCCTGTTTCAGCAGCTTGGCCGCCAGGTCAACCACGCGTTCTTTGTCGCCTTCACGAACGGAGAGCAGCGCACGGCCTGATTTTTTCATGGTGGAGCTACTGCCCAGCTGCGCCTTCGCGAACGCTTCAGCAAAGGTGCGGCCCACGCCCATCACTTCCCCGGTAGAGCGCATTTCTGGCCCCAGCAGCGGATCAACGCCCGGGAATTTGTTGAACGGCAGCACCACTTCTTTTACCGAGTAGTACGGTGGGATAATCTCTTTGGTTACGCCCTGCTGTGCCAGCGTCTGGCCTGCCATCACGCGCGCCGCCACTTTCGCCAGCGGAACACCGGTGGCTTTAGAGACGAACGGGACGGTACGCGCCGCACGCGGGTTCACTTCAATCAGGTAGACTTCGTTGTCTTTCACCGCAAACTGCACGTTCATCAGACCGCGAACCTGCAGCTCGAAGGCCAGCTTCTGCACCTGCTGGCGCATCACATCCTGTATTTCCTGGCTCAGGGTGTACGCTGGCAGAGAACAGGCGGAGTCACCGGAGTGCACGCCCGCCTGCTCGATATGCTCCATGATGCCGCCAATCAGCACCATTTCGCCGTCGCAGATGGCGTCAACGTCCACTTCTACTGCATCGTCAAGGAAGCGGTCGAGCAGCACTGGCGCATCGTTGGAGACGCTGACAGCAGTCTGGAAGTAGCGACGCAGGTCGGCTTCGTCATAAACGATTTCCATCGCGCGGCCGCCCAGTACGTACGATGGACGCACCACCAGCGGGTAGCCGATATCCTTCGCTTTCTCTACAGCCATCTCAATGGCGGTGACGGTGGCGTTTGCCGGTTGTTTCAGCTTCAGACGGTCAACCGCCTGCTGGAAACGCTCGCGGTCTTCTGCACGGTCAATCGCATCCGGGCTGGTACCGATAACCGGCACACCTGCCGCTTCCAGCGCGCGCGCCAGCTTCAGCGGGGTCTGGCCGCCGTACTGCACGATAACGCCTTTTGGCTTCTCGATGCGCACGATTTCCAGCACATCTTCCAGCGTTACCGGCTCGAAGTAGAGACGGTCGGAGGTATCGTAGTCAGTAGACACGGTTTCCGGGTTACAGTTGACCATGATGGTCTCGTAACCGTCTTCGCGCAGCGCCAGTGAAGCGTGTACGCAGCAGTAGTCAAACTCGATGCCCTGGCCGATACGGTTTGGACCGCCGCCCAGCACCATAATCTTGTCGCGGTCGACGGACGGGTTCGCTTCGCACTCGTCTTCATAGGTGGAGTACATGTACGCGGTATCGGTAGAGAACTCTGCCGCACAGGTGTCCACGCGCTTGTAGACCGGGTGCAGGTCATACTGGTCGCGCAGCTTGCGGATTTCCGCTTCACGCACGCCCGCCAGTTTTGCCAGACGCGCATCGGCGAAGCCTTTACGCTTCAGCACGCGCAGGAAGTCAGCATCCAGGCCGGTAATGCCCAGTTCCGCCACCTGTTCTTCCAGACGTACCAGCTCTTCAATCTGCACCAGGAACCAGCGGTCAATGTTGGTCAGGTTGAACACGCCGTCCACGGACAAGCCAGCACGGAAGGCATCAGCGATGTACCAGATACGCTCGGCGCCCGCGTCTTTCAGCTCACGGCGGATTTTGGTCAGTGCTTCCGGGTCGTCCAGGCTTACTTTCGGGTCGAAACCGGTCGCGCCGACTTCCAGACCGCGCAGCGCTTTCTGCAGGGATTCCTGCTGCGTGCGGCCAATCGCCATCACTTCACCGACAGATTTCATCTGGGTGGTCAGACGGTCGTTCGCGCCTGCGAATTTCTCGAAGTTGAAGCGTGGAATTTTCGTCACAACGTAGTCGATGGACGGTTCGAAGGACGCAGGGGTGCGGCCACCGGTGATGTCGTTCATCAGCTCGTCAAGGGTGTAACCCACCGCCAGTTTCGCCGCCACTTTGGCAATCGGGAAGCCGGTCGCTTTGGAGGCCAGCGCAGAAGAACGGGACACGCGCGGGTTCATTTCGATAACAATCAGACGACCGGTTTTCGGGTTCACGGAGAACTGCACGTTAGAGCCGCCGGTTTCCACGCCGATTTCACGCAGTACCGCCATCGAGGCGTTACGCATGATTTGATACTCTTTGTCGGTCAGCGTTTGCGCTGGCGCAACGGTGATGGAGTCGCCGGTGTGGATCCCCATCGCATCGAAGTTTTCGATGGAGCAGACGATGATGCAGTTGTCGTTTTTATCACGCACCACTTCCATCTCGTACTCTTTCCAGCCAATCAGCGATTCATCAATCAGCAGCTCTTTGGTTGGGGAGAGATCCAGACCGCGTTCGCAAATCTCTTCGAACTCTTCGCGGTTGTAGGCGATACCGCCGCCGGTACCACCCATGGTAAAGGATGGACGGATAATGCACGGATAGCCCACGTCAGCCGCGACGGCCAGCGCTTCTTCCATGTTGTGTGCGATACCGGAACGCGCGGTGTCGAGGCCGATTTTCTTCATTGCCACGTCGAAGCGGCGACGGTCTTCTGCTTTATCAATCGCGTCGGCTGTCGCGCCAATCATGGTCACGCCGAACTCGGCCAGCACGCCCTGACGTTCTAGCTCCAGCGCGCAGTTCAGCGCAGTCTGGCCGCCCATGGTTGGCAGCACCGCGTCCGGGCGCTCTTTTTCGATGATTTTGCGCACAACTTCCCAGTGAATCGGCTCGATGTAGGTTGCATCAGCCATTTCCGGGTCGGTCATGATGGTTGCCGGGTTAGAGTTGACCAGGATAACGCGGTAACCCTCTTCGCGCAGGGCTTTACACGCCTGCGCACCGGAGTAATCGAATTCGCAGGCCTGGCCGATGACGATCGGGCCAGCGCCAAGGATCAGGATGCTTTTTATGTCTGTACGTTTTGGCATTGTCTTCTCGGCTCCTGATTATTTAGCGGTCTTACGGTATTGCTCGATAAGTTCGATGAAGTGATCGAACAGCGGCGCGGCATCGTGTGGGCCCGGGCTGGCTTCCGGGTGTCCCTGGAAGCTGAATGCTGGCTTATCGGTGCGATGAATCCCCTGCAGGGTGCCATCGAACAGCGACTTATGGGTCACGCGCAGGTTCGCCGGCATGGACGCTTCGTCCACCGCGAAACCGTGGTTCTGTGCGGTAATCATCACCGTGTTGTTATCAATGTCTTTCACCGGATGGTTACCACCGTGGTGACCGAATTTCATCTTAACGGTGTTCGCACCGCTCGCCAGAGCCAGCAGCTGATGGCCGAGGCAGATGCCGAATACCGGAATGTCGGTTTCCAGGAAGGACTTGATGGCATCGATGGCGTAGTCACATGGAGCCGGGTCGCCTGGGCCGTTAGAGAGGAAGATGCCGTCCGGGTTCATCTTCAGCACGTCTTCAGCAGAGGTCTGCGCTGGCACCACCGTCAGGCGGCAGCCGCGGTCAACCAGCATGCGCAGGATGTTGCGCTTGGCACCGAAATCATAAGCCACCACGTGGAACGGCAGCTCGCTCTCTTTTTTCGCTTCCGGCAGGTCGCCTTCCAGCGTCCAGCTCCCCTGCGTCCAGCTATAAGCTTCAGCGGTGGTCACTTCTTTCGCCAGGTCCATGCCGTTAAGGCCCGGGAAGGCTTTCGCTTTTTCCAGCGCCAGGGTCGCATCGAGGTTATCACCCGCGATGATGCAGCCGTTTTGTGCACCCTTCTCGCGCAGCAGACGCGTTAACTTACGGGTATCGATATCTGCAATCGCCACGATGTTATGGCGCTTCAGGTAGGAAGACAGGTCTTCGGTGTTACGGAAGTTGCTGGCAATCAGAGGCAGGTCGCGAATGACCAGACCTTGCGCATGTACCTGAGAAGATTCTTCGTCAGCAGCGTTGGTGCCGACATTGCCGATATGAGGATAAGTAAGAGTAACGATTTGGCGAGAATAGGAAGGATCAGTGAGGATTTCTTGATAACCGGTCATTGAAGTATTGAAAACGACTTCCCCAACCGCCGAACCTGTTGCCCCTATGGCCCGACCGATAAACTGGGTTCCGTCTTCCAGAACCAATAGCGCTGACTTAATCAAAACACCCTCCAGAGAATATTCACTCACTTTATTTGCATATTAATTCACAACAACGTTATGAGCAACGCAAATTTGCTGCCGGCGGATTTTCGGCAAACGGCGGCATTCTGGGGATTTGGTAGGTGAAAGTCAACTGAAAACGGATATTTTGTTTAGTCTTTTGCAGGCCTGGCGAGAGGAATGCAGCTTAAGCGACAAAAAGATCAGGTAAATCACTGCGGAAAACGCTTGCGTGCCTGGTTTTATGAAAATCGTGGCAGTGAAACATAATAAAGTGGACCAAATGGTCAAAATTTACATTTCAGCAACGAAAAAACAGGAGCATACCAATGCTTTTAAAGATCACAGCCATAAAAACTAATGAGATATATAAAATAAAAGGGCAATAAAATATTGCCCTATGCAATCAATCAATTACGACTGCAATAACCACATCACGATGGGTAATAATGCTTACAAATTGTTGAGATCAAGCACGTCTCGCATATCAAAAAGACCATCTTTCTTGTTTTTCAGCCACAAAGCGGAACGTACGGCGCCGTTGGCGAAGGTCATTCGGCTGGAGGCTTTATGCGTAATTTCGACACGTTCACCAATATCGGCGAACATCGCCGCATGTTCGCCGACAATGTCACCCGCTCGCACGGTTGCGAAACCAATGGTGCCTGGCACACGTTCGCCGGTGTGACCTTCGCGGGTATAGACCGCGCAGTCTTTTAAATCTTTATCAAGTGCATGAGCAATCGCTTCGCCCATCGCCAGCGCCGTACCAGATGGCGCATCAACTTTATAGCGATGGTGGGCTTCTACGATCTCAATGTCGGTATAGTTGCCCATCACCTTCGCTGCCTTCTCCAGCAGCTTCAGCATGACGTTAACGCCCACGCTAAAGTTTGCAGCGAAGACAATCGCAATCTCTTTTGATGCATCCTGGATAGCCTGCTTACCCGCATCGTCAAAACCGGTGGTGCCGATCACCATCCCCTTGCCGTGCTGACGGCAAAACGCCAGATGCGTGAGCGTTCCTTCCGGACGAGTAAAATCGATGAACACATCGAAGTCGTCTTTTACCGCATCCAGACTGCTTTGTACGGTGACGCCAGTCTTTCCCGCGCCCGCCAGCTCACCTGCATCAGTCCCCAGAAGTGAAGAACCTTCACGCTCCAGGGCCGCGCCAAGTGCTACGCCATCCATCTGAAGTGCCGCCTGAATAAGCTGACGGCCCATACGTCCACCCGCGCCCGCAATAGCGACACGGATCTGTGCATCATGCATAGTTATTCTCTTACGTTAATATGATGTAAACCGTTTTCAGATTAACCAGCCTTTAGAAGCACTGCCAACTGAAAACACCGATAATTAGAATTTAACGTGAAACCGACTTAAATATCAGTAAAAGACATGATTTTGTCGTCACGATAAAGTAACGGATAAAAAAAAGGCCAGCACAGGAGGTGCTGGCCTTTCATCAGAAAAGGGACTATTCGACTTCGCGGGCATCAATTCGCAGTTCTTTCGGGACTTCGAAAACAATATTCTCTTCACGTCCTTCCAGCGGCACCGCGTCGCCACCGCCCAGCTCCTGCAGACGGGTAATGACGTTCTGTACCAGAATATCCGGCGCGGAAGCTCCTGCCGTCACGCCCACGCAGGCTGCGTTTTTAACCCACGCTTCCTGAATATCCGACGCGTCATCAATCAGGAAAGCCGTTTTACCCATGCGTTGTGCCAGTTCGGCCAGACGGTTGGAGTTAGACGAGTTTTTTGAACCCACCACCAGCACCACATCCGCCTGTTCAGCCAGGGCACGCACCGCTTCCTGACGGTTAGTGGTCGCGTAGCAGATGTCATCCTTACGCGGACCGACGATTTTCGGGAAGCGCTGACGCAGGGCGTCAATCACGTCCGAGGTATCGTCTACGGAGAGCGTTGTCTGGGTCATAAACGACAGGCGGGATTCATTCTTCACGTTCAGCGTCAGAACGTCTTCTGGCGACTCAACCAGGTACATGCCCCCTTCCGGGTTGCTGTACTGGCCCATGGTGCCTTCGACTTCCGGATGCCCGGCATGGCCAATCAGAATCGACTCTTCACCGCGCCGGCTGGCGCGCGCCACTTCCATATGCACTTTCGTCACTAATGGACAGGTGGCATCGAATACCGTCAAATCGCGGCTTTTCGCTTCGTTCCGTACCGCCTGCGAGACGCCGTGCGCGGAGAAGATCAGGATCGCACCGTCCGGCACTTCGCTGATTTGCTCAATAAAGATGGCGCCGCGCTCGCGCAGACTGTCGACCACGTAACGGTTATGCACCACTTCGTGACGCACATAAATCGGCGCGCCGTAAATTTCCAGCGCGTTTTCAACAATGCTGATAGCGCGGTCTACACCGGCGCAGAAGCCGCGCGGGTTAGCCAACAGGATCTGCATTTCAGGCCTCCAGTGCTGGGTCAATCTCCAGCACTTCAACATCAAAATGAACGGTACGCCCGGCAAGCGGATGGTTGAAGTCAACGGTAATAGAGTCGCCGTTGATTTCGCGGATCACGCCAGGCATTTCGCTGCCGTCCATAGCGGTAAAGAGCATAATCGCCCCAATTTCCGGTTCCCCCGCATCCATAAACTCGCGGCGCGAGAAATACTGGATCAGGTCCGGGCTTGGCACGCCAAACGCGGCATCCGGCTCCAGCGAAAAGGCTTTTTTCTCACCCTCTTTCAGACCCAGAAGCTGCTGCTCAAGACCTTCAGACAGGGAAGTATCGCCAAGACGAAACAGGGCCGGTTTGCCGTTGTTGCGGGTGGATTCGGCCGTGGAGCCGTCATCCAGCTTCAGCGTGAAGTGAACGAGAACCGCGCTGTTGCTCTGTACGGATTTAGACATACACATTGCTCTTTAATGTTGTCTCGCCTGTGTGCCGGGTGGCGCTTCGCTTACCCGGCCTACAAGTGTCGGCATATTCGGTAGGCCGGGATGGCTATGCGCCACCCGGCATTGATGCTTACGCCTGCTCTTTCGCCGCCGGTTTAGGCAAGAAGCCTTCCAGCACGATTAATGCCGCACCGATGCAAATTGCGCTATCGGCGAGGTTAAAGGTCGCGAAGTGCCAGTCGCCGACATAGAAGTCGATCATATCGACCACAAAGCCGTGCCACAGGCGGTCAAACAGGTTGCCCAGCGCGCCGCCAATGATCAGCGCGTAGGCAATGTTATTCAGCTTTTGCGTCGCCTTCGAGCGGTACATCAGCACTGCCAGGATCACGCAGATACCGAGAGCGATACCCGCAAAGAACCAGCGCTGCCAGCCACCGCTGTCGGCAAGGAAACTGAACGCCGCGCCGTAGTTACGTGCATAGTGCAGGTTAAGCGACGGGAACAGCGGGACCGTATCCCCCAGAGCAAAATTCTGGAGGATCAGGAACTTGCTGCCCAGATCAATAATCAGCACCACCACAACCAGCCACAGCCAGCGCAGTCCTGTTGAACAGAGAGTTTTACTCATCAGGCAAACTTACGTTTTTCGCCGTCACCGGCGACGTTGCTTACACAGCGTCCGCAGATGTCTGCGTGTTCCGCCACCTGACCGACATCGGTAGTGTAATGCCAGCAGCGCGGGCATTTCTCACCGTCGGCTTTGCTCAGCGCGACTTTCAGTCCTTTGAGCAGCTCGCTCTGCTGAGCATCAGCAGAAGCATCCGCATAATCCTCAACTTTCGCGCCGGAGGTCAACAGGACAAATCGTAATTCATCGCCGAGCGCCGTCAGTTTAGCCGCCAGCTCCGGTTCTGCGTACAGGGTCACTGCCGCTTCCAGAGAGCCACCCACTTTCTTGTCAGCACGCGCCTGCTCGATAACCTTGTTCACTTCGCCACGCACTTTCAGCAGCTCGTCCCAGAAGGCATCGTTCATCGCTTCGGTGCTGGAGAGATCGAACAGACCTTCGTACCACTCGCCGGTGAACACATACTTCTCACGGTCGCCCGGCAGATAGCCCCAGATTTCATCCGCGGTGAAGGACATGATCGGCGCCATCCAGCGCACCAGCGCTTCTGCGATGTGGAACAGCGCGGTCTGACAGCTACGACGCGCTACGCTGTCCGCTTTCGCGGTGTACTGGCGGTCTTTGATAATGTCGAGGTAGAACGAGCCCATCTCGATGGAGCAGAAGCGCATCAGGCGCTGCACTACTTCATGGAAGTCATAAGACTCATAGGCCTTCAGGATATCGTCCTGCGCCGCTTTCGCGCAGCCTACCGCCCAGCGGTCCAGCACCACCATCTCTTCCGGTTTCACCATGTCTTTTGCTGGATCAAACCCGTTCAGGTTCGCCAGCAGGAAGCGCGCGGTGTTACGGATACGACGATAGCTGTCGGCAGCACGTTTCAGGATCTCGTCTGACACCGCCATTTCGCCGGTGTAATCGGTAGAAGCCACCCACAGACGCAGAATGTCTGCGCCCAGCTTGTTCATCACATCCTGCGGAGAAACGGTGTTACCGATAGATTTGGACATCTTACGGCCCTGACCATCCACGGTGAAGCCGTGAGTCAGAACCTGACGGTAAGGCGCTTTACCCTTCATGGCGGTGGAGATCATCAGGGATGACATGAACCAGCCACGGTGTTGGTCAGAACCTTCCAGATACATATCGGCAGCATGCCCCGCAAACTCAGGACGCACATCCACTACGGAAGAGTGGGTTGAACCGGAGTCGAACCACACGTCCAGGGTATCGGGTACTTTTTCGTAGTTATCAGCATCAGCGCCCAGGATGTCGCGGGAGTCGAGATCCCACCACGCCTGAATACCGTCAACTTCAACACGCTTAGCGACTTCTTCCATCAGTTCCAGCGTGTTCGGATGCAGCTCCTGCGTCTCTTTATGCACGAACAGAGACATCGGTACGCCCCAGGTACGCTGACGGGAGATACACCAGTCAGGACGGTTAGCGACCATGGATTCGATACGCGCCTGGCCCCAGTCCGGGATCCACTGCACGCCTTTGATCTCTTTCAGAGACTGCGCGCGCAGGCCTTTCTGATCCATGCTGACGAACCACTGCGGGGTCGCACGGAAGATGATCGGGGTCTTATGACGCCAGCAGCAAGGATAGCTGTGCTGCATTTTTTCTACGTGCAGCAGCGCGCCGCTGGTGCGCAGCATGTCGACGATGATGTCGTTGGCTTTAAAAACGTTGATACCGTCCAGCGCCGGGTAGGTGCCAGGCAGGTAAGATCCGTCCGGCCCCACCGGGTTAGCGATTTCCAGACCGTACTTCAGGCTGATGTTGTAGTCGTCCGGACCGTGGCCACCGGCGGTATGAACCGCACCGGTACCCGCTTCCAGCGTCACGTGGTCGCCCAGGATCGCCGGAACATCGAAGTCCAGGAACGGGTGTTTGAAGCGCATCAGCTCCAGCGCATCGCCTTTTACGGTGCCCAGCACCGTGTAATCCGCGATGTGCGCGCGTTTCAGCACGCTTTCAACCAAATCTTTCGCCAGGATTACCGCCTGACCGTCAACCTGTACCAGCGCATATTCAAACTCACCGGACAGAGAGATCGCACGGTTGGCTGGCAGCGTCCACGGAGTAGTGGTCCAGATAACCAGAGAGATCGGGCCGTTAACGGAGGAGACGCCAAATTTGGCTTTCACCGCGTCCTGATCCACCGCGTGGAACGCCACATCGATAGACGGAGAAGTTTTGTCGTAATACTCCACTTCCGCTTCTGCCAGCGCAGAACGGCAGTCTACGCACCAGTGCACCGGCTTCGCGCCTTTATGCAGGTGGCCGTTGCCGATGATTTTCCCCAGCGCACGGATGATGTTGGCTTCGGTTTTGAAGTCCATGGTCAGATACGGGTGCGACCAGTCGCCCAGCACGCCCAGGCGGATGAAGTCAGCGCGCTGACCGTCAACCTGCGTCGCGGCGTATTCGCGGCATTTCGCACGGAACTCGGCGGCGGTGAATTTCTCACCCGGCTTGCCAAACTCTTGCTCAACTTTGAGTTCGATTGGCAGACCGTGGCAGTCCCAGCCCGGAACGTAAGGCGAGTCATATCCCGTGAGGCCTTTTGACTTCACGATAATGTCTTTCAGAATCTTGTTAACCGAGTGACCAATATGAATGCTGCCATTCGCATATGGAGGGCCATCATGCAGAATGAAGGTTTTTTTGCCTTTTTTGGCTGCACGAATGATGCCGTACAGGTCATCATCGGTCCAACGCGCCAGCATTCCCGGTTCGCGCTTGGCGAGATCGCCGCGCATCGGGAACCCTGTTTCCGGCAAATTCAGGGTTGATTTATAGTCACTCATCAGATTCTCGGTTCCGTATTTATCACGTAGGCAGTTAAGCCGGGTTCAAAGCCCAAAAAACTCGCGGGCCGTCAATTCATCTCGCGCAATTTGCGCTTTGAGTTCGTCCAGCGAACCAAATCGCTGTTCATTGCGTATTTTTTTACGCAGTATCACATCTATATGGCGACCATAAAGGTCCATTACAACGTCCAGCAGGTGCACTTCTAACTGTTGACGTACACCGGCGACGGTAGGACGTGTGCCAATGTTGGCGACACCGTAGAACGGTTTATCGCCCAGTCCTGCCACTTCTACCGCATAGACCCCTTTAACCGGGGAAACCTGACGACGTAGCGGTATATTCGCCGTCGGGAAACCAATAGTGCGTCCGAGCGCATCACCGTGGACCACGCGACCTGAAATAGTGAATGGATGCCCCAGCAGGTTTTCTGCCGTATCCAGTTCATCATTGGCCAGCGCCTGACGTACCGCCGTGCTACTGACGCGAACGCCGCCTTCACAGAAGGTCATCGCACTGGTGACGTCAAAGCCGTACTCCAGACCAGCCTTCTGTAATAGCAAGAAATCGCCCTGACGACCAGCGCCAAAGCGGAAATCATCCCCTACGGCAAGAAACTGTACGCCAAGACGATTGACCAGCAGGTCGCTGACAAAATTTTGTGCTGTCAGCGCGGCAAAGCGACGATCAAAACGCAGGCACAAGACGTAGTCCACACCGGACTCAGCCAGATAGCGCAACTTCTCGCGCAGGCGGGTGAGGCGGGCAGGCGATTTATCGCCGGCAAACAGCTCCAGCGGCTGAGGCTCGAAAATCATCACTACAACGGGCAGGCCACGGGCCTCCCCTTCTTTACGCAATCCCTGCAACAGCGCCTGATGACCACGATGCACGCCGTCGAAATTACCAATGGTCAGCACGCACCCGTGCGGTGCTCTGCTGAGATTATGTATGCCGCGTATCAGCTTCATGTCTGGCTCAAAACAGTGAAAATCGCCAAAGTATACCCTGTACAGCGGTTAAGGTTAACCGGCGATTGTTCGCACAAAACAGAAAGCCGTAATGATTTCATCAGGCTGACCTTTCACAGCGAAAAAATCTGCTCGTAAACTGCGATTTTTATGCCGAAAGGCTGTATTCAGGGAAGACAAGCTGGTAGAATCCTGCGCCATCACTACGTAACGTAGCGTCGCTAATTAACGGCGCTTATTTGCACAAATCCATTGACAAAAGAAGGCAAAGAGGGCATATTCCTCGGCCTTTGAATTGTCCACATAGATCATATTTGGGAGTTGGACTTGGCTAATATCAAATCAGCTAAGAAACGTGCCGTTCAGTCTGAAAAGGCTCGTAAGCACAACGCAAGCCGTCGCTCTATGATGCGTACTTTCATCAAGAAAGTATACGCAGCAATCGAAGCAGGCGACAAAGCTGCAGCGCAGAACGCATTTAACGAAATGCAACCAATCGTGGATCGTCAGGCTGCTAAAGGTCTGATCCACAAAAACAAAGCAGCGCGTCATAAAGCAAACCTGACCGCGCAGATCAACAAACTGGCTTAATCGCTACTTGTTGTTGCTTGTTTAAAGAACCCGCTTAACGCGGGTTTTTTTATGCCTTCAGATTGCCGGTGGAGTAAACAGCGCCGAGTAGTCACGGTTACAGATTCGCTGCACCGCCGGGTGTTGAATCATCCTTTCGGCAAATATGGCGTGATACTCCTCCATCACATTATCCACTCTGCCTATCTCCGTAATCTTGTCGTCCGAATAGAGATCGTGCGCGTACAGCGTCGGCGCAACGAAGATCGCATTGTGCGCTTCGCCAAAGGCTTTCATCAGCGCCGCGTCGTCGAACTCACCGAGGATCTCAACGTTTAGCCCCTGTGAGTTAAACCAGTTCAACAGCTTGCGTCCCAGCATGGAACGCCTTCCCGGCACCAGCAGGCGACGCTCTTCAAGGCACGCGGGGAACGGTTTTTCCGGCGGCGGGTTAATACACCAGAAGCTTACGCCGCATTCACCAATTTTCACCGAGAACAGGCCTTCCTGCTGCGTGGAGTCGATCGGACAATCCGAGATAATCATGTCCAGCTTGTGCTGGCTCAGCTGTTCCAGCAGCATCTCGTGGGTGGATTCAAAGCACCGCAGGTGGATTTGCTCATCTTCGACCACGGCCGCATCCAGCACGCCGCTCACCAGCCGTTTGGACAGCGCATCCGCCACGCCGACATCAAAGAGCAGGTTCGACTCTTTGCGGTAGTTGACGATATCCAGCATCTCCTGGCTCAGGGTGAACATCTTATCCGCATAGCGAAAAACCAGCTCACCCAGTTCACTGGGTTCAATCCCACGCCCCTTACGCTTGAACAGCTTGCCCTGTAGACGTTCTTCCAGCGCCTTGATTTGCCCGGTAATGGTTTGCGGCGTCAGGTAAAGCGCCTCTGCCGCCCCGACCACCGAGCCCTGTTTGTAGACGTGCCAGAAGTAGTAAAGATGGTTGTAATTCAAATGAGACATCGCGTCTTCTCTCCCTGAGTATGTATCGGGAGAAGGCTCGCCTCCTCCCTGTGTTCCGTTATGCCTGGACGGCCTGTCCGGACAATTTCACCTTCAACAAGGTATAACCGATCACCGCGGCCAGTAATGACCCGATGAGAATACCGAGTTTAGCCCAGACGATAAGCTCAGGCGCATGCGCACCAAACGCCAGCGTCGAGATAAAGATCGACATCGTAAACCCGATTCCACACAGCACGCCGACGGCCATAATCTGCGTAAACGTGGTGCCATGCGGCAATGACGCCAGCTTCAGCTTCGTTGCCAGCCAGCAGAAGAGGCTAATGCCCAGCGGCTTGCCGATAAACAGTCCGGCAATAATGCCCAGCGGCAGCACGGACGTCAGCCCGTCCAGCGTCACGCCGCCGAGGGAAACGCCCGCGTTGGCAAACGCAAACAGCGGCAGGATCATAAAGGCGACCCACGGGTGCAGCACATGTTCCAGCTGTTTGGCAGGCGACTTGCCCTCCTGCGGCTTAAGCGGCACGAAGAAGCCCACAATCACACCTGCCAGCGTGGCATGCACGCCCGATTTCAGCACCGCGGTCCACAACACCATCCCCACGAGGATGTAGATACCGATGCGGCGAACATTAAAGATGTTCAGCAGCGCCAGTACCGCAATCGCGCCTGCGGCCACGCTCAGAGACAGGATCGACAGGTCGCTGGTGTAGAACAGCGCGATAATCACAATGGCGCCCAGGTCATCGATGATCGCCAGCGCCATCAGGAAGATTTTCAGGGCAACCGGCACGCGGCTTCCCAGCAATGCCAGCACCCCGAGCGCAAAAGCGATATCCGTCGCAGCCGGGATTGCCCAACCGTGACGAGCAATCGGATCCTGCCAGGTGAATGCCAGGAAGAGCAGCGCCGGAACGACCATCCCACCGAGCGCGGCAATCACCGGAAACGCAGCTCGCTGGCGGCTGGCAAGCGAGCCCAGTACCAGCTCACGCTTAACCTCAAGCCCGACCAGCAGGAAGAACACTGCCATGAGCGCATCGTTGATCCACAGCAGCATGTTCTTATTGATTTCCAGCGCCCCAACCTTCAGCTCGACGGGCGTTTCCAGAAAAGCATGATACAGATCGCGGGTAAAACCGACGTTTGCCAGCACCATCGCGGCCGCAGCGGCAATAATCAGGATCACGCCACCGGATGCTTCACTGCTAAAAAAACGGTGTAGTAATTTCACTTTAATTCTCTCTGTAACAACAATACCTCGATAAAACCATAATACCAAGCCATATAACTCGGCAAAAACAGATTAATATTGAGTATAGATTCAGTTTTACCGAGCAATACCCACAAATAGAAAAAGCCCGGAATCACTTCCGGGCTTTTGCGAATGGAAACCTGCTAACAGATTAACGGGTCAAATCATCGAAGAATTTTTTGACGCCATCGAAGAAGCTTTTGGAGCGCGGGCTGTTTTTCTCACCCGTCGGGCCGCCAAAGCTCTCCTGCAACTCTTTCAAAAGCTGTTTCTGCTTGTCGTTCAGGCCAACCGGCGTTTCCACGACGACGCGGCACAGCAGGTCACCCTGCGCACCACCGCGAACGGATTTAACGCCTTTCCCGCGCATGCGGAACAGTTTGCCGGTCTGAGTTTCGCCTGGTACCTTCAGATTTACGCGACCATCCAGCGTCGGGACTTCGATTTCGCCACCGAGTGCCGCCATCGCGAAGTTGATCGGCACTTCACAGTACAGGTTGTTCCCTTCGCGCTCGAAGATAGCATGCTGTTTCACCTGCACCTGAACGTACAGATCGCCAGCTGGTGCGCCGTGTTCGCCGGCCTCGCCTTCGCCAGCCAGACGGATGCGGTCGCCCGTATCCACGCCAGCCGGGATTTTAACGGACAGGGTCTTGGTTTTCTCAACGCGACCGTGGCCGTGGCATTTGGTGCACGGATCTTTAATCAGCGTACCGCGACCGTGACAGTGAGGACAGGCCTGCTGTACCGCGAAGAAGCCCTGGCGCATCTGTACCTGACCAGAACCGTGACAGGTTGGACAGGTCTGCGGCTGGGTGCCCGCTTTCGCGCCGCTGCCGTGGCAAACGTCACACTCTTCCAGCGTCGGAATGCGGATCTCTTTGGTGACACCGCGAACGGCCTCTTCCAGCGAAAGCTCCATGTTATAGCGCAGGTCCGCGCCGCGCGCTGCGCGTTGACGACCACGGCCACCGCCGAAGATATCGCCAAACACATCGCCGAAGATATCGCTAAAGTCAGCGCCGCCGCCAAAGCCGCCGCCGCCGAATCCACCGCCGCCCATGCCGCCCTGTTCAAAGGCTGCGTGACCGTACTGGTCATAGGCTGCACGTTTTTGTGCATCGGTCAGGACTTCGTAGGCTTCTTTGATCTCTTTAAATTTGGCTTCAGCCTCTTTGTCACCCTGGTTACGGTCCGGGTGGAATTTCATGGCCAGGCGCTTATACGCCTTTTTGATTTCACGCTCTTCCGCAGTTTTCGGAACGCCTAAAATCTCGTAATAGTCTTGCTTTGCCATTGGTTTTTTTAAGCCCCTTAACATGCGAGCACGGGCGTGGAGAGTTCTCCTACGCCCGTGCCGATTAATTACCCTGCATCAGGGCGATTATTTTTTATCTTTAACTTCTTCGAACTCAGCGTCGACAACGTCGTCGTCTTTCGCGTTGTTCGCCGAAGCGTCAGCGCCCGCCTGCTGTTGAGCATGCTGCTGCTGAGCGATTTCCATCAGCTTCTGGGAAGCCTGCGCCAGCTCCTGCATCTTCGCTTCGATATCCGCTTTGTCTTCGCCTTTCAGAGACGTTTCCAGCGCGTTCAGTGCAGCTTCGATAGCAGTCTTGTCTTCCGCTGGCAGTTTATCGCCTGCTTCTTCAACCTGCTTACGGGTGCTGTGCAGCAGATGGTCACCCTGGTTACGGGTCTGAACCAGCTCTTCGAACTTACGGTCGGATTCAGCGTTAGCTTCTGCATCGCGAACCATTTTTTCGATTTCCGCTTCGTTCAGGCCAGAAGATGCCTTGATGGTGATCTTCTGCTCTTTACCGCTGTTTTTGTCTTTCGCAGACACGTGCAGGATACCGTCAGCATCGATATCGAAGGTTACTTCGATCTGCGGCATGCCGCGCGGTGCCGGGTTAATACCGTCCAGGTTGAACTGACCCAGAGATTTGTTATCCGCCGCACGCTTACGCTCACCCTGAATCACATGGATGGTTACCGCAGACTGGTTGTCTTCAGCGGTAGAGAACACCTGGCTGTGTTTCGTCGGGATGGTGGTGTTTTTGTTGATGAGCGCAGTCATCACACCGCCCATGGTTTCGATACCCAGAGACAGCGGGGTAACGTCCAGCAGCAGTACGTCTTTCACTTCACCGGTCAGTACGCCACCCTGAACCGCAGCACCGATAGCAACCGCCTCGTCCGGGTTAACGTCTTTACGTGGCTCTTTACCGAAGAACTCAGCCACTTTCTTCTGAACCATTGGCATACGCGTCTGACCACCAACCAGGATAACGTCCTGAATGTCAGAGACGGACAGACCAGCGTCCTGCAGGGCAACTTTCAGCGGCTCGATAGAACGGTTTACCAGGTCTTCTACCAGGCTTTCCAGTTTCGCACGGGTCACTTTGATGTTCATGTGTTTAGGACCGGTCGCGTCTGCAGTGATGTACGGCAGGTTCACGTCGGTCTGCTGAGCGGAAGACAGTTCGATCTTCGCTTTCTCAGCGGCTTCTTTCAGGCGCTGCATGGCCAGCGGGTCGTTACGCAGGTCAATGCCCTGATCTTTCTTGAACTCGTCAACGAGGTAGTTGATCAGACGGGTATCGAAGTCTTCACCACCCAGGTGGGTATCACCGTTGGTTGCCAGAACTTCGAAGGTTTTTTCGCCGTCAACTTCGTCGATTTCGATAATTGAGATATCGAAGGTACCACCACCGAGGTCGTAAACCGCGATAGTGCGGTTGCCCACTTCTTTATCCAGACCGTAAGCCAGTGCAGCCGCGGTAGGTTCGTTGATGATACGTTTTACTTCCAGACCTGCGATACGGCCAGCATCTTTAGTAGCCTGACGCTGAGCATCGTTGAAGTATGCAGGAACGGTGATAACAGCTTCAGTTACCGGCTCACCCAGGTAATCTTCAGCGGTTTTCTTCATTTTTTTCAGCACTTCAGCAGAAATCTGCGGTGGTGCAGTTTTGGTGCCTTTCACATCAAGCCATGCATCGCCGTTATCTGCCGCGATGATTTTGTAAGGCATGATAGAAACGTCGCGCTGAACTTCTTCGTCCTGGAAGCGGCGGCCGATCAGGCGTTTAATCGCAAACAGGGTGTTTTGCGGGTTTGTCACTGCCTGACGTTTAGCCGGCTGACCAACCAGAGTTTCACCATCCTGGGTATAAGCAATGATAGAAGGCGTGGTGCGATCGCCCTCGGCGTTCTCCAGCACGCGTGCAGTAGTGCCATCCATAATCGCTACACAAGAGTTGGTAGTACCCAGGTCGATACCAATAATTTTACCCATCTAAACGTCTCCACTAAAAATTCAGTCAACATGTGGTTGTGTACCTGTAATAAGGGCAGAACGTGCTTTTTCAACTGCCCAGATTTGATTTTTTTCAGGTCCACACACTGCGGTTGCTTACAAGATGGGGTCGCAACGTCATCCATCAAGGGGGAAGGATAAAAAAATTTTTAATTTCACCCTGATGAGATCATAGACGCCATCGATTGCGCCCATTATGATGCCGCGCCCCGTCAGGGAGAACTGACGCGGGTTTAACCATTTCACCATATTAATGATGATTTTTTTGAGGACTTATGGGCAACACTAAGTTGGCTAATCCGGCTCCGCTGGGCCTGATGGGTTTTGGCATGACCACTATCCTGCTGAACCTGCACAATATCGGGATGTTCCCGATGGATGGCATCATCCTGGCGATGGGCATTTTTTACGGCGGTATCGCGCAAATCTTCGCGGGCCTGCTGGAATATAAGAAAGGCAATACCTTCGGCTTAACCGCCTTCACCTCTTACGGCTCTTTCTGGCTGACCCTGGTCGCTATTCTGCTGCTGCCTAAAATGGGCATGGCAGACGCGGCAAACGCCCACTTCCTGGGCGTTTACCTGGGCCTGTGGGGCGTCTTCACCCTGTTTATGTTCTTCGGTACCCTGAAAGGTAACCGCATGCTGCAGTTCGTCTTCCTGAGCCTGACCGTGCTGTTCGCCCTGCTGGCGATTGGCCACCTGGTGGATAACGAAGGCATCGTTCATGTGGCAGGCTGGATTGGTCTGGTCTGCGGCGCAAGCGCTATCTACCTCGCAATGGGTGAAGTGCTGAACGAGCAGTTTGACCGCACCATTCTACCGATTGGTGAAAAACACTGATCCCTCTGTCGTGTCCGCCTCGCGGGCACGACATCCTCGCATCTGTCCCAGCCAAATCCCTAATCCCAGCCCCATCAACGATAGCGCCAGCACGTACCAGGCCGGAGCCATGGGAGACACGCCCATTAACACCGTCACCGCAATCGGCGTCAGTCCGCCAAAAATGGCATACGACACGTTGTAGGAAAATGAGATCCCGGTGAAGCGTACCTCTGGCGGGAACGCGCGGACCATCACGTACGGTACCGCCCCGACAACGCCCACGCACAGCCCTACCACGCCGTACAGCAGGAACAGCTGTTCAGGATGGCTGCCTGCCAGATGGTAAAACGCCCAGCTTGATGCGGCCAGTAACAGGCTACCGACGATAAAGGTTACGCTGGCACCGAAACGATCTGCCGCCAGCCCGGCGGCGAGACAGCCAAAGCAGAGCATAATGGTCGCGATACTGTTTGCCTGCAGCGTCACCGCCGGGGCGAATCCGTACTGTTTCTGCAGCCAGACTGGCGACATCAATATCACCACCACAATGCCCGCCGAAAGCAGCCAGGTGAGCAGCATCGACACCACTACCGCTTTTTTATGGCGCACCACGACGGCTTTCACCGGTAGCTCCTGCGCCAGCGCTTTGCGCTGCTGCATCTCAAGGAAAATCGGTGTCTCCTGCAGCCAGCGACGCAGATACATCGCTACCAGACCAAACGCCCCGCCCAGCAGGAACGGAATACGCCAGCCCCACTCATGCACGGCCTGCTGCGTCATGCTGGTGTTTACAATCGTCGCGACCACCGACCCCAGCAAGATCCCGACGGTCAGGCCCGCCGTTAAGGTTCCACAGGCGATACCAATGCGGCGCGCCGGAACATGCTCCGCCACAAACACCCACGCGCCCGGTACTTCACCGCCTATCGCCGCGCCCTGAAGCACGCGCATCAGCAACAGCAGCAGCGGAGCAAGAATGCCTAAAGAGGCATAGGTAGGCAGCAGACCTATGGCCAGCGTGGGTACGGCCATCAGCAGGATGCTGAGGGTAAACATCTTTTTACGGCCAACCAGATCGCCAAAGTGCGCCATGACAATGCCGCCAAGCGGACGCGCCAGATACCCTGCGGCAAAAATGCCGAAGGTTTGTACCTGACGCAGCCACTCGGGGATATCCGCCGGGAAGAAGAGCTCCCCCACCACGGCGGCGAAGAAGACGAAGATGATGAAATCGTAAAACTCCAGCGCGCCGCCTAAGGCCGCGAGCGTGAGGGTTTTATAGTCCTGTCGATTCAGAGGTCGGGTGTTATGTGACATAGCGAACCATTTAGCTTTTGTTGTGGATTTATTTTTACAGTAGTCGTAAAGAAAAAATTACTATACCGTAAAACCCTTACCACGCCATCGCCGCTTCAGCTAATGTCACATAATGATTATTTTCAGGAGATTGTGTCGCGACGCGCGCTTTTAGGACGAAATGCTGCTACCACTTTCTCATCGGTTTCCACATAGGGACCGTCAAGCAGCTGTATACAATACGGTACACTTGCGAAAATACCGTGCACGATGACGCTGCCGTTTTCCGCTTTCAGCCCTTCCAGCGTCTCTTTGATTGACTTCGGTTGGCCCGGCAGATTCAGAATCAATGCCTGTTTGCGGATGACGCCCACCTGGCGGGAGAGAATGGCTGTCGGAACAAAGTGTAGACCGATCTGGCGCATCTGTTCACCGAAGCCCGGCATTTCGCGATCGGCGATTGCCAGCGTCGCGTCAGGCGTCACATCGCGGCGGGCAGGCCCCGTTCCCCCGGTGGTCAGCACCAGATGGCAGCTCATCTCATCCACCAGCTCACAGAGCGTCTGCTCAATGATCGGCTGTTCGTCAGGGATCAGGCGGGTCTGAATTTCAAAGGGGGTAGTCAGCGCGCTGCCAAGCCACTCCTCCAGAGCGGGGATGCCTTTATCCTGGTAAACACCGCTGGAGGCGCGGTCTGAAATCGACACTAAGCCGATGCGTAAGGTATTCATATCCATTCCATTCAAAGAGTACTGATTAAAGGGAATGATACACGCAGAGAGGAGATTCAGACAGGGTACGAAAGAAGTCGCGTGACCGGGAGCCCGGTCACGCAGGATGATTACAGCAGGTCGCCGATCATTTTTTCCAGTTTGCCCTGGTCAACAGCAAACTTACGGATACCGTCCGCCAGTTTGTCTACCGCCATTGGATCCTGGTTGTGCTGCCACAGGAACTCGGATTCAGTGATGCGCTCTGGGCGCGCTTTCACTTCACCGGTGTAAGACAGTTTACGCTCCAGGGTACCTTCGCTTTCAGCCAGCTCTTTCAGCAGCGCAGGGGCGATGGTCAGGCGGTCACAGCCAGCCAGCTCAATGATTTCGCCGACGTTACGGAAGCTTGCGCCCATAACCACAGTCTCATAGCCGTGCTGTTTGTAGTATTCGTAGATTTCAGTCACGGAAACCACGCCTGGATCTTCCGCTGGTGCGTACTCTTTCTTGTCAGTGTTGGCTTTGTACCAGTCCAGAATACGGCCCACGAACGGAGAAATCAGGTATACGCCCGCTTCTGCACATGCACGCGCCTGCGCGAAGGAGAACAGCAGAGTCAGGTTACAGTTGATGCCGTCTTTTTCCAGCTGCTCTGCAGCGCGGATGCCCTGCCAGGTAGAAGCCAGTTTGATCAGGATACGGTCGTTGCTGATGCCCGCATCGTTGTACATTTTGATCAGACGTTTTGCTTTCGCGATGGACGCTTCGGTGTCGTAGGACAGACGTGCATCCACTTCGGTAGAGATACGGCCAGGAACCAGCTTCAGGATTTCCAGACCGATGTTTACTGCCAGTTTATCAGTGGCATCCACAACCTGCTGCGCGCGGTCGTTGCTCTGTGCTTTCGCCCAGGTCACTGCGTCGTCAATCAGTTTGCGATACTCAGGGATCTGTGCGGCGTTAAGGATCAGAGAAGGGTTAGTTGTGGCATCCTGCGGCTGGTACAGCTTCATTGCCGCGATATCTCCGGTGTCAGCTACGACAGTGGTGAACTGACGAAGGGAGGTCAATTTATCCGTCATGATAGTGTTTCTCTTTTAACGTGCCCTGGATAATTCACGCTACCGACAGCATGCCTGCAGCGGAAAAATGACAGGTTTACTTGTTAGGGGGATGTAACCGGTCTGCCCTGATGATAACACGACGGAGGGGTAGCGCAACCGCAGACAGTGCGCTTAGGTAGAGTATGATAAACTCGGAATATTAACAGGCTGCTAAGCAACAGCATGCCCAATCAGTGGTAGCGCTTACATATTCACTTTGGCATCAACAAGAGGGACGTTAATGCCTGATTTCTTTTTCTTTATTAACGAAGTCCTGTGGGGTTCGATAATGATTTACCTGCTTCTGGGAGCAGGTATTTGGTTTACGTTACGCAGCGGTTTTATCCAGTTTCGCTATATTCGCAAGTTTGGCAGAAGTCTGAAAAACAGCGTTACGCCCCAGCCGGGCGGATTAACGTCGTTCCAGGCGCTCTGTACCAGCCTTGCAGCACGCCTCGGCAGTGGGAATCTGGCGGGAGTTGCGCTGGCCATCAGTGCCGGTGGGCCCGGCGCCGTTTTCTGGATGTGGGTGACGGCGCTTCTCGGTATGGCCACCTCCTTTGCCGAAAGTTCGCTCGCGCAGCTTTACAAAGAGAAAGATAAGCACGGCCAGTTTCGCGGCGGTCCTGCCTGGTACATGGCGCGTGGCTTAGGGATGCGCTGGATGGGCGTTCTGTTCTCGCTTTTTTTACTCCTCGCGTACGGTCTTATTTTTAATACCGTTCAGGCGAACTCTGTCGCCAATGCCCTGCGCTACGCCTTCGCGTGTCCGGAGTGGATCGCCGGTACCGTTTTAGCCCTCGTGGTTCTGCTCACCATTTCTGCCGGTCTCAAAGGCATCGCCCGTCTCATGCAGTGGCTGGTTCCCCTTATGGCGCTGCTCTGGATTGTCGCGAGCCTGTTCGTCACCGCACTGCACTTCGACCAGGTTCCGGGCGTGATAGTCACCATCGTCAAAAGCGCTTTTGGCTGGCGTGAGGTCGCATCCGGCGCGCTGGGCTACACCTTCAGCCAGGCGTTGATGGCGGGTTTTCAGCGAGGCATGTTTTCCAATGAAGCCGGTATGGGGTCAACCCCCAACGCGGCAGCCGCCGCCTCGTCGTGGCCGCCGCACCCGGCCGCGCAAGGCATTGTGCAGATGATTGGCGTGTTTACCGATACCATTATTATCTGTTCCGCCAGCGCTATGATTTTGCTGCTGGCAGGCCCCGTACCACATTCGTCGGAAACCGCCGGAATACAGCTTCTCCAGCAGGCTCTGATGAGCCTGACCGGCGGATGGGGAGCCGGATTTGTCTCGCTCATCCTGATCTTATTTGCCTTCAGCTCGATTGTGGTGAATTACCTCTACGCCGAAAATAACCTTATTTTCCTGAAGCTCGACTCCCGCGCCGCAATCGGGGCGCTGCGCCTGGGCGTCATACTGATGGTCATAGCAGGCTCCCTGCTCAGCATGCCGCTGGTCTGGCAACTGGCCGATATCATTATGGCGCTGATGGCGATCACGAACCTCACTGCGATCCTACTGCTCTCGCCGGTTGTTACCCTGATTGCCAGAGACTACCTTCGTCAGCGCAAACTGGGTATTCCGCCGGTATTTGATCCCGCACGCTATCCCGACGTTAAGGCGCAGCTGGCCCCCGGCACGTGGGATGATTTGCCGCGGCAATAACAGCTATCGATCAATTCAGAGCGATTTTTTGCTAAAGTCGCTCTAAATTTCCTGCAAGGACTGGATATGCTGATTCTGATTTCACCTGCAAAAACGCTCGACTACCAGAGCCCGCTCGCCACTGAACGCTATACCCAGCCTGAACTGCTGGATTACTCCCAACAGCTGATCCGCGAAGCGCGTAAACTCTCTGCGCCGCAAATCGCCTCGCTGATGAGCATCAGCGACAAACTGGCAGACCTTAACGCAACCCGCTTTCACGAGTGGCATCCGGATTTCACCCCAGCTAACGCTCGCCAGGCCATTCTGGCCTTTAAAGGCGATGTCTATACCGGCCTGCAGGCGGAAGATTTTAGCGAAGCCGACTTCGATTTTGCCCAGCAGCATCTGCGCATGCTGTCGGGTCTGTACGGCGTACTGCGCCCGCTGGACCTGATGCAGCCGTATCGTCTGGAGATGGGGATCCGCCTGGCAAATGCCAAAGGCAAAGATCTGTACCATTTCTGGGGCGATATCATCACCGACAAGCTGAATGCGGCGCTGCACGCTCAGGGCGATAACGTGGTGGTTAACCTCGCGTCCGATGAATACTACAAGTCGGTGAAGCCGAAAAAACTGGATGCGGAAATTATCAAGCCGGTGTTCCTCGACGAGAAGAACGGTAAGTTCAAAGTGATCAGCTTCTACGCCAAGAAAGCGCGCGGTCTGATGAGCCGCTACATCATTCAGAACCGCCTGACGAAGCCGGAACAGTTGACCACCTTCAACAGCGAAGGCTATTTCTTTGACGAGGCGTCGTCAGGGAAAGGTGAGCTGGTGTTTAAGCGCCACGAGCAGTAAAACAAACCCCGCCATCTGGCGGGGTTTTGCATTAATGATGTTTCCAGTCCGGGCCTGGACGATGATCGTCATGTCGGTCATCGTGACGGTCGTGGTGGTTATCCCGATCGCGATGCTCATCATGCGGACGCCAGTGGTCATTGCGCCAGTCATAATGCGCTTTCCACCAGTCATGATCTCGCCAGCGGCCGCCGTCCCAGTAGTGCCCGTTATTATCCCGATCGCCAATCTGCAATTTGACCGCAGGTACGAGGGTAATTTCGGATGCCTGTACCGCCATGGGAGCGACCAGCATCAGTGAAAGCGCGATGAGCGCAGATTTCAGTTTAGACATCGGTGACTCCTTATTCTTCTTGCCCAACGTGGGCCGATGTAAGGAGATTACGTGAGGGGAACCGGGGATGTTATTCTCTGCAATCCTAAACGCTAAGTGACCGCATTTATTGGGAATTTCTGCTTTTTTCCTGCTTACTTTCTCCTTAATTTCTCCATAAAAAAGCCGGGTGGCGGCTTCGCCTTGCCCGGCCTCGGTACAGTGCTGCTGTTGCCGGGTGACGCTGCGCTTACCCGGCCTACGTTCTGAGCCGTTGTAGGTCGGGTAAGGCGTAGCCGCCACCCGACAAACATCACGCGCGGGTCATCATCAGCTTACGCAGCGCGGCAAAATCCGCCGGCAGCTCATGAGACAGCAACGGCAGGTCAGCACGCTCGGCCAGCTCTTTCGGCAGCGGCAGCGTTTCACCGAGGATCGCTTCCACGCTCTCTTTGAACTTCGCCGGATGCGCGGTGCCGAGGAACAGGCCATATTCACCCGGGTTAAGCTGGTCACGCAGCGCGCGGTACGCAATCGCCGCGTGCGGTTCAGAGGTGTATCCCACCGCTTTTAACTCACGCATGGTGGCTTTGGTGGTTTCATCCGTCACCGCAGCGTAGCCCAGGTCGCCCAGACGCCAGATCTTACGGCGGAACAGCTCTTCCACGCGCGGCCAGTTGTTTGGCTGGGACACATCCATCGCGTTGGAGAGCGTCGCCTGCGTGGCGTTTGGCGCCCATTTTCCGTCTTTCAGGAAGCGCGGTACGGTATCGTTGGCATTGGTGGCAGCGATAAAGCGCTTCACCGGCAGCCCCAGAGATTTTGCCAGCAGACCTGCCGTCAGGTCACCAAAGTTACCGCTAGGCACGGAGACCACCAGCTGATTGCGTGCTTCCTGCGGCAGCTGCGCCACCGCCTCGAAGTAGTAGCAGATCTGCGCCAGCAGGCGGCTGATGTTGATGGAGTTGGCAGAGTTCAGACCCAGCGCTACCTTCAGTTCTTCGTCGTCGAAAGCCTGTTTAACCAGCGCCTGACAGGCATCGAAGTCACCGTCGATCGCCACGGTTTCAATATTGCCGCCGAGCGTACAGAACAGTTTTTCCTGCAGCGGACTAATCTTACCTTTCGGATAGAGGATCACCACGCGCACATTCTTCAGCCCATAAAAGGCATGAGCCACTGCCGCACCGGTATCGCCGGAGGTCGCAGTCAGGATGGTCACCGGTTTGTCGCCGCTGATGTGGGTCAGCATCTGGGCCATAAAGCGGCCACCGAAGTCTTTGAACGCCAGGGTTGGGCCGTGGAATAGCTCCAGACAGCCGACGTCAGGCTCAACCTGCTGAACGGGTGCAGGGAAAGCAAACGCCGCACGCACGCGCTCTTCCAGCAGCTCCTGCGGAATTTCATCGCCGATAAACGCAGACAGAATTTTGGTGCTGCGGGTGACAAAGTCCTGCTTCAGCAGTTCATCAATCTCGGTCAGCTGAAATTCCGGCAGGTCATGCGGGAAGAACAGGCCCTGATTTTTGCCCAGTCCCTGAGTCACCGCCTGCGCGAAGCTGACCTGCTCGTTATGATCTTTAAGGTTATAGAGTTTCATTGATTATCCCAGTACTCGTGCGCCAGCCGTGTCCAGACGGCAAATATGAACAAAGCCTTCCTGATTTTGCAGGTAGTGTTTAGAGAGCCAGTCCGCCACGCGCTGTGCGGTGTCGGGCTTATCGCATAAGGCGAACAGCGTCGGGCCGGAACCGGAAATGCCGCACGCCTGCGCGCCAATATCCATTGATGCCTGTCGCGCCTCGTTAAAGCCGGGCAGCAGTTTCGTGCGATACGGCTCGGCAATGACGTCCTTCATCAGCTTCGCCGCCAGCTGTGGCTGACGGGTGTAGCAGGCGTGGATAAAGCCCGCCAGATGGCGTCCGTGGGCGATACAATCCTGACGACGATACTGCGCGGGCAGGATCGCACGCGCTTCGGCAGTAGACACTTTAATGCCCGGATAGGCCAGTACCCACAGCCACTCATCAAACCCTGGCACCTGCTGGCTGATGATGCCATTTTCTTCGATCATCAGCTGCATGCCGCCGAGGAAGCACGGCGCGACGTTGTCATAATGAATGCTGCCGGAGATACGGCCTTCCAGCTCGCCCATTAAGCCGAGCAGGCGGTTGTTGTTCAGGGGCTTGCCGCAATGCTCGTTCATCGCTACCAGGGCAGCCACCACCGAGCAGGCGCTGGAACCCAGCCCGGAGCCAATCGGCATACTTTTTTCCAGCGTCATGGCGACCGGCACGTTTTTGCCGATCTCCTGACAGAAGCGTTCCCAGCACTGATAGACGATATTCTCGCGCGGGTCAGACGGCAGCTTGCTGGCGAAACGCCCCACGTTATTCAGGCTGAAGCTCTCTGCCGCTTCAACCGTGACCGTATCGCCCAGTAGTGAACCGTCTACCGGCGTGACCGCCGCACCCAGCACATCAAATCCGACGCTCATATTGGCGCTGGAAGCCGGGGCATAAACTTTGACCATGTTAAACTCCTAACTTCCATGACAGGGTACGCAGCAGATCGGCAAACACACCCGCCGCTGTAACATCGTTCCCTGCGCCATAGCCGCGAAGCACCAGCGGCAATGGCTGATAATAGTGGCTGTAAAACGCGAGGGCGTTTTCGCCGTTTTTGACTTTGTACAGCGGGTCGTTGCCATCGACTTCGGCAATCTTCACCCGGCACACACCATCTTCTTCAATATTGCCAACATAGCGCAATACCTTACCTTCATCACGGGCTTTCGCAACACGCGCGGCAAAAACGTCGTCAAGCTGCGGCAACCTGGCCATAAAGGCGCTGACATCACCGCTGCTGTCAAATTCTGCCGGCAGTACCGGCTCAATCACAATATCGGAAAGCTCAAGCTCACGGCCCGTTTCACGTACAAGGATCAGCAGCTTGCGCGCCACGTCCATACCGGATAGATCGTCACGCGGATCCGGCTCGGTATAGCCCAGCTCGCGCGCGGCGCGGGTTGCTTCTGACAGGCTCATGCCTTCATCCAGCTTGCCGAAGATAAAGGACAGCGAGCCGGAGAGAATGCCGGAGAAACGCTGCAGTTCATCGCCCGCATTGAGCAGGTTTTGCAGGTTCTCAATAACCGGCAGGCCAGCACCCACGTTGGTGTCGTACAGGAACTTGCGGCGCGACTTGCTCGCCGCCAGACGTAACTGGTGATAGTAATCCATCGACGAGGTGTTGGCCTTTTTGTTCGGCGTCACCACGTGGAACCCTTCGCGCAGGAAGTCCGCGTACTGGTCGGCAACCGCCTGGTTCGACGTACAGTCAACGATTACCGGGTTAAGCAGGTGATACTCTTTCACCAGACGGATCAGGCGTCCCAGGTTGAACGGCTCTTTTGCCTCGTTCATCTCGGCCTGCCAGTTTTCCAGGTTCAGCCCGTGAACGTTGGTCAGCAGCGCTTTTGAGTTCGCAATCCCGCAGACGCGCAGATCGATATGTTTCTTCTTCAGCCACGCCTGCTGACGCTTCACCTGTTCCAGCAGCGCACCGCCCACGCCTCCGACGCCAATCAGGAACAGCTCAATGACCTGATCGGTGTTGAACAACATCTGGTGAACCACGCGTACGCCGGTGGTGGCGTCATCGTTGTCCACGACAACAGAAATTGAACGCTCTGACGAGCCCTGGGCAATTGCTACGATATTGATATTGGCGCGCGCCAGCGCGGCAAAGAACTTGGCGGAGATACCGCGCAGCGTGCGCATACCGTCGCCGACCACAGAGATAATCGCCAGACGCTCCTGAATGGAGAGCGGCTCCAGCAGCTCTTCTTTCAGCTCCAGATAGAACTCTTCTTCCAGCGCACGACGGGCGCGCAGACAGTCACCCTGCGGCACGCAGAAGCTGATGCTGTACTCGGAAGAGGACTGGGTGATCAGCACCACAGAAATTCCGTTGCGGGACATGGCCGCAAACACCCGAGCCGCCATGCCGACCATCCCTTTCATCCCAGGGCCGGAGACGCTGAACATCGCCATGTTGTTCAGGTTGGAAATGCCTTTCACCGGCAGGCCGTCCTCATCAGTACTGGCGCCAATCAGCGTACCCGGCGCCTGCGGGTTACCGGTATTTTTAATCAGGCAAGGGATTTGGAACTGGGCTATCGGGGAGATGGTACGCGGGTGAAGCACTTTGGCGCCGAAGTAGGAGAGCTCCATCGCTTCCTGGTACGACATCGACTTCAGCAGTCTGGCATCGGGTACCTGGCGCGGGTCGCAGGTATAGACGCCGTCAACGTCAGTCCAGATCTCACAACAGTCCGCGCGTAAACAGGCGGCCAGCACGGCGGCGGAGTAGTCGGAGCCGTTACGGCCCAGCACCACCAGTTCGCCTTTCTCGTTGCCCGCGGTGAAGCCCGCCATCAGGATCATGTGGTCAGACGGGATTTTACTTGCGGCAATGCGGCGGGTTGATTCGGTAATATCAACGGTGGATTCGAGGTAGTGGCCCACCGCCAGCAGTTTTTCAACCGGATCGATCACGCTCACGTTATGGCCGCGCGCTTCCAGCACGCCGGCCATGATGGCGATAGAGAGTTTTTCGCCCCGGCAGATCAATGCCGCGTTAATGCTGTCCGGGCACTGACCCAGCAGGCTGATACCGTGCAAAACGTGTTTAATTTGCGCGAATTCTTGCTCTACAAAGGACTTCAACTGTGCAAGCGGGAAGCCAGGCTGTGCCTCCGCCAGCCCCTGCAGTAGCTCAGCGAAGATACGCTCGGCGTCGCTAATGTTCGGGAGTGCATCCTGGCCACCGATGGTTTTTTCAATCATTGCCACCAGATGGTTAGTGATTTTCGCCGGGGCAGAGAGCACGGTTGCAACCTGCCCCTGCCTGGCGTTGCTCTCCAGGATATCGGCAACACGCAGAAAACGTTCTGCATTTGCCACTGATGTACCGCCGAACTTCAACACTCGCATGGTTCTACCTCGTTTCCTTTAGCCGAAAAAAAAGCCCGCACTGTTCAGGTGCGGGCTTTTTTTTGTTTTTCCTGTACGCGTCAGCCCGCATCGTTACCTGTGGTAATGATGATGGTTGTAGTAATGGTGGTGATGCTGATGCGTTTCATGGATGTTGTGTACTCTGTCATTATTATCTGTCTGTGCTGTATTCTTTTAGGGTTAAAGGATCGGGCACCTTAAGTCAATGGATTTTTAATTTGATCACATTTCGGGAGGCTCTCACGTCCCGCTGCTTGCAGATTTATTTTCATCCGATTCCCCCAAATGCAACCCTTCCGGACAGACTTATCTGCCATAGTAAAAACTTATGGCAGTATTTTACTCGGCCAATTTTTTTTCAATATCGTGCAGCAAACGATGCAGCATTGCGGTGTCTCGCTGCTCAAGACGCCCAAGACGCTGCTGCAGCCAGTCAGCCATTTTTTGATCGTCCGCCACTCCCAGTTGGGATAACAGATGCTCAACACGAGCGCGCAGCGCAGCCAGCTGATTTTCGTTTGCCCCTTCTGCCTGAGGCTGGGGAATTTGTATTAGGGAGGCTAATTGATAGCAGTAAACCATTACCGCCTGGCCTAAATTCAGGGACGGGTAATCAGCCACCATAGGCGCACCGGTAAGAACGTCAGCCAGCTCCAGTTCTTCGTTTGTTAATCCGGAATCTTCACGGCCAAACACCAGCGCTGCTTTCTCCAGCCACTGGCTTTTCTCGCTCAGCATCGGCACCAGCTCCGCTGGCGTGGCATAATAGTGGAACTTTGCCCGGCTGCGCGCTGTGGTGGCGACGGTGAAGGAAATATCGTGTAACGCAGCGGCGAGCGTATCGTAAGTGGTTATATTATCAAGAATATCACCTGATCCGTGCGCCACCCAACGTGCCGCAGGCTCCAGGTGGGCAGTGCTGTCCACGATACGTAAATCGGTAAATCCCATGGTCTTCATGGCGCGCGCGGCAGCGCCTATATTTTCTGCTCTGGCTGGGGCGACCAGTACAATCGACAGATGCATTTATGCTCTCTTTTTAATCAGTTAGCGGGTAAAAATGTGATGCGCTTCAACATATTACGCAGCGCGAATTTACAAAATTGCAACACAAATCACCGAAATAGCGTTTCATAACAAATTAAAAACGCTAAACTATTCCTTGTCTGAACAATCAGTTAGAATGTTAACAGAACACTATTATCCCCATGTTTTATAATGATAATAGCGTCATGAATACCCTATTCTGATTGGATTCACTTCGTTTATAAATCAATGTCCGCAACTAGTTGGTTTATTGAAAAATTGTGACAAAGGCTAGCATTCGGCTACGATGATTTCATCAAACTGTTAACGTGCTACAATTGAACTTGATATATGTCAACGAAGCGTAGTTTTATTGGGTGTCTGGTGTCACTTAGCCTGTTATGTTGCTGTTAAAATGGTTAGGATGACAGCCGTTTTTGACACTGTCGGGTCCAAAGGGAAAGTACCCAAGACCAAGCTAATGATGTTGTTGACGTTGATGGAAAGTGCATCAAGAACGCAATTACGTACTTTAGTCACGTTAAGCCGATCATGTTAATTTGCGACATGCATCAGGCAGGTCAGGGACTTTTGTACTTCCTGTTTCGATTTAGTTGGCAATTTAGGTAGCAAACATGCAGACCCCGCACATTCTTATCGTTGAAGACGAGTTGGTAACACGCAACACGTTAAAGAGCATTTTCGAAGCAGAAGGCTACGATGTCTTTGAAGCGACCGATGGCGCAGAGATGCATCAGATCCTTTCTGAAAATGATATCAACCTGGTGATCATGGATATTAACCTGCCGGGCAAAAACGGTCTTCTTCTGGCGCGCGAACTGCGCGAGCAGGCGAACGTCGCGTTAATGTTCCTGACGGGCCGTGACAACGAAGTTGATAAAATTCTTGGCCTGGAAATCGGTGCGGATGACTACATCACCAAGCCGTTCAATCCTCGCGAGTTAACCATTCGTGCACGCAACCTGCTGTCCCGCACAATGAACCTGGGTACGGTCAGTGAAGAGCGTCGTAGCGTAGACAGCTACAAATTCAACGGCTGGGAACTTGATATCAATAGCCGTTCGCTGATTAGCCCGAACGGTGAGCAGTATAAACTGCCGCGCAGTGAATTCCGCGCGATGCTGCACTTCTGCGAAAACCCGGGCAAAATTCAGTCCCGTGCAGAACTGCTGAAGAAAATGACCGGCCGTGAGCTGAAACCGCACGACCGTACCGTAGACGTCACCATCCGTCGTATTCGTAAGCACTTCGAATCTACGCCTGATACGCCGGAAATCATCGCCACTATTCACGGCGAAGGGTATCGTTTCTGCGGTGACCTGCAGGAGTAATCCCGCAGTTAACGCATTAAAAAACGGCGCTTATGCGCCGTTTTTTTTATTTCCAGATCCGCATCGTGTCGTTATCAGACTCTGCAGCAGGTTCAGGGCGCTTCGGCTGAGAGAGCGAGTACCAGTCAAAATGACGGGTGAGGTACATCACCGCGAACAGCGCCAGGGCGAGAACAGCCGAGCCCAGCAGCAATGCGCTGTCCTCCGAACGCAGCAGGAACCACATCACGACATCCAGTCCGAGGAGTGCCAGCACAAACATTCCGCTGCGCTTCCAGCTTTTCAACACCGCCTGCAGGTACATCCCGTTCATCGCTGCCCCAACAAGGCTTGCGATAATCCAGGCGGGGGTAAACCCAACGTGTTCAGACAGCGCCAGCAACACCAGATAGAACAGTACCAGCGACAGCCCCACCAGCAGATATTGCATCGGGTGAAGGCGTAATCCGGTTAAGGTTTCAAAGACAAAGAAGGCCATAAACGTCAGCGCAATCAGCAATATAGCGTATTTAATTGCCCGGTCCGTCAGTTGATACTGGTCGGCTGGCGTCGCTACCGTCACGCTGAAGGCCGGAAGCGCCTGCCACTCCGGCGATTCCTTATCGTAGAACCAGCTCTCAAGGTTATTTGCAAACCAGCTGCTCTGCCAGTTCGCCTGGAAACCGGACTCGCCTATCTGGTGCTTAACAGGGAGATAATCGCCCATAAAACCCGGATGCGGCCAGTTGCTGTTGAGCGTCATTTCGCTATTACGCCCTACCGGCACCACCGCAAAACTGCCGGTTCCCGCCAGAGTGAGTGACATCTCAAGTGGAAACGTTTTGGCTTCCAGCGCTTTGTCGGTCAGCGGGATGTGGATCCCAGCAAGCGCCCCGTAGACACCGGAACCGGGTTCCACGCTTAGCGTCTCACCATTGATTTTAGAGATGCTGACCGTGCCAATACCCCGCGCGTCGCCAACGCCCGTCACGATAAACGGCTGCCCTGTTGTTATCGTTTCCCCTCTCAACTGCTTCAGTTCTTCGGTATTAAACTGCGCTTTTATCTTCAGGTCCGTGTTCCAGATTTGCCCGTCATAGATGCCAATATTTCTCGACTCAACGTGCTGGTTCCCTTCAACAACCAGAGATTCCGGCAGAATGAAATGCATGTAGCTTTTCTTAAATTCGACCTTCTTCTCGTCCTCTATCTTGTAAAAGATCTCCGTCACCGGAATCGCAATCATCGGACCGACCAGTTTTTGCGGTCCGCTGGTACTTTGGCGCAGCGTATTTTCGACATCGTTGCGGTAGCTCTCCCGCTCTGATATCAGGTTACTGACCATAAAAAGCGGGACTAACAGCAGCAGGATGCACCCCAGCAGGGTGCTAATTTTCCAGAACAGGGGGGATTTCATCATTACGTCTCCTTTGTGATGAGAAGAGCGTAACCGGGCCGTGTGGGGCCAGTTTGAAGTTATGTGAAGGGACGGTGAAGTGTTAGCGTGGCCACCACGCCCCCTTCATCACGATTGTGCAAACCGATCTCTCCCTGATGCAAACGCGCGACCTCCTGGACAAACGCCAGCCCGAGTCCACTGCTCTTCAACCCGTTCTCACGAGGAAGGGAATAGAAACGTTCAAAAATACGATCCCGCGCATAATCCGGGATCCCGCTGCCGCTGTCGGTGACGATCAGCTGTACCTGCTTGCGATCTTCCCGAGCCGCGAGTGTGATGGCCCCGCCCTGCGGTGTGAAATCGATAGCGTTATCCAGCAAGTTGCCTAGCGCCTGATCGAGAAGGTCGGGATCGCCCGCAACATTAAGCGAAGTCGGCTCAAGGGTCAGTACAATCTCTTTCGCTGCCAGCAGTGCCGCTCGCGCGTCGGCAAGCCGTGTGAACAGCGAGTCGACGCTGACGACCTCAGGCGTAATCTCGACCCGATTTTCAAGCCGCGCCTGAGTGAGCAGCTTTTCAACCAGCGACTGCATACGTGCGTTTTGCACCAGAATATTATCGATAAACCGCGTGGCTACCTGCGGCGGTGGCTGTTCGGAGAGAATTTCTGCCGCACCGCGAATGGCCGCGATCGGGCTTTTCAGCTCGTGGGTAAGCGCATGGACATAATGCTCAATATAGTTTTTCCCCTCCAGGCGAATGCGCATATTCTCCAGCGCCTGCGCCAGCTTGTGCAGTTCGCTGCTGCCTGGATTAGGCAGCGGGAGAGGCGTATCCGTGGTCACCGAGTCGGCATAGCGCGATAACGTACTGATAGAACGATTGATCCACCAGGCGACGAGAAGACCGATCAGCAGGGCAATGCCGAGCAGCGCTCCGCCTGCCCACAGGATCCTTCGCTCGCTGCGATGGATAACCGGTGCCATCGCGCTGTTAGGTTTCCCGACCGACAGCACGCCGATAATCTTGCCCTGCTCCACAACCGGCGCGGCAACATACATCACCGTGCTCTCCGGATCGTCGTGATGGCTCTGGGTGCTGCGCGCGCCGTATTCACCGCGAAGCGTCAGCCAGACATCGTTCCAGCGCGAGTAATCTTTCCCCACGGCCAGACCGGTGGAATCAAACACAACCCTGCCCTGTGCATCGGTCATGTAGACGTGATACTCGTTACGCACTTTATGAATCCCGCCGATATTGGCGCGGAAAGGGCGCTGATGAAGCTGAGAAAAGGCCTGTGCCAGCTTGCCCTGCTGCGCATTACCCGAAAGCAAATCGTCACGTCCAATTTCGGCCAACAGGGTCGCGGTATCGATTAACGTGCCCTCGGTTGCTCTGCGCACGCCGGGCTTCACTTCCTGAACAAAGATCGACAGCACGAACCACGCGGCGATGGCCACGATCAGGAAATACCCCAGCAGCAAACGCATCCCAATGCGCATTAATAAAGCCCCAGGCTATAGCCCATACCGCGATGGGTGCTGATGGGTGACAGTTCCTCGTTCACCGCCCGCAGCTTGGCGCGCAGGGTTTTGATATGGGTGTCCACGGTACGATCGAAACTGTCGCCGTCTTCGCCCCACACCTTGTCCATTAACTGCTGACGGGAGAACACCCGTCCAGGAGCCTGCAGTAAGGTTTTGAGCAGCAAAAACTCATAGCGCGTGAGCGGTAATGCTTCACCGCACCAGTTGATTCGCGCGGCAGGTTCGTTAAGTTCAAACTGGCCGATGCGCAACGTTTCTGATGGTGCGGCGGATTTTTGCATACGCCGTAAAATTGTCCGCACCCGCGCACAGACTTCGCGGGGGGAGAAAGGTTTAGCAACGTAGTCATCGGCCCCCATTTCGAGGCCAAGCAGCTTGTCCACCTCATCACTGCGCGCCGTCAGAAACAGCACCGGCAGCGAGGGATGCTGCGCCAGCAGCCGGCGACAGAGCTCAAACCCACTGATGTCCGGCAGCCCGACATCCAGAATGGCGAGCGCCGGAGCCTGCCGACTCGCCTCCTCCAGCACCGGCAAACCCCGTTCAAACGCCTTTACTGCAAACCCCTCCTGCTGGAGCATGTAGATAAGCGTATCGGCGATACTGATTTCGTCTTCAACCAGCCAGACCACAGGTTGTTGCATGGTTCATCCCTGAATTAATGCCACGGCATAATCGGCACCGCGCTGATCGCGTTTTTCGGTGAGCCTTCCACCACTTTGTCGGAATAGGCCAGGTAAGCCAGCGTATTGCGTTTCGCATCGTAGAAACGCACAACCTGCAGCTTTTTGAATACCAGCGAGGTCCGTTTCTGGAACACCACGTCGCCCTGCGCTTTACCGTTTTTAATTTTATCGCTCAATTCAACCGGGCCCACCTGCTGGCAGGAGATCGCCGCATCGGAGGTATCTTCCGCCAGCCCCAGGCCGCCTTTGATACCGCCCGTTTTCGCGCGACTGACATAGCAGGTGACGTTTTTCACGTCCGGATCGTCAAACGCTTCCACCACAATTTTGTGGTCCGGGCCGAACATTTTGAACACGGTATCGACGGAACCAATCTGTTCCGCCTGCGCGACGCGCGCGACCATCAACATCAATGCGGTGAAGATCAAAGTCTTGTATTTCATATTGTTACCATTCTTTAAAATTACACTGAGCGATTATTCAACACTTTAGACAAAAATGTAGCAAGATCACAGGATTAGAATATATCTGCCTGTAATGTGCTCTAAAAAGCATGAATGCGCAAAAAAAACACTGAATGCTAAAACATCAAAAAATGCTATTATCCGCTAACCTGTTATCAGGCACCTGCTGTTTTAAGGATGAGGATAGTATATGGATCAGGCTGGAATTATTCGCGACCTGCTCACCTGGCTGGAAGGTCATCTCGACCAGCCTTTGTCACTGGATAATGTGGCGGCTAAAGCAGGCTATTCCAAGTGGCATCTGCAAAGGATGTTCAAGGATGTCACCGGTCATGCTATCGGGGCCTATATCCGCGCACGTCGTCTGTCAAAATCTGCGGTGGCATTGCGCCTGACCGCGCGACCGATTCTGGATATTGCCCTGCAATATCGTTTCGATTCGCAGCAGACCTTCACCCGCGCCTTTAAAAAACAGTTCTCGTTGACGCCAGCGCTTTATCGTCGCTCGCCAGACTGGAGCTCGTTTGGCATGCGTCCGCCGCTGCGTCTGGGCGAGTTCGCGATGCCGAAATACGAAATTGTCACGTTGCCTGAAACCCATCTGATCGGCACGACGCAGAGTTACTCGTGCTCCCTGGAGCAGATTTCTGAATTCCGTCATCAGATGCGCGTCCAGTTCTGGCGCGACTTCCTGAGCCACGCGCCGGCGATCCCGCCGATTCTGTATGGCCTCAACGAAACGCACCCGAGCCAGGAAAAAGACGACGAGCAGGAGGTGTTCTACACCACCGCGCTGACGCCAGATATGGCCAATGGCTACATTCAGGGTTCGAAGCCTGTCGTGCTGGAAGGCGGCGAGTACGTCATGTTCGCCTATGAAGGGCTGGGAACGGGGGTTCAAGAGTTCATCCTGACCGTTTACGGGACCTGCATGCCGATGCTGAATCTGAATCGCCGTAAAGGTCAGGACATTGAGCGCTACTACCCGGCGCAGGACGCTAAACCGGAAGAAGGCCCAATCAATCTGCGTATGGAATTCTTGATTCCAATACGTCGTTAACGCTGCAGTTCGTCAAGCGCAGGGGCATCGAGATGCGAAATGTCCCCTGCCATCTCCACTACCCAGCCCGACGCCAGCCACGCGCTCTCCTGGTAATCAATCCGGGAAATGGAGCAGTTGCGCAGACGCAAACGACGCTCAGCATAAGCCGGTAACCCCAGAATGGTGCTCACCAGGCAACCCAACGCAATCCCGTGACTCACCAGCAGCGGACGGCTTCCTGCCGGAAGCTTCAGACACTCAGCCAGGGCAGCATGCATGCGTACGCTGAGCTCCTGCATGGATTCTCCCTCAGGGATACGGCCATCTTCGGTGCCGTTCACCAGCGTGCGACGCCAGCCCTCTTCCGTTTCCGTCAGCGTATCGATATGGCGTTTTTCCAGCACGCCCATATCCAGCTCGCGCAGGCGCGGCTCAAGCACGACGTCACAGCCGCAGGCGTCTGCGATGATGCGCGCCGTCTGCTGTGTGCGACCTAAATCGCTGGTAATGACGTGGGTAATGCCCAGCGTTCTGGCACGCTCTGCCACCTGCCACGCTTGCTGCACACCCTTCTCAGTGAGAGGACTGTCTGACTGGCCTTGAATACGTCGCTCGGCGTTCCACTGCGTTTCACCGTGGCGAACAAGGTATACCTGTAACATGCTTTTTTTCCGTTATACTGCGATGAGTTTTTTTGAATCGAGCTTAATTATGCACCATGTTGTCTCTGCTACCACTAATCCTGCCAAAATTCAGGCAATTCTAAGGGCATTTGAAGAGATCTTCGGCGCAGGATCCTGCCATATTGAGGCCATCGGCGTCGAGAGTGGCGTTCCTGAACAGCCGTTTGGCAGTGAGGAAACGCGCGCTGGCGCACGAAATCGCGTGACAAATGCCAGGGTTGCCGCACCGGATGCTGACTTTTGGGTAGCCATTGAAGCCGGTATCGACGAAGGCGCCACCTTTAGCTGGGTGGTGATCGAAAGCCGCGAACAGCGTGGTGAAGCGCGTTCGGCCACCCTGCCGCTGCCGGAGATCATTCTGGAAAAAGTCCGTGCGGGTGAAGCGCTCGGGCCGGTGATGTCGCAGTACACCGGCATTGATGAGATTGGCCGTAAAGAAGGGGCCATTGGCGTCTTTACCGCAGGCGCGCTGACGCGTTCTGGTGTTTATCACCAGGCGGTGATCCTGGCGTTAAGCCCGTTCCATAACGCGATTTATCGGTAAGCGTGTAGGCAGGATCGGGCGAAGCCGTTATCCGGCGTTTTTCAGCAATACCGCTTCCAGCCACTGGCGCAGCTCAACCGGTGCCGACTTCAGGCTGTTCGACCCACGGGTAATCGTTGCGATACCCGCGCCGAGCTCATTTTTCAGCTCGCGCTGGCTCATCTCACCGCGCAGCAACTCTTCAATGATCCGCACGCGTGTGCCGAGCGCCTCACGCTCATCCGGCGTGAGCATCAGCTGCATCAGGGGTAAATGCAAATCCTGATCGTAAGACTGGCGAAGCAACTCCACAAAACGAAGCCACTCCTGATGACGTTGTTCGGCCATTGCCGAGGAATACGGGGAATGCTGGGTCATGTTATGCTGCCTCTTGTACTCATTAGCGAGTACAGCATAACACAACCCACGCCGATCAGTAACGTCTCTGCCACTCGGCATCGCTCATCAGGGTATCTTTCTGCCCCATGAAGTAGCGATAGTAGGCATCATACGCCAGCACGTTTTTCACGTATCCGCGCGTTTCCGAGAAGGGGATGCTCTCGACAAACGCCACGGCATCGATGCGCCCGGCGCTGTTGCCAAGCCAGGTACGCACGCGCCCAGGACCCGCGTTATACGCCGCCGAAGAGAAGATGCGGTTATTGCCGAACTGCTGATACACGTACTGGAGATAGCTGGTACCGATGTTGATGTTGGTATCTGGATCCAGCAGCTGTGACGGGCTGCTGTACCCAGGAATATTAAACATCTTCACCGTGTGCGTCGCCGTACCCGGCATGATCTGCATCAGACCGCTGGCCCCCACCGGAGAACGGACTTTCGGGTTCCACGCACTTTCCTGACGGGCAATCGCCATCGCGTAACTTTGCGGGATATCTTTGCCGCTGGTGTAGCGATCGAAAAGATCTTTATAAGCCAGCGGGAAACGCTCTTCGAGATGATCCCACAGCTTACCGGCGATCGTTGCCTGCACGCTCAGATCCCACCAGTGATTATCAAACGCATAGCGGGCAAGCTGGGCTTTCTCGTCGGTGGTGCGGCTGGTCACCAGATTCGCCCACTCGCTGCGCGCGGTGTTGTCCATGTTCCAGTACATTAGCTCGCGAACGCGTGCCATTTCTGGCCCCTGGGTCAGCGCCGGGTTCGCGTTCGCGGGCGCTTTATCAATGCGGAAGGTGTACTCCTCGCCCAGGCGCTGTGCGGCCGCCATCGGGTAGAACCCGCGCTGCTGCATCAGCGTATGGAGGATCTCTTTGGCTTCATCATCACGACCGCGCTCCATCAGCAGGTCGGCCTGCCAGTAGCGCCATTCGTCCTTCTCTTTGGCTTCCATAGGCAACCGCGCGAGCCAGGTATTGAGCCCACGGCGATCGCCCGTACCCAGCGCCATTCGCACGCGGCGTTCCACCAGCGAGGTGGAGTTTGAACGCATAATGGCATCGTCACGCCAGCGCGCCTGTTCATCGGTCACATCGGTGCCCATCAATCGCCACGCCACAATGTCGCGCAGCTCCTGGGTTTGCTCCTCATTGAGCTGCTGCGCCTGCACCAGTTGCGGGATCATCAGCCGCGCGTTTTCCACATCGTCACGCGCCACGCTGGCAAAGGCCACCGCCGCCATCTGGCGGGTAAAATCGGTCGCCCCCGTACTGCGGGCAAAGGTCAGCACGCTGTTCGGATCGTTAGCCAGCGAGATAACCGCGGTGGAGATCGTCTGGTAATCGGACGGCATTTGCCCCGCCAGCGTGGTTACCAGCCGCGTGTTGCCGGCTTTCATCGCCAGACGGATGCGCTCAAGGTAGGCCAGCGGGTCTTGCTTGCCGGAAGCACGCCATGCGCCAAACAGGGAATCACAGGCGTTTGGCTGGCTTTTCCCGGTGAGCCAGAGCTCTTTCGCCCCGGCCCAGGCCTCTTCCTGCTGACCGGTGGCCCATTTCGCATAGTAATAGTTACACTGGGCTTCGGTGGCGTTTGGCTTTTCAGGGCTAAACGCCAGCAGTCCGCGCCAGTCTTCACGACGCGCCAGTTCGTTAACGAAACGAGACTGCAGATTCCGTGCCGGCGGCAGAGTTGGGTTCGCCTGAATGAAATTATTCACGGTGACGGTGGGTTGGTTCATGAGATCGTCCGTGATCTGGCGATACTCCAGATACGGATACAGCGGATAGTCCTTCAGCGTCGACATCAGCGCCTGTACGGTATCCATCTGCTTGTTGTCCCACGCCTGTTTAATTTGGGCGTAGCGGTTACGTTGTTCATCCAGTGAATCGGCATGCACCGCCTGGCTTACCGCCATTACGCATATGCTGGCAGCCAGCAGACGCCAGACCACCCGTTTGGCTTTTTCCACAAGCTCTTCCTCATTGTTTTTTCATCAATTGCAGCGTCTTGCCACATCAAAGCTTAATTAACTTATGCTAACCAGGCATCCTGCAACGCGCCACGTCATGGACACTTTTTTACCTTTCTTGCGCGTTTTAACACTCCCGACGTTCCTGGCTGGGATTAGGCCGTGAAAAAGGCTACACTTCGAGGCTGAAATTCCATACTCATCACGATAAAAGAGGCGAAGTCCAACGTGGCTCAATTCGTTTATACCATGCATCGTGTCGGCAAAGTGGTCCCGCCGAAACGTCATATTCTTAAAAATATCTCGCTGAGCTTCTTCCCGGGCGCAAAAATCGGTGTTCTGGGTCTCAACGGTGCCGGTAAGTCCACCCTGCTGCGCATCATGGCCGGCATTGATACAGACATCGAAGGTGAAGCCCGTCCGCAACCAGGTATCAAGATTGGCTACCTGCCGCAGGAACCTCAGCTGAACCCGGAACACACCGTGCGTGAGTCCGTCGAAGAAGCGGTATCCGAAGTGGTTAACGCGCTGAAAGGTCTGGATGAAGTGTATGCCAAATACGCCGAGCCGGATGCGGATTTCGACAAGCTTGCCGCGCAACAGGGCAAGTATGAAGAGATTATCCAGGCGCATGATGGTCACAATCTGAACGTGCAGCTGGAGCGCGCGGCGGATGCCCTGCGTCTGCCGGACTGGGATGCAAAAGTTGAGAAGCTCTCCGGTGGTGAACGCCGTCGCGTGGCGCTGTGCCGCCTGCTGCTGGAAAAACCAGACATGCTGCTGCTCGACGAACCCACTAACCACCTGGATGCAGAATCCGTGGCGTGGCTGGAGCGCTTCCTGCACGACTTCGAAGGCACCGTGGTGGCGATTACCCACGACCGTTACTTCCTCGACAACGTCGCTGGCTGGATCCTGGAGCTGGACCGCGGCGAAGGTATTCCATGGGAAGGCAACTACTCCTCCTGGCTGGAGCAGAAAGATCAGCGTCTGGCGCAGGAAGCGTCTCAGGAAGCGGCGCGTCGTAAGTCTATCGAGAAAGAGCTGGAGTGGGTTCGTCAGGGCGCGAAAGGCCGTCAGTCTAAGGGCAAAGCCCGTCTGGCACGCTTCGAAGAGCTTAACAACACCGAATACCAGAAACGTAACGAAACCAACGAACTGTTTATTCCACCTGGAGCACGTCTGGGGGATAAAGTGGTTGAAGTGACCAACCTGCGTAAGTCCTACGGCGACCGTCTGCTGATCGACGACCTGACCTTCTCCGTACCGAAAGGCGCTATCGTTGGCATCATCGGTCCGAACGGCGCGGGTAAATCGACCCTGTTCCGCATGATGTCCGGTCAGGAGCAGCCAGACAGCGGTTCTATCACCCTGGGTGAAACCGTGAAGCTGGCGTCCGTTGACCAGTTCCGTGACGCGATGGATAACAGCAAAACCGTGTGGGAAGAAGTTTCCGGCGGTCTGGATATCATGCGTATCGGCAACACCGAGATGCCAAGCCGCGCCTATGTTGGCCGCTTTAACTTCAAAGGCACCGACCAGGGCAAACGCGTGGGCGAGCTGTCCGGCGGTGAGCGTGGTCGTCTGCACCTGGCGAAGCTGCTGCAGGTGGGCGGTAACGTACTGCTGCTCGATGAACCAACCAACGACCTGGATATCGAAACCCTGCGCGCGCTGGAAAACGCCCTGCTGGAGTTCCCGGGCTGTGCGATGGTTATCTCGCACGACCGCTGGTTCCTCGACCGTATCGCGACCCACATTCTGGACTACCAGGACGAAGGTAAAGTGGAGTTCTTCGAAGGTAACTTCACCGAATACGAAGAGTACAAGAAACGCACGCTGGGCGCAGACGCGCTGGAGCCGAAGCGTATTAAGTACAAGCGTATTGCTAAGTAAGTGCCAACAAGCCGGGTGGCGCTAGCGCTTACCCGGCCTACGATTCTGTGCAGTTTGTAGGCCGGGTAAGGTGAAGCCGCCACCCGGCAATTTCACCTCCCCACGTAATACCGCTTCACCTCATCAAACTGCATTGCAAAGTCGATATAACTCATCAGTGCGGGCGAGTTGAGCTTACGGCTCGGATAGGCTAGCCACAGATCGTTTCCTTCGACGTTCCACTCCGGCAGCACCTGCACCAGCGCCCCTTTCTCGATCTTATCTTCCAGCAAAAAAGCCGGAAGCAGCGTGATCCCCGCGCCGGCCATCGCGCACTCACGGGCGTAGACCAGGTTATCCGTCAGATGGGCGTTATCCGGCAGGTAGCGGTAATCCTCGCCCTCGCTTCGCAGAAGCCACTCAGACCAGGCTTTGTGGGTAATGCAGCGGTGCTCCACCAGCTGACGAGGATGCGTTAGCGGCTCCCGACGCGCCAGGTACGCCGGCGAGGCCATCATATAGCGCGGGCAGTGGCCAATCATACGACCAATCAGAGAGGAGTCCTGCGGCTTACCGGTACGCAGCGCCACGTCAAAGCCAGACTCGACCAGATCGAGCACGTCGTCAGAAATGGAAACGTCGAGCGAAACGTCGGGATAGCGAAGCTGGAACTCGGCATTCATATGCGCCAGCAGCGTGGCCCCAATCCCTGCCGGACAGGTGATACGAAGCCGTCCGCTGGGATTTTCTCGCAGGCGCTGAATCGCGTACTCCGCCCGCTCGCTGGCCGCCAGCATTTCACGACAGTGCACCAGATAGTGCTCGCCCGCAAACGTCAGGTTCAGCCTGCGCGTGGTGCGGTTAAGCAGGCGAATACCCACCTGCTGCTCCAGCTGACTAATCCGCTGGCTCACGCTGGATTTCGGCAGTTCCGCTTTGTGTGCCGCAGCGGTAAAGCTGCCCATCTCTGCTACCAGCGCAAACAGCGCCATGTCCTGCAGCTGTTTAAACATGATTGTTCATCCTGTACGAACGCTGAGTTCTTGATTGTCCATCTTATCATGCAGCTGACCAGTAAATAGACTAGCCTCAACAAAACGCATTCCATTGAGGAGTACACCATGTCAGTTAAAGCCATCGCCGTTAACCCAGAAAATCCCTCCACGTTTATTGAAATCACCCTGCCGATGCCACAGCCTGGCGAGCACGATCTGTTGGTGGAGGTGAAAGCCGTCTCCGTAAACCCGGTAGACACCAAGGTGCATGCGAACGTTGCCAAAAACGGACTGAAAGCGCCGCGCGTGCTGGGGTGGGATGCCAGCGGGATCGTCAAAGCCGTTGGAACGGGCGTCACCGGATTCAAGCCGGGAGATGAAGTGTGGTACGCGGGCGATATCACCCGCCCGGGCAGTAACACCACGCATCAGCTGATTGATGCGCGTATTGCCGGGCGCAAGCCTGCCAGCCTCGGCTGGGCGGCTGCCGCTGCACTGCCCTTGACCGCACTTACCGCGTGGGAAGGCCTGTTTGAACGGCTTAACATTCAGGATGCCGGCGCGGAAAAAACGCTGCTGATCATCGGCGGTGCGGGCGGGGTTGGCTCGCTGGCGATCCCATTTGCGAAGCACAACAGCAAGGTGAAGATCGTCGCGACGGCTTCCCGGGAAGATTCTGCCCGGTGGTGCCGCGACCGCGGTGCAGACGTGGTGGTGAACTACCGCGACCTGAAAGGTGAGCTGGCGAAAGAGGGACTCACCTTTGTGGATTACATTTTCATCCTCAATGACACCGACGGGCACTGGGATGCGGTCAGCGAACTGATTGCTCCTCAGGGGCATATCTGTTCCATCGTGGAGAACGCGCATCCGCTGAACCAGGACAAGCTGAAATCCAAATCCGCCGCCCTGCACTGGGAGTTTATGTACACCCGCAGCATGTACCAGACCGCTGATATGGCGCGTCAGGGCGAGATCCTCAATGAGGTGGCGAAGCTTGCGGATACTGGCGTGGTGGAAAGTTCGCTAAGTGAAACACTGCACGGGCTGAGCGTGGAAAGCATTACCGAGGCGCACCGTAAAGTGCTGGACGGGCATATGCGCGGGAAAGTGGTGGTTGAGTATTGAGTGGTCTGATTCCCTCACCCTAACCCTAACCCTAACCCTAACCCTCTCCCACCGGGAGAGGGAGGTTAAAGCTTACCCCTGCTCCCCCATCATCTCCTTCACCAACTCGACGCAGCGCAGGAAACGGGAGTCGTAGTCCGACTCTTCCACATGCACAAACTCAACGTTGTTCTCATTGAGCATAGCCACCAGCATGGTCTGGAACTCACGTCTGTCCACGGAGCTGCCGAGGCTGCGCATGCCATCAGCGACCCACGGAGTATTGTTTTCCAGCAGGATCACCAGGTCAAAGCGATATTCGTCAATCAGCGCCTGCACGAACGGGTGCTCACGCCCCTCGTATTTTTTACAGAACGCCTGCGTGGTGACGAAATCGGTATCGATAAACGCCACTTTGTTAGCGTATTTCACCGCGAAATCAATGTACTGGGCGTGCCCGAGCGCAATTTTGTCGTAGTCGGAATACTGCAGCGCCATCTCATCACCGCCCAGATGGGAGAAGACATAATCGCGCCCGTACTCCCATGCGCTGGTGGTGTTGAAGATATTCGCCAGTTTGTTGACCAGCGTTGATTTCCCGCTCGACTCGCCGCCCAGGATCGCAACGGTGCGCACAAAGAATGGCTTCACTTCGGTCGGGATATAATCCCAGTAGCGGAACGGGTTTTCGCGGATCTGCGCCCCGCTGATGTTCATGAAGGTGCGCTTCGGATCGATAAGCACGGTTTCGATGCCCAGATGCTCGCGGAACTGCGGCGCATCGGACTCTTCAGAGGTATAGATCCAGTTAGGCGCAATGCCCTTATCTTCCATAAACGCTTTGATGCCATTGCTCCACACGTCCCAGCCGTGCGGGTAGGGCTCCATACCCTCTTCATTGAAGGCATGAATGCGAATATTTTTTTGGTACTTAAAGGTCTGGAGCAGCCAGCGCAGGCGGTCAGGCACGGTCGGCTGCTGCGACATGGCGCTGTCTTCAAACAGCTGGCGATCGCGCGTTTCGTCGTACCCCATGATGATGTGCAGTTCATCCACCTGGCTACAGGCGCGCTGGATCAGATAGATATGCCCGGTATGCAGTGGGTAAAACTTACCAAACACCACGCCGATATTCTTTTGCATACGCGGGAATTCAAGCCCCAGAAAGCGGTGCAGCGCTTCCAGCTTTTGCGCGCTGGGGCTTTTGATTTTGGCGTTCAGCAGTTGGCTAAGGTAGCCTTTGGTCATACCGCTGGCGTCCGCCACCTGCTGTAGCGTGCAGCCTTTCTGACGGATTGCGGTTTTGATGTAGTCAAATGATGACATAAATTACGGTGCCTCCTGCAAAATCGAATACGTAATTATAAGTCGTCAAAGACATTTAACGCATCTGCGAGTTTTTTCACGCCAAATACCTGCATCCCTTCCGGGATTTTTTTCGGCACGTTAGCGGCCGGAACGATAGCCCGACGGAAACCGTGTTTTGCCGCCTCGGAGATACGCTCCTGCCCGCTTGGCACCGGACGGATCTCCCCGGCGAGGCCGACTTCACCAAACACCACCAGATCCTGCGGCAGCGGTCTGTCACGCAGGCTGGAGACCATCGCCAGCAGCAGCGCCAGGTCGGCGCTTGTCTCGGTGACTTTGACGCCGCCCACTACGTTAACGAAAACGTCCTGATCCGCCATCTGCAGCCCGCCGTGACGGTGCAGCACCGCCAGCAGAATTGCCAGACGGTTCTGTTCCAGACCGACCGCCACGCGCCGCGGGTTGCCCATCATCGACACGTCCACCAGCGCCTGAATTTCGACAAGCAGCGGGCGCGTCCCTTCCCACAGCACCATTACCGAACTGCCGGAGGTGATTTCATCTCCCCGACTCAGGAAGATGGCCGACGGGTTGCTGACTTCACGCAGCCCCTGCTCGGTCATGGCAAACACGCCCAGTTCGTTCACCGCCCCAAAGCGGTTTTTATGACTGCGCAGGGTGCGGAAACGGGAATCCGCGTCGCCGTCGAGCATCACGGAGCAGTCGATACAGTGTTCGAGCACTTTTGGCCCCGCCAGCGAGCCGTCTTTGGTGACGTGGCCGACCATCACGATCGCCACGCCGCGCGTTTTGGCAAAGCGCGTCAGGTAGGCCGCCGTTTCACGCACCTGCGCCACGCTGCCCGGTGAGGACTGAATGTCCGCCATATGCATCACCTGGATGGAGTCGATCACCATCAGCTTCGGCTGCTCTTCTTCGGCGATCATGCAGATCTGCTCGATGCTGGTTTCCGACAGCATGTTCAGGTTGCCGGTCGGCAGGCCCAGACGGTGCGCGCGCATTGCCACCTGCTGCAGCGACTCTTCGCCCGTGACGTACAGGGTTTTCATCTGTTCAGCGAGCTTGCAGAGCGTTTGCAGCAGCAGGGTCGATTTACCCGCCCCCGGGTTACCGCCGATAAGAATCGCGCTGCCCGGCACCACGCCGCCGCCGAGCACGCGGTCAAACTCTTTGAATCCGGTGGAAAAGCGCGGCAGTTCCTCCAGGCTGATGTCCGAGAGTTTTTGCACTTTTGCCACGCCCGCATTACCGGCATAGCCGCTCAGGCGTTCGTTGCGGGCTACGCTCGGCGAAGCCGCCACACCACGCACTTCGGTGATGGTGTTCCAGGCATGACAGGCGCTGCATTGCCCCTGCCAGCGCGGATAATCCGCACCACATTCATTACAGACAAATGCGCGTTTTGGAGCTTTCGCCACGGTTTACCTCGTTGTTTCTGTGCGGCCTGCGTGCCGGGTGGCGCTTACGCTTACCCGGCCTACAAAGCAGACCGTTATTTCTGATTAAGGCTGCCGGAGAGAATGCAGAACACCCCCATCAGGTCAGCATGACGGATAGTGACTTCCGTCTTTTCATTCACTTTTGGCTTGGCATGGTAGGCAATGCCAAGACCGGCTACTTTGATCATCGGCAGGTCGTTCGCGCCGTCCCCGATGGCGACGGTCTGAACAACCGGAATTTCATATTTTTCCGCCAGACGGGTCAAGGTGTTGGCTTTGTACTGGGCATCCACAATATCGCCAATCACCTGGCCGGTCAGCTTGCCGTCCATGATCTCGAGCTCGTTGGCCACCACGGTGGTCAGATGCAGTTTTTCCCGCAGATAATCCGCGAAGAAGGTAAAGCCACCGGAGGCAATCGCCACTTTCCAGCCCAGCGACTGCAGCTTCAGCACCAGCTGCGTCAGCCCTGGCATCAGCGGCAGCACATCGCGCACCTGACGCAGAATGTTGGCATCGGCCCCTTTCAGAGTCGCCACGCGCTGTCGCAGGCTGGCAGTGAAGTCCAGCTCGCCGCGCATCGCACGCTCGGTGACTTCCGCCACCAGCTCGCCGCTGCCCGCCAGTTTCGCAATCTCGTCGATACATTCGATCTGGATCGCCGTAGAGTCCATGTCCATGACCAGCAGACCCGGCGTTTTCAGGTGCGGAATTTTCCCCAGCGGCGCGACGTCCAGCCCGGCGTCATGCGCCAGACGCGTTGCGCGCTGCGTCAGGGAACCGGCCAGGCGAATGACCTGGTAGTCTTCCACGCACCAGGCGGCAACAATAACCATCGCGGCGCCCAGCTTGCTTTGATACTGGGTCAGGCGTTGCTTATCCAGACCGCGTCCGTAGAGGAGCCAGCCGCTACGACCGGCGTGGTAATCCAGAGGCATCACCTCATCGCCACTTAAAGAGAGCGGCAATCCTGGCCATAAAGAGACATCCGTTGGCAGGTCACACCAGGTAATGTTCGGCATTAAAGCTCCTGTAATTTCGTTCGCGCCGGAAGGTTGCAGAGGGAAAATAACGCATGAGGCTACCCTGTAACCATCACTTCTGGCAACATTAAGCCGTAAATTTTCAGCAGGTGGAATATGGCTCGCGCAAAACTGAAATTCCGGCTCCATCGCGCCGTGATTGTCCTCTCCTGTCTCGCACTCTTAGTGGTGCTGATGCAAGGGGCATCGTGGTTTAGCCAGAATCATCAACGGCAACGCAACCCGCAGTTTGAAGAACTGGCCCGCACGCTGGCACGCCAGGTGACGCTCAACGTCGCGCCGTCCATGCGTACAGAAACGCCGGACGATAAGCGGATAGGCCAGGTTTTACGCCTGCTCACGGAGAACAGCCGCATTCTTGATGCCGGTGTCTATGATGAGCAAGGCAACCTGATTGCCCGCGCGGGCGAGCACGTCGACGTGCGCGACAGGCTGGCGCTGGACGGTAAAAAAGCCGGAGGCTATTTCAACCAGCAGATCGTCGAGCCTATTCAGGGGAAGAATGGTCCGCTGGGCTATCTGCGCCTGACCCTTGATACTCACACCCTGCCAACCGAAGCCAAACAGGTCGATAATACCACCAACATTCTGCGCCTGATGCTGCTGCTTTCACTCGCCATCGGCGTTGTTCTGGCGCGTACCCTGCTTCGGGGCAAACGCTCGCGCTGGCAGCAGTCACCGTTCCTGCTGACCGCCAGCAGATCGGTCCCCGAAGACGAAGAGAGCGAGAAGAAAGAATAGTGATAAAGTAGGCAAATGATTCGGAAAAGGAACTCTGCCATGACGACGTTACGCCTGCTTATCTCTGACTCTTACGATCCCTGGTTTAATCTCGCGGTTGAAGAGTGCATTTTCCGCCAGATGCCCGCCACCCAGCGCGTCCTGTTTCTCTGGCGTAACGCCGATACGGTGGTCATCGGCCGCGCGCAAAACCCGTGGAAAGAGTGCAATACGCGGCGTATGGAAGAGGACAACGTGCGCCTCGCGCGTCGTAGCAGCGGCGGCGGCGCGGTGTTTCACGATCTAGGCAACACCTGCTTTACCTTTATGGCGGGTAAACCGGAATACGATAAAACTATCTCAACGTCCATCGTTCTCAACGCGCTCAATTCACTCGGCGTGACGGCAGAAGCCTCCGGGCGTAACGATCTGGTGGTCAAAACGCCGGACGGGGATCGTAAAGTGTCCGGTTCAGCCTACCGCGAAACGATGGATCGCGGGTTCCACCACGGTACCCTTCTGCTTAACGCGGATCTCAGCCGCCTGGCTAACTATCTGAATCCCGACAAGAAAAAACTACAGGCCAAAGGGATTACCTCCGTGCGCGGTCGCGTGGCAAATCTGGTCGAACTGCTGCCTGGAATTACCCATGAGCAAATCTGTGAGGCCGTGCGCGAGGCGTTCTTTGCGCATTACGGCGAGCGCGTGGAAGCAGAAGCGATCTCACCGGATAAGACCCCGGACCTGCCAAACTTCGCCGAAACCTTCGCCCGCCAGAGCAGCTGGGAGTGGAACTTCGGTCAGGCTCCTGCATTTTCCCATCTGCTGGATGAGCGTTTTACCTGGGGCGGCGTGGAGCTGCACTTCGACGTAGAGAAAGGTCATATCACCCGCACGCAGGTGTTTACGGACAGTCTTAATCCGGCACCGCTGGAAGCACTCGCGGCACGCTTACAGGGCTGTTTGTACCGGGCGGATATGCTGCAGCAGGAATGCGACGCGTTGATTGGGGATTTCCCGGAGCAGGAAAAAGAGTTAAGGGATTTGTCAGCATGGATTGCACAGGCCGTGCGCTAGTAAAAAAGCCCGCTGGCGATGCGCTTAGCGGGCCTACAAAACCGTAGGCCGGGTCAGGCGAAGCCGCCACCCGGCACAACAGCGCTTACTCTTTATCGCCCAGCAGAACGGATTCCAGCGCGATTTTGATCATGTCGTTGAAGGTGGTCTGACGCTCGGCAGCGGTGGTCTGCTCGTGGGTACGGATGTGGTCAGACACGGTGCAGATGGTCAGCGCTTTCGCACCAAACTCAGCCGCTACGCCGTAGATACCCGCCGCTTCCATTTCCACGCCCAGAATGCCGTATTTCTCCATCACGTCGAACATCTCGCCGCCGTCCGGTGCATAGAACAGGTCAGCAGAGAAAATGTTACCCACGCGCGCTTCAACGCCCAGCGCTTTTGCCGCGTCAACCGCGTCACGCACCATGCCGAAGTCTGCAATGGCAGCGAAGTCATGATCTTTGAAACGCATACGGTTAACTTTGGAATCGGTGCAGGCACCCATACCGATAACGATGTCGCGCAGCTTAACGTCCATGCGTACGGCACCACAGGAGCCAACGCGGATGATTTTCTTCACGCCGAAGTCGGTGATCAGCTCTTTGGTGTAGATAGAGCAGGATGGGATACCCATACCGTGGCCCATCACGGAGATTTTGCGGCCCTTGTAGGTACCGGTGAAGCCCAGCATGCCGCGAACGTTGTTCACTTCACGCACGTCTTCGAGGAAGGTTTCTGCAATGTGCTTCGCGCGCAGCGGGTCGCCCGGCATCAATACGACGTCAGCGAAATCACCCATTTCTGCATTAATGTGAGGAGTTGCCATCTTCAGTTCCTTTTACATTGTTGTTTTTGCCGGGTGGCGGCTACGCCTGACCCGGCCTACAAAACCGTAGGCCCGGTAAGCGAAGCGCCACCGGGCAATGACCTCAGAACATGGCCTTGCCATATTCCATGTCAGATGTACCAAAGTATTTCGCGATAGTCTGGCCGATGTCCGCGAAGGTTTCACGGTGACCCAGCGAGCCCGGCTTCACTTTCGGGCCGTACACCAGCACCGGAATGTGCTCACGGGTGTGGTCGGTACCGGTCCAGGTTGGGTCACAGCCGTGGTCCGCGGTCAGGATCAGAATGTCATCTTCACCCACCAACTCCATCAGCTCTGGCAGACGGCGGTCAAACAGCTCCAGACCGGCCGCATAGCCCGCGACGTCGCGACGGTGGCCCCAGGAGGAGTCGAAGTCCACGAAGTTGGTGAAGACAATGGTCTTGTCGCCCGCTTCTTTCATCTCTTTGATGGTGGCATCGAACAGCGCATCCAGACCGGTGGCTTTCACTTTTTTGGTGATGCCGCAGTTAGCGTAGATATCCGCGATTTTGCCCACGGAAACCACGTGACCGTCTTTCTCTTCGACCAGCTTCTGCAGCACGGTAGGTGCCGGTGGCTCAACGGCCAGGTCGTGACGGTTACCGGTACGCTGGAAGTTACCCGCTTTGTCGCCGATAAATGGACGCGCGATAACGCGGCCAATGTTGTAGCCGCCTTCAGTCAGCTCTTCACGGGCGATTTCGCACAGCTCGTAGAGCTTATCCAGGCCGTAGGTCTCTTCGTGGCAGGCAATCTGGAACACGGAGTCAGCAGAGGTGTAGAAAATCGGCTTGCCGGTTTTCATGTGCTCTTCGCCGAGCTCATCCAGAATCACGGTACCGGAAGAGTGGCAGTTACCGAGGTAACCCGGCAGGTTGGCACGCTTAACCAGCTTATCCAGCAGCTCCTGCGGGAAGCTGTTCTGGTGATCGGAGAAGTAGCCCCAGTCGAACAGTACCGGCACACCAGCGATTTCCCAGTGTCCAGACGGAGTGTCTTTACCGGATGAGAGCTCGTGAGCCCAGCCGTAGGCACCCACCACTTCCGCGTTGCCGTCCATACCGGCTGCAATTTTACCGGTAGAACCTTCATGCGCTTTCACCAGACCGAGGCGGGTCAGGTTGGGTAGAGTCAGAGGGCCTTTACGACCGTTGTCCGCTTCGCCTTTCGCACAGGCTTCTGCGATGTGACCCATGGTATCGGAACCCACGTCACCAAAACGTTCTGCATCTTCGGTTGCGCCGATGCCGAATGAGTCCAGCACCATAATAAATGCACGTTTCATAATTGTTCTCCGTACGTAGTGCTTCAAAAATTATCGATCAGATCAGTATACCGCTATTCGGTGATACGGCGATAGACAGTCGGTGTGGTTTCCGGTGCTTTATCATCAAGCGCAATGGCCGCTTTCACCGCTTTCGCCGCTTCCTGCCAGCTGGCTTCGTCTTTAGCGTGGATCACCGCCAGCGGACGCTGACCGTCAACGCTGTCGCCCAGACGGGCCATATCGGTAAAGCCGACGCTGTAATCAATGGTGTCTGACGCCTGACGACGGCCGCCGCCCATCGAGACCACCGCCATACCGAGGGCACGGGTGTCCATCGCGGAGACAAAACCTTCGCTATCGGCATACACCGCTTTGCTGAGCGTCGCGGTCGGCAGATATTTCGCATAATTTTCGACGAAATCGGTCGGGCCTTTCTGCGCCGCAACCATACGGCCAAAGATTTCCGCCGCTTTGCCGTTGTCCAGCACGGCCTGCAGTTTCGCACGGGCGTCAGCGTCGTCTTTGGCAAGCTTGCCGGAGATTAACATCTCAACGCACAGCGCCATGGTAACGTCGAACAGACGCGGGTTACGGTATTCACCGGTGAGGAACTGTACCGCCTCACGCACTTCAACCGCGTTACCGGCGCTGGAAGCCAGCACCTGGTTCATGTCGGTGAGCAATGCGGTGGTGCGCACGCCCGCGCCGTTGGAGACGCCAACGATCGCTTCGGCAAGCGCAGCAGAAAGTTCATAGGTCGGCATAAACGCGCCGCTGCCCACCTTCACGTCCATCACCAGCGCGTCCAGCCCTTCTGCCAGTTTCTTCGCCAGGATAGAGGCGGTAATCAGCGGGATGGAGTCAACGGTTGCGGTGATATCGCGGGTCGCGTAGAAACGCTTGTCTGCCGGAGCAAGAGAGCTGGTCTGGCCGATAATCGCCACACCAACATCTTTAATAATGTCGCGGAAGCGGTTGTCGTCCGGGAAGATATCGAAGCCCGGAATGGCTTCCAGTTTGTCGAGCGTACCGCCGGTGTGGCCCAGGCCGCGCCCGGAGATCATCGGGATGTAACCGCCACAGGCTGCCACCATTGGGCCAAGCATCAGAGACGTCACGTCGCCCACGCCGCCGGTGGAGTGTTTATCCACAATCGGGCCGTTAAGGTTGAGGCTCTTCCAGTCCAGAACGGTTCCTGAATCTCGCATCGCCATGGTCAGCGACACGCGCTCAGGCATCGACATATCGTGGAAGAAAATGGTCATCGCCAGAGCCGCAATTTGCCCTTCTGAGACGGTGTTATCACGAATGCCGTTGATGAAGAAGCGGATCTCTTCGTCGCTTAATGCATGACCATCACGTTTTTTACGAATAATTTCTTGTGCGAGAAACACGGTAACCTCCATGCGGAATCGGGGGAGTTGTGGCGGGGGGCACTACGCTTACCCGCCCTACGATCCGGTAGGCCGGGTAAGCGTAGCGCCACCCGGCAATTCAAACTTAGTAGCTGCTTGCGCTCTTACCGTCGCCGTGACCCAGCGCTTTCAGCAGGCTGGCCAGCAGGCTGGATGCGCCAAAGCGGTAGTGACGGGAATCCGCCCAGTCGGCACCGAACAATTCGTCGGCAATCGCCAGGAACTGCTGCGCGTCTTCAGCGGTACGCACGCCGCCCGCAGGTTTGAAACCAACCGTTTTGGACACGCCCATATCACGAATGACTTCCATCATGATGCGCGCGCTTTCCGGGGTCGCATTCACCGGCACTTTACCGGTAGAGGTTTTAATGAAATCTGCACCAGCTTTGATGGAGATTTCAGACGCCTTACGAATCAGCGCCTCTTCTTTCAGCTCGCCGGTTTCGATGATCACTTTAAGCCAAACGTTTGCCGCCGCGCAGGCGTCTTTACAGGCTTTCACCAGGTCAAAACCAACCTGCTCGTTGCCGGCGATCAGCGCGCGGTACGGGAATACCACGTCCACTTCGTCTGCACCGTAAGCAATCGCCGCACGGGTTTCTGCCAGCGCAATCTCGATATCGTCGTTGCCGTGCGGGAAGTTAGTCACGGTTGCAATGCGCACCTCCGGGGTGCCCTGCTCTTTCAGAGTTTTACGGGCAATCGGGATAAAGCGCGGGTAGATACAGATGGCGGCGGTGTTACCGACGGGCGTTTTCGCCTGATGGCACAGGGCGATGACTTTTTCATTGGTGTCGTCATCGTTCAGGGTAGTCAGGTCCATCAGTTTCAACGCGCGCAGGCTGCTTGCAGTTAAATCGGTCATAACATTCTCCAACGGCAGTGCCGTATCAATTTTACCTTGCGGGTCTGTGAGTATTCTAACATCCACCCGCATCCACACTTCGACATTCATCACAGTTAATGAAAACTGCATACAAATTTGCATTACTGTAATGCGATCTTCTTCAAACTTTAGAGCGCAAATCGCCGACTAAAGCAGCGATTACCCCTGTCGGATCAAAAGCCCCGACAGGCTGCCTTTCTACAATCCGTTCATCATCCGCAGAACAATCAAGGAAGCGAACATGCCCCACTCCAGCCCCGACGCCCTGCAACAACGTTGCCAGCACATTGTGACAAGCCCGGTGTTAACCCCGGAACAAAAACGTCATTTTCTGGCGCTGGAAGCGGAAAACAATCTGCCTTATCCGGCCCTTCCTGAGGCTGCATGTGCCGCACTGGACGAGGGATTTATCTGCGACATGTTCGAAGGCCACGCGCCCTACAAACCTCGTTACGTTCTGCCGGATTACGCAAAATTTCTGGCTAACGGTTCAGAATGGCTGGAGCTGGAAGGCGCTAAAGATCTGGATGATGCCCTCTCGCTGTTAACCATTCTGTACCATCATGTTCCGTCCGTCACATCGATGCCGGTCTATCTCGGTCATCTTGATTCTCTACTGCAACCGTATGTTAGAATTCTAACACAAGAAGAGATCGATAGCCGAGTAAAACGTTTCTGGCGCTATCTCGACCGTACGCTGCCGGATGCCTTTATGCATGCCAATATTGGACCGGAAGATACCCCCATCACGCGCGCAATACTGCGCGCAGATGCAGAGCTGAAGCAGGTCACACCGAATCTAACTTTTATTTACGATCCCGAAATCACACCGGAAGATTTGCTGCTTGAGGTGGCCATAAACATATGCGAATGCAGCAAACCGCATATTTCTAATGGCCCGATGAATGATAAAATTTTCACAAAAGGGCGTTATGGCGTGGTGAGCTGTTACAACTCCCTGCCGCTGGCAGGCGGTGGCAGCACCCTGGTGCGCCTTAACCTTAAAGCCATTGCCGAACACAGCACTTCCATCGACGACTTCTTCACCCGCACGCTTCCGTACTACTGCCAACAGCAAATTGCCATCATCGATGCCCGCTGTGATTTTCTGTATCAACAATCCGGTTTCTTTGAGAATAGCTTCCTGGTAAAAGAGGGGCTGATTGATGCCGATCGGTTTGTGCCGATGTTTGGCCTGTACGGCATGGCGGAAGCGGTAAACGCGCTCTGTGCGAAAGCAGGAATAGCGGGACGCTACGGTAAAGATGAGCAGGCCAACGCGCTGGGCTATCGCATCAGCGAAGAGCTTGCGGCGTTTGTCGAAAACACGCCGGTGAAGCACGGCTGGAAGCATCGCGCGATGCTCCACGCGCAGTCGGGGATCAGCTCTGATTCGGGTATCACGCCGGGCGCGCGTCTGCCCTACGGCGACGAGCCGGATCCGATAAGCCACCTGCTGGCCGTGGCCCCTCACCATAAGCACTACACTTCCGGCATAAGCGACATATTGACGCTTGATGAGACGGTAAAACGCAATCCCCAGGCGGTGGTACAGCTTTGCCTTGGCGCCTTCAGGGCGGGTATGCGGGAATTTACGGCTAACGTAGCAGGTAACGATCTGGTCCGCGTGACCGGGTATATGGTGCGATTATCGGATCTGGAAAAATACCGGGAAGCGGGTTCGAGAACTAACACCACGTGGCTGGGTGAAGAGGCCGCACGCAATACCCGTATTCTGGAACGTCAGCCGCGCGTGATAAGCCATGAACAGCAGATGCGCTTTAGTTAGTCAGGTCATTCCTTTTTCCTGCGTGGACGGGCCGGGCAGCCGCCTGGCGCTGTTCCTGCAGGGCTGCAACCTGCGCTGTAAAACCTGCCACAACCCGTGGACGATCGGCCGTTGCAACGACTGCGGGGAGTGCGTGATCCACTGCCCGCACGACGCGCTGATCATTCAGGCCGGACGCGTCTGGTGGCAGGAAAGTCATTGTCAGCAGTGCGATACCTGTCTGCACCTGTGCCAGCAGCAGGCAACGCCTATGGCGCACCGCTTCAGCGTGGAAGAGATCCTCGCGCAGATCCGCAAAGCAGCGCCATTTATTGAAGGGATCACCGTAAGCGGTGGTGAAGCCACAACGCAACTGCCGTTTTTGATTGCTCTGTTCGCGGCGATCAAAGCGGATCCCGCCCTGCGTCATCTGACCTGCCTGGTCGACAGCAATGGTCTGTTAAGCGAAACCGGCTGGCAAAAGCTGCTGCCGGTACTGGATGGCGCGATGCTGGATCTGAAGGCATGGGGGAACGAGCATCATCGTTTCCTCACCGGACGTGAAAACCCGCAGATTAAGCAGAGCATCCGCTGGCTGGCAGCTCGTCACCGTTTGACGGAACTCCGCTTGCTGGTCATTCCGGAGCAGTGTGATTATCTGGAACACCTCAAACCGCTGACGACGTTTATCCGCGGGCTTGGAAATGTGCCGGTGCGCATCAACGCGTTTCATGCGCATGGCGTTTACGGTGAGGCGGCGTCATGGCGCAGCGCCACGCCTGAGGACGTTGAACCATTGGCCCGGGCGCTGGAAAAACAGAAAATAACGGTGATCCGTCCAGGGCTTTACCTATAGCGTGATGCCAAATACCGAACGGGTATTCTCCAGCAGCGCATCGGCAATGACCTCTTCAGGCTCTTTTCGCAGTTCACACAGGGAGGTAAACACGCGCGCCGCCTGCTCCGGGCGATTCGGCTGCCCCTGAAAACCATTCAGCGGCATATCCGGCGCGTCGGTTTCCAGCAGCAGCGCCGACAGCGGTAGCTGTGCCATCACGTCCCGGGTTTTACTGGCTCGCGGGTAGGTGATAGTTCCACCGACGCCGATTTTATAGCCCAGTTCAATAAAACGCTGCGCCTGCTGCAGGCTGCCGGAGAAGCCGTGCACCACGCCTTTACGCGGCAGTTCGATGCGCTTCAGGTGCATCGCCAGCTTATCGTGCGTGCGTCTTGAGTGGAGTATCACCGGCAGATCGTGACGCTTCGCCAGCCTGAGCTGCGCGTCAAGGATCGTCTGCTGGCGCTCAAACTGCGGATCCTCACGGTAAAGATCGAGGCCGATCTCACCGATGGCGACAAGTTTGTCTCCTGCGGTCTGCAGTACCTCATCGAGCTTCTCAACATGCTCATCAAGATGCCGCTCAATTACAATCGGATGCAGGCCGAGCGCGGCATAGAGCGCGGAGTGCCGCCTGGAAAGCGCCAGCACGCGGGAAAAATAAGCCGCTTCAACTGACGGCACAATGATGGCCTGAACGCCTGCTTCGGCCGCTTTCGCAATGCTTTGCTCTTCATCCCCCGTAAACGGCGGGAAATCAAAGTGGCAGTGGGTATCGATAAAGCGGTGCGTCACGCCAGATCCTCATTATCTAATAAAGCGTCATTCGCCTGCGGGATGTCCACCAGCGGCATCGTCAGGGCGTCGTTGGCGACAATCGCAGGCGGCATAATAATGCGTTTATGCCGATGAAGCGGCGGTTGCTCCGCCAGCATTTTTCCCACCGTCGCCAGGAAGTAACGTCCGCACAGCCGCCCCGTTTTGTAATCCATGCGCAACGCAGGAACGCGACTGCCCAGCGCCATGCTCAGCAACGGCTTAGGCGGGTAGATTTCAAAAATACGCAGCTTACCCGGCGGTTTTTCAATGAAGCGCTGCATCGCGCCGTAGGTCGTTTCATGCTGCTTTGCGATGTTCACCAGCGGCTGCAGGCTACTGTCGCCCAGCCAGCGCTCCATCCGTTTAAACCACTGCGGGGTGTAATACATTTGCGACGGTACGGTACGGATCACCACAATGGTTTTCGCCCCGCGCCGGGCGGCTTCCTGCACCGGTACCGCGTCACTGATCCCCCCGTCCAGATAGCTAATGCCGTCCAGCAGAGCGCCGGTACGATAAAAGCCGGGGATCGCGCTGGAGGCGCGGATGATGTCCAGCCAGTTCTCCTTCTGAGGAGAAAAATAGCCCGGCGAATAATCATCACCCCGGCTGGCGCACATCCAGAACTCTTTGCCGCTATCAAACAAACGGGCGGCGGTGTCCATGGCAAGCGGCATCTGGCTGGAGGTCGACTCCAGCAGCCAGTCGAGATCGATCAGGTTGCCGCCGCGCACAAAGCGCACCGGGTTAAAAAACTCTTTCGCCGTGGTGTAGCGCATAATGACCTTTCGCGCGTAGCCGGGCTGGTTACAGACGTAGGCAGAGAGGTTCTGCGCCCCGGCAGACGTGCCGAAGTACAGGTCAAACGGGTTGAACTGCGCACGCATAAATTCATCCAGCACGCCTGCGGTGAAAATGCCGCGCTGTCCACCGCCTTCGCAGACCAGCGCGAGTTGACCTGCGCGAAACGGTTTTAACGTCAGCGGCGCAATATTGCCGAGCGTAACGGGAATTCGTTGCCCCACCTCTGCTTTCCTGTTTTGATTATTTTCTGTCACCACAGTAACGCACCCGACCTGCAACGCAAATAAGAAAAAGCCAGTCGCAATGACTGGCTTTTTTTTGTTGAAGGAATATTGCGTTTGCTACGGACGTCGACGTCCCGTAAACAGGCTGACCAGGAACAGAATAATACCCACAACGAAGACAATTTTAGCTGCCCATGCCGCTGTACCTGCCAGTCCACCAAAGCCTAATGCGGCGGCAATTAACGCGATAACCAGAAATATAATGCCCCAACGAAACATAAGCTTCTCCTTTACCATAGTTAATGTCGGCCGCTAAACGTGAGCGCTCAGGTCACTCACCGGCGTTTTTCCAGAGTCGTTCTTATTTCGCCCGCAGGTGTTAGCCAGACGGGCGAATGGTCCAGATTTACTTCGTTTTCAGATCGTTTTTAACGCTTTTCACACCATCAATCGCTTTCGCGATGGACTCGGCACGTTCACTTTGCGCCTGCGAATCTACCGTACCGGAAAGCTGAACCACACCATCGGTGGTTTCTACTTTCACCTTACGGGATGGCACGATGTCATCTGCTAAAAGTTTAGCTTTGATTTCACTGGTCGTAGCAGCATCACCGGCATAACCTTTCACCGACGCGTTTTTGCTGTCACGCACGTGCAGCTTATCGCTCACGGAGGCAACACCTTCGACGCCTTTCGCCACTTTCACCGCCTGTTCGGCCTGAGCCTGGCTTTCAACAAAGCCGCTCAGCGTGACGACTTTCTTGTCGGTCTTAACGGAAATATCGGTGCTCTTGATGGCTTCATCATCCACCAGTGCGGCTTTCACTTTTGCTGTGATTGAGCTGTCATCCATGAAGTTGCCGACTTTATTCATAGAGCTATCGATTTTTTGCCCTGCGTTATCGGCCGTGGACTGTGCTTTATCCATGGTGCTGCTTTCCGCCAGGGCGGAACCGCTAACCAGAACGCTACCCAGAGTTACAGCCAGCAGAGTTTTCGAAATCTTCAGTCTTGTCATATTCATCGATCTATTCCTGTGTTGACCCGTTATTCGGGCTACATACTTCCTTAGTAGTTATATATATCGCGAATAAACACACAGGCGAAATGGATAACCTAAAGTCATGCATTGAACAGTTAATTTATCCACACCCGGTGCTAAACACTGAGTTAAATATAGATCACTCTCACAGAGCCGCTTTCAGATTCGGGCAAAAAACGAGCAAAAAGCGCGAAAATGCAGTGAATTAAGAACATTCCGCAAGGGATTAATAAGACAGGAATTAAAGAAGAGCACGGCGAGTGCCGTGCTCTGAGAGGGGATTAGTGTTCGCGCGTTTTGCGGAACTGAACGTCTGGATAACGTTCCTGCGTCAGGTTGAGGTTGACCATGGTTGGAGCAATATAAGTGAGGTTATCACCGCCATCCAGCGCCAGCTGAATTTCGTTCTTACGCTTAAATTCTTCGAATTTCTTCACGTCAGAACACTCAACCCAGCGCGCGGTCGCGACGTTTACAGACTCATAAATCGCTTCCACGTTGTATTCGCTCTTCAGACGCGCGACGACCACGTCAAACTGCAGCACGCCGACGGCCCCCACGATCAGGTCGTTGTTCGCGATTGGGCGGAACACCTGCACCGCGCCCTCTTCAGAGAGCTGGACCAGGCCTTTCAGCAGCTGTTTCTGCTTCAGCGGATCGCGCAGACGAATACGACGGAACAGTTCCGGCGCGAAGTTCGGAATACCGGTGAACTTCATCATTTCACCCTGGGTGAAAGTATCGCCGATCTGAATCGTACCGTGGTTGTGCAGACCGATGATGTCGCCCGGATACGCCTCTTCAACGTGCGAACGGTCGCCCGCCATAAAGGTCAGCGCGTCGGAGATCACCACATCTTTACCGATACGCACCTGGCGAAGCTTCATGCCCTTTTCATATTTACCGGACACCACGCGCATAAAGGCCACGCGGTCGCGGTGTTTCGGGTCCATGTTGGCCTGAATTTTAAAGACGAAGCCGGTGAATTTCTCTTCCTGCGCTTCCACTTCACGGGTATCGGTTTTACGCGGCATCGGGCGCGGTGCCCACTCCACCAGACCATCAAGCATATGGTCTACGCCAAAGTTACCCAGCGCGGTACCGAAGAAGACCGGCGTAATTTCACCCGCCAGGAACAGCTCTTTGTCGAACTCGTGGGATGCGCCTTTCACCAGTTCCAGCTCGTCACGCAGCTGTGCGGCCAGCTCTTCCCCAACTGCAACGTCCAGCTCAGGGTTATCCAGACCTTTCACCACGCGGACTTCCTGAATGGTGTGGCCTTTACCGGTCTGATACAGATAGGTTTCGTCTTTATAAAGGTGATAAACCCCTTTGAACAGCTTACCGCAGCCAATTGGCCAGGTGATTGGCGCACAGGCGATCTTCAGCTCGCTTTCCACTTCGTCCATGACTTCCATCGGATCGCGGATGTCACGGTCGAGTTTGTTCATGAAGGTGAGGATCGGGGTATCGCGTAGACGGGTGACTTCCATCAGCTTACGGGTACGATCTTCTACACCTTTCGCGGCGTCGATCACCATCAGACAGCAGTCAACCGCCGTCAGGGTACGGTAGGTATCTTCGGAGAAGTCTTCGTGGCCCGGGGTGTCCAGCAGGTTCACCAGGCAGTCGTGATACGGGAACTGCATCACGGAGGTGGTAATCGAAATACCACGCTGCTTTTCCATCTCCATCCAGTCAGATTTTGCATGCTGGCTGGAGCCACGGCCTTTAACGGTACCCGCAGTCTGGATCGCCTGTCCGAACAGTAACACCTTCTCGGTGATGGTCGTTTTACCGGCATCCGGGTGCGAGATAATGGCAAAAGTGCGGCGCTTGGCCACCTCTTGCAGATAAGGAGACAACGTCATAATTAAATCTTCTTTTATAAGCGCGGCAGCACGCCACGCATCATGGAATACAAAATTGCGGCTATTTTACCCATCAATGGGGGGCAGGCAATCATTGTTTACACAGGAGTTGCTCCAGTTCGTTCAACGACGTCACGGTCCAGGTCGGCTCGATGCCTTCAGGCTTTACGCGGCCATGCGCATTGAGCCAGACGGTCGACAGACCGGAATTCATGCCACCCAGAATATCTGACTCTGCGGTATCACCCACCATCAGTACGCGATCGCGGTCAGGATTGCCGGCCAGCGCCAGCGCATAATCGAAAATACGCGGATCCGGCTTCGGCACGCCGACCTCTTCCGAGATCACCAGCGCGTCAAAATGATCGCGCAGGCCGGTGCGCTCAAGGCGGATCTGCTGCAGAGCGGTAAAACCGTTGGTGATGATCCCTAGTTTTACCTTACCTTTCAACGCATTCAGCAGAGAAACCGCACCCGGTAGTGGCGCACAGATATCGGCCATGGCGTTCAGAAAGGCCTCGTTCAGCGCCCCCGGACTCACCTTTAAGCGTTCCGCCCAGACGTCAAAGCGCTGGTGCTGAAGTTGTAACGCGGTGATGGCACCGTTCTGGTAATCCACCCACAGCGGCTTGTTTACCGCCTGATAGTCCTGAAAATCCTCAGCGGTGAAGGTCACACTGTAATCGAGAAACATCCGCTGTAGACCACCGAACGAGTCGAACGTAAACAGCGTTTCGTCGGCATCAAAGAAAATCCAGTCCCATTTCATCGTTACAACCTTATTTTCGTTATCCAATCGGCAGAGCCATAATAATGGCGTCTTCACGTCCCTCTGCGGTGGGGTAGTAGTTACGGCGGATTGTCGCCTCGTTAAAGCCTAAGCTTTCATAGAGCGCGATGGCGGCGGCATTCGACGCGCGCACCTCCAGCCACAGGGTGAAAACGTCACGGGTTTCGAGCTCACGGATGAGGTGCTCAAGCAGTTCTCTTCCCAGCCCACGGCGCTGAAATGCAGGGTCAACCGCGATATTAAACAGCGTCGCTTCATCAAGAACAACCTGCGTAATCGCGAAGGCGGCCATGGTGCCGTCAACGTCCAGGCGGTAGTTCAGATACCGTTCGCCCTGATTGCTGGCAAAGGTCTTTTCGCTCCACGGAAACGCATGGGCGCGTGTTTCAATCGCAAACGCTGTGGCCAGGTCAGGCGTCGTGAGGGAAGAAATCGTGTTCATATTCGCAGATTTGTTGCCAGAGCGCGCTACGCGCTTTTGGGTTGGCTTTCAGTTCGTCCAGCGCTGGCGTGCAGATCTGGCTCCCCTGGAGGGGGATCTCGTTTGTCTCTCCGATACGCCAGCTGTTACAGCGGCTATCGGGAGGAAGCATAGCGACCCGTTCCGGCGTCAGCTGTAAAACCTGGTCGGCCGTCAGCTTCAGACTGCGAAGGACATCACCGATCAGGGGTTCATTCAGGGCAGGCAGTTCTTCCGCCACCATCACCAGGCGAACGTGCGCAGGGATGGAGATGGCGATTTCGCCCTGCAACGCCGTCGGGCGACGCAAAGCCCACTGGGTAATGCCCAGCTGCTGTAATTGCCAGTCTCGTCGGGATGTCATAGGGAAAACTCCTGTCTCTCAGGCGCGCAAATATAGCAAATGTGTCGAAAGTGCGCCATCTACCTACTATAATCCCCGCCTGAGTTTATTGAGGAACAATTCATGTCTGCATTTACCCCGGCAAGTGAAGTCTTGCTGCGTCACAGTGATGATTTCGAAGAAAGCCGTATTCTGTTTGCCGGAGATATGCAGGATGACCTGCCTGCGCGTTTCGACTGTGCTGAAAGCCGTGCCCACACCCAATACTACCACCACTGGCAGGTGCTGAGCCGCCAGATGGGCGAGCGCGCGCGCTTTAGCCTGGTGGCAGAGCAGAGCGATATTGCCAACTGCGATACGCTGATCTACTACTGGCCGAAGAACAAACCGGAAGCCCAGTTCCAGCTGATGAACCTGCTCTCCCTGCTGCCGGTCGGCTGCGATATTTTCGTGGTGGGCGAGAACCGCAGCGGCGTGCGCAGTGCAGAACAGATGCTGGAAGCTTACGCCCCGCTTAACAAAGTCGACAGCGCCCGCCGCTGTGGCCTGTACCATGGCCGTCTGGAAAAACAGACAACATTTGATCCACAGGCTTACTGGGACGAGTACCAGCTTGACGGTCTGACTATCAAAACCCTGCCGGGCGTGTTCAGCCGTGACGCGCTGGATACAGGTAGCAAGCTGCTGCTCTCCACCCTGACGCCGCACACCAAAGGCAAAGTGCTGGACGTAGGCTGTGGCGCGGGCGTGCTGGCAACCGTGCTCGCCAGCCATTCACCTAAAGTCCGTTTAACCCTGTGTGACGTGAGCGCCCCGGCGGTAGAAGCCAGCCGCGCAACGCTTGCAGCAAACGGCATTGAAGGCGAAGTCATTGCCAGCAACGTCTTCTCAGATGTTACCGGTCGCTTCGACATGATTATCTCTAACCCGCCGTTCCACGACGGCATGGAGACCAGCCTGGAAGCCGCGCAAGCGCTGATCCGTGGCGCAACCCGTCACCTTAACAGCGGCGGTGAGCTGCGTATTGTCGCGAACGCCTTCCTGGCGTACCCGAAAGTGCTGGACGAAACCTTCGGCTTCCACGAAGTGATCGCCCAGACCGGCCGCTTTAAGGTCTACCGTACCGTGATGACGCGTCAGGCAAAGAAATAATTCGCCATGCAATGTAGGCCGGATAAGCGCCAGCGCCATCCGGCAAGCAGGTGTCTCAGTTCCGGCCATTTTTGCAGCAATCAATAAAAGGTGTGCACTTTTCAGTTGACGTAAAGCTGAAAACATCTAGAATGCGCCTCCGTGGTTACGATACTTTTACAGTATCGATGGTATGCGAAGGTGGCGGAATTGGTAGACGCGCTAGCTTCAGGTGTTAGTGTCCTTACGGATGTGGGGGTTCGAGTCCCCCCCCTCGCACCATAAATCACAATGATATTGCTCGCACTGGGCGAAGGTGGCGGAATTGGTAGACGCGCTAGCTTCAGGTGTTAGTGTCCTTACGGATGTGGGGGTTCGAGTCCCCCCCCTCGCACCAACGAGGCGATATCAAAAATAGTAAGATGACTGTGCGAAGGTGGCGGAATTGGTAGACGCGCTAGCTTCAGGTGTTAGTGTCCTTAGGATGTGGGGGTTCGAGTCCCCCCCCTCGCACCAATTATCTTACATCCCTTCTGAGTATCTTCTTTTCCCTGTTATTTCAAACTCATTAGTATCACCAGAATTCCACTGACCAGTGCTACACATGACGGCAATAAAACAAAATGGCGCAGTTGCTTATGCCAAATCATGCCTGACGTGACTAACAGTCCTGAGACAATAATGGCTTTCCAGATTTCAAGGGAGAGATCGGCAAACATCAAACCGCCGAGAATGGCTCCCGGTAGCAATACCCCCCAACCACTTCCAAGCGCCCTGTTCAACATGATCCGTCCTCTCACAACGATAATGATAACCAATATCATATGATAGGCATTATCATTTGTCAGCTGAATGAATCAAAATCCATCGACCTTTACCTTTCCCGTAATGACAGGAATTGCCTAAGGTGATAAATTGCTCACCTGTTAACTACACCTAAAATTTTTCTGATAATTACTCTTTGAGTTTTTTGCATATTTTATTGCGAAACAACACCTATTTATCTGTTTTAATTAAATTTTAATAAAAACGCACGACTATGACATCACAATCCTGGCGGTCTTTGGTTCAAAGAAAATATCAATTATCGTTACGTTTATTTTTATTTCTGAACGCAACCTCGGCAGTGTTCTCGGTAACAAATCCGCTCAATTCTGTACGCCTGTTATCTGCTCCGCTGATTGCTATTTTCTCCATCAGTACCGGCCTGTTCGTCTGGCACTGGAGAAAGAGAGCGCGGAAGATAAATATTCCTGTTGTTTCAGGGATCTTCGGTATTTTGTGGGCGTGGCAAATTGACTCGAAATTCGCCTTAATTACTCACGATCATGCGACGTATTTGTTAATCGCCCTATTAACGGTGCTTTTTATCGGAACGCTGGCATTCGCCAGTAATATCAAAGCATTTACGCTGCACTCATTGCCCACCTTTATTGTCTGCCTGTGGTTAAGCGATCACGATCTATGGCTGAGAATGACCTATTCTTTCGCACTTCCTGTCGTGGCCATTGCTATTCATAACATTTTGCAAAGACGTAACGATCGTTTCGCTCAGGAGTTGCTCTCTCGCTTACTGGAAGAACGAGAAACCCTTACCGATCTCAGCATGATGGACCCGCTTACCGGGCTCTATAATCGTCGCGGTCTGCAAAGCCGTCTGGAGAACCTGCCGACGGTAGAAAATGGCGAGCATTTTGTCCTGCTGATGGATATCGATCATTTCAAAGCCTATAACGACCATTACGGCCATATGATGGGCGACCAGGCATTGAAACGCGTCTCTGCGGCAATCCGCGACGCCGTGCGTTCTCGCGATATCGTGGCGCGCTTTGGCGGGGAAGAGTTTATGGTGCTGCTGACCAACATCTCCCTTGAGCATGCCCGCCAGACGGCAGAACGTATCCGTCAGAAAGTCTACGATTTGAAAATCCCGCATTTGTTTAACGAAAGCGTCGCGACAAATGTCACCATCAGCATAGGTATTGCCATTTTCGAGGATGAAGACGCAGAAGGCGCGCTGGAAAAAGCCGATAAAGCCCTCTACGAAGCAAAGCATATGGGGCGCAATAACATCCTGTTAAGCGAAGAGTTGCAGACGACATAAACGTCACGGCGATGCCACCAGGACAAAAGTCTTGCCATTGGTATAAGCAATAGTTAGGATTGGCAATCATTATCATTTAGATTTCTATCTATACTATGGCCACGCAGACCGCACACATCGTTGAACCCCTTCTCTGGCGAGCGCCCCTCACCAGCGGGAATGCTTCGCTTGCGGATGCCATACGGGATAAGATTGCAAAGACGCGTGCCCACCTGCTGGACTTTATCCGGCTTGATGAAGCGCACCCGCACCACGCCATGACACTCTCAGAGTGGCGTCAACCGTCAAAACTGCAATCGCTGCTGGCCACCTATTCCGACCATATCTATCGCAATCAGCCCGCCCTTACCCGGGAAAATAAACCCCTGCTCTCTCTCTGGGCGCAGTGGTATATCGGGCTGATGGTGCCGCCTCTGATGCTGGCGCTGTTAACGCAAAAAAGCATGCTGAAACTCTCGCCGGAGCATTTCCACGTCGAATTTCATGAAACCGGGCGTGCAGCCTGTTTCTGGATTGATCTCCACGAAGACCACAACGCAGAGCGACTTACCGCCCAGGAACGTATGGAGCAGCTTATCACTCATGCTCTGATGCCGGTGGTGGAGGCGCTAGAAGCGACGGGAGAGATTAACGGGAAGCTTATCTGGAGCAATACCGGCTATTTAATCCACTGGTATCTCACGGAAATGAAGCCGCTTCTCGGTGATGAGAACGTTGATGCCCTGCGTCAGTCCTGTTTCTTTGCAAAACAGCTTTCCGATGGCCGTGACAACCCACTATTTCGTACCGTCGTACTCCGTGACGGGCTTTTGGTACGCCGCACCTGCTGCCAGCGCTATCGCCTGCCGGACGTTAAGCAGTGCGGGGATTGCACGCTGAAGTAGTGCAGTAAATTGCCCGGTGGCGCTTCGCTTACCGGGCCTACAAAACCTCTGTTCGCAGCCGCCACCCGGCACAACGCGTTTAGGCCACCTGTTGATTTTCCTCTTCCACGTTACGCTGCGCTTCTTCCGCTTCCTGCTCCAGCAGCTGCTTCTCGTACACTTTGAAGAATGGGTAGTAGATGATCGCCGATACGCAGGCCAGAACCACAACCAGAATGGCCGCGCGGAAATCCCAGCCCAGGGCCCACGCTGCGCCTATCGGAGCCGGTGCCGTCCAGGGTACGACGGAGATGACACGGCCAATCAGATCAAACGTCATTGCCGCCCAGGCCAGCACGGCGTTAACCATCGGAGCCAGCAGGAAGGGAATAAAGAACACCGGGTTCATGACAATCGGCGTACCAAAAATGACAGGTTCATTAATGTTAAAGAAGCTGGGCACCACGCTCAAACGCCCAATAGAGCGTAAATGCGCTGAACGGCTACGCAGGTAGCAAATCACCAGCCCCATCGTAGCGCCCGACCCGCCAATCACGATAAAGAACGTCCAGAACGCTTCCATAAAGATATGCGGCAGAGGCTGGCTGGCGGCCAGCGCGGTCTGGTTAGCGCCCAGGTTTGTCAGCCAGAACATCTGCAGCATTCCGGAGACAATGGCCGCCCCGTGGATCCCAGCGAACCACAGCAGATGACCAATCAACACCGCCAGCAGAATCGCAGGCAGTGAATCCGCTGCGGAAACGAGGGGTTTAAAGACCGACATAATCGCCTGTGGGATCAGCATGCCAAACTGCGACTGAATAACCAGGCTCAGCGGATAGAGCGTCAATACCACCACCAGCACCGGGATCAGCAGATCAAAGGAGTTTTTGATCATCGGTGGGACCTGGTCCGGCAGGCGAATACCGATGTTATGCGCTTTGAGGAAACGCATCATCTCAACGCAGTAAATGGCCACGAGAATTGCTGTGAAAATGCCCGTCCCACCCAGGCTGTCGACGGGAAGCGCGCCTTTTGTTTTTGGGGCTGCGACAAGCAGAAACGCCATCAGCGACAGCATGGCGCACATAAACGGATCTAGCTGATGCGATTTGACATAGTGTTTACCCAGGTTATACGCAATAGCCGCACAAATATAAATGGACATAATGCCCATCGTCATATCAAACGGCGTCAGGATCTGGCCTTCAAATTGCTTCGCCATATCCAGCCAGGCGCGCGCGAAACCCCAGGTGGTATCAGGTGAAAACGGAGGGTAAGCAAACACTAACAAAAATGAGCCCACAATCATAAATGGCATCGCAGAGATGAATCCATCGCGGATGGCCATGACGTGACGCTGGGAAGAGATCCGCCCGGCAATCGGACTGACGTAATTTTCAACAAAACGGAATATCAGGTTAAACGCAGCATGGTTGGCAGACATGGCAGATCTCCTGTCAGACGTTTGTTACCGGCACATTTGCGCCGCACGTTGTTCCATAAATCAACTTCACAACCTTGCTGGCTTGTGTACCCGCGGTACTGCTCCGACGAAATGGTTTCATAATTTGCTCTTATTATTGGATACAGGGGACGTTACGTACTCAGTATTAATCTACGCACCACGCTCTGCAACCGGTTACTGTAACCGGTTTCTGTGATTGTGAAGAGGATCCAGAAATCAGCCGTCCAGGATATTTGTTACTTAAGAGATATTTACAGAGCATAAATTCTTATGACAGATTACGCAGGATATTTGTCAGGAGGAAACAATGAGTTTGCAGTCCGTACAGCAGTTTTTTGCCGACAACGCACCGGATATAGACGTTATCGAGCTTAGCCAGAGTACCGCTACCGTTGCGTTGGCTGCTGCCGCCCATCGTGTTGAACCGGGACAGATCGCCAAGACCTTGTCGCTGAAGGTTAAAAATGAAGTAATTCTGGTGGTGGCGAAAGGCGATGCGCGTCTTGATAACAAAAAGCTGAAAGACACCTTTGGTGCGAAAGCGCGCATGCTCAGCAGTGATGAAGTGGTTACCATCACCGGCCATCCCGTTGGCGGTGTGTGCCCGTTCGGACTGGAAAACCCGCTCGCGGTATACTGCGATATCTCTTTAAAGCAGTACGCTGAAGTGCTGCCTGCCGCAGGCGCAATCCACAGTGCCGTGCGTATTTCACCTGACAGAATGGCAGAGCTGACTTCCGCAAAATGGGTTGATGTCTGCATCTGATTGAAGCGCCAGAGTGCATCTGGCGCGCAAAAAGCAGGTTATAAAAATGTCGGCTTGCTGAGTGCTAAACTTTGCGGATCTCTTGCCGGAAGATGCGTAAGAATATCCGCCGCATCAAGCAACCCTACGTCAGAATTCACCCCCAGCTTAACCATCGCATTAAACTTATGTGCCCGGATGGTCTTAATATTGCGTTCAAGCTGTGCCGCGATTTCAGGAATGGAATATCCGCAGGACATATAACGCAAAATTGCCCGTTCCGTTGGGCTTAACATCCGGTTTTGATTGCAGTACCAGTGGTTCAGCATATTGTCATTAATGCGCAGCGTTTCACTCAGCAACTCCATGAGCTCCTTCTGCAGATGCTCAAGCGTCACCGATTTACTGACCACACCGTGCAAGCGTGAAGGCGAAAGATGGCTAATAAGCCGTGCTTCCATCTCGTCAGAGACCAGTATGATGCGCTGAATATGACCATGCGTAAACGCAAGGTCACGCAGGTGCGCAAGGCAGTTACGGCGCTCCTCGCGCGCATCGGAAAGTGAATAGATCAGCGAGAAAAAATTTACGTGATGAAGTGCATTCTTAAAGCTGTCAAATTCACTAAACAGATGCAGTTGATACTGGCTCAGGGTGGACATCGCAAAAAGATGCTGTAACCCAACAGCACTCATCGAGCAATTTTCGACGATGGCGATATGTCTTGTTGAATCGGTTTTTTCCATTCCTCGAACTCTCCATAGGCTGACATTAAACTCAGCTCTCTCATTCCCTGTGTACTGTTGATCCAGGCGTACATATCGGCGTTACTCCGTAACGACAGCCGACGCATCGCACTGTTTTTCTGCGCACTTATCGTTTTATTGCTCTTCTTGAGCAATGTGGCGATTTGGTTAATCCCCCATCCCTTACCTAACAAACGTAATACCTTGCGTTCGGAGTGCGTGAGCGCGATAAAAGGTTCGTCTCCGTCTTCCGCGCTCTGGGGTTCCGGGGTTAATAATGTCTGGCTTATCCGTTCTGCCCGCTCGCTACCAGCCCGAATAGCCTTGACCACGCCTTCAATCGGCTCCATATCAGAAAGCAACGTGCTTTCCGGCCGCATAAGCAGCTCAACTGCAATAGGGTAAAGCGGTCGCGAGACTAAAAAGATCCAGTGAATTTCCCGGTATTGATTCAATAACGCGTAATACTCTTCAAGCGTGCCTCGAGGATTTCGGTATTCACCTGAAATATCGGCAATAATGACATCTGCCCGGCGTAGCTGAAGCAGGGTTAACTCCTGCAATGAACGGCAATAGGTCAGTTCAATATCGGGGAAATGGCGTGCCATCACGCCCCCCAACCCGTTTTGCATGACGGGTATCCGGCTAATGACAACACCATGCTTACCATGCAATGACAACATAGACCCTCCGTGTCCATTTTTCATATGATGAGTAATGTTAAAACGCATCAATGTATATGTGTTTTCGTCCCTGAGTGTAAAACTGATTAATACAAGCAGAAGATGAGATATGTACTTAGTTTAAGAAATGCCTAAAACAGCGGTAATATCTCACAAAGCGCAAATAAATTTAATTCCGACGCCGTTAAAATAATGACAATATAAAATTAGAATAACTACATACAAATATTCTATATTCCCATATCAACAATTCACCGCGTTGATAAATTAATCCAGAACCCTTTCGCGACACGGGGTTGCAACTGTTTGCATAAACCTTGATCTGGCCCACAGCAAGGGACACTGCACTTTGTGCTAAAAGTAATCATTATGGGCTAACCGGCAACTATTCATCTTCTTCTTCAGGACAATACATGCAGGCAGATCGGTCAACGCAGCGTGCTATCACGCGGCTATGTATTCAGTGCGGTCTTTTTCTGCTCCAGCACGGCGCGGAGAGCGCGCTGGTCGAGGAGCTTTCAACCCGGCTGGGGCTGGCGCTGGGTATGGATAGCGTTGAAAGCGCCATCTCATCCAACGCCATTGTGCTGACCACGATCAAAGACGGTCAGTGCCTGACCTCCACCCGCAAAAACCATGACCGCGGCATCAACATGCACGTCGTGACCGAAGTACAGCACATCGTCATCCTTGCTGAACATAAGCTTCTCGATCTCAATGAGATTGAAAAACGGTTCAACCAAATTAAGCCACTGCGTTATCCGCGCTGGCTTGTTGTGCTGATGGTGGGGCTATCGTGCGCCTGTTTTTGTAAGCTCAATAAAGGCGGCTGGGACGGTGCAATCATCACCTTTTTCGCCAGCAGCATCGCCATGTATGTTCGTCAGTTGCTGACACACCGGCAGCTGCACCCGCAAATTAACTTCTGCATCACCGCGTTTGTCGCCACTACGGTTTCTGGCCTGCTGCTGCGCCTGCCACAGTTTGCCAACACCCCGACGATTGCCATGGCCGCCAGCGTGCTTCTGCTGGTCCCGGGTTTCCCGTTGATCAACGCCGTCGCCGACATGTTTAAAGGGCACATCAATACCGGTCTGGCACGCTGGGCTATCGCCAGCCTGCTGACGCTGGCGACCTGCATCGGCGTGGTTATGGCTATGACACTCTGGGGGTTACGCGGATGGGCGTGATAGATTTTCTGCTGGCACTGGCGCAGGACATGCTTCTGGCCGCCATTCCTGCCGTCGGCTTTGCGATGGTATTTAACGTTCCGCAACGCGCTCTGCCATGGTGTGCACTGCTGGGCGCGATAGGCCATGGCTCGCGAATGGTCATGATGACGGCGGGTTTTAACATCGAATGGTCAACATTTATGGCCTCTATGCTTGTCGGCAGTATCGGCATTCAATGGTCGCGCTGGTACCTGGCGCACCCCAAAGTGTTCACCGTCGCCGCTGTGATCCCGATGTTCCCGGGCATATCGGCCTATACGGCTATGATATCTGCGGTGAAAATCAGCCATTTTGGCTACACCGAGCCCCAGATGATCCTCCTCCTGAGCAACTTTCTTAAGGCCTCGTCCATTGTCGGCGCGCTCTCCATCGGGCTGTCGATCCCCGGGCTGTGGCTGTACCGTAAACGCCCACGCGTTTGATATTTGTGTTATTTCGCTGCCATGGAGATAATCTTTCTGGTCCGTTTGGTGAAAATAAGGAAAGGATGTGGCTAACCCTGGCAGCGAACACCCTGAGCACAGTGAAGAATCCAGCCTGAAAGAGAAAATTTTTCAGAGCGCTATCGCACTTTTTGCCGAATATGGATTAAACGGTGCCCGCATGGAACAGATCGCGGAGAAAGCGGGCACCACCAAGCGCATGGTGGTTTACCATTTTAAGAATAAAGAGAATCTCTATCTCCTCGTTCTGGAACATGTCTACACCCAGATTCGCGCCAGTGAAAAAGCGCTCAGCCTGTCGGGAATGCCGCCCGTCGAAGCGCTGGTCAATCTGGTTGAGGCCACCTTTGACTATCATGCCGACCATCCAGACTACATCCGCATTATTTGCATGGAAAACATGCAGCGCGGCCGCTTTATGCAGCAGTCGAGCTATCTCCGCCAGGTCAACCGCAGCGCGCTCGACCTGTTGGAGGAGATCCTGCGCCGGGGCAAAGAAAAACAGCTCTTCAGCCAGACGGTCGACGCCCGCGATCTTCATCGTCTGATCAGCAGCTTCAGCTTTCACTACGTTGCCAACAGCTACACCTTTACGCTGCTGTTTGAAGAAGGTGCAGATGAACAGGCTCAGCGCCAGCATTACCGTAAAATGGCCGTTCAGGTGGCGCTGCGTTATACCTGCCCATAAAATTGCTTGCAATTAAATCGTGCACTATCTATATTCATCTCATGAACGCGAAAACAAACGACGTAACCGCTGCGCTCAAGCTGGATAACCAGCTCTGCTTTGCCCTCTATTCGGCAAATCTGGCGCTTAATAAGCTGTACCGGCAACTGCTGGCACCGCTGAACCTGACCTACCCGCAATATCTGGTGATGCTGGTGCTGTGGGAGCAGGATGACGTCACGGTGTCGGACATCGGTGAACGGCTGTTTCTGGATTCTGCAACCCTGACGCCGCTGCTGAAACGTCTGGAAAGCGCCGGGCTGATAAATCGTCAGCGCTCGCGCAAGGATGAACGTCAGGTTGCCGTCACCCTGAGCGAAGCGGGACGTGAACTTCAGCAGCAGGCAGCAGGTATCCCCCATGCGGTGGGATGCGCAGCACAGTGTGATACCGACACTCTGCTCACGCTTAAACAGCAGTTGGAGATTTTGCGACAACATATTCAGCGCGCGTAAGGCTATACTTTACGCGTCTTTATTTAACCATATATATCGCACGCTATTTAATAGCGCACTTTAATGCAAGATGAGGAACCTGCCATGTCTTTAGAAAAAGTTGTTTATACCGCCAAAGCAAAAGCAACCGGTGGCCGTGATGGCCGCGCGACCTCTTCCGATGGTGTACTGGATGTAAAACTGGGTGTGCCAAAAGAGATGGGCGGCATGGGCGGAGAAGTGACTAACCCTGAGCAGCTGTTTGCTGCGGGCTACTCTGCCTGCTTCCTGGGCGCGATGAAGTTTGTGGCCGCACGCGACAAATTTACCCTGCCAAAAGACGCCTTTATTGAAGGCGAAGTGGGTATTGGTCCACTGCCAACCGGCTTTGGTATTGAAGCCAAACTGAACATCCATGTTGAAGGTATGGATCCCGCGGAAGCCAAAAAGCTGGTGGATGCCGCACATATCGTTTGCCCGTATTCTAACGCAACCCGCGGCAACATCGACGTAACCCTGAATATCATCGCGTAATAAATGCCTGATGGCGCTGCGCTTATCAGGCCTACGACCGTGCCCCGGTAAGCGCAGCGCCACCGGGGAAATCCCCTCCATCCCTTCCCCCTCTCTGTGCTACCATAAGCCCATATCACGCCCGTCGTTATCAGTAGAGTAAGCGTTATGTCCTCCAGAATTCTGACCACCAGCATTGCTGGTATTGATGCCTTTATGCGCGACCCGCGCGGTGTGTTGACCCACGCCGAAGGTGGCACAGTTGCGGTTTTTGCCGACAACGCTCCGGCGTTTTACGCAATCACACCGGAACGTCTGGCGCAGCTTCTGGAGATTGAAGCGCAATTGTCGCGCCCGGCGAGCGATGTCACGCTGGATAACCAGTTCTTTGATGAACCGGTTAACGTCCCCGTGACCGTGCCGATGGGAAAATTTGCCCTGTACGCGGGCTGGCAACCGGACGCAGATTTCCAGCGGCAGGCCGCGCTGTGGGGCATTGCGTTAACTCAGCCGGCCACCGCTGAAGAGCTCGCCGCGTTTACCGCCTGGTGGCAGGCGGAAGGTAAAGTCTTCACCCACATTCAGTGGCAGCAAAAGCTCGCGCGTCATCTTCAAATCACCCGCGCCGGCAACAACGGCCAGCCAAAACGCGATATCAACGCGTTTTCCGAACCGGATAAACAGATCCCCAATGGATTCCGAGGTGCGAAATGAAGAACGTCGGCGACCTGATGAAACGACTGCAAAAAATGATGCCTGCCAACGTGAAGCCTGCTTTCACGACGGGGGAAGAGCTGCTGGCGTGGCAAAAAGAGCAAGGAGAGATCCGCGCTGCCGCGCTCGCCCGCGAAAATCGGGCGATGAAAATGCAGCGCACCTTCAACCGTTCCGGTATTCGTCCTCTGCACCAGAACTGCTCGTTTGATAACTACAAAATTGAGACCAACGGGCAGATGAACGCGCTCGCCGCCGCTCGTCAGTACGTCGATGAATTCGACGGCAACATCGCCAGCTTCATCTTTAGCGGCAAGCCGGGCACCGGTAAAAACCACCTTGCCGCCGCTATCTGCAACGAACTACTTCTGCGCGGGAAATCGGTCCTCATCATCACCGTGGCCGATATCATGTCCGCCATGAAAGACACCTTCAGCAACCGCGAAACCAGCGAAGAGCAACTGCTTAACGACCTGAGTAATGTGGATTTGCTGGTCATTGATGAGATTGGCGTTCAGACGGAATCTCGTTATGAAAAGGTGATCATTAACCAGATTGTCGATCGCCGCTCCTCGTCCAAACGCCCCACCGGCATGCTGACGAACCACAATATCGACGAGATGACCCGCCTGCTGGGGGAACGCGTCATGGACCGCATGAAGCTGGGTAACAGTCTGTACGTCATCTTCGACTGGGAAAGTTACCGCAGTCGCGTCACCGGCAAAGAGTATTAAGACAGTTCCAGGAATCGCCGGTCGGGCACAGGTATATACTGGAACCCCTTCCGCCCCAAAACGGACCTTTTTGAGAAAGCCATTATGAAAAAACAGATTATTATCAGCACCTTTTTAGGCGTTCTGCTGATTACCGGCGCAACACAAGCAGCATCCTGGCAGGAATCCCTTTCAAGCGCGGCAAACGAGCTGAGCAAAGAAAGCAGCTCTCAGGGTGGGCTCTCCGCCTCTTCCCTCACCAGCCTGCTGGGCAACAGCGGCCAGAGCCTGAGCGCGGGCACGATGAACAACGCGGCGGGAATTCTGGAATATTGCGCGAAGCAAAAGCTGGCTTCCGTAACCGACGCGCAAAACGTGAAAAACCAGGTGCTGGGTAAACTGGGTCTGGATACCCAGGAGCAGAAAGCGGATACCAACTATATGGACGGCATTCAGGGTCTGCTTAACGCGCAAAACGGCCAGCAGCTTAACCTGAGCACCCTCGGCAACTCTTCTCTGGCAAAACAGGTGAAAACCAAAGCCTGCGATCTGGTGCTGAAACAAGGCGTTAATTTCCTCTCCTGATCCACCCCATTTTCTGCCACAACACGCCGCGTTTAATGCGATAGTCTTGCACCGCGGCGTTAAACGAGCGTTTTCCCCACCTGCCACCGTCTCAGCGTCCGTTTGTCAGGATGCGACCTTCTTCATAAAAACGATTTTCTAAACCAAATCCTAACAACAGCACACTTTCGTGACACTAAAATTGCAGCTTAACGACATCGCAATTACATTGTATGACCCAAAAAATAAACAGTTAGCCAGCGAAGCACCTGGCGTCATGAGGATATGCTGTTGTCAGAACTAATGTCCCTTATCCTTTTTCTGGCTTCTGTCGGCGTCTATGCCTGCAAAGCTGGCCGTAACACCTGGTGGTTTATCGCCACGCTGGTGGTGCTCGGCATTTTTATTATTTTAAACATTACCTTATACGCCAGCGATTACTTTACCGGTGACGGCATTAACGATGCGGTGCTCTACACCCTGACGAACAGCCTGACGGGCGCGGGTGTGGGCAAGTACATTCTTCCGGGGCTGGGCATCGTCGTTGCGCTGGTGACGATTTTTGGCGCGCTGGCGTGGGTCTTGCGTCGACGTCGCCATCATCCGCACCATCATGGCTACAGCCTGCTGGCGTTATTTCTGGCGCTGGCCTCCGTCGACGCCAGCCCGGCGTTCCACCAGATCACCGAACTGGTGAAATCCCAGTCGCGCGACGGCGATCCGGATTTCGCGGCCTACTACAAAGAACCGTCGAAAACGATCGCCAACCCGAAGCTCAATCTGGTCTATATCTACGGTGAAAGTCTGGAGCGCACGTACTTTGATAACGACGCTTTTCCAGACCTGACGCCAGACCTGGGCGCACTCAAAAATGAAGGTCTCGATTTCAGCCACACCATGCAGCTGCCGGGTACGGATTACACCATCGCCGGGATGGTTGCTTCCCAGTGCGGCATCCCGCTGTTCGCGCCTTTTGAAGGTAACGCCTCAGCTTCAATGTCGACGTTCTTCCCACAGAACGTCTGCCTTGGCGATATCCTGAAAAACTCCGGCTATGAAAACTATTTTATGCAGGGGGCAAACCTGCGCTTCGCCGGAAAAGACGTGTTCCTGAAATCCCACGGTTTTGACCACCTGTATGGCTCAGAAGAGTTAAAAACGACGGTTGCCGATCCGAGCTACCGCAACGACTGGGGCTTCTATGACGATACGGTGCTGGAGGAGACCTGGAAAAAATTTGAGGAACTCTCCCGCGCCGGCAAACGCTTCTCGCTCTTTGCGCTGACGGTGGACACGCATCATCCGGACGGGTTCGTCTCGCGCACCTGTAAGCGCAAACGCTATGACGTCGATGGCAAAAACAACAAATCTTTCAGCGCCGTGACCTGTAGCCAGGAGCACATCGCCGCGCTGGTCGAGAAAATCAAAACCTCGCCCTGGTTTAAAAACACCGTCATCGTCGTCTCGTCTGACCATCTGGCGATGAAAAACAGCGCATGGGATCAGCTCAACAAGCAGGATCGCAGCAACCTGTTTTTCGTCCTGCGCGGCGACCAGCCGCAGCAGGAGATAATCGCCACCAAACGCAACTCCATGGATAACGGCGCAACCGTGCTGGACATTCTGGGCGGCGACAACTTTATTGGTCTTGGCCGCAGCACGCTATCGGGGCAATCCCTGTCGGAAGTGTTCCTTAACATGAAGGAAAAAATCCTCGCCTGGAAACCCGACATCATTCGCCTGTGGAATTTCCCGAAAGAGATGAAAGACTTCACCATCGATCGGGATAAAAACACCATTGCCTTCTCGGGCAGCAACTTCCGTCTGCCGCTGCTGTTGCGCGTGTCGGAAGGTCGCGTCGAGCCGCTGCCGGAAAGCGAGTATTCCGCGCCGCTGCGCTATCAGCTGGCCGATTTTGCCCCCCGCGACAACTTCGTCTGGGTGGACAGGTGCTACAAAATGGGCCAGCTCTGGTCGCAGCCGCTGGCGCTCTCTACCGACTGGTGCGTCTCTCAGGGCCAGCTTGGCGGCGAGCAAACCGTGCAGCACGTGGATAAAGCCCAGTGGAAAGGCAAAACCGCGTTTAAAGACACGGTGATTGATACCGCACGCTATCAGCACAACATCGACATGCTGAAAATCGTCGATAACGATATTCGCTATAAGGCGGACAGCTTTATCTTTAACGTCGCCGGCGCGCCGGAAGAGGTGAAACAGTTTAGCGGCATCTCGCGTCCGGAGTCCTGGGGGCGCTGGTCGAACGCGCAGCTGGGCAACGAGGTAAAAATTGAATACGCCCATCCCCTGCCTGAACAATTTGACCTCGTGATCACGGCCAGAGCGTACGGGCCCAATGCCAATAAGCCCGTGCCGGTCCGCGTGGGCGATCGGGAGCAGACCCTGACGCTTGGAAACGATGTGTCCACGCACACGCTGCATTTTGAGAACCCATCGCGCAGCAATACGCTGGTGATTGTGCCGCCAGCTCCGCAGTCGACGAATGAAGGGAATATCCTTGGACACTCACCGCGCGAGATCGGGATTGGCATGGTCGAAATTAAAATTGTGAGTAACGCTGGCTGATGGTCGCTCTTAACCTCACCGTTCGCCCTACACGCGCCGATGACGTTACCGCCCTGCCCGCCATTGAACGCGCGGCGGCCGGACGTTTTCGTGACGACCCGGCACTCGCCTGGCTTGCCGAGGGCGAGGTGATTTCCGCTGAACAGCACCTCGGGTATGTCGAACGCGGGCTAAGCTGGCTGGCACTGGCGAACGACAGCCCCGTGGGGTTTATCCTCACAGAAGCGCATACTTCGTCGCTGTTTATTGTTGAGCTCTCGGTTGATCTGGACTGGCAGGGAAAAGGGATTGGCCGGCAGCTCATCGCCTGTGCGGCTGACCATGCCCGTAAAACAGGGCTGGCGTCGCTAACGTTGACGACGTTCCGGGACGTTCCATGGAATGCGCCGTTCTATGCGCGGTTGGGGTTTGAATACGTCACTGTACTCACGCCTGAACTGCGTCAGAAAAGAGAAGAAGAGACAGCGCACGGCTTAGCGTATGAAACGCGCTGCGCCATGCGCCTGCCCCTTAGTTGATTCCCCGAACCGTAGGCCGGGTAAGGCGAAGCCGCCACCCGGCACAACACGCAGGATTAGAACGTTTCCCAGTTATCGCCTGAATCAGCAGTCGCCGTTTTACGCGCCATCACCGGCGTGGAAACCGCTTTAGCCGCAGCGAACTCGCGCGCTTTCATCTGCTCCTGCTGAATGCGGAACACCGCCACGGCCTGAGTCAGGCGGCTCGCCTGCTCTTCCAGCGCGGCCGCTGCCGCAGCAGACTCTTCAACCAGCGAGGCGTTCTGCTGAGTCACGCGATCCATCTCAGCCACCGCCAGACCCACCTGGTCGATACCGCGGCTCTGCTCGTCAGACGCAGAGGCGATTTCACCCATGATGTCCGTTACGCGGGTGACCGCATTAACGATCTCACCCATGGTTTCACCGGCACTTTCAACCAGCGTTGAACCCACTTCCACGCGGCCCACAGAGTCTTCAATCAGGCTCTTGATCTCACGTGCAGCCTGGGCGCTGCGCTGCGCCAGGTTACGGACTTCACCTGCCACCACCGCAAAACCACGGCCCTGCTCGCCCGCACGTGCCGCTTCTACCGCCGCGTTCAGTGCCAGGATGTTGGTCTGGAAAGCAATACCGTCGATCACGCTAATAATGTCGGCAATTTTCTGCGAACTGCCCGCGATATCACGCATGGTCTGCACCACGTTATCCACCACTTTGCCGCCTTTCTGCGCAGTTTCAGAGGCGCTCAGCGCAAGATGGCTCGCCTGACGGGCGTTTTCGGCGTTCTGCTTAACGGTCGCCGTCAGCTGCTCCATGCTGGCAGCGGTCTCTTCCAGAGAAGCGGCCTGCTGCTCGGTACGGGAAGAGAGGTCGTTATTGCCCATCGCTATTTCGCTCGCGCCGCTGTAGATAGCATTCGCGCCGTTACGCACGTCGCCAACGGTACGCACCAGCTCGCCCTGCATATGACGCAGCGAGTCGGCCAGTTCACCCATCTCGTTGGTGCCCTGAACCTCAATACGCTTCACCAGGTCGCCGCTGGCGATATGGCGAATGTTGTCGATCAGACGATTCAGCGGAGAAATCAGCGTCTGCTTGATGTTCAGCCAGACGGCCACGATCACCACCAGCACCGCAATCAGAACGCTGATCAGCACCCAGATAGCCTGGCTGAAGGAGCTGTTGCTATCTTCGACCGCCATCTGGTACAGCTTGTCGTTCTGCTGCAGGTAGCTCACATACTGCTTCTCAAAACCATCCTGATAACTCTGGGTCGGTTGGTCGAAGAAGGCGTTGATTTTGCCTGCACCCAGCAGCTGAATCAGCTCCGCCAGCGCACCGTGGTAAATATCATAGTTACGTTTGATCTCCATCGCTTCAGCGTCGTTTTGACGCGGATCGCGCGGCAGGGCCTCGTAGGCAGCCCAGTTTTTTTCCGCCTGTTTCAGAGATGTAGACGCAATTTGCATCAAATCGTTAACGGTCGCGCCGCTGCCGATATTGCTCTGATCCATCATGTAACGGATACCCGCACGGTTCAGGGTATTACGGGTTTGCAGCAAGGCTACCCAGCTGGCGTTCAGCGTGGACTGTTGCTGGCGAATGGTTTGCAGGACGGTGAAATTCTCTTTGTCATTCTTAAGGGCATTAAAGAAAAGACCACCGGATGTGAGTTGTAAAAGGCCAAATATCGCTAAAACCAGCATTAAGCTGGTGACAATCTTGATACGGTTTAACATGTTTTCTCTTTCCATCAGACAGATAACAGAATTTTCGGCCTGGAAATGGAAAACTTTACGAAAATCATCCTGGAATTTGTGGTTTTTACTCTCCTTCCCGCGCTGCGTTATGCCGGTTTCCGAGTTCAATAAACTCTTCCAGCAGCCCGGTCAGCTGTTTCATCTTCTCCGGCGTATATTCCGCCTCAATCTGCTGATACGCCTCTTCCACCTGCGCCTGGGCGTGCTCATACAGCGCGTTGCCCTCTTTGGTCAGCGACACGTACAGCTTGCGCTGGTCATTCATGGGCTTCAGGCGCAGCACCAGTCCGTCGCGCTCCATCCGCGTCAGAATGCCCGTCAGGCTCGGGCGCAGGATACAGGTGCGAAACGCCAGATCGTGAAAATCCATCGACGGATGTTCAGCCAGCACGCGCACAATCCGCCACTGCTGCTCGGTCAGGTTATGTCGCTTCACAATCGGTCGGAAGTACGACATCGCCGCTTCCCGCGCCTGCAACAGCGCAATGGTTAATGAGTCATGCATAGCCTCTCCCCTTCACATCATTAACACGTAAACAATCACTCAAAGATGTTTTTATAAACAATAGCTTTTCTGCCAAAAAGTCTAACAGAAACCAGTCAATTTTATTAACATCATGATTTATATATCAATAAAAACCAAAATGTAAATTTATTGTTATTCATATCACAAATTTTTCACTTCTGATTGCGAAATAAACAGCAAAAGCATAAAACCAGATCATTAACATATTAATGAAATCACAACCCGGACCGCCGGGGTGAGGAGTATGTGAATGAAAGGTACTGTTTTTGCCGTGGCGCTGAATCATCAAAGCCAGCGTGAAGCCTGGCGTGAGGCATTCGAAAAAGCCCCCTACAACACCCCGCCGAAAACGGCGGTGTGGTTCATCAAACCGCATAACACCGTGATTCGTGCCGGCGAGCCGATTCCGTTCCCGCAGGGAGAAACGGTGTTAAGCGGCGCGACGGTCGCGCTGATCGTGGGCAAAACCGCCAGCAGGGTGCGCGTGGAGGACGCCGCAGAGTACATCGCGGGATATGCGCTGGCCAACGAGGTGAGCCTGCCGGAAGAGAGCTTCTACCGCCCGGCCATCAAGGCCAAGTGCCGGGACGGATTTTGCCCGCTTGGCGAGCTGGTCGCCGTGGACAACGTGGATAACCTGACCATCATCACCGAGATCAACGGTCGCGAAGCGGACCACTGGAATACCGCCGAACTGCAGCGCAGCGCCGCCGAACTGCTGAGCGCCCTGAGCGAGTTCGCCACCCTCAATCCTGGCGATACGATCCTGCTTGGCACCCCTCACGCTCGCGTGCCGCTGCAGCCGGGGGATCGCGTACGCGTTCTGGCGGAAGGCTTTCCGCCGCTGGAAAACCCGGTGGTGGATGAGCGCGACGTGGCCATCGCTCACGGCGCGCATCCGCACCCCACGCTGTTTGCCCTCGGACTGAACTACGCCGATCACGCCAGCGAGCTGGACTTCAAGCCGCCGACCGAGCCGCTGGTGTTCATCAAAGCGCCAAACACCTTTAACGGCGACAACCAGACCTCGGTACGCCCGAACAACGTTGAGTACATGCACTACGAGGCGGAGCTGGTGGTAGTCATCGGTAAAACCGCGCGCAAGGTGAGTGAAGCCGAGGCGATGGACTACGTTGCGGGCTATACGGTCTGCAACGACTACGCCATCCGCGACTATCTCGAAAACTACTACCGCCCGAACCTGCGGGTGAAAAGCCGCGACGGGCTGACGCCCATTTCCCCAAACATCGTGCCGAAAGCGGCCATTCCCGACCCGCACAACTTAGCCCTGCGCACCTTCGTGAACGGCGAGCTGCGCCAGGAAGGGACCACGGCTGATCTTATTTTCAGCATCCCGTTCCTGATTGCGTACCTGAGCGATTTTATGACCCTGCAGCCGGGCGACATGATTGCCACCGGCACGCCGAAAGGGCTGTCCGACGTGGTGCCGGGCGATGAAGTGGTCGTGGAAGTGGAAGGCGTGGGCCGCCTGGTGAACCGAATTGTCAGCGAGGAGACTGCAAAATGAAAAAAATTAACCACTGGATCAACGGTAAGAACGTCGCGGGAAGCGACTACTTCCACACCACCAACCCGGCCTCCGGCGAGGTGCTGGCGGAGGTGGCCTCCGGCGGTGAAGCCGAAATCCACCAGGCCGTCGCCGCCGCCAAAGACGCCTTCCCGAAATGGGCTAACCTGCCGATGAAGGAACGCGCGCGCCTGATGCGTCGCCTGGGGGATCTGATCGACCAGAACGTCCCGGAGATCGCCGCCATGGAAACCGCCGACACCGGCCTGCCGATCCACCAGACCAAAAACGTCCTGATCCCGCGCGCCTCGCACAACTTCGAGTTCTTCGCCGAGGTGTGCCAGCAGATGAACGGCAAAACCTACCCGGTCGACGACAAGATGCTGAACTACACCCTGGTGCAGCCGGTGGGCGTCTGCGCGCTGGTATCCCCGTGGAACGTGCCGTTTATGACCGCCACCTGGAAGGTCGCGCCGTGCCTGGCCTTAGGCAATACCGCGGTGCTGAAGATGTCTGAACTCTCCCCGCTGACCGCCGACCGTCTGGGCGAGCTGGCGCTGGAGGCGGGCATTCCGGCGGGCGTGCTGAACGTTGTGCAGGGCTACGGTGCGACGGCTGGCGATGCGCTGGTGCGCCATCACGACGTGCGCGCCGTCTCCTTCACCGGCGGCACCGCCACCGGGCGCAACATCATGAAAAACGCCGGGCTGAAGAAATATTCCATGGAGCTGGGCGGCAAATCCCCGGTGCTGATTTTTGAAGATGCCGACATCGAACGCGCGCTGGACGCCGCCCTGTTCACCATCTTCTCCATCAACGGCGAGCGCTGCACCGCCGGCTCGCGCATCTTCATCCAGCAGAGCATCTACCCGGAATTCGTTAAACGCTTTGCCGAGCGCGCCAACCGCCTGCGCGTGGGCGACCCGACCGATCCGAACACTCAGATTGGCGCGCTCATCAGCCAACAGCACTGGGAGAAAGTCTCCGGCTATATCCGCCTCGGCATTGAAGAGGGTGCAACCCTGCTGGCGGGCGGCCCGGACAAACCAACCGATCTGCCCACGCACCTGAAGGGCGGCAACTTCCTGCGCCCGACCGTGCTGGCGGACGTCGACAACCGCATGCGCGTGGCGCAGGAGGAGATCTTCGGGCCGGTGGCCTGCCTGCTGCCGTTTAAGGACGAAGCGGAAGGCCTGCGCCTGGCCAACGACGTGGAGTACGGCCTGGCGTCGTACATCTGGACCCAGGACGTCAGCAAGGTGCTGCGCCTGGCGCGCAATATCGAAGCCGGCATGGTGTTCGTGAACACCCAGAACGTGCGCGACCTGCGTCAGCCGTTTGGCGGCGTGAAGGCCTCCGGCACCGGGCGCGAGGGCGGCGAGTACAGCTTCGAAGTGTTCGCGGAGATGAAGAACGTCTGCATCTCCATGGGCGACCATCCGATTCCAAAGTGGGGGATCTGATCATGGGTAAATTAGCGTTAGCGGCAAAAATCACCCACGTGCCGTCAATGTATCTCTCTGAGCTGCCGGGCAAAAACCACGGCTGCCGACAGGGTGCCATCGACGGGCATAAAGAGATTAGCAAGCGCTGCCGCGAGCTGGGCGTGGACACCATCATCGTGTTCGACACCCACTGGCTGGTGAACAGCGCGTACCACATCAACTGTGCGGACCATTTTGCGGGCGTCTACACCAGCAATGAGCTGCCGCACTTTATCCGCGACATGACCTACGACTACGACGGCAACCCGGCGCTCGGCCAGCTGATTGCCGACGAGGCGGTCAAGCTCGGCGTGCGCGCCAAAGCGCACAACATTCCGAGCCTCAAGCTGGAGTACGGCACGCTGGTGCCGATGCGCTACATGAACGCGGATAAACACTTCAAGGTACTCTCCATCTCGGCGTTCTGCACGGTTCACGACTTCGCCGACAGCCGCCGGCTGGGCGAGGCCATCGTCAGCGCCATCGAAAAATACGACGGCACCGTGGCGGTGCTTGCCAGCGGCTCGCTGTCGCACCGCTTTATCGACGACCAACGCGCGGAAGAAGGGATGAACAGCTACACCCGCGAGTTCGACCGCCAGATGGACGAGCGCGTGGTGAAGCTGTGGCGCGAGGGCCAGTTCAAAGAATTCTGCAGCATGCTGCCGGAGTACGCCGATTACTGCTACGGCGAGGGCAACATGCACGACACGGTGATGCTGCTGGGCATGCTCGGCTGGGACAAATACGACGGTAAGGTGGAGTTTCTCACCGAGCTGTTCGCCAGCTCCGGCACCGGCCAGGTCAACGCCGTTTTCCCGCTGCCCGCGTAAGGAGCCACCATGCCGCACTTTATTGCTGAATGCACCGACAACATCCGCGAGCAGGCCGACCTGCCGGGGCTGTTCGCCAAAGTCAACGAGGCGCTGGCCGCCACGGGCATCTTCCCGCCAGGCGGCATCCGCAGCCGTGCCCACTGGCTGGATACCTGGCAGATGGCCGACGGCAGGCACGATTACGCCTTTGTCCATATGACGCTGAAAATTGGTTCCGGGCGCAGCCTGGAGAGCCGGGAAGAGGTCGGTGAAATGCTGTTTGCGCTGATCAAAACGCACTTCGCGGAACTGATGGCGAGCCGCTATCTGGCGCTGTCCTTTGAGCTGGACGAGCTGCACCCGACGCTCAATTACAAACAAAACAACGTGCACGCGTTGTTTACGTAGCCGTCTGCTCGCCCGGTGGCGCTTCGCTTACCGGGCCTACAACGACCCCGAACGTAGGCCGGGTAAGCGAAGCGCCACCCGGCAACAGCAGCACCAAACCGTAGGCCGGGTAAGCGAAGCGCCACCCGGCAACAGCAGCACCAAACCGTAGGTCGGGTAAGCGCAGCGCCACCCGGCAAAAACAGGATATCGCCATGCTCGATAAACACACCCATACCCTGATCGCCCATCGTCTGCATCAGGCGGAGCAGTCCCGGGAGCAGATCCGCCAGATCTCCCTCGACTACCCGACGATCACCATTGACGACGCCTACGCCGTCCAACGCGAATGGGTCACCCTGAAAATTGCCGAAGGCCGCGTGCTGAAAGGCCACAAGATCGGCCTCACCTCCAAAGCGATGCAGGCCAGCTCGCAGATCAGCGAACCGGACTACGGCGCGCTACTGGACGACATGTTCTTCCACGACGGCAGCGACATCCCCGTCGATCGGTTTATCGTCCCGCGCATCGAGGTGGAGCTGGCCTTCGTGCTGGCAAAACCGCTGCGCGGCCCGAACTGCACGATCTTCGACGTCTACAACGCCACGGATTACGTGATCCCCGCGCTGGAGCTGATCGACGCCCGCTGCCACAACGTCGACCCGGAGACCCAGCGCCCGCGCAAGGTCTTCGACACCATCTCCGATAACGCCGCCAACGCGGGCGTGATCCTCGGCGGCCGCCCGATTAAGCCCGACGAGCTGGATCTGCGCTGGATCTCTGCCCTGCTCTACCGCAACGGCGTTATTGAAGAGACCGGCGTCGCTGCGGGCGTGCTTAACCACCCGGCCAACGGCGTGGCGTGGCTGGCGAACAAACTGGCCCCGTACGACGTGCAGCTTGAGCCCGGCCAGATCATCCTCGGCGGCTCGTTTACCCGCCCGGTGCCCGCCAGCAGAGGCGACACCTTCCACGTGGACTACGGCAATATGGGCTCCATCAGCTGCCGCTTTGTTTAGGAGAGAACGATGCAAAACGCATTCAAAGCGGCGCTGCAGGCAGGCCGCCCGCAAATTGGCTTATGGCTGGGGCTGACCAGCAGCTACAGCGCGGAGCTGCTGGCCGGGGCAGGCTTCGACTGGCTGCTGATCGACGGCGAGCACGCGCCGAACAGCGTGCAGACCATCTTAACCCAGTTGCAGGCCATCGCCCCTTATCCGAGCCAGCCGGTGGTCCGCCCGTCTTGGAACGATCCGGTGCAGATAAAACAGCTGCTGGACGTGGGGGCACAAACCCTGCTGGTACCGATGGTGCAAAACGCCGATGAAGCCCGTCTGGCGGTACGTTCTACCCGCTACCCGCCCGCAGGCATTCGTGGAGTGGGCAGCGCCCTGGCGCGCGCCTCGCGCTGGAACCGTATTCCGGATTACCTGCAGCAGGCTAACGACGCCATGTGCGTGCTGGTGCAAATCGAAACCCGCGAGGCGCTGAAAAACCTGCCGCAGATCCTGGACGTGGACGGCGTCGACGGCGTGTTTATCGGCCCGGCGGATCTGAGCGCCGACATGGGCTTTGCCGGCAATCCGCAGCACCCGGAAGTCCAGGCAGCCATCGAACAGGCGATCGCGCAGATACGCGCCGCCGGTAAAGCCCCCGGCATCCTGATGGCCAACGAGGCGCTGGCAAAACGCTATCTCGACCTCGGCGCGCTGTTTGTTGCCGTCGGCGTTGACACCACCCTGCTCGCCCGCGGCGCGGAAGCGCTGGCGGCACGCTTTATCGAAAAACCGGTTACGTCAGTTAATAACAATAAATCCGTCTACTAAACGTAAGATCTGGAGCGCACCATGACGACCTCTCCCCTGCAAACCCATGATAATAAAGCTGTTGAACATCGCGTCATTAACAAACTGTTCCGGCGCCTGATCGTGTTTCTCTTTATTCTGTTTGTCTTTTCGTTTCTCGATCGCATCAATATCGGCTTTGCCGGGCTGACGATGGGCAAAGATCTGGGCCTCACGTCCACCATGTTTGGCCTGGCCGCGACGCTGTTTTACGTCACCTACGTGCTGTGCGGGATCCCGAGCAACATCATGCTGGCGAAGATCGGCGCGCGGCGCTGGATCGCCGGGATCATGGTGGTGTGGGGCATCGCCTCCACCTGCACCATGTTCGCCACCAGTCCGCACACGCTGTATGTTTTACGCATGCTGGTAGGCATTGCCGAAGCCGGCTTCCTGCCGGGGATTTTGGTCTACCTCACCTGGTGGTTCCCGGCGTATCACCGCGCCCGCGCCAACGCGCTGTTTATGATTGCGATGCCGGTGACCATGATGCTCGGCTCGATCCTCTCCGGCTACATTCTGGCGATGGACGGGCTGTGGAACCTGAAGGGCTGGCAGTGGCTTTTCCTGCTGGAAGGGCTGCCGTCCGTAGTGCTCGGCGTGGTGACCTGGTTTTACCTCAACGACACGCCAGATCAGGCCACCTGGCTGGATGATGACGAAAAGCAGGCGCTGAAAACGATGATCGCCCGCGAGCAGGAGGTCGCGATTGCCCGACCCGTCACGCCACGCTCGACGCTGCGCGAAGTGCTAACACCCGCCGTGCTGCTCTACACGCTGGCCTACTTCTGCCTGACCAATACGCTGAGCGCGATCAACATCTGGACGCCGCAGATCCTGCAAAGCTTTAACACGGGGAGCAGCAATATCGTCATCGGCCTGCTGGCGGCGATCCCGCAGTTTTGTACCATCCTCGGGATGATCTGGTGGAGCCGCCGCTCCGACAGGCTGAAAGAGCGAAAAAAGCACACCATCCTGCCGTACCTGTTCGCCGCGGCGGGATGGATGCTGGCCTCAGCCACCGATCACAGCCTGATCCAGCTGCTTGGCATCATCATGGCCTCAACCGGATCGTTTACCGCCATGGCGATATTCTGGACCACGCCGGATCGGGTCATTAGCCTGCAGTCGCGCGCCGTGGCGCTGGCGGTGATCAACGCCATTGGCAACGTCGGATCCGCCGTCAGCCCGCTGCTGATCGGTATTCTGCGCGACGCTACCGGCAGCTTCAGTTCAGGGCTGTGGTTTGTCGCCGGGCTGCTGGTGGTCGGCGCGCTGGTGCTGACGCGCATCCCGATGACGCAGCGCGAAAGCCTGGAACGCGAGCCGGGCATCGCGGCGCAGAAGATCCACTAGGGAGCGGGTATGTGCCAGAGCCCCATCACCAACATCGATATCAGCAAGGAGTACGACGAAAGTCTGGGCACCGACGATGTGCACTACCAGTCGTTCGCGCGCATGGCGGCCTTTTTTGGCCGCGACATGCAGGCGCACCGTCACGACCAGTACTTTCAGATGCACTTTCTCGATACCGGGCAGATTGAACTCCAGCTCGACGATCACCGCTACTCGGTGCAGGCCCCGCTGTTCGTTCTCACGCCGCCGTCGGTGCCGCACGCGTTTATCACCGAATCCGACAGCGACGGTCACGTGCTGACGGTGCGCGAGGATCTGATCTGGCCGCTGCTGGAAGTACTCTACCCCGGCACGCGGGAGGCGTTTGGCCTGCCGGGGATCTGTCTGTCTCTGGCGGATAAGCCGGACGAGCTGGCGGCGCTAAAACACTACTGGCAGCTGATTGCCCGGGAATCCACGGAGCAGCTGCCCGGTCGCGAGCATACTCTGGTCCTGCTGGCCCAGGCGGTTTTCACCCTGCTGCTGCGCAACGCGAAGCTCGACGACCACGCTTCAGGCGGTATGCGCGGCGAGCTGAAGCTGTTCCAGCGCTTTACTCAGCTGATTGATGCGCACTACCACCAGCACTGGACGGTACCGGAATACGCCAGCGAGCTGCACCTGACCGAATCCCGACTGACCGATATCTGCCGCCGCTTCGCCAACCGCCCGCCGAAACGGCTGATCTTCGACCGCCAGCTGCGTGAAGCCAGGCGGCTGTTGCTCTTCTCCGACAGCACGGTCAGCGAGATTGCCTGGCAGCTGGGGTTTAAGGATCCGGCCTATTTTGCGCGGTTTTTTAACCGCTTAGTGGGGTGCTCGCCCAGCGCGTACCGGGCGCAAAAAGTACCGGTTTCCTGAGGTTCATCAGGTGAGTTCACGCTTTGCGAGCATGCTTCCAGAACCCGTCTCGTCGGGTTTTTATTCGTAATATTTTCCCCTAAGCTGACAGCCCATTGCACATCGTAAACTATGGGCTACAATAATGAAAAAGGTTAAACACTATTTAACCGCCGATGGGCACGACCCATTCGACGACTATTTGCGCAGCGTAAAAGACCCGATAGCGAAAGCCATGATCGCCACGCGTATTGCCCGAATGGCAACAGGGAATTATGGGGATTGTAAACCCTGCCGGGAAAGCGTGTCAGAGCTGAAAATAGATCAGGGGCCAGGCTACCGCGTCTATTTCAGCGAAGTCACCGATCCTTGTGATGGAGCAATCAGTCTGCTACTGCTCGGTGGAACGAAAAAGAAGCAAGACGCTGATATTGATAAGGCCGTTGAGTACCTTAACGACTTTAAGAACAGAAATGAGAGGTAAGAATGATGGCAAAGTCAGTGCTTCATGATGATGCGATGGTAAAACTCCTTAAGGATGATCCGGCATTTGCTCCGATTTATCTTCACCAGGCCTTTCTTGAGATTGATGAAGATGGCGGCTACGAGGCGTTCATTCTCGCACTGCGGCATGTTATTGAAGCCACCGGTGGCATGACGGCCATTGCGAAGCGCGCCGGTATTAGCCGTGAGTCACTTTATAAATCACTTTCACCAAATGGTAATCCGTCGTTTAAGCGCGTTGCGGCTGTTGCCTCAGCCACAGGATTCCCTATCTCCCGCATTGCAACCATCACCCAACAGCAACACGCCCCAGCCTAGGAAAGTCATCTGGAGGGGGAATCAATCCCCCGCACAGATCACAAAACCCACACCCACCCGAAAAGTACCCGCCGTTGTCCCAAACGTCCCTTCACGTTCCGCCCCTCTCAGGCTTCAATTAAACAACAAAAACAAAACATAAATTTAACAACCAAATTCCGATACGAGGTCCCTATGAAGCCTGAAGATTTCCGCACTGATGCCAAACGCCCGTTAACCGGCGAAGAGTATTTAAAAAGCCTGCAGGACGGTCGTGAGATTTATATCTACGGCGAACGCGTCAAAGATGTCACCACCCATCCGGCGTTTCGCAATGCGGCGGCCTCCATCGCGCAGATGTATGACGCGCTGCACAAACCGGACATGCAGGACACGCTGTGCTGGGGCACCGACACCGGCAGCGGCGGCTACACCCATAAGTTTTTCCGCGTGGCGAAAAGTGCCGACGACCTGCGCCAGCAGCGCGACGCTATCGCCGAGTGGTCGCGCCTGAGCTACGGCTGGATGGGCCGCACGCCGGACTACAAAGCCGCTTTCGGCTGCGCGCTCGGGGCTAATCCGGCCTTCTACGGCCAGTTCGAGCAGAACGCCCGCAACTGGTACACCCGCATTCAGGAAACCGGCCTGTACTTCAACCACGCCATCGTTAACCCACCCATCGACCGTCACAAACCGGCGGACGAGGTGAAGGACGTCTACATCAAGCTGGAGAAAGAGACCGACGCCGGGATCATCGTCAGCGGTGCGAAAGTGGTGGCCACCAACTCGGCGCTGACCCACTACAACATGATCGGCTTTGGCTCCGCGCAGGTGATGGGCGAAAACCCGGACTTCGCGCTGATGTTCGTTGCGCCGATGGATGCCGAGGGCGTGAAGCTGATCTCCCGCGCCTCTTACGAGATGGTGGCCGGCGCAACCGGCTCCCCGTATGACTACCCGCTCTCAAGCCGATTTGATGAGAACGATGCGATCCTGGTAATGGATCATGTGCTGATCCCGTGGGAAAACGTGCTGATCTACCGCGATTTCGACCGCTGCCGTCGCTGGACGATGGAGGGTGGCTTTGCGCGGATGTACCCGCTGCAAGCCTGCGTGCGTCTGGCGGTCAAACTCGACTTCATCACCGCCCTGCTGAAGAAATCCCTGGAGTGCACCGGTACCCTGGAGTTTCGCGGCGTGCAGGCGGATCTCGGCGAAGTGGTGGCCTGGCGCAACATGTTCTGGGCCCTGAGCGACTCCATGTGCTCCGAAGCCACACCGTGGGTCAACGGGGCGTATCTGCCGGATCACGCCGCGCTGCAAACCTACCGCGTGATGGCGCCAATGGCCTACGCCAAGATCAAGAACATCATCGAGCGTAACGTCACCTCCGGTCTGATCTACCTCCCGTCCAGCGCCCGGGATCTGAACAACCCGCAGATCGACCAGTATCTGGCGAAATACGTGCGCGGCTCCAACGGTATGGATCACGTTGAACGCATCAAGATTTTGAAGCTGATGTGGGATGCCATCGGCAGCGAGTTTGGCGGCCGTCACGAGCTGTATGAGATCAACTACTCCGGCAGCCAGGATGAGATCCGCCTGCAGTGTCTGCGCCAGGCGCAGAGCTCCGGCAATATGGACAAGATGATGGCGATGGTCGACCGTTGTATGTCCGAATACGACCAACACGGCTGGACGGTGCCGCACCTGCACAACAACAGCGATATCAACATGCTGGATCAGCTGCTGAAATAATGCAGCAGGAGGTTTTCATGCAATCAGAACAACGCCTGCGTTTTCGCGACGCGATGGCCAGCCTGTCGGCCGCGGTCAATGTGGTGACCACCGAGGGCGAAGCGGGCCGCTGCGGCATTACCGCCACCGCCGTCTGTTCGGTGACTGACACTCCGCCGTCGGTCATGGTGTGCATCAACGCCAACAGCGCCATGAACCCGGTATTCCAGGGCAACGGCAGGCTGTGCGTTAACGTGCTGAACCACGAGCAGGAGATCATGGCTCGCCATTTCGCCGGGATGACCGGTATGACGATGGAGGAGCGCTTTGCCCTCTCCTGCTGGCAGAAAGGCCCGCTGGCGCAACCGGTGCTCAAGGGCGCGCTGGCCAGCCTTGAAGGGGAGATTAGCCAGGTACAAACCATCGGCACGCATCTTGTTTATCTTGTTGAAATTAAAAACATCATTCTCAGTGAAGCAGGACACGGGCTGATCTACTTCAAACGCCGTTTCCACCCGGTCATGCTGGAGACGGAAGTCGCCGTGTAATTCCCCCTCGCGCTGGCCTTTTTCCCGGCCAGCGCCGCTTTCTACAAAAACTCCTAAGGTTTCCGCTAAATCACGCCGTTATATAACCATAAGAGAAATTTTCTGTGCCTGAATACTGACACTACGTGTCAGTGCACCCGCATCATTCAGCGCATACCTAAATATACAGGATGACCTTATGGCTAAAACGACGCGGAGCCGCTCGGCTGAACGTCTGGTCGATATTCTCCTTGAGCTCCATTTAAACGGTGTGGTAAACCGCAGTGCGTTAATGGAAAAATTTAAAATTACCGAGCGTACCGTCTACCGGGATTTAAATGCCCTTTCTCCCATTGTTGAACATACCGGTAACGGGCTATATCGGCTGATCCATTCCGCACAATCGCCTGGCGGACAAGGCTTACACCATACCCTTGCTAACTTTCTGAATGCTGATAGTTTTTTCCCTGACAGGAATACGGAATTCTGGCAAAAGCTGGAAACGCGCGTTGACGAGAACCATATTCTTATTCTTGCGAATGAAGCCGAACACACGGTACAACGCGATATTCGTCGTCATTTAACGAAAATCGAGAGCTCGATTAAAAACCATAATGTTTGCCAGATTGTTTATAAGGGTAAAACCCGTCTGATTAATCCCTATAAACTCATTAACAAAAAAAATATATGGTATTTACAAGCCACCGAAAATAGCCATCTGAAATCCTTCTCGTTGAGCCAGATTACCTGGTTTGATATTCAGAAAACGACATTCACCCCGGAAGAAAATGTCCTTGAGCTGCTGGAAAAAAGCCTCGACCCCTGGGTATCAGAAGATACTTTCGCGGTGAAAATATTCATCAAAGATAATATTTCACATTACTTCCTGCGCCGCGATCTTCTGCCGGAACAGGAGCTGCTGGAAGAGCAGCAGGGCGGCGTCACGCTGCGCTGCCAGGCGGCACACGAGAACCAGATCCTGCCGCTGCTGTTCTACTGGCTGCCCCATATTCAGATTCTGGAACCGAGCTGGCTGAAGGAGAAGCTCATCAGGACGCTGGAGAGCTATCTGGCCGTGGAGCAAGACCCGAATAATCAAGTGATCTCAATCACATAATTTCGCCCCCTGGCGGCGAGCCGGAACCGCTCGTCGCCCCCTTTGACCGCTCACCTGGCACTTTCAACCACTCATTCATTTACCGTCCTTTACGCGCGCGAGGATCTGGCAAGATCGCCTCAGCATTAATCAATACCTCCTCACAACAAACCCTGACCCTTTTTTCTTTACATAAAAAACCAGGTCTTACTATGGATACTAAAAAACTACTGAAGCACGTGCCCTGGGCCTTACTCGGGATCCTCGGCGCTTTTTGTCTGGCGGTTGTCGCATTACGCCGGGGCGAACACGTAAGCGCCCTGTGGATCGTGGTCGCGTCCGTTTCCGTCTATCTTGTTGCTTATCGCTACTACAGCTTGTACATCGCGCAGAAGGTCATGAAGCTCGACCCGACGCGTGCCACCCCGGCGGTCATTAACAATGACGGCCTGAACTACGTGCCAACCAACCGATACGTGCTGTTTGGTCACCACTTTGCCGCTATCGCCGGGGCAGGCCCGCTGGTCGGCCCGGTGCTGGCCGCGCAGATGGGCTACCTGCCGGGTACCCTGTGGCTTCTCGCTGGCGTGGTGCTGGCGGGTGCGGTGCAGGACTTTATGGTGCTGTTTATCTCTTCTCGCCGTAACGGCGCGTCTCTGGGTGAGATGGTTAAAGAAGAGATGGGCCGCGTGCCGGGGACCATCGCCCTGTTCGGCTGCTTCCTGATCATGATCATCATCCTCGCGGTGCTGGCGCTGATCGTGGTGAAAGCGCTGGCCGAAAGTCCGTGGGGTGTCTTCACCGTCTGCTCTACCGTGCCGATTGCGCTGTTCATGGGTATCTACATGCGCTTCCTGCGTCCGGGCCGCGTGGGCGAAGTGTCGGTGATTGGTATCGTGCTGCTGGTCGCCTCCATCTACTTCGGCGGCGTGATTGCGCACGACCCGTACTGGGGCCCGGCGCTGACCTTCAAGGACACCACCATCACCTTCGCGCTGATCGGCTACGCGTTTATCTCCGCGCTGCTGCCGGTCTGGCTGATTCTGGCCCCGCGTGACTACCTGGCAACCTTCCTCAAAATCGGCGTTATCGTCGGTCTGGCGATCGGCATCCTGGTGATTAACCCGGATCTGAAAATGCCGGCAGTGACCCAGTACATCGACGGTACCGGTCCACTGTGGAAAGGCGCCCTGTTCCCGTTCCTGTTCATCACCATCGCCTGCGGTGCGGTCTCCGGCTTCCACGCCCTGATTGCCTCCGGTACCACGCCTAAGCTGCTGGCGAACGAGAAAGACGCGCGTCTGATCGGCTACGGTGCCATGCTGATGGAATCCTTCGTGGCGATCATGGCGCTGGTTGCTGCGTCTATCATCGAACCGGGTCTCTACTTCGCGATGAACACCCCGCCTGCTGGCCTCGGCATTACCATGCCAAACCTGCACGAGATGGGCGGCGACAACGCGGCGCTGATCATGGCGCAGCTGAAAGACGCGAGCGCACACGCTGCGGCGACCGTCAGCTCCTGGGGCTTTGTGATTTCGCCAGAGCAGATCATGCAAACCGCGAAAGACATCGGCGAACCGTCCGTGCTGAACCGCGCCGGTGGCGCACCGACGCTGGCCGTGGGTATCGCACACGTGTTCCACAAAGTGCTGCCGTGGGCGGACATGGGCTTCTGGTACCACTTCGGTATTCTGTTCGAAGCGCTGTTCATCCTCACCGCGCTGGACGCCGGTACCCGTGCGGGCCGCTTCATGCTCCAGGATTTGCTCGGTAACTTCGTGCCGTTCCTGAAGAAAACCGACTCTCTGGTGGCGGGCGTACTGGGCACCGCGGGCTGCGTAGGCCTGTGGGGCTACCTGCTGTATCAGGGCGTTGTCGACCCACTGGGCGGCGTGAAGAGCCTGTGGCCACTGTTCGGTATCTCTAACCAGATGCTCGCAGCGGTTGCGCTGGTGCTCGGCACCGTCGTGCTGGTGAAGATGAAGCGCACCAAATACATCTGGGTCACCGTGGTACCTGCGCTGTGGCTGCTGCTCTGCACCACCTGGGCGCTTGGCCTGAAGCTGTTCAGCGCCAACCCGCAGCTGGAAGGCTTCTTCTTCATGGCTAACCAGTACAAAGAGAAGATTGCCGCAGGCGGCGCGGATCTGACCGCGCAGCAGATTGCCAACATGAACCATATCGTGGTGAACAACTACACCAACGCGGGTCTGAGCATTCTGTTCCTGGTGGTGGTGTACAGCATCATCTTCTACGGCATCAAAACCTGGATGAACGTGCGTAACGCCGAGGGCCGTACGGATAAAGAAACCCCGTACGTACCCGTGCCGGAAGGCGGCGTGAAGACCTCTTCGCACCATTAATCCCGCCTGTAACTGTAGGCCCGGTAAGCGTAGCGCCACCGGGCTTTTTCTTATCAGGACACGTTATGTTTGGTAACTTAGGCGAAGCAAAAAAATACCTCGGTCAGGCGGCAAAAATGCTGATTGGCATTCCGGACTATGACAACTACGTTGAGCATATGAAGACCAACCATCCGGATAAGCCGTACATGACCTACACCGAATTCTTCCGCGAGCGCCAGGAAGCGCGCTACGGCGGAAGTGGAGAAGGCGGCGTTCGCTGCTGCTAAAGGAGAGACCATGACCCCGATTGCCGTTACCCTGCTGACCGGTTTCCTCGGCGCCGGTAAAACCACCCTGCTGCGCCACATTCTGAACGAGCAGCACGGCTTCAAAATCGCCGTCATAGAAAACGAGTTCGGCGAAGTCTCCGTTGACGACCAGCTGATTGGCGATCGCGCCACGCAGATCAAAACCCTGACCAACGGCTGCATCTGCTGTACCCGCTCTAACGAGCTCGAAGACGCCCTGCTTGACCTGCTCGACAGCCGCGATCGCGGTGACATCGATTTCGACCGTCTGGTAATCGAGTGCACCGGCATGGCCGACCCCGGCCCGATTATTCAGACCTTTTTCTCGCACGATATTCTTTGCCAGCGCTACCTGCTGGACGGCGTCATTGCCCTCGTCGATGCGGTCCACGCCGACGAGCAGATGAACCAGTTCACTATCGCCCAGTCTCAGGTGGGCTACGCCGACCGCATCCTGCTGACCAAAACCGACGTGGCAGGTGACAGCGAAAAGCTGCGCGAGCGTCTGACCCGCATTAACTCCCGCGCGCCGATTTACACGGTGACCCACGGCGATATCGACCTGTCTCAGCTGTTCAACACCAACGGCTTTATGCTGGAAGAGAACGTCACCGCGAAGCCGCGCTTCCACTTTATGGGGGATAAGCAAAACGACGTGGCGTCGATTGTGGTGGAGCTGGACTACCCGGTGGACATCAGCGACGTGTCCCGCGTCATGGAGAACCTGCTGCTGTCGTTTGCCGACAAGCTGCTGCGCTACAAGGGGATGCTGTGGATTGGCGGCGAGCCGAACCGCCTGCTGTTCCAGGGCGTGCAGCGCCTGTACAGCGCCGACTGGGACAGACCGTGGGGCGATGAACCGCCGCACAGCGTGATGGTGTTCATTGGCATACAGCTGCCGGAAGAGGAGATTCGGGCGGCGTTTGCAGGTCTGAAGAAATAACCGCTATGCATTTCCTCTGCCCAGTAATTTATTAACCTGAAGCGATGAGTTTTGTATCAGGAAAATGAATAAATTACAGCGATGTCCTGGTCCGGCTGTAAATCGCCGAGGCGTTTCCGTAAGGCCGGGGCGAGGCGCAGGGATGCGCCGAGAGGGCGTGGCCTGCAGGGATGCAGGCTCATGCCCGACCCGATAGCCTGAAGGAATAAGCTGAGGGAACCGCGAAGCGGCGATTTACCGCCGGGAGCCCGGGTCGCCAGGGTGGTGGCGATTGAGCCACCCTGGCACGTTCACCGGTCATGTCGTTACAGAGTAGCAAGGAACATAAAGTGAACGGAATGACCACCACAGCCGTATGTTCCCCCTCACCCCAGCCCTCTCCCTCAAGGGAGAGGGAGCCGTCTGTGCAGGCATTATTTCGTGGGGATACTTATTTCACCGCCTCCGGCAGCGTCACAATCCACAGCTCGCTGTCCGACTCCGGCTTCTTCAGCGGCTTCACGCTGAGCGTGGTTTCAACCGGCTTATCATCCAGCGTCAGCGTGCCTTCCGCGTTCACCCGATAATCCTTGAGCTTCTTGCCCTCGACCGGGTTTTGCATCGCCACCTTCACGCCAAAATCGTTATCGTTCGCCACCGCAAGCGTTTTGCTGTCGATCAGCGCCAGCCCTTCGGCCTTTTCCTGCTGCCAGCCAAGGGCACGCAAATCGACAACCTGGGTTTTAGCCGCAAGGGTAATGCCGCGCTGCGCCAGGGTTTTCTCATCATCAAACTCCGGGTACTCGCCCGGCTTGTCGAAGGCGGTCAGGTCGCTCGCCTTGCTGAGATCCACCTTATAGATAAGGTTGCGCATCCCGTCGTTTTTATCGCTGCCCTGCTCAATCAGCAGGATGTGCTGGTCATCGAGCGCCACAATGTCGCCGATTTTGGCGTCGCTGTTTTTGCTGTAGGCCGCGCTGTCGATTGGGTAACCGTACATCGCAGTTTTCCCGGTCGCCGGGTCAAAGCTCACCAGACGCGTAAACAGCGCCTGTTTTTTGCTCTTACCGTCGATATCCAGCGTACTTTGTACGGCGGCGATAATACGCCCGTCCGGCATCCGGGTCAGGCCTTCAAAGCCCCGGTTCGGCTGGCGCCATTTGATGATGTTTGGCAGACCGCCCGCGATAGATTTCTCCCCTTCGGCCGCCTGCGGCCCGTGGATCGCCAGGATCTTCCCTTTGCTGTCGACGTTAATCAGGAACGGGCCATACTCATCGCACAGCCAGTATCCGCCTTTGCCGTCCGGCGTAATGCCTTCCGTGTCCAGCCCGCGGTTGTCACCCTTCAACGTCTTTAACGTGTCGCTGAATGCCACTTCATTGGTGGAGCCAATCACGCCGCTTTGCAGCGGCAGACCGTTAATCTCGCCTTTATCGTCATGCAGCGGGCGGGCATCCGTTGCTTCTGCTTTGCCGTTCTGGACGCGAATGGTCATCAGCAGCGGCGCGAAATCCGGCGTGACAAAAATTTTGGCTTCGTTTTTCCCGCTTTTTGGCGCGTCCGCGTTCGGACCGCGATCGGTCACGGTGGCAAAGGTTAGGGCATCGCCCTGCTTGCCCGTAAACAGCAGGCCAGAGCCAATGCCGACAGGGAGTCCATGGGGGAACGCATCGGCAAATTCGCCGCTGTAGCTCACATGCGAGCCTTCGGGAAAGCTGACGACATAGCGTTCAGCCGTGGGCTGTGCCGCCAGGCCAGAGAAAGAGAGCGCACAACCGATGAGCACAGGAATAATTTTTCTTTTCATATTGTTAGCATCCAGTAAGTGAAGCCAACAACGTAAAGAATAAACGTGTCAGAAAAATGACATGGAATGGACAACCACTTGGGCGATCGAACGTATGTTTATCGACCAAAATGTAATAATTTATTTTTTTGTATGACACATGAAACATCTTTGGAAATTATTAGAAACCCAATTAATTCATGTCGAATCACTATCCCCACCTCGTTCAGTTTATGTTTAGTCAAAAAACCAAACCGTTCCTAAACGGCAAAAAAATTATCGGTTGACGCCTCTACAACAAAACATCAGCGCAACATTTAAAAGTAAAGCAATTAACAAAATCAGTATAAAAGCGCGATAGCTATCACATTTGCAGTCATAAACATCGCTTGTTAAGGTGCGCCCAGATGAATTTAATGACGAGGCATAAAACATGAAAAAACTGAATATCCTTCTTCTTTCTGCTCTGGCTGCCGTATCGGGTTCCGCACTGGCAATGGGCGGCACCGTTGAGCAGGGTAAGAACTTTACTAACCTTAATCTGGAAATGGGTAAATCCTCGTCCGGTCTGTATGTCGAAAGTAACTGGCTCAAAAACACCGAAGATGGTACCCAGACCGGCGGCGTTGGCGCAGGCTACAACCTGGAAGTGGGTCCGGTGATGCTGAATGCGGGCGCGAAGGCAATCTACCTCGGCCCGAAAAAAGGCGATAACGGTGTGGCGTTCCCGATCGGTGGCGGCGTAAACGTTGCGCTGACCGACAGCATCCACGTGTATGGTGAAGGCTATGTGGCACCTGAAGGCCTGAACAACAGCGTGAAAAACTACGTTGAAGCCAACGGCGGCGTAAGCTGGACGCCAATTACGCCAGTGACCCTGAAGGTGGGTTACCGCCACGTGAGCGTTGATGGCAAAGACGGCCGTCCTGGCCACACGCTGATTGACGGCGCATATGTAGGCGGTGGAGTCACCTTCTGATGAAACACCGCATCACCGCGCTTTGCGTTCTGAGCCTCACGCTGATGCTCACCGGCTGCGTCCAGTACAAATGGGTGAAACCGGGCGTCAGCGACGTTGAAATGAATAAAAAGCTCACGGAATGCGAAGCGCAGGCACTGATCGATCTGCCCCCGGATAACGTGGTGACCGGTTCAAGCTCGGAAAAAACGGACAAATCGAAAAAGAAAAAGGACACTTCCACGAGCTACACGGTTGAAGACGCGAATGAATATCGCCGTAATACGTTAGTCGACAGCTGCATGTTCAAAAGCGGCTGGGACAAGATCGAAGTGCAATGACCCCTTAAAAAAACCTGCCGATTGGCAGGTTTTTTATTACCTCTTACTTGCGAACAACAACCAGCTTCTGGTTCACAAACTCTTTGATCCCCAGATCCGACAGCTCGCGTCCGTAACCGGAACGCTTCACGCCGCCGAACGGCAGCTCTGGTGCGGTATCGGTGAGCCAGTTGATATACACCATCCCGGTCTCAATCCGCGACGCCATTTTCTTCGCGCGTTCAATATCCTTGCTGAACACCGCGCCGCCCAGGCCATAGTGGGAATCGTTCGCCAGGGCGACCGCCTCGTCGTCATTTTTCACCACGTACATCTGCGCCACCGGGCCAAAGAACTCCTCGAAATATGCCGGGTTATCGCGCGAGATATTCGTCAGGATCGTCGGCTCGAAGAAGCTCCCGTCGCGCTGAACCGGCTTGCCGCCATAGTGCAGCGTCGCACCGTTTTTCACCGCCTCGTTAACCTGTCTGGTCAGCGTTTCCAGGGCATCTTTAGACGAGAGTGGTCCCAGCGTGGTGCTTTCATCCAGCGGGTCGCCAATCTTCACCTGCTTAAATGCCTCGGTGAATTTGCTCAGAAAGGCATCTGCAATTTTCTCGTGCAGGATAAAGCGCTTCGCCGCGGTACAGACCTGCCCGGCGTTGTTGAGCCGCGCATTCACGCCAGTCTTCACGGCTTTGTCCAGATCCGCGTCATCGAGCACCACGAAGACGTCGTTCCCGCCCAGCTCAAGGGTCGATTTCTTGATGTGCTTCGCCGCCTGCGCGGCCACCACGCTGCCGGCTTTTTCGGAACCGGTCAGCGCGGCACCTTGCACGCGATCGTCGGCGATGATGTTCGCCACCTGCTCAGACGAAATAAAGAGGTTCGTCCACGCCCCTTCCGGCGCACCCGCCTCGCGCACCAGATGCGCAAAAGCCTCGGCGCAGTGCGGCACGATGCTGGCATGTTTAGCCAGCACGGGGTTACCCGCCGCCAGGTTCGGTGCCAGAACGCGCATCAGCTGGTAATACGGGAAGTTCCACGGCTCAACGGCCATCAGCACGCCGATCGGGTGATGCTCCACCCACGCATCCCCGAGTTCAGATGGGTACTTCACCGGAGCCAGGAACTGCTTCGCGTTGTCCGCATAGTAGCGGGCGATTTGCGCGCACAGCTTCACCTCGCTGCGGCTCTGTTCGATAAGCTTCCCCATCTCCTGGCTGGCGATTTTAGCCAGCTCCTCAGTACGCTCGTCGATCAGGTCGGCAAGCTTATGCAGCACCGGCAGGCGCTGGCTGATGTCGCCTTTCGCCCATTCTGAATGGTAGAGCGCATCGGCCGCCTTCAGCGCCGCTTCAATATCCGCGTCGGTATGTGAGGGGTATTCTTTGATGAGCTGGTTAGTGGCAGGATTTACTGTCTGATAAGCCATGTCGAATCTCCTTGTTTTACCGCTTAGGGTATTAAGGGTAGTCAACATGACTGGAAGTAAAAGTAAAGTTTGGTATGTATGCTGACTCGAAGTTCCCGCCTCGCCATTTTCTTCTTGAGATAGATAATGGCATTAACTACTATCAATCGATTAATCTGAAAACCTACTAATTACTTACAATAGTTATTTAGACCATCAAGGTAACATAGTGAAACTATTCAAAAATGATGATGCTTTCTTCGATAGAGTATCAAAAATTAGCACAATATTTGCTACAACGGGGACGTTAGTCTTCGGCATTTATGCCTACTTTAATACGATACACCCCGTATTTGAAAAAGAAAAAGAATTGCAAGGCTTAAGAGCAGAAAAGCTTAGTCTTGAATCAGAGAAGAGTAGATTAAATACTGACAACCTCTTATTGAAAAATAAATTCACAGCATCGAGTAATCGTTTGAATGAACTCAATGAAAAACTTAACAAAACAAACACCGTTCTGTTAGAGAAGCAAAATTTGCTTGATAAATTAAACAGAGATCTTGTTGTAGCACAAAAGCAAACTATCCTCGGAAAACTAGATATGCTGCGGGAAAAACTCCTTAGCACCGCCATTTATCAAATATCAACAAAAGGAAAAACAAAGTTTGATATTATTTCTTATTCAAGATCATTACTTCCCGACAAAAAAAAGGAAGTTTCACCTACTGATAAAAAAGCCTATGAATATTTTGAAGGTTACATTCACAATAATAGCAACCAAAAAATCGAGGAGATTGACGACATCATAAAGTATGCCGTTATGCTGCCTGTATCATATAAAATTAAAGAAAATATGTTAAATGATAATGACTAATCTTTGTTTAGCTAAGGGCTTTGCACATTCCCCCCGTCTCCCTCTATCCTTAACCCATGGAAAAAATAGCTGAACTCAAACGCGCCAAGCTGCTGGCGCTGTCGCTGCTGCTGGTTGCCGCCGCGGCGTTTATCACCACCCTGTTCCTGCCGCAGACCTTTTGGGTGCGCGGCGTGAAGGCCATTGCCGAGGCGGCGATGGTCGGCGCGCTGGCTGACTGGTTTGCCGTGGTCGCGCTGTTCCGTCGGGTGCCCATTCCGTTTATCTCGCGCCATACGGCGATTATTCCGCGCAATAAGGACCGGATCGGCGACAATCTCGGCCAGTTCGTGCAGGAGAAGTTTCTGGATACTCAGTCGCTGGTGGCGTTGATCCGCCGCTATGAACCTGCACAGATGATCGGTGCCTGGTTCAGCAAGCCTGAAAACGCCCAGCGCGTCGGGCTGCATCTGATGCAGGTGATGAGCGGTTTTCTTGAACTGACCGACGACGGGCGCATCCAGCGTCTGCTCAAACGCGCGGTGCATAAGGCCATCGACAAGGTCGACTTCACCGAAACCAGCGCCGTGATGCTGGAGAGCATGACCAAAAACAACCGCCACCAGGTGCTGCTGGACGCCATCATCAACCGCCTGATTACCCTGATTCAGCGAGAAAGCACGCGGGAATTTATTGCCGACCAGATTGTTCACTGGCTGAAGACCGAGCATCCCCGCAAGGCGATGGTGCTGCCCACCGAGTGGCTGGGGGACCAGAGTGCGGAGATGGTATCGAACGCGGTGAACACGCTACTGGACGACATCAGCCACGACCGCACGCACCAGATCCGCCAGGCGTTTGACCGCGCCACGCTGAAGCTTATCGACAACCTGAAAAACGATCCGGAAATGGCGGAGAAAGCCGATAACATCAAGCACTACCTGAAAAATGACGAAGCGTTTAACCGCTACCTGGGCGAGATGTGGGCCGACCTGCGCCAGTGGCTGAAGGCGGATATGCAGAGTGAGGACTCGCGCGTGAAGCAGCGCATCGCCAACGCCGGGCTGTGGTTTGGCGAAACGCTGACGCACGACGCCAGCCTGCGGGCGTCGCTGAACGAGCATCTGGAACAGGCCGCGCACCGCCTCGCGCCGGATTTCGCGGCGTTTCTTACTCGCCACATCAGCGACACGGTCAAAAGCTGGGATGCCAAAGACATGTCCCGCCAGATTGAGCTCAACATCGGCAAGGACCTGCAGTTTATCCGCGTCAACGGTACGCTGGTGGGCGGGACGATTGGTCTGATCCTGTTTTTACTCTCGCAAATTCCGACGCTTATCCATTGAGCGTCCTGAAGATCAGTTCACGCATCCTGTTTACGGCTGCATCAGCCGGGATATTTCCCTGATGCAGCGCAATCCCCAGCTCCCCTGCATCCGGCAGCAAACGGCTGTCGACCTGTAGCGTATCAGGCAGGCCAATACGCGTGCGAAGCGTAATACCCAGCCCCGCGCTGACTCCCGCCCACAGCCCGCTCAGGCTATGGCTGGTAAAGGCGATACGCCAGGGAATGCCAGCCGAATCCAGCGCCGCGATGGCCCTGCTGCGCAGGATACAGGGCGCGTCAAACATCACCAGCGGCAGCGGCTCGCCCCGGCGCAGATACCCTTCAATATCCTCGCGGGATCGACAAACCCATGCAAGCGGTTCGCTGCGCACATAGTCGCCTTCTCGCCCTTCCTGCCAGACCAGCGCAAGATCGAGTTCGTTTGCCGCCACGCCGTTCAGCAGCGGCTGGTTGCGATCGACGCGTGCGGTTATCCGCAGTTCAGGGTGCTGTCTGTTAAACTCACCGAGAACCTGCGGCATCACGGACTCGCCGAAATCTTCCTGCATTCCCAGACGAACTTCCCCCTGAAGCAACTCGCCCTTTATTGCCCGTAGCGCCTCATCATTTAACGCCAGCATGCGTCGGGCGTAGCTCAGCAGAATTTCACCCGCGGAGGTCAATGCCAGCGTACGGCCCTGCTTCACGGTGAGCGCAACACCGCACTGCTGCTCCAGCTTTTTTAGCTGGGCGCTGACCGCAGATGTGGACCGACACAATCTGTCCGCCGCCTCGGCAAAACTGGCGGACTGGATCCCCTCCACAAAACTGCGCAGCGCGTCCAGGTCTAATGCCAAAAGTCGTTTATCCATACCATCCTCATTTTCAGGACGTTAAATCAAAAACATTGCGATTTTATTTATGGTGGCACCCTGCGAGAGTCTTTACCAGACAACAGGAGGAAAAAATGAGCACAACATTACATCGCGACACACTGGCGCAGCTATCACCTAAACTGGCGGAACTCAGCCAGCAGGTGCTTTTTGACGATATCTGGCAGCGCCCACAGCTGTCACCGCGGGAGCGGAGCTTGATCACCCTTGCTGCCCTGACGGCGCTTGGGCGCACCGCACAGATCCCCTGGCATATCGACTACGCCCGACAAAATGGCGTTACTGACGAAGAGATTGCCGAGGCGTTTACCCATCTGGCGTTTTACGCAGGCTGGCCTGCGGCCGTCAGCGCTCTGGCCTGCCTTGCTGAGGAGAAACGATAATGCCGTTTGTCCGTATCATGACGGGTGACCGCTATAGCGAGATGCAAAAGAAACACATCTCGGACATTTTGCATCAGGCGCTGACGGAGACCTTCGCCGTTCCCGCGCAGGACCGGTTTCATTTTTTTGAATGCTTCGCTGCCGGGGATCGATACATTGATCGGCACTATCTCAGTCCGGGCAGAACGGAGGGGGCGATATTATTCAATATCGTTGCCGGTAAGCCGAGGAGCGAAGAACAGAAAGCGGCGTTGTACCGCCAGCTGGCTACGGAACTGAATCTGAAGATGGGTATCGACGGCGCGGACGTGATGGTCGTTATCCAGTTTACGGCCGCTGAGGACTGGAGCTTCAGCGGCGGCATACGCTATCACCTCTGAATGACGTAGCGCGTTGGGGCGAATCGGTTGAGGATCAGGTGTACCAGAAAGACCATCGTCAGCGTCGCCACCAGCGAAAAGGTAACGGACGTGATGCGATAAAGATCGCTGAACACCAGGTCGCTGTCCGGGTGCATGTTCTGCCCGAACATAATGCCGATGGTCGTAATGCTGGAGAACCCCACCCCGGCACCGACCTTTTCCATCACGTGCAGACGCGCGCCAAATGCCAGCCCAAGGCCGATCAGCGGCATCATCAGCAGCATATGGCTGCTGTGGTCGTAGAGGATAAGCTGGACGACCAGAATATAGAGACAGCCCAGCACCACACCAACCACGCGCCAGATGGAGCTCATCACCGCGCCGCGATAGTGCATCGGGAACAGAATCAAAATCCCCGCCATCAGCGCCGAGAGCGAATCGCTTAAATCGCTCATCTGAAAAACGACGAAAATCAGCGTCGCGACGGTGCCGGAGAGCAGCGACTCGTGGCGCACGCGAGCATCGTCTTTCTCGATAAGCGGCGGCGGCTTGCGCGGCTCCACATCCGGCAGGAGATAGTTCATCAGCGCGCTCAGGCACACCGCCATGACGCTTGCTTCAATGTTGGAAAACAGCAGCGTGTGCCAGTTGGTGGTGGGGTAGCTCATAAAATTGAGCATTACGCTCTGGCACACCACGCCCATTGAACCGAACAGAAACAGCGGCCCCTTGCTCATAAAGCGAAAGCGCATCACGTACAGGGCAAACACCACCAGCGTCATGATGACCGGCCATTGCGACAGATAGCCGATGATTATCACCATTTCCACGCAGTTGAGCGATGCGCTGAAGATAAACTGCTTCGCCACGTGGCGGTTAAACACCGGGACCAGCGACAGCAGCATGATCGGGTAGACCACGAAAAAGACGCCGTAGCTGGTGTTGTAAAAGCTGGAGATGCTGAGCGCAATCATCCCGGCAAAGACGATGCGCAGGGTCTGGCGAAAGTCGTTTGCCGTGTAGACGATGTTGCCGTGCGGGGTAAACACCCGCGCCAGGGTGCTAATAGACATAGTGAAGCAGGCTCACCAGATGGATTTGCATCCCGGAGAAGAAGCGCGCAAACGGACCTTCGCTGTTGTAGAGCTGCACGGTCGCGCGGGCGCCGGTCGGCAGATGCTTTGGCAGCGGTTCGTCCAGCGCAACATGAATGCGCATCCGCTGGGCGTCACGTACCCAGCGGTTAGAGGTTTCCGGCTCGGAGAGCTGGCCGTTAACGGCCTCCTGACCGGCGAGGATCCCCGCGTCACTGCTGGTCACGTGGGCGCGGAAAACGTGCCCCGGGAAGGCGTCAAACACCACGGCGGCATCGGTGCCCTGGTGGGTATGGCGCAGGCTCTTCTCGCGGAAATCGGCCACGATATCGGTCTGGTTGTTCACCAGCGCCAGCGCGGCCGAGCCAGAGGAGGCATAAAAACCGGGGCTTAACTGCAGGTTGCTGACCGTACCGTCCGCCTGGGCGTAGACCTTCGTCCAGCCGAGATTCAGCTCCGCTTCATCCAGCGCGTTACGGTACTTTTGCAGCGTCACGTTGCGGTGCTCATCCCGCTCGCCGCGCTGGATGCGCAGGTTCTGGATATTCGCCTGAATCGAGCTGACGGACTGCTCGCTGCTCTGCCAGGCGGTACGGACCTTATCCAGATCCGCCTGCGAGACGTTCTGTAACGTGCTCAGCTTCTGATAGCGATCGAAGGTCACTTTGTCGTTACGCGCGGTCAGCACCGCGGTTTTCAGGCTGGCCTGCGCGGCAACGATCTGCGCGTCCAGCTGTTCGTTGGAAAGGCGAGCCTGCTCGAGGGCAATTTGCGCCGCTTCCACTTTATTGCGAAACGGCGTGTCATCGAGCTCAAAGAGCAGATCGCCCCGCTTCACCTGGCTGTTGTTATGGACATGTACCGCCGCCACATAGCCGGAGACGCGCGGAGAAACCGGCGTTACCACACGCATCACGGTGGAGTCCGGCGTCAGCGGGATCCAGATATCGGCGATGACAAAGTAGACAAACATCAGCAGGAAAGAGGCAATACTCACCCTTACCCAGCGGGCAAACTTTTGTTCAGGAGTCATTATTTTTCGGTCTTGTTATCTTCTTCGCGGATTGTCCGCAAATTGCAGGCGATTTGATTCAGGGTGGCGCTGAAAATGTCGATATGTTCAGGCGCGATGTTTTGCGATACGCGCGCCTGATATGTCTCAATCACCTGAGTGAGCCTTTTTAATATGGCTTTTCCCTCAGGCGTCAGCGTCAGAAGCCGGATGCGCTTGTCATAAGGCGATACGGTGCGCAGCAGGTAACCCTGTATTTCCAGCTGTGTAAGGGTGCGCATCAGCGGCGGCAGTTCAATGCCCTGCATCTCCGCCAGCTCACTCACCGAGACGTTATCCCCAAGCTGATGCAGCTGCATCATCACCGTCCAGCTCGACTGGGTTAACCCGGTATCGAGAATGGCGTCATCGATGACGGCACGCCACTGGCGCACGATCATCGCCATCCGCATGCCCATCGGCCTGCGGCTGAACAGTTCTTCTTCACTCATGGGAAATCCTCTCGTCACACGCGGCCACGATAATAGTTATCAGGGTAAGTATCAAGAAACGCGAGGCGAAAGAGCAGGAATTGCGAAAGGATATCTCCCGCTCCCGGTGGGCTGAGGGATCCCCAGTAATATGCTCATGCCGGATAACTTCTTCTACCAGACTCAGGTATGGCAGAACCCGCCTGTGCCTGATGCTGCTTGCCTGATAGTGCCAGTGTAAACACTGCCTTTCTGCCCTGTAGCCTGCCAACCACATCATTTAACGGCAACGGCACAATAATCCGGACAGGTGAAGACAAAAGCAGGAAGGAACGGAACTTTTAAATAGTGTATTCTTTTTATCAGGTTAAAGGAGACGTGAATGACAGTGAAAGACCAGGAACTTATCGCGGCAGGATTCACCAGTAAGGATATCGAGAGAATCAAACGTCACCAGGCGACTGGGGACTCGCAGGAAAAGGTTCTGAAGGATCTGGCCGGCTATTTCCTGTCGGTAGTCTGGATCACCGGCGGGATGGCCATAATCACCCTGCTCACCGTGATCTTTGGCAGCGCCAGCCATGTTATCTCCTGTGTGATTGCCGTCGTCTTTCTGCTGATTGTGCTGCTTCTGGTGATGCCGGTCAGACTTGGCTATAAATCATGGAAGCTGATGAGATCACATATCAGCGACTCCGGCCATCACGGGTAAGAAGTTCCAGTACCACCTTCGCACTGACCCCCCATCCCAAAACCTTCATCGTCAGTTTGCCTGGAGACATAGTTTCCACCTTGCGGAAATAGTCTCCGGGAAGATAACGGAAAAGACGCCAGGCCTCAGCTTTCCCGGTCAGACCAAACACACCATAAACGTTGGCTGCAAGCGTGGTTGCATTAAAGATCCCCAGGCCGACATCGCGGCTGAAGCCCATAAATTCCGCTACGGACATAGCGCCGTCCGCCAGGATCCCCTCTGAAGCAGGTTCATTCAGGAGCTGGCGGGCTGCCTCCCGTGATACCGTATTAAGGGCATCACCGACCAGAACGGCACCGGCAAGCATACCAGCAGGCGTCATAGTTGCGATCATAACACCGCCAAGCACAGCCTGAACGCCGGCGAGAACGACCTTAATCCCGGATATGAAGTATCCGACAATTTTATTCTGCTCTGTTACATACTGAATTTCAGCGTAGATTCGGGCATAACCGGTTTTCAGCATGCGCGACTGTTCAAGCAGGAACTCATTCTCAGCCCTGAGTTTTTTCAGGCAGGTAATGCATTCTTCATCGCTCCTTGCTCTCCTCGCCGCGTCAAACTGTTGCATGACAACCTGTCTTATCTCATCCACGAATTTCAGACGGGTCAGTGAATCACTGAGGTGCATGGCTGCGACGGTATTTGCGGTATTCACAAGCTTTCGGGCTTCCAGATTGATCATCGTATCAGCCCACTGGCGCCGACTCTGCCCCGGAAAAAGAGCGATATCCATTGCATATTCCTTTTCTGCCGTCAGGACGAATATTCCTTAACCGACCAGCCTGGGTCAGTTTGGGTGTAGAGAATTATTGTACAGAAAGCCTGTTTTTGGAACAGGCTTTCTGTAGCAATAGGGGGTACTCCAGCCCTGTGGGAGAGAGTCGGAGTGAGGGCATCATCCGCAGCGGAGTTTAGCGGCTAAAATGCTTCCTGACGGCAACTTTTCCTGCAGCCGTCACCACCACCTCCCGATACCCCGCCACCCGCTGGATCCAACCTTTACTTTCCAGATGCATGAGCATCGCCGCGCCGGCTTCGCCTCCAAGATGAAACCGCCGCTCGCTCCAGTCCAGGCAGGCGCAGCAGGCCTTGCGACGGGGATGAGAACTTAGCGGAATGCCGAGCATCAGGAACTGCTCCCGCCCATACAGCGTTAGCGCGGAACCGTCTGCCTCAAGCCAGCCTTCTGCCTGCATGAACTCATAGATCTGCACCGCCACCGTTCCGGCAAGATGGTCGTAGCAGGTTCGGGCTTCACGCAGGGCTTTTGGCGCGGAGGTTTCCGGCGGCGCAATGCGGCTCCAGGAGAGCCCCATCATCTGCTCGACCAGCGCCGCCACGTCGGGCCCGGCAAGGCGATAATAGCGGTGTCTCCCCTGAGACAGGCAGGTAATCAACTTCCCCTCCACCAGCCGGGCGAGATGCCCGCTGGCGGTCGACGGCGCAACGTCTGCCGCAGCGCTCAGTTCGGTAGCCGTCCACGCCCGCCCGTCCATCAGCGCGCAGAGCATTTTCACCCGCGACGGATCGGCCATTGCAGACGCCACCGCGGCAATGGCCAACTCCAGCGCCGCGCTGTTATCAGGGGGTAAGCTCGTCTTTAACATTCGTCGCCCAGGGTTCGGTGATCTCTGCGGCCAGCTTATCATCATCCGTCAGCAGAATAAGGTGATTCGCATGATCGCTGTACTGGGTCAGGATAGACACGCCCTTTGCGGCCAGCGCGGCCGCTAGCTCGCCCAACTCGCCGGGCCGCTCCTGCTTGAGTTTTCTGATAACCGGCTTGCGTACGGCCTGCACGTTGAACCCGCCATCGGTCAGCACGCGACGGGCTTTTTCCCCCTCTTCCACCAGGAAGTGGGCATGCGTGCCAAATACGCCACCGCCTTCCAGCCCCACGCCGCTGCGGCCCAGCAGTTGTCCAAAGCGCGCCAGTTCACCGGGGATATCGCTAAAAATCACATGAACGTCATACATCAGCATGCCCTCCGGTTTCGGAACTGTATTCCCGCACCACCTGCGCCACGCGAATGCGGTAGTACGCGAAAATCGACTCCCGCCCTTCGGCCTGCGCCGCCTGGTGAAACGCGTTCTGCTTCCAGCGAAGGATAGCCTCTTCGTCACGCCACCAGGAGAGCGAGAGAATTTTGCCGTCGGTGGTCAGGCTCTGAAAACGTTCGATATCAATAAAGCCGTCGATGTCCGCCAGCAAAGGCTTGAGTTCGGCGGCGAGCTGCAGGTAGCGCGCCTGATGATGAGGTTCCGCTTTGGCTTCGAAAAGGACTGCGATCATGAGTGTCTCTCCGTTATGAGGGTGAGGAGAGAATGCAGGGGGAAAAAGCACAATGCTTCGGTAAGGAGCGAAATGTTGTGCCGGATGGCACTGCGCTCAACTTCTCGTTGAATTCCCGTGATGACGCACTTATGATGATTACTGTACGGATAAATGCCGTACAGTAATTTTGCCTGTAAAACGAGGCGTAAAGCCTGGATAAAGATTGAGAATGAAACCATGTCAGCACTGAAGAAGCAGCGCATCGATCTCCGGTTAACCGAAGATGACAAAAATATGATCGAAGAAGCGGCGGCAATGACAAACCAGTCGATTTCACAATTCATGGTCAGCACAGCCTCTGAACGCGCAGCAGAGGTAATTGACCAGCACCGCCGCCTGGTCCTTAGCGAAGCATCCTGGAATACGGTGATGGATGCCATAAGCAATCCGCCTGCGCCTAATGACCATCTGAAGCGAGCGGCTAAGCGTCTCCGGGATATGGAGTAATACGTGAACGACGTGAAGATAGGGATTTTTTCAGAAGACGTTGAGTACGACGTAAGCCATTTCGACTGCGGAGAAGAGAGCCTTAATATCTTTCTGACGGAGCACCTGAAACGCCAGCATCGCGGAAAGTTTTTGCGGGGTTATGTTCTCACCACACGAGAGTCAAAACCGCGTATTCTGGGCTATTACACGCTCTCCGGAAGCTGTTTTGAAAAGGCTTACCTGCCCTCAAAAACACAGCAAAAACGTGTTCCTTATAAAAATGTGCCGAGCGTTACCCTTGGCCGTCTGGCGATTGATAAACGTATTCAGGGGCAAGGATATGGCGAATTACTCGTTATCCATGCCATGAAGACCGTTTATTTAGCCTCCTTTGCCGTCGGCATTCATGGCCTGTTTGTCGAAGCACTCAACCATAAAGCCAAAGATTTTTACCTCAAGCTGGGGTTCATACCGCTCCTGGCAGAGAATGAATTCACACTGTTCTTACCGACGAAAACCTTTGAAAACGTGTTTGAAGAGTGATCCCAGCCCGTAACGCCCCGGCAAGCGGGGCGTGCTATCCATAGGCAGAGCTAACCGAGAATTGACCTCGGCTCCATAAACGCCCGGATCCCCCACTCGCCCATCTCGCGCCCCACGCCTGAGTGTTTGAAGCCACCGAACGGCGCTTTCGGTTCATGAGCCAGGGTATTCACCAGCACGCGGCCGGAGACTATCTGCTGCGCCACGCGACGAGCCCGCTCTGTATCACGACCCAGAACCATCGCGCTCAGGCCGTATTCTGTGTCATTGGCAATGGCGACAGCCTCCGCCTCGTCCTGATACGGAATCACGCACAGCACCGGGCCGAAGATCTCGTCACGGGCAATGGTCATCTGGTTGTTCACGTCGGTAAACAGCGTCGGACGCACGAACCAGCCGTCTCGCGTCCCGTCCGGTCGCCCTTCGCCGCCCGCCAGCAGGCGCGCCCCTTCTTCGATCCCTTTGCGGATATACCCCTGCACCCGCTGCCACTGCTTCTCGCTGACCATCGGGCCAACCTCTGTCGCGCTATCGCGCGGGTCGCCGGATTTCACCGCCGCCACGGCCTGCGCCAGCGCGGCTTCAATTTCAGTCTGACGCGACCGGGGCACCAGAATGCGCGTCCCGGCCACGCACGCCTGCCCGCTGTTCATAAACCCGGCCTGAATCGCCAGCGGGATCGCCTGAGTCAGATCCACATCATCCAGCAGGATCGTCGGCGATTTACCGCCTAGCTCCAGCGTCACGCGCTTAAAGCCTTCCGACGCGTTGCGCAGGATCGCCTTGCCGGTACTCGTCGAACCGGTAAACGAAATCTTCGCGACGTCCGGGTGACGGCTAATGGTTTCGCCCACCGTATCGCCGCGTCCGGTGACGATATTAAACACGCCCGGCGGTAATCCGGCATCGCGCAGCGCTTCGGTGACGATCTGCGTTTGCAGCGCGCTCATTTCGCTAGGCTTGATCACCGTCGTGCAGCCCGCCGCGAGCGCAACCGCCAGTTTGCCGCAGATAAATCCCGCATCGCTGTTCCACGGCGTGATCAGCCCGGCCACGCCAAGCGGCGTCATCTGTACCGTTGCGGCACCTGCAGTGGTGACAAACTCAAACGCCTCCAGCGCTTCAATGGCCTGGGCAATCACCTCCGCGGGATAGCTGGCCATCCACGCCGAGCGCGAGGCCGGCGCGCCATACTCTTCGATTACCGCTTCCAGCAGATCGTCATGTCGGGCGACTACGGCGGCATGCATGCGCTTCAGCGCGGCAATGCGCGCCTGCTTTGTGGTCTGCGACCACGCCGGAAACGCCGCTTTCGCCGCCGCGATAGCGCGTTCGGCGTCAACCTCATCCGCCAGGCGAACCTGACCAATAACCTGTGCCGTTGCCGGGTTGTACAAGTCAAAACGTTCGCTACCGTGCGGGGTAACAAACTCGCCGTTGATAAAGATCTGTTCGATGTTGTGCATATAACCCTCCTCAGGCCGTGTGGGCACAGTCTGGCACGGCTTCTCCGTTGCGATAATCCACGCTATGATGCAAGGGTTGTTTCGATTTTCAGGATAATCTATGCATCGTTCAGGTCTGACAGAGCTGGAAGTGGTGATGGCGGTGGTGCGGCGCGGCAGCTTTCGCGGCGCGGCGCAGGAGCTGGGGATGTCCGCCACGGCGGTCAGCAACGCCATCGCCGGGCTGGAGAGCCGCCTTGAGACGCGCCTTTTCAACCGCACCACCCGCAGCGTGGCCCTCACCGACGCCGGGCAGCGCTACGTGGCGCGAATTGGCCCGGCTCTGCAGGAGATCCGTCTCGCCGGGGAGGAGATCCACAGCGACACCGGGGAACCCGCCGGCACGCTGCGCCTCAACGTGCCGAACCATATCGGCACGCTGTTTCTGGACCAGCTGCTGATCGACTTCATGATCCGCTACCCGAAAATGCGCGTTGAAACGGTGAGTGAAGCGAGGATGATCGATATCGTCGCGGAAGGCTATGACGCGGGGATCCGCCTCGAAGAGTCCGTCCCGCAGGATATGATCGCCGTGCCGCTGACCGGTGAGATCCGCCAGCTTGTCACCGCCACGCCGGACTATTTCGCCCGTCACGGTATACCCGAGACGCCGGACGATCTGCTCCAGCATCAGGGGATCGGCATGCGCATGGCCCACGGCGGGATCTACCGCTGGGAGCTGGCCCGTCGGGGGGAAACGTACGCGCTTGCCGTGCCGCCGCGCTTTGCCACCTCGGATCTTTTCGCCTCGATCCGCGCCGTGAAAGCAGGTTTAGGTGTGGGGTTTTTACCGGAACTCTATATTCAGGACGAGCTGAAAAGCGGAGAACTGGTGAGCGTGTTAAACGACTGGGCGCAGCCGTTTGCCGGGCTGCGCCTGTACTACGCTGGCCATCGCCACGTCCCGCCGGGGCTGCGGGCGCTGGTGGCGATGATCCGCGAGCGCGGAATTATTCCAGGTTAGCTTTGTTCAGCCCGTAAGCCGCATCCAGCGCGCCGGGCGCCATGCGGGACGTGATCCCCAGACGGTTCCAGGCGTTGATCGCCACGATGGCGAAGTTCAGCTCTGAAATCTCCACGTCGGAGAAATGCTCCGCCACGCTGCGATAGAGCGCATCGCTCACGCCGTGAACGCCGATTTGGGTCAGCGCTTCGGAGAACGCCAGCGCCGCTTTTTCACGGGCGCTGAACAGCGGAGACTCGCGCCAGGCCGCCAGATGGTAGAGACGCAGCTCGCGCTCGCCGGCGATTTTAGCCTCTTTCGAGTGCATATCCAGACAGAAGGTGCAGCCGTTCAGCTGCGACACGCGAATGTCGATCAGGTGCTTCAGCGCCGGGTCGATGGAGGTTTTTGCCACCTCCATGCTCAGGGCAGACAGCGCGTTAGCGAGGGCAGGTGTGACTTTATGGTGGTTGACGCGAGTGCTCATGGTCTTTCCTCTAATTTATACTGTATGTGTCATGCGATGAGGCAAATCTACGCCGTTCATGACATAGTAAAAAGACACAAAAAGCGTGAAACGAGGTAGGACATGAAGCCGGGCTATCACGAGATTTATTCCCGCTATCGCGACAACATCACGCGCGGCGTGCTGAAGCCGGGCGATAAGGTCCCTGCCATCCGCGTGCTGGCCGAAGAGTTGAAGGTGGCGCGCAAAACCGTCGAAACGGCATATGCCATCCTGACGGGCGAAGGGTATCTGGTAAGCCAGGGGGCACGCGGCACGCGGGTGAACCCGGATTTACTGCTGCCGGATAAAAGTCCACCGACGGAACAGCCCACCGGCACGCTCCCGGCATCGCTTATCAGCCAGCGAGAGAGAGCGGGATTTCTGCGCCCCGGCATTCCTTCCCTCGACAGCTTCCCCTATAAAAAATGGCTGCTGCTGGCAGGCCAGGCGACGCGTTCCATGCGCCAGGAAGAGATGCTTAACCCGCCGGTGCTGGGCTGGTATCCGCTGCGCCAGGCCATCGCCAGCTATCTCAACATCTCACGCGGGCTCTCCTGCAGCGCCGAGCAGGTGCTGATCACCAGCGGCTACAGCGGCAGCCTGCGCCTGATCCTCGACACGCTTGCCAGCCGCAGCGACAAGGTGGTGTTTGAAGATCCGGGCTATTTTATGGGCCAGCAGCTGCTCAAGCGGATCGTGCCGCGCCTGCACACCGTGCCGGTCGATCGCAGCGGCATCGACACGGAATACCTGCTCCGTCACCATCGCGACGCCCGTTTTGCCATCGTGACCCCGTCGCACCAGAGCCCGCTGGCGGTTACGCTCTCCCTGCCGCGTAAGCAGCAGCTGCTCGACTGGGCCAGCCAGAACGACGCGTGGATTATTGAAGACGATTACGACGGGGAATTTCACTACACCCGCAAGGTGCTGCCGTCGCTGAAAAGCCTCGACCCACACGACCGGGTGATTTTTATGGGCACCTTCAGTAAAACCATTATGCCGTCGCTGCGTATGGGCTACGTGGTGATGCCCGCCAGCACCGTCGGGGTCTTTACCGACTGCGCGGACATCACCACCAGCGGCCAGCCGGTGCTGACGCAAAAGATCCTCACCGCGTTTCTCAACGAAGGGCATTTCTTCCGTCACCTGAAGAAGATGCGCGCGCTGTATCAGACCCGCCGCGACTGGATGATTGCCGCCCTGCAGGAGGTTTATGGCGATCTGTTTTTCACCGAGCAAAACGACGGTGGGATGCATATCGTGGCGTTTCTCACCAAAGGAAGCGGTGACCGTGACGTGGCGCGCTGCTGGCAGGAACAGCAGCTGCAGGTCAATGCGCTTTCCGAGTGGTATCGCGGGTCCGGGAAGCGCTACGGGCTGGTGATGGGCTATAACAACGTGCGGTCGTATCAGGAAGCGGTGGCGCTGCTGGAAAGGCCGAAACGGCAGACGCTTGAGCTGTTGAGCTGAACATCGCCGGGTGGCGGCTGCGCCTGACCCGGCCTACGGTTTAAATATCATTGCGCGATAACCCAACGTCCCTGAGCTGCTCGTCGCTCATTTGGCTCAGAATGCGGCGGGTACGGTGGATGCGATACCAGTTACGCAGCGTTTTCGCTACCCAGACAAACGCGATAAACGGACGTTTTGAACGATTCTCGTAGAATTCCATGATGCTCTCCTCGCTGTGCCAGTGGGCATATCATCACGGAAAATGGCCTGTACAATACAGATTCAAAAACTGCTTTTGTTTACCATACAGATCCGCTAAAACGGTATCTGCATGGCGATTTACCCATCAATCTGTACTGGTTTAACAATCTGTATGGTGAAAACAAAGGATACAGCATGACACGCTACCAACATCTGGCCAACCTTCTGGCAGAACGTATCGAACAGGGGCTGTATCGCAGCGGCGAACGTCTGCCGTCGGTACGCACGCTGAGCCAGGAACACGGAGTGAGCATCAGCACCATACAGCAGGCCTATCAGATCCTCGAAAACCTCCAGCTGATCACCCCTCAGCCGCGCTCCGGCTATTTTGTTTCGCAGCGCAAAGCGCAGCCGCCCGTCCCGGCCATGACGCGCCCGGTGCAGCGTCCCGTGGACGTCACCCAGTGGGATGAGGTGATGATGCTGCTGGATGCCCGCGCCGACAAAGAGATGATCTCCTTCGGCGGCGGCTCGCCGGACATTAACCAGCCGAGCCTGAAGCCGCTGTGGCGCGAGATGAGCCGCATTGCGCAACATAACCCGGGCGAGATGCTGAGCTATGACGTGCTTGACGGGCGGCTGGAGCTGCGCGAGCAGATCGCCCGCCTGATGCTGGACGGCGGATCCACCGTCGCGGCAAACGAGATTGTGATCACCAACGGCTGTCACGGCGCGCTGTCGATCGCCCTGCTCTCGGTCTGTAAGCCGGGGGATATCGTGGCGGTAGAATCGCCGTCGTTTCATGGCACCATGCAGATGCTGCGCGGCTTTGACATTAAGGCCATTGAAATTCCCACCGATCCTGAAACCGGGATCAGCATCGAGGCGTTAGAGCTGGCGCTGGAGCAGTGGCCAATCAAAGCGGTGATCCTGGTGCCCAACTGCAACAATCCGCTCGGGTTTATCATGCCGGAAGCGCGGAAAAAGCAGGTCTTAGCCCTCGCCCAGCGGCACGATATCGTGATTGTTGAGGACGATATTTATGGCGAGCTGGCCGCAGAGTACCCGCGCCCGCGCACCATTCATTCGATGGATATTGACGGTCGCGTGATCCTCTGCAGCTCGTTTACCAAAACCGTGGCGCCGGGCCTGCGCGTCGGCTGGATTGTGCCGGGGCGCTATTACGACCGGGTGATGCACATGAAATACGCCGCGGGCGGGTTTAACGTGCCGGGCACGCAGATGGCGGTGGCGGCGTTTGTCCGCGACGGCCATTACCATCGCCACGTGCGCCGTATGCGCCAGATTTATCAGCAGAATATGGAGACCTATACCTGCTGGGTGCGGCAGTATTTTCCGGCAGAGATTTGCGTCACGCGCCCGCAGGGAAGCTTCCTGCTGTGGGTTGAGCTGCCGGAAAAGGTGGATATGGTATGCGTCAGCAAGCAGCTGTGTCGGCTGAAGATCCAGGCCGCGGCCGGGTCGCTGTTTTCCGCCTCCGGAAAGTACCGCAACTGCCTGCGGATCAACGTGGCGCTGCCGCCAACGGATAAGCATCGCGAGGCGTTGAGGAAGATGGGAGAAGCGATCGTGATTGCGATGGAGGAGTAGTTTTTTGCCGGGTGGCGGCTTCGCCTTACCCGGCCTACGTTCTTGCCGTTGTAGGCCCGGTAAGCGCAGCGCCACCGGGCAACAGACCGCACTACTCGTCGAAGTACCAGTACCCCTGGTTAATCAGCCCGGTGAGCTCCTCAACAAACGCCGGGTTGTTCAGCGCATCGCCCAGCTCAGCCTGGCCCAGCTCGGTGTAGCGGCACAGCGCATCCGCCGCCTTCGCGTCTACCGTTTCCAGCTGTTCGCTGTTGATAAAGAAGCTGCCGTTAATGTTCAGCACGCGCAGGCCGCTCAGGCGAGACAGCGTTTCGCCGCCCTGCAGCGCGTCCAGCACCTCTTCCGGCGCATACGGCGGCTCGGCAGCGGCGATATCCAGTTCGTGACGCGGCGTGGAGACAAAGCTGCCGAACCATTTTGTGAAATCATCCGGCTTACCGATCATATCGATCATCATCTGACGAAGGCGATCGAGCTCGTACTGCTCCACGCGGCCAGGGTGTTCGCGACAGGTCAGATCCGGATCGCTGTAGTGCTCGCCGCCCAGATCGTTTTCCAGCGCGTAATCGGCGAAGCTGCTGATCAGATCGCGGCCGTTTGGCCCGCGGAAGCCGACGGAGTAATTCAGCGCAGTCTCATGGGTAAAGCCGTCGTGCGGGAATCCAGGTGGGATGTAGAGGATATCGCCCGGGGCCAGATCTTCATCGATGATCGGTTCGAACGGATCCACATGCAGCAGCGCCGGGTGCGGGCAGAACTGACGCATCGGCAGCTTGTCACCCACGCGCCAGCGGCGGCTTCCCATCCCCTGAATGATGAACACATCATACTGATCGATATGCGGACCCACGCCGCCGCCCGGGACAGAGAAAGAGATCATCAGGTCATCCAGACGCCAGTCCGGCAGGACGCGGAACGGACGCACCAGCTCCGCCGCGGGCATATGCCAGTGGTTTACCGCCTGCGCCAGCAGCGACCAGCCCGTTTCGCCCAGATCGTCAAAGTGCTCAAACGGACCATTGCTGGCCTGCCATTTGCCGTTGAAATGGCTCACCAGACGGCTATCGACTTCCGGCTCCATCGCCAGCCCAGCCAGCTCGTCCGGGGTAATCGGATCGACAAAATTCGGGAAAGCATTTTTCAGCACAACGGGTTTTTTTTGCCAGTATTTCTCAAGAAATTCCGGCCAGTTCAGGTTCAGTTGATACGCCATGGATAGCACCAGTGAGAGGGGAAACAGGCGCGATTATAGGCAAGAAGGCGGAGGGGGAACTTGTCATGGGTCAAACGAGGGCGTGTAGGTCGGGTAAGGCGTAGCCGCCACCCGACACGTACACGGCGATAAAATCTTAATCCAGCTTCAGCTCGTCATAATGGGTAATCAGCTTGCCCACGATGCCGTAGTCCAGCGCTTCTGCCGGAGACATCCAGAAGTTGCGGTCGGTGTCTTTTTTCACTTTTTCCAGCGGCTGGCCGGTGGCGTCAGCGATCAGCTTGTTCACGCGATCCAGCATGCGGATGATTTCGCGCGCTTCGATCTCAATATCCGTCGCCTGACCGCGCACGCCGCCCAGCGGCTGATGAATCATAAAGCGGGTATTTGGCAGCGAGTAGCGGTGCTCTTTTTTCGCCGCCAGGAAGATGGTGATCCCGGCGCTTGCCACCCAGCCGGTGCCGATAACGTGCACTTCCGGGCGGATGAACTTGATAAAGTCGTGGATGGTATCGCCCGCTTCCACGTGGCCGCCCTGGCTGTTGATGTACAGCTTGATCGGATCGTTGCTGACGCTCTGCAGCAGGATCATCTGGGTGATCACTTTCTGCGCCAGCTCCTGGTTAATCTCACCGGAGATCACAATCGAACGGGACTCCAGCAGTTTTTGCTGCAGCGCACCCGTGCCGTTTGACCCTTCCGCTTTATCCTTGTCACTTTCTTTCAGTGTGTAGTGCATTGTTATGTCCTCAGCATTTAGCGCTCAAAACCAGAGTGTAGCCTGTTTTACCCGTGAAAGTCCTCAGGCGCACACAATGCGAACGTCCTGCGCCGCAAACGCGTCGAGAACGCCCTTTTCCATCCCCTCTTCCACCACCAGCACATCGATGTCACGGCTCGTCGCCACCACATAGCGCGCCACGCCGGGCAGCTTGTCGGCGGTCAGGGCCACGATGGTCTGGTTACTCTGGGCGATCGCGACTTTTTTGAACGCGCAGTCGGCAAAATCGAACCCGGTGAGCCCCATCTCCGGGTCCATCGCGCAGCCGCCGATAAACGCCTGGTCGAAGATAATGCCCTGAATCTGGCTTGCCGCCGTGGCGTCCACCGCGCCGCCGGAGGTCCGCTGGATCTGCCCGCCGGTGACAATCACTTCACACAGCGGATGATGCAGCAGCTCCGCGGCAATCGCCGGGGAGTTGGTGACTACCGTAACGCGAAGATCCGCCGGAAGGGCTTTCGCCAGCGCCAGGTTGGTCGTGCCCGCGTCGATAAAAATACAGCCGCCAGGCTTAACCAGCGCTGCTGCTTTCTGCGCGATTGTGTTCTTTTCTGCACTTATTTTCTGTTCGCGGCTGAAAAAATTCCCCGCGTCAGGCAGCTGAAGTACCGCGCCGCCGTAGACCTTTTTACAGATCCCTTCTTTGCTAAGTTCATGTAAATCCCGGCGAATGGTGTGCTCGGACACGTTCATCTGGCTCGCCAGCTCGGTACAGACCACCCTTCCGCTCTGCTGAAGGATCTGACGGATCCGCTCTTGTCGTTGTTCCGGAAAAGCAGCATAATCGAGCATAGAAAGTCCCTGTAAAAGTCTAATCGAGTATCAATGCGCATAATGTTGCATAACCGCGCAATACACACAACGAGGGTTATTATGAATATTGCACATGTCGCACTCTGGACCCGCAGCCTCAAGGCACAGGTTCAGTTCTGGGAAACGGTGTTTGGTGGCCGCAGCAATGAACGCTACGTCAGTCAAAACCGCCCGGGGTTTGAATCCCATTTTATTACGCTGGATGACGGACCGACCATCGAGCTGATGACGCTGCCGGACCTGCCAGGCGCGCCGTCACACCCGGAGTTTATCGGCTGGGCGCATATCGCCATTAACGTCGGCAGCAGGGCGCAGGTGGACAGCATGGCAGAGCGGGCGCAGGCAAACGGCACGCTGCTCAGCGCCCCGCGCATGACCGGGGACGGGTTTTATGAAGCGGTGATTGCGGATCCGGACGGCAACCGCATTGAGCTTGTCGGTGCATAAAATCAGCGTTTCGTTCCTTAACCGCCCCTGCTACGGCTCGCTATACTTCATCTTCATACGGTTATCATATTGTTAAATGATAATGATAGTTAATGTGTTAAGATGAAAGTCAGCATAAACAGTCTCTTACGTACGCGTCGGGACTGTTTGCATCCTCGACATGTAAATCAGCACCGGGGCGGTGAATGGAACACATTGTGTATGTGGTTGATGACGATGACGCAGTCAGGCAGTCCGTAATCGGGCTGCTGGAATCGGCAGACTTAAACGCCATCGGCTTTTCATCGGCAGAAGCGTTTCTTCAACACCGGTTTGAGGAGCTGCCGTCGTGCGTGATCCTCGACATGCAAATGCCTGCCATTTCGGGCTTTGAGGTGGCTGACGCGCTCAAAGACAGCGGGCGCGAGATCCCGATTATTTTCCTCACCGGCCACGGCACCATCCCGATGTCGGTGCGCGCCATAAAAGGCGGCGCTTACGAATTTCTCACCAAGCCCGTTGAATCCGCCGCGCTTATCGACGCCATTGAATCCGCGCTTCGGCTGGCGGAACACAACGCCGTGCGCAATAAAGAGCACTACGCCTTGAAGCAGCGGCATATGTCCCTCACGCCGCGCGAACACGAAGTGCTGACGCTGGCGATTAGCGGCATGCTGAACAAGCAGATTGCCGCCGAGCTGGGCGTCAGCGAGATCACGGTGAAAGTGCATCGCCGCCGCGTGATGGAGAAAATGCAGGTGCGCTCCGTGGCAGAGCTGGTCAGGGCCGTTGAGCGCCTGACCAAAAGCCAGCCTGCGGAGTAACGTTTACGCGCCCTGTTCGGCCAGCGGCAGCGCAAAGGCAAATACGGTGCCGTGCGGCGCGCGGCGGCGCGCGCTCAGCTTCCCGCAGTGGCGCTCAATGATGCTGGCGCTGATGGTCAGCCCCATCCCCATTCCCTGCGCTTTGGTGGAATAGAACGAGTCAAAAATCTGCTCCAGCCGCTCGGGCTCAATGCCGCTGCCGGTATCGGCGATCTCGACGATAACTTTCCCGTCCGCGTTGTCGGTGCTGAGGGTGATGGTGCAGGGGCGATCCGTCACCTCGGCCATCGCCTCTACCGCGTTCATCACCAGGTTAAGCAGCACCTGCTGGATCTGCACGCTATCGCCGGTGACAAAGCTCTCCTGCGCTTTCAACAGATAATCAACGCTAATATGTCGCAGCTCCAGCTCGCTGCGCGAAAGCGTGATGATATGGTGGATCAGGTAGTGCAGATCGATGCGCGAGAAGGTGGGATCCTGCTTGCGCGTCAGGGACTGGATGCTGCGAATGATCTCCCCCGCCCGCGCGCCTTCCTCGGCAATCTCCTCCAGCCCTTCCCGTACTTTATCCAGACGGGCCGGCTCGCGGTTAAGCCAGCGCAGGCTTGCCCCGGCGTTAGAGACGATCGACATCAGCGGCTGGTTGATCTCGTGGGCGATGGAGGAGGTCAGCTGTCCGACGGTGGTAGCGCGGGACACCCGCGCCAGATCCGCCTGCGCCACCCGCATGGCATCTTCCGCGGCGCGCTGGCTGGTGATGTCGGTGATGATGCCGTAATACTCGTTCACCTCGCTGCCCACGCCCACCGGATCGCCAATCCCGAGGATGTAGCGCGTTGAGCCGTCGGTACGCTTAACGCGAAACTCCGCCCGCATGGAGAGCCCGTCGCGCACGCTCTGGGTGACGATGGCGCTGATGCGGGCGTAATCGTCTTCATGAACGAAAGTCAAAAACTCCGCCATGGAGATCATCTTTTGCCGTTCGGGCAGGCCGAGAATGCGGGCGTACTCGTCCGAGACAAACATCAGATCCTGCTCCAGCTCCCAGCGCCAGCTGCCGGTGTGGCTGATCTGCTCGCCCAGCATCAGCGAGGTCTGGCTGGCGCGCAGCTCTTTTTCCACCCGCCGGCGCTGGATGTTCTCCGCCAGCAGCTCGGCGTACAGCCGCGCCGTCTCCAGGGAGACCGCGGCCTGCGCGCCAAGCAGGCTCACCACCCGCGAGTGCTCGGCGGTGAAGACCTCCGGCATCAGGCGGTTTTCCAGGTACAGCACGCCCACCAGCCGCGCCTGTTTGAACATCGGGACGCACATGACGGCCGCCCCCGAGGTCACCAGATAGGGATCCTGACTGAAGGGATGGAACTCCTCCGGTTTACCGGTGCGGATCTCCTGCCCGGTGCGGATCACCGCCGCCAGCACCGACAGCGGCAGGTCGGTCGCCGTCGGCACGTCTTTCAGGATCCGCACCCGCACGCCCTCGGTGCTGGTCCAGGCGCTGGCTTCGATCTCCGGAATGAGGTTATCGCTCACGCGAAGCAGCAGGCCGCGCTGCGCCCCGGCGCGTTCGAGCAGGATCGTCATCAGGTTTTCGATTAAACGCTCAAGGTTGATCTCTTCCGACAGCGCGCGTGAGGCTTTGATGACGCTCTGCAGATCGCGGATCGTCTCATTCTGGGCGAACGCCACCGTGTCATAGGCGCTGGCCTGCCCCGAGGCCAGCAGATGCGGGAAATCCTGCTCCAGCTGGCGGATTTTGGCCTGCGCGCCCGCGCGTCCCCAGGCGGCAATGGCCCCGCGGAAGTGCGCGTCCGAGGCGGTCGGGTAGCCGCAGGCCAGGGAAAAGCGTCCCGCCAGCTCGTGGGCCAGGGCGTTGATCGGATTAAACCCGCCCTCGCGGGAGAGCCGGACCGCCTTCTCATACTGCTCAAGCGCGATGCTGTTCATCCCGTCCAGACGCACGATTTCGGCATAGATCAGCGCCTCTTTATCCGCAAACGTGCCGGGATTAATGCGCGCCCAGAGGGCGATTTTGTCGTAGTGCGCGTGAATGCTGCGGCGGTGGTTCGCCGAGAAGGTCTCCGGCGTCAGCTGACGCGACAGCGCCAGGGCGCTGTAGAGATGGTAATCCAGCAGATGGATGTGCCCCGGCGCAGACCACGCGTACCAGCCGGCCATCTCCAGATCCGCCTGCGCGTCGGCATACTCCCCGCAGGTAAAGTGCGCCATGCCCCGGTAGAGCCAGTACCAGAACAGCATGGTGGAGGTCTGCTCCGGGGCCTGCTCCGGCGACGCGGGAAGCAGCGCCTCAGGCAGCACCTGCGACGCGGTCCAGGTGCCGATGACCGGCGTGCGCAGGAACTCAACGTAGCCGCGCTGGAGCATTAAAATGGTTTCCACGTCCTGGAAGTGGGTTTTACGCACAAACGCCAGACCGCGATCGATGCTGGTCAGCACCCCGTCCAGGTGATCGCCCCGCGAGAGGAAGTTAATCACCTGGTGGCAGGCCGCAAAGCAGGCCATCGTCATATCGCCATGGGTAACCGCCGCGCTGAAGCAGGCTTTCGCACACTCGATGGTAAACGATAAAGGCTGGGTCCAGACGCTAAGCTGGTCGAGCGGCAGCAGGGTTTTGGCTTCAAACGCATCGTAGCCGTGGCGGCTCACCAGCTCGCGAGCCAGCGTGCCGTACTGAAACCCGAGGCGATACTCGGCGTAGCGGTGGCCCATCAGCACGCCAAACCAGGCCATCGCCGTGGTGGAAGCACCGGTGATGCCGTGGTCGAGGGTCAGGTGCATCATGCGGCAGAGCAGTAAGAAATGCAGGCGCGGGCAGATGAAGCTGGCGCAAATGCTGGCGCTGTAGAGCAGGTTCATCACCGCTTCGGTTTCCGGGTTCTCCATTCGCGAGAGCGGGGCAAACAGGTTTTGCGGCGCGTCATTCGCGCGGTTGCAGAAGCGTTCCCAGGCCTCGTCGCAGTCGGCGTCTTCCGGATAGCGGCCAATCTGGATACCAAAAACCCCCAGCCAGCAGAGCGCCGCCTCCAGCGCCAGACGGCTGTCCGACTGGCGAATGTAGACTTCCACCAGCAGGTTGGCCGCCAGCGCCTTTTCGGTCAGCCCGCCGGGGCAGCCGAGGATAGCGTCACACAACTCGCGGGTACGCTCCAGATGCCCCAGCGCAAACTCGCAGCCCGCCTCTTCGATATCGAGCATAAAATCTGACACCGTCCCGGCGTTGCCCAGCGCTCTGGCGGTCTGGATATAGCTCAGCGCCGAAAGGTAATCTCCCGAACGCTTCGCGCGTCGCGCGGCCAGCAGGCTCAGCTCGCGGAACCTCTGGCGCTGCGGGGCGGGGTGTATGCTGTCCAGCGCGGCCGTGACGTGGTGAACGGCGCGGAACAGCAGCTCGTTTCCCGCCGCCTGCCGCGCGGCGTCGGCCAGCAGGCTGGCAGTCGTCAGGTGAAGGCGGCTTTTCTCATGCCGATCCAGCAGCGCAAAGGCGGCCTCCTGCACCCTGTCGTGGGTGAAGGCGTACTCTTTTTCCGTCAGCACGATGAGCTGCGCCATCACCGCCGGGTGCAACGCATAGCGCATTTCCGCCATCGACAGGCCGACCACGCGGCACATCATCTCCATTTCGCCCGTGCCGCCGAGACAGGCGATGCTGCCCAGCAGGTGGCGCGTCTCGTCGGGCAGCTCTTCAAGCTGCTCCAGCACCAGGGTAACCACGTTTTCGGTGTAATGCCTGGCGCGGATCGCCTGCAGATCGTAGTGCCACTTGTCCTGATATTTGTTATGTACCACCAGCCCGTCATCGACGATGCGGCGGAAAAATTCGTGCACAAAGAGCGGGTTGCCGCCGGTTTTTTCATGGATCAGCGTGGCGAGGTCGGTCGTCGCCGCGCTGCGGGTGCGAAATACCGTCGCCAGCCAGCGGGCCACGGCTTTGACAGACAGCGCCTGCGGGACAATCTCGCTCGCGTGTTGCGCCGCCTCCGGCAGGCTCGCCAGCGGCTGTTGCAGCGTGGGGTCGGATAACGAACCGATATCGCGGTGGGCCACCACCACCAGCAGCGGGATTGCGCCGCAGTTCACCAGCAGATAGCTCAGCGTATGCAGGCTGGCGGCGTCGCTCCACTGGAGATCGTCGAGCACCAGCACCAGCGGGCAGCCCTGCGAGGCAAAGGTTTTCACCAGCGCCAGCACCATATGGCTGAAGCGCGCCCGGGCATCAATGGAAAACGTATCCGCCGAGAAGCGCGGCTTGCTCTCAAGCAGCAGGCCCAGCTCGGGCACCAGGCTGACGGCCAGCGCCTCGTATCCCTCCAGGGCGCGCGAGAGGCGGATTTTCCACTTCGCCACCTCGTCTGCCGGCAGCCCCAGCAGGTGCAACGTCAGGGTGCGGAACGCGGAGCTTAATACACCGTAGGGCAGTGACGGCGAAAACTGATCGACTTTGCCCACCGCCAGCAGCACCGTGCGCTGCTGCAGCGTTTTGAGCGCCGTCGCGATGATCGAGGATTTGCCGATCCCCGACGGCCCGCCGATCGTCACCAGCTCCGGCACCCGGTTCTGCCCCACCCGCTCAAACGCGGCAATGACGTCGTTCGCCTGCGGATGGGTCGCGAACAGGGAATCCGCCAGATGGATCGCCGGGGTGCGGTCCTGCTGGCCGGGGGTAAAGGCGACGATCTCGCCCTCGCAGGTCAACGTCGCCTGGCAGCGGCGGAGATCGGCAATCAGCCCGTCGACCGTCTGGTAGCGGTTATCGGGGTGCTTTTCCAGCAGCTTCAGGATAATGGTCGACAACATTCCCGGCACGTCCGGGCGGATCGCGTCCGGGGCCAGCGGCTCCGAGGCAATGTGGTAATGCGCCCAGTTGGTCAGATCGTCCTCCCCCAGCTCAAACGGCAGGCGGCCGGTCAGAAGTTCATACAGCACCATGCCGAGGCTGTAGAGATCGCTGCGGTTATCAACGGGACGCTGGGTGCGGGAGGTGTGCTCCGGCGACATCCAGGCGGGCGTACCGCCTGAAACCGCAAGCCGGGTCTGGGAGAACGCATCAGAGAGAGTACAGGAGAGGCCAAAGCTGCCCAGACGGCAGGTGGCATCGTGCTGAACAAAAATGCTGCCGGGTTTGATATCGCCGTGGATCAGGTTTTGCAGATGCATCTGGCGCAGGGGGACGCAGATCTGGATCGCCAGCTCGATAAAGCGCGCGATCCCTGAGATCGCCCTGCCCGCGCGTCGCGCCAGCAGTTCAAACGAAAACGGGGCGTACACCAGCGCGAAGCGCCCCCGGTACTGGGTGGACGCGACGGCGCGAATGGCCCAGCTGTCCTGCAGCATATCGCGCAGCGCAAACTCGTTTTTGAGCAGCCGGGTGGCCCGCTCTTCCTCTTCGTCGCTGACCGCGGTAGCGATAATGAACGAGCCGCCGGAATGAGGATGTCGCGCGTGCATCCAGGCGATTCCGCCCTCCTGCGCCAGCACGGTAAAAATCACATCCTCTTTAAGGACAAAAACCCGCCCCTGATGAAGATTCCCCTGGGCGGGCCAGAATGCAGGCTGCTCGTTTTCGTTCATCCGCGATCCTTATTGTCGGCGGGCCAGCTCCCGCTGAATATGATCCAGCAGAATATCGATGTTAATGGGCTTACGCAAAAAAGCAGCGGCGCCCAGGCTGAGAGCGTACCGCTGCATATTTTCATCAGCATGACCGGAGATAAAGAGCACGGGCGGCGGCGGTACGGCCAGCAGCCGCAGCTTGTCAAACAGCTCCAGGCCGCTCATGCCCCGCAGCTTGATATCGGTGATCACCAGCGCCGCGCCGGACAGGGCGAGAGGATGGCTGAGAAATACCTCTGCCGAATCAAACGTATCGGTCGAATAGCCTTCCGACTCCAGGAGATTACTCAACCCGCTGCGGACGGAACGTTCGTCATCAATGATGGCAATGCGCCACGGCAGCGTCATGCTGTCTTTCCTCTCACAAATCATTAAACGTCGCGATCGTCCTTCGCGGGCGCAGGAGGCGCCGTGCCGCTGATTTTCGGCACGCATTCGTGACGAAACCAGGCGAGGGTAAGCGGTTCGCGACTCAGTAAACGCCGTCCCACCGGGATGAGCTGTTCACCTACCAGCATGCCAAACAGGCCAAGCAGGGCAACAACCGGCGGCGCCGGGGAATGGACGTCGAGCAGGGCGTAAATTACCCCAGCAACCACGCCGCACACCAGCGAAATTATCCACGCTTTCATGAGGACGCTCCCGTCTGCGATGTAGCCTGTGGAACGGTCACCTGAGGCGGCGGCGCGGCGTCGCGGGATAACAGATGCCGCGTCGCCTGTTCACCTGCCAGCATCCCCAGCAGGCCAATCAGCGCCAGCGCGGGCGGCGCGGGGGAGCGCACCTTCAGCACGGCATACATCAGGCCAATCAACACGCCTGCGGCAAGGGATATCAGCCCAATACTCATTGTGAACTCCAGAGAAAAAGGCAGCGGCGAGCCGGATGAGGGACCAGCCCGCCAGCGAGGCTTAGCGAGCCGGGACCGGCGCTAAGGTGCGGTGCTCGCTCTTCTGGCGAGACGGCGCTTTGTGCACCATGGTGTAGGCGTAATCAACGCCCATGCCGTACGCGCCGGAGTGCTCGCGCACGATATCCATTACCGCGGTGTAGGTCTCTTTACGCGCCCAGTCGCGCTGCCACTCCAGCATCACCTGCTGCCAGGTCACCGGGATCACGCCCGCCTGGATCATGCGCTGCATCGCGTAGTCGTGGGCTTCTTTGGAGGTGCCGCCGGACGCGTCCGCCACCATATAAATTTCGTAATCGCCTTCCAGCATCGCGCACAGGGCGAAGCTGTTGTTGCACACTTCGGTCCACAGGCCGGCAACCACCACCTTCTTCTTGCCGTTGGCCTTCAGCGCGTCGCGCACTTTCTGGTCGTCCCAGGAGTTCATGGAGGTACGCTCCAGAATGTCCTGGCCCGGGAACACGTCCAGCAGCTCCGGGTAGGTATTGCCGGAGAAGCTTTCGGTCTCAACGGTGGTGATGATGGTCGGGATGTTGAACACCTTAGCCGCTTTCGCCAGCGCCACGGTGTTGTTTTTCAGCACCTGGCGGTCAATCGACTGCACGCCAAACGCCATCTGTGGCTGGTGATCGATAAAGATTACCTGACAGTTTGCAGGGGTTAACACTTCGAGCTTTGAAGAGGTCATAGCATTTTCCAGTGGTTAAGGGTGAAATCGCCGCGAGTGCCACGACGATAAAATCACCCTCATCCTGCGGTTTTCCGTCTTTGCGCGTAATTATCTCTTCGTATAGTTAACCTTAGGTATAGTTATACTTTGGTATACCTATCCTATTGTATAACTGGATCTTTGCCGAAACCGGTTCCCATAATCCTGACCATTCCCCTCTCAGTCAGGAGCAGTTATGGTTACCCTCGGTAAAGCCGATCTCATTCTGGTTAACGGCCAGTTTCACACCGTCGATCGCGAGAACCCTGTCGCGGAAGCCGTTGCCGTGCGCGACGGAAAATTTCTGGAAGCGGGTACCGTCGCCGAGGTGATGCAACACCACTGCGACGGCACCAAAGTGGTCGACTTAAAAGGCCACACCGCCATCCCCGGCCTGAACGACTCGCACCTGCACCTGATCCGCGGCGGGCTGAACTACAACCTCGAGCTGCGCTGGGAAGGCGTGCCGTCCCTGGCCGACGCCCTGCGGATGCTGAAAGAGCAGGCCCTGCGCACGCCGTCGCCCCAGTGGGTGCGCGTGGTGGGCGGCTGGACCGAGTTCCAGTTTGCCGAGCGCCGCATGCCGACCCTCGACGAAATTAACGACGCTGCGCCGGACACCCCGGTCTTCATTCTGCACCTGTACGACCGCGCCCTGCTCAACCGCGCCGCGCTGAAGGTGGTCGGCTACACCAAAGACACGCCGAACCCGCCGGGCGGCGAGATCCAGCGCGACGCCAACGGCAACCCGACCGGGATGCTGATCGCCCGTCCAAACGCCATGATCCTCTACGCCACGCTGGCGAAAGGGCCGAAGCTGCCGCTGGAGCAGCAGGTCAACTCTACCCGCCAGTTCATGCGCGAGCTGAACCGCCTGGGGCTGACCAGCGCCATCGACGCGGGCGGCGGCTTCCAGAACTACCCGGAAGATTACGAGGTGATTGCCGAGCTACACGAGAAAAAGCAGATGACCATCCGCATCGCCTACAACCTGTTTACCCAGCGTCCGGGCCACGAGCTGGAAGACTTTGAAAAATGGACCGACATGCTCACGCCGGGCCAGGGCAGCGACTTCTTCCGCCACAACGGCGCGGGCGAGATGCTGGTCTTCTCCGCCGCCGATTTTGAAGACTTCCTCGAGCCGCGCCCGGACCTCGCACCGGGCATGGAGGACGAGTTGGAGCGCGTGGTGCGCCATCTGGTGGAGCACCGCTGGCCGTTCCGCCTGCACGCCACCTATAACGAATCCATCAGCCGCATGCTGGACGTGTTCGAGAAGGTGAACCGCGACATTCCGTTCAACGGCCTGCACTGGTTCTTCGACCATGCGGAAACCGTCACCCAGGCCAACATCGACCGCATCAAAGAACTGGGCGGCGGCATTGCCGTACAGCACCGCATGGCCTTCCAGGGCGAATACTTTGCCGAGCGTTACGGCATCGAAGCCACGCGCCACACGCCGCCGGTGGCGAAAATGCTGGAAACCGGCGTGCCGGTGGGCTTAGGGACGGACGCCACCCGCGTGGCGAGCTACAACCCGTGGACCGCGCTCTACTGGCTGGTCTCTGGCCGTACCGTCGGCGGGATGCAGATGTACGACCACAGTGCCCGTCTGGATCGCGATACCGCGCTGATGCTCTGGACCCAGGGCAGCGCGTGGTTCTCCAGCGAGCAGAACCAGAAGGGGCAGATCAAGGTCGGCCAGCTCGCCGACCTGGCGGTGCTGAGCAAAGACTACTTCCGCGTGCCGGAAGAGGAGATCAAGGGCATCGAGTCCGTCCTGACGGTGGTTAACGGCGACATCGTCTACGCCGCAGGCAGCTTTGGCCCGCTCGCGCCGCCGGCCATTCCGGTCCTGCCCGAGTGGTCACCGGTGGTGAAGGTGCCGGGCCACTACCGCAGCGCACCGCCGCAGGCCGCCCGCGTCGGCATGAGCCCTATCCACCACTGCAGCGGCCCGTGCGGGGTTCACAGCCACCAGCATGATTTCGCCCGCACGTCAGAGATGCCGGTGTCCGACGATAACGCTTTCTGGGGGGCGCTGGGCTGCAGCTGCTTTGCATTCTGATGAAAAATACCACTATGCCGCCCCGGATCGACCTGGGGCTGTTCTTCCTGCGCCTGACCGGCAGCCTGCTGCTGCTTTACGTGCACGGCCTGCCGAAGGTGTTGCACTTCAGCGAAGAGCTGACGCGCATTGAGGATCCGTTCGGCTTCGGGCCCTGGGCGAGCCTGATCCCGGCGATTGTCGCCGAGGTGATTTGCCCGCTGTTTATCATTGCGGGGGTTTACACCCGCCTGGCGTGCCTGCCGATTATCGCCGTGCTGCTGGTGGCGATGCTGGCGGTCCACCCGAACTGGTCGATTGCCGAAGGGCAGTTTGGCTGGCTGCTGCTGATTATCTTCACCACCCTTGCCCTCACCGGGCCGGGCCAGTGGCGGCTGCAGCGTAAGGCAGCGGAGAGGTTCGCATGACCCAGGTTAACGACGTTCGCGACGCCCACGTCGAGACGACGCCCGCACCGACGGTTTCGCCCTGGCAGCCGCTGAGCCAGCCGGTGTTCCGCATGCTGTGGATCGCCACGGTGGTCTCTAACGTCGGCTCATGGATGAGCGACGTCGGCATCAACTGGAGCATGCTGACCCTGAGCGCCGATCCGCTGGATATCGCGCTGGTACAGGCGGCCAGCAGCCTGCCGATGTTCCTCTTCGCCCTGCCGTCCGGGGTGATGGCGGACATCGTCGACCGACGTAAATACCTGCTCTTCTCCCAGCTGTGGGTGTTCATCGCCGCCGCCGGGCTGACGGTGCTCTCCTTCACCGGACACGTCACCCCCACCGTTCTGCTGGTGGCGACGTTTCTGCTGAGCGTGGGCGCGGCGATGAGCTCGCCGCCGTTCCAGGCCGTGGTGCCCGATCTGGTGAGCAAGCCCGAGCTGGGCGCCGCCGTGGCGCTCAACTCGCTCGGGGTGAACATCAGCCGGGCGATTGGCCCCGCGCTGGGCGGTTTTCTGCTGTCGCTCGCCGGGCCGTGGATGGTGTTTGCCCTGAACGCGCTGTCCGTGGTCGGCGTGGCGTGGGTGCTGTGGCGCTGGCGTCCGGCCCCGTCCATACAGCGTCTGCCGCCGGAGCACTTCTTCTCGGCGGTGCGCTCCGGGATTCGCTACGTGCACGCCGCACCGGTGCTGCGCAACGTGCTGGTGCGCACAGTGGCTTTCTTCGTTTTCGGCAGCGCGGGCTGGGCCCTGCTGCCGCTGGTAGCGCGCCGCGAGCTGGGCTTAGGCCCGGCGGGCTACGGCGTAATGCTGGCGTGCATTGGTCTGGGGGCAATTGCCGGGGCCATCCTGCTGCCGCGCCTGCGCCAGCGGCTGAATGCCGACCGCCTGATGGTGGCCGCCAGCCTGACGTTTGCTCTCACCATGCTGGCGCTGGCGTTCGTGCGCCACGTCTGGCTGCTTAACCTGTTCGAGTTTTTCACCGGCTTCGCGTGGATTGCGGTGCTCTCCACCCTCAACCTCGGCGCGCAGCGCAGCGCCGCCCGCTGGGTGAAGGCCCGCGCGCTGGCGGTCTACCTGACGGTGTTCTTCGGCTCGATGACCACGGGCAGCGCCATCTGGGGGCAGATCGCGTCGCAGTTCGGCACCCCGACCTCGCTGGTGGTCGCCACGCTGGGGATGGTGCTGGCAAGCGCCACCGTGTTCCGCTGGAAGCTGGGCAAAGATCCGGACCTGAACCTCGACCTGAGCGGTCAGCCGCTGGACGGCGTGGAGATTGACCTACCGAACGAGCGCGGCCCGGTGCTGGTGTCGCACGAGTACATCATCGACCCGCACAACGCGAAGGCCTTCCTCGAGGCGGTCCACGAGCTGCGCCGGGTGCGCCGCCGCGCCGGGGCGATGAGCTGGGCGGTATACGAAGATATTGAGCGCCCCGGCCTGTTTATCGAGACCTTCCTGATGGGCTCCTGGATTGAGCATCTGCGCCAGCAGGAGCGCCACACCATGAATGACCTCCTGCTGCAGAGCCGCGTTCTGGCTTTTCATCAGGGCACAACATCACCGGCTATTCGCTACCTGGTCGCGCCGGTATAACCATAATCATCACCTGCACAGGAACACACTATGGCAACGTTTAAGGCAAAAGACGGCACGCAGATTTACTACAAAGACGGCGGCGCGGGCAAACCGGTTCTCTTCAGCCACGGCTGGCCGCTGGACGGCGACATGTGGGACAGCCAGCTGAACTACCTGGCCGAGCGCGGCTTCCGCGCCATCGCCTTTGACCGTCGCGGGTTTGGCCGCTCGGATCAACCGTGGAACGGCTACGACTACGACACCTTTGCATCCGACATCAACGACCTGATTACCACCCAGGACCTGCAGGACGTGACGCTGGTGGGCTTCTCCATGGGCGGCGGCGACGTGACCCGCTACATCAACAACTACGGCAGCGCGCGCGTGGCCGGTCTGGCGCTGCTGGGCGCGGTGACGCCGATCTTCGGCAAATCCGACTCCTTCCCGCAGGGTGTGGATCAGAGCGTGTTTGACGGTATTCGCGACGGGCTGCGTAAAGATCGCGCCCAGTTCATCAGCGACTTCGCGACGCCGTTCTACGGCATCAACGCCGGGCAGACCGTCTCTGCCGGTGCCCTGACCCAGACCCTGAACATCGCCCTGCTGGCGTCGCTAAAAGGCACCATCGACTGCGTGACCGCGTTCGGCGAAACCGACTTCCGCCCGGATATGGCGAAAATCGACGTGCCGACGCTGGTGATCCACGGCAGCAACGACCAGATCGTGCCGTTTGAAAGCACCGGCAAGCTGGCGGCAGAGATGATCAAAAACGCCACGCTGAAGGTGTACGACAACGCGCCGCACGGCTTCGCGCTGACCCACCAGGACCAGCTCAACGAAGATCTGCTGGCATTTGTGAAGTCGCTGTAACTCTTTAAATGCGAAGCCTGATGGCGCTTCGCTTATCAGGCCTACAAGGGCTGGTCCTGTAGGCCGGGTAAGGCGCAGCCGCCGCCCGGCGCTTTCGCAGACGCGTTCCGCTCCGCCAGCAGCCGACAAATCTCCGCATGCTTCTCCTCGGTAAAGGTAAAGCGCGACATAAACACGATGCGGATCAGCGACCCAATCGCCGGCAGCAGGCAGATCCCGAAGAACAGCCCCGACAGCACGCCTTCACTCTGGATTTGCGCCTGCGGCACGTAGCCGATCATCGTCAGGAACACGCCGATTAGCCCGCCTCCCACCGCCACCGACATCTTGCCGGTAAAGGTCTGCCCGGAGAAGGTGATCGCCGCGCAGCGCTTGTTCGTGTGGTACTCCGCGTACTCGATGGTGTCGGCAATCATCGACGAGGTGAGGATGTTAGTCATCATCACGAACAGCGTGCTCAGGCCGAGCAGAATAAACAGCATCGTCACCTGCTGATACCCGACAAACCACATCACCACGCGCACCGCCACGTCCAGCCCGCAGAGGATCATAAACAGCTTCCGCTTCTGCATCCGGCGCGTCAGCATCGGCGCGACCAGGCACAGCACCGCCGCCACAATTCCCATTACACCAATCGCCATCTGCAGGCTGCCGTCGCCCAGGTTGTTGATAAAGAAGTAGATATACAGCCCGCCCGCCACGTTGTGGAACACGCAGAAGAAGAACGACAGCAGGACGATAAACAGCGGCTTGTTCTGACGCAGGTTGTGGAAGGTGTCGCGGATGGTCACCTTCTCCGGGCTCGGCGGCACGCGCTCTTTGATCTGCATAAAGCCGTTAAGCATCAGCGGCAGGCCCACCAGCATCATCACCAGCGCCGCCATAAAGTAGCCTTTATCGTTGCTGTACTGGGCGAAGAACGCCGCCAGCTTCGGGAAGAAGATATTGGCGCAGGCAATCCCGGCGTTCACCCCGAGCATCGCCGCCGTCACCGCGCGGGTGCGCTGGGCGGAGTCGTTGGTCATCACCGATGACATCGACCAGAACGGGATATCGGAGATGGCGTACAGCGTCCCCCACAGGATATACGTCACCCCGGCGTAGAGAATTTTGGTGGTCATGTCCGCTTCGATTTTATAAAACGCCAGCAGCGTGACGCCGGTAATCAGCAGCGGGGCAATCAGCAAAAAGTGGCGAAACTTGCCGAATCGGCTGTTAATGGTGTCCATAATGCTGGCAAACAGCGGATCGTGAACCGCGTCCCACGCGCGGGCAATCAGGAAGATAGTGCTCGCCGCCAGCGCCGAAATCCCCAGCACGTCGGTGTAAAAATAGTTAATAAACGAACCCACTAAACCAAAGCTAAAACACTGACCTAATCCATAACCAAAATAAGACCACAGCTCGCGAGACGGTATTTTCATTGTCGTTGCCATTGATATATGCCTGCCTGGTTGCCCGGCGGTCGGCCGCCGGGTCGATATTATTAGCCTTGTGCCTTCGGGGCGATCTTGCGCAGCTGCTGCATCAGGGCGATTTCACGGCGCGAGAACGGAATGCCGTTCTCCTCGAACACGTCGTGGAACCAGAGGCGGCAGTAGTCCGTGGACTCCTTCATCACCACCGGCCACGGCAGCCACGTCTGGGTTTTGCCGCGCACCAGCCCCCACTGGTACGGCGCGACCTTCGCCGCGTACATCAGCGGAAGCTGCTCTTCGATGGTGCTGCCCACGTGGCGCGCCAGCCATTCGGTGCAAAACAGCGGGCGACCAAGCTGTTGCAGCTGCTGGATAATCGCCGTCATCCTGCCCGTGTGGGTGTAGGCGTGGAAGCTCACCACGTCCGAGAGCACCAGCGCGGTCTGGTCCAGCGGATGCTGAAAGAACGTCTCGCCCTCCTCTTCCGGCGGCAGACGCCACGCGCAGACGGTGAGCGGCTGGGTCGGATCTTCTTCACGCACCCACTGGAACGCCAGCTTCATCAGCGCGTGGGCGCAGGTCTCCAGCTTCGCATCGTACTGCACCTCCTGCGTGCCGGTCGCGAAAATGCCGCGGTTGCCCGGCTCGTTATACAGATCCCACAGCAGCACGCGCTTATCCTCGCGGAACTGGCGGACAACGTCGCGGATATAGCGCTCAATCTGCGGCCAGCAGTCGGGATCGCACACCTTATCGCGCCCCGGGCTCGCTGCCGCCTGACTGTTGTGCTTGCCCGGCACGGGCGGCTTTTGCGGGCCGAGGTACGGCTCGTCGCCGGAGAAGCCGCAGTCGTCCATCAGGGTCAGCATGGTGCTGAAGCCGCGGCCGTCGGCAATCGTCAAAAACCGGTCGATGCGCGCCATCAGCCCGTCGCGGTCATGCTCCCAGACGATAAACGGCAGGTTGATGCGCAGGGTGTTGTAGCCCGCCTCCGCCGCCCAGCCCAGCTCGCGCTCGATGGTTGCGGCATCGAAGGTCTCTTCCTGCCAGATATCGGTCCAGTTCACCGCCGTCGACGGCAGATAGTTAAACCCGCACAGCCAGCCTTTTTGCTGATACCACGCCTGTGCCTGCTCCCTGCTCCACTGCTCTTTCATTACGCGTCCTCTTACTGATAATATTTAGCTAATAAATATTAGCTGCAGGATAAATGCGCAAATCACGGCGTTGAGAAAAGCGATGCCCCTCACAAAGTTCACGCTTCGATGAATGAGAAACGTGATCGACGGCGCTAAAGCGCGCGGTTAGGGTATGATGCGAAGTCGCGAAAGGGAGAGGACGGATGAAGCGAAAAACGAAAGTGACGATGAACGATATTGCGCGAGCGGCGGGCGTGTCGCAGGCGACGGTATCGCTGGTGCTTAACCAGTCCCGCAACATCAAGCTCAGCGACGACACCCGCCAGCGGGTGATTGGCGTCGCTACCGAACTCGGCTACGACCGCCTCCCCGCCGTTCACGCTCCGCGCAACCAGGAAGAGATCGCCCTGCTGGTGAGCTCCATGCAGAGCTTCGACCCGTTTATCGACGCCATCAGCCAGGCGCGGGAAGCCGCGTGGCGCAACGAAACCTTGCTCACCGTCTACGACTACGGCGACGACATCGAGCTGGCGCTGAACATCATCCGCCAGCTGGAGAAGCGCAACTGCATCGGGATTATTCTCGCGTCTCCGGTCACCACGCTGGTCGACATGACGGCCTTCCAGGACTGCACCCGCATCCCGCTGGTGTTGCTCAACCAGCGCGACCCCGGCTCGCCGCTGCTGCCGTCGTTTATCCCGGACGACTACGCCAATGCCTTCCAGGTGACTAAACACCTCATCGGCTGCGGAGCCACGCGCATCGCCCACATCACCGGCGAGAGCTGGATGGAGGCCTCGCGTCAGCGTCTGGCAGGCTACCAGGCGGCGCTGCAGCAGGCCGGACTCGCGTGCGATGACGGCCTGGTGCGCCAGACCAACTGGCAGTTCAGCGAGTCCTTTACCGCCACCACTTCGCTGCTGGAACTGGCCGAGCGCCCGGACGCCATCTTCTGCGCCAGCGACTGGCTGGCGATTGGCTGCTATCAGGCGCTGGCGGTGAACGGCGTGCGCATCCCCCAAGACATGCTGCTTGCGGGCTACGACGACCAGAAGATCTCCGAGCAGCTCACCCCGCCGCTGACCAGTATCCAGCTGCCCTACAGCGAGCTGGGACGGCTGGCGGTGGAGTACCTGTGCAATCAGGAAGATGCCGCCACGCACGTGACGCTGGCGGGCAGGCTGAAGGTGCGGGCATCAAGCCTCGTCTGAGGTAAACACCATGCCCGCGTAGGGCTTCTCGCGACACGCCGCCAGCCGCTCGGCGAGGCTGCCCACGTGCAGCTCCAGCTTGTGCCCGTCCGGGTCGAGAAAATAGAACGACGCCCCCTCGCTTTTGTTCTGCTTCCAGACGGTGACGCCCGCCTGCTCCAGCCTGTGCGAGAAGGGTTCAAAATCCTCTTCCGCCACGGTAAACGCGTAGTGGGTGTAGTCGCTCTCCTGCGGCGGCACATACTGGCGCGCCTCGTCGTACGACAGGCAGACCCACAGTTCGCCACAGGTGAGATAGGCCCCGGTATTCCAGCGGGCGTGCAGCGTCAGCCCCAGCAGCTCGTGCCAGAAGGTGACGCTTTTTTGCAGATCGCTGACCGCGAGGGTCAGATGGTTGAGTGATTGCAGCATGACGTGCCCTTTTGTTTTTCGCGCCGGACGTGATACGGTAAAGAGATGAACATAAACCACGCCGTGCTCACCGTAAACCGCTGGTGGCTGCCTTCTTAAAGGCGGCACGGAGTTGTTTTCCCCATTTTCAGATAGCCGCCGAAAGGCGGCTTTCACATTTCTAAGACCCCTTTCGGCAATTGCACATTAAGGAGTCTTTATGAACGCACCAACCATCCTCACCGGCGATCGCCCAACCGGCCCGCTGCACCTTGGACACTTCGTCGGATCGCTGCGCCAGCGCGTGGCGCTGCAGCAGACGCACAGCCAATTTGTGCTGATTGCCGACCTGCAGGGGCTGACCGACAACGGCAGCAACCCGCAGAAAATTCGCGACAACATCCCCGAAGTGCTGGCCGACTACCTCGCCGCGGGCATCGACCCGAACCTGACCACGATCTGCCTGCAGTCCGCCCTGCCCGCCCTCGCCGAGCTGACGATGCTGTATATGAACATCGTCACCGTCGCCCGCGTGGAGCGTAACCCGACGGTGAAAAACGAGATTGCGCAGAAGGGCTTCGCCCGCTCGCTGCCGGTCGGTTTTATGGCCTACCCCATCAGCCAGGCGGCGGACATCACCGCGTTCAAAGCCGAGTGCGTGCCCGTCGGCGACGACCAGCTGCCGATGATTGAGCAGACCAACGAGATTGTGCACAAGATGAACAGCCTGCTGCCCGCCCCGGTGCTGCGCCACTGCAAGGCGATGCTGAGCGACACCAGCCGCCTGCCCGGCATCGACGGCAGCGCCAAGATGTCGAAATCGCTGGGCAACACGCTGCACCTTTCGGCCAGCGAAGAGACCATTCACCGTGCGGTGAGCGCCATGTACACCGACCCGAACCACCTGAAGGTGAGCGACCCGGGGCAGATTGAGGGGAACGTGGTGTTTACCTACCTCGACGCGTTTCATCCGGACAAGGAGAAAGTGGCAGCGATGAAGGCGCACTATCAGGCGGGCGGGCTGGGCGACCGGGCGTGCAAGAACGAGCTGGAGGCATGCCTGCAGGAGCTGATTGCGCCGATGCGGGAGCGGAGGGCGATGTATATGCGTGACAGGGGCGAGCTGATGGCGATGCTGAAGCGCGGGACGGAACGGGCGCAGGGGGTGACGCAGGCGACGTTGAGGGAGGTGAAGGTTGGGCTGGGGGTGCCGGTGTTTTGATGAGGTGAGTTGATTGAGGTTGGGCGGTGGAGTGTGGGATTGGCACGAAGCCGCTTTGCCTCTCGATTTAAAATATTGTTTGTTATAAGAATACTTAATTTTCCTTTTAGATAATTTAAATTGCTTTAGTTACTTTAATATTACATTGATAAATCTTTTATGACACGCTTAAAGGATTAACATGGCAGATGTAGATAATATATCCTTGGGATTATTCAACATAATCGACTCTCCAGATACAGTCACAGCGTTTATAAATGGAGGCTTATCCGTTCCGCTGGATTATGGCTATTTGATCTATGGTATCTTTGACACTGAAACAAGGCATGAACGCGAAACCGAAAGAATTCGGATAGCTACCGCAATCATAAAAGACATTTTGAATTACGATAATATCGTTAACGCAGCCAAGCAAATTTTTAAACTATTCAACAGATATTTAACCGAGGCTGAGCAAGATAAGGTTTATAGACCAGCAGCTTCTTCAATACTGGGTAGAGTATCAACAAATATTATAGCAGCAACCATTGCGAAACGTGTTATTGAAAGAACGTCTTTTACATTTGTGGTTTTCAAAGGAAAATTAAATCCAATAACAGGACTGAGTACACTCCTTTTGTTTGGAGGCATGGCAGAACGCTCAATCAGAACATCTGCCAGGCTTAAAGCAGAAGCACCGGAGATATACGAACTTCTCAGACCCCGAGACTACGACCTACTCTACTTTCTCTTTGCTGATGCCGTCCAACCTTTCGTAGATGCTATACATGCAGGTTACTCAGAAGGAAAACCAGTCTTTAATCAGATCATAAACAAACTTAATGAAAAACTTAATGCAAAACGTACGGTAGGCTCGTATGAGTAAGTTTATTATTCCCATTATAAATCTACTTCTTTGTTCATATTTAGTCTTATTATATATCCTTAGCTGGGTAGAATTTGACAACTGGCATGATAAAACAATCGCCTTTTGCATCATTACCCTAAGCGCTTACATTATTTCATTAGTAATGAATAAATTACTGCCAGGAAAGATACATATTTTTGGCGGGATCCTGGATGTGCTATCAGGTCCCTTACTGATCATCGGTGCATTTGCTTGTATAGCTGTCCTTGAACCGTGGCCACTTAAGCTTATTGGCTTATTCATATGGGTCGTGGCGATGTTGCACCTACCTTCTTTTGTAAATATAGATGAGGAATAATCATGTCAAATCCAGCATATCTTTGGTTAACCGATGCTAATGGCTCGCCAGTCGTAGGAGGTTCCATGGTGTCCGGTCGGTTAGGTGCTATTGAATTAAAGGCGGTCGCTCATCACCTCACTATTCCTGCGAGTGGAAATACAGGCCGACTAACAGGCACCCGTGTACATACACCGATTGCCATTCAGAAAGAGTTTGATAAGACAACACCGGTTCTCATTAGGGCACTGTGTGAACACCAAACATTAAAATCGGCTACGATAAAAATGTATCAAATTGATGATGCAGGAATCGAGAGAGAATATTTCAACATTATACTGGAGAATGTAAAAATCACGGGTATCACACCAAATCTGTTCCCGGGTTCTGGAACAGGGACGCATACAGAGACGATCGAGCTAAGATATGAGGCAATCACCTGGAAACACTGTGATGGGAATATAATTTACAGAGATGCCTGGAATCATATGGCAATAGCTTAAATCGACTCATAATTTCGCGGGCCGATATAACTTTGTTCTTGTTGGTCCGCACAAGCGGAGCGCTGCCGGGAAGCGCTAGCGATTATTTCTATCGCTTTAAAGGAGAACATCTTTATGGAGCCCACTCTCTCACAAGTCATTGAGGTTGTTCGAAACTCCTCAGGCGAGCATCGTAAACCTATCGATAGCAACACGTTGATTGAGGCCGATTTGCATATTTGCGGTATCGACGGCGAAGACCTACTGGAAGACTGCGAAGAAGCGTTTGGCGTTCAGCTTGCAACGGAAGAGGATGGCAATATGAAAACTTTCTCTCTTGCTGAAAACGAGTATCTGTTTACGGGCGAGGGTATAGATTTTTTTGGTATCTGTCGGTTTATACGCTGGGTACGTGGCATACCCGAACCTGTTATACGCGATTTAACCGTTGGCGAACTTCACGCTGTGCTGGTTAACGCGGTGAAAGAACGAATGCAACACGATTAAGGAATGATATAAATCGAAACGATATAGAATAATTGTATCCTGGCACCTCAGAATTAACGAGTGTGGTGCCGGGTGCCTCCCGGTGAGCAAAGCCCGCATAATGACGTTAACCCATAAATTATGCCCCACCGCACAGGGGGATTCACCACAATAAAAAGTATAATAAAAAGAGCGTGATAAAAAAGAGGTTCAAAGAGTGGATAACACTTTGGCTATTTAACTATTTTGCCTAATAAGCTCCAGTAGCTTCCGTTTATCATTACAGCCTCCCTTTATTATCCCCGCAAATACAGAAACAAATGCCGCCTTATTAACCCATCAATAAGTTGATGTATTTTGGTTTTATGCCAGGCTTTTTGAGCGAATAATAATACCTGACTCTCGGGCAATTTCCCTTTCAGCGTGATGATGAATAAGGACGATGATATGAATACCCTACACGCATTCCCCTGGCAGCAGGTTGTCAGCGCTCAGGGCTACACGGCGGAATCGAAAGACCGTGTGACCCACTTTAGCGACACGCTGTTCTGTATCGATGGTAGCGGCACCATTGTCGATATTATACAGGGTGACGATGGCGCGTGCAGGCCCGTGCGAGACGCGGCCCGCAAGGCAGGCAAGCTGACCGAACTCTCTTCAGACCAGTACCTGCTGCCGGGCCTGATCGATCTCCATGTTCATGCCCCTCAGTGGCCGCAGATGGGCAAGGCTCTCGATAAGCCGCTGGAAGAGTGGCTGAATAACTACACGTTCCCGCTGGAGGCAAAATACGCCGACATCGCATTTGCCCGCCGCAACTACACGGAACTGGTCAATGCGCTGCTGGCGAACGGCACCACCACCGCCGTCTACTTCGCCACTCTACACACCGAAAGCAGCGTGGAGCTGGCCCGTATTTGTCTGGCGCAGGGTCAGCGGGCGCTGGTTGGTCGCGTGGCGATGGATGACCCCTCCCAGTGCCCTGACTACTACCGGGATGAAAGCGCGGAGACAGCCATCGCCGGGACCCGCGCATTTATTCACGCGGTTGCACAGCTCCCCGGCAATACGGCAAAACGCGTGCTGCCGGTTATCACCCCACGGTTTATTCCGTCCTGTACGGATGCGCTTCTGGAAGGCCTGGGCAAGCTTGCCACTGAAACAGGCTGCCACGTGCAGACCCACTGCTCGGAAAGCGACTGGGAACATGCTTACGTTAAGCAGCGTTTGGGTAAAACGGATACCACGGCGCTGCGGGATTTTGGCCTGCTGACCAGAAAGACCGTACTCGCGCATTCAAACCACATCGAAGATGACGATGCCGACCTGATCAAGCAAACTCAGGCTGGCGTCGCACACTGCCCTCTGTCCAACTTCTATTTTGCCAATGCGGTCTTCCCCCTGCGCGCTATGCTGGACCGCGGGCTTAACGTCGGCTTAGGCACCGATATTGCGGGCGGCCATAGCCCTTCGGTATTTGATACCTGCCGCCACGCCATGACCGCCAGTAAAGCCCTGAATGATGGCGTCGATGCCCGTATCGCCGCGGAACAGCGCGGCAGACCCGGCTCGGCCATCAGCTTCCGGGAAGCGTTCTGGTTGGCGACCGGCGGCGCGGGAGAGGTGCTTGACCTGCGTGTGGGCAAGCTGGCGGTCGGCTACCAGTTCGATGCCATTGTGATCGATACCCGGGCCGCCGGGAGCGACATTTATATCGATACGGCTGAAGACGCGCCGGAAGACAGGTTGCAGAAAATTATCTATAACGCCAGACGCAATAATATCAGCCGCGTCTGGGTGGACGGCAAAGCCGTCAATATTCAGTAGCGCGTCTGCACAATAATTCCCCCCTGAGAAAACACCTGTATTTTCTCAGGGGAATGAAATTGCTTTATATAACCCTCTCTTTTCATTCAGAACCGTTTTTTGTCAAAGCGAATTAACTCAGATTTATCTTAAAAGACAAATACTCAAACCCAGGCATGACCTATTTTTAGCAAAATAACACCCATCAATTCGTGATTTTTATATTTGCCGTCACTGATAACCAATTCTACGCTGTCTACGTCACACGGTCTCGTACCGTTGATATCAGATAACTATTATCACGCCGGGAATAATTAAGCCCCGCTGAAATACAAAACACTGACATCCGAAGGGAGATAGAACATGTCTACAAAAAGCGCATGGTCTGGCGCCATTGATTCAACCAAAGAACAAGGTATCAATACCGGTCTGAAGGTCAACAAAGGCGATAAGATCACCATTATCGCTACGGGTCTGATCAAATATGGCAAGGAAGAGCACGCATGGGCTTATCCGGGCGGTAATATCGGTAAGGGCGGACAAAAAAAGGATATTGCCATCCTCAAGGCGCGTTTTAGCGAATCTGGCAAAAGCTATGATATCGGTACCGGCGTATATCAACTGGCTGCACCGGAAAGCGGCGAGCTGAGATTATTCATTAGCGATTCATCCCACAGTGATAATACCGGTTCATTCCAGGCGGATGTTTATCTTGGGAGTGATGAGGAACTCGCGACACAAGACCCCGTTCAGTGGAAAGGCCACATTCCTGCAACCAGCAGTGAATGGGTGAAGACCGGGATCACCGTCCGCCAGGGCGATAGCATTCTGCTGGTTGCCGCAGGTCAGGCCCAGTATGACAGCCGCGGGCGCACCTTCGGACCGGACGGTGACAGCCAGCATCCTTCCGCTAAGGCACCTGACCCGACCTTTGTTCTGCCGGGTGCCATTGCAGGCGCGCTGTTGATTAAAACAGGCGATCATATCCATTCAATCGGTTCCGGCGGCAAGCCGTGGAAAGCCCCAGCAGAAGGTGAAATCTCCTTTATTTTTAACGATACCAACAAGGCATCGGAATATGCCAATAACACGGGTGGTTACGACGTGAATCTGATCGTCACGCGGTAAAGTTATGCAGGGTGAAAATGAATGCAGATTCACTTTCACCCTGCCAGGAAGATGCTCATGAGTTGATGAAGCGCTATCACTTTCTCGGGTTGGGTAAATCAACGGAAGTTAATTATTTCAGTGATTCATCACTTTGGTCAGTTCAGCTTGACCCCTGGCGACATTAAAGTACAGGTAGAAAATATCTCCGTTTAACCGATCGGGCTTTGACCAGATTTCCTTTTCTCCCAGGCTGCGCTTTTCCTTCACGTATCCCAGCGTGGTGAGATACTCGCGCAACGGTGCAACCTCGGTAGCCCTTTTAAAAACGATACTATTTGAAGGTGCATAACCCTCGCCTGGATGCGCCTCAAAATAGTAGTCTTCCGTTAGTCGCGGGGCGTTTTCAATATCCTTGTCTGTCAGCATGTGGTAGTGGAAAACATCGTTTTCTGTATAAACAGTCGTATCATCAGAACCGAATGCCACAAGCCAGACAAACAGCCATCTGAGGATAAACACCGTGGCAATCCCGAGTGCGCACCACTTCAGGACTTTTGAGGGGAATGTCATAGAAAGCGCCAATGAAATATCTCAAGCACGTTTCAGGATGCATATCTTTCGGATGATATACATCAGTAACGCGGTAACGACGAACATCATCCCACCCAACACCCACAGGAATGATGGGTCTGTTTCACCATCAGCAAACCCCAAACCGGTGCGATTTAAAAAATCATTGCTGGCTTGAGATAAGTAATCGAGCAAGCCACCCAGGGGGAACAGGACGATAAAGAAGGAAGCAATGAGGCACGCCAGGCCAACCAGGATATTATTTTTTAACTTTGCATGAAGCATAATCAGCCCTTCCTGTTACATCAATACGTCCATATGCCATCAACCCTTTACCACCAGGAACACGAATCTTCTTACGTGCAAGCAAAGATTGTCTGACTAGTTGAAAATCAGGGATATTATAGAACGTTATGCATCCCCACGACTCTCCCTCACCATTCGGCCTCAATGGATGAAGTCGAAATGAGCCTCTGTCTACCCCATTCACAAATACGTTATCAGCCATGGTCGAAGCATTAAACAAGCCGAACCATTCAGAATGGTCGGTCCCGTTCTTGAAGTCTTTTACAAACCGCTCAACCCGATTAGCAATACTGCCTTCCGGTGCATCAACGATCCAGTACGTACCCACAGGTATTGCTGCATTCCTGATAAAGACGCACTCTGCAATATTGGTTACGGGTTCTATTCCTGAAAAAACGGGAAACGTCCCAACGCCATAAACGTGTAGTTTCAGCCTTCTTCCATCGGCTGAGACATCGTTGTAATCCATCCTACAAATCTGCATAGCAATCCTCCCTGTCGCTTTGCGGAGAATGTTACAACCGATTTATTGAGTGCACCAGCGGAGTTAAATAATTCATTTAAAAAAGGAAAAATACGGGCATGCGTATTCAAGCCCGTATTAACTTATCCTTTTACATGATTAATGAAGGGATATTTTAGATATTATTCTTACTCTGCCAGACCATTTCCGCGCTTCACCATAGGTATATCTCCCGTATCATTCAACGCGCCCGGAAACGTCTTCAACCACTGCGCGACTTTCTGTTTATTTATATTCACCACGCTCATACCTTCCAGGCATCCCCATAATTCTCTTGTATGCTGTGGCGTAATCACAATGCAGTCTTTCATGGCGCGGATTTTTACCGGCATGCCGTTGATAAAGCCTGCACGGGTTAACCAGTCGCCACCCAGAAGAAGGTATTTCATGTCTATGCGGGCATACAGTTCGCAGCAGGCGGCACTGTCCTGCGGCGTTTCTGCGCGGGGATGGACGGGCGCCGCGTTGGTCTGGTTGCCGTGAAGTCGGCGGGCGCTGTTTTTGCGTACCAGCTCGCGGTTTTCAATCATGCCGGTGAAAGCGTCTGATTCTGTTTTGCAAACAGTAAACTCTGGCTTAAAATTCGTCACAGCCATTTTCAACTCCATCTCAGTTGTTTGTGGTTAGCGGTATGGGGGTGTTGCAGCACCTTCATATCGCGAATTCTCTCTTTAAATATTCTTTGATACTTCCTTTGCCGTTCGGCGTAATTTCTGGTGCTCATTATACAGGGCTGAATATAAATACAGCGGTTTGGTGTGGGGTAAATTTAGAATTTGCGAGGGGGATTCAGGAAATAGGGTTGTGTGCGGTAAGGTCATGTTTTTTGTTGATTGCGGGTTGATTGGTCTGGGTTTTACGAGCATCATCGCAATTATTTACTTTCTTCCGTAACGCGATGGCTTCCAGCAAAACTCTCGAACAGGCAATTGCCGACATCACCATCTGGCGCAAAGGCGAGCAGCGTGCGCCGCATAAGCCTTTATTGCTTCTGTACGTGCTGGCGAACTATCAGCAGGGGCATGCGCGACTGTTTGATTATGGAACCGAGGTCCATGAGCAGCTGCTTAACCTGTTAGAACGCTTTGGCCCACAGAGGAAGGCGCATTACCCGAATATGCCCTTCTGGCGGCTCAAAGGGGACGGTTTTTGGGATCTGAAGAATACAGAGTTTTGTTCGACCACTGGCAGTAAGCAACCGCCTGTTAAAGAACTTATAGAAAATAACGTTGCAGGCGGGTTTGATGAAGAACACTTTGCGCTGCTGAATAAGAACAAAAATCTGATCGGCTCGCTGGCGCAGCAGATCCTTGAAGCGCACTTTCCTGAAAGTATTCAGGAGGAGATCGCGGATGAGATGGGTTTTGATATTAAGCAGATCCGTAAGGTTCGCGATCCGCTGTTCCGCCAGCAGGTGTTGCGTGCGTATAACTATGAATGTGCCATCTGCGGATTCAACATGCGACATGATAACGCCTCCGTTGGACTCGAAGCCGCGCATATCAAGTGGAAGCAGTTTGGCGGACCGTGTGAGATCCCCAACGGACTGGCGCTGTGTGCGATTCATCATAAGGCGTTTGACAAGGGATCGATTGGGCTAGATGAGAGTATGCGGGTGCTGGTGTCGGAGGCGGTTAATGGAGGCGGGATTGTTGGGCAGCTGTTCTGGGATTTTGTCGGGAAGCAGATTGCGCTGCCGGTGGTGAAAGGGAATTATCCAAGGGAGGGGTTTGTGGAGTGGCATCGAAGAGAGGTGTTTAGAGAGTGAATTCGAAGACTGGACCAGAATTTCATACCTAATAGAATTATATCGATGCAGTATATAAATAGATATACCCGTACTCATACATTAATAATCTTGCAAAAAAGAGATGTTCCTTATGAACACAATATTTTCATCAAGCAGGCAACTTTGATCGCCAGTTATGAATTAAATAGATACAAGATCTATGTCTTTTCCACGCCACAAAACCTTGCTCACATTGTGATCAAAGTTTCATTTTTTCTTTGTTATATACTCTTTATCTTGATGTATCCAAAGAGTTATAGTGTCATTTGGTATACGCTCATGTAGAGAGGAAATATGCGACCCATCCATCCCCTTATCAAAGCGGCAAGAGATAAGAAATTGCCACATCCCGCTCAGTTGAATGAATTCAAACCAGATCACTGGATTAAATTCATGAATGAAATAGGTCCGTTAACTGCAGAAGCCTCTGCATACATTTCAGGAGCTAATTGGCTTAATTTTCATTTCCAATGCGTAGAGAACACTCGGAAGCAAATTTGCTTCTTAACAGGTTGCAGACCTGAATATCACGAAATGATTAGGGCGCATATAGCCAGCGCTAATTATGCTTTTTGGCAAGTATGTGACGAACAGAACGAGAAGTTTGACGATATAAGCAATACAGCTATAGAACAGTTTATTACTTCAAAAACCTCGAAGGTAGGAAAAAGCGATCCAGTTAGTGTTAATAGTGTAAATATGCATAGACTTGACAGTCTTAGAGGCCCATTATTCGAGCTATTTAAATATAAGGATCACATGCATATATTATTTCCTGATGATCGTCCAATAAAGTTGTCAAAACTTGATCTTTATCTCTCAGAAATGAAGATGTCTCAGCATTTTCATAATTTTTCTTCACTTTGGCAAGACTTGCTTTATGGCCGTGCAATATTCACTTATCAGCACAAAAGAGTCTTTTTCATGCAATGTCATTCTGACTATCACCGCATGAAAACGATTGCCGAATTTCGTCGAGATCATTTTTTAGCCACCTCGATTACTGAAGCTCGAACCATAATGGACAAATTTAATAACATCCATCTTTTTTCTACTTATTTACATTTTGATCCTGGTACAGCTTTGAGCATAGTACCGTGGCAAACATTATCTCAACGGGCTCAAATGATAGCCAGATTTCAGCCTTTATCGGCTCTTATTCAGCTTGATGACCATCTTAAAGCGTTATTAACAAGGAAATCACTCCCCTGTATTGAACGCACTTTACAAAGTGTTTTAGATGTATGGGTTCATCTATCTGTGCTAGCTGTTCAAATTGATGAAAAACTACATACAAACGTGTCAATAAACGACTGGTCAACATTACTTCATCTTGCTCCTCAGTTTGAGCGCTCTATTATTATTGAGTTACTAATACAATGTTGTGAATATAGTAAAGCTGAAATCATCGCGGCTTTAGATTTATTGACCTGGAAAGGGAAATCACCACAGGAAGATTTATGGGTGCAACCTCTGGTTTCTATTGAGGATAATTATATTTTCCCGATCAGCGCATTTCTGACTGCAAGTCTCACCCGCAATATTGATTGCTGGATGGCCAAAATAGATCCCAAAGATACTCGCCGTGGAAGTTTATTTGAGAAAGATTTGCTCAGAGTATTGGAAGAGTGCCGAAATGGAAATCAGGTAATGAAAGAACATTTGCACTATACGAATGCAATTGAACCAAGCTATCATGGGCATAGCGAAGAGATAGATCTTTCTTTTGCTTTTGGAAATTTACTAATTGTTGTAGAAGCTCGTAGCCGTAAAACATCCATAACTCCGCTAGATTATGATAATGAACTTTTCGACTCTAACGGACTGATGCACAAAACCAACCAAGCAATTAGAAAAGCAACCTTTGTTAGGGAGCATCTTGAGCATTTTTGTCGGGATTATTACCCCCATTTATCAGGAACAGAGAAAATAGAGGTAATCCCACTAGTAATCATCAACGGTCAATTTCATGCTGGCTTTCCATTAAATGGTGTGCCGATTATAGATCCGGCACTTTTGTTTCATTACCTTAGAGATCGTGAGGTGCGTTTTATGGCAACAGTACCTTACGATAAACATCAGTACGGCATTCCACTCTGGCAGACCCTCGAAGAGGCTCAGACTCTGTTCAAGGATTATCTTTCGTTTCCAACTTTGATAAAGATTTACGATTCTATGTGCAGAGAGTCCGTAAAATGCTCCAGCAATCTCGGTGAGAAGTTTGATGAGGTAGTATCGCTTACATACGAAATTGATTTTATGGGATGGCAAGAGCAATTGGCTCATGTCGAACGAGTCTTTCCAAATCAATTTGTAAAATATTACTGACATGAATCACGTGAAGTAGAGGCAGTTTAGCGGCCAGGTGAGATCCCGAACAAACTAGCATTATGTGCGATTCATCATAAGCCGTTTGAGAAGGGATCGATTTGGCTGGATGAAAGTATGTGGGTAACGATACCCCAAGTGTTAGATGGTAGCGGGGTTATCAGTCGATTGCTTTAATTTTTTGCAGAGAAGAAAATTGCGTTTCAGTTTGTGAAAGAAATTATCCGTTGTAGGATTTTGTGGAATAGCACATCAGGGAGGTATTTAGGGGAGGTGTGAGAATTTATATCACCATTAAAAGATAACCAACTAAATTATAAACTCATCGATTATCTATATTCAGGCTTATATCTAGCCATGTTATTTTATAGTTCATTGAACACATGGAGTGGGAAATTATTTTCCACGTACAGTCTATTACCTTCGTAAAATTAGCGTGCTTTCCATTTATATTAGTTAGACATATATATTCATATGCATTTTGCAAAACAAGCTGATTTTATAAATCTTGGTCTAATTTATATCTTCTCAGTACGATATAACTCAGATCACCACACCATAGTATTGGTTTACCTGTTGTTGCATATGTGCATGTACCAATAATTAGTGCATGACATCCATCTAATTCATCAAGACTGTTTTTGACTTTAAACTGCTCTTTAAACTCACTTGCAATTTCGCGATTGATACAAACGCTTAAGCCAGATTTAATGTTACCTGCATTTAACCAAATTTTTCCATCTCTTGTTTGCCCAACATCACTAATAAAACCCCAAAAAATTCTACGTGCACCGTCCATCCATGGTGCAACGTTAATGAATTCGACAAATAGTTCTCCCCCACGGCCCGGTAAATCATTAAAGGATTGTTCTGTGAACCCTACCTTTTTATCTGCGTAGCATGATCCTTTAGACTGTACTAACTTGTAAAGCAGGTTTTTTAAAGTATAGTGTGCAGGATATTTTTGATTCCCACCACCAACAATTTTTTCACCCGTGAATTTTTGTCCCTGAGGTGTAGTGTCAGAGTTATCCGCTGCTGTTTTGACATTAATGTCGTAGCCTTGCGTTAATCTCAAATCAAGTACTATGCCGCTGTCAGCATCTGAAGCAGGTAATCCCCTATTTTCATCACCTTCCCCTACAGCTTCGTATGATGTCCCTAGTGAGCAGTTTTCTAGGTGATGGGCGCAAAAATGAGGTGAGTCATTTCCGTAACTTGCACGCCTGAACCATGCATCCCCCTTGCATTCTGTACAAAGCAAACTCCGTCTCTTCAGTTGGATCTCAGCAGGAGGTAATGCGAAAAATGCATCTGCACTCCATTCTTTTTCATCAATAGTACACAAAGCTTTATCCACTAAGATCCCCTCGTCCAAGCTATCTATCAATCCTATCATTACTTATAAAGTACATTTAATTAGATGAGTTGATCCAGTTCAAATTAATGGGAAAAGCTGGTGTACGATTTGAATAATCACTGGTTTGACAGACAATTGAGTCCATATTTCGTTTATGTAGTTAACTTCAGACATTATAAAAAATGAAAATCTATGATAGAGAAGTTCAGAAATTGCCTTGCCAAGAAGAGATTTTAACGCTAACGACCCAAAACCTCGTTTCAGGTCATTACGTCAGACACTATTCTGTGTAAAATCAGACCTAACCCAATATCGTGGAGTGCTCTGCTATGGCTGGCGTGAACAAAACGCACCTGACTGAAACGGATATCATTAGCAAATTTATCCTTCCTGCGGTTAAGGAGGCAGGCTGGGATGATTTGGCGCAGATTCGTCAGGAAGTGAAACTGCGAGATGGCAAGATTGTCGTCCGTGGCAAATTGGCCTCACGTATCAAAGTTAAGTCTGCTGATATCGTGCTGTATCACAAGCCTAACTTGCCATTGGCAGTTATCGAAGCCAAGGCTAACAAGCACGCCATCAGCAAAGGGATGCAGCAGGGACTGGACTACGCCAGCCTGCTCGACGTGCCCTTTGTATTTGCCTCCAATGGTGATGGGTTCATCTTCCACGATAAAACCAATCCGCATCAGCTCGAATCCGAAATTGCCCTCAGCGACTTCCCAACGCCTGAACAACTCTGGCAAAAATACTGTGTCTGGAAAGGGTTCACTCAGGAGCAGTTGCCCGTTATCAGTCAGGACTATTTTGACGACGGTAGCGGGAAAGCTCCTCGTTACTATCAGATGCAGGCGATTAACCGAACGGTGGATGCCGTTTCGGCAGGTAAGAATCGCATTCTGCTGGTCATGGCAACCGGTACGGGTAAAACGTATACCGCATTCCAGATTATCTGGCGGCTCTGGAAGGCCAAAAACAACAAACGCATCCTTTTCCTCGCTGACCGCAATATCCTTGTCGATCAAACCAAGAACAATGATTTCCAGCCTTTCGGTACAGCAATGACCAAAGTTACCGGACGTACCATTGATCCGGCGTACGAGGTCCATCTTGCGTTATACCAGGCAATTACCGGACCGGAAGAACATCAGAAAGCCTATAAACAGGTAGATCCAAATTTCTTCGACCTGATTGTGATTGACGAATGCCACCGTGGCAGTGCGTCTGAAGACTCAGCCTGGCGAGAGATTCTGGAATATTTCGGCAGCGCCACACAGGTTGGCCTGACTGCGACGCCAAAAGAAACGGAAGACGTCTCTAATATCGACTACTTCGGTGAGCCGGTTTACACCTATTCTCTCAAAGAGGGTATAGAAGACGGATTTCTCGCTCCCTATAAAGTTGTGCGCGTTGATATAGATATTGATGTTCAGGGCTGGCGGCCCGTCAAAGGCCAGCTGGATAAGTACGGCGAAGAGATTGAAGACCGAATCTATAACCTGAAAGATTTTGATCGCAAACTGGTCATTGATGAACGCACCATGCTGGTAGCGCAGACCATCACCGATTACCTGAAACGCACCAATCCGATGGATAAAACCATTGTTTTCTGCAACGACATCGATCACGCCGACCGCATGCGCCACGCGCTGGTGGTGCTCAACCCTGAGCAGGTGTTGAAGAATGAAAAGTACGTAATGAAAATCACCGGCGACGATGAAATCGGCAAGGCACAACTCGATAACTTTATTAATCCTAAGAAAGCCTACCCCGTTATCGCGACAACATCAGAGCTGATGACAACCGGCGTTGATGCGCAGACCTGCAAACTAGTGGTACTGGATCAGAACATCCAGTCGATGACTAAATTTAAACAGATCATCGGGCGCGGCACACGTATCAACGAAAGGCACGGCAAGCTGTGGTTCACCATACTCGACTTCAAAAAAGCGACCGAGCTGTTTGCCGACCCACGCTTTGACGGTTTGCCGGAAAAAGTACTGGTGGTTAAACCCGACGATATCTCCGATGAAAGTTCCGACTTCAATGAGCGGCTGGATGAAGAAACCACGAACGATGATGGGGATAATCCACCCAATGAAATGCGAGAAGACGCCGCTGAGTATCATGTTAGCCGCGACAACCATTCCGGAAACGGTGAATTTCATAGCGATGATGCAGATAAAGTCCGCAAATTCTATGTGAATGGCGTGGCGGTGAAAGTCCTGGCGAAGCGCGTTCAGTATTACGATTCTGACGGCAAGTTAGTCACTGAATCCTTCCAGGATTACACCCGCAAAACGATGCTGAAAGACAGCGAGTACGCCTCGCTGGATAGCTTCGTGCGCAAATGGCAGGAGGCGCCTCGCAAGCAGGCGATTATTGAAGAACTGGCGCAGCTGGGAATTCTGTGGGACGTGCTGGCCGAAGAGGTGGGTAAAGATCTCGACCCGTTTGATTTGCTCTGTCATGTGGTGTACGGTCAGCCGCCGTTAACCCGTCAGGAGCGCGCGGCCAACGTACGTAAGCGTAACTATTTTACTAAATACGCCGAACCGGCTCAGCAGGTTCTCAATACCCTGCTGGACAAATACGCCGATGAAGGCGTGCAAGAAATCGAGGATGTTCAGGTGCTAAAACTGAAGCCGTTCGATGCACTGGGTCGCCCAATTGAGATCATCAAAACCCGCTTTGGCGACAAAAAGGGGTATGAGCAAGCCGTTAACGAACTGGAAAACGAAATTTACCAGCTTCCGCCGCGCTCAGCCTGATAACACGTAAATTTATTGCCACTGGCCGCAACTGCGACCGGTGGCATCCTTTTTAAGTATGGAAAGAAAACATGTCGATTAGTTCAGTCATTAAATCTCTTCAGGACATTATGCGTAAAGACGCCGGTGTGGACGGCGATGCCCAGCGTCTGGGGCAGCTTTCATGGCTGCTATTTTTGAAGATTTTTGATACCCAAGAAGAAGAGCTGGAACTGGAACAGGATGACTACCAGTTCCCGATCCCGCAGCGTTATTTATGGCGTAGCTGGGCGGCAAACAGCGAAGGCATCACCGGTGATGCGTTGCTGGAATTTGTGAATGACGATCTGTTCCCGACGCTGAAAAACCTCACCGCGCCGATCGATAAGAACCCGCGTGGCTTTGTGGTCAAACAGGCGTTCAGCGATGCCTACAACTACATGAAAAACGGTACGCTGCTGCGTCAGGTGATCAACAAGCTCAATGAAATCGACTTCAGCAGCAGCCAGGAGCGCCACCTGTTTGGCGATATCTACGAACAGATTCTGCGCGACCTGCAAAGCGCCGGAAATGCAGGTGAGTTCTATACCCCGCGTGCGGTGACGCGTTTTATGGTCAACCGTATTGATCCGAAACTGGGCGAATCGATTATGGACCCGGCATGTGGTACCGGCGGCTTTCTTGCCTGCGCGTTCGACCATGTAAAAGACAACTACGTTAAAACCACCGAAGACCATAAAACCCTGCAACAGCAAATTCACGGTGTCGAGAAAAAACAGCTTCCACACCTGCTGTGTACCACAAATATGCTGCTGCACGGCATTGAAGTACCGGTGCAAATCCGTCATGACAACACGCTCAACAAGCCTCTCTCCTCCTGGGATGAGCAGATTGATGTGATTGTCACCAACCCACCGTTTGGCGGCACTGAAGAAGACGGCATTGAGAAGAACTTCCCGGCAGAGATGCAGACCCGCGAAACCGCCGACCTGTTCCTGCAACTGATTATCGAAGTGCTGGCAGACAAAGGCCGCGCGGCGGTGGTATTGCCAGACGGCACGCTGTTTGGTGAAGGTGTAAAAACCAAAATCAAAAAGCTGCTCACCGAAGAGTGCAACCTGCATACCATTGTGCGCTTGCCGAACGGCGTGTTTAACCCGTACACCGGTATCAAAACCAATATTCTGTTCTTCACCAAAGGCCAGCCAACCAAAGATGTGTGGTTCTACGAGCATCCGTACCCGGACGGCGTGAAGAACTACAGCAAAACCAAACCGATGAAGTTTGAAGAGTTCCAGGCGGAAATCGACTGGTGGGGGAATGAAGCTGACGATTTTGCCAGCCGCGAAGAAAACAACCAGGCGTGGAAAGTGGGCATCGGTGACATCATCGCCCGTAACTTCAACCTTGATATCAAGAACCCGTACCAGGGTGAAACCATCAGCCACGATCCGGATGAACTGCTGGCGAAGTACCAGAAACAGCAGGCAGACATCAGCGAGCTGCGTAACCAGTTGCGCGATATTCTTGGTGCAGCTCTGGCGGGCAACAAGGGGGCGAACTGATGACCGTAGAGAAGCTGATCACCGACCATATCGATATCTGGTCCTCTGCGCTGCAAACCCGCTCCACGGCCGGGCGTGGCAGTAACGGCAAAATCGACCTTTATGGCATTAAGAAACTGCGCGAGCTGATTCTTGAGCTGGCGGTGCGCGGCAAACTGGTGCCGCAGGATCCGAGTGATGAACCGGCGTCTGAGTTGTTAAAGCGTATTGCTGCTGAGAAAGCCGAGCTGGTGAAGCAGGGTAAAATTAAAAAACAAAAGCCGCTGCCTGAGATTAGCAAGGATGAGAAGCCGTTTGATCTGCCGAAGGGATGGGAGTGTGCTCGTTTAGGTAACACAGTTGCAATTATTCGTGGAATTACATTCCCTGCGAGTGAAAAGCATAAAGAACCATCAGAAGGAAAAGTTCCTTGCCTGAGGACAGCGAATGTTCAAGACAGCATAGAATGGGATGATTTACTTTATGTCAGTGAATCATTTGTGAAACGCTCTGAACAATTCGCCGAAAAAGGCGATATTGTTATGTCAATGGCAAACAGTCGAGAGTTGGTTGGAAAAGTTGCATACGTCAATAATATTCCTACTGGCTACGCAACTTTTGGTGGTTTCTTAAGCGTCATTAGGCCATATGGTTTTAATGCTGCTTTTCTGATGTCAGTATTACGTTCTCCTAATATAAAATCTATTCTTATTGATAGTTCAAGTCAGACAACAAATATTGCTAATATTTCTCTCGAAAAGTTAAACCCTCTTGTTATTTCAGTTCCTCCTATTAGCGAACAGAATCGAATTGCTTCTAAAGTAGAAGAACTCATGTCTCTTTGCGACCAACTTGAACAGCAATCGCTAACCAGTCTGGAAGCGCATCAACAGCTGATAGAAACTCTACTAGCAACCCTGGCCGACAGCCCAAATGCAGAAGAACTCGCCGAAAACTGGGCGCGAATTAGTCAGCATTTCGACACACTGTTTACTACCGAAGCGAGTATCGATGCGCTTAAGCAAACTATTCTGCAACTGGCTGTGATGGGTAAACTGGTGCCGCAAGATCCTAACAACGAACCTGCATCTGAGTTGCTTAAACGTATTGAGCAGGAAAAAGCGCAACTAGTTAAAGAAGGAAAAATCAAAAAACAAAAACCTTTGCCGCCAGTGAGTGATGAGGAAAAAACTTATGTGCTACCAAAGGGATGGGAATGGTGTCGTTTAGGTGATTTGGCACTTGGTTCAGAGGCCGGGTGGAGCCCGCAATGCGAGTCCCATCCAAGAAATGGCGATGACTGGGGGGTCTTGAAAATCAGTGCAGTTACTTGGGGGGAGTTCAATGCTGAGGAAAACAAGGCGCTACCGGTAACATTGGAGCCTAAACATGAATATGAAGTTAAAGGGAATGATTTCCTTTTATCAAGAGCAAATACATCCGAGTTGGTTGCCCGCTCTGTGGTTGTACCTCAAACGGTGCCTAAGCATTTAATGCTTAGTGATAAAATTATACGTTTCCAATTTTCCGATTTGATAGATGTGAAGTATATCAATATTGTGAATAATTCTATGCTTTCACGTGAATATTACGAAATTGTAGCTGGTGGTACCAGCGCATCAATGAAAAATGTTACACGAAATCAAGTATCTCTATTGCCTGTTGCATTGCCTCCTTACAATGAAAAAAAGAAGATAATTTCAGCTACAGAAAGTGTTTTAGTGCTTATCGACACTCTTAAAGTTCTAATTGTGAAAAGTGAAGATATTAAAAAGAATTTAACTGACTCTATTGTTTTTAATTTTAAAAATTAATGTACCCATTATTGCGTTATTGATAGAAGACCAAGGAGTATTAGGTGCGTATAAAATCCATTTACATTTCGCGATACAAAAACATTCAAGACTTCCAGATAGATTTTGATGATAACAGTGGCATTGATGTTTTTGTTGGGAAAAATGCAAGCGGGAAATCTAATTTTTTTGAAGCTATCATTGAGATTTTTCGTCATATTGATCAGTTTGGTCAAGAGAACAACACAATTACTTTTGAGTATCGTATATTTTACGAAATTGATAGGATTGTGACTAAAATTGAATGGACAAAGGATCGGTTGCTCATCAATGATGAGGATGGCCAACGAAAATTAGGAAAAATCCCCTTTCCTGAAAATATACTTGTATATTACACCGGGCATAATACTACTGTGTCTAGCTTAATTAGTAATTATAAATCATTATTTCAGAGAAAAATTAAAGGTGCTGATTTATCCGATTCACGTAAATTTATTGGAATCGGGCCGGATTACAAAAGTCTGCTTCTAACTCTTATTATATCGCAGCATCAAGATAATCCTGCTAGGAATTATATTCTAAATAAACTTGCAATTAGCAAGCTGGGCCTAACAAAACCTGGTACCAAAGAAGTTACTGAACCTGTCATTAGATTAAAGTTAGATCGCCCTGATTATGCTAAGGGTAAAAGAGATTTTAATATTCTGCTTAACGATGAAACGGATCGATATTGGAATGCAGTAGGCATTACTAAAAACTTTCTTGATTCTTTAACGCAATGCATATGGGATAATACTGATCAAATATCCGTTAATGAAGGTTACTTTCAAGCTGAAGACCATTACATACTGTATATATCCATAAAAAAATTACAAGAGAAATTTGTAAATCGTTGGGATGAACTTTTTCAGCAGTTTGATAACCTTAAAGTTTTAGGAATGCTTTCTGATATAACTGTACCCTTACGATTGGATTCTAATGTTGAAGGGGACATTAGTTCCTTTAGTGATGGGCAATTTCAATCGGTTTATATTTATGCAGTTTCGGAGTTTTTCAAAAATAAAAACTGTGTGACGTTACTTGATGAGCCTGATGCCTTTTTGCATCCAGAATGGCAGCATCAATTTATTAATCAAGTAAAAGAAATTAATACAATTGCGTTATGTAAAAACCACATTTTAGTCACTACTCACAGTGCTTCAACTATCGCTTCATTAGAGCAAAAAAATATTTCCGTGATATATACTGAAAACCACAAGATAAAATTCTGCAAGCAAGATAAAAACCAGGTTATTCGTGATCTATCTGCCGGAATCATCTCTTTTTCAGAAACTGAAGCCAGGTTGGTATTAAATCAATTTCTCAAAACATCTTCTGGAAATGTGCTTTTTACTGAAGGGGTCACTGATGAAATAATTCTCAACATTGCTTGGGATAAGCTAAACCCTGGACGAAACTGTCCATTTGGAATCCAAAATGCTTTCGACCGTACTTTCTTGAGAAATTTATTCTCCCGTGATGAATTGAAGCTAAACTTCCCTAACAGAAAAATGTTTGCCTTATTTGATTTTGACGATGCATATAATGATTGGAAAGGGCTTAAAGGTCTAGATATTGTTATGGACCCATATTCTGGATTAGCTAAAAAATTAAAATATGAATATCATTATGCTTTGTTGCTCCCTGTTCCCAAGGATAATGACATTAAAAAACAAGTTATTGACGAAGAAAATCAAGCATGGGGGGGGCGCGGAGGCTCGCACTTATCTATAGAACTATTGTTTTATAAAGAGGAATTGCTTGGGAAATGGTTCATAAAACGATCTTTCACCGCAGGTAGTGAAATCATAGAGTTTGCGGGTGATAAAGCTGAATTTGCTAAAACAATAGTACCGGCATTCCCAGCAGAGAGTTTTGAAATATTTAGGTCACTGTTCGATTTCATAGAGAGCAAATGCCATGCATAAATTTCTCGAGTTAGCATCATAGATACTTAATTTTTAATACCATTAAATTGAAACGATACACTCTGATCTACTTCTTTTTAAAGTAAGAGCATATATCAAAACAATAACTTGAGATTCAGATTTAAAGAGGAAGCACTAATGCCAGTTCATCATGCAATCTGGCGGATAGGGGAGAATCCCCAGCCGCTAACTATCAGCAAACTCGCCAGCGAGCAACTGCTGGAGAAGATGATTTTAAACGACCCCACTATCCTCTCTGATCAGTGGATGATCATCGGCCATCAGGAAAATACGCTCGATAAAGGGCGTATCGATCTGCTGGCGATTGCGCCGGATGCCTCGCTGATCCTGATTGAGCTTAAGCGTGACCGCACACCGCGTGAAGTAGTCGCGCAGGCGCTAGATTACGCTTCTTGGGTGGATGATTTAACCGCCGATCGCCTGTCGCAGATTTATGAAAAATTTTCTGGTGGCGGAAATCTAGGCTCGGCATTTAAGCAACGCTTTAATACCGAACTGGAAGAAGAGTCGCTCAATCAGTCGCATCAAATCATTATCGTGGCGGCGGAGCTGGATCCCTCCACCGAGCGTATTGTCGATTATCTGAGCAAGAATGGCATCTCGATTAACGTTCTGTTCTTTAAAGTGTTCCAGCACGGTGACGAACAGTTCTTAAGTCGTGCCTGGCTTATCGATCCGAGCGAAACGCAAACAAATGCCGCGCAGGCCACTGCCGGAACAAGTGCCAATGCTAAGGAACCCTGGAATGGCGAGTTTTATGTCTCGTTCGGCGATCCGCAAAGCCGCGTCTGGGAAGAGGCACGTCGATATGGCTTTATCAGTGCGGGTGGTGGAAGCTGGTATAGTCAGACTTTAAAACAGCTTCAGCCGGGCGACCGCGTTTGGGTAAAAATCCCAGCAACGGGTTACGTTGGAGTCGGTATTGTTCAGAGCGCAGTTGAACCAGCCAGCAGCTTTACGATCAAAACGGAACACGGCGAAATGCCTGCAATAGATGTTCTTAAATACAGCGATCTATATCGCCAGAATGCAGACGATCCCGACAAATCAGAATATTTTGTTCCTGTGGAATGGCTGGAAACCCGATCCGAACTCGAAGCGGTGAATGAGGTAGGTTTCTTTGGCAACCAAAACACGGTTTGTAAACCAACGACTCCCAAATGGCGTTTTACTGTGGAAAAATTGAAGCGCTATTTCACGCAATGGGATACAGAGAAATAAGTTGTAAAAGAGACGTGAAAAGTCCTTCAAAGTACTGCAATCCCTGCAAAGTAAGGCGTGTTGAGCGCCTTACTTTGCAGGGATTGCAGTGCCAGAAAGCATCAAACATATGCCATAATTACACACTTTTTCGTTATATTAACTCTCTAGAGAACCTCAGGGCATCGCATCCGTAACTGGCGTCTTACGGTACGGAGCCTGTCACAGCTCTTACAACCTACGAGATTAATTATTCAGGGCAATAACCCGCCATTTATATTTAAGCCATACACTACTCGGTCAGTATATTCTTGGGGCGCTATATGTCGACCAGGCCACAAGTGAAAAATTCACGCCTCCGCAGAATCTGAATTGCACACGGCAGTGCGCAAAACCGACGGCGCAGTAGACCGCCCAACTAACCCTAAAAATCTCTCCGCTTTTCCTTAAAAATCCATGCATGCATAACTTGCATGGATTAGCATGCGATTTACCGACACAAAATTCATCGTCAGCACCACAATAGGTAGGCCTGAAGGCTATTCATGCGCATGCTGCGCAGGCGTGGTGGGGGCATCCAGATAACAATAATTAAAAATAAGTTTTGACTTCGCAATGTTTGTTTAAATGCTGCGTCGATCACACACAATAACCTACTAATCGTGAATATTATCTAAGTAACTACAAAGGAGAGTATATGCGCGATAAATTTATTGATGCGATTCATAGTCGCTCTAAAATCATGTTAACTTTTTATTCAAAAGAAGATAACGCGACAATCACGAGATTAACCGCTCCTATGGACTTCGGCCCTAGCCGTAGAGCACATGATAAAAGTGACAGGTTTCATTTTTGGGATTACGAAAGTGATAAAAAAAATCATGTTCTCAGTTTGAGGCCTGAAGCTATTAAATCTCTAGTGGTAATCGCTCAAAATTTTCACCCGCAAGAGTTTGTTAGCTGGACACCCAACTGGTTTATCCCCAGAGATTGGGATCAATACTCTTAATTATATGAGGCTACTAAGGTAGCCTTTTAAATTTATGCATCACAGTGAGGTAACGCTATTAAGTTCCAGATACTCGATTATGATTTACAAAAGAGATACGCATAATATTCTGATTTAAATAAACTTTATTATCTTCCTTCAAAAGCCTTCAGATACAAACCATCGCATCAGCCATTTTATAGATTTTGTTTTTTTAGTGTAGATTTAGATCAGGCTACCATTCAGCTTTATTTGGGGGCACAGTTCATATCGAAGTTAAAATGCCCCCTATGTTATCCGCATTTCAACGGGCATCCATGGAAGACTTAGGATGTAAAATCACTGTGTGCATTCATTTTTAAGGGTAATTGGACTTTCTCAGATGGTCTTGGAAGTACTAACGGAGCGACGGCCGGACTCGAACCGACACGTATTTCTACGGTCGTTCGCTTGTCTGGCAAGCTCCTCTAATACTCTGAATAAAATGCAAAAACAGGTAATAACGTCGACATTTCACACTGTTCAAAATCAAGTGCAAAAGCCCTGACAAAATTACTGGGGTTAACATGATTTACAAGCGAGATCGTTACTTAGTTTTAGCTCCTGTGTGGGAATAAAAGGAACCATAGGGTGTCATTCTTTTCGCAGGTTTTCTGCAACGCAGGTATGGAGAAATCCAATGGCAACCTTGCCTTAGCTATGAAAGCGCTTAACTCTTCAGACCCTAAAGTGACCATGAACTATTTGAAGATTGACACTAAGAGCGTGGGCGCTGCCTTTGCAAACATATTGGGGTGATTAACATGAAATGCTTGTTTGTGCTGACGCTGGCTCTACTGCCAGCCCACGCCTCCACAGGGATCAGACAGATGAACAGGAGATAGGCAACGCGAAGGTGTGTATCTACAGCAACGCCAACCTTACGGAGACTGTGACGATCAGACCGTCCGAAAAGTGCAAATACACTAGGACATTCAAGGAGGACTAACCCCCTTTACGGGTTGTTACGAAACACAGTTTCGCTTAAGTATAATACTTATTGTTAATGTGGTTATTGTTTGTAAAATAGCCGCTGAAATTATTTCCATAGCAAGTAGAGGGACCTATGAAGCAGTACACCAACGAACTTACACCTGAAATGCTAGCAGCTTTTGACGAATCACCATTTACAGCCGAACAACTCGCCGCAATGAACGATGAATCCCGTTCTCTCATCGAAAAACAAAACGCCTACAATCTCGCTCATCCAGTTACAGCAGCTTATCTGATCGCTACAGAGGGCAGCTTGACACGTAATGGTGGGAAAGTTTTCAGTGAATATAACGGACGGCAGATCAAACTTGATGACGGCACAATGCTAAATGTGTCTCGAGTTGGCGATGAAGTGCGTTACCCAGATGGAACGTCCGCGAAGATCTCCAATGGTGCGGGAAACACACCAGGCGAATCAATCGCCCTTGTTGGTAGCTTGCTGGATAACGGCGATGAAATTATTAGCTGCCCACAAAATGCCGGAAGAAGAGTAGTCCGTGCAGGGGAATCGTTGCCAGAAAACTTTCTGAAATAAGGCGGTCACTATGGCATCGGTTAACAGAGGCTGCACAGTTCACGGTAAGAACGTTGGTCTACAAGGAGATAAAACCTCTACAGGCGCACAATGTATTGCCGCCCGCCCCGGTATGTCTGTTATGGGCTTGTGGAAACTCTACATCGGCGATAAGACCACTCCTTGCCCGAAATGCGGGAAAGTGGGGGTAATTGTTAGCGGTGATCCTCGTTGCTCAAATAGCGTCGCAGTCGCCGTGGATGGTGCGGAAATCCGCTGCGGTTGTCCACAGGGTACTAATTTTCTTATCGCGCCTGGCACAGTTGAGGTGAATACCCCTTCCTGGGCGATAGCGCCTGTAGAGCCAGTGCAGCACGCACAGGTAGCGAAGAAGCAAAACAGCTTTGCTAACACCTGCAAGCCAGAAGATAATCCGTTATTGAACGGCGTTTACATCTGGACAGAAATCACCGATGCAGGACACGCTTTCGTTTCCGTACATCAAGACAATTCGATTTATCTCTATACCTATGGTCGCTACGGCAGAACAGGCCCAGGGAATTTAACTGGTGACGGAATTTTAAACTTTCTGCAAGGTGAAGATGCGAGGGTTTACTATAGAGCAGAGCTGTACCGGATGGGCGCAAGAGCGTTTCGAATAGATGATGCTGATCCGACAAAAACAAGGCAGTTCTTTGAAGATCTTTGGAATAAGGGTGAACCAGCGATTCGCACATCGGAAATGAAAGAAACAACCCAACGCAGAGGCCGCACAATTGATGAGTACGACGTAACAGGAAACAACTGTACCACTCACTCTGTTGAAGGGATTAAGTTTGCTGGTTCAAGGGTATTCGAGCACAACTACACATCTACTACGACGCAGATTCCTATCGAATCCGCAGAAGATTTCACAATCCCTGTCTCATTGCAGCGTTATCTTGAGTCAAAAAGTTCTGACTTCTCATCAATGACAGTTGTTGAAATGACAGGCGAGTTTAAAAAAATGTATCCCAACAAGGACAATTTGCCGCGATACCAAGAGTCACCAAAGGGTAAAGTTCAGCACATTGCAGCCGAAGCAGCGGCTACAGGCGATTCATTATCACAGTATTCCAGCGGTACTTTTGGCGGTGTATTAGGTGGATCTTATGACGTTGACGAATAGGACTAAAACCATTCTCCGATGGGGAGGGATTTGCATTGTCAGCTTGGGTTACTTCTTCGGTCTGTTTGTCGCCTCACAAGCATTCGCGGTTTTCTCTGAAAATCAGACTCTTGTCTCAAATCCTGTTCCATTAAAAGAGTATTACCAGGCTGTTGATTCACTTGCCCAAGCTACAAGCGGTGTTTTTGATGCGGCAATTTACGGTTTCGTGATTTGCGTCCCTCTGATCCTGCTCATCTTCAAGAAAGTGAGATGACCGTCAAAGGCTGGAGAGATCCAGCCTTTCCCCTCCTCACTGATTTTAGACAATACAAGCCTAATGCCGTTGGAGGTAAGACAACGCGCGGAGCCGTTAGGCGACTTCACCAGGGAGTGTCAGATAGTGAAGTTTATCAGGATGACCATGTACCCGAAGGAGCGAGGCCGAATCGCTGGCAGAGCCTGCATTTCGTGTGCAGGTACGAACACCACAATAAACCTGTTTATTCCCTGCAACGTCATAGCATTCGAGTTCAGTCAGTGTTCAATCGGTACCTGTTTGACGCCTGGAACTACATGTCGCTATGAGTTAACATCCCAATTATCACTATCAACCACAGCGGCTTTTTCAAGGGACATAACAGAGCATTTCTTACAAGCAAAAGAGACAGATTTAATCGTCTAACCAGCTGTAATGTAAGGAATTTAGTGACTTGGTGCCGAAGGCCGGACTCGAACCGGCACGTATTTCTACGGTTGATTTTGAATCAACTGCGTCTACCGATTTCGCCACTTCGGCACTGAAGGGGATGCGGAAACGTTGTGGATTATACCTGTCGCGCGCCGCCATGCAAGCGACGACGCGCTAAACCCGCGCTAAGTGCCCAAAAAACCAGCGCCCTTCGTCACTCCAGCTCAGACACCGCCAGGCGAATCACACCCGCCGCCTTCTGCTCCGGCAGCGCCAGCACCTTCGCCCACATCTCCTGCACCATATCGCAGGAGAGCTTCTCTTTGCCCGCCGCCTTCTCCGGCATCTGCAGCAGCTGGATGTCCTCGCCGTACTTATCGGCAAGTGCCTTCATAATCGGTCGCACATCCTCGACAGCCGCCTCACGTTCGGCGGGGGTCACGGTGTGGCGGTTTTTGCCGTAGGCCGCGCGCATCATGTCGGCGTCGGCCTGCATGCGCCGCGCCATCAGGTCTTTATCCAGCATGCGCATCGGGTTGATGCCGCCCTTCACCATCGGGTAGAGGAAGCGGAAACAGGCGTCGTCGCTCACCTTCTGGATGGCGGCGGTCTGCTCCATATTGATGGTCATGTAGTTCACCACGTTGGCGTCCGGGGCGTTTTGCAGGCGCGTCATCTGCAGATGCAGGATCTGCGGCTGGATGGTGTCGATAATCTGCTGCTCCGGCTCGCCCGCTTTTTGCAGGGCAGCCATCTGGTCGAGGATGCGCTGATGCAGCGCGGGCTCCTGTTCCTTAATCACCTGCCAGGCGGGCATCGCGTTGAGGGCGTTATCCATCTGCCGTTCCGGGGCGCGCTGCCTGTCGAAAAACACCCAGAACGCCACGGCGGCAGCCGCAATGACGACAATCACAATACGGGTCCACGTTTTATTCATCTCGCATCCTTATCCTTGAGTTATGCCGGTTTACACCGGCACGCCGCTGTGGAAGCGAAACTCGGTGTCCGGTGTCGAGATAAGTGTGGCTTCAATTTCGCCAAAAAGCTTTATACGCGGTGAGATATCGTCGTCGCTCACCTGCTGGGCGAGCGTCAGGTAGTCCTGATAATGACGCGCTTCCGAGCGCAGCAGCGAGAGATAGAACTTCTGCAGGTCGTCGTCGAGGTACGGGGCCAGCGCGGCGAAGCGTTCGCAGGAGCGGGCTTCGATGTAGGCGCCGCAGATGAGCTTGTCGATCAGCGTCAGCGGTTCGTGAGTGCGCACTTCCTTCAGCATCCCTTTGGCGTAGCGGCTGGCGGTGATTTTGACGTACGGAATATCGCGGGCCAGCATCGCCTCGCGCACCTGCCAGAAGTGGTGCAGCTCTTCTTTAATCAGCAGCACCATGCTGTCGATGAGCGCCTGGCCCCACGGGTCGTCGGTTTTGGGCATCACGCTTTTGCCAATCTGCTTGTGCAGGGCGATGAAGTCCGGCTCCGGGCCGTCGCGGAAGGTGAACTGCTCGTAGGGTTTGAGCCAGTCGAGCAGCGCGTCGGCACCGCTTTCGTCGGCGACGTATTTGCGCACGAGTAATAACGCGGTCTGGGCGGCCTTGAGCTCGCACACCATGTGGTCGGTGAGCAGCAGCGGCAGGTTCGCCGGGTCGCGGGCTTTATCAATCCATGCTTGCGGGGTCGGGCACTGGAGGAAGTTGAGTACGGGGGCGAGTATCTGCGGGTAATCCATGGTTCTGCCTTGAAAAAGCGGTGGCGCGCGCCACCGCCTGAAACGCTTAGTGACGCACGCCGTCGTCGTCTTCGTCGACGAAATCTTCGTCGTCGCCTTCTTCGCCGTCTTCACCGTTCGGATCTTCGAAGTAGGTTCCCCAGCCGTCATATTCCACTTCAAACTTCTCGGCAAGGTTCATCAGCTGTTCTACCTGCGCGTCGATCAGCTCCGCCTTCAGCGCGCCTTCGCTCAGGATGTCGCAGCAGATGACGGTGTCGCCCTCTTCCACTTCCAGCTCTTCCGGCTCGGTCACTTCGTAACCCAGCTTGAAGGCCTCTACCGCCAGTTTTTCCAGCGCGTCGAAATCATCCGCAGAGAAATGGTGCTCGATGGTGTACAGCGCGTCCGGATCGCTACCGTCTTCCAGCAGTTCTTCAATAATCAGACGCGTCTCTTCGCGTTGCTCTTCCAGGTGTTCCGGGTTTGCCATGGCTCAATCCTCTTTAAAGTGCGGCAGATACTTCTATTTTCACACACGGACGGGTTTGCCTCCACCTTTGTTGGAAAGATTTGTGAAACGGGGTTGCAAATGAATAATTACACATATAAAGTGAATTTTAATTCAATAAGTGGCGTTCGCCATGTGAGGATAAAATGTCTGATCTGTACAAGAAACACTTTCTGAAATTGCTCGACTTTACCCCTGCACAGTTCACTTCTCTGCTGACCCTTGCCGCACAGCTCAAAGCCGATAAAAAAAATGGCAAGGAAGTACAAAAGCTTACCGGTAAAAACATCGCGCTCATCTTCGAAAAAGACTCAACCCGTACACGATGCTCTTTCGAAGTTGCCGCATTTGACCAGGGCGCACGCGTTACCTATTTAGGGCCGAGCGGCAGCCAGATTGGGCATAAAGAGTCAATTAAGGATACCGCGCGCGTGCTGGGGCGGATGTACGACGGCATTCAGTACCGCGGTCACGGTCAGGAAGTGGTCGAGACGCTGGCGCAGTACGCGGGCGTGCCGGTGTGGAACGGGCTGACCAACGAGTTCCACCCGACGCAGCTGCTGGCGGACCTGCTAACCATGCAGGAGCACCTGCCGGGCAAGGCGTTTAACGAGATGACGCTGGTCTACGCGGGCGATGCGCGCAACAACATGGGCAACTCGATGCTGGAAGCGGCGGCGCTGACCGGGCTGGATCTGCGCCTGGTGGCCCCGAAAGCCTGCTGGCCGGAAGAGAGCCTGGTGGCGGAGTGCAGCGCGCTGGCCCAGAAGCACGGCGGGAAGATCACCTTGACGGAAGACGTGGCGGCGGGCGTGAAGGGCGCGGACTTTATCTATACCGACGTGTGGGTGTCGATGGGCGAAGCCAAAGAGAAGTGGGCGGAGCGGATTGCGCTGCTGCGCGGGTATCAGGTGAATGCGCAGATGATGGCGCTGACCGGCAACCCGGACGTGAAGTTCCTGCACTGTCTGCCGGCGTTCCATGACGACCAGACCACGCTCGGCAAGCAGATGGCGAAAGAGTTCGACCTGCACGGCGGGATGGAAGTGACGGACGAGGTGTTTGAGTCGGCGGCGAGCATCGTGTTCGACCAGGCGGAAAACCGGATGCATACGATTAAGGCGGTGATGGTGGCGACACTTGGGGAGTGATCTTCTCTCCCACTTTATTGATTCTGCGCGCTCTTTTTGCCGGGTGGCGCTGCGCTTACCCGGCCTACAAAACCCGTAGGCCCATGCAAGCGAAGCGCCGCCGGGCGGATCAGGCCGGCTCCATTTCATTGATTTTTCACCCCGAAAAAGGTACGTTTTCGCCTTAATTCCAGCGTGGACATGCCAGCATTATGCCGATTATTCAGTCTGTTGAACGTGCGTTGCAGATCCTCGACCTGTTCAACGAGCAGGCCACCGAGCTTAAGATCACCGACATCAGCAAGCTGATGGGGCTGAGCAAGAGTACCCTCCACTCGCTGCTGAAAACCCTGCAGCTTCACGGCTATATCGATCAGAACCCGGAGAACGGCAAGTATCGCCTCGGCATGAAGCTGGTCGAGCGCGGCCATTTTGTCGTGGGCTCCATCGATATTCGCCAGAAGGCGAAAGGCTGGCTGACGGAGCTGTCCCAGCGGACCGGGCAGACCACCCATCTGGGGATCCTGGACGGGCGTGAAGGGGTCTATATCGAGAAGATTGAAGGCAAGCTGGCCGCTATCGCCTATTCGCGCATCGGCCGCCGCCTGCCGGTTCACGCCACCGCCATCGGCAAGGTGTTGATTGCCTGGCTGGGCGAGGCCGAGCTGAACGCCCTGCTGGAGGGGTATCAGTACACCACCTTTACGCCCGCTACTCTCGCCTCTCGCGAAGCCTTAATGAGCGCCCTGGCGCAGACCCGCGAGCAGGGTTACGCCCTGGACAGCGAAGAGAACGAGCAGGGCGTGCGCTGCGTAGCGGTGCCGGTGTGGAACCATGAGTCCCGCGTGATTGCCGCCCTGAGCCTGTCGACGCTGACCTCACGCGTGGACGACGCAGAGCTGGCTAATTTCCGCGAGCAGCTTCAGCAGGCCGGGCTCCAGCTGTCACGCGCGCTGGGCTACCCGGCCTGAGCCGTCAGGCCGGCTCGTAGGTGAAGTAGTCGAAGTCCGCGTGGCAGCCGTCGCCGCTGATGTCCTCGCAGTGCAGTCCCACAAACGCGCCGGTAAAGAAGCCGCGCCCGCCGATGTAGTCGTCCGATAGCTTCCACGCCTCATACGTTACCGGCACGGTGTGCCACGTCTCGCCGTCGAACGAGTAGCTGTAGCGGTAGACCAGCGTATCCACATCCACCCGCAGCCAGACGCTCTCCGCGCTCTCCGGCACCGGAATGGGCTGCTCGTGCAGCGGCCACGACGGCACGTTGTGGTCGAGCTGAATAACCTTAATCGTTCTGCCCTGCCCCTCCTCGTAGTCCACAAAGCAGTAGCTCCAGTTTTTGCTGTTGTAGTAGCAGGTCAGCCCCGCGCTCTGCTGGAAGTGGACCGGCGAGAACTGCATCCGCGTTTCTGAGCGGAAGGTGAAGTGCTGCCAGCGGCGCGCCACGGTCGACTGGGTGAAGGTCGAGTTGAGCGAGTCGTTGCCGTAGAGCCGTAAGTAGCCCGGGCGCGCGGTGAGCGAGCCGAGGGTGTCGTCGAACGGAATGCGCAGGGTCTGCAGCTCCGGGTCGAGCGAACTGGCGTCGAAATCGTCCCGCCAGCCGTTCTGAACGGTAGCGGGCTGTTCCACCACCTGCGGACCTTTCACGGTCAGCTGCGCGTGCTTGCCGCCTTCCACGTACGGCCAGCCGTCGCGCCACTCAATGCGGGCGATACCGGTCTCGCGGCCCAGCGGACAGTAGCCGCGCCCGCCGGAGGCCAGCAGCGGCACGCCGGGCAGGCGCAGCGGGCGGCTGGTGAGGTAGGCCATGTACCATTCTCCCGTATGGGTCTGCAGCAGCGAACCGTGGCCGCTCTTCTGCAGCGGGTTCTCCGGCAGGTGCCAGCTGGTCATCATCGTCACGTCCGGGTGCAGCTCGTACGGCCCGTCGATGTTTTTTGAACGCAGCACCACGACGGCGTGCTCGTAGCTGGTGCCGCCCTCGGCGACCATCAGGTAGTACCATCCCGCGTGGCGGTACAGGTGTGCGCCTTCGGTGTAGCAGAGCGGCGTACCGGTAAACAGGGTTTTGCGCTCCGGCGAGAGCGTGCCGGTCTGCGGGTCAAACTCCTGCATCACGATGGTGTTGTGCGGGTTGCTGTGGTGGCGCGGCCCCCACGGGCGGTAGAGGTAGTACTTGCGGCCATCGTCGTCGTGGAACAGGGACGGGTCAAACCCGCCGTTGCCCATCGGGATCGGCTCGCTCCACGGGCCCTCGATGGAGGGCGCGGTGACGAGGAAGTTGCGGCCGTTTTTCCACGGCGAGTCGACAATCTTCACGTCGGTATAGAGCAGCCAGAACCGCCCGTCGGCGTAGCTCAGGCACGGCGCCCAGATGCCGCCGGAGTCCGGGTTGCCCTTCATGTCCAGCATCGACACGCGGTCCAGCGGGGTGCTGACCAGCGACCAGTTTTTCAGGTCGCGGGAGTGGTAGATGCGCACGCCGGGGAACCATTCGAAGGTCGAGGTGGCGATGTAGTAGTCCTCGCCCTGGCGGCACAGGGACGGGTCCGGGTTGAAGCCGGTGAGTATCGGGTTAGTGATTTCCATATTGCCTCCGGTTAATGGGATGCGGCTGTCGCGGCGTCAGGAACGGCCTCGCCCTGTGCCGCGCGATGCTTGATCAGCTGCTGGCTGATGGCCTCCACGCGGGCGTCGGTGAGCTTGTAAAACGACAGCATGATGAACATGCCCGCGTAGAGCACCACGGGCACCACGCAGAACAGAATTTTGATGGTGGTGAGCACCTCCACCGGCTGCACGCTGCTGCTGGCGGAGTAGTTCACGTACGCCAGGATCCAGCCCACCACCGCCCCGCCAATTGCCAGGCCAATCTTCAGGCTGAACAGGTAGGTGGAGAACACCAGCCCGTCGAGGCGGCGTCCGCTGCGGCTCTCCTCGTAATCCACCACGTCAGAGGCCATCAGCCACTGCAGCGGCGTGGTGGTGTTAAAGACGAACAGGAACAGAATGTTGAGGGCGAAAATCAGCGCGATGTGCTCCGCCGGGGTGACGAAAATCAGCAGGCTGATCAGCGAGTAGGCGACGATGATCCACTTGAAGGCGGTGACGCGGTCGAAGCGGCCCAGCAGTCGGGAGGAGCAGAGCGAGCCGAACATGGTGGCGAGGCTGCCGTAGAGTAAGAACTGGGTCGCCATCTCCGGGTGATCCATCACGTATTTCACGAAGTAGAGCGTCGCCCCGCCGCGCACCACGTTAGAGCAGGTCGCCATCATCTTGAATGCGCACATGATGCGCCACTGGCCGTTGCCCAGCAGCAGCCTGAGATCTTTCGCCACCGACGAGCCCGGCTGCACCTCAAAGGTGTAGCGCTCTTTGGTGGTGAAGAAGCAGACGTAGAGCAGCACCACGCCGCTCAGGCCCAGTACGCACATGGCGCCGAAATAGCCCACCTGCTCGTTCCCTTTGCCGATGATGCTCACCAGCGGCAGCGCGATGCCGCTGATGGCGAGCGAGCCCGCCGCCGCCAGGAAGAAGCGCCAGGACTGCAGGGCGTGACGCTCTTTCGGGTCGGCGGTAATGACGCCCGGCATGGCGCAGTACGGCACGTTAACGAAGGTGTAGACCAGGGTCAGGAGAATGTAGGTCACGCAGGCGTAGATGATTTTGCCCTGCGCGGAGAAGTCCGGCGTGTAGAAGGTCAGCACGCAGACAATGCCGAACGGGATAGCGCCCCACAGCAGGAACGGGCGGAACTGGCCGTGCCGCGTGCGCGTGCGGTCTACCAGCAGCCCCATCAGCGGGTCGGTCACGGCGTCGAGCACGCGGGAGACCAAAAACAGCGTGCCCATAATCCCCGCCGACAGGCCGAAGACGTCGGTGTAGAAGTAGGCCAGCAGGAACATCGTGGCCTGCCAGACGAAGCCGCAGGCGGTGTCACCCAGCCCGTAGCCAATTTTGTCTTTCATGGTTAATTGCGTCATCAGAATTACACCCTTATGTAGTGTGCTGAATTACAACATCGTGTTAATGGAGTGTAATGAGCTGTTCAATTAACCAGCAATGGTCATATCTTATTTTTGAATTACGTTATTTTGCTTTTGTGACGCCAACGATATATCACAACTTATTGTTTATATTAGAAAATTACAGACACGCGAAAACCGTCCGCGGAATATTTACCGCAGACGGTTTTATCTCATAAAATAATTAAATGCCGAGCGCTTTTTTACCGGCGTTAATTACCTCAATGATTTTATCGGTGTCATAAATACAGCCTTTCCAGGTGCCGCCGCTTACCGACTGCAATGCCGCCCACAGCCGGGTATCGTCCGGCAAAAAGTCGTGGGCGTGCAGGTCCGGGTGCGTCTGCCTTACTGCCAGCTCGCGCGCGCCCTCTTCCGGCGTCAGCGGCTTTTCCGCCGTGCCGATAAAGTTGACGCTGCCCGTCAAGGTCAGACGGTCGACCGCAATCTCGATGATGTCGTTGTCGCGCAGCTTGCCAATCGGCCCGCCCGCCAGCGCCTCCGGCGACACGTGGCCGAAGCAGGCGCCCGTCGACACGCCCGAGAAGCGCGCATCGGTGATTAACGACACCGTCTTGCCCCACGAGATATGCTTCAGCGCAGAGGTGAGCTGGTAGGTCTCTTCCATGCCGGTGCCGGACGGCCCGCCGCCGATCACCACCATGATATCGCCCTGCTTTATCTCTTCCCGCTTGATGGCCTTGATCGCCTGCGCTTCCGAGACAAACACCCGTACCCGGCCGGTATGGCGGTAAACGCCATCGTCATCCACCACCGACGGGTCGATCGCCGTGGCCTTGATCACCGATCCTTCCGGCGCGATGTTGCCCGTCGGGAAGCAGACCGTCGAGGTCAGCCCTTTCGCTTTTGCCTTCCCGGGCGGCAGGATCACGTCATCCGGATCCACGCCGTCCTGCTCGCGCAGGCACTGGCGGAAGCGCTTACGGCGCTCGGACGCCTGCCACCAGTCGAGGTTCTCGCCCACCGTCTGGCCGGTGACGGTCATGGCGTCCAGATGCAGCAGGCCGAGATCGCGCAGGTGGAGCATCACCTCCGGCACGCCGCCTGCGAGGAACGCGCGCACGGTCGGATGATAGTCCGGGCCGTTGGGAAGCACGCTCACCAGGCGAGGCACCCTGCGGTTAACGCGCGTCCAGTGTTCAACGTCCGGGATCGTGCAGCCCGCCGCGTGGGCGATGGCCGGAATGTGCAGCAGTAAATTGGTGGAGCCGCCGAACGCCGCGTGGATCACCATCGCGTTTTCGATGGCTTTATCAGTGAGGATATCGCGCGTGGTGATGCCGCGGTTATCCAGCTCGTTCACCGCCCGCGCCGACTGACGGGCGATCTCCAGCCACACGGCCTGCCCGGACGGTGCCAGCGCGGAGTGCGGCAGCGCCAGACCGAGCGCTTCCGCCACCACCTGTGAGGTGCCTGCCGTGCCGAGGAACTGACAGCCGCCACCCGGCGACGCGCAGGCGCGACAGCCCAGCTCGGCGGCCTCCTGCAGTGAGAGTTCATGGTTGGCGAAGCGCGCGCCGATGGTCTGTACCTTGCCCGCGTCTTCCCCCACGGTCGGCGGCAGCGTCGCCCCGCCAGGCACCAGAATGGTTGGCAGGTCGTGCATCGCGGCCAGCGCAATCATGGTGGCGGGCAGCCCTTTATCGCAGGTCGCCACGCCGATCACCGCCCGGCGCGTCGGCAAGGAGCGGATCAGGCGGCGAAACACGATCGCCGCATCGTTGCGGTACGGCAGAGAGTCGAACATGCCGTGCGTGCCCTGCGAGCGCCCGTCGCACGGATCGCTGACGAAGGCCGCGAACGGGATCCCGCCGTTGCGGGTGATCTCCTTCGCCGCCGCCTGCATCTGCATGCCGATCTCCCAGTGCCCGGTGTGGTAGCCCAGCGCGACCGGGCGTCCGTCCCCGGCGCGGATCCCGCCCTGGGTACCGATAATCAGCACCTCTTTGCCAGTCAGCTTGTTGGCGTCCCAGCCCATCCCGGCGTTCTGGGTCATGCCGAACAGGTTGCCGCTGGGGGATTCCATCAGCATCTGCGGGGTCAGCGGCAGCGCGCCCTGCGGCCCCGCCGCGTGGGTAATGACGGCATAAAACGCATCGTCCTGCGGGGTGAAAATTGTCTCGATGGTCATGGTTATCGTCCGGCTCAGCAGAGCTTGAGCTGTTGCAGCAGGGTTTTCAGCTGCGCCTTACGCGGCTCGTCCAGCGGTGACGCGGGCGGCAACACGTGCGTGGAAATCGGGCGGCCGCAGAGCACAATCGCCTCTTTAATGACGTTCACAAACGGCGTATCCAGCTGATACATCTGCGGAATTTGCAGTAAGGTCTGATGATACTCAGCCGCTTTCGCCACGTCTTTATCCCGCCAGGCTTTCAGAAGATTCACCGACACCTGCGGGGCAAAGTTGCCGCTCGCCGAGATCGCCCCGTCGCCGCCGAGCAGCAGGGTATTAAACAGATGATCGTCATAGCCGCACAGCACGGTGAAGTGCGGATGGGCGGCTTTCACGGTGTGGATCATGCTGCGCAGGTGGGCGACGGAGTCGATGGTGTCCTTAATGCCGATAATGTTGCTGCGCGAGTCGGCCAGGGTTTTCACCAGCGCCGGGGTCAGATCCTGCCCGGTCAGCGCCGGGAAGTTATAGAGCATTACCGGCAGCGTGACGCTGTCCGCCACCTGTTCGAAATAGCGGATCAGGTTCGCTTCCGACACTTTCCAGTAGTAGGGGTTGATCACCACGATGCCGTCCGCGCCCACCTGCTGCGCGTGCTGGCTCAGCTCAATGGTTTCCCGGGCGTTGGTACCGCCGGTGCCGATCAGCACCGGCACGCGGCGATCGACGCGATCGATAGCAAAGCGGGCAATGGTTTTACGCTCTTCGGCGCTGAGCTGGGAGAACTCGCCGCCGCTGCCCAGGAAGAACAGGCCGTCAACGCCTGCCTTGATCAGATCGTCGATCAGCGCGGCGGTGCCCTGCTTATCGAGCTGGCCGTCGGCGGTAAAAATGGTGGAGACAGGGGGAATGATTCCCGTGAACAACGCGGACTGCGGCATGAGATCTCCTTGCTGAATCATTTTGTTCTACATTATAGAACAGCGTTCATTAATTTAACGATCATAATATGACGCAGAAAAAGCGCAGGTAAATGGGAAGGGAAGAGGGAGTGCGGGAAATATAAGCTGGATCACATTATGCGTGGGTGCGGTCTGGTGCCCTCACCCTAACCCTCTCCCACAGGGAGAGGGAACTTTTACACTCTCCCTGTGGGAGAGGACGGTCTTACTTCACCAGCATTTTCACTACTACTTTTCGCACCTGCGCAGGCGCTCCCACCGCGCACAGCGGCTTATGCACCTCACCCGGCCAGAACACCACGAAATCCCCTTCGCTCAGCACCACGGTTTTTTCCTGCTCGCCTTCCGGCAGGAACGCGATGTCTTTCTCCGCCAGCCAGTCGGTGTCCGGCGTACCGTGCGGCAGGGTGCTGAAGGTCATCCCTTCCTGACCCTTCATCACAATCTGGATATCCAGATAACGCGCGTGGAACTCGGCGCGGCGCTCGGCGAACGGCTGGGTCGTGTCTTCAGAAACCAGATAAAACAGGCTGTTGCCGTTGATGTCGTGTTTCCCGAGCGGCGTGGCGTCGGTGACGTGGGCCTTAACGTGCTCAATGGCCTGACGCAGCTCGTCAGGCAGCCAGGACTGCAGATGGTGGATGTTGCCAACAATCATGTTTTAACCCTCAATATAAAACATTGTTTCATTTTTATCTTTTATACGAGAATCCCGGCTGCCATACCAGCCCTTTTTGGAAGAGGTTTGCGCGAGCGCATGTTTATCGGGAATGGTGTTAAATTGCTGTTAACCCTGCCCAGGCATTTATGCAGGGGTTATGCATAACCTCGATCCGTGCTTATCGCACGGCTGTTCTAACCTCTTGATCATGCTCTCTAATTAACAAAACCCGTTGCCGCCTCACACTTTACTATTTTGATAATTTGCTCTAAAAAACCATAATTATTTATTGATTTTTCTTAAGTCAAAAATAGTTAATTACGTTAATTGCATAGCCATTCTTATGCATAATATTTATCATTTAAAATCAGCCACATAACAACATATTCCAAAAGATTAAAATCTACAAAATAATAACAACCTCAAATAATGCCACCGGATCCTGCTTAGCTATTCACCCCTCAATAATATGAAATTAATCATTATCTGATGCGAATCATGCAAATGAAAACAAACCCCCTAATATCCGGTTTCGCGTGAGCAATATCACATTACGGATTATTTAACTGCCTAGTATAAATCACGAAATCAATTGAGCTTAGCCGCCATGCAATTAAATACATCACATGGCGCATGCCCTTTTTATTCTGAAAAACAGTTAAAGGAATAATTATGGAAAAGCATTACGTCGGTTCTGAAATTGGTCAATTGCGTAGCGTTATGCTGCACCGTCCGAATTTAAGTCTGAAACGTTTAACGCCATCGAATTGTCAGGAGCTGCTTTTCGATGATGTGCTCTCGGTTGAACGGGCGGGTGAGGAGCATGACATTTTCGCAAACACGCTGCGCGAGCAGGGTGTGGAAGTCCTGCTGTTGACCGACCTTCTGACACAAACCCTTGATATTGCAGAGGCGAAGGCCTGGCTGCTGGATACACAAATCTCTGACTACCGTCTCGGCCCCACCTTTGCCGGCGACGTCCGCGGCTGGCTGGCGGATATGCCGCACCGCGAACTGGCGCGCAGATTAAGCGGCGGATTAACCTACGGTGAAATTCCGGCAGCCATTAAAAATATGGTAGTCGATACCCACACGGCGAATGATTTTATTATGAAGCCGCTGCCGAACCATTTATTTACCCGCGATACCTCCTGCTGGATTTATAACGGCGTGTCCATTAATCCGATGGCCAAACCGGCGCGTCAGCGCGAAACGAATAACCTGCGGGCAATATATCGCTGGCACCCGGTGTTTGCCGACGGTGATTTTATTAAGTATTTCGGCGACGAAAATATTAATTACGACCACGCCACCTTAGAAGGCGGTGACGTATTAGTCATTGGCCGCGGTGCGGTGCTGATCGGCATGTCCGAACGCACCACCCCGCAGGGCGTGGAGTTTCTCGCCAACAGCCTGTTCAAACACCGCCAGGCCGAGCGCGTGATCGCCGTTGAGCTGCCAAAACACCGCTCCTGCATGCACCTCGACACCGTCATGACCCACATCGACGTGGACACCTTCTCCGTCTACCCGGAAGTGGTGCGCAAAGATGCCCAGTGCTGGACGCTCACCCCGGACGGACGCGGCGGCCTGCTGCGTACCCAGGAAACCGACCTGCTGCACGCCATCGAGAAGGCGCTCGGCATTAACCAGGTGCGCCTGATCACCACCGGTGGCGATGCCTTTGAAGCCGAACGCGAGCAGTGGAACGACGCCAACAACGTCCTGACCATCCGCCCCGGCGTGGTGATTGGCTACGAGCGCAACGTCTGGACCAACGAGAAGTACGACAAGGCAGGTATCACCGTGCTGCCCATCCCGGGCGACGAGCTGGGACGCGGCCGCGGCGGCGCGCGCTGCATGAGCTGCCCGCTGGAACGCGACGGAATTTAAAGGAGCCATCATGGAACGAAAACCTACTCTGGTAGTGGCCCTGGGCGGCAACGCGCTGCTCAAGCGCGGTGAACCGTTAGAGGCCGACATCCAGCGCCAGAACATCGAGCTGGCCGCCCGCACCATCGCCGGGCTGACGGCGCAGTGGCGCGTGGTGCTGGTGCACGGCAACGGGCCGCAGGTCGGGCTGCTGGCGCTGCAGAACAGCGCCTACGACAAGGTCGCCCCCTACCCGCTGGACGTTCTCGGCGCCGAAAGCCAGGGAATGATCGGCTACATGCTCCAGCAAGCGCTGAAAAACAGTCTGCCCCAGCGCGAGGTGAGCGTCCTGCTCACGCAGGTGGAAGTGGACGCCGCCGACCCGGCCTTCAGCAACCCGACCAAATACATCGGCCCGGTCTACAGCGAAGCGCAGGCGAAAACGCTGGCCGCGGAGAAAGGCTGGGTGTTCAAGGCCGACGGCGGCTATTTCCGCCGCGTGGTGCCCTCACCACAGCCGAAACGCATCGTTGAGAGCGACGCCATCACGGCGCTTATTCAGCGCGACCATCTGGTGATCTGCAACGGCGGCGGCGGCGTGCCGGTGGTGGAAAACGCCAACGGCTATCGCGGCATTGAGGCGGTGATCGACAAAGACCTCTCCGCCGCCCTGCTGGCGCGCCAGATTGAGGCCGATGCCCTGCTGATCCTCACCGATGCCGACGCGGTGTACCTCGACTGGGGCAAACCGACCCAGCGCCCGCTGGCGCAGGTGACGCCGGAGTTGCTCAGAGGTATGCAGTTCGACGCCGGATCGATGGGGCCGAAAGTGGCCGCCTGCCGCGAGTTTGTTGAAGCCTGCAATGGGATTGCCGGGATCGGCGCGCTGGCCGACGGCGCGGAGATCCTCGCGGGCGAGAAAGGCACGTTGATTCGTAACTGAACACTTATTTAAAAAGGATTTACCCATGACCATCAACCTGAAAAACCGCAACTTCCTCAAACTGCTGGACTACACCCCGGCAGAGATCCAGTACCTGATCGACCTCGCCATCGAGCTGAAGGCGGCCAAAAAAGCCGGGCGCGAGAAGCAAACCCTGGTTGGGAAAAACATCGCCCTGATTTTTGAAAAAACCTCCACCCGCACCCGCTGCGCCTTCGAAGTGGGCGCGTTCGACCAGGGCGCGCAGGTGACCTACCTCGGCCCAAGCGGATCGCAGATCGGCCATAAAGAGTCGATGAAAGACACCGCCCGCGTGCTGGGCCGCATGTATGACGGCATCGAATACCGCGGCTACGGCCAGGCCATCGTCGAAGAGCTGGGCGAGTACGCGGGCGTACCGGTGTGGAACGGCCTGACCGACGAGTTCCACCCCACACAAATCCTCGCCGACCTGATGACCATGCTGGAGCACGCGCCGGGCAAAACCCTGCCGGAGCTGAGCTTTGCTTATCTGGGCGACGCGCGCAACAACATGGGCAATTCCCTGATGGTCGGCGCGGCCAAGATGGGGATGGATATCCGCCTGGTCGCACCGAAATCCTTCTGGCCGGAAGCGGGTCTGGTTGAGCAGTGCCGTGCCATCGCGAAAGAAACGGGCGCGCGCATCACCCTCACCGACGACGTGGAAGAAGGCGTGCAGGGGACCGATTTCCTCTACACCGACGTGTGGGTCTCCATGGGCGAGCCGAAGGAGGCCTGGGCCGAGCGCGTCAGCCTGATGAAACCGTATCAAATCAATGCGGACGTGATGAAAGCCACCGGCAATCCGAACGTCAAGTTTATGCACTGCCTGCCGGCGTTCCATAACGAGCACACCAAAGTGGGCCGAGAAATCGAGATGGCCTACGGCCTGAAGGGGCTGGAGGTGACGGAAGAGGTCTTTGAATCACCGAACTCCATCGTCTTCGACGAAGCAGAGAACCGCATGCACACCATTAAAGCGGTCATGGTGGCGACACTCGGCGACTAATCACCGCCCGGCGCGCCGCGGGGTGCGCCGGGTTTAAGGAGAACATCATGGGCAAGTTCAAGTTTCCCTCCGCTTACACCATTCTCTTCTTTCTGATTGCCGCTGTTGCGGCGCTGAGCTGGGTCGTCCCCGCCGGTCAGTACCAGATGGCGATGAACGAGGCGCTCGGCAAAGAAGTCCCGGTTGCCGGAACCTACGCACACGTGGCGGCGCATCCGCAGGGGATCGTTTCCGTGCTGATGGCGCCGATTGCCGGCCTGTACGATCCGGTTTCCGGCCAGGCCGGGGCGATCGACGTAGCGCTATTTATCCTGATCATCGGGGGATTTCTCGGGATCGTCACCAAAACCGGGGCGATTGACGCCGGGATCGAGCGCGTCACCACCCGGCTGCGCGGACGCGAAGAGTGGATGATCCCGATCCTGATGGCGTTGTTTGCCGCAGGCGGCACGATTTACGGCATGGCCGAGGAGTCGCTGCCGTTCTACACCCTGCTGGTGCCGGTGATGCTGGCCGCCCGGTTCGATCCGGTTGTCGCTGCCTCCACCGTGCTGCTCGGCGCGGGGATCGGCACGCTCGGCTCCACCATTAACCCGTTCGCGACGGTGATCGCCGCCAACGCCGCCGGGATCCCCTTCACCAACGGCATCGCCCTGCGCGTGGCGCTGCTGGTCATCGGCTGGGTCATCTGCGTGGCATGGGTGATGCGTTACGCCCGCAAGGTGCGCCTGGATCCGTCTCTCTCTATTGTCGCCGACAAACAGGAGGAAAACCGCGCTCACTTCCTCGGCAACAAAGGCGAGCAGTCGCTGGAATTTACCCCGGTGCGCAAAATCATCCTCGTGATTTTTGCTCTCGCCTTTGCGGTGATGATTTACGGCGTGGCGGTGCTGGGCTGGTGGATGGCGGAAATCTCGGCGGTGTTCCTCGCCAGCGCGATTATCGTCGGGCTGATTGCCCGCATGAGTGAAGAGGAGCTGACCTCAACCTTTATCAACGGCGCGCGAGATTTGCTGGGCGTCGCGCTGATTATCGGCATCGCGCGCGGTATCGTAGTGATCATGGATAAGGGCATGATTACCCACACCATTTTGCACAGCGCGGAAGGGCTGGTCAGCGGGTTGTCCACGGTGGCGTTTATCAACGTGATGTACTGGCTGGAGGTCGTGCTGTCGTTTCTTGTGCCTTCTTCATCCGGCCTGGCCGTTCTGACGATGCCGATCATGGCACCGCTTGCCGATTTCGCTAACGTCAACCGCGACCTGGTGGTTACGGCTTACCAGTCGGCCTCCGGCATCGTTAACCTCGTCACACCGACCTCCGCCGTCGTGATGGGCGGTCTGGCTATCGCCCGGGTGCCTTACGTGCGCTATCTGAAATGGGTCGCGCCGCTGCTGGCGATCCTGACGGTGGTGATTATGGTGGCGTTAAGCCTGGGGGCGTTGTTGTAATTTGTCGGATGGCGCTGCGCTTATCCGGCCTACGGATCGGTGCGGTGTCACCGGTTATTTCGGGAACTGATATGGGAAACATGATGGATTACGAAGAGTACTCTCCCAAAGAACAACTGCAGCTCACGGTGTGCAAGCGTCTGGTCGCCGAAAAGGGTTATCTTTCGCAGGAAGAGATCCGTCGCGACCTGCAGGAGAGAGGGTTTGACAGCATTAGCCAGTCGACCGTTTCGCGTCTGCTGAAGTTGCTCGGAGTCATAAAAATTCGAAATGCCAAAGGGCTAAAGATTTATTCGTTGAATCCTCAACTGCGCCCTGCCCCCGACGCCGCGCGTACCGTTTCGGAAATGGTGGTGAGCGTCGAACATAATAGCGAGTTTATCCTTGTGCATACCGTCGCCGGATATGGCCGCGCGGTGGCGCGTATTCTGGATTATCACCAGCTTCCGGAAATTTTAGGCGTGGTGGCCGGCAGCAGTATCGTCTGGGTCGCCCCCCGGGTGGTGAAGCGCACCGCGCTGGTGCATAAGCAAATTAATTATTTACTCAGAACGAATTAATATTCACAAAGAACCGTTTGCATTGAGTAAAGTGTGCATTAAATCGCTTGATCCGAAAAGCGAGCTGCGTATAATGCCCGACAATTTGCCGGGAGGAAGCATGGTCAAGCGTGTACGACATAACGTCTTACCGCGTCTGAAATCAGACGCTGGCCTGCCGTTTTTCTTCCCGTTGCTAAACCTATTCCCAGAGCCCCTCATTTGAGGGGCTTTTTTTTGCCCGGCGTCAGGAGATAAACATGAATCCGCTTTATCAAAAACACATCATTTCCATAAACGACCTCAGCCGCGAAGAGCTGGAACTGGTTCTGGAAACCGCGGCAAAACTGAAGGCCAATCCGCAACCGGAGCTGCTGAAGCACAAGGTGATTGCGAGCTGCTTCTTCGAAGCCTCGACCCGCACCCGCCTCTCCTTTGAGACCTCTATGCACCGCCTGGGCGCAAGCGTGGTGGGCTTCTCGGACAGCAGCAACACGTCGCTGGGTAAAAAAGGCGAAACCCTCGCGGACACCATTTCAGTCATCAGCACCTATGTAGACGCGATTGTGATGCGCCACCCGCAAGAAGGCGCGGCGCGCCTGGCAACCGAATTTTCCGGCGGCATTCCGGTGCTGAACGCAGGTGACGGTGCCAACCAGCACCCGACGCAGACCCTGCTGGATCTGTTCACCATTCAGGAGACGCAGGGCACGCTCGAGAACCTGAACATCGCCATGGTCGGCGACCTGAAGTACGGCCGTACCGTCCACTCCCTGACCCAGGCGCTGGCGAAATTTAACGGCAACCGCTTCTTCTTCATCGCCCCGGACGCGCTGGCGATGCCGCAGTACATTCTCGACATGCTGGACGAAAAAGGCATCCAGTGGAGCCTGCACGCCAGCATCGAAGAGGTGATGAGCCACGTGGATATTCTCTACATGACTCGCGTGCAGAAAGAGCGTCTGGACCCGTCCGAGTACGCCAACGTGAAGGCGCAGTTCGTGCTGCGCGCCAGCGACCTTGAGGGCGCGCGCGACAACATGAAGGTCCTGCACCCGCTGCCGCGCATCGATGAGATCACCACAGACGTGGATAAAACGCCGCACGCCTGGTACTTCCAGCAGGCCGGGAACGGCATCTTCGCCCGCCAGGCGTTACTGGCACTGGTTCTGAATCGCGAATTGGCTCTGTAAGGGGAAATGACCATGACACACGATAACAAACTCCAGGTTGAAGCCATCAAGCGTGGCACCGTGATTGACCACATCCCTGCGCAGGTGGGCTTTAAGCTGCTGACGCTGTTCAAACTGACCGAAACCGACCAGCGCATCACCATCGGCCTGAACCTGCCTTCAGGCGAGATGGGCCGCAAGGATCTGATCAAAATTGAGAATACCTTCCTGACCGACGAGCAGGTCAACCAGCTGTCGCTGTACGCGCCGGAGGCCACCGTCAACCGCATCGACGAGTATGAAGTGGTCGGCAAATCCCGTCCGAGCCTGCCGGATCGCATTGAGAGCGTGCTGGTCTGCCCGAACAGCAACTGCATCAGCCACGCTGAGCCGGTGTCCTCCAGCTTTGCAGTGAAAAAACGCGCTGATGACATCGCACTCAAATGCAAATACTGCGAAAAAGAGTTTTCTCATTATGTGGTGCTGGCCAACTAATTGAGGTTGGTAATGAAATCCCGGCTGTTATAATGGCCGGGAACATTCTTAACGCTGTAATTCTGGAGAAAACATGAGCAAAGTACTCGCGACGGAAAATGCACCCGCGGCTATCGGCCCCTACGTTCAGGGCGTTGATCTGGGCAGCATGATCATCACTTCAGGTCAGATCCCGGTGAACCCAAAAACCGGCGCGGTGCCGGAAGATGTAGCGGCACAGGCGCGTCAGTCGCTGGAAAACGTGCAGGCTATCGTGGAATCCGCGGGCCTGAAAGTGGGCGATATCGTGAAAACCACCGTTTTCGTGAAAGATCTGAACGATTTCGCCACCGTTAACGCCACCTACGAAGCGTTCTTCACCGAGCACAATGCCAGCTTCCCGGCGCGCTCCTGCGTGGAAGTGGCACGTCTGCCAAAAGACGTGAAAATTGAAATCGAAGCGATTGCCGTACGTCGTTAATTTATTTCAATAAATAATGGGCGGCCTCGGCTGTCCATTTTTTTTGGCTATTTTTCCTCTCGCCACAGCATGACGTCCCCCACCCGCCATTAATAACATCGAGCTGCATATTTATTATTAATGGACTAACAATGAAATTATCAAAAATTGCGCTGGCGGTAGCGACGATGACCGTTGCTTCATCCGCTTTGGCGCACGGTTATATTGAATCACCTGCCAGCCGCGCTTATATGTGTAAGCTCGGTCAAAATATTGATTGCGGTTCCGTACAGTATGAACCGCAGAGCGTGGAGAAAACCTCCGGTTTCCCGACGGGGGCGCTACCGCCGGACGGCCAGCTCGCCAGCGCGGGGATCGCTAACTACTCCCAGCTGGATAAACAGAGTATGAACGCCTGGACGAAAACGCCAATGACCGCAGGCGCGCATGAATTCGTCTGGTACCACACCGCACCGCACAAAACCACCAACTGGCGTTATTACATCACCAGACAAAACTGGGATCCGAATAAGCCCCTGACCCGCGATCAGTTTGAATTAACCCCGTTCTGTACCGTTAATGGAAATGGCCAGGCGCCTGAGATGCGTAAAGCCATGACCTGTAATGTGCCGGCACGCACGGGTTACCAGGTGATTTATGGCGTCTGGGAAATTGCGGATACCTCAAACAGTTTCTACCAGGCCATTGACGTTGATTTTGGGAACGGCGGCAACGTTACGCCGGATGAAACCCCGGGCGTTGTTTCCGAATGGAGCAAAACCCTGAGCGGCCAGATTGCCGGTAATAACCTGAACGCAGGCGATAAAGTCATTGCCCGCTTCTTCGACGCTCACGGTGAAGTCACGTCCATGCGCACCGACATGACGATCGCCACCGCCGCCCAGGGCGATGCCAACCAGTGGTCTTACGATCTGGCGCAGAAAATTAACACCGCGCACCAGAACGTACGCGTCGGCGTGAAGGATGAAGGCGGCGAGATTAGCCCGGTTCACGGCGCGAACAGCGTCTACGTGAAAGACGGCAGCACGCTGAAATCTGTTGCGATCTCTTATGAGGAGCAGAAAGCGGAGGTTAACGAGACGATTGCCGTCTCCGGCCTGCAGTACAGCAAAATCGAACAGGGCAACGCCACCGTGACCTTCCACGTAAATACCCACGGTAACGTCGATTTCGAAGCCCACGTCATGAACCATCACGGCGCGGAAAAAGGGTATCTGAAGCAGGAGATGAACAACGCGAATCAGGACGTCACCATGACGCTAACCGGCGTTGAAGCGGGCCATCACATGCTCAAGTACTACGCCACCAACAAAGACGGCACGCTGTTTGCGCAGGATGTCCTGAACCTGATGCTGGAAGGCGAAGCGGCGGCGGACAACTCCGGTCAACATGACTTTATCTTCCCGGATAATATCGCGTCGTACAAAGCCGGCACCGTGGTGCTGCAGCCGAAAGACGGTAAGACCTACCAGTGTAAGCCTTTCCCATACAGCGGCTACTGCATGCAGTGGAGTAAACATGCCACCCAGTTTGAGCCGGGTGCGGGTTCAGCATGGAAAGAGGCGTGGGTTCTTAAGAACTGAGACGCCTTCATGCCCGGCGGCACTGCGTTTGCCGGGCCTACACGTTACGTAGGCCCGGTAAGCGTAGCGCCACCGGGCATTTTTACTAATTCCGCGTCGCTCTGAGCAGCGTCTCCAGCGGGTACACTGCCGCAATCACCACCTCGTCCTGCACCTTCGCCGCGTTATCCAGCTCGCTCTGAATCGACGCTATTTCTTTATCGTCCAGCGTGCCCTGACGTGCCACCAGATCGGTGAGCCGCAGGCCAATCGACGAAAGCTTGTCGACCTCCTGAATCACCGGTTTGATCGCCTTCAGCTGATAGCTGTTTTCGCTTAACGCCAGCGCATCGCTGGTGTTGCTTTGCCAGCGGGTAAAGACGTGGCGCAGCGCCTCGGCGCTTTCCGCGTCTTCTGCGTCGCTCACCAGACGGTCAGCCCATTTGTTCATCTGCCGCACGGTGGCGCTTTCGGCGTTCAGCGCATCCGCGAAGCGGTTGAGCGGCTCAAACTGATGGTAGTTTCCGGCCTGGAACTTGAGGTGCTGACGGGTGTAATACTGCGCCGGCTCAACTGCCTGCGCGAGGATTTGCAGCGGCAGCGTATCGGCATTGCCCGCAAGGCGCGTGAACTGCACCTGCTGCTGGGTATGCTGCTGCAGCCCGACCGACACCGCTGACCAGCTGTCCATCGCCTGCAGGCGGGTGTACATGTTGTCGACATCGTTGACGTCCTGCGCGGACCACAGGCGCTCCGCCACCGCAAAAGTGCGCGGCCACAGGCGGATATCCAGCACCGGCGCGACCACGTTTTCCGCCCACAGCGCGGCTTCGCCGCCGAGCAGGTTGGCCTGGTTCGCCACATCCGGCACGACTGGCGGAAGGCCTTTCGGCACTTCGTCCAGGCGCGTGCCGCTAATCGGATAGCGGACGTTCCCCACCAGGAAGTAGCCGGTGAGGGTATCGTTATTCACCGACACCACGGGGCGCGTTTCGCCCATCCAGGTGTCGACGGTAAAGGTCACCTGGCTGTCATCGCGCCATTCAATATCCTGCACCGCACGACGGGATTTGCCGGCAAAATCAATAAACCCGCGCCAGCCGGCATCCCCTTTCACCAGCGTGAAGCTCCCCTCTACCGACTTGCCTTTCAGGCGCGGCATAGAGAAGGCCCAGCTCTGGGCGCTGTCGGTGTCCGCTATCACGTCCACGCCGTTCAGCCCCTGCGGGACAATCTCGTTGCGGTAGTGATAGGCGGTGGACTGCGGCTGGTCGAGATAAAAACCGGTCGACAGAATGCCCTTGTAGCCGTTCTGCGCCACCTGCCCCAGCGCGTCCTGCCCCTGCCAGGACTGGATCAGAATGCTTTTTGGCAGATCGGGATGGTAGATCTCGTCCCAGCCGACCATCTGCCGGTGGTGTTTCTCGAGGATCGTTTCCAGCTTGCGGTTGAAGTAAGCCTGCAGCGCATGGCTGTCAGCAAGCTTCTTATCGCGCATAAATTGCTGAATGGCGGGGTTCGCTTTCCACTGGGAGTCGTCGACCTCATCGCCGCCGATATGCAGATACGGATCGGGGAAGATCGCCGCCAGTTCGCTGACCATCGCCTCAGCAAACGCATAGGTTGCCGCTTTTGTCGGATCCAGCACCGGCTTCAGCACGCCCCAGTGTCGCTCCATCTGATACGGCCCCGGCGCGCTCATCAGCTCGCGATAGGCCACGGCAATTGCCGAGGCGTGGCCCGGCATGTCGATCTCCGGCACCACGCGGATGCCGCGCTCGGTGGCGTAACGCACGACCTCGCGCATCTGTTCCGGCGTGTAGAACAGCCCGTCGCTGGCAAGCTGGGTCAGCTTTGGATAGCGCGTCGAGCTGAAGCGCCAGCCCTGATCGTCGGTCAGATGCCAGTGCAGCACGTTAAGTTTGGCGGCCGCCATGCCGTCAATCTGCCGCTTGATGTCCGGCAGCGGGATGAAGTGGCGCGCCGAATCCAGCAGCAGCCCGCGCCACGGGAAGCGTGGGGAATCCTCAATAGAGACCCACGGAAGCGAGCTATTTTCCGCACCGTTCTGCACCAGCTGGAGCAGGGTTTCTATAGCGCGCAATGCACCGAAACGGGTGTTGGCGGAGATATTCACCCCGTTGGCGTCCACCGTCAGCTTATAGCTTTCGTCGCTGTCAGGCAGCGGCTGCGGTTTGACCTTTTTGGCGATGGCAATGCGGATGGTCGGTTTCTCTGGCTTTTCAGTCTGCGGCTGGAGCGTCCAGCCCGTTTGCAGGGCAATACGCTGGCGCAGGCGATTGACGGCGTCACCGAGATCGTCCCCGCTGACGCTAATGGATACGTTGTTGCTCAGCACCAGCGCGCCCTGGGTTGTCGGGCGTTCGACCTTCGCGGGCCAGGGCATTAAAGGGAGATCGCCTGCCGGGGCGGCAAACGCCGACGCGCCGAGCATCAGCCCGGCGGTTAAGAGACTGTACCGTAACATGAATGTTCCTTATCTGACGGGCCAAATAAAGGCAAAACATTCTGTTAACATGCGTTCATTTTGTCGTCAAGCGAATGCGCCGACGGAGATCACAGGTTGTTGAATTTGAGAGGAAAGCTATTGCCCGGTGGCGCTGCGCCACCGGGCTTGCCGTTACTGCCACCCATACCGACGCGCATAGAACCCTTTCACCATCTGGGTCAGCACCATATAGCCTGCGAGGATCGCCACCAGCCACGGGAAGTAGCTCAGCGGCAGCGCCTGCAGCTGCAGGTAACTTGCCAGCGGTGAGAACGGCAGCGCGATGCCGAGCGCCATCACAATCCCCGTCATCACAATCAGCGGCCACGCGGCACGGCTCTGGATGAACGGAATGCGGCGGGTGCGGATCATATGCACAATCAGCGTTTGCGACAGCAGTCCCACCACGAACCAGCCGGACTGGAACAGAGTCTGATGTTCCGGGGTGTTGGCGTGGAACACAAACCACATCAGGCAGAAGGTCAGGATGTCGAAGATGGAGCTGATCGGGCCAAAGAACAGCATAAAGCGCCCGAGATCCGCCGGGTTCCAGTGCTGCGGCTTCTGGATCTGCTCGTCGTCGACGTTATCAAACGGGATCGCCACCTGAGAGACATCGTACATCAGGTTCTGGATCAGCAGATGCAGCGGCAGCATCGGTAGGAACGGCAGAAACGCGCTCGCCACCAGCACGCTGAAGACGTTACCGAAGTTGGAGCTGGCGGTCATCTTGATGTACTTGAGCATGTTGGCGAAGGTGCGACGTCCTTCAATCACGCCCTCCTCCAGCACCATCAGGCTCTTTTCCAGCAGGATGATATCTGCCGCTTCGCGGGCGATATCCACCGCGCCGTCCACGGAGATACCAATATCCGCCGCACGCAGCGCAGGCGCATCGTTGATGCCGTCACCCATAAAGCCCACCACGTGCCCTTCTCGCTTGAGCAGGGTGACAATGCGCTCTTTGTGCATCGGCGTCAGCCGGGCAAACAGCGTGGTACGCTGGGCAAGCTTCGCCAGCTCGTCATCGGAGAGGTGCTCAATATCGCTCCCCACCACCACATCGCCCGCGTCCAGCCCCACTTCGTGGCACACTTTGGCCGCTACCAGCTCGCTGTCACCGGTCAGGATTTTGACAGTAATACCGCTCGCCTTCAGCGCTTTCAGCGCCGGTGCGGTGGTCTCTTTCGGCGGATCGAGGAAGGCGATGTAACCCTCGAGGATCAGATCGGATTCGTCGATACGCTGATAGTCCCCCTCGCGCGCGGGCAGGAACTTGCTCGCGACCGCCACTACGCGCAGCCCCTGACGGTTCAGGTTGTCGGTAACGCGCTTGATGCGGCGCAGCATGGTGTCGTCCAGCGGCACGATGTCGCCGTTATAGCGCACCTGCGTCGACACGTTCAGGATCTCCTGCAGCGCCCCTTTGCAGATCAGCTGGTGGACGTCCTGCTGCTCGCTCACCACCACCGACATACGGCGGCGCTCGAAGTCGAACGGGATCTCATCCACCTTCTGCCAGCGTCCGGAGAGCGTGCGGGCCGACTCTTCATCCACCCCTTCCAGCACCGCGACGTCGAGCAGGTTTTTCAGCCCGGTCTGGTAATGGCTGTTCAGCCACGCGCTGTGCAGCACGCGCTCGCTGGTTTTGCCGGAGATATCGGTGTGGTTCTCCAGCACGATTTTATCCTGCGTCAGCGTGCCGGTTTTATCGGTGCAGAGGATGTCCATCGCGCCAAAGTTTTGAATGGCGTCGAGGTGTTTGACGATCACCTTTTGTTTGGACAGTTTGACCGCCCCGCGCGCCAGCGTGGAGGTGACAATCATCGGCAGCATTTCCGGCGTTAAGCCGACGGCCACGGAGAGCGCAAACAGCGCCGCTTCCCACCAGTCGCCTTTGGTGTAGCCGTTGATCAGCAGCACGATCGGCGTCATCACCATCATAAAGCGGATCAGCAGCATGCTGACGCGGCCAATCCCTTTCTGGAAGGCATTGGGTTCGCTCTCCTGCTCGCTGACGCGTCCGGCAAGCTGACCAAACCAGGTGTTGCCCCCGGTGGCGGTGACAATCGCCTGCGCCGTACCGCTGACCACCGTGGTGCCCATAAAGCACAGGGTGTCGCATTCTAGCGGGTTCATCTGCTGCGGATCGCGGCTGCGCGCCACCTTTTCAACCGGCAGGGATTCCCCGGTCAGGGAAGCCTGCGCGACGAACAGATCGCGTGCCTGAATGATGCGTAAATCCGCCGGGATCATATCTCCCGCCGCCAGCTTCACCAGATCGCCCGGTACCAGCTGGTCGATGGGCAGCTCCACCCAGGCGTTTTCGCCGAGATCGTTAATCACGCGCGAAACGGTTGCCGTGTTGCTGACCATCGCCTTCAGGGCGTCTGCCGCTTTGGTGGAGCGGGCTTCCTGGATAAAGTTCAGCAGCGTGGAAATGCCCACCATCAGGGCAATCACCCCTGCGGCAAACAGATCTTCCGTGGCATATGAGATAAGGCCGAGAACGGTCAGCAGCAGGTTGAACGGGTTGCGGTAGCAGAGCCAGAGATGCACCCACCACGGAGACGGTTTTTGCGCCGGGATCTGGTTATCGCCATGCACGGCGCGGATTTTTTCGACTTCTGTCGCGTTCAGCCCTTCCGGGTGGCCGCCAAAGGCGCGCCAGACTTCGTTTTCATCCATCGCCGCCACGTTCAGGCAGCGCTCGGTCAGGGACGCGGGGATCGCGGCGCCCGCCATGTTTTTGCCATTGGGCAGCGGGTCGCGCTGAACAAGACGGTGTGGCAGGTGGCGGCTCAGCAGCGCCTGCAGCTGACGGGTAATATTTTTAAACATAGTCATTCCTCCGCATCCGCAAACGCGGATGCAGCATTCCTTCAGGCGTGGCAAAGCCGTACCTGAGAGGCACTCAATTTTTCAAGCAGGAACGTTTATGACGTTGCTGCCTCACATCACCGGTGAGTCAGCAACAGGCTGGCTTACCGGATAGAACGCATTCTCCCGTTCAGGAGAGGTGTGGGATCGGGATCCATGTGGCCTCCGGTAAGTAAAAAGTCAGGTTTCGCCACGCAGTATAAGGATTTATCCATACCGTTCGTGGCGCATCGGACGGTATTATAACCCCACGCAAATAAACCGAACGTAAACCAGACTTTGCCCATAGCGAAATCGCGCTATAGCATTAGGCTCAATTGACCACTTTGTCGTTGTTACAGGGAATACAGCATGCAGAACCGCCTTACGATTAAAGACATCGCGCGTTTAAGCGGCGTGGGGAAATCCACCGTGTCGCGCGTGCTGAACAACGAAAGTGGTGTCAGCGAACGCACCCGCGAACGCGTTGAGGCGGTCATGAACCAGCACGGCTTTTCGCCTTCCCGCTCCGCGCGCGCCATGCGCGGGCAGAGTGACAAAGTTGTCGCGATCATTGTCTCGCGTCTGGATTCGCTCTCCGAAAATCTCGCCGTCCAGACCATGCTGCCCGCCTTCTACGAGCAGGGCTATGATCCGATCATGATGGAGAGCCAGTTCTCTGTGCAGCTGGTTGAAGAGCATCTGGGTATGCTCCAGCGGCGCAACATTGACGGCGTGGTGCTGTTTGGCTTTACCGGCATCAAAGACGAGATGCTGAAACCCTGGCAGCCGTCGCTGGTGCTGCTGGCGCGTGATGCCCACGGCTTCGCGTCCGTCTGCTATGACGATGAAGGGGCGATTATTACCCTAATGCAGCGCCTGTACGACCAAGGCCATCGCCACATCAGCTTCCTCGGCGTTCCTCACGCGGACATCACCACCGGCAAGCGTCGCCATGAAGCCTATCTGGCCTTCTGCAAACAGCACAACCTCTCCGCCGTGGCCTCTCTGCCGGGGCTGGGCATGAAGCAGGGCTACGAGCAGGTCGCTGGCGTTCTGACGCCACAGACCACCGCGCTGGTGTGCGCCACGGATACCCTGGCGCTGGGTGCGAGCAAATATATCCAGGAACAACGCATCGATAACCTGCAGGTGGCGAGCGTGGGCAGTACGCCGCTGATGAAGTTTTTGCACCCGGAAATTATCACCGTCGATCCGGGCTACGCCGAGTCTGGCAGACAGGCCGCCGCGCAGCTTATCGAGCAGATCAACGGGCGCGCTGAGCCGCGTCAGATCGTTATTCCCGCCCACCTTTCTTAACCCCCGCTCAACGGTTTATTGTGATCTTCGCCCGATTTCGGGAACGTTCCCATTTTCGCCGTCACGCTGAAGGAGTAGGCTTGCGCTCAGGTCATTACCCCCTTCACCATCTGTCATGAGGTTTCATGATGAGTAAAGTCAAACAAGCCGATATCGATCAGCTGATCGTCCTGGTCGGCGGACGTGAAAACATCGCGACCGTCAGCCACTGCATTACCCGCCTGCGCTTCGTGCTGAACGATCCGGCCAAGGCCAATCCGAAAGCCATTGAAGAGTTGAAAATGGTAAAAGGCTGCTTCACCAACGCCGGGCAGTTCCAGGTGGTGATTGGTACCGAAGTGGGCGATTACTATCAGGCTCTGCTGGCAACAACCGGGCACTCCTCCGCTGATAAAGAGCAGGCGAAGAAGGCCGCACGTCAGAATATGAAATGGCACGAGCAGCTGATCTCCCACTTCGCGGAGATCTTCTTCCCGCTGCTGCCAGCGCTGATCAGCGGGGGCTTAATTTTAGGTTTCCGTAACGTCATTGGTGATGTGCCGATGAGCGACGGCAAAACCCTGGCGCAGATGTATCCGGCGCTGAAAACCGTGTACGACTTCCTGTGGTTGATTGGCGAAGCGATCTTCTTCTACCTGCCAGTGGGGATTTGCTGGTCCGCGGTACGCAAGATGGGCGGCACCCCGATTCTGGGTATCGTGCTGGGCGTCACGCTGGTCTCTCCGCAGTTAATGAACGCTTACTTACTTGGTCAGCAGGTGCCGGAAGTGTGGAACTTCGGGCTGTTTACCATCGCTAAGGTGGGCTACCAGGCGCAGGTGATTCCGGCATTGCTGGCTGGTCTGGCGCTGGGCTTTATTGAAACGCGGCTGAAGCGCATCGTGCCGGATTACCTTTATCTGGTAGTAGTGCCGGTCTGCTCGCTGATTCTGGCGGTGTTCCTGGCGCATGCGTTTATCGGTCCGTTTGGCCGCATGATTGGCGACGGCGTGGCCTTCGCGGTCCGTCACCTGATGACCGGCAGCTTCGCGCCGATTGGTGCCGCGCTGTTTGGCTTCCTGTACGCCCCGCTGGTGATCACCGGCGTACACCAGACCACGCTGGCGATTGATATGCAGATGATCCAGAGCCTCGGCGGCACGCCGGTCTGGCCTATCATCGCGCTGTCTAACATTGCGCAGGCGTCGGCGGTCACCGGGATCATCATCGTCAGCCGTAAGCATAACGAGCGTGAGATCTCCGTTCCGGCAGCTATCTCCGCTTACCTCGGCGTCACCGAACCGGCCATGTACGGCATCAACCTGAAATACCGCTTCCCGATGCTCTGCGCGATGATCGGTTCCGGTCTGGCAGGCCTGGTGTGTGGTCTGTACGGCGTGATGGCAAACGGGATTGGCGTTGGCGGGCTGCCGGGTATCCTCTCTATTCAGCCCGCTTTCTGGCAGGTGTTTGCCCTGGCGATGGCCATCGCGATTATCGTCCCAATGGCGCTCACCACCGTGGTTTATCAGCGTAAGTTCCGTCAGGGCGCGCTGCAGATTGTTTAACCTCCTTTTTCGGGGCGCAGTTGCGCCCCTTCGCATTTGCAGGAACGCATTATGAATACCCTTCCTCACTGGTGGCAGAACGGCGTCATCTATCAGATCTATCCAAAGAGTTTTCAGGACACGACCGGCAGCGGCACCGGTGATTTACGCGGCGTAACGCAGCGTCTGGACTACCTGAAAACCCTCGGCATCGACGCCATCTGGCTGACGCCGTTTTATATCTCCCCGCAGGTGGATAACGGCTACGACGTGGCGAATTACACCGCCATTGACCCGGCCTACGGCACGCTGGATGATTTCGACGCGCTGGTTGCCGGGGCGCACGAACGCGGCATTCGCATCGTGCTGGATATGGTGTTTAACCACACCTCCACACAGCACGCCTGGTTCCGGGAATCGCTGAACAAAGCGAGCCCGTACCGCCAGTTCTACATCTGGCGCGACGGCACGCCGGAGCAGCTTCCCAACAACTGGCGCTCCAAGTTTGGCGGCAACGCCTGGCGCTGGCACGCCGAGAGTGAGCAGTATTATCTGCACCTTTTCGCCCCGGAGCAGGCGGATCTCAACTGGGAAAACCCTGCCGTGCGCGCCGAGCTGAAAAAGGTGTGCGAATTCTGGGCCGATCGCGGCGTGGACGGCTTGCGTCTGGACGTGATTAACCTGATTTCGAAAGATCAGGATTTCCCAAATGACGACATCGGCGACGGTCGCCGTTTCTATACCGACGGGCCGCGCGTTCATGAATATCTGCAGGAGATGAGCCGCGACGTCTTTACGCCGCGCAACCTGATGACGGTGGGCGAAATGTCCTCGACCTCGCTGGAAAACTGCCAGCAGTATGCGTCCCTCGACGGACGCGAGCTGTCGATGACCTTTAACTTCCACCACCTGAAGGTGGACTACCCCGGCGGCGAAAAATGGACGAAGGCGAAGCCGGACTTCGTAGCGCTGAAAACCCTCTTCCGCCACTGGCAGCAGGGCATGCATAACAAAGCCTGGAACGCGCTGTTCTGGTGTAACCACGACCAACCGCGCATCGTGTCGCGCTTTGGTGACGAAGGGGAATACCGCGTACCGGCGGCGAAGATGCTCGGCATGGTGCTGCACGGTATGCAGGGCACGCCGTACATCTACCAGGGCGAAGAGCTGGGCATGACCAACCCGCACTTCAGCCGCATCACCGATTACCGCGACGTGGAAAGCCTGAACATGTTCGCCGAACTGCGGGCCAACGGCCGCGAACCGGACGAACTCCTGGCGATTCTGGCGAGCAAGTCTCGCGACAACGGCCGCACGCCGATGCAGTGGGATGCCTCGCACAACGCGGGCTTTACCGAGGGTGAACCCTGGATTGGCGTCTGCGATAACTATGAGACCGTGAACGCCCGCGCGGCGCTCGATGACCCGGATTCGGTGTTTTACACCTACCAGTCACTCATCAGCCTGCGCAAAACCCTGCCGGTGCTGACGTGGGGTGATTATGAGGATCTGCTTCCTGAGCACCCTTCCCTGTGGTGCTATCGCCGCCGGTGGCAGGGACAGACCCTGATCGTGATGGCGAACCTGAGCGATAACCCTCATGAATGGACAAATGACCTTCTGAGCGGCCAGTGGCAGACGGTGATGAGCAACTATCCGTCACCGCAGAAAACGACGCTGCGGCCGTTTGAAGCCGTCTGGTGGCTACGGGCGTAATGCCTTCGCCGGGCGCACCCGTTGCGCCCGGCTTACTTTACTGTTTTTGTTGAATAATTAATCAGATTTTTCCTTTTCGTATTTACAATCGCTACAGCGCCCGCCGTTTGTACTCTCGTCTTTTTACTTTGTTCTGAATCAAATAAATCGCAAACATGTTTGATGCAAATCACTATATGTAGAACTTAAAATGCACGCCGACCCAACATCTTGTATTAATCGTCTACTATTCCAACAACAAGACGGCGACTCCGCTCTCCGGAATTGTGGATAACAAGGGTCAGAAACGAGGGAAGTCTCTCACCTGGCTGACAATACAGCCTCTGAATACTTCTCCGCCTCTGTGGATAACCTGTTTTTAAAAAATGGAGTGATCATGACACCGCATGTGATGAAACGTGATGGCTGTAAAGTGCCGTTTAAATCAGAGCGCATTCAGGAAGCCATTCTGCGTGCAGCTAAAGCAGCGGGAGTCGATGACGCAGATTACTGCGCCACCGTCGCAGAAGTCGTTAGCAGCCAGATGAATGAACGCAGCCAGGTCGATATCAACGAGATCCAGACCGCGGTTGAGAACCAGCTAATGGCGGGCCCCTACAAGCAGCTGGCGCGCGCCTACATTGAATATCGCCACGATCGTGACGTTCAGCGCGAAAAGCGCGGCCGTCTGAACCAGGAAATTCGCGGCCTGGTGGAGCAGACCAACTCTGCGCTGCTCAATGAAAACGCAAACAAAGACAGTAAAGTGATCCCTACCCAGCGCGATCTGCTGGCCGGTATCGTGGCCAAACACTATGCCCGTCAGCATCTGCTACCGCGCGACGTAGTGTCGGCGCACGAGCGCGGTGAGATCCACTACCACGATCTCGACTACTCGCCATTCTTCCCGATGTTCAACTGCATGCTGATCGACCTGAAGGGCATGCTGACCCACGGTTTTAAAATGGGTAACGCCGAGATTGAGCCACCTAAGTCGATCTCCACCGCCACCGCGGTCACGGCGCAGATTATCGCCCAGGTCGCCAGCCATATTTACGGCGGCACCACCATTAACCGTATTGATGAAGTGCTGGCCCCGTTCGTGACGGCCAGCTTCAACAAGCACCGTAAAACGGCCGAAGAGTGGCAGATCCCGGACGCTGACGGCTATGCGCATTCCCGCACCGAGAAAGAGTGCTACGACGCGTTCCAGTCGCTGGAATATGAGGTAAACACCCTGCACACCGCCAACGGCCAGACGCCGTTTGTGACCTTCGGCTTCGGTCTGGGCACCAGCTGGGAATCGCGTCTGATCCAGCAGTCCATCCTGCGCAACCGTATCTCCGGACTCGGCAAAAACCGCAAAACCGCGGTGTTCCCGAAACTGGTGTTCGCCATCCGCGACGGCCTGAACCACAAGTTTGGCGATCCAAACTACGACATTAAACAGCTGGCGCTGGAGTGCGCGAGCAAGCGCATGTATCCGGACATTCTGAACTACGACCAGGTGGTGAAGGTCACCGGCTCGTTTAAAACGCCAATGGGCTGCCGCAGCTTCCTCGGCGTGTACGAAGATGAAAACGGCGAGCAGATCCACGACGGACGCAACAACCTGGGCGTTATCAGCCTGAACCTGCCGCGCATCGCGCTGGAAGCGAAAGGTAATGAAGACGCCTTCTGGACGCTGCTGGACGAGCGCCTGCAGCTGGCGCGTAAAGCGCTGATGACCCGCATTGCGCGCCTCGAAGGTGTCAAAGCCCGCGTCGCGCCCATCCTCTATATGGAAGGAGCCTGCGGCGTGCGCCTGAAAGCGGACGATGACGTGTCTGAGATCTTCAAAAACGGGCGCGCGTCGATTTCGCTGGGCTATATCGGCATTCACGAAACCATCAACGCGCTGGCCGGCGGCACGCACATGTACGACAGCGCCGCGCTGCGTGAGAAAGGCATCGCCATCGTTCAGCGCCTGCGCGACGCGGTAGACCAGTGGAAAGAGGAGACCGGCTACGGCTTCAGCCTCTACAGCACGCCGAGCGAAAACCTGTGCGACCGCTTCTGCCGTCTGGATACCGCCGAGTTCGGTATTGTGGAAGGTGTGACCGACAAAGGGTACTACACCAACAGCTTCCACCTCGACGTGGAGAAAAAGGTAAACCCGTACGACAAGATCGACTTCGAAGCGGCGTATCCGCCTATCGCCAGCGGCGGCTTCATCTGCTACGGCGAGTATCCGAACATTCAGCACAACCTGAAAGCGCTGGAAGACGTATGGGATTACAGCTACCAGCACGTGCCGTATTACGGAACCAACACGCCAATCGACGAGTGCTATGAGTGCGGTTTTACCGGTGAGTTTGAGTGCACCAGCAAAGGCTTTACCTGCCCGAAATGCGGCAACCACGACGCGGCTCGCGTCTCCGTCACCCGCCGCGTGTGCGGCTATCTCGGCAGCCCGGATGCACGTCCGTTTAACGCCGGCAAGCAGGAAGAGGTGAAGCGCCGCGTGAAGCATTTAGGGAATGGGCAGATCGGTTAACCCTCTGCCGCGTTAATGCCCGGTGGCGCTGCGCTTACCGGGCCTACGGACCGCACTCTTTTGTAGGCCGGGTAAGCGCAGCGCCACCCGGCTTGGTTATCCGCTATGAACTTTCATCAATACTACCCCGTCGACATCGTCAACGGCCCCGGCACCCGCTGCACCCTGTTTGTCTCAGGCTGCGTTCATGAATGCCCCGGCTGCTACAACAAAAGCACCTGGCGCCTTAATTCCGGCATGCCGTTCACCGCGGAGATGGAAGATAAAATCATCAGCGACCTGAACGACACGCGCATTCACCGCCAGGGGATTTCCCTCTCCGGTGGCGATCCGCTGCATCCGCAAAACGTGCCGGATATCCTGAAGCTGGTGAAGCGCATTCGGGCAGAGTGTGCGGGAAAAGACATCTGGGTCTGGACAGGCTACAGGCTGGATGAGCTGAACGCGCAGCAAATGGAAATAGTGGATCTGATTAACGTCCTGGTCGACGGCAAGTTTGTGCAGGATTTAAAAGACCCGTCGCTTATCTGGCGCGGCAGCAGTAACCAGGTAGTGCATCATCTGCGTTGATCAAAGGCGGATGTTATCCGTCCGCCCTTATCTCAAAACCGGCTCAAACTCTCCATCGCCACCGCCTTAAACTCGGCAAAATCACCGCAGCTACAGAGTCGCGTCATCGCCCGTTCACGCAGGAAGGTGACGAAGATATCGTAAATCGCCATCGCCTCTTCGTATTCGCTTTTGCTGATGGCGAGCAGGAAGATAACGTGCGCGGTTTCGTCACCCCACTGGACGCCGTGCGGGGCGAGCACGGTGTAGACCACCGTTTTTTGCGCCAGCAGGCCGAGGGAGTGCGGCAACGCGATGCCGTCGCCGAGCATGGTGCTGACGATGGCTTCACGCTCGATGACCGAATCCAGGAACTCCGCACCAACAAAGCCTTCGCCTTCAAGCTGCGCGCACAGTTCATGGAACAGCGTTTGCTGGTCGACAGGTTTGTCGAGAATACGGAAATGGGCTGCATCGAAGTATTTATCCAGCATCCACGGTCGGGTGCGGTCCACCAGCACCAGCTTGCCGATCTGTTCTAACTGGTAGTCGGTCGGGAATGGGGCGATCGTCACCACCGGTTTCGACTTTTCGCTGACGCGGGCGGTGGCGATCACAAAGTCTTCGCTAATCATTTCCGCCAGCTCGTACTCGCGCAGGGTGAGCGTGCGCGTAACCTCAATCTGCGGGTATTTGCGCTGCAGCACCGCCTCAATCATGCGCACCATCGCATTACCGGCGTCGCACACCAGCAGCACGCGCGGCTGGCGCTGGTAACCAATGTTGTAGTGACGCTCCAGCCCGACGCCGATGTGCAGCACCAGGAAGCCGATCTCGTTTTCGCTGATGACGTACGGCGTGTATTTGCCCCAGCTCGACACCGCCGCCAGGGTCATATCCCACGCCATCGGGTAGTGCTGCTTGATGTTATCCAGCAGCGGATTGGGGATCATGATTTGATACCGCACGCGGGTGATCATGGTTTTGATGTGCGTGAGCAGATCCGCATGCAGCTGCTCGTCGCTGAGCAGGTTGTAGTTATAGTGGGTGTTGATGTAACGCAGGATGTAGTTGACCAGCGCTTCGTCGTCATCGGCGTTAATGGCGCTGGGCGCGATCTCCTGAATCTGCCGCGCGGCGATGTGGACGCACAGCCAGCTCTCCTCCGAGGGCGAAAGCGCTTTGCCCGCCAGCTGCTGGATGGTCACGGCGATATCTTTCGCCGCCTCGCGCACGTTCTCTTCCACGTCTTCGGCATGGAATTCCGGCAGCGGGTAACCTTCGCTAATGCGGCGCACCGACACCGCGCAGTACAGGCGCAGGAACAGCTCGCCTTCATCGGTCAGGCGAATGTGATGACGCGTCAGCGCGTCGTGCAGCACGGGCACCATCTGCTCCGCCACGCCCACATTCAGCGCCACGTCCGTCACCAGCGGGTTCAGGCTATCCTGCTGCGCCAGCTCCCAGAGCAGATCGGTCAGGCACGCGCGGGTCGACATCTCGCTGCCAAACAGCTTCATCCCGTGACGCGGACGGGTTTCCAGCGTCAAGTTATAGCGGTGGAACCACTCGCGTACCTCCGCCATGTCGCTTTGCAGCGTGGCGCGGCTGACGAACCACTCGTCCGCCAGATCCTCAAGCTTGAGGGAAAACGCCGAGGTCAGAAAACGCACCACCAGATAATGCACGCGCTCCGGCCCGGTCCGCGGAATACGCAGCGCGCGCGGGTGGGAGGCCTGCAGCTGCTGATAGCGTTCGGCATCCTCAATTTTGAGCTGGTAGCCGTTGCCCCGGCTCAGGATGAACTGCGCGCCGTGGCTTGCCAGCAGCGCGTTCAGGGCGGTGATGTCCGCACGGACGGTTCGCGTGGAGACCGACAGCCGCTGCGCCAGCTCGTCCTGCGGCAGCGTCTCGTTTTGCAACAGTTCGAAAAGTTGCGCTAAACGTTGATTCGGGAATCGCACGTCGTTGTCCTCTTACGGCTTAAGGTGAAATGACCATCTGGGATGGGCTGCCGACCGGGGTATAGTCTGGCTCAAAGCTTAGCTTGCCGTCCTGATCGACGCGGAAACGGGTAATGTTGTCGCTGCGCTGGTTCATGACGTACAGCCAGCGTCCCTGTTTATCGAGCGTCAGGGTGCGCGGATAGTCGCCCCGCGTCCACACGTCGTCCTGATGCGTCAGCGTGCCCTCCGCTGTTACGGTAAAGTGCCCGATGCTGTTATGCAAACGGTTAGCCACATACAGCTGTTTACCGTCGGCGCTTAACGCCAGTCCGGCAGCGAAACTGGTACCTTTGTACCCTTCCGGCAGGGCAGAAACCGTTTTGCCCTCTCTCAGCGTACCGTTTGCCTCCACCGAATAGTGGGTCAGCGTAGACGCCTCTTCGTTAATCAGCCACAGGGCATCGCCTTTCGGCGTAAAGACAAAGTGGCGCGGCCCAGCCCCTTTTGAGGAGGCGCTGACAAACGGCGGATCGTTCGGCGTCAGCTTGCCTGTTCGATCGTCAAAGCGGTACTGGTAGATGCGATCCAGCCCCAGATCGGTGGAAAACACGTATTTCCCGCTCGGATCGGCGGCGATCATGTGCGCGTGAGGACCGTTGTGATCGCTGATGGCAAAGCTGCCCTCAGCAGCGGCTTCCGGTTTTGCCGCGCCCGGCTCACCCCGATCCTGGTGCTGATCCGTGGCGTCACCCAGGCTGCCATCTGCCTTGACCGGTAATACGGCAATCGACCCGCTGACGTAGTTGGCCACCAGCAGGTGCTTGCCGTTCGGCGTCAGGGAGAGATACACCGGCCCCGCGCCGCCGGAGGTCACCTGATTGAGTTCGCTCAGCTCGCCGTTATCGCCCACGCGCAGCGCCTGCACCACGCCCTGCTCCACTTCGCTTGCCAGATAGAGCGTTTTGCCGTCGCGTGAAACGGCCAGCTGCGCGGCGTTCGGCAGTTTGCTCACCAGCGTTTTGTTATCGAGCGCGCCGCTTTGCGGGTCAACGGTAAAGCGGTACAGCCCTTCGCCGTTCGGATTATAGGTACCCACCCAGGCATACTGGTTCTGGGCAACGGCGGCGGTAGCAAGTAAAGAGAGTGAAGCGACAAGCAGGTTACGGGTGTGCATGGTGGCTCCTTCAGGTTTGTGCGGTGTGTTTCCCCTCACCCCGGTCCTCTCCCAAAGGGAGAGGGTTAGGGTGAGGGGCAGGTTTTACTTCACCAGCTTCTTCGTCATCGCAAGCAGCGTGCGCACATCTTCCGGGCGCGTATCGCCGCTGGCTTTGTCGATAATTGAGCTGTAAATATGCGGGATGATTTTGCTCACGCCCGCGTCCAGAGCGATCTGCAGGATCTCTTCATAATTTTCCAGATCGATTCCCCCGGTTGGCTCCAGCCAGAAGTCGTGGCGGGCGCAGGCTTCCGCTACCGCTTTGTACTCGTCACGGCACTTGAGGCCGCCCATCGGGAAGTATTTGATTGAGCTGCCGCCGAAATCTTTCAGCAGGGCAATCGCAGTTTCAACCGGCACGATACCGTCCGGTGCCGCGCTGCTCAGCGGGCCGGTGGAGATTTTGACCATCCCGACGGTGCCGGTCGGCGAGACCAGGCCATTGACGACCGATTCGTTCTGCCCCAGCAGCGCGCGGCTGGTCGCAACGCCGGTAAAGACCTGGTTAACGTGCTGCGGCTGTACCTGGCGGGAGATTTCGCTCACCATCGCCGACTGGTTCGGATCGCCCGCGCCCAGGCCTACGGAGAGCGCGTTATCAATCAGGGCGGCGTATTCGCGCATATCGGCCACCGCGCTCGCCACATCCGGGTAATTTTTGGAGAGCACGCCCACCAGCACATGACCTTCCGCCGCCTCGTAAATGGCGCTGGCGTTGGCTTTCGAGCCTGCCAGCACGTTCAGGCAGACGCGGTCACGGTAAAAGTTGGGGGTCAGTTTCATGCTTTTTTCTCCTGTCCTAATACTTCGCTAATGCGGCGATACACGATGTTCAGCTGGTCTGCGTTTACGCTGCGCACGTCCGCTTCGATAATCCCTTCGTTGGCCTTGTAGCCACGGAAGTAAATGGCGTATTCGCCCTGCTTGAGCGCGTTCACCAGCTCGCCGGTGCCGACGCCGGTGGTCGCTTCGTCAAATTTAATCTCGGTACGGGCGATATCGCGACCGGCGCTGTCCCAGACCACGCGCGCGGTGACGCCGTTCAGGGTGTTGAGCGCGTCGATAAACGGCGTCATCTTCGCCACCATCTCGGCACCGCTCTCCTTGGTCGCGGTAAGGTAATGTTCGATGGCGCAGGTCAGGCCAAGAATGCCCTCTTTACCCACCTTCATCGCGCGGCCAATGCCCGCCGTCTGACGCTTCACCCACTCGACGTACTGGGTCTTGCCGATCACCAGCCCGCTGGTTGGCCCTTCAATTGCCTTCGCGCCGCTGTAGATCACCAGATCGGCTCCGGATCGGTAGTAGGTATGCAGATCTTCTTCCGCTGCGGCGTCGACGATCAGGGGCAGATCGTGCTTACGCGCCACCACCGCCGCCTGCTCAACGCTGAGCATGCTTTTCTGCACGCAGTGGTGAGATTTGATGTAGAGGATCGCCGCGGTGCGTGGGGTAATTGCCGCCGCCAGCTGATCGGCAGAACATTCGTTGGCGTAGCCCGCTTCCACCAGCTTGCCGCCGCCCAGCGCCACCATGGTGCCCACCGGCGCGCCAAAGTTCACGTTGTGGCCTTTCGGCAGGACGATTTCGTTGTTCTCAATAGGGGTCACGTGCAGGTTTTCCAGCAGCCAGTCGCTGTCTTTGACCAGCACCGCCGCCACGGACTGGGCGATACCGGCCGATGCGCAGGAGACCACAGTCGCCCCTTCCACATCCAGCAGCTTCGCAATGTATTCCCCGGTTTTGTTGACCAGATCCTTCATTTCAAAATAGTGATTCATGCCGTCCATCGCCGCCTGTACCACTTCCGGGCGCGGCGTGGAGACGCCCAGCGCCGTCATGCGGCCAGAGGTGTTGATGACTTGTTTTAAATGGTATTTCTCATAAATCGAAGGCATGTTCCGTGCTCCCTTGTTCGGTCATGTAGCCCTTGCCCGCGCGGATCGCGGCAAGCGGCACCAGAATGTGTTCAGCCTGCAGGCTGTCGTTTTCGGCATCCGTCAGCAGCGTCGGCTGACGTTTAATCGTGAACAGCGTCAGGTCAGCGTCGAGACCCGACTGAATGCGGCCTTTGCGCGTCAGGCGCAGGCCGTCTGCAGCATTGGCGGTTACACAGTCAATCACCTGCGGCAATGACATGCCGATGGCGAGAAACTTCGACATCACGCTCGCCAGCGAGCCCACCGGTCCGTTAATGCGGTTGCGGCAGTAGATATCCGAGCTGATGGTGTGCGGCAGAATGCCCATCGCGATGGCGCGTTTCGCCACCTCAAAGCTGAAGCTCGCGGTGCCGTGGCCGACGTCCAGACGCACGCCGCGCTTCAGGGCCGAGGTGATTGAGGCGCGCAGCTCGCCGGACGGCGTCAGAATGCGGTTAGGCTTGCCGTTATAGCAGTGGGTAATGATGTCGCCCGAGCTCAGCAGTTCGGCGATTTCGTCGAGGTTCGGCGGGTTGTTGCCGATGTGGACCATCAGCGGCAAATCGCCATTCTCTTTCTGGATGGCTTTCGCGCGCTCCAGCGGCGTAATACCGTTCTCGCCGACCACGCTGCTGCTCATGCGCGCCTTCAGGCCAACGATAAAATCAGGGTGACGCTTCACCGCCTGTTTGACCGCATCGGCGTCGATGTTGGCCATATTGGCCAGCTCGTTCTGCGCAATCAGCCCCACGCGGGAGATATTCAGCAGGGCAAACACCTCGGTTGAGGCTTTGCGGGTAATCTCATAGAAGTCATCTACGTCGTCGGCTCCGGTACTGCCCGCATCCACCACGGAGGTGACGCCGGTCGCAATGCCGACGCTGTCCGGTTCGTCGTGATAAATCGGGGAATTGGGGTAACAGTGGACGTGTGAGTCAATCCAGCCAGCGCTCACAAAGACTTCGCCGTTAAGCTCAACCGTTTTATGTGCGGGAGCGTCAATCTCGCCCAGCGCCGCGATCTTCCCATCCTGAATGGCGATATCGGTCAGGGTATCGTCGGTGAGGCGCGCACGGCGCAGGAGTAAATCAAACATGAGGATCTCCTGATAAGGCGGGCGCCTGAGCGCCCGCGGGTATTAAAGGGCGACCGGGAACAGCCAGCCCAACAGCATGGCACCGAGGATCGCGCCGCCGGTAATCGGCTTCTGCCAGATGTAGAACAGCAGCGCACCTAAGAGTGAACCCACGCCAATCGGAATGGAGGCGGTCATGGCGCTGAGGATAATCAACGGCCCGAGGAAACGGCCGGAGGCGTTACCCGCGCCCATCATCACGTCTGCACCGTAGGTAGAGTTGCTCTGATTGATGGTGAACTTACGCGCCAGGATGATGACGTAGCCAATCGCCAGACCAATCACCAGGCCGGTAATCAGCGCAGCAATGAAGTTGGTCACCGGGAACATAATGCCTGCGCCCAGCAGCAGCGCCGGCACGCCAAGACCCACGCCGGTCTGAATGGCTCCGCCGATATCAAGAATACCCACCAGCGAGCCTTCGATAATACGGGCGAACAGGAAGCTTGCACCGAACGCCGCGACCGCGCCGTAGACGCCGGTATCAATCCCCGCTTTCAGCATCGCCACGAAGGCCACTTCGTTAAACGCACCAATGCCGTAGAGGTAGTACATATGCGTCCCGGCAAACACGCCGGAGGAGAGCAGGCCAACGAAGATCGGGAACGACCAGTCGGCATACCAAAAACCTTTATTCTGTTCCATGTAGAGGCTCCTGTTATTTACCGCTGAGCGAGTTGTGGATCATGTCGAGCCAGTTCGGCACGGTCAGATGGAAGGATTCGATCATCTTCATGTCGAAGCCGCGGAAGAAGCCGCTCAGCACGAAGAGCAGGACGATAGCCGCCATCATCACTTTAGTAACGTGGTTCCAGCCACTCTCTTCCACGCCTTTACCGATCAGGATCCCCAGCACCAGGCCCGGTACGGCGTTGCCCATAATCAGCTGCGCTGCGCCGCCGAAGATGGTGGCCCAGAAGCCCGACTTTTTACCCGCGTCGATGGCCGCCAGCCAGAAGATCACCGGCATCACGGTGTTAACCAGCAGGTTCGCCGCCGGCACCAGCACCTTCACGGCGGTAACCTGAAGCGCAGCCGGCACGGAGGAGGCCGTAAGGTTAAGGAAGGTCACGACGATCATGCCGATCAGGCCGCAGGCAATCGCCATTTTGCGCGGGTCGTGCAGCGTTTCGCCGACGTTACGGTTTTTGATCATCAGTGCAGCAGCACCCCAGTTCGGGATGATGCGGTGGTCAACGTCCTGTGTGAAAGCCCCTGCGGCCACGGAAGAGGCCCAGGCGTTAAAGAAGAAACCTAACCCAAAGGAGAAGTGAGAAGCCGGATCCCCTTCGCAGGAGTTCAGTTCCCCCAACGTACGAAACGCGCCCATACCCTGTGTGGTAGGCGCATGAAACATGCGTGCAGCCCCGGCTCCGACACCGACGCCAACCAGGCCGCCAATGATGAGCGATTTTATTAATATAATTAAGAACATCAGTCTGCCCTTTTATGAATAATCAGCGTTGCGTGACGAAATCCACCTGGTCGAGATTGATGGCGGTCACGTTGACGGTCACATCCAGCTCCACGCTGTAGGTGCGTCTTTCCCGGCGCAAAAAGAAGAACAGAAACGCTTCTTTCCGCACCGCTTCTTGCGCCTGAACGACCTGCACATCCTGTGGCTCAATACGCAGTAAGATATGCGGTGAGGCTTTCATCACCGCGGCCTGAACGTGGTTGAGCGCGTCGGCAAAGGCGCGCGCTTTGGCGTCGCCTTTGCCCTTCACTCTCACCGTGGTTGTGAACTGTTCTTTCATGCTTATGCGCCGTATTTTTTCTGCCACGCCTGCACCAGACGCTCGCCCAGCTCTTCTTTATCCATAAAGCCAAAGCCCAGCACGTTGCAGCCTTCGTTGATGGCGGTCACGCCCTCTTCCACGGAACGCATGCCGTATTTGGCTTTGTAGCCATATTTGGTCTGAGCAGTAATTGCGCCCGCGCCGCCGCTGCCGCAGAAGGAGATGCCGAAGGTGGCGTTTTCCGCTTTCATCACGTCACCGAGCTTCATATCGGCAGCCATACCCGGTACGACAACCGCGCGTCCACCTGCTTTTTCCACACCCGCGGCCACTTTCTGACCTTTGCCCAGGCGATCGCCAATCACGACTGTAATCTGTTCCATGTGTTGCTCCTTAAAGGTTGTCTTTCGCGACTTCGAAGTGAACGGAGAGCAGCCAGGCTTCTTCATCAGGAAGATTGCCAAACTGCGCTACCACTTCACGGGCAAGTTGCATTGAATCGGGTGAAATTTCGTCGAACAGCTCCGCTTCAACCTCCGGCAGCGGCTCGCCGGTCACGGACCGGTGCGCCATTGCGCGAACGTGGGAGGTGAGCATCTGCTCCTGTACTGCATTGGGGATGATGTCGTGCCGGGCCAGCAGGGCATAAACCTGCTGCAGCATAGTGTTCGCGAGCTGCTCTGTTTGCACTGTCTGTTCCCCAACGTCGTTCATTACCGCTCCGTTAATCACTGGTCTTACCCCGTTAATGGCTCTGGAATAAAACTAACGTTGAGGGGGAATTGTTTGTAGCGAGTTGTTTTCCACTTCGAAGTGGAAAGGCGAGCCGCAGCAGTGATCTGTGCCACATAAATGCGCTGAATATGAATAAAACGCTGGATTTACGTGATGAATATCACGCTATCGCGCGGCAAATAAGGGGTAAGCGAAGCGGAAAAGATTCCGGGCGGGCTCGTAGAAATGTGATGTGGATAAGGTTTTCTTATGGGGATTCGCTAGAGTGGCGACGGGTGCTTGAGACTGACCGTCTCAGGCACGGGACGGAAAGTGGAAAGCCCCTACCTGAATTTAAATCAGGACGGGGCTGTAAACGACACGTCTAGCCACGTGATGTTTGCTACCTCGCCCGCTTTAAAGCAAGGAGGCATCCATGAAACGCAGAAACCCAAGTATCGGGGTTCTGATGATTATTTCTTTGACAATAATCATCTTAACGCTGGTGACGAGGAAAACACTGTGCGAGATCCGTTTTCGAAACGGCTCGCTTGAAGTGACAGCGCGGATGGATTGTCGCTCCGGCCGGTAGGGAGCAAAGATGCGGGGGCGCGTAATGCGCCTCCGCATACGGAGAAAGGACGTACAGCTCAGGCACCCAATTAACGATATTTTTTGTGATACGTGTTGCGCGTAGTCACAAACTGCTCGGCCGCCGCCTGGGCTTCTTTCACTTTACCTTCATTTGCCAGCTTCAGCGCACCGTCGATCTGGCCGACCAGCACGTCAAAGCCGTGGCGGTAATCTTTCATCTCTGCACTGTCCGCCGCTTTGCTTTCCAGCTTTGGCGGTGTCGCTTTTTGGGCGTCCAGCGCTGCTTCACGCATTTTGGTCAGTGCGTCTTTCATTTCAGCCGCATTGTCCGTTTTCTGCACCACCTTCAGGTTTTGACCGAGGATGCCCATGTCGTCTTCAAGATCGGCAGCAAACGCAGAAGAGCCAAGAACCAGCGTTGAAGCCGCGACGATCGCTAACAGATGTTTACGCATTGCTCACTTCCTTTTTTATTATTAAGAAAACGCTATCTCTATTGTCATTGTCCGGCGATTTTCATTTCCGGCAGTAATACAGAACCACACTGTATATTGCTGCGTGTTTCAATATCGTTACCGACCGTAACGATGTTGCGCCACATGTCCTTCAGATTACCCGCAATCGTAATTTCGCTCACCGGATATTGGATTTCGCCGTTTTCTACCCAGAAGCCCGCCGCACCGCGAGAGTAATCCCCGGTGATGCCGCTTACGCCCTGGCCCATCAGCTCGGTCACCACCAGACCGGTGCCCATCTCTTTCAGCATCTGCTCAAAGTTGAGGCCCTGTCCGGCAATCCGCCAGTTATGGATACCGCCCGCATGACCGGTGCTTTTCAGCCCCAGCTTGCGCGCAGAGTAGTTGGTCAGCAGCCACTGGGTCAGCACGCCGTCTTTGATGATATCGCGACGTTCGGTACGCACGCCTTCGCTGTCGAACGGCGTGGAGGCCAGCCCTTTCAGCAGGTGCGGATGCTCTTCGATAGTCAGCCATTCCGGCAGGATCTGCTTGCCCAGCGAGTCGAGCAGGAATGTCGATTTACGGTAAACGGAGCCACCCGCGATAGCGCCCACCAGATGGCCAAACAGACCGGTCGCCACTTCATTGGCAAAAATCACCGGGGCCTTCATGGTGGAGAGTTTGCGCGGCGACAGGCGTGACAGCGTGCGTTCGGCGCACTCTTTACCGACCCACTCCGGAGACTGTAAATCCCCCAGCGCGCGGCCAATGGTGTAGGCGTAGTCGCGTTCCATGTCGCCGTTCTCTTCGGCGATCACGCAGCTGGAGAGCGAGTGGCGGGTGGAGCAGTAGCCCTGCAGCATGCCGTGGCTGTTGCCGAAGACTTTGATGCCGTAGTGGCTGTTAAAGCTGCCGCCTTCGGTATTGGTAATACGTTTATCAGCCTGCAGGGAAGCCTGCTCTGCGCGTGCAGCCAGTTCAATCGCTTCGTCCGGCGTGACCTCTGCCGGGTGGAAAAGATCGAGATCCGGCGCGTCAAACGCCAGCAGATCTTTATCCGCCACGCCTGCGTAAGGGTCCGGCGAGGTGTAACGTGCAATATCCAGCGCCGCCTGCACCGTACGGGCGATGGCATCCGGACTGAGATCGGTAGATGACGCACTGCCTTTGCGATTCTGGTGATAGACCGTGATCCCCAGCGCGCCATCGCTGTTGAATTCGACATTCTCCACCTCGCCAAAGCGGGTGCTCACGCTAATGCCGGTGGTTTTGCTGACCGCCACTTCGGCGCCATCTGATTTTTCTGAAGCAAGCATCAGCGCGGTGGAGACGGCTTCTTCCAGAATCTTACGCTGCGCTTCAACTTGTGAGGTTACTTTCATCGCAAATGCCATACTGTAAGAGAGAGTTATCTGAAGTCTAACAGAGAACCGTTTTTCAGTGCGCGTCTTAACTGGTAACATTAGCCTCTTTTTTTAAGGAGCCTGACATGACTAAGCAGCCCGAAGACTGGCTCGACGACGTTCCCGGTGATGACATCGAAGACGAAGATGATGAGATCATCTGGGTCAGTAAAAGTGAAATTAAACGTGACGCCGAAGAGTTAAAACAGCTTGGCGGAGAACTGGTAGAACTGGGTAAAAACGCGCTGGATAAGATCCCGCTCGACCAGGATCTGCGTGATGCCATTGAACTGGCACAGAAAATCAAAAAAGAAGGCCGTCGTCGCCAGCTTCAGCTTATCGGTAAAATGCTGCGTCAGCGCGACGTCGATCCGATCCGCCAGGCGCTGGACAAGCTGAAAAACCGCCACAACCAGCAGGTTGCGTTTTTCCATAAGCTTGAACAGATCCGCGATCGTCTGATTGAACAGGGTGATGATGCCGTACCGGAAGTGCTGAACCTTTGGCCGGATGCTGACCGTCAGCAGCTGCGTTCCTTGATCCGCAACGCGAAGAAAGAGAAAGAAGGGAATAAGCCGCCGAAGTCTGCGCGCCTGATTTTCCAGTATCTGCGCGAGCTGTCTGAGAACGAAGAGTAATCAGTGCGGTTGTGCGCCGGATGGCGGCGTAAACGCCTTATCCGGCCTACAAGGTCGTGCAATGTGTAGGCCCGGTAAGCGCTAGCGCCACCGGGCTCTTTTTTTACTCAGCGGCCTCGGCTTTCTTCGCCAGACCATCCAGCAGCTTTTGATGGATCCCACCAAAACCGCCGTTGCTCATGACCAGAATATGGTCGCCGGGCTGGGCCGCTTTCACCACCATATCCGCGAGCACATCCACATCCGCACTCCAGTGCGCAGGCTGAATGCAGGCATCGGCCACTTCAGCCACCTGCCACGGAATATGCTGCGGCTGCAGCAGGAAGACCTCATCGGCGCGTCCTAATGACGGCGCGAGATCGTCTTTGCAGATGCCCATCTTCATGGTGTTCGAGCGTGGTTCCAGCACCGCCAGAATGCGCGCGGTACCGCCGACTTTGCCGCGCAGGGCCGCAAGCGTCGCCAGAATCGCCGTTGGGTGGTGTGCGAAATCGTCATACACCGTGACGCCGTGGGCTTCACCGCGCAGTTCCAGACGGCGACGGGCATTGATAAACGAGCCCAGCGCATTAGCCGCATCTGCAGGCTGAACGCCCACATGGCGTGCGGCCGCGATCGCCATCAGGCCGTTGTGCATGTTGTGTTCGCCCACCAGGCCCCACTTCACCTCACCCACTTTTTCACCGTCGAGCAGCACTTCCCACTCAGAGGCATCGGCGTTAAGTTTTTTCGCCTGCCAGTGGCCCTGCTCGCCCACCAGCTCCTGCTCGCTCCAGCAGCCCATCGCCATCGTCTGCTTCAGGTTGATGTCGTTCTCAGGCAGGATGATGCGCCCCTGGCCCGGCACGATGCGCACCAGGTGGTGGAACTGTTTCTGAATCGCTTTCAAATCGTCAAAGATATCCGCGTGGTCGAACTCAAGGTTGTTGAGGATCAGCGTTCGCGGGCAGTAATGGACGAATTTGGAACGTTTATCGAAGAACGCGCAGTCATATTCGTCGGCTTCGATAACAAAGAACGGGCTGTCTCCAAGTCGTGCAGAAACGTCAAAGTTGCCCGGAACGCCGCCGATCACAAAGCCCGGCTTGTAGCCACAGGCTTCGAGGATCCAGGTGGCCATCCCGGCGGTGGTGGTTTTGCCGTGCGTACCGGCAACCGCGATAACCCAGCGGTCGCGCAGCACGAAATCATGCAACCACTGCGGGCCGGACATAAACGGAATATTGCGTTCCAGTACCGCCTCAACGCACGGATTGCCGCGGGTCATGGCGTTGCCGATGATCACCAGGTCCGGCTCGGGATCAAGCTGGCTGGCGTCATAGCCCTGAATGAGAGATATCCCCTCTTTCTCCAGAAGTGTGCTCATCGGCGGATACACATTGGCGTCCGAACCTGTCACTTCATGGCCCAGCGAGCGCGCCAGCATTGCCAGTCCGCCCATGAAAGTGCCACAAATCCCCAATATATGAATGCGCATACGTCACTATCCTTCTTCAATGTGGCGCACATTTTACTCACATGTTAGCGGCTGTGAAACGCATTTCAGGTAAATCCGTATGTTGCTGGCGCGATTCACCTCTGCGCTAATATTTGAATGTTTGTTAAGATTGTTGGGCTTTAGTCGTTTTAGTGAACATACAATCGCTCTACTCACAAAGATGCAGGGAAAGTGTTATGAAAACGTTAGGTGAATTTATTGTCGAAAAGCAGCACGAGTTCTCTCATGCTACCGGTGAACTCACTGCTTTGCTGTCGGCAATAAAGCTGGGCGCTAAGATCATCCACCGTGATATCAACAAGGCCGGTCTGGTCGATATCCTGGGTGCCAGCGGTGCCGAGAACGTTCAGGGCGAGGTTCAACAGAAACTCGATCTGTTCGCAAATGAAAAATTGAAAGCTGCACTGCGCGCGCGCGACATCGTTGCGGGTATCGCCTCCGAAGAAGAAGATGAAATTGTTGTTTTCGAAGGGTGTGAACACGCTAAATACGTTGTTCTGATGGATCCGCTCGACGGTTCCTCAAACATCGACGTTAACGTTTCTGTCGGTACCATTTTCTCCATCTACCGCCGCGTCACGCCTGTTGGCACGCCGGTGACCGAAGAAGATTTCCTGCAGCCAGGCATTAATCAGGTGGCTGCCGGTTACGTCGTTTATGGCTCCTCCACCATGCTGGTGTACACCACCGGCTGCGGGGTTCACGCCTTTACGTACGATCCTTCACTGGGCGTTTTCTGTCTGAGCCAGGAACGCATGCGCTTCCCGGAGAAGGGCAATACCTACTCCATCAACGAAGGCAACTACATCCGATTCCCGAACGGCGTGAAGAAGTACATCAAATTCTGCCAGGAAGAAGATAAACTGACGCAGCGCCCTTACACATCCCGCTATATTGGCTCTCTGGTCGCGGATTTCCACCGTAACCTGCTGAAAGGCGGTATCTACCTCTATCCAAGCACCGCAAGCCACCCTGACGGGAAGCTGCGTCTGCTGTACGAATGCAACCCGATGGCGTTCCTCGCCGAGCAGGCGGGCGGCAAGGCGAGCGATGGTAAAGAGCGTATTCTGGATATCGTGCCGGAAAGCCTTCACCAGCGCCGTTCATTCTTCGTCGGCAACAACCACATGGTTGAAGACGTTGAACGTTTTATCCGTGAGTACCCGGACGCGTAATACCTTTCTTCAGGGGAGCCGTTCTGGCTCCCCTGGTCATTTATATATTTTAACGTATAAGTGTTTATAAAAAACAGGCTTTAATATTCACCACTGCTCCTGCATTATTTCCATAACAGTTTGACAGATATTTCCTGGAGCAGAATCGCAATGAAAAATTATTCTCGTGCTACAACCGGTATTGATTTAAATCTTATCCCTGTATTTATTGAAATCGTCCGCTGCGGCAGCATGGCAAAGGCCTCTGTGCGCCTGGAGATGTCACGCCCTGCGGTGAGCCTGGCCTTGAAACGTTTTAATCTACTGTTTGATGAACCATTATTTTTCCGCAAAGGCTTATATCTTGAGCCGACTGAAAAAGCGTTAGCCTTAACCCGTTCGCTGGAAATATTAATGGGCGATATTCACGAGAATATTGCGGCAGTTAATTCTGCAAAGAATAAAACCCCGGCACAGAACGTCCCGGGGCTGGGGAATATTATGCAGCGGTCTGAGTCGTCACTTTGAATGATGACATGGCTTCCATCAGCTGACGCGACTGCTCCTCAAGGGAGCGGGTTGCGGCGGAGGATTGCTGCACCAGCGCCGCATTCTGCTGCGCGGTTTCGTCCATCTGGTTCACCGCAATATTCACCTGCTCAATGCCGCGGCTCTGCTCCTGGGACGCGGTCGCAATCTCGCGCATCAGTTTGGTCATGCGCAGCACTTCCGTTGCGATCTCATCCATCGTTTCACCAGCCTGCTGGGCCAGCTCGCTGCCCTCGCTAACGTGGGTCTGCGAATCACTGATAAGCGATCGGATCTCTTTTGCCGCGTCGGCGCTACGGCTGGCAAGATTTCGCACTTCACCGGCGACGACGGCAAACCCGCGCCCCTGCTCGCCCGCGCGCGCCGCTTCCACGGAGGCGTTAAGCGCCAGAATATTGGTCTGGAAGGCAATGCCGTCAATCACGCTCAGGATGTCGGCGATGCGCGCCGAGCTGCCGGAGATATCACGCATTTTTTCAATCACGTAGCAGACCATTTCACTGCCGTGATCGGCCGTGTCGGACACTGACTTCGCCAGCTGGTGCGCCTGCTCGGCGTTATCGGCGTTGAGTTTCACCGTGGCGGTGATCTGTTCCATGCTGGCCGCCGTCTGCTCCAGCGAGGTGGCGGTGGATTCCGTACGCTCGGCGAGATCCCGGTTCCCCGCCGTGAGCTCGCGGCTGCCGGTGTCAATTTGCGAACTGGCATCACGCACCCGCAGAACCGAGTTCATCAGCGACTGGCGCATCTCCTCTATCGCCGCGTTGAGACGATTAAACTCCTGGCTCGAGGGTGCATTCAGCGTATGGGTTAAATCGCCCGCCGCCACGTTCTCCAGTTGAGCAATCGACGCCGAAAGCGGCTTGAGCAGCATATGGCGCAGCACCAGCCAGGCCAGCACGATAATGCCTGCCGTCAGCAGCGCCGCAACGATAATCAGGATCAGCACGCGGGTTTTACTCGCCTGCACGGCACTCACTTCCGTCTGACCCCGCGCTTCGCTCCATTTCTGAAACGCCTGCATGTCGTTATCAAACTGCTTCGCCACCGGGATCAACGTGTTTTCCAGCAGATCGTAATAGCTGTCTGCACTCTGGTCATTCAGGGTTTTCAGCATTGGGTTGATCCCCTGCTGGTTATACGTCGCCAGGCTGGTGGCGACTTTATTGAGAAGCTGTTGCCCTTGCTCATCAGACACGCCGCCGTCGATCACGCCTTTGAGCGTTTTCTGGGCCAGAACGACTTCCTGATTGATGTTTTTTACCGCTTTGGCCGCATCGTCCAGCATGCCGATTTCCATCAGCCGGACGGCCTGGCCCGCCTCGTTGCGCGCGCGCAGGATCAGCGTATAGCCAGAATTAAGCTGCACCATCTGCTCACCCTGAAGGTGGTTGATACGCTGCAGCGAAGAAGAACTCTGTGTGAGGGCATAAATACCGATGCCGCTGACAATCAGCAGCAGAAGGGTCATAACGGCCAGTAAAGAGAGCAAGCCGGTACGAATCGATAGCGTTTTCAGCATGATGTTATTTCCGGTAGCGAGATATTTCTTGGCGTAAAAGAAGATTATCGGCCGCTACCGGAAAATGTTTATACACGCGTAACCGGTGAACTCTGGCGGTTCTCCCAAAGCACAGTAAGACCGCGCTGCAAGGCAATAAAAATAAACAGCAAAATGCCGATGGCGATCTTCGTCCACCACGAACTGAGCGTACCGTCAAAGTTGATATAGGTTTGTATCAGCCCCTGGATCGCCACGCCGAACAGCGTGCCCAGCACCGTACCCACCCCGCCGCTGAGCAGCGTGCCGCCGATGACCACAGAAGCTATCGCATCCAGCTCAACGCCGACGCCCGCCAGCGCGTAACCGGCCTGGGTATACACAGAGAAGACGATACCCGCCAGCGTCGCCAGCCCGGTCGAAAGCATATAGATGCGGATGGTGGTGCTGCGGGTGGAGATCCCCATCAGGTTTGCCGACGTGGCGTTTCCGCCAATAGCGTAAACCTGGTTGCCAAACCGGGTACGGTGGGCGAGGAAGATGCCAATGACCACCACGCCCAGCATCAGGAGCCCCATAGCGCTCAGGCGGCCGCCGCCGGGGATTTTCCACGCCAGGCTGGAGAGCGTGTCGTAGATCGGGTGGTTAATCGGAATCGACTCTTCCGACACCAGATAGCTCACGCCGCGCAGGAAGAACATTCCCGCGAGGGTAATGATAAACGCCGGGATTTTTAACGCGTCGATCAGCAGCCCCATAAAGGCACCAAACGCGCAGCCCATCGCCAGCACCAGCGGAAATGCCACCAGCGGAGAGATCCCCCAGAACCCAATGGCCTTCGCGAGGAACACGCCCGTAAACGCGATCACCGAGCCGACGGAGAGATCGATCCCACCGGAGAGGATCACAAAGGTCATGCCGACGGCGATGATGCCTAAAAAGGCGTTATCGGTCAGGATATTGCAAATCACGCGCGTCGAGGCAAACCCCGGAAACTGCGTCAGACAGTAGAGATACCCCAGCACAAACACGCCCAGGGTGATCATTAACGGTAAATTACGTTTTATCATGGCCACGGATCCCCTTAATGATGCTGACAAAGCGCGGTGACTGGACGATCAGCACGCAGAGCACAACCACGGCTTTCACCACCTGGTTGAGTTCCGGCTGAAAACCGGAGAGCAGGATCCCGGTGTTCATTCCCTGAATGATCAGCGCGCCAATCACCGAGAGCAGCAGGTTAAAGCGCCCGCCCATCAGCGACCCGCCGCCGATCACCACCGCCAGGATCGCGTCCAGCTCCAGCCAGAGTCCCGCGTTGTTGGCGTCGGCCCCGCGGATATCCGCCGCGACAATGACCCCGGCGATGGCGGCGCACACGCCGCTCAGCACGTAGGTCAGCATGACCATCAGCCGCGTGTTGACCCCGGCGTTGCGTGCCGCACGAATATTGATCCCGACGGCTTCAATGAACATCCCCAGCGCCGTTTTGCGGGTGAAGAGCCAGAACACCACTAACGTTACCAGGGCAATGATGACCGGCGTGGGGAAGAAAAACAGCTTGCCGCTGCCCAGCCACGCCAGGCTCGGCGAGTTGAAGGTGACAATCTGACCGGAGGTAATGAGCTGCGCCACGCCGCGTCCGGCCACCATTAAAATCAGGGTGGCGACAAAAGGCTGGATTTTCAGCACCGCCACCAGAATGCCGTTCCATAATCCTGCCAGCACGCCGGTGCCTAATGCCGCCAGCAGAACGACGGGCAGACTGTGCCCGGCCACGGTCATTGAGGCTGCCGTGGCCCCGGCAATGGCCATCACCGCACCGACGGAGAGGTCAATCCCGCCGGTGGCGATAACCAGCGTCATCCCAATGGCCAGCAGCGCCACGGGCGCGGCACGGTTTAAAATGTCAATCGGGCTGCCAAACAGGCGGCCATCCTGAACAATAATCTGGAAGAAATGCGGCGCGACCAGGCTATCTACCAGCAGTACCACCAGCAGCGCCGCGATTTGCGGCGTGCCGGTTGGCCAGCTAAAGCGGCGCTTTGTCTCACCGGTTTGCGAAAGCGAACGGGGCATCACGATTCACTCCTTATGCCGCGATGGCATTCATGATTGCCGGAACGGACAGCTTATCCAGCGGGATCTCTGCCACCTGTTTGCGATCGCGCATAATGATGACGCGATCGGCATAGCCCACCAGCTCTTCCAGCTCAGACGAAATGACCAGCAGCGCCAGCCCGTCCGCACACAGGGTTTCGATAAGGCGAATAATTTCGGCGTGCGCCCCCACGTCAATGCCGCGGGTCGGTTCGTCGAGGATCAGGAACTGGGGTTTGGTCAGCAGCCAGCGTGACAGCAGCACTTTCTGCTGGTTACCGCCGGAGAGAAATTCAATGGGCTGTTCCGCGCTCGGGGTGCGGATGCCGAGCTGGCGGATAAAGCGCTCGGCAATGGCGTTTTGCTCTTTGCGTGGGATCGGCCTTAGCCAGCCGCGCTGCGCCTGTAGCGCCAGAATGATGTTTTCCCGCACCGAGGCCGCGGCAATGATGCCATCCGTTTTCCTGTCTTCCGGGCAGAAGCCCACCCCCAGGCAGGAGGCCTGATGCGGCGATCGCAAGGTTTGCGGTTTGCCCTTGATCCACGCGCTGCCGCTGTCCGCGGGCTTGATCCCGAAGATCACCTCGGCAGTTTCGGTTCGACCGGAGCCTAACAGGCCCGCCAGACCGACAATTTCACCGGGCCGCACTTCCAGGTTAAACGGCGAAATGACCCCTTTTTTGCCGTAATCGCTGAAGGCAGCGACCGGTTTATCACTCAGCAGCGTGCGGCCTGCGCGCTGAAGGGCGTTGGTTTCGAGCTCGCGACCCAGCATCATTTTGACCAGCTCGATCTGCGGCAGCTCTCGGGTTTCACGGCAGCCGACAAAACTGCCGTTGCGTAGCACCGTAATGCGATCGCTCACCTCATACACCTGATCGAGGAAGTGCGTGACGAAGATCAGGCTGACGCCCCGATCGCGCAGCTGGCGCATCAGGGTAAAGAGCATCTCCACTTCCTGGGTATCGAGGCTGGCGGTGGGCTCGTCAAGAATCAACACCTTCGCAGAGAGATCGATCGCGCGACAAATCGCGACGATCTGCTGCATGGCGACGGAAAAGCGGTTCAGCGGCTCGCGGACGTCGAGGGAGAAGCCGTACGATTCCATCAGCGTTGTCGCCCGTGTCTCCATCTCTTTGCGCCGCAGCAGGCCAAAGCGGCGTGGCTCACGGCCAATAAACAGGTTATCCGCCACTGACATGTTCGGCAGCAGGTTCACTTCCTGGTATACCGTTCCGATCCCCAGCTGTTGGGCATGGGCGGTATTTTTTGGCGAAATGGCCTGACCTTCCAGCCAGATAGTGCCGCGATCGGCGTGATAAACGCCGGTCAGCGCTTTGATCAGCGTCGATTTCCCCGCGCCGTTCTCGCCCAGCAGCGCCATGATTTCACCGCGCCGCAGGGTGAAATCAACGTTATCCAGCGCTTTTACGCCGGGAAAGAATTTACTCAAGCCCTCTGTGCGGAGGATTTCCTGGTGTTGTTCAGTGGTCATGGTTTTCCCCCTGCATCAAGCCGGATGGCGCTACGCTTATCCGGCCTACAAAAGAGCGTATCGTAGGCCGGGTAAGCGCAGCGCCACCCGGCAATTTCACTGGATCAGTAGCCCATATTTTTCTTCTTCTCTAACTCTTCTTTCGCCGTATCCGGCAGGTAGAGCGTAGATTTGGTGACCGTCACCTTCTCAGGCATCGTGCCGTCTTTCTTGAATTTCTCCAGCGCATCGAATGCCGGGCCGGCCATATTTGGCGTCAGTTCCACGCTGGCGTTGGCTTCGCCGTCGATCATCGCTTTATAGATGTCAGGCACGCCGTCGATAGAGCCGGTGAGGATTTCTTTGCCCGGCTTCAGGCCCGCTTCTTTAATCGCCTGAATCGCACCGATCACCATGTCATCGTTATGGGCGTAAACCATGCAGATGTTTTTGCCGTTGTTTTCAGCCTTGATGAAGCTCTCCATAACCTCTTTACCTTTACTACGGGTAAAGTCGCCGGACTGAGAGCGGATAATCTTGATGTTTGGCGCTTTCGCGATGGCCTCAGCAAAACCTTTTTTACGGTCGATGGCCACGCTCGCCCCGACGGTCCCCTGCAGCTCAACCACGTTACACGGCTTGCCATTGACCTGTTTCACCAGCCAGTCACCAATCAATTGTCCTTCAAGAACGTTGTTGGCAGTGACGGTGGTCATATAGAGGGATTTGTCTTTGACGTCGATGGAACGGTCGAGCAGGAAGACCGGGATCTCAGCGTCTTTCGCTTCCTTCAGGACGGGTTCCCAGCCGGTCGCCACGACGGGTGCAATAAAGATGGCATCTACGCCCTGGGCGATAAAGGAGCGTACGGCTTTGATTTGGTTCTCTTGTTTTTGCTGACCATCGGCGATTTTCAGGGTGATGCCGCGTTTCTGGGCCTCGCTTTTCGCCACGTTGGTTTCTGCCGCTCGCCAGCCAGATTCAGAGCCGACTTGCGAAAAACCTACGGTTAAGGGAGCGGCCATCGCCATAGACGACATGGCTGCCGAAACTGCTGTGACCAGGAGTAAGCGCTTCCACATATGAACGTCCTCGTAGGGTGAGTTATTGTTGGTTAAAAGATGTTCTGCGGAATGACTATAGCCCATGAAATATGTAACGAATTGCGTTACATCACACTTCAGAAAAGTGAATAAAACGTTAATCACAAGTTTGTAATCGCTTTCATTTCGCCATGAAAAATGCGGCTGAGTTTATGGATTTTTCTGTCATGGAATCGGTCTGAAAAGTGGAGAAAGCGGGGAGAGAAAGCGAAAACAGGCGGAGACATTCAGCGCGAGTTGGCTATAATACCTGCCACTTGTTTACCATCCATTTTAAAGGACACCGACATGAGCTTACTCAACGTCCCAGCGGGTAAAGAACTGCCAGAAGACATCTACGTAGTTATCGAAATCCCGGCTAACGCAGATCCTATCAAATACGAAGTGGACAAAGAGAGCGGCGCCCTGTTCGTAGACCGTTTCATGTCTACTGCGATGTTCTATCCGTGCAACTACGGTTATATCAACCACACCCTGTCTCTGGACGGTGACCCGGTTGACGTGCTGGTCCCAACGCCATACCCACTGGAGCCAGGCTCCGTCATTCGCTGCCGTCCAGTTGGCGTGCTGAAAATGACCGACGAATCCGGTGAAGATGCGAAGCTGGTTGCGGTACCACACACCAAGCTGAGCAAAGAATACGATCACATCAAAGATGTGAACGACCTGCCAGAGCTGCTGAAAGCGCAGATCACTCACTTCTTCGAGCACTACAAAGACCTCGAAAAAGGCAAGTGGGTTAAAGTTGACGGTTGGGACAACGCAGAAGCGGCGAAAGCAGAAATCATCGCCTCTTTCGAACGCGCGGCTAAGAAGTAATTCTTACTGCCTGTCGATAAAGCCCCGCTGGTCGGGGCTTTTTTATTTCTTTGGTTAAAATCGGCACAAACGGATTATTTAAGATAAATCCCATTCTTTTTGATTTGGATATTAAAAACAGAAAAGACACCCTATCATTTATGGTGGGAGTGGTTGAATAGCCTGGCTGTTCACAACATACTGTCATGATGAACATTAATCCCCACTCATTATAGGATTCTTATGTCATCCATTAACATTGATGTTGCCCGCCCAACAGGGATTTATTTTATCATTGAACGGCTTTATTCTCGCGATGGTCTTATGCCTTCTATTGGGGAAATCAGCCCCTCTATGACACAGGTGCACCGTACTGTCATTCAGCTAAAACGCAAGCAAGATATGTTTATGGATGGCGTTAAGGTTATCCCTAAAGATATTACCCTTTGGCAACAGATAAAATATATTACGGGTTCAAAAGTAACGACCAAAGATACAGATGCGTTAGTGTATACGACCGATTTTATTGGCTCTCTTGTTGCCACAACACCTTTAGGTAATATTGAGCATGAAAATATTCCTCGGTTCCTCACGACAGAGTCTATCCACTCCCTGCCGCAGGCGGTGAGTTATGGGCGAGATCCTATCCCACAAGTTCTTCTTTATGGTCGTAAGGATATTGTCTTCTTTATGGACAATGGTGGTAAAGGTACGCCAACCGCTATTGCAAAATATAACCACAATACTCGTGACCTTGCCATAATCAAAGATCAGCTAGAAGCCAGTAAAACGATGAAGGAGCTGCTATCTAAGGGAGCAAAATTATGAGTAAGAAAAACCATATCGTGAGTCTATTCGTCCTTATTATTGCCTCCTTTATATTTGGCAGAGGTACGTATGTTGAATATCTGTCATGGTACTATGGAAGCGATAATTTAATATTCAGCGAATTAAACAGCTCCTTACTATCTAGTTTATTTAACGGGCTTTACTTCGCTCTATCAGCAAGTATTATTTATGCGTTACTCACTCTATTAAAAAGAATCCCAAGGAATATTGTCACTTCTTGTCTGCTTCAGTTCTGTATTAACATCGGGCTATATACGCTTTTTGTTGCAGTAGATAGAGGATATAGTAAATTGCATACTTTAGGCTCGGGTGCTACTGATATCACCCACAGCTATTTTTTAGGGGCGTTGCTGACGAGCACACTCCTGACCGTCGCGATCGTGAGCGTTATACATGCTAAGTTTCTTTCTTCAAAGCATAAAAATGGGCTACATAAAGGCGTTTGACTGTTACGGTAAAGACAGCAAATGGCAGTATCTCTGCATCATGACATTCCAGCTCGCCTGGTTTTTGTTTTACTTATGGATCCCTTATCGAAGCGATTATGCGATTCTGCTGTTTTTACTGTTTTTCCTGCCCGTCATTTCAAGCAATACGCGGTGCATAAACTACTATGGCCGTTCACGCGCCCTGTGTTTGTTATGGCTTATTGCCCCGTACATCATGCTGTTCGTTCCTCTGTTTTTAACCCAAAGCCGGGATACAGAAGAGAGTTGAAGGAACAAAAAAAACAACGCCACCTCACGGTGGCGTTGTTTTTTTCAGTACTGGTCTCTGTCTAACCAGTTACCACTTACAATCCGCGTTAACCCTTCGACCGGACGCTGGTAGACGTACATCCACGCACTTCCGTACGGCGTCTGGATCAACTGGCGCGCGTATTCACCGCCCCTGGTGCGCAAGGCATCAAGTTCGGCAAGTGTCGCGTTATCAATACGATAAACCTCCCCCTGTACCGTTCCCTCCCCGGGAACCGCGCCTGGATAGTGGCCCAGGCTGTACAACTGGTAGTTTTCGATATTGTAATTCCCCAGCAGCAGGGCATTGGTCATCCAGTGACTGTTGCCTTGCCTGGTTCTTAAACTGCCGTAGACAAATATTCGCATTGCTAAAACTCAAACTGATAGAGCAGATCAAGTGCCTGGTCTATGCCGGACACTGCTTCCAGATATAGCTTAGGCATCAGGCGATAGCGTAACGTGAGTGTTGCCAGTGAGTCAAAGATCCCCACACCATATTTTACCTGCAGACCCGGCAGTACATAGCCGCTGACCACCACCTGCGAGGAGTCACCCACGCCCTGGGTGTCCAGCGCCAGATTACTTACGCCGAACGTCTCGCCGATTTTACCCACAACCTGCCCACTTTGTGCAACCCCCAGACCCACTAACATCGAGGTCATCGCCGCACTGTCGCTCTGACCGCTGTCCAGACCTTGTCCACGCAGCAGGTAAGAGAGGGCTTCCTGCTGCGACATGGCCGGGTCAGAGAAGATCTCCGCCTTCGGTTCGTCGGCGGAGCCGGTGACGCGTACGCCAGCAATAACGTCGTTTTCCGTCGCTTCCGGGTTACGAATCGCTTCGATGTTCAACAGGGGTTGATCCGGTGGACCGGAGAACAACAGCTCGCCTTTGCGGACAATCAGATCCTGACCATAGGCGTGGAAACGCCCTTCAGGAATATTGATTTGCCCGTTCAGGCCAAGCCCTTGTTTATCCTGCGCCACTTTCAGGTCGCCCGTAAGCCTCGCCTTCAGCCCAAACGCATCCAGCCGCACGTTATTTCCCACGTGCACGATAAGGTTACTATTAATCGGTATGCCTGCGCTCTTCTGTTCGACAGGTTTCAGATTTTCATTGAGCATAACTTCATCGCTTGAGACGCCGACCGCACTTTCCGGCACGTCGTGGACCACGATGCGCGCCCACGGCACGTCGACGCGTCCGTCAAGCGTAAAGAGGCTTGGCGTGGCTTCAAAGACCACATCTGGCGAGACATCCAGACGCACCATTGGCGGTACGGTGATGCGCACCTTACTGCCTTTCGCGGCAATACGAGCGCGCCAGTTATCGAGCTGGCTCCAGTCCGCGTCGCCGCTGAGGTTGATTTGCCCTTGTTGTGTTAATACCGAGCCGCTCAGCGTCGAGCTCATGCCGTTGAAGTTCATCGCGATCTGGCTGGGCTGCATGTCAAACGGCATAAAGTTGCCGTCAATATCTACGCCGCTGAGCCGCAACTGACCGAACAGCTGCGGGCTTTGCGCGTTGCCGGCCAGGCGCAGGTTGGCGTTGAGCATACCCTCGGCTTTTTCCCCGCGCGCGAAAATCGGGTTCACCATCGCCAGGTTGAAGTTACGGATGTTGACGTTGCCGCCCAGATTACGCCGTCCCTGCGGGTCGGTAATCTGTACCTGCCCGTCCAGCTGGCCGTTGTTGGTCAGACGGATAAGCCACCCCAGCTCCGCACGGTTGTTATGCAGGTCCGCGCTCAGGTTCAGGGTGTCGAATGCCACCGGCAGCGGCGCATCGTTGACCTCCTGCGTCACCTTCACGTTACGCCCGGAAAGCGTGACGCTGCCCTGCGGCAGCCCCTCTTTAGTGGTGTCCCAGGCCACATCGGCCTTCCCGCTGAAGACGCCGCTGGCCTGCGTGGTATCCGGCATAAACGGTTTCAGCATTGCCAGATCGAAGCGATTGAGGTTGATCTGCGCGCGCCCTTCGGCACCCGCATCGATGGTCTGCGGTACGCACAGTTCCGCATTCGGGTTAGTCCAGCAGTGTGGCCCAATGCTGATCTTCTGCTCGGCGTTGCGGTAGTCCAGCGCGATGGAGCGTGACAGCGCCAGCGGCCCAACCGGGGTGTTGAAGCGGGTGTTATCCAGCGTCCCTTTCCAGCGTTCTTCTTTGCGGTCGAAGCTGCCGGTCAGGTGAAGCTGGCCGGAGACCGGCTCGCCCTGAACGCGCAGTTGCAGGTCGTGCTGCTTCTCGTTCCCTTTAGCGTCCAGAGTAACCAGGTTAATGTTGACGTCCGGCTGAGAAATACGCTCCACGCGCAGGTTCAGGTTACCACCGATCTGATCGGTGGATTTCACATCCCCTTCCACGCGGACGCGGGCAACGCTCAGTTCCTGCCAGCGCAGGTTATTGGCGGTGATATCCGCCAGCAGCTGCGGCGCGTCTACCGTGCCGCGCACTTTCACTAACCCTTTCGCCGTACCGCCAAGACCCGGCAGGGCGTTATCCAGGTTCGGGGCGTCAATGGTGGCATCCAGATTGAGATCTTTCACCCCCAGCTCGCCTTTGATATCCGCCGTATTGCGACCCAGCGCCACGTGCAGGCCCGGGATCGTCCACTGCAGATAGCTGTTGCCTTTGACCGAGCCTTCAACGTTGACCTTGTTCTGCTTCACGTTACCGGTGAGCTTAATTTCCGGCACGTCCATCTGCCATGTCCCGCCGTACAGGCTGCCGCGGGTCTTGATCAGGCCATCCAGTTTTGACGGCCAGTCCGGCACCTCTTTGGCGGTGTTAATGCCCGTCAGCTTAAGCTCGCCGCGCCAGCTGATCGCCTGCTGCCAGTCGAGCAGCGCGGTCAGCTCGGTTTTACCTTCCAGCGCCGCGACGGTCAGCTTGTCGAGGTTGACCTGCTGTTCGTTGCCCTTCGCATCCAGCGTGATGTTCGCAGGCGGCACGCCCTGCCCCTTCACCGCGGTGCGGAACGAGAGCGTGTAATCGGTCATCTTGCCGCTCAGCTTCAGCTTCAGGTCATCGGCCTGGAACTGCTTTTCGCCGGTGAACGGCCAGGAAAGCTGCTTGCTGACAACCTCAACATTAAGCGGTAGCCCGGCTTCCGCCAGTTGGGTTTGCGCACGCAGAACCATGTCCACCGGGCCGGAAAGATTCACGCCGACGTCCAGCTTCTCGCGCAGCGCCCCGCCCACTTTGACCTTCACCTTTTCGCCTTTCAGGGGGTCGATGTTAAGCGCGCTGTTCAGCGTGATGTCCACCGGCCAGTTGTCGCGCAGCAGGGCATTCCCTGACGCGTTAACCGAGCCCTGATTGGTGTCGATATCCAGCGCGTCGAGCTTCATGTTGCCGTCAATGCTGCTGACTTTCAGCAGCATAGTGTAGACCGTCAGATCGGTATCGCCGGTCAGACGCAGCTGCTCGCCTTTGAATTCCTCAATGTTGAGATTCAGCGGCAGATGAACGTCGGTCATCTCCGGCAGGACAGGCTTCGAGAAGAGGTCTTTCAGCGTTTCGCCCAGCGGCTTTTCTTCCGGCTGCGGGTTCTGGATCTTCGGCTCGACGATCTCTTCCTGCGCCACGTCCGCCACTTTTGGCAGCGCGATCAGTAAGCCCTGCAGCGACGTCGGCGTCAGGGTGAGGTTTTTCTCCTGCCAGCGCAGGCCGGAGGTGAAATCCATCACCGACACGGTGGTGTCGTCGATTTTGATATTGACGTTATCCAGCGCCACGCGATAAAGCGCAATCGGGTACGGGGTGGAGAGATTCAGCGGGCCGCTGTCCTCTTCCTCAACCGGCGCAGACTTCGGCATTTTTTTCGAATCTATCGCCACGTTGACATCTTTTAGCGACAGATCGTTGACGCAGAGCTTACTGTCGCGCAGGCAGCCCAGCTTCACCGCGAGGTGGAATTCGCCGGCGTTTACCGCCACGCCCGGCTGTTCATAGCGGATGTTTTTCAGGCGCAGGTCGCGCCAGCCACCTGTGACCTGGCCGATTTCCAACCCGGGCACCCAGCGGTTCGCGGCGTTAAACAGCAGATGCAGCCCGGTCGTCGTTCCCACCAGAAACGCCACCGTACCGAGCAGCAGCACGATAAAAATCAGCACCCCGAGGCTTATCTTCTTCCATAAACTCATAATTCAGGCCCCAGACCGATGTAAAACTGTAATCCGTGTTCTTCTTTGTCGCCCACCGGAACGGCGAAATCGAGCTTGATGGGCCCGACGGGTGACTGCCAGCGCACGCCTACGCCCGCGCCGGTTTTGAAATCGCTGCGGCGGATATCGTTTACCGCTTCACCGCCGTCAACGAACATGGCGCCCCACCACTTTCCGCTGACGTTGTACTGATACTCCAGCGAGCCAGTCACCAGTTTTGACGCCCCGGTCAGCTGACCTTTTTCGTTTTCCGGTGAGATCGATTTGTACTTATACCCGCGAATGCTGCGGTCGCCCCCGGCGAAGAAGCGCAGGTCCGGCGGAACGCGCTCGAAGTCTCCCGTTTCAATCCAGCCGAGATTACCGCGCATCACAAAGCGGTGTTTGTCGTACAGCGTGCGGATCCAGACGTTTTGCGCCTGAAAGACGGAGAAGTCTACGTCGGAGCCCCAGGCGGTGTTGGAATAATCGATGGAGTAGCGCTGTGAATCGCCCCAGGTCGGCATCAGGCCCCCGCGCGAGCGGGTGCGGCTGATCATCACGCCCGGATAAAGCAGCATGGTGGTATTGGTGACGTTGGCCTGGGTAAAGTGGTCAAGGCTCCAGCGCAGGTTAATGGCGCGCTGCCAGCCGCTGGAGAGCTCCCAGTAGCGGGAGACTGCAAACGTCGTCGTGTCCTGCTCGGTATCGTTCAAATCGGTGCGCTTAAAGCCGCCCTGCAGAAGGTAATACTGCTCAAGCGGATTTTTCAGCAGCGGCATTTTGTAGCTGAAATCCAGCTGCTGCTCGGGCGCAGAGAGGCTCAGGCTGGTGGTCAGGCTGTGGCCGTAGGAGTTCATCCACGGTTTTTTCCACGAGGTTTTCACGCGTGGTCCAACGTCCGTCGAATAGCCCACACCGGTCTCAATGGTGTTCTCGGTGCGCGGCGAGACAACGCCGTGCAGCGGCAACACCTTGGTTTTGCGAGACTTATCAAATTCCGGTGCAACAATCACGGAGTTAAACCAGCCGGTGGCGGAGAGGCGTCGGTTCAGCTCTCCCAGGTCGCTCGACTGGTAGTAATCCCCTTTTTTGAAGGGCACGAGGTTTTGCAGGTACTCTTCACGAATTTGCGAACCTTCAAACGTCACGTCGCCAAAACGATAGCGCTCGCCGCTGTCGTAGTCGATATCCCAGAAGGCCTGACGCCGTTCCAGCGACACCCCAAGCTGGCTTTTGTTGAACTGGCTGTCGAAGTAGCCTTTACGCAGCGCGACGCTGGTTAAGGATTTTTTAAAATGATCGTAATCGCCGTGATTCAGAACGGTGCCAATTTTTGGACGCGTGCTCAGCAGATCGAGGTAATCCCGATCCGTGCGCGCACCGCCGCGCAGCACCACGTTAGTGCCGCCAATCAAGACCGGCTCGCCCGGCGAAACGCGGGCAATAAGCACCTGACGCCCCTTCTTTGGCGGCGGACGGAGGTCAAAATCAATGGTGGGTTCATAATAACCCAGCGCTTTCAGCCCTTCGCGGATGGCGTCATCCACGCGCGCGCGAAAACGCCGGTCCGGCGTCACCTCATCACTCTGGATGGTCGATAACTGCGCACGCACGTTTTTTTGTAGCGCCCCGGATAACCCCTCAACCTGCAAACGGACATTCGCCGCGCTGGCAATCCCGCTTGTCAGCAACACACTGACTAAACATAACTGGCGGATTTTTGTCACGTTTTCTCCTGAATATCCCTGTTTCCACCCTGGAAGCAAATGAAGTGCCGCTCCGCGACAAAATACGGCCTGTTGGCCAAAAACCCAAATCACGGGTTGAAAACGGGTGTAACACCCAAATATTTCTTATGATTAAATCTAGACTCATTCAGCGCATTTATTGTGTTCAATTAAACGCTTCGTGACAACCTTAACTGAAACATCGCACCCCGGGAGGCCCCATCGTGAGTTTATTCGACAAAAAGCATCTGGTTTCACAAGCCGATGCATTACCGGGACGCAACACCCCTATGCCTGTGGCGACCTTACACGCCGTCAATAACCATTCAATGACCAACGTTCCAGAAGGTATGGAAATTGCCCTGTTCGCGATGGGCTGTTTCTGGGGGGTTGAACGCCTTTTCTGGCAGCTGCCCGGCGTTTACAGCACGGCAGCCGGCTACACGGGCGGTTACACGCCTAATCCAACCTACCGCGAAGTCTGCTCCGGCGAAACCGGCCATGCGGAAGCGGTTCGCGTGGTTTATGACCCTGCGGTGATTAGCTACGAGCAACTCCTGCAGGTCTTCTGGGAAAACCACGACCCGGCGCAGGGCATGCGTCAGGGCAACGACCATGGCACACAGTACCGCTCAGCGATTTATCCGCTCACACCGGAGCAGGATGCTGCCGCGCGCGCCAGCCTTGAGCGTTTCCAGCAGGCCATGCGTGAAGCTGGCGATACGCGTGAGGTGACGACGGAAATCACGACCGCGAAACCGTTCTACTATGCCGAGGACGATCACCAGCAGTATCTGCATAAAAACCCCTATGGCTACTGCGGTATCGGGGGCATCGGCGTCTGCCTGCCGCCGCAGCTGGCGTAATTACCGATCCAGCGCCACGCGAGCCGCATGGCGCGTGGCGTTACTGACCGAGCCGTAGTCCATCACTTTGCCCTGCAACAGCAGGTTAAAGACCGGTGCCTGTGGCCGGTTGAGCCGCGTTTGCAGCAGGTGAACGGCCTCAATCCCCAGTTCACGGCAGGGCACCGTAACGCCCGTGACCGGTCTTTCCAGGCGGTGCGCTAAATTCCAGGCAAAATCGGTTGTGATGAGCGAAATGTCTTCCGGAATGCGCAGCCCGTGGCGCGTTAACGCCCTGACCACGCCTTCCGTCATGCTGGTACTGTTCGGGAAAATCACCTCCGGCCACTGGGATCTGTCATGACTCAATAGCCACGCATCCAGCGCCCGCTCGGCCTCTTCTGCTGTAAACCACTCCGTCACGAGCAAATCGCGCTGGGGATCAAAGGCAACGTGAAAATGGCGGTATGCCTCCTTTATGCCGTCCAGACGCGCGTAGAGCGTATCCCGGCGCAGGCAGGTGAGCGTGAGCACCCGGCGATGCCCCTGCTCAAAAAGGTACTGCATGGCGGTGAAACCAATCGCCCGGTGGTCGGGTGACACGGAATCCAGCACCCGATCCCGGTCAACGGAGTTAATCAATACGCAGGGCTTATTCAGCGTGCTTGCCAGTTTAAATATGGTGGAATCATCCGTCCCAATAATAATTATCGCGTTGATATTCTTATGACTGGCCTTTTCCATAAATAATTTCACATCGGCGTGCTGTTCTTCTAACCCACAGCAGCTGACCCACACGTTGTGCGGCGCGCAAGCTTCCGCAATGCCTTTCGTCACTTCCAGATAAAAAATGTCCCCACGTCCCTGAAAGGTTCTTTCCGGAGCAAAGACCGCAATGCCGTTAATCAGCAGCCGACCGCTTGCCATCGACTCAAGTACGCCCAGCTTTCGCGCGGTACGCACAATCGCTTCTCTCGCTTTCTCGCTGGTGTACGACTTGCCGCTCAGGACCCGCGAAACGGTGCTGACGGAATAGCCCGTGAGCGCCGCGATCTCCTCCATTTTTAACCTTCCCGACATAGTGTGACCTCGCTCTCAATCAGTTTTTGCAAATATTTGCAGAAACAGCACGTTGATTTTAAAACCAAATTCCACAAAGCCTGGAGATTACTTAACCACCCTGCGAGTATTCTCACAAAAACACATTGTCGCTGCGGCTCCCCTTTCCTATTTTCCGGTCATCACTCATTTCAACTGAAATTAAGGTGTGACATGGAGAAGGTACGTTTTGGCATTATTGGAATAGGTAATATCGGTACGGTTCACGCGCGTTATTTACTGGCGGGGACAGTCAGCGACGCCTGCCTTACCGCCGTTTGCGATAATGCGCCGGAAAAACATCCGGCCATTCGCCAGCTGGTCGGCACCCTCCCCCTCTTCAGTGACGCGCAGGAGATGCTCCAGAGCGGGCTTATCGACGCGGTGATTGTCGCGACGCCCCACTACGACCACCCGCGCCTGTCGATGCTGGCAATGCGCCACGGCATCCACACCCTGTGTGAAAAACCGGCTGGCGTATATACCGCCCAGGTTCAGGAGATGAACGCCTGCGCCCAGGAGTGCGATGTGGTGTTCGGCATCATGTACAACCAGCGCCCGAACCCGCTCTACCAGAAGGTGAAAGATCTGATCGACAGCGGCGAGCTGGGCGAGATCCGCCGCTCCAACTGGATCATCACCAACTGGTATCGCTCGCAGAGCTACTACAACTCCGGCGGCTGGCGCGCCACCTGGAAAGGAGAAGGCGGCGGCGTACTGCTCAACCAGGACCCGCATCAGCTCGATCTCTGGCAGTGGCTGGTCGGCATGCCGGTTCGTCTGCGCGCGTTTTGCCAGTTCGGTAAGCATCGCGATATCGAAGTGGAAGACGAGGTCACCGCCTATGCCGAGTACGCCAACGGCGCGACGGGCGTGTTTATCACTACCGTGGCGGAAACGCCGGGAACCAACCGGCTGGAAATCGTCGGCGATCGCGGCAAGGTGGTCGTCGAAGAGGGGAAACTGCGCTACTGGCGGCTGCGTGAGTCCGAAACCGCCTTCAACGCCCGCTGGCAAAACGGTTTTGGTGAACCCGAATGCTGGGAGGTCACGCTTCCCGTCGCCGCGGAGTACAGCGAACACCACGTCATTACCGCCAATTTCTGTGCCGCCATCCTGCGCGGCGAGCCGCTCATTGCGCCGGGCCTGGAAGGGATCCGCGGGTTGACGCTCTCCAACGCCATGCACCTCTCCACCTGGACCGACGACTGGGTCGAACTCCCGCTCAACGAGAAACAGTATCTGCGTCTGCTTCAGCAGCGCATCAGCACCTCAGTGGCTAAAGAGACAACCAGCGTCACGCTGGATGCCTCCGGCACCTGGTAACTCCGGAGAAGAAACGATGTTAAATGTCGCTATCGTGGGAACAGGGAATATCTCGCATAACCATATTCAGGGCTATTTGCAGTTTGGCCAGCGCTGCCGGATCGTCGCGCTGGTGGATATCTACCCGGAAAAAGCCCACGAGAAAAAGACGCGCTACGACCTGACGGACGCCCGCGTGTATGAAAGCCACCAGCAGATGCTGGCGTCAGAGCCGAATATCGACATCGTCGACGTCTGCACGCCGCCCTACGTTCATGCTGAGATAAGCATTGATGCCCTCAATGCCGGTTGCCATGTGCTGTGCGAAAAGCCGATGGCCGCCTCGCTGGAGGAGTGCGACGCCATGCTCGCCGCAGAGAAGGCCAGCGGCAAAACGCTCGCCATCATTGCGCAAAACCGCTTTACCGATGCCTTCTGGCGCTTAAAAACGGCGCTGGACTCAGGTCTGGCTGGCAAGGTCTGCCATGCCCAGGTGGATTCGTTCTGGTGGCGCGGACACTGCTACTACGACCTGTGGTGGCGAGGTACCTGGGAAAAAGAGGGCGGCGGCTGCACGCTTAACCACGCGGTTCACCACATCGACGCCATTCAGTGGATGCTGGGCTTCCCGTCCGAGGTGGTGGCGATGATGACCAACGTGGCGCACGACAATGCCGAGGTGGAAGATCTCAGCGCCGCGATATTTAAATACCCCAGCGGCGCGCTCACCCAGCTTACCGCCTCGGTCGTGCACCACGGGGAAGATCAGAAAATCATTATCCAGGGTGAAAAGGCGCGCATTTCCGCCCCGTGGCAGGCCTTTGCCAGCGTCAGCGCCGATAACGGCTTCCCGCAGGAAACCAACGACCAGCAGAGAGAAACACAGCTCAACGCCGTTTTTCAGGAGACGCCGAAGCTCGAATGGACGCTGCACACCGGGCAAATTAACGACCTGCTTTATGCCATCGAGCACGGCACGACGTCGTTAGTGGATGGCCTGCAGGGCAAACGCTCCCTGGAGCTAATTACCGCGATTTATAAATCCGCCATTACCCGCACGGTGGTCTCGCTGCCGATTCAGCGCGATGACCCGTTTTACCGCACCGGCGGGACGAACGCTCTCGCCCCCCGTTTTTATGAAAAATCCGCAAGCGTCGCCAACTTCAGCGAAGTCGGTGCGATTCCCCTCGGCAAAGATCTGGATGAAGGAGTGACACCATGAACAAAAATGACGGTATGAACTACGCGCCGGTCGGTAAACCACAGCCGGTAGTGAAGGAAGGCGAATTTGTCTTTGCCGCCGCCGCGCTCGACCACGGCCATATCTACGGCATGAGTAACGGCCTGATTGAAGCTGGCGCCACGCTCAAATGGGTGTACGACCCTGACCCGGCAAAAGTGGACAAATTCATCCAGCAGTATCCGCAGGCCAAAATAGCAGAATCCCTGGATGTGATACTCGCCGACGACGAAGTGCGGCTGGTGGCAGGGGCCGCTATTCCCTCCGAGCGCTGCGCGCTTGGGCTGAAAGCGATGGCCGCCGGCAAGGACTACTTCACGGATAAAGCGCCGCTCACCACCCTTGAGCAGCTGGAAGATGCCAAAGCGATGGTGGAAAAAACGGGCCGGAAATACGCCGTGTACTACAGCGAGCGCCTGCACGTTGAGAGCGCGGTCTTTGCCGGACAGATGGTGCAGCAAGGGGCCATCGGCCGCGTCGTACAAACGCTGGGGACTGGCCCGCATCGGGAAGGGACCGGCCGCCCGGACTGGTTCTACGATCGACGCTATTTCGGCGGCATTCTGTGCGATATCGGCAGCCACCAGATTGAGCAGTTCCTTTTTTACACCGGCAACAGTAACGCTACCGTGGTTACCAGCCAGGCACGCAATTTCAACCATCCGCAGTATCCGGCATTTGAAGATTTCGGCGACGCGACAATCAGAGGCGAAAACGGTGCCAGCGGCTATTTCCGCTGCGACTGGTTTACCCCTGACGGACTCTCTACCTGGGGCGATGGCCGTCTGACGCTGCTTGGTACCGAAGGCTATATCGAGATCCGCAAATATGTCGATCTCACCCGCGGCGAGCAGGACGTGGTGTATCTCGTGAATAAAGAAGGAGAATTCCGTTATCCGGTCGCCGGACAGGTGGGGTTCCCGTTCTTTGGCGAACTGATCCTCGACTGTCTGCATCGCACTGAAAACGCCATGACCCAGGCACACGCCTTCAGGGCGGCGGAGCTCTGCGTGAAGGCTCAGATGCTGGCCAACGCGACGGAATAACGGGAGGCGACGATGACGATCCTGAACTCGGCGATTATCGGTGCAGGGGCGATTCACGGCTGCCATGTGAACGCGCTGCGCCTGCTCCCCAACGTTGCGCTGCGCGCACTGGTAGATATCGACAGCATCAAAGGGCTGAAGCTGGCAATGGGCTACCAGTGCCGCTTTTATCAGGATTACCGGGAAATGCTGCTGGATGACGCCATCGACGTGGTTCATATCTGCACGCCGCATGTTGAGCATAAAAGCATGATTCTGGCGGCGCTCGCCGCCGGGAAGCATGTTTTCTGCGAAAAACCGGTGGGCATGAACAGCAGCGAACTCGTGGATATCACCCGCGCCGCTGAACGGGCACCGGGCCTGCTCGGCGTGTGCTATCAGAACCGGCTCAACCCCACCAGCCTGCGCATTCGCCAGACGCTGGACGACGGCGAGCTGGGGAATATGCTCAGCATCAAAGCGGTGCTGACGTGGTCACGCTCGGGCGCGTACTACACCGAAAGCCCGTGGCGTGGGCGGCTGGCAACGGAAGGCGGCAGCCTGCTCATTAACCAGGCCATTCATACCCTCGACCTGATGCAGTGGTTCGCCGGCGGCGTGACGCGTGTAAAAGGCGTAGTTGATAGCGGTGAGCTGGCGGACGTGACCGAAGGCGAAGACAGCGCGATGGCGACGCTGCATTTTGCCAACGGCGCGCGCGGGCTGTTTTACGCCAGCAACTGCAACACCACCGATTCCCCGCTCCTGATGGAGATCCACTGCGAGCGGGGCTCGCTGCTGCTGAACGACAATGTGCTCTGGCGCGTGACGCCGGACGAACGCGTAAGGCTGGCGACCGACGACTCGCCTGACGGCTCGGTCAAAAGCTACTGGGGGCTGGGACATGAGCAGGCGATCCGCCGTTTTTATCACGCTATCACCCACCCGGGAAACACGGGCTACACCGACATCCGTGAAGCCGGAAAATCACTCACCCTTGTGGAGGCTATTTATCGCTCATCTCAATTAAGACAATGGATAGAAATCAATAATTAGAACGTAATTTGTATTCCAGCAGTAAATAAAAAACGACCCGGAAATACGGGTTAATCATTACCCTACACTGGAAATTATTATGGTCAAACCAACTGAACGTAGAGTGGGTTATGGCGTGGCGCTTGGCTACGGCGTAACCGATCTGTTTGGCGGGGGTGCGTTTACTATTATCGGCACCTGGCTGCTCTTTTTTTACACCACCTATTGCGGACTCTCGGTGATTGAAGCGGGCTCTATATTTGCCATTGCCCGCGTAATTGATGCGCTATTAAGCCCGATTATGGGATATATCACCGATAATTTCGGCGATACCTGGCTTGGGCGTAAATTTGGCCGTCGCCGCTTCTTTTTATTGCTCAGTTCCCCGTTAATGTTTTTGTATGCCCTGCTGTGGCTGACGGACATGGGCTACTGGTATTACCTGGGCACCTACCTCTCGATTGAATTGCTGTCGGCGATGGTGCTGGTGCCCTGGGAGACCCTGGCGGCTGAGATGACAAACCGGTATGAAGAGCGTAGCCGTCTTTCCGGCGTGCGCATGATCTGCTCCCAGCTGGGCGGTTTTCTTGCGGTTTCCGTTCCGGGCGTGATTATGCAGTTCACCGGTAAAGATAACCCGTTTACCTATACCCTCACCGGGTTGATATTCTCCTGCGTATTCTGCCTTGCGGTATTTATTACCTGGTACACCACCTGGGAAGCGAAGGATGTGCAACAGGAGTCCACGTTTAAAGTAGAGAATCATCGCAGCAGCGGGATACTCAATCACCTGAAATATCTGGTGCTGGATCTCTTTTCCTCCTTCCGTATTCGCGCGTTCCGCCTGCACATTATTATTTATATTTTTTCGTTTACGGCGATGGACGTCTTCGGGTCGGTCTTTACTTATTATGTCGTTTATTGCCTGAGCCAGGATGCGGCTGCCGTGTCGGGTTGGCTAAGCATTGCGGCTTTCGCCTCGGTGCCCGGCACGTATGGATTTATGCTGCTGTTGAACCGTCTGAACATGACGCCGTCTGCCGCCCTGCGTCTTTCCTACAGCTGTATTTTCCTGGTACTGGCCTTCCTGTTTACGGTCTACCTGACCAAAACCCAGGTGCCGACGCTGCTGTTCTCGGCGGTCTTTATCCTGCTCGGCGCCGCCCGCTCTGGTCTCTATTACATACCGTGGAACATCTACAGCTTCATTCCGGATATTGACGAAATGGTGACCCAGCAGCGCCGCGAAGGTATTTTTGCCGGCGTGATGGTCCTGACCCGCAAAAGCACCGTGGCGATTGCGATTATGATTATTGGCCTGGTGCTGCAGGAGTCCGGCTTTGTGAAGGGCAGCGGCGCGCAGCCTGAAAGCGCGCTCGGGGCGATTATAGGCCTGATGATTTTCGCGACGGCAGCCCTGCTGGCGGTAAGCTTCTTTACTACCTACAAGTTCAAGCTCACCCGCGAGACGCATAAGCTGCTCCTTAAGGAGATTGCACGCCGTAAGCTGGGCGGTGATTACCGCGACTGCGACGCGAGGACCCGCGTGGTGATCAAACAGCTCACAGGCTATGAGTATGACCAGGTCTGGGGAGGCGATGCCGCACGACGGGCGGAAGGAAACGCCCGTTTATCCACCGCGAAATAACCCCTCGTCCCGGACAGCGCCATGCTGTCCGGTCTGTTTTATGCCAAAAATGTGAATGGCACGATTATGCGGGATACTTACAGGCGGACTGGGTTTCGATTATTTTTCGAACTAAAGGTTGGTAACTTTATCGAGATAAAAAAACATCGCTAAATCAATGACATACTTATGAATCTAAATCCCTAAAACTACCTGTAAGGTTAGGCCTATAAGTGGATTTAGATTCACTGAAATAATGTTTATTTTACGGAGTCAAGTATTTCACTCAAAAAGTCATTGAAATTATCAAAGGAACCATATATCGACTCTGTAGAGGCATTGTCACGAATTTGAAATAAATTCATTTTTGTATCATAAGTAAACAATGACATTCCATCCTCCCCAATAACTAATCGCTCTTGTAATTCGGGGTCTAAATAATCATTATTGCGATAAAACTCATTCATAATGAACAAGTTTTTAACTATTGGTTCTGGGATTGATAAACTGAACATTGTCAGCCCGTTATACTCAAATCCATCCATTGTTTCGATGAATGTAGTATAATCAAGTTGATTAACTAAAAGAAGACAAGTTTCATTTCCGATTTGGTCCAGTATTGGTGATGCGGTTTTTCTGCGTCCTTTTGTTAGACTATCAAGAAATGATGCGTTAATAGGTTTCTCGATTGGGTACTCTAAATCGGTCATCATTTTTCTTAATTCGATTAGCATATCTGTTACATTTGATTTCATTTTCATACCCATCAAATTATTTAAGCGGATAAATCGAGCCAGTAGGCATAACCCATGGAGTTACTTTGCTCTCTCCCGGAAGCATACCTCTTGTCGATGTTCTCTGCATATTTGTTAACACCTTATGAAACGGTTCTTTTTCAATTAATGAAAGGTTTTCAAAGGCATTTGTGCCACCATCATCCAATGGTAGTTTATGATGAACTTCCCAGCCATCTGGTACTGTACCCTTACTCATTTTAAACAAATCCGAAGGTTCGAAGACGTTAGCTGCATCTGAGGAATTGGATAATTGATTAAGGAATTTCCTCCTCACTGTATTATTAAATTCTTTTCTCAGTAACATAGTTTCAGAGGGATCTCGTTTTATGTAGTTTATTTCTTTTACTTCTATATTATCTAATAGTTTTGTTTCTCCCCTTACTTTGCCTAAGTAACTATACACTTCGTCAAAAGACTAACTATTAGGTCGTTTCGCTAACAGAATTGAAGCCGCAACAATAACTGTACCAGCCGTTTGTTCATTTAGTACTTGTTCATACCCCTTAACAGCATCTCCACCTAACTGCTCAGCTGTTTTCCTGAAGCCCTCAACGTTACCATTGTAGACACCGCCAGCAGCCAGTAAACGACCTGCGGCCTTGCTGTTAATTGTCTGGTATGACGGCTCAGAAGCTGATGCTAATGTTCCACCTGAGAAAGATAATGCAAACGAAGTTGGGCGGGACTTTCCTGTACGGTGGTACCTGCATCCGACAGAATTCCTGTACTCTCGCAGGATCTGTTCAGCCCCGTTCATTTCAAACACATGGTAATTCTTACAGATAAGCTGCCCTTCTTCATCGATATAGAAAAGCTCTCCAGGGGAACCGTAACGGTTTAACATCACAACTTCACCTCTGAAGACCAGGTATCTCAGCCGTCTTTCTGTGTTGAATCCATTAGAATGATTGTTCTGATAAGCGTAGCTACGCGAATATGATGGTCGTGGCCTGAGCCCTTCAACGTGATAATGATCGCGATATCTGTCATCAAACTCATACTCCTGGCTAATGTAATCCCATGTGACAGAAGGGCGAGTTATCAATTCATACTTTTCTGGTTCAAGGTTATCCCTTGAGAGGTAGAACAAGTTAAATCCCGGTAAGCTAAAACTCATAACCAACTCCATTTGGTAACGATCTGCGCATTTTATAACCGCATCCTCTTGAAAACAAATGATTGTTTTGCCCTGCTACTCATGGATTTTCCAATAGTTGAGAGTGTCTTATAAAGGCTCCTGTAGGCTTTATGGCACGTCACTGAGCCCAGTTTTATCCAGTCGTAGGCTTATCCGTAGAAGTTCCCCAGAAAATTCCAAAGACCACACTAATCGGGGCATCAACACCAAAATGTGACCTCTGGCAGATTTACATCTCTTTACGCTATACTACCGCTGAAATAATCGGCTCAACGCTACGAGCTGACGTTCAATGTGTCTTCACACAAATGGTATCAACTCCCCTTCTGAGGATCTGGCGAGAAGCCGGATAAACTATGTTAAACAGTATTTTAGTAATACTTTGTCTTATTGCCGTCAGTGCATTTTTCTCGATATCTGAGATCTCGCTGGCCGCATCCCGTAAAATCAAACTGAAGCTGCTTGCAGACGAAGGCAACATCAACGCCTCACGCATTCTCAAAATGCAGGAAAACCCCGGTATGTTCTTCACCGTGGTGCAGATTGGCCTGAACGCGGTCGCCATTCTCGGCGGTATCGTGGGCGATGCGGCGTTTTCTCCGGCGTTTTATAGTCTCTTTGTTAAGTACATGTCCGTTGAACTGGCCGAACAGCTGAGCTTTATTCTCTCCTTCTCGCTGGTGACCGGGCTGTTCATCCTCTTCGCTGACCTGACCCCGAAACGCATCGGTATGATTGCGCCAGAAGCTGTAGCTTTGCGTATCATCAACCCGATGCGCTTCTGTCTGTACGTGTTTCGTCCGCTGGTGTGGTTCTTCAACGGTCTGGCAAACGTGATTTTCCGCATCTTCAAGCTGCCAATGGTGCGTAAAGACGACATCACGTCTGACGACATTTATGCGGTCGTGGAGGCCGGCGCGCTGGCCGGGGTACTGCGTAAGCAGGAACACGAGCTGATTGAGAACGTATTCGAACTGGAATCCCGTACGGTGCCCTCTTCCATGACGGGCCGTGAGAACATTATCTGGTTCGATTTACACGAAGACGAGCAGAGCCTGAAGAACAAAGTGGCGGAGCATCCGCACTCTAAGTTCCTGGTCTGTAATGAGGATATCGACCATATCATCGGTTACGTCGACTCCAAAGACCTGCTGAACCGCGTACTGGCTAACCAAAGCCTGGCGCTCAACAGCGGCGTACAGATCCGTAATACCCTCATTGTACCGGACACCCTGACGCTCTCAGAAGCGCTGGAAAGTTTCAAAACCGCCGGGGAAGACTTCGCGGTTATCATGAACGAATACGCGCTGGTGGTGGGTATTATCACCCTCAACGACGTGATGACCACGCTGATGGGCGATCTCGTTGGTCAGGGGCTGGAAGAGCAGATTGTTCAGCGTGACGAGAATTCATGGCTGATTGATGGCGGTACGCCGATAGAAGACGTGATGCGCGTGCTGGATATCGACGAGTTCCCGCAGTCCGGTAATTACGAAACCATCGGCGGCTTTATGATGTTTATGCTGCGTAAAATCCCGAAACGTACCGACTCGGTGAAGTTCTCCGGCTACAAGTTTGAGGTGGTAGATATTGATAACTACCGCATCGACCAGCTGCTGGTGACGCGTATCGACAACAAACCGACCGTACTGGTGCCGAAGCTGCCAGATGCGGAAGAGAAGGTGTCCGCGTAAGGTTCCTCCCCCACAAACATCAACGGCTCCCATCGGGAGCCGTCTTTTTAACTACTGCATAGCACGTTGGTTAAGCCATCTCAGTTTGCAGACGCATAACCTGACGGTTGACTTCGGACATCACAGACAGGTGCTGTTTGTCCTTCACTTTTGGGACAAGGATCTTGCCCTTATCAAACTCAAAAGCGCCAACATCCTTGATATACAACCGTCCACGGAACAGGATCTTCACGTACTTCGCCACCTGAAGCGGGTTGTAGCGTTGGAAAATTTTCATTCTTGTATCTCCTGCGAATCATACGCTCTTGCGGTGCCACAATCGGCCCGACTGTCCTGAGCGCAAATTTTAATGCCCAATGACTATAGACCAGAACTACGTTGTTACCCAGTATGCATAAGTTTATTTACCGTTTGATTACAATTATTCAGAATAATCTTTGCAAACCGTCACTAAGGGCAGTATAAGCCGTCGTTTTTTCATGGATATGTGCGTTGACCCGCAAACTGGCATCGGGATTGCGGGAAAACCACATTGATCGCACTTATCATTAAAAGCGTATGACCAAGTGGTCGGATCACCTGCAAACAATAAGGAAACGCCATGACCCTACGTAATATCCTTGCGGCAGCCTGCCTGCTGCTGCCTCTGTGGGCTTGCGCTCACAGTATTGAAAAAGGACAACGTGTACCGCCAGTCGGCATTGCTGACCGGGGAGAATTGATTCTCGACAATGATAAGTTTAGCTACAAACCCTGGAATAGCGCGCAGCTCGCAGGCAAAGTGAGAGTTGTACAACATATTGCCGGTCGTACATCCGCAAAAGAGAAAAATGCCAACCTGGTGGAAGCGATCAAGGCCGCAAAATTCCCTCATGACCGCTACCAGACGACCACCATTGTTAATACCGATGACGCCATTCCTGGCTCCGGGATGTTTGTGCGCTCAAGCCTTGAGAGCAATAAACAACTCTACCCGTGGTCGCAATTTATTGTCGACAGCAACGGCGTGACGCGTAAAGCCTGGCAGCTGGAGGAAGAGAGCTCCGCGATTATCGTGCTGGATAAAGAGGGTCGCGTACAGTGGGTGAAAGACGGTGCGTTAACCCAGGAAGAGGTGCAGCAGGTTGTCGACCTGCTGCATAAGCTGCTGGCTCAATAAATAGAGACGCGGAAGCCGGGATTGAGGAATGATTCGCGCGGGGTGTAGTCCAGCGGCTTGCCCTGCCAGTCATGAACATGCGCCCCGGCGGCCGCGGCAACGGCATGCCCGGCGGCGGTATCCCAGACGTTGGTTGGCCCAAAACGAGGGTACAGCTGCGCCTGGCCTTCCGCCACCAGGCAGAATTTCAGCGATGAGCCAATCGAGGTGGTCTGGTGTTCACCCAACTGTTGCAGATACTCCTGCAGCTCGCTGTCGCTGTGCGAGCGGCTAATCACCACCAGCGGTGGACGCGCATCGCGCACCTGGATCTGCTTACGCACGCCGCACTCTTCCTTCCAGGCCTTCCCTTCTGCGGCGCTGTACATCATGTTCATTACCGGCGCGTAGACCACGCCCAGCACCGCTTTGCCTTTCTCAATCAGGGCAATATTGACGGTGAATTCACCGTTACGCTTGATGAACTCTTTTGTCCCGTCCAGCGGATCGACCAGCCAGTAACGCTGCCAGTGCTGGCGCTCGTCCCAGCTTTGCGGTGCTTCTTCAGACAAAACAGGAATGTCCGGCGTTAAGGCCTGTAACCCTTGCAGGATCACCTTATGCGCCGCGATATCTGCCGCTGTGACCGGAGAGTCGTCTGCTTTGCTGACAACCTCCATGGGTTTATTACCGTCATAGACCTGCATGATGGCATCTCCCGCATCCCGTGCGAGCTGACAAATTTTATCTAGCATTTTCCACCTCTTTGTTAACGCAGTGAGGTTAACTCTTTGTTTTAGTTATATCGTAATGTGAACAATTCCGCTATCTGTGAAGCAATTCCGGTTTCAGGTTGCTTTTTTCTGTCAGGATTCACATTTCTGTAAGCAACACGTTATAGATACATACTCTTTTGTGGCCTGGATCGAAAAAAGGACTCCTCTGATGATTAAGTTTAGCGCAACGCTCCTGGCGACGCTGATTGCAGCGAGCGTACAGGCGGCGACGGTCGATCTGCGTATTCTGGAAACGACCGATCTGCACAGCAACATGATGGACTTCGATTACTACAAAGATACCCCTACGGAAAAATTCGGACTGGTACGTACGGCAAGTTTGATCAACGCCGCGCGCGGTGAAGTGAAAAATAGCGTGCTGGTCGACAACGGCGATCTTATTCAGGGTAGCCCGCTCGGCGATTACATGGCGGCGAAAGGACTGAAAAAAGGCGAGATCCACCCTGTTTATAAAGCGATGAACACGCTGGACTATACCGTTGGCAACCTCGGCAACCACGAATTCAACTACGGTCTGAAGTATCTGCATGACGCGCTGGCAGGCGCCAAATTCCCGTACGTTAACGCCAATATCATCGACGTTAAGACCCAAAAACCGCTCTTTACGCCTTACCTGATTAAGAAGACAGAGGTGGTTGACCAGGACGGTAAAAAGCAGACGCTGAAAATCGGCTACATCGGTTTTGTACCGCCGCAAATTATGACGTGGGATAAAGCGAACCTCAGCGGCAAAGTCACCGTTAACGACATTACCGAGACGGCGCGTAAATACGTGCCGGAAATGCGTGAGAAAGGAGCGGATCTGGTTGTCGTCGTTGCCCATTCCGGCCTCTCTGCCGATCCATACCAGGCCATGGCCGAAAACTCCGTTTACTACCTGAGTGAAGTCCCGGGCGTTGACGCGATCCTGTTTGGCCACGCTCACGCGGTCTTCCCGGGCAAAGATTTTGCCAGCATCAAAGGGGCAGACATCGAAAAAGGGACGCTAAACGGCGTGCCGTCGGTGATGCCGGGCATGTGGGGCGATCATCTTGGCGTGGTGGATCTGGTGCTGAATAACGACGGCGGCAGCTGGAAGGTCACCCAGTCAAAAGCCGAAGCGCGCCCGATTTACGACGCTGCGGCTAAAAAATCACTGGCGGCGGAAGATAAAAAACTGGTCGACGTGCTGAAGCACGATCACAACGCCACGCGCGAATTCGTCAGCAAACCGATCGGCAAATCCGCCGACAACATGTACAGCTTCCTGGCGCTGGTTCAGGACGATCCGACCGTCCAGGTCGTCAACATGGCACAGAAAGCCTATGCCGAACACTTTGTTCAGGGCGATCCGGATCTGGCAAAACTGCCGGTTCTTTCAGCCGCTGCGCCATTTAAGGTAGGCGGGCGCAAGAATGACCCGGCAAGCTATGTAGAAGTCGAAAAGGGCCAGCTGACCTTCCGTAACGCCGCCGATCTCTACCTCTACCCGAACACGCTGGTGGTGGTAAAAGCGACCGGACAGGAGGTAAAAGAGTGGCTGGAGTGCTCTGCCGGACAGTTTAACCAGATTGACCCGCACAGCAGTAAGCCGCAGTCGCTGATTAACTGGGACGGATTCCGCACCTACAACTTCGACGTAATCGACGGCGTGAATTACCAGATTGACGTCACCCAGCCGGCGAAATATGACGGCGAGTGTCAGACGATTAACCCGCAGGCGGAGCGCATCAAAAACCTGACCTTCAACGGCAAGGCGATCGACCCGAGTGCCACCTTCCTGGTCGTGACCAATAACTATCGCGCCTACGGCGGTAAGTTTGCCGGTACCGGAGATAGCCACATCGCCTTTGCCTCGCCGGATGAAAACCGCTCGGTGCTGGCAGCCTGGATCAGCGCCGAATCGAAAAAGGCGGGGGAAATTCACCCGGCAGTGGATAACAACTGGCGTCTGGCGCCGATCCACAGCGATACGCCGCTGGACATCCGCGTTGAAACGTCACCGTCCGATAAGGCAGCCGCGTTTATTAAGGATAAGGCGCAGTATCCGATGAAAAAGGTGGCGACGGATGATATCGGGTTCGCGATTTATCAGGTGGATTTGAGCAAGTAGCGGTGATTGTGCCGGGTGGCGCTTCGCTTACCCGGCTTTTACGCCGCGCGATCGTCCCGATTCGCCATCACTTTTGGCGTATTCACCTCAATCCAGTCCGCCAGCGCGGCGACTTTCTCGCTGACCTCAATACCCAACGACGTCAGGCTATACTCTACGTGCGGTGGCACAACCGGATACGATACGCGATCGACAAACCCATCCAGCTCCAGCGCCTGAAGTGACTGGGACAGCATCTTTTCGCTTACCCCACCCATTTTACGGCGCAGATCGCTAAAGCGGTGCGTTCCCTCTCGCAAGGCCAGCAGAATCAGTACTCCCCAGCGGCTGGTCACGTGTTTGAGGACCTCCCGTGAAGGACACTGTTCCGCGAAGAGATTGCCATCGCGCATTTGTTCGCTAAGCGTCGGAATCGTTGTTTTCATACTTACCTTTTTGTACGTACTTACTAAAAGTTAGCTATGGTGCTAGTGTGCCACAACACCAGACAAACACGAAGGAGATTCATCATGATCGCAATTACCGGCGCTACCGGCCAGCTTGGCCATCTCGTTATCGAACAGCTGTTAAAAACCGTACCGGCCAACCAGATTGTGGCCATCGTACGTAACCCGGCTAAAGCTGAAGCATTAAGCCAGCAGGGCATTGTGGTTCGTCAGGCAGACTACACGGACGAAGCCGCCTTCACTGCCGCGCTGAGCGGCGTGGATAAACTGCTGCTTATCTCTTCCAGCGAAGTCGGACAACGCGCGACCCAGCACCAGAACGTGATTAACGCCGCCAAAGCCGCCGGCGTGAAATTTATCGCCTACACCAGCCTGCTGCATGCGGACACCTCTCCGCTGGGCCTGCACGTTGAGCACGTTGACACGGAAAACGCGCTGGCGGCGTCCGGCATTCCTTATGCCCTGCTGCGCAACGGCTGGTATACCGAAAACTATCTGGCGAGCGCGCCGCCTGCGCTGGAACATGGCGTCTTTATTGGTGCGGCAGGTGAAGGCAAAATTGCTTCTGCCACGCGCGCAGACTATGCCGCGGCGGCCGCCAAAGTGATCGCTGAAGAGGGCCATGCGGGCAAGATCTACGAACTGGCGGGCGACCACGGCTGGACGCTGAGCGAACTGGCGGCTGAACTCAGTAAACAGAGCGGGAAGCCGGTAACCTATCAGAATCTCAGTGAAGCGGATTTTGCCGCCGCGCTGAAGGGCGTTGGCCTGCCTGCAGGGCTGGCGGATATGCTGGCAGACTCCGACGTGGGGGCCTCGAAAGGCGGCCTGTTCGACGACAGCCGCACCCTGAGCAAGCTGATCGGCCGCCCGACCACAACGCTGGCGGAAAGCGTCAAAGCCATCCTGTAATTGTTAAGAACTGGTTATTTTTTGTGGCATCCCCTCGGGTCATCTTTGATAATGAAGAGATGACCCATGAGGAGGCTCACCGTGCAAGGCGTACCGGAACAGTTCATTGATGAGAGAGACAGCGCGCGCTTTCGCCATCTGGCGCAGGTGCCGGGCATCGAACTCTATCACGCGCATATTTCCCGCTATGCCTTTGAGCCTCACACTCACGAAGCCTTCGGTATCGGCACCATCGAAACCGGTGCCGAACGCTTTCGCTATCGCGGTACCCAGCATCTCGCCCCTGAAAAATCCGTCGTGACCATGAACCCGGACGAGATCCATACCGGCGAATCCGCCACCGAAGACGGCTGGCGCTACCGGATGGTTTATATCGAACCCGACCTGCTGGAAGAGGTGACCGGCCTCCGGCACTGGTGGTTTAGCGATGTGACCCGTTATGACCCGCTGCGCTCGCAGCAAATCGGCAGGCTTATTTATGGTTTGTGGCACACGGACGATCCGCTGGCGCAAAAAGGGCTGCTGCTGGATCTGATTGAGACCTTTCAGCCGTTAGCCCGCCACGCGCCGGTCATTCACGAAGGTGCGCACCGGTTCGAACGGGTACGCGAGTATCTGCACGATAACTATATGCACGCCCTGACGCTGGACGAGCTGGCAAGCGTCGTCTCGCTGAGCCCATACCATTTCCAGCGCCAGTTCAAAGCCCATTTTCACGTGACGCCGCATCAGATGCTAATGGCCATCCGCCTGTGGCGCGCCAAAGCGTTCCTCACGCACGGCATGCCCGCAGCCGAGGTCGCTGCCGCGACCGGGCTGACCGACCAGTCGCATTTAATCCGCGCGTTTACCCGCCGCTACGGCATTACCCCTGTGCGCTACCAGAAACAGGTCACCCGGCGCTAATGCGCAATCTCATACAATACGCGCCCCTTTCCCCCGCCTAGACTGAGCGCAACGTGAATCAATGTGGATGGAAAAATGATTAGTGGTGTGTTGTATGCCCTGCTGGCCGGGATGATGTGGGGACTGATATTTGTCGGCCCGCTGATCGTGCCCGAGTATCCGGCAATACTGCAGTCGACCGGGCGCTACCTGGCGCTGGGGCTGATTGCCCTGCCCCTGGCGTGGCTGGGACGTGCGCGCCTGCGTCAGCTCAGCCGTCAGGACTGGGGCACCGCGCTGGCGCTGACCATGATGGGCAATCTTATCTACTACGTTTGCCTCGCGAGTGCCATTCAGCGTACCGGTGCGCCGGTATCTACCATGATTATCGGCACGCTGCCGGCCGTCATCCCCGTCTTTGCTAACCTGCTCTACAGCCACCGCGATGGAAAGCTGGCGTGGTCAAAAATGGCGCCGGCGCTGATCTGCACCGCCGTGGGTCTGGTATGCGTCAATATTGCCGAGCTGCGTCATGGGCAGGCGGATGTTGACCTGTGGCGTTACGGTTCTGGCATTATGCTGGCGTTCATTTCCGTAGCGTGCTGGGCCTGGTATGCCCTGCGCAATGCTCGCTGGCTACGGGAGAACCCGGACAAGCACCCGATGATGTGGGCGACGGCCCAGGCGCTGGTCACGCTGCCCGTCTCACTGGTGGGATATGTCGGGGCGTGCATCTGGTTAGGCCATCAGCAGCCGGACTTCTCCCAGCCCTTCGGGCCAAGGCCGTGGGTCTTTATTGGCCTGATGGTGGCGATTGCGGTGCTGTGTTCATGGGTGGGTGCGCTGTGCTGGAACATTGCCAGCCAGAAGCTGCCGACGGTGATCTTAGGGCCGCTGATAGTCTTCGAAACCCTGGCCGGCCTGCTTTACACCTTCCTGATGCGCCAGAGCGTGCCGCCGCTGTTAACGGCCTGCGGGATCGCGTTGCTGGTGGTGGGGGTGGTGATGGCGGTAAGAGCGAAGCCGGAAAAACCGAGAGTCGTTCCGGCGTCAGAGATGTGAGCATTGCCCAGCGGCCTGCGCTTGCAGGGCCTACAAAACCGTAGGCCCGGTAAGGCGAAGCCGCCACCGGGCAAGCCCTTAAAACGTTTCCCAGTTCCCTTCAGACGCCGCCGCAACAGGCTGCACTTTTGGCACATAGGTTTTCACCGGTACCGCTTTAACCGCCTGGTTGCGGGTGATTTTGAACACCGCTACCGCTTCGTTCAGGCGTGCAGCCTGATCTTCCAGCGCCGCCGCCGCCGCCGCAGACTCCTCTACCAGCGAGGCGTTCTGCTGGGTCACGCGGTCCATCTCGGCGACCGCCTGGCCTACCTGGTCGATACCGCGGCTTTGCTCGTCAGAGGCCGAGGCAATCTCGCCCATGATGTCGGTAACGCGGGTGACCGCATTAACGATCTCTGCCATCGTGGCACCGGCTTCGTTAACAAGCTGCGAGCCAGCGTTCACGCGTTCACCGGAATCGTCGATCAGCGCTTTGATCTCTTTCGCCGCCTGGGCGCTGCGCTGAGCAAGGGTACGCACTTCACCGGCCACAACCGCAAAACCACGACCTTGTTCGCCTGCACGCGCCGCTTCCACCGCCGCGTTCAGCGCCAGGATATTAGTCTGGAAGGCAATCCCGTCGATCACGTTAGTAATTTGCGCGATTTTGCTGGAACTGGTGGCGATCTCGTCCATTGTACGCACGACGCCTTCAACCACATTCCCGCCCTTCTTCGCGGTTGAGGAGGCATCCAGCGCCAGACGCGAAGCCTGACGCGCGTTATCGGCGTTCTGCTTCACGGTTGCCGTCAGCTCTTCCATGCTGGCTGCCGTCTCTTCCAGAGAAGCGGCCTGCTGCTCGGTACGGGAAGAGAGATCGTTGCTGCCAGCAGAAATTTCGCCTGCACCGGTGTAAATAGTATCTGCACCTTCCCGCACCACGCCCACGGTGTTCGCCAGCGAGGTTTGCATTTCCTGCACGTTGCGCGCCAGGATCGCCATTTCATTTTTACCGTCTGCCTGAATCGGCTGGGTCAAATCCCCTGCCGCAATGGCGCGGATATGGTTAATCACCTCTTCCAGAGGCAGCAGCAGCACGCGGCGCATTGCAATCCAGCTGGAGATAATCACCACGATCACCAGCAGCATGACCGCAGAAAGGATCCACAGGATGTGCTTGTAATCACTTTCATTATCCTGAATGCCCTTATCGGTGAGCGCGGCCTGCGCTTCACGCCATTCACGATAAACCGTCTGCATCGCGTTTTGTTTTTGTTCGGCATTCTGCTTAAACATATCTTCCAGATTGCCCTGGCTCAGCAGAACGTTCATTTGCGCCAGCGTAGAAGAGTATATGCGGTACTGTTCTTCGAGTTGGTTAGTCAGGTTCTCATCCAGGCCAGGCGTATTCGGCAAGGCATAGTATTTATCGTAATGAACCTGGGCTTCAGTCAGCAGGTTTTTCGCTGTGGTCACCAGCTCATTCAGCTGACCACCGTTAATTTGAGAGGCCATGCTGCTTTGCAGACGCAGCATCCCGCGGTTCAGGGTGACGCGTGCCTGGTTCAGACTGATCCACGCATCGGTAAACTCCGCCACGTTCTTGCTGGAGAGCTGCGACACGGTGAAGTTGTCTTTATCGTTATTCAGCGCGTTGATAAAGATACCGGCGGAAATCACTTGCATGATGCCGAGCACAAGCAGCACCGAAATAAGAAGGGTAATGACTTTTATACGTTTAAACATGCTTTGCCTTTGTTATATGCAGGTTTGTCTGACGTGGATATATCGGCAGGCGCGGCGAGTTGTTTACTGTTTCTACACATTTAAAAAGTTTCTAAACCATTTTCCTGAACCCATTCAGGGAGTTAAAAGTGGTGATTTTTTGTGATCTGCATCTCATTTTTACCCTTGCCTCTAAAGGGTTATAGCGCCAACTTAAAGATGCATTTAATATGCATCTTATATTATTAATGACGAGGTAACTGATATGGCCTTTCGCGACCAACCCCTCGGCGAGCTGGCGCTCTCCATTCCTCGCGCTTCTGCGCTGTTCCGTAAATACGATATGGACTACTGCTGCGGCGGTAAGCAAACCCTGTCGCGTGCGGCTTCACGCAAGGAGCTGGACGTTGAGGTGATTGAAGCAGAGCTGGCACAGCTGGCCCAGCAACCTGTCGATAAAGACTGGCGAACCGCCCCGCTCGGGGAAATCATCGACCATATCATCGTGCGTTACCATGACCGTCACCGTGAACAGCTGCCGGAGCTGATCCTGCAGGCAACCAAAGTTGAGCGCGTGCATGCCGACAAACCTTCCGTACCGCGCGGTCTGGCAAAGTACCTGACCCTGCTGCACGAAGAGCTTTCCAGCCACATGATGAAAGAAGAGCAGATCCTCTTCCCGATGATTAAACAGGGAATGGGAAGCCAGGCGATGGGGCCCATCAGCGTGATGGAAAGCGAACATGATGACGCCGGCGAGCTGCTGGAAGTGATCAAACACACCACCAACAACGTCACACCGCCGCCAGAAGCGTGCACAACGTGGAAAGCGATGTACAACGGCATTAACGAAACGATCGACGACCTGATGGAACACATCAGTCTTGAGAATAACGTTCTGTTCCCGCGTGCGTTATCCGGGGATTAAAAAAGCCCGGTGGCGCTAGCGCTTACCGGGCCTACAACATCCTGGAACGTAGGCCGGGTAAGCGTCAGCGCCACCCGGCAACATGCTTAACGCACGCCTGCCATACGTTTCTTACCGATAAACACCCAGCCCAGCCCCAGCGCGATAAACCACAGCGGCGTGACGATCAGCGCCTGACGGGTATCATCTTCCAGCGTCAGCAGAACCAGCACGAATACGAAGAACGCCATGCACACCCAGCACATGAGCTTGCCCAGCGGCATCTTGTAGATCGATTTCTCATGCAGGTGTGGACGCTGCTTGCGGTACACCAGGTATGAACACAGGATGATGGTCCAGACGAACATAAACAGGATCGCAGAGACCGTGGTAATCATGGTGAACGCGCCAATCACGCTTGGGTTCACGTAGAGCATCACCACACCACCCAGCAGGCACATGCAGGAGAAGGTCAACCCTTTCGCAGGTACCGCACGCTTAGACAGCTTGGCGAACGCGCTCGGCGCCACGCCTTCCTGCGCCAGACCAAACAGCATACGGCTTGTTGAGAACACGCCGCTGTTGGCAGACGAAGCCGCAGAGGTCAGCACCACGAAGTTAATCAGGCTCGCGGCAGCAGGCAGACCTACCAGCACGAACAGTTCAACGAACGGGCTCTTGGTTGGCACCACGGAGCTCCACGGCGTCACGGACATAATAATGACCAGCGCGAAGACGTAGAACATGATGATACGAACCGGAATGGAGTTAATAGCGCGCGGGAGAGACTTCTCGGGATCTTTGGTCTCCGCTGCCGTGGTTCCCACCAGCTCAATCCCCACGAAAGCAAACACCGCAATCTGGAAGCCGGCAAAGAAGCCGCTAATGCCTTTCGGGAACCAGCCACCGTCATTCCACAGATGGGTAAACGAGGCCTGAACGCCCGTTGGCGACTGGAAGTGGGTGAGGACCATCACCAGCCCCACAACAATGAGCCCGACAATCGCCACGATTTTAATCATCGCGAACCAGAACTCCATCTCACCGAACATTTTAACGGTGGCGAGGTTCAGGCTCAGAAGCAGAACAATGACCGCCAGCGAAGCCACCCAGTCCGACAGCCCCGGGAACCAGAACTGTGCGTAAGCCGTAATCGCCACGACATCCGCCATACCGGTCACGACCCAGCAGAACCAGTAGGTCCAGCCGGTGAAATAGCCCGCCCATGGCCCGAGCAGGTCTGAAGCAAAGTCGCTGAAGGATTTGTATTCGAGGTTCGAGAGCAGCAATTCCCCCATTGCACGCATCACGAAGAACAGCATAAATCCGATAATCATATAAACGAATATGATTGACGGCCCGGCCAGACTGATGGTTTTGCCTGACCCCATAAACAGCCCGGTACCGATGGCACCCCCAATAGCAATGAGCTGAATATGACGGTTTGTGAGATTGCGCCGTAGCGACTGTTCAGACGACGCCTCTTCGTCGGCGACGACTTTGACCTGATCTACCATTTGATATTTTCCTGTTTATGCCTGTCTGTGTTGTTAAGGCTCTTCTGGCCTTTAAATACGTCAAAAGATGACGTTCCCTTGTAAGGGCTAATCGATATTAGGTAAGAATCGGCGGGATGAATACTATGATTTAGATATTATGTTAATAATATGTTGAAAGTGAGTGTCATATCACTCATACAGCGCGAAACAGCTCACAAAAATACACGCAACTGTTTCGTTTGCAAGATAAAATGTTGATTGCATCGTAACTATAGGTTTTAACACTATTTTCCTCTCCCCAACCGGGAAGAGGAAATAAGAAAATTCGATTACAGAATTTCCAGCAGCTCGACTTCAAACACCAGGGTGCTGAATGGCGGAATGGATGCGCCAGCACCACGTTCGCCGTAAGCCAGGTTATGCGGGATAGTCAGTTCCCATTTAGAGCCCACTGGCATCAGGGTCAGCGCTTCGATCCAACCCGCGATAACGCCATTAACCGGGAATTCAGCTGGTTCGCCACGTGCCACGGAGCTGTCGAAGACGGTACCGTCAATAAGCTTACCGGTGTAATGTACGCGAACGTGGTCGGTACGCGCCGGGATTGCGCCATCACCCTGGTTGATCACGCGGAACTGCAGACCGGACTCGGTGCTGCTCACGCCTTCACGCTCACGGTTCTCTTCCAGATATTTCACGCCTTCGGCTGCCATCTCTTCAAAGCGTGCACGACGCACGGCGTCAGCGCGTTCGTGGATTTCACGCAGCGCGCGGTGTACGACGTCAACCGGAACGGCAGGCTGTTTGCCTTCCAGCGCGTCAGCGATACCCGCCACCAGCGCTTCTGGTAACAGACCTTCCAGGCCGGATTCGCTCAGTTGCTGTCCTACCTGCAAGCCGATACCGTAACTTGCCTGCGCTTCGATAGTGTCAAAAGTCGGGGTGGTCATGGGTTTTCCTTCCATCACATTTAAAGTAGCGGGCAGCATATCAGCCATGCCCTTATGGGTAAAACTTTGTCTGAAGTTAAGGTGACAAACCACGACGAAACAGAAACAATAGAGATAACCAGGATTAATCCCGAACTGATGTCACGGATGTCGGGTTTGCTACGCCGTTCAGGCAGTTAGCAAACTATACTTCGGAGCACAGGATAAAAAATACGCGGAGCAGGAGGAGTGCCATGCCCGGGCGATTTGAACTGAAACCTACCCTGGCGAAAATCTGGCAGGCGCCGGACAATTTTCGCATCATGGACCCGCTGCCTCCTCTGCATCGCAGAGGGATCATCATTGGCGCGCTAATGGTGATCGTGGGCTTCCTGCTTCCTTCCGGGGGCGATGATGTCGATACGGCACCCGTCACCCGCAATGCCCAACTGGACATTCAGTCGCAAACGCGGCCGCAGCCTGATGCACAGCCGATGCAGACGCAGCTCGTCGCCCCGTCTAACGATCCGGGTCAGGTCGCGCCGGTTGAGCCAGAGCCCATTCAGGATGAACAGCCGCAGGAGCAGGCCACTGCTGAGCCACAGCCACAGACGCAGCAGCCCACCGGCATTGAGCAACAGTGGCGTTCCTATCGCGTAGAGCCGGGCAAAACCCTGGCACAGCTGTTCCGCGACCATAGCCTGCCGCCGACCGACGTATATGCCATGGCAAAAGTGGAAGGTGCGGGTAAACCGCTCAGTAACTTGCAGAATGGTCAGATGGTGCAGATTCGCCAGAATGCCAGCGGCGTGGTGACAGGCTTAACGATTGATACAGGCAATGGTCAACAGGTGCTGTTTACCCGCCAGCCTGACGGCAGTTTTATCAGAGCGCGTTAAAGACCCGGTTCTGTAAAAAGCAAAACGCCGGCACAAGGCCGGCGTTTCAACGTGAGCAGAGTAAAAAATTACTCAGCTACAACGTTAACAACCAGTTTAGCGAACACTTCGCTGTGAACCTGGAAGTCAACTTCGTGCTCACCAGTGGTACGCAGAACGCCGTTCGGCAGACGAACTTCGCTCTTAGCCACTTTAACGCCTGCTGCAGAAACTGCATCAGCGATATCGCGGGTACCGATGGAACCGAACAGTTTACCTTCGTCGCCAGCTTTGGAAGCGATGGTAACAGTGCCCAGTGCGTTGATTGACTCAGCGCGAGCATTAGCAGCCGCCAGAACGTCAGCCAGTTTGGCTTCCAGTTCAGCGCGACGTGCTTCGAAAAACTCTACGTTTTTCTTGGTAGCTGGAACAGCTTTACCCTGTGGAACCAGGAAGTTACGAGCGTAGCCCGCTTTAACGTTTACCTGATCACCCAGGCTGCCCAGGTTTGCTACTTTATCAAGCAGAATAACTTGCATTACCTTATCCTCTTAAAGTCGTATTAATGGACCGTGCCCGATTACTGATGACGATCAGTGTACGGCAGCAGGGACAGGTAGCGAGCGCGTTTGATAGCGCGAGCCAGCTGACGCTGGTATTTTGCACGAGTACCGGTGATACGGCTTGGGACAATCTTACCGCTTTCGGTGATGTAGTTTTTCAGCGTTGCGATATCTTTATAGTCGATCTCTTGAACGCCTTCCGCGGTGAAACGGCAGAACTTGCGACGACGGAAATAACGTGCCATATGGCTAGTCTCCAGAATCTATCAAATCAATCTGCTCGGCATGCAGAACCATTTTGCTCAGGCCGTTCTTTGCCTTGTGGCAAGAGATGAACCCCTGAACGATTACTGCGCTACCGACCGTTAAACTGTGAGTAATGGCCTGGTTTTCGTGTCCGCTAATAATAACGGGCATTTGGCACCACGCCTGCCGGTGAAACCCGGCTTCCTCTTGCACAGAACGATGCTCAAGCACGAACTGGCAATGCGGAATTCCTGATGGACTGACCTTTCGAAGGGGAGCCCTGCATACGATGCCGGACAACGCCAGACGGTTGGTCATCAGAAATTACTCTTCAGAATCCCCAGCATCAGAATCATCTGCGGTTTCGTTTGCGAAATCATCGCGACGCTCACGGCGCTCGTCTTTCGCTTTAACCATCGGAGATGCTTCGGTAACTGCGTTTTTGGTACGCATAACCATGCTGCGGATAACGGCATCGTTGAAGCGGAAGGTAGTTTCCAGCTCATCGATCACTTCCTGCGGCGCTTCAACGTTCATCAGAACGTAGTGTGCTTTGTGCAGTTTGTTGATCGGGTAAGCCAGCTGACGGCGGCCCCAGTCTTCCAGACGGTGGATCGTACCTTCTGCACCAGTGATGGCAGCAGAGTAACGCTCGATCATACCCGGAACCTGTTCGCTCTGGTCAGGATGGACCATAAAAACGATTTCGTAATGACGCATCGAATTGCTCCTTACGGATTATTCAGCCTCCTGTCTGGGTCAGCCGAGGCCCGGGGAGGCAAGGAACGTGTTAAAGGTCGGCTGAAAAATTGACGCGTCATAATACTTGCGCGCCCCAGGAAACTCAAGCTGATTGCATAAATAATTCGCACAAAGCGCGAAGCGGGTCTAAGTGGGTGATTTAAAATTAATCGCATCAGGAAGCGTTGTTTTTTTGAACAACTGCATCAGAAATGGTCACGCATCCTCGCCGGATGAGTGATTACACTTTAATCAGAGATCACCTGAATTCAAGAAGGAGCATCCCCCTCTCACAGCACGCAGTCGTGGAGCGCATATCATGAAAAAAATCGCATTAGCCATTATGGCGGCGCTTTTGCTCAGTGCAAACGCGATGGCAGCCATCAAAATAGACAGCCGACAGGCCAGGAACATGGATGATGTGCAAAGCTTGGGCGTAATTTACATCAATCATAATTTCGCCACGGAAAGTGAAGCAGATCAGGCACTAAACGAAGAAACCGATGCGCAGGGCGCAACCTATTACCACGTGATGTTAACCCGTGAGCCCGGCAGCAACGGCAATATGCACGCCAGTGCAGATATTTACCGATAACGCTTTAACGCTAGCACCAGGAAAGCCAACAACGAGAACATAGCCATAGTTTACGTTGCCCCCTGCCCGGGGGCTTTTTTTTATGAATGGCTCCGGAATACCACCGGTTACAACTGTTTTTCGGTATTCCAGAGCGCTTATTCACTTCTGCCCGTAGTAGGCATTCGGGCCGTGCTTGCGCATGAAATGCTTGTTCATCAGGTAGTCATCAATGCCCTGAAGCTGTGGGTTGATGCCGCGGGCAATCCACGCCATACGTGCCACCTCCTCCATGACGACCGCATTATGGACGGCGTCGTGGGCATCTTTTCCCCAGGAGAACGGACCGTGCTGGTACACCACAATACCCGGCGTATGCAGCGGTTCGCATTCTCCCAGCGTGTCGATAATCACCTTCCCGGTATTGAGCTCGTACTCGCCTTCCACTTCAGCCTGCGTTAATGCGCGCGTGCAGGGAATGTCGCCAAAGAAGTAGTCCGCGTGGGTCGTGCCCAGCGCCGGGATGGGCAGCCCCGCCTGTGCCCAGGCCGTCGCGTGCGTGGAGTGGGTATGTACCACACCGCCAAGGGACGGATAACGCCGGTACAGCGCCAGATGCGTGGCCGTATCTGAAGAGTGTCGCCATTTTCCCTCCACGACGCGTCCTTCAAGATCCACCACCACCATATCGTCTGCTTTCATGGTGTCATAGGCCACACCGCTCGGCTTAATCACGATCAGCCCCTGCTCGCGTTCAATAGCGCTCACGTTGCCCCAGGTGAACGTGACCAGGCCATAGCGTGGCAGATCCATGTTGGCCTCAAAGACCTGCTGTTTAAGCTTAAGCATGTTCAGCCTCCAGCAACCCCGCCCGCGCCATACGTTCGCGCACCCAGTCCCGCGCCTTCGCCACTTCCGCAGCCGGGTCGTCCGACGTCTCGCTCCACATCTCAATCAGGTAAGGTCCGCAATACCCTGTCTGTTTGAGCGTCTGGAAGCACCGTTCGAAATCCACCACCCCGGTGCCGAACGGTACGTTTTTAAACACGCCAGGACGGGTATCTTTGACGTGAACCGCCACGATATGCCCGACGCCCGCCTGCAGTTCCATTTGCACGTCGTTATCCCATGCCGACAGGTTGCCGATATCGGGATAAAGCTGGAACCATGGATTATTGAGATAGTGCGCGTAGCCCAGCGCCTTGCTGATGGAGTTCATCAAGGGGTAATCCATGATTTCCATCGCCAGCGTGACCTGCGCGCGGCTTGCCATCTCAACGCTCTCTTTCAGGCCGTCACGGAAACGACGGCGCGTTTCATTGTTGGCTTCCTGATAATAAACGTCATAACCCGCCAGCTGGATCACGCGGATACCGACATCCTGGGCAAAGCGAATGGCTTTACGCATGATCTCCAGCCCCTGCGCACGCACGGCATCATCTTCGCTCCCAAGCGGAAAACGACGATGGGCGCTGAGGCACATAGAAGGCACGCGCACACCCGTTTCAGCGATAGCGCTCACCAGTGCCAGGCGCTGTTCGCGACTCCAGTCGAGGCGAGAGAGGCGTTCGTCCGTCTCATCCACTGACATTTCGACAAAATCGAAACCCAGCTGTTTTGCCAGCTGCAGCCGCTCCAGCCAGCACTCCCCCGCAGGGAGTGCCTTTTCATAGATGCCAAGCGGGACCTGTTTTGACAACATACCCGCTCCTTAGCCCCAAAGCTGAGCGATAGAGCGTTTGAACTGACGCGCCGCTTCCACCGGAGACGCCGCATCACGAATGCTACGACCGGCAATAAAGACGTGAATCGGGATGCCCCTGAACAGCGGCAGATCTTCCAGCGCCAGGCCGCCCGTGACGGTCACTTTAAAGCCCATATCCGCCAGACGTTTAATCGCGCTGATATCCGCATCGCTCCACGCCACACCCGCGGCCTGCGCATCACGGCTGCGGTGATACACCACCTGCTGAATGCCCGCGTCGCGCCACGCCTGCGCCTGTTCCCAGGTCCAGAAACCGGTCAGTTCGATCTGCACGTCGCCATTAAATTCTTTTGCCACGTCCAGCGCGCCTTTCGCAGTGTTGATATCCGCACAGCAGATGACGGTGACCCAGTCGGCGTTAGCTTCGAAGCACATGCGGGAGAGAATTTTACCTGCGTCAGCAATTTTGGCATCCGCCAGCACGATTTTGTGTGGATAAAGGGCTTTCAAATCCCGAACGGCACGCACGCCCTCGCCGACGCACAGAATGGTGCCCACTTCGATGATGTCGACTTCTTCCGCGATCAGACGGGTCGTTTCGTATGCGTGGGACAACGTTTGGTTATCCAGCGCAACCTGCAACATAGGTAATGACATGTTCTATTCCTCTTAGACTGCCGCCGCTGTGGCGTTATCAATTAAATCCAGCACTTCCTGCTCGGTGCGGCAGGCGCGTAAACGGTCGAAATTAGCTTCATCATCAAACAGATTGACGATCTGCATGATGCCCACCTCCTGGTGGGTGTTAGCATCAACGGCCGCCATGGTGATCAGGATGTCAACCGGGTCGTTATCTTCATGGTTAAAGACCAGCGGTGTTTTCAGCGTCACCAGCGCGAAGCCGGTTTTCTTCACGCCCTCTTCCGGCCGGCCATGCGGCATGGCCAGACCTGGCGCAATGACAAAGTAAGGACCGTGCTGCGCCACGCCATCAAGAATGGCCTGGTAGTAACGCGGCTCGACCACGTCAGCCTTGACCAGCAAATCCACGCTCAGCTTTACCGCTTCCTGCCAGGTGCTGGCCTCAGCCTGTAAAAGGATGGAATGATTGTCTGCCAGCGAATCTCGTAGTTTCATAGGACGTCCTTACTTCACGTCTTGAGGGAAGTGTTCTTTGATCACTTCCAGCAGCTTGGGACCGAAATCCGCAGGCGACAGCATGTTGCGTACCCCCACGACATATTTATTGCCCGTCACGGTGATTTCACCGGCGATATGGGTAGAGGCGATAATGATGTCCGCGCCGTTCAGCTCGCTTTTATATTCACCCACTGCGCAGCTGTTCACCGTGTGGTCGATGTTTGACTGGGTTAAAAACTGGTCCACTTTCATCTTCATGATCATGGAGCTACCTTGCCCATTGCCACAGACAGCCAGGATACGTACGGTCATAATCGAAACTCCTTAATGAGCAGAAACTTCTGCTGTTTGTTTTTCCGCATCTTCTTCAGCGCGCAGCGTGCGGCCCGCGAAGAACATATAAGCCAGAGCAATCAGGATGATGACGGCCATAAAGACCAGTCCGACGGAGGCGAAGCCCTGCATCATCGGTGGTGCCAGAATTGACCAGTCCGCCATGCCCATCCATGCGCTCATACCAGTGAGCTTGACCGCCCACACGCAACCGAAGATTTCAACCATGCCCATCACCAGGCAGATCTTGAGCGCCGCGCGCCAGCCACCAAAATGGTTCGCAAAGACGCCGATGGTGGCGTTGGAGAAGAACATCGGGATAAAGCCAGGAATAATCAGAATGGATGAGCCGCAGCCCACCAGGATACCCACTGCAATCAGTTGGCCGATGGTGCCCCACATAAAGCCCCAGACCACTGCATTTGGCGCGAAGCTGTAGATAGCGGCACAGTCGATGGCCAGAACCGCGCCGGGGATAAGGCGTTGGGAGATGCCGTTGAAGGCTTCCGACAGCTCGGCGACGAACATGCGCACGCCCTGAGTAATAATGAAAATCGCCACCGCGAAGGAGAAACCGGTCTGCAGGATATAAACCGTCCAGTGGGTTTTCCCCGCCATCGCCTGCACCACGTCAATACCGAAAGAGAGCAAAATGGCGCCGAAGAAAATAGTCATCACAATGGCAGTTGAAACGATGTTGTCGTGGAAGATATTCAGCCAGCCAGGCAGCTTAAGGTCTTCAACGCTTTCTTCTTTTTTACCCAGATACGGTGCGACTTTGTAGGCAATCCAGGAGGCGAACTGCTGCTGGTGGCCGATGGAGAAGCCACAACCGTCGGTCACTTCCTGGGTTGGCTTGTACATCATGTTAGACGTGATACCCCAGTAGAGCGAAACCAGAACCGCGGTGCAGATAATCGTGGTCCACATGGGGTAGCCGAAGATATAGAGAGAAACCGCGATCAGCCCCGCCTGCTGGAACATGATGTGTCCCGTCAGCATGATGGTGCGAATGCCGGTAATACGGCGCAGAAGAACGTAAATAATGTTCAGCGCCAGGGCGAGCAAAACCGCATAACCCACCCAGCTATAGGCATCACCCATGCGTTCAATGGTCGCCATCATTGAGGCGTAGGTGTCAGAGATGGCACCGTTGATGCCGTATACCTCTGACATTTTGGCGACGACCGGCTTAAAGGTGCTGGTCAGAATGCCTGACCCCGCCTGCAACAGCATGAAGCCGATGATGGTTTTGATGGTGCCTTTGATGATCACACTGACGCTTTTACGCAACAGGATATAACCCAGGCACGTCACAATCCCCAGCAACAGCGGGGCGTTGGTCATTACCTGATTAAAGAACACGGTAAAGACGTTGTAGAGGATCTCCATAACACTCTCCAAAAATGAGAACACGAGGGGCAATCCCTGTGTGGTTGGTGCCATCACTCTATTAATCACAAATAATCACCACAAGATTGGATTTGATTATTTGTGACGCATCACGCAATTTATTTCCATGGTGTTAGTAATGATTTTCACTACCGCATAATGAAAATAAATTAATCCTTATTATTCATGTAATTAATCTTTAATACACAATAGTCTAACAAGGAAAAAGCGGATGCGCCGTGAAGTCGAACAGATAAAATTCCTCATTTTAGCCATTGCAAAGCGCATCAAATGGTGCCAGCATTAATCACAACAAATCACCAAATGATTACTTTTGATTAAAACCAGGAGCCAAAACGATGAGTAAAGTAAACACCATCACCCGTGAGTCATGGATTCTGAGCACTTTCCCGGAATGGGGTAGCTGGCTGAATGAAGAGATCGAGCAGGAAAATGTAGCTCCTGGTACCTTTGCCATGTGGTGGCTGGGCTGCACCGGCATCTGGCTGAAATCAGAGGGTGGCGCCAATATCTGCGTCGATTTCTGGTGCGGCACGGGCAAACAGAGCCACGGCAACCCGCTGATGAAAAAAGGCCATCAGATGCAGCGCATGGCGGGCGTAGAAAAACTGCAGCCGAACCTGCGAACGACGCCTTTTGTGCTTGATCCGTTTGCCATTCGTCAGATCGATGCCGTTCTCTCCACTCACGATCACAACGATCATATCGACGTGAACGTGGCGGCAGCGGTCATGCAAAACTGCGCTGCGGATGTGCCGTTTATCGGGCCACAGACCTGCGTGGATCTCTGGATTGGCTGGGGTGTGCCGAAAGAACGCTGCATCGTGATGAAGCCTGGCGACGTGGTGAAAATCAAAGATATTGAAATCCATGCGCTGGATGCCTTTGACCGTACGGCATTGATTACTCTGCCTGCCGATCAGAAAGCTGCGGGCGTATTGCCGGACGGTATGGACGAGCGCGCGGTGAACTACCTGTTTAAAACTCCTGGCGGTTCCCTGTACCACAGCGGTGACTCTCACTACTCCAACTACTACGCGAAGCATGGGAACGAGCACCAGATCGACGTGGCGCTGGGCTCCTACGGCGAGAACCCGCGCGGCATTACTGACAAAATGACCAGCGCCGATATGCTGCGCATGGCGGAAGCATTGAATACTAAAGTGGTGATCCCGTTCCACCATGATATCTGGTCAAACTTCCAGGCCGACCCGCAGGAAATCCGCGTGCTGTGGGAGATGAAAAAAGATCGCCTGAAGTACGGCTTCAAGCCGTTTATCTGGCAGGTCGGCGGCAAGTTCACCTGGCCACTGGATAAAGACAATTTCGAATATCACTACCCACGTGGCTTCGATGATTGCTTCACCATTGAGCCCGATCTGCCGTTCAAGTCCTTCCTCTGATTGTGCAGCCACATCGCCAGACGTGATGTCTGGCGATGCCATATTTCTTTTAGTAATTTCACGCTATTTCAAATATCATCTTTTCAAATCAATTCTTATCGGAATAGCTCATGACGGAAGCGCAACGGCATCAAATTCTCCTGGAACTCCTGGCGCAAACAGGGTTTATCACCGTCGAGAAAGTGATCGAACGTTTAGGGATCTCCCCGGCAACGGCGCGGCGGGATATCAATAAGCTGGATGAAAGCGGCAAACTGAAAAAAGTTCGTAATGGGGCGGAAGCGATCAGCCAACAGCGCCCCCGCTGGACACCGATGAATATTCATCAGGCGCAAAATCATGATGAAAAAGTGCGGATCGCCAGAGCCGCGTCGCAGTTGGTGAATCCCGGTGAGAGTGTCGTCATCAACTGCGGCTCCACCGCATTTCTGCTGGGCCGCGAAATGTGCGGCAAGCCGGTGCAAATCATTACCAACTATCTACCGCTCGCTAACTATCTTATCGATCAGGAACATGAGAGCGTCGTGATCATGGGCGGCCAGTACAACAAAAGTCAGTCCATTACGCTCAGCCCGCAGGACAGTGAAAACAGTCTCTATGCCGGGCACTGGATGTTTACCAGCGGCAAAGGCCTTACCGCAGATGGCCTCTATAAAACCGATATGCTCACCGCGATGGCGGAACAAAACATGCTCAACGTCGTGGGCAAGCTCGTTGTGCTGGTCGACAGCAGCAAAGTGGGCGAGCGCGCAGGGATGTTATTCAGCCGTGCCGAACAGATCGACATGGTGATCACCGGCAAAGGGGCCAACCCTGAAATCCTCAAGAAGCTGGAAGATCAGGGCGTGAAAGTCCTTCGCGTTTAGAGATGCTGGCGGAAAAACGCCACCGTGGCGTCCAGCGCCGTTGGAGTGATACGGTGGCGAACGCCCTTTTCCCAAAGGCAGGTCAGGTTTCCATCCAGCCCCTCATGCTGCAGAGCCTGCTGAAGACGGAAGGTTCCGTCGGGCGGAACCACATCATCTGCATCACCGTGCCACAGTAGTAGCGGGCGATCGGCCAGGCGCGGTAATGCCCGGGTCACTTCCCACTCTGCCAGCATCGCCGTTATTTCCGTTAAATCCTGAGGGGGAAAAAGCGTCTTCGCCAGCGAAGTAAAGTAGCCCGAGCCCATCAAACAGGCGACAGACTTCACTTCAGGATGATGCGTCATAATCCCCAGCGCCGTCATACCGCCCATCGACGCCCCGGCAACTGCCAGCTGATTATCGGCCACCAGCCCGGCCTCATAAAGCGCATCGCGCAGCCCGGCAAACTCGGTCAGACTACCGTGCAGAATGTGCCAGAACTGCCCAAGCCGCGCCTGTTCATTGCCTTTAAAGCGTGCGCCGTGGTCGGGTGCATCCGGCATCACCACCCGGAAACCCGCCTGCGCCAGCGCCACCGCAAAATAACTGTAAACCAGCTTCGATGACGTAAACCCATGATAAAAAACGATAACAGGCAGCGGTTTATCACGTTTTTCCGCGGGCATCGCGTGTAAAATTTCATGGTCGCCGAGATGGCGTATTTCAATTTCAATCATTGTCGACCCTGTGCGAATGTATGATTCATAATGTTGAGAACTGGGTTACGCTTTCACGCCATTTTCATTCGAAATATACGTCCCAGATAACACTTCGGGAACATTCCCCCAAAACTAAATTCACAGACAACTACACTATGGCTATCAGGAAACGAGATATGGTTATGCGCAGGTTTGCTGCTTTATTGCTGGTGTTTCTGCTCAATGGCTGTAGCGCGCTGCAGGGAACGCCGCAACCCGCTCCACCGGTCGCCGATCATCCACAGGAGATTCGTCGTAATCAGACGGAAGGATTACAACGAATGGGCACCGTCTCCGCGCTGGTTCGCGGTTCTCCGGATGACGCAGAAGCGGCAATAAAAGCACAGGCCGTCGCCGCCAAAGCAGATTATTACGTCATCATCATGATCGACGAAACCATCATAACGGGACAATGGTACTCGCAGGCTATTTTGTACCGTAAGTAATGGTTTGCCTTTGAACGAGATTTACACTGCTTTGCGTCCATAGACATTTTCCTGTCCACAATAAACTCCATGCCCGCGTCAATGGAAGGGAGTTTATTTGCGAAGGATTGCCCGGCGGATACCGGAGATATGTGAAATGGAGCTGACGATGAAACGAACTCTTGCTTTGACCTCTCTGTTGCTCTCTGCAGGCCTTGTGAGCACCACCGCGCAGTCTGCAGAATTCGCCAGTGCTGACTGTGTGACTGGCCTGAATGAAATTGGCCAGATCTCCGTGAATAATATCTCGGGGAGCCCGCAGGACGTTGAACGTGTCGTGGCATTAAAGGCCGATGAGCAGGGTGCTTCATGGTATCGCATCATCCAGATGCAGGAAGATAACCATATCGACCACTGGCGGGTACAGGCCATTCTCTACGTGTAATATCCCTTCCGATAAAAGCCACTTATTTTTAGTGGCTTTTCGTTTTTGCAAATTTTTTATCTTATATAAAACCAATCAAGAACAATAAAATAACACTTTGTTACATTAATGAAGTAAACGTAATCCCCGCTCTGCCGTTGAAGAACCATACCTTTTCAATGATGAGCAATTTATGATCAACGTTTTTCGCCGTGCAGGCCTGGGTGCGAAGCTATCGCTGCTGACGGGCGTCAGTGTCGCCACACTGTTTCTGCTTTTCACTTTTCTGCTCAGTCAAAAAGCCAGCCAGCAGCTTGAAGCCCTTGCGGTAGAAGATCTGCATAATCAGTCCACCGGTATGGTCGACATGGTGCAGATGTTTAACACCAGTCTGAGTGAAGAGGTTGAGAGTTATACCCGGCTGTTTACCACCTTTTTACCACAGCCGCTGAACGTTGATAATTCCCAACCCCAGACGATTAACGGGCTCAGCGTTCCACTTCTTAAAGGTGGAGAAACCGGACTGCATGAAAACAACACCCTGTCGGACGAGTTCCTGAACCGCACGGGAGCCATTTCGACGCTGTTTGTCCGCAGCGGTAATGACTTTGTGCGCGTGGCCACGTCTCTTCGCAAAGAGAATGGCGAGCGGGCCATGGGTACCATTCTGGATACCTCCAGCCCGGCCTTTGCCGCCGTAAACAAAGGTGACGTCTACCGTGGCCTGGCGCGGCTGTTTGGCAAACGCTACATTACCCAGTACCAGCCCGTTAAAAACGCCGAAGGACAGGTCATTGCGATCGTCTTTGTCGGGGTGGACATTACTCACTCCTGGAACGTAATGCGTGAGAAAATCCTCAACCGCCGCCTGGGCGAGAGCGGTCACTTCTTTGTGCTGGATCGCAGTAGCGGCAAAACGCGCGGACAATACCTGTTCCATGCCAGTGAAGAGGGACAACTGCCGAAGTGGGACGGTGCGACGCAGCAGCAGCTTCTGGGTGATAAACCCGGCACGCTGGAGCGCGTAAGCGACGACGGTCGCACGCTGAAAATGGCCTATACCCCGCTGCCAGGCTGGAACTGGACTATCGTGGGCGAAGTGGATAAATCGGTGCTGCTCTCAAACGTCACCGCTATGCGCGACCGCTTCCTGCTGGCTGGCGTGGTCTTATCCATCCTCTTTGCTGGTCTGTTCGTGGTGCTTATTCGCCGCATGCTGACCCGACCGCTGCGCAATGTGATCCACCTTGCCCGGCAATACGCCGCAGGCGATCTCCGTTCCAGCCTGCCCGTGACGCGCCAGGACGAGGTCGGCCAGCTGATCGATGCCATCAACGGCATCGGCGGCGGCCTGCAAAAAATTGTGCTGCAGGTTCGCGAGGCCGCAGGCGAGATCCATTTGGGCACCAACGCGCTGGCCGCCGATACAGGCGAAATTTCCGAGCAGATCAACAAGCAGGCCAGCAGCGTGGAAGAGACTTCCGCCAGCATGGAGCAGCTGGCCGCGACCGTACAGCAAAATGCCGCCAACATGGAGCAAACGCAGCAGCTGGTGGGTGAAACCTCGCTCGCAGTTCATCAGGGCGGTGAGACGGTCACCCATGCGGTGTCGACCATGGACGACATTCGCGAAGCGTCAAAACGCATTGAAGACATCACCCGCGTGATCGAGTCCATCGCTTTCCAGACCAATATCCTGGCGCTGAATGCGGCAGTGGAAGCGGCCCGCGCAGGCGAGCACGGAAAAGGGTTTGCGGTCGTCGCGCAGGAAGTTCGTGCCCTGGCGGGACGCAGCGCTAACGCGGTGAAGGAGATTGAACAGCTGATCGGCGATACGCTCAGGAAAGTGAGTGAGGGCCATGCGCTGTCTGAACAGACACGCCAGGCGATGGATGACATCATCATTCATATCGATGACATCAGCCAGCTGGTCACTGAGATTAACCATGCGTCACGCGAGCAATCCGCAGGGATCGGCCAGGTGAATCTCGCCATGACCCATATTGGCGAGGCGTCGCATATCAATGCCGATCGCATCTCACGCAGCGAGCAAACCGCCCACACGCTGCGCGAGAAGGGTTCACACCTGACCCAACTGGTCAGCTTGTTCCAGCTTAAAAACTAGCCAACTCTGCCCGTGGCTCGCAACAGCAGGTCACTTTGTACCTGCTCGCTCATCAGCGTACCGCCACGGGTATCCAGCATCATGCGGCACCACGCCTGCGCCACCGGGGGTGACGCGTGTCGCAGCATTTGGCTCCCGGCCCCCAGCAAGAACAGCTGCTGGGCTATTTCCCGCCCCTGAGCCTCCTGCGGCTTGCGCAGTTTTTGCTGAAGCTGCCGCCAGCAGCGGTCAAAATGTCTGTCCTGCCCTTTTACCTGTGCAAACTCATCGGCAAGCAGGTCGTGAATACCTGGCTGCTTCGCCAGCACGCGCAGCACGTCCAGGCACATGATATTGCCGGACCCTTCCCAAATGCTGTTCACCGGCATCTCGCGGTACAGGCGGGGAAGTTCACTCTCCTCGCAGTACCCGATTCCTCCCAGCACCTCCATCGCTTCGGCCACAAACGGAATGCCAGCTTTGCACACGCTAAATTTCGCGGCCGGTGTAAACAACCGCGCCCAGGCAGCTTCTTGTGGATCCGCGCGTTTATCCCACGCCCGGGCCAGACGGAACAGCAGCGCCGTTTGTCCTTCCAGCACCAGCGCCATACGGCTCAGCACATCGCGCATTAACGGCTGATCGACCAGGTTTTTCCCGAACGTCTGACGCTGATGCGCATGGTACAGCGCCACCGAAAGCGCCCGGCGCATCAGTCCGTGGCTGCCCAGCGCACAGTCGAAGCGCGTCAGCCCCCCCATTTTCAGTATCTGCCGAACCCCTTCGCCCTCTTCCCCCAGCAGCCAGCCGGAGGCATCAAGGAACTCCGCCTCGCTGCTGGCGTTGGAGCGGTTGCCGAGCTTCTCTTTCAGACGCTCCAGCCTTACGGCGTTACGTTGTCCATCAGGTAAAAATCTCGGGACAAAAAAGCAGGACAACCCGCCCTTCGCCTGGGCCAGCACCAGATGGGCATCGCTTTGCGGGACGGAGAAAAACCATTTGTGCCCCACCAGCCGGTAGCTGCCGTCGCTGCATTTCTCAGCCCTGGTGGTGTTGCTGAGCACGTCCGATCCGCCCTGCTTCTCCGTCATCCCCATGCCGATCAGCAGGCCGCGCTTTTGCGCGCCGGGGGCAAGATGAGGATCGTAGCGATCGCTGAGCAGCGGCGTCAGCCAGTCGTGAAATATTTTGGGGAGCGCCTGCTGTAGCAGCGGTGTCGCAGCAAACGTCATGGTGACGGGACAAAGCGTGCCCGCCTCTACCTGAGCATGCAGGACAAAACGCGCGGCCCGGGCGACAAATGCGCCTTTTCGCGCCTCCTCTTCCCATGCCAGGTTATGTACGCGGTTGGCACACAGTCCCTGCATCAGCAAGTGCCATGCCGGGTGAAAGCGAACGTCATCCAGCCGCTCCCCGGTGGCGTCATAGCGTAGTAGCTCCGGCGGATTAACATTTGCCAGCCGGCCCAGTTCCAGCGACTCAGCGGTACCCAACTGCTGTCCGATGCTGGCGAGCAGCTCACTATCCCACTCGGCACCTTCACGCGAAACCGCGTCACGCAAGGCGCAATCCGAGAGAAAAAGATTGCTGTTAGAGAGCGGTGCGGGTTGATTGAAAACGGTATGCGTTTGCCAGTGCATGCTGTCTCCCTCCTTCAGTGGCAATGACGATAAGTATGGACAGACCGCGCACACACTGCATGGGAGGGGGGTCACACGTTCGCGATCCCGCTGATATCATTCGTGAAATAGCTCACAGAATATAAGAATAAACTATTTCATCCCTTCTGCTTTGTTGAATAATTTATTCTCTCCCCCTTTCAGTGAGGAAAGTTATGCAACCGGATGCGCACAAGCGAGCATTAATTGCAGGCTCCATTGGTAACTTTATCGAGTGGTATGAGTTTGCGGTATACGGTTTTCTGGCGACCGTCATTGCGAAAAATTTCTTCCAGCTTGAAGGGGAAGCGGGCCTCACCAGCCTGATCCTCACCTACGCCTCATTTGCCATCGCTTTCTTCTTCCGTCCGCTGGGTGCGGTGGTGTTTGGCCGCATCGGCGACCGGATTGGCCGAAAACCGACGCTGATTATTGTGCTGGTGCTGATGACGCTCGCCACTGCCGCCATCGGTCTTGTGCCGGTTTACGCCAGCATCGGTATCGCTGCACCGCTGATTATCACCCTGCTGCGCATCCTGCAGGGGTTGTTCGCGGGTGGTGAGTACGGCGGTGCGGTCTCGCTGATGACGGAGTTTGCCCCACGCGGCAAGCGCGGGCTCTATGGTGCGTGGCAGTCCTTCACCGTGGCACTGGGCCTGTTGGCGGGCGCAGGCATCGTAGCGCTGCTCTCCGCCCTCCTCACGCCTGAGGCATTGCATGACTGGGGCTGGCGCATTCCGTTCTTCCTGGCGCTGCCTATGGGCGTTGTTGCGCTGTGGCTGCGTGTCAGTATGGAAGAGACGCCAAGCTTTGTGCAGCAGCAGGAAAAACCGGTTGCCGCTCAGGCGGATACCGTCGCTACGGTCAAAGCCATCGTAATGGGGATTGGCCGGGTGATGGTCTGGTCCGCGGCGGGGTATACCTATCTGGTCATTATGCCGACCTATCTGCAGTCAGCGCTGCACACCGGGTTTAACCAGGCGCTGCTGATTGCGGTGATTTCGAATATCGGTTTTGCGCTGACGATTATCCCGTCGGGGATCCTGAGCGACAGGATTGGCCGCCGCACGGTGATGATTATCGCCACCGCGCTGCTCCTGCTCCTCGCCCTGCCGCTGCTGAAAATACTGCAGGCGGAGTCCAGCACCCTGGCGGTGAAGGCTGTTGTGGTGTTGATTGCAGGCGGCCTGGTGGGGATGCTGGCAGGTCCCGGGCCGGCGATGCTCTCGGAGATGTTCCCAACGCGCGTACGCTATACCGGGCTAGGGCTGGCCTACTCCCTGTCGAACGCGATTTTCTCAGGGTGCGCGGGGCTGATTATCACCGGCCTGATTAAAGAAACGGGGAACCTGGATATTCCGGCGTATTACGTGATGGCGACGGCGGTAGTGAGTATTGTTGCGCTGTTAACGCTGAGGAAGAATGACCATTTGCGGTCACTGGAGGAGTGAGGTAAATGCCCGGTGGCGCTGCGCTTACCGGGCCTACGGTACCGTGTCTTTGTCGGCCGGGTAAGGCGAAGCCGCCACCCGGCATAACAGGCTACCCGCGCTGACGCACCGCTTCAAACAGGCAGATGCCCGTCGCGACAGAAACGTTCAGGGACGACACGCTGCCCGCCATCGGGATGCTGATCAGCTCGTCGCAGTGCTCGCGCGTCAGGCGACGCATACCTTCACCTTCCGCCCCCATCACCAGCGCCAGACGGCCGGTCATTTTGCTCTGATACAGGGTATGGTCCGCTTCACCGGCGGTACCGACGATCCAGATGTTCTCTTCCTGCAGCAGACGCATGGTGCGCGCCAGGTTGGTCACGCGGATCAGCGGAACGTTTTCCGCCGCGCCGCAGGCCACTTTCTTCGCCGTCGCGTTCAGCTGTGCAGAACGATCTTTCGGCACGATCACCGCGTGCACGCCCGCCGCATCCGCGCTGCGCAGACACGCGCCGAGGTTGTGCGGATCGGTTACGCCATCGAGGATCAGGAAGAACGGATTATCCAGTTCAGCAATCAGATCCGGCAGATCGTTTTCCTGATACTGACGGCCCGGCTTCACGCGGGCGATAATCCCCTGGTGAACCGCGCCTTCACTTTTCTCATCCAGGAACTGGCGGTTTGCCAGCTGGATCACCACGCCCTGCGCTTCCAGCGCGTGGATCAGCGGCATCAGACGCTTGTCTTCACGCCCTTTCAGAATAAACACTTCCTGAAAACGCTCCGGTGCGCGCTCCAGCAGGGCCTGCACCGCGTGGATGCCGTAAATCATTTCACTCATTGATGGTTCTCATTATGACTGTTCTTTTCCCTCTCCCCATTGGGGAGAGGGTCAGGGTGAGGGGAGGATTACTCCGCCTGCTTTTTCTTGGCCGCGCGCTTCGCTTTGGTGGCGGCAGCTATTTTCTGTGTCTTAGCGGAAGGCTTTTTCGCTGAGCGAGCCTCTTTCTTTTCCGCCTTCGGCTTCTGCTTTTTCTCGCCACGGAACGCGCTGTCCGGCTCGAAGTTTACCTTCTTACCGGCCTGACGGCGCTTGCCGTTCGCTTTGCCATTTCCGCCTTTTTTCGCCCTTTCACGCTCGGTTTTACCGACGTTACGCGGCGCGCGCTCGCTGGAGATCAGGCTGAAATCGATTTTGCGGTCATCCATATTGACGGCCTCGACCTTCACTTCCACACGATCGCCCAGACGATAGGTCTGACCGCCGGATTCACCAATCAGGCGCTGACCAACCTGGTCGAAACGATAATAGTCGTTATCCAGGCTGGAGACGTGCACCAGACCGTCGATAAACAGCTCATCCAGACGAACGAAGAAGCCAAAGCCGGTCACGCTGGCAATCACGCCTTTGAAGATGTTACCGACCTGGTCCAGCATAAAGTCACACTTCAGCCAGTCCGCCACGTCACGAGTGGCTTCATCAGCACGACGTTCGGCCATGGAGCAGTGCTGACCGAGCTGCAGCATCTCTTCCATCGAATAGTGGTAGCCACCGGTTTCGGTGGTGTTCCCTTTATGGCCCTGCTCCTGCGCAAGCAGATACTTGATCGCGCGGTGCAGAGACAGGTCAGGATAACGACGGATCGGCGATGTGAAGTGGGCATAAGACTGCAGCGCCAGGCCGAAGTGGCCGCGGTTTTCCGGATCGTAAATCGCCTGCTTCATAGAGCGCAGCAGCATCGTCTGCAGCATTTCGGCATCCGGACGGTCGCCAATGGACTCCAGCAGCTCAGCGTAATCGCGCGGCTCGGGTTTGTTACCGCCCGGCAGCTCCAGGCCAAGCTCAGCCAGTACAGAGCGGAACGCAGTGATGGCTTCCGTTGACGGCTTATCGTGAATACGGAACAGCGCCGGTTCTTTGGCTTTCTCGACGAAGCGTGCCGCCGAGATGTTCGCCAGGATCATACACTCTTCGATCAGCTTGTGCGCATCGTTACGCTGGGTCTGTTCGATACGCTCAATGCGGCGTTCAGCATTGAAGATAAACTTCGCCTCTTCGCTTTCAAACGAGATCCCGCCGCGCTCTTCGCGTGCCTGATCCAGCGTTTTGTAGAGGTTATGCAGCTCTTCAATATGTTTGACCAGCGGCGCATATTGCTCGCGCAGATCCTGGTCGCCCTGCAGCATATGCCAGACCTTGGTATAGGTCAGACGCGCATGTGAGCTCATTACCGCTTCGTAGAACTTGTAGCCTGTTAAGCGCCCTTTGGTGGAGATGGTCATCTCACAAACCATACAGAGGCGGTCAACCTGCGGGTTCAGGGAGCACAGGCCGTTAGACAGCACTTCCGGCAGCATTGGTACAACCTGCGACGGGAAGTAGACTGAGGTGCCACGGCTACGCGCTTCATTATCCAGTGGGGTATGCGGACGAACATAGTAACTTACGTCTGCAATCGCCACCCACAGACGCCAGCCGCCACCGCGTTTTTTCTCGCAGTAGACGGCATCATCGAAGTCGCGGGCGTCTTCACCATCGATAGTGACCAGCGGCAGGGAGCGCAGATCCACGCGGCCCACTTTGGATTCTTCCGGGACTTCTTCACGCAGGCTTTCGATCTGGTCTTCAACCGCTTTCGGCCAGATGTACGGAATTTCATGGGTACGCAGCGCCATATCAACGGCCATCGTGGTACCCATATTGTCGCCCAGCACTTCGACGATTTTACCCACTGCTTTTGTACGACGAGTTGGACGCTGGGTGAGTTCAACCACCACCACAAATCCCATGCGTGCGCCCATCACCTCTTCAGGTGGGATCAGGATGTCGAAGCTCAGACGGCTGTCGTCCGGTACCACGAAGCCCACGCCCGCGTCGGTAAAGTAGCGACCGACAATCTGGCTGGTTTTTGGCACCAGAACGCGCACGACGCGCGCTTCGCGGCGACCTTTACGGTCGGCGCCCAGCGGCTGCGCCAGGATCTGGTCACCGTGGATGCACATTTTCATCTGTTCAGATGAGAGGTACAGATCGTCTTTACGCCCCTCAACGCGCAGGAAGCCGAAGCCATCGCGGTGACCAATGACGGTCCCTTTCAGCAGATCGAGGCGTTCTGGCAGTGCGTAGCACTGGCGGCGGGTAAAGACCAGCTGCCCGTCGCGCTCCATCGCGCGCAGGCGGCGGCGAAGGGCTTCAATTTGCTCTTCACCTTCAATGTTTAATTCAACGGCAAGTTCTTCACGATTGGCGGGTTTTTCGCGTTTTGTTAAGTGTTCAATGATGAACTCACGGCTGGGAATAGGATTCGCGTATTTTTCGGCTTCGCGTTCCTGGAAAGGATCGTGTGACATGTCGGTTCCTCCGTTGTCAGCTCCGGTGGAAATTTTCTTCATTCCACCAGCAATAATTTATAAAGCGGTTGATTCTCTTCAACCAAATCGGCCAGCGTGTAGTTATCCAGCTCCATAAGAAAACTTTGCACGGCCTTAGAAAGCGCCTGTTTCAGGCGGCAAGCGGGCGTAATGTGGCAGAACTCGCTACTGCAGTTCACCAGAGATAGCGGTTCCAGTTCACGTACCACATCGCCAACACGAATACTCCGCGCCGGTTTACCGAGACGGATCCCACCATTCTTCCCGCGGACGGCAGCAACATATCCGGCACGACTAAGTTGATTGATTATTTTGACCATATGATTACGGGATACGCCGTAGACCTCTGTCACTTCAGAGATACTGGTCATTTTCCCATCGGGTAACGACGCCATGTAAATCAGCGCACGTAAGCCGTAATCGGTGAAACTTGTTAACTGCACATCAACCTCAGGAAAAAGGGAAATCGCGGACAAACCGCACAGATATTCATTAATGATGATAAACCAGCCAGATAGTTAGGGGCTAATTTATTTGAACTGAAAGGAGGAAGGAGGACGAAAAAGCCGGATGCGCGTTGCTTATCCGGCCTGTGATGGGTTTTGTAGGCCCGGCAAGCGCAGCGCCGCCGGGCGAAACCATCATTATGCGTCGAACGGGTCGCGCAGGATCATCGTTTCAGTACGATCCGGGCCGGTAGAGATAATGTCGATCGGCACTTCGGTCAGTTCTTCAATGCGCTTGATGTAATCCAGCGCCGCCTGCGGCAGGCCGCTACGCTCTTTCACACCGAAGGTGGTCTCAGACCAGCCCGGCATGGTTTCGTAGATTGGCTCGATGCCTTCCCAGTCGTCAGCCGCCAGCGGAGTGGTGGTCACTTCGCGGCCATCTGGCATACGGTAGCCTACGCAGATTTTCACTTCTTTCAGGCCGTCCAGTACGTCCAGCTTGGTCAGGCAGAAGCCAGACAGGGAGTTGATCTGCACTGCACGACGCACGGCAACCGCATCCAGCCAGCCGGTACGACGACGACGACCGGTGGTCGCGCCAAACTCGTTACCCTGCTTGCACAGGAACTCGCCGGTTTCATCAAACAGCTCTGTCGGGAATGGACCCGCACCCACGCGAGTGGAGTACGCTTTGATGATGCCCAGAACGTAATTCACATAACGTGGACCCAGGCCAGAGCCGGTCGCCACGCCACCTGCGGTGGTGTTAGAAGAGGTTACGTACGGATAGGTACCGTGGTCGATGTCCAGCAGCGTACCCTGCGCACCTTCAAACATGACGAAATCGCCACGCTTGCGCGCCTGGTCCAGCAGATCGGACACATCAACAACCATACCGGTCAGAATGTCTGCAATCGCCATGACGTCATCCAGCACTTTCTGGTAGTCAACAGCGTCAGCTTTGTAGAAATTCACCAGCTGGAAGTTGTGATATTCCATCACTTCTTTCAGTTTTTCAGCGAAGGTTGCTTTGTCGAAGAGGTCGCCCACGCGCAGACCGCGACGTGCAACTTTATCTTCATAAGCCGGGCCGATACCACGACCGGTGGTACCGATCGCTTTCGCGCCGCGAGCTTTTTCGCGCGCAACGTCCAGCGCCACGTGATAATCCAGGATCAGCGGGCAGGCTTCAGAGAGCAGCAGACGCTCACGAACAGGGATACCACGGTCTTCCAGACCTTTCATCTCTTTCATCAGCGCAGCAGGAGACAGCACAACGCCGTTACCGATGATGCTGGTGACGTTTTCGCGAAGAATGCCTGATGGAATAAGATGGAGGACGGTTTTTTCACCGTTGATTACGAGAGTATGGCCTGCGTTGTGACCGCCCTGGTAGCGTACAACATATTTAGCCCGTTCAGTCAGAAGATCAACAATCTTCCCTTTACCTTCGTCACCCCATTGGGTGCCCAGTACGACGACGTTGTTACCCATTTTTTTCAAAATCACCGTTTGCTTAAAAATGGATTCTACCATCGCTTTTTCAGATATACAGCACTTTTTGACCTCAAAGCACGCCAAATCCGACCATTTTTTGATCAGCCAATCGTTTTCCTCAACATGTAGTAGATCACAATGCCAGCAACCACAAGACCGCCGCCAAAACGACGCAAAATATTATCCGGAAGTTGGCTCATCGTGGCGATCATACGACGCCAGGCGCGCGGATAAAGCATCGGACCCAGTCCTTCCAGGACTAAAACGAGCGCCAGTGCCAGCCAGATCGTTGAATTCATTTTTAATCCTTATAAAAGAAAACCACCGCTCCGTTGGGAGCGGTGGTTTGAGTACTCAAACGAGCCTGAGTTTATCGCGTTGCGTTAGTCGGCGTCTTCATATAACGGAAGAAATCGCTGTCCGGGCTGAGCACCATCACATCCTGGTTGCTCTGGAAGCTATTCTCGTAAGCACGCAGGCTACGGATAAAGGCGTAGAAGTCGGGATCCTGGCTGAAAGCATCGGCGAACAGCTTCGCGGCTTCAGCATCACCTTCACCGCGCAGAATACGGCCCTGACGCTCAGATTCCGCCAGCGTCTTAGTGACTTCATAGTCCGCAGCGGCACGCAGTTTCTCAGCCTCTTCCTGGCCCTGTGAACGATGACGACGTGCGACCGCTTCACGCTCGGCGCGCATACGGTTGTAAATCGCCTCGGACACTTCCACTGGCAGGTTGATCTGCTTAATACGCACGTCAACCACTTCAATACCCAGCGCGGCCATACTGTTCGGGTTGATCACCGGCACTTTGCCGTTGGTTTCAGCCTGAACACGTTCTGCTGCTTTGGCAATCGCATCATCTGCAGCCGGCGTTGAGACTTCGTCTTCCGTGCCCGCTGTACCGGAGTTCAGCGCATCACGCACTTCCAGCGTCAGACGACCACGGGAGTCGGTCACGATATCTTTCACATCCAGACGACCAATCTCAGAGCGCAGACGGTCAGAGAACTTACGTTTCAACAGCACTTCCGCCTGAGAAACGTCACCGCCGCCTGTCGCCAGGAAGTAACGGCTGAAATCACTGATGCGCCATTTGATATAGGAATCAACGATCAGGTCTTTCTTCTCTTTGGTCACGAAACGGTCGGCCTGGTTATCCATCGTCTGGATACGTGCATCGAGCGTTTTCACCGACTGAATGAAAGGCACCTTGAAGTGCAGGCCCGGCTCATAAATCACCGGACGCTTGTCACTGTCACGAACGACGCTGCTGAACTGGAACTTAATCCCACGTTCACCCTCTTTCACAACGAAGATAGAGGTATAAAGCACGACCAATACGATGATGATGATCGCAATAACTGACTTACGCATCCTTATTCCCCCTGACGCTGGTAGTCGTTACGCTGCGCGTTAGCACGGCGTTGGTCCATGATGTCACCATCGTTCGAAGAAGGCGTTGTGTTCGCGCTGGAGCTGCCTGATGAAGCAGGCGGCAGACGCAGCAGGTTGTTCGCACCGCTAGTGTCTTTCGCGGCTGGCGCAGAACCGCCTTTCAGCATCTGATCCAACGGAAGAACCATCAGGTTTCCGCCTTTGCTGTCGTTAACCAGCACTTTGCGGGTATGGCTCAGCACTTTTTCCATGGTCTCGATATAGAGACGCTCACGGGTGATTTCCGGCGCCGCTTTATATTCCGGCAGGATGCGCGCGAAGCGAGCCACTTCACCCTGAGCTTCCAGGATGGTCTGGGTCTTATACGCGCGTGCTTCTTCCAGAATACGCTGCGCCTGACCGTTAGCACGTGGCTGAACTTCGTTGGTGTACGCTTCTGCTTCACGGATGTACTGCTGTTCGTTCTCACGGGCAGCAATCGCATCGTCAAATGCCGCTTTCACTTCTTCCGGCGGACGTGCAGCCTGGAAGTTGACGTCCAGCAGGGTAATACCCATGTTGTACGGACGGATGGTCTCTTCCAGCTCGCGCTGGGTATCGCTACGAATAACGGTACGACCTTCGGTCAGGATGCGGTCCATGGTGTATTTACCGATCACGCCGCGCAGGGCGCTGTCGGTCGCCTGACGCAGGCTGTCATCCGCACTGGTCACGCTAAACAGATAACGTTCAGGATCGGTCACGCGGTACTGCACGTTCATCTCAACGCGCACCACGTTTTCATCAGACGTCAGCATCACACCAGACGCCGCCAGTTCACGGACGGACTCCACGTTTACCGCGGTGACGTCGTCAATGAAGGTCGGCTTCCAGTTCAGACCCGGCTCAACCAGATGGCTGAATTTACCAAAACGCGTAACGACACCGCGCTCCGCTTCTTTAATGGTGTAGAACCCGGTAGCAGCCCAGATGATAACCACGGCAGCGGCAACAATGCCCACCACGCGGCCACCCATTTGCGGGCGCGGCCCCTGGGTGGAATTTCCACCTGAGCCAGAACCTTTACCTCCGCCAAGACCACCAAGCTTCTTGCTTAGCTTGCGGAAGATATCATCCAGATCCGGCGGCCCCTGCTCGCGACCACCTTTGTTGCCATTTCCCCCAGAGTTGCCGCCTTGATTATTGCTGCTTCCCCACGGGTCGCGGTCCTGTCCGTTATTACCGGGCTGATTCCACGCCATGTATATGCTCCATATTTGTTATGCAAGGGCGAATTATTCAGGCATACCCTTTCTGATCAGACGATATAGTCGACCAGCGCAGGTTCTTGTTTACAGAGGCGACGCCAGTCAACGATCGGCATACGCACCTGCATCCCCACGCTGCCGTCATCCTCCATCCACTCTTTTTCTATCGCCTGAAGCTGATAAAACCGGCTGCGCAGCCTGCCTTCCTGTGGCGGCAATCGCAGCGTGTGCTGGGCTACCTCACCGGAAAGACGTTCTGTCAAAGCCTGGAAAAGCAGTGGCACACCAATACCGGACTGGGCAGAAAGCCAGACCCGAATCGGTTTGTTCTCTTCATCTCGGTCGATACGCGGCTCGAAATCCTCCAGCATATCGATCTTGTTCATCACCAACAGGGTTGGGATCTCGTGGGCGTCGATCTCTTCGAGCACCACGTTTACCGCGTCGATGTTCTCCTGCACGCGAACGTCTGCAGCATCAATCACGTGCACCAGCAGGGTCGCCTGTCGCGTCTCCTGCAAGGTGGCTTTAAACGCCGCCACCAGGTCGTGCGGCAGATGGCGGATAAACCCTACGGTATCCGCCAGCACCGTCTCGCCGACGTCGGCAACGTCGATACGACGCAACGTTGGGTCCAGGGTCGCAAACAGCTGGTCTGCGGCATATACCTGGGCCTCAGTAATCTGGTTAAACAGGGTGGACTTACCGGCGTTGGTATACCCCACCAGCGACACCGTCGGGATGTCGGCTTTTGAGCGCGCGCGGCGCCCTTGCTCACGCTGTTTCTCAACGCGTTCCAGACGTGAAAGGATCTGGGTAATACGGCCACGCAGCAAACGGCGGTCGGTTTCGAGCTGGGTCTCACCCGGACCGCGCAAACCAATCCCGCCTTTCTGTCTTTCAAGGTGGGTCCAGCCACGCACAAGCCGCGTCGCCAGATGGCGCAACTGCGCCAGCTCAACCTGCAGCTTACCTTCGTGGGTACGTGCACGCTGAGCAAAAATATCTAAAATCAAACCCGTGCGATCGATAACACGGCATTCGCAAAGACGTTCCAGGTTACGTTCCTGAGCCGGAGACAGCGCATGGTCAAACAGCACGACTGACGCGCCGGTTGCTTTTACGGCATCCGCAATTTCAACTGCTTTACCTTCACCAACAAAATACTTTGGGTGCGGCGCTTTACGGCTACCGGTAATCACCTGCATTGCTTCGACACCGGCGGAAGAGACCAGAGATTCAAACTCCTGGAGGTCTTCCATATCTTTGTCTTGCGAAAAATAGATGTGTACCAGCACCGCCTGCTCACCGGCATCATAACGGTCAAACAAGCGTAAAATCCTCAAAAAAGATCAGCGGGGAACGCAGGATCGCTGGCTCCCCGTGTGGATAACAGCGCGAAACCTTATTCGGTGTCTTCGCTGTCCTGCGCTGGAGCAGAAGAGCCCTGCGCGTTGCTGCCATGATGGTAGTTACTACCAGTGCCGCCGCCAGCGTTATTGCTGTGATGAGAGACCGGACGAGACGGAACAACAGTAGAAATAGCGTGCTTGTAAACCATCTGGCTGACCGTGTTTTTCAACAGGATCACAAACTGATCGAAAGACTCAATCTGACCTTGCAGCTTAATACCATTCACCAAATAAATAGAAACTGGAACACGTTCCCGACGCAATGCGTTCAGGAACGGATCTTGTAAAGATTGCCCCTTAGCCATTCTATCTTTTCCTTATATGCTTGTTTTGTACTTAGAACCTTGCGATTCTGAAAAATTGCGCACGATACGACTCAATTGTACACATTCAGTGAGCGATATCACCAACAACCTCAATCACTTCGTTTAACGCCTGTTGTGGTTTTTCACTGTCTAACCAGTGAACCCCCTCCCAACCGCGCAACCAGGTGATCTGGCGCTTCGCTAACTGTCTCGTGGCGCAAACACCTCGATAAACCATTTCATCGTATGAAATCTCACCTTCAAGATACGACCACATCTGGCGGTATCCCACACAACGAATGGAAGGCATGTCCGTATGCAAATCTCCACGGGCAAATAGCGCCCGCACTTCTGCTTCAAAATCTGAAGCTAACATCTGATGAAAACGCTGCTCAATTCGCTGATGGAGCAGTTCACGGCTCGCCGGGGCGATGGCGAACTGATGCACCTGATACGGCAGAGCGTCTCCTGACGTTTGCGTCAGTTCCGTTAAAGTTTTACCCGAAATGAAAAAAACTTCCAGTGCCCGGGAAAGCCTTTGCGGATCATTTGGATGGATTCGTGCTGCCGCAACCGGGTCTATCTCCGCCAGTTGCTTATGCAAAACGTCCCAACCCTGCTCTGCCGCCTGCTGCTCGATTTTCGCTCTTACTTCCGGGTCCGCTGATGGCAGAGGAGAGAGCCCCTCCAGCAACGCCTTGAAATAAAGCATGGTTCCGCCAACCAACAGCGGTATACGTCCCGCCGCCGTTATCTCGGCCATCTCGGCTAAGGCATCCCGGCGGAAATCCGCTGCGGAGTATGCCTGAGCCGGGTCGAGAATATCCAACAAACGGTGCGGTGCCGCGCGCAGCTCTTCTGCGTCCGGCTTCGCCGTGCCGATGTCCATCCCTCGGTAGATGAGGGCGGAGTCGACGCTAATCAACTCTACAGGCAAAACTTTACGCAACTCAATGGCTAGCGCGGTTTTGCCGGAGGCCGTTGGGCCCATTAAAAAAATTGCCTTAGGCAGGCTCGCCTTACTTACGTCAATCATGTTTCAGGGCGTTCATCGCCGTTTGTAAATCAACAGGTTGTAATAACCCACCCGGCGGTGTCTTCACCAGATGCGGACAGAGGCGTTCAACCTCCGCCAGCACGCTAATGGCCTGTGCCATACTCCACGGCGCATGTTCACTTGCCAGGTGGCGGGCGATCCACTGCGCGGTGTTAGCGGCATCAAACGACGTTTGCTGCGCCAGGTAGCCTATCAGTTCAGGAATCAAGTTTTGTAAATTTTGTTGGCGTAAGGGTAAAGGCACTGCACGAATTGTCACATGTTGTGGTTCGAGCACAATTTCAATACCCATTTGCGCCAGCTGCGGCTCGGCGCGCTGCAATACCCTTGTTTCTTCAGAGGATATTTTCAGACGAACCGGGATCAACAGCGGCTGCGCACAGGCCGCATTTTCGCCCGGCGTGAGCTGCACCTGTTTGAGCCAGCGTTCAGCTACCGGCAATGCCAGAAGCATCAATTTACCGTCACGTTCAAGCAGTGCCATATCCGGCGCGATAATCGTCAGCACCCGGCCAAAACTCTGGCTGTGACCGTCAAGAGAAGGTGGCGATGCCAGGATAGGCTCTTTACGTTCCACGGCCGGCGTATCCAGCAGTTTGCGATACAACGCCCCCTGCTGCTTTTGATAGCCAGGCTGGGCATGCGGGTAGTTCGCTCCCGTCGGGCGCGGTGCGGCTCCTGCTGAGGAGAAACGCGGGGCTTCAGGTTCACGCGCGACGGCAGGCTCCGCAAAATGGTTACGGCCCGCAGCGACACGGTTTTCCGGGAACGGGCGCGGCGAAGGCTCCGTGTTTTCCAGCGGCAACGTGGCGTCAACCTGCTGTTGCAGCACGCTCAGCACGCCCTGATAGATAAAATCATGCACCAGTCGTGACTGGTGGAACCGCACTTCGTGCTTGGCTGGATGAACGTTCACATCGACCTGATGCGGGTCGATCTCCAGATACAGCACGAAAGCGGGTTGCTGATCGGCCCCGAGCTTGTCTTCGCAGGCCTGGCGAATGGCGTGATTAATGAGACGGTCACGCATCATGCGACCGTTCACGTAACAATACTGAATCTCCGCGAACGCCGCACTGCTGGCGTTCGGGTCAGCCACCCAACCGCGCAGCGCCAGATCGCCATGCTGCCACTCAATGGCCAGCGCCTGTTCCAGGAACGGCGTACCGCAGATTGCCCCCAAACGGCGCTCTTTCTGCCCGCCTTCTGCCACCGCGCGATACTGGCGCATCACCTTGCCGTTATGGCTGAGGTTAATGGTGACATCGAAACGGGCCAGGGCGATACGACGTATGATCTCGTCGATATGGCCGAACTCGGTTTTTTCGGTACGCATAAACTTGCGTCGGGCGGGAGTGTTGTAGAACAAATCCAGAACTTCCAGCGTCGTACCGACAGGATGCGCCGCGGGTTTGACCGTCACATCCATATCGCGCCCTTCGGCGTAAGCCTGCCAGGCTTCCTGCTGTTCAGCGGTTCGGGAGGTCAGCGTTAAACGCGAAACCGAGCTGATACTGGCCAGCGCTTCACCGCGAAAACCGAGGCTAAGGATCGCTTCCAGGTCATCCAGAGAGGCAATTTTACTGGTGGCGTGTCGAGCCAGCGCCAGCGCCAGCTCGTCTTTTTTAATGCCACAGCCGTTGTCGCGAATGCGAATGAGCTTCGCGCCACCGCGTTCGATATCAATATCGATGCGGGTCGCGCCCGCATCGAGGCTGTTTTCCACCAGCTCCTTCACTACCGACGCAGGGCGTTCCACCACCTCACCGGCGGCGATTTGGTTCGCAAGCTGCGGCGGTAGAACCTGAATCGGCATGAATTCTCCTTAGTTTGTCGCTGTCGTCTCGCCCGGCAGCGCGGCACTGGCCGTCTGGGCTGCTCCGCCCTGCGGCGCGGACTGCAGAGGATGCGCCTCAAAATATTTGCGCAAGCCGTTATAAATCGCTTCAGCAATTTGTTGCTGATAGCTGTCGCTACCCAACAAACGCTCTTCACTGTTATTGCTGATAAAGCCCGTTTCCACGAGGATCGATGGAATATCCGGCGAACGCAGAACCCCCAGGCTCGCATGCTCCGGACGGCGCTTGTGCAATGCCCCGATGCCCTGCAGCTGGTTCAGTACGTTAGTGGCGACATCATACCCGACGCGCTGGGAATGACCGAACTGTAAATCCAGCACCGCCTGGCTGAGATACGGGTCAGACTGGCTATTAGCCAGCACATCACCCGCACCGCCTAACAGTTCAGACTGTTTCTCATGCTCTTCAAGCCAGTTTGCCATTTCACTGTTCGCCCGGCGGTTTGACAGCACCCAAACCGAGGCGCCAGTTGCGCTACGATTCGGTGCGGCATCCGCATGAATGGAGACCAGGAAATTGGCATTTTGCTTACGCGCCACATCCGAGCGTCCCATTACGGAGATAAAGTAATCCCCGTCGCGGGTTAACACGCCTTTAAACATCGGATCGTCGTTTAACAGCGCCCTGAGCTTGCGGGCCACCGCGATTGTGACATTTTTCTCCCGCGTACCGCCCGGGCCAATCGCCCCCGGATCTTCCCCGCCGTGACCCGCATCAATGGCGATAATCACCTTGTCACCGCTAACCGTCGCGCGTCGCGCACTGGCCGCCGGACGCGTCACCGTATTGCTGCTGGTTGCCGCAGTAATGCGATCGTTCTGAGATTTAAACGGATTACGCGCAGGTTCTGAAGGACGCGGCGTATACACCGGTTCTTCCACACGTTTAGCAACGACCGGCGGCGGTGGAGGCGGTGGCGGTGGCGGTGCGTCGGCATTGATGGTAAAGACCACCGTATAGTTCGCCCCGTTTTGCTGCTTCACCGCCTTCGTTTTACCCTTTTCGGTCAAATCGACCACCAGGCGTAACGACTGACTATCCTGCGGCGTGCCCGAACGGATACTTTTCACCAGGTTGTTACCGCTGAAGCGCAGCGGTAACCCCTGGATCACGCCTGTCTGTTTGATATCCAGCGCCACGCTGTGGCTGTCTGGCTGTGAGAACGCATATTCAGGATCGCCCATAAAGCTGAACGTGATCCGGGCCTGGCTTTCGCCGTTTGATACCTGAATATCTGAGAGGTTTGCGGCCCCGGCCTGCGCGCACAGCAGCACCGTGGCAGCCAACAACCAACCTTTAACGCGATTTATCATCCCGTCATCCCTACGCTTAACCGGCCAGACGGGCCAGTAAGGAACAGCCTGATGAGGAAACTGCACTGATGCGTGCCTCACGCCCTTGTGCCTGGTAATCTAAGTGAATTTCGACATCCGGGTCAGGCAACACACCCGCACCTTGTTGCGGCCACTCCACCAGGCAGATGGCATCATTGGCAAAATAATCACGGATCCCCATAAATTCCAGCTCCTCAGGATCCGCAAGGCGGTATAAATCGAAGTGGTACACCATAAGATTCTCAAGGGTGTACGGTTCCACCAGCGTGTAGGTTGGGCTTTTCACATTCCCGTTATGCCCTAACGCCTGCAAAAAACCCCGGCTGAAGGTGGTTTTACCCGCACCTAAATCACCATACAGATAAATGACGGTTGCCCCCTGACAGGCCTGCGCCACGCGCTTGCCGAGTTCTAAAGTGGCTTGTTCATCAGGTAAAGGAATCGCTCGATTAGTCATTTTCTACGTCAATCACATCCGGGTTAACAACACGCCGCAGCGTGCAAAAGAGATCGGTGGCCAGCATACCGCGTGTACCGTAACGCGCAGCCAGTTTATCTGCCGCGGCACCGTGGGCCACGCAGCCCGCACAGGCTGCATCATAAAGGGGAAGTTTCTGTCCAAGCAACGCGCCAATGATACCGGAAAGCACGTCGCCCATTCCGCCACTCGCCATGCCCGCATTTCCGGCATCAATAATGCCCTGCGCCTCATCGCTGGCGACAACGGCTCCTGCCCCTTTCAAAACAGCAACACCTCCGTAACGTTTTACCAGACGCTGAGCAGAAAGTAAGCGATCGCTTTCAATTTCTGCCACGCTGCAGTTAAGCAGCCGCGCGGCTTCGCCGGGGTGTGGCGTCAGAATGCGATTGTGACGCTTATCCGGATTGATTGCCAGAAGGTTCAGCGCGTCGGCATCCCACAGCATCGGTTTACGAAAATTCTCGACCTTTTGCAGGGCCTGTTTACCCCACGCCTGCTGTCCAAGCCCGGGACCAATGACGACCACATCCGCCCATTCAAGGCTTTCCTCAAGGGTCTGAAGCGTAAGCTCATGGACCATCAGTTCCGGTCGGGCTGTGATTATCGGCGCAATATTCTCAATGCGAGTGAGTACTCGCACTAAACCGGCACCGCTTCGCAATGCCGCTTCACCGGCCATACGGATAGCGCCCGCCGTGCCGTGGTCACCGCCAACAATCACCAGCTTGCCGTGATCGCCTTTATGGGATGTCGGACGTCGGGGCGGCAGCCACGCTGCAAGCTGCGACGCATCAACACGCGCGAGGTGCGTTTCCTGCCCAGCTAGCCAGTTCTCCAGCCCCAGCGCATTGTGGTGCAACATGCCGACCACATCCCGCGCTTTGCCGGTCAGTAATCCCGGCTTCAGGGCGATGAAGGTCACCGTATGCGCAGCCTGAATCACCGCCCCCGGCGTCGCGCCCGTTTGAGCGATCAGGCCTGACGGGATATCCAGGGCGACCACTGGCGCGGAATGTCTGTTGGCGTGTGCAATGAGCGCGGCAATGTTTTCGCGAGGCGCACTGTGTAGCCCGGTACCCAGCAGACCATCAACAATCAGATCAACATCCTCTGGCCAGACGATATCAGCCGCATGAATCACACCGCCTGCATTCAGCCATGCGTCTCGCGCCGCGCCGGCCTCTTCCGGCAGCGGTTTATCACTCTCAAGAGCCAGTAACGTAACGCGCAGACCTGCTGCAACCGCAAGACGGGCAACGACGTAGCCGTCGCCGCCGTTATTACCGTGTCCGCACAAAATCAGCCAGTGGCGGGATTGCGGGAACGCGCTGCGAGCAACGTTGAATGCGGCCTCGCCTGCGCGCTGCATCAGTTCATAAAGGGTAATACCGAGACTGTCTGCAGCCTCTTTTTCGGCACGCCGGAGCGCGTCCGCATGCCAGATGGAATGTGGTATACTTGCGGGGTTTTTCTTCACCGTATGGTCCGTCATGTCACAGCCCCTCGATCTCAATCAGTTAGCGCAAAAAATTAAACAGTGGGGTGCTGAGCTCGGCTTCCAGAAGGTGGGTATTACCGATACCGACCTCTCCGCCAGCGAGCCGAAACTGCAGGCCTGGCTGGATAAACAATACCACGGCGAGATGGAATGGATGGCGCGTCATGGCATGATGCGCGCCCGTCCACACGAGCTTTTACCGGGCACATTACGCGTCATCAGCGTGCGCATGAACTACCTGCCCGCCAACGCGGCCTTTGCGCGCACGCTTAAAAACCCCTCTCTGGGTTACGTCAGCCGGTACGCCCTGGGGCGTGATTACCATAAGCTCTTGCGTAACCGTTTAAAAAAACTCGGGGAAACTATTCAGCAGCACTGTGTTTCGCTGAATTTTAGACCCTTTGTCGATTCTGCGCCCATTCTTGAGCGACCGATCGCTGAAAAAGCCGGGCTAGGCTGGACAGGTAAGCACTCACTTATCCTTAGCCGTGACGCCGGATCGTTCTTCTTCCTGGGTGAACTGCTGATTGATTTACCGCTGCCGGTAGACGGCCCGGTAGAGGAAGACTGCGGGCGCTGCGTGGCCTGTATGACCATCTGCCCGACGGGTGCCATCGTCGAGCCTTATACTGTTGATGCGCGCCGTTGTATCTCCTATCTCACCATCGAACTGGAAGGGGCGATCCCTGAAGAATTTCGACCGCTTATTGGCAACCGAATCTACGGCTGTGACGACTGCCAGCTCATTTGCCCATGGAACCGCTATTCGCAGCTTACGGATGAAGAGGATTTCAGCCCGCGTAAGGCGCTGCATGCGCCGCAGCTCATTGAACTGTTCGCCTGGACCGAAGCCTGGTTCCTGAAAGTGACGGAAGGTTCGGCCATTCGCCGCATCGGTCATCTGCGCTGGCTGCGTAATGTTGCCGTTGCGCTGGGGAATGCCCCGTGGGATGAAGCGAATATCCGGGCGCTTGAAAGCCGTAGAGGTGAGCACCCACTTCTTGATGAACACATAGAATGGGCGATTGCGCAGCAAATCGAGAAGCGTAATGCCTGCGTGGTCGAGGTGCAGTTACCGAAGAAACAGCGGCTGGTGAGGGTGATTGAAAAAGGGCTTACGCGGGATGCCTGAACTATTCACAGCCTGTGAATAAAATTACAAACTCAAGCGCCATCTGGCTTGGGGGAGAGGTCAAGTGATCTCAATAACATTTTGAAATCAAATTTTCTCTAGCAAATACAGTATATTATAAAGATACTATTCACCCTGCTAAGTTTTAACTCTGCTCCGGTTAAGCGCAGTTTCTGTGGATAACTCTGTTTACAAGAGTATTTCAGAGGCAACAGAAAACGTCCCCAACGAATCTTTTCGCTGTGGATATTTTAGAGATGAATAAGAATTTGGAGCGGGAAACGAGACTCGAACTCGCGACCCCGACCTTGGCAAGGTCGTGCTCTACCAACTGAGCTATTCCCGCTTGGGTGGTCTGTGCCATGGAAGCACTTTCAAATTTTGGAGCGGGAAACGAGACTCGAACTCGCGACCCCGACCTTGGCAAGGTCGTGCTCTACCAACTGAGCTATTCCCGCTTGGGTGGTCTGTGCCATGGAAGCACTTTCAAATTTTGGAGCGGGAAACGAGACTCGAACTCGCGACCCCGACCTTGGCAAGGTCGTGCTCTACCAACTGAGCTATTCCCGCTTGGGCAGTCTGTGCCATGGAAGCACTTTCAAATTTTGGAGCGGGAAACGAGACTCGAACTCGCGACCCCGACCTTGGCAAGGTCGTGCTCTACCAACTGAGCTATTCCCGCAAATCTGTACTGCTTTTGTAGCTGTCGTAACGTGTAATTCTCTGTCGTTACGGGAGGCGCATTATACGAGAAATCCGTTTAGCTGCAACCCCCCTTAAAGCGATTTTTTCGAAATTCAGTTCAAGTGCCTATTTAATCGGCAAGCTGAACAATTTAACGGCAAAAACAAGCTCACGCAAGGCACCAGGTCGCAAAATCACAGCTTGATAAAGTTTTCGCGGTAGTACGCCAGTTCCGCCACGGACTCGCGGATGTCGTCCATTGCCTGGTGCGTCCCCTGCTTTTTAAAGCCGTCCAGGATTTCAGGCTTCCAGCGGCGCGCCAGCTCTTTCAGGGTGCTGACATCCAAATAACGATAATGGAAATAAGACTCCAGCTCCGGCATGTACTTAAACAGGAAACGGCGATCCTGGCCGATGCTATTACCGCAGATAGGTGATTTGCCTGCCGGAACCCACTGTTTCAGGAACTCAAGCGTCGCCAGCTCCGCTTCGCGGTCGCCCATGGTACTCGTCTTCACGCGCTCAACCAGGCCACTGCCGGTGTGGGTACGCACGTTCCACTCATCCATCAGCGCAAGCTGATCGTCTGACTGATGAACCGCAATAGTGGGCCCTTCAGCCAGAATATTCAGGTTGGCATCGGTGACCAGTGTTGCAATTTCAATGATGCGATCGCGCTCGGGATCCAGCCCGGTCATTTCAAGATCGATCCAAATCAGGTTGTTTTCATCCGCGCTCATGTTATTTTCCACCCTTCTCGCATAACCAGCAGTAGCAGGTTAACTAGTATTAATTAGAGTGTATCATAGAGGTTTTGCCCATCATGGGCGACCAGGAGCCAGCGCGATTGAGTAAAAATAAACTCTCCAAAGGGCAGCAGCGCCGTGTCAACGCCAATCACCAGCGCCGTCTTAAAACCACTTCGGAGAAGCCGGATTACGACGACAACCTGTTTGGCGAAGCGACAGAAGGTGTCGTGATTAGCCGTTTTGGTATGCATGCCGATGTCGAATCCGCCGACGGGGATATTCACCGTTGTAATATCCGCCGCACCATCCGTTCACTGGTTACCGGCGATCGCGTGGTTTGGCGTCCGGGTAAAGAAGCCGCCGAAGGCGTAACGGTGAAAGGTATCGTTGAAGCCGTGCATGAACGCACGTCGGTGCTCACCCGTCCAGACTTTTACGACGGGGTTAAACCTATTGCCGCCAATATTAACCAGATTGTTATCGTTTCGGCGATTTTACCTGAGCTCTCGCTCAATATTATCGACCGTTATCTCGTCGCCTGTGAAACGCTGCAGGTTGAGCCGATCATTGTCTTGAATAAAATCGATCTGCTGGATGACGACGGCATGGCCTTCGTGAATGAGCAGATGGATATCTACCGCAAGATTGGTTATCGCGTGCTGATGGTCTCCAGCCACACTAAAGATGGCCTTAAGCCGTTAGAAGAGGCACTGACCGACCGTATCAGCATCTTTGCCGGTCAGTCCGGCGTGGGTAAATCAAGTCTGCTGAATAATCTGCTCGGCCTTCAGCAAGAGATCCTGACTAACGATGTGTCCAATGTCTCCGGTCTGGGCCAGCACACCACCACCGCCTCGCGTCTGTATCACTTCCCACACGGCGGCGACGTGATCGACTCCCCGGGCGTGCGTGAATTCGGCTTGTGGCATCTCGAGCCGGAACAAATCTTCAACGGGTTTGTCGAATTCCATGACTATTTAGGCGCTTGCAAATACCGCGACTGTAAACACGATAACGACCCGGGCTGCGCTATCCGCGAAGCGGTTGAGAACGGTGAAATTGCGGAAACTCGCTTTGAGAACTACCACCGTATTCTTGAGAGCATGGAAGACGTAAAAACGCGTAAAAACTTTTCTGATTCTGATAACTGACAACTAAGCTAAGCATCGCTAAAATCGTCCCCTTTTTTCAGGTTCCGGCGGCTTCACACCGGATCAGGAACGACAAAACAATGGCCTGGAGGCTACCTTGTTAAACGCATTTAAACTTTCGCTTCAATACATTCTGCCAAAACTGTGGCTCACTCGCCTGGCGGGCTGGGGCGCGAGCAAACGAGCAGGCTGGCTGACCAAACTGGTCATCGACCTTTTCGTAAAATATTACAAGGTCGATATGAAAGAGGCGCAGAAGCCGGATACCGCCAGCTACCGCACCTTTAACGAATTTTTCGTGCGCCCGCTGCGTGACGAAGTGCGCCCGGTAAACACCGACCCTAACGTCCTGGTGATGCCAGCAGACGGCGTGATTAGCCAGTTAGGTGATATCGAAGACGATAAAATCCTGCAGGCAAAAGGTCATAACTACAGCCTGGAAGCCCTGCTGGCGGGTAACTACCTGATGGCGGATCTGTTCCGTAACGGTACGTTTGCCACCACCTATCTGTCACCGCGCGACTACCACCGCGTGCACATGCCGTGTAACGGCATCCTGCGCGAGATGATTTACGTCCCGGGCGACCTGTTCTCCGTCAACCATCTGACCGCGCAAAACGTCCCGAACCTGTTTGCCCGCAACGAGCGTGTCATCTGCCTGTTTGATACTGAATTTGGCCCTATGGCGCAAATTCTGGTGGGCGCGACCATTGTAGGCAGCATTGAAACCGTCTGGGCTGGCACCATCACCCCGCCTCGCGAAGGTGTGATCAAGCGCTGGACCTGGCCTGCCGGTGAAGCGGAAGGCTCTGTGGCTCTGCTGAAAGGCCAGGAGATGGGTCGCTTTAAGCTGGGCTCAACCGTGATCAACCTGTTTGCGCCGGGCAAAGTGAAGCTGGCTGAACAACTCGAAAGCTTGTCGGTCACTAAACTGGGCCAGCCTCTGGCAATCTCTACCGAAACCTTCGTGACGCCTGACGCAGAACCTGCGCCGCTGGCAGAAGAAGAGATTATTGCCGAACATGACGCCAGCCCGCTGGTTGACGACAAAAAAGACGAAGGCTAACAACAGAAGGATCGCTGACGTGCGCCCGATTATCGTTCTACTGATGGCCTGGTGCCTCAGCATGGGGGCGTACGCAGCGACAGCCCCCGACGCCAAACAGATAACCCAGGAACTGGAGCAGGCAAAAGCGGCAAAACCCGCTCAGCCAGAGACGGTTGAGTCGCTCCAGTCTGCCCTGAACGCGCTTGAAGAGCGGAAAGGCTCTCTTGAGCGCGCTCAGCAGTATCAGCAGGTTATCGACAACTTCCCCAAACTCTCGCAGACGCTGCGCGCGCAGCTCAATAATCTGCGAGATGAACCGCGCGACGTGCCCGCAGGCATGACCTCCGACGCCCTGAACCAGGAGATCCTGCAGGTCAGCAGCCAGCTTCTTGAAAAGAGCCGTCTGGCGCAGCAGGAGCAGGAGCGTGCGCGTGAAATTGCCGACTCCCTCAGCCAGCTACCGCAACAGCAAACCGACGCCCGCCGCCAGCTTAATGAAGTTGAGCGTCGCGTTGGGACACAAAGCGGCAATACGCCACAAGCTCAGGCACAAAATCTGGGCCTGCAGGCAGAATCGGCTCGTCTGAAGGCCCTTGTCGATGAGCTGGAGCTGGCGCAGCTCTCCGCCAATAACCGTCAGGAACTGTCGCGGATGCGCTCTGAACTCGCTCAGAAGCAGAGCGAGCAACTGGACGCGTATCTACAGGCCCTGCGCAATCAGCTCAACAGCCAGCGCCAGCGTGAAGCGGAGCGCGCGCTGGAAAGTACTGAACTGCTAGCGGAAAACAGCGATAATCTGCCTGCCGGTATTGTCCAACAATTTAAGATTAACCGTGAGCTGTCTGCCGCGCTGAATCAACAGGCGCAGCGTATGGATCTGGTTGCCTCGCAACAGCGCCAGGCCACCAATCAAACCCTTCAGGTTCGCCAGGCGCTCAATACCTTGCGCGAACAGTCCCAGTGGCTTGGGTCATCAAACCTGCTGGGTGAGGCGCTACGCGCCCAGGTCGCACGTCTGCCGGAAATGCCGAAGCCGCAACAGCTGGATACCGAGATGGCCCAGCTGCGCGTTCAGCGGCTGCACTTTGAAGATCTCCTCAATAAACAGCCGCAAATCCGCCAGATCCGTCAGGCTGACGGACAGCCCCTGACCAGCGAGCAAAACCGTATTCTGGAAGCCCAGCTGCGCACCCAGCGGGAACTGCTGAACTCTCTGCTCCAGGGCGGGGATACGTTGATTCTGGAACTGACCAAGCTGAAGGTTTCTAACAGCCAGCTGGAAGATGCGCTGAAAGAGGTGAACGAGGCAACGCACCGTTATCTCTTCTGGACGTCCGACGTGCGTCCGATGACCTTCTCGTGGCCGATTGATATTGTCCAGGACCTGCGCCGTCTGATTTCGCTGGACACCTTCAGCCAGCTGGGCCAGGCCAGCGTGATGATGCTCACCAGCAAAGAGACCATTTTCCCGCTGCTGGGAGCGTTGATTCTGGTGGGCTGCAGCATTTACTCGCGCAGACATTTCACCCGTTTCCTGGAGCGGTCCAGCTCCCGGGTAGGCAAGGTCACCCAGGATCACTTCTGGCTGACGTTGCGTACCGTATTCTGGTCGATTCTTGTTGCCTCCCCGCTGCCAGTGCTATGGATGACGCTGGGGTATGGCCTGCGGGAAGCCTGGCCCTATCCGCTCGCGGTAGCGATTGGCGATGGCGTCACCGCCACCGTGCCCCTGCTATGGGTCGTGATGATCTGTGCCACGTTCGCGCGCCCCAACGGCTTGTTTATCGCCCACTTTGGCTGGCCGCGTAACCGCGTTGCACGCGCCATGCGTTATTACCTGATGAGCATCGGGTTGATTGTGCCGCTGATTATGGCGCTGATCATGTTCGATAATCTCAACGACCGGGAGTTCTCAGGCTCGCTGGGCCGCCTCTGCTTTATGCTGATTTGCGGGGCGCTGGCCATCGTCACGCTCAGCCTGAAGCGCGCCGGGATACCTCTCTATCTGGATAAATCCGGTAGCGGCGACAACATGTTCAACCGGCTGCTCTGGAACCTGCTGCTTAGCGCGCCGTTGATTGCAATGCTGGCGGCCGCAGTGGGTTACCTGGCAACCGCGCAGGCGCTGCTGGCGCGGCTGGAAACCTCGGTGGCAATCTGGTTCCTGCTTCTGGTGGTGTACCACGTGATCCGCCGCTGGATGTTGATCCAGCGGCGCCGTCTGGCGTTTGACCGTGCCAAGCATCGCCGGGCAGAGATCCTCGCCCAGCGAGCGCGGGGTGAGGAGGAGCCAAACCATGTCAACAGTACGGAAGGCACGACGGAAGCGGACGAGGTCGAACTGGATCTGGATGCCATCAGCACCCAGTCCCTGCGTCTGGTTCGTTCCATCCTGATGCTGATTGCCCTCCTGTCGGTCATCTTCCTGTGGTCGGAGATCCATTCCGCATTTGGCTTCCTGGAGAACATCTCCCTGTGGGACGTTACGTCCACGGTGCAGGGTGTTGAAAGCCTGGAGCCGATTACCTTAGGGGCGGTGCTGATTGCCATTCTGGTATTGATCATCACCACGCAGCTGGTCCGCAACTTCCCGGCGCTGCTGGAGCTGGCGCTGCTGCAACATCTGGATTTAACACCGGGGACGGGTTACGCCATTACCACCATCACTAAGTACCTGATTCTGCTCTTTGGCGGGATGGTTGGGTTCTCAATGATTGGCATTGAGTGGTCTAAATTGCAGTGGCTGGTCGCCGCGCTGACGTTTGGTCTTGGCTTTGGTATGCAGGAGATTTTCGCAAACTTTGTTTCCGGCCTGATCATCCTGTTTGAAAAACCGATTCGTATTGGCGATACGGTGACGATCCGCGATCTGACCGGGAGCGTAACGAAGATCAACACCCGCGCCACGACGATCAGCGACTGGGATCGTAAAGAGATCATCGTGCCAAATAAGGCGTTTATCACCGAGCAGTTTATCAACTGGTCGTTGTCAGACTCCGTCACGCGTGTGGTGCTGACCGTGCCGGCCCCGTCGGATGCCAACAGTGAAGAGGTTACGCAGATCCTCTACACCGCCGCCGAACGTTGTACTCTGGTGCTCGATAACCCGGCGCCGGAAGTGTTCCTGGTTGATCTACAGCAGGGGATCCAGATTTTCGAGCTGCGAATTTACGCCGCCGAAATGGGGCACCGTATGCCGCTGCGTCATGAGATCCACCAGCTGATTCTGGCGGGCTTCCGCGAGCACGGTATTGATATGCCGTTCCCACCGTTCCAGATGCGTCTGGAAACGCTGGACGGTCGCAAGAGTGGAAGAACACTGACGTCAGCGGCGCGTAAGCGCCCGGCGGGAAGTTTGTAAGATAGCAAGGCAACCCTCTCCCACGGGAGAGGGGAAAAGCCGTCAGGCGCGATCTACGGTAAACGCAATCACATCACCCAGCTGTTCTGCGCCCAGGGCCAGCATCACCAGACGATCCACACCCAGCGCCACGCCGGAGCAATCCGGCAGGCCCGCTTTTAACGCTTCAAGCAGGTTGGTATCAATAGGCTGCTGCGGAAGGCCACGCGCGGCGCGCTTGCGGTTATCCTGCTCGAAACGCTGCTGCTGTTCGCGGGCGTCAGTCAGTTCGTGGAAACCGTTAGCCAGTTCAATGCCTTTGTAATAGACCTCAAAACGCTCTGCCACACGGTGGTCCTCGGTACTGATCTGCGCCAGTGAGGCCTGGCTTGCCGGGAAGTGATAGACAAACGTCGGACGGTCTTTGCCAATCTGGGGTTCAACACCAAAGGTGAACAGCAGTTGCAGCAGCGTGTCGCGATCTTCTTCGGTATCTGCCACGTTGCTCAGATCCAGCTTTGCCGCCACTTCGCGCAGCTGAGGCTTGTCCGCGGATAACGGATCGATTTCCAGATAGCGCTGGAAAACCTGCTGATAGGAGAGCGTTTCCGCTTCCGGGCACTCCAGTACCTGCTGCAGCAGATCGTCCACCTCATTCATCAGGCGGTACATATCATAATGCGGACGGTACCACTCCAGCATGGTGAATTCCGGATTGTGGTGACGCCCCATCTCTTCATTACGGAAGCTACGGCACAGCTGATACACCGGGCCACATCCCGCCGCCAGCAGGCGCTTCATGTGATATTCCGGGCTGGTCATCAGATACAAATTCATACCCTGAGAGTGACCAGGGCCAACAAAACGGGTTTCAAACGGGACCAGATGAATATCCGTTACCGTTGCCTGACTCATGCACGGCGTTTCCACCTCCAGGACTCCGCGGTCGGCAAAGAAACGGCGAATCTCCGCCATAATTGCTGCGCGTTTTAACAGATTTGGAATGGATGCGCTCGGCTGCCAGGTGGCCGTTTCGCTCATGAGTTGTTCTCCGATTTCATACAAGGGCACGAAGTCTACTCGTTAGCTGGGACAGAGACAAATTTTGCGCAGTAAAAAAGCGCATTTCATTTAAGTGAGCAATTACGTGACGTAATTCATCAATCTCCATGATAAATCGCCGTACAGAACAGCAAAAAAATCGAACACGTCAAATTTCCCTGTCATCTACACGGTTATACTGTTTTACCCATAAAGGAGCAGTGGAAACGCTTTCGCAATCGTCCTTTTGGACGGGTGAACTACCTTTAGTTTGTCGCGTTGCGAAATAACAAAAATCTGGAGGAATGTCGTGCAAACTTTTCAGGCCGATCTTGCCGTAATTGGCGCTGGCGGGGCTGGATTACGTGCTGCGATTGCTGCAGCGCAAGCTAATCCAAACGCTAAAATCGCATTGATTTCAAAAGTCTATCCAATGCGCAGCCACACCGTGGCAGCAGAAGGAGGATCCGCCGCCGTTGCGCAGGATCATGACAGCTTTGAATACCATTTCCACGACACGGTTGCAGGGGGCGACTGGCTTTGCGAACAGGATGTCGTTGACTACTTTGTGCACCATTGTCCAACGGAGATGACCCAGCTTGAGCAGTGGGGATGTCCGTGGAGTCGTCGTCCGGACGGCAGCGTCAACGTTCGCCGCTTCGGCGGAATGAAGATCGAACGTACCTGGTTCGCTGCCGATAAGACCGGCTTCCACATGCTGCATACCCTCTTCCAGACCTCCCTTCAGTTCCCACAAATTCAGCGCTTTGATGAGCATTTCGTCCTCGACATTCTGGTTGATGACGGACAGGCGCGTGGCCTGGTGGCGATGAACATGATGGAAGGCACGCTCGTCCAGATCCGCGCCAAGGCGGTGGTGATGGCAACGGGCGGTGCGGGACGCGTGTACCGCTACAATACCAATGGCGGCATCGTCACCGGTGACGGCATGGGCATGGCGCTCAGTCACGGCGTACCGCTGCGCGATATGGAATTCGTGCAGTATCACCCAACCGGCCTGCCAGGTTCAGGCATTCTGATGACGGAAGGCTGCCGCGGCGAAGGCGGTATTCTGGTCAACAAAAACGGCTACCGCTATCTGCAGGATTACGGTATGGGTCCGGAAACCCCGCTCGGCGAGCCGAAGAATAAATACATGGAACTCGGTCCGCGCGACAAAGTGTCCCAGGCCTTCTGGCACGAGTGGCGCAAAGGCAACACCATCTCCACGCCGCGCGGCGATGTGGTCTATCTTGACCTGCGCCACCTCGGCGAGAAGAAACTGCTGGAACGTCTGCCGTTCATCTGTGAGCTGGCAAAAGCCTACGTGGGCGTCGACCCGGTGAAAGAGCCGATTCCGGTACGCCCAACGGCGCACTACACCATGGGCGGGATCGAAACCGACCAGCAGTGTGAAACCCGTATTAAAGGTCTGTTTGCCGTAGGCGAGTGTTCCTCCGTGGGTCTGCACGGTGCCAACCGTCTCGGGTCTAACTCGCTGGCAGAGCTGGTCGTCTTTGGCCGCATGGCGGGCGAGCGCGCGATGGAGCGTGCGGCTACAGCAGGCGAAGCCAACGGTGCCGCGCTCGATGCGCAGGTTGCAGACGTTGAAAAACGCCTGAAAGATCTGGTGAACCAGGAAGGTAACGAGAACTGGTCTAAGATCCGTGATGAAATGGGCCTGTCGATGGAAGAAGGCTGCGGTATCTACCGTACCCCTGAGCTGATGCAAAAAACCGTCGATAAGCTGGCGGAGCTGCAGGAGCGCTTCAAGCGCGTACGCATCACCGATACCTCCAGCGTCTTCAACACCGACCTGCTCTACACCATCGAGCTGGGTCACGGCCTGAACGTGGCGGAATGTATGGCGCACTCTGCGCTGGCGCGTAAAGAGTCGCGCGGGGCACATCAGCGTCTTGATGAAGGCTGTACCGAACGTGACGACGTCAATTTCCTGAAACACACTCTCGCCTGGCGCGATGCGGATGGCACCACACGTCTGGATTACAGCGACGTGAAAATCACCACGCTGCCACCGGCTAAACGCGTGTACGGTGCAGAAGCAGAAGCCGCCGAGAAGAAGGAGAAGGCGAATGGCTGAGATGCAAAAACTTAAAATTGAAGTGGTGCGCTACAACCCGGAGGTGGACGCCGCACCGCATAGCGCTTTCTATGAAGTGCCTTATGACGAGCAAACCTCCCTGCTGGATGCGCTCGGCTATATTAAAGACAACCTGGCGCCGGACCTGAGCTACCGCTGGTCCTGCCGCATGGCGATCTGCGGATCCTGCGGCATGATGGTTAACAAAGTGCCGAAGCTGGCCTGTAAGACCTTCCTGCGCGAGTACACCAAAGGCATCAAGGTTGAAGCACTGGGTAACTTCCCGATTGAACGCGATCTGGTCGTCGATATGACTCACTTTATCGAAAGCCTGGAAGCCATTAAGCCGTACATCATTGGCAACCCGCGCACGCCAGATCAGGGGCCAAACACCCAGACGCCGGCCCAGATGGCGAAATATCATCAGTTCTCCGGCTGCATAAACTGCGGTCTTTGCTACGCCGCCTGTCCACAGTTTGGGCTGAACCCCGAGTTCATCGGCCCGGCCGCCATTACGCTGGCGCACCGCTATAACGAGGACAGCCGCGACCACGGTAAAAAAGAACGTATGGCGCAGCTTAACAGCCAGAACGGCGTCTGGAGCTGTACCTTTGTGGGTTACTGCTCCGAAGTTTGTCCGAAGCACGTCGACCCGGCCGCCGCCATTCAGCAGGGGAAAGTGGAAAGCTCGAAAGACTTTCTTATCGCTACCCTGAAACCACGCTAAGGAGTGCATGATGACGACTAAACGCAAAGCCTATGTTCGGCCTGTGCCGTCCACCTGGTGGAAAAATCTGCCGTTTTATCGCTTCTACATGCTGCGTGAAGGCACGGCGGTACCGGCAGTCTGGTTCAGCCTTGAACTGATGTATGGTGTCTTTGCCCTCAAGCACGGTCCGGAAACCTGGGCGAGTTTTGTTGGCTTCCTGCAAAACCCGATCATCATTGTTCTGAACCTGATCGTGCTCGCGGCTGCGCTGCTACATACCAAAACCTGGTTTGAACTGGCACCAAAAGCGGCGAACATCATCGTTAAAGGCGAGAAAATGGGGCCAGAGCCTGTTATTAAAGGACTCTGGGCAGTGACAATTCTTGTCACCGTGGTCATTCTGTTTGTCGCACTGTTCTGGTAAGGAGACTACTGTGATCAATCCAAATCCAAAACGTTCTGACGAGCCGGTCTTCTGGGGTCTGTTTGGCGCTGGCGGCATGTGGAGCGCCATCATCGCCCCCGTCATCATCCTGCTGGTCGGCATTATGCTGCCGCTGGGGCTGTTCCCGGGCGATGCGCTGAGCTACGAACGCGTACTGGCGTTCGCGGGCAGCTTTATCGGTCGCGTGTTCATCTTCCTGATGATCGTCCTGCCGCTGTGGTGTGGTCTGCACCGTATTCACCATGCGATGCATGACCTGAAAATCCATGTACCGAACGGTAAATGGGTATTCTACGGTCTGGCGACCATCCTGACCGTGGTGACGCTGATTGCCGTAGTCACTATCTGACGCATCTGGCCCGCCATCCGGCGGGCCTTTTATTTCTGCATCTTCCCTACCAGCCACTGAGCAAACTCGCGCATTGCGGGGGTTTCTGTCCGCGACTGTAGTTTTGTCAGCCAGTAGCTGCCGAGGTCAATCTGCGTTGCAAACGGCTGCACAATGCGCTCGCTGCTGAGTAAATGGGTAAACATATCGACAGGTGCAATGGCAATCCCTACGCCGGCCTGAGCCGCTTCAAGCATGGTCACGGACGAATCAAACACCATCACCCGGTGCGTCGGCGAGGGAGGATGCTCACCCGCTGCCTGCATCCACGCGGCCCACTCGTCGCGCCGATAGGAGCGCAGCAAGGTAAACTTCATGATATCGGCCGGGCTTTTCAGGCAGGAGGCAATGTCGGGGGTACAGAGCGGAGCCAGCGGTGCAGAGCAAAGAAATTCAGCATCGGTTCCATGCCACGCTCCGCCACCGTAGCGAATGGTGTAATCAAGCCCTTCAGCAGCCGGGTCGACGCGGTTGTTATGGGTGGAAAGCTGAAGATCAATATGCGGATAGCAACGGCGAAAATCATCCAGCTGCGAAAATAACACCCCCGTTGCGAAGGTGCCCACCACACCTATTTTTAGCTTCTCCTGAGCACGATGGCTGGCAAAGCGATCCAGCATTCCGGCAATACGGTCGAACGAGTCGTTCAGCACCGGCAGTAAATTTTCCCCCTCGGTGGTCAACATTAACCCGCGCGAAACGCGCACGAAGAGCTGACAGTTAAGATGCTGTTCCAGCGTTTTAACATGCTGGCTAATGGCAGAATGGGTCACGTTCAGCTCAATGGCCGCATGCGTAAAACTGAGATGTCTTGCGGCGGCTTCAAAGGCTCGAAGCGAATTAAGCGGGAGATAGCTTCGCGTCATGGTCTCATCCGTTAGAAAAATTAACAGCTAATGCTAAATTTAACCGTTTGTCAGCCACAGTCAAATCCAACAGACTACTGCTGTCTGAAGGGCCCGGACACTCTCTTGAACCGCTATTACGGAAGATAACTGATGATGACAAAATCCCTTTGCTGCGCCCTGCTGCTCAGCGCCTCCTGCTCAGTATTTGCTGCGCCAATGTCAGAAAAACAGCTGGCTGAGATGGTAGAACGTACCGTTACGCCGCTAATGAAAGCGCAGGCCATCCCGGGTATGGCGGTGGCGGTGATTTATCAGGGTCAGCCGCACTATTTTACCTTTGGTAAAGCTGATGTCGCAGCGAACAAACCCGTTACCCCGCAAACCTTGTTCGAGCTGGGCTCTATAAGTAAAACCTTCACCGGCGTATTGGGTGGAGATGCTATTGCTCGCGGTGAAATATCGCTGGGCGATCCGGTGACAAAGTACTGGCCTGAGCTGACAGGAAAGCAGTGGCAGGGAATTCGCATGCTGGATCTGGCAACCTATACCGCAGGAGGGTTACCGCTGCAGGTACCGGATGAGGTCACTGATAACGCCTCTCTGCTACGCTTTTATCAAAACTGGCAACCGCAGTGGAAGCCGGGCACCACGCGTCTTTATGCGAACGCCAGCATCGGTCTTTTTGGCGCCCTCGCGGTTAAACCCTCCGGCATGAGCTTTGAAGAGGCCATGACGAAGCGGGTCTTTAAGCCGCTCAAACTTGACCATACGTGGATTAACGTTCCGAAAGCGGAAGAGGCGCATTACGCCTGGGGATACCGTGACGGTAAAGCGGTACACGTTTCGCCAGGAATGCTCGACGCGGAAGCCTATGGCGTAAAAACCAACGTGAAGGATATGGCGAACTGGGTGATGGTCAACATGGCCCCCGATTCCCTTAAGGATACCTCACTCAGGCAAGGCATTGCCCTGGCGCAGTCTCGCTACTGGCGCGTAGGTGCCATGTATCAGGGGTTAGGCTGGGAAATGCTTAACTGGCCGGTCGATGCCAAAACCGTGGTCGGGGGCAGCGACAATAAGGTGGCGCTGGCGCCATTGCCCGTGGCAGAGGTGAATCCACCGGCTCCTCCGGTCAAAGCGTCCTGGGTCCATAAAACAGGCTCGACTGGCGGGTTTGGCAGCTACGTGGCATTTATTCCTGAAAAGCAGATCGGTATTGTGATGCTCGCGAATAAAAGCTATCCGAACCCGGCACGCGTTGAGGCGGCATACCGCATTCTCGACACGCTGCAGTAAAACATTGCCGGGTGGCGGCTTCGCTTACCCGGCGAAACACTCCGCACAATCCTCCGCATTTTCCCTGCTGTCATCTACACTTAACAAAAACAGTAAGGAAACTCCTATGCGCATTCTGCCTGTTATCGCCGCGGTGACAGCCGCGTTTTTAGTGGTTGCCTGCAGTTCCCCTACCCCACCACCTGGCGTTACCGTCGTCACGCCTTTCGATGCACAACGCTTCCTCGGAACATGGTATGAAATCGCGCGCCTCGACCACCGGTTTGAGCAGGGCTTAGAGAAGGTCACTGCACATTACAGCCCAATGGATGATGGCGGTATTCAGGTGATCAACCGGGGCTATAATCCCGACAGGGAGATGTGGCAACAGTCGATTGGGAAAGCGTACTTCACTGGCGACCCGCGAAGAGCCGCGCTTAAAGTCTCTTTCTTTGGCCCCTTCTATGGCGGCTATAACGTGATCGCACTCGACAGAGAGTACCGCCATGCGCTGGTCTGCGGGCCGGATCGCAACTACCTGTGGATACTCTCCCGCACGCCAACCATCTCAGCGGAGATGAAACAGCAGATGCTGGGCGTCGCGACCCGGCAAGGGTTTGATGTATCAAAACTCATCTGGGTAGAACAACCCCATTAGTGGGCGCTGAGCTTCAGCCCAATGATCCCCGCCACAATCAGAGCGAGACTGGCGATACGCGCCAGACTCGCTGACTCTCCCAGCAGCAGAATGCCCGTGATGGCAGCACCTACCGCACCAATACCCGTCCAGACGGCATAAGCCGTTCCCACAGGCAGAGAGCGCATCGCCCAGGACAACATGACGATACTCACAATCATCGCAGTAACGGTGATGACGCTTGGCGTCAGACGGGTAAAACCATGGGTATATTTCAGGCCAATCGCCCATACCACTTCGAGCAGGCCGGCAATAAAAAGAACGATCCAGGACATTTCAGGCTCCTTAACTTAATACAAGTTGGGGCCGTCCCCGGTGAAAGAAACGCTTACGGGTCGTCCCGTAAGGCAGAGATTACGCCCTATATTTTGGTTAACGGACGATTTTTTTTCAATCTCTTTGTGCTGAACATGTTAAGGCAAGAAATAGCCTCAGTATGGCGCGCAGTTCAGGCTTTTATCACTGATCCGACTTCTCTATCATGATGTGCTTTCTGATGGCAGGAAGCCAAACCACTAGCCGACTGCGAATCTATTATGTTCAAAATTCTTTTGATTGACCGTTGTCACTTCACCCGTACGGGGTTTGAAGCGTGGCTCAATCATTCCGGTTTGTTCCCGGGGCACTTCGTCGTGACCGGGCTGAATAATCTGTTTCTTGCCAGAGAGCATATTCTGCAATGGAAACCCACGCTGGTTATCGCTGACCTGTACGGCTTCAGGCAGGATATCCACCATTTTCAACAGCTCTCTTCCTTGCTTAACGCCAGTGAACGATTGCCGTTTATTTTGCTGCAATCAGGAGAAGATAGTGGCCTGACAGACTGGCTTGGACAGTTCCCGGTTTGGTCGTCGCTGTTGAAAAACGCCCATCTTGATAAAGTGGCAACGGTTATCAACGACGCATTAAAGTCGCGCGCAAGCGCTGAAAGGCCAACGATGGCCGCTCCCTTGCTGACCCGGCAGGAAGAGAAAGTGCTGACATTGTGGATGGACGGCGCGAGCAATCAGAAGATTGCTGCTCACCTGAGTATCAACGGAAAAACGGTTTATACCTATAAACGCAATATCCGCATGAAACTGCATATGGATACGCGTTTTTCACCGTTCTTATCCCTGCAGGAATCAGAAAGCTGACGGTACGAAACCCGCCTGGTCCCGTACCGTTTGTTAATTACTGCTGAGCTTTGGTTGCCGCGCCAGAGATTGCGCTGCCACCTTCAGAAATATCCTGACCGACGCCACGCGTGGTATTACAGGCTGTTAACACTGAAGAAAGTACCAGGACTGAAAAGATCGCTGCAATTGTCTTCTTAACCATAATATCTTCCTTTTATAGCCAAAGTTGTTTTGTGTATAGCAACTTAAGAATAGACAAGATCCCGTCGGTTGACGGAAAAGGAAGCATTTTTAGGAAAATTAGACGAACTTAGCTGGCGGCGTGAGAAATGATATGACCAAGATCCTGGATGTCTTGTCCCATTCCACGCGTGGTGTTACAGCCGGAAAGCAATGCACTGGAAAGCGCTAACAGAAGCAGAATTTTAACGGTACGTTTCATCATCCCTGCCTGCAAAAATCAGGCGCAGCGGGCGCTGCGCCCTGACTATTACTTCACGCGTGATACGTATTCGCCGGAGCGGGTATCCACTTTGATCACTTCGCCAGTCTGTACGAACAGCGGAACTTTAACCACTGCACCGGTAGACAGTTTGGCAGGCTTACCACCAGTACCGGCGGTATCGCCTTTCAGACCTGGATCGGTTTCAACGATTTCCAGCTCTACAAAGTTTGGTGGGGTCACAGCGATAGGCTGGCCGTTCCACAGGGTCACGATGCACTCAGCCTGATCCAGCAGCCATTTAGCGCTATCACCTACCGCTTTCTCATCAGCAGACAGCTGTTCGAAAGTAGAGTTGTTCATGAAATGATAGAACTCACCGTCGTTGTACAGATAGGTCAGGTTCATATCAACAACATCAGCGCCTTCAGCGGAGTCAGTAGACTTGAAGGTTTTCTCAACACGGGTACCAGTCAGCAGGCGGCGCAGCTTAACGCGTGCGAATGCCTGGCCTTTACCTGGTTTAACGAATTCGCTGGCTTCAACCGCGTACGGTTCGCCGTCCATCATGATTTTAAGACCAGCACGAAAATCGTTGCTATAGTACGTTGCCATAAGGCCCTCTAAATTTGTTAACTGGTAGCTAAGCCACAAAATGGCGCATATTGTAACCCTAAACACCCCGTCCAGAGAAGATTGGTTATCGCAACTTGCCGATGTAATCACCAGTCCTGATGAATTGCTGCGTCTTTTAGACCTCGATCAACACCCAGAGTTGCTTGCAGGCCGGGAGGCGAAGCGCCTCTTTGCCCTGCGTGTTCCCCGCGCGTTTGTTGCCCGAATGGAGAAAGGGAACCCTGATGATCCTTTATTAAAACAAACGCTTACTTCGCAAGATGAGTTCATTACTGCGCCGGGATATAGCACCGATCCTCTTGAAGAGCAGAACAGTGTGGTTCCGGGTTTACTGCACAAGTATCTCAACCGTGCCCTGTTGCTGGTAAAAGGCGGCTGTGCGGTAAATTGTCGTTATTGCTTCCGTCGGCACTTCCCGTATGCCGAAAACCAGGGCAATAAACGCAACTGGCAGGTCGCGCTGGACTATATCGCCACCCATCCGGAGCTGGATGAGATTATTTTTTCCGGGGGCGACCCGCTGATGGCGAAAGATCATGAGCTGGACTGGCTGCTAAGCCAGCTTGAAGCCATCCCGCATATTAAGCGTCTGCGCATTCACAGCCGTTTACCGATTGTCATTCCGGCACGTGTCACTGACGGCCTGGTTTCGCGTCTGGAGCAGTCTCGACTGCAGGTCCTGCTGGTGAACCACATTAACCACGCGAACGAAATTGACGATGCCTTTCGCGCGGCGATGGTGCGTCTGCGTAAAGCGGGAGTGACGCTGCTGAACCAGAGCGTGCTGCTGCGTGGCGTAAATGATAGCGCCCGCGTGCTGGCTGATCTGAGCAATGCGCTGTTTGATGCGGGCGTGCTGCCCTATTACCTGCACGTGCTGGATCGCGTTCAGGGCGCGGCCCATTTCATGGTGACGGATGAAGAAGCCCGGCAGATCGTGCGCGAACTGTTAACACTGGTTTCAGGCTATATGGTGCCGAAGCTGGCACGTGAGATTGGCGGTGAGCCGAGTAAGACGCCGCTGGACTTGCAGCTGCGGCAGAAGTAAAAGGCAGGTGGCGCTACGCTTACCAGCCCTACGAGGTCCGGGCACAGCGCCATCAGCAAGTTAACTCAGTTCGGGCACTTATAGACCTGGCCGTTCATCTGGCTGGCCGTCGGCACGAAGCTGGACAGCATTCCCTGCGTTGGACTGCTCACGCCGTAAATCACGTTACCGCCCATTGCCGCAGCCTGGTTACGCAGGGCATTCGCCGCACCGCGCATCGAGCCACCTTCTTCGCCATGCTGACCCGACATCCAGTTACTTTGCTCACCGGATGCGGTGCCTAACAGCTGGCATTCGCTGCCCGGCTTATCTTCCACAAAGCGAACACCCTGGCCCGCTGCCGACAGCTCATTGCTGGAGCTACAACCCGCCAGCAGCAATGCTGCTCCTACGATCCCTGCACAGACTTTTACGCGCATGTTATTCCTCGGTTTCAATAAGCTGGACAGTAGTTGTCCGTGTGTAAATCTTATACCTAAAAGATGACCAAAAGAAAAACCCCCGAGCATTTCTGCCCGGGGGTTTTTCACATTCTAAGAGGTAAAGCGCACGATTACATCATGCCGCCCATACCGCCCATGCCGCCCATGCCAGCAGCACCTAAGTCAGGTGCATCGCCTTTAGGCAGGTCGGTCACCATGCACTCGGTAGTGATCATCAGACCAGCAACAGATGCCGCGTACTGCAGAGCAGAACGGGTCACTTTAGTTGGGTCCAGGATACCGAAGTCGATCATGTTGCCGTATTCTTCCGTTGCCGCGTTGTAACCGTAGTTACCTTCGCCCGCTTTCACGTTGTTGGTCACAACAGATGGCTCTTCACCGGCGTTGGATACGATCTGACGCAGAGGTGCTTCCATTGCGCGCAGCGCAACTTTGATACCCACGTTCTGATCTTCGTTCTGCGCGGTCAGGCCAACCAGTTTAGCGGCAACACGCACCAGCGCAACACCACCACCAGCAACCACACCTTCTTCTACCGCAGCACGAGTCGCGTGCAGCGCATCGTCAACGCGTGCTTTTTTCTCTTTCATTTCAACTTCAGTCGCAGCACCGACTTTGATTACCGCAACGCCGCCTGCCAGTTTCGCTACGCGCTCCTGCAGTTTTTCACGGTCGTAATCAGAAGTTGCTTCTTCGATCTGCTTACGGATCTGACCAACGCGGCCCTGAATAGCGGCTTCTTCACCCACGCCATCGATGATGGTGGTGGTGTCTTTGTTGATCACAACGCGTTTCGCCTGGCCCAGGTCTTCCAGGGTCGCTTTTTCCAGTTCCATACCGATCTCTTCAGAGATTACGGTACCGCCGGTCAGGGTAGCGATATCCTGCAGCATCGCTTTACGGCGATCGCCGAAGCCAGGTGCTTTAACCGCTGCCACTTTCACGATGCCGCGCATGGTGTTGACCACCAGCGTTGCCAGCGCTTCGCCTTCAACGTCTTCAGCGATAATAACCAGTGGCTTGCCTGCTTTTGCAACGGCTTCCAGAACTGGCAGCATTTCGCGGATGTTGGAGATTTTCTTGTCAGCCAGCAGGATGAACGGGCTTTCCAGCTCAACAGCGCCAGTCTCTGGCTTGTTGATGAAGTATGGGGACAGGTAACCGCGGTCGAACTGCATACCTTCAACCACGTCCAGTTCGTCTTCCAGACCGGTACCGTCTTCAACGGTGATCACGCCTTCTTTACCGACTTTGTCCATCGCTTCCGCGATCAGTTTACCTACGGTTTCGTCGGAGTTAGCGGAGATAGTACCAACCTGAGCAATCGCTTTAGAATCAGAGCATGGTACGGACAGCGCTTTCAGTTCTTCAACAGCGGCAGTGACAGCTTTGTCGATACCACGTTTCAGATCCATTGGGTTCATACCCGCAGCAACGGCTTTCAGACCTTCGGTGATGATCGCCTGCGCCAGTACGGTTGCGGTGGTGGTACCGTCGCCTGCAGCGTCGTTCGCTTTAGAGGCAACTTCTTTCACCATCTGCGCACCCATGTTTTCGAACTTGTCTTCCAGCTCGATTTCACGTGCTACAGAAACACCATCTTTGGTGATGGTTGGCGCGCCGAAGGATTTATCCAGCACTACGTTACGGCCTTTCGGGCCCAGGGTCACTTTAACTGCATCTGCCAGTACGTTTACGCCGCGGAGCATTTTTACACGAGCGTCGTTACCGAATTTTACGTCTTTAGCTGCCATGTTCTTATTTCCTCAAATTCTCGTGCGTAAATTACGCTTCAACAATTGCCAGAATGTCGCTCTCGGACATGATCAACACTTCTTCATTGTCGATCTTCTCGGATTTCACGCCGTAGCCATCGTTGAAAATTACGATGTCACCAACTTTAACGTCCAGTGGCTGCACAGTTCCGTTTTCCAGGATGCGGCCCTTACCGACAGCGATGATTTCGCCACGCGTTGATTTGGCTGCTGCAGAACCGGTCAGAACGATGCCGCCAGCAGACTTGGTTTCAACTTCTTTACGTTTGACGATCACACGATCATGTAACGGACGAATACTCATTGATAGCTCTCCTTTGAGAAAGTCATTATCAGTTATGGATGACGTCGGCCCGCATGCGGTTTTCCGACTAGTGCCCTGAGAGATGGGGTTAGCTTTTTCCCCCTTCAAGGGGGAGTCGAAAAAAAAATTTGCGAAAGTGTTACCATCGCCTCTCTTTTCGTATTGGCAGGGCGATGTCAATGAGTGGACTCAAGCAGGAGTTAGGGCTGGCGCAAGGTGTTGGCCTGCTCTCCACCTCCTTGTTAGGTACGGGTGTATTTGCCGTACCGGCACTGGCGGCGCTGGTGGCAGGAAATAACAGCCTGTGGGCTTGGCCGGTGCTGATTGTGCTGGTTTTCCCGATAGCCATTGTGTTTGCCATCCTGGGGCGGCATTTCCCCAGCGCGGGCGGCGTGGCGCACTTTGTCGGGCTGGCCTTTGGCCCGCGACTGGAGCGTGTGACCGGCTGGCTGTTTCTCTCCGTTATTCCGGTTGGCCTCCCTGCTGCGCTGCATATTGCGACCGGCTTTGGTCAGGCGCTGTTTGGCTGGTATAACGAACAGCTGCTGCTGGCCGAACTGGGTACGCTGGCTATCGTCTGGTGGGTTGGCTCTCGCGGCGCCAGCTCGAGCGCGAATCTGCAAACGCTGGTTGCGGTATTGATTATTACCTTAATTGCCGTCATCTGGTGGGCGGGTGATATCACGCTGAAAGATATTCCTTTCCCGGCGGTAACAGACGTCGACCATTCACAGCTTTTCGCCGCACTCTCCGTCATGTTCTGGTGTTTTGTTGGACTTGAAGCGTTCGCCCATCTGGCCTCTGAATTTAAACAGCCTGAACGCGATTTCCCGCGCGCGCTAATGATTGGCCTGCTGCTGGCAGGTACGGTTTACTGGGCTTGTACCGTACTGGTATTACACTTCGACGCCTTCGGTGCGGATAAAGCTGCCGCTGCCTCGCTCCCCGGCATTGTGGTGCAGCTGTTTGGGGTGAAAGCGTTATGGGTCGCCTGCGTTATAGGCTATCTAGCCTGTTTTGCCAGCCTTAATATTTATATCCAGAGTTTTGCCCGTCTGGTGTGGTCTCAGGCGCGCTATAGGCCCGAGAGCCGCCTTGCGCACCTGTCTAAACGCCAGCTGCCATTGAACGCCCTGAATGCCGTACTGGGCTGCTGCGTGCTGAGCACGCTTTGTATTTACGCCCTGAAGATCAATCTGGATGCGCTGATCGTCTACGCCAACGGCATTTTTATCATGATCTATCTGCTGTGTATGCTCGCGGGTTGTCGTCTGCTGAAAGGTCGTTATAAAGCCCTGGCGGTCATCGGGGGTGTGCTTTGCCTGCTGTTGCTGGCGATGGTGGGATGGAAGAGTATGTACGCCATTATCATGCTGGCGGGGCTATGGGCGTTTTTACCAAAGCGCGGTGCGCTCCAGTAGGCCCGGTAAGCGAAGCGCTACCGGGCAACAAACTTATCGATCGTCTTTATGATCTAAACGGTCGTGCTGTTCATCCTTACGCTGATACTCCCCTTCAAACGTATCGCCTGGTCCCGTGCTAAAACCTCCGCCAGGCATACGGCTAAACCGCAGATGCGGCAGCAGCTTCATGGTCAGGTGTTTTTGCACCGGCGGCAGAAGCAGCAGAAGGCCAAGGAAGTCGGTGAAGAACCCCGGCAGAATCAGCAACAGCCCCGCAATAATCAGCGATACGCTTTTGATCATCTCCGCCGCCGGACTTTCGCCAGCAGCCATCTTCTGCTGCATTATCAGGAAATTTTTGAAACCCTGATTACGCACCAGCGACATGCCGATGACGGAGGTGAAAATCACCAGAATCAGCGTCAGCAGGACGCCCAGCACGTGGGCAACCTGAATAAAAATGGAAATCTCGATGTAAACATAGAGAAAGAAAGCAATAAACGGTATCCAGCGCACTGGCATCTCCTGTGTGGCAGGTGCCGTCGGGCCCCTGTCTGAATGTGTTCGCGACGCGCGTTTGTATGAGATGGTGACGGTTAGCGAAAATTCAATCAGTTTGCACGGATATTTTTTTTGGAAATATTAAAGCGGTGACTCATTTCACAGATTAATAATTATCATGAAATCGGGTCGATAATAAGTGATCCAGCTTACGGCAATTCGCTATCATCAGCATATGATCTCGAACATCTGGCTGATTGAGGGAATAATCGTCGGCCAGAAAATATTCAAAACCACATAAATACTGTGTGTTTAGTACAATCCATCGGCAGCTTGAAAAGAAGGTTCACATGTTAAACAACATTCGTATCGAAGAAGACTTGTTGGGTACCAGGGAAGTTCCAGCGGATGCCTACTACGGTGTCCACACTCTGAGAGCGATTGAAAACTTCTACATCAGCAACAGCAAAATCAGCGACATCCCTGAGTTTGTCCGTGGCATGGTGATGGTGAAGAAAGCCGCAGCACTGGCCAACAAAGAGCTGCAAACCATTCCTAAAAGCGCGGCAAATGCGATTATCGCTGCCTGCGATGAAGTGCTGAACAACGGCAAATGCATGGATCAGTTCCCGGTTGACGTCTACCAGGGCGGCGCGGGCACCTCCGTCAACATGAATACCAACGAAGTACTGGCAAATATCGGCCTGGAGCTGATGGGTCACCAGAAAGGTGAATACCAGTACCTGAACCCGAACGACCACGTGAACAAATGCCAGTCCACCAACGACGCCTACCCTACCGGCTTCCGTATCGCGGTGTATGCCTCTGTGGTGAAACTGGTGGATGCGATCAATCAGCTGGGTGATGGCTTCCAGCGTAAAGCCGTTGAGTTCCAGGATATCCTGAAAATGGGTCGTACCCAGTTGCAGGACGCGGTGCCAATGACCCTCGGCCAGGAATTCCACGCGTTTAACGTGCTGCTGAACGAAGAAACCAAAAACCTGCTGCGCACCTCCGAGCTGCTGCTGGAAGTGAACCTGGGCGCAACTGCCATCGGTACGCGCCTGAACACCCCGGACGGCTATCAGCAGCTGGCGGTACAGAAGCTGGCTGAAGTCTCTAACCTGCCGGTTGTGCCTGCAGAAGACCTGATTGAAGCCACCTCAGACTGCGGCGCCTACGTCATGGTACACAGCGCCCTGAAACGTCTGGCGGTGAAACTCTCCAAAATCTGTAACGACCTGCGCCTGCTCTCTTCCGGTCCGCGCGCTGGCCTGAACGAAATCAACCTGCCAGAGTTGCAGGCCGGCTCTTCCATCATGCCAGCTAAAGTGAACCCGGTTGTGCCAGAAGTGGTAAACCAGGTGTGCTTTAAAGTCATCGGTAACGATACGACCGTGACCATGGCCTCTGAAGCCGGTCAGCTGCAGCTGAACGTGATGGAGCCCGTGATTGGCCAGGCGATGTTTGAATCTATCCATATCCTGACGAACGCCTGCTACAACCTGCTGGAAAAATGCATTAACGGCATCACAGCGAATAAAGAAGTCTGTGAAGGTTATGTCTATAACTCCATCGGGATCGTCACCTACCTCAACCCGTTCATTGGTCACCACAACGGTGACATCGTCGGTAAGATTTGTGCTGAAACCGGTAAGAGCGTACGTGAAGTGGTGCTGGAGCGTGGGCTGTTGACCGAAGCCGAGCTGGACGATATCTTCTCGGCCCAAAACCTGATGCACCCGGCATATAAAGCGAAACGATATACCGATGAAAGCGAACAGTAACCGTTCAGGCTAGGCTTCTTAAGGCACGTCACTTGTGACGTGCCTTTTTTCTTTTTAGGCGTTACCAAAATACAACAATTCAATATCAACTTGTTAATAAGCAAGGAAGGTCCTTATGTTTGGAGCAGAACTCGTCATCGTCTTGTTGGCGATTTATTTGGGAGCAAGACTCGGGGGTATCGGCATCGGTTTTGCCGGCGGTCTCGGGGTGCTCGTTCTTACCCTTATCTTTCAGATTAAACCCGGCGCAATCCCGTTTGACGTTATCGAAATCATCATGGCAGTTATTGCCGCTATCGCCGCCATGCAGGTGGCAGGCGGTATGGACTACCTGGTAAGCCTGGCGGAGCGTATGCTGCGCCGCCATCCAAAGTACATTACCTTCCTTGCCCCGCTGGTAACCTGGTTTATGACCATTCTCGCCGGTACGGGTCACACCGCGTTCTCTACGCTGCCGGTGATTACGGAAGTGGCAAAAGAGCAGGGTATCCGCCCCTCTCGCCCGCTCTCTATCGCCGTCGTGGCTTCCCAGATTGCGATCACCGCATCGCCGATTTCTGCCGCAGTGGTGTTCTTCGCCGGTATTCTTGAGCCGATGGGCGTGAGCTACCTGACGCTGCTGGCAATCTGTATTCCGGTCACGCTGATTGCGGTGATGATTACCGCCGTGCTGTGTAACTTCCTCGGTGCCGAGCTGAAAGACGATCCGGTCTATCAGGAGCGCCTGGCGAAAGGTGAAGTGAAGCTGCGCGGTAGCCAGGTCTTCGAACTGAAGCCGCACGCGAAACGCTCCGTGCTGCTGTTCCTGATTGGTATCGTTGCCGTCATGTTCTACGCGACTGCTATCAGCGATACCGTGGGACTGATCCAGAACCCGGTTCTGCCGCGTAACGAAGCGATTGTCGTATTCATGCTGACCATCGCGACGCTGATTAGCATCACCTGTAAAATCGACACCAGTGAAGTGCTGAACGCCAGCACCTTCAAATCCGGTATGAGCGCCTGTGTGTGCGTCCTCGGCGTGGCGTGGCTTGGTGATACCTTCGTAAAAGCGCACATTAGCGATATCCAGACCGTCGCCGGCGACCTGCTGCACAATTACCCGTGGCTGCTGGCGGTCGTGCTGTTCTTTGCTGCGACGCTGCTTTACTCTCAGGCCGCAACCACCAAAGCGCTGATGCCTGCGGCACTGATGCTGGGCGTAACGCCGTTAACCGCCATCGCCTCGTTTGCTGCCGTCTCTGCCCTGTTCGTGCTGCCTACCTACCCAACCCTGCTGGCGGCGGTAGAGATGGATGACACCGGCTCAACCCGTATCGGTAAATATGTGTTTAACCATGCGTTCCTGATCCCGGGCGTGATCGCCATTTCACTTTGCGTGATCCTCGGCTTTATCATTGGCGGCATGGTGCTGTAAACGGTGAGTGGTTGTAAAAATAGTTAAAATCGGGCCGCTCTGCGGCCCGTTTCATTAATGACCTGTTGTCTTGCGTGATATAGTGAAACCTTTCGTGATGAGGAGGTCGACTTGTGAACACGCCTGATGCTGTTGTCGTACTGTGTACCGCCCCTGATGAAGCCTCTGCCCAGGATCTCGCCGCCAAAGTGCTGGCCGAAAAACTGGCCGCCTGCGTGACGCTCCTCCCCGGTGCCACCTCCCTTTATTATTGGGAAGGTAAGCTGGAGCAAGAGTACGAAGTTCAGATGTTGCTCAAAACCAATCTGGCGAATCAGCAGGCGCTCCTGGACTGCCTCAAATCTCATCATCCTTACCAAACCCCGGAGCTGCTGGTCCTGCCAGTGGTTCATGGCGATAACGATTATCTCTCATGGCTCAACGCTTCCTTACGCTGATCCTGCTGCTGTGCAGCACATCAGTATTTGCCGGGTTGTTTGACGCACCCGGCCGTTCGACCTTCATCCCTGCCGACCAGGCGTTTATCTTCGATTTTCAGCAAAACCAGCACGACCTGACCCTCACCTGGCAGGTAAAAGAGGGCTACTACCTCTATCGCAAGCAGGTAAGCATCACCCCAGCCCAGGCAAACGTGGGCGCACTGCAGTTGCCCGCTGGCGAGTGGCATAAGGACGAGTTTTACGGCAAGAGTGAAATCTACCGCCAGCGCTTAAGCGTGCCCGTCACGGTGAATCAGGCGGATAAAGGTGCGACGCTGACGGTGACCTATCAGGGATGCGCGGATGCCGGATTCTGCTATCCGCCGGAAACGAAGGTTGTTCCGCTCAGCGAAGTGAAAGCGACGGCTGCCGTTTCCCCTCCCCCCTTAGGCGAGAAGAGCGAAGACCGCGCAGACCTTCCGTTCTCAGCTTTCTGGGCCTTACTGATTGGCATTGGCATTGCTTTTACCCCGTGCGTGCTGCCGATGTATCCGCTCATCTCTGGCATCGTGCTGGGAGGTAAGCAACGGCTTTCCACCGCACGCGCCCTGCTGTTGGCCTTTATTTACGTACAGGGTATGGCGTTGACCTACACTGCCCTTGGCCTTGTGGTTGCCGCTGCCGGGTTACAGTTCCAGGCCGCGCTTCAGCATCCTTACGTGCTTATTGGCTTGTCGGTTGTCTTCATCCTGCTGGCGCTGTCGATGTTTGGCCTGTTTACCCTGCAGTTGCCATCTGCGCTGCAAACTCGCTTAACGCTGATGAGTAACCGCCAGCAGGGTGGATCGCCAGGTGGCGTGTTTGTGATGGGGGCCATCGCCGGATTGATTTGCTCCCCTTGCACCACCGCACCGCTGAGCGCCATCCTGCTCTATATCGCCCAGAGCGGCAACATGTGGCTCGGCGGCGGTACGTTGTACCTCTATGCGCTGGGAATGGGCCTGCCGCTGATCCTGGTGACAGTGTTTGGCAATCGTCTGCTGCCGAAGAGCGGGCCGTGGATGGAGACGGTAAAAACCGCGTTTGGCTTTGTCATTCTCGCGCTACCGGTGTTCCTCCTTGAGCGTATCATCGGCGACGTCTGGGGTCTGCGCCTGTGGGCGATGCTCGGCGTAGCATTCTTTGCCTGGGCGTTTATCGTCAGCCTGGAGGCGAAAAAGGCGTGGATGCGCCTGGTGCAAATCCTGCTACTGGCTGCCGCGCTGGTGAGCGTACGCCCGCTACAGGACTGGGCGTTTGGTTCACCCGTGGTTCAGACACAGGCACATCTGAACTTCACCCAGATTAAAAACGTGGATGAACTCAACAGCGCCCTGGCAGAGGCAAAAGGCAAACCGGTGATGCTCGATCTCTATGCCGACTGGTGTGTCGCCTGCAAAGAGTTTGAAAAATATACCTTTAGCGATCCACAGGTGCAAAACGCCCTGAAAGAGACCGTTTTGCTCCAGGCAAACGTGACCGCCAATAATGCGCAGGATAAGGCTCTGCTGAAGCAGCTTAACGTTCTCGGTCTGCCCACCATTTTGTTCTTCAATGAGCAGGGTGAAGAGCAGCCAGAACAGCGTGTAACCGGGTTTATGGATGCAACGGCATTCAGCGCGCATTTGCGCAATCGCCAACCGTAAACAACACTTTAGACGGGACAAACCGTTGGGAATAGCGGAGGAGATAACCGTGCAACGTGAAGACGTACTGGGACAAGCCCTGCAATTACTTGAGATTCAAGGGATAGCCAGCACCACGCTTGAGATGGTAGCCGACCGTATCGATTACCCCCTGGATGAACTTAAGCGCTTCTGGCCAGATAAAGAGGCGCTGCTTTATGACGCCCTGCGCTACCTCAGCCAACAGGTTGATGTCTGGCGCAGGCAGCTGATGCTGAATGAAGAACTGACCGTGGAACAAAAGCTGCTGGCGCGCTATACCGCCCTGACGGAATGTGTCAGCAACAACCGCTATCCGGGTTGTCTGTTCATCGCCGCCTGCACATTCTTCCCGGATCCGGGCCATCCTATCCACCAGTTGGCGGATCAGCAAAAACGTGCGGCGCATGACTTCACCCACGAGCTGCTGACACGGCTTGAAGTGGATGACCCGGCAATGGTAGCTAAACAGATGGAGCTGGTGCTGGAGGGCTGCCTGAGCCGCATGCTGGTGAACCGTAGCCAGGCCGATGTGGATACGGCGCACCGCCTGGCGGAAGATATCCTGCGCTTTGCCCAGTGCCGTATGGGCGGAGCACTGACCTAAGCCAGCATGCCCGCCCAGGCGGAGACGAGCAGACACAGCGCCATCAGACGTTGAAATCGCACCATCGCCACGGTGGTGCGAAAAATTTGGTTCACCGCTTTACCCAGCCACGCCCAGCACATCAAACAGGCTATCGAGATCAGCAGAAACCATAGCGCCATTAGCGCGATATCCCGCAATGCATGGTCGCCCGCCGGGGCAAACAGGCTGACAACCGCCAGCGCCATCATCCAGGTTTTCGGATTCACAATCTGCAGCAGCGCCGCTGCCTGAGCGGTGAATCGGACAGGACTTTTAGCGGAGAGACTGGCTGCCGGGGCGCTAAACAGCTGCCAGCTCATCCAGCTTAGCCACAGCACGCCCACCCAGCTCATTATCTGACGTATCAAAGGATACTGACGCAGCACTTCCCCTGCGCCCGCGCCTGATACCAGCACGATCGCGCTGGCCGCGATACACCCGCCCAGAATAGCAGGTACGGTATTTTTTACGCCAAAGTGCTGGCTGTTCGTCAGCACCAGAATATTGGTTGGCCCCGGCGTAATGGAGGCGACGAAAGCGAACAACAGGAAGGGTATCAAACTCACAGGTGGCTCCTTTTTATTAGAGCCATGAATGTGCCGTTATTTTTTGGAAACGTCTGGAAGGTTTGTGCACAACCGTCGGTAGTATGCTGGGGAGATACGGTACGCCCGCTGAAACCAACGCCCCAGATGGCTTTGATCGGCAAAACCCACTGCCGCAGCTACATCAACAGGCTGCTCACCGCGCGCCAGCAGCTGTCGGGCCTTTGCCAGACGCAGCTGAATAAGCCATGCGTGTGGTGCCAGGTTGAACTCGCGCTTAAAACAGCGCGTCAGGGTAAAGCGATCCGTGCCCGTCTCGCGTGCAAGGTCTGACAGCCCCACGTTCTCGCCGATATGGGCATAAAGATAGTCGCGTGCACGATGCGCCACGGCAGCGCTTTGTAACTGCGACGGGAGCTTCTTACGCCAGTGGCAATGGGCAGTGATGCGGGAGAGCAGATTATCCATTGTGCTCTGCTGAACGATTTTCATCTCGTCATTATGCAAAGTGGAGAACGTCTCACCGATAGCGCGCACCAATTGCGGCTCCCGCGTCAACGTTTGGGCAAAGTGGAGTGAATAGTGCCCGGGAATTGATTCGTACAGCCCCTGTAGCGCACGGGTGAGCCAACGCTCATCCAGATAGAAGGTCAGATAGGTAAAGCCGCCCTCTACAGGCGCATCGCCGTCGTGGATCTCGCCAGGTTCAAGCAAAAATGCATCACCCGGCTGACTACGATGACGCTCACGGCGGCAGTGAAACTGCTGCGTGCCGGAGAGGGTTATCCCTACCAGATAGCTATCGTGCCAGTGTGGATCATAGGCATGTCCTTCGAAATGCGCTTTAATCGTCTCAATACCCGTACCTGCATGCTGACGCAGCTCAAGCCAGTCATTCGTCATACTGCCCTCCTCTTACTCTCAGCATTGCCGTATCACACTGGTACTGTCTGGAAGATTTGTGCATTTTCGCGGCGAAAGCGGACAGGTTGCCGCAAACTTAAGCAGTTGAACAGCTTTTCCCGAAATAATGTTGACGATCGGGCGTGATTGCGGTTTAATGCGCTCCGTTGCCCGGATAGCTCAGTCGGTAGAGCAGGGGATTGAAAATCCCCGTGTCCTTGGTTCGATTCCGAGTCCGGGCACCACTATTTAAAGAACCCAGCCTATGGCTGGGTTTTTGCTTTTCTGCGTTTATAAATCCCTTCTTTAGTATTCTTGTTTCTCTTTGCCGTGGGATCGTGCAGTCTGCTTTGCCGGATGGCGGCTTTGCCTTATCCGGCCTACTAAACCCACAGCACTATTGGTTTTTCTGCGCACAAAGCAAAAAACCCCGCACCTTCCGGTACGGGGTTCTTCTGATTGATGCCTGGCAGTTCCCTACTCTCACATGGGGAGACCCCACACTACCATCGGCGCTACGGCGTTTCACTTCTGAG
>NZ_SOMG01000009.1 GCF_004402045.1 Lelliottia nimipressuralis | reverse complement strand
TCAGAAGTGAAACGCCGTAGCGCCGATGGTAGTGTGGGGTCTCCCCATGTGAGAGTAGGGAACTGCCAGGCATCAATTAGAAGAACCCCGTACCGGAAGGTGCGGGGTTTTTTGCTTTGTGTCTTCCCAATCTGGCCTTTCTCTTAATCCCTTATCCTGCTAATGGAATATGTGATCGCTGTCTCAATGTTATTTATAACAAAATTATAACATTTCATTTACTAGGTAATTGAGTCTACTGGCTCAATACGCCGCAGTTTATGGCAGGAGCATAATCACAATGACAGAAAGCATTACATCAAACGGGACGCTGGCTAACAGTGATACCCGAAGAAGGGTATGGGCAATCGTCAGCGCCTCTTCAGGGAATCTGGTTGAATGGTTCGACTTCTACGTCTACTCATTCTGTTCTCTCTACTTCGCACATATCTTCTTTCCCTCAGGCAACACCACGACACAGCTACTGCAAACGGCAGGGGTATTTGCTGCAGGATTCTTAATGCGACCGATCGGGGGCTGGCTGTTCGGCCGCATTGCGGATCGTCGCGGGCGTAAAGCCTCTATGCTGATCTCGGTTTGTATGATGTGCTTTGGCTCTCTGGTGATTGCCTGCTTACCGGGGTATGAATCCATTGGTACCTGGGCACCCGCGTTACTTTTACTGGCCCGCTTATTCCAGGGGTTATCGGTGGGTGGCGAATACGGTACCAGTGCAACTTACATGAGTGAGATTGCCCTGGAAGGACGTAAAGGCTTTTATGCCTCGTTCCAGTATGTCACGCTGATTGGTGGTCAACTGCTGGCCATTCTTGTGGTGGTGATCCTGCAGCAGATCCTGACGGACGAACAACTTCACGCCTGGGGATGGCGAATTCCTTTCGCAATGGGTGCAGTGCTGGCGATCGTCGCGCTTTGGTTACGCCGTCAGTTGGATGAAACCTCGCAGAAAGAGGTCAGGACGTTGAAGGAAGCGGGAACATTCAAAGGATTATGGCGTAACCGCAAAGCTTTCGTTATGGTGCTGGGCTTCACTGCGGGAGGCTCTCTCAGTTTCTATACCTTCACTACCTATATGCAAAAGTACCTGGTGAACACCACCGGAATGCACGCTAACGTCGCCAGCGTTGTCATGACTGTGGCGCTATTTGTCTTTATGCTCATACAGCCGATCGTCGGTGCGCTCTCGGACAAAATTGGCCGACGCACCTCGATGCTTATTTTTGGCGGATTGTCTGCGCTCTGTACCGTGCCTATTTTGACTGCGCTTCAGCATGTCTCCTCGCCGTATGCTGCATTTGCGCTGGTTATGCTGGCGATGGTGATTGTCAGTTTCTATACCTCTATCAGTGGGATACTGAAGGCCGAAATGTTCCCGGCGCAGGTACGTGCTTTAGGAGTCGGGCTCTCTTATGCGGTAGCCAACGCGTTGTTTGGCGGATCGGCGGAGTACGTTGCGTTGTCTCTTAAATCATGGGGAAGTGAAACGACATTCTTCTGGTACGTGACGGTAATGGGAGCCCTTGCTTTCATTGTCTCTCTGATGCTGCACCGCAAGGGTAAAGGTATTCGTCTTTAGTAATGCGCCATCTGCCACACGGCATAGCCGGTCGTTGCGCCGGCAACATCCCAGGCAAAATCTTTCCAGCTCCAGCCGCTCCCTGCGGGGCGGCTATCCCACAGTTCTTTTGATGCCCCAAGACCGACTGAGAACATCAACCCTATCGCCGCGCTACGGTCCCGGCTATACCCCTGATGCTGCGCATATTCATTACCGGCTGCGGACAACATCGCGGAAGCGAGGAAATGTTGTGCCTTATCCTGTCCGGACCAGCTATCGTTGGCCATATGACTACAGCCACTCAGAAAGAGGACGCTCAGTAATAAAGGAATGCGCATCAACGGGCTCCATAAAAAAGCCCTGCGGTTGGCAGGGCCTGGATATTACAGAATACGGCTGATAAGTCGGTCGATACGGATACGACGTAAGCGGCGAATAAGCTTGCGGACTTTCACCGGATAATCGGCAATACTCTGCAGTTCGCGGTAATGATTCACCACAGTGGTATGTGTGCGAATTAGCTCCAGCTCACGTTCACGTTTTGCGGCTAACTCATGCTGCGGGTCATGGATCAGGATAGCGTTTTCCAGATCCAGTCGCCACGCGCGTGGGTTCAGGTTGTTACCGGTCAGCAGCATCCACTCATCGTCGACCCACATTCCTTTCAGATGGTAAGTGTTGTCTTCATCTTTCCAGAGACGCACAACCAGCTGGTCAGTGTTTACGTAATACTGTAAACGGCTCAGGAAACGACGCAGGTTAATCTCATAGAGGTAAGGCAGCGCACCGATGATTTTAAACGGCTGATCTTCAGGAATGAAAAAGTCGTTTGCCGTTTTATCACCAACGATGATTTCCACTTTTTTACCGTCGCGCAGCAGCTGAATGATATTACGCACCAGCACAGCAGGAAGGTTGAAGTACGGCGTACAGATGGTGAGTTTCTGCTCCGCGCACGGCATCAGATGGAAGATTGTTTTGTTCAGCAGGCTTGATTTGCCGAGGCCTACCAGCGGGGTAACGGATAACTCTTCGTTGTTCGCATCTCCCTGGAAATGATAGACCGCATCGCGCAGCTCCTGGCGGAAGGCGCGAACATCGTTTTTGATCTCCGGGCTTTTCGGACGCTCGGGATCGTCAAGGCGATTAACGCCACGGCCATGTACCAGATTTTTATCAACCCAGTTAAACATGATATCGGCCATCTGTGGATTACGGATCAGATGGTAACGGTCGTAGCGATATTTATCGAGCTGATGAAGGTAAACATCATTCAGACTAGCGCCGCTGTAAAGCACGCTGTCATCAATGATAAACCCCTTGAAATGAAGGACGCCGAGCGCTTCACGGGTATTAACCGGGACGCCATAAACAGGCACATCAACGCCAGGATTTTCCTGCGCCGTGCGGCAATACCAGTCAGCATTGGTGTTTGAAGCGGCAGCGCCAATCCGGCCACGCTGAGCGCGATGCCAGTCTACCAGCACGCGAACATCAAGTTCCGGACGCTGGCGTTTGGCTTCATAGAGTGCGTTCAGGATCGCGCGTCCGCCTTCATCTTGTTCAAGATACAGAGCCACAATGCAAATGCGTCGCGTGGCGCTGGCAATCTTTTCCAGAAGCGTCTCCCGAAAATGAGCGGGAGCGTAAAAGAACTCTACATCATCAACTGACTGAGAAATCTTCGGTAGTTGAGCAAGGTGTTGTTGATGTTTATTGCGCTTAAATTTTGACAACATCACAGTGCGTTTCTTCTCTGTTCATTGAAGGGTTGTCTGTACCATGCAAACAACATAAGCGGACAATGATACCACCAGTCCCGTCCAAAGTGGGTAACATTTCCAGTAGCTTACTCGTGTTTGTCTGCCGATGTCAGGCTGAGGGACAAGGCAACAATACCTTCGTCCAGCTGAATATCAACGTCAAATCCAAGTTTTCGCGCCAGGGTCACCATGCCGCGATTGTTAGGCATAGTAATGCCATTCAGGCGTAACAATCCGTGATCGCGCGTATAACTGATGAGTTTTTCCAGTAGCCGTCTTCCCAGGCCCAGACCTTTAAGATCGGAGCGGACCAGTACGGCAAATTCCGCATCGACGTTATCCGGGTCAGAAATAGCACGCGTGACGCCGAGGATCTCGTCACCCTTATCGGAGCGACGAACAGCAACAAACGCCATTTCTCGATCGTAGTCGATCTGGGTCATGTTGGCTAAATCATCGTGGGTAAATTCGTTGATTTCGCTAAAATAGCGATAGTAGAGATCTTCTTTCGTGACCTGAGAGATAAAGGCCCGCAGTTGGGGTTCATCTTCCGGCAGAATAGGGCGGAACAAGGCGCGTTCCCCATTTTTCATCTCAACCCATTCCTCAAGTTGCAGAGGATAAGGACGGATCGCCAGACGGCTCTCTCTGTCACCTTCGAATGGCGCGATATCCAGCGTCACGTCCAGAGCCGTAAACTCGTTGCCAGAGGCGAGGAGCGGATGGATATCCAGCCGCTGGATCTCTGCACAATCCACAATCAGGTTAGACACCTGCACCAGGAACTGACTTAACCCGGCAATATCGAGCGGACGCAGCGCACTTCGGCCTCGGATCTTTTTGCTTTTAATTGCCTGAATGATCAGATAACGCGCCAGGTTCATGTTCAGCGGCGGTAACGCCACCACGGCTTGTTCTTCAGGACGCCATTCAACGCCGCCTTCTCCCAGCATGATGAGGGGGCCAAATACGGGATCGTGTTCGACCACAACCCGTAACTCCTGAGCCCCAGCGCGGTTGGCCATGCTTTGCACCAACAGTCCGTGGATCCTTGCCTGCGGCCAGGCCATTTTGACACGGTCGAAGATGGCATCTGCAGCCTGTTGCACCTCTGTCGCCGTGCGCAGGTATAACATGACCCCCTGAACATCAGACTTATGCGGGATATCCGGGGAACGCAGCTTAAGGGCAACCGGATAGCCAATTTGCTCGGCAATATGAACGGCCTCAGCGCTGTCGCTGGCGATCCAGGTCGGCAGGGTTTGCATGCCGTAGCTACCCAGAATGGGCTGAACTTCATGGGTATCAAGCGACGTCGCGCCCTCGTCGATAGCCTGCTGCAACAGCCGGTGAACGTCTATGGTGTTCGCCGTCAGATTACCGGGCAGCGCCGGCGTTTCACGTAGCTGTTTCTGGTTGCGGCGATATTCCACCATATGCATAAACGCGGTGATGGTGCCTTCCGGCGTGCGGTAGGTTGGTAGCCCGGCTTCGCTGAACAAACGTCGCGCCTCCTGAGAGGAAAATTCACCGCACCAGTTGGTCAGCAGGGTGACATATTTACCTCGCGGATGATTGCGCACGGCATCAATAAGCGCTCGCGCGCTTTCACTGCCCGGCGCGACCGCGCTGGGGGAGTGGATAATCATCAGCGCATCAAAATCCTGACTATCCAGCAAAATGGAGATAGCACTGATATAGCGCTCGCTGCTGGCGTCATCGCGCAAATCAAGTGGATTACCGGGCGTCACGCTGGTCGGAAGCGCTTCTTTCAGGCGCTGCAGCGTCTCTTCACTCAGGGTTGCCAGCTTGCCGAAGCGTCGCCACAGCTCATCCAGCGCAAGTGCGGCAGGGGCGGCTCCATTACTGACAATCATTAACTTCTCGCCGCGCAGCGGGCGCATATGGCTTAACGTCTCAACGGCGGAAAAAAGCTCGTGCGTATCCTGTACCCGCAGCAATCCCGCACGCTGAATGGCAGCGTCCCAGGCCGGATCCATACCGGAATGCGAATGCAGCAGACGCTGTGCTGCAGGGCTACGTCCGCTTTTAATCACCAGGATCGGCTTATTTCGCGAAGCACTTCGCGAAGCCGATACAAAACGACGGGCGTCGCTGAGGTGTTCAAGATAGAGCAGGATCGCACTGGTTTTGCTATCACGAGCCAGAAAATCCAGCAGTTCATCAACGTCGATATCCAGGCTGTCTCCCAGGGCAATGAAGTAGGAGAATCCCATTTCACGCTGCTGCGCCCAGTCGAGGATGGTATTTGATACCGCGGCCGATTGTGAAATAAAAGCGAGCTTGCCTTTGCGGATTGGAACCGGGGAGAAACTGGCATTCAGGCCCTGCCAGGGGGCGAGCAGACCCAGACTGTTTGGCCCAAGAATGCGCATTTGATAGCGGCTGGCGCAGGCCAGAAGCTCGGCTTTCTGTTCAGGCGGAGACGAGAGAATAATGCAGGTTTTACACCCCTTCTTGCCGAGTGACTCCAGCAGTTCCGGGTTACGCTTCGCGTTGGTACAGAGTACGGCTAGATCCGGCACGAAAGGCAGGCTTTGTACATCAGGCCATGCAAGAACCCCCTGAACCGCCTTATAAGCCGGCGTGACGGGCATGACGGGGCCATTAAATCCCCCGGCCAGCAGGTTACGCATCATCAGATAGCCAGCACGATCCGGTTTCATTGATGCGCCGATGACGGCTATGGATTTAGGACGAAGTAGCGCTTCTAACCCTCGCTGGCTCATGCAGGCCTCCTGTGAATGCAAGCGACCTGATGATTTTAAACGCTTTCTGGCTCTGTTGCTGTGACACTGCCCTTATGAACGGTTTTTCCTGCCAGATAGCGCTCGCGGAAACATGAGAAATGGTTGCCCAAAGCGGCTGCCGCAGCGGTATCTCCCGCCAGATCCAAAAGCGCAATGGCCACTTCGGCGGTGCAGTATTGCCCGTCAGCATGCGCTTCACGCAGGCGGTAGGCCGAGACGCGGGAAAGATCGACAGACATCACCGGCAGGGCGTCGAGGTAAGGGCTTTTGCGAAACATTTTTCGCGCTTCAGTCCAGGTGCCGTCCAGCATAATAAACAGCGGTGGTTTACCGGATGGCGGCGCCGAAAGCACCTGGCGATCAACGCCTGCATAAGACGCGGGGAAAACGACCATGGGCTGATAGTTCGGGCTTGCCACCAGGTCGAGCAAGGCCTGTGGCGGTTCCGTACGAGACCACTGAAACGCGACGGTATCCGGCAGAATATCGGCGATAAGACGCCCCGTATTGCTGGGTTTCATCGGTTCGGTATCGAACATGACCAGACAAAAACGGCTCTCTGCCGTACTCGGGACCAGCGTCTCGCAAAGGCAAACCTTCAGCGGTAGCAGGCAGCGCTGACAGCGACGAATACGATTGCCGCGGGCAAGAAAGGGGCGAGTCGCGCGCGCAAGGCGTTCGGCGCGTAATTTAAGGACAGCGTTATTTGTCATGGGCGAAATGCAGGAAAAACACTATTTTCGCAGAGGCGGGAGCGGGGCACAAGATGTGCCCCTGGGATTGTTACAGTGATTCGTTTAACCAGCTATCGAACGGAGCTTTCGGAACCGCACCGTTGAGCATGTCGACCATTTCACCGTTTTTGAAGATCATAATGGTCGGAATACTGCGGATCTGAAAACGCGCGCTGAGCTCGCGCTCCGCCTCAGTATTGACCTTCACGAAGCGCATCTTACCGCTGCGCTCTTCGGCCACATCCTCAAAGATCGGCGCGAAGTTTCGGCATGGGCCGCACCATGGCGCCCAGAAATCGATCACGACAGGAAGATCGTCCTTGAGGAGTTTGTCCAGCGTAGCACCCGTCGCGTTAATGACATCGCCATCAAACAATTCATGGCCACAACGTCCGCATTTCGCACCATCTTCAATCCGATCGTCCGGAATGCGATTAAGAGCCTGACAGTTGGCACATACGGTATTCATAACTAACCTCTGATAGAGCCGTGGGACAGCGGCAGTATGCCGATAATGTTTCTAATATGTTACATATTATCAATGAGCCTGTTTGAAACAACAATGCGTTTTATTCAATGAGAACAATAGTCACAGGCTTTTGTACGAAATTATGGCTATGCGCTGGCACATCGGGTAATCTGCGCGCTTCGCGCAGCGCTGGTGGAGAAAAGCATGAACGACGAAATGAAAAACAAAAGCGGCAAGGTCAAAGTGATGTATGTCCGCAGTGATGATGACTCTGATAAACGCACCCAAAATCCGCGTACCGGAAAAGGTGGCGGGCGTCCGGCGTCTTCTCGTGCAGACGGTGGCCGTCGCCCCGCCCGCGATGACAGAAATAACCGCGGTGATGACCGCAAACGTGACGATCGCAAACGCGATGACCGTCCGCGTTCCGACCGCCCACGTAGTGACCGTCCACGCGACGATCGTCCGCGTGATGACTTCTCACGTGATAACGCTTCCCCGTGGCGCACCGTTTCTCGCGCGCCTGGTGAAGAGACGCCAGAAAAAGCCGATCACGGCGGTATCAGCGGTAAAAGCTTTATCGATCCGGAAGTCCTGCGCCGTCAGCGTGCGGAAGAGACCCGCGTGTATGGCGAGAACGCGTGCCAGGCGCTGTTCCTGAGCCGTCCTGAGTGTATTGTCCGCGCCTGGTTTATCCAGAGTGTGACCCCGCGCTTTAAAGAAGCGCTGCGCTGGATGGCCGCGAACCGTAAAGCCTACCACGTGGTTGATGATGCCGAACTGACCAAAGCGTCGGGAACCGAGCACCACGGCGGCGTCTGCTTCCTGATCAAAAAACGTAACGGCACGACCGTTCAGCAGTGGGTCAGCCAGGCGGATGCCGATGACTGCGTGCTGGCGCTGGAAGATGTGGGCAACCCGCACAACCTGGGCGCAATGATGCGTAGCTGCGCGCACTTTGGCGTGAAAGGCGTACTGTTGCAGGATGCCGCGCTGCTGGAATCCGGCGCCGCGATCCGTACTGCGGAAGGTGGAGCCGAGCACGTACAGCCAATCACCGGCGACAGCGTTCTGGACGCCCTTGAGCAGTTCCGTAAAGCGGGCTATTCCATCGTGACCACCTCAAGCCACGCCGGTACGCCGCTGTTTAAAGCGACACTGCCGCGTAAAATGGTTCTGGTGCTGGGTCAGGAGCGCGATGGTCTGTCTGACGCGGCGCTCTCCAGTGCGGATCTGAGCGTCTCTATCGACGGAACAGGCAATGTGGAAAGTCTGAACGTTTCCGTTGCGACCGGCGTACTGCTGGCCGAGTGGTGGCGTCAGAATAAAGCATAAGCCATTATGCTTTTTGTATGCCCGGTTAACCGGGCATACAAACTCAAACTACTCGCTCTCTGCCGGTAATACAGGCATCCAGTCAATTGGCGTTTCGCCACATTTTTCCAGCCACTCATTCGCCAGAACAAAATGATTACTGCCAAAGAAACCGCGATGTGCAGACAGCGGTGACGGGTGTGGTGCTTTCAGGACATGATGACGCTGACGGTCGATGATCGCCCCTTTCTTCTGCGCATGCGACCCCCACAGTAAAAACACGACTCCTTCACGATGCTCATTGATAAGGCTGATGACTTTATCGGTAAAGGTCTCCCAGCCCAGGCTGGCGTGCGAGTGCGCCTGGCCCGCCCGTACGGTAAGCACCGTGTTCAATAACAGCACACCCTGACGCGCCCAGCTTTCCAGGTAACCGTGAGTGGGGCGGGTAAACCCGGGCAAGGTTCCCTCAAGCTCTTTATACATATTGAGCAGAGAAGGAGGGATAGCCACACCCGGACGTACGGAAAATGCCAGTCCATGTGCTTGCCCTGGACCGTGATAGGGATCCTGTCCCAGAATGACAACTTTCACATCACTCAGTTCCGTGTAACGAAAGGCGTTGAACACATCTTTCTGCGGCGGGTAAATCGTCTGTCCGGACTGACGTTCAGCAGCAACGGTGCTGAGTGTATTGATAAAATAAGGCTGCTGCTTTTCTTCTGCCAGCACATCATGCCAGGTTAAAGGTGTCGTCATCTCGCTCTCCTGCGAATCTCAATCTGTGACTAGCTTAACCGTTAAATTCCCGGGCGCAAAATTACAGGCGGAAAATGCGCGTAAGTCACTCAATTTATGTTGAAATTATGCAGATAGAGTTGAATTGGTAAGATTGCTAAATTGATCTGGGACAATAAATTCAGACCACACTCTTTATGTGGTTGGTGTTTTTGTTGATTTAAATCAATAAATCGCGGTGGTGTGAATGATATATATACACACAAGAAACAATGGTTTTACCAATTGGCCGCGAGAGGCCGACATCAGTTAATGTAGCCTAAGGGAGGCAACACATGATTACAGGTATCCAGATTACTAAAGCTGCAAATGACGATCTGCTCAATTCTTTCTGGCTGCTGGACAGCGAGAAAAATGAAGCGCGCTGTGTCGTAGCGAAAGCGGGTTTTGCAGAAGATGAAATCGTGCCGGTAAGCAAACTGGGCGAGATCGAGTACCGTGAAATTCCAATGGAAGTGAAACCGGAAGTGCGCGTGGAAGGCGGTCAACACCTGAACGTTAACGTACTGCGCCGCGAAACGCTGATGGATGCGGTTGAGCACCCAGAGAAGTATCCACAGCTGACCATTCGCGTCTCCGGCTATGCAGTTCGCTTCAACTCTCTCACCCCAGAGCAGCAGCGCGACGTTATTGCGCGTACCTTTACTGAAAGCCTGTAACGGCTTCAGACAGGGGGGAATAAAAAAGCCGGGATTTTCCCGGCTTTTTTTTACTCTTCAGTTTTCGTCTCTGGTGCGGCAGAGCTTGGCTTACGGCGCTTACCAATATTTTTGGTATCGCGGTGGCGCTGCTTAACGCGCGGTTTCTCTTTTTCTTTCTCTTTTCTCTCAGCACGTTTCGCGAGCGCTTTCTTGGACGGTTTACCCGTCATTTTTTCACTCGGCGCACGTGTGGTCGGGCGGAGCTCGTCAATAACGCGCGCTTTCAGCGGCTCATCAACATAGCGGCCAATTTTCTGCAGCAGCAGGTAGTCATGCGCTTCGACCAGTGAAATAGCAATACCTTTGCGGCCCGCGCGGCCGGTACGGCCAATACGGTGCAGATAGGTATCTCCGCTGCGCGGCATATCGAAGTTAATGACGTGGCTGACGTCCGGGATGTCGATCCCGCGTGCGGCAACGTCTGTCGCAACCAGCACGTTAACGCGGCCATCGGTCAGGCGCTTAATGCCTTCGGTACGCTTGACCTGCGCCATCTCGCCTTCAAGATAGCAGTTATTTATTCCCGCGTTACGCAGCATCTCAGCCAGCTCGTGCACGCGCTCGCGCTTACGCACAAACACGATCGTACGCAGAGCATCTTCCTGCTTCAGCAGGTGCTTGAGCAATTCAACTTTGTGCTCAAGATTGTCCGCACGGTAGTACCACTGGTGGATTTTCTTACGCTCGCGCGTGGACGGTGTAGCAGACACTTCTACCGGATCTTCCAGCAGACGCTCTGCGAAATCTTTAATCGCTTCCCCTTCGAGGGTGGCAGAGAACAGCATCGTCTGGTTACGCCAGCGCGTTTCTCCTGCAATGTGCTCGATATCCTGTGCGAATCCCATGTCCAGCATGCGGTCGGCTTCGTCAAGAATCAGCGTTTCAACCGCGCGGCAGTCGAAGTTCTCTTCTTTAATGTACTGCAGCAGACGGCCCGTCGTCGCAACGACAATGTCCTGGTTTTCGCTGAACACTTCGGCGTGGTTCATATACGCAACGCCGCCGGTGATGGTGGCGATATCAAGATGAGTATTCGCCGCGAGTTCACGCGCGTGATCGGCAACCTGCATTGCCAGTTCGCGCGTAGGCGTCAGGATTAAAATACGCGGTGGGCCAGATTTTTTGCGTGGGAAGTCGAGCAAATGCTGCAACACAGGCAGCAAATAGGCTGCTGTCTTCCCCGTGCCGGTTGGCGCAGAACCGAGCACATCGCGGCCCTCAAGCGCAGGCGGAATGGCCGCTGCCTGAATGGCGGTCGGGCGTGTAAAGCCTTTGCTCTCAAGTGCATTGAGCAGGCTTTCATCGAGTTCAAGTTCGGAAAAAGTCGTTACAGTCATGTTCTACCTCTGTGTGGGGCGCTGATTATAGACGTTACGGCTGTAATCTTCATCTGTTTGTATGGATATCGCTTTTCGGCCACTTCGCTTTCCCCTATGCTACTCCAGTTTCACTTAGAAGGTTGCCCTGACATGTCTCAACTCAAAGCGCAGTTGCGCCGCGATGGTTTTACGTTTAAACAATTTTTTGTCGCTCACGATCGCTGTGCCATGAAAGTCGGTACAGACGGTATTTTACTGGGAGCGTGGGCGCCTGTCGCAGGCGTTAAGCGTATTCTTGATATCGGTACCGGCAGCGGGCTGGTGGCATTGATGCTGGCGCAGCGTACGGAAGAGCATGTCACCATTGATGCCGTTGAACTGGATGCGCAGGCAGCAGAGCAGGCGAGTGAAAATGCGGCCGAATCCCCATGGGCAGCCCGAATGAGAGTGGAATGCGCAGATATACTGGCCTGGGCGCCTGAACAAACCGCGCGTTACGATCTGATCGTCAGCAATCCTCCCTACTACGAGCCCGGCGTTGAGTGCGGTTCGCCTGAGCGCGAGCAGGCGCGTTATACCAGCTCCCTCGATCATAAAGCCTTGCTCACCAGTGCGGCAGAACTTATCTCCGAAGAGGGTTTTTTCTGTGTGGTCCTGCCGGAGAGTACGGGCAACACGTTCATCGGTATTGCGCAGGAAATCGGCTGGACATTACGTCTGCGTACCGATATTTCGGATACGGAAGGACGACTGCCGCACCGTGTGCTGCTGGCGCTCTCGCCAAAAGAGGGTGAATGCTTTAATGACCGAATGGTTATCCGTGGGCCAGACCAGCGTTATTCCGAAGATTACACTGCCCTGACCCAGGCGTTTTATCTGTTTATGTAAACCTGCGGGGCGAGTATCGACGGGCCGGACTCAACAAGCTGATCCGGGTAGTCGAGGGTGTAGTGCAACCCGCGACTCTCTTTACGCATCATCGCGCAGCGAACAATCAGCTCGGCAACCTGTACCAGGTTGCGCAGCTCCAGCAGATTATTGGATACCCGGAAGTTAGCGTAATACTCATCAATTTCCTGCTGCAGCATGGTGATGCGGCGCAAAGCGCGTTCAAGACGTTTCGTGGTGCGCACAATTCCTACGTAATCCCACATAAATAGCCGTAGCTCATGCCAGTTGTGCTGGATCACGACCAATTCGTCCGGGTTATCCACCCGGCTTTCATCCCAGGCCGGCAGGCGCTCTGTCTCACGGGCGTAAGGCATGCGTTTCGTGATGTCTTCCGCGGCAGACCAGCCGTAGACAAGACATTCAAGCAGCGAATTAGAGGCCATACGGTTCGCGCCGTGAAGCCCGGTATAGCTGACTTCACCAATAGCATACAGACCATCGACATCGGTACGCCCATGATCGTCAACCATTACGCCACCGCAGGTATAGTGGGCGGCTGGCACAATGGGTACCGGATCGCGGGTTAAATCAATGCCAAGATTGAGCAGTTTTTCGTAAATCATCGGGAAATGCTGGCGAATGAACTCTGCTGGCTTATGGCTGATATCGAGATACATGCTGTCCACGCCAAGACGTTTCATTTCATGGTCGATGGCGCGGGCAACGATATCACGTGGGGCCAGTTCGCCCCGGGCGTCAAAGTCCGGCATAAAGCGGGTGCCGTCAGGGCGCTTCAGATAAGCGCCTTCACCGCGCAGGGCTTCCGTCAGCAGGAAGTTACGCGCCTGAGGGTGGAACAAGGCTGTTGGGTGAAACTGATTAAATTCGAGGTTCGCCACGCGGCAGCCGGCGCGCCAGGCCATAGCGATACCGTCTCCGGAGGCAATGTCCGGGTTAGTAGTGTACTGATACACCTTGGAGGCGCCGCCCGTAGCCAGCACCACAGCCTTCGCCTGACAGGTTTCAACCTTCTCTTTATTACGGTTCCAGACCCAGGCGCCGACCACGCGACGCGTGCCGGGCAGGCCAATTTTGTCGGAGATAATCAGGTCAACGGCATTACTTCGCTCAAGAACCCGAATATTAGGATGACTCAGCGCTTTACTGACCAGCGTGGTTTCCACTTCTTTTCCGGTGGCATCCGCTGCGTGCAGAATGCGGCGGTGGCTATGGCCACCTTCGCGAGTCAGGTGGTAGCTCTCTTCACCATTGGGTTGAACCTGCGTATCAAACAGTACGCCCTGGTCGATAAGCCACTGAACGCAATGACGGGCATTGCTGGCAACAAACTCTGCGGCGTGTGGATCCACGATCCCGGCCCCGGCAATCAGCGTATCTTCAACGTGGGATGCAATACTGTCTGTCTCATCAAACACGGCAGCAATTCCGCCCTGAGCATAAAACGTGGAACCTTCACTTATCGGCCCTTTACTCAGAACAATAACGTTTTGATGCTCGGCCAGGCGCAGCGCCAGAGAGAGACCGGCAGCGCCGCTGCCAATGATCAGTACATCACAATGGAGTTCAGGTGTTGTGTTCATGATTATTGTTTAATTTACTAAACAGTGTTGGGTCAGAATAGCACCTGAATGCGATTTATCGCACGTTTTTTTTAAAGGCTGTTGCAATGGCTAAACGCGTAAGCGGAGGTCAACGGAGAGTAAATGAGTGAAATTATTTTGCGAAGCAGATCGTTAGCGTCAGATTTTGTGGTGAAATAAAGCCTGGGTTGCGTTACTCTTCTGGCGGGAAAAAGATGTTTCTTGTCAGAAAGTGGTGCGTATCGTGAACAGACTTATAATGAGAGAAAATGAACAGTCTGCGGCGCGATGAACAAAAACAAAGGCGTTACGGAACTTATTGAAGATCAGACACTCTAATTCGGTGCTTGCTCAAAGTGCGGGATTTGTAGAGTGGCGTTTCGATAACGCGTGGAATTTAGGTTTGGGGAGACATTACCTCGGATGAGCGAGCAGTTAACGGACCAGGTCCTGGTTGAACGGGTCCAGAAGGGAGATCAGAAGGCCTTTAACTTACTGGTGGTGCGCTACCAGCATAAGGTGGCGAGCCTGGTTTCCCGCTATGTACCGTCAGGCGACGTGCCTGATGTGGTGCAAGAGTCTTTTATTAAGGCCTATCGCGCGCTGGATTCTTTCCGGGGAGATAGTGCTTTTTATACCTGGCTGTACCGTATTGCGGTCAATACGGCAAAGAATTATCTGGTCGCTCAGGGCCGTCGTCCGCCTTCAAGTGATGTGGACGCAATCGACGCCGAAAACTTCGAAAGTGGCGGCGCATTGAAAGAAATTTCGAACCCTGAGAACTTAATGTTGTCAGAAGAACTGAGACAAATCGTTTTTCGCACGATCGAGTCGCTTCCGGAAGATTTACGCATGGCAATTACGTTACGGGAGCTGGATGGTCTGAGCTATGAAGAGATAGCCGCTATCATGGATTGTCCGGTCGGCACGGTACGTTCACGAATTTTCCGTGCGCGAGAAGCTATTGATAATAAAGTTCAACCGCTTATCAGGCGTTGACGATAGCGGGATACTGGAAAAGGTATTAGGCATGCAGAAAGAAAAACTTTCCGCTTTAATGGATGGTGAAACGCTGGACAGTGAGCTGCTCAACGAGCTGTCTCATTCTCCCGAAATGCAAGAGACCTGGGAGAGCTACCATCTCATCCGCGACACCCTTCGCGGTGATACCGGCGAGGTTCTCCATTTCGATATCTCAGCCCGCGTCATGGCGGCGATTGAGAATGAGCCTGTTCATCAGACCACTCCGCTGATTCCTGAAGCTCAACCCGCGCCTCACCAGTGGCAGAAAATGCCGTTCTGGCAAAAGGTGCGTCCGTGGGCCAGCCAGCTTACCCAAATGGGTGTGGCTGCATGCGTATCGCTTGCAGTTATCGTTGGCGTCCAGCACTATAATACTCAGTCTGAAACTAATCAGCAGCCAGAAGCGCCAGTGTTTAACACACTGCCGATGATGGGCAAAGCCAGCCCGGTAAGTCTGGGTGTTCCGGCTGATGCTTCCGCCAGCGGCGGTCAGCAACAGCAGGTTCAGGAGCAGCGCCGTCGCATTAATGCGATGTTGCAGGATTACGAGTTGCAGCGTCGTCTGCACTCTGAACAGCTTCAGTTTGAGCAGGCGCAAACACAGCAAGCTGCTGTGCAGGTGCCTGGAAACCAAACTTTAGGAACGCAATCGCAGTAATGAAGCAACTTTGGTTCGCCATGTCTCTGATGGCGGGTAGCCTGTTCTTCTCTGCCAACGCCTCGGCTGATGTTTCATCCGGGGCGTTGTTGCAGCAAATGAATCTGGCCAGCCAGTCACTCAATTACGAGTTGGCATTTATCAGCATCAATAAACAGGGCGTCGAGTCGTTACGCTATCGTCATGCCCGTCTTGATAACCAGCCACTCGCCCAGCTTTTACAGATGGATGGCCCGCGTCGGGAAGTTGTCCAGCGTGGTAATGAAATCAGCTATTTCGAGCCCGGCCTGGAGCCTTTCACGCTGAATGGCGACTATATCGTTGATTCTCTGCCGTCACTTATTTACACCGACTTCAAACGGCTTGCTCCTTACTATGATTTTATTTCGGTAGGGCGTACGCGCATCGCGGACAGGCTGTGCGAAGTGATCCGCGTGGTTGCCCGGGACGGAACGCGCTACAGCTATATTGTCTGGATTGACGCGGAAACCAAACTCCCCATGCGTGTAGACCTGCTCGACCGTGACGGTGAAACGCTGGAGCAGTTCCGCGTTATCTCCTTCAGTGTGAACAACCAGGTTGGCAACAGCATGCAGAATCTGGCTAAAGCCAGCCTGCCGCCGCTGCTTTCTGTTCCTGCAGGGGATTCCGTTAATTTCAACTGGGTACCATCCTGGATCCCACAAGGGTTTAGCGAAATATCCAGCAGCCGTCGTCAACTGCCAACGATTGAAACGCCGGTTGAATCGCGCCTCTATTCCGACGGGTTATTCAGTTTCTCGGTGAATATCAATCGCGCAACGGCAAACAGCACCGAACAAATGCTGCGTACCGGACGCCGTACGGTCAGCACCACGGTACGCGATAACGCAGAGATCACCATTGTGGGTGAACTCCCTCCGCAAACGGCGAAGCGCATTTCCGACAGCATTAAATTCAGGGCCGCACAATGATCAAAGAGTGGGCTACGGTTGTATCGTGGCAGAATGGCATTGCGCTCGTAAGCTGCGACGTAAAAGCTTCATGTAATAGTTGTGCCTCCAGAGCGGGCTGCGGCAGTCGCGTGCTGAATAAGCTCGGGCCGCAAACATCGCACACGATTTCAGTGCCCAGTGAACAGCCGCTGATGGTGGGGCAGAAGGTCGAGCTGGGCATTGCTGAAGGTAGCCTGCTCAGTTCCGCGATGCTGGTTTATCTCTCTCCGCTGGTCGGGCTGTTTATTATTGGCGGCATATTCCAGATGCTGTTTGGTACCGATGTGGCCGCCATGTGCGGTGCCGCATTGGGTGGCGTGGGCGGGTTCTGGCTTGCCAAAGGTCTTTCCCCGACGCTCGCCGCGCGCAAGGAGTGGCAGCCTGTCATTCTCAGCGTTGGGCTGGCGCCAGACCAGCTTCGTGTCGAGACGCTCTCTTCTGAGGCCCGGTGATTCATCGGGCTTTATCATTTTTTACGCCCTAAAACAGAAAACACCCTTTCTTCACGCTATACCTGTCTCTAAGTGCATTTCCAGGTTGTGAGGATGTAGTGTAGAATGCTGCGTTTTCGCACTGAAAAACGTCAGGCTAAGAACAGCGGCCTCCAGGAATTCGTAAGGCATAATTATTTAACTATATGAAGAACATACGTAACTTTTCGATCATTGCTCACATTGACCACGGTAAGTCGACGCTGTCTGACCGTATTATCCAGATTTGCGGTGGCCTGTCTGATCGTGAAATGGAAGCCCAGGTTCTGGACTCCATGGACCTGGAACGCGAACGCGGTATCACCATTAAAGCGCAGAGCGTCACGCTTGATTACAAAGCGGCTGATGGCGAAACCTATCAGTTGAACTTTATCGACACCCCAGGCCACGTTGACTTCTCCTATGAGGTTTCACGCTCACTGGCGGCCTGTGAAGGCGCGCTGCTGGTGGTGGATGCCGGGCAGGGCGTAGAAGCCCAGACTTTGGCAAACTGCTACACCGCGATGGAAATGGATCTCGAGGTTGTGCCGGTCCTGAACAAGATCGACCTGCCAGCTGCCGATCCTGAGCGCGTAGCGGAAGAGATTGAAGATATTGTCGGCATTGACGCGACCGACGCCGTGCGCTGCTCCGCTAAAACCGGTGTAGGCGTAACCGACGTGCTGGAACGCCTGGTACGTGATATTCCTGCTCCGGAAGGCGATCCGGATGCCCCGCTGCAGGCGCTGATTATCGACTCCTGGTTCGATAACTACCTGGGCGTTGTCTCCCTGGTGCGTATTAAAAACGGCACCATGCGTAAAGGCGACAAAATCAAAGTAATGAGTACCGGACAGGTCTATAACGCCGATCGTCTGGGCATCTTCACGCCTAAACAGGTTGACCGTACCGAGCTGACATGCGGCGAGGTAGGCTGGCTGGTCTGCGCAATTAAAGACATCCTCGGTGCGCCGGTGGGCGATACCCTGACCGGTGCGCGTAACCCGGCAGATAAAGCGCTGCCAGGCTTTAAAAAGGTGAAACCGCAGGTTTACGCGGGCCTGTTCCCGGTCAGCTCTGACGACTACGAAAACTTCCGTGATGCGCTCGGTAAACTGAGCCTGAACGATGCTTCCCTGTTCTACGAGCCAGAAAGTTCAACGGCGCTGGGCTTCGGCTTCCGCTGCGGCTTCCTCGGTCTGCTGCACATGGAGATCATTCAGGAGCGTCTGGAGCGTGAATACGATCTGGATCTGATCACCACCGCACCGACGGTAGTGTATGAAGTTGAAACCACCTCGAAAGAAGTGATCTACGTCGACAGCCCGTCCAAGCTTCCGCCGCTGAACAACATTCAGGAGCTGCGTGAGCCGATTGCAGAGTGTCACATGCTGCTGCCGCAGGAGTTCCTGGGTAACGTTATTACGCTGTGTATTGAGAAGCGTGGCGTGCAGACCAACATGGTTTACCACGGTAACCAGGTGGCGCTGACCTATGAAATCCCGATGGCGGAAGTGGTACTCGACTTCTTCGACCGTCTGAAGTCGACCTCCCGTGGTTATGCGTCACTGGATTACAACTTCAAACGCTTCCAGGCCTCCAACATGGTGCGTGTGGACGTGCTGATCAACGGCGAGCGTGTGGATGCGCTGGCGCTGATCACCCACAACGACAATGCGCCATACCGTGGCCGCGAGCTGGTTGAGAAGATGAAAGAGCTGATCCCGCGTCAGCAGTTCGATATCGCGATTCAGGCGGCCATCGGCAACCACATTATCGCGCGTTCTACCGTGAAACAGCTGCGTAAAAACGTTCTGGCGAAGTGCTATGGCGGTGACGTCAGCCGTAAGAAAAAGCTGCTGCAGAAGCAGAAAGAAGGTAAGAAGCGTATGAAGCAGGTCGGTAACGTCGAGCTGCCGCAGGAAGCATTCCTTGCCATTCTTCACGTTGGTAAAGACGGAAAATAACCCTAAGGAGTTGGCATGGCGAACATGTTTGCCCTGATCCTGGTCATTGCTACCCTGGTGACAGGTCTGCTGTGGTGTCTGGATAAGTTTATTTTCGCCCCTAAACGCCGTGAACGTCAGGCTGCCGCGCAGGCAGCCACAGGCGATGGGATTGACGCGAAAACCCTGAAGAAAGTCGGCCCGAAACCGGGCTGGCTGGAAACGGGTGCCTCGGTATTTCCGGTGCTGGCCATTGTGCTGGTGGTACGTTCGTTTATTTACGAGCCGTTCCAGATCCCATCAGGTTCAATGATGCCAACGCTGCTGATTGGTGATTTTATTCTGGTAGAGAAGTTTGCCTACGGCATTAAAGATCCTATCTACCAGAAAACGCTGATCGAAACCGGTCATCCAAAACGCGGCGACATCGTGGTGTTTAAATATCCGGAAGATCCGCGCCTGGACTACATCAAGCGCGCGGTAGGTCTGCCGGGTGATAAAGTGACTTACGATCCGGTTGCGAAGGAAGTCACCGTTCAGCCGGGCTGCAGCTCCGGGACCGCATGTGAAAATGCGCTGCCAATCACCTACTCAAACGTTGAGCCAAGTGATTTTGTGCAGACCTTTGCGCGTCGTAACGGTGGCGAAGCAACCAGCGGTTTCTTCCAGGTCCCGAAAGGCGAAACCAAAGAGAACGGTATTCGTCTGGTCGAACGCAAAGAGACGCTGGGTGATGTGACTCACCGGATCCTCACCGTGCCCATCGCGCAGGATCAACTGGGTATGTACTATCAGCAACCGGGTCAGCAGCTGGCGAGCTGGATTGTGCCGCCAGGACATTACTTCATGATGGGTGATAACCGCGATAATTCTGCGGACAGCCGTTACTGGGGCTTTGTGCCGGAAGCGAATCTGGTCGGTAAAGCGACCGCAATCTGGATGAGTTTTGAGAAGCAGGAAGGCGAATGGCCGACCGGTGTACGCCTGAATCGTATTGGCGGAATCCATTAATTCTCAATAAATGAACGTGTAGCCGCTTTAATTAGCGGCTACGCGAATTATTTCCACTATAAATCACTTCGAACTAACGACATCCCCTGTCGTTGTGTATAGAATATTCCCCCGAAGTTTAAGGTTGGCCCTGCAAGGGTGCCACGGCACACGAAACCGCGTTGGCTTTCTCAGGTCGGTTTCGTGTGCTGCATTTTTGACGCATTCATTTATTGGTATCGCATGAACCCCATCGTAATTAATCGGCTTCAACGGAAGCTGGGCTACACTTTTCATCATCAGGAGTTGTTGCAACAGGCATTAACCCACCGCAGTGCCAGCAGCAAACATAATGAGCGTCTCGAGTTTCTGGGCGACTCTATTTTAAGTTTCGTGATTGCGAATGCGCTTTATCATCGTTTCCCGCGCGTGGATGAAGGTGATATGAGCCGCATGCGTGCCACGCTGGTTCGGGGTAATACCCTTGCGGAAATCGCGCGCGAATTTGAGCTGGGTGAATGTCTGCGTCTTGGGCCGGGTGAACTGAAAAGCGGCGGCTTCCGTCGTGAATCTATTCTTGCCGATACGGTCGAAGCATTAATTGGTGGTGTGTTCCTGGACAGCGATATCCAGACCGTAGAAAAGCTGATCCTGAACTGGTATCAGACCCGTCTGGACGAAATCAGCCCAGGCGACAAACAAAAAGATCCGAAAACGCGTCTGCAGGAATATTTGCAGGGTCGTCATCTGCCGCTGCCATCGTATCTGGTGGTGCAGGTACGTGGCGAAGCGCACGATCAGGAATTTACCATACATTGCCAGGTCAGTGGCCTGAGTGAACCGGTGGTGGGCACAGGTTCAAGCCGTCGTAAGGCTGAACAGGCTGCCGCCGAACAGGCGTTAAAAATGCTGGAGCTGGAATGAGCGAAGAAAAAACCTATTGCGGATTTATTGCCATCGTCGGACGTCCGAACGTCGGCAAATCCACCCTGTTGAATAATCTGCTTGGGCAGAAGATTTCCATCACCTCTCGTAAGGCGCAGACCACGCGCCACCGCATTGTCGGCATCCATACTGAAGGCGCGTATCAGGCGATCTATGTCGATACCCCGGGCCTGCACATGGAAGAGAAGCGTGCCATTAACCGCCTGATGAACAAGGCGGCGAGCAGCTCAATTGGCGACGTAGAGCTGGTGATTTTCGTTGTTGAAGGCACCCGCTGGACGCCGGACGACGAGATGGTGCTGAACAAGCTGCGTGACGGCAAAACGCCGGTCATCCTCGCGGTCAACAAAGTTGACAACGTGCAGGAAAAAGCCGACCTGCTGCCGCATCTGCAGTGGCTGGGCAGCCAGATGAACTTCCTCGATATCGTTCCGCTGTCTGCTGAAACCGGCCTGAACGTTGATACCATCGCGGGCATCGTGCGTAAACATCTCCCGGAAGCGATTCATCACTTCCCGGAAGACTACATCACCGATCGTTCTCAGCGCTTTATGGCCTCTGAGATCATTCGTGAAAAGCTGATGCGTTTCCTGGGCGCAGAACTGCCGTACTCTGTGACGGTGGAGATCGAGCGTTTCCAGACCAACGAGCGTGGCGGCTACGACATCAACGGCCTGATCCTCGTTGAGCGCGAAGGGCAGAAGAAGATGGTGATCGGCAACAAAGGTGCCAAGATCAAAACCATCGGCATTGAAGCCCGTAAAGACATGATGGAGATGTTCGAAGCACCCGTTCACCTGGAACTGTGGGTGAAAGTGAAATCTGGCTGGGCCGATGATGAGCGTGCTCTGCGCAGCCTCGGTTACGGCGAAGACCAGTAAACTAAGACGACGAGCATATGGATGGATGGCAGCGCGCCTTTGTCCTGCATAGTCGTCCCTGGAGCGAAACCAGCCTTATGCTGGACGTCTTCACGGAAGAGTCGGGTCGCGTGCGCCTTGTTGCGAAAGGCGCACGTTCCAAACGTTCTAATCTGAAAGGTGCCTTACAGCCTTTCACGCCGCTGCTGGTTCGCTTTGGTGGGCGAGGGGAAGTCAAAACCCTGCGCAGTGCCGAAGCCGTCTCCCTGGCGCTCCCCCTTTCCGGTATCACGCTCTACAGCGGCTTGTATGTCAATGAACTCATCTCACGGGTTCTTGAACATGAGACTCGCTTCTCTGAACTTTTCTTCGATTATCTGCACTGTATCCAGGCGCTGGCTGGCGCAACCGGCACGCCCGAACCCGCCCTGCGTCGTTTTGAGCTGGCGCTGCTGGGCCACCTGGGCTACGGCGTTGATTTTCTGCACTGTGCGGGGAGTGGAGACGAGGTCGAAGACGGGATGACCTACCGGTATCGGGAAGAAAAAGGTTTTATCGCCAGCATCGTGATGGATAACAGCACGTTCACCGGGCGCCAGCTCCGGGCGCTGTATGAACGCGAGTTTCCCGATCAGGACACCCTGCGTGCGGCAAAACGCTTTACCCGGATTGCCCTCAAGCCGTATCTTGGCGGCAAGCCCTTAAAGAGTCGCGAATTATTCAGGCAGTTTATACCGAAACGTTAATGTTTTACCCCTCACCCCAGCCCTCTCCCGGAGGGAAAGGGGGAAGGGAAATGAACCAAAATACCGAGGATTGTCATGGCTGAATTACTGTTAGGCGTCAACATTGATCACATCGCCACGCTGCGTAATGCGCGCGGTACGGCTTATCCCGATCCGGTTCAGGCGGCGTTTATCGCCGAGCAGGCTGGCGCCGACGGCATTACCGTTCACCTGCGTGAAGACCGCCGCCATATCACCGACCGCGACGTGCGCATTCTGCGTCAGACGCTGGACACCCGTATGAATCTGGAGATGGCGGTCACTGAAGAGATGCTGGCCATTGCCTGCGAGACCCAACCGCATTTCTGCTGCCTGGTACCGGAAAAGCGTCAGGAAGTGACGACCGAAGGCGGTCTGGATGTTGCCGGGCAGATCGACAAAATGCGCGATGCCTGCAAACGTCTTGCGGATGCCGGTATCCTGGTTTCCCTGTTTATCGACGCCGATTTCACCCAGATTAAAGCGGCAGCCGACGTGGGCGCGCCGTATATCGAAATTCACACCGGCTGCTATGCCGATGCCAAAAACGATGCCGAACAGTCCAAAGAACTGGAACGTATCGCTAAAGCGGCCACTTATGCCTCAAGCCTGGGGCTGAAGGTCAACGCCGGACACGGCCTGACCTACCACAACGTTAAAGCCATCGCTGCCCTGCCGGAAATGCATGAGCTGAATATCGGCCACGCCATTATTGGCCGTGCAGTGATGAGCGGCCTGAAAGAGGCGGTTTCAGAAATGAAACGCCTGATGCAGGAAGCGCGTCAGTAATGGCCATTCTGGGCTTAGGCACCGATATCGTTGAAATAGCCCGCATTGAAGCGGTGATCGCCCGTAGCGGCGATCGCCTCGCAAGGCGCGTGCTGAGCGATAACGAATGGGCAATCTGGGAAGCGCATCAGCAGCCGGTGCGTTTCCTGGCGAAGCGCTTTGCGGTAAAAGAGGCCGCTGCCAAAGCCTTCGGGACCGGCATTCGTAACGGCCTGGCGTTTAACCAGTTTGAAGTGTTTAACGATGAGCTGGGTAAGCCGAGCCTGCGTTTATGGGGCGAGGCGCAAAAGCTGGCAGAGAAGCTGGGAGTGAATCACATGCACGTGACGCTCGCCGATGAACGCCACTACGCCTGCGCGACGGTGATTATCGAAAGTTAAAGTTTGTCCGCATGGTGCATCAGGACAAACTTATCCCACAACTGCTCTTCGCTCTCGACGTGTGCCGGATCCTTCAGGATGGTATTCGGGATCGGGCACACTTTCTGACAGGTCGGCGTTTCATAGTGGCCGATGCATTCGGTGCAGCGGTCGCTGTTAATCTCATAAATGCTGTCGCCCATCGAAATTGCCTGGTTCGGGCATTCGGGTTCGCACATATCGCAATTAATGCATTTTTTGGTAATTAACAGCGCCATCAGGAAATTCTCAGAAACAACACAAACTGGGCGGGCATTATACGCGTCAAACCAGTTTCTTTACCAGTTCTTCGCTGTGGCGAATGCGCTCGGGCGCGCGCTCCAGATCCTGCTGCACCAGCGCCATGAACAGCAGGTCCGTCAGCATCATTTGCGCACTGGTGGATGAAATAGCCGCACTGCGCGTGGCCTGCTCCTCGGCAATGGTATATAAACAGCGCGTTGCCCGCTGCTGCAGCGCATTCGGCGTAAAACCGGTAATCGCCAGAATTTTACCGCCTACGCGCAGGGCTTCATCGGTCGCCATGTTGATTTCACGGCGCTCGCCGGAATAGGAGATAGCCAGCAGCAAATCTTCAGGATCCATCGCCTGCACGGTCGCCAGCAGGGCGTGCATATCCTGCTCGACGATGGCGTTAAGCCCAATTTTTGTCAGCTTCCAGCCAAAGTTACGCGCCACAAGTCCGGACGCGCCGATACCGGTCAGAATGATACGCCGCGCGCCACGCAGCATCGCCACGCTTTCCAGTAGCTTCTCTTCTGTATTCACATCGAGCGTTGCATGCATGGCCGCCACGTTCTCTTTGATCAGTTTTTCCCCGACCAGCCGCATCGGGTCATCGCCACGGATCTGATTATGCACCGGCATTGACTGCGGATTGGGGTTACTCACCAGCGCTTCGCTAATTGCCAGCTTGAGGGCGGGGAAACCCTTAAAGCCAATCTTCTGGGCAAATTTCACTACGCTGGACTGGCTCACACCGGCTTCACTCGCCAGCTGCTGCGAGCTGAGATGGCGAGCGTGGTCGGGTTGAGAAAGCAGAAAATCCGCCAGCTTCTTGTCGCTTTGGGCAAAGCCTGCATAACGCTGGCGAATGCGAATTAAACAGTTCATATGGTCTCCTGGCGAAAATGTGATTATATGCGCAAATACGGATTTTGCTCGCCTGAATGAATTTTATATTCCATTATAGTGTGATTATTATGAATTAAAAATTCTTGAGGTACAAAAATGAATCTTGGCTCACTTGTTTCTGAAACGCGTAACCCGCAAACCATGGATCTGGATGCGCTCTCCACCCTGGAGCTGGTTAACCGCTTTAATCAGCAGGATACGCTGGTCGCGCAGGCAGTGAAAGAAACATTACCCGAGGTGGCGAAGGCGGTCGATGCGGCGGCGGAAGCCCTCAAGGCCGGCGGTCGTATTATCTACATGGGGGCCGGAACCAGCGGGCGTCTTGGGGTCCTGGATGCTTCAGAATGTCCGCCGACCTTTGGGGTTCCGCACGGTCTGGTCGTTGGGTTGATTGCCGGTGGACCCGGTGCGCTGCTGAAAGCCGTTGAAGGAGCGGAAGATAACAAACAGCTGGGTGAGGATGACCTGAAGGATCTGAACCTGACGGCGAAGGATCTGGTGGTTGGGCTGGCGGCATCCGGGCGCACGCCGTACGTCATTGGCGGCCTGGAATACGCCAACCAGACCGGCTGCACGACGGTGGCTATCTCCTGCAACCCGGGCTCGCCGATTGCGCAGGTGGCCGCTATTGCCATCTCTCCGGTTGTCGGGCCGGAAGCGCTTACCGGCTCCACGCGCCTCAAATCCGGGACCGCGCAAAAGCTGGTGCTCAATATGATCTCCACCGGCGCGATGGTGAAATTCGGCAAGGTCTACCAGAACCTGATGGTGGATATGCAGGCCACCAACGTCAAGCTGGTGGACAGAGCCTGCCGCATGGTGATGGAAGCGACAGGCGCAGGCCGTGAAGAGGCAGAAGCGGTACTCAAACAGACCGATCACGATGTTAAACCAGCCATTCTGATGATCTTAAGCGGGCTGGATGCGGCGGCCGCGAGAGCCAAACTTGATGCGCATAATGGTTTCTTACGGGCGGCACTAGAAAACTAACAGAGGCGTGTATGGACAAAACAGCAGCGCTCGCCAGCGAAATCCTGCAGGGGATTGGTGGGGAAAAAAATATTCAGCGTCTCGAAAACTGCATGACGCGCGTGCGCGTCGAGGTGCATAGCGACGACCACCTTGACGTGCCGCGTCTGAAGCAACTTTCCGGCGTCAGCGGCTATGTGAAACAGGGGCAACAGCATCAGCTGATTGTCGGGCCGGGGAAAGCGGCGCAGGTTGTCGATGCCATGCGTGCGTTGATGGGTGGCGAAGCGAGCGTGTCGATTGACGATGCTGAACGTACCAAAGCGCAGGCGAAGGCCAAATACAAAGCCCCCATGAGCGATGCGCTGCGCCAGCTGGCAAACGTCTTTATTCCGCTGATCCCGGCGTTTATTGCCTCAGGTTTGATCACCGGGATCATCAATATCCTCAAGCGGCCGGATATCGTGGGGGATTTTGCCACGCAGTATCCGAACCTGTTGGGTATCCTTGGGATCTTCGGCAGCGCGGTGTTTGCCATCATGAACATTCTGGTCGGGGTGAATACCGCAAAGGTGTTTGGCGGATCGCTGGCCATGGGCGGGGTAATGGCGGGGATCTTGTCCAGCCCGCAGCTGGCGCAGATAACGCTGTTTGGTGAGGCACTTCAGCCGGGCCGCGGCGGGGTGATTGCGGTGCTGCTGGTGGTCATTCTGATGTGCTGGATCGAGAAAAGGCTTCGCGCGGTTCTGCCCGGCTCGATCGAGCTGATTCTCAACCCGCTGTTGACCACGTTAATTACCGGTACCGTAGCGATTGTGGCCCTTCAGCCGTTAGGCGGGTGGATCTCTGAAGCCATTGCTCACGGTGCGTCTCTGGCTATTGACCGCGGCGGCCTGTTAGTGGGGGCGGTGCTGTCAGGCACCTTCCTGCCGCTGGTGCTGACCGGCCTTCACCAGGGACTGGTGCCGATCCACGTCGAGCTGGTGCAGTCGCATGGCTATAACGCGCTGCTGCCTATCCTGTCGATGGCGGGCGTGGGGCAGGTCGGCGCGGCGATTGCCGTACTGATGAAAACCCGCAACGCGCGCCTGAAAAAAGTGATTAAAGGCGCGCTCCCGGTCGGGCTGCTCGGCATTGGCGAGCCGCTGATTTTCGGCGTTACGCTGCCGCTGGGTAAACCGTTCCTCGCGGCGTGTCTGGGCGGTGCGGTCGGCGGAGCGCTGATCAGCTACTGGAAAGTCGCTACCGTAATTACTTTTGGTCTTTCCGGTTTACCGCTGGCATTAACCATCGTGACCGGAAAAGTGATGCTCTATCTGTTAGGCTATTTAGTGGCGGTGATCGCCGGGTTCCTGTTTACCTGGCTGTTAGGATTCAACGACCCAGAGGAGTAAGGTTTGGCAAATCACGCGCGTCGCGTTGTCTTTTTCGACCTCGATGGAACGCTGCATCAGCAGGATATGTTTGGTACGTTTATGCGTTACCTGCTGCGGCGTCAGCCTTTGAATGCGCTGCTCGTACTACCTCTCTTACCGGCGATCGGTATCTCGCTGCTGGTGAAAGGCCGTGCGGCGCGATGGCCGATGAGTCTGCTGCTTTGGGGATGCACGTTTGGACACAGCGAAGCGCGGCTCAAACAGCTTGAACAGGATTTTGCGCACTGGTTTCGCGGCCACGTCGCCGCCTTTCCGGTGGTGCAGGCGCGCCTCACCGGCTACCTCGACGCCAACGATGCCGACATCTGGCTGATTACCGGCTCGCCGCAGACGCTGGTGGAGCAAGTCTATTTTGATACCCCCTGGCTTCCGCGCGTGAATCTTATCGCCACGCAAATTGCCCGCGGTTACGGCGGTTGGGTTCTGACTATGCGCTGCCTTGGGCATGAAAAAGTGGTGCAACTGGAGAAACGCATCGGTACACCGCTGCGCCTGTACAGCGGCTACAGCGACAGCAAACAGGACAACCCGCTGCTCTATTTTTGCCAGCATCGCTGGCGCGTCACGCCCGAAGGCAAACTACAGCAACTCGAATAGTCTTATCTATAGGGGCTGTGTATAATGCCGCCCGCTTTTAGACTGGAGTATCAACCGTTGTCCAACCCTGAATTCTCACATGAATACTGGATGCGCCATGCGCTTACGCTCGCTCAGCGCGCCTGGGACGAAGGCGAAGTGCCCGTGGGCGCCGTGCTGGTCCACAATAATCAGGTGATTGGCGAAGGGTGGAACCGTCCCATTGGCCGCCACGACCCTACCGCTCACGCCGAAATCATGGCGCTTCGTCAGGGGGGACTGGTGCTGCAAAACTATCGCCTGCTTGATACCACGCTGTATGTGACGCTGGAGCCGTGCGTGATGTGTTCCGGCGCGATGGTGCACAGCCGAATCGGTACGTTGGTCTTCGGGGCGCGGGATGAAAAAACCGGTGCGGCCGGTTCACTGATGGACGTGCTGGGTCATCCTGGGATGAACCACCAGGTGAAGACTATCGGTGGGGTGCTTGCACCAGAGTGTTCGGGGCTATTAAGCGATTTCTTTCGAATGCGCCGTCAGCAGAAAAAGCAGCAAAAGGCAGAATTGAAGCTGTCGGACGATTAAGTTCGTCCGGTGCTACGACCGGGTAACTTTGAGCCAGCTGTTTTGCTTCAGTCGCCTCTTTCTCTTTCTCCAGCAGATACCCGACCAGGCTAATCTGATATTTACGGATATTTTCCACGTAAGCGTAGGCTTCATGGCCGCGCGCATAGCCGTATGTCAGCTTGTTATACCATGGCTTCTGGCTCAGCAGCGGCAGGCGCTGTTTTACGTCTGACCAGCTGTCCGGGTTACCTTTCGTTTTCGCCGTCAGCGCTCGCGCATCAAGCATATGCGCGTAGCCCATATTGTAGGCCGCCAGGGCGAACCAGATCCGCTCTTCTTCCGGCACTGTTTCCGGTACTTTGGCCATCATATCCTGCAGGTAGCGCGCGCCGCCGCTGATGCTCTGTTCTGCATCGGTACGGTCATTCACGCCCAGGCTCAGCGCGGTATTTTTGGTTAACATCATCAAACCACGTACGCCCGTGGGAGAGGTGGCCTGAGTATCCCAGTGGGATTCCTGGTAGGAGATAGCCGCCAGCAGTTTCCAGTCAATCTCCTGTGCGTATTTTTCGAACAACGGCTGCAGGTCCGGCAGAACGCTGTCTACCGCGCGCAGGAAGCTGCGGGTGTCAACGTAGTCAAAGTCATCACCGTGGCCGAGGTACTTCTCCTCGAGACGTGCCAGGGTACCGTCTTCATTGATGGTGTTGAAGAAATCGAGCATTGCGGCAGAGAGGGTCTGATCGTCGTCGAGCTGGGTAAACCAGGTCACGGGCTGCTCGTCGGTGACGTCCAGCGCCACGGCGATTTCAGGATGCACGCGCTGGAACAGGCTGATCGCGACCGAATCGGCGATGGTGTAGGGCACTTTCTGATCTTTAACCTGCTCCAGCAGCTCCGTCGTGCCGAGTTTCGTATCCACCTTCCAGCTCAGGTCCGGATATTTCTTCTCCTTGAGCTCACGCAGATCGTCAATCACCACATGGCCGGGGGCAATGGTCAACTGTTGATCGTTAATTGACGCCAGCGAGCGCGGGCGCAAGCTCCCGACGCGGTAAACCAGCTGCTGTGAAACGGAGTAGTAGGTCGGGCCTGGCTGGTAGTTCTTGCTGCGCTCGCTGTTATAGACCAGCCCGGCGGCCAGCATATCGGCATCGTCGTTATCAAGGTCATCAAACAGCTGGTTTATATTCTGGCGGACGGTGATTTTAAGCTTCACGCCAAGATAATCGGCGAACTGTTGCGCCAGTTCATAATCCAGACCAATGATTTTGCCGTTGATGTCGCTGTAAATCAGCGGGGAGTTGAGGGTACTGACGCGCAATTCCCCCCGCTCCTGAATGGCGGCGATGCGGTTTTCGGCTTTGCCGAACCAGGGGATGGAAGGCCAGAGGGCCACTGCCAGCAGCAACGTTACAATGCCGATGAGCAGATAATTAATCTTTAATTTTTTCAATTAGTTAATTCTCTGCGACGCCGGTTGCCTCAGTCTGCTGTAGCCATGTTAACAATAAGGTTTGCCATTGAATGAGCGGCATTTTGCGTAAACTTGCGTCACTTGGCAACCAATTAGAGATACAGGTCACATCTATTGTTAAACGTCTGTGCAGATTTTATTTCGACGCAAACGGTTTCGTCGACGCTCAGGATTCTTTATAATGACGCCCGTTTTCCCCCCTTGCGCACACTGTAAGCGCCCCGGCGCTTCGAAGACGAGAGACTTATGATGGAAATTCTGCGTGGTTCGCCTGCACTGTCTGCCTTCCGTATCACTAAACTGCTGGCACGTTTTCAGGCGGCCGACCTTCCGGTAAGCAATATTTACGCTGAGTATGTCCATTTTGCTGACCTGAATGCCCCCCTGAATGCAGAGGAGCGCGTACAGCTGGAACGCCTGCTCAAGTATGGCCCAAGCCTGAGCAGCCATACGCCAACCGGCAAACTGATCCTTGCGACGCCTCGTCCGGGCACCATCTCCCCCTGGTCTTCCAAAGCCACCGATATCGCCCACAACTGTGGCCTGAGCCAGATTAACCGTCTGGAACGCGGCGTGGCTTACTACGTGGAAGCCTCTACCCTGAGCGAAGCACAGTGGCAGGCGGTTGCGGCTGAACTGCACGATCGCATGATGGAGAGTGTGTTTGCCTCTCTCGATGACGCGCAGAAGCTTTTCTCCCACCACCAGCCTGCGCCGGTACAGAGCGTGGACCTGCTGGGGCAGGGCCGTCAGGCGCTGATTGACGCTAACCTGCGTCTTGGTCTGGCACTGGCAGAAGACGAAATCGACTACCTGCAGGATGCGTTTGTTAAGCTGAACCGTAACCCGAACGACATTGAGCTCTACATGTTCGCGCAGGCAAACTCTGAGCACTGCCGCCATAAGATTTTCAATGCCGACTGGGTCATCGACGGCGAACAGCAGCCAAAATCGCTGTTCAAAATGATTAAAAACACCATGGAGAAAACCCCTGACCACGTGCTGTCTGCTTACAAAGACAACGCCGCGGTGATGGAAGGTTCCGAGGTGGGCCGCTTCTTCGCCGATCGCGAAGCAGGGCGCTATGATTTCCATCAGGAACCTGCGCATATCCTGATGAAAGTCGAAACCCATAACCACCCGACGGCCATCTCCCCGTGGCCGGGTGCGGCGACCGGCTCCGGCGGTGAAATCCGTGATGAAGGTGCGACCGGTCGTGGTGCTAAACCAAAAGCAGGTCTGGTCGGTTTCTCCGTCTCCAACCTGCGTATCCCGGGCTTCGAGCAGCCGTGGGAAGAAGATTTCGGCAAGCCAGAACGCATTGTGACCGCGCTGGATATCATGACAGACGGCCCACTGGGCGGCGCGGCATTCAACAACGAATTTGGTCGCCCGGCGCTGAACGGTTACTTCCGTACCTATGAAGAGAAAGTGGACAGCCACAACGGCGAAGAGCTGCGCGGCTATCACAAACCGATCATGCTGGCGGGCGGGATCGGCAACATTCGCGCCGATCACGTGCAGAAAGGCGAGATCGTCGTTGGCGCGAAGCTGATCGTACTGGGCGGCCCGGCAATGAACATCGGTCTGGGCGGCGGGGCTGCGTCTTCTATGGCCTCAGGCCAGTCTGATGCGGATCTCGACTTTGCGTCCGTTCAGCGCGATAACCCGGAAATGGAACGTCGCTGCCAGGAAGTGATCGACCGTTGCTGGCAGCTGGGTGAAGCGAACCCGATCCTCTTTATCCATGACGTCGGCGCGGGCGGTCTGTCTAACGCCATGCCGGAGCTGGTCAGCGACGGCGGTCGCGGTGGCCGTTTCAACCTGCGCGATATCCTGAGCGATGAGCCAGGCATGAGCCCGCTGGAAATCTGGTGTAACGAATCCCAGGAACGTTATGTACTGGCGGTTGCCGCGGATCAGCTGCCGCTGTTTGACGAGCTGTGCCGCCGCGAGCGTGCGCCGTATGCCGTCATCGGTGAAGCGACCGAAGAGAAACACCTGTCCTTAAGCGACACCCATTTCGACAACCAGCCGATCGATCTGCCGCTCGACGTTCTGCTCGGTAAGACGCCGAAGATGACCCGCGACGTACAGACCCGTAAAGCGGCAGGCAAAGCGCTGGATCGCCAGGGCATCACCGTGGCGGAAGCGGTCAATCGCGTGCTGCACCTGCCTGCTGTCGCTGAGAAAACCTTCCTGGTGACCATCGGCGACCGCACCGTGACCGGTATGGTATCGCGTGACCAGATGGTTGGCCCGTGGCAGATCCCGGTGGCGAACTGCGCCGTGACCACCGCTAGCCTCGACAGCTACTACGGCGAAGCGATGTCCCTGGGCGAACGCACCCCTGTGGCGCTGCTGGACTTCGCTGCCTCTGCCCGTCTGGCGGTCGGTGAAGCGCTGACCAACATCGCCGCGACGCAGATTGGCGATATCAAACGTATCAAACTTTCCGCGAACTGGATGGCTGCAGCCGGTCACCCTGGCGAAGATGCTGGCCTGTATGAAGCCGTGAAAGCGGTGGGCGAGGAACTGTGTCCTGCTCTCGGCCTGACCATTCCGGTGGGCAAAGACTCTATGTCGATGAAAACCCGCTGGCAGGAAGGCAGCGAGCAGCGTGAGATGACCTCTCCGCTGTCGCTGGTGATCACCGCGTTTGCCCGCGTGGAAGACGTGCGTCATACCGTTACGCCGCAGCTTGCGACCGAAGACAACGCCCTGCTGCTGATTGATCTGGGGCGCGGTGAGAATGCGCTGGGCGCAACCGCGCTGGCACAGGTTTACCGTCAGCTGGGTGATAAACCGGCCGACGTGCGTGACGTGGCGCAGTTAAAAGGCTTCTACGACGCGATTCAGGCGCTGGTGGCGCAGCGTAAGCTGCTGGCCTACCACGACCGTTCCGACGGTGGCCTGCTGGTGACTCTGGCAGAGATGGCCTTCACCGGCCACTGTGGCGTTGAAGCTAACATCGCTACGCTGGGCGAAGACCGTCTGGCGGCACTGTTCAACGAAGAGCTGGGCGCAGTGATTCAGGTTCGTGCGGCAGATCGCGATGCGGTTGAAGCCATCCTTGCGAAGCACGGTCTGGCAGATTGCGTGCACTATCTGGGTAAAGCCGTTCAGGGCGACCGCTTCGTCATTGAAGCAGACGGTCACGCCGTGTTCAGCGAGAGCCGCACCACGCTGCGTATGTGGTGGGCGGAAACCACCTGGCAGATGCAGCGCCTGCGTGATAACCCGGAATGTGCCGATCAGGAGCATAACGCGAAGGCGAATGACCAGGATCCTGGCCTGAACGTGAAGCTCTCCTTCGACATCAACGAAGACATCGCCGCGCCGTACATTGCGACGGGTGCGCGTCCAAAAGTGGCCGTGCTGCGCGAGCAGGGCGTCAACTCCCACGTTGAGATGGCGGCTGCTTTCCACCGCGCAGGCTTTGATGCTATCGACGTTCATATGAGCGACCTGCTGGCGGGCCGCACCGGTCTGGAAGATTTCCAGGCGCTGGTGGCGTGCGGCGGCTTCTCTTACGGCGACGTGCTGGGCGCGGGTGAAGGCTGGGCGAAGTCCATTCTGTTCAACAGCCGCGTGCGTGACGAGTTCGAATCCTTCTTCCACCGTCCGCAAACGCTGGCGCTGGGCGTGTGTAACGGCTGTCAGATGATGTCTAACCTGCGTGAGCTGATCCCGGGCAGTGAAGCCTGGCCGCGCTTTGTGCGTAACCAGTCTGACCGCTTCGAAGCGCGCTTCAGCCTGGTCGAAGTGACCCAAAGCCCGTCTCTGCTGCTGCAGGGTATGGTCGGTTCACAGATGCCAATTGCCGTTTCCCACGGTGAAGGCCAGATAGAAGTGCGTGATGCCGCGCATCTGGCTCAGCTTGAGAGCAAAGGTCTGGTGGCGCTGCGCTTTGTCGATAACTTCGGCAAGGTCACCGAAACCTACCCGGCTAACCCGAACGGTTCCGCCAACGGTATTACGGCGGTGACCAGCGAAAGCGGCCGTGCGACCATCATGATGCCTCACCCGGAGCGCGTCTTCCGTACCGTGAGCAACTCCTGGCACCCGGAAAACTGGGGCGAGGACAGCCCGTGGATGCGTATCTTCCGCAACGCGCGTAAACAGTTGGGTTAAGTTTTAGCGCAGTCACTGTAGGCCCGGTAAGCGCGAGCGCCACCGGGCTTTTTTGTATCTGTCGCAAAATCGCGACAACCCTCTGGGTTAAATGTCTCCAAAAGGAGACATTTAACCCATTGATTTTTATATGGCAGTAAAGGTTCGCGTTAAGGTGTTGCTTAATAGCGACACTTAGCCTGGAAATCATTCAACCGATAATTAACGGGTTAAATGAGTAAAAACCATATATATCAATGTGTTGATTTTTTGTTTTGCATTATGGCACGGGTGTTGCATAATATTAACCAGTGGCTCATTCACCTTCTTATGTCAGCCCCTTCGGGACGCGCTACATAAACTTCGAATGACGCACAAAAAGGTGCCTGCCGTCCAACTACTGATCATAGCGATGCTTTATCAGGCCAGGGCGAAACGTCGAGTTAGGCACCGCCTCATTCCATGACAAAGCCGGGTTTTTACCCGGCTTTGTTGTATCTGAAGGGCAGACTCAGTTACGCTCTGCGTAAACCCCCATTAAGAGAGTAATGCGTTGAAACGCTGGCCCGTTTTTCCCCGCTCCCTGCGACAGCTCGTCATGATGGCCTTCCTGCTGATCCTGCTGCCGTTACTGATCCTTGCCTGGCAGGCGTGGCAAAGTCTGAACGCTCTGAGTGCTCAGGCAGCTTTGACCAACCGCACGACGCTCATTGATGCCAGGCGCAGTGAAGCGATGACCAACGCCGCGCTGGAGATGGAGCGAAGCTATCGCCAGTATTGCGTGCTTGACGATCGGACGCTGGAAAAGGTTTATCAGAGTCAGCGTAAACGCTACAGCGAAATGCTGGACGCTCACGCGGGGGTATTGCCTGACGACAAACTCTATCAGGCGTTACGTCAGGATTTGAACGACCTTGCGCAGCTGCAGTGCCACAATAGCGGGCCGGATGCTGCCGCCGCCGCGCGGCTTGAAGCCTTTGCCAGCGCTAACACCGAAATGGTGCAGTCAACGCGCACGGTGATTTTCTCTCGCGGCCAGCAGCTCCAGCAGGAGATTGCCGAGCGCGGCCAGTTCTTCGGCTGGCAGGCGCTGGTGCTGTTCCTGGTGAGTCTTGGGCTGGTCCTGCTCTTTACCCGCATGATCATCGGCCCGGTGAAGGGCATCCAGCGTATGATCAACCGCCTGGGGGAGGGGAAATCGCTCGGCGATACGGTCGCCTTTAAAGGTCCGCGTGAGTTACGCTCCGTCGGCCAGCGCATTATCTGGCTGTCCGAGCGCCTGGCGTGGCTTGAATCTCAGCGCCATCAGTTTCTGCGCCATATCTCTCATGAGCTCAAAACGCCGCTGGCCAGCATGCGTGAAGGGACGGAGCTGCTGGCGGACGAAGTGGCAGGGCCCCTTACGTCAGAACAGAAAGAAATCGTCGAGATCCTGGATAACAGCAGCCGCAATCTGCAAAAGCTGATTGAGCAACTGCTGGATTACAACCGCAAGCTGGCTGACGGGGCGGTTGTACTGGAGGACGTCGAGATTGAACCGCTGGTGGATATGGTGATCTCCGCCCATAGCTTGCCGGCAAGAGCTAAAATGATGCATACCGGTGTAGAACTGAATGCGCCAGCGTGCCTGGCTGAACCCATGCTGCTGATGAGCGTTCTGGATAATCTTTACTCCAATGCGGTGCACTATGGTACTGAATCCGGTAACATTTATATCCGAAGTTATACGAATGGTTCACGGGTGTTTATTGACGTCGCAAACACCGGCACCCCGATCCCCGATGACGAAAAAACCATGATCTTCGAACCTTTTTTCCAGGGAAGTCATCAGCGGAAAGGCGCGGTTAAAGGAAGCGGTCTTGGCTTAAGCATCGCCCGGGACTGTATACGACGCATGCAGGGCGAGCTAAACATTGCCACGGACGACCGTGCCGACGTTTGCTTCCGTATTGAACTGCCCCTGAGCCGGAAAAATTAATAAAATGAATCTATGTCTGGTGAGTATGTCACACGTCTTTTTCCGCGCCGTACGCGCGGTGTTTTCCAGCAACACGCTTCGCCTGGGTCTGCCCTGTTTATTTCTGGCAGGCTGCGTTTCCCATGTGCCGCAAAGTGCGATCAGCGGTAAACAAGAAGATAAATGGCCCGATAATCAGCTGGCAGATTTCCTCTCAACCCGCTGTGACGATATCTGGAACCTGTCAGGCCATGATGTCGAAAGCAACCCGCTGTTCTGGCTGCGTGGAATAGACTGCGCCCAGCGTCTTGCGCCAGTAGACGCCCGCTCGAAAGCGGCGATGCTGGATGACGACACCTGGCAGGACGCTTTCAAGCGCGGCATTTTACTGGCAGATGCAAAAATAACCCCCATTGAACGCCGCGCCAATGTGACCCGACTGGACACGTTTGTGGTCAATCTTCCGGTACAGGTACGCCCGGTCTACCAGCTCTGGCGCGATGGGCAGACGTTACAGCTTCAGCTGTCTGAAGAACGCTCCCGCTACAGCAAGCTGCAACAGGCCACCGACAGCGAGCTTGATACGCTGCGTCAACAGCAACAGCATTTGCGTACGCAGCTGGATACTACGACGCGTAAGCTGGAAAACCTGACCGATATCGAAAGACAGCTCTCGTCGCGTAAATATCAGCCGGGGAGTTCATCCGCTGCACCGGACAGCGATACGCCGAAACAAGAGGATGTGAAGCATGACGAGCCGTAAACCTGCCCATCTCTTACTGGTGGATGACGATCCCGGGCTGTTAAAGCTGCTGGGGATGCGTCTGGTGAGTGAAGGCTACAGCGTCGTAACCGCTGAAAGCGGGCTGGAAGGGCTGAAGATCCTCAGCCGCGAGAAAATCGATCTGGTGATAAGCGACCTGCGGATGGACGAAATGGACGGCCTGCAGCTGTTCGCGGAGATCCAGAAGCAGCAGCCGGGAATGCCCGTGATTATCCTGACGGCGCACGGTTCGATCCCGGATGCGGTTGCGGCGACGCAGCAGGGGGTGTTCAGCTTTCTGACCAAGCCGGTGGACAAAGATGCGCTTTATAAAGCTATCGACAGCGCGCTGGAACATGCCGCCCCGGCGGGTGATGAAGCGTGGCGGGAGTCTATCGTCACCCGCAGCCCCATTATGCTGCGTTTGCTCGAACAGGCCCGGATGGTGGCACAGTCGGACGTTAGCGTGCTCATCAACGGTCAGAGCGGAACCGGGAAAGAGATCCTGGCGCAGGCTATTCACAACGCGAGCCCACGCAGCAAAAACGCCTTTATTGCGATCAACTGCGGCGCGCTGCCGGAACAGCTGCTCGAATCTGAACTGTTTGGGCATGCCCGCGGCGCATTTACCGGAGCGGTAAGCAGCCGGGAAGGGCTGTTCCAGGCCGCAGAAGGTGGCACACTTTTCCTGGACGAGATTGGTGACATGCCTGCTCCGCTGCAGGTCAAACTGCTGCGCGTGTTGCAGGAGCGAAAAGTCCGCCCGCTGGGCAGCAATCGCGACATTGATATTAACGTGCGTATTATTTCGGCAACGCACCGCGATCTGCCAAAAGTGATGGCCCGCAACGAGTTTCGCGAAGATCTCTACTACCGTCTGAACGTCGTGAACCTGAAGATCCCGGCGCTGGCCGAACGCGCGGAAGACATTCCGCTGCTGGCGAACCATCTTTTGCGCCAGGCGGCCGATCGTCATAAACCGTTCGTGCGTGCGTTTTCCACTGATGCGATGAAACGGCTGATGACCGCAAGCTGGCCGGGTAACGTGCGTCAGCTGGTCAACGTGATTGAGCAGTGCGTGGCGCTGACCTCCTCACCGGTTATCAGCGACGCGCTGGTGGAGCAGGCGCTGGAAGGGGAAAACACGGCGCTGCCGACGTTTGCCGAAGCGCGGAATCAGTTCGAGCTTAACTATCTGCGTAAGCTATTGCAGATAACCAAAGGCAACGTGACCCATGCGGCGCGCATGGCCGGACGCAACCGCACCGAGTTCTACAAGCTGCTGTCGCGTCATGAGCTTGAAGCCAACGATTTTAAAGAGTAGTACCGCAAAATTCGATTGAATATGATACTGTGAGCAATCGATTACGAGGCAGCTTACAGGCAAGCGTTTAAGGACCCACCATGAAAAAGATTGATGCGATTATTAAACCTTTCAAACTGGATGACGTGCGTGAAGCGCTGGCGGAAGTCGGCATCACCGGGATGACAGTAACGGAAGTGAAAGGTTTTGGTCGTCAGAAGGGCCACACCGAGCTTTACCGTGGCGCGGAGTACATGGTCGACTTTCTGCCGAAAGTGAAAATTGAAATCGTGGTCAGCGATGATATCGTGGATACCTGCGTGGATACCATCATTCGTACCGCGCAGACGGGCAAAATTGGCGACGGGAAAATCTTCGTCTTTGACGTGGCGCGCGTGATCCGTATCCGTACCGGCGAAGAAGACGACGCCGCGATTTAACATTGCCAACGGTTTTGTAGGCCGGGTAAGGCGCAGCCGCCACCCGGCAAAAAAAAAGCCCCTCGTTTGAGGGGCTTTTTGCGTTACAGCACCTTATGAGGCCCGAAACATTCGTAGTGAATGTTGTCTTTATCCACGCCCAGCTCCACCAGCTGCTTCGCGGCATACTGCATAAACGCCACTGGCCCACAGACGTAGAACTGCATATCCGGCGCGCTGAACGCCCCTTCATGTTTGCTTAAATCCATCAGCCCTTCGCTGTCAAAGCGAGCGGCGGCGCGGTCGGCTTCCGTCGGCAGGCGATACCAGGTATGTGCGGTAAAGCGTGGCAGTTCTGCCGCCAGCGCGTTGACTTCATCAGCGAAGGCATGGACATCACCGTTCTCGGCGGCGTGGAACCAGTTTACCTGGGCGCTGTGCTGTGATGCCGCAAGCGTATCCAGCATCGCCAGCATTGGCGTTTGACCCACACCTGCGGAGATCAGCGTGACTGGCGTAGTCGTTTCAACGGTCATAAAGAAGTCGCCGGCAGGTGCGGCCAGATGGACCACGTCACCTACGTTAGCCTCGTTGTGCAGCCAGGTGGATACCTGACCGCCGTCCTCGCGCTTCACCGCAATGCGATAGCCTTTTCCGTTTGGCTTGCGGGTGAGGGAATACTGGCGGATTTCCTGGTGTGGGAAACCTTCAGGTTTGAGCCACACGCCCAGATACTGCCCTGGCTGATAATCGGCCACTGGCTGACCGTCCACCGGCTCAAATTCGAAGCTGGTGATCAATGCGCTGCGCGGCGTTTTCTCAACGATGCGGAACGCGCGGGTTCCTTCCCAGCCACCTTTCTTGCCGGCGTTTTCGCTGTAGATCTGTGCTTCACGGTTGATAAATACGTTTGCCAGCACGCCGTAGGCTTTGCCCCATGCGTCCAGAACCTCCTGACCCGGGCTGAACATTTCGTCCAGCGTTGCCAGCAGGTGACCGCCCACAATGTTGTACTGCTCGGGTTTGATCTGGAAGCTGGTATGTTTCTGGGCAATTTTTTCCACCGCGGGCAGCAGCGCAGCCAGGTTCTCTATATTGCTGGCGTAGGCCGCGATGGCGTTGAACAGGGCTTCGCGCTGATCGCCGTTACGCTGGTTGCTCATGTTGAAAATTTCTTTGAGTTCAGGGTTATGCGTGAACATGCGATCGTAGAAATGGGCGGTCAGTTTAGGACCGGTTTCCACCAGCAGGGGAATGGTGGCTTTAACGGTAGCAATGGTTTGAGCGTCGAGCATAGCAGCTTCCTTCTGATGTGACTTTAATGATGTATTTTAAATGCATCTTATAAAAAATACCCCTGCGTTGTAAATGGTTCTTTGCAAGATGAAAAATATGCATCACAAACCTGAAAAGAAATCCGCTGAAAATGGCGAGGGCTTTATTCCTCAAACCCTTGCGTGGCGCGAAGGAAAACGTTTGCGTAAAATCGTTTGTCAAGACCTGTTATCACAGAACTAATCAGTTATACTGTTGCCCGTCGTCCAACAGGACTGCCTTTTCAGGCCAAAATTTACTTGTTAGCTGAGTCAGGAGATGCGGATGTTAAAGCGTGAAATGAACATTGCCGATTATGATGCCGAACTGTGGCAGGCTATGGAGCAGGAAAAAGTACGTCAGGAAGAGCACATCGAACTGATCGCCTCCGAAAACTACACCAGCCCGCGCGTTATGCAGGCGCAGGGTTCTCAGCTGACCAACAAATATGCTGAAGGTTACCCAGGCAAACGCTATTACGGCGGTTGCGAGTACGTTGATATCGTTGAGCAGCTCGCTATCGACCGTGCGAAAGAACTCTTTGGCGCTGACTACGCGAACGTCCAGCCACACTCTGGCTCTCAGGCTAACTTCGCGGTCTACACTGCGCTGCTGCAACCGGGCGATACCGTTCTGGGTATGAACCTGGCGCAGGGCGGCCACCTGACTCACGGCTCCCCGGTTAACTTCTCCGGTAAACTGTACAACATCATCCCTTACGGTATTGATGAGTCCGGTAAAATTGATTACGAAGACATGGCTAAGCAGGCCAAAGAGCACAAGCCGAAGATGATCATCGGTGGTTTCTCTGCTTATTCCGGTATCGTTGACTGGGCAAAAATGCGTGAAATCGCAGACAGCATCGGCGCTTACCTGTTCGTCGACATGGCGCACGTTGCCGGTCTGATTGCCGCAGGCGTTTACCCGAACCCGGTTCCACATGCTCACGTTGTGACCACCACCACTCACAAAACCCTGGCGGGTCCACGCGGTGGCCTGATCCTGGCGAAAGGCGGTGATGAAGAGCTCTACAAAAAACTGAACTCCGCTGTGTTCCCAAGCGCGCAGGGCGGCCCTCTGATGCACGTTATCGCGGCAAAAGCGGTAGCACTGAAAGAAGCGATGGAGCCAGAGTTCAAAGTTTACCAGCAGCAGGTTGCTAAGAACGCCAAAGCGATGGTGGAAGTGTTCCTGAACCGTGGCTACAAAGTGGTGTCTGGCGGTACTGAAAACCACCTGTTCCTGCTGGATCTGGTTGATAAAAACCTGACCGGTAAAGAAGCTGACGCAGCCCTGGGCCGCGCCAACATCACCGTGAACAAAAACAGCGTGCCAAACGATCCGAAGAGCCCGTTTGTGACTTCCGGTATCCGTATCGGTTCTCCGGCTGTGACTCGCCGCGGCTTTAAAGAAGCGGAAGTGAAAGAACTGGCAGGCTGGATGTGTGACGTTCTGGACAACATCAATGACGAAGCAGTTATTGAGCGCGTTAAAGGTAAAGTTCTGGATATCTGCGCACGCTTCCCGGTATACGCATAATTCCTCTGCTGTGCAGAAATAAAAAAGGCCGCGCTTGCGGCCTTTTTTTATGGCTTAACGCCGGTCCAGGGAAATGGCACCGGGACCGACGATGGCCAGTAAAATAAAAGCGCCCGCAATACTGATATTCTTGTAGAAGTTAATCATATTCGGCACAACCGCATCACCGGTCATATCCCAGTAGTGATGACCAATTACCGCGGTGCCCAGCGTGTAAAACACAAACAGTACCGCGAGAGGGCGGGTGAAAAAGCCCAGTACGATCAGGATGGCGGCAGGCACTTCCATCACCACCGCAATAATGGCCGCCAGCATGGGCATCGGCGTGCCCAGCGAGGTCATATATTGTACGGTGCCGCTAAACCCCGTCAGTTTTGGATAACCAAAGATAATAAACAGCACGACAAGCGCGATGCGGCCAATCAACAGCAGCAGGTGACGTGACTGACCGAAATCGAAATAACGTAGTGAGTTCATGGCAGAAAAACCTCTGCAAGTGGAGTAATTTAAACGTAATACATATTTTCATTCCCTGCCATAAGCCAGGCGACTGCACAAGATGTTAATTTTTCGTTAATTTATAGCAGGCTATCGACTTGCTTAATTTTTATATTCTCGCCAGACTATGGCCTCGATTTCGGGAGGGATTCATGGTCTTGCATTCCACGCGCTGGCTGGCGCTCAGTTATTTCACCTATTTCTTTAGCTACGGTATTTTTCTGCCCTTCTGGAGCGTCTGGCTCAAGGGTATCGGCCTGACTCCTGAGACCATCGGTGTCCTGCTGGGGGCCGGGCTGGTGGCGCGTTTCCTCGGCAGCCTGCTGATTGCCCCGCGCGTCAGCGATCCCTCCTTACTGATCAAGGCTGTGCGTATTCTTGCGCTGCTGACGCTGGTCTTTGTGGCCTGCTTCTGGGTCAGCAATCAGTTTGCCTGGCTGATGGTGATAATGGTTGGCTTTAACCTGTTCTTCTCACCGCTGGTGCCGCTGACGGATGCCCTGGCGAACACCTGGCAAAAGCAGATCACCATGGACTACGGTCGCGTGCGCCTGTGGGGCTCCATTGCGTTTGTGATTGGCTCTGCGTTGGTGGGTAAACTGGTTAGCCTTTACGATTACCGCGCCATTCTTGCCCTGTTGAGCATCGGCATAACCTCTATGCTGTTGGGCATGCTGCTGCGGCCGTCAGTAATGCCGCAAGGAGAAAGCCGCCATCAGGAGAGCGCAGGCTGGCCCGCCTGGCGGAGCCTGGTCGCACAAAGCTGGCGTTTTCTGGCGTGTGTTTGTCTGCTTCAGGGGGCACACGCGGCGTACTATGGGTTCAGCGCCATCTACTGGCAGGGTGCGGGATATTCTGCTTCTGCCGTCGGCTACCTGTGGTCGCTGGGGGTAGTGGCCGAAGTCGTTATATTCGCTCTGAGCAAAAAGCTGTTCCGTCGCTTTGGCGCGCGTGACCTGCTGCTGCTTTCCGCCGTGTGCGGCGTGGCGCGCTGGGGCATTATGGGCTGGACGACCGATCTGCCGTGGCTGATTGTGGCGCAAATTCTTCACTGCGGCACGTTTACCGTGTGTCATCTGGCGGCGATGCGCTATATCGCTGCGCGCGAAGGTGGGGACGTTATTCGTCTGCAGGCGGTGTATTCGGCGGTCGCAATGGGGGGCAGTATTGCGATCATGACGGTCTTTGCGGGGTTCCTCTACCAGCATCTGGGGCATGGTGTCTTCTGGGTAATGGCACTGGTTGCCTTACCTGCAATCGTTGTTCGCCCTAAAGTGGCCGCTCGCCCGTCGCTATGATTCCAGCATGGCGCGAATATGTTCTTGCTGCTGCGCGTTTAATGTCTCAACGGCATGAATCAACGGCGGCGAGAACAGCGGCAGGACTGTAGGGTAGGGGGTGATAACCAGCGCGGCCTCGCGCGGTGCCCCCTCTTTCTGGAAAGCCTGCAGCGTCAGATAGCGAATATTGAGCGGCAGCAGCGTCAGCTCGCGAAGCTGCTGTTCAATCAGATCCTCACAGGCTTTATCGTCTCCCGTCAGCAGGATCACCTGTTTTTCGTGCAGATCGGTCTCCTGCATCAGCCAGGCACCGAAAATGACCGCGACAAGGCTCATCTCTTCATCGGAAAAACGCAGCCCAAATTCCGCTTCCAGCTCGAACAGCGCTTCCTTTGTTGTACGTAACAGTCGGGGATAGAGGCGATGGATCTCCTCCGGCAGGCTATTGTCGATGCCGATCTCAAACAGCGAGCGGTCCAGCGCCTGAGCAAGATGAATATACAGCTGATCGGTCAGCCCTTGCTCATCGCTGAAGTTCATCCCGGTCTGCGAGCGAAAACGCGCCACCATGCGCACGATGGCCCGGCGCAAACGTTGGTCCTGCTGGTGTTTATCGAGCACCGGATCGGGCGTGCGGAGCATCATAAACAGGAGCGCCAGAAACAGTTGTTCATCGCCGTGAGCACCCTGCGGGACGCGCCGTTTCCAGTGCCGGACGATCTCCTGCGCTGTAAAATACTCCCCTCTCGACTGGGTCCAGCTGCGCTGAGTGTGGGAAAACTGCGGGGTATTCCCCAGTTGGTGCTGAATAAGGCAGTATTGCAAATAGAGCTGTAAAAACTGGACGTCGCGGCATTCAAACTGGCGCTGGAGCTTGCGCGAGCAGAAGTTGATCAACGCTCGCAGGTTTGCATCGTCGTAAAGCGGCCGCGCAATGCCGTGTTGTTTAAGCGCGGTTTTTAATGCCGGGGTAAACTGGTGTGAGACAAATTGCGGACAAAGCCGCAGTGCCCGGCGCAGCCAGTGCAGCAGGCATAAACGCTGATTCAGGGCTGTGCCTTCAATCCGGTAGCAGCCGTCGTGGTGCGTGACGATATCCAGCCGGTGATAGCGCTGGATTTCATCGCGCGTCTCGGCTATATCTTGCCGTGCCATCGCGTCGTCCACGCCGTTGGCAGCGATTATGCTCTGTGCGGTGACGGCAGCATCGGGCAGGTAAAGCATTAAAAGCACCTGGCAGCGGCGCTGCGAACTGGAAAGCACAGATGGAATTTCAAGCGTCGGCATCATCTGTCGGGTATCCAGTGTGAATGTTTGATAAGAATAGCTAAAGGATGGGCGCTGAAAAGCGCGTCGGCAGGCCTTTCACTCAGGATTGCTGGGGAACATCACAGAATTTTTGACGTGAGGAATTGATGCAAACAGTTAAACAAAGTGCGATGGCGTTATTTTTGGCGGCGATCGGTTTCACTGCCAGCGCACACCCTCACAGTTTTATTGCCCTCAAAACCGAGCTGGTCACCGACGGCACGCAGCTGAGCGGACTGAAAATGCGCTGGACGATGGATGAAATCACCTCGGCTGACCTGCTCTATGATGCGGGGAACGCGAAGCCCGGTGATGAAATCTGGAAAAAGCTGGCGGCGGAAGTGATGGCCAACGTGCTCGGCCAGCACTACTTTACTGAGTTCTGGCATAACGGACAAAAGGTCAAATTTCTGAACCGTCCCACGGAATACGGCATGACGCGGGACGGGCATCAGGCGGTGCTGACGTTTGTGCTTCCCCTGGCGCATCCGCAGCCGCTGGCAGGGCAGACATACACCTTTTCCACGTTCGATCCCACCTACTACGTTGATATGCGTTATGCACAGAAGAGTGACGTGCAGCTGCCGACTGTCCTGCAAAAAACCTGCAAGCTCGCGGTGCATACGCCGAAGCCAAGCGAAGAGACGCTGAACTTTGCGGTCTCTCTCGACAAGGAAGATGCACCGCCTGAGGATATGGAGTTGGGTAAACAGTTCGCGCAGGAGGTAACGTTACAATGTCAGTGATCGCCTCGTCCGTTCGAAAGCCGCGCCGCTGGCTGCATCTCTGGCCGCTGGCGCTCTTTTTACTGCTGGCCGTTTGCGGCGCGCTGTGGCTGTGGCAGGCCTGGCCGCAGGTGATGATGAAAAGCATTGTCTGGCAGCGTGAGGTCAACCAGCAGATGAGCGGGTTACTCAAAGCGGTAGCGGATAACCCGTCTAAAGCGGGCGGTTCCCTGCTGGCGTTCAGTTTTATCTATGGCGTTCTGCACGCGCTGGGGCCGGGGCACGGCAAAATCGTCATCACGACCTGGCTCGCCACACATCCGTCGAAGCTGAAATCGAGTATCGGCCTGACGCTGGCCTCTTCGCTGCTTCAGGGGGGCGTGGCTATCGGGCTGGTCGTGGTTGTCCTTTCGCTGTTACAGCTTCCCGCGCGCCAGCTGCATATGAGCAGCTTCTGGCTGGAGAAGGGGAGTTATGCACTGGTGGGCGTGCTGGGGCTTATCCTCTGCTGGCGGGCGCTGAAAAAACTGCGCGTGCTGCTGCAAAAACCGAAATTTAAAACCTTCATGCCGCACCACGTGCATGATGAAAACTGCGGCTGCGGGCATCAGCATCTGCCCACGCAGGAACAATTACAGAGTGGCGATGACTGGCGCGCGCGGCTGATGATTGTGCTTTCGATGGGCATGCGCCCGTGCTCGGGAGCAATCATGGTGCTGCTGTTCAGTAAGGTGATTGGCGTGTTCGGCTGGGGAATGCTGTCTGCGCTGGCGATGGCGGCAGGAACGTCATTGACGATTTCGTCTCTGGCTCTGCTGGTTCACAGCTTCCGTCAGCTGGCGGTCAAACTCAGCGGCAATAAAACGCCGGTGCTATGGCGGCAGGTTGGCTGGACAACGCTTGCGCTGGCGGGGGGCTTGATTTTGCTGGTGGCGGCGGTGACGATGTGGATGAGTGCGGTGCCGCCAGGAAGGGGATTGCGGCCGTTTTAGTTGGGATCCCCTCTCCCACAGGGAGAGGGAATTTTCGGCATTAGCGCTTCAGCGCATCGCTCAGTTCATCACGCATGTTTGCCAGCATGGCTTTAACAACGCGTGGGTTACCTGCAACGATGTTGCCGGTAGACATGTAGTTATGGCCGCCGGTGAAATCGCATACGATCGCACCTGCTTCACGCGCGATCAGCTCGCCCGCCGCAAAATCCCATGGCTTCAGTGACAGTTCGAAGTAGCCATCAACGCGGCCGGTTGCCACGTAGGCCAGATCCAGCGCCGCAGAACCGGTACGACGGAAGTCCGCACATTCGGTAAACAGTTTGCCCAGGATATTCATATAGGTGGTCGCGTGCTGTTTCGCCTTGAACGGGAAACCGGTCGCCAGGATGGTGCCGTCCAGATCGCGTGCGTTGCTGCAGCGCAGACGGTAGCCGTTCAGCTGTGCGCCCTGACCGCGGGTAGCGGTGAACAGTTCGTTACGCATTGGATCGTAAACAACGGCGACTTCAGTACGGCCTTTAATGCGTACTGCGATAGACACAGAGAAGTGTGGCAGGCGTTTTACGAAGTTGGTGGTGCCATCCAGTGGATCGATAACCCATTGAACATCCTGATCGGTACCTTCATGTTCACCGCTTTCTTCGGTGATGATGGTGTGCTGCGGGTAAGATTTGCGGATTGTTTCGATAATAATCGCTTCTGCGGCTTTATCGACGTTAGTCACGAAATCATTGCTGCCTTTCTGGCTGGTTTCTACGGAGTCTGGCGTTTCGTAGTGTTTGGCAATTACATTACCCGCCTTGCGCGCTGCGCGCACGGCGATGGTCAGCATCGGATGCATCGGTCTCTCTCACTGGATGTTAAAGAACAGGAAAATCGGCGCAGAGTATAGCAGCGGGATCGGATTATGTCTCCCGTTTATGATAATATGCCGGAATATTCTTCAGACACTGAATTCAGACATTAAAAATTATGCTGCAAAACATTCGAATCGTGCTGGTCGAAACATCGCACACTGGCAACATGGGCTCCGTTGCCCGCGCTATGAAAACCATGGGCTTAACGAACCTGTGGCTGGTTAACCCGCTGGTAAAACCCGACTCGCAGGCTATTGCTCTGGCGGCCGGTGCCAGTGACGTGATCGGCAATGCGCAGATCGTTGATACCCTTGACGAAGCCCTGGCCGGTTGCAGCCTGGTGGTGGGGACCAGCGCGCGCTCGCGTACGCTGCCGTGGCCAATGCTGGACCCGCGTGAATGTGGCCTGAAAAGTGTTTCTGAGGCTGAACAGGCACCGGTTGCGCTGGTATTCGGCCGCGAGCGCGTTGGCCTGACCAACGACGAACTGCAGAAATGCCACTACCACGTCGCCATAGCGGCGAACCCGGAATACAGTTCCCTGAACCTGGCGATGGCGGTGCAGGTAATCGCCTATGAAGTGCGTATGGCCTGGCTGGCGACGCAGGAGAAAGAGGTAGAACATAAAGAAGAGACGGCCTACCCGCTGGTAGACGATCTGGAGCGCTTTTATGGCCACCTGGAGCAGACGTTGCTCTCAACCGGCTTTATCCGTGAAGGCCATCCAGGTCAGGTGATGAACAAGCTGCGTCGCATGTTCACCCGTGCGCGCCCTGAAAGCCAGGAGCTGAATATCCTGCGCGGGATTCTGGCGTCGATTGAGCAGAAGAATAAAGAGTAGTGTCGTCTGTTCGCCGGGTGGGGGGGGGGGGGGGGCCCCCGGGGAAAAAAAACTGGGGGGGGGGGGGGCGCCCCCCCCCCCAAAAAAAAACCCAAAAAAAAAAAAAAAAAAAAAAAAATAAACATATTAGTA
>NZ_SOMG01000026.1 GCF_004402045.1 Lelliottia nimipressuralis | reverse complement strand
ACCCCCCCGGGGGGGGGCGCCCTCGCGCCGTTAAACCCCGGGGGGGTTTTGGGGGGGGGGGGGGCCGCCCCCCCCGCGGCGGGGGTTTTTTTTGGGGGGGCCCCCCCCCCCCCCCCGCCACCCGACAAAACAGACCGCAGAAAACTAAACCAGACTCTTCAGCCGATAAATCCACTCCAGCGCCTGTCGCGGCGTCAGGGAATCCGGGTCGAGGTTCTCCAGCGCTTCCACCGCCGGCGATGTCTCTTCCGCAGGTGCCAGCAGCGACATCTGCGTACCGTCAATCTGCGTCGCGGCCGCATTCGGCGACAGGCTTTCCAGCTCGCGCAGTTTCTGACGCGCGCGCTTGATCACCTCTTTAGGAACACCCGCCAGCGCCGCGACGGCCAGACCATAGCTCTTGCTCGCCGCGCCATCCTGCACCGTGTGCATGAAGGCAATGGTATCGCCGTGTTCCAGCGCATCAAGATGGACGTTAGCCACCCCTTCCATTTTTTCCGGTAGCTGCGTCAGCTCGAAATAGTGGGTGGCGAACAGCGTCATGGCCTTGATTTTATTCGCGAGGCTTTCGGCACATGCCCAGGCCAGCGACAGGCCATCATAGGTTGACGTACCGCGTCCGACTTCGTCCATCAGCACCAGGCTATGCTCCGTCGCGTTATGCAGAATGTTAGCCGTTTCGGTCATTTCGACCATAAAGGTTGAGCGGCCGCTTGCCAGATCGTCCGCAGCTCCGACGCGGGTAAAGATACGGTCGATAGGGCCAATCTCCACTTTTTGCGCCGGGACGTAGCTGCCGATATACGCGAGCAGGGCGATCAGCGCCGTCTGACGCATATAGGTACTTTTACCGCCCATGTTCGGACCGGTAATGATCAACATTCTTCTCTGCGGTGACAGGCTCAGTGGGTTGGCAATGAACGGTTCGTTCAGCACCTGCTCAACCACCGGGTGACGGCCTTCAGTGATGCGAATGCCGGGCTTGTCGGTAAAGGTCGGGCAGGTATAGTTCAGCGTTTCAGCGCGTTCTGCAAGATTCACCAGCACGTCCAGTTCCGCCAGCGCGCTGGCGCTCAGCTGCAGGTCGGCAAGATGCGGCATCAGCATGTCAAACAGCTCTTCATACAGCTGTTTTTCCAGCGCCAGCGCTTTGCCTTTCGAGGTGAGAACTTTGTCCTCGTACTCTTTCAGCTCGGGGATAATATAGCGTTCAGCATTTTTCAACGTCTGGCGACGCACGTAGTGAATCGGTGCCAGATGGCTCTGCCCGCGGCTGATCTGAATGTAATAACCGTGTACCGCGTTATAGCCCACTTTCAGGGTGTCCAGCCCAAGACGCTCACGCTCGCGGATTTCCAGTTTATCAAGGTAGTCCGTCGCGCCGTCGGCCAGCGCGCGCCACTCGTCCAGCTCCTCGTTGTAGCCTGGGGCAATCACTCCGCCATCACGCACCAGAACCGGAGGCGCATCGATAATGGCGCGTTCGAGCAGCTCGCGAAGCTCGGTAAATTCGCCCATGGTTTCGCGGAGTTTCTGTACCGGCGCGCTGTCAACGTCACTCAGCTGAGCACGGAGTTCCGGCAGTTGCTGGAAAGCATGACGCATCCTCGCGAGATCGCGTGGTCGCGCTGTTCGCAGAGCCAGACGGGCCAGGATACGCTCCATGTCGCCTACCTGGCGCAGCACCGGCTGCAGTTCGGTATAGCGGTCCTGCAAGGCGGCAATCGTCTGCTGACGGCAAACAAGCGTTTCGGTATCTCGAACCGGCATGTGCAGCCAGCGTTTCAGCATGCGGCTGCCCATTGGCGTTACCGTACTGTCGAGAACCGACGCGAGCGTATTTTCTACGCCCCCCGCCAGGTTCTGGGTTATCTCCAGGTTACGGCGCGTTGCTGCATCCATGATGATGCTGTCCTGCTGGCGCTCCATGGTGATAGAGCGGATATGCGGCAGGGCGGTGCGCTGGGTATCTTTTACGTACTGCAGGAGGCAACCTGCCGCACACAGCCCACGTGGGGCATTTTCCACACCAAAGCCAATCAGATCGCGGGTGCCAAACTGCAGATTCAACTGCTGGCGCGCGGTATCAATTTCGAATTCCCACAGCGGACGGCGGCGCAACCCGCGACGGCCTTCAATGAGCGCCGTCTCGGCGAAATCTTCGGCATAGAGCAATTCTGCCGGGTTGGTGCGCTGCAGTTCGGCTGCCATCGTTTCACGGTCAGCCGGTTCACTCAGACGAAAACGTCCGGAGCTGATGTCCAGCGTCGCGTAGCCAAACCCTTTCCCGTCCTGCCACAGCGCGGCCAGCAGGTTATCCTGGCGCTCCTGCAGCAGGGCTTCATCGCTGATGGTGCCGGGCGTGACGATGCGCACGACTTTACGTTCAACCGGACCTTTAGAGGTTGCCGGATCGCCGATCTGTTCGCAGATGGCGACGGACTCACCCTGATTCACCAGCTTCGCCAGGTAATTTTCTACCGCGTGATGCGGGATGCCAGCCATGGGAATGGGCTCGCCTGCCGATGCGCCACGTTTGGTCAGCGAGATGTCGAGCAGCTGCGATGCACGTTTGGCATCGTCATAAAACAGCTCGTAAAAATCGCCCATACGGTAAAACAGCAGAATTTCAGGATGCTGTGCTTTCAGCTTCAGATACTGCTGCATCATCGGCGTATGTGCGTCGAAATTGTCGATTGTGCTCATGGAGTTATGATGTCCATTTCTTTGAAAATAAACCGTTTTGAGCGGCTCAGTGGCCGTTTGTTCCCTCTATTGTCGCATGAAAAAAAGGTACGGCGCAGAAAAATGTCGTCGCTTTACGAGGTGCCTTCCGACATAAGCTCGATGATGATTTTACCGTGCTCCACGCCCACTCTGACCCGGGAATGAGTGGTAAACCCCGCCTGTTCAAGCCAGTCACCTTTTAAGCTCAGCGCCGCATGCACGCTATAACGCTTCGGTATCTTGGTATTGCGGTCTTCATGGCGCTTTCTAAAATATCCCACTTTTAAATGGCGATAGGGTTTGCTGATCGCTCTCTCTTGCATAGGGTCTCCCGACAACACGGACAAAGGTCATTTTGATGCCTGTATAAAATACCAGTGATTGTCGGGCGGTGCAGGGCAAAAACTGGAATCAGGCTTCAGAAAATGGCATGCAACAACTGAAATCCGGTGCTTAAAAATGTATTATTAATGCACTTTATTATTCGGTGAACCGTTATGTCAGGTAAACGCATATCACGAGAAAAAGAGACCATCGCGAAGATGATCGCGTTGTATGAAAAGCGCTGCCCGCAGGCTTCTCAGGACGAAGGGCATTATCAGGCGCTCAACGCGTATGCGGATAAGCGACTGGATAGATGCATTTTTGGCGAGGAAAAGCCGGCCTGCAAACAGTGTCCGGTACACTGCTACCAGCCTGCCAGACGTGAAGAGATGAAGCAGATTATGCGCTGGGCAGGCCCGCGTATGCTATGGCGTCATCCCATCCTGACCGTTCGTCATCTGATTGATGATCGTCGTCCCGTGCCGGAACTGCCGGAGAAGTACCGTCCGAAAAAGTGACCGCTTCAGCGTCTCAGCGGGCGGCAAATCACGTTTAGGGCCAGCGCGCTGCAGAGTGGGAAAAGGGCCAGCAGCAGCCAGGGGTATATCGCCTGCATTGAAGGCACCAGCGCGCGATCCAGCAGACTGCCAAACAACAAATTTCCGGCCAGTACCGCGATGCCTCCGGCGGTGGAGAGTGCGCCGTAGTGCGCCCCCAGCGTTGATTCCTCGGCGAAGCGCGGGATGAGATCTTTTGCCGATGGCACCAGCAGCATCTGTCCCAGCGTCAACAGCGTCACAAAACATACCGACGGCATAAGCCGCAGCCAGCCCTCCGGCGGTTCTGTCGCCGCAAACATCGCCACGCTCGCAAAGGCGGCGGAGAGCAGCAGGAAGCCTACCGGCAGAACTCTCACCGCCCCCACGCGTCGGGCAAAACGCGCCAGAGGAAGCTGCAAAGTGATGATCAGCACCGAGGCCAGCATAAACAGGGGGCCAAGATCTTTCTCGTTACCGCCAGAGCGCTGGATCTCCACCGGCAGCGCCAGATAGAGCTGGTTATAGCTTAACAGCCACGAGCTGTAGGCAATGATAAAGGCGACAAAGCGCGGCTGGCGGAACGTCGTCCACCAGGGCTGTATGTTTAGCGTCTGTGAACGGTGGGGGGAAGCAGGAAGAAAGAAGTAAAGCACCAGTAAGGCAATAATAAAGACCCCTGCACCCGCCAGCGCCACCTGGCGGAACCCAAGCCCCGTCAGCAGTGCTCCGGCAACCGGGCCCAGTACCGCGCCGAGTTCACCGCAGACGGCAAAGAGGGCAAACCATTCCGCCCGGCTGCGCTTTCCTTTCGCCTCGCTGTGCGTCCCTGCTTTTGCCAGGAGTGCCTCAATCGAGGGGGAGAACAATGCGCCGCCGATGCCGGTCAGGCACGCCCCAAGAATGATGGGCCAGAGTGTGTGCCCGAACGCCAGCAGCAGATAACCCGCGACGCGAATCATGCACCCGCTCAGGATAACGACTTTCGCGCCAAACCGGTCCGAGAGCGCACCGCCGATGATAAACATCCCCTGCTGGGAGAATGTGCGAAGGCCCAGGATCAGACCGATAAGCCCGCCGGAGAGCAGCATATCGTCGCGCAGGAATATCGCCAGGAAGGGGACAACGGCGTAAAAGCCAATGTTAAAAACAAACTGGCTACCCAGTAAAACGGGCGGCCAGAGCGTGGTGGCAGGGCGAAGGGGCATCGTCGTTCACTCGCCCCTAAACGATAAAGTGAATGTGCTTTTTGCCATGGAACGGCGAGATCTCAATTTTGGTTTTGACTCTGAAGACATCCCACAGCAACGACTCGGATAAAATGTCCTGCGGTGTTCCCGTCGCCACAATTTGCCCTTTCTGCATTACAATCAGCGAGTCACAGAACATTGAGGCGTGATTGAGATCGTGGATTGCCACAACGCTGGTGACCGGTAATTCGCTGATCAAATGCATCAGCTGCATCTGATGATGAATGTCCAGGTGGTTGGTCGGTTCATCCAGCAGGATTTCAGTCGGGGTCTGGGCCAGCGCGCGGGCAATGTGTACGCGCTGGCGTTCACCGCCTGAAAGGCTCAGCCAGCCCTGGTCACTTTTATCCAGCATATCAACGCGTTGCAGGGCCGCGGTGACGGTCTCGTCATCGTGCGTGCTCCAGTTGGAAAAAGGAGAGTGATGCGGAATACGCCCGAGCTTCACCACGTCACGCACGCGCATATTGGCGTCGGTCATCCCGTGCTGTTCAACGAAGGCGACCCGGCGGGCAAGCTGTTTTTTGGCGATGCGGGCGATGTCCTGCCCGTCCAGAGTGACGTTGCCGTTGTCCGGGCGACGCAGCCCCGCGAGGATACGTAAAAGCGAAGACTTACCGCAGCCGTTTGGGCCAAGCAATCCTACCGTTTCCCCCCGGGAAACCTTCAGCGAGACGTCATCAACGATGACTTTTTTACCCACCTTCCAGGTAATATTTTCAGCGCAGATACTCATCACTTATTCCTTGAGCGGTAGATAATCACGGCAAAGAAGGGCACGCCCACCAGCGCGGTCACCACGCCGACGGGCAGGCTTTGCGGGGCAATCAGCATGCGCGAGGCGATATCTGCCAGCACCATCAGGATCGCGCCTGCCAGCGCGCTGGCAACCAGCAACGTACGGTGCAGAGGGCCGAACAGGAAACGCATGACGTGCGGCACCACCAGTCCGACAAAGCCGATTGAGCCCGCCATGCTAACGATGGTCGCGGTAATCAGGGCGGTGGTGGTAAACAGCGCCAGACGCACCCAGGGGACGGCAATGCCCAGCGATGCCGCGGCGTCATCACCAAACGTAAAGGCATCCAGCGCCCGGGAATAGTAGAGGCAAACGGCTAAGCCAATCAGCACCACCACCAGCGCCAGCTGGAATTCAGGCCAGCGTACGCCGCTGAAACTGCCCAGCAGCCAGAACATCACGTCGCGCGCCTGTTGGGCGCTGGCGGAGGTGCTGATGGTATAGGCGGTAATGGCATTGAAAAGCTGGGAGGCAGCTACGCCTGCCAGAATAGTTCGTTCATTCCCTCCGCGTGCGCCGTTCGTCAGGAACGCGACAAACGCAAAGGCGGCGAACGCCCCGGCAAAAGCACCTGCGGAGAGCGACACTGCGCCGGTGCCGATCCCCAACACCACGACGGATACCGCCCCGGTCGAGGCACCTGCGGACACGCCAAGCACATACGGCTCCGCCAGGGCATTCTTCAGCAGGCTCTGCAATACGGCACCGCAGATGGCCAGCCCCGCACCACAGCAGGCTGCCACCAGCGCGCGGCTCAGGCGAAAGTCCCAGATAACGCTCTCATAGATGCGGTTGAGCGGAACCCCGGCGAACCCCATTTTATTACTGATGGCATAAAAGACATTCTGCAGCGGGATAGACAGTTCGCCGACGCTGACGCTCAGTGCGATAACCAGAAATAACAGGACAAAGGCGAGCAGGCACGAGCTCGTCAGAACCAGACTCTGCCGGGCCTGAAGAACAGCGGTTGTCATCAGTTCAGCCCCAGTTTTCTGAGCTGTTCGCCGACCTGCTCAGCTCCGTAAATCGTGCGGATCGTCGGGTTCATCGCCTGACCGTCCATCACCACGATATGGCCTTTTTTCACCGCGTCCAGCTGGCTGACAGCCGGATCGCTCTTCAGGAATTTGATTTTTTCTTCCGCGTTATCCAGCGCCCAGCGGTTGCGGTCGAGGCTGGATACCACGATGACATCCGGATTTGCGGCAATAATGCTTTCCCAACCTACGGTTGGCCATTCGGTCTCGGAGGTGATGGCGTTATGGCCGCCCATCAGGCTGGCGATAAATCCGGAGGGGCTATTTTTTCCGCCTACGTAGGCATCTGCAGAAGGGGATGAACTGGAGAACCAGAAGACAAACGAAAGGTCTTTTTTATTCTTGCTGAATTCCTTACGCAGGTCGGCCTCGCGTTTTTTGAAATCGGCAATAACGGCCTGACCGCGATCTTCAACGTTAAAGATTTTGGCAAAATCCTCAATCTCTTTATAGAGATACGTCATGTCCCACAGTTTCTGGCGGCTGCCGTACATATCGCCGGTGGCTTTTTTGGTCGCGCACATGCCCGGGGACACGTAGCTGTTCACGCCCAGAGTCATCAGATCGTCGCGTTTTGCGACCTTACTTTCAGGCCCCAGAAGCAGCGGGGACTGCGCGGGAACAAAGTCAGGATTTTGCGCAAGAACGGATTCAAGGGTCGGGATTTCAACCGTCAGGGTTTTGATTTTTGCATTCTGTTCCGCCAGCTGCGGCAGCACTTTGGTTGGCCAGAAGGCGCTGGCCTTCACCTTATCTTCCAGGCCCAGCAGGAGCAATATTTCGACGGTGTTCTGACCCAGGGCCACGACGCGTTCCGGCGCTTTGGTGAAAGTCTCTTTATAGCCACAGTTTTCAATCGTCAGGGGATATGTGGTTGCCAGAGCAGAACCGACCGACGCAATCGCCAGGCCTAACGCGCAGATGACCTTTTTCATTAAACACGACCCTTCATTAACATTATTGTTGTTGCAAATGAAACTCATTATTAAGGCGGAATTTTATACAGAGGAAACGATTTGGTGTCAATGAGGGACAATTGCGCAGGGTAACGAAAGGCGGTGTCAGAAAACACCGCCGGAATGAGGCCTAAACCAGGCTCTCTTTATCAATCCCAAGCCGCTTCATGCGCGACAGCAGGGTGGTGCGTTTTAACCCCAGGCGCTGGGCGGCACCTTTAGGCCCGGCGACCACGCCGTTGGTCTCTTTCAGCACGCGCATAATGAGCTGATATTCATCTTCTCCCTCTTTTGCTGTCTCGGCGGCGGGCGCGGTCACGTCAGGAAGCGTAACCTCAGGCAGGGAGAGTTGCAGCACGCTACCGCGCGTGAGCAGCACCGCGCGCTCAATGACGTTTTCCAGCTCGCGCACGTTGCCGGGCCATTCCATCGATGAAAGGGTGCGTAACGTCTCGGCAGGAATACTGTCGATGTTGCGCCCCATCCGGCGCGCAATCTTCGCGGTAAACGCTTTGACCAGCAGGGGGATATCTTCCGGGCGTTCGCGCAGCGGCGGCAGGAAGATCGGGAACACGTTCAGGCGATAGTAAAGATCGCTGCGAAACTCGCGGTCGGAGACCATTTTTTTCAGGTCGCGGTTGGTGGCGGCAATCAGCCGCACGTCGGTCTGGATAAGCTTGTTGCTGCCCAGGCGCTCAAACTCCTGCTCTTGCAGAACGCGCAGCAGTTTCGGCTGTAGCTCCAGCGGCATATCGCCCACTTCGTCGAGGAACAGCGAGCTTTTGTCCGCCAGTTCAAAACGGCCCAGCCGCTGGCTGCTGGCCCCGGTAAACGCGCCGCGCTCGTGGCCGAACAGGTCACTTTCCAGCAGACCCGCTGGCATCGCGGCGCAGTTCATCTTCACCATCCGGCGGCTGTTGCGGTTGCTCAGGTTGTGGATGGCGCGGGCAATCAGCTCTTTACCCGTGCCGGTTTCGCCCAGGATTAGCACCGTGCTGTCGCTTTGCGCCACCATCTCGACCTGCTTGAGCACGCTGTACATGGCATCGCTGCGCCCGATGATTTCACCAAACTCGCTGTCCACGTTGTTGAGCTGTTCGGTCAGGGCCAGGTTCTCATCCACCAGCCGCTCTTTCAGACGATGAATTTCCTGATAGGCGAGGGCGTTATCCAGGGCGATGGAAATGCGCTCGGCGATCTGGCGCAGCAGCTTCAGGTTGGCGGTGGTGAACACGCCTTCCTCGCACTGCGCCAGCTTCAGCACGCCCAGCATGGTATTGCCGGACATGAGCGGCAGCAGACACAGGGTCTGAATTTTGTTGCCCCAGGTGTTGAACAGCATCCGCTCATACGGCGCGACCGGGTCCTGCTCGTTCAGGTTGAGCAGGAGGATCTCTTTGCTTTTGAAGACCCGCTCAGAAAGGGTGCCCGCTTCATCCACTTCACTCTGCTCATGGGCAGGGTTGGCCTCATCAAGATAGTGGGTGGAGTAGATATTCAGCTTGCCCTTGCGATGACCCCGCAGCGCGATGCTGATAGCGTCAATTTTGAAATAGTGGTGGATCTCTTTTGAAACTTCGCTGACCAGCTCATCCATGTCGAGCCGTGACAGCACGGCGTTAGTGATGGCGACCAGTATGCGGAAGTTGTCGCGCTCGCGGCTCAGCAGGTCGTAATCGACGTTATTGGTGACGCGGCTTTGGATCTGTTCCGCGACGACGGCCACAATCTGGGTAAAAGTGTGCAGGCGTTCGTATTCCGCCTCGCTCCAGGGCTGGTCGGTGGTGCGGATAAATTCGCAGCCGCCAAAAATCTGGCCCTCTGCCGCCAGCGGCAACATGCAATAATGCCCGAAAGGCTGATAAAGGTTGCTCTCCGCCAGCCTCGGCCACGCCTGCCGGAACTCCTCAAAATTGCAGTGCAGCACTTCAGGCCGGGAGAGAATGCGGCGCACCGGGCCATGCGCCAGGTACGTTTCGTCTTCGTATTCAAACGTTTTGCCATTATCACGCGTTGAGTAGTAGCTCGCACGCTGCGTTCCGCTATGCCAGAGCACAATCGCGGCGCTGTCGGCCAGCGCCGATTGCCTGACCAGCCGCGTCAGGGCATCGCTTAGCGCGCCGAGATCGGGCTGCTGTAAAAGTGTGCGCGTGATGTCAAACAGGCCCTGCTGGCCAAGATCGCTCATCGGTGTATACGGCATATTGCTTTCCAATAGAAACTGGCAAAAAAGAGACATTCAATGCTGACCGCTTTTGGCGCGGTTCTAGCAAATACGGGGTAAGGGTTCAGCGTGCGGCAGATCCAGCGTTCGTTTCACGCCATAAAGCCCGGCCAGGCGCACCCCTTTGCGCTCAACCACTTCACCAATTATTGCCGCCTCGTGTCCTGACGGATGCGCCCGCAGCTGTTCAAGCACGGCTTGTGCCGCGGCGCGTTCAACACCAACCACCAGCTTGCCCTCGTTGGCAAAGTTGAGCGGATCAAGCCCCAGCAGTTCGCAAAGGCCGCGAACGGCGGGCTTCACGGGCAGGCTGCGCTCGGTGAGTTCAATCCCGCATCCGCAGCTTGCCGCAAACTCATGGACCACGGCATTTACGCCGCCTCGCGTGGCGTCACGCAGGGCTTTCACGCCGGGGATCGCGCGCAGCGTCTGAATCAGCGGGGTGAGTACCGCGCAGTCGCTGCGCAGTTCGCCGTCCAGCCCCAGACCTTCGCGCAGGTTCAGGATGGTCGCTCCGTGGCAGCCCAGCGTTCCGGTCACGATCAGCACGTCGCCCACGCTGAGGCGCTGCGCGCCCCAGTGAATATCGGCGGGGATCGCCCCCATGCCGGCGGTGTTGATAAACAGCTTGTCGGCCGCGCCGCGCTGTACCACTTTGGTATCGCCGGTGACGATAGCAATCCCTGCCTCGCGTGCGGTCTGCGCCATGCTGTTGACCACCGCCGTGAGCGTCTCCATCGGTAACCCCTCTTCGAGAATAAACCCGCAGGAGAGGTAGCGCGGAATGGCTCCGCTGACGGCGACGTCGTTTGCCGTGCCGCAGACGGCGAGCTTGCCGATGTCACCGCCCGGGAAGAACAGCGGGTCGATCACATAGCTGTCGGTGGAGAAGGCCAGCCTGTCACCCTGCGCGGTGAGGGTCGCGAGGTCAATGCGCGCCTGGTCTTCCTGCTCGGCGAGCCAGGGGTTGTTAAAGGCTTCCAAAAAGAGCTGGTTAATCAGCTGCTGCATCGCCTGGCCACCACTCCCGTGCGCCATTTCAACCGTCTTCATGCTTCACACTCCTGATTACGGAACTGGTACCACGCGGCGCACGCCCCTTCGGAGGAGACCATGAGCGCGCCAAACGCCGTTTGCGGGTTACAAATGTTGCCGTATAGCGGGCAATGATGAGGCTTGCATTTACCGGTGAGCACCTCGCCACAGCGGGCGCGCGGGTCGTCGAAAACCTGCTGCGGCTGCGGGCGAAAATGCGCTTCGGCGTCGAACGCGCGATAGGCCGGCGTCAGGCGTACGCCGGATTCGGCAATCAGCCCCAGGCCACGCCATTCGCTGTCGCCTTCAACGCTAAACACGTCTGCTATCGCCTGCTGTGCCCGTTCATTTCCCGCATCCGGTACCACGCGGCGATATTGGTTTTCCACTGCACTCAGGGCCGCTATTTTCTGCTCAACCAGCATGGTGACACCTTGCAGTAGATCAAGTGGTTCGAAACCAGCGACCACTAACGGACGATTGTACTGTTCAGCGATAAAACCGTAGGCATCTGTGCCAATCACCATGCTGACATGCCCCGGTGCCAGAAAGGCGTCAATTCCGTTTTGTGGCTCTTCCAGCAGGCTGCGCAACGTGGGGATGAGCGTAATATGCTGGCAGAAAAAGAAAAAGTTATCGACGCTGCGCGCTTTCGCCTGCTGCAGCGTGATGGCGGTGGCGGGCATGGTGGTTTCAAACCCCAGGCCAAAAAACACCACCTTGCGCGCAGGGTTATCCGCGGCCAGCGTCAGGGCATCCATCGGCGAATAGACGATCCGGATGTCGGCCCCGCGCGCTTTTGCCTGCAGCAGCGAGCCATTTTTCCCGGGCACGCGCATCGCGTCGCCAAAGGTGCAGAAAATAACGTCGGGCTGGCTGGCAATCTCAATACAGCTGTCGATGCGCCCCATCGGCAGAACGCAGACCGGGCAGCCGGGGCCGTGAATAAACTCGATGTTGTCCGGCAGCAGCTGGTCGAGGCCAAATTTGAAAATGGCGTGCGTGTGCCCGCCGCACACCTCCATGATCCGCAGCGGGTTTTCCGCCGTGTACTCCAGCAGCGCTGCGCGCGTTTTCAGATGCCCGATAAGCTGTAACACCTGCTCGGGCGCGCGGTATTCATCAACGTAACGCATATGCTACCGCTCCTCGCCGTACAGCAGCGCGCCCACGTCCGGCTCTACGTCGAACATATTCTGTAGCGCATCCAGTGTGTCGCGGGCTTCTGCTTCGTTAATCACGCTCATGGCGAACCCCACATGCACTAGCACCCACTGGCCAAGACGCGAGGCGCCGCTTTCATTGGTGCTGCCCACCAGCGTCAGGTCAACGTCGCGCAGGATACCGCAGACCTCGACTTTGGCCTGATTACCGTCGATGGAGTGAATCTGTCCCGGTACGCCTATGCACATCGTTCGTTCTCCAGCCAGTGTAGCCAGCTGTCCATGCCGTCGCCGCGCGTGGCGGAGACCAGCAGGATCTCAATCTCCGGATTCACCTCGCGGGCGTAGGCCAGACACTTATCCACGTCGAAATTCAGGTACGGCAGCAGGTCGACTTTGTTCAGCAGCATGATGGACGCGGCGGCAAACATATGCGGGTACTTCAGCGGCTTGTCTTCGCCTTCGGTCACCGAAAGCACCGCGACTTTATGCCGTTCACCCAGGTCGAAGCTCGCCGGGCAGACCAGGTTACCGACGTTTTCAATAAACAGGATGCCGTTATCCGCCAGCGGCAGACGCGGGGCGGCGTCGGCAATCATCTGCGCATCCAGGTGGCAGCCTTTGCCGGTGTTGACCTGAATCGCCGGGGTGCCGGTTTCGCGAATGCGCGCCGCGTCGTTAACGGTTTGCTGGTCGCCTTCGATCACCGCGCAGGAGACGCGTTCGTTCAGGCGTTTGAGCGTTTCCGTAAGCAGCGTGGTTTTGCCGGAACCGGGGCTGGAGACCAGGTTCAGCACCAGCTGCTTGCGGGTGGCAAAGCGGGCGCGGTTGCGGGCGGCGATCTGGTTATTTTTGTCCAGCACGTTGATTTCCACCTCCAGCATCTGGCGCTGGCTGATGCCCGGCGCGTGGGTACCCGCTTCGCCGTGGCCGTAGTGGAGATCGCCCGCAGCGGACTGTTGCACAGAGAAAGTGATCCCGGTCAGTGCCGCAGAAGGACGTGGGGCAGGTGAAAAGGGCGCGGAGCGAAACGCGGAGTGAGGACGGTGTTCATCCCCTTCTATATACAGGTTGCCTTCGGCGCAACCGCAGGTACTACACATACTTTACTCCTTCTCGATTTCGAGGCGTTGGATCTGCATGCCGTCATCCGCCACGATGCGCAGCCCGGTACTCTGGCACCGCGGACAGCGCTGAACCTTCGATGACAGCAGGGTGACGTACTGCTGGCACTGCTCGCACCAGCACTCCGCCTGCTGCTCTTCAATATGCAGTTCGCAACCTTCCGCCAGCGTGCCGCGGCACACCAGCTCAAAACAGAAATTCAGGGCGCTGGTCTCGACGCAGGAAAACGCCCCGACTTTCAGCCAGACGCCGGTGACGCGTTTCGCGTGGTTTTGCATTGCCTGCTGTTCGATAAGCTCCAGAGCCCGCTGGCAGAGGGTGATTTCGTGCATGACGCCTCCTCAATGAATTGCCCCGGTAATGCAATAACAGTGCCAGCTTGATTTTTGTTAAGGCGTGACGATGTCAACGCTGTCGAAATGACACGTCGACACCGCGGCGTTGACAGCGGTTTTGTAATTAAATCTCTTTAAAATCAGCAAAATAAAAACTGGCATGGAATCTGCTTAACAGCCGCTATCTCCATTAAACGGAAACCTTCTATGACTATTTGGGAAATCAGCGAAAAAGCGGATTACATCGCGCAGCGTCATCAGCAGTTACAGGATCAGTGGCACCTCTACTGCAACTCTCTGGTTCAGGGCATCACCCTCTCGAAAGCGCGTCTACACCACGCGATGAGCTGCGCGGCGCAGGGCGACATGCGCTTTGTCCTCTTTGGGCATTTCATCATCAACGTTACCCTGGCGGATAACTTCAACAGCCACACTATTGAGTACCTCCTCGAGACAAAAGACGGTGAAAAACAGTGTATTGCGAAGGCGCAGCTGATGGCCGATGGCATGGTGGACGGCCACGTCAGCAACCGCGATCGCCAGCAGGTGCTGGAGCACTATCTGGAAAAAATCGCGCCGGTTTATAACGGCCTGTACGCCGCCGTTGAGCACGATCTCCCGGTCAACCTGAAGCAGCTGATGGATGGAAATGCCTCAGCGAACGTGGCCTGACCCATGCGTGTCGAGAAGTGTCGACTAGACAGTTTTTCGTCAAAAATGACTATCACCAGAGGATGACCCGGTGAACCGTTTTGTAATTGCTGACTCGACGGTCTGCATTGGCTGTCGAACCTGTGAGGCGGCGTGTTCGGAAACGCATCGCCTGCATGGGCTGCAGTCCATGCCGCGTCTGCACGTCATGCGTGATGAAAAAGAGTCTGCCCCGCAGCTCTGCCATCACTGTGAAGATGCCCCCTGTGCGGGCGTCTGTCCTGTCAATGCCATCACCCGCGTTGATGGCGCTGTCCAGCTGAACGAAAGCCTGTGCGTAAGCTGCAAGCTGTGCGGCATTGCCTGCCCGTTCGGCGCGATTGAATTTTCCGGCAGCCGCCCGCTGCATATTCCGGCGAATGCCAACTCGCCAAAAGCCCCTCCCGCGCCGCCGGCGCCTGCACGCGTAAGCACGCTGCTGGACTGGGTGCCTGGCATCCGCGCCGTTGCGGTGAAGTGCGACCTGTGCAGCTTCGATGAGCAGGGACCGGCCTGCGTACGCACCTGCCCAACCAAAGCATTGATTCTGGTTAACATTCGCGACATCGCACGTACCAGCAAGCGTAAACGCGAGCTGACCATCAACAGTGATTTTGGTGACCTTTCTCTGCTACAGGCGCTTAACGAGGGGGCGAAATGAACGCGGCGATGATGATTACCAGCGCGGTTGCCTATTTTGCTGCCGCTGCTGTTCTGGCGCAGCTCTTCTCTTTCCATAAAGCCCTCAGCGGCTGGATCGCCGGGATCGGCGGGGCGGTAGGTAGCCTGATGACGCTGGCCGCTGGCGGTGTTGTTCTGCTCGGCGGGCAATCCGTTGACGCACTCATGCCGCTGATTCGCCACACCGTTGAGATCACGCCGTTGAACGCCATCTGGCTGGTGACGTTTGGCCTGTGCGGGCTGTTTATCAGCCTGTTCAATATTGACTGGCACCGCCACCCGCACGCTAAAGCCAACGGCCTGCTGGTCAACCTTTTAATGGCGACGGCGGTCTGCACCGTTATCGCCAGCAACCTCGGCGCGCTGGTGGTAATGGCTGAGATCATGGCGCTCTGCGCCGTGTTCCTGACGGGCTGCAGCGCCTCCGGCAAACTGTGGTTTGCGCTGGGACGCCTCGGGACGCTGCTGCTGGCGCTGGCCTGCTGGCTGGTGTGGCAACGCTTCGGCACGCTGGACTTCGCTGCGCTCAACGGCCATCCGCTGGGGAATGATGTCTGGCTGCTGAGCGTGATCGGCTTTGGCCTGCTCGCCGGAATCATCCCGCTGCACGGCTGGGTGCCGCAGGCGCATGCAAATGCCTCCGCGCCCGCCGCCGCGCTGTTTTCTGTGGTGGTCATGAAAGTGGGTCTGTTCGGGATTCTGGCGATTACGCTGACCGGCGGACAACCGCCGCTGTGGTGGGGCGTCGTGCTGCTGGTCGCCGGAATGATTACCGCGTTCGTCGGCGGCCTGTACGCGCTGATGGAGCACAATATCCAGCGTCTTCTGGCGTACCACACGCTGGAAAATATCGGCATCATTCTGCTCGGTATTGGCGCGGGCGTGACCGGGCTGGCGCTGAATCAACCGGCGCTGATTGCCGCCGGTTTTATCGGCGGTCTCTATCACCTCGTCAACCACAGCCTGTTTAAAAGTACCCTGTTCCTGGGCGCGGGAAGCGTCTGGTTCCGCACCGGCCATCGGGATATTGAAAAGCTCGGCGGGATTGGCAAAAAGATGCCGGTGATTTCACTGGCGATGCTGGTCGGGCTGATGGCGATGGCCGCGCTGCCGCCGCTGAACGGTTTTGCCGGGGAGTGGGTGATCTATCAGTCCTTCTTCGCGCTCGGCCAGAGCGACGCGTTTATCGCCCGTCTGCTGGGGCCGCTGCTGGCGGTCGGGCTGGCGATTACCGGGGCGCTGGCGGTGATGTGTATGGCGAAAGTCTACGGCGTCACCTTCCTCGGCGCGCCGCGCACCCGCGAAGCTGAAAATGCCTGCTGTGCACCGGTGTTGATGGGGGGGAGCGTGGTTGCGCTGGCGCTGTGCTGCATCGCGGGCGGCGTGGCTGCACCGTGGCTGCTGCCGCTGCTGGGAAGCGCTATTCCGCTGCCGCTGACCGTCGCGAATACCACCGTCTCTCAGCCCACGATCGCGCTGCTGCTGATTGGCGCACCGCTGCTGCCGCTCATCCTGATGCTGTTCTTCAAACGCGACCGGCTTACCTCCCGCTCGCGCGGTGCGGCGTGGGCCTGCGGCTACGAGCACGAACAGTCGATGGTCATCACCGCCCACGGTTTCGCCATGCCGGTGAAAGAGAACTTTGCCGCCGTGCTGAAGCTGCGCCACTGGCTGAACCCGGTGGCGTGGGTGCCGGGATGGCAGAGCGCCGCCGCGCCTGCGCTGTTCCGCCGTCTGGCGGTCTTCGAGCTGGCGGTGCTGGTAGTGATTGTGTTTTCACGAGGAGCCTGACATGAGTCTGTTACTGGCAATACTTCAGGCGCTGGTGCTGTTCGCCGTTGCGCCGCTGCTCTCCGGGGTGAGCCGCGTGGCGCGTGCCCGGATGCACAACCGTCGCGGGCCTGGCGTGCTTCAGGAGTACCGCGATCTCTTCAAACTGCTTTCTCGTCAGAGCGTGGCACCGGACGCCGCCGGCTGGGTCTTCCGCCTGACGCCGTTTGTGATGGTGGGCGTGATGCTGACCATCGCCACCGCGCTGCCGGTGGTGACGGTGGGCTCGCCGCTGCCGGCGCTCGGGGATCTGATTACGCTGATTTACCTCTTCGCCATTGCCCGTTTCTTCTTTGCTATTGCGGGCCTGGACACCGGGAGCCCGTTTACCGGTATCGGTGCCAGCCGCGAGGCGATGCTGGGCGTGCTGGTTGAGCCCATCCTGCTGCTGGGGCTGTGGGTTGCCGCGCAGGTCGCGGGCTCAACCCATATCAGCTTTATCACCCACACCGTTTACCACTGGCCGGTTGCCCGCTCCATTCCGCTGGTGCTGGCGCTGTGCGCCTGCGCGTTTGCCACGTTTATCGAGATGGGCAAACTGCCGTTTGACCTTGCTGAAGCCGAGCAGGAGCTGCAGGAAGGGCCGCTCACCGAATACAGCGGCTACGGCTTTGCGGTACTGAAGTGGGGCATCAGCCTCAAACAGCTGGTAGTACTGCAGATGTTTGTCGGCGTCTTTTTCCCGTGGGGGCAGATGACGCACTTCTCCGCTGGCGGTCTGGTGCTGGCCGTGGTGGTTGCCGCCCTCAAGCTGCTGGTCGGCGTGCTGGTGATTGCCCTGTTTGAAAACAGCATGGCGCGCCTGCGTTTTGTGGAAACGTCACGCATCACCTGGGCCGGTTTTGGTTTTGCATTTTTAGCGTTCGTCTCCTTGCTGGTGGCGTGATTAAAGAGAGTTTTTATGTCTGAAGAAAAGAAAGGTCAGCAGTATCTCGCCGCGTTGCATCAGGCTTTCCCCGGCGTGGTGCTGGAGGAGTCCTGGCAAACCAAAGACCAGATAACCGTCACCGTAAAGGTGAACTATCTGCCGGAAGTGGTGGAGTTTCTCTACTACCAGCAGGGTGGCTGGCTGTCGGTGCTGTTCGGTAACGACGAGCGCCAGTTGTGCGGCAATTACGCCGTGTACTACGTGATGTCGATGGAGCAGGGCGAGAAGTGCTGGCTCACCGTGCGCGTCGAAGTCGATCCGAATAAGCCGGAATACCCGTCCGTCACGCCGCGCGTGCCCGCCGCCGTCTGGGGCGAACGCGAAGTGCGCGACATGTACGGCCTGGTGCCGGTCGGCCTGCCGGACGAGCGCCGTCTGGTGCTGCCGGACGACTGGCCGGATGAACTCTACCCGCTGCGCAAAGACAGCATGGACTACCGTCAGCGCCCGGCACCGACCACCGACAGCGAAACCTACGAGTTCATCAACGAGCTGGGCAGCAAGAAGAACAACGTGGTGCCGATTGGCCCGCTGCACGTCACCTCCGACGAACCGGGCCACTTCCGCCTGTTCGTCGACGGCGAAAACATTATCGACGCCGACTACCGCCTGTTCTACGTCCATCGCGGCATGGAAAAGCTGGCGGAAACCCGCATGGGCTACAACGAAGTCACGTTTCTTTCCGATCGCGTGTGCGGCATCTGCGGCTTCGCCCACAGCACCGCCTACACCACCTCGGTGGAGAACGGCATGGGGATTGTGGTGCCGGAACGCGCGCAGATGATCCGCGCCATTCTGCTGGAGGTGGAACGCCTGCACTCGCACCTGCTGAACCTCGGCCTGGCCTGCCACTTCGTCGGTTTTGACTCCGGATTTATGCAGTTCTTCCGCGTGCGCGAAGCGTCGATGAAGATGGCGGAGATCCTCACCGGGGCGCGTAAAACCTACGGCCTGAACCTGATCGGCGGGATCCGCCGCGACCTGCTGAAAGACGACATGATCCAGACGCGTCAGCTTGCCCAGCAGATGCGCCGCGACGTGCAGGAGCTGGTGGACATGCTGCTCAGCACGCCAAACATCGAGCAGCGTACCGTAGGCATCGGCCGTCTTGACCCGCAAATTGCCCGCGACTTCAGCAATGTCGGCCCGATGGTGCGCGCCAGCGGCCACGCCCGCGATACCCGCGCCGATCATCCGTTCGTCGGCTACGGCCTGCTGCCGATGACCGTGCACAGCGAGCAGGGCTGCGACGTCATCTCTCGCCTGAAGGTGCGCATCAACGAGGTGTTCACCGCGCTGAATATGATCGACTTCGGTCTGGACAACCTGCCGGGCGGCCCGCTGATGGTGGAGGGCTTCACCTACATTCCGAACCGCTTCGCTCTCGGCTTTGCCGAAGCGCCGCGCGGGGACGATATCCACTGGAGCATGACCGGTGACAACCAGAAACTCTACCGCTGGCGCTGCCGTGCGGCCACTTACGCCAACTGGCCAACCCTGCGCTATATGCTGCGCGGCAACACCGTTTCTGACGCCCCGCTGATCATCGGCAGCCTTGACCCGTGCTACTCCTGCACCGACCGCATGACCGTCGTGGACGTTCGCAAGAAGAAAAGCCAGGTGGTGCCGTACAAAGAGCTTGAGCGCTACAGCATCGAGCGTAAGAACTCGCCGCTGAAATAAGGACTCGTCATGTTTACCTTTATCAAAAAAGTGATCAAAACCGGCACGCCCACCAGCCGCTATCCGCTGGAGCCGATGCCGGTCGATAAAAACTTTCGCGGCAAGCCGGAGCACAACCCGCAGCAGTGCATCGGCTGTGCGGCCTGCGTCAACGCCTGTCCGTCGAATGCGCTGACGGTGGAAACGGATCTCAAAACCGGCGAACTGGCCTGGCAGTTTAACCTCGGGCGCTGCATCTTCTGCGGCCGTTGCGAAGAGGTCTGCCCGACGGTCGCCATTCGCCTGTCTCAGGAGTACGAGCTGGCGGTGTGGAAAAAAGAGGATTTCCTCCAGCAGTCGCGCTTTGACCTGTGCAACTGCCGCGTCTGCCGGCGTCCGTTCGCGGTGCAAAAAGAGATCGACTACGCCATCGCCCTGCTGCAGCACAACGGTGACGCCCGCGCGGAACACCATCGTGAAAGCTTCGAAACCTGTCCGGAGTGCAAGCGTCAGAAGTGCCTGCTGCCGTCCGACCGTATTGATATTACCCGCCATATGAGAGAGGCCAGCTGATGGAAAACCTACTGGGCCCGCGCGACGCCAACGGCATTCCGGTGCCGATGACGGTAGACGAATCTATCGCCAGCATGAAGGCGTCGCTGCTGAAAAAAATCAAACGCTCGGCCTACGTCTACCGCGTGGACTGCGGCGGTTGCAACGGCTGCGAGATTGAGATCTTCGCCACGCTGTCGCCGCTGTTTGACGCCGAGCGCTTCGGCATCAAAGTGGTACCGTCACCGCGTCATGCGGATATCCTGCTGTTCACCGGGGCGATGACCCGCGCCATGCGCTCGCCGGCGCTGCGGGCCTGGCAGTCCGCACCCGACCCGAAAATCTGCATCTCCTACGGCGCCTGCGGCAACAGCGGCGGCATCTTCCACGACCTTTACTGCGTTTGGGGCGGCACCGACAAAATTGTGCCGGTGGATGTCTACATTCCGGGCTGTCCGCCGACGCCTGCCGCGACGCTGTATGGCTTTGCCATGGCGCTCGGCCTGCTGGAGCAGAAAATCCACGCCCGCGAGCCGGGCGAGCTCGACAACCAGCCTGCGGCCATCCTGCACCCGGACATGGTGCAGCCGCTGCGGGTGAAAGTGGACCGCACGGCGCGCAGGCTGGCAGGTTATCGCTATGGCCGCCAGATTGCCGACGATTATCTGCGCCTGCTGAGCCAGGGCGAGCATCAGGTGGCGCGCTGGCTGGAGGCGGAAAACGATCCGCGTCTCAATGAGATTGTGGCGAACCTGAACAGCGTAGTGGATGAGGCGCGTATCCGATGAGTGAAACGGTGGTGTTCAGCCAGCTGAGCCGTAAGTTTATTGATGAGAACGATGCCACGCCGGATGCGGCGCAGCAGGTGGTCTATTACAGCCTGGCGATTGGGCATCACCTCGGGGTGATTGACTGCCTGGAGGCGGCGCTGAGCTGCCCGTGGCCCGAGTACCTGGCGTGGATTGCCACGCTGGAGGAGGGCAGTACGGCGCGGCGCAAAATGGAGGGCGTGCCGAAGTACGGTGAGATCGTTATCGACGCCAACCACATTGCCATGCTCGCCAACGCCTTTGACGCGGCGCTGAGCAGGCAAACCCCCGAGCAGCAGGCGTGGAGCAAAACGCTGCTCGGCATGCTGCATGATATTCATCAGGAGAGCGCCATCTACCTGATGGTGAGGAGATTACGTGACTGACGTTTTACTGTGCGTGGGCAACAGCATGATGGGCGACGACGGCGCGGGCCCGCTGCTCGCAGAGATGTGCGCCGCGAACCCGCAGGGCAGCTGGGTAGTGATTGACGGCGGCAGCGCGCCGGAAAACGACGTGGTCGCCATTCGCGAGCTGCACCCGGAAAGACTGCTGATTGTCGATGCCACCGATATGGGGCTCAACCCCGGCGAGATCCGTCTGATTGACCCGGACGACATCGCCGAGATGTTTATGATGACCACCCACAATATGCCGCTCAACTACCTCGTGGATCAGATCAAGGACGACGTGGGTGAGGTGCTGTTTTTGGGCATTCAGCCGGACATTGTCGGGTTTTATTACCCGATGACGCCGCCGGTGAAAGAGGCAGTGGAGAGGGTGTATTCACGGCTTTCCGGGTGGGTTGGGGACGGGGGATTTTCCCGGCTCTGAACAGCGCCCGGTGGCGGCTTCGCCTTACCCGGCCTACCAAACCCATCTCCCTCTCCCAGTGGGAGAGGGCTGGGGTGAGGGCAACAGGCTACTCCAGATCCGCCCCGTTACTCGCAATCACCTTCTTATACCACCCGAACGATTTCTTGCGTTTGCGGTCCAGCGTGCCGTTGCCCGCGTCGTCGCGGTCAACGTAGACAAAGCCGTAGCGCTTGCTCATCTCCCCCGTTGAGGCTGCCACCAGGTCGATACAGCCCCAGGTGGTGTAGCCCATCAGCGGCACGCCGTCCTCGATGGCGTCGCCCATCGCGCGGATATGCTCGCGCAGATAGCTGATGCGATAGTCGTCGTTAATCTCGCCGTTTTCATCAATGACATCTTTCGCCCCGAGGCCGTTTTCCACCAGGAACAGCGGCTTCTGGTAGCGGTCGTACATCATGTTCATGGTGATGCGCAGGCCGAGCGGGTCAATGCCCCAGCCCCACTCGCTCACCTGTATGTGCGGGTTACGCAGGGATTTCACAATGTTCGCCGCGCTGGTGTTGCCCGCGTTCATGTCCGCCGACGCGCAGCGCGAGGCGTAGTAGCTGAACGAAACGAAATCGACGGTGTTTTTAAGCAGTTCGTCATCGCCCGGGTCTTTGACAATCACCACCCCTTTCTCGCGGAACACGCGGGCAGAGTAGGCCGGATAGCGGCCGCGGGCCTGCACGTCGATAAAGAACAGGTTCTCGCGGTCTTTCTCCAGCGCCATCCACACGTCTTCCGGCTTGCAGGAGTACGGGTAGAAATTGCCGCCCGCCAGCATGCAGCCCACCTGGTTTTCCGGGTTCACCTCGTGGGCGATTTTGGTTGCCAGCGCGCTTGCCACCAGTTCGTGGTGCGCGGCCTGGTACTTCACCTGATCTTCATTTTCACCTTCCTCAAACACCAGCCCCGCGCCGGAGAACGGGCTGTGCAGCATGATGTTGATTTCGTTGAAGGTCAGCCAGTATTTCACCAGCCCGTTAAATTCCTCAAAGCAGGTGCGGGCGTAGCGGGCGAAGAAGTCGACCATCTTGCGGTTGCGCCAGGAGCCGTACTCCGTCACCAGATGCATCGGGACGTCGAAGTGGCAGAGCGTGACCAGCGGCTCGATGTTGTACTTTCTGCACTCTTCAAATACCGCGCGGTAGAAGGCAATGCCCTCTTTATTCGGCAGCGGTTCGTCGCCGTTCGGGTAGAGGCGGCTCCAGGCAATCGAGGTGCGGAACACCGTAAAGCCCATCTCCGCCATCAGGGCGATGTCTTCTTTATAGCGATGGTAAAAATCAATCGCCTCGTGGCTTGGGTAGAACTCGTCGTCACGCAGCGAAAAACGCTTTTCCTTACCGAGCTTCACCGCCAGGCGATTCGCCCCGTGAGGGATCATATCGACCGTGGTTAGCCCTTTGCCGCCTTCACGGTAAGCCCCTTCACTCTGGTTGGCGGCAAGCGCGCCGCCCCATAAAAATCCTTGTGGAAAAACAGACATTCTTACCTCGCTTTCAATTTATGCTTGTGCCGCTTTGCTCTGGGCAGGAGCGGTCTGCAGGGCGCGCGCTTTTTCGGCGTCGTCTTCGACCGGGATATCCTCAAAGCCGAGTATCAGGGTCAGAACAAACGACAGCACCACTGCCAGCCCCATCACGCCAAACACCCAGACGATGGTCATTGGATTGGCAGGGTCGAAGAACTGCACGCTGGTAAACAGCCCCGGCGCCGCCATTGAGTGGCTGGCAAGGCCCGCGATGCCGGCCACCGCGCCGCAGATAAAGCCGCTGATCAGGCTCGCAATCAGCGGACGCTTCAGGCGTACCGCCACGCCGTACAGCGCCGGTTCAGAGATCCCCGCCATAATGGCGGAGGCCGCTGCCGCCAGCGCCGTCTGACGCAGCTCCGGGTTTTTGGTTTTCCACGCCACCGCCAGCGACGAGCCGCCGAGCGACAGGTTGGCGCCGATTTCCGACGGCATCACCATCCCCTCTTTGCCCGTTTCGGCAATGGTCTGAATGATGGTTGGCGTAAACACGCGGTGCATCCCGGTCATGACCAGCAGCGGCCACAGCGCGCCCATGATGGCGACGGAGAGCCAGCCCAGATAGCCGTGAATGGTGTACACCAGCGCGGAGATGGCGCTACCGATCCAGATGCCCAGCGGGCCAATCAGCACGATGGCAAGCGGGGCGGCAATCAGCACGATCAGCATTGGCTTGAGGAAGTTTTTCGTCACTGCCGGGGTAATGCGATCGACCCAGCGTTCGATGTAAGACAGGCACCAGGTCATCACCAGCGCGGGGATGACGGTGTAGGTGTATTTCACCGCCGTCACCGGGATAAAGGCGAACTCAACGTGCTCGCCCTGCGCGGCTTTCGCCATCAGCTCGATAAAGCTCGGGTGGACCAGCACGCCCGCAATGGCTATCGCCAGCGACATGTTGGTTTTGAATTTCACCGCCGCCGAGGCCGCCACCATCAGCGGCAGGAAGAAGAACGCGCCGTCGCCGATGACGGTCAAAATGGTGAGCGTCGGCGCGCCTTTTGGCAGCACGCCGGTCATCTCAAGGATCATCGCCAGCAGCTTGACCATCGAGCCGCCGATGATCGCCGGGATCAGCGGCGACATGGTGCCGATCAGCGCATCGAGGATCCCGGCGCCAATGCGGCGTAACGTCATCTTCTGCGGCCCTTCCGGCACCGCGGGCTGCAGGTCCGTGGGCAGCAGGCTCACCACTTCGCGGTACGCCTGAGAAACGGTGTTGCCAATAATCACCTGGCACTGGTTGTCGTTGCGCACCACGCCGAGCACGCCGCTGATGCTTTTCAGGCGTGCAGCGTCGGTAAGGCTTTCGTCTTTCAGAACGAAGCGTAAACGCGTCATGCAGTGGGTGACGGCGACGATGTTCTCTTTGCCGCCCAGCGCGCTGACAACGTCGTTCGCCAGCGCGGCGTAATTTTTGGCCATCGGATGTGATCCTGTTATCGTTGTGAGAAATGTAGGAAACCGGTTCCACATAATCATCATGAGTTTCTTTGAATGAAACAAGATCGCTTTTTAACCATTTTTTCGTTTCGTGATGCAGATCGCAATGGGGCACCAAAAGCGTGATTTCGCCGCTACGACAATTTCCCTGCGGTGCAGTACACTGCGCTCCATCAGATTCAGACGGAATAACAACATGACCACGATGCTTGAAGTGGCGAAGCGGGCAGGCGTTTCGAAAGCCACGGTGTCCCGGGTGCTGTCGGGAAATGGCTATGTCAGCCAGGAGACCAAAGACCGGGTGTTTCAGGCCATTGAAGAGAGCGGCTATCGCCCGAATTTACTGGCGCGCAACCTGGCGACCAAACGTACCCAGACGCTGGGGCTGGTGGTGACGAACACCCTTTATCACGGCGTTTACTTTAGCGAACTGCTGTTTCACGCCGCGCGCATGACCGAAGAGAAAGGGCGGCAGCTGATCCTCGCGGACGGCAAGCACAGCGCGGATGAAGAGCGCGAAGCGATCCAGTATCTGCTCGATATGCGCTGCGACGCGGTGATCATCTATCCGCGTTTCCTGAGCGTGGAAGAGATGGATGAGATCGTCGAGAAGTGCGAGCAGCCCATTATGGTGCTCAACCGCCGCCTGCGGAAAAACAGCAGCCACAGCGTCTGGTCCGATCATAAAGCCTCCAGCCAGGACGCGGTGGCACAGCTGATTGCGAAAGGGCACCGGGAGATCGCGTTTATTACCGGCTCGCTGGATTCCCCCACCGGGGTTGAGCGTCTCTCCGGCTACAAAGACGCGCTGGCACAGCACGGTATTCCGCTGCGCGAGGAGCTGATTGCGCAGGGGAAGTGGAACCCCGCCAGCGGTGCGGCGGCGGTGTCCGAACTGCTTGCTCGCGGTGAACGCTTTACGGCGCTGGTGGCGAGTAATGACGACATGGCAATCGGCGCCATGAAGCAGCTGCACGACAGCGGCGTTGCCACTCCTGACGCGGTATCGGTGATCGGTTTCGACGACGTGGCCATCGCGCCTTATATCGTGCCGTCGCTCTCCAGCGTTCGCATCCCGGTGACGGAGATGATCAAAGAAACCATCAGCCGCCTGATCTTCATGCTCGACGGCGGTGAGTTTAAATATCAGCAAACCTTCTCAGGCGAGCTTATCCTGCGCGACTCGGTTATTGACGGCCCGCACCGCTGATGTCGACAGCTGTCATCGTCATAAGTGACGATGACAGCGCCAGTGTGATTTATAAAATATCATTAAATCAACAGGTTAATAATTGGCACGGTTTATGAATATCTCCGCGCATAACTGTAATGCTGGAGAAGCAGATGAACCGTTTTATTATGGCCGATGCCAGTAAGTGTATTGGTTGCCGTACCTGTGAAGTAGCGTGCGTGGTTTCCCATCAGGCGGAGCAGGATTGCGCGTCGCTTACCCCTGACACCTTCCTGCCGCGGATTCACGTCATCAAAGGCGTGAATATTTCCACCGCCGCTATCTGTCGTCAGTGCGAAGACGCCCCGTGCGCGAACGTCTGCCCGAACGGGGCGATCAAACGCGAGAAAGGCTTTGTGCACGTGATGCAGGAGCGCTGCATTGGCTGCAAAACCTGCGTGGTCGCCTGCCCGTACGGCGCGATGGAGGTGGTGGTCCGTCCGGTGGTCCGCAACAGCGGAATGGGGCTGAGCGTGCGCGCGGACAAAGCCGAAGCTAACAAATGCGACCTCTGCTACCACCGCGACGCCGGCCCGGCCTGCATGGAAGCTTGTCCGACGCACGCGCTGGTCTGCGTGGATCGCGACAAGCTGGAACAGATGAGCGCCGAAAAGCGCCGTCGCGCGGCATTCGACACCTCCTCATCGCTGCTGTTCTGAGCCGTCATGTGCAGTAACGGCATACAGTTGCGCGTGCGCGGTAAAGTGCAGGGCGTGGGGTTTCGTCCCTTCGTCTGGCAGCTGGCGCAGGCGCTTCAGTTGACCGGTGACGTCTGCAATGACGGAGAGGGCGTGCTGGTGCGCCTCGCGGGTAATGGGGGGGCCTTTACCGCGAGGCTGTGCCAGGACTGTCCACCGCTGGCGCGTATTGACGCCATCGACGCGCAGCCCTTCACCTGGACGCGTGTGCCGACGGAGTTTACCATCCGCCACAGCGCGGGCGGGGCGATGGACACCCAGATTGTGCCGGATGCCGCGACCTGTCCGGCGTGTCTGGCTGAAATGCGCGATCCGCGCGAGCGTCGCTATCGCTACCCGTTTATCAACTGCACCCACTGCGGGCCGCGGTTTACCATTATTCGCGCCATGCCCTATGACCGCCCGGCGACGTCGATGGCGGCATTCCCGCTCTGCGCGCCGTGTGAAGCGGAGTACCGCAATCCTGCCGACCGACGTTTTCACGCCCAGCCGGTGGCCTGCCCGGACTGCGGGCCCGCGCTTGAGTGGCGGGCGGGCGATGTTACTGCTGCCCGCGAGGCTGCGCTGAGCGCGGCGGTGAAGGCGCTGAAAAACGGCGGTATTGTTGCCATCAAAGGGCTGGGGGGCTTTCACCTCACCTGTGATGCACTGAATCCCCAGGCTGTCGCGACGCTTCGCTCACGCAAGCTGCGTCCGGGTAAACCGCTGGCGGTGATGATCCCAAATGCCGACGCGTTACCCGAGTCGATCCAGAGGCTGCTCGGCTCACCCGCCGCACCCATCGTGCTCATGCCGAAAGCGTGGCTGCCTGACTTCCCTGAGGCTATCGCACCGGGTCTGGATAGCGTGGGCATCATGCTGCCCGCCAATCCGCTGCAGCATCTTCTGATGATGGACTGCCAGCGCCCGCTGGTGATGACCTCCGGCAACCTCAGCGGCAGACCGCCTGCCATCAGTAATCAACAGGCGCTGGATGAACTTGGCGACATTGCGGACGGCTTCCTGCTGCACAACCGCGACATCCTGCAGAGAATGGATGATTCGGTGATGGATCGGGATGGGGCAGTATTGCGCCGCGCGCGCGGTTTTGTGCCCGATGCCATCACGTTGCCTGCGGGTTTTGACAATATCCCCGCCATATTGTCTACCGGTGCCGAAATGAAGAATACATTTTGTCTGGTGCGGGGGAACCTGGCGGTGCTGAGCCAGCATTTTGGCGATCTCAGTGACGAAGGTGTCGAAGCGCAGTGGTGCGGTGCGCTCTCGACGATGCAGGACATCTACGCCTTTCAGCCGGAGCGTGTGGTGTGCGATGCCCATCCGGGCTATCACACACAACAATGGGCGCAAGCGCAGGCGCTGCCGGTCGAAACCGTACTGCACCATCACGCCCACGCGGCGGCGTGCCTGGCGGAAAACGGCTGGCCGCGTGAGGGCGGAGACGTTATCGCCCTCACGCTGGACGGGATCGGCATGGGCGAGAACGGCGCGCTGTGGGGTGGGGAGTGCCTGCGGGTGAACTATCTCGAGTGCGAACGTCTGGGAGGGCTGCCAGCCGTTGCGCTGCCGGGGGGCGATCTCGCGGCGCGGCAGCCGTGGCGCAATCTGCTCGCCCACTGTCTGGAGTTTGTCCCTGACTGGCAGCGATACCCGGAAACGCGAGCGGTACAGCGCCAGAACTGGCCGCTGCTGGCGACGGCTATCCAGCGCGGCGTCAACGCGCCGCGGGCCTCCTCGTGCGGTCGCCTGTTTGATGCGGTCGCCTGTGCGCTGGGTATCGACTCGCAAACCTGGGAAGGTGAAGCGGCCTGCCGGCTGGAAGCGCTGGCGGCACAGTGCAACGGAGTGGAACACCCGGTTACGCTTGCGGTGGATAACCTCGCGCGCTTCTGGCAGCAGTGGCTGAACTGGCAGGCGGAGCCGCGCGAGCGCGCGTGGGCGTTTCACGATGCGCTGGCAAAAGGGCTGGCGGATCTCGCCGCGTTCCATGCCCGACGCTTGTCGCTATCGACAATCTGCCTCAGCGGCGGCGTGTTGCACAACCGTTTGCTGCGCGCGCGCCTGCGTCATTATCTTTCTGACTTTACGCTTCTTTTTCCTTCGCGCTTGCCTGCAGGCGACGGAGCGATCTCCTTCGGGCAGGCGGCGATCGCCGCCGCCCGGTCATGTTCACAAAGGACTTAAAATGTTACGACTCTTACGCAATGAACCTCGCGCCGCGCTTCTGCTGCTGGCTCTGGTAATGGCAAACCTGCTGGCCTGGGGATGGGCATGGCACACCTTCAGCGACAGCACGGCGCTGATGGCGGCCAGCCTGCTGGCCTGGTGCTACGGGCTGCGTCATGCGGTGGATGCCGACCACATTGCAGCCATTGATACCGTGACGCGTAAGATGATGCAGCAGGGGAAACGCCCGTCCGGCGTGGGGGCGTGGTTCTCGCTGGGGCACTCTACCATCGTGGTGCTGGCCTCGATTGCCATCGCTGCGACCGCCACGGCGTTTCAGAAAAACATGGAATGGTTCCACGAAACCGGCAGCCTGATCGGCACGGCGGTGTCGGCGACCTTCCTGCTGGCGATGGCGCTGGTGAATATGGTGATCCTGCGCGGCGTCTGGCGCAGTTTCCAGGCGCTGAAAAACGGCAGGCCGGTGCAGGGGGACGTCACGCTCCCGGCGCAGGGCGGGGTGATGAACTGGCTGTTTGGCGCGACGTTCCGCCTGGTGAATAAAAGCTGGCAGATGTACCTGGTCGGTTTTCTGTTTGGCCTGGGGTTTGATACCGCGACCGAAATTGGCGTGTTGGGCATTTCTGCCGCCAGCGCCTCTCACGGGATGTCGGTCTGGGCAATCATGATCTTCCCGGCGCTCTTCGCGAGCGGCATGGCACTGGTGGATACCCTCGACAATTTGCTGATGGTGGGCGCCTACGGCTGGGCGTTTGACAAGCCGCAGCGCAAGCTCTACTACAACATGACCATTACCGGCACCTCCGTGGTGGTGGCGCTGTTTATCGGCGGGCTGGAAGCGCTGGGTCTGCTGATGGATAAATTCGCCCTCAGCGGCGGCGTCTGGGATGTGATTGGCGCGGTAAACGACAACCTGGGCAACGCCGGGTTTGTGGTGGTCGGGCTGTTTGTTGCCTGCTGGCTGATCTCCATGGTCAACTACCGCTGGCGCGGCTACGACGCGCTGGTGGTACGTTCCTGAGCGGGCGGCAGCCAGGCGCGGGTAAAATCAAGCCAGCCGCTGGCGGTCAGCACAATGCCCTGCACGTTTTCCAGGGTATTAAGACGATAGCGGTAGTGGAACAGCGGCGTGCAGGCGCCGCTTTCGAGCAGGCGCTGAAAGAAGATGGGGAGATGCGTTTGCAGGCTTTCTTCGCTTTCGCAATAGGTCATCAGCGTCTGCTTCGCCTTTTGCCACGGGACCTGCCCCAGCGCGGTGGCCCACGCGGGCTCCTCCGTAAACCACTCTGCCAGCGCAAACTCCGGCACCTCGCCCGCCAGATAATCCCCCAGTAAGATATCCGCCTGCGCCAGCGCGTCGGGGGCATGCCACGCCTCACGGTCTTTCCAGCGGATGGTGACGTCGCAGCCGCGCTTTTTCAGGCGCGTTTGCAGCATGCTGGCCAGATCGCACAGTCCCGGCGCGCGGTAGCAGACCAGCGACAGGGTAGCGGGAAGGGGGACGTCGGACGTCTCCGCAAACGCGGGCGTCGCGATGCCGGGCAAAATTTCCGTACGGGTGTCGATATCATCCCGGCGGATGTACTCCTGATTAATATGCTGAATTTCCTGACGCAGCCAGGCAGCCAGCGGCTGTGGTAGCCCGGCATTCAGCATCAGCCAGGCGAATCCTCCGCTGGTGGAGGTGACGGACTCCCGGGCGTTTTCTCCTTTACCTACGGTTATCCACGCAGGTTTTTCCGTCTCGCTGCGGGTTCGCCAGAACTCTATTGCATGCAGCAGCGGGTGCGCCGCAAAGTACCACGGCTGGCGCTCAAGGCGCAGGTAGTGCGAGTGGTGATGGGCGATAGCAAAAGGACCTGCGCCAATAGTCGGCTGCTGCGGATGCGGCAGGCGACAGGCGTGATGCGCGAGACGATGCGCCAGCATAGCATCGGGGGCGTTGAGTGCGATCTCCAGACACCAGGGGGCGACAAGCGACACCTGCTGAACGTGCGCGAGCCCCGCGTTGCGCGCCGGGTCGGCCAGCAGCTGGTGCAGCGCGGCGAGAATATCTTCATCGCTGATGGCTTGCCCGTTGTGCCAGTGCGCGCCGCTGCGCAGATAAAAACGCCAGCAGCGCATGTCGTCGCGGGTATCCCAGTGATGGGCTAAATCCGCAACCGGCTGCGGGTTGCCTGGCGCGTAGCGCGTCAGCCCCGCGTGGACCGCGCAGATAATATGCTGTTCGGCGCGGCGGCGCTGGAGCGCCGGATGCAGCGACGTGAGCGGGCGATACCACGGAATGCGCAGCGTCGGCTGGTGTTTAAGCCATTTACCGCCTAAAAACGGGGTGATGATGTGGTGCAGGCTGGCGGGGTCGCCATCGGCCAGCTGCAGCGCGCTCTGGTAATCTCCTTTCTCCAGGCAGGCGTGCATCAGCGGCGCGCTCAGCTCGCTGGTGGTCGTCAGGCAGTGCAGGATGGCGCGATGCCCGCGTCCCGGCTGCGCGTTCCAGCTCAGCCAGCCGCTTTGCGCGAGCTGGCGCAACAGGGTGCGCGCATGGCGTTCGCTGCACAGCGCAACCTCCGCGACTTCCGCGATGGTCGTGGGCATTGGCACAGCGCCGTAGTGCTGATAAAGCCGTTGATACTGACGGATTTTCTGAAGCTGACGCATAGCGGCATACCGAAAAAGAAAGATGCTGAGAGTGTAGGGCTTTTTGCGGAATAAATAAGGCCGGGATGAATAAAGTGTTCCGGTTTTTTGCCCGGCAGCGCTACGCTTGCGCGGGCCTACGGGCTTTGTAGGCAGGGTAAGCGTAGCGCCACCCGGCAATTACTGCTCAGGTTTACTTACTGGTTCTATCAACTCGCGCAGACGCTCAATGCGGGCTTCCGGGCTCAGATAAAGCCAGCGGAATAAAATATGTTCCGCATTCTTCGTTTGCTGAAAATAACGAGAAAGATAATTGAGTTCTTTATTAAAAGTCGCCATGATTCGCCTCCGGCTGATTAATACCTTTTCAGCGTAAGCCGGATGCGAATAATAAAACAGGGTGATGTTTTTCAGCTGTTCCGCATTTAAGTATTAATGGAAATAATAAATTAGGGATGAATAGCGATGATTTATCTGTTTTGTATTTATTTGGTGAATAGAATGCGCAAAAAAAAGCCCCGGGACAGCGGGGCGGCGGACAATAAAATCCAAAGGTTAAGTAAGCGTGGCCGTGCTGTAGGCCCGGTAAACGAAGCGTCACCCGGCAAAGCGAGGGTTAAGAAGGTAACAATTTCAGCAGAGCGAAAGCCTCCTTCATCCGGTCTTCACTGACGACAAAGGCGCGCATCTGGCCCTCGTTATCCGCGCCTCGCGCGACCATTCCTTCTGGCTCGAGGGTTATTTGCCAGTTCAGATCCTGACGCTGTGTTTCACCGGCAAGATGCAGCGGTAATTCCGGCGTTTTGACTTTAACCAGCATGGCGGGTAATTTCAGCGGCGCGCTGCCGCCGAGCAGGTTTTTCGCCAGATACATCGCACTTAATTGAATTGGCTGTAAAAAGGGCAGCACCTGACCGTTAATTTCAGCGCAGTCGCCTAACGCGTAAACATCGGGCTGCGTGGTTTGCAGGTAGCTATCTACCTTCACGCCGCGCTGTGTTTCCGCGCCGGCACGGTGAGCCAGCCCGGTTTCCGGGCGTAGTCCCGTCGCGGCAACCACGACATCCACCTCAACGCTGCGGCCGCCGTCAAGCGATGCGCGAATGCCGCCTTCGGTTTTAGTGAGGCCCTGCAGCTGCGATTTGAGCAGCAGATGGACGCCCATGTCGGTCAAACGATGCTGTAAGCGGCTGCTAACCTCTGCGGGCATCAGCGCCGACAGAATGCTCGCCGCGTGGTCAACCAGGGTAACGGCTTTACCTGCCCGGCAGAAATCCATCGCCAGTTCGGTGCCAATCAGGCCGCCGCCGACAATCATTACGCGCTTCGCGTCGCGAAGCCCCGTTTCGCTGGCCTGATACTCCTGCTGGCTGTTGAGCGTGATCATCAGCTCGCGGCCTGCAACCGGCGGTACGAAAGCAGAGGCCCCCGTGGCCAGCACCAGCTTGTCGTACTGCCAGGTTTTCTCTTTCGCTTTCACTACGTGGGCATCGGCGTCGATTTCGGTGACCCAGGTGTACGGAAACAGACGCAGGTTAAACTGCTCCGCGAACTCCCCCGCCGTCTGGCGGGTGAGGTCTTCGGCGCGCTGATTCTGGCTGATGACGTGGCTTAAATCAGGCTTGTTGTATTCATCCATGCTGTCGGCGGCAATCACCGTCAGCGGTACGTTAGCATCCTGTTTACGGATATTTTTCACCAGCTGGCGGGCGGCAAAGCCCGAGCCGATGATGACGATGCCGTTGCTCATTTTGCCTCCGTACCCAGTTCATCAAAGACGTCTTTACCGAGGGAGCATTCCGGGCAGAGGAAGTTGTCCGGCACGTCACTCCACGGCGTGCCCGGTGCGACGTCCTGCAGCGGCTCGCCCAGCTCTGGATCGTAGATCCACTGGCAGACGCTGCACTGCATGCGTGGGCCGAGATCGGCGGCCGCGGCACAGGCCTCCTGCTGTTCGGTCGGTTTCGCAGCTTGTGGAAGCGGTGCGAGCGCCCACTGTCGGGCAATATCGCGGCCGTGCTGGCGGCAGATCTCCAGGGCATCGATATCCGGGCGCCACTTGGCCTTCAGGCTCATGGACATCTCAAAGCCCGCATCCTGTAAACGGGTGGAGAGACGGTCTACCGCGCCGCCGCTCCAGCCGTGGGAGCCAAAGGCGCTGGCGCGTTTGTTACGAAAGCGCAGGCCGGTCATCTCTTCCACAAGGCCGGCAATTTTCGGCATCATTACGTTGTTCATGGTGGAGGTACCCACCAGCACGCCTTTAGAGCGGAAGACGTTAGTGAGGATGTCGTTTTTATCGCTGCGCGCCACGTTGAAGATCTTCACCGCCACGTTCGGATCCACCTCGTTAATGCCCTGTGCAATGGCGTCCGCCATCATGCGGGTGTTGTTGGACATGGTGTCGTAGAAAATCGTGATGCGGTCTTCCTGATAATCCGCCGCCCATTTCAGGTACAGCTCCACAATCTGGGTTGGGTTTTCACGCCACACCACGCCGTGGGAGGTGGCAATCATATCCACCGGCAGGTTAAAGCCGAGGATCTCGGTGATTTTTGGCGTGACCAGACGGCTGAACGGGGTCAGGATGTTGGCGTAGTAGCGCTGGCACTGCTCGAACAGTTCGGTCTGATCCACTTCGTCGTTGAACAGGCGCTCGTCACAGTAGTGCTGGCCGAAGGCGTCGTTGCTGAACAGCACCGCGTCGCCGGTCATGTAGGTCATCATGCTGTCCGGCCAGTGCAGCATCGGGGTTTCTACGAAGATCAGCTGTTTGCCGTTACCGATATCCAGGGTGTCACCGGTTTTCACGGTGTGGAAATTCCACTCAGGATGGTGGTGGTGACCGTTGATCGAGTCGATAGCGTTGGTGGTGCAGTAGATCGGGGTGTTCGGAATGTAAGACATCAGCTCGGTCAGCGCGCCGGCGTGGTCCTCTTCCGCGTGGTTGATGATGATGTAGTCGATGGCGTCGAGATCGATTTCGCTGCGCAGGTTCTGCACGAACTCGCGGCTGAATTTGTGATCGACGGTATCGATCAGCACGTTTTTACCTTCCCGGATGAGATAGCTGTTGTAGCTGCTGCCGCGCAGCGTTTTGTACTCCGTCCCGTGGAAATCGCGCACTTCCCAGTCACGTTGCCCCACCCAATGAATGTTATTTTTAACCAGAATAGACATAGCAACCTCAGCGTAATATCGCGTTTTTCAAATAAGATGGCTTGCTTATATCAAGTTGCGTGCCAACTTTTATTCTATTGATTTTAATAGGTTATTATTTTCATGACTCTTAATGGGTAGTCATTATGACTATCAAGATTGCGGTCAATATGACAATATGGATTGTCAAAATGACAGCGAGGTAGACATGAGCTTTTCCGTAGAGGTGCTGGCGAAGATCGCCATTGAACTGCAAACCGGTATTGGGCATCAGGACCGCTTTCAGCGGCTGATCTCCACGCTGCGCCACGTGCTGGCGTGCGATGCCTCGGCGCTGCTGCGCTACGAGGGGCGGCAGTTTATTCCGCTGGCTATCGACGGGCTGTCCAGGGACGTTCTCGGGCGGCGTTTTACTCTTGAAGGTCATCCGCGGCTGGAGACCATCGCCCGGGCGGGTGACGTGGTGCGTTTCCCGGCGGACAGCGATCTGCCCGACCCGTACGACGGCCTCATTCCAGGCCAGGAGAGCCTGAAGGTGCACGCCTGCATCGGCCTGCCGCTGTTTGCCGGGCAAAACCTGATTGGGGCACTGACGCTCGACGGTATGTCGCCGGACCAGTTCGATACCTTCAGCGACGAAGAGCTGCGCCTGATTGCCGCGCTGGCCGCCGGGGCGCTGAACAACGCCCTGCTGATTGAACAGCTTGAGAGCCAGAACATTCTTCCCGGCAGCCCGGCGGCGTTTGAGCAGGTGGCGCACACGGAGATGATCGGCCTTTCGCCGGGCATGACGCAGCTCAAAAAGGAGATTGAGATTGTCGCCGCCTCCGATTTGAACGTGCTGATCTTCGGGGAAACGGGTACCGGTAAAGAGCTGGTGGCGAAATCCATTCACGAAGCCTCGCCGCGCGCGGTGAACCCGCTGGTGTACCTCAACTGCGCCGCGCTGCCGGAGAGCGTGGCGGAAAGCGAGCTGTTTGGTCACGTCAAAGGGGCGTTTACCGGGGCCATCAGCAACCGCAGCGGCAAGTTTGAAATGGCTGATAACGGCACGCTATTTCTGGATGAAATTGGTGAGCTCTCCCTGTCGTTACAGGCCAAACTCCTGCGCGTGTTGCAGTACGGCGATATCCAGCGCGTGGGGGATGACCGCAGCCACAGAGTGGACGTGCGCGTGCTGGCGGCGACGAACCGCGACCTGCGTGAAGCGGTGCTGGCCGGGAACTTCCGCGCTGACCTGTTCCACCGCCTGAGCGTGTTCCCGCTAACCGTGCCGCCGCTGCGCGAACGCGGGGACGACGTGCTGCTGCTGGCGGGCTTTTTCTGCGAGCAGTGCCGTCTAAGGATGGGGTTGTCTCGCGTGGTGCTAAGCCCGGGGGCGAGAGCGCATCTTCTGAGCTACGGCTGGCCGGGCAACGTGCGCGAGCTGGAGCATGCGTTTCACCGTGCGGTGGTGCTGGCGCGGGCGGCGCGTTCGGGTGATGAGGTGGTGATCCACGCGCGTCATTTTGCGTTGCACGATGACGCCGTACAGACGGTGGCCCAGCGTGTGCCAGAGAGTGTAAATGAGAACCTGCGCGAGGCGACGGAAGCGTTCCAGCGCCAAATGATTACCCGCGCGCTGGAGCAGAACAACCGCAGCTGGGCGGCGTGCGCGCGGGCGCTGGAGATGGACGTCGCCAACCTGCACCGGCTGGCGAAGCGTCTCGGACTGAAGGGTTAGATAATCCCGGCCTGGTAGAAATCCTGCAGGTTAATGGCACCGCACAGCCTGCCGGTGTCATCCACCACCGGCGCGGCGGTGATCTTGCGCTTCATCAGCACCTCTTTGGCCTCAATGGCGCGGCTCTCGGCGCTCAGCGTCAGCCCGCCCTGGGTCATCGCTTCCGAAACCCGCGCTTCCAGCCTGCCGCCGCCCACCAGCCAGCGGCGGAGGTCTCCATCGGTAAAGACGCCCTTCACGAAGCCGTCATTGTCACATACCGCCACCAGGCCCAGGCCGGTGCGGCTGAGCTCCAGCATCGCGTCCATGACGCTGGTATCGAGTTTGACCTGCGGAATGGCATCGTCAGTTCGCATCAGGTGGTGAACCCTATTGAGCAGGCGTGCCCCAAGCGCTCCGGCCGGATGCGAACGGGCAAAATCTTCTTCGTTAAAGCCGCGCGCCTGCATCACCGCCATCGCCAGCGCGTCGCCCATCATCAGCGTGTTGACGGTGCTGGAGGTGGGGGCGAGGTGCATCGGACAGGCTTCGCGCTCAACGGAAATATCCAGCGTCGCTTTGGCGGCCAGCGCAAGGGGCGAGCGGGACTTCCCGGTCATCGCCAGCAGAGCGACCGACTTTTCCTGCAGACGTGGAATAATGAGATCCAGCTCTTTAGCCGAACCGGAGTAGGAGATAAACAGCATCACGTCGCGGCTTTCGATCATCCCCAGATCGCCGTGCAGCGCTTCTGCCGGATGCACGAAGAAAGCGGGCGTCCCGGTGCTGGCCAGCGTCGCGGCAATCTTTTTGCCGATATGGCCGGATTTCCCGATGCCCGCCACAATCACTTTACCCTCGCAGTGGATAATGGTGTTGGCGGCGCGGACAAAATCCTCGCCCAGACGTTCCGGCAGGCGGCTGGCTTCCTGCAGCTCCAGCATCAGCGTCTGGCGGCCCGTTTCTAACAGAAAATCACTCATCTCTCTCTCCGGTTACGATCACGTCGATGCCTTTCTCTTCCAGCGCTTTTTTGAACGCCGGGTCGATACCCGCGTCGGTAATCAGTTTGTCGACGCTTTCCAGGCTACAGACAATGTTGGGGCTTTTGCGGCCAAACTTCGAGGAGTCTGCCATCAGGATCACTTCCCGCGCGGCGTTGCACATCGCTTTACTGACGCTGAACACCTCGTTGAAGGTGGTGACGCCCGCGCTCAGGTCGATGCCGTCGGTGCCCATAAACAGTTTATCAAAGCTAAAGTGGTCAAAGGCGTTCTCGGCCAGCTGACCGTGAAACGACGCGGATTTTTTACGGAAGGTGCCGCCGGGCATCAGGATAGTTTGCTCGCTGTCGAATTCCGACAGGGCGTTGACGATGTGCAGGCTGTTGGTCATCACCGTGATGTTATTAAAGCGGTTGAGCAGGGGGATCATCTGCAGGACGGTGCTGCCAGCGTCGAGGATAATGGAGTCGCCATCGTGGATAAATTTCACCGCCGCTTCGGCGATCAGCGCCTTCTGGTGGGTGTTGATCAGCGTTTTGTGATCGATAGGCGGGTCCGCTTCGTCCTTATTGAGCACCACGCCGCCGTAGGTTCGAATAACGGCGCCAGAGTTTTCGAGCAATACCAGGTCCTTGCGTATTGTCGTGCCGGTGGTGTCAAAGTAGTGGGCCAGATCCTCTACCGAGCATTTTCCCTGCTTTTGCAGATGCTCGAGAATGGCCGCCTGCCGCTGACGAGGTTTCATAGGCGCTTCGTTCCTTAGGTTGCGAAATGATAATTTCGCAAGTCTATAGCTTTCACAACGAAATTATCCATGTTTCAGATTAAGCGCTAATGATAGTGCATTCTGACAGAGTAGATCATGGGGAAAGATCACATCAGGCCGCAATTCCTGCAACGAAATGCCTTTGATTGCCTGGATTTTCACCGGTCTGGCGAAGACGGTCATGCCGCGCATGATCAGGGAATCGCAGACGTTATTGTTTTCATCCAGCGCAACAGCAACGACGACCCGCGGTTTGAAGCGTCCGCCGGAACGTCCGACGCCCACGCGGCCTTTCTGGCAGAGGGCGTCAAACGCGCGGTTAAACTGGTGGATCTGCCAGCCGCCAAACGCCATCTGGCAGATCCAGGCGAGGGCGGCGACGGTGATGAGTGCGGTTACCATATCGGCTCCTTAACTGCCGGGTGGCGGCTGCGCCTTACCCGGCCTACGGGGATTGTAGCCCCGGTAAGCGCAGCGCCACCGGGGAATGAACTCAGAACATCACCTGCCCGCCGGTGACGTTAATCGACTGCCCGGTGCAGTACGAGGCTTTCGGGCTGGCGTAAAACAGCAGCATGTTCAGCACGTCCTGATAGTCGCACCCGCGCTTCAGCGGCACTTTATCGATGTAGTACTGCTCCACCTCTTCTGCTTTGATGCCAAGCTTGGTGGCGTACTGCGGCAGCAGAGACTGGAACATCGGCGATTTCAGCAGGTTGCCCAGCATCAGCGAGTGAACGGTAATGCCGTATTCAGCCAGATCCAGCGCCAGAGACTGCGTCAGCCCCACGCCGCCAAACTTTGCCGCGCTGTAGCCGGAGTTGTGCTTGCTGCCTACCTTCCCTGATTTTGAATTGATCTGAATGATGCGCCCCTGAATGCCGTCGCGGATCATCAGACGGGAAAACTCGCGGGCGCAGAGGAAATAGCCCACCAGGTTCACCTGCAGCGAGCGGTCAAAATCCCCCAGCTCGAAATCGCTGATAAAGGCCGCTTTCGCAATTCCCGCGCTGTAGACCAGCAGGTCGGTACGTCCAAAAATTTCGTCCACGCCGCGAGCCAACGCCATCACGCTCTGCTCGCTGGTGGCGTCGGCACCAAAGCCGTACGCCATCCCTTCACCAAACTCGGTGTTGATGGTATCCGCCACGCGGGCGGCTTTTTCACTTTGAATGTCCACTACCGCCACGCGGTAACCCTCTGCGGCAAGCCCACGGCAGAGGAACTCGCCTAAGGTTTGTCCCCCACCAATGACAACGGCAACCTGACTCATGTGATTCTCCTTAAATTACGCAACAAATTTTAACGTGCAGCCTGGGATGACAGCCTGCGGAACCGGGCCCGCCACGTGAACCGTACCGGGATACTCCGCCTGCGGCTGGCCGTCAAAACGCAGGGTGATATGGCCCAGCTCGCGCAGGTTTTGCTCGGCCACGTCGCCAACGGCGGTCACGGCATAGCGCGCCTCGCCCAGCTCCAGCTGGCTACCGGCCTTCAGCTCGCCTTTCAGCTCGCCGTGGCAGTGGATAAAACAAAACTCTTCAATATCCGCCGGGGCGCCTTCCCGGAAGGTGATCAGCATCTGGTCGCTCAGCGCGTCGGCGGCGCTCTGGCCGATGCGGGTAATGGTGGTCTGGTAAATCACGGTCATGGCTGGAACCTCTTATTGATAAATAAAGCCGGAGACAAACCAGGCAATCAGCACCGTCGGTGCGCCCGTCAGGAAGCGGCTGACCAGTACGGACGGGACGCCCACGCGCACGGTGTCCTGGCGCGCTTCAGCCAGCGACAGCCCAACGGGGATGAAGTCGCACGCCGCCTGGGCGTTAATGGCAAACAGGGCGGGCAGGGCGAGGTGCGGGGGAATATTGCCCAGGCCAATCTGCACGCCAATCAGCACGCCGATGACCTGGGCAATGACCGCGCCCGGGCCGAGGAACGGCGACAGCAGCGGGAAGGAGCAGATCAGCGCCAGCGTCACCAGCCCGAGCGGGTGGCTGGCGAGAGGGGCGAGGCCGTGGGCAATCCAGTCACCCAGGCCGGACGCCATGATGATGCCGATGAGTGCCGAGACGAACGCCATAAACGGCAGGATAGTTTTCAGCACCGTGTCGATGGTGTCGCGCCCGGACTGGAACAGCACCGCCACGGCGGAACCCATGCCCATCCCGACCTTCGCCAGTAGCCCGTCGCTCTGCTCGGTGATCTTCTTGCTGGTGTCGTACTCGCGCGGGGCCGCTTTTTGCGGCGCGGGAGTGCCATTCACCAGAGTGATGTTGTCCTCTTTCACCCCAGACACATAAATGTCTTCAAGGATGTACTGCGCCAGCGGGCCTGATTTTCCGGTGGAGTGAATATTCACCGTTGGAATGCGACGCTTCGGATAGATGCCGCAGCGCAGGGTGCCGCCGCAGTCGATGACCGCCACGCCGATTTCCGCTTCCGGCGGTTCGCCTTCTTTGAAGCCGTCGACCGCTTCCCAGCCGGTCAGCTCGCGCAGCTTATCGACGATCGCCGGGCGCGTACCCGCGGTGATATAGACGATCTTTTTGCCTTCGGTGGCGTCGAACTCTAGCGGGCCGCCCCAGCCGCCCGTGCCTTTCTCAATGCGGATCCGGTTCATGCTGTGGCTCCTGAAAGATGGACTTTCTGTTCAAGCTGGATGCCCATTTTTTTCTCGAAAATGGCGGTGGTGAGGTCCGTCACCCAGCCGCGGAAGAAGTTGGTCACCAGACCAACCAGCAGATAGCTCACCGCCAGCGGGCCGAGCGGCAGGCCAAGGGTGGTGAGGCCACTGGCGATCCCGAGGTAGACAAACAGCTCGCCTGGGTTGATGTGCGGGAATAGGCCGTTCATGGAATGGCAGCTGTAGGAGGCGGCGGCGTAATAACTCGGCTTGTACTTTTCTGGCATGAAGCGACCAAGGCTTAAGGTCATCGGGTTGCAGAACACGAAGGTGCCGATGAAGGGTAAAACCAGGTAGCGGGACAGCGGGTTCCCGGCGCAGCGCTGGGCGAAGCGTTCGATGCGCTGCTGGCCGATAAAGTTAATCAGCGCGTTCATGATCACCAGCAGGCTGATCAGCAGGGGCAGGATCCCGGTCACCATGCCGGTGAACACTTCTCCGCCTTTCTGAAACAGCCCGATGAACCACTCGGCGCCGTGGGTGATGGTTTCTATCATTCTTCTCTCCTGTGGGGCTTTTTTGTTTTTGTCTGACTGCGGTTAATAATAATCACTTTGAAAGGTTTTAAAGTGTTAGTTAGATCTCACAATGAAAGAAAAATGGATTATTTTGAAAGTTTATTGATGGGGTGAATGGTTTTCGGTGGAAAAAAGGGCGGATTTGCGTTGGGTAGGTGCGTACCGCTTCCTTGAGGTGTTGCGGATGCTTTACCATACTGGGTTCTTATCGAACCCGTTAAATGGATGTCTCATGTTCAAGCGTCGTTATGCAGCGCTGTTGCCTGCGCTTATTCTGCTGTCTGCCTGTAGTAGCAAACCTAAGACCGAAGCCGTTCAGCAAACGGCGGGCGCGCCTTCCGGGGGATTCCTGCTGGAGCCGCAGCACAATATGATGCAGATGGGCGGCGACTTCGCCAATAACCCGGCGGCCGAGCAGTTCATCGATAAAATGGTGAGCAAACACGGCTTTGACAGACAGCAGTTGCACGAAATTTTGTCGCAGGCCAAGCGTCTGGACTACGTGTTGCGCCTGATGGACAGGCAGGCGCCGACGGCTCAGGTGCCGAGCGGGCCGAACGGTGCGTGGCTGCGCTATCGCAAACAGTTTATTACCCCGGACAACGTGCAAAACGGCGTGGCGTTCTGGAATCAGTATGAAGATGCGCTTAACCGCGCGTGGCAGGTGTACGGCGTACCGCCGGAAATCATCGTCGGGATTATCGGCGTGGAAACCCGCTGGGGCCGCGTGATGGGGAAAACCCGCATCCTTGACGCGCTGGCGACGCTCTCCTTTAACTATCCACGCCGTGCGGAGTATTTCTCTTCCGAGCTGGAAACCTTCCTGCTGATGGCGCGAAGCGAACAGGACGACCCGCTCGATCTGAAAGGGTCGTTTGCCGGTGCGATGGGCTACGGCCAGTTTATGCCGTCCTCCTATAAAGAATATGCCGTCGACTTTAACGGGGATGGTCATATCAACCTGTGGGATCCGGTGGATGCCATCGGCAGCGTGGCAAACTACTTTAAAGCGCACGGCTGGACGCCGGGCGGACAGGTGGCGGTGCAGGCTAACGGCGAGGCGTTTGGTCTGGATAACGGCTTCAAAACTAAGTACAGCGTCGCACAGCTGACGGCGGCGGGCTTAACGCCAACCCAGCCGCTGGGCAATGTTGATCAGGTGAGCCTGCTGCGTCTGGACGTAGGAACCGGCTATCAGTACTGGTACGGCATGCCGAACTTCTACACCATCACCCGTTATAACCACAGCACCCACTACGCAATGGCGGTGTGGCAGCTGGGGCTGGCGGTATCGCAGGCCCGCGTGCCGGCAGCGTCGCCGTTTAGTCAGTAAGTCGTCTTATTCCTCCCTCTCCCTGTGGGAGAGGGCTGGGGTGAGGGCACCCCGCGCCCGTCCTGGTTTTCTCAGAAACATTTCGCCACACTCCCTTTTCAACGCGCCATTTACATCTCAATCGCCTTTCATTATTGTTATGTTATAACATTTAATGTGGTATCGAGATGTCAACGTCCCTTTTTTCTCTCTCTGCGCTGGTTCGGCTTTTGCTGGCGCTGGTACTTGTTGTTTTCATCGGGCTGGCCGTGCGCTGGGCGGTGGCACTGCCATGATTGTGATGAATGCGCTCACGACGGGTTATGACCGAGGATCCGTTACGCGTCCTCTTTCGGGTGTGATTGAACGGGGAAGCATGACCGCCATTATCGGCGCTAACGGCTGCGGGAAATCCACGCTGCTGAAAACGCTGGCAGGGTTTATTCCTCCCGTGAGCGGCGGTTTCCACTGGCAGGGAAAGCGCCCGGTGATTGGCTGGCTGGCGCAGCGTCACGCGCTGGAGGCGCAGTTTCCGCTGACCGTACAGGACGTCGTAAGTATGGGCTGCTGGCCGGGTATTTCGCTTTTTTCCGGGTTTCGTCGGGAAACGCGGTTGCGCATCAGGAGCGCGCTGGAGCGCGTCGGGCTGGAATCCATGGCGTTATCCACCATCGATGAACTTTCCGGCGGTCAGTTTCAGCGCATGCTGTTTGCACGCGTCCTGGTGCAGCAGGCGCCGCTGGTGATGCTTGATGAGCCCTTTACCGGAGTCGATGAAGCCACCTGCAACGTGCTGATGGATTTGATGCTGGAAATGTATATGCAGGGGCAAACGCTGCTCGCGGTACTCCACGACAGCGAGCGCGTGTCGCGCCACTTCCCGCAGACGTTACGGCTGGACGCTGACATTCCCCAATGGAAAACCGAACGGGTGAGGGTGGCATGATCTGGCATCTCTTTTTTCAGCCGTTTATTGAGTACGGCTTTATGCGTCGCGCGCTGGTGGTTTGCCTGGCGCTTTCTGTCAGCACCACCGCACTCGGCGTGTTTCTTCAGCTGCGTCGCATGAGCCTGATGGGCGACGCGCTTTCTCACGCCATTTTGCCGGGTGTCGCCGTGGGATACCTGCTCAGCGGCATGTCGCTGTTGGCGATGAGTATTGGCGGTTTTATCGCGGGAATTACCGTAGCGCTGATGGCCGGTCTGGTCAGCCGACGCACGCCGCTTAAAGAGGATGCCAGCTTTGCCGGGTTTTATCTTGGCTCACTGGCGCTGGGCGTCACGCTGGTGTCGCTTCGCGGGTCGAATGTCGATCTGCTGCATCTGCTGTTTGGATCCATCCTCGCCGTGGACAATGACGCCGCGCTGTTCGTCACGGGCGTTTGCATGTTCACCCTTATCACGCTGGCGATTTTCTATCGCGGGCTGGTCACGGAAGCGTTTGATACCGCCTGGCTACAGGTGAACGCCCGCTGGCTGCCTGGCCTGCTGCACGGGCTGTTTCTGGCGCTGCTGGTCCTTAACCTGGTGGCGGGTTTTCAGGTCCTCGGTACGCTGATGGCCGTCGGGCTGATGATGCTGCCAGCCGTGGCGGCCCGCTGCTGGGTGCGCACGCTGCCAGGGTTACTCCTGATGGCGGGCATCAGCGGTATTTTCTGCGCATGGCTGGGGTTGAGCCTCTCCTGGGCGATGAGTTTACCTGCCGGGCCATCCATCGTGCTCACCGCCAGCGCGCTGTTCTTTATTTCCATTTTATTGGGTACGCGAAGCAGGCTCGCTGGCAGTCTGCGCGCGCTTTTTTAACGCAAGGGGAAACGATGAAACGTACAGGATTAATTATGGCGCTCGCGCTGGGGATGATGTCGCACGGCGTGATGGCGAAAACGCTGAATGTGGTCACCAGCTTTTCGATACTGGGGGACATCACGCAGGAGGTGGGCGGTGACCATGTCAACGTGACGACGCTGGTTGGGCCTGACGGCGATCCGCATACCTTCGAACCGTCACCGAAAGACAGCGCGGCGCTCAGCAAGGCTGATGTGGTGGTGGTGAACGGTCTGGGTCTGGAGGGCTGGCTCGACCGTCTGGTGAAGGCCTCCGGATTTAAAGGACAGCTTGTGGTGGCATCGACCGGGGTGAAAACGCACACCCTGGAAGAAGAGGGCAAAACCGTGACCGATCCGCACGCGTGGAACAGCGCGGCGAACGGGGCGCTGTATGCACAAAATATTCTGAACGGGCTGGTGAAAGCCGATCCGCAAGATAAAGCCGCGCTGGAAGCCTCCGGAAAAGCGTATATCGCGCAGCTTAACCAGCTGGATAGCTGGGCTAAAACGCGCTTCAGCCAGATCCCGCAGGCGAAGCGTAATGTGCTGACCAGCCATGACGCGTTCGGCTATTTTAGCCGTGCCTATGGCGTGACCTTTATGGCGCCGCAGGGGCTCTCGTCTGAGAGCGAGGCCAGCGCGGCGCAGGTCGCAGAGATTATCAATCAGATTAAAGCCGACGGTGTGAAAACCTGGTTTATGGAAAACCAGCTCGATCCGCGTCTGGTGAAACAGATTGCGTCGGCGACAGGCGCACAGCCGGGGGGCGAACTTTACCCGGAAGCGCTGTCGGCAAAAGGTGGAGTGGCAGACACCTACGTTAAGGCGTTTCGCCACAATGTGAACACCCTCGCAGACAGCATGAAATAACCTTCTTGCTGGCCGGTGCGCCCGCACCGGCTTTTTTCTGAAGCCCCCTCGTAAAACCTGAAGCGTATCCCCATATCTGACGAGAAAGTGCTATCTTGTGCAGCACGTTTTTCTGATGCCTGGAGCGAGAATGACTGACCATGAATTGATGCAGCTGAGCGAGATAGTTGGCCTTGCGCTTAAGCAGCGTGGCGCGACAATCACCACAGCGGAATCCTGCACCGGCGGCTGGGTGGCGAAAGCGATTACCGATATTGCCGGCAGTTCCGCCTGGTTTGAACGCGGTTTTGTGACCTACAGTAACGAAGCTAAAGCACAGATGATTGGCGTACGTGAATCCACGCTGGAACAGCATGGCGCGGTCAGCGAACCGGTGGTGATCGAGATGGCCATTGGTGCGCTCAAAGAGGCTCGGGCAGATTACGCGATTTCCATAAGCGGCATCGCAGGCCCGGACGGCGGCAGCGACGTAAAGCCTGTCGGCACCGTGTGGTTTGGGTTTGCCACCGCCAAAGGGGAGGGGATCACCCGCCGGGAGTGCTTTAGCGGCGATCGCGAAAGCGTGCGTCGTCAGGCCACCGTTTATGCGTTAAAAACGCTCTGGCAACAATTTCTACAAAACACTTGATACTGTATGACCATACAGTATAATTGCACCAACAGAACAGAAATCCACGGTGAAGCACAGTCGCTTCTCCCGGCATGACAGGAGTAATAATGGCTATCGACGAAAACAAACAGAAAGCGTTGGCGGCAGCACTGGGCCAGATCGAAAAGCAATTCGGTAAAGGCTCCATCATGCGCCTGGGTGAAGACCGTTCCATGGATGTGGAAACCATCTCCACCGGTTCGCTTTCTCTGGATATCGCGCTGGGCGCTGGCGGTCTGCCTATGGGCCGTATCGTAGAAATCTACGGGCCAGAGTCCTCCGGTAAAACCACCCTGACGCTGCAGGTGATTGCCGCGGCACAGCGCGAAGGTAAAACCTGTGCGTTTATCGATGCCGAGCACGCGCTGGATCCTGTTTATGCCCGTAAGCTGGGTGTAGATATCGACAACCTGCTGTGTTCTCAGCCGGACACCGGTGAGCAGGCGCTGGAAATTTGTGATGCGCTGGCGCGTTCTGGTGCCGTTGACGTTATCGTAGTCGACTCCGTTGCTGCGCTGACGCCAAAAGCCGAAATCGAAGGTGAAATCGGTGACTCTCACATGGGCCTCGCGGCACGTATGATGAGCCAGGCGATGCGTAAGCTGGCGGGTAACCTGAAGCAGTCCAACACGCTGCTGATCTTCATCAACCAGATCCGTATGAAAATTGGGGTGATGTTCGGTAACCCAGAAACCACGACCGGTGGTAACGCACTGAAATTCTACGCCTCTGTCCGTCTGGATATCCGCCGTATCGGCGCGGTGAAAGAGGGCGAGAACGTCGTCGGTAGCGAAACCCGCGTCAAGGTTGTGAAGAACAAAATCGCTGCGCCGTTCAAACAGGCTGAATTCCAGATCCTCTACGGCGAAGGGATCAACTTCCTCGGCGAGCTGGTTGACCTCGGCGTGAAAGAGAAGCTGATTGAAAAAGCGGGCGCCTGGTACAGCTACAACGGTGACAAAATTGGTCAGGGTAAAGCGAATGCGATCTCCTGGCTGAAAGATAACCCGGCTGCGGCGAAAGAGATTGAGAAGAAAGTGCGTGAGCTTCTGCTGAACAACCAGGACTCCAAACCTGATTTCGTGGTGGATGCCGCGGATGCTGAAGAAACTAACGAAGACTTTTAATTCTCTCGTTTAACGATGAAGGGCTGCTGATGCGGCCCTTTTTGCATTTCTGAATCAGCAGGTTTTTTATGAGTGAACCTACATCACGTCGACCGGCATACTCACGCTTACTGGATCGTGCGGTACGTATTCTTGCCGTCCGTGACCACAGTGAACAGGAGCTACGGCGAAAACTGTCGGCTCCGGTGATGAGTAAAAACGGGCCGGAAGAGATTGATGCCACCGCGGAAGATTATGACCGCGTAATTGCCTGGTGCTACGAGCATCACTATCTCGATGACGAGCGTTTCGCCTCACGGTTTCTCGCCAGCCGCGGCCGCAAAGGATATGGACCCGCGCGCATCCGCCAGGAGCTGAACCAGAAAGGGGTGGCCCGGGAGGCCATCGAAAAAGCGATGCGCGAATGCGACATTGAGTGGTGCGCGCTGGCAAAAGAACAGGCCATGCGTAAATACGGTGAACCGCTGCCGCGTGAATTTTCAGAAAAAGTCAAAATCCAGCGCTTTTTGCTCTACCGCGGCTTTCTGATGGAAGATATTCAGGATATCTGGCGTAATTTTGCCGATTGAACGCATGCGGGATTTTACTTCCCTCCAAAGAAAACTTATCTTATTCCCACTTTTTCCAGTAGCTGGTCTGTCCAACGGTTTACCGATACAGGCTGGCTACGACATTTCGTTAGCTTGATTTCAGGATAATTATGAGCAAGAGCACCGCTGAGATCCGTCAGGCGTTTCTCGATTTTTTCCATAGTAAGGGACACCAGGTTGTTGCCAGCAGCTCCCTGGTACCGAACAACGATCCGACTCTGCTGTTTACCAACGCCGGGATGAACCAGTTCAAGGATGTGTTCCTTGGTCTCGACAAGCGTAATTATTCCCGCGCCACAACCTCACAGCGTTGCGTGCGTGCGGGCGGTAAACACAACGACCTGGAAAACGTCGGTTACACCGCGCGTCACCACACGTTTTTCGAAATGCTGGGTAACTTCAGCTTCGGCGACTACTTCAAACACGATGCCATTCAATATGCGTGGGAACTGCTGACCGGTGAAAACTGGTTCAACCTGCCGAAAGAGCGTCTGTGGGTTACCGTTTATGAAACCGATGACGAAGCCTACGAAATCTGGGAAAAAGAAGTCGGGATCCCGCGCGAGCGTATTATTCGCATCGGTGATAACAAAGGCGCGCCATACGCGTCTGACAACTTCTGGCAGATGGGTGACACCGGCCCTTGCGGTCCGTGCACCGAGATCTTCTACGATCACGGCGACCACATCTGGGGTGGCCCTCCTGGCAGCCCGGAAGAAGACGGCGATCGCTATATTGAGATCTGGAACATCGTCTTCATGCAGTTCAACCGTCAGGCCGACGGTACGATGGAACCGCTGCCGAAGCCTTCCGTTGATACCGGTATGGGTCTGGAGCGTATTGCCGCGGTTCTGCAGCACGTTAACTCCAACTACGAGATTGACCTGTTCAGCACCCTGATCAAAGCCGTTGCGGAAGTCACCGGCGCGACCGACCTGAACAACAAATCGCTGCGCGTTATCGCGGACCATATTCGTTCCTGTGCGTTCCTGATTGCCGACGGCGTTATCCCGTCGAATGAAAACCGTGGCTACGTGCTGCGTCGTATCATTCGTCGTGCAATCCGTCACGGCAACATGCTGGGCGCGAAGGACACCTTCTTCTATAAACTCGTTGGGCCATTGATTGGTGTGATGGGTGCTGCCGGTGATGAGCTGAAACGCCAGCAGGCGCAGGTAGAGCAGGTTCTGAAAACCGAAGAAGAACAGTTTGCGCGTACGCTGGAGCGCGGTCTGGCACTGCTGGATGAAGAACTGGCGAAACTGAAAGGCGACACGCTGGATGGCGAAACCGCTTTCCGCCTGTATGACACCTACGGTTTTCCGGTTGACCTGACGGCGGACGTTTGCCGCGAGCGCAACATTAAAGTTGACGAAGCGGGCTTCGAAGCCGCGATGGAAGAGCAGCGTCGTCGTGCGCGTGAATCCAGCGGTTTCGGTGCGGACTACAACGCGATGATCCGCGTTGATGGCGCGTCAGAATTTAAAGGTTATGAAGCGCTGGAACTGACCGGCAAAGTGACCGCCCTGTTTGTTGACGGTAAAGCCGTGGACAGCATCAGCGCAGGTCAGGATGCCGTTGTTATTCTGGACAAAACGCCGTTCTATGCGGAATCCGGCGGTCAGGTTGGCGATAAAGGCGAACTGAAAGGCAATGGCTTCAGCTTCAGCGTCAGCGACACCCAGAAATACGGTCAGGCGATTGGTCATCAGGGCAAACTGGTTTCCGGTTCTCTGAAAGTGGGCGAGGGCGTACAGGCTAACGTTGATGAAGCTCGCCGTGCACGCATCCGTCTGAACCACTCTGCAACCCACCTGATGCATGCAGCCCTGCGCGACGTGCTGGGTAATCATGTTGCACAGAAAGGTTCTCTGGTTAACGACAAAGTGCTGCGTTTCGACTTCTCGCATTTTGAAGCGATGAAACCGTCTGAAATCCGTGCGGTGGAAGATCTGGTGAACGCGCAGATTCGTCGTAACCTGCCAATCGAAACCCATATCATGGATCTCGAGGCGGCGAAGAAGAAAGGTGCAATGGCGCTGTTTGGTGAGAAATATGACGAACGTGTTCGCGTACTGAGCATGGGCGACTTCTCTACCGAACTGTGCGGCGGTACTCACGCATCCCGCACCGGTGACATCGGCCTGTTCCGCATTGTTTCCGAGTCGGGTACGGCGGCTGGTGTGCGTCGTATTGAAGCGGTGACCGGTGAAGGTGCTATTGCCAGCCTGCATGCGCAGAGCGATCAGCTGCACGACATCGCACAGCTGCTTAAAGGCGATAGCCAGAACCTGGGCGAGAAAGTGCGCGTTGCACTGGATCGCACGCGTCAGCTGGAAAAAGAGCTGCAGCAGCTGAAAGAGCAGGCTGCGGCGCAGGAGAGTGCAAACCTCTCCAGCAAGGCTGTAGACATTAAGGGCGTCAAACTGCTGGTCAGCGATCTGGCGGGCGTTGAGCCTAAGATGCTGCGTACTATGGTCGACGATCTCAAGAACCAGCTTGGTTCTACCGTTATCGTGCTGGCGACAGTGGCAGAAGGTAAGGTTTCTCTGATTGCGGGCGTCTCTAAGGATGTGACCGACCGCGTAAAAGCAGGGGAACTGATTGGTATGGTCGCTCAGCAGGTGGGCGGCAAGGGGGGCGGTCGTCCGGACATGGCGCAAGCCGGTGGTACGGATGCGGCGGCACTCCCTGCAGCATTGGCCAGCGTTGAAAGCTGGGTAAGCGCGAAACTGTAATAACTACAAAGCGCAAGCAGACGCCATAGCGGTAACGTTATGGCGTCTTGTTCACTGTGCTATCGATAACGATAAAGTCAGGTTGAGTTTGTGTATATCGGCTAAACTTACGTTTAACAGAATGTGATGCCGTGACTGCTTACACTTTACGTGTTTGTCATCGCTTACTTTTTGGCGTTATATGATGGATAATGCCGGGATACAAGAGACCCGACTCTTTTAATCTTTCAAGGAGCAAAGAATGCTGATTCTGACTCGTCGAGTTGGTGAGACCCTCATGATTGGGGATGAGGTCACCGTGACAGTTTTAGGGGTAAAGGGTAACCAGGTACGTATTGGTGTTAACGCTCCTAAAGAAGTATCTGTCCACCGTGAAGAGATCTACCAGCGTATCCAGGCTGAAAAATCCCAGCAGTCCAGTTACTGATATTGTCGCGTCTCGCTGTCGGGCGAGACGCAACCCTCCTGTCATTTTTCCTGCTCAAAGTTACCGTTTAATTTCAATCGCTCTCTTTTTAACCACTCCGTTAGCCTTAACTCGTCTCAACACCGCCATTTCTGCACAGGTTTTCTGTGAAGATGCCTGCAAAATCCGCTTATAAAACACCCTCTTTGCGGCTTTTACATGCGAATTGCGTGTGATTTGTGCAAACGATAAAAGCTTTTGGAAAATTGTTTGACTTATAAGTCCCAGAAAGTAATATATGCGCCACGCAGCGACGAGAAGCTCTTAACGAGTTACTCGAAGCACTCGAAAGAGGCGTTGTGTGGTGAGGTGGCCGAGAGGCTGAAGGCGCTCCCCTGCTAAGGGAGTATGCGGTCAAAAGCTGCATCCGGGGTTCGAATCCCCGCCTCACCGCCATTTTGCATCCGTAGCTCAGCTGGATAGAGTACTCGGCTACGAACCGAGCGGTCGGAGGTTCGAATCCTCCCGGATGCACCATCTATTACTTCATATTGCTTTAGAAGTGATATGAATATCGAGCAGTACAGTAGTAAATCCCGATGCATCCGTAGCTCAGCTGGATAGAGTACTCGGCTACGAACCGAGCGGTCGGAGGTTCGAATCCTCCCGGA
>NZ_SOMG01000006.1 GCF_004402045.1 Lelliottia nimipressuralis | reverse complement strand
TGCACCACCCCTCCCGGTGCAGCTTTGCGCGGATGCGCGCCCACAGCCGGGTGAAGTAGCTTTGCGTCTCCGCCGGGTCTCGCCATCAAGCGCATAGCCGTCGATATTCTTTGAGATGTATTTGGCGATATAGCCGGTAGCGCTGCCTTTCTGCGGATCGATCGCTTCCGCGTGAAAGCGCGCCTGTCTGGCGCTTTCGCTCTGCAGCTCAACGGCATCCTCCTGCCGCGCGTAATCCCCTATAATCCGGCGAACGCATTCGACATCTTCCGGCAGCATAAACATCAGCATGTGCCAATGGGGCGTGCCGTCGTGATGGGGTTCCGCGACGCGGATACCAAAAATACGCCGCCCCTCCCGGTGCAGCTTTGCGCGGATGCGCGCCCACAGCCGGGTGAAGTAGCTTTGCGTCTCCGCCGGGCTGGACCCGTTCCACTTCGCGTTGGGGTAGCCCGATTTCACGGTCGCGTGATACTGCGCGGGCGCGGTTAAGGTATAGAACTCACCCACATAGCCCAGCGCCTGGCAGATATTCTCAAACCCGCGAATGCGGGTCATCAGTTCGCAGCGACGTATCGCCGGGTTGGCCACCGAGGTATCGTATTTTTCAATCAGGCTGATGCGGTTACCCTCTTCATCTTCCAGCTCCATGCCCTTGAGAAATTCGCGGGTGCGGCGCTTCTGCTCGCGCCACTCGGTCACGCAGCGCTTGCTCGCATACGCCGTTCTCTTTTTACTGACGTTGCCGAGGGCAATCTGCACATGCTCGCGCCAGGCAGCCGCGACCCGACGCAAACGCCCGCGCCACCACGCCTCGGAAAACATGCGGATCACCGCCGCGGCAACATCATCTTTGTTGAAAAACGACTTCGACACCCGCTCCCAGTGCGGAGGCGACACGTTGAACTGCCTGGCGATCAGTCCGGCTCGCTGATACCAGACGTACAGCGTCTGGTATTCGCCCATGTCAGCATCGTTAATATTCGCCAGCTCGCCGCGAATAAAGCTGGCGATATCGGCGGCCAGCAGGTCGATATCCGCGCGGGACATATCCGGGAGTCGGTTATAGCGGGCAACCAGCTCGACCATCCGCGAGGCAAGGTATTGCAGAAGCCGGGTGTCGAAATGGCCGTCAAACACGGCCCGGGAAACCGCGCTGTGCAGGCCCGCGCAGGCATAGCGTTCAGAGACCTGCCGCAGGCGGGGCAGCATCCTGTTGCAGAAGCGGATCAAAAAGGCATTGGCCTGCGGGCTGCCCCGACGCTGTTCGAGGGCGTCGACCGTGCGCCAGACGTCAACGCGCACGCAGTCAGGCTGCTGTGAGAGGGCAATTCTTGCCTGCTGCAGCGCCGCGAAAAGGCGATCGCGGCGCTGCTGTTGGGCATGGGTGAGGTAGGGGCTGGCAATGGCCGACCGCGGAGCGTTCCACGGATAAGCAAATGACGTAGCCAACTCATCCTCCCCGGACGTGTTTATTTTTCATCTCCGCGATCTCCTGGCAGGTGACGCACAGGGCCACGCCGGGCACCGCCATGCGGCGTGCCTCCGGTATCGGGGCCTCGCACTCCTCGCAGAGGAAACGCGAAGGCGATGCAGGCCGTCTGCGGGCGTGATTAATGTGCCGCTCTCTGTCTTCCTGCTCGCGCGCCTGCGCAAGATCGATAAAATCGGCCATCAGTGCAGCTCCTGGGATTCACGCTCGTAGCGGGCCGCCTCGTGGCACAGCAGTTCAGCAACGTCTTCTCCGCTCATGCCGGTTTTAAAAATTTGGCTTGCCAGTGCCTCCAGGCGCAGGGAGACCGCGCGGGCTCGCGCGCATCGTTCCTCCGTTTTTGCCTCCATCAGCAGGCGTTTCAGTTCTTCACTTCCGATCGGATAAGGGCGGTTTTCACTGTTTCGCATCACGCGTTCTCCTTAAATTCAGGCAATAGAATGCCCGGCGGGTTTACGCCATTGGTTTTTTGGTTGGGTTACATCGGCATGGTCAGCCGTTCAGGAAATAAACTCACAACAGCACGAAAATGATTCATGGCGGTAATCAGCGCCCTTTTCTCCTCGGTCGTCAGCTCGCTGATATCGCACTCATGACGGGCAACGGGTAATCTCGCCAGGAAAAAGATGGCGGCCAGCGCCCTGCTGTTCTCCTCAAAACAGGGATCGCGTTTATCGCGCAGCTCAGCCATAAACCGCGCCAGCTCTTTTCCGCTATCGCTCCCGTATCGGGCGCGCAGCTCAGCGACGTGGTTAAGCCCGCTAAGACGAGCCCCCACGCTAAGTGGAACCCTTGCACGGGCAGCTTCTATCGCCATATCTCCCCTCGCGTAAATTCACGCACGCTAATGCGGTGAAAACGGGCACAGCACGGTTTTTTCCGCCGTTTGAGGATTGCGATTTCAGAAGCCATGCTGCATGATTCCCATTTTGATAATGTCTGCAATCATTAGCCTCTGTTTGCCAACGTCTGCCGCTGATTGCCCGAATTTGTAATGATATTAATACCCAAATGAGTATTAGTAAACACTCAAAGGAACATATTTTGATTTTAGATTCTCAAGTGAATAATGAAGAGTTACTCGATAGAATCTGTCAGGTATATGGTTTCACGCAGAAAATCCAGCTGGCCCGGCACTTTAATATCGCCGCCAGCTCGCTTCAGAACCGCTACGCGCGCGGTACCATCTCTTACGACTTTGCGGTTCAGTGCGCGCTGGACACCGGTGCCAGCCTTCGCTGGCTGATGACCGGGCAAGGTGCGCAGTTTGAAGGTCAGCCAACCCAAGGGGATCCCTTAACTGTTGCACTATTCACTCTTAGTGATGGTAGACTGGAAGAAAATACTACTTTGAGCATCGACTCCCATTTCTTCAGCAAGCAGCTCACCCGTGGCATCGCCGTCCGGGCGGAGGGAAAACTTCACTTCGTTGAAAAAGACGCGTCGTTAACCGATGGGCTGTGGCTGGTTGAGATTGAAGGCACCACCAGCATCCGCGATTTGACGCTACTGCCAGGGAAAAAACTTCACGTTGCGGGTGGAAAGATTCCATTTGAATGCGTTATTGGTGAGATAAAAACGGTGGGTCGCGTGGTGGGTGTCTACAGCGAGGTAAACTGATGGCGGTCCGTAAAAATCCTGTCGGTGGCTGGCTTTGCGAGATCTACCCCAACGGGGCCAAAAGTAAGCGCATCAGAAAGAAATTCGCCACCAAAGGCGAAGCTCTGGCCTTTGAGTGTATGGGCGAACCGCTCGCGAGGGATTTTGATGCGCAGATGTTTTCTCCCTACGGGGAGAAGAGGTTAAAGGGTAAATATGCCCATTCAACTTCCGCCTCGCCTGCCCGCATTGTGCGGTCAGTTTTGTTGATTAGCTTTTAAATATCGGTAAATTTTCTTCGTTACAAAAATGGCGAGCACGCCCAGCAGAATTGAAGCTAAACCGAGGAAAATCAGTAAAGAAAGGATATGACTGAACAGGCCACCAAAGCTTGTAAAATCACTCAGTCGAGCAAACTGCTCCGGCGTCAGTACACGAACAACGATCTCCGGAATAGTTAGAAAGAAAATAATAACCACCAAAACATAAATTGACACTCTACCGCTTTTTTTCATTATCTTCCTTGCCCCCTATGACAATGCTGATCAATTATTGACAGGGTAATGTTACAACAAGGGAAATTACAATGGCAGGCGGCTATGCAAAAATGAAGTTGCAATCAGAAAGAAACCTGGCCCTGGCACTAACCAAAGCATTGCGAGAAATACAAGCCACTAATATGAGCACTATCGAAAATCTGAAGCTTGGCACACAGCGTATGATCAACTATGGTTCGTGCTTGATACCAGACGATTACTACCGCAATGCCTGTCGTGAGCTAATAAATGAAGACCGCCGACTCGCATTGGCACTTGCTGAAATCTATAATCGAAACGATGTTGCTCTTGATATGGTTGAGATTTACTTTCGGAAAACTCTCAAAAGACTCGGAGAGCAAAAGAGTAACAATCTCGCTGCATTTCTTAAAAAGGAATTAGGCGATAAGGCATATGAGTACGCAGAAAAATCTAGCAAACTAGCGCTGTCCTTAACTATTGCAAAGCTGATAATCAGTAGCGGTGATTTTCATGAATCGCATATCAGAATGGTCAATTCATTATCATCAATGTATGTTAACGGTGCCATCATCTATTCGAAAGCACAGGTAGCAGCATTAGCTGCTAACAAGCTCAAATTCCAAGACCCAGCGTATTATCAGTCCTTGTATCAACAAAACCTTGAGATGCTTTACTTTCTTATTGAACCACAAATGACAAAAATAATTTATCAAATCGAATCAGGTGGAAACAATGAGGAAATAATCGGAGACGCTTTATATGAGCTATTAAAAAGATGAAACGAGCAATATTATGGTTTCTGCAGTCATATATTTATTACATCCCTATAGCACTTATCATTGCTGGTGCTTATATGTTCGCGCGTTTCATCCCTGACTATTTTGGTATCCTTACCCTGGCATGGATCATCATCGTTACCTATTTCTATGTGAAACATAATCGTTGGTTCTGATCTGGGTCGGGTAATCAACATGCCACACGCACGAAATAAAAAAGCCAACCCCGCACTCCCGCGGCGTTGGCCCTGTTTTTAAGGCAGTGACGCTTACAACAGGTTAAAAGACATAACGCATGCCAAGGGTAAATTCATTAGAGACGATATGCGCCTTCATCTGCTCATCTTTTAAGCCACGCATGTTCGCATAGTTGTTATATCCGCTTTCGATCTTACCCATATCGATATAGCGATAGCCCAGATCGACATACAAACGCTCAACCGGCGTGTAGCTTACGCCTGCACCTAACGCGTAAGTCAGGTTGTTTTGCGTCGTCGAGCCGTATTCACGGCCAGGATTGCCCTGCCAGCCGCCTGCTTTAATCCTGCTCACACCAAGCCCTGCGGTACCGTAAACAGAGACGCCGTAGCCCAGCTCATAATCACGATAGACGTTCAACATCAGACGTTCAGTTTCGGTCTGAAGATGATCAAAACCGTTTGGGAACGCGCTGGAACCGTTGGTGTATTCCGTTTTCTGCTTAAAGGTGTATTCACCTTCCGTACGCCAGCCGTTGCCAAACTGATAGCCAGCAGCAATAGCCGCGCCGCCTAAATGCTCTTTCTGTTTACCACCCACAAACTGCCCGACACCCGGACGGGAACTGGTATCCATCTCTTTGGCCCGCTGTTCAATCTGCAGATATTTTGCCGAACCGTAATACCCTTCTTCCGTATTTGCCGCCAGAACGGTAGCCGGGATCATCACGACAGGCAGGGCGACTACAATAGCTTTCATGTTCATCTACACTCCGTTGAAAAAACATTCCTCACGGCGAACAATCGTCTGCCGATATCAGGAAAAATAGTCAGTGAGACGAAGCATAAGCACTCCCGAAAGGGCAAACTATTCGGATGAATACGCGTTTTACCTGGTAATTTTACGTAGGGATTGGTCTCAATTTTTATCCCGTTCTTTTTACTTTCAATGCCTTATCGGTTGTGGGAAACGCAGCAGGACAATTGCGCCATCGGTCGGAACCGTTTCCAGTTCCGTCACATCCAGCGTGGTATTTTCCGGCAAGCTCTGGCTATCGACTGTAATTCGGTTCACCCGCCATGGCGTTAAGTAACTTACCAGCAGCTCGCCTTTGACATTGGTTGTGGAGCCAAACTGGTTATAGAAGCCCATTCCCGGCGAGCCTGGCACGTCCACCAGCGCAGCCGTGCTGCCGAGTTGCTGGCCCAGCGTCACACCTTCCGCGTGGACCAGAATGCTACCGCTGGTGTCGGCATGATAATCGCGGCGCGTTCCCCCGCGCACCATACTGAGATTCAGCTCGCCCGCGTTGTACTGATAGCCCAGGTTCGCAGAGAGCTCATCATCGCGGTGAACGGTATGCGTCGCCTGCAGATCGTAACGCAGGCTGTAATCACTTAACGCTGAACCGTATACATTCACCCCATGGCTATCTTCCCCCCGGCTGGCGAGCTCGGTGATATAGCCGACATTACTCGTCGCCCCCCAAAGGGATAAAGGCACACTGACGTTGATACCCACAGTGGTTTCATTCGGGTTTTTACCGTAGCGCTCGTATACGCCGTACACGCTTAAATCCACGTTGTGGAAGGTCGTATTCAGGCTCAGCGTCGTTCCCGTGTTGCCCGCGTCAGGTTCACGTGACTTCAACCATTGCCACGACAGGCTCAGGCTAGAGTCCTCGGCAAGATTCTGGTTAAGCTCCAGTTGCCCGCGAAGCGCCCGCCGGGTGACGTCATCGTCCCAGCCGTATCTCAGCAGTTCCGCCCGCGTGATTTTTTCTTCCAGCGACCGGTAATGCCCGCCACGCGGATACCACTGGAGCTGAGCGGTGAGGCTGGTTTCGGTCGTGAAGAACGCTTTGGCATAACGCACACGCCACACCTTGCCGCGCAGCGTCGCCGCCTCTTGCGTATAGCGGGCCGCGCTGACATCTCCGGAAAACGCGCCCCACAGCCCCAGGTTACCGCCGAAACCCGCGACCTGGCTGAAATAGTGCTCTCCTTGCTGTAGCCCGGCAAAAACGGTGACCTGCGGTGCAATCCCCCATGAGAAGGTACTCTGCCAGAAGCGGTCCTTATCCCTGTCGATACCGTGAAAAGGCTTATAACGTCCGGCAGCAAGTTCATAGCTAAAGAGTCCCTGATGCACCAGATTGGGCATGCTGGAATAGGGCAGCAGACGGGTACGCTCTGTACCGTCGCTCTCCTGAATCGTCATTTCCAGGTTGCCGTTTGGGTCCGGCGGATAAAAATCGCGAAGGGTAAACGGTCCGGGCGGGACGTGAATACGGTAAACACGTACGCCGTTCTGATGAATGGTGACTTCGGCCTCGGTGCGGGCATAGCCGTTGATCCAGGGTGAATAGGGTCGCCAGCTATCGGGGTACATCGCCTCATCACTGGCGAGTGATGCACCGCGAAACGCCAGGCTGTCGAACAAATTTGAAGACGTATTGCCGTCGCCAAAGGTCAACCGCGAACGCAGCGGCGTGATGCTACGCCAGAGCGACATCGCATTGCTGTACGAACCGTGTTGCCCCTCTTTATCGCGCCAGACGGTGTTTTGATAACGCAGCCGCCAGGGCCCAACGTTAAGGCCATTGTCCAGGTTCAGCGTGGCGTCAGTGCCGGAATGCTCCCAGTCGTACTGTGCCTGGCTGTTATCCGCATCCAGACGATAGTTAATAAACAGTGCGTTGATGCCATCATCCCAGCGGCTGGTGCTGACCCCATTCTGCTGCGGACTAATGGCGTCTGTCGGGAACAGGAGCGTAAGCAGTTGCGCTTGCGGGCGGTACCAGTATTTGAGGTTAAACTGCTCGGCAGACTGGGGTGTCAGGCACCCTTTGGCATCCCAGACCAGACGCGCAAGCACCGCGTCACGCACGCCCCACTCCTCCATCAGCGGCTGGCTGAGGCAAGGCCCGGAGGCAGATACATCAAACGAGATCGCCCCTTTGTAGAGGTTATTGAGGATCACCCACGTCTTTTGAGGGGCCGCGCGGCTCTCTGCCAGAGTGAACAGCAGCATAAAACAGAGAAGACGGAGTAGAGTCATGATGGCAGGCAGCGCAAAAAGGTGAAGAGGCTAATGCCCCCTCACCTGTTTTACACAACAGCGTTATTTCTGCAGGGATGCGAGCGCAGCGCGAGCACGGTTCAGTTCTTGCTGAATACCGCTCAGATCGCTCTGTTTTTCAGCCAGTTTGCGCTGGTATTTCGCCACTTTCTTGCTGTCACCTTTGGCTTTCGCTTCACGCAGGTCTGCCTGAACCTCGGCAATATCTTCACGCTTCTCTGCCAGTTTCTTCTCAAGCTTCTTCACATCTTTTTGCGCGTCAGCCTGTACGCTTGCCGGGGTGCAGTGCGCTTTGACTTCAGCCAGCGCTTTTTTCAGGCCGTTGATTTTGTAGGTATTACCGTACTGCTGGGCAATACGGATCTCTTTTTCCAGCGCGGCGGCTTTCGCGGTGCAGCTTTCTGCCGCCTGTGCGGAGGTGAACATACCAACAGATGCGATAACGACCAGTGCGGATACTAATTTTTTCATCGGGATATCTCCTTTATATGTGAACTTCCTCGAATAAAAGAGTACCCCGGTGGACGGGAAGCTTACGCTGTACGCCCGTCCTCATTCTGCTGTAGGACGGTCTCGCCCGGTTGTAGTCCCGTCTCGCGCCAGTGCTGTAGTGCGCCCCTCAATGCCAGAATGTCCTCCTCAAGCTGACGGATACCGCTGCTATCGGCATCCTGCTCCTGCTCCAGACAGCGTGCTTCCAGCGTCGTCATACCCAGCAGTTGAATACCGCCCCGCAGCCGGTGCAGCGCTTCATTTAAGGATGTGCGGGGATCGCTTCGCCACCGCGCGATATCGCGCAGCGTCTCCTCCAGCACGGTTATCTGGAGATCCAGAAACGTTGCCAGATGCTCACCGTCCAGCAGCGCCGCGGGCAGCATCATGGCGGGATGAGAAGCCACAGGAAATTTCCCGCAAGGGGTCAGGGGTGCAATCAGGTTTTCCAGCGCAACAAGCGTGACCGGCTTGAAGATACAGTCACGCATACCCGCTTCCCGCGCCTCATCCCGAACGGATTCACGCGCGTCAGCCGTCATCCCAAACACCACGACATCCGGGTAACGTTCATTAATGATGCGCGATAACGCATAGCCGCTCATTTCGGGCATGTTGCAGTCCGTGATCACCGCGTCTGGCCGTCGGGTCGCCAGGCTCTCGATCAGCATTTTCGGGGTGTCATACTGCGTAACAGCATGCCCCAGCCACTCAAGCTGCTGGGTCAGCAGCATCCGCCCGACCGGATTGTCATCAACCACCATAATGGTCAAGGCAGCCCGTGCGCCGGGAGGCACAGAAGGAGCGGCCTCTTTCTCTGGCAGTGCGGCCATGATCGGCAGCCTGAGCGTCACCGCGACCGTCGTGCCCTCGCCCGGCACGCTGTTCAGTGTAAGATCCCCTTCCATCATGTCGGCGAGCTGGCGACAAATATAGAGCCCCAGCCCGCTGCCCTGCGCCCTGGTACGGCTCTCTCCCTGACTAAAAGGCTGGAACAGGCGCTGTCGCGTCGCGTCATCAATCCCCTCGCCGGTGTCTGCTATCGTTAGCTCCAGCAGCATAAACTTGCCATCCTGCCATTGCGGCTGTGCGCGCAGCAGCACCTGACCGCGGTCGGTGAATTTTATGGCGTTACCCAGCAGGTTGGTGACGATCTGGCGAAAACGCATTACGTCTATCAGTACGTCCCCTTTCAGGGCGGTATCCATTTCCAGCAGCAGTTTCAATGACTTCTGCGCTGCCAGCCCCTCAAACTGCGACACCGTTCCTTCTATCAGGTTTCGAAGCGAGGCGCGCTCCGGGCGGAGCACCAGACGGCCGGACTCGATACGCTCCACATCCAGGATATTCCCGATAAGCAACAACAGCGACTGCGCCGCGTCCCAGGCGACCCGTATCGACTGCGGGTTTTGCGGGGCAGTATCGGGGCGTTTCATCACCAGCTCCAGCATGCCGATGATGGCGCTAACGGGCGTGCGAATTTCATGGCTCATGGTCGCCAGAAAGGCGCTTTTTCCCCGATGGGCTCGCTCTGCGCGATGTTTCGCCGCGCGCAGCGTCTGAATAAGCCCCAGGATGCGCACCCGGCGGATGCATCGCTGGCGGTAAATCCACCACACCACCAACACCAGCAATGCCGTACCGGCGGCGGTGAACGCCACCACCCACGTTATCGACAGCGCCGACGTCGACACAGAGGCAAACACATTGCCCGTATTGCCGCCGCGCGTCAGGGCGTGGAGGTCCTCCGGCGGGATGTTGATCAGTGCTTTATTCAGAATGGTGATCAGCGGCCAGGCCTGCCGCGATGCGCCAAAGGCAAAGCGCAGCGGATCGGCATCGATGCTGGCGAGAATTTTCAGTGACGCAAATTCCTTACGGGTGAGCTGGGCATTGGCAATGATAAGCGGCACAACCATCATGTCGTTTTTATTCTTCACCACGCTGTTAAAACCCTGCCACCAGGTATCGACCTTCGCCGTCTGGCCGCTGTTTTGTCTGCCAAGCCAGCCATCCGGCGCTTCACCGCGCAGGCTCACCACGCGGGGCTGAAGCACCTCCTTCCCCGGAAGCGCGTGTCCAACCATGACCCAGGAGTTATACAGCCAGGTTCGGGTGGTGAGGAGATCCGCCTGCCAGATCCCTTCCTGAGTCACGCCGGCAATCAGATCGGCCTCACCGCGATTAATGGCCCTGAAGGCGGCCTCCTGGCTCGGATAACGGCGGATTTCAAAGGTAAACCCGGTACGCAAACGAAGTGCGGTAAGGAGATCCGCAAGGATGCCGCGCAACTGCCCGCGCGCGTTGAAAAAGGCAATGGGGGCATTATCCTGCGCCACCGCGACGCGGATGCGTGAGTGTTCTTTGATCCATTTATGTTCAAGTGAAGTGTAACGCGGTGGCTCCTCGCTCAGGGAGAGCGGGATCCCCCCGCTCCAGCGGCGGTGGATCTCCACCCCCGCGTTCTCCGGCAGTGCCAGCAGCATCTTATCCAGAATCGCGATCCAGACCGCCATTTTCGGCATTGCGGCGAACGAGAATCCCGATGCCTCGAACGTGTCCGCCACCGGACGAATGCTGAGATTGCTTAAATTTGACTGACTCGCCAGGTAACGCGCGGTGATTGCATCGCTGAAGAACAGATCGATTTTGCGAAACGCCAGAGCCTCCAGCGCATGCCGCGTGGAGGTGAAGTTCACAATTTCAGCCTCCGGATAGCGGGCCAGCACCTCGCTGCTGCTGTAGACAGGCGAAACAGCGACCCTTTTCACCGGCTCATCGGGCGAGGCATCGGTGTTAACTACTTCAACCGCGATGTTGTCGCTGTAAGGCACACTCAGCACCAGCCCCTGTTTTTGCTGGCTCCCCCCTGCCTGAGGAATAAAATCTGCCTTACCTGCCCGCAATGCCAACAGGGCATCGTCATAGGTTGGATAGCGCACAACCTCGATCTCGACACCGAGATTTTCCGCCACCAGCCCGGTGAAATCCGCGTTAATACCGCCGTAATCATTCAAGCCAGTGGTGATGTCGTAAGGGGGCATCATCGGCTCCCAGACCGCCAGGCGGATTTTGCGGTGCTCGCGTACCCAGCGCCATTCGCTGCCGCTGAGCCCCGGCTCGATCACCTCTTCATGACTACGCGCCAGCAAGCGAAGGGATTCCCCCTGTTGCGCGGCGCACACGGTGAATGCAATGCAAAAAAGCAAGATAAAGGTAACGGCTCTCACGTCTCTGGCTCTGAGGTATCTATAAGATCGAAAAGTTGTTCAAAATGCGCAAAACCGCTTTTTTTCATCATTCGCGCCTTATAGGTGCTGATGGTTTTGTTGCTGAGCGCCAGCCGATCGGCAATATCCTTGTTGCTTTTGCCCTGCTTCAGATAGTTCAGCACCGCAATTTCACGATCGGAGAAACTCGCCAGCAGCGACCGGGTGTCATGTTTTATTTCAGTAGCCTCAACGACTTTCGTGAATGTTTCTTCCGGGAAACAGTGATAGCCGTCCAGCAGCAGCTGACAAACAGGCTCGACGCGATCCAGCGCCAGGCTTTTATTAATAAACCCGCTCGCCCCGGCCTTCAGCGTACGCAGTGCGTAGATCTCCGCTGGCTGGTTGGTGTAAACCAGCACCCTGAGCGCAGGGAAGTGATGTTTGATGCGCGGAAGGAGATCCAGCCCGTCGGCATTTTTGAGTTCCAGATCGAGGATTAACAGCGACGGCAGCTCCCGGTGCAGCAGCGCCAGCAGGTTCTCGCCGGAGGATGTTGTCACGGTAAAATCCGGATTTTTTTCCAGTAACACCTTGAGTGCAAAGCAGATTGCCGGATGGTCATCCACAAGCAGTATTTTCGTCATTGTTGTTTATTCTTTCCTGAGGCATTAACGGCTTCATTACGCGATGTACAACATAGCCTACCACGGGATGAATCTGGACAAGGTTTGTCTGGTTTGAGAATAATTCAGAAAAAATATGAAATAGACGAACACAACCTACTTTTCATTAGGCATAATGATTTAAATAAATGTGTGTGGAATTTTAATGCCAGATTTAACAGGTTGTTTTAATGCAGCAAAACGCTAAACCTGTCCTGTGATGAAAAAGGTTCTGGAAACCTCAGTCACAAACTCGAAATCACTTGTCAGGTCATGAGAGCAACTCAAGAAAACAGGTGGAACAAAACTTACCTTCCTTTCAAAACAAGCACTTTGGATGCTTTTTATTTTTGTTTTATCGTCTTTACCATCAATTAATGAGAGTAGAAAATGCATACCATCAGAATGTATGCTGAGCGTTTTTTTATTATCAACATCTACAATATTGACGCTTCCAGTATTCGTCCTGAGCTGATGAAGCGCATCGTAAACATCTGACCATATGGGGGAGTCCTTTTTACTGAAACCTGTATATGCGCAAAACAGGGAAAGTTTCATATTCATCGTTTATCCTTAACAATGTTGTTTGCTGCGGATTTTAACATGGAAGATGAACAATCCAGAGCAGGATAAAGTGATGTCGCTGGCAAATTACACATTTTAGGAATTTTATGGTAAACCGGGCGAAGGGATGGCTGGGTGTTCTGAATGACACCTGCTCACAAGCGCGACAACAGGTAATGGGAGCGAATGTTACGGTTGAAAAAGAGATTCCAACGCGGAGGCAGCGATTATTTACTCAACAACATTGTTCATGAATATTTTCTGAAGCCACTTCGCAATTCCCGAAATTATCTTTTTATCAGAGACTGAATTTTTATACAGTCCGGTATAATCAATGCAAAGAAAACCACTTCACAGTAAAGGAAGCGTTAGCAGAACATAATTTTTCATATTATTAAAGAACGCGACATGAAAGTGTATCAGCACCTCCATGCCGCTAACCACAAAGCAACTTACACGGAGTTGAATATGGCTGTGACGAATTTTAAGCCAGAGTTTACTGTTTTCAAAACAGAATCAGATGCTTTTAACAGTATTACTGAAAACCGCGATCTGATACGCAAAAATGATATTCGCCGTTTGCACGGGAACAGGACTGATGCTGCCCCCATTCATCCCCGTGCGGAAACGCAGGAAGACAGTTCAGCCTGTTGCGAACTTTATTCACGGGTGGACTGTCGATACCTTCCCCTTAGCGGCAAGTGGCTCGCAAATGCAGGTTTTATTGACGGGATGCCTGTCAAAATCCGGGTCATGAAGGATTGTATTGTCATTACGCCACAACATACACGCGAATTATGGGGATGCCTTGAAGGTATGAGCGTGGTGAACATTAATAAAAAGAAAGTGGCGCAGTGGCTGAAGACATTTCCGGGAGCGCTGAATGATTTGGGTGATGTGCCGGTGATTAAGCGGAGTAGGTGACAGTCAAGATAAAATCCCGGCACAGTGGCCGGGATTACAGTTAATCATCATATTGAAGACTAATACTTATTTTTTCTTCTGGTATCCGCCCCGCCGATATGCGCCTGTTTGCCCGCTGCAATGCTGACGTTATCGCCCGTTGAGAAGAAAGTGCTGAAGCTTTCGCTCTGGCCCTGCGCCTGAACGGCAACTTGCTGGCAGAGGCATGATTCAGCACCGACACCCCGGTCACGGTCAACATGGAACAAGGAAGTCTGGTGATCGAACCGCTTGCCTGACGGATAAAAGGATCCCGGCCTGGTGGCCGGGATCTCAATTTACTTCAACAAGTTAAGTAATTCACCCATGATATGGGACGCATCTTGCTTGTAACTAGATTCCCACTGTTTTTTCCAATCCGAAGGATACCCTTCAGTTTCCCATTGAGATAAAGCAAGTGCGTTAATGATTTCTAACTCGAACCATATTTGTTCGTAATCCTCTTTATCCTTATTATTTTCAAACAATTCATCTAATTGGGAGAGATCTTCCGCATAGCTGACAAATCTTGCGAAACTAGCTATGTCGCCTAGCGAATTCAGCGCATATTCACAAATGATATCTTTCTTATTTGTTTCCATATTTAACTGTCACCACCCTTCCAGTTTCATTTGTTACCACTGATATTTTACTCTCAGGATCAAAATGTACTGTCGTTCCACCTCGACTTGTCGTTGATTGTCCATTTTTAATCGTATTTTCGACAACAGAAGGCGTAACCCCTCGATCCTGCATTCGGTCTAAGGCATGACCAGAATATTCCCTGTTACTGATCGTTGTTGGCTGGTTTCTGACTGGTTGATAAGACGGATTACTCGGCTGATTCATGGGGTTACGTTTACTTCCCATAGGAAGCGTCGTATAAACTTCATCACTGGCTTTATTTATCAGCTTAGACGCTGTTTCAACATCTCCGGCCTTCAGAGCCTTTTCCGCCGCCTTGAGCGTCTTACCCGCTACATCACCCGCCCCCGGTATCAGCCCAACTGCCGCAGCAAGATAATCCAGCGCCGTTTCAGCCTCGTGGAACCCCTTAATATCCCCAACTATTGGCACAAAATCCAGCCCCAGGCTCGCCGCCTCATTCACTGCCTGGCGACACGCTTCCGGGTCCTGCTTACACATGGCTTCTCTGGCGGCCTGGTATTTCGCTATCGTGCCAGGCTTTTCTTTCTCTGCCGCTGCCAGAACATGTGCAAGTGAATTCGACTCAGCCGAGTTTTTCCCGGCCAGCGCCCCTGTCATCGCCGACGCTGTACTGTCCCCCGCGAGTCCACCTGCCATTCCCGCCGATATCGTCGCCAGTGCACTGACCGTCTGCTTCTGCTCCTCGCTCAGGTCGCTGACCGCTTTACCCGGATACAGCATACCCGCTATCGCCTTCGCCGCAAGTTCACCGGTCGCCGCGCCTGCCGCACCCGCTGCTGCATTATTCCCCTGCAGCGCCGCAACCGCACCGCCCAGGATGGCATGCGCAATGGTTTTCGCTGCCGTATTGTCATCGATCCCCATGCCATGACCAATACGATACGCCAGCTCCGGCGCCGATGCCCCCGCCAGCGCCGCCGTCAGATCGCTGCCCGCCAGCCCCTGAAGCGCGGCCGTCGCCGCCTGGATACCCCGCTGCAGGTCACTGCCCGTGCCGTATTTCGCCGTCGTGGTCTTATACGCACCGGTTTCGCGCAGGGCATTCTGATATGCGGCTTTAGCCTCGTCGCTGGCATCCGCCCCCGGCTCGGTTATCCCTTTATCTGCAAGCTCTTTTCTGCCTGCATTCAGTCCGTTTATCTCCCCCTGCGTGTTCGCAATATCCACCGCCTGCGAGCCAATCTCACCAATCAGCTGCACTTCCTGCAGGCGCTGCTGCTCCTTCTCCTTGTCAAAAATCGGGCTGATGCTGCCGTTGGCATGCTCCGCGTCGCGGCTCAGGTCCGCCACATCCTGCTTCTGGTTCTCCTTGTCACGGATGATGAGCGTCCCCTCGCTCACCGCCGCCTGCGTCGTACCTTCCGCGTGACCGCTGTTACCGCCTCCGGCCAGCAGAGCGTTCGCCATATTCCCGACAAACTGCTCGCCGATGCTGCCGCCCGAACTGATGCCCGCGCCCTGATGTTCGGTCTTAAAGTCCGCCTGGTTGTGGATATCGCTGAAGCCCAGCGTCCCGGTATCGAGGCGGTTCTTATCCGCCGTCGCCGTGGAGGCAATCACCCCGCCGTCGAGCTGCGTATGGTTGCCCACCGTCACGTCAAACCCGCCGCTGCCTGCAAACAGCCCGCTCTGCTCCTGCACCGAGTCGTAGTCGCTGGTCATTTTGTCGCGACTGACGTTGATGCTGCCGGAGAAACCGCCAGCACCAAAGGTGTAACCCACACCGCCGCTGACGCTGTTCTGCTTGCTGTTGTAGTGGTCACTGTCCTGAGTGCTGGCAATCGTCAGGTCGCGCCCGATATCTGCCACCACGGTTTCGCCGCTCACCTGCGCACCGGCGATTGTCGCGTCGCGCCCGGTGTTGATGGTCTCGCGGTTACCCGCATCCACCGTGGTCTCGTTCTGCCAGACGCCGTTGCCCTTCTCGTGCCCCTTGCTGCTGTTGGCGTTCGCCGAGATGCTGATGCCCGCCCCGCCAGAGCCGACGCCCACCCCGACACCCAGGCTGCCACCGCTGCTGCTGTTTTTACCCGTTGTCTGCTGCGTGTCCTGCGAGGCTATCAGGTTGACGTCCCGCGCCGCATCCAGCATCACGTCCTTCCCGGCCTTAATCTGGCTGCCCGCCACGGTGATGTCACTGCCGGTGGCTTTTATCGTGACGTTATTGCCCGCACTCAGGGTGCTGCCCGTCGTCTCGCTCTCCGTATGCGATGAGGATTTGGACGACTGTGAGCCAATCGACGCGCTGATGCCGATGGTGTTGTTATTGCGTCTGTCCGAGCCGCCTTTCGCCTGGTCCAGCGCCACGGCGCTGTCCGGCCTGTACACCGGACAGCGCCGCCTGCGTATCCGCCCCGCCGATATGCGCCTGTTTGCCTGCCGTAATACTGACGTAGGGGAGACTGATGATCGAGCCGGTTAAGGGGTGACGGTTAAAAAGATCCCACCGCTGAGGCTGGGATCTTTTTATAAATGACAGTCTTTTAATCTGTTAATTACATTAAGAATTGTTCCAGGCGGGAGAACTGTTTCGTTTATACTATCGCTAGTGCTGGTACTCCATACAAGCCTATCTCCGATACTTGTCTTGATAAAGTAAAGATAGCAACGATTATCTTCCATCGGGACACATGTCATATCAAATAAGCCATCAATCAATTCTTCACCGTCACCAAGAAAATAATCTTTAGCATTCTTGTAAAGCTCATCCGAACAAATATCTAAATCGTTGATAACCAGATCATTAACTGGTGCTTTTGAATAAAAACTAAACGTAGTTCGTAACTCAACAGCATCTACGGCATCAAACAGTTTTTTACCCTCAATATATAAAGTAAAAAGGCCATTTTTCCAGATATCACCCGGATCGTTCCAGCATTCAACAACATCAAACTGGAGAGCAAAAAAAAAGGGATCGCCATAAATCATTTTATCCGGACTCCTAATTGTTTCTGGATTGAAGTTGGTATTTGATCACTGGTCAAAGCGTTTTTATCTGCGGTACTTCCGTTCCAGTGATACTCACCATTCGTACCAACAAAACGGTGTACATTACCCTGGCTATCAACTGCAAATCTAACTTCTTTATTCGGATATTGTTTTGTACTTGGAATAGATTGCTCAAAGAGGCTAATCGAATCCTTAGGTTCAATACCTGCATCAGGCCTGTTACTCGGCTGGCCTGGAGTATGTTTTGGATTCGATTTATACACCAAGCCATTAGCTGCAACAGTTGGTTGAGGCGTAGGTAATGGGCTTCCTTTCGCCCCTGACTTCCCGATTCCCGCTGCAATTCCTGCCGCGCTGGTTCCGGCCAACTGCGCTAACGAGTTTATCGCAAGTTGCTTCGCTTCCGGCGAATCACCAGACATCAGCGCATTGTGGATTGCTGCATTTCTGTCTGCTTCAAGCTGGATAGTTGTCACCTGAAGAATAGAAAGTTCATTCTGTTCTTCAGGACTCAGACTACCATCAACGCGAGCTTTTTCCAGAAGCTCATTAGTACGATTAGCATAATCAGCCTGTATCTTACCGACTTCATTTGCCTTATCTACACACTCTTGTGCACCTTTACAACCAACCACACTCTCATGCTGCTCAGCGTTGATTTTCTTGTACTTATCAACAACATCTTTCTCGCAAGCAGCAGCACCCTGGCACTGAGCCATTTCCTGAGAGCGGGATTTGTTTTGAGCAACACTTAGCGCATTATTCTCAACCGCATTCTTCCCGCCCTGCGCCCCCGAAGCTGCTGAAGCCGTGCTGTCTCCCGCTATTCCTCCGGCCATCCCCGCCGATATCGTCGCCAGCGTGCTGACCGTCTGCTTCTGCTCCTCGCTCAGGTCACTCACCGCTTTGCCCGGATACAGAGACGCCATTATCGCGTTCGCCGCAAGCTCCCCCGTGACCGCGCCCGCAGCACCCGCCGCCGCACTGTTGCCCTGCAACGCTGCAACCGTACCACCCAGTATGGCGTGAGCAATGGCTTTCGCCGCTGCGTTGTCGTCGATGCCCATACCGTGGCCGATATAATTTGCCAGTTCCGGCGCCGACGCCCCAGCCAGTGCTGCCGTCAGGTCTCCGCCCGCCAGCCCCTGAAGCGCCGCCGTTGCCGCCTGAATACCACGCTGAATGGTGCTACCCGTACCAAACTTCGCCTGCTCATCCCGGTACTCCGGCGTCTCTTTCAGTTGCTCGACCGTCAGGTCAGGGTGCGTCTTACGCGCTTCCTTCAGCGCATTCAGCTCGCCCTGCGTTCTGGCAATGTCGGCCACCTGTCCGCCGATATCGCTGATGGCGCTCACCTGCGCAAGCCGCTTCTGCTCCTTCTCCTTGTCAAATATCGGGCTGATGCTGTCGTTTGCGTGTTCTGTGTCCCGGCTCAGATTAGCCACATCCTGCTGCTGGTTCGCGGTATCACGGACGGTGATGTTACCCTCACCCACCGCCGCCTGCGTCGTGCCTTCCGCATGACCGCTGCTGCCCGCAGCCGATACCACGCCGCCCGGCAGGTTGCCCTTAAATGCGTCACCGCCAAAGTCACCGCCGCCGCTGAGGCTGATACCGCTGTGGCTGACCTTATAATCCGCCTCGTTGTGGATATCCCGGAAGCCCAGCGTTCCCGTATCGAGACTGTTTTTGTCCGCCGTCGCCGTCGAGGCAATCACCGCACCGTCAAGCTGCGTGTGCCGTCCCACCGTCACATCAAAGCCGCCTTCACCCGCGAAGAGCCCTGTCTGCTCCTGCACCGAGTCATACGTGCTCTTCATTTTGTCCTGGCTGGCGCTGATGTAGCCGGAACCCGTCATGCTGCCGAAAGAGAAGCTGCCGCCTGCCGCCGCGCTGTTCTGCGTCGATTTATAATCGTTGCTGTCCTGCTGGCTGCTCATCCACAGGTCACGTCCGATATCCGCAACGATTTTATCGCCACTTACCTGCGCGCCTTTCAGAATGGCGTCCCGACCGCTGGTCATGGAGACCATCCCGCCGCTGTCGAGCGTTGTTTCCGTCCACGCCGTACCGTCGCCCTTTTCACTGCCTTTCGAAGCATTCACATTCGCAAACACGCCGATGCCGTAACCGCTCTTGCCACCGCCAATGCTGACGCCTGCGCCGCCACCGCTGCTGCTGTTCTTTCCTGTCGTCTGCTGCGTGCTGGCCGCGCCGCCCAGCACAATGTCGTTCGCTGCGACAAGCGCGGTGTCGCCGCCCACCTTCAGCTGGCTGCCACCGATAAGAATGTCGCCGCTGTTATCACCTTTCCCTTTTCCGGTCGCGGTGATGGCAAGATTACTCCCCGCATTCAGCGTACTGCCCGCAACCGTGTCACTCTGCATGTGCTGCTCGGATTTCGATTTCTGCGAGGAGAGCGAAACGCTTACGCCGATACCGCTGTTAGGATCGCCGTTAATCTGCGCCATTTCCGCACCCTGCGAGGCCTGTACGCCTGACAGTGCCGCTTTGGTGGCCTTCAGCGCCGCAAGGCGGTCATCGCTCTCGCCTTTCGCGTCGCGTGCCGTGGTGACAGCATTATTCACCGCGCTCCCCGCCGCCCCCGACAATGCCACCGTCAGACCGCTGCTCTTCTGCTCAAACCTCTCATCGCGGGTGCGTTTGTCATGCCCCGGCTCAATCACCACGCTGTCGCCGGTCAGGCTGATATCCTTCTGCGCGATGATATCCGCCCCGCCGATATGCGCCTGTTTGCCCGCGGTAATGCTGACGTTACCGCCCGTTGAGCCGACAGTGCTGAAGCTCTCGCTCTGCGTCGTGCCCTGCTCGCGAAGGTCGTGGGTGGTTTTGCTGCTGCCGATGGTGAAGCCGATGCCGCCCGTACCCATCAGGCCGGACTTTTTGGTCTCCTTGAAGCGCCATGAGGTGTCGGTGTTGGTCGCCGCCACGATGTCCACGTTATTGCCTGCGGACAGGGACACGTCGCCGTCTCCGGCAACCGCAGAACCTTTCACCAGCAGGTTGTTCCCTGCCGACACCGTCACGTTGTCGCCGCTCAGCAGCGAGCCTTTCTCCCGCGTCACGCTGTCTTCCTCAATGGTGTGGGTGGTCTTTTTGCTGAGGAACCCGCTGCTGGTTTTGGTTTGCTCCCGGTAGCGGTAATCGCTCTCCGTTGCCGTCGTCAGGTTCACGTCGCGGCCAGCCGCCACGCCAATATCGCCCTGCGCAGTGACCTCTGCCGCCTGCGCGGTCACGTCGCGCCCGGCGACGATCGCCGTATTGCCGCCGCTGGCAATCTCCGTTCCCTGCTGACGAACAGATTCATCAATGGCGGTTTTTTTCTTCGCCTGGCTGCTGGAGCGTTCCGTTGACGCTTCCGCCAGCAGATTCACATCCCGTCCGGCCTGAATCCCCACATCACCTTCTGCGGCCATCGCCGCCGCACGGGCATTCACGTCGTTACCCGCCTGCAGGGTGAGGTCTTCGCCTGCACTCAGGGTACTGCCCTGATGCGTGACCGACGCCGTCTCCGTGGTCGCGCGGTTGCGCCCGGCACGTCCCTCGCTCGTCGCAATCTCGTTGGCGGTGATGTTGATATCATTCCCCGCCGCCATGGCCAGGCTGCCGCCCGCCGACACGTTTGCGCCGGTCACGTTGATATCCTGTCCGGCGCGCATCGTCAGCCCGTCGGTGGCGGTGATGGAGGCCGTCTTGCCGATATCCGTGCCACTGAAATGCACATTTCCCGCATCGACATTCCATTGCTGTACGCGGGTAACGTTGTTAACGCTGCCCGTGACGCTCTCCAGCCCAACCGTTTTACCGCTGATGGTGGAACCGATGTTGTTGATGTCCCCCAGCGCGCTCAGGTTCAGCCCACCGCCTGCGCTCAACAGCCCGGCGTTGAGATTGCTCAGGCTGTTGCTGCTGTCGATTGTCAGGCCATTCTGCGCCGCGATCGTACTGCCGCTGTTGATGACGTTACCGCCCGCCAGCTGGACGTTATTACCGCTAATCACGCTGCCGCTGTGAACGGTGACATCCTTCGGTGAGAGGTAGACTTTCGGGATCATCACCGTCTGACCGTTAATGCTCGCCGCTTCCCACCACAGCAGGCTGTGGTCAAGCGCGGCAACCTGAGCCGCAGTGAGCGCCACGCCGAATTTCAGCCCCAGCGCGTGCTGTTGCGCGGCGGCGCTGTCCATCAGGTAGCGCATCTGGTCGAGGTCGGAACCGATGCCGTTGATGTAGCGGCTGCCGGTCTGGTTCAGAATGGCGTTGCTGACGTAACGGGTATCAAACGCCGCGTCGCCGAGGAACCGGTAGTCGCGGTCCGGGTTCAGGCCGAGCCTGTCCAGGAAATACGCTGAGCCGAGGAACTGGTTTCGATCGGTGTATGCGCTGTTGGTTTCACGCGGTGCATCGCCGGGTTTTATACCGAGCAGGTCATACAGTCCGTCAAACAGGCTGTCGTCCACGTTGCCGAGGCCATCGAGCTTCGGGTTCACCGTTATCAGATACGGGCTATCGGGATCGGTGGAGGGGACAAAATAGCCGTTGTTGCCGGACGGCAGTGGGTAGTTACCGCTGCTGGCGTTCTGATCGGAAAGTGATGAACCGCCGGAGATGTCTTTCAGGGCGTCGCTCAGCGCATCACGCCATTGCGGCGTGGTGATGTCCTGCGTATCGGTTTCGACAAGAGACTCCGCCTGCTCGCCGTTGGCGATGGACTGGTTGCTGAGTGGGGTCAGCGTTGGGGCGGTAATCGTATTGCTAAAGCCGTCCGTATTCGCGGTGACGAGCGTGTTGCTGATGTCGGTAGTGAAGGTGGCTGAGACATTGCCGCCAGCCTGTATTACTGCCCTAACAACGTTAGCGGTATTTTCTGATTCGACCTCACGCCCAGTCAGAGTATAGGTTATACCACCGGCATTAATGGTTGATGCCGTGTAGACAAGATACTCCGTCTCAGAACTGGCCTGATAGCTTTGGTTGTTGAGTTGCGTACCTTTTAGGCTAATGTCGCTATTAGCAAGTATATTGCTACCGCTATTGTCGAGATAATTTGCAGTGATATTTAGATTATTAGCTGATGCTATGCGCGCTGCGTGGCCAGCACTGCTTACATCAACCTCAGTTCGTTTAATAGCAAAACGTTTAGTTTGACCCGAATTATTAATCCGGTAAGAGGTGGTAAAGAAAGGCTCATCCATCGTGCAGGCACCTGGATAAGTTGGGAAACTCATACAGCTTCCAACCCAGACATCCGTGCGTTTTTTTACTGTTGAATAGCTTCCTTCCTCCATATCATCCAGGCTTACAACAAAGGATGAATCACCAACCCAGGAAGGGTTATCCAAATCGATTATCTGAGTATTCGAATTGCTTCCATCCCGCTCATTTAATAAATGGGCTGTAATGATCGTAATATCGCCCTTTTGCGTCTCAATATTCCCGGACGTATTCACCACTTCACTGCTCGCCGCACCCGCCGCATTTTTCTGCATCCACAGGCTATTCCCTGCCAGGATATCGCCGTAGACGTTATGAATACGGTCGGCAAAGAGTTGCATATTATTGGCGGCATAAATCAATGCGGTATTGAGCAAGGTGCCCGCCGCATTCATCGTCAGGCTACCTGCCGTACCGGTAAACCCATTTACGGTAATGTCGCTCAGGCTGTTAAACGCCACGTCGCCGCCTGCAGAGAGGCTACCGGCTGCATTGAGCAAAATACGTTGCGCGCTGAACGTGCTGTGACCGTTACCTGCAGTGACCTGTCCGTTATTGGTGAGCACGCCACCGGCGCTCAGAACGAGGCCGTTCCCCTGCATCGTACCGTTATTGGTAATGTCCCCCTGAGCGGTGAGAGACAGGTTGCTGCTGGCGGCCAGCGTTCCACTGAACTCCAGCGCACTTAACAGATGCAGCGTGACATCCCCCAGCGCCACAATCTGACCCGCGTTATTCAGCGTGCCGCTGTCGAGGGTGAGATTACCTGCGCTGAACAGCTTCCCGCTGGTACTATTCGCAATCGCATCGCCCTTCACCGTAAGCGAAGTGGTGCCGAGTGCCGTACCGCTGTTATTCAGTTTTTGATAGTTAATCAGCAGGTCTGCACCCTGCAGCATGCCGTCGTTGGTAAGCGTCGTTCCCCGTAGCTCTGCGTTGTCGGTCGCAAGTATCCGGCCATTATTCACGGCGTTCACCACATCCAGCAGCAACCTTACCGCCTGAACCAGCCCACTGCTGCTGTTCGCAAGATCCGGCGCGGTCAGCGTAAGACTGTCGCCAGAGAGCAGTTTGCCGTCGTTCTGCATGCGGGTGGTGGCTTTCACCACAGATTCTCCACCGCCCTGTATCGTTCCCTGATTATTCAGCGTGGCAGCCGATACCGTCAGCGCGTTCTCACTCAGCAGCACGCCGCTGGCGGTATTGCTCAGAGCCCCTGAGGCATTCAGCGTCAGCGCTTCCCCCTGAAGCCGTCCGCTGTTGATCAGTTGCCCGCTGGTAACAAAGGTCGTTTTCCCCTGGATTTGCCCGGCGTTGGTCGCATTACCCGTATCAAGGACCAGCGCGCCCGCACTCAGCAGTTTTCCTCCGGCCTGGTTATTCATCTGGTTAACGGCAACCGAAAGCGTATCAACGCCGGTGATTTCACCGCTGTTGGTCAGCGTATTCGCCTGCAGCGTGAGGTGCTTTGCAATCCACTGACCGCTGTTCACCAGCGTCAGTGCTGAGAGCGCCAGTTCTCCATTGGATGTGATTTTGCTCCCCGTGGTGCCGGTAAGGGTGCTGTCGATTTGCGCATCCAGTAAATCTTCTGCCTGGATCGCACCGCCGTTCGTAAGCGCCTGCGCATGAATAAGTACCCGTTTCCCCTGCCATTGCCCTGTATTTCGCAGATCGCCGCCCGTCACGGACAGGTCGCCTGCCGTCAGCAACGATCCCGACGCGTCATTCACCAGCGTCAGTAACGGTGCCGCCATCTCCAGGCGGGCAGCCAGCGTCAGGGCGGCGATCCCGGTCAGCGTTCCGCTGTTAGTGATGCTGTCCTGATGAGCGGTGACGCGGTTCCCCTGAACCGTGCCGTTGTTACGTAGCGTTTTACCGATCAGCGAGAGTTCACCTGCCGACAACATGTTGCCGTTGTTAACGGTATCGACCGCATTCAGCGTGCTGTTGCCCTGACTCATCAGATCGCCAGTATTGCTGAGTGTGCCACTGGTCGAGGCGTTAAGTGAACCGGTCGCGAGTGAACTTCCGCTGTTATTCCAGTCACGCCCCCGGATGCTGAGGTTCTCTCCCTGTAGCTGTCCTGCGGTGGTCAGCGTGGTGCCTGAAAGGCTGAGCGCCCCATCCGTGAGCGTGCGGGAGTCTGCCAGTAAATCCAGTATTCCAGCGGTCAGTGACAGCGCGCTGTCGCCCTGTAACAGACCGGCACTTTCGAGGCGATCGGCATTCAGCGTCAGCGTGTTGCCCACGATGCTACCCGCGCTGGAAACCGACCTCGCCGTGATGCGGTTTGCCCCGTGAGCCAGCAGCAGACCACCCGCGCTGTTACTTAGCGTGTCGTAATCAATAGCCAGTGAGGCACCGCTCAGTTCGCCGCCGTTGGTCAGGGTTGAGCCCGACAGGGAAAGCGCGGCGTCGCTGGTGATAATGCCGGCGTTTTTCAGTTCAGAGAGTGAAAGCGACAGCGCAGCCGGACTGTACAGCACCCCGCTGCTGCGGTTATCCAGCAGACGGGTGACCAGTGAAAGCGTTGCTTCGGCGTGGATCAGACCACTGTTAATGACGTCAGGGCTGTTAATCGCGAGCGAGGAGGCCGTCAGCGTCCCGCTGTTGCTGAGATGCCCGGTTTCCACCTTAAGCACTGAGGCTGACGATTTCCCCGTGTGAATAAGGGTGTTATCAGCCTTCAGGACGAGGCTGTCTTTGGCTGCCTGAGTGCCTTCAAGCTTGGCATTTAGCACGTCCAGGCTGATGCCGTTGCCCTGCGTCTGTGCCGTTGCCGTAGTGTTGAGACTGCGTCCCTGCAGGGTAAGAGTGCCACCCGCACTGGTTTCACCGGCAAGCGTGGTATCGGTATTGTTCAGCGCCAGATCCCCCTCGCTGTGGGTAACTGACTTTTCGCTGGCGGTGAACGTCTTAGCGGAGGTCGTGAGCCCCCGGGCACCGGAAAGCGTACCGCTGTTGACGATCTGCGCCGCGTTCAGCGTCAGCGTGTCGTCGCTGACCAGCTCCCCACTATTTTCCAGCTTTCCGCTGGCGATGATGTTCGCTGTTCCTTTAGCACCCGTATTGCCCTGAAGCGTGACGGTGCTGGCGGCGATATCCAGCGTGCTGCCGCTGGTCAGACTCCCCGAGCTGGTTACGCTTTCGGCCATGACCGTCAGGCTTTTGCCCTGCACAGCGCCGAGGTTCTCAACGCGCTGTGCGTTAATGGCTACCGCTTCCGCCGCTGCCCACTGGCCTTCATTTTTCAGCATACCTGCGGTAATGTTCAACTGCGTTCCGGCTGTCAGTTGCCCCTTCAATGCTGCGCTATCGCTGCTCGTCAGGGCGATCGCGTTAGCCGCATTTGCCTGGCCGGTGCGGTTCTGTTGTATCTGTTTTCCGCTTAACGTCATGTTTTGCCCCGACGTCAGCTTTCCGCCATTCAGGGCCAGATTATTCCCCGCATTTAAATGCAGATTTTTATCACTCAGGAGCGTCGACTGGTTAAGTTCGATATCTCCCTGACTGGCGATACTCAACTCCCCGCCCGCTTTGTGATCCCCCGTCAGGGTGACGCTTTGCCCTTTCGCCGTGATGGCTCCGCTGGACAAGCTGTTGTTAACCGCAAGCCGACCACGGGTATCAAGGTTAATTTCCCCCTGACGCGCGTTAAGGTTGCCCAGGTTTACGCCCACCCCCGTTTCACTGGAGACCAGACGAATGCGGTTGGCGTACATCCCGCCCATCGCGCCGGTGTCTACCGCCACTTTAGGGGCTTCACCTTCACCTTTTAACGCACTGACGCTACCGTCCGCCGCGACGCGGTTCGCCCCTGCAACGATACGTAAATCTTTCGCATGCAGTTGCGCATTAATCTCGGTTGCGCGGGAGATGATCGACACCGCATCGCTCTGGCTACCATTCAGCCCTGCGCCTTCGATGGTGACGGCGCCTTTGGTCACATCAAGCGATTGCAGCTTACCGCTGGCATCGAGCACCGGTTTACCCGTAGTGAGCGTCACATTCGGCGTATTGATAAACCCGCAGCCGTTACAGGTTATGCCGTAGGGGTTCGCCACAATGACGTTGGCCGCCTTGCCCGCCACTTCGGTGTAGCCCTGCAACGTCGAGCGGTTAGCACCGGTGACTTCGTTGATGATGCCTTTGGCTTCCTGCCCGGCCTTCAGGTTGGGGTTATTCTGGATCAGGCCGCCAAGCTGGGTCTGGTTGAGCTGACCGGTCGCGTTATTGAGGATCAGCCCCTCTTTCCCGACGTTGTAATCGTTGTACTTGTTATGGGAAATACCGGATTGATTCGGCGTGGCAATATTCACCACCGGAACGCCGTTGGCCGCCTTGTCCACCTGCGTATTGCCGGACGGGGTGAGGGTTGCTGCCATCGCGGGCAGCAGCGGCTGCGTCGCCAGCAGCACGCTCAGTAACGCGCTCAGCGCGCGCTGCGAAAAACGAACCTGATCCTGTTTCATCATCCCTGTCCCTTAGAAAGCCACTGATACGCGGTAATAAATCGTGAGGTGACCCGGTGCCAGCCAGTCCGGATACGCCATCGGTGTTCCAACGGTAAACTGGCTTGAGTAGCCACGATGAGCCGTCGTAAGACCCAGAGCGGCACCCCACAGCGTGCCGGAGGCGTAACGGTCAACACCGTCCTTCTTCAGCCAGCCGCCATCGATGGCCGCCAGCAGGCCGACATCCCCCACCCACGGCAGGGTAAAGAGCGAATAATTCAGCTCATTTCGCCAGTAGCCGCCGTTATCGCCGGAGATGTACTGCTCCTTAAAGCCGCGCACGGAGGCCTCACCGCCCAGCGTCAGACGCTCGCTACCGTACAACCTGTCCGGCGACCACTGAAAGTAGACGCTGGTCAGCCACCACAGCTTGTCGGCAACAGGGCGCTGAAAACTGCCGTTCACGCTCCATTTGCGAAATTCGGCTTTCGGTACATCGCCATGCTTGTCGTTATCATCTTCTGCGCCAAACCACGGTACCCCCTGAGTGAAGGTCGGGTTCAGGGTCGCCACGCCGGAAGCGATTTTTTGCGTGTGGTTAAGGCCCAGCGAGAAACTGGAGAGTTTGCGGCTGCTGGTGGCCAGCAGAACATCGTCGAGATAGTTATGGTTGATGCGGTGCGTGATGCCCGCCGACACGCTGGTTTTGATATCGCCATTGCGGAACAGCACCCAGGAGCCTGTCAGGCGGTGCGTCTCGGTATCCCCCGTCGAACGCCAGAGATAACCGTTATTATCGATGGTGCTGAGGTAGTTGCTCCAGCTGTAGCTGTAGTCCAGCAAGCCGTAGCCGTAAGGTACGCTGACCCCGGCGGCAAAATTCTGCGCATCCTGGCTATTCGAGAAATCGCTGCTGCGCCCACCGCTGATAAACCACTTATCCGCCAGACCCAGCAGGTTATTGCCGTACAGCGCGCCATTGAGTTGCCCGGTCCCCGTGCTCTTTTGCCCGCTGTTATCGAAACTCACTGTTCCGCTGAGCGGGAATTCAGGCGAAGCCGTCAGATTGACGATTGAGTAGCCCTGTCTGTCGCCGGGCAAAATTTCAATTTCTACAGGCGTCTGGCGCACGCGATTGAGTTGCTCCATGCCCTGTTCGATATCGCGCAGGTTGAGAATTTTTCCTTCGAGGCCGGGGAAGGTCATGCTCAGGGTGCGCGCCGGCACGCCTTCAAGGCGTATTTGCTGGAGCTTACCTTCCAGAACCGCAAGCTGGAGGACGCCACCAGAGAGATCCTGTTCGGTTAAAAATGCGCGGCTGGTGATATACCCCCGGCTGATGTACCAGTCAGACACGGCGTTAGTCAGGGTATTTAAACGGGCAATATCAAGGCACTGATTCAGCCATGGCGCGATCAACTGCTTTTCAGCAGAAGGCGAAAGCAGAGTCGCTCCCGACAGCTCAATGCGGCTGATGAAGAAACACGGGCCTTGTGACGCAGAGGTATCGTCTGCCCTGACAGGAGGCGGTAATACCACGCTGCGCTCCAGCGATTCGCGCTGACGCTGGTTCTCATCCAGCAACTGCTGCTGTTGCTGCTGGCTGGTATTACGGTCGGCCGGTGACAACGGGGCGGCGAGTGTGATGCCGGGCGCCAGTAACATAATGGCTGCCAGCAGCATGATTGCTGATGTTTTCCCTAACACTGTTTACTCTCCGCTCAAAGTCCGCTTTCAAACTTGACTGTTAAAAAACGCGCAACTTATGTCAAAAAGTAAACAGTGTAAATATCAGTAAAAAGAATAAGGATATTTCTGGCGCATTTTCAGATTTTTGCAGGGGTAAATCTGAAGCAATATTAAAGAAATCCCCCATCGCGCCGATCATCATCCGTGTGTATTATTTCCTGTAGCATTTCCAACAACTAACCTTAACTCAAATACTTAAGCGCCAAAGCGAAAGGCATCATGAGCACACCGATCAAACGGCTAGAAATCATTAAAAATGCCATTGAACTGGAAGATGACGACATCATCCAGAGCCAGCTGACACGCCTGAAAAATGAAGCGTTTGACGATGAGCTACAGGCAATCGTCGTGGCGCTTGAGGAGAAGAACTACACCGCTGCTATAGCGGCGATCGCCGCCTGGTTGCAGAGCCAGCGCGCCGTGACCCCATGGCGCGACCCACAGGTGGCCGCCAGCAAGCTGGAGCTGAAAGCGCTGGAAGAACGTCTGCGCGATCTGATAGACCGCCGCAACGCGCGCGTGCAGCAGCTTGACGAGTTCAACGATCTCTACTTCTCCCGCCTCGGGCCGCTGATGCAGCAGATCCTCGCCCTGCGTAAAACCCTGGCGGAGCTGAACCTGCGTCGTCAGCAGGCGGAGGCGCGTCGTCGCGAGGAAGATTACCGCCGCTGCCAGCGCTATATGGCGCAGGCGGTAGAGGTGCTGGCGACGCTCACCCAGCGCTGGCGCGATCTGCCTGCGGATTCCGTGCAGGCCGCCGAGGCGCGTAAGCACCTGGAGCAGCAAAGCGATCTGATTGCCAACCTGCTGGCCGAGGCGCTGGAGCTGGAAAGCGGCTTAACGCGCGAAGAGGAGCCTGCGCGCCAGGCACGCGACGAGGCCAACGAAGAGTACGAGAAGTATCGCGAGCAGCATCACGATGCCGAGGTGCGGCTGCGCAAAGGCAAAGATCTCTCGGAAGAGGATCGGAACGAGCTGAAGCGTCTCTGGCGGCAGGCGAGCAAGCTGTGCCATCCGGATCTGGTCGCAGACGATCTGAAAGAAGAAGCCAACGCGATGATGGTCCAGCTCAACCAGGCAAAGCAGCGTGGCGACGTTAAAACCATTCGCTCACTGGTAGCCCGCCTGCAGCAGGGCTTCGAGCCATTGATGGCCAGCGACAGGCTGAACGATCTGGAACGCATCCGCAAGAAGATGGCGCAGGTGCGCGAGCAAATCGACATTTTAGTAAACGAGCTGGCGGAACTCGAGAAAGAGGAGTCCTGGCTTCTGGTCTCGTCGCTGAGCAATATGGAAGCGTACTTCGCTCAGCAGGAGAAAGCGCTGCACGAGGTCCGCGCCTCGCTCGAACATCAGGTGAACGAAGCGCAGCTGGATTCCGCCGCCTGACTATTTGGCGTGCCAGTATGCACTGGCACGCACCAGTTGCGGGTCAATCGCGTCGGTTTCAAACTGACGGCTCAGCGTTTTCACCACCTTCCCTTCCCCGGTCAGCCAGATGAAGTAATCGTCCCCCGGGACGGTCAGCGCCGCCAGATGGTCCGCTACCGCCTGCTCGCTGTGGCCCACCACCCAGGTGATGTCGAACGCATTCAGGTGCGCCAGATACTCTTTATAAGACTCGTCCCCGACCGTCACTACCGCATGAACCTCCGGGCGAACCGGCAGTTTAACAATGCTCTCTAAGCGTCGACGCAGCGCGGGCATACCGGATTCATCGCACACGTACAGCTGCCAGGCGTAATCTTCCGGCACCACCAGCGAACCGCGCGGGCCGCCGATGGTCAGCCTGTCGCCCATTTTCGCCTCGACCGCCCAGCGGCTGGCAATGCCGCCGTCATGAATGAAGAAATCGAGCACCAGTTCATGGCTGGACTCATCGTACAGCGGCGTATAGTCGCGCGTCTGCGGTCGCACGCCGTCGCCCCAGTCGATGCCTTCATCGGTAACCACCGGCGGCACAAACGTTGCCCCGGGCGCCGGGAAAAAGACTTTGGTGTGGTCGTCAAAACCGCGGGAGCTAAAGCCCTCCAGCGCCTCGCCGCCTAAAACAATGCGCTGAAAACCCGCGCTGGCGCGCTCAACGCGGAGCACCGTCAGCTCGCGAAAACGCAGGTCATTACGAACACGCTGTGGGTAACGGATAGATGTCATTTTTAGACCCTTCTCTGATGAATACGATATATCTAAATCTATTTTCAAATGATAATGATTACTAATAAGAGAAAATGCAAGATCTTTTAGATTGCATCTGAATATATCTTAGATATAGTTTAGATATATCAAATTGAAGGGGATGCTATGCGACACGAACACGATGGCGGCGGTCGGCGACCGCGTTTTTTCGGGCACGGCGATCTGCGGCTGGTGATTCTGGATATCCTGACCCGCAGCGCGAGCCACGGCTATGAGCTGATCAAAGAGATCGAGAACCTGACGCAGGGGAATTACACCCCCAGCCCTGGGGTGATCTATCCGACCCTGGATTATCTTCAGGATCAGACTCTTATCACTATTACGGAAGAAGAGAGCGGGCGTAAGCGAATTACGATTACCGCTGCAGGCCAGCAGTGGCTGGATGAAAACCAGGAGCAGCTTGAGCACATACGGGCACGTATCAAAGCGCGTTCCGTCGGCTTCCAGCTGCGCAAAAACCCGCAGATGAAGCGGGCGCTGGATAACTTTAAAGCGGTGTTAGACCTGAAGGTGAATCAGGGAGAGCTCAGCGACGCGCAGCTCAGGCAGATCGTCGGGGTGATCGACCGCGCGGCGCTGGAGATCTCCCAGCTGGATTAAGCCGGTGCGTGCTCGCTCACGCGGAAGACGCGTACCAGCTCTTTCAGGTGCATCGCCTGTTCGTTAAGCGATGCTGCCGCCGCGACGGACTCCTCGACCAGCGCGGAGTTTTGCTGGGTGGTGGCATCTATCAGGCCAATCGCGCTGTTGATCTGGGAGATTCCTTCCGTCTGCTCATGGCTGGCCTGGCGGATCTCACGCAGGATCACATCCATCTCCTCCACGTTGCCGACCATTCCGTTAATCAGCGCGCTGGCTTTTTCGACCAGGTTCATCCCGTCCTGGGTCTGGCTGGTTGAGCTCTCAATCAGCTCACGGATTTCGCTGGCAGACGACGCGCTCTTCTGGGCAAGCTGGCGTACCTCACCGGCCACCACCGCAAAACCGCGGCCGTGCTCGCCGGCGCGCGCCGCTTCCACCGCCGCGTTCAGCGCCAGAATATTGGTCTGGAAGGCAATGGCGTCGATCAGGTCGATAATGTCGGACATCCGGTTCGACGTCTCGTTAATCAGGCGCATTTTGCTGGTCACCTGCTTCATCATCTCACCGTTGTTTTTGACCACCGTGGCGGCATCTGCCGAGAGGTTGGTCGCTTCCCCGGTGTGCGAGGCCGTATTTTTCACCGTGGCGGTGATCTGCTCCATCGAGGCGGCGGTCTGTTCAACGGAGCTTGCCTGCTCTTCCGTACGCGCGGCCAGATCCTGGTTGCCGGCGACAATCTGCGCGGCTGCGCTGGAGATATTCTCCGAGCCGGTTTGCACCTGCTGCACAATGTCCAGCAGACGCGTCTTCATCTCCATCAGCGCATGCAGCAGCAGACCCGTTTCGTCTTTGCCGTGTGGCGTAATGCTACCCGTCAGATCGCCCTCTGAAATGGCTTTTGCAAAATGCACCGCCTCGCCGAGCGGACGGGTGATAGAACGTACGATAAACCAGCCAATCAGGCTGCCGACTGCGACGCTAAAGAGGGTGATCAGGATCAGCAGCAGACGGTTAGACCTGAAATCCCCTTCCACCTGCGCGCCTGCACTCTGCATCTCGCTGTTTTGAATGGCAATCAGCTCTTTCACCTTCGCTTTGTAAGCCTGCTGCACGGCGAGGGTCGTGGTCATCATCTCCTGAATGGCGCCCGCACGATTGTTGTTCTGCACCGCCTGCAAAATGCGGTAGCGCGAGTCCAGATACTGCTGGCGCACGCTGCGGATATCCGCCAGCACCTGCTGCGATTTTTGATCCTGCAACGCATTGTTCAGCTCGCCCAGGATCACCGTGATGTGCTCGCTGATCTCTTTCAGGTGCTGCTGAGATTGCCCCGTGTAGGTGCCCTGTTCGTCCAGCAGCATCAGCTGTTGAGTGCTAATAAATTCCTGGAAGTTATCGATTAACTGGTTCGCTTTTACCGTGGTTGGATAGTCACTGGTAATAATGGATTGCATCCCATTATTTGCCCGGTTCAGGCTCAGCAATGATAAGCTCGCGCTGATCGCCATCAGGACAATAAAGAACCCAAACGCCAGAAATAATTTTGTGCCGATCTTTACGTCATGTAAGAACATATTTTCTCCATCGATGTGATTATTTCTCAGACGATCGCTGTTATCGGTAACGAATCCGCTAACTTTATGACTTTGATCGTTTTTTTATTTCATAACCATAACAATGGATAGGTAGAGGCTATTAATATTCCCCCATCGATCGTTACCAGACCACCGGACGGGGCTTTTTCAAAATAGCATTCTGGAAAACTGACTTAGGCAGGGATAAATAACCGAGGCACTTTCTTTAGTTATTTAATGTAGTGTTAACAATAAAACACATTAATAGTCACATCCACACAAAAAAAAGCCGCTTATGCCTTACGGTATAAACGGCTTTTCCGGAACATGACGGCTTAATGGAGCACGGTCACTGCATCTTTAAGACGTCCGGCGCGGTGTTTCACCATCGCAGAAATGTGCGCGCTTTCCTCGACCAGGTTGGCGTTTTTCTGCGTGATGCTGTCGAGCTCGGCCACCGCGCGGGTTAACTCTGACAACCCGGTTGCCTGCTCGGACGTCGAGTGGCTGATCTGGGCGATAAGCTGCGTCACGTTTTTCACCTGCTCGACAATATCATCCATCGTGCGGCCTGCGGCGTGCACCTGCTCAGAGCCGGACTGCACTTTGCTGGCGCTGGCATCAATCAGTTTACGAATATCATTCGCTGCGCTGGCGCTGCGGCTGGCGAGATGGCGGACTTCACCTGCGACCACCGCAAAACCTTTCCCCTGCTCACCTGCCCTTGCCGCTTCAACTGCCGCATTCAGCGCCAGAATATTGGTCTGGAAAGCGATATCGTTAATCAGGGAAGTGATCGAGCCAATTCGCTGCGTGCTGTCGGCGATGTCATCCATGGTCTTGACGACGGTCTGCATCGCATTGCCCCCTTTCGTCGCCGCGCTGCTGGCGGCCACGGAGAGTTTATCCACCTCGGCGGCGGTTTCAGAGTTACTCTGAACGGAAGCGGCCATCTGGTTCATTGTCGCGACGGTCTGCTGCACGTTCGCCACCGTCTGACGCGTACGATCGTTCAGATCTTCATTTCCCTGCGCCAGCCTGTCGCTGCCGTCACGAACGCTCACCACCTGGCTCGATACGTCATTGATCAACCAGCGGCACATCAGGCCCAGCTGCCCTACCGCGCGCAGCGTCAGCCCCAGCTCATCGCTGCGGTTCAGATGCTGCACGCTGTTGCGCTCACCGGTTGCGACCTTCAGCGCCTGTCGCGCCACATTCTCAACCGGGCGGACAATTTGTTGTTCAAACAGCAGTGTCCCGAACAGCATCACCACCGCGGCAGCAACGAGCGGTATCCAACCTGCGGAGGTCGCGACCAGCGAGGCGGCGAGAACGGCAAAGAGCACCGCCATCACGCTGCGCACGCGCCAGCGCAGCGGCATGGCCGGCAGTTTACCGAGCCAGCCCTTTCCAACGACCAGCCCTTTATGAACACGTTTCTTACAGCTCCCGTCATTCAGCGCCCGGTAAAGCGGCTCCACGGTAGCAATCTCATCCGCTGTGGCCTTCGTGCGAATCGACATATAGCCCGTCACCTGCCCGTGGCGCACCATCGGCACCGCGTTAGCACGCACCCAGTAATGATCGCCATTTTTGCGCCGGTTTTTCACGATCCCACTCCACGGCTCGCCCTGCTGCAGCGTGTACCACATATCGGCAAACGCGGCTTTTGGCATATCGGGGTGGCGCACCAGATTGTGCGGCTGGCCCGTCAGCTCATCAAGCTGGTAGCCGCTCACCTGCACAAATGTGTCGTTGGCGTGGGTAATGTAGCTGTGGACGTCTGTGGTAGACATTAAGGTGGTGTCATCGTCCAGAGGATATTCATTCTGGGTGACATAAGTTGGAGAGGACATCGTGGGCATCCCTTGCAGGTTATTTGAATGTTAATTTTGTGGGTTAATGTTTTTTCGGCGATAAACAATTTATCTTTAATTGTTAAACTTGATAGAGATCGCAGATTTGACTTAAACCGTACTTTTTGTACGATTTTATAATTCATTGATTTCAAATACTTTCACTAAGAAATTACCCACAAAGCATGACCCGTTAATGCCCGCTTAAGTCGCAGCAAACGCACTTCTTTGGTGCAGTTGCGCGTTTCCGCTCTTTTTAAGGCTCTCTACCGTGTACCGCTGAACCCCGTTTCGGTTGTATCGGCATGATTAAATATTGCGCAACATTATTTTAACCTGGCGTTTATCCCGATTTTCGTTAAGTCATCTGAAATGGCGTAATCCCTGCAATACTTAAATCAGTATCATGTGATACGCGATCCCCGGGAGCACATTTTGAACAGGTTACCTTCCAGCGCCTCGGCTCTTGCCTGTACCGCGCACGCACTGAATCTCATTGAGAAGCGAACGCTTGATCATGAGGAGATGAAACAACTTAACCGAGAGGTCATCGATTACTTTAAAGAGCACGTCAATCCAGGGTTTCTGGAGTATCGCAAATCTGTTACCGCCGGCGGGGATTACGGAGCCGTAGAGTGGCAAGCGGGAAGTCTGAACACGCTTGTCGACACCCAGGGACAGGAGTTTATAGATTGCCTGGGAGGTTTTGGAATTTTCAACGTGGGGCACCGTAATCCAGTTGTGGTTTCCGCCGTACAGAATCAACTTGCGAAACAACCTCTCCATAGCCAGGAGCTGCTCGACCCGCTTCGCGCCATGCTCGCGAAAACGCTGGCGGCCTTAACGCCCGGCAAACTGAAATACAGCTTCTTTAGCAACAGCGGCACGGAATCGGTCGAAGCGGCGATTAAACTCGCCAAAGCGTACCAGTCGCCGCGCGGGAAATTCACCTTTATCGCCACCAGCGGCGCGTTCCACGGGAAATCCCTGGGCGCACTGTCTGCTACTGCCAAATCCACCTTCCGCAAACCATTTATGCCGCTGCTGCCGGGCTTCCGCCACGTGCCGTTCGGCGACATTAACGCCATGCGCACCGTGCTGAGCGAATGCCGTAAAACCGGCGATGACGTGGCCGCGGTGATCCTGGAGCCGATTCAGGGCGAAGGCGGCGTGATCCTCCCTCCACAGGGCTATCTGCCTGCCGTGCGTCAGCTGTGCGATGAGTTTGGCGCGCTGCTGATACTCGACGAAGTCCAGACCGGGATGGGGCGCACCGGCAAGATGTTTGCCTGCGAGCACGAGAACGTTCAGCCGGACATCCTGTGCCTGGCGAAAGCGTTGGGCGGCGGCGTCATGCCGATTGGTGCGACGGTTGCTACCGAAGAAGTGTTCTCGGTGCTGTTCGACAATCCGTTCCTGCACACCACCACCTTTGGCGGTAACCCGCTGGCCTGTGCGGCGGCGCTGGCGACCATCAACGTGCTGCTGGATCAAAACCTGCCCGCGCAGGCGGAGCAGAAAGGCGACATGCTGCTGGACGGCTTCCGTCAGTTAGGCCGGGAGTATCCGGACCTGGTGCAGGACGCGCGTGGGAAAGGGATGCTGATGGCGATTGAGTTTGTCGATAACGAAACCGGCTATAGCTTCGCGAGCGAGATGTTCCGCCAGCGTGTGCTGGTGGCCGGAACGCTCAACAACTCGAAAACCATCCGTATTGAACCGCCGCTGACGCTGACGATTGAGCAATGTGAGCAGGTGCTGAAAGCGGCGCGTAAAGCACTGGCAGCGCTGCGCGTGAGCGTGGAAGAGGCGTAATCAACGCCGGGTGGCGCTACGCTTACCCGGCCGACAAAATACTGCATATGTAGGCCCGGTAAGCGTAGCGCCACCGGGCTGCTTTTTTATCGGTGAAACTCCGCCACCGTCATGGTAAAGCGCAGCACGTTTTTTCCCTCATTGGCATAGCCGTGCGCCGCTTCGGTTTTCGCCACCGCCGATGCCCCGGCAGCAACCTGCGTCACCGTCTCATCGACCGTCAGGGTTAACACACCCTCGTTAACATGCAGTAGCTCGAAGGTTCCAGCCGGGTGTCCTGGAGAGGTGAACCGTTCCCCCGGATGCATCTCCCATTGCCAGAGTTCAATCATATCCGGTCCAGCGGTACCCGCCAGCAGTCTGGCGCGTCCGCCCTGCGCACCCTGCCACAGTACCGGAATCGCCTCTTCTTCGATAACGTGCACCAGCGGCTCGCTGGAGACGTTAACGATATCCGCCACTGAGATACCGAGCGCGGCGGCCAGCTTGCATAAAATGGCGATGCTGGGGTTGGCTGCGCCCTTTTCAATCTCCACCAGCATCCCTTTGCTGACGCTGGCGCGGCGGGACAGCTCATCCAGCGACAGTTTTTTCTCTTTGCGCCAGTTGCGGATGCGGTTCGCGACGGCCAGGCTTACCTGGGCAACATCGGCCCCCTGCGTAGTCATTATATTGACTTTATCAGTCATTGGTCACTACCATGGTATAAAACAGTCAATACAGGATTATTTATGTCTCTCGTAACGCCGTCAATAGATTCGCGACTTGCCGACATTGCGCCCGGCTTTCGGGCGCTGAGCATTCTGGTTGAAGCTGCGCCGATTACCCACCCGGAGGTGGCGGCTGCCGCACTGGCACAGGCCTGCCAGCAGATGCTTAATGATGATATGCCCTGGGCTGATGCACACCTTTCAGACTGGGATGAGGTGTTTAAAGCCTTCGGCGCGAAACCGAAACGCACGCCCTGCTCGGCATCCGCCCTGCGTAAGCGGGTTCTGAAAGATGGCTCGCTGCCGCCGCTGGATCCGGTGGTGGATATCTATAACGCAGTGAGTATTCGCTATGCCATTCCGGTTGGCGGAGAAAACCTGGCGACTTACTCGGGCGCGCCGCGTCTGACGCTGGCCGACGGCAGCGAGCCGTTTGATACCTTCAAAGAGGGACAGCCGGTGGTGGAACATCCGGAACCTGGCGAGGTTATCTGGCGCGACGATCTCGGCGTCACCTGCCGTCGCTGGAACTGGCGCCAGGGGATACGGACGCGTCTGGACAGCCAGGCGCAAACCATGTGGTTTATTCTTGAAAGCCTGCCGTCGATGCCGCTTGCGGCGCTGGAAGAGGCGGGAGAAGAGCTGGTCAACAACCTTCAGCGTCTGATGCCGGGGGCCAAGGCTCAGGTACAACTGCTGGAGCTGTAAGAGGACAACACGATGTTTCACGGATTAAGCGCCTTTCCGTTAACGCCCCTGAAAGAGGGGATATTTGACGAGCAGTCCTTCATCAATCTTCTGCGCCCCGTGGTCGACGCAGGCGTGGATTCCCTGGGCATTCTCGGCTCAACGGGAAGCTATGCCTATCTGACCGTTGAAGAGCGCGGCCGGATCGCACGCTGCGCGGTGGCGCATGCTGATGACATTCCGGTCATCGTCAGCATCGGTGCACTACGGCTTGACGATATTCTGCGTCTGGCTGACGACGCGCAGGCGGCAGGAGTCTCCGGCGTGCTGCTGGCACCCGTGTCGTACCAGCGATTAACGGAAGATGAAGTGTTTAATCTCTATGAAAAGGTGACCCGCCAGCTCTCCGTACCGCTATGCATTTACGATAATCCCGCCACGACCGGTTTTGCGTTTAGCGATGAATTGTTATTTGCCGTCGCGGCCCTGCCGAATGTGGGATCCATTAAGCTTGGTCGCGTGCCGGAGGACCTCTCGCAGGTACGCGCCCGTCTTCCTGATACAGTCACGCTGGGCATCGCCGGTGACTGGCGAGCAGCCTCAGCCCTGCAGGCCGGGTTTGACGTCTGGTACTCGGTTCTCGCGGGGTTGTTTCCTCAAACGGCGCTGTCGATTGCACGTTCGAAAGAGGCGGCACAATCCGAGCGGTTAGAGCCGCTGTGGGAATTATTCCGTCGATACGGCAGCTTACGGGTTATCGCGGCGGCAGCAGAGATGATGGGAAAAGTGGCTTCACCTGCATTGCCATTTCCGTTACAGGCGGTTCAGGGGGAGCCGCGCGAGGCTCTTTCAGCGATCCTTGCGGAATTAGAGCTGGCCTGAAAAACGCCGGGTGGCGCTGCGCTTACCCGGCCTACCGCACAGTCCCGCATCCCGTAGGCCCGGTAAGCGTTAGCGCCACCGGGCAAAGCCGTTACTCCGGCAACAATCCGACAAAACTGCGTTTTTTGCGCGGCTCTGACATCAATTCCTCAAGCTTATCCACGCACGCCAGATAGTGCGGGGTTTTCTTGTGCGCCAGCACCGCCTCGTCGTCTTTATAGGCTTCGTAGATAAAGAACCGGGTTTTCACCCGCGGGTCCTGCAATACGTCAAATCGCAGGTTTCCCGGCTCCTTGATTGCTCCCTCGTGGTTGGCGCGAAACACCTCCAGAAACTCGTCCACCCGCTCGGGTTTGATGTTGATCTCCACTAGCGTCACATTCATTTGGCTTCTCCCTGTTTCTCTTCCTGCCAGAACTGGAACGCGTCCCGGGCGCTCATGTTCTCGTGTACCACTTTCTTCACCGCCTTCAGCATGGCGAGCGGCGCGCTGGACTGGAAGATATTGCGCCCCATGTCCACGCCGGAGGCTCCCTGGTCGATTGCGCGCCAGCACATCTCCAGCGCCTCGTGCTCCGGCAGCTTTTTGCCCCCGGCAATGACGATCGGTACCGGGCAGCTGGCGGTCACTTTTTCAAAGCCCTCGTCCACGTAATAGGTTTTGACGAACTGCGCCCCCATTTCGGCGGCGATGCGGCTGGCCAGCGAGAAATACCGTGCGTCGCGCGCCATCTCTTTGCCGACGCCCGTCACCGCCAGCGTCGGCACACCGTAGCGCGCCCCGGCGTCGACCAGCTTGATGATGTTATTAATCGACTGATGCTCAAACTCGCTGCCAATGTACACCTGTGCGGCCACCGCGCAGACGTTGAGGCGAAGCGCGTCCTCCATCGCCACCGCCACGCACTCGTTGGACAGCTCGCCCAGGATCGAGTTACCGCCGGAGGCGCGCAGCACAACCGGTTTATTCGTCGCGGCAGGTACCTGGCTCCTGAGGATGCCGCGGGTACACATCAGCACGTCGGTTTCGCCAAACAGCGGGGCGATAGAGAGATCGATACGCTCAAGGCCGGTGGTCGGCCCCTGAAAGTAGCCGTGGTCAAAGGCCAGCATCACCGTGCGGTTGCTTTGCGGGTTGAAGATGCGCGCCAGCCGGGACTGCATGCCCCAGTCCAGCGAGCCACATCCCTTCAGCGTGAACGGCACATTCTGCTGCGGCGTGCCGATGCCAAAATCCTTGCCGTCTTTGATGTCGTCTAAATCAGCCATGTATTCCCCCGTCAGAAATCGTATTTGTTGATGTTCTCTTTGGTGAACACCACGCGCTCCGGCAGCAGCACGATGCCGTTGCCCTTCGCCTCATACTGGTAGCCCTGTACGCTGTTCGGCTCGACCTTCAGCGCCCCGATGTTTTTTACGTCCACGCTGTCGCCCACGTTAAGATCGCCTTTTTTCAGTAAACGATCGGCGACATTGACCGCAATTTTGCCCTGCTGCACCACGTCCCACAGGCCGAAGGCTTTTACCGTGCCGCGCTCAACGTACGGGCGCATCACGTTCGGCGTGCTGAACCCGACAATCGCCACGCCTTCGCGTTTCAGGTTTTCTGCCGCCTGGGCGGCGGCTGGAAGCGCATTGGCGTCCGGCGCGATGATCGCATCCAGATCCGGATACGCTTTTAAGATCCCTTCGGCGGTTTGCAGAGATTTGGTGGCATCGTTATAGCCAAACTGCGTGGTCACAACCTGCCACTGGGGATGGTCTTTCTCGATTTTGGCCTTCGCCTCTTTCACCCACTGGTTCTGGTCGGTGACGGTCGGGCTGGAGTAGAAAAACGCCACTTTGGCATTCGGTTTGGTGACCTGCCTGCCCGCCATCTCCACCAGCAGGCCGCCCAGCTGTTCCGGGGTGCCCTGGTTGATGTAGATGCTGCGGCACTCCGGTTTGGTGTCGGAATCCCAGGTCAGCACTTTTACCCCGCGCTGCATCGCGCGCTTCAGCGCCGGGCAGAGGCCGTCCGGCGACACGGCGGAGACGATGATGGCGTTATAGCCCTGGTTGACGAAGTTATTGATGAGCTGCACCTGGCCGGAGACGCTCGGCTCGGTTGGGCCGTCATAGGTGACGTCCACGCCAAGATCTTTCCCCGCCTCTTTGGCCCCGTTGCCGCCGCTGGTGAAGAAGCCGACACCCACCAGTTTCGGGATAAAGGCAATGCGGTCTGCCGCCTGCGCCGAGGCAAAGCTGAGGGCCATCGCCAGGACTATCAGTTTTGTTTTCATCTTACGCTCCGGGTAGTTTTCAGGAAGATATTGCGCACCCATTCACGGTGCAGACTCAGCGAACGTCCCATCACCACCACAACCAGCAGCGCCCCTGACAGCGCGCTCGACACCTGGTTGGGGATGCCGACCATCTGTAAACCCTGTTGCAGGTAGCCGACCAGCAGCGCCGCCAGCGCGGTACCGACAACCGAACCGGAACCGCCATAGATATTCGCCCCACCGAGCACCGCGGCGGTGAGCGCAGGCATCAGCAGATCGCGCCCCAGATCCGAACGCGCGGAGCCGAAATAGGAGACCATCACCAGCGCGGCAATGGCCGAAGCCACGCCCACCAGGCCGTACAGCGCATAGGGCATGCCGTTCACCGACAGCGCCGCGTAGCGTGCCGCGCGCGGGTTTTGCCCAATCAAAAAAAGATGGCGGCCAAAGCGTCCGCGGTGGGTAATCAGCCAGAAGAAGGCGGTGATGACCGCGAACAGCACCAGCGGGATCGGCAGCCCTAAAACGGTGAGATTAGCGAACGCGGTAAAGCCGTCCGGGAAGCCGCCGATGCCCTCGTAGCCCGTCGCGCCAGCCATGCCGGAGAGCAGCAGCGCCCCGCCGCCGTAGAGGTACAGCGTGCCGAGGGTAATCACCAGGGGGCTGATGCCGGTGTAGTGGATCAGCGCCGCGTTCACCAGCCCGCACAGCAGGCCGAGCAGCAGCGTGAGCGGAATGGCGACCGCCATCGGCCAGCCCGACTGCATCATCACCCCAAGCGCAATGGCGCACAGGCCAATGGTGGAGCCCAGCGAAATGTCGATCCCGCCGCTGATGATCACCAGCGTCAGCGGCAGCGCCACAATGCCGATGCAGATAAAATCGCTGGTGCTGAACAGCAGCATGTTGATGTCGAGCATGCGCGGGTTGATGGCGCCAAAGAGCAGGATCTCCAGCACCAGCAAAATCAGCAGCGCGCTTTCCCAGTTAAGCTTCATTTACGCCACCTCTTTTTTGCGTTTTGGAAACGGGGTGACGTGCTTTCCCCCTTTATTGCCCGGCTGGAAGCGACTGTACTTCAACGCCCGCTGATGACGCGCCAGCGCCTGGCGCAGGCGCCCGTCGAGCACCAGCACGCCCAGCAGCACCAGCCCGGCGATAAAGTCGTTCCACCACGCCGGGAGCCTGAACAGCACCAGCACGGTATCGATTTGCGTCAGGAAGAAGGCGCCGAGCAGCGCGCCAACCAGCGTGCCCGTCCCGCCCAAAAGCGAAATGCCGCCGAGCACGCAGGCGGCGATAGCTTTCATCTCCAGCCCGCTGCCGGTCTGGTTCGGTACAAAGCCAATCTGCGAGGCGAAGACGATCCCGGCGCAGGCCGCCAGCATGCCGTTGAGCGTAAACGCGATCATCCGCGTGCGGTTCACCGCCACGCCCAGCTGGCGCGCGGCGGCGAGGTTATCGCCCACGGCATAAAAATCACGACCAAAGGCGGTGCGCGACAGCGTCCACGCGCCTGTGGCCGCTAAAAACAGCACCACCATACCGAGCGGTGAAACGCCAGGGGCAACCGGTTCTGAGAGGGATTTCAGCCCCGGCGGCAGCCCTTCAATCCACTTCCCGCCCGTCCAGAGCAGCATCCCCCCGCGATACAACCCCAACGTACCGAGGGTGGCGACAATCGCCGGAATGCGCAGCCCCACCACCAGAAAACCGTTGAATGCCCCCGCCAGTGCGCCAATCGACAGTGCGAAAAGGATCGCCACCGGCAGGCTGTAGCCGCTGTTCAGCGCCACGCCGACGGCAATGGCAGCAAGCCCCACGGTGGAGCCAACAGACACGTCAATATTGCGGGTTAACATCACCAGCGCGGCGCCGAGCGCCAGCAGGATCAGGATCTGCGAGCTGGCGAAAATCATCCCCAGCGTCTGCAAACTTAGGTAGGACGGATTCAGCGCCACCAGCACGGCGAACAGCGCCAGAATGGCAAGAAAGGCGCTCAGCTCGCGGTTCTTCAGTAAGGTCTTCATGATTGCCCTCCAAATGCCAGCGCCATCATTTTGTCGAGGCTGACGGCGTGGCGCGGCAATTCGCCGCTGAGTACGCCCTGGTGCATCACCAGCACGCGGTCCGCCAGTCCCGGAAACTCATCGAGATCGCTTGAGATCATCAGTACCGCCACGTTCTGCGCCGCCACGCTTTTGAGCAATTGATAGATATCGGCGCGCGCCGCCACGTCCACGCCGCGCGTCGGTTCATCGACGATCAGCAGCAGCGGATTGGCTTCCAGGCAGCGCGCCAGCAGCACCTTCTGCTGGTTACCGCCTGAGAGCGTGCGCACGGGTTGATCCGCATGATTGAGCTTGATCCCCAGCGCCCGGTGATAGCGTTCCACCACCGCGGACTCCCGCTTGCGCTGCTGCCAGAGAGATGGCTCGTTCAGGGCGACCGTGTTCCAGCGAACCGGCGCATCCAGGAACAAGCCGGAAACCTGCCGGTCTTCCGGCAGGTAGACCAGGCCTTTGTCCAGCCGGGAAAACACCGGATCGCCGGTGATCTCCTGGTTTTCCAGCCAGATGCGCCCCCCGCGCGCCGGACGCAGGCCATAAAGGGTTTCGGCAAATTCGGTGCGCCCGGATCCCACCAGCCCGGCCAGACCAACGATCTCCCCGGCGTAGATCTCAAGACTGAGATCGATAAACCCCTCCCCGGTAAGATCGTCCACGCGCAGCACCGGGAAATCCTGCGGCTGGGTGCGGCGGTTGCCCGGCAGCGCCAGCCACAGTTTTTGCGCGTCGCTTAAGCCTTTATCCCGACTAACGGGCGTCATCGCCGCGATAAGCGCGTTATCATCGAACTGCGCCGTTTCGCCGCTCAGCACCACCGCGCCGTCGCGCATCACCGAGACGTGGCTCGCCAGCTGGCGGATTTCCGGCAATTTATGAGAGATAAAGACAATGCCAACGCCGAGCGCCTGCAGCGCGCGGATCTGGCGGAACAGGCGTTCGGTTTCGCCCGGCGTGAGCGACGCCGTGGGTTCATCGAGGATCAGGATCTTTGCGTTGCGCATGAGCCCGCGGAGGATCTCCACCATCTGCTGATCCGCCACTTCCAGAGTGCTGGCGGCGGCATCGAGATTAAGCGGGCACTGCAGCTGCTGGAGTTTCTCCGCCAGCCTGGTTGCCAGATCCCTTTCACGCGGCAGGCGAAAGAGGATGTTTTCCCTCACCGTCAGGTTGGGGAACAGCAGCGGCTCCTGCGGCACCAGGTAAATGCCTAACCTGTGCGCCTGCGCAGGCGTGAGCCGCGCATATGACTGTCCCTCGACGGAAAGTTCACCGCTGTCCGGCGTCTCGACCCCGGCGATGATCTTCATCAGGGTCGATTTACCCGCGCCGTTACCGCCCATCAGCGCATGCACCTGACCCGCAAGCAGCGTGAAATCAATGCCTTTTAGAACCGGCACACCGGAGAACTGCTTGCAGATATCGTGCGCTTCAAGAAGTGAGGTCATCATCGCTCCGCTATTGAACAAATGATTTTTAGATTTAATAATGTTCAAAAGCGTAGACGGTGAACTATATTTACAACCGTGCAGGGATCACAGTTTTATCGATTAAGATCCAGACAGGCCTCAAACAATCTAAAAGATCCGTTTTGTCGCGTGGCTCACACTTTCAAGGCGCGCCATCACGAACATATGATCTAAATTTTTATAAGAGTTCAATTATGAGCGATAAACGCACTGCGGAAGAAGGACGGTTTGCCGGGCTGGCACTGGCGGAAGAGGAGCTGGTAGCGCGCGTGGCATGGTGTTACTACCACGACGGATTAACCCAGAACGACATTGGTGAGCGGCTCGGGCTGCCGCGCCTGAAGATTTCACGCCTGCTGGAGAAAGGCCGCCAGTCCGGGGTGATCCGGGTGCAGATCAACTCCCGTTACGAGGGCTGTCTGGCGCTGGAAACCGAGCTCCAGCAGCGCTTTGGATTAAAGCTGGTACGCGTGATGCCCGCGCTAAATACCCCGCCGATGAACGTGCGGTTAGGCATAGGCGCAGCGCAGTCGCTGATGGGCGTGCTGGAGCCCGGCCAGCTGTTAGCGGTGGGGTTTGGTGAAACCACCATGAGCAGCCTGCAGCACTTAAGCGGCTTTATCAGTTCGCAGCAGATCCGACTGGTGACGCTTTCCGGCGGTGTGGGGCCTTACATGACGGGTATCGGCCAGCTGGATGCGGCCTGCAGCGTGAGCATGATCCCCGCCCCGCTTCGCGTGTCCTCCGCCTCCGTTGCGGAGATCTTAAAGCACGAGACCAGCGTGCGGGACGTGATCCTCGCCGCCACCGCTGCCGACGTGGCTGTGGTCGGCATTGGTTCGGTGAACCAGCGCCGTGACGCCACCATCCTGCGCTCCGGCTACATCAGCGAAGGCGAGCAGCTGATGTACGCCCGCAAAGGCGCGGTCGGCGACATCCTCGGCTATTTCCTCAATGCCGAAGGCGAATGCGTCGAGGAGCTGGAGATCCACAAAGAATTACTGGGCGTCACCCTCGATGAACTGGCGCAGCTGCCGACCATCGTTGGCGTGGCCGGAGGTGAAGAGAAAGCCGATGCGATTTATGCCGCACTGAAAGGTCGCCGTATCAATGGCCTGGTGACGGAAGAGACGACAGCCCGCGCGGTGCTGGCTCTGGCCGGATAAGAGCAGCCCTGCGCCTGACACGAGGCAAGCTCATGAGTTACCTTTTAGCGTTAGATGCAGGGACAGGCAGCGTTCGCGCCGTTATTTTCGATTTACAGGGCAACCAGATTGCCGTTGGTCAGGCCGAGTGGAAGCACCTGAGCGTGGAAAATGTGCCGGGCTCGATGGAGTTTGATCTGCAGACCAACTGGCGGCTGGCCTGTCAGTGCATTCATCAGGCGCTGGATCGCGCCCATCTGAGCGCGGCGGATATCCAGTCCGTCGCCTGCTGCTCTATGCGCGAAGGCATTGTGCTGTATGACCGCAACGGCGAGGCCATCTGGGCCTGCGCCAACGTCGATGCCCGCGCCAGCCGCGAGGTGTCGGAGCTCAAAGAGATCCACGACGACCGATTTGAATCCGAAGTGTATGAGGTTTCAGGACAAACGCTAGCCCTGAGCGCGATGCCGCGCCTGCTGTGGCTGGCACACCATCGTCCGGATATTTACCGCAAGGCCGCCACCATCACCATGATCAGCGACTGGCTGGCAGCGAAGCTTTCCGGCGAGCTGGCGGTCGACCCGTCCAATGCGGGCACCACCGGCATGCTGGACCTCTTCTCCCGCGACTGGCGTCCGGCGCTGCTGGACATGGCCGGGCTGCGGGCCGATATCCTCTCACCGGTGAAAGAGACCGGCACCGTGCTGGGTGCCATTACCCATGAAGCCGCACAGCAGAGCGGCCTGCGCGAGGGCACGCCGGTAGTGATGGGCGGCGGCGACGTGCAGCTGGGCTGTCTGGGGCTGGGCGTGGTGCGCGCCGGGCAAACGGCGGTGCTGGGCGGCACCTTCTGGCAGCAGGTAGTGAACCTGCCGCAGGTGCGCACCGACCCTGACATGAACATCCGCGTGAACCCGCATGTGATCCCCGGTATGGCGCAGGCGGAGTCAATCAGCTTCTTTACCGGGCTGACCATGCGCTGGTTCCGCGACGCCTTTTGTGCCGAAGAAAAACTGATTGCCGAGCGGATGGGAATGGACACTTATTCCCTGCTGGAAGAGATGGCCAGCCGGGTTCCAGCGGGGTCTCACGGAGTGATGCCGATCTTCTCCGACGCGATGCATTTTAAGCAGTGGTACCACGCCGCACCGTCGTTTATTAACCTCTCCATCGACCCGGAAAAATGCAACAAAGCGACGCTATTCCGCGCGCTGGAAGAGAACGCGGCGATTGTCTCGGCCTGTAACCTGGCGCAGATATCGCGCTTTTCCGGCGTGACGTTTGAAAGCCTGGTCTTTGCGGGCGGCGGGTCAAAAGGTGCCCTGTGGAGCCAGATTTTAAGCGACGTCACCGGCCTGCCGGTGCGCGTTCCGGAAGTGAAAGAGGCAACCGCGCTGGGCTGCGCCATCGCGGCCGGAACAGGCGCGGGGCTGTTTGCGGATATGGCCTCGACGGGCGAGCAGCTGGTGAAATGGAGCCGCGAGTTTACGCCGAACCCGCAGCACCGCGAGCTCTACGACGGTATGATGCAGAAGTGGCAGGCGGTGTACGCCGACCAGCTTGGGCTGGTGGACAGCGGGCTGACGACGTCAATGTGGCAGGCACCGGGGCTGGTGCGGGCATCCCCCTCACCCCGGCCCTCTCCCTAAGGGAGAGGGAGATTAAGTCCCCTCTCCCTGTGGGAGAGGGTTAGGGTGAGGGCATCAGGCCACACCAATATTTGAATCCCATCACAATCACTGCATTCCCCTTTTCCCTTTTACTCCCTGCTGGCTAAATTAGTAACTCATCCGACCACATAACAATAATTTTACACTGGAAGAGACTATGAGCCGCTACCCGTCGTTATTCGCCCCCCTCGATCTGGGGTTCACCACACTCAAAAACCGCGTGTTGATGGGTTCGATGCACACCGGGCTGGAGGAACATCCGGACGGGGCCGAGCGTCTGGCGGCCTTCTACGCCGAGCGCGCGCGCCACGGGGTGGCGCTGATAGTCACCGGCGGCGTAGCCCCTGCCCCTTCCGGAGTGGGTATGGAGGGCGGCGCGGTATTGAACGATGCGTCACAGCTGCCGCACCACCGCATTGTGACCGACGCCGTTCACAAAGAGGGCGGGAAAATCGCCCTGCAAATTCTGCACACCGGGCGCTACAGCTATCAGCCGAATCTGGTTGCCCCTTCAGCCATTCAGGCGCCGATTAACCGTTTTAAACCGCATGCTCTGAGCCACGACGAGATCCTGGCGCTGATTGACGACTTCGCCCGCTGCGCCGCGCTGGCGCGTGAGGCGGGCTATGACGGCGTCGAGATAATGGGCTCCGAAGGCTATCTGATTAACGAATTCCTCGCCGCCCGCACCAACCAGCGCGACGACGAATGGGGCGGCGACTACGCTCGCCGCATGCGCTTTGCTGTGGAGGTGGTGCGCGCCGTGCGTGAACGTGCGGGGGCTGATTTTATTATTGTCTTCCGCCTGTCGATGCTCGACCTGGTGGAGGGAGGCGGCACGTTCGACGAAACCGTGCAGCTGGCGCAGGCGATTGAAGCTGCCGGCGCCACCATTATCAACACCGGTATCGGCTGGCACGAGGCGCGTATCCCGACCATCGCCACGCCGGTGCCGCGCGCGGCGTTTAGCTGGGTGACGCGCAAGCTGAAAGGCAAAGTGTCTGTTCCACTGGTGACAACCAACCGCATTAATGACCCGCAGGTGGCGGACGATGTGATATCGCGCGGCGATGCCGATATGGTGTCGATGGCGCGGCCGTTCCTGGCCGATGCCGAACTGCTGTCCAAAGCGCAAAGCGGACGCGCGGATGAGATCAACACCTGCATCGGCTGTAACCAGGCCTGCCTGGATCAAATCTTCGTCGGCAAGGTCACCTCTTGTCTCGTGAATCCGCGCGCCTGCCATGAAACCAAAATACCGGTCGTTCCGGCGGTCAATAAAAAACGCCTGGCCGTGGTGGGCGCAGGCCCGGCAGGGCTGGCGTTTGCGGTAAATGCCGCCTCGCGCGGGCACAGCGTGACGCTGTTTGATGCGCTGGCGGAGATTGGCGGGCAGTTTAATATCGCCAAACAGATCCCCGGCAAAGAGGAGTTCTATGAAACGCTGCGCTACTACCGCCGGATGATCGAGCTTACAGGCGTCGAGCTGCGGCTTAACCAGTTTGTGAATGCGGCGGATCTGACCGGTTTCGACGAGGTGATCCTGGCGAGCGGGATCGCCCCGCGCCTGCCTGCGATCGAGGGTATCGATCATCCGAAGGTATTGAGCTACCTCGACGTCCTGCGCGACAAAGCCCCGGTTGGTGAAAAGGTGGCGATTATTGGCTGCGGTGGGATCGGCTTTGATACCGCCATGTACTTAAGCCAGCCGGGCGAGGCCACCAGCCAGAACATTGCCGAGTTTTGCGTGGAATGGGGTATCGACACCAGCCTGAGCCAGTCCGGCGGGCTACGCCCGGAAGGGCCGCAACTGCCGAAAAGCCCGCGCCAGATCGTGATGCTCCAGCGTAAAGCCAGCAAGCCGGGCGAAGGGCTGGGCAAAACTACGGGCTGGATCCACCGCGCCACCCTGCTCTCGCGCGGCGTGAAGATGATCCCGGCGGTGAGTTATCAGAAGATCGACGATGACGGGCTACACGTGACGATCGGCGGTGAGCCACAGCTGCTGCGGGTGGATCATATCATTCTCTGTGCCGGACAGGAGCCGAAGCGCGATCTGGCAGATCCGCTGCGCAAGGCGGGGAAAACGGTGCATTTGATCGGCGGGTGCGACGTGGCGATGGAGCTGGACGCGCGGCGGGCAATTGCGCAGGGGACGAAGTTGGCTCTGGCGATCTAGGGCATTGCCGGGCGGCGCTGCGCTTGCCCGGCCTACGGGTTCGAGGCCATTGTAGGCCCGGTAAGCGAAGCGCCACCGGGCATCAGGCCGCACATACCTAATCTTAGCGACGACGACCCAGCTTCACCGCTTTCAGCACCACAAACTTGTTGTTGGTCGCAATGGTGACGCAGTTACCGAAAATCTTCTTCAGCTTGTGGAAGTAGTCCAGGTGGCGGTTTGCCACGATGTACAGCTCGCCGTTAATCTTCAGGCAGCGGCGCGCATGGTGGAACATCTCCCAGGCGACGTTATCCGTCAGGGCATGCTTCTGGTGGAACGGCGGGTTACAGAACACCGCGTTGAAACGGAAAGGCTCTACGCCCGACAGCGCGTTGTTGATCATAAATTCGCAGCGATCAAGCGCTTCCGGCATGTTGGTTTCCACATTCAGACGGCTTGACGCCACCGCCATTGGCGATTCGTCGCTGAATACCACGCTGGCTTCCGGGTTCTTCGCCAGCAGCGTCAGGCCAATCACGCCGTTACCGCAGCCCAGATCGACGATTTCCCCTTCCAGATTTTCCGGCAGATTTTCAATAAAGAAACGCGCGCCGATATCCAGACCGGTGCGGGAGAAGACGTTTGCGTGGTTGTGGATGGTCCAGTCTGTGCCTTCCAGCCTCCAGCTCAGGGTCTCTGGCGCGTCAGCCAGCTCCGGCGCACTGAAGGTACAGTTGATCAGGCGCGCTTTTTTCCACGCCAGCGTCGTGGTGGTTGGGCCAAGGACTTTCTCAAACAGCTCCAGCGTCGAGGTGTGGATATCGCGCGCTTTGGCACCCGCGATGATGCGGGTTTCTGGCGTCACGACCTTACGCAGCGCGCGCAGCTGTTGCTCCAGCAGCGCCATGGTTTTTGGCACTTTAATCAGTACCACGCCCGGCACCTGCGGGTACTCCGCGGTGCTGTCGAGAAACTTCACGCTGGATTCTTCGATATCGTTATGGCGCAGGTTTTCACGCGTCGCCAGCTCGCTCAGGTAGGAATCGCCGATGCTGTAAGGCGCGTGTTCCGCCAGCGCACAGCCCAACGCGCCAAAGGCATCATTCAGGATCAGAACCGGGCCGCGGATTTCAGTCTCATCCAACTGCTGCAGCAAATATTCATCCGCCGCTTCCCACGCCATAAGCGGGTTGACGTCGTCCGTTTCCGGGAAACGTTTAAGGTTGAGTGAACGGAAACCGTTGTCTAAGTGGCTCATCGGCCCTCCTGAATGGTAAAATTTGGCGTATCCCTGAAAAGGGTGCGTGAGTATACCCGTTTTATTGTCGATTTGGGGCGTTGATGAACCAACTTACTTATCTCCAGGGCTACCCGGAGCATTTACTTTCTCAGGTTCGCAGCCTGATTGCCGGGCAGAAGCTCGGCGCGGTGCTGGAAAAACGCTATCCCGGCACCCACGATTTCGCGACCGATAAAGCCCTCTGGCAGTATACGCAGGATCTGAAAAGCCGCTATCTGAAGAGCGCGCCGCCGATCAACAAGGTGATGTATGACAACAAGATCCACGTGCTGAAAAACGCGCTCGGCCTGCACACCGCCATCTCCCGCGTACAGGGCGGCAAGCTGAAAGCGAAGGCCGAGATCCGCGTCGCGACGGTGTTCCGTAACGCACCGGAAGCCTTTCTGCGGATGATTGTCGTCCATGAGCTGGCGCACCTGAAAGAGAAAGAGCACGACAAAGCGTTCTACTCCCTGTGCTGCCACATGGAGCCGCAGTATCATCAGCTGGAGTTTGATACCCGCTTGTGGCTTACGCATTTATCGTTAAATGGTAATGCGGAATAGCGCACGCGAATTGTCATGATGACGTGCTACAGTGGCTAAAGGTTCCCCGCTACGGAGTACGTAAACGTTTATGATACGTTTCGCAGTCATTGGTACGAACTGGATCACACGCCAGTTCGTCGACGCCGCCCACGAAACCGGCAAACTTAAACTTACCGCAGTCTATTCCCGCAGCCTTGAGCAGGCGCAGAGTTTTGCCAACGATTACCTCGTTGAGCATCTCTTCACTTCGCTTGATGAAATGGCGCAAAGCGACGCCATTGACGCGGTGTATATCGCCAGCCCGAATTCCCTGCACTTCCCGCAAACGAAGCTGTTCCTCAGCCATAAAAAGCATGTGATTTGCGAGAAGCCGCTGGCGTCGAATATCCAGGAAGTGGAAGCCGCCATCGCACTTGCCCGCGAAAACCAGGTGGTGCTGTTCGAAGCGTTCAAAACCGCCAGCCTGCCGAATTTCCTGCTGTTGCAGCAGTCGCTGCCGAAAATTGGCAAAGTGCGTAAAGCCTTTATCAACTACTGCCAGTACTCGTCGCGCTACCAGCGCTACCTCGACGGTGAAAATCCAAATACCTTTAACCCGGCCTTCTCTAACGGCTCGATTATGGATATCGGTTTCTATTGCCTGGCCTCCGCCGTGGCGCTGTGGGGCGAGCCGCACGGCGTCACCGCCACCGCCAGCCTGCTGGAGAGCGGCGTGGATGCGCACGGGCTCGTGGTGCTGGATTACGGTGATTTCAGCGTCACGCTGCAGCACTCCAAAGTCAGTGATTCCGTACTGCCAAGCGAGATTCAGGGCGAAGCCGGCTCGCTGGTTATCGAGAAGATCTCCGAATGCCAGAAAGTAAGCGTGGTACCGCGCGGCGGTAAAGCGCAGGAGCTGACGCAGCCTCAGCATATTAACACTATGCTCTATGAGGCAGAGGTCTTTGCCCGTCTGGTGGAAGACAACGAAGTGAATCACCCGGGTCTCGCGGTGAGCCGCACCACGGCGAAACTGCAAACGGAGATCCGCCGTCAGACCGGCGTGGTGTTCCCGGCAGACGGCGTGAACGCGGAAGCCATCGCGTAAAGCTGTGTAATGAAACGGCGCAGACCATTGACGAAACCAATGGTCTGACATATTTTGTTACCTGCAAAGGGGAGTAACTTCTTCGTCGGTGGATCGTCATTACGATGCGTGTAATACCGCATCCGGTCGCCGGGCAACCCTCGTGGTTGTAAGTGAGACCTTGCCGGAAGGCGAGGTCTATGCATAAAAAGCTAACGGCTATCGTCTTCTGACCATGGCCGTTTTTGTTTTTTATGTGTAAGGAAAATAGTATGCATTCTGTCGGCACTCCAATGTTGTGGGGCGGATTCGCGGTTGTCGTGCTCATCATGCTGGCGATCGACCTCTTTTTGCAGGGGCGTCGCGGCGCACACGGCATGACCATGAAGCAGGCCGCCGCCTGGTCCCTGGTGTGGGTTACCCTTTCCCTGCTGTTCTGTGCTGCCTTCTGGTGGTATCTGGCCTCGACCGAAGGCCGGGCGGTGGCCGATCCGCAGGCGCTCGCCTTCCTCACCGGTTATCTGATTGAAAAAGCCCTGGCGGTGGATAACGTCTTCGTCTGGCTGATGCTGTTCAGCTACTTTGCCGTGCCTGCTGCCCTGCAGCGCCGCGTGCTGGTCTACGGCGTGCTGGGTGCCATTGTTCTGCGTACCATTATGATCTTCGCCGGCAGCTGGCTGATCACCCAGTTCGAATGGCTGCTGTACGTCTTCGGCGCGTTCCTGCTGTTCACCGGGATCAAGATGGCGCTGGCGAAAGAGGACGGCTCCGCGATTGGCGATCGTCCGCTGGTGAAGTGGATCCGTGGACATCTGCGCATGACCGACAAGATTGAGAGCGAGCACTTCTTCGTGCGCAAGAACGGTCTGCTGTTTGCCACCCCGCTGCTGCTGGTGCTGATTCTGGTGGAGCTCAGCGACGTGATTTTTGCCGTAGACAGCATCCCGGCTATTTTCGCGGTGACAACCGACCCGTTCATCGTCCTGACCTCAAACCTGTTCGCGATCCTCGGTCTGCGTGCCATGTACTTCCTGCTGGCTGGCGCGGCAGAGCGCTTCTCGATGCTGAAGTACGGCCTGTCGGTGATTCTGGTGTTTATCGGTATCAAGATGCTGATTGTCGATTTCTACCACATCCCAATCGCCATTTCGCTCGGCGTGGTGTTTGGCATTCTGATCGTGACGCTGATTATCAATACCTGGGTTAACCGCCAGCACGATAAGAAGCAGCAGGTTTAGTTCGTTTTGCCCGGTGGCGGGGGGGGGGGGCGGGGGGGCGCGGACACCAGAGTTTGGGGGGGGGTGGGGGGCCCCCCCCACCCGGCAATTTCGTTAATCAATAGTTAAAAAACATGACGACACCAAAAAAAAA
>NZ_SOMG01000011.1 GCF_004402045.1 Lelliottia nimipressuralis | reverse complement strand
AAACGGGTTCTTATGCCTTAGTTGTAAGTGTCTACCATGTCCCCGAACAAGTGTTCACTATGTCCCCGGACCGTACACCCACAGGGAGAGGGCGCAAACACCAAAAACGGCAACAAGGTTGCCGTTTTGCGTTTTCCCTCAGTCCCGTAGGCCGGGTAAGCGTCAGCGCCACCCGGCAACAAACGGCTACGGCAACTTACTCTCAAGCGGATTCTTGCTCAGGTAATCGGCGCACTCAACCGTTGGACGGTCAACTTTCTGCAGCTCCAGTCCGTCGTACTCAAGCGTCAAGCCATCGCGCTCCAGCGGATAGATATCCAGCTTGCGGGTCACGTTGTAATAACTGTCTGAACGCAGCATGATTTTACCCGGCACGGCAATCACGCGCTGCCACTGACGGCAGTCCAGCGTATCGCCCTCCTCCGTCACCACCAGCGTGGCAATCGCCTCCGGGCTGACCATTTTGCTCTGCGGCCCTTTCGACTGCCAGTATCCCGCCAGATGCGCCGGGACGGGATGCTTAATCACATCCTTGTAGTTATCTACCTGAACGCATCCGGTCAGTGCCAGCAGCGCGCCAGCAATTGCTATTTTTTTCATCATCTTTCCTGCATTCGAAGAAAAAAATATTGTGGCATTAAAGCGCTAAGGCTGCCAGCGAAGATCGACAGGTCTTAAACCTGCATCCCCATCACTTCCTGATAAGCCGACACCAGCTTGTTACGCACCTGGATCCCCATCTGCAGGGAAACGGACGCTTTTTGCAAATCGGTCATGACGTCATTCAGCGCCACGCCCGGTTCACCGAGGGTGAACTTCTCTGCCTGGGTGCGCGCTGCGGTCTGGGTATCACTGATACGGTCAAGCGCGGCATGCAGTTGCCCTGCAAAACTGATGCTCGGCTGTTGATCTGCCACATTCTGATTACGGGCCGTCATTGCCGTTGCCTGCAGCTGACTGATTACCCCTTCAATACCCTGAATAGCCATGACTCTCCCCTGGATGGTTTTTTACGCGGTCAAGACTAACAGCTTGTCAATAAGATAATGGCGGTAAATAGCGTGAAAAAACCAGGTTATTTGACGCATAGAAAATCACGAATCATCAAATAATGGCAGGGCCATCAATATGGAACTTTTGTCGTGTTTGCCGACCCGGGAGTCAGTTTTGTTTCTCTACACGAATAACGTAAACCACCAGGATTTAAGAGGTGCGCAATGAGTGCAACAGCATCGACAGCGCCGCAAAATAAATCACTCGAGTGGATGAACCGCCTTCGCGCGAATCCTAAAATCCCGTTGATCGTGGCAGGCGCTGCCGCAATTGCGATCCTTGTAGCGATGGTCCTGTGGGCGAAAAGCCCTGATTACCGGACGCTCTACAGTAACCTTTCCGATCAGGATGGCGGTGCCATCGTCACCCAGCTTACCCAGATGAACATCCCTTATCGCTTTGCCGATAACGGGGGGGCACTTGAGGTTCCTGCGGATAAGGTGCACGAACTCCGTCTGCGTCTGGCTCAGCAGGGGCTGCCAAAAGGCGGCGCGGTGGGCTTTGAACTGCTGGATCAGGAAAAATTCGGTATCAGCCAGTTCAGCGAGCAGGTGAACTACCAGCGTGCGCTGGAAGGTGAACTGGCCCGCACCATTGAAACCTTAGGCCCGGTGAAGAGTGCCCGCGTGCACCTGGCAATGCCTAAACCTTCCTTATTTGTCCGCGAACAGAAATCGCCTTCGGCTTCCGTAACCGTGAACCTCGAGCCTGGCCGCGCGCTGGACGAAGGGCAAATCAGCGCGGTGACGCACCTCGTCTCCAGCGCCGTCGCCGGTCTGCCGCCGGGTAACGTAACGCTGGTCGACCAGAGTGGCCACCTGCTGACACAATCCAATACCGCCGGTCGCGACCTGAATGACGCGCAGCTGAAATATGCCGCCGATGTCGAAAGCCGTCTCCAGCGTCGTATCGAAGCCATCCTCGGCCCGGTAGTAGGCAACAGCAACGTGCATGCGCAGGTTACCGCGCAGATTGACTTCGCCAATAAAGAACAAACCGAAGAGCAGTACAGCCCGAACGGCGATGCGTCTCAGGCGGTCATGCGTTCGCGCCAGATAAACTCAAATGAGCAGGTCGGTGGAGCATATCCAGGTGGCGTGCCGGGTGCGCTGTCTAACCAGCCTGCCCCGGCTAACGCGGCACCGATCTCTACGCCGCCGGCCAATCAGCAGAACGGTCAGCAAAATCAGCAAACCACCTCGACGGCCAATAACGCCGGTCCGCGTACCAGCAGCCGTAACGAGACCACGAACTACGAAGTGGACCGGACAATTCGCCACACCAAACTGAACGTGGGTGATGTTCAGCGTCTGTCCGTCGCCGTGGTCGTGAACTACAAAACGCTGCCGAATGGCAAACCGCTGCCGCTGACTGCCGAGCAGATGAAGCAGATCGAAGATCTGACCCGTGAAGCGATGGGCTACTCCGAGAAGCGTGGCGATAGCCTCAACGTAGTGAACTCGCCGTTCAACTCGGTTGAAGAGACCGGCGGTGAACTGCCGTTCTGGCAACAGCAGGCGTTTATCGATCAGCTGCTGTCCGCAGGACGCTGGCTGCTGGTGCTGATTGTCGCGTGGCTGCTGTGGCGTAAGGCTGTTCGTCCACAGCTCCAGCGTCGTGCTGAAGCCGAAAAAGCGGCTCGCGAGCAGATGAACACGCGTCAGGAAACGGAAGAAGCGGTTGAAGTTCGCCTCAGCAAAGATGAACAAATGCAGCAGCGTCGTGCTAACCAGCGCATGGGCGCTGAGGTCATGAGCCAGCGCATTCGCGAAATGTCAGATAACGATCCGCGCGTCGTGGCGCTGGTCATCCGCCAGTGGATGGGTAACGAACATGAGTAATACGCTTACGGGCACCGATAAAAGCGTCATCCTGTTGATGACCATTGGCGAAGATCGCGCGGCAGAGGTGTTTAAACACCTCTCCCAGCGGGAAGTGCAAATTCTGAGTGCGGCTATGGCCAGCGTGCGTCAAATCTCCAACAAACAGCTGACCGAAGTGCTGTCGGAGTTTGAACAGGAAGCCGAACAGTTTGCCGCGCTCAACGTCAACGCCAACGACTACCTGCGTTCCGTGCTGGTCAAAGCATTGGGCGAAGAGCGTGCCGCCAGCCTGCTGGAAGACATTCTGGAAACGCGCGATACCGCCAGCGGTATCGAAACGCTTAACTTTATGGAACCGCAGAGTGCCGCCGACCTTATTCGCGACGAGCACCCGCAGATTATTGCCACCATCCTTGTCCACCTCAAACGTGGCCAGGCGGCCGATATTCTGGCGCTGTTCGAAGAGCGTCTGCGTCACGATGTAATGCTGCGTATCGCAACCTTCGGCGGCGTCCAGCCAGCCGCGCTGGCAGAGCTGACCGAAGTGCTGAACAGCCTGCTCGACGGCCAGAACCTCAAGCGCAGCAAAATGGGCGGCGTGAGAACGGCGGCGGAAATCATCAACCTGATGAAAACGCAGCAGGAAGAGGCAGTTATTACGGCGGTTCGCGAATTCGACGGCGAACTGGCACAGAAAATTATCGACGAGATGTTCCTGTTCGAAAACCTGGTCGAAGTGGACGACCGCAGTATCCAGCGCCTTCTCCAGGAAGTGGATTCCGAGTCTCTGCTTATCGCCCTCAAAGGTGCCGAGCAGCCGCTGCGCGAGAAGTTCCTGCGCAACATGTCGCAGCGTGCGGCGGATATCCTGCGCGACGACCTTGCCAACCGCGGCCCGGTTCGTCTGTCTCAGGTGGAAAACGAACAGAAAGCCATCCTGCTTATTGTTCGTCGTCTGGCAGAAACCGGCGAGATGGTGATTGGCAGCGGAGACGACACCTATGTCTAATGAGCTGCCGTGGAAGCGCTGGACACCGGACGATCTGGCTCCTCCCCTCTCTGAGTTCATGCCAGCCGTGATAGCGCCCGAGGCACTCGACCCTGACGTCGAGCAGCCCGAGCTTAGCGAGGAAGAGCAGCAGGCACAGATGCTGGCTCAGCTGCAAATGCAGGCGCACGAGCAGGGCTATAATGCCGGTCTGAACGAAGGCCGGCAGAAAGGCCACGAGCAGGGGTATCAGGAAGGCCTGGCAAAAGGGTTAGAGCACGGTATCGATCAGGCGCGCCAGCAGCAGGCGCCGATCCATGCCCGCATGCAGCAGCTGGTCAGCGAGTTTCAGCATACGCTGGACGCGCTGGACAGCGTGATTGCCTCGCGACTGATGCAGATGGCGCTGGAAGCCGCGCGTCAGGTGATCGGCCAGACGCCCGTGGTGGATAACACGGCGCTTATTAAACAAATTCAGGGCCTGCTGCAGCAGGAACCGCTGTTCAGCGGGAAGCCGCAGCTGCGCGTCCATCCGGACGACCTGCAGCGCGTGGAAGAGAGCCTGGGGGCAACGCTTAACCTGCACGGCTGGCGTCTGCGCGGTGACCCGTCGTTACATCACGGCGGCTGCAAAGTCTCTGCCGATGAAGGTGACCTGGATGCCAGCGTCGCCACCCGCTGGCAGGAACTGTGCCGCCTGGCGGCACCGGGAGTCGTCTGATGACCGCACGCCTCACCCGCTGGCTCACCACGCTCGACAACTTTGAGACGAAGATGGCGCAGCTGCCCTCTGTTCGTCGTTATGGCCGTCTGACGCGCGCCACCGGTCTGGTTCTTGAAGCCACCGGCCTGCAGCTTCCGCTAGGTGCGACCTGCGTGATTGAACGTCAGGACGGTCTGGAAACGCGTGAAGTTGAAAGCGAAGTGGTCGGGTTTAACGGCCAACGTTTGTTCCTGATGCCGCTTGAAGAGGTGGAAGGCATTCTGCCCGGCGCGCGCGTGTATGCCAAAAACATTTCTGGCGACGGGCTGCAAAGCGGGAAACAGTTACCCCTTGGTCCTGCCCTGCTGGGTCGCGTGCTGGACGGCAGCGGGAAACCGCTCGACGGGCTGCCCTCCCCGGACACCACCGAAACCGGTGCGCTGATCACCCAACCGTTCAACCCCCTGCAGCGTACCGCTATTGAGCATGTGCTGGACACCGGCGTGCGTCCGATTAACGCCCTGCTGACCGTGGGACGCGGACAACGTATGGGCCTGTTCGCCGGGTCAGGCGTGGGGAAATCCGTCCTGCTCGGCATGATGGCGCGCTACACGCAGGCCGATGTGATCGTCGTGGGGCTGATCGGCGAGCGTGGTCGTGAAGTCAAAGACTTTATTGAAAACATTCTGGGTGCGGAAGGCCGCGCCCGCTCGGTGGTTATCGCCGCGCCGGCGGATGTGTCGCCGCTGCTGCGTATGCAGGGTGCCGCGTATGCCACCCGTATCGCCGAAGATTTCCGTGACCGCGGCAAGCACGTACTGCTGATCATGGATTCCCTGACCCGTTACGCAATGGCGCAGCGTGAAATCGCGCTGGCCATCGGTGAACCGCCTGCGACCAAAGGCTACCCGCCTTCGGTCTTTGCCAAACTCCCTGCCCTGGTTGAACGTGCGGGGAACGGCATCAGCGGCGGCGGCTCCATCACCGCGTTCTACACGGTGCTGACGGAAGGCGATGACCAGCAGGACCCGATTGCCGACTCCGCGCGCGCGATCCTTGACGGTCACATTGTGCTGTCGCGTCGTCTGGCTGAAGCCGGGCACTATCCGGCCATTGATATTGAAGCATCCATCAGCCGCGCAATGACGGCGCTGATAACCGAGAAGCACTACGCCCGCGTGCGTAACTTCAAACAACTCCTCTCCAGCTTCCAGCGCAACCGCGATCTGGTCAGCGTCGGGGCGTATGCCAAAGGCAGCGACCCGATGCTCGACAAAGCGATTACCCTGTGGCCGCAGCTGGAGGCATTTTTGCAACAAGGCATTTTTGAACGCGCCGACTGGGAAGATTCAATTCAGGCACTGGAGCTGATTTTCCCGCAGGTGTAACACAGGTGGAGGGCGAAGGTCATGGCGCAAAACAGCGCGTTATCAACGCTGAAAGATCTGGCTGAAAAAGAAGTTGATGATGCCGCATTGCAGCTTGGCGCAATGCGACGCGGGTGCCAGCAGGCTGAAGAACAGTTGAAGATGTTAATCGACTATCAGCATGAATATCGCACCAACCTCAATACCGATATGACACAGGGCATTGGCAGCCAGCGCTGGATTAACTATCAGCAGTTTATCCAGACGCTGGAAAAGGCGATAGATCAGCATCGCCAGCAGCTTAACCAGTGGACCCAAAAAGTCGATACCGCGCTGAATTTCTGGCGTGAGAAGAAGCAGCGACTGCAGGCCTGGCAGACCTTACAGGACCGACAGATCGCGGCGACGACCCTGGCGGAAAACCGTCTGGATCAGAAAAAAATGGATGAGTTTGCCCAGCGCGCATCAATGAGGAAACCGGAATGATCACACTGCAACAACTGCTGATGAGCGACAGCGACCTGTCAGGCGGCACGCAGACGGGGAAAGGCACCGACGGTGCACAAGACTTTCTCTCTCTGCTGGCGGGCGCCCTGTCGGATGCAACGGGCAAGGGCAAAGATGCGCCGCTGACCCTGGCCGATCTGAAAGCCGCCGGCAGTAAGCTGTCAAAAGTCGCGCAGGACGCCAAAGGCGATACCACCCTGCAGGCCAAAATTGCCGACCTGCTCTCGCGTCAAACTGCGCTGAATGGCGATGAAACGTTGCCCGTCACGTCGCTTGATACGCTGATTTCCGGGCTGGTGCCGCTGTCAAAGGGCGATGCCCAGAAAACGCTCAATGCGGTCAACAGTAAAGATGACAGCAAAAGCGAACTGAGCGAAGAAGAGCTGGCCGGATTAAGCGCGCTGATGGCCATGCTGCCGCACCAGCAGACCAACACTTCTCACGTGGCAGCCAGCGACGGTATTGCCGAACGGTCTGCGATCGGTTCCGCAACGCTTGCACAAACGGGCGCGGGCCAACCGTCCCTGAACGCCCTGCCGGGAAGCCATGATAAAGGGCAGACTGCTGCGACTTATCAGAGCCACAGCCTGGCGAAAAACAGCGACCCGGCCCTGTCGGACAACGCGCCTGCAACGCCGGTCGTGGCCGCCGCAGCAGAGAAGCAGGAACTCGCCAGCGCTTCTTCCTCAACGTCGCCGACAGCCACCCTGGCACCGATTATGTCCAGCCATGCGACCAGCCAGCCAGCCGCCACCGTTGCCACCGCGCCGGTGCTAAGCCAGCCTCTGGGCACCCATGAATGGCAGCAATCCCTGAGCCAGCACATCACGCTGTTCACTAAGCAGGGCCAGCAGACAGCAGAGCTGCGTCTGCACCCGGAAGATCTGGGTCAGGTGCAAATTTCGCTTAAGCTGGATGATAACCAGGCGCAACTGCAGATGGTCTCTGCGCACAGCCATGTCCGTGCGGCTCTGGAAGCGGCACTGCCGGTCCTGCGAACGTCGCTTGCGGAGAACGGCATTCAGCTTACGCAAAGTAGCGTCAGCAGCGAGAGCTTTGCCGGGCAGCAGCAGTCCTCCTCCCAGCAGCAGCACCAGGCTTCGCGTTCCGGCAATACCGGCGGTTTTAATGAAGAGAGCGATGAGTTACTGCCTACCCCTGCCGCCCTGCAATCCGCGGCGCGCGGTAACAGTGCCGTAGACATCTTCGCCTAAACGCCAGAGGTAGCGTGATTATCCCCGTCTTTTCCACGCTTTGACGACAGCAGGACACGGGATAATCACCATATTAAGCTGTACCGAAACAGGAAGCTCGTATCAGATGACTGACTCCGCTATCACCAAAAAAAGTAAGCGTTCCATCTGGATCCCGCTGCTGGTGTTGATCACGCTCGCCGCCTGCGCTACTGCGGGCTATAGTTACTGGCGTATGCAGCAGGAACCTTCGACCGCTGCAGCCAAAGCCGAACCTGCACCACCGCCGGCGCCGGTATTTTTCCCTCTGGACACCTTCACCGTGAATCTCGGTGATGCGGATCGTGTGCTGTATGTCGGTATTACGCTGCGTCTGAAGGATGAAGCCACGCGCTCGCGTCTGAATGATTATCTCCCGGAGGTGCGTAGCCGCCTTCTGCTGCTGTTCTCCCGTCAGGACGCTTCGGCGCTGGCCACCGATGTCGGTAAGCAAAAGCTGGTCGACGCCATTAAACAAACGCTGGCGACACCGCTGGTAAACGGCCAACCAAAGCAGGAAGTCACTGACGTTCTGTATACAGCCTTCATTCTGCGGTAACGACATGGGCGACAGTATTCTTTCTCAGGCAGAAATCGATGCGCTGCTTAACGGCGACAGCGATAAAAATGATGATCCTAAACCGGGCGTTGGCGGCGATAACGATATTCGTCCCTATGACCCGAATACCCAGCGTCGCGTGGTCCGTGAACGTCTGCAGGCGCTGGAGATCATTAACGAACGTTTTGCACGTCAGTTCCGTATGGGGCTGTTTAACCTGCTGCGTCGTAGCCCGGATATTACGGTCGGTGCGATCCGCATTCAGCCGTACCACGAGTTTGCCCGCAACCTGCCGGTGCCAACTAACCTTAACCTGATTCATCTGAAGCCGCTGCGCGGCACCGGTCTGGTGGTGTTTTCGCCAAGCCTGGTGTTCATTGCGGTGGATAACCTGTTCGGCGGCGACGGGCGCTTCCCGACCAAAGTAGAAGGTCGTGAATTCACCCACACCGAACAACGCGTCATTAACCGCATGCTGAAGCTGGCGCTGGAGTCTTACAGCGACGCGTGGAAAGCGATTAACCCGCTGGAAGTGGAGTACGTTCGTTCTGAGATGCAGGTGAAATTTACCAATATCACCACCTCCCCGAACGATATCGTCGTTAACACGCCGTTCCATGTGGAGATCGGTAACCTGACCGGCGAGTTCAACATCTGCCTGCCGTTCAGCATGATCGAACCGCTGCGCGAGCTGCTGGTGAACCCGCCGCTGGAGAACTCCCGCAACGAAGACCAGAACTGGCGTGAAAACCTGGTCCGCCAGGTCCAACATTCACAGCTTGAACTGGTGGCGAGCTTCGCCGATATCCCGCTGCGGTTATCCCAGATCCTGAAATTACAACCCGGTGATGTTTTGCCGATAGAAAAACCCGACCGCATTATTGCCCATGTGGATGGTGTCCCCGTGCTGACAAGCCAGTACGGCACGATTAACGGTCAGTATGCGTTACGCGTTGAGCACTTGATCAACCCGATTTTGAATTCGCTGAATGAGGAACAGCCCAAATGAGTGACATGAACAATCCGTCCGATGAAAACAGCGGAGCACTGGACGATCTGTGGGCTGACGCGTTAAACGAGCAAAAAACGACCCCAGCCAAAAGCGCAGCGGATGCCGTATTCCAGCAGCTCGGCGGCGGTGACGTCAGCGGCACGCTGCAGGACATCGACCTGATTATGGACATCCCGGTTAAGCTGACCGTTGAACTGGGGCGCACCCGCATGACCATTAAAGAGCTGCTGCGCCTGACGCAGGGTTCCGTGGTGGCGCTTGACGGTCTGGCCGGTGAGCCGCTGGATATTCTGATCAACGGTTATCTGATTGCTCAGGGTGAGGTGGTGGTGGTTGCCGATAAATACGGCGTGCGTATCACCGACATCATTACTCCGTCTGAACGTATGCGTCGTCTGAGCCGTTAAGCATGAAAACCCAGGCAACAATATCACAACCTTCTGCCGTCCCCGGCTCACCTCTGCTCCAGGTGAGCGGGGCGTTGCTCGGTATTATTGCCTTTATTCTTATCGCCGCATGGCTGGCGAAGCGCTTTGGCCTGGCGGGTAAAACCGCCGGTACCCGCGGCCTGAAAGTTAGCGCCAGCACCACGCTGGGGCCACGCGAACGCGTGGTCATCGTCGAGGTGGACGACGCGCGTCTGGTCCTGGGCGTAACAGCTTCAAACATCAACGTATTACATAAACTGCCGCCCGCCCCTGTTGTGGTGGACGAGCGCGCAGACGCCCCTGCGGATTTTCAGTCCGTCATGAAGAGTTTGCTAAAGCGTTCCGGGAGATCCTGATGCGCCGTTTGTTATCCCTGACGCTTGCGGGCGTTGGCCTGTTTGCTCCCGCAGTCTATGCGCAACTGCCCGGTCTGGTTTCAACCCCTCTCGCGGGCGGCGGACAAAGCTGGTCGCTTCCGGTTCAGACGCTGGTGTTCATCACCTCGCTGACGTTTATTCCGGCCATTCTGCTGATGATGACCAGCTTCACCCGCATCATCATCGTTTTTGGTCTGCTGCGAAACGCGCTGGGAACCCCTTCCGCCCCGCCAAACCAGGTTCTGCTGGGGCTGTCACTGTTTTTGACCTTTTTCATTATGTCGCCGGTTATCGATAAAATTTATACCGACGCCTACCAGCCGTTTAGCGAAGATAAAATCTCCATGCAGGAGGCGCTGGATAAAGGCGCGCAGCCGCTGCGGGAATTTATGCTGCGCCAGACGCGCGAAGCGGACCTTGCGCTCTTTGCCCGCCTGTCCAACACCGGCGAACTGCAGGGACCGGAAGCGGTGCCAATGCGTATTCTTCTGCCAGCCTACGTCACCAGCGAGCTGAAAACCGCGTTCCAGATTGGCTTCACCATTTTTATTCCGTTCCTGATTATCGACCTGGTGATCGCCAGCGTCCTGATGGCGCTCGGGATGATGATGGTTCCACCCGCCACCATTGCCCTGCCCTTTAAGATCATGCTCTTTGTGCTGGTCGACGGTTGGCAGCTGCTGGTCAGTTCGCTGGCGCAGAGTTTTTACAGTTAAGGAACGGCAATGACACCCGAATCGGTCATGATGATGGGCACGGAAGCGATGAAAATCGCCATTGCCGTTGCCGCTCCACTGCTGCTTGTCGCGCTGGTTACTGGTCTTATCATCAGTATTCTGCAGGCAGCCACGCAGATTAACGAAATGACCCTGTCATTTATCCCGAAAATCATTGCCGTGTTCATGGCGATTATCGTGGCCGGGCCGTGGATGCTGAACCTGTTGCTGGACTATATGCGCAACCTGTTTACCAATCTGCCGTATATCATCGGCTGACCTGACGATGCTGCACTTCACCAGCGACCAGTGGGTTCAGTGGCTCGGCGTCTATTTCTGGCCGATGCTGCGGATCATGGCGCTGATATCCACCGCCCCGATTCTCAGTGAGAAATCGATCCCCAAGCGTGTCAAAGTGGGGCTGGGCATCATCATCTCCATTATCGTCGCCCCGTCCCTGCCCCCTGTGGATATTCCGATCTTCTCGGCGAATGCGGTGTGGGTGGCGCTACAGCAGGTCATGATTGGCGTCGCCGTCGGCTTTACCATGCAGCTCGCTTTTGCCGCGGTGCGTACCGCAGGGGAACTGATTGGCCTGCAGATGGGGTTATCGTTCGCCACGTTTGTTGATCCCGGCAGTCATCTCAACATGCCCGTGCTGGCCCGAATTATCGATCTGCTCGCCATGCTGCTGTTCCTGTCGTTCAACGGCCATCTCTGGCTTATCTCCATGCTGGTGGATACGTTCCATACGCTGCCGATTGGTGAAAATCCGGTGAACAGCAATGCCTTCCTGGCGCTCACCCGCGCGGCGGGGCTGATATTCCTGAACGGGCTGATGCTGGCGCTGCCGATCATCACCCTGCTGCTGACCGTCAACCTGGCATTAGGTTTACTTAACCGAATGGCACCGCAGCTTTCGGTGTTTGTCATTGGTTTTCCGCTGACGCTGACGGTCGGAATTTTATTAATGTCACTACTGATGCCACTTATCGCTCCCTTCTGTGAACATTTATTCGGCGAGATATTCAACCTGTTAGCGGATATTGTCAGCGAGCTGCCTCGTAAATAATAGCCCTCACTGTTGCCATTGTCTTTCTGAGGATATTCCTAAAATAAAACACGAAAAACATCTTCCAGGATATATCTGACGCGGTTTAATTGTTTCTAACCATCTCACAATACTTAATATTTACTTTACTTTAAGAAGATTCCTGGCAAATTATACGTAACTTTACGGGATAGTGAGTCCGCCTGAAAGTCTTTGTCATGCTCACAGGTTTATTATTTTTTTCCATCCCGTATGGCTGTTTTGAGCTCTCAGGCAGATGGTGAATTATCGTTACGCATTGAGTGAGGGTATGCCATGTCAACGATCATTATGGATTTATGCAGCTACACCCGGCTAGGGTTAACCGGGTACCTGGCAAGCAGAGGGGTAAGAAAGAGAGACATCAACGATGCACACACCGTTGACGAACTCGCGGCCGCTTGTGACGAACTAAAACCAGGCGTGGTGTTTATTAATGAGGACTGTTTCATTCACGATCCAGCCAACAGTCAGCACATTAAGCAAATCATTAATCAGCATCCAAAAACCCTGTTTATAGTTTTTATGGCGATCGCAAATATCCATTTCGATGAGTATTTGTTGGTCCGTAAAAATTTATTGATCAGTTCTAAATCGATTAAACCAGAGTCGCTGGATGACATTCTGGGTGATTATTTGAATAAAGAAGTTAAAAATGTAGGAGCGGTTAACTTACCCACCCTATCATTAAGCAGGACTGAATCAAGTATGCTGAGAATGTGGATGGCGGGCCAAGGAACTATTCAGATCTCAGACCAGATGAATATTAAAGCTAAAACCGTTTCGTCACACAAAGGAAATATTAAAAGGAAAATTAAAACGCATAATAAGCAAGTGATCTACCACGTGGTACGCCTGACCGATAATGTGACGAACGGGATTTTCGTCAACATGCGTTAGTCGCTTAAGAAAAGACCCTGTGCACCCTACCTTTGATCTCTGGCCTGGCCAGAGATTTTTGCTTTTGCGGACGTTGTCGGGCACGCGAAGCGCTACCCGACGCCGTGCTAGTCTGCTTTCTCGACAAAAATGCCGTCAGGATGCCCCAGTTCGTTAAAAAACCAAATGCCGAGCGGGTAGTCTTCCAGTGATACGAGGTACATTATGCCTTCACTAAACTCTTCAATTGCCAGCACCACACCCGGGCGGCGCGGCCCACCGTCCGTTTTAACCGTTACCCGATCGTTGACCTTCATACATTCCTCCTCTGGTTTTGAGCCAGTGTAGAACAAAACGCAAAAACGCACATCGCCGCCCGGCGTGAATGGCGTTTTTATGCACAAGCTATACTTAGCCTTGTAGGTTGAAAGAGGAGTCCCGGAATGAAGACCGATAAAGAGTATAGCGACACCATCAAGCGCGAAGTCGAGGTGGATGTCGATGCCCTGCTTGCCGCCATCAATGAGATCAGTGAGTCAGAAGTCCGCCGGACGGACGACAATTCGGACCGCGTCATTGTCAACGGCAGGGATTACCACACCTATCGTGAACTGGCGGAGGCCTTCGAGCTTGATATTCACGACTTTAGCGTGTCGGAAGCCAATCGGTAGGGCGAAAAAAATCCCGGTCATGGGGATGACCGGGATCAAAACTTGCTTATGCAAGAAGCACTTGAAAATTCGTTACACCAGGAAATCTGATGTACGCACCACACTATCCCCAACGAATTTGTCTGACAAGCATATATTCTTATGATGAATATACTATTTTTAACATAATGCTTTTTGTTATCCGCAATAACATACGCCGAATGCGGGTTTGCCAGGGACCGTTCTCTTTTCCCCGGTTTCCACCTCGGTTATTTTTTTAGGAATTTTCTTAGAAACCGACGCGGCCGTTACCAGGAGCGACTATGCCTTCACTGCGGGATTCATTGCTGATTTTTTCTGACCTGGACGGCTCGTTGCTGGATATTCATACCTATGAGTGGCAGCCCGCAATGCCCTGGCTGGACAGGCTGCTGGATAACCAGGTGCCGGTCATTCTTTGCAGCAGCAAGACCGCGGCTGAGATGCTGGATATCCAGCAGGATCTGGGCCTGGAAGGCTTGCCTTTTATTGCCGAGAACGGCGCGGTTATTCAGCCTGACGTGCGTTGGGAAAAGGTTCAGCGCCAGATAAGAGGGATGACGCACCGGGATATTCGCCCGCGGATCGAGCACATCCGTCTGCAGATGGGCTTTAAATTCACCACCTTTGACGACGTAGATGAGCACGTCATCAGCGAATGGACGGGACTGACGCGTTATCGTTCGGCGCTTGCCCGCAGGCATGAAGCCTCCGTTACGCTCATCTGGCGTGACACCGATGAGAACCTGGTCCAGTTTGAAGAGGAACTGGCGCGCTGCGGCCTGCAATGCCTGCAGGGAGCGCGCTTCTGGCATATTCTGGACGTCCGCTGTGGCAAGGACGTGGCGGTTAACTGGCTGATTGAGCAATACCGTGAGCAGGAAGAGATCGAACCCACGACCCTGGGGCTCGGCGATGGTCCTAATGATGCGCCGCTGCTGGACAGCGTTGACTACGCGGTGGTGATTAAGGGCATTAACCGCCAGGGTATCACGCTACGGGACGATAACCCCAGGCGGGTTTATCACACCCAACAGCCCGGGCCAGCGGGCTGGCACGAGGGGCTGGATCACTTCCTGTCCTGATCCCGCCAGACGACCCGGTTACGCCCGGTCTGTTTAGCCTGATATAACCGGGCGTCCGCAATGGACTGCAGCTGTTCAAAATCGTAGTTCCCCGCTTCATCCGCACTGCTGACGCCCAGTGACGCGCTGATGCGTAGCGTCGTGCTCTTCTTCACCAGGATCTCCTTACTGTTGATTCGGCAGCGAATACGGTCCGCGACGCCTCTCGCCTCTTCCAGACCAATCCCCGGCAGGACGACACAAAACTCTTCCCCGCCGACGCGCCCTGCCACATCATTCTTGCGTAACGCGCTGGCAATCAGTCCCGCCGTGTGGGATAGCACTTTATCCCCGGCCTGATGGCCAAAACGGTCGTTGATGTTTTTAAAGTGGTCGAGATCGATCTGAATCACTGAAAATGGCAGAGATTTCTGGCGACAGGTTTCCGCCAGTATTTTTGCACGGTCGAACAGCGCGCCGCGATTGTTCAGCCGGGTAAGCGGGTCATGCCAGGCCTGCCACTGGAGCGAATGCTGAAGCGTATACATGTTACTCACCATCCGGCGAATAACCAGCCACGAGATCAATAGCATGGCGGTAAAGAGCGCCCACAGCAGCGCCAGCACAATACTGATGCTGCCGAAGTCGTCTTGCACCCCTTCATGCAGGGTGTGGATCCGCAAGACAACGCCGTCGAAGTGATCGAGCCGCTCCCAGCTAACAAAACGGCTTCCGAGGCGGATGCCGCCGCCGGTATCGTTCTCAATCGCGTGGGCAATCTGCGCCGTTTCACGTTCGTCGAAGTGGTTAACCGGGGTTCCCGCGTGGGCAGAAGTGGCAATCATATTGAGCCGGGTGTCGTACAGCTGATACTCCCCTTCCGTCCGGTCTTCCGTCGCGTCAGCCAGCAGACGCTGCATCGTGTTCAGCGCAAAATCCATCGCCACGACGCCATACCAGTAATGATCAAAATAGATGGGGACGCTGGCGGTAATCGTTCGTTCATCATTCGTCCAGGATGAAGGCGTGGAGATAAACCAGCGCACCGCGCGAGCGCGATTGTTACGTTCCGACTGCTGGGTAAACCAGGATTGCGTGACCAGATGGTAATAGCGGGAGGTGATATCGCCCGCCTGCTCCGGCGTGTCTGTGGAAATAAAAAATCCGGCGCGGGACACATAGATTACCCGCGCTTCCGTTCGCGCTCTCGACGACGCCAGCCTGAGCAGATACCCCACTTCGAGCGCGGCAGAAATTTCATGACTGATGCGCTCAGCGTCACGATTCAGAATCGTGGTTTTTTCGACGAAGGCATCCGACACGCCGTTAATGGGAAGGGTGCGTTGTTTGTCAACGGCAAGCTGCCAGGTGGGGAGCATGCGGACCGCGTTAAAGCGTGACACCGCATTCTCCAGGACATCAAATGCCAGCGGCGTCTGGATCGCATCACGCATGCCCTGACGGAACAACAGCATCCTGTCCACGCTGTTCTGTAACTGCCGGTCCAGCGAACTGGCCACCGTATCCAGATGGTTACGCTGGCTGGAGATATACGCTTCTTCCAGCACCACCACCTCGCGCCAGGTCAGGAGTGTGGAAAACACCAGAACGGTCAAAAAACAGAGATTAACAATCAACCCCGGATTGCTACGCTTATGCAGCCATTGTAGAAAAGATTGTTTTACAACAAAGGTATCGCGCTGCACACACACTCCCTGATTACTGCCTTACACTCGGTACTTGAAATAAAAACGCCCGGCAAAGCCGGGCGTTATGTGATTAAGCCTTGTCCCGCTTGTGCTGCCCGTCCCCCGGCTGAAGCTCATCTTCACGAAATGCTTCCCGCTTGATGCTATAGCCATCGTGCCACCGACATTCCACCATTCCGCTGGAATACCCGGTGACAATCATACGTGGGCCGCCCTTCTTAGGCTTAACTTCATCACTGACCAAAAAGACCATACCTGCCTCCTGTATCAGGGTGAAACTGTTTCAATTTAGACGAGGAATGGTCTTTTTGCATCCCACAGCGGGTAACAATTAGTGCGACGTGCCGCGTATTTTCTCAACCAGTTTCACCGCCGCGACGACGATAGCGCCAACGATAAAGCCCAGCACCAGATTCAGCAGAGTGGGCAGAATCGCCGCGACAACAGCACCCTGCGCCGAGGAGAAATGTTCAATAGCATGATGCAGCGGCGCAATGCCGTGAACCACAATACCGCCGCCCACGAGGAACATCGCCAGCGTGCCCACCACGGACAAACTCTTCATCAGCCAGGGGGCCAGTACCAGCAGGCTCTTGCCGATGCCTTTTGCCACCGCGCTTGATTTCGTCTCCAGCCAGTAGCCAATATCATCCAGCTTAACGATCAATCCGACCAGGCCGTACACGCCTACCGTGACCAGAATGGCGATGCCGGAAAGGATCAGAACCTGATTCAGAAGCGGCGCGTCGGACACAATGCCAAGCGTAATGGCAACAATTTCCGCGGACAGAATAAAGTCGGTCCGAATGGCACCTTTGACTTTATCGCGCTCGAAGGTTTTCGGATCCTGAGCGGCCAGCGCTTCAAGACGCTGCTGGCGCATCTCCGGCGTATCGCTCTCCTTGCGCGCGCTAAAGGAGTGCAGGACTTTCTCCACCCCCTCGAAGCAGAGAAATGCCCCGCCAATCATCAGCAGCGGCGTGATAGCCCAGGGAATAAAGGCGCTGATCAACAGCGCCAGCGGTACCAGAATCACCTTATTCAGGAAGGAGCCTTTCGCCACGCCCCACACCACCGGCAATTCACGGTTAGCCCTCACGCCACTCACCTGTTGGGCGTTAAGCGATAAATCATCTCCCAGCACACCTGCGGTTTTTTTCGCCGCCAGTTTACCCATCACCGAAATATCATCCAGTAAGGTGGCAATATCATCCAGCAATGTTAATAAGCTACTTCCTGCCAAAATCTTCATCCTTCATTTTTTGGTAATTAAGTGAATAGTATGGAGCAAAAGCGCAAACCCGGAAACAGGCACCTCGCGTCAACAAAAAATTAACATCGACTGCACAATTAAAGGACTCGCCAGCACGATAGTTTTCGCGTTTACTATCAGCGACCTTTTTATTACGTCGTGAGGGATTATGCGTTTCCGGCAATTGCTACCGCTCATTGGGGCACTCTTTTCGCTGTACATCATCTGGGGTTCAACCTACTTTGTCATTCGCATCGGCGTGGAAAGCTGGCCGCCACTGATGATGGCGGGCATCCGCTTCCTCTCGGCTGGCGTCTTGCTGCTCGCGTTCCTGCTGCTGCGCGGACATAAACTTCCCCCTCTGCGCCCGATGCTGAATGCCGCCCTGATCGGCCTGCTGCTGCTGGCGGTGGGAAATGGGTTTGTGACGATTGCCGAGCACCAGAACGTACCGTCCGGGATCGCCGCCGTGGTCGTTGCCACCGTACCGCTCTTCACCCTCTGCTTCAGCCGCCTGTTCGGCATCCGCACCCGCAAGCTGGAATGGCTGGGAATTGGCATAGGACTGACCGGCATTATTTTGCTCAATAGCGGCGGTAACCTGAGCGGGAATCCGTGGGGCGCAGTGATTATCCTGATAGGCTCGATCAGCTGGGCGTTTGGTTCCGTATACGGTTCACGTATCGAGCTCCCCACCGGCATGATGGCCGGCGCGATTGAGATGCTCGCTGCTGGGATTGTACTGCTTCTCGCCTCCACGCTGACGGGAGAAAAGCTGACTACCATGCCGGACCTGTCGGGCTTTCTCGCGGTAGGGTATCTGGCGCTGTTTGGCTCTGTCATCGCCATTAATGCCTATATGTTCCTGATCCGCAACGTCTCCCCGGCGGTCGCCACCAGCTATGCCTACGTCAACCCGGTCGTGGCCGTGCTGCTCGGTACGGGATTAGGCGGAGAAACGCTCTCTTCCATTGAATGGGTTGCTTTAGGGGTGATTGTTTTTGCCGTCGTGCTGGTCACCTTAGGCAAGTATTTGCTGCCTGCAAAACCGGTGGTCACCCCTTGCGAGGTGGAGAAACCGTAAGCAGGTGAATACCCTGCGTGTCGATCTGCGCGGTCTGGCCGCCGCCGCAGATCCACTCTTCCAGCCGTTCCGACAGTTCAACATCATTCAGTTTTAATCTGCCCCTCAGCGCACACTCCCAGACGATCAGCACCCGCCAGCCCTGCGCAATCAGCGTGGTGAGATCCCGCTTGTCGCGTTCGACGTTCTTGCCAATCTTATCCAGCCAGAATTCGGTGCGCGTCGCGGGGACTTTAAACAGGTAGCAGTCGTGGTGGTGCCAGAAACAGCCGTGGGTAAAGATGATGCACTGCCATGCGTCGATGACGAAATCGGGGCGACCCGCCAGGGCGGCATCCTGCACGCGGAAATCAAATCCCGCCTGCGTCAGCAGCGCGGCCAGGCGCTTTTCAATGGCGGTATCACGCGTGCCGATGGCACGCATGTTTTTACTGCGCGTCGCCTTATTGTGAACATCCGTCATTGACGGCCTCACCCTGACGGAGCGCTACCGCCTGTCTGATGCGCGAGGCCAGCAGTTTTGCCACGGCCGCGAACGCGGGAACCACTACCGAGTTACCAAACTGACGGTACGCCTGGGTGTCCGAAACCGGAATGCGGAAGCGGTAACCCTGCGGGGATTCAAAGCCCATCAGCCGGGCGCATTCCCGCGGCGTTAAGCGTCGCGGACGGTGACGCTGGTTGTGCGGATCGTCGAAATCTTTTTCACCCAGCGCCTTGTCCCATCCTCTGTCGATAAGGATTTCCGCGCCGTCTTTGTAGTAGCGAGCGGACAACGTGCGGGTCACGCTGTGCGGATCGTTCGGGTTGACCATCCCAAAACCGAAGCCGTTGCCTTTCGCCTGATGTTTCTTGGCATAGCGGTAGAGATATTTCCACAGCACCGGGGTGAGGATAAATTTCGCGTCAACGACAGGTTCCAGCAGGTCAGCCACGCTGGGACGGCGTTCGGGATACAAAGACGGGATATCCCGCAGGGTGAAGTCACCCTTCAGATTGAGATCGCGGCGGAAACCCACCAGCACGATACGTTCGCGATGCTGGGGCAGGAAATGTTTCCCATCAATGATTTTTGGGTCATCCGCGCCCATGTCCTGGGAATCGGCCACGTCATAACCCAGCTCATCCAGGGTTTGCATGATAATGCGGAAAGTTTTCCCGCCGTCGTGGCTTTTTAAATTTTTAACGTTTTCCAGCACAAAAATGGCCGGACGACGGGCGTCAATGATACGGGCCACGTCAAAAAACAGCGTTCCCTGCGTATCGCAGGCAAAACCGTGGGCGCGTCCGAGGGCATTCTTTTTTGAAACGCCGGCCAGCGAGAAAGGCTGGCACGGGAAACCTGCCAGCAGCACGTCATGGGCCGGGATCGTCTGGCGAATGTGTTCGGCGGCTTGTTCATCGCTCACCCCGCTTTTATGGCTCAGGGTGACGTCGCGGATATCCGCGTTGAAATGATGCTCGTGGGGATCGCAGTACCAGTTAGCCTTGTAGGTACGCACGGCGTGTTTGTTCCACTCGCTGGTAAACACGCACTGGCCACCGATAGCTTCAAAACCGTGTCGGATACCGCCGATACCGGCAAACAGATCGATAAAGCGGAAGGCATAGTTCGGGTGCGCGGCAGAAGGACGCGGAAGCAAGTTTTGCAGATAACGAAACTCGCCTTCACTCAGGCGACGCCCAGCTCGCTCGCTGGTCAGCAGACGTTTAAGAATAGCCGGGCTCCAGTGGCTCTCACCCTGTGCCACCAGCAGATTTGCCAGCGTTTTAGCATCATAGATATCCAACAGCTGGCCCAGTAACGCCTGCACCGTTGCCGTTGTTTTCTCAGCCTGCTCAGGCGCGGGCTCTGTCACTGATCGTTTTTCCTGCATTCTTTTAACCGGAGAATAAAGACTGGGAACAGATTACCACAGTTCATTCGCGCAAACTGCGACGGAAGCGGCTCAGCACCTGGCTATCCATCCCGATGCAGTCGCCGTGTAATTCAGCACTGAGTTTCGCCATAAACTGGATCAGGAAATCGGCGTTGTGACGTGCCAGCTCGCGGCCCATTTCTGTTTGCATTGTATCAGGCAAGCGCAGCAGCTTGGTCTGAAAATGATCGAGGGCAAACGCACGATCGTCCAGCGGACGCGCATCGGCAAACGGATCGTCTGCGTCAAAAAGCGGTACGCCCAGCGCACCCGAGACGGCAAAAACGCGCGCCAGACCAATAGCCCCTAACGCTTCCAGCCGGTCAGCGTCCTGCACAATTTTGGCTTCCATGCTCTGCGGCACAATCCCGGCGCTAAAGCTGTGCGCCTCAACAGCATGTTCCACGGCGGCATAGCATTCAGACGGGAAGTCCGGGAAGTCGCGGCGCAGAATGGCACTCGTCTTGCGGGCTGCCAGCTGGGATGACCGGCTGCGTTCAGGGTGGTTTTTCGGCAGGCTGACGATATCGTGGAAATAGCATGCGGTCAGGACCACCAGCGGATCGGCCGCCTGATGAGCCATGATTTTTTGCGCCGTCATCCAGACACGACGAAAGTGCGAAATATCATGTGCGGTATCGTCGGTCGTGTGGTTTTCCTCTAGCCATCGCTCAAAGCTATGCTGCCACCGGGCAAGTTCCATCGTTACATCCTGTTGTAAAAAAGGGAATGAATTATAACATAGCCGAATTAAATCAATTTAAAAATAGAACTACGAAATACTTAATAATAATTACACCATATAAATTCAATGAATTAATTCACAAGAAAAATAAAGAGATTAATAGAAATATTTTGCAATATTTGAACGAATTTAATTACATTTATTTTTGAAACTAAACAACAACTCCTGGAATAGTATCGACCCTGTAATTATGGAGAGTGATTACATATATTCATATAAATTATCTTTCAAGGGAATATATAATGAAAAGAAAAGTTCTGGCGATTCTTGTACCCGCGTTATTAATGGCTGGCGCAGCAAATGCGGCTGAGATGTACAACAAAAATGGCAACAAAGTTGACCTGTACGGTAAGGTTGATGCGCGTCATACCTTCTCTGACAACCCTAGCGACGATGGCGATGAAACCTATGTCCAGATTGGTTTCAAAGGCGAAACCCAGATCACCAACGATCTGATCGGCTACGGCCAATGGGAATATAAAACCTACGCTAACGATACCGAAGGCGCGGGTGACAAATCGTTTAACCGTCTGGCATACGCTGGTCTGAAATATGGCGAATACGGTTCATTTGATTATGGTCGTAATTACGGCGTCGTGTACGACGTTGAAGCCTGGACCGATATGCTGCCTGTATTTGGCGGTGATTCTTACACCTGGACCGATAACTTCATGAACGGTCGTGCTAACGGTCTGGCAACCTACCGTAATACAGATTTCTTCGGCCTGGTTGAAGGTCTGAATTTCGCGCTGCAGTATCAGGGCGCTAACGAAGATCAGGATCCTTCAGAAGATCAGGAAGGCACTAAAAACGGTCATGACAAAGTGCGTTTCCAGAATGGCGACGGCTTCGGTATGTCAACGACCTATGATTTCGACTTCGGTCTGAGCCTGGGCGCAGCGTATTCATCTTCCGACCGTACGAACAAACAGGTTGCATACGGTGCGGGTAACTACAACCGCTACAGCCCATATGCAGGTGGCGAACGCGCTGAAGCCTGGACCATTGGCGCAAAATATGATGCAGAGGGTGTGTATCTGGCGATGATGTATGCGGAAACCCGCAACATGACCCCATTTGGTGATTTTGGTATCGCGAATAAAACCCAGAACTTCGAAGCCGTAGCCCAGTATCAGTTCGACTTCGGCCTGCGTCCGTCTCTGGCTTGGGTTTACTCCAAAGGTAAAGACATTGGCGGCAATGATTATCATACAGGTAATGGCTACGACTACGTAGACCAGGATCTGGTGAACTATATCGATCTCGGCATGACCTACAGCTTCAACAAAAACTTCTCTACTTACGTTGATTATAAAATCAACCTGCTGGACAACGACGATCGCTTCTATAAAGACAATAACATCGCAACGGATGACATCGTTGGCATCGGCATGACCTACCAGTTCTAATCCCAAAAATATCAAAGGCCGCAATCGCGGCCTTTTTTATTTCTTTATTTAAGATATTACGGCGCTTCCTGCAGCGCCACGCGGATAAACCCGTTATTCTGCGCCAGCAGCTCATGGGCTTTCCACGCATCCAGCCCTGTCAGCACCATCAGTATCGCCGTTTTACAGTTATGGTTACTGCTCTCCAGCGCGGCTTTTGCCTCCGCCCGGGTGCATCCCCCCGCTTCCATCACAATGGCGATTTGCCGCTCAGCCCATTTGGTATTACTTGCTTCAAGATCCACGCGCAGGTTGCTGTAAACGCGTCCGGTTCGGACGGCTAGCCCGGTTGCGATCATCGATAGGATCATTTTTTGCGCGATCCCCGCTTTGGTGTTGAGGTAGCCAGCAACAACATCAGCACCCAATTCCGGAGCGATGACCATGCTCGCCAGCTGCGCGGCTTCACTTTGCGCATCACCGGTGATGATGGCGACCGGCGAACCCAGCGACCACGCATGGCGCATTGCCCCCCAGACCCACGGCGTTTTTCCGCTGACGCTTACTGCCAGCATCATATCGTGTTCACCAAATTTGATGGCCTGCAGGTCGGCAACGCCGCGCTCGTAGCTCCCTTCCCCTTCTTGTGCCGTAACGGCCATCACAGGGGTTTTGCCCGGCGCATATTCATCAGCAACCTGTTGTGCGACGCATCCTGACGGCCCCGCGCCGACAATGACCAGACGCCCCCCGTGGCTGAGGGTCGCGGCGGCGTTATCCACCACGCGGGCGATAGTATGTAAACAAGGGGTGATAGCCGCAGAAATGAGTGCATCATCCTGGTGAATGACTTTCAGCATGTCCAGCGTGGACAATCGATCAATATTCATCGTGCTGGCGTGCCGTCTTTCCTTGACCGAACCGGTAAGCATAATGCTCATAAACAGCCTCCTTATTATGAGTACACACACACTATAAAGTGTTTTATATAGATGACCTGCGAGGGGGGTCACGAAAAGAGGACCAAATCCACGCCTTTACATGGCTTTAAGAAAAGCGCGTCATCAGCGATAATTACCCCTTTCTTAATCATCGCGGAGTGTTGATGAGCGATTTGCAGCCTTTCCTTCCGACGCGCAAGCGCCCCATGAAGCTGAACACGCTGGTCACGCTGATGGTGTGCGCGATTATTGCCTCTGTGCTACTGGTGGTCTTTGCGCTCTATTCCGTACAAATCACCCGGGCGACCCGCGATGATGTAAAAGATACGGCTCTGGGTATCGCCAGAACGCTGGCTAACAGCCCGGATATCCAGCGCGGCCTGATGCAGGCACCGCAGGAGAATATTATTCAGCCCATCGCCCAGGCGGTGACGAAACGAAACGATCTACTGTTCACCGTGGTGACCGATATGCGCGGGATCCGCTATTCTCACCCGAACGAGGCGCTGCTGGGTCTGCATTTTATCGGCGACGATTTAACTCCCGCGCTGGAAGGCAAAGAAAACGTATCGGTTAACCGGGGCGCGCTCGCCGAAGCGCTTCGCGTTTTCACCCCCGTTTACGACAGCCAGCACGATCAGATCGGCGTGGTAGCGGTCGGTATCTCCCTCAAAAAAGTCGAAGAACAGATTGCCCGCGGGCGGCTCAACGCCGTCTGGACCATTTTGTTCAGTATTTTTATGAGCTCTATGGGGATTTGGGGCCTGGTACGGGTACTGAAACGCATTCTGTTCGGGCTCGAACCCTACGAAATTTCCGCCTTGTTTGAACAGCGTCAGGCGATGCTGCAGTCGCTGCGTGAAGGAGTTCTGGCCGTCGATATTCACGGGCGCGTGACGATGATTAATCAGACCGCCAGAGAAATACTGCTTCTCCCCTCAGGCAAGCAGACCGAAAACGCCAGTGCTCCTCTGCTGGCCAGCCTGCGGGAAGTCTCAAAGACGGGCGTTGCGCGCCAGGATCAGGAGATCAGCTGCAACGGCCGGCTGCTGCTGTGCAACATGGTGCCCGTTAAAAGTCAGGATCGGGTGATCGGCGCCATCACCACCTTCCGCGATAAAACCGAAATCAGCCAGCTGATGCAGCGTATCGATGGCATGGTCAATTACGTCGACGCCCTGCGTGCCCATACGCACGAGTTTATGAACAAGCTGCACGTGATCCTGGGCCTGCTGCACATTAAGCGCTACGACAAGCTGGAAGAGTACATCATCCAGACGGCCCATCATTATCAGACGGATATCGGTACGATACAGAGCAAGGTAAAATCTCCGGTGATTGCCGGATTCCTGCTGGGTAAAATCAACCGGGCGAAAGAAGCGGGCGTCACACTGACGCTGGCGGATGAATGCCAGATCCCGGATACCGCCAGCGAAGAGCAGGTCGCGGTGCTGATCACCGCGCTGGGTAACCTTATTGAAAACGCGCTCGACGCGATGCAAGGCCAGCCGGAAGGCGAAATCAGCCTGCTGCTGCATTACCAGAACGGCTGGCTCAGCTGTGAAGTCAGCGACGATGGCCCCGGCATTGATCCCACTCAGCTGGAGGCTATTTTTACAAAGGGCTTCTCAACAAAAGGTGAAAACCGTGGCGTTGGGCTGTTCCTTGCTCGCCAGCAAATCCAGAACCTCGGCGGCGATATCACCGTCGAGTCTGAGCCAGGCGTATTTACCCAATTTTTTGTTCACATCCCCTGGGATAGCGAGAGGAATATCGCGTGATAAATGTATTAATTGTCGATGATGACGCCATGGTAGCCGACCTCAACCGTCTGTATGTCAACCGTGTTGAAGGCTTTAGCTGCTGCGGCGTCGCCTCCACGCTAAACCAGGCCGAGGCCATCATTAATAACCCCAGCCAACCTGTCGATCTGGTGCTGCTGGATGTCTACATGCAGCAGGATAACGGGCTGGATCTGCTGCCCGTTATTCGCGCGTCCGGCCGCCCAATCGATGTGATTATGATCTCCTCGGCCGCCGACGCCGCCACGATCCAGACCTCCATCCATTACGGCGTGGTGGATTATCTGATAAAGCCGTTCCAGTTCCCGCGCTTTGAAGAGGCGCTGAACGGCTGGAAGGCAAAGCACAACCTGATGGGATCGCACCAGTATTATGAGCAGGCGGACGTCGACCGGCTGATCCACGGCGGGGCGCCGGAGCTGGCGGACAGTAAAAAGCTGCCGAAAGGGTTAACGCCGCAAACGCTGCGCACGATTTGCCAGTGGATTGACGCCCATCCGGAGACGGAGTTTTCCACCGATGACCTGGCAAGCGCGGTCAATATCTCCCGCGTGTCCTGCCGCAAGTACCTGATCTGGCTGGCGCAAATCAATATTCTCTTCACCAGCATTCACTACGGTGCCACCGGGCGTCCGGTGTATCGCTACCGTCTCCAGCCGGAGCAGACGGGCCTGCTCAAGCAATACTGTCAGTAACGCGGTAGTCGTTATCCAGCAGGGTAAAGCGGAAGTGGTGTGCTGAAGAGAACACCACTTCTTTTGTTTTGGTCACAAAGACAGCGTCAATATCGGGGCGCGCGCGCAGGGCGGCACAGCCCTTTTCCACGCCCATGCCGTACATCAGCGTGGTCCAGATATCGCCGTCGATGGAATTTTTAGAAATAATGGTCACGCTATCCAGTTCGTTATCCAGCGGATACCCGGTGCGCGGATCGAGAATGTGGTGGTAACGTTTGCCGTCTTGTTCAAAATAGCGCTCGTACGTTCCCGATGTGACGACGGACAGGTTCTCAACGGTCATCGTGCCGATCAGCGCCTCTGCGGCGAACGGTTTTTTAAGCCCCACGTTCCAGCCCCCTTCCGGCGAGCCCAGCGTCTGGATATTCCCCCCGAGGTTAATCAGCCCCAGCTCAGCGCCCTCTTTATGAAGGTAATCACGCACCCTGTCGGCAATATACCCTTTGGCGATAGCTCCCAGATCGATCTCCATCCCCGCTCTGGTCAGAAACACGCTGCAGCTGGCCTCATCAAGAATGACATCCTCAGGACGGGTAATCGCCAGCAGCGATGCAATTTCATCAGCAGGCGGAACGCGGTCTCCCTGAAAGCCAATTTTCCAGCGCTTCACCAGAGGACCAATGGTCAGGTTAAAGGCGCTGTCCTTGAGCAGGCTTGCCGCTTTTGCACAGCGGATCAGCTCAAACACCGGCCGACTGACGGCGACCGGATGCTGGCCAGCCGCATGGTTGATGTCCATGACCTGCGAGTGCGCGCGGTTGACGGTGAGCAGATCTTCATACTGTTTGATCAGGCGAAACACGCGGGACGCGAGGGCTTCGTCATGGGAGAAGAGTTTCAGGAGGATGGGCGAACCCATCAGAACGGCGGAGTAACTGTAGACGCGGCTGTCATCAGACATGGCATGTTTCCTCAGATGTAGCCCCGGCAAGCACCGCGCCGCCGGGGAAATTGCCGGATAGCGCTGCGCGTATCCGGCCTACATAACAGGTGCCTTACGTTCTTTTCGAGCGCATCGCCGCCTGATGTCCGGCAAGCGTACCAAAAATAATGATATCTGCCACCGCGTTACCGCCGATACGGTTACCGCCGTGGATCCCGCCGACCACTTCACCTGCCGCAAACGCCCCTGGCAGCACCTTGTGGTTGCTGTCCAGCACGCAGGTTTCGGTGTTGATGGTCACGCCGCCCATGGTGTGGTGCACGCCCGGCGCAATCTGAATGGCGTAGAACGGCCCTTCGTTGATTGGCGCACGCAGCGCGGTGGTACGACCAAAATCGTCATCGTGCTGTTTTTCAACGAAACCGTTGTAGCGTTCCAGAGTCGCCAGGAAAGCGTGGTAATCCATTCCCAGTTCCTCTGCCAGGGCTTTTGGCGAGCTGGCGCTGGTCACAAAGCCTTTGGCGATGTACTCATCCGCGGCTTTGTTTTTGGCACGTACGTGCTCGTCAAAGACGATGTAGGCGTATTTCTCAGGCAAGGCGATAATTGACGCCGAGACTTTATCGCGGGTCGACATTTCGTTAAAGAAGCGGTTCCCCTGCTGGTTGACCAGAATCGCCCCGCCGCCGCGGATGGATTCAGAAATCAGGTACGAGGTTTTCTGCTCCACGGTTGGGTGAATTTGGATTTCGCCCATATCAACCGTACCGGCTCCGATGCGCTCCAGCAGCGCAATACCGCCGCCGGTCGCCCCTTTGTGATTAGTGGTCACAAAACCTTCCAGGTCAGGGCGGTATTTCACCACCATCTGGCTGTTGGCGCTGAAGCCGCCCGTCGCCACAATCACGCTTTTGGTTGCGACGGTGAGGGTTTCGTTCTCTTCGGTCATCAGACGTACGCCGGTCACTTCGCCGTTTTCGAAGACGATGTCGCTGACGGAGGTATCCAGCATCACCTCAATGTTGCGTTTGTTGACGTTACGCACCAGGCCACTGATCAGATAACCGCCTACCGCAGAACCGTCTTTTGGACGGTGAGTACGGTCGATGCTCATCCCGCCGGTGGTGGTGATGTCGTTAAGCATGATGCCGCGCGTTGCCAGCCACTCAATCGCCTGCGGCGCGTTCTCAACAAAGCGGCGCAGCAGTTCCGGGTTGTTCTTGTTACCGCCGCCTTTCAGGCTTTCCTGGTAGAACAGCTCTTTGCTGTCCTGAATGCCTTTCACCCGCTGGAAGCGCGTCTCGGCGGCGTTCATCCCGGCAGAGGCTTTAATGGTATTACCGCCGATGGTTGGCATCTTCTCAACAATCAGCACGCTCGCACCTTCGTCGTGGGCCTGAATGGCCGCGGCCAGACCGGCACCGCCGCTGCCGACCACCACAACGTCTACGCTGCGGGTTTCGTTCGGGTCAACGCCCTCTTCCGCGGCCAGCGCTTTGCTGGATTTCAGCATCGCTTTAGAGACCGCTTTTTTCACCGCTTCGCTCTGGCTGGTTGCCCCCGTGATGGCATCCACGTGCGGGGTATTGGCGTCCAGAATGCGGGTGCGGATCTCTTCAAAGCTGGTCACAAACTCTACGTCTTCACTCGGACCAGAGGCCAGCTCGATGTCCGCTATGCGATCGGTCTCCAGGCTAACGTTAATCACAAGTTCGTTCGCGTCATCCTGCACTTTTTCCGCAAAGGTGCCCGGTTTGAATTTGGATTCGCCCATGCTCATGTCGCGGATCATCGCCTCCACCAGCGAGAAGCGCCACAGCGGTTCAGGAATGCTCAGCTCTTCGCGTTTGGTGCTATCCATAAACAGCTCAAGGCTTTCACCAGCCGCGATGCGGTCGGTCCAGTCCGGATAAGCGATAGTGGCGCGCCCCACGGCAATCAGGTCGTAACCGTGTTCCAGCGCTTCATTGGCATCCGCGGCATTCACCACGCCGCCCACGCCCATGACCGGAACTTGTGCCAGCGTATCAGAACGCATGGCGCAGTATTTTTCGATAAGCGGCGTCGGGTCCTGGGTATCGACAATGGAAGGACGCAGGGTAGCGCCGACGGAGAAGTGCAGATAATCCACGCCGCGCGCCGCCAGTTTTTCCAGCAGGTACATGGTGTCGTCAAAGCGGATGCCCGGGACTTCCATCTCTTCAGGGGAGAAGCGATAGCCAACGATGAACGCATCGTCGGCGTACTGGCGCACCATCTTATGGGTAATGTCCAGCACCGCCAGCGGGAATTTCGCGCGGTTATCGCGGCTGCCGCCCCACTCGTCATCGCGCTGGTTTGAGTTCGGTGAATAGAATTGCTGAATCAGGTAGGTGTTTGCGCCGTGGATCTCGACACCGTCGAAGCCGGCCTGAATAGCGCGGCGTACGGCTTCACCAAACTTGCCGATCATGCCTTCGACTTCTTCGCCAGTCAGGGCAACCGGCGTCGCGGCGCCCTCGCGCGGCGCGGCAACCGCACTCGGACCAACCGGGGTACGGCCACCAATCAGTTTTGGGTCGACCATGCGGCCGCCGTGGTAGATCTGCAGCAGCGCCTTAGAGCCTTTGGATTTAATCGCCTCCGCGATTTTCGCCAGCCCGGCGATTTTCTCGTCATTATCAATACCGATCGCACCCGGGAAGGCGAGACCGAGATCGTCGACGAAGCAACACTCAACAATGATGGTGCCAATGCTGCCGGAACGGGCCCGATAGTACTCCACCAGCTCGCTGGTGACGGTACCGTCATAATAGCCGGTACAGGTTGTCATAGGGGCCATTAACAAACGGTTTTTCAGTTCAGTACCATTCGGTAATGTGAAGGGGCTAAGAATACGTTCGTTAGTGCTCATATTAGAAACTCCAAACTTTTAAAAATTAAGAATTCGTTATCGGATTGGTTTTTTATTTCGTCGTTATTTGCCGATGTCATGATATTAATATAATGATTTTTTTAGTTTCTAAAGTTATTACGTTAGTTAAAAAACTATTTAATCCCTGCGATAACATAAATAACACATTGGTGTTAGCGATTGTAATTCAGCCATTCACAATAATTTAAAACTCGTTAAATGATTAATGGTAAAACCATTTCACCACAAACCATAAAATGCATTATAAATCAATGATATAAAAACTCACAAAAAGTTGAGTTGTTACAAAAATGATAAAACATATTCGTAAAATACGTAATACCCACATACGCCAGAGTGGTTATTAATAAAAGCATAAAAATAACGCTGCAATTCTGTTTTTTTGATCGCGATCAATAGTTATGGCATCCAAAAGCGCAATATAAAAACATCATCATTTTTTAATTTAGCGCAAACCAAAAAGCGTTAAATCGCTATTACTGAAAATACAAAACAGCACCTTTAATAACTAAAAAAAGCAAAGAAACTTAAGAAAGCGATTTTGTTTTTCAGTGCGACCGAATTCTTGACAACTTAAGACGTGAAACTATGAACACAAAAACTGCTGTAACGCCCCCTGTGGCGAACCAGGCATCAAATGGAAACGCAAAACGATTGCTGATGATGGCGTTACCCATCATCGTCGCCGTACTGCTGCTGTTTGTTCCCGTTCCTGAAGGCTTGCCGCCTTACGCATGGCACTACTTCGCCATCTTTGTCGGCGTGATCGTCGGCTTGATCTTCGAACCGCTGCCGGGTGCGGTGATTGGCCTGACCGGCGTGGTCGCCATTGCCCTGTGCAGTCAGTGGGTGCTGTTCAGCCCTGACCAGCTGGCTGACCCGAAATTCAAGCTGGCGGGCGCCTCCTTTAAATGGGCGGTGAGCGGTTTTGGTAACTCTACCGTCTGGCTGATTTTCGGTGCCTTTATGTTCGCCGCAGGCTATGACAAAACCCGCTTCGGCCGCCGTCTGGCGCTGATTCTGGTGAAGTATCTCGGCCGTCGCAGCCTGACGCTCGGTTACGCCATTACCTTCGCAGACCTGCTGCTGGCACCGTTTACGCCGTCCAACACCGCGCGCAGCGGCGGGACCATCTACCCGATCATCGCTAACCTGCCGCCGCTGTATGGTTCAAAACCGAACGACCCAAGCGCGCGTAAAATTGGTTCGTATCTGATGTGGGTGGCGATTACCGCGGCCTGTATCACCAGTTCAATGTTCCTCTCCGCCCTCGCGCCGAACCTGCTGGCGCTGGCGCTGGTGAAAAGTACGGTTGGGATTGATATCTCCTGGGGGACCTGGTTCCTCGCCTTCCTGCCGCTCGGCGTGCTGTTGATTCTGGTTATGCCGCTGCTGGCCTACTGGTTCTACCCACCCGAAGTGAAAGTGAATAACGAAGTGCCGCTGTGGGCAACCCGTGAGCTGGAAAAACTGGGCAAACTGTCCCGCAATGAAATTCTGCTGCTGGTGTTCGTGTGCTGTGCGCTGCTGATGTGGATCTTCGCTGCCGCGTGGATTGAGCCTGCCATGGCGGCCCTGCTCATCGTGGGTCTGATGCTGTGGACCGGCGTGCTGGAGTGGAACGATATCACCGGTAACAAAGCCGCGTGGAACACCTTCGTCTGGTTCGCCACCCTGGTGGCGCTGGCAGATGGCCTCTCCTCTACCGGCTTTATCAGCTGGTTAGGTAAAGAAGGCGGTCTGTTGATGAGCGGTATCTCTCCGGGCGTGGCGACCATCGTCCTGCTGCTGGCGTTCTACCTGCTGCACTACCTGTTTGCCAGTACCACCGCGCACACCACCGCGCTGCTGCCAGCGATGCTGACCATCGCCTCCACCATTCCGGGCATGAATATGGAAGTATTCGTCCTGCTGATGGTGACCTCGCTGGGCGTAATGGGGATCATCACCCCGTACGGCACTGGTCCAAGCCCGATTTACTACGGTAGCGGCTACCTGCCAACCAAAGACTACTGGCGCCTCGGCACCATCTTCGGTGCCATCTTCCTGGCGGCCCTGCTGCTGATTGGTTATCCGTGGATGTCCATGATGTTCTGATTCCTGACCGCCGGACTTCTCCTCCGGCGGTTTTATTTTTGTGGAGCAATACGCTATGTCAAACAAACCGTTTATCTACCAGAACCCCTTCCCTCTTTCCCATGACGACACCGAATACTATCTGCTGACCAAAGAGCACGTCTCCGTTGCCGAATTCGACGGTCAGGAAGTCCTGAAAGTCGAGCCAGAGGCGCTGACCCTGCTGGCGCAGCAGGCTTTCCACGATGCCGCGTTTATGCTGCGTCCTTCCCACCAGAAGCAGGTTGCCGCCATTCTCAACGACCCGGAAGCCAGCCAGAACGACAAATACGTTGCCCTGCAGTTCCTGCGTAACTCTGAAATCGCCGCCAAGGGCGTGCTGCCAACCTGTCAGGATACCGGCACGGCGATCGTCATGGGTAAAAAAGGCCAGCGCGTCTGGACCGGCGGCGGCGATGAAGCCGCGCTAAGTCAGGGCGTGTACAACACCTACATTGAAGACAACCTGCGCTACTCCCAGAATGCGGCGCTGGATATGTATAAAGAGGTGAACACCGGCACCAACCTGCCTGCGCAGATTGACCTCTACAGCGTCGACGGCGACGAGTACAAATTCCTGTGCATGGCGAAGGGCGGCGGTTCAGCCAACAAAACCTATCTCTATCAGGAAACCAAAGCGCTGATCACCCCGGCGAAGCTGAAAAACTATCTGGTTGAGAAGATGCGCACCCTGGGCACCGCGGCGTGCCCGCCGTACCATATCGCGTTTGTGATTGGCGGTACCTCAGCGGAAGCGACGCTGAAAACCGTGAAGCTGGCTTCCACCCGCTACTACGATGCGCTGCCAACTGAAGGAAACGAACACGGCCAGGCGTTCCGCGATGTTCAGCTCGAACAGGAACTGCTCCAGGAAGCGCAGAACCTCGGCCTCGGCGCGCAGTTTGGCGGTAAATACTTTGCCCACGATATCCGCGTGATCCGCCTGCCGCGCCACGGCGCCTCCTGCCCAATCGGCATGGGCGTCTCCTGCTCCGCAGACCGCAATATCAAAGCGAAAATCAACCGCGACGGGATCTGGATTGAAAAACTTGAACACAACCCGGGCCAGTATATTCCTGAATCACTGCGCCAGCAGGGCGAAGGCGACGTGGTGAGCATCAATCTCGACAAGCCGATGAATGAGATCCTCGCCCAGCTTTCCGCGCATCCGGTCTCCACCCGCCTGTCCTTGAACGGGACCATCATCGTGGCGCGCGATATCGCCCACGCGAAGCTGAAAGAGCTGCTCGACAACGGTGAAGCACTGCCGCAGTACGTCAAAGATCACCCGATTTACTATGCAGGCCCGGCGAAAACGCCAGAAGGCTACGCGTCTGGCTCACTCGGCCCGACCACGGCAGGACGTATGGACTCGTATGTGGATTTACTGCAGTCCCACGGCGCGAGCATGATCATGCTGGCGAAAGGCAACCGCAGCCAGCAGGTGACCGATGCCTGCCATAAACACGGTGGCTTCTACCTGGGCAGCATTGGCGGCCCGGCGGCGGTGCTGGCGCAAAACAGCATCAAGAGCCTGGAATGCGTCGCGTATCCGGAGCTGGGAATGGAAGCCATCTGGAAAATTGAAGTGGAGAACTTCCCGGCGTTTATCCTGGTGGATGACAAAGGCAACGATTTCTTCCAGCAGATCCAGAACAAACAGTGCGCGGGTTGTTCGCAGCGCTAAGTGCCATCAGCCCGGCAGGCTCAACGCCGCCGGGCTTTTTCGTTGGCTGCGTCTGTTCACAAAACAGCAAACACGATACGCTAGCGTCATCAGGTGAATAAATCATCAATACAATGTTAACTCATTGTTAAACAAATAACTCTCAACGCCCCCATCCCGATTGATGCAGCACACGCATCAGATGATGTGTTTATTGCGCTTATAAAATCCTCCTCACTGATCCAGTTTTCAGAAACAGACGGACAACACGTCAATAATAAACTGGAGACGACCATGATTTCCTCAACCCCACCTGCAACCGTTCGAGCACGAGCGGGCGCGATACTTCGCGTCACCTCGGGCAATTTCCTTGAGCAATTCGACTTCTTCCTGTTCGGGTTTTACGCCACCTACATCGCGCATACCTTCTTCCCGGCGAGCAGTGAATTTGCGTCGCTGATGATGACCTTCGCCGTCTTCGGCGCAGGCTTCTTAATGCGCCCCATCGGCGCGATTGTCCTTGGGGCTTACATCGACAAGGTCGGTCGTCGCAAAGGGCTGATCGTCACCCTGTCGATTATGGCGGCCGGCACCTTCCTGATAGTGCTGATCCCCTCTTATGAAAGTATCGGCCTGTGGGCGCCGCTGCTGGTGCTGGCTGGACGCCTGCTGCAAGGCTTTTCCGCCGGGGCGGAGCTTGGCGGCGTCTCCGTCTATCTGGCGGAAATTGCCACGCCGGGCCGCAAAGGCTTTTACACCAGCTGGCAGTCCGGTAGCCAGCAGGTGGCGATTATGGTGGCCGCGGCAATGGGCTTTGCGCTGAACGCGATGCTGGAAGAGAGCGCCATTCGTGAATGGGGCTGGCGGATCCCGTTCCTGTTCGGCTGCCTGATTGTGCCGTTTATCTTCTTCCTGCGCCGCAAGCTGGAAGAGACCGAAGAGTTCCGCGCGCGCCGTCACACGCTGGCGATGCGTCAGGTCTTTACCACCCTGCTGGCGAACTGGCCGGTTGTGGTCGCGGGTATGCTGATGGTGGCCATGACCACAACGGCCTTTTATCTGATCACCGTTTACGCGCCCACCTTTGGCAAAAAAGTGTTAATGCTGAGCGCCTCCGACAGCCTGCTGGTGACGCTGCTGGTGGCGATCTCTAACTTTATCTGGCTGCCGGTGGGCGGTGCCCTGTCGGACCGCTTCGGCCGTAAACCGGTGCTGATTGCCATGACCCTGCTGGCGCTGGCGACCAGCTATCCGGCCCTGACGCTGCTGGCTAACGCGCCCAGCTTCTCCATGATGCTGAGCGTGCTGCTGTGGCTCTCATTCCTCTATGGCCTCTACAACGGCGCGATGATCCCGGCCCTGACGGAGATCATGCCGGTTGAAGTGCGTGTGGCCGGTTTCTCACTGGCGTACAGCCTCGCTACCGCCGTCTTCGGCGGGTTTACGCCGGTCATTTCAACGGCCCTGATTGAGTACACCGGTGACAAAGCCTCCCCGGGCTACTGGATGAGCTTCGCGGCGATTTGCGCACTGCTGGCAACGCTTTATCTCTATCGCCGCAGCGCGATGAGTCTGCAAGTACAGAGAGGATAATATGCACACATTTTTACGTTCAGGACTGACCGGGCTGGTGTTGATGGCAACCAGCGCAGGCGCGCTGGCTCAGGAGGTGACGGTGATGATTTCAGGCGGCTTCAAGGCTGCGCTGGAAAAACTTGCGCCCAAGTATGAAGCTCAGACGGGCGATCGCATCGTGCTGATCCCGGGGCCGTCGATGGGAAAGACGCCGCAGGCGATCCCCAACCGGCTGGCTCGCGGTGAAAAAGCGGACGTGGTGATTATGGTCGGTGATGCGCTGACGCATCTGGCAAAGGACCAGATGGTCAAAGCGGGCTCGCGCGTTGAACTGGCGGATTCCCCCATCGGCGTGGTGGTGAAAGCCGGCTCGCCGGTACCGGATATCGCCACAGATAGCGCGCTAAAACAGACCCTGCTTCAGGCCAGCGCCATCGCCTACTCCGACAGCGCCAGCGGCCGGTATGTGCAAACAGAGCTGTTCAAAAAGCTGGGAATTGAAGCACAGGTAGAGGGAAAAGCGCACAAGGTGGAGCGGATCCCGGTCGCCTCTGAGGTGGCGAAAGGGAAATACGCCGTGGGTTTCCAGCAGGTTAGCGAGCTGTTACCCGTGCCCGGCGTGACCTTTGTCGGCAAACTGCCGGATAATCTGCAATACATCACCCGTTTTGCCGGGGCGGTCACCGCCCACGCGGAGCACCCTTCCGAGGGGAAAGCCCTGCTGGATTACCTCGCTTCAGCGAAAGCACAGGAAACCATCACCGCCACCGGGATGATCCCCGTCGCTACGCCGCGCGATAACGCGCAGTAATGAGGGTTTCCAGCTCGGCGGCAATCCACGACTGAATACGCCCGCTGCGCCGGATCAGCCCGACAGTGCGTTTCACTTCGGGCTCGGTCAGCGGGATATGCGTCAGAATGGAATGCTCAGCGTGCGGCATTGACATGGCGGGGACGGCAGCAATGCCAATCCCCGCTTCTACCATTCCCAGCATCGTGGTGACGTGGCGCGTCTCGCAAATCCCCGGACGCTCCGGCTTAATGTGGCCGAGCATCTGATCGAGCAGATTCCGGTTCCCCGACGTAATATCCAGGCTAATGTAATCCTGCTGATAAAACGCCTCCCAGGTCAGACTCTTGCGCCCCGCCAGCGGACTATCGCGACGACAGGCGGCGACATACACATCCTCCACCAGCGGAATAAAGGTGATATCCGGCTGAAGCGTTCTCGCAAAACAGATGCCAAAATCCGCCTGCCCGCTGGCCACCGCCTCAATCACGTTGCCCGCGCTGCTGTCGATAAGCTTGATGCGCACGCGCGGATAGCGGCTGTGGAACTGGCGGATCACCTCCGGCATAAAATGACAGGCCGCCGAAGGCACGGTGGCGACGGTGATAAGCCCGGTGCGCTCCTCGCTTACCTTATCGATATCGGCCAGCATCGACTCCACGTTTTCCAGAAGCTGCCCGCAGCGGTCGGCAAAAGTTTGCCCGAAAAGCGTCAGCGTCACGCGCCGGGTGGTTCTGTCGAACAGTTTCGCGCCGACTGCCGTCTCCAGCTTTTCAATGCGGCGGCTTAAGGCGGACTGGGAGATACAGATAGATTCCGCGGCGATACGGAAGTTACCGTACTCCACCAGGGCTCTGAAGGCGTAAAGATCGTTGAGGTCGAAATTGACGGGCATATTTTCTGGCAATCCTTAGCGCTTTCTGGAAACTCGGACATTCATAATAGCGACTTATGAATCAGCGGCAACCTCTGCCGCTGATGTGTGTCCGGAAAGCGCTACACTGCGCCCTGGGCATCGCTATGAGAGGCAGCCACCGCATCCACCAGCGCCAGCTCCTCGCGGCTCAGCAGCATTTCAATATTCACCAGAATAATCATTCGGCTGTCGAGCACCCCCAGCCCAAGCAGATAACGGCCAGAGAGTACCGAGGCCACGTCCGGGGTCGGCTTGATGTTATCCACGTCAATCGACAGCACGTCCGCTACGCCGTCAACCACAATACCCACCACGCGGTCATTCAGATTGAGCACAATCACCACCGTTTTGTCGTCCTGCGACGGGTCGGGCAATTCAAAGCGCACGCGCAGATCGACAATCGGCACAATCACGCCGCGCAGGTTGGTCACGCCGGTAATAAAATTCGGCGCGTTCGGAATACGCGTCAGGCGATCGCAGCCGCGGATCTCCTGCACTTTGAGAATATCAATGCCGTACTCTTCGTCGCCCAGGCGGAATACCAGGTACTCCTGCGCGATAGCGTCGGTTGCGGCGGGTTTACTGGCGGTTGCTACAGTCATGCGTTTACCCCCTCCCTCTGGGGTTGTGCCGCGTTGAGCGTCGAGAGCTCAACCACGTCAAGGATCAGCGCCACGCTGCCATCGCCGAGGATGGTTGCAGCGGAGACGCCAGGAACTTTGCGATAGTTATGTTCAAGGTTCTTCACCACCACCTGCTGCTGGCCGATAAGCTGATCGACCCACAGCGCATAGCGGCAGCCCGCGCTTTGCACGATAACCACGATGCCGTCATCGGCAGGGGCTTCACCCGCCACCGAGAGACGCTGGCGCAGCAGCACCAGCGGCAGATATTCGCCGCGCACCTGCAGCAGACGCTCTTCACCGACAAAGCGGCACAGCATTTCGTCGGTCGGCCGCAGCGACTCCATCACCGCGCCCAGCGGCAGGACGTAAATCTCCTCCCCCACCTTCACCAGCATGCCGTCGAGGATCGCCAGCGTCAGCGGCAGAATAATGCGGATGGTCGTCCCGGCCCCTGGCGTCGAGAGCACGTCCACGTGGCCGCCCATCGCCAGAATGTTGCGTCGCACCACGTCCATCCCAACGCCACGTCCGGAGACGTCCGTTACGCTTTCGGCGGTGGAGAAACCGGCGGCGAAGATCAGCATCCACACATCGTCGTCGCTCATGGTGTCGCTGATGGTCATGCCCTGAGAACGTGCTTTGGCGAGGATCTTCTCCCGGTTCAGCCCCGCCCCATCGTCACTGACCTCAATCACGATATTGCCGCCGTGGTGTTCGGCCGAGAGCGTCAGGTTCCCGGTCACCGGTTTGCCTTTTGCGACGCGCACCTCTTTCTCTTCAATGCCGTGGTCAAGGCTGTTACGTACCAGGTGGGTCAGCGGGTCAATAATGCGCTCGATCAGGCTCTTATCCAGCTCCGCAGAGCCGCCTTTAAGGGTCAGCTCAACCACTTTATTCAGGCGAGAGCCCAGGTCGTGCACCAGTCGCGGGAAGCGGCTAAAGACGTAATCCATCGGCATCATACGAATGGACATCACCGACTCCTGCAGCTCGCGGGTGTTGCGCTCCATCTGCGCCACGCAGCCGGAGAGCAGATCGTAACTGGCAGGGTCGAGGGTACGCGACAGCTGGGAGAGCATCGCCTGGGTGATGATAAGCTCACCGACCTGGTTGATGATCTGGTCGACTTTACTCACCGCCACGCGAATGCTGCCCGACTCCTGATTCGCCGCACGCGGCGCGGGCGGCGCTTTTTTGACAACGGTCTCAGGCACCGCAACCGGCGTCTGTACCGGCGGTGTGGCTTGTGCAGGACGGACCTCGATCTGCTTGTTGTCGAGCACAAAGCAGAGTACGGCGGTGATATCGTCCGCCGTGACGGTCGTGCGCAGCGTGACGGTCATGCAGTCTGACGTCGCCTCAACGTCTGTTATCTCGCCCATGTTGGTCAGCTCATCGCGCAGCATCGTCTGCTCGCGCGCCTCGACGTTCCGCAGGGTCACCACCAGCGTGGTTTCCGTTGCCTTCGCCGTGCTGGCCGGCGTTGGCGCGGGGGCCAGTCTCTCCGCTGGCGTCGTGGGCTGCTGACCTTCAAGAGCAATCTCCCTCAGGGCTTCACAGATATAGCGAAAACTTGCTTCATCAGGCTCCTGCGAAGACTGATAGGCTTCCAGCTGCGCTTGCATAATGTCCTTACATTCCAGAAAAAGGTTGATGATTGAGCGACTGAGCGTTCTCTCCCCTGCCCGCGCCTGGTCGAGGAGGTTCTCCAGCAGGTGGGTCGTCTCCTGTAATGCGGTAAATCCAAAGGTGGCCGCGCCGCCTTTCAGCGAGTGTGCGGCACGAAAGATGGCGTTTAGCTGTTCCTGGTCCGGTGCCAACACGTCAAGCTGCAGCAGTTCCTGCTCCATTTCGGCCAGCAGTTCTTCCGCCTCGGTAAAAAAGATCTGCGAAAAATCATTCATGTCCATCGGTATAACCCTGCACGTTTTGCAGATTGATATCGCTCAGCACGCTGTCTGCACGTTGAGCCTGCGTATCTTCCAGACGGATCTCCTGCTCTTTCGAACGACTGAGTACCAGAATGCTGATGCGGCGGTTTACCGCGCTTTCCGGCGGCGTGTTCTCCAGCGGCATCCGGCTGGCGGTGCCGATCACGCGTAAGAAGCGCTCATCGTTAAGCCCGCCACGGACTAGCACCCGACGGGCGGCATTCGCGCGTCCGGCAGAGAGTTCCCAGTTGCTGTAGCCGCCGTCGCCACCGGCATACGGCAGCGAATCGGTGTGTCCCGTCAGGCTCAGCGCGTTTGGCAGTTCCTGCAGCAGCGGCACCAGCGCCTGCAGAATGCCGTTCATATAGGATTCCGGCAGTTCACTGCCGACGCGGAACATCGGTCTGTCCTGCGAGTCGGTTATCTGGATCAGCAGACCGTCGTTGGTGAGGTTCAGCAGAATGTTTGACTTGAAGTTGTTCAGCCGCGGATCGGTTTCGATCATCTTCTGCAGCTTCTCTTTTGCCTGCTTCAGGCTTTCGATGCGCTTGTGCTTATCGATTTGGCTAAGCTGCCCTTTGTACACTTCGCCCTGCCGCTTGAGAATGTCATCCCCACCGCCGGGGATGACGCTGTCGCTCAGGCTGGTTTTATCGCCGTTCGCCATCGATGGCTTCAACGGCATGCGGAAGTAGTCGGCAATCAGCTCCCTTTCCATGTCCGTGGACTGCGCCAGCAGCCACATCACCAGAAAGAACGCCATCATCGCGGTCATAAAGTCGGCATAGGCAATCTTCCAGGTTCCGCCGTGATGCGCGTGTTTCTTCTTTTTGCGCTTGCGTGAAATGATGACGGGCGTGACGTTCTTCATGCTGCATTGTCCGCCGATTTGGTTTTCAGCGTGGCGTTGGATTTCACATCGCGCACGTGCTCTTCCAGCTCTTCAAACGACGGACGTTCACTGGTAAAGATGGTTTTACGGCCGAACTCAACCGCAATCTGCGGCGCATAGCCATTGAGGCTGGAGAGCAGCGTCACTTTGATGCACTGCAAAATTTTGACCTGGTCGGAACTCTTCTGGCGCAGCAACGTCGCCAGCGGTAACACGAAACCATACGCGATCAGGATCCCGAGGAAGGTGCCCACCAGCGCGTGGCCAATCAGCATCCCCAGCTCCGCCGCCGGGCGATCCGCCGACCCCAGGGCATTCACCACGCCCATCACCGCGGCCACAATACCGAACGCCGGAAACGCGTCGCCCACCGTGTTCAGGCTGTGAGCAGGCACTTCCAGCTCCTCTTCGCAGGTTTCGATCTCTTCGTCCATCAGGGCTTCGATTTCATGGGAATTCATGCTGCCGCCGATCATCAGGCGGAAGTAATCGAGGATAAAGTTGGCGAGCATCGGGTCGCTCATCAGGCGGGGATAGGCGCTGAAAATATCGCTGTTCTGCGGGTCTTCAATGTCCTTTTCCAGCGACATCAGCCCGTGCACACGGCTCTGGGAGAGCAGCAGGAACATCAGGGCCATCAAATCCATGTACACCGCTTTGTTGTAGCGCTTACCGATAAAAACTTTGACCAACGCCTTCCCCGTGGCTTTCAGGGATTTGACGTTGTTGCCGACGATAAACGCCCCGACGCCAGCACCGCCGATAATCAGCAGCTCCAGCGGCTGAAACAGCGCGCTCAGGTTACCGCCGGACAGAATAAAACCACCAAAAACGGTCAGTATGACAACAAGATAGCCAACAATAACTAACACAATTTCTCCTTTTACATACGTCGACCGATGCCGGGAGACCCGGCATCAGGTAAATGCCATCTTGCGCACAGCTGTCGCAGGGATCAGGCCGTCAGGATTTCCGGCGCGGCGAACGAGCCCAGAAGCCCGGTATTGCTCACCTGGGATTTTTTAAGCGCACGCGACGGTGGACTGCACAAGCTGCAGGTAAATGGGTTTTTAATGAATTCCGTGGTGACGATAAAACCGCCGCCGCAGACGCTGCAGGCTTTACGCGAAATAATGCCGCAGTCGATAAAACGTAATAATGTCCAGGCACGCGTCAGCCCAAGAACCGGCTTATCATCCGCACAAGAACTGCACTGCTCCAGATAAAGACGATAGGTCTTCATCAGCATTTCAATGGAACGCCCCTGCTCGGTCTTTTTCAAATACAGGAAAATGTTGTAGAACATGGACGAGTGAATATTCTGCTCCCACGACATAAACCAGTCTTCTGAAAACGGCAGCATGCCTTTTGGCGGCGGACAACCGCGTAATTCTTTATATAACCGAAGCAGACGACGGCGGCTTAGCGACGTTTCCGATTCCAGTACCTGCATTCGCGCGCCCAGAGAAATTAATCCCATGGCGATATTCACTTCATCAATTTCCTGCAGCAGACTTTTTTCACCACACATTATTATGCCTCCTCTGCGGTCATGGCTTCTTCTTCGCTTAAGGCGTTAAGAAGATTGGTCGACAAAATAATGCCGGTGTGAATTTGCTGCAGCGCTTCAATGCGCGAATCTTTAGTCAGATTTTCAATTACCACTTCATCATCAACACGCAGGCGACAAATAAGCTGATTGGTGGTGGACAACTTCATTAATTGTGGTAACGAAAGCTCTTTAAGGTTGTCAATTGTTCCTTCAGACAATCCAAGGCGAAAACCCGCCGCAAATTTATCCTGACGGATCAGCTGCTGTGCCAGCAGAAGATAGGACAGGTTAATATCGTGAATATTTTGCAGGTACTCGTCGAAATTGGACACAGGCGAAAACTCCCAATGTTATTCAGCCAACAACTGGCTTGTCAGTTTAGATAGATAACGTTTCCGAACTGATGCAGAGAGTCTTTTGGTATTGATATTCACTAAGGTAAGTCAATCTTCCTCAGTAAATGCCAAATTATCATATCAATGCCAAAGGAGGCTGCATCACAAAACTGGCAAAATCATAAACACTAAGCATTTTCCGAACAAGCGACAGAAATTTCTCTAAATCAGCAAATTGGTGTTAACTTGTTGATTTAAAAAGTTAACAAAGCATTGTTAAACGTTATTAAACCTTGATTTTAATGATTAATCCTGCTCTGCCACCCGTATTACTCTTTAAATGTTAATAACCTGTAATTATTAATATGACGACTCCATACGACTTCTTAACCTCTTAACCGCCAGGCTGTGTAACTGGCTCACGCGCGTTTCCGTAATCCCCAACACCAGCCCAATCTCTTTCATATTCAAATCCTGAAGGTAATAGAGCTGTAACAGTACCTGCTCTCTTTCGGGAATGAACTGAATATGCTCGGCGATCCGTTCCATCAAATTCTTCCTGATGGCATCATTCAGCGGATTAAGCTGTTCATTCTCGTCATCACTCGTTTCCCAGCTGTCGGCATAATTTTCCTGCAGCTCATCAACCGAGTACATCTGGCTGGAGTTATTATCCGTCAGCATCTGCTGAAATTCCTGCAGCGAGACGCCCATGCGCTCCGCAACTTCAGCTTCGGTGGCTTCTCCGCCTTTTTCCTGCTCAATTTGCTGAATAAGTGCGACTATTTCCCGCGTATGGGTTCGTACCCGGCGCGGAACCCAGTCACTTTCTCTCAGCTCATCTAATAACGCCCATTTCACCCGCTGGGAGATCCACGCTGTTAGCGTCACCCCTTTTTTCGGGTCAAAGCTTTCGACTGCGCTTAAAAAACCTATTGAGCCTGCCTGAATTAAATCATCCAGCTCGACGCTGGCAGGAAGTCGCTTATGTAAACGCAATGCTTCCTGCCGCACCAGATAATGATACTTAGACCAGACTACCGTTTTATCTTCCAGCCCTTCGGCCGTATAAATACCATCCACGATTGCATTCCACCCGCTATTCTCTTCGAGAATTATCCGGTGAAATGGCGCATTCAAATAGTGCGATAAGCCTTTATAAAAATGCGCATTCTGTTACTTCGCTTTAATTAATTCGCTAAGTTGCAAAACAGCGTGATTAATGACGGAAATTAATATGATTAAAAGGTTTCCCACTGGGCCAGGTCTGGTTCTTTTTGACGCTGCGGCTTATTCGCCTCCACGGCCACATTCGTGACGCGGCTCTCGTGACTCAACCTGAATTGCGCCACCAGTTTTTCCAGCGCATCGGACTGGGCTTCCAGATCCCCCGCCGCCATGGCCGCCTCTTCCACCATCGCCGCATTCTGCTGGGTCACCAGATCCATTTCATTAACTGCCTGCGAAATCTGGTTGATGCCCGCGCTCTGCTCGTCCGATGCCGAGGTGATTTCGCCCATGATCTGCGTCACCTGCGAAACCGAGGTCACAATCTCCTGCATCACGGTGCTGGCCTGTCCGACCTGACGCGAACCGATGTCAATATTGCTCACGCTGGTGTTGATCAGCTGGTTGATCTCTTTGGCTGCATCAGCGCTGCGTTTTGCCAGGTTCCGCACTTCTTCGGCAACGACCGCAAAGCCACGTCCCTGCTCACCCGCACGTGCCGCTTCCACCGCCGCGTTCAGGGCCAGGATGTTGGTCTGATTGGCAATGCTGTCGATCACGCCATTGATATCGGCAATCTGGCGCGAGCTGGTGGTGATCTGGGCCATGATCTGCTCCAGGCTCTGCATCACTTCTCCGCCGTTATGGGCATTGGTGCTGGCGCTTTCCGCCAGTTCACGCGCCGCATGGGCGTTGTCAGCATTCTGACGCACGGTGGTTTTGATCTGCTCCATGCTGGCCGCCGTCTCCTGCAGCGCCGCCGCCTGCTCTTCGGTACGGGAAGAGAGATCGTTATTGCCGTGGGCAATTTCCTGGGCGTTGGTGTGAATGCGCTGCACGCTGTCGCGGATCCCCAGAATGGTACTGGTCAGGGAGGTACGCATGGTCTCCAGTTCGGTCAGCATATTGCCGATTTCATTCTGGCTACCGCTCTCAATCGCCTGGCTGAGATCGCCCGCCGCCACGCGACGCAGGGTTTCCACCGCCGTTTCCATTCGACGCACCAGGGTATTACGCAGCCAGTAGCGAACAACTAACAGCATCACAATCGCCAGCAACACCACGAATACGCCGACGCCCATCATCATCTTGTAGTCACGTTCGGACTCGCTGATATAGGTTTCACTGAGACGGGTACTGGCGTCGCTGTACTGCTCCACTTTATTACGCAGCGTGGTGCGCAGTTCCATATCCTGTTCCAGTGAACCGGAATAACCTGCAGGGTTGCGCAAATAGCCCAGCTTCACTTCGGCCACTTTATAGACCGCGTTAAATGCCGCGTTCACTTCAGCAGCCAGACGACGTTCTTCTGGCGTGTTAAACGGCGACGCCATAAACGCATCCATATTACGACGGGCCATACGCACGACGTTCTGCGTATGTTTGGCCACATTCTCCGACACCGAGTTACCCAGCGCCGACTGCAGCATCAAACCGTTGGTATTGGCCATCACCGCACTGATGTTATAGGCCGCATCGCGCATCTGATCGTTATTTTCAGAGGCGACAACAATACGTTTAAAATTACTGTTATTACCCATGGCGTTATAGACGGAATACGCCGTAACGCCGAATACCATAATGGCAAACAGGCCAATAATAAGGCTGACTGCACTGTAAATTTTGAGTTTCGTTAACATAGTTTCTCACCTGCCGCGCACGGCTTAACCGTACGCGGTAGCGCCTGAAGAAAGGTTAATTAAGCGGTTTAATGCTTCACATATTAAACAGAGTCATCTTCTGCATATTTTTGTAGACGTACATCGAGGCGTTAAACGCCAGCTCTGACATCTGCGATTCCGACACCAGCGTGACCAGCATGCTGGTATCTGCGCCAATGGCATCCTGCACTTTGACAATGGTGTCGTTAATCATCACATCACCGGTGAGATCCAGGGCATCAAGCTGCTGCATGTTGGTCCCCAGTTCGGCCTGGACTTTGCCCAGTCGATCGATCCCGGCATCAATACCCTGGCTGGCCGCACTCAGCGCGGCTTTCAAAGCGTCTTCATCAATGGGGTCACGGCTTAATTCCGTAATGGCATCTTCGAGAAGCACAAAAATATCATCGAAAACAGCATCACCGAGGTGGCTGGTTTGCATCGCAGTGCCGTCCGCCACGGTTTGTTTACGCGCCTCATCTCCCCCCTGATAAACGCCGTCTTCATCAAATGCGGGCGTATCGGTATTAAACCCGCTGAATATATAGCGACCGGATGCGTCACGGCTGTTGGCTAAATCCAGCATGTTCTCGCGAATACCTTCTATCTCTTTTCCCAGTGCCTTACGGTCCTCATCGGAATAAGCGCCAGACCCTGCGGCAACGATCTTTTCCTTCAGGGTGGTGGTCATCAGGTTACCGACGCCGTTCAGAATATGATCCTGAAACTCCAGCCCGCTGCGTGCACGGGATCGCACGCTGCTGTACATCTCCAGCTTCGCCAGCGCGTCCTGGTGTTTTACCGCGTCGGTCGCGGCGGTTGGGTCGTCTGAGGCTTTGAGTAACGTTTTGCCCGCTGACATCCGCAGATAAGCGTCGTTACTTTGGCTCATGCGCTTTGTCATCGACTCCGAGCTTTGCTTGTACATATAAAGCGTACTTAATCGCATCATCTTTTCCTTATCGGATGGCCAGCAGGGCATCAAACATCGCGGTTGCGGTTTTCAACAGCTGCGCGCTGCCGTTGTAATACTGTCGGAACATATCGAGGTTGATATATTCCTCGTCCATATTCACCCCGGAGATTGCCTGTTTGGTGTCATATTTGGTTCGCAAATCATTTTCAGCGCTGGTGGCGTAGGATCTGACCTCGCGTGCGCTTTCACCAATTTTCCCCGCCAGGCTGGCATAGGCCGCGCTGAGCGTATCGTTGCCAATCAGCGCCTCATCCTGGATTTTCAACATCTCTTCGAGGTTTTTGTTATTTCCCGGACCGCCCGTCGCGCTATCAGATGCGGCAAATTCCTGCGCACTGGTTATCTTGCGGCTGATGCCTTCGGCTGCGCCCGCCATTGGGTTTAGGGTGAATTTGTCTCCAGCCTGGGCCGTCGACGGCGCTGGCAGGGTAATTTCAACCCCATCAAACTTCAGCGCGCCTGGCAGCGCAGCAGGGTCGAGAGGAACGTTACGACCGTCAGCCCCGGTGACAATCCAGTCGGTACCATCAAAGCTGATGTCATAATTTTCTGACTTCACATCTTTGAAACTGGTCACTGTGATCTGATCCAGCACGTCGCCGCCCTTGTTTTTGGCGTTCGCAATGGCTTTGATATCCGGTAAAGAGAAGAGATCGTCACCCGGCGTCCCGTCCGGAGTAAAACCTGCGCGGTTCTGCTCGTTCATCCGGTGCGCCATCATAAAGGCAATCTGATCCAGATCCTGACGGGCGACGGTGAGGTCTTCGTTGCGGAATTTGAACAGCCCGCCCAGACGTCCCTTAGTGATGGCGTTTTCATCCAGCGGTGACGCTTTGCCGTTCGCATCCACGTAGGAGACAATCACCTTGCCGGGATCGGCATCGGACGGCGAGGTTTGCAGCTTGTACGCCGTGCCTTCAGAGACCAGCGGGCGTCCATCGGACAGCGTAACGCTCACGCGACCCGACGTATGGTCTTCGGTCACGGTAATCCCCAGATGCTCGCTCAGCCCTTCCAGCAGCGCGTCGCGCTGGTCGAGCAGATCGGCAGGCGGTGCGCCATTTCCCTGCAGACGCTCCAGCTGCTTATTCACCTGGGCCAGCTGTTCGGTGAAGCTGTTGATCTCTTTGGTGCTGCGCTCAATCTGGCTGTTGGTGCTCTTTTCAAGCCCGGACAAGCGTTTGGCGCTGGCGTTATAGCGGTTTGCCAGCACGTCGAGTGAGGTAAATACCGCCGCACGCGCCGGGCCATCGGCCGGGTCGCCGCTCAGCGTCGCCATATCCTTAAACAGCTTGCCCAGAGAAACGGAGACGTTGTCCGCCTCGTCGGCCAGCATATTATCGATATCCGCCAGCTGTTCCATTCGACCGGTGAAGGATGCGTAGCTGGACAGTGAATCGCGCAGCTGGGTGTTGGCAAACGCATCGTAGGCACGTTCCACGCCATTTGCGCGGGCACCGTAGCCAAAAAAGCCCTGTGCGGTCGACATGCCGCCTAGCTCACCGATAATCAGGCTACGGCGGCTGTAGTTGGCGGACATCCCGTTCGTCAGGTTATCGCCCGTCACCCGGATCGCGGCCTGCGCCACGCTGATGCCGTTTCTGGCTAAATTAAAAAGGTTATTCATACGCTCTGGATATTCCCTGATTGCGGGCCCGGCGTTCACCTCCGGGCCTGAAAGTTCATGGCTCTGTTTATTTCATCGGTGATTTAAAAATTCTCTAAAACTTCTTTGTCAGAAAAGTTTGTCGATATCGTTTTTATAGGCATTCACGCCCTGCTGAATATCACCTTTCACCTTCTGAATAATGGTAATGAGCTTTTTGGCGTAGGCCGGATCGGTCGCATAGCCGCCCGCCTGCAGCGCCTTCGCCCCCTGCTCTGGCGAATCTGATTGCACCACACCGCGATAGCGCGGATTTTTGGTCAGCAGCTTCGCGTAATCCGCGAGGGCGTGTTCATACGAGTCATAGACGCGGAACGCGGCTTTCACCTTCTGCTTCACGCCGTTGATGTATTCCGTGGTGGTGATCTCGGTGGTTTTGCCGCGCCAGTCGCCGGTGGCTTTGATGCCGAACAGGTTGTGGCTCGGGCTGCCGTCCGCCGCCGGGATTTCGCGCTTGCCCCAGCCGGACTCCAGCGCCGCCTGGGCGAGGATCAGGTGCGGATGCAGCCCGCTCTGCTGCGCGGCCGCCTGGGCCGGGCGCAGCAGTCGGGAAATAAACGGATGCGCCCCTTCCGCTGGTTTAGCAAACGACACCGGTGCAGGCAGACGCAGCGGGCCGGTGGCGGGCGCCGAAGAGAGATCCGGTCGTATAAAGTCACGTCCCGGCGCGCTCACGGTTGCGGCAGACTGCTCACTCTCACCACCCAGCTGGCGGACGATAAGATCGGCAAAGCCGAGCTGACCACTCCCGGCAATATTTTGTGCGACCTGCTGATCGTGCATCGCGGTGTACATCTCAGACGACTGGCTGTTCATCAGATCGTCTTTAAAGGTGGCATCGCGCATGCTCTTCATCATCATCTGCACGAAGATGCCCTCCATCTGCTTCGCCGCCGCTTTCAGTGCGCCGGGCGTTTGCCGCCCGGCCTCCCGTTTCAGCGTATCCAGCGAACGGACGTCAAAGGCGGGCCGATCGAGCTTGTCGAAGGCGTTCATCAGTTCACCTCCAGCTTCGCCCGCAGACAGCCGGCGTTTTTCATCGCCTGCAGGACCGACATCAGCTCGTTTGGCGTAGCGCCCAGGCTGTTGAGGGCGCGGATCACCGCGTTCAGATCGGTGCTGCTGCGCACGTGCTGCAGCGAACCGCCGCTGTCGCGCACCGAGATATCGGTCTGCGGCACCACTACCGTCTCCCCGCCGCCAAATGGCGTATCGGGCTGGCTGATGATGTTGTTCTGCATCACCTCCACCGTCAGCGAGCCGTGCGCCACGGCGCAGGAATCGAGCGAGACGTGGCGGTTCATCACCACCGAGCCGGTACGCGAGTTCACAATCACCTTCGCGTCCTGGACGTTAACCTTCACCGGGATATCCTGAATATTGGCGAGGAAGCGTACGCGGGACGGACCGTCCGGCGGCGCGAACAGGCGCACGGTGCGGGCATCTTCCGGCAACGCCGCCCCGCCGCTGTAGCGCTGGTTAATGGCGTCACTGACCTGCTGCGCCAGCGAGAAATCGCTCTCGTTGAGCTGCAGGCGCACGATGTTCTGGGTGCTGAAATCGTTCGGCACTTCCCGCTCGACGGTCGCACCATTGCTGATGCGCCCGCCGTTAAGCTGGTTGACCTGCACGCGGCTACCGCCCGCCTGCGCCCCTGCGCCGGAGATCAAAATGTTGCCCTGGGCGATGGCGTAGATCTGGTTATCCGCCCCTTTCAGCGGGGTCATCAGCAGCGTGCCGCCGCGCAGGCTTTTGGCGTTGCCCACCGAGGAGACCACGATGTCCAGCTTGTCGCCCGGACGGGCAAACGGCGGCAGCTCGGCGGTGACCATCACCGCCGCGATGTTTTTCAGCTGCATATTGGTGCCCGCCGGAACGGTGATCCCCAGCTGCGAGAGCATGTTGTTCAGGCTCTGGCCGGTGAACGGCGCCTGCATGGTCTGGTCGCCGGTACCGTCAAGACCGACAATCAGGCCGTAGCCCATCAGGGAGTTGGAACGCACGCCCTGCACCGTCGCCAGATCGCGGATACGTTCCGCGTGTACCCCTTTGGGCACCGCCAGCATCATGCCGTAGAGCAGGATGCTGAGAAAAAACAGGATAGATTCTTTTTTCATGGTCATATCAGAAAGGAGAGAGGTTCAGGAACAGGCGTTGCAGCCAGCCCATGTTCTGCGCTTCGTTGATGTAGCCGTTACCGACGTACTCAATGCGCGCATCCGCCACCTGGGTGGACGGCACGGTATTGCTGCCGCTGATGGTGCGCGGGTTCACCACCCCGGAGAAGCGGATGAATTCTGTGCCCTGGTTGATGGCAATTTGCTTCTCACCCACCACGCCGAGGTTGCCGTTGGGCAGCAGCTCTTTCACGGTCACGGTGATGGTGCCGGTAAAGGTGTTACGCGCCGCCGCGCCGCCCTTGCCTGCGAAATCGTTTTTACCTTCGGCTTCGAAATCCGCTTTGCCATCGCCCAGCCAGCTGTTGAGTTTGGTCGGTACCGCAATCAGCCCCATACCGGCCGATCCATTACGGTTGGCACTGGCGGAGGAACTTTTGCTGGCGCTCACGTTCTCCTGCAGCAGGATCGTCAGCGTGTCGCCCACGTTACGCGGGCGGCGGTCTTCAAACATCGGCTGATAGCCGTAGTTCATCCCCTGCCCTGCCTGAAACAGTGAGCCGCCGGTCGCTGCCGGTGCCATCGGTAATGGTGTTGCCGTTGTCGGGCCTTCAACAAGGGGCTTTTGCATAATGTGCGCGCAGCCGCCGAGCAGCAGCGTGCTTGCCAGCAGCGCGGCCGCCGGAATGTGCATAGAAAGTATTTTCATGTCAGTGTCGATAAAATGTCTGGCCGCGCGAGCGGCCAGAGAGGATTACAGCTGGGAAAGACGCTGCAGCATCTGGTCTGATGCCGAAACCGCCTTACTGTTGATTTCATAGGCGCGCTGCACCTGAATCATGGTCACCAGCTCTTCCGCCACGTTGACGTTGGAGATTTCCACGTAGCTCTGCTTCAGCGTGCCCGCGCTCTCCATGCCCGGGTTCAGCTCGTTCGGCGCACCGGAGGACTGCGTCTCTTTGTAGAGGTTGCCGCCGATGCTTTCGAGACCCGCGTTGTTGACGAAGGTCGTCAGCGTCAGCTGGCCAATCTGCTGCTCTTCCGCCTGGCCCGGCACCTTCACGCTCACAATGCCGTCGCTGCCGATGTTCAGTTTGGTGGCATCCTGCGGGATAACGATCCCCGGCTGGATCGGGTAGCCTTCGGCATTCACCAGCTGGCCATCCGGGCTTTTCGAGAAGTGGCCGTCACGAGTGTAGGCGGTGCTGCCGTCCGGCATCTGCACCTGGAAGAATCCTTCCCCTTCGATAGCCACGTCGTACTCATCGCCGGTCGGGTTCATATTTCCCTGAGTGTGAACCCGCTGGGTGGAAACCGGACGTACGCCGGTACCCAGCTGCAGGCCGCTCGGCAGGGTGTTCTGCTCGGTTGCCTGCGCGCCTGGCTGTCGCATGTTCTGATAGAGCAGATCCTGAAACACGGCGCGCTGACGCTTAAAGCCGTTGGTGTTGACGTTCGCCAGGTTGTTGGAGATGACGTCCATATTGAGCTGCTGTGCTTCCAGCCCGGTTTTTGCGATCCATAAAGAACGAATCATAGTGACTCCTTGCGCGGCCTTAGCTCACGCTCAATAGCTGGTTGGCCTTCTGGGCATTCTCGTCGGCGGTGCGGATCACCTTCATGTTCATGTCGAAGCCGCGGGAGTTGGCGATCATCTGCGTCATGGCCTGCACCGGACTGACGTTGCTGCCCTCGATGGCCTCCGGCGTCAGGCGCAGGGTTTCGTCCTGCGCCAGCATCTCGCCGCCCGCGGTGCGAAACAGCCCGTCATCGCCGTGAACCATGCCGTTCATCTCTGCGTTGACCATCTTCAGGCGGCCAACCGGCACCAGCGCCGTCGGGTCATCGCCCATGCCGAGCGCCGAGACGGTGCCGTCGCTGCCGATGGTGACGTGAGACTGCGGCGGCACCTCCAGCGGTCCGCCGTCGCCCATCAGCGGACGGCCGTTAATGCTGAGCGCCCCCTCCTGATCTACCTCGATAGCACCGTTGCGGGTATAGCCTTCACTGCCGTCTTCCGTTGCCACCGCCAGCCAGCCGTTCTGCGGCAGCGCCACATCCAGGCTGCGGCCGGTATGGGTAATCGGCCCCATGGTGGTGTCGTGAAACGGGGTGGTCTCCGCCACCAGCGCACGGGTACGAAGGCTTTCCCCTTCGATGGGTACCGAGCGGAAGGCCGCCAGCTGGGCGCGAAAGCCCGCGGTGGAGCTGTTCGCCAGATTGTTTGAGGTGACCGCCTGGCGGTTGAGCGCCGCGTTAGCGGCACTCATGGCGGTATAGATTGCGCGATCCATCACTCAGCCTTAACGCAGGTTAACCAGCGTCTGCAGCACTTCAGACTGGGTTTTAATGGTTTGTGAGTTGGACTGGTAGTTGCGCTGATAGACGATCATATTGACCATCTCCTCGCCCAGCTCAACGTTGGAGGACTCCAGCATACCGCCCTTAATGCTACCGAAGCTGCCGGTGCCGGAGGTGCCGAGGAACGGCTGGCCTGACTGCACGCTTTCCGCCCACAGGTTGTTACCCTGCTGCTCCAGACCGCCCGCGTTGGCAAAGTCTGCCAGTACCACCTGCGCCACGGTCTGACGCTTGCCGTTGCTGTAGATGGCGATCACTTCGCCGGTATCGCTCACCTGGTAGTTGTTAAATTTACCCGGTGCCTGACCGTCGATCTCGCCCAGCATGACCTGGGTATCGCTGGCATTTTGGGTGAGGGCGTTCAGATCGAGATTCAGATTCAGCGCTGCAGAACCGTTATAGGGTGAACCTACAATAGCGAGCGACTTCGGATCTTTGAGCTTACCGTCAGTGCCGAACTCAAGCGTTGCCGTGGACCACTCAGCAGCCCCTGCGCCTGGAGATGTAGAATCCTGGGCATGTACCTGCCACTCACCTTCCGCACTATGAACGTAGTACACTTTAATCGCGTGCTTATTCCCCAGGCTGTCGGTGGCGGTGACTTCACTGACATAGTTATAGGTATCTGCGTTTTCAGGATCAAAGACCGGTGTCGCCGGGATAATTTTATCATCGGACTTCAGGTTGCCGGTCACCGACCCCTTGGTTGACGCCGCTGGCGGCATATCGTCTTTCGGAATACGAATCGGCCCCACCTGGGCGCCAGGGTTAATCACCCCATCCGTCGCCTGGTAGCCGGTTAAAAACATGCCGTTTGTTTTGTTGACGATAAATCCATTTTCGTCCTGCTGAAACTGGCCGTTACGGCCATAGAACACGCTACCCGCTTCGTCGACCATGCGGAAGAAACCGCGACCGGAGATGCCCATATCCAGCGCAGAAGCGCCGTTCATCAGCGGACCATCGCCAAAATTCTGGCTAACGCCAGCCACCTGCACACCCATTCCGGTTGAACCAGCAAAGATATCGGCAAACGAAACGGAGCCGGCTTTAAACCCGACGGTCTGGGAGTTGGCGATGTTGTTACCCACCACGTCCAGCGCTTTTGCAGCGGCACTCAGGCCGCTAAGACCTTGTGAAAAACCCATAATTAATTTCCAGAAGTAAGTAGTGACTATTTTTGAATGACAAACACTTTGTTCATGCCGATCGGATCGTTGTTCAGCAGATGCAGAATCGGCCCGCTCGGATCCATCGTGACGCCCTGCACCTGATCCTGAACCAGGCCTATCACTTCCGGGTTTTCCCCTTCAGGATTGCTGGCTTCAAAGGAGAGTGTGTACTCGCGATCGCGAGACGGCCCAGGATCAGGCTTGAAGTTTTCCAGGTCCTCGAGGTTGTATTTGTTCATTCCCGACTTCACGTTTTTAAGCTCGGCGGTGTACGCATTGCCGTCAGAATCCGTTAACGTTACGGTGACAGTTGCGGCATCCCCCACCAGCACGAACTGGAAGTCATCCGAGGCAACCGGTTCAGGTTCCACACCTTCCTGATGAATACCCATGCCAGGCCGACCGAAGGAGACTTTCGCCTCCCCTTCAATCAGCACGCTACGCCCCACCCAGGAAGAAGCGCTCATGCTGCCGAGCTGAACCATCATTGCCTGAACGCCCGCCACGGAGGTGTTGAGCTTCTCAACGCCCGCCGCCATGTTGAACTGCGCCAGCTGGGAGGTGAGCTGGTTGTTGTCCATTGGGTTGGTGGGATCCTGATTTTTCATCTGCGCCACCAGCAGCGTCATAAACTGGTTCGACAGATCCGCCGCGCTGTTGCCGGTGCCCGTGTCGCCCGTTCCACTGTTGTTGTTAATCGAAGAGACCGCCATATGCGTCCTTACTGACCAAGAGTTAATGTTTTCAGCATCAGGCTTTTGGCGGAGTTCATCACTTCCACGTTGGCCTGGTAGCTGCGCGAAGCTGAAATGGTGTTCACCATTTCGTTCATCACGTTGACGTTGGGCATCCGCACGTAGCCCTGTTCATCCGCGAGCGGGTTGCCCGGCTCATAGACCAGACGATCCGGCGCGCTGCTCTCCACCACGTCGCTGACCTGCACGCCGCCAATCTCCTGACCGGTAGATGCATCAACGGAAAACACCACCTGACGGGCGCGGTACGGCTGGCCGTCCGGCCCCGCCACGCTGTCGGCGTTGGCCATATTGCTGGCGCTGACGTTAAGGCGTCGGGACTGGGCCGCCATCGCCGAGCCCGAAATATCAAATACGCTAAAGAGCGACATCGCTTATTACCCCTGACTGAGCACTGTCATCATTTTCTTAATATCCGCGCCCAGGAACGTCAGTCCTGACTGATATTTCACGGCGTTATCCGCAAAATTGACGCGCTCACGATCCATATCCACGGTATTGCCATCAGCACTCGGTTGATCCGGTATGCGATAGAGCAACTGACTGTCGTCAAACGGCATCGCTTTACCTTCAATATGCTTATTTGACGTTAATGACAGTGATACGGGCGATTTCGCCATGCTGTTATTTTCCATGGCATTTTTTAACTGCTGAGTAAAATCTATATCTCGCGCCTGGTAGCCAGGTGTGTCGGCATTCGCAATATTCGACGCCAGAATATCCTGACGGCGCGACAGCAAACCTAACGCTTGCTGTTGAAAGCGAAAGGCGTCATCGAGTTTATTCATGACAACAGGACTCCTGTCTCGCATTATTTAAACTGCGATAGTGTAGTCAGCGCTGGTGAAATATCACACTGCGAAGACCCGACAGAAATAAGCCTATTTAGGGAAATAGAAATAATGAGGGGAGCGTTAAAAAAACGAAGAATTTAAATGGCGTCACAAGTGTCATTATTTAAGGCAATAAAACCCCTGTCTCTGCGTATATAATTTAGCCACGTTTTATATATTAAGGCAATAAGATGAAGTTCCGATTATTCAGCACGGCGGTGGCCGTCTTGCTCTGTTCTGCCTCCGCCGCAGCCAGCGTACCGTCTGCCCAGACGGCGAAGCAGCGCCTGATGCTCAAGCTGGACGCTCTGATTAAACAGCCCGAGAGCGGCAGCGAAATTGTGCGCACCGCAACCCTGCTCGCCACGCCGGCTCAACTGGCCGCCGTGTGCGATAACCCGGAGCTGAGCCTGGTGGGGCGCGACAGCCGTCTGACCGGCAAACGTACCGTGCTGGCGCAGTGCGGCGCGCGTCGTCATTTCCTGCCGGTACGCATCAGCGCCGAAGGCACCTGGTGGGTCGCCAGCCAGAGCCTGCCCGGCGGCGCGATTGTGCAGCGCAGCGACATCGAGCCGGTGAGCGGTAACCTCGACCACCAGCCTGGTGGCTTAATTTTTAACGCTGACGAGATTATCGGCCAGCGTCTGACGCGCGCCGTCGACGCCGGGAAACCGCTTCTGGAAAATCAGCTGCGCCAGCAGTGGCGGCTGCGCGCCGGGCAGACGGTTGATCTCGTCACTGCCGGTTCCGGCTTTCGTATTCGCAGCCAGGGCAAGGCGCTGAACAATGCGGCGGTGGACGACGTGCTGAAGGTGAAAACCGCGGGCAGGCGCACCGTGAGCGGAAAAGTGGGGGCTGACGGACAGGTGATGATTATTTCCCAACAATAAATTTTAGGTTTTCTGTGAATCACCGATGAAAGAAGTATTGAGTACATAAATTGATTTGCGAGGACACCCATGAGCATTAACAGCAGCCAAAATACCGCGCCGATTACGAAAATCGCCCCGACTCAGGATCTGCGTGCCCGCACGCAGCCTCAGGAACATGACGCTACGGCAAAACGTTCACCAAAGAGCGACAAAACTAACGTCACCCTGAGCGAGCTGACGAAAAAGATCCAGACTGACGACAGCCGCGACGTAGACCACGCGCGCGTCGCCGAACTTCGCGCCGCGCTGTCGGCCGGTACCCTGCGCATCGAGCCTGAGAAAATCGCTCAGGCCATGGTGCAGGACATGTTTCAGTTTTAACCGAGAGCAGGACCGTTATGGACAAGCTTTACCCGATACTCGCGCAGATGAAAACGTCGCTGGATGAGCTGGAGGCGATCATGATTGAAGAGGTCAACCAGCTCAACCGCACGCAAATCAACCCGGTGTCGCTGCAGGTGCTGGCGGATAACAAAAACCAGCTGCTGTCGACCCTTCAGTATTACGACGACATGCGCCGCCAGCAGGAGCAGACCTCCGGCACCGAAGCTCCCTACCCGGGGCTCGGTAAGCTGTTCGCCAGCTGGCAGCAGGTGCATGAGAAAGTGCGCAGCACCAAAGCGCTGAACCAAAAAGTGGAATCGCTGCTGCAAAGCCATATGAAGAAAAATCAGCACATCCAGAAGGCGATTGACCACGTTGGCCACGCCAACGCGCTGTACGGCCCGGCCGGGGAATCCAGCCAGCTGCCCTCGGGGCGCAAATACAACATCAGCATCTGACTTTTCCTGTCTGCGTTGTCCTCTTTGCTCGCTTCGGCGGGCTTTTTTTTTGCCCGGCGGCGCTGCGCTTGCCGGGCCTACGGGTTTCGTCGTTTCGTAGGCCGGGTAAGCGAAGCGCCACCCGGCAATCAGGGAGGGGAATTAAACCGCCGTATAGGCTTTTGCCACGCTGCTGGTTTTGCGCATGGCGGAGAGTTCACTGCTGATGGTGGTCAAACGCCCCTGAATGGCGCGGGTCAGAATGGCATCGTGCTTCAGCAGCTGCGCCAGCTGGTCGCTTACCTGCGTTTTGTTGTGCTGCGCCAGCTGGGTTAAATCGATGTCGCACAGCGTTCTCATCCCCATGGTATAGGCCACGGACTCGTCAAGAAACACATCCCATTCGCCGTCATCGGCCTGCTGGCGCAGTTTAGCGTTGCTGATCAGCAGTTCTTCAATCAGCGCCATCACCTCGTTATCCATGTTTCACCTGCTTGTTCTGCGGGGCAATTGCCTGCCAGGTTTCCGACATCTCGGTCATCAGCGCGATCAAATGCGGCAGCTTTTCGCCGGATTTGGTCACATTCGCCTCCAGCAGCGTGCGCGAAATATACTCGTACAGGCTTTCCAGCTCTTCGGCGATCTGCCCGCCCTTTTCGTGATCCAGCCCGGCGCGCAGGCCGTTATCGATAATATTGATGGCCCGAGAAATCATCTCGCCGCGACGGGGAATATTGCCCGACTGGAAGTAGATCTCCGCGCGCTTCATGGCGTTAATAGCCCCGTCATACAGCAGCACAATCAGCTGGTGCGGCGTGGCGCCGTTTATCTGGCTGTCCAGAGAGACAGCGGTGTAGGCACTGTTGCCCATTTTGGTGTACATCGTTAAATCCTGCCGGGCGGTCTGCCGCCCGGGTGTCTGTGAGTTTTAAAAATGAAGTGATACGGGTTACATACTTTTTGACAGTTCCAGCAGCGATTGCTGCAGTCGGTTACTGATGCTGCTCATATCACTCATCGCCTTGTCCACGCGCTGATACTCTTTTTCCCTGCGCAGCATGGCCTCTTCAATGCGTTTTTCCATCGCGGTGATCTGCTTCGCGACGCGTTTTTCCTGGTCGCGCAGGGACTCCAGCGTGTTTTCAATGGTTCCCTCTTTGTTATCGATCGAGTCTTTATCGCCGAGATAGGTGTTAAAGATCCCTTCCATGCGGTCTTTAATTCCCTCCTTGCCCCCTTTCCCAAGGAACAGCGCCTCAACCTCTTTCACGTTGTCCTTCAGGGCGGCATCGAGCTTTTTATTGTCGATGGTGAGCGTTCCCAGCGTGCCGGTACGATCGTCGCCGGTCTTGCCGTCAAACGTTACGGTGATACCGAGGCTGCCGAGCGACTGCAGCACCTCGTTCACCTCCGGGTAGCTGCCGGTGACGGTGGCTTTAAGCTGGCTGGTCAGACGGCGCAGCGAGCCGTCGGTAAACAGTGCGCCGTTAGACGAGTCTGGCTGAGGCAACTTGTCGGAATTGCTGTCGCGATCGGGAGGGGTATATTTGGTCGCCCCGGCCACGGTGGTGAGGTAGCTGTTGTAGTTCTTCACGAACTCTTCAATCAGCGTTTTCACCTTTGAGGTATCTTCGGTGATGGTGAGGGATTCTTCTTTGTATACAGGCCCCCCCGGGGCATCGTTGTCGCTTTCGGAGACTTCCCGCAGCTCCAGCGTCACGCCGGTGATTAAATCGCTGATGGTGTTAGAGCTACGAGTTACCCGTTTCCCGTTGAGCAGAATTTCGGCATTTTGAGACTCCGTTTCAACATCCGCTTTTTCGAGTTTGACCTGTAAATCCGTATTGCCTGTGACTTTGATAGTCATTTCCCCGGCATCACCGGTTTTTTTGGAGGTTAGCACCAGCTTGTGCTTATCCTCCCCTACGGTCATTACTTCCGCGACCACATCACCTTTCTGCGCGTTGATCTTCTTGGCAATCTGCTCAAGCGAGGTTTCATCTTTTGCTAAGTCCACCTCCAGCGGTTTTTCGCCCTCTTTCAGGGTGATGGTCACTTTCGCAGCGCTGTTACCAATGGGCTTATCGCGCGTGCCGTTCTCAATCGCAAGCTGATGCGCTTTCGCCAGCTGTGTGACCGCAATAGAGTAGCTGTTCGGGATCGCGCCTTTCCCCGCCGTCGCCTTGAAAGTTTTGTTATCGCTGACGCTAACGCCGTTAAACCCTTCGTCTTCCAGCTTGCCAAGATTGTCTTTCAGGGTGCTCAGCGCACTTGAAATAGACCCCCACGCGGAGATTTGTCCGTTATAGCTCGACTGCTTTTGCAGATACGGATTCAGCTTTTGGGTAATGCCCTTGCGTTCGTCCGCCAGCCATTGGTCAAACGGCAGCCCGGAGCCAACGCCTAAAAAGTTTGTTGCAGCCATAGTAATGTTCCTCCAGAAATGAAATAGCTCACACTCTTTCCATCGGGTAATAGAGAAGGAAGTTTAATTTTTCACAATCGGCGCAACAATGTGACCAGACGATAAAAACAGTTTTGCCCGCTTATTATGCCATTAGCATTATCCATTTAAATAATTAGCGCCAGGTATGAAGCCATTTCTCAGCATTAATAAAAAACCTGAAAAAATAATTCAGTCTTTTTTATTTCCCCCGATGAAAGAAGTATGCGCAACAACGAACGCATATTTCATATTATCGTTATTACTTAGAAGGAAATAACAATGGCACAGGTCATTAATACCAACGCGCTGAGCCTGATGGCGCAGAACAACCTGAACAAATCTCAGACTCAGCTGGGCACCGCTATTCAGCGTCTCTCTTCCGGTATGCGTATTAACAGCGCCAAGGACGATGCGGCAGGTCTGGCAATTTCCAACCGCTTCACCTCCTCTATCCGCGGTATGACGCAGGCGGCGCGTAACGCCAACGACGGTATCTCCCTGGCGCAGACCACCGAAGGCGCGCTGGAAGAAGTGACCGAAAACATGCAGCGTATCCGCGAGCTGACCGTTCAGGCGAAAAACGGCACCAACTCCGATAGCGACCTGTCGTCCATCAAAAAAGAAATCGCTACCCGTCTGCAGGAGATTGAGCGCGTCGCGGAAGTCACTAACTTCAACGGCGTGAAAGTATTCGACGGTTCTAAAGATAAAATCACCATTCAGATTGGCGATAAAGACGGTGATACCATTGATATCAACCTGAACAAGCTGGACATGAAAACCCTGGGGCTGGATGAGTTCCTGGATGACTTTGCGGGTATTGGCATCACGGTTAATGGTGCGGGTATTACGGCTGGTAGCCAGTTTGAAGGGAAAGGGGTTGAAGCAAAAAATAATGATGAGATTGATGCAGTAAAACTGGGGCTAGGTGCTACAGATCCAAAATTTAAGTTCACGACCACTAATATTAAAACAGTTACTGATGCAGCGAATAAGATCACTGGCCCTGATACTGAGAAGAAGTTAATTACTTACGAGGACAACGGTTCACTTCGTTTCTTCGTAAGCAATAAAGCAGGGGATGTACAGGAAGTTAACGTTCAATTCGAAGTAACAGGTACTCCAGTTGAAACTAAAATTCAAGGCACCCCAACACCTGAAGCAGACCTTCTCAGCAAGGCAGATGCAGATATGCTATTGAACGGTCCTAATACACTGAGCGATACCAAACGCTTGAAAGAGGGAGATAGCGTGAATGCAGCTGGTACTCCGATGCCACTTACTGCAGAAATGTTGGATAACATTTCCACGGATCTATACGGTGTAAATGCCGCTGATTCTAAAATGCGCGTATTCTCCGTTAAAGACGGGGCTACAGAAAAGCTCTATGCAATTAATAACGACGGCGAAGTTAAGACCTTCACTCTGGACGCTGCAGGTGGTGTGGCAACGCAGGCAGACGCTCGTGCTATGGAAGCTGAGTTCATTGCTAAAGAATCCGGCCGCCTTGCCGCTGAAGACCTGATCGATCGACTGGATAAATCTCTCACCAAAGTCGCCGATTTCCGTGCCGACCTCGGTGCCGTTCAGAACCGCTTCAGCTCCATCATTGCGAACCTGAACACCAACATCATCAACACCACCGAAGCGCGCTCCCGTATTCAGGACGCTGACTTCTCCGTGGAAGTGTCTGCCATGAGCCGCGCGAACATCCTGCAGCAGGCAGGTGTCTCCGTACTGGCCCAGGCCAACCAGGTTCCGCAGAACGTGCTGTCCCTGCTGCGTTAATCTGGACAAAACCACCTTACATTGTGATTACGCGCGTGTGTCACGCGCGGTTGCCCTCCTCCCCGGAGGGCTTTTTTGTTTTGTGCACAATAAACATTGCCCGGCAGCGCAGCGAAACGTAGGCCGGGTCAGGCGCAGCCGCCACCCGGCAAGGGTTTTAAGACGGCAGGTAAGGCTCCTTCACAAACTCCCCCAGCAGAAACACCATGTCGTGCAGCGACCCCGCCAGCGCGCGGTTCACTCCCTGCGGCAGGGTATTTCCCAGTATCGCCTGCGCCAGAGCTTGCGCATAGGTAACTGGCGTAATCGTCTCCTGCCAGCAGTCCGGCATGCACGACGGCGCGGCGTCACCGGCGATGAGTCGCTCAATAAGATGCGCGGGCAGATCGTCCTTACAGCGGCGTTCCAGTTCACCCAGGGCATGCAGCAAGCGCCCGCAGAGTGCGTTACGCTCGCTCACCTCATCGGTTTCCACCAGCGTGCTGGCAAACGCGGCGCAGAGATCGGCCACGTCAAAAAGATCGGCAGAGGCCGGAAGGGGTAAGGCGATAAGCTGTTCGGTAAAGCTCGCGTGGGATGCGTCAGAGAGAGTGGACAGAATAGTCATATGAAAGTCTCCTTGTATATTCATACAACCACCACCAGAGTTCTCACGCTCATAGGTGGTGGCGCTGACGGAGGTGAGAATCGACATACAAGGGAGCCGACCAACCAATGGTTGCTCCGCCAGCGCCGCCATGATTGTAGCGACGTGTGCGCATATACGACACAAAAATGTATCGCCTTGTATTTTCAGGTTCTCACGCCCGGTTGCGGAGGTTGCCGCAACGCGGGCACTTTACGGTGGGATAAAAACAAAAAACAGGGTAAACCCTTAATTACATAAGGTTACTTGTGTGATTGCGAGGCGTCTTCCAGATTTGCGCCGGGATGGTGGCGATGGAGCCGCTCTGCCACGCTCACGGCCGTCTGTTCCCCCTCACCCTAGCCCTCTCCCAAAGGGAGAGGGAGAACACCCAGCCCGTAGGCCCGGTAAGCGAAGCGCCACCGGGCGATTAGGCTGCACGGCGGCCTGATGCCCTCACCCCAGGTGACATGCTCACACTTTAAACCGGTTCACGACACTTTCCAGCTCTTGCGCCTGCTCTTCCATCGCTTTGGCTGCCGACGACACTTCCGCCACCAGCGACGCATTTTGCTGGGTTGCGCTTTCAAGCTGACACACCGCCACGTTCACCTGCGTGATACCGACGCTCTGTTCCCGGCTGGCGGTTTTAACCTGCTCCATCAGGCCAGAGACTTTACTGACGGAATCCACCAGCGTGTTCATGGTCTTCCCGGCATCCTGCACCAGGCGGCTGCCGTCCTGCACGCCGACCACCGCGTCGTTGATCAGCCCACGGATCTCTTTCGCCGAGCTGGAGGCCCGCAGCGCCAGGTTGCGTACTTCCGTCGCCACCACGGCAAACCCGCGCCCCTGCTCTCCCGCTCGCGCCGCTTCCACCGCCGCGTTCAGCGCCAGAATGTTCGTCTGGTAGGCAATCCCGTCGATCACCCCGACGATCTCGGCGACGCGCAGGGAGGAGGACTCAATATGGCGCATTTTATCCACCGCTGAATTCATCAGCCCTGCCCCGCGCTGCGCCACCGCCGCGGCTTCGGTCGCCAGACGGTCGGCGTTTTCCGCGTTGTCCGCGTTGTTCGCCACAATGCCCGCAATCTCTTCCATTGAGGCCGCGGTCTGGGTCAGCGAGGCGGATTGCTCTTCGGTGCGTGACGAAAGCGACACGTTGCCCTCGGCAATCTGATGCGAAGCTGACGCTATGGTCCGGGTGCTCGCCCCAACCTGCTGCAACAGCCCCTGCAGATAGCTCATAAAGGCGTTCACATTTCGGGCGATGGCGTTCAGCTCCTGACTGCTGTTCTCAGGCAGGCGACGGGTCAAATCGGCTCCGCCCGCAGAGAGCGTAGCAAGACGTTGGCTGACGATATCGAGATTGCGCATTACGGCGCGGATGGTCAGAACAAGCACCACCCCCAGAAGCAGCAACAGCGGGATCTGAACCAGACCCAGACGGGTGAGGATATTGCGAGTCTGTTGGCTCAACTGGCTACTTTTGGTGTCGGTTGCGACAAACCACGGGCTACCTTTGATGGGATAGACGAAGATGGTGTGTTCACCGTCCTCTGCGCGATAGGTTCGTTCAAGTGGCGTATCCTTCGCCTCGGCCAGCATCTCCCGCAACAGCGCGATTTCGTGACCGGGTAGCGCACCAATGTTGGTAAGCGGAGGGGTATCTTCTGAGGCACGGCTGTAGCCGACGATTTTACCGTTGGCCTCAACAATCAGTACGCCACCTTCGATGGGCTCCGCCATTTTGCGGGCCAGCTGATTAAAGAAGCCCAGCGTCACGTCAAGCGTCGCCACGCCCCATAGCTGGCCGTTGCGGTAAATCGGCATGGCACAGTTGGTTCGGGGCTGCGCACTGGCGGCATCGATATAGGCTTCAGCCCAGACGCACTGGCCTTTTTGCGCGCGCAGCCCGGCCTTGAACCATGATTCTTGCCAGTACGCTGGCGCATCCGGAGCATTCCATGTGGCGTTCGGGCGCAGCATGCCCTTGCGGTCCCGGGCATAAAAGGTGCTGTGTTTATCCACCCCCGGCTCACGCATGCCCGGCAATGGCCATACGCCGCCGCCAAACAGGTTGAGGTCACCGTTCTGGTTGATGAACGCCGGAAGCAGGCTGTCAATGTCGGGGCTGTTAAGCAGAGGCGCGGTTTCCGTCAGGCTGCGCTGCTGCGCCTGTACGCGCGACATTTGCTGCGTAATGGCTGCCGCCTCCTCGCCAATCTGATAATGCACGCGCTGATACTCTGCTTTTAGCAGCTGCGGTGCAACGAAACGCGTGACCACCCAAAGGGTGGTTAAAATAAGCAATAAAAAGAAAGCTGAGACCAGCAATACCACTCTACTTTGTGTGGATTTAAACATAAGGGTACACTCTGAAATTAAACGTTGTCAGAGTATTCATCGGTGATTTGAGTTGAAAATGAAATTTAATACAGGTCCGAAAAGGGGACGCTTTTGTCCCCTGTTCAGGGTAACCGACGCTTAATAAGGCGTTGACTTATCGTGCAGCACCGCTTTTATCGCCTCTTCCGTAATATCGCATTTCTCCCTGCTCACTTCCGTGCTGTCGAGATAACGCAGCAGCGTGACGCCTTCAGGTGCGGCCGTCAGCGCCGCAATGTTGTAAGGCTTCGCCTCTACCGACGGCGTTTCTGAGCCATAGAAATAGGTGTGAAAGGGCATATATTCATTGCGTGGAATTTCCCGGCGCGCTTCACTGACAAACTGTTTGTCATTCACCCAGATTTGGGCCTGCCGGTTAGGGGCGCTGGCTGGCAGCAGAGTAACGGTGTAATCATTGCACTGCGTAAGCGTAACGCGATCCGTTTTCTGCGGGGTGGACGGTGACTGGCAGGCGGCGAGTGTCGATACAGCTAAAAGCATTAACCCATATTTCATAACAGAGTCCTTTTTGTAACGTCCTGATCCAGTTAAGCAAACAATGCCTGTCGTCGCTATCAGACTTTCCTTAGGTCTCCAGGCATCGTCACCCGGTTACCCCTTCACCCGCTGAAGTAACGTATTCGCCACCGTATACACCTCTTCAATCAGCACGCTGTTATTCTGCGTCACCGACGGTGCGCCGCTTTGCGCCTGCATCATCGCGTCGTCAATCAGCGCGCGAAGCTCTTTTGAGGAGCGCGCACAGCGGCTCGCCAGATTGCGCGACTCTACGGCAAAAATCCCCTCTTCGTTATGCAGCGAATAGCTGTAGGCACGGCTGGCCAGCTGCACCAGCGTGCCGCTGCTGTCGGCAATCTGCAGCGCGGCATCGTGCAGGCCGTTCATCGCCTGAACCACGCCCGCGGTGCTTTCGCTCAGCATGGCGAGGAGATTACCGTTCGCTTCAGGTACCCGCAGCAGACGCTCGTTTTCCTCAGCAATGGTGCTGGCAGCCCAGGCGATCACGCTCACCTGCTCGCCAATCTCCTGCATCAGCGGCGGCAAGGGTGCGCCCAGCTCGGTTTTCAACTGCGACGGCAGCTCTTCATTGAGGCGTGAAAGGTGCAGGTTGAGGCTGCGCAGCAGCGTCAGGGTGGAGACCAGCAGCAAGGCGGCCAGCGGCCACGGCTTATGCAGGAGGATGCCGGGGCGTTCGCCCATCCGGCGGGTGGGCACATCAATGGCCAGCAGCCACGGCGTCTCAGCGATCGGCGTCACCACCAGCGAGTGCTCGCCGCTGGCGCTGCGAAAGCGGGTATGGCGCATCCCTTCCCCGGACTCTGCCAGCAGCGCGCGCAGCGGTACCGCCATCGGCAGGCTGGCGTCGTTGAGGGATTGCACCGTCGGCGCACCGGCGGCATCGCCGATGATGCGCCCGGTGTCATCCACCATCCAGGCCCGCCCGCCAAGGCGCTCGCCGATCTCTTTGACCAGTGAATTGAAGAATTGACGGCTGCTGCCCGTCTCTTCGGCGATATCGGTATCACCGGGGGCACTTTTATCCAGCGCAAAGCTTTTCAGGGTGACCACGCTTTCGGTCATTGAGCGCTGCTGCGCTTCAACCCTGTCGAGCTGCTCACGTAATTGGGTTGCCAGGGCATCAACCTGCGTGCGCAGACGCTGCCCCTCGGTGCGAATAAACCACGGCATGACGCCAGCCTGCACAAGAATAACCAGAGTAATAAAAATAACGACCAGTATGACAATAAAAACCATGACATCAGCGCCTGTTCTTTTAACGGCAGCACGACGCTGCCTCTACAGGGCTATTTTATTATGCAGGCGTCAGGAAATATGCTCTTCAAACCGTTGATAACCGCGCACTTCTGTTAACGCTCAATAAAAACAATCTTGCGCACGTTGTCCCAGCGCTTAACCAGCCAGCCGTCAAGGCTGCACAGCGTGCCGCCCCAGGTGACAGGAAACAGGCACAGCACCATATAGAGCGTCTCGGGCAGATAAAAGAGCCAGCTCAGCCAGGCGATCAGATTCAGTCCGCGCGGAATGGTGTAAATACCAATGGTGACCAGCGCCACGGTGCTGATAATCATCAGTATCAGCGCGCTAAAGCGGCTGAATAACCCCAGGGTCAACAGCAGACCCATGCTGCATTCCAGGAATGCAACCACCACCGCCATCACGGCCGGGAACGGGATCCCCGCGTCGTGCATGGTATCCACCATCAGCAGCTGGTTTTCGGGAACGAATAATTTATTAAACCCCGCGGTAAAGAAAAATACTCCCACCACCAGACGGCAGATCAATACGGGAAACATGGCGGGCAGATCGGACGTTTGCATAAAACGCTTCAGAGAAAACATCAGTCATCCTTGTAAAGAAAATTAACACTGCGTAATAAATTCAATAACCTGTCTTTACTCAGTATAAATTCGCTGACCTCGTTAGCAACCGCTCCCGCCCCCACCCCATGCATAATTAATAAAAATAAACAGATTAAAAATAGTTAATTCAAAATAATAACAGCGTCTCATTATCAATGCTGCAGATGGCCCGTTTGCACCGTCAAAATTGCAAGTATTTGGTTTTAATATGATTAAAGCCAAACCTCTTTAAGCACCACTTTTAATACGGTTAATAACACTCCAATTAATAACCTTAATCGCGTTAAGGCTGTTATTACGAAGTGGTTGCAAAAATATGACGTAAGACATAAAAAGCATGTCGCTCTGGCCTCCGGCTAGCAATAACATGCATTCATTACTATTAATTACAATAGCCAGAAGCGATGCCCATTACACCAGAAGAATCAAATAACTATGCTAAACCATATCGCGATTGGAACGTCACTAACGCTGGATTTGCAGACCCGAGAACTTGCCCGGACGGATACGCAAGAGACCGTTACCCTTCCCCAAAGCGCGTGCCTGTGCCTCACCGCGCTGGCAGAGGCGCAAGGAGAGGTTCTTTCCCAGGAACAGCTGATGGAGATCGGCTGGCGTAGCGCCGGGGTAGAAGTCACCGACAATAGCGTCCGGGTCATGATTACCAAGCTGCGCCGCGCGTTTGCTCAACTGGACCAGCAGGAAGCCATCACGCTTATCGCCGTGACGCGCAGCGGCTATCGTCTGCTGGTGCGGGAGACAAGCAGTGAGCCCTTGCCCGCTGTTGCACCGCCGGAGGATACGCCCCCTGTTTCGCCGCCTGTAGCGGCGCCTTCCGTGGCGAGCGCCCCACCCCGACCGCGTGCCAGGCTAAAGCAGAAGCTGGTTGCCCTTTCCAGCGGTCTGCTGGTGGGGCTGGTACTGGCGCTGCTGGCGCGCGGCGTGCTCGACTTTAGCCCACAGCCGGTCCACTTTGTGCGCTGGAACGGCCCCGGCGTGCCGCCCGGCACCCAGGTGATGGTTCAGCAAGATAAGCAGTCACAAAATGCTCTGATTGAGTCCACGCTGCAAACCTATACCCGTCACGTGCTGGACAGACGTCCCAAAGAAACGCCAGCAGCCGTGCTATACGTCACCACCGGCTCCGAAAAAATGAGCCAGTTTCAGGGGCTTATTGCCTGCCACCAACCCTTTAAGGATTCAGGGAATGACTGCGAATCGTTCTATTTTCGCCTTTATTAAATCCCCGCTCACCCTGCTGTTTCTGGGCGGGATGGTTGCCGGGCTGGGCGGTATGGCGCTGTATGGGTTTAAAACCTCCGCATACGCCTCGCAGTGCATCGCGCCCACTTCCTACTACGTGATTGAGGACGACAACAACGCGACGTTGGCACGCGGCATTTATCGCTCTTACCGTGACGGCTTGTTCAAGGGGCATACCACCTATATCGGCAGCATCAGCCACTTCAAAGATGGCAAGCGCGACGGGCTGCCCAAGCCCGTCAACCGTGAAGTGCGCTACGATGTGGATGTGTCGGGCAAGCGGATCCATCTGACCGTCACCAGCCAGCACCGCAAGCTCGGCGGCCAGACCACGGATCAAGATGTGACCGACTATATCTTCCCACAAATCAAACCGGGGGAAGTGGGCACCAGCACCGTCTACCTGCTGGACGACAAAGTACTGGCCACCGGCACGGAAACCGTCGCCCGTATCGCCTGCATGAACTGACGGTTACACCAGCGCCTGAATCAGCCCGGCAAGCAGGTCAAACCCGGTGGCCATCAGGCGCTCAAAGAACGGGGCCAGCGTTTCGGCAATCAGGAACAGCGCCAGCATGCCGAAGGTCAGCGTCAGCGGGAAGCCAATCACGAAGATGGAGAGCTGCGGCGTCAGGCGGTTTAACAGCCCGAGGATAAAGTTGATGCACAGCAGCAAGGCAATAATCGGCAGCCCCAGCATCAGCCCCTGGCTGAAGATAATCCCCGAATGGGTGACCAGGTACATAAACCCGCCCGCATGCAGCGGCGTGGCGTCAACCGGCAGCGTCTGGAAGGTCTCCGCCAGCAGGGCCAGCAGCCAGAGATGGCCGTTAAAGGCGAGGAACAGCAGCGTCACCAACAGGTTCAGAAAACGCGAGATCACCGGGCTGTTCCCGGCGCCGGGGTCAAAGAAGGTGGCGAACGATAGCCCCATCTGCATGCCGATGATCTCACCGGCCATGCGCACGGCGGCAAACAGCAATTGCAGCGTCAGCCCCATCGCCGCACCGATAATCACCTGTTTGGCCAGCACCCAGACTCCTTCCCAGGAATAAAGCCCCACCTGCGTTTCGGGCAGCGTGCCGCCGATCAGGATCGCCGTCAGCAGCGCCAGGCAGGCACGCAGCCGGGTGTTGACGGCCTTCTCGCCAAATACAGGGGCAACGTGCAGCAGCGCGGCAATGCGCACCATAATGAAAAAATAGTGGCTGACCAGCCCGTAGAGCTGGTCGAGAGGAATTCCGAAGGCCATCAGCCGATCACATAGGGAATGCTGGCGAACACCGCGCGGGTGTATTCAATAAATATTTTCATCATCCACGGGCCAAGCGCCACCGCGACGCCGACAATCATCAGGATTTTCGGGATGAAGGTCATGGTCATTTCGTTGACCTGGGTGGCAGCCTGCAAAATACTGATGATAAGACCGGTGACCAGCGCGACCACCAGCAGCGGGCCGGATACCATCAGCCCCACTTTAATCGCCTGCATGCCAATCACCATAACGCTTTCAGGGGTCATGGGTCTCTCCTAACTGTAAAAGCTCTGCGCCAGCGATCCCACCAGCAGCTGCCAGCCATCCACCAGCACAAACAGCATCAGCTTGAACGGCAGCGCAATGGTGGTCGGCGGAACCATCATCATCCCCAGCGCCATCAAAATGCTGGCGACCACCAGATCGATAATCAGGAACGGGATAAAGATGGTGAAGCCAATCTGGAACGCGGTTTTCAGCTCGCTGGTGATAAATGCAGGCACCAGAATGCTGAGCGGCACCTCTTCCGGCGAGGCGACATCCGGCGTCTTCGCGATACGGGCAAACATCGCCAGATCGCTTTCGCGCGTCTGGTCAAGCATGAACGCACGCAGCGGTTTCACCCCTTCGGTGAGCGCCACCTCCATGGTGATTTTGTTTTCCTGCAGCGGCTGCCAGGCTTTTTCGTAGATCTGGCTGAACACCGGAGACATGACAAAAAAGGTCAAAAACAGCGACAGCCCCACCAGCACCTGGTTTGGCGGCGCGGTAGGCGTGCCCAGCGCGTTACGCATCAGCCCCAGCACAATGATGATGCGGGTAAACCCGGTCATCATCAGCAGCACGGCGGGGATAAAGGTAAAGCCGCTCAACAGCAGCAGGGTTTGTACCGGCAGCGTCCAGCCGCCTTCTCCGGAAGGCTGGCCGAGGGTGATGTCACCGTTGGCCGCCAGCGCACCGGCGGCGGGCAGCATCAGGCCGAGCGCCAGCAGCAGACGACGGTTCACTGCTCACCTCCCGGACGGTATTTCTGACGCAGCGTTTCCAGCATCAGCGGAAAGGTCGCCGCGGGCGCGGAGGTCTGCGGGGCATTTTCCGGGCGCGCCTGCGTGGCGAGGCAGGTAATCTGCGAGGCGGTGACGCCCAGCACCAGACGCTGCTCGCCCACGTCAACCAGTACCAGACGCTCGCGCGGCCCGAGCGACTGGGTTGCGACCACGGACATGTTGCCCTGGGCGTCGTTGAGCCGACGCGCCAGTCCGCTGCGGCGGGCGGCCCAGGCCATCACCACCATCAGCAGGATAATCAGGGCCAGCGCGCCGCTGACCGTCATCAGCACCGAGCCGGTGGCCGGGAGGGAGTCAGTGGCGTTCATCAGCGGCTCAGGCGATGCATGCGCTCAGACGGGGTGATGATATCCGTAATGCGGATGCCGAATTTATCGGACACCACCACGACTTCGCCCTGCGCAATCAGGTAACCATTGATCAGGATATCCAGCGGTTCACCTGCCAGACCGTCCAGCGACACCACCGAGCCCTGGCTTAAGCGCAGCAGCTCTTTGATGGTCATTTTTGTGCGTCCCAGCTCCACGGTCATTTTTACCGGGATATCCAGGATCAGGTTCATCTCGTCAGAAAATTGTGGTGCAGCCATGGTGTCGGTAATTCCCGCCGCGTGCTGTTCGGTCATGGCATCACCCCAAAGATTATCGATGGACTGATCGTCAGAACCCGATGAGGTGTTCATATCGCTCATGGGGAAATTACTCCTTGTTTAATGAAAGTAATGAAGGCTGAATCATCTGCTCGACCTTCAGGGCATATTGATTGTTCACGGCGCCGTATTTGGCCGTGAAGACCGGCACACCACCCACGCTGGCTTCGATAAACTCCTGCTTATCCAGCGCGATAATGTCGCCTTTTTTCATCTGCATGACGCTTGAGAGCCGGGTGCCGATATCCGCGAAACGTGCCGCAAGCTCCAGCTCCGTTTCCCGCATCTGGCTTGCCAGCAGGCCGCGCCACTGGGTATCTTCCTGACGGGAGTTGTCCATTGGCGGGTTACTCAGCAGCTCGCGCAGCGGTTCGATGGTGCTGAAGGGAATACAGATGTTGAACTCCCCGCGGTGCGAACCGATCTCCACCGAAAACGGCGTGGTGACCACCACATCGTTTGGCGACGAGGTGATGTTGGTGAACTTCACCTGGATTTCAGAGCGGATGTACTCCGTTTTGATTTTATAGATCGAACTCCAGGCAAATTCGTACGCCTCGCGCGCCATCGACAGCATGCGGTGGATCACGCGCTGCTCGGTGGGCGTAAACTCGCGACCGTCGGCCTTGGTCGGGAAACGACCGTCGCCGCCGAACAGGTTATCCACGGCCATAAACACCAGCCCCGGCGAGAACGCCATCAGCGACGTACCGCGCAGCGGGTTAAGGTGCAGCAGGTTCAGGTTTGTCGGCACCGGCAGGTTGCGGGCAAACTCGTGATACGGCTGGATCTTAATGTTCCCCGCCGTAATGTCCGGGCTACGGCGCAGCAGGTTAAACAGCCCCATACGGAACTGACGGGCAAAGCGTTCGTTAATAATTTCCAGCGAATGCAGGCGCTCGCGAATGACCCGGCGCTGGGTATGCGGATCGTAGGGTTTTATCCCTGCATCGGGCCGGGTGTTATGCAGATCGCTGCTGCTGTCCGCATCCGCGTTAAGCAACCGGTCGATCTCATCCTGAGATAAAAAGCTGTCAGCCATAATAATTACCGCAGAATAAATTCGTTAATAAGGACGTCAGTGACGCGAATGGACTGGTTAAACGCCAGCGGTTTATCCAGCTCATTCTGAATATGGGTAATCAGGCGGCGTTTGCCCTCATCGGTGGCTAAATCTTCATACGTCTGATGGGTGAGTAACATAAATAAGCGGCTGCGATATTCCGGCAAATATTTTTCCAGTACGGCCAGCGATTTCTGTTCTGCCAGGCGAATAGACAACCCCAGGTACAATACCCGATCCGATTCGTTCGCCGTCGGCTTCAGGCTCACGGTAAAGGTATTCATCGAGGCGTATAGCGGCTCGACTTGCACGGGCACAGGTGCTGCGCTCGCATCGCCTTCAACCGTTTCCTGTGCCGGTTTTGCGAATTTCATTTCCCAGAACAGGTAGCCGGAAACGCCGCACGCCGCAACGGCAGTCAAAAACATGAACGTCATCAGAAGCGAGCGAGAACCTCCGCCGCTGGCGACCTTTTTATTTTTATTACTCATTGAACGTACACCTGATAAATAAGAGAGGGCAGCGTACTACCCTCGGGTCAATATGGCGGACATTGTAGTCCATATAATCATCCTGATAATCAGGCGATAAAATTTCATTCCTGAAGCTAATTCATCCCTTCAGGCAAAGGTATTAATTCCGTATATATTTCCGGGAGTGGTGGTTAATAAAGTCGGCACGATCTCCTCTTCAACCAACGGCTCTTCCCCATCCTGCGCGCCGTGCTCATCCCCCGATGCGTTCTGGCCCTGCTCACCGGCGGCGAACGGCTGCCCTTCCGCGCTCACGTTCGCCTGGCCGAGCTGAATACCTGATTCCGCCATCGCGGCGCGCAGCTGCGGCATGGCCTGCTCCATGGCGTGACGAATGTGGGCATGTTCGCTGACGATATGGATCTGCGCCTGATCCTGCTGCATGCGCAGGGAGATCTGCAGCGATCCCAGCTCTTCCGGATGCAGGCGGATCTCCGCGCTGTGCAGCCCGTTACGGCTAAAAATAGCGATATGCTGGCTGACCGACTGCTTCCACTCCGGCGTTTCCGGCGGATGGTTGACGGTGACAACCTGCTGCGGCGCATGCGCCACGCTGGCGCGCACGGCGGCCGGCAGCGCCACGGCGCTCACCGATGAGGTCGCAGACATCTCTGCCGTGACCATCGCCTCACTACTCACCGGTGCTGCGGGCTGCGCCATCAGCGGGGCGGCATTTGCCGCAGGCGTGTTATCGGCGGCGGCCTTCAGGGGAGAAACGGTTTTTCCCTCCTGCACAGGGGTTTTGCCGCCCACTACTCCATTCGCAGGCTTAACCGGCTCTGACCCCGTGACGCTGCGGGTCACCAGCTGCTGCAGCTGCCACTGCGGGCTCTCCTCACCCTCGCCGTCGGTGAGTGCAACGCCTTTCAGGGCCTCTGCCAGCCCCGGCGTCGCCGTCAGCAGCAGACTGTCAGCCTCCGCTGCGGGTACGTCTCCGGTCAGCTGTTCAGGCAGTAAATCCGCGGGCAAGCCCGCCCCCGCCAGCGCGGCTTCCGGCAGTGCTGCCAGCGCCTGGGGGTCAAGCCCCGGGAAAAGCTGCGCCAGTTCAGCCAGCTTGTCATCCAGCGCCAGGCTGAAGCCTTCGTCTGAGAGCAACCCGGCCTTCGGTTTGCCCTGCGCTCCGCTGCCCAGTAACAGGGCGGCAATATCAATATTCATAGCCTTTCTCTCTTTTGTCCGGCGCGCTGAGCAAATTCATCCATCAGCTTTTGTTCATGTCGGCTTTCAACCAGCGCCTGCGCCGTCGTCCGGCGTTCGATCAGGGTTTCAAACGCGTTCAGGCGCTGCTTGTTCTGCACCCAGTTCTGCTTCACCTGGTCTACCGCCTTTTCGCAGGCGTTAACGTGGCCTTCCTGCTGCTTCACGACCTGCTTCAGCGACAAAATGAACGACTGGTGATTGACCAGATCCGCCACCGACATGCCGCCGCCCATCATCCCCTGACGCAGGGACTGCTGGTACTCCTGCTCGTAGTGCTGCAGCTGTTCGTGCTGAGTCATTGCCTGCTGGAGCTGCTGCTGCGCCCCGCCCAGCGCGCGGGTGGTTTCCGTCAGCGTCTCTTGCGCCATATCGCGCAGCAGCGTCATGGGGTTTTTCACGTTCATCGCGCCTCCGGATTAGTCCTTGATATCCGGGAAGAGCCCGGACAGGGCGCGAACGGCGTCGTCATAGCCGCTGCGCTCGTGGATCGCCTGGTGGAGGAACGCCTCCAGCGACGGGTATTTATCAATAGCCTGATCCAGCATCGCGTCGCTGCCTTTGACGTACGCGCCCACGCTGACCAGATCGCGGTTGCGCTGATACGCGGAAAGCAGCTGTTTAAAACGTTGTACCTTGCGGTACTGGGCATGCGGGATAAGCTCGGTCATGGCGCGGCTGATCGAGGCTTCAATATCAATAGCCGGGTAGTGCCCCGCCTCGGCAAGACGACGCGACAGCACGATATGGCCGTCGAGGATCGCACGCGCGGAGTCGGCAATCGGATCCTGCTGATCGTCCCCTTCGGTGAGTACGGTATAAAACGCGGTGATTGAGCCGCCCCCCTTCACGCCGTTACCGGTGCGCTCGACCAGCGCAGGCAGACGAGCAAAGACCGACGGCGGATAGCCTTTGGTCGCGGGCGGTTCGCCAATCGCCAGGGCCACTTCACGCTGCGCCATGGCGTAACGGGTCAGGGAGTCCATGATCAGCAGCACGTTGAGGCCGCGCTCGCGAAAATCTTCCGCGATGCGCGTCGCGTAAACGGCCCCCTGCATACGCAAAATCGGCGACACGTCGGCCGGGGCGGCCACCACCACCGCACGCGCCAGCCCCTGCTCGCCGAGGATATTCTCGATAAAATCTTTCACTTCGCGGCCGCGCTCGCCAATCAGCCCCACCACGATGACGTCAGCGGTGGTGAAGCGGGCCATCATGCCGAGCAGCACGCTTTTGCCGACGCCGGAACCGGCGAACAGGCCCATACGCTGCCCGCGCCCTACCGTCAGCAGGCCGTTGATGGCGCGCACGCCAACGTCGAGCACGTTTTTGATCGGGTCGCGGTGCAGCGGATTAAGCGTTGGAGTAAAGAGCCCTGCCGCCGGTTTCCCCGGCGCGGGGCGGCCATCCAGCGGACGGCCCTGCGCATCCAGCACGCGGCCCAGCAGGTGCGGGCCCACGGGCAGTTGTTTTCCTGCGTGGCTGTCGCGTTGCAGGGCATAAATACGCGCCCCCGGCAGGATGCCGTCGACGTGTTCCAGCGGCATCAGGAACAGCGTCTGGCCGTTAAAGCCCACCACTTCGCTCTCAACCGGGATAATCCCCTGCTCCGTCTGGCGCTCAACGATACACAGCGCGCCGATCGGCAGCTTCAGCCCCACGGCTTCCATTACCAGACCGGTGGCGCGCGTCAGCTTGCCGTACTGGCGAAAATCAGGCACCTCCGTCAGTTTCTCTTCCACCCGGTCGAGCGCCGATAGCCACGTTTTTAGCTGCTGGCTCATTGCGAGAGCTCCTCGCGCGCCAGCTGGCAGAGCGCCTGCCAGCGGGTTTCCATGCTGGCGTCCACCTCCACATCCGGGGAGACCACCCGGCAGCCCCCGGCGGCCAGGCCGGTGTCGCGATGCAGCTCCCAGCCCATCGCGGCGAGCGTTTCACCCAGCGCCGCCTGCACGACGTCAAACGCGTCCGGGCTGACATACAGCTGGATGGTGCCGTGCAGCAGGGCATCCTGCTGCATCAGGCTGCGGATCTGCGTTACCAGGGCATGGTTATCTGCGATGCGGGAGGTGCCGTAGAGCTGCTGCACCGCCGTCAGGGACAACTGCACCAGACGGGCCGGGATTAGCCCTTCGAGGTTTTCCAGCGCCAGCTTAAAGTTGCTGACCCACAGCTCGGCCTCGCGCAACAATGCCTGTTGTTCAACGCGCGCCTGCTCGAGGCCTTGGGCAAAACCGGCGTCGCGACCCTCTTTCAGCCCCGCCTCATAGCCCTGTTTGCGGCCCTCTTCCTGGCCCTGCTGTTGCCCCTGGGCAAACCCCTGCTGCTCCGCCTGCTTGCGCAGACGCGCCAGTTCAGCTTTCAGTTGAGTCTCAGACTGGGTGTTGTCCAGCGTGGGCAACGGGGTGTCCAGCGGTTCACCCAGCAGGTTTTCAGGCTTCCAGCTCCGCCACTCGCGGGCGTTGTTATCATCAAACGTAGGCATCGTCGCTGCCTCCAATCAGGATCTCGCCGGCCTCGGCCAGGCGACGCACCACGTTGAGAATGTTTTTCTGCTCGGCTTCGACCTGCGACAGACGCACCGGGCCACGGGAGGCCAGATCGTCGGTCATCAGCTCCGCCTGACGACGGGACATGTTGCGGAAGAACTTCATGCGCAGCGGCTCGTCGGCCCCTTTCAGCGCGATGATCAGCGTCTCGCTCTCGATCTCCTGCAGCAGACGCTGGATGCTTCTGTCTTCCACTTCCACCAGGTTTTCGAACAGGAACATCTCGTCGATGATCTTCTGCGCCAGCTCGCCGTCGAACTCGCGTACCGCCTCGATGGCCGCCTCTTCCTGGTGCGATTTCATCAGGTTGAGGATCTCGGCTGCCGGACGGACGCCGCCCATCTTGCTGCGCTTGAGGTTCTGACCGTGCAGCAGGTTGTTCAGCACTTCCGTCAGCTCCTGCAGCGCGGCAGGCTGTACGCCACCGAAGGTGGCAATACGCAGCATGATGTCGTTACGCTCGCGATCGTCGAATTTGCCCAGCACGTCCGCCGCCTGGTTACGCTTAAGATGAACCAGGATGGTGGCGATGATCTGCGGATGCTCCTCACGGATAAGATCGAAGACCGACTGTGGCTCCATAAAGTTGAGCGTTTCGATGCCGTTGGTGCCCTGGTGAGTATCCAGCAGATCTTCCAGCAGCGAGGAAGCACGCTCTTCACCCAGCGCCTTGACCAGCACGCTGCGCAGGTAGTCGTTGGTATTGAGGCTGAGCGCCGCGTATTCGCTGGAGTCTTTTTTAAACTCCTCCAGCACCATTGCCATCTGGTCGTGAGTAAAGCCCGCCATGTTGACCATTGAGGCACTGATCTGCTTCACCTCGTGGGCGTTGAGGTGCTTGAACACCTCCGCCGCCAGGACATCTCCCAGCGTCAGCATGACGATGGCGCTTTTATCTGAGGCATTCATTATTTCGGCTCCTTACTCATCCACTGGCGGATCACCAGGGCGATAACGCGCGGCTCCTGCTCTGCCAGCTCACGCAGCTGTTGACCATTGAGTTCCGTATCCACTCGCTGCTGGGCACGGTCGCGGTTGTTTTTCTCCGCTGCACGTTTTTTCGCAGCAATTTGTTCTTCGCGCGCCTCTTTTTCCATCTCCAGACGACGGATAGTGGTCTCCTGATGGCGGATCCAGGCGGGCTGCACCAGCTTGCGCCACATCACCCAGGCGATAATGGCGATGACCAGATAGCGGGCGATAGCCATTAACAGCGCGTAGAAACGATCCTGTTCCCAGAACGGCGGAATCGGTTCTTCCACTACGCCGTTAAAGGCGGAGTTGAGGATGTTGACGCTGTCGCCACGGCTGGCGTTGTAGCCAATCGCCTCTTTGACCAGCGCGTTAATGCGGGTCAGCTCGGCCTCGCTAATCGGCCCCGGTTTACCCTCTTCCCCCTGCGGCAGGTGGTTGATCACCACCGCGACCGACAGGCGCTGGATGCGTCCGGCATTGGATTTGGTGTGGGTCAGGGTGCGATCCACCTCAAAGTTTGTGGTCTCATCGCTGCGGTTGTTATACGGCTGCGCCGTCTCACGGCTGGCGCTGCTGCCGGTGGTTTTCTCTTTTTTGTCATCCGCTGGGGTATTGAGCGGCTGGGTCAGCGGCGCGGTGGCCGGTGCCGGTGGCGTGTTGCTCAACGCCCCCGGCCCGCCGCCCGCGCCACGGCGATTCCCCTGCTCGGCCAGACTTGACTGACGGCTGCGGATCGCCATTTTTTCAGGGTCGCTGTTCGGCTGGTACTGCTCCAGGGTCTGCTCCTGCTCGGTGAAATCCATCTGCGCGGTCACCTGGGCGCGGATGTTTTCATCCCCCACCAGCGGGGCGAGAATGCGCTGGATGCGCTGCTGGTAGTCGCTCTCGATTTCATTGGTGTATTTCAGGTGCGCCGTCTGCAGGCCGCGCATCCCGCTCTGGGTGAGCAGGTTGCCGCGCTGATCGACAATGGTCACGCTCTCTGCCGCCAGACCGGTCACCGCGCTGGAGATAAGATGAGTGATGGCCACCACCTGGCTGTCATCCAGGGTGCGGCCCTGCAGCAGGTTAACGGTGACGGACGCGGTCGGTTTCTTCTGTTCGCGAACAAACATCGACGGTTTCGGCGTGGCCAGATGCACGCGCGCGCTTTGGATCGGGCCGAGATTTTCGATGGTGCGCGCCAGCTCGCCTTCGAGTGCGCGCTGGTAGTTCACCTGCTCGGTGAACTGGCTGACGCCAAACTTCTCCTGATCGAGCAGCTCAAAGCCCACCGAGCCGCCCTTCGGCAGCCCCTGCTGGGCCAGCTTCATGCGCACCTCATGCACCTGCGAGCCCGGCACCATGATCACACCGCCCGGCGTATCGATACGGTAAGGGACGTTGAGCTGAGACAGCTGCGCCACGATGGCACCGCCTTCTTCATCACTGATATTACTGAACAGCACCCGGTAATCCGGCTCCTTTGCCCAGAACATGAGCGCGATGATGACGGATAGCGCCGCAGCGCCGCAAATCACCAGCAAAAGCTTCGGGCTGCCGCGAAGTGAGGACAGCATCGATTTAATTCGCTCTGCCGGATTGTTGGTTAACTCATTTAGTGTGGCACTCATGCCGTATTCCTGTATGAAATAGCACGCATCAGCGATGCGCGTCAGCTCACGAAATTCGCGAGAGTGATGTCGACGATTTCAAAAATATAAGAATTTTTCAGGCGGGCATTATCGTCTGAAAGGCGTTTTTTTTAAGGATAAATAAGCTCAAAGTTCTGTCGGCTTATTGGATTTTCTGAGGTTTTTAAACACGTGTTAAGCTGTCGACGTTTAAAAGATGTGCAATAAACAGTGGCTTTTATCCCATTAATCAGGAATTGAAAAATGTCAGCGACATTAATGCGTGGCGTACTCGATCAAATACAAACCCAGGCACAGCAGGTCAGCGGTCCGTCTAACCAGCGGCACACCTCGCGCGGTGACGCCCCCTCCTTTTCTGACGTTTTATTTAACAGCATTAACGAAATAAATAAAACCCAGGTTGAGGCAAAGAGCAAAACACAGCAATGGATGTCCGGAAGTAGCGATATTGCCCTGAATGACGTGATGCTGGCGATGCAGAAATCCTCTATTTCATTCAGCTTTGGTATGCAGGCGCGAAATAAGATGATTGGCGCTTACCAGGAAATAATGAATACCCCGGTTTAAGGTCTGCCCCCTTCTATGAGTGAAATTAACAGCACGCCTGCACGCTTATCCCTGAATACGCTTTCTCTGACTGACAGCGAATTACAGCGTGTCGGGAAATTAATCTATAAGCGCGCCGGCATTGTCGTCAACGCGCAAAAGCGAGAGATGATTTTTAATCGTCTCTCCCGTCGCGTGCGCACGCTGGGACTGGCCACGTTCAGCGAGTATATCGGCCTTCTTGAGTCGCACTCAGAGCACCCGGAATGGCAGAACTTTATCAACGCGCTGACCACTAACCTGACCTCCTTTTTCCGCGAGGCGTATCACTTCCCGATCCTCGCGGAACATGCGCGCCAGCGCGCTAGCGGCTATCGCGTCTGGTGTACCGCCGCCTCAACGGGGGAAGAGCCCTGCTCTATCGCCATGACGCTGAACGAGCAGCTTGGCGCGTCGGTGGCCGGGCCGCGCCTCTGGGCATCGGATATCGACACCGAGGTGCTGGCTAAGGCCGAAGCGGGCGTCTACCGACTGAGCGACCTGGACGCGCTGACGCTGGCGCAAAAGCGCCACTACTTTCTGCGCGGGGCGGGCGACAACAGCGAATGGGTGAAAGCCCGGCGGGAACTGCTGTCGGCCATTCACTACCAGCAGCTTAATTTACTCGATGAAAAGTGGTCCGTTCCCGGGCCGTTCGACGCCATTTTCTGCCGCAACGTGATGATTTATTTCGACGCGCCGACGCAGCAGCGTCTGTTGCAGCGCTTTGCGCGTCTGCTTAAGCCGGGTGGCCTGCTGTTTGTGGGTCATTCGGAACACTTCAATTATCCACATATTCCGCTGCGCCTGCGGGGGCAGTCGGTGTATGAACTGACGGAGGCCACACGGTGAAGGCAATTCGTGTGCTGGCGGTCGATGATTCCGCCCTGATGCGTAACATGCTCAGCGCGGTGGTCAATCAGCAGCCTGATATGGAAATGGTCGGCACGGCGCCGGACGCGTTTATCGCGCGGGAGCTGATTAAACAGCTTAACCCGGACGTGCTGACGCTGGATATCGACATGCCGCGGATGGACGGGCTGGAGTTTCTCTCCCGCCTGATGCGCCTGCGCCCGATGCCGGTGATTATGGTCTCCTCCCTGACCACCCGGGGGTCGAAAGCCACTATGACCGCGCTGGAGCACGGTGCGGTGGATTTTCTGCCCAAGCCGGAGCACCGCGGCGCGGAGAATATCGACAGCTGGAGCCAGCTGGTGGTGGAGAAGATCCGCATCGCGGCTCGCGCGAAGCTGGCACAGCATAGCGCCGACGCCAGACCGATCCTCGCCGGTATACCCGTGCGTCAACAGAGCATTATCGCCATCGGTGCGTCCACGGGTGGCACAGAGGCGCTGCGCCGGGTGTTGATGACGCTTCCTGTCAGTACGCCGGGCATTGTCATCGCCCAACACATGCCAGCCGGTTTCACCCACTCTTTCGCCCAGCGACTCGACTCGCTGTGCCAGATTGCGGTGCGCGAAGCACAGGATGGTGAACCGGTTTTACCGGGCACCGCGCTGATTGCGCCGGGCGATCGCCACATGGAGGTCATCTGCCAGGACAACGGCTACCGGGTCAGGCTCAGCGATGCCCAGCCGGTGAATCGTCACCGTCCGTCGGTGGATGTGCTGTTTGACTCCGTGGCGCGTCAGGCCAGCAAACACGCCAGCGCCGCCCTGCTGACCGGCATGGGCGCGGACGGCGCGCGCGGCCTGCTGCACTTGCGCCAGACCGGCGCCTTTACCCTTGCACAGAGCGAAGCCACCTGCGTGGTATTCGGCATGCCGCGTGAGGCGATTGCGCTGGGCGCAGCGAAGAAGGTCGTCGACCTCGACGATATCAGCCAGTGCTTACTGGACAGTTTCCATAAACATAACCTTTCCAAGACCGACTCACGACGTTCAGGAGATACCCCCCATGTCGGATAAAAATTTGCGTTTTCTGGTGGTTGACGACTTTGCCACCATGCGACGCATCGTACGAAACCTGCTGCAGGATCTGGGCTACAAGCACATTGACGAGGCCGAAGACGGTCAGGACGCGCTCAACAAGCTGCGCGCCAGCGACTTCGATTTCGTCGTCAGCGACTGGAACATGCCCAATATCGACGGACTGGAGCTGCTGAAAACCATCCGCAGCGATGCGGCGATGTCAAAGCTACCGGTCCTGATGGTGACCGCAGAAGCGAAGAAAGAGAACATCATCGCGGCCGCTCAGGCGGGAGCCAATGGTTACATCGTTAAGCCGTTTACCGCTGCCACGCTGGAAGAAAAGCTCGGCAAAATCTTTGAAAAACTCGGGTAACCCTTATGAACTCCCCGTTAAATATGCAGGCGGATAACGCCACAGAGATTTTTGTTCGCATCGGACAGCTGACCCGTCTGCTGCGCGACAGCATGGCGAACCTCGGTCTGGAACAGGCGATTATGGAAGTCGCAGATGCCTTTCCGAACACTCGCGATCGCCTCAACTATGTGGTCGGCAAGACTTCGCAGGCCGCCGATCGTGCGCTGACCAGCGTGGAAGTGGCGCGTCCCCTGCAGGAAGGGCTGAGCGATAACGCTACCGCGCTGAGCGCCCGCTGGGACGCCTGGTTTGAAAACCCGCAGCCGCTGGATGACGCCCGCGAGCTGGTCAAAGCCACCCGCGCCTTCCTGCACGACGTGCCGGAGAAGACCCAGCAGACCAACCGTCAGCTGACCGAAATCATGATGGCGCAGGATTTCCAGGATCTCACCGGTCAGGTGCTGCAAAGCCTGATGCACGTGATTGAGACCGTTGAGAAAGAGCTTATCAGCGTGCTGGTGGAAAACATGAACGAACGCGACGCCAGCGCCGCCGCCGGTGATGCGCATCTGAAGAACGGTCCGCAGATCGATACCCGCGCCGAGGGCATTGTGGCGTCTCAGGAGCAGGTGGACGATCTGCTGGAGTCACTCGGCTTCTAATCCCGCCGGGCGAATGTCATGTCAGAACAAAACGACAGCGAAAAAACAGAAGACCCCACACCCCACCGAAAGCAAAAAGCGCGCGAAGAGGGACAGGTTCCCCGATCGCGCGAGCTGACGAGCGTACTCATGCTGCTGGCAGGCTGGGGGTTGCTGCTGGTGGCGGGCGGCTGGCTGGCAAAACAGCTGCAGCACCTGCTGCATAACGGCTTAACGTTTGACCGGCTGTTAGTCAGCGACCCGCAGCAGATGCTGCATCACGCCGGATCGCTGCTGGGGATCGCCTTTCTGGCCCTGCTGCCGTTCGTGGGCGGGCTGTTTTTGACCGCTGTCGCCACGCCGTCGCTGATTGGCGGCCTGAATATGAGCGCCAAGGCCCTCAAATTTAACGTCAAAAAGCTCAACCCGATCAGCGGCATCAAGCGTCTTTTTTCCGCGCAGATGGTGTCGGAGATGGTGAAGAGCATTCTGAAGGTGACGCTTGCAGCCATCGGCGGCGGGCTGTTTTTGTGGTTCAACAAAGGGAAATTTATCAGCCTGATGTATGAACCGCTGCGCATGGCGCTGGGCGATATCAGCGCCCTGCTGATGGGCTGCATGCTGGTCATTATTTTATCGCTGATCCCGATGGTGGTGTTCGACGTGGTTTACCAGCTCTGGAGCAACTTCAAGAAGCTGCGCATGAGCCTGAAGGAAATCAAAGACGAATTCAAAAATCAGGAAGGCGACCCGCTGATCAAAAGCAAGATTCGCCAGCTGCAGCGTCAGATGGCGCAGCAGCGAATGATGACCGATGTCCCCACCGCTGACGTGGTGGTGAATAACCCGACCCACTATTCGGTCGCCCTGAAGTATCAGGAAGGTGCCATGGGCGCGCCAATGGTGGTTGCCAGCGGTAGCGGGCTGATTGCCCTGCGCATCCGCGAACTGGCCGAAGAGAACCGGGTCCCTATGCTTGAGGCGCCGCCGCTGGCGCGCGCCCTGTATCGCCATTGTGAACCCGGCACACCGGTTCCCGCCGAGCTGTACAGCGCGGTGGCGGAAGTGCTGGCCTGGGTTTATGGCCTTAAGCGCTGGCGTAAAGGCTATGGCTTACGTCCGCTGACACCTAAAGATCTTCCCGTTCCGACGGGGATGGATTTTGCACAAGAGAGTAGAGAGTGATGGCCAATATCGCCACCAAATTACGATTACCCAACATGAAGGAAACCCAGTGGCAAGTGCTGGCCGGGCCGGTACTGATCATGACCATCCTGGCGATGATGATCCTGCCGCTGCCGACCTTCGTGCTGGACCTGCTGTTTACCTTCAATATCGTGCTGTCGATCATGATCCTGCTGGTCGCCATGTTTACCCAGAACACGCTGGAGTTTTCGGCTTTCCCGACGGTGCTGCTGTTCTCCACCCTGCTGCGTCTGGCGCTTAACGTCGCCTCAACGCGCGTGATCCTGATGCACGGCCATACCGGCTCCGATGCGGCAGGCCAGGTGGTAGAAGCCTTCGGTCACTTCCTGGTGGGCGGCAATTTCGCCATCGGTATCATCGTGTTCATCATTCTGATCATCATTAACTTTATGGTGATCACCAAGGGTGCCGGACGTATTGCGGAAGTGGGTGCGCGCTTTTCTCTCGACGGGATGCCGGGCAAGCAGATGGCGATTGACGCCGATCTCAATGCCGGACTGATCGGTGAAGAGGAAGCCAAACGCCGCCGTAAAGAGGTGACGCAGGAGGCGGACTTCTACGGCTCGATGGACGGTGCAAGTAAGTTTGTGCGCGGTGATGCCATCGCCGGGCTGCTGATTATGGCCATCAATATTATTGGTGGTCTGGTGATCGGCGTAATGCAGCATGACATGTCTGCGGGCGTGGCCGGTGAAACCTATACCCTGCTGACCATCGGTGATGGTCTGGTGGCGCAGATCCCCGGACTGGTGATCTCCACCGCGGCCGGCGTAGTCGTGACCCGCGTCGCCAACGATCAGGACGTGGGCGAGCAGATGGTGGGCCAGCTGTTTACCTCTCCGCGCGTGATTGTGCTGGCGGCCGGCGTGATTGGCCTGCTGGGGCTGATCCCCGGCATGCCTAACTTCGTCTTCCTGCTGTTTACCGCCGCGCTGCTGGGTGTCGCCTGGTGGCTGCGCGGCCGCGAAGGTGAAGCGAAAAAATCCGCTGGTATACAGGCAGATGCCGATGCGGCGGACGCTGACGTGGCACAGGTCAACGAAGCCACCTGGTCTGATGTACAGATGGAAGATACGCTGGGTCTGGAAGTGGGCTATCGTCTGATTCCGATGGTGGATCACGAACAGCAGGGCCAGCTGTTGACCCGCGTGCGCGGCATTCGCAAGAAGTTTGCCCAGCAAATGGGCTTCCTCCCCCCTGCCGTGCATATTCGTGACAACCTGGATCTGGCGCCGACGCACTATCGCATCCTGCTTAAAGGGGTCAACATTGGTTCGGGTGAAGTGCAGCCGGATCGCTGGATGGCGATCAACCCTGGCTGCGCCGAGGGCGAGGTTCCCGGCACGCCGTGCACCGAACCCACCTTTGGTCTGCCAGCCCTGTGGATTGACGAGGTTCACCGCGAACTGGCGCAGACGCTGGGCTACACGGTGGTTGACCCGAGTTCAGTGGTGGCAACGCACCTCAACCATCTGATCGCTACCCATACCGAGGAGCTGTTTGGCCGTCAGGAGGCGCAGCAGCTGCTCGACCAGATCACCAAAAACTCGCCGAAACTGGTGGAAGATTTGATCCCGGCGGTCATCAGCCTGACCACGCTGCACAAAGTGCTGCAGAACCTGCTTGCCGAGCGCGTACCGATTCGCGATATGCGCACCATTATCGATACGCTGGCGGAGTTTGCCACCGCCCAGAGCGATGCCGATGAGCTGACCACCCGCGTGCGGACGCGTCTCTCCCGGGCAATCACCCAGCAGTGGTTCCCGGGCGAGGGCGATATTCAGCTAATTGGTCTGGATCTCTCCCTGGAGCAGCTGTTGATCCAGGCAACCCAGAGCGGCAGCGCAATTGAGCCGGGCATTGCCGAAAACCTGATGAAGCAGACCGAGCAGGCGCTGCAGCACCAGGAAGGATTAGGCGCGCCGCCGGTGCTGCTGGTGAACCCGGCCCTGCGCCTGATGCTGTCGCGCTACCTGCGCCGCATCTTCCCGCAGCTGGCGGTCCTTTCCAGCCAGGAGATTAATACCCAGCGCAACGTGCGGATGACGTATCTGATTGGGGGTAAAGGATGAGGAGAGCAGGGCTCGGGCTGCTTCTGCTCACGCCGCTGGCGATGGCGGCGGACGGTTCATGGAGCGGCAGCAGCTTTGGCGGCACGATGACCCGTGGACAGGTGGTACTGAAAAGCAAACCGGTGCAAAACCCCTCTCCCCTGCCCGCTGGCGCAGTAGCTTCGCGCGTAAACTGGAAGATTCAGACGGACGGCCTGACCCCCGCCGGGTTTCGCATTCGCCTGTGCAGCGCCACCCGCTGCCTGAGGCTGCCCGGCTATGCCGGGGAGCTGCCCCTGCCTGCCGGGATGCCGGCAGGCGGACCGTTTCGTTTTGAGTATTATTCCGTGGCGGGAGGTCGCCTCGACACACCGCTGACCGTGCTGAGTAACCAGGTGATGGTGAGTTATCGTTACCGGGGTTGAGCGTATCACCCGCGTTGCAGTCGGTGATATGCCTGACTCATTTTTTGCGTTCGGCTTTAAAGAGAGCAACCTTCCCTTCAACAGTTATCTCCACATGATGAAAATAACGGGAGAGAAGAGAGGCTAACGCCTCTGCGCTGTCGGTTCGGTTAGAAAAGATGCCTTTCTTATTATAAATTTTCATCAGTTTTCGCCCGAACACATTGTGACCCGCCTCGTCACCCAGAATGGTCGCGCCAAATAAACACCCTTCTTTCGTTAACGCCGAACTGGCGTGGGCAATCACCTCAGCTTTATCGCCCATTTCGCCGGGCAGGCAGTGGAGAAGATAAAACATCGACACGGAGTCAAATTGCTCTTGAAGATTTGATGGATAGGGTTCGAATACGTCATGCAATATGGACGCCTTAACCCTGTTTCTGCCCACGCGTGCATTCGCCGCCTCAAGACTTGAGATATTCAAATCGAGCAGCGAAATAGTGCAGGAATCTGGCGTATATGTCAGGTAATATCCGGTTCCGACACCCACATCGAGGTGGTTATTTTTCATGTTATTTCGGAAATGGGGAATAAGATGTCGCTCGGTAGCGCATTTCCAGGCATAGCGGTTGGAAACGCGAAGTACCCACCAGTCATAGAGTTTCAGTGAGAGGGGGGTATAGGCGTTGATACCGTCACGTGTTTTAGTGTTCATAGGATCCTCTGCGCAATCGGTGCAGTAAAGAAGGCCACATTGTGTGACCTTCTTATTGAGAAGTAGAAGGTAATTGGGTGTGACATAAATTACGCCTTCTCATGCTATCAAAAAGTTCATTCTGTTGATATGGCGATATAGTGACTTTATTTATCAGAATTTTTTATTTACCACTCGAACCTCTGAAATGCTGACAAAGACGCTCGTTTATTAACGCTATAAACGATTGCCTGTCATAAACAGGCTGCCATAATAGATCTCCAACTCATATTGTCGGGAGAATAACCGTGCGCTATTTCGCTGTTGTGGTTTCATCAATTTTAATGTGTGGTTCATCTCTGGCCGCCTCCGTGAACGCCGCAACCCTTCCTGAGCTGGCAGAGGCATTAAACACGCGATTCGAGGTGATGAAGGATGTGGCAGGCTATAAGGCTGCGAACCACCTTCCCGTTGAGGATCTACCCAGAGAAAAGAATGTTCTTCTGAAAGCGCAGGACGCCGCCCGCGACGTCATGCTGGATCCGCAGAGTATTGATGCGTTTGTGCAGACACAGATGGCTGTCAGTAAAAACATCCAGTATCGCTATCTTGATAGCTGGCGTTTGCAGCCTGAAAAAGGGTGGCAGCCCCGCCCTCTGGCAGAGGTAAGAGCGCAAATTCTTGACCTGGATAACACCATCCTGAACCTGATTAGCCGTCAAATCATGACCGGTGGCGGATTTGGTGAAGAGCAGGACCACACGCTGTCCCGCTTGCTGAATGATAAGCAGATATCATCGCTTGAGAAGGCGCAGCTGATCGACGCGCTCGGGAAGATTAAACGTCACTAACTGTCTGCCTGAGCCCGTCATGTTTACGACGGGCTCAGGGATTAATTACTTATTTTTCAATGCACACTGTGCAACATCAGCCTTTAACGCCTTAATTTCATTTTGCTGTTCACGTACGGCCTCAATCAGCGGGGCAACCAGCTTTTGATAATCGACCTGCTTTTTCCCATCTTCCGTTTTGACCAGTTCCGGGTAGACTTTTTCGACATTCTGCGCGGTTAATCCGACATCCTGGCTTTTATTCTCTTTCCAGGTATAAGAAACGCCTTCCAGCTGGAGAATTTTATCCAGAGAGCCTTCGAGAGGACGAATATCTTCTTTCAGAGTTTCATCACTGAAAGGACAGCATTTTGCACCCAGATCGGCCAGGGCAGACGAGGAAAAGATCAGAGGGATAATTACAAACGCGGCTTTCTTCAACAACATAAACGCTCCATAAATGTGTGTGAGACACTGAATATTCAGGGTTATGCATTTAAAAATAAGAGTATCAGCAAGATATTCCCGCGCTGACGATTAAACGGTAGCAATAATTTTCATTTCAAACCACAGGTGTTATTGGACAATAAGCGCTTATTATTGACAGCAATTACGACTAATAAACTCATCTCGTTGTCCGCGGTATAAAAATATAACCGTTATTCAGTTCTATTCGTTTATTACACATTTGGAACCGCGAAGCATCGCGTAAAATATTGCCCCCATCACACTCACAAGGGTAATCATGAGAACTGTTATTTTGTTGATTGCGGCACTGGGCCTGACGGCGTGCCAGACAAAGAGTGAGCCACCGATTCGGGTAGTACCGCCGGTCGCCGCCGCAGCACCAGCACCCGTTGAAGAAGACATCGCCCCGGTTACCGCAGTCTCACACGAGGAGAGACTGAATGCGTGTAATCTGAAAATTGATGAACTCAAACACTACGATAAGAAGCGGGCAAACGCAGCACGTTATGCCCTGTCCAGGGCAATGAAAGCGAAAGCAGACACGCAAGCAAGCGCAGCGCATATTTCGCCTGAAGCGCTAAGCTATGCCCTGTACCATCAGGATCAGAGTGTCGAGGTGATCTGCACGCAGGTTTCGCAGCGCCTTGACCGACTGATTTTGAATAAGGTCATGAAGACTTCTGCCTGATCCTCTTTTGCACACATGTGGGATTTTTATCACTGAAAAGAAACAGGATAAGTGCTTGAATAGTGGCAGAGAAAGGTCGGCCTCTCCTGCCATTTCGACATCTCTACCTTTTGTAGTTGCCTTCATGCCGGGTTCTTTGGCATGTTAACGGAACCTGACCTTTCAATTTTGTTCACGTGACGAGTTTGCGAGCAAAGCGATGATTAAGTGGCCCTGGAAATCAAATGACGCTGGTCAACATGTGGCGCTGCCGTGGGATGACGCGCTGGCGATCCCCGTGCTGGCCAACCTCCAGCCGGATGAACAGTCAAAGCTGATTCACCTGGCGGATCGCTTTTTGCAGCAAAAGCGGCTGGTACCGCTGCAGGGATTTGAGCTGGATGCGCATAAAAGTGCGCGTATCGCCCTGCTGTTCTGCCTGCCGGTGCTTGAGCTCGGCATTGAGTGGCTGGATGGTTTCCACGAAGTGCTGATCTACCCGGCGCCGTTTATCGTTGACGACGAATGGCAGGACGATATCGGCCTGGTGCACAACCAGCGCGTGGTGCAGTCCGGACAAAGCTGGCAGCAAGGGCCGATAATCCTGAACTGGCTAGACATTCAGGACTCGTTTGATGCGTCCGGTTTTAATCTGATTATTCATGAAGTGGCGCATAAGCTGGATACCCGCAACGGCGATCGCGCCAGCGGAGTACCGCTGATCCCGCTTCGCGAGGTAGCCGGATGGGAGCACGATCTGCACGCGGCGATGGATAACATCCAGGACGAAATAGACCTGGTGGGCGAAAGCGCCGCCAGCATTGACGCCTATGCGGCAACCGACCCTGCAGAGTGCTTCGCGGTGCTCTCGGAGTATTTCTTCAGCGCGCCAGAGCTCTTCGCGCCACGTTTCCCGGCGCTGTGGCAGCGTTTCTGCCAGTTTTATCAGCAGGATCCCCTGCAGCGCCTGCGGCAAAATGAGGCGTCTGGCGGCACGTCGTCGATCCATTAAGGTTTTTTAGCAGGGGTACGCTCGGTTGACCATACCCCGATGCTCAATGCTAAAAACAGCAACGCCATTCCCCCTGCGGCCACCGTTAAAGACTGTTCACCGTAAAAGCGCGTCACCACCGGCACCAGCAGCGCGCTGACGCCGTAGCCTAACGTGTGGCTGGTGGCGATAACTCCCGCCCCTTTCCCGGTGGTCAGCCGATCGTTCAGCAGCAGCTGGTAGCCCGGCGTGGCCATCGCCGCACCAAGCGACGTGATAACAATCCCCACGTAGAACAGCACTAAACCAGCGACAGACATCAGCCCAAGCCCTGCGACCATCAACACCGCCGCGATGCAGAGCAACGTCACCGGGCTGAAATGCTGCGGGCGGACGACCAGGAACTGCGCGGCGAGCGTAGCCAGCGCGGCCAGGCTCAGCAGGAGCGCAACGTGATGGCTGATGTCCCGGGCGTTGCCGTCCAGCAAGGGGCTGAGATGCGGTGACAGGCCAAGCTGCATCAGGCTTACCAGCGCCGCCAGCAGCAGCGCCAGCAGCAGGAACGGCAGCATGGAGGCCTGCAGGCGGGTCGCCTGGTGCGCCACCGGCGGCAGCGGCGGGTCAGCGACTTCGCGAAGCACCAGCAGCAGAGCGATAAACGGCGCTACCGCCATCAGCCAGAGCGGTGCCACCGGGTTGACGCTAAGCATCAGCGCCGCCAGTGGTGGGCCAAGCAAACGCCCACAGCTGAGGCCGGAGCTTATTGTCGCCAGCGCAGCCATTCTTTTCTCCAGCCCCCCACGCTGAATAGCCCACGTCTGGGCCGCAGGCACCAGCCCTGAGACCGTCAGCCCGTAGATCAGACGTGAGAGAATAAGCCCCGCCAGCCCCAGGACGGTATCCAGCCTTCCGGCCGCCATCGCCCAGACCACCAGCGCCATGACGACGAAACTGGCCAGATAGCCGCTTAGCGAAGCCAGCATCACGGCTTTACACCCCCTCCGCTCGCTCTGACGTCCCCACCAGGGCGATGCCGGTAAAAAGAGCATGGATCCGAACATCAGCAGCCCGGCCCAGACCGAGAGTGAAAGCCCTGTAAGGGTGACCAGCTGCGGGAGCATCACCAGCAGGCCGTTTTGCCCAATACCTAATAAACCTGCACATAGCGCCAGGGGCCAGTTGGCTTTTGAGGTGACGTTTTCGGTCAATGTTTCTGAGTCAGCGCGCATAAGAATGTGAACATAGTGTCAATAAATGTGTGGAAATCATGAAGTTTATGAAAACAAATATTGCAAAAATGGTTGCGACTGTAAACAGAATGAATATCATAACGAGAATTATTATCAATCATGGAATGAGGTACATCTATGCGTGCTCTGCCCCGCTCTGCCGGTACAGACGTTGCGGCCCAGTGTTTTTTAAACGCCCTGTTGCGCGAAACGAAGGACTGGCGCTATCTCCCCGCTCCCGATGCGCAAGCGCTATCGCACATTCATATCCCGCTTTCCCAGACCCAGGCGATTCGGGTTCCGGTACGTTATTTCTCTCCCACTCAGCATCATCAGTACCGTTTCCCGGCAACGCTTATTCAGAGCAATAGCGATGACGGTGACGCCGTCACTTTCACCCAACTGGTTGATTTACTTCTTGAAAAACCGTCAGTAAAAGGATCTTTGGATGCCGCTACGCTGACGCGTTTTAAACAGCGCGTCCTGGAAAGCCATGCGCACACCTGGCAGGCGATTGATTTACGCCACAGATGGGCAACCCTGCGCGATAAACCGTTAACGTTTGCCGACGCAGAACAGGCGCTGCTGGTCGGCCATGCGTTTCACCCGGCGCCAAAGTCGCACGAGCCGTTTGATGAAACCGAAGCGCGTCGCTATTTACCCGATTTCGCCTCCCGCTTCCCGCTGCGCTGGTTTGCCGTTGAGAGCACGCTTATTGCCGGCGACAGCCTGAACGTCTCCCTGCGTGAACGCCTGCTGCGCTTCGCCGCCCAGAGCGCGCCTGAGCTGCTCGGCCACTTCACCGATACCCGCTGGCTGCTGCCGATGCATCCGTGGCAGGCAGAGCATCTGCTGGGGCAACCCTGGTGCCAGCGTCTGGTGGAAAAAGAGGCCCTGCTGGACCTGGGTGAAGCAGGCGCACAGTGGCTGCCCACCAGCTCCTCGCGCTCGCTGTACAGCGAAACCAACAGCGACATGATTAAGTTTTCCCTCAGCGTGCGCCTGACGAACTCCGTGCGCACGCTGTCGGTGAAAGAGGTTAAGCGCGGTATGCGCCTGGCGCGTCTGGCTAAAACGGCGCGCTGGCAAGAACTCCAGGCACGCTACCCCACCATGCGCGTCATGCAGGAAGACGGCTGGGCGGGGCTGCGTGATGAAAGCGGCACTGTTCAGGAAGAGAGCCTGATGGCCCTGCGCGTCAACCTGCTGTTTGACACGCCAGATACTCAGACCAACGTGCTGGTGAGCCTGACCCAGGCCGCGCCGGACGGTGGTGACAGCCTGCTGGCCGCGGCGGTCCGCCGTCTCAGCCAGCGTCTGGATTTACCGCTTGCCCAGGCCGCGCGCTGCTGGCTGGACGCCTATTGCGACCGCGTATTACTTCCGCTGTTCAGCGCCGAGGCGGACTACGGGCTGGTGCTGCTGGCGCACCAGCAGAATATCCTCGTTGAGATGCAGCAGGATTTCCCCGTCGGGCTTATCTACCGCGACTGCCAGGGCAGCGCGTGGACCGAAGGTGCCGATGCGTGGCTGGAAGAGGCAGGTGAAACGGAGGTGGAAAACCGCTTCGGTGAGAGCCAGCTGCTGCGCTACTTCCCGTACTACCTGCTGCTGAACTCTACCCTTGCCGTCACCGCCGCCCTCGCCGCCGCGGGTTTCGACAGCGAGGAGAGCCTGATGTCCCGGGTGCGCGACGCGCTTGTGGGCCTGCGCCAGACCGCGAAGCAGACCCGCTGCCTCGATTACGTGCTGGACAGCCCAACCTGGAACTGCAAAGGCAATTTCTTCTGCTACCTGCACGATCGCAATGAAAACACCATCGCCGATCCGGCGGTGATCTATTTCGACTTTAGCAACCCGTTTTACAAGGAGAAGGCGTGATGGCAATCGCGAATATCGTCCATTCCGGCTACGGCTTTCGCTGCACCGCCACGGATCGCACGCTGCCGCTGGCGTTGGGTCTCGACGGCAGCGCGGTATTTGAGCGCCTGAACGACATCCCGGACGGCTGGCTGGTCAACGCGCTGGATCAGCTGTTCGTCGCCGCGCCTGCGCTAACCGGCATCACGCTGCCCTGGGCGGCCTGGCAGGATGAACCCCAGGCGCAGGCGCTGTTTAGCCAGGCCCACGGGGATTATCTGGCGCGCGACGCCTTCTGGCAGCTTCCGCTCTGGCTGAGAGGCGAACGGCCGCAGGCCAGCGGCGGAATGCAGTTTGACGAGAGCCGTCAGCTGTACTTCCCGCTGCGCCCTCACCGCCCGCAGGGCGAGGTGTATCGCCGTTACGATCCGCAAATTAAACGTACCCTCAGCTTCCGCGTGGCGGACGTGGCGCTGGACGGCGAGCGATTCACCCGCTGGATGAATAACCCCCGCGTGAACGCTTTCTGGGAGATGGCCGGCCCGCAGGCCGAGCAGGAAAACTACCTGCGCCGTCAGCTCGACTCAACGTATTGCTACCCGGTTATCGGCTGTTTTGACGACCAGCCGTTTGGCTATTTTGAACTCTACTGGGCACCCGAAGACCGCATCGGCCGCCACTATCGCTGGCAGCCGTTTGACCGCGGTCTGCACATGCTGGTCGGGGAAGAAAACTGGCGCGGCGCGCAGTACATCCGCAGCTGGCTGCGCGGCCTGAGCCACTATCTGTATCTCGATGAACCGCGCACGACGCGCATTGTCGCCGAGCCACGTTTCGACAACCAGCGTCTGTTCCGTCACCTTTCCTCTGCCGGTTTTGACACGGTGAAAGAGTTCGATTTCCCACACAAACGCTCGCGCCTCATCATGAGCCAGCGTCACCGCTTCTTCAGCGAGGTGGGCCTGTGAACGCACTCTGGCAAAAAGTGAACCGTGAGATGGTGGCGAAGATCCTCGCCGAACTGGAATACGAACGTACCCTACGTGCCGAAACCCTGGGCCCGGACCGCTGGCAAATCACCATGGGCAGCGAAACATGGCAGTTTAGCGCCACGCGCGGGATCTGGGGCTGGCTGCATATCGAACCTGCCAGCCTGACGACCACCAGCAGCGCCGCCGTAGAAGCGGAAAGCGCGCTGCTGCAGCTAGCGACGGTGCTGGAGATGAGCGACGCGCAAACGGCAGAGCATATGGAAGATCTCTACGCCACGCTGCGGGGCGATATTCAGCTTTTACAGGCGCGCGAAGCGCTGGATGCCGACGCGCTGATCCACCTCGACCCGGACGAACTGCAGTGTCTGATGAGCGGTCATCCTAAGTTTATTTTCAACAAAGGTCGCCGCGGCTGGGGCCTGAATGCCCTGCGCCAGTACGCGCCTGAGTATCGCGGGCGTTTTCGCCTGCACTGGGTCGCCGTCCAGCGGGAGCATCTGGTCTGGAGCAGCGACGTCGATTGCGATATCAATGCCCTGCTGGCCAGCGCGATGGACAACGCCGAGCGCGCCCGGTTTGACGCCCGCTGGCAGGCGCTGGGTCTCGACGACGGCTGGCTGCCCGTGCCGCTGCACCCGTGGCAGTGGCAGCAGAAGATCGCCATTCATTTCCTTGCGCAGCTGGCGCGCGGTGAGATGGTGGAACTGGGCGAATTTGGCGATGAGTATCTGGCGCAGCAGTCCCTGCGCACGCTCACCAACGCCAGCCGTCGCGCGCCGTTTGACATCAAGCTGCCGCTGACCATCTACAACACCTCCTGCTATCGCGGTATTCCGGGCAAATATATTGCCGCCGGCCCGCTGGCTTCGCGCTGGTTACAGCAGCAGTTCGCCAGCGACGCTACGCTTGCCCGCTGCGGTGCGCAGGTACTGGGTGAGCCCGCTGCCGGGTATCTGTCGCATCCGGGCTATGCCGCATTGCCGAAAGCGCCCTATCGCTATCAGGAAATGCTGGGGGTGATCTGGCGCGAGAACCCGTCCTGTTACCTGCAGGACGGTGAACAGGCGGTGCTGATGGCGGCGCTGATGGAAACCGACAACGCCGGGCGTCCGCTGATCGACGCATGGATCAACCGTTCCGGGTTAAGCACTGACGCGTGGCTGGAAAAGCTGTTTGAGGCAACGGTGATCCCGTTCTATCACCTGCTTTGCCGCTACGGCGTGGCGCTGATCGCCCACGGGCAGAACGTGACGCTGGTGATGAAGGATTACGTCCCGCAGCGCATCCTGCTGAAGGATTTCCAGGGCGATATGCGCCTGGTGGATGAGGATTTCCCGCAGGCGCAGAGCCTGCCGGAACAGGTGAAGGCCGTCACGGCGCGCCTGAGCGCGGATTACATTATTCACGACCTGCAAACCGGCAACTTTGTGACGGTGCTGCGTTTTATCTCGCGTCTTACCCAGCAAAGCGGCGTCAGCGAAACGCGCTTTTACCAGATCCTGGCCGGGGTACTGCAACGCTATATGGCCGCGCACCCGGATCTGGCGGAACGCTTCGCCAAATTCGATCTCTTCAAGCCGCAGATTATTCGCGTGATCCTCAACCCGGTCAAACTGACCTTCTCCGAACACGACGGCGGCAGCCGCATGCTGCCGAACTATGTCTCCGATCTTGATAACCCCCTTTTTCTGGTCTCCCGGGAGTCAGCGCAATGAAAACCTATGATTTCATCGGCATTGGTATTGGCCCGTTTAACCTCAGCATCGCCGCTCTGGCGGAAGGGCTGGACGGCTTTAGCTCGCTGTTTCTTGAGCGCAAACCGCACTTTTCATGGCACCCGGGGATGATGGTTCCGGACTGCCACATGCAGACCAGCTTCCTGAAGGATCTGGTCAGCGCCGTGGAGCCCACCAACCGCCACAGCTTCCTGAACTACCTGGTGCAGCGCAAAAAGTTCTACCGCTTTCTGACCACCGAGCAGCGCACCGTCTCGCGGGAAGAGTTTGCCGATTACCTGTGCTGGGCGGCGAGCAATCTCACCAACCTGTCATTTAGCCAGCAGGTGCAGCAGGTCAGTTTTGATGAGAAAAGCGGCCTGTTTGAGGTGGTGACCCAGCGCGATCGCTTCCTGGCGCGCCACGTCTGCGTAGGGATTGGCAAACAGATCAATCTGCCCGACTGCGTCACGGTGCAGGACGATACCTGCTTCCACGCCAGCGAGATGATGCTGCGCACGCCGGATCTCGCGGGCAAGCGCGTCACCGTCGTCGGCGGCGGCCAGAGCGGGGCCGACCTGTTTTTGAATATCTTCCGCGGCGAATGGGGCCAGCCGCTGAGCCTGAACTGGGTATCGCGCCGCAATAACTACAACGCGCTGGATGAAGCCGCCTTTGCCAACGAGTATTTCACGCCGGAGTACGTGGACAGCTTCTCCACGCTGGGTGAAGAAGCCCGTCGTCAGATGCTGCACGAGCAGAAAATGACCTCTGACGGCATCACCACCGAGTCCCTGCTGGCGATTTACCGCGCTATGTACCACCGCTTCGAAGTGCTGCGTGAAAAACCCTGGGCGCATCTCCTGCCGTCCCGCTCGGTGACGTCCCTGACGCGCCAGGAAAACGGACATCGTCTGAACATTCAGCATCACCTTGACGGCGGCCGTGAGCAGCTGGAAAGCGACGTGGTGATTTTTGCCACTGGCTACCGTGCCGTGCAGCCTGCGTTTCTCGCGCCGCTGTCTCACCGCCTGAAGCTGGATACGGACGAAGCCTTCTGCATCAACAACGATTTCACCCTCGAATGGGACGGCCCGCAGAGCAACCGTCTGTTTGCCGTAAATGCCGGGATGCACCGTCTCGGTATTGCCGAACCCCAGCTCAGCCTGATGGCCTGGCGCGCGGCGCGAATTCTGAATCGCGCGCACGCGGACGAGCCGTTTGAGCTGGCTACCACACCCGGCGTTATCCACTGGCGGACAACCACCAGCCCGGACAGCAATCCGGTTTTTAAATCATTAGCAAAAACCACCGAGTACTGACACACACAATCAGGATCAACATAACAATGAAACGTTCTCATCTTTGGGTTTTAAACCCTTGCTTGCTTGCCATGCTTTCTACCTCTGCGTGGGCGGAAGAACAAAAGGAAGAAAATATCGTTGTCTCCGCCAGCCGCGCGCACCGCAGCGTGGCGGAGATGGCGCAGACGACCTGGGTCATTGAGCGGGCTGAAATTGAGCAGCAGGTTCAGGGCGGGAAAGAGATTAAAGAGGTGCTGGCACAGCTGATCCCGGGGATGGACGTCAGCAGCCAGGGGCGTACCAACTACGGTATGAACCTGCGCGGCCGTTCGATGATGGTGATGGTGGACGGCGTGCGCCTGAACTCGTCGCGCAGCGACAGCCGCCAGCTCGACTCTATCGATCCATTCAACATCGACCGTATTGAAGTGATCTCCGGCGCGACCTCGCTCTACGGCGGCGGCAGTACCGGCGGCCTGGTGAACATCGTCACTAAAAAAGGCCAGCCGGACACCGAGGTTGAGTTCCAGACCGGGGCAAAAAGCGGCTTTAACAGCCACAACGATCATGATGAGAACGTTTCAGCGGCGGTCAGCGGCGGCAATGATAACGCCTCCGGGCGTCTGTCGGTGTCGTATCAGCGCTACGGCGGCTGGTACGACGGCAACGGCGACGAGGTGATTATTGATAACACCCAGACCGGCCTACAGTATTCCGACCGTATCGATGTGATGGGAACGGGCACCATCAACATTGACGATCACCAGCAGCTGCAGTTAACCACGCAGTACTACAAGAGCGAATCCGACGGCAAGCATGGGCTGTATCTTGGGAAGAACTTCTCTGCCGTCACGGGGGATGCGAACGCGTACAACAAAGGTAATCTCGATTCTGACCGCGTACCGGGAACCGAGCGCCATCTGATTAACCTGCAGTACTCCAATACTGATTTCTGGGGCCAGGACCTGGTTGCGCAGATTTACTATCGCGACGAGAGCCTGACCTATTATCCGTTCCCTACCCTGACCAAAGGTGTGGTGAGCAGCATCGGTGCGTCTCAGCAGAAAACTGATTTCTACGGCGGCAAGCTGACGCTGAACAGCAAGCCGGTGGACGATTTGACGCTGACCTGGGGTGTGGACGCCGACCATGAAACCTTCGATGCCAACCAGCAGTTCTTCGACCTGAGCAAAGCGGCGGCGAGCGGCGGCATGGAGCTGGACAACGCCTACAACGTGGGCCGTTACCCGGGCTACAGCATCACCAACCTCGCCCCGTTCCTGCAGGCAAGTTACGACATTGACGCCATCACCCTGAGCGGCGGCGTGCGTTACCAGTACACCGAAAACAAGGTGGACGACTTTGTCGGTTACGCCCAGCAGCAGGCCATCGCCACCGGGAAAGCCACCTCCGCAGACGCGGTGCCGGGCGGGAAAACCGATTACAACAACTTCCTGTTTAACGCCGGGATCCTTGGCCGTCTGACCGAACAGCAGCAGCTGTGGTTTAACTTCTCCCAGGGCTTCGAAATTCCGGACCTGGCGAAGTACTACGGCTCGGGTACCTATCAGCTCAGCAATGGTCACTATCGCCTGCTGAACAGCGTGAACGTGAACGATTCGAAGCTGGACGGTATCAAGGTCAACGCTTACGAGCTGGGCTGGCGCTATACCGGGGATAACCTGCGCACGCAGGTTGCGGCCTATTACTCGCTCTCGGATAAAACCATCACCATCAACAAGACGGATATGACCATCAACCTCGAGGACGACAAACGTCGTATCTACGGGGTGGAAGGTCAGGTGGACTATTTCTTCACTAACAGCGACTGGAGCACGGGCGCGAACTTTAACGCCATTAAGTCTGAAACCCGCGAGAACGGCAAATGGGAGAAGCTGACGGTAGACAGCGCCAGCCCGTCGAAAGCCAGCGCATGGGTCAACTGGGCGCCGGGCGACTGGACCCTGCGCGTGCAGAGCACGCAGACCTTTGACGTCTCTGATGCCGACGGTAAGAAGATCGACGGCTACAATACGGTCGACTTCCTCGGCAGCTACGCCCTGCCGGTGGGTAAAGTCAGCTTCAGCGTGGAAAACCTGCTGGACAAAGACTACACCACCGCCTGGGGCCAGCGCGCACCGGGGCTGTATAGCCCAACCTACGGCGCACCGGGCCTGTATACCTATAAGGGCCGTGGGCGCACGTTTGGTCTGAACTACTCTGTACTGTTCTAACCCTTCGCGCCGCCTGCCTGCGGGCGGCGCATTTTCCTGGGTAATTTCAACGCGAATTTGCTATAAAATCAGCGATTTGCTGAAATTGTCAGCAAACGAACGAAAAGCGTGTTTTCCCCCTTTGACAAGGCGTACCGAGGTCGATAATATGCGCCTCGTTCACACGATTCCTCTGTAGTTCAGTCGGTAGAACGGCGGACTGTTAATCCGTATGTCACTGGTTCGAGTCCAGTCAGAGGAGCCAAATTTGAAAAGCCTGCTTTTGAAGCAGGCTTTTTTGTTTTCATTTTCCATCGCATTGGGAGAGTTTGGGCCAGGTTGAATTCACCCCGCTCATGGCTTCATAACAATGCGGCCAAGCGGTTTCGCTGTCTCAGCGTATTCATGGGCCGCGGCAGCGTTAGCCAGGGGGAAGATGCGGTCAATGACAACCCTGATGCGCCCTGCCGCTACAGCCTGCAACATGTCGTCCACGCTTGTCCGAACGCCAGCCCTTTCAAAAAGGGGTCCCATGAATACCCCCATGAGCGTCTGGTTAGACTGCATTGGCGACCACAGGTCGACGGTCAGACTGCCGCCGCCCGCATTACCGACGTAGACGAGACGTCCTTCCGGAGCGAGTGCAGAAAGCGAAGCAGGCAACGTGGTTCCCACCGGATCGATGACGAGGTCAACGCCGGTGCCATGGGTGTACTCTCGGACACTGTCCACGATGTTATTCTCTGTACGATCCACGACACGATCGGCGCCAAGTTCAAGCAACCGGCTTCTTCGCTGCGTTCCGCTTGCCACGGCGATGACCGTTGCGCCTGCTTGTGAGGCAAGCTGAACGGCCGCGAGCCCTACGCCACCAGCAGCGGCCTGAATCAGGACGGTTTCTCCGTGCCGGAGCATGCCGCGAGTGAAAAGGCAATGATGCGCGGTTGTGAAAGAAATCGGTACCGCCGCCGCTTCTGCCATATCCACCCCGTCTGGTATAAGCCAGGTTCGTTCCGCAGGCACCGCCCAACGTTCCGCATGCGATCCCTGCATGTGAAAAGCAGCGACTCTGTCCCCAACCCTACGGCTACGGACTTTCGACCCTACGGCAACCACTGTACCCGCAGCCGCGTAGCCGACGACCCATGAAGGAAGAGGCGGCGGAGTTGAACGGCGGTTGATCAGATCGCCACCTTCAATCGAGATAGCCTCGACAGAAATCAGGATGTCGTCGGGCCCTGTGACCGGATCCGGGATATCGACATATTTCAGGACGCCAGGAGCGCCTTCCACGTCATAAACCGCTGCTTTCATAAATTTTCCTCTGTTTTATCTTTCGACTGGCGGAAAGACCCGTAACGCTCAGGGCAGCCTGGCAATCACCTTAATCTCAAACTGGAATCCGTAAAGCCACGTCACGCCGATCCCGGTCAACGTTGGGTAAGGCGCTTCCCCCCAATATTCTGGCAGGATACTCCAGATAGCGTCGAGGTTTGACTCGGGATCGACGACAAAGAGGGTAACGTCAACCACGTCACCGAACGTGCAGCCCGCAGCCGCGAGGACAGCATTAAGATTATTGAATGCCAGCCTGACCTGCGCTTTCAGATCGGGCTCAGGCGAACCATCCTCCCGGCTACCAACCTGCCCCGAAACGAACAAGAAACCGTTAGATTTGATGGCTGGTGAATAGCGATTGCGCTCATAGAGCGCCTGCCGACCGGAGGGGAAAACGGCTTCACGTGCTGTCATGTTTGTACCTTTGTAATGGGGCAAAATCAGCCCGGTGAATATAAAGACACTTTACAGGTGCAGGATCGGGCGGATAAACAAGCGACTTTGTCCATCATTGTTTGTAATATCCAAACAATCGGTAAAAAGAGAGGATAGGGAATGGATCGTTTCGATGCGATGCGCGCCTTTGCTCGCGTGGTGGAGGCAGGTAGCTTCACAAAAGCTGCCCAAACGCTTCATATGAGTAAAACCACGGTGACGCAACTCATTCAGCAGCTGGAAGCTCGCCTGCGCGTCAAATTGCTCCATCGCACCACCCGCAAGCTCGGTGTGACTCCCGATGGCGCGGTCTACTACGAGCGCGTCATCCGCCTGCTGGCGGACATGGAAGATGCTGAAAACTGCCTGTCCAGTGCGGCGATTACGCCCAGAGGACGGCTACGGGTAGATGTGCCCAGTCCGCTGGCCCGCCTCATCCTGGTGCCGGCGCTACCGGCTTTCCACGCACGCTATCCTGATATCCAGTTCGACATGGGCGTGAGCGATCGGGTGGTGGATCTGATCGGCGACAGCGTGGATTGCGTCCTGCGCGGTGGCGAAATCAACGACCAGTCCCTCATCGCTCGCCATGTCGGAGATTTGCAAATCGGCATCTACGTCGCCCCCAGCTATGTGGAACGCCTTGGCGCCCCTGCGCACCCGCGAGAGCTGGAAAACACCGACCATCGCATAGTCGGATTCTTGTCCTCACGCACCGGTAAGATTGACCCTTTGGTACTGCGCAGTGAGAGTGAACATATTGAAATCACGGGAAGCTATGTACTTGCCGTGGATGATGGCAATGCTTACCTCGAAGCCGGGTTAGCCGGGTTGGGCGTGATTGCGCTGCCAGTCTATATGGCAGCGGCACATCAGACTGCCGGCTCTTTAATTCCGTTGTTTACACAATGGCGTATCAGTCCAATGCCCCTGCACCTGGCGTTCCCGCCGAACCGCCATGTCAACGCCAGACTGCGCGTTTTTATTGACTGGATCGTTGAATTGATGCAGCAGCATGTCCCCAACGCCAACATAGCCGTAAAGCTATAGCAGCGATTATCCTGAGAGAACGTGCATGATTCTTGTGTGGTTACGTGAAAGCTGAAGACGTGCAGGAGTATTTCGGTGAATCACCCGTCAGGTGTTCACCGCATTGCGAGCAGTGTCGTAAAAAAGCGTTCAGGACTCCGTGAGCTGACGCCAGGCCGCTACTTCCTCATCCAGCCACTCGACAAAGAGAGCCACCTCCGGTTTCGCCTCCGTTAACTGCGATGTCACCAGCCAGTAAGGCCAGGGATACGGCGCGGTGAAAGGGGTAAGCTGGACCAGTTCGCCCCGGGTGATGGCATCCTGAACCAGAGAACGGCGCTCCAGCGCGATACCTTTACCGAGTCTGACAGACTCAAGGACTAAATTTGAGTCGTTAATGCATAAGCCGCCGGGCACAATATCTTTTTCCAGCCCCGCATTGAAACACCAGGTTTTCCACGACTCCATGGAGAATATGATTTGACTCTTCGCCACCTCAGCCGGCGTCGCCGGGAGTACGCCGCCGTTATAGCCGGGCGCCGCAACAACAATCAGTTCATCTGAAAAAAGATAATGGCAGTCGCTGCCTTCCCAGTTTCCTTTCCCCATGCGTATCGCAATATCTATCCCTTCCTGCTGCATGCTGGTAATCGTCAGGCTGGCCTGGATCCGCAGCGTGATATGCGGATATTTTTCCCGAAATCGTTCCAGACGCGGCAACAGCCAGTGACATCCAAAAGACGGCACCATCGCCAGCGTCAGTTCCAGTATTCTCGGTTTCACCTGCACTAGCCGGGTGGCATCTGCGATATGGTTCAGCGCCTCGCGTACCTGTAACGCGTAGAGCCGCCCCTCTTCATTGATCTGTACCCCTCGCCCATGACGGATAAACAGCTTCACACCCACCATTTCCTCCAGCACTTTAATCTGCTGGCTGATGGCGGAATGGGTAACGTGGAGCTCTTTCGCCGCAAGCGTTACGCTGCCAAGGCGAGCCACAGCTTCAAAACTACGCAAACTTGCGATAGGTGGAAAATCCGACATGAAACCACTCCCTTAATATGCTGAATCTTATAAACGGCAACCGGCCAATATGTCAGTAATACTAACTCAGGCCGTAAGATACTCATGATATTCGCCATAGCGAATTTATTGTAATGTCTGTTTATCATCTTCAATGAAGCGTTTTTTCACCCAGACAGGAAAACAGGAATCATGATAAAGCTGATTGGCATGATGGATTCTCCTTATGTACGTCGCGTGGCGGTCTCCCTGGAACTTTATGGCGTTGCGTTTGAAAGCCAGCCGCTGTCGGTATTCAGCACATTTGAAGAATTTTCCCGGATCAACCCTGCGGTAAAAGCGCCCACGCTGATTCTGGAGAATGGAACGCGTCTGATGGATTCATCGCTGATACTGAATTATTTTGAGTCTCAGGCCGCTCCTGAACGGAGACTGCTGCCCGTGGCGCCGGATGCGCTGGCAAACGATCTCCAGACGCTGGGCTTTATCCTCGCCGCCGCGGAGAAAGCCGTACAAAATGTGTATGAACACAACCTGCGCCCGGCGGAGAAGCAGCACAATCCGTGGATAGAACGTATCACCCTCCAGCTGCTGGCTGCCTGCAAGGAATGGAACACGCTGCTGGAAGCGCGTGCGGATAACGCGGTGGCCGATCAGGTTGCTGTCACCAGCACGGTTATCTGGACATTTATTCAGTCAATGATCCCTCATGTGGTTAACGCCGGTGATTTTAAAACGATTCAGGCGGTTGCCGACGTTTTCGAAAACCAGGCGGCATTTAAGAAGTACCCTTTTAGTTGACGCTTCGCTCGGCGTGTTATGGGGCTTTTCAGCCCCTTTTTTTAGGCTGGAATCGACAGACCGGCGGTGGTTGCATAGCGACCGTTGAAAAAGATGAGCGGCTCACCTTCAGTATGTAACGAATCCACCACCTCACCGATAAATATCCAGTGATCGCCGCCGTCTACCTGACGCCACATCTTGCATTCAAGATGCGCTAGCGCACCGTCAATTAAAGGCAGTTTATAGCCGCTGACCCGATGGTCTACGCGATGAAATTTATCGCTGACGGCACTGGCAAAAATATCGCTAACCTGATGCTGATGGCCCGACAGGACATTTATCGCAAAGGCTTCTGCCTCCAGAAAATGCTGAGCGTACCAGGATTGCTTACGCAGGCTCCAGAGCACCAGAGGGGGTTCCAGGGAAACGGTGTTAAAGCTACTGATAGTTAACCCATGGAAATTGTTACCTTTATCCATCATGGTCACGACACAAACGCCTGTTGCGAATCGACCAAATACGTTCCGTAAGGTTCGGCTATCAAACTGCGCCATATCGTTTCACCTCTGCTAAGCCTGAAGACGCGACCTGCTGTTGCAGCGCGCCGGCAAAAATGGTCAGCCCCTCATCCAGAACGCTGTCTTCAATCGTCAGGGGCATTAAAAAGCGGATGGCATTCGCCTGTTTGCCGCATTTAAGAAGAATAAGGCCCTCACGGGCACAGCTTTTGACTAACCGATCGATAAGCCCGGTCGCCGGCGTTCGCTTTCCGTGCTCCAGCGAAAAAAGCTCCAGCGCAATCATGGCGCCGACCCCGCGTATCTCATAGCCAATCGCCAGTGGGCTGACAATGGACTCTAAGGCTTTGCGCAGACGCTGACCCAGACGCCGGGCTGCGCCCAGCAGATCCGTCTCTTCAAAGAGGTCAAGTACCGCCAGCGCCGCCGCACAGGAAAGCGGATTGCCTGCCCAGGTTCCGCCAAGGCCGCCCGGTGCCACCTGGTTGATAAGCGACTCACGACCAACAACGCCGGAAAGCGGAAGTCCGCCGGCGACTGATTTACCGAACACGATTAAATCGGCGTCAACGCCGGTTTGTTCCATAGCAAAGAACGTCCCCGTGCGGCCTGCGCCAGACTGAACTTCATCTGCGATTAACACGATACCTTCCTGGTCACAGAGTTCACGTAGACCACGCATAAACGCAGGTGGCACGACGTAAAATCCGCCTTCGCCCTGAACGGGTTCGATGACAATGGCAGCCACATCCTGCGGCGCAATGTCGCTCGTTAATATCACTTTGAGGCCAGCCAGCGCCTGAGCAATATCAGGTTCTGTCTCTCCCTGCGGGAAAGGCGCCCGGAAGACCGGGCCGGGCATGATCCCCATCCCCTGGCTGTAGGGCGCAATTTTGCCATTCATCGCCAGCGTCATAAACGTACGCCCGTGATAGGCGCCGCTGAAGACAATCACCCCGCTTCGCCGCGTGGCTGCCCGGGCAACTTTAAGCGCACTTTCCACCGCTTCGGACCCCGTCGTCAGGAGAAAACTGCGTCGGTCAAAATCTCCCGGCATTAGGGCGTTAATACGTTCACACACCGCGATATATGATTCATAAGGGGTGGCGGCAAAACAGCTGTGGGTAAACTGATGCAGCTGGCGCTCCACTGCCGCAATGACTTTAGGATGAAGATGGCCGGTATTCAGCGCGGCAATTCCGCCGGAAAAATCGATGTAGCGTCGATTGTTGACGTCATATATCACCGCATTTTCCGCTCGCTGAATATACACCGGATGCATCTGGTTTATGCCACGGGCGACGGCGCCCTCCCGTCGCTGCAAAAGCTGCTCGACTACAGTATCCATAACGCTCTCCTCAGGGGGCGGCCCGAACGGCCGCCCGTCAGGTTATTGATGACGCGCCTGTTGCAACATGGCATCAGCATGCTGATTTAACTGCTGACGATCGCCATAGCGGTAAGGATCGAGGAAATCGAATCGGACTGGTTTATCTCCACGGTCAAACAAGTGGCCTATGCCGCCAGGCGCGTTATGGGCCCAGTAGAACAGGGAATCGGCAAATTCCTCCGTTGCCCGGGAGAGGTAGCGATTGGTGAAATCTGAGAAATCAATGGGGAAATGCTCGCGGTTGTCAGCAAAAAGCGCATGAAGCGTAGCAATCACCTCTTTTTCAGGGAGGTTACCGGCGCGATAGGCTTCCATTGTTTCACAGGCTTTATCGAAAATAGCCTCATAGAAGGGGCTCTCAATGGAAAGGTGTCCCGGATAGGTTGCGCTTTCAAACTCCTTCTCGAGCCGCTCGTCATCACCGTGCTGCTGGTAGTCACTCAGGATCTTACGCAGACGCAAGACGCCAATGTAGCTGCCGCTAATCCAGATACGGAACCACGCATTCCACAGCGGGAAGCTATCAAATGCGGTGAATGAATTTGCCACCAGCCTGTCGTTAACTTTTACCACTTCCAGGCTGTAATGCTGATAGCTGGCGAAACGCTCTTTTGACCAGTCATCCTGTCTGACGGCATGAACAATTTTAGGTGCGACGCGCAGAATCGATTCGAACGTATTAACTAACCCGCGCGAGAACAGCGGATCGACAAAGCCCACCGCATGGCCTAAAAGACAGTAACGCTCCCCTACGCTTTCGCGGCTGGTGTAATTCAGGCGAGGTGCAACGGTCCATTCACGTACCCGGGCTGCGCTTTCAAAGTGGCGCGCAACGGAGGGGTGCTCATCGAGAAAACGGGTAAACTCTTCTTCCGGATCGCCAGCTGGGCCATGTTTATCGATATCGAACTGCAGGCCGACGCTGCATAAGGTATTGGTCGAATAGGGATGGTTGTTGAAAGGAATAATCCAGAGCCAGCCGCCTTCAAACATGTGATGCAGCGTACTCTGTGAGAGCGGGGTCGGCGAACCGGTCACGTCCGTCGAGGCGATGACGTCTTCATACAGTTTGACTCCCGTCATGTGTGTGAACAACGAACGGGTACGGCTCTGCATCTCACGCGCACCTTCGCGCAGGCCGAACTTATCGGCAACCGGTGAGCGAAAGCCTGCAGCATCCACGACGTACTTGACCTTAATCTGCTCTTTCCCCAGATCCAGCAGCATCCCGTCGCCGGTTTCTTCAATAGACTGGATGCGGGTTTGCTGGCGAATGTCGGCCCCCAGACGCGCGGCCAGCGCCAGGTAATAGGCATCAATATCCTGGCGGAACAGATGCGCTTCCGGAGACAGTACCGGTGTCGACACAACGTCCTGCGGATTATGCGCTTTATTCTTACCGTTCCATGCAAAGCTGAATGCCAGTTTAATACCTGCGCTCGAGGTGCCAATATTCTCCATCAGCGCGTGAATTTCCCCCGGCCATGCCAGCTCAGGAATATTGTACTGGCGAGCCAGAATTTTCAAAAGCACAGCACTTTCCGGCACCATCGATTCCCCCACGGCAAAGCGAGGGTGGGTGCCTGCATCAATAATCACTACGTTTAATTTCTGTTTTGCCAGAATAGCGCCGAGCATGGTTCCTGCAATACCACTCCCGATGATGGCCACATCATAATGACTTTGTTTCATTGCTTTACCCTTAATAATATTACTGAGTGACTAACTGTGTTGTTATTTCGATTTCATTTTCACGCGCGCGATCGGCCTGAATCAGAAAAAGATACGTTGCTTGTTGTGTTAACCATTCCCTCGCCAGAGACATGGCAATCTCTTTGCCGGTGCGCTGCGGCATCGTCAGAACCATTGTGGGTCCCTGAAAGCGATAGCGTGTACAGCAAATGGAAACGGGTGCTCCCACATTGGCATTTATAAAATCGACCGGCGAGACGCGCGATTTTATCGCCATGTCGTTAATAATTTTCTCACTGGTATTTACAGGGAATGCCGTACCAAACTGAATAAACCCGACACTCTCATGATGCTTATCCAGCAATGCCTGATGCTGTTGATAAATTTCATCGACGGTGAACAGCACATTTAATGACAATGGGTCTGCTGTTTTTAACCCCCGGCGCAAGGTCTCATTTAAGTCGGACCAAATTAATGAGTTTGCGGTACTCGAAGAAATAATTTTCATTAGCTACCCCACCTTTTACATTACGGTAAATATCAGGCAGGTGTTAAAACCACCAAACCCAATAGTCATGCTCAAACCCGTTTTTCCCTTTAAGGGTTGAGGCTGCGCGGCGGGTAAATTAAAACGCAGGCCATCAATCGGCTTTTTCAACTCATAGACCGGGGGGATCGTGCCCGCATTGAGGCTGTGAATGAGCGCGATGGCTTCCAGCGCACCTGTAGCCCCCAGCGTATGGCCAAAATTGCCCTTTGTGGCGAAGACCCAGGGACGATGGGTGAAAAACAAGTTGTAGGCATTGCTTTCAACCCGATCGTTGGTCAAGGTACCGGAACCGTGCGCATTAATAAGCGCAATATCGTCAGGCTCTAGCCCCGCCTGCGTCAGGGCACGCTGCAATGCCAGACGGATGCCATTGCCTTGCTCATCCGGCGCGGTCAGTCCCGCCGCATCGTTAGACGCCCCCGCACCGACCAGTTTTGCCAGCACGCGTGGCGCAGACCCGCCTTCCCTTTGCAGCACCAGAAAACCGGCCCCTTCTCCGAGGATCGTCCCCTCGTGAGTGGCATCGAACGATTTCAGGGTAGAGAGGGAGAGCGTACCCAGCGCGCTATGGGCCAGACGTTTTGAATCAGTAAGAATATCCGCACCGCCGCAGACGCACAGGTCTGCTTGCCCCGTCGCAATTAAATGCGCCCCCAGAAGAAGGGCATCTGAGCCCGAGGAGCAGGCGGTAGAGAGCGCGATCCCTTCCATTCCCAGCGACTCCGCCACCTCGTTAACCCAACCGTCGAGAGGCTCCCGACAAAACGCCTCGCTGTCGAGACGGAATCCAAGGCTGGTACCGACAATCAAGAAGCGTCGCTCCTCCGGCACGGGTTCTCCTGCACCCGAATCCTCAAGCGCTTTAAGGGCCGTACGTTTTGTCAGCGCGATCAGTTTTTCACGCATTTCTGCAGGCCATTCGCCCGGCAGCATGGCGGCCAGATCGGTACGCAAGCTTCGCGCCGATGGCGCAGGCGCAATACCGGTTTGGCTTTCCAGTAAGGTCTGAAAAACATCCTCGATACGATCGCCAGACGCAGTTGTCCATCCCATGCCGACAACATTTGCGACATACGTTGTAGTAGTCATTATTTTTCCTTTACCGAAAAAGAGTACGGTAAGCTGGTTAAATTGAATTAAAGATTTATCAATTGAACGTGCGCAAAAATTCGTTAAAAGGTTTATCTTCAAGCGGAGAAGGATAAAAATTATCTTTGAGCTCGCCTGCAGTAACTTCTATTTTACGTTGATAAGGTTCTTTTTGTAGCCAGCGTGGACTTTCGATAAAATCGAATGCGATATCTGTCGCATTAAATCCCTCCAGCTCGGCAGGCTTAACCACTTTCCTTCTTTTACGGTCCAGTACCTGGGCATAAGCAGAAATATCAAAATACCGAATCCGCCCATTCTCCACCACTGCATTAATACAATGCCAGGGGCGGGGCAAATAAAGGTAATTAACAAAGATATTTCGTAAAGAATACACAGGCTTATTGATTATCTGACTATACAGTATCGCCGATACATCGGCCATTTCCGAGCAAAAGCAGGGTAAGCGCTGTGTTTTCACCAGCATTTCACGAAGATAATCCTGAGGCGTCAGGTTACGGATGACCTCGTCGCGAAAATGCTCGTAACGTGAAATATAATAATCCCAGTGTTCCTCAGGGAACTTGAGGCGAACGATGTCCGCCGGCCATGTTTCAAACACGTCTGATTCCTGAAGAACATGGCACATTGTTTTTGGCACTTCTCGCAAAATATCATCAAGGTTCGTTAAGTGATATTTTTCAATGACCGCCCGTGCCAGTTCCCGAAGTTCATCATTCATGACATCACCTTACTTATATTGTGTTAAAGAGGCCGCACCACAATAAACAAAATTTATATTACGTGGACGTTCGTGGCGTTTGAGCTTTTTCAGCAGGCTGGCGCTGTGCTGCTGGCAATTGGTTTCATTGATCAATGACTCATCGCAGGTCAAAAAAATATCGAACCCCGCTATTTGATCGCCATCATTAACAATTTGGGTTTTGCAGGTCATCACCCCTTTAATTTCCCGACACAGCTGTTTAACGGCGCCGATATTGACTTTCTCATCCCTGATTACAATGAAATCACTGATTCGGCCTTTGAAAAACAGGAACCCATCAGCGTCCTGGAAGAAGATATCTCCGGTGCGGAGCCAGCGTTTGCCATCAAGCTCAATAAACGTTTGTCGGTTACCCCGCCCAATGCGCTTTACAAGCAGCGTATCAGAACAAATCAGTAACTCCCCCTGCCCGTCCAGCCCGTCTGCACCTGGCAGAATGCGAACTTCCGTCTGGTCAATAGGACGCCCGGCTGACGCATAATATCCTCTTCCCAGCAGATGAGCCGGACACGTCGACACGCGCGGTCCGGCCTCACTGATGCCATAAGTCAGATATAACTCAAGCCATGGCTGCCGGAGTAAGAAGGCTTCCACCTCTTTCGGCGCAGCCAGATCGCCCCCAATCGTCAGTTTTTTCAAGCCCGGCGGAAGCGTGGTTTCCCAGGCATTCAGCTGTCGCAGCAATACGGGAGTAAGCGAGCTGAGGGTAACGCCGTATCGCTGTAAATCATCCAGATAATGAGGTACAGAAAACGGAGGTCCACTGATAACGATTTCACAGCCTGTCTCCAGCGCAGCAACCATCTGTGCAACCAGCGCGGTGGAATAGCACATCGGCAAACTGATCAATACCCTGTCACTGGCGCTCATGCCGATACTTTTGGCGTGGCGCAGCGCGTTACGGCGCAGAGAATCAAAATGATGAACACACCCGCTGCTGAACGACGATGACGTCCCGGACGTGGCAATCACGACCTGCCCAGGCTGTGTCTGTACGGGACCACCATGACGGCATTTTCCCACCTGCCAGCGCCCCAGGGGTTCAGCTGAGCTCACGCCCAGCTCCTGCCATCGTCCTGGCTGAACCGGCGTTCGCACCAGCGCCCCTGCCGAAAAATCCTCAAGCATCTGCAGGATCCGTTCTGCTGGCGTGAGCGGAGGGATCAGCGCGGGAACAAAGCCGCTGTTGAGGACGGCAAAGAACATATACATCAAGTCCGGACTGTTCGGCATCGCTATCAGCACCACCCGGCCGGGTTCTAAACTCTGCCGCTGCCAGTAATCGACATAGTATTGATAACCCTCTCCTTCAGTGCCGCTGGTCCCCACCGCAGACGTTGCCAGCACCGGAGAAAATAAACCGGCAGGCTCATAGGGAACAAATGCGGTTCGTTCTTCTGCTCGCGTTAGCATTCTCAGGCTCCAAGCTTATTCATAATGAAACGCGAAAGGGTTTGGCACGAATAAAAATTCGCGGGTGAAAACTCTTTATCTTCAACTTTAATATTAAACTCTTCCTCGCACTGGAAGCGTAATTCGACAAATCCAATAGAATCCATACCTACCATTGAGGCGAGACCGGTCTCGTCAGCAATATCTTCGCGCTCGACATCCAGACCAATACGTTCAGCGATGATTTCTTTAATACGATCGACAATCACAGGCATATCCAGTTTCATAATTTTACCCTTTAATGTTTTCAAGCGTTTTATTGACTACAGCGGAAGATGATTCTTTATTTAACCAACGTAATATTGGCGGTGTGGTTGCCGTCACCACGAGCGCCACGATGACCATAATGGAGTAGACTCGTTGCGAAATAAGATGTAATTCGAGCCCAATGGACAGCACAACCAGTTCCATCAGGCCGCGCGTATTCATGAGCGCGCCAATCATGGAGGCTTCACGTAGTGAATAACCTGAAATACGCGCCCCGAGCAGAGCACCACTGAATTTGGTGATAAATGCCAGTAAGGTGAACCCGATTATCCAGGCAATATCCTGCGTTGCCATACTGAAGTCGAAATGCGTTTTCAGTCCGGCACTGACAAACAACACGGGAAGTAAAAGATAGTGCATGAAGCCGTTCATACTCGCATGCCATTGCTTTGCTAACCCCGGGATCCGCGCGAGCATGCTGCCCGCGAGCAACGCACCGAAACCACTGTGCAGGTGAAGATAATCCGCCCCCCACGCGCTGATCAAAATCCAAAAAATGATCGCCGGAAATCTCATCTCAGGTTTGTGCGCATACCGAATGAGCAGTGGCACCACGACTTTGCAGGTCACCAGCCAATAAAGTACCAGGGTTACCGTCACGACGGATAAATAAGACCACAGCGAATCGGATTTTCCTTCTACCGCAGCAAATACGCTGTCTAAAGCCAAAATCCCCCAGCCTGTCACATCGGTAAGAATGGCGGCTGTGATGACGGGAGGAATGATAGCCAGGTGAAGCATCTTTAAATCTTCAATGATCCGCACAATCACCGGCAGAGCGGATACCGCCAACGCCGTTCCCATAAAGATATTAAATAAAAGACGATCGGTTTGTGGCGCCAGTTCGGCATGTACCGAATTCCCCGCCAATACGCCCCCGATAAAAGGGAGCAGCATGCCTAATACCGCTATTTTAAACGCAGCAATGGTCTGCTTACGACGTCCATGGTTATTACCATGAAAATGCGACAATCCAATGTCAAACATGAGCAAAATCATGCCCAGATTCGCCAGCTTATCAATGGTGGTCAACGACTCCTGACTGAATAAAGATGTTTGAAATGAGAACAGAGACATTATTCCGGGAAAGAAAGTCGGTCCCAATAAAACACCTGCAGCAATATGGCCAATGACCTGCGCCTGACCTATCTGCTCCATAAGTTTGCCCACGACATAGCAGGCAAAAACAATCACGGAAAGCTGAATAATAAACATGCGTATCCCCGCCATAGCTAGCGTTGAATTTATTGATATTAAAAAACGATTAGTTCGAAACGTGGGCGACGCTATTTTCGTTAAAATGACCTATTGCGGTGGTCATCATCGCAATTATCACCATCACGACGCTCACTAAACAGATGCCCTGCCAGTCCCACCTTTCATACACCCATGGACCGGTAACGGATCCGGCCGCACCCATTGCATAATAAAAGAACATATAAAGCGCATAGAGGCTGCTTCTTTTATCCGGGTGTAATCCGAGAACCCGCGTCTGGTTAGCCACCTGCGCGGCAAAACACCCTAAATCGAATAAGATAATGCCCAGCGTAAGCCCCGGTAAGGATGCGGGAAAGAGAAACAGGACGGTTATCCCCGCAACCACGAATACCATTCCGCCAAAAATCACGCTGCGACACCCAAAGCGGTCAGCCAGTTTCCCCGCATAATTCGCCAGTACCAGACCAACGATACCCGCCAGGCCAAATAATCCCGCGGTTCCCGCAGGCAGATGCAAAGGCGGTCTTTGCAGATGAAGCATGATGGTCACCCATAACAGGCTAAAGACGAAAAACCATGCACCTCCGGTTACCGCGGATTCAATAAGCCGTGCGTTACGCAGTAAACCCGGCAATTTCGCCATGACGCTCAGATACCCCGTCGCCTTTGCGGGCTTAACATCGGGCAGACATCTGATGGCCAGCAACGCCATGCAGGCCATAACGGCGGCGACGATGGCCAGCATCCCTCGCCAGCCAAGCGCATCGGCCAGACTGCCGCCCACTAACCTTGCGAGCAGTATTCCTGCCGAAATGCCCATCGTGATCAGACCGACCGTGGCACCTTTTGGCGTAATGTGAAATCCAAGCGCATTCAGCTGCACTGCGCTTGTCGCCATCGCGCCTGTTACTATGCCCGCGCTAAAAAGGAGCAACGGTTGACGGGTCAATGAAGCGGCAAACAGCGCAAGCGAGAGGAGGATAAACTGACAAATAATCAGTTTTTTACGGTTAACACTGTCTCCAAGCGGAACAAGGAAGAGTATTCCCAGCATGTAACCTATTTGCATGCTCGCCGCAATGAAGCCGGTATAAAAGAGAGGCAACTGCAAAGATGTTGCGATAGCAGGCAATACGGGCTGGAGAATATAGTTATTCGCCATGGCCGTACCGGCCGCGATGCTGGCGAACCAGATAAACAACGGCGAAACCGCATTTTCTTGTGCGATATCACTCATTAGTTGCCCCCTGTCTTTTTTTTGCCACAATATCAATTGCTACTTTCATTTTTTTCTCGGGAAAGGGTAATACGTGCAATAAAGTAAATGCAGGTCTGGAATCACGGAAATAGTGACCATGGATACGAGCCACCTGCTGCCATTCTTCAATTTCAGTCAGATATAGCCTGCTTTGTATTACATCGTCTATAGCATAGCCATTTGATTCAAGTATCCCCTTGATCTTATTAAGAACGCATTCCATTTGCAGTGAGATATCATCAGATTCAATCTCACCACCAGAATTAAGAGGTCCCGTTTTTGAAATATATAGCCAACCGTCTGCTTCTACCGCTCGCGAGAAACCGAAAGCCTCCTCCCAGCTGCTGCCGGAAGTAATAAGTCTTTTTGATTCCACAATGTCATGCCTTTCATCACTGGGTAAAACAAACATATTACAACCCAATCAAATTTGTCCAGAAAAAATAACAAAAATTTGACCTGAAATCTTCACCGGTAATTAAGTAAGCATTTCCTGGATAAGCTGTAAGCTCAGCTAACCAATCAACATTTAAATTAAACAAATTAAGTAATGAATAACCATTTAAATATCAAAATGCTAACAGCAATTAAAAATCAGGAGAGTTTAAATAATCTCTTTATTAGTTAGCCGGGCATTACCATTACGGACAAATAATATATTTATAAAAAATAACAGTATTATGTTATTTATTCTTATCTGTAACCCAATGGAAAATATGAGAAATATTTTAATATAAGACAATCTTATGGCGTCACATATTATGGTTGTTGATGAGGGTATTTTAAGGGGCCAGGGGGCAGAAAATTAAACGGTTTCAATAGAGAAAAGCCTGCTTTAAGGGCAGGCTTTTGCTTCTTGTCTACGGGTGACGAGCGCGATGAGGGACTTAAATCTGATAATCAATCGCCACTTCTTCCGGCTCCATCACCTGGTGTTTAATCTCATCAACGGACAGCCCGGCGTTGCAGAGTTCGATAAAGCGCCACACATAGTTGCGCTGTAGCTGTCCACGCTTCAGGCCGAGCCATACGGTATTGGCGTCAAACAGATGACGTGTATCAAGACGCACCAGATCCCCGGCCTCACGCTCACCACCGGACTGTTCCGCCACCAGACCAATCCCCAGGCCCAGCTCGACGTAGGTTTTAATGACATCGGAATCCTGCGCGCTCAGCACCACATCCGGCGTTAACCCTTTACGGTTGAAGGCTTCATCAATGCGCGAACGTCCGGTAATGCCCTGGCGGTAGGTAATCAACGGCCATTTTGCAATCTCTTCCAGCGTCAGGGGAGAGACCTGATTCAGGGGATGATCGACGGGGAGTAGTAGACTGTGGTACCAGCGGAACCAGGGGAAAGCCACCAGCAGCGGGTCGTTGCTCAACCGTTCGCTGGCAATGCCGATATCTGCCCCACCGTTTTGCAGCAGCACTTCAATTTCCTGCGGCGTGCCCTGGATGAGCTCCAGACGGACATCCGGGAAAAGTTCGCGGAAGGCTTTAATCACTGGCGGCAGGCTGTAGCGGGCCTGGGTGTGGGTGGTGGCGATGGTGAGCACACCGGAGGCGTCATTGGTAAAGAGATCCGCCAGACGTCGAACGTTGCTGGCCTCGTTAAGGATCCGCTCTGCGATGGTGAGCAACGCCTTGCCGGGCTCTGTCATGCCCAGCAGACGCTTACCACGACGGATAAAGATCTCTATTCCCAGTTCTTCTTCCAGCTCGCGGATATGGCGGCTGACGCCGGACTGAGAGGTATAAAGCATATTGGCGACCTCGGTCAGGTTGTAATCCCGCCTGGCCGCCTCACGGATAATTTTAAGTTGCTGGAAATTCACGATTCACTCCGGCGCATCTGACATAGCTCTATTGTTAGAGTCAGCTGCGCTGCAGAACAAATAATAAAAACCAGCATCTTATGCTTTTATGGAATATCAGCTCACGAGCTGGAGTTCTCGGTTCTCAAGCGATGGCTTGCTGACGAGTGACATCAAAATCTCTTTTACCGCCTGCGCCTGTGGCGAAAGCGATCCGCGTGCCGACATGTTCAGCGACAGCGGCAGGCTCATCGAAGGCGTGGTGATCCGCGCCATCCAGCCGTTTGCCGCACTGCACAGCGAGCGCGCTGCGGATTCCGGCAGAACCGTTACTCCCATTCCGCTGGCAATGGCTGCGGTCAGCGTGGAGATAGAGTCGATCTCGCCGATGATTTTTGCCGTCAGGCGACGCAGGGAGAATGCTTCATCCACGCGCACGCGCACGGCGCTGTAATCACGCGGCAGATAGAGGTTCATCTCTGCCACGGCGGTCAGGTCTACGCTCTGACCCGGACAGTCGCGGGTGCCCACGAGGTAGAGATCTTCTTTCAGCAGCGGCTGGCTGGTGATCCCCGCGACCGGAGAGCGATCGTAAAGGACCGCCATATCCAGCTGGCCGCTGAGCAATTTGTCATTCAGTACAGATCCGCTGTTTTCGTGCAGGTACACCAGCACTTCAGGCAGCTCAGCGCGAACGGCCTGCAGCAGCGGCATAGTAATAGATGATGCGGCCGTTCCCGGCGCCAGGCCGATAGAAACGTGCCCACTCAACGTCTGGCCCACATTATTTACCGCCAGCTGCGCCTGTTCACACTGGCGGAGGATGGTGCGCGCGTGGGTATATAGGATCTTACCTGCTTCCGTCGGTGTGACGCCGCGCTTGGTGCGGATCAACAGCTGCTGATCCATCTCGCCTTCCAGAGTAGCCACCTGCTGGCTCAGTGCAGGCTGCGCGATATGCAGCACTTCTGCCGCTTGAGTCAGGCTGCCGATATCGACGATTTTTACGAAGTATTTCAGTCGTCTTAAGTTCATTTTGCCCCCTGTTCGAAATGCTGTGCCGGAACCGGCTGTCGTTGTTAAACAGGTTTTGCAATATGAATGCCACTTTTACCAGTCGGTCTGAATTGTTCGCTAAGCGCCTGAAAATAAGGAAACCTAATCACGGGGGTGGGTTTTATTACTGAAACAGCAGTTTATGATCTGCCCCATTAGAGGTATGTCCGCACCAAAGCGGTGCATTCCGCTGGCAAAAACACCACTTTGCCGATTTTGTCAGCAAACGATCAAAAGGCGTTGATCCACCCTTTGACAAGGCGAACGCAGGTCGATAATATGCGCCCCGTTCACACGATTCCTCTGTAGTTCAGTCGGTAGAACGGCGGACTGTTAATCCGTATGTCACTGGTTCGAGTCCAGTCAGAGGAGCCAAATTTAAAAAGCCTGCTTTTAAAGCAGGCTTTTTGCTTTTCTGCGTGTAGTAAAAAGTTGTCGGGTGGCGCTACGCTTACCCGACCTACGGATCGGTAGGCCGGGTAAGGCGAAGCCGCCCCCCGGCAAAATGCCCTCAGTTGCCAAGCTTAACCGGCATCCCCGACCGCCGTTCCAGCTCAGCACCCGCCCCCTCGTTTATCAACTGTGTCCGCTGCGTGGCTGATATCGGCAGTGGCACTTTTCGGGTTGATTCAAATTCCGCACGATTACGTGACAATGGCTCATGCACTTCCACCCAGCGGCTACCGTCCGGTTCGGTGGTGGTTTTAACGGGCCGATCGATAAGCTGCACGCGGGTTCCTACGGGGACATTATCGAAAAGGTATTTGATGTCGTTATTACGCAGACGAATACAGCCCTGGCTCACCCGTAGCCCGATGCCGAAATTCGAGTTTGTGCCGTGAATGGCGTACAGCCTGCCGATATATATCGCATACAGCCCCATCGGGTTATCTGGACCGGCAGGAACAAATGCAGGCAGCGTTTTCCCTTCTGCCGCATAGGCGCGGCGCGTATTGGGCGTAGGTGACCAGGTGGGCCCCTCCTGTTTGCGTTCAACCGCCGTCACCCAGTTACGCGGCGTTTCGCGCCCGGCCTGACCGATACCGATGGGCAGCACTTCAACGGTGTTACCGCCTGGCGGATAGTAGTAGAGGCGCATTTCTGCCGCATTAACGATAATGCCTTCCCGGACGGTGTCAGGCAAAATCAGCTGCTGGGGTATCACCAGCCGGGTGCCGGATTTGGGCAAAAAAGGATCCACGCCCGGGTTCGCTTCCAGCATATTACTTAGCCCCTGCCCGTAGCGCGCGGCAAACGCCTCAAGCGGTAACGTATTGCGATCCGGCACGGTGATGACCTGAGAGCTGCCCACCAGACGACTGCCCGTCGGCGGTAAAGGATAGCTCACCGCCTGCACGCTCTGGCTGATAAGTAATGCAGCAAGACAGCCCAACACCTCTTTACGACACATATTCCCTTCCTCAGTCGCTTCGCTCTTTATTAAGCATAGCGTAGCCGTTTTGCATTACCCATCAGGAAATAAAATCAGTTTGCACAGCCTCCCTGTCGCGGTAGTCTCATAGGTTCCGTTTATACGACGGCTGCTATGTGAGTGACCTTTTCTTATACCAATAATTAAAAATCAGTGCAGACAGGACAACTATGGATTCCACTCTCACCTCCACACGCCCCAATGAGGAGACACCTTCGCTCAATCGTGCCCGCCGCGCAGCCTTAGGCAGCTTCGCGGGTGCCGTCGTCGACTGGTATGATTTTCTGCTCTACGGCATTACCGCCGCCCTGGTCTTTAACCGCGAGTTCTTTCCGCAGATCAGCCCCGCGATGGGCACGCTCGCCGCGTTTGCCACCTTTGGCGTCGGCTTTCTGTTTCGCCCGCTGGGCGGTGTGATCTTCGGCCACTTCGGCGACCGCCTCGGTCGCAAACGCATGCTGATGCTCACCGTCTGGATGATGGGGATCGCCACCGCGCTGATTGGCATTCTCCCTTCGTTTTCCGCCATCGGCTGGTGGGCACCGGTATTGCTGGTCACGTTACGCGCCATTCAGGGTTTCGCCGTGGGCGGCGAATGGGGGGGCGCGGCGCTGCTATCCGTAGAGAGCGCGCCGAAAAATAAGAAAGCATTTTACAGCAGCGGCGTGCAGGTCGGGTACGGCGTAGGTCTGCTACTTTCCACCGGGCTGGTCTCCTTAATCAGCCAGCTCACCACCGACGAGCAGTTCCTGAGCTGGGGCTGGCGCATTCCGTTCATCTTCAGCATCGTGCTGGTCATCGCCGCGCTGTGGATCCGTAACGGGATGGAAGAGTCCGCTGAATTCGAACAGCAGCAGCAGGAAAAACCCGTTGCCAAAAAACGGCTCCCGGTGATGGAAGCCCTGGTTCAGCACCCTGGCGCTTTTCTGAAAATTATCGCCCTGCGCCTGTGTGAACTGCTGACGATGTATATCGTCACCGCGTTTGCGCTGAACTACTCGACGCAAAACCTCGGCCTGCCGCGCGAATTGTTCCTGAATATCGGCCTGGTGGTCGGCGGGATCAGCTGCCTGACTATCCCCTGCTTTGCCTGGCTGGCGGACCGGTTTGGCCGCCGTCGCGTCTATATCACCGGAGCGCTGGTGGGTACCCTCAGCGCCTGGCCATTCTTTATGGCGCTGGAGGCGCAGTCAATCTTCTGGATTGTCTTCTTTGCCATCATGCTCGCGAACATCGCTCACGATATGGTGGTCTGCGTCCAGCAGCCGATGTTTACCGAACTGTTCGGCGCCAGCTACCGCTACAGCGGCGCAGGCGTGGGTTACCAGGTTGCAAGCGTTGTCGGCGGCGGGTTTACGCCGTTTATTGCTGCCGCGCTGGTGACCTTCTCCGGCGGAGACTGGCACAGCGTAGCGATTTATCTGCTGGCCGGCTGCCTGCTGTCGGCAGCTACGGCACTATTGATGAAAGAGACGAGCCACCGCTGATCTCACTTTTGTTTCACAGGCGTGTGACATACTATCGGGTAGAGTCGCACACCTGTGGAACAAGGAGACAGAGATGAATAATAAGGGCTCCAGCCTGACCCCGGCTCAGGCGCTGGAAAAACTCGACGCACTGTATGAACAGTCCGTCAATGCGCTGCGCAGCGCCATCAGCGAGTATATCGAAACAGGGAAACTCCCCGACGAAAAGGCCAGAACCGAGGGCCTTTTTGTTTATCCGTCGCTCTCTGTGACCTGGGACGGCAGCGCCAGCACTACGCCGAAAACTCGCGCCTATGCACGTTTTACCCACTCCGGCTGCTACAGCACCACCGTTACCCGCCCTGCACTGTTCCGCCCTTATCTTGAAGAGCAACTCACGCTGCTGTACCAGGACTACGGTGCGCACATTGCCGTTGAGCCTTCTCAGCATGAAATCCCGTATCCCTACGTAATTGACGGCTCAGCGTTGACGCTTGACCGCTCCATGAGCGCGGGGCTGACCCGCCACTTCCCGACCACTGAACTCTCGCAGATTGGTGATGAGACGGCTGACGGCATTTATCACCCGGCAGAATTTTCTCCCCTGTCACATTTTGATGCCCGCCGGGTCGATTTCTCCCTGGCGCGCCTGCGCCACTACACCGGTACACCAGCCGAACATTTCCAGCCCTTCGTGCTCTTTACCAACTACACCCGCTACGTCGACGAATTTGTCCGCTGGGGCTGTAGCCAGATCCTCGACCCGGAGAGCCCTTACATCGCGCTGTCCTGTGCGGGCGGGATCTGGATCACTGCGGAGACCGAAGCCCCCGAGCAGGCCATTTCCGACCTTGCGTGGAAAAAACATCAGATGCCCGCCTGGCACCTGATCACCGCCGACGGTCAGGGCATTACGTTGATTAACATTGGCGTGGGTCCGTCAAATGCGAAAACTATCTGCGACCATCTGGCGGTACTGCGCCCGGACGTGTGGCTGATGATTGGCCACTGCGGCGGCCTGCGTGAAAGCCAGCTGATTGGCGATTACGTTCTCGCCCACGCCTATCTGCGTGACGACCACGTGCTTGATGCGGTACTGCCGCCGGATATTCCGATCCCAAGCATCGCCGAAGTGCAGCGTGCGCTGTATGACGCCACCAAAGAGGTCAGCGGCATGCCGGGTGAAGAAGTTAAACAGCGCCTGCGCACCGGCACGGTCGTCACGACCGATGACCGCAACTGGGAGCTGCGCTACTCTGCCTCCGCGCTGCGGTTTAACCTGAGTCGCGCGGTGGCGATTGATATGGAAAGCGCCACCATTGCCGCGCAGGGCTATCGCTTCCGCGTTCCCTACGGCACGCTGCTGTGCGTCTCCGATAAGCCGCTGCACGGCGAAATTAAGCTGCCGGGCCAGGCCAACCGCTTCTATGAAGGGGCGATATCCGAACATCTGCAAATTGGCATTCGCGCTATCGACCTGCTGCGGGCGGAAGGCGACAAGCTCCATTCCCGCAAGCTGCGCACGTTCAACGAGCCGCCGTTCCGCTAATCACGACAAGGATAAATAATGTACAGCACATCACCGCTCTCTGCCCTGCGCCAGTGGCTTGAAGCCAGCCATCTCGACGGAATGATCGTCCCGCGCGCCGATGCCTGGCAGAGTGAATACTGCGCGCCATACGATGAAAAGCTGGCCTGGCTGACGGGCTTTGACGGTTCGGCCGGCGTGGCGCTGGTGCTGCAGGACAAAGCGCTGCTGTTCGTCGATGGCCGCTATCAGGTCCAGGCGCGCGTGCAGGTCAATACGGATGAGGTTGAGATCCACCACCTGCATAACGAGCCGCTGGCGCAATGGCTGGTGGAAAACGTTGAGGAAGGTACACGCATCGGCTTTGACGCGCTGCTGATGACCAATACAGAGTTTGAGCAACTGTCTGCCACACCGTGCGAGCTGGTGCCTCTGCGTGAATCTCCTTTCGATAGCCTGTGGACTGACCGCCCTGCCGCACCGGCGGGGCTTATCCGTGAAATGCCGGTTGAACTCAGCGGCGAAAGCAGCGCGGACAAACGCCAACGCGCTGCCGCCGTGCTGGCAGCGAACAATGCCGATTATCTGGCCGTAACCCTGCCGGATAACATCGCCTGGCTCCTGAACGTGCGGGGGGCAGATATCCCTTACAGCCCGGTGCCGCTCTCCTTTGTCCTGCTTGGCCGTGACGGTCACGTTGAGTGGTTTGTTAACGACAATAAGCTCAGCGCCCTGCCTGACGATGTGCGCAATGCGTTCACCATTGCACCGCAGGACGCTTTTATTGAACGCTGCCAGCAGATTGCTGAAGGCAAACGAGTGATGGTTGATGCCGATTCCGCGCCGGTTGCCCTGCGCTTCGCCATTGAACCACGGGGAGAAATTGTCTGGCGGACCGACCCTATTACCCTGATGAAGGCCACTAAAAATCCGGTCGAACTGGCAGGTTACCGCGAGTGTCATCACCAGGACGGTGCCGCGTGGGTCAACTTCCTCGCCTGGCTGAGCCGTGAAGTGCCGCTGCGCGAGGCGGCAGGACAACCGCTCACTGAACTGGACGCCCAGGCGCAGCAGCTTGCGTTCCGTCAACAGCAGCCGGGGTTCATCGAGCAGAGTTTTGCCACCATCTCCGCCTCTTCGAGCAATGCGGCGATGTGTCACTACCATTCGAGCGAGGCCAGCAACAAGCCCATCGGTCATGATCATTTTTACCTGAACGATTCCGGCGGCCAGTATGTTAATGGCACCACCGATGCCACGCGCACGCTGGCATGGGGTAAGGTCGATTCGCAGCAGCGCCTGCATTACACCGCCGTGCTGAGAGGCTTTCTGTCGCTAATTACCCTGCAGTTTCCTTCCGGCACGCAGGGGCATCAGCTGGATGCTTTTGCGCGTCGTCCGCTGTGGGAGATGGGGCTGGATTACGATCACGGTACGGGGCATGGCGTGGGGCATCAGCTTCTGATCCATGAAAACCCGCATCGTATTGCCAAGAAGGTCAACCCGTGGCCGCTGGTGGCGGGCAATATCATGACTATCGAACCGGGATACTATCTGGGCGATAGCCACGGTATTCGCATTGAAAACCAGGTGGAAGTTGTCGAAAGCCGTCCGGGATTCTGCACGTTTTCCTCGCTGACGCTGATCCCTGTCGATTTGAGCCAGGTCGAGCTGCATCTGCTGAGCGAGCAGGAAAAACAGTGGCTGGATGCGTATCACCAGCAGGTACGTGAGGCGCTGTTGCCGCTGGTGAATAGCGATGCGCGTTCGTGGCTGATTGAGGCGACGGTGCCGATTAGCCTGGATCGATAGTGCGGTTTTTGCCGGGTGGCGGCTTTGCCTTACCCGGCCTACCGATCCGTAGGTCGGGTAAGCGTAGCGCCACCCGACAACTTTTTACTACACGCAGAAAAGCAAAAAGCCTGCTTTTAAAGCAGGCTTTTCAAATTTGGCTCCTCTGACTGGACTCGAACCAGTGACATACGGATTAACAGTCCGCCGTTCTACCGACTGAACTACAGAGGAATCGTGTGAACGGGGCGCATATTATCGATGCTCCCCCATGATGTCAAAGGCAGAATGCATATTTCCGATCGTTTGCCGAATTATTCTCCATTTCGCGCAATTGTCAGGCATTCTTTCGAGGATATTTCCACAGCCAGCGCCCGCTGACCATACGCCAGTAGAACAGCGCGCCCCGCACGGCCCAGTCAAGGAACATCCCCAGCCAGACGCCGATCACCCCCCATCCGAGCATCACCCCGAGCGTATACCCCGCGACAACGCGACATCCCCACATGCCGAGCATTGATACCCACATCGCAAAGCGGGCATCGCGCGCGCCTTTCAGCCCAGCGGGCAAAACCCATGAGGCCGCCCAGATGGGCATAAAGGCTGCGTTGAGCCAGATAAGGACTTTTACGACCTCTTTAACATCATCTTCATGGGTATAGAACGAGGCCATCAGCCCGGCAAACGGCGCGGTGCCCCAGGCGATCAGAGTCAGCCCAATGGTCGACAGCCAGAACACGTGACGCAACTGCCGTTCTGCCTGCCCTATCTGCCCTTTCCCGAGCCGTTTGCCCGTGATGATGGTCGAGGCCGAACCCAGCGCATTGCCCGGCAGGTTAATCAGCGAGGCGATGGAAAAGGCGATGAAGTTACCTGCGATAACGTCGGTCCCCATCCCGGCGACAAACATCTGCGTGAGCAGCTTCCCGCCGTTAAACAACACCGATTCAATACTCGCAGGAATGCCGATCCCCATCACTTCCCAGATAATGGCGAAATTAAAGGGACGGAAATAGCTTTTCAGCGTAAGACGCAGCGAAGGCGTGAACCCCGCCATCAGCACCCCGATGATGGCCACCGCACCGATATAGCGTGAAATGGTTAACCCCAGTCCGGCACCGACGAACCCCAGCCCCTCCCACGAGAACGCACCGTAGATCAGCAAGCTGCTGATAATAATATTCAGGATATTCATCCCGCCGTTGATCAGCAGCGGGATTTTGGTGTTGCCCGCCCCGCGCAGCGCACCGCTGCCAATCAGCGCAATGGCCGCTGCCGGATAGCTTAAGACGGTCATTTCCAGGTAGGTCAGCGCCAGGTCTTTAACCTCGTTCGTGGCTTCCCCGGCGACAAAATCGATAATCTCTTTACCGAAATAGTGGATCACCGCCGCCAGAACGATCGAAAAAATGGTCATGATCATCAGCGACTGGCGGGCCGCCTCGCGCGCACGTTTGGGGTCAAGCTTGCCAAGGCTAAAGGCCACCACAACCGTCGTTCCGAGGTCTATAGCGGCAAAGAACGAGATCACCACCATGTTAAAGCTGTCCGCCAGTCCGACCCCAGCCATCGCCTCTTTCCCCAGCCAGCTCACGAGGAAGGTACTCAGAACCCCCATCAGCAGAACGCAGGTATTTTCCAGAAAGATAGGCACAGCAAGAGGGGTGATTTCACGCCAGAACAGAACACGATAGCTTTTACGTTTTGCATACCATGGCGTGCGCGTTATCGCCTGGCGTAAGGAGGCAGTGACGTTCAAAATGGACCTTAGCGAGAAAAGTTGAAACTCCATTTCAAATGATGGGGGAGAAAAGCTCATCCTGCAAAGTATTTTCCAGAAAAAGATGTGTGGATTTACAACAAACTGACGACAGAATCAGCAATCAGTCGGTTTTCCCTAAGATCAGGTTTGACAAAACTTTTTTCGCCGCTAAGATAAGCCTCCACAACGATTCCTCTGTAGTTCAGTCGGTAGAACGGCGGACTGTTAATCCGTATGTCACTGGTTCGAGTCCAGTCAGAGGAGCCAAATTTAAAAAGCCTGCTTTTAAAGCAGGCTTTTTGCTTTGCGGGTGAGGGAAAATGAACGCTCTGTTTGTCTACGGCACGCTGCGTCCGGGCCATTCTAATGCACATATTCTTGAAAATATCGGCGGCGAATGGCTGGCTGGCTTCGTATCCGGCACGTTTTACGAACGAGGCTGGGGTGCTGCGGCAGACTTCCCGGGGATTGTGCTCCATCCCGATGGACCACGCGTTGAAGGCTATCTGTTTATCTCTGATAACCTCGCCACACACTGGCAAATGCTGGATGAATTTGAAGACGGCTACGATCGGGTTGAGGTCACGGTGACCACCCTCGAAGGCAAACAGGTTAATGCCTGGATTTATCAGCTACAGCCGCGTTCTGAATCATAAAAAAAGGCTCTCTGTCACCAGAGAGCCTTTTTCACTATTCGCTGCGATTATTCGCTTTTTGCTTCACCGTTCTTGATTTCGCCCATCACTTTCAGCTTCTTAGAGATGTCACGACGCTCTTTGGACAGCTCAGCGTTTTTGATGATGTAGTCATCAACACGGTCTTCATAGTCGCTCTTCATGCTGGCGATGATGCCCTGAATAGCTTCAACGCTCATGCCTGGCTTGATGTAGTCGCTCAGGTTGTCGAGCAGCAGAACACGCTTCTGGTTGTCACGGATCTTCTTCTCAACGTCCTGGATTTCACGCTGCAGTTTGTTTTTGCGGCGGAACAGGCGGACGAATTCCAGAACATCCTGGAACGAAGGCTTGGTAGTTTCCATTTTTACACCCCTGATAATGTGAGATTCGGATTCGTTAAAGCAACCGTTGTAACAATAACCTTACTGACAGCGGCTGCGAATGACAATGAGTATATCGTTTAAAGCTATCATAACCCCAATTGCTGCTGAATCGAAGCAGCAGGCGTCACATACGCCTTTTATTTGCGCAGCGCCCGGCAAATAAGATGCGATAACAGCTCAAGCTGCCGCGCCAGTTCCATACTCAGCCAGACATAGCCATGAATAGGCGTTTCTGCCACGTTATCGCTCTGGCGTTCATTGATTAACTGCTTCAGCTCCGCAACGATCTCATTCAGCCGCTCGCTGTTCGCCAGTATCGGTTGCGGGTTACCTTCATAGAGCGCATGAGCGATGGTCAACAACGTTTGCTGCGTCATCTGCTGGGTCTCTTTGAGGGTCTGCGCGTTAAGCATCAGCAAATGGCTGGGGCGCGAGGCCCAGTGGGCGTTGATCTGCAGTTCAAGCATACAGACCAGATTGCGGCTTACCGTCTGGATGGCTTCGAAAATCGCTTTCTGAATATGGGTTTCTTTGCTGGCGGGCGTGATCAGTCCGCGCATTTTGACCACGTCGTTAAGGATCGTTTGCAGATGCTTTTCCAGCCGGGGACGCTCAACCAGATTGGGGGAAAAACCAGCCTGATAGACGCGGTTAAACGCGGTGACGTAATTGGCCATCTGAATGCGCCAGTGCAGAAAAGCACGCTGCGGCCAGATACCGGTAAAGAGCATGGCCAGCAGTGACCCCAGGATGACATCCCCGCTTCGCCACAGCGCGGTGGTCATATCCCCGGCGGGCGCCCCGACAACCACAGCGAGAGTAATACCAATCAGCAGCGCCTGATACGGTCTTTTGCCCAACGCCAGCCAGCCGCACAGGAACATGGCGGCACCGCACCATGCCAGCATGACCGGAAACGAGATAAGCTCCAGCTTGAGGGCGATAAGCCCGAGTGCCGAGCCTAAAACGGTCCCACCAATTCGCTCGAAGGCGCGCGGGACAACGTTTCCCCAAAACGAGATGGGCCCCATCACCACTACCAGTGTGATCAGCGGCCACGTCCCTTCCGGAACATCCAGCAAACGGACCAGGACAAACGTCAACACGAACGCCAGCGCGATGCGACACCCATGCACCACGCGGTAGTGTTTGTACAAACGAATTTCAAAAGGGGTTAATGATTTGTCGGGACGCACACCCGCTCTCCAGCTACACGGCAAATCACAATTGTACTGTGTTTTCAGCCGGGCGGATCGCTTCCGGCTGAAAAACCCTTCATTTAGCAGGCTTAAACCGTTTTGTGCTCTACTGCGATAAACATTTCAATATCCCAGTAGCCGTCCGCATTGCCGTCATTGAGATAACGCTCGAAGCAGGGTTTGAGCGCCATCTGGTACTTATTGTCCTGCAACAGGGAATTAAAGAACTGATACCACGGCGTGGCAAAGTCGTAGTTTTCCACACGCGCCGTCGCCACGGCATAATCACCGGCCGCGATTTCCGTCATCATGACGCCTTCGCTGTTTTCCGGAATGATGAAATCGTCCGGTACCGTGACGGCCGTATCACAGCGCAGTTTTTCTGCCGGGACCTCATCGGGGTTATCGTAGTAGACCGCAACCCACTCCAGCGGCTGAATGTTACGCCCGTCCACCCACATCACCAGCTGTTCAAAGCCCTGTTTTACCGTGTGTTCCCACGGCCCGACCAAATGAAAACCGGCAATCTTACGTTTCTGTTGCTGCTTAATGCTGTAGTCCATGCTGCCTCCATTTATTACTGTATATACATACACTATAAAGCGAGTTCTGACCGTTCAGCAAACGTGAAGTGTTTATTATGTGAGCAGACTCGCAACCCTGCCAGTCTGCTCAGCAGCAGTTAAAGCGTGTGATGCAAATAATCGCTCATGCGGGAGAACAGACCACCTTTATCAACGGCTTCCAGCGTCACCAGCGGCCAGTGTGCCACCACTTTGTCGCGGTCATAGAGTTGGATCTCCCCGACACGCTGATGCGCAGCAATTGGCGCTTCCAGCTCTTTTTTATCCAGCACGTATTTGGCTTTGATGTTCGGCACTTCCGCTTTCGGCAGGGCCAGCCAGAAGTCCTGGTCAGTGCCCAGTTTCACCTGCTCCTTATCGCCGTACCAGATACGCTCTGTCCCCACTTTTTTACCGTTGTGCAGGATCTGAACCGTATCAAAATTCTGCTGCCCCCAGTGCAGGAGTTTCCGGGCCTGGTCCTCACGCCCTTTCGGGCTGTCCGCCCCCATGACTACCGCGATTAAACGGCGCTGGCCGTCAACGGCGGACGCAATCAGGTTAAAACCCGCCCCCGAGGTATGCCCCGTTTTAAGTCCGTCCACGTTCATGGTTTTATCCCACAGCAGTCCGTTGCGGTTTTGCTGGGTGATCCCATTCCAGGTGAGGCTCTTTTCGCTGTACATATGGTAAAACTCAGGCTCGCCGTGGATGATAGCCCGGGAGAGTACGGCCAGATCATAAGCTGAGCTGTGCTGGCCCGGCGCGTCCAGACCGTGGACGGTTTCAAAGTGCGTATCGCGCAGGTTCAGCTTTTGCACATAGTCATTCATCATCTTCACAAACTGCGGCTGGCCGCCCGCCACGTGATCGGCCAGCGCCACGCAGGCATCGTTACCGGAATCGACAATCAGACCGCGGCTCAAATCGCGCACGGAGACGCGATCGCCCTCTTTCAGAAACATCAGCGACGAGCCGTCAAACACCGGGTTCCCTTTTGCCCACGCATCACGTCCTACGGTGACAATGTCGTCAGGCGTAATGCGATGGCTATCAATGGCCCGATCCACCACATAGCCCGTCATCAGCTTGGTAAGGCTCGCCGGATTACGTTGTTGATGTTCGTTGCCCGCCGTTAAGATCTGACCAGTCGTGTAATCCATCAGCACCCAGGAGCCAGCCTGAATGGCCGGAGGCTGCGGCGAAAAATCCAGTGGTTCGGCCGCAAAAGCAGATGAGACACTCGAAGCGAGTAAAGAAACAGCAATAAACAGACGGCGTTTCAACGGTATATCCTCAGGTCATTAAAAATCGATGACCTTTTTACGGGAGTTCTGATGTCGTTACCTGGCTTAATTGCAAAAAAATGTGACAGGACGCAGGTTTTCCGCTGAAGCTGGCACGCAAATTTGTACCACGGCGGTGCTTTTTATTCGGTCTGACCCGTGCGATCGTTTACCATAGTGACGTCATTTTTTAACAGGATGGTATTACTGGTGTCTGACTCTGCCGCACGCCCGACTTTTTTGTTCCACGATTACGAAACCTTTGGCACTCACCCGGCGCTGGACCGACCGGCGCAGTTTGCCGCCATCCGTACCGACGACGAATTCAACATCATTGGCGAGCCTGAGGTCTTCTACTGCAAACCGGCTGATGACTACCTCCCGCAGCCGGGCGCGGTCATGGTCACCGGGATCACGCCTCAGGAAGCGCGGGAAAAAGGCGTTAGCGAGGCAGAATTCGCCCGCCGCATCCACGATCTGTTCACCGTCCCCCATACCTGCGTGGTCGGTTACAACAACATCCGTTTCGATGACGAAGTGACGCGCAACATCTTCTATCGCAACTTCTACGATCCCTATGCCTGGAGCTGGCAAAACCGTAATTCGCGCTGGGATTTACTCGACATCATGCGCGCCTGTTATGCGCTGCGTCCTGAAGGCATTAACTGGCCGGAAAATGAGGAAGGACTGACGAGCTTCCGGCTGGAACACCTGACGCGAGCCAACGGTATCGAGCACAGCAATGCCCACGACGCGATGGCGGACGTCTATGCCACCATTGCCATGGCGAGGCTGGTGAAAGCCGCTCAGCCCCGGCTGTTTGAGTATCTGCTAAGCCATCGCAGCAAGCAGAAGCTCATGACCCTTATCGACGTACCGCAGATGAAACCCCTGGTGCATATTTCCGGCATGTTTGGCGCCTGGCGCGGCAATACCAGCTGGGTCGCACCGCTGGCGTGGCATCCGGACAACCGTAATGCGGTCATCATGGTGGATTTAGCCGGCGATATTTCGCCGCTGCTGGAGCTCGACAGCGATACCCTGCGCGAACGGCTGTACACCCCGAAAAATGAACTCGGCGATCTGCCTGCGGTGCCGGTCAAACTGGTGCATATCAATAAATGCCCGGTACTGGCGCAGGCGAATACGCTGCGCCCGGAAGATGCCGACAGACTGGGCATTAACCGACAGCACTGCCTCGATAACCTGAAAGTACTGCGTGAAAAGCCGCAGGTGCGTGAGAAAGTGGTCGCCATCTTTGCCGAAGCCGAGCCGTTCGTGCCGTCAGAAAACGTGGATGCCCAGCTGTACAACGGGTTCTTCAGCGATGCCGATCGCGCGGCCATGAATATCGTGCTGCAAACCGAGCCGCGTAACTTACCGGCGCTGGATATCACTTTCGCCGATAAACGCATCGAAAAACTGATGTTTAATTACCGCGCGCGTAACTACCCCGGCACGCTGGATGAAGCAGAGCAGGAACGCTGGCTGCAGCATCGTCGCAACGTGTTTACGCCAGAGTATCTGCACAACTACGCACAGGAGCTGGAGATGCTTTACGGCCAATACGAAGGGAATGAAGAGAAGCAGGCGCTGCTGAAAGCGTTGTTCAAGTACGCACAAGAGATAGTCTGAAATTCAGAGATAAAAAAACCGGAGGCGATAGTCTCCGGTTTTTTTTGCCCGGTGGCGCTGCGCTTACGCGGGCCTACGGGTTTTGTAGGTCGGGTTAGGCGTAGCCGCCACCCGACACGGTATTACGCAACGTCTTCGTACTGAGGAACCGGGTTACGGAAGCTCTTCGTGACGCAGGCCAGGTAAACCAGACCGATACCGCCCCAGATCAGACCCAGAACCATAGAGCTCTCTTCCAGGTTAATCCACAGAGCGCCCACTGTCAGCGCGCCACACACAGGCAGTACCAGATAGTTGAAATGGTCTTTCAGCGTTTTGTTGCGCTTCTCACGGATCCAGAACTGCGAGATCACAGAGAGGTTAACGAAGGTGAACGCCACCAGCGCACCGAAGTTAATCAGCGCAGTTGCCGTCACCAGGTCAAATTTAATCGCCAGCAGAGCAATTGCGCCAACCAGCAGCACGTTCCACGCCGGCGTACGCCATTTTGGATGCACATAACCGAAGAAACGAGTCGGGAACACGCCATCGCGGCCCATAACGTACATCAGACGAGAAACACCTGCGTGTGCCGCCATACCGGACGCCAGTACGGTTACGCTGGAGAAAATCAGCACGCCCCACTGGAAGGTTTTACCCGCAACGTACAGCATGATTTCAGGCTGCGACGCATCCGGATCTTTAAAGCGAGAGATGTCCGGGAAGTACAGCTGCAGGAAGTAGGAAGCCCCGATGAAGATCAGGCCGCCAATCAGCGCGGTCAGGAAAATCGCTTTCGGGATCACTCGCTCAGCGTCTTTGGTCTCTTCTGACAGAGAAGAGATACCGTCAAAACCAAGGAACGAGAAGCACAAAATCGTCGCACCGGTGATCATCGGCACCACGTGTGCACCCTCAGACCAGAATGGACGCGTGCTGGTCAGCGTGCCGGCACCTTCACCGTGAGAAACACCGTAGATGATCAGGCCAACGATAACCGCCACAATGCCCATCTGCAGAATCACAATCAGGGTGTTAAAGTTAGCCACGGTCTTGATGCTGCGCAGGTTAGAAATGGTCATAAAGGCCACTAGCGCCACAACGAAGATCCACGACGGCACGGAAGGCACCAGCGCTTCAAAGTAAATTTTTGCCAGCAGAATGTTGATCATCGGCATAAACAGGTAGTCCAGCAGAGATGACCAGCCCACCATAAACCCGACTGCAGGGCTAATGGATTTCTGAGCATAGGTGTACGCGGAGCCTGCAGACGGGAAACGGCGGACCAGTTTTCCGTAGCTCAGCGCGGTAAAGAGGATCGCGATCAGCGCGAAGGCGTACGCCGTCGCAACGTGACCGTCGGTGAGGCCCGATACGATACCGAATGTATCGAACAGCGTCATTGGTTGCATATAGGCCAGGCCCATCATAACAACCGGAATCAACGTAAGCGTTTTACGTAATTCCACGCGAGAGGTGTTTGGAGTTGCGTTATGCGACATAGTTATTCTCCTTTACGGTGATAACCGCCACGTAAGCGAAAAATTGCCCCATTTCTTTCTTCCTCAGCGACAACAACTGTCGGATTTTAGTAAATATCTATCCGGTACGAAGCCCGGCCTCTTGGTTTTAGTTTCGTTTCGTACATGCAAAAAAAAATAACCGACGCCTTTTATATCGTCGATTATTCATTTGGTTGCAGCGCCGGCATTTTGCCCCACATCGGATACAAAAGGCAATACTTTGCAAAGCACGGGACAATTTTCTTTTTGCTAACTGGCTGATTTCTGGACGTCGGGCTGAGAGTAAACGGCGGCGATAGCACTATTTGCTAAAATTTCGTCCCGCCACCAGGCGCTGGCCAACCCGGCAGTTTGTTCATTCCAGCCGACCCACACCGATTCATTACTGCTTTGAGCAAGTACCTGTTTTTCAACAAGCGCACCGCTATCAATAAACCGCTGCGCCAGATAGCGGGGTAAATAGCCGCAGCCCAGACCGCTTATTTGCAGTTCCAGCTTGGTTTTAAAGTCAAAAACGGTAATGGCTTCTTGCTCATCAAGCAGCTGCGAGGAAATCGCACATTCAGGACGAGAACTGTCTCCGACCACTATCGCGCGATAGCCCTTAATCACGCGTCGGTTTAGGGGCTCTGGCTCCTGAGCCAGCGGGTGATGGGGTGCCACCGCGAACACCTGCTCCAGCACGCCCAGACGGGCAAACCCAAAATCACTCAACTGGGGTGGTTCATGGAGTGCGCCGACAAAAATATCCGCCCTGCCCTGGGTTAAGGCATCCCAGGAGCCCCCCAGCACGCCGTTGATAAAGATAAGCCGGGTCACGCTGTGGTGTTGATAGAAGGCTTCAATCAGCGGCGTCAGGAGAGAAAAAGGAAAGGTATCATCCACGCCAATAACCAGCTCGTTTTCCCATCCCTGATGGAGTTTGACGGCCTGTTTTTCCAGTTCGCGAACGGTATGTAGGACTTCGCGTCCCTTTTCCAGCAGCATTTGTCCGGTTCGGGTAAACCGTGCGCGGTGCCCGGAGCGATCGAGGATCTGGATATTGAGATCGCTTTCCAGTTTTTGGACGGTATAGCTCAGCGCCGAAGGAGTTTTAAAGAGCTTTGCCGACGCAGCCGCAAAGCTCCCCTCTTTTTCCAGGGCATCCAGAATAATAAGAACATCCAGCAGCGGTTTCATATTCGCCCCCTTCCGGTACGCGATCGTCTCCGCTGCGGGACTTATTCCATGGGCATCACCAGCGGATCGGGATACTGATACTCAAACCCCAGCTCATGACAAATGCGATTGCCATCAACAACTTTGCCTTTACTGTCATCCTTTGCCTCACCAAAAACCGGTGGCGCCAGGCCCAGCTGGCGCGCCATCAGCGGGTAAAACGTGCTGCGCGCCGGATGAGACGGTGCACATATATTATAGATGTGTCCACCTTTCGGAGCCTGTAAGAGTAGCTCAATCGCGCCAATGACATCGCCAAGATGCACCAGGTTGACGACGTGCTGGCCGTCTGGCGCAGACTTCCCGGCAAAAAAACGTCCCGGATGACGCCCGGGGCCAACCAGTCCCGCCAGACGAACGATATCAACCTGCGTGCCGGGAAGATTATGCAGCCAGTCTTCCAGCTCTTTCAGGACCTGCCCGCTCGCGGTGACGGGACGGCGCTCGGAACTCTCTTTCACTACGCCTTCAACCTCACCGTAGACCGAGGTCGAACTGGTAAAAATGATGCGCGGAACATGGTGCGCCAGCGCGCTGTCGACAATCTCCTGCATCGCCTGCAGGTAAAATGACTCGCCCGGCCCGCTGCGCCGGGCGGGTAAGGTTATCACCAGCGCATCGACGTTCATCAGCGTGTCCAGATCGTCAGCATCGCACACCAGCTGCGGCTCAAGGCGCAGCTCAACGCCGTCAATACCGCACATGCGCGCTGCCTCTACCCCATCCGCCGTGGTTTTGCTCCCGGTCACCTGCCAGCCTTTCGCGGCTAATGACATCGCCAGCGGCATTCCCAGCCATCCTAAACCGACAATCGCGACCTTTTTCATGCGAATTCTCCTGACTCTTACTCGTCTTTTATAAGGCTACGCCAGCCCTGCAGAACACACAATTCATAGCATCAATATGAAATGAATTAATGATCAAAAAAAGCCCTTGCAATATGTCGTACAACTGGTTTAGGTTAAAAGACATCAAATGAATAAGCATTCATCGAGAATTTATATGACACGCGTTCAATTTAAACACCACCATCATCACCATCATCCTGACTAGTCTTTCAGGCGATGTGTGCTGGAAGACGTTTGGATCTTCCAGTGGTGCATGAACGCATGAAAAGCCCCCGGAAGATCTTCTTCCGGGGGCTTTTTTTTGGATCGAATTTAGACAGATTAAAACAGGTTAACGAGGAATAAAGAATGTTAGATAACTCACGTTTACGCATAGCTATTCAAAAATCAGGCCGTTTGAGTGACGATTCACGCGAACTGCTGGCCCGCTGCGGGATTAAAATTAACCTGCACACCCAGCGCCTGATTGCTCTGGCTGAAAACATGCCCATCGACATTCTGCGCGTGCGTGATGACGACATTCCCGGCCTGGTCATGGATGGCGTCGTTGACCTCGGCATCATCGGTGAAAACGTGCTGGAAGAAGAGCTGCTGACTCGCCGCGCTCAGGGTGAAGACCCGCGTTACTTCACCCTGCGTCGCCTGGACTTCGGCGGCTGCCGCCTGTCGCTGGCAACGCCGGTTGATGAAGCGTGGGACGGCCCGGCCGCGCTGAACGGCAAACGTATCGCTACCTCCTACCCTCACCTGTTAAAACGTTACCTGGACCAGAAAGGCGTGCAGTTTAAATCCTGCCTGCTGAACGGCTCTGTTGAAGTGGCGCCGCGTGCGGGTCTTGCGGACGCCATCTGTGACCTTGTCTCTACCGGCGCAACGCTCGAAGCAAACGGTCTGCGCGAAGTGGAAGTCATCTACCGTTCCAAAGCGTGCCTGATTCAGCGTGACGGCGACATGGCCGACGCCAAGCAACAGCTGATCGACAAACTCCTGACCCGTATTCAGGGTGTAATTCAGGCGCGTGAATCCAAATACATCATGATGCACGCTCCAACCGAACGTCTGGATGAAGTGATTGCCCTGCTGCCGGGCGCTGAGCGCCCAACCATCCTGCCGCTGGCGGGCGATCAACAGCGCGTTGCGATGCACATGGTCAGCAGCGAAACCCTGTTCTGGGAAACCATGGAAAAACTGAAGGCGCTGGGGGCAAGCTCTATCCTGGTGCTGCCAATTGAGAAGATGATGGAGTAACGGCCATGGGTTTTAACACAATCATCGACTGGAATACGTGTAGCGAAGCGCAGCAGCGCGAGCTGCTGATGCGCCCGGCGATTTCCGCCTCCGAAAGCATTTCACGCACCGTGGCGGAGATCCTTGATAACGTCAAAGCCCGTGGCGATGACGCGCTGCGTGAGTACAGTGCAAAATTTGATAAGACGGACGTCGGCGCATTGAGGGTGACCGAGCAGGAAATCCTTGATGCCAGCAATCGTCTGGGTGATGACATCAAGCAGGCGATGGCCGTCGCGGTGAAAAACATTGATACCTTCCACACCGCGCAAAAGCTTCAGACCGTGGATGTCGAAACCCTGCCCGGCGTGCGTTGCCAGCAGGTGACCCGTCCGGTCGCGTCTGTGGGGCTTTATATTCCAGGGGGGTCAGCCCCACTGTTCTCCACCGTCCTGATGCTGGCCACCCCGGCGCGTATCGCCGGTTGCCAGAAAGTGGTGCTCTGCTCCCCGCCACCTGTTGCCGATGAGATTCTCTACGCGGCAAAACTCTGTGGCGTGCAGGCGGTATATAAAGTGGGCGGCGCGCAGGCGATTTCTGCCCTGGCGTTTGGCACCGAATCCATTCCTAAGGTCGACAAAATTTTTGGCCCGGGCAACGCCTTCGTGACGGAAGCCAAGCGCCAGGTCAGCCAGCGTCTGGACGGCGCGGCAATTGACATGCCTGCCGGCCCGTCTGAAGTGCTGGTCATTGCCGATAGCGGCGCAACGCCGGATTTCGTGGCGTCCGACCTGCTTTCTCAGGCGGAACACGGCCCGGACTCGCAGGTGATCCTGCTGACCCCGGATGCCGATGTGGCAACGCGCGTCGGCGAAGCCGTCGAGCGCCAGCTTGCCGACCTGCCTCGCGCCGAAACGGCACGTCAGGCGTTATCTGCCAGCCGCCTGATTGTGGCGCGCGATCTGGCGCAGTGCATTGCCATCTCCAACCAGTACGGCCCGGAGCACCTGATTATTCAGACCCGCAACGCGCGCGATCTGGTCGACAGCATCACCAGTGCAGGCTCGGTGTTCCTCGGCGACTGGTCACCGGAATCCGCGGGCGATTACGCCTCCGGCACCAACCACGTTTTGCCGACGTATGGCTATACCTCAACCTGTTCCAGCCTGGGACTGGCGGATTTCCAGAAACGCATGACCGTGCAGGAACTCTCCCGCGAAGGGTTTGCCTCACTGGCCTCCACCATTGAGACGCTGGCTGCCGCCGAGCGCCTGACTGCCCACAAAAATGCCGTTACGCTGCGCGTTGCAGCCCTGAAGGAGCAAGCATGAGCATTGAAGAGTTAGCCCGCGAAAATGTCCGTCGCCTGACGCCTTACCAGTCTGCACGTCGTCTGGGGGGCAAAGGGGATGTCTGGCTGAACGCCAATGAATTCCCGACGGCAGTGCAATTTGAGCTGTCGCAGCAAACGCTGAACCGCTATCCGGAATGTCAGCCGAAAGCGGTTATCGAAAACTACGCGCAGTACGCGGGGGTAAAACCTGAGCAGGTGCTGGTCAGCCGTGGGGCAGACGAAGGCATCGAACTGCTGATCCGTGCCTTCTGCGAGCCGGGCAAAGACGCTGTGATGTACTGCCAGCCGACCTACGGCATGTACAGCGTCAGCGCGGAAACCTTCGGCGTGGCATGCCGCAACGTGCAGGCGCTGGACAACTGGCAGCTGGATCTTCAGGGTATTGCCGACAATCTCGAAGGCGTAAAAGTTGTGTTTGTCTGCAGTCCGAACAACCCGACCGGGCAGATTATCAACCCGCAGGATATCCGCACCCTACTGAAGATGACCCGCGGTAAAGCCCTGGTGGTGGCCGATGAAGCCTATATCGAGTTCTGCCCGCAGGCGACGCTGGCAGGCTGGCTGGAAGAGTATCCGCATCTCGTTGTGCTGCGTACGCTGTCGAAGGCTTTCGCCCTCGCGGGTCTGCGCTGCGGATTCACCCTGGCGAATAAAGAGGTCATCGACCTGCTGCTGAAAGTTATCGCCCCTTACCCTCTCTCCACGCCGGTTGCCGATATTGCGGCACAGGCGCTGACCCCGCAGGGGATCAACGCGATGCGCGAACGTGTAGCGCAAATCCTCGTGGAACGTCAGTATCTGGTGACTGCGCTGAAGGATATTCCTTGTGTGGAGCAGGTGTTCGACTCAGAAACCAACTACATCCTGGTGCGCTTCACTGCCTCCAGTGCCGTATTTAAATCTTTGTGGGATCAGGGCATTATCTTGCGAGACCAGAATAAACAACCCTCCCTGAGCGGCTGCCTGCGTATTACCGTAGGCACCCGTGCAGAGAGCCAGCGCGTGATTGACGCCCTGAAAGCGGAGAATGTATGACCCAGAAGATCCTTTTTATCGATCGTGACGGCACCCTTATTTCGGAGCCACCAGCTGATTTTCAGGTCGATCGTTTCGACAAGCTGGCGTTTGAGCCAGACGTGATCCCGGTGCTGCTTAAGCTGCAAAAAGCAGGCTTTAAGCTGGTGATGATCACCAATCAGGACGGTCTGGGCACCGACAGCTTCCCGCAGGCGGACTTTGACGGCCCGCATAATCTGATGATGCAGGTGCTGACCTCTCAGGGCGTGGTATTTGATGAGGTGCTGATTTGCCCGCACATGCCAGCCGATGAGTGTGACTGCCGTAAGCCAAAGGTGAAGCTGGTAGAGCGCTATCTGGCAGAGGATATGCTGGATAAAAACAACAGCTATGTCATCGGCGACCGTATCACCGATATTACGCTGGCGGAAAACATGGGCATCGCAGGGCTGCGCTATGACCGCAACAGCCTTAACTGGGCGAAGATTGGTGAGCAGCTGACAAAACGTGACCGCTACTCCCACGTTGAGCGCAACACTAAAGAGACGCAGATAGATGTGAAGGTCTGGCTGGACCGTGAAGGCGGCAGCAAGATCCACACCGGCGTCGGTTTCTTCGACCACATGCTGGACCAGATTGCCACCCACGGCGGTTTTCGCATGGAGATCGCGGTGAAAGGCGACCTTTACATTGACGATCACCACACCGTGGAAGATACCGGCCTGGCGCTGGGTGAAGCGCTGAAGCTGGCGCTCGGCGATAAGCGCGGTATTAACCGTTTTGGTTTCGTTCTGCCAATGGACGAGTGCCTTGCGCGCTGCGCCATGGACATCTCCGGGCGTCCGCACCTGGAATATAAAGCCGATTTTACCTACCAGCGCGTTGGCGACCTTAGCACCGAAATGGTGGAGCACTTCTTCCGTTCACTGTCCTACACCATGGGCCTGACGCTACACCTGAAGACCAAGGGCAAGAACGACCACCACCGCGTGGAGAGTCTCTTCAAGGCCTTCGGCCGTACCCTTCGCCAGGCGATTCGCGTGGAAGGTGACGCCCTGCCTTCATCGAAAGGAGTGCTGTAATGAATGTGGTGATTCTGGATACCGGATGCGCCAACCTGAACTCCGTAAAGTCGGCCATCGCGCGCCACGGCTATGAGCCCGTGGTCAGCCGTGACCCGGACGTGGTGCTGCGCGCCGACAAGTTATTCCTGCCGGGTGTAGGTACCGCGCAGGCGGCGATGGATCAGATTCATGAGCGCGAGCTGGTCGATCTTATCAAAGCCTGTACCCAGCCGGTGCTGGGGATTTGCTTAGGAATGCAGCTTCTTGGCCGCCGCAGCGAAGAGAGTAACGGCGTTAACCTGCTGGGCATTATTGACGAAAACGTGCCGAAAATGACCGACCACGGCCTGCCTCTGCCACATATGGGCTGGAACCGCGTGTACGCCAAAGCGGGCGACCGCCTGTTTCGCGGCATTGAAGACGGCGCGTATTTTTACTTCGTTCACAGCTACGCCATGCCGGTGAACGCAAATACGATCGCCCAGTGCAACTACGGCGAGGCGTTTACGGCGGCCGTACAGAAAGACAACTTCTTCGGCGTACAGTTTCACCCCGAGCGCTCTGGCGCCGCAGGCGCGCAGCTGCTGAAAAATTTCCTGGAGATGTGATGATTATTCCCGCTTTAGATTTAATTGACGGCACGGTTGTCCGTCTCCATCAGGGCGATTACGGGCAGCAGCGAGACTACGGGAACGACCCGCTGCCGCGCCTGCAGGACTATGCGGCGCAGGGCGCTGAGGTGCTGCACCTGGTCGACCTGACCGGCGCGAAAGATCCGGCGAAACGCCAGATCCCTCTGCTGAAAAATCTGGTTGCCGGCGTTGATGTGCCGGTACAGGTTGGCGGTGGCGTGCGCACTGAAGATGACGTCGCGGCGCTGCTGGAAGCGGGTGTGGCGCGCGTGGTGGTCGGTTCAACCGCGGTGAAAGATCCTGAGACCGTCAAAGGCTGGTTCCGCCGCTTTGGCGCCGACGCGCTGGTGCTGGCGCTGGACGTGCGTATTGATGAACAGGGTAATAAACAGGTGGCAGTCAGCGGCTGGCAGGAGAACTCCGGGGTGACGCTGGAAGCGCTGGTCGAGATGTATCTTCCCGTTGGCCTGAAGCATGTGCTGTGCACGGATATCTCCCGCGACGGTACGCTGGCGGGCTCTAACGTCTCGCTGTATGAAGAGGTCTGCGCGCGTTATCCGCAGGTGGCCTTCCAGTCTTCGGGTGGAATTGGCGATCTGGAAGATATTGCCGCGCTGCGCGGAACGGGCGTGCAGGGTGTGATTGTAGGACGGGCTCTGCTTGAAGGAAAATTTACTGTGACGGAGGCGATTCAATGCTGGCAAAACGGATAATCCCTTGTCTTGACGTACGCGATGGTCAGGTGGTGAAAGGCGTGCAATTCCGCAACCACGAGATCATTGGCGACATCGTTCCGCTGGCAAAACGCTATGCTGAGGAAGGCGCAGACGAGCTGGTGTTTTACGATATCACCGCCTCCAGCGATGGCCGTGTGGTCGATAAAAGCTGGGTAGCGCGCGTGGCGGAAGTGATTGATATTCCCTTCTGCGTGGCGGGTGGGATCAAGTCAGCTGACGATGCAGCCAAAATTCTCTCGTTTGGTGCAGACAAGATCTCCATCAACTCCCCTGCCCTGGCTGACCCGGAGCTCATTACCCGTCTCGCCGATCGTTTTGGCGTGCAGTGTATTGTCGTTGGGATCGACACCTGGTATGACGCAGCAACGGGCAAATACCACGTCAACCAGTATACCGGTGATGAGAGCCGTACGCGTGTGACGCAGTGGGAAACGCTCGACTGGGTGCAGGAAGTGCAGAAGCGCGGCGCGGGTGAAATCGTGTTGAACATGATGAACCAGGACGGTGTGCGTAACGGGTATGACCTCGAGCAGCTGAAAAAAGTCCGTGCGGTCTGCCACGTACCGCTGATTGCCTCCGGCGGCGCGGGCACCATGGAACATTTCCTGGAAGCCTTCCGCGACGCGAACGTTGACGGCGCGCTGGCCGCGTCCGTGTTCCACAAACAGATTATCAATATTGGTGAGTTAAAAACGTACCTGGCCGGCCAGGGCGTGGAGATCAGGGTATGTTAACAGAGCAACAACAGGCGCAGCTGGACTGGGAAAAAACTGACGGATTACTGCCGGTGGTTGTACAGCATGCCGTTTCAGGCGAAGTGCTGATGCTGGGGTATATGAACCAGGACGCGCTGGCGAAAACGATCGACAGCGGCAAAGTGACGTTTTTCTCGCGCACGAAACAGCGTCTGTGGACCAAAGGGGAAACCTCGGGCCATTTCCTGAACGTGGTGAGCATAACCCCCGACTGCGATAACGACACCCTGCTGGTACTGGCCAATCCGATTGGCCCAACCTGCCATAAAGGCACCAGCAGCTGCTTTGGTGAGGCAAGCCACCAGTGGTTGTTCCTGTATCAACTGGAACAGCTGCTCGCAGAGCGTAAAACGGCGGACCCTGAGAGCTCCTACACCGCGAAGCTGTACGCCAGCGGAACCAAGCGTATCGCCCAGAAGGTGGGGGAAGAAGGCGTTGAGACTGCGCTGGCCGCGACGGTGCATGACCGCGAAGAGCTGACCAATGAAGCGTCTGATTTGATGTATCACCTGCTGGTGCTGCTGCAGGATCAGGAGTTGGATTTGACGGCGGTGATAGAGAATCTTCGTAAGCGTCACAAATAAAAAAACCGGGGATTTCCCCGGTTTTTTTAACTGCAAATCAGGCTTTTGGTTTGTAATTACGTAAAGCGTTGCGACCCAGCAGGACGCCAGAACCGACTATTGCACCAAGCAACACGGCAAGGACCAAAATAACAGCTTTTTTCGGGCTGTCACGACGGACTGGCAGATCCGGTTTCATCACGTAACGATAGACGTGGATAGTGTCCGGGTTTACGTTTAAGTTTTGGATGTCAAACAGATTTCGCTTGGTCTGATAATACGCGCTTGAGAAGATCAGCGGACGGGAAGCTTCATTGTCAATCATCGACTTCAGCCCTTCGCTTCCCAGCAGGAATAACGTTTCCTGCGTGACATCCTGAGTTTGCTGGAGCTGTGGAGAGGTAATTTTCGCGGCTTCAGCATTCTTCAGCGCCTCAGCGATCTGTTTGATACGTAGATCTTTCTGCTCCTGAGCGACCTTCTCCTGATTTACCAGAGAGTCGTTCAGTGTCTTGATCTGCTCCTTGATATTGTCCTTAAGATCAAGGGCTAGTTCTTTGGCGGTCTGCTCATCGACTTGCTGAATGTACTGCGCCAGCTGCTTCTGAGCCGCTTCTGCAGATGTACTAGTATAGGAAACAGTCAACGGGAGCGGCTGTCCAGTCGTGGTCGGCGCTATAGTCAGTTTTTCAGGATCTTCCTGATTCTCTAGCGCCTGAGATAATGCCGAGAATGAAGAATTAAAACGGCCAATCGCGCGCGTTTGAATGTCAAGCATAGAGGGTGCAGCACTACCGTAGAGAATATTCAATGCATTTGAATAGGTCGCTATCTGGGCGGCATCAGGTTGCGCAATGATCGCACTTGAGGTCCATTTTTCTTTCGCTACAGACAGATATCCAATAGCCAGGGCAATAAAAACAATAACAAAGGTTGCTATCATCCACTTCCCACGCCACAGTTGCAGCACTAAATCAAGTAAATCAATTTGCTCTGGGTCATTGCTTCTGTTGACCTGGCTATAGTTGTTTTGCGACATACAATCCCTAACAGATGAAAAAGGGCAAACGTAATTATGTTTGTATAGTTTATCTATTGCTGGCGATTTTTCTATAAGAATCCGATGAGTAATATCGGAAAGATGGGTTATGTAACTTGCGCCCTTCGCGCTATCATAGACACCATGTGATGCGCTATGGCATCAGTAAGAAGATAGGTTTATGAGGGAAGAGATGAAATTTCTGGTAACGGGTGCAGCAGGTTTTATCGGTGCAAATGTCAGTAAACGCCTCCTTGAGGCTGGTCATCAGGTTGTCGGTATTGATAATCTGAATGACTACTACGATGTCAATCTGAAGCTGGCGCGACTGGAACTGCTAAATTCCGAGAGCTTCACCTTCCACAAGCTGGAGTTAGCCGACCGTGAAGGTATGGCAGCGCTTTTCGCGCGCGAGAAGTTCGATCGCGTGATTCATCTGGCTGCACAGGCGGGCGTACGCTACTCTCTGGAAAACCCTCACGTGTACGCGGAAGCCAACCTTATTGGCCACCTCAACGTGCTTGAAGGCTGCCGGCATAACCACGTTCAGCATCTACTTTATGCGTCTTCCAGCTCCATATATGGCCTCAACCGCAAGATGCCATTCTCCACTGAAGATTCCGTGGACCACCCTGTCTCACTGTACGCTGCAACCAAAAAAGCCAATGAGCTGATGTCGCATACCTATTCGCATCTCTACAATCTGCCGACTACCGGCCTGCGCTTCTTTACCGTGTACGGTCCGTGGGGACGCCCGGACATGGCGCTATTCAAATTTACGAAGGCAATGATTGAAGGCAAAAGCATCGATGTCTATAACTACGGTAAGATGAAGCGCGACTTCACTTACATCGATGATATTGCAGAAGCGATTATTCGCCTGCAGGATGTTATTCCCCAGCCTGACTCAAACTGGACCGTTGAGACCGGGTCACCTGCAAGCAGCTCAGCGCCTTACCGTGTTTACAACATCGGTAACAGTTCACCGGTAGAACTGATGGATTATATCACCGCGCTGGAAGATGCTCTGGGTAAAAAAGCCGAGAAAAATATGCTGCCTCTTCAGCCAGGTGATGTTCTGGAAACCAGCGCCGATACCCAGCCACTTTATGACGCGATCGGATTTAAACCGCAAACCTCGGTTAAAGATGGTGTGAAGAACTTCGTCGACTGGTACCGCGATTTCTATAAGGTCTGAAAATAAAAAACCCGGCAAATCAGCCGGGTTTTTTACAGGATAAAGCAGAGAATCAGTCGCTACCGAACAGATCGCGGGTATACACTTTATCCGCTACGTCAGCCAGTTCTTCAGCCATGCGGTTTGAGATGATGACATCCGCTTCCTTCTTAAAAGCATCCAGATCGCGGATCACGCGGGAATTGAAGAACTGATCTTCCTGCATGGCCGGTTCATAAATGACAACCTCAACCCCTTTCGCTTTGATGCGCTTCATGATGCCCTGAATTGAAGAGGCGCGGAAGTTATCGGAACCACTCTTCATAATCAGACGGTATACGCCGACCACTTTCGGTTGACGCGCGAGGATAGAATCAGAGATGAAGTCTTTACGCGTACGGTTAGCATCAACAATCGCCGAAATCAGGTTATTTGGCACAGCCTGATAGTTTGCCAGCAGCTGCTTCGTGTCTTTTGGCAGGCAATAGCCGCCGTAGCCAAATGAAGGGTTGTTGTAATGGTTCCCAATGCGCGGGTCGAGACACACCCCTTCAATAATCTGACGGGTGTTCAGCCCAAGACTCTCTGCGTAGCTGTCGAGCTCATTGAAATAAGCCACTCGCATTGCCAGATAGGTATTCGCAAAGAGTTTGATTGCCTCAGCTTCAGTTGAATCGGTAAACAACACCTGAATATCTTTCTTCAGTGCCCCTTCCTGAAGCAGCGCGGCAAAGCGCTCGGCACGCTCAGAGCGTTCACCAATGACGATACGCGAAGGATGCAGGTTATCGTAAAGCGCTCTCCCCTCACGCAGGAACTCCGGCGAGAAGAAGATATTATCAATACCAAACTTTTCTTTAATGGATTTGGTAAAACCGACAGGAATGGTCGATTTAATGACCATCACCGCATCAGGGTTGATCGCGATAACATCTTTGATCACCGCTTCTACAGTTGAGGTGTTGAAGTAGTTGGTTTTAGGATCGTAGTCAGTAGGCGTCGCAATGATGACGTAATCCGCATCGCGATATGCATCTTCTTTGTCAGTCGTGGCGCGGAAGTTCAGCGGCTTATTGCTGAGATAGTCCTGGATTTCTTTGTCGACAATCGGCGATTTTTTCTGATTAAGCATATCCACTTTGGCCTGCACGATATCCAGTGCAACCACTTCATGATTCTGAGCAATCAAAATGCCGTTAGAGAGACCGACATACCCTGTTCCGGAAATTGTTATTTTCATTCGCTAATGACTTCTGTGAGTTAACTGTACTGATGGCCGCCAGACCATCGCGGTAAACATAACTGTTGGGCTTTGTACCTCCTGGCAAACAGAACTGTCAAGGCAAACCAGGAGTAATCACTTCGAGTGGGATGAGATTCAGACTACTTCGAATATAAGGCGGCAGTTTTTGCATAAAAAAAACCCGGAGACGGACTCCGGGTTGGGATATCAGCGAGTGCGTTAACTTATTCCATCCATTCGGTATGGAATACGCCTTCTTTATCGGTGCGCTTGTAGGTATGCGCGCCGAAGTAGTCACGCTGTGCCTGAATGAGGTTAGCAGGCAGAACAGCCGCACGGTAGCTGTCGTAGTAGGCTACTGCAGCAGAGAAGGTCGGAACCGGAATACCGTTCTGTACTGCGTAGGCAACCACATCACGCAGCGCCTGCTGGTATTCGTCCGCAATCTTCTTGAAGTACGGTGCCAGCAGCAGGTTAGCGATACCGGCGTTTTCAGCGTAGGCATCGGTAATTTTCTGCAGGAACTGTGCACGAATGATGCACCCAGCACGGAAGATCTTCGCGATTTCCCCGTAGTTTAGATCCCAGTTGTTCTCGTCTGACGCCGCGCGCAGCTGAGAGAAGCCCTGCGCGTAAGAAACGATTTTACCCAGGTACAGTGCACGACGCACTTTCTCAACGAATTCGGCTTTATCACCTGCTGGTTTGGCCTGTGGGCCAGACAGAACTTTGGATGCCGCAACGCGCTGCTCTTTCAGGGAAGAGATATAACGCGCAAAGACGGATTCAGTGATCAGAGACAGCGGTTCACCCAGATCCAGCGAGCTCTGGCTGGTCCATTTGCCGGTACCTTTGTTCGCGGCTTCATCCAGAATCACATCAATCAGATATTTACCCTCTTCATCTTTCTTAGTGAAGATATCTTTGGTGATGTCGATCAGGTAGCTGTTCAGCTCGCCTTTGTTCCACTCGGTGAAGGTCTGAGCCAACTCTTCGTTAGAGAGGTTCAGGCCACCTTTCAGCAGGGAATATGCTTCTGCAATCAGCTGCATATCACCGTATTCGATACCGTTGTGCACCATCTTCACATAATGACCCGCTCCGTCCGGACCGATATAGGTCACGCATGGCTCACCATCTTCAGCGATAGCTGCGATTTTGGTCAGAATTGGAGCAACCAGCTCGTAAGCTTCTTTCTGACCACCAGGCATAATAGATGGGCCTTTCAGCGCGCCTTCTTCACCACCGGAAACACCGGTACCGATGAAGTTGAAGCCTTCAGCAGACAGTTCACGATTACGACGAATGGTGTCCTGGAAGAAGGTATTACCGCCATCAATAATGATGTCGCCTTTCTCCAGATATGGCTTGAGGGAATCGATGGCTGCGTCTGTGCCAGCGCCCGCTTTAACCATTAACAGGATACGACGAGGCGTTTCCAGCGATTCAACAAACTCTTGAACCGTGTAGAAAGGAACCAGTTTCTTGCCTGGATTTTCGGCAATCACTTCTTCGGTCTTTTCACGGGAGCGGTTGAAAACGGAGACGGTATAACCACGGCTTTCGATGTTGAGCGCTAGGTTGCGCCCCATCACTGCCATACCGACAACGCCGATCTGTTGCTTGGACATTACATACTCCTGTCAGATAACATTATTATTGAGCGAGCAGAATATGTAAATTCTATCTTAGATAGATTATAATAGGAAGCATTCTGCAGTATTATTTTAATAATTACGAGTTAACTTTAAGGTTTGTAAATGAAAATTCATAATCTAAGTGATGTTAAATCAACACAAATTGGTCATAACACTACCATATGGCAGTTTGCGGTAATTTTCGAAAATGCACAAATTGGTAAAAACTGCAATATATGTGCTCATACATTAATTGAGAATGATGTTATCATTGGTGACAATGTAACTGTTAAATCTGGAGTTTATATTTGGGATGGCACAAGGATCGAAGATAATGTATTTATTGGACCCTGTGTGGCTTTTACAAATGATAAATTCCCAAGATCAAAGAAATTTTGTACAGAGTACCCTAAAATCTGGATTAAAAAGGGGGCATCAATTGGTGCTAACTCAACCATATTACCAGGAATAACAATAGGTGCGAATAGCATGATCGGTGCAGGCACCGTAGTAACGAAAGATGTTCCTGACAATGCAGTGATAGTTGGTAATCCAGGAAAAATCGTGCGTTACCTGTAAAAGTAAATGGTTCAGAAATTTACAATTCTGAACCAATTACTCATAATACTGCTCTCGGCGTATTTATTTTTTAGATCAACTTATAATTGCATTCTACTATTTTAATTTTCTTGAAAAATTTTTTCTGACACCGTCATAAATCCCCTGAGCCACATATTTAGTAAATCTTAACTTATCTTTCTTAAGTATTAACATGATAAAATAGAAAGATATTAGTCTAAATATGTTATATGAACTCCAACTAAATGGAAACTTCCTGTAGAAACTACAATAAACGCCATTACGGAATACATAAAAATATCGGTATGTTGAATGTATTGGTACCTCCAAAACATTCAATATTTTTTTACGGTCATCACCGAGTTTGTGGATTAAATGAGCTTTAGTTACACCAAATAATTTATAGCCCTTTTGTGATAACCGTAAACACCAATCGGTATCAACATATTCAAGGAAAAATCCCTCATGGTTTTCAGACTCAGAAGACCATATATCAACGCAAAAAAAAGTTCCCGATGATATTAATTGTTGAGTTTCAATATATTTTTCATTTTCGTCTGCGCTAACCACTATACGTTTAAACGTTGTGTAACGATAAAAGGGGAATTTTTTCCCTGATCTTTCATCAATAATTAGAGGTCCCAGTGCTCCAACTTTAATACCTTGCTGGGTAAGATCTGAATAGGCATCTTTCAGACTTGAAATGAATTTAGGTTCTAAACGGCTATCTTGATCAAAAAAACAAACAAATTTGCAATCATTTTTAATTGCTAATCGAGCACCTATATTTTGTGCTCTTCCGATACCAGCATTTTCATTTAAGAATTCAAAATGCAATTTATCGGGTATATGTAGGGCGCTGAAATCAGTACTGGAGCCATTATCAACAATAATTATCTCATCAACTTGTGAAGTCATCGAGTCAATTAAGACTTGGAGATCATTAATATTTGGGTTATATGTAACCACCACTCCGCAGACTTTATTATCCATGAGAGAAATATACCTTCAATATAAATATAGCTCGTAAAATCTTACGAATGATGCTCCCAAGCATCGAATATAATATACCAAACTTAGATTCTGACATGAGACTCAACCCATAACTTTTGAGGTATAGGTAATATATCCCTTGCCATTCAGACGCATAACTGTAATTTATTTTGCGTATTTCTAAATTCATGTTATTTCTAAAGGCTGTACTTTTAGAAATATTTGAAGAATGCACTCTATACGCAGCTACTCTCTCTGAATCAAAGAGAACTTTAGCATGTCTAAATAACCTCAAATAAAAATCTCGATCTTCAGCGATCAGTGATTCATTATAAAAGCCAATCTGATTATATACGTCTTTTTTTATTAGCAGACATGGGCCAGGAATGCACCAATTAGTAATAACTTCTCCAGCCAAGAATTTAGAGCTCTCAAGGGCTTTTGAACAGGCATGAAAATAATCTTTAAATCCACTTTTTAAGACAATTTGGGATTTTTCATCAATAATCATGACATCACTTATTATTGCATCATAATCTGACTCATTAAGTAAACGCACTTTATTATTAATCACATCTGACAATGGAAAATCATCAGCGGCACAAATGTAGATAATGTTATGAGTAGATAATTTAACTCCTTTATTTAAAGTTCGACATATACCAAGATTAGATTCATTTTTATAAAAACGAACATTTAGCTTTGTATCGATGTTTCTCTCAATCCAGGTCGATACCCGTTCTAAAGATGTATCTTGTGAATAGTCATCAATAATAATCACTTCAACATCTAGATTATTAATTTTGTTTAATGCATTGAGACACTCTTCAACATATAGTGTTTGATTATACAGTGGAACTATAACAGATAGAGAATTCATAGCTTTCTTATTCATCATCGAATTTTATATAGATCACTCACCTTTTAATCGCCTATTATATATAGATTGATTAAATAGCGACACAATAAGTGGAAAAATAAACACGAATGTTGTTTTTAAATACAAACCCCATGTCAAAGTTGGATCGATGAACAAATAGCAAGAATAGGTACAAAATATGATATAGAACACAACTCTTAAGGAATACGCTCTTGTTCGGTTATTTACTAAAAATGTTCCTCGTCTTATTGCCAAATATATTAGCCCTAAAACAAAGGAAAAAACACCACAAAAATATGGCCCAAACAAATATAACCCAAGAATGTTCTGTCTCGCATTGGGACCAATTCCACTGTCAATATTATAATAAAATTTTGAAATCTCGTATCCAAAAATAACTTTGTCTTTGACCGGATAACCAAGAATCATAGACAATTTGTTTATTGTACCACCAAAAAAATAATCCCAGACATAAATATTCTTTGGTAACGAATCCATAAATGGTTTGCTATAGCCCTGGTAAAAAACATCACCAAATAAAACAAAACGCTCAAAAAAGGCCGAAACCACACTGCCGTTGGCTCCCCAAACACTGAAAATAACAACCATCAACCCCAGAATTATTAAAGGAGATATATATGATAGTATCTTTACGACTTTCTCTAATTCGCGTATTTGATATACTTCCTTAACTAAAAATAAGGATACAATCATAAAGAAGAAATCAGATTTCCCCCCTTTAACCAGCAAACATACAAAACAAAGTAATAATAGCACGTAGTCGACAAAACTTTTCCTACGGTAAACATATCTCTTAATAGCTACCATAGCTGGGAAACAAACCCAGTAGACATCGGTAAACCATGAAATAATTCCAGCTGATTCATTTGTATCCAACCTCGATAATTGATTTAAGATTGGAATACCTACAATAGCAAAATAATATATACTCGTTATGATGAGTAAAATAGTAGTTGTATAGTAAAAACTGGAGTAACCATAATTCCAACGTTTGTAAGCCAGAAAGCGTTCATGGGAATCATCATTAATCTTAACATAATTTTTCCGCATAAAAAATAATGGTATTAAAAACATAACCTCAGTATATAAAAAAGAATAGAAATAAAAATCATCTAGCTCTGAGGTAAATTCTAACAATAAAACAACTGAACAGGAAAAAACCTGTGCAACAAAACCAATCATGAGAGGGTCTGCAACATGCCTAACTTTATTACCAAACCATGCATAATAAACTATGAAAATCAGACCCAACAAAGACAAATATAACGTGAGGTTCGAGTATAATAGATCTAAAAACTGGCCATTATCCATAAGTAGATTTACTCAGCTAGAAATTCTTTTTAAATTTGTCACAACAAAAATAAAATAGAGAGTATAGTTCAATAAATAAGCTATATTAGCGCCCTGAATTCCAAAATGCAGTATAAAATAATAACTCAGCACAACCAACGTTGCAGAAAAAAACACCTCACTTGCAACAAACCATTTTGTTGCATTTCGAGCTATCATAGGAAATGCATAAAGCCAGCTTGCTATTTTAACGACATCCCCCATAAGTTGAATGCCAAATAAATCTCTTGCGTTCCTGAATTGTTCAGTGAATAAAACAGTTATGACCGCATCACGTAACAGATAAATGGTAACGGCCATAATTATTACAATCGGTATTATTATTTTGGCTGTATTCCAAATCTCATGTTTAATCGAATAATAATCACTTATTTTAGACAATCTTGGGAGATAATAAGCACTAAGCGCCATGGTACATACCCCCAAGTACACTTCTGATATTTTCCACACGGATTGCCACATCCCTGCAGCGGCCCATCCTTCATTAGCTACCAGCAAGTTTCTAATAAGCATCAATGCCACTGGCATGGCGATAGCAGTGATGATTGCCATCACAATATATCCCCATGTGTCAGCCAATGCTTTTTTATCAATATTACCAAACCATAGGCTGAATCTACACCATGGCTGCTTAATGCTCATAACAATCAGTGAAATGCCTATCAATGCCGATTGCAAAGCTGCAGCTATCAGAGCACCATCAATATTCCATCTAATGATTAGCGCTATCATAACCGCTCCAGAAACAGAAACAGAGACTATTCCCAAAAAGACATAGAGTTTATAATTCTGCAGTCCATTTATGACAGAATTGACTAAGGTCCCAGTAGCAGTGAAGGGCAAAACGAATACTGCTAAATAAATAACCCATTGATATTCAGTCCCACCAAATAACCATTGTGATAGATAGTGGTTTAAAAACAATCCAATTGGTAGTAAAATGATATATAATGCTAACATCCAAAATAAAGCAGCTCGCCACCATGGGCTACATGCTTCATAGCCATCTTCATGGTGCTCAGCGGTATAACGTATCACGCTATTTGAAACAGGTGCATTAATAACACCATTAAATGCATTTACCAGACTTTGTATTTGGCCTAAAAGGGCCATACCTGATGGCCCAGTGTAGATCGCGACTATTTTAGCAATTATAAAGCCAATTAACATTTTTAATAATGTTAATGACCCTGTCATTGCCGTAACCTTTAACAACTTTTTCATACAGTAAATTCATTTAAAGCATCGATAACTTTTTCTACATCAAGGTTTGACATTGTTGGATCAAGAGGTATAGATAATACAGTATTATGAATTTTTTCAGTCACAGGCAAATTCATGCCGTTTAGTTCCGCATATGCTTTTTGCTTATGAGGTGGTATTGGATAGTGAATTAATGATTGAATATTATTTTTAGTCAGCCATTCCTGTAACTGTTCCCTGTATTCACACTTCACAACAAAAAGATGCCACACATGTGCAGAGTCAAAGGTTACTGTCGGCACTGTGATCAAACTATTAGAAATCCTTTCGATATAAATTTTTGCAATCTCTTGTCTGCGAATAGTTTCTTGAGGAAGATATTTTAGTTTAACAGATAGCATTGCAGCCTGAATCTCGTCAAGGCGACTATTAACTCCAGGATAAATGTTCTCGTATTTTTTCTGAGAACCATAGTTTCTTAAAGCACGGAGTACATCTGCTAATTCATCATCATTGGTAGTAATTGCACCCGCATCGCCCAGAGCACCCAGATTTTTTCCAGGATAGAAACTAAACCCTGACGCTATACCCCAGCTCCCAGATTTTTTACCATTAATATTTGCCCCATGAGATTGCGCACTATCTTCGATGACGAGTAAATCAAATTCTTTTGCAATCTCCATGATTTCAGGCATTGGAGACAATTGTCCATACAAATGCACTGGTAATATCGCTTTTGTCTTCTCTGTGATGGCGGAGAGAACATTCTGAGGTGAGAGATTGAATGTATCCACATTGGGTTCGACAAGTACAGGTTTAAGATTGTTCGCAGTGATCGCCAGAACCGATGCTATATAGGTATTAGCTGGAACGATAACTTCATCACCATCTTTCAGCTTTCCTAATTCTTTTAGGGCTTTAAAGATTAGAATGAGTGCATCTAAACCATTTGCGACACCAATTGTATGTTTAACATTACAATAGCATGAGAAGTCCTTCTCAAATTTTTGTAATTCCTCACCCATAATATACCAGCCAGAATCAATCACCTTAGCGCAGGCATTTTTAAGCTCTTCGTTGTATCTGGCATTTACTTCTTTTAAATTCAGAAAATTAATCATAATAAACCTGTAATATTTATCTTGCTTGCTTTAAAAAATCGTCATAATCACGAATATAATCATTTTCGTCATAATGACAGTCAGCTAATACCATCAGAACACAATCGCTCGAAAAATCATACATCTCACGCCAAATACATGATTCAATGAGTAGCCCCTGCGCTGGGTTATCCAACACAACTTCAATCCGCTCAGCCCCATCATCCAGAAGAAAACGACATGACCCTTTTACAGCGATCGCAACCTGTTTTAATTTTTTGTGCGCATGAAAACCTCTACGAACACCGTCCTTAGTATCAAAGATGTAGTAAACCCTTTTAATACTGAATGGGATATTATTTTCTTCTTCTAAAGCAACTAATGAACCGCGATCATCACCATGCTTTTGAAGTGGGATAAAATTGATTTTCATTTTTTACCTTGAATATTTAATGAAGCAAATGTTGAACCGTCCTGATCTTTCTCAGAAATGATGTATTCCATTTTCGGCCATTCTATATTCAAGTCCTTATCATCCCATTTTATACAACGTTCATGTGTCGGAGAGTAATAATTGGTAGTTTTGTAAAGAAATTCTGCATGCTCACTAAGCGTTAAAAAACCGTGTGCAAATCCAGGCGGGATCCAAAGCTGTCTTTTATTCTCTTCTGATAAAATAACACCTACCCATTGCCCATAAGTAGATGATTCTTTGCGGATATCAACAGCCACATCAAAAACCTGACCTGTAACGCATCTAACAAGTTTCCCTTGGGCAAAAGGGGTTTCTTGATAGTGCAATCCACGCAAAACCCCTTTAACAGATCTCGACTGATTATCTTGTTTGAAACTGACATTAGGATCTATATTATCTTTGAATTTTTTTTCGTTAAAACTCTCAAAGAAATAGCCCCTTTCATCATGAAATACTCGAGGTTCGATAATCAGAACACCACTGAGCGAAGTATTAGAAATTTTCATCAAAGCCTCTATCTAAATCAGTAACTCGCGGAGGGAGTACTATTTTCGTGTAATATTATATATTCGCTTAAGAGCCCATAATGGCAATAGCCGTGGAATGCTTCTCAAAATAAAATAGTAGTGAGAAGTTAACATATTTTGAAAACCAGTAATTCTTTTAATTTGAGCAAGTCTATACTCACTTGAAACATACTTCAGTCCGCGTCGCCTAACCAGCATATCTGCTCCGACTCTGACCAACACCAGAGATTCGTCCAGGTTGCCAGCTTTGAATCCACTCCCTAGTAACCTCAACCATAAATTATAATCTTCCATAAGATAATGGTGCTGGTATCCTCCAACAGACTGAACACTGGATTTTTTGAAAATGACAGTCATATGGTTAAACGGATTTTTATGCCTGGCGAATTTTTTGATTTCTTCGTTAGAAAGCGGAACTTTTCTTTCTGATACGATATTCTTTTTATCACCTATAAACTCACGGATACAACTTCCTGAAATATCAATATCAGGGTTCAACTCCATAAATGCAGATTGTAACTCGAAACGAGTTGGTTGACATATATCATCCGTATCCATCCGCATGACATAATCATAGGTGCAATGTTTCATTCCTTCATTTAACGCCTGCCCTAACCCAACATTCTTTTTTAATGCTACAATCTTGATAGGTAATGACATTGACCATCTATCAACTACTGTGCTTAAAGCTGTGTTGATAGGACCATCATAAACAAGAACGATTTCATCCGCTTTTACCGTTTGATTTGCCAAACTTTCAAGACACTCTTCCAAATAGGAAGGCTTCTCCTTGTCATAGAGCGACATTAACACACTAAAATGCATATAATCCCCACACTTCCTCATTGCTGCTCTAATTATAGTAATTCTGTCTAATTTAAAAATTCATTCACATGCTCATGTAAAAATGTGACAGCACCACTACTTTCTTTATTGTTTGAGAAAATGAGTTATTAGAATTTTTTATCAATCATTTTTAGAAGATATTTCCCATAATTATTTTTTGCTAAGGGCTTCGCCAATTGAGCTATTTGCTCAGCATTAATGAAGCCTTTACGATAGGCAATTTCTTCAGGACAGGCAACCTTCAGTCCTTGACGCTCTTCGATTGTAGCGATGAAGTTACTCGCTTCAATCAAACTCTGGTGAGTCCCTGTATCCAGCCATGCGTAGCCACGTCCCATCATGGCAACCGAAAGTTTACCTTGTTCCATGTAGATACGGTTAATATCTGTGATTTCCAACTCACCACGTGCTGACGGTTTCAAGTTCTTCGCCATCTCAACGACACTGTTATCATAAAAATAGAGCCCCGTTACCGCATAATTACTTTTCGGTTCCAGAGGTTTCTCTTCGAGGCTGATAGCCGTACCACTCTTATCGAATTCGACAACGCCGTAGCGTTCAGGATCATTCACATGGTATGCAAAAACCGTCGCGCCTCCCTCTTTATTTACAGCGCTATCCATCAATTTTGGCAGATCATGTCCATAGAATATATTGTCTCCCAAAACCAGAGCGCAATCATCATTGCCGATAAATTCTTCACCAATAATGAAGGCCTGAGCAAGACCATCAGGGCTTGGCTGAATTTTATAATGTAGGTTAAGCCCCCACTGACTGCCGTCCCCCAGGAGTTGTTCAAAACGCGGAGTATCCTGAGGAGTACTAATAATTAAAATATCCCGAATTCCAGCTAGCATCAGTGTTGATAGTGGATAGTAAATCATCGGCTTATCATAAATAGGTAATAATTGTTTGCTGACAGCCATAGTTACCGGATACAGACGAGTACCAGAGCCACCCGCCAGAATAATACCTTTACGCGTTTTCATTTCATCATCTCTATATTCATGAGATGCCCTTTCCCAGGCATCATGAGCATTATTAAATCGCTGTTGCTGTGAACCACTCCGTCAACATACGCTTAACCCCCACTTCCCATTGCGGCAGTACCAGGTTGAAATTCTGCTGGAACTTTATGGTATTGAGACGGGAGTTTCCCGGACGTCGTGCTGGGGTTGGATAAGCACTGGTTGGCACCCCATGAAGTTGGGTTAATGCCAGCTCCATTCCTGCTTTACGCGCTTCTTCAAATACCAGCGAGGCATAGTCATACCAGGTTGTCGTACCACTGGCAACCAGATGATATGTACCTGCTACCTCGGGTTTAATCAGAGCAACCCTAATTGCATGAGCCGTGCAGTCTGCTAATAATTCAGCCCCTGTAGGTGCTCCAAATTGGTCATTAATAACAGACAGCTCAGAGCGCTCTTTTGCCAGTCGCAGCATAGTACGCGCAAAATTATTCCCTTTACCGGCATAAACCCAGCTAGTTCGAAAGATCAAATGCCGTGAGCAATTTTCACTTAACGCTTTTTCACCAGCAAGTTTGGTTTCACCATAAACATTGAGCGGTGCTGTGGCGTCCGTTTCCAGCCACGGCGTATTCCCATCACCCGGGAATACGTAATCAGTGGAATAATGAACAACCCAAGCCCCCAATTTCTGAGCCTCTTTGGCAATCGCCTCGACACTCGTTGCATTCAGCAACTGAGCGAATTCTGGTTCTGACTCGGCCTTATCGACTGCGGTGTGCGCAGCCGCGTTAACGATCACATCAGGCTTAATACGGCGCACAGTTTCTGCAATGCCTTCAGGGTTACTGAAATCACCGCAGTACTCCTGCGAATGGACGTCAACAGCAATCAAATTACCCAGTGGCGCAAGAGCACGCTGTAGCTCCCATCCCACCTGCCCTGTTTTGCCAAACAACAGGATGTTCATTAAGCACGATCCCCATAGTTTTCTTCAATCCACGATTTGTAGTTACCGCTTTTCACGTTCTCTACCCATTGTGTGTTCGCCAGGTACCATTCTACGGTTTTGCGAATGCCACTTTCGAAGGTCTCCTGAGGCTTCCAGCCCAGCTCCTGACCAATTTTCTCTGCGTCAATCGCGTAGCGGCGGTCGTGACCCGGACGGTCAGCCACATAGGTTATCTGGTCGCGATAAGAGCCTTCCTTCGGCACAATCTCATCCAGCAAGGAGCAGATAGTATTTACCACATCAAGGTTTTGTTTTTCATTGTGGCCGCCGATGTTGTAGGTTTCGCCAATCTTGCCCTGCGTCACCACGGTATATAACGCGCGAGCGTGATCTTCAACGTACAGCCAGTCGCGGATCTGGTCACCTTTACCGTAAACCGGCAGGGGGTTTCCATCCAGCGCATTGAGGATTACCAGAGGGATAAGTTTTTCCGGAAAGTGGTAGGGACCGTAGTTATTGGAACAGTTAGTGACAATTGTAGGGAAACCATAGGTGCGCAGCCAGGCACGGACTAAATGGTCGCTGGACGCTTTAGAAGCAGAGTACGGGCTGCTTGGGGCATAGGCAGTGGTTTCAGTAAATAAAGGCAGCTTGGCTCCCTTTGCGACTTCATCAGGATGCGGAAGATCGCCATACACTTCATCTGTTGAGATGTGGTGGAACCGGAATACCGTTTTTTTCTCAGCACTTAACTCAGACCAGTACTTGCGGCTTGCTTCCAGCAGCACATAGGTGCCAAGAATGTTAGTCTCGATAAATGCTGCCGGGCCGGTAATCGAGCGATCAACGTGGCTCTCGGCGGCCAGATGCATCACAGCATCCGGCTTGTGCTCTGCAAAAATACGTGCCATGGCATCGCTGTCGCAGATATCGGCATGTTCAAAATGATAACGATCGCTCTGCGCAACGTCAGCCAGAGATTCAAGATTCCCTGCGTAAGTCAGTTTATCGACGTTAATAACAGAATCTTGCGTATCATTAATAATGTGTCGTACCACTGCAGACCCAATGAAGCCTGCTCCACCAGTGACCAGAATTTTCACGTTTATTTCGCTCTTAAGGTTTTCAGAAACAATCTATTACATGCCGACGCCCTGGTGACTTTTGTCAAGCGTCCAGGGCTGAGAAAATGACAATCTGCTATTTTAACTTACCTTTTCTTTCCAGAGTAAATCGCAGATACCATCGGTTGGATTGAACGCTGCAGGTGCCTGCAATAATATTTCGCGCACGCGTTCGTAGTCGAATTCACAGCAGGCGTTGTCGAGGTTCTGAAGAATAATGCTCATCTCACTCCACGGCAACATCACTTCATTAGCGGTCCTGATACGCGGGTGCTGTGTTGTAGATACATTGTCGCCGATAAGTAACTCTTCATACAGTTTCTCACCCGGACGCAGACCCGTTGTTTTTATCGCAATATCACCATAAGGGTTTTTATCATCACGAACGGTGAGCCCTTGCAAGGTAATCATGCGATGTGCAAGATCAATAATCTTGACGGGTTCCCCCATATCCAGAACAAAAACATCGCCGCCCGTACCCATGGCTCCCGCCTGTATTACCAACTGCGCCGCTTCAGGGATCGTCATAAAGTAACGCGTAATATTCTCATGAGTCAGCGTCACAGGACCACCCGCAGCTATTTGTTTTTCAAACAACGGCACAACAGAACCCGACGAGCCTAATACGTTGCCGAAGCGAACCATACTGAAGCAAGTTTTGCTGGATTCCTTCGCCAGCGCCTGCAGCACTAGCTCAGCCATTCGTTTGGTCGCCCCCATTGTATTGGTAGGCCGCACGGCTTTATCGGTCGAAATTAAGACAAAGTTTTCTACACCGCAACTCGCTGCAGCCTGTGCGCAGCTCAGTGTACCAAAGATATTATTGCGCACTCCATCAAGAACGTTGAACTCGACAAGCGGTACATGTTTGTACGCCGCAGCGTGATAAATCGTATTGACGTTGAATGTGTTAATTAATCTTTCGAGATGCTCTTTATCTTGTACGTTACCGAGAATTGGGTAAATTTTAACCTGAAGATTCTGGCTGAGATTCAGATTACGCAGCTCCGAATCGATGGAGTACAGTGAGAACTCTGACAATTCGAAAAGAATAAGCTGGTTCGGCTTATTTTTAATTATCTGTCGGCAAAGCTCAGAACCAATCGATCCCCCAGCCCCGGTAACCATAACCGTTTTCCCGTTGATATTACGGGAAACCAATTCCGGAATCGGTGAGACGGGATCGCGGCCCAGCAGATCGGTAATAACCACTTTGCGCAACGAATCAATACGTGCTTTACCCTCTACAAGATCGACCATACCGGGAATGGAGAGTACCTCGCACGGCAAACCTTCCAGTGTTTTAATGACTTCGTTCTTCCTGGCTCGACTGGCGCTTGGCATGGCAAGCAGAATTTTCTTCGCTTCGTATTTATCTACCAACCATGGCAGTTTTTCCGGCGCGAAAACGCTGACGCCGTGAATCACCTGACCTTGCAGAGCGCGGTTGTCATCGACAAAAGCAACGGGATAATATTCATCCATCTGGCTCAGCGCCGGCAGTAACTGACGGCCCGATGCACCGGCACCATAAATCACCACCCTAGTGCCCAGATTCAATCCACGATTTACCAACATCCTCATACCCAGCCGCGATCCGGCAATAAGCAGTAAACCGAACGAGAAATAAATGAATGGAATCGTTCTTGGTAAATAGAGATTAGTATAAAACGCTGCGATAATAAGCAAAATGGATGATATAACCATCCCTACTGTAACTACTAGTAATATTTTTGCAGTAATATAGCGAATGACGGCGCGATAAAGCCCTAGCTTAACAAATATCGCCAGGGTGACGATAATTATTGAAAATATAAATAACCAATGCTCCGTACTAAATATTGGAGTCATAGAATCAATGCGTACCCAAAATGCAAACCAAAATGCACATAAGAGAAGCACAACATCTATCGAAAGTGTAATAATACGTTTTATCGGTCTGGATAAAGATATTAAATAATTTAGCATACTAAAAACTGGTCGCCTCGTTAAAGCTTGCATTCAGTTTATAAAATAGTACCAGCAGGACACACTGAGTAATCATGCACTATTGCATTATAACCACCCACTGTACCCGCCTGCAGAAACGCTGATTTCCCAATTACAGCGCCGCCAGCGAGATGAACACCAACACCTAAGTGAACAAAATCGCCTAGAGTAGAATCATGATCTACTGTCGAATGGCTATTTACAATCGTACCTGCACCTAATCTCGCATTGGCACCAACCACTGCTCCCGCTAATACGACAGAGCCCTCAGCAATTGTCGCCGATGGGCTGATAAATGCAAAGGGATGTATAAGCGTAACGGGATGAATACCTAAGCTAATAATCTGCTGATAGAGCTGTTCTCTGAGTTTATTATTTCCAATACCAATCGCTACATGACTGGCCTTTTCGATATGTAACTGTAGTTCTGAAATTTTACCAATAATGAGTTTGTTTGTGTCATGGATGGGGGATGCATTATCGTCAAGAAAAACGATATCCGTATATCCCAGGAGTCTCGCCATCTCGCAGAGTGTACGCCCATGGCCACCCGCCCCCAAAATCATTAAGTTATGCATTGGCGTTGCTCTCTTTGTCTTTAACGCCCGCACCACATTTGAGCGCAACAGCGAAAAGCGGGAGCCAGGCGACAATCAGTCCAACAACACCATCAATCTTGGCTGAGGCGATAAAAAAGGCGATAGGGAAGAGCCACAGCAGATTGACGGCAATCGCCATCATTGTCACCGGAACGTGGCTGCCATATTTTCTGGCAAGGATTTGATAGCCATGGCTGGCATGCGCTTCATAGACTTTCTTGCCCGCTACAACTCTCCTCAGCAATGTTGTAGTGGCATCGACGATAAATACGCCCAGCAAGCATAATTCTGCAATAAAGAAATGCGTATCTACTTTCGCAATATGGAGGATCATCAACCCAATAGTTATCCCAAGGAAACCACTCCCGGCATCGCCCATGAAGATTTTCGCTATCGGGAAGTTCCAGACAATAAAGCCAGCAGCGGCACCGATAAGAGCAAGCGTCAGCGGATAAATACTTTCAGGCGCGTCAGTGTACTGGTTTACAACAATCAACACCGCACTACATGCGGCAAATGTGATTGCCTCTGCGCTGGCTAAGCCATTAATCCCATCCATGAAATTATATAAATTTAGCATCCAGACCAGATAAACACAGCCGAGAATCATACCAATCCAGGATAAGGAAAGATCGTAACCAAACAGCGTAATTACCGGGAAAGAGCCTAAGAAATAGATGCCAATTGCCGCGGCCATAAAATGCATCAATAGACGCCAGCGAGCCGCTATATGACCATGATCGTCAAGGAAACCGATGATGGCAACAATTAAACCTGGAATGAACAAACCTAAGAAGCTGTCTAATGTCAGCTCGCGGCTAAAATAAAACCATACTAACGCCACCAGGAGCGTCAGAACAATAGCCACCCCGCCACCTCGCGGCGTCGGCACAGAATGCGAGCTTCGCTGATTAGGACGGTCGATAACATTATGCTTAATGGCATAACCGCGTAACCCAAAGGTCAGCACGCATGATACTAAAAAAGAGAATATTACAATCCCCAAATTCACCATTATTTATTACCTTCAATATAATATTTCGCCGTTTTTTTCATAGCTTCATGAAGCGTTACCGGGGGTGTCCAGTGTAAGTGTTCCCGCGATTTGGTGGCATCGACTTCAAGATCACCAAATAACTGATCGTAAATTCCACTTTTACCAACAGCGGATAGTAATATTTTAAGGATAACTTTAGGGAAATAGATAACTTTCGCTTTAATCCCCATCCCTGAAGCAAAGGCATTAATCATATCTTCTGTAGAAGGTCGTTCCGCATCTGCGAGTAAATAGAGTTGATTTTTTGATTTTTCATTAACGACGCATTCATTGATAAAGCTGACGACATTATCCAGTGACACAAGTGCCCGCTTGTTCCTGACATTTTTAAATGGCAACGGCAGGTTCTTAGAGACCAGTTTTAAAAGACGCTGTATATTACCCGGAGCATTTTCACCACAAATTAATGCCGGACGGACAATGGTGATCGCCATATGACTCTCAGCAAAGTTTTTAAGCAAACTTTGCTCAGCTTCTAGCTTGGAAATGGCGTAATCAGAGGTTGGTCGGGGCTCCGACGCTTCAGAAAAAGGGATTCCTGAAGTGGCATTACCGTTGACACCGATCGAGCTGACGAAAATAAAATGCTTAACACCACTGGTCGCGGCATCTGTAGCTAATTTCATAGTCGCGTCGTGATTAACCCGACGAAATTCCGCCAAAGCATCCTGTGCATCATCATTAAGGATATGTGCCCTTCCCGCAGTATGAATGACAGTATCGCATCCCTGAAGAAGATTTACCCAGTTGGTATCGGCTGAGATATCACCCAAGTTGTAAATTCCCTGTTCAGGGTTCTCCTGCTTGCGCGTTGTTAATATCACCTCATGTCCTGATGATTTCAACGTCCGGACTAAAGCAGTACCAAGAAACCCGGTTCCGCCCGTCACCAATACTTTCATTGATATCCCCTGTCTGCTCAATCTGATATTTTTTTGCCCGCGTGGAGTGCAGAATCGCGAGAAACTGTATAGGCCATGACTGTTCGTTCTATATTCAATTGCGAAGGTAAGGCACGCTACCGCCCCAGGCTTAACAGCTACCAGTGCACTGATTGAAATTGCAGAAATGAATTTTCTGGTCTGAATACAGACAAAAAACTGGCGTTAATTGTCGTCCTAAATGACCACAGAAACAAGCACAAATCGTTACAAATCTGGCGAGATTTGAATCAGATAACTCTATGTTATCATTATGAATAATAACAAAAAACGGCAGACATCATTTTGGTTATGTTTCCACATACCCTGATGATGGCTACCGCTTATACAAATCGTGTAAGAAAATATCAGTCGTTAGCGAGTAACTTCTCAATACGGTTTCTGAACTTTGCCCCTTCCTTCAGGTTGCGCAGCCCATAGTTCACGAACGCCTGCATATACCCCATTTTCTTACCGCAGTCATAGCTGTCACCGGTCATCAGCATCGCATCCACAGACTGCTTTTTCGCCAACTCTGCAATCGCGTCGGTCAGCTGAATACGATCCCAGGCGCCTGGCTCGGTTTTTTCGAGCTCGGCCCAGATATCTGCGTTCAGAACATAACGGCCAACCGCCATCAGGTCGGAATCCAGCGTCTGTGGCTGATCCGGTTTTTCGATGAACTCAACGATGCGGCTCACCTGCCCTTCCGTCTCCAGCGGTTCTTTCGTCTGGATAACGGAGTACTCGGACAGATCGCCTTTCATGCGTTTTGCCAGCACCTGGCTACGGCCCGTTTCGTTGAAACGTGCGACCATTGCCGCCAGGTTGTAACGCAGCGGATCGGCAGACGCGGTATCAATGATGATGTCCGGAAGCACAACGATGAACGGGTTATCACCTACAACCGGGCGAGCGCACAGGATAGAGTGACCCAGCCCCAGCGGCTGCGCCTGACGAACGTTCATGATGGTCACGCCCGGCGGACAAATAGACTGCACTTCCGCCAGCAGCTGGCGTTTGACGCGCTGCTCAAGCAACGCTTCGAGTTCGTAAGAGGTGTCGAAGTGGTTCTCTACCGCATTCTTGGACGAGTGCGTAACCAGGACGATTTCTTTGATCCCTGCAGCAACAATCTCGTCGACAATGTATTGAATCATTGGCTTGTCGACGATCGGCAGCATCTCTTTAGGAATGGCTTTCGTGGCTGGCAGCATATGCATGCCCAAGCCTGCTACCGGAATGACTGCTTTCAAATTAATCATTATTTCTTCCACCTTAAAATGGTTGACGAATTATAGCTCTTAAACCTGTTTTCGCCAGCATGATTTGCCGTAATCCTTGGGCAATGTTACGCCTTAGTACTACAAATTTCTGTAGTTGTAATCTGATTCGATCGCGCTTTTATGCCAGGAATAGTCTCAAAACTGGCCGTTGATGATTATCTGTGCGGAAGCGCAAAATTCAGCCGTTCCGTATTCACCACCTGCTGATCAACCCGGTCAATATCCACCGAGCTTTGCCCCTTCTCATTGACAGCTTTTATGTTCGCCAGCGACAGCAACGTCTCGTCTTTAGCCATAAATTTGCCCCGAACGTCCTTACGCAGATCGAAATTGATCTTCAGGGCAGGCCCCACGGTGGCTTCCTGCATTACATTGATATTTCGTAAGAAAAGATGCTGCGGCTTATTGTGCAGCTCCAGCGTGGCCCGCTGCATCTCGACGTTAGTAATCGCAACAAATGACGTGGCATTGCCGGATGAAATTTGTATTCCGCGCAGCTTATACGCAAGCTGGCGATTATCGAGGTGAATATTGTTGAGCCTGAAGTTCTGCGGGATGGACAAATAATCGCCTTTAATCACGCCATAACCGATTAACATGCCGGCACTATTGACCATATCGACATTATCAATAATGAAATTATCACAGCCATAAATGGCTACCGTGGCGTTGTCTATTCCCGCCTTTTTACTGAAGTCGGGGGTAATATTTTTGGCCTTTATATTACGGATAACAAAATGTTTGCCGTTTTCAACATGCACTAACTGACGACAGTTGCTGCCGGTGATGTTGGCCACCACGAAGTTCTTAACGGTTTGCTTTTCCGGATAGTCATTATCGTAGGTGCTTCCGGCGAGGCCAATGCCAATGCCCCAGTTGATCTTGCCGTTCGTGCAGTTGATGTTGTCGATCACATGGTCGGAAATCAGGATGTTGCGGTCATTGATGGCGACGTTCCACTCGATCGCATCGCCCTGCAGGTGGCTAAATTTACTGTTGGTGATGCGGGCGCCGTCCACCTGGTTATGGAAACCCTGGCGCAGGATGGCATAGTTGGCCTGGCTCACGCTGATGTTATCAATGACAAGATTGCGCATCACGCTGGGCTTCTTACCGCCGATGTAGATCTGCGTTACGGGACCAAACCCGCTCATCGCGAGTCCTTTGATCACGCAGTCAGAGCCGCGAACATCCAGGGTAATATTTTCCGTGCGTCCTGCGCCCTCGCCAATGACTTTACTGCCCTCCTGCAGGACAAAGCGACCCCGTCCGTTGCCGGTCAACGCCCCGCGGATCAGCAGCGTTTTCCCGTCAGGAATGAAAATGCCCGTATTGATGTTTTCGCAGGTCAGTCCAGCAGGAACAACAACCGTGTCCCCTTCGTTAAACGCCTGCTTAAAGGCGGCGATCCAGTCGTTGTTATTGTACTGATTCACAGAAACCGTTCTTCCGGTTGCCGCCCGCGCGATGCGGGACGACAGCAGCGGCGCGGCGGCCAGAACGGACAGAGAAGAGACGAAGGTGCGTCGGGTAATCTTTTTCAGCATACAACCTCGGCGTTACAACGTTTGCAGCAGGCTCGCTAACTGGCGATTAATCACCTGCTGGTTAAAATCGGTTTCTACTTTTTGTCGCGCATTGTGGAGCACGGGCTCCAGCGCCTGCTGGTCGATGTCGCTGAATGCCGCTAATCGATCGGCCAGAGCCATGGCGTTATTTTCCGGTACCAGCCAGCCGGAATAGTCAGACTGAATAAGCTCCGGGATCCCGCTGTGCAGGGTCGATACCACCGGAATACCGACGGCCATCGCCTCCATCAGCGCCACCGGAATGCCTTCCATATCGCCATCGGTGCCCGTTACGGAAGGAAGCAGGAACACATCCGCCTCATCGAGCATAGCCTTCACCTCATGGCTCGGCTTGAAGCCCGGCATCTCGACAACATCCTCCAACTGATACTGTTCAATAAGCGTGCGCAGACGACGCTCCCATGGCCCAATGCCAAGAATGCGATAGTGGAAATCCACCCCACGCGCTTTCAGCTGGCGGCAGGCTTCAATGGCCACATGCAGCCCTTTCTTCTCGGTCAGGCGAGCGACGGAGATGATCTGCAGCGGTTTCCCCGGCACCTTAACCGGACGCCGGGTAAAGCGCGTGAGATCCACGCCCATACGCGAAACGGCAATTTTCTCTCCCGGGCAGCCCATGTTTTTAAGCCGACCGGCCCACAGGTCGCTGATGGGAAGCATCACGTCACCGCGTCGGAAAAGCTGCTGATACTCCGGCGTGTAGTGGTTCAGCACTTCACGACTGGAGATATCAATACCGTGGAAGATGGTGGCAATTTTTCCGTCAATCACCCCCAGTTCGCGCAGTTTTGCGGCGGTAACGCCCGCCGGGCCAAAGTGGGCGATAAACACATCCGCACGATACGGCTGCGCCGTTTGCCCGCAGATGGCCGACAGGATCAGATTGCGGGATTCCGCCCCATAGCGGGATACATTCAGCGCGCGCCACGTCGACGCGCGGTGGATACCGCGTAAGGTCTGGCTGGCCCGGTGGCGCAGCTTGCTCACCTTCCCGGACGGCTCATCCTGTAGCCAGCGTGTTTTCGCCTCCAGCCCATACTGGATATAGGCCGCATGGGTGTTTTGGGTATCGCCCTTTTGCAGGGCGATAATCTCCACGTCATATCCCATATCGATAAACGCGGTGATTTGGTTCAGAACAAACGTTTCAGACGACAGCGGAAATTTCAGTAAGAAGAAACCAACCTTCATTTCCCCTCCCGTACACGGTCAAGTACCGATTTCACCATCCCGATGCCTTTCTCGCGTTCGGCTTTCACCGCCACGGCCAGGCGTTCATTGATGGCAGGCAGTTGACCCAGGGTGTCCCCCACCATCGCACCGAGCGAACCATCCAGCAGATGACGGATATCCACGGCCATTTCCGGCATACCGAGCTGCTGCATAATCCCGGCGGACTTGTGCTCATAGTTAATGGCAATGGCCGGCGTGCCGAAGTTCATGGAGATAATCGCCGAGTGCAGACGGGTGCCCACGGTCAGGTCACATGCAGAGAGCAGCTTGCCCATCTCGAGGTCGTTCAGTTCGTCCATCACCACGTGATAGCGGGACGGATCGTTGACAAGGTTGCGCAGGTTCAGCGCCACCATGCGGTCATCTTTGTTGTAGCTGTCGATACCGGTGCAGGTTGAGAGCGCCAGCACCTGATAACCGCTGTCCAGCACGCGGTTCACCACGTCGGCGAACGCTTTCTCATACGCCGCCTGGGTGGTGCCTAAACGTTTATCGAAGGGCGCCAGCTCGCGCAGGGTAATCGCCACGGTTTTCTGTTTCGCCGCTACGTCCAGCCAGTGCTGCACCGCATAGCTTGCCTGGAAGCTGTCGTTCTGGTGATCCACCAGCCAGGCCGTGTCCACACCGTGCTCGACTTTTGAGGTGTCGATCTCGCTGCGCTTCATCATCTCGAGGCTGACCGACTCGCGCAGGATCAGGGCATCGCAGTGGCCGAAAACATAGTTTGCCAGCTGGTTAAACTGCGGATCCTGGAAAGGTCCCACGCTGTGACCAATCATAAACAGCGGCTTTTTCGCCATGAACGTACAAAGCGCATGCTCAAACTGCGGCACGCCGTAGAGATCGACGAAGAACGAACCGCCGACCTGAATAATGGCGTCATAGCCCGACAGCAGACGAACGAAATCGGTAAAGCCCTGAGCAATAGCAATGTTGCGCAGCTTGCCGGTATCCGTCACTCGGGAAAGCAGCACCTGGTGCTGATAGCGACGGCGCAGCACTTTCTTCACGCGCCCCATCACGCCCGCGGCGTTGTTATGCTGTTTCATCTGGCTGTAAAGCGGGTCGCCCATCACCGGGCGGTTCAGTAACCAGGATGAGCTGACCGGATAACGGCTCATCACGTCCACTTCGGTCTCAGGCTTAAGGGTGTTAATCGCATCCAGTAAACCGCGCAGGATGGCGCTGTCGCCACGGTTGCCGCAGGTATGGTTGCCAAGAATTAATAATTTCATAATGGCCTCTTAAATAACTAGCCTGCGCGAAGCAGCGTTTTCATTTTTTCGTTACGGCAAAACTGGCGCTTCATCTCCACCACCAGCGCATTGCGTGACAGCACAATCATCACGACGAATGCCAGCGCACCTGCAGCCACCTGCACCGCCAGCAGCGCGGCCAGCGGCAGGTGACCGCTGAGGATGATGCCCAGGCCGTAGCTCACCACTAGGGTCGGCAATGAGAGATAGAACGGCAGCCACAGACTCAGGATGTACTGGCGGTAGCTGGAGCCCAGCACCGGCTTGATCATGATGAAGTAGCTCAGAACGGTGTTGACTATCTGCACCAGCAGGAAGCCCAGCGTAACGCCGATAGCGCCCGCCATATGCCCGCCGACGATAATCGCCGGAATAAACAGGAAGGTTTTAAATACGTTGAACTTAAAGCTGATATCCACGCGCGCCTTCGCCATCAGCAGGGAACCAATCGGATTCCCCACGGAGCGCAGCAGCCCCACCACGCAGAGCAGCTGAAGGATCGGGATAATACCGTTCCATTTCTCGCCAAACACCAGCGGCACGAAATTGCTGGACACCACCATCAGCCCCAGCAGCACCGGGAAGTTGATAATCCCCACTACCGAAAGCAGCTTGTAGAAATTGACGCGCAGCTTCTCGGTGTCGTCCTGAATCTTTGCAAACGCCGGGAACAGCACGCGGGTAATAATCGGGTTCAGCTTCATCGGGGGAACGACCGCGACGTTATAGGCCAGGTTATAGCCCCCTGCCACGCTCGCGCCGAGAATACGCGCCAGCACCAGCGTTGAGAGGTTGGTGTTCACATAGTTAATGATGCTGTCCGCCGTCAGCCATGCGCCAAAACGCAGGTTGGAGGAGACGGAAGCCAGAGAGAAATGCAGTCCCGGACGGTAAATTTTGCGGCCAAAATAGCCGAACAGCAGCGTGCGCACGCCGGAGTTAACCAGGTATCCCAGAATGGCCGTGATCGCCAGCGGCCAGAAATGGGCGCTCACCACGGTGAAGGTAAAGCCCGCCAGCACGGCGCTGGTCTCGATCATGCCGATCTTGTTGAACTCGAGCTCTTTCTGCATCAGCGCGCGGAACTGCTGCCCGTGCGGGATCACCACAAAAGCAAACGACAGCGTACGCATCAGCGGCGCGAGATCCGGGTTGTGCAGCACGCTGGCGATGGTGTCGCTCAGCAGGAACACCAGCACAAACACGAAAATCCCCAGCCCCACGTTCAGCCAGTAGAGCGTGGTCAGCTCCAGATGGCTAATCTCTTTGCGCTGGATAATCGAGTTGGCGATACCAAAGTCAGACAGCGTATCGGCCAGCGCGATAATCACCAGCGAAATGGTCAGCAGACCGAACTGGTGATTATCGATAATGCGCGCCAGCACGGTCATCTGCACCAGACCAAGGCCAATGATGACGATGGTCGCCATCGCTGACCACTTCGCGCCGCTGATGGTTTTTTCACGTAAGCTCATCTTAGTACGCCGCTTTGTTCACGAAACCTTTGAAGATGGTCAGAAAAACAATCTTGATATCGAACCAGACGCTCCACTCACGGATGTACTCCAGATCGAACTCAATACGTTTTTCCATTTTTTCCAGCGTGTCGGTTTCACCGCGCCAGCCGTTGATCTGCGCCCAGCCCGTAATGCCCGGCTTCACCTTGTGGCGCAGCATGTAGCCTTCAATCAGCGAGCGGTACTGTTCGTTATGAGCAACCGCGTGTGGACGAGGCCCGACAATCGACATCCCGCCGGTAAAGACGTTGATAAACTGCGGCAGTTCATCCAGCGAGGTACGGCGCAGGAAGTTCCCCACGCGGGTGACGCGCGGATCGTTCTGCGTTGCCTGGGTCACCACCTTGTCGTTTTCCATCACCTTCATGGAGCGGAATTTCCACACCATAATCGGCTTACCGTCCATACCGTAGCGGGTCTGGCGGAAGATAACCGGGCCAGGAGAGCTCAGCTTCACCGCCAGGGCGATGCAGCACAGCACCGGGGAGATGAGCAGTAAAATCAGCGAAGAGAGCACGATATCTTCCACGCGCTTCAGCACGCGGTTAATACCTGACAGCGGCGTGTCGTACAGCGGTACGACCGGCACACCGTTCACCTCTTCAATGCGGGAGTGAAGGATGTTGAACGTAAACACGTCCGGGATCAGGATCACCGAACAGGTAGTATCCGCCAGCTCGCGCATCAGTTGCTTGATGCGGGATTCGTCTTTCATCTGCATGGCGATGTAGACGTTGTGAATTTTGCCGGCTTTCGCGTCTTCAATAAGCTGCTCATAATTGCCCGCCCAGTCCGCAGGCACGCCGCCAGGCTTCGCGTCGTGATAAATCCCCACCACTTCAAAACCTAACCATGGCTCGTTGCGGAAGCTGTCGAGCAGCACCCGCCCGACAGGCAAATCCCCTGCCACGGCAACGAAGCGACGGTTATAACCCCGGTTGCGCAACCAGCCCGCACCAAAGCGGATAAGAGAGCGACACACCACCATGCCGACGCAGGTCAACAGATACCAGCAGAGATAGGTCACCAGACGATTGTCAAAATCATGGCTGAACGCCACCAGACCCGCGCTGAAGATCAGGCTCAGGGTCCAGTTCTGCAACAACAGCATCAGTTCGGTGGTCATTTTGACGCCGCGCCACGAGCGGTAAAAATCGGTCATCCCGCCGATCATCTGAAACACGACCAGCGCAATCAGTGCCATCAGCAGATGCATGTATAAGAACGGCAGCCCGCTGATCCGACACACCGCCCACAATCCACCGACCATGATGGTGATATCAGAAAAACGCTGCACCATAGAGATTAACGATGCATTCGTTCTCGCTCGTTCGCGTTTTTTTAGATTCGTCATCGTTGTTCCTGTATTCAGTTTCCCCTCCCACCGGGAGGGGTAAATATTACTGATTCAACAGCGCCAGAATGTCCTTCGTTCGGGCTTCCATCAGCGCGGTGTCAGCGCGGGACTCCACGTTCAGGCGCACCACCGGCTCGGTATTGGACGAGCGCAGGTTAAAGCGCCACTGCGGGAACGCCATGCTGATGCCGTCGGTACGGTCAATTTCCAGCGCGTGCAGCGCAAAGTGGTGCTCCACGCGGGCAATGGCCTCGGCCGGCTGCGCCAGCTTGCTGTTGATCTCCCCGCTCGCCGGGAATGCCGCCATACGGTCACGCACCAGCTCACCCAGGGTTTTACCCTTCAGGCACAGCAGCTCGGTCACCAGCAGCCACGGGATCATTCCGCTGTCGCAGTAGGCAAAATCACGGAAGTAGTGGTGGGCGCTCATCTCGCCGCCGTAGATGGCGTCTTCTTCGCGCATACGCTCTTTGATGAAGGCGTGACCGGTTTTGGACATCACCGGCGTGCCGCCTGCCGCGGACACCACGTCGACGGTATTCCAGGAAAGGCGCGGGTCATGAATGATTTTCGCGCCCGGGTTTTTCTCAAGGAACGCTTCCGCCAGCAGGCCGACAATGTAGTAGCCCTCGATGAACTGCCCGTTCTCGTCGAACAGGAAGCAGCGGTCGAAATCGCCGTCAAAGGCGATGCCCATATCCGCGCCGTGCTCGATCACCGCGTTACGGGTATCGTCGCGGCACTCCGGCAGCAGCGGGTTAGGAATACCGTTCGGGAAGTTGCCGTCCGGGGTGTTGTGCACTTTGACGAAGGTCACCGGCACGTTCAGTGCTTTAAAGCGGGCTTCGAGAGCGTCCACCACCGGGCCGGCCGCGCCGTTACCGGAGTTAATCACCAGCTTCAGCGGTTTCAGGTTCGCCACGTTGATGTAGCCCAGCAGGTGGTCGATGTACTCTTTCTGCAGGTTAATCTGCCTGTAGCTGCCGCGCTTCGCGTCGTTGACCGGCGGGAAATCGTTGGCTTCCGCCAGGCGCTGCACGTCGCGCAGGCCAGTGTCGCCGCTGATAGGACGTGCGCCCTTGCGCACCAGCTTCATGCCGTTGTAGTCCATCGGGTTGTGGCTGGCCGTTACTTCGATACCGCCGTCCACGCCGAGGTGGAAGGTGGCAAAGTAAATCTCTTCGGTCCCGGAAAGGCCGATATCCAGCACGTCCACGCCCGCGTCCTGCAGCCCTTTCGCCAGGGCCAGCTTCAGGGATTCACTGGTGAGGCGCACGTCACCGCCCAGCACGATGGTCTGCGGTTTTAAATATTCACCGTACGCGCGACCAATGCGCCACGCGATGTCTTCGTTCAGCTCTTCGCCCAGCTTGCCGCGAATATCGTAGGCTTTAAAACAGGTTAATTTTTCCATGATGACCCCTTTTTCAGGCAACAGTCGGCCCTGACCACTAAATGGCCAAATTGATTTTTTTGTCATTCGTAGGCCCGGTAAGCGCAGCGCCACCGGGCATAATGCGGAGTACTACACCCGCCCGTAGCGGTCCTGGAAGCGCACGATATCGTCCTCTTCCAGGTACGAGCCGGAGCGCACCTCAATTAAGTCGAGAGGAATTTTCCCCGGGTTCTCCAGACAGTGCGTCGCCCCCAGAGGAATATAAATGGACTCGTTTTCACCCAGCAGTTTGACTTCACCGTCGATAGTGACTTTTGCCGTGCCCGCTACCACCACCCAGTGCTCAGCGCGGTGGTGGTGCATCTGCACAGACAGCCCCTCGCCCGGCTTCACGGTGATACGTTTCACCTGGTAGCGCTCGCCGGCATCGATGGAGTCATATTTCCCCCATGGACGGTACACTTCGCGGTGAATGTGGTGCTCATGGCGACCATCCGCCTTGATCTTCTCCACCACTTTTTTAACGTCCTGCACGGCGTTACGGTCGGCAATCAGCACGGCGTCTTTGGTCTGAACCACCACCAGATCTTTCACCCCGACGGTGGTCACCAGGCCGGACTCGGCATAGACGTAGCTGTTTTCCGTTTTGTGGCTAATGACATCACCGTGATGGACGTTACCCTCCGGGGTATGGGCGCTGATCTCCCACAGGGACGACCAGGAGCCAACATCGCTCCAGCCCGCATCCATCGGTACCACGACGGCATCTGCCGTGCGTTCCATCACCGCGTAGTCAATAGACTCTTCCGGACAGGCGAGGAACGCCTCTTCATCCACACGGATAAAATCGAGGTCCGGATCAACCGTGGCCATCGCTTTCTCGCAGGCGCTGAGAATGTCCGGGCGATACTTCTGCAATTCTTCCAGGTATCGTCCGGCACGGAACAGGAACATCCCACTGTTCCAGTAATATTCACCGCTGGCGACATACGCCTGCGCGGTTTCCAAATTCGGCTTTTCAACAAACTGCGCCACGTCAAACGCCACGCTGTCGCCTTCACCCGGCGTCACGCTGCCGCGGCGAATATAGCCATAGCCCGTTTCCGGCAGATCCGGCACGATGCCGAAGGTCACCAGCTTGCCGCTATCGGCGTAAGGAATAGCCGCACGAACCGCGTCGCGGAACGCGTCTTCCTGCTGGATGACGTGATCAGCCGCCAGGACCAACATCAGCGGGTCACAATTCGGGCTGCTGCGTTTTGCCGCCAGCGCCGCCAGGGCGATAGCAGGCGCGGTATTACGTCCGGCAGGCTCCAGAATGATGTTTTCTGTGAGTTTATTCAGCTGGCGCAGCTGCTCGGCAACAATAAAGCGGTGCTGTTCGTTACAAATCACCACCGGGCTTTCACACTCCACGCCGTGCAGACGGTTAACCGTCGTTTGCAGCATGGTGAGTTCCCCTTTCAGGCAGAGGAACTGTTTTGGATAGAGCACGCGGGACAGCGGCCACAACCGGCTACCAGAGCCACCAGCCATCACAACCGGATACAAAGTGGTTTGACTCATGATTTATCCCCGTATATCTGCAATAAATTGGCTCAGCACGTTCTCTTTCTCGAGCGTGCGTTCGGCATATTCACGTGCCACCGTGTTCAGTTTTGGCATGGCGAGTGCCTGTTCAATGCCGGTGACCAGCGCCGGGACCGATTCCGGCTCCACGCACACCGCAATCCCCGGATAGCTGTCACACAGCTGGCCTAATTCTGTTTCGGCTTCTGCCGTAATCACTGCATTACCGCCCACTGCCAGAATGTTGGTCAGCTTGGACGGCAGCACCGCATCCGCCGCGCCGCGTTTTTGCACCACCAGATGGCAGTCGCCCATCTTCAGCAGCGCAGGCAATGCCTCGTAAGACTGAAGCGGGAAGAACTTCACGTTGGTCAGGCCGCGTTCGCTTGCCATCTTCTCAAGCCGCGCTTTCCCACCGCCCTGCCCGACTATCACAAACGTCCACGGATGTTCGCTTAGCTGCTGGGCCGCTTCAATCACGCTCTCCAGCCCCTGCTTTTCGCCGATGTTGCCCGAATAAAGAATGATTTTTTGGTCATCAGGCAAACCGAGCTGAGCGCGCAGCGCCTGAGCGTCTTGCTCAGTCACGTCACGAAAACGCGCGACTTCAGACCAGTTCGGGAAGAAGATCACCTTCTGGGCCGGGACGCCTTTCTCCTGCGCCTTGTTCATCATTGAGCGCGAGATGGTCGAAACGTAATCCACGTTATGCAGACCGCTGCGCTCAAACGCGCTGGCAAGTTTCGCCACTTTGCCGCCCTTGCCCTTGCCTGCCATTCCCAGGCCGAGCATGGCGTCCACTTCATAATCCTGAATGTGCAACAGGGTGCGTGCGCCGGAGAGTTTGCCCAGCAGGCGCATGCCCGGCGTGCAAAACAGCGTCGGCACCACACCAATGATGCGATCCGGCTTCCAGCGACGCTGCGCCATCAGCGGGAAGAAACTGCTCAGCGCAAAGCTGCCGAGATGAATCAACCGTTTCAGCGTCGAGGGTTGCTTAGGCACATACAGCGGGCAGCGCCAGACGGTCGCCGCACCCTCTTCGCGACGGTAGCGCCAGCTTGAGTAGCGCTCCCCTACTTTCCATTCCGGGTAGTACGGCGGCGCGGTAATGACCCGCACGTCATGTCCCTGGCTCGCCATCCACTCGACCATCTCGCCGGTGTATTTCCCGATACCGGTCAATTCCGGCGAGTAGTTGATTCCGTATACGAGGATCTTCATAGTCCCGGCACCTCAGACTGACGATCGGCCAGGAAATAGGCACGGCTGTTGTCGTGCACATTGTCGCTCGCCAGCAGCGCCTCTGGCGTCTGCCAGCGGTAGTCGTCATGCTGAGAATCAGGCAGACGCAGGTCTGCCTCACTCACCTTCAGGTGGAACCCCAGCACGATGTAGTGCGTGGTGAACCCGGTGCCCGAAAAGTTATCGTCATAGAAGTGCTGCCAGACCCCGTAAAACTGGCCCGCTGCCAGCTGCAGCTGCAGGCCCAGTTCCGCCAGAGTGAGACGCTCAAACGCATCGCTCAGCGTCTCATCCTTCTGCACGCGCCCGCCGGGCACGAACCAGAATCCCTGTGCAGGACGGTTGGTTCGTTTCCCCAGCAAGAACTCGCCGCGTTCGTTCTCCACGATCAAATCAATTGAGATGAGCGGAGTGGAGCGCACTACCGTGGCAAAATCTTCCTGACTTAAAAACATCATTACCCCCGGAAGCGGTGCTGGTTTTCCAGGAACCACTGGTAGGTACTGGCCAGCCCCTGCTCCAGTGACACCTCGTGATACCAGCCCAGCTGATGCAGACGGGTCACGTCCAGCAGCTTGCGCGGCGTGCCGTCCGGTTTGGTCGCGTCAAACACCACGCGGCCTTTGTAGCCCACCACCTGCGCAATGGTCTGCGCCAGCTCGCGAATGGTGCAGTCCACGCCGGTGCCCACGTTGATGTGCGACAGCATCGGCTCGGTGTTCTCCTGCCACACTTCGCGATCCAGCTCCATCACGTGAATGCTGGCGGCAGCCATGTCGTCCACGTGCAGGAATTCGCGCATCGGCGTGCCGCTGCCCCACACCACTACATCCGGCGCGTTCTCGGCGGTCGCCTCGTGGAAGCGACGCAGCAGCGCCGGGATCACGTGCGAGTTGCTCGGGTGGAAGTTGTCGTGCGGCCCGTACAGGTTGGTCGGCATCACCGAACGATAGTCGCGGTTGTACTGACGGTTGTAGGACTCGCACAGCTTGATCCCGGCAATTTTGGCAATGGCGTAAGGCTCGTTGGTCGCTTCCAGCGTACCCTGCAGCAGCTCGCTTTCGGCGATCGGCTGTTTTGCCATTTTCGGGTAAATACAGGACGATCCGAGGAACAGCAGCTTGTTCACGTTGTGCAGATGCGCCGCGTGAATGATGTTGCTCTCAATCATCATGTTTTCGTAGATGAAATCCGCCGGGTAGGTGTTGTTGGCAACAATGCCGCCCACCTTTGCCGCCGCCAGATACACCTGGTCAATGCGTTCGTTAGCAAAGAAGTCCTGCACCGCGCTGCTGTCGAGCAGGTTCAGCTCGTCGCGGGTGCGGACAATCACGTCGACGTCGCCGCGCTGTTCAAGCTGGCGGACAATCGCGGAACCCACCATTCCGCGATGACCGGCGACAAAAATACGTTGTTTTGTCATTCTCAGGACTCCAGCGCGATGGCAACCTCGTAGCCATGAGACTTGAGCAGGGAGTGTTTTTTCGCTGCTTCAAGATCTTTGGCCACCATCTCAGAAACCATCTCCTGCAGAGTGATTTCTGGTTTCCAGCCCAGTTTCTCGTGCGCTTTGGTTGGGTCGCCCAGCAGGGTTTCCACTTCAGCAGGACGGAAGTAGCGCGGGTCAACCTGAACGATAACGTCGCCCGGCTTCACGCCCGGTGCGTCATGGCCGGTCACGGACACCACGATGCCCTTCTCTTCCACGCCGGTACCTTCAAAGCGCAGTTTGATACCCAGCTGCGCGGCAGCCATTTCCACGAACTGACGAACGGAGTACTGAACGCCTGTCGCGATCACGAAATCTTCTGGCTGTTCCTGCTGCAGCATCATCCACTGCATTTTCACGTAGTCTTTGGCATGGCCCCAGTCACGCAGGGAGTCCATGTTGCCGAGGTGCAGGCACGATTCCAGACCCTGCGCGATGTTAGCGATAGCGCGGGTGATTTTGCGGGTAACGAAAGTTTCGCCGCGGCGTGGAGACTCGTGGTTGAACAGGATGCCGTTACAGGCATACATGCCATAGGATTCACGGTAGTTCACGGTGATCCAGTAAGCGTACAGTTTCGCAACCGCGTACGGAGAGCGCGGGTAGAAAGGCGTGGTCTCTTTCTGTGGAATTTCCTGCACCAGGCCATACAGCTCAGAGGTGGATGCCTGGTAGAAGCGGGTTTTCTTCTCAAGGCCGAGGAAGCGAATGGCTTCCAGCAGACGCAGCGTACCCATGGCATCAACGTCGGCGGTGTATTCCGGAGACTCGAAGGAGACCGCTACGTGGCTCATCGCACCCAGGTTGTACACTTCATCCGGCTGCACTTCCTGCAGGATGCGGGTCAGGTTGGAGGAATCGGTCAGATCGCCGTAATGCAGATGGAATTTCGGGTTAGCTGAATGCGGATCCTGATAAATATGATCCACGCGTTCAGTGTTGAATGAAGAGGCACGACGTTTGATACCGTGAACTTCATACCCTTTTTCCAGCAGCAATTCTGCCAGGTAAGAACCATCCTGTCCGGTAACGCCGGTGATGAGAGCGACTTTAGACATGTTTATATTCCTCTGTACTTATCAAAGTTTTTCAGTTTCAACGCGTTCGCGTATCACCACTGCGGGGTTGCCACGGCAAACTTTATTTGCCGGTAGCGATTTAAAAACGCTGCTGCGGGCACCGACTACCGTGCCATCGCCAACAGAAACACCAGGTGCAACAAAAACATCCGTTGCCAGCCAGCATTTTTCGCCAATCACAATAGGCGAAGCGGTAATATCAAAATGCTGGCTCATAAAGTCGTGGCTGCCGGTGCACAAATAGCATTTCTGTGAAACCACCGAATTTGCGCCAATCGTAATTTCGCCCAGGGTATATAACACCGCGTCATCCCCTACCCATGCGTAATCCCCGAGCGTTAATTTCCAGGGGTAGGTAATTTTTACCGAAGGCCGAATGACTACGTTTTTTCCGATTTTTGCGCCAAACAGACGCAATAAAAATGCTCGCCAGCGGTAAAGTATTTGCGGTGACCAGGCAAATAAGGTGGCCTGAACGGCCCACCATAGCTGCACTTTAATACCGCCCGCGCCCCGAAAACCTTTCGGTACGGAGAAACCATTCAGATCCTGCATTACGTTTCCTTATATTCAGACTTTGTTATATAAGGCTTTCGTTTTACCCGTGGTGCGCACGCGTAATAAATAAGATAATTCTGCCCAGAATGCCGGCACGCGTAATATTCTGCGCTGCACATTTTTTGCATCCTTACACAGTTCGAGATTATTAGACGTTGATACGCCACCCATCGAAAATTCAGATACCAGCCCTTTCATGCGACGGAACGGGTAGCCAGATTTATACAGACTGGCGGCCAGGGCATAATCTGATGACACTTTATACTGCAAATCGTAAGGCTGCTTTTTCAGACCTTTTACCGGGAAGAAAATGGCCTGATGGCTGGCGGGTAAACTGTGGTAGATATACCAGCCTGGCTTCGCGCTGCGGCATACTTTATGTCCATCGCCAAAATCGAGCAGCGCGTCGCCAATATACATGGCATCCTCTTTCTGGCGCGCCAGCTGACGGGCAAACAGCGCCACATCGTCGTGGAAAATATCGCCGGAATTCAGGAAAATGGCATAACGGCCTTGCGCCATGCTGATGCCTTTGTTCATCGCATCGTAGATGCCTTTATCTTTCTCGCTGATGTAGCGTAAGTTGAACTCACCGTTGAGTTTTTCCAGAAACTCCGCCGTGCCATCATTCGAACCACCGTCGACCACAATCCACTCAAAGGTGAGGCTTGGGTCGCGCGCCAGGTTACGCAGCGAGCGCCAGGTATTTACCACCCCTTCGTAATTACGAAAAGCGACAGTAATGACGCTAAGAAACATAAATCACCTCATTTCGTCATGCGTTCGTAATATTAAGCGCCTTGCGCAGAATAAACGGACAGACAATCAAGAAAGCATATTCCGGGCTAAATATTGACCCGGTAAAAAACAGCGACACCGGTGTAAACAGATAAAGCTGCACGCGAAAGTTCTGGTTATCCCCAAACGCGTTAATCATCATTTTGAAAACTTTAAACAGATACCACAGCGTCAACAGTACGGCGAACCACGAAAAATAAATAATTAACAGATACAGACCATTGTCTATGGTTTTACCGACATCCGCACCGTTAAAGATTCCGAATGATGCAACATATTCGTAAAGTGAGCCGAATCTTACTACACCATCAATATGGGTTAAGGAATAACCCACCATGACCAGCGGACCAATGATGCGATAATAGGACGAGGACCCTTCCGTTCCCAAATCACCCAGACGTTCTGAGATGTACGGGAAGGCAAATATCACGCCTACCATAAATACCGTCAGGGAGATAATCGCCAGCGGCAGTTTTTTCTTAATCGCATCTTTGTTCAGGTACTGAAACGCCCACTCCAGCAGGTAAAACAGGATAAATGTCATTACCCCTGAGAACGATCCAGACAGAACAATTCCTGCAAGAATCATAGCATCGGTCTTAGGCGTTTTGATACCAAACTGTTTGATGCTGAGCCAAATTGAGATTAACGCCAGAGCGAAAAACGCCGGTTCAAAATAGAGGGCTGTGGTTCGTTTCCCGCCAAACTTAATGAAGTTCAATACATAGCTGTTACTGTAAATGAGATATTTCGAAATTATCTCCATCAGGCTACTGCCACCGGTGAGAATAATTTGCGCCATCTCCATTGCAGCAAGCATAACAATTAACGCAACGGCAATATAAAAGAACCTGAGGATTTTCCGATAATTGTGCGGAGAAATCGTTTTAAACCGAATACTCCAGACCATTCCGATAATAATGACAATATAAACAAACAGCATGGTCGACGTGACGTATTTACTGGCATCCAGCGACTGGCCAAAGATGTAGTTAAACAGCGTCAGGCCCGTGCCCAACCCCAGGGCAATCATCAGCTTCTTTAGGTTGATTTTATCGACATACAGCAGAAGCAGAACGGGCAAGAAGGTGACGATGGTTATCGGGAAGCTTTCGCCGAGCTGGGCAATTTTGACGTTGACCAGCAGGTAGATCAGCGGCAGCAGCAGATAACTACAGATTCTGATAGAACGAGACATATTCCTCCAGCATCTGTTGTCCGCTGTAGGCCTTGCGGCTGCGGTTGCGGAACGATTCCAGGTCAGTGCCAAAAACAGCCTCAGCGATCTGCGCCTTCGGCAGTTGGACCAGAGGCAAGACCTCCTGCTCCGCAAAGGTTTTCCCGCCGGATTTCTCCAGCACTTCACGCGCCGCATCGCTGTGGGTGGCAATCACCGGCACGCCGATGGAGAGCGCTTCGCAGAGGATCAGCGGATAGTTATCCACGCGCGAGCTGAAGACCAGCGCATCCATGGCATTCAGCGCGCTCATCAGTTTGCGCTTGTCGGTTTCAAACCCGTGGTTCACCACGTTGGCCCCTTCGAACGGCGAAAGCTTGCCGAAGGTGTGAAGCTCTATCTTGTCTCCCAGCGCTATCATGTCGCGCACCAGCTGCTGGTTGGTTTTACCGTCGTAACGCAGGTCGTGCGCTACGATAGCGATTTTCGGTTTGCCTGCAGTTTCCGCCACCGGGGTCAGCTCGGCAAGAATGGCTTCCGTCGCCACGTCGATGCCGTTGTTGATAATCTGACAGCGCCCTGCCCCGTACAGGCTGTTGAACGCATCGGCCACGTGCTGGCTCGGGGAGATGAAGGTACAGCCGAGCGAGAGCATGTCGCGAAACAGCTGGCGCTTTCCCCCCACCAGTTGATGGGCACGGTCCACTTTCACCGGCGGGTAGTTGCTTAACGTCGGGCATTTCTGGCAGTTATCTTTCCAGCCTTCGCAACCATCGGTAAAGGCGCAGCGCCCCGTCACGCTCCAGTGATCGTGCAGCGTCCAGACGAAACGGGTGTCGGGCTTGTGGGCCTGCACCTTCTGACAAAACGCCACCACCTCTTCCAGATTCAGCCAGTAGCTGTGCAGCACGTGAAAATGCAGCACGACCGGGCCTGCGGTGCGGGTAACCGTGCGATAAAGCGTGTTCAGGTTGCCAAACAGATCGCGGTTAAACAGACGGAACAAGGCAATGTTGGCAATCGAGGTCAGACGCGGCGTGTGCTTGTGCACCTGCGGATAGTTATCGTGGCTAACGCTTTTCTTGCCGCCTTTGCCGTAGCCGTAAATAAACCGGGACTGAAGCCCTTTTTGCAGCGCACGCTGGTGCAGATCCAGCGCTACGCCTGCTGCTCCGCCTTCTGCGAGGCGTACGTTAAATTGCAGAATGTTCATTTAATCACCTTCACGCGGGCTTTTTCTCCCACCACCAGCGCGTTATCCGGAATGCTGTCCAGCACCACGCTGCCAGCACCAATCGTGACGTTGTTACCTATCGTAATATCACCAATGATCACCACGTTGGCGCCCAGCTCGACGTTGTTGCCGATCACCGGGCAGGCCAGGCTGTCAGGCCCGCGGTTGCCAATGGTGACCGCATGACGAATGGTGAAATCATCACCGGCGACCACAAACTTGTTGATCACCACCGCATAGCCGTGGTGGATGGTGAAGCGGCGACCAATGGTGGCAGCGGCCTGAATCTCATAACCAAAAAAGCATTCGGTGATGATGCGATACAGGATCAGCACCGGAGCCGCCCAGATGTTGTTCAGTACGTTTTTCTTACGCCACACCGAGCAAAAATGCGCGATGCGGTAGGCCAGAACCATGCAGCACGGTCGCAGGCTCCAGCTGTTTGCGCGGCAATCTTCCAGAAACATTATTTCCCCCGAAGCCCATCAGCCAGGCGCTTGCCGTTACGCACGGAAAACAGCGTCAGCAGCGTGCGCCAGTTCATGCGCTTATTACGGATCTGATAGAGGGTAAAGAGCTGATATTTACGGCTGGCACGGTCAAACTTGTCCTTATGCTTGCGGTAAAAATGGAAGTAGCCGGAGAATTTCTTCGGCGAGGAGGTGATTTGCATCTCCCCGTGGTTGATGTGCAGGATCTGCGTGGCCTCTTCCACTTTCCAGGGCTCGCCGTACTCCACGACCATGCGCAGGAAAATGTCGTAATCCTGCGCGGCCTTCAGTTCGGTATCGAACAAGCACTCTTTAAAGCGCCACGCCCAGGTAAACACCTGGTTACCAATAATGTTGCGCTTGTAGAACAGGCGGCGGGAGTACGGTGATTTCGGATACAGCGGCAGGCTGGCAGGCTGCGAGTAAACCTCCCCCTGGCAGACATAGTCGTTGGCATACAGGAAAGCGTGCGTGACCAGCTGTTCTTTATGCGACAGGAAGATAGACAGGCGGTTCGGCGTCCATTCGTCATCGTCATCAATGCCGGTAAGATACTGCCCTTTGGCCTGCATAATCGCCTGATTACGCACCGCGCAGGCGCCGGAGTTCATCGCGTTGTGCGTATAAACCACCCGCTGGTCGTTGAGGTCAGTCACAAATTTTTGCAGCTGTTCATACGAGGAAGAACAGTCATCGACGATGATCAGTTCCCAGTTATCGTAATCCTGACGTAACACCGATTTAATTGCGCGGATCGCCAGCTGCTGACGATTCCATGTCGGCATATAGATTGAAACTAAAGGGCGTTGTGTGGTCATGGTCTTCCCCTGATCCCTCACCCCGACCCTCTCCCTGTGGGCTGAGGGTTAGGGCGAGGGGGATTTTTATTTACTGTCAGATTTATATTCGTACTCGTAATAACCGTAATCCTGATACCCGGTCGCGCGGCGGAAGATGGAGTTCAGAATCACCCCTTTCACCTCAATGCCGTTCTGCTCGAAGCGGCTCAGGCTGGTTTCCACTTCTTTCAATGTGTTCACAGCGTAACGCGCCACCATCAGCGTGGTACCCGCCAGACGACCCACAACGGCAGCATCGGTCACGGCCAGAATTGGCGGCGTATCGATCAGCACCAGGTCGTAGTTCTTGCTCGCCCACTCAACCAGTTCGGTGAAGCGCTCGCTCATCAGCAGCTCGGACGGGTTAGGCGGCACCTGGCCGCGAGGGATCAGGTCAAATTTCGGCACCGTTGTAGGTTTCGCGCTCTGGCTGATTTCACCTTTGCCAAGCAGGATCTCTGACAGACCATTGACGTTGTTGGTGCCCAGCAGCTCGTGGGTGTAGCCCTTACGCATATCGCAGTCGATCAGCAGCACGCGCTTGTTGGTCTGGCTGACCACCGCCGCCAGGTTGGCGCAGACAAAGGTTTTACCGATTGACGGGCTAACCCCGGTCAACATCAGGACGTTGTTTTTGGCCTGCATCATGGCGAAGTGCAGACTGGTACGCAGGCTACGTATCGCTTCGATGGCGAGATCGGTTGGGTTACCCACCGCCAGCAGCTGGCTCTGCTTGTAACGCTTAACGCCTTTGATGGTTTTGACGCTGTCACGGGATTTTTGCCACTCGGACAGCGGGATGCTGGCATAAACATTGATACCGCTCTCTTCCAGCGCCTGCGGGCTTTCGATTCCACGGTTGAACAGCGAACGCAGCAGCACGCCCACGATGGAGAGCATCAGGCCCAGAATAATGCTGCCAAGAATAATCAGCGCTTTCTTCGGCTTCAGCACGCCTGGCTGGGTAATGGCCGGGTCGACGATGCGCACGTCACCGACGGTACTGGCTTCGGTGATTTTCAGCTCCTGCTGTTTGTTCAGCAGCTGCATGTAAACCTGCTGTCCGGATTCCACGTCGCGGGTCAGACGCACGATTTCCTGCTGCGTTTTCGGCATCGCGGTTACGCGGTCATTGAGCTTCGCCTTTTCCTCTTCCAGCGTACGGCGTTTTTCCAGCAGCGTGCGGTAGGCCGGATGACGTTTGGTATAAAGCTTGGAAATCTCCGCTTCTTTGAAGGTCAGCTCGTTGAGCTGCGCATCAATGTTGACCATCGAATCGAGAACCGATTTCGCCTCGAGCGGCAGGTCAACGGAGTCTTTATCCTGACGATAGGCGTTCAGCTTGTTCTCGGCATCATCCAGATGGGCGCGCACTTCCGGGAGCTGTTTGGCGAGGAAGGCCAGGCTTTTCGCCGCTTCAGCCGACTTACGCTCAACGTTCTGCTCAAGATAGTTGCGGGTAATGCTGTTCAGGATGTCGCGGATTTGATCCTTATCTTCACCGGTAAAGGTCATGCTCAGCACGCCGGTGTCCTTACCGTTTTCGGTGACGGTGAGGTTATTTTGCAGATTGTTGATCATCCCCAGCGTGGAGAATTTAGTGACGGTGAATTCACCACCCTCATGGGCGTTGATCGCGCTGACCATCATGCTGACGCCGTCTTTGGTGAGCATCTGCCCGACTTCACCGCGCGCGCTAAAGCCCGCGTCGCTGGTCAATTGATACTGTTTCGGGCCAAGCACCGTCAAAGTAAAGGTCTGATCGGCGGCCCCTTTCGGCAGCACGAAATCAGTGACTTTCACCGTGTCGTTGTTTCTGCCCATCAGGCGATCCCAGCCGGCACCAAAGATCGGGAAGGTATTTTTGGTGACGGAGATATCGAGCCCGAGGTCGTGAACCGTTTTACCCAGTACCAGGCGTGACTGGATGAGCTGTATTTCAGCGTCAGATGCCGGTGGCTTGTTCGCCAGCGCAGAACCAATGTCCTGCACCAGCGAGTTCCCGGTATTCTGCTCGATCTGCACCAGCGCGTCGGCGCTGTAGATAGGGGTGGCGAACAGCGTGTAGACGACAGCCGCAGCGGCAAATACGGCGGTAATACCAAGTACCCACCACTTTGCCTCTACAACAGTGCCGACCAGGCGCCCAATATCAATTTCATCACTGCCCGAAGTCGGGGCGGCAGAAGGTCTTGTTTTTTCTGTCATTGTTATCCCTGCTGAGCTTTCAGTGCCTGCGCCCATTGTTGGGCAGACTGGTCAAGTAAGGTGTAAACCGCCTCGAAGGCCTCATGGCTTTTGCGATACGGATCGGGGATTTCGCGTTCATTGTCCCAGTGACCAAACAGCATCACTTTGCCGCGCATCTCCGGTGCGATATCGCATAGCGCATGAATATGGCGTTTTTCCATTGTCAGGATCAGGTCATACTCCCGGCACATGCGGCTGGTGACCTGGCGGGCAACGTGGCCGTCGAGCGAGAGGTTATGATCCCGCGCCACGCTCGTTGCGCGCTCATCGGCACCTTTACCGACCAGCGCGCCCAGCCCTGCGGAATCAACGGTGAGGTCGGGCTGATACTGTTTCAGCAGCCGCTCAGCCGTTGGGGAACGGCAGATGTTCCCCACGCATACCACCAGAATTTTGTTAAACATCGCGGATTACCAGGTATGAATGTCGCGCGCCGTATCCGTCATGTAGCGAACGCCACTGATGGTTGGCAGCAACTGGTTGATCAGACGGTTCCAGCGGGCGACCGGCGCGGTGGTGACGTACACCACATCGTACGGCTGGAGACGGAACTCCGTTGCCATCACCAGAGAGGTCGCATCGGACATATCCAGCTGGTAGATGTTGGCAATCTTGCCTTTCGCACTGCCCTCACCTTTCAGCGGACGGATGACGAAGATACCGGTCGCGTTAGAGGTCGTCAGATCGATACCTTCAGCATTGCCCAGCGCTTCGGTCAGGGTCATACCGCTGAAGTCCATTTTGAGGGTGCTCTGTTTCTTCACTTCACCCATCACGAAGACTTTCAGATCGTCATTGCGCGGTACGTAGAGAATGTCGCCCGGGTAAAGCAGGCGGTTCTGGGTCAAATCGCCGTTTTGCATCAGCGCCTGCAGGGAAATGCGCTGCTCTTTCCCGTTATGCGTCAGCACCACGTTGCGCCAGTCAGCACCGTCGGTTAAGCCGCCCGCGGCGTTAATGGCGTCCAGCACGGTCAAAGGAACGTTGGTGATGGCCTGCTGGCCCGATTTATTCACCTGGCCGGAGATATAGGCTTTTTGCGAGCGGAATGCGGCGATATTAACGTCCACCTGCGGGTCGGCGATGTACTGCGCTAAGCGGCCGGTAATATCACTACGGATCTCGGCAAGCGTTTTCCCGACAACATGGACTTTACCAATGTAGGGATAGAACATGGTGCCATCTGACTGCACCCAGTTACCGGTGTCGCTTGAGCTGCGGTACTGGCCCGCTGGCGTGGTCAGCTCGGGGTGGTCCCAGACGGTCACGTTAATCACGTCACCCGGCCCCACGCGGTACTGGTAAGAGGCAATTTCCTGGTCCAGCGACATATTCGGCTGGGCTACATTCGGACGTGGACGTAATTGTTCGACCAGACGTGGCGTAAGTGGATAAACATTCACCATTTTGTCGAGATCAAAATCGGCATCCTGTTGCTTGATCACATCCTTACCCATTGTTGACATATTGCTGCCGGGAAAGACCGTGCAACCACTCATCAAGGTCACAGACACCAATAATGGCATCAATTTCATTTTGGATTTCATCATTGATTATTTATCACTTTGGCAGAGTAATTATCCTGTGCAATTTAAATAAGCTCGAGTCGTATTGGTTTTCAGCATGCAGTTAATCAATTAGAAATATAACTGGCATCAGTCCTAAAAAAAGCTTATTCATCCATTGGCTATTGACAGAATAATCGAGGCTGATTCACACGCTTTCAGGCACGCTACCGCCCTTGGCTTTCAGTTACCAATCCACTGACTAAACAATGTGTTATGGATAGACACCCTCTTGAGTAAGGTCTTCTGGAAATATATCAGCCGCTTGAGAAACCCGGCAGATAATGAATAGCCATCCCTGAAGACCGAACAATAATAGCAACACCGAGATTTAACATTTGATGCTGGGAGAATTGTTGCAGCTAACCTAATAGCAGGCAAGGAGACAACTGTCCTAATATCGGTTTTTAAGATTAATATTAAGAGCAAAGTTTTAACCTTTTAGGATTTTCTTTATATTGACAAAAAGAGAGTAAAAACCATTAACTGCGATATATCCTAAAATGATATTTCTGTAATTAAATATACGTATTTGCCTTATTTACAGCGTCATCAGATTGCTCTCTTTTTAGCGTATCGTATTAAGAGAAATCTCAGCCCGGCATTGCAATTTATCCCGGCTTTATCCATGATCGAAGTGTGACATTCGTCATATAACAGAAGGTATTGCTATTACTATGGAATGGATTGCCGATCCCTCAATCTGGGCCGGGCTGGTTACGCTGGTCGTCATCGAGTTAGTGCTCGGGATTGATAATCTGGTTTTTATCGCCATCCTCGCTGAAAAACTGCCCCCATCCCAGCGCGACCGCGCGCGCGTAACGGGTCTGCTGCTGGCGATGGTGATGCGGTTATTGCTGTTGGCCTCTATCTCCTGGCTGGTGACGCTGACTCAGCCCCTGTTCTCCGTTCACGGGCTAAGCTTTAGCGCCCGCGATCTGATCATGCTCTTCGGCGGGTTGTTCCTGCTGTTCAAAGCCACCGTGGAACTGAATGAGCGGCTCGAAGGCAAAGACAGCGAGAACCCGACCCAGCGCCGCGGAGCGAAGTTCTGGCCGGTGGTGGCGCAAATTGTGGTGCTGGATGCGGTCTTCTCCCTGGATTCGGTGATCACCGCCGTTGGGATGGTGGACCATCTGGCGGTGATGATGGCGGCGGTGATTATCGCCATCACGCTGATGGTGATGGCCAGCAAGGCGCTGACCCGGTTTGTGAACAGTCACCCGACCATCGTCATCCTCTGTCTGAGCTTCCTGCTGATGATTGGCTTTAGCCTGGTGGCCGATGGTTTTGGCTTCCATATTCCGAAAGGCTATCTGTATGCCGCCATCGGTTTCTCGGTGATGATTGAAGCGCTTAACCAGCTGGCGATCTTTAACCGCCGCCGCTTCCTTTCCGCGAATCAGACCCTGCGTCAGCGCACGGCCGACACGGTCATGCGCCTGTTAAGCGGGAAGAAAGAGGATGCGGAGCTGGACGCCGAATCCTCCGCCATGCTGGCCGATCACAGCGACGGGCTGATCTTTGATCCGCAGGAACGACGGATGATTGAGCGGGTGCTTAATCTGAATCAGCGCACGGTCAGCAGCATCATGACGTCGCGCCATGACATTGAGCATATCGACCTGACGGCCCCGGAAGTGCAAATTCGCGCCCTGCTGGACAGAAACCAGCACACTCGCGTGGTGGTGACCGGCGGAGAAGAGGAAGAGGAGCTGCTGGGTGTAGTGCACGTCATCGACCTGCTGCAACAGCAGCTGCGCGGCGAGGCGCTCAACCTCCGCGCCCTGGTGCGCCAGCCGCTGGTTTTCCCGGAAGGGCTACCGTTGCTTTCGGCCCTTGAGCAGTTCCGTAACGCGCGCACGCACTTTGCCTTTGTGGTGGATGAGTTTGGGTCGGTTGAAGGGCTGGTCACGCTCAGCGACGTGATGGAAACCATCGCCGGTAATTTGCCCAATGAGGTGGATGAGATTGATGCCCGCCATGATATTCAGAAAAACGCAGACGGCTCATGGACGGCCAACGGTCATATGCCGCTTGAGGACCTGGTGCAATATGTGCCGCTGCCGCTGGATGAAAAACGGGAATATCACACCATTGCCGGCCTGCTGATGGAATATTTGCAGCGTATTCCGCAGCCGGGGGAAGAGGTTCAGGTGGGCGACTATCTGCTTAAAACCCTGCAGATTGAAAACCATCGCGTGCAGAAGGTTCAGCTCATCCCGCTGCGGGATGAGGAAGAACTGGATTTTGAGGTGTAAAAAAGCCGGGTAGCGCTTCGCTTACCCGGCCTACGGTGTCTGGCTTTTGTAGGCCGGGTAAGGCAAAGCCGCCACCCGGCACTACAGGTATCAGAGCTTATCTAACAGCTTTTTCACATCCTTCCCTGTCTGTGAATCTTTATTACGATCCGCCCAGCTGTTAAGCCGACGTTTGGCTTCATCCTGCAGATGCTTACGGAGGATCTGATCCACCTGAAGGCTGTAATTCAACCCCTGCCATTTGCCGTAAACGCGCAGCGGAATCGGCGTCTCTTTCAGGAAGTCGATGAGCGTGCTTTCGCCCTGCCAGCCGGAAAGCACCCGCACATTAAAGCGCGTGTCCGCCGTCTCTTTTACCAGATCCAGCGAGCCATCTCCCGTCAGCGAGAGCATGGACGAGGTTCCCTGCATATCGACCAGAGTAAGCAGTCCGTTATCCAGCGTCAGGTCTGTGGTGAAGCTGTCGAGGCGCGTGGCGCTGTCGTAGTTTTCCTGGGCTTTCACGTCGCTGCTGCGCTCCACCGCCTGCTGCACCAGCTGCTGGAAGTTAAGCCCTTCCATACGTGAGTCTTTTAAGTCGATATGCGCCTGCCCCTGCCACTCGCGGCGGAAGGCATCGGCATCAATTTTTGTGCCCGAGAAGTCACCCGCCAGCGACAGCTGACCCGTCAGTGCTATCGGGTAGTTAAACGCTTTCAGGATGGTACCAATCTCAACGTTGTCGAGACGCGGCTGGAATTCGGCGCTGCCAGTGTCTTTGCGGACATCCAGCGTGCCGGGCAGTGAGAGGTGCCCCTCGCCCATCTTGCCGCTCAGTTCGGAGATCACCAGCAAACCGTTATGGTTAAACATCTGGCTGCTTACGTCGGTAAAATCAATGCCGCGCCAGCGCAGGCTATTGGCTTTCAGCAGAATATCCGCCGTGAATCCGCGCAGGGCGTTATAGTCAGGTTGTTCAAGATTCGACGAGATAACCGGACGTGATACCGGCGCCTGGCTTTGTCCCGTTTGCGCGGCATCGGTGTCCGTTGCGCTTGCTGGCAGAGGTGGCAACAGGTTTTCCAGATTGAGCTTGTCAAACTGCAGATTCAGCACCCACTTCGGTTTCTCGTCGAGCGTGACGCTCGCCTGCCCCTTCAGAGTGCTGTCATTCGCCTGCAGGTTGAGATTATCCAGCTCGAGCTGCTTTTGTTCTTCGCGCCACACGGCCTGCAGCGTCCCCTGTCCGGTAATCCCCTGGGCAGGAAGATCGGCACCCGTCAGCTGCCAGTTAAGCTGCTGGATGTCGGCGGTGAGCTGATGCGGATAGTCTGAAGCATTGACGTTGGCATTTAGCGACAGAGTGAGATCGCGCTGATCGCGATTCATGCGCCCGCTAAAGTCCACCGAGGCAAGATGGTGAGCGTCCTGTTCCATCTGCAGGTTGATGTTGCGAACGGTAACCTGTTCCTCATCCTCATGCTGGAAAACCAGCACGCTATCGGCGACTTTCAGTTTACCGATATCAAAGGACCAGCCTGTATCAGACGGTTCATCCGGCAGGGTATTTTCGCGTGGCGCAACCGGCGCATTTGCATCACGCACGGCTTCGGTTTGCGGGGTGAGCTGAATCACCGCGCCTTTCAGCATCACCTGTTTAACCTGCAGCTGATGGGAAATGAGCGGGATCAGCGCCACATCAAGGCGCATGTTGTCTGCGGAAACCAGCGGCTGGGAAGCCCCCGGCGCGGTAAGCGACATGCGGCCAGAGAGAATGCTGAGCTGCGGCCAGACGTGCCAGCGCAGCGATCCATCAAGCTTCAGTTGATAACCACTGCGTGCTTCGACCTGCCGCACCATGTAAGTGCGAAAATCATTAGGGTTAACCAGCAGAACCAACGCCGAAAGGCCAGCAACCAGCACCACCAGCAAAATCATCAGCGTCGTCAGAACTCTTCTCATGGCTACCTCAATGGACTCGCGTTCAGTCTTTATCAATACGGCTGGCAACCGCGCCCTGCTGGTCGCGATATTTTGCGTCCTGCCGGCGGTTATAAGGCCTGTCTGCCGGGCCTGACAGCGGTTCAAAGCTTAACGCACCAATCATCATTCCGGGACGCAGCGCCAGAGGCAGTTTACCGGCATTGAAGAATTCCAGCACGATACGACCCGACCAGCCTGGATCGATACGGTGCGCAGTCACGTGAACCATCAGCCCCAGTCGCGCCAGTGAAGAACGGCCATCAAGCCAGCCGACCAGGTCCGCAGGCAGGGTGACGGATTCATACGTCACCGCCAGCGCCAGTTCACCCGGATGCAGATAAAAGGCTTCGCCTTCGTCAATAACGATTTCGTCACTCATCACGCGATCGAGCGCGGCGCTGACTTCGTCCTTCGGCCCGCTAAGATCAATAAACGGTGCGGTATGGCCGCTAAAGGTGCGGAATTTATTTCCTAACCGAACATCAACGGTCACCCCATTGATACGTTCCACCGGTGGACGAGGGGTAATAGACAGACGGCCTTCATCCAGCCAGGCTTCAATATCACGATCGCAAAGACGCATGGCACTTTCTCCTTTCATGCATCGTACCCTGAGGCGGTAAACGCTCAGGGTAAAACCAGGTTATCTCTGAACGGTACACAATTCACGCGGCTTATTCAAAAAACTGGCTGATTTTCGCTTTTAAGATATCAATCGCGATGCGGTTTTTGCCTCCGCGCGGCACAATGATATCGGCGTATTGTTTGGAAGGTTCAATAAATTGCAGGAACATCGGGCGGACTGTTTTCTGATATTGCGCCATAACGGAATCCATCGAACGGCCGCGTTCATTAACGTCACGCTTGATGCGGCGCATCAGGCAGATATCCAGCGGGGTATCGACGAAAATCGAGAAGTTCATGGATTCACGCAGACGGGCATCGGTCAGCAGCAGGATGCCTTCAAGGATAATGACCTTTTTCGGCTCAATGCGGATCGTTTCCCGGGTACGGGTATGTTCTACGTAACTGTAAACGGGCAGTTCAATCGCCTGGCCACTCTTAAGCGCTTCTAAATGCTGGAACAGCAAGCTGTGATCCATCGCATTCGGGTGGTCATAGTTGGTTTTGACGCGCTCTTCCATCGACAGATGGGATTGATCTTTGTAATAGCTGTCTTCGGGAATGACGCCGATATGCTCATCACCTACTTGTTCACGCAGTTCGCGATAAAGCGTACTGGCAATTAGACTTTTACCTGAAGCCGATGCGCCGGCGATGCCTATAATGACGCACTGATGAGACTTATCAGTCATAAATTTAGCGACCTGATTAACCTGGATGTTAAGGAAGGACGACGCCGGAGCGTCAAACGCGGCAATTATAGGGATTTCGCGGGCGTGATACCAGTCGAATGCGCAGGTTCTGCGAGACTGCCCGAAAAGTGACGCGTTACTCCCTGAGTGAAATTAAAATGAACGTTTTTTCAGCGTTTAACCCATTTTTTTCACGGAGTAACTATTTAATAAGGCTATGGTGTCAAATTCTGAGCAGTCGCCATATGAATTGTAAATTGTTTGTACTAGCATAAACCAAATTATCAAATTCACGCGTTTGGACATCTTTCCTGCCGGCATGGCGTTTCTGGATAAAGCGGTAATGAATAAACAATACCAGCGGGTTTTGGTTACCACCCCACATCCTTTATTACGACTCGTCTGTCTGGGCCTGGTCACCTTTATCTTTACTTTATTTTCGCTGGAGCTCACCCGTTTCGGCACGCTGCTGGCCCCGCTCTGGTTTCCCACCGCCATTATGATGGTGGCGTTTTACCGCCATGCCGGAAAAATGTGGCCGGGCATTGCCCTGGCCTGCTCGTTCGGCAATATTCTGGCCTCTTGGATGCTGTTTTCATGGGGGTCGATAAGCCTCATCTTCCCCTCAATCAACGTGATTGAGGCCGTCATCGGTGCGTTACTCCTGCGTAAATTGCTCCCGTGGTACAACCCGCTGCAAAATCTGAATGACTGGATCCGCGTGGCCATCGGCAGCGCACTGATTCCGCCGCTGGTGGGCGGCGTTCTGGTATCGCTGCTGGCACCCGGCACTGAGCCACTGCGTAATTTCTTCGTTTGGGTATTGTCAGAGGCCATTGGCGCGCTGGCGCTGGTGCCACTGGGACTGTTGTTTAAACCGCATTATCTGCTGCGCCACCGTGACCCAAGATTGCTGCTGGAAACGCTGACCACGCTGGCCGTGACGTTAGCCCTCAGTTGGGCAGCCATCACCTGGCTGCCGTGGCCCTTTACCTGCGTTATCGTTCTGCTGATGTGGAGCGCGGTGCGCTTGCCGCGGATGGAAGCGTTCATGGTGTTTCTGGTCACCGTGATGGTCGTGTCGCTGATGATTGCCCGGAACCCGGTGGCGCTGACAACCCAGCACGCCGGGGCGATGCTGAACGCACCGTGGCTGCCGTTCCTGATGCTGCTTCTGCCAGCCAACGTAATGACCATGGTGATGTATGCCTTCCGCGCCGAACGCAAGCACATCACCGAAAGCGAGGAGCGTTTTCGTAATGCGATGGAGTATTCCGCCATCGGTATGGCGCTGGTCAGCATTGAGGGCAAATGGCTTCAGGCCAACAAGGCGCTGTGCAATTTTCTCGGTTACAGCCAGACGGAGCTTCAGGCACTGACCTTTCAGCAGCTCACCTGGCCGGAAGATCTCCATACCGATCTGGAGCAACTGGAACAGCTGGTCAATGGCGAAATCAACACCTACACCCTCGAGAAGCGCTATTACACCCGTAATGGGGAAGTGGTCTGGGCGCTCCTTGCTGTCTCCGTCGTGCGTCATGCCGACGGCTCACCGCTCTATTTTATCGCCCAGATTGAAGATATTAACGACCTGAAGCAGACCGAGTGGGTCAACAAACGCCTGATGGAGCGCATTACGCTTGCTAACGAAGCGGGCGGGATCGGCATCTGGGAGTGGGATCTGGAGCCAGATATTATTAGCTGGGATAAGCGGATGTTTGAGCTGTATGAAATTCCGCCGCACATCAAGCCCACCTGGCAGCTCTGGCATGAAACTATGCTGCCCGAGGATCGCGCCCACGCTGAGCAGGTCCTGCGGGACTCACTGATCTCCCGTCTGCCGTTTAAGCTGGAATTCCGCATCCGCGTGAAGGAAGGCGTGCGCCACATTCGCTCCCTGGCGAACCAGGTGCTGAATAAGCAGGGTGAAGTTGAACGACTGCTCGGTATCAACATGGACATGACCGAGGTAAAGCAGCTCAACGAAGCCCTCTTCCAGGAAAAAGAGCGTCTTCACATTACCCTTGATTCCATCGGTGAAGCGGTGTTGTGTACCGATATCAACATGAATGTCACCTTTATGAACCCGGTCGCCGAGAAAATGAGCGGCTGGTTGCAGACCGAGGCTATTGGCCAGCCGGTCCTGACGGTGTTACACATCACCTTTGGTGAAAAAGGGCCGCTGATGGAGAATATCCACAGCGGCGACATGTCCCGTTCCGATATCGATCAGGACGTCGTGCTGAACTGCCGCACTGGCGGAAACTTCGATATTCATTACAGTATTACACCGCTCAGCACGCTGGATGGGCAGAGTATTGGCTCCGTTATCGTGATTCAGGACGTGACCGAGTCGCGCAAAATGCTGCGCCAGCTGAGCTACAGCGCCTCCCACGATGCCCTGACCCACCTCGCCAACCGGGTCAGCTTCGAAAACCATCTCAAACGGCTCCTGCAGACCGTGCGTGAAACGCGCCAGCGTCACGCCCTGGTCTTTATCGACCTCGATCGTTTTAAAGCCGTCAACGATACGGCAGGCCATGCCGCCGGTGATGCGCTGCTGCGGGAACTCTCGTCCTTAATGCTGACCATGCTTCGCTCCAGCGACGTGCTGGCGCGCCTGGGCGGCGACGAGTTCGGGTTACTGTTACCGGACTGCAATATTGAAAGCGCACGCTATATCGCCGGTCGCCTGATTCAGACGATCAATGAGTATCACTTTATATGGGAAGGCCGTCTGCACCGGATCGGCGCCAGCGCAGGTATCACGCTGATTGATGAAAATAACCATCAGGCGTCGGAGGTCATGTCGCAGGCGGACATTGCCTGTTACGCCTCGAAAAACAGCGGACGCGGCATGGTGACTGTTTACGAACCCCAGCAGGAGCGGGATCACAACACGCGCAGCATGATGTCGCTTGATGAACAGTGGCACATGATTAAAGACAATCACCTGATGATGATTGCCCGCAGCGTCGCCTCCCCGCGCATCCCGGAAAGCAGCAATTTCTGGCTGATTTCATTACGCCTGTGGACCAGTCAGGGCGAAGTCCAGGAAGAGCACGCTTTCCGCTCGGGCCTGGCGGAGCCTGAGCTCTTGCACGCGCTCGACAGACGTATCTTTAGTGAGTTTTTCCGCGCCTCTGCGGCACAGATCGCCAGTAAAGGTATGGGCGTCGCTCTTCCGCTTTCTGAGGCCGGTTTGGCCAGCGTGACGCTGGTCGATGAACTTCTCGATCTGCTGGATAAAAGCCCGATGCCGGGCCGTCTCCTGCATCTGGTTATCTCAGCCGACGTGGTGTGCAACCCGGATAAGAACCTGCAGCGGGGTCTGCAAAAGCTTCGCCAGGCGGGCTGCCGCGTGATCTTCAGCCAGGTGGGGCGCGACATGAACGTCTTTACCCACCTGAGCGCGAATATGGCCGACTATCTGTTGCTGGATGCGGAAGTGGTAACCAACGTTTATGGCAATCTGATGGATGAAATGATGGTCACTATCGTTCAGGGCCATGCCCAGCGTCTGGGCATGAAGACCATAGCCGGCCCCTGTAACCAGCCCATCATGATGGATACGCTCTCCGGCATCGGCATTGATTTTATCTTTGGCGACACCATCGCCGAGCCGCAGCCGCTGGATCTACTTCTTAATACCAGCTATTTCGCCATCAACTGACGGCGCCCAGCCGTCGGTATACCAGATGTGCAGCAGCGCGTAAGAGCGCCACGGCTGCCAGCGCTCGGCGTAGCGACGAATTTGCGCCGGCGTCATTCCGGCGAAGCGCTGCTTAACCAGATAATCATCCGGCAGAAACACATCTTTCGCCTGCCAGCCGCGCAGGGCCAGGTAGTTTGCCGTCCAGCGGCCAATTCCCGGCCGCTGTTGTAACGCCTTCATCCCCTCTTCAATATTCGCGGGCGGGAAAAGCGGAAACGTCCCCTCGATGACCGACTGCGCCAGATGAATCAATGACTCTGCGCGCTTTACCGGCATGCCCAGCGCTTTCAACGCCAGCGGGTCCGCGGCCGCCAGCGCCTGCGGCGTGGGGAAAAAGAGATAGCCGGGACAATCCGCTAAGGGTTCACCGCACAGCGCCACCACCCGTGACGCCAGCTTCGCCGCCATCGCCACGCTCACCAGTTGCCCAAGAATCGCCCGGACGCCCTGCTCGTACGCATCCATCGCCCCCGGCAAACGCAAGCCCGGCCGCGCCGCGCCGAGATCGCCCAGCGTATCCAGGATGTGCTGCGGGTTGCAGGCCAGATCGAACAGGCGTTCTATGCGCTTAAGACACGTCTGCGCAACCGGGATTAACCCCGGACTGAGCGTCACGCTCAGCGTATGGGTGGCAATATCCGGCGTAACGCGAAAGATCCCCTGATGTCCTTCGCAGGCAAAACTGCGCTCATAGTAGTCGCTCGTGACGGTTTCAATGCCCGTCACCGCACGCGCGCCAAGAAAGCCAAACATCCACTGCCAGTCGTAAGGGGGAAGCCAGGTCAGGGTATACATCGTTGCTCCTTTTGGGTTCTCCACAGCATAAACGGAAAGGTCCTGTTTCGCCTTGCTTTCATATTCCTGTTGTCGCCATGAAGACATTTCGTTAAAGTCTCGCCCCTTCTCACTGGCATGGGGATTCATCGTGTTTATTGGATTCGACTACGGTACGGCAAACTGCTCGGTTGCGATTATGCAAAACGGGCAACCACAGCTCCTGAAAATGGAAAAAGAGAGCACGCTGCTGCCGTCAATGCTCTGCGCGCCCACCCGCGAAGCGGTCAGCGAATGGCTGTTCCGCCACCATCAGGTTCCGGCCACGGCGGCAGAATCGCAGGCCTTGCTGCGCCGGGCGGTCAGTTTCAACCGCGAGGAAGACATCGACGTTTCGCCGTCCAGCGTGCAGTTCGGCCTCTCTTCGCTCGGGCACTACATTGAAGACCCTGAAGAGGTCTACTTCGTTAAGTCGCCAAAATCCTTCCTCGGCGCCAGCGGCCTGAAGCCGCAGCAGGTGGCGATGTTTGAAGATCTGGTTTGCGCGATGATGCTGCACATCCGCAATCAGGCGCAGACGCAGGTCCCAGAGGCGATTACCCAGGCGGTGATTGGTCGACCAATCAACTTCCAGGGGCTGGGGGGCGATGAGGCCAACCAGCAGGCGCAGGGGATCCTGGAGCGCGCGGCGCACCGCGCAGGCTTCCGCGACGTGGTATTCCAGTACGAGCCGGTTGCGGCGGGGCTTGACTTTGAAGCCACGCTGTCGGAAGAGAAGCGCGTGCTGGTGGTCGACATCGGCGGGGGCACCACAGACTGCTCGCTGCTGCTGATGGGGCCGCAGTGGCATAACCGTCGTGACCGCGAAAACAGCCTGCTGGGGCACAGCGGCTGCCGCGTAGGCGGTAACGATCTCGATATCGCGCTGGCATTCAAGAGCCTGATGCCGCTGCTGGGCATGGGTGGGCAAACGGAAAAAGGGATCGCTCTGCCGATCCTGCCATGGTGGAACGCGATTGCCATCAACGACGTGCCTGCACAAAGTGATTTTTACAGCACCGCAAACGGCCGCTTCCTGAACGATCTGGTGCGCGACGCGCAGGACGCCGAGAAGGTCGCCCTGCTGTATAAAGTATGGCGTCAGCGCCTGAGCTACCGCGTGGTACGTACTGCGGAAGAGAGTAAAATAGCGCTTTCCGACCGCACAGAGCATGCGGTCTCGCTGCCGTTTATCAGTGACGATCTGGCTACGGCGATTTCGCAGGACGGGCTGGAAACCGCACTTGCTCAGCCGCTGCAGCGCATTCTGGAACAGGTGCAGCTGGCGCTGGAAAACGGCAAAGAGAAGCCCGACGTGATTTATCTGACCGGGGGGAGCGCTCGTTCGCCGCTGATTAAAAAAGCGCTGGCGGAACAGCTGCCAGGTATTCCGATTGCCGGTAGGGATGACTTTGGCTCCGTTACCGCAGGGCTGGCACGCTGGGCGCAGGTGATGTTTAGTTAATGTCGTTGCACCGGGCGGCGGCTTCGCCTTACCCGGGCTACAAAACCCTCGAGTGTAGGCCGGGTAAGCGAAGCGTCACCCGGCTAAAAAGAGCACCACACTCAGACCATTCCTGACAGTCTTCCATATTTCCTCCATTTTTCCGCTGTGTTGCCTGACTAAACTAGTATCATTCCCCGAAGTATTCAGGATGAGAACGTATAACGATGAAAGGCAATCATAAATCCCGCTGGGCAATCGCCGCTGGCATCATTGTGGTGGTCCTTGCCGCCGCCTGGTACTGGCACAGTCAATCCGCGAATTCCGCAGCACCCGCCGGTGCCACCACCCAGCCACAGCGCCCGGCAGGCGGTGGGCGTCACGGTATGCGTGGCGGCGCGCTGGCGCCGGTCCAGGCGGCGACGGCGGTCAATAAAGCCGTTCCTCGCTACCTCACCGGTCTCGGAACCATTACCGCCGCCAACACCGTGACGGTGCGCAGCCGCGTTGACGGCCAGCTGATGGCTATTCACTTCCAGGAAGGTCAGCAGGTGAAAGCGGGCGATCTGCTGGCAGAAATCGACCCCAGCCAGTTTAAGGTCGCCCTCGCCCAGGCGCAGGGACAGCTTGCGAAAGACAAAGCCACGCTCGCCAATGCCCGGCGCGATTTAGCGCGCTACCAGCAGCTGGTGAAAACCAACCTCGTTTCTCGTCAGGAGCTGGACACCCAACAGTCGCTGGTCAGCGAAACGCAGGGCACCATCAAAGCTGACGAAGCCGCCGTGGCCAGCGCCCAGCTGCAGCTGGACTGGAGCCGCATCACCGCGCCGATTGACGGGCGCGTCGGTCTGAAGCAGGTCGATACCGGCAACCAGATCTCGAGCGGTGATACCACGGGCATCGTGGTGATCACCCAGACCCACCCGATTGATTTAGTCTTTACCCTGCCGGAAAGCGACATTGCAACGGTGGTACAGGCGCAAAAAGCCGGTAAAGGTCTGGTGGTGGAAGCCTGGGACCGCACCAACAAGCAGAAACTGAGCGAAGGTTCCTTGCTCAGTCTGGATAACCAGATCGACACCACCACCGGCACCATCAAGCTGAAAGCGCGCTTTAATAACCAGGACGATGCCCTGTTCCCGAACCAGTTCGTCAACGCGCGAATGCTGGTCGCTACCGAAGAAAACGCGGTGGTGATCCCCACCGCCGCGCTGCAGATGGGTAACGAAGGCAACTTCGTCTGGGTGCTGAACAGCGACAATAAAGTCAGCAAGCATCTGGTGAAAACCGGGATTCAGGACAGCCAGACGGTGGTGATCGCCGCAGGCCTTTCCGCAGGCGACCGCGTGGTCACCGACGGCATTGACCGTCTGACCGAAGGGGCCAAAGTAGAAGTGGTGGAACCGGCGAAACAGGGAGCGACCTCCTGATGCAGGTGCTGCCGCCAGGCTCTACAGGTGGGCCGTCACGCCTGTTTATTCTCCGCCCTGTCGCCACCACGCTGCTGATGGTGGCGATCCTGCTCGCCGGGATTATCGGCTATCGCTTCCTGCCCGTATCGGCGCTGCCTGAGGTAGATTATCCAACCATTCAGGTGGTGACGCTCTACCCCGGCGCCAGCCCGGATGTGGTGACGTCCGCCATCACCGCCCCGCTGGAGCGCCAGTTCGGCCAGATGTCGGGGCTAAAACAGATGTCCTCCCAGAGTTCCGGCGGGGCCTCTGTCGTGACGTTACAGTTCCAGCTTACGCTGTCGCTGGATGTCGCCGAGCAGGAAGTTCAGGCCGCGATTAACGCCGCCACCAACCTGCTGCCGTCGGACCTGCCTAACCCGCCGGTCTACAGCAAAGTGAACCCGGCGGATCCGCCGATCATGACGCTTGCCGTCACCTCCTCCGCCATGCCGATGACCCAGGTCGAAGACATGGTCGAAACGCGCGTGGCGCAGAAGATTTCTCAGGTCTCCGGCGTCGGGCTCGTCACGCTGGCGGGCGGACAACGCCCGGCCGTTCGGGTCAAGCTTAACGCGCAGGCGATTGCCGCGCTGGGTCTGACCAGCGAAACCATCCGCAGCGCCATCAGCAATGCCAACGTCAACTCGGCGAAAGGTTCGCTGGACGGCCCAACCCGCGCGGTCACACTCTCCGCCAACGACCAGATGCAGTCCGCCGATGAATACCGTCAGCTGATTATTGCGTACCAGAACGGTGCCCCGGTGCGTCTGGGCGATGTGGCGACCGTGGAGCAAGGCGCGGAAAACAGCTGGCTGGGGGCCTGGGCCAACAAACAGCAGGCGATCGTGATGAACGTGCAGCGCCAGCCGGGCGCCAACATCATCGAAACCGCCGACAGCATTCGCGCCATGCTGCCGCAGCTGATTGAAAGCCTGCCGAAATCGGTCAGCGTGAAGGTGCTTTCCGACCGCACCACTAACATTCGCGCGTCGGTCACCGACACCCAGTTTGAGCTGATGCTGGCGATTGCGCTGGTGGTCATGATCATTTACCTGTTCCTGCGCAACGTTCCGGCAACCATTATTCCCGCCGTCGCCGTACCGCTCTCGCTGGTGGGGACGTTTGCCGTGATGGTGTTCCTCGATTTCTCGATCAACAACCTGACGCTGATGGCGCTCACCATCGCCACCGGGTTCGTGGTGGATGATGCCATCGTCGTTATCGAGAACATCTCGCGCTATATCGAGAAAGGCGAAAAACCGCTGGCGGCTGCCCTGAAAGGCGCTGGCGAGATCGGCTTTACCATTATCTCGCTGACCTTCTCGCTGATTGCGGTACTGATCCCGCTGCTGTTTATGGGTGATATCGTCGGGCGTCTGTTCCGCGAGTTTGCCGTGACGCTGGCCGTCGCCATTTTGATCTCCGCCGTGGTGTCGCTGACCCTGACGCCGATGATGTGCGCCCGCATGCTGAGCCATGAATCCCTGCGCAAGCAAAACCGTTTCTCCCGTGCCTCCGAGAGAATGTTCGAACGCATTATTGCGGCGTATGGCCGGGTGCTGGCGAAAGTCCTCAACCACCCGTGGGCGACGCTCGGCGTGGCGCTCGGCACGCTGGCACTCAGCGTCATGCTGTGGATTTTTATCCCGAAAGGCTTCTTCCCGATCCAGGACAACGGCATTATTCAGGGCACGCTTCAGGCCCCGCAGTCGGTCTCCTTCGCCAATATGGCGCAGCGCCAGCAGCAGGTATCTGAGATAATAATGAAAGATCCGGCGGTGGAAAGCCTGACCTCCTACGTGGGTGTGGATGGCACCAACCCGTCGCTGAACAATGCGCGTCTGCAGATTAACCTCAAGCCGCTGGATGAGCGCGACGATCGCGTCAACGCCGTGATTGAACGTCTGCAAAGCGCCGTCGCGCGCGTGCCGGGCGTTGAGCTTTACCTGCAGCCGATTCAGGATTTGACCATTGATACCCAGGTCAGCCGCACGCAATATCAGTTCACGCTGCAGGCCACATCGCTGGATGCACTCAGCACCTGGGTACCGCAGCTGGTGGATAAGCTCAAAACCCTGCCGCAGCTCTCCGACGTCAGCAGCGACTGGCAGGACAAAGGGCTGGCGGCGTATGTGAACGTCAACCGCGACGCCGCCAGCCGTCTTGGCATTACCATGGCGGACGTGGATAACGCTCTGTATAACGCGTTCGGGCAGCGTTTAATCTCCACCATCTACACCCAGGCGAACCAGTATCGCGTGGTGCTGGAGCACAACACCGAGAACACGCCCGGCCTGGCGGGGTTGGACTCGGTGCGCCTGACCAGCAAAGACGGCGGTATTGTGCCGCTGAGCGCCATCGCGACGGTGGAAGAGCGTTATACCCCGCTGTCGATTAACCATCTGGATCAGTTCCCGTCCACCACCATCTCCTTCAACGTGCCGGACAATTATTCTCTCGGCGAAGCGGTGGAGGCCATTCAGGCGGCTGAAAAAGCGGTAAGCTTCCCGTCCGATATTCAGACCCAGTTCCAGGGCAGCGCGCTGGCGTTTCAGGCCGCGCTGGGCAACACCATCTGGCTGATTGTCGCTGCCGTGGTCGCGATGTACATCGTGCTCGGCGTACTGTACGAAAGCTTTATCCACCCGATCACTATCCTTTCCACCCTGCCGACGGCGGGCGTGGGGGCGCTGCTGGCGTTAATGCTGGCGGGCAGCGAGCTGGACGTGATTGCCATTATCGGCATCATCCTGCTTATCGGGATCGTGAAGAAAAACGCCATCATGATGATCGACTTCGCCCTGGCCGCCGAGCGCGAGCAGGGCATGTCGCCGCGCGATGCCATCTTCCAGGCCTGCCTGCTGCGTTTTCGTCCGATCCTGATGACCACTCTGGCGGCCCTGCTGGGCGCGCTGCCGCTGATGCTCAGCATGGGCGTCGGCGCGGAGCTGCGTCGTCCGCTGGGGATCGGCATGGTCGGCGGTCTGCTGGTGAGCCAGGTGCTGACGCTGTTCACCACGCCGGTGATTTATCTGCTGTTTGACCGCCTGGCGCTGTGGGCCAAAAGCCGTTTTCCAAAACGTGAAGAGGAGGCATAAGTGAAGTTTTTCGCCCTCTTCATTTATCGTCCGGTGGCGACGATTTTAATCTCGCTCGCCATTACCCTCTGCGGCGTGTTGGGCTTCCGGCTGCTGCCGGTAGCGCCCCTGCCGCAGGTGGATTTCCCGGTGATCATGGTCAGCGCCTCGCTGCCGGGTGCGTCACCGGAAACCATGGCCTCGTCCGTTGCCACGCCGCTGGAGCGTTCGCTCGGGCGGATTGCAGGGGTCAACGAGATGACCTCCAGCAGCTCGCTCGGCAGCACGCGCATCATTCTGGAGTTCAGCTTCGACCGGGATATTAACGGTGCGGCGCGGGACGTGCAGGCCGCCATCAACGCCGCGCAAAGCCTGCTGCCGAGTGGGATGCCGAGCCGTCCGACCTATCGCAAGGCCAACCCGTCCGATGCGCCGATCATGATCCTGACGCTGACCTCGGACACTTACTCGCAGGGTCAACTGTACGACTTTGCATCTACCCAGCTGGCGCAGACCCTCTCACAAATTAACGGCGTCGGTGACGTGAGCGTTGGCGGGAGCTCCCTGCCCGCCGTGCGCGTGGGGTTAAACCCGCAGGCGCTGTTCAACCAGGGCGTGTCGCTGGATGATGTGCGCTCCGCCATTAGCAATGCCAACGTGCGCAAACCGCAGGGGGCAATTGAGGACAACAGCCATCGCTGGCAGATCCACACCAACGACGAGCTAAAAACCGCAGCGGAATATCAGCCGCTCATCATTCACTACAACAACGGCGCGGCGGTGCGCTTAAGCGACGTTGCCAGCGTCACCGACTCGGTGCAGGACGTGCGTAACGCCGGGATGACCAACGCCAAGCCGGCGATTTTGCTGATGATCCGCAAGCTGCCGGAAGCCAATATTATCGAGACGGTGAACAGCATTCGCGCCCGCCTCCCGGAGCTGCAGCAGACCATTCCGGCTGCGATCGATCTGCAAATTGCCCAGGATCGCTCCCCGACCATCCGGGCCTCGCTTGAAGAGGTGGAGCAAACGCTGATTATCTCCGTCGCGCTGGTGATCCTGGTGGTCTTCCTGTTTCTGCGCTCCGGCCGGGCGACGCTGATCCCGGCGGTGGCCGTGCCGGTATCGCTAATCGGTACCTTTGCCGCCATGTATCTGTGCGGGTTTAGCCTCAACAACCTGTCGCTGATGGCCCTGACGATTGCGACGGGCTTCGTGGTGGATGATGCCATCGTGGTGCTGGAAAACATTTCCCGCCACCTGGAAGCGGGCGTGAAGCCGCTGCAGGCCGCGCTTCAGGGCTCGCGCGAGGTGGGCTTTACGGTGCTCTCCATGAGCCTGTCGCTGGTGGCGGTGTTCCTGCCGCTGCTGCTGATGGGCGGACTGCCGGGCAGGCTGCTGCGGGAATTTGCCGTCACGCTGTCCGTCGCCATCGGCATTTCGCTGGTTATTTCCTTAACGCTCACGCCGATGATGTGCGGCTGGATGCTCAAGCGCAGCAAGCCGCACTCGCAGCCGCGCCGTAAAGGCTTTGGTCGTTTCCTGATGGCAATGCAGGAGGGTTACGGAAAATCGCTGAAGTGGGTGCTGAACCATACCCGGCTTGTCGGCCTGGTGCTGATCGGCACCATCGTGCTCAACGTCTGGATGTATATCACCATCCCGAAAACCTTCTTCCCGGAGCAGGATACCGGCGTGCTGATGGGCGGCATTCAGGCGGACCAGAGCATTTCCTTCCAGGCGATGCGCGGCAAGCTGCAGGACTTTATGAAGATCATTCGTGAAGACAAAGCCGTGGATAACGTGACCGGCTTTACCGGCGGGTCACGCGTTAACAGCGGCATGATGTTTATTACCCTGAAACCGCGCGGCGAGCGCAACGAAACGGCGCAGCAGGTGATTGACCGCCTGCGGGTGAAGCTCGCCAAAGAGCCGGGCGCCAATCTGTTTTTGATGGCCGTTCAGGATATCCGCGTCGGCGGGCGACAGGCGAACGCCAGCTACCAGTACACCCTGCTTTCTGATGATTTAGCCGCCCTGCGCGAGTGGGAGCCGAAGATCCGCAAGGCGCTGGCCGCCCTGCCGGAGCTGGCGGACGTGAACTCCGATCAGCAGGACAACGGCGCCGAAATGGCTCTGACGTACGACCGCGAAACCATGTCGCGGCTGGGCATTAACGTTGAAGCCGCCAACAGCCTGCTGAACAACGCCTTCGGCCAGCGCGAGATTTCCACCATTTATCAGCCGATGAACCAGTATAAGGTGGTGATGGAGGTTGATCCGCGCTATACCCAGGACATCAGCGCCCTGGACAAAATGTTTGTGATCAACAGCGACGGTAAGGCGATACCGCTCTCTTACTTTGCCAGCTGGCAGCCGGCCAACGCGCCGCTGTCGGTGAACCATCAGGGGCTGTCGGCGGCGTCGACCATCTCCTTCAACCTGCCCGCCGGTTCGTCACTTTCGGAGGCCAGCGACGCAATCAACCGCGCGATGACGCAGCTTGGCGTGCCGTCCACCGTGCGCGGCAGCTTTGCCGGCACCGCGCAGGTGTTCCAGGAGACGATGAACTCGCAGGTGATTTTGATTCTGGCCGCCATTGCCACGGTCTATATTGTGCTTGGCATTCTGTATGAGAGCTACGTGCACCCGCTGACCATCCTCTCGACGCTGCCGTCGGCGGGCGTGGGGGCACTGCTGGCGCTGGAGCTGTTCGGCGCGCCGTTCAGCCTTATCGCGCTCATCGGAATCATGCTATTAATCGGCATTGTGAAGAAAAATGCCATCATGATGGTCGACTTCGCACTGGACGCCCAGCGCAACGGCAACCTGTCGCCGGAAGAGGCAATCTTCCAGGCCTGCCTGCTGCGTTTTCGTCCGATCATGATGACCACTCTGGCGGCGCTGTTTGGCGCGCTGCCTCTGGTGATTTCCGGCGGCGACGGCTCTGAGCTGCGCCAGCCGCTGGGGATCACCATTGTCGGCGGCCTGGTGATGAGCCAGCTGCTGACGCTGTACACCACGCCGGTGGTCTATCTGTTCTTTGACCGCCTGCGGCTGCGTTTTTCGCGTAAAAACAGAACCACGGTAACCGGGTAAATGACTGAGCTTCCCAGCAACGTTCGCTGGCAATTATGGATAGTCGCCTTCGGCTTTTTTATGCAGTCGCTGGATACGACCATCGTTAACACCGCCCTCCCCTCGATGGCGAAAAGCCTGGGGGAGAGCCCGCTGCATATGCATATGGTGATTGTCTCCTACGTGCTGACGGTGGCCGTGATGCTCCCTGCCAGCGGCTGGCTGGCCGACAAAGTCGGCGTGCGTAACATATTTTTCACCGCCATCGTGCTGTTTACCACCGGCTCGCTGTTTTGCGCCCAGGCCAATACCCTCGACCAGCTGGTGATGGCGCGCGTGCTGCAGGGCGTTGGCGGGGCGATGATGGTGCCCGTCGGGCGGCTAACGGTGATGAAGATTGTCCCGCGCGAACAGTACATGGCGGCGATGACCTTTGTGACCCTGCCCGGCCAGGTGGGGCCGCTGCTGGGCCCGGCGCTGGGCGGGGTGCTGGTGGAGTACGCCTCCTGGCACTGGATTTTCTTAATCAACCTGCCGGTGGGTATCATCGGCGCGATCGCCACCCTGACGCTGATGCCGAATTACAAAATGCAGACGCGTCGCTTTGATTTCTTTGGCTTTGTCTTGCTGGCGGCGGGCATGGCAACGCTCACTCTCGCGCTCGACGGGCAAAAAGGGCTGGGGATTTCGTCCCTGACGCTGGGTATTCTGGTCACCCTCGGCCTCACCGCCATTTTGTGGTACCTCTGGCATGCCAGAGAAAACGACAAAGCGCTGTTCAGCCTGAATTTGTTTAAAAACCCCACCTACCGTCTTGGTCTGTTCGGCAGCTTCGCCGGACGCGTCGGCAGCGGCATGCTGCCGTTTATGACGCCCGTATTCCTGCAAATTGGCATGGGTTTCTCGCCGTTTCACGCGGGCCTGATGATGATCCCAATGGTGCTCGGCAGCATGGGTATGAAGCGCATTGTAGTACAGGTCGTCAACCGCTTTGGCTATCGACACGTGCTGGTGACCGCCACGCTGGGGCTGGCGCTGGTCAGCCTGCTGTTTATGGCCGTGGCGCTGATGGGCTGGTACTACATCCTGCCGCTGGTGCTGTTCTGCCAGGGGATTGTCAACTCCATGCGCTTCTCATCGATGAATACCCTGACGCTGAAAGACCTGCCGGACGAGCTGGCGAGCAGCGGCAACAGCCTGCTGTCGATGATTATGCAGCTCTCCATGAGCGTGGGCGTCACGATTGCCGGCCTGCTGCTCGGCATGTACGGTCAGCACCACCTCAGCGTCGACACGCCGGTGGCGCATCAGGTCTTTTTATATACCTATATCAGCATGGCGGTCATCATCGCCCTGCCCGCTTTCATCTTCGCCAGAGTGCCGGATGATACCAGCAAGAACGTCGTGATTAGGCGCGGCAAAAGGAGTAGATCATGAAATTCTGGCGACCGGGCATTACCGGCAAGCTCTTTGTGGCGATATTTGCCACCTGTATCGTTCTGCTGGTTACCATGCACTGGGCGGTGCGGGTCAGCTTTGAGCGTGGTTTTATTGATTACATCAAGCACGGCAATGAGCAGCGCCTGCAGGGGCTGAGCGATGCGCTGGGTGAACAGTACGCCCAGCATGGCAACTGGCGTTTTCTGCGCAACAATGACCGGTTCATTTTCCAGATCCTGCGCTCGCTTGAGCACGATACCGGTGACGATCGTCCAGGACCGGGTATGCCGCCGCACGGCTGGCGCACCCAGTTCTGGGTGATCGACCAGGACATGCGCACGCTGGTTGGCCCGCGCGCGCCGATACCGCCGGACGGCACCCGCCGTGCGATCAAAGTCAACAACGCGACCGTCGGCTGGGTTATCGCCTCCCCGGTGGAGCGCCTGACGCGCAACACCGACATCAACTTTGACCGCCAGCAGCGCCGAACAAGCTGGCTGATTGTCGCCCTCTCCACGCTGCTCGCCGCGCTCGCTACCTTCCCGCTGGCACGCGGTCTGCTCGCGCCGGTAAAACGGCTGGTGGAAGGCACGCACAAGCTGGCCGCCGGGGATTTCACCACCCGCGTCGATACCCGCAGCCAGGACGAACTGGGCAAACTGGCGCAGGACTTTAACCAGCTTGCCAGCACGCTGGAGAAGAACCAGCAGATGCGCCGCGACTTTATGGCCGATATCTCCCACGAGCTGCGCACGCCGCTGGCGGTGCTGCGCGGCGAGCTGGAGGCCATTCAGGACGGCGTGCGCCAGTTTACGCCCGAATCGGTGGCTTCCCTGCAGGCGGAAGTGGGCACGCTCACCAAGCTGGTGGACGATCTCCACCAGCTCTCTATGTCAGATGAAGGCGCGCTGGCTTACCAGAAGGCGCCCATCGACGTGATTAACGTACTTGAGGTCGCCAGCGGCGCTTTCCGCGAGCGCTTCGCCAGCCGCAACCTGAAAATTGATCTCTCCCTGCCGGACAGCGCGGTGGTGTTTGGCGACAAAGACCGTCTGATGCAGCTTTTCAATAATCTGCTGGAAAACAGCCTGCGCTATACCGACAGCGGCGGCGCGCTGCACATCTCCGGCAAACAGGAAAACGGACGCTTCGCCCTCACCTTCGCGGATTCCGCCCCTGGCGTACAGGATGCGCAGCTGGAAAAACTGTTTGAACGTTTTTACCGTACCGAAGGCTCCCGCAACCGCGCCAGCGGCGGTTCAGGGCTGGGGCTGGCGATTTGCGTTAACATCGTCGAGGCGCATAATGGCACCCTCCGCGCCGCCCATTCGCCTTTTGGCGGGGTTAGCATTACAGTAGAGTTACCTCTGGAACGGGATTTATCGAGAGAAGTATGACCGAGTTACCGATTGACGAAAACACACCGCGTATTTTGATTGTCGAAGACGAACCTAAGCTTGGACAGCTATTGATCGACTATTTACGCGCGGCCAGCTATGCCCCGTCACTGATAAGCCACGGCGACCAGGTGCTGCCCTACGTGCGCCAGACGCCGCCGGACCTGATCCTGCTGGATCTGATGCTGCCCGGTACCGATGGCCTGACCCTGTGCCGGGAAATTCGTCGCTTCTCCGACGTGCCGATTGTCATGGTCACCGCCAAAATCGAAGAGATTGACCGCCTGCTGGGGCTCGAAATTGGCGCAGACGATTACATCTGCAAACCTTACAGCCCGCGTGAGGTGGTCGCCCGAGTGAAAACCATTCTGCGCCGCTGTAAACCGCAGCGCGAGCTTCAGGTACTGGACGCGGAGAGCCCGCTGATCGTGGATGAAAGCCGTTTCCAGGCAAGCTGGCGCAGCAAACTGCTGGATCTTACTCCCGCAGAGTTTCGCCTGCTGAAAACCCTCTCCCACGAGCCGGGGAAAGTGTTCTCGCGTGAGCAGTTGCTCAACCGCCTGTATGACGATTACCGCGTCGTGACCGACCGCACCATCGACAGCCATATCAAAAATCTGCGCCGCAAGCTGGAAGCGCTGGATGCCGAGCAGTCATTTATTCGCGCGGTGTATGGCGTGGGGTATCGATGGGAAGCGGATGCGTGCAGGATAGTGTGACGTTTCACCTCTGAAACCCGCCTCTGGCGGGTTTTTCTTTTCTGGAATCCATCCAGGAATCAACCATACTCTTTTTACCGGTTCGCTTACTTATAACTGGTGCTGATAATTTTACTTTCGCTCAAGGAGTTCCTATGTCTGGTTGGTTCGAATTAAGTAAAAGCAGTGATGGTCAGTTCAGGTTTGTGCTGAAAGCTGGAAACGGAGAGATAATCCTTACCAGCGAACTTTACACCAGCAAAAGTGCTGCTGAAAACGGCATTGCTTCCGTACGCACGAACAGCCCCCTGGACGAGCGCTATGAAAAGAAAACGGCTTCTAACGGTAAGTTCCATTTCAATCTGAAGGCGGGCAATCATCAGGTGATTGGCAGCAGCCAGCTTTATGCGACGGAACAATCGCGTGATAAGGGTATCGCCTCGGTCAAAACCAACGGTTCTGTCCAGACGGTAAAAGACAACACCTGACAGCACGACGCGCGCCGGGAGAGCGGTGACGCGACCCGGCGCTTTACCTCCCCGCCCCGCAGCGCTACAATGCCCGCCCTTAAAGTGGGGGATCTCCCCTTACCGCTGCACCAGGTGCACGCGGATCTGACCTGTCATCAGAACGAGAACAAACATGTTTAAACCGGAACTCCTTTCCCCGGCGGGAACGCTGCAAAATATGCGTTACGCTTTCGCCTATGGTGCCGATGCTGTCTACGCGGGCCAGCCTCGCTACTCGCTGCGCGTGCGCAACAATGAATTCAACCACGAGAACCTGCAGCTCGGCATCAACGAAGCGCATGCTCTGGGTAAAAAATTCTACGTGGTGGTCAACATCGCGCCGCACAACGCCAAGCTGAAGACGTTCATCCGTGACCTGAAGCCGGTGGTGGATATGGGGCCGGACGCGCTGATCATGTCGGACCCGGGTTTAATCATGCTGGTTCGGGAGAACTTCCCGGAGATGGATATTCACCTCTCCGTACAGGCTAACGCCGTCAACTGGGCGACAGTGAAGTTCTGGAAGCAGATGGGGCTGACCCGCGTCATTCTGTCTCGCGAGCTTTCGCTGGAAGAGATCGAAGAGATCCGCACCCAGGTGCCGGATATGGAAATCGAAATCTTCGTTCACGGCGCGCTGTGCATGGCCTACTCTGGCCGCTGCCTGCTCTCCGGGTATATCAACAAGCGCGACCCGAACCAGGGCACCTGTACCAACGCCTGCCGCTGGGAATATAACGTCCAGGAAGGCAAAGAAGATGACATCGGCAACATTGTGCACAAGCACGAGCCGATCCCGGTGACCAACGTTGAGCCTACGCTGGGCATTGGCGCGCCAACCGACAGCGTGTTTATGATTGAAGAAGCCAAACGTCCGGGCGAGTACATGACCGCCTTTGAAGACGAGCACGGCACTTACATCATGAACTCAAAAGATCTGCGCGCCATCGCCCACGTCGAGCGTCTGACCCAGATGGGCGTGCACTCCCTGAAAATCGAAGGCCGTACCAAATCCTATTACTACTGCGCGCGTACCGCGCAGGTGTACCGCAAAGCCATCGACGATGCGGCAGCGGGTAAACCGTTCGATACCAGCCTGCTGGAAACCCTGGAAGGCCTGGCGCACCGCGGCTATACCGAAGGCTTCCTGCGCCGTCATACCCATGACGACTACCAGAACTATGAGCACGGCTACTCCGTATCTGAGCGCCAGCAGTTTGTCGGTGACTTCACCGGCGAGCGCAAAGGTGCGCTGGCGGCTGTGGCGGTGAAAAACAAATTCACCAAAGGCGACAGCCTGGAGCTGATGACCCCGCAGGGCAACATGAACTTTACGCTGGAGCATCTGGAAAACGGCAAAGGCGAAATGATTGAGGTGGCGCCAGGTGACGGCCATACCGTCTGGCTGCCGGTTCCGGAAGAGGTGGAGCTGAAGTTCGCGCTGCTGATGCGTAATTTCAAGGGTGAAAGCACGCGAAATCCACACAGCAAATAGTCAATCAGGGAAATTTTTTCAAGCTGGGATAATTCTTAGAATCGGATCACATACCGCTTCGTTCAATAAGGGTATTATCCCCCCGCTGAAAAACATAACCCATAAATGCTAGCTGTACCAGGAACCACCTCCTTAGCCTGCGTAATCTCCCTTACGCGGGCTTATTTTTTGCCTTCTCTTTCCTCAACCCAGGCAATAAGCTCGTCGATTTGCTTCTCTGAAAACACCGCTATCCCATGCTCTGAGAGTAGTGATGCCGCAACCCCCATACCCGTCTTGCGTATACCGCTAAAAGAACCGTCATAAATCACCACGCTGCCACATGTTGGGCTGCCATCAGTTAACAACGCGGCGCTACAGCCTGATTCCTGAGCGGTACGCAGCGCGAGCCACGCTGCAAGCCGGTATTGCTCAGTCACATCCTGCCCTGTATTTTCAATTATTCTTGCTTGCCCGTGCATGACGTCTTTACCATCAGCAGAGATAATCTCTGCCGGAGGACGCGGTACAGGCAGCCCGGCAGCAAGTTCAGGGCAGTGAATTACCAGACGTTGTTCCTGTTCCCAGCGAGCGAGCTGCTCGTTCATTCGGGATTTTTCACTACCGTTATAGCGGACTTTGAAACCCATCAGGCATGCGCTTACCAGAATTTTATTTATCATCGCTTTTTTGTGATTACATGAATCTCATCGCTGAATTATAACGCGCTTTCGTGCCTATTTTTTCCCTTTCATCCTGTTCTTACCCGCTTTTTTCCTCTCTGCTATACACTCTTACTAACGCTAAAAAAGGGAGCAGCGCGGATGGCAACCTATCCAGACAGTTTATTGATTCTCAATGGCAAAAGTGCAGGCAACGATCTGTTGCGCCAGGCAATTCAGGGTTTGCGTGACGACGGCGCTCGCATCCACGTACGGGTAACCTGGGAAAAAGGTGATGCCGCCCGCTATATCGAGGAAGGCATAACGTTAGGCGTCAAGACCATCATTTCCGGCGGCGGGGATGGCACCATCAATGAGATCGCCTCTGCGCTTATCGACCTGCCCACGGCAGACCGCCCGGTAATGGGCATTTTACCGCTCGGCACCGCCAATGATTTTGCCACCAGCGCCGGGATCCCGGAGGAGTTAGAAAAAGCGCTCCAGCTGGCGATCCTCGGCAAAGCCACCGCCGTGGATATTGCTCAGGTGAATGACAAAACCTGCTTTATCAATATGGCAACCGGCGGGTTCGGCACGCGCATCACCAGCGAAACGCCCGAAAAACTGAAGGCGGCGCTGGGCGGCGTGTCATATCTGATCCACGGTCTGATGCGCATGGATACTCTTAAGCCTGACCGCTGCGAAATTCGCGGCGAGGATTTTCAGTGGCAGGGTGACGCGCTGGTGATTGGCATTGGCAATGGCCGTCAGGCAGGCGGTGGGCAGCAGCTATGCCCGGAGGCGCTGATCAATGACGGTCAGCTACAGCTGCGTATTTTCACGGGCGACGGCCTGCTGCCCGCGCTGTTTACCACGCTGACGCAGCCGGAAGAGAGCCCGAATATCATCGCCGGAAAATCGGCATGGTTTGAAGTGAATGCCCCGCACGGGATGACGTTTAACCTCGACGGGGAACCGTTGAGCGGGACGCAGTTCCATATTGAGGTCTTGCCCGGCGCGCTGCAGTGTCGGCTGCCGCCTGACTGTATGCTTTTGCGCTGAATGTATTGCCGGGTGGCGGCTACGCCTTACCCGGCCTACGTTTCGCCCTCAGGTTAGGCAATCGTCACTTTACTGTCCAGATAGACGTCCTGAACCGCATTGATCAGCTTCACGCCGTCGGCCATCGTTTTCTTAAACGCCTTACGGCCAAGGATCAGCCCCATGCCGCCCGCGCGTTTGTTGATAACCGCCGTACGCACCGCGTCTGACAGGTCAGTGTCACCGCCCGCTGCCCCGCCGGAGTTAATCAGCCCGGCACGGCCCATATAACAGTTCGCCAGCTGGTAGCGTACGAGGTCGATCGGGTTATCGCTGGTCAGCTTGCTGTAAACGCGGTCATCGGTATAACCAAAGTTCACCGCTTTATAGCCGCCGTTATTCTCGGCCATTTTCTGCTTCACAATATCCGCGCCGATGGTGGCCGCCAGATGGTTCGCCTGCCCGGTGAGGTCTGCCGACACGTGGTAATCCACGCCGTCTTTTTTGAACGCATTGTTACGCAGGTACGCCCACAGCACGGTCACCATGCCCAGCTCGTGCGCGCGCTCAAACGCCGCAGAGATCTCTTCAATCTGACGGCGAGACTGTTCAGAGCCGAAGTAAATCGTCGCCCCGACCGCCACCGCGCCCATATTGAACGCCTGTTCGACGCTGGCGTAGAGGGTCTGGTCATATTCGGTTGGGTAGCTGAGGGTTTCGTTGTGGTTCAGCTTCACGAGGAACGGAATGCGGTGGGCATAGCGACGCGAGACGGACGCCAGCACGCCGTAGGTGGACGCCACGCAGTTACAGCCCGCTTCAATCGCCAGTTCAACAATGTTCTTCGGATCAAAATAGAGTGGATTCGCCGCGAAAGACGCGCCCGCCGAGTGCTCAACGCCCTGGTCTACCGGCAGAATAGAGAGATACCCGGTGCCGCCGAGCCGCCCGGTGTTGTAGAGCGTCTGCATGTTTCGCAGGACCGCAGGCGGACGGTTGTTATCAATCATCACGCGGTCAACGTAGTCGTGACCAGGCAGATACAGCTGGTCAGCTGGAATGGTCATACAACGATGCTGTAAAAGGCTGTCGGCGTCTTTGCCAAGCAACTGCGCAATATCAGTCATGTGATACTCCCGTAAGTCCGACGTCGTGTCGGTGTGTGTTTATCCAGTCCCATTCTTTAGGGGCAGACTAAGCTTGGTACCGACTTAACAGATTTTCCACCATTTGTATTTTTTTTCAGCACAATCTGCTGGCTCGATTCGTGTACAACAAAACTGTTACATTGATCAAACAATCGCCACAAAGGTATTTAAAAGGTATTATTCAGTGGTATGTTAAAGGCGTACCCTCTCTGACATGCAGGATTAAAAAATGAAAACGAAAGTCCAACTGTCATTCATGATGTTTGTTGAATGGTTTATCTGGGGAGCCTGGTTCGTGCCGCTGTGGCTGTGGCTGAGCAAAAGCGGGTTTACCGCCGGGGAAATCGGCTGGTCTTATGCCTGTACCGCGATTGCCGCAATCCTCTCACCTATTCTTGTCGGCTCGCTGACGGACCGCTTCTTTGCCGCGCAAAAAGTGCTGGCGGTACTGATGTTTGCCGGCGCGATTCTGATGTACTTCGCCGCGCAGCAAACCCAGTTCAGCACCTTCTTCCCGCTGCTGCTGGTTTACTCCCTGACCTATATGCCCACTATCGCGCTGACCAACAGTATTGCCTTCGCGAACGTGGACGACGTCGAGGCCGATTTCCCGCGCATCCGCGTGATGGGCACTATCGGCTGGATCGCCTCCGGGCTGGCGTGCGGCTTCCTGCCGCAGATGCTGGGCTATAGCGATATTTCCGATACCAATATTCCGCTGCTGATGACGGCCGCCAGCTCTGCCCTGCTCGGCGTATTTGCCCTGTTCCTGCCGAACACGCCGCCAAAAAGTACCGGCAAGCTGGATGTTAAAGTGATGCTGGGGCTGGATGCGCTGATCCTGCTGCGTGACAAAAACTTTCTGGTGTTCTTCTTCTGCTCGTTTCTGTTCGCCATGCCGCTGGCCTTCTACTACATCTTCGCCAACGGTTATCTCACCGAAGTGGGGATGAAAAATGCCACCGGCTGGATGACGCTCGGCCAGTTCTCTGAAATCTTCTTTATGCTGGCGCTGCCGTTCTTCACCAAACGCTTTGGTATTAAGAAGGTCTTACTGCTGGGCTTGATCACCGCCGCTATCCGCTACGGTTTCTTTGTTTACGGTGGTGCGGAGCAGTACTTCACCTACGCTCTGCTGTTCCTCGGTATTTTGCTGCATGGCGTGAGCTACGACTTCTACTACGTAACCGCGTATATCTACGTGGATAAAAAAGCGCCGGTGCACATGCGCACCGCCGCGCAAGGCTTGATTACGCTGTGCTGTCAGGGGTTTGGTAGCCTGCTGGGCTACCGCCTCGGCGGCGTAATGATGGAAAAAATGTTCGCATACAAAGAGCCGGTGAATGGGTTGACCTTCAACTGGGCCGGAATGTGGGCATTCGGCGGGATCATGATTGCCGTGATTGCCGTGCTGTTTATGCTGTTTTTCCGCGAATCGGACAAAGAGATCACTGCAATTGAAGTGGTTGATGGCGATGCTGCGCTGACACAAGGGGAAGTTAAATGAAACAAGAACGTATTCTCGGTGCCCTTTACGGGCAGGCGTTAGGGGATGCGATGGGTATGCCGTCGGAACTGTGGCCGAGAAAGCGCGTTAAAGCGCACTTCGGCTGGATCGACCGCTTCTTACCCGGGCCGGCTGAGAATAATGCGGCCTGTTATTTCAGGCGGGCAGAGTTCACCGACGATACCTCAATGGCGCTGTGCCTGGCGGATGCGATTATTGAGTGCGAGGGGGAAATTAACGCGGATGTTATCGGCAAACATATTCTGCGCTGGGCGCTCGATTTCGACGCCTTTAACAAGAACGTGCTCGGCCCGACGTCAAAAATCGCGCTTAACGCGATTCGTGACGGGAAACCGGTCAGCGAGCTGGAAAACAACGGTGTGACCAACGGGGCGGCGATGCGTGCCTCCCCGCTGGGCTGCCTGCTTCCGGCGACGCGGCTGGAACACTTTGTGGCGCAGGTGGCGCTGGCCTCCAGCCCGACCCATAAAGCGGACCTCGCGATTGCCGGCGCGGTGGTAATTGCCTGGGCGATTTCACGCGCTATCGACGGGGAAAGCTGGCAGAGCATCGTCGATGCCCTGCCGGGCATCGCCCGCTACGCGCAGGAAGCGAAAACCACCACCTTCAGCGCGTCGCTGGCGGCACGTATTGAGCTGGCGCTTAAGACCGTGCGTGAAGCCAACGGTATAGACTCGGCCAGCGAGCAGATTTATCAGCTTATTGGCGCGGGAACCAGCACCATTGAGTCCGTTCCGGCGGCCATCGCAATGGTTGAACTGGCGGGAACCGACCCGAACCGCTGCGCGGTGTTATGCGCCAACCTGGGCGGGGACACCGACACCATTGGCGCAATGGCGACGGCCATCTGCGGGGCGCTCCACGGCGTGCAGGCCATTGACCCGGCGCTCAAAGCCGAGCTCGACACCGTTAACAAGCTCGATTTCGGCCATTACTGCGAAAAACTCCTGCACTACCGGGAGCAAAGGGAGGGCGCATGAACTCATTTGCCCAACGTCTCGAAACCCTGCACGCCACGCGCCCGGTCACGGTGCTGGGCGCGGCGGTGATCGACGTCATCGCTGACGCCTACGCCCTGCCCTGGCGCGGGTGTGACATCGAGTTAAAACAGCAGGGCGTGAATATTGGCGGCTGCGCGCTGAACATTGCCATCGCCCTGAAACGGCTCGGGATCGCTGCGCAAAACGCCCTGCCCGTCGGCCACGGCGTGTGGGCGGATATTATCCGTAACGCGATGGCAAAGCAGGATCTGCACAGCGCGGTGGAAGCCGAGACCGGCGATAACGGCTGGTGTCTGGCGCTGGTGGAGCCTGACGGCGAGCGCACCTTTATGTCCTTTAGCGGGGTGGAAAACCAGTGGCAGCAGCGCTGGCTTGATGCGCTTCATGTTCCGCAAAACAGCCTGGTCTATTTGTCCGGCTACCAGCTGGCCTCGCCGTGCGGCGAGCTGCTGACGGGCTGGCTGGAAGGGTTGCGGGACGTGACGGCGTTTATCGATTTCGGCCCTCGCATCGCGGACATCCCCGACGTGCTGATGGCGCGGATTATGGCCTGCAGGCCAATTGTCTCGCTTAATCGTCAGGAGGCGCAACTTGCCGCTGAACGGCTTGGCGTAGAGGTCGAAACGTTAGGAGCACAGTGGCTGCAGCGCTACGGCGCCGCGCTGATTGTGCGGCATGATAAAGACGGTGCAACCTGGTATGACGGCGACGCGTCGGGCGTTATTCCGGCATTCCCGGCTACGGTCGTGGACACCATTGGCGCAGGCGACAGCCATGCGGGCGGCACGATTGCCGGGCTGGCGGCAGGATGGTCACTGGCGGACGCGGTGCAACTCGGCAATGCGGTCGCCGCCTGGGTAGTCAGCCACCGTGGCGGTGATTGCGCCCCCACTCGCGAGGCATTACTCCTCGCACACAAAGACGTATAGATCGCTGCGACAGTAGCTGATGCTGTACTCAATCGGCCGGTGTTGCTGATCGAGCGCGACCTGCTTGATCACCAGCACCGGTATTTTTTCATCCATCTTGATGTGCGCCTGAAACTCGCTGTCCGGCATGCGGGCGCTGACGCGCGAGCGGGTACGCTGCGGGAAGATATTCTGGCTGCGGAAGTAATCGTAGAGCGAAATGCCTATCGCATCCGGATCGGGAATTAACCCGACCGGCACCCAGGACTCCTCAATCGAGACGGCGTCCTCGTCCACGTAGCGAATACGTTTTAGCAGGAACACCTCGCTCTCCGGGGGAATTGAAAGGTGATTCGCCACCTCTTCCGGACACTTCACCACCCGCTTGTTAACCCACAGCGTGTTCGGCTTTTGACCACGCAGCACCACCTGCTGGGAAAAACCGCGCGCCTCTTTCAGGGAATATTCAAAGATGTTGTTAATTTGCGTGCCATAGCCGCGGGCACGCGTCACCACACCCTCTTCCTCAAGCGCCTGCATCGCTTTACGCACGGTGATACGCGACACGCCGGTTAACTGACTCAGATCCCGCTCGCCGGGCAAAATATTCCCGTGCTCCAGCACCCCGCTGCGCACCGCGTTTTTTACCGTTTCGGCAAACTTCAGGTACAGCGGCGTGTTATCGGGCGCGGCGATCCGTTCATTCAGTTGAGCGATTAACCGGGTATGCGCTTGTTCCATCTCTGTTTTTCTCAGGCGTGGTGTGTCCTGCCAGTATAAGGCCTACCACCACGCATGAAAATGGTGAACCGGCCCAATACCGTGACCGACCTCCAGACTATCCGCTTTTGCCAGCGCCGCCGAAAGCCAGGTTTTCGCTTCGCGCACCGTATCGGCCCAGTTTTCATGCCGTGGACGCAGCGCCGACAGCGCGGCAGAGAGCGTGCACCCGGTGCCGTGGGTATTTTTGGTCTGCACCCGCGGCGCGGTAAAACGTAGCTCGGCATCGCGGGTGAAGAGCCAGTCCGGGCTTTCCGCGTCATCCAGATGCCCGCCCTTCATCAGCACCGCCCCGCAGCCCATCGCCAGCAGGGCATTCCCCTGCTCTTTCATCTCGCGTTCAGTTTGCGCGTGCGGCGCACCCAACAGCGCGGCGGCTTCGGGCAGATTTGGCGTAATGAGCGCCACCTGCGGCAGCAGCTTTTTGCGCAGCGTCTCAACGGCGGAAGCAGAGAGCAGCGGGTCACCGCTTTTTGCCAGCATGACGGTATCCAGCACCACGTTTTGCACCTGATAGCGTTTAAGCCGTTCCGCCACCGCTTCAACAATGTCCGTCTCGGCCAGCATGCCGATTTTGGTGGTGTCGATGCGCACGTCGCTGAACACCGAATCCAGCTGCGCGGCGACAAAATCAGGCTCGATACGGTAGACCGACTGCACGCCACGCGTGTTTTGCGCCACCAGCGCGGTAATGACCGAGCAGCCGTACGCGCCAAGAGCCGAGAACGTTTTCAGGTCGGCCTGGATACCGGCACCGCCGCTAGGATCGGTGCCGGCAATGGTCAGAGCGTTAATCCGCTTCATGCCTGCTCCTCCAGCGTGTAGAGCGCATCCAGAAACGCGCTGGCAAAACTGCCCGGGCCACGAGACTGTGCAACGGCGACCGTTCCGGCGCGCTTCATCCATCCGCAGGCGGCAGCGACGTTATCCAGCCGATCGCCCGGCAGCGAGCAGCTCGCCGCCACAACGGCAGAGAGCGCGCACCCGGTGCCCACCACGCGCGTCATCAGCGGGTCACCGCCCGTGACCGTGCGGGTTCGCTGTCCGTCCGTGATGTAATCCACCTCACCGGTGACGACCACGATGGCATTAATCTGGCGGGCCAGCGCCTCGGCAGCAGGCACCGCGCTGGCGGCGGTGTCGGTGGTATCGACACCGCGCCCGCCCGCGCTCATGCCGGCAAGGGCCAGAATTTCGGAGGCATTGCCGCGAATGGCCGCCGGCTTCAGGGCGAGAATTTGATGGCAAAAACGGGTGCGGAACGCCAGGGCGCCCACGGCAACCGGGTCCAGCGTCCAGGGTTTGCCTGCCGCCACCGCACTCTCAATCGCCCGGCGCATCGACTGGGCGCGCGGCGACGTCAGCGTGCCAACGTTAATCAGCAGCGCATCGGCTATCCCGGCAAACTGTTCTGCCTCTTCGGCCTCAATCACCATCGCGGGGGATGCGCCAAGCGCCAGCAAAACGTTGGCCGTAAAGGTCTGCACGACATCGTTGGTCATACAGTGGGTAAGCGGAGAACGGGTTCGGAAGTGGTGTAAAACGTGTAAATCGAGCAGGTCAGGCTGCATGGTTTCGCTCCTGCCTTGCGTGAAGAAGCGATGACCGGGAAGGCATCTGACTTCCCTACGCTGGCATTATCCAGATCAGGTAATACGGGTATTTCTCAGCCTTCACAAGGAAGGGCACCCCGAGTCAAAATACTTTTAAAACAATCATTTACACATTAACTATATGTAAGCGTTTAGTGTAACCGGGGCCGCAGGCAGGGTGCAAGATTTTTCGATTTATCACAGCAGTTATCATTCTGGGGATATCTTAATCACGTAAAGACTCACAAGAAGTATGCGCATCCGCTTGTATTCCGTTCAGTGTAAACAGAGAGGATGATTCTCTTATAAGATTCCCCTGTTCACCACTATACATTCCCCCTTCCTCTATGTAAGTTTTATTTAGTGTTTACATTAAAGTTTGCAGGTTTAATTATCATTATCTGTAACATCTTTTTTACTCAGCCATAGCAATTTAAGCGAGATACATTTTTAATAGAATTTTCAATATAAATATTTTTTACAAGCGCCCACTGAAAATATTATTAGGTTCAATATTGCTTTCATTCAAAACACAAAATGAATTCGATAATAATGAATGTAAAAAAATCTATAAATTTGCATTAACTGTTTTATACATTTTGCATCATTTTCCGCCAAAATACTTAAGATACACTAATAGATTTATGTTTCGGATTTTTTTCACACAACATGCCAATGAAAACATAACTAACTGTATTTGTTGAGATAAATTTATTTTCATCACAGCAAACCAAATTATCTATAGATGCTATTTTTGATATAGATCAATAATCAAAACTACACATTCATAGATAGTTACTACACGTCACGAAATAAGTTATTAAATCAAAATCCCCAGATTATCGAGATATTACAAGAAGTTATATCTTCACGCCAGGATAGCGCCCTTACTTTAATTTTTACTTGCATTGATGATGAGAGTTAACAAATGAAATATTTAAATAAACCAGCGATTGCTGTTTTTGTATTTGGTGTTGTATGCGCTGGTGTAGCTAATGCTGCTACGATAAGCACTGATGATGTTGTAGATTCTTTAGGCTGGACTCAAACCCAAATCAATCAGCAAAACTATGATCGTGACGATGCAAACCGCATTGATATCGGTACTAATCGCACTGACATTATTAACATGCAGAATGAAAATTTATTGCGTGATGATGCAATTAAAAACGCTGCTGTTAAAGCTGATGCTGCTCAAACTGGTGTTAATGCTAATGCACAACTTATTACTATTCTGAATCAGAAAGTTGACGATAACACAGCAGGTCAAACTATCACTGATAGCAAGCAAGATATTTTGATTAATGACACTGAAAATAAAGCTGATCAGGCTTTACAACAAAACGTTGTGAATGGCTCTAACATTGCAAACTGATGTCGGCAATCTAAAAACCGATATTTCTAGTGTTGACCAGGAAGCTAAACAAGCGGGGGCACTTTCAGCTACAGCCAATAACAAAGCAGACACAGCTTTACAGGGTGTAGCTAAAAATGGCGCTGATATTGTTGCTGTAGATGCTAAAGCCAATTCTGCTACTACCTTAGCTACCATAGCTAATACTAACGCTCTTGCTGCAGATGCTAAAGCTACTACTGCTAATACCTTAGCAACATCGGCTAAAGCAGCTGCTGAACATGCGGAAATCACTGCTACCGATGCAAACAATAAAGCAGACGCTAACACCGCTGCTATAGCAACTAAGGTAGATACAAACACTTTTAATGCCGATCAAGATCGACAAGATAAGACAATACAAGCTACATCTGATAAAGCTACTCAGGGATATAATACGGGAGTATATGCTCAATCTTTAGCTGTTGACGCAGAAACAGTATCCGCAGCTAATAAAGCTGCTGTTGCTAACGTTCAGTCACGCCAGCAAGCACAAGAAACCACTATTCAAAATCACAGTGCACAATTAGCAAATCATGAGCAACGTATTACAACTTTAGAAAATCAAAACAACGCTAAATTCTCTTCTTTAGAAAATCAGCAGAATGAGGATCGAAAAGAATATCGTGCAGGTATCGCAGGTGCTGCTTCTATCGCTGGTTTGCATTACGTTAATACAGATAACGCTGTTGCTGTCGGTGCTGCGAACTTCAAGGATGCACAAGGTTACGCAATCGGCTATCGTCATAAGTTCGCTGAAAATGTAGCCGCGACCCTCTCTACATCAGGTACATCTAACGGCGATGAAATTGTAGCGGCGTCAGCTTCGATCGGATGGTGATGAAAGTTTTTAATTCCAGCCTCTTTCTTAGAGGTTCTGACTAAGAGTTTTGAAATAAAGAAGCCAGTTAACCGCCGATAAAGCTACAAACTCACCGCATGAATTTTATTTAACTGGCTACAGCTAATTACACTGATGATATCGACCATGGCAAAGTATGTTTTTCTTTCTGCTGTTCTGTACATGAGTCTTATAGCGTTAGGGGTATGGATCGGTTTGATGTTAGATACATATACGTATAACTGTAATTTATGAGGTAATAATGAAAAAGTTAATGATGATAGCGGTGTTAGCGGGTATTTCCTCCCTGCTTTCTGCATGTTCTTCACCTGCTGATAGAATGGCTAAGTGTGAAGCACAAGGAGTTAGTAAAGATGCTTGTTATATAGCAGAACAAAACCGCACGGCAACTATCAATGCTGCTGCTGAAAAACAGGCTCTTGAAAATGCTGCTAACGCTCTACAACATGCTCAATCAGCATACAAACATCTTCCTAAAGGTTGCACCCAGGTTATGGATGCAAACGGACAATGTGATGTTAAGCCAGCGAAGACAAGCAATAGCTTTAAGCAGTTTTCCAGTGAAGCAGATCATGTAATAAATAAGCCCATCTCTGATGCTGCTGAATATCTTCTTTCTAAAGACTGGAAACCTAATAACGGAGTATGGAAAAAATCAGTCTACACATTAACGCTTGTGGTTGAAAATGAGAAAGTATTGAATGCTCAACTTTCAAAATAAGTTCTAATATCTCACATTCATTAAGCCTTTAGTGTATTGCTAAAGCCGCCCTTAACAGATGGGCGTTTTTTCAATTACATTACTTAAGAGCAAAAAAATCATAGCTAAAAAAGGCGACTCCGGTCGCCTTTTTTAATTTCTGGCATGGCTGAAACGCCGCATGCCCTTATCCTGACATAACCCGTGTTAGCCTAATTGCCAGGCCCCGGCATTGATAAGCGACGCAGTCCCGGTCCAGGCAAACAGCGCCAGCTCGCGGTCCTCAGCATCAGGGTAAATGCGGCTGCTAAGACAGGCTTCTCCGTCATTAACAAACACCTCTACGGAAGAGCTGTCAAAGAACAGGCGCAGGTTTAGCGTGCCGCTCAAATCGAGCGCGACGCTACGTGTACCGCACAGGGCATACTGCGGATAGTGTCGCTCCAGCACCAGGCGCTGCATCTGCGCATCAACATAGACGCGTAGGCCCGCTCCAAGACGGATGCCGTATTGTTCCGCAGTGCTGCTAGCGCAATCCCACTGCAGAATAACCTCCAGCGCGTCGCAGCGTTCAACCAGAGCCATCTGCTGATTTGTCAGCGTACTTACCGGCCAGTGGAACCACGCTCCCCGGAGGCTTTCTACCTCTCGGGCCGGCCGCATTTGCAGACGGTTATCCGCGCTAAGCGTCAGTTCGCGCGGTAAAGAGAGCATGCCTGCCCAGCCGTCCTCCTGTTCCGGCAGGGGAGATTCCCACATGTCCAGCCAGCCGATAACGATACGGCGGCCATCCGGCGTCAGGAAACTTTGTGGCGCATAGAAATCATGCCCGCAATCCATTTCCACAAACTCACCTTCTCGCACAAAAGGCTGACCGGGCTGCCACTCGCCCACCAGATAGCCGCTCTGGAAAAGATTGCGATTTTTGAATCCTTCGGCAGCCAGCCCCTGAGGCGAAAACATCAGCACGCGTTTGCCGTTGAGAGTGAAAAAGTCCGGGCATTCCCACATGTAGCCCATCTCTTTTTCAGCCACCGCAAGCACGCCCATATCCTGCCACTCGCGCAGATCGGCAGAACGATAAACGCGCACCTGGCCCGTCTCGCCGTCACGCGCGCCGACAACCATGTACCAGCTCTCCCCTTCACGCCATACTTTCGGGTCGCGGAAGTGATGCAGGCCAGGCGGCGTGTCAACGATTATTCCCTGCCGGGCAAAATGAATGCCGTCACGGCTGGTCGCCAGGCACTGCACCTGGTAGAGATTCGCCTCGTCATCGGGATCGCCGTGGAATTTATGTCCGGTGTAAATCAGCGCCAGCGTATCGCCATCCACCACCGCCGAGCCGGAAAAACAGCCGTCCTTGTCTTCTGGCCCTTCCGGCGCCAGCGCAACCGGGAGGTGCTCCCAGTGAACTAAATCCTTGCTGCGCGCATGGCCCCAGTGCATCGGGCCCCACTGGGTCGAATACGGATGATGCTGGTAAAAAGCGTGATACCAGCCGTCAAACCAGACCAGGCCATTTGGGTCGTTCATCCAGCCAGCGCGTGCAGCGAGGTGGTAACGCGGATACCAGCGCAGGTTAATCCCTTCGCGTCTGGACTGAAGTTCCCGCTCTGCTTTCGTAATGGAATACGTCATTTCTCTACTCTTTCGTTCAGATGGTGGAAGGTTGCGGCATGAGCGGGTCGGAAGAGGACTTACCCGAGCGCAACAGGAAGATGGAGATAAACGTGGTGCTGAAAACTAACAGCCCCATAATGAGATAGGACTGGGCAAAGCCGTATTTCTCATAGCTGTAACCGGCCAGCGGCGACAGGACCGAGGCAATTACCGAGCTTGTACAGGCAAAGCCCACCAGATAGAGGGTGGAAGAGAGCCGCTTATCAAAATGTAAGCTGTTGTATTTAAAGATTGAGACCAGCAATACGGGCAGCTCAACCGCGTGCAGTAGCTTGGTAATGGAGATCAGCACCGGCCCCTCAACCAGACCCGATGCCACCATGCGCATCGCCATCACCATGCCCGCGAAAATCAGGCCATTCTTCGCGCCAAGGCGATTCACCAGCCATGGCGCGCAGAACATACCCGCCGCCTCAAGGAAAACCTGGAAGGAGTTGAGATAGCCGTACATGGCGTTCCCTTCCTGTAACGTCGGGAACTGGGAGGAGAAATAGACCGGGAACTGCTGGTCGTAAACGCCGTAAATACAGGTGCCGATAACGAAAAACACCAGCGCCCAGAACCGCGGCAGCGTCAGCAGGCGCAATGCATCTTCCAGCGTGACCTTACCGCCGGATACCGCTTCCTGCATGGCGTGCGGGGCGGAAGAGACCCTGAGACGCGCCAGCAAAACAAAAAACACCAGCCCCGCACAACTCGCGACGGCGAAGTTCAGCTTCGGATTAATGTTAAACAGGAGCCCCGCAAAAAAGGTTGCCACCGCCCAGCCAAGCGATCCCCACATCCTCGCCTTGCCGAACTCAAACTGGCTCTGGCGGGCCACGCGCTCGGTATAGGACTCCAGTACCCCTATCCCGCCGTTAAACGTCAGGCCGATATAAATCCCGCCGAAAATACTGCCGAGTAAAACGTTAATCTGCAGCAGATAACCAAACAGCAAAAAGGCCGGACCAGAAAGAATGAGCAGGCTGGTCAGAAACCAGAGCAGGTTTTTGCGCAGACCGAGTTTGTCCTGAATGAATCCATAGCAGATTTGAGCGAAAAGCGCGGAGACAGAAAGCACGGCATAGATAATGCCGGTGTCGCCCGCTTTTAAGCCCACCTCCTGGTGGAGCCAGATGGAAAGCAAAGAGCCGGAGGAAGACCAGGTGACAAAAAAGAAAAACAGTAATGCGCTCAATAATGGGTAGCTGTGAGAGTGATGCGTTTTCATCATGACATTCTCATGTTGGAGTAATGGTGTGATGGTAACGTTAACATTAAAGCCTGCTCATGCAGTTTGGATCAGATTTATGATGTTAATCACGAAAGTTAACGTTAACATTAAAGAAGTGAGATCGCGATCGACTATTCGTCAATCACGACGCGCTGATATTGCTTTATACATACCCTTCCTTTTACATCAGTCACTTAGTTGTATACCCTCTAACTAATAGCATAGACGGAGTAAGAAAATGGCTTCCCTGAAGGACGTCGCAAAGCTGGCTAACGTATCGCTGATGACCGTCTCACGTGCCCTTAACACTCCGGAACGCCTTAAACCGGAAACGCTGGCGCGCGTACAGCAGGCTATCGAGCAAACCAGCTACGTACCGGATCTTTCCGCCAAGAAAATACGCGGTGCGCATGCCTCGCCAAAAACCATAGGCGTGCTGGCGCTCGATACGGTGACGACACCTTTCTCGGTGGAGATTACGCTGTCCATTGAAGAGACGGCCCGGCTGCACGGCTGGAACAGCTTCGTCATGAATATGTTTACCGATGACAACCCGGATATGATCGTCGATCTGTTGCTCTCCCACCGCCCGGACGGGATTATTTACACCACAATGGGATTACGCCAGGTTCCTCTTCCTGCCAAGCTCCTCACCCTTCCCTGCGTGCTGGCCAACTGCGAAAGTGTCGGTGAACAGGTCGCCAGCTATATCCCTGATGATGAACAGGGGCAGTACGCCGCCGTGCAGGCGTTACTCGCCGAGGGCTATCGACGGCCCCTGTGTCTGCATTTACCCGCGGACCATCTGGCTACAACCCGGCGCCGCCGGGGGCTGGAGCGTGCATGCCGTGAAGCGGGGCTCGACCCGGACCGCCTGGAACACAGCTACATGGCGTTCGGGGACGAGCACTATCGTGACATCCCGTCAGTCCTGCTGGCGCATATTCAGAATGGCATTCCCAATTTCGATTCCGTTATCTGCGGTAACGATCGTATCGCATTGATGGTGTACCAGACCCTGCTGGCGCAAGGGCTTCGCATTCCTGAAGATATCGCGGTTATCGGCTATGACAATATGGTGGGCATTGGAGAGCTCTTTCTCCCCCCTCTTTCAACGGTGCAGCTGCCGCATTATGAAATTGGTCGCCTGAGCGCCCTGCATATTATTAACGGTGAAACCCATCGGGAAACCACGCGTGTTGAAAGTCCATTATTAATGCGTCATTCCGTTGCGCATCCCTCATGACCACCGCTTTTTGCACCTGTCGCAGAAATAAGTGTGCTAAGGAGGCGGTCAGCCTCCTTTTCAGTTAGCGAATGGCACGATTTGTCACACTCTTTTTTATGATTTTAACGTCAGGGCAGAAAACACGTAACAGGCTGTTTTTATTTGCCATAAAGTGCAACTCTTTTTCTGGAAACGGGGATAATTCCTCCCCTGTGCCCCATGTCACAAAACGGTAAACAAATTAACCATTGAGCCCCGTGGCAAAAGGCTCTATATTGGCGGCGTTTTTTTCAGGCCCCCATCTGTTTTTTAACTTTTTATTCAATCGTGGCTCATAACGAAGCGGCGGTTGTAGGAGTGATATGATGACGGATAAAGTCCGTATTGACACCGTAGATGCCCACAAAAGCAACGAAACCTATCTGGCCCGTCAGGCCGAGTTTGAATCTAACGTCAGGAGTTATCCGCGCAAACTGCCTTTAGCGATCACTAAAGCAGAAGGCGTGTGGATTACCGATGCAGATAATAAAGAATACCTTGACTGTTTAGCAGGCGCAGGCACCCTTGCGCTTGGCCATAACCATCCTGATGTGCTGAAAAGCATCCAAAATGTCATTACCAGCGGCTTGCCGTTACATACTCTGGATCTGACAACGCCTCTGAAAGACGCGTTTTCCGAATATCTGCTCTCTCTGCTGCCTGGTCAGGGCAAAGAGTACTGCCTGCAGTTTACCGGTCCATCCGGTGCTGACGCCGTTGAAGCGGCGCTGAAGCTGGCGAAAAAAGTGACCGGTCGTAGCGGTATCATCAGCTTCTCTGGTGGTTACCATGGTATGACCCACGGCGCACTGTCCGTGACCGGCAACCTGTCTCCGAAAGAAGCGGTTGACGGTATGATGCCAGAAGTACAGTTCATGCCTTACCCGCACGAATACCGTTGCCCGCTGGGTATCGGTGGTGACGCGGGCGTGAAAGCGCTGACTTACTACTTCGATAACCTGATTAACGACGTTGAAAGCGGCGTGCGTAAACCTGCTGCCGTCATCCTGGAAGCGGTTCAGGGCGAAGGCGGTGTGAACCCGGCTCCGGCTGAGTGGCTGCAGCGCATCCGTAAAGTGACTCAGGAACACGGCATTCTGCTGATCCTCGACGAGGTTCAGGCTGGCTTTGCCCGTACCGGTAAATTCTTCGCCTTCGAACACGCTGGCATTGAGCCAGACATCATCGTGATGTCTAAAGCTGTAGGTGGCGGTCTGCCACTGGCCGTGCTCGGTATCAAAAAGCAGTTCGATGCATGGGCGCCAGGTCACCACACCGGTACCTTCCGCGGCAACCAGCTGGCGATGGCAACCGGTCTGACGACGCTGAAAATCCTGAAAGACCAGAACATCGCAGGCAAAGTGGCTGCACAGGGCGAATGGCTGAAAGGCCAGCTGAAAGAGATGGCGAAACGTTACCCGGTTATCGGCCACGTTCGCGGTCTGGGCATGATGATCGGTATTGAGATCGTTAAGCCACACGAAGCCGCTGACCACATGGGCTGCTTCCCGGGCGACGGCGAGCTGTCTGCACTGATTCAGAAGAAGTGCTTCGAAGCCGGTCTGATTCTGGAGCGCGGTGGCCGTAACGGTATCGTCCTGCGTCTGCTGCCTTCTCTGCTGATCAGCGATGAAGAGCTGAAGATCTTCCTGGATAAATTCGAGCAGGCGCTGCTTGCTGCGGGCGTTCGCCCGGCGTAACCGGAGTTGTTGATTACGATGTCTGATTCAAACCCAATTTTGTTCTCCTCTGCGCAGAGCATTGAAGCTTACCAGCAGGCGATTGAACAAAGCACTCAGGCTGTGATGCAGTGGCTGAAACAGCCTGAGATGTACCAGGGCAAAACGGTCGCGGAACTGCGCGACCGCATTAAGCTGGATTTCAACCCGAAAGGGCTGGGCAACGAAGCGGCGATTGAACGCGCCGTGGAGTTCTTCCTGAAAGACAGCCTGTCCGTTCATCACCCGCAGTGTGTGGCGCACCTGCACTGTCCAAGCCTGGTGGTAAGCCAGGCGGCGGAAGTGCTGATCAACGCCACTAACCAGAGTATGGACTCCTGGGATCAAAGCCCGTCCGCAACCATCATCGAGATCAAACTGATCGAATGGCTGCGTACCCGCGTGGGTTATCAGGCTGGCGACGCCGGTGTCTTCACCAGCGGCGGCACCCAGAGCAACCTGATGGGCCTGATGTTGGCTCGTGATGCGTTCTTTGCGCGTCAGGGCCACTCCGTTCAGCAGGACGGTCTGGTTGGCGATCTGCGCAAAATCCGCGTGCTGTGCTCTGAGAACGCACACTTCTCCGTGCAGAAAAACATGGCGCTGATGGGTCTGGGCTACCAGTCCGTCGTGCAGGTGAAAACGGATGAATTCTCCCGTATGGATCTGACCGATCTGGCGGCGAAAATTGATCGGTGCAATGCGAACGGCGAACAGATTCTGGCGATTGTCGCGACGGCAGGTACCACCGACGCCGGTGCTATCGACCCGCTGCGTGCCATTGCCGAACTGGCGGCGAAGCAGAACATCTGGGTACACGTTGATGCGGCCTGGGGCGGCGCGCTGCTGATGTCTGAGCAGTATCGTCACTACCTGGACGGCATTGAGCTGGTGGATTCCGTTACCCTGGACTTCCACAAGCAGTTCTTCCAGACCATCAGCTGCGGCGCGTTCCTGCTGAAAGAAGCGCGCCACTATGAGCTGATGCGCTACCAGGCGGCCTACCTGAACTCTGAGTTCGACGAAGAGGCAGGCGTGCCAAACCTGGTGTCCAAATCTCTGCAGACCACCCGTCGTTTTGACGCGCTGAAGCTGTGGATGAGCCTGGAAGCGCTGGGTCAGGAGCAGTACGCGGCGATCATCGATTGCGGCGTGACGCTGGCACAGCAGGTTGCGGCTTACGTGAAAGAGCAGCCTGCTCTGGAACTGGTTATGCAGCCACAGCTGGCAAGCGTCTTGTTCCGCTTCCATGGACAGGTCCAGATGGACGACGCGGGTATCGCCCTGCTGAACCAGAAAATTGGCGATGCGCTGCTGGAATCCGGCCGTGCAAACGTCGGTGTCACCGAGCATAACGGTGTGACCTGCCTGAAGCTGACGCTGCTGAACCCAACCGTGACGCTGGAGGATATTAAAATCCTGCTGTCACTGGTTGAGCGCACCGCGAAGGAAGTTCTGGCTAAGTAATACAAAACCCCTCTTCCGCCGGAAGAGGGGTTTATCTTTATACGCCTGCCCACCACATCCTGATTTTTAATCCCCAGTAGCTCGTCCAGCCCGTCGTGGTGCTGACAACGTTACCCTTCGACACAATGACCAGCGTCGGCGTCACGCTCACCTGCCATTCCTGCGACATCGCACCGTTTTCATCGTTTATCACCGGCATTTTTAGCTGTTTCTTTTCAACCCAGCGCTCAAGCTTTGCGTTATCACCGGAGCGCATGGCAATACTCACCACATTTCCGCCCTCTTCTGCCAGCTGATTAACCGCAGGCGTCGTGTAGCGGCAAATGCTGCACCAGGTGGCCCAGACGTAAATCAGCAGCGGTCGCTCCTGGCTGAGCGCCGCGATATCGTGCATCTTGCCGTCAATGCTCTGCATCGGGGTTGTGCTAAAGCTGGCGGGCAGCGTCGGCTGACGGTACCGATCCACGCCCCACACCACGACCAGCGTCAGCAGAACGAGGATGATCCCTTCCCGCACCCAGCGGCGCAGTCGACTCATTTTGCGGTTGTCCATTGTGACCTCTTGATTTAACGAAGGTCATCTTATCGGGCTGCGCGCCACCATGCTGTAAAGAAGTGTCGCGTTACTTCGTGCGTAAGGTGTCGACCATCAGCGTAAAGCAGGATTCAATGAGCGGGGGAAGCGCCTGCGGAGCACGCATCAGCGCCACCGTGCGGGACAGGGCCGGCTGCTGAAGATGAACTACCTTAAGCTGCGGATCCTGCAGATGGGTGGTATAAAGCTGCGGCAATATCGCCACGGCCAGCTTCGAACGCACCAGGCCGTAGAGCGTCTCGATATAGTCCAGCTGATAGCGCGTCTGCAGCGAGAGACGATGGCTTTCGGCAAGCGCATTGACCAGCCGCTGGATGTTACCTTTGGAGAAGACGGCAATATCCCGCCCCACCAGCTGTTTCCAGGGCACGTGCGCCGACGCGGCCAGCGGATCGTCGCAGTGGAACACCGCGACAAACGGGTCCTCCTGCAGCGGGAACACGTCCAGCTCTTCGGGAACCGAGCTGTCCAGCGCCCCGATACCAAAATCAATCTGCCCTTTCAGGAGCTGCGCCACCAGCGCGTCGTTGGTTTGATCGTGAAACTCCACCCGGAGGCGTGGAAAGGCCTGGGCAAGCGTCTGCGGCAGCAGCGGAAACAGCAGTGAGCTAACGGAAGGCACCAGGCCGATACGTACCGTGCCGTCGCCGCCGGCCTGCACAATCTGCTGCATATCATCAAACGCAATCTGCGCCACGCTGAGCACCCGCTGCGCGTGCGGCAAAATGGCGTGGCCCAGCTCGGTCAGCGTGACTGCAGACGCGGTTCGATTGACCAGCTTGCCGCCGAGTACCGTTTCGATTTGCCGCAGGGCGCTGCTGAGCGCAGGCTGGCTGATGGCCAGTTTACTGGCGGTATCCGTAAAATGACGCAGCTGCGCCAGAGTGACAAAGTACTGAAGCTGCCGAAGGGAGAGCGCAGGCAAGCGCTGCCAGGGTTCCGTCATCATTATCCATTACACGCGTCACAGAATAACCCGGGGTTATCGGGCGATAAATTTTATCAGCTGGGCAAACGTTTGCCGGGTGCATAGAGTAACGTCAATATTTCAATGCTGGAACTGTTAATTGCATGACTGCCGAAACCCGACGCCGCGCCGTTCAGGCCGCACGAGGCGAAACGCCGTTTGACCTGTTGCTTACCCATACCCGCATTGTCGATATGGCAACCGGTGAGATCCGCGAGGCGGATGTGGGCATCGTTGGCTCACTCATCGCCAGCGTTCACCCACGCGGCAGCCGTGACGATGCGCTTGAAACACACGACCTGAACAACCAGTTCCTCTCTCCGGGCCTTATGGATACGCATGTTCACCTTGAAAGCTCGCATCTGCTGCCCGCGCGCTACGCGGAGATCGTGCTGGCGCAGGGCACCACGGCGGTCTTCTGGGATCCGCACGAGCTGGCAAACGTGCTCGGGATGAATGGCGTCCGTTTTGCGATTGAGGCCAGCCGCAACCTGCCGCTGCAGGTGATGGTCGCGGCGCCCTCGAGCGTGCCTTCCACACCGGGGCTGGAGATGTCCGGCGCGGACTTTGCTGGCGAAGAGATGAATACCCTGCTCGGCTGGCCAGAAGTGCGCGGCGTGGCGGAGGTGATGGACATGCACGGGGTGCTGAACGGCAGCCAGCGTATGCTGGCGATCCTGCAGGCAGGCCTGGAAAGTGGGAAGCTCATTGAAGGCCACGCGCGCGGCCTCAGCGGCGCCGATTTACAGGCGTATCTGGCGGCGGGCGTCACCTCCGATCATGAACTCACCTCCGCCGAGGATGCGCTCGAAAAATTGCGCGCCGGGCTGACGCTGGAGATCCGCGGTTCGCACCCCTATCTGCTGCCCGAGATTGTTAGCGCCCTGAAAACGCTGCCGCATCTCTCGTCACAAATCACGGTCTGCACCGATGATGTTCCGCCTGACGTCCTGCTGGAAAAAGGCGGTATTATCGCCCTGCTCAACCTGCTGATTGAACACGGTCTTCCGGCAACGGACGCGCTGCGGTTTGCCACCCTGAATGCCTCCCTTCGCCTGCAGCGCAACGACCTCGGGCTGATTGCCGCCGGTCGACGCGCGGACCTGGTGGTGTTTGACTCCCTGGAAAAACTCTCGGCTCGCCGGGTGTACGTCGCCGGAAAATGCATTGCCCGCGACGGGGCGATGATCGAGCCACTCGCAGCTACGCCGCTGGCGCTACCGCGTGATACCGTGCGCCTGTCGCCCCTGGCCGCCAGTGATTTTTACATGCGCATCGATAACGCGAAACACGGCGTTGCGCGCCTGCGCCATATCAGCGGCGCACGTTTTACCCGCTGGGGCGAAACTGACGCCCGGGTACGTCACGGACGCATTGAGATACCGGCTGGCTTTAGCCTGATCTGGGTTCAGCACCGCCACGCGCGGCATGCGGCAACACCGCAAATCGCTCTGCTGGAAGGCTGGGGAGAGCTGCGTGGAGCCATCGCCACCAGCTATTCCCACGACTCGCACAATCTGGTGGTGCTGGGCCGCGATCCAGACGATATGGCGCTGGCCGCCAACACGCTGATCGAGAGCGGTGGCGGGATGGCGCTGGTCCAAAACGGTAGCGTTATCGCGCATGTTGCGATGCCGATCGCGGGCATGCTGTCAGAACTTCCCCCTGCCGAGCTGGCCCGCCAGTTCAGCGAATTACGCGATCGCAGCAGCCAGATTGCCGACTGGGAGCCACCGTACCGGGTCTTTAAAGCCATTGAAGGAACCTGCCTTGCGTGTAACGCCGGGCCGCATCTGACCGATCTTGGACTGACCGACGGCAGCACGCGCCAGATTGTCAATCCGCTGATTTCCTACCGGGAAACCCCGGACACCACGCAATAATATCGAAGGAGAGCCGGATAATGGCCGACAACACCGTTAATTCGCCAGCACCAGGGAGCTGGATTGAACGTCGTTTTGCACTGCATACGCGCGGCAGTACCGTGCGTACCGAATGTCTGGCAGGTCTTACCGGTTTTCTCGCCGCAGCCTATTTGCTGGTGGTCATCCCGGGGCTGCTGGCCGTGGGCGGGATGGATAAAGGGGCGGCGACCACGGGCACGATTTTAGTGTTTGTGGCCGGTACGCTGCTGATGGCGTTTTACGCCAACCTGCCGTTTATCGTCGGGCCGGGCATTGGTGGCTCGGTGCTGGTCGGGGTGACGCTGGCTGGGAGTGAAGGCATCGGCTGGCAAATTGGCCTGGGCATTGCCTGCTGGTCGGGGATTTTGTTCTTCCTTCTCACCCGCTTTGGCCTGCGTGAAGTCGTCACCCGTTCGGTGCCGCAGTCCATCAAGCTGGGGCTGACGGCGTCTATTGGACTGTTCGTTGCCGTACTGGGCTTTCGCAACGCCGGGCTGGTGCTGGCCAACGCGAAAACCAACGCGCTGATGCTGGGCGATTTTCTGTCGCCCGCAGCGCTGGTGGCATTAGCCGGTTTGTTCCTGGCCATTGCCCTGCAGGCGCGGCGTATTCCGGGGGCGATCTTATGGGCAATCCTGTTCGCAACCCTCGTCGGCCTCCCGCTGGGCGTAACAAAATTACCCGCCAGCTTCATTGATATGCCCCACTCGCTGACGCCGGTGCTGGGCCACATAGACATGCTGGGTGCACTGAATATTGCCTTCCTGCCGTTCCTGTTTGTCTTCTTTGCCTCGGAGTTTTTCTCCACCATGGGCACCACGCTGGCGGTTGGGGGCGAAGCCGGGCTGCTGGATGAAGAGGGCAATATGGCCAATATCAATCGTCCGTTTATGGTGGACTCCATTGCTGCCGCGATAGGTCCGTGGGTCGGCATTCCTGCCGCCACTGCGCTGATTGAATCCTCGGCGGCCGCGGAAGCGGGCGGGAAAACCGGCATGACGGCGCTGGCTGCCGCGTTCATGTTCCTGCTGATGCTGCTGTTTACCCCCGTTGCGCTGATGATCCCGAAAGAAGCCACTGCGCCCGCCCTGATCCTGATCGGTCTGAACATGTTCAGCGGCCTGCGTAAGGTGGATCTGGCGAACTTCACTGACGGGCTGCCGGTGCTGATGATGGTAATGATTACGCTCATTGCCAACAGCTTTGGGACAGGTATTGCAGGGGGCCTGCTGTTTTACATTGTCATTAAAGCGATTGCAGGAAAATGGCGAGAAATCCCTGTTGGACTTTGGATCCTCGCCATCCCGCTGGTCTATTACTTTGCCACGCTGGTGAAGCATTAATCCTTGCGCTGTTGCCGTGTCGGGCTTTGACCATACTCGTAATGGCCATAGCCCGCACTGTAATAAAGCGCGGCCGATTTCACCACGTCATTCAGCACGGTACCGTTGATACGCGCGCCCGTTTGTTGCAGACGCTTGATGCTGTTTTCCATCTCTTTCAGGCTGGTCTTGCCAAAGCGGGCGACAAGCAGTGAGGTTGCCGCCACCGGGGCGGCCACTGCGGTATCGGTAACGGCGAGCACCGGCGGCGTATCAAGGATCACAAGATCATAGTGTTCATCTGCCCATGCCATTACCGCCCTGAAGCGTTCGCTCATCAGCAGTTCTGCAGGCCGCAGCGGAACCGGCCCGCAGGTCAGAACATCAATATTGCCTTTTTCATAGCGCTGAATCGCCTCCTGACACGCGCACTGTCCCTCAAGTACGCCGGACAGTCCGGTGTGATTTTTCAGGCCAAACACGTTGTGGACATACCCCTCGCGCATATCTGCATCGATGAATAACACCCTGAGCCCGGCCTGTGCCTCAATCGCGGCCAGCGAGGTGCTGACAAGCGTTTTTCCGCAGTCCTGGGTGGGACCCGAAATCATGACGATTCGGTTAGCGGCTTCCTGCAGCGTAAAGTGCAGACTGGTGCGCAACCCCCGTACCGCCTCGACAAAAATATCCGCAGGCCGGTCTACGGGCAGAAAGGGTACGTCGGTTACCCTATGTTTCCAGCGCGTGCCAAACGCTCGTTTTCTGCGCAGGTTGGTTTTTTTCCACAGCCATACCGAACGCGGCAAGGTAGCCATCACCTGTACGCCCAGCCCTTCCAGTTGCTCAGAGGTATTGATGCCGCGTCGGAGTGCAATGTGGACCAGCACCAGGCCCATCGAGCACATCAGCCCCAGCAGGATACCAGCGACGATAATCATCGGTTTCCGCGGTTTAATGGGTTCGGGTTGCGTCACCGCGCTGTCGATAATTCGCACGTTGCCGATGGCGCTGGAACGAGAAATGTTCAGCTCCTGCTGGCGGGTGAGAAGCTGCAGGTAGATGGTGCGCCCGGACTCCACGTCCCGACTGAGGCGCAAAATATCCTGTTGGGTGGAGGGCATGGCTGAAATACGCTGATTCAGACGGACCTTTTCCTGTTCCAGCGTCTGACGTTTTTCACGCAATGCGCGGTAGTTCGGGTGCTCTTTCTTAAACAGCTGCGAGATTTCCGCCTCACGAAACGTCAGCTCGTTAAGCTGGTTTTCAATATTCACGATCTGCTCGAGAACCGATTTCGCTTCAAGGGAGAGGTCGACCGAATCCCGCTGTTTGCGATACTGGTTCAGCCGCTCTTCGGCCAAATCCAGGTCGTTTCTGATTTTGGGTAACTGCTGCTGCAAAAAGGCAAGGCTGCGGGCATCCTGCGCCTCCTGGCGGGCGATATTCTGCTGCAGATAAATGTGAGCAATTCGGTTGAGGACATTAGCAATATGCTCAGGATCGCTACCGGTCAGGGTCAGCGTCAGCACGCCGCTCTGCCTGGCAGACTCAGCCACGTTGAATTGTGCACTCAGGTCGTTAATCGCCTCCAGACGGGTCTTGGTCTGGAGCGTAAACCGCGTGCCTGGTGGGGCATTAAGCGTCTTGACCAGCAGGGATACCCCCTCCTTTTCCAGCGCAGCCCCTTCCCTGCCCTCGGCGTAAAAATTGTCCCCCTCCAGCCGATACGCGCCTTGTCCCATCACGGTAAGCATAAGAGAGCGTGGTTTGCCTTCAACCGGAGAGAGCTGAAGCCAGCCAAGGGTTAAGGTGGCGGGCTTGCGGCCCTGCAAACGCGCCCACAGGCGTCCCACAACAGGGAGAGTACGCTCTGTCACATGCTGCGTTAAGCCCAATGCGTCTACCGTTGCGCCCAGGATCATGCGCGATTTCAGCAGGAGGAGTTCTGGCTCAACATCGGGGGACAGTTCATTACTGAACTGGCTGAGATTTTTGAGCAGGCTGTTATCCTGTTTTCCTTCGACCTGGATTAAGGCGTCTGCGCGATAAACGGGCGTAGCCAAAAAGGCATACAGCCCAGCAAGCAGAGTGAAAACGAGAGTCATTGTTAAAATAACTGCACGGTGATCGAGCATCTCGCCGAGGAGACGAACGAGATCAATTTCGTGATTTTCGGGTGCTGCTGCACCGTAACTGTCTGTTGTATATGACGACATTAACGCTTCATTCCTTTTTGACTCAACCGATACGCCCATTCCTGACTGGCTTTTCCCAACTGCCCGAAAACATAGTCAAATGCTTCATGACTCTTACGATAGGGATCGGGGATGTCCTGCGGCTCAAGCCATTGTCCAAAGAGCAGTGTTTTGCCGCGGATTTCCGGGGCCATGGCGGAGATAAAGCGAAGATGGGCAGGCTCCATCACCAGAATAAGATCCGATTCCCGCATCAGTTGGGGGGTCAGCCTGCGCGCGCGATGCCCTTCCAGTGAGATCCCATGTCGCCAGGCCACTTCCCGGGCACCGACATCCGCCGGGCTTCCCTCCAGCCCAAAAATGCCTGCAGACGTTATTCGCTTTCCCGGTACCCGCTGACGCAACAGCCGCTCTCCTATCGGCGAGCGGCAAATGTTTCCTGTGCATACCACTAAGATGGAATCGAACATTATTGCGGCCACTGTCTGATGTAACGAACCGTTTCGGTCAGGTCATGAACGCCAGAGATGGTCGGTACAAGCTGAGTGATGACGCGATTCCAGCGCGACAGCGGTGCCGTGGTGACATAGACAATGTCGTAGGGCTCAAGCTGAAACTCGGTGCCCAACACCATCGCGGAGGCATCCTGCGCATTTAGCTGGTAGATGTTGGCGATTTTCCCCGCATGATTGCCTTTCCTGATGGAGCGAATGACAAAAATGCCCGTCGCATCGGCCATGTCCTGATTTAACCCACCCGCATTGCTCAGCGCTTCTGCAAGGGTCATCCCGCTCCTGTCCATCTTCAGCGTGCTCTGCTTGATCACTTCGCCCATCACAAAGACTTTCAGAGCGTCATTACGCGGAACAAACAGGATGTCGCCGGGATAGAGCAGCTTATTTTGCGTCAGGTCGCCGTGCTGCATCAGCGCGTAAAGAGAGAGGCGCGAATCTTTCCCCTCGTGGGTGAGTACCACATTGCGCCAGTCAGCGTCGGCAGACAGTCCCCCCGCCGCGTTGACGGCATCCATTACCGTCAGAGGGATGTTGGTAATCGCCTGCTGGCCGGATTTGGCGACCTCTCCGGTGACATAGGCTTTTTGTGAACGAAATGCCGCCACGCTGACATCCACCTGCGGGCTTTCGATGACGCTATCCAGGCGTGCGGCAATCTCTTCCCTGACTTCAGAAACCGTTTTTCCTGCGACAGGGAGTTTGCCGACATAGGGATAAAAGAGCGTACCGTCCGCATTCACCCAGTTACCGGTGTCACTGGCGCTGCGATATTGCCCGGCCGGGGTCGTCAGTTCAGGGTGATCCCAAACGGTGACGGTTAAAATATCCCCAGTTCCGATACGGTATTCCCAGTTTTTGACCTGCTCATCCAGCTTAGGATTTGGCTGAGATTTCGCACTGGCAGGACGCAGTTTCTCAATAAGAGCAGGGGTAAGAGGATAAAGATCGACACGCTTATCTAAATTAGTATTGTCATCTCCGGACGCGATAATATTTTTCCCCGACGAGCTTAATGTTTGCCCAGGAGAAAATACGCAGCCCGTTAACTGACTTATCGCTAAGAATATTACAGATAATACCGTTGTGTTTTTCATTAGAATTAATTTATCGTTCATGGTTGCAACAAACGCGCAACAGGCAACCCATTAAGAATTACCTATTTTTCAACGCATTGCTTTTTAAAGTAATTAAATCGAAAACACACATCACCGATGTGATGTATGGGAATAAATGAAGGACCGGAATCACGTAAGATGAGAATTAAACCGCTCCGCTTTTATAAGTTTAAATCGGCTTTTAATAAAATGCATGTACTTCAGGCTACAAATCTATGATAAAACTGTATTTTCAGATTTAATTAAAAAAAACATTACTGCACTGAATTAGTCTTAGCAAATAACATTCATAAACAAAATACTATTAACCTTTTGATCTACACAAAACCGTTCACTTTTGTTACATTTTTTTTCGAACAGACTCTGCTGCGATACTTAAAATAGGCTGTCTGCCATATCATCAACACAACAGCAGGCTGAAAGTATCAGTAACGGTATAACTGGAGATAAAATGGCTAAGCGTACATGGCTGCTTCTGGGTGTAGTAATGTCTCTTGCAAGTGCGGCTTCAGCGGCCCCGCAAACGGCATCTGCGCCATCCGGCATCAAAGCCTACGAGGAACAAGAGTTCATCGCGGATTTTACAAAGTTTAAAATTGGCGATACAGCGCCAGCGCAGTATCAAACCCCCGAGTACACCATTAAACAGTACCAGTTGCGTAACCTTCCGGCCCCGGATGCGGGTACCCACTGGACCTATATGGGCGAAAACTACGTCCTGATTGGCGATGCAGACGGCAAAATCTACAAAGCCTACAATGGAGATATCTTCTATCATCGCTGATACGATCCTGGTTCGTCCCTGGCAGGAAAGTGACCGCCCTTTCCTGCGTACGCTCTTCCACCACGCCCGGCGCGAAGCCTGGCCATGGCTGGACAGTTCAGACTGGCAGCTTGAAGATTTTGACACGGCAACCCGTGACGAAGTGATTTGGGTTGCTGTTCAGAACGGCCATCGTCTGGGTTTTGCCTCCGTCTGGACGAACGATAATTTTCTGCACAACCTGTTTGTTGACCCGCAGTATCAAAGCCTCGGGGTCGGGCGTCTGCTCCTGGAACAGGTGCAGAAGGCGTTTACCAGTACGGGTTCACTTAAATGTCTGGTGAAGAATGCGCGGGCTATCGCGTTTTACCAGCGACACGGCTGGCACATTGAGGCGACGGGAGATTCTCCGGAAGGAGAGTATTATCTGATGCATTACCGATTGCGTTAAAGTCGGGTGACGGCTTCGCCTTACCCGACCTACGTGATGGTGCCATTTGTAGGCCGGGTAAGGCGAAGCCGCCACCCGGCAATCCAGCGTTGGGGATTTACACCGCGCGGAACGCGATTTCCCCCGGAATGATTTCGCCCTGCCAGTAGAGCTGCGCCGCAACACGCCCCGCCAGCTGACGATACATCTCTGCAAATTCGCTGTCCGGACGGCTGACAACCGTCGGCTTTCCGCTGTCCAGATCTTCACGCAGGGTAATGTGCAGCGGCATCTGACCCAGCAGCTGGGTGTGATACTTCTCGGCCAGTTTTTCTGCCCCACCGGTACCGAAGATAGGTTCGTGGTGACCGCAGTTGCTGCAGATGTGCATGCTCATGTTCTCGACGATACCGAGCACCGGCACTTCCACCTTCTCGAACATCACGATGCCTTTTTTGGCGTCGATCAGCGCGATATCCTGCGGAGTCGTCACGACGACCGCACCCGTGACCGGAATGTTTTGCGCCAGCGTCAGCTGAATATCACCGGTACCCGGCGGCATGTCCAGCACCAGATAATCCAGATCCGGCCACATCGTCTCCTGCAGCATCTGCATCAACGCTTTGCTGGCCATCGGACCACGCCAGACCATGGCGTTATCGTCGGTGACCAGATAACCGATGGAGTTAGTGGCCAGACCGTGCGCCATAATCGGTGCCATATGGGTGCCGTCCGGTGAGGTTGGACGCTGGTTTTCCGCGCCCAGCATGTTCGGCACGGACGGCCCGTAGATATCGGCATCCAGAATACCGACTTTTGCCCCTTCGGCAGCAAGTGCCAGGGCCAGGTTGACGGCCGTGGAGGATTTACCCACCCCACCCTTGCCCGAACTGACAGCAATGATGTTTTTCACGCCGTTCACGCCGGGCTGATTCTTCACGCGCTTAAGCGTGGCGATGCTGTGGGTCAGCTTCCAGTCAATCGCTTTCGCACCGGTAATGCGCAGAAGGTCAGCGCTGGTTTGCTCTTTCAGCGCGTCAAAGGCGCTGGTCCAGACAAACGGCATCTGCAGCTCAATGTGCAGCGTATCGTCCAGCCAGGCAACGTGGTGTAACGCTTTCAGCGTAGTGAGATTGTGCTTCAGGGTTGGATGCTGAAAGTTAGCCAGCGTCCCGGCGACCATTGCTCGTAAGGCTTCCGGTGATTTGGCCTGGGATTGAGAACTCATCCCGACTCCTTTGTTCTTGTGAATAAGACCTTAGAAGAACAAGTTTACCTGAAAGGCCGTGGTTTGTGCTTACTTAATAATGCCCCTTTTGGTAATATCAAAAACCCTTTTCACAGTTAAAAGAAGTAATGCCTACTATGACTCAAGTCGCGAAGAAAATTCTGGTAACGTGCGCACTGCCGTACGCCAACGGCTCAATCCACCTCGGCCACATGCTGGAGCATATCCAGGCTGATGTCTGGGTCCGTTACCAGCGAATGCGCGGCCACGAGGTTAACTTCATCTGTGCGGACGATGCTCACGGCACGCCGATCATGCTGAAAGCGCAGCAGCTGGGGATTTCCCCGGAGCAGATGATTGCCGAAATGAGTCAGGAGCATCAGACCGATTTTGCTGGCTTTGACATCAGCTATGACAACTATCACTCCACGCACAGCGACGAAAACCGTCAGCTGTCGGAGCTGATCTACACCCGTCTGAAAGAGAATGGTTTTATCAAAAACCGCACCATCTCTCAGCTGTACGATCCGGAAAAAGGCATGTTCCTGCCGGACCGTTTCGTCAAAGGCACCTGTCCAAAATGTAAATCTCCGGACCAGTACGGCGATAACTGCGAAGTGTGCGGCGCGACCTACAGCCCTACCGAGCTTATCGAGCCGAAATCTGTAGTTTCCGGTGCAACGCCTGTGATGCGTGACTCCGAGCACTTCTTCTTCGACCTGCCGTCCTTCAGCGAAATGCTGCAGGCGTGGACCCGCAGCGGTGCGCTGCAGGAGCAGGTGGCGAACAAAATGCAGGAGTGGTTCGAATCCGGTCTGCAGCAGTGGGATATCTCCCGCGATGCGCCGTACTTCGGCTTCGAAATCCCGAACGCACCAGGCAAATACTTCTACGTCTGGCTGGACGCGCCAATCGGCTACATGGGCTCTTTCAAGAACCTGTGCGACAAGCGTGGCGACACCGTCAGCTTCGACGAATACTGGAAGAAAGATTCCACTGCCGAGCTGTACCACTTCATCGGCAAAGACATCGTTTACTTCCACAGCCTGTTCTGGCCGGCGATGCTGGAAGGCAGCAACTTCCGTAAGCCAACCAATCTGTTCGTTCATGGCTACGTGACGGTGAACGGCGCGAAGATGTCCAAATCTCGCGGGACGTTCATCAAAGCCAGCACCTGGCTGAACCATTTCGACGCGGACAGCCTGCGCTACTACTACACGGCGAAGCTCTCTTCCCGCATCGACGATATCGACCTGAACCTGGAAGATTTCGTGCAGCGCGTGAACGCGGACATCGTCAATAAGGTGGTGAACCTCGCCTCCCGTAACGCGGGCTTTATTGCCAAGCGTTTCGACGGCGTGATGGCGGCAGAACTGGCTGACCCAGCTCTGTACAAAACCTTCACCGACGCGGCGGCCACCATTGGCGAGGCGTGGGAAACCCGTGAATTCGGTAAAGCAGTGCGCGAAATCATGGCGCTGGCTGACCTGGCAAACCGCTATGTGGACGAGCAGGCACCATGGGTTGTCGCTAAGCAGGAAGGCCGCGATGCCGATCTGCAGGCCATCTGCTCCATGGGCATCAACCTGTTCCGCGTGCTGATGACGTACCTGAAGCCGGTTCTGCCGCAGCTGGCAGCCCGTGCTGAAGCGTTCCTGAACACCGAACTGACCTGGGATGCCATGGCGCAGCCGCTGCTCAGCCACAAGGTGAACACCTTTAAAGCGCTGTACAACCGCATCGAGATGAAGCAGGTTGAAGCCCTGGTGGAAGCGTCTAAAGAAGAGGTGAAGGCAGCTGCAGCACCGGTTACCGGCCCGCTGGCAGACGATCCGATTCAGGAAACCATTACCTTTGACGATTTCGCCAAAGTCGACCTGCGCGTGGCGCTGATTGAAAATGCGGAATTCGTGGAAGGCTCTGACAAACTGCTGCGCCTGACGCTGGATCTGGGCGGCGAGAAGCGTAACGTCTTCTCCGGCATCCGTTCTGCGTATCCGGACCCGCAGGTGCTGATTGGTCGTCAGACCGTGATGGTCGCCAACCTGGCACCGCGCAAAATGCGCTTCGGCATCTCCGAGGGGATGGTGATGGCCGCGGGCCCTGGCGGGAAGGATATCTTCCTGTTAAACCCAGACGAAGGCGCGAAGCCGGGTCAACAGGTGAAATAACAAAAAAGCCGGAGATTATCTCCGGCTTTTTTTTGCCCGGCGGCGCTGCGCTTGCACGGGCCTACGGGTTTTGTCGGCCGGGTAAGGCGAAGCAGCCACCCGGCTAAAAATCACGCCTTCGGGTGATGCACCCGGTGAGTCAGCCCACGCAGGAAATTACGCAGAAACTGGTCCCCGCATTCGCGGTAATTCTTGTGGTCCGGCGCGCGCATCATGGCGGTCACTTCCGGCACGGAAACGCGGTATTTTTGCTCCGTCATGATCGCCACAATATCGTCCGTTTTCAGCGAGAACGCGATGCGCAGCTTTTTCAGCACCGTGTTGTTGTTCACCCGACGCTCCAGCGCCAGCTCTGGCGCGGACTCATCTTTGCCACGCTTATCGTAAATCAGGCCGTTCAGGAAACCCGACAGAATGATGTCAGGGCAGCGAACAAAGCCCTCTTCATCTTCTTTGGTCATCCAGGTATCGAAACCTGCAGACGTGGCTTCCATATCGGACAACGCAAGAATGCGCACCATGTCGTTGTTGTTTGCTTTCAGGGTGTAGCGCAGGCTACGAAGAATGTCATTACTAATCATGAGTGCCTTTAACTGTCGATGTTGCAATGCCGCGCAGTGTACCAGTTTTACAGGCCAATCGCCTCTTTCAAACTCTTCAGATAGCGACGGCTGACGGGTACCGTTTGCCCCGCGCGCAGCACCAGCTCGGCCTGGCCGTTATCTTCCAGGCGGATCTCTTTCAGGTGCGCCATATTGACCAGATACTGACGATGACAGCGAATCAGCGGCGTGCGACTCTCCAGCGTGCGCAACGTCAGCTCGGTAAAGCCTTCGTTACCCTCTGCGCTGGTGACAAACACCCCGCTCAGGCGGCTGCTGACAAACGCCACATCATCCATCTGCAGGAGGTAAATCCGGCTGTGCCCGGTGCAGGGGATAAATTTCAGCGGCTGCTGGTTTTCCGGCAGCAGCGTGACGTCCTGTACGGTTCGCTCCTGGCGTAAACGAGTGAGCGTTTTTTCCAGACGCTTCTCTTCAATCGGCTTGAGTAAATAGTCAAAGGCATGCTCTTCAAAGGCTTTAACAGCATATTCATCAAACGCCGTCAGAAACACGATGTAGGGGCGATGCTCCGGGTCAAGCATGCCGACCATCTCCAGCCCGCTGATTCGGGGCATCTGAATGTCGAGAAACAGCACGTCCGGGCGCAGCTTGTGAACCGCGCCGATGGCCTCAATGGCGTTCGCACACTCCCCCACTATCTCTATATCAGGCTGCTCCTGCAGCAGAACGCGCAGGTTTTCCCGTGCCAGCGGCTCGTCATCCACAATCAGCACTCTTAACATGCGTTTTCCTCCAGCGGCAGCCGTACGGTAATACGGGTAAATCGGTCTGGCTCACAGGCGACGGTAATGCCGCAATCATCGCCAAAATGGGCGCGCAGGCGTTTATCCACCAGGCTCATCCCTAAACCGCCGGAGGCGGAAGGCTGATAAAGCCCGGCATTATCTTCAATATCCAGCACCAGATGGTGGTTGAAACGGCTGGCCGCAATGGTTATCTCCCCTGTCCCCAGAAGCTGTGACGTACCGTGTTTAATAGCGTTTTCAACAATAGGTTGCAGGGTGAAGGCCGGGAGATGCTGATACGCCAGCTCATCCGGAACGGAAAGCGACACCTGCAGGCGCGACTGGAAACGCGCCTGCTCGATCTGAAGATACGCATTCACGTGCTCAATCTCATCGGCGAGGGTCACGATCTCTGATGGCCGTTTCAGGTTTTTACGGAAAAAGGTCGACAGAAACTGCACCAGCTGCGCGGCCTGATCGCTGTCGCGGCGGATCACCGCTTTGAGCGTATTGAGGGCATTAAACAGGAAATGCGGGTTGACCTGGGCATGTAGCAGCTTAATTTCGGACTGCGTCAGCAGCGCTTTCTGCCGTTCATACTGTCCGGCCAGAATTTGCGCGGAAAGCAGCTGGGCGATCCCCTCCCCCAGCGTGCGGTTGATGGAGCTGAACAGACGGTTTTTCGCCTCATACAGCTTGATGGTGCCCATCACCCGCTGATTTTCCCCGCGCAGCGGAATCACCAGCGTCGAGCCCAGCTTGCACTGCGGATGCAGCGAACAGCGGTAAGGCACTTCGTTACCGTCGGCATACACCACCTCGCCGGTTTCAATGGCGCGCAGCGTATAGGCTGAAGAGATGGGTTTACCCGGCAGGTGGTGATCGTCCCCGGTGCCGGTAAAGGCCAGCAGCCGCTCGCGGTCGGTTATTGCCACCGCGCCGATGTCCAGCTCCTTGTAGAGCACCTGCGCGACCTTCATGCTGTTCTCTTCGTTAAACCCCTGGCGCAGGATCCCTTCAGTCGACGCGGCGACCTTCAGCGCCGTGGCGGAAAAGGCTGAGGTGTACTTCTCAAACATGGCTCGCTTGTCGAGGAGAATACGCATAAACAGCGCTGCGCCCACGGTGTTGGTCACCATCATCGGGGCGGCAATACTGCTGACCAGGTGCAGCGCATCTTCAAACGGGCGGGCAATCAGCAGAATGATCGCCATCTGCGCCATTTCGGCCACAAAGGTGATCGCCCCGGCGGTAAGCGGACTAAAAACTTTATCTGGCCGGCCGCGTTTAATCATGTAGCTGTGGACCAGGCCGCCGAGCAGCCCTTCCACGATCGTCGAGATCATACAGCTCAGCGCCGTCATCCCGCCCATGGAATAGCGATGCAGCCCTCCGGTTAAACCGACAAGGCCACCGACGACGGGACCGCCCAGCAGCCCGCCCATCACCGCGCCGATAGCGCGCGTATTGGCAATAGAGTCTTCGATATGGAGGCCAAAATAGGTCCCCATGATGCAGAAAATAGAGAAGGTGACGTAACAGAGCAGCTTATGCGGCAGACGTACGGTGACCTGCATCAGCGGGATAAACAGGCGCGTTTTACTCATCAGCCAGGCAATGACAAGAAACACACACATCTGCTGAAGCAACAGCAGCACCAGATTGAACTCGTACATACTCAAAACCGCACACGCTAAAAACGCGTAACATACACGGATGCGGCTCAACTTTCTTTGAAGCACCCCAAAAAAGCGCAAAATCGTGTCCGTTATCACACCTTTTTCAGAACATCGCATGAGCTTCGCATTCTTTGTGCAAAAAACAATCAATCCTTCCTGGTTCGGCAAAGTGGGTCTACAGTTAAGCTGGGGACGCGTAAGCCAGGGGGCGAATATGGCGCTTTACACGATAGGTGAAGTGGCACTCCTTTGTGATATCAATCCCGTTACCCTACGGGCGTGGCAGCGACGGTATGGATTACTCAAACCGCAGAGAACAGACGGCGGGCATCGCCTTTTTAATGATGCCGACATCGACCGCATCCGCGAGATCAAAAGCTGGATCGACAACGGGGTGCAGGTCGGGAAAGTGAAATCCCTGCTGAGCCACGACGATCCTGACACGCAGCACCTCTGGCGAGAACAACAGGAAACCCTGCTGCGGCTTCTGCAGGCGGGCAATCTGCAGCGCCTGCGCGCATGGATAAAAGAGCTGGGCCGCGATTACCCGGCACAGACGCTGATCACCCATCTTTTCATTCCGCTCCGTCGACGCCTGCAGTGCCAGCAGTCTACGCTGCAGGCGCTGCTCAGCCTTCTTGATGGGGTGCTGATCAACTACATCGCTGTCTGCCTTGCCTCGGCGAAGAACAAGGCAGGAAAAGATGCGCTGGTGGTCGGCTGGAACGTGCACGATACCACCCGCCTGTGGCTGGAAGCGTGGATTGCGACCCAAAAGGGCTGGCGCGTGGATGTCCTTGCGCACTCGCTGGCGCAGCTTAAGCCCGAGTTTTTTGACGGCCAGACTCTGCTGGTCTGGTGTGGCGAAGTACCGTCCGCCTCACAGCAACAGCTGCTGGCACAATGGCGTGAGAATGGTTATCCGGTTTATTCCCTTGGGCCGGATGAGCCATAACGGCATTTAATGGTTCATTAACAGCTGCGCTTCACCGTATAATTGCTCCGTTAACAACAGGAGCACATGATGAAGGCAACCAAACTGGCCATTATTACCCTTTTTGTCCTGATGGCCGTGAGCGGTATCGGCGGCGTAATGCTGGCAGGGTACTCGTTTATTGTTCGCGGCGGTGTCGGCTGAGGTACAGTGCCAGCCGCTCAAAAAGGCGATCGACGACGATTGCCGCCAGCGCGACCAGCACAGCCCCCTGCACAATGTAAGCCGTATTAAACCCGCTCAGGCCGATAATAATCGGCGTTCCCAGCGTATTAGCACCGACCGTAGACGCAATGGCTGCCGTTCCGATGTTAACGATCACCGACGTGCGGATCCCGGCAATGATAACCGGTGCAGCAAGCGGCAGTTCAACCTTGCGCAGCCGCTGCCCGCGGCTCATCCCCATCCCTTCTGCCACGCTCAGCACTGAGGCAGGTACCGCCGCGAGACCCGCCAGCGTGCCCTGCAGCACCGGCAATACGCCATACAGAATCAGCGCAATAATGGCAGGCTGCTGGCCAAAGCCCATCACCGGAACCGCTATCGCCAGTACCGCCACCGGCGGAAACGTCTGTCCAATGGCCGCAATTGTCTCTACCAGCGGACGAAACTCCCGGCCCGCCGGCCGCGTGACCGCGATGCCAGCACCTGTGCCCAGCACAACCGCAATGGCGCTTGAGAGCGCCACCAGCCAGAGATGCGCCAGGGCGAGATTAATAAAGCTCTCCTGCTGATACACTGGCCGCGGCAGCCCCGGGAAAATGGCGTTAAACAGCGCCGCGCTGTGCGGCATCAGAAACAGTAAGGCGATAAAGAGCGCTACCAGCCAGAGGAGCGGATCACGCAGTGCCTTCACGCGTCACCTCCCCTGCCAGCAGATCGCGAAAATGTAAGGTTCCGCACGGCGTCCCGCGGGCGTCCGAAACGGGCAATACCTCGCACTGGCGCGCGACAAACGCGGAGAGGGCATCCCGCAGGCTCATTTGCTCCTGCAACGGTTCACCGCTCACCGGCACCGCCTCCCGACGCATATAATCGCCGACCGTCCGCAGAGAGAGCAGCCTGACGCCCAGCTCGCTGCGGCCAAAAAACTCACGCACAAAGTCGTTCTTCGGCCATGTTAACAGCTCAAGCGGCGAGCCCTGCTGCACCACTTCGCCATGATCCATCAGCACCAGATGGTCGGCCAGGCGCAGAGCTTCATCAATATCGTGCGTCACGAGAACGATCGTGCGTCCGAGAATGCGGTGAATGCGGGTCATCTCCGCCTGAAGCGCCCCGCGCGTAACCGGGTCCAGCGCGCCGAAGGGTTCATCCATCAGCAGCACCTGCGGGTTGGCCGCCAGCGCGCGCGCCACGCCCACGCGCTGCTGTTGGCCACCGGAAAGCTGGTGCGGATAGCGGTCACGCAACGCGGGCTCCAGCCCCAGCAGAGACATCAGTTCATCAACACGGTCAGTGATTTTAGCCCGCGACCATTTCTCCAGCTGCAGCACGGTGGCAATGTTCTGCGCCACCGTCCAGTGCGGAAACAGGCCGATAGACTGAATGGCATACCCCATCCGGCGACGCAGCTCCAGCACCGGCAGGCTGCGGATCTCTTCTCCGGCAAAGCGGATCAAGCCGCTGTCATGCTCAACCAGACGGTTGATCATCTTTAGCGTGGTGGATTTTCCCGACCCGGAGGTGCCAATCAGCACGGAAAACGCGCCCTCGGCAAAGTTCAGGTTCAGATGGCTCGCCGCCGGGCGGCCGGCAAAGGTTTTACTGACATCATGAAATTCAATCATTGGCTCTTCTCCTGAGCAGCGCGAGCCATAAGGCAAACAGCGCGTCGACGACAACCGCCAGCGCAATAGTGGGAACCACGCCTAATAACACCAGATCCAGGGCGCTGCTCAGCAGCCCCTGGAACACCAGCGCGCCAAAGCCACCCGCGCCAATCAGCGCCGCAATCACCGCCATGCCAACGGTTTGTACCGCCACCACCCGCAGGCTGCGCAGCAGCAGAGGCAGCGCCAGCGGGAGCTGAATCTTCCAGAAACACTGCCGCGCGCTCATTCCCATCGCATGGGCGCTTTCCAGCACATCCGGCGCGACCTGGCTTAGGCCCGCGACCACGCCGCGCACCAGCGGCAACAGCGCGTACAGCACCAGCGCGATAAGAGCAGGCGTTAACCCCGTCCCGGCTATTCCCAGCACTCCCAGGACAGGAAACGACTTCACCAGCCCGGCAAGGGGCGCAATCAGCAGACCAAACAGCGCGACGGAAGGAATGGTCTGGATAACATTGAGCACGGCGAAGACCCCGCCCTGACGTGAAGGATGGCGATAGCACCACATGCCCAGGGGTATCCCGAGCAGAAGCGCCGGAAAGAGCGTGCCGAAGAGGATCGTCAGGTGTTGCGCCAGGGCATCATCAAACACCTCCTGACGGTTGGCATACTCTTTTAACAGCGAGAGATTGTTCAGCTCACCGCTGAACAGCAGGAACAATGGAATACACCATATCTGTGCGTTGAGCACCCAGCGCCAGACGGCGCTGGAGATGAGTCGACGAATGGCATCGCTGCAGGCCAGCAGACACAGCGCCAGCCACAGCCAGAGGCCGCTGCCCACCGTGGTTCTCGCCAGCGGGCTTTCCGCCGACGCCATATGCGTTGCCGCCAGCCCGGCGCCCCAGAACAGGATGATAAACAGCCCTTCGGCGAGGAGCAGCGTCAGCCACTGCGCCGTGCGGCCTTGCCAGAGCGTTAGCGCGACCCACGCGCCCAGCGCCGCCGCCAGACACCACGGCGTAAACGACCACACTTCCCAGAGAGAGCGTCCTTCCCCTGACATCAGGCGGTTAGGGGCAACATTCACAAACGGCAGCGCGACTGCAGCGATGGCCACGCAGGCCAACAGCAGCAGTACGCGGTTATGACATTTTATTGGCACAGCCCTTTCCCGTTACTTCACAAGCCCTTGTTGTTTCAGGAAGTCGGCGGCCACTTTTTTGGCATCCAGCCCCTCGACGGCAATGCTGGCATTCAGCTGTTGCAGCGTTTTTTCATCCAGCTTCTTGAAGACCGGTTTAAGCCAGTCGGCAATCTGCGGATACGCTTTCAGCACTGCCTCACGCACAACCGGAGCTGGGGCGTAAATCGGCTGTACGCCTTTTGGATCGGTCAGGGTTTGCAGGCCAAGCGCCGCCACCGGGCCGTCGGTACCGTAGGCCATGGCCGCGTTAACGCCAGAGGTTTGCTGCGCCGCCGCTTTGATGGTCACCGCGGTATCCCCACCTGCCAGAGAGAGCAACTGCGGCTGATCGAGCTTGAAGCCGTAGGCTTTTTCAAACGCGGGCAGCGCGTCAGGACGCTCGATAAATTCCGCGGACGCTGCAAGCTTAAAGTCGCCCTTCTCTTTCAGATAGCGGCTGAGATCCGCAAGCGAGGTCAGCTTCCCTTTCTCCGCCACGTCCTTGCGCACCGCGATAGTCCAGGTATTGTTGGCCGGGGCCGGGGTCAGCCAGACCAGTTTGTTCTGCTCCGCGTCGAGTTTTTTGACTTTCTCATACCCGGCTTTGGCATTTTTCCATGCCGGATCGTTTTCCTGTTTGAAGAAGAACGCGCCGTTGCCGGTGTATTCCGGGTAGATATCCAGCTCGCCGGAGGTAATCGCGCCGCGCACGACAGGCGTGGTGCCGAGCTGGACTTTATTGACGGTTTTCACGCCGTGGCTTTCCAGCACCTGCAAAATAATATTGCCGAGCAGCGCGCCTTCGGTATCGATCTTTGAGCCCACTTTTACCGGCTCCGCCGCCTGTAGCGGCAGACTCAGCGCCGCCAGCAGCACCGCAGATCCCAACATCCCCTTTGCAATCGTCATTCCACTATCCTCATTTTTTTTGCTGCCTTTTTCAGAGGCTTGAGAGAAAAGCGTAGCTTAAAACGGCGGAATTAACCGTCAAAATGCCTTTTTAGCATAAGGTAAGACGCCTCCCCGCAGGATGGGGGAGGCAAAGGAAGGAAAGGTTACAGCAGCTCGAACTCGCCTTTATTCACGCGGGCGGAATCCACGCCGATAAAGACATTGAACTTGCCCGGTTCCGCATCGTATTTCATCTGCTGGTTCCAGAACTTCAGCGCATCCACGTCAATCGGGAAGCTGATGGTTTTGGTTTCGCCAGGTTTCAGAGTGACCTTCTCAAAGCCGCGCAGCTGTTTCACCGGACGGCTCATGGAGGCAGTCACGTCCTGAACGTACATCTGGATAACCGTCGCCCCTTCGCGCTTGCCGGTGTTGGTCACCTCGACGCTGGCGGTGACGTTGCCATCACGCTTCAGGGTTGGCGCAGACATTTTCACCTCAGAGACCTTAAAGGTGGTGTAGCTCAGGCCGTAACCAAACGGATACAGCGGGCCGTTGGCTTCATCGAAGTAGCGCGAGGTGTACTTGTTCGGCTTGTCGGCGTTGTACGGACGACCGGTGTTCAGGTGGCTGTAGTAGACCGGGATCTGTCCGACGGAGCGCGGGAAGGACATCGGCAGCTTGCCCGACGGGTTGTAATCACCAAACAGCACGTCGGCGATGGCGTTACCGCCTTCGGTACCGGCAAACCAGGTTTCCAGAATAGCGTCAGCCTGCTGATCTTCTTTCACCAGCGCCAGCGGACGACCGTTCATCAGCACCAGCACCAGCGGCTTGCCGGTCGCTTTCAGGGCGGCGATCAGATCGCGCTGGCTCTGCGGAATGGTAATATCGGTACGGCTGGAGGCTTCGTGCGCCATCCCCTGCGCTTCACCCACGACCGCGACAACGACGTCAGACTGTTTCGCGGTATTCACCGCCTCGTCGATCATCTCCTTCGAAGTGCGCGGATCGACCTTCACCGCTTCCTCGTACTGGTTGAGGAAAGTCACGATGTCTTTATCGTTGGTGACGTTCGCGCCTTTGGCATACAGCACTTTGGCGTTTTCACCGACCGCACTCTTGATACCGGTCAGCACGGTCACGGACTGGTCAGCCACGCCTGCGGCAGACCAGCTGCCCATGACATCGCGCTTGCTGTCGGCCAGCGGGCCCACCACGGCAATGGTGCCGGATTTTTTCAGCGGCAGCGTGTCGAGGCGGTTCTTCAGCAGCACCAGACTTTCGCGCGCCACGTCACGGGCCTCTTTACGGTGCAGACGTGTTTCGGCATTGGTATCTGCCGGGTCAGAATCTTTCGGGCCCAGATGGCTGTACGGATCGTTAAACAGACCCATGTCGTATTTCACGTTCAGCACGTGGCGCGCGGCATCGTCCAGCTCCGCCATGGTCACCTTGCCGCTCTTCACCAGCCCCGGCAGGTATTTGCTGTAGTACTCGTCGCTCATGCTCATGTTAATGCCGGACTTGAGCGCGACGCGCACCGCGTCTTCCGGGTCGGAAGCCGTGCCGTGTTTGATCAGCTCTTTAATCGCCCCGTGGTCAGAAACGGTAATGCCCTTGAAGCCCCACCGATCGCGCAGCACGTCTTTCAGCAGCCAGGAATCAGACGTCGCAGGCGTGCCGTTCAGCGAGTTCAGCGCCACCATCACCGCGCCGCTGCCTGCATCCAGCCCTGCCTTATACGGCGGCATGTAGTCGTTAAACAGGCGCTGCGGGCTCATGTCGACGGTGTTGTACTCTTTACCGCCTTCAACCGCGCCGTAGGCCGCAAAGTGCTTGACGCTGGTCATCACCGAGTAGCGATCCGCCGGGCTTTTGCCCTGCATCGCTTCCACCATGGTTTTACCCATCGTGGAGGTTAAAAAGGTGTCTTCACCAAAGCCTTCCGATGCACGCCCCCAGCGCGGATCGCGCGAGACGTCGACCATCGGTGCCCAGGTCATGTTCAGGCCATCGTCCGCGGCTTCATAAGCAGACACACGCCCGACGGTTTTCACCGCGTCGAGGTTAAAGGAGGAGGCTAAGCCGAGGCTGATGGGGAAGACGGTACGCTGGCCGTGCACCACATCATAGGCGAAGAACAGAGGAATTTTCAGGCGGCTGAGATCCATCGCCTGATCCTGCATCTTGCGGATATCCTGGCGGGTGACGGTATTAAAGATGGCCCCTACCTGCCCGTCTTTGATCATCTCGCGGATGGCCTCTTTCGGGTTATCCGGGCCGACGCTGATAAGACGCAGCTGGCCGATCTTCTCATCGACCGTCATTTTCTTGAGCAATTCCGTGACAAACGCGTCCCGTGCTTCAGGCGTGAGCGGGTGATTGCCAAACAAATCCTCTGCCAGCGCAGGTTGCAGTGCCAGGCTGACGGCGACACCTACAGAACATAGCCATTTCATGTCGTTTTACTCTCTCATCAATAACCGCCGGAAGATCTCGGCCAAACCGTGCGAAAAGCGCAGTGTGCCATAAACCCTCTGAACGTTGCAGGGTTATTCTCTGATTTTTCTCTGATTATCTTCGTGAATACTCGACCGCTTAACAGTTAATCGCGCTATGCTTTACAGCGAGAAATTTGCCCCACCACAAGGAGTGGAAGATGTCTTCTGTTCGAACAAACGATAACACGACTTTTATTAACGAACTGTCGCGCCTGGTTGGCTCCTCTCACCTGCTTACCGACCCGGCCAAAACCGCCCGCTACCGCAAGGGCTTCCGCTCCGGCCAGGGCGAGGCGCTGGCGGTGGTTTTCCCCGGCACGCTCCTGGAACTGTGGCGCGTGCTAAGCGCCTGCGTCGCCGCAGACAAGATTATTTTAATGCAGGCGGCCAACACCGGCCTGACCGAAGGTTCAACGCCGAACGGCAACGATTACGATCGTGACATCGTGATCATCAGCACCCTGCGCCTCGACAAGCTGCACCTGCTGGATAAAGGCGAGCAGGTGCTCGCGTTCCCCGGCACGACGCTCTACTCCCTGGAAAAAGCGCTTAAGCCGCTGGGCCGTGAACCGCACTCGGTGATCGGTTCCTCCTGCATTGGCGCCTCGGTGGTTGGTGGGATCTGCAATAACTCCGGCGGCTCGCTGGTGCAGCGCGGCCCGGCCTACACCGAGATGTCGCTGTTTGCCCGTATTGATGAAAACGGCAAGCTGACGCTGGTTAACCATCTGGGCATCGATCTGGGCGTGACGCCGGAACAGATCCTCAGCAAGCTCGACGACGATCGCGTGAAGGATGAAGACGTTCAGCACGACGGGCGTCATGCGCACGATCACGATTACGTGACCCGCGTAAGGAATATCGAAGCCGATACGCCGGCGCGTTACAACGCCGATCCGGATCGCCTGTTTGAATCCTCCGGCTGCGCGGGCAAGCTGGCCGTTTTTGCGGTGCGTCTCGACACCTTCCCGGCAGAGAAAAAACAGCAGGTGTTTTACATCGGTACCAATCAGCCTGAGGTCCTGACGGAGATCCGCCGTCATATTCTGGGCGAATTCACCCACCTGCCCGTGGCGGGTGAGTACATGCACCGGGACATTTACGACATTGCCGAGCGCTACGGCAAAGATACCTTCCTGATGATCGACAAGCTCGGCACCGACAAAATGCCGTTCTTCTTCACCATGAAGGGCCGTACCGATGCGATGCTGGAGAAAGTGTCGCTGTTCAAACCCCACTTCACCGACCGCTTTATGCAAAAGCTGGGTAACGTTTTCCCGGCGCATTTACCCCAGAGAATGAAAACCTGGCGCGATAAATATGAGCATCATCTGCTGCTGAAAATGGCCGGGGACGGCATTGCCGAAGCGCAGACCTGGCTGAGCGAATTCTTCAAAACCGCCGAAGGGGATTTCTTTGCCTGTACGCCTGAAGAAGGCAGCAAAGCGTTCCTGCACCGTTTTGCCGCCGCTGGAGCCGCCATTCGTTATCAGGCGGTACATTCAGAAGAGGTGGAAGATATTCTGGCGCTGGATATCGCCCTGCGACGTAACGACACCGAGTGGTTTGAACACCTGCCGCCGGAAATTGACAGCAAGCTGGTTCACAAACTCTATTACGGCCACTTTATGTGTTACGTCTTCCATCAGGACTACATTGTCAAAAAAGGGGTCGATGCGCACGCGCTGAAGGAGCAGATGCTCGCCCTGTTACGTGAACGTGGCGCACAATATCCTGCGGAACACAACGTCGGGCATCTTTATAAAGCCCCTGACGCACTTAAGCAGTTTTATCGCGAGAATGACCCTACAAACAGCATGAATCCCGGCATCGGTAAAACAACGCGGAATAAATACTGGAAAGAGAGTGCCGATACGGAGCAGCAGATTACGCAAGCGTCTGATTAATTCCTACAGCCAAATTTGAGAGATTGTTAAGCGCTCCTTAATCGTAATAGAGTAACTGCCTGTCGCCGGAGAAACGTTTCTCCGGCTTTCTATAACGAGGAGCAGGCACATCATGTCGGCTGTTGATGTTTTATCCGAGACCGAACTGGAAGTGCGCGATGCCCTTCCCGATGATGTGCATGCCATCGCCGCCATCTATGCCTGGCATGTGCTTCACGGACGCGCGTCATTTGAAGAGGTCCCCCCCACCGTCGATGAAATGCGTCATCGTATGAAAAGCGTGGCTGAGAACGGTTTACCGTGGCTTATTGCGCTGTATCGCGGCATTGTCGTGGGCTATTGCTACGCCACCCCGTACCGTCCGCGACAGGCCTACCGCTATACCCTGGAAGAGTCTATTTACGTGGATGCCAGCATTACCGGGCGCGGTTTTGGCTCGGCATTAATGTCTGCGCTGATTGAACGCTGCGAACAAGGCCCGTGGCGCCAGATGGTTGCCGTGGTGGGAGATGGCAATAATAATGCCGGCTCGTTGCGGCTGCATAAAAAACACGGCTTCGAGATTGTCGGCCAGATGCGCAGCGTGGGATATAAGAAAGGCGACTGGCGGGATACGGTGATTATGCAGCGCCCGCTCAACGATGGAGACTGGACGCTGCCAGAGTAGGCGCTTTCGCCCGGTGGCGCTTCGCTTACCGGGCCTACGTATCGAGGTCTTTGTAGGCCGGGTAAGGCGAAGCCGCCACCCGGCACTGACAGACGGCTCAGTCGTTCTGCGCCGTTGCCATCTGTTCCGCTTTTTGCTTTTTATACGTCAATGCCGCAGCCGGGACTGGCTGCACTTTCCCTGTCTCAATCCAGGTGCGCAGACGGCTGGCATCGGCAAAGTGGGTATATTTGCCAAAGGCATCCATCACCACCAGCGCCACGGGCTTACCGTTAAATACCGTGCGCATCACCAGACAGTGTCCTGCCGCGTTGGTAAAGCCAGTTTTCGTTAACTGAATATTCCAGTTATCCCGGTAAACCAGATGGTTAGTATTGCGGAACGGCAGCGTGTAGGCCGGGTTCGCAAAGGTCGCCATCTCTTCACGGGTGGTACTGAGCTGTCCAATCAGCGGGTACTGTTTGCTGGCGATCAGCAGTTTCGTCAGATCGCGGGCCGTGGAGACGTTGCTGATCGACAGACCCGTCGGCTCAACATAATGCGTATTGGTCATCCCCAGTGATTTGGCTTTTGCGTTCATCGCGCGGATAAACGCGTCGTAGCCGCCCGGATAGTGGTGCGCCAGGCTCGCCGCAGCGCGGTTTTCAGACGACATCAGCGCCAGCAGCAGCATATTCTTACGGCTGATTTCACTGTTCAGTCGCACGCGGGAGTAGATCCCTTTCATCTCCGGCGTGTGGCTGATATCCACTTTCAGCTTTTCGTCCAGCGGCAGATGGGCATCAAGCACCACCATCGCGGTCATTAATTTGGTAATCGAGGCGATCGGGCGCACCAGGTCCGGATGGCTGGCGTAAATCACCTTATTGGTGTTGAGATCAACAATCATCGCGCTGCCGGACGCAATTTGCGGCTGGGCAGCAGCGGCGGTCACCGCGGGCGTTTTGGCGACGGCTGGCACGGCAGCGGACGCGCCCAGCAGCAGCGCCAGGCTAAGTAAAGAAACTCGGAATTTCAGCATGGTGAGACTTCTGATAATTATTCACGCACGTTATGACGTACACCGCCTGCGTCGACGGATAAACACAGGCTGGCTTCGGCATCATAGCGGTCACCGGGCGTTGTCGCCAGCGGATAATCGTGAACAGATGCTGCATTGCTGGCATTTACGCCAGCAATGCAGTGAGCTTAGAAGAGACGGTATCCATAACCCCAAAGGATGACCGTCAGCGCCAGTAGCGCCTCCAGGACCAGCACGCCGATGGCGAGCGTTGAGCTGGAGAAGCTCAGGCCCTCTTCTTTATTGATATTCAGGAAGGTAGGGACCCCCAGATACAGCAGATAACCGGTGTAAAAGAGGGCAATAGTACCGATCAGCGCGCACAGCCAGACCAGTGGATAGAGCGCGACAATACCGCTTAAGAACAGCGGGGTCGCGACATACCCGGCGAAGACCATACAGTGCGCCAGCGATGGACGTTGCGGATAGTTACGCGCCATCCAGTGTATGACGCGCCCCATGACCGCCACACCCGCCAGCATCAGGCCATAAAAAACGATGGCCAGATAAAGCCCGGTAAACCATGAAAGCTGGACCACGGTGCCATCACCGAAGTTCCAGCCGATTTGTGTTGTTCCAATAAAGGCGCATATTACCGGCACCGCAGCCATCAGCAGCACATGGTGCGTGTAATGATGCGAGACCGTTTCGTTCTCACTTTTAATGACATGCATCTCACGATCGGGATGGGAGAAAAGTCCCCAGACATGGTTCATAGCGCCCCCTTGTTGTCGGCCCGTCATCGATACCTTAAGTATAATGCAGGCTTTAGATTATTTTATGTACAGTGGGAAATTTCCGTTGATTTCCCCGCTGTTGATTCATGGGGTATATGATTAACGAGGGAATGCAGAGGGAGATAACGTTCACGTAATGGATATCAACAGTCTTATTGAACAATATGGATACGCCGCGCTGGTCATCGGTAGCGTGGCAGAAGGCGAAACGGTCACGTTGTTGGGCGGTGTCGCCGCGCATCAGGGGTTGCTGAAATTCCCGCTGGTCGTCGCCGCGGTCGCGCTCGGGGGCATGATTGGCGATCAGCTGCTCTATTTTCTGGGGCTGCGTTTCGGGCCAACGCTGCTCAGGCGTTTCGCAAAGCATCAGAAGAAAATCCGGCGCGCTCAGCGGCTCATTCAACGCCATCCCTATCTGTTCGTTATTGGCACGCGCTTTATGTATGGCTTTCGCATCATTGGCCCGATACTGATCGGCGCCAGCCATCTGCCGCCAAAAATTTTCCTGCCGCTCAATATTGTTGGCGCGATTGCCTGGGCGCTAATTTTTACGACGCTCGGTTACGTGGGTGGCGAAGTGATTGCCCCGTGGCTGCATAATCTCGATCAGCACCTGAAGCACTGGGCGTGGTTGATCCTGGTGGTTGTGGCGGTGATCGGGGTCAGGCTGTGGCTGAAGCATCGGGAAAAAACGCGGGATGAAGAGTGAGTGCAGCCTGCTGCCCTCACTCCGGTCCTCTCCCACAGGGGTGAGGGGAAACTTACCTCTCCGGCTTAAACTGCGGGTTCGCCAGCATAAACCCTCCGTCAACAATAAACGATTGCCCCGTCGTATAGCTGGCGTCGCTGTCGCACAGCCACGCCACCAGGCTGGCGATCTCTTTCGTGTGGCCCGGTCTTGCCAGCGGAATTTCCGGCATTGAACCTTCCTTCACTTCGCTGTCATCCATGTCATTCATCGGTGTGGCAATGGCGCCCGGGGCGACGGCGTTCACCAGAATGTTGTGCTTAACCAGTTCCATTGCCATGGATTTGGTTAACCCGCCGAGGGCATGTTTTGCCGCCGTGTAGGCGCTGGCCTCCGGCAGCGGCGTGTGCTCATGTACCGAGGTGATATTGACAATCCGCCCCCCTTCCCCCTGCTTCACCATCTGACGTGCGGCAATTTGCGAACAAAGAAACGCGCCGTCCACGTCGACGGTGAAAATGTTCCGCCAGTCGTCAAACGGCATCTCCAGGAAAGGCGCTTTGGTCATCGCACCTGCATTGTTAACCAGCACGTCCAGCCGACCAAAACGCGCAATCAGCGTTTCAATGGCCTCTGCACCTTCCGGCAGCGTGCTTAAATCAAGATGGATGGCCTCTGCGCGCTGCCCCTGCGCTTCGACCTCACGACAGGTTTCCAGCGCCCCTTGCTCATCCGAGTGCCAGGTGACGCCAATATCAAACCCACGCCCGGCCAGCATCAGGGCCGTAGTTTTACCAATCCCGGAATCCGATGCGGTAACAATCGCTACTCTGGTCATACTCACCTCCTGAAAAACTACAAAGAGGTAAGTATAGATAATGGCCATTTTTAGCCATGATGATAGCCGCCGCCCAGCGCCGACGTCAGCTGCAGCGTGGCGTCGATATACTGGCCTTTCAGCATCACGCCGGCGAGATGTTCTTTGAGGGCCGGTATTCTGGCTTCACTGACCCGGGAGCCCGCAATAATACCTGCGCTAAAACGCGCCTGCGCCAGCGCCACCACCCGTGCCGCATCTTTTTCAACCTGCTGCTGCTGGCGGTTCTTCGCCGTCAGGGTTTCAACTTCACTGGCCGTACGAGCCACCTGATTGACAGCCTCTACCACCGCTTTGTTGTAGTTCGCCACCGAGAGATTGTTCTGCGCCTGAGCGATATCCAGGCTCGCGTTCAGCCTGCCGCTGTCGAAAATCGGCAGCGTCAGCCCGGCGGTCACGCCCATCTGCTGCGCTGAAGCGCGAAACAGATCGCTCAGGTGGAGCGCGTCCTGCTGTAAGAAAGCCATCAGGTTCACGTCAGGATAGAAAGCCGCTCTGGCGGCCTCTACCTCGCTCATGGAGGCTTCGATATACCAGTGCGCCTCCTGAAGATCCGGGCGGCGTGCCAGCAGTTCATATCCCAGCGTCGCCGGTAACGCAGCCTCGCCCGTCGGCAGCGCGTGCCGCGTAAGCGTTATGGAAGAGGAATTGGTCAGCGCGACCAGACGCGCCTCTACGGCTTTCATCTTCCCGTTGACTTCCGCCAGTTGCTCTTCGGTTTTGCTGGCGTTGATATCGGTTTCGACCCCTTCCACGGAGGAGGTGATCCCGTGCTGATATAGCTCGCGGTCGGCGCCAATAATGTTGCCCTGCTCGCGTTTAATCTGCGCGAGGATCTCCCCCGCGGCGGCCTGAGTTTGCCACTCCCAGTAGAGCCGCGCCACGCTGCTGGCCAGCAGCTGTCGGGTCTGCTCCAGCTCCGCTTTTTGCGCATTCACTTTGCCAATTCGGGCTTCGACCTGCGCACGATTTTTCCCCCACAGATCGAGATCCCAGCCTGCAGTCAGGCCAAAGGTGCCGTTGGTGTACCACGGCCCGGTGGTGCCTGCAGCCGGGTCGGTAATGGCAAAGGGCCCCATCAGCCCTTCCGCGGACATTTTCTGACGTTCAGCATCCGCTGAAAAATCAATCTGCGGACCGTCGGCGGCCATAGCGGCTTTTGCCTGGGCTTCAGCGAGCGTAATGCGCTGACGGGCAATCTGCATATCCGGCGCATCGTTCAGTGCTTTCGCAATAAGCCCGGTTAGCTGAGGATCGTTATACGTTTTCCACCACTCATTTTTCGGCCAGTCCTGATGATTCAGAACCGTATTCACCGACGCCGTGACCGGCTGGGTTTGAATAGCGGATACCGTGGCATGTTGCGGCGCGCAGCCGAAGAGAATAAATGTCAGTGGAGCACTCAGAGATAAAATAAGAAAACGTTTCATTACGCCATTCACGCAAAAAATAAAGGCGCAAATTACGCCTGATGCTGCTTATTTTTTTAGTAATGCGTGGCAAAGCGCAAATTGTCATATATTTAAATATACGGAAAAATATTCACCAAAATTATTATTTGGATTTAATTATGCAAATAAAAAATAATCAACCCGACAACGTTCACTTCCCCTGTCAGGTTGATCTCTTCATTACACTTTCAGCGAAGCGCCTTTCGTGGCAATAACCTCTTTATACCAGTAGAAACTTTTCTTACGGCTGCGCGCCAGCGTGCCTTTTCCGCTGTCATCGCGATCGACGTAAATAAAGCCGTAACGCTTAGAGAGTTCAGCTTTAGACGCGCTCACCAGGTCGATTGGCCCCCAGCTGGTATAGCCCATCACCTCAACGCCGTCTTCAATCGCTTCACGCACCTGTACCAGATGGTCGTTGAGGTAGCTGATGCGGTAATCATCCTGCACCACGCCGTCAGCATCCGGTTTATCCTTCGCCCCCAGACCATTTTCCACAATAAACAACGGCTTCTGGTAGCGATCCCAGAGCACGTTTAACAGGGTACGCAGGCCGAGCGGGTCAATCTGCCAGCCCCATTCGGAACTTGCCAGATGCGGGTTGGGTACCATGCTCAGGATATTGCCGCGCGCCTGCTGGTTGAGAGCCTCATCTGCGGTGACGCAGCCCGTCATGTAGTAGCTGAATGAGATAAAATCAACGGTCGATTTCAGCGCCTCGCGGTCGGCATCCGTGACCTCAAGCTGAATTCCGTTGTCGCGGAAGAAGCGCTGCATATACCCCGGGTAGGCGCCGCGGCACTGCACGTCGCCAAAGAATTGCCACGCGCGGTTTTCCTGCAGCGTCTCCAGAACATCTTCCGGCTTGCAGGTCAGCGGATACATCAGGCCGCCCAGCAGCATGTTGCCGATTCTGGCATCCGGGATGATTTCGTGGCAGGCCTTCACAGCCAGCGCGCTGGCCACCAGCTGGTGGTGGATTGCCTGGTACACCTCCCCTTTGCTGCTGGTTTCCGGCAGACCCACGCCGGTCATCGGCGCGTGCAGAGACATATTGATCTCGTTGAAGGTCAGCCAGAGCTTCACCTTCTCTTTGTAGCGCGCAAACACGGTACGGGCGTAGCGCTCGAAGAACCCAATGGTCTGACGGCTGCCCCATCCGCCGTACTGCTTCACCAGCCCCCACGGCATTTCGTAGTGGGACAGCGTCACCAGCGGAGTAATGCTGTGCGCGGCCAGCTCGTCAAACAGCCGGTCGTAAAACGCCAGCCCCGCCTCGTTCGGCTGCTGCTCGTCACCGCTCGGGAAGATACGCGTCCAGGCAATGGAGACGCGCAGGCAGCTGAAGCCCATCTCAGCGAACAGCTTGATGTCTTCCGGGTAGCGATGATAGAAGTCGATGGCGACATCTTTTATGCCGCTGTCCCCGGGGACGCGTTCAACCACCGGGCCGAAGACCCCCTGCGGCTGAACGTCTGAGGTGGACAGCCCTTTTCCATCCTCCAGATACGCGCCTTCTACCTGATTCGCGGCAACCGCGCCGCCCCATAAAAAATCGTCCGGGAAAGTTTTCATCACGTTCTCCTGTTATTGATGGCTTACGCTGAGTAACGGCGCACCGGCGTTAACGGACGTTGCCGCCACGGTCACCACCTCGCGATACTCGTCGCTGTTACTGATAATAATCGGGGTCGCCAGGTCGTATCCGGCATCGATAATCGCCTGACGGTCAAACTCCAGCAGCAGGTCGCCCGGCTGAACTTTGTCGCCCACCTTCACGTGGGCGGTAAACGGCTTACCGTCGAGCTTCACGGTGTCGATACCCACGTGGATCAACACTTCAATGCCGCTGTCGCTGAGCAGGCCGATGGCGTGTTTGGTCTGGAACAGCGAGGCCACCACGCCGGCAAACGGGGCAATCACTTTGTTATCGGAAGGAATAATGGCGGCACCGCTGCCCAGCAGGCCGCTGGCAAACGTGGTATCTGGCACCTGTTCAAGCGCCAGAACGGTGCCGGTCATCGGGGATAAGACCCCGTTTTCCCCTGCCGTAACCGCAACTTCCGGCGCTGTGCGACCCGGCATTCCGGCCAGAAGCGTCAGGCCGCAGCTGAGTACCAGCGCCACCACGGTGCCGATCACGCCCCCCCACAGCGTAGCGTTCACCCCACCCGGCGGGATCATCTGGGCGATGGTAAAGATATTAGCGAAGCCGAAAGAGTAAACGTGGGTATCGCTGAAGCCGACAATGGCACCGCCGATAGCGCCCGCCACGCAGCCAAAGATAAACGGACGGCGTAGCGGCAGGTTCACACCGTAGACCGCCGGTTCGGTGATACCAAATATCCCCGCCGTGACGGACGAACCGGCCAGCATCTTCTGGCGGGCATCGCGGGTGCGCAGGAAGATCCCGAGCGCTGCGCCCACCTGGCCAAACACTGCGGGCAAGAGCATTGGCAGCATGGAATCATGTCCCAGCACCGCGAGGTTGTTAATCATCAGCGGTACCAGCCCCCAGTGCAGGCCAAAAATGACACAGACCTGCCACAGCGCCCCCATTGCCGCTCCCGCCAGCCACGGCGCCAGAACGTAGATGCTCTGATAGCCGTTCGCCAGCATCTGGCTCAGCCAGGTCGCAAGTGGCCCGATAACGAGGAAAGTCAGCGGCACGGTCACGCCCAGACAGATCAGCGGCGCGAAGAAGTTTTTCATAGAGGAAGGCAGCAGCTTCGTGCTCTGCTTTTCCAGCCAGCAGCTCACCCACGAGGCGAGAATAATCGGGATCACCGATGAACTGTAGTTGAACCAGGTGACAGGGATGCCCAAAAAGACTTCGGATACCGCGCCCGGCTGCTGGCTGGCGTTAAACGCCGCAATCATCATCGGATGGGTGAGCGCTCCGCCGATCACCATGGTAATAAACGGGTTGCCGCCGAATTTTTTCCCGGCGGTATAGCCCAGCACCAGCGGGAAGAAGAAGAACAGCGCGTCGCTGGCGGCGAACCAGATTTTATAGGTACCGCTTTCGGTGGTGAGCCAGCCGCAGACCACGGCCAGCGCCAGCAATCCTTTCAGAATACCGGACGCCGCCAGAATGCCGATAAACGGCGTGAAAATCCCGGAGACGATGTCAATCAGCCGGCCCAGCAGATTGCCTTTTTCACCCTTCTCTTCCACGACGGGCGCATCATCGCTCAGCCCCGCTTCATTGCGCACCGCCTGCCAGACGTCGTGAACGTGGTTACCAATCACTACCTGAAACTGGCCGCCGCTTTCGACCACCATGATCACGCCCGGGTTTTTCTTGAGCCCTTCCGCATCCGCTTTTTGATTCTCTTTCAGTTTGAAGCGAAGCCGGGTGGCGCAGTGTACAAGACTGACGATGTTCTCTTTTCCGCCAACGTGGCCGAGAATATCCTTCGCTAAAGCCTGGTATTCCATCTCGATTTCCTTACATCCGATGCCCGCAGGCACCTGTTGACTGAGTACAAAAAATAAAAAAACCCGAGAACGGCCTCCTTGCGAAGGCCGCGCTCGGGTTTTGCCTGCGTGATGCAGTAACAATCCCGTTTTGAGGCTTAACGCCCCTCTTTTCTCACCCGCTCAATATGAATGGCGAGGAACATAATTTCTTCGGTTGTCAGCTCGCGCTGATAGCTTTTATGCAAATGCTGGGCGATTTTCTCGGCGCATTTCCACGCTTTCGCGTAGTTGTCCTTTACCGCCGTATGCAGCGAGATATCGTCGTCTTCCACCACCGTGCGGGTGAGCATCCGCTGGGCAAAAAACTTCAGGTGAGTGACAAAACGCTGATAGCTGATCGACTCTTCGTCATACTCAAGCTGCAGTTGATACTTCACCAGCTGCAGGATCTCCTGCATCACCCGCGTCACGTGCATCACGTCCGGCATTTCGCTGTTCAGCTGCGCGGTCACCAGGTGCAGGGCGATAAACCCGGCCTCATCCTCCTCCAGTTCGACGTTCAGGCGTCTGGCGATAATGGCCCGCGCCTCCTGCCCTAATTCGAACTCCTTCGGATACAGCCGCTTGATATCCCACAGCAGCACGTTCTTGATGGCCAGTCCTTTCTTCTGGCGCTCAATCGCAAAGTAGCAGTGGTCCGTTAGCGTGATATACAAACTGTCCTGCAATTTACCCAGCCGCTGCGCCGCCATCCCAATGATGCGATCGCAGGTGGTCATCACGTCCAGCGGGATCTGGTTCAGCAGCTCCCCGAGTCGACGCACCAGCTCATCGCTTTGTAGCGCAAACACCTTTTCAATCATCGCGGTATCCAGGTCATCACCGACGCGTTTCTGGAAAGCCAGCCCGCGCCCCATCACCACCTGTTCACATCCGCGTTCATCCTGAACAACCACCACATTGTTATTAAGAATTTTGGCGATTTTCATCGGAACCCCAGAAACAAAAAAACCTGACCTCCGGCAGATGCCAGAAAATCAGGTTTTGCCTGCCGAAGCAGTAACAATCCAGTTCTGGCACTCTATCAGTTTCATTCGTAGCCTCAATGCCTCACGCGTCAGAAACGTGACGCGGATCGAACTTGCTACGGTGATATCAGAAGCTCACCACCGTTTTCAGCTCCGTTACCCAGGCATCCTGCGTGCGGGAAACACCTCCCGGATGGTGCCAGTACTGAATGCCCGGCTGCAGCTCAAGCCATGACACCGGGCGGAAGCGATAGTAAAACTCGCCGTTCAGGGAATGGCCCGGCACCGGGTGATATGCCGGATTGTTATAGTCCGCGACGCCGCTCAGGCTGTTCTGGTAGCGCTGGTTGCGCGCGTACTGGCTGCTCATATCAATCCAGGTTAAGCCGAAGCCAATCCAGTCTTCCGGCCGCGCATCAAACAGCCCGCGGTAGCGCAGCGAGGCGGCGTAAACCTGGTGCATATAGTTGGTACTTTGATCAGCAAGGCTCATGCTGAACGAGGTGCTCAACCCGCGATTCGGGTCATCCTGATGCTGCGTTATCTGCTGGTTAAGACCGGCGTACATAAACCAGGTGCGGTTGTGCGTGTCATAACCGGCCGGGTCGGAGGCGCCCGCGCCGCCGGATTTGCCGCGATAGAGATCGGTTTGCGGCGCGTTGGTAAACACCACGCCCAGGTTGTACGCGCCAGGCAGGCCGTTAATCAGCGGGCGCGCTTCGATTTCAACCGGCAGTAAGACCCCTTTGCTGCCCTTTGTTGACCAGCTCCATGCGTGGCTGCGGCTGGAGGCATTCGGGTTCTGCTCCATCACCCCGCCTTTTAAGGTGACTACTGGCGTGACCTTGTACTCCAGCGTGGTGCCCCAGGTGTGCACGTTCCAGTTGTTCCATGTCAGCGAGTTGGCAGACTTCCCGCCGCACTGCGACAGCAGCTGGAAATCACAGGGGATGATCTGGTCAAAAGTCTGCACCTTGTTCATCATCCCGATGCGCCAGGTCAGACGCCGGTCGTCAAAGCTGCGGGCAAAAGTGAGCCAGCCCAGGCGGGTAATCGACTGCCCGCCCCAGCTCTCCTGGGTCAGGTCGTTAAAGTTAACGCGCGGGTCCTGCACCCGTTTGGTGGTGAGATCGTCATTGTGGTTGCGGTTGACGATGTTCCCCTCAATGCGGGCATCGGGAATGCCGGTCCAGCGCTCCAGATCCTGGTTAAAGGTCAGCGCAAACTGGTCGATATACGCCACGTGGGGATCGTGGTTATAGCCCCCGCCGCCGTTCCAGCCGATCTCATTCAAATAGCCGAGATTGTACGTAAAGCCGTTATCGTTGAGGATTTGACGGACGCCGAGCATTTCGCCGAGAAGGGGAGCCGGTGGAGCCTCAAAGCCTAATACCGTTCCGTTCCAGTCTTGCGCCATCGACAGTGGGGATATGGTCAATAAGGCGAACGCATAGAGTTTATTTTTATATGCCATTATAACAACCTGTGTTTGAGTATTTAGTGCGTAACCGGTCGCAGGAAATTTTTCTATTTCCTGTCGATATTTCATTTTTTAAAATCAGTGAAAAGCGCTAAGCCAAATTTCTCTCCTGCGTAAATGACAGGCAAAAAAAAAACCTAAGCGCTCCACAGCGAGAATGCTGTGAAACGCTTAGGTTTTGCCTGTTAACCAGTAACAATCCTGCGTTAAAAACAGTGGCACCTTAACACCGTCGTGCCACGTTGAAAACCTGAACTGTTTTCCGGTTTATAAAAGTGTGAGCGATTTAACGCTTATTATTTAGACTGGATCACCCGGGCAATATCCGTAGAAGTTTGTAATGTCCGGATCTCCTGAAATAATCCCAGCGCTTCATCGTACTCTTTGCGTAAATAACTCAGCCACTGTTTAATGCGCGCCACGTGATACAAACCGGTGTCGCCCTGCTTTTCCAGACGGCTGTATTTTTGCAGCAGCGTGACGACGTCTGGCCACGGCATACGCGGCTCGTTATATTTTACCACCCGGCTGAGGTTGGGCACATTCAGCGCGCCGCGACCAATCATCACCGCATCACAGCCGGTGGCGTTCAGACAGGCCTGTGCGCTCTCGTAATCCCAGATTTCGCCGTTAGCGATCACCGGAATGGTGAGGCGTTTGCGGATCTCACCGATCGCCTGCCAGTTAATGCGCTCGGCTTTATAGCCATCGTCTTTGGTGCGGCCATGCACCACCAGCTCGGTGGCCCCGGCCTGCTGTACCGCATCGGCGATTTCAAACTGCCGCGCGTCGCTGTCCCATCCCAGGCGTACCTTAACCGTCACCGGCAACTGCGAGGGCACGGCCTCACGCATCGCTTTCGCGCCACGGTAAATCAGCTCAGGATCTTTCAGCAGCGTCGCCCCGCCGCCGCTGCCGTTCACCAGCTTCGACGGACAGCCGCAGTTGAGATCCACGCCGTAAGAGCCCAGTTCAACCGCGCGGGCGGCGTTTTCCGCCAGCCATTCCGGATACTGGCCGAGCAGCTGTATACGCACCAGCGTGCCGGAAGAGGTCCGGCTCTGGTTGTGCAGCTCGGGACATAGGCGGAAGAAGGATTTTACCGGCAACAACATATCGACCACGCGCAGAAATTCCGTCACGCAGAGATCGTAATCGTTCACCTCGGTCAGAAGCTCGCGCACGAGGGAGTCGAGCACGCCTTCCATTGGGGCCAGTAAAACACGCATTCAGAGTACCTGTGAAAAAAGACGCGCTATAGTAGCCGCTCTGCAGGTATGTGGAAAGCCCGGGCGTTATTCCGGGATCGTCTCTTCCGGACGCAGCGTCAACACCTCGAAGCCATCGGCCGTCACGGCAATAGTATGCTCCCACTGTGCGGACAGTTTTTTATCGCGGGTGACCACCGTCCAGCCATCTTTTTTGGTTTTGAGCCGGCTGTCGCCCTGATTCACCATCGGCTCAATGGTAAACACCATCCCTTCCTGCAGAACTGCCCCTTCACCCGGCTTACCGTAGTGCAGCACCTGCGGATCTTCGTGCATCTCTTTACCTACGCCGTGTCCGCAATATTCGCGCACCACGCTGTAACCGTTACCTTCGACGTGCGTCTGGATGGCGTGACCAATGTCCCCCAGCGTCGCGCCGGGCTTCACGACCTTGATCCCTTTCCACATGGCTTCATAGGTCTTTTTCACCAGTCGACGCGCCAGCGGTGATACCTCACCAATCAGGTACATTTTACTGGAGTCGGCAATCATGCCGTCTTTCTCAAGAGTGATATCCACATTCACAATTGAGCCCGATTTCAGGTGCTCGGACGCTTTGGGAATACCGTGGCATACCACCTCGTTAATAGAGGTATTCAGCACATAGGGGAAATCATACTGACCTTTGCTGGCCGGACGGGAATGGAGTTGATTCACAATAAAATCTTCAACCTGATTGTTAATCGCCATCGTCGTGACGCCGGGTGCGATAAAGCCGTCTAACATGGTAAAGACGGAGGCCAGCAGCTCCCCGGCATGCCGTTGCCGGGCAAGCTCATCGGCGGTTTTAATGATGATTGACGACATTGAGTATCTCCTGCGTCGTGATGCTTAATCACTTGATTCATAAATAAAACAAATACTGGCATTTAAACGGGAGGCTGTCCATTTGTGGAAATGCCGGACGTTCCATTCTGGAATGTCTGGTATGCTCAAAATTCATGATGTGATCCGTGGCACATTTCTAGGTTTAATTGTATGATGAATGCGTTTTAGCAAGGACTATCACCATGAGTAAATCATTGAACATTATCTGGCAATATCTGCGCGCATTCGTCCTGATTTACGCCTGTCTGTATGCCGGGATTTTCATCGCTTCGCTGCTGCCCATCACCATTCCCGGCAGCATTATCGGTATGCTGATCCTCTTTGTTTTGCTGGCATTGCAAATCCTGCCCGCAAAGTGGGTCAACCCCGGCTGCTTCGTCCTCATTCGCTATATGGCGCTGCTTTTCGTACCTATCGGCGTTGGAGTCATGCAGTATTTTGATCTGCTCAAAGCCCAGTTCGGCCCGATTGTGGTCTCCTGCGCGGTCAGTACGCTGGTGGTTTTCCTGGTGGTGAGCTGGAGTTCACATCTGGTGCATGGCGAACGTAACGTGATTGGGGAGAAAACAAAGAAATGATGGCCAATATCTGGTGGTCGCTGCCGTTAACCCTGGCGGTGTTCTTCGCCGCTCGCAAACTTGCTGCACGCTTCAAAATGCCCTTGCTGAACCCGCTTCTGGTGGCGATGGTGGTGATTATTCCGTTCCTGCTGCTCACCGGCATTCCTTATGAACGCTACTTTGCCGGCAGCAAAATTTTAAACGACCTGCTGCAGCCCGCCGTTGTCGCGCTGGCCTTTCCGCTTTATGAGCAGCTGCACCAGATCCGCGCTCGCTGGAAATCCATCATTACGATCTGTTTTGTGGGCAGCCTTGTGGCGATGATCACCGGGACGTCGGTGGCGCTATTGATGGGGGCCTCCCCGCAGATTGCGGCCTCTATCCTGCCTAAATCGGTGACCACGCCTATTGCGATGGCGGTTGGCGGCAGCCTCGGCGGTATTCCGGCCATCAGCGCGATGTGCGTTATTTTCGTCGGTATTCTCGGCGCGGTGTTTGGTCACACCCTGCTGAACGCGATGCGTATTCATACTAAGGCGGCACGGGGACTGTCGATGGGCACCGCCTCGCACGCGCTGGGCACCGCCCGCTGCGCGGAGCTGGATTATCAGGAAGGGGCGTTTAGCTCCCTGGCGCTGGTAATCTGCGGGATTATCACCTCCCTGCTGGCCCCGTTCATTTTCCCGCTGATTCTGGCGGTAATGGGCTAAAATTTGCGATGCGTCGCGCAAATTTCATTTTGATTTCATAAGTTGCATACATAATGAGAAGTGGATCACATATAAAGCCCTGACGGCTCCGTAAACTACCGATCCATTAACCTTTATGAGGCAAACGCCATGCACCCACGTTTTCAAGCTGCTTTCGCCCAGCTTGCAGAGAATTTGCAGTCAGCCCTGGCTCCCGTTCTGGCAGATGCACACTTCCCCGCCCTGCTGACGGCTGAGCAGGTCACGATGCTGAAACAGGCAACGGGACTGGACGAAGACGCGCTGGCTTTCGCACTGCTCCCCCTGGCCGCCGCCTGCGCGCGGGCCGATCTCTCCCACTTCAACGTTGGTGCCATCGCGCGTGGCGTCAGCGGCACCTGGTACTTCGGCGGCAATATGGAGTTCCTGGGCGCAACCATGCAGCAAACCGTTCACGCCGAGCAGAGCGCCATCAGTCACGCCTGGCTGCGCGGTGAAAAAGCGCTGAGCGCCATTACCGTGAACTACACCCCCTGCGGCCACTGCCGTCAGTTTATGAACGAGCTGAACAGCGGGCTGCAGCTGCGCATCAACCTGCCGGGTCGCGCGCCGCACACGCTGGCGGATTACCTGCCAGACGCGTTTGGCCCGAAAGATCTGGAGATCAAAACGCTGCTGATGGACGAGCAGGACCACGGTTTCGCCCTGTCCGGCGATGACCTGAGCCAGGCGGCCATTCGCGCTGCCAACAAGAGCCACACGCCGTACAGCAAGGCTCCGAGCGGCGTAGCGCTGCAGTGCCGCGATGGCCGTATCTTTAGCGGCAGCTATGCAGAAAACGCAGCGTTTAACCCAACGCTGCCGCCGCTGCAGGGCGCACTCAACCTGCTGAGCCTGAACGGCTATGACTATCCTGACATTCAGCGCGCCATTCTGGCAGAAATTGCCGATGCCCCGCTGATTCAGTGGGATGCAACCGCCGCGACGCTTAAAGCGCTGGGCTGCACGACGATTGACCGCGTACTGCTTGCGTAATCCTTCCGGCGGGCAGAAATGCCCGCCCGTTTGCTGAAAAACCCCTCAGTTGAGTCGCTGTTTCTTGCGCTAACCAGGCGGGTAAAGTAGCCTGAGTTAAATTTCACCTTCGGTACGAGCCATCTGCATGTTAAAGCGCGTTTTTTACAGCCTGTCTGTCCTGGTCGGCATACTGCTGTTGATCGTGCTGGGCCTCGATCGCTGGATGAGCTGGAAAACCGCCCCCTACATCTTTGATGACCTGCAGGACCTGCCTTATCGTCAGGTTGGCGTGGTGCTCGGCACCGCCAAGTATTACCGTACCGGCGTCATTAACCAGTATTACCGTTACCGCATTCAGGGCGCGCTGAACGCCTACAACAGCGGCAAGGTGAACTACCTGCTGTTAAGCGGGGATAACGCCCTGCAAAGCTACAACGAGCCGGTGACGATGCGTAAGGACTTGATTGCCGCGGGCGTGGACCCTGCCGATATCGTGCTCGACTATGCCGGGTTCCGCACTTTGGATTCCATCGTGCGCACGCGCAAAGTCTTCGACACCAATGACTTCATCATCATTACCCAGCGCTTCCACTGCGAGCGCGCGCTGTTTATCGCCCTGCATATGGGCATTCAGGCGCAGTGCTACGCGGTGCCGTCGCCAAAAGATATGCTGAGCGTCCGCGTCCGCGAGTTTGGTGCTCGTTTTGGCGCCCTTGCTGACCTCTATATCTTCAAACGCGAACCGCGCTTTTTAGGCCCGCTGGTGCCGATTCCGGCGATGCATGAAGTGCCTGAAGACGCCCAGGGTTACCCTGCCGTCACGCCAGAACAGCTGCTTGATATGCAGAAAAAAGAGAAAAAATAGGTTCGCCTTTATACTTTCTTTACGCCGGTCCTGACGCTTTTTATCCCCCCTTTACGCCGGCTCTTTTAAGCTGAGTTCACTGCCGCTACGGCTTCATTGAAGAATGACTATGAACTCGATAATGAATGCGTTTTTCCTGAAAAGTCTTCGCCCGTATTTTAACTTTCCCGGTTTATCACTCCCTGGCGCACTCAATTCTGGCCTCTGGCTTGATCAAAAAATTGACGCCCTACAGCACAACATTGCAGTGGAAGTGGCAGATTATCTGGAACGCTATCCACAGACGAAACACGTTGACGTTTACCTGAACGATATCAACGGCACGATGCGCGGCAAGCGCCTCTCGGTAGAGAGCATGCTGTCTCTGGAAAACGGCTGTTATTTTCCCCTTTCCGTCTACTCGATGGACCAGAAAGGCAAAATCGCCGCCCCGCTTCATGATGAACCCGACCGACTCTGCGTCCCCGTTGCCGGCTCCCTGCGCCCCTGTCCGCAGGATCCGCAGCACAACGCACAGATCCTGCTGACGATGAAAGACAGCGACAATAAACCCTGCCTGCTTGAGCCGCGCGCGATCCTGCAGAACGTCCTTGCCCGCTTCCACCAGCACGGCCTCTTCCCGGTCATTGCCCCGGAAATCGAATTTTATCTGACGGGACATGAACGCCAGGATGCGCAAAATCAGGGCTGTTTTCATATGGATACCACGACAGCCCACGCGGCGCTGTTTGACGAGCTGGAACAGCTGGCACACCTCCAGCGCATCCCGCTGACCGGGATCGTGGCGGAAGCCGAGTCCGGCCAGTACGAATTAAACCTGAAACATAGCCACCGCGTAGTTGAGGTCTGTGATAACGTGCTGGCGCTGCGCCGCCTGACCCGATACGTTGCCGAAAAGCACGGCCTGCAGGCCAACTTTATGGCCAAGCCTTTCAGTGAGCTTTCCGGCAGCGGTTTGCACTTCCATTTCAGCCTCAATGACAGCCGCGGTGAGAACGTCTTTGCCTCACCGGTGAACGCGCTTAACAGCATGATGCGTTTATGCATCGCGGGCCAGCTGGCGCTGATGCCCGCCTCCGTCGCCATTCTTGCGCCAGGCGTTAACGCGTTTCGTCGCTTGCGTAAAAACCTGACGGAACCCGTGTTTAACTCCTGGGGCTATAACACCCGCGCCGCCGCATTGCGTATTCCCTGCTCGGATGACAGCAACCGTCGTATCGAGTATCGGCTGGCCGGGGCTGATGCGAATCCGTATCTGGTGGCCGCAACCATCCTGACCGGCATGCTGTACGGGCTGGAAAATATCGACGTGGAGGAGTTACCTGAACCGCAGCAGGATCAACCCGAACTGCCGCTGTTTCAGCAGGAAGCGATTGAAACCTTTGCCCGCTGTCAGTATCTCACCGACAGCCTGGGTGAGGCCTTTTCCGCACAATGGGTCGCCTGCAAGCTCTCTGAACTCGACTGGTTTGAGCGCATTGTGACCCGAGAGGAGGCAAATCTTGCATAGGGCATAAAAAAAGCCCGCTCGTTGAGCGGGCCGGATAATGCGAGAGAATCTTACTTCTTACGCGCGTATTTCAGTGAATCCAGCGCGACCGCGAAGATAATGATGGCGCCTTTGATGATGTACTGCCAGTACGGGTTCACGCCGATGTAGGTCAACCCGTAGTTGATGACGGTGAAGATGATCACACCGGTCACGACGCCAAGTACGGTACCCACACCACCGCTGAAGGAAACACCGCCCACCACGCAGGCTGCGATCGCATCCAGCTCGTACATGAAGCCAAGGTTGTTCGTTGCAGAGCCGATACGGCCCGCTTCCAGCATCCCACCGAAAGCGTAGAACACACCGGACAAGGCATAGATGAAGAGCAGGTTCAGGGCAACGTTTACGCCGGAGACTTTCGCCGCTTCCGGGTTACCGCCGATAGCGAAGATGTTTTTACCAAAGCGCGTTTTGTTCCACAGGATCCAGACGAAGGCCACCGCAATCAGCGCATAGAAGGTGATATACGACAGGCGGAAGCTGCCCAGCGCGATAAACCCTTGCGTAAAGGTCGAGAAGCCGCTGTCAAAGCCAGAGATAGGAGAAGCACCGACAAAGTCGTAATACAGGGAGTTGATACCGTAAACGATGATCATCGTACCCAACGTGGTGATGAATGGCGTCACGTTCAGGTAAGCGATGATAATACCGTTGATCAGACCAATCACCGCGCCGATGGCGCAGACAATCAGGATCACCACGAAAATTGGCATGGTAGCCATTTCCGGGAAGACCTTGTTGGCGTTTTCCATCGACTGCAGCAGGGTTGCCGCGATAACCGCCGCCAGACCAACCTGTCGCCCCGCGGAGAGGTCCGTCCCCTGGGTCACGATCAGGCCCGCCACGCCCAGCGCAATGATAATACGCACGGAAGACTGGGTCAGAATGTTACTCAGGTTCAACAGGCTTAAGAACGTAGGGTCCTGGAAAATGATAATAGCCAGCAGTACTAAAAGAACAACGTAAATACCGCCTTCTTTCAGGTAAGTGAGAAAACTTTTCTTATTTAACGCACTCATGAGGAGCCCCTGATCTTAAAGGTGCAAAGACGCAAGACGCAAAATTTCGTTTTGCGTTGTCGTTTTGGTGTCAACAATACCGGCAACGAGACCATTGCTCATAACCAGAATACGATCTGTGATCCCTAACAATTCCGGCATTTCGGAAGAAATAATAATGATCCCTTTATTCTTTTTCGCCAGCTCGGCAATCAGCTGATAGATTTCAAACTTCGCGCCGACGTCAATACCGCGGGTCGGTTCATCCAGCATCAGAATTTCTGGCTGGGTTAATAACCAACGGCCGATAATGACTTTCTGCTGGTTACCGCCCGAAAGCGAACCAATCTGGGTGCGGTGTCCTGGCGTTTTCACGCGCATGGAGTCAATAACCCATTGGGTATCGCTCTTCATGCGGGAGTTATCCAGCAGACCAATTTTGTTTTTGTAATTGCGAATATTAGAAATTAACGAGTTAAAGTTAATATCCAGATAGGCATAAATACCGGTCGAACGACGCTCTTCCGTCACCAGCGCAAAACCATTATTAATGGCTTCGTTGGCGTTGTGGTTATTGATTTTCTTACCATGCAGCGTAATGGTGCCTTGAGCTTTCTCACGGATGCCAAACAGGGTTTCCACGATGTCGGTACGTTTTGCCCCCACCAGGCCGGCAATCCCCAGGATTTCACCCTTGTGCAGGTCGAAGGAGACGTCGCGGATAGACGGCTGGCGTAACGAGGTCAGGTTACGCACTTCCAGGATCACTTCACCCGGCTTGTTTTCTTTGTCCGGGAAGCGCTGGTTCAGGGAACGGCCGACCATCATGGCGATGATCTTGTCCATGTCCAGCCCTTCCAGCGGCTGCGTGGCAATCCACTGGCCGTCGCGCAGGATGGTTATCTCATCACACAGCTGGAAGATCTCTTCCATTTTGTGCGAGATATACACAATGCCGCAGCCGCGCTCTTTCAGCTTACGAATAATGGTAAAAAGGTGATTAACCTCTTTTTCCGTTAATGACGATGTGGGTTCGTCCATGATGACGATTTTCGCATCATAGGAGAACGCCTTAGCAATTTCGATCATCTGCATTTGGGATACGGATAATGTTCCCACGCGGGCGCGCGGGTCAATATCAATATCCAGCTCATCGAAAATCGCTTTGGTGTCGCGATACATTTTTTCCTGATCGACAAAAACACCTTTGGTTGGATAACGCCCCAACCACATGTTATCCATGACCGAACGCTGCAGTACCAGGTTTAATTCCTGGTGAACCATCGAGATACCGTTTTCCAGTGCTTCTTTCGCTGAATGGAAATCGATCTCTTTCCCCTGAAAAAGAATGCTGCCAGAATCTTTTTGATAGATCCCAAAAAGACATTTTAATAATGTTGATTTACCCGCACCGTTCTCACCCATCAACGCATGAATAGAGTGAGGACGAACTTTTAAATTAACATTATCGAGTGCCTTAACACCGGGAAATGACTTGTTGATACCGCTCATTTCCAACAGGTATTCACCGGATGACTGAGTAGTTGTGCTGACCATAATTATACCTTGTTGGCCTCGCATATCGCGTTATAAAAGGGCGCAACGAATTGCGCCCAGTGGAGACAGTACCGCTAACTTATTTACCGATAAACTCAGCCAGGTTGGACTGGTCTACGCCCACGTAAGGTACGCGAACGATTTTGTTTTCAATTTTCCAGCTGGTGCCATCTGCCGCGCCCTTGCCATCGGCCAGGTTTTTCGCCAGATCGAAGGTCGCTTTCGCCTGGTTGTTGGCATCGTTCAGCACGGTACCGGCCATCGCACCGGATTTAACCAGCGCCAGCGCTTCTGGCAGCGCATCCACACCAAATACCGGGATGGACGATTTATTGTGTGCTTTCAGCGCTTCTACCGCACCCATTGCCATCGCATCGTTGTTGGCAATAACCACTTCGATTTTGTTCGCGTTAGGGCCGGACAGCCACGCGTCCATCTTATCTTTTGCCTGAGCGGTATCCCACATTGCGGTATCTAACGCCAGCTGCTGGGTTTTCAGACCCTTGTCGTTCAGCTCTTTGATAACGTAAGTAGTACGCGCTTCAGCATCCGGGTGGCCAGGCTCGCCTTTCAGCAGAACGAACTGGATCTGACCATCTTTGTTCAGGTCCCAGTTCGGGTTCGCCGCCCAGTGTTTCGCGATCAGATCGCCCTGAATAATACCGGACTCTTTGGAGTCGGTACCCACGTAGAACGCTTTGTCATAGCTATCCAGCGCTTTACGGGAAGGTTCTTTGTTGAAGAAGACGATTGGCACATTCTGGCCGCGCGCTTTCTCAATAACCGTGCCTGCTGCAGCCGGGTCAACCAGGTTGATAGCCAGGGCTTTCACGCCTTTCGCCAGCAGAACGTCGATCTGGTCGTTCTGTTTGGACTGGTCATTCTGGGAGTCATTCATCAGCAGCTGAACGTCTGGCGCTGCTTTAGCATCTTTCTCAATTGCTTTACGCACAACAGACATGAAGTTGTCGTCGTATTTATAGATGGTCACACCAATACGGGTATCTGCAGCGTGCGCTGCTGCACCAAAAAGCATGCTTGCCATTACAGCAGACAGGGTCAACACCTTCTTATTCATGGTATCTCCGGTTTTTTTTATGCAGGGTAGTTCTTGTGAATAACGATCGGCGGGCAGGTGTTAATAAAACGTTACTGACAGCCGAAGTTCACTTATAAAATTTCTATCTTCCGTGTTCGGTAACGCTCCAGAAATGCGTTTTATTCGTTGTTTGCGGCACATTGGCTATAGTGAAAGTGAATAATCACTGTTACATAGCGTTTCAGCCCCTAAAACGCTGACATCATAGTCAGCGCCTTGTTAAGATACTGTGAATTTACTCACAGATTGAAAACGGTTACATCACCTCATGTAATCAGTTAGTGATCGGAACCACAATTTGCCGGGCCGCGACGGAGTGACGACGTACTAAAGTCGGCATGAAACAATGTGTTGCCCCCGGATCCAGCAGCCCTGCCGCCCCCTGTAACGCCAGCTCAGTCGCCAGTTTAGCCATAGAGGCAATGGGGTAACGCACCGTTGTCAGCTGCGGGTCGGTGTAACGGGCAATCGGAATATCGTCAAAGCCGATGAGTGATAAATGCTGTGGCACCGCAATGCCGTTATCTTTCAATGCCGTCAGGGCGCCAGCCGCCATGCTGTCGTTATAGGCAAACACCGCGGTAAGCTGCAGATTGCGGCCCAGCAGCTCCACCATGGCCGCCTCACCGCCCTGCATGTCCGGCGTGCCGGTCCCTGTCCAGCTGTCTGATGGCGTAATGCCGTGCTCTTTCAGGGCGTTTTGCCACCCCTCGCGCCGCAGTTCGTCATCTTCAATCTGATGGCTGGAGGCCAGATAACCAATCCGCTGATGCCCGTTGTTGATGAGCATTTTCGTGGCCATCATTGCGCCACTGACGTTATCCAGTCCGACGCAGCGGTGGGCGTAGCCCGGGACGATGCGGTTGATCAACACCATACCCGGGATCTGATCCATAAACCCGATTAACTCTTCGTCGCTCAGGGCTTTTGAGTGGACAATCAAAGCGTTACAGCGCTGGCGGATCAGCACTTCGATGGCATAGCGTTCTTTTTCCGCCTCATGATAGCTATTGCCGATCAGGACGTATTTCTGGTGCTGCTGGGCGACCACATCAACCGCTTTCACCAGCGCGCCGAAAAAGGCATCGGAGACATCCATCACCACCACGCCGATGGTGTCGCTGACCTGCGTCGCAAGCGCCTGGGCATTGGCATTTGGCCGGTACCCAAGCTGGGTCACGGCTTTCATTACTGTTTCACGGGTTTCAGGGCTGACCAGCGCGCTGTTGTTCAGCACGCGCGAAACGGTAGCCACAGAAACGCCCGCCTGACGGGCGACGTCACGAATGGTGATCATATTCACCATCCTTCAAAGGATTGCAGCAACTCACAGACACCCCCTGTGTTTAGCAAGGTGGCTATTTTGGCAGTGAGAGAAAGGGGACTACGTGAAGAAGCTCACACTCATGAAAACGCTTACATCCGTTTTGTTAATGATTGTGATCCAGATCGTTATCTGGATGTGTTTTTCAATGATACCCCTGAAGCATGTGCGGTTAACTGACGCCACACCCACTCCAGCGGCCCCTGGCGAAAATAACGTAGCCAGAGAACAGAAAACGCCAGGTTCACTACCCAGACCGGGATAACAAACGCCAGCAGCGCGAGGCGGTCGAATTTCATAAACAGACCAAAGCGATAGAAAAGCGTGGTGCATATCAGCGTTTGCAGGAGGTAATTGCTTAACGCCATGCGACCCACGCAGGCGATAGCGCTGACAATCCACAGGCGAGAAAGCGTTGGCCAGAAGCCATAGATCAGCGCTGCGTAGCCGATAGTCTGGAACGGTGCGCTCAGTTCGCGCGGCACCTGGAGCAGGAAAGCGCACCAGCGGTAATCCCAGTGGAGGTGCCACTGAGCAATCACCGCCGGGAGGTTAATCAACACGCCAAGCAGCACCAGGCCCGCGCCCGTGCGGCGATAGTGGCGCAGGCTGAATTCGCCTTTCAGCCAGCCGGTGCGCATCAGTGACGCGCCCATCAGCATCATTCCCGCCAGCTGCCAGCCGTATTGCGCGCCCAGCGCAAGGAGGTTATCTCCCAGCATATCCGCACGATTGCTTATCGCTTCCGTACCGCCTTTCAGCTTCCAGTATTGCTCGTACTGCAGGTTAGCGGCATCCGGGATCCAGGAACGGTTTGTCGCCTCACCAGAGATCATTCCTAACAGCAGCAGTACCCCAAGCCCCATGACATAAAGCATCACACCGGTGTTAAACAGGCTTTTTACGCTGCGCGCGTCGCGAATGAGGCGCCAGCAGATGAGCCCGACTAACCCATAAGCGAGAAGAATATCGCCGTCCCAGAAGAACAGGCCGTGGATAAACCCGAGGAGAACCAACAGCGTCAGGCGCGACTGTATCCAGCGCGTTCCGCGTTTGAGGAGGAGCTGCAGGCCTGCGCCAAACAGCAGGGCAAAGAGCGTGAGGAATTTGACCTGTGCGAAGAGATCGAGGACTGCCCACGTCCAGGCATCACTGCGTGTGATGTCGCCATACCACGCAGGATTGAGATAAGCCGCCTTCGGCAGACCGAAGGCGCTAATATTAAGCAGCAGGATACCGAGAATGGCGACGCCGCGAACAAAATCGAGCGTGACGTTTCGCTCCATGGTCCCTGCCCTGTCCGATTAGTTGTGGTGACGTACAGCGCGCAGGAACTCCTGGCGGGTATTCTGGCTCGATTTAAACAGACCACCCAGCGAGGTTGTTGTGGTCGCGCTGGTGGCATCACGCACGCCGCGCGCTTTCACGCAGTAGTGAACCGCGTCGATAGAGACAGCCACGTTATTGGTGCCCAGCAGCGTTTGCAGCGCGGTCAGGATCTGCTGCGTCAGACGCTCCTGCACCTGCGGACGCTGAGCAAAGAACTGCACGATGCGGTTGATCTTCGACAGGCCAATCACCGTATCTTTTGGGATATACGCCACGGTCGCTTTACCGTCAATGGTGACGAAATGGTGTTCGCAGGTGCTGGTCAGCGTGATATCGCGTACCGTGACCATCTCGTCCACCTTCATCTTATTTTCGATGACGGTGATTTTCGGGAAGTTGGCGTAATCCAGGCCGGAGAAAATTTCGTCGACGTACATTTTTGCGATACGGTGCGGCGTCTCCATCAGACTGTCGTCACTCAGATCGAGATTCAGCAGCTCCATGATATCGGTCATATGACCGGCAATCAGACGCTTGCGGGTTTCATTGTCCAGATCCTGAACGGGTGGACGCAGTGGCGTTTCAAGACCGCGCGCAACCAGGGCTTCGTGGACCAGGGCAGCTTCTTTACTGAGTGATGACATTTTGTTCTCCTGCAGGTGTGGCGTCTTTTGCCCTCGTTGTGGCAAAAGTATGCGCTCATTGTGCGTGAGGCCGCGCACATAATCCAGTATTCACGACGATAATTATTGCAATTGCTGTTGCCTTTCAGCGTGACGATTCCAGACCAGGCCCCCCCCGACGAACAGCGCAAGACCCGCGAGGCCCAGCGCAGGCTCCAGCCGGTGGGTAAGCCAGGTCGAAAACGCCGAGGTCACCGGCCCCACCAGTTGCCCAATCGCATACCCGGTGGTAAGCAGTCCCGCCATGTACCGCGTGTGGTTCGGTGCCAGCTCGCGACCGTATAAAAGCGAGAGCTGAACGGCGCAGAGGAACCCACCGCCAACCAGTAGCCCACCCGTCAGCAATCCGCCTATTCCCGGCAGCAGCCAGGCCGCCAGTACCCCAGCCCCCTGTAACCACAACACAATAGCCAGCCTGCGGTTAGCCGTTGAGGTGTGGCGCAACAGAATGCTGAGCGCAATCCCCACCACGGCGGCGATACCAAAAATAGGCCAGACAAACTGGGCAAACAGGCTGCCGGGAAAACGTACGGCCGCCATCTGCGATAAGAAGGTCGCCGGCAGAATATAACCAAACCCGGCCAGGCTGTAGCTCCAGACCAGACGCTTTAAATCCGCCGTCAGCACCAGCGGCTCCGGCGCGGTTCCTGGTCGATGGAGTTGACCGGCTCGCGGCAGGTAGCGCGCCACCAGCACAATCAGCACCAGCGCCAGCACGCCGTAGATTTGCCATGCCGCCCCGGCCGAAAGGGATTTCGCCTGGATATACACGGCGAGCAACCCGCTCAGGGCAATTCCCGCGCCCGGGCCGGCAAACACGGCAGCGCTCAGACCCGGTTTACCCAGTTGTCCCAGCCGCTCGTTAGTCCATGCGGCAATAAGCACCATTGACCAGCCGCTCATGCAGCCAATCACAAAGCGCAGCAGGCCGTGCACGATGGCGTTATCCGCCGCAGCGGAGAGCAGCGTCAGCGCCACCGCGCCAGTGATGCCAAGCCAGAGGCGCGTTTCAACAAAGCGGTGGGCGCGCATCGCATCCCATGCGCCCACCAGATAGCCCAGATAATTCATCGCCGCGACCAGACCCGCGCTGGTCAACGTAAGCTGCCCGGCAGCAATCATTAGCGGCACCTGAGGCGTAAAGGCAAAACGCCCGATTCCCATTGCCACCACCAGAACGACAAACCCACTGAGCGCAATACGCAGCGCCATGACGGCTCCAAATGTTAAAGAAAAGTAAATTTATGATGCAGCATCTCGCCGTCCGGCGAAAGTGAAAGTTACTCACAGGTCAATGAAAACGCTGTATTATGGATGTTATGAATGCGCATTCTCATTAAGGAGCCCTGCATGGAACTGCTCGAAGAGCACCGTTGTTTTGAAGGTCGACAGCAGCGCTGGCGGCACGACTCCACCGTTCTGAACTGTGCGATGACGTTCAGCATTTTCCTGCCCCCGACGGAAAACCCTCCGGTTCTGTTCTGGCTTTCAGGCCTGACCTGCAACGACGAAAACTTCACCACTAAAGCAGGTGCACAACGTATTGCCGCCGAGCTGGGCATTGCACTGGTGATGCCAGACACCAGCCCGCGTGGCGATGATGTGGCCGACGATGCAGGATACGATCTGGGTAAAGGTGCCGGTTTTTATCTGAATGCGACCGCGCAGCCCTGGGCGCGCCACTACCGTATGTATGATTACATTCGCGATGAACTTCCTGCCCTGGTGCAGTCTGAGTTTGCGGTAGGTAACCGCTGCGCGATTAGCGGCCACTCGATGGGCGGACACGGGGCGCTGATAATGGCACTGAAAAACCCGGGTAAATACACCAGCGTGTCGGCATTTGCGCCTATTGTGAACCCCTCTCAGGTACCGTGGGGGCAAAAAGCCTTTACCCATTATCTGGGTGAAGATGCGGAAAAATGGCTGGCGTGGGACAGCTGCGCGCTGATGCTGAACAGCAACGCTGAAGAGGTCATTCCCACTCTCATCGATCAGGGTGATGCGGATCAATTCCTCGCCGGACAGCTACAGCCTGCGGTGCTGGCAGAAGCTGCACGCCAGAAAGACTGGCCGCTGACGCTGCGCATTCAACCGGGATACGATCACAGCTATTACTTCATTGCGTCCTTTATTGAGGACCATCTCCGCTTCCATGCGGAGCATTTGTTCAGGTAAGTGCCCTTCTCGCCCGGTGACGCTCTGCTTACCGGGCAAGCTTCCCTATCTTATTTTTTTGAATGTGCATCATTAGTCTGAATCTAACATCAAACACAAATGATTTCGATTATCATTTGTGTTTACAAATCTACATTCTTTTGTACAATTCCAGGCTCTTCTCCATCACAAAGCGTTCTTACAAGACAAAGACATAGCGTTATCAGGGTTATCCCGATGGAGTTTTTTTCTTTTTATACGGAATGTACAAATGACTATACCTCGCGTTAAGGCACTGGCTATCGCCGTTGGCGTCGCCACACTTCCACCATTCGTTCATGCAGCCGATCAAGACACCGTTGTCGTCACCGCCACGGGTTTTGAACAAAAGATCCAGAATGCTCCCGCCTCCATCTCCGTCATTTCGAAACAGCAAATTGAAGACAAAGCCTATCGCGACGTCACCGATGCGCTGAAAGATGTGCCCGGCGTGGTCGTCACCGGCGGGGGCAGCAGCAGCGATATCAGTATTCGCGGCATGGCATCCCAGTACACCCTTTTCCTGGTCAACGGCAAGCGTGTCAGCACGCGCAGCACGCGCCCTAACAGCGACAACGCGGGTATTGAACAAGGCTGGCTACCGCCGCTGGAATCCATTGAGCGCATTGAAGTGATCCGCGGCCCTATGTCATCGCTGTATGGCTCAGACGCCATGGGCGGCGTGATTAACGTCATCACCAAAAAAGTGTCGAATACTAAAGCCTGGACCGGTTCCCTGCACGGGGATGGTACGTTCCAGGAAAACAGTGATTCCGGCGATATCTTCCAGACCAACGCTTATGCCTCTGGCCCTCTGATTGACGGCCTGCTTGGCGCAAAAGTGACGGGCCTGCTGTCACGCCGCTCGGAAGATAAAATCGTAAACGGTTATAACGAGCAGAAAATGCGTAACGGCGGCGTTACGCTGAACTTTACCCCGGACGAGCAAAATGATATCGACCTCGATTTTGCCCGTGAACTTCAGGACAGAAACAGTACGCCAGGCATGTCTAAAGCGGCTGAAACCTGCCGCGGTAATACCTGTAAGCCGAATACCAAAAGTGAGACACGCTACGAGCATACAACGTACTCATTAACCCACAGCGGCTATTACAGCGACTTCAATACCACCAGCTACATCCAGCAGGAAGAGACGAACAACCCGGATCGTGACATGCGCTCCTGGAACACTACGTTCAACAACCAAAACCAGATCTTCCTGGGCGATCACACCCTGACCCTCGGCGGGCAGTATCGTTATGAGAAACTGCGCGACAACGGCAACCAGCTGGAAGCCGCTGATGGGCTGAACAAACTGACGCGCTGGAGCTGGGCACTGTTTGCCGAAGATGAATGGGCAATGACCGACAGCTTTACGCTGACCGGCGGTCTGCGAATGGATAAAGACCAAAACTACGGTACCAACTGGACGCCACGCGGCTATGGCGTATGGCATCTGGCAGAACAGTGGACGCTGAAGGGCGGAGTCTCTGCTGGCTACCGTGCGCCGGACCTGCGCCAGTCTTCTGCCAGCTGGGGCCAGGCAACGGGCGGTGGACGCCTTGACGGTATCATCGTAGGGAACCCGGACCTGAAACCGGAGAAAAGCCTGAGTGAAGAGATCGCCCTGCTCTGGGACAACAGCGACAACCTTAATGCTGGAGTGACGCTGTTCAATACCGACTTCAAGGACAAAATCACTGAAGTGCGGCGCTGCAACAGCAGTGCGGATCCCGCCTGTACCATCGGCAATCATACCTATGATTTCGTCAGCGATCGCGTCAACGTCGACAAGGCTAACATGCGCGGCGTGGAATCCACCTTCGGCTGGAAAATCACGCGCGATCTTAACTGGACCGCTAACTACACCTACACCGAATCTGAACAAAAAAGTGGCCAATTCTCCGGTAAGCCGCTGAACAAAATGCCGAAGCACATGTTCAACACCACGCTGGACTGGCAGGCCACGCCGGATGTTGGATTCTGGAGCCGTCTGAATCTGCGCGGTAAAACCTCTGAATACCTGAGCCGCACGTCAATGTCTCAGGGCACGCCGTCTTATACCCAGGTTGATGTGGGCCTGCGCTATAACGCGAATAAGAACCTGCTGCTTACCGCCGGTGTTTATAACGTGCTTGATAAGCAGATTGATTACGAAACCTACGACACCGTACTCGACGGCCGCCGCTATACCGTCGGTATGACTTATAGTTTCTAAGCGACCATAAAAAAGCCCGCTCGAATGAGCGGGCTAAATAGAGAGGAAGTGCGGTTATTATTTAAATCGTTCCGGGAATTCCATTTCACTGTAGCGAACGAAGCGTGTTCCTTTGGTCAGTTTGTAACCCAACCAGATGACAAGGAACAGCGGAATACCAATATAGGTTGCCGTGACGGCGCCCCAGTCAATGGTGTCCGCCAGGAAGGCTTCATAGTTCTGTCCCAGCGTAATGATCAGGCACAGAATGAAGGCAAAAATAGGCCCCAGCGGGAAGAATCCTGAGCGATACGGCAGGTTGTTAAGATCGTGCCCCTGCATGACGTAGCCACGGCGGAAACGGTAGTGGCTAATGGCAATGCCCAGCCAGGCAATAAAGCCCGTCATCCCGGACGTGTTAAGCAGCCACAGGTATACCGTCTGGTTGCCAAACATAGAGGTCAGGAAACACATACCGGCAATCACCGTTGTCGCGTACAGCGCGTTACGCGGTACGCCGCCACGGGACAGTTTCGCGAAGATACGCGGTGCTTTACCGTCGCACGCCAGCGTGTAGAGCATGCGGGTGGACGCGTACATCCCGGAGTTACCGGCTGAAAGCACGGCGGTCAGGATCACGGCGTTCATCACTGCCGCGGCAGAAAGCAGACCGGCGTGCTGGAAGACCAGCGTGAACGGGCTGACGCTAATGTCTTTTACGTCATTACGCAGCAGGCTTGGATCGGTGTACGGAATGATCAGACTGATAATCAGGATTGCGAACACATAGAACAGCAGGATACGCCAGAAGACCTGACGGACCGCACGCGGAATATTTTTCTCCGGGTTCTCTGACTCACCGGCGGCGATACCAATCAGCTCGGTCCCCTGGAAGGAGAAGCCGACAATCATTGCCACGCCAATCATCGCCGAAAAGCCACCGGCAAACGGCGCATCGCCTATTGTCCAGTTACTCCAGCCCACAGGTTCAGCGCCTTTGAAAATACCAACGATCATCGCCACACCGACGACGATAAAGATGATGACGGTTGCCACTTTGATCAAAGAGAACCAGTATTCCGCTTCGCCGAAACCGCGCACGGAGATGTAGTTCAGCAGGAAGATGACGGCCAGGAACAGCGCGCTCCAGATCCAGCCCGGCGTATCCGGGAACCACCAGTTCATCACCAGCTGTGCGGCGACAAGGTCAACGGCGATGGTCACCGCCCAGTTGTACCAGTAGTTCCAGCCCAGCGCGAAGCCGAAGCCTTCTTCAACGTATTTTTGACCGTATGTCGAAAACGAACCGGATACCGGCATGTACGCGGCCAGTTCGCCCAGGCTGGTCATCAGGAAATACACCATCAGGCCAATCAGGATATAAGAGAAAAGTGCCCCACCCGGGCCTGCTGCCGAAATTGTTGCACCAGAGGCAACGAAAAGACCTGTACCGATTGAACCGCCAATGGCGATCATCGTCAGGTGACGCGCCTTAAGTTCACGACGTAGCGTGGGCGCTTCTGTGGTTTTAATTTCTGAAACCATGTGAAAATGCTGTCCATTTAATAAATGAGGCGCGATTGTAGCAGACGATCCGCGTTCCTTCCGGCAGAAATACTCAGTTATAAGAGAGCTTCATGACTCGGCCAAGATTATAAGTAAAGCAGAAATCGGGGCTTTCCCCTCTCCCATTTGAGGAGAGGGTCAGGGTGAGGAGAAGATTACATCTCGCAATAGCGCAGAAAACGCTGTAGCGAGCTGGAAAGGTGTTTCTGACGATGGTGAATACACCACAGCGTGCGTACCAGTTTCGGGAGCGGAACGGAAATTTCCACCAGCGAGCCCGTCTCAAGCTGTTCCGCAATGACCCGCCGGGAAAGACAGCTGATGCCCAGCCCGTGGCGCACCGCATGCTTGATGGCCTCCGAGTTACCCAGCTCCATCCCCAGCTGGAATTGCGGCAGATGGGAAAGCAGCAGGTAATCGACAATTTCCCGCGTACCGGAGCCCTGCTCACGCAGGATCCACTGCGCCTGCGCGAGGCGTTCCAGCGTCACTTCCCCCTGCAGTAAAGACGAGGCCGGGGAAGCAAACACCACCAGTTCATCCTCCAGCCAGGGCTCGGCAATGATATCGACGTTATGGCAGGGTCCTTCGATGAGGCCGATATCCACGCGAAAATCGATCACCGCGTTGATGACGTCCTGGCTGTTCCCCACGCTCATCTCCAGCGGCAGGGTCGGGAAATCCCGGCGGTAGCGGGCAATCACTTCCGGCAGGATGTAATTCCCGATCGTGCTGCTGGCGTAGACGCGGATCGCACCGTTTTCTTCACGGAACAGCTGTTCGATTTCGATAGCCTGTTCCAGCAATGCCAGCGCGCGCGGGTAGAGCAGACGGCCATGTTCGTTGACCACCAGACGCTTCCCTACCCTGTCGAAAAGCTGAACGCCCAGCTGCCCTTCGAGATCGGTCAACGCCGCGCTGACCGCAGATTGAGAGAGCGCCAGCATCTGCGAGGCTTGTGTTGTCGATCCGCTTTTCAGCACTTCGGCAAAGACCTCCAGCTGACGCAATGTAATGTGCATGGTTGCTTACCACTTATATAGATTGATTATAAGTATATAATCAATTTTATTTTTAAGCCAGAGCGCCGTAACCTTTAGCCAGACAAAGGAGAAGGTTATGTCAGAACTCACCTTACAGCATCATCGTACATTGTGGCACTTCGTGCCGGGTCTTGCGCTCAGCGCAGCGGTTACCGGCGTGGCACTATGGGGCGGAAGTATTCCGGCCATCGCGGGAGCAGGTTTTAGCGCGTTAACCCTGGCAATATTGCTCGGTATGGTCGTGGGCAATACCGTTTACCCGCATATCTGGAAATCCTGCGACGGCGGCGTGATCTTTGCCAAACAGCATCTGCTGCGTCTCGGGATCATTCTTTACGGCTTTCGTCTCACCTTTTCGCAGATTGCGGATGTGGGCGTGAGCGGGATCGCCATCGACGTCCTGACCCTGACCAGCACCTTTTTACTGGCCTGTTTTATCGGTCAGAAAGTCTTTGGCCTGGATAAGCAAACCAGCTGGCTGATCGGTGCCGGGAGCAGTATCTGCGGGGCCGCGGCGGTGCTGGCAACGGAACCCGTCGTTAAAGCCGAAGCCAGCAAGGTGACGGTGGCGGTGGCGACGGTGGTGATCTTCGGTACGCTGGCGATCTTCCTCTACCCGGCGATGTATCCTCTGGTTGCTCACTGGTTTAGCCCGGAAACGTACGGCATTTATATCGGTTCGACGATGCACGAAGTGGCCCAGGTGGTCGCTGCAGGGCACGCCATTAACCCGGAAGCTGAAAACGCGGCGGTGATTGCCAAAATGCTGCGCGTAATGATGCTCGCGCCATTCCTGATTTTCCTGGCCGCGCGGGTTAAACAGCTGGCTCCGGCGGGCGGTAGCGAGAAAAGCAAAATAACCATTCCGTGGTTTGCGATCCTGTTTATCGTGGTGGCGATTTTCAACTCCTTCCACCTGCTGCCGAAAGCCGTTGTCGATATGCTGGTGACGCTGGATACGGTGCTGCTGGCAATGGCCATGGCGGCGCTGGGGGTGACCACGCACGTCAGCGCGCTGAAAAAAGCCGGTGCGAAACCGCTGCTGATGGCGCTGGTGCTCTTCATCTGGCTGATTGTCGGCGGCGGCGCGATTAACCTCGTGGTCCATAGCCTGATGGCATAAACCACTACATCCTTCTCCTGTTAACCCGCTATCATAGGCATTTCGGGTTAACAGGAGTCCCTTTATGAAATATGTTGGAGCGCACGTTAGCGCTGCAGGTGGCCTTGCGAATGCCGCCATTCGCGCCGCCGAAATTGAGGCGACCGCTTTCGCCCTGTTCACCAAAAATCAGCGCCAGTGGCGCGCCGCGCCGCTTACCGCTGACGTAATTGATGATTTCAAAGCCGCCTGTGAGAAATACCGCTACGGGCCCGGCCAGATCCTCCCCCACGACAGCTACCTGATTAACCTCGGGCATCCGGTTCAGGAAGCGCTGGATAAGTCCCGCGAGGCGTTTCTGGATGAAGTACAGCGCTGCGAACAGCTGGGGCTGACGCTGCTGAACTTCCATCCGGGTAGCCATCTGATGCAAATCGATGAAGATGCCTGCCTGGCGCGCATTGCCGAGTCCATCAACATCACTCTGGATAAAACCCAGGGCGTGACGGCGGTGATTGAGAACACCGCCGGTCAGGGCAGCAACCTCGGCTTTAAGTTCGAACATCTGGCGGCCATTATTGACGGTGTGGAAGATAAATCCCGCGTGGGCGTGTGCATTGATACCTGCCACGCGTTTGCGGCCGGTTATGACCTGCGCACGACCGAGGCAACGAAAAACACGTTCGAGGAGTTCGAGCGGATTGTTGGCTTTAAGTACCTGCGCGGAATGCACCTAAACGATGCGAAAAGCGCCTTTGGCAGCCGCGTTGACCGTCACCACAGCCTGGGCGAAGGCAACATCGGCCATGATGCGTTTCGCTTTATTATGCAGGATGCCCGCTTCGACGGTATTCCAATGGTGCTCGAAACCATCAATCCGGATATCTGGGCAGAAGAAATCGCCTGGCTCAAAGCGCAGCAAACCGCTGAACAGGCGGCATAAAAAAAGCCGGGCTGCTTACGCACCCGGCTTTTTTATTACGTTAACGCTTAGGCCACTTTCGCAACCACTTCTGCTTCAGGGCGCTTCAGCACCGCATAAGACAGACCCGCCACCAGCGTACCCGCGATAATCGCCAGCAGGTAACCCAGCACCGGAGTGATTGCGCCAGGGATCAGCAGAACAAACAGACCGCCGTGTGGTGCCATCAATTTTGCACCAATCGCCATCGAGATAGCCCCGGTAACCGCGCCGCCAACGATACAACATGGCAGGACACGCATTGGGTCACGGGCCGCGAACGGAATCGCGCCTTCGGTGATGAAGCACAGACCCAGCACCAGCGCGGCTTTACCGCCTTCCTGCTGCGCTTTATCGAACTTACGACGGGCAATAATCGTTGCCAGACCGAGCGCCAGAGGAGGCACCATACCTGCCGCCATGATGGCCGCCATCGGCGCGTAGGTCTGGGTACTCAGCAGACCAACGCCAAAGGCGTACGCCGCTTTGTTCACCGGACCACCCATGTCGGTACACATCATGCCACCGAGGATAGCACCCAGCAGAACCGCGTTCGCGGTGCCCATGGTTTGCAGCCAGTGGGTCAGACCCGCCAGGATGCCCGCAACAGGTTTACCAATCAGGTAAATCATCGCCAGGCCGACCACCAGGCTGGAAATCAGCGGGATGATCAGAATCGGCTTCAGCGCTTCCATACTTTGCGGCAGCTTCAGCTTCGAACTAATAAGCTTCGCAACGTAACCGGCCAGGAAGCCGGCGATGATACCGCCGATAAAGCCGGAACCGGTGCTCACGGCCAACATACCGCCAATAAGACCCGGTGTCAGGCCAGGACGGTCAGCGATGGAGAAGGCAATAAAGCCAGCCAGCACAGGCACCATCAGCGCGAACGCGGATCCACCGCCAATCTGCATTAACGCAGCGGCCAGCGTCCCTTGTTCTTTAAACGCGGTAATACCAAATGCGAACGAGAGGGCAATACACAGACCACCCGCAACCACCATTGGCAGCATGTAAGACACGCCGGTCAGCAGATGGCGGTAGGCGCCTGCAGACTCTTTCTTTCCTTCCGTTGCGGTTTGACGCGCTCCGGTTGCCTGATACGGTTTCGCTTCCACCAGCGCTTTATCAAACTCCTGAGCGGTTTTTTTCAGCGCCAGGCCGGTAGAGGTACGGTACATTGGCTTACCGGCAAATTTCGCCAGATCCACTTCGATATCCGCCGCCACGATCACCAGATCGGCCTCAGCCACTTCTTCAGGGGTGATAGCGTTGCCGGCACCAACGGAGCCGCGTGTTTCAACTTTTACCCACCAGCCGCGTTTTTTCGCTTCGGTTTCAATGGCTTCAGCCGCCATAAAGGTGTGAGCCACGCCCGTCGGGCAGGCCGTCACCGCCACAATGCGTTTCGGCCCTGTGGCCGCAGCCGGCGCCGTCGCGACAGGCGCGCTGTAGACTGACGCGTGACCTTTCGCTTCGCTCAGGAACAGTTCAGGGTGTGCCACTGCACGATTGATATCGCCCAGCCACACTTTTTTGCCGTTCAGCGCACTGTCAGCCGGGATTTTATCGCCCAGTACAATGGCCAGTTCTGCATCGCCTGGATTATCGATGATATCCAGATGTGCTTTTTGTGCCGCCGCGCCCAGCAAGGTCTTCGCCATATAGGCGCGAGCCTGTCCGAGACCGGAGTCAATGATCAGCAGCGTTTTCATTATTCCTCTCCTGCTGTTAGTTAAAAGGTTTTAAGTCAACGCGCGCCATCATCGCGGCTAACTGGGTACGATCGGTAATTCCGACATTGCTCTGGCTTACGGCCAGGGCAGCAACGGCGGTGGCAAGACGTAAAGTATGTTCACTGGATTCACGCATCAGCAGACCATAAATCAGGCCGCCAACCATGGAATCCCCTGCGCCAACGGTACTGACAACGTCAACCGACGGCGGTTTGGCGATCCATTCGCCAGACGCGTTAACCCACAACGCGCCTTCTGCACCAAGAGAGATAACCACGTGAGCGATACCCTGCTCGCGCAGCGCATGGGCAGCGTCAATCACATCTTTTAATTCTGGCAGCTTACGGCCCGCCCAGATCTCCAGCTCGCGGCGATTCGGCTTCACCAGCCATGGAGAGGCTTTCAGACCCGCAACCAGCGCGTCGCGGCTGCTGTCAAAAATAATGCACGGGCACTGGCTGCGCAGGCGCGTCATCCAGTCGGTAAACGCTTCCGGGCTCACGCCGGACGGCAGGCTGCCGCTAACGCAGACCATGTCAAACTGACCAAGCCAGGTCAGCGAGTCGTTCACAAAACGTTCCCAGTCAGACGGCGTCACTTCGAAGCCAGAGAAGTTCAGATCGGTCACTTCACCGTCTTTCTCCGTCAGCTTAACGTTGATACGGGTACGGCCCTGAACAATCTGAAAACGGTTAGCTATGCCCAGCTCGCTGAACAGCTGCTGGAAACCATCCTGGTTGTCTTTACCGAGGAAACCGCCTACCGTGACATCGATACCGAGATCCTTGAGCACTTTCGCGACGTTAATCCCTTTGCCCGCGGCATGCAGGCCAGTGGTACGCACGAGATTGACTTCGCCGCGCTCAATTTCCGGGCAAAATCCCACCAGGTCATAAGCCGGGTTCAGCGTAATAGTCGCAACACGTCTGCTCATTATGCGCCCTCCCCCAGACCCGCTGCGATGGCGTCGCCAATCGCTTTCAGCGCCTGTTCAGCATCCGCACCCTGCGCGGTGAAACGCAGACGGTGGCCTTTCTTCACGCCCAGCGCGACAACTTTCATCAGACTACGGCCGTTGGCCGGTTTGCCCGTGCCATCAAGATTCGCCACGGTGATCTCACTCTCGAATTGTTTAATGGTATTCACCAGCATGGTGCCAGGACGGGCATGCAGGCCGTGTTCGTTGCGCACAACGAACTCCGCAGTCTGCACGTCATCCGTCAGCACATCATCACTGGTCAGCAGTGCCAGCACGGTGGAGGCATCAGCGTTCAGCAGTTTTTCAGCTTTGTTGTTCAGCAGCAGGTCGCCCAGACGCTTCAGCACGGAAACCGGCTGTTCATCGTTCATCGCCACGGTCACCAGAATGGCTGCTGGCTCGCCTTCTACGTCAAACGCATTGGCCGCGCGGCTCACGGCGATAGCACTGCGCAGGTTGCCTTCAGCACTGTCGTTCAGCCAGATACCCTGACCCAGATTCAACGGCTTATCGTTGATCGCGCGGGTGACAAAGGTGGCATCTGCCGCGCCGGCTTCTTTCAGACGACCTGCGTTCAGCGCCTGCAGCGTCACCAGATCGGAGGCAGCCACGTCCAGCGTCAGCGTTTCATTATCAAGTTTCAGCGCTTCACTCTGTTTTTCGCCCATCAGCAAGGCGCGCAGCTCTTCCGCTGTCGTGGCGGACTTAAGCTGTTCAGCTACCGCGTCATCACTCAGGACATGCGTCAGCTGACGCAGCAGGCCTAAGTGTTCGTCGCTGCTGGCCGCGATACCAATAGCCACGTAAGCCACCTGACCGTCACCCCAGAGCACGCCCTGCGGGAACTGATAAACCTTAACGCCGGTTTTCAGCACCTGATCGCGGGTGTCGGTTGTGCCGTGCGGAATGGCAATGCCATTGCCGAGGAAGGTTGAGGTCTGCTGCTCGCGGGCCAGCATGCCGTTTACATAGCCGTCCGCGACGTTGCCCGCCTGCACAAGCGCAGCGGCAACCTGGCGAATAGCCTCTTCTTTATCCCCGGCCTGAGCGCCCGGGTGGATATCCTGAACAGATAACTGGAACATGGTTCTCCACTCCTGCTGAACTTGAATCGTTTCAGCTTTAATGAGAAAAAATGCGCTAGCCTGCTCCGTTTGTAAAAACAAGATAGCGCTGAAACGTTTCAAAAAGTCTTGCGCTTTCTGCAATACCTTGCAAGTAAACTCGTATTTCTGATGTCAGAATTTAGAGATACAGCACATTTCTTCTTCGTTGAGCTGAATTTTGCTGAAGTTCAGCAAATCAGTTTCAGCTAAGGTCAGCCAGACTGTTCATAAGTTGAAATGCCATTTTGATTTTTCGTGGCATCATTGACCGCACCCACTGTTTATTTTTTAGCTGACGGCGTAAACTCCGCCTCCTCTCTGCTACTCGCTAATTATAAAACATGCATAACACCCCTGCGGCCGCCTCGCCGAAGCCCTTTGATTTGACCTCTGCGGCATTCCTGGTTGTTGCCTTTTTCACAGGCATTGCCGGTGCGTTACAGACGCCGACGCTGAGTTTATTTCTGACAAATGAGGTCCACGCCCGTCCGGCCATGGTTGGCTTCTTTTTTACCGGAAGCGCCATCATCGGCATCCTGGTCAGTCAGTTTCTGGCGGGGCGATCCGACAGAAAAGGCGATCGTAAGAGCCTGATCGTTTTCTGCTGTCTGCTGGGTGTAATGGCCTGCGTTCTGTTTGCCTGGAACCGCAACTACTTCATTCTGCTCTTCGTTGGGGTATTTCTGAGCAGCTTTGGCTCGACGGCGAACCCGCAGATGTTCGCCCTTGCCCGCGAACACGCCGACCATACCGGGCGTGAAGCGGTGATGTTCAGCTCTGTCATGCGTGCTCAGGTGTCGCTGGCATGGGTGATTGGCCCGCCGCTGGCTTACGCGCTGGCGATGGGTTTTGGCTTTACGGTGATGTACCTGAGCGCGGCTGTCGCGTTTGTGGCGTGCGGCGCGCTGGTGTGGTTCTTCCTGCCGTCCATGCGCAAAGAGCCCAAAGTGGCAACGGGTGTGCTGGAAGCGCCGCGCCGCAACCGCCGCGATGCCCTGCTCCTGTTTGTTGTCTGCACGCTGATGTGGGGCACCAACAGCCTGTATATCATCAATATGCCGCTGTTTATTATTGATGAACTGCACCTGTCGGAGAAGCTGGCGGGCATTATGATGGGCACCGCAGCCGGGCTTGAGATCCCAACTATGCTCATCGCGGGATATTACGCAAAGCGTTTCGGAAAGCGTTTTTTAATGCGCATCGCCGCCGTCGCCGGCCTGCTGTTTTATATGGGTATGTTGACGGTTCATACGCCGGGGCTGTTGCTGGCTTTACAGCTGCTGAATGCCATTTATATCGGCATTCTCGCCGGGATAGGCATGCTCTACTTTCAGGATCTGATGCCGGGTCAGGCAGGCTCAGCCACCACTCTTTATACCAATACCACCCGCGTGGGCTGGATTATCGCTGGTTCAATGGCCGGCGTTGTGGCTGAAATCTGGAACTACCACACGGTGTTCTGGATTGCGCTGGTGATGTGTACGCTGACGATTGGCTGTTTGACGCGGATTAAAGACGTTTAAGGCGCGGTGAGCGCTTCCAATTCAAGAAGGTACGTCATCGCCTGCCCGCGCGTGCTGCCACACATTTCGGCAGTGGGCTGAAGCCCGGAGCAGACCTTCGGGCGCAAAGGCGAACCAAAGATCATACACAGATTCGTTTCCGAGAGCTGTACGCAGCGGGTATTGGCAGGCTTACCCTCGGGCATTCCTGGAATGGGACTTGAAATGGACGGTGCTGTACAGCACGCGCCACAGTCTGGACGGCAATCCATAAATGCTCTCTTTCGCTGACGGACGCCCGCGTAGTCGGGCATCGCGCGCACAGTAACACCTTTTGCGTATTGATAGCAAAAGCCACGAATTCCACTTGCCTGAAAGGCCGCGCGCGAGTAATTTGGCGCGATATTTTTTACCTCCCGTAAACAGGATTACTGCAATGCCAAGAGCGAACGAAATTAAGAAAGGTATGGTGCTGAATTACAACGGCAAACTGCTGATTGTGAAAGATATCGACATTCAGGCCCCGAGCGCCCGTGGTGCAGCAACGCTGTACAAAATGCGCTTTGCCGATGTACGTACCGGCCTGAAAGTGGAAGAGCGCTTTAAAGGTGACGATATCGTCGATACCGTGACCCTGACCCGTCGCTATGTCGATTTCTCCTACATCGACGGCAACGAATACGTGTTCATGGACAAAGAAGATTACACTCCATACATCTTCACCAAAGATCAGATTGAAGAAGAGCTGCTGTTCATCCCTGAAGGCGGTATGCCTGACATGCAGGTCCTGACCTGGGACGGCGTGCTGCTGGCGCTGGAACTGCCTCAGACCGTCGATCTGGAAATTGTTGAAACGGCGCCAGGCATCAAAGGCGCGTCCGCAAGTGCGCGCAACAAACCGGCTACCCTGACGACCGGCCTGGTTGTGCAGGTTCCGGAATATCTCTCTGCTGGCGAGAAAATCCGCATCCATATCGAAGAAAAACGCTATATGGGTCGCGCTGACTGATTGCGGCATTTGTCGGGTGGCGGATTCGCCTTACCCGACCTACAAAAACACAAAAACCGGCTCTCAGGCCGGTTTTTTTGTAGGCCCGGTAAGCGTAGCGCCACCGGGCAACAGAGCTTACAGAAGCTCCGGATACTTCGTCATCTTCAGCGCCAGCTCAACGCCGCGCACTTCCGCCATCCCTTTAAGACGGCCAATCGCCGAATAGCCCGGGTTAGTTTTCTTACGCAGATCGTCCAGCATCTGGTGTCCGTGATCGGGGCGGAATGGAATAGGACGCACATCGCCCGCCTGCTTACGACGCGCCTCTTCCGCCAGAATAGCGTCCACCACCGCGACCATATTCACATCACCGCCCAGGTGCGCCGCCTCGTGGAAGGTTTTCGGGTTCTCTTCACGGCAGGTCGCACGCAGATGCGTGAAGTGGATACGATCGCCGAAGGTTTCAATCATCCGTACCAGATCGTTATCCGCGCGCACGCCGTAGGAGCCGGTACACATGGTAAAGCCGTTATAGATGCTATTTACCGTCTCTTTCAGCCACTGCATATCTTCAAGGGTGGAAACGATACGCGGCAAACCCAGGATAGGACGCGGTGGATCGTCCGGGTGCACGGCCAGGCGTACGCCCGCCTCTTCAGCGACCGGCACGATAGCACGCAGGAAATACGCCATATTTTCACGCAGCTGGTGCTTATCAATATCGCCGTATTCCGCCAGACGCGCGCGGAACTGATCCAGCGTATAACCCTCTTCAGCACCCGGCAGGCCAGCAATAATATTACGGGCCAGTTTTTCGATGTCTGCGTCACTGGCGGCGTTAAACCACGCTAGCGCCTGCTGCTGCTCTTCTGCGGTGTAATCCGCTTCGGCGTCAGGACGTTTAAGAATGTGCAGTTCGAATGCCGCAAAGGCAATCTGATCGAAACGCAGCGCTTTTGAACCGTCCGGCATCTGATATTCAAGATCGGTCCGCGTCCAGTCCAGAATGGGCATGAAGTTATAGCAGACTGTATCAATGCCGCAGGCCGCCAGGTTGCGAATGCTCTGCTGGTAGTTAGCAATCCAGGTCTGGTACTCCCCTGAATGGGTTTTGATATCTTCATGAACCGGAATACTTTCCACCACAGACCAGGTTAATCCCTTCTCTGCCAGCAGCGCCTGACGCTGTTGAATTTCCTCAACCGGCCATACCTGACCGTTAGGAATATGATGCAGCGCCGTGACGACACCCGTTGCGCCAGCCTGACGCACATCATCAAGAGAAACCGGATCGTTCGGCCCGTACCAACGCCAGGTTTGTTCCATTGCCTCACCCTCTTAAGTTGTTATACCAATATGCGTTACTGCAATGACGACTACCATACATGTTTGCCGCTAAGGGTCAACATACCGCCACACATTGATTGATCAAACTCACAGAACGGGGATATTTACGGCTCACCAATTTTATTTGCTGTCATATAACTTTACACTGGCATTGTTAATTAATGGTTAATCAGGTGTGTATTTCATGAAGACAATTGCCTCCACCTCGCTTCCTGCCCACGTTCAGCAACCTCGCTACGATCGCGCGCAATTACGCTCCCGCATCGTCCATTTTGGCTTTGGCGCATTTCACCGCGCGCACCAGGCATTGTTAACAAACCGCGTGCTGAATGAAAAAGGCGGCGACTGGGGTATTTGTGAGATTAGCCTTTTCAGCGGCGATGTGCTGATGAGTCAGCTGCGCGCGCAGGATCATCTGTTTACCGTGCTGGAGAAAGGCGCTGAAGGTAATCAGCCGATCATCATTGGTGCCGTCCATGAATGCCTGAACGCAAAGCTGGACTCTCTGTCGGCGATTATTGAGAAGTTTTGTGAGCCTCAGGTCGCTATTGTGTCGCTCACCATCACGGAGAAAGGCTATTGCATCGATCCCGCCACCGGTAAACTTGATCTGCACAACGCGCGGATCGTCCACGACCTTGAAAACCCCTCCGCGCCGCATTCCGCTCCAGGGATCCTGGTCGAAGCGCTCCACCGTCGCCGCGAGCGCGGCTTGCCCGCATTTACCGTGCTTTCCTGCGACAATATCCCTGATAACGGGCACGTGGTAAAAAATGCGGTGCTGGGCATGGCGCAGAAACGTTCCGCAGCGCTGTCAGAATGGATTGATAACCATGTGAGTTTCCCGGGAACGATGGTCGACAGGATTGTTCCCGCCGCGACTGAAGCCTCGCTGGCGGAAATCACCGAAGCGCTCGGCGTTGAAGATCCGTGCGCCATCAGCTGCGAACCGTTTATTCAGTGGGTAGTGGAAGATAACTTTGTCGCCGGCCGTCCGGCGTGGGAAGCTGCAGGTGTCCAGATGGTGCAGGATGTTCTGCCGTGGGAGCAGATGAAATTACGCATGCTCAACGGCAGCCACTCTTTCCTGGCGTATCTGGGATACCTCGCGGGCTACGCGCATATCAATGAATGCATGGAGGACGCTGCATTCCGTGCTGCCGCCCGGCGGCTCATGCTGGATGAACAGGCTCCCACATTACGTATTAAGGATGTCGACCTCACCGCATATGCCGATAGCCTGCTCGAACGCTTTGCCAACCCGGCGCTACAGCATCGTACGTGGCAAATCGCAATGGACGGTAGCCAGAAGCTTCCGCAAAGAATGCTGGATGGGATCCGCGTTCATCTTGAGCGAAAAACGCCATGGCCGCTGCTGGCCCTGGGCGTGGCCGGCTGGCTACGCTACGTCAGCGGTACCGATGACCGTGGCAATGCGATTGATGTTCGCGATCCCCTCAGCGATAAAATCCGCGCGATGGTCACCGCCAGCAGCGAGGATGACCGCGTCAACGCGCTGCTGGGGCTGAGCGAGGTCTTTGGACACGATCTCGCGCAAAATAGCGTTTTTATTGAGGCTGTCAGCGAGGCCTGGCAGCGCATTACCCGCCATGGCGCACGCCAGGCTGTTATCGAAACGTTAAATATTTAACGATTATTGCGCTTAACGCGAACGGATGAGGCCTCCGTTCGCCCTTCCCCTTCTCACAGGTCACGTTTTTCGCCAGGATAGAGAGAACAGAGTTATAGCATCACACTTCTCTTGCGGAGCACACGTGACCAAAACCAACCTCATCACCGGTTTTCTCGGCAGCGGTAAAACCACCTCCATTCTCCACCTGCTGGCGAATAAAGATCCGGCCGAGAAATGGGCCGTGCTGGTCAATGAATTTGGCGAGGTGGGCATTGATGGCGCATTGCTGTCCTCCAGCGGCGCGATGATTAAAGAGATCCCAGGCGGATGCATGTGCTGCGTCAATGGCCTGCCGATGCAGGTGGGGCTCAATACGCTGCTGCGTCAGGGCAAACCCGACCGACTTCTGATTGAACCCACCGGGCTGGGTCACCCAAAGCAGATTCTCGATTTACTGACCGCCCCGGTTTATGAGCCGTGGATCGATCTGCGCGCCACCCTGTGCCTGCTCGATCCTCGTCAGCTTCTGGATGACAAAGCGGTGGCCAACGAGAACTTCCGCGATCAGCTCGCCTCAGCAGACGTTATCGTTGCCAACAAAGAAGATCGCGCCACGGCTGAAAGCCAGGCCGCGCTGGACGCGTGGTGGCAGCATTTCGGCGGCAATCGCACGCGGGTGCAGACCACGCAGGGAAAAATTGACACTGCCCTGCTTGACCTTCCCCGTCTGAACCTCACCGAGCTACCTGCCAGCGCGGATCATGCGCACAGTCATCCGGTTAAGCAGGGTCTGGCTGCCCTGAGTCTGCCAGAGCACCAGCGCTGGCGTCGTAATCTGAACAGCGGTCAGGGATATCAGGCCTGCGGATGGATTTTTGATGCTGAAACCGTTTTCGACACCATCGGGATCCTGGAGTGGGCCCGACTTGCGCCCGTCGATCGCGTGAAAGGGATCATGCGCACGCCGGACGGGCTGGTGCGGATCAACCGCCAGGGCGAGGATTTCTTTATTGAAACGCAAAATGTGGCACCACCGGACAGCCGTATAGAGTTAATTAGTGCGGTTAACGCCGACTGGAATGCCCTGCAGTCCAGCCTGTTGAGTATTCGTTTAAGTTCGGGCGGCTAACGTTGCCCCAGTTTTCACTCTATGCAGAACGTTATGACAACTCGATTTTCCCTGATATTACTGCTTAATGTCGCCGGTCTGGCGCTTTTCTTCTCCTGGTATATCCCGGCGAGTCATGGTTTCTGGTTCCCGCTGGATTCTGCCATTTTTCACTTCTTCAACCAGGAGCTGGTGAAGAGCAACGCGTTCCTGTGGCTGGTGGCTATCACCAACAACCGTGCCTTTGACGGCTTCTCACTGCTGGCCATGGGCTGCCTGATGCTCTCTTTCTGGCTGAAAGACGATAAAACCGGACGCCGGCGTATTCTGATTATCGGTCTGGTGATGCTGCTGTTTGCGGTGATAATTAACCAGCTGGCCACCGCGATTATTCCGGTTAAGCGTTCAAGTCCAACGCTATTCTTCACCGATATTTATCGCGTCAGCGAGTTGCTGCATATTCCTACAAAAGATGCGTCGAAGGACAGTTTCCCGGGCGATCACGGTATGATGCTGCTTATTTTTTCCGCAATTATGCTTCGCTATTTCGGCAGAAAAGCCTTTGCGATAGCCCTGATTATTTTTGTGGTTTTTGCCTTCCCGCGCGTAATGATTGGCGCACACTGGTTCACCGATATTGCCGTCGGCTCGCTCTCCGTTGCGCTGATTGCGCTGCCGTGGTGTCTGATGACTCCCCTGAGCGACAGGATAATAGCCCTCTTCGATCGCTATCTTCCCGGCAAAACGCAACAATAATTAAACAAATAACTAACCAAAATTAACGTTAAGCATCATGGATCGACATGATCCCTGATGCTGCTCTCAGCGCGATCTTTCCCCACTGTCATATTCTCGTCATCATATTCATGATAAAAATGAAGCAATTGCGCGATTAAACGTCGGATCTGACTGCAATTTAAGCAATTACGGATTTTTACTTTCCGTATCACAATTTCTTATAAAAAAAAGGCTTTTTTTACTCGCAATACCCCTGGCAATCGGTTAATCTCGAACTCGTTTTGCCCCATAGAGATAATTATTTCGCTGGTGAATAATTTTGTGCGCTGTGCCACAAATGTGACCAGAAAGAATTGTCTCAATGTGAACAGATAATTAGTCTCGTCACGTTTGGCATTTTTATAACGATATTTGTCGTTAAGGACTTCAAGGGAAAATAAACAAAATGGTCAAATCTCAACCGTTTCTGAGATATATCTTACGGGGAATCCCGGCGATAGCAGTCGCGGTACTGTTGTCTGCATGTAGTACATCGAATACCGCAAAGAATATGCATCCTGAGACGCGTGTTGTGGGAATGGAAGATTCCTCGTCACTGCAAGCCTCTCAGGATGAATTTGAAAATATGGTACGTAATCTGGACGTGAAGTCCCGCATTATGGACCAGTATGCTAGCTGGAAAGGCGTGCGCTATCGTCTTGGTGGCAGCACAAAAACAGGTATCGATTGTTCCGGTTTTGTGCAGCGTACGTTCCGCGAGCAATTTGGGTTAGATCTTCCGCGTTCAACATATGAGCAGCAGGAGATGGGCAAGTCGATTTCGCGCACTAAACTTCGCACCGGTGACTTAGTTCTGTTCCGTGCAGGTTCCACAGGTCGACACGTTGGCATCTACATTGGTAATGACCAGTTTGTACATGCCTCCACCAGCAGCGGTGTGACCATTTCCAGCATGAACGAACCGTACTGGAAGAAGCGTTATAACGAAGCGCGCCGTGTACTGACCCGCAGTTAATATGACAATTGTATCGTTGGTTATCCCTTGGCTGGCGATACGATGAAAAAAAGCACTGCTTCGGCAGTGTTTTTTTTTGCCCATTACACTGAATACATCCAGCGGCATTTCAGGAATCACGACGTCTATGTTCACCCGCTACTTCTCCAGTAATCGCAAGATACTGATCCTCAGTATTATCACAGGCCTCATCGCCGCCCTGCTCCTGGGTTCGTTGCAATTTTTCTGGAGCTACCACAAACGAGAAGCCAAACTCGACACCCTGATCCACGATGTGAGCATCTACATGGCGAGCTATTTCGATGAGTTAAAAAACGCTATCGATACGCTCCAGCCACTCACGCTGGACAATTGCCATGACGTCAACCAGGAACTCACCTCGCGCGCCGCCTTTAGCATTAACGTTCGCGCATTCCTGCTGGTCAGAAACAAAATGGCGTTCTGCTCGTCTGCCACAGGCCCGATGAATGCCCCGATGGAGGAGCTGATACCTGAGCTGCACGTCAACAAACAGATCGATATGGCATTGCTTCCAGGTACACCCATGCTGCCCAATAAGCCCGCGATTGCCATCTGGTACCGTAACCCCTTAGTGAAGGATGGCGGTGTGTTCACCTCGGTGAATATCAATCTGACCCCTTACCTGCTCTATACCGCGCGCCAGGATGAATTCACGGGCATCGCCATCATCATTGGCGATCATGCGTTGTCAACGCGGTCCAGCACGCTGGTCAATGCGCACGACTTACATGAAATCCCGGCCCGCACCGCGACGCTGAAAGACGTCCCCCTGACCATTAAGCTGTATGCGGATGCATGGACCAGCGATGAAATTCTCTACGCCCTGTTCTTCGGGCTGGTCTGCGGGATTTGTGCCGGATCGCTCAACTACTATATCCTCAACATACGGTTGAATCCGGGCAAAGAGATTTTAAGCGCCATTAAGCGCGGTCAGTTTTACGTGGTCTATCAGCCCGTCGTTGATTCCACATCGCTCAGGATGACCGGGCTCGAAGTACTGATGCGCTGGAAACACCCGACAATGGGGGAAATTCCGCCGGACGCGTTTATCAATTTTGCCGAAGCGCAGAAGCTGATTGTCCCGCTGACGCTGCATCTCTTTGATCTTATTATTCGCGATGCCCCCGTGTTACAAACACTGTTACCCCCGGGGGCAAAAGTGGGCATCAACATTGCGCCGGGGCATCTGCATGCGGAAAGCTTCAAAGACGATATGCGCACCTTCAAAGCCCTGCTGCCGCCGGATTACTTCCAGATCGTGCTGGAAATCACCGAGCGCGACATGCTTAACCATCGGGAAGCCAATAGCCTCTTCGAATGGCTGCACAACGAAGGCTTTGAGATAGCCATAGATGATTTTGGTACTGGCCACAGCGCGCTGATCTATCTTGAGCATTTCACCATGGACTACCTCAAAATCGACCGTGGTTTTGTTAATGCCATTGGCACTGAGACGGTGACGTCGCCGGTGCTGGATGCCGTACTGACGCTGGCAAGACGACTGAATATGTCGACCGTTGCCGAAGGGGTGGAAACGCCGGAACAGGCCGCCTGGCTACGCGAACACGGCGTTAATTACCTGCAAGGATACTGGATTAGCCGCCCGATGCCGCTGGAGCAGTTCCGCAACTGGCGGCCTGACGTTTCACCCGACGGTGAATAATTTCACATTGCCCGTGACGTCACTTATTATTCAGCTTAACTGAGCAGGTCTGTAAAAGAGGGAGCCGCCGCGTGATGTTTATGCGCTTCATGTTGCTGATGTTGGCATTAACGAGCCTGTCCAGCCAGGCGCAAACCATCAAAGAAAATATCGCCTTCGCGGTAATTGGCGAGCCGAAATACGCGGTTAATTTTACGCACTTCGATTACGTCAACCCTGCCGCACCAAAGGGCGGAAAGGTCACGCTTTCCGCCACGGGAACCTTCGATAACTTCAACCGCTTCGCCCTGCGCGGCGTGGCGGCGGCGCGAACGGAATCGCTCTACGATACTCTCTTTGTCACGTCTGATGATGAACCCGGCAGCTACTATCCACTCATTGCCGATAACGTGCGCTACGCGGATAACTTCGCCTGGGCCGAAATCTCGCTGAACCCACGGGCACGTTTTCATGACGGTACGCCGGTTAAGGCCAGCGACGTCGCATTCACCTTCCATAAATTCATGACAGAAGGCGTTCCCCAGTTCCGCATCGTCTATAAAGGCGCGTCGGTCAGAGCCATTGCGCCGCTCACCGTGCGCATTGAGCTGAGCGAACCGAACAAAGAGAATATGCTCAGTCTGTTCTCGCTGCCCGTGATGCCGGAATCGTTCTGGAAAAATCATAAGCTAAGCGACCCGCTCTCAACCCCACCGCTGGCAGGCGGCCCCTATCGCATTACCGACTGGCGCATGGGGCAGTATGTGGTCTATTCCCGCGTCAAAGACTACTGGGCGGCCAACCTGCCGGTAAACCGCGGACGCTGGAATTTCGACACCCTTCGCTATGATTACTACCTTGACGATAACGTGGCGTTTGAAGCCTTCAAAGCCGGAGCCTTTGATTTACGCGTCGAGAGCAGCGCCAAAAACTGGGCGACCCGCTATATCGGTAAAAATTTCGCCAAAGGCTATATCGTCAAAGACGAACATAAAAATGAATCGGCCCAGGACACCCGCTGGCTGGCGTTTAATATTCAGCGTCCGGTATTTAATGACCGCCGGGTACGGGAAGCCATTTCCCTGGCCTTTGATTTTGAATGGATGAACAAAGCCCTGTTTTACGGCGCGTACAGCCGCGCCAACAGCTATTTTCAAAATACCGAGTACGCCGCCCGTGATTATCCGAAAGCCGACGAACTGGTTCTGCTGGCGCCACTGAAAGCGGAAATTCCGCCGCAGGTTTTCACCACCGTGTTTCAGCCACCCGCGTCGAACGGTGACGGTTACGATCGCGACAACCTGCTGAAAGCCAGCAAGCTGCTGGATGACGCGGGCTGGCACCTGAAGAATCAAAAGCGCGTTGATGCCAAAACGGGTAAGCCCCTCAGCTTTGAGCTGCTGCTCTCGTCCGGAGGCAACGATCAGTGGGTACTGCCGTTTAAGCACAACCTTGAGCGGCTGGGCGTGACCATGAACATTCGTCAGGTTGATAACGCGCAAATCACCAGCCGCATGCGCAGCCGTGATTACGATATGATGCAGCGCCTGTGGCCCGCGCAGCCGTGGCCCAGTTCGGACCTGCAAATTTCCTGGGCCTCCAGCTACATCGACTCTTCATACAATGCGCCAGGGGTCAAAAGCCCGGCGATTGACGCGCTGATTGCGAAAATTGTGGCGGCCCAGGGGGATAAAGAAAAGCTCGTGCCGCTTGGGCGCGCCCTCGACAGAGTCTTAACCTGGAACTACTACATGCTGCCGATGTGGTATATGGGGGAAGATCGCCTTGCGCGCTGGGACAAGTTCTCCGTGCCTGCCTTGCGCCCTGTCTATTCCCTGGGATTTGATACCTGGTGGTATGACGTTAACAAAGCCGCCAGACTTCCCGCTGAGCGGCGATAAGGAATCATCATGGGTGCGTATCTTATCCGCCGTCTTCTGCTGGTCATCCCCACCCTGTGGGCGATCATCACAATTAACTTTTTTATCGTGCAAATCGCCCCCGGGGGCCCGGTCGATCAGGCGATTGCCGCCATTGAATTTGGCAACAGCGGCGGGATGCCCGGCGGAGGCGGTGAAGGCATGGGCGCGAGCCATGCGCGAACCGGCGTAGGGAATATCAGCGAAAGCCATTATCGCGGCGGACGCGGGCTGGATCCGGAGGTGATCGCCGAGATCACCCACCGCTACGGCTTTGACAAACCGATTCACGAGCGCTATTTCAAAATGCTCTGGGATTACATCCGCTTTGATTTTGGCGATAGCCTGTTTCGCAGCGCGTCAGTGTTAACGTTGATTAAGCAAAGCCTGCCGGTTTCGATAACGCTGGGGCTGTGGGGAACGCTGATCATCTATCTGGTCTCTATTCCGCTCGGGATCCGCAAAGCGGTTTACAACGGCAGCCGCTTTGACATCTGGAGCAGCACGTTCATCATCATTGGCTATGCCATCCCGGCGTTTCTGTTTGCCGTCCTGCTGATTGTCTTTTTTGCCGGGGGAAGTTATTTCGATCTCTTCCCGCTGCGAGGGTTAGTCTCCGCCGATTTCAGCACCTTACCGTGGTACCAGAAAATCACCGACTATCTCTGGCATATCACGCTGCCGGTTCTGGCCACGGTCATTGGCGGGTTTGCAGCCCTGACCATGCTGACCAAAAATGCCTTTCTCGATGAAATTCGTAAACAGTACGTCGTCACTGCCCGCGCCAAGGGCGTGAGCGAGAAGCAGATCATGTGGAAGCACGTGTTTCGCAACGCCATGCTGCTGGTAATTGCCGGATTTCCTGCCACGTTCATCAGTATGTTTTTTACCGGCTCGCTGCTGATAGAGGTGATGTTCTCGCTCAACGGTCTGGGCCTGCTGGGCTATGAGGCCACCGTGTCGCGTGATTATCCGGTGATGTTTGGCACGCTCTATATTTTCACCCTGATTGGCCTGCTGCTGAATATCATCAGTGATATCAGCTATACGCTGGTCGATCCCCGAATCGATTTTGAGGGTCGCTGATGCCGCGTTTAAGCCCCGTCAACCAGGCCCGCTGGGCCCGTTTTCGCCACAATCGTCGCGGCTACTGGTCGCTGTGGATTTTTGCCGTACTGTTTGTCCTGAGCATGTTTTCGGAGCTGATCGCCAACGACAAACCGTTGCTGGTGCATTTTAATGACCGCTGGTACGTGCCGGTCATCGCCAACTACAGCGAAAGCGATTTTGGCGGCCCGTTTGCAACGCCGGCAGAGTATCAGGATCCGTGGCTCCGCCAGCAGATCGAGCAGCACGGCTGGGCGCTCTGGGCGCCGGTGCGCTTTGGCGCAAACAGCATTAACTTCTCCACCACGACCCCCTTCCCTTCACCGCCCTCCGCGAAAAACTGGCTGGGAACGGATGCCAACGGTGGCGATGTGCTGGCGCGCATTCTGTATGGCACCCGAATTTCAATCCTCTTTGGGCTGATGCTGACGATCTTCTCCAGCGTGATGGGCGTCGTGGCAGGCGCCGTTCAGGGTTACTACGGCGGGAAAATTGACCTGTGGGGTCAGCGGGTTATTGAAGTCTGGTCAGGCATGCCAACGCTGTTTCTGATTATCCTGCTTTCCAGCGTGGTGCAGCCGGGCTTCTGGTGGCTGTTAGGCATCACCGTCCTGTTCGGCTGGATGGCGCTGGTGGGTGTGGTGCGGGCAGAGTTCCTGCGCACCCGCAATTTTGACTATATTCGCGCCGCGCAGGCGCTTGGCGTGAGCGACCGCGGGATCATCTTCCGCCATATGCTGCCAAACGCCGTGGTGGCAACGCTCACCTTCCTGCCGTTTATTCTGTGTAGCTCCATCACCACTCTCACATCACTGGATTTTCTTGGCTTTGGGTTACCGCTGGGCTCCCCGTCGCTCGGCGAACTGCTGCTGCAGGGCAAGAACAACCTTCAGGCGCCGTGGTTAGGTTTCGCCGCCTTTCTCTCTGTGGCCGTGCTGCTTTCGCTGCTGATTTTTATTGGCGAAGCCGTGCGCGATGCCTTCGATCCGAACAAGGCGGTATAAGATGACCCAGCCCCTTCTCAGCATTGATAACCTGTCGATTGCTTTTTCAACGCAGGGCGAGACGCGCACCGTGGTCACCGACTTGTCGCTGCAGATCCAGCGCGGTGAAACGCTGGCCCTGGTGGGAGAGTCGGGCTCAGGCAAGAGCGTTTCGGCACTTTCTATCCTGCGCCTGCTGCCGTCTCCGCCGGTGAGCTACCCGCAAGGGGATATTCTGTTTCACGGCAGTTCGCTGCTGCATGCCGACGAACATACCCTGCGCGGCATTCGCGGCAACAAGATCGCCATGATCTTCCAGGAGCCGATGGTTTCCCTCAACCCTCTGCACAGCCTGGAAAAACAGCTCTATGAAGTACTCTCCCTGCATCGGGGGATGCGCAAAGAGGCGGCGCGGGGAGAAATTCTGGATTGTCTTGAACGGACAGGCATACGCAATGCGGCCAAACGGCTGAATGATTTTCCGCACCAGCTCTCCGGCGGCGAACGCCAGCGCGTGATGATTGCCATGGCCCTGCTCACGCGCCCCGAACTGTTGATTGCCGACGAACCCACAACGGCGCTGGACGTGACGGTACAGGCGCAAATATTGACGCTGCTGCGGGAGCTGCGCGACGAACTGAATATGAGCCTGCTGTTTATCACGCACAACCTGAGCATTGTGAGAAAGCTGGCCGACAGCGTCGCGGTGATGCAAAACGGGCGATGTGTTGAACAGAATAATGCGTCCACGCTGCTGAACGCGCCGCAACATCCGTATACGCAACGCCTGCTCGACAGCGAACCCTCCGGCGATCCGGTTCCTCTCGATGCGAACAGCGCGCCGCTGCTGCGCGTTGAGGATCTGTCCGTCTCGTTCCCGATCCGCAAAGGTATTCTGCGGCGTATTGTCGATCGGAACCCGGTGCTGAAAAACATCCGCTTCTCGCTGCGCCCTGGTGAATCCCTGGGGCTGGTGGGCGAATCCGGTTCGGGCAAAAGCACCACCGGTCTGGCGCTGCTGCGCTTAATTGCCTCACAGGGTGAAATCCTCTTTGACGGCATGCCGCTGCACCGCTGGAACCGGCGTCAGATGCTGCCCGTGCGTCCCCGCATGCAGGTGGTCTTTCAGGATCCCAACTCCTCGCTTAACCCGCGGCTCAGCGTGTTACAGATTGTCGAAGAGGGCCTGCGGGTGCATCAGCCCGCCCTGAGCGCTCAGCAACGCGAGCAGGAGGTCATACGGGTAATGGCCGAAGTGGGCTTAGATCCCGAGACGCGTCACCGCTATCCGGCTGAATTCTCCGGCGGGCAGCGCCAGCGTATCGCGATTGCCCGCGCGCTGATCCTGAAACCGGAGCTGATTATTCTGGATGAACCGACGTCGTCTCTGGACAGAACCGTTCAGGCGCAGATCCTGGCGCTGCTCAAAGGGTTACAGGAAAAACATCGGCTGGCCTATATCTTTATCAGCCATGATTTACAGGTGGTGCGGGCGCTATGCCATCAGGTGATTGTGTTGCGACAGGGAGAGGTGGTCGAGCAGGGTGAGTGCCAGCGCGTGTTTAGCGCACCAACGCAGCGCTACACGCGCCAGCTGTTATCGGCAGACTAGCGCTCAGAACGGGTACTGGCCAGAGAAAGGCTCAGCGATAGCAACGCCAAAATTCTTCAGGCGACAGGTAGCAGCAAACTCGTCCTGGCTTTTCACAAACAGGCACGGCTCACCTTCACACTCCAGCACGGAGCTGTCTACTTCAATATCCGTCAGGGCCTGGCTGAGACGCTCCATCACCGGCCATGCTTCTCCTTCGCTCGGGCTCAGCAGCTTGAGCGCAACCAGACAATTCTCGCCCTCTGCAGCGCTTTGCGGAATCGGTTCAACTTTCGAACCTGCAAAACCCGCCGACCAGCGATAGCTCTGGGGCAAGCGATGGACAATCGAGAGCTGTAATGTATTCACGTTCGTTCCCCGGAAGCAAAATTTACTTCACAATTTATTTACATTTATAGTAACACATCATCGCCAGCCTGCACTATTCAGCGCTTTTTATTCGTGTCCAGGCTCGCGTTGGCGCTATATGTACCCGTTTCTGCGATCTAACTCAACCTTTTTGAATACAATGATGTGACTTTTTACACAAATAGATTTTACATAAAATAAACAAACACGGCATAAACGAACGGGGGTTTGGTTGATATGTATCAACAAAAAAGGCCCTCTCGGGCCTTCTCTGTATTTTAGTGAGCCGCTTTTCGCGGTCGACTGGCGTAAAGATAGAAGAGTATGGAGCTGGTTGCGCAAAAAGCCATCGCCCACAGCATTGGCCATGCCGTTGTAAAGGTGGCCATGGAAAGCAACGCCCCGACGATAGCACCTATGCCAAAGCGGAACGTCCCAGCCAGCGACGATGCGGTGCCCGCCATATGTGGGAACTCATCCAGGATAACCGCCATTCCATTAGATGACACCATCGACACGCAGCCGACAAAGGCCGCCACACCAACGACCAGCGCCCAGAAGCCCACGCCAAGAAACGCGCTCACCACCAGCCAGATAGCCATCACAAACTGGATCCACAGCCCGGCGCGGAACATATTCAGCGCCCCTACCCGCCGGACAAAACGGCTGTTGATGATGGTCATGATAAACAGGAAGACGATGTTGAGCGCAAAGTAATAGCCGAAATGCTGAGGCGAAACGTGGTTCAGTTCGATGTAGACAAACGGCCCGGCGCTCAGGAAGGAGAACATCCCGGCGAAGCTGAACCCGCTCGCCAGCATATAGCTCAGCACGCGTTTGTGGCGGAACAGCGAGGCAAAGTTGCCGATTGTGGTACGGATGTGGAATTTCTGGCGGCGCTCGACGGGAAGCGTTTCATCAATAAAGAAGAAAATCATCGCCGAGGCCAGCAGCGCGGCCAGTGCCAGGATCCAGAAAATCACATGCCAGCTAAACCACACCAGCACCGCACCACCCGCCATCGGAGCCACCAGCGGCGCAATCGTCGTCACCAGCATCACAAACGACATCATGCGCGAGAACTCTTCTTTCGGGTAGATATCGCGCATCAGGGCGTTGATCACCACGCTTGCCGCAGCTGCCGCCAGACCATGCAAGAAGCGCATGATAATCAGCTGATCGATGGTCTGCGACAGCGCACAGGCAACCGCAGCGGCCGCGAAGACCAGCGTCCCACCCAGAATGACGGGCTTGCGTCCAAGGCTGTCCGCCATCGGGCCATAAAACAGCTGGCCGAGGGCAAAGCCGAGAATATAGGTGCTGAGCGTCATTTGCGCGCTGCCCGCCGGAACGCCAAACTGCGCAGAAATGACCGGCAGCGCGGGCAGGTACATATCAATAGACAGCGGCATCAGCATGGCCAGCAGGCCAAGAATGAAGACGATTTTGAACGACGAGTGTGGCCTGGTGGTCACAGAGCTCTCCTGAAATTAGTGCGAAGGCAGACCGACGCTGGCGATCTCTTCTTCCGTTAACGGGCGATATTCGCCAGGTGCCAGGTCGGGATCGAGTTCAATCGCACCAATCCGCTCACGATGCAGGCCCACAACATGGTTTCCCACTGCGGCAAACATACGTTTCACCTGATGATAACGCCCTTCACTGATGGTCAGACGGACTTCGGTCGGAGCGATCACCTCAAGCACAGCGGGTTTGGTGAGATCTTTTTCATTATGCAACTGAACGCCTTTCGCGAATTGCTCTGCCGTGTCATCCGCAACCGGAGATTCCAGCGTGACCAGATACGTTTTCTCGCAGTGATGGCGCGGAGAGGTGATGCGGTGAGACCACTGCCCGTCGTCGGTCATCAGCACCAGACCGGTGGTGTCGATATCGAGTCGGCCTGCGGCATGCAGCTTGTGTGCAACCGGTTCGTCGAGGAAATAGAGCACCGTCGGGTGATCCGGATCGTCCGTTGAGCAGACATAGCCTTCCGGCTTATTGAGCATGAAATAGCGCGGACCATGCTGCTGGGTCAGCGGATTGCCATCATATTCAACCTGATGCTCGGGCTGGAGTTTGAAAGCGGTGTCTCTCACAATGTCGCCATCCACGGTAACGCGGCTGGCGCGAATTTCGCGCCCGGCAATAGCGCGGCTTACGCCGAGTTGCTGAGCGATAAACTTATCAAGTCGCATGAAATCTTTTTAGCCTTAATGGTGCTGGAAGTCGGACAACAGGTCCGAAAAAGAAGCAGTCTGGAACGGTTCAGTATAATGGTCTGGTTGCGCCACTCAAGGGAAAAAGTTTCGTGGCATACTATCTATACCCTAAATAATTCGAGTTGCATGAAGGCGGCAAAGGAGTGAATCCCCGGGAGCTTACATAAGTAAGTGACCGGGGTGAACGAGTGCAGCCAACGCACAGGCAACTTGAAGTATGACGGGTATATGTGCGGAATAACGAAACCGAGACCCTATGACTTTTACACTTCGTCCCTACCAGCAGGAAGCCGTTGACGCTACCCTCGCCTGGTTCCGTAAACATCGCGAACCGGCGGCGATTGTGCTCCCGACCGGTGCAGGCAAAAGCCTGGTCATCGCCGAACTGGCACGCCTGGCCCGTGGTCGCGTGCTGGTGCTGGCGCACGTCAAAGAACTCGTCGCGCAAAACCACGCCAAGTATTGTGCACTTGGACTGGAAGCCGACATTTTCGCCGCCGGGCTCAAGCGCAAAGAGAGCCACGGCAAAGTGGTCTTTGGCAGCGTGCAGTCGGTGGCCCGCAATCTGGACCTGTTTCGCAGCGAATTTTCGCTGCTGATTGTCGACGAGTGTCACCGTATCAGCGATGACGACGACAGCCAGTATCAGCAAATCCTGACGCACCTGAAAGAGGTGAACCCTCACTTACGCCTGTTGGGCCTGACGGCAACCCCGTTTCGTCTGGGTAAAGGCTGGATCTATCGCTACCATTATCACGGCATGGTGCGCGGCGATGACAAAGCCCTGTTTAGCGACTGCATTTATGAACTTCCGCTGCGCTACATGATTAAGCATGGCTATCTGACACCGCCAGAACGGCTGGATATGCCGGTGGTGCAGTACGATTTCAGCCGTTTGCAGGCGCAGAGTAACGGTTTATTCAGCGAAGCGGATCTTAACCAGGAGCTGAAAAAACAAAAGCGTATTACGCCGCATATCATCAGCCAGATTGAGGAGTTCGCCGCGACGCGCAAAGGGGTGATGATCTTTGCCGCCACCGTTGAGCACGCGCGAGAAATCACCGGGTTACTGCCCTCTGGCGACGCGGCGTTAATCACCGGCGAGACGCCCGGCCCGGCGCGCGACAGCCTGATTGACGCCTTTAAAGCCCAGCAGTTCCGCTATCTGGTTAACGTGTCGGTATTGACCACCGGCTTTGACGCGCCGCACGTCGACCTGATCGCCATTTTACGCCCAACCGAATCGGTCAGTCTGTATCAGCAAATTGTTGGCCGCGGCCTGCGTCTGGCTCCGGGAAAAACCGACTGCCTGATTCTGGATTATGCCGGTAACCCGCACGATCTCTATACGCCTGAAGTCGGCGCGCCAAAAGGAAAAAGCGACAACGTGCCCGTGCAGGTCTTTTGCCCGGCCTGCGGGTTTGCCAACACCTTCTGGGGAAAAACCACTGCTAACGGCACGCTGATCGAACACTTTGGCCGCCGCTGTCAGGGCTGGTTTGAAGATGACGAGGGGCATCGCGAGCAGTGCGATTTCCGTTTCCGTTTTAAAAACTGCCCGCAGTGCAACGCCGAAAACGACATTGCCGCCCGTCGCTGCCGGGAATGCGACACGGTGCTGGTTGACCCGGACGATATGCTGAAAGCGGCGCTGAAGCTGAAAGATGCGCTGGTGCTGCGCTGTTCCGGCATGGCGCTGCAGCCTGGTGCGGACGACAAAGGTGAGTGGCTGAAGATCACCTATTACGATGAAGACGGAGCCGACGTTAGCGAGCGGTTTCGCCTGCAGACTCCAGCCCAGCGCACGGCCTTCGAACATCTCTTCATCCACCCTCATACGCGTACGCCCGGGGTGCCTCTGCGCTGGATAACCGTTGCCGACATCGTCCATCAGCAGGTGTTGCTGCGTCATCCTGATTTTGTGGTTGCCCGTAAAAAAGGCCAGTTCTGGCAGGTGCGTGAGAAGGTCTTTGACTATGAAGGCCGCTTCCGCCGGGCGAACGAAATGCGCGGTTAACGGCACTTTTCATTGAAGTGAGGGGCATATGAGTATAAAATGCCGCCCGCTCCACATCCGTGGGGCAGAACACTCGCCTGCTGCTGGGTCGCCTGTAGCAGGGTTATAAATACAGAGAGAAATCAATGTTTACTATCGAAGTAGAAGTACGTAGCGTTCAGGGTAAGGGTGCGAGCCGCCGCCTGCGTAACGCCAACAAGTTCCCAGCTATCATTTATGGTGGCGAAGCTGCTCCAGTTGCAATCGAACTGGACCACGACAAACTGTGGAACCTGCAGACCAAAGAAGGTTTTTACAGCGAAGTTCTGACTCTCGTTGTTGGCGGGAAAGAAGAAAAAGTGAAGGTTCAGGCTGTTCAGCGTCACCCGTTCAAGCCAAAACTGTCTCACATCGACTTCGTTCGCGCGTAATCGCAAACACGTCGAAAAAAACCCCGCTTCTGCGGGGTTTTTTTATGGCTGTTATTTCCCGCCCGAGGTGCGGCGCTGAAGCTGATCGCGCAGGTTCGGCGGCGTACCTTTGATGGTTAGCGTATCGGTGGCCGGATCCCAGAAAATGCGTTCACCCAGCAACATCGCGTCAAAATTGATGGTTAACCCACCACCGCTGCCGGCAAACTTGGTTAACTGACGCAGCGTACTGCGATCCGCCGGGAAGCTCTCTTCAAGCTCATAGCCTTTATCCGCGGTGAATTCCTGGAAGCTGACTTCGCTCACGCCCGCCAGCTCTTTTGACAGCGACTCCAGCTCAATCTCTTCCCCTGCCTGCAGCTGTTCGTTGCAGTAGCTGTAAACCTGCTGGCGTACGTTCTGACGCTCAGATTTATCGAGCTGAGCTTCAGCCGTGAAGTCGTCAACCGCCTGCAGCAGACCTTTGTTCTGCGCTTTGGCGTTAAGACCTTCGCTGGCACCGAGGAAGTCCATGAAGAAATCCGCCACTTTTCGGCCCACGCGTCCCTTCAGGAAAGTCAGGTAGCGGGTCGACTCCGGGTTGGTTTCCCACTCGGTCAAATCAATACGCGCCACAATATCCGCATGATTGATATCCAGATAGTGCGTCGAGCTGATATCCAGCTGCTCGTTCACGCGCATGCTGCTTAAGTTATTCAGCACGGTCACCAGCAGATACTCCACCGCCAGATAGCGGTAATGGCAGAACAGCACGATCCCGCCGTCGGCGAAGGGATATTTCGCCAGCTCGTCGCGCAGACGCCCGGTAGCGGCGCGGCTAAACGCCAGGAAATCCTCTTCGCCCTGACGCTGCAGGCGCAGGCTATCTGCCAGTTCACTCTCTTCGCTGAACAGGCCATAGGCTTTATTTTTGGCGCTGTAGACGCGATGCAGCTCTGCCATCATCTCCACAACGGTCGCCGTGGGTTCCAGTAACGAATCGCGCAGCACCACTTCAAGGGTTTGCTCATCGCGCTTGATAAGCTGGTGCAAGGCAATCTGGTTGATTTCCAGACTCATGATAAACTCTCCTTTTAGACCGGGCGGTATTCAACCACCACCAGGACATGTGTGCAACAACAGATAAAAAAGGGGAAAAAAAGCTGTTGCTACGGTAATATGTTGCCCTTTCATCAACAAACTGATTTTGATTTATGCCACAACATTCCCGCTACAGTGATGAACACGTTGAACAACTGCTCAGTGAGCTGGTCAACGTACTGGAAAAACATAAAACGCCGACCGATCTCTCCCTGATGGTTTTGGGAAATATGGTCACCAACCTTATTAACACCAGCGTTGCTCCGGCTCAGCGTCAGGCGATCGCAAAATCTTTCGCCCAGGCTTTACAGTCATCCGTCAGCAACGACCAGGCCCATTAAGGGATACGAACAACAGTTTATGGTGACGAATCGTCAGCGCTACCGTGAAAAAGTCTCCCAGATGGTCAGCTGGGGGCACTGGTTTGCCCTGTTCAACATTCTGTTGGCGACGGTCATTGGCTGTCGTTATCTGTTTGTCGCAGACTGGCCAACAACGCTAACCGGGCGTATCTACTCCTGGATGAGCGTTGTGGGTCACTTTAGCTTTTTGGTTTTCGCCACCTATCTGCTGATCCTGTTCCCTTTGACGTTTATCGTCATGTCGCAGCGTCTGATGCGGTTCTTGTCCGCCATCCTTGCGACGGTGGGGATGACGCTGCTGCTTATCGACAGCGAAGTGTTCACCCGCTTCCACCTGCATCTCAACCCCATCGTCTGGGAACTGGTGATTAACCCCGACCAAAATGAAACGGCCCGTGACTGGCAGCTGATGTTTATCAGCGTCCCGGTGATCCTGTTGATTGAGATGCTGTTTGCCACCTGGAGCTGGCAAAAACTTCGCAGCCTGACCCGGCGACGCCATTACGCGAAGCCTGTCGCCACGCTCTTTTTTGTCTCCTTTATCAGTTCGCACATCATGTATATCTGGGCGGATGCGAACTTCTATCGCCCTATTACCATGCAGCGCGCTAACCTGCCGCTCTCGTATCCTATGACAGCCCGTCGCTTCCTCGAGAAACACGGCCTGCTTGATGCGCAGGAGTACCAGCGCCGCCTGGTCGAACAGGGTAATCCGGAAGCCGTCAGCGTTCAGTATCCCCTGAGCGACCTACGCTATCGCGATATGGGTCGCGGGCAAAACGTCCTGCTGATCACCGTCGACGGCCTGAACTATTCCCGTTACGAGAAGCAGATGCCTGCGCTGGCCGATTTCGCGAGTAAAAACGTCACGTTTACTCAGCATATGAGCTCCGGTAACTCAACCGATGCGGGCATCTTTGGCCTCTTCTATGGCATTTCAGCCGGCTACATGGACGGCGTACTCTCTACCCGCACACCTGCGGCGCTGATTACCGGATTGAATCAGCAAGGTTACCAGCTAGGGTTGTTCTCATCAGATGGCTTTAACAGCCCGCTCTACCGTCAGGCGCTGCTGTCAGATTTCTCGCTGCCGCCAGCGCAAAATCAGTCCGATGCACAGACCGCTAGCCAATGGATAAACTGGCTGCAGCGCTACGCCCAGGAAGATAACCGCTGGTTCTCATGGGTTGCTTTTAACGGCACAACCCTTGCCAACAGTAATAAGAATGACTTTGCGCGACGCTACGGCCGCGCGGCTGGCGATGTCGATGCGCAGATAGGCCGCGTACTCGACGCGCTACGCGAGTCAGGCAAGCTGGACAACACCGTGGTGATCGTCACCGCAGGCCATGGCGTACCGTTGGGCAACGAGACGAAGAGTATGAGCTGGTCGCGCCCGAACCTGCAGGTTCCGCTGGTGATCCACTGGCCTGGCACCCCGGCTCAGCGCATCAATATGCTTACCGAGCATAAAGATGTCATGACCACCCTGATGCAACGCCTGCTGCACGTCAGCACGCCAGCAAATGAGTATTCGCAGGGACAGGATCTCTTCAGCGCCGCGCGCCGCCATAACTGGGTCACGGCTGCCGGGAGTAACACGCTGGTGGTGACCACGCCGAAGCTGACGCTGGTGCTGAACAGCAACGGGAATTACCAGACGTATAATCTGCAGGGTGAACGGTTGAAAGACCAGAAACCGCAGCTGAGCCTGCTGCTGCAGGTCCTGACGGATGAGAAGCGCTTCATCGCTAACTGATTAATTATAAACCAGTTAGCGACAGATTCCCTTGCATTCAAAACGGAATCGAGTAGTATTCTTTCTATGCGTCGGCACGTAGCGCAGCCTGGTAGCGCACCGTCATGGGGTGTCGGGGGTCGGAGGTTCAAATCCTCTCGTGCCGACCAAAAACACATTGAAAACCAGCCTCTTATGGCTGGTTTTTTTATGTCTTGCGTTTGCTTACGCAAGTTTATCAATAGCCCGAAAAAAAAGCTCCTCGGTCATCATCACATTGTCCTGTGCACTTTGATATTCTGTTCGTATGAACCAGCCCTTTTCTGGTGCAAGGCTCAGTTGGAAAACCTGTATATCCGCCGTCTCAACGCGTATAACCACGCAACCGATCTCCCTGCCCCGACAAAGTTGTTCAGGAATAATACTCACGCTGCGCTCACCGTTTTGCAGGCATATCGTAGTGATATCGTAGCGGCATATGCCGTTTCCGAGGCTATAGCCGATCGTGCTGAGATCGTGAATATGCCTTATCCCCAATGTCACCGTAATAGAGGTGCCGGCAAACCACTCGCTGACCTGCTGCGCCAAATCGTCCATCCGCCAGCGAAACGCCTGGATATCGGCCTCCACGGACGTTTTACCACAGGATGCGCTGGCCAAACCTGGCTGTACTTTTTTCAAAAAACGCTCTTTGGCTGACACGTTAATTCCCTGTGTTTACGTTGTGCTGGGTAGATGTTGACGGCATATCGTCATTCGATTGTTTCAGCAAGGCAAAACGCGCAATGAGCTGTTGCAGGTGCTGTTCCGTCTGGCTTCGCTGTGCTGAAAACCCGGTAATATTTTTTTGCTGCTCAGAGAGCTGCCTTAGGCGTTCCTCAACCGGAACAGTGCGGTTGAAGGATTGCATCATCGTAAACACGGCTGATTTCAGTTCACTCACCGTGATGTACTTTCCCTTCTGCTCATCCAGAGAATTGAGTCGGTTTGCCAGTTGCTGTAGCTGCTCCATTCCCTGATGCCAGCCACTGAGGTTATCGACTGGGAAAGCAGCTGTATTAAGCTGACGCCGCCACTGGCTCTCAAGCGGTTTTGCCTGTTCGGGCCACAGTGTTAGTGCCTGTTGAACAAGGTTATCGCCATAGCTTACGGCCCAGTCCGGCTTTAGCTGCGCAAGACGTTCCAGCTGCTGCTGCGTTTGTTTTATTCCCGGCTCGGGTGGCAGCGATTTTTGCCGCAGCACTGTCTGCTGCTCAGTTGAAAGCGCTACAGGTAACGGCGAAAGCGTTGCGGCAAGCCTCGCCTCAGTGGGATCTGGCCGGAAGAATGTCGTCCATCCCCATCCCCCCGCTCCCGCCACGACCAGCATAGTCAGCATCCCGGCGGCAAACGGCTTCCAGTTCCCGTAAGATGCCGCTTTTTTCGTTTGCGCGACGGGTTGTAGCTCAGGTTCCGCCACATAAATCCATCGACTGCTCTCTGTGGGTTCCGTGAGACTGACTCCCGCAGGGATAGCCATTTCACCGGACTGACTGACGCCCGCATGATTACTGTCTTCGAGCCTTACCGCCGCTTGATGAACCTGATTAAGCAGGGGATCAAGCTGGCTGGCATGTTTTAACTCCAGGCGCTGCAATACCTCTTCGAGAGCGATCAGATACGTTTCCGCCTGGTATAACTGGCTGAGGTCGGCATACGTCAGCATCAGGGTACGCATCGTCTGCTGAAGACGTTTACTCAGCATACTGAGAATTTCGATACGCGCATGGACTGGCTGCGGCCAAAGGTTGCCCCACTGTCGGCTAACCAGGGCTTCAAGTATCGCCAGCCCTTCGTTCAGGCCGTACAGTCCGGCCAGATGCATGCGGGCAAGCGTGTACCAGGCGGCAGTCTGCAGCTCCACGCCGTTTTGCTCAAACAGCGACAGACAGCGTTTTTCCACATACGGCCAGTTAACGTCCGGACGCGCCGGGTGGGTCAGTTTATTCATTTCTTCGCGAAGTGCCGCGTAATCCGCAAGCGTGCGCGGGTCGCCACCGGTTTTAAAGTAGCATTCTGTGAGTGTCGTCATGAGAGTTTCAGCCAGAGAAAAAAACTAAATCGTGGAGCGGGAATCAAGGTACTGCTGTTGTTTCAAATGGCGGATGAGCACTTTGCCTTCAGGCATAAACTCGGTACCATAGCGTACAAGTCCGATGCCCTTCAGTTCCGCGTCAATGGCATAGCGCAGCTCGCCTGGCTGCGTCTGCTCCAGCATCACTACGGTGATCTTATTCAGACGGGGTTCATATTTCAGCAGCACCTTCGACAACGTGTTGATGAGCTGGTGCGCGGAGCCAGGCATCCCCTGCAGGATTTTTGTCATCTCCGGCAGGCCGTAGTCCGGAAGATGCGTCAGCGTACCAGCGCGGCAGTTAAGAATGCGCTGCATGTTGTCCAGTACAGACAGGATAAGCTGGTTCTCCTCGCTGACGTCGTGCAGGTCGAGTCCGCCAGCGAAATTGCCGAACAGAGTTTCATACAGGGAAGGACGAGGCATCTCAATTATCCTTCAGTGGCTGTAACGTCAGGCGGTTATTGCTGGCTTCGATAATGCGCGGCTTGTCAGGGTCAAGAACGTCACGGGTAAGCACGATACGCCAGGTATCGTTAGTCTGATCCGGCGACATAAACATCCCTGCCACCGCCACAAACTGTGCCTTCTCATCCATTGGCATATCCAGAGCCACCGATTCGCCCGGACGCAGGCGAATATCTTTCTCCACCAGCAGATCGGCTTTGAGGGCCTGGCTGTCGTCAGCAAACAGCGACGGGTAATCCGTGCTGTCGAATGCCTTACGGTCCTTAAGCTGGTAGATGCGCACGACCGTCGCCAGCGACGCGCCTTTCGCGTTGTTATTCATCCCTGAGCGAGCCTGAATATCCAGATGCAGGATTTTTACCTGCTTGTAAAAAATGGATTTTGTTACTGAAATCGTCCCGTCTTTGACGGTTTGTGTCAGGCCACAGCCGCTCAAGGCCGTTGCGAGTGTTAATGCCAGCAACGTCATTGCGGTGTTACCAGCGGTAATCGCCATCTTCATTGGTCTCCCTGCGGTAAATATTTTCCTGTACCCGCTCATAGCGGCCAAGATTAATGGTTATTGTTTTGGGGCATGTTGTGGTGTTCGCCTGATTCAGCGGACGCATGACGGCAGTGCGCCCCAGTTGCACGGTATCAGCCCTGGGCCTGGTACTTACCGTCGCATCAGGCAAAAGACGTCGGTCCACGAGCAGTTGCAGACGGACATCAAGGCGTGAGCCAAGATAAACATGCAGCAGCGCCAATAGATCCGTATGAAGTTCCCCACCCGGCAACCAGCCCTGTACTTCCACAGGGTCGGTGGTGGTAAGCCTCATCAGCACCTGACTGTTCACATCAATGGCATAGTTGCCCATCACGGGACGATTTGTCAGGGCGACTGGCTGGTGGATACTCATGGTTAGCGGTTTTTGCAGCGGTACCCGGCGTTTATCGTGATGCCAGATTCGAGCCTGCGTATTCGGTGCCAGCAGGCGTACCAGCGAGGCGAGGCCTTCTGCAGTGCGTCCAGGCAACAGCATCACCGGCAGCAGCGCCAGAAAGCGAGAAGCTGGTGCCGCGATACTGTCTGTGCAACCGTCAATCCCGAGCCCTACCAGCCCCAGCAGGTATTGCGAGGTTTTATCCTTACCGCTTTCCTCGAAGGTCGCCGGGTATGAGTATTTACGCCAGATACGATAGTACTGAGAAATCAGCCGGTGGTTGAAGATATCTAAAAAGGCGGCTGTTGCTTCATACCCTTCCCGGCGCTGGGTGATGTCATCGGTATAGTGTGTTGGCAGTGGTGACTCAACGCCGTATAGTCCCATAAAAGTGATACGGACCACTGGTGGCAGGTCTGAATGCTCCGGACGTTCCACCCCTCTGACTTCGGAGGCCGGGAAGCCCATACCCGGATGCGGCCGGAAGCACACCGGTTCATGACGCACTTGCCAGGTACTCCCCACCACGGGTTTATCCGGCTGACTCTGCTCCAGCAACTGGCAAAAGCGGTAAAAGTTGATGTACGGCAGCCGGTCGCCAAGTTGCGCTATCAACCGGGCAGGCGCGGACTGTGATTCTCTTTCCACCGTATACATTTTCCTTCTGGCTGAATGATGAGGGTGAGTTGGTTAAACTGGTTCATATCTGCATAAAGGGCGAAGAAGCGGTTGAGCATCTCGCCAAACAGATGAATGTCCCCTTCACCAGTAAAACCGTTGCTGTCGAGTGCGACTTCAATATCCAGCCCCCGCATCAGGTAGCCCTGCTCAAACCGTTGCAGTCGGTGGTGTTCAACATGCTGAATCGCCTCCAGACGGCGGGTGTTCATTTCATCTTCCTGCCAGTTGTACAGCGCCAGGGTGCCGCGCAGCACTTCGGCGGTGCTCATCATGTTCAGGAATCCGGAGCCCAGATGGCTCAATACCCGCCAGTGGAAACGGTCTTCGGCTGGCGGATAGACTGGAAGAGTCGGTTTGCAGAGGTTGCGTACCGAAAGCGGTGTACTGACCACCTGTTCACAGCGGTCAAGCAGCGTGCTCTGCAGCGCACGGCGAGGTAACTGACCGTTAGTGCCGGTGATTTGCAGTGACACGGCTTCACGTTCAAACAGACAATCATTTTCCCACTGATGTCCTCCCAGTATTAACCAGGTGTCATACAACCCGGTCACACTGCGCTTCACGCGGGTATGGTAGTAACGCGGTGGTGCCTGGCGGCGCATCATCCCGCCTTTATGGCGGAAGGAGCTGAACGGGACATACTCCGCGTCACTGGTGCGGCTGGAGCCGGTAACCGAATCCACCGCATAAATTTCGGTATGTCCGTCCTGCAGCCGTTTGGGACGCAGCAGGTACTCACTTTCAAGACCCGTAATGGTGAGCGGGTCAGCTTCCAGGGTGAACAGGTTAATCACCGGGACACAATGAAGACGAAGCGCATCATCAGCGACCGGCAGCTCTGATGGCCAGGGTGAACTGAACACGACTTCAATGTCGAAGTACTCCACCCCAACTGGCAGGGTTACCCCTTCAAGACCGTTGAAGTGGACAAACATAAACTTGTCGCGGAAGGTGAAGTACTCCAGCAGCAGCTGGTAGCCGCTGAAGGCGGTATCCCCTTTCGGCCAGAGTCCGTCTTCCTCCGCAAATCCTCCCGGCGAGAAATATCCGTCAAGGCGAATACGGTCGGTCTGCCCGGGCAGGCGTATATAGAGTGCCGCCTGCCGTTTAGTCAGCATTAAATGCAGATGACTGCTGACGGGCGCGTCAGCCCCGAGATAAAGGCTCAGGTGACTGAGGTCAGCATGGGACCAGTCCGCCTGGGTGCTGCAGGCAAAGCGCATCCGCAGCAGCGAACGCCCGTCAGGCTCAGTGGTCATGGTCACCCCTGAAATGCTCATAGGATTGAGCATCACATCGCGGGTGGTGCGATAGCGGCAGATCGTGTTTTTAGGCCCTACCGGGCGAGAGTATACCTCAAGCCCTGCTGGCATCACTTCCGCCATCTTCACGGCCTGAAGCGCGGGCGTAAACGCCACAACCGAGAGTGACGGTATGGTACGTAGGTAGTGTGGCCAGAGCATACTGACCAGCCCTTCGGTCAGTTCCGGTAGATCGTCATCTATCTTTTCACGCAGCCGCCCCACCGAGAAGGCAAAGCCTTCAAACAGGCGTTCGACATACGGATCGGGTGTTCCGGCTTTATCAAGGTCGAGCATCGCTGCGCGATCGGGATGGGTCTGCGCGAACTCTTTCGCGGCTTCATGCAGGTAGCGCATTTCTGCGTCAAAATAGCGCAGGGTTAAGTCTTCCATTTATTCATTTTCCAGTGGAACTAACCGCAAAGGACAACTGCACGGGCAGGATCGACCGCAATCAATCCAGCGAGTAGCTGGTCCATCAACGGAGTCAGTCGAAACTTATCAGCCTCACTGCGACTGGCTTTCAGTCGGAGGAGTTTCAGGTGGCGGGCGCGCACTTCAAACAGCAGCTCAGGCTCCCAGTCACTGAGGGTGATTTCACTGGCTTGCTCACTCAACTCAGCAAACAGATGGGCCGCCAGCTCATTTTTCCCGTACTGCTCAGCAATACGCCCCATTAGCAGGCGCAACAGCCACTTCTGACGATCGGTGGCTATGCCCGGGCGAGTCTGTAGCCATCCCAGCGCTGCCTCCGGCCCTTCATTATCAGCCAATGTCACCGCTTCCGGTTCAAGCGCCAGAATGTCATCGTTTCCACTGGACACCTGCGCGGAAGGAGTGTCATTACCCCACCCACCCGCCGTGTCCAGCACGCTCTGCTGGATCCAGTTCAGGGTCACTTCATCCGCAAACGGCGTACCGTCGCTGAATGCCAGCGTTTCGAGGCCAGAAAGGCGTGTCAGCAGCCCTTTCAGGTCAGCAGCGACAATACCGGCCAGTGTTTCCTGGCCGGTTTTGGTCAACGCCTGATGGATATACCACTGCAAATCCAGCCACAGGTGATTGGCACCGCGGGAAAACGTGCTGTCGGCGGTTTCCAGCATTTCAGCCCAGTTCTGCTGAAGGTACAGGCGCTTAAGTAACGCCCGCTGATCCGCCCTTGGCGGCTCAATGCGTGTACGCCCCTGCGCATCCGGGGCCGGGATGGCCAGCAAGGTGTCATGGCGCAGGCTTTTCATCAGATGGTGCGCTGACAGCCAGCCATCCGGCTGTTCGCGCAGGTATTCGGTGAGCGTACGGGCCTGCGCCAGCAAATCCTGACCGGAAGTGATCCGCCCGATAGCCGGGGCATCGCCGTGACCGGCAGAGAAAGGGGGTTCGCTGGTACTGGCGTTCTGCGGTACCACCGCATCCACGCCCCCCGCTTTCTGTAGACGATTTTCCAGCGCACCGTACAGGGCGTTAAGTTCCGGACGGGTTTCATCCGGCTCGTTTTCGGTAAGCTGCGCTATCAACAGCAGCGCACCGGTGGTACGTATGGCCTCTTCCCTGACCACTTCCGGGTACAGGGAAAGTGAATCCGTCAGACGTGACCCCGCCAGCCATTCCAGCGCCGCCTTACGGCTGCGGTCACGCTGCGGGTGCAACTGTGGTCCAAAGCGCTCCAGCAACCCGGCCAGCAGTTCAAGCCCTTCAGCCAGCCCTTGCTCACCTTCGCGGTGCAGCTTCGCCCAGCAGTAGTACGTCGCGACGCGAATGTCTTTCGCTGTGGTGGTCAGCAGCTTCTCCGCCAGCCGGCAGATGAGTTCGGTATCGGCGCCGGAGAGTTTATTGACCTCTTCGCGCATCTGCTGGAAGTCATCGTCATAGCCGGGCTCTTCGCCAGCGGGCGATGAACCGGACAGCGGCTGCAGCCAGTTGTCCCACTGCGCCACGCGCTCACGGGTTGCCGCAAGCAGAGGTTCCTGCTCTGTCTGGCAGGCGCTGAGTAAGGCATTGAGCGTGCTCATCAGTATACGTCCTCTATATCATTGCCTGCACTGGCAACCTGGTCTGGTGATGTTGCACCGGAGGTGCTGAAGATGGTTTCCGGCAGACGGAAATTACGCAGTTTCAGCAGCGCCAGTGGCCCCTCGCCCGCCTCGGTACGCAGGGTGTAATTGAGCGTGCGTCCGTCCTGTGCTTTCCAGCTCAGACTGTAACTGCTGTCAACACCCGGATAAGCCCTGACCACAGCTTTATCGAGCAGACGGATCCAACCCCAGGCGCCAGGGAAATCGGCGTACTGACGGGTTCCTGCCTGCGTACTTATCCAGCTCAGGTTCGCACCGGGTGCTTCGGTATCTGCAGGCCAGGCAAAGCGCTTCCATGACGGCAACTGGTTCACATAAATCAGCTTCTGCCTGTCGATAACCATGTCCGTCTGCATCACGCCATCAGCAGTGCCCGGACGCAGTTCGAAGCTCATCCCGGCATAGCCTTCGGTGAAAGCCACATCCGAGATATGGTTCAGGGTATTGATGGCACTGAGGAACGCCGGGTTAAAGACCAGCCCCTGTGAGTTGATGCTGTCCGGTACCCAGCGGTTCCCTTCTTTATGCAGCACGCCCCTGAGGCGGATCTGCAGGAACTGCGCGATACGCCCGGAATCCGCGTTGAGATATTTAGCCAGCAGCGGAAGCGAGACATCACTGCCGGAGTTGTTAAATGGATAACGGCTACCAAATGCAGAGTTCCATTCGCTGACCACCGCCTGTTGCCACTGGACATTGAGACTCTCAGCCGCCGGGATCAGCACCTGCTGCCAGGCCTGCTCCATCGGACTCACAAACACTGTCCGTCCAAAGCCGCTCCACTCCTGGCCCAGACCGGCGGCAATCAGGCTGCCGTAGTCGCGTGTTTCAGTCAGGTCCACGGCTTTGCCCTGGAATACGGTCTGGGCAATGGTCTGAGTCATTGCCTGCGGGTCGGCAGCATTGGTCACCTGCTGAAGACGCAGACGCACTTGTGTCACGCGGGTCAGGAACGACTGCAAACTTTGTTCCTGAGCACCCGAGCGGCTCTTGTCCATCAGCGCCAGCACCGGACCAAAGGTCGCATCCAGCGGGCCATGAACACCGACACTCTGATCAATTGCATCCTTACTGTCACCACCGAGCAGATTTTTGGCGGATTTCACCAGTGAGTCTGAAATAGCCTCGCCGGTCTGCCCGGTACGCCCCTGCACGTTCAGGGTATTCATCAGCGCCACCAGAGGTGACTGACGCACGTCGGCCATCAGGGTCAACTGGTCAATGGAGTCGGACAGCGTGGTCGCCTGGTTCCAGCGCAGGCTGTTGAGGAACTCCAGCCAGGCGCCGCCAAAATCGGCAAAATAACGTTCCGTCAGGCGATTTTTAAGCGCTTCAGGAGAGATGTCATCCTGCTTACTGACCGGACGTTTGCTGTCAGTCAGCACCCAGTCGAGCTCGTCCCGGCGCGCCTTCACCACTTTCTCAATGGCGGGCTGCACGGCCTGCTCCCAGGCCTGACGGGTAAACATACCCGGCACGATTTCCGTGGTGCTGAACAGACGGGATGCATCGGTATCCCCGGTCATGTCTTCGAGGCGCATATCAACATAGAGGTGCGCTACCTGGGAGAGCATCTTCTGATACAGGGACGATTCGCTGTTGCGTACGCCCATCAGGCGAACCAGCAGCGACCGCGCCTGGCTGACCATGCTCTCATCGGCACGGAGCTTCCAGTCCGGATGCGTGACCAGTTGAGAGCCAAAGAACGACAGCAGCGACGGAGCCATGCCCTGCCAGACACCGTCTTTCACACCGTCACGCTTCAGCCAGTCCTGAAGCAGTGCCGCGCTGAACCAGGCCGCATCCATATGCTCAGGACGCGCCAGCATCAGATAAAGCTTCAGCTGGTCATAGGTCGTTTTTGCCCTCTGCTCGCGCAGCGGGCTATCCGGCGGTAGCGCATTAAAGGCATTAAGCCGGATCTGCAGGTGAACAGCGGCGGCATCACGCAGCAGCGGCAAGGCGCTGTCCCGGTAGCGTGGCCAGAGCGCCGCCAGCAGCGCATTGTTCTGGCTCAGCCCGGCCTGCCCGTACCACGGCACGCCGTGCTCTGAACGGTACTGCAGGCGGGCAAGGTTTTTTTGCAGTTCAGACAGTGCGTGCAGGCGCTGCTCCAGGGGCTGATTCTGTCGGGCGGCAAGTGCAGCCTGGACATTCGCACCGTCAATCTGGCTGCGGTTGGTGACATACGCAATGCTCATCCAGGCGGCCCAGGCGACCATCGCCAGGGCTGCAACTGACGCAAATACGTTACGCCATGGAACGCCCGGCTTGCGCGGGCGCAGCCCGGCAGGGAGCGTCCGGACGGAGTCAGGCAGAACATCCCAGCGCTTATCCATGCCCCAGTGGTGCGACACAGAACGTTCAGCACCACCGGAAGGCTGACTGAACACCACGCCGGCCAGAGGCAGCGGGCGGTACGGATTGAGCATCACCGACAGCGGTGCGGTCACGCTCTCCGGTTCGCGAATGAGCTGGTCGGCAAGCGTCAGTAAGAAGTTATGTGTCACCTCGCCGCAGGTCTGCTGCAAACCCTGCGAGGTCAAATCTGGCGTCAGGACAGAGAGTTGTTCTGCCAGCCCTTCGGTACGACAACCAGCAGATAACAGGCAGCCGGTCGCCTGCGTAATGCGCCCTTCCGGCTTACCGGCGCGCGGATGCAGGGACCAGACATACAGCGGGAGCTTCCAGCCAAGCGTTTCCATACGTGCGCTGATGGCGTGAGACAGGGAATCCATGGTGCTTTCAGACGGTACCGGCAACGGCTGTTCCAGCCCTGGTGCTGAGAGCTGGTCAAACGCTGAAGTGACCCACACCAGCCCATCTACCGGGCGACGGCGCAGTTTACGCAGCGCTGTCAGCCAGGCTCTGTCTGCTGGGGTATTGAGGTCACCGCCCCACAGCAACAATGTGCCGCGGTCTTCCTGCCAGAGCTGGGCTGTAAGACCAGGGGTCAGCAGTTCTACCTCAGAGACGGTGCCAGTGATCAGCAGGATGCGTGTTTTACGGGCCCAGCGACGACCGTAGAGGTTACGCATGGCGTCACGGATTGTATCAACGGTGACATTGCGTGGTGGAGTCCGGGTAACCCTTGATTCATCAGAAGGCAAAGCATTGTTCTTTTGTTCCCGCCAGCGATGATATCTTTCCTTCATAAACCGGAACATGAACGGCGTATAGAAAACAATCAGCAGGACTATCCATACGGCAACGAATGCAAGCACTTGCATCGGTCGGGTATCAAGGCCATGCGAGGGGCCGAAATGAAGGATCAAGGCCACAATAATCGCTGAGATGCAGGCTATTATGCCGGCAAGCCCTCCTCTGCTCCATGTACTACCCGGCATCATTATTTTCACTCCCTGAGGTAACAGTACTGACAAAACGATCAGCATCTGAGGTAAACAACCCTAAAACAGGTTTGTTGCTGACGGACACGATGTCGGCCAGTAATGTGGCCAGAAGCCACGCACTCCCGGCCCCTGGAATTCCGTTATATTTTTCCAGTACATCAATTTCCTGGGGCACCCACGGTGTCAGATGTGATTGAGACGCAGTCATTAGATCAGCAAACCCGTCATTCCAGTGCCCGTAATCACAGAACACGTTTGACGTCTGACAGGCGATCGTTTGTGTTTCGAGGAACAACCCCATATCAGGCCTGAAATTTGTCATGTCCAGCGGCATCGGTCGCAATATGCGGGCGGAGTGTGAAAGCTGGTATTTTTCAGCAACATCATCGCTGGTAAGTACCATCGCTGCGAGTGCATCGGAATACTGTTTAGCCCCCTGATTCTGCAATATCAGGATCAAATCAATATCGAAAACGGGATTTTTAAGTCGCTCTTCGATCCAGGCAAAAGAAAGGGCTTCACAACATGAAACCGAACCTGTCAGCGCACGACCTGGATAAATTTTTCCCCATGTTTTGCGAAACCGGGTCTCGAAGTCAGACGAAAACATGTCGCTCACAATGGTAACGTTGAACGGCACTGTCGCAGGCAACATCGCGATCGCGTTTTGTACACCGGCCAGACCCAGTTCGAGCAAGGAGATGGACGTCGTCGATTTCGCATCAAAATGGCTGGTCAGTGAAAGCAATTGCGGCGCATCTGCAGCATCTGATTTAGCAATGGCCTCAGAGGTCACTCCGGAAGGTAGCAGTATGCTGCTTCCAAGCACAGCCAGATAGCGTCCAGCCCAGGCTTCCCACTGTTGCTGTCCGTATTCCGCTTCCTTCTGCAAAAACTGATGTTCATTGACTGTTCTGCCCCACCGCCATCCCCGCAAACAAAACATGAAAAACCAGCCAAGAACCGGGCTGGATGCCAGCCACCAGATATTGAATACAGCAAGTGCCTTAACCATGCCTGACGCATGCAGGATAAACAGCAAAATACCCACAACCGCGGCTACACCTCCTGCCAACAGCCATCCCGTAAAAGATGGCTCAGGAGGCAACTCCATAGTTGTTGCTTTCGTCCTTTCCCAGCCCATTGATTATCCTATTGTGCTGTTCTGAGCACTTGAAATTACAGTACAACCGCACTGACATTTGCAGCCATCGACGACAACAGCCCGCCCGTTAAATGTCCGGTGCGGTGATCCTTCCACGATAGGATTTGTTCCATGCCCATCAACCGGACAACTCACCATATCACCAACTAACGCAGTTTTTTTCCCGTCGACAGTAATATTGGAAGAGGCGGAGATCACTTTTCCGCCATGAGAAGTTTTGTCACCAAGTAAAACTAAGCCTTTTGTCATATTTAATTCTCAACTAATAAAAACACACAATTAATTAATTTTCATTTCATCAAGCTTTTTAAAGTCAGGTTTTATTTCTCGCGATGACACCTTTTCACCATTGGGGTATACAAAAGTGAATGCCACTCCTTTTTTCTTTTCATAAGGGAATATCATCTCAACTTTCTTATTTTCTTCGATTGTTGGATGGTAATTAACCCACGCATCATTATCTTTTATAATCATACGAACATCAAAAAATGAATTATCCTCCCCAAACAAGTTCAGCTTATCTGATTTTGTAGAGTTCTTTTGAGCGCTCCACCTTTCTAATACGGGGTAATATTTAGGGGAGTAATTGAATTTATTTCCACTTATGATTTCAAACTGTCCATTTCTAGAAGCATCAGTATCAAATGCAACTGTTGCACCTACAGCGGGGCCTGGGATAAGATCCTTTCCAATATGAGTCGCATCTATATATTCAATACCTACATTTACTGCACTTAAAGTCCATTTGCATGAACCGCCACCAGTCATAGCCACTTTTGCTTTCCAGATATCCCCGCTACCTTGCTGCATGGGGACCCCAATAACGTTATAGCTGGGTTCTGTAACAACTGAGCCATCAAATCCACTGATTCTCTTTTTCATGCATTTATACGAGATGTATCTGACCTCAAGCGGAAACGGTTTCGTATACTGAGATGGATTTTTCACTTCAAAATTGACCCATTTTGTATCCGCCGGTGGAGATAACGTCTTGTTAACGGCCTGGCTAATACTGCATCCTGCCGAGGAAAACAACACCAGGGAAAGCAGAATAAATTTTGTTTGATTAGACATTTTTCATTACCTCTGCTCTATATTAAACCAATCATAAAAACGCGTTACAGCCCTTAATTATAACAATTAATTAGCCTGATACGTTTAGCAAAAAAAACGCTATCATTTTTACTTTTTAACATTCATTTTATCAATCTTATCAAAATCAGGAAACACAGTGCCATCGGATATAACACTGCCATCTGGATATATTATTTTAGCGTGAATACCTTTAATCTTTTTTTCAGGCTCAATATATCTAATTATTTTACTTTCATCCAATAACGGCTCAAATTTTACATTATTTATATTAGTAACCTGACTTAAAATAAAGTCATACCGGCCTAAAAGAGTTAAGTCATTCCTATTACGAATTAATTTCCACTCTATTATATATGGGTAATATTTTGGAGATAAATTTAAATCACCAAAAGTTGCAGTATACTGCCCGTTTCTGGAGGCATCATTATCAAAAGCGAGCGACACCCCCACCGCCGTACCAGGAACAAGATCTTTGCCAAGATGTGTCGCGTCTATATACTCGATACCTAAATTGACCGCACTCAACGTCCATTTACATGAACCACCACCAGTCATAGCAACTTTTGCTTTCCAGATATCCCCGCTACCTTGCTGCATGGGGATCCCAATAACGTTATAGCTTGGCTCTGTGATAACTGAGCCATCAAATCCACTGATTCTTTTTTTCATACATTCATGCGAGATGTATCTGACCTCAAGTGGAATCGGTTTCGTGTACTGAGAAGGGTTTTTTACTTCAAAATTAACCCATTTTGTATCCGCCGGTGGAGATAACGTCTTGTTAACGGCCTGGCTAACACTGCATCCTGCAGAGGAAAACAACACCAGGGAAAGCAGAATAATTATTGATTGATTATACATTTTCCATTACCTCTTCTCCATATTGAGCAAACCGCAAAAGCGTATCATTGCCAGACGGCATAGATAATGTTGGAGTCAGCGATATTCCCAACAAGCCTTCTATATTGAGGAAAATTTCATTTCTGGATAATTCATCATTCGGTATATCATTTTTATTTTCTCCCATCTGCTCCCTGAATGCATCCACATTATACCGGTGCTCAGTAAATGTGCGTTTTTCCACTATGCCGGCATTATCAATCAACTCTAACACCTTGTTATACATATAGGGCATATAGGACGTCATAAAGTGTTCAAAAATATTTAAATTAATCCCTCTGTCAGGGTTGCTACCTTTAGGGAAGAAATTTTTTAGATCCGATTGCGTCAATGACGCTTTAAATTCTTTCTGTTTCTTACCGGCCTGTTGCATCTCTTGTTCCGCCAGAGCGGGCACCATATAAAGCTTAGCCTTTAGTGGAAGTGGATTTCTGATGGTAATGCACCCTGCAGGAGTTGGGAGATCCCTCTTACACTCATTCCATTCCCGGCTCTGTGTGGCTGTGAGAAAGGCAACCGCATTGCCGTGGTGCCAGAAGCAGTCTCCCCAGGCAACCATCTGGTAAGCGAGAAGCTCACCCAATGACCAGAAAAAGCCTAGGGTTCCACCAAACCATCCCCATAATTTATATAACTCGTTATCAAGGTTGGCTTCTGCGGGTACGGCTGGAATAGGATCATTATCATTCACATGACGGTAATGGGTAATCTCCGACAATTGCATCACTGCATCACGTGTAAAAGTTCGTGGCATTCCATAGCTATGAAGAACTGGATTAACATTCTTTAACTTTACCGAATGAATTAATGCCAGCGCGCCCCCTAAGCTATGGCCACAAATAAATAGTTCACGCTCACCTGCCAATTGTTCAAATTTTGAAACTTCTTTACTAAATTTTTTTTCAACTCTGTTATATCCACTCCAGAACCCAGTATGCACTTTCCCAGCAGGTAGTAACGGAGTGCATTGCGTTTTATCTATATCGCATAATTCTGAATTTATCGGCCTAAACGCAAGATCCGTCCCCACATCAAACAAGCTGGCCGTTCCACGCCAGGCAACAATCACCTTATTCGCGTTATAGACATAATAAAACTGCGTATCACCGTCTGCCTTTGTTACAGCAGTATCATCTTCTGCCTGTACTGTTCCAAGTGGGTTCTTCTCGTCTTCCTCAGGTGACGTGTCTCGTGAGGTATCCATAAATACCGGGGGATGATATCGTTCACTAAAGGGAACATCCTGTACTAACATATTCCATGCAGAGCCGTCTTTATAAAGCTGAGGTAAGCGGGATAGATCCTGGCACTGGTTAATAAAAAAGCGCGTAATTGACACCGTATCCAGAGTACTGTCATCTGCATAGGCAAGTGTTGCTGCTGCCCCAAGGTTAATTCCATTCGCAATGGAATAGTCCTTTTGATGATGCAGAACAAGTTCCCAGGCTCTGAAAGGGCATATTTCTATTACATGACGCTTTTCAAGTTCATTCGTTCGGAATTTAAATCCTTTAAATGCTGTTTTTGCAGGAAAGTGGTATGCAGGTAACATTTCCCCAGGTCTTAATTTCAGGTTTGGTGAACTCTGACAAAGTTCACCGATAACGGCATGATGCCAGATATATCCTTTCTCTTCAGCTTCAGGGCGCACAACAGAATCATTTTCCGCATCGCGGCTAACGCGTAAGGCACGTTTTTCCATTTCCGTAGCAAGCTGATTGCCATCTAACGTCAGCCTCAGCTCCAGCCCATGCGGCATATCAACTCTGATTAGCCCGTCAGCATCGCTCTGACCCGAATAAGTGAATCCCTCCACCGGCCCGGAAACAGGATGAGAACTTTCAACAGACCATGGCATATTCGCCACGGGATCACCCTGCTCATCTACCAATTGAAACTCAACCCAATAAGGTTTTTGCCTTCCCGCCGTAGCTTTTGCCTCTGTATGTGTCACAGATGTCACTAATGAATTTCCTGCCATAAACATCCCTCTTTATTCAGATTTAACAAAAATTCATGAGCTCTTTTCTCTTGTAAGATAAAATGTCCCAAGCTTAATTATCTCTGATAAGAATACAGCGGCAAGAAACATCGCTCCAACTTTGATTGACATAGTTTTGAACATCCATGGCAATATCGAAACAGAAGGGATCATGAAGAATAGTCTGAATGGCGTTTGAACATAGACTATCCAATTCGCATACTTCCACTTTTTTAAGAACATTACAGCAGAAAATATAACTGACACGTTAAACAGTAACGAGAAAGAAAAAAGGATTAGCGGATAAACACCTTGCTGCGGATAGATTTCGCTAAAAGATAATATATCATCAACTAAAGGAATTCGGCCCTGAGAGATATTCAACCAACCAAATCTGATAATGTAAAAGAGGTCAAATATGGCCCAACAATGCAATACACGATTCCGTTTTAAAATAACTTTCATTTACTTCCCTCATAGACATCATCAGCGGTCGTTGGTTGCCAATGCCACAACTGACCTGTAACAGCCCAGGCATCATCACCTTCCAGAAAAGTTTGCGTGACCTTTCTCTGTTCTCCGTAACGATGTACTGCCGATTGCTGCGCTATCTCGTCTGTAGCATCAGATGGCAAAGGCAGCCATTCCTGAATTTTATCTCTTTTCGTATTCATATAGTCCTTTCCTTCAGAACCAAAAACACGTCCTTCATCTCCCATAGAGGTTAAGCGATTGATTGCCATAATTGCAGTATTTTTCAACCCATGATAATCATGATCAACAGTAACCCAATGCCCTGGCCCTTCATTCTTTTGCTCACGTGGAAATTCAATGTTTACGTTGCCAGGCATCGACGTGTAAAGCGGTGCGGTCTTCCCTGACAAGTCGGATATTCCTTCAAATATCTCACCATCAGGAGACGTTACTTTATAACTGGTGAATGGTTTAATATCTCCTGATTCGGGATCGGTAACGGTAAAAGTCCCGCCATATCCTTTAGGGAAAGTTACCGGCGGTGTATCTAAGCTGGCAGGACCTGTCTGATTAACATTGGCCGCTTTCAGCAAAATATTTCCCGGACATCCCAGTTCAATATTCCCGCCGCTAAGCTTTATATAAGCACCACCGCAACTTAAAATCAGTTCCTTGCTGGCATTTACCTTCACGCTCCCCTGACTACTGGCGACAGTGATGTCCTGTAATGCTGAGACATTCATGGCGTCAGCTTGTGCCTGAATATCAACCTTCCCAGCCCCGGCATACATTTTCATTCCAGCAGCCTGTGCAAACAAACTTACAGCTTCGCTTGCCGCTACAGTGAACGATTGCCCGGTGCTGATATCTGTGTTTTTACCTGACATGAGGCCAATACTTGCCCCGCCTGAAGCAAGCCGGACAGCCTCAGGACTGAGAATGCCTATTCCAGCGGGAGCACTGGCCAGCAATCCTGGCATTTTTAGATATTTCAATGAACTGTTAAGTTTTTTCTGGCTGTCGATATCTGATGATGTAGCCTTCGCGCCCTTAACTGAGGCCTGGAGGCTCCTGGCTAACGTGAGCGCCTGTGTAAGCTGCTCAATCGCCGCATCCATTTCAAGCATTTTACTGCCGACATCAGGTTGCGCATCTGCGGTAAGCAAAACACCTTTTCCACCGCGAACGCTGACCCAATCGTTAGTGCGCAGCTCCGCCCCCTCGCCACGAAGAACCCTGGAAGCATTGACGTTATGCCCTAAATTGAGTTGGGTTTTGCCGCCATACTCCGTGCTGAGCTTAATGTGCTCTTCGCCGCGCTTGTCCTCCATCCGCAGTTTGTTCAGGCCAGCGGTGCGGATAACATTGCGCGTGCTGTTGGCCTCCGTAACATGGTCAACGTGGCGGGAGTCGTGGAGGGCATGAGCAATATACGGACGATCCGGATCGCCGTCATGGAAGGCAATGGCGACTTCAGTACCCTGTATCAGCGGAAAGTGGAAGCCGTACTTGTCACCACCGTAAGGTTTGGCAAAACGCACCGGCATACTTTCCATACCCTGGCGTTTATCGTCACGGTCAGCATCAAATTTCACCCGGTACATGCCCGATGTATCCTGCCAGGCGTAGATATCGTTATCTTTGGCGCTGGTCACTCGTGCCGTCAGGGTGCCGCTGACCACCGGGCGCTTTTTAGGAGCCGGACGCCAGCAACGGTTTTCGTAATAAGGCATACCTTCCCACGTCACTAACAAAGCATTCTTTCGACTGGCGGTATAACCCGTGCGGGTAATGATAATGCCGTTATCCGTTTCAGAGGGTAAAGTCGGCGGGATCGCCAGTTCACTGATGGTCAGTACCTGAGCCGGAGAAAGCAGGGCATCATTGCTGCATCCGCTGACAGTCGTTTGTCCCGACAGAAAACGCTCGTGCTCGAGGCGGGCCCAGAAGTTGCCGGTTTCCGCGGAAGGTGTGATTTTGTCGCCACGTTCAAGATGACGCGGCAGGTAGTGATAAACCTCGCCATAGGTCACTCCGTCACCTTCACCCCGGGTCATGTCCGCCGGTACAGAGGTCAGGATATTCTGGGCTTCACGGTGGTTGTAATCACTGGCGATGACAGAGCGCTCAACCACGTTTTGCCGGACGTTTACGCCCCATACAGCATCGGCTTTATTGTCATTCATCCCTGACGGGCTGTTCAGAGGCAGCGTTTTACCGAAGGTCCATGCACTCTGCTTGTCCGCGAAGTGCACCACTTCGGTTTGCGTGTCCGGTTGCAGGGTGAAGAAGTAGAAAATCCCCACTTCGGCCAGCAGGCGCTCTATGAAAGCGAGGTCACTTTCCTTGTACTGGTTTATCTGCTCACGCTTCGGATAATCAGCCATGAGGGTAAACTCATACTCCCAGCCTTTCAGGCCATGCTCCTGCAATACTTCGGTGACAACTTCCGGGACCGACTTATTGACGAAAAAGCGGTGGGTACGGAATTGTTTGCGCAGCAGAGACAGGAATGGCTCAATAATAATCTGGTACGTCGCCTGGTCTCGTGAACCACTGATACGCTTAAAATGCGTCACCACACCATGTACCACTTTCTGCCCGGTCAGCCCCATCAGCGGCCCTGTCCCCATGGTCAGCGTGGCAGGCCTGGTCAGCAGTTGCGCTGAACTGATATTCTGATCACTGCTGGTAAAGATAATCTGATAGTAGTAAAGCTCACTCATAAACTCCTTACCGGCGAAACTTTCCACATCCAGTGCTGCTGTACAGGATGGAATATCCAGGCGGTAGCGGTTCAGCCCACTTTCAGTTAATGCAGACAGGGGATTCTTAAGCGTATCGGTCAGACTCATGATATTGACTCCATGGGATAACCTGCTGTCCATGATGCTATTGCCGACGAGCACATTGCAGGTTTAATCAGGGTACTCAGCAAGTACGAAAAAGAGTGATTACAGCTCCAACCCCGAGGGCGCAGGCAAGGGTTTTAATCAGCAAAACGGTCATTTAAAAATTATTCATGCCATATTCGCCGTCGCCACTAAAGTGAAAAAATAAAAAAACTTCATGACTTTATGCCGGGGTACTATTCAGAAACTTTAATTGAGCCATACGGTCTTGCAATTTCACGATCGGTCAACGGAAAATTGTAAAACTCCCCATGATTTATCCCCACACCGACAACGAACTTCCGTGGTTCATCATCATGTTTCTTTGAAGTTAATATATATTCGACAATGAACCTCCCATTATCAGGAAAATGATAAAAAGAAGGTGGAATACATAATTCACCATCAGCGATGGTGAGGCCAGGGGAAAAATTAAAATCTTTTTCCTTCGAGGGAGTTCCTCGTGGATTTATTCCTATATCAGCAAGTTGATAATCCTGCGCATCATTAATGTTAAAACATACATTTTTTCCCTGCTTGCTAACGGATGTGGTTTCATGGGGGATAAATCTATCTCCCGGACCAGGGCATCCAGTTAATATCAATAGAGGCACACCAGAAAAAACCACAGAGTAAAACATACGAAAACCAAATACTTTCACCATGGAAACCCTCGCAATGCAATTTTGTATTGTTCACGTATGACTGACTCAGTAGTATCACCATCAAGAGTAATGGTTGGATTTTTACCGCCCCACAATCGATGCCATACCTTATATCCCTGAGTTTGCAACGTAAAATTATCTGCAATAATCTGCGCCTGCTGCTCCATCGGATAATCGCTTAAGAAGCGACCATCAAGTGTATAATGATAACTTACCATCCAGCTTACCAATCCTCTGAAGATGACATTCATCCCCTTTACACGTTGCCAGACGTGTCCCATTTCATGGATGAACAGATGCTGAAGATCGTCTGTCGTCTGGGAAAAATCATCACAGTATTGATCGCGAAAATAGATCTCCCCGTCCGGCGTCATCGCCGTATTCTTATCCTGTAAATTGAAAGGGAGGTAACTTTCCCTGTGGATCCATACTTTCGAATAATCAATAGTGGATAAAAAAACAGAGTATGCCAGCTGTATCTCACCCGTCGTAAGTAGCCTGACACCACCTTCTTTAATTCTGAACGGATCCTGAGTTTCTTCAGCCATGTTTAAACTCCAGCCCAATCCCCTCTTCATCACTCCAGCCGAGCATCAGGGTATGTGGTTTCTGTTTCGCGGCCATGTGGGTCAGCAGTTGCTGACTCAGCACCGGCAGAATCTGCTGATTGAGTAGGCTGTCGACATTGCGCGCGCCAGTATCCGGTAGCAGACAAGCGGCAGTCAGCGCGTCATACAGGCTCTCGTCAATATTCGTGCTCAGGCCGTAGTGACGATTCAGGCGCTTACTGACCTGTGCGAGCTTCATATCCACGATGGTGCGCATGGCCGTGTCCTTCAGCGGACGATAAATCACCGTCTGGAATCGAGCCAGAAGTGCGGGCTGGAAGTGGTCGCGCAGCAGCGGACGCAGCAGTTCATGCAGGTCAGATTCGGTTGCCTCCGGCTGTTCGTCCAGCATCTGCATGATGTGGTCGCTGCCGAGGTTGGAAGTCATCAGGATGACCGTGTTACGAAAGTCGATTTCCCGTCCTTCGCCGTCGCGCATAAAGCCCCGGTCAAAGACCTGGTAGAACAGGTTCATCACGTCGCGGTGCGCCTTCTCCACTTCGTCGAGCAGCACCACGCTGTACGGGCGCTTGCGCACCGCTTCGGTGAGGATGCCGCCCTGCCCGTAGCCGACGTAGCCTGGAGGAGAGCCTTTTAGCTGGGAGACAGTGTGAGGTTCCTGATATTCGGAGAGATTGATGGTGATAAGGGATTTCTCGCCGCCGAACAGTTCGTCCGCCAGCGCCAGCGCCGTTTCGGTTTTGCCAGTACCGCTCGGGCCGACCAGCAAAAAAACGCCCTGCGGGCCGTTCTCCGGCGCAAGGCCGGTTTTGCTGGCGCGCAGGCGCTGCGCGATAGCGTTCAGCGCCGCGTCCTGCCCCACCACGCGCTTGCTTAAGCTCTCTTCCAGATTCAGCAACTCCGTCTGCTCATCTTTCATCAGCGAGGAGAGCGGCACCCCGGTCCAGTCGGCAATCACCGTGGCGACAGTGCGGACATCCACATCCAGTCCCAGCAGCGGGTTATTTTGCTGAACAACATTAAGCTGTTTTTGCAAATCGGCAATGTCTGCCTGGCGAGAGATATCTGCGCGGCAGGCGAGCAGTTCTTCCGTCAGCTTTAGCTCCTGGCCGTACTGCGCTTCCTTTTCGTCAAGTTGCAGAATAATACTGACTTCTTCCTGTTCGATAGAGGCCAGTCGTTCGCTGTGGGCGCTGTTACCCACTGCAATATCCTCCAGCAGCGCCTGCTTCTCCATCTCCAGTGCAGTGAGTTGCGCTCTGAGGCAGGTCAGTTGTTCCGGCACGGTATCGAGACTCATGCGGATGCGGGCCGAGGCGGTGTCCAGCAGATCAACCGCCTTATCCGGCAGCTGGCGACCGGTAATATAACGTCTTGAGAGCGCGACGGCTGCCTTCACCGCATCATCGGTAATATGTACGCCATGGTGCTCCGCGTAGCGTGACTTGAGGCCACGCAGCATCAGGCAGGCGCTATCGTCGTCCGGCTCGTCGACCTTCACCATCTGGAAGCGGCGCTCCAGCGCGGCATCGCGCTCAAAGTACTGCTTGTACTCGCTCCAGGTGGTGGCGGCGATGGTCCGCAGTTCACCGCGTGCAAGTGCTGGTTTCAGCAGGTTGGCCGCATCCGCACCGCCCGCCTGGTTGCCCGCCCCGATGATGGTGTGCGCCTCGTCGATAAACAGCAGCACCGGCTGCGGTGACTGCTGCACCGCTTCAATGATGTTTTTCAGGCGCTGTTCGAACTCACCTTTTACTCCCGCGCCCGCCTGCAGCAGGCCAAGATCGAGGGTGCGCACGGAGACAGGCTTCAGCGCGTCCGGTACATTGCCTTCGAATATTCTGAGCGCCAGCCCTTCCACGAGCGCGGTTTTGCCGACACCGGGTTCGCCGACCAGAATCGGGTTGTTCTTGCGGCGACGGGAAAGAATATCCACCATCTGGCGAATTTCAGTGTCGCGGCCAAACACCGGGTCGATTTTGCCGTCCCTGGCGCGGGCGGTGACATCAAGGGTGAACTTGTCCAGCGCGTTCTGAAGTGCAGGACTCAGCTCCCCTTTAATATCAGCATTCACCGGCCGGCCCACTAATTCCACCTCGCCACCCTGCGCCAGTTCTGCCTCCTGCTGTACCTCCGGACGCTCGTCCGACTGCGCGTCGAGAAGCCCGCGCAGGCGCTCAAGCTGGCTCTGCGTCAGGGTCAGTAGCGGCCACAGTCCGTCGCAGCGCACCCGTTTTGGCTTATCTGCCAGCACCATCAGCAGGTGAATGCTGCGGATCTGTTCTTCGCCTGCCAGCGAGGCCCTCAGCCACGCATCCTGCATCAGGGTCTGAATATTATCCGAGAGTTGTGGGCGACTGCGCACCGAACGGGGTAACGCGTCCATAAACGCCAGCAGGTCCTGCCATATGGCGTCCATATCCCATTCATAGCGGCGGGCCAGCACCGTCAGATCGCCCTCGCCCTGCTCCAGCAGTTTCAGCAACCAGTGCTCGGGCAGAATTTCCGCATGCGCGCGAGTCTGGCACAGGGAAGCCGCCCCCTCCATCGCACGGGCACAATAAGGATTAAGTCGACGTAACAGGATGGCTGGATTTTCCATGAGATATTCTCTTATCAGTTCCGGACACGCTACCGCCCATCGCTTTTCCGTAAAGGAACCCAAAGCGCACAGGGTCAGGCAGGCAGATTGTATTTTCTCTTTGCTGAACACCCGCATCTCAGGCGCTGAGCAAAAAAAACTGCGGACAGGAAAACCTGTCCGCATCAGGATTACGCGGTGGTACGTTCGTTCCAGGAATCGGAATGAATGATGTTACCGTCTTTGTAGGTCCAGGTGATTTTTTCGTAGCGCAGCTCAATCTGCTCAAGGTGGTTGTGCTTCTCGAAAGCAGGATCCTTGATGTCGTGCATCTTCGGATTCACTTTCACCAGCTTCACGTTCTCAAGCTTCGTGTTGAAGTACTCCACTTCCTGACCCGCATCGTTAATTTTGTACCACTTGAATTCCGCGGATTTCAGGGTCTGACCTGTGGTCACCGCCTTGTACAGATACGGGCTGGAGGAGTCGATTTCCTTGGTGAACAGGAACGGCGTGTGAATACGCGTGCCGGTCAGCTTTCCGGTGTTGTTGTCGGTCGGGATGTACAGGTTATGCTCCTGCGCCACCACTTCGATGCTGCCTTCACGATCCTTCACGTCTACGGAACCTTTGATGTCCGCGCCGCCGTCGTCCTTCAGCCACAGATAGACTGGAATTGCCATGTTAATTACTCCATTTCATTTTTTGACGCGCCATCATCCTGCGATGGCGCGGGGGTGTTGCCCGGCAGCTGACAGGCATTTGCCTGCGGCACCAGGCTGATTTCGACACGGCGGTTCAGCGCCCGGCCTTCCGCCGTGTCGTTAGTGGCGACAGGACGGCTTTCGCCATAGCCCTGCACCGCAAAACAACTCTCCGGCACGTCGCCGGTGTCGCGCATCCAGTCGCGAACGGACTCCGCGCGCTTCAGGGACAGCACCTGATTGGATTTGTCATCCCCCGTACTGTCGGTATGGCCCGCCACTACAATCAGCCAGCCGGGCTTCGCCTTAATGCCGACCAGCGAGTTCACCAGCAGCTTCGTCGAGGTGGGTTTCAGCGCCCATTTGCCGGTGTCGAACAGCGACATGCTGTCGAGGCGGATAGTCTGTGGCCCCTGCACGATTTTCTTAACGACCGGGCGGGGCGGCGGAGGGGGCGTCCAGTCATTGATTGCCGCTTCCACGGGCGGGATCAGGTGCATTCCCTGGTACAGCCCGAGACCGTAGCGCAGCGGTTCACCACGACGCTGCCAGTCATCCAGCAGACGGCTGTCGGCGCGAAGACGCTGCTGCGCCTGCTGCTTCGGCGTCGGAGGCGTGCCGCTGAGCCGGTGGTATACGGCGAGGTGGTCCCCGATGCTGCGCACCAGGCGCTGGTTGTTGATAAAGGACGCCAGCATGGCCAGTGCAAGGAACAGAAAGCAGATGCCCGCTGCCAGCCGTGTATCCTGCATCCGGCGGCTGACGCCCTGGCGACGCGGGAGATATGGAAGAAGAACGTCCGGGAGGGATGGCATCTCCTGCGCAGCGGTGCCAGCGGGGAATAGCGTGGTGGTTTCCGCTATCTGCTGCTGCCAGAGATTATCCGCAACGGCCGTGACCGGCGTCAGGCAGATGCCGCTGGCGCAAAATTTCAGGGCCGGAAGTTCTCCCTGTCGGGTACTGAGCGGCCGGAGAACATAACGCTCAATCAGCGCCAGTACGCTTTCCAGCCACAGCGCGTGGTAAAGGCGTGAGGCGTTGCCAGCCGCCTCACGCTGCCAGTCATCAACCGGGAGCGGAACATGGCTGCTCTGCCGCACCTGAATACCCGGCAAGTCTGGCGTCACGGTAAACCAGCGAGTTTCCTCCTGACGTTCTCTGTCCGGCGGCGATACCCAGATTCCACTCCAGAGAGGCGGTTGGCCATTCAGCCACGCGCGGCACTGCGTGATACTCCGCCGCCATGCACGCAGAGACTGGGCCAGCAATTCGTCCGAATCATGCTGTTCAGGCATCACCGCCAGCAGCACAGAGACCTGCGGCACCAGGGCCGGGCGAACGCTCGCCAGATGCTGTGCCAGCAACGGCAGTTGCTCAGCATTTTCTGCTCGAAGATACCAGCCCTGACGCGTTTCACGATGCATCGTCCCTTGAGCAAACAGAGATGCGGTATCACCGCAGACCAGCACCACTGCCCCCTGAAATGTTTCAGGGGGCAGATTGCTCCCTTCAAGCTTTACGCTGACTGCACAGCCGCGCTGAAAACGGCGCCACTGTTTCCACAGCACTGCGCCACAAATCAGTGAAATACAGAGGCAGAGCGCAAACCGGCTTCCGCCGGAGAGCGGCCAGTAACCCAGTACCAGCCACAGTGACAGAACCGTGGCCAGGGCAATCAACACAACACGGGGAAATTCACGCATCCCTTATCCCCGCCCGGCTATTTGCGACACCATCTGCGCCAGCACAGAGGAGAAGGTCAACCATAGCGCCGCAAGCACCACGATACCTGCCACCCAGCCGAGCCAGTACATCCGGCGTCCGCTGCGCAGTCCGGGTGCTCTGACCACCACAGGCGAATCCTGTGTCAGGGTAAACGGCGGTACCCGCTCGCTGAGCGCACGGACCACATCCTCACGCCGCTCGTCATCCTGCGCCCGGTACTGTCCGACAAAACCCAGCTGCAGGGTGCGGTACAGGCAGGTCAGTACCGCCACATCCGGTGCAGGCTCACGCAGGATGGTGCGGATACGCTCCCACAGTTCTTCCCCAGCATTCAGGGTGCTGAAAAACCGCGCCTGCAGCGGGTCCTTACGCCATTTGCGATAGCCATCATCCTGTTTATCGCGGTTGAGCACACTCTCATCCATCAGGGCACAGTAGGCATACAGCATCCGTTCACAGCTCATTTCACTGTACCCGGCCTGAGTAAGAGAAGCCCGTGCATCACCCACCCACCGGCAGGCCCGACGGTACAGCGCCTCGCCATCTTCTATTTCCTGACCACTGCGTAGTTGGCTGACCATCAGCCAGCCTGGATAGAACGTTCTGTTTATCAGGTCAATATCAGGAGTCTTCATGAGCGCAGCACCGCAAACAGTTCAAGTTTGACTTCGCCAAGCGATTCCGGCGTGTAAAAAGTACAGTTTCCTGCCTCCAGCATGGCGCGGGCAGCATCGGTGGACAGATCCAGCGCAAAATACTGGTTCTCCAGACGCAGTGGGATGGCCGCAGGGACATGGCTCAACGGCTTAATCACCATCCCGCTCAGAGCGATATTCACCACTTCAGACACATCATCATGGCTGCCGGCTTTACACAGCAGCGGGAAGCGTGTCTGCAGTTCATGGTTTGGCATGGAAGAGCGCACGGAGAGATAGAAGTCCGCCCCTTCACGCAGCCGCGCATCGTGCAGTTTTCCGCGCCAGATCTCCCGGTCTTCGCCCTGTTCCAGGGCAATAGCGATAACCCGCGACGGCAGACTGGCCTCCAGAAGCTGGTCCAGCAGGGCAAACAGCGGCGGAAACACCTGTTCCGGCATCTCATGCCGGTAAGCGGGAATGTCGTCGACGTTGTGTTCAAGGGAGAATGTCAACAGGCTGCCGGCAAGCCTTGCCAGCTCGCGGTACAACAGTTCAGGATGACGTGACGGCGTCTGGTACAGTTCGGTCAGCACAGGCTCAGCGCTGTTCAGGGCACTTAGCAGCCAGAACAAGGAGACGTCGGCCACGGCAAAGTCCGCCATCCGCTCGTTGCTTTCACGTCGCATCGACATCAGTCTCTTACGCCGTGCCGACAGGCGATGCAGCAACTCTCTGAGTTCAACGAGCATGACGGGGCTGGCGCTCAACGACAGCAGCGGGGGAATAAAGCCGGCATCCCGGCTCCACTGCCCCTGAGCGTTACGGACAAGCCTCGCTACCGGGCAAGTCAAGTAAGCACTGTTTTCCTGTGTCGCCAGACGCAGCGTCAGCGAATGACGCAGCACCGCCAGTTCGCTACGTTCATGACCGGCAAGCTCCTGCACCGTTACCCGTTCAGACTGCCAGCGACATGGACGGGCACTGTCACGCCCGTCATCAAGATTGCCGCCGTTCGCGCTAAGCAAAGGCAGGCACAGCAGCACCTCAATACTCTCCAGCCCCACTGTGGATACATCGCAAACCGGCGGCAGATTATCTGCAAGGTCTGTATCGACCAGCGTCCCGTCAGCGAAGCGTACCGCCAGCCGGGTGGCATTAAGTCTTGAGAGTGCCAGTGCCCCGTCCTCAAACTCCGCGCACAGCACTCCCCAGGGGTGCGCCATCGTCATCCGAGCAACGCTATCTGCAACATGCGCATCCCAACGAGCCTGCTGCTGGAACTGTTGCGGGGCCAGAAAAGCCCCGTCACTCCATAACGGACGATAAATTTTCATCCCTGCTCCTGCCTTACGCTTTCGCTTTCGGCATCTGACTCACCAGAGACAGATTCACGTCCATGCCTTCAACCTGGAAGTGCGGGACGGCAAAGAGCTTCACGCGGAAGAAGCCCGGGTTATCCTCAATGTCTTCCACCACTACTTTGGCGTCACGCAGCGGATGCGATGCCTGCAGCTCGTCGCCCGGATCGGTCATTTCAGTGACCAGACCGCGTACCCAGGTGTTGAGTTCAAGCTCAAGCAGACGGCGATCCTTGGTGGTACCAATGTTTTCACGCTGAATGAGCTTCAGGTAATGGGCAATACGCGACAGCAGGAAGATGTAAGGCAGGCGCGCGTTGATGCGGCTGTTGGCGGTTGCATCAGCCGTGTCGTACAGCGCCGGTTTCTGGGCGGAGTTGGCCGAGAAGAAACAGGCATAATCGCGGTTTTTGTAGTACGACAGCGGGATAAAGCCCAGATTAGCGAATTCAAACTCGCGGGTTTCGGGGATCATCACCTCAGACGGGATTTTCACCTGGTTGCCGGTGCCCAGGTCATAAAGATGGATCGGCAGATCTTTTACCGCACCACCCGCCTGCGGGCCACGGATCTGGACGCACCAGCCGTTATTGATGAAGCTTTTAACCATGTTTGAAGCGAAAGAGAACGACGCGCTGGTCCACAGATACTTCTCGTGATCGGGGCCTTTCACCTGCTCAACGTAGTTGAAGCTGCGCACCGGTACGGTATCGGGACCGTATGGCAGACGTCCGAGCACGCGCGGCATCACCAGCCCGATATAGCGGGAGTCGTCGGTGTCACGGAACGCTTTCCATTTGATGTACTCAGCGCGATCGAAGTAGTTGCCGATGTCCTTGATGGCGGCGACCTCTTCCATACTTTCCTTCAGGAAGAAGGCCGGACCGACAGCACCGATAAACGGCATATGCGCGGCGGCAGAGACTTTCGAGATATTGCGCAGCAGCGAGATGTCCTGCGGGCTGGCATCAAATTCATAGGCCGAGATCACTGAACCAATCGGCTCTCCGCCTGGGGTGTCGTACTCGGCGGTGTAGGTATGCCAGTACAGGCCGCTTTGTACCAGCTCCGGCGCATCTTCAAAATCCTGGCGCAGGTCATCTTTGGACACGTCCAGAATTTCGGTTTTCACATTCTGGCGGTAGTCGGTGTTGTCCACCAGCTGCTTCAGGCCACGCCAGAGGGATTCTACTTTCTGAAACGCTTCATGGTGCATGACCGCGTCCAGTTGGCGACTGATCTGGTAATCCAGCTCTGCGATATGGTAATCAATCAGCGACTTATCGAGCTTTTCTACCTGCTGACCGGATTTGCGGATGCAGTCCATAAACACCTGCATCGCCGCCGTGAGGCGTTCACCAGCCGGCGCATCGGACAGCGCCGCATCATCCAGAAACGAATTGATATCGCCCAGGCTTGAGGCCGGGGTCAGGTTGATTTTGTCAAACAGGGAGGCGTATACGCTCTCTTTTTCACGTAGTGTGGTCTGCCCCTGAACGGAGGCATTTTCAGTATTTACAGACATCAGCATATTCCCGATTAATCCATTAAAAGACGAGCACCGCTTATTTCGGTGCCAGAGCACTCATTTCGTCGCGTAATTCCTGAGACAGCGCCGGGTCTTTAAGAATTTTCTCTAGTTCTTTTCTGAAAGTGGCGTTATCAAGAAGGTTGGATTTGAGATCCCGTAATAAGTTACGCATGGCAAGCATGGCGCGAAGCTGGGGGATCTGGCGGGCGACCTGCTCCGGTTCGAAGTCTTTAATATCGGAAAAATTCAGTTTAATAGCTTCCTCAGAACCATCGTCCGTCAGCGTATTCTTCACACTCAGATTTACTTCCGGGTTAAATTCCGAAAGTACGCTATTGAAGTTGTTTTTATTGACGTTGATTTTTTCTCTTTCGGATAATGGTCGGTTCTCTTTGCCATTACTGAAATCACCGACGGTGAGAAGTTTAAGTGGCAGTTCGACTTTCTTCTGAGCACCACCCGTATGCAGGGATAATTTTAAATTAATGCGCGCCTTGGGTACTTCATTCTGGAACGTATCAGCCATAGCAGTCCCTTTCCTTGAGGAATGATTGTTGAGTGAACGACGTTTTGTTTACGCAAGCATAATAGAGCAATGAACCGACCAAGATCAACTTTACAGATCAAAGATCTACTATAGGAACTTTCGTAAGTGTTTTATGCTAAATAGGAGTAATTAAAGCACTACTTAACGACTTAACCATGGAGTAATTAAACCATATTTAGCCGACAAGGTAGTTTTAAATTCGGCGGCAATGAGAAACAACAGATTTATTGTATGGTTAATGTATTTTATTGATGGGCATCAATTTCATTGGAAAATTCTTATAAAGAGAGCACAAAAAACTATCGTTTAAGATAATTGGCTGATACATGAATAAAAAATAAAGATGCAGAGTCCAGAAAAGGACAAGTTCCATAGCGAGAGTCAATGCATCAGAAAATTACATCACTCGGAATTATCATTACCCCCTAAAATCTCTTATGCATAAAATATGATAACTCATAGAAAAAAAGGTCAACCAGAAACCATTACTTCTACATTATGGCATTCTGAGAAAAATCATCTTGCCGCTTCTGGGGTTTTACGCAGATATACCAGCGCGACCAGACAAATCGCCGCTCCGGTATAAAAAGTATATTCCGCGCCAAACGCTTCCCATATCGCTCCTGCTCCCACGCTGGCTATTAATAATCCTACGCCGCTGACCAGGCTAAAAATACCGAAAGCCGTGCCGCGCAAATCCGCTGGCGCGGTTTTAGCGATCATTGCCGCCAGCAATCCCTGCGTCATCCCCATATGCACGCCCCACAGAGCAACGCCTAAAATAATACCCGCCCAGTGGGTGCTCAGCGCCAGCACAATGTCCGCACCTATCAGCACCACCAGCCCCCACTGCAGCAGACGAGTGTGGCTCATAACGTCAGATAACTTGCCAAACGGATAGGCAGAGAGGAAGTAGAGCAGATTCATCGCCACCATCACCAGCGGGATCAACGCCAGCGGCACACCCGACTGCTGGGCGCGGAGGACAAGAAATGCCTCACTGAAACGTGCGAGTGTGAAAACGGCCCCCAGGCCAATCACCCACCAGCAGCCTTTACCCAGACGCCTGAGGTTCTCTTTTTTTATGGGATTTGTGCGCTTATGTTCAACAGGTTTTTTCGGCTCATGCAGACCGAAGAAAAGCAATGCAACGGCGAGCACGCCCGGGATGACTGCAATCCAGAAAATAGTACGAAAATCATCGTTCCACAGCAGCATCAGGCCAACGGCCAGTAGCGGGCCGAGAAATGCGCCGACGGTGTCCATAGACTGACGTAGACCGAACGCTGCACCGCGCAACTCGGGGGGCGTAACGTCAGCGACCAGCGCATCGCGCGGTGCACCACGGATCCCCTTCCCTACCCGGTCGATTAAGCGTGCCCCCAGAATCATGCCCGAGGAAGAGGCAATAGCAAACAACGGTTTACTCAACGCGCCAAGACCGTAGCCCAGAACCGCCAGCCCTTTACGTTTGCCCAGATAGTCACTGATTGCGCCGGAAAACACTTTGATAAACAGCGCAGTGGCCTCAGCCAGACCTTCAATCAAACCAATGAAGAGCACGCTGGCTCCGAGCGTCGTCACCATAAATAGTGGCAGCAGGCTGTGAATGATCTCCGAGGAGATATCCATCAACATACTGACGCCACCCACAACCCAGACTCCTTTCGGGATCCGGCTGAGCGTTGCAAACCGGGATAACATCGCGCATCTCCTGCTTTATGTCGAACAATCTTGTTCGAAACAGAATATCCTGGAAATGCGAATAAAAATCATCTGATATAAAAAAAGCCAGCCCGCAGGCTGGCTTCGTTTTCTAAGGTGAATGCTTAGTGCTTTTCGCGACCGCCCAGGAAGAAAATGCCCAGCGGGATGGCCAGCAGAACGGTGAACACCAGGCTGTAGACAAAGATCATTGCCGACTGCAGGACATACATGCTGGTTGTCCAGGCAGAGAGGGGAATATTGTACTGTTCGATCACGCCAACAATGGTTGCCCGCCCCACGCACGCGGCAGCAATCATAAACACGACCAGCAGCGCCAGGAGGAATTTGCGGCCTTCAGGTGTTTTCAGTTTTGCACGAACCATCTCTCTTCCCTTTTACAGATGAATAACATTATATACAGTCTAAAATAACACGAACTGGCACCTGACTTCACGCCAGCATAAACAACCGCTAAACAAGAGATTTAAAAGTGTATAACGCTATGCATAGTGAAAATGTAAGTAAATAACACCAATCATTCATAGTTGTTATGTTAACCTGCGCAGCATCGTTTTGACATAAAGGAATGACAATGAAAAACGCACCTAAATTTGCCATCGCCCTCATCGCCGCCGCGTGCGTCAGCACCAGCGCTTTCGCCAGCGAAACCCCAAAAGAGCAGCCGCTGGAAAAAGTGGCTCCGTATCCGAAAGCGGACAAAGGGATGAAGCGTCAGGTGATTCAGCTGCCGGTTCAGCAGGATGAAGCGAACTTCAAAGTGGAACTGTTAATTGGCAAGACGCTGGAAGTGGACTGCAACCAGCACCGTCTGGGCGGTCAACTTGAAAGCAAAACGCTGGAAGGCTGGGGTTATGACTATTACGTCTTTGATAAAGTCACCTCTCCTGTCTCCACCATGATGGCCTGCCCGGACGGCAAGAAAGAGAAGAAATTTGTGACGGCGTATCTGGGCGACAACAGTCTGCTGCGCTACAACAGCAAGTTGCCGATCGTGGTGTATACGCCTGAAAACGTGGAAGTGAAGTATCGCGTGTGGAAGGCAGATGAGAATGTCGGCCAAGCGGTAGTACGTTAAGAATAAGTCGGGTGACGGCTTCGCCTTACCCGACCTACAAAACAACACCGAACGTAGGCCGGGTAGGCGTCAGCGCCACCCGGCTTTTTTACCTTACAGCGCGATATCCGCAACCGGTTTGTTTTCCGGCTGAGGCTTCAGCTCCGCTTTTGGCGCAGCATCCGCAGCCTGCGGCTTAACATATTGCAGCTGCAGTACGCGGCTGGTGTATTCCAGCTCCTGCTCCGTCGCATCCACGTTACCGTTCAGCTTCGTGCCGTAGGATGGAATAATGGTTTTCAGCTTCGCCTGCCATTCCGGGCTGGAGACTTTATCTTTAAACACTTTTTCCATCAGGTGCAGCATGATTGGCGCAGCAGTAGACGCACCCGGTGATGCCCCCAGCAGCGCGGCGATGGTGCCATCCTTGTCGCTTACCACTTCGGTACCCAGACGCAGCACGCCGCCTTCTTTCGGATCGCGCTTGATGATCTGTACGCGCTGACCCGCCTGCCACAAACGCCAGTCTTCTTTCTTCGCCTGCGGATAGTACTCTTTCAGCGCCTCAAAACGGTCGTCGTCAGAGAGCATCACCTGGCTAATCAGGTATTTCACCAGGTCGAAGTTATCCAGACCCACGTCCATCATCGGCTTGACGTTAGAGGTGGTCGTGGCGCTCAGCAGATCCCACAGGGAGCCATTTTTCAGGAACTTGGTGGAGAAGGTCGCGAACGGTCCAAACAGCACCACGCGTTTACCGTCAAGCATACGGGTGTCGATGTGCGGAACAGACATTGGCGGCGCACCAACAGAAGCCTGACCGTACACTTTTGCCAGATGACGATTCACCACTTCCGGGTTATCGGACACCAGGAACTGGCCGCCCACCGGGAAGCCTGCGTAGTCGTCAGCTTCCGGAATACCGGACTCCTGCAGCAGCTTCAGCGCCGCGCCGCCCGCACCGATAAAGACAAACTTCGCCTTGATGACGTGTTCGGCTTCGTTGTTTTTCAGATCGGCAACGGTCACGCTCCAGCTGTTATCCGCGTTGCGCTTGAAACCGCGCACTTCGGTGCTGAGCTGCAGGTTGAAGTTCTCTTTCTTCTTCAGAGACGTCACCAGCTGACGGGTAATTTCACCGTAGTTAACGTCGGTACCAATTTCGGTACGGGTCGCCGCCACTTTCTGGTTCGGGTCACGACCTTCCATGACCAGCGGAGCCCACTCTTTAATCTGTGCGTGGTCTTCTGAGTATTTCATACCGCGGAACAGCGTGCTCTGCTGCAGAGCCGCATAGCGCGCGCGCAGGAAATTAACGTTCTGTTCGCCCCACACAAAGCTCATGTGCGGTACGGTATTGATGAAGGAGTGCGGGTCGTGCATCACGCCGCTGTTGACCTGGTGAGACCAGAACTGGCGAGAAACCTGGAAGGCTTCGTTGATCTCTACCGCCTTCTCGATACTAATGGAACCGTCCTTTTTCTGCGGGGTATAGTTCAGTTCCATGAGTGCCGAATGTCCGGTACCGGCGTTATTCCAGCCGTTCGAACTCTCCTGCGCCACGCCATCGAGGCGCTCGACCATGGTCATAGACCAGTCCGGCTGCAGTTCTTGCAGATAGGTTCCCAGCGTGGCGCTCATGATACCGCCACCAATTAAAAGGACGTCCGTTTCCTGCTCTTTTGGTGCGTCAGCTTTCGCCGCCATAGAGACGGTGTTAAGCCCCACGGCCAGAGAAAAGAGCATGGCAGTCATTTTTTTCATAATTTATGCCTTAGTGTAAAAGTGCTTGATGCGTGGAAATTGCAGGTGAAAAAAGCTGCGGGGGCACGGTAACAACTTTTAAATATTGTTTAAAGGTTACGAAATTATTGTAATTGTGAAATTTAATGATGGATTGTTTGTGGGGGATTACGCTGGTGACTGGCAATAGCAGGATTTTCTGGCTACTATCCTGCACTTTGTGATCGCGCGCACGGAAGCCTGCCCTAACCAGCGAATTGTTATGTCCTTACCCCATTCTGCTCTGCCCCGTGAAGGCCACGTCACCGAGGTCCTCAGCTCGCCCAAACTTCTGATGCGTGAAACGCTGGCGGGCGTGATTACCGCTCTGGCGCTGATCCCCGAAGTTATTTCATTTTCCGTGGTCGCGGGGGTTGACCCGAAGGTCAGCCTGTTTGCCTCCGTGGTGCTGTGTCTCGCCCTGTCCGTGCTGGGCGGTCGCCCGGCGATGGTCACGGCAGCGGCCGGTTCCGTCGCGCTGGTCATTGGCCCGATGGTGCATCAGCACGGCGTGCAGTACATTCTGCCGGCGGTGCTGATGGCTGGCATGATTCAGATCCTGTTTGGGGTATCGGGCATGGCGCGTCTGATGCGCTTTATCCCTCAGGCCGTAATGACCGGGTTTGTTAACGCGCTCGGTATATTGATTTTCTTCGCCCAGGTTCCCCACTTCTGGAGCCGAAGCCCGCTGATTGTAGGCCTGTTCGTGCTGACGGTGCTGATTGTGCTCTGGGTACCACGCTATATCAAAAGTGTCCCCTCGCCGCTGATTGCCATTGTCGTGTTGACGCTGTATACCGTGACCACCGGTCAAATCCTGCCGACCGTGGGTGATGAAGGCGCGATAAGCGGCGGTTTGCCGGGGCTTACTGAACTGTTGGTTCCGCTTAATTTACAGACGCTGAGCATCATCTGGCCGTGCGCGCTGAGTATCGCGTTTGTCGGCCTGCTGGAATCCCTGCTCACGGCAAAGCTGGTGGATGAGCTGACCGCAACGCCGTCGAGCAAGCGGCGTGAGAGCATCGGGCTGGGCGTGGGTAATATTCTGTCTGGTTTTTATGGTGGTATTGCGGGCTGCGCGATGATCGGACAAACCATCGTTAACGTCGAGATGGGGAAAGGACGAAGCCGCATTTCAACCATCGCGGCGGGTATCGTGCTGCTGATCCTGGTGACGGCGCTCAGCGAAGTGATGGCCAAAATCCCGATGGCCGTGCTGGCCGGGATCATGGCGATTGTCGCCATTAAAACGTTCAGCTGGCACAGCCTTCAGCCAGCCACGGTAAAAAATGCCCCGATTGCGGAAACGGTGGTGATGCTGGTCACCGTGGCCGCAACGGTATCAACCGGCAACCTGGCGATTGGCGTTCTGGGCGGGATCATCGTCATGGCGCTGCTTCCCGCCCGCGCTAAGCGTCGGCTTAAAGAAGAAAAATCGTCGCCAGCCCAAGAAAAATAAAGAAGCCGCCGGTATCGGTTATCGCGGTGATCATCACGCTCGACCCCACCGCGGGGTCGTGCCCCAGTTTGGTCATCACTAACGGAATAATAACCCCCATCATTGATGCCACCAGCAAATTCAGCACCATCGCCAGCATCATTACCCCGCCTAATGCCATATCGTCATACAGCCACCAGGTGATGCCGCCCATAATGCCGCCCCACACCAGGCCGTTAATCAACGCCACGCCCATCTCTCTGAAGATCAGAAAGGCGAAGTTGCCGGGTTGAATATTTTCCAGCGCCAGCGCGCGAACGATCATGGTGATGGTCTGGTTTCCGGTGTTACCGCCAATTCCGGCCACAATCGGCATCAGCGAGGCTAAAGCCACCAGCTGCGAAATGGTATGTTCAAAGCCGTCAATCACCCGGGAGGCGATAAACGCGGTACACAAATTAATGGCAAGCCAGGCCCAGCGCGTTTTAACGGCCTTGCCGACGGAGGCATGGACGTCATCTTCGGCGCTGATCCCCCCAAGCGCACGCAGGTCGTTATCGGTTTCTTCATAGACGACATCAACGATCTCATCGATGGTCAGACGCCCCATCAGTTTGCCGACGGAATCCACGACCGCCGCACTCACGAGGTCGTCACGTTCGAAGGTACGCGCCGCTTTTTCCGCATCGTCTTCCGGGGAAAAGACCATCGGTTCGTTTTCCATCACCTCGCTCACCTTCCGCTGGGTGCTGTTCAGCAGGATGGTTTTCAGCTCCAGCTCGCCGAGCAGGGTTTTATCCCGCGAGGTGACAAACAGTTTATCGGTGTTGTCCGGCATTCTGCCCAGGCGACGCAGGTAGCGCTGCACGGTACCGAGCGTGACGTCCGGGCGCACCGTGATAACGCCGAACTCCATAATCGCGCCGACGCTGTTTTTCTCATAGTGCATCACCTGGCGCACGCGCGCGCGTTCATCCGCAGGCAGGGAAGCCAGCAGGCGACCGGTCAGGTTTCGCGGCAGGTGCTGAACGAGGTAAATCTGCTCGTCGATATCCAGGGTTTGCAGAGCGTCGAGAATATCCCGGTCGCTCATCTCGTCGATAAGGTCATCCCAGACGTTTTCGGAGGCCTCAAGCAGCACCTGCCCGCGCTCGTGATCCTGCACCAGCCGCCACAGGGCGTGGCGTTCTTCCGAGGGGAGCGCTTCAAGGGTATCCGCCAGGTCAGGTGGCGGTAAGTGAGCAACCAGCGCACCTACCTCAGCAATATCGTCGGCTAAGGTGCCGACATCATATTGCTCAGCCAGGGTGAGTTTGCCTAATAATGAAGAGGTAACCGCTTTATCGGTCGTAAGAAGCCAGATAAGTCGCGCACGTTCCTGGTCACGCTGCCTGGCGCTGTTTTTCTTTAATACCGACATTAATCATAAATCCATGAAATAAGTTGGTATTAAGCATAGCGCGGGGATATGTAAATAAGAATAAACAACGGGGTGGGATGGAGAAAAAAGCGGCATATTGTGCAAATCATTGCGCCCGGCGGCGCTACGCTTGCACGGGCCTACAAATTCCTAGGCCGGGTAAGGCGAAGCCGCCACCCGGCACACTAATTCTCAGGCCGTGCGCGCTACCGCATCGCGAGACGCCGCATCGCGCTCTTCGCCGGTCAGCTCGCTCAGCTTGCCGTCGCGCATCTCCAGCAGACGATCGGCATGAATAAAGTAATGATCGTCATGGCTGATGGCGAAAATGGTTTTGCCCATCTCCTGCATCAGCGGCAGCAGCACCTGATAAAATTCGCGGCGGAAATGCGGATCCTGATCGGCCGCCCACTCGTCCAGCAGAATGATGTCGCGTTCTTCCGCCAGCGCCAGCAGCAGCGCCACACGTTTTTTTTGCCCTTTGGAGAGCTTCAGGTTGAGGATCTTTCCGTCCTGCAGCTCCAGCTTGTGCGACATCTGCAGCTGCGCCAGCCATTTCTCCACCAGCGCAGGATTAGCCTGTTGCCCTTCCGGCCCCAGCAGCCGATCGAACAGCCAGACGTCGGTGAAGACCGCCGAGAAGAGCTTGCGGTAATCCTCGGGTTTCTCCGCGCTCAGCGCCTTGCCATCCAGCAAAATTTCGCCAGACTGCGGCAGATAAAGCCCGGTGAGCAACATCGCCAGGGTCGATTTTCCACTGCCGTTGCCGCCAATCAGGAACAACAGCTCGCCACGGTGAATCGTCAGATTGATCGGCCCCACGGCGAAAGCGTTGTCCTGATAGCGGAACGTAACGTTACGCAGCTCCAGCGTCTGCCAGTTCGGGAAAGTCTCAGGGCGCGGGAACTCGGCTTTAAACGGCGCGAGATCGAATTTTTTGAGCTTATTAAACGCCACCTGCGCACTCAGCAGGGTGGGCAAAGCACCGACGGCCGAGAGCAGCGGCGTGCGCAAAAACAGCAGCGTCAGCGAGTAGGTTGCCGCGACGTTCGTATCCGCCCAGCCCAGGCTGTTCGCCATCCAGAATACCAGGCCAATAGCCCCCAGCATCATGATATTTGACCAGTTCACCGCGCTCAGGTGGAACGTATCGGCACGGATAATATGGTGTCGGTATTCGCGTGCGTCCGGGATATAGAGATTGTTGAAGATATACTCGGCCCGCTCGCGGTTCAGGGTCAGCTCTTTGCGCCCTTCCAGTACCGTCTGGTAATCGTTATAGAGCTTATCTTCGGTTTCGCGCAGTACCGCCATGTGTTTATAGACGCGGGACACCAGCACAAAACCGCCCCAGATGGTGATGGCAATCCACAGCGCGGTCACCGCCAGCATTTTGCTGGAGAGCCAGGCGAGATAAGCCGCAGAGCCAAAGGTCAGAATGATCCCCTGAACCAGCTCCGGCAGACGAACGAACGCGATGGTAATGGCGCGCACATCGCTGGTCAGCCCCGCGAGCAGAGAAGCGCTGCCGAGTTGTTCAACGCGTTCTACCTGGGTGTCCAGAATCCGCTTGATAAACTCACTGCGCAAACGGAAAACGAAATGGTGGCCGAGCGCGGTCAGCGCCAGCTGAGAGCCGAGCGTTACCGCCATCAACAGCAGGAGAAGGCCAAGAAACTCCGGTAATACGGAGAGTGAGGTGTCGACCATTTCAATCAACCGCACGTTGATAAACGCGATCAGGCCAATACCCAGCGCGGCGCTGGCGAGACTTAACGCCATTACGGCGATGAATGGCCAGCGATACTGACGCCAGACGAGGAGAAGTAGTTGCATGCAGGCAATCCGGACAATAAAAATCAGCCAGCAGTGTAAACTGCCCTGCGTGGACATCAAGAATAATTCTTATTTTAGTTTACTGTGCCCCGCCTGACGGAAGGTCAGGTTAAAACGGTACTCGCCCGTGAGTGGATGGACCCCGGGTTTCAGCGGCTGAATACCATGATAATAAAGCCGCGACTCCCTGCCCCACACCACCACATCGCCATGTTCCAGCATGATGCGCTTGAGCGGATCGTTGCGACGTAATCCCCCAAACTGGAACACAGCGGGCAGACCTAACGATACCGAGACGATAGGCGCACGTAAATCGGGTTCATCCTTGTCCTGATGCAGCGAGAGCTTCGCGCCAACGGCGTAACGGTTAATCAGGCAGGCATCCGGACGGAAGTCGGCGTAATCCGCTGCAACCGCGGCGTCGTGACAAAGAGCCTGAAAAACCGCAGGCATTGGGGGCCACGGCTGGCCGGTGGTGGGATCGTTCGGCGCATACAGATAGCCCCGTTCGTTTGTCGCCCAACCTAATTCGCCGCAGTTGGCCATGGCCACCGACATGGTGTAGCCGCCCGGCGTCACCATATGGCGAAACGGTGAAACAGCCGTCACCTCTTCAATACCGGCAAGCAGCGCCGCCGCACGAGAGAGTGCAAAGCGGCGCAGGATCACCGCCCCCGGAGCAAGCGGCTCCTGCCAGGGTTCAGCATCTGCAAAAAGATCGAGCATTATCCCTCCTGGCGTTTTGCCTCACGTTTCAGTAATAGCGCTTTCCGCTCCGTCCCCCAGCGATAACCTGACAGCGCCCCGTCATTACGAACAACGCGATGACAGGGGATCACAATCGCCAGCGTGTTTGCGGCACAGGCACCGGCAACGGCGCGCACCGCATTGGGTTGACCAATCGCCTGCGCCACCTGCTGGTAACTTGCCGTTTCACCGCAGGGAATATTACGCAGGGCCTGCCATACCCGCTGCTGGAATGCGGTTCCGCGAATATCCAGCGGCAGCGCAAGCGGTACAGCGCGGTTATCAATACTGGCAATCACCTGATGGATCCGCTGCGCGAAGGCATCGTCCAGCGGCGCGTGCTCTGCTTTTGGAAATACCGTCGCCAGCTCTTCGGCTAATTCTGCATCGTTGTCACCCAGCAGGATCGCGCAGATCCCCCGCTCACTTTCTGCAACCAGACAGCGTCCTAGCGAACAGTCATCAATAGCATAACGCACAGCCGCGTCCCCTTTACGGTACTGCTTCGCCGTCATGCCCAACGCATCGTTAGCTTTACGATAATAGCTGCTGCTGTCAGGAAACCCGGCCGCCAGAACGGCATCGGTAATTTTGTCTCCCTGCGCAAGCGCGGTGCGCAGTCGCTGACTTCGCGCCGCCTGCTGCCAGGCTTTTGGCGTCATACCGGTTATGGACTTAAACAGACGGTGGAAATGGAAAGGACTCATGGCAACCTGCTGCGCCAGCTTCTCCAGAGTTAACGAGGCATCCTGCTCCAGAAGACGGCAGGCGAGTTCCACTTTTGCCAGTTTTTGTTCCTGCGGATCGCGTTTGTCCGGCATGCAACGCTTGCACGGACGAAACCCTGCCTGAATGGCATGGTGGGCATCAGGATAAAAGCGGACATTTTTACGCAGCGCGTGACGGGCACGGCATGACGGGCGGCAGAAAATTCCCGTCGTCTGCACGGCAAAGACAAACTGAGCGTCAGCGCGCGGATCGCGGGCCAGCACGGCCAGCCAGCGATCTTCATCGGTCATTAAGGTCGGGTTTCTCATTGTCGGCTCCTCTTATAAGCATATATACAGCGTGCCTGAGTGCCACTGATTAAAAACCCGCAACCTTGCTTTTTAATTTTTGTCGCTCACCAGGAAGCTGTTGAACTGCGGCGAATGCCAGGTTTTGAACCCGTCACCCTCTTTAACGATCATATAAACCGCCAGCCCTTCCTGACGAACCACCTCTTTGGCTTTCTCCGGACCGAGTACCATTAGCCCGGTATCCCAGGCATCCGCTTCCAGCGCAGTGGGGGCAATCACCGTCACCGACACCAGGTTATGCGTAATTGGACGTCCGGTCTGCGGGTCAATAACGTGCGAAATACGCTTCCCGTCAAGCTCGTAATAGTTACGGTAGCTCCCGGAGGTGCTAATGCCATGTCCGTTGATATCCACCATCGCCTGCACGGCATTTTGCCGATCGGTCGGCTGTTGAATCGCTACGCGCCACGGTTTACCGCTGGCATTCATGCCCCGGCTGACTAACGCGCCGCCCACGGAGACCAGATAGCGAGAAATCCCTTCCTGGGCCATCAGTGCAGCCAGATGATCCGCCGCATAGCCTTCCCCGACCGTCGACAGATCGACAAACAGATCGGGGATGTCTTTTTGCAGGTACTGTTGCCCGTACTGATTGATCACCGTCAGATGCTGTAGCCCTGTCCGGGCGCGGGCGTCATCAATGGCCGCCTGTTCAGGCGTGGTCACCGGCTGCTTGTTAGGGCCAAATCCCCAGAGGTTTACCAGCGGTCCGACGGTCACATCCATCGCCCCGTTGGTTTTGTAACCCACGCGCATTGCCTCGGTCACGATATCGGCCATCGCCTCGCTCACCGGCCACAGGGAGGTACTGCTTGAAAGATTAAAGCGCATCAGCGCTGAGTCATTTTTATATGTCGACAGCAGCTGATCGTCAGCGTCCAGCTGCGACTGAATTTTTCCACGCAGTTCATCTGCGCGTGTCTTATCAAGATTCATCACGCTGACGCGCCAGAAGGTGCCCATCGTTTTGCCTTCAAGCACCGTCGCAGCGGGTGCGTCGGTGGTTGCCACTGGCGTGGAAGAGTCACAAGCGGTCAGGAAAAAAAGGGTTGCCAGAAAGCTGGCGCGTAAAAAAGTCATGTCCATTCGTTATTATCCTCATGCCAGGGCGGCAAGAGTACACCAAAACGGGTGAATTGTGAGATCCTAAAAAAAGCACAAAAAAGGGGCCATCAGGCCCCTGTGTCATACGGTGAAGCGATTAGAACTGGTAAACCAGGCCCAGCGCGACGATATCGTCGGTACCGATACCCGCCTGACGGGTGAATTCATTTTCATCAACCAGGTTGATTTTGTAATCCACGTAGGTAGACATGTTTTTGTTGAAGTAGTAAGTCGCACCCACATCAACATATTTCAGCAGATCCTGGTCGCCGTAACCTTCGATGTCCTTACCTTTAGACTGCAGGTAAGCCACGGATGGACGCAGGCCAAAGTCGAACTGGTACTGAGCAACCACTTCGAAGTTCTGCGCTTTGTTAGCAAAACCGTAAATGTCGCTGCTGCTCTGAGAGTTGCCGAAACGCGTTGCGTTGTAGGTCTGGGAGTATTGCGCCGCCAGGTAGATGTTGTTGGCGTCATATTTCAGGCCACCGGTATACACTTCAGCGTGGTCGCCTTCACCTTTCAGCGCCGGGTTAGCGGTGTTGTTCTGGTCAGCAGTACGCTTAGAAGAAGACATTGCACCACCGATGCTGAAGCCTTCGCCCAGGTTATAGGTCAGGGACGCACCGTAGCCGTCGCCGTTCTGTTTCAGAGTGCTGCGACCGGTCTCGTTTTCACCGCTTACGCTGCCGTTTTTGCCCTGATACTGCAGAGCAAAGTTCAGGCCATCCACCAGACCAAAGAAGTCCTGGTTACGGTAGGTCGCCACGCCGTTAGCACGGGACTGCAGGAAGTTGTCCGCGCCGTATGTATCGCCGCCAAATTCTGGCAGAACGTCGGTCCAGGAGGTTACGTCGTAGATCACACCGTAGTTACGACCGTAATCGAAGGAACCCGCTTCAGCGAATTTCAGACCCGCGAACGCCACACGCGTCCAGGCCTGGTTGTCGCTTTCAGAGGTGTTGCCCTGGATTTGGTATTCCCACTGGCCGTAACCGGTCAGCTGATCGTTAACCTGAGTTTCGCCTTTGAAGCCAAGACGCATGTAGGTCTGGTCGCCGTCGGCACTCTTGTCGTCAGAGAAATAGTGCAGACCATCAACTTTACCGTACAGATCTAATTTGTTGCCATCTTTGTTATAAATTTCGGCCGCATTTGCTGCGCCTGCTACCAGGAGTGCTGGTACCAGGAGGGACAGTACTTTAACTTTCATTTTATTAACCCTCTGTTATATGCCTTATAATTGCCACTGCTTACTGGTTAACCCTCATTAACCAGTCGGCAATTTCATTCTCCGCAAAATTACAGAATAATCCAATGCGAATATGATACGAAAACTTTGAAGATGTTTCATTTGTCCATGAACATGTTTCAAAATGTAAATATCAAGGAACTTTTACAAAGCACAAATAGCTTAGAAATTTAGCACTTATAATCAAACAGATAAATCACCACAAAAATATCAATGAGTTACAATAAAATACGTTACAGCACTGAATGACAAAACAAGATCGCCCCTAATCTCTAAAATAACTCTCGCTATCATCATTAACTTTATTTATTACCGTCATTCAGCTTTGAATGTCTGTTTATCCCTAATTCAACCGAATGCATCGCATTCGGTTTTTTTTTACCTTTCTTTACGTAATCTTTCTTTTTTTGTGCTACCGCACCGTAATTGTAACGACTATTAACTAAATTCGAATCGGGTTTCCGCCGAAATCAGGAAATTGATGCAAAACTTAATTTCTTGTTAATTCGTGCTATTTATCAGCTGATAACGCGTTATATCTGTACGCACAGGGCAAGTTTGTACACGTTTACCGCACTCCTCGCCGCCGATATTGTCGGTTGAAAAAGTCGCCTGTTCCAGGACCGTGGCGCTGGAAATTCAGTTATTACCCTTTATACTGCCCTATCGCCACAGAGCACGACCATAACGGGTTAAAGATATCAATGAGTCAGACTGAAACTACCGCCCCGAGCAAATTTTCCCTCCTCCCCGGGAGCATCACCCGTTTCTTTCTTCTTTTGATCGTTGTGCTGTTAGTCACAATGGGCGTTATGGTGCAGAGCGCGGTTAACGCCTGGCTGAAGGATAAGAGCTACCAGGTTGTTGATATCACCCACGCCGTGCACAAGCGCATAGATACCTGGCGCTACGCCACCTGGCAGATATACGACAACATCGCGGCAGCCCCGGCATCATCATCCGGGGATGGTCTTCAGGAGACGCGGCTTAAGCAGGATGTCTATTATCTCGAAAAACCGCAACGCAAGACTGAGGCGCTCATCTTTGGCTCTCATGACAGCGCGACGCTTGAGATGACGCAGCGTATTTCGACCTATCTGGATACCCTCTGGGGTGCAGAAACGGTACCGTGGTCGATGTACTATCTGAACGGTCAGGACAACAGCATGATCCTGATCTCTACGCTGCCGTTAAAAGATCTCTCTTCAGGCTTTAAAGAGACGACCGTGGGCAGCATTGTCGATTCCCGCCGGGCAGAGATGCTGCAGCAGGCGAACGCCCTTGATGAGCGTGAGAGCTTCTCATCACTGCGCCGGCTGGCCTGGCAAAATGGTCATTATTTTACCCTGCGCACCACCTTTAACCAGCCGGGTCATCTGGCAACGGTCGTGGCCTTTGATTTACCGATTAATGATCTCATCCCGCCGGACATGCCGCTCGACAGCTTCCGTCTGGAACCAGACAGCAGCACCCAGAATATGCGTTCGGCACCTGACAAAGAGGCCGCAGAGAGCGTATCGATCTCCTTTAACGGCTCGAAAATCGAAATTGCCTCGTCGCTCAACTCGACCGGTATGCGTCTGGTGTGGCAGGTTCCGTTTGGCACGCTGTTACTCGACACCCTGCAAAATATCCTGCTGCCTCTGTTGTTGAATATCGGCCTGCTGGCGCTGGCGCTGTTTGGCTACAGCACGTTCCGTTTCCAGACGGGGCGTCCGAGCGACGCCTCTGCGGTTCCGGCCGGAACCAGCAATGAGCTGCGCGTATTACGTGCGCTGAATGAAGAGATTGTTTCCGTGCTGCCGCTTGGGGTGTTAGTTCACGACCAGGAAGCGAATCGTACGGTGATGAGCAACAAAATTGCTGACCATCTGCTGCCGCATCTTAACCTGCAGAACATCACTACTATGGCAGATCAACACCAGGGGGTCATTCAGGCCACCATTAACAATGAGCTGTACGAGATCCGTCAGTTCCGCAGCCAGGTCGCCTCACGCACGCAAATTTTCATAATCCGCGATCAGGATCGCGAAGTGCTGGTGAATAAAAAGCTCAAACAGGCGCAAAGGCTGTATGAGAAAAACCAGCAGGGGCGCGCCGCATTTATGCAAAATATTGGCGATGCCTTCAAGCAGCCGTTAAAAACGCTGGCGACCCAGGCGGCGGCGTTGAACACGTCGGAAAGCCACCAGCTTGCCTGCCAGGCTGACTCGCTGGTGCGTATGGTTGATGAGATCCAGCTGGCGAACATGCTGGAGAATGACTTCTGGAAGGGGACGCCAACCCTCTTCTCCATTCAGGATCTGATCGATGAAGTGGTTCCGGAAGTCCTGCCCGTGATTAAGCGTAAAGGGCTGCAGCTGTTGATCAATAACCGTTTGTCCGCGAATGACGAGCGCCACGGCGATCGTGAAGCGCTGCGTCGCATTCTGTTGATGATTATTCAGTATGCCGTGACCACCACGCAGATCGGTAAGATCACCCTCGAAGTCAGTACGGACGAATCGGCAGAAGATCGCCTGACGTTCCGCATTCTGGACACCGGGGAAGGGGTAACGACAAGTGAAATTGATAATCTGCACTTCCCGTTCCTGAATGACACGCAAAGCGATCGCTACGGTAAGGCCAATGCCCTGACATTCTGGCTGTGCGATCAGCTGGCGCGTAAGCTCGGCGGCCATCTGAATATCAAAGCCCGTGAATCCCTCGGCACCCGTTATTCCCTGCACGTCAAAATGCCCGCCAATCCGCAGGAAGAAGATGAAGAACGTCTGCTGGATGATGTCGTGGTGATGGTTGATGTGACCTCGAATGAGATCCGCAATATTGTCGTTCGTCAGTTAGAAAACTGGGGTGCGGCCTGCATCACGCCGGATGAAAGACTTGCAAGTCAAGAATATGATCTGTTTTTAACTGATAATCCGTCTAATCTTACTGCCTCCGGCTTGCTTTTAAGCGATGATGAGTCAGGCGTGCGGAAAATCGGCCCTGGCCAGCTGCGCGTCAACTTTAATATAAGCAATGCGATGCAGGAAGCTGTACTACAACTAATAGAAGAGCAGCTGGCGCAGGAAGAGATAGCGGAATCACCGTTAGGCGGCAATGAAAACGCCGAGCTTCACGCCAGCGGATACTATTCACTCTTTGTTGATACAGTACCAGATGATGTTAAGCGGTTGTATACTGAGTCCGCTGCGAATGATTTTGCAGCGCTGGCACAGACAGCACACCGGCTTAAAGGGGTGTTTGCCATGCTTAATCTGGTTCCCGGCAAGCAGTTATGTGAAACGCTGGAACATCTAATTCGTGAGAAAGATGCCTCTGGCATTGAAAAATACATCAGCGACATTGACGCCTACGTCAAAAGCTTGCTGTAGCAAGGTAGCCTTATACATGAACAATATGAACGTAATTATTGCCGATGACCATCCGATTGTACTGTTCGGTATTCGCAAATCACTTGAACAGATCGAGTGGGTGAATGTAGTCGGTGAATTTGAAGACTCTACAGCACTGATCAATAACCTCCCAAAACTTGATGCACACGTGCTCATTACCGATCTCTCCATGCCTGGGGACAAGTACGGTGATGGGATCACGCTCATCAAGTACATTAAACGTCACTTCCCGGACATCTCGATCATTGTTCTGACCATGAACAACAACCCGGCGATCCTGAGCGCCGTACTGGATCTGGATATCGAAGGGATTGTGCTGAAACAAGGCGCACCGACCGATCTGCCAAAAGCGCTTGCTGCGCTGCAGAAAGGCAAGAAGTTCACGCCTGAGAGCGTCTCTCGTCTGCTGGAGAAAATCAGCGCGGGTGGCTACGGTGACAAACGCCTGTCGCCGAAAGAGAGCGAAGTTCTGCGCCTGTTCGCAGAAGGTTTCCTGGTCACCGAGATTGCCAAGAAGCTGAACCGCAGTATTAAAACCATCAGCAGCCAGAAGAAGTCAGCGATGATGAAACTGGGCGTGGACAACGATATTGCTCTGCTGAACTATCTCTCCTCCGTTACGCTGAGCGCAACGGATAAGGATTGATCCCCACTGTAAATGCCGGGTGGCGCTCGCGCTTACCCGGCCTACAGAACCCGCAGGCCCGCGCAAGCGCAGCGCCGCCGGGCAAATAAAAAAGGCCCTTACGGGCCTTTTTTTATATTCTGGTTTTTCTCACGCGGTCTGCGTAAATCGACAATGTCTGCTTCAGCACGTCCAGCGTCACCGGTTTCGACAGACAGCTGTCCATTCCTGACTCCAGACAACGCTGTTTCTCTTCCGCCAGCGCGTTCGCCGTTACGCCCACAACCGGTAGCGTCAGGCCAAGCTGCCGGATGCGCTGCGTCAGACGGTAACCATCCATGTTAGGCATGTTGACGTCGCTAAGCACGATATCAATATGATTTTTACTCAGCACATTCAGCGCATCCACGCCGTCATTAGCGGTTTTGCACTGGTAGCCAAGCGATCCAAGCTGGTCAGCCAGCAGGCGGCGGTTAATCGGATGGTCATCCACCACCAGAATCATCATATCGTCATTCACCGACGCCAGAGAATCCGGTGATGGCAATCCGCCCGCGCTGTCGCTCTCTTCCAGTTCCACTTTGTAGATGCGCGCCAGCAGGCTCAACAGCTCATGCGGCGTTGCAACGCTGTGTACCCATTCCCCCGGCTCACGCTCAACCGGAATGCCAATGTGGCGACGACAGAAGCGCACCGTTCCTCTCCCCTGCCACGGCTGTTCCAGCATCTCGTCGGCAATCAGCACATCGTCCACGTCCGGCGTTTGGCCCTCATAGCGACACACCCTCACACCGCTGTGGGTGAGCAGAGCCGTCAGGTAGTCATTCAGTGAAGCATTATGCACCGCCAGCCAGCAGCGCTTATTACTCAGCCCGTCAACCGTCGCTTTAGCCGGATACTGCGCTGAATAGAGCGGAATGCGGATGGTGAACTGGCTGCCCATGCCGGGCTCGGTATCAACCGAGATGTCACCGTCCATCATGCTGATGAGCTTCTCACAAATCGCCAGCCCCAGACCGGTACCCTGGAAATTACGCTGCACGCCGGTCCCGACCTGGAAGAACGGGTCGAACAGACGAACCACCTCCTTCGCCGGGATACCTACCCCGGTGTCGCGCACGCGAATGCTCAGGTAATCCCCCGCCCGGCAAACGTGCAACACAATACAGCCGATATCAGTGAATTTAATGGCGTTGCTGAGCAGGTTAGAGATGACCTGCTGCAGGCGCATCGGATCGCCGTGCAGCGTCAGCGGCACATCCGGCTCGATAAAGCAGTAAAGCCCCAGCTGTTTACGCACGACCAGCGGCAGATAGTTGGCGCTGATATGGTTCATCACCTCGCGCGGTGAGAACTCCCGCGGTTCGATTTTCAACTGCTCAGACTCAATTTTGGAGAAGTCGAGAATATCGCTAATGATTTTCAGCAGCAGACTGGAGGAGTTGTTCATCGCCGTCACCAGCCTGTCGACCCCTTTCGGCAATTCTTTCGTCTGTAGCAGATCGAGGTTACCGATAATCCCATACAGCGGCGTACGCAGCTCGTGGCTGACGGTCGCGAGGAACATGGATTTCGACTGACTGGCCTGCTCCGCGGCCTGCGCCATCTCCTGCAACGACTCTTCCATCTTCACGCGTGCGGAGACATCCACCAGCACGCAAATCGCCACGTTTTCATTGCGATAGCGGGAATGGACAAAGCTAATCTGCAGGTTGGTGTGGGTGCTGGTGAGCACGTCGACAAAGTTAACCTGCTGACCACAGATAATTTGCGTCAGCCTTTGCCGGTCCTCATGCGTCAGCATGTTCAGGTAGTTATGCGCCAGTTCGTTACTCAGGATATTTGTCCCGTCCTGGGTACGCAGAATACAGATCCCCACCGGTGCCGACGCGACAATCTTGCGGTTAAACTGCTCGTGTTCCTCCAGCCGCTGGGCGTCGCTTTCGGCAGGAATAAAGATTTTCCGCTCATACATGCGCGCCAGGGTGAATAGCGCCCCACCCGCGATCAGGTTCAGCAGAATGGCATTCATTATAAGAATGCGAATCCGCTCAAGCACCATATCCACCGGCAGCGAATAGACAATACTCAGCGACGAAGGCGGCAGGCTCTTCTTCAGCACCAGTTCGCGGAACCCCGAGGTATAACCAAACCACGACCGCTCCTGCATCCAGTGCGGTTCGACGTTCAAACGGTTATCGGGCCCGGCAAGCGAGATCAGCTGATGGCCATTTTCATCAAGAATGGTCACCCCCATTGGCAGGCTGCCTGGGGTGAAGAAGTTTTCCATGCGGATGGTCTGCTCAATCCCCAGCAGTGCCTGTAGCCGATTGCCCAGATAGACCGGCGTCAGGGCGTAGAAATAGCCGACGCCCGTGCGCGGACCCTGGCTTACCCAGAAGATGTTATTCCCACGCTCGTCCTGCGGTGCATTGCGATATTTCACAATACGTTCATGCAGGCTTTTCAGCGCGTCATCACGCTCAACGGGCACATCGCGCAGGCCAAAGTCAGCCATGCAGAGATTTTCACTGCCAATCAGGAATACGCGGTTCAGGTCATAGGCGGCGGAGAAATTGTCGCGCCAGTAGCGCATAAACCAGGCAAGAGATTCCAGCGATCCGCGCCAGGTATTGCTCATGGTGGAGCAGTCGGAGTCCGGGAACAGCGGCTGGAAATCCGGGACTTCGGTTTTGTCATTACGGCCGCGAAGCGCAAGGATACCGTTTTCCGCCGTCAGGCGATTTTCAGCAATATACTTCAGTTCCTTCATCACGTCTGACGTTCGCTGAATGTAGCGCTGGGCCTGGTCGGAGCTTAAATTAAACTCCTGGCGGATCTCCGCTTCTTTCTGGTGCAGCGCGTTAACGATGTAAAACACGGAGAACAATGCCACCAGCAGCCAAAGCAAGAGCGCCAGCGCCCGAAACAGATAGCGAGAAACTTTCAGCGTAGTACGAAAGGAGACGAGGTATTTCAAAGGGGCGAGGCTCCGCCGTCGGGGTCAAAAGAATGTGGTTAAGGTAGCGGTAAACGCGCCAGGTCGCAACGTTGACTTATCTGCTTCTGCAAAAGAAAAGGGCCGGAATCCGGCCCTTTTTTGTATCAGGAGACATTACTCGTCAGCGTCATCCGCTGCGTCATCGTCGGTGTCGGCTTCCGGTGCGATTTCATCATCACCTTCCGCGACGCTACCGTCGATGGAGTCGAGCTCTTCGTCATCCACTGGCTCAGCAACACGCTGCAGGCCCACCACGTTTTCATCTTCCGCAGTACGGATGAGAATAACGCCCTGGGTGTTACGACCCACCACGCTTATCTCAGAAACGCGGGTACGCACCAGCGTACCAGCATCTGTGATCATCATGATCTGGTCGGCATCGTCCACCTGTACCGCACCAACAACGGAACCGTTGCGCTCGGTAACCTTGATAGAGATAACGCCCTGCGTGCCGCGAGACTTGGTTGGGTACTCCCCTTCCGCCGTACGTTTACCGTAACCATTCTGCGTCACGGTCAGGATTGCCCCTTCACCGCGCGGAATAATCAGAGAAACGACGCTGTCTTCGCCTGCCAGTTTGATACCACGAACGCCCGTAGCGGTACGGCCCATTGCACGGACGGCGTTCTCTTTAAAGCGCACCACTTTACCGGCAGCGGAGAAGAGCATGACTTCATCAGAACCGGAAGTCAGGTCAACGCCAATCAGCTCATCGCCTTCATTCAGGTTCACCGCGATGATCCCCGCAGAACGTGGACGGCTGAATTCAGTCAGTGCAGTTTTCTTCACGGTACCGCTGGCGGTCGCCATAAAGACGTTCACGCCTTCTTCGTATTCGCGTACCGGCAGAATGGCGGTGATACGTTCGTTCGCTTCCAGCGGCAGCAGGTTAACGATTGGACGACCACGCGCACCACGGCTCGCTTCCGGCAGCTGATAGACTTTCATCCAGTACAGACGACCCCGGCTGGAGAAGCAGAGGATCGTGTCATGGGTGTTTGCCACCAGCAGGCGGTCAATAAAGTCTTCTTCTTTAATACGTGCTGCCGATTTGCCTTTACCGCCACGACGCTGTGCTTCGTAGTCGGTCAGCGGCTGATACTTCACATAGCCCTGGTGAGACAGGGTAACCACCACGTCTTCGCGGTTGATCAAGTCTTCAATGTTGATATCAGAGCTGTTTGCGGTGATTTCGGTGCGACGCTCATCGCCGAACTGATCGCGGACCAGTTCCAGCTCTTCACGGATCACTTCCATCAGGCGATCTGCGCTACCCAGGATATGCAGCAGCTCGGCAATCTGTTCCAGCAGTTCTTTGTATTCGTCGAGCAGTTTTTCGTGCTCAAGGCCGGTCAGTTTCTGCAGACGCAGATCCAGAATCGCCTGTGCCTGCTGCTCAGTCAGGTAGTACTGACCGTCACGCACGCCAAATTCAGGTTCCAGCCACTCAGGACGCGCAGCATCATCGCCCGCACGTTCGAGCATCGCAGAGACGTTACCCAGCGCCCATGGCCGAGCCACTAACGCTGCTTTCGCTTCCGCAGGGGTTGGTGCACGGCGAATCAGTTCGATAATCGGGTCGATGTTAGCCAGTGCAACGGCCAGTGCTTCGAGAATGTGTGCACGGTCGCGCGCTTTGCGCAGTTCGAAGATAGTACGACGGGTCACCACTTCACGGCGGTGACGCACGAACGCGCTCAGGATCTCTTTAAGGTTCATGATCTTCGGCTGACCATGGTGCAGCGCAACCATGTTGATACCGAAGGAAACCTGAAGCTGAGTCTGGGAATACAGGTTGTTCAGCACAACCTCACCCACCGCGTCGCGTTTAATCTCAATCACGATGCGCATCCCGTCTTTATCAGACTCGTCACGCAGCGCGCTGATACCTTCAACACGTTTTTCTTTTACCAGCTCGGCGATTTTTTCAATCAGACGCGCTTTGTTCACCTGATACGGGATCTCGTGAACAATAATGGTTTCACGACCCGTTTTGGCGTCCGCTTCCACTTCGGCGCGGGCACGGATGTAAATCTTGCCGCGACCGGTGCGGTAAGCTTCTTCAATACCACGACGACCGTTGATGATCGCCGCCGTCGGGAAATCCGGACCCGGGATGTGTTCCATCAGCCCTTCAATGCTGATGTCTTCATCGTCGATATAGGCCAGGCAGCCGTTGATCACTTCGGTAATGTTGTGCGGCGGAATGTTGGTTGCCATACCGACCGCGATACCGGACGAACCGTTCACTAACAGGTTCGGGATCTTGGTTGGCATCACATCTGGGATGCGCTCGGTGCCGTCGTAGTTATCGACGAAATCAACGGTCTCTTTTTCCAGGTCGGCCATCAGCTCGTGGGCGATTTTCGACATACGGATTTCCGTATAACGCATCGCCGCTGCGGAGTCGCCGTCAACAGAACCAAAGTTACCCTGACCATCTACCAGCATGTAACGCAAGGAGAATGGCTGCGCCATACGGACGATGGTGTCGTACACGGCGGTATCACCATGCGGGTGATATTTACCGATGACGTCACCCACGACACGGGCAGATTTTTTATAGGCTTTATTCCAGTCATTGCCCAATACGTTCATGGCGTATAGTACGCGACGGTGTACCGGCTTCAGGCCATCGCGGACATCCGGCAGCGCACGGCCAACAATGACCGACATCGCATAGTCCAGATAGGAGCTCTTCAGCTCTTCCTCGATGTTAACCGGTGTAATTTCTCTCGCAAGGTCGCTCATCTAACCGCTATCCCTCTACTGTATCCCGGATTCAAAGGTCGCAAATTATAACACAGCCGAGGTGATTGAGGTAAACCTATACGCTTTATTCACAGGGATTGCCTGATATACTCCTTTGTCTTGCTAAATAAGGAGTAAAAGCGCCCATGAATGCCGAAAAATCCCCGGTGGCTCACAACGTTGACCACGAAGAGATTGCCAAATTTGAAGCGGTGGCGTCCCGCTGGTGGGATCTCGAAGGTGAGTTCAAACCTCTGCACCGCATTAACCCGCTGCGTCTGGGCTATATCGCGGAGCGTTCCGGCGGTCTGTTCGGTAAGAAAGTGCTCGATGTCGGCTGCGGCGGCGGTATCCTGGCTGAGAGCATGGCGCGCGAAGGGGCAAATGTTACTGGCCTGGATATGGGCTTTGAACCGCTGCAGGTTGCCCGCCTTCATGCGCTGGAGTCTGGCATCCAGGTGGAGTACGTGCAGGAAACTGTCGAAGAACACGCGGTAAAACATGCCCATCAGTACGATGCGGTAACCTGCATGGAGATGCTGGAGCACGTTCCCGATCCGCAGTCCGTGGTGCACGCCTGTGCAAAACTGGTGAAACCGGGCGGACAGGTCTTCTTCTCGACCATCAACCGCAACGGTAAAGCCTGGCTGATGGCCGTTGTCGGCGCGGAGTATGTACTGCGCATGGTGCCGAAAGGGACGCATGACGTGAAGAAATTCATCAAGCCTGCGGAGCTGTTAAGCTGGGTTGACCAGACGTGGCTCAAAGAGCAACACATCACCGGCCTGCACTACAATCCGCTGACCGATAAATTCAAACTCGCACCGGGCGTAGATGTTAACTATATGTTGCATACCACCGCCAAAAACGACTAACGTCATTCGTTATTCTTATAAAGATTGCGCGACATCATGTTGCGCAATTCTGACCTCCCGTTGAAGAAATCAGCACTCGATCAAATTTTGAATTTTTTTTCTTAATTATTGACATGTCTTCCAGGCCTTACGGTACGAGGACTTAGCCTTTTTTACCCTTTCACAACCTCAATTTAACGTCAAAATCAACCCTTGTGCTGAAAAGATTCGATACTAGAATACTCACCATATAGCGTTTTTCTTATCGCAAACCCCCTATATGTAGTATTTATCCACAGAGTTAGTCACAAGACGGATCTGTGGATAAGCGGGGGATATTTTTTTATTTCACGGACAGGTAAACCCCACATGAATCAGAGTCTGCTGGTGACAAAGCGCGACGGTACCACCGAGCGTATCAATCTGGACAAAATCCATCGAGTTCTCGACTGGGCAGCAGAAGGACTGAACAACGTATCTATCTCCCAGGTTGAACTGCGTTCCCACATCCAGTTCTACGACGGCATCAAAACGTCTGATATTCACGAAACGATCATTAAAGCGGCGGCGGACCTCATCTCCCGCGAAGCACCGGATTATCAGTACCTCGCTGCACGTCTGGCGATTTTCCACCTGCGTAAAAAAGCCTACGGCCAGTTTGAGCCGCCTAAGCTGTACGATCACGTGGTGAAAATGGTCGAGCTGGGCAAATACGACACGCATCTGCTGGAAGACTATACGGAAGAAGAGTTCGAGCAGATGAACGGGTTTATCGATCACTGGCGCGACATGAACTTCTCCTATGCGGCGGTGAAGCAGCTCGAAGGCAAATACCTGGTTCAGAACCGCGTAACCGGTGAGATCTACGAAAGCGCCCAGTTCCTCTATATTCTGGTGGCTGCCTGCCTGTTCTCTAACTATCCGCGCGACACCCGTCTGGAATACGTGAAGCGTTTCTACGATGCGGTATCGACGTTCAAGATTTCTCTGCCTACGCCAATCATGTCTGGCGTGCGCACCCCAACACGTCAGTTCAGCTCCTGTGTACTGATCGAGTGTGGTGACAGCCTGGATTCCATCAACGCCACCTCCAGCGCCATTGTGAAATACGTTTCCCAGCGTGCCGGTATCGGTATCAACGCCGGTCGTATCCGTGCGCTGGGCAGCCCGATTCGCGGCGGCGAAGCGTTCCACACCGGCTGTATCCCGTTCTATAAGCATTTCCAGACGGCAGTAAAATCCTGCTCTCAGGGCGGCGTGCGCGGTGGTGCAGCAACCCTGTTCTACCCAATGTGGCACCTGGAAGTGGAAAGCCTGCTGGTCCTGAAAAACAACCGCGGCGTCGAAGGTAACCGCGTGCGTCACATGGACTACGGCGTGCAGATCAACAAACTGATGTACACCCGTCTGCTAAAAGGTGAAGACATCACCCTGTTCAGCCCGTCCGATGTCCCGGGCCTGTATGACGCGTTCTTCGCCGATCAGGACGAGTTCGAACGTCTGTACACCAAATACGAAAAAGACGACAGCATCCGCAAACAGCGCGTGAAAGCGGTAGACCTGTTCTCCCTGATGATGCAGGAACGTGCCTCTACCGGTCGTATCTACATCCAGAACGTTGACCACTGCAACACCCACAGCCCGTTTGACCCGGTTGTTGCGCCAGTGCGCCAGTCTAACCTGTGCCTGGAGATCGCCCTGCCGACCAAACCGCTGGAAGACGTGAACGACGAAAACGGTGAAATCGCGCTGTGTACGCTGTCCGCGTTCAACCTGGGTGCGATTAAGAGCCTGGACGAGCTGGAAGAGCTGGCCGTGCTGGCCGTACGTGCCCTCGACGCCCTGCTGGATTACCAGGATTACCCAATCCCGGCAGCCAAACGCGGTGCGATGGGCCGCCGTACCCTGGGTATCGGCGTGATCAACTTCGCTTACTGGCTGGCGAAAAACGGCAAGCGTTACTCTGACGGCAGCGCCAACAACCTGACTCACCAGACGTTCGAAGCCATTCAGTACTACCTGATGAAAGCCTCCAACGAGCTGGCGAAAGAGCAAGGCGCGTGCCCGTGGTTCAACGAAACCACCTACGCGAAAGGCATTCTGCCAATCGACACCTACAAGAAAGACCTGGATGCGATTGTCAACGAGCCGCTGCACCTCGACTGGGAAGGCCTGCGCGAGTCCATTAAGACTCACGGCCTGCGTAACTCCACGCTCTCGGCCCTGATGCCGTCCGAGACCTCTTCGCAGATCTCTAACGCCACCAACGGTATTGAGCCACCGCGCGGTCACGTCAGCATTAAAGCATCGAAAGACGGCGTGCTGCGTCAGGTGGTGCCAGATTACGAAACGCTGGGCAACAACTACGAGCTGCTGTGGGAAATGCCTAACAACGACGGTTACCTGCAGCTGGTGGGTATCATGCAGAAGTTTATCGACCAGTCGATCTCTGCCAATACCAACTACGACCCGACGCGCTTCCCGTCCGGCAAGGTTCCAATGCAGCAGTTGCTGAAAGACCTGCTGACCGCTTATAAATTTGGCGTGAAAACCCTGTACTATCACAACACCCGTGATGGTGCGGAAGACGCCCAGGACGACATGGTACCGTCAATTCAGGACGATGGCTGCGAAAGCGGCGCATGTAAGATCTAAGCACTTCGCCGGGTGGCGCTACGCTTACCCGGCCTACGGTTTTGTAGGCCCGGCAAACGCAGTGCCGCCGGGCAATAAAATCTCAACAGGACTCACCTCAATGGCATATACCACCTTTTCACAGACGAAAAACGACCAGCTCAAAGAGCCGATGTTCTTCGGCCAGCCGGTCAACGTGGCACGCTACGATCAGCAAAAATATGACATCTTCGAAAAGCTGATTGAAAAGCAACTCTCCTTCTTCTGGCGCCCGGAAGAAGTGGACGTATCCCGCGATCGCATCGATTTTCAGGCATTGCCGGATCACGAAAAGCATATCTTCCTCAGCAACCTGAAGTACCAGACGCTGCTGGACTCCATTCAGGGCCGTAGCCCGAACGTGGCGCTGTTGCCGCTGATTTCGATTCCTGAGCTGGAAACCTGGGTGGAAACATGGGCGTTCTCGGAGACGATCCACTCCCGTTCTTACACCCATATCATCCGCAATATCGTGAACGATCCGGCGGTGGTGTTTGACGATATCGTCACCAACGAGCAGATCCAGAAGCGCGCGGAGGGCATTGCCCATTACTACGACGAGCTGATCGAGATGACCAGCTACTGGCATCTGCTGGGTGAAGGTACGCACAACGTGAGCGGCAAAACCATCACCGTGAACCTGCGCGCGCTGAAAAAGCAGCTGTACCTGTGCCTGATGAGCGTCAACGCGCTGGAAGCGATCCGCTTCTACGTCAGCTTCGCCTGCTCCTTCGCCTTTGCCGAGCGCAAGCTGATGGAGGGCAACGCTAAAATCATCCGTCTGATTGCCCGCGATGAAGCCCTGCACCTGACCGGCACCCAGCACATGCTGAACCTGCTGCGCAGCGGCACGGACGACCCGGAAATGGCGGAAATCGCCGAAGAGTGCAAACAGGAGTGCTATGACCTGTTCGTGCTGGCCGCTCAGCAGGAGAAAGAGTGGGCAGATTATCTGTTCCGCGACGGCTCCATGATTGGCCTGAACAAAGACATTCTGTGCCAGTACGTTGAGTACATCACCAACATCCGCATGCAGGCTGTTGGCCTCGAGCTGCCGTTCCAGACGCGCTCTAACCCTATCCCGTGGATCAACACCTGGCTGGTGTCCGATAACGTGCAGGTGGCGCCACAGGAAGTGGAAGTGAGTTCGTACCTGGTTGGTCAGATTGATTCTGAAGTCAATACTGACGACCTGAGCGACTTCCAGCTCTGATGACCCGCGTAACGCTGAGCCTTTCGGGTACCGAAGTATTGTGCCAGGAAGAGCACCCTTCCCTGCTGGTGGCGCTTGAAGCGCATCAGGTGGAGGTAGAGTACCAGTGTCGTGAAGGCTATTGCGGCTCCTGTCGCTGCCGCCTGGTCGCAGGCCAGGTGGACTGGCTGACCGAACCGCTGGCCTTTATCAACGAAGGGGAAATTTTGCCCTGCTGCTGCAGGGCAAAAGGCGATATTGAGATCGAGATGTGATTACGTCGGGTGGCGCTTCGCTTACCCGACCTACAAAACCGCAGTTCGTAGGCCGGGTAAGGTGCAGCCGCCACCCGGCAATTTCAGCGTTTATCCTTCAAAAAGCTCACCGCTTTATCCGGGAAATCCGTAAACAGTCCGTCCACGTCCGCCTGGTTGTACAACACCTCATAAAGCTGATTCACGTCCGTGGCATACGGCGGCAGCTGGTCTGCACGCACCGTGTACGGATGGACCTGCATCTTGCTGGCATGTGCCTCTTGCACCATCGCCGTCAGCTTCACGTGGCCCGGCGTGGAACCCTCCGCCACCAGCATGTGGTAATCCGGCCCGATGCCGTCGGCGTACTGCGCAATCTGCTTCATCGCACCCGGCTTAAACATCCAGTCGTAGCTGTAGTTCACCCACTTGCCGTCCGGCTGCTTCTCCTGGGTTTCATTCCAGTCGGTATAGGCAATCAGCTGTACCAGATTGAGGTTCATCTCCCTCTTCGGCTCCAGCTCGGTTTTGATGCGCTTCAGCTCAGCGGCGTCAAAACACTGTAGATAAACCTTGTCCTTCTTGCTGGTGTAGCCGTACTGCTTCAGCACGTCCAGCGTTTTCGCCGCAATGTCTTTCCCTTCCTGGTGGTGGAACCACGGCGCTTTAATTTCCGGGTAGATACCGATATTTTTACCGGTTGAGTGGTTCAGCCCCTGAACAAACTCAATCTCTTCCTGGAAGGTGTGGATCCGGAAGTCAGATTTGCCCATCGGGAAACGTCCCGGATAGACCTGCACCTTCTTGCCGTTTTCAATCTCGAAGCCTTCGGTAAACTTCAGGGAGCGGATCTCCGCCAGGGTAAAATCAATGGCGTAGAAACGACCATCTTTGCGGGCGCGGTTTGGGAAACGCTCCGCCACGTCCGTCACGCGGTCAAGATAGTGATCGTGCAGAACGACCAACTGGTCGTCCTTCGTCATTACCAGATCCTGCTCCAGGTAATCCGCGCCCTGCGCATAGGCCATCGCTTTTGCCGGCAGCGTATGCTCCGGCAGATAGCCGCTCGCGCCGCGGTGGGCGATAACGATTTTATCTGCCGCCAGTGCAGAACCTGTCATCAGGCCCGCCAGCAGCAGGCCGGTTGTTAAGTAAGATAATTTCATGGCAATGCTCCTTATTGACGACGTGCCAGCACTTCCGCATGGTGACGTTTCTCGCCGATCATCACGACAATCAGCAACAGTACCGCCAGCACGCTACCGCCGATCATCACCATAAAGCCGCCGTCCCAGCCGAAGTAATCAACGGTATAACCCACGATGGCGCTCGCCGCGACCGACCCACCCAGGTAGCCAAACAGACCGGTAAAGCCTGCCGCCGTGCCTGCTGCTTTCTTCGGTGCCAGTTCCAGCGCATGCAGACCGATCAGCATAACCGGACCATAAATCAGGAAGCCGATGACGATCATACAGGCCATGTCTACTGATGGGTTGCCCGGCGGGTTGAGCCAGTAAACGACGGTCGCGATGGTGACCAGGGTCATAAAGAACACGCCCGTCGCACCGCGGTTACCCCTGAACACTTTGTCCGACATCCAGCCACAAAGCAGCGTGCCCGGGATCCCCGCATATTCATACAGGAAGTAGGCCCAGGACGATTTATCCAGCGCGAAGTGCTTCACCTCTTTCAGGTAAGTCGGTGACCAGTCCAGAATGCCGTAGCGCAGCAGGTAAACGAACACGTTCGCCACCGCGATGTACCACAGCAGCTTGTTCGGCAGGACGTACTTCATGAAGATCTGTTTTGCGGTCAGCTCTTCTTCATGCTCCTTGCTGTAATCATCCGGATAGTCGTTTTTGTACTCTTCGATCGGCGGCAGACCGCAGGACTGTGGCGTGTCGCGCATCAGCGCAAAAGCAATAATCGCCACCACGATTGCGCCAAAGGCAGGCATATACAGCGCCGCGTGCCAGTCGTTGAACCAGGCCATCCCCAGCAGGAACAGCAGAGGCGGAATACCGCCGCCCACGTTATGCGCGCAGTTCCACACCGACACGATACCGCCACGCTCTTTCTGCGACCACCAGTGCACCATGGTGCGTCCGCACGGTGGCCACCCCATTCCCTGGAACCAGCCGCAAAGGAACAGCAGCACGAACATGACGGCAATGCTGGAGGTTGCCCACGGCACAAAGCCCATAAACAGCATAACCGCTGCCGCCAGGATCAGACCGGCCGGCAGGAACACGCGTGGATTCGAGCGATCGGACACTGAACCCATAATGAATTTGGAAAAACCGTAGGCGATGGAAATACCCGATAGCGCGAACCCCAGATCGCCACGCGAAAAGCCCTGCTCCACCAGATACGGCATAGCGAGCGCAAAGTTTTTACGAACAAGGTAGTACGCCGCGTACCCGAAGAAGATCCCCAGGAAAATTTGCCAGCGCAGACGGCGGTATAGCGGATCAATTTCTGCCTCTGGCAGACGCGCCCGATGCGGCGCAGGTTTGAAGATACTGAGCATGACAGCCTCCGTGGCCTTGAATTGAATGAGCAGGTGGCTCGCACCTGAATTCCAGAGGCGGGGATGTTAAGAAATCACGGTGATTGTTACTGTGAATCAACGCACAGATTGTTACAGAAATATGACAGAATGCGCAAAAAAGCGCATGAAATCACGTTTCACTTTCGAATTTCGCTCGTTTGTGTTCGAAATCAAACAAACCATAGTTTTCATGTGGCTAAATGATAAAAAACGAACACAGAGGGATGACAATGACAATTCACGATCCACGCTATAGCGATGTGATTATCATTGGCGGTGGCGCAACCGGCGCCGGCATCGCACGCGATTGCGCCCTGCGGGGATTAAGCGTCACGCTTCTGGAGCGCCATGACATCGCGACAGGCGCTACCGGCCGCAATCATGGACTGCTTCACAGCGGCGCCCGCTACGCCGTGACGGATGGCGAATCCGCGCGCGAATGTATCGCCGAAAATCAGATCCTTCGGCGTATTGCCCGCCACTGCATTGAACCGACCGACGGTCTGTTTATTACGCTTCCCGAAGACGATCTTGCCTTTCAGTCAACCTTTATTAGCGCCTGCCTTGCGGCGGGGATTCAGGCCGAGGCCATCGACCCGGCCCTTGCGCGTCGCATTGAGCCCTCTGTCAACCCGGCCCTGACGGGCGCGGTAAAAGTGCCTGACGGTACGGTTGATCCTTTTCGCCTGACGGCCGCCAATATGCTGGACGCCCGCGAGCATGGCGCGCACATTCTGACCGGGCACGAAGTGACCGGGCTTATCCGCGAAGGCCATCGCATTTGCGGCGTACGGGTATTTGACACGCAATACCACGAGCACGGCGAGCTGTTCGCCTCCGTCGTCGTCAATGCCGCGGGGATCTGGGGACAGCGCATTGCGGAATACGCCGACCTGTCGGTTCGCATGTTCCCGGCGAAAGGCTCCCTGCTGATCCTCGATCACCGCATTAATAACCATGTGATCAACCGCTGCCGAAAACCGTCTGATGCCGATATCCTCGTCCCCGGTGATACCATTTCGTTAATCGGTACGACCTCAACGCACGTGGACTACAGCGAGATTGATTACAACCGCGTGACCGCCGAAGAGGTGGATATCCTGCTGCGCGAAGGGGAAAAACTGGCTCCGGTGATGGCGCAAACCCGGATCCTTCGCGCTTATGCGGGCGTACGTCCGCTGGTCGCCAGCGATAACGACCCGAGCGGGCGTAACGTCAGCCGCGGCATTGTGCTGCTCGACCATGCCGCGCGTGACGGCCTGGACGGGTTTATCACCATCACCGGCGGCAAGCTGATGACCTATCGCCTGATGGCGGAGTGGGCAACGGATGCCGTCTGCCGCAAGCTGGGCAATACCGAACCGTGCGTAACGGCGGAGCAACCCCTGCCCGGATCGCGGCAGTCCACCGAGAAGACGCTACAAAAAATTATCTCCCTCCCCGCCCCTCTGCGCGGGTCGGCCATCTATCGCCATGGCGACAGGACGCCGGTCTGGCTGGGCGAAGGCCGGCTGAGCCGCAGCCTGGTATGCGAATGCGAAGCCGTGACCGCCGGTGAAGTGCAATACGCTGTGGAGAATCTGACGGTCAATAGCCTGCTCGATCTCCGCCGCCGCACCCGCGTCGGAATGGGGACCTGCCAGGGCGAGCTGTGCGCCTGCCGTGCCGCCGGGCTGCTGCAACGTTTTCATACTACCACCGCCACCCAGTCGCTCGATCAGCTCAGCGCGTTTTTAAACGAGCGCTGGAAAGGCATTCAGCCTGTTGCCTGGGGTGATGCCCTGCGTGAAAGCGAGTTTACCCGCTGGGTCTACCAGGGACTTTGCGGTCTTGAGAAGGAGCAACACGATGAAATTTGATACCGTGATTGTCGGCGGCGGGCTGGCAGGCCTGCTTTGTGGAATCAAACTCACAAAGCAGGGGCTGCGCTGCGCCATTATCACCCGGGGTCAGAGCGCCCTGCACTTCTCGTCGGGCTCGCTGGATCTGGTGGACGATACATACCGCGATAAACTGCCGCCGGAGCACCCGTATCACCTGATCGGCGCGCAGCATATTGACCGCTTTGCCCTCGAAACCGAAGCGCTACTGGCGGACTGCGGCGCACGTCTGAAGGGGAGCGCCCGGCAGAATCATCAGCGCGTCACGCCGCTCGGTACCCTGCGTTCCGCCTGGCTCAGCCCGGAGGAGGTGCCCGTTGCCCCGTTCAGTGCCGCGCGCGTGCGGGTAGTAGGTATTAGCGGTTTTCTTGATTTTCAGCCCCATCTCGCGGCGGCGTCACTTTGTCGCCAGGGCGTTAATGCCGAAACGGCAGAGATAGAGCTGCCCGAGCTTGATGTCCTGCGCGACAACCCGAGCGAGTTTCGCGCGGTGAATATCGCCCGCTTCCTTGATAACGAGGACAAATGGCCGCTGCTGTATGACGCGCTCAGGCCGATCGGCGAAACCTGCGACACGCTGTTGATGCCCGCCTGCTTTGGCTTACGCGACAACCGGCTCTGGCGCTGGCTCTCGGATCGTCTGCCCTGCTCGCTCGGCCTGCTGCCAACGCTGCCGCCTTCCGTACCGGGTATTCGCCTGCATACCCAGCTGCAGCGCCAGTTTGTTGCGCAGGGCGGCGTGTGGATGGCGGGTGACGAGGTGAAAAAAATCACCCTGACGGACGGCGCGGTAAGCGAAGTATGGACGCGCAACCACGATGATATTCCACTTCGCGCACGCTATACGGTGCTGGCAAGCGGCAGTTTCTTCAGTAATGGACTGCTGAGCAGCCGGGAGGGCATTCGGGAAGCCATTATGGGGCTGGATGTCCGGCAAAGCGCCTCCCGCGCGGACTGGTATCAGAGCGATTTCTTCTCGCCGCAGCCCTGGCAACAGTTCGGCGTGATTGTCGATAACCAGCTACACCCGCAGCTTTCCGGTAAGCCCGTCAGCAATCTCTTTGCCATCGGCTCGCTGCTGGGCGGATACGACCCGATCTCCCAGGGATGCGGGGGCGGCGTCTGCGCCGTCACGGCGCTGTATGTGGCAGAACAGATTAGCCAGCGCACGGAGGCTGAACAATGAACGATACCCGTTTTGAAAGCTGCATTAAATGCACGGTGTGTACCACCGTCTGCCCGGTCAGCGGCGTCAATCCAAGCTATCCAGGCCCGAAACAGGCCGGGCCGGACGGCGAGCGTCTGCGCCTGAAGGACGGCAAGCTGTACGACGAGGCGCTGAAATACTGCATCAACTGTAAACGCTGCGAGGTGGCCTGTCCGTCTGATGTCAACATTGGCGATATCATCCAGCGCGCCCGGGCGCGCTATAGCACGCAAAAGCCGACGCTGCGGGACGCGATCCTGAGCCACACCGATCTGATGGGCAGCCTGTCGACGCCGTTTGCCCCGCTGGTGAATGCCGCGACCTCTCTCAAACCGGTGCGCCAGCTGCTGGATGCCACGCTCAAGATTGACCATCACCGCAGCCTGCCCAAATATTCTCACGGCACCTTCCGCCGCTGGTACAAGTCCGTCGCGGCAGAGCAGGCACAGTTTGCCGATCAGGTAGCCTTTTTCCACGGCTGCTATGTGAACTACAACCACCCGCAGCTGGGCAAAGATCTGCTGAAGGTGCTCAACGCCATGGGAACGGGCGTTCAGCTACTGAACAAGGAGAAGTGCTGCGGCGTACCGCTGATTGCCAACGGGTTTACCGATAAAGCGCGCAGGCAGGCAAAAAGCAACGTCACGTCGCTGCGGGAAGCCATTGTCGACAAGGGTATTCCGGTGCTGGCGACCTCGTCCACCTGCACCTTTACCCTGCGCGACGAGTACCCGCATCTGCTGGACGTGGATAATACCGGCCTGCGCGAGCACATCGAGCTGGCGACGCGCTTCCTGTGGCGCAAACTGGATAGCGGGCAAACGTTGCCGCTGGGTACATTACCGCTGAAAGTGGTGTACCACACGCCGTGTCATATGGAGAAAATGGGCTGGTCGATCTATACGCTTGAACTGCTGCGGTTGATTCCAGGCCTTGAGCTGACGGTGCTGGATTCGCGCTGCTGCGGGATTGCAGGAACCTATGGCTTCAAGCGTGAGAACTACGAAACGTCACAGGCGATTGGCGCCCCGCTGTTCCGCCAGATTGAAGAGAGCGGCGCGGATATCGTGGTGACCGACTGCGAAACCTGCAAGTGGCAGATTGAGATGTCCACCAGCAAGCGCTGTGAACATCCAATTACCCTGCTGGCGAAGGCGCTGGGCTGAACAGTGCCGGGGTGAAAAGCCCCGGCACGGGTTTTACTCAATAAACAGCGACTCGACAACCTGGATCCAGCCGTGCTCGCTGGCAACCTCTTTGCCATTCAACCAGCGGCGCAGCATGTTCAACGCCATCATGGCGCAAACCTCCTGACGCACCGCCAGGCTGTGGCGGGTGATGCTCATTTTTACCCGCAGCGCCCAGGTGCCTTCCGGCGTGGCCAGCGCAAAGTTAAGGTATTCCTCGTCCAGCCCCCCGACAAACAGCGCCAGACCGGCAAAATGCTTCACCCTTCTTTCAGAGGCCCAGCGGGCAGTCTGCGCCAGCGTCTCCTGCTGGAACGGTACCACTTCGCTGGCCAGCAGCGGCGCGTTGACGCGCGACAGCTGCAGCGCCAGCAGGCCACCCGTGAACTGCTCGCTTAAGGTCACGCTCAGCTGACGCGACTGCAAATGCTTCGCAATCTGTGCCGGTAGCCCTTCCGTGCCTTCAAAGATCAGGCTTTCGCCCGCCACGCGCTGCACCTCAGGCCAGAGGGCCAGCATCGCCTCTTTCTGCTCGGCCGGGCCTGTAAGCTTGAGTTCAATGATCGGCATGGAGGAGCGATAGCCCATGGACACACCCGGCGGCAGTGAGAGGTGATCGAGGCTCTGGGCCAGATCGCTTTCAGAGCGGCCAAAGGTGGTCAGACGCAGGCAAAGCGGGGGTTCAGGCAGGGTAAAACGATCGCGAAGGCGCGGCAGGATCTGCTGCTCGACCATCACTTTAAATTCTGAGGGCACGCCCGGCGTGAAGAACATTAGGCAGCGGTTCAGCTGCATGGCAAACCCGCACGCGGTACCGACCGGATTATCGACCAGCTCCGCGCTGGCGGGGATTTCAGCCTGCTTGCGGTTGCTGGGGGCCATGATGCGGCCACGTTCGGAGAAAAAGCGCTCCATCTGCGAAAGCCACGCCTCGTGCAGCACCAGCCCTTCGCCTTTGGCAGTCGCAGCGGCCAGGGCGCTGAGATCGTCACTGGTGGGGCCGAGCCCACCGTTCACAATCAGCACGTCACAGTGTTCGCTGCGCTCGCGCAGAACGCTGACCAGTGACTCAAGATTGTCGCCCACCGTATTGCGGCGCGTTAACGGTAATCCTTGCTCAAAGAAAAGATCGGCAAGCCAGGCAGCATTGGTATCAATAATTTGTCCATGCAGCACTTCATCGCCGGTGGATAACATCTCCACGTTAATCATTATGTTCTCCCGCTTATTTGGTCAAAACACTATAGCGCAAACGCGGGGTGGAGAAGAGAGAAACTGGCGCGACAGAATGCCGCGCCGGAGTGATTAGAAGCCTGCGCTAACGCCCACGTACGGGCCGTCGGCCAGCGCGTTGTCGCGATTGCCGTCTTTGCCGGCCAGGTTCAGATAACGATAGCCAGCTTCGATGGTAATCGGACGCATGATGGTCCAGCGCGCGCCGGCGTTGGCCTCTTCATAGCTTTCGATACCGCTTGAGAGGGAGTCCGGCGAATAGTAGTACTCACCGAACAGGCCAAAGCTGTCGCCAATTTTCCACTGCAGGCCGCCGCCCACTGCCGCCGCGTACCCTTCGTCACCGTCATTTGGGTTGGTATAGATACCTTTACCGCCAACGGTCGCCAGGAACGGGCCAAGAGGAATGTTAAGACCCAGGCCGAGGCTCGCCGCGTCGCCGTCGTCATCGTTATGCGTCCAGCCACCGGTCATCGCCAGACCGGAGGTCTCTGTACCCATGCCAAAGCCCAGGTGGGTGTAATCCTGACCCGCCGAACCATTAATGCTAATAGCGTTAGCCGCCGCAGAAACAACCATCAGGCCGAAGCCCATTAATGCCACTTTTTTCATTGTTGCGATCCCGCACATTTTATAAGAAGTTCCAAAACCGCGAGATTTTAACCTGACTCTTCCGGGGATCAAGCACTCTGCGTGCGGCAGGTCGGTAGATTGTAACTATTTGAAACGGCTATTATCCCTTCAGCGATGCATTCACCCACTGCTGCAGCGCGCGACGCGAGACTTTAATGCCGCCATTTTTGAGTTCAGTCGGCAGCAGCAGCCAGCGGACGGGTTGCTCAAAACGCGCCAGCTTATCCCTGACCCAGTCAGGTAAACGGCTGATATCCGTTCCCGGCTCACACTCCACCACCGCCACCGGACGTTGCCCAAACTCGGCGTCGTCCAGCGGAACGATAAACACCTGGTTGATCTGCGGATGGCGAGCGATAACCCGCTCAAGGCTCTCCGGCTGGATCCCTTCTCCGCCGCTAAAAAAGAGATTGTCCATGCGGCCCAGAATCGTCAGGCGGCCGTCATGCCATTCACCGCGATCGCGCGTGGCGAACCATCCCTGCGCATTGGTCAGCGGAATCAGCGCGCCGTCGCGCCAGTAGCCTGAGGCCATGCTTTGCGCCCTGATCCAGACTTCACCGTTAACGACCTGCACCTCTCTGCCCGGCAGCGCACTGCCCACGTCCGGCTCGCCGTCCGCCGCTTTCGCGCAGACGGTAGAGGCAAACTCGGTCAGGCCGTAACCGCAGAAGGTGCAAATCCCCTGCTCTCGCGCTTTTTGTGTCAGCTCCACCGGAATGGCCGCCCCGCCAAGCAAAACGGCTTTCAGGGCAATATTGCTTTCGGTATTCAAAAGACGCCAGAGCTGGGTCGGTACCAGCGAGGCGTGCGTGCAGCCATGCAAAGCCTGCATCAGCGGCTGTTTCTCGCGTACGGTTAGCCGCGCGCCAGCCTGCAGCCAGCGCCATAAAATGCCCTGACCGGAAACGTGAAACAGCGGCAGCGAAAGCAGCCAGTCGTCGTCTTCACCATAGGGCATCAGCGCCAGCACGCCGCGCGCGCTGGCAAGATGGGCCTCGCAGGTATGCACCGCGGCTTTTGGCAGCCCGGTAGAGCCGGAGGTCAGCGTCATGGAGGCCAGTCGCGCAGGTTGCCACGCGACGCGATATGCATCCGCGCTCGCGCGCATACTCAAAGCAGGAAGACCGTTGTAGAGACCGTCCAGCACCAGCGCAAAGCGCAGCGTCATCTGGGGAAGTAACACGTCCAGCAGCGGACGCGGCAGTTGCGGATTAACGGGAAGGATACGCGCCCCGCACTGGAGCAGCGCCAGCCACGCCAGCAAAGTTTGCGGGTGGTTATGGGCGAGAAGCAGCACGCCGTCGCCCTCCTCCACGCCCTGCTGGTGAAACCCCGCCGCAAGGCTGTCGACGCGCGCGCACAGCTGTTGCCAGCTGAGCGCCTCGTCGTTGAGCCTCAGGGCCGGTTTATCGGCAAACTGCGCACACCAGTGCCGCCAGGGCCAGTCGGTAAAACTCATCGCAACGGCTCCAGAGCCTCGTTACCCAGGCACGGCAGCGTGCTGTCCGGCCACGTGCGGATAAGCTGAGCCTGCATCAGGTTCAGCGTATCGAGGCCAGGAACCGTGTCCGGCGTTAACCAGGCGGCAATACGCGCCAGCTGGGTTAGCCCCAGGCTGGATTCAATCGACGAGCTGATCACCGCCGTCAGCCCTGCGGCGTGCGCCGCCGCGACCTGTTCGCGCACTTTCGCCAGACTGCCGGTCAGCGTCGGTTTAATCACTACCGCACTGACGCCGGGCTCGGCAACGAAGGCAAAATCCGCTTCACGCAGGCTTTCATCCCAGGCGATGGCAATCCCCGTTTCGCGGGCAAACGCGCGCGAATCATCGCGGGTTTTACACGGCTCTTCCAGGAAGGCAATGCGGCTGCGGTACGCCGGGTTGACGTATTTCGCAAACTGCTGCGCCTTCAGCGGCGTCCAGGCGCGGTTAGCATCCAGACGCAGATGAAGGTCGGGGATCGCTTCCAGCAACAGGTTAGCAACCATGCCGTCACGTACCGCTTCGTAGAGGCCGACTTTGATTTTCGCGACCTTCTCTCCCGGCATGGCAGAGAGCAGCGCGAAGAGTTCGTCCGGATCCCCCGTGCAGAGCGGTGCCGCGCGGTAGTTAGCCTCTTCAGGCAGGCTGCCGTCCAGCTCCGCCAGCGCGCAGCTGATACCAAAGGCGGCGGAAGGAATGTCCGGCAACGCCGGATTCTCGCCCTCACGCCACGCTTCTGCCCACGCCAGCAATGCAGCCTGCGCGTCCTCCAGCGACTCGAGGCTAAAGCCCGGCAGAGGCGAAATCTCGCCCCAGCCTTCCCGCTCGCCCTGCTGCAGATGCACGAAGAAGCCGTCACGGGTTTTTAACCGCCGTTCACGCAGCACCACACCCGCGTCCATCGGTATCTGCCAGCGGTAAACCTGCGCGCGACGCATTACGGATTCCGTTTGTATTTGCTGAAATCTGGCTGGCGTTTTTCGTTAAACGCGTTGCGCCCTTCCTGGCCCTCTTCGGTCATGTAGAACAGCATGGTGGCGTTACCCGCCAGCTCCTGCAGACCCGCCTGACCGTCACAGTCGGCGTTGAGTGCCGCTTTCAGACAGCGCAGCGCCATTGGGCTGTTCTGCAGCATTTCGCGACACCAGCGTACGGTCTCTTTTTCGAGATCGGCAATCGGTACCACGGTATTCACCAGACCCATATCCAGCGCTTCCTGGGCGTTGTACTGACGGCACAGGAACCAGATTTCACGGGCTTTTTTCTGTCCGACGATGCGTGCCATGTAGGAGGCACCCCAGCCGCCGTCGAAGGATCCTACTTTCGGGCCCGTCTGGCCGAAGATGGCGTTCTCTGCGGCAATGGTCAGGTCGCACATCATGTGCAGCACGTGACCGCCACCGATGGAGTAGCCCGCCACCATCGCCACTACCGGTTTTGGACAGGTACGGATCTGACGCTGGAAATCGAGCACGTTCAGGTGGTGCGTACCCGCATCGTCCTGGTATCCACCGTAGTCACCACGCACTTTCTGATCGCCACCCGAGCAGAACGCTTTATCGCCTTCGCCGGTCAGGACAATCACGCCGATATTGTCGTCGTAGCGCGCATCAGCCAGGGCCTGAATCATCTCTTTTACAGTCAGCGGACGGAAGGCATTACGCACCTGCGGACGGTTAATGGTGATTTTGGCAATGCCGTCGGTGGATTTGTGGTAGCGAATGTCGGTGTAGCCTTCGGAGCAGTCTTGCCATTCAACCGGTGCATAGAGCATGTTTTCATCAGGGTAGATCATAGAATGTCCTTTATTCGAAGACGCAGTATCTGAGCCAGACTCGCGGTAACCGCATCGGGATTTTCCCGGTGGGCGTTGTGTCCGGCGTTGGGAATTGCATGGCGAACGGCGTTCAGCTCAGCGGCAAGGGCCGCAAACTTCTCATCGCGTTCGCCATAGAGATAATCAAAAGAGAAATGGCGTGCCCTAAGCGCGGCCCGCAAATCGGGCTGTACGGCCAGCGATGTTGCCTCTAGCATCATCGCCAGCGCCGCGCCGTTATTTTGGCTGCGCAGGGTAATCAGCGCGTCTCGCTGAGCATCCGTAAGGGAGGCAAAAACGGGCTGTTGATACCAGTCAGCGAAAACCTTACCCAGCGGTTCAGTGCGAAAACGTCTCGCCCAGCTGCGGTCAGAGGCCAGCCGCGTAAGACGCGCTTCGGCATCCTGCAGGCCAGGATGTCCGCCCTCCACCATCACGCCTAACAGCCCCTCAGGCTGCTGGCAGGCATGGAACATCGCAATGCGGCCGCCGAGGGAGTACCCGATGAGCCAGAAGTTCAGTATGTTGTAACTAAGTAAGGTTCGGGTGAGTAATGTGCTCATCTCCTCAAACCCCGCTACGCCAAAACGACGGGAGCCGCCGTGACCCGGCAGATCCAGATACAGCCGGGGGTAGTCGCTGAGTTTATCACCGACTCTCTGCCACTCGCGGCAGTCGCCGGAAAAGCCGTGCAAAAAGACCAGCCAGGGATAGCCTGGCTTGCCGGCCCGCTGCACGCCCGCGAGGATCACAGCTGGCTCACCTGCGCCAGCAGGTTTTGCAGCATCTGCGCGCCGTCAGCATCGTTCACCACCAGCTCAATCAGCGTCGCACCCGGCTGCTTCCAGGCGGTACGTAGCGCGGCATCCAGCTGTTCCCAGCTTTCCGGGCGATGGTATTTCAGGCTAAACATCGCCGCAGCATGTTCGAACTGCACGTTCTGCGGCATCAGATAGAAGCGCTCGCGCTCGCTCTGCGGTGTGGGCAAGAGAGAGAAAATCTGTCCGCCGTTGTTGTTAACCACAATCAGCACGAACGGGGCTGACGCCTGACGCAGCAGCGCCAGCGCGTTGAGATCGTAGAGCGCGGAGAGATCGCCCACGATCGCCAGCGTCGATTTCGCGCTGGCACGCTGCACGCCCGCCGCCGTTGAGATCAGTCCGTCAATGCCGCTGGCACCACGGTTGCTGTAAACCGGGTAGCCGGCAGGCAGCTTCGAAAAGGCGTCAATCAGGCGCACGACCAGACTGTTGCCAACAAACAGCTGCCCCTGCTCAGGCAGGAGCTGGCGAATACGGTGCGCCAGCCCGGCCTCGCTAAACGTGTCACAGTGCGCTTTAGTCAGTTCCCACGCCTGGCGCGAAAGGTCCGGGAGGGTAACCGCCCAGGGTTTGCGCTTTTCTGCCGGATGGAGCGTCAGCCAGGCGTCAATATTGCTGACCAGCCGACGACCGCGATGGTGCGCCGGGTCGAGCCGCCCCTCCAGCACGTCCACCAGCCAGTACTCTTCCGGCGTGCAGGTAGCCTGCCACTGCAGTAACCGTTTGCCGGTCAAACTCGACCCGAGCTGAACCACAATTTGCGCCTGCGACAGCTCGGTGACCGCTTTCGCATTACCCAGCCAGAGGTCGGCGCACGGCAGCGGCTGACCGGTCTGGGAAAGCACGTCGCCAATCAGCGGCCAGCCGAGCGTTTGCGCCCATTCCGCGACCAGCTTGCCTTCAGCGGCGCTCATGCGCCCGGCGATGACCACGCCGCGCTTCTGCCGCCAGAAGAACCAGTCGCGCTGTTTCGCGCTCTCAAGATGCGTCTGCTCGCGCAGCCACGGTTTTTCGCTCTCCCACCAGCCACCCAGAGACTGCTGCCATTCAAGACCCGTGTCGTCCAGCTCACCGTACAGCGGCTCGGCAAACGGGCAGTTGATGTGCAACGCCCCGCCGCGCAACGTCTCCATGGCGTGATCGAGAGTAGAGACCAGCCAGCTTGCCGGAATATCCTGGGTGGGACGAGGGAGCGACACCGTCTGCGAAGGATGCGAAGAAAAGAGTCCCGGCTGGCGAATAGCCTGATTGGCGCCGCAGTCAATAAGCTCAGGGGGGCGATCGGCGGTGAGCAGGATCAGCTTTTCACCGGTTAACCCGGCTTCAATCAGCGCTGGATAGAGGTTTGCCACCGCGGTACCGGAGGTGACAATCACCGCCACAGGTTCTTTGCTGACTTTCGCCAGACCCAGCGCCAGGTGGCCCAGGCCGCGTTCATCAAAGTGGGTGTGGTGAATCAACGCCCGGTTTTCGGCGGCCGCCAGCGTTAGCGGCGTTGAGCGAGAACCCGGTGCAATACACACGTGCCTGACGCCATGGCGCGTCAGGGCTTCAAGGATCACCGCCGCCCAGCGTCGGTTAAAAGAACTTACTGACATGAGATTGTCCGGTATCAAGAATGCGACACAGTATAAATAATAGAAAAAATTGGAATTTTGATGTGAATCGGGATTGCGCGAATATGTATTAATCCCTTAGGAGCAGAGAGCGCAACCCGGCGGCTTTATTTTCAATCTCCTGCCACTCCTGCTCCGGGTCAGACCCGCTGACAATGCCGGCGCCGGCGTAGAGCCGCAGGGAATCCTCCAGCACGCGAGCGGAGCGCAACGCCACGCAGAACTCACTTTGATCGGGCGATAAATACCCGGCCGATCCGGCGTACCACTCGCGGTTAAAGGGCTCAACCTTCTGGATAAACTCGCGCGCAGGCTGTCGCGGTAATCCGGCAACGGCCGCGGTCGGCTGCAGCATGTGAAGACACTGCTCATCATCGGCCTGTTTAAGTTCGGTCCAGATACAGCGGCGCAAATGCTGCACTTTACGCAGGCGCACCACCTGGGCTGGCAGTACCTCAAGCGTCTGCGTGTGGTGCTGAAGACGCTGGCAGATATCTTCCACGACAAGCATATTTTCGCGCTGGTTTTTATCGTCATTCAGCAGCCACTCGCCCAGATGCTGCGCCTGTTTATCATCGGTATGGCTGGCGACCGTGCCCGCCAGCGCTTCCGTGCGCAGCAGCTTGCCGCGCCGCCGCCAGAGACGCTCGGGCGTTGAGCCGAGAAAGGCGTTGCCGCCGTCGAATACCATGCAGAAATGGTAGCAATGTAAATTCAGGGCGCGGCTGGCCGCCATCAGCGCGACAGGGCTAACGCGCTGTGTAAACTGAAGATCGGTGGCCCTCGCGAGGACGACCTTTTCAAAATCACCGCGCGCGATGGTCTCTGTCGCTCTGCGGACAAGTCTCAGCCATTCGGCCTGTTGTGGCTGATGGGTTTCGTGCTCAACCTGAACGGACAGCGGACGGATAGGCCTGGCTGGCTGAAGCTGCTGTAAAAAATCCCGCGCGGCAAAGGCATCATCCTGAAGCGAGCGGTCGCTCCACAGCTGCAGGCGCAGCGTGGCGTTTCCGGCGGTACGCCGCCAGAGCAGGCGTGGTAAAAAGAGGCAGCCCTGCTCCGGATTAAAGGCGTTCAGGCCGCAGATACGGGTATCACTCGCCGCATTTTGCTCGTGCAAAAACTGTGAGGCTAACGCCAGAGAAGAAAAGTGGGTAACCGCCCCCAGCGCCGCCAGCTCTTCATCGCCGTTACGCTGCTGCCAGTAAAATTGAGGATAACACTGCTGCTCGCCCAGCCAGGCGAGGGGATCGAAGGCGTCGTTTAACGGGAAAGCGACGTCGAAATGACGTATGCCGGGTGCTGCGGGTAACGCTTGCGTAAGCTGGCTACGCAGATGCTCCAGCGCGAGGAAAATCGAATTCACGCGAACCTCTCCCTGTTAAAACCTCGTATTATACGGGGTACCATAAGAAATATCAGTACCCACGTATAGGGAGTGGTTAACCGTTTTAAACGCTGTTAACGACGGGCTAAGAGCAGCCCCAGTACCAGCCCCACGGCTGCCCCCACCCCAATACCCTGCCACGGTTTTTCATGCACGTAATCATCGGCACGATACACCGCTTTTTTGGCGCGGTAGTAGTAAGTATCAGACGCATGACTGACGCGGTTTTTCACTTCATGCAGCGCCTGCTCGGCACGGGCTTTCAGCTCAATATATTTCTGATCGGCAGGGTCGCCCGAGGAACGTAACACCTCTTCCAGCGTTTCGCTCAGTAAGGCCAGGTCGTCGTCGATACGGGTATCCCAGGATTGAAATGACATATTTTTCTCCATGTTAGTACACCAGTCCGCTAACTATAGCCAACGAGATGCCATTACGCCTGTTTCACTTCCCGCGCCATGCCGATGTGTGGGATGCCATCTTCGTCGTAGACCTCCGTCACCGGGGCAAACCCAAAATGGCCATAGAAGGACTGCAGGTGTGCCTGCGCGCCCAGGTATAACGCCTTATCCGGCCACTGTTTCTGGCACGCCTCCAGCGTTTTTTCCATCAGCTGATAGCCCAGTTTTTCACCCCGTGCGTTACCGCTGATGATGACGCGGCCAATCACAACAGGCTCAAAATCGTCGTCGCTTTTCAGAATCCTCGCATACGCTACCAGCTCGTCATCGCGCCAGCCGAGAATATGACGGTTCTCGCCGACAAGGTCATCGCCATCGATGTCCTGATACGGGCAGGTCTGCTCAACCACAAATACTTCACAGCGCAGTTTAAGCAGCGCGTAGAGCGAATGAACGGTGAGGTCGCTATGGTGTAAATCTTGCCACTGGATCATGTCAGTCTCCTTCCTGGGGTTCATCACGTTATACTAAACCCCTCCCCGTTCGGCAAAGGGCTGATTGCGTTATGGAACTGTTTTTTCTGGGTACGTCCGCTGGCGTGCCAACCCGCTCACGAAATGTGACGGCGATTCTGCTGGATCTCAAACACCCAACCCGCGGCGGGCTGTGGCTGTTTGACTGTGGTGAAGGGACGCAGCATCAGCTGCTACATACCTCATATCACCCGGGCAAGCTGGATAAAATCTTTATCACTCACCTGCATGGCGACCATCTTTTTGGCCTGCCCGGCCTGCTGTGCAGCCGCTCAATGGCCGGTAATGCCAACCCGCTGACGATTTACGGGCCGGCGGGTGTGCGTGAGTTTGTTAACACTACGCTGCGTCTGAGCGGGTCGTGGACCGATTATCCGCTGGAGATCGTTGAGATTAGCGACGGTCTGGTTTTCGATGACGGGGATTATAACGTCACCGCCCACCCGCTCAATCATCCCGTGGAGTGCTATGGCTACCGCATTGAGGCGCATGACAAACCTGGCGCGCTGGATGCCGCCGCGCTAATGGCGGATGGCGTAAAACCCGGACCGCTGTTCCAGCGCCTGAAGCACGGAGAGACCGTCACGCTGGAGGACGGGCGCGTCATCAACGGCCAGGATTATCTCGCTGCACCGCAGCCCGGCAAGAAGCTGGCGATTTTTGGCGACACGGCCCCGTGCCCGGCGGCATTGAGCCTGGCTCAGGGCGTGAACGTGATGGTGCATGAAGCCACGCTTGAAACGGCAATGGAAGAGAAAGCCAACAGCCGTGGCCATAGCTCCACGCGTCAGGCGGCGCAGCTTGCCCGTGACGCGGGCGTCGGGAGGCTCATCATCACCCATGTCAGCTCGCGCTACGATGCGCGGGGATGTGCAAGCCTGCTGGCAGAGTGCCGCGCGCTGTTCCCGGAATGTGAGCTGGCCGAAGATTTCGCTCAGGTCAGCGTTTAGTCCTTCATTTTTCCCTCAGAATGCCGATAACGATTAAAAGGTCAGCATTTCTCTCGAGGGTAGAATGGATAATTTCCAGAAAGATATTGATGACAGGGCGAATCTCACCCTGTCGAACCGTTTTGAACTGTTGCTGTTTCGTCTTGGCACCTCTCTGAACGAAAATAAATCCGAGCTGTTTGGCATTAACGTCTTTAAGCTGCGTGAAATCGTGCCAATGCCGGAGTTCACCAAACCCGCAGGAATGAAATCACCGCTGATGGGGATGGTGAACATTCGCGATCAGGTGATTCCGGTGATTGACCTCGCCGCCGTGGCGGGCTGTAAGCCAACAACCGGCCTGAACATCCTGCTGATCACCGAGTATGCGCGTAGCGTGCAGGCGTTTGCCGTGGAATCGGTTGAGAACATTATGCGTCTGGACTGGAAGCAGGTTCACGCGGCGGAAACCGCCGTCAGCGGACGCTACATCACCAGTATTGCCTGCCTGGACGAGAAGACCGATACCAACGATCTGGCGATGGTGCTGGACGTTGAGCAGATCCTGTATGACATCACCCCGGCCAACCACGACCTTCACGCCACAAATCTGAAGACCACCAAATTCCATATCAAGCCAGGCGCTGTCGCCATCGTCGCAGAAGATTCCAAAGTGGCGCGTTCGATGCTGGAGAAAGGCCTGCAGGCGATGGAGATCCCCGCACAGCTGCATATCACCGGTAAAGAGGCGTGGGAAAAAATTGGCGTGCTGGCAGCACAGGCGCAGGCAGAAGGGGTGCCCATCACCGATAAGATCGCTCTGGTGCTGACCGACCTGGAAATGCCGGAGATGGACGGCTTTACGCTGACGCGCAAAATCAAAACCGACCCGTTCCTGAAGGACATTCCGGTGGTGATCCACTCTTCCCTTTCCGGCAACGCCAACGAAGATCATATTCGTAAGGTGAAGGCGGACGGTTACGTGGCGAAGTTTGAGCTGAACGAGCTGTCGTCGGTGATTGAGGAAGTGCTGGACCGCTCGATGAAGAAGATTGACGGGCCACTGATTAGTCGCAAGCAGTTGGCTTAGTCGGGTGGCGCTTCGCTTACCCGACCTACAAAATCCGTAGGCCCTGCAAGCGTAGCGCCGCTGGACAATAAAAAAACCCGCCAAGGCGGGTTTTTTGCTTTTACATCAGCGGCATCGCGCGCTGCACGATATCAATCAGCGGCTGCGGATAGATACCGAAGATCAGCACCAGCAGCGCGGAGATGAGTACCACAATACCGCCGGCGCTGTACTGCCAGTTGGTTGGGGCATCACGGTTGAGCTGCTGAGGCGCACTCAGGTACAGACTCACTGCCACACGCAGGTAGTAGTACAGACCAATCGCGGAGCCGATAACCACGCCCGCGGTCAGCCACCACAGGTGCGCCTGCACACCGACGGCCAGCACGTAGAATTTGCCGATGAAGCCCAGCGTCATCGGGATACCCGCCAGAGAGAGCATCATCACGGTCATCACCGCGGACAGAATTGGACGGTGCCAGAACAGACCACGGTAGGAGAACAGTGAATCGGCATCCGGACCACGGTACGGGCTGGACATCAGGCTCACCACGCCGAACGCGCCGAGGCTGCTGAACAGGTAACCGGCCAGATACACGCCTACGGCTTCCATCGACATCTCACCGCTCTGCAGCGCAATCAGCGCCACCATCAGGTAGCCCAGATGAGAGATAGACGAGTAGCCCAGCAGACGTTTGATGTTGGTCTGGCTCAGCGCCATCAGGTTACCGAAGATGATGGAGACGAACGCGATGATGCCCAGCACCACGCGAACCGCTTCGCTGTCACCCACCGGTGCGTACAGGAACAGACGCATCACCACCCCGAAGATAGCGATCTTGCTCGCCGTCGCCAGGAAGGTAGAAACCGGAGCCGGAGCGCCCTGGTATACGTCTGGCGTCCACAGGTGGAACGGAACCAGAGAGAGTTTGAAGCCAAGGCCAACAATCATCATGCCCAGACCCGCCAGCAGCAGCGGCTCATGCAGCATGCCGTCACCGAGGCTCTTGCCGAGCGCCATGAAGGAGAGATTACCGGACTGTGCGTACAGCAGCGCAATACCAAACAGCAGGAACGAGGACGCCGCCGCAGACAGGATGGTGTACTTGATGCTTGCTTCCAGAGAGCGCTTCTGACGGAAGGCGTAACCAATCAGACCGAACAGCGGCAGAGAGATCAGCTCAATGCCGAGGAACAGCGCAGCCAGGTGGTTCGCGTTCGCCAGCAGAATACCGCCCAGCGCGGCAATCAGAACCAGCAGGTAAAACTCTTCTTTATTGTCGTTGTAGCCTTCGAGCCAAGGATACGCAAAGGTACAGGTTGCCAGGCTCGCCAGCAGAACCAGACCGGTATACAGCATGGCGTAACCGTCAACGCGCATCAGCGGGGTGACGTCCATCGCCCCACCCTGGCCAACAAACCAGAGAGAGACTAACGCGGCGTTCAGGCCGATGACCGACAGCGTGGCATTCAGGAAGTGATTGCGTCGCCACGCAATGGAGAGCATCACAACCACCACCGTCAATCCGACGATCAGCAGCGGTAGCAGCGCGATCAGTTGTTGTGGAGTTATTGTCATGGCGAATTACGGCCTTGTAGTAGAAGCAGAATTAACAAACCACTGCTGGATGTTACCCATCGCGCTATGCGAGGTATCCAGAATCGGCTGCGGGAAGAAGCCCAGCAGCACCAGCAGTACGACCAGCAGCAGGATGATGAACAGCTCACGCAGCGACATCCCCGGCAGTTCTTGTGCAGCAATTTCGCTCTTCGCTTTACCGAAGTAAGCGCGGTGCAGCATCGCCAGCGAGTACACGGAAGCGAACACCAGACCAAAGGTGGAGATCACGGTAATCACCGGTACCACTTTGAAGCTGCCGAACAGAATCATAAATTCGCCGACGAAGTTACCGGTACCTGGCATCCCCAGGGTGGCAACCGCGAAGAACATGGACAGCGCTGGCAACCATTTCATTTTGCCCCACAGGCCGCCCATCATACGCATGTCGCGGGTATGCAGACGTTCGTATAGCTGTCCGCACAGGATGAAGAGGCCGGCTGCGGACAGACCGTGCGCAATCATCTGGATCACCGCGCCCTGGTACGCCAGCTGGCTGCCGGTGTAGATAGCAATCAGCACGAAGCCCATGTGGGAAACGGAGGTGTACGCAATCAGACGTTTGATGTCGTACTGCGTGAAGGCCATCCAGGCACCGTAGAAGATACCAATGACACCCAGCCACATGGCAATCGGTGCGAACTCAGCGGAGGCATTCGGGAACAGCGGCAGTGCGAAACGCAGCAGACCATAGGCCGCCGTTTTCAGCAAGATGCCCGCCAGGTCAACGGAACCCGCCGTTGGCGCCTGAGAGTGCGCGTCAGGCAGCCAGCCGTGCAGCGGAACCACCGGCATTTTCACCGCGAACGCGATGAAGAAGCCCAGCATCAGCAGGTATTCAACGCCGTGCGACATCGGGGTCTTCAGCAGGTCTTCGTAGTTGAAGGTCCAGGTGCCGGTCGCACTGTGGTGAACAAAAACCAGCGCCAGAATGGCAATCAGCATCACCAGACCACTCGCCTGGGTATAGATGAAGAACTTGGTTGCCGCCGTGATACGCGTTTTACCGTCGGACGCCTTGTGGCCCCACAGCGCGATCAGGAAGTACATCGGCACCAGCATCATCTCCCAGAAGAAGAAGAACAGGAACATGTCGATGGCAAGGAACACGCCGATAACGCCGCCCAGGATCCACATCAGGTTCAGGTGGAAGAAGCCCTGGTATTTTTCGATTTCTCGCCAGGAGCAAAGTACCGCCAGAACGCCGAGCAGACCGGTCAGCACCACCATCAGCAGCGACAGACCGTCAATCGCCAGGTGGATCGTAATGCCGAAACGCGGGATCCACGGCAGGATAAACTCAGACTGCCACTGCGGAATGCCCGCAGACTGGGTCAGAGAGTAGCCACCCTGCAACCAGAGTTGCAGACCAAGCGCGAGCGTCAATCCCATGGTGATCAGCGCGATCCAGCGCGGCATCTTCACGCCAAAGCGTTCAGTCTGCCAGCACAGGAAGCCGCCGATGAAGGGAATTAATATTAGCCAGGGTAGTAACATGGCGATTTACATTCCTTTTTAAGGCCCCCAGCAGGGGCCTGATTTTCAACGAATTCGAATAAAATTCACTTAACGATCAACGCAACACCATCAGCAGCGCCAGCACGACAACCGCACCGATGCTCATGGACGCCACATACCAGCGCAGATAACCGTTCTCGCTGTACAGCAGGCCTTTACCTGCAAAGCGGGAAAGGATCGCCGGGATATTCATCAGGCTGTTCAGTGGGTCGCGCTTCACCAGCCACGCAATGCCCAAGAACGGCTTAACGAAGATCATGTCGTACAGCCAGTCGAAGCCCCACGCGTTGTACCACCAGGTGCCCAGCAGACGGCCTGGCGCACTGTTGGCAACGGCAGTCACCAGCGTACGTTTACCCAGCCACAGCCATGCAGCAATCAGGATGCCCGCGATAGCGACCACACCGGAGGTGATTTCAAGCGTCAGAACGCGACCGTGCTCAAGCTCGGTGGTGTCTGGCAGTACGCCCTGCAGCGGTGGCACAATCATCGCGCCAACGAAGGTGGACAGTACCAGCAGCACAATCAGCGGCAGGTGGTGGGTAATCCCCTTCCCTGCGTGAGCGTGAATTTGTTCTTTACCGTGGAATACGATGAAAATCATACGGAAGGTATACAGGGAGGTCATGAACGCACCGACCAGACCCGCAACCATCAGATTGATATGGCCATTCGCCATGGCACCCGCAAGGATTTCGTCCTTACTGAAGAAGCCCGCGGTAATCAGCGGCAGTGCCGCCAGCGCCGCGCCGCCCACCAGGAAGCAGACATACACCAGCGGGATAGACTTACGCAGTCCGCCCATCTTGAAGATGTTCTGCTCGTGATGGCAGGCCAGGATCACAGAACCGGATGAGAGGAACAGCAGCGCTTTAAAGAACGCGTGCGTCATCAGGTGGAAAATGGCCGCGTCCCACGCCTGAACGCCCAGCGCGAGGAACATGTAACCAATCTGGCTCATGGTGGAATACGCGAGAACGCGTTTGATGTCGGTCTGCACCAGCGCGGCAAAGCCTGCCAGCACCAGCGTAACCGCACCAACGATACCCACCAGATGCAGAATTTCCGGCGTCATCAGGAACAGGCCATGGGTACGCGCAATCAGGTAGACACCTGCGGTTACCATGGTCGCGGCGTGGATCAGCGCGGAGACAGGCGTAGGACCCGCCATCGCGTCGGCCAGCCAGGTCTGCAACGGCAGCTGCGCGGATTTACCCACGGCACCACCCAGCAGCATCAGCGTTGCCCACCACAGCATGTTGTTGCCTGCGGCGAAGTGCGCCGGCGCCAGTTCCACCATTTCGCGGAAGTTCAGCGTGCCCAGTTCGTTGTAAAGAATGAACAGCGCAAAAGCGAGGAACACGTCACCCACGCGGGTGACGACGAACGCTTTCATGGCCGCTGCGCCATTCTTCGGATCGGTATAGTAGAAACCGATCAGCAGGTAAGAACACAGACCCACGCCTTCCCAGCCCAGATACATCAGCAGCAGGTTATCGGCCAGCACCAGAACCACCATGCTGGCGATAAACAGGTTGGTGTAGGCGAAGAAGCGGGAGTAACCCTCTTCACCGCGCATGTACCAGGAAGCGAACATGTGGATCAGGAAACCCACGCCGGTCACCACGGAGAGCATGGTCAGCGAGAGACCATCCAGCACCAGGTTGAAACCGATGTTGAAATCACCGACCGACATCCAGGTCCACAGCGGCACGCTGAATGGCTGACGTCCGTTGTTAAAGAAGTCGATACCCGCATACGCTGTCACCAGCGCAGCCAGACCGATTGAGCCAATGCCCACGGTTGCAGACAGGTTCTCAGACCAGCGGCCGCGAGAAAACGCCAGCAGCACGAAGCCAATCAGCGGAAAAATAATGGTTAAGGCAAGCATGTTCATCCACGCAACTCACTTACTGAATCGATGTTCAGGTTCTGGCGGCGACGATGGAGCTGCAGTAACAGCGCCAGGCCAATACTCGCTTCGGCAGCCGCGAGGCTGATGGCGAGAATGTACATCACCTGACCATCGGTCTGGCCCCAGTAGCTTCCGGCGACCACGAAGGCCAGCGCGGAGGCGTTAATCATGATTTCCAGGCCGATCAGCATAAACAGCAGATTGCGGCGGATAACCAGACCGGTCAAACCCAGAACGAATAAAATCGCAGCGAGGATCAGTCCATGTGTTAAGGGGATCATGCGCGCTCCTCCGTTTTTCTTTTCGCGCGGTCGTCAGTGCGGTTGCTCAGCACCTCGCCAGCACGCTCTTCGCGGCCAACGTGGAAAGCAACAACCAGACCTGCCAGCAGCAGCATTGAGGCCAGTTCAACCGCCAGAACGTATGGGCCAAAGAGCGTAATACCGACCTCTTTAGCGCTGATTGGCGTTCCGTCGATGCCCTGATCGTTGACACCCAGAATGGCGTAAACAATCACCACCAGCATGATGGCCGACAAAATGGCCGGACCAATCCACACCTGCGGTTTTAACCACTGACGTTCCTGCTCAATTTCAGAGCCGCCCAGGTTCAGCATCATCACCACGAACACGAACAGCACCATAATGGCCCCGGCGTAGACGATGATTTCCAGCGCACCGGCGAAGTGCGCGCCCAGCGCAAAGAACACCCCGGAAATGGCCAGCAGCGAGATGATTAAGTACAGCAGCGCGTGCACCGGATTGGTGTGCGTAATCACTCGCAGCGTAGCCAGGATGGCGATAAGGCCACAGATATAAAAAGCGAATTCCATTGCCCTCTCCTTACGGTAACAGGCTCTTGACGTCGATAGGCTTAGCTTCGTTCTCTGCTTCGCCCTTATCTTTGCCGTCGATTGCCATACCCGCCATCCGGTAGAAGTTATATTCCGGGTATTTGCCCGGACCGGAAATCAGCAGATCCTCTTTCTCGTACACCAGGTCCTGACGCTTGTACTCACCCAGCTCGAAGTCTGGAGTCAGCTGAATCGCCGTGGTTGGGCACGCTTCTTCACACAGACCGCAGAAGATGCAGCGTGAGAAGTTGATGCGGAAGAACTCAGGATACCAGCGGCCATCTACCGTCTCTGCTTTCTGCAGAGAGATACAGCCTACCGGACACGCTACCGCACACAGGTTACAGGCAACGCAGCGCTCGGAACCGTCCGGGTCGCGCGTCAGCACGATACGGCCACGGTAGCGCGGCGGCAGATATACCGGCTCTTCCGGGTACATCCGGGTTTCGCGTTTGGCAAACGCGTGCAGGCCGATCATCCAGATACTGCGTACCTGGGTACCGAAGCCTACCAGTAATTCTTTTAAGGTCATGGTCTATAGCCCCTTATGGCTGCTGCCAGAGAATGACAGCCGCCGTTACCAACAAGTTGACGAGCGTCAGCGGCAGGCACACTTTCCAGCCGAAGGACATTACCTGGTCATAACGCGGACGCGGTAACGCTGCGCGAATCAAAATGAACATCATCATGAAGAACGCGGTTTTCAGCGCGAACCAGATGAACGGCGGTAAGAACGGGCCATGCCAGCCACCAAAGAACAGCGTTACCATCAACGCGGAAATGGTGACGATACCGATGTACTCGCCCACGAAGAACAGACCGAATTTCATACCGGAATATTCGATGTGGTAACCGTCGGCCAGTTCCTGTTCGGCTTCTGGCTGGTCAAACGGGTGACGGTGACACACGGCCACGCCCGCGATAGCAAAGGTAATAAAGCCAAAGAACTGCGGGATAACGTTCCAGATGTCGGCCTGGTTGTTGACGATGTCGGTCATGTTGAATGAACCGGCCTGCGCCACCACGCCCATCAGGGAGAGACCCAGGAACACTTCGTAGCTCAGCGTCTGCGCGGAAGCACGCATCGCACCCAGCAGGGAGTATTTGTTGTTACTGGACCAGCCCGCGAACAGCACCGCGTAAACCGCGAGGCCTGCCATCATCAGGAAGAACAGAATGCCGATGTTCAGGTCAGCGACCACCCAGGTCGGGCTGACAGGAACGATAGCAAACGCCAGCAGCAGCGAGGTGAAGGCGATCATCGGAGCCAGAGTAAAGATCACGCGATCCGAGAAGCGCGGGATCCAGTCCTCTTTAAAGAACATCTTGATCATGTCCGCGACCAGCTGGAGTGAACCACCCCAGCCCACGCGGTTCGGTCCGTAACGGTTCTGGAACAGACCGAGCAGACGACGTTCACCAAAGCTCATGAACGCGCCACAGGTGACCACCACCAGCAGGATAACGACTGCTTTCAGAATGCTCAGCAGGATGTCGATAAGATCCGGCGTTAACCAACTCATGCTTTTGCCTCCTGCAGGTTATCAAGACGTGCACCCGCCAGTACCGGCGCGATGCCAGGCATACCCATCGGCAGACCCACCTGCCCTGCTGTCAGACCTTCGGAGATAATCAGCGGCAGGCTGATTGTCTGGCCGTCATAGCTAAAGGCAATGTTCGCACCCGCATTTACGCCAAGCTTCGCGGCATCCGCCGGGTTGAGCTTGATGTACGGCTGCGGCATGCGGGTCTGGAAGACCGGTGAACGCTGGGACAGCTCGTCGCTACCGAACAGATGGTAATACGGCGCAATACGCCAGTTACCTTCCTGCGCCTGGAAGCTCGCCGGAACGGTCGTGAAGAAATCCAGACCAGTTTCGGAGGCTTCAATCAGACGTACGCCCGGATCGCCGTGGCGCAGTGAACCACCCACTTCAGCCTGGAACTTGTTCCATGCCTGCGGGGAGTTCCAGCCTGGAGCCCATGCAAATGGGATCTGTGAACGCGGGGCAGACGGCTGGTTGTTCCCTTCCATTGAGAAGGCAAACATGGTGTCTTTGTCCTGCGGCTGGCGCGGTTCGTGCACGCTGATATTGGCACGCATTGCGGTACGGCCGCTGTAGCGGTGCGGTTCACGCGCCAGTTTCTGGCCGCGAATACGGAAGCTTGCTTCAGGCGCGGCATCTTTAATGCCTGCCAGCTGAGGCAGTTTTTCCACAACCGCGTCGATAACGTGGTCGAGTTGCGTCCAGTCCACTTCACGGCTCTGCACGGTGCTGTGCAGGGAGTGCAGCCAGCGCCAGCTTTCCAGCATCACGGTGTTGCTGTCGTAGTACGCCGGGTCGTAAACCTGGAAGAAACGCTGCGCGCGGCCTTCGTTGTTGATAACGGTACCGTCGCTTTCTGCGAAGCTTGCCGCAGAGAGCACCAGGTGCGCTTTATCCATAATCGCAGTGCGCTGATGATCGATAACCATCACCAGCGGCGCTTTGGAGAGTGCGGCGTCTACGCGTGCGGCAGAAGCATGGCGATGCAGGTCGTTTTCCAGCACCACAACGGCGTCAGCAGCACCGGATTCCAGTTCGCTTAACGCAGCTTCCAGGGAGCCACCGCCAATCATCCCCAGACCGATACTGTTTACCGCACGGGCAATCATGGTTACGCCAACGTCGGCACCGCGGCCTTTCAGGGCTTTGGCAACGTTTGCTGCGGCCTGAATGATCTCCGCGCTTCCGGCATTAGTACCCGAAATAATCAGGGGTTTCTTCGCACCCGCCAGGGCCTGAACAATCACGTCGACCTTGTTTTGCAGGTCACGATCCAGTTCAACCGCCGGCGCGTTGTTGTCCAGCGCGTGGGCAATCGCAAAGCCGAGACGCGCCTGATCTTCAACCGGTGCGCAGTAGGTCCACGCCGCGATATCGTCCAGACGGGTATTATCGACGTTAGTCACGAACAGAGGATGCTTCGCGCGCTGGCCGATGTTCAGGATTGCCGCAATCTGCCAGTCAGCCACTTTCTGCGCGGCTGCCATTTCACGTGCTTTACCCTTCACCGCCTGACGAACCGCCAGCGCCGCGCGAGCGCCGGTCTGAGTCAGATCTTCACCCAGCACCAGAACCGCATCATAGGATTCGATTTCGCGCAGCGCAGGGGTATGAATACCGCCTTCACGCAGCACTTTCAGCACCAGCTGCAGACGTTCCTGTTCGCCCTGGGCGATACCGGTATAGAAGTTTTCCGCGCCAACCAACTCGCGCAGCGCGAAGTTGCTTTCGATGCTGGCACGCGGGGAGCCGATACCGATCACTTTCTTCGACTGGCGCAGAATGTCTGCCGCGCCCTGCATCGCCTGTTCAGCGTTCAGGGTAATGAAGTCATCGCCACGGCGCTGAACCGGCTGACGCGGACGGTCTTTCAGGTTCACATAGCCATAGCCGAAACGACCGCGGTCGCAGAGGAAGTAGTGGTTAACGGTACCGTTGTAACGGTTTTCAATACGACGCAGTTCGCCGTAGCGCTCGCCCGGGCTGGTGTTACAGCCGAGGGAGCACTGCTGGCAGATGCTTGGTGCAAACTGCATGTCCCACTTACGGTTGTAGCGCTCGGAGTGAGTCTTATCCGTGAATACGCCGGTCGGGCAAATTTCTACCAGGTTACCGGAGAATTCGCTTTCCAGCGTACCGTCTTCCGGACGACCAAAGTAGACGTTGTCATGCGCGCCATATACGCCCAGATCCTGACCGTCTGCGTAGTCTTTGTAGTAACGCACGCAGCGGTAGCAGGCGATGCAGCGGTTCATTTCGTGAGAGATGAACGGCCCCAGATCCTGGTTACGGTGGGTACGCTTGGTAAAGCGATAGCGACGGAAGCTGTGACCGGTCATTACGGTCATATCCTGAAGGTGGCAGTTACCGCCCTCTTCGCAGACCGGACAGTCGTGCGGGTGGTTGGTCATCAACCATTCCACAACGCTTTCGCGGAACTGTTTGGCTTCTTCGTCATCAATCGAAATAAAGGTGCCTTCGGTGGCTGGCGTCATACAGGACATCACCAGGCGACCACGCGTGTCTTCCGCGTTCTGATATTGCTTCACCGCACACTGGCGGCAAGCACCGACGCTGCCCAGCGCCGGATGCCAGCAAAAATACGGAATATCAAGGCCGAGCGACAGACAAGCTTCCAGCAGGTTGTCCGCCCCGTTAACCTCATATTCTTTGCCGTCTACATGAATCGTAGCCATTAGCATGCTTCCAGTTGGCTCAGTCGAAACCGAGCGTTAATCAAAATTCTTGTCGTTACCAGCGCGCTTTAAGCAGGTTCGGCTGAATCCCATTGATCGCATGGGTATTGCTGAACGGCTGCTTGATGCCTGCTTCGAACTCGTCGCGGAAATATTTAATCGCGCTCTGCAGAGGTTCGACGGCACCCGGTGCGTGGGCACAGAAGGTTTTACCCGGGCCTAAGAATCGACACAGTTGCTCAAGTGTCTCGATATCGCCTGGCTGACCTTCACCACGTTCGATAGCACGCAGGATCTTCACGCTCCACGGCAGACCATCACGGCACGGTGTACACCAGCCGCAGGACTCGCGGGCGAAGAACTCTTCCAGGTTACGCACCAGCGATACCATGCCGATCTCGTGGTCGACGGCCATCGCCAGCGCCGTACCCAGACGGCTGCCTGCTTTACCAATGCTTTCGAATTCCATTGGCAGGTCAAGGTGGGCTTCGGTCAGGAAGTCTGTTCCTGCCCCACCCGGCTGCCAGGCTTTGAATTTCAGGCCATCGCGCATGCCGCCGGCGTAGTCTTCAAGAATTTCGCGTGCGGTGGTACCGAACGGCAGTTCCCAGACGCCAGGATTTTTAACGCGACCGGAGAAGCCCATCAGCTTGGTACCGGCATCTTTACTTGAGGAGATACCCTGATACCACTCCACGCCGTTGGCGAGGATAGCCGGAACGTTACACAGGGTTTCGACGTTGTTTACACAGGTCGGTTTACCCCATACGCCGGAGCTTGCCGGGAACGGTGGCTTGGAACGCGGGTTCGCACGGCGACCTTCCAGGGAGTTAATCAGCGCGGTTTCTTCACCGCAGATATAACGCCCGGCACCGGTATGCACGAACAGCTCGAAGTCAAAGCCGGTGCCCAGGATGTTTTTGCCAAGCAGGCCGGCTTCGGTGGCTTCGGCAATCGCGCGACGCAGGTTTTCTGCCGCTTCGATGTACTCACCGCGCAGGAAGATGTAGCCACGGTACGCTTTCAGCGCGAACGCGGAGATCAGCATGCCTTCCACCAGCAGGTGTGGCAGCTGTTCCATCAGCAGGCGGTCTTTATAGGTGCCCGGCTCCATTTCATCAGCGTTACACAGCAGGTAACGGATGTTCATGGACTCGTCTTTTGGCATCAGGCTCCACTTCAGACCGGTGGAGAAGCCCGCACCGCCGCGCCCTTTCAGGCCAGAGTCTTTCACCGCATTAACGATGTCGTCCGGTGCCATGCCGCCAAGGGCTTTACGCGCACCGGCATAGCCGTTTTTGCTTTCGTATTCTTCAAGCCATACCGGCTGTTTGTCATCACGCAGACGCCAGGTCAGTGGATGAGTTTCAGCAGTACGAATTACAGTTTTCATTTGTACTGCTCCAGCAGGTCAGGAATCGCTTCCGGCGTCAGATGGCTGTGAGTGTCCTCATCAATCATCATGGTCGGCCCCTTGTCGCAGTTACCCAGGCAGCAGGTCGGCAGCAGCGTAAAGCGGCCGTCGAACGTGGTCTGGCCCGGCTTGATATTGAGCTTCTTCTCAATCGCAGCCTGAATGCCCTGATAACCGGTGATGTGACACACAACGCTGTCACAGTAGCGGATCACATGGCGGCCTACCGGCTGACGGAAGATCTGGCTGTAGAACGTGGCTACGCCTTCTACGTCACTGGCCGGGATACCCAGCACTTTTGCGATCTCATAGATCGCCCCATCCGGCACCCAACCACGCTGTTTCTGTACGATTTTCAGCGCTTCAATGGACGCCGCACGCGGGTCTTCGTAGTGGTGCATCTCGTGCTCAATGGCGGCACGTTCTGCTTCACTCAGCTCAAAAGCCTCGGTCTGTGGTTGTTGATTCTCGTGCATAATTAGCGGTCCACATCTGACATAACAAAATCGATACTACCCAGATACACAATCAGGTCAGAGACCAGACTGCCGCGGATGGCGGACGGGATCTGCTGCAGGTGCGCAAAGCTCGGCGTACGCACGCGGGTACGGTAGCTCATGGTGCTGCCGTCACTGGTCAGGTAGTAACTGTTAATACCCTTGGTCGCTTCAATCATCTGGAAGGATTCTTGCGCCGGCATGACCGGACCCCAGGAAACCTGCAGGAAGTGAGTGATCAGGGTTTCGATATGTTGCAGCGTGCGCTCTTTCGGCGGCGGCGTGGTCAGCGGGTGATCCGCTTTGAACGGGCCTTCCGGCATGTTGTTGAGGCACTGCTCAAGGATGCGCAGACTCTGGCGCAGCTCTTCCACTTTCAGCATCACGCGGGTGTAGCAGTCGGAAACACCGCCGCCAACCGGGACTTCAAAGTCGAAGTTCTCATAGCCAGAGTAAGGACGTGCTTTACGCACGTCGAAATCAATACCGGTCGCACGCAGACCTGCACCCGTCGTACCCCACTCCAGCGCTTCTTTCGCGCCGTAGGCAGCAACGCCCTGGGAACGGCCTTTCAGGATAGTGTTACGCAGTGCGGCTTTCTCGTAAGACGCCAGACGTTTTGGCATCCAGTCGAGGAATTCGCGCAGCAGACGGTCCCAGCCGCGCGGCAGATCGTGTGCGACACCGCCGATACGGAACCAGGCCGGGTGCATACGGAAACCGGTAATCGCTTCTACCAGATCGTAGATTTTCTGACGGTCGGTAAAGGCGAAGAAGACCGGGGTCATCGCGCCGACGTCCTGAATAAACGTGGAGATGTACAGCAGGTGGCTGTTGATACGGAACAGTTCTGACAGCATAACGCGAATCACGTTAACGCGATCCGGCGTAACGATACCCGCCAGTTTCTCAACGGCCAGCACGTATGGCATTTCGTTTACGCAGCCGCCGAGGTACTCGATACGGTCGGTATATGGAATGTAGCTGTGCCAGGATTGACGCTCGCCCATCTTCTCAGCACCACGGTGGTGGTAGCCGATGTCAGGTACGCAGTCGACAATCTCTTCGCCATCAAGCTGAAGAATAATACGGAATGCACCATGTGCAGACGGGTGGTTTGGACCGAGGTTGAGGAACATGAAGTCCTCGTTATCGGTACCGCGCTTCATGCCCCAGTCTTCCGGTTTGAAGGTCAGCGCTTCCATCTCCAGATCCTGCTTGGCTTTGGTCAGCTCAAACGGATCGAATTCGGTCGCACGTGCCGGGTAGTCTTTACGCAGCGGGTGGCCGGTCCAGGTCTGCGGCATCATGATGCGCGTCAGATGCGGGTGGCCGTCGAAGGTCATGCCGAACATTTCCCAGGTTTCACGCTCATACCAGTTGGCGTTTGGGAAAAGTTTGACGATAGTCGGCAGATGCATGTCGTTTTCAGACAATGCCACCTTGAGCATGATATCCGTATTACGGTCTATTGAGATCAGGTGGTAGAAAACGGAAAAATCCGCAGCAGGGAGACCCTGGCGGTGGGTACGCAGACGTTCATCCATGCCGTGTAAGTCAAACAGCATGACGTAAGGTTTTGGCAATTTCTTGAGGAAATCGACCACTTCCAGTAATTGCTCACGCTTCACCCAAACAACGGGTACCCCGGTGCGGGTAGCCTGAACAGTAAAGGCATCCGGCCCAAAACGGTTGCGCAGTTCGCCAATGACTGGGTCATCGAGATGATCCCGGGTCTGCCAGGCGGCTTCTTGCGCGGTTAAGTCGGTCATATTGTTCACCATTGCAAATGGTCCGTGGTGACTGTTGAGCCTGGCTTCGCGCTATTTGAGTAGTGATATGCGAAGGTGTTCTCCAGGCCTACAGGCGCAAATTAAATTTCGTCAGGCGTACGCAGATTGGTGACGGCAATACGTTCACCACGTTTACGCTCGCGCTCAGACTGCATGTTCGCGCGATACACACCCTGATCGCCAACAACCCACGACAGTGGGCGACGTTCTTTACCGATAGACTCCTGCAGCAGCATGAGCGCCTGCATGTAAGCTTCCGGACGTGGCGGACAACCCGGGATGTACACATCCACTGGAATAAACTTATCTACGCCCTGCACGACGGAATAGATGTCGTACATACCGCCAGAGTTTGCACATGCGCCCATGGAGATAACCCATTTTGGCTCCAGCATCTGGTCATAAAGACGCTGAATAACAGGTGCCATTTTGGTAAAGCAGGTACCCGCCACCACCATCAGGTCAGCCTGACGTGGGGAAGCACGCAATACCTCTGCCCCAAAACGCGCAACGTCATGCACCGCAGTGAATGACGTCACCATTTCAACGTAGCAGCAAGAAAGGCCAAAGTTGTATGGCCAGATGGAGTTCTTACGACCCCAGTTGACCATATCGTGCATGGCATGCTCGAGCTTGCCCATGTACACGCTTTTATTGACTTCTTGCTCCAGGGGGTCGGTTACGATCTCCTGTTTTTGCAGGGGGTAACGGTCATTCTCACCGTTAGGATCTATGCGGGTGAGCGTATAATCCATCTTATTGCCTCGCTGTTACTGCTGACGATTAGAGATACTGTTTTCCGGGTTGATGTGTTCACGACGTGAACGCGCAGGCGTCCAGTCAAGCGCGCCAATACGCACCAGATAAACCAGACCGGCCAGTAGCACTAAAATGAAAATTGCGGCCTCGACAAAGCCCACCCAACCACTTTCGCGGATGGACGTCGACCATGCGAAAAGGTAAAGCGCTTCCACGTCGAAGATGACGAAGAACATGGCTACCAGATAGAACTTGGCAGACAGGCGTAAGCGAGCGGTACCTACTGAATCAATACCTGATTCGAAAGGTGTGTTTTTGTGCCTTGCGCGGGCGCGACCGCCCAGGAACCAGCCGCCGACTAACATCAGGCAGCACAGGCCAATGGCTACAATAAGAAAGATTGCGAATGCCCAGTGATGAGCGATGACTTCTGTGGATGTTGACATACTCATTGCTTACTCATCAAAAGTGATACCAACGACACTGCTCTTGCTGGCAGATGGGCATCACATCGATTCATGGGGAGGAACAAATAACCTTACACTAACTGTCTGAAATGAGACGTAGACAGCAAAATGATGGGGTTTTTTACTCCTTTCTATAACCTATTGTCAACTTTAACAAAGGTTTCTTCACATTAAATTACATCGAGCGATTCTCATTAACATTTGGTGCCCTTTAACCCTGGTGGGTACATGACTTTCCGTCAAATGTATGTTGTTGAATCGTGTCCGTTTCGGAAGTAAAAAAAATAACCCTCCTATTTTGACAGGATTTGCCAACGATTCCTCCCCCCAAATAGGAGTATTTTCTTGATCTGAGACACGCTTTTGTTAATTCAACCTGGAATACGGCAACATCTTTCCTGTTTTTTTAACAAAGAGTGGATACGGATGATGTGAGAACGGAAAATGGACAAGTTTTAAGCAAAATGACTTAACTTGTTGATTAAAAGATGTAAACCAGAAAACCCACTCGACATAAACGGGTATTATTGCTAAAAAAAAGCCACTGCATGCGAAAATCACACGAGTGGCTTTTTTTTACACTTACATTTTGTTACTACAATTTTGAGCTATTGATCACTCAAAGTCACCTTCAACGATCAGGGAATCATCCCCCCCTTCGGAGGTAACGCGCTCGAACTGCCATGGGTTATGGTAGTTTTCCATCGCCTCGAATACGACTTTTGCCAACTCGTTATGACTGGTCGAGTTATGGCAGAGCAGATATTGCGTATCAGGCAACGCAGGAAGACCATCAGATTTACCCAGGACGCGCAGATCCGGGCTCATCATTTCTACCGGACGGGCCGTTACGCCAAGCCCGGCTTTCACCGCGGCACGAACCGCTGGCAATGTGGAAGCCACATACGCCAGACGCCACGGAATATTGGCCTCATTGAGCGCCGTCAGCACCATATCGCGGAAAGGGCTCGGGTCATCCAGTAACACCAGAGGAACAGGCTCCCCTTTTTGCAGCACATATTCGGCTGCGCAATACCAGTGCGTAGGCGATGTACGCAGCGTCAGGCAATCAAACTGCCCGGGACGATGCGTGGTGACCACCAGGTCGACTTTATTCTCATTTAACATCTCAACCATAAAGGCATTACGCTTTACACTCACATCCAGCGCAAGCTTCGGATAAACCGAACTAATACGATTGAGAAGAAACGGCAATATAGTATCCGCTGACTCATCAGATGCACCTAACGTTAACACCCCTTGAAGGTTGCTAAACATTAATGACATACATGCTTCATCATTAAAGCGAAGAATTTTCCTGGCATAACCCAGAAGCTGAATACCGTGTTCCGTTAAAAGCTTATTACGCCCGTGACGGGCAAAAAGCTCTTTACCAACCAGTTGCTCCAGCCGCTGCATTTGCTGGCTAACGGCGGACTGGGTTCGGCAAACGGCGGCAGCAGCAGCTGCAAAAGTGTTGAGATCGGCGACCGCAACAAACGTTCTCAGCAGATCGAGGTCGAGATTCATTATCGGACGATTTGCATTTATCATATCTATTCACTTTCAGGTTGCTCGTGCGGAGCTGCCCGGGTTGAAGCTGTGTGTGTAACAGTTAAGCAATTCCCTCTGAAGGTTCTCCCTCGCATCCCGGCCCGGCAGACTGCCTGACAGATAGTTATTGTGCTGCTTTATATCAACAGTCAGAAAGCACGTTTCATGACGTTATTTTTATTCTCTTAAACGTTCAGGATATTTAGATGTTCGCAGGTTTATGTAAATTACATTAAAGGTGTAACACCTTTTCTGCCATCTTTATCGCAGCGCTGTCAACGTAGCAGGAGATGTTCGACACATTCCAGCCAGAGATAACTCCAACAATAACAATCAATTAATTCGGAAAATCAGTCCCAGATATACAAAAAACATGCATCTGTCATCTGCTTTCCTGAAAGACATCTTAACCCAAATCCACTTTATTTATAAGTCTTATTGCAATATTGAGGATTAAAGAAGAATGTTAAGCTTATAAACTAATTTTATTAAAATTAACTAAAGTTGCATTTTATAGGTTAATAATAAATAAATTTTAATTTAGATTAAGTCCATTCATTAATGGCCCTTAACATTAATTTCACATGAGTAACTTTTAACCACATCATGCTATTACAGAAAGATGTATCAAGCATTCAGGTTTTACGAAAAGTCACTCAGGGTGATTGCCACCTCTGTTCTACTCACCACTTATTTTTCCCAGCACAATATACATCATTTCTGCAAATGAACAGCATAACTCACCTAACTCTGTTCTATGCGCACAACTTTAAGGCAGTAAAAAGTTTACCCGCAGCGAAAAAGATTTATCAAAATTCCGCTACCGCCACAAAATCTTCTACTGCACACCCTTCAAAACGAAGCGAGGGGGGAGTACATTATTCCGTGCTGACTTCCACGGCAGGGAGTGGCAATAATAGCGAAAAGGTTAAAGGTTCATGTCCCCTATCGAAAAATCCAGCAAGCTAGATAATGTCTGTTATGACATCCGCGGCCCGGTTCTGAAAGAGGCTAAACGCCTTGAAGAAGAAGGCAATAAGGTTCTGAAACTCAACATTGGTAACCCTGCGCCATTTGGTTTTGAAGCGCCGGATGAAATTCTGGTTGATGTGATCCGCAACCTTCCTACCGCACAAGGCTATTGCGATTCAAAAGGACTTTACTCCGCACGTAAAGCCATCATGCAGCATTACCAGGCTCGCGGTATGCGTGATGTTACCGTTGAAGATATTTATATCGGCAACGGTGTCTCCGAACTGATTGTGCAGGCGATGCAGGCGCTGCTGAACAGCGGGGACGAAATGCTGGTTCCCGCGCCGGACTATCCGTTGTGGACGGCGGCCGTGTCACTGTCCAGCGGTAAAGCCGTGCACTATCTGTGCGATGAGTCCTCTGACTGGTTCCCGGATCTCGATGACATTCGCGCAAAAATTACGCCCCGCACGCGCGGCATCGTAATCATTAACCCGAACAACCCGACAGGCGCGGTCTATTCGAAAGAGCTGCTGATGGAGATCGTCGAGCTCGCCCGCCAGCATAACCTGATCATTTTCGCTGACGAGATTTACGACAAGATCCTGTACGACGCGGCACAGCACCACTCCATCGCCGCGCTGGCCCCGGATCTGCTGACCGTCACCTTTAACGGCCTGTCTAAAACCTACCGTGTGGCCGGTTTCCGTCAGGGCTGGATGGTATTAAACGGTCCGAAAAAACACGCCAAAGGCTATATTGAAGGGCTGGAGATGCTGGCCTCCATGCGTTTGTGTGCCAACGTTCCGGCGCAGCACGCGATCCAGACAGCGCTCGGCGGTTATCAGAGCATTAGCGAGTTCATCGTTCCCGGTGGTCGCCTGTACGAGCAGCGTAACCGCGCGTGGGAGCTGATCAACGATATCCCGGGCGTCTCCTGCGTGAAGCCGAATGGGGCGCTGTATATGTTCCCGAAAATCGACGCGAAGCGCTTCAATATTCACGACGATCAGAAAATGGTGCTCGATTTCCTGTTGCAGGAAAAAGTGCTGCTGGTTCAGGGCACGGCGTTTAACTGGCCATGGCCGGATCACGTACGTATCGTGACGCTGCCGCGCGAAGATGACCTCGAAATGGCCATCAGCCGCTTCGGGCGATTCCTGTCCGGTTATCATCAATAACGTTGCCTTTCTGCCGGGTGGCGCTGCGCTTACCCGGCCTACAACAGCCGCAGATTTGCATCTTCCCTCCCCTCCCCGCACAATGAAGTCCTGTCGCAGTAAAGACAAAAGGTAACCTATGAGTCAGAGTCATTTCTTTGCCCATCTCTCCCGTCTGAAACTCATCAACCGCTGGCCGCTGATGCGTAATGTCCGCACTGAGAATGTTTCAGAGCATAGCCTGCAGGTTGCGATGGTCGCTCACGCGCTGGCCGCCATTAAAAACCGAAAATTCAACGGACAGGTCAATGCAGAACGCATTGCTCTGCTGGCGATGTACCACGATGCGTCAGAAGTGCTGACCGGCGATCTGCCTACGCCGGTGAAATATTTCAACTCGCAGATTGCGCAGGAATATAAGGCCATTGAGAAGATTGCCCAGCAGAAGCTGATTGACATGGTACCGGACGAGTTGCGCGATATCTTTGAGCCGCTGATCGATGAGCATCAATACACGGAAGACGAAAGGTTGCTGGTAAAACAGGCCGACGCGCTGTGTGCCTACCTGAAGTGTCTGGAAGAGCTGTCTGCGGGGAATAACGAGTTTTTACTGGCAAAAACGCGTCTGGAAAAAACGCTGGAATCTCGCCGCAGCGAAGAGATGGATTACTTTATGCAGGTGTTTGTGCCGAGCTTCCATTTATCGCTGGATGAGATTAGCCAGGACTCTCCCCTCTGACTATCGCCCAGCGGCGCTACGCTTGCAGGGACTACGGGGTTGTAGGCCGGGTAAGGCGCAGCCGCCACCCGGCAAAATTTTCAGAACGGGAACAACACCGGTATCAACACTACGCATACCAGCATCACCAGCACGGTGAACGGCACGCCCAGCTTCACAAAATCGCTGAACCGGTAGTTCCCGGGTCCCAGCACCAGGGTATTGACCGGTGAAGAGACCGGCGTCATAAACGCCGCTGATGCCGCCATCGCCACCATCATCGCAAAGGGATACGGCGACACGCCCATGGATTTCGCCATCGCCAGCGCAATTGGTGCCATCAGTACCGCCGTCGCGGTGTTGGAGATAAACAGACCGATGGTGGCGCACATGATAAACAGACAGACCATCATCATGTACGGCCCAAACCCGCCGCCAACGTCCATTAAGCCTTTAACGATCAGATCCACCCCGCCGGTTTTTTGCAGCGCCAGGGCGAAGGGCATCATCCCGACGATGAGAATAATGCTCGGCCAGTGAATGGCTTTATAAGCGCTTTCGGCGTCAATGCAGCGAAATTTCCCCATCAACAGGCAGGCAATAATGGCCGCGACCGGATTGGGGATCTCGTCGGTCAGCATCAGCGCCACCATCAATACCAGGCAAAAAATCGCATGGGGAGCCTGGCTGTGCGCCGGAGAGGCGTCGCTCTCTTCAACAGGCATATTGAGCACCACAAAATCGCGGCCCTTTTGCCCGAGCTGGCTTATCAGCTTCCAGTTGCCAACGACGAGGAAGATATCACCCAGCAGGATCGGCTCGTCCACCACCGCCCCTTCCATGGCCACGCCATCGCGCTTCAGCCCCACGACATTCAGGCCATAACGCGTCCGGAACCCCATTTCCCGCACTGTTTTACCCAACAATTCCGATTCCGGGATCAGCGACACTTCGGCCATACCGACATCCAGCGCCTGGTCTGAGAAATACTCCCCGCGCAGTACCATCGGTTCCAGCAGCTGTTCACTGCAAAACTCACGTAGATCCACCTCCGCGGTGGACATATCAATCAGCAGGACATCTCGCGCACGGAATTCCGACACCCCGTTGACGTTGACGATGACCCGGCGAAAACGACGCCAGCGCTCGACACCGATCACATTCGCGCCATAGCGCTCACGCAGTTTCAGGTCGTCAAGGCGCTGCCCCACCATCGGCGAGCCGGGGCGAATGGCCAGACGGCGCGCCCGCCCGGTGAGGCGGTACTCTTTAATCAGATCGCGGAAAGTGCGTCGTTTCCAGCCTTCTTTGCTTTTGTCCTGTTTTTCGCCTTTGAGGGCAAAACGGGTCAGCAGCATGTAGAACACGCCCAACACCAGAATAACCAGCCCAAGCGGGGTGACGCTGAAAAAACTGAAGCCCTGGAAGCCTTCCCGGAGAAGCTCGCTGTTGACGACCAGGTTCGGCGGCGTTGCCACCAGCGTCATCATGCCGCTGATCAAACCGGCAAAACTCAGGGGCATCATCAGACGCGACGGCGAGCTCTGCATCCGCATGGAAACGCTCAGCACCACCGGGATAAAGATGGCGACCACGCCCGTTGAGCTCATAAACGCCCCCAGCCCGGCGACCGTCAACATCAAATAGATCAACATTTTGGTTTCGCTGTTGCCAGCCACCTTCACCAGCCACGCCCCCATAATGGTCGCCACACCGGTGCGCACGAGGCCATCGCCGATAATAAACAAGGCGGCAATCAGGATAACGTTGGGATCGCTAAACCCGGAAAAGGCTTCCGGCAGCGTGAGCGTTCCGCTCAGCACAAACGCGACAATGACGAACAAGGCGACGGCGTCCATGCGTACCTTGCCCGTGGCAAAAAGAATGATGGCGATTAAAAGCAGGCTCAGGACCCAAATCAGTTCACCGTTCACAACATGTCCTTGTCAGTGGGAGATGAGAAATTTTGCCATAAAAAAGCCCCAGCAATGTGGGGCAATATCATGGGATTACATTTTTAGCGAGACGGTTACAACTCCGTCAGAGGCTTTTGAAACAGCCAGTGCCGTCAGAGAATTCAGCACAAAGTCGGCCTCCTCCAGGCGGGGTGACCCAGCCGGAACGTTCACGGCGATAACGTGGCTTCCGGCGTTCAGCCCGGCCAGTACGCCAGCAGCCGCATCTTCTACTACCACACACTCTGCAGGGGCGAGGCCCAGCAGTTCAGCACCCAGTAAAAATGCATCGGGTTCGGGTTTACCACGCTTGACGCGCTCCGCAGTGATAAACACTTCCGGCTTCGGTAAACCAGCCGCCTTATGACGGGCGTGGGCGACGGGAATAGAACCTGAGGTGACAATAGCCCACGGGATCTGCGCTTCGTTCAGATGCTCAAGCAGTTCGCGCGCCCCTGGCAATGCGGTGATGCCGTCCGTGTCAGTGGCTTCAATGTGTTCCAGGTATTTGAACTCCGCCTGAATTTCGCCCTCAGAGCGTCCGGCCAGAAAGTGCCGTAGCGAGGTAATGGCCTGTTTGCCATGGATAAAATTCAGCACCTCCTGATGGTCGATGCCATGTCTGTCAGCCCAATGACACCATGAACGCTCCACAACCGGCAGCGAATCCACCAGCGTACCGTCCAGATCAAACAGAAAACCTCTACACTGCACACGCACCTCCGTCAGGCATTAATGATTTGTTGAATTTCGTTGCTGCTTAAATGGTACTGACGCGGGCAGGCGTGCCACGCGCTCAGCATACGCTGATATTTATCCCACATTGGGGTCTGCGCGTTGAAACCGTGGGTGCCCGCGTCAAAGTGGGTATAACGCCCTTCAGTATTCACCATAAAGCGAACATAGCTCAGATAACGCGCTTCCGTTGCCGCATCAAAGCCTAAGAAGGTCACGCGGCGCTCGTCAATGGACTGCTGATCTTTGAGATTCGTCCAGGACACGTGCAGCGCGTGATACATCTCCATGATGTCGATCACGATGCGGCAGGTTTCTTCTTTCAGTTCGCCAAACTCGCGGTCCAGTTCGCGCATTTGCAAACCAAAGCCGCGTTCGACGATGGTCTGCAGGCGGCTGTAGCGCGCAGCGTTATCGGGATCAAGCATAGTCATCATCTTGTACTGGTTAGACAAAATCAGACGTTGAGCATGGGTCATTTCCATCTTTCGACTCCTGTAGCGCATTGCACTTAAAAAAAAGACACGGTAACTGATTGTTACTGTGCCTTCTTTTCGTCGTCGTTTCGATGATCAATCACAAGTCATCGAGGAATGTTTTATCCAGTTGCTTAAAAGCGCGCTTTAACGTGTCCGCCAGCGCCTGGTAATCCGGCTTACCTTCGACCGGGGCGAGCGCCTGCCCGGCCTCCTCCAGTTTTCCGCGAACTTCATAAAACCAGTGTAAAATAGAAGGTGGAAGTGGCGTGACAGAGCGTTTACCTAACCACCACAGCCCCTGCATCGGCAGGCTTAACGCGAAGAGTGCCGTTGCGACGGCAGGTCCAAGCTGCCCACCCAGCGCTATCTGCCAGCACAAAGTAAAGACAGCAACTGGCGGCATAAAGCGAATCGCATAGCGCGTGGCGCGGATGGTGCGATTCTCAATGAACATGGGCGCAAGGCGCTTTTCCATCGGCCACGTCTTTGCGTAATGCTGTCCCCGACGAAACAGACTGAAGAAATTTACGGACGGGTTCTCTGGTGTCGACATGGCTGTACCTCAACTTCACATATAAAAATTAAAATTTTCGTGCAAAACCACAACAAGCTATGACAACGTTCAAAATATTTTGTCATCTCTACCCCGTATCGGGTATCCTGTGCCAGCCTGATAGGGCCTTAGACGAGAATCATTAACTCGTCAAATTATTGCATATTATGCCATTGGCTGAAAATTGTGCAAAATGGCATAAAATCATAGTTATTTCTTCCATCATGCCACAATGTTCGTTTGGCATGATGTTAATCATAAATGTCTGAGTCATCATGCGTTACGCTGTTAGACTCACTGACGTTTTTTTAGCCACGTATCAATAATAGGTACTTCCATGTCGAGTAAGTTAGTACTGGTTCTGAACTGCGGTAGCTCCTCACTGAAATTCGCCATCATCGATGCGCTCAACGGTGACGAATACCTCTCTGGTTTGGCCGAATGTTTCCATCTGCCTGAAGCACGTATCAAGTGGAAGATGGACGGCAGCAAACAAGAAGCGGCTTTAGGTGCAGGCGCCGCTCACAGTGAAGCGCTGAACTTTATCGTTAACACTATTCTGGCACAAAAACCAGAACTGTCTGCTCAGCTGACTGCGATTGGTCACCGTATCGTCCACGGCGGCGAAAAATACACCAGCTCCGTTGTGATCGACGAATCTGTAATCCAGGGCATCAAGGACTCTGCGTCCTTCGCACCGCTGCACAACCCGGCGCACCTGATCGGTATCGCTGAAGCGCTGAAATCCTTCCCGAATCTGAAAAACAAAAACGTGGCCGTATTCGACACCGCGTTCCATCAGACCATGCCGGAAGAATCTTACCTCTATGCCCTGCCATACAGCCTGTACAAAGAACACGGCGTACGTCGTTACGGCGCGCACGGCACCAGCCACTTCTATGTGACGCAGGAAGCCGCAAAAGTTCTGAACAAGCCGGTTGAAGAACTGAACATCATCACCTGCCACCTGGGCAACGGTGGTTCTGTTTCTGCTATCCGCAACGGTAAATGTGTTGATACCTCCATGGGTCTGACCCCGCTGGAAGGTCTGGTGATGGGTACTCGTTCCGGTGACATCGACCCGGCGATCATCTTCCACCTGCACGACACCCTGGGCATGAGCGTTGACCAGATCAACAAAATGCTGACCAAAGAGTCTGGCCTGCTGGGTCTGACCGAAGTCACCAGCGACTGCCGTTACGTTGAAGACAACTACGCAGACAAAGAAGACGCTAAACGTGCAATGGACGTTTACTGCCACCGTCTGGCGAAGTACATCGGCTCTTACACTGCGCTGATGGACGGTCGTCTGGACGCGGTTATCTTCACCGGCGGTATCGGTGAGAACGCGGCAATGGTTCGTGAACTGTCCCTGGGTAAACTGGGCGTTCTGGGCTTCGACGTTGATCACGAACGTAACCTGGCTGCCCGCTTCGGCAAGTCTGGCTTCATCAACAAAGAAGGCACCCGCCCTGCTCTCGTTATCCCAACTAACGAAGAACTGGTCATCGCGCAAGACGCGCACCGCCTGACTGCCTGATTCCACACCGCCAGCAATGCTGGCGGTGCTGTTTTGTAACCCGCCACATTTGGGCGGTAACGAAAGAGGATAAACCGTGTCCCGTACTATTATGCTGATCCCTACCGGAACCAGCGTCGGCCTGACCAGCGTCAGCCTTGGCGTTATCCGTGCTATGGAACGCAAAGGCGTTCGTCTGAGCGTCTTTAAGCCAATCGCCCAACCACGTGCCGGTGGCGATGCGCCAGACCAGACCACCTCCATCGTTCGTAAGAACTCCAATCTGCCAGCGGCTGAACCGCTGAAGATGAGCCACGTTGAATCTCTGCTGTCCAGCAACCAGAAAGACGTGCTGATGGAAGAGATCATCGCCAACTACCATGCTAACGCGCAAGACGCTGAAGTGGTGCTGGTTGAAGGCCTGGTCCCGACACGCAAACACCAGTTTGCCCAGTCTCTGAACTTCGAAATTGCGAAAACCCTGAACGCAGAGATCGTTTTCGTGATGTCTCAGGGCACCGATACCCCAGAGCAGCTGAACGAGCGTATCGAACTGACGCGCAGCAGCTTCGGCGGCGCGAAAAATACCAACATCACCGGCGTGATCGTGAACAAGCTGAACGCGCCAGTTGATGAGCAGGGCCGCACTCGCCCTGACCTGTCCGAAATCTTCGACGACTCTTCCAAAGCGAAAGTTGTCAAAATTGACCCGGCTAAACTGCAGGAATCCAGCCCGCTGCCAGTACTGGGCGCGGTGCCATGGAGCTTCGATCTGATCGCCACCCGTGCAATCGATATGGCGCGCCACCTGAACGCGACCGTGGTTAACGAAGGCGACATCAACACCCGCCGCGTGAAGTCCGTGACCTTCTGTGCGCGTAGCATTCCGCACATGCTGGAACACTTCCGCGCAGGTTCCCTGTTGGTGACCTCCGCAGACCGTCCTGACGTGCTGGTTGCTGCGTGTCTGGCCGCGATGAACGGCGTGGAAATCGGTGCCATCCTGCTGACCGGTGCTTACGAAATGGACCCACGCGTCGGCAAACTGTGCGAGCGCGCATTTGCGACTGGCCTGCCGGTCTTCATGGTGAACACCAATACCTGGCAGACCTCTCTGAGCCTGCAGAGCTTCAACCTGGAAGTGCCTGTTGACGACCACGAGCGTATTGAGAAAGTTCAGGAATACGTTGCGGGTTACATCAACGCAGACTGGATCGAATCCCTGACTGCGACCTCCGAGCGCAGCCGCCGTCTGTCTCCTCCTGCATTCCGTTACCAGCTGACCGAGCTGGCGCGTAAAGCAGGCAAGCGCGTTGTTCTGCCAGAAGGCGACGAACCACGTACCGTTAAAGCAGCGGCTATCTGTGCAGAGCGCGGTATCGCGACCTGTGTGCTGCTGGGTAACCCGGATGAGATCAACCGCGTTGCGGCGTCTCAGGGCGTTGAGCTGGGCACTGGCATCGAAATCGTTGACCCTGAAGTGGTCCGCGAAAGCTACGTTGCCCGTCTGGTTGAGCTGCGTAAGAGCAAGGGCATGACCGAAGCCGTTGCGCGCGAGCAGCTGGAAGACAACGTGGTGCTGGGTACGCTGATGCTGGAACAGGACGAAGTTGACGGTCTGGTTTCCGGTGCAGTTCACACCACTGCGAACACCATTCGTCCACCGCTGCAGCTGATCAAAACGGCACCGGGCAGTTCTCTGGTCTCTTCCGTCTTCTTCATGCTGCTGCCTGAACAGGTTTACGTTTACGGCGACTGTGCGATTAACCCGGATCCAACTGCAGAGCAGCTGGCTGAAATCGCTATCCAGTCTGCGGACTCCGCGATTGCCTTCGGTATCGAACCTCGCGTGGCGATGCTCTCCTACTCCACCGGTACCTCTGGTGCAGGTAGCGACGTAGAGAAAGTGCGTGAAGCGACCCGTCTGGCACAGGAAAAACGTCCTGACCTGATGATCGACGGCCCGCTGCAGTACGATGCCGCCGTTATGGCTGACGTTGCGAAATCCAAAGCGCCGAACTCTCCGGTTGCAGGTCGCGCTACCGTGTTCATCTTCCCGGATCTGAACACCGGTAACACCACCTACAAAGCGGTACAGCGTTCTGCAGACCTGATCTCCATCGGGCCAATGCTGCAGGGTATGCGCAAACCTGTGAACGACCTGTCCCGTGGTGCGCTGGTTGACGATATCGTCTACACCATCGCGCTGACCGCGATCCAGTCTTCGCAGCAGCAGCAGTAAGATAAAAAGCCCGGTGGCGCTAGCGCTTACCGGGCCTACGGTTTTGTAGGCCGGATAAGCGAAGCGCCATCCGGCAAGAAAGGCGACTACAGAGTCGCCTTTTTTATTACAACAACTCTCTCGCCGCCGACACAATGTCATGTGCCGTCAGGCCATACTCCTTCTGCAGGAACTCCTGCGTCCCCACCTGGCCGTAACGCTCTTTTACCCCCACCCGACGCATCGGTACCGGGCAGGTTTCCACCAGCACTTCCGCCACCGCCGACCCCAGCCCGTTGTGAATGCTGTGGTTTTCACAGGTCACAATCCGTCCGGTTTTCTCGGCGTAGTTCTTCACCAGCATCCGGTCGATGGGCTTCAGGGTAAACATGTCGATAACCGCCGCGCTGACCCCCTCCTGCTCCAGCTGATGCGCCGCCTCCAGCGCTTCCGCCACCATAATGCCGTTGGCAATAAGCGTAATATCACTCCCCTCGCGCAGCACGTTGCCTTTGCCGATGGTGAAGGTTGAGCCCGGCGCATACACGCTCGGCGCCTGCTTGCGGATGGTGCGCACCCAGTAGAAGCCTTCCAGGTCGATAAGCTGACGCAGCACGTCCTCAAACATCACAGCGTCGGTCACCTCCAACACCACCGAGTGTGCCAGACCACGCACGATGCCCATATCCTCAAACGACATATGGGTTCCACCGTTATGACAGGCCGTCACGCCTGCATCCGAGGCAATCACCTTTACGTTGTTGCGCTGGTAGTCCAGGGACATAAACAGCTGGTCAAAGCAGCGGCGGCTGGCAAACGCGGTGAAGGTGTGCACGAACGGCTTGCGTCCGGTAAGCGACAGCCCCGCCGCCGTGCCGATGACGTTGGCCTCCATAATGCCGCAGTTAATCACGTGCTGCGGATAATCGCGCGCGACGCCGTCCATTGCCATTGAGCTCATCAGATCGGCTTCAAGCGCGATAATCTCACTTCCTGCCTCAATCTGTTTTGCCACAAAACCCGCGTAGACTTTACGCATCTCAACGGCGTCTTTCTGTCGTGGCGGTGCAACCTTAATCATGTGAAGCCTCCAGTTGGCGAATCGTCTCGTTGAGGGCCGCTTTGCTCTCCGCGGTCAATCGCAGGTGGTGCGAGTTGCTGAGCTGCTCCAGGTACGGCACCCCCTGCCCTTTGATGCTGTCGAGGATGACGACTAACGGACGCGCATCGGCAGCCGGGACCCGCGACGTCACTGCCAGCAGACCCGGAATGTCGTCGCCCTTCACCGTCGCCACCTCAAAGCCAAAGGCGCGGAATTTCCCCTCCAGGTCGAATGCGCTGATGATCTCATCCAGTTCGCCGTCGAGCTGCTGTTTGTTCCAGTCGACGAACACCGTCAGGTTGTTCAGGCGATGGTGGGCAATAAACTGGAAGGCTTCCCAGCACTGGCCCTCGTTCAGCTCGCCATCGCCAACGATGCAAAATACCCGGTTTGGCCTTCCTGCCAGCCTGTGTGGCAACGCCATTCCGCCTGCGATGGAAATCCCCTGCCCCAGCGAACCGGTGGTGGCATCCACGCCGCGCGTTTTCAGGCGGTCCGGGTGGCTTGGCAGGCGCGTACCGTTCTGGTTCAGGGTGCTCAACTCTTCCACCGGGAAGTAGCCCTTGATCGCCAGCGTGCTGTAGAGCGCCGGGCCCGCATGACCTTTCGACAGGACAAAATAGTCTCGCTCTGGCCAGTCCGGGTCCGCTGGGTCGATTTTCATCACCGCGCCGTAAAGCACGGCCAGCGTTTCAACCACCGACATACTGCCGCCGTAGTGGCCAAACCCCAGCTGCGTCAGCGATTTCAGGGTCTCAAGACGAATTTGACGCGCGAGTTCGGTTATCTCTTTCTCATTCATGATTTGGCTCCGGTGTTTTCCTGCGCGTTACCGCCAGCAGGTTTGTTTTTCGCGAAGACGTTGTACGCCACCAGCAGCGCGAACAACGCCACAACCAGCCCGGTAATGGCAAGCGGCGACAGGAAGCGCGCCAGGTTGCCGAGCACAATCCCAACGGCACCGAAATCAGCGTCCGAGAAGGTGGTGTTGGCAAAGCCAATTGCGCCCAGTACCGGCAGCAGCAGAACCGGCAGGAAGGTGATCAGCAGGCCGTTAGCAAAGGCGCCAATCATTGCCCCGCGTCGTCCGCCGGTGGCGTTACCAAACACGCCCGCCGTTGCGCCGGTGAAGAAATGCGGCACCACGCCCGGCAGGATCAGCACCCAGCTGAACTGACCGCAGATGAACAACCCTACAATTCCCCCGAGGAAGCTGAACAGGAAGCCAATCAGCACCGCGTTTGGCGCATACGGATAGACCACCGGACAGTCCAGGGCTGGACGCGCATTGGGCACCAGTTTTTCCGAAAAGCCTGTAAAGGCCGGGACGATTTCCGCCAGAATCAGGCGCACGCCCTGAAGGATGATGAACACGCCCGCCGCGAAGGTAATTGCCATGATGATGGCGTAGACAAGGTAGTTCTGACCTCCGCTGAAGGTCGCCTCAACGTACTCACGTCCGGCGCTCACCGCCATGATCAGGTAGATAATCATCATGGTCAGCGAGATAGAGATCGAGCTGTCGCGCAGGAAGCTCAGGTTCTTCGGCAGGTTCATCTCTTCGGTTGAGCGTGAGCCTTTGCCGACCTTGCTGCCAATCCAGCCGGAGAGCACGTAGCCCAGCGTGCCGAAGTGGCCGAAGGCGATCTCATCGTTGCCGGTAATGCGCTTCATGTAGCGCTGCGCAATCGCCGGGAAGAAAGCCATGATAAGACCCAGGATCAGCGATCCGGTAAAGACCAACCCTACGCCCTCAAAGCCCGCTACCGTCAGGATCACGCCAATCATGCACGCCATGTAGAAGGTGTGATGCCCGGTCAGGAAGATATACTTCAGGCGGGTAAAGCGCGCGACGATAATATTCGCCACCATTCCGAAAGCCATAATCAGTGCGGTTGAGGCGCCGTATTTTTCCAGTGCAATGGAAACAATCGCCTCGTTATTTGGAATAATGCCCTGGATATTAAAGGCGTGTTCAAACATACCGCCTAAAGGATTTAATGACCCGACCAGAACCGTGGCGCCGCCGCCCAGAACAATAAAGCCCAGTATGGTTTTAATGGTCCCTTTCACCACGTCGGAAAACGCTTTTTTCTGCGCAACCAGACCGATTAACGCAATTAACCCCACCAGCACCGAAGGGACTTTTAAAATATCAACAACGAAATTCAGCGTTTCAAGGATAAACATATCCACCTCGCCTTATCAGGGTTATTGTCTTTCGAACCAGGCGCGCAACTGCGCTTCAAGTTCGTTGATATCGATGATGTTGTTGATCACCACCAGCTGGGATTCCGGCACACTGGCGCTGGCCGCAATGTCTTTTGCCATCACGAAAAGATCGGCCGCGCCCGGCGTGGCCGAGGAGAGATCGGAGTGTTCAACGTCAGCCTCAATCTCCAGCTTTTTAAGCACCTTTTTAATATTCATTTCGACCATAAAACTACTGCCCAGGCCGGAACCGCAAATAGCCATGATTTTCATTATTGTCCCCTTATTTTGAGTAGAGTACGCCCCATCACGCTGGCGCGTAATGTTGTGAATAATCGGATTAAAGAGTTAAATCAGAAGCGGTCAATAATCGTTTTTATCTCCTCCAGGGTATTCGCCTGATGCAGTTCGGCCATATCTGCATCGCTGGAAAATAATTCAGCCAGCGATGAGATCATCTCGATATGACTATTTTTGTCGGGTGCCGCGAGCATAATAATGACGTCGACAGGGTCAAACTCACCGGCACCAAACGAGACGCCCTGTTTTAGTTTTAATAATGACAACCCCAGTCCTTTGGCTCCTTCCTCCGGCCGCGCATGCGGCATGGCTAGCCCTGGTGCCAGCACATAATAGGGTCCTAACGTGTGGTGCTGCTGAATGATGGCCGTGACGTATTCAGGCTCAATCACCTGCAAATCCAGTAGCGGCTTCGCGCACAGCTCCAGCGCCTGCGGCCAGTTTTCCACGCTATCCTGCAGCATGATGGTTGTATCATATATCCATTTTTTGAGCACTTTTCACTCCCGCTACACGCTAAAGATGAGCAAACTTTATTCAACACATCGCTGAATGACTGCGATCGCGATCACAAAGATAGCGCTACCAATCGTTAACATGCAGAAATGTGATAGCGCTATCAAATTGCAATCACGGCGCTAAATCACAGCAAAAAAAGGGATTTAAGGCGTATACTGCCTGTCACGTGAAGCGAAGGAAAAGAAGAACGCGTCTGGTCAGCAGGAAGGTGTATGTCTTTAACCCGAAAACGGCGTAGTACTGGTAAAGTGACACTCGCCGATGTCGCACAGCTTGCCGGTGTAGGCACGATGACCGTGTCCCGTGCACTCCGCACGCCTGAACAGGTTTCCGATAAACTACGAGAAAAAATTGAAGCTGCGGTGCAGGAGCTGGGCTATATGCCTAATCTTGCCGCCAGCGCCCTGGCCTCGGCGTCGTCATGGACAATCGCCATGGTGGTGCCTAATCTCTCCGAAGCTGGCTGCTCGGAGATGTTTGCCGGGCTGCAGCAGGTGCTGCAGCCTGCCGGGTATCAGATCATGCTGGCTGAATCCCAGCACCGCCTTGAGCAGGAAGAAAAGTTGCTGGAGACGCTGCTGGCGTCGAATATTGCTGCCGCTATCCTGCTCAGCGTTGAACATACCGACACCGTTCGTCACTGGCTAAAAAATGCCTCCATTCCGGTAATGGAAATGGGTGCCATGCGTGCCGACCCGATTGATATGAATATCGGGATTGATAACGTGGCGGCCATGTATGAGCTTACGGAAATGGTGATTAAGCGCGGCTACCAAAATATTGGCCTGCTGTGCGCCAACCAGGAGCAGTGGATTTTCCAGCAGCATCTGCAGGGCTGGTACAAAGCTATGCTTCGCCACCATATGTCACCGAATCGGGTCATTAACGCGGCGATGTCGCCGAGTTTCTCGACCGGCGCAGCGCAACTGCCTGAATTTCTGCTGGCCTGGCCCGAGCTGGATGCGCTGGTATGCGTCTCTGACGAGCTGGCCTGCGGTGCGCTGTACGAGTGCCAGCGCAGACGAATCAAGGTGCCGGACGATCTGGCGGTAGTGGGTTTTGGCGATAGCGACGTCAGCCGCGTCTGTCAGCCGCCGCTGACGACGATGGCGGTACCGCATCGTAAGATTGGGATTGAAGCCGGGAAAGCGTTACTGGAACGTCTGAATGACGGAGACTGGCGCGACCATAAACCCATCGCGTCCAGCCTGTGCCTGCGGGAAAGCTGTTAAGGCTTATTCAGCCTCTTCCTCTTTTTCCGCTTTGCTTTCTGGCTTAGCGGATTCGTTTTTGGCGTTGCGGGTCATCCACAGTGCCAGCGCTTTTAACGAATCCGGCGTGAACTCGTCGCAGCGCGCGGTAATCTCTTCCGGCGTCATCCAGTTCACTTCGCTGACTTCTTCTTCCTGCAGGGCGAAAGGCCCGTGAGAGACGCAGCTAAACAGCCCGCCCCAGACGCGGCAATGTTCGTCCTCGAAATAGAACTGGCCGTGCTCGGCAAACGGCACACCGGCAATGCCTAACTCTTCTTCCGCTTCACGACGCGCAGAATCCAGCAGCACTTCATCCGCCTGGACAACGCCGCCTGCAGTGGCATCCAGCATACCAGGGAGAAAATCTTTGGTGTCCGTACGGCGCTGGACCAAAATTTTGCCCATACCGTCGTGCACAACAATATACGTTGCGCGGTGACGCAGACGCTCCGCACGCATTTGTTCGCGGCTGGCCTGCGCGATCACTTCATTCTCTTCGTTGACAATGTCAACCCACTCTGTACTTGCCAAATGACTCTGCTCCACCATCGGGAAACCTTCTCGTCTAAGCGCTCTTTCGGCGCGTTTGCAGTTGAGGTGTAACTTACGGATTAATCGCTACCTGCGCAATAACTTGCTGATCATTAAGTGCGATAACGCTCAGGGTATTTCCTTCCAGCATGCCATAGCTCGCAGGATATCCGCCTTTCGGTATGCTGACCGAACCCGGGTTAAAGTGATAAATATCACCGTGTTTTTCAGCAACCGGAATATGAGTATGACCGTAAACCAGGACATCGCCAGCCGCGAGCGCCGGGAGATTATCCGGGCTAAAAAGATGCCCATGGGTCAGGAACAGGCGGCTGTCTTCCAGCAGCACCTGTTGCCACGGCGCGGTAATGGGAAAATGCAGCAGCATCTGGTCCACTTCGCTGTCGCAGTTGCCGCGCACGGCGATGATACGCGAGGCATGCGCATTCAGTTTTTCAGCCACCTGCGCAGGGGCATAGCCGTCCGGCAGCGCATTACGCGGGCCGTGATTGAGCACATCACCCAGAATGATCAGCCACTGCGCGCCGCTTTGTGTAAACAGAGAGAGCACACGCTCGGTAGCGGGCAGCGATCCATGGATATCCGACGCAAACATCAGTTTCATCAGTCACTCCTCGGGAAAACAGACTGCCCTCATCATACCTGAAGCGTCTGGGCTTATCAGCCCGCGCGCTTAGCGGAGAGTGCCACATAGCGCTGCACGGAGGCTCGCTGCCACTGAAACGCTGCATAATCGACCAGCAACTGAGGCACCTCATCACCGTTGAGTATCAAACGGTTTAGCATCAACGCCAGATCGATGTCGGCAATGCACCACTCGCCGAACAGGTTCGGGTTACCATGGGATAGCAGCGCGGTGGCGGTTTCAATTAGTTTCTGCGCGCTTTCGGTGCCTTCTGCGCTGAGCGCTGGCTTTTTCACCCCGGCAAACACAACATCCGTCGAGCGTTCCACGCGAATCGGTACCAGATCGCTACGCAGCCACGCCTGGATCTGCCGCGCCCGGGCGCGCTTTTGCAGGTCGTGAGGATAGATACGCTCCCACTCGGGCGGCGCGAACCGATCTTCCAGATATTCATCAATCGCCGATGATTCGCTCAGGGCAAAGCCATCAATTTCCAGCACCGGCACGCGTCGGGTCAGGTCGTAACCCTGCCACTGCGGTTTGAGATGTTCACCGCCGTCGAGATCAACGGTCTTCAGCGTAAAAGTGAGCCCTTTTTCGGCCAGCGCAACGTATACGCTCATAACATAGGGAGAAAAGAAATTCGCATCGGACCACAACGTGATTACGGGCTGGTTCATAACATCCTCATCGGCTGATCGGTTTTCACTCAACATATAATCTCTTTGCCTCGCTGTCACTTGATGAAAACTCACGATTTACAACAACCACCTATACTCATTTGTCATGGCACCACTCTTCGCATGGACAGGAGTTGAGAATGATCGACCTTTATTATGCCCCTACCCCAAACGGCCATAAGATCACCCTCTTTCTTGAGGAAGCCGAACTGGATTACAGGATCATTCGCGTGGATATCAGCAAAGGCGATCAGTTCAGTCCTCTCTTTCTGGCTATCTCGCCGAACAATAAAATCCCGGCAATTATTGATAACCAGCCGGTGGACGGGGGCAGACCGCTGAGCCTGTTTGAATCCGGTGAAATTTTGCTCTACCTGGCGGAAAAAACCGGCAAACTGCTGAGCGGAGAGTTGCGCGAGCGTCACCATACCCTGCAATGGCTCTTCTGGCAGGCAAGCGGACTTGGGCCGATGTTGGGGCAAAATCACCATTTTACCGCTTACGCCCCGCAGCCCATTCCTTATGCGATAGAACGCTATCAGGTAGAGACTCAACGGCTCTATGACGTTCTGAACCGTCGGCTGGAGAAAACACCGTGGCTCGGGGGCGATCATTACAGCATTGCCGATATCGCCTGCTGGCCGTGGGTGAATACGCATGAAAAACACCGAATTGACTTAGCCGCTTACCCGGCCGTGAACAACTGGTTTGAACGCATTCGGACCCGCCCGGCCACCGAACGCGCGATGCAAAAAATCCAGCAGATTTAACGCGGTATGAGGCTGGGTGCCCGCGAGCCTCTCATGTATGATGAGCGGGAAATACTGACACGGAGAAGACCTGCAATGTCACAGCCAGACGCTGTTATTCGTATAAAAAATTTACGCTTGCGTACCTTTATCGGCATCAAAGAGGAAGAGATCGCCAACCGTCAGGATATTGTCATTAACGTGGTGATTCACTACCCCGCAGAAAAAGCGCGGGCCAGCGAAGACATCAATGACGCGCTGAACTACCGCACAATAACCAAAAACATCATCCAGTACGTAGAAAATAACCGCTTCTCTCTGCTGGAAAAATTAACTCAGGATGTGCTCGATATCGCACGCGAACATCACTGGGTCACTTATGCTGAAGTTGAGATCGATAAACTTCACGCCCTGCGTTACGCCGACTCCGTCTCTATGGCGTTAAGCTGGAAACGCCAGGCGTAACCCTGGAGGTTGTATGAAGATTTTGCTGACCGGCGGTACTGGCCTCATTGGTCGTCATCTTATTGCGCGTCTGCAGGCCTTGCATCACGATATTACCGTGGTCACGCGCAGCCCTGAGAAAGCGCGCCAGGTGCTGGGGGCGGGTATTGATATCTGGAAAAATCTGACCGAGCAGCAAAATCTGGACGGCTTCGACGCCGTCATTAACCTCGCGGGTGAACCCATTGCCGATAAGCGCTGGACGGAAGAGCAAAAACAGCTGTTATGCAGCAGCCGGTGGAACATCACCGAAAAGCTGGTCGAGCTGATCCGCAACAGCCACACGCCGCCTTCAGTGCTGATTTCAGGTTCAGCAGTGGGCTATTACGGCGATCTCGGTGAGGTGGTGGTGACCGAGGAAGAGCCGCCCCATAACGAGTTCACCCATAAACTTTGCGCCCAGTGGGAGCGTATCGCCTGCACGGCGCAGAGCGATCGTACCCGCGTCTGCCTGCTGCGGACCGGTGTCGTCCTCTCGCCGAAAGGCGGCATTCTGGCGAAGATGCTTCCCCCTTTCAGGCTCGGACTCGGCGGCCCCATCGGCAATGGCCGTCAGTATCTGGCCTGGATCCATATCGACGATATGGTCAACGGTATTCTCTGGCTGCTGGATAACGATCTGCGCGGGCCGTTTAACATGGTTGCGCCGTATCCGGTGCGTAACGAACAGTTTGCCCACGCGCTGGGACATGCCCTGCATCGCCCGGCGATTTTGCGCGTGCCTGCCACGGTGATTCGCCTGATGATGGGTGAAGCGTCTGTGCTGGTACTGGGCGGGCAGCGCGCGCTGCCAAAACGGCTGGAAGCGGCCGGCTTTGCGTTCCGCTGGTATGAATTAGAAGAGGCGCTGGGGGATGTGGTGCGGTGAATATGCTACAGTCATACGCCATGTTTTGATCAAATGGCGTAACAATGGCAACCATCACCACACCCCGTCTGCACCTCACCCCTTTCGAACCCACTGACTGGGCCTTCTTTCGCTCGCTGCGGGAAGACCGTAATATCATGCGCTATATGGGCGCCATCACCCCGGAAAAAGAGACCCGACGCGTGTTTGCCGCGCGACTCACGGCTGCACATGTGTTTGTGATCCGCTTTCAGGATGATGACACGCCGCTTGGCGATATCGGCCTGCAAATCAGCACAGAGAATCGTGAAGAGGCCGATATCGGCTATACAGTTGTGCCTGCCGCGCAGGGAAAAGGTATCGCCAGCGAGGCGCTGCGCGCGGTGTGTGATTATGCGTTTAACCAGACCGGCGTGAAAGCGATCAACGCGTACGTTCTGGCGGACAACGGCGGGTCGGTGCGGGTGCTTGAGAAAGCCGGGTTTGTGCGCATGCAGGTGCTGGAAAAGGCGTATGAGATTGACGGCGTGCGCTATGACGACTGGGTGTATCGGCTTGAGTATGCCGGCCGGCAACGGAATTAGTAGGCCCGGTAAGCGAAGCGCCACCGGGCGATTGGGCTGTACTGCGGTCTGATGCCCTCACCCCGACCCTCTCCCACAGGGAGAGGGAGAAAGGCAAAACCTACTTCAGAGAGCCTTTAAGGAACTGCTGCAAACGTGGGCTTTGCGGGTTCGCCAGCACCTCGTCGGGGTGCCCCTGCTCTTCAATTTTACCCTGATGCAGGAAGATAACGTGGTTCGAGACGTTACGGGCGAAGCCCATCTCGTGCGTCACCACTACCATCGTTTTACCCTCTTCTGCCAGCTTCTGCATGATGCGCAGCACTTCGCCAACGAGTTCCGGGTCCAGCGCGGAAGTCGGTTCGTCGAACAGCAGCACCTCCGGTTCCATCGCCAACGCGCGGGCGATGGAGACACGCTGCTGCTGTCCGCCGGAGAGATGCACCGGATATTTCATCTGCTGGCGCTCGTCGATACCCACTTTCGCCAGATATTTCACCGCACGCTCGCGCGCTTCCTGCTTGCTCAGGCCCAGCACCTGAATCGGTGCTTCCATTACGTTCTCCAGCACCGTCATATGGCTCCAGAGGTTGAAGTGCTGGAACACCATCGTCAGACGCGTACGCAGCAGACGCAGCTGATGCTTATCTGCCACCTTCAGCTGGCCGTCTTTGTCACGCACTAGCGTAATATTCTGCCCGCTCACCACAATCGAGCCTTCACTCGGCTTTTCAAGGAAGTTAATACAGCGCAGGAAGGTACTTTTACCCGAGCCAGATGAGCCGATGATACTGATCACGTCGCCCGCATTCGCCTGCAGCGACACCCCTTTCAGCACTTCATGCTCGCCGTAGCGTTTGTGCAAATCAATAACGTTTAATTTGTTCTCAGCCATCATCTTTCTCAGTGCGTCGAAGAAGGTTTTATATGCTGCAACCAGCGTTTTTCAGCCTTACGGAACAGGCTAATCAAAACATAAGAGATAATTAAATAGAGTACTGCCGCAATGCCAAACGCGGTAAACGGCTGATAGGTCGCGGAGTTAATATCGCGCGCAATTTTGAGCAGGTCCGGCACCGTCGCGGTGAAGGCCAGCGCGGTGGAGTGCAGCATCAAAATCACTTCGTTGCTGTACGCCGGTAACGCGATACGCAGCGCCGACGGCAGAATAATACAGCGGTAAAGCTTCACTGAGGAAAAGCCGTACGCACGCGCCGCTTCAATTTCGCCGTAAGGCACAGAGCGAATAGCTCCCGCGAAAATCTCGGTGGTATAGGCGCAGGTATTGAGCGTTAACGCCAGCACCGTACAGTTCAGACCGCTGCGGAAGAACGCATTCAGCATCTCAGTGCCTTTTACGATCTCAAGCGTGTACATCCCCGAATAGAACACCAGCAGCTGCACGTACAGCGGCGTACCGCGAAAGACATAGGTAAACAGCCAGATCGGGAACTGAATAAATTTATTGTTCGACACGCGGCCAATGGCAAGAAACACCGCCAGAATGCCGCCCATTACCACGGAGGAGATCAGCAGCCAGAGCGTAATTGCCACGCCGGTAAAGCGGTAGCCATCTGTCCACAGCAGCGATTTCCAGTATTCCTGAATAATCTCAATCACAGGTCAGCCCTCTTCACACCCACGGAGTAGCGACGCTCGAGCAGAAGCAGCACACCATTGGAGGCGGTCGTAAAGACCAGATAGATAACGCCACAGACTACCGCAAAGTAGAACGGCTCCCAGGTGCTTTTACCTGCCAGCTGAGTGGCTTTCACCACATCTTCAAGGCCCAGCAGCGAGACCAGCGCTGTGGCTTTGAGGATAACCTGCCAGTTGTTGCCGATGCCGGGCAGCGCATAGCGCATCATGGCCGGGAACATAATCCGACGAAACGTTTGTGAAGAGGTAAAACCAAAGGCGGTTGCCGCCTCAATGTGACCTTTCGGCACGGCCATGTAAGCACCGCGGAAGGTTTCGGTGAAGTAGGCACCGTAGATAAAGCCGAGGGTAATAATACCGGCCACCATCGGGTCGATATCAATTTGTCCCATGCCCATCGCATCCGTCACGCTGTTCAGCGCAATCTGCAGACCGTAAAAGATAAGCAGCATCAGCACCAGATCGGGAACGCCGCGAATGAGCGTGGTATAGCCTTCAAAGATCAGCGCCAGCGGTTTGTTAGCTGAAAGCTTCGCCCCTGCGCCCGCCAGACCTATCAGCACCGCCAGCACCACGGAGCTGATAGCCAGCTCAAGGGTGACAAGCGCGCCCTGTAAAATAACGCCAGAAAATCCGTACAGCATACCGCGAGCCCTGTCGTATCGTGAGTGGTGGAACCGTGTCTTTTCCCCTCCCGCAGCGGGAGGGGCCGCACGTTATTTAACGGGGCGATTAGCCGCCGTAAACATTAAAATCAAAGTACTTTTTCGCCAGTTTGTCGTAAGTGCCGTCAGCGCGCATTTCAGCAAACGCTTTATTCAGCGCCTCACGCAGTTCGTTGTCTTCTTTGCGCAGGCCCATACCGGTGCCCACACCAAATAACTTCACATCCTTAATGGACGGACCGCCAAACTTGTAAACTTTACCTACCGGCGTTTTCAGGAAGCCTTCGCTCGCCGCGACTTCATCCTGGAATGCTGCATCGATACGGCCTGCCGTCAGGTCTGCATAGATATTTTCCTGGCCCTGATAAGAGACAATTTCAATCCCCTTCGGTGCCCAGTGTTCGTTACCGTAGGTTTCCTGCGTGGTGCCCTGCAGCACACCCACGCGTTTGCCTTTCAGCGACTCCAGCGTTGGCTGAATATCAGAAGCTTTAGCCACCACCAGTCGAGAATCGGCTGCGTAGAGTTTGTCGGTGAAGGCAATCTCCTGCTGGCGTTTTTCGGTGATAGAAAGCGAGGACATGATTACGTCGATTTTTTTCGCTTTCAGAGAAGGGATCAGTGCATCCAGCGGGTTCTCAACGTAGGTACACTGTGCTTTGATGCGTTTGCACAGCTCATTGGCCAGATCGATGTCAAAACCCACCAGTTCACCCTTTGAATTCTTTGATTCGAACGGCGCATAGGTTGGATCGGTACCAATCCGAATTTTCTGCGGAATGGCTGCGAATGCCGCGGTGGCGCTGGAAAAGGCCAGCACCAGAGATAATGACAACACGAGTTTTTTCATATTTATCCTCAACAAACTGTCTTCATACGGGATTTTTACGACGACGGGGTGGTGCTAATGTGCCATCAATCCCCTCTGTCAGGCAAAGATTAATGCCTTTCAGGCGGGATTTTTTGCATTATAAATGCGTAAGTATGCACACAGCGACCCAACACAGTGCATTAAATGCACTGCATTGGGTCAACCGCTCCCGCAACGCACCTTTGCAGTGCGTTAGCGCCAGGTCTTAGTCACCGTATACGTTGAAGTCGAAGTATTTCTTCGCCAGTTTGTCGTAGGTACCGTCTTTACGCAGCTCTGCAAAGGCTTTGTCGAAGGCGGCTTTCAGCTCGGTATCATCCTTACGCAGGCCAATACCGGTACCATCACCAAAGTACTTTTTGTCTTTCACAGACGGGCCCGCAAATGCGTAGTCTTTACCCGCTGGCTGCTTCAGGAAGCCTTCGCTCGCGGCGACTTCATCCTGGAATGCCGCATCCAGACGGCCTGCCGCCAGGTCCGAGTAAATCAGATCCTGGTTCTGGTAAGCCACCACGTCTACGCCCTTCTCACGCCAGGTCGCATTGGCATAACCTTCCTGAGTCGATCCCTGCAGCACGCCGACATGCTTGCCTTTCAGCGAGTCGATGGTTGGCTTAATCGGGGAACCTTTAGAGGCAATCAGGCGAGAATCCGCAGCGTAGAGCTTGTCAGAGAAGGCAATCTCCTGCTGACGTTTTTCGGTGATAGAGAGAGAAGAGATAATGGCGTCGATTTTCTTGGCTTTCAGCGACGGGATTAACGCGTCAAAGTCGCTGCCCACCCATGTGCATTTCACCGCAATGCGTTTGCACATTTCATTACCCAGATCGATATCAAACCCCACGAAATCGCCTTTCGCATCCTTGGAAGAGAATGGCGCGTAGGTTGCGTCTGTACCGATACGAACCGTCTGTGGAAGCGCTGCGTAGCTACCTGCTGCCGCACTTAACCCCACGAGCAAAGACAGAGCCAGAACCGTCTTCTTCATACATTTACCCTCAAATACCGTGATTTTATTATGTATTGTGTTGTGTGTTGTGTTGCAGGCTTCATCTTGCAGGTCTTATGCCACATTGCCGTCTGGTCAAAACTTCGACGTTAAATATGTTAATAAAACGTTGCGATATTGCCTTAATGGTGAAAGATAGCAGGTCTGCCGAACGAACCGGAAAGAGAAAAAGGGAAAAAACGAATTAAATGTCGAGGATATGATCGCCGTTGCATAATTGCCCTGAAACAGGGCAACGCCTCTTTTCATGCACTCTGTTTGTGCACAGAATCAGGCCCCCTGCCAGCGGGTGAAGAGATCTTCAGGCAGGTCGATGTCAAACTGATCCAGCACGCGGTTAACGGTCTGATTAATCACGTCATCCAGCGTGACTGGGCGATGATAGAACGCCGGTACCGGCGGCATGATGACCGCGCCGAGCTCGGCGGCCTGGGTCATTAAGCGCAGGTGGCCCAGGTGCAGCGGCGTTTCCCGCACGCAGAGCACCAGAGGACGACGCTCCTTCAGAACCACATCCGCCGCGCGGGTTACCAGGGTATCGGTATAGCTGTTCACAATGCCGGAGAGCGTTTTAATTGAACAGGGCAGGATAACCATGCCGGCCGTTTTAAACGAGCCTGAGGAGATGCTGGCGGCGATATCACGGGCGTCGTGAACGACATCCGCCAGGGCCTGAACATCGCGCAGGGAGAGATCGGTTTCCAGAGAGAGGGTCTGTCGCGCCGCCTGGCTCATCACCAGATGGGTCTCGACTTCCGCCACGTTACGCAGAACCTGTAACAGACGTACGCCGTAAATCGCGCCACTGGCGCCGCTGAGCCCAACAATGAGTCGTTTCATGATTTTCGCCCTTACTGATTTCAGGGCAGACTGTGCAGGATTTTGCGGGGAGTTGCAAGTGAGGGCGAGCGCCCTCACCTGCAGAGAGATCAACCTTCGTTGTGCATCTCTAAGCTTTCGAGATCGTTCTGCAGCTGGACGGCTTTCGCATCGTCGTTGCGCAGCGAATCCAGATAGTCGAGGTACTGCTGGTCAACGTCTTTGGTCACGTAAATACCGTTAAACACGGAGCATTCAAACTGCTGAATATCCGGGTTCTCGGCGCGCACCGCGTCGATGAGATCGTTCAGATCCTGGAAAATCAGGCCGTCGGCACCGATGATCTGGCGAATTTCATCCACTTCGCGACCGTGAGCGATCAGCTCGTTAGCGGTTGGCATATCAATACCGTACACGTTCGGGAAGCGAATCTCCGGTGCCGCAGAGGCCAGGTAGACTTTCTTCGCACCCGCTTCGCGCGCCATCTCGATGATCTGCTCAGAGGTGGTACCGCGAACGATGGAGTCATCCACCAGCAGAACGTTCTTGTCGCGGAACTCGGCGCGGTTGGCGTTCAGTTTGCGGCGCACGGACTTACGACGCAGCTGCTGTCCAGGCATGATAAAGGTACGGCCAACGTAGCGGTTCTTCACGAAACCCTGGCGGTATGGCTTATCCAGGATGCGGGCGATTTCCAGCGCGATATCGCAAGAGGTTTCCGGGATAGGAATGACGACATCGATGTCGAGATCGTCCCACTCGCGGGCAATCTTCTCGCCCAGCTTGGTGCCCATGTTCACGCGCGCGCTGTAGACGGAAATCTTGTCGATGAAGGAGTCCGGGCGGGCAAAGTAAACGTATTCAAACAGGCACGGGTTGCTGACCGGGTTATCAGCACACTGACGGGTAAACAGCTGGCCTTTCTCGGTAATGTAGACCGCTTCGCCCGGCGCAACGTCACGCAGGAACTCAAAGCCCAGGGTATCCAGCGCCACGCTTTCAGAAGCAACCATATATTCGGTACGACCATCACCGAGGTCGCGCTTGCCGAGCACCAGCGGACGAATGCCGTTTGGATCGCGGAAGGCCACCATGCCGTGACCGATGATCATCGCCACGCAGGCGTACGCACCGCGGATCTGGCGGTTTGTCGCAGCGACAGCGGCAAAGACGTTGTCTGCTTCCAGCGGGTAGTGACGGAAATTATCGAGCTCGCTGGCGAACACATTGAGCAGGATTTCAGAATCAGAGGTGGTGTTAATGTGGCGACGTTTCTCTTCGAACAGCTTTTTACGCAGCTCATGCGCGTTGGTCAGGTTGCCGTTATGAGCAAGGGTAATGCCGTACGGTGAGTTGACGTAGAAAGGCTGTGCCTCAGAAGCGCTGGAACTGCCAGCAGTAGGATAACGAACGTGACCGATACCCATATTACCTTGCAGACGCTGCATATGGCGGGCTTCAAACACATCGTTTACCAGGCCATTCGCCTTGCGTAAACGGAAGCAGTTGTTTGCATCAATGGTGATGATACCCGCAGCATCCTGCCCACGGTGCTGAAGCACCGATAACGCGTCATAAATCGACTGGTTTACCGGCATGAAACCGGCGATACCGACAATACCGCACATTCGTCTTTTCCTCGTTAAGCCACATCTCAGGGTTTATGCCCTGGGCAAAAAACTCGACGAGCTTTGCAGATAGTCAAAGAACCATCTGATGATGAAGCTGAACTCTGGAATGAGCTGCGATTTCTGCCAGTCTTCGCTTTTGGAGAACCCGGTGAAGGTATCCAGGAAGAACAGGATCGCGGCCACAATCAGCACGCCTCGTAATGCCCCGAAACAGATCCCAAGCACCCTGTCCGTTCCTGACAGACCGGTTTTCTCGACCAGCTGGCCTATCACGTAATTCACGATAGCGCCAACAATCAGCGTCGCGATAAACAGCACCGCGATGGCGATTCCATTTCGGACCAGTTCATCTTCAAAGCCCGTGAACCAGACAGACAGGTAAGTGTAGTAATGACTGGCGACAAAGAAAGCACAACCCCAAGTCACCAGCGATAACGCTTCACGAACAAAGCCACGGATCAGGCTAACCAGACAGGAAAAACCAATCACCGCAATGATGGCGTAATCAATCCAGACCATATGTGTCCCACGATTTAACGCCCTGTCATCCAGTTCGGGGCGAATTCTAACAGAAAAAGAAAACGTTTGCGTAGGGATTTCCTTCCCCCGCGTAAATAAAAAAGGCGCTGAAAAAATGTTCAACGCCGTGGCTTATCGCCTATCTCTTTAAGGAGCAGGTCGTACTTAGTTCGCGCTGTAGCTCATCACTACACCGCTCAGGCCGGAGATCTGCTTCAGCTCGCCGAGCGAACCTTTCAGCTTGTCTTTAGACGCTTCTGGCCCCACGAGAATACGGGTAATTTTACCCTGCACCGGCGTGCCAGGTGAAGTGTAAACACGATATCCCGCACTGCGCAGTTTGCCCACCACCTCATTGACTTTATCCGCATTTTTCAGCGCGCCCAGCTGCACAACGTAGGCTTTACCCGTTGGGGCAGCGGCGTCTTGCTGAGCCGGTTTCGCTGGCGGTGGCGTCTCTGACGCCGCGGCAAGCTGGTCTGCCGTTTTGTCACGCTGCGGTTTCGGCTGCGGTTTGTCGACCGGCTTTGGTTTTTCTACAGGTTTAGGCTGCTCTACCGGCACAGGATCGATGTCGCTGTTGCTCGCTGCCGCCAGGCGAGACGGATCGAGCGACGGTGCTGCGGCATCGCCGGCACGAACCTCTTCCGCCGCCCCTTCCGGTGGCTGAGCAGGAAGCGCCTGCGTCGCCGCTGGCAGCATATCCGGCTCATCGCGGTCACCCGGTTTAGGGACCAGCGGAATAGCGGCAAACTCATCCTGATAATGCTTTTTCTGCCCGTCGAGAAGACCCGGGAGAATAATCACCCCGAGCGCGACCAGCACAATGGTTCCTGTTAAACGGTTCTGAAACTTACTCGCCACCGGTTCTCCCCGCGTCCATCACTTCCATGACATGTGCCACCGTGTGGAATGAACCACACACCAGCACGGTATCTTCTGGTTTAGCATCCGCCATCGCGGCATGCCAGGCCTGAGCCACGCTACTATAGATTGCGCCTTTGCCGAGATGTTCCATCAACTGCTCAGCCGTCGCGCCGCGCGGTCCCTCCAGAGGGGCACAATACCAGCTATCGACCACACTCTCCATGCAGGCCAGCGTCCCGCCGATATCTTTATCATGAAGCATACCGATAACCGCCAGCACGCGCCCGGTTTTTGGTAACGATTTGAGACGTCCCGCGAGATACGCCGCCGCATGGGGGTTGTGCGCCACATCCAGAATCAAACGCGGTGACTCGCTGACAATCTGGAAACGCCCGGGCAGAATTGCGTTCTGAATGCCGTCGCGGATCGCATGCTCGCTGACCACAAGCCCGCTCGCACGAAGTGCCGCCAGGGCAGTAGCCGCGTTAGGCTGTGGAACCTGTGGCAATGGCAGATTATCGAGCACGCCCTGTGCATCGCTAAAGCACCAGCCGTTGTCATGCACTTCATACTGCCAGTCAACGCCGCGGCGCAGCAGACGCGCGCCCTTCTCGTTTGCCACGTCAGCAATAGTGTGTGGCATATCTGGCTCGCCGACCACGGCGGGCTTATTGGCCCGGAAAATACCGGCCTTCTCGCGGCCAATGCTTTCACGATCCGGCCCCAGCCAGTCGGTATGGTCCAGCGCGATGCTGGTAACCACCGCCACATCCGCATCCACCATGTTGGTTGCATCAAGTCGTCCGCCGAGGCCAACTTCCAGAATCACTACATCCAGCTGCGCCTGCCTGAACAGCCACAGTGCCGACAGGGTACCGTATTCGAAATAGGTTAATGAGATCTCACCGCGCGCGGCTTCAATTTCCGCGAACGACGCCGTATGCGCCGACTCCGGCAGTTCGCTGTTCTGCACGCGCACCCGCTCGGTGTAGCGTACCAGGTGTGGAGAGCTGTAAACGCCTACCCTGTAACCCGCAGCCATCAGCACGGATTCCAGCGTACGGCAGGTGGTGCCTTTGCCGTTGGTACCCGCAACGGTGAACACGAAAGGTGCCGGTTTGAGCACATCAAGACGCGCGGCGACCTGGCTTACGCGCTCAAGCCCCATATCGATGGTTTTACTGTGCAGGTTTTCCAGATAAGAAAGCCACGCGGCCAGGGGCGACGTGGCTTGGGGAATGCTTTTATTTTCCATAATGCCCGGTTGTCATTAACAGATTAGAAAGCAAAAGGGCAGCGCCATCCGGCCCTGCCCTTTTCAGTTATCAGGCCTCGGGTTCCTGATCCGGTACCACCACGCCTTCGCGCGGTTCATCCGGGTTCGGCGCTGGCAGATTCATCAGCTTCGCCAGGACACTCGCCAGCTTCAGGCGCATTTCCGGACGGCGGACGATCATGTCGATGGCGCCTTTTTCGATGAGGAACTCACTGCGCTGGAAGCCAGGCGGCAGTTTTTCACGAACGGTCTGCTCGATAACACGAGGACCCGCAAAGCCGATCAGCGCTTTTGGCTCAGCGATGTTCAGATCGCCCAGCATCGCGAAGCTTGCGGAGACGCCGCCCATGGTTGGGTCAGTCAGCACGGAGATATACGGCAGACCGCGCTCCTGCATTTTCGCCAGCGCTGCAGAGGTTTTCGCCATCTGCATCAGAGACATCAACGCTTCCTGCATACGTGCTCCGCCGGAGGCAGAGAAGCAGATCAGCGGGCAGTTGTCTTCCAGCGCCTGCTCAACGGCACGCACAAAGCGCGCACCGACCACGGAGCCCATTGAGCCGCCCATAAAGGCGAACTCAAACGCAGCGGCAACAACCGGCATCTCATGCAGGGTGCCTTTCATGACGATCAGCGCATCTTTCTCGCCGGTCTCTTTCTGTGCAGAGGCCAGACGATCTTTGTATTTTTTGGAGTCGCGGAACTTCAGCACGTCTTTTGGCTCAAGCTCGCTGCCCAGTTCTACCAGAGAACCTTCGTCCAGCAGGCTATGCAGGCGGTTGCGCGCCGACATACGCATATGGTGGTCACACTTCGGACACACCTCAAGGTTGCGCTCCAGCTCTGCGCGATACAGAACCTGGCCGCAGCTATCACACTTCGTCCATACCCCTTCAGGAATGCTCGCTTTGCGCGTTGGGGTAATGTTGCTTTTAATTCGTTCAATCCAGCTCATTGATAACCTTTCTGCCTGAACCTGGTCGTATGCCAGTTTTGCTATAAGAGGCGAATAATGCCATTTTTGCCTCCAACAGACCATGAATGTTGCACATTAAAACATAACAGCCCGAAACTTTGGATAAAAAAGTGGTCGAACCGCCAGCGTGCCTTTACTTCGCTTGTTTTGCCGCCGCACGTTTGTGACGAATAATTTCGATAACGCCTGGCAGTACGGAAAGTACAATAATCGCTACAATCAGTAACTTAAGGTTTTCCTGCACGATCGGAAGATCGCCAAACAGGTAGCCTGCATAGGTAAACAGCAGTACCCAGAGCAGTGCGCCAACCACGTTATATGCCGCAAAATGACGATAGGACATATGCCCCATTCCTGCCACAAACGGTGCAAATGTGCGCACAATAGGCACAAAGCGCGCAAGGATAATGGTTTTTCCGCCATGGCGTTCATAAAACGCATGGGTTTTATCTAAATAGCTGCGACGGAAAATTTTTGAATCAGGATTGCGGAAAAGCCGCTCACCGAACACGCGTCCAATCGTATAGTTGACCGCATCACCGACAATGGCGGCAATCACCATTAGCACAACCATAAGGTGCACGTTCAGGTCATTGGTGGGTAACGCAGATAACGCCCCGGCGACGAACAGCAGGGAATCTCCTGGCAGGAACGGGGTCACGACCAGACCGGTTTCACAAAACAGAATGAGGAACAGAATGGCGTAAACCCAGACGCCATACTGCGCGACCAGCTCCGCCAGGTGAACATCAATATGCAGGATGAAATCAATCAAAAAACGAATTACGTCCATATTGTCTAAGCCCTAATTGCACCTTTGTTTAGTCCGCTAAAAACAGCGGGCCCATTGGCGGTTTCGGCAGGTCAAACCGATCCGGATAGTCTACCGAGACCAGATACAACCCTTCCGCTTTCGCCGTGGCTGCCGCAAGCGTTCTGTCCTTCGCTGCCAGCAGGTCTGCAATCCAGCTCTCCGGCTGGTGTCCGGCACCCACTTCCATCAGGCTGCCCACAATATTCCGAACCATATGATGTACAAAGGCATTGGCTTTGATATCCACCACCACATACGCGCCATAACGACTGACGTTTATGTGCATGACGTTACGCCACGGCGTACGGGACTGACACTGGACCGCACGAAACGAGGTAAAGTCATTTTCACCAATCAGACACTGCGCCGCGCGATGCATACGTTCAGCATCAAGCGGTTCATAAAAATGCGTCACGCCCTGGCTCAACACCGCCGGACGCAGACGCTGGTTGTAGATGATATAACGGTAGCGGCGCGCCGTAGCGCTGAAGCGCGCGTGAAAATCATCCGGCACAGCTTTTACCCAACGCACCGCAATGTCACCAGGTAAATTCGCATTTACACCCAGCGTCCAGGCGGCATCCTTACGCACGGCGGTGGTTTCAAAGTGAACCACCTGCCCTGTGCCGTGAACACCCGCGTCCGTACGTCCTGCGCATAGGACGTTAATCGGCTCGTTTGCCACCTGAGAGAGCGCTTTCTCCAGCTTTTCCTGGACGCTGCGCACCTCATTCTGACGCTGCCAGCCATAATATTTACTGCCGTCGTACTCAATGCCGAGGGCAATTTTATGAACTGGCTTTTGCTCCACTGCTGACATCAGTACAGGTACTCCTGCACCAGTTTTTCAGCGATCTTCACCGCCATCAGCGCGCCGCCAAAGCGAACGTTATCGGCAACGGACCAGAACTGAACCTGCTCCGGCATACCGTAATCGTTGCGCACGCAGCCTACGGAGATATGTGCGCTGCCGGTGGCATCGCCCACCTGGGTCGGGAACTCGCTCTCTTCGGAAAGCACGATGTCTTCACCGCGGCCAAACGCATCGCGCGCCTCTTCTGCGGCCAGCGGACGCAGCGCTTCAAAGCCGACCATCTGCGCGTGGCCGTAGAAGACCGGGGACTGCACAACGTTCGCAGAAATCATCAGGCCATCGTCCTGCAGAATTTTACGGACTTCATCAACGATGCGGCGCTCCTCGCGTACGGAACCCTCGCGATCCGGCAGCAACGGCAGCATGTTGAACGCCAGCTGGCGGCCAAAGAAATCGTCTTCGTCAATCGGGATGCCGTTCAGCAGCTTCGCGCTCTGTCCGGCCAGCGCGTCAACGGCCTTTTTGCCGTTCGCGGACGCGGACAGCAGGCTGGTGACGGTAATGCGCGACAGGCCGCCGTCGTCGATCAGCGGTTTCAGGGCGGTCAGCAGCTGGCTGGTCAGGCTGTTCGGTACCGCAATGACGTTACGGTTACGGTAGTCAGCCAGCACAAACGGGTTCACGTCCGGGACCACCAGCGGCACATCCGGCTCCATTGAGAACAGACCGCTCAGGTCGATCACCAGACAGCCTGCGTTGGTCGCCTCTTCAATGTATGCAGCAGTGGCTTCAGCGCCCGCGGCGAAAAATGCCAGTTGCGCCTGCGTCCAGTCGAACGCTGCCGCATCCTGGACCATCACGGATTTACCGTTAAAACGCAGATGCTCACCCGCGCTATCCGTACGCGCCAGCGCATAGATATCGCCCACCGGGAACTGACGCTCAGCAAGGGTTTCGAGCAGGGCTTCGCCCACGGCACCTGTGGCACCTAAAATGGCAATGTTCCAGCCTTCAGACATGGTGGTTTACTCCAGAAATAAAAAAGCGTCCCTGTCGGAGTATCCGACAGGGAGCATTAAGAAGACATTAACGCGCCGGGTGATGAACGGCGTTAAACCCCAGGTTATGCAGCAGCGCCGCCGCCGGGGCGTCGTCGCATATCACATACAGGGAAGACCACTCGCGGCGCTCAACATAGTTCTTGCGCAGCTTATCAAACTCACCCGGGATCCCCGCCACTTTACGCAGCAGCGCATCATCGCGGCGCACATCATACACCAAATGCACCAGCCTTTTCAGCGTTGCCTGATCGAGCGGGCCGTGCAGGGTAATGCGGCCAAATTCAGGTGCGGGGAGTAAGGTATCCAGCGCCACCTGCTGCGGATGGCCAATAAAAGCGCTGTAGGCCTCGAAGACCTGCGTCGTGCCGCGCGCTTTCCCTTCGAGGGTATAACCGGCAATATGCGCGGTGCCCACGTCCACCTTGTTAAGCAGCTCGACGTTGAGATCCGGCTCCGGCTCCCAGACGTCCAGCACCACGCTGAGGTTTTGTCCTTCATTCAGACACGTGAGCAGCGCGGCATTATCCACCACCGGACCACGGCAGGCATTTATCAGAATAGTGCCAGGCTTCAGACGGCGGATCAGCGCGTCGTCAGCGAGATGCAGCGTCTTATACGGCCCTTCTTTAAACAGCGGCGTGTGGAAAGTCAGTACATCGCACTGTTCAACCAGCTCATCCAGCGAGCGGAAATCCCCGTCATCACCGTTGTCTTTGCGCGGCGGATCGCATAACAGCGTACGGATCCCTAACGCTTCAAGGCGCTTTTGCAGGCGTCCGCCAACATTACCCACGCCGACAATCCCCACGGTGCGGTCTTTCAGCGTAAAACCATCACGCTCGGCCAGCATCAGCAACGAGGAGAAAACGTATTCCACAACGGCAATGGCATTACAGCCCGGCGCGGCGGAAAAACCGATCCCGGCCTGCGTAAGCCATTTATCATCCACATGATCGGTTCCTGCCGTTGCAGTCCCGACGAACTTAATCGCTTTACCAGCGAGCAATGCCTCATTTACTTTGGTCACCGAGCGCACCATCAGCGCGTCTGCGTCATCCAGTTCGTTGACCGGGATCGGGCGACCAGGGACAGCCTTAACGTTACCCAGGCGGCTAAACAGCTCCCGGGCATAAGGCATATTTTCATCAACGAGGATTTTCACGTCTGAGTACCTGTTTGAGAGGAAGAAAACCTGCCAAGTGTGCCATAATCTGGCCGCCAGGCATATACGTATGCAGGTTTACGCTGAGTTTTGACTTTAAGGATTTTTGACGATGCAGCCCATTTCAGGCACGCCGCCGCGCCCTCCGGGTGAAGGCCCTGTTACGCCAAACGTTGCCGGCGAACAACCGCTATCCACGCAACAGCGCACCGTGCTGGAGCGACTGATCACGCGCCTGATTGCGCTGACTTCGCAGCAAAATGCGGAAGTCTGGGCGGGGGTAAAGCATGATTTGGGTATGAGAAACGACGCACCGCTGCAGTCGCGCCACTTCCCGGCTGCCGAGCAAAATCTGAACCAGCGTATCAATACCGCGCAGCAGAACCACACCACGCGCCAGATTGTTGCGCAGCTGACGGAGCTGCTTGGCCAGGGAAATAACCGACAGGCGGTGAGTGATTTTATTCGCCAGCAGTATGGTCAGACCGCCCTGGGCCAGTTGACACCAGACCAGCTTAAAACCGTGCTGATGCTGTTGCAGAACAATGAGCTGTCTATTCCGCAGCCTCAGGTGCGCCCGTCGACCGAGCGTTCGCTGCTGCCCGCAGAGCACAACACGCTTAAACAGATGGTGACAAAACTGGCCGCAGCCACCGGCGAACCGACGAAGCTTATCTGGCAATCCATGCTGGAACTGTCCGGCGTGAAGGCGGGCGAGCTGATTCCGGCCAAACAGTTTACCCATCTGGTGACCTGGCTCCAGGCGCGCCAGACGCTCAGCACCCAGAATGCCCCTACCCTGCATACCGTTCAGGCCGCACTGAAACAGCCGCTTGAGCCGCGCGAGTTCGAGGTGATTCGGGATTACGCCCAGCAAAACTGGCAGGCCACACCGCAAACGGTACTGACTACCGCACAGGTGCAGGATGTGCTCAATCAGATCTTCGTTCGTCGCGCCGAGCGCGAAAGCGGCATGCCAGAGGTGAGAAACATTCAGCCAATCTACAGCCCGCTGTTTGCGCCAGTTGTGGAGACGTTCAGAACCCTCTCTGCGCGGCCGGGTTTGCTGTTTATTGCGCTACTGATTGCGCTGGCGATTTTCTGGCTGGTTGCCTGATGTTTCGCCCGGTGGCGCTTCGCTTACCGGGCCTACAACGACTCAAAACGTAGGCCGGGTAAGGCGCAGCCGCCACCCGGCAACAACGGCTCAAGTCCTGCGAAACGCCACCAGCGTCACCACAATCCCAACCACCGCTGAAACCGCACCAGCCAGGAAGACGGACGGATAGCCAAACGAGGTGGCTAACAGCCCGGCCAGCGGCCCGGTTACTCCGTACGAGATATCCTGAAACGCCGCATAGCCGCCCAGCGCCGTACCGCGCACCTGCGGGGCCACGCGCTTCACCACTTCGACGCCGAGTGCCGGGAAAATCAGTGAACAACCACAGCCGGTAAGCGCCGCACCAAGCAGCGCAACGGATGCCACGGGTGCATTCCACAACAGCAGCAGACCGATGGTTTCAATCACCAGCGACGCCACCGCCACCTTCACGCCGCCAAAGCGGTCCGGCATCCAGCCGAAGAGCACGCGCATCAGCACAAACGCACCACCAAAAGCGGTGAGTGTAAAACCGGCCATCGCCCAGCCTCGGCTCATAAAATAGAGCGAGACGAACGTACCAATCACCGCAAACCCCACGCCCTGCAGTGCCAGGCCAAGACCCGGCTGCCAGATTTGGCCGACAACACTCCACAGGGAAGGACGCTCGCCTTTGTGCGCGGGCACTTTACGCACCGAGCCGTTAAACGCCCACGCCAGCAGCGGCAGCACCATGGTGGTTGCTGCCAGTGCCGCAAATCCGAACTGGCTATTGATGAGCAGCCCAAGCGGTGCGCCCGCGGCTAGCGCGCCATAGATGGCCATGCCGTTCCAGGACATCACTTTGCCGGAACGTGCCGGGCCCACCAGGCCCATTCCCCAGGTCAGGGTGCCGGTCAGCAGCTGGCTTTCACCAAAGCCAAGGATTAAACGGCCCAGAACCAGCAGCGCAAATTTATACGCGGCGTCTACCGGCAGGAGAGCCGCCAGCAGCCATGCGCCGCCCGCCAGCCCGCAGGCAAACATCCCCTGCAGCGCTGAGCGTTTAGCACCGTGCTGATCCGCCAGCCGTCCGGCGTAGCCGCGGGTTAAAACCGTGGCTAAAAACTGAATGCCTACGGCGATGCCAACCATGGTATTGCCATAGCCGAGTTCCTGGTGAACGAACAGCGGGATCACCGGCAGCGGCAGGCCAACGGTCATATAGGTCAGGAATACTGCAAAGGCGATACGGAACAGCGAGACGTTCGCTGAAGAAGTTGTTTCTGTTTGAGTTACTGCAGTCATGCTTTACTCCGAAATGAAGAGTAAGGCGGGAAAATGCCACGCCCCCTCCACCTGTTTATCAGGATTAAGGTGCGTTGGTTGACGTTAAACGCTTACGCATTATCGTGAGGATAATGTTGAGTGGTGAAGTTTGCCTGTGAGATCAGCCGGTTGTCAATGCAGAAAAAAAAGGGAGCCTTATGGCTCCCTTTCTGAATCAAACATAAAACTTATGCTTTCAGCTTACGCATGACCAGCGTGGCGTTGGTGCCGCCGAAACCGAAGCTGTTGGACATGACGGTGGTCAGTGTCGCTTCCATTGGTTTGGTCACGATATTCAGGCCAGCAGCCTGCTCATCCATCTCATCAATGTTGATACTTGGGGCGATAAAGCCGTTTTCCAGCATCAGCAGAGAGTAGATCGCTTCCTGCACGCCAGCCGCACCCAGAGAGTGACCGGTCATGGCTTTGGTCGCGGAAATCGCCGGGCTGTTGTCGCCGAAGACTTCACGGATCGCACCCAGCTCTTTCACGTCGCCTACTGGTGTAGATGTCCCGTGAGAGTTCAGGTAGTCGATTGGGGTGTCAACACCGTGCATCGCCATCTTCATGCAGCGCACTGCGCCTTCGCCGGATGGAGCCACCATATCGGCACCGTCAGACGTTGCACCGTAGCCCACGATTTCAGCGTAGATGTGCGCGCCACGAGCCAGCGCGTGCTCCAGTTCTTCAACCACAACCATACCGCCGCCGCCAGCGATAACGAAACCGTCACGGTGAGCATCATAAGTACGGGATGCTTTATCCGGAGTCTCATTGTACTTGGTGGACAGTGCACCCATTGCGTCGAATTCACAGGCCATTTCCCAGCCCAGCTCTTCGCCGCCGCCAGCAAACACGATGTCCTGTTTACCCAGTTGGATCTGCTCAACAGCATTACCGATGCAGTGTGCGGAAGTTGCACACGCGGAGCTGATGGAGTAGTTCACACCGTGGATTTTGAATGGGGTCGCCAGGCATGCGGAAACCGCAGAACCCATGGCTTTGGTTACCACATACGGACCTACCGCTTTCAGACCACGCGGGCTACGCATCGCGTCAGCACCGAATACCTGCGCTTTTGATGAGCCGCCGGAACCGGCGATCAGACCCACGCGCGGGTTGTTCTGATAAACCTCTTCACTCAGGCCGGAATCTTTGATCGCTTCCTGCATGGAGAGATAAGCATAAATAGAGGCATCGTTCATGAAACGAACCACTTTGCGGTCAATCAAACCGGTGGTGTCCAGTTTGACGTTACCCCATACGTGGCTACGCATACCTGAATCTTTAAACTCTTCAGAGAAAGTGATCCCGGAGCGTCCTTCACGCAGAGATGCCAGGACTTCCTGCTGGTTATTACCGATGCTGGAAACAATGCCCAGGCCAGTAATCACTGCACGTTTCATTCAATACCTCTGTAAGTCGCACTATAGTAAGTTTCGAGTCGCACAATAGCGTACACTTGTACGCCGAACAAGTCCGATCAGACATTTTCTGCGGAAATTTGCACCAATGGACTCACATCGTTAAGATCGTGCCACTGCCTGTCAGACGAGTAACTTACGTGAAACAAAACGCTATACAACCCGCCAACCTCGAATTCAACGCTGAGGGTACACCTGTTTCCCGAGATTTTGATGACGTCTATTTTTCTAATGATAACGGACTTGAAGAAACCCGCTATGTTTTCCTCGACGGAAACCAGCTCAGCGCCCGCTTCCCGATGCACCCGCGTAGCCTGTTTGTGGTCGCGGAGAGCGGATTCGGCACCGGGCTGAATTTTTTAACCCTCTGGCAGGCGTTCGATCGGTTTCACGCTGCACACCCTGAGGCTACGCTACAAAGATTACATTTCATCAGTTTCGAAAAATTCCCGCTCACCGCGCACGACCTGCGGCTTGCTCATCAGCGCTGGCCGGAGCTTGCAGCCTGGGCAGAGCAGCTTCAGGCACAGTGGCCGCCCCACATCGGCGGCTGTCATCGCCTGATTCTGGACGGCGGACGCGTCACGCTGGACCTCTGGCTTGGCGATATTAACGACCTGACCGATACGCTTGATGATTCGATGAATCAGAAGGTGGACGCGTGGTTCCTGGACGGCTTTGCGCCCGCCAAAAACCCGGACATGTGGAGCCAGCATCTGTTCGAAGCAATGGCACGCCTGGCGCGTCCTGGCGCAACGCTCGCCACCTTTACCTCGGCAGGCTTTGTCCGCCGCGGGTTGCAGGAGGCGGGCTTTACCATGCAGAAAACCAAAGGGTTTGGCCGCAAGCGCGACATGCTGGTCGGCAGGATGGATCAGACGCTGGACATTCCTGCTCAGGCCCCCTGGTTTTCACGCAGTGCCAGCGCATCACGTGAGGTGGCGATAGTCGGCGGGGGGATTGCCAGCGCCCTGCTCTCTCTCGCGCTTGTTCACCGTGGCTGGCAGGTTACGCTCTACTGTGCTGACGACACGCCAGCAAGCGGCGCGTCCGGTAATCGCCAGGGCGCGCTCTATCCGCTTTTAAGCGCGCATGATCCGGCGCTGTTCCAGTTTTTCCCGGCGGCGTTTACCTTCGCCCGTCGCCTGTACGACGCTCTGCCGGTGGCGTTCGACCATGACTGGTGCGGCGTGACGCAGCTCGGCTGGGATGATAAGAGCCAGCAAAAAATCACGCAGATGCTGTCGCTGGGTCTGCCTGACGAGATTGCCCTCGCGGTGAGCCCACAGCAGGTGGCTGAAACCGCTGGCGTTGAAACGGGCTGCGGCGGTATTCAGTATCCCCTCGGCGGCTGGCTGTGCCCGGCTGAACTGACCGCTGCGGTGATTGCTCTTGCGCAGTCGCGCGGGCTGACGGTGCATTATGCCCACAAGGTGGAATCGCTGAGTCGGACAGAACACTGGAATCTGCGTTTTGCTGATGGGAAAGAGGCGAGCCATGCCAGCGTTGTGCTGGCAAACGGACATAACATCAGTCAGTTTATCCAGACAGAGACGCTGCCGGTTTATCCGGTCGGCGGTCAGGTGAGCCATATCCCGACCGCCCCCGAATTGAGCAAACTGCGCCAGGTGCTGTGCTATGACGGCTATCTGACGCCGCAAAATCCGTCAAATGGTCATCACTGCATCGGGGCCAGCTATCATCGTGGCGAGACGGATATGCGCTACAGCGAGGCGGATCAGACGCAGAACCGCCAACGCCTGATTGACTGTTTCCCGGATGCGGCGTGGGCGAAAGAGGTCGACGTCAGCGAGGGAGAAGCGCGCTGCGGCGTGCGCTGTGCCACCCGCGATCATCTGCCGATGGCGGGAAATGTGCCGGACTACGAAGCCACGCTTGAAGCCTATCATGATCTGGCTGAACACAAGGACACAGCGGTGGCCGCACCGGTCTATCCGGAGCTGTTTATGCTGGGCGGGCTGGGTTCTCGCGGGCTGTGCTCTGCGCCGCTGCTGGCTGAAGTGTTAGCCGCGCAAATGAGCGACGAGCCGATTCCGCTGGACAGGGTTACGCTTGCGGGACTTAATCCAAATCGCTTGTGGGTAAGGAAACTGCTGAAGGGGAAGAAGGTTAAGTAGGGTGCGGTCTGGTGCCCTCACCGCGTCCCTCTCCCACAGGGAGAGGGAGGTGAAACGCTTACTTCGCTTTCGCCTGCTTGAACAAATTGTCCCACATGCCCAGCACCAGAGACTGGTCGCGTGGAGAGAGTTCCCCTGCCTGAATGGCTTTCTCCAGGCTGCGGGTCACTTCATCGTGAACGGCCTCGGCAGAGTGATCGTCCCCTGCCTCCAGCTCGGCAACAGCCAGCGTCAGGTGACCACGCAGATAACCGCTGGCGAACAGCTCATCATCACTGGCGTGTTCCACCATGTCATCAATTAACGCCAGAATGCGTGATTCAAATTCTGCGATCATCTTCTTTCCTCTGTTAAAGATCTTCCGGCCAAGGGAAGCATTCCGCCGTCATCTCCGGCGTGTGGTAATAATTCTGTAAGGCCTTGATCAGACGTGCCGGACGTTCCGGGATGCCCTTCTCAAGATATTCCATCACCTGCGCGTGAACGCGGCGCTGGAAGACGATACGGTCCGGCTCGAAGTCGCCTTCGAGGTTGTCGCAGCTAACGTTGAACGGGAAGCCCGCCGCCACGCAGAATAGCCACTCCAGCGCCTGCGGTTTCACTTCCACATCTTCAAACTGCCCCTGCGTGGCGGCGTCACGTCCGTCCGGGCAGTACCAGTAACCGAAGTCCACCAGCTCGCGACGCGCTTTCCCCGCGATGCACCAGTGAGAAATCTCGTGAAGACCGCTGGCGTAAAAGCCGTGCGCAAAGACGATACGGTTGTACGGTACTTCCGCATCAGCAGGAAGATAGATCGGTTCGTCGTCGCCTTTAATCAGACGGGTATTAAAATCATCAGCAAAACAGCCGTCAAAAATCTCAATCAGCTGTTCGTATTTATGCGTACTGTTCATTAGTTCATCCCCAACCAGGTGAGGATCTCCTGTCCATGGCTGTCATAAAGCAGTTTGGCGCTCATTACCGCCGAGACGATAACAATCATCGGGCGAATCAGTTTTTGTCCTTTGCTTAACACCAGACGTGAGCCCGCGCGCGCGCCCAGAAACTGCCCTGCCATCATTACAAAGCCGGTTGCCCAGATGACCTTGCCGCCAATGATAAACAGCAGCAGGCCGCCGACGTTCGAGGTCGCGTTGAGCACTTTGGCATGAGCGGTGGATTTGGCAAGGTTAAACCCGGCCAGCGTCACAAACGCCAGTGCGTAAAACGAGCCTGCACCCGGGCCAAAGAAACCGTCGTAAAAACCCACACAGCCCCCGGCAATCAGAGCAAACGGCAGGCCGTGCAGACGACGCTGGCGATCCTCTTCACCGAGCTTGGGCATCAGCAAAAAGTAGAGGCCAATGCAGATAACCAGAATCGGCAGGATCTGGCGCAAAATATCAGACTGCACGTGCTGAACCAGCAGCGCACCTGAGGTCGAGCCGATAAAGGTCATCAGAATATTCAGCTTCTGATCGGCAAGGTTTACCACTTTTCGCCGAATAAAGTAGAGCGACGCGGAGAGCGATCCGCCGCAGGCCTGAAGTTTATTCGTGGCGAGCGCCTGGGCAGGGCTCATCCCCACCGCCAGCAGTGCCGGAACGGTCAACAAACCGCCCCCACCCGCCAGGGCATCGATAAAACCGGCTAACATCGCAACAAAAAACAGTGCCGCCAGCATCCACGGTGACACCATAAACAAATCGACGAAATTATCCATTAAAGTACATGCTCATCCAGTAGCGCCTGGCAGGAAGGCGGCAACGGAGGCGGTGTCTTCTTCTCAGGCTTAGAGGTTCCAGGTTTTGCCGGTTCAAACCAGCTTTGCAATTCCGCACCGCAGCCATCGCCTGGCGGAGGTAACGGCTGATCTTCACACTCCAGGCTGTTCGCCGGGCAGCGCAGACGAACGTGCATATGCGCACGATGCTGGAACCACGGGCGCACTTTGCGCAGCCAGTCGCGATCGGTTCCGGCATCCAGGCAGAGCTGCTGCTTGATGGCCGGGTTGACGAAAATCCGCGTGACGTCGTTATCTTCTGCCGCCAGCTTGATCATGCTGGAAACATCCCGCGTCCAGAGTGATGGCACAACGCGCTTACCGTCGCTCGCCACCAGATCCAGCGCCTGCGGTTTCAGCAGTTGGGCTGACGTCCAGCGCGCTTTCGGCAGCTGCAGGAAGATATCAACATCCAGTCCGGTCTGGTGACTGGCGTGTCCACCGTTAAAACGACCGCCAGCAGGCATCCCCATATCGCCGATCAGCATCGTGCCCAGCCCCAGGTTATGCACCTGGTTTCCCAGACGCTGGATGAACAGCACCAGATCCGGGTGGCCAAAATAGCGTCGCTGATCGGTACGCATCACCTGGTAGGTATCAGACTGCAGAGGCAGCTCCTGAGCACCAACGATACATCCGTTCGAAAAGGCGCCAATAGACTGGGCGCTCCCCGCTACCGGGTGGGTGATTTTTTGCCATGGCGTCGCGGCCAGACTGGCCCCACTGACCAGCAACGCCAGCAGAGCAATTGCGGTTTTTTTCATGTTTACCAGCGTGGAATGGTGGTCGTCACATCCGCATTCTGCGCGCGCTGGCGCAGGAAGTGATCCATCAGCACGATCGCCAGCATCGCTTCTGCGATCGGCACCGCGCGGATCCCTACGCACGGATCGTGACGTCCTTTGGTGATCATCTCAACTTCTTCGCCATCGCGGTTAATCGTGTGGCCCGGCACGGTAATGCTGGAGGTTGGCTTCAGCGCGATGTTGGCAATAATCTGCTGTCCGCTACTGATCCCCCCGAGGATGCCGCCCGCGTGGTTGCTCTGAAAACCCGCTTTCGTGATTTCGTCGCGGTTCTGGCTGCCACGAAGCTGAACCACGTCAAAACCGTCGCCAATCTCTACGCCCTTCACCGCGTTGATGCTCATCAGCGCGTGGGCAATGTCGGCGTCGAGACGGTCGAATACCGGTTCGCCCCAGCCAGCCGGGACGCCGTCGGCCACCACGGTCACTTTCGCGCCAATGGAGTCGCCCTCTTTTTTCAGGCCGCGCATCAGCTCATCCAGCGCTTCCAGCTTGTCTGCGTCGGCGCAGAAGAACGGGTTTTGTTCTACCTGATCCCAGTCTTTGATCGCCAGCGGAATGTCGCCCATCTGGGTCAGACAGCCGCGGATAACGATGCCAAATTTCTGCTGCAGATACTTTTTAGCAATCGCGCCTGCCGCCACGCGCATCGCGGTTTCACGCGCCGACGAACGTCCGCCGCCGCGATAGTCGCGAAAGCCGTACTTTTGTTCGTAGGTGTAATCAGCGTGCCCCGGACGGAACACGTCTTTGATAGCGCCATAGTCCTGAGAGCGCTGATCGGTATTTTCGATCAGCAAACCAATGCTGGTGCCGGTGGTGCGGCCTTCAAAAACGCCAGAGAGAATTTTGACCTGGTCCGGCTCGCGACGCTGCGTGGTGTAGCGAGAGGTACCCGGACGACGACGGTCAAGGTCGTGCTGTAAATCTGCTTCGGTCAGTTCTATGCCTGGCGGTACGCCATCAACGATACAGCCCAGCGCCAGCCCGTGCGACTCACCAAACGTGGTCACCCGGAATACCTGTCCAATACTGTTTCCTGCCATCACGGCTCCGATGTTGTTGTTTGTGTTTTGAGCATTGTGAAACGGGCCGAAGCCCGCTGGATTAATCTTTATAGATGCTGAAGTGTTCGCGCGCGTCGAGCAGCTGCGCTTTGGTCAGCATAAAGACGCCGTCACCGCCGTTGTCGAACTCAAGCCAGGTGAACGGCACATCCGGGTACTGCTCTATCAGATGTACCATGCTGTTGCCTACTTCACAAATCAGAACGCCGTCATCGGTCAGATAATCCGGCGCGCAGGCCAGGATGCGGCGGGTCAGCTTCAGGCCGTCAGAACCTGACGCCAGACCCAGCTCCGGCTCGTGACGGTATTCGTTTGGCAGATCGGACATGTCTTCCGCATCGACATACGGCGGGTTCGTGACGATGAGATCGTACTGCAGCGTCGGCAGGTCGCGGAACAGGTCAGAGCGAATTGGCGTAACGTGATGGATCAGGCCGTGCTCTTCAATGTTGTGCTCGGTCACGGCCAGCGCATCGGTGGAGATGTCTACGGCGTCGACTTCCGCTTCCGGGAAGGCGTAAGCGCAGGCAATGGCAATGCAGCCGCTGCCGGTACACATATCCAGAATGTGCTGCGGCTGATGGCCGATCAGACCTTCAAAGTGGTTGTTGATCAGTTCACCAATCGGCGAGCGCGGCACCAGCACGCGTTCATCGACATAGAACTCATGGCCGCAGAACCAGGCTTTGTTGGTCAGATAGGCGACCGGAATGCGCTCGTTCACGCGGCGGATCACGCGCTCAACGATACGGTGTTTTTCGCTGGAGGTCAGACGCGCGGTGCGCATGTCTTCCGGGATATCCAGCGGCAGGTAGAGGGATGGCAGCACCAGCTGCACGGCTTCATCCCATGGGTTATCGGTACCGTGACCGTACCAGATATTAGCGGCGCTGAAGCGGCTAACCGACCAGCGCAACATGTCCTGTATGGTATGCAGCTCGTTTACTGCTTCATCGACAAATATTTTATCCACTCTTTCCTCCAGGGCATGCTCGCATAATTTTCGGCGGCTAGTTTGCCATGAAGACGGCGATAAATCAGCAATGACGCGTCGCGCTTGAGGTTAAAAAATGCGTTTAGTCGGGTACACTATCGGAAATACGAGATGAGAATGACAAATGAAAAAGAAAACATCGCTCAGCGAGGAGGATCAGGCGCTCTTCCGACAGCTGATGACCGGGACGCGTAAAATCGCGCAGGACACCATTGTCCATCGCCCGCAGCGTAAAAAAATCAGCGAAGTACCGGTCAAGAGACTGCTGCAGGAGCAGGCGGATAACAGTCACTATTTTTCAGATGAATTTCAGCCTCTGCTCAACACGCAAGGTGCTGTGAAGTATGTCCGCGAGGACGTCAGCCATTTTGAGCTGAAAAAGTTACGCCGTGGGGATTATTCGCCAGAGCTGTTTCTCGATCTGCACGGGTTAACGCAGATGCAGGCCAAACAGGAACTGGGGGCACTGATCGCGGCCTGTCGTCGCGAACATGTTTTTTGCGCCTGCGTGATGCACGGCCACGGTAAACATATCCTCAAGCAACAGACACCGCTGTGGCTGGCTCAGCATCCACACGTGATGGCTTTTCATCAGGCACCCAAAGAGTACGGCGGAGATGCCGCATTACTGGTGTTGATTGAAGTAGAAGAGTGGCAGCCGCCGGAATTACCCTGATACGACGGCGGGAGGCGGATATTGTTCCCCCCGCGCTATCGTACGTCACGTCAGATGGCTTTTGCCATCTTCAGGTTGCACGGACTCATTTGCCAGTTGAAGACACCTTTTCCCGTTTCGTCCAGAGAAACATTGGCAATGGCGGATGTCGTGAACATCGGCGGGGTTTCGCCCGGGCACAGCTCAGATACCAGATAGCCAACCAGTGGCAGGTGGGAAATGACCAGCGCGGAAGCGACACCTTCATTGCACAGCGCCTGAAGATAAGCGCTGACAAGGCCTACATCGCCACATGGGGTGAGTTCAGGGAGAACATCCACACTGGCCGGCAGGTTCATACACTCCCCCACCACATCCAGCGTCTGTTCTGCACGCAGGAACGGACTCACCAGAACGCGTTCGATGTCCACTTTTTGACCGTTAAGCCAGGTCGCCATCTGACGAGATTCGTCGCAGCCACAGACGGTCAAAGGACGTACTGAGTCACTGGCGGCATCGAGTGCCGCGTCGCCGTGACGCATGATAAAAACTTGCATATTGCACCGCTTTTGTTAACCAGAATCACCGGCGTTAACTACCCGCGATAAATACTAAGAGGTAGAAAACCCGATGGTCGGGCATTGTGCCTGATCCATTCGGTGAATGAAACGCTGTTTTTTACCTCAATGGCGTAAGTATAGTCAATCTCTGTTTACAAAATCGCCAGAACAGGTTCATTCACTTCAGGATTTACCCTTCTTTGACCTCAGCTTACGAGGACAGTTTCCCTTGCAGGCCAAAATGTCTGGCCCCGTTCCGCCATCTGCAATAATTCGTCACACGGTGTAAACCGGGGACCATATTGCGAAGCCAGACGTTGCAGGATAGCAACCACTTCACCCGCGCCGAGCGTATCCATGTAACGGAACGGACCGCCAAGGAATGGCGGGAAACCAATGCCAAATACCGCGCCGATGTCACCATCGCGCGCGTTCTTGATCACCTGCTCACCAAAGCAGCGCGCCGCTTCATTGAGCATCATCATCACACAGCGTTCAGCACACTGGACGGCGGACAGTTTTCCCTGACCGGTGGTCGAAATAAGTCCATAAACCGAAGGGTCGACCTGTTTCCTGCTTTTACGCCCTTTCGCGCCGTAAAGATAGAAACCGCGTTCATTTTTTCTCCCTTTGCGATCGTCCTTCAAAATTGCAGAAACAATGTTTGCAGGTGGGCTAAAACGATCGCCATAAGCAGCTTCCAGCACTGGTATAATTTTAGTGCCGGTATCTATTCCCACCTCATCCAAAAGTTGGATTGGGCCAACGGGGAAACCAAACTTTACCAGCGCCTCGTCGACATGCTCTATCTTCTCGCCTTCCGTCAGCAGCCGCATGGCTTCATTAATATAGGGTGCCAGAATGCGGTTGACGTAAAAGCCGGCTTTGTCCGCCACCACGATCGGCGTCTTGCCCTGCATTTTAGCCAGCTTCACTACGGTGGCGATGGTTTGCGGGCTGGTCGTGGCATGTGGGATCACCTCCACCAGCGGCATTCTTTCAACCGGACTGAAAAAGTGCAGGCCTATCACCTGCTCCGGACGCACGGCGTTAGCCGCAATATCGCCAATCGGTAATGACGACGTGTTTGAGGCAAAAATGGTATGCGGCGCGCAATGTTGCTCAACGTCAGCGACCATCTGCTGCTTCAGCGCCAGGTCTTCAAACACGGCTTCAATCACCAGATCGCGATGCGCAAAACCGCTATAATCCGTCGTGCCGGAGATCATCGCCAGGGTCTTATCGCGCTCGCTTGCTCTGATATGGCGGCGTTTAACCTTTTGATCAAGGTTCTGCCAACTGTACTGCAGCGCATGGTTGATCCCTTTCGCAGCGATGTCTTTGATCCGTACAGGCAATTTACCTTTGCTTGCAGTAACAAATGAAATGCCCCCGCCCATGAGTCCCCCACCCAGCACGCCAATAGCACGCAGCGGCGCAGGCTGCGCCTCGCTACCGGGATCTTTTTTCACGTCAGTGCTGGCGAAGAAGATGCTGCGCAGCGCCTGCGACTGGGGCGTCATCGCCAGTTCGCCAAAGGCTTTAGCCTCCGCGGCATAGCCGCTGCTGCTTCCCTGGGACAACCCGGTTTCAATAACCTCCAGGATCCGCTTTGCCGCCGGGTAGTTGCCTTTGGTTTTTTGTTCGGTCTTTTTGCCCACCATGTTGAACAGCAGCGTTCTCCCCAGCGGACCGGCCAGCACGCGCTCGCGTACCGGCAAAGGACGTTTTGCCTGACGTCCTTTCAGCGCAAGCTCAACGGCGGCCTCCAGCAAAATGGAATGCGGTACGACGTCATTGACCAGACCGACCTTCTGCGCCTGGCGGGCACGCAACTGTTTACCGGTTAAGATCATCTCCAGCGCCGTGCTGACGCCCACCAGACGCGGCAGACGTTGCGTTCCGCCGGAGCCAGGCAGCAAGCCAAGCTGCACTTCAGGCAGGCCTAAAACGGTTTTTGCATCGTCAGTGCAGATGCGGCTATGACAGGCCAGTGCCAGCTCCAGTCCCCCACCCAGGCAAGCGCCGTGGATCGCTGCGACGACCGGGATCGGCAGGCCGCTAATCTCCGCCATTACCTGCTGGCCCTGACGTGCCAGTTCTTCAGCTTCCAGAGCGCTTTGCGCCCGGGCAATCATGTTGATATCGGCCCCGGCAATAAAGTTGTCCGGCTTGGCAGAGATAAACACCAGACCGCGGATAGCCTTGTTTTCGCGGATCTGCTTTAGCATTGCGCGCACCTGAACACCAAACTCGGCTTTCAGGGTATTCATCTTTTCACCAGGAACATCAATGGTTATCACTGCGACGTTATCGAGGCGAACCGTCAGATTAAAGACAGATGTCATTTCCATTATTCAGCCTCCAGAACCATTGCTGCACCCAGTCCACCCGCCGCACAGGCGGTGACGAGACCAAAACCACCGCCACGGCGGCGTAGCTCGTGTAATGTTTGCGTAATCATCCTCGCCCCTGTCGCCGCAAATGGATGACCATAGGCGATGGAGCCCCCCAGCACGTTAAATTTACTCTGATCCACTTCGCCTGTGGCATGCGCGCGGCCCAGCACATCGCGCGCAAAACGCTCGCTTGCCAGCAGCTGTACGTTAGCCAGGGTTTGCGCAGCGAACGCTTCGTGCATATCAATCAGGGTTAAATCAGCCAGCGTCAGCCCCGCACGATCCAGTGCCAGCGGCGTGGACCACGCCGGACCTAACAGCATGTCCTGCCAGACATCAATGGCGGTAAAAGCATAGCTGCGTAAATAGCCCAGCGGAGTGATGCCCAGCTCTTTTGCGCGGGATTCGGTCATCAGGATCACAGCGGCAGCCCCATCCGTCAGTGGCGTACTGTTAGCCGCCGTCACCGTGCCATGTTTACGGTCAAACGCAGGGCGCAGTTTTGCGTAATCCGCCAGCGTCGAGGTGCCGCGAATATTGTTATCTTCCGCGAGCGGTTCACGGTAGGGCGGAATATAGGCAGTCATGACTTCATCGGACAGCTTGCCTTCCGACCAGGCTTTTGCCGCAAGCTGATGTGAACGATGCGCCAGGGCATCTTGCTGTTCACGGGTAATGCCGTACGTTTTTGCCATCTGCTCAGCGGTATCTCCCATGCGCAGGCCGGTAGAGTATTCCGCTACGGCAGGTGGCACAGGCATGAGGTCGCGCAGGCGTAAGCGCGAGAAGAGTTTGAGTTTCTGACCCGTCGTGCGGGCTTTGTTGGCATCCACCAGGATGCGCGCCAGCTTTTTACTGACCCCAATCGGCAGTACCGAAGAAGAGTCCGCCCCACCTGCAATCCCGGCGCGGATCGTGCCCGCCATCAGGCTTTCGGCAACGTTAGCAACGGCCTGGAAACTTGTCGCACAGGCGCGGCTAACGCTGTAGGCATCGGTATGAACGTTCATCCCGGTACCGAGTACAATTTCCCGCGCAATATTGGGGGCTTCCGGCATCTGCACGACCTGGCCGAAAACCAGCTGTTCGATAACTTCAGGCGGAATTTCGCTGCGAGCCAGCATCTCTCCCACTACCATTTTCCCCAGGTCGACAGCTGGTATGCCATGAAACGCCGTTGCCTGACGCGCAAATGGCGTGCGCAATCCGCTGACGATGGCAATGCGATCGCCCTGACGGGTAATAAGCGGTAATGCCTGACTCATAACACTCCCCTGTAAAAATTATCTCAAACATAAAGTGGTCTGACCTGATAATAGTCTTAACCATTTTTTTACATTCAGCCAATCGGGGAAACGAAAAAGTGCGAGCTAAGACACAGAGAAGAAAAAGAAAATGCCCCTGCATGGCAGAGGCATTTGTACGGTGTTGCCGGGTGGCGGCGTTGCCTTACCCGGCCTACAAAATCGTAGGCCCGCGCAAGCGAAGCGCCGCCGGGCAAAAAGGATTAACGCAGCCCTAACTGGAAAATCAGCGTTTCGGCTTCGCAGGCGAAGACAAAATCGATGTCCAGCTGCACGCCACCGTCCACCTCGGTGAAGGTAGATTTGATTTCGCACGGTTCGGATTCAACATCGCGCGCACGCTTGCTCAGCGCGGTCAGGGTCTCTTCCGCTTCGGCACGGTTAGTGAATACACGGCTGTAAGAGGCGGTGCAATCGGTGTTGTCCATGATGGTCCCAACATCCATACAGCAGCAAACCGGGGTTTCATCAGCACTGCATTTACTCATAGCTCAATTTCCTCTGTATTCGCGCAGCGCGCGAGATAAACACGATGCTGATATTTTACGCCCCGACGCTGGCTCTCTCCAGCCGTTAATGGCGTAAAAGCGGATAAGTGACCAATATCACACTAAAAAATGATCTAAAACAAAAACCACCCTTTTGGGTGAGTCGCGATGGTCACAATTTTGCCAACCAGATCTCGTTTCACGAAACATGTTTGAAAATATTAATAAACAAACTTGCAACATTCTAGCTGGTCAGACCTATACTCACGCCACTGGTCTGATTTGTATGTCATACCTCAGACCCTACACTTCGCGCTCCTGTTACGGTATGTAACAATTATTGAATAAAAATAACTCAATGAGGTTATGGTCATGAGCCAGAAAACCCTGTTCAACAAAACTGCGCTGGCAGTCGCAGTGGCAATCGTGTCAACTTCCGCCTGGTCAGCGGGCTTTCAGTTAAACGAATTTTCTTCCTCTGGCCTTGGCCGTGCGTATTCCGGGGAAGGTGCGATTGCAGATGATGCGGGTAACGCGAGTCGTAACCCTGCGCTGATCATGATGTTTGATCGTCCGACCTTCTCTGCTGGTGCTATTTTTGTCGATCCCGGCGTTGATATTTCTGGTCGTTCTCCGACAGGCGCCAGCCTGAAAGCGGATAACATCGCGCCAACGGCATGGGTGCCAAACATGCACTTCGTCGCGCCAATCAACGATCAGTTTGGCTGGGGTGCCTCCGTCACCTCTAACTACGGTTTAGCGACTGAGTTTAGCGACAACTATGCCGCTGGGGCGTTTGGCGGTAAAACCGACCTGGAAACCCTGAACCTGAACCTGAGCGGTGCTTACCGTCTGGACAATCACTGGAGCTTTGGCGTTGGCTTTGACGCTGTGTATGCCAAAGCGAAGATCGAACGCTACGCGGGCGACCTGGGCAAAATCGTGGCTGGCTCAGGCGCACTGCCACCAGCACTGGCGCAGCGAGTGGCGGGAATTCCGGCAGACACCCAGATTGCGTATCTGAAGGGTGACGAGTGGGGCTTTGGCTGGAACGCCGGTATCTTGTATGAACTCGATAAAAACAACCGTTACGGTTTTACTTACCGTTCCGAAGTGAAAATCGACTTTGATGGCGACTATAAGAGCAGCCTGCCTTCCGCTTATAACCAAATCCTTGGCAACTTCGGTCTACCGATGGGCACCAACGGCCGTACCACCGGCGGTTCTCTGAGCCTGCACCTGCCAGAAATGTGGGAACTGTCAGGTTATAATAAAGTGGCGCCGCAGTGGGCAGTTCACTATAGCCTGACCTATACCAGCTGGAGCCAGTTCCAGGAACTGAAAGCAACCAACAGCAAGGGCGACACGCTCTTCTATAAAGATGAAAGCTTCCGCGACGCTTACCGCATCGCGCTGGGTACGACCTACTATATGGATGACAACTGGACGTTCCGTACCGGTATTGCCTTCGATGACAGCCCGGTCCCAGCAGACAAGCGTTCCATCTCAATTCCGGATCAGGACCGCTTCTGGCTGAGCGCAGGTGCGACCTATGCCTTCAACAAAGATGCCTCGGTTGATGCCGGTATCTCTTATATGCATGGTCAAAAAGTTAACTTCAAGGAAGGTCCGTATGAGTTCTCTTCCGAAGGTAAAGCCTGGCTGTATGGCATGAACTTCAACTACGCGTTCTAATCGCGCTTGAAGCAAAAAAGGTGAGCATTGCTCACCTTTTTTATTTACTGCGAATCGATATCTTTTAGTTCGTTTTCGATAGCCTTCGCGTTTGGATTTTCTTCCGGCTTCAGCTTACCGCCGTTGGCAATAAAGTCATGATTCTGGAAGTACGCTTCACGCACCATAATGTACGGATCTGAAGACTGACGCAGCAGGCCATCAGAGTCGAGTAGTTGCGCGCGCGTTTCAATCCCTTCTACCGTCCATTTACCAATCGACAGCGGCCAGGTCAGCCACGACAGGACCGGATACAGCGTATCCACCATATCGCCGCCCTCATCACGGATCGTAAAGCTACCGTAGAACGGTAACTGCACGTAAGGGCCATATCCGACGCCATAATGTCCCAGCGTGCTGCCGAAACGGTGCGGCTGTTCACGCTGCAGTTTCTGGTTAGCCATGCCGGCAACATCAATAAAGCCCCCCATACCCAATATGGAGTTCAGGAAGAAGCGGGTAAAGTGCACCATCCCCTGATACGGGTCACCCTGCAGGAAGTAGTTCACCATTACCGCAGGCTCTTCGAGGTTGCTGGTAAAGTTACTTAATCCGTTACGCGCAGGTTGGGGAACGTAATCACGCCATGCTACAGCCACCGGACGAACCACATACGGGTCCAGCACGTTGTAGTTGAAGCTATACATTGAACGGTTAAATCCTTCGAGAGGATCGGAGCGTCCCGTTTGCTCCCCGGAGCTGGCGCAGCCCACAAGCATCGTCGCGCCCAGCGCAAGCGCCGACAGCCGAAGTTTCATAAATATCTCCCTGTTCAGTATGGCTATCGTTGATTGCCATCCGTAACGGAGCCGTTGACGCTCCGTCTGTAAACGTGCAAGCGATTGTAACAGCACGTTTACCGATGTCTATGAGCACAATTACGGGCAGTAACCACCGTGACTCTGATCTCAGCATAGCCTGGCTTTTGGAATTCGTTTCGCTGGCAATTTTATAATGTCTTTGAAAGAGATGTATCACCTTTGTTGTCATTCCCGCCAATTTAAGACCATCCCCACAGGCATCCCGATAAAAGCCGCTACGCTTAACAGAAAGATCAACCTCCGGGAGCAGATATGAAAGAAGTGGGCGAAGAAAAAATTGGCGAGAGCAGTGAGGAGCTTGAAATTGAAAGCGAGGAGAAAGCGCGCGGCGAGAAGATAGAAATTGATGAAGATCGCCTCCCTTCCCGCGCAATGGCGATCCACGAGCATATACGTCAGGATGGCGAAAAAGAGATGGAGCGCGATGCCATGGCCCTCTTCTGGTCTGCTATCGCTGCTGGTCTGTCAATGGGCGCATCTCTGCTCGCAAAAGGGATATTTCATGTTCAGCTGGAAGGTGTGCCCGGTGGGTTTTTACTCGAAAATCTCGGCTACACCTTCGGCTTTGTGATTGTCATCATGGCCCGCCAGCAGCTGTTTACCGAAAACACGGTGACGGCCGTTTTGCCAGTGATGCAAAACCCTACCCTCGGCAATTTTGGTTTATTGATGCGTCTGTGGAGCGTGGTCCTGCTGGGTAATATCATCGGCACGGGCATTGCGGCCTGGGCATTTGAGTATATGCCGATCTTTGATGAACCCACCCGAGACGCGTTTGTGAAAATTGGCATGGACGTGATGAAAAATACGCCAATCGAGATGTTCTCAAATGCCATCATCTCCGGCTGGATTATTGCCACGATGGTCTGGATGTTTCCTTCAGCCGGCAGCGCCAAAATAGTGGTGATCATATTGATGACCTGGCTAATTGCGCTCGCCGACACCACGCATATTGTGGTCGGTACCGTGGAAATCCTCTATCTGGTCTTTAACGGTACGCTTCACTGGAGCGATTTTTTCTGGCCGTTCGCCCTGCCGACGCTTGCGGGAAACATCTGCGGCGGAACGTTTATCTTCGCGCTGTTAAGCCATGCCCAAATTCGTAACGACATGTCTAACAAACGCAAAGCTGAACTTAAGGCGCGGGAAAATGATGATAAATCGACAAAAAAATCGACCTGAACGGTGACTCTTTGAGCAGTCAGGCGGCAATGCGCTTAACGCAAAGTGTAAATAAGGCTATACTCGTGCCGCCTCGTCCCCTTAGTTAAATGGATATAACGAGCCCCTCCTAAGGGCTAGTTGCAGGTTCGATTCCTGCAGGGGACACCATATTCAGTCGGTCTTTTCAGCACAACGATAAACCGGCACGCGTCGGGTCGTTCCGGTCAGATTCTCAAATACCTCTGTTTCAGCCGTTGTAATCCTCATGCCCGCCTTTCTCAGGCGCGACACCTCAGCGGCAATCCGTTGGATGCCAAACCAGAAAAGCGCGTCCAGTGCGGTCACTTCCAGGCCGCTCAGCAGCGCACGCTTCAGGCGTTCAGCGGGAGGCTTAATCTCTTTCGCAATCTGCAAAAAAGGTTCCGCGGTTTGATTGACTGACCCCAGTCGTCGTATACGGGTGGATAGACGGTATTGAAAATGTTCAGGAACATCGCTCAGATCGGTTTTCACACTCCAGACGCAACCGAAGCGTTTACCGTTAAAAATGACGTTCTTCTGGCTGAGCTGCAGCTCATTGCGAAGCCCGGCTATTAACTGGGGCGTGCGCACGAGCAGCAGGCGGAAAGGCAGCTCAAAGCTGGTCACGTAATCGACATTGAGCAGGGCAATACGTAAGCGCTCCTCGGCCCCGGCTTTACTCTCCCGGCACTCGCTCAACACATCACTCCACTGCTTTGTGAGGCGGGAAGATTCATTCACTTCCGTAAAACTGTACTTTTCAATCTGATAATCGATTCGCTCAGTCACCCGGGGTTTTCCTGTCAGCCACGTTTTAGCCCATAAAAGAGACTTTATCAGTACCTATTGTAATGCTCCACAGATGACGCGAAACATCGTTGAAATCTATAAAAACTGTAAAATCAAACACCTCCCAAACTGCCGCTTTTTTAATCAAAAACGAGTAATAGCACATATCGTATAACGGTGTTACATTATACCGCCCACCCAATGTCAGCTATGGCCAGGTAACGTCGTAAAGATCGGTAAAGCCTGCAACCATGACCTTGTACTACGGTCTAATAGGCACGTGGTATCGCTCTATGCGTTACTTTCACCGGCTCTACATAGGTTTCTCTATTTTGTCTCAATCCAATTTCAAGCGCGAATTTTTGCACCCGCGTTACTGGTTTACATGGTTTGGTCTTGGCCTGCTGTGGTTGCTGGTACAGCTTCCTTATCCGGTGATTCGCATACTGGGCTCAAGGCTCGGTAGTACATCCCGCTATTTCCTGAAACGTCGCGAGTCCATCGCGCGTAAAAATATTGAGCTTTGCTTTCCGCAGTACAATGCCGAACAGCGTGAAAAACTCATCGCTGAAAACTTCAAGTCTATCGGCATGGCGCTGCTTGAAACCGGCATGGCCTGGTTCTGGCCAGATGAGCGCGTCCGCAAGTGGTTTGATGTGGAAGGACTGGATAACCTTAAACGCGCGCAGATGCAAAAACGCGGCGTGATGGTCGTCGGGGTTCACTTTATGTCGCTGGAACTGGGTGGTCGCGTGATGGGTCTGTGTCAGCCAATGATGGCCACCTACCGTCCTCACAACAGTGCGCTGATGGAATGGGTTCAGACCCGTGGCCGCATGCGTTCCAACAAGGCGATGATCAGCCGTAATAACCTGCGCGGTATGGTCGGTGCCCTGAAGAAAGGTGAGGCCGTCTGGTTTGCACCCGATCAGGATTATGGACGTAAGGGCAGTAGCTTTGCACCGTTCTTCGCGGTTAAAGACGTTGCTACGACCAACGGCACCTTTGTCATTTCGCGTCTGTCGGGTGCCTCCATGCTGACCGTGACGATGGTGAGAAAAGCGGATAAGTCAGGCTATCGTCTGCACATTTCTCCTGAAATGGCTAACTATCCGGAAAACGAGTGCGAAGCCGCAGCGTTTATCAACAAAGTCATCGAAACTGAAATCATGCGAGCACCAGAGCAGTATCTCTGGATGCATCGTCGTTTCAAAACGCGCCCACTTGGCGAAGCCTCGCTCTATATTTAAGCCCTTATGAAGGTTAGTTTCGCTAAGAAACTAACCTTTTCAATCACCTGCCATCCCGTACCCAAACCGTCTTTTATTGCGTCGCTCAAAGTGAATTTATTGCGTTGCGAAATCAAACTGTCGCCGTTCCACGACACTCGTAAGTGACGGAAATTATTTAAAAAAATCCCTCTTGTCACCCCCCATTTTTAGGCGTACATTAGCGCCGTCTGGCAACAGGAAAGCACAGAATTCTGAGCTGGAGTCGGCGGCGTAACGGGAAAATTCTCATTTCCGTTTTGACCGGATTTCAGTTCTCTATAATCAGGTGGACTCTGTTTTTAAATGCGTACCACAAGATACGCGGAGCGATGAAACGTGAAATATTTCTTTATGGGCATTTCGGTGATTGTTTTAGTCTGGGCCGGAACCTTTGCCCTGATGATCTAGTGAAGAATATGCAGTCAAAAAAACAGGAGCCATTGGCTCCTGTTTTTTTATGTCATGACGACGCGGGGTTCTCAGCGACGCTCTTTGAGGAGAGCAGCCCGTCGGCCCGGAACATACTCTTGATGCCCCTCACCGCCTGACGAATACGGTCGCTGTTTTCAATCAGGGCAAATCGCACATGGGTGTCACCATAATCACCAAAGCCAATGCCCGGTGATACACACACCTTCGCGTCCTGAAGCAGTTTTTTGGCAAACTCCAGGGACCCCATCGCCGCATACGGCTCCGGAATTTTAGCCCAGACGTACATGGACGCTTTCGGCATTTCTACCATCCAGCCCGCTTCATGTAACCCTTTTACCAACACGTCGCGGCGGCGCTTATACTGAGCCGCAATCTCGTGAACACATTGCTGATCGCCCTCCAGAGCAGCGATAGCGGCGACCTGTAGCGGCGTGAAGGTGCCATAGTCGTGGTAACTCTTAATACGTGCCAGTGCATTCACCAGCGTTTTGTTACCCACCATAAAGCCAATACGCCAGCCCGCCATGTTGTAGCTTTTCGACAGGGTAAAGAACTCTACCGCCACGTCACGTGCGCCCGGGACCTGCATAATCGACGGAGCCTTCCAGCCGTCATAGACGATGTCAGCATAGGCTAAATCGTGAACCACCAGCACGTCATAACGCTTAGCCAGCGCGACAACTTTCTCGAAGAAATCGAGCTCCACGCACTGGGCCGTTGGATTCGACGGGAAACCGAGGATCATCATCTTGGGTTTCGGGTAGCTTTCGCGAATTGCACGTTCCAGTTCGTTAAAGAAATCGACACCTTCCACCAGCGGCACAGAACGGACCTGCGCCCCGGCAATCACCGCGCCGTAGATATGGATTGGGTAGCTTGGGTTAGGGACCAGCACCGTGTCGCCATGATCCAGGGTGGCCAGCATCAGGTGTGCCAGCCCCTCTTTCGAGCCAATGGTGACAATGGCTTCACTTTCAGGATCGATATCAACCTGATAGCGATCCTGATACCAGCGCGAGATCGCGCGACGTAATCTGGGAATACCGCGAGACGTTGAGTAGCCATGGGTATCCGGGCGCTGGGCAACCGTGCAGAGTTTCTCAACAATGTGCGGTGGCGTGGGGCCGTCAGGGTTACCCATACTGAAATCGATAATATCTTCGCCGCGCCGACGCGCAGCCATCTTCAGTTCAGCGGTGATGTTGAAAACGTAAGGGGGGAGACGATCGATACGCGTAAAACGGCGTTCAGGACTGAATTCAGCCATAGATTCCTCAGATTAACGTTAGCGCCCGGACCGTCCGAGCGACGCTGCCACTGATGTGGCGTGTTTAGAAAATAACCTGAAAAAAATCATGCTGTCGAGAGGGAAATGAAAAAAAAAGCGTTCGCACGAAAACCGGAAGCCGGCTGGGCGTAAAAGCGGAAGTCTTTGTTCCGGAATCATCGTTCTGATAGCTGTTATTTAACATCATGATATCAAAACAGTTACCAGATGCCGAGCAGTCGATTAAAAACCGGTACGGGTCAATCTCCGGCAGATAATCCCCTTTGTAAATTATGGTTTTTCCCCATTTGATAAACCTGACGGATAGCTGGTCAATACGCGCCAGGTTTTTTATCATGGTTCTTTCCCGTTTTCCCAGGTCTACTCGTGCACGAAATATTTACTATGCTGCTGGCGGTTTTTGACCGTGCGGCATTAATGCTGATTTGCCTGTTCTTCCTTATCCGCATTCGCCTGTTTCGCGAGCTGTTGCACAAATCAGCCCACTCGCCAAAAGAGCTGCTGGCCGTCACAGCCATCTTTTCGCTGTTCGCCCTGTTCAGCACCTGGTCCGGCGTGCCGGTAGAGGGTTCGCTGGTTAACGTGCGCATTATCGCCGTCATGTCCGGCGGGATTTTATTTGGCCCGTGGGTGGGCGTCATCACCGGTCTGATTGCCGGTACTCACCGCTACCTGATTGATATCGGTGGCGTAACGGCGGTACCGTGCTTTATCACCAGCATTATCGCCGGAGTGCTGTCCGGCTGGATCAGCCGCAAAATCCCGAAAAAACAGCGCTGGCGTGCCGGAATCGTCGCAGGCATGGTGTGCGAAACGCTGACCATGATCCTGGTCGTCGTCTGGGCCCCCACCACCGCGCTGGGGCTGGATATCGTCTCGAAAATCGGTATCCCGATGATCCTCGGCAGCGTTTGCATCGGTTTTATCGTGCTGCTGGTGCAGAGCGTTGAAGGGGAAAAAGAGGCCAGCGCCGCGCGTCAGGCCAAGCTGGCGCTGGATATCGCCAACAAAACGCTGCCGCTTTTCCGCCACGTTAACGCGGAATCGTTGCGTCAGGTCTGCGAGATTATCCGCCACGACATCCATGCTGATGCCGTCGCCATTACCAATATCGACCACGTGCTGGCCTACGTCGGCGTGGGGGAGCACAACTATCGCGACAACGATGACACCATAAGCCCGACCACCAGACAGGCGATTAACTACGGTAAAATCATTATTAAAAACAATGACGAAGCCCACCGAACGCCGGAAATCCACTCGATGCTGGTGATCCCGCTGTGGGAGAAAGGCATCGTAACGGGTACGCTGAAAATTTATTACTGTCACGCGCATCAGATAACCTCCTCACTGCAGGAGATGGCCATCGGCCTGTCGCAGATTATCTCTACCCAGCTTGAGGTTTCCCGTGCAGAACAACTGCGTGAGATGGCAAATAAGGCAGAGCTGCGCGCGTTGCAGAGCAAAATCAATCCCCATTTCCTGTTTAACGCCCTGAACGCTATCTCCTCTTCCATTCGTCTTAATCCGGACACCGCGCGCCAGCTGATTTTCAACCTGTCGCGCTATCTGCGCTACAACATCGAGCTGAAAGATGACGAGCAGATCGACATTAAAAAAGAGCTGTATCAGATCAAAGACTACATCGCGATTGAGCAGGCGCGCTTTGGCGACAAACTCACGGTCATTTACGATATTGATGAAGAGGTCAACTGCGTGATCCCGAGCCTGCTTATCCAGCCGCTGGTCGAAAACGCGATCGTACACGGGATACAGCCCTGTAAAGGCAAAGGTGTCGTCACCATCAGCATCACCGAAAGCGGCAACCGCGTGCGAATTGCCGTGCGCGATACCGGCCACGGGATTGATCCAAAAGTCATTGAGCGCGTGGAGTCTAACGAGATGCCCGGGAATAAAATCGGCCTGCTGAACGTGCACCACCGGGTCAAACTGCTTTATGGCGACGGACTGCATATTCACCGTCTTGAACCGGGTACCGAAATTGCTTTTTACGTCCCGAATGAACGCTCTCTCGTTCATACGACGACATCACTGTTACCCCATGTGGAGTAACCCATGAAAGTCATCATCGTAGAAGATGAATTCCTGGCTCAACAGGAGCTAACCTGGCTTATCAAAACCCACAGCCAGATGGAGATTGTGGGTACCTTTGACGATGGTCTGGACGTGTTGAAGTTTCTGCAGCATAACCGGGTCGACGCCATTTTCCTGGATATCAATATTCCATCGCTGGATGGCGTATTACTGGCACAAAACATCAATCAGTTTGCCCATAAGCCGTTTATCGTTTTCGTCACGGCCTGGAAAGAGCACGCCGTGGAGGCTTTCGAGCTGGAGGCGTTTGACTATATTCTGAAGCCTTATCAGGAGTCGCGGATTGTCAGCATGCTGCAAAAGCTGGAAGCCGCCTGGCAGCAGCAGACTGCGCCCGCGAACGCCAGCCCAACGGTACGGGAAAACGACACCATTAATCTGGTCAAAGATGAGCGCATCATCGTGACGCCGGTCAATGACATCTACTATGCCGAAGCCCATGAAAAGATGACGTTTGTTTATACGCGGCGGGAATCGTACGTGATGGCGATGAACATCACCGAATTTTGCAGCAAGCTGCCAACGGCACACTTTTTCCGCTGTCACCGGTCGTTCTGCGTGAATTTAAACAAGATCCGCGAGATCGAACCGTGGTTTAACAACACCTATATTTTGCGTCTGAAAGATCTGGATTTTCAGGTGCCGGTGAGCCGCAGCAAGGTGAAAGAGTTCCGTCAGCTGATGCACCTGTAAAGCGCCCTCTCCTGCCGGAGAGGGCTCTGTGTCAGAGGATTTGACCGAGAACCTGACGCAGGTGGGCACCCGAGCCAAGCAGGCCAGGGTTATCATGCACGATCAGATAAACCGGAATGTCCTGCACATAGCTTCTGAAACGGCCTTTATCTTCAAACCCGCCGCGGAAGCCTGAGGCTTTAAAGAAGTCGAGGAAGCGCGGTACGATCCCGCCGGCAATATAGACCCCACCGAAGGTGCCCAGCGTCAGCGCCAGGTTGCCACCGAAACGTCCCATGATTACGCAGAACAGCGACAGCGCGCGGCGGCAGTCAATGCAGCTGTCCGCCAGCGCGCGTTCGGTGACGTCTTTCGGCTGCAGGTTTTCCGGCAGACGACCGTCCGATTTCACAATCGCACGGTACAGGTTCACCAGCCCCGGACCGGAGAGCACACGCTCGGCAGAGACGTGGCCGATTTCAGCGCGTAATTCTTCGAGGATAATGCCCTCCTCTTCGCTGTTTGGCGCAAAGTCCACGTGGCCGCCTTCACCCGGCAGGCTTACCCAGCGCTGAGCCACATGCACCAGATGCGAAACGCCCAGACCGGTACCGGCCCCGTAAACCGCAATCGGCTTGCCTTCAACCGGTTCAGCGCCGCCAAACTGGATCAGATGCTCTGGCTTCAGCATCGGGATTGCCATGGACACCGCGGTGAAGTCATTGATGATTTCAAGATGCGCAAAACCGAGGTTTTTTTTCATCTCGGCGATGGAGAATGCCCAGGTATGATTGGTCATTGCGACCCAGTCGCCGGTTATCGGGCAGGCAATCGCGATGCAGCCGTCTTCAACGCTCACCTGCTGCTCTTCCAGGTAGACGAGGACAACAGCCTCAAGGCTTGGATAATCCAGCCCTGAGTAGGTTTTCGCCCGGGAAATTTCACCGCTACTTACATCGCATAATGCGAGGCGCGCGTTCGTGCCGCCCACATCACCTACCAAAGCATACTTTGTCATTCTTCTACTGCTCCGCTAAAGTCAGAATAAATCTTTTGGGACACTGTAAATTCAAGGCGTGATAACAACAACGACCGGAAGGTGAATGCCCATGGATTATCGATCTTCGTCACAGAATAACTTTACCGTTTCAGCACCTTTTGCACTATTGCCATAAAGCTGATTGTGCAAAGTAACGTAATACCGTTTTGTACAAGGAAATCATCATGCTCCACCCGCGAGCCAGAACCATGCTGTTGCTGGCAATCCCGGCGTTAATCATTGGCGTGGCCTCAAGCCTGATACTCATTGTCGTGATGAAAGTCGCGTCAGTGCTGCAAACGATGTTATGGACAGCGCTTCCGGCAAAACTGGGCGTCAGCGCTGATTCCTCTGCCTGGATCATCATGATGCTGACGTTGACCGGTATTGCAGTAGGCCTGGTGATCCGTTTCAGTCCCGGGCATGCCGGACCAGACCCGGCGCAGGAACCACTGATTGGTGCCCCGGTTCCGCCTTCTGCGCTGCCGGGGCTGATCGTTGCGTTGATTGTGGGCCTGGCCGGCGGCGTCAGCCTGGGGCCTGAGCATCCCATCATGGCCGTAAATATTGGTCTGGCGGTTTTCCTCGGTTCACGCATTTTACCCCGCGTTGGCGCGCTGGACTGGACCATTCTCGCCTCCGCAGGCACCATCGGGGCGCTTTTCGGCACGCCCGTTGCTGCGGCACTGATCTTTTCTCAGACGCTCAGCAGCAATAACGATGTCCCGCTGTGGGATAAACTCTTTGCCCCGCTGATGGCCGCAGCCGCCGGGGCGTTGACGACCAGCCTGTTTTTCCATCCTCATTTTTCCCTCTCCCTGCCCCACTACGGGCAGATGCAAATAGCCGATATTTTCAGCGGCGCCATCGTCGTCGCGATTGCCATCGCGCTGGGGATGGTGGCGGTATGGTGTCTTCCACGCCTGCACCGGCTGATGCATAAACTCAAACACCCGGTGTTGATTCTGGGGACCGGCGGTTTGATTCTGGGTGTTTTAGGGGCAATCGGCGGGACGGTGACGCTGTTTAAAGGTCTGGACGAGATGCAGCAGCTGGCTTTCAGCCAGGTGTTTAGCGTGTCCGATTATCTGCTGTTTGCCGTAATCAAACTGGCTGCACTGGTAGTGGCTGCAGCCTGTGGTTTTCGCGGCGGACGCATCTTCCCGGCGGTCTTTGTCGGCGTAGCGCTGGGGCTGATGCTGCATGAGCACGTCGATGCCGTTCCGGCAGCGATTACCGTTTCCTGCTCGATTCTGGGGCTGGTGCTGGTAGTCACGCGCGACGCGTGGCTGAGCCTGTTTATGGCCGCCGTGGTGGTTCCGGATACCACCCTCATTCCGTTACTTTGCATCGTGATGTTGCCCGCCTGGCTCCTGCTGGCGGGCAAACCGATGATGATGGCCTGGCGAAACGACAGGTAATCAGGCGCTATTGCGCGCTTCCAGCGCTTTGGTAATCGCCCCCAACAGCGGCGGGATGTCGGCTTTCGGCAGCATCACCTCAATCAGCGAGAGCCGCTCGTGGTGCGCCACTTTTTCAAGCACATCCGCCAGCTGCTCCGCTTCGCTGACCCGCCAGCACTGGGCCTGAGGATCAAGGCTCAGCGCCTGTGGGATTTGCGTCCAGTTCCATAACGCAATATCGTTATACCGCTGCTCAGGCCCGTGGATCGCCCTTTCCACCGTGTACCCTTCGTTGTTAAGGACCAGAATGATGGGGTGTTGTTTATCCCGCAGCATCGAGCCAAGCTCCTGAATGGTGAGCTGCGCCGCACCGTCCCCCGTCAGCACAATCACGCGCCGGTTCGGGCAGGCGGTTTGCGCGCCAAATGCCGCCGCCAGCGTGTAGCCAATCGACCCCCACAGCGGCTGGACGATAAAATTCACGTCTGCCGGAAGGCGAAGATCGATCGCACCGAAGGCTGAGGTTCCCTGATCCGCAAGGATAATGTCTCCCGGGCGAATAAACGTCTGCAACGTTCTCCAGAAATTCTCCTGGGTCAGCGAGCCATCCGGCTGCGGGTAGGACATCGCGCTTTGGGACGCTGGAACAGGCGTGCCGTGCACGTGCTGCTTGCACAGTTCCACCAGCGTCTCGATCGCGTGCAGCATAGGGATACCGGTAAACCAGATATCACCGACGCGGGCGGCATGAGGCTGAACTTCTATCGTTTGCGACGGGGTTAACTGGTGGGTGAAGCCGGCGGTCAGGGTATCGGTAAATCGCGTGCCGATGCACAGCACCGTGTCAGCCCCTTCAATCGCCTCTTTCACCGCGCCGGCGCTCGCCGAACCGCTGTACGTCCCGTAAAAACCGGCGTGACGCTCGTCAAATATACCTTTGCCCATCAGCATGGTAGCGTGCGCCATCGGCACTTCCTTGACCCATTTCTGTAGTGCATGTTTCAGGCCATGGCGCAGGACGAGGAAATCGGCCAGCAGCGCCGTGCGCTTGCTCATGGCCAGCTTGTTCTCTGCTGCATCCCGGAATGCCTTCAGGCAGGCACTATCGGCATGCGCATGCCTGAAAGTGAGAGCGTTTACAGGCGGTGTGGCGGCTTTTTTTGCCACATCGGCAGGCAACATCAGGTAGCCAGGCCGGCGTTCCCGAAGCATGGTAGTTAACACCCGGTCAATCTCATAGCAGGCATTTTGTTCGGTCAGGATCGCCTGTGCGGCAGTGATCGGTTCGCTCATATGGTAAAAGTGACGAAATTCACCGTCGCCCAGCGTATGGTGCAGCAGCTCCCCTCGCTGCTGTGACGCCGTTCCCGGCGCCCCCACAATATGTAACACCGGAACGTGCTCAGCATAGCTGCCCGCTATGCCGTTCATGGCGCTTAACTCTCCTACGCCAAATGTCGTCAGCAGCGCGGCGAAGCCCTTACATCGGGCATATCCGTCAGCGGCATAAGAGGCGTTTAATTCGTTGGCACAGCCCACCCAACAGATATCCGGGCTGTCTATCACGTGGTCGAGAAACTGCAGGTTATAGTCGCCCGGCACGCCAAACAGATGATCGGCTCCACAATCTGTAAGACGGTCCAGCAGGTAATCGGCGACGCAGTATGGGGTACGCATGAACAGGTATCCTTCTAATGTTGACCTCACTTTGAGTATTAAAGAAGCGTGATGACTGTCCAGAATTGGCGGTAAGAAGGACATGGAAAGAATGCTTTACAAAAAAGGCTGCGCTATGCTGCTTTTAATCACGCGAATGTAAACGTATACACAGTTTTTTCTCTTCAGCGCCAGAGGTCATAAGAATGGGTTATCAGCCGGACAAAAATCGTTATCAGACAATGGAGTATCGCCGCTGCGGGCAAAGCGGACTCAGGTTGCCCGCCATCTCGCTAGGGCTGTGGCATAATTTTGGCGACACCACGCTTATCGAAAATAGCCGTCAACTTTTACAGCGTGCGTTCGATCTGGGCATTACGCATTTTGACCTTGCCAATAACTATGGCCCGCCTCCCGGATCTGCCGAACGTAATTTCGGACGTATTTTGCAGGAGGATTTCCTGCCCTGGCGCGATGAGCTAATCATCTCCACCAAAGCGGGGTATACCATGTGGGATGGCCCCTACGGCGACTGGGGGTCACGCAAATACCTGCTGGCAAGCCTGGATCAAAGCCTGAAACGCATGGGGCTGGAGTATGTAGATATCTTTTATCACCACCGTCCTGACCCACAAACGCCTCTGCTCGAAACCATGAAAGCGCTTGACCATGTGGTGCGTCAGGGAAAAGCCCTGTATGTCGGGTTATCCAACTATCCTGCTGAGCTGGCCCGCAAGGCGATTGATATCCTTGATGACCTCGGTACGCCATGCCTGATCCACCAGCCGAAATACTCCCTGTTTGAACGTGCGCCGGAAGAGGCGCTACTGGACGTGTTGCAGGAAAAAGGGGTCGGCTGCATTCCCTTCTCACCGCTGGCCGGCGGGCAACTGACCAACCGCTATCTGAACGGCATTCCGGCAGATTCACGCGCGGCAAGCGACAGTCAATTCCTTAACCCTGACCAGATCACCGAAGAGAAGCTGGAGAAGGTAAGAAAGCTGAACGCCATGGCGGAAGACCGCGGCCAGAAGCTGTCGCAGATGGCGCTGGCCTGGGTATTACGCCATGAGAATGTGACGTCAGTGCTGATTGGGGCAAGTAAAGCGGCTCAGATTGATGACGCGGTGGGTATGCTGGAAAACCGCCATTTCTCCGCCGAAGAACTGGCCCGTATTGAAGCCATTCTGAACAGCTCAAAATAAAATCACTTTTAGCAAAAAGTGCTCTCATTCAGGAATTCGGAGTTGAGGCGATGAAACGAGGCTTTACCAACTCGTAATATTGCGTTAACAGGCCCAACAAAGGCCCCGATCGTGAAGGAGAAAGAGTATGTTCAGGTCACTGATTCTTGCAGCGGTATTACTGGCTTCGGCCCCGCTCATCGCCACTGCGGGCGAAATCACCCTGTTGCCATCAGTAAAATTACAAATTGGCGATCGTGACGACTACGGCAGATACTGGGACGGTGGCTACTGGCGCGACCGTGACTATTGGCATCGTAACTATGAGTGGCGCGGCGATCGCTGGTGGAAACATGACAACGGCAGACACCGTGGCTGGTATAAAGATAAAGCTTATGAGCGCGGCTACCGTGAAGGCTGGAACGATCGTGACGACCGTCGCGGCGGCTGGGGTCGCGGCAGAGGTCACGGACATGGCCATCACGGTCATGACGACTAACAGCAAAAAGGAGCCTCCCGGCTCCTTTTTCTTTTAGAGTCCCAACGCGGTGCCAATCAGCAGCCACAGGTTCAGCGCCACCACCACCACCACGATGGCCCACCCGGTCCGTTTCACCAGCGTCGAGTTGACCAGTTCGCCCATCAGAGTTTTGTTGCTGGTAAAGATCAGCAGCGGCACCAGCGCCAGCGCGATACCAAAACTCAGCAGCACCTGACTCATGACCAGAATTCGCGTTGGGTCGAGCCCCATCAGAATCACGATAAATGACGGGAGCATGGTAACAGAGCGACGCACCCACAGCGGAATGTGGAACCGGACAAATCCCTGCATCACCACCTGGCCTGCCAGCGTGCCCACCACCGTTGAAGATAGACCGGCAGCCACCAGGCTCAAACCAAATATCGTGGCGGCAGCATGGCTCAGCAATGGCTCCAGCGTGAGATAAGCCTGGTCGAGATCGGTAATGCCGGTATGGCCGTTAAAGTGGAAAGCGGCGGCTGCGGTGGCCATCATCGCCAGATTCACAAACCCCGCGATGGTCATGGCGATAGCAACATCCCACTTGGTTGCGGAATAACGCTCTTTACGCGTCCCACCGTGGAGATGTTGGGTCAGCGAGGAGTGGAGATAAATCACATGCGGCATGATGGTCGCCCCCAATACCCCGGCGGCCAGGAATACCGCTTCGGAGGTTGGCAGGCTTGGGATCACCATGCCTTTACCGAGCTGCGCCAGATTCGGTTGTGAGAAAATCAGCTCGACAATGTACGCCGCCGCGACAAACAACAGCAGACCGCCGATAACCTTCTCCAGCGGTTTTTGACCGCGACGCTGCAGCATCAGGATCAGGAACGTGGCAATCCCGGTCAGCACCGCCCCCTGCAACAGCGATACCCCCAGAATAAGTTTAAAGCCGATCGCTGCGCCGATAAATTCAGCGAGGTCAGTTGCCATCGCGATAATTTCCGCCTGAATCCAGTAGAGCCAGACGGCCGGACGCGGGTAATGGTCACGAATTTGCTCCGCCAGGTTTTTACCGGTGGCAATCCCCAGCTTCGCAGAGAGCATCTGAATCAGCATTGCCATCAGGTTAGCCCAGACAACCACCCACAGCAGCTTATAGCCGAAGCTGGCCCCGGCCTGAATGTTGGTCGCAAAGTTACCTGGATCGATATAGCCAATGGCAGCGATGAACGCAGGTCCCATTAATGCGAACCGCAACTTGCGCGCTGCTCTGCCACTGCTACCCTCTACGCGACTGTTTGTCATTTCTGCCTCTGAAATATAGCCTTTGCTATGTTTAATGCTACCAAAATGAGAATGATTATCAAGATCATTTGTGAAGTTTACAGTGATTTCTCTGATAGCTTTGAACGATAGACGGGCGGGTAAGCGGGGGGCGATCTAACAAAAACAGAAATCGCGCGCTCTTTTGTGAAGACTAGCACACAAACTTAACTTTTCACTCATTTACCTAACATAACAAAAATGTATTGTGGATCACTATTTTTGAGACTCGTCACAGGATGTAACTATAGTGTGTTCTTGATCTCGTTTTCTTTTCGCTTGTTACATAGAATGTGCACGAAAATTAAACCTGCCTCATATTTGGAGCAAATATGGACCGCGTCCTTCATTTTGTCCTGGCACTTGTTGTCGTTACTGCACTCGCATTGCTGGTCAGCACAGACCGCAAAAAAATTCGTATTCGTTATGTTGTCCAGTTGCTGGTCATTGAAGTTTTACTTGCGTGGTTCTTCCTGAACTCCAACGTCGGCCTCGGCTTCGTGAAAGGCTTCTCCGAAATGTTCGAAAAACTGCTCGGATTCGCCAATGAAGGGACGAACTTTGTCTTCGGTAAAATGAACGACGAAGGTCTGGCGTTCTTCTTCCTGAAAGTTCTGTGCCCAATCGTCTTTATCTCCGCACTTATCGGTATTCTGCAGCACATCCGTGTTCTGCCGTTCGTGATTCGTGGAATTGGTTTCCTGTTATCCAAAGTGAACGGCATGGGTAAGCTGGAATCGTTCAACGCCGTAAGTTCCCTGATCCTCGGTCAGTCTGAGAACTTCATCGCGTATAAAGATATTCTCGGCAAAATGTCCCGCAACCGCATGTACACCATGGCGGCAACCGCAATGTCTACCGTTTCCATGTCAATCGTGGGCGCGTATATGACCATGCTGGAGCCGAAGTATGTTGTTGCTGCGCTGGTTCTGAACATGTTCAGCACCTTTATCGTTCTGTCGCTGATCAACCCGTACCGCGTTGACGCCAGCGAAGAAAACATCCAGATGTCCAACCTGCATGAAGGTCAGAGCTTCTTCGAGATGCTGGGTGAATACATCCTGGCTGGTTTCAAAGTGGCAGTTATCGTTGCCGCCATGCTGATCGGCTTCATTGCGCTGATTTCTGCGCTGAACGCCCTGTTCGCAGCGGTGCTGGGTATCTCCTTCCAGGGTATTCTGGGCTACATCTTCTACCCTGTTGCATGGGTGATGGGTGTTCCAGCTCACGAAGCGCTGCAGGTGGGCAGTATCATGGCGACCAAACTGGTTTCTAACGAATTCGTTGCGATGATGGATCTGCAGAAAATCGCCAGCACGCTTTCTCCGCGCGCGGAAGGCATTCTGTCCGTGTTCCTGGTCTCCTTCGCGAACTTCTCGTCCATCGGTATTATCGCCGGTGCGATTAAAGGTCTGAACGAAGAACAGGGTAACGTGGTTTCTCGCTTTGGTCTGAAACTGGTTTACGGCTCTACCCTGGTGAGCGTTCTGTCTGCTTCTATCGCAGCACTGGTTCTGTAACGTTTACCGTTAAACAAAAACCGGGAGCCTGGCTCCCGGTTTTTTTATGCCCGTAATTCTTCCAGCGGTTTGGGCTTGCCTATCAGGTAGCCCTGCAGATAATCCACACCGAAGCGGAGCAGCATCTCGCGCTGCGCCGGTGTTTCTACGTATTCAGCGACGACGCACAGCGACTTTGTCTTCGCCAGATTACACATCGATTGCACGATCATCGCATCCATATCATCTGTACAAATGTCTTTTACAAAACAGCCGTCAATTTTAATGATGTCCGCCTGCAGACGCCTGAGACGCTCATAGTTAGCGTAGCCGGTACCAAAATCATCAATGGCAATCCGGAAACCGTAATCCCGTAGCTGCTGGAGATTGCTGATACTGCTTCCTGAATTCGAGAAGGCCTGCTCCTCGGTGATTTCAAGAACGACGGCCTGAGGCGCAATGCCGTACCGTTCAAAGAGGGAGCAAATCTCGCCGGCGACCTCTTTTTGCATCAGCGTGAGCGGCATCAGATTGACGGAGAAGCGGGCGCCAGCCTGCGTTGCAGGATGATCGCGCAGCCACGCCAGTAATTTTTCCATAACGCACATATCGAACCGGTGGCTCAGGTTGAACTGAGCAATCAACGGAATAAAGCGATCGGGGGTAATCATCTCTCCCTCGCTTTCCATACGCGTCAGAATTTCGTAGTACCCGCTTCCATCCGCCTTCTGGATGGGCTGCGCGTATAAGTGGAACTGACCGGCCTCCAGGGCATGCTTAATCCGCGCCAGCATCAGCACGCGCTCTGTCGTTTGTCCTGATGCCGCCTCGAGGCTATTCGTGAGCGCAAGAACGTTGTGCGCCCCACAAGATTGCTCTGCCAGCCAGCTCAGTTGCCCCAGCGTGTGGTGCAGCTTTTCGCCGTTTTCGACCATTCCCCAGGACGCGCCAAATTCAATATCCAGCCCGGTGTTGTTCCAGAAAATCTTACGGCTGTTCAGGCGATCGACCATATGCTGAAGACGCTCAGCGGTTTCCGGACCCAGCAATACCAGCACCAGCTCGCTTCCCGGAAGCTGGAAGAGTGCTTCATCTTTTTGCAAAAGCGGCTGAAGCGACGCGGCGATCGTTCGTTTGCAATGGACCCGCATGAGGATCCCATAGTGGCGGCTCAAAAACTCCAGGTTATCCATACGCAGAATGCTTACTTTTGCATCCGGGTGAATTTCAAGATGATCCTCCAGCGCGCGAATATTGGGCAAACCGGTCAGCGGATCGGTGAGCGCCCTGCCCTGCCAGCCCCGCTTCAGCCACTCGCTGCGCTGGTAAATTCGCGACATGTAAAGCAAACAGATGGCGAAAGAGATAAGTACGGAGAGGATAAAGGAGAGCGAATGGCCCGATTCCACCCCGTTAAGAAAGTTGTAGTTGTAGGACAACAGCAGGAGCGCAGATGCGGCCCACAGCAGAGAGATAAGCGCATAGGTCAGGCGACTTATCGCTAAGGTAAAAAGAATAAAAATCAGCGGCATCAAATAGCCCGCAATGACGGGTGATTCAAAAGGACCACATAAAATGACGAGAATGAAACTTAAAAGCATCAGCCAGACAAAAATATATAATGAATTCTTGTGAAAAAACACGGGCTTCACGCTTCGCCGCCAGAAGTTCATCGCATAACGAGGATTAATTATCATTCTTAATGGGTAATAGAACATCATGGTAAAAATCAGCGCCGCGCATATCAGGCTTTGTATATCCACAACGTTATAAATTACCGTTCCTTCGCCGAAAAAGGTTGAAATAGTCACCGGAAAATCAAACAAATAGCCCGCCATATACATCGACAGCTTAATACCTATTGGCACGATAAAACCGAGCCAGAATATACGTAAACCGATGTGCTTGTTGGGGATGCAGTAACGCCAACGCTTGCCCAGCATGAGGCGCAGAAGGCCACACGCCGCGAACAACGCAAAGGTCTGACAAAACAGTAATACTGAATATTGTAGCGGTGCTAAATTAACATAAAATAAATTAGTGACAGTAAAACCTAACAAAATGGGAAGAATGGCCCTGCGTCCAAATAGCAGAATTACCGCCAGCATAACGCTTAGCGGTAACCATGCTAAATAAACGTCGTGACCATTAACAATTGCGCGGGGAGAGAGATAACGGGAGACAGGTACCGCAATCAGGCAAAGTGCCAGGGCAATCATAAATATCTTTACATTATTGTAAGTTTTTCTATTCATTAATCAGGGGCGTTATTTTCCGGGAGAATCATTGACCGGATGGATAATAGGTTTATTAATTGCGCGAATCAAGTTCAAGTCTATTTATAGACTGGTTTATTGATGTCGATTGAGGTGAGGTACAGGAATACCTTCTTTTTGATAACAAAATGCGGCGATGGACGTTACAAACAGATAAAAAAAACCCCCGTCTTTCGACGAGGGTTTACAATTTTGGTGGAGCTAAGCGGGATCGAACCGCTGACCTCTTGCATGCCATGCAAGCGCTCTCCCAGCTGAGCTATAGCCCCACATGTTACTTTACTGACCGCACTCTGTTGGGTTCAGAGTTTGGTGGAGCTAAGCGGGATCGAACCGCTGACCTCTTGCATGCCATGCAAGCGCTCTCCCAGCTGAGCTATAGCCCCATCGTAAAGCTGTCATGTTGACGGGCGGCATAATATGAATTCCGCTGCGGAGTGTCAACGGCAAAATCAATGACTGCAACTCAATCGCCGAAAAATCATGCAAATGAATCACTTTGCGAGCCTTCTCGCAGTCATGAGTTAAGCCTGTCACGTTTTCAGCTAAAACGGTGCTATAAAATGAGCCGTTAATTAACCCCACGAATATTCAGGAAATTGCATGATCAAGGAACGAATGACGCCAGAAGAGTTAGCCCTGCTCACTGGCTATAGCCGCCAGACCATCAATAAATGGGTACGCAAAGAGGGTTGGATTACATCGCCAAAACCAGGCGTCCAGGGCGGGAAAGCGCGCCTGGTGCATGTGAACGAAAAAGTGCGCGACTTTATCCGCAGCGCACGTCGGGCAACTGAAACGTCCGATTTACCAGAAAGCGCCAGCCATGACAGTTCGCTTCACACCCTACTTCTGACGCTGGCCAATGAAATGACGCCGGAAGAGCAGAAGCAGATGACATCGCTATTACTGCGGGAAGGGATTACCGGATTATTGCAACGTTTAGGGATTCGCGACCAGAATTAATATGAAAAAATTACGTAGCAAAATGACCACGGAAGAACTGGCGGAAAGTTTAGGTGTTGCCAGACAAACGGTTAATCGCTGGATACGCCAGCAAAGATGGAAAACCGAAGGGCTCAACGGCGTGAAAGGCGGTCGGGCGCGGCTCATTCATATTGATGCCCGCGTGAAGGAACATATTATGAGTCTCCCGGCGATCCGAAACCGTCAGGCAGTTTATCATCTCGCTGAGGTCACCTCTTCCTACAGCGAACCGTCTTCAAACCTGCGTCCGGGCATTATTGAGACGCTGGAAAGTATGACTCAGCCAGAGCAGAAGCGTCTCGACTCCCTGTTGAAACGCGAAGGTATACGCGGCTTTCTTACGCGTCTGGATATTGCTGAATGAAACGCATAAAAAAACGGCAGGTAACACCCCTGCCGTTCTTCTTATCCTGGACCTAATTACTGCTGATTTTCGCGTTCAGCAATAAAGTCCAGCGCCTTGTTAATGCGCGCCACACTGCGTGACTTGCCGATGGCATGGACAGTTACATCCAGCGCCGGAGACTGCCCCGCACCGGTCACCGCAACGCGCAGTGGCATACCGACTTTACCCATTCCGACTTCCAGCTCGTCTGCCGTCGCCTGAATCGCGTGATGCACATTCTCAGCGGTCCACTCGGTGAGTGCGGCCAGCTTGTCGCGCACCACTTCCAGCGGCTGACGCGCAACCGGGCGGAGGTGTTTCTTCGCGGCGTCCGCGTCGAACGCATCAAACTCTTCATAGAAGTAGCGGCAGCTTTCGGCAATCTCTTTCAGCGTTTTGCAGCGCTCGCCGAGCAGTTTCACCAGATCCGCCAGCTCAGGGCCAGTGCGGGTATCAATATTTGCCTGCTCAATGTGCCACTGCAGGTACGTCGCCACATATTCTGGCTGCATGGTATTGATGTAGTGATGGTTCAGCCACAGCAGCTTGTCGGTATTAAATGCGCTCGCTGATTTGCTCACTGAGCTCAGAGAGAACAGTTCGATCATCTCTTCGCGGCTGAAGATCTCCTGGTCACCGTGGGCCCAGCCCAGACGCACCAGATAGTTCAGCAGCGCTTCCGGCAGATAACCGTCGTCGCGGTACTGCATAACACTTACCGCACCGTGACGTTTAGAGAGTTTCTTACCGTCGTCACCGTTGATCATCGAAACGTGCGCATAGACCGGAACAGGCGCATTCAGCGCTTTCAGGATGTTGATCTGGCGCGGGGTGTTGTTGATATGGTCTTCACCACGGACAACATGGGTAATTTCCATATCCCAGTCATCAACCACCACGCAGAAGTTGTAGGTTGGGGAACCGTCGGTGCGGCGGATGATCAGGTCATCCAGCTCCTGGTTACTGAACTCGATTGGGCCACGGATCTGATCGTCAAAGATCACAGAACCCTCTTGCGGGTTAGCAAAACGCACTACGCAAGGCTCATCAGCAGCATGCTCGCTGTGGTCGTGGCGGCAGCGGCCGTCATAACGCGGCTTTTCACCGTTCGCCATCTGCTCTTCACGCAGCGCATCCAGACGCTCTCTGGAGCAGTAGCATTTATACGCCGTGCCCGCGACCAGCATCTCATCAATGACAGCGTTATAGCGGTCAAAGCGCTTGGTCTGGAAATACGGACCTTCGTCCCATTCCAGATTCAACCAGTTCATCCCATCCATAATGGCTTCAATTGCTTCCGGCGTGGAGCGCTCAAGATCGGTGTCTTCAATACGCAGCACGAACTCACCTTTATTGTGGCGTGCAAACAGCCAGGAATAGAGAGCGGTACGTGCACCACCGACGTGCAGATAGCCTGTCGGGCTCGGCGCGAAGCGAGTTTTGATTTTCATGAAATGGCCTTACGTTATAAAGATGCCGGCAATCGGCAAATCCTGGGGAAAAAACGATGGGCAATATTCTATCACTGTGGGGGGAATCCTCAATGTTGATCCCTTTATCGTGACCAGGTTTGCGATTTTTGTTTAGAAATCATGCGCCACAGCCCGTTCCGCGATCGTTTTGTTTAATTTTACGACGAACGAATAAAAACTTTAGAAAATGCGTTGACTCATTTTCAACTCTCCCTATAATGCGACTCCACACAGCGGGGGTGATTAGCTCAGTTGGTAGAGCATCTCCTTTACACGGAGGGGGTCGGCGGTTCGAGCCCGTCATCACCCACCATCTACTTCGGTAGACTCGCAGTGTAGATAAGAATTGAGATTGGGCGATTAGCTCAGTTGGTAGAGCATCTCCTTTACACGGAGGGGGTCGGCGGTTCGAGCCCGTCATCGCCCACCATTTCGGGTCGTTAGCTCAGTTGGTAGAGCAGTTGACTTTTAATCAATTGGTCGCAGGTTCGAATCCTGCACGACCCACCAATGTAGAAAGGCGCCCTAAAGGCGCCTTTTTGCTATCTGCGATCAATACACTTTCGCCGCCCCATCAATACTGGTTGTGTATTAATGCAACGCCCTGCCAGATATGGCAGTTTTGCTCAAGCTAATCCCGTCGGTGCCGATACCTCTGTTTTATAACGCGAGGAAAAAGTATGACGACCATTCAGGCTTCAACCCAACCTATTCAAACCAGCGGCGCGAGTGGAACTTCGAGCAGTAACGATATCTCTGCGCAAATCACCCGCATTCTCGACAAGATCAAAAAGCTGACTCAGCAGTTAAAAGAACTGGCAAACAGTCCCGTCAGCACCGATGAGAAGAAGAAGCAGCAGGAACTTATTCAGACCCAGATCAAAGTGCTGCAGGCGCAGCTCGCCGCACTGCAGCGCCAGCAGGCCGAAGAGGCCCAGAAGAAGCAGGATCAAAAGCTGGGCAAAGTGGAAGGGGTGAACAGCCCGTCAGACAATAATCAGATTGATATCTACATCTAATCTTCTGATGCGTTAAACAGTGGGTCGCGTATGCGGGCTTCGGTTAATCGCTGTGCCTGGATACGCACCACTTCCCAGATAGCCTGCGCCGCACCCGAGAGTGAACGATTTTTTCGCCGCACCAGCATCAGTTTTCGCTCAACAACGGGCGTTAATCGCTTGACGGCCAGCCGGCTTCCCTGCGGCAGGGGAAGCGCCAGGGCGGGCAAGACGCTGATGCCAATGCCGGCTTCCACCATCGGAAACAGCGTCGCCGGGTGACCAATCTCCTGCACGATCGTTGCCTTTACGCCTTGATTCACCAGCGCGGAATCAATCAGCGGACGGCTGCCAGAGGCATAATCCTGTAAAACCAGGTTCGCGCCCGTCAGGGACTGCCAGCTGACCTCCGGCAACGTGGCCAGCGGATCGTCATCCCGGCAGAGCAGCAAAAAGGGCTCTGAAAGCACGATCTCGCACTCCAGATCGTTCACCTGGCCGGGGTCGATCACAATACCAAAATCCACATCCCCCTGACGGATGCTTTCCAGTACCCACTGTTGTGGCCTGTCATGCAGCACAAAATCGATATCCGGATAGCGGTGGTTACCCTCGGCAATGCACTGCGGGATAAGATGTGCAGAAATGGTCTGGCTGGCCGCCACCCGCACGGTGCCCGAAAGCTGCTGCCCAAGCCTTCCCACGTCTCTGAGCGTGCTGTTCAGTTCGTCCAGCAGCCGTTCCAGGCGCTGCGCCAGCTGTTGCCCTGCCTCGGTAAGCACAACTTCCCGCGTCGTTCTGTCCAGCAATTTCACGCCGGTCTGATTTTCCAGCTCTTTCACGCTGTGGCTGACCGCAGACTGACTCAGCCCGATAATATCCCCTGCCCGGCTAAAGCTGCGGGCATGGGCCACGGTGACAAAAACGCGAAGCTGGCGTAGTGAATAATTCATCTGTTTAATTCATGAATGGATGCAATAAATCAATTTTATTTCTCAAATGGAAAAAAGCACAATAGCGATATCTGATTTCAGGAGTCATTATGAAACTGTTTCGTATCCTTGATCCGTTCACGCTTACCCTGGTTGTCACCGTTTTACTGGCCTCCTTCCTCCCCGCACGCGGCGGTTTTGTCCCGTTCTTTGAAGGACTCACCACGGCGGCCATCGCGTTGCTGTTCTTTATGCACGGCGCCAAACTTTCCCGTGAAGCGATCATTGCAGGCGGTGGTCACTGGCGGCTGCACCTGTGGGTGATGTGCAGCACCTTCATTCTGTTCCCGATACTCGGCGTGCTGTTTGCCTGGTGGGCACCGGTAAACGTCGATCCGGCGCTTTATATGGGTTTCCTCTATCTGTGCATACTGCCTGCTACCGTTCAGTCCGCCATTGCGTTTACCTCGCTGGCGGGGGGTAACGTTGCGGCGGCGGTTTGTTCAGCTTCAGCATCCAGCCTGTTAGGGATTTTCATCTCACCGCTGCTGGTAGGCTTGCTGATGAACATGCACGGTGCGGAAGGTAACCTTGAGCAGGTTGGCAAAATCTGTCTGCAGCTGCTGCTGCCGTTTGTCCTGGGTCATCTCTCCCGACCGTGGACCGGCGCGTTTGTGGCAAAGCATAAAAAATGGATCTCAAAAACCGACCAGACCTCGATTCTGCTGGTGGTTTACTCCGCCTTCAGCGAAGCGGTCGTGAACGGAATCTGGCACAAGGTGGGCGCAGGTTCACTGCTGTTTATCGTGGTGGTCAGCATCGTCCTGCTGACGATTGTGATTGCCGTAAACGTCTTTGTGGCACGCAAGTGCGGCTTCAACAAAGCAGATGAAATTACGATTGTGTTCTGCGGTTCGAAGAAGAGCCTGGCGAACGGTATCCCGATGGCCAACATTCTGTTCCCAACCTCAATGATTGGGATGATGGTACTGCCGCTGATGATTTTCCATCAGATCCAGCTGATGGTCTGTGCGGTGCTGGCGCGTCGTTACAAACGCCAGACGGAAAAACTGGCGCAGGAAGAGACCCGCGCCGCGAAGGCTTAAGGGCGTTTCAGGGGCTGAACCAACTGGGTCAGCCCCTCGGTTTTGATCAGTAACGTGATAGCCATCAGCTCGCCCAGTCGACCGGCCGGGAATTCATCTTTACGGGCAAACCACAGCAGATACTCCTCTGGCAAATCGATCAGCCTGCGGCCTTTATATTTACCGAACGGCATCTCCGTGTTGGCGATCTCAACGAGCTGCTCTTTTTCCACCTTACTCTCCTAACAGACGCATCATTTCTGCTTCGTCGATAACCGCAATGCCGAGCTCCTGGGCTTTCGCCAGCTTTGAACCGGCGGCTTCTCCGGCAATCACCAGGTCGGTTTTCTTCGACACGCTGCCCGCCACTTTTGCCCCCAGCGCCACCAGACGCGCTTTCGCATCGTCGCGTGAAAGCTGGCTCAGGCTGCCGGTCAGCACCACCGTTTTACCGGCGAACGGGCTGTCGATCTCTTCGGCGTTGACCACCACCGGCGCGGGCCATTTGATGCCCTCTTCCAGCAGTTTGCCGATCACTTCGCGGTTGCTCTCTTCGGCAAAGAAGTTAAAGACGTGGGTGGCGACGACGATGCCGACATCCGGGACTTTCTGCAGCTCATCGATACTCGCTTTTTCCAGCGCCTCCAGCGTGCCGAAGTACGCCGCCAGCCCTGCCGCCGTGGCTTCACCCACTTCACGAATGCCCAGCGCATAGAGGAAGCGGGCAAAGGTCGTCTCTTTTGCGGCGTCCAGGGCATTGACCACATTCTGGGCCGACTTTGGCCCCATGCGGTCAAGTCCAGTCAGTTTACCTGCCGTCAGCTTGAAGAGATCCGCTGGCGTGTGGACATACTCCTTCTCAACCAGCTGATCGATAATCTTGTCGCCCATGCCGTCAACGTCCATCGCCCGACGGGAGACAAAGTGCTTCAGCGACTCTTTACGCTGCGCGCCACAGATTAAGCCGCCCGTACAGCGCGCCACCGCTTCACCCTCAACACGCTCAACGTCAGAGCCACACACTGGACAATGGGTCGGGAAGACGACCTCGCGCGTATCGTCAGGACGTTCTGACTCAACGACGTTAACCACCTGTGGGATAACATCGCCCGCGCGGCGAATCACCACTTTGTCACCAATACGCAGACCCAGGCGTTCGATTTCATCGGCGTTATGCAGCGTGGCGTTACTCACCAGCACGCCCGCAACCTGCACGGGCTCCAGACGGGCAACCGGGGTAATGGCGCCTGTCCGCCCCACCTGGAACTCCACGTCGCGAACAAAGGTCATCTGCTCCTGGGCCGGGAATTTGAACGCAACCGCCCAGCGTGGCGCACGCGCCACAAAGCCCAGCTGCTCCTGCAGCGCCAGCGAGTTAACCTTGATGACCACGCCATCTATATCAAAGCCGAGCGTCGGACGGTCCTCTTCCACCTTGTGATAGAACGCCAGAACCGCCTCCGGGGAATCACAAAGCTGAACGCGGTTGCTCACCGGCAAGCCCCACGCTTTGAACTGCAGCAGACGGCCGAGATGCGTATCCGGCAGTTCCCCGCCCTCCAGAATACCCACGCCGTAGCAGAAGAAAGTAAGCGGTCGCTTCGCGGTGATACGCGGATCAAGCTGGCGCAGAGAGCCCGCTGCCGCATTACGCGGGTTAGCAAACACCTTCCCGCCAGTGCGACGTGCCTCTTCGTTAATTTTCTCGAAGCCCGCCTGGGGCAGGAACACCTCGCCTCGCACTTCCAGACGCGCAGGAATATTGTCACCCTGCAGTTTCAGCGGGATTGCGCGAATGGTACGAACGTTGGTTGTAATGTCTTCACCCGTCGTACCGTCGCCACGCGTCGCGGCACGCACCAGCACGCCGTTTTCGTACAGAAGACTGACCGCCAGGCCATCCAGCTTCAGTTCGCAGCACCAGGTGAGAGAGTCGCTACTTTTCAGGCGATCCTGCACGCGCTTGTTAAACGCGAGGAAGCTCTCTTCATCGAAGACGTTATCCAGTGACAGCATAGGTACTTCATGACGCACCTGGCTGAAGGCACCCAGCGGCTCAGCACCGACGCGCTGGGTAGGGGAATCCGGCGTGATAAGCTCCGGGTGCTGCGCCTCTAATTCACGCAGCTCACGCATCAGGCGGTCATACTCCGCGTCCGGTACTTCCGGTGCGTCCATGACATGATAGAGATATTCATGATGGCGAAGCGTGGTTCGCAGTTCAGTGAGTTGTTGTTCGATTGAGTCCATATCACACCATCAATGAGAAAAAACCCCCGACATGCGGGGGTTGAGGAGGAGTTGAAGTAAACGCGACGATTACGCGTTGGCTTCCTTAACTTCGCGGATGCGGTCCTGATACTCGCGCAGCTTCTGCGGGGTCATCATTCGACGCTGATCGTCGAGTACCACACCGCCCACTTCGTCAGCAATGTGCTGAGCGGATTGCAGCATCAGCTTAAAGTTCTGCAGTTCGTCGCCGTAGGACGGCACCTGCATAAAGATAGTGACACCCGGCGTCACGAAATCACCGGTCATTTCCGGATCGAAGGTGCCAGGGTTAACCATGTTAGCCAGGCTGAAGAGCGCCGGGCCGCTGCCGTCAGGGCTCAGGTGGCGATGGAAAATATTCATATCGCCAAACTTGAAGCCTGCCTGTTGAATACTGTTAAGCAGCACGTCACCGTTGAGATGGCTGCCGTGATGCGCGGCCACGTTCATGATGATCACTGCTTCTTTACGCTGCGGTTTTTCAACAACCGGTTCAGGCTCTACAACGGGCTCAGGTTCAACGTGCGGAGCCGGGGCAGGCTGCACATGAACAGGCTGCTGCGGCTGTTGTACCGGCTGTGCAGGCTGTTGTTGCACGGAGTGTTGTGCAGGTTGCTGTTGAACCGGCTGTGGCGCAGCAGGCTGCTGCTGAACAGGCTGTTGCGGCGGCTGGCGCACCGGCTCTTCCACAGGCTGCGGCGCGGGCTGGCGCGGCTGTGCAGAAGCATACGGCGGTTGATACTGGTGCTGCGAAGGACGAGGCGCTTCATGCTCCCCATGGCCTGCGCCGGGCGCAGTATTGACCCGATGAACACGAACTTCACCCACGCCGTCGTCGTCGCTGCCGTCGATGTCATCTTCACTGTCATCGTCGTCACGACTGGACTTCATGCGCTTCAGTGGGCGATCGCGAAACATTGAGGAACGCTCTTTACGGCTGGTCCAGAAACCATGTACCAGTAAAGCGATTATGGCGATCGCGCCAACAATGATTAATATCAGACGCAAATCCTGCATCATTATATTCTCTGTTGTTCTAACACCTTGCCACCACGGCAAACATTTACTCACTAAGAGTATTTGCCGTTTACGTCAAGTGCAAGTGTGTGCAGAGCATTCACAGCATAAAGATGAAGGAAATCGTGCTTTTTGCTGGTTTTTCGAACATTTCCGAACTGGTCATTGGTCCGTAAGTGGATAATATAGGCGGGCAATTCCACTGGTTGTGAAAAAAGGAGTACAGACTGGTTATGGTTTCAACATATTCTTCTCCGCCGCGCAGCGGTGTCTGGTATTTTTCTCAGGGCTGGAAACTGGTCTCCCTGCCGGGTATTCGACGCTTCGTCATTCTGCCGCTGCTGATCAACATTATTCTGATGGGCGGCGCATTCTGGTGGCTGTTCACAAAGCTGGAGAGCTGGCTCCCGTCGCTGATGAGCCATGTACCAGACTGGCTGCAGTGGCTTAACTATTTGCTCTGGCCGGTAGCGGTGATCTCCGTCCTGCTGGTATTTGGGTACTTCTTTTCGACGATTGCGAACTGGATAGCCGCCCCGTTTAACGGCCTGCTGGCGGAACAGCTGGAAGCACGGCTTACCGGCGCGACGCCACCGGACACGGGCGTGCTGGGGATCATGAAAGACCTTCCGCGTATCATGAAACGCGAATGGCAGAAATTTGCCTGGTACCTGCCCCGTGCGATTGTCCTGCTGATTCTTTACTTTGTGCCAGGCATTGGCCAGACGGTGGCACCGGTGCTGTGGTTCCTGTTCAGCGCCTGGATGCTGGCGATCCAGTACTGCGACTACCCGTTCGATAACCACAAGGTGCCGTTTAAAGAGATGCGAACTGCCCTGCGCACCCAGAAGGTCGCCAATATGCAGTTCGGCGCGCTGACGAGCCTGTTCACGATGATTCCCTTCCTCAATCTGTTCATCATGCCCGTGGCGGTGTGCGGTGCAACGGCGATGTGGGTGGACTGCTACCGTGCAAAACACGCGTTATGGAAATAATGCAAAACTGTGTAAATGAGGGAGGGCTTATGCTCTCCCTTATTCCATACTGATCCCCATTATTTCCTTGCAGTATATAGATATGCGAATTCCTTACTTCCCCCTACCTGCTTAGCAGGTATGCTGGGTCGGTATCCCAATTTCATACAGTTAAGGACAGGCCATGAGTAAGATTTATGAAGACAACTCGCTGACTATCGGTCATACGCCCCTGGTTCGACTGAACCGTATCGGTAATGGACGCATTCTGGCGAAGGTCGAATCACGTAACCCGAGCTTCAGCGTAAAATGCCGTATCGGTGCAAACATGATTTGGGATGCTGAAAAACGTGGCGTACTGAAGCCGGGCGTTGAGCTGGTGGAACCGACCAGCGGCAATACCGGTATCGCGCTGGCCTATGTGGCTGCCGCGCGTGGCTACAAGCTGACGCTGACCATGCCAGAAACCATGAGCATCGAGCGTCGCAAACTGCTTAAAGCGCTTGGCGCGAACCTGGTGCTGACCGAAGGCGCGAAAGGCATGAAAGGCGCCATTCAGAAAGCCGAAGAGATTGTTGCCAGCGATCCGGCGAAATATCTTCTGCTGCAGCAGTTCAGCAACCCGGCTAACCCGGAAATTCACGAAAAGACCACCGGTCCGGAAATCTGGGAAGATACCGACGGCCAGGTTGACGTCTTTATCTCCGGCGTGGGTACCGGCGGTACGCTGACCGGCGTGTCGCGCTATATTAAAGGCACAAAAGGTAAAAAAGACCTGATCACCGTTGCGGTTGAACCGACTGACTCACCGGTTATCACTCAGGCACTTGCGGGCGAAGAGCTCAAACCAGGCCCGCACAAAATTCAGGGTATCGGCGCAGGCTTCATTCCGGGCAACCTGGATCTGAAACTGATCGACAAAGTGGTTACCATCACTAACGAAGAAGCCATCTCTACCGCGCGTCGCCTGATGGATGAAGAAGGCATTCTGGCGGGTATCTCTTCCGGTGCAGCTGTTGCGGCAGCGCTCAAACTTCAGGAAGACGAAGCCTTTACCAACAAGAATATTGTGGTTATCCTTCCTTCTTCGGGTGAGCGTTACTTGAGCACCGCACTGTTTGCCGATCTCTTTACTGAAAAAGAGCTGCAACAGTAATGCCAGCATGTTAATAACGCGTAAAAAAGCACCTTTTCAGGTGCTTTTTTGTGGCCTGCTTCAAACTTTTACCCCTCCTGGCATTGCTTCACCCCGTTGGGTCTGGTATTTAAACCAGCAATTATTTTGATGCGTGAAATTAATCAGTGAACGAAATAGCCTTGCTGAATCGATTTTATGATTTGGTTCAAGTCTTGCTTTCGCTGCATAATGTTTAATGACGATCGAAACGTCAGCGCTAACAATACAGGCTAAAGTTCAGTCGCCAGGCTAGACTTTAGTTCCACAACACTAAACCTATAAGTTGGGGAAATACAATGTTCCAGCAAGAAGTTACCATTACCGCTCCGAACGGTCTGCACACCCGCCCTGCTGCTCAGTTTGTTAAAGAAGCGAAAGGCTTCACTTCTGAAATCACTGTGACTTCCAACGGCAAAAGCGCCAGCGCAAAAAGCCTGTTCAAACTGCAGACTCTGGGCCTGACTCAGGGCACCGTAGTCACCATCTCTGCGGAAGGTGAAGACGAGCAGAAAGCAGTTGAGCATCTGGTAAAACTGATGGCTGAGCTCGAGTAAGTTTCCGGGTTCTTTTAAATATCAGTCACAAGTAAGGTAGGGTTATGATTTCAGGCATTTTAGCATCCCCGGGTATCGCTTTCGGCAAAGCACTGCTGCTGAAAGAAGACGAGATCGTCATCGACCGGAAAAAAATTTCTGCCGACAAGGTTGATCAGGAAGTTGAACGTTTTCTGAGCGGTCGTGCCAAGGCATCTGCGCAACTGGAAGCAATCAAGACTAAAGCTGGCGAAACTTTCGGTGAAGAAAAAGAAGCCATCTTCGAAGGGCACATCATGCTGCTCGAAGATGAGGAGCTGGAGCAGGAAATCATAGCCCTGATTAAAGATAAAGGCATGACGGCCGACGCGGCTGCGCATGAAGTTATCGAAGGTCAGGCAACTGCCCTGGAAGAACTGGATGATGAATACCTGAAAGAGCGTGCGGCTGACGTACGTGACATCGGTAAGCGCCTGCTGCGCAACATCCTGGGTCTGGCCATTATCGACCTGAGCGCGATTCAGGATGAAGTTATCCTGGTTGCCGCTGACCTCACCCCGTCTGAAACCGCACAGCTGAACCTGAAAAAGGTGCTCGGTTTCATCACTGATGCGGGTGGCCGTACCTCTCACACCTCTATCATGGCGCGTTCTCTGGAACTGCCTGCCATCGTGGGTACCGGCAGCGTCACCTCTCAGGTGAAAAACGGCGACTATCTGATTCTGGATGCCGTAAACAATCTGGTTTACGTCAACCCAACCAACGAAGAGATCGATAAACTGCGCGCGGTTCAGGAGCAGGTTGCGACTGAAAAAGCGGAACTCGCTAAACTGAAAGACCTGCCAGCCATCACCCTTGACGGCCATCAGGTAGAAGTGTGCGCGAATATCGGTACCGTCCGCGACGTTGATGGCGCTGAGCGTAACGGTGCGGAAGGTGTAGGTCTCTATCGTACTGAATTCCTGTTCATGGACCGTGACGCCCTGCCAACTGAAGAAGAGCAGTTTGCGGCATACAAAGCGGTGGCTGAAGCCTGTGGCTCTCAGGCCGTTATCGTCCGTACCATGGACATCGGTGGCGACAAAGAGCTGCCGTACATGAACTTCCCGAAAGAAGAGAACCCGTTCCTGGGCTGGCGTGCAATCCGTATCGCGATGGATCGTAAAGAGATCCTGCGTGACCAGGTTCGCGCGATCCTGCGTGCCTCCGCTTTCGGTAAACTGCGCATCATGTTCCCGATGATCATCTCTGTTGAAGAAGTGCGTGCACTGAAGAAAGAGATCGAAATCTACAAACAGGAACTGCGTGACGAAGGTAAAGCGTTTGACGAGTCAATCGAGATCGGCGTGATGGTGGAAACACCTGCGGCCGCGACCATTGCGCGTCATTTAGCCAAAGAAGTTGATTTCTTTAGTATCGGTACCAATGATTTAACGCAGTACACCCTGGCAGTTGACCGTGGTAATGATATGATTTCACATCTCTACCAGCCAATGTCACCGTCCGTACTGAACTTGATCAAGCAAGTTATTGATGCTTCTCATGCAGAAGGTAAATGGACTGGCATGTGTGGTGAGCTTGCAGGCGACGAACGTGCTACACTTCTGTTGCTGGGTATGGGTCTGGACGAATTCTCTATGAGCGCCATTTCCATCCCGCGCATTAAGAAGATTATCCGTAACACGAACTTCGAAGATGCGAAGGTGTTAGCAGAGCAGGCTCTTGCTCAACCGACAACGGACGAGTTAATGACGCTGGTTAACAAGTTCATTGAAGAAAAAACAATCTGCTAATCCACGAGATGCGGCCCAAATTACTGCTTAGGAGAAGATCATGGGTTTGTTCGATAAACTGAAATCTCTGGTTTCTGATGATAAGAAAGACTCCGGAACTATTGAGATTGTTGCTCCGCTCTCCGGCGAGATCGTCAACATCGAAGACGTGCCGGATGTAGTGTTTGCTGAGAAAATCGTTGGTGATGGCATTGCTATCAAACCAACTGGCAACAAAATGGTTGCTCCAGTTGACGGCACCATCGGTAAAATTTTTGAAACCAACCATGCGTTCTCTATCGAATCTGATAGCGGTATCGAACTGTTCGTTCACTTCGGTATCGACACCGTTGAACTGAAAGGCGAAGGCTTCAAACGTATCGCGGAAGAAGGCCAGCGTGTTAAAGTTGGCGACCCGGTCATTGAATTCGATCTGCCACTGCTGGAAGAAAAAGCCAAGTCTACCCTGACACCGGTTGTTATCTCCAACATGGACGAAATCAAAGAACTGATCAAACTGTCTGGCAGCGTCACCGTGGGTGAAACCCCGGTTATCCGCATCAAGAAGTAATTCTTGCCGCACAGAAAAATGGCGCCTTCGGGCGCCATTTTTGTTTATGCGGGGAGGATAAGCTCATCGTACCCTTTCGTCTGCGTATACAGCATCACGTCGGTGACCCGATCGCCGGCCATGCGAATGGCATCGGCAACGGTTTTCCCCTCAACGATTCCGCTCACCAGTTCTGAACAGAACAGATCGCCCGTTCCTTTCAGATCGGTTTCTACGCGCGGATGCGCGCTGACGGTAACGCCCTCATGCGTCACCAGCACCACGTGGATGTTTTGCGGGTCGTCAGCGACCGGCGCGCTGGTGATCGCCACCCATTTCAGGGTATCGGAGAGCAATCCCTGAGCCGCCGCGATGGCGCTTTCCGGCGTGCGGCACGGTTTGCCGCTTAGCACTTCCAGTTCATAGACGTTTGGCGTAATCCCCTGCGCCAGCGGCAGCAGGTGCTCCCGATACGCTTGCGGAATATCGGGCTTCACGTACATCCCGCTGTCGATATCGCCGATAACCGGGTCGACCAGCACCAGCAGGTCAGGATGCTGCACTTTCACCGCCTTCAGCCACTGTGCCAGCAGGGCGATCTGGCTGGCGCTGCCCATATAGCCGGTGGTGACTGCTTTAAGCTCGCGCAGGATCTCGCGCTCTTCCAGCGCCTTAAGGTAGCCGCTGAACCACTCGTCGGGGATCACCCCACCGTAGAAGGTGTCATAGTGTGGCGTGTTGCTAAACAGCACCGTCGGCACGGCGGTAACGTTCAGCCTGTGGGTACGAATATTTGGTACCGCAATACTGTTCCCCACGCTGCCGTAAACCACCTGCGACTGCACCGCGACAATATCGGTTTGCTGCGCCCGGGTATTATCCCGGAATAGAATCATCTCCATGACGCTTAAATCCCCGCCCCCTGCGAATAACTCTCTTCACCAAAGACGCCGGTAGACAGATAGCGATCGCCGCGATCGCAAATAATCGCCACCACCACCGCTCCCGGGTTTGCCTGCGCAACCCGAATGGCACCCTCTACCGCGCCGCCCGAGCTGACGCCGCAGAAGATACCTTCGCGCACGGCCAGCTCACGCATGGTATTTTCCGCCTCGCGCTGATGAAGATCCAGCACCTGATCCACCAGCTGCGCATTAAAGATGCCGGGCATATACTCCGCAGGCCAGCGGCGAATACCCGGAATGCTGCTCCCCTCTTCCGGCTGCAGGCCAACAATGGTGACGGCTTTTTCCTGCTCGCGCAGAAAACGCGATACCCCGGTAATGGTGCCGGTGGTGCCCATGCTGGAGACAAAATGGGTGATCCGTCCGTCGGTCTGCTGCCAGATTTCCGGGCCGGTGGTGGTGTAGTGCGCGTACGGGTTGTCCGGATTGTTGAACTGATCGAGGAGTTTACCTTCACCGCGCTCGGCCATTTCTAACGCCAGGTCGCGCGCGCCTTCCATTCCCTGCTCTTTGGTCACCAGAATCAGTTCGGCCCCGTAGGCACGCATCGCGGCACGGCGCTCCTGGCTCATGTTATCCGGCATCAGCAACTTCATGCGGTAGCCTTTCAGCGCTGCAATCATCGCCAGGGCGATACCGGTGTTGCCGCTGGTGGCCTCAATCAGCACGTCGCCTGGCTTAATTTCTCCGCGTTTTTCGGCCTGGACAATCATCGACAGCGCCGCACGGTCTTTCACCGACCCCGCCGGGTTATTGCCTTCGAGTTTGACCCAGATTTCGCTGCCGTTATCCGGCCCCATGCGCTGAAGTTTGACCAGCGGTGTGTTGCCGATGGTGTGTTCGAGTGTATTCACGATTTTTACTCAATAAAAAGCCCGGTAAGCATTACGCCACCGGGCGAAAACATACTCAATAACCTATCAGGCTGACTCCGCCAGAGCAATATCCTCGCGCGTCTCGATACGTTCCTTCCCGTGATAAATACGGGCATGCTGCAGACCGACAAACAGTCGCTCTCCCCGGTGCGGTGGAACGTCGTCGCGCATAACCACGGTCAGCGGCTCGGTATACCAGCCCAGCGGTTGTACCACCAATTGTGTGTAGTGCCCTTTAGGGCTAGCTTCCAGCACCTGCACCGGCAGCGGTGAATCCAGGCTGGTTCTACGGCTCACGTCCACTTCCCACGGGCGCAGGAACAGATCGACCGGCCCCTGATGCGCGGAGGTATAGCCCAGCGGCCAGCGGTGCGCCCCCACGTGGAATTGTCCGCCACGAATGGTGCCCTGCAGACGGTTCACTTCACCCATAAACTCCAGCACAAAACGGGTCGCCGGTTCACGCCAGAGCTGCTCTGGCTCGTCAACCTGCTCAATGTTGCCCTGGCTCATGACCACCACGCAGTCCGCGACTTCCATCGCCTCTTCCTGATCGTGGGTCACGAAGACGCTGGTGAATTTCAGCTCTTCATGGAGCTGTCGCAGCCAGCGACGCAGCTCTTTACGCACCTGCGCATCCAGCGCGCCGAAGGGTTCATCCAGCAGCAGAATTTGCGGTTCAACGGCTAACGCACGCGCCAGCGCCACGCGCTGTTTCTGCCCGCCAGAAAGCTGCGCCGGGAAACGGTCCGCCAGGTGAGCCAGCTGCACCATCTCGAGCAGTTTGGTCACTTTCGCTTTAATGGCCGCCGCATTCGGGCGCTCGCGACGCGGCAGCACGGTCAGGCCAAATGCGATGTTGTCGTACACGGTCATGTGGCGGAACAGCGCGTAATGCTGGAACACAAATCCAACCTTACGGTCCCGGGCATGCAGGCGGCTCACGTCGGTGCCGTGGAAGCGGATGTGCCCACTGGTCTGATGCTCAAGTCCGGCAATAATACGCAGCAACGTGGTTTTACCCGAGCCAGACGGCCCCAGCAGTGCCACCATTTGTCCGGAAGGGATATCCAGCGAGATATCATTCAGCACCTGGGTGCGACCAAAAGACTTCTTAATATTGGCAATCTCAATGCTCATGATTTCCCTCCTGATGCTGACGTTTTTCCTGATTTTCTAAACGCCACTGCACCACACTCTTCAAAAACAGGGTCAAAATAGCCATCAGCGTCAGCAACGCTGCGGCAGTAAACGAGCCGATGGTGTTGTAGTCCTGCTGCAGTAACTCGATCTGTAACGGCAGCGACAGGGTTTCACCCCGAATGGAGCCGGAGACGACGGAAACGGCACCGAACTCACCAATCGCGCGGGCATTGGTCAACACCACGCCGTAAAGCAGCGCCCAGCGAATATTCGGCAGCGTCACGCGACGGAACATCTGCCAGCCTGACGCGCCCAGCAGCACGGCCGCTTCGTCTTCGTTGCTTCCCTGGCTTAACATCACCGGCACCAGTTCACGCACCACAAACGGACAGGTCACGAAAATGGTGACCAGCACCATGCCGGGCCAGGCGAACATGATCTGCAGATTATGCTCATCCAGCCAGCCGCCCAACGGGCCGTTGGAGCCGTAAAAGAGCAGATAGACCAGGCCCGCCACCACCGGCGACACGGCAAAAGGAATATCCAGCAGGGTCAGCAGCAGCTGACGTCCCGGGAAGTTAAAGCGCGTAACCAGCCAGGCCAGCAAGGTACCGAACACCAGGTTCACCGGCACGGTGATCAATGCAATCAGTACGGTCAGCCAGATGGCATGCAGCATATCCGGGTTCGCCAGGTTTTCCAGCGCAGGCATCAACCCCTTGCTGAACGCCTGAACGAAGATATAAATCGTCGGCACGACGAGAATAAAGGCGGAAACCAGCACGCCCGCCCCAATCAGAAACCATTTACCCCAGTTGATACGGGGTGCATCGTATCGCTTCAATTGCGTAACTTCCGCCATCAGTGACCTACCACACGTCGACCAAAGCGACTTTGCAGAGTGTTAATCGAGTACAACAGCAGCAGCGAGGCCGCAAGGATCACCGAAGCAATGGCGCTCGCCGCCGGATAATCAAACTCCTGCAGACGGATGAAAATCATCAGCGAGGTCACTTCCGTTTTCCAGGCGATGTTCCCGGCGATAAAAATCACCGCACCGAACTCACCGAGGCTGCGGGTAAACGACAGCGCAACACCCGCCATCAGCGCCGGCGACAGCTCAGGCAGAACCACTTTGCGGAAGCTCTGCCAGCGCGTAGCGCCCAGCGTTTCCGCCGCTTCTTCGTATTCCGGACCCAACTCTTCCAGCACCGGCTGCACGGTACGCACCACAAACGGGATACTGGTAAAGGCCATCGCCACCGCGATACCGAGCCAGGTATAAGTCACTTTGATGTCGAATTTCGCCAGCCACTCTCCGTACAACCCGTTCACGGAGAAGAGCGACGCAAGGGTTAAGCCTGCAACCGCCGTCGGCAGCGCAAACGGCAGATCCATCAGTGCATCAAGCAGCGTACGGCCCGGGAAGCGATAGCGGGTTAAGATCCACGCCATCAGCAGGCCAAACACGCCGTTAAAAATGGAGGCGACAAACGCTGACAGCAGCGTCACTTTATAGGCCGCCACCACCTGCGGGTTGGTGATCACGTCCCAGTACTGCGTCCAGCTCATCTGCGCAAGCTGCATCACCAGCGCGCTGAGCGGCAAAAGCAAAATCAGGCAGACGTACAGCAGGCTGGTTCCGAGGCTTAAGGTAAAGCCCGGCAGCACGCGTTTAGTCGATACTGCAAACATTACTTATGCCCCGCCGCCAGCAATTTGTCTAACTCACCGCCGCTGGCAAAATGCGTTTTCATCACATCAGGCCAGGAGCCGAAATGATCTTCCACGCGGAACAGCGCGGTCTGCGGGAATTTGTCTTTCAGTTTGTTCATCACGTCCGGGTTATTCACGCGGTAGTAGTAATCGGTAATGATGGTCTGCGCTTGCGGGCTGTACAGGTAGTTGAGATAGGCCTTTGCCGCTTTCTCGGTACCGTTTGCCTGCACGTTTTTATCCACCCACGCCACCGGGAACTCGGCCAGAATGTTGGTTTTCGGGATAACCACCTCAAAGCCCTGCGCTTCATACTGTTTGCGGATGTTATTCACTTCTGATTCAAAGCTAATCAGCACATCGCCCAAACCGCGTTCTGCGAAGGTCGTGGTTGCTCCGCGTCCGCCGGTATCAAACACTTCGACGTTTTTCAGGAACTGGGTCATGAACTGCTCGGTTTTGGCTTTATCGTTACCGTCAGCCTTGTCCGCCGCCCCCCACGCCGCTAAATAGGTATAACGCGCGTTACCGGAGGTTTTTGGGTTCGGGAAAATCAGCTTCACGTCGGAACGCACCAGGTCGCTCCAGTCGTGGATATTCTTCGGGTTGCCCTTGCGCACCAGGAAGCCCATGGTGGAATAGAACGGCGAGCTGTTGTTGGGCAGACGGCTCTGCCAGTCGGCCGGGATCAGCTTGCCTTTGTCGTGCAGGATCTGCACGTCAGTGACCTGGTTGTAGGTCACGACGTCCGCTTTCAGTCCCTGAAGAATGGCAAGCGCCTGCTTGGATGAACCGGCGTGAGACTGCTTAATGGTCAGCTTATCGCCATTGTTTTCTTTCGCCCACTGCTGTTCAAACGGTGGATTAAGGGCGGCAAACAGCTCGCGGGAGACGTCATATGAACTGTTCAGCAGCTCAGTCGCCTGCGCCTGTGCCACCAGCAGTAGACCTGCCAGCGCCAGAGTTCCTTTTTTCAGTACAGTAACGGCCATTGCGCACCCTTATAAATGTGATGACTATCTTATAGTCATAATATTTATAACGAGGACCAAAGGAGTAACGGTTTTATATACCGTTTGGTGATTTAGAAGCAGAAAAGGGAATAAGGGGTGCGGCCTGATGCCCTCACCCCGGCCCTCTCCCACAGGGAGAGGGAGAAAGTTTATTACAGCGCCAGCAGACGCTCAACGGACGGCGCGAAGTAGTAGCCGCCGGTCACCGGTTTGGTGAAACGCAGCATGGCGTCACGCTTGCCGTCGGTATCGCCGAACATGCTCAGCAGCTGCTGCTCAATGTTATGCAGACGCGCGCAGTACGCGCAGAAGTAGAGGCCGTGCGTGCCGCTTGCTGTGCCGTACGGCAGGCTCTGGCGAACAATCTTCAGCCCTTTGCCGTCTTCTTTGAGGTCAACGCGAGTCAGGTGAGAGGTGACCGGGCGGTCATCGCCGTCGATCTCTTCGTTGGCTTCTTTGGTACGGCCAATCATCATCTCCTGGTCATGCACGCTCATGCGATTAAGCTGCTTGAGGTTGTGTTCCCAGCGCTGCACGAACACGTAGCTGCCGCCCGCGTCCACGCCGTCTTTGATCACCGCGACTTCACGACGCGTCTCTTCACCCGCCGGGTTTTCGGTTCCGTCGACAAAGCCGCTCAGATCGCGCTCTTCCACCCAGCGGAAACCGTGCACCTCTTCCTGCACCTCAATGCTGTCGCCAAAAGCCGCCACCGCCGCCTGCGCAACCGAGAAGTTCACGTCATGACGCAGAGAGAGAATATGGATCAGCACGTCGTATTGCGTCGCTGGCGCCAGGCCTTTGCCGTAGGGGACGAAGTCTTTGAGCTCTTCCGCCCCTTCGCCACCGCTCAGCTGACGCCAGACGTTATTGCCAAAGGCGACAACGGCGCCGAGGTGGGCTTCCGGGAACTTAGCCTGGAAGGTGGCCAGCTTATCAACAAACGCTTTACTGGCCGCACGCAGGGCATCCACGTCCCCTTTTACATTGGCTTCAATCCAAATCGCCGCGCGGCAATGTTCTGGCAAAATGCCACTCTGAACCTGAGACATCGCTCCTCCTGAAATAAAGATGCCACGTCAGCGTGGCATGGATGGCGGGTATTATACCCGGATTTCAGCGAGGCGGTTTGTTCAGGCGCAAATTACTGCTGCCAGATAATTTTGCTCACCTTCCAGCTCTTCAGGGTGTCGTCAGACGGCATCAAACCTTCCGGGCCGCTCCAGGTGCCGGTAAAGACGTAGCTGATGTGCTGGCTGCCTTCAGCCTTACATTCCACCGCAACCTTGTCGTCAGACGGCACGCTGGTGCAGTTGCCAAACGCCTGTTTATAGAGATCGCTAAACGGGGTCCCCACTTTCACACCGGTTGCGGTTGGAATGTCTTCATCCATCACCGCGATACGGTTTACCGTGCCTTTATCACCATTAATCACCAGCGCCAGCTTGTCGCCCTTCAGCGCTTCGTAATAGCGAACAATATTGCCATTCTCCGTTTTCATGCCGCTGCGCAGGCGGTAATCGCTGCTGAGCGCATCCTGAATGGCATTCTGATCCAGCGCCGTCGCGGCGGTAATTTTTCCCACTCCCTGCTCGGTCACTTCCGTTGATGAGCCAAACCAGTTCCACGGATACGCAGCGGACCAGTTAATGGAGGAGAGCGTCGAACAGCCGGTCAATGCCAGCGGGAGAGCGCATAAAAGTAAACGCAGCGATTTCATTGAAACGTCCTTTCTTGTTAAATCAACGCTTGTTGGAGTGCGACATCGGCAAAAAGTGCCGGATTAATCATCCTGATGCGTAAAACAGGCGCGAAGACGAGGGTTGGTCAGCAGCCACAGCAGCGCCACAATATCGGTAACCACCAGCGCAACGCCGAGGCCCGTCAGCGGTTCACCGTACCACCAGAGTACCGGCTGCCAGAAGAGCAGCGCAATCTGAGCAAGGATCAGCAGCCAGCGAAGCGCACGCCACAAACGCGGGATCGCATGCCGTCGGCCACTGCACAAAAAAGCCACCACCGCCGGTACGCCCGGCAATAAGCCGAGCCAGAAGGCGTCATGATCGGGATAAAAGAGATTCAGCAGCGTGTCGCCCTGCCCGCGTGACGCAGCGGCCATCACAAACAGCACCCAGGTGCGGGCCTGCAGCAGCAGAACGCACCAGAATAAAAAGGGCAGCCTGACACGGCCCTGCGCGTCATAATCTGCGGGATGGATTTCAGTACTCTTCATCTTCGATCAGGCGCTTACCTAAACTCAGCACGTCAGCGTGTTCATAGCCCAGACGTTCATACATGCCCAGCACCACGTCGTTATCCTCCCGCACCATGATCTGGATTTTCGGGCAGCCGCGGGCGATAAGCTTCTTCTCGAGACGATTAAGCAGCGCGTTGGCGATGCCACGGGCACGGTATTCCGGGTGAACGCCCAGATAATAGGCCGAGCCGCGGTGGCCATCATAACCGCCCATCACTGTTCCCACGACCACGCCATTGACTTCCGCAACCAGAAACAGACTGACGTCGTGATTCACCTTACGTTCGATATCCATTTCCGGATCGTTCCACGGACGCAGCAAATCGCAGCGTTCCCAAAGGGTGATCACCTCTTCGAAATCTTCCTGGCGAAAAACGCGTATCTCCATGGTATTAACCGCCTTTTCGGGTTTAAAAACAGTGATTATGGCGCGAACGGTGCGTTTAGCCAATAACCGGGGAAAATCTCGCCAAAATTTGGCATAATGTCACTTTGTCACGTATTGAAATGAAAAGTAAAACAATTCTCAATATGGACTGTCGTAACGGGAAACACGATACGATATAACACCAGGACCCCAATTTTCAGTATTCAGGCCGCATGAGCACATTCAAACCATTAAAAGCACTCACATCGCGTCGTCAGGTTCTCAAAGCGGGGCTGGCGGCCTTAACGTTAACGGGCATCGCAAAGCAGGCTCAGGCGAAAGACGAGAGCACGCTCAAAACCAGTAACGGACACAGCAAACCCAAAACCAAAAAGCCGGGCGCGAAGCGTCTGGTGATGCTTGACCCGGGTCACGGCGGCATTGATACCGGTGCCATCGGCAAAAACGGTTCGAAAGAAAAACACGTCGTGCTGGCGATTGCAAAAAATGTGCGCGCAATTTTACGCAGTAACGGCATTGACGCCCGACTGACGCGCTCTGGCGATACCTTTATTCCGCTGTATGACCGCGTAGAAATCGCCCATCAGCACGGTGCGGATCTGTTTATGTCGATTCACGCCGACGGCTTTACCAACCCTTCTGCGGCAGGTGCCTCGGTGTTTGCGCTTTCCAACCGTGGCGCCAGTAGCGCCATGGCAAAATACCTCTCCGACCGTGAAAACCGGGCGGATGAAGTCGCCGGGAAGAAAGCCACCGACAAAGATCATCTGCTACAACAGGTACTGTTCGACCTCGTGCAGACCGATACGATCAAAAACAGCCTGACGCTCGGCTCGCATATTCTGAAGAAGATTAAGCCGGTGCATCGTCTGCACAGTAAAGGCACCGAGCAGGCGGCGTTTGTGGTGCTGAAATCACCTTCAATCCCTTCCGTACTGGTGGAAACCTCCTTCATTACCAACCCGGAAGAAGAGCGACTTCTCGGCACCACGGCGTTTCGTCAGAAGATCGCCAACGCCATTGCCTCTGGCATTATCAGTTACTTCAACTGGTTCGATAACCAAAAAGCGCACTCCAGGAAACGTTGATGAAACCCAATGCTCAACTGGTCAAAACGTTCCTGCTGCAGCTGCAGGATGAGATTTGCCAGAAACTGGCCGCCGCAGACGGCGGTGAATTTCAGGAAGATAACTGGCAGCGCGAAGCCGGCGGTGGCGGGCGCAGCCGGGTGCTGCGTAACGGCGGTATCTTTGAACAGGCGGGCGTGAATTTTTCCCACGTTCACGGAGACGCCATGCCCGCGTCTGCCACCGCACATCGTCCTGAACTCGCGGGCCGCAGCTTCGAAGCGATGGGTGTCTCGCTGGTGGTGCATCCGCACAACCCGTTTGTGCCGACCAGCCACGCCAATGTCCGCTTTTTCATTGCGGAAAAACCGGGGGCCGATCCAGTCTGGTGGTTTGGTGGCGGTTTTGACTTAACGCCCTACTACGGCTTCGAAGAAGATGCCGTGCACTGGCACACCACCGCGCGGGACCTTTGTCTGCCGTTTGGCGAAGACGTCTACCCGAAATTTAAAAAGTGGTGCGACGACTACTTTTACCTGAAGCACCGCGATGAGCAGCGCGGCATCGGCGGGCTGTTCTTTGACGATCTCAACACCCCTGATTTTGATACCGCGTTCAGCTTTATGCGCGCGGTGGGCGAAGGCTATACCGACGCCTATATGCCTATCGTCGAACGCCGTAAAAACACCGACTACGGCGTGCGCGAACGCGAGTTCCAGCTCTATCGTCGCGGGCGCTACGTGGAATTCAACCTGGTGTGGGATCGCGGGACGCTGTTCGGCCTGCAGACCGGCGGGCGCACGGAGTCGATTTTAATGTCGATGCCGCCGCTGGTGCGCTGGGAGTACTGCTACGAACCAAAAGAAGGCAGCCCGGAGGCTGCCTTGAGGGAGTTTATTCAGATCCGCGACTGGGTGTAATTTACCTGGCCGTTTTTTTTGCCTGATGACGGCTAGCGCCTAATCAGGCCTACATCTACGACGGCACCGCCCCGTAGGCTGGATAAGACGCAAAGCGTCGCATCCGGCACAATAATGTCATCACACCCACTGGCGCATACGCTGATGCAGCGTCAACGACGGTTTCTCCGCAAACAATTGCTGGTAGTCAGTGGCAAACTGCCCCAAATGCCAAAATCCCCACTGCATGGCGGCGTCTTTTACCGTCGCGCTTTGCGACCACGGGCTTATCAGCTCGCGACGCACGGCGTTCAGACGAATACGTTTTAACCAGGCATTCGGACCAATTCCGAGTATCGTATGAAAGGCGTTTTGCAGCGTCCGACGGCTGACGTGCAACTGATTACACAGGTCGAGTACGGTCAGCGGCTCTGACATATTTTCCAGCACATATTCGCGCGCACGCGACAGCAGGCGACGATAGCTCTGATGGCTGATGCTCTCGGCCGTGATTATCGGCTGCGCTTCTTCCAGCATGGTGCCCATCGCCAGCAGCAGGTTATCGCCCAGCACTTTGCGTACTGCAGGTTGATGGAGGTTTGCCGGATTCTCGCTAAATGTCGCCAGCGCCTGCTGCACAAAGCCCCATAGAGCAGCTTTGTGATGTTCTTTCACTTCCAGCGCCGACTGGTTACGCAGCATATGCAGCACCCTTTCCGGGTTATGCAGGAAGTTGGCCTGACGGGCAATCACCTCTTCCGAAATAACGACACCCAGAATGGTGTAATCATCCGGCGTGCTCAGTTCAAACTCCGTCCCGCCCGGGCGGGTGGCAATTTCAGCGTTACCCAGACACTGGGTGCCAATAAATCCCTGTTCGCAGCGCGTGGCCGGAATACCAAACCAGAACGAGTTCGGCCAGACAAGACATGACTGACGCAGCGCCAGTCCGGTGTATTCACGGAACACCTGAATATCGTCGAGCAGGATTTCCGTGAACTCGCCATGAAATTTTCCCGGATGCAGCTGGTCGTATATTTGCTGCCAGGCGGTAATCGTCAGCGCATGCTCATACACATCCGTTGTTCGCCGCTGGTGAACGTTGTCCACCTCCACTTTCGGCGTAAGTTTAACGTCTTCGGGTAATGCTTCATGATAAAGATGGTGCAGGTTTGCAGTTCGGGTCTTTTTCATGATCTTTTAAGCCGGAAGCCTCAACGAAGCCCCCGACCCTCCGACAGGTTAATTTTTTAAGCGATAGCGACTACTGCGTTTACGCAACGCTCCTTGAGAAAAGAGCTGTTCCAGCGCCTTTCTGGCTTCATCAAGTGACCAGCCAAAGTGAGCAGCCACTTCCCCTGCAGTCATTCCTTGACGGACCGATGCCAACAGCGTCAGAAGTTGCTCAGAGGATTCAGACGTCAACGGGGTATCCTGCGTCTTCTGCGTATTTACGTCTGCTTTCACTTCTGGCTTCTGTTCTGGTTTCTCCGGCTGGCGCGTAAAACCGCCGATCAGCCACTGGGTGTCATCGTCCGGCCGGCCTATTTCCTTACGGCTGATAACACGGCCTGTACGCGCTGCGGCAGCGCTGCCGGCATCCAGCGCTGCGCGGCACGCAGCCAGATCGCCTTCCACCACCAGCGTCAGCCGGCCAGGATCGAGCACTTCGTGGCTCAGCAGACGCACGTTAGCGGCTTTCAACATGGCATCTGCCGCGTCTACGGCAGCCACCATACCATCCACTTCCAGTAATCCCAGTGCATTGATCATCACTACCTCTCTTACGCGCGCTGGACTGGATTACGGGCAATATCCAACACGGCATCAGCAAAGGCGTTACAGGCGGCTTTACAGGCAGCCTGGCTACCGGTCAAAAACGCGGCCGAATAGTTGGTTTCTGACGGTGGCGGCACATAGGTGGCAATCTGCACATCAGCAGATTTCAGCGCAGCATCAATACCAAACGTCGCCTCCAGCGGCGGCGCCACCAGATACGCCATCGGATCGCCAGGTCGGCATCCTACGGTCGCCGAGAGATACGATCCGGTACGCGAAACCACATGTGCCAGGAAAGCGGTATCTTCTGCGTCATTTGCCCACTGGAACGCCGCACCGCTTTCAATATTGGCCACCATCGCGTCCAGACCTGCGCGAACTTCGGCCGGGTTTGGCCCCCCGAGCATAATCAGCACTTCGCCCGAGGTTGGAGAGGGATTGTGCGCCGCGCCGGCATACAGCGAGCGGCCATAAACCACTTCGACCATTGCCTGTTTTGTCGCTTCGTCTGCGGCAATATACGCCACGTCATCAGAATCTGCTGTGATGAGTCCAAGGCTACGTATATGTGGCGGTAATTTAAGTTCACGGGCAAAATCGTCATTTACCGAGGCAATCACGCGCATTGCGGTGACTGAAGGTCTAATCAAATCTAATGCTGGCATGATGCCTCCTTAACGGGTCATATTGATGCCGGATGCTTTTTGCTCCAGCATGCGCCTGGCCAAATCCACAATCACCGCCGCCGCTTCAACCGGTGGCGTACCGCCCTGGTGAATATTCGAGATACAGGTACGGTCAGCTTCAACGGTCGTCGCCACGCACGGCGAATAGACGGCATAGCAGGAAAGGCTTTCAGACTGGCCAAGGCCCGGACGTTCCCCAACCAGCAGGATCACCGCTTTCGCACCAAGCAGTTCGCCGATCTGATCTTCGATTTTCACGCGACCATAGCGAACAAAGAACGGCGTCCCAACCTTCAATCCGGCCTGTTTTAAGCCCGACAACAGCGGCGGCAGGATCTCTTCGTAGTTGGCGGTAATGGCGTCGGTAGACAGGCCATCAGAGATAATCACCTGCACATCCGGGTTCATTACACACTGTGATTTCAGCGCTTCAATGGCTTCCGCACTCAGACGACGTCCCAGATCCGGGCGCGTCAGATACAGGTTTTTGTCACTGATTTCCGAGCGTACTTCCAGCAGCCCCTGGGCTTTTACCCACTCTTCGGGCACTTCTTTCAATACCGTGTCTTTTGAACGCGAGTGATCGGCCAGGAAACGCAGCAGCGCCTGAGTGCGCGGGCGTGGACCGGCACGCCCGGTACATACACGCGCGGCGGTGCTGCGGCGCAGCTCGGTCAACACCTCTGCGCGGTGCGGGTTCTCAACGCCAATCCACGCTTTGGCCTCGGCTGAGCCTAAATCCATTGAACAGCTTTCACCCGTTGGTGCAACACACTGCGCGGTGCTACATTTCTCTTCTGGTGACGACGCTTGCGCCTGCGGCTGCGACTCTCCCATTGACGCCATAACGCTGCGTACAATTTCTTCAATCTGTTTTTGATCCATCTGTGTCATCCCCGCGTCATCAGAAGAACAGTGACGGATCGCCCGCCCGTTTGGTCAGGCGACCGTTTGCCATAATGCCCATGGTTTCCAGCCAGCGTTCAAACTCCGGCGACGGCCGTAAATTCAGCAACTGACGGACGGTGGCGGTGTCGTGAAATGCGGTGGTCTGATAGTTGAGCATGATGTCGTCACCGAGCGGCATGCCCATGATGTAGTTGCAGCCAGCGGTGGCGAGCAGAATCATCAGGTTTTCGTTGAGGTTCTGGTCAGCATCAGCATGGTTGGTGTAGCAGCAGTCGCAGCCCATTGAGATGCCACTCAGCTTGCCCATAAAGTGATCTTCCAGACCCGCGCGAATAATCTGACGATCGTTGTACAGATACTCCGGCCCGATAAAGCCCACTACGGTGTTCACCAGAAACGGATCGTAGTGACGCGCCAGTCCGTAGTTACGCGCTTCCATCGTCACCTGATCGGCACCGAAGTTAGCGCCTGCGGAGAGCGCAGACCCTTGCCCGGTTTCGAAGTACAGGCAGTTTTCCCCGGCAATGCGGTTGAACTCCGCGCCCACCGCGCGTGCTTCATCCAGCATAGCCAGCTCAACGCCGAACTCTTTTAAGCCTTTCTCGCTGCCGCAGATACTCTGGAAAATCAGCCCACCCGGCGCGCCGCGACGAATCGCTTCAATCTGGGTGGTAACGTGTGCCAGTACACAGCCCTGGGTCGGGATGTTGAATTTATCGATGACGCCGTACACGGTATCCAGTACGCGGCTTAAGTTTTCCACATCATCCGTTACCGGGTTTACGCCAATTACCGCATCGCCCGCACCGAAGGACAGTCCCTCGTAAATTTGTGCCGCAATACTCTGCACGTCATCACGGGTGTCGTTCGGCTGTAAACGGCAGCTGAATGTGCCCGGCAGACCGATAGTGGTGTTGGCCTTTTTGATCACCGGCATTTTCTTACCGCCGTAGATCAGGTCCGCGTTAGAGCATATTTTCGCTACCGCGGCGACCACTTCCGAGGTTAACCCTTTGCGCGTAAAAGCAATGTCATCAACGGAGGTTTCATCGCTCAGCACGTACTCGCGCAGTTCGCTGATGCTCCAGTTTTTGATGCGGTTATAGGCCGTTTCGTTGACGTCATCCTGAATCAGACGCGTGACGCAGTCCTCTTCATAGGAAATCACCGGGTTATTGCGGATATCCGCCACCGTCATTTCTGACAGCACCTGCTTGGCCGCCACGCGCTCCTGCGAACTGGTTGCAGCTACCCCTGCCAGCACATCCCCCGAACGCAGTTCGTTGGCTTTTGCCAGCACCTCTTTCACATCCTTAAACTGATAAACATTGCCGAACAATGTGGTCTTTAGTTTCATAAGTCGTTCCCTCAGGAAGGAAATGCGAGTGATTTCACCGTCACCGGCACAACCGATCCGCCAAAAAGAGGCGTACCAATGTCGATATAGTCCCCCGCCCGGACAACCACCTCATCGATGACCGCCAGCGGGTGTTGCTGTAACTGTGGGCGTAACAGCATGCCCAGGGCTTTACCAAAATCCTGCTCGGCTACCACCAGCAGGGGATGCGGATTCGGATAGCGCGCGACAAAGGCCTGCAGCGCATCAATCACCGTTAATAGCGCGGCGTAGCGCACCGGCAGCGAACCGGGCAGCGCCAGCACGTAGGCGTCCGTTTGCGGATCCAGATCGAGTTGCATCAGCGCTTGCTGCCAGGCGGCAACCAAATCAGCCTCATCAACTGGAATCGCCACCGGCAGATTGCGCAGCGGAAGCGCTACACCTTCCAGCCAGATAGTGCTGCCCGAAAGCGACAGCGTATGCGCTCCGGCACCAATCACCGTGGCACGCACGGTCTGCGCCGGGAACTGCACGTTCATATCACGCAGGCGCGGATGTTCGTGCAGCGCCGTGGCGAGCAGCGGCCCGATATCGGAAAAACAGAACGGATCGGCAGGTTGGTTGCGGTAGCATTCGCCCACTCCCCCTGAAAGCGTAATCACATCCGGTTTCACGCCCGCAGGCAGTGAACCGGTTTGCATCAGCGCCTGCGCCAACGGTGAAAGCGTGCCGTCAATCACCTCCACAATCAGCGCCGCCATCCGTCGAGCCACCTGAACAAGCTGCGCCGCATTGAGGGTTCGGGCGTCAAAGCCCGGACCAAATACGTCATCAACAATCATCTGTCCCGGTTGATGCGCATACACCACTCGCCCCTGACCATCCGTTTCCAGAAGCCGTCCGCCAACGTTCAGGCAGGCCGAACCGCTGACCTTTCCGGCATCGAACAGGACGAAGTTCGACGTCCCGCCGCCGATGTCGATATTCAGTACGCGGCACATTTTTTGCTCGGACAGGGTTTGCACTCCCGCTCCTTGACCGGCAATCACCGATTCCAGATGCGGACCGGCGCTGGCAACCACAAAGTCCCCCAGCGACTGGGCGAGCGTCATCACTGCGGGTCGTGCGTTGCGGGTTTTGGCGCTTTCTCCGGTAATGATGATCGCACCGGAATCGACGGCCTCAGGCTTGATGCCCGCCGCCTGATACTGGGCGAGGATCAGTGCCTTAAGTTCGGCCTCTTTCAACCCGCCCTGCTTATCAACGGGGGTAAAGAACACCGGGCTTTGCCAGCTAATTTCGCGTTTGATGAATTCGTAGCGCGGCACCTGCGACACTGCCGCACGGTTGACCAGCTCAAGGCGCGAGAAGATCACCTGAGTGGTAGTGGTGCCGATATCGATACCGACGCTGAGTAGCTGGCGAGTATTCACGATTGCGTCTCCGGATTAGTTTCTGCTGGTGCCGGAACATCTTCGTCTTTTGGTACTAACAGCATAGCCACGCCAATCGCCGTCACACCGCCGATCAACTTGCCGACAATCATTGGGAAGATCATTGCGTTCATGTTGGCAGCGGCGAAGCCTAAGTGGTCACCCAGAGCAAAGGCCGCGGAGACCGCAAAGGCACAGTTGATCACTTTGCCGCGGGTATCCATATTCTTCATCATGCCGAACATCGGGATGTTGTTCGCCAGCGTCGCGACCATCCCCGCAGCCGCAATGTTATTAACGTTTAACAGGTTGCCGACGCTCATCAGCGGTTTTTCAAACCAGCGGGTCAACAGCAGTACCATCGGGTAGGCGCCCAGCAGCACACAGGAGATAGAACCGATAACTTCGATGGCGCGCATCACTTCACCCGGCCTGTCTCCCGGTGCCATGAAGATAGGATCAAGACCCGGAATTAGCTCCCAGCCGAGCAGAAATTTGATCACCGCAGCTGCCAGACCGAGGGTGATCAGCGCCACGAGGAATTTCGCGAAGATCTGGAAGCCGCTGATCATTTTTTCCGGGATGAATTTCAGTCCCAGCGCCACAAGCACGGCCACAATCAGCACCGGGATCATGTTCATCAGGATCAGCGCAAAGGTGAACTCCACCGGCTGACCATTGATTTCGACGCCGGAGTACATCGCGACCAAACCACCCGCAATACAGCCAACAGGAATGGTGACAATACCGGCCAGTACGCCCAGCGCCAGATAACGACGGTCAGACGGTTCAATAATTCCCAGCGCAACCGGAATGGAGAAGACCAGCGTCGGCCCCATCATCGCTCCGAGGATCAGACCAGAGTACAGCCACGCCGCAACGTCGCCGCCCGCCAGTTCTTTCGCCAGGAAGAAGCCCCCCATATCGCACGCCAGCAGCGTTCCGGCAAACATCGACGGGTTTGCGCCCAGCATTTCGTACAGCGGAATAATCACCGGCCCAAGCACATGCGCCAGTACTGGTGCCAGCGCGGTCATACCGACCATCGCCAGGCCCAGCGCGCCCATCGCCATGAAACCTTCTTCAAACTGGCCGCCCGAACCCTCAATACTCTTACCGAACTTACCGAGGAAGCGCGCCGAACCGCCGAACTGCGACAGGATCCTGTCCACGGCGGCAATCAGCATAAAGAACATCATGATGTACATGATGATTTCGTTAATTCCCATAACCTTCACTCCCTGTCATATGTGTATTTATTATGCCGTTGCATACAATGCGATAATGTCGGCATGCGTGGCGGTGCGTGGGTTACTGCGAATACATATATCCTCCAGCGCGGCATGCGCCCATGCGCTGTAATGCTCGAGCTTTGCCCCAACATCAGAGAGTCGTTTTGTCTGGCCCACTTCACTAATCAGCTCGCTGACGGCGTTGATGGCATCGCGATCGTCCGACTTCTTGTTGGTTAACGCCCGTCCGATATGGCTGAAGCGCTCACGACACACCATGCGGTTGAATCCCATTACCGTGGGCAGCAGCATGGCGTTAGCCTGTCCGTGCGGGATATGCAGCGCTGCGCCCGGCTGGTGCGCCATCGCATGACACAATCCCAGTCCCGCGCTGGAAAACGCCATTCCCGCCATGCAGGACGCCAGCAGCATGCTTTCCCGCGCAGCCAGATCCTGACCGTATCCGACGGCCTTCGGCAGCGATTTACCGATCATCGCAATCGCGCCAATCGCCAGGCTGTCGGTAAACGGCGTCGCGTTCAGCGCGCTATACGCTTCAACGGCGTGCGTCAGCGCATCGATCCCGGTCATCGCCGTGACGTGTGCGGGCACACCTTCCGTCAGCGCGGCGTCAAGGATCGCCACATCCGGCATCAGCATTGCGTGGGCCAGCACTTGTTTAAGTCCTGTCGCGGCGTCGATAATCACCGTGACGTTAGTGGTTTCTGAGCCCGTTCCGGCGGTAGTTGGCACCGCAATTAGCGGCAGACGCGGACGCAACACGCTGTGCTCCGTCATGTCAGCCAGCGTCTGCGTGGGGTTGGTCACCAGCAACGCTACTGCCTTTGCGGCATCCAGTACGGAACCGCCGCCGAAGGCCACAACGCTATCGCACTTCGATTCACGCATTTGCGCGACCGCCGCGCAGACATCCGTAATGCACGGTTCGCCCGCCGGACATGGCCACAGCGTCATCGCCACGCCTTTCATCGCCAGGCTGCGTTCCAGTGCAGCAGTCATCCCCACCTGATGCAGGAAACTATCAACCATGACGAACATATGCGTCAGTCCGCGCGTTTTTGCTTCCTGTCCACAGGTACTCAGCGCTCCCAGTCCACATAACGTAACCGGTGGAACGCTAAATGTTTTTACGCGTTGCAGATTCAGGGTATCGAATGCCTGAAAGAGCGCGGTCTGCAATTCAGCTTGCATAGATTCCTTCCGCTTTTTCTTTTCCGCTATTTGCAATCGCCAGCGGAGTCATAAACAGGCTGTGCTGGGGTAAATGCACCTGCAGCTCCGGGAAACGCTTACGGAACAGTTCATCAAGGCCCGGCTGCATACAGGAGCCACCGGCCAGCCACAAGTCAGCGACGCCCTGTCCGGCTATATGGTGAGCCACGATTTCCGCCATCTTTTCGTAGACCGGCTTAACCACTGGCCAGATTTCTTTGCCATTGCTGCGCTTGTACTGCTCGGCTTCCTCCAACTGGATGCGACGGTTCCCGGCCAGCGTCAGAGAAATATGGTGCCCGCCGGTCGCTTCATCGGCGGAATAGATCACTTTGCCCTGTTTAACAATGGCAATCCCGGTGGTACCGCCCCCGATATCCACCACGCCAGCGTTATCGAGCTGCAACAAGTCCGCCAATGCGGTCGGTTCGTCGAGCACATGACTTACTTCAAGCCCGGCAGACTCCAGCACGTTGATCGAAATTCGCCGGTCCGTTCCCGGTGGAAACGAGGTTGCCGCATGAGTAAAGCGGCAACCCAGCTGTTGTTCGAGCGTATCGAGATGGCGACGAACGATGGTCACCGCGCCGAAGAAATCCCAGACGATGCCATCGCGCACGACATCGGCCCAGTCCAGGCAAACCGCAACCGGCTGTCCGTCACTGTCGACAACCATCGACACCACATCACACGTTCCCAAATCAACGCCCAGCCACAGCGGTGAATCGCTCACAGCAGGGGGCTGGTTACATAGCGTTGCCGTTTTTAGCAGCCTGGGTGTCAGCCAACGTTGTTCGTCGTGTGCCATCTCTTTTACTCCTTATACAATTCTGAAGGCGTCAACCAACACACAGCGACGCAGACGCACAAACGTACGCGCGCTGGTCACCCCTTCCCCGGTTGGCGTAGTAATGGTCATCGTGGTCCAGCCTTCTCCGCCGAGCCCAAGACCAGCAATACACGGTCCGTTCTTGACGAAAATACTGGTATCAATGGCGTTTGCCATGCGGTTCATGTTGTCGATATTGCGTGAATGCATCGCCGCCGTATGGTGACAGCCACCTTCAAGCTTGACCGCCAGTTCAATGGCTTCATCGACGCTGGCGACCCGCACGACAGGCAGCACCGGCATCATCAATTCGGTGACGGCAAACGGATGCGTCGCTGAGGTTTCGACGAATAACAGCCGCGTTTGCTCTGGTACGTTCAGACCAATCGTCGCAGCGATTTTTCCTGCATCGCGGCCTACCCAGTCACGACTGACCGTGCCTTTACCGCGCTCATCTATATTTTTCAGCAGCACAGGTTGCAGCTGTTCGGCCTGAGCCGCAGTCATTTTCACCGCATGCTGGCTTTCCATCAGGCGCATCAGTTCGTCGGCAACGCTATCCACGACGATCAGGACTTTTTCATCGGCGCAGATGATGTTGTTGTCAAACGAAGCGCCTTTGACGATCGACTGCGCCGCGCGCGCCAGGTCGGCCGTTTCATCCACCACCACCGGCGGATTACCTGCACCGGCGGCAATCAGACGCTTGTTGGTGTGCTTACGCGCGGCATCCACTACGGCTTCACCGCCGGTTACGACCAGCAGTCCGATGCCTGGGTACTTGAACAACCGCTGGGCGGTTTCGATATCCGGGTTGGCAACGGTAACCAGCAGGTTGGCCGGTCCGCCTGCAGCGACCACCGCCTGGTTGAGCAGAGTGATAGCGCGCTGAGACACGCCTTTAGCAGCCGGATGCGGTGCGAAGACCACGCTGTTGCCAGCGGCAATCAGGCTGATGGCGTTGTTAATAACGGTCGCGGCCGGATTGGTGGACGGCGTCACCGAGGCCACCACTCCCCACGGCGCATTTTCAATCAGCGTCAGGCCGTTATCGCCGGTCAGGACCTGTGGAGACAGGCATTCCACCCCTGGCGTACCGCGCGCCTGCGCCACGTTTTTGGCAAATTTATCTTCAACGCGTCCCATGCCGGTTTCTGTGACGGCAAGTTCCGCTAATTCTCTGGCGTGCTTTTCGCCCGCCTCACGTAGAGCCGCGATAGCCAACTGACGCATGGCGACGCTTTTCAACCCCTGCTGGGCCAGTTTTGCTGCCGTCACTGCGTCATCCAGGGAGGCAAAAACGCCCATTTCTTGAACGGCACTGACGGGCTGGCTGCTGTCTTTCATTTTCAGCAGCACCGCTTTCACGACCTGTTCAATATCCTGTTGATTCATGATTTTCTGCCTTATTTATGGAAGATCACCTGGCCACCTGCCACCACTTCATCGACGATGCCAATCACGCACAGATCGACAGGTGATGATTCGTTACGGTGCGCCTGACGGGCTGAGCTTCCGCTGACCAGCAGCACCCACTCCCCGGTTCCCGCCCCGATGCTGTCGATAGCAACGGCACACTGCCCGTCGGGATTACCGCAGGCATCAATCATTTCCACCATCAGCAACTTGTCGTGCGCGAGCCCCTGATGGCGTACGGTACAAACAATTTGTCCTTTGACGATTGCCAGTTTCATACGCGCCTCCGTGGCATATTTCAGGTAAAACCTCCCCCTACCCTCCGCAGAAGGTAATGTGAAAAGGAGAGAGGGTGACGCCAGCAATGAAGTTTGTGGCGTCACATGGACGACTTACATGTCGCTGCTGTCGCCTTTAAAGCTGATCGGGAACACTTCTTCCAGATCGCCATGCGGACGCGGGATCACGTGTACGGAAACCAGCTCGCCAATACGCTGTGCAGCCGCAGCACCTGCGTCTGTTGCCGCTTTACATGCCGCTACGTCGCCACGGACCATAGCAGTGACCAGACCGCCACCGATCTGCTTCACGCCAACCAGTTTCACACGTGCCGCTTTAACCATTGCGTCAGAAGCCTCAATCAGTGCAACCAGGCCCCGGGTTTCAATCATTCCTAATGCTTCCATTTTGCTTTCCTCTTAAGTCAAAGGGGTCCAGAACGGGACCTTATACAACCAGTGTGTGCGAGGCGTTCTCACGACTCACGTCAGTCTGGCGCGGCACAGCTGCCACCAACGCCAGTTCGATAATTTCCTGTACGCTACAGCCGCGAGAGAGGTCGTGAAGCGGTGCGGCAAGTCCCTGAATCAAGGGTCCAACGGCGCGATACCCTCCCAAACGCTGGGCGATTTTGTAGCCAATATTGCCTGCCTCCAGCGACGGGAAGACCATCACGTTGGCATTGCCCTTTAACGGACTGGCGGGCGCTTTTTGCGCGGCGACATCCGGAACAAAGGCGGCATCAAATTGCAGTTCTCCATCCACGATAAGCTGCGGGGCACGCTCACGAACAATCTCCGTCGCCTGCTGCACGTTAGCGACGTTGGGATGACGAGCGCTGCCATTACTTGAAAACGACAGCATGGCCACGCGCGGCTCTTCACCGGTGATCCCCTGCCATGTCTGCGCGCTGGCAATTGCAATATCCGCCAGCTGTGCGGCGGTGGGCTGCGGCACGACGCTGCAATCGGCAAACCCTAATGACGGCCCGAGGTACTGCGGCAGCATCAGGAAAATTGACGACAGCGTTTTACAGCCTGGCTGTAGCCCAATAATGCGCAAACCGGCGCGCAGCACGTTTGCCGTCGACGATAGATTGCCCGCAATACAGACGTCTGCTTTGCCCGCGCTGACCATTGCCGCAGCGAACATCAGCGGATCGTTGAGTTTTTCCCACGCATCCGCAGGCGTTTTATCTCCCGCGCGGGCCAACCAGCGCAGCGCAAACTCTTCGCGCATTGGCATGTTGCTTTGCGGATCGATAACCTGAATGCCATCCATCGCCACCCGGTGGCTGAGAGCAAACTGGCGCAGCGCAAACGGACTGGCGACGAGAATGGGACGCGCCAGACGGTGCTGACGCAGGTAATTTGCCGCCTGCAGTACCCGAATATCCAATGCATCCGGGAACACCACACGTGCAGGTGAGCGGTGGGCGAGTTGACGAGCACGTTCAATGATCATGGCTTCTCCCCCAGTCGCTGTTGAATTTGGCTAACCGTCAGCGGGTGCTTCGCAACGCTCAGAATCATCATGACGTAGACCGTACTGGAAAGGCGGTTGAGCGCCTGCATGATGTCCGGTCGCATGACTTCAAAACTACGGCTGATGAAAACCTGGGCCGCCACCGTCTCCGTTTCACGGACTTTGGTACGCAGCAGATTAAGCAGCGCGCAATCATGTCCGTGACTGGCTTCAGGCACCAGATGGTCGTGGTCCAGATAGCGCAACGGCTGATGCGAAAGGCGGTGTAAATCGTCGTCACTTAAACCGACGATAGCTTGTGCTGCCAGCAGCTCGTCCATCGCATCGGCGCGCATAATGTTGCCCAGGCGCGAACGGATATCCGAAAGCCACGGCTGCCACGGCTGCCCCAGCTCTATCTGCAACCACACGGCCAGCGCGATGGTGCTGTCCAGCGCGGCGCGAAATCCCAGGCGCGGGTCACTTTTGGCAACCATCTTGTCCGCCGTCAGATGCGTCAGCGTGTCGGGTTTCTTCACCACCGGTTGATGACACAGTTCGCAGCTGGCCTGTTGATGCGTATCGCTGCTGGTTAACCCATGAACCGGCTGCGGCTGCTGGTCTTCGTCAGCAATAAACAGGCTGCCCTGCTCGTCGATAAACTTAATGCGCAGATGTCGGCTTTCCAGTAATTCCCGGGCAGACGGCGTCAGGCGAGCGTCAGCGGGGAGATGAATTTCAGCCCCTTCGCTGAGCGTATGATTCGCTCTGAGCCATGCTTCGGTAATGAAATCCTTCATACATCCGCCTTAGCAGGACTGCCAGTTCGCAGGCCAGGCCACATACAGAAACTTCACCGTCGAGGGCGTACCAAATTCGATGCTGGAGCCTTTCGGGATAAACATCACGTCCCCGGCTTTAGCAATCATGGTTTCGCCTTCGTGACGAACGTGCAGCTCACCTTCCAGAATCATGTCGATTTCGTCGTAGTTCAACGTCCATGGGAAAAAGGCGTTATCCCACTGCATGAACCCGGCGGCCATACTGCTGCCGTCCTGGTCGGTCACCAGATCGGTTAAACCCACACATTGCGGCTGTGCGCCGTCAAAACGACCAAACTTCACGCTACTGCCGTCGATGACTTTGACGCCGCCTTTGCCGGTCACCGAGTTAAAGCCTGGCTGCATTCCGCCCTGCTCCAGCGACTGTTTCTCCTTCATGACTTTGTCCATCAGTTGGGCAACCAGGCTTTCGGTAAACTGTCCTTCCGGTAACTGTGCAATGATGGTTTCGCGAATGCGTTGGTTTTCCGTTTTGCCATCAATCACCGCAGCCGGTTTAGCAGCGGCTACGTATGGCGTGGATTCATCGCATTCGCTAATGGTGACGCCCAGCAGCTCCGCAACTTCGCGCGCCTCCGGGGTGATGATGCTGGCGCGCAGAACAACTGACATTTCCTGTTCGCCGCGTGCGTGGGCCGCACGAATATCGTTAGCTGTAATGAGTTTTTTCACCTGCCCTTTTCTCCTTTTGGCTGAGCTCAGTCAGATAATCCACCAGGTGCTGCACGCTGCGCGGGTCATGGCTATTGAGCTCAAAAATCGGCTCCTGAAACCCCATCTCGCGAAGAAGTTGTCGCGTTGCGGCGACGTCGACATCTGGCACGTCCGTTTTGCTGATAACGGCGATTTGTCGTTTACTTGCGCCAATATCCAACAGCCCGGCAGGTAAGCGACTTTCTTTATCATTTGCCGCGTGTATATAAATCAACGTATCGACATCCTGCAGCGTGGTAATCAAGGCGTGATACCAGCGCGGATGGCTAAAATATTCTCCTGGCGTATCGATATCGCCATTCTCATTAAACTCCACGGCCTGCGTTTTTCTGGCGAGGGAATAATTCCCCTGTAGCGCATTAAAGAGCGTCGTTTTTCCCGCCCCCACCGTACCGACAAACGCAATACGTTTCATCGCCGCCTCTGATTAACTTTTTGTCAGATTGCACAATGTGAAATTTAATAACCGGCCCAGACCACTTACCGTTTGTAATAACGCTTCTTCTACCGCGCCTACCGAGCCGTAGATAACCAGCGCACCACTGAATCTATCGAGAAAACCGATATGTACATCTGCCGCCTTCAGGGCTAAGTCACCGGCAATCATCGCAGTTTCCCCTGGCGTCAGCGTCATGATGCCGATGGCACCTGCTTCGGGAACGCCGATCTTTTTCGCCAGTTCCTCTCCGGGGTGTGCAATGAGATGCGCCAGCGTGACCTGTTTCCCCGGCACAAATTCCTGAATAATGCGTTCTTTTTCCATTGCTCACCGCCTCCTCTAAAACTGCCCTCATCGTGGCAATTTTTTGTCAGAGTAAATAACAAAATTCGGCAACCAGGTTTAAAAGGTGAAGTGGATCACTAAGAAAGGGAAAATAAAAAGGCGCGGGAGAAACCCGCGCCGGAAATAAATTAAAGTGATATTACAGCGGCTGCGTCTGCGCCTCCACCACCGCCAGCGCTACCATATTCACGATACGGCGCACAGAGGCTATCGGCGTTAACACATGCACCGGTTTCGCCACACCCATCAGCACCGGCCCTACGGTCACCCCTTCAGAGCTGGAGACGCGCAGCAGGTTATAGCTGATACGCGCCGCTTCCACGTTCGGCATAATCAGTATGTTCGCCGATCCTTTCAGCGGACTGTCCGGCATACGTTCGTTGCGGATGCTCTCCACCAGCGCCGCATCGCCGTGCATTTCCCCGTCAATCATCAGCTCCGGCGCACGCTCGCGCACCAGCTCCAGCGTCTGACGCATTTTGCAGGCCGCCGCGGATTTAGACGAACCAAAGTTTGAGTGCGACAGCAGCGCCACCTTCGGCTCGATACCAAAGCGGCGCACGGTCTCCGCGGCCATCACGGTGATCTCCGCCAGCTCGTCAGGGGTTGGATCGTCATTAACGTAGGTGTCGGCAATAAAGGTGTTCCCGCTCGGCAGCAGCAGGGCGTTCATCGCCCCGGCGGTATGGACGCCGTCGCGATAGCCGAAGATCTCCTGCACCACGCTAAAGTGCTCGTGGTAATCGCCGATGGTGCCGCAGATCAGCGCATCCGCTTCGCCGCGATGAACCATGATCGCGCCGATCACCGTCGTGTTACTGATGACAGCTTTCTGCGCCTGCTCCTGGGTGATCCCCCGGCGTTTCATGATCGCGTAGTATTCGCTCCAGTACTCTTTGAAGCGCGGATCGGATTCGTTGTTGACGATCTCGAAGTCGACGCCCGGCTTAATCTGCAGGCCCAGCTTTTGAATGCGCATCTCAATCACGCTCGGACGACCAATCAGGATCGGCTTCGCCAGACCTAAGGTGATCAGTTCCTGGGTGGCGTGGAGCACGCGCGCCTCTTCCCCTTCCGCCAGTACAACGCGTTTCGCGTCGGTACGTGCCTGCGAGAAGATCGGCTTCATGAACAGGTTGGTTTTATAGACAAACTCGGTGAGCTTATCGACATAAGCGTCGAAGTCCTGAATCGGACGCGTCGCCACACCGGAGTCCATCGCCGCTTTGGCCACCGCTGGCGCAATTTTAACAATCAGACGCGGGTCGAACGGTTTTGGAATGATGTAATCCGGACCAAAGCTCAGATCCTGATCGCCATAGGCTGACGCAACCACTTCGCTCTGCTCGGCATGAGCCAGCTCCGCGATGGCGTGAACGGCGGCAAGCTTCATCTCTTCGTTGATTGCCGTCGCGCCGACGTCCAGCGCGCCGCGGAAGATGAACGGGAAGCAGAGCACGTTGTTCACCTGGTTCGGGTAGTCGGAACGGCCGGTACAGATAATGGCATCTTCACGCACCGCTTTCGCCAGCGGCGGCAGGATTTCGGGTTCCGGGTTTGCCAGAGCCAGGATCATTGGCGCGCGCGCCATCTTCTTGACCATCTCCTGGGTCAGCACTTTCGGACCCGAGCAACCGAGGAAGATATCCGCGCCATCGATGACGTCCTCAAGCGTGCGCTTGCCGTCGTCTTCCACCGCATAGGCCGCTTTGGTTTCCGCCATGTTAGGCTCGCGATCTTTATAGATAACGCCTTTGGAGTCGCAGACCACAATGTTGTGTTTCTGCATCCCCAGCGCCACCAGCAGGTTCATACAGGCGATGGCCGCGGCGCCTGCGCCAGAGACCACCATGCGCACGTCAGAGAGATTTTTCTCAACCACGCGCAGACCGTTCAGAATAGCGGCGGTGCTGATAATCGCAGTGCCGTGCTGGTCATCATGGAACACGGGAATGTTCATACGCTCGCGCAGCTTCTGCTCGATATAGAAACATTCCGGCGCTTTGATGTCTTCCAGGTTGATCCCGCCGAAGGTCGGCTCCAGCGCGGCCACCACGTTGATGAATTTATCGGGATCGAGTTCGTCCACCTCGATATCAAACACGTCGATACCGGCGAATTTCTTGAACAGAACGCCCTTCCCTTCCATCACCGGTTTACCCGCCAGGGCGCCGATGTTACCGAGACCCAGCACAGCCGTGCCGTTCGAGATAACGGCCACGAGGTTGCCGCGCGCGGTGTATTTGTAGGCTGCCAGCGGGTCTTTTTCGATTTCCAGACACGGCGCAGCAACGCCTGGCGAATAGGCCAGCGCCAGATCGCGCTGGGTCGCCAGCGGCTTGGTTGGGGAGACCTGGATTTTGCCTGGGACAGGGAACTCGTGAAAATCGAGGGCACTCTGTTTTAACTGATCGTCCATCTTGTTATTCCTTTTACGTATCGGTCAGATAGTATCGCCGCAGGACAGCGCATAAACTTTGAAGGCTGCCAAACTCTCACCATCACACATTAAAAATTGTTATCAATTTATAACAGCCATGTTACCCGTCTCAAAAGCAATGCCTCCCCCGTCTGCTATGCTTTTTTGTTAAGTCCATCATGATTTTCTCAGAAGTGTGAACTAACGCACTCATCTAACTCTTTTATTTCCAAGGAGTAATTATTTATGAACCAGCTAGACGGCATCAAAAAATTCACCACCGTGGTTGCAGACAGCGGCGATATCGAGTCGATTCGCCACTATCAGCCGGAGGATGCAACCACTAACCCTTCGCTCCTGCTCAAGGCAGCCGGTCTTGCGCATTTTAGTCATCTGATTGATGACGCCATTGCCTACGGTAAACAGCGCGGGAAAACGCAGGAGCAGCAGGTCGCGGAAGCCAGCGACAAGCTGGCGGTTAATTTCGGTGCGGAAATTCTTAAAAGCATCCCGGGGCGCGTCTCAACCGAAGTCGACGCCCGCCTCTCGTTCGATAAAGAAAAAAGTATTAATAAGGCCCGCCGCCTGGTTGAACTCTACCAGGAACAGGGGATCGATAAGTCACGCATTTTGATTAAACTCGCTTCCACTTGGGAGGGCATCCGCGCGGCGGAAGTGCTGGAAAAAGAGGGAATTCACTGCAACCTGACGCTGCTGTTCTCATTTGCTCAGGCACGCGCCTGTGCCGAAGCGGGCGTGTTCCTGGTCTCGCCGTTTGTTGGCCGCATCTACGACTGGTATCAGGCAAAACAGCCAATGGACCCGTACGTGGTGGATGAGGACCCGGGCGTGAAATCGGTCCGTAATATCTACGACTATTACAAGCAGCACCGCTATGAAACCATCGTGATGGGGGCCAGCTTCCGCCGAACCGAGCAGATCCTCGCCCTGGCAGGCTGCGACCGCCTGACTATCTCCCCTAATCTGCTCAAAGAGCTGCAGGACAAAGAAGAGACGGTGATCCGTAAACTGGTGCCCACCTCTACCGTTCTGCCAAAACCGAAAGTCATGACCGAAGCGGAGTTCCGCTGGGAGCACAATCAGGACGCCATGGCCGTGGAAAAACTGGCGGAAGGTATCCGCCTGTTCGCCGTCGACCAGCGCAAACTTGAAGATCTTCTCGCCGCCAAACTTTAACCTTGCCACGGAGTGAACTATGTCCCGTAAAGAGCTAGCCAATGCCATTCGCGCCCTCAGCATGGATGCCGTGCAGAAAGCCAATTCCGGCCACCCTGGCGCGCCAATGGGCATGGCTGATATTGCCGAAGTGTTGTGGAACGACTTCCTGAAGCACAACCCCAGCGACCCCACCTGGTACGATCGCGACCGTTTTATTCTCTCCAACGGTCACGCCTCAATGCTGCTATACAGCCTGCTTCATCTCTCCGGCTACGACCTGCCGCTTGAGGAGCTGAAAAACTTCCGCCAGCTGCACTCCAAAACTCCGGGTCACCCGGAAATTGGTTACACGCCCGGCGTGGAAACCACCACCGGGCCGCTCGGCCAGGGGCTGGCAAATGCGGTCGGGCTGGCAATTGCCGAGCGCACGCTGGCGGCACAGTTTAACCAGCCGGACCACGAGATTGTCGATCACTACACCTATGTATTTATGGGTGACGGCTGCCTGATGGAGGGGATTTCCCATGAAGTCTGCTCGCTGGCGGGCACGCTGGGGCTGGGCAAGCTGATCGGGTTTTACGATCACAACGGCATCTCCATCGACGGGGAAACCGAGGGCTGGTTTACCGACGACACGGCGAAGCGCTTCGAAGCCTACCACTGGCACGTGGTGCATGAGATCGACGGCCACGATCCCGAGGCGGTGAAAAAGGCGATTCAGGAAGCGCAAAGCGTGAAGGACAAACCGTCCCTGATTATCTGCCGCACGGTTATCGGCTTCGGCTCGCCGAACAAGGCGGGCAAAGAAGAGGCGCACGGTGCGGCGCTGGGCGAAGAGGAAGTGGCGCTAACCCGGCAGAAGCTGGGCTGGAAACATCCGCCGTTTGAGATCCCAAAAGAGATCTACAAGGCCTGGGATGCCCGCGAAACGGGTGAAAAAGCACAGCAGTCCTGGAACGAGAAGTTTGCCGCGTATAAAAAAGCGTACCCGGATCTGGCCGCCGAGTTTTCCCGTCGCATGAGCGGCGGCCTGCCGGAAGACTGGGACGATAAAACCCAGGCGCTGATTGAAAACCTGCAGTCCAACCCGGCGAAAATCGCCACCCGTAAGGCCTCACAAAACACGCTGAATGCCATCGGCCCTATCCTGCCTGAACTGCTTGGCGGCTCGGCGGATCTGGCGCCCAGTAACCTGACGATCTGGTCCGGCTCGAAATCGCTGAAAGAGGACATTGCCGGGAACTATATCCACTACGGCGTACGTGAATTCGGGATGACCGCCATTGCCAACGGCATCGCCCATCACGGCGGCTTCGTGCCCTACACCGCCACCTTCCTGATGTTTGTCGAGTATGCCCGTAACGCGGCGCGCATGGCGGCATTGATGAAGGCGCGACAGATTATGGTCTACACCCATGACTCCATCGGGCTGGGGGAAGATGGCCCGACGCACCAGGCGGTTGAGCAGCTGGCGAGCCTGCGCTTAACGCCAAACTTCAGCACCTGGCGTCCGTGCGATCAGGTCGAAGCGGCGGTGGGCTGGAAGCTGGCGGTAGAACGTCACAATGGCCCAACGGCATTGATTCTGTCACGCCAAAACCTGGCGCAGATTGAGCGTACCCCTGAGCAGGTGAAAAATATCTCCCGCGGCGGCTACATCCTGAAAGACAGCGGCGGCAAGCCGGACGTGATCCTGATTGCGACCGGTTCAGAGGTGGAAATCACGGTGAAAGCGGCGGAAAAACTGACCGCCGAAGGCCACGCGGTACGCGTGGTGTCCCTGCCCTCAACGGATATCTTTGACGCCCAGGACGAGGCGTACCGGGAATCGGTCCTGCCTTCCAGCGTCGCGGCGCGCGTGGCGGTGGAAGCCGGTATTGCCGACTACTGGTACAAATATGTCGGGCTTAAGGGGGCGATTGTTGGCATGCGGGGCTACGGTGAGTCCGCCCCTGCCGACAAGCTGTTCCCGTACTTCGGCTTTACCGTTGAGAACGTAGTAGAGAAGGCGCTGAGCGTGATTTAGTGCGGCCTGCGTGCCCGGTGGCGCTACGCTTACCGGGCCTACATGGTTCGAAACGTAGGCAGGGTAAGGCGCAGCCGCCACCCGGCAAAAAGCTACCGCGTGATCCACAGCGTGGGCCAGGCATCTGGCCCGTTCCAGCTATCACAGCTGGGCTCCTCGGCGTAGCGCACCAGGCGAAAACGCTGGCCGTCAAAGCGCCAGCGCGTCTGGATCCCGCAATCCCCCATACCCCGCCCGAGCGCGAGCGTGGTCAGCTCGCGCGTTTTCTCGTCGAAGCTGGCGTTCATTAACTCCATTTCACTGCTGTCGCTTGACGGCGTAAACGGCAGACGTAGCCTGACGCTGCGGGCAGAGAAGGGTTTTTTACGTGATACCAGCCACGCCAGATCGACCGTGTTATAGGCCCCCGCCTCGCAGCTGACGATCAGCAGCGCTTTGTCATCGGTTAATGCAGTAACGCGCACTTCCCGGCGGTTAGGATCCAGCGAACACTGGCTACTGTTCATCCGCCCGGTACCATAATCCAGCAGGTCGTTCAGTTCAGCGTGGGAAAGCGGTGTTGGTGTGGGATTCACGACAGTCACTTTTTTCAGGGCGGGTGCGGGCGGCACGCTTAACGGCGGATCGTCACCTTTCTTAATCCATGCGGTTTCGCTGCCGACACGCTTTTGCTGTGCATCAATAAACAGCAGCGCTGCTTTCAAACCGCTCAGGGAAATCACCTGCTTGCCACCGCTCAGGGTGAGCGCTTTCCCTTCCTGGATGTTTTTCAGAAAGGCGGTGATGGTGGACGCATCGTCCGTTTTCAGATGCCAGGATGTGAACTGCCAATGCTGCTTGTCCAGCTTCAGGGGGACGTTATCCAGCAGCAGCCGGGGGGCAATCTCTGGCTCTTTGACAGAGGGCGTTTCAAGGCCACCGAGATCGATACGCAGCGTGGCATCCGTTTTCGCCCCGGCGCTTCGGGTGAGCGTCATGACCAGACCACGGTGTTCACCCGTATTGCGTGCAAGGCAAAAGTTCTGGTTATTGCAGGTCACCTGCCAGTCAGAAAAGGCTTGCTGAGCAGGCGCAGCCCGCACCTGCGGCGCGAGAAGCACACAAAACAGGGAAAATAAAAAGACGCTGTAGCGCATGAATGACACAATCCCGGAACGAAAACGCTTAACTGGGCAGTATCTTCGTGTTCCCGCCGGGGTTGCTCAATCGGATTTATCAGATATACCCGAAAAACACGCTATATCCGTTCGAAAGCGGTGTTCATTAACCCGGTCGTCTGTAAATACTGCAGTAATATCACTGCCTTACCATCCTTAATTTCCCCTGAACGCATCATCTCCAGCGCCCGAGAAAAGGGGAGTTCCAGCACTTCGATATCTTCATCTTCTACGCCACCGCCCCGGTGAGTGCGCTGCGCGTCGCTGTATTCCGCAATGAAGAAGTGGACGATTTCCGTCACGCCGCCGGGCGACATAAACAGCTCGAAGACCTTTTTGACCTCTCCCACTTCGAAACCGGTTTCTTCTACGGCCTCTTTGCGGATGCAGACTTCCGGCTCATCATCATCGAGCAGGCCCGCACAGCTTTCAATCAGACGTCCGTCAGGGTTGCCATTGACCCATGTCGCCACCCTGAACTGACGGATCAGCACCACGCTCTGCTTCTCACGGTTATAGAGCAAAATGGTTGCCCCGTTACCGCGGTCGTAAACCTCGCGTTTGTGTCGGATCACTTCACCGTTATTACGTGTAAGATCATAGGTGATGTTACGCAGGACAAAGTAGTTTTCAGAGAGAATTTTGTCTTTGATAACGTCAATTTTCAGGGTCATACGGGCTCCACAACACAATGAGTCATCCTATACTACGCCGTGAATCCCGCTTTGTCGCCCGCCTGTTTAATGATGTTTGGTGCATTAACCCCAAGCCAGTCGAGCATCCCTTGCGCCGCATGACGCCCTTCCGCCATGGCGGTCACCACCAGATCCGCACCGCGCACCGCATCACCGCCGGCGAAGATTTGCGGGTTGGTCGTCTGGTAACGGTAGCGGCTCTCGACCGAGGCAACAATCCGCCCGCGCTCGTCCGTTTCAACGCCCTGCGCCTGCAGCCACGGCATCGCGTGCGGGTTAAAACCAAACGCCATAATGACCGCATCAGCCGCCATCACAAACTCGCTGCCCGCCACCGGAACGGGCCGACGCCGCCCCTGCGCATCCGGTTCACCGAGTTCGGTACGCAGCATCCGGATACCGTTGACCCTTCCGTCAGGATCCAGCGTCAGTTCAACCGGCTGGACGTTAAATTCAAACGCTGCACCCTCTTCTCTGGCATTCTTCACCTCTTTCTTCGAGCCCGGCATATTAGCCTCATCCCGACGATAGGCGCAGGTGACGTTCGTCGCGCCGTGGCGTAACGCTGTGCGGACGCAGTCCATCGCGGTATCGCCCCCGCCCAGCACCACCACGTTTAAACCACGGGTGTCGATGAACGGTTCACTGGCCAACTCGTCCAGCCCCATAACATGCCGCGTATTGCCTGCCAGGAAAGGCAGCGCGTCATAGACACCGGGCGCGTCTTCATGCGGGATACCTGCCTTCATCGAGCGATAGGTACCCACGCCAATAAACAGGGCGTCGTAGTCGTTCTGTAACTGTGACATCGACACGTCCTGGCCCACCTCGCAGTTCAGCTCGAAGCGGATCCCCATCGCGGTAAATATCTCTCTGCGCCGCGTGAGCAAAGATTTGTCCAGCTTGAATGCCGGGATGCCAAAGGTCAGCAATCCGCCGATTTCCGGATGCCGGTCATAGACCGTCACGTTCACGCCGCTGCGCGCCAGCACGTCGGCACACGCCAGCCCGGCAGGCCCCGCGCCGACAATCGCGACACGTTTACCCGACGGCGTGACGGCGGACATATCCGGCCGCCAGCCCATCGCCAGCGCCCGTTCGGCGATATAGCGCTCGATGTTTCCGATGGTCACGGAACCCGCCTCGTCACGTAGTGTGCAGGCACCTTCGCATAATCGGTCCTGCGGACAGACGCGGCCGGTAATTTCAGGTAAACAGTTAGTCTGATGAGAAAGCTCGACCGCGCCAGCAATGTCACCCGCGCTGAGGCGCTCAATCCATTGCGGGATGTGGTTGTGCAGCGGGCAGGTCCATTCGCAAATGCTGTGCTCTCCGCACTTCAGGCAGCGCGACGCCTCGCGGGCGGCCTGCTCAGTCCGAAACGGCAGGTAAATTTCGTTAAAATGGCCCACGCGCTCTGCGCCAGCCAGTTTATCGGGCTCGCCGCGTGGCAGGGTTGTTTGCATCTGCTGCAGTTTGGTGCGCGGGACGTTCTCTTTGACGGCCTCCGCATGCCAGGGCTGCGCCTCCAGGGAGGCAGCGCGCTGTCGGCGCGATTTCGCCAGATTATCCAGGACAGCAGGCGTCGCCAGGGAGAGGACATCTGCCGGGCAGTTTTCGATACAGGCCGGGCCATGTGGACGCGTCAGACAGAGATCGCATTTATTCGCCGAGGCCTTCACGCTGCCGTTGTCGAGCGGGGTGACGATAATCTCCATCGTGCCAAACGGGCAAGCCACCGCGCAGGCCTTACAGCCGATGCATTTTTGTTGATTCACCTGTACGCTGTCATCACATTTGCTGATGGCGCCGTTCGGGCAGCTTTGCGCGCAGGGCGCATTTTCACAGTGATGACAGGTGACAGGGCTTCGCTTCTCGCCGGATCTCAGGACCGTAATACGGGGATGAAAATGGCGCTCGCTCAGGACATGCTGCTCACCGTTGTGCGCCATCACGCAGGCCACTTCGCAGGCACGACACCCAATGCATTGCTGGCTGTTAGCCATAATAAAACGATTCATAATCACACCTGTTTTTGGTTCAATAACCTTATTCTTTGTATGAATATGGTATTTACGCATCACGGCGCGATCGGGCAATGTTCAAATGCCCAGGATGCCCAATTATTTCCAGTGAACCTGTGGCAGATCAATTTTATTCAGAGAGCCGTTCTGTGACCGTTAAACGACCCGTTTCCGGAAGCCTCGCCTGGGCTTTCTTTTCGATCATTGTCTTATCCGTGCTGACCAGCACCGTCGCGCTGCTGACGCTTGCCAGCAGCCAGCGTGATGCCGAAGCAATTAATATCGCGGGCTCGCTGCGCATGCAGAGCTATCGTCTGGGCTACGAGATGCAGCGCAACAGCCCTTCCCTTGCCGAACATCGCGAGAACTGGCAACAGACGCTGAGTGCGCCAGCCCTGCAGAAGCTGAACCGCTGGTACGTCCCGGACAATGTTAAAGCACGCTATCAGCAACTGCATGTGGCCTGGCTGGAGATGGATGCGCGCATCGCCCGCGGCGACAGCGCATGGTATCAAAGCCACATTGGTGATTTTGTCGGCCGCATTGATGCCTTTGTGCTCGCCCTACAGCACTACACCGAACATAAAATTCAGACGGTCACCCTGCTCTCTCTGGCGGGCGCGCTTGGGATCCTGCTACTGACGCTGTTTACCCTGCGACGCATCCGTCGCCAGGTGGTATTGCCGCTGAACAATCTGGTGGCGGCCAGCGAACGGATTGAGCGAGGCGAGTTTGCGACCCCTGCGCCGGATACCGCCCTGCCGAATGAACTGGGTCAACTATCGCGTGCCTTCAACCACATGTCCGCCGAGTTAGCCACGCTCTACCGATCGCTTGAAGCCTCAGTTGCGGAAAAAACGCGGCATTTGCATGACGCCCACCAGCAGCTCGACATGCTGTTCAAATGCTCTCAGGCGCTGAATACCGGCCAGATAGACAGCCACTGCTTCCGGCATATCCTGCAGATTGTCCGTGACTATACGCAGATGAGTTATCTGGAACTGCGCACCAGCGACGACTGGCGGCTGTGTGAAGGGACGGAGTCAAGCGGCCTCCCGCTGCAAAACCTGCCGGTCCTGATGCAGGACACCCTTTACGGCGAGCTGCGCTGGCAAAGCGAAACGGACAGCGTTCCCCTCCCGCTGATGAGAAGCGTGGCGACCATGCTCGGGCGCGGGCTGTACTTTAACCAGGCGCAAAAGCACTACCAGCAGCTGCTGCTGATGGAAGAGCGCGCCACCATCGCTCGCGAGCTGCATGATTCGCTGGCGCAGGTGCTGTCGTATCTGCGCATTCAGCTTGCCCTGCTTAAACGCGCCGTGCCGGAGGAAAATACCCCGGCACAGACCATCATCACCGACTTCTCCCGCGAGCTTAACAACGCCTGGCAGCAACTGCGCGAGTTGCTCACCACCTTCCGCCTGACGCTGAACCACGCGAATTTACCCGCGGCGCTACAGGAGTCTCTCGACGCCCTGCAGAGCCAGACGCAGGCCAGACTGCATCTCGACTGCCGCCTCTCCTCGCTGGCGCTGGACGCGCAAAAGCAGGTGCATCTTTTACAGATCGTGCGTGAGGCCGTGCTGAATGCCATTAAGCACGCGCAGGCCAGCGAGATCGCGGTGAGCTGCGTGACGGCAGCGGACGGCACGCACTGCGTCAGCATTCGTGACAACGGCATCGGGATTGGCGAGGCCAGCGAGCCGCCGGGGCACTACGGACTGAACATTATGCGTGAACGCGCGCAACGGCTTGGAGGAACGCTACACTTTTCGCAGCCGCAAAACGGCGGCACGCTGGTCAGCGTCACGTTCCCCGTGCCTGAGGCACCGGCGGGTAAATAACGGTAAAGGGGGAAGCGCAGGGAAAAGCGCATGATAATTTACATTATCTCCTTTATTTCTCCACGTTTGACCTGGGCCTTACCGCTAAAGTTATGCGGGCAATAAACAATAATGACGTGCAGCAAAACGAGGTCACTTTTTCATGGCGAATTTTTTCATCGATCGCCCCATTTTTGCCTGGGTGCTTGCCATCCTGTTGTGTCTGACAGGTGTCCTGGCGATTACATCACTTCCCGTTGAGCAATACCCCGATCTGGCACCGCCAAACGTGCGTGTCACCGCAAACTACCCCGGCGCTTCCGCACAAACGCTGGAAAACACCGTGACGCAGGTTATCGAGCAGAACATGACGGGTCTGGATAACCTGATGTACATGTCTTCGCAAAGTAGCGCGACGGGCCAGGCGACGGTCACCCTGAGCTTTAAGGCGGGCACCGACCCGGACGAAGCAGTGCAGCAGGTACAAAACCAGCTGCAGTCGGCCATGCGCAAGCTTCCCCAGGCGGTGCAGAACCAGGGCGTGACCGTACGTAAAACCGGTGATACCAATATTTTGACCATCGCGTTTGTCTCGACAGATGGCTCGATGGATAAACAGGACATTGCGGACTACGTCGCCAGTAATATTCAGGATCCCATCAGCCGTATCAACGGCGTGGGGGATATCGATGCTTACGGCTCGCAATACTCGATGCGTATCTGGCTCGATCCCAACAAGCTTAACAGCGTCCAGATGACGGCAACCGACGTGACGAATGCCATCAAAGCCCAGAACGCCCAGATTGCCGTGGGGCAGCTGGGGGGAACGCCGTCCGTCGATAAACAGGCCCTGAATGCCACCATTAATTCGCAATCCCTGCTGCAGACGCCGGACCAATTCCGCAATATCACCCTGCGCGTGAATCAGGATGGATCGGAAGTGCGCCTGGGCGATGTCGCCACGGTGGAAATGGGGGCAGAAAAATACGACTACCTGAGCCGCTTTAACGGCAAACAGGCCTCCGGTCTGGGGATTAAACTGGCCTCCGGTGCGAACGAAATGGCCACGGCGAAACTGGTGCTGGACCGTCTGGATGAGCTGTCGCAGTATTTCCCGCACGGGCTGGAGTACAAAGTCGCCTATGAAACCACCTCCTTCGTTAAAGCGTCGATTGAGGATGTGGTGAAGACCCTGCTGGAAGCCATCGCGCTGGTGTTCCTGGTCATGTACCTGTTCCTGCAAAACTTCCGCGCAACGCTGATCCCAACCATTGCCGTCCCCGTGGTGCTGCTGGGCACCTTTGCGGTGCTGTACGCGTTCGGGTATAGCATTAATACCCTGACAATGTTTGCGATGGTGCTGGCGATTGGCCTTCTGGTGGATGATGCCATCGTGGTGGTTGAAAACGTCGAGCGCATCATGAGTGAAGAAGGCCTTTCTCCACGCCAGGCGACGCGAAAATCCATGGGACAAATTCAGGGGGCGTTAGTCGGTATTGCGATGGTGCTGTCGGCCGTCTTTATCCCGATGGCCTTCTTCGGCGGCACAACCGGGGCGATTTACCGTCAGTTCTCCATCACCATCGTCTCGGCGATGGTGCTCTCCGTGCTGGTGGCGCTGATCCTCACCCCTGCACTCTGCGCCACCATCCTGAAGCCGCTGCACAAAGGGGAACATCACGGTCAGAAAGGGTTCTTCGGCTGGTTTAACCGGATGTTTAACCGCAATGCCGCCCGGTATGAATCTGCCGTCGGCGGCGTGCTGCACCGCAGCCTGCGCTGGATGATGGTTTACGTTGCGCTGCTGGGCGGCATGGTCTGGCTGTTTATGCATCTGCCCACCTCGTTCCTGCCGATGGAAGACCGGGGGATGTTCACCACTTCGGTGCAGCTCCCGAGCGGCGCAACGCAGCAGCAGACGCTGAAAGTGGTTCAGAAAGTGGAACAGTACTTCTTCACCAAAGAGAAAGATAACGTCGTTTCGGTCTTCTCCACCGTCGGTTCCGGCCCCGGCGGAAACGGGCAGAACGTCGCCCGCATGTTCGTGCGCCTGAAGGACTGGGACGAACGCGACACCAAAACGGGAACGTCATTTGCCATCATTGAGCGTGCGACGAAAGCCTTTGCGCACATCAAAGAAGCGCGCGTCTTTGCCAGCAGCCCGCCTGCGATAAGCGGTCTGGGCAGTTCTGCCGGGTTTGATATGGAACTGCAGGATCACGCCGGTGCGGGCCATACGGCACTGATGGCAGCGCGCGATAAGCTGCTAGCGCTGGCGAGCAGCGATTCAGGCCTGACCCGCGTTCGCCATAACGGTCTTGATGACAGCCCGCAGCTGCAGGTGGATATCGATCAGCGTAAGGCGCAGGCGCTGGGCGTCTCGATCAACGATATCAATGACACCCTGCAAACGGCATGGGGCTCGAGCTATGTGAATGACTTTATGGATCGCGGTCGCGTGAAAAAAGTGTATGTACAGTCCGCCGCACCGTTCCGCATGCTGCCGGATGATATTAACCGCTGGTTTGTCAGGAATAATGCCGGCGGCATGGTGCCCTTCTCCGCCTTTGCCAACTCGCACTGGGAGAGCGGTTCGCCGCGTCTGGAACGCTATAACGGCTATTCCGCGGTTGAAATCGTCGGGGAAGCCGCGCCGGGCGTCAGTACCGGTACCGCCATGAACACCATGGAAAAACTGGTGCAGCAGCTGCCCGCCGGTTTTGGTCTGGAGTGGACGGCCATGTCTTACCAGGAGCGTCTCTCCGGCGCGCAGGCCCCTGCGCTTTACGCGCTCTCGCTGCTGGTGGTCTTCCTCTGCCTTGCCGCACTGTATGAAAGCTGGTCAGTCCCGTTCTCCGTCATGCTGGTAGTGCCCCTTGGCGTCATCGGTGCCCTGCTCGCGACATGGATGCGCGGCCTGGAGAACGATGTCTACTTCCAGGTCGGGCTGCTCACCGTGATTGGGCTATCGGCGAAAAACGCCATTCTGATTGTTGAGTTTGCCAACGAGATGAATGCCAAAGGCCACGAGCTAATGGCCGCCACGCTGCACGCCTGCCGTCAGCGCTTACGCCCGATCCTGATGACGTCGCTGGCGTTTGTTTTTGGTGTACTGCCGATGGCAACCAGCACGGGCGCAGGCTCCAGCAGCCAGCATGCCGTAGGCACGGGCGTCATGGGGGGCATGATTTCGGCCACCATCCTGGCCATTTACTTCGTTCCGCTGTTCTTTGTGCTGGTGCGTCGCCGCTTCCCGCTGAAGGAGCGTCTGGAGTAAGTGGTTGAAATAAAAAAAGGCGGCTTTATCGGCCGCCTTTTTATTGTGTGATTAATTCACACTATGGTTATTATACTTATTTTAGTGCTCTTGCAATTCTTACTGAATGTCATTTACGAAGCATGCCTTCGATAAAATCTTTCCAGTTCCCCAGTTCACGTTCAATCATAACAACCTCTCTTATTATTATGCGCATTCTACAAAAACGGACCATCATTGTGAAGACTCTTTAACCAATTGCTGTGATTGTACCCCACGTCCTGCGGGGATTTATGATAAATATGAACGGATCACCCTCAATTTTTTGTGACGGCTAGCAATATTTTGAAATAACCCCACAAATGGGTGAATTTTATTTTACCTGCTGAGTTTATTCGAAATTTAAACCTTATGGACATCTATGCTTAAAGGGTGAAAGAATATTCAGCGTACAGTTGTGAGTTGAATTAAGAAGAAGTGTAAATCCAGACGATTCCTGAATGTGTTATATTCTATTTAAGGATATATCTTCGAATTTACTGAACATTTAATCATCATTAGGTCAAAAGGATTCACCATGGTTGTGATGTACGGCATTAAAAATTGCGACACCATCAAAAAAGCCCGCCGCTGGCTGGAAGCAAATAGCGTGGAGTACCGCTTCCACGATTACCGTGCCGATGGGCTTGATGCAGAATTTCTGCATAAAGCTATCAACGAACTGGGGTGGGAAGCATTGCTGAATACGCGCGGTACCACCTGGCGTAAACTGGACGAATCTCTGCGCGCCAGCATCAAAGATGCCGACAGCGCGGCAAAACTGATGCTCGAAATGCCGGCAATCATCAAACGCCCATTGCTCTGCGCGCCAGGGCAGCCTATGCTGCTGGGTTTCAGTGAAACCGTTTATTCAGAATTTTTTCGTTGAGGTGTAGTCTATGTCATGCCCGGTCATTGAGCTGACTCAGCAGCTTATTCGCCGTCCTTCCCTTAGCCCGGACGACGCAGGTTGTCAGGCATTAATGATTGAACGCCTGCGTGCCATCGGTTTTACCGTTGAACGCATGGATTTTGGCGATACCCAGAACTTCTGGGCGTGGCGCGGCCAGGGTGAAACGCTGGCCTTTGCCGGGCATACTGACGTCGTTCCCGCGGGTGACGCGGATCGCTGGATTAACCCACCGTTTGAACCGACCATCCGCGATGGCATGCTGTTTGGCCGCGGTGCGGCAGACATGAAAGGCTCTCTGGCGGCGATGGTCGTGGCAGCAGAGCGCTTTGTTGCTCAGCATCCGAACCACAAGAACCGTCTCGCGTTTTTAATCACCTCCGACGAAGAAGCCAGCGCCCATAACGGTACCGTGAAGGTCGTTGAAGCGCTGATGGCGCGTAACGATCGTCTCGACTACTGCCTGGTCGGTGAGCCGTCCAGTACCGAAGTGGTGGGTGATGTCGTCAAAAACGGGCGCCGCGGCTCGCTGACCTGTAATCTGACCATTCATGGCGTTCAGGGACACGTTGCTTATCCGCATCTGGCCGATAACCCGGTCCATCGCGCGGCGCCGATGCTGAGCGAATTAGTGGCAATTGAGTGGGATAAAGGCAACGAGTTCTTCCCGCCGACCAGCATGCAGATTGCAAACGTCAAGGCCGGGACCGGCAGCAATAACGTTATCCCGGGAGATTACTTCGTCCAGTTCAACTTCCGATTCAGCACTGAACTGACCGATGAGATGATCAAGGCGCGCGTTGTCGCCCTGCTGGAAAAATATAACCTGCGCTACACCGTCGACTGGTGGCTTTCCGGCCAGCCGTTCCTGACGCAGCGTGGCAAACTGGTGGATGCGGTGGTGAACGCCATCGAGCACTATAATGAAATTAAGCCACAGCTGCTGACGACGGGTGGCACCTCAGACGGACGCTTTATCGCCCGCATGGGTGCCCAGGTTGTCGAACTGGGTCCAGTGAACGCAACCATTCATAAAATAAATGAGTGTGTCAATGCGGCAGATTTGCAACTGCTGGCCCGTATGTATCAACGTATTATGGAGCAACTCGTCGCCTGACGAACGCTCTGAGAGGAATAGCGAATGGACTGGCTTTCAAAGTACTGGTGGATTCTGGTGTTGGTTTTTCTGGTCGGCGTATTGCTTAACGTGATTAAAGATCTTAAGCGCGTTGACCATAAAAAATTTCTCGCCAACAAACCGGATCTTCCCCCGCATCGTGATTTTAACGATAAGTGGGACGATGACGACGACTGGCCGAAGAAGGATCAGAAGAAGTAATCGATCTGTTTCCCCTCTCCATGGGAGAGGGGGCAACCTCACATAAACTCAACAATATCATCGTTATCCGGCTTGCCGCCGCTGAGCGCTTCATCAAAGTAGTGCTTCGGTACGGTATAGCGCAAACGATCGAGCGCAAACTGCATGCTACGGTCGTCAATCGCATGGCCCAGGTCGTCAACGATATCCAGCGTCACATCCCCACCTTCGCGAATCAGCGCTTCCTGCGCGGCAACCGCATGCGAAAGCTCAATCACCCGGTCTTCACCACCGTGGATCAGGTGGATCGTCGTCTGCGTGGACGCGCTAGTCGGTAGCGTCGCAAAACGACCGTTAAACGCGATCACTCTCGAAACCAGACCTGGCTGCGCTTTTACGCTTTCCAGGGACATGATTGACCCCTGCGAGAAGCCAATCAGCGCGGTTGCGTCGGCACCGACGCCGCTCTGCTGCTGCCAGTAGCGAACAATGTCGATAAACGTGGGCATAATGGCATCAATGCGCGCCTGACGGTTCTCCTCCGTTACACCCTGAACAGAAAACCACTGCCGACCGTTTGGACCACATGGCTCTACGCCACCGATGCTGACAATCAAGGCCTCCGGAAATACAGGCGCAAACCAGCTGCCAATCTGCCCCATATTGACGGCATTATCGCCAACGCCATGAAACAGAAGCAGTAACTGTTTAGCCGGTTTGTCAGGGCTTTGAACAACAAAATGGTCGTGTTTCATGGCGGTCTCCTTAATAGATGACCTGGATTCTACGCCTCGCAGCGGGAATGACCATGCCACTTTACTGAAGAAGTCATTGAAAAAATTGCCATTGCAAAATGTCTTCTTTCAACTGCTGGCAGCGCGGATAATCAAGACTTTCAATCGCTTGCGCGGTTTCACTCCGCAACTTTGCCAGCAATGCTTTTCGCCCGACGTCTTCCGTTTTTCCTTCCATTTTCCCACGCAGGGCCGGAAGCGGCATGTCCACGGTTAACAACAGCCGCGTCAGTGCGGCAACCGAGGTTGAAAACGCCCGGTGGGCGAAGGCAAACCCTGCCAGCTCCAGCCAGTCGTCATGATTAAGGGTAGCTTCCCATTCATCTTCCACCGGGATCTTTTCACCGTTCCAGGCCGATAATACACGCGCATCGCGCTTCAGACGCTGCTGTGCCTGCTCACACAGCAGGCGCCCGGCATCACTCTGCGCCAGTAGCGCCATCGCGGTGTAACAGCCGCTGCTGGCTTCACGATGGCTCCCCATCCGCACCAGCACAAACCCGCACTGCTGCCAGAAGCGCCAAAGCTCATCGGTATAACCAAAGCTCACCGACAGATAATCTTCTCCGCTGGCGCTGCGGATAAGCGCCTGACCAATCCCTTCCCGCTGACGATGAGGGTGCACGGCAATGCGGGTCACCCGTCGGCCTCTGAGCGTTGCCGCCAGCGGGCAGCCGCCGTGCGCCGCCAGAGACTGCGCCACCAGGTTCCCGCGAGGACGCCGGAACCCCGCCCACACGGCGCGGCTAAGCTCAGGGGATAGCCCGCCCTCCTCCACCAGCCAGAGCGCCCCGGCGATGACCGGGTTCGCTTCTGCGACAGCAAACTGCTGCCCGGGCGCGTCCATCATGCGGCGTAAATCGAGCGGCGAGGTACGATAATGCGCGGCGCAGAGTAGCTCGTATACGCTCGCTGCCAGCGCCGGACGGCTTTCCCACGTAGCAGACGTCAGAGAAGTTAAATGCACCTCCCCTTCCGGGCGGCGGTCAAGCAGCGTATCGTCAAACAGCAGCGCGCTGGCAACGACCCGCTCAAGCGGGCAGCCCGCAGCCCAGCGTACCGGCGCTGATAGGCTGTAACGCTGTAGCCCGGCAAACCGACCGCAGAATTTAAGCAAGAATCCCCGGCCCGTCCCTTCATAACCCTGCACCGTGGTGGTCAACAGCACGCGAGGGAAACGACGCACCAGCTTTTCCAGCAGCGGGCCGGGGATCGCGGCAGCTTCATCAACAATCAGCCAGTCGGCGTGGCGTGAAGAGGCAAGCAGCGCGTCCGGAGCCATAAAATAAAAAATGCTCTCCGGCAAAGCGGGCGATAATATCCGTTGCCCCCTTCGCCGGGGCGGTGACCACGGCGCTGCCCGCAATACGGTTCAGCAACATTCCCGCCATGGCTGACTTTCCGCGCCCGCGCGCGGCGGTAACGGCCACGATGCCACCCTGCATCCCCTGAAGCACATCCAGGATCTCCGCCTGCTCGCGCTGCGGTGCGCCGCTGGCAGGCTGCCAGTCGGGCGTATCGGGTAAAGGCGGAAGAGATAACTCGCTACCCTGAAGCCAGACAATCGCGTCGGGATCGGCGGTAATGGTCTGGCAGAAATGGTGGACAAAATGTGGCGTGGCTATCGCTTCGGCGCTATCGCTCCAGCGTAATGAATCACTGTCAGGAAGTTCAGCCCACGCGTCGAGCGGCGGCACCCGCAGTACCAGAAGGCTTCCGGCGCTCAGCGTTCCGCTCAGGGCGGCAAACGCGGCGACATCAAACCCGGTACTGGCGTTAAAAACGGCATGCCGGAACTCGCGTCCCAGCAGGCCGCTGATGGCTTGTGAAGGGCGTTCATCCAGCCAAACCCAGTCTCCGGGGAGGGCGTCACGCAGGGCGACCGCCTGGGTTAACGTCCACTGCGCGTCACCGCTGAGCACCACCAGCCGACGATGGCCGGTGCGCTCAAGCTCGCTTATTAGCTGTTCAAACAGCTGCATTACATCGCTTTACCGAAGGTATTGCACTGCGCCGGATCGCCGCTGTCGAAACCACGTTTGAACCAGCTATAACGCTGTTGCGAGGTACCGTGAGTGAAGCTGTCCGGCACTACGCGCCCCTGGCTCTGCTGCTGAAGACGGTCGTCACCGATAGCCTGAGCGGCATTTAACGCCTCTTCAAGGTCACCGGATTCCAGAACGCCCTGCTGCTTCATGCTGTGGCCCCAGACGCCCGCGAAGCAGTCCGCCTGCAGTTCCATTTTGACAGAAAGGCGGTTCACTTCCGCCTGAGACGCATTTTGCTGAAGCTGGCGTACTTTTGGCTCAATCCCCAGCAGCTTTTGCACGTGATGGCCGACTTCATGCGCGATCACGTAGCCCTGAGCAAAATCACCGTCAGCGCCAAGCTTGCGTTTCATGTCATCGTAAAACGAGAGATCGATATAGACCGTGCCGTCTGCCGGGCAGTAGAACGGCCCCATCACAGATTGCCCGGTACCGCATCCGGTACGGGTTGCACCACGATACATCACCAGCTTCGGCTGCTGGTAGGTACGCCCCATCTTCTCGAACAGCTGACTCCAGGTGTCTTCTGTTGTGGCGAGAATAACGGAGGTAAATTTGGCCGCTTCATCTTCATTCGGACTGATGGAGCGCTGAGATTGCTGCTGCTGTTGCAGCGGCTGACCGGTCATTAAACCGGTGAGATCGACGCCGTAATACCCCGCGACCAGCACCACAATCAGCAGGATTATCCCGCCCTTGCCGCTGGGTAACCGGAAGCCGGGCCCGCCCATTGAAGGACCGCCGCCACCATCACTGCGTCTGTCTTCTACATTGTCACTTTCACGACGCCCTTGCCAGCGCATAACCACCTCGAACTATTCCATTTATAATAGCTATGATCGTAGGCGGTTAACGGCAAGATTACCATAGGAAACAAAGGTAAGACGCCAAAGGATGCAAACATCCTTTGGCAAGTTAGGGAGTTAGTCGAGCTTAACGCCTAAACGGTGAGCAACCGCTTCGTACGCTTCAATCAGGCCACCCAGGCTCTGACGGAAGCGGTCTTTGTCCATTTTATCCAGGGTTTCTTTATCCCACAGGCGGCTACCGTCTGGTGAGAACTCATCGCCCAGCACCACTTCGCCTTTGAACAGACCAAACTCCAGCTTGAAGTCGACGAGGATCAGGCCCGCGTCATCAAACAATTTTTTCAGCACGTCGTTGGCTTTGTAGGTCAACTCTTTCATGCGCGCCAGGTTCTCTTTATTCACCCAGCCGAAGGTTTCGCAGTAGGAATCATTAACCATAGGATCGTGCATAGCATCGTTTTTCAGGAACAGATCGAACAGAGGTGGATTCAGTTCGATACCTTCTTCAATGCCCAGACGCTTCACCAGGGAGCCCGCTGCACGGTTACGAATAACGCACTCAACCGGAACCATATCCAGTTTTTTCACCAGACATTCCGTATCGGACAGCAACGCTTCCATCTGAGTCGGGATACCCGCGTCGGCCAGTTTGGTCATAATGAAATGGTTGAACTTGTTGTTCACCATGCCCTTACGATCGAACTGCTCAATGCGTGCGCCATCCCCTGCTGACGTATCATTGCGGAACTCGAGCACCAACAGATCCGGGTTTTCCGTGCTGTATACGGTCTTCGCTTTGCCACGATACAACTCAGCTTGCTTCTGCATCTTCATTACTCCTGGTGTGATGATTTGTGTTCAAAACTGGGGATATTATGCCACGCACACGTTTGCGTGGCACTAAAATAAAAAGGGCTGGATTAACCAGCCCTCGTATTTATTTGCTGAATGCCGCCTGGAAGACAGCGACCAGCGCATCGTTCTGCGACTGGGTCAGCGTGTGACCTTTTGGATCGATAAACTGCAGACTGCTGCGGTTATCAAGGTCGCCAACCTGAATCTTGTAGTCACCGGAGGCAAGCTGAGGATCTTTCGCACCCAGTTCCTGCCACGCGCTGTCGGAGAGCGGCTTATACGTTGCCGTCATGCTGCCGGTCGAACGCGTGCTGTCGGTCACTTTCATGCCCACTTTTTCAAGCGTCGCTGGCAGACGCTGCCAGGTCTGGTTAAACGGTGCACGAACCACCAGCATTGGCAGGCCGGTATCATCCGCACCGCTTTGCACATCGAAGGTCGCGCCATTGCGGCTCTGCGCGGCGTTGGCGGCATCGGTAGCGGTCTTATCCAGGCCCGCGGCAATCACGTTCAGCATTTCGGTGCTGTAACGCTGCAGGGACGCGGCATCCGCAACCGGTTTACCCGCCTGCTCCAGGTTCAACAGCTTAACGTTAACCGCCTGCTGATAACCCTGTGGTTTTACGGAGACTTGATAGCGACCGCGGTACTGCTGATCTTCATCCAGACGGTTCCATTCGATCCAGTCGGTGGTTAACGTCTGGCTGGCGTCATCGCGTTTATCGATGGTGTAGTTCTTCGACTGAATAACGCTGACAACCTGCGGCCACAGGGTGCTACCGCGCGCGCTCTCAACCATCAGAGACGCCGTATCACCGGTGAACTGGGTACGCGCCCCGCTCACCAGCGCCAAAGGCTGTGCTGGCGGACGAATATCAAGCGCTTTACCAACCAGGCCGCTGCCGTTGGTCACGGGAATATTATAATCGCCGTTCTGAATCGGCAGGATCATACCAGCCGGTGCGTGAAGTTCAGCAAGCGGGGTCGCATCCAGATAGGATTCATCACCGCTCACCTGGCGCTTGTAGCGCGAGTCTGAACTACAGGCAGCGAGCAGCATAACAAGCGAAACACTCGCAACCTTCGCCAGGCGCGACTTCTGTACTGAATAAGCCATCAAATCTCCCTAAACTTTACAGCAAACCGGCATGCTTCAGCGCTGCCTTGACGATGTCACGACCGTGGTCGGTAATCGGTGTCATTGGCAGACGCAGCGTATCGGTTGCTACAAGCCCCAACTCCTTACACGCCCATTTCACTGGGATCGGATTGGGTTCGACAAATAATTTATTGTGCAGCGGCATCAGACGCTGGTTAATGACACGCGCTTCATCAAAATGACCGGCTGCGGCCAGCTTGCACATTTCAGCCATATCGCGCGCCGCAACGTTTGCCGTTACGGAGATCACGCCATGACCACCGAGCTGCATAAAGTCCAGCGCGGTCGCATCATCACCACTCAACAGGATAAAGTCATCTGAAACCAGCTCTTTGATCTGATGAACGCGGCTTAAGTTCCCTGTCGCCTCTTTAATAGCGATAATATTTTTTACTTCCGAGAGACGACCAACGGTTTCCGGCAGCATATCGCAACCGGTACGGGACGGCACATTATACAGAATTTGTGGCAAGTCAGTATGTTCAGCGATGGCTTTGAAGTGCTGGAACAAACCTTCCTGGGTAGGACGGTTGTAATAAGGGGTCACCGTCAGACAGCCTACGATGCCGCTGTCGTTAAAACGTTTGGTCAGACTGATAGCTTCTGCGGTTGCATTAGCCCCTGTCCCCGCGATAACCGGAATACGTCCGTCAGCCAGTTCCAGGGTCAGCATAACCACATCGCCGTGCTCTTCGTGGCTCAGCGTTGCAGATTCACCGGTAGTCCCTACCGAAACGATCGCCGAGGTTCCATTGGCGACATGGTAATCAATCAGCTTCTTCATGCTTGACCGGCAGACATTACCTTTTTCATCCATCGGTGTTACAAGCGCGACAATACTTCCCGTGAACATGAGCCATCCTCTGTGCGAACAAGAGCCTCAATGGTACGTTTGGAACTGTAATAAAAGCAAGCGACCTGAGGCCCTCAGGCGGTTGTATGCATGTTTTTTTTATGCTTTCCTTAGGAAGACTTAACCATGCAAAGGAAGAACAGGTTTGACAACCTCATCACAACATTACCTGGTTATCACTGCGCTGGGTGCCGACAGGCCGGGTATCGTGAACACCATCACCCGTCACGTGAGCAGCTGCGGCTGTAATATCGAAGACAGCCGTCTGGCAATGCTGGGCGACGAGTTCACGTTTATTATGCTGCTGTCCGGAACATGGAATGCCATTACGCTTATCGAATCGACCCTGCCGCTGAAGGGCGCGGAGCTGGATTTGCTGATCGTGATGAAACGTACTACCGCGCGCCCGCGTCCGGCTATGCCCGCGACCGTCTGGGTGCAGGTTGAAGTCCCTGACTCTCCCCATCTGATTGAGCGCTTTACCGCGCTGTTTGACAGCCATCAGATGAACATCGCTGAGCTTGTTTCCCGCACACAGCCGGGTGACGAGAGCACGGTTCCTACGCTCTTTATTCAAATTACCGCGCACTGCCCTGCCTCACAGGATGCGTCAAATATCGAGCAAGCGTTCAAAGCCCTCTGTACAGAATTAAACGCGCAGGGCAGTATAAGCGTCGTCAATTATTCGCAGCACGAACAGGATGGAGTTGAGTAATGAATCCACTGAAAGCCGGTGACATCGCACCGAAATTTAGCTTACCGGATCAAGACGGCGAGCAAGTAAATTTGACCGACTTCCAGGGACAGCGTGTTCTGGTCTATTTCTACCCGAAAGCCATGACCCCCGGCTGCACCGTACAGGCCTGCGGCTTACGCGACAACATGGACGAGTTGAAAAAAGTCGGCGTGGAAGTGCTGGGTATCAGCACGGATAAACCGGAAAAGCTGTCACGATTTGCTGAAAAAGAGCTGCTGAACTTCACGCTGCTTTCTGATGAAGATCATCAGGTGTGCGAGCAGTTCGGCATCTGGGGCGAGAAGACGTTTATGGGTAAAACCTACGACGGTATTCACCGCATCAGCTTCCTGATTGACGCTGACGGTAAAATTGAACACGTGTTTGACGACTTCAAAACCAGCAACCACCACGACGTGGTGTTGAACTGGCTGAAAGAGAACGTCTGATACTTGTTGTGCCGGGTGGCGCTGCGCTTACCCAGCCTACATTCCGAGTGTAGGTCGGGTAAGCGCAGCGCCACCCGACAAACCTACTTCTCTTCCACTGCCGGCACATCCGGCCACGCGTGGACCACAGCTTTAATCAGCGTTGCCAGCGGGATCGCAAAGAACACGCCCCAGAACCCCCACAGCCCGCCGAAAATCACCACGGACAAGATAATTACCAGCGGATGCAGGTTCACCGCTTCTGAGAACAGCACCGGAACCAGCAGGTTACCGTCCAGCCCCTGAATAATCAGGTACACCGCGAAGCAGCTCCAGAACTCCGTCCCCAGCCCGAACTGGAACAGCGCGACCCCAACAACCGGAATGGTCACCACAAACGCGCCGATGTACGGAATCAGGACCGACAGCCCCACCAGCACCGCCAGCAGCAGCGAGTAGTTCAGGCCGAAGATCAGGAAGCCAATCCAGGTGGCTACCCCCACGACAATCATCTCCAGCACCTTGCCGCGAATGTAGTTGGTGATCTGCTGGTTCATCTCTTCCCAGACCTGCCCCGCCAGCCCGCGGTTGCGCGGTAAAATACGCCGCACGGCGTTGAGCATCTGGTCTTTGTCTTTCACCAGGAAGAAGACCATCAGCGGAACGAGCACAAGGTAGACCGCCAGGGTGAGCAACCCCACCAGCGAGGCCAGAGAGTATTTCACCACCGAATCGCCCATCGTCATGATGCGGGCGCGCATATTTTCCGCCATCGCGTCGATGATCCCGGCGTCCATTAACGCGGGGTAACGGCGCGGCAGCGTGGCGGCAAAATCAGAGAGTTTATTCAACATGCCGGGCATATCGCGGATCAGGTAGATCCCCTGCTGCCAGGCGACGGGCATCACCACAAAGGCCATCAACAGCAGGATGCCGACAAACAGCACCAGTACGATGCTGGTTGCCCAGCGGCGGGAACAGCCGATATGTTCAAGGCGCGCCGTTGGCCACTCCAGCAGATACGCCAGCACAATCGCCACCAGCAGCGGCGCAAGCAGACCGCTGAAGAAGAACAGAATACCGAAACCGGCGACCAGAATAACCAACAAAGCAATGGCTTCCGGGTCGCTGAACCGACGCCGGTACCACTGCATTAACATTTCGAGCATACAACCCTTCCCTGAATCGAATGGCGGGAGTGAGACGGTGAATTGTATCTAACTGTCACAAAAAAGACTTTCGCTTTTTGTATCGCCGACACAATCCGCAAAAGCCTGATGAATGGGATTTTCTTCATGCGGTAACACGGCTACACTCGCAGGGCAGCAGAGATGAACGATATGCCGGTTCATCGGTCAAATTAGCACATCCAATATACAGGACAGTGGTTATGTTCAGGCAGTTGAGAAAAACACTGGTTGCAACACTGATTGCCGCAGTGACGGTCGGTCAGGTGTTACCCGCTTTTGCTGACTCGTCCGATTCATTGCCGGACATGGGCACCACAGCAGGAAGCACGCTCTCTATTGGGCAAGAGATGCAAATGGGCGATTACTATGTTCGCCAGCTGCGCGGCAGCGCCCCGCTGATTAACGACCCTTTGTTGGTACAGTACATAAACGGGCTGGGGATGCGTCTGGTGGCGCACGCCGACTCGGTAAAAACGCCCTTCCATTTCTATTTAATTAATAATGACGAAATCAACGCCTTCGCCTTCTTTGGCGGTAACGTGGTACTGCATTCGGCGTTATTCCGTTACTCAGACAACGAAAGCCAGCTGGCCTCGGTGATGGCGCACGAAATTTCGCACGTCACGCAGCGCCACCTGGCGCGTGCGATGGAAGACCAGAAGCGTAATGCCCCGCTCACCTGGGTGGGCGCCCTGGGCTCTATTCTACTGGCGATGGCCAGCCCGCAGGCCGGGATGGCCGCCTTAACCGGTACGCTGGCCGGTACGCGTCAGGGGATGATCAGCTTTACCCAGCAAAACGAGCAGGAAGCGGACCGCATCGGCATTCAGGTACTACAGCGTTCGGGCTTTGACCCGCAGGCCATGCCGAGCTTCCTCGAAAAACTGCTCGATCAGGCACGTTATTCTTCCCGCCCACCGGAAATTCTGCTTACGCACCCGTTACCGGAAAGCCGTCTGTCGGATGCGCGCAACCGTGCCAACCAGATGCGTCCGGTCGTGGTCCAGTCTTCGCAGGATTTCTACATGGCGAAAGTGAGAACGCTGGGGATGTACAATTCCGGGCGTAACCAGCTCACCAGTGACCTGCTGGATGCCCTGGGAAAAGGCAACGTACGTGAGAAGAACGCCGCACAGTATGGTCAGGCGCTACAGGCGATGGAGGCCAGCAAATACGACGAGGCGCGTAAAGCCCTGCAACCGCTTCTGGCTGCCGACCCGAATAACCCGTGGTATCTCGATCTGTCGACGGATATCGATCTGGGGCAGAAGAAACCTGCCGATGCGATCAACCGCCTGAAAGGGGCGAAAGACGTCCGTACCAACCCGGTGCTGCAACTTAACCTGGCGAACGCTTACTTACAGGGCGGCCAGCCCGGGGAAGCAGCGACCATTCTGAACCGCTACACCTTTAATAATAAAGACGATCAAAACGGCTGGGATCTGCTCGCACAGGCGGAAGCTCAGCTGGGCAACCGCGATCAGGAGCTGGCGGCCCGTGCCGAAGGCTTTGCCCTGGTGGGGCGTCTCGATCAGGCGATTTCCACGCTCAGCAGCGCCAGCGCGCAGGTCAAACTCGGCAGCCTCCAGCAGGCCCGTTACGACGCGCGTATCGATCAGCTGCGCGGCCTGCAGCAGCGCTTTAAGCCTTACGAAAAGATGTAATAAAGGAGAGTTCACGTCATGACAGACGCCGTAAAAATCTATCACAACCCTCGCTGCTCCAAGAGCCGCGACACCCTGAGCCTGCTGAAATCTAACGGCGTTGAGCCGGAGGTGGTGCTGTATCTCGACACCCCACCTGACGCGCAAACCCTCCGCCAGCTGCTGCACATGCTGGGAATGGGCAGTGCAAGAGAGCTGATGCGCCAGAAAGAAGACCTGTATAAGTCGCTTAACCTGGACGACAGCCGCCTCACCGAGGCTGAGCTGATCCAGGCGATGGTTGACAATCCAAAGCTGATTGAGCGACCGATTGTGGTGGCCAACGGCCAGGCACGGATTGGTCGCCCGCCGGAAGACGTGCTCGAAATTCTCTAATCGTTACGCCGCAGCGCTTCGAGAAAGGCCTGCGGCGTCCTCTCTCCCAACTTTTTCTGCGCCTTTCCCCGGTTGTAAAATTCGCATAGCTGAATCAACAGCTCACCTGCCGGCTCACTGTTCAGACGCGGAATAATGTCGCATAGCGGCAGAGCAACCTGAACGGCGCGGTATTGCTGTGGGCGTACTTTCACAGCGACGTTACATTCCAGTTGGTTCACCTCTAAACCGAAAGTCTCAACAGATTGAATATCAGCCGGACAGGCTTCCAGCACGTCGTTCACCCAGCGGGTCAGCAGCTGCGGAGAAATGCCCGCATACAGCCGGGCATAGCACCAGCCACTCACGGGTTCACGCGCCCAGAGCAGATGCTGTTGCCCGCCATCGTCCATATGCAGCGACAGAGGCTGATAATGCAGCAGAAGTTTTTGCGGCACGATGCCCGCCTTTAGCGCCTTTTTCCCCTGTAGAGTCGCGCCCTTGTGCTTTGCCGAAGCCGGTTTAAGGTAACGGTTCAGGGTCGCGCGGGAGACGGCGATCCCGAGTCCGTCATTGACCATCAACAGCAGTTCGTCCAGCGGTGCGCCTGTAGCTTCACGCAAAGCATTCACCAGCGCAACCTGCTCTTGTCTCAGTGCTTTGTATATCACTTTTGGCGTTGTCTGGTTATCGGTAATCTGCTCACGGTTACGCCAGCGCCTGACGGTCGTGACAGAGATCCCGAGCTCAGTTGCGAGCTCTCTGTCGCTTTTAGCGGACTGCTGCAAATAGCGACGAATGCGTGGCGTGGTGGTGGCATTGGCATGCAGTTTAATTTCCATCGCAACAATTCCGTTAACTAATCATATGAGATTTATATAGCGCAGGCGGTTGCTTTGTGACCGATTTCACCTTTCGCTCGCCACGCTTCACTGATAATCCACAGACATAACATAAACCGCACCACTCAATCTTGTACGGAGTTCACAATGAACAATGTTCTGGGATTTCTTGAAGCAAAGCTGATGCCGCTGGCGGCCAAAACGGCACAGCAGCGCCACCTCGGGGCCATTCGCGGCGCCTACGTGTCGTTCATGCCCTTCATCATCGTCGGTTCTATTCTGCTGGTGATCTCGTCATTCCCGAATCAAACCTATCAACAGTTTATGTCTCAGGCCTTTGGTGCCAGCTGGAGCGCCATCATTGAAATTCCGTTCAACGCGGTGTTCTCGACCATGTCGCTGTTTATCAGCTTCCTGGTGGCTTTCCGCCTGGCCGAACACTACGGTGAAGACCGCATCTCCTGCGGTATTCTGGCGCTGGTCGCGTTTCTGATCCTGACGCCGTTTATTAAAGTGGCGGAGAACGGCGGGATCACCGTGATGCCGGTAGAGTGGATTGGCAGTAAAGGGCTGTTCGTGGCGATGATTGGTTCCCTGCTGTGGACGGAGCTGTTCTGCTGGCTCAAGCGCAAAAATCTGGTCATCAAAATGCCGGACGGCGTACCACCAGCGGTACAGGAGTCTTTCGCCGCGCTGATCCCGGCACTGCTGGTCATGATTCTGGTGCTGGTTATCCGCATCGTCTTTGAAAACACCCACTACAACACGATTCATCAGTTTATTTATGAGGTGGTTGCCACACCGGTGCGCCACTACGGCACCTCTTACTTTGGCGCGCTGATGACGGTATTCAGCATCACCATTCTGTGGTCAGTGGGCATTAACTCCGGCTCGATGATCAACGGCATTATTCGTCCCCTGTGGATGGAAAACCAGACCGATAACATCGCGGCCATTCAGGCAGGTGCCACGCCGCCGCACATTATTACGGAACAGTTTTTTGACATGATCTGGATGGGTGGCGCAGGCGCTACGCTGTCGCTGGTTATTGCGATGCTGATTTTCGCCCGCAGCAAAAACATGCGGGAAGTTGCGCGACTCGGCGCAGGGGCATCGGTGTTTAACATCAACGAACCGATTCTGTTTGGCCTGCCCGTGATCATGAACCCGATCATGCTTATCCCCTTCAATCTTGTCCCGCTGGTGCTGGTCACCGTGCAGTATGCCGCCATGAAAATTGGCGCGGTCGCCGTGACCACCGGGGTCTTTATTCCCTGGACGCTGCCGCCGGTGATCAGCGGTTTCATCGTCACCGGGCATCTCAGCGGCAGCGTGATGCAGCTTATTAACCTGCTGATTGGCGCCATGCTCTATCTGCCTTTTATGCGCATTGTGGACAAGCAGTACCGCGCGGCGGAAGTGGCTACCGCGACGCAAACCGACACGACACTTGCAAAACAGGAGTAAAGCATGTGGGGAATTATCGCCACCTGGCGAATGGCGCTTGAAGGCGTCACGGAGTCTGCCTCTGCGCTGGCTGCGGGAAAACCGGTCTCTGCGGCAGTGGTAGATGCCGTGGCCGCCGTCGAGGACTTTCCATTTTATAAATCCGTCGGCTATGGCGGACTGCCCACCGAAAATGGCGAGGTTGAGCTGGACGCCGCCTACATGGACGGCGACACGCTGGCGTTTGGTGCCGTGGGCAATCTGGTGGATATCGCCAACCCGGTACGCGTGGCGCAGGCGCTTAGCCGCCAGCGTTACAACAGCCTGCTGGTCGGCCAGGGAGCGCGCGAATGGGCGCTGAGCCAGGGCTTTGCGGACAAAACCATGCTCACCGACCGCGCCATGCAGCATTACCGCAAGCGCTGCCGGGAGACGCTGGATAAAGGCTTAAGCCCGTACGACGGTCACGACACCGTCGGGATTATCGGCCTCGACAAACAGGGGTCGATGAGCGTCGCCACCTCCACCAGCGGCCTGTTCATGAAAAAGCGCGGCCGACTCGGCGATTCGCCAATTATCGGTTCCGGCTTTTACTGCGACAGCGAAACCGGCGCCGCCATCGCCACGGGCGTGGGGGAAGATCTGATGAAAGGCTGTACCAGCTACGAAATCGTCCGCCGGATGGCGCAGGGCATGACGCCGCAGCAGGCGGCAGATTCGGTAGTGTTCGAGCTGGAAGACAAGCTGATGTCGCGCTTTGGCCGCGTGGGCGATCTCTCCGTGGTGTGCATGAATAACAAAGGCGAGTTCGGCGCGGCGACGAACATCAAAACCTTCTCGTTTGTGGTCGCCACCGCCCGCCAGCCGCTTACCGTATTTCGCACCGAGCGCCGGCAGGAGAAGACGCACTATCAGGCCGTGGATGACGAATGGATGCAGGCCTACGCTGCGCGGATCCGCGCGCCGATTGAGGAACAATGATGATTACGTATCAATTTATCACCACGCTGTCAGACGCGAAGCCAAAAAGCCATTTAATCGCCCGCGCCTCCTGCAGCCTGTTGCCGGATACGGCGCTTATCGCTGAAATGCGCGACCAGAACGCCATCGCGGACACGCGCTTTGGCTGCGCGCCTTTTGCCCGCATCTCTTTGCTGCCCGATACGCTCTGGCAGGACAGTCTGACCGAAGGATTACTTGCGGCGCTGCGCCCCCTGCTGGCCTCCCCCGTCAGCCCGGATGTAGTTATAGACATTACTCATATCGATGACGTTGTGCTGGTACAGGTGCTGCGTTTTCTCTTTAACCAGGCGCACAGGCTGAGCGATTTGCAGCTGAAGAAAACCGCCAGCGACGTTCGTCTTGAGCGGATTACCGCGCTCTGCCTGCCGGAACAGCAGGACAAGCTGGACGCTATCTTCCGCCAGCAGCAGGCTATCGCCAGGGGGATGGTCTGCGCGCGTCGTCTGGCGGATACCCCTTCTGACCGCTGCACGCCGCAGTTTGTGGTCGAAGAGGCGCAAAAGCTGTGTGCCGCCTTCCCGGCCCTGCGGTGTGAGGTACTCAACGAAACAGACATTGTTGAGCAAGGTTTGGGGCTCCTTCATGCCGTAGGCAAAGGCGCCTCCTGCCCGCCGCGGCTGCTGGCGATCCACTATGACGGTGTTTCTGACGGCCAGGTATGCTGCTATGTAGGAAAAGGTATTACCTTTGATACCGGAGGGCTGTGGCTAAAGGAAGGCGCAGGCATGTACACCATGAAATATGACATGTGCGGGGCGGCAAACGTGCTGGGCCTGATGCTCGCGGTCGCAGAACTTGGCCTTCCCGTTCGCATCATGGGCGTGCTGGCGCTGGCGGAAAATGCGATAGGTCCGGACGCCATGCAGCCCGGCACGGTCGCGAGGGCCTGCAACGGCACTACGGTTGAAATCAACAATACCGATGCCGAAGGCCGCCTGGTACTGGCAGACGCGATTGCCTGGGCCAGCCAGCGGCATCCGCAGGCGCGCTATATCATTGATATGGCGACCTTAACCGGTGCGGTGGTGAAAGCGCTGGGGTATGAGCTGAGCGGGCTGATGACCCAGGATGAACCGCTGCGTAAGGCGCTAACGCAGGCGGGTAAACAGAGCGGCGATGAAGTGTGGTCCCTGCCGCTGGACGCGCGGCTGAAAAAGCAGACCGACAGCGCGATTGCCGATCTGTGCAACACGCCGACCAACAATGCGGCAATCAGCGCCTCGGCGGCGTGGCTGCTGCATCACTTCTGCCCGCCGACCATTCCGTGGGCGCATCTGGATATCAGCGGAACGGCGCTGTGGCGTGAAAACGGACAGAGCGTGGCATCAGGGAGGCCGATTCCGCTGCTGGTGAAGCATCTAATGGGAGATCTCTAGCCCGGTGGCGCCACGCTTACCGGGCCTACGAAACCCGAAGGCTCCTGTAGGCCGGGTAAGGCGCAGCCGCCACCCGGCACAACTACAGCTTGAGAATATCTTTCACAAACGGAATGGTCAGCTTGCGCTGGGCGGTAATGGAAGCGCGATCGAGCTGATCGAGCGTATCAAACAGCGTGCGCATTTCCCTGTCCAGACGCTTAAGCAGGAAACGCCCCACGTCCTCCGGCAGCTCAAATCCACGCTGCTTTGCCCGCAGCTGTAACGCCTGGAGTTTGTCTTCATCCGACAGCGGCTGGAGCTTGTAGATTTGGCCCCAGTCCAGACGAGACGCCAGATCCGGTAGCCCAAGGTTAAGCTGGCGCGGCGGACGATCGCCGGTGATCAGCAGCCGGGTTTTGCCCGACTCCAGAATGCGGTTATAGAGGTTAAAGATCGCCATTTCCCACGGCTCATCCCCCGCCACGCATTCGATATTATCGATGCACACCAGGGAGAGATGTTCCATTCCCTCCAGCACGTCAGGCACAAACCAGGTACGTTTATCCAGCGGCACATAGCCTACCGCATCACCCCGCGCGGAGAGCTCCGCACAGGCGGCATGCAACAGGTGGCTGCGCCCCGCGCCTTCGCGTGACCAGATATAGATGTATCCGCTGTGATCCTGGCGCAGCACGTTTTGCAGTGCAGCCAGTAAAGAGGGGTTATCACCCGGCCAGAAACTCGCGAAAGTTTCGTCGTCAGGGAGATAGAGTGGCAGAGAGAGCTGTGCCGGTCCGTTCAGAAGTACCTCAACCAGATCTTACATAAAATCGGAACGGAGTTTAACACGGAACCTGCAAGGAGAGAACCGGGCGATCCTTCGCCCGGTTAAACGATCAATGTGACGCTTTTTCGCTGTCGTCAGCGTCCAGTATCTCTTCTTCCGGGCGGAGCACAGAGATCAGCTTGAAGATCAGGCTCAGGCCGACTCCGACGATAGTTGCCAGCGCCATACCTTTCAGCTCGGCCGCACCAATGTGCACCTTCGCACCGCTCACGCCGATGATCAGGATAACGGAGGTCAGGATCAGGTTCTGCGCTTTGCTGTAATCCACTTTAGATTCAATCAGCACGCGAATACCGGATGCGCCGATCACGCCGTACAGCAGCAGAGACACACCGCCCATTACCGGCACCGGAATGATCTGGATAGCGGCCGCCAGCTTACCGACGCAGGAGAGCAGAATGGCAATGATCGCCGCGCCGCCGATAACCCAGGTACTGTAGACGCGGGTAATGGCCATCACGCCGATGTTCTCACCGTAGGTGGTATTTGGCGTGGAGCCAAAGAACCCCGAGATAATGGTCGAGAATCCGTTGGCAAACATGGAACGATGCAGACCCGGATCGCGGATTAAATCGCGCTTGACGATGTTCGCCGTCACCACCAGGTGGCCGACGTGCTCCGCAATCACTACCAGCGCCGCGGGCAGAATGGTGAAGATAGCAAACCATTCGAAGCGTGGCGTATAGAAGGTTGGCAGAGCGAACCAGTGCGCCTGAGCGATTGGAGTGGTATCCACCACGCCCATTGCGAAGGAGAGCGCATAGCCCGCCAGCACGCCGATCAGGATCGGGATAATCGCCATGAAGCCGCGGAACAGCACGGAGCCAAACACCGTTACGCCCAGCGTTACGAGCGAGATGATAATGGTTTTGGAATCCGGTGACTGGCCGTCAGCAGGCAGCAGACCGGCCATATTCGCCGCCACGCCCGCCAGCTCCAGACCGATGACCGCAACGATGGCGCCCATCGCGGCAGGCGGGAACATGACGTCCAGCCAGCCGGTACCGGCTTTCTTCACGATAAAAGACACCACGCAGAACAGGACGCCACACATAATAAACCCGCCCAGCGCCACTTCATAACCCAACGGCAGCAGCAGTAAAACCGGCGAGATAAAGGCGAAGCTCGACCCCAGATACGCCGGGATTTTGCCTTTACAGATAAAGAGGTACAGCAGCGTACCAATGCCGTTGAACAGCAGCACGGTAGCCGGGTTAATGTGAAACAGGATTGGCACCAGCACGGTTGCGCCAAACATGGCGAACAGGTGCTGCAAACTAAGCGGGATAGTCTGTAAAAGCGGCGGTCTTTCACTCACCCCGATAGCACGGCGCGTCATAGTGTTTTCCTCTGAGTAGTATTGTTGTTGGTGTTTTATTCAAAAAAAAGCCGACTATCAAAGTCGGCTTATTTATCGTTATTCGATTATTTCGTACCAAAGATCTTATCGCCGGCATCGCCCAGCCCCGGGATGATGTACCCGTGCTCGTTAAGGCCCTGGTCGATAGAGGCGGTATACAGCTCAACGTCCGGGTGCGCTTTTTCCAGCGCCGCGATCCCTTCCGGTGCCGCAACCAGCACCAGCACTTTGATGCTGCTGCAGCCCGCTTTTTTCAGCAGGTCGATGGTCGCGATCATTGAACCGCCGGTCGCCAGCATTGGGTCAACCACCAGCGCCATACGCTCGTCGATGTTAGACACCAGCTTCTGGAAGTAAGGAACCGGCTCCAGCGTCTCTTCATTACGGTAGATCCCGACCACGCTGATACGCGCACTTGGCACGTGCTCCAGCACGCCTTCCATCATGCCGAGACCGGCACGCAGGATTGGCACAACGGTAATTTTCTTACCTTTGATCTGCTCAACCTGCACCGGGCCGTTCCAGCCTTCGATGGTCACTTTTTCCGTTTCCAGGTCAGAGGTCGCTTCGTAGGTCAGCAGGCTGCCGACTTCAGATGCCAGTTCGCGAAAACGCTTCGTGCTGATGTCATGCTCACGCATCAGGCCCAACTTGTGTTTAACGAGTGGGTGTTTCACTTCCACAATCTTCATTCTCTTTCTCCTCTGAGGTGGCATCCGCAAAAAAATCGCGGGATTATACCGCTTTTTTCGGATTAGGCCATACCCATCTTGCTTGACGTATATCAAGCAAAGTGATTTAGAGATAAAAAAAACCGGAGGCGAGACTCCGGCTTGGGTGCGGGTTCTGCCCGGTGGCGCTACGCTTACGCGGGCCTACGTGTAGTGTAGGTCGGGTAAGCGTTAGCGCCACCCGACAATTACAGGTTATCGCCGTTACTCGCGATCACCTGCTTATACCAGTCGAACGACTTCTTCTTGCTGCGGTTCAGCGTGCCGTTACCTTCATTATCTTTATCGACAAAGATAAAGCCGTAGCGCTTTTTCATTTCGCCCGTGCCGGCAGAAACGAGGTCGATACAGCCCCACGGGGTATACCCCATCAGGTCAACGCCATCTTCCACTACCGCTTTTTTCATCTCGCGGATGTGTGCGGCCAGGTAGTCAATACGGTACTGGTCGTCCACCGTGCCGTCGCTCTCCTGCACGTCAATAGCGCCAAAGCCGTTTTCCACGATAAACAGCGGCAGCTGGTAGTGATCCCAGAACCAGTTCAGGGAGTAGCGCAGCCCTACCGGGTCAATCTGCCAGCCCCAGTCGGATTTCTGCACGTACGGGTTAGAGACCAGGCTCTTGCTCTCGTCGTAATCCAGCTGCGGGTTATCCGCCGTCGCTTTGGTGGCGAAAGACATGTAATAGCTGAACCCGATGTAATCCACGCAGCCCTGCGTCAGCGCCGCTTTATCTTCTTCGGTGATATCCAGCGCGAAACCGCGACGCTCAAAGTAGTTGAGCAGATGCTGCGGATACTTGCCGCGCACGTGAACGTCGGTGAACCAGTAACGACGGTGCATGGCGTTCATCGCCATCATCATATCGTCAGGCGCGCAGGTCAGCGGATAGATAGGGCACATGGCAATCATGCAGCCGATGTGCAGCGACGGATTAATCTCGCGCCCCGCCTTCACCGCCAGGGCGCTGGCCACCAGCTCATAGTGCGCGGCCTGGAACATCACCGGCTCACGGTCTTCACCCGGCTCATACTTCAGCCCGGAATTGGTGAACGGCGCAAAGTCTTCGTGGAAGTTGGCCTGGTTGTTGATCTCGTTGAAGGTCATCCAGTACTTCACTTTATGCTGGTAGCGCTGGAAAACGACTTTTGCGAAACGAACGAAGAAGTCGATCAGCTTACGGTTGCGCCATCCACCGTATTCCGTGACCAGATGGAAAGGCATTTCGAAGTGAGAAAGCGTGATAACCGGTTCGATGCCGTATTTCAGACATTCGTCGAACAGATCGTCATAGAATTTCAGGCCAGCCTCGTTAGGCTCCAGCTCGTCCCCTTTCGGGAAAATACGCGTCCAGGCGATAGAAGTACGGAAGCATTTGAACCCCATCTCGGCAAAGAGTTTGATGTCTTCTTTATAGCGATGGTAGAAATCGATGGCTTCGTGGTTCGGGTAGTTTTTTCCTGGCAGCACGCCGTTGGTGATTTCACGCGGTACGCCGTGCGCGCCGGCGGTCATGACGTCGGCGACGCTCACCCCTTTGCCGCCCTCTTTCCAGCCGCCTTCCAGCTGATGCGCGGCAACCGCGCCGCCCCACAGAAAACCTGCTTTAAATCCTGACATACTTTTTCCCTCATTCGATGTTGCGGATTGCTGACGGATACTGCTGTCTGAAGTGGTAAACCGCGCCAATTAACCCGGCGCGGTTGCCGTGGCTGACAACATCGGCGATATCCGCGATGCCAAACCACGAGAGATGGGTGCGAAGCAAATCCATAAACCCGGGGCGCTCCGCAATTCCGCCGCCAATGAATATGGTCTGCGGATCGAAAACATTCGCCAGGTTGTAGAGACCTGTCGCAATACCGTTAAGAAAATCATCCACCAGGCGGCGGCACACGGCGTCGCCTGCGTCATAACCGTCAAAAATGGCTTCGCCGGTCACGTCATCAAGCGCCAGCCCGTAAAAATCGCTGTAACGCTTGCGAAGGGTGCGTAACGTGCAGTTTTCATTCATGGAGTGGCGGGCAACGCGTCTTGAGTCCGCCCTTTCCGTGAGCATGTAGCCGAACTCCCCGGCGCGAAAACGCGCCCCGTGAACCAGCCTGCCGTTGCAGAAAATCGCCCCGCCGATCCCGGTGCCGATGGTCAGCACCAGAAAGTTGTCGATATCCGTCGCCTTGCCCTGCCAGCGCTCCGCCAGCAGCACGCAGTTGGCGTCATTCTCTACAGTGACCGGTAACCCCGTCTGCGCCTCAAGCCAGGCTTTCATCGCGAACTGGTCGAAGCGGCGAATCGCCCCGCCCATGTCGATAAACCCGGTATGCGGATTCACATACCCCGGCGCGCTGACGGCGATCCCCGCAAGCCCGGGATGCGCCGCCACCCAGCCCAGCATCTGCGAAAGGATGGCCTCGCCGTCGCTGTTTTTAATGGCGGCCTTGTCCCTCTGCAGCAGCGCTCCCTGCCCTGTCGCGATACCCATTTTTAAGGCGGTGCCACCAATATCAAATGCGGCAATGTTCATGACTTCATCCCTCCTGAATGAAACTGAAACCGGTTTCAGTTTATGATGTTCATTCCGCAAACCGCTTGCAAGCGGATCGCCGAAACCGGTTTCATTTTCGTGAACGGAGTCAAGTTTGCACGCCGTACGAGACGCAACAGAAAAAAAAATCCTCTTGCCGAGAATAGGCTCGCAAACGTTTGCCTGGACTGTTAGAATTGCGCCGATTTTTCTTACTAGCTATGCAATCGCGTGGGGATTTAAGCCGTGACCAACAAAACTTCTCTCAGCTACAAAGATGCCGGTGTTGATATTGACGCAGGTAATGCGCTGGTTGACCGAATCAAAGGTGTGGTGAAAAAAACCCGCCGCCCGGAAGTGATGGGTGGTCTGGGTGGATTCGGCGCACTGTGCGCGCTGCCGCAAAAATATCGTGAACCTGTTCTGGTCTCGGGTACTGATGGTGTAGGCACAAAACTGCGCCTGGCGATGGATTTAAAACGTCACGACACGATCGGTATCGATCTGGTCGCGATGTGCGTAAACGACCTGGTGGTTCAGGGTGCAGAGCCGCTGTTCTTCCTCGACTACTACGCGACCGGCAAACTGGACGTGGATACCGCAGCCAGCGTGATTAACGGTATCGCCGAAGGCTGCTTACAGTCAGGCTGTGCGCTGGTCGGTGGCGAAACCGCGGAAATGCCAGGCATGTATCACGGCGAAGATTACGACGTCGCAGGCTTCTGCGTCGGCGTGGTAGAAAAATCAGAAATTATCGACGGCAGCAAAGTGGCCGATGGCGATGTGCTGATCGCGCTGGCCTCCAGCGGCCCGCACTCAAACGGCTACTCTCTGGTGCGTAAAATCCTTGAGGTGAGCGGTTGCGACCCACAGACCACCGAGCTTGAAGGTAAACCGCTGGCGGACCATCTGCTGGCGCCGACCCGCATCTACGTGAAAAACGTGCTTGAACTTATCGAGAACGTCGACGTTCACGCTATCGCTCACCTGACCGGCGGCGGCTTCTGGGAAAACATTCCGCGCGTGCTGCCAGACAACACGCAGGCGGTGATCGACGAATCGTCATGGCAGTGGCCAGCCGTGTTCAACTGGCTGCAGACCGCAGGCAATGTGAGCTCTCACGAAATGTATCGCACCTTTAACTGTGGCGTGGGTATGGTTATCGCCCTGCCGGCAAGTGAAGCGGACAAAGCGGTTAAACTGCTGACAGAGAAAGGTGAAAACGCGTGGAAAATCGGTACGATTAAAGCTTCCGATTCCGAACAGCGTGTGGTCATTGAATGAAAAACATCGTGGTGCTCATTTCCGGCAACGGAAGCAATTTGCAGGCGATAATCGACGCCTGCAAACAGAAGAAAATCAACGGCACCATTCGGGCAGTATTCAGCAACAAGGCCGATGCGTTCGGCCTTGAGCGCGCCCGGGAAGCGAACATTCCCGCGCACGCGCTGGAAGCCAGCCAGTTCGCCGGTCGTGAAGCCTTTGACCGTGAGCTGGTTCAGGAGATTGATGCCTACGCCCCTGACGTCGTGGTGCTGGCGGGGTATATGCGAATTCTGAGCCCGGCTTTTGTCGCGCATTACGCCGGACGTCTGCTGAATATTCACCCTTCGCTTCTGCCGAAATATCCCGGCCTGCACACCCATCGTCAGGTTCTGGAAAACGGCGATGAAGAGCATGGCACCTCCGTGCATTTCGTTACTGACGAACTGGACGGCGGTCCGGTGATCCTGCAGGCGAAAGTTCCGGTCTTTGACGGCGACAACGAAGAAGACGTGACCGAACGCGTGCAGACTCAGGAGCATGCCATTTACCCGCTGGTGGTCAGCTGGTTTGTTGACGGGCGTCTGGCGATGCGCGACGGCGCAGCATGGCTGGATGGCGTTAAGCTCCCCCCGCAGGGTTATGCGGCGGAAGAGTAGTTGGTTATGTCGGGTAGCGCTGCTGCGCTTACCCGACCTGTACATCGCATTACCCGATATTCCCTTCTCCAACCTTCTAAAATCCCCAACAAAAAAAATAACTGTCATACTTTTCTGGCACTGTTGGACATATCGTGGAAATGCTCGCCATAATAAGGACGAGACGGATTTACCACGTCCTGTGATTGAACTGGAGTGTGAGCTGTAATGGGTCAGGAAAAGTTATATATCGAGAAAGAGCTAAGCTGGTTAGCATTCAACGAACGTGTACTCCAGGAAGCGGCTGACAAAAGTAACCCGCTGATCGAGCGCATGCGTTTTTTGGGCATTTATTCCAACAACCTGGATGAGTTCTATAAGGTTCGCTTTGCCGAGCTGAAAAGACGCATCATCATTAGCGAAGAACAGGGCTTAAACTCTCACTCGCGTCATCTGCTGGGCAAAATACAGGCCCGCGTGCTGAAAGCCGATCAGGAATTTGACGGCCTGTATAACGAACTCCTGCTGGAGATGGCGCGTAATCAAATCTTCCTGATTAACGAACGCCAGCTTTCCGTTAACCAGCAAAACTGGCTGCGGCACTACTTCAAACACTATCTGCGCCAGCACATTACCCCGATTCTGATCAACCGCGAAACCGATCTGGTGCAGTTCCTGAAAGATGACTACACCTACCTGGCGGTGGAGATCATTCGCGGTGAATCTATCCGTTACGCGCTGCTGGAGATCCCGTCCGACAAGGTGCCACGCTTTGTGAACCTGCCGCCGGAAACCCCGCGCAGACGCAAACCGATGATCCTGCTGGATAACATCCTGCGCTATTGCCTGGACGACATCTTTAAAGGCTTCTTCGATTACGATGCGTTAAACGCCTACTCGATGAAGATGACCCGTGACGCCGAATATGACCTGGTGCACGAGATGGAAGCCAGCCTGATGGAGCTGATGTCATCCAGCCTTAAACAGCGTCTGACGGCCGAACCGGTGCGCTTTGTTTATCAGCGCGATATGCCAGACGCCATGGTGGAAATGTTGCGCGAGAAACTGACCATTTCGCGCTATGACTCCATCGTGCCGGGTGGCCGTTACCACAACTTTAAAGACTTTATTGGCTTCCCGAACGTCGGCAAAGCCAATCTGGTGAACAAGCCGCTGCCGCGCCTGCGCCATCTGTGGTTTGATAAATTCCGCAACGGGTTCGACGCCATTCGCGAACGCGATGTCCTGCTCTACTATCCGTATCACACGTTCGAGCACGTGCTGGAACTGCTGCGTCAGGCCTCTTTCGACCCGAACGTCCTGGCGATCAAAATCAACATCTACCGCGTGGCAAAAGATTCCCGCATCATCGACGCGATGATCCATGCGGCGCACAACGCCAAAAAAGTCACCGTGGTGGTTGAGCTGCAGGCGCGCTTCGACGAAGAGGCGAACATTCACTGGGCGCGCCGTCTGACGGAAGCGGGCGTACACGTCATCTTCTCCGCGCCAGGACTGAAAATTCACGCCAAGCTGTTCCTGATCTCGCGTAAAGAGGGCGATGAGGTGGTGCGTTATGCCCACATCGGTACCGGAAACTTTAACGAGAAAACCGCGCGAATTTATACCGACTACTCGCTGCTGACCGCCGATGCCCGCATCACGAACGAGGTGCGCCGGGTGTTTAACTTTATTGAGAACCCGTACCGTCCGGTGAGCTTCGATTATCTGCTGGTGTCGCCGCAGAACTCGCGCCGTCTGCTGTACGATATGATCGACAAAGAGATCGCCAATGCCCAGAAAGGGCTGTCGTCAGGCATCACGCTGAAGCTCAACAACCTGGTCGACAAAGGTCTGGTGGACAGGCTGTACGCGGCGTCCAGTTCCGGCGTGCCGGTTAACCTGCTGATCCGCGGCATGTGCTCCCTGATCCCTGAACTGGAAGGCATCAGCGACAATATTCGGGTGATCAGCATTGTTGACCGTTACCTGGAACACGATCGGGTCTATATTTTTGATAATGCGGGTGATAAACAGGTCTATCTCTCTTCTGCAGACTGGATGACGCGCAATATTGACTACCGAATTGAAGTCGCGACGCCGCTGCTGGATCCACGCCTGAAGCAGCAGATCCTCGACATCATCGAGATTCTGTTCAGCGATACCGTGAAAGCACGCTATATCGACAAAGAACTCAGTAACCGCTACGTACCGCGCGGCAACCGCCGTAAAGTGCGGTCGCAACTGGCGATTTACGACTATATCAAATCACTCGAGCAACCCGATTAACCTATGCCGATAAATGATAAGACCCCACGTCCGCAGGAATTCGCCGCGGTCGATCTTGGCTCTAACAGTTTCCACATGGTCATCGCCCGTGAGGTGGATGGCGCGCTGCAGATCATCGGTCGTCTGAAGCAGCGCGTACACCTGGCGGATGGTCTTGATGAACGCAGCATGCTTAGCGAAGAGGCGATGGAGCGTGGGTTAAACTGCCTGTCGCTGTTTGCTGAACGCCTGCAGGGCTTCTCGCCCTCCAGCGTGTGCATCGTGGGCACCCACACCCTGCGCCAGGCGCTGAACGCGCCAGAATTCCTCAAGCGGGCCGAAAAAGTGATCCCCTACCCGATTGAGATCATCTCCGGTAACGAGGAGGCGCGTCTGATTTTCATGGGCGTCGAGCACACCCAACCGGAAAAAGGGCGCAAGCTGGTTATTGATATCGGCGGCGGCTCTACGGAGCTGGTGATCGGCGAAGACTTTGAGCCACGTCTGGTGGAAAGCCGCCGTATGGGCTGCGTCAGCTTCGCGCAGATGTATTTCCCGGGCGGCACCATCACCCGTGAGAACTTCCAGCGCGCGCGTATGGCGGCTGTCCAGAAGCTGGAAAACCTGGCCTGGCAGTACCGTATTCAGGGCTGGAACGTAGCGCTGGGCGCGTCAGGCACCATCAAAGCGGCGCATGAAGTGCTGCTGGCGATGGGTGAAAAAGACGGGTTTATCACGCCCGAGCGCCTGACACTGCTTACCGAAGAGGTGCTGAAAAATAAAAGCTTCGACGCCTTAAGCCTGCCGGGCCTTTCCGACGAGCGCAAAGCGGTCTTCGTGCCGGGGCTGGCTATCCTCTGCGGCGTGTTTGATGCGCTGGCCATTAAAGAGCTGCGTCTTTCTGACGGCGCGCTGCGTGAAGGTGTGCTGTATGAGATGGAAGGCCGCTTCCGCCATCAGGATATCCGCAGCCGCACCGCGCAAAGCCTGGCAAACCAGTACAACATCGATCGGGAACAGGCGAAGCGAGTTCTGGAAACGACCGTTCAGATGTACGATCAATGGCAGGAGCAGAACCCTAAGCTGGCGCACCCGCAGCTTGCCGCCCTGCTGAAATGGGCAGCGATGCTGCACGAAGTGGGACTGAATATCAACCACAGCGGGATGCACCGCCATTCGGCGTATATTCTGCAAAACAGCGATCTGCCTGGCTTCAACCAGGAGCAGCAAACCATGATGGCGACCCTGGTGCGCTATCACCGTAAAGCCATCAAGCTTGACGATCTGCCGCGCTTCACGCTGTTCAAGAAGAAGCAGTTCCTGCCGCTGATTCAGCTGCTGCGTCTGGGCGTGCTGCTCAATAACCAGCGTCAGGCAACCACCACGCCGCCAACGCTGAAGCTGAAAACCGACGACCATCACTGGACGCTAAGCTTCCCGCACGACTGGTTTAGCCAGAACGCGCTGGTCCTGCTGGACCTGGAAAAAGAGCAGCAGTACTGGGAAGCGGTCACCGGCTGGCTGCTCAAAATCGAAGAAGAGAGTGCCGACGTCGCCGCGTAACGCCTCAGGCGTCCGAGGAGGACGCCTCAGCTTCCAGCAGTGACTCAAGCGGTACCGGCCTGCCAATCAAATAGCCCTGCACATAATCAATACCTAGCGCGTTAACCGCGCTACGTATCTCTTCGGTCTCGACATACTCTGCGACCACCAGCATTTTCTTCATGCGCGCCAGATGGCAGATAGAGGCCACTATCTGGTAATCCAGGCTGTTGTTGACGATATTGCGGATAAAGCTGCCGTCGATCTTGAGAATGTCCGCATCCACGCTTTTCAGCCGTGCATAGCTCGCATACCCGGTACCGAAATCATCAATCGCAATGCGTACCCCCATTTTCTGCAGCTGCTGAAGGATGTGTAGCGCCTGCTCCCCGCTGCCGAAAGTGCTGCACTCCGTCACCTCAAAAATCATCTGCCACGGCTCGATGGCGTATTTCGCCAGCAGGCGACTCACCTCGAGCGGGAACTGCACCCGACAAACGGTTGAAGGGGCCAGATTAATGGCAAAACGCTGTCCGGGCAGCCTTTCGCGATGCGCGGCCAGAAAGCGCAGGGTGTGCTCCAGCACCCACAAATCCACCCGCGACGACAAACCAAACTCCTGCGCAACGGGCAAGAATTGATCGGGAGAGATCAATAACCCGTTGACATCCGACATCCGCAGCAAGACTTCGTGATAGCGATCGCCTCGCAGGCCGCGAACGGGCTGCGCCAGCAGGGTGAATTCGTTGTTATCGAGCGCCTTTTGCAGGCGGCTCATCATCGCGACTTTATCCTTCAGGCTACGCTGCAAATGGACCGCACCACGCTGCTGAAGATTTTCCGGATGGTTGGAGGAGAGCGACATATCGGCAACTACCCCCAGTTCCCCCAGGACCAGATAGAGATGGTTAACCGGAGAACGTACATAGCAGTAGCTCACGCCAACCTGCGGCTGCAGCGGCATGCCATCCCAGACAAAGCGGAACTGTTTGATATGCTCGTCCAGGGCTTCAATCCGCTGCTGGTGAGATTCCGCGTTGAGCCGCACCGCCAGGTCATACCCGGTCAGGTGATACACCTGCTCATTGGGCTGGAGCGTGCCATTAACCCACTGCGCCAGCTGCTGTTTGTACAAAATACGCAGCAACACACCGTAATTTCGCCCCAGAATTTCCAGTTCCGGAATGCGCAGCAGGCAGAGCGCCGACCACGGGTTCTTTGCCAGATCGCGCGACAATGCCCGCAGGTTAGGCATATGTACGACCGGGTCGAGCAGCGCCAGCCTGCGGGAGCGTTTATTCACGGCGCGCTGGCGAGTCGCCATCATCGACATATAAATCACCACAAACGAGAAGACCAGGTAACTGGAAGAGGTGATCGCCAGCTGGATGTCATACCCTTGGTTAACCGGGATATAGTGGTAAAAATAGTGAATAGACACCAGCAGCACCGGTGTCCAGATCAGCGATACCAGCTTATAGCCAAAACGCATCGCGCCCCAGAGCATCACCGGCATCAGCAATGACAGGGTGTAGTTGGTGGTGAAAATGGAGCTGTTTTCGTTCATCGGAAGCAGCAGCAGTGAAAGCAGCCCGCCAAGCGCAACAGCCCATAGTAAAAACTCAGCGATCGTCACCTTTTTATCTATCTGGGAACGGATCTGCGAGACAAGGCTTTTGACATAACGCGGATGGCGAATCAGGCGGATCAGCAGATAGCTCAACGGCACGCCCGTCAGCCCGCTGACCAGCAGTGCCTGATAGTTAATGAGCGTGCGAATATTAAGAGGGTTTAATCCCGCCAGGCTCTGGCGGCTCTCATACACGCCCAGATAGACCGCAAACTGAAACAACACCAGAAACAGCGTCGCGGGGCAGAAGACCTGCCAGAAGATGCGCTGCGCCATCAGCCGGACGTCGCCGTAAGCCGTCATATTCCGTCGGGGCGCAAACACCCGGTAACCCCCCCAGCTGAGCACTAAAGGAATGATAAAATGGAGCATACCGGCGACAGTTTCAAACATCCCGACCGACGGGTAATAGCGGATAAACAGCGACAGCGCGATCCCGGGAAGGGCTCCCAGGCCAAAGAACATCATCAGCGAAAGCAAAAATGAGAGGGGCAAATAATAGAGTGCCACAATGCCGTCGCCCAACTGCGTGAACGTATTGGCGACGCTCAGCACGGGAAGTAAAACCACAGGTAAAATAAGCGGCAATGCCCACCAGCGGTTTTCATTGTTTTTCAGGAAAGCGAGAATATTCATAGATGCCCAGTTAAACCCCTATCGCTCCAGAGGGAAAATAAAGACAGGCATCCAACCTGACGTACGCGTCACCCGGCCACGAGCGGGGCGAACAGTGTGGAGGAAGGATTTTAAATATCAGGGCCGGGAATCCGTTGACTTAAATCAAACTAATTTACGCAAATAACTTTTTGTGGTGTTTTTTTTGAAATATTTTTCTTCATATTATCAATATGGTAAATGCATTAATTAATTTCAATAACATTAACCAATGTAAACATTGACGGTTATTTACACACTCCAGAATTGACCCCATCTTCCCGCTGTGCCTTAATATCCTTATCGCCCAAAAGGGCTTACCCAGGAAAAACAGAGTGAGTCAGGTCACGCGTATGCGCAAACGACATCGATTTAACACCCGAATGACCCGCATCATACTGCTCATCAGCTTCCTGTTTTTCTTTGGCCGCTTCGTTTACTCTTCGATTGGCGCCTGGTATCACCATCAGGACAAAACCCAGTCACAGCAATCCAGCCTGACCGTCGACACCGCTGACCGCTAGGCCGCCGGAGGGTTTTGCACTATCCGAATAATGCCTGCTATGCCTTTGCTCAGGATTTTATCCTGCCGCATCACCACGGCCAGCTGCCGCTGCAGCACGGGCGTCAGCGACATCACGCACAGCCCTTCGCGATCGGCATCCTCTTTGACCGCCATTCGCGGCACAATGCTGTAGCCCAGCCCCGCACGAACCATGCGTTTGATCGCCTCTATGCTGCCAAGCTGCATCACCGGCGCGATCGTTAATCCACTGCCTGCAAACCAGCCGTCGATCAGCGCCCGGGTACCGCTGCCGGATTCAAAGGCAATCAGCGGCTGAGCGTGCAGTGCCTGTGGGGTGAAATCCCTGAAAGCATCCTGCTGCCCTCGCGACGCGATAAAGACAAACTCCTCGTCCATCACCGGCATCACCTCCAGCGCTCTGCTACTCACCGGCAGCGTCACCAGCCCCATATCGAGACGGTTTTCTTCGATGGCCCTGACGATGTCGAGGGTGTTACCCGTCGTCACCCCCACGCTCAGGAGCGGAAAGTCGCGGCGTAGCTGTTCCAGCAGCGGCGGCAAAAGATGGATACAGGCCGTTGCCCCCGTGCCAAGCGTAATGGTGCCGCTCACGTCGTGGCTGAACGCGCTCACGGAGCGGATGGCGTCATCCACCGCCTGCTGAATACGCTCCCCATGGGCCAGCAAAGCCTGCCCGGCATCCGTCGCCTTAATGCCACGCCCGGTACGCTCCACCAGCCGCGTTTGCAGAAATTGCTCCAGCTGGCGTATTTGCAGGCTGACGGCGGGCTGGGAAATGCCGAGCAGATCCGCTGCCGCTGAAAAGCTGCCGCGCTGGATCGCCAGACGGAACGTGGCGAGATAGCCCAGATTAAGCGTCGTCATTCAAAGTTTCTCTTATACCGCGCATAAGGTTGCTGCCCTGCCAGCACAATACCGCGCGAGTTATGCTCAGGACAACTGCACAGCGGAATGAAAACAATGGAAACACCTGCCCTGCCTCGCCGACTCGCCCTCACGGCGGGATGTAATCAACTCATCAACTGGGGGATCTCGTTTTATATGCCCGGCACTTTTGCGCAGGCCATTTCAGCCGACCGGGGATGGTCATCACCGCAGATTTACCTCGGCCTGACGCTGGCGATGCTGGTGATGGCGGCGGTCTCCCCTTTTGTCGCCCGTCTGCTCGCGCGCTTTGGCGGCCAGAAGGTGGTGATGAGCGGCACGTTGCTGATCGCCATCAGCTGCGCGGGGATGGCGTATACCCAGACGCTTTTTGGCTGGTACTGCGCCTGGCTGGTCACCGGCGTCGGGATGCGCCTGTCGCTGTACGATGCGCTGTTCGCCGCGCTGGTGAACCTCTACGGACAGCAGGCGCGAAGAACAATTTCACGGGTCACGCTGGCGGGCGGGCTGGCCTCCGCCATCTTCTGGCCGCTGGGCGATAGCCTGCTTCACATCATGGGCTGGCAGGATGCGCTACGCGTCTATGCCCTCTTTGGCCTGTTGAGCGCGGTGCTGATACGCACGCTTCCCCGGCAGCGGCTGACGGTGACGACAAAAGTTACCGCGCCGCCGCTGAACAACGAACGGCGTAACGGCTGGCTTTATGCCGCCTTCATTGCCCTCATCACCTTTGTCTCTAACGGCACGTCCACTCATCTGCCGGAGTTTATTGAAAGCTTCGGCCTGCCGGTCGCCATCGGCATGCTGTGGGGAATCGGCCAGACGGGCGCGCGCGCCCTGGAGGTACTGGCGGGTGCCCGCTTAACCCCCTTCACATTAACGCTTTTTACCGCTCTCGCCATGCCGCTCTGTTTTCTTCTGGGGATAAGCAGCGCCCTGTTTGTCTGGTGCGCGGCCGGGTTTGTGCTGGGCTATGGCGCCATCAACGGGCTGGTTACCATCGTGAAAGCCACCCTGCCGCTGGAGCTGTTTAGCGCGGAAAGCTATGCCCGCCGTACGGGCATGCTGCTTATCCCCGGCCAGCTTATGGCGGCAGCCTCACCGTTTGCCTATGCGTGGTTCAACAAAACGCTGGGGATCGCTGGCGCAATGTGGGTGTCAACGGGGCTGACGCTGGTGATTGCCGGGCTGGCGATAGCCATCGTGCGCCGTCCCGGCAGGCAAACTGTATCGCACTGTATCAAGCAGGCCACGCTGACAAACGGGTACAAAACGCCTCCTCCGGCAAATATCTCCGATACATAAAAATGGTTTTCTTTCCCTGTTGCCATTAAGAACCGATGAGGAGAGAGACCGATGATTCAACATTATTTGCTGTTCCCCCTACTTGCCCTGGCCTCGGCCAGCGCCTTTGCGGAGAGTAAAACCAGCGTCGTGCTGGTGCACGGCGCGTTTGCCGACGGCAGCAGCTGGAATAAGGTGATTACCCTGTTGCAGAAGCAGCACACAGAGGTCATTGCCGTGCAGCTGCCGCTCACCTCACTGAACGATGACGTCGCGGCAACAAAACGGGCCATCGCCCGCGCCCAGGGCAACGTGGTGCTGGTAGGCCACTCCTGGGGCGGTACCGTGATTAGCGAAGCGGGTAACGATGCGCGGGTCAAATCGCTGGTGTATGTGGCGGCGTTCGCGCCGGACGCCGGTCAGTCGACGGCGGATCTGGCAGGAAGCTTCCCCGCCCCGCCGGGCAGCGCGGACATCGCCAAAACGGCGGACGGCTATTTATACCTGCCGACGGACGCCGTCAGGAAGGATTTCGCGCCGGATGTGAAACCGGGTGAACAACAGACTATTGCGGCCACCCAGGGGCCAATAAAGGGCGATGCGTTTGGCGAAAAGATTACTCGCGCAGCGTGGCACACTAAGCCGAGCTGGTATGTGGTGAGTGAGAATGACAGGATGATTAACCCGGCGCTTGAACGCGCGATGGCGAAGACGATCCACGCGAAAACCACAGAGGTGGCAGCAAGCCACGTGCCGATGGTGAGCCAGCCGGAGGCTATTGCCCGCACGATTGAACAGGCGGTCAGGAGCCATTAACGACCGCGGCGGCTCATTTGACTTTCTGTACTTCCGTATCCCCAGGCAGCAGCCCAGTGCCGTCCTGCGCTGCTGGCGCCATAAAGGGAACCGGCTTGCCCGTCCGCCTGTCGACCAGCAGCGAGTGGCGCTCGCCCTTCGCAAACAGATGCTGTTCTCCCCACTGACGCAGCGCCACGACCACGGGGAAAAGACTCTCACCTTTATCGGTCAGGACATATTCCTGATACGCCGTGCCGTCTGATGCCCCCTGTAACGTCAGGATGTCCGCATCAACCAGCTTGCGCAGCCGGTCAGAAAGGATGTTGCGCGCTACCCCGAGGCTTCGCTGAAAATCCCCGAAGCGCGTCATGCCGTCAAACGCATTACGCACGATAAGCAGCGACCAGCGATCCCCGATCGCCTCGACGCTGCGGGCAACGGGACAATATTCCTCTTTAACCGTCTTTTGGGACATCTCGTATTTTCCTCGCAAAGTCCAGCCCACAACCAGTTGCATTTTAAAACTACATAGCCTAGCATTCAACCAGTTTCATTTTAAAACCAGATTAACTCAGGCGAGGAATGTTAAACATGTCACTGACATCAGCCCCTCTTGCAGCCGACATGCCGCGCGGCATGGTCTGGCTGTTCGCCACCGCCAGCGGCTTAAGCGTGGCAAACGTCTATTACGCGCAGCCTTTGCTTGACGCGCTGGCGAGCGATTTCGGTATCAGCCATGCGGCCGTGGGTGGCGTGGTGACCGCGACGCAAATTGGCTGCGCGCATGCTCTTTTGCTTGTGGTTCCTCTGGGTGACAAAGTTGATCGTCGGCGACTGATGGCAATACAGCTGGTGGCGCTGGTGGTTGCGCTGATTTCCGTCAGCATGGCACAGACCTCCTTAGCCCTACTCACAGGTATGCTTGCGACCGGCATGCTGGGTACGGCAATGACGCAGGGGCTGATCGCCTATGCCGCCAGCGCCGCGTCGCCGCATGAACAAGGCCGCGTTGTCGGCGCGGCGCAGGGCGGCGTGTTCATGGGGCTGCTGCTCGCGCGCGTCTTTGCTGGCGGCATCAGCGACATCGCCGGCTGGCGCGGGGTCTATCTGTGTGCCGCCGCGCTGATGCTCATCATTGCATTACCGCTGTGGTGGAGGCTCCCCATCCTGCCCGCCGTCACTGCCACAATGAGCTACCCGCGTCTGATTGGCTCGATGCTTGCGCTGTTGCGACAGGAAAAAGTGCTGCAGATACGCGGCGTGCTGGCGCTGCTGATGTTTGCGTCGTTTAACATTTTCTGGAGCGCGCTGGTGCTGCCGCTGAGCGCCCCGCCCTTTAGCTTCTCGCACACCGCAATTGGTGCGTTTGGACTGGCAGGCGCGGTGGGTGCGCTGGCGGCTGGCCGCGCAGGACGCTGGGCCGATCGGGGCTATGCCCAACGCACCAGCGCGGCGGCGCTGGTGATTCTGCTGTTAGCATGGTGGCCCTTGTCGCTGATGGACCGTTCACTCGGGATCCTGCTTATCGGCATCATACTGCTCGATTTGGGAGGACAAGCGCTGCACGTCACCAACCAGAGCATGATTTTTCGCACCCGTCCCGAGGCCCACAGCCGGCTGGTCGGGCTTTACATGCTGTTTTATGCCGTCGGCAGCGGGCTCGGCGCGCTCGGCACGACGATGATGTATGCCTTTGCCGGCTGGCCGGGCGTCTGCCTGCTTGGCGCCTCGGTCAGCCTGCTGGCGCTGGTGTTCTGGTGGCTAACCCGCGCTAGCCACCGCGCTCTGCGGGATAATCGCGATTAATCCACGCGTGGTCCTCTTCCCAGGTGAACATCCATTTGCGCACCGGACCGGCCATCACGTTGAGGTAATAGCTGTCATACCCGGCCATCGTCGCCACCGGATGGTAGCCCTTCGGCACCATGACCACATCGCGGTTGTAGACCGCCATGCACTCATCCAGCGTTCTGTCGTCGGTGTAAACGCGCTGCATGCAGAACCCCTGCTCCGGGTTGAGGCGATGGTAGTAGGTCTCCTCCAGGTACGTCTCCTGCGGCGGATTATCCGTGTCGTGCTTATGGCTCGGGTACGAGCTGGTACACCCCTCACTGGTCCAGACTTCCACCACCAGCAGGCTGTCGGCGGGTTTTCCTTCCGGCAGAATGTTGTGCACGTAGCGCTGGTTGTGCCCCTTGCCGCGCGCTTCGCCGTCGATGTCCTGCGGGGCAATCAGCCGCGTCGGATATGTGCCTTTGCCGGGAGCGGCGCAGACCGCCAGCTCCAGCTTCGTCAGCGCTTTCACCCGGACCGTCTCCTGCGGGGTGACGTAAACCGCCCACGGCTTGATGCGCTCGAACGGGCTCATCCGCTCGCCAATATCGTTAAACTGCGCGGAAGGCGTGCTGATGGAGGCGCGTCCGGCCACCAGCACCAGGCAGCGCTCTTCGCTGACGGCGGGCAGCGTCAGCTGCTGCCCCTCCTGCAGCTCAAACGCCTCAAAGCCGACGTATCCCCAGCCGGCGCGTTCCGGCGTGATGGACTGCGTGCGTCCCTCTCCGTTCGGCTGTTGCCAGCGTGATAACAGACGTGACATGTCGCCTCCTTAGATAAGCCCGGCGTCGCGCGCCAGGCGGCTCAGATTGTTATAGCCCAGACGGGCGTAGGTCAGCGGATGGGCTATCGCCGGATCCTGCTCGGCCTCCACCACCAGCCAGCCGTGATAGTCCTGCGCTTTCAGCAGCCGCATGATCGGCGGGTAGTCCACGCAACCGTCGCCCGGCACGGTAAACACGCCGCTCAGCACCGCGTCGAGGAAGCTGGTTTTGCGATTTTTCACGTCCGCCAGCACGTCGGCACGCACGTCTTTGCAGTGGACGTGGTTGATGCGCGACGCCCAGCGCTGCGCCACCGCCAGCGGATCGGCCCCGGCAAAGGTCAGATGGCCGGTATCCAACAGCAATCCAACCTCCTCTCCGGTGTGGCTCATCAGGTTGTCCACGTCGTCGGCGGACTCAATCACCGTGCCCATATGGTGATGGTAGGCAATCTGGACTCCCTGCTGCTGCGTATAGCGGGCAAATTCGGTGAGCTTCTCGCCGTACTCTTTCCAGCGCGCCTGCGGGAAGCGCGGGCGCAGATGCACCGGGGTCTGCTGCTCGCCGTGAATGCAGCCGCTCACTTCCGCAAACACCAGCACCTTCGCCCCCAGCTCGCGCAGCAGCGTCAGGTGGGGCTGCACGGCGGCGATCTCCTCCTCCACGCTGCGCTCCAGCAGGCGGCCGGAGTACCAGCCGGACACCAGCTGCAGGTCGTGGCGCTGCAGGATGGGGCCGAGCAGGCGCGCTTCGCGCGGGAACTTATTGCCCAGTTCGAAACCGGCGAAACCGGCCTCTTTTCCTTCGCTCAGACAGGTCTCCAGCGACGTCTCCGCGCCGAGTGAAGGCAGATCGTCGTTCGTCCACGTCAGCGGGTTAATGCCCAGTTGTACACTCATTGTCGTCTCCATTATGCGTGTCCGCGCTCGCGCCACCAGGCGATAAGCTGCAGGTAGTTGTCCCGGATGCGCGCCACCAGCTGCGCATCGTCAATATCGTGTTTCAGCCACGCGCGGGAGGCATCGCCAAACAGCGTGCGCCCTACGGCGAAGCCTTTGACCAGCGCCTGTCCCGATGCGGCTTTGAAGTCGGCGCGCAGCTGTTCTGCCGGGGCGTCCAGACCGAGGATCACCACCCCACGACAGTGCGGGTCCCGGCGTTCGATAATCTCGCTCAGCGCCGTCCAGCCGTCGGCTGAGAGCGGCGGCAGCTTCCACCAGTCCGGGTAAATGCCGAGGTTGTAGAAGCGGGAGATGGCGCGCAGGTAGAGTTCGTCGCTGCGCGGCATGCTGGCGGGCAGGATCACCTCCAGCAGCAGCTCATGCCCGGACCGGCAGCAGGCGTGGTACACCTCGGCGATTTTCTGCTCCTGCTCCAGGCGCAGGCCGTGGGCGTCTTCCGGGTGGAAGAAGACCAGGCACTTCACCACGTGCTCCTGCGGCCAGCTGATAAGCTGCGTGCCGATATTGCCGTGCTCCATCTCCAGCGGCCGCGAGCCCGGCAGCTCAATGGGGCGACCAATCCACCACCCTTCGCCGGTGATCGCGTTCAGCGCGTCCTGACCAAAGGTGCCGTCGCACAGCAGGCCGGCTTTGCCCTCCAGCCCGGCGCGGCTTGCCGCCTCGCGGCTGGCCTGCAGGATCAGCTGCTTCAGCGCGGGAATGCGCCCGATCGACGCGCCGCACTGCAGCGCCATATCTTCCAGCTGGCTGCGGTGGTCGAAGGCCATCACGCACAGTTCCGGCCACTCGCGGCGGCGGGTGGTGACGCGGTGGAGATGGTTAAGACGCGGGTCGAGATCCGGGCGCGGCACCATTGCGGCGCGCGAGAGATAATCATCCAGCTCGATTTTGCTCGGCATCGCCGGGGCGCAGCCGTGGCGCGACACCACCAGCGCGCCGCAGGCATTGGCGTAGCGGCACGCCTGCTCCCAGCCCTCGTCGTTCAGGTAGCCGCGCAGCAGGCCAGACATAAACGCGTCCCCCGCGCCGAGGACGTTCAGCACCTCCACGCGCACGCCGGTAACCGTCAGGCCATCGTCCAGACGGGGCGGAATGGCGTTGGTATAGACTGAACAGCCGAGCGCGCCGCGTTTGCAGACCAGCGTTGCCTCGCTGACGGCGCGCACCTGCCCCAGCGCCTGCAGGGTATCCGTGCTGCCGCCCGCAATGTGAAACTCCTCTTCGGTGCCGACAATGACGTCGAAGAGGTGCAGCACCTCCTGCAGCTCGCGGGTGACCTTATCGGCGGCGATAAAGCGCGTTTCGCCGTCGCCTAAGGCGGTCAGCCCCCACAGCACCGGACGGTAGTCGATGTCCAGCACCGTGCGCACGCCGTGGCGGCGGGCATAGCCCAGCGCCGTCAGTACCGCCTCGCGGGTCTGCGGATGAGAAAGGTGGGTCCCGGTGATGGCAAGACAACGTGCGGAGGCGATGTAACTTTCGTCCACATCGCTGGCCGTAATGGCCATATCCGCGCAGTTATCGCGATAAAAAATCAGAGGAAAAGTGTCCCGGTCTTTAATGCCGAGTAACACCAGCGCCGTGAGGCGGTCTTTATCGGTAATCAGATGGCTGGTATCGCAGCCCACCTGGTTGAGCTCTTCCCGCAGGAAGCGGCCCATATGTTCATCGCCGACGCGCGCCAGCATCGACGAACGTAAACCCTGACGCGCGGTGCCGTACGCCACGTTGCCGGACGACCCGCCGAGATATTTGGCGAAGCTCGACACATCCTCCAGACGGGCACCAATCTGCTGGCTGTAGAGGTCTACCGCCACGCGGCCCATGCATATCACATCAAACTGCTTTTCCACGTTGATACCTCATCAGACAATGTCGTTCACGTTCAGCCAGCGGCCTTGCAGGTGCGAGAGCGCAATCGCGTCCAGCACGCGCGACACCTTCCAGCCCTCTTCGAAGTCCGGCCACATCGGCGCGTCGGCGGCAATCCCGTCCACCAGGTCGCGCACCTCCACCGTTTTTTGATCGTTAAAGCCAATCCCGTGGCCGGCGCCCATGCAGAACGCGGCGTAGTCCGGGTGTGCCGGGCCAACGAGCAGCGTGCGGAACCCCTGACGGTTCACCGGATCGTCATGCAGATAGAGCTTCAGCTCGGCCATGCGCTCCTGGGTGAAGCTGATAGCGCCTTTCGTCCCGGTAATGACGTACGACAGCCCCATCTTGCGGCCGCAGGCGACGCGGGAGGTTTCAATCACGCCCTGCGCCCCGCCCGCAAAACGCACCATCGCGTGGGCCTGATCCTCGTTTTCGACGGCAATCATCTCCGACGATCCGGCCTTGGCCGGGCGTTCCGGGACCACGATCTTCAGGTCGCCGCAGACCTGCTCAATCTCCCCCACCAGGTACTGGGCCATATTGACGATATGCGCCGCGAGGTCGCCCAGCGCCCCCAGCCCGGCGGTCTCTTTGAAGCAGTGCCAGTGAATGGGCGAAAGCGGGTCGGCCATGTAATCTTCGTTGTGAGTGCCGTAGAAGTGGATCACCTCGCCAATCTCGCCGCGGGCGATAATCTCCTTCGCCAGCTGCGCCGTCGGGTTTTTCATGTAGTTGAACCCCACCAGCGTTTTCACCCCTGCCCGCTTCGCGGCGTCGACCATCTCGCGCGCGTCGTGGGCATTCAGCGCCAGCGGCTTTTCCGAGTAGACGTGCTTGCCGTGGCGAATAGCCTCCAGCGCCATCTCTTTATGCAGGTGGTTAGGTGAACAAATATCCACCACGTCAATGGCCGGGTCGGCCACCAGCGCCCGCCAGTCTCCGGTTGAGCGGTTAAAGCCAAACGCCCGCGCGCGCTCTGCCGCCAGCGTCGGGTTTACCTCGGCCACCATCTCGCGCACCAGCCTGCCGCGCAGGTTGAACACCGTCGGGGCCTGGGCATAGGCGATAGCGTGCGCCTTGCCGATATACCCGGTGCCAATCAATCCAATACGAACCTCTTTCATCGTGATCCTCACAGTGCGCCGCGACGGCTCTTGGCGTAGGTGTCAAATGCCACCGCCAGAACGATAATTAACCCGGTGATAATCTGCTGGTAGTAGGCCGAAACGTTCATCAGCACCAGGCCGTTAATCAGAATACCCATGATGATGGAGCCGATAATGGTGCCGCCGATGCGTCCGTAGCCGCCCATCAGCGAGGTGCCGCCAATCACCACCGAGGCGATGACGCGCAGCTCAAAGGAGATCCCGGCGACCGCCTCGGCGCTCCCCAGACGCGCGCTCAGAATGAAGCCCGCCAGCCCCGCCAGACAGCCAATCAATACGTAGACGCTGACCAGCACGCGCTTGACGTTGACCCCCGCCAGGCGCGCCGCCTCCGGGTTGCCGCCGATGGCGTAGACGAAGCGGCCCCAGCGGGTTTTATGCAGCGCCAGATAGCCGCCGACGGCGACAATGGCGAAGATCCAGATCGGAATAGAGATGCCGAGCAGCTCCCCGCGTCCCCACCAGCGGTAGCCAGGGTCGAAACCGGCAATCGGCGCGCCGTCGTTAATCACCAGCGTCAGGCCGCGCCAGATGGTCATCCCGCCGAGGGTTACGATAAACGGCGGCAGGCGCAGGCGGGTGACGCCCAGACCGTGCAGGAAGCCAATCGCCGTGCCCATGGCCAGACAAATTCCCAGCCCAATCAGCCAGCTCATGCCGCCCCAGGCGTTCGGGTCGACGGTGGTGAAGTTGTCGCCCTTAATCACGTACGCCGCGGTCATGGCGCACACCGCCAGAATAGAGCCGACGGAGAGGTCGATCCCGGCGGTAAGGATGACGAAGGTCATCCCCACGGCCATGATCCCGTAGATGGACACCTCGGTCAGGATGTTGAAAATATTGCGTTCAGAGAAAAAATTGCTGTTCTGCGACTGGAAGAAGATCAGCAGCAGGATCATGAAAATCAGCACCCCGAAGCGCTCGAAGAAGGCAATGGGATCGATGCGTCCGGCGCGTTTGACCGGGGCCTGCGTTTTAGAAATCATCTGCGTCATGAGAAACTCCGTTATGCCGCGTTCAGGGCGTTGTGGTTGATGGCCATCATCGTCATCAGCCGTTCTTCGTTAGCGTCGTCACCGTGGATCTCACCGGTTACCCGGCCTTCGCTGAGGGTGATGATCCGGTCAGACACCGCCATCACTTCAGGCAGATCGGAGGAGATCACGATCACCGCCACGCCCTTTTTCGCCATGTCAAACAGCACCTGGTGCACTTCCGATTTGGTCCCCACGTCGATGCCGCGCGTCGGCTCATCGACGATCAGCACCCGTGGATTGAGCGCCATGCAGCGCGCGAGGATCACTTTTTGCTGGTTGCCGCCGGAGAGCTTGCGCACCTCCTGCTCGCTGTTGACCATTTTGATCTGCAGCGCTTTGCGGTAGGACTCAATCAGGTCGTCCTCTTTGCGGGTGTTCACGAACCAGCGCCACTGCAGCAGCGAGGAGAGACAAGAGAGCGACAGGTTGTCGCGAATCGACAGCCCCAGCACCGCCCCCTCTTTTTTGCGGTCTTCCGGTACCAGCGCCACGCCCTGGTCAAGGGCATAAAGCGGGTCGCGCGGCTGGTACGGCACGCCGTCCAGCTCAAAGCTGCCCGAGGTAAACGCGTCTGCACCAAACAGGCAGCGCGCCACTTCGGTGCGTCCCGCCCCCACCAGCCCGGCAATGCCTAATACCTCCCCGGCGTGGACGTGGAAGCTGATATCGTGCAGGGCGATGCCGTGCGGATCGAGCGGCGGCTTTTCGCGGCTCAGCCCCTTCACCGCCAGGCGGACGGGTTTGTCCTCATGATGGGTTTCGCTGGCGGGACGGCGATTAAAGGCCACATCGCGCCCGACCATCAGGCGGATCAGCTGTTCGACGTTGGTCTCCGCCACCGCGCCGGTGCCGGTAAAACGGCCGTCCTGGAAAACGGTGAAGCGATCGCAAAGCTGGAAAACCTCGTGCAGACGGTGGGTAACGTAAATAATGCTCACACCGCGATTTTTAAGCTCCCGCACGACCCGGTGCAGACTTTCCACCTCGCTGTCGCTCAGCGCGGCGGAAGGTTCATCCATGATGATCAGGCGGGCGTTCAGCGTCAGCGCCCGGGCGATCTCCACCATCTGCTGCTGGGCGACGCTCAGACGGGCGACAGGCGTGGTCGGCGCAACGTTCAGCTGCAGGTAATCGAGAATGACCTGCGCCTCCTGGTTTACCGCCTTTTCGTCAACGATCAGGTTACGCCTGCGCGGCTCGCGCCCGAGAAACATGTTTTCCGCGACGGTCATATTGGGCAGCAGGTTGAACTCCTGATAGATGGTGATAATGCCCTTGTTCTGCCGCTCTACCGGGGAGTCGTCCACCGGCAGCGTTTCGCCGTTGAACCAGATATCGCCGCGCGTTTGCGGCTGCGCGCCCGCGAGCGCCTTCAGCAGCGTGGATTTTCCCGCCCCGTTTTCCCCCAGCAGGGCGTGAATTTCTCCGCTGCCGACGGTCAGCTGAGCGCTGCTCAGCGCCCAGACGCCGGAAAAGCTTTTGGCCAGGTCGGTCACTTTCAGTAAGGGTTGCGACATCGGTCTGCTCCTCCTCATGATGAGCCGCCAGAGGCGGCTCGGGACATATTAGTTACCGGCCTCACCGATACGCTCAGCCTGCTGCAGGTTCTCTTTGGTGATCAGCGTCGGCGGGTAGTCGGCCCCGGTGATGGCTTTCTTCTCACGCACGTTGGCCACCAGCTGGCTCATCGCGGTCTGCACCGCAAAGCCCGGACGCTGATCCGCCGTCACCGCCAGCCAGCCTTCGCGCACGCGGGCCAGCGCTTCCGGTACCGCATCAAACCCGGTGACCAGGATTTCACCCGGCTTCACGCCCTGGCTCTGCAGCGCTTCAATCGCTCCCAGCGCCATATCGTCGTTGGCGGAGAGGATCACCTGCGGGCGTTTCGGCAGTGAAGGCAGAACGCTTTCAACAATGCGCATCCCTTCTGAACGCATCCAGTTCCCGGTCTGATCGGCGACGATCTTGTACTTATCCCCGCCCGCTTTCAGGCTGTCGCGGATCCCTTTGGTGCGTTCAATATTGGAGGAAGAACCCGGCTGGCCGGTGAGGAGAATGATGTCCGCGCCGTTGGGGAATTTGGTTTTGACGAAGTCGCCAATCGCCTGGCCGCCCTTGTAGTTGTTGGCGCCGAAGTGCGGCACTTTCTTCTGGCTGTCGACGGAGCGGTCAAGGGTGACGATCGGCAGCTTCGCATCCTGAATTTCATCCACCGCGCTGGAGACCGCGTTCACGTCGTTCGGGGAGACAATAAAGCCCTGCGCCCCGCGGGTGATGGCGTTTTCCAGGTCAGCCACCTGTTTTGGCGAGCTGCCCTGTCCGTCCAGCACCTGAAGCTTCACGCCCATCTCTTTTGCGGCTTTCACCGCCGTGCGCTGCATGTGAACTTCAAACGGCATGGCCAGGTTTGGCGTACTGAAAACAATTTGCTCATTTTCGGCGAGGGCGGCCCCGGACGTCATGGCGATGAGGGCAGCGACGATCAGTTTTTTCATTATTATGTCTCTCTGTGTAGGGTGGTTGTGTTTAGAGGACGATCTCGCGCTGGCTGTGCAGCGACTCCAGCGCTTTATCCGCAAGGTACAGCGCACGTTCACCATCATCGCCGCTGCAGTCAGGCACCGCTTCGCCGCGCAGGACCGCAACAAAGTGTTCCCATTCCGCGGCGTAAGCGGATTTGTAGCGCTGCAGGAAGAAGTGTTCCGGCAGCGCGCCGGTGCAGCCCTGTTTGCCGTAGTGCTGCACCTGGTTTTCAAGAATGTTGCCCACGCACAGCAGCCCTTCGGAGCCGTGCAGCTCCAGGCGCTGGTCGTAGCCGTAAGATGAACGGCGGCTGTTAACGATGGTCGCCATCGCGCCGGAGGCGTATTTCAGAACGATAAACGCGGTATCGATATCCCCCGCCTCGCCAATCGCCGGATCCACCAGATTGCTGCCCTGGGCATACACCGACACCGGCTCCTCGCCCATGATGAAGCGCGCCATGTCAAAATCGTGGATGGTCATATCGCGGAACATGCCGCCGGAGACGCGCACGTACTCCGCAGGCGGCGGAGACGGATCGCGGGAGATAATCAGCAGCGATTCCGGTTTGCCGATGCGCCCGGCCTGGGCATCGGTTTTCACGCGGCGGAACTGCGGGTCAAAGCGGCGGTTAAAGCCGATGAACAGCGGCACGTCGTACTCTTTGACCACTTTCAGGCAGTCGCGCACGCGGGCGAGGTCAAGGTGTACCGGCTTTTCACAAAAGATGGCCTTGCCGTGGCGGGCGGCCATTTCAATCAGGTCCGCGTGGGTATCGGTCGCAGAGGCGATCAGCACGGCATGAACGTTAGGGTCGGTCATCGCCTCATCCAGGCTCTGCTGGCGGGCCTGATACTGCGCGGCGAGACGGGTGGCAAATTCCTGATTCGGGTCAACCACGGACCAGAGCGTGGTCGCGCCGTGGCTGGCGATGTTAGCTGCATGTACCTGGCCAATTCGGCCAGCGCCCAGTAAAGCAATGTTAAACATAACGGCTCCCGGTGTTGGTGAATGCTGTGAACTAACGACCCTATAAATAAAACATTTATTTCATTTTTATAAATAGTGAAAATTATGTTTTTGAGTGTGAGTTAACACTTTTGAGATGAATGAGATAAATTTTGTTATCAATCTCACAACATAGAGGGAGGGATACCCCTCCATTACAAAGGGGGGAGGGAGAAAAAACCGCACCAAGCCGTCCCCTCTCCCGGTGGGAGAGGGTTAGGGTGAGGGGAAACAGAAAAATGAAATGAAAATTTCGTTAAGGCGGGAAAACTTAATACTGCCGGGCTTTTTTCACCTGCGCCTGCGTTTGCTCCGCGGCTTCGCGCACGGCAGAAGACTCTGCCACCTGCGCATCACCGGTTCGCCACCAGGAGGCGTAATCGTGGGTCATGGTCTTCGGCAATACCTTGATGTCCAGCAGCGTCGGGCCCGGGTGCGCGCGTGCCGCCTCAAGCGCCGTCAGCAGGCTTTGCTCATCGTTCACTCGCCATGCGCGACAGCCATAGCTTTCCGCGTTTTGCGCAAAGTCGACCTTCACCAGCGGCCCGTCAAGCCGCCCGGTTTCCGGGTTGCGCCGGCGGTTTTCCGTGCCAAAGCTGCCCATGCCGTGCCCCATCTGCAGGTTGTTAATGCAGCCGAAGCTGGCGTTATCAAACAGCAGAACGGTGACCTTAATGCCCTCCTGCACCGCGGTTTGCAACTCGGAGTGCAGCATCATGTAGGAGCCATCCCCCACCATCGCGTACACCGGCAGTTCGGGTCTGGCGAGCTTCGCGCCGATGGCCGCCGCAATCTCGTAGCCCATGCAGGAGTAACCGTACTCCAGGTGATAGCTGTCCGGCGTTTTGACCTGCCAGAGGCGCTGTAAATCCCCTGGCAGCGAACCGGCTGCGCCCACCACGATGGCGTTATCTTCAATATGCTGATTGATCAGCCCCAGCACCCGCGTCTGGGTCAGCCGGGTGTTGAGCGCCTCGCCGTATTCAGCCAGCTGCGCATCCAGGTGCCCAGCCACTTCGGGCGCGTCGTCAGGACGCCACTGGCGATCCCACAGGCGGCGGCACTCGTCACGCCAGGCGGATTTCGCCTGGGCGATCGCCTCTCCCCAGCCGCTGCGGTAATCCCCGAGCGCGTGGGTCAAGGCCTGCAGCCCGGTTTGGGCATCGGCAACCAGCGCGGTGGCGTCCAGCTTCAGGGCGTCAAACTCGGCCACGTTCAGCAGCAGGAATTCAACGTCCGGGTGGGAAAAGAGCGCCTTGGAGCCGGTGGTAAAGTCGGTCAGGCGCGCGCCGATGCCGATCACCAGGTCGGCCTGTGGCGCGAGCTGGTTGGCGGCCATTCCGCCCGTCACGCCCACCCCGCCCAGATTAAGTGGGTGGTCACTTACCAGTGCCCCCTTTCCGGCCTGCGTTTCGGCAAACGGCAGCCGCAGCGTCTCGACAAATTCGCGAAACGCCTCATGCGCGCCGGAATAGCGCACGCCGCCGCCGCACACCACCAGCGGACGACGCTTGCGGGCGATCAGCGCCCGCGCCTGCGCCAGACGCTGCGGGTCAGGCGGACGACGCTCTATGTGGTGCACGCGACGCGCGAAGAAGTTTAGAGGGTAATCCCAGGCTTCTCCCTGCACGTCCTGCGGCAGACAGATGGTCACCGCGCCAGTATTGGCGGGGTCAGTAAGCGTTCGCATTGCGCTTAGCATGGCGCTCATCAGCTGCTCCGGCCGGTTGATACGGTCCCAGTAGCGGGAGACCGGACGGAAGCAGTCGTTAGTGCTGATGCTGAGATCGTGATACTGCTCAATCTGCTGCAGCACCGGGTCCGGCTGGCGGCTGGCGTAGATATCTCCCGGCAGCAGCAGCAGCGGGATGCGGTTCGCCGTAGCGGTTGCCGCGGCGGTCACCATATTAGCGGCGCCCGGCCCGACGGAGGATGTGACGGCAAAAATACGCTGACGGCGATGCTGTTTGGCGAATCCCGTCGCCATATGGGCGATGCCCTGCTCGTTGCAGCCCTGCATCACCTGCAGATGGCCGGGGTCCTGCTCCAGCGCCTGGCCGATACCGAGCACGTTGCCGTGCCCAAAGATGGTGGCGACACCCTCGACAAAGGGCGTTTCATCGCCGTCCACGCTGACGTACTGTTGATTAAGGAACCGGACCAGCGCCTGCGCCATGGTCATACGTTCGGTTTGCATAAAACCTCCTGTCAGCCCAGCGTCGGCATGGAGAACGCAGCGCCTGTCTCCTGCTGCATTTCCGGCCAGCGCGCGGTGATGGTTTTCATTCGGGTGTAGAAACGCACGCCGTCACTGCCGTGAACGTTGAGCGCGCCAAAGATGGAACGCTTCCAGCCGCCGAAGCTGTGGAAAGCCATCGGCACCGGGATCGGCACGTTGATCCCCACCATGCCCGCCTGCACCTCTTCGCAGAAGCGGCGCGCGCAGCCGCCGTCGCGGGTGAAGATTGCCGAGCCATTACCATATTCATGGCGGTTAATCAGATCCACCGCGCTGGCGTAATCTGCTACGCGCACCACAGAAAGCACCGGGCCGAAAATTTCTTCTTTATAGATGGTCATCTCCGGGGTGACGTTATCGAACAGCGTCGGCCCGACGAAATAGCCCTGCTCGTGCCCCTTCACGCTGAAGCCGCGGCCGTCCACGCGAAGTTTCGCCCCCTGCGCTTCCCCGCTGTCGATGTAGCCCAGCACCTTGCTGCGGTGCGCGGAGGAGATGAGCGGCCCCATTTCGTTTTCCGGCGTCTGGTCCAGACCCGGCCCAACGCGCAGCGCGGCAATCTGTTTCTCCAGCCGGGCGCAGAGGTCATCGGCGGTTTTATCCCCCACCGCCAGCACCACCGAGAGCGCCATGCAGCGTTCCCCCGCCGCGCCGTAGGCCGCGCCCATGATGGCGTTGGTCGCCATCTCCATGTCGGCATCCGGCATTAAAATGCAGTGGTTTTTCGCACCGCCCAGCGCCTGACAGCGCTTACCGTGAGCGGACGCGGTCTGGTAAATGTATTCCGCAATCGGCGTGGAGCCGACAAAGCTCACTGCCTGCACGCGCGGGTCGGTCAGGAGCACGTCAACGGACTCCTTATCGCCCTGCACCACGTTGAACACGCCGTCCGGCAGTCCGGCCTCTTTCAGCAGCTGCGCCAGCGCGAGGGCCAGAGAAGGATCTTTTTCCGACGGTTTCAGCACGAAGGTGTTGCCGGTCGCCAGCGCAATCGGGAACATCCACATCGGCACCATCGCCGGGAAGTTAAACGGCGTGATCCCGACGCAGACCCCGAGCGGCTGCATCAGCGAGTGGCTGTCGACGCCGGTGCCGACGTTCGCAGAGTGTTCACCCTTTTGCAGATGCGGGATGCCGCAGGCAAATTCCACCACTTCCAGTCCACGGGTCAGTTCGCCCACCGCGTCGGAGAAGACCTTGCCGTGCTCTTCGCTGATGATGCGGGCCAGGCGCTCCATATTCTCTTCCAGCAGTGCCTTGAAGCGGAACATCACGCGCGCGCGCTTAAGCGGAGCATGGCGCGCCCACGCCGGAAACGCCTGCTGCGCGGCGGCAATCGCCTGCCCGGTTTCCTGCGCCGTACTCATCACCACCTGGCGGATCTGCTCGCCGGTGGCCGGGTTGAAGATCGCCTGAACGCGCTGGCCCGAACCGGTGACACATTCGCCGTGAATAAAATTCGCTACCGTCTCCATCCTTAACCTCTCGCTGTTGATACGTGACTGTTACCTGAACGCTGTGTACTGAACACTATATATGAAACAAATATTCCACTTTAAGTTGAAATAAAATAAATGATGATTATTGTGATCAAGGATGGATTTTTATGTTAACAGGCAACAACACTGACGCAGCGTGCGCTATTAAGGAATTTCGGGCGAGGAAATGACTGAAGTTTCTGTTTCATTTTTGCTGCCAGATGGATGGCCGACATTTAAAAGACGCGGTTTTGCGTTTAGAATCATAAGACTGTATTTGGGGGATAACATGACGACAGCAACCAGCCTGAACGAACTGCAGCAGCAAATCCGCGATCGCTACGATAGCCTGAGCAAGAGGCTGCAGCAGGTCTCCCGCTACGTGCTGGATAACACCAACAGCGTGGCCTTTGATACGGTTGCCGTTATTGCCGAGCGCGCCGACGTGCCGCCCTCGACGCTGATCCGCTTTGCCAACGCCTTTGACTTCACCGGCTTCAACGAAATGAAACAGCTGTTTCGCATGAACCTGGTGGAGGAGACCGCCAGCTACAGTGACCGCGCCCGGCTGTTCCGCGAGATGGAGAGCGAGGCCGTGCCGGAAACGCCGCTCGATATCCTGCAGGAGTTTGCCCGTTCAAACGCGCAGGCGCTACAGCAGCTGGCCGCCCGCGCCGAACCGGAGATGCTGGAGCGCGCGGTACAGCTGCTGGCCGACGCCGACACCATCTACATCGCCGGACTGCGCCGCTCCTTTAGCGTCGCAGCCTACCTCACCTATGCCCTGAGCCACCTCGAGTGTCGCCCTATCCTGCTCGACGGCATGGGCGGCATGCTGCGCGAGCAGATCAGCCGCATTAAGGCGCGCGACATTGTGGTATCGATCAGCTTCTCGCCGTACGCGGAAGAGACGGTGATGGTCAGCGAAACCGCCGCCAGCGTCGGCGCGCGGCAGATCGTGATTACGGACAGCCAGATAAGCCCCCTGGCGACGTTCAGCGATCTCTGCTTTGTGGTGAAAGAGGCGCAGGTGGACGCGTTTCGATCTCAGTCGGCAACGCTGTGCCTGGTGCAGTCGCTGGTGGTGGCACTGGCGTATCGGTTGGGGGGCGGGGAGAAATGAACATGCAATCGCCACATACTCGGCGCCGATGATTTCATGCATTATCAGCTACACGCGTTTAATATGGCTCACCCATAGCGAGTCGACGTTTGATAATTACCCTGAATTTTTTCTTTAACGAGCACTTTATTTGCCGGCGACTGGGGATGATATCTTTATCTACAGTTCACGAGACAATATTTTGCCTACAGTAATTTAGATTTGCGCTGTTCATACATTCCGGACAGTAGATCTTAAAAAGACCTACTGTTTGGTGTAACCATTTTTTTGATAGAGTTCTACTTCCTAAAGCATCACGATCATTTTTAGCGTTAAAAAGTTTAAATGCGCACTTTTTGTATGGTTTGTTTTTGATGCATGCACTATTTGCAGATAAGATTAATAAGTATCTATACAAGAAAGGGTGATATATGACTTTACATGGAAAGTTTACAATAAATGATGCTGACTACTCACCACTTGCATTTGATGGAATTGGTGTCTTTATGGCTTTTTCTGGCAATGGTGCATACAGGAACAAAGGAGCATGTGGCATCATTCCAAACGTTGGACCGCTACCAAAAGGTAAATATTATATAGTTGACAGGCCCAAGGGGAGTATGGCTAACAGGTTTAGAGCTTGGGGAGTCGATACATATAAAAGCATTTTTAGTTATCATGTTGATCATTCTGAATGGTTTGCTTTATTTCGTGATGATGGGAATGTAGATGATTCAACATTTTACGAAAGCGTAGCCAGAGGCGGATTTAGACTACATCCCGGTCAGGTTTCAGAAGGGTGTATAACTTTGCCAAGCCAATCAGATTACAATAGATTAAGAGGTGCACTATTAAGAACAAAGAAAGAAAAGATTAAAGGTCTTGATTTAGAATCCTATGGAACAATTGAGGTCATTATTGGTGGTTATCAGAAAACTTGCCCTTAGTTCCCTTAGAATGATTCTATTCATTGGGATATTCGCTATTGTGTCATGGTTAGATGTTGGTTATTTAACTGAACATTCATTAATAAGTAACGAAACAGCTATTAGAATTTCCTATTTTTTTAGCAACAACCCAACACCCGAAGATATTTACTATGGTTATGATTATACTTTAATTACATTTAATTTTCTTATCTCCCTCTTTTTGTACTTTGTAACAATGAAGTTAGTTAAATTAACAAGGAGTAAATAAAATGCCTATCCCTCCCTATCTGTGGCTTAAAGATGATGGCGGTGCAGATATCAAAGGTTCTGTAGATGTTCAGGATCGTGAAGGCTCTATCGAAGTAATCAGTATGGGTCATGGTGTTAATCTTCCCGTCGATACAGCCAATGGAAAAATCACCGGAACACGTCAACATTCATCTTTTAATTTTGAAAAAGAAGTTGATAGTTCCAGCCCCTATCTCTACAAAGCAGCTGCAACAGGACAAACATTAAAAAGCGCAGAAGTAAGGTTTTATCATATCAATGATGCTGGCCAGGAGGTGTGTTATTACACCGTATTAATGGAAAATGTAAAAATAACGGGTGTTAATTGTGGTGTGCCCAATGTTAAATTATCAGGTAATGATAAGTTAAATCATATGGAATCCGTCTCTATGCAATATGAAAAAATCACATGGCGTATTGTGGATGGTAATATCCAATTCTCTGATTCGTGGTACGAGAGGCCAACAGCATAAACCAGATACTAAAACAAAAAAGCCCGCAGTTACGCGGGCTTAGAGGTAGTTTACTGCTTTTACGTGCAGGCTGTTGCCAGACGTGAAATCATTCCCACTCAATCGTAGCCGGTGGCTTACCGCTGATGTCATACACCACGCGGGAAATACCGTTCACTTCATTGATAATGCGGTTAGACACGCGGCCTAAGAAGTCATACGGCAGGTGCGCCCAGTGCGCGGTCATGAAGTCGATGGTTTCCACTGCACGCAGGGAAACAACCCAGTCGTATTTACGGCCATCGCCCATCACACCTACAGAGCGAACCGGCAGGAACACGGTAAACGCCTGGCTCACTTTGTTGTACAGGTCAGCTTTGTGCAGCTCTTCGATGAAGATAGCGTCCGCGCGACGCAGCAGGTCGCAGTACTCTTTCTTCACTTCGCCCAGCACGCGCACGCCCAGACCCGGGCCCGGGAACGGGTGACGGTAGAGCATGTCGTACGGCAGACCCAGTTCCAGACCGATCTTACGCACTTCGTCTTTGAACAGCTCGCGCAGCGGTTCAACCAGACCCATCTTCATCTCTTTCGGCAGGCCGCCCACGTTGTGGTGAGATTTGATGACGTGTGCTTTACCGGTTGCGGAAGCCGCAGACTCGATCACGTCAGGGTAGATGGTGCCCTGCGCCAGCCACTTCACGTCTTCCAGCTTCAGCGCTTCTTCGTCGAACACTTCAACGAACACGCGACCGATGATCTTACGTTTCGCTTCCGGATCGTTCTCGCCTTTCAGCGCGTCCAGGAAGCGCTGCTCGCCTTCCACGTGAATGATGTTCAGACCGAAGTGGTCGCCAAACATGTCCATGACCTGCTGGGCTTCGTTCAGACGCAGCAGACCGTTATCCACGAAGACGCAGGTCAGGTTTTTGCCGATGGCGCGGTGCAGCAGCATCGCGGTCACGGAGGAGTCCACGCCGCCGGAGAGGCCGAGGATCACTTTGTCATCGCCAACCTGCTGGCGGATACGCTCAACGGCGTCGTCGATGATTTTTGCCGGGGTCCACAGGGCTTCACACTGGCAGATGTCACGCACGAAGCGCTCCAGCATGCGCATACCCTGACGGGTGTGGGTCACTTCCGGGTGGAACTGCACGCCGTAGAAGCGTTTTTCTTCGTTTGCCATGATGGCGAACGGGCAGCTTTCGGTGCTGGCAACGGTCACGAAGTCAGATGGGATGGCGGTAACTTTGTCGCCGTGGCTCATCCACACGTCCAGCAGCGGTTTGCCTTCTGCGGTCAGGGAGTCTTCGATACCGCGCACCAGCGCGCTGTCGGTTACAACTTCTACCTGCGCATAGCCAAACTCGCGCTCGTTAGAGCCTTCTACGTGGCCGCCCAGCTGCATTGCCATGGTCTGCATACCGTAGCAGACGCCGAATACCGGCACGCCAGCTTCGAACACATACTGCGGTGCACGCGGGCTGTTCTCTTCGGTGGTGCTTTCCGGGCCGCCGGACAGGATGATGCCGCTTGGATTGAATTCGCGAATCTGTGCTTCCGTGACATCCCACGCCCACAGTTCACAGTAAACGCCCAGTTCACGTACGCGACGCGCCACCAGCTGAGTGTACTGCGAACCGAAGTCCAGGATGAGAATGCGATGTTTATGAATGTTTTCCGTCATTGACGCTAATTCCGAGGCAAGTGAAACAAAAACAGAGCGCCCGGCAGGAGCCGGGCGCGGAAACTTATCAGGAGCCCAGACGGTAGTTCGGGGACTCTTTGGTGATCGTCACGTCGTGAACGTGGCTTTCCTGGATACCCGCACCGCTGATACGTACGAATTCCGCTTTAGTACGCAGCAGGTCGATGGTACCACAGCCGGTCAGACCCATACAGGAACGCAGGCCGCCCATCTGCTGGTGAATAATCTCTTTCAGACGGCCTTTATACGCAACGCGACCTTCGATACCTTCCGGCACCAGTTTGTCTGCGGCGTTATCGGTCTGGAAGTAACGGTCAGAGGAACCTTTGGACATCGCGCCCAGGGAGCCCATACCGCGGTAAGATTTGTAAGAACGGCCCTGGAAGAGTTCAATCTCACCCGGGGATTCTTCAGTACCTGCCAGCATGGAGCCTACCATCACAGCAGCAGCGCCTGCGGCGATCGCTTTGGCAATGTCGCCAGAGAAGCGGATACCGCCGTCAGCGATAACCGGAATACCGGTACCTTCCAGCGCTTCAACGGCGTCAGATACGGCGGTGATCTGCGGAACGCCCACGCCGGTGACGATACGGGTAGTACAGATAGAGCCAGGACCGATACCCACTTTCACCGCGCTGCAGCCAGCGTCAGCCAGCGCGCGAGCGCCTGCGCCTGTTGCCACGTTACCGCCGATGATCTGCAGGTCAGGGTATTTGGCACGGGTGTCGCGAATACGTTGCAGAACGCCTTCGGAGTGGCCGTGCGAGGAGTCAATCAGCAGGACGTCAACGCCCGCAGCAACCAGCGCATCAACGCGCTCTTCGTTACCTGCACCGGCGCCAACCGCAGCGCCGACGCGCAGACGGCCATGCTCGTCTTTACAAGCGTTAGGTTTACGTTCTGCTTTCTGGAAATCTTTAACGGTGATCATGCCGCGCAGGTGGAAGCTGCTGTCGACAACCAGCGCTTTTTCAACGCGTTTTTCGTGCATTTTTGCCAGCACCACGTCGCGGGTTTCGCCTTCGCGAACGGTAACCAGACGCTCTTTTGGCGTCATGTAGACGCTGACAGGCTGGTTCAGGTCAGTCACGAAACGCACGTCACGACCGGTGATGATACCCACCAGTTCGTTCTCTTCGGTCACAACCGGGTAACCGGCGAAGCCGTTACGTTCGGTCAGGGCTTTCACTTCGTGCAGAGTGGTGGTTGGCAGAACGGTCTGTGGGTCAGACACGATGCCGGATTCATGTTTCTTCACGCGGCGAACTTCTTCCGCCTGACGTTCGATAGACATGTTTTTGTGAATAAAGCCAATGCCACCTTCCTGTGCCAGAGCGATAGCCAGGCGCGCTTCAGTCACGGTGTCCATTGCCGCGGAGAGCATAGGAATGTTCAGGCGAATGGTTTTCGTCAACTGCGTGCTGAGATCGGCAGTATTCGGCAGAACGGTGGAGTGAGCGGGAACGAGGAGGACGTCGTCAAACGTCAGTGCTTCTTTAGCGATACGTAGCATGGGCAATATCTCTGACCTGGGTGGTTAAATATTGCCGTGGCATTATACAGAGCGTAACCGATTGCATCTACACTTTTTTGAAAAAATGCTTGCGATTGCCTCTCAGCAGGTTACTATCGACTGAATAACTTGCTGATTTAGAATTTGATCCCGCTCACATGTTATCCTCTCAATCCCCCTCAATTTATACCGTCAGCCGCCTGAATCAGACGGTGCGTTTGCTGCTTGAGCAGGAAATGGGGCAGGTCTGGATCAGCGGTGAAATCTCAAACTTCACGCAGCCGTCCTCCGGCCATTGGTACTTTACCTTAAAAGACGATACCGCCCAGGTGCGCTGCGCGATGTTCCGCAACAGCAACCGCCGCGTGACGTTTCGCCCGCAGCACGGCCAGCAGGTTCTGGTACGCGCCAATATCACCCTGTACGAGCCGCGCGGTGATTATCAAATTATCGTCGAGAGCATGCAGCCCGCGGGCGAAGGCCTGTTGCAGCAAAAGTATGAACAGTTAAAAGCCAGGCTCTCAGCCGAAGGACTGTTCGACCAGCAGTTTAAAAAACCGCTGCCCTCTCCTGCCCACTGCGTTGGGGTTATTACCTCGAAAACCGGTGCGGCCCTGCACGATATTTTGCACGTGCTCAAGCGTCGCGACCCTTCCCTGCCCGTCATCATTTATCCGACCGCCGTTCAGGGCGACGATGCGCCGGGCCAGATTGCGCGCGCCATTGAACTGGCGAACGCGCGTCAGGAGTGCGACGTATTAATCGTTGGGCGCGGAGGCGGCTCGCTGGAAGACCTGTGGAGCTTTAACGACGAGCGCGTGGCGCGGGCAATCTTTGCAAGCCAAATCCCTGTTGTGAGCGCCGTCGGCCACGAAACGGACGTAACGATCGCGGATTTTGTCGCGGATCTACGCGCGCCTACGCCGTCTGCGGCGGCGGAAGTGGTGAGCCGCAACCAGCTGGAGCTGCTGCGTCAGATTCAGAACGGCCAGCAGCGTCTTGAGATGGCGATGGACTACTTCCTTGCCAACCGTACCCGCCGCTTTACCCAGCTTCATCATCGCCTTCAGCAGCAGCACCCGCAGCTGCGTCTGGCGCGTCAACAAACCGTACTGGAGCGCCTGCGCCAGCGCATGAAAATTGCGCTGGATAGTCAGCTAAAGCGCGCGGTCTCGCGCCAGCAGCGCGTGACGCAGCGCCTTAACCAGCAGAACCCGCAGCCGAAAATTTATCGCGCGCAGACGCGGATTCAGCAGCTGGAGTATCGTCTGGCGGAGACTATCCGCGCGCGTCTGAGCACCACCCGCGAACGTTTTGGCAATGCGGTGACCCATCTTGAAGCGGTCAGCCCCCTCTCCACGCTGGCGCGCGGCTATAGCGTGACGACGGCGACGGACGGCAAAGTGCTGAAGCAAACCAAACAGGTGAATACCGGTGATGTGCTGACGACGCGTCTTTCCGACGGCTGGGTAGAAAGCGAAGTGAAATCAATTAAACCGGCGAAAAAGCCGCGTCAGCGAAAAACCGGATAATTCTTCGTCGGTTAGAAACTATACTGCTGCTATTCCCTTTTATTCGGCCTTGCCAGAACTAAGGAGAGCAGCATGTCCCATCTTTACAGTGTCATTCCCCCTTATATTCTTCGTCGTATTATCGAAAGCGGTTCAGAGCCGCAGCAGCGCTGTGCCCGCCAGACCTTGACCCATGTCCAGACGCTGATGGCCCACATGCCCGGCAAACCCGCCGCGCCGCACGTGAGCAAAGCCGGACAGCTGGAGCGTGATATCTACGATGCGAAGCAGACCCAGGAGCTGCCCGGTACGCAGGTGCGTTATGAAGGCCAGCCGTCGAACGGCGATGTGGCGGTGGATGAAGCCTACGATTATTTGGGTATCACCCATGATTTCTTCTGGAAAGCGTATCGGCGCGATTCGCTCGACAATAAGGGCCTGATTCTGACCGGCACCGTGCATTATGGCCGGGAATATCAGAACGCCTTCTGGAACGGCCAGCAGATGGTCTTTGGCGACGGTGACGGGGAAATCTTTAACCGCTTTACCATCGCCATTGACGTCGTGGGGCACGAGCTGAGCCACGGCGTCACCGAGACCGAAGCCGGGCTTATCTATTTTGAACAGTCGGGCGCGCTGAACGAGTCGCTGTCGGACGTATTTGGTTCGCTGGTCAAACAGTATCATCTGAAGCAAACCGCCGATAAAGCTGACTGGCTGATTGGTGAAGGGCTGCTGGCGAAAGGGATCAACGGCAAAGGGCTGCGCTCAATGTCTGAACCTGGCATCGCCTATGACGATCCGCTGCTCGGCAAAGACCCGCAGCCCGCGCACATGAAAGATTTCATTAAAACGCGCGAGGATAACGGCGGCGTGCACCTGAACTCCGGCATCCCCAACCGGGCATTTTATCTGGCGGCGACAGCGATCGGCGGCTACGCCTGGGAAAAAGCGGGTTATGCCTGGTACGACACGGTTTGCGATCGCAATCTGGCGCAGGATGCGGATTTTGAGGCCTTTGCAAAACTGACGATAGCGCACGGAGAGAAACGCTCCGGCAGCGACGTTGGGGCGGCCATAAAACAAGCCTGGGAACAGGTGGGAGTGCTGTAAATGCAGGTTCCGGAACTGACGGATGACGCCGTGGTTGAGCTGGCCCGTGAAGGCGGCGTCGCTTTTATTCCTAAGCTGAGCGGCCAGCGCACCATCGCGCTGTCCTCGCTCAATGAGGCCCAGCGCCAGCGGCTGGTAAGCATCCTTGAACAGGCCTTTCCGCGCGGCCAGCCGCCGGGACAGGCCTCGTCCCCCGGCAGCGGTGACCAGCGCTATTTCCGCATCCAGATTATCTGGACCGGGCAAAATCAGGCGCACTATACCGATATCATCGTGCTGGTACCGGAGCAGGAAGCGCCCGAGTCGCTGGTCGAGCTGTGGAAAAAAGGCGAAGGCTGCGTGTGTGATTAACCTTCGGCCCGAACAAACTCCACGCGTTTTTTAGAGATAAGACCGTGGCCGTTCTGGCAGAAATAGTCCACCGCCCCGCAGGCTTTTAATACCTGGAGTGGCTGATGACACTCCGGACAGCGGGCTTCGAGCGCAATATCCTTATTACAGCCTTCGCAGTGCGCTACCCCATTCTGAGGCTCGAGCGGTGCCTGGCAATCCGGGCAGGTAATCGTCATGGTGACTCCTTCAAGGCGTTGAGGTCTGCGCTAATTTTACCACGTCGCGTTCAGTGCGGGCCACGCAGCTGTTGCTGTAACGCCAGCAGCAGTTCTACTTCCGCTATTCTGCGGCGCGTCGTGCGGCTCACCTCTTGCGGATCCCGTTCAAAAAGGCTTCTGACGCCCAGAATCTGCTCTGCAAGGCAGTGCTCGTAGATCGTGCCGGGAATTGTCCAGCATTGACGCGTGTCGCCATCGTTCAGCTCCAGCACATCTTCAGCGCCGCGCCGGTCGTGGCTGATGATGCGCCCGTCGCGCAGGCAGAGGCGTAAGCCCTTTTGCCCGCCAGCCGGTCCTGCGTATTTATTAAGCCAGATATCCACCGGCACGCCGCTGATACGTCCCTGAAGATGCGCCTCTCCTTCCGCCGTGTTCAGGTCGCCTTTTGCGATAGCGCGGCCCAGGCGGTCTTTTGCCGTGACGACCTGCAGGGTCATATCATCACTCCCGCCCAGATAACGCACCGTTTCACGCAGCATCGCCAGGACGTGCGTACCGATATCCAGAATTACGCCATCAGGGTGGCGAAGCGTTCGGGTATCCGGCTCGCCGGTGGCAAAGTTAAGCGCGATGGGTTCTCCTGCGGCGTTATATCCACTCGGCTCCTGCAAAAAGCCGTCGATTTTGACGATGTCAGAGACGCTGCCAACCAGCGACCGCTTCACCGTTTCGATGCGTGCCATCCAGTGGTCGAGCGCCAGCACGCGGGGTGCAACACCGGGCATGGCCAGCAGCGCGTTGAGCTTTTCGATTTGAGAAAGCGTGGCGACAATCGGTTTTTCAACCACAATGCGTGGCACGGGCGAGGCAATGGCCTGCTCCAGCACCTCAAGGTGGTGCAGCGAAGCGGTGGTGATAAACAGGGTATCAAGCGGTGCGGCAAGAAGCTCCGCAAGCGACGCGCAGCGCGTGACGCCTTCAGGATGCTTTGTGGGAAGAACATCAAACCCGAAACAGCGAACCGGGTGACCAAAAAGGTTACGCAACGCGGGCAGATACGCGGTTTCCACTACCGCACCCAGACCTACAAATCCTAACTGCATAGTTTCACCTCAGGAAATACAGTGCCGGGGCATAACACCTGCCCCGGCACGCTGAGGTGTTATGAGGCGTTAGCAGCCGGCTTAGTTTGCGCATTTTCCAGCATGCGGCGCACCGGAACAATGAGGACGATCAGTACCGCGGCACAAATCAGCAGCGCGATGGAGCAGCGCGCAAAGAGATCCGGCAGCATATCCAGCTGGTCGGCCTTCACGTGGCCGCCAATCAGGCCCGCCGCCAGGTTACCCAGCGCACTCGCACAGAACCACAGCCCCATCATCTGACCGCGCATTCTCTCCGGCGCCAGCAGCGTCATGGTCGCCAGACCAATCGGGCTCAGGCACAGCTCCCCCAGCGTCAGCATCAGAATGCTGCCCACCAGCCAGAACGGCGACACGCCCGCACCACCGTTGCTCAGCACGTTCTGTGCCGCCAGCATCATCAGACCAAAGCCCGCCGCAGCACACAGAATACCGATAACAAACTTGGTGATGCTGCTCGGACGAATGTTTTTGCTCGCAAGCTTCGGCCATGCCCAGCTAAACACCGGTGCCAGCAGGATGATGAACAGGGCGTTGATCGACTGGAACCACACCGCCGGAATTTCGAAATCACCGATCGTGCGGTTAGTGTAGTCGTTGGCAAACAGGTTGAACGAGGTGGGCTTCTGCTCAAACGCGGACCAGAAGAACGCCGCCGAGATCAGCAGAATAAAGCAGACCAGCAGCCTGGCACGCTCTTTACGGTTCAGGCCCGCAAAAACAAACAGATAAATAAAGTAGAGGGCAACGGATGCCGCAATCACGTAGACCAGCACGCTGGCTACCGCGACCGGGTTAATGACAATCACGCCCTGCGCTATCAGCGTCACGATCGTTGCCACGCCTGCCGCCAGCGCCAGCAGCCAGACGCCCACGCCGTTACGTTTCACGATCGGGCTGTTCCAGGTGGAGTCCAGGCCGACTTCACCGTCATAGCGTTTCATCGCCGGAACCGCAAACACGCGGAAGATAATCAGCGCCACCAGCATCCCGATACCGCCAATACCAAAGCCCCAGTGCCAGCCGTGGGTTTTAATCAGCCAGCCGGAAATCAGCGGAGCGATGAACGAGCCCATGTTGATGCCCATGTAGAACAGCGAGAAACCGCCGTCGCGACGCGCATCGCCTTTTTTATACAAGGTGCCGACCATGACCGAAATACAGGTCTTGAACAGCCCGGAGCCGAGCACGATGAACATCAGGCCGATAAAGAACAGGTTGTTCCCCATCACCGCAGAGAGCGCAATCGACAGGTGACCGAGCGCAATCAGTATTGAACCGTACCAGACGGCTCTCTGCTGGCCGAGCCAGTTATCGGCCAGCCAGCCACCCGGCAGCGCGGCCAGGTACATGGTACCAGCAAAGATACCGACAATCGCCGAGGCGTTTTCACGCGCCAGGCCCATCCCGCCGTCATAGACGGTGGCGGCCATAAACAGGATCAGTAACGGGCGAATGCCGTAAAACGAGAAACGCTCCCACATCTCGGTGAAGAACAGTGAACCGAGTGGATACGGATGGCCGAAGAACGTTCGGCTCTCTTTTTGATTAACAGAGGATTGCATAATTCTCCCGAAAGGTATGTCGTCGTGCTTGTAAACACCAGCAAGTACGCCAGCCAGTTACGTATCTGGCCGATTTTTTTACTTGCGGCGAAAAGTTAGTTAACCATTTGATAACCAGGCGCTAGTTTTGTCTAGTACCGCACCCTGGACTTTAAGATGAAAATTCGACGATTGTCTACTTTCTTAGATTTAAACATGGTTAAAAGTGAATAGTGATTGACTTCACACAGAGAAAACCAGCGGTATGATTGGGCAAAAAAAAGCCCGCGATATACGCGGGCCTTCGTAAGTTCGGCAAAGATTATTTGCTTTTCTTAATGTGCTTAATCAAGCGCTTACGCTTACGCATCTGGTTTGGCGTCAGGGTGTTGCGCTTGTTGGCGAACGGGTTTTCCCCTTCCTTGAACTGGATACGGATAGGCGTGCCCATCACGTCCAGCGATTTACGGAAGTAGTTCATCAGATAGCGCTTGTAGGAATCCGGCAGGTCTTTCACCTGGTTGCCGTGAATCACCACGATTGGCGGGTTATAACCACCGGCGTGGGCATATTTCAGCTTCACGCGACGGCCGCGCACCAGCGGCGGCTGATGGTCTTCCGCAGCCATATTCATGATACGGGTCAGCATGGCGGTGCTCTGACGACGGGTGGAGCTGTCGTATGCTTCACGTACGGATTCGAACAGGTTGCCGACACCGCTGCCGTGCAGCGCAGAGATAAAGTGCACGCGAGCAAAGTCGATAAAGCCCAGACGGAAGTCGAGGGTCTCTTTCACCTGCTCACGAACCTCATTGCTCAGGCCATCCCATTTGTTGACCACGATAACCAGTGAGCGCCCACTATTGAGGATAAAGCCGAGCAGAGAGAGGTCCTGATCGGAAATGCCTTCACGCGCATCAATAACCAGCAGCACCACGTTGGCATCTTCAATCGCCTGCAGGGTTTTGATAACGGAGAATTTTTCCACCACATCGGTGATTTTCCCGCGCTTACGTACCCCGGCGGTGTCGATGAGGACATACTCACGTTCATCACGCTGCATTGGGATGTAGATACTGTCACGGGTGGTGCCCGGCATGTCGTAAACGACCACGCGCTCTTCACCCAGAATACGGTTAGTAAGTGTAGACTTACCTACGTTTGGACGACCCACGATGGCCAGCTTGATCGGCAGATCCTGCGGGTTGAAGTCGTCTTCAGGCTCTTCTTCGCCCTCTTCTCCGTCTTCGAACTGCGCCCAGTATTCAGCGTCTTCGTCTACTTCTTCTGGCGGGTTAACTTCGTCAACCCACGGCAGCAGAACGGTTTCCAGCAGGCTGGTTACGCCGCGGCCGTGCGATGCCGCAATCGGGTAGATTTCGCCCAGGCCTAAAGACCAGAAGTCCGCAACGGCCTGATCGGCATCGATACCGTCAGTTTTGTTCGCCACCAGGAAGGTCGGTTTTTCACGCGAACGCAGGTGTTTAGCGATAGCGGAGTCCGCCGGCATCAGGCCAGCGCGCGCATCAACCATAAACAGAACGACGTCGGCTTCTTCAATCGCCAGCAGCGACTGTTCCGCCATACGGGTTTCCACGCCATCTTCCGTGCCGTCAATACCACCGGTATCAATACAGATGAACTCGCGTCCTTCTACCTCTGCACGACCGTACTTACGGTCACGCGTCAGCCCCGGGAAATCCGCAACCAGCGCATCACGGGTGCGTGTTAAACGGTTAAAAAGAGTGGATTTTCCAACGTTAGGGCGCCCGACAAGCGCGACCACAGGTACCATGTTTGAAGCCTCATAAAATTCAAAATAACGTCGCTTTTGCGGCGTTTTTAAAAATGTCAAAACGGCTCCTGAGTGAACAGGAGCCGTTTAGTATACTACAACCGCCGGGTAATTAACGCGTGATCGCGTACAGCGTGCCGTCTTTTGCCTGAATCAGCAGTTTGCCGTCGGCCACAACCGGGTCGGTCAGGAAACCGGAGCTGTCGACTTTTTGCTGTGCAACAAAGCGGCCGTTATCCGGATCGATCCAGTGCATATACCCTTCGCTGTCACCAACTACCAGGCTACCGTTGTATAGCGCTGGCGAGGTCAGCAGACGGTGCAGCAGATCGCTTTGCGTCCACAGCGTCACGCCGCCTTCAGTGCTCAGCGCCAGTAGACGGTCGTTCTGGTCAACCATATAGATGCGGTTACCCTCAACGATGAAATCATTCACAGAGCCCAGCTCACGTTTCCACATGATCTGGCCGCTGCGCAGATCCAGCGCGGTCAGGTTGCCGTTATAAGCCAGCGTGTAAACCACACCGTTAACGATAACCGGCGTTGTGTCCACGTCGCTCAGACGGTCAATCTCTGTAGAGCCAGTGGCCTGGGAGATACGCTGCTGCCAGATCATCTGGCCCTGCTGCATCAGCACTGCACTCACGCGACCGTTGTCACCGCCCACAATGGCGGCACCAAATGCGGTAGCCGGCGCGGATTCACCGCGCAGAGAGAGCGCAGGCATATCCAGGTTAACGGTCCATTTCACCAGACCGTCCGCTTCGTTCAGCGCCTGCAGCTGGCCGTTGCTGGTATGAATCAGTACCAGGCCGTCGCTCACCACCGGACGAGACAGGGATTCACCCGCCACGGTCGTTTGCCAGGCAATGGAACCGTCGCTGCTGTTCAGCGCATAAACCTGTGCTTTTTCGCTACCCACGTAAACGTGGCCGCCGGCAACGGTCAGGCCGCCAGAAAGCAGTGCAGGTTTACGGGAGAACCAGCCGTCTTTTTCCGCCAGGTTAACAGACCACACTTCTTTTCCGTCATCGGCGTTCACCGCTTTCACGGTACCTTTGCGGTCAGCCGCATAGATTACGCTGTCGGCAAAGGCCGGATGAAGGTTGGAATAGAAATCACCAATCCCATCGCCCACGGAGGTGCTCCATGCGGTGGAGGGAGTAAACTGGTTTTCAACCGTCGGCAGTGGGGACATTTTTACAACGTCTTCTTCGCCACTGAACAGTGAACAACCACTCAATAACGTAACAGAAAGCAGTCCTGGCAGAAGTAATTTACGCAATTGCATCGGGTCCCTCTCAGACGGACAAATTATTTATTTTCATCTGCATCATTTCGCTCAGCGCAGGTGACGCTTTGCTCTCTACGCCAGCTTGCCACGCTTTACGCGCGCCCGCTTTGTCACCTTTGCTCAGCAGTGCTTCACCGCGCAAATCGGCAACGATGGCAGCAAAACCTTCGCCTTTGATGGTATCGAGCGTTTTCAGCGCATCGTCAGCTTTTTTCTGCTGAACCTGAATACGAGCCAGGCGCAGATTGATCACCGCTTTAAGGTTTTCATCGCTGGCCGCAGCAAGGCCTTGAGACAGCAGGGCTACGGCTTTATCCAGTTCGTTTTTATCAACGTACTGTTGAGCCACTTCCAGCGCAGCCAGTGCACCGTAGGTGTTTTTGTTGTCAGCCGCAAATTTTTCTGCCGCAGTCAGCGTTTGTGGCTGATCGGCATGAATTGCGCTAATGGTATTTTCATAGGACAGGGACGCGCCGCGCGCGGAATCCGCCTGATGACTGTTCCAGTAACGCCAGCCCAACAGCGCACCAATACCTAAAATAACCCCAACAACCAGCGCTTTGCCGTTTTCGACAAAGAAGCGCTTAATCGCGTCGACCTGATCGTGTTCGTTCTCGTAAATTTCCACGCAGTCCTTCTCCTTAGCCCAATAGAGTGCGCAAGCGCGCCGCAACGCCGTCCTGCGTTACCGTTGTCTGCTCACCAGAGCGCAGGTCCTTGACCACCACTTCGCCGTTAGCCACTTCGGACTCACCCAGCACCAGTGCAATACTTGCGCCCCACTTATCGGCACGAGCAAACTGTTTTTTGAAGTTGCCGCCGCCATGGTTGGTCATCAGCTTCACCTCCGGCAGCGCATCGCGCACGCGTTCGGCAAGCAGCATCGCCGCAGACTGCGTTTCCGCGCCTGAGGCCACCAGGTATATATCGACAACGGAATCTGCTTTAAATTCCGGATTAACTGCCTGAACCAGCAAAACAAGTCGCTCAAGACCCATCGCGAAGCCAACAGCAGGTGCTGCACGGCCGCCAAGCTGCTCAACCAGACCGTCATAACGGCCGCCCGCACACACGGTGCCCTGAGAACCGAGGCTGGTAGTCACCCACTCAAACACGGTACGGTTGTAGTAATCCAGACCGCGCACCAGACGCTGGTTCACGGTGTAAGCGATGCCAGCCGCTTCAAGCAGTTTGCAGAGACCCGCGAAGTGTTCGCGAGATTCTTCGTCCAGGTAGTCACCCAGCGCAGGCGCATCGTTCAACAGAGCCTGAACATCTGGATTTTTGGAATCCAGAACACGCAGCGGGTTACTGTACATGCGACGTTTGCAGTCTTCGTCCAGCTTCTCTTTATGCTGTTCCAGGAACGCCACCAGCGCATCGCGGTAGTTAGCGCGTGCTTCCAGAGAACCGATAGAGTTCAGCTCGAGGGAAACGTGATCGGCGATACCGAGCGCGCGCCACCAGCGGGCCGTCAGCATAATGAGTTCAGCGTCGATGTCCGGCCCCTGCAGCCCAAAGACTTCCACACCCAGCTGATTGAACTGGCGATAACGACCTTTCTGAGGACGTTCGTGGCGGAACATCGGGCCGATATACCACAGGCGCTGCTCCTGATTGTACAGAAGACCATGTTCGATGCCGGCGCGTACGCAGCCCGCCGTACCTTCCGGACGCAGGGTCAGGCTGTCGCCGTTGCGGTCCTCAAAGGTGTACATCTCTTTTTCAACCACGTCGGTGACTTCACCGATCGCGCGTTTGAATAACGGGGTCTGCTCTACAATCGGCAAACGGATTTCGCTGTAACCGTAGCTGCCGAGCACCTGCTTCAGTGTGCCTTCAATGCGCTGCCAGATGGCGGTTTCGCCAGGCAGATAATCGTTCATGCCGCGGATGGCTTGAATGTTTTTTGCCACGTTTATTCTCTTTCTATATACAAAAAAAACCCAAAGAATGGGTTCAATCATACATGGGAAGCTCGCGGCTTCCCATCACGTTATTTTTCAACCTGCTGAACGCTGATACGCTGTGTCTCGTCCATCATGGCGGCTTTGGCACGGATGCGGGCTTCAAGCTGGTCGATCATGTCGCTATTATCCAGACGATCTTTACGAACGCCATCTTCATAGAGACCACTTTTCTTGTTACCGCCGGTGACACCCAGGGTTGACACCAGCGCTTCACCCGGGCCATTCACCACACAACCGATGATGGAGACGTCCATCGGGGTGATAATGTCTTCCAGACGTTGCTCCAGGGCATTCACCGTACCGATCACATCGAACTCCTGACGTGAACAGGTTGGGCAGGCAATGAAGTTGATCCCACGCGCACGAATACGCAGTGATTTCAGGATATCGAAACCGACTTTGATCTCTTCAACCGGATCGGCCGCCAGCGAGACGCGCAGGGTGTCACCGATCCCTTCAGAGAGCAGCAGCCCCAGACCGATCGCAGATTTTACGGAACCGCTGCGCAGGCCGCCCGCTTCGGTGATGCCGAGGTGCAGAGGTTGGTCGATCTGTTTTGCCAGCAGGCGGTAAGATTCCACCGCAAGGAAAACGTCGGACGCTTTTACGCTGACTTTGAACTGATCGAAGTTGAGACGATCGAGATGATCAACGTGGCGCATCGCGGATTCAAGCAGCGCCTGCGGCGTAGGTTCACCGTATTTTTCCTGCAGATCTTTTTCCAGGGAACCGGCGTTGACGCCGATGCGGATAGGAATATTTTTATCGCGGGCGCAGTCCACTACCATGCGGATACGCTCTTCGTTACCGATGTTACCCGGGTTAATGCGCAGGCAGTCGACGCCGTATTCAGCCACTTTCAGTGCGATGCGGTAGTCGAAGTGGATATCCGCGACCAGGGGAACGCTGACCTGCTGTTTGATCAGCTTGAACGCCTCAGCGGCGTCCATGGTCGGGACGGAAACGCGAACGATGTCCGCGCCTACTCGCTCTAATGCTTTGATTTGATTGACCGTCGCTTCCACATCCGTGGTGCGCGTGTTGGTCATCGACTGAACGGCGATAGGTGCCCCATCGCCGACTGGCACATTCCCAACGTAAATCCGTTTCGATTTTCTACGTTGAATCGGAGCCTGGTTATGCATGAAAAATCTCCCGCGTTGCCCGTCTGTTACTGTGCTGCTGATTGTTCGGCATTAACGGTAAGACGTGCAACCTGGTTAGTTCTGATAAAGCGGCTCAGGTCGACAGGTTTTCCTTGATACTGGATCTGTACCGCTGCCGGAGCGCCGATTTTAAGTTTATAAGGAGCCTGGCCGGTGAGGTTTAACGTGCCATCTTTACGCTGCAGACCGCTGAACAGTTTTTTACCTGTTGCGTCAGTCACTTCCAGCCAGCAATCGGCGCTGAAGTTCATCACCAGTGCGTTTGGATCGGCTGCTGTGGCAGTACCCGCCGGGCTGGTTGGCAGAGACGCTGCAGTATTGTCTGCAGGCTGCGTGGCCGCAGGCGCGTTCGCCGCAGTATCCACATTTGCCTGAGAGGGAGAAACCACTGCGTTTTGATCCTGAGCCTGCGGCGCAGCAGTGTTAGCCGTTGCTGCCGGAGCCTGCGTAGGGCTGGTCGTCGGAGCCCCTGTCGCTGCAGTCTGCGGCTCGCTGGAGGTGGCCGCGCCGTCGGTATTCAACGGCACGCTCTGGGCGTTATCGCTTCCGGCCTGGTTAAGTTCGGCGGAGGATTGATCGGCCATGGTGGTGATCTCTTCCTGCTGCGCCTTGTGGTTTTGCCACCACCATGCACCGGTCAGACCGATCACCACAAACAGCACCAGCCAGGTAAAGCTCATCAGCCAGCCATCACGTTTTTTACGACGTTTTCCCAGGGAGAAGGTCTGCATCGGCGCAACTTTTGCTGCACGGACCGGGGCCTGCTTCTCCATCATTGGCAGTAATTCGTTTTCGGGGATGTGCACCAGTTTTGCGTAAGAGCGGATATAACCGCGCAGGAAAGTTGAAGCCAGATCGGCGGGTGCCTTATCTTCTTCAATATCGCGAACCGTGGAAACCTTCAGGCACAAGCGTTCCGCAACGGCTTGCTGGCTGAGTCCGAGTTGTTCACGGGCGTTGCGAAGACGAACGCCAGTGGAGAGTGCTTCATTTTGGTCGTGAGTGGCTTCAGTATTCATTCGCTACAACTACTGGTACGTGAAAAATAAGGGTTCAGGCGCCGGTGAGTCACAATGCCACCCGCACCGCGAAACTTCTGGTCAGTTAACCTTGAACAGACAGTATAAGACTGTCAGCCCGGAGATGACAGTACAGCCCTGCCCGTACGGCTAAACTGTTGTTACGTCGTTACATACTGCCCGAAAGTCGGATGAAACGCACCGTAATTATTGATCAGTCATCACGAATGTGACTGGTTATTCAGTAAGATTATGCTTCACGGCGCAGATAATGCGCCGTGAGTGCATAATAATCAAACAGCTTTAACCGCGATTGTCTCGCCCTGCATGCGTTTACGCAGGGTACGCTTGGTACGGTCAATCACATCACCTGCCAGCTGTCCGCATGCGGCATCAATGTCATCACCACGGGTTTTACGCACGATGGTGGTGAAACCATACTCCATCAGCACCTTGGAGAAGCGATCGATACGGCTGTTCGAGCTACGGCCATACGGCGCGCCCGGGAACGGGTTCCATGGAATCAGGTTGATTTTGCATGGTGTATCTTTCAGCAACTCAGCCAGCTGATGCGCATGTTCGGTACCGTCGTTGACGTGATCAAGCATCACGTATTCGATGGTTACGCGGCCCTGGTTAGCGTTGGATTTTTCCAGATAGCGACGCACGGCAGCGAGGAAGGTTTCGATATTGTACTTTTTGTTGATCGGTACAATTTCGTCACGAATTTCATCGTTTGGCGCGTGCAGGGAGATCGCCAGCGCAACGTCAATCATATCGCCGAGCTTGTCCAGCGCAGGCACAACGCCTGAAGTAGACAGCGTCACGCGACGCTTGGACAGACCAAAACCGAAGTCATCCAGCATGATTTCCATCGCCGGAACCACGTTGGTCAGATTCAGCAGCGGCTCACCCATTCCCATCATTACCACGTTGGTGATGGGACGCGTACCGGTCACTTTTGCAGCACCCACGATTTTCGCGGCACGCCAGACCTGGCCGATAATTTCTGACACGCGCAGGTTACGGTTAAAGCCTTGCTGCGCAGTTGAACAGAATTTGCACTCCAGCGCACAGCCCACCTGAGAAGAGACGCAGAGCGTGGCACGGTCTTCTTCCGGGATGTAGACGGTTTCAACGCGCTGATCGCCGACCGCAATCGCCCATTTGATGGTGCCATCGGCCGAGCGCTGCTCTTCCACCACTTCCGGTGCGCGGATTTCAGCCACTTCTTTGAGCTTATTGCGCAGAACCTTATTGATGTCAGTCATGTCATCAAAATTGTCGCTGCAGTAATGGTACATCCACTTCATGACCTGATCGGCACGAAACGGCTTTTCGCCCATCTCTTTGAAGAACTCGCGCATCTGCTGACGATTCAGATCCAGCAGGTTGATTTTTCCATTTTTATTGGGAACCGCAGGAATGGCGACTTCGGAGGTATTCACTAATTCAGACATAATTTTTTCCGGCCTCGTTGTTACACGTTATGGCCCATGGAGGGTTGAATAGAAACGCCCCGGAAAGCGGTCTGCTCGTCCGGGGCGTTGCATTGTACAAAGTCTGGCGCAGGGATGCCACGTCTGGACGCGGCATTTACGAAAATAATGTGTAAACGAAACCGTTAGATTAACGGGTACGTGGACACACTTCGCCTTCAGCGAAGAAGAAAGCGATTTCGCGTGCAGCAGATTCAACAGAGTCAGAACCGTGAGTCCCGTTCTCGGTGAAGCTGTCAGCGTAGTCAGCGCGCAGAGTACCTGCCAGCGCGTTATCCGGGTTGGTAGCACCCAGCAGGTCACGGTGACGCTGTACTGCGTTTTCGCCTTCCAGTACGGATACAACGATTGGACCGGAGGTCATGAACTCAACCAGGCCGTCAAAGAATGGGCGACCTTCGTGCTCAGCGTAGAAACCACGAGCCTGCTCAACGGTCAGGTGCAGCATTTTGGTGCCAACAATTTTGAACCCTGCTGATTCAAAGCGAGCGAAGATGCTGCCAATAACGTTTTTTGCCACCGCGTTTGGTTTGATGATGGAAAAAGTACGTTCAATAGCCATGATAACCTCTGTCAATGTTCTGTTGTTTTGCATACCTGAGTATGGTGTGGCGCGGATTATAATGAGCAATAGCGCCATTGCCTATGGATTCGGGTAACATTTTTTTAAAATAAGACGAGTTTTAGCAACAGCTCACATCTGAATGCTGTTTTAAGGTCACTGCAACGTAAAATTCACCGTCGCAACTTGCCCGGTCTCATCCATAACGAGTAACTGATAATCGCCCGATTTATCAAGCTGTAATGTGTAAACTCTTCCTTTCACGTCCAGAGGCTCTCCGTTCAAAAACCACCAGCGCTCACCGCTATTGCCTGTCGCCTGAAGCGGCAGCGAAACGCGGGATTCCCCCGGCAGACGTTTAATGACGGCCCCTTCGCGCACGCCGGTCAGGATGAGTGGCGCAGGTGCGTCCTGCGAGAGCGGAGGACAGCTTGATGATGAAGGCGGGACCCGTACCGCACGACGCTCATTGGCAGGCAGCCACGGCTCCAGCGGCAGCGGCCAGACATCAAGGACCTTTTCAGTTGCATCGGGGCAATCTGCTGCCACACGTTTGCCCGTTTTATCCAGCCAGACCGGGAAACGAATGCCGCGAATGCCTTCCTGTTCGGGCAACAGCAGCGTGGGCGGTTCACTCCCTTCAAGCAGCCAGGTTGACAGACGGCGTCGGCAGTTTTCACTGCCTTCCGGCAGCGACTGGCCGCCAGGCCAGCAGATCACGCCCCGCCCGACGCTTGCCGGACGCGGATCGCGCGGCAGGCGGGCTTCGTCTATCGTTGAGCGTGACTGAAGCAGGTTATTGACCTGGTTTAATAGCGGAACCGCACTGGCAAAACCAAACTGCCCCGCAACGGGAGTGCCGTCCGGTCTTCCGGTCCAGATGCCTATCACGTAGCGGGCATTCAGACCGATGGCCCAGGCATCACGGTAACCGTAGCTGGTGCCTGTTTTCCACGCCAGCGGCGCAACCTGCGGCAGCGCGTTATCCGGTAGCGGCTGCGCCTCATTCGCCAGAATTCGGCGAATAATCCACGCCGAGCCTTGTGACAGTAACGGTCGTTCACTCAGCGGATCGCCAGGCTGTAGCCGCAACCTCCCTGCCTTACCGTGTCGGGCAAAGGCACTGTAGGCTGCGGCGATATCTGCCAGCCGCGCGCCTGCACCGCCGAGGATCAGGGAGAGATTCGGCTGCGCCCCCGCGGGCAGGATCAGCGGCAACCCCGCGTTACTGAGCATCCCGGCAAAACGTTTTGGTCCGTAGGCCTCCAGCACCTGGACGGCTGGCAGGTTGAGGGAGCGTACCAGCGCTTCACTCATGCTGACCGGTCCATGGAACCCGCTGTCAAAATTCCCCGGCCGATAATCACCGGTTTTTCTTGGAACATCCTGCAGCAACGAGGCGGGATGGATCAGGCCATCGTCGAGAGCCATGCCGTAGATAAACGGTTTCAGCACCGATCCCGGCGATCGGATCGCATTGACCATATCGACATGGCTAAAACGCGCGTCATCGTTAATATCCACCGATCCAACCCAGCCGCGTACTTTCATATCGGTATGATCCACGACGATCATCGCCAGCGAGCTGCGTGCGGGCAGACGGGATTTCCAGTTCATTGCCAGCTCTTCCAGCTGCCGCTGCAGCCCGGCATCAAGCGTGGTGACAATTTTAGTGTCGCGACTTTTACTGAGCATCATGCGTGCAAAGAGCGGTGCCAGTTGCGGCATCTGTCGGGGCGCCAGCCATACCGATTCTTCGCGGGATTCGTTGACCTGCTTTGCAGACCAGACCCCTTGCGTCGCCATACGATCGAGCACTTTATTGCGCGCCGCTTCGGCCCGTTCAGGCCAGCGGTCCGGACGTAAGCGGCTGGGTGCCTGTGGGAGTACCGCCAGCAGCGCCGCTTCGGAATAGCTGAGCTGCGACGGCGGTTTGCCGAGATAGGTCCAGCTTGCAGCTCCGACGCCCTGCAGCGTGCCGCCAAAGGGGGCACGGTTGAGATAGAGCGTCAGGATCTCGCGTTTAGAAAGATGCCACTCCAGCTGCATCGCCCGCCAGAGCTGACGAATTTTGCCACCAAAGGTGCGCGGATGCGGGTCCAGCAGGCGCGCCACCTGCATGGTAAGCGTACTGCCGCCAGAGACGACCTTCCCGGAACTGAGATCCTGCCAGGCGGCGCGCAGGACAGAGAGCGGGTTTACGCCGGGATGATCCCAGAACCAGCGATCTTCATACTGGATCAGCGCCTCAAGATAACGGGGAGAGACCTCTTCAATCGTAACCGGATAACGCCAGATCCCGTCATTGTCGGCAAAACGCCAGAGCGGCGTGCCCTTCTCATCCACCACCACCCGCGCGGGGTTAACCTCTTTCAGAGGCAATGGCCACAGGCGGTCAGCGGCCAGGATCAGCCCCCATAAAATGAGAAGCGCTCCCGCCAGCCATAGCCAGCGGGAGCGTGTCAGACGTGCCATTCGCATGTTATGGAACAACAATCAGCGGGCCGCTGGCCGCCCCCGTTGCCCGCCACTGCGGAACGTACATAGACTCCACCATCGGAACCGGTACCTGGTAAGTTCCCGGCGTCACGGCGCGCGCCAGATAAACCAGCGTGACCGGCTGACCTTCATTTACCGGTACAGCGGCCACAAAGCGGTCGTCGCGGAATTCCATATGCTGAATGTCCGCCTGCTGCATCTGGCTGAGCAGGTTCTGCACTTCGCTGCCGCTGTCCTGCAGGCTGGCGCTGCTGCTCGCCAGGTTCTGGTTTTCCAGCTCCAGACCCGCAGGGAGGAGATCCACCACCAGCGCATCCGGCACATTCTGGCTGGCTTTCACTTCCAGCCACACCAGCACCAGTTCACCGCTCTTCAGCGAAGAGAGCGATTTCGTGCTGCCGTCGGTTGCCAGAATATGACGTTCAACCTGCAGCACGTTCGAGCTCGGCTGAGGCGCATTTTCTGGATAACCGGTGCTGTCCAGACGGACCCACAGCGGTGTCGTCCCGGTATTAGTTACCTGCAGCGCGCCAAGCTGGTCACCGTTCACGTTTTGTACCAGTGACTTATCGCCGCCTGAAGCGGTCTCAGACAGAGAGGTTTTCGCCTGCCACGTACCTGACAAGGTTTGCAGCGAACGTCCGGCCAGGAACAGCGCGTTACTCTCCTGGGTGGACAGCCAGCGCTGGCTGAAGGCCTGTTCGGACAGCACATTCAGCAGCGTATTTTGCGCGTCCGGCAGCAGCTTGTACTCTTCCAGAAGAGAGAGCATCAGCGCGTTATCGCGAAGCTGGCTGCCGTAATCGGCCATCCAGGTTTTGCTGTCGTTACGCGGCGTTTTGAGTGCCAGATCCAGCGCCTGCTGGCTTCGCGGGGCATCGCCCATCAGTTTAAGCGCCATACCCAGCTGCATGAGCGGCAGCCCGGAAGCCGCCTGCCCGTGACGCTCCCAGATTTCACGCAGCGCACCCAGCGGTGCTTTTTGCTGACGAGCCAGTACCAGCGCGGCATAGGCCTGCACGGCGAACTTGCTGGCCTGCGTATCGTCGCTGTAGCGAATGGACATCATGCCCGGATCCTGCAGGTAGCGCAGCAGGCGGCTATTGGCGTTATTCACTGCATCGGCAGGTACGCTGTAACCCTGCTCGCCCGCGCGCACCAGGAAGTCGGTCACGTAGGCCGTCAGCCAGTACTCTTCCGGATCGTTTTTATCCCACAGCGCAAACCCACCGTCTTCACGCTGCATCTGCAGCAGACGGGAGATGCCAATATCAATGGCCGCACGGCGCTTGTCATCGGTGTCTCCCTTGATGCCAAGCGCGGTGAGCTGCGCCGCGTTGGTGTAGAGCGACGGGAACAGACCGCTGGTGGTTTGTTCCAGGCAGCCATAGGGATACGCCTGCAGTTCACGAATATAGCGCGCCAGGTTGAGCGGCGGTTTGCCGCTCAGCAACAGTTGCCCCTGCAGGGTGGCAGGAGAGAAACCGTCGATATGCTGCCCTGGAGCAGTCCAGGATTCACCTGGGTTCAGCATGGCACCGGTATTCACCGTCTGTGCAGGGAACGCCGGACGCACGCCGATTTTCCAGCTCTTCTGCTGCGGTGCGAAAGTCTCACCGGGTAGCTGCAGGCCGGTCACCTGCGCGGTCACTTCACCGTCACCATAGCCGTCCAGCGCACGCACCGGAATAAACAGAGTGGTCCGTGCGCCCGGCGGCAGTTGCACCGGCTGCGGCTGTGCGCCTTCCAGCGACAGTTTGCCGGTTGCGGTCAGGGCGACGTTTAGCGTTTGCGGCTTGTCAGTCAGGTTGGTGAGATCCAGCGTCAGCCGCGAGGTATCCCCGCTTGCCAGGAAGCGCGGGGTATTCAGCTCGGTAATGACCGGTGCGGCTACCACAACCTTGCTTTCGCTGCTGCCGAAATCGTCTTCCGTCCAGGCTTGCGCCATCAGGCGCAGCTCACCGTTGAAATCGCCAATCGGCAGCGTAACGGTACCTTCCCCGTTGGCATCAAGCGTAACTGGCTGCGCCTGCTGGGCGATAATGGTGACGTGGTTCACCGGCGGTTTACCGCCGCGCTTCAGCTCATCCCCATCGCCACCAAAGCGCAGCGCGGCCATGCGGCCCTGGCCTTCAATAACCTGGCCATAGATATCGTAGATATCCGCGCCGTACCGCTTCTGACCAAAGAAAGCCTGCCACGGATCTGGCGTAACGTAATCGGTAATGTTCAGCACACCGCTGTCCACCGCCGAGACCAGGACATTCACTTTCTGCGGCACAGCGCCCTCTTTCACGCTGGCTTTCACCTTCACAGAGAGCGTCTGGTTTGGACGCATTTTCTGCGGGTTATCCAGCGCAATATTCAGGCGGCGATTTTCGTCGCCCATCGGCAGATGCAGCAGGCCGACCGCGCGTTTCGGCGTGGCGGATTTGGATTTGTCCCCAGGACGAACCACCAGCGTGCTGAGATAGAGATCGTGGCGTTTCCAGGCCTTGTCGACCGGGATTGCGAGATCAAGCCCGTTTGCCGGTACGTCGATCTCTTTCCACCACAGCGGCCCTTCGCTGGATTCGATCATTGCATAGCCCTTGCCTGCGGCCGGTGCTGCAATGTGCAGATTGATGGTATCGCCTGGCTGATACGCTGGCTTATCCAGTTTCAGCGTCACGCGGTCAGGACGCGCAGCCCCGGTGCCGTCGCTATTATCCTGCCAGCTGTAACCCGCCCAGAAGCGTACGCTGCTGACCATCTCATCCGGCGCTTTAACCTCCAGACGATAAGAGCCCCACTCAACCGGGAAAGTCACTTTGCCGGTTTCATCGGCCTTAAGGGCCAGCTCCTGCTCGCCTTCAATCAGATCTTTTTGATCAAACTGCGACTGCCAGCCTTCGCTTTCGGACCAGTTCCAGTAATAGTCCCGACGCTCGCGGATCAGACGAACCTGTAACCCGGAAACGGCTTTTTTCGCCCCGCTGGCATCGGCATAGACGATGTCGAAGCTGGCGTTGCCGTTCTCGTCGACAATCGGCTGGTTAACAGTGGTGTCGGTGCGGTAATCGTAAACGGCTTTACTGGCAAACTGAGGGCGGATACCCGGCAGCTCCGCCGCCGGCCAGATGGCCTGCTCAGCACGGCGCGTCACCGGACGACCGCCCGACTCCAGCAGGCTGGCCTGCAGGATCAGTTGCAGAGGAGAGTGCACCTCTTTCCACTGGCTTTCGGTGGAAACCTGCCCACGGCCCTGTTCATCGAGCGTGAGCTGAACTTCATCCAGACTGCGGCTCAGGTTGTCCTCGGCGATATCGCCAAACTGGAATCCCGGCAGCGCAGCTACCGCGTCACGCAGCGGACGCAGGAAAAGCTGGCCCTGCAGAGAATTACCGTTGGCCGGTGCCCCATACAGGTAATAGCCCACCACGTTAAAGTCGACGTTATCCTGCGGTGAAACCGGTGCTTTTTGTCCCGTCAGGTTGAGCGCCATACGCTCAGGCATAAAATCTTCGACGTGGAAGTCCCACAAGCGCTGCAGGTTATCCCCCGTGTTGGCGCGGATATGCCACATGCCGGTCTGCGCCCCGCTGTCCAGCGGATAGTTAAAACGATAGAGTCCGTTCTCTGGCTTGACGACAATCGTGCGCGCGACCTGCCCATCCGGGCGCAGCACGTCAAGCTTCACGGGCTGGTCGGGAAGTGGCTTGCCGTCGCTGTCGCGCAGCAGACCGTTAAGGATCACCGTTTCACCCGGGCGGTAGAGATCGCGTGGGCCAAACATAAAGAATTGCTTGCTGTAGCCAGGGCTACCTGCGATATCAAACTCCGCCAGGTCGAGGGCAGGCAGCTTGAGGTCGAGCAGCGTGGTCTGGCCGTCTTTACTGGCCAGGATCAGCGCGGCTTCTTTGTCGGTCTCAAGCTTTGCATGGCCATCGCCGTCGCTGTTCGCTTCGGCAAGCGTCTGCCCTTTATCGTTCAACAGGGTAACGGTCACGCCGGACTGCGCCGCGCCGTTCTCCAGGCTCTGGGTAAAAATGTCCAGGCGGTTGTGATAACGGTGAGCGGACAGGCCAATATCGCTTAAGGTAAACAGCGTCGCGGCGTTACTGTAGTTGTAGTGCCCCGCCTGGTTCATGACCGCGATATAGACGCCAGACTGCTGGAGCGGCTTAATATCCTTCAGAGGCAGCAGCAATTTTTCACGCGTGTTGCGCGCCGGATTAAGATCGAAACGACCGGTGTAAACCAGCTCCGCCATCTTCAGCAGGTTGTCAGATTCCCAGTTGGTCAGCGAGTTACGGTATTCCCACTGGCTGACAAAAGAGGCCAACGATTCAGGTTTCACGCGGTAGAAATTCACGTCCACGTTGTTGACGTTAAGCGCCATCACCGGCAGACCTTCCAGCACTTTGCCCGGCAGCAGCGAGCCGCGGCTGGCAAAACCAACAGTGGGTTCAACGTCCCGGGTGGTCAGGGCTTTTTCATAATCAATGCCGAACGTCGCCTTGTTCAGCGCCTGCAGGTCACGTTCAACGGTGACGACCAGGTTGCGGTTGGGCTCCAGATGGCGCAGGCGAAGCTCTTTCAGGTTAGGCGCAAGTTCCCACGCCCCATCAACCTTGCCGCTTTTCTTGTCCACGACATGCACGGTTTTCGCGAAATCCTGATCGGGATTCAGCGGAACAGAGAATGTCAGCACCAGCGTTGAAGCGCCGTCCAGCTGCACTTCAGAGACATCCAGCAGGGTTAACGCTTTGCCCTGACTCTGTGCCGCCAGTTTTGCCAGCTTTTCAGCGTCGGGCTTTTCCGCGGCTTTTGGTGTCGATGGGGTGGAGGCGGTGGGAGCCGCAGACTGAGTGTTATCGTCGCTGTTATCACAGCCGACAAGCGTAAACGTAGTAAGCAGCGCGAGAGAGATCGCGGCTAAGCGAAACGGTTTCATCCTTTGTCCCTGGCCTATGGGGCCTGTTGGTCGTCGTCCGGATAAGTATTATCCGCAAGTTTCATTAATTCAAAAAGTCCAATTTTAGAATCCTGAATGCGCCTCGCAGAACGCTCACCTTCTGCCACTCGGCAATGCTACACCGATCACAACCCCAAACGTTACATGTTACCTTTCAGGTCATTTGTTTTTAAAACAATAAGATAGATGGATAAGCGTGCCTGAAGGCTGCTAGTTTTATAACCATGACGCACCCCGAGTGCGCGGTTCAATAAGAGAGAAAGCCATGAAACGAGCCGTGAACGCCCTACAAAATTTCGGAAAATCATTGTACGGACCGGTGCTGATCTTACCGATCGTCGGTCTGTTTATCGCCTTTGGTAACGTACTGGGTAACGGTAACCTCGCTGAATACCTGCCGTTTCTTGGCCATCCACTGATTCAGCACCTTGGTCAGCTTATCGCGAAATCTGCCGTGTCGGTGCTGGTCAACCTGGCGCTGGTGTTTGCCGTCGGCATCCCGATTGGTCTGGCGACGCGCGATAAAGGCTATGCCGCGCTGATTGGCCTGGTGACCTTTGTCGTGTTCATTAACGCCATGAACGTCACGCTACAGCTCCAGGGTGCACTGGCGCCAGCGGCCCAGATGAAAGCGGCCGGGCAGACGATGGTTCTGGGCGTGCAGGTGCTGGAGATGGGTGTGTTTGCAGGGATCCTGACCGGGGCGCTTTCCGGCTATCTGTACAACAAATATTCCGGCGTGCAGTTTAACGGCGCGATGGCAATTTACTCCGGCCACTGTTTTGTCGCCATTGTGATGCTCCCCGTCTCCATGCTGCTCGGCGTGGTGATGAGTGAGCTGTGGCCCTTTGCCCAGCACGGCATCAGCGCCCTGGCGCTGGCTATCAAAGGCTCCGGGCCGTTTGGTGTGGCAATCTACGGTTTCCTGGAACGCATTCTGGTGCCTACCGGCCTGCATCACCTGGTCTATACCCCGTTTCTGTATACCGAGCTGGGCGGCACGCAGGAGGTCTGCGGCACGGTTTATCAGGGCGCGCGCAATATTTACTTCGCCGAGATGGCCTGCCCGGAGGTGAAGCAGCTCAGCAGCACGGTGGTGTGGGATGCCCGCGGCATCAGCAAAATGTTTGGCCTGCCTGCGGCGGCGCTGGCGATGTATATGACGGCAAAGCCGGAGCGCAAAGCGGCGGCAAAGGCGATTCTGATCCCGGCAGCGCTCACCACTCTGCTGGTCGGCGTCACTGAACCCATTGAGTTCTCCTTCCTGTTTGTCGCCCCGCTGCTGTTCGTGGTGCATGCGGTGCTGACCGGCATCGGCATGATGCTGTTCTCGCTGCTGGGCGTTCACGCCATCGGTGCTAACGGGGTCATTGATTTCATCCTCTACAACCTCCCGCTCGGTACGGAAAAATCCAACTGGCCGATGTACATCCTGGTCGGACTGATCATGTTCGCTCTCTACTTCGCGGTGTTCCGCTTCCTGATCCTGCGCTTCAACATGAAGACGCCGGGCCGTGAGGATGACGATCGGGAGACGCGCCTCTACAGCAAGCAGGAGTACCAGGCGAAGGGCAATAACGACGGGCTGGGCGAATCCATCGTGGCGGGGCTGGGCGGCCGGGAAAACATTGAAGTGGTGGATAACTGCTACACCCGCTTACGCGTCACGGTGAAGGACGTCAACCTCATCGACGAACCGCGCCTGAAGGCGACCGGCGCGAAAGGGATTATCAAACAAGGTAACAACGTTCAGGTGGTCTACGGGCTGCACGTCAAAAAAATGCGAGAAGCCGTTGAGACGTTTCTCTGAAAGGAGCTAAAGATGTTTACACCCCCATTCATTCTGTCGATCGCCGGCGGTGGTAGCACCTACACGCCGGGTATTGTCAAAAGCCTGATGGTGCGTCTGCAGGATTTCCCGCTGGCCGAAATCCGTCTTTATGACATCGACGAGGCGCGTCAGAACACCATTGCGCCCGTCGTCGAGAAGGTCATTCGCGACCACAGTCAGAGCATCAAATTCATCGTCACCAGCGATCCGGAAGTGGCCTTCAGCGGCGCGCATTTCGTCTTCGCCCAGATGCGCGTCGGCCAGTACAGGATGCGCGAGCAGGACGAGAAGATCCCGCTACGTCATGGCGTGGTTGGGCAAGAAACCTGTGGGCCAGGCGGCCTGGCGTATGGCCTACGCACGATCCTGCCGATGGTGGAGCTTATCGATCTGGTGGATCGCTACGCGCATGAAAAAGCCTGGATCGTGAACTACTCCAACCCGGCGGCGATCGTTGCAGAAGGCGTGCGGCGCCTGCGCCCGAACGCGCGCGTGCTGAACATTTGCGATATGCCGGTGGCTGCGATGCGTAACATGGGGGCGATTCTGGGTGTCGATCGCCACAAGCTGGAGGTCGACTACTTCGGTCTGAACCACTTCGGCTGGTTTACCCGCGTGCTGGTGGACGGCGAGGACAAGCTGCCGGAGCTGCGCAAACATATCGCGAAGTTTGGCCTGCTGACGGAAGATGCGGCCAAAACCGACCCGCAGCACTCGGATCCGTCGTGGGTAAAAACCTGGCGCAACATTAAGCCGATCATGGATAACTTTCCGGAGTATCTGCCGAACCCGTATCTGCAGTACTACCTGATGCCAAACCAGATTGTGGAGCATCAGAACCCGGACTATACCCGCGCCAATGAAGTGATGGACGGGCGCGAGAAAAAACTGTTCGCCGCAGCCGAAGAATATAAGCGTACCGGGATCCTGCCGGATGCCTTCCACGTGGGCGTCCACGGTGAATTTATCGTTGACGTCGCCTGCTCGCTGGCCTTTAACCTGCGGAGCCGCCATCTGGTGATGGTGGAAAACCGCGGTGCGATTACCAACCTGCCTTACGATGCCGTGGTGGAAGTGCCCGCTTATATCACCTCCGAAGGCCCGGAACCGATTCGTGTCGGTCAGGTGCCGCTGTTCCATCAGACCCTTTTGCAACAGCAGCTCGCCTCTGAGCAGCTGCTGGTGGAGGCGACTATCGAAGGAAGCTACGAGAAAGCCCTTCAGGCATTTACCCTCAACCGCACCGTGCCGACCATGGAACACGCGAAGGCGATTCTCGACGAGATGATTGAGGCCAACCGCGACTACTGGCCTGCGCTGCAAAAAGCCTGGCAGGACGGCGAAGCGGTGAAAAAATAGGGGCCTGCTCGCGAGTTGAACGTGGTTTGCTTGTCGGTGTCAGAAAAAACACCGACAATCCTTTTTTACGGAAAAGAATGGAGGCAACCCATGTCCACCTCATATTTTGTCGCCGCCGACTGGCTGATTGAGCACGGCGACGATCCGGAAGTGCAGATTATTGACGCGCGTATGGCCCCTCCTGGGCAAGAACATCGCGACGTTCCCGGTGAATACCGCGCAGGACATCTGCCTGGCGCGGTATTTTTTGATATTGAAGCCCTCTCCGATCACACCTCTCCTCTGCCGCACATGCTGCCGCGCCCGGAAGCGTTTTCCGTGGCGATGCGCGAGCTGGGCGTCAGCAAAGACAAACACCTCGTTGTTTATGACGAAGGTAACCTCTTCTCTGCGCCGCGCGCGTGGTGGATGCTGAAAAACTTCGGCGTAGAGAAAGTCTCGATTCTGGCCGGCGGCCTCGCAGGCTGGAAGCGTGACGAGCTGCCGCTTCAGCAGGGCGACGTGACGCTGCCGGAAGGCGAATTCGATGCCACGTTCGACGCGCACGTGGTGAAACGCCTGACCGACGTGCTGGTCGTGAGCCATGAAAAAACGGCCCAAATCGTCGATGCTCGCCCAGCACCACGCTTCAATGCGCAAGCGGATGAACCGCGTCCGGGGCTCAAGCGCGGACATATTCCGGGCGCGCTGAACGTGCCGTGGGGCGATTTGGTATTTGAGGGGGAACTGAAAACCACTGACGAGCTGCGCGCTATTTTTGATCGTGCGGGCGTGGATTTACACCGTCCGATTATTGCCAGCTGCGGTTCCGGCGTAACGGCCTGCGTGGCGATCCTGGCGCTCGCCACGCTCGGCGTAAACGACGTCACACTCTATGACGGCGCGTGGAGCGAATGGGGCGCGCGTGACGACCTGCCGGTTGAACCGGCGAAATAATGGATAACCGCCTGGCCACGCTGTTAACGCGCGGGGCATCCCTGACCCGCGCGGAGTATCGCGTTCTCGCCCATCTCACGGAGCATCCGCTGCTGGTGGGCAATATTACGGTTCGCGAGCTGGCGCAGGCGACGTTCGTTTCTACCGCCACCATTATGCGTCTGTGTCAGAAGCTGGGGTTCAGCGGTTTTAGCGAGTTTATCTGGCACTGCAAACAGCTGCTCTCAGACACGCCGCACATTGCCGCTCAGGGGCAATCGCGTCCTGAACTCCCTGCGCTCTTTAATCAGTTTATCGCCAACTATCAGCACACCTTTCAGTGGGTCACCCACGACAAACGCCAGCAGTTTGCCGACCTGCTGCGCCAGAAAGAGAGCTTCTTTCTCTACGGCGCCGGGTTTTCCTATCTGTTTGCGGAGTACCTGACCAAGAAATTGCAGGTGCTGGGCAAAACGGCGTTTATCTCCGGGCCGGGGGATAGTCGGAATATTTTCCTCAGCAACGCCGCCCGCTACCAGGTGTTTATTGCCGTCTCGCGCAGCGGCGAAACGGAACAGGTGCTGGATAAAGCGCGGATTGCCAAAAACGTCGGCATGACGATCGTCGCGTTTACCCGCGCCTCGGCCAATACGCTGGCGGGGATGGCGGACGTGCACTTTGCCCTCTATGACGAAGCGGTACACTTCGCCGCCGAAGCTGCGGGAGTGACGTCGTTTGAGTCGAATCTGGTGCTGCTGATGGATTTACTGCTGCTGGAAGCAACGGGGTGATATTCACCCCGCCGTAATCAGATAATGCGGTTGGTTTTGAGATCGCGCAGGAAGCCGCCCCAGCGACGCTCGTAGAACGGCGTGATGTGCTCGGTAATAAAGTGGCTGATGCCCTTCTCACCGTTCTTCACCTGACAGATATCAATCGGCTCATCGCCCGGCAGCGTGTCGGTAGCCACGCTTCCCGCGGCCTGAATGATGTCGTCGATATCGCCATCGGCTTCAATACCGATCAGCAGCACAGCCTGTTCGTCCGCGCGCTCTTTAATAGAACAGATGAACGCGCGCCTGACGGGCTTGAGCGTTTTGAAAAGCGTGGTCAGGGAATCGATCATCTGCGCGGGCGGTTCAGCCACTTCAGACAGCAGCAGCGTTTCGCCCCCTTCCAGCACCTCCTGGGTGCTGAGCGGGTTGCCCTCTTCACCTATCAGATGGCTGATTTCACGCGGCGTGAACTCTTTTCCGGTCGGCAGCTTCGCGTTGAGAAACAGCGTCTGGCCCAGCGTCATTTCAAACAGGGTGCGCACCGGCATCACCACGAACGCCTGTTCGTCTTCAACGGCCTTCTGCAGCGCTTCCAGCGAGGTGAAGAACGGGATCACCGAAGAGCCGTCGTCTTTCTCCCAGTGCAGGAGATCCAGCGCACTGTCCTCGACAACCTGCTCACCTTCCGCAGCGGTGCCCGGCACCCAGACGGTGGATTCCAGCAGCGTGCGGAAAAATGCCGGACGGTGGGCCGGCTCGGTTGCCGCCTGCTCCAGAAGGGTTTCTAATTCGTTTTTGGTTTCTGACATAGTTTGGCTACTTCACACTTGCCCGGCGGCGCTACGCTTACCGGGCCTACGGATTTTGTAGGCCGGGTAAGCGTAGCGCCACCCGGCAAAAAAGATTACTCAGCCGTCAGCAGGTTCGCCACGGTACGCACGCCCAGACCGGTCGCGCCCGCGGACCACTGCTCAACCGCCGCTTTACGGTAAGTTGCAGAGCAGTCGATGTGCAGCCAGCCTTCGTGGTAGTTCTCAACGAAGTGAGACAGGAAGCCTGCTGCGGTGCTTGCCCCCGCCGGGTACGCCGCGCTCGCGGTGTTGTTCAGCTCGGCAAAGTTAGACGGCAGCTGGCTGCGGTGGAACTCGGCCAGCGGTAGGCGCCAGAACGGCTCGTTCTCAGCGGCAGCGCTTGCCAGCAGGCGAGCGGCTAGCTTGTCATCAAAGCTGAACAACGCATGGTAGTCGTTGCCCAGGGCGGTTTTCGCCGCGCCGGTCAGGGTCGCCATGTCGATAATCAGCTCTGGCTTCTGGGCAGAGGCGTCGATCAGGCCATCGGCCAGCACCAGACGGCCTTCCGCATCGGTGTTCATCACCTCAACGTTTTTGCCGTTACGGTAGCGGATGATATCGCCCAGCTTGAAGGCGTTACCGCTAACCATGTTGTCCGCGCAGCACAGGTACAACTTCACGCGCTTGTTCAGGCCACGGGTGATAGCGAACGCCAGCGCGCCGGTAATGGTCGCCGCGCCGCCCATGTCGGACTTCATAGAGTCCATGAATGCGCTCTGCTTCAGGCTGTAGCCGCCGGTGTCGAAGGTGATGCCTTTACCGACCAGGCAGGCAAATACCGGCGCTGCTTTATCACCGGTTGGGTTGTAATCCAGCGCCAGCAATACAGGAGGACGCTCAGAACCGCGGCCCACGGTGTGGATACCCATATAGTTCTGCTCGCGCAGGTCTTCACCTTTGGTGATGCGGTAGGACATCTTGTCACCGGCCACGCCGCACAGCAGGTCAACCGCGCGCTGCGCCAGCTGTTCCGGCCCCAGCTCTTCCGCCGGTGCGTTGATGGTGTCGCGCACCCAGTCGATTATGTTCAGACGGCTTTCCAGCTCTTTCTGACCGGCTTCATCAAGGTTGGCCCACTCGATTTTGCGGGTGCCTTTAGGGCCTTTGTAGCCTGCCCAGAATGCCCAGCTGCGGTCGGTGTCCCAGCCTTCGCCTTCCAGAGATACGTGTTTAATGCCCAGGCCGTCAATTTTACGCGCGGCGCGCTGGATCAGGCCCAAATCATCGTTGCCCGTCAGGTGCAGGGTAATGCCGTCGTTGTTAATGCTGTAGGTGGCTTTCTCGCCCCAGCGCGCGTCAGCAGGCTGATTCGAGAGCGTAATCTTCATCGCTTCGGTCATTTTATTTTTCCTTATTAGCAACTAGCAAACGGGCCGCCTGAAGGCAGCCCGTTATGTTTTTTATTCTGCTTCATCTAACCAGACTAACAGAATCGCCTCCAGAATTTTTTCATTGGATGCGTTTGGATCGTCGTCGAAATCCTCTAAATCGCAGATCCACTGGTGCATGTCGGTGAATCGTACGGTCTTCGGATCGAGATCCGGGTTCGCGTCGTAGAGCGCTTCGCCGATTTCGCGGCTGTCTGTCCACTTCAGTCCCATATTAATGCTCGCGTGCGTGGTTGATGGTGTAGCGTGGGAATTCCACGACCAGATCTTCATCGGTCACCGCGGCCTGGCAGCTCAAGCGGCTGTCTGGCTCCAGACCCCATGCTTTATCCAGCATGTCGTCTTCGTCTTCGGTGCTCTCGGCGAGCGAGTCAAAACCTTCACGCACGATGCAGTGGCACGTGGTGCAGGCACAGGATTTTTCACAGGCGTGTTCCACTTCGATACCTGCACGCAGGGCAACATCGAGAATGGTCTCACCGGTCTTCGCTTCCAGAACAGCGCCATCCGGACAGAGGTCCGCATGAGGCAAAATTACAATCTTTGGCATATTAAACCTCGTCCACGGACTGGCCTTTCAGCGCGACGCGGACAGATTTGTCCATGCGGCGAGCAGCAAAGTCCTGGGTTTGTTTATCAACGTTTTTAATGGCTTCTTCTATTGCGTCAGCGTCATTGCCTTCTGCTACTGCGCTTAAGCGCGCGGCAGCGTCGTCAATCACCTGACGCTCAGCGGCGCTTAACAGCCCGGCATCGGCAGCGAGCGCGCCGTTCAGGCTCTCCAGCACGCGTGCGGCTTCCACTTTCTGTTCCGCCAACATACGCGCCTTCACATCCTGCTCGGCGTAGCTCATTGAGTCCTGGATCATGGAGGCGATTTCGCCATCGGTCAGGCCGTAGGACGGCTTCACCTGGATGGACGATTCAACGCCGGTGGATTTTTCCATCGCCGTGACGCTCAGCAGGCCGTCCGCATCCACCTGGAAGGTAACGCGAATATGCGCCCCGCCCGCAGGCAGCGCCGGAATACCGCGCAGCGCAAAGCGCGCCAGCGAGCGGCAGTCCTGCACCAGCTCGCGTTCGCCCTGCATCACGTGGATGGACATCGCGGTCTGGCCGTCTTTAAAGGTGGTGAACTCCTGCGCGCGCGCCACCGGAATGGTGGTGTTACGCGGGATCACTTTCTCCACCAGGCCGCCCATGGTTTCTAACCCCAGCGACAGCGGAATGACGTCCAGCAGCAGCATTTCGCTGTCCGGCTTGTTGCCGACCAGGATATCGGCCTGGATAGCGGCGCCTACGGCAACCACTTTGTCCGGGTCGATGGAGGTGAGCGGCGTGCGGCCAAAGAATTCGCCCACGCGTTCGCGCACCAGCGGCACGCGGGTGGAGCCGCCGACCATGACCACTTCCAGCACCTCGCTGGCCTCAACGCCGGCATCTTTCAATGCGCGACGGCAGGCCAGCAGCGTGCGTTTTACCAGAGCAGCGATCAGGTCGTTGAACTGGTCGCGGGTGATGTCACCCTGCCAGCCCGCAACATTTATGGTAACGGTCTGCGCATCACTCAGCGCAATTTTGGCATCGATGGCCGCATCCAGCAGTTCACGCTGAACGCGTGCATCGCTGCGATCGCTGATGCCCGCCTGCTCGCGGATGTAATCCGCCAGCAGATGGTCGAAGTCATCACCGCCCAGCGCGGAATCCCCGCCGGTCGCCAGCACTTCAAACACCCCGCGGCTTAAGCGCAGGATCGAGATATCAAAGGTACCGCCGCCGAGATCGTAGACCGCAATCACCCCTTCCTGACCGGAGTCGAGGCCGTAGGCAATCGCCGCCGCCGTCGGTTCGTTCAGCAGGCGCAGCACGTGCAGACCCGCCAGACGTGCGGCATCTTTAGTGCCCTGACGCTGTGCATCGTCAAAGTAGGCCGGAACGGTTATGACCACGCCGTCCAGATCGCCGCCAAGCGTCGCCGTTGCGCGCGCTGCCAGCGCTTTGAGGATGTCAGCAGAAACACGAATCGGGTTCAGCAGGCCAGCCGCCGTCGCGATCATCGGCAGGCCGTTTTCACTTGCCTGCAGCTGATAAGGGAGATGCGGATAGCGGGTCTGGATATCGGCCAGCGAGCGGCCCATCATGCGCTTCACGGAGCTGATGGTGTTGGCCGGATCGCGCGCGGCGTTTGCGCGGGCGTCATAACCTACCGCGTGTCCCTGCTGCTGGTAGTGGACCACGGAAGGCAGCAGATGGCGGCCCTGCTCGTCAGCCAGCGTTTCCGCCTGGCCGCTACGCACGGTCGCCACGAGGGAATTGGTGGTGCCCAGATCAATACCCACCGCCAGACGACGCTGGTGCGGTGCGGCACTTAAGCCAGGCTCACTAATTTGTAATAAGGCCATAATTGCTTCCGAAATTAAAAATCGAGCAGCTTTTCTTCGAGTTGTTCAGCACTGCTTCGCAGTTTATCGAGAAAACGGAGTTTGCGCACAGTATCTGCCGCCACGTCCCAGGTCTCGTTGTTCAGTTGCTCCACCATCTGCTGATGGCGGGTATCGAACATGCCCTTCACGCGCATGATAAAACTTTCCAGACGCGCTTCGTCTTTGGCCTGTTCAATCTCATCGAGCTCTTCGCGAAGCTCCAGCTGTTCCATCAGAAACGCGGTGTCGCGCACGGTGTGCTGCTCGCTCGCGAGATCAAAGCCGTGGAGCGAAAGCAGATATTCTGCACGCGCCAGCGGATGGCGCAGCGTCTGCCAGGCCTGGTTGATGGTCGCAGAGTGCGAGACCGCAGCCAATTGCTCTGACTGCGTGCCACTGGCGAATTTATCCGGATGATACTGACGCTGTAAATCCTGAAAACGGATCGTCAGCGTCTGGAGATCAATCGGGTATTGAGCGGGTAGTCCGAAGAGAGTGAAGTAATCCATAACAATCTCAGGGGTAGCCTGTTAGAACAAACCCCACGCGTAGCAAAGCCACGGTGGGGTTTCGGATGACGCGCGGTTAAACGTGGAAGCTTTCGCCGCAACCACACTCGTCTTTGACGTTCGGGTTCGTGAATTTGAACCCTTCGTTCAGGCCTTCTTTTACGAAGTCCAGCTGAGTGCCGTTGAGGAATTGCAGGCTTTTGCCATCGACCACCACCTTCACGCCCTTGTCTTCAAACACGGTGTCGTCAGACGCCGGTTCATCAACAAACTCCAGTACGTAAGCCATACCAGAACAGCCGGAGGTACGTACGCCCAGTCGCAGGCCAAAGCCTTTACCACGGTTCGCCAGAAAAGAGCTTACTCGCGCGGCAGCGCTGTCGCTAAGGGTAATCGACATACTCAAACCTCAATTATTTTGCTTCACGTTTGCTTTTGTAATCCGCAATGGCGGCTTTGATCGCGTCTTCTGCCAGAATAGAGCAGTGAATTTTCACCGGCGGCAGTTCGAGTTCTTCAGCAATATCCGTGTTCTTGATTGCCTGTGCTTCGTCCAGAGACTTGCCCTTCACCCATTCGGTGACCAGGGAGCTGGAAGCAATAGCAGAACCGCAGCCGTAGGTCTTGAAGCGCGCGTCTTCAATGATACCTTCATTGTTGACTTTAATCTGCAACTTCATCACGTCGCCACACGCCGGTGCACCGACCATGCCGCTACCGACAGATTCATCGCTGTTGTCAAAAGAGCCGACGTTGCGCGGGTTCTCGTAATGATCGATGACTTTTTCGCTGTATGCCATGATTGAATTCTCCTTATGTACCGATTAGTGATGTGACCATTCAATGCTGTTCAGATCCACGCCCTGCTTGAACATTTCCCACAGTGGAGAAAGGTCGCGCAGACGGCCGATGGAGTTACGAACCAGCTTGATGGTGTAGTCAATCTCTTCTTCGGTAGTGAAACGACCTAAAGAGAAACGGATAGAGCTGTGCGCCAGCTCGTCAGTCATACCCAGCGCGCGCAGCACGTAGGATGGCTCAAGACTTGCAGACGTACAGGCGGAACCGGAAGAAACGGCCAGGTCTTTCAGGGCCATGATCAGCGATTCGCCTTCAACATAGTTGAAGCTCACGTTGAGGATGTTCGGAGCGCCCTGCTCGAGATCGCCGTTCAGATACACTTCTTCCATATCTTTCACGCCATCCCACAGACGGTTACGCAGCGTGCGCAGGCGTGCCATCTCGGTTTCCATCTCTTCTTTTGCAATGCGGTAAGCTTCGCCCATGCCCACAATCTGGTGAACAGGCAGCGTACCGGAACGCATGCCGCGCTCGTGACCGCCGCCGTGCATCTGTGCTTCGATGCGGATACGCGGTTTACGACGAACGTACAGCGCGCCGATACCTTTTGGGCCATAAATTTTGTGGCCGGAGAAGGACATCAGGTCCACTTTCAGCTGGCTAAGGTCGATAGGCAGTTTGCCCACGCTCTGGGTCGCGTCAACGTGGTAGATGATACCGCGCGCGCGGCACATTTCGCCGATAGTCGCGATGTCTTGTACCACGCCGATTTCGTTGTTGACGTGCATGATGGAAACCAGAATGGTGTCATCACGCATGGCCGCTTCGAGCTCTTTCAGGTCAATAATACCGTTGCTCTGTGGCGCGAGATAGGTCACTTCGTACCCTTCACGCTCCAGCTGACGGCAAGTGTCCAGCACGGCTTTGTGTTCGGTTTTGCTGGTGATGATGTGCTTGCCTTTTTTCTGATAAAAGTTGGCTGCACCTTTGATCGCCAGGTTGTCGGATTCGGTCGCACCGGAGGTGAAAACAATCTCACGCGGGTCGGCACCCACCAGGTCAGCAATCTGATTACGGGCGATATCGACCGCCTCTTCAGCATGCCAGCCAAAACGGTGTGAACGGGAAGCTGGGTTACCAAAGTTTCCGTCCAGGGTCAGACACTGCATCATTTTCTCGGCAACACGCGGGTCCACCGGCGTGGTTGCGGAGTAATCGAGATAAATCGGTAATTTCATTGCTCTTTAAACTCCGTACATCGCTTCAATGCAAGGAATCAGGCAACCGGCTGGATGTACGACCGAGTACACGGGGCGTGACCGCCCCGGCCTGATTCTGAAATACTTATCTTTTTATTACGCGCGCAGTTTGACGTCGATAGCGTCCTGCGCGCGGGTGCTGCGTTGGGAATCCTGACTGTGCTGACGACCAGAGACATCCAGAACTTCCTGGTTATTGACCAGTTCACCCAGGGTGATGTTGTTCAGGAAGCCGGTCAGACGGTCACTCAGATCGCGCCACAGCGCGTGGGTCAGGCATTTATCGCCGCCCTGGCAGCCGCCTTTACCCTGGCAACGGGTCGCGTCAACGGATTCGTCAACTGCGCTAATGACTTCACCAACTGCAATACTGCCCGCGTCTTTACCCAGCAGATAACCGCCGCCTGGGCCACGAACACTGGAAACCAGTCCATTTTTACGCAGTCTGGAGAACAGCTGTTCCAGATAAGAGAGGGAGATCCCTTGTCGTTCAGAAATATCAGCCAACGGAACCGGGCCCGCTTCGGAGTTGAGCGCAACGTCCAGCATCGCGGTCACGGCATAACGCCCTTTAGATGTCAGTCTCATGTCTTACTTAACCTCAAACTCGCCCCTGCCCGGGGTTTTTTATAGTAAAATGGGGTATTGCATAGCAGGGCCAAGTCTGACATTCCTGACTAAAATGGTCAACTATTTACTTGACTGTTTTAGTCAGGTATTTAACCTTCTGTGCCGTTTTTTGTCGGGTGGCGCTTCGCTTACCCGCCTACGGTTTTTTTAGGCCGGGTAAGCGGAACCCCACCCGGCGAACAGACGACACAAAGGTTTTTTATTTGGGGCAATACGCCCCCGGATACCCCGCCGGGTT
>NZ_SOMG01000019.1 GCF_004402045.1 Lelliottia nimipressuralis | reverse complement strand
GTGGTGGGTCGTGCAGGATTCGAACCTGCGACCAATTGATTAAAAGTCAACTGCTCTACCAACTGAGCTAACGACCCACTTTTACGCTGTTTTCACGTTGTTTGATATCCCGTGGCAACGGCGGCATATATTACTGATTTAAGAATTCAGCGCAACAAAAATTTCGATGAAGATCACTTAACTGCTTAGTAATCATGCTGCACGACCAGAAATAACGCGATTTCTGGTCATGCGATAATCATCCCATCGAATTCAGACGTTTTTGCGCCTGCTTAGCACCTTCGGTACCGGGGAATTTAGAGACCACCTGCTGATAAACCGCTTTGGCTTTCGCAGTGTCGCCTTTGTCCTGCATGATGACGCCCACTTTGTACATCGCATCAGGCGCTTTTGGCGATTTCGGGTAGTTTTTCACCACAGAGGCAAAATAAAACGCCGCATCGTCCTTTTTACCCTTGTTGTAATTCAGCTGACCGAGCCAGTAATTCGCATTTGGCTGGTAAGTGGAATCAGGGTATTTCTTAACAAAGCTCTGAAACGCAGCAAGCGCGTCATCCTGACGAGATTGATCCTGCACCAGGGCAATGGCAGCGTTGTAATCCGTATTCGCGTCACCGCTCTGTACAGGCGCACCTGTTGAAGCTGATGCATCCGCTGCCGGTGCAGTTGCTGCTGCACCGCTCTGATCGCCCGCCGCTGGCTGTGCTTGTGCTGCACCACCGCCGCTGCTCAGGCTATCTATCTGCAACAAGATTTGCTTCTGACGTTCTACAACCTGGTTAAGCTGATACTGGCTTTCCTGAATCTGACCGCGGAGAGAGTCAATATCGTTTTGGTTATCAGAAAGTTGTTGCTGGAGTTGGGTTAAAAGCTGGCTGTGAGCGTTAGAAATACGCTCGAGTTGAGTGACCCGGTCTTCTACCGAGCCTGAGCCGACACTACTGATTGGTGCCTGAGCAAAAGCGGCCCAGGGGGCCGCTATTCCAACCAGTAACGACAGACTCAACAGATGATGTCTGAAGTTACTGCTCATGCAATTCTCTTAGTAAACCAGTACGGCACGACGGTTTTTGGAGTAAGCCGCTTCGTCGTGACCCAGTACTGCAGGTTTTTCTTTACCGTAAGAAACGATGGAGATCTGGTCAGCAGAAACGCCTTTACCCTGCAGGTACATTTTAACAGCGTTAGCACGACGTTCACCCAGGGAGATGTTGTACTCTGGAGTACCACGTTCGTCCGCGTGACCTTCTACGGTGACTTTGTAAGATGGGTTGCTACGCAGGAAGTTAGCGTGAGCATCCAGCATCGCAGCGAAGTCAGAACGGATGTCGTATTTATCCAGATCGAAGTAAACGATGTTGTTCTGCTGCAGCTGCTGCATCTGAAGACGCGCCTGCTCTTCAGAAGACATGTTGCCATTGCCGTTCGCGTCCATACCGGTGCCGGCACCCATCATGCCTTCGCCGCTCTGGTCATTGCTGGCGTTCTTGTTAGAAGAACACGCTGCGATTGCCATTACAGGCAGAGCGATCATCAGCCCCTTCAGCACTTTGTTCAGTTGCATTTCTATGATTCCTTTAGTAATCAATTAATTATTATTTACAGATACGGCGACCAGGCAGGTGATTTTACCTGTCCATCAGTTGCCGGAATACGCGCTTTGAAACGCCCATCTGTAGAAACCAGATTCAGCACAGATCCCATCCCCTGAGAAGAGCTGTAGATTACCATAGTGCCGTTAGGTGCCAGACTTGGCGTTTCATCCAGGAACGTTGACGACAGAACTTGAACGCCACCCGCTACCAGATCTTGTTTGGCAATGTGCTGCTGCCCACCGTTGGAGCTCACCATTACCATAAATTTACCGTCGCTGCTCACATCTGCGTTCTGGTTCTGAGAACCTTCCCAGGAAATACGCTGCGGAGCACCGCCGTTAATGTTTACTTTATAGATTTGTGGACGGCCAGCCTGGTCAGAGGTAAACGCCAGGTTTTGACTGTCCGGGAACCATGATGGTTCGGTGTTGTTGCTACGACCATCGGTCACCTGACGGATCTGGCCAGAGCCAATGTCCATCACGTACAGGTTCAGGCTACCGGTTTTAGACAGCGCAAAGGCCAGTTTAGACCCGTCCGGAGAGAACGAAGGCGCACCGTTGTGGCGAGGGAACGACGCCACCTGACGAACAGCACCGTTAGCCAGCGTCTGGATAACCAGCGCAGAACGTCCGCTTTCGAAGGTTACGTAGGCCAGTTTAGAGCCATCCGGAGACCAGGCTGGAGACATCAGAGGCTGTGAAGAACGTTTCACCAGGAACTGGTTGTAGCCGTCGTAGTCAGATACGCGCAGCTCATACGGGAACTGACCACCGTTGGTCTGTACCACATAAGCAATACGGGTACGGAATGCACCTTTAATGCCGGTCAGTTTTTCGAATACCGCATCGCTGGCTGCGTGTGCCGCATAGCGCAGGTACTGTTTAGTGACCTTGTAAGAGTTTTGTGCCAGTACGGTACCTGGTGCACCGCCGGTATCAACCAGCTGCCAGGCCACGTTGTAAGAACCGTCCGGGTTAGGGGTAACCTGACCCACTACCACGGCATCAATACCCAGTGCAGACCATGCCGCAGGTTGAACTTCCTGTGCGCTACCCGGCTGCTGAGGCAGACGAGAACGATCTAACGGGTTGAATTTACCGCTGTTACGCAGGTCAGCCGCCACGATGCCACCGGCATCTTCAGGTGCAGCGCCAGGACCGGCCCACTGGAACGGAACAACACCGATTGGGCGTGCCGAGTCCACCCCCTGGGTGATCTCGATACGTACTTCTGCGTGCAGTACTGCTGCCCACAGCATTAAAAAACCAAATGCTACACGTAATGCCTGCTTCATCATATCTCCCTTATCCGGGTAACCTTACCCACGATAATTTAGCAGAATGTTAACAAACCCAAATACACAAAACTACTAAAGCCTGGTTACGACAATAGACTGTTTTTCATTCTTCTGTGAGAAGAGTGGTTACAGCTTAAAGTCTAGTTTGGCATCTTTTATCTTTTCATAAACAGCCTCGTTAGGCGGTTTAGGAATGTTCGCCGATCTTGCTGCGGCCAACGCTGCCTGGCAAAGCGCAGGATCGCCACCTTCAGACGTCACATTTTTCAATCTACCGTCCGGCTCAAGATTGATATGCAATACGCATTGCTTGCCCTGATAAAGACCCGCATCGAACAGGCGATTCTGAATCGCAACCTGGATCTGCTTAGCGTAAGCGCTGATATCTGCACCTGTCGCACCACCGTTAGCACCAGAGGTGCCACTGTCTTTCGACGGCTGACCACTACCTTTCGCCCCACCGCCAGTTTTCGGCGCATTCTTACCAGAACTCAGGTCGCCCAACAGATCGTCAACACCGGCAGCTGCTGCGGCTTTTTCAGCGGCGGCAGCCTTTTTCGCAGCCGCTTTTTCAGCCGCAGCTTTCTTATCGGCAGCGGCCTTCTCAGCTGCAGCTTTTTTGTCAGCGGCGGCTTTTTCTGCTGCTGCCGCTTTTTCTGCAGCAGCTTTCTCAGCGGCGGCCGCTTTCTTCGCAGCCTCGGCAGCAGCTTTCTTCTCTGCTTCCTGAGCGGCTTTCTTCGCCGCTTGGGCTTCAGCTTTCTTCTGAGCATCAGTAGCGGCTTTCTTCGCCGCTTCTGCTTCAGCTTTCTTCTGGGCATCAGCAGCCGCTTTCTTCGCGGCTTCCGCTTCGGCTTTCTTCTGGGCGTCAGCAGCGGCTTTTTTCGCGGCTTCCGCTTCAGCTTGCTTCTGAGCATCAGCAGCGGCTTTCTTCGCCGCTTCGGCCGCTAATTTTGCCTGGGCATCAGCCTGCGCTTTGGCGTCCGCCGCGGCTTTTGCTGCCGCCTCTTCCGCCTGCTTTTGCTGTTCCTGTGCTTTCTTCGCGGCCTCTTCGGCTTGTTTCTGCTGTTCTGCCTGCTCTTTCGCGGCTTCCTGCGCCTGCAAACGTTCTTTCTCAAGCTGCTTCAGACGTTCCTGCTCTGCGGCCTGCTTTTCACGCAGTTCTTCCGCTTGCTGTTGCGCCTGTTTTTCACGCTGCTCTTCCGCACGTTTTGCACTCGCCTGCTGCTGTTGCTGGCGATTATAGTTCTGCACTACCGCACCAGGATCCACCATAACGGCATCGATGGAGGATCCCCCACCGCCGCCTGATGCATCAATATGCTCGTCGAACGAACTCCAGATCAGCGCTGCAAAGAGAATAACGTGCAGCACTGCGGAGACGATTATCGCTCGCTTAAGCTTGTCGTTCTGTTCGGTTGCCTTTGACACTATCGGTTCCCAAAAACTACGCGGATGATCAAATAGGTTGAGTCATTAAGCCAACTGACTTAACACCCGCACTATGTAGCAAGTTCAGTGCTTTAATAATTTCATCGTATGGTACGTCTTTCGCGCCACCGATTAAGAAGACCGTTTTCGGATTTGACTCCAGGCGACGCTGCGCTTCAGCAATAACCTGCTCGGGTGGAAGCTGATCCATACGATCTTTTTCTACCACTACGCTGTATTGCCCTACGCCGGAAACCTCAATGATAACCGGAGGATCGTCATTGGTGCTCACCGCCTGTGATTCTGTCGCATCCGGCAGATCCACTTCCACACTCTGGGTAATGATTGGCGCTGTCGCCATAAAGATCAGCAGCAGTACCAACAGGACATCCAGCAGTGGAACGATATTGATTTCGGACTTGAGCTCGCGACGACCTCGTCCACGCGATCTGGCCATGGTTTACCCCTTGTTGCTCTCGGTGCTGGTAAACGCCTGACGGTGCAGAATCGCAGTGAACTCTTCCATAAAGTTGTCGTAGTTCAGTTCCAGTTTGTTCACGCGCTGGTTCAGACGGTTATAAGCCATAACCGCCGGGATTGCCGCAAACAGACCGATAGCGGTCGCAATCAGTGCTTCTGCAATGCCCGGGGCAACCATCTGCAACGTCGCCTGCTTCACCGCGCCAAGCGCGATAAAGGCGTGCATGATCCCCCACACGGTACCAAACAGGCCGATATACGGGCTGATGGAACCTACTGTGCCGAGGAAAGGAATATGCGTTTCGAGATTTTCCAGCTCACGGTTCATCGAGATACGCATCGCACGCGAGGCACCTTCAACGACCGCTTCCGGCGCATGATTGTTTGCGCGATGCAGACGGGCAAACTCTTTGAAACCGCTATAAAAAATTTGCTCGGAGCCAGTAAGGTTTTCACGGCGTCCCTGGCTTTCCTGATACAGACGAGAAAGCTCAATACCCGACCAGAACTTATCTTCAAACGCTTCAGCTTCACGGCCAGCGGCATTGAGGATACGCGTTCTCTGGATGATAATGGCCCAGGATGCGATTGAAAAACCAATCAAAATCAACATGATAAGTTTAACCAGAAGGCTTGCCTTCAGGAACAAATCAAGGATATTCATGTCAGTCACTGCTTAAACTCCGCGACAATAGACTTAGGAAGCGCACGAGGCTTCATTATGGTTGGATCAACACAAACAATCAGTACTTCAGCTGAGTTCAGTACGGTGTTCTCTGCGTTGACTATCCGCTGCGTGAAAACCAGTGAGGTCCCGCGCATTGATGTAATTTCAGTTTGGACTTCGAGCATATCGTCGAGTCTGGCAGGCGCAAAATACTCAAGCGTCATCTTGCGTACCACGAAGGCAACTCGCTCAGCCAACAGCACCTGTTGACTAAAGTGATGATGGCGCAGCATCTCTGTGCGTGCCCGTTCATAAAAAGCAACGTAGCTGGCGTGGTAAACCACACCACCGGCATCGGTATCTTCGTAATAGACACGAACCGGCCATCGAAACAGCGTTGTATTCACTTTACATCCCAGTAATGCAACAAAAGTTAGAGCTTTTAAACTTCGCTACTATACGCGCGGGAAAGAGGGTTGGGAATGGGAGAAAGTAAACGGAGAGTAAATTTTTATGGGCTAGGGTAAGCCCATAACGTTAACGGACATTTCTTATTCAGAAGAAGAAGAAAATCAATCCAGCGAGAAGCACCAGATCGGCAATGAGCGGGCAAAAAAATCCCTGCCAGTGAACGGCTTTCGGACGAAAGCCCACGCCGTGGATCACACCTGCGCACACCGCCCACATAATGAGGAAGCCGTGCCAGATTTCAAGCTCGCTGGTTTTCGCTGCAAAGCGCGAAGGGTCCCAGAAAATACAACCTGCCAGCAGTAATGCCATCACTAAAGAAAGCGCCCGTAACGGGCGCTTATCCATTACCGCATATAACGTTGCGATAATATTCATTAGTGTTTTTCTTCACCCGCTTTGGTCGCTTCTACGTGCTCAAGCGCCAGGGCAGTGATGACACCAAATGCACAGGCAAGAAGCGTCCCTAAAATCCATGCGAAATACCACATATTCAGCTCCTTACTTAATACATAGAGTGGGTGTTGCTTTCGATATGTTCTTTAGTGATACGACCGAACATTTTCCAGTAACACCAGGTGGTGTAGAGCAGGATAATCGGTACGAACACACAAGCAACATAGGTCATCAGGTTCAGCGTCAGCTGGCTGGAGGTCGCATCCCACATGGTCAGGCTAGCATTCAGCATGGTGCTGGATGGCATCACGAATGGGAACATTGCAATACCCGCAGTCAGGATGATGCACGCCAGCGTCAGTGAAGAGAACACGAACGCCAAAGCGCCTTTTTCCAGACGAGACGTCAGCACGGTCAGCAGCGGCAGCAACACACCCAGAGCAGGAATAGCCCAAAGCGCTGGCGTCGTGTTGAAGTTCACCAGCCATGCACCCGCCTGACGCGCCACTTCTTTGGTCAGTGGGTTAGACGGCGCAGCATGGTTGATAGCAGACGTCACCACGTAGCCATCAATTCCGTACACCACCCACACGCCAGCCAGGGCGAAGCAGACCAGCGTAACCAGCGCAGCAACCTGAGCAGTCGCGCGAGAACGCAGGTGCAGTTCACCCACAGTACGCATCTGCAGGTAGGTAGCACCCTGTGTGATGATCATCGCCACGCTTACAACACCTGCCAGCAGACCAAACGGATTCAGCAGCTGGAAGAAGTTACCGGTGTAGTAAAGACGCATGTATTCGTCCAGGTGGAACGGTACGCCCTGCAGCAGGTTACCGAACGCCACGCCGATCACCAGCGGTGGAACGAAGCTACCGATGAAGATGCCCCAGTCCCACATGTTGCGCCAGCGGGTGTCTTCAATCTTGGAACGGTAGTCGAAACCGACCGGACGGAAGAATAAAGAGGCCAGCACCAGAATCATCGCCACATAGAAACCGGAGAACGCAGCCGCGTAGACCATCGGCCAGGCCGCGAACAGCGCGCCGCCTGCGGTGATCAGCCACACCTGGTTACCGTCCCAGTGCGGGGCGATGGAGTTAATCATGATTCGACGCTCGGTGTCATTGCGACCGAGGAAGCGGGTGAGCATCCCCACCCCCATGTCGAAACCATCCGTGACGGCGAAACCGATCAGCAGAACGCCGACCAACAGCCACCAGATAAAACGCAATACTTCATAATCGATCATTTGATGACTCCTGTCTTAGCGTGCCGGCTGAGTAGTCGCAGTGGACTGCTCGTAGTGATAGCGACCGGTTTTCAGGCTGCTTGGGCCAAGGCGCGCGAACTTGAACATCAGGAACAGTTCAGCCACCAGGAACAGGGTGTACAGACCACAAATCAGCAGCATGGAGAAGATCAGGTCGCCTGCTGTCAGGGAAGAGTTCGCTACCGCCGTTGGCAGTACCTCACCAATCGCCCATGGCTGACGGCCATACTCCGCAACAAACCAGCCGGATTCGATAGCGATCCACGGCAATGGAATGCCGTACAGCGCGGTGCGCAGCAGCCATTTTTTCTCGCCAATGCGGTTGCGAATCACGGACCAGAAGGATGCCGCAATGATCAGCAGCATGATGATGCCGCAGCCCACCATGATACGGAATGCAAAGTACAGCGGCGCAACACGCGGAATAGAGTCTTTGGTGGCCATCTGGATTTGCGCTTCCGTCGCATCAGAAACGTTCGGGGTATAACGCTTCAGCAGCAGACCGTAACCCAGGTCTTTCTTCACGGTGTTGAACTGGTCGCGAACAGCCTGGTCGGTAGAGCCAGCACGCAGCTGTTCCAGCAGCGAGTAGGCCTTCATACCGTTACGAATACGCTCTTCGTGCTGAACCATCAGCTCTTTCAGACCCGTCACCTGCTTATCGACTGAACGGGTTGCGATGATACCCAGCGCGTAAGGGATCTGAATAGCGAAGCGGTTTTCCTGCGCGTCCTGATCGGGAACACCGAACAGCGTAAAGGCAGCAGGTGCCGGTTGCGTTTCCCATTCGGCTTCGATTGCGGCCAGTTTGGTTTTCTGCACGTCACCCATTTCGTAACCGGATTCATCACCCAGAACGATAACAGAGAGGATTGCAGCCATACCGAAGCTTGCAGCGATAGCAAAGGAACGCTTAGCAAACGCGAAGTCACGACCACGCAGCATGTAGTAAGAACTGATACCCAGGATAAACATCGCGCCGCACACATAGCCAGAAGCTACGGTGTGAACGAATTTAACCTGTGCAACCGGGTTCAGGACCAGCTCAGCAAAGCTGACCATCTCCATACGCATGGTTTCGAAGTTGAAATCAGACGCGATAGGGTTCTGCATCCAGCCGTTCGCGACCAGAATCCACAGCGCGGACAGGTTCGAACCTAATGCGACCAGCCAGGTCACTGCCATATGCTGGACTTTACCCAGACGGTCCCAGCCGAAGAAGAACAGACCTACAAAGGTGGATTCGAGGAAGAAGGCCATCAGACCTTCAATAGCCAGCGGCGCACCGAAGATATCCCCTACATAGTGGGAATAGTAAGACCAGTTAGTCCCGAACTGGAACTCCATGGTCAGACCGGTTGCCACGCCCAGTGCGAAGTTGATACCAAACAACTTGCCCCAGAACTTGGTCATATCTTTATAAATCTGTTTGCCGGAGAGAACGTATACCGTTTCCATGATGGCCAGCAGGAACGCCATACCGAGCGTCAGTGGCACAAACAGGAAGTGGTACATCGCGGTCAAGGCAAACTGTAAGCGCGACAGTTCGACTATATCTAACATCATGACTCCTTGCTCATCGCATGAAGACTCCGAGAGTGAACCCCGTCAGAGAGAGATTCACACGCATGCCCCAATACAAATTATTCGCATCCTTGTCGTCGTTATTACCCTAAAGGAGGATAAAAACGATGACGTGAGGTTACAAATACGTTAATAAAAAATTCAAATTGATCCCGCAAATATAATACGCTGCAAAACCCTTACAATAAACAGGTTTTTATTGAATCATATTTACGTTTTTCGACGGCGATCAATTTATAGCAAAATTACCACTTTTCAGCCATTTTGATCGGGAACAATTTAGCGCCTTTTGGTGCGTTTTTCCAAACATTAAACATTGATTTAAATCAAAAACAACCCGTTATGTTAATTGTGTTTTGATGTAGTGAACATAGTAAAAACCATGTTAAAGATATGTATATAAAATACAACCAAGGTTATCGAATCGAATGTTTAATATAAACAGAAGTGATTTCTATTAACTCAGGAAGCGCGGAATAGCTGATTTATTCAGGACATAAATTTTAGTGCGTTTTCTGTTTTTTTCCATCAACTCTCTTTAAGTTAAATAAATAACAATAATTTTACCTTTCACACCTTACTAATTAACACCTATCTGTGACTATTGCATGACGTCCGGGACGCAATAAAAAAGGCCGCTTCTCAGCGGCCAACCATGTCGAAACGGACATTTTTATACTGCAACGCCCCCCTTCCGGGGAGCAGAGAGGACTTACTTAATGATGGATTTCAGAGCTTCGCCGATATCCGCCAGGCTGCGAACGGTTTTCACGCCTGCGGCTTCCAGCGCTGCAAATTTCTCATCAGCCGTACCTTTACCACCGGCGATAATCGCGCCTGCGTGACCCATACGTTTACCTTTCGGTGCAGTCACGCCCGCGATGTAGCCCACAACCGGCTTAGTCACGTGTTCTTTGATGTAAGCAGCCGCTTCTTCTTCCGCGCTACCACCGATCTCACCGATCATCACGATCGCTTCGGTCTGTGGATCTTCCTGGAACAGTTTCAGGATGTCGATGAAGTTAGAGCCCGGGATCGGATCACCGCCGATGCCCACACAGGTGGACTGGCCGAAACCGTAATCGGTAGTCTGCTTAACCGCTTCATAGGTCAGAGTACCGGAACGGGAAACGATACCCACTTTGCCCGGCTTGTGAATGTGACCCGGCATGATGCCGATTTTGCATTCGCCTGGGGTGATAACGCCCGGGCAGTTCGGGCCGATCATGCGCACGCCAGCTTCGTCGAGCTTCACCTTCACGGTCAGCATGTCCAGCGTCGGGATGCCTTCAGTGATGGTGATGATCAGTTTAATACCTGCATCGATCGCTTCCAGAATGGAGTCTTTGCAGAACGGTGCCGGAACGTAGATAACGGTCGCGGTTGCGCCCGTCGCTTCTACGGCTTCACGCACGGTGTTAAACACCGGCAGACCCAGGTGCGTGGTACCGCCTTTACCTGGCGTAACACCGCCAACCATCTGCGTACCGTAGGCAATTGCCTGTTCGGAGTGGAAAGTCCCCTGGCTACCGGTGAAGCCCTGGCAGATAACCTTGGTATCTTTATTAATTAAAACTGACATTATTTCCCCTCCACTGCGGCAACAACCTGCTGAGCTGCATCCGTCAGACTTTTCGCTGCAATAATATTCAGGCCGCTGTCAGCCAATTTTTTCGCGCCGAGTTCAGCGTTGTTACCTTCCAGACGTACGACAACCGGAACGTTAACGCCCACTTCTTCTACCGCACCAATGATGCCGTCAGCGATCAGGTCGCAACGTACGATACCGCCGAAGATGTTCACCAGAACAGCTTTCACGTTGTCGTCAGAGAGGATGATTTTGAACGCTTCAGTGACGCGCTCTTTGGTTGCGCCACCGCCTACGTCGAGGAAGTTCGCTGGCTCACCGCCGTGCAGCTTAACGATGTCCATGGTGCCCATTGCCAGGCCTGCACCGTTAACCATGCAGCCGATGTTGCCATCGAGCGCAACGTAGTTCAGTTCCCACTGTGCAGCCTGCGCTTCACGCGGGTCTTCCTGAGACTGATCGCGCATTTCACGCAGATCGGACTGGCGGAACAGTGCGTTGCCGTCAGCGCCCAGCTTGCCGTCGAGGCAGATCAGGTCGCCCTGGGTGGTGATCACCAGCGGGTTAATCTCGATCAACGCCAGATCGCGTTCCAGGAAGATGTTCGCCAGACCCATGAAGATCTTGGTGAACTGCTGAACCAGCTTACCTTCCAGACCCAGTTTGAACGCCAGCTCGCGACCCTGGTAAGGCATTGGGCCTGCCAGCGGATCGATAGCCACTTTGTGGATCAGGTGCGGAGTCTCTTCCGCCACTTTTTCAATTTCCACGCCGCCTTCGGTAGACGCCATGAACACCACGCGACGGGAGCTACGGTCAACAACCGCGCCCAGGTACAGCTCTTTTGCGATGTCGGTCGCTGCTTCAACCAGGATCTGGTTGACCGGCTGGCCGTTTGCATCTGTCTGGTAGGTCACCAGACGCTTGCCGAGCCAATGTTCAGCAAACGCGCGAATCTCTTCTTTGCTCTTAACAACCTTCACACCGCCCGCTTTACCACGGCCACCAGCGTGAACCTGACATTTAACTACCCAAGGGCCGGAACCGATTTTAGATGCGGCTTCTTCTGCTTCACGCGGGGTAGTACAGGCATAACCCACCGGAGCCGGTAAGCCATACCGGGCAAACAGCTGTTTGGCCTGATATTCATGTAAGTTCATGTGTTCTATCCATCCTTCAGGTAATCGTTAGGTCGTGCTTTTATTGGCCCGGCAGCAATACGCCGCCGGGCAAGACTGCAAAACTAGACGTCCAGCAGCAGACGGGTTGGATCTTCCAGCAGCTCTTTAATCGCAACCAGGAAGCCCACGGACTCGCGGCCGTCGATCAGGCGGTGATCGTAAGAGAGCGCCAGGTACATCATTGGCAGGATCTCCACTTTACCGTCAACCGCCATAGGGCGATCTTTAATGGCATGCATACCCAGGATCGCGCTCTGCGGCGGGTTGATGATCGGGGTAGACATCAGTGAACCGAATACGCCGCCGTTGGTAATGGTGAAGTTACCGCCGGTCAGGTCGTCTACGGTCAGCTTGCCGTCACGGCCTTTAACAGCCAGCTCTTTAATGTTCTTCTCGATGTCAGCCATACCCAGGGTATCCACATCACGCAGAACCGGGGTCACCAGGCCACGTGGAGTAGAAACCGCCATGCTGACGTCGAAATAGTTGTGGTAAACCACATCATCGCCATCGATAGAGGCGTTCACTTCCGGATAGCGTTTCAGCGCTTCAACAACCGCTTTCACGTAGAAGGACATAAAGCCCAGACGGATACCGTGACGTTTTTCGAAGGCGTCACCGTACTGCTTACGCAGGTCCATGATTGGCTTCATGTTCACTTCGTTGAAGGTGGTCAGCATCGCGGTGGAGTTTTTCGCTTCCAGCAGACGCTCGGCCACACGCTTACGCAGGCGAGTCATTGGTACACGTTTTTCGCTGCGGGCGCCCAGCGCAGGCTGTGCTGCCGGTGCCGCCGCAGGGGCTTTCGCTTCTGCCTGAGCAGGCGCTTTCGCCAGGTGCTTGTCGATGTCTTCGCGGGTCAAACGACCACCCACACCGGTGCCTTTGATGGCTGCCGGATCAAGGCTGTGTTCAGCCAGCAGGCGACGGATCGCCGGGCTGAGGGCATCGTTAGACTGTTCTTCCAGAGAAGCCTGCTGGCGCTGAGCCGGCGTAGAGGCTTTCTCTTCAGATTTCGCGCTGGACTCTTTGCCCGCGCTGTTGCCTTCACGCAGGCGACCCAGGATCTGACGAGAGGTTACGGTTGTGCCTTCATCTTCCAGCACCGCGTCCAGAACGCCATCCGCCGAAGCCGGTACTTCCAGTACCACTTTGTCAGTTTCGATTTCTACCAGCACTTCATCGCGCTTAACGGCATCGCCTGGTTTTTTGTGCCAGGTAGCGACGGTCGCATCTGCTACAGATTCAGGCAGGTCGGGAACAAGAATATCTACGCTACTCATTTTGTATCCTTTAATTAATCGACGTTCAGCGCGTCATTGACCAGATCTTGTTGCTGCTTCAGGTGAACGGACATATACCCTACCGCCGGAGAGGCGGAGGCCGGGCGACCTGCGTAACGCAGGGCTGCCCCAAATGGAATCACTTCACGGAAATGATGCTGGCTGCAGTACCATGCGCCCTGGTTAAGCGGCTCTTCCTGGCACCAGACAAAATCATGTACGTGAGCATATTGTTTCAGCACTTCCTGCATCGCCTGATGCGGGAATGGATAAAGCTGCTCGATACGCACGATGGCGACATCTTTCTGATTATTCTTGCGGCGCTGTTCCAGCAGGTCGTAATAAACCTTACCAGAACACATTACGACACGCTTCACGGCTTTCGGATCCAGCTCGTCAATCTCACCGATGGCTGGCATGAAGGTGCCGTTAGCCAGTTCATCCAGGCTGGAGACCGCCAGCGGATGACGCAGCAGGGATTTCGGCGACATTACCACCAGCGGACGACGCATACCGCGCAGCGCCTGACGACGCAGCATGTGGTACACCTGAGCCGGGGTGGACGGCACGCAGACCTGCATGTTCTGCTCAGCGCAGAGCTGCAGATAACGCTCCAGACGCGCGGAGGAGTGCTCCGGACCCTGGCCTTCATAACCGTGCGGCAGCAGCATCACCAGGCCACACATGCGGCCCCATTTCTGCTCACCAGAAGAAATGAACTGGTCGATAACCACCTGCGCGCCGTTGGCGAAGTCACCGAACTGCGCTTCCCAGATGGTCAGGGTGCGTGGTTCTGCGGTGGCGTAACCGTATTCGAATGCCAGTACCGCTTCTTCAGACAGTACGGAGTCCCAGACCTTGAACTGGCCCTGGCCGTTGTGCACGTGCTGCAGCGGGGTGTAAGTTGAACCGTTGGACTGGTTGTGAACCACCGCGTGACGGTGGAAGAAGGTACCACGGCCCGCATCTTCACCGGACAGACGAACAGGAATACCTTCGTCAACCAGGGTCGCATAGGCCAGGGTTTCCGCTCCGCCCCAGTCGAACAGCTTCTCGCCTGCCGCCATGGCCTGACGGTCGCCGTAGATTTTCGCTACGCGAGACTGCATTTCGATAGCGTCCGGTACGGTGCTGATGCGTTTAGCCAGCTCCTGCAGGCGCTTCATTTCGACCTTGTTCGGGTAGCTCTCATCCCACTCGTGGTTGAGGTACGGCGACCAGGTAAAGGAGTGCATGTTCATTGGGCGCAGCTCTTTCACTACGCATTCACCCGCATCCAGCGCGTCGCGATAAAGATTGACCAGCTCGGTCGCATCTTCCAGCGTCGCCACTTTTTCCGCTTCCAGCTTGTCTGCATAGATTTTGCGCGGCGTCGGGTGTTTTTTGATTTTCTGGTACATCAACGGCTGGGTTGCACTTGGCTCATCAGCTTCGTTGTGGCCGTGACGGCGGTAGCAGAACAGGTCGATCAGCACGTCGCGTTTAAAGGTGTTACGGAAGTCGAGCGCCAGACGGGTGACGAAAGCGACCGCTTCCGGGTCATCCGCATTCACGTGGAAGATTGGCGCCTGCACCATCTTACCGATGTCGGTGCAGTATGGGGTAGAACGCGCGTCTAGCGGGTTAGAGGTGGTGAAGCCCACCTGGTTGTTGATCACGATGCGAACGGTACCGCCCACTTCGTAACCACGCGCTTTCGACATGTTCAGGGTTTCCTGAACCACGCCCTGACCGGTAATCGCCGCATCGCCGTGAATGGTGATTGGCAGAACTTTGTTGCTGCTCGGCTCGTCCAGACGATCCAGACGCGCACGCACGGAACCGATAACCACCGGGCTGACGATTTCCAGGTGCGACGGGTTAAACGCCAGCGCCAGGTGAACCAGACCGCCTTCGGTTTCGATATCCGACGAGAAGCCCATGTGGTACTTCACGTCGCCGGTGCCGAGGTGTTCTTTATGTTTGCCCGCGAATTCGTCGAACAGGTCCTGCGGTTTTTTACCCAGCACGTTGACCAGTACGTTCAGACGACCACGGTGCGCCATGCCCAGTACCACTTCACGGGTACCGCTCTTGCCTGCGTGACGAATCAGCTCTTTCAGCATCGGCACCAGCGCATCACCGCCTTCCAGCGAGAAGCGTTTTGCGCCCGGGAATTTCGCGCCGAGATAACGCTCAAGTCCTTCAGCTGCAGTCAGTTCGTTCAGGAAGCGTTTTTTCTCGTCAGCCGAGAAGGTCGCATGGCCTGCTACGGATTCGATACGCTGCTGGATCCAGCGTTTCTCTTCGGTAGAGGTAATGTGCATGTATTCCGCGCCGATGGAGCCGCAGTAGGTTTGCTTGAGCGCGTTAATCAGCTCGCCCAGCTTCATCGTGTCTTTGCCGATGGCAAAGGAACCTACGTTAAAGCTTTCCTGGAAATCGGCCTCGGTCAGATCGTGATACGCCGGATCGAGATCGGCCACACGTTCTTGCTGCCACAGTCCCAGCGGATCGAGATTCGCATGCTGGTGACCGCGGAAGCGATAAGCGTTGATAAGCTGCAGGACTTTAACCTGCTTCGCATTGGTGTCAGGGTCGGAAATCGCAGAAGAGTAACGTGAGGCATCCTTCGCCAGACGACGGAAATAATCACGTGTTTTGGAATGGAATTGATCCGGTTTGACCCCTGTGCCAGGCAACTGCTGGAACATGGAACGCCAGTTTGCGTCCACTGAGTCAGGATCGGTTAAGAAGTCTTCATAGAGCTGTTCTATCCAGCTCTGGTTTGCACCAGAAAGGAAAGAAGAGTCCAGCCAGGCTTTCATTGCGCCGTTCTGCATCGTGATCCCTTAAGCATTTTTATGCTTACTTTCGCCGTAGAAACTACCACGTACACCACGTGTACGTGCCGGGGTTCACCTGCGAGCTCTTTTCATTTGGCCCGCGAAGGAACCTTTAGAAACTGTCTAGACTTCAGGGCAGTTTTTAAAGGTTTCTGCAATTTGCCCGGTGGCGCTGCGCTTACCGGGCCTACTGTTACGTAGGCCGGATAAGCGCAGCGCCATCCGGCGTTTTTACTTACGCACTGCGCTGCAGCAGCATCGACTTAATATGGCCGATGGCGCGCGTCGGGTTCAGCCCCTTCGGACACACACTGACGCAGTTCATGATGCTATGGCAGCGGAATACGCTGAAAGCGTCACTCAGTCCTTCCAGACGACTGTCGGTTTCGGTGTCGCGGCTATCGATCAGGAAGCGATAGGCAGCCAGCAGACCGGCCGGGCCGATAAACTTGTCCGGGTTCCACCAGAACGACGGGCAGGACGTTGAACAACATGCACAGAGGATACACTCGTACAACCCATCGAGTTTTTCACGCTGCTCAGGAGACTGTAAGTGCTCACGCGCAGGTGGATTTTGCCCATTATTCAATAAGTAAGGCTTAATCTTCTCATATTGTGCATAGAATTGCCCCATGTCTACCACCAAATCACGCACGACCGGCAGGCCTGGCAGAGGACGGATAACAATTTTCTGGCCAGGACGCTGCAACGCTGAAATTGGCGTGATGCAGGCCAGACCATTTTTGCCGTTCATGTTCACACCGTCAGAGCCACAGACCCCTTCACGGCAGGAGCGGCGGAACGACAGCGTCGGATCTTTTTCTTTCAGCTGGATTAAGGCGTCCAGCAGCATCATGTCACGACCCTCTTCCGCTTCCAGGGTGTAGTCCTGCATACGCGGAGCGTCATCAACATCCGGGTTATAACGATAAACTGAGAATTCGAGTTTCATTATCCTGTCTCCGCATTAATAAGTACGAATCTTCGGCGGGAACGCCGGACGCAGTTTCGGTTCCATGTTGACGCTACGACGCGTCATGGATTCCGACTCTGGCAGATACAGGGAATGGCACAGCCAGTTTTCGTCATCACGATCCGGGAAGTCGAAGCGGCTATGCGCGCCACGGCTTTCGGTACGGAAGTTTGCCGACACCGCAGTGGCATAAGCGGTTTCCATCAGGTTATCCAGCTCCAGGCACTCAACGCGCTGGGTGTTGAACTCGCTGGAGGTATCGTCCAGACGGGCATTTTTCAGACGCTCGCGGATCGCTTTCAGCTGTTCAAGGCCTTTGGCCATCGCGTCACCTTCGCGGAATACCGAGAAGTTGTGCTGCATGCATTCCTGCAGCGCTTTACGGATTTCCACCGGATCTTCGCCGTTACGGTTACCGTTCCAGCGGTTGAGGCGCGCAAGAGAGGCATCAATTTCGTCATCGGTTGCATCACGCAGCGCGCCCTGCTCGGCAATGGATTCCTGCAGATGCAGACCGACTGCACGGCCAAATACCACCAGGTCAAGCAGGGAGTTGCCGCCCAGGCGGTTTGCACCATGAACGGATACGCAGGCGATTTCGCCTACCGCGAACAGGCCAGGGATGACGACGTCTTCGCCCTGCTCGTTCACGGTCAGCGCCTGACCGGTCACTTTGGTCGGAATACCGCCCATCATGTAGTGGCAGGTTGGGATAACCGGAATCGGCTCTTTCACCGGGTCAACGTGTGCGAAGGTGCGGGACAGTTCCAGGATGCCCGGCAGACGGGATTCCAGCACCTCTTTACCCAGATGGTCGAGTTTCAGCTTCGCGTGTGGACCCCATGGGCCATCACAGCCGCGGCCTTCACGAATTTCGATCATGATGGAACGCGCCACCACGTCACGACCCGCCAGGTCTTTCGCATTCGGGGCATAACGCTCCATGAAGCGCTCGCCGTGTTTGTTCAGCAGGTAGCCACCTTCACCGCGGCAGCCTTCTGTCACCAGAACGCCCGCGCCAGCGATACCGGTTGGGTGGAACTGCCACATCTCCATATCCTGCACCGGCACGCCAGCGCGGATAGCCATACCAACGCCGTCACCGGTGTTGATGTGGGCGTTAGTTGTAGACTGATAAATACGCCCTGCACCGCCGGTTGCCAGCACGGTTGCACGCGCTTTGAAGTAAACCACTTCACCGGTTTCGATGCACAGCGCGGTACAACCCACCACTGCGCCATCGGCGTTTTTCACCAGATCCAGCGCATACCATTCGGAGAAGATAGTGGTGTGGTTTTTCAGGTTCTGCTGATACAGGGTGTGCAGCAGAGCGTGACCGGTACGGTCAGCCGCTGCCGCGGTACGTGCCGCCTGCTCGCCGCCGAAGTTTTTCGACTGGCCGCCAAACGGACGCTGATAGATGGTGCCATTTTCCAGACGGGAGAACGGCAGACCCATGTGATCCAGCTCCAGAATCGCTTCCGGGCCAGTTTTACACATATATTCGATGGCATCCTGGTCGCCGATGTAATCGGAACCTTTTACCGTGTCGTACATGTGCCATTCCCAGTTATCTTCGTGGGTATTACCCAGCGCAACGGTGATACCGCCCTGCGCAGACACTGTGTGGGAACGGGTTGGGAACACTTTTGAGAGCAGCGCGCAGCTCTGGCCGCTCTGGGAAATTTGCAGTGCGGCACGCATACCTGCGCCACCCGCACCAATCACAACAGCATCAAATTCTCTGACTGGCAGTTTCATTACACACCCCACACCACAACGAATCCATAAATAACGTAAACCACCAGAGCAACAACAATGGCCAGCTGCAGAGGGAGGCGAATCGCCAGAGGTTTAACGTAATCGGTCAGCACCTGCCACATACCAATCCAGGCATGAATAAGGATGGAGAACAGCGCCAGCAGGGTGAACACTTTGGTGAAGGCAGATCCGAAGAACCCACTCCAGATTTCCCACGTCAGCGTGCCGCTGGTGGCGAAGAAACCGATCATATAGATGATGTAAAGGGTGAGAACGATGGCGGTAGCACGGACAAGAATGAAGTCATGTACGCCGTTGCGTCCTAATGCGGAGGCGTTGCTTACCATACGAGAACTCCTGCGAGAAGTGAAAGCACGACAGTAATCACAAATGAAATGTTAGCGGAGCGTTTCCCGGCTTCGAACGTTTCTTCCAGGTAGCCAAAGTCCATCAGCATATGACGAACACCCACAACAACGTGGTACGCCAGCGCAGTCAGAATGCCCCACATGATAAATTTCACGAAGAAGCTGTTCATGATGGCAGAGGCCTGGAGGAATCCTTCAGGAGAAGAGAGGCTGGTGCCCAGTAACCACAGCAGAATACCGACCGCCACAAACGTAATCACACCGGATACACGGTGCAGAATGGACGCTATTGCTGTTACAGGGAACCGGATCGTTTTGAGATCCAGATTGACAGGTCTTTGTTTTTTCACATTTCTTATCATGAATAACGCCCACATGCTGTTCTTATTGTTTCCTTCCTCCGGACTGCGATGCGGGTCAAGCAGCGTTCCTTTTCTATAACTGCGCGTCATGCAAAACATTGCTTCCAAATGCTAAAACGACACGTTACAACGCTGGGTGGCTCGGGATTGCAGGGTGTTCCGGAGACCTGGCGGCAGTATAGGCCGTTCACAAAATCATTACAATTAACCTACATACAGTTTGTCGGGTTTTCTCTGGAACAGTGATCAGGGTCACGATAACAACATCTTTTTAATTTTTAATCATCTGATTTGACAAATGTTAAACAATATTGTTACAAACGTCATCAGAAAAGGCATATAATGCGCAAAAGTTATGAGGTCTCACTTTCACCTGACAAATAGTTATGTAACAGTGTGATGGTATTGACCGAAGTTATCAGGACAGTTATTAGTGATATACAGGTTTGAATAATTCGGACTGCAAAAACGCTGATTTGCTGTTGTTTCACTGATATTTCATTCGTTTACCTGCAAGGCGCCATAGCTCTGTACCCTGGTTTGTCCTCGTGAGCTGAGCGGTAAGCCAAATAACAATCTGGTAACGGTGATTAACAGCTGAAAGCAAATCCGGTAAAGCGCAGTCTTAAGCATAAGGCGCTAAGGAGACCGTAAATGGCTGATACAAAGGCAAAGCTCACCCTGGGTGGTGACAATGCTATTGAACTGGATGTGCTAAAAGGCACGCTCGGTCAGGATGTTATTGATATCCGTACGCTGGGTTCCAAAGGGGTATTCACCTTTGACCCTGGATTTACCTCTACCGCATCTTGCGAATCCAAAATCACCTTCATTGACGGTGACGAAGGTATCCTGCTCCATCGCGGCTTCCCCATCGATCAGTTAGCCACCGAATCCAACTATCTGGAAGTGTGCTACATCCTGCTGAACGGCGAAAAACCGACGCAGGCGCAATACGATGAATTCAAAACCACCGTGACCCGTCACACCATGATCCATGAGCAGATTACCCGTCTGTTCCATGCGTTTCGTCGTGACTCTCACCCAATGGCGGTGATGTGCGGGATTACCGGTGCGCTGGCGGCGTTCTACCACGACTCCCTTGACGTGAATAACCCACGTCACCGTGATATCGCAGCCTTCCGTCTGCTGTCCAAAATGCCGACCATGGCAGCGATGTGTTACAAATACTCTATCGGTCAACCGTTTGTGTATCCGCGTAACGACCTCTCATATGCCGGTAACTTCCTGCGCATGATGTTCTCCACGCCGTGCGAAGAGTATGAAGTGAACCCGGTACTGGAACGCGCGATGGACCGTATTCTGATCCTCCACGCTGACCACGAACAGAACGCCTCGACCTCTACCGTCCGTACCGCAGGCTCTTCAGGCGCGAACCCGTTCGCCTGTATCGCTGCGGGCATCGCCTCCCTGTGGGGACCGGCGCACGGCGGCGCGAACGAAGCAGCACTGAAGATGCTGGAAGAGATCAGCACCGTTGAGCACATTCCAGAATTCGTACGTCGCGCGAAAGATAAGAATGATTCCTTCCGCCTGATGGGCTTTGGTCACCGTGTTTACAAAAACTATGACCCACGCGCAACCGTAATGCGTGAAACCTGTCATGAAGTGCTGAAAGAGCTGGGCACTAAAGATGACCTGCTGGAAGTGGCGATGGAGCTGGAACACATCGCGCTGAACGACCCGTACTTCATCGAGAAGAAACTCTACCCGAACGTCGATTTCTACTCCGGTATCATCCTGAAAGCGATGGGTATTCCGTCTTCCATGTTCACCGTGATCTTCGCGATGGCGCGTACCGTAGGCTGGATTGCGCACTGGAACGAAATGCACAGCGAAGGCATGAAAATTGCGCGTCCTCGCCAGCTTTACACCGGCTACGAGCAGCGTGATTTTAAGTCTGATATTAAGCGCTAACAGAGATGCCCGGCGGCGCTACGCTTGCCGGGCCTACGTGTGCGAAATGTAGGCCGGGTAAGGCGTAGCCGCCACCCGGCTTTTTTATTTCTGACAGTGTGGACACCAGTAAAACGGTCGTGAAGAGAGCATTATCCTGTCGATAATCCCGCCGCACCGCTCGCACTTTTTTCCCGCCCGATGAAACACCTTAAAGCGGAACAGCGCCCCGTGATGCTTGTTCTCATCCACCACGCCGCGCGTGTTATAGGATAACCGCGGAATATCCAGCAGCGCATGGGACAGCGCCTCCAGCTGTTCATCACTTAACTGAGACGCTTTGTGCTGCGGTGCCAGCCCCACTTCCCACAGAATTTCTACCCGCAGATAATTACCTAGCCCTGCCAGGAACGCCTGATCGAGCAGTAACCCGGAAAATTGCCGGTTGCGGAATTTGGGTGATAACAATCGGGCTTTGACATCGCTCGCCGTCAGGCGCATGTCCAGCACGTCCGGCCCGACCCGCTGTAAGAACGGGTGCGTAAGCAGTTGCTCGGGCGTTAACATTTCTATATCCGACGCGCTGTAGAGCAGGATGGCTTTATCCGCCGTTTGCAGCCTGACGCGCAATACGCGGGTAGTTTGCGGCTGCTCATCCGCATTAACCACTCGCCAGACGCCATAAAGCTGGTTATGGCTATATAACGTCAGGTTATGGGAAAAATGCGTAAGCAACGCTTTTCCGCGCGTTTCAATATGCGTCACCGTTTGGCCCACCAGCTGTGTTTCAAACGCTTTCAGTTGAGGAAAAGCAAACCAGACATCCGTCAGGGTTTTGCCCTTTATCGCCGCCTCGAGGCTATCCGCCGCGCGGCGGATCTCCGGGCCTTCAGGCATTTTTCTGTCCTTATCGTGATTGTCAGGCGCTGACGAGGATCCCCTGTTCTGCAAAGGCCGCCCGTAAGCGGCGCGCAAACTGCAGCGCATGCTCGCCATCACCGTGTAAACAGACCGTATCCGCCTGCACGCTGGCCGTTGAGCCATCAGTCGCGTTGACAGTGCCCTCACGCACCATCTGAAGGGTCTGCGCAAGCGCCTGAGATTCATCGGTGATTAACGCGCCGGGTTGGGTCCGGGGAACCAGACTGCCATCAGGCAAATACCCTCTGTCGGCAAACACTTCCTGACGCGTGGTTAACCCCAGACGCTGCCCGGCGCGAATAAGCTCGCTTCCCGCCAGGCCAACCAGTATCAACTGCGGATTACAATCCCGTACCGCGCGGGCAATGGCGTCAGCCAGAGCGGGATCTTTCGCCGCCTGGTTGTAGAGCATGCCGTGCGGCTTCACGTGGCGTAACACGCCCTGCTGAGCTTGCACAATCGCCTCCAGCGCGCCAATCTGGTACAGCATCTGGGCGTAGACCGTCTCCGGTGGCAGTTCCATCGCGGTGCGGCCAAAGTTTTCCCGGTCGGGAAAGCTCGGATGAGCGCCAATCGCGACGCCGTTTTTAAGGGCATTGCGCACGCTCTCCAGCATGATCTGTGCATCACCCGCGTGAAAGCCGCAGGCGATATTGACCGAAGAGACCAGTGTCATCAGTTGGGCATCGGCACTGCCGCCCTCGCCCAGATCGGCGTTTAAATCAATCTTTACCATCGAGCCTCCACGCCAGCTGTTCCAGATAACGCTGCTGATCCTGACGCGCCTTTAGCGCCTCTTCCAGCGAACATTGCACGAAGTGGATCGGCTGTCCGAGGGGAATTTGCGCCAGATGATAGCGATCGGCCTCAATGATGCAGGCAATACGCGGATAACCACCCGTTGTCTGCGCATCGTTCATCAACACAATAGGTTGACCGTTACCCGGCACCTGGATGACGCCGGGCAACAAACCGTGTGAAAGCAATTCACGGTCAGTCGTGCGGGTCAGCGGCTGCCCCTGCAAACGATACCCCATACGGTTACTTTGTGGGCTGAGCTTCCACGGTGAGCGCCAGAAGGACTCTTTAGAGGCCTCGTCAAACTCATGATATTCCGGCCCCGGTAAGGCGCGGATCTGGTTTCCCCAAAGGAGTTGCTTCACGCCCTGAGTCGTCGAGAAGTGACGCGCAGAGGGCTTGATCGCCAGACGATCGCCATCGCGCAGCAAGCGTCCTTCGTGACCGCCAATACCGGCTTTCTGATCGGTACTGGATGAGCCCAGCACCTCCGGCACGTCAATACCGCCCGCCACCGCAAGATAGCTGCGTACCCCGTGCAGAGGACGCTTAAGCGTTAAACGCTGCCCGGCTTTCGCCCGCAGCCGCCAGCCGGTCCAGACCGCTTTGCCATCAAGCGTGGCATCGCACCCTGCGCCGGTTAACGCAAACCAGGTCTCCTGACTAAACTCAATGACACACTGGCCCAGCGTAATTTCGAGCGCAGCCGTATTGCCGGGGTTGCCCACCAGCACGTTAGCAATCTCAAGCGCAGGCCTGTCCAGCGCCCCACAGTAGCTCACGCCAGACTGGCGCATGCCAAAGCGGCCCGCATCCTGAACGGAGGTGTAAAGCCCGGCACGAATAAGCGTTAACATACGCCCTCCTTCTGCGGGATAAAGCGGAGGGTATCGCCAGGACGCAGGAGGACCGGCGATGCCTGACCGGGCTCAAATAACGGCGTAGACGTGTGCCCGATAAGCTGCCAGCCGCCAGGCGAAGCCAGTGGATAAATGCCGGTCTGCTCGCCGCCAATCGCGACGGTGCCAGCCGGCACGCTCAGCCGTGGCTCCGCCCGACGCGGCGTATGCAGCCTCGGGGAAAGTCCGCCAAGATACGGAAAGCCCGGCTGAAATCCTAAAAACCAGACAACGTAGTCAACGGAGGCGTGTAGCTCGACAACCTGTTTTTCCGTTAACCCGCAGTGCTGAGCGACCACGCAGAGATCGGGTCCCCCCGCGCCACCGTACACCACCGGGATCGCAATCGTTCTGGAGTCCGGCTCCAGCGCCTCACTCTCTTCCCACCAACGCTGCAAACGTTCAATGGCATCCAGAGCCAGCGTATGCGGGCTTCGCAGCACGACGGTAATGTTATTCATACCCGGAATGGCCTCAACCACTTCAGGCATGTCGGCCAGACGCTGGGTCAGCCGCCAGATACGCTTCTGTGTGGCCAGCGTAACGGGCGGCTCCAGCTCCAGTACCACTGCGGTTTCACCCAGAAGATAACAACGCGCTCGCTGCACTTAACTACCTCTCATCAGGCCGGATTAGGGATATCAATAAAGGTCACATCCAGATCGGTATTTTCCGTCAGCCACTCGCTGAGTGCGCGAATGCCGCCACGTTCCGTGGCATGGTGGCCTGCGGCGTAGAAATGGAGCCCCTGCTCGCGAGCGGAGTGAACCGTTTGCTCAGAGACTTCACCCGTAATAAACGCGTCGACACCGAAGCGCGCGGCGCTATCGATAAAGCCCTGCCCGCCCCCGGTGCACCAGGCAACACGCTTCACCAGATCCGGTCCGGTATCACCGCACCACAGTGGACGACGCCCGAGGCGCGCTTCGATCCATGAGGCCAGCTCCAGCCCCGGAACCGGCATCGCCAGTTCGCCCCACGGCACCAGCGGCTCAATTTCGCCCATCACGGTAATTCCCAGTAGCTGCGCCAGCTGTACGTTGTTGCCCAGCTCCGGGTGCGCATCCAGCGGCAGGTGATAGCCGTACAGGTTGATGTCATTTGCCAGCAACGTTTTCAGGCGGTTGCGCTTCATACCGCGAATAATCGGTGATTCGTTTTTCCAGAAATAACCGTGATGGACAATCACCGCGTCGGCCTCCTGACGAACAGCCTCGTCCAGCAGCGCCTGGCTTGCCGTCACGCCAGTAATAATTTTTTGTACCGTCTCACGTCCTTCAACCTGAAGCCCGTTCGGGCCGTAATCGCTGAAGGCGGTGCTGTTCAGTTTTTCGTTAATCAGGCTTTCCAGTTCGCTGTTTTTCATCATGACTCTCTCAAGCTTTGCGGGCGGTTTCATAGGCTGCCAGCGTGGCGACGCGCGCCTGTTTATGGTCAACAATCGGACGGGGATAATCGAGCTTCACGCCCTGTTTATCCGCCCATGTCCACGGTTCGTGGATCGCTTTCGCAGGAACATTCCTGAGTGCGGGCAACCAGCGGCGAATGAAGTCGCCGTCTGCGTCAAATTTTTGCCCCTGGGTGGTGGGATTAAAAATCCGGAAATAGGGCGCCGCATCGGTACCGGTAGAGGCGGCCCACTGCCAGCCGCCATTGTTCGCCGCCAGATCGCCATCTATCAACTGAGAAATAAAATAGCGCTCCCCGACACGCCAGTCGATAAGCAGATCTTTTACCAGAAAGCTGGCGGTAATCATTCGCAGACGGTTGTGCATCCACCCGGTTTCATTTAGCTGGCGCATCGCGGCATCCACAATGGGGTAGCCCGTTTCACCTTTCTGCCAGGCCTGTAAAGGCGCCTCATCGTGCTGCCATTTTACGTTATCGGTCCAGGGAATGAATGGACGATGCTTACATAAATCAGGGTGATACGTCATCAGATGACGATAGAACTCGCGCCAGATAAGTTCGTTAAGCCAGACCGAACCGGCCCCACCGTCCAGCGCCTGAGGCTGCTCGGCCAGCAGACGATGTAAACACTGGCGAGGAGAAAGGACGCCCAACGCCAGGCACGCGGATAAACGGCTGGTCCCTTCAATGGCCGGGAAATCCCTGCGAGCGTCATAGTCACCCGCGCCCTGTTTACAAAACTGGCGCAGCTTCGCGATAGCGGATTTTTCGTTTTCGGGGAACAGAAGCGCATCGAACGCCGCCTGGGGATAATTAAACGTCAGTTCCGGCAGGTCCGTTATCGCTTCCCCGCGGACTGCGGGTGCGGCCACGCACTCCGGCAGCGCCTCTTTAAGGCGTTTAACAAAGGCGTTTTTAAAGGGCGTAAACACTTTGTACATTTCATGACTGCCGGTCATGACGCTGCCCGGTGCCAGCATCACGCTGTCATCAAATCCCTGGCACTGTACATCTTTCAGTGATGTTTCCAGCTGGCGATCCCGCTGGCGTTCATTCACTTCGTACTGATAGTTATAAAAAAGATGCGTGACATGGTTCTGCTGACATATCTCCTGCACCGTCAGAAGCTGCGCGGCAAAATCACTAACCTCTTTATAAATCAAAGGAATGCCTTTTTCGGCAAGCGAGCATTGCAGATCGTTGAGATGCGCGTTGAGATAAGCCGCCTGTCGCGGCGCCATATCATGTTGCTGCCACTGTCCGGGCGTGGCGATAAACAGCGCCAGCACTCTGGCATCCTGAGAGCGGCAGGCTGCCGCAAGAGCGATGTTGTCATGCACGCGCAGGTCCGCGCGAAACCAAACCAGATGGGTGGGCATAAAACTCCAGGCAAATATCCATTATGTCCGTAAGGGCACGCCACCAAAGGAAAAAGCGGCGGGTTTTTACTGTACTTTGCCATGAAGTGTAGACGGGATGAAATAAAAAAGGCCGCCCGAGGCGGCCTTAACGCTACTTGTCCTGCGCTATCGTGGTCAATGCAACAAACCCGGTCGGTTCATCACGCTTAACAACAAGTACGCTGGCGACAATGAACGCAATGCATATATAGCGTTTCATTATGCGGTCCCTGCAGCTAACCGCTCCACCGTTCACCACCGGTGATAAGTCGGTGGACACAAGCCCGGGTAGGTGGGCTGCTTTACGGCTGTAAATACACCTTTCCCTGGACCGATGCCCATGTGCGAGATGGCGGAAAGGGACGAAGCATCATAATTAACATCAACAGCAAAGGTAAGATATTCGAATAAGATTAGGATTTTATAAAGGCTTAGAGGGATTGCCATCTGTTTGCAGGAGGGTATGATAAAAATCCCGGGTAGGGGCTGCAAGACCACCCAACGGACCGCGAATCCTGAGGGACAAAAAAACCGCCACATTCCTGTTGGCGGTTTTTTTATTGCTGTGTGTAGTCTTAGTATCAGTAAAAATCGCAGGTCGCTTTCTCGGCCTGATCCATCCACACAGGCTTCTCGCTGGTTTTCGCCCAGACGCGGTGCAGATAGCTGTAAAAACGTGCACGATCTTTCCAGAACAGCATCACCGGCAGAGCCAGCACGCCAGCCACTACGGCGAAAGCGCGACGCATGAACACGATATGAGCCGGATACTCTTTATAAAGATCCATATTTTCTCCCCTATAGTTGGCCGGAAACGTCATCCGGAAAATTCAAAATCTGTGACCTGGCTAAAATAATATCGCTTTGTTTGTAATTTTACTACTCATCCGACCACTTATTTTTATTCATTTAGTGAATATTTACATTCACTCCGTAACTAAGTTACAAAAAAGTTAACGATTTACTTATCAATAGTTAAATTGTGGGCTTTGCCATTTTTATACTTTTTTTACACCCACCCTCCCCATTTTTGCGAAATCTTTGCGCCGAAAATCCTACCGTTAGTACAACAACGAAAGTCACCCGGAGGTGGATTGTGAGTGCAGGTCTTATTGCCGGCATCGTGCTGGTGTTCCTGTTATTGGGTTATCTGGTTTATGCCCTGATTAATGCGGAGGCCTTCTGATGGCTGCTCAGGCGTTTCTGCTTATTGCCAGCTTCTTAGTGGTATTGTTCGTTCTGGCAAGGCCACTGGGAACAGGACTGGCACGATTGATCAACAACGTCCCCTTGCCTGGCACGGGAAGCGTTGAAAAAGGGATCTGGCGCGTACTGGGAATACACGATCGGGAGATGAACTGGCGTGAATATCTGATTGCCATTCTGCTGCTGAATATCGTTGGGCTCATTGCGCTTTTTGCCATGCTGATGCTGCAGGGCAGTCTGCCGCTGAACCCGCAACAATTACCGGGCCTGTCCTGGCATCTTGCGCTGAACACAGCGGTCAGTTTTGTCACCAACACTAACTGGCAGTCCTATTCTGGTGAAACCACGCTCAGCTATTTCAGCCAGATGGTCGGGTTAACCGTGCAGAACTTCCTCTCTGCTGCCAGCGGTATTGCGGTAATCTTCGCGCTGACGCGTGCGTTTGCGCGCCAGAAAGTGAGTACGCTGGGTAATGCGTGGGTGGATCTGCTGCGCATTACGCTGTGGATCCTGCTGCCGATTGCGCTGCTGATCGCACTCTTCTTTATTCAGCAGGGCACCTTGCAAAACCTGATGCCTTACGCGCCATATACCTCGCTGGAAGGGGCAAAACAGCTCCTGCCGATGGGGCCAGTGGCTTCGCAGGAAGCCATCAAGATGCTCGGGACAAACGGGGGTGGTTTCTTCAACGCCAACTCGTCGCATCCATTTGAAAACCCTACTGCCTTGACCAACTTTGTACAGATGCTGGCCATTTTTCTGATCCCCGCCGCGCTCTGCTTTGCCTTTGGCGACGTGGTCAACGATCGCCGTCAGGGGCGCACCCTGCTCTGGACCATGTCACTTATCTTTGTGGTCTGTGTCGCGCTGGTGATGTGGGCCGAATGGCAGGGGAACCCGCACTTCCTCTCGCTGGGCGCCGATAGCGCGATCAACATGGAAGGTAAAGAGAGCCGCTTCGGCATTCTCGCCAGCAGCCTGTATGCGGTAGTCACCACGGCGGCCTCGTGCGGCGCAGTCAATGCCATGCATGATTCCTTTACGGCACTGGGTGGCATGATCCCGATGTGGCTGATGCAGATTGGTGAGGTGGTGTTTGGCGGCGTGGGCTCGGGTCTTTACGGCATGCTGCTGTTCGTGCTGCTTGCGGTGTTTATTGCCGGTCTGATGATTGGCCGCACCCCGGAATACCTGGGTAAAAAAATTGACGTTAGCGAAATGAAATTAACCGCGCTGGCGATTCTGGTCACCCCTGCCCTTGTGCTGCTCGGCACCGCGCTGGCGCTGATGACCGAGGCCGGACGCAGCGGCATCTTCAACCCTGGGATTCACGGCTTTAGTGAAGTGCTGTATGCCGTCTCCTCGGCCGCCAACAACAACGGCAGCGCCTTTGCAGGCCTAAGCGCCAACTCGCCGTTCTGGAACTGTCTGCTGGCGTTCTGCATGTTTGTGGGTCGTTTCGGGATCATTGTGCCGGTCATGGCGATTGCCGGATCGCTGGTAAATAAAAAAATTCAACCGACCACCACCGGGACATTACCAACCCATGGCGCGCTGTTTATCGGCCTGCTGACGGGCACCGTGTTACTGGTCGGCGCCCTGACCTTTATCCCCGCCCTCGCGTTAGGCCCGGTCGCGGAATACCTCTCTTTACGCTGATTTTGCGGAGAAATTGTCATGAGTCGTAAACAACTGGCCCTGTTCGAACCGTCATTAGTTCGCCAGGCGCTCATGGATGCGGTGAAAAAACTGAGCCCGCGCGTGCAGTGGCACAATCCGGTAATGTTTATTGTCTGGGCGGGAAGCGTCCTGACCACCGCCCTGGCGATAGCCATGGGAACAGGCCACATGCCGGGAAATGCGATGTTTACCGGGGCTATCAGCCTGTGGCTGTGGTTCACCGTGCTGTTCGCCAACTTTGCGGAAGCGCTGGCGGAAGGCCGGAGTAAAGCCCAGGCCAACAGCCTGAAAGGCGTCAAAAAAACCGCCTTCGCGCGCAAGTTACGTGAACCCAAATACGGCGCGCAGATGGACCACGTTCCGGCGGATGAACTGCGTAAAGGCGATGTGGTGCTGGTGGAAGCCGGCGACATCATCCCATGCGACGGGGAAGTTATTGAAGGGGGCGCATCAGTGGACGAAAGCGCCATCACCGGGGAATCCGCGCCGGTTATCCGTGAATCCGGCGGCGATTTCGCCTCCGTGACGGGCGGGACGCGCATTCTCTCCGACTGGCTGGTGATCCAGTGTAGCGTTAACCCAGGTGAAACCTTCCTGGACAGGATGATCGCCATGGTGGAAGGCGCGCAGCGTCGGAAAACACCCAACGAAATTGCCCTCACCATCCTGCTGGTGGCCTTGACTATCGTCTTCCTGCTGGCAACCGCAACGCTGTGGCCGTTCTCCGCCTATGGCGGCACCGCGGTCACCATTACGGTTCTGGTGGCTCTGCTGGTCTGCCTGATCCCAACCACCATTGGCGGCCTGCTGTCTGCTATCGGCGTGGCCGGTATGAGCCGTATGCTTGGTGCAAACGTCATCGCCACCAGCGGACGTGCGGTTGAAGCTGCCGGTGACGTAGATGTCTTACTGCTGGATAAAACCGGGACCATTACCCTCGGTAACCGCCAGGCGTCAGATTTCTTACCCGCCCCAGGCGTGGATGAAAAAACGCTGGCGGATGCGGCACAACTCTCCTCCCTTGCCGATGAAACCCCGGAAGGCCGTAGTATTGTGATTCTCGCCAAGCAGCGCTTTAACCTGCGCCAGCGCGACGTGCAGAGCCTGCATGCCACTTTCGTGCCCTTCACGGCGCAAACCCGCATGAGCGGAATTAACATTCAGGATCGCATGATCCGTAAAGGCTCTGTTGACGCGATCCGTCGCCATATTGAGGCTAACAACGGCCACTTCCCACCGGAAGTGGACAGCCTGGTCGAGAGCGTGGCCCGTCAGGGGGCAACGCCGCTGGTGGTGGCCGAAGGCTCACGTGTGCTGGGGGTCATCGCCCTGAAGGATATCGTCAAAGGCGGCATCAAAGAGCGCTTTGCCCAGCTGCGTAAAATGGGGATCAAAACGGTGATGATCACCGGGGATAACCGTCTTACCGCCGCGGCGATTGCCGCCGAAGCGGGCGTGGATGATTTTCTTTCCGAAGCAACGCCGGAAGCCAAGCTGGCATTGATTCGTCAGTATCAGGCGGAAGGCCGTCTGGTGGCGATGACCGGTGACGGTACCAACGATGCCCCTGCCCTGGCGCAGGCCGACGTGGCGGTAGCGATGAACTCCGGTACGCAGGCAGCAAAAGAGGCGGGCAACATGGTCGACCTCGACTCCAACCCGACCAAGCTGATTGAAGTGGTGCACATTGGCAAGCAGATGCTGATGACGCGCGGTTCGCTAACGACGTTCAGTATCGCCAACGATGTGGCGAAGTATTTCGCCATCATTCCGGCCGCGTTTGCTGCGACCTATCCGCAATTAAACGCGCTGAACGTGATGCACCTGCACTCCCCGGCTTCGGCCATTCTCAGTGCAGTGATTTTTAACGCCCTGATTATTGTCTTCCTGATCCCGCTGGCGCTGAAAGGCGTGAGCTATAAGCCGCTCACCGCGGCCGCCATGCTGCGCCGCAACCTGTGGATTTACGGTCTGGGCGGGCTGGTGGTGCCCTTCATCGGTATCAAGGTTATCGACCTGCTGTTGACGCTGTTCGGCCTGGTTTAAAAGGTGAATCAAATGACGATGTTACGCCCCGCTATACTTCTGTTTATTCTGCTGTCTCTCATTACTGGCGGGCTTTACCCGCTGGTGACCACCGCGCTGGGCCAGTGGTGGTTTAAAGATCGGGCCAACGGCTCGCTGATTATGCAAAACGGTGAAAACCGCGGTTCGCGCCTGATTGGACAGAACTTTACGGATGCCCGTTACTTCCAGGGACGCCCTTCCGCCACTGCCGAAAGCCCGTATAATCCGATGGCATCTGGCGGCAGTAACCTGGCGGGCAGCAACCCTGAGCTGGACAAAGCCGTCGCCGAACGTGTGGCAGCCCTGCGCGCCGCCAATCCGCAGGCCAGCCGAGTCGTTCCTGTGGAGCTGGTGACCGCCTCGGCCAGCGGGCTGGACTACAGCCTGACGCCGGCAGCAGCGGCATGGCAGATCCCGCGCGTTGCCGCCGCCCGTCAGCTGACCGTCGAACAGGTTAGCCAGCTGGTTGCAGAGCACACGCAAAAGCCGCTGGTCAGCTTCATCGGCATGCCCGTGGTGAATATTGTTGAGCTGAATCTGGCGCTGGACGCGCTAAGGAAAAACTAAATGACCGACGAGCCCATGCGCCCGGATCCGGACAGGCTGCTTGAACAAACGGCTGAAGCCCATCGCGGCAAACTGAAAATTTTCTTTGGCGCCTGCGCAGGCGTCGGGAAAACCTTCGCCATGCTGACAGAAGCCCAGCGGCTTCGGGCGCAGGGGCTCGATATACTGATCGGCGTGGTAGAAACCCACGGACGTAAAGAGACGGCATCACTGCTGAAGGGGCTGGCCACCCAGCCGCCCCGACGCATCAGCCATCGTGGTCGGTTAGTCACCGAATTCGATCTCGATGCCGCCCTCGCCCGACGCCCCGCCCTGATCCTGATGGACGAACTGGCGCATAGCAATGCGCCAGGCTCACGCCATCCAAAACGCTGGCAGGACGTTGAAGAGTTACTTGAAGCCGGCATCGATGTTTTCACGACGGTCAATGTTCAGCATCTCGAAAGTCTGAACGACGTAGTCAGCGGCGTGACCGGTATCCAGGTACGTGAGACGGTGCCCGATCCCTTCTTCGATTCCGCCGACGAGGTGGTGCTGGTCGACCTCCCCCCCGATGATTTGCGCCAGCGCCTGCATGAAGGCAAAGTCTATATCGCCGGCCAGGCCGAGCGTGCCATCGAACATTTCTTCCGTAAAGGTAACCTGATTGCTCTGCGCGAACTGGCCCTGCGCCGAACCGCCGACCGGGTGGACGATCAGATGCGCGCCTGGCGTGACCTGCAGGGCCAGGAACGCGTCTGGCACACGCGGGATGCCATCCTGCTCTGCGTGGGTCACAGCAGCGGCAATGAAAAGCTTGTCCGCACCGCCGCTCGTCTGGCTGCCAAATTTGGCAGCGTCTGGCATGCGGTGTATGTCGAAACGCCCCATCTCCACGCGCTGCCTGAAAACCAGCGGCGCGCTATTCTGAGTTCGCTGCGCCTGGCGCAGGAGCTGGGCGCGGAAACCGCCACCCTTTCCGATCCTCAGGAAGATAAAGCTATTCTGCGCTACGCGCGCGAGCATAACCTGGGGAAAATCGTGATTGGCCGTCGCCAGCATCGCCGCTGGTTTAGCCGCGAATCCTTTGCCGACAAACTGGCCCGCCGCGCACCGGATCTGGACCTGGTGATCGTGGCGCTGGATGATAAACCCACCCCCTTACCGACTCGCGCGCCGGACAGCCGCACCTTCAGCGATAAATGGCGCATTCAGCTCCGCGGCTGTCTTGTCGCCGTCGTGCTCTGCGCCCTGATTACCGTGATTGCCAGCCAGTGGCTGATTGCGTTTGATGCCGCCAACCTGGTGATGATTTACCTCCTTGGCGTGGTGGTGGTGGCGCTCTTTTACGGGCGCTGGCCGTCAGTACTGGCGACGGTTGTCAACGTCATCAGCTTCGATCTGTTCTTTATTGCCCCCCGCGGGACGCTCGCCGTTTCGGACGTACAGTACATTCTCACCTTCGCCGTGATGCTTACCGTCGGGCTGGTGATCGGGAATCTGACCGCGGGTGTGCGCTATCAGGCACGTATCGCCCGCTACCGCGAACAGCGCACGCGCCATCTCTATGAGATGTCGAAATCGCTGGCGGTTGGCCGTACCCCGCTGGATATTGTGCAGACCAGCGAGCAGTTCATCCGCTCGACGTTTCATGCCAGCAACCTGATTTTACTCCCGGACGAACACGGCAAGCTGCGCCCGCTGACGTCGGCCTCAGGCATGACGCCCTGGGACGAAGCCATCGCGCGCTGGAGCTTTGACAAGGGCTTACCGGCTGGCGCAGGGACCGACACCCTGCCCGGCGTACCTTATCAAATTCTGCCGCTGCGCAGTGCCGATAAAAATCAGGGACTGGTCATCGTTGAGCCCTCCAATCTGCGCCAGCTGATGATCCCCGAACAGCAGCGGCTGCTCGAGACTTTCACCCTGCTGGTTGCCAGCGCGCTGGAGCGGCTGGCGCTCACCACCAGCGAAGAGCAGGCCCGGCTGGCAAGCGAGCGTGAAAGCATACGTAACTCGCTGCTGGCAGCGCTGTCTCACGACCTTCGGACCCCTCTCACCGTCCTGTTTGGTCAGTCTGAAATCCTGACGCTGGACCTGGCGGCAGAAGGCTCTAAGCACGCCCTTCAGGCCAGCGAGATCCGCCAGCACGTGCTGAATACCACGCGTCTGGTGAATAACCTGCTTGATATGGCGCGTATTCAGTCAGGCGGCTTTAACCTCAAAAAAGAGTGGCTCACGCTTGAAGAGGTGGTGGGCAGCGCCCTGAAAATGCTCGAACCCGGTCTGGGTGGGCGACATATCGCGCTGAACATGCCCGAGCCCCTGACCCTGATTCATGTTGATGGCCCGCTGTTTGAACGGGTGCTGATTAACCTGCTGGAAAATGCCGGTAAATATGCGGGCGCCAGCGCGCGGATTGGCGTGGATGCAACGGTGGAAGATGGAGCGCTTCATCTTAACGTCTGGGATACCGGTCCGGGCATTCCTTCCGGGCAGGAGCTGGCTATCTTTGAAAAATTCGCGCGCGGCAATAAGGAGTCGGCCATTCCGGGCGTCGGGCTGGGGCTGGCGATTTGCCAGGCGATCATTGACGTCCACGGCGGGTCCATTTCTGCGGAGAATCGTCCGGAAGGCGGCGCGCGTTTTTGTGTTACACTTCCTCTGGAAACCCCGCCAGAACTTAATGAATTACCAGAGGATTTGTGATCAACGTTCTGATTGTCGAAGATGAGATCGCCATTAGCCGGTTTCTGCGCGCAGCGCTGGAAGGAGATGGTCTGCGCGTTCATGACGCGGGTACGCTTCAACGGGGTTTAATTGAAGCCGCCACCCGCAAGCCGGACCTGGTGATCCTCGATCTTGGGCTGCCGGATGGCGACGGCATCGATTTTATTCGTGAGGTCCGTCAGTGGAGCCAGATGCCGATTCTGGTGCTCTCCGCCCGCACTGAAGAGACGGATAAAATCGCCGCGCTGGATGCCGGGGCGGATGACTACCTGATTAAACCTTTTGGTATCGGCGAGTTGCAGGCTCGCCTTCGCGTGGCGCTGCGTCGCCACAGCGCAACCACGCCAGCCGACCCAACCTACACGTTTAGTGATATCCAGGTTGACCTTGCCGCGCGGCGCATTGTGCGCGGTGAAGAGGAGATCCATCTCACGCCCATTGAGTTTCGGCTGCTCGCCGTGCTGCTCAACAACCACGGTAAGGTACTCACCCAACGCCAGCTGTTAAATCAGGTGTGGGGGCCTAACGCTGTGGAGCATAGTCACTATTTGCGCATATATATGGGACATCTTCGTCAGAAACTCGAAGTTGATCCCGCTCGCCCTCGCCATTTATTAACTGAAACCGGTATCGGTTATCGGTTCATGCTTTGAATAACTATTCATTTTATTTTTAAATAAAAACAAAATCACTCAGATAATATTTCACAAATAACCCAGACGTTATTTCTTCGGGTTATTTTTGCTCATTTAAAACATTAACAAAACAACCCGTTAACCAACCACCAACAAATCAGAATTTTGATCTGCGATATTCATCAAAAACGAATATTTATTTCTGATTTGATCGGTTAACGGTGATCTGCTTCACGGTTAATCACCTTTTCCTGGATAAAATGACCATGCTTTCAATTACTGAAAGGAAAATGAAACATGGAAAACAACAATCGTTTAATGCCCCATATAAGGCGGACAACACATATCATGATGTTTGCCCACCGAAACTGCTTCGACTTTCATCTCTTTAATGCCCGGTAGTCCCTCGACTTCTGGCGCACTCGCTTACAGGTCATCCTGAAACACCTTATTTTACAGGCTATTGCCTGTGAACTCGTGCGCTCATTCATCTTGATTCAGACACATCCGCACCGGGCGGACTGAATTTCAATCATCAAAAAAGCAATTTACTGATTTTAATCAGCGGCCACCCTTTGCTTTTTTTCCGGAAAATTATCGATTTCTTTCTTGCAAGAAATCGAGGGACGCATATTACCTAAAATAAAGAGAGAAAGATGAAAAGTTTAAAAATCGCAGCCAGCCGTGCATGTCCGGATTGCTTTACCACCCAGCGTGAACTGGTGGATGTCCGGGCCTCGGATTATATTGATATTGCCGCCATTGTTCTGGCGGTCAGCGATATTACCGGCGGCATCCTGGAAGAAATAGAAGCCACCGGCTTTGGTATTCCTGTTTTTGTTGCGACGCACAAAGAAGAGATCATTCCGGCAGACTATTTATCACGCATTCACGGCGTATTTGAGTATTCAGACACCAGCAACGACTTTTATGGACGTCAGCTGGAAGCGGCAGCCCAGAAGTATGAAACCCAGCTGCGTCCGCCGTTTTTCCGCGCCCTGGTCGACTATGTGAAGCAGGGCAACAGCGCGTTCGACTGCCCGGGGCATCAGGGTGGGCAGTTCTTCCGCCGTCATCCTGCCGGTAACCAGTTTGTCGATTTCTTTGGTGAGACGCTTTTCCGCTCCGACCTGTGTAACGCCGACGTGGCGATGGGCGATCTGCTGATCCACGAAGGCGCGCCGTGCATTGCGCAGCAACACGCGGCAAAAGTCTTTAACGCCGATAAGACCTACTTCGTGCTGAACGGCACCTCGTCATCCAACAAAGTGGTGCTTAACGCCCTGCTCACGCCGGGCGACCTGGTCCTGTTCGATCGTAACAACCACAAATCTAACCATCACGGTGCTCTTCTCCAGGCAGGGGCTACGCCGGTCTATCTGGAAACCGCGCGCAACCCGTATGGCTTTATTGGCGGCATTGACGCGCACTGCTTTGAAGAACGTTATCTGCGCGAGCTGGTGACAGAGGTCGCACCTGGCCGTGCACGCGATGCGCGCCCGTTCCGTCTGGCGGTGATCCAGCTGGGGACCTACGATGGCACCATCTATAACGCCCGTCAGGTGGTAGATAAGATTGGACCCTTGTGCGACTACATCCTGTTTGACTCGGCCTGGGTAGGTTACGAGCAGTTTATTCCGATGATGGCCGACTGCTCTCCGCTGCTGCTGGAGCTGAACGAAAACGATCCGGGGATCCTGGTCACCCAGTCCGTGCATAAACAGCAGGCGGGCTTCTCGCAGACCTCGCAAATCCACAAGAAAGACAGCCACATCAAAGGCCAACAGCGCTATGTCCCACACAAGCGGCTGAATAATGCCTTTATGATGCACGCCTCCACCAGCCCGTTCTATCCGCTGTTTGCCGCGCTGGATATCAACGCCCGGATGCATGAAGGTCAGAGTGGACGCAACATGTGGATGGACTGCGTGGTGAACGGTATCGAAGCGCGCAAGCTTATCCTGCAGAGCTGCCAGTATTTGCGCCCCTTCGTGCCGGATACGGTGGATGGCCGTCCGTGGGAAAGCTGGGAGACGGCAGAAATAGCGACCGACCTGCGCTTCTTCCACTTCGTCCCGGGTGAAAACTGGCACGCTTTTGAGGGTTATGCTGAGCATCAATACTTTATCGACCCTTGCAAACTGCTGCTGACCACACCGGGCATTAACGCCCGCACCGGCGAGTATGAGGATTTCGGCGTCCCCGCCACCATCCTTGCCAACTTCCTGCGTGAAAATGGCATTGTGCCGGAGAAATGCGATCTCAACTCGATCCTGTTCCTGCTCACGCCTGCCGAAGATATGGGCAAACTGCAGCAGCTGGTGGCGCAGCTGGTACGCTTTGAAAAACTGCTCGAGAGCGATGTTCCGCTGAAAGACGTCCTGCCTTCTCTCTACAAACAACATCCGGAGCGTTACGCGGATTACACCCTGCGCCAGATCTGCCAGGAAATGCATGACCTGTACGCCCGCCACAACGTGAAACAGTTACAGAAAGAGATGTTCCGCAAGTCTCACTTCCCACGCGTGATGATGAACCCGCAGGACGCGAACTACGCCTATCTGCGCGGTGAGGTTGAACTCGTGTCCCTGCGCGACGCGGAAGGCCGTATCGCCGCCGAAGGCGCCCTTCCTTATCCGCCAGGGGTGTTGTGTGTTGTCCCGGGGGAAGTCTGGGGCGGTTCCGTACTGCGCTACTTTGCCGCGCTGGAAGAAGGCATCAACCTGTTACCGGGCTTTGCGCCGGAGCTGCAGGGTGTGTACGTCGAAGAGTGTGAGGGTCGCAAACAGGTTCGCTGCAATGTCATCAAACAACCCGCCGCTCAGCCCGCGCTGCTGAAAGGAGAGAAATTATGAGTAAGTCCAATAAGATGGGCGTGGTGCAGCTGACCATCCTCACCATGGTGAATATGATGGGTTCCGGGATCATTATGCTGCCCACCAAGCTTGCAGAAGTAGGAACCATTTCGATTATCTCCTGGATGGTGACCGCTGTAGGTTCAATGGCGCTGGCATGGGCATTTGCCAAGTGCGGGATGTTCAGCCGTAAGTCAGGCGGGATGGGTGGCTATGCCGAATATGCCTTTGGCAAATCCGGCAACTTTATGGCCAACTATACTTACGGCGTGTCGCTGCTGATCGCTAACGTAGCGATTGCCATCTCCGCCGTGGGTTACGGTACAGAGCTGTTTGGCGCAACGCTCAGCCCGGTACAAATTGGACTGGCAACCATCGGCGTGCTGTGGCTCTGCACCGTGGCCAACTTTGGCGGCGCACGCATCACCGGACAGCTCAGCAGCATCACCGTCTGGGGCGTGATTATCCCGGTTGTCGGCCTGTGCATCATCGGCTGGTTCTGGTTCAGCCCGACCCTGTACGCGAACTCCTGGAACCCGCACCATGTGCCGTTCTTTACCGCTGTCGGGTCATCCATCGCCATGACGCTGTGGGCCTTCCTCGGTCTGGAATCGGCCTGCGCGAATGCGGAAGTGGTAGAGAACCCGGAAAAGAACGTCCCGATTGCCGTTCTTGGCGGAACGCTGGGGGCGGCGGTGATCTATATCGTCTCGACTAACGTTATTGCCGGTATCGTACCGAACATGGATCTGGCTAACTCCACGGCACCGTTCGGGCTGGCCTTCGCCCAGATGTTCACCCCGGAAGTCGGGAAAGTAATCATGGGGCTGATGGTCATGTCCTGCTGCGGTTCGCTCCTCGGCTGGCAGTTCACCATCGCGCAGGTGTTTAAATCTTCGGCTGACGAAGGTTACTTCCCGAAAATCTTCTCCCGCGTGACCAAAGCCGATGCGCCAGTACAGGGCATGCTGGCGATTGTCATCTTCCAGAGTGGATTGTCGCTGATGACCATTAGCCCGTCGCTGAACAGCCAGTTCAATGTGCTGGTCAACCTGGCGGTAGTGACGAATATCATTCCGTATATTCTGTCGATGGCAGCGCTGGTGATTATTCAGAAGGTGGCCAAGGTGGATCCAGGCAAAGCGCGTGCGGCGAATATCGTGGCGCTGATAGGGGCGATTTACAGCTTCTACGCGCTTTACTCATCCGGCCAGGAAGCGATGCTGTATGGCGCGATGGTGACCTTTATGGGCTGGACGCTGTACGGTCTGGTGTCACCGAGATTTGAATTGAAGAATAAGCATAGTTAAAAAAAAGCCCGGTGGCGCTAGCGCTTACCGGGCCTACGATCGCTGTTGTAGGCCGGGCAAACGCAGTGCCGCCCGGCACACAAACCGCATTTACGCGTTTTTCAGCACTTCGCTGACAATCTCTACCGCTTCTTTCTCAATCTGCTGACGATGCTCAGCGCCTAAGAAACTTTCGCAATAGATTTTATACGCATCTTCCGTACCGGATGGACGCGCGGCGAACCAGCCGTTGTCGGTCATCACTTTCAGACCACCAATGGATGCGCCGTTGCCCGGTGCCGCCGTCAGACGCGCGGTGATCGGGTCGCCCGCCAGGGTGCTTGCGCTGACCATCTCTGGAGAGAGTTTGGACAGTGCCGCTTTCTGGGCTGATGTTGCGCTAGCCTGAATTCGGTTATAGCTTGGCGCACCGAAGCGTGCGGCCAGCTCGTTGTAATGTTCCTGCGGGTTCTTACCGGTGACCGCGGTGATTTCCGCCGCCAGCAGGCACATGATGATGCCGTCTTTGTCAGTTGACCACGGCGTGCCGTCGAAGCGCAGGAAGGACGCGCCCGCGCTCTCTTCACCGCCGAAGCCGAAGCTGCCGTCGTGCAGACCGTCAACGAACCATTTGAAGCCCACCGGCACTTCCACCAGCTTGCGGCCCAGCGCCTCGACCACGCGGTCGATCATCGCTGAAGAGACCAGCGTCTTACCGACAGCAACCTCTTTGCCCCACTGCGGACGATGCTGGAACAGGTAGTTAATCGCGACCGCCAGATAGTGGTTCGGGTTCATCAGCCCGGCAGGGGTGACGATTCCATGACGGTCATAATCCGGGTCGTTAGCAAACGCCAGGTCGAATTTGTCGCGCAGCGCCAGCAGGCCCGCCATGGCACACTCTGAGGAGCAGTCCATACGGATCGCGCCGTCTTTATCAAGGTGCATAAAGCGGAAGGTCTGATCGACGTGATCGTTCACGATGGTCAGGTCCAGCTTGTAATGCTCAGCGATACGCTTCCAGTATTCAATACCGGAGCCGCCCAGCGGATCCACACCCAGCTTCAGGCCGGCTTTCTGGATCGCCGCCATATCGACGATATCCGCCAGCCCTTCCACGAACGGCTGAACCAGATCCTGCTCTTTGACGTGGCCAGACGCCATGGCAGCATCCAGAGAGATGCGCTTCACGCCTTTCAGACCGTCTGCCAGCAAGGCGTTAGCACGATCTTCCACCACTTTGGTGACGTTAGTGTCTGCCGGGCCACCGTTAGGTGGGTTGTATTTGATGCCACCGTCTTCCGGCGGGTTATGGGATGGCGTGATAACGATCCCGTCTGCCAGCGCGCCACCTTTTTTATTGTGCACCAGGATTGCGTTAGACACCGCAGGGGTTGGGGTGAAACCGTTGTTCTCCTGAACAATCACATCAACGCCGTTTGCGGCCAGCACTTCCACAACAGAAATGAACGCCGGTTCAGACAGCGCATGGGTGTCTTTCCCCACGTAGCACGGACCGGTAACGCCATTTTTAGCGCGCTCTTCCGCAATGGCCTGAGCAATAGCCAGAATGTGCGGTTCGTTAAAGCTGTGGCGCGCCGCGCTCCCACGGTGACCAGATGTACCAAACTTCACTGCGTGTTCTGCGTTGCCCACGACCGGTTTCAGCACGTAATACTGCGCGGTCAGCTGAGCGACGTTAATCAAATCGCTTTGTTGTGCAGGTTGGCCTGCACGGCTGTGATTTGCCATTACCGGGTCCTTCTGATGCAAGGGTTAAATTGTACCGCAAACCTTTTCAATCAATTCCGCCGGGAACTGCATGGACTGCATGATATGTTCAATCATGCTGCACTTGCGGCCCGTATTGGTATTGGTGATCACCCAGTACGGGGTGCCAGGAACATGTTTGGGTTTGGTTTGATTGCCATTTTGCAGCAGCGTCTGCTCGTCACCCGCGAAATAGACGCGAGTACGACCGTGCAGCGACTCGGTCGCTTCTGCAAACGCTTTGTTATCCAGTGAATAAAGTGTAGACAGCACCAGCATAAAGCGGTTAACCGCCTTTTTCTGCTCCGCATATTCATCGGACAGCAGCAGCTCGCGCATCGCGCGCACTTTATCTTTTGCCGGCGTCACGGCAGGTTTTGCCTGTGCAACAACGCTCGGCTGAGACACGACATCTTTGGTGACTGGGGTAGCAGGCTGTGAAGCGGCGGAAATTTTAAGCATGCGCCGTAAAATGTCGGACGCGCTCTCCCCGATATGCCGCGTCTGGCTGGCAATATACTGATAGAGTTCGTCATCAACTTCGATTGTTTTCATCTTAATCCAGTGCGATATCTTATCTGAATACAAGTCATTGGGATTATAAGGTCAAATCCCAACAGCGGATAGCGTCAAACCAGGTTGGCGGCAAAAGTCAGATTAAACTGGAACCTTGCAGCCGGGCGGCAGAATGGTCAACATGATACCCTAACCTGACATACGTAAAAAAAGAACTTTGCCATGAAATTGAATACCCGAGCGCAAACTGCACAATCGCCGAACAATAATTCTCCCATCGTACTGGTTCACGGGCTTTTTGGCAGCCTGGATAACCTGGGCGTGCTGGCGCGCGATCTGGTTACCGACCACGATATTTTACAGGTCGATATGCGCAATCACGGTCTTTCCGGACGTTCAGACGAGATGACCTATGCCGTGATGGCACAGGATCTGCTGGATACGCTGGACGCCAACGGCCTGCAAAAAGTGACGCTCATCGGGCATTCAATGGGCGGCAAAGCGGTGATGGCCCTGACGGCGCTGGCGCCGGAGCGCATTAACGGCCTGGTGGTGATTGATGTCGCGCCCGTGGACTACGACGTTCGCCGTCACGACGAGATTTTTGCCGCCATCAATGCGGTCACTGAAGCGGGTGTCGCAACACGCCAACAGGCGGCTGCGGTCATGCGTGACCATCTTGAAGAAGAAGGCGTCGTGCAGTTCCTGCTGAAATCCTTTGTTGACGGGCAATGGCGTTTCAACGTGCCGGTGCTCTGGGAGCAATACAACAACATTGTGGGCTGGGAAACGGTACCTGCCTGGCCACACCCTACCCTCTTCATTCGTGGCGGTAACTCTCCTTACGTTACCGACGCGTACCGCGACACCTTGCTGGCACAATTCCCTCAGGCGCGTGCCCATGTCATTGCCGGGGCCGGGCACTGGGTTCACGCAGAAAAACCTGACGCCGTGTTGCGCGCCATTCGCCGCTATCTCGCTGATACTGCAAATTGATTAAAAAGAGAGCGACTGGAAGGCTGCGGGCTTCCAGTCGTTGGCGTGCCGTTTTTGCTGATGTATGATGGCGCGCTTATCGCCCGGGCATTAGCAGGGCGGCGTGTTTCCCCCGAAGTCTCAGAATCATGGCCAAAGAACAAACGGACCGTACGACACTAGATCTGTTCGCGAATGAGCGTCGACCGGGACGACCCAAGACGAATCCGCTTTCGCGCGATGAACAGCTGCGTATCAATAAACGCAATCAGCTTAAACGCGATAAAAATCGTGGGCTTAAGCGTGTCGAACTGAAGCTGAATGCTGACGCCGTCGATGCGCTTAACGAGCTGGCTGACGCGAGAAACATCAGCCGTAGCGAGCTCATTGAAGAGATGTTGATCGCCCAGCTTGAGACGTTACGCAGCCAGGCATAAGTCTGAAAATCCCCTTTATCGCCCTTTTCATGTAGCACAGAGTGCAGTCCTGCGCGATAGCTGTTTCCGCAGGGTTGCCAGTTCTGCTATTATTGCCCTTATCCGTGGCCGAATTGCGCCACCATACTATTAAGTTTCAAGAGGTTATTTTACTCATGGCAATCATCGGCATTTTCTTTGGCAGTGATACCGGCAATACCGAAAATATCGCAAAAAACATTCAAAAACAGCTCGGTAAAGACGTTGCTGATGTGCATGACATCGCCAAGAGCAGCAAAGAAGATCTCGAAGGCTATGACATTCTTCTGCTGGGTATTCCAACCTGGTACTACGGTGAAGCCCAGTGCGACTGGGATGATTTCTTCCCGACGCTGGAAGAAGTCGACTTCAACGGTAAGCTGGTCGCCCTGTTTGGCTGTGGCGATCAGGAAGACTACGCCGAGTACTTCTGTGACGCACTGGGAACTATCCGCGACATCATTGAGCCGAATGGCGCAGTGATCGTAGGCCACTGGCCGACCGCCGGTTACCACTTCGAAGCGTCTAAAGGCCTGGCTGATGACGATCATTTCGTGGGTCTGGCCATTGACGAAGACCGTCAGCCAGAGCTGACGGCAGAGCGCGTTGAGAAATGGGTGAAGCAGATCCGTGAAGAACTGCACCTGGACGATATTCTTAACGCCTGATTTTTATCGCGGCGCAACGGCGGTTGCGCCCGTGCTCCAGGTCAAACCGATTAAATTAATCGCTACAATCTTTTAACTTTTTCGCCCAGACCTGTACAATGTCTCCCTGATAAACGTGGTTTTCCATTGAGCAAGTTTGTTGGTGATACCACGTTTTTATAAGCATATTTTGCCTGAGACTTGCAGTTTTCATTTAGCCATGGCAGTTCTATAATGAGACGCAATATCCCAGGTGCATTTTCTGTCACTTCCTACAGAAGTGAATCGTTTAGCAACAGGACAGATTCCGCATGACTGACAACAATACCGCATTAAAGAAGGCTGGCCTGAAAGTTACGCTTCCTCGGTTAAAAATCCTTGAAGTGCTTCAGGGTCCAGACAATCACCATGTCAGTGCGGAAGACCTTTATAAACGTCTTATCGACATGGGTGAAGAGATTGGGCTGGCTACCGTCTATCGCGTGCTGAACCAGTTTGATGACGCGGGCATTGTTACCCGTCATAATTTCGAAGGCGGTAAATCTGTTTTCGAACTGACCCAGCAGCAGCACCACGATCACCTGATCTGCCTCGATTGCGGCAAGGTCATTGAATTTAGCGATGATTCGATTGAATCACGCCAGCGTGAAATCGCGGCGCGTCATGGCATCCGCCTGACCAACCACAGCCTGTACCTTTACGGTCACTGTGCTGAAGGTGACTGCCGCGAAGATGATCACGCGCACGACGCGAAATAAGTGAGTGTTTATACTCTGAGCCAGCCGCGAGGTTGGCTTTTTTTTTGCTGTTAAAAAGCCCGGTGGCGCAGCGCCACCGGGCATGATAACAGCGAGTTAATGACTGTTATTGCTGCGAATCTCTTTCCAGATCTGGTCGCAACGCTTCGCCACTTCCTGATCGTTACCGGTTTTACGCGCCTGGATACAGGCCTGGTAATCCATCACGCGAACATTTTCCTGCGTCGCGAACTGCTCATGCGCTTTCTCTTTTTTCAGCACATTCAACACGCTCTGACAGGCTTCAATCTTCTCCGGCGAGCCTTCAGCGGTATTGATACACGCGCTATAGGCCTCCTTCAGACGGGTGTCCTCTTTCGGCGCCTGTGTCTGAGCACACGCCACCAGCCCTGATGCCAGCAACGCGACGATTACGATTTTTTTCATCATATGCAGTCTCCATACCGGCGGGACTCAGCCCGCCGGTGCGTTCATCAGAAGATGGTGAATGGGGCGATAACCATGAATTTCACGTCACGTTCATCCTGGAAGATGTTGCCGTAACCGCCCGCATAGCTCGGGATATCGGAGTGGTTGTCATACTGGGTGAAGTGCAGTTTGAACATCGTGCCTTTCGCGCGACCATCCTGCAGGGTATAGATAGCATCCAGGCTGTAGGAGGACTCTTTCAGGCGATAGTTTGGATCGTAGTAGGCATCCGGGGTTGCCATATCAGCAGGTTTTGCATCCCAGGCGTAAGCGTAAGAAGCACCAACGGCCCAGCCAGGCAGATTCCAGTTTTTGAGGTCATACATAGCGCCAAAGAAGACCGCTTTCTCGCCGTCGGCGTTGAAGTCCGAGCGGTTATCCCACCAGATATCAAGACGACCGTTTGAAGAGGCATAGGTCGGGGTCATACGCTGCAGGAAGTACCCCTGCTGCCCTTCCGCCTTCACCCATGTACCTTCCAGGCGCAAATCAACCTGTCCGACCTTGTAGCCGAAGGTCAGCGCCTGCAACCACGCGGTACCGTCATAAATGTCATTCACGCCGCCATTACTGACCTTGTCACGCGTACCGTAGAACTGGTAGCTGGTGCTTAACGGCCCCCCAACGATATCGAATTTGTAGCTCGCTTTCGCAAAATACTGATCGATATACCCTTCAGCCTGACCAAATGCGGCTTCGAGCACCAGATCGTTTTTGAAGTCGTATTTCGCACCCAGCGAGTGCAGGTAATCTACTTTGGTTTTCTTATCGTTCTGGTAGAACTTGTCCATTTCGATGTGCCACGGTGCTTTGTATTCGTTGGTCCACATATAAGAGAAGCTCAACGCACCCGCATCACCGTAGTCAAAGTTAGCCCCGGCTTCTGCACCCTGATAGGTGCCCGGCATAAAGCTCCAGTGCGGTGCTAACAGCGTCTGGCCGGTTGGCTGAATATAACCACCGCGCGCCCATACCGGGCCGTATTTAAATTTCGCAGCAGCCTTGTAAAGACTGATTCCGCTCTTATCCCCGGACCAGTCTTCTTTATACGCTTTGTTGCTGGAGGAGAAGGCAATTTCGTTCGGGTGGGCACTGTCGCCGTTTTCCGCCATTTCAATCGCGGTGAATGCAGCAATATCCAGACCGAACATATCCGCGGCATAGCCTGACTGGAAGTCCAGGTTGGCGTTCCAGGTGGAGTGAGAAAGGTTGGTTTTGTATTTATCTTCGGTAACGTCTTTACGATCACGCTCACGCTGCCAGTAATAAATACCGCCCGTGAGGGTAGAATCATCGATGAAACCCGCAGCTTTCGCTTCAGGTGTGATAACCAGGCTCGACATTGCTGTCACACCGGCAATAGCCAGCGCCAGCGCACTACGTTTGCCACTGAACGTACGCATAGATTATTCCTCTTTGACGAATTAAAACGCCTGAAACGGCGAAAATAAAAAAGACCAAACGGTCAGGGGTAGTTATAAATACCCTCGAATTAACTACCGCCTTTAGGTTATTTTTCGCGACGCGAATTATCAATGCTTTTCAGCGGACAAAAGTCAGGATTATGACGAAGTGCACATAATTGGTAGTGATTTGTAACATTTGCCGGAGAGCGAGGTTTGGCGGGGTAAGCCATTAAATTTTAGAGGGTAAGATCGTTAATTGCTGTTACTTTTTACAAATGGCGAATTGATGATAAAAAACAAACTTTTTTTCAGAAAAATAAGTAGCACCACATTGACCTGATATTTTCCTCGATATTATTACTCCCCTGCTTTAACGATATGATCATTAAATAAAAAAACGCCGCAATAAGCGGCGCTTGTCTCTCATTGACCAATGCAGCGTTATTATTCGCCGATTTTGGTCCAGGTATCACGCAGACCCACGGTACGGTTAAATACCGGTTTTTCTGCCGTGCTGTAACGGCTGTCCAGGCAGAAGTAACCTTCACGCTCGAACTGGAACGCCTTACCCGCTTCAGCGGCTTTCAGGGAAGGCTCCGCATAACCCTGCTTGATCACCAGAGATTCCGGGTTGATGGTCGCCAGGAAGTCTTCAGCAGCCCCCGGGTTAGGCACGCTGAACAGACGATCGTACAGACGAATTTCTACCGGCAGCGCGTGGGATGCGCTCACCCAATGAATAACGCCTTTCACCTTGCGACCGTCCGCCGGATCTTTACTCAGCGTTTCTGCGTCATAAGAACAGAAGATGGTGGTGATGTTACCTTCCGCATCTTTCTCTACGCGCTCGGCTTTGATGACGTAGGCATTACGCAGACGCACCTCTTTACCCAACACCAGACGCTTGTACTGCTTGTTGGCTTCTTCGCGGAAGTCAGCACGATCGATCCAGATTTCACCGCTGAACGGCACGTCGCGGGTTCCCATCTCCGGTTTGCTCGGATGGTTAGGCATGGAGACCAGCTCGCTTTCACCCTGCGGATAGTTCTCGATAACCAGTTTCACCGGGTCGATGACCGCCATCGCGCGCGGGGCGTTTTCGTTCAGGTCTTCGCGAATGCAGGATTCCAGAGAAGCTATTTCAATGGTGTTGTCCTGCTTGGTGACGCCGATACGTTTGCAGAACTCGCGGATAGACGCGGAGGTATAACCGCGACGGCGCAGACCAGAGATGGTCGGCATACGTGGGTCATCCCAGCCCTCAACGTGCTTGTCGGTGACCAGCAGGTTCAGTTTACGCTTGGACATCACGGTGTATTCCAGATTCAGACGAGAGAACTCGTACTGGCGCGGATGCACAGGAATGGTGATGTTATCCAGCACCCAGTCGTACAGACGACGGTTGTCCTGGAACTCCAGCGTACACAGCGAGTGAGTGATGCCTTCCAGCGCATCGCTGATGCAGTGGGTAAAATCGTACATCGGGTAGATGCACCACTTGTTACCGGTCTGGTGGTGTTCAGCAAATTTTATACGGTACAGCACCGGATCGCGCATCACGATGAACGGAGACGCCATATCGATTTTGGCACGCAGGCAGGCTTTGCCTTCTTCAAAGCCACCCGCACGCATTTTTTCAAACAGCGCCAGGTTCTCTTCCACGCTGCGATCGCGGAACGGGCTGTTTTTGCCTGGCGCAGTCAGCGTACCGCGATATTCACGGATTTCGTCAGCAGACAGCTCGTCGACATACGCCAGACCTTTGTTGATAAGCTCTACCGCATAGGCGTACAGCTGATCGAAATAGTCAGAGGAGTAGCAGATATCACCAGACCAGTTGAAGCCCAGCCATTGCACGTCGTTCTTAATGGACTCAACGTATTCGATGTCTTCTTTTACTGGATTGGTGTCATCGAAACGCAGGTTGCACTGTCCCTGATAGTCCTGGGCAATGCCAAAGTTCAGGCAGATAGATTTTGCATGCCCGATATGCAGGTAGCCGTTCGGCTCCGGCGGGAAGCGGGTATGAATTGTGGTGTGCTTACCACTGGCCAGATCTTCATCGATGATCTGACGAATAAAGTTACTCGGGCGGGCTTCTGCCTCACTCATCGTGGATTCCTCAAAGCGTAAACAACGTATAACGGCATATGATCTTATAAGCCGGACGTAGTGACAACCCTTAAAACGGCTCTGAAGAAAATAATGGGGGCGTTTGCTGCAAAAAAAAGCGGCGGAGGATATCCCCCGCCGCTTAAGGCATGACTCTACTCAGGAGCGATTACTTGCCTTTAATCTCATACAGCGGCGTTTGACCCGCAACAACCTGACCTTTCGCCTGAATGACCAGGCCACTGAAGTCATCGATGTTGCTGCAAACAACCGGGCTTATCATGGAGCGCGCGTTGGCGTTCAGGAAGTCCAGATCCATTTCCAGAATCGGCTGACCGGCCACCACTTCAGCGCCCTCTTCCACCAGACGAGTAAAGCCCTGACCATTCAGCGCAACGGTATCGATACCCATGTGGACAACGATCTCCGCGCCATTTTCGGTTTCGAGGCAGAACGCATGGTTGGTGTTGAAGATTTTCACGATGGTACCTGCAGCAGGAGACACAACGGTTTTATCCGTTGGTTTCACCGCCACACCGTCGCCTACAGCTTTGCTGGCGAACGCTTCATCAGGCACTTGCTCAATCGCAACGACCTCACCGGTAACGGGTGAAACCAGCGCGGCAACTGTTTTTGCGTTAGGTACTGCCTGCGGTTTCGCAGCTGCAGGGGCGGCAGCGGGAGCAGCGCTTGCTTCAGCGGCTGCGACCGGGCCGGTCGTTTTCATTGCGTTGGCAATTTTCTCAGCAACGAAGCCGACGATAATCTGCACGCTGGTTTTGTTCAGGCGGATAACACCGGACGCACCCAGGCGTTTTGCCAGCGCCTCGTTCACCAGAGAAGAATCTTTTACGTTCAGACGCAGACGGGTGATACAGGCATCAATGCCGGTCAGGTTGTCAGAACCACCGACAGCGGCAATGTACTGACGCGCCAGACCTGATACGTCCTGATCCTGAGCACCGCTCACGTTCACATCCTGACCATCTGCTTCGCTACCGGCCACGGCCAGTTCACGACCCGGGGTCATCAGGTTGAATTTGGTGATAGTGAAACGGAACACCATGTAGTAGATCGCGAAGAACACCAGACCTTGTGGGATCAGCATCCACCAGTGGGTTGCCAGCGGGTTACGGGAAGAAAGCACCATATCCACCAGACCCGCACTGAAGCCAAAGCCCGCAATCCAGTGCATGCTTGCCGCGATAAATACGGAGATACCGGTCAGCACAGCGTGGATCACATACAGCACAGGTGCCACGAACATGAAGGAGAATTCCAGCGGCTCGGTGATACCGGTGAAGAAGGCCGCAAACGCGCCCGCCATCATAATACCCAGCACTTTCGCTTTGTTCTCTGGACGCGCGCAGTGGTAGATAGCCAGCGCAGCACCCGGAAGACCAAACATCATGATTGGGAAGAAGCCTGCCTGGTAACGACCGGTAATACCGACAACCGCTTTACCTGCTTCGATGGACTGTGCGCCACCCAGGAAGTTAGGAATATCGTTAATACCCGCAACGTCGAACCAGAACACGGAGTTCAGCGCGTGGTGCAGACCAACCGGGATCAGCAGACGGTTGAAGAACGCGTACACGCCCGCACCGACGGAGCCCAGCTTCTGAATATGCTCACCGAAGTTAACCAGACCGTCGAAGATCATCGGCCAGACGTACATCATGATGAACGCAACAACGATCATCACGAAGGACGTCAGGATAGGCACCAGACGACGGCCGCTGAAGAACGACAGCGCTTTTGGCAGCTCAACGCTGCTGAAGCGGTTGTACAGTTCCGCAGAGATAATACCGACGAGGATACCGACAAACTGGTTGCTGATTTTACTGAATGCCGCCGGAACCTGGTCCGCCGGGATTTTTTGGATCATGGCCACCGCTGCAGGTGAGCAGAGAGTGGTTAACACGAGGAAACCGACAAAACCGGTCAGCGCAGCGGCACCGTCTTTGTCTTTGGACATACCGTAAGCCACACCAATCGCAAACAACACGGACATGTTGTCGATAATGGCGGAGCCGGACTTGATAAAGAACGCCGCCAGCGCGCTGGTGTTACCCCAGCCGTTGGGGTCGATCCAGTAGCCGACACCCATCAGGATGGCTGCGGCAGGCAGCGTGGCGACCGGCACCATAAGTGCGCGACCAACCTTTTGTAAATAACCTAGAATACTCACTTTCTTCCCCCTATGAGACCCCGTTTAAGGCATGTTCTCAGCTCTGTTTTTTATTGTGTCACGAACTATATATACAGTTGATGATTCACTGGCATTGTGAGTGTGTGAAAAATTAATTCGTATCGCAAATTAAAAGCGTACTTTTTGTGATTTTTGTCACCAAATATCGTTTATTACCCTCCCTTTCACTGGCTAACAACGAAAACTTATTTTATCATTCGAAAAATCAAGACGGATTGATCCGGCCTGAAAGGTTCCAGGTTACGCTTAAGTTTCAGGTTCCGATAGCCATCCGCCCACTCTTCTACTTTAACTCTTGAGGTGAACAATGAGACTGATTCCCCTGGCAACTGCTGAACAAGTCGGTAAATGGGCCGCTCGCCATATCGTTAACCGCATTAACGCGTTTAAACCGACCGCCGATCGTCCTTTTGTACTTGGCCTTCCAACGGGTGGCACACCGCTGACCGCGTATAAAGCACTGGTGGAGATGCACAAAGCAGGCCAGGTTAGCTTCAAACATGTTGTGACCTTCAATATGGACGAATACGTCGGCTTACCGAAAGACCATCCGGAAAGCTACCATAGCTTTATGCACCGCAATTTCTTTGATCACGTTGATATTCCATCTGAAAATATTAACCTGCTGAATGGAAACGCGCCGGATATTGACGCAGAATGCCGTCAGTATGAAGAAAAAATCCGTTCCTACGGTAAAATCCACCTGTTCATGGGTGGCGTAGGCAATGACGGTCATATCGCGTTTAACGAACCGGCGTCATCTTTGGCTTCCCGTACGCGTATTAAAACGCTGACCCATGACACGCGCGTGGCAAACTCCCGTTTCTTTGACGGTGACGTTAACCAGGTTCCAAAATACGCCCTGACCGTAGGCGTGGGCACCCTGCTGGATGCCGAAGAAGTGATGATTCTGGTCCTGGGCGGCGTGAAAGCGCAGGCGCTGCAGGCTGCCGTTGAAGGCAACGTGAACCATATGTGGACCATCAGCTGCCTGCAGCTGCATCCTAAGTCGGTCATCGTCTGTGACGAGCCGTCCACGATGGAGTTGAAAGTAAAAACGCTGAAATACTTCAATGAGTTAGAAGCTGAGAACATCAAAGGTCTGTAATTGAATAACCGCCTCTTCATCAAGAGGCGGCCGCTTTTTTTAACCGGGGGTCGTTATGTACGCTTTAACCCACGGTCGGATTTATACCGGCCATGATATTCTGGATGACCATGCGATTGTTATCGCCAATGGCCTGATTGAACGTGTTTGCCCGCTGGCAGAGCTGCCGCCGGAGATTGAACAGCGCTCACTCAATGGAGCAGTAATCTCCCCCGGTTTCATCGACGTACAGCTGAACGGCTGCGGCGGTGTGCAATTTAATGACTCCGCCGATGCGGTAACGGTCGAAACGCTGGAGATCATGCAGAAAGCCAACGAGAAATCAGGCTGCACCAGCTATCTGCCAACGCTCATTACCAGCAGTGATGATCTCATGAAACAGGGTATCCGCGTGATGCGTGAATACCTGGCCAAATACCCGAATCAGGCGCTGGGCCTGCACCTTGAAGGGCCATGGCTGAATATGGTCAAGAAAGGGACACATAACCCTAATTACGTGCGTAAACCGGATGCGGAACTGGTTGACTACATGTGCGCGAACGCCGATGTCATCACCAAAGTGACGCTGGCGCCTGAAATGACGGGCACGGAGGTCATCAGCAAACTGGCTGCCGCCGGGATTATCGTTTCAGCAGGTCACTCAAACGCAACGCTGAAAGAGGCAAAAGCCGGTTTCCGTGCGGGCATTACCTTCGCAACGCACCTTTACAACGCCATGCCGTACATCACGGGGCGTGAACCGGGTCTGGTCGGTGCGATTCTGGATGAGCCAGACGTTTACTGCGGTATTATTGCGGACGGTTTACACGTCGATTACACCAACATTCGTAATGCCAAGCGGCTGAAAGGTGACAAGCTCTGTCTGGTGACGGATGCTACCGCCCCGGCAGGTGCAAATATTGAGCAGTTCATTTTTGCCGGTAAAACAATATACTACCGCAATGGACTGTGTGTGGATGAAAACGGTACGCTGAGTGGTTCCTCTTTGACCATGATCGAAGGGGTGCGGAACCTGGTTGAACATTGTGGGATTGCGCTTGATGAAGTCCTGCGGATGGCCACCCTTTATCCGGCTCGCGCAATGGGCGTGGATAAACAGCTCGGCGGAATTGCACCAGGTATGGTTGCAAACCTGACGGCATTCACACACGATTATAAAATTATTAAGACCATCGTTAATGGTAACGAGGTCGTCACTGAGTAAGTAAAAGTATGACACCTGGCGGACAAGCTCAAATTGGTAATGTCGATCTCGTTAAACAACTTAACAGTGCGGCGGTATATCGCCTGATTGACCAACACGGTCCAATCTCACGTATTCAGATAGCCGAACAAAGCCAGCTTGCTCCCGCCAGCGTGACAAAAATTACCCGCCAGCTCATTGAGCGCGGTCTGATCAAAGAAGTCGATCAGCAGGCCTCCACCGGGGGTCGCCGCGCGATCTCCATTATCACCGAAACCCGCAATTTTCAGGCCATTGGCGTCCGGCTGGGTCGTCATGACACCACGCTCACGCTCTACGATTTGAGCAGCAAAGCCATTGCGGAAGAACACTATCCCCTTCCGGAGCGCACCCAGGAGACGCTGGAGCATGCGCTGCTGAATACCATCGCGCAGTTTATTGAAAGCTGTCAGCGCAAAATCCGTGAACTCATCGCCATCTCCGTGATTCTACCCGGCCTGGTCGACCCGGAAAGCGGCGTGATCCGCTATATGCCGCACATTCAGGTTGAAAACTGGGGGCTGGTCGACGCGCTGGAAAAACGTTTCAAAGTGACCTGCTTTGTGGGCCATGACATTCGCTCTCTGGCGCTGGCAGAGCACTATTTTGGTGCGAGCCAGGACTGCGAAGACTCTATTCTGGTGCGCGTTCACCGCGGTACGGGCGCCGGCATTATCTCTAACGGCCGAATTTTTATTGGCCGCAACGGCAACGTCGGTGAGATCGGCCACATTCAGGTTGAACCTCTTGGGGAACGCTGCCACTGCGGAAACTTCGGTTGCCTTGAAACCATTGCCGCCAACACGGCCATTGAGCAGCGCGTTCGCCATCTCCTTGAACAGGGTTATCAAAGCCGCGTCACGCTGGATGATTGCAAGATAGGCACCATCTGCAAAGCCGCCAATAAAGGCGACGCGCTGGCCTGTGAAGTGATCGAGCAGGTGGGACGCCATCTGGGGAAAACCATCGCCATTGCCATTAACCTGTTTAACCCACAAAAAGTGGTGATCGCAGGCGAAATTGTGGAGGCGGAAAAGGTACTGCTCCCCGCCATTGAAGGTTGTATTAACACCCAGGCGCTGAAAGCATTCCGTCAGAACCTCCCGGTGGTTCGTTCAAAACTTGACCATCGCTCGGCGATTGGCGCGTTCGCGCTGGTCAAACGCGCCATGCTCAACGGAATTCTGCTGCAGCATTTGCTGGAAAGTTGATCGAACCTTATAGTAACGCCTTCTTTTTTTGATGTCGGACTGTCCATGACCATTAAGAATGTAATTTGTGATATCGACGGCGTGCTGATGCACGACAACGTTGCCGTGCCGGGTGCTGCGGAGTTTCTTCACCGCATCATCGACAAAGGAATGCCTCTGGTTCTTCTCACGAACTACCCTTCTCAGACCGGTCAGGATCTGGCAAACCGTTTTGCGACGGCGGGCGTCGACGTCCCGGACAGCGTGTTTTATACCTCGGCGATGGCCACGGCGGATTTTCTGAAACGTCAGGAAGGAAAAAAAGCCTACGTGGTCGGTGAAGGTGCGCTGATCCACGAGCTGTATAAAGCGGGTTTTACCATTACCGATGTCAACCCGGACTTTGTGATTGTGGGTGAAACGCGCTCCTATAACTGGGAGATGATGCATAAGGCATCCTTCTTTGTGGCTAACGGCGCGCGCTTTATTGCCACCAATCCGGATACTCATGGCCGTGGTTTTTATCCCGCCTGTGGTGCTCTGTGCGCCGGTATTGAGAAGATCTCCGGGCGCAAGCCATTCTATGTCGGCAAGCCAAGCCCGTGGATCATCCGTGCCGCACTCAACAAGATGCAGGCCCACTCTGAAGAAACCGTTATTGTCGGCGACAATCTGCGCACTGATATTCTGGCCGGTTTCCAGGCGGGTCTGGAAACGATTCTGGTGCTCTCCGGCGTCTCTCAGCTTGATGACATTGACTCAATGCCGTTCCGGCCAAGCTGGATCTACCCCTCCGTCGATGAAATTGACATCATCTGATACCGAACCACGCCTCAGGCGTGGTTTTTTTATTTTCACACTTGCAGAATACAATCCTATCTAACAAAAAAGCACTTTCATTGCATAATCATCAATGAATGCGCTTATGACATACGTGTTTTTCACTGATCGGCAACCACCATTGCACTATTTCCGTTTTCACCCGTAAAACGCTTGCGCCCCCTGCCCCTTTGCGGCATTTTCATAAGCAAGCAACATTACAAAGCAACAGGGTTAACGGAGAAGGTTATGTGTTCAATTTTTGGCGTACTGGATATTAAAACTGACGCGGGCGAACTGCGTAAAAAGGCACTCGAACTGTCCCGCCTGATGCGCCATCGCGGCCCGGACTGGTCCGGCGTTTACGCCAGCGACAAAGCGATTCTGGCCCACGAACGTCTGTCTATTGTTGACGTCAACGCAGGCGCACAGCCGCTGTATAACGAGAAAAAAACGCACGCGCTGGCTGTCAACGGTGAGATCTACAACCACCAGGCGCTGCGCGCCGAGTACGGCGACCGCTATGCGTTCCAGACCGGTTCTGACTGTGAAGTCATCCTGGCGCTGTATCAGGAGAAAGGCCCCGAGTTCCTGGACGACCTGCAGGGCATGTTCGCGTTCGCCCTGTACGACAGCGAAAAAGACGCTTACCTGATTGGCCGTGACCATATCGGTATTATCCCGCTGTACATGGGCCACGATGAACACGGCAACTTCTATGTTGCGTCTGAAATGAAAGCCCTGGTGCCGGTTTGTCGTACCATTAAAGAGTTCCCGGCGGGCAGCTACCTGTGGAGCAAAGACGGCGAGATCCGCCAGTATTATCAGCGTGACTGGTTCGACTACGACGCGGTAAAAGACAACGTCACGGACAAAACCGAGCTGCGTCAGGCACTGGAAGATTCCGTGAAAAGCCACCTGATGTCTGACGTGCCATACGGCGTGCTGCTCTCCGGCGGTCTGGACTCCTCCGTGATCTCCGCGATCACTAAGAAATTCGCCGCGCGCCGCGTGGAAGATCAGGAGCGCTCGGAAGCCTGGTGGCCACAGCTGCACTCCTTTGCCGTTGGCCTGGAAGGGGCGCCTGACCTGAAAGCCGCGCAGGAAGTGGCAAACCACCTTGGGACCGTGCACCATGAAATTCACTTCACCGTGCAGGAAGGCCTGGATGCGATCCGCGATGTGATCTATCACATCGAAACCTATGACGTAACGACAATCCGCGCCTCGACGCCGATGTACCTGATGTCGCGTAAGATCAAAGCGATGGGCATCAAGATGGTGCTCTCCGGCGAAGGCTCAGACGAAGTGTTTGGCGGCTACCTGTACTTCCACAAAGCGCCGAACGCCAAAGAATTGCACGAAGAGACGGTGCGTAAACTGCAGGCACTGCATATGTTCGACTGCGCGCGTGCCAACAAAGCGATGTCCGCCTGGGGCGTGGAAGCGCGCGTGCCGTTCCTGGATAAGAAATTCCTCGACGTGGCGATGCGCATCAACCCGCAGGATAAAATGTGCGGCAACGGTAAAATGGAAAAACATATCCTGCGTGAATGTTTTGAATCCTACCTGCCGGCAAGCGTTGCGTGGCGTCAGAAAGAGCAGTTCTCTGATGGCGTAGGGTATAGCTGGATTGACACCCTGAAAGAGGTCGCGGCGAAACAGGTTTCAGACCAACAGCTGGAAACCGCAAGCTTCCGCTTCCCGTATAACACGCCAGGCTCGAAAGAGGCTTATCTGTACCGTGAAATTTTTGAAGAGCTGTTCCCGGTTCCAAGTGCTGCGGAGTGCGTACCAGGTGGCCCATCCGTCGCCTGCTCTTCTGCCAAAGCGATTGAATGGGATGAATCGTTCAAATCCATGAACGACCCATCAGGACGCGCGGTAGGCGTGCACCAGTCAGCCTACAAATAATCACTCAGATCGCGATCAGGTCCCTCAGGGGCCTGATTTTTTTTGCCTCACATTTCACCGCTTAAAACCGATTAATAACCAATAATTGCCGAATATTCGGCCACGCTGTTCGCAACCTAACCAAACAGTCACATTCCGGCTATTTTCGTTGAAAAAGGTATTGACGCTGCAAGGGTCTATACGCATAATGCGCCCCGCAACGCCGATAAGGTAACGCGAAAAAAGATGGCTACGTAGCTCAGTTGGTTAGAGCACATCACTCATAATGATGGGGTCACAGGTTCGAATCCCGTCGTAGCCACC
>NZ_SOMG01000017.1 GCF_004402045.1 Lelliottia nimipressuralis | reverse complement strand
TCGTCTTGCGACGTTAAGAATCCATGTCACTTTGAGTGCCCACACAGATTGTCTGATAAATTGTTAAAGAGCAGTGCCGCTTCGCTTTTCGCAGCGGCGCGGGGTGTGCATATTACGCTTTCCCGCTTCAGAGTCAAGCGTTTATTTTCGCTTTTCTCTGCTGACCCGGCGGCGTGCATGCCGTTGTTCCGTGTCAGTGGAGGCGCATTATAGGGAGTTATTCCGGTGTGACAAGCACAAAATACAAAAAACTTTTCGTTCGCTCACTTTTCAAACTTAACGCTTATTTAAGTCGCGAATTGCCCGTTAAATGCGCTATTTCCCGTGCAAAACTGGCCACCTGCGACCAGTCGGTATAAACCACTTCTTTACGCGTATCGGTTTCGCCCCCCGTCATCTTCATAATCAGGCGGATCATGAAGCGGTCATACCAGCGATAGCGAGGGTAGCGCAGCGCGCCGGCAAAAACGGCGCACAGGTCTGGCTGCCACGGCGAGCTGAGTAAAAACTTGCGCGTGTAGCTGTTGGTCTGCGGCGTACGCTTCTCAGCTTTACGCGCGACCAGATTGACCGAGTAAAACGCACCGGGCAATTTATTGAGCACCGCCGTGTGCTTTTTCACAAAGCGATCCAGCGCCGGATGGAAATGCCCGTAACGAATTGACGCGCCAATCACCACGCGGTCGTAATCCTGCCAGGCAATTTGCTCCGCGCGATTCAGGTTTACCACATCCGAGTAAATACCCAGCTCTTTTAATTCCGACGCCAGATACGCGGCAATCTCACGCGTTTGTCCGTCTCGCGTAGAGAAAAGAATCAGTGTTTTCATCAACGGCTCCTTACTCGCGCCAGAATGTAGGGGTGAACAGCACCAGCAGCGTAAAGACCTCAAGACGACCAAACAGCATGTTGGCGATGAGGATCCATTTCGCGACCGGGTTCATGCTGGCAAAGTTATCCGCCACAACCCCCAGGCCAGGCCCAAGGTTGTTCAATGTTGCTACGACGGACGCAAAGGCGGAGAAATCATCCACCCCTGTCGCGATAATCGCCAGCATACTGACGATAAAGACCAGTGCATACGCCGAGAAGAATCCCCACACCGCCTCGAGGATACGTTCCGGCAGCGCGCGGTTACCCAGTTTGATGCTGTAGACCGCGTTTGGGTGGACCAGACGTTTCAGCTCACGGTTGCCCTGTTTGAACAGCAGCAGAATACGAATTACCTTCAGACCACCGCCCGTTGACCCCGCACAGCCACCAATAAACGCAGAGCACAGCAGCAACACCGGCAGGAACAGCGGCCAGCGCGCAATGCTGTCCGTGGTAAACCCGGCGGTCGTCGCCATCGATACCACCTGGAAGAACGCCTGATTCAGGGTCGTCAACGCCGAGTTATAAACATCGTGGAACCACAGCACCAGGGTACAGATGATGACCAGCGTAAGCTGGACACCAATAAACATGCGGAACTCCGGATCGCGCCAGTACACCTTCAGGCTGCGCCCGCTCAGTAAAGAGAAGTGCAGGCCATAGTTACAGCCGGAGATCAGCAGGAAAATCGCAATGATGGTATTTATCGTAGGGCTGTCGAAGTAGCCGACGCTGGCATCGTGAGTGGAGAACCCACCAATCGCGATCGTCGCGAAGCTGTGTCCGATAGCATCAAAAGCAGGCATCCCGGCAAACCATAGCGCAAGCGCACAGGCTACCGTCAGCAAGACATAAATCAGCCACAGGGTTTTCGCCGTCTCGGCAATACGCGGGCGCATCTTGTTATCTTTCAGCGGCCCGGGCATTTCGGCGCGATAGAGCTGCATCCCACCCACGCCCAGAATAGGCAGGATGGCCACGGCCAGGACGATGATCCCCATACCACCGAACCACTGCAGCATCTGGCGATAAAAGAGAATGGCGTGCGGTAGCGAATCCAGACCTACCAGCGTCGTCGCTCCGGTCGTCGTTAAACCCGAGAACGATTCAAAAAAGGCATCCGTGATGCTGAGGTTAGGCTGTTCAGAGAAGATAAAGGGCAGCGAACCGACGCTTCCCAGCACCGTCCAGAACAGGACCACAATCAGAAATCCTTCGCGAGATTTCAGCTCACCTTTCTGCCGACGGTTCGGCCACCACAGCAGCGAGCCAATCGCCAGCGCGACAAAGAAGGTCTGGGTAAATGCCCGTCCCGCGCCGTCCCGGTAGATAAGCGCCACCAGTCCAGGGAGAATCATCGTCCCGGAAAAGAGTATGACCAGCAGTCCAACGATTCGGGTTATGGCACGAAAATGCATCTCTGCCGCTTCCTTTGGTATTCAAAAGTGAGGTGGGGATTATTCTTCAATCGGCAGCAATTGCAACGAACCACGACTAAAATCAGCAAGTTTTGCTGAAAAAGCAGCCAGTTCCGCCTGAGGAAGCGCCACGCGTAATTGCACCATTGCCTGATATTCACTGTGTGCGATGACACCGTTAAACGGCCTCAGCAATGCTTCGATGCCGGATAACTGGGCGTAATCACACAGTAAAGTATATTCGGTGAGCGGCGTTTTGCGGGTGGTTATGAGTATATTCAGCGCTTGCTGAACCCCTCCGCCATACGCTTTGACCAGCCCACCGGTACCTAACAAAATGCCGCCGTAGTAGCGCACCACCACGGCGGTAATCTCACCCACGCCGCTGCCCATCAGCTGCGAAAGCATGGGTTTACCGGCCGTTCCCGCCGGTTCACCGTCGTCGGAAAACCCCAATTGCTGCGAATCGTCCGGCGGCCCTGCCACCCACGCCACGCAGTGGTGGCGTGCGTCAGAATGCTCAGCCCGAACGGACTCGACAAACGCTTTTGCCGCTTCTACGCCGTCGGTATGCGCCAGCAGCGTAATAAAGCGACTTTTCTTGATTTCCTCAACAAAGGTGACCGGTTCAGCCGGTATCAGCCAGCTTTCCATCAGGCCAGCTTCAGGTCTCGCGTCATGTTCTCAATACCGTTTTCGTGAACCACGACGTTATCTTCGATGCGAATACCGCCAAACGGTTTCAGCGCCTCAATTTTTTCCCAGTTGAAGTGCTTGCTGAACTGACCTTCACGCCATGGCGCCAGCAGGGATTCGATAAAGTAGATCCCCGGTTCAATCGTCAGCACCATACGCGGCTCAAGAATACGGGTGCAGCGCAGGTAAGGATATTTAGACGGTGCCGCCAGATGCGTACCGGTATCATCCTGCATAAAACCCGCTACGTCGTGAACCTGCAGGCCCAGCGGGTGACCAATACCGTGCGGCATGAATGGCCCGGTCAGATCGTTCTCGACCATCGCCTCTTCGCTCATGTCTTTCACAATCTGATGCTTACGCAGCAGCTTCGCGATGCGCTGATGGAACTGGATGTGGTAATCCACATAGCTGGTACCCGCTTTCATGGTGCCAATAAGCGCCAGCTGTTCATCGTTGACGTCTTTGATCAGCTGCGCGAAATCGGTATCCGCATTCGCTGCCCAGGTACGGGTCAGGTCAGCTGCGTAACCGTTGTACTCGGCACCTGCGTCAAGCAGGAAGCTGCGCATCTCAGACGGTACATGGTGATCGAGTTTGGTGTAATGCAGGACGGAAGCATGCTCGTTTAGCGCAACAATATTGCTGTACGGCACGTCGGTATCGCGGTGGCCTGTCGCGGTCAGGTAAGCCTGGTTGATGTCGAACTCGCTCATACCCGACTGGAACGCTTCGTGCGCGGCGCGGTGGCCATTCACTGCCGTTTTCTGCGCTTCACGCATGCAGTAAAGTTCGTAGTCGGTTTTATACGCGCGGTAATAGTGCAGGTAATCCAGCACCCCTTTCGGGTTAAGTTTGTCTGCCGGAATATCCAGACCTAAGGCTCGCTCCGGAACCGGACCAATGTAGCCGATATTGCTACGCGCGGCAGGCAGCTGGCTGCCAATGCCGTCCGCTTTTGGCAGCGCAATAACATCAATTTCTTCCGTCCAGAAAGAGGTCGGCAGCGGTTCAACGTTGTGCCAGTAATCGACCGGCAGGTAGAACCACAGTTTCGGCTTGTTCACGCCATCCACCAGCAGCCAGCAATTTGGCACCTGGGTTACTGGCACCCAGGCTTTAAACTGCGGGTTGACCTTAAACGGATAAGCATGGTCATCAAGAAACGTATTCATCAGCTCGCCGGAGTGGATCAGCAGGGCATCCAGCTTGAAGCGTGCCAGTACATCACGGGTACGTTCCTGTAGGGTAACGATATGATTTTTATAAAGCGAAGCCAGTGAGTCCATCATTCATCCTTACGTTTTCTTGAGCTCAAGTCATCGCATCTTAGCACACCTCTCTCCAGCTGCGTGATTTCCACCGACCGTGATCAATGCAGCAATTTCTTAATGAGTAATTTGCATTTTATTAACATAAATTCCACACTCCGTTTCATCTGGTATGACCAGATCCACTTGCTGGATTCAGGAGACTGACATGCTTTACAAAGGCGACACCCTGTACCTCAACTGGCTGGAAGATGGCATTGCCGAACTGGTGTTCGATGCCCCCGGCTCAGTGAACAAGCTCGATACCGCGACGGTGGCCAGTCTTGGCCAGGCGCTGGATGTACTTGAAAAACAAACTGAATTAAAAGGGCTGCTGCTGCGATCGAACAAAGCGGCCTTTATTGTCGGTGCCGATATCACCGAATTCCTCTCGCTGTTCCTGGTGCCTGAAGAACAGTTGAGCCAGTGGCTGCACTTTGCGAACAGCGTCTTTAACCGTCTGGAAGATCTGCCCGTCCCGACTATTTCCGCCGTTAACGGCTACGCGCTGGGCGGTGGCTGCGAATGCGTGTTAGCCACTGATTACCGCCTGGCTACGCCGGACCTGCGCATTGGCCTGCCGGAAACGAAGCTGGGTATCATGCCGGGCTTTGGCGGCTCCGTGCGTATGCCGCGCATGCTGGGTGCAGACAGTGCACTCGAGATTATTGCCGCAGGTAAAGATGTTGGTGCAGAACAGGCGCAGAAAATTGGCCTGGTCGACGGCGTCGTTAAACCAGAGAAACTTATTGAAGGCGCTGTCGCCATTTTGCGTCAGGCGATTAACGGCGATCTCGACTGGAAAGCCAAACGTCAGCCGAAGCTGGAGCCGTTAAAGCTCAGTAAGATTGAAGCCACCATGAGCTTCACCATCGCCAAAGGCATGGTGATGCAGACGGCAGGTAAACACTATCCGGCACCAATCACGGCGGTGAAAACCATTGAAGCCGCGGCTCGCCTTGGTCGCGACGAAGCGCTGAAGCTTGAAAATCAGAGCTTTGTCCCGCTGGCGCACACCAATGAAGCTCGCGCGCTGGTCGGTATCTTCCTCAACGATCAGTTCGTGAAAGGGAAAGCCAAACAGTTGACCAAAAACGTTGAGACGCCAAAACATGCGGCGGTACTCGGCGCTGGCATTATGGGTGGCGGCATCGCTTACCAGTCGGCCTGTAAAGGCGTGCCGGTAGTGATGAAAGACATCAGCGAGAAATCCCTGACGCTGGGCATGACCGAAGCGGCCAAGCTGCTGAATAAACAGCTGGAGCGCGGCAAAATTGACGGGCTGAAACTTGCGGGTGTGATCTCCACCATCCAGCCTGTGCTGGAATACAGCGGTTTCGACCGTGTCGACGTGGTGGTCGAAGCCGTCGTCGAGAATCCGAAAGTCAAAAAAGCAGTTCTCGCGGAAACGGAAGACAAGGTTCGTCCTGAGACCGTGCTGGCTTCTAACACCTCCACCATTCCAATCAGCGAGCTGGCAAGCGTGCTGAAGCGTCCGGAAAACTTCTGCGGGATGCACTTCTTCAACCCGGTACACCGTATGCCGCTGGTCGAAGTGATCCGTGGGGAAAAAACTTCTGACGATACCATCGCCAAAGTGGTGGCGTGGGCGAGCAAAATGGGCAAGACGCCGATTGTGGTCAACGACTGTCCGGGCTTCTTCGTCAACCGCGTCCTGTTCCCTTACTTCGCCGGTTTCAGCCAGCTGCTGCGCGATGGTGCAGACTTCCGCAAAATCGATAAAGTGATGGAAAAACAGTTCGGCTGGCCAATGGGCCCTGCGTATCTGTTGGATGTGGTCGGTATTGATACCGCCCACCACGCTCAGGCAGTCATGGCGGCGGGCTTCCCGCAGCGCATGCAGAAAGATTATCGCGACGCGATTGACGCCCTGTTCGACGCCAACCGCTTCGGTCAGAAAAACGGCCTGGGCTTCTGGCGCTATAAAGAAGACAGCAAAGGTAAACCGAAGAAAGAAGAAGATGCCGTGGTGGATGGCCTGCTGGCCGACGTCAGTCAGCCGAAACGCGACTTCACCGACGATGAGATCATCGCCCGAATGATGATTCCGATGATCAACGAAGTGGTGCGTTGCCTCGAAGAAGGCATCATCGCCAGCCCGGCAGAAGCCGACATGGCGCTGGTGTACGGCCTGGGCTTCCCTCCATTCCACGGCGGCGCGTTCCGCTGGCTGGACACGCTCGGCAGCGCCCGTTATCTCGATATGGCTCAGCAGTATCAGCACCTCGGCCCGCTGTATGAAGTGCCGGAAGGGCTGCGCAATAAGGCGCGCCATAACGAACCCTATTATCCATCAGTTGAGCCAGCCCGTCCGGTTGGCGAGCTGAAAACGGCTTAAGGAGTCACAATGGAAAAGGTTGTCATTGTTGATGCGATTCGCACCCCGATGGGCCGTTCAAAAGGCGGTGCATTCCGTAACGTGCGTGCGGAAGACCTCTCCGCGCATCTTATGCGTAGCCTGCTGGCGCGAAACCCGGCGCTGGATCCTGCTGCGCTCGACGATATCTACTGGGGCTGCGTGCAGCAGACCCTGGAGCAGGGCTTCAACATCGCCCGTAATGCGTCACTGCTGGCGGAGATCCCGCATTCAGTTTCGGCCGTTACCGTTAACCGGCTGTGTGGTTCATCCATGCAGGCGCTGCACGACGCGGCACGTATGATCATGACCGGCGATGCCCAGGCCTGCCTGGTCGGCGGCGTGGAGCATATGGGTCACGTACCGATGAGCCACGGAGTCGATTTCCACCCTGGCATGAGCCGTAACGTGGCGAAAGCTGCGGGGATGATGGGCCTGACCGCTGAGATGCTCTCTCGTCTGCACGGCATCAGTCGTGAAATGCAGGATGCCTTCGCCGCCCGCTCTCACGCTCGCGCATGGGCCGCGACACAATCCGGTGCCTTTAAGAATGAGATCATCCCGACCGGCGGTCACGATGCTGACGGCGTTCTGAAGCAGTTCAGCTACGACGAAGTGATCCGCCCGGAAACCACCGTAGAAGCACTTTCCACCCTACGACCTGCGTTTGATCCGGTCACCGGTACGGTCACGGCAGGTACTTCGTCGGCGCTGTCCGACGGGGCAGCCGCAATGCTGGTGATGAGTGAAAGCCGCGCTCGCGAGCTGGGGTTAACGCCTCGCGCTCGGGTACGTTCGATGGCAGTCGTGGGCTGCGATCCTTCGATCATGGGTTACGGTCCGGTTCCGGCTTCAAAGCTGGCGCTGAAAAAAGCGGGATTAACCGCCAGCGATATCGACCTGTTTGAGATGAACGAGGCTTTCGCCGCACAGATCCTGCCATGCATTAAAGATCTGGGGCTGATGGATCAGGTAGACGAGAAGATTAACCTCAACGGCGGCGCGATCGCCCTCGGTCACCCGCTGGGCTGCTCCGGGGCGCGTATCAGCACAACGCTGATTAACCTGATGGAACGCAAAGATGCTCAGTTTAGTCTGGCAACGATGTGTATTGGGTTGGGTCAGGGTATCGCGACGGTGTTTGAGAGAGTGTAAGGCTATAACGTAGGCCCGATAAGCATCGCGCCATCGGGCTTTTGCCGGGAGGCGCTGCGCTTTCCCGGCCTACGAGAGGTTCTCACCGCCACTGGCGTCATTGGCGAAGAGAGACAGTTTAGTTGCCGTTCTTCCCGCCTGTCAGGGGCGGGTTTTTTATTTAAATGAAGGCAAACGCATCGCCGAAGAGACGGTCTTCACGCGCGTCACGTTCATTACAGAACAGATCGCGGGCAATTTTCGCCATCTCAAAGCGGCCAGCGATATAGATGTCGTGCCCTGCCAGAGTGCCATGATCCTGCAGTACCGCCGTCAGCACCGTACCGCTACGCCCACGCCAGCCCTCTTCCGGCTGTTCAACCACCGGTTCAATGCGCAGGTTAGGATGGGTTACGCTCAGCGCTTCCAGCTCAGACAGGTCGTACAGATGTTTCTCTTCGCGGCCACCCCAGTAAATGGTGATATCACGGTCTGGATTACGCGCCAGGGCGGTCAACAGAATAGAACGCACATACGAGAAGCCTGTACCGCCAGCAATCAGGATCAGCGGACGGTCTTCGTCATCGCGCAGCCACGCATCACCGTGTGGAATATCCACCACGATTTCACGTTCCTTCAGGATCCGATCCATTACCGCCATCGCATACAGGTTAAGCTCTGACGCACCAATATGAAGCTCAATAAATTCCTGCTCTGCTGGCGTTGAGGCCATAGAGAAAGGACGCTTATCACGCTCATCCATCACGACCATTAAGTACTGACCAGCGCGGAAAGAGAATGGCGCTTCTGGCACTATACGGACGCGATATACGGTGTCGGTGATGGCATCTACCGAGGTCACTTTACAGCTTAAGGTTGTCATTCGCTCTCTCTGTCGGGAAGTCTATAGGGCTTAACGGTCAGATCCAGGCTTACCGTTACTCATTATGGCCAGTTCGTCCCAGATCGCGTCAATTCGCGCGGTCACGGCAGGATCTTTTTTGATCGGGCGACCCCATTCACGGTCGGTTTCGCCAGGCCATTTATTTGTGGCATCCAGTCCCATTTTTGAACCAAGGCCGGAAACCGGCGAGGCAAAATCCAGGTAATCTATCGGCGTGTTTTCGACTAACACCGTATCGCGCGCCGGGTCCATTCGGGTGGTAATGGCCCAAATGACGTCATTCCAGTCGCGGGCGTTAACGTCATCATCGCAGACAATTACAAATTTGGTATACATAAACTGGCGCAGGAAAGACCATACGCCCATCATCACGCGTTTAGCGTGACCAGGATACTGCTTCTTCATCGTGACCACCGCCATACGATACGAGCATCCTTCAGGCGGCAGATAAAAATCAACGATTTCCGGGAACTGCTTTTGCAGGATGGGCACAAACACCTCATTCAGCGCCACGCCCAGTACCGCTGGTTCGTCCGGTGGACGTCCGGTGTAGGTGGAGTGATAAATCGCATCTTCACGCTGGGTAATGTGCGTAACGGTAAACACCGGGAAGTTATCCACTTCGTTGTAATAGCCGGTGTGGTCACCATAGGGGCCTTCCGGTGCCAGTTCCCCCTGCTCAATGTAACCTTCCAGCACAATTTCTGCACTGGCCGGGACTTCGAGATCGTTAGAGATACACTTCACGACTTCCGTTTTGGTCCCGCGCAGCAGGCCTGCAAACGCATATTCAGAGAGCGTATCCGGTACGGGCGTTACCGCCCCGAGAATGGTGGCCGGATCGGCACCTAGCGCGACAGACACCGGGAAACGTTCACCCGGATGCGCAGCACACCACTCCTGGAAATCGAGTGCGCCGCCGCGATGCGACAGCCAGCGCATGATGAGCTTATTTTTGCCAATCAACTGCTGGCGGTAAATACCCAGATTCTGACGCTCTTTGTGCGGGCCGCGCGTAACGGTAAGCCCCCAGGTGATCAGCGGAGCGGCATCTTCAGGCCAGCACTGCATGATAGGGATTTTGGTCAGATCTACCGCATCGCCTTCCAGCACTTTCTGCTGGCACGGCGCGCCACGCAGGCGTTTGGTGGGCATGTTCAGCACCTGCTTAAACTGCGGCAGTTTGTCGAACAGATCGCGGAAGCCTTTTGGTGGCTCCGGCTCTTTCAGAAACGCCAGCAGTTTACCCACTTCACGCAGCGCCGTGACATCCTCCTGCCCCATCCCCAGTGCGACACGACGTGGTGTACCAAACAGGTTGCACAACACCGGCATGGAGTACCCTTTCGGATTTTCAAACAGTAAGGCGGGGCCACCGGCACGCAGGGTGCGGTCAGCTATTTCTGTCATCTCCAGATAAGGATCAACAGGAAGTGTAATGCGTTTGAGTTCACCCTGCTTTTCCAGCAGCGTCAGGAAGTCGCGGAGATCGTGGTATTTCATGCAGTTAATCATGGCCTCTCTGTAAGCGCTTCATTATACGGCGTAAGCCTGCTTGATGCTGTAATTTTGTTAAACAAGCGTGAACTTATGCGTTCTGTTCCGTTTTCCCCCATTATAATCAACTTAGCGATCCCGCCAGGGTTTTGATATGCTTGCGCCCCGAACTAAGGGAAAGAGTGATTATGCAGGCCTGGTATTTACTGTATTGCAAACGCGGGCAACTTCAGCGCGCGCAGGAACATCTTGAACGTCAGTCTGTAAATTGCCTGACGCCCGTGATCACGCTTGAAAAGATGCAGCGCGGGAAGCGCACAACCGTGAGTGAGCCGTTATTCCCGAACTATCTGTTCGTGGAGTTCGATCCGGAAGTCATCCACACTACCACCATCAGCGCAACGCGCGGCGTCAGCCACTTTGTCCGTTTTGGTGCTCATCCGGCAACGGTTCCGCCGACGGTCATTCATCAGCTATCAATTTATCAACAGCCTGAAGGGATCACCGACCCGGAAACCCCTTACACGGGCGATTGCGTTGTTATTACAGAAGGTGCTTTCGAAGGTCTGCAGGCGATTTTTGCCGAACCGGACGGTGAAGCACGCTCCATGCTGTTGCTCAATCTGCTGAACAAGCAGGTGCTTCAGAGCGTTAAAAACACCGACTTCCGCAAAGTTTAAAAACGTATCCCGAACAGAGTACGCACGTTGTCATCCGTCTGCGCGGAAAGCCATTGCGGATCCTCTCCGCGCCACTTCGCTACGCTCTCAACAATGTGCCCCAGCCAGGCGGGCTCATTTCGCCGTGATGCCGGTTTGGGTTTCATATCGCGCGGCAGCAGATAAGGCGCATCGGTTTCAAAGAGCAACCTGTCAGCCGGGATCGCCGGTAACAGTTCCCGAAGCTCAAGCCCGCGGCGCTCATCGCAAACCCAGCCCGTAATGCCCAGATAAAGCCCTCGCTTCAGGCAATCCAGCGCCTCCTGCCGGGAGCCGGTAAAGCAGTGCAGCACCGCGCCGGGCAGTTTCTCCAGCCACGGATCCAGAAGTGCCAGGAAATGCTCATGCGCGTCGCGGCAGTGCATAAATACGGGCATTTCAAGCTCTGCCGCCAGTGCAAGCTGAGCAGTGAAAGCCCTTTCCTGCTCTTCAGGCGTTGAAAAGTTACGGTTGAAATCGAGACCGCATTCGCCGATAGCCACAACGTCTGGCGTCTTCGCGAGCCTGTACAGGTTTTCGCCACTAGCCGGGGCCCACTGGCTGCTGTCATGAGGATGCACGCCAGCGGTAGACCAACAACGATCGTAGCGTTGCGCCAGCTGCTGTGCCTGCTCGCTTTCATGCAGGTTGGTCCCCGTCAACAACAGTCCTTTTACGCCAGCGTCAAAAGCACGCGCAACCACCTCATCGCGATCTTTCGCAAACTGCGAGCTGGTCAGGTTGAGTCCGATATCAAACATGCTAATCCCCATATAACAACCGCCCTGACGGGCGGCTGGTTTTACTCTTCAGTGGTCTTGTCGGACGTATCGTCTTCGTCATCCGATCGACGCCCTTTACCCACGTAGAAACGCGAGAAGAATACGCCGACCTCAAACAGGCAGTACATCGGTATGGCCAGCAGCGTCTGCGAGAAAACATCCGGCGGTGTCAGCAGCATACCGACCACAAATGCGCCTACCAGGATATACGGACGCTTCTTACGCAGGTCATCCGGCGTGGTTACCCCTACCCAGCAAAGCAGCACAATGGCCACCGGCACTTCGAATGCCACGCCGAACGCCATAAACAACGCCATCACAAAACTGAGGTAGCTGGCGATATCCGTCGACACCTGAACCCCTTCCGGTGCGGTGTGCGTCAGGAAGCCGAAGGCCAGCGGGAAGACAACGAAATAGGCAAACGCCATGCCGATATAAAACAGCAAGGAGCTGGATACCAGCAGCGGGATCACCAGCTTACGTTCATGCTTATACAAGGCCGGCGCCACAAATGCCCAGACCTGATACAGAATGACCGGCGCAGAGGCAATCAGCGATACCCAAAAGGTAAGCTTAATGGGGGTAAAGAACGGAGAAGCCACGTCCGTCGCAATCATCGTTGCGCCCAGCGGCATCTGCTTAATCAACGGTGCAGAGACAACCTGGTAGATATCGTTGGCGAAATAGACCAGGCATAGAAAAATAACAAGAACCGCAATAATGCAGTTTAACAGGCGCTTACGCAGCTCAATGAGGTGCGTAATGAGCGGTTGAGTATCATCTACTGCCATGTTTACGCTTTATCACTCGACGAGGGGGATGATTCGGAAACAGGTGCAACGGGCTTAGTCTCCGCCACTTTTATCACGGGGTCTTCCGGCTGCGCCTGTTTTTTCACTTCGGTTTCCTGCGGCGTCTGTTCCGGCGCGGCAGCCTGATGTTCAGCGCTGGCTGGCGTTACGCCCTCACGCTGCTCCTCGCTGCCCTTCACCACCGGGTTATGAATGGTGTTCGCTTCATCGCTCGCTTTTTCAGGATCGTTGACGCTGTAAGAGCGCTTCATGGATTCCGCCGCTTCACGCAGTTCATCCATTGAGGCTTTCAGTTCCGGCGTCAGGTTATCCATGCTCGCCTTCTCAACCTTTTTCAGGCTTTCCTGAAATTCCTGCAGCTTAAGCTCCTGAGCCAACTCATTCTGAACGGTCGATGCCAGCGATCTCAGCGCACGCACCCAGCCTGCAACGGTTTTCACTGCAACCGGCAGACGCTGCGGCCCCAACACGATCAGGCCAATCACAAAGACCAGCAACAGCTCACTAAAACCAATATCGAACACGGCTTACACCTGCTCTTTATCGTGGCTTTTGGCGTCTTCCTTTTTGGCTTCTTCCTTTTTGGCTTCTTCTTGCTTGTCGGAGATGGATTTAGCAGTAAAGTCAGCGTCCTGGCTGGTTTTATCCTGCTTACTCTCATCATCGCTCATCGCTTTCTTGAAGCCTTTGATAGACGCGCCCAGATCGGAACCAATAGAACCGAGCTTTTTGGTGCCAAACAGCAGCACAACGATGACGGCAATGATCAACAATTGCCAGATACTGATACCACCCATACATGTTCCTCAGGAATAGATGATTAATTAGTCAGGCCGCATTATACGTATGCGGCCCGTCGAAGGCGACGAACTCAGAGCGTTTTTCGCCAGCCGACCAGCCAGACAACAGCTCCGCCAGCCATCAGCCAGGCGGGCATCATCTGCCAGTCCGGACGGTTGATCAGCAGCAGCGTACCGCTCAGCAGCAGCGTTGCGCCAATCCCAAAGAGATAGCGTGACTGTCCCTGACGAACGCGGCTGGACTGAAGCTCGCGGGCGATTTTATCCATACTGTGTTGAAGGTTCTTGCTCTGACGCAAACTGTCATAAACCAGTTCAGGAATTTCAGGCATTTTCTCTATCCAGAACGGGCCTTTCTCTTTCAGCGAACGCACCAGCGCCGGAATGCCAACCTGATCCTTAATCCAGGATTCCAGGAAAGGTTTCGCGGTCTTCCACAAGTCTAACTGAGGATAGAGCTGTCGGCCTACACCCTCAACGTAAAGTAATGTTTTCTGAAGTAAAACTAGCTGCGGCTGAACTTCCATATTAAAGCGGCGAGCGGTGTTGAACAGGTTTAACAGCACGTGCCCGAAGGAGATTTCCGCCAGCGGTTTTTCAAAAATCGGTTCGCAAACGGTCCGGATCGCAAACTCGAATTCTTCGACGTTGGTGTCCGGTGGAACCCAGCCGGAATCGACGTGCAGCTCGGCCACTTTGCGGTAGTCGCGGTTGAAGAAAGCGATGAAATTCTCAGCCAGATAGCGTTTATCTTCTTTATTCAGCGACCCCACAATCCCGCAGTCGATACCGATATACTTCGGATCTTCAGGGTGTTCGTAGCTCACGAAGATGTTGCCTGGGTGCATGTCCGCATGGAAAAAGCTGTCGCGGAACACCTGGGTAAAGAAGACCTGTACGCCACGTTCGGCCAACAGCTTCATGTTCGTTCCCTGTTTTTCCAGGGCCACCACATCCGAAACCGGAATACCGTAAATACGCTCCATCACCATCATGTTCTGGCTGCAGTAGTCAGAATAGACTTCAGGTACATAGAGCATCGGGCTGTTTTCAAAGTTACGACGCAGCTGAATGGCGTTTGCCGATTCGCGCAGCAGGTTAAGCTCATCAATCAGCGTTTTTTCATATTCCCGCACCACTTCCATCGGACGCAGACGACGCCCGTCCGGCAGCAAGCGCGGCACCCAGCGCGCCAGACGATAAATCAGCTTCATGTCTGCTTTGATGATGGGCAGGATGTCCGGACGAATGACTTTAATAACGACTTCTTTGCCGTTTTCTTTCAGACGCGCGGTGTGCACCTGTGCGATAGAGGCCGACGCCAGTGGCTGAATATCGAAATCGTCAAACCAGCTCTCGACGGGAATATTTCCCATCGCCTCTTCAATTTGCTTTTTCGCGCGCGCGCCGTCAAACGGTGCGACGCGATCCTGCAGCATCGCGAGCTCATCAGCAATCAGAGGCGGGAAGAGATCGCGGCGGGTCGAGAGCATTTGTCCGAACTTAATCCACACCGGACCAAGCTCCTGCAGCGCCAGGCGCAGACGCTCGCCCAGCGGCTGACCTTTATGGCGATTGGGCATCCAGAACAGCATCCGCCGCCAGATGCGAAGCGGCAGCGTAATACGCATTCTGGGGATAAGCTCATCGAGCCCGTAGCTCAAAAAGGTACGAATAATGAAATAGAGGCGCCGAATTTCACCAGGCGTCATTTGCCCTCCAGTTTTTCCAGCCGTTTGGTTAACGCATCAACCGCACGTTCAGTAGCAGCGGTCTCTTCCGCAAACCACGCAACTTCCAGTGACCCGGGTGCCATTCGCCACTCCTCCGTCAGCACTTCCGCCGTATAGCGTTGCTGACGTTGAAAGCTTTTGCGTGCAAAGGACGCGCCGCCATGAAGGAATTTCCCGATGCCTTCGGCGGCAATGTCGCCGATGAAGGGCGCGAGCAGTTCTGCCGGATCGAACTCTGCCAGATCGGTGAGCGCAACGAAGTTCTGCACGACCTGAATGTCGCCCTCCACTTCCAGTTCACCGCTGCGGATAAGCGCCGTTAATTGTTGCCGATCGCGCAGTTTTGGCAGCACGCTCATGTGCGTGATGACCGAGCAGTCGGCTTCCCACTCCCCCAGAACGTCAAGCTGGCGTTCGCTGAAGACCAGCACAAGCGGCGTCGAGAACTCTTTTAAAACAATACGTAATACCTTCCCGTTCAACCGCTGACGTGCGGCTTTCAGCGCCGGAGCGCGATACAGAAAAGCATTCAGTACATTCTCGATGCCTGCGGAGACTAAGGGTTTAAAGGGCACGGGACACCTCCACTCAGAATTTGTAACCGCGATGCAGCGCGACGACACCCGCCGTCAGGTTGAAATATTCAACGTTCTCAAATTCTGCATCCTGCATCATAGCTTTTAATGTGTCCTGATCCGGGTGCATACGGATAGATTCCGCCAGATAGCGGTAGCTTTCCGCATCGTTGGCCACCAGCTCACCGATGCGCGGCAGCACGTGGAAGGAATAGGCGTCGTAAGCTTTGCTCAGCGGCTCAATAATAGGTTTGGAGAACTCGAGCACCAGCAGGCGTCCACCCGGTTTCAGCACACGGTACATGGAGCGCAGCGCTTTCTCTTTATCGGTAACGTTACGCAGACCGAAGGAGATAGTGATGCAGTCGAAGGTATTGTCCGGGAACGGCAGCGCTTCGGCGTTTGCCTGCACATATTCCACATTCCCCACCACGCCGATGTTACGCAGCTTCTCGCGTCCCATTTTCAGCATAGAGTCATTAATATCTGCGAGAACAACGCGACCAGTTTCGCCCACCAGACGGGAGAATTTCGCGGTTAAATCGCCCGTACCGCCGGCTAAGTCCAGCACAGTTTGTCCGCGACGCACGCCGCTACAGTCAATGGTGAAGCGCTTCCACAAGCGATGAATGCCGAACGACATCAGGTCATTCATCACATCGTACTTCGCCGCCACGGAATGAAATACGTGGGCCACCATGTCAGCTTTCTGCGCTTTGGCTACAGTCTGAAAGCCAAAGTGCGTTGTGTCTTGTGAATCGTCAGCCATCTCAGAGCCTGCTAATCAGTAAAGTAAAATGTCGGTCAAGTGTAACAGATTGGGCGCATTTGCCCTACGATTCAACCACCGCGAAAGAAACGCGCTGGCGACGACTCTGGCGATAATTCCGCCGCTAAATCGTTGTCTTCACTGCCAGTATTTTGCCCAACAGCGCCCTCACGCAGCCTGAACTCTTCATCCTGCTCTGTGGCCTGTTCAACCAATTCCGGATTAATCTCGCGTTTGACCTCCACCCCCAGGCTGCGGAAAGCTTCGGCTTGTGCAAGCAGATTGCCGCGCCCAGAAGAGAGTTTTTTCATTGCCTGACGATAGTTATCCTGCGCGCGATCCAGGCTTTGCCCAACGGAAGACATATCGTCCACGAACAGGCGCATTTTATCGTACAGCTTGCTGGCGCGATCGGCGATCTGCTGGGCATTACGGCTCTGGTGTTCATAGCGCCACAGGTTTGAAATCGTCCGCAGGGCCACCAGCAACGTGGTTGGACTCACCAGCATAATGTTATTTTTCAGCGCTTCGGTGATTAGTTCAGGCTGTCTGTCCAGCGCCAGCAGGAACGCCGGCTCAACAGGAATAAACATCAATACATAGTCGAGCGAGCGGAGCCCCGGCAGCTGCTGATAGTCTTTTCTGCCGAGCAGGCGAATGTGGTTACGCACGGAGGCTATGTGCTCCTGGAGGGCAGACTCACGCGTGTAGTCATCTTCCGCATTAAAGTAACGTTCGTAGGCAACGAGCGTCATTTTGGCGTCAATCACCACATCTTTGCCCTGCGGCAGCCGCACAATCACATCCGGTTGCATACGCGAGCGGGCATCGTTTTCGATACTCACCTGCGTTTCGTATTCATACCCTTCCCGCAGGCCAGAGGCTTCCAGTACGCGGGTCAGCACCACTTCTCCCCAGTTGCCCTGCGTTTTGTTATCCCCTTTAAGCGCGCGGGTCAGGTTTACCGCTTCCTGTGCCATTTGCGCATTCAGCTGCTGAAGATTGCGAATCTCATGCGCCAGCGTGTGACGTTCGCGGGCTTCCTGGCCAAAGCTGTCCTGCACCTGGCGGCGAAAACCATCCAGCTGTTCGCGCAGCGGCGTCAGCAGGCTGTTCAGGCTCTGGCGGTTCTGTTCGTCAACGCGGCGGTTGCTGTGCTCGAAAATACGGTTGGCGAGGTTCTCAAACTGTTCGCTGAGGCGCTGCTCGCTGTTGATCATCTGGCGGATTTTGTCTTCCGCATGAAGCTGGGTGGATTCGAGGCGGGTGGTCACTTCGCGGAGATCGGCCTCCAGTGAGGTGTTGATATCACGCAGATTGCGCAGCTCGTTATTGAGCAGTTCACACTCATCTCGCCAGTGTTCACTCAGAGCAAGCTGCTGTTTTGCCGCGCTTAAATCGGCGACTATCTCTTCTCGCTCGGCCAGCTGGTCGGCCTTCTGCTGTGCATGCTGATAGCTGGAAATGAGCCAGCCTATCGCCACGCCCGCCAGCGCAATCACCGCATAAATCAGGACTGAGATATCCACAATGCCCCCTGCATCAACGTATTACCCGCACAAAATAGAATTGTGCTGTATAAACGTCCAGTTTGAAAGGGTTTTCCTGCGAGGCGCTACGCAAAAAATAAAGGCCGAACGTGTCGGCCTTTGTTTTCAGAAGAGAGGATTAGATCAGGCGACGCGCGGCTTCCACCACTATTTTTACCGCATGACTTTCGGTCTGCTTCATGGTTTCGGCGTTCGGGATCTCCTGCTGGGTACGGTTGACGATAACGCCCGCCACCATACCGGCACGCAGACCCTGGCTTGCGCACATGGTCAGCAGCGTTGCGGATTCCATTTCGTAGTTCATCACGCCCATGGACTGCCACTCTTCCATTGAGCCTTTGAAGCGGCTGACTACGCGGCCTGAGAAGGTGTCGTAACGTTCCTGGCCCGGGTAGAAGGTGTCGGAAGAGGCGGTTACGCCCACGTGGGTGGTTGCGCCTACGGATTTCGCGGCTTCAACCAACGCAGTCGTACATTCGAAATCAGCCACCGCCGGGAATTCCATTGGTGCAAAGTGCAGGCTCGCCCCGTCCAGACGCACGGACGCGGTCGTGACCAGCACATCACCAACGTTGATATGCGGCTGAATAGCGCCGGTGGTACCGATACGCAGGAAAGTACGAATGCCCAGCTGCGCCAGCTCTTCAACAGCAATAGAAGTAGACGGGCCACCGATACCGGTAGAACACACGATCACGGCTTTACCATCCAGCTCTGCACGCCAGGTGGTGAATTCACGATGAGCTGCCAGCTTGACCGGCTTATCCATCAGCGCGGCGATCTTTTCCACACGCTCAGGATCGCCCGGGACGATTGCGAGCGTAGCCCCTTGTAAATCGTTTTTGGTGAGGCCGAGATGAAAAACATCAGACTTAGACATAGGTGACTCCTCTGTGGGTCGGTTAGTCAGAAGAAGTAAAACGGTACTTTACAGAAGCGGTAAGCTTAATTTCGTGACGCGCCTCACCATGAATGAAAATGATTGCATTAATTTTCCATCAAAAAGTGATTCACATCACATTAACAAGTTATATCGCCAGGTGCTGCACAAAAGATAGACCGTTTAAGGCACTGTGAGTTGTTAACCTGGTGTCTATATTTACCTTTGCGCTAACTCATTGGTACGGAGAATGCCATGACTGAAAAAACCGGATTTGCACCTGCTGCGGCTCCGCATGCTTCAACCATCGTGTCGACGCCAGAAGCGGCAATTACCGCGGGTGAGACCTCCATTCCCTCGCAGGGGGAGAATATGCCTGCTTATCACGCACGGCCAAAATCGGCAGACGGCCCGCTGCCCATCGTGATTGTGATTCAGGAGATTTTTGGGGTTCACGAACACATTCGCGACCTCTGCCGCCGGCTGGCGCTGGAAGGGTATCTGGCCGTTGCCCCAGAGCTCTACTTCCGTCAGGGCGATCCGAACGACTACAGCGATATTCCCACATTGCTCAGTAACCTGGTCAGCAAAGTTCCTGACGCTCAGGTACTGGCCGATCTCGATCACGTCGCTAGCTGGGCGGCGCGCAACGGGGGCGATCCACACCGCCTGCTGGTCACCGGTTTCTGCTGGGGCGGACGCATTAGCTGGCTGTATGCCGCGCATAACCCGCAACTCAAAGCCGCTGTCGCCTGGTACGGCAAACTGGTGGGTGAAAAAACGCTGAATTCACCGAAACATCCCGTTGATATTGCCACTGAGTTAAATGCCCCGGTGTTAGGGCTGTACGGCGGTCAGGACACCGGTATTTCGCTGGATTCGGTAGAGACCATGCGCCATGCGCTCCGCGCAGCAAATGCAAAGGCAGAGATTGTGGTGTACCCGGACGCCGGGCATGCGTTTAACGCCGATTATCGTCCGAGCTATCACGCGGAATCAGCCAAAGATGGCTGGCAGAGAATGCTGGCGTGGTTTAGTCAGTACGGCGGGAAGAAAGCGTAAAAAAAGCCCGGTGGCGGTTACGCCTTGCCGGGCCTACATAACGGAAGTGACTAACGCCTCAACCCTGACGCAAGTTCTGCGCCGCCTTCACCATGTTGGCGAGCGCTGCACGGGTTTCCGGCCAGCCGCGGGTTTTCAGTCCGCAGTCCGGGTTCACCCACAGGCGTTCTGCCGGAATGCGCTGAGCCGCTTTTTTCAACAGGGCTTCAATCCACTCCACGCTCGGCACGTTCGGGGAGTGAATGTCGTACACGCCCGGCCCAATCTCATTCGGGTAGTCGAACTCTTCAAACGACTCCAGCAGTTCCATGTCTGAACGCGAGGTCTCGATGGTGATCACGTCAGCGTCCAGCGCGGCAATCGAATCCATGATGTCGTTAAATTCGCAGTAACACATGTGGGTGTGGATCTGGGTGTCGTCCTTCGCGACCGCGGCGTTGATGCGGAACGCTTCCACGCCCCACTGTAAATACGCATCCCAGTCGCTGCGGCGCAGCGGCAAGCCTTCGCGTAGCGCCGGTTCGTCAATCTGGATGATGCCAATGCCTGCGGCTTCGAGATCGGCCACTTCGTCACGCAATGCCAGCGCAATTTGCTTCGCGATGGTTTCACGGGTCACGTCTTCACGCGGGAAGGACCAGCAAAGAATCGTTACCGGACCGGTGAGCATGCCTTTCACCGGCTTGTCCGTCAGGGACTGCGCGTATTTCGCCCACTCCACGGTGATCGCTTCCGGGCGGCTGACGTCACCGATAACCACCGGTGGCTTCACGCAGCGGGAGCCGTAGCTCTGCACCCAGCCGTTCTGGGTAAACACGAAACCGTCCAGATGTTCACCGAAGTATTCCACCATGTCGTTACGCTCGGCCTCACCGTGCACCAGCACGTCCAGACCCAGACGTTCCTGCTCGATAATCGCCTGCTTGATGTGTTCGGCGATACCGGTGCGGTAGTGATTCGCATCCAGATTGCCTTTTTTGAAATCCAGACGCAGGCCGCGGATCTCGGTGGTCTGCGGGAAGGAACCAATTGTGGTGGTCGGCCACGCAGGCAGGTTGAAGCGGGCGCGCTGCGCGTCGGCGCGCACTTCATACGGGCTCTGACGCTGGCTGTCCTGGGCGGTGATGGCCACCAGGCGTTTTTCCACCGCCGGGTTATGGACGCGAGCCGAGTGACGGCGCGCCTGAATCGGTGCGCTCCATTCTGCTATTGCCGCCGTGTCGCCGCTGTTCAGCGCGTCGCGCAGCAGGGCCAGCTCTTCGCACTTTTGCAGGGCGAAGGCAAACCAGCTTTTTACCTCGGCATCCAGACGGGTTTCGACGCTCAGATCGATCGGGCTGTGCAGCAGAGAACAGGAAGAGGCCACCCACAGCTCACGTTTGCCAACGATGTCCTTAATCTGGGCGTATTTCTCAGTGAGATCGGCAAGCCAGACGTTACGGCCGTTGATCAAACCGGCAGAGAGCAGCCAGTCCGCTGGCAGCCGCTTATGCAGTTCCGCCACGTCATCTTTACCGTGTACGAGGTCAACGTGCAGGCCCTGAACCGGCAGCGCGGTAATGGTTTTCAGGTTTGGCGTCACGCCTTCGAAATAGGTGGTCAGCAGGAGTTTTACCTGACCGGTGAGTGCCTCATACGCCGGTTTGAAGGCATCGAGCCAAACCTTGGGCAGTTCGAGCACCAGCGCAGGTTCGTCGATTTGTACCCACTGTATGCCGCGTTTCCCCAGCTCAATCAGTACCTGTTTATAGACCGGCAGAATATCCTTCAGCAGGCTGAGTCGGTCAAACTGCTCGCCTTTAACTTTACCCAGCCACAGGTAGGTGACTGGCCCCAGCAATACGGGCTTCACCTGATGACCCAGCGCCAGCGCTTCGTCCACTTCATCCAGCAGCTGCGTCCAGGTCAGCCTGAACTGCTGGCCCTTGACGAACTCCGGCACCATATAGTGATAGTTGGTGTTGAACCACTTGGTCATTTCCGCCGCTGCCGCTGGCTCCCCCGTTGGTGCACGGCCACGGCCGATGCGGAACAGGGTATCGATATCTACCGATCCATCTTTGTTCTGATGACGAGCCGGCACGTTGCCAAGCAGCAGGCTGGTCGTCAGAACATGGTCGTACCAGGCGAAATCGCCCACCGGCAGCAGGTCAATGCCCGCCTGTTTTTGCTGATCCCAGTGACGGGCGCGCAGCTCGCGTCCCACCGCCAGCAGCTCTTCACGGGTGGCGTTACCCGCCCAGTAGCTTTCTTGCGCTTTTTTCAGCTCGCGACGCAGGCCAACGCGAGGGAAACCGAGAGTGTGATTGCGGATTGTCATGGTGTGCCCCTTGTGAAATTCGTTATTTAGACGTCCAGATGTTTACACATCTATAATTGGCAGGTACTGTATATTCCTCAAGCGCAAAATGTTCATGGCGAAGTGAAGGACTTTCATGATCGAAATTAAACACCTGAAAACGCTACAAGCGTTGCGGAACTGCGGCTCGCTCGCGGCGGCGGCGGCCACGCTGCACCAGACCCAGTCCGCCCTTTCTCACCAGTTCAGCGATCTGGAACAACGCCTTGGATTTCGTCTTTTTGTGCGTAAGAGCCAGCCGCTGCGCTTTACACCTCAGGGCGAGATCCTGCTGCAGCTGGCGAATCAGGTACTGCCACAGATCGCCAGCGCGCTGCAGGCGTGTAACGAACCGCAGCAGACCAAACTGCGTATCGCGATTGAATGCCACAGCTGTATTCAGTGGCTAACCCCCGCGCTTGAGAACTTCCGCCAGAAGTGGCCGCAGGTAGAGATGGACTTTAAATCCGGCGTGACGTTCGACCCGCAGCCCTCACTGCAGCAGGGCGAGCTGGATCTGGTGATGACGTCCGATATTCTGCCGCGCAGCGGCCTGCACTATTCGCCGATGTTTGATTATGAAGTGCGCCTGGTGCTGGCGCCGGATCATCCGCTGGCAGCCAAAACGCGCATCACGCCGGAAGACCTGGCGACGGAAACGCTGCTGATTTACCCGGTTCAGCGCAGTCGTCTGGATATCTGGCGTCACTTCCTGCAGCCGGCAGGCATTAGCCCGCAGCTGAAAAGCGTGGATAACACCCTGCTGTTGATTCAGATGGTGGCGGCCAGAATGGGTATCGCAGCGCTGCCGCACTGGGTAGTGGAGAGTTTTGAACGCCAGGGTCTGGTGGTCACAAAAACCCTGGGTGAAGGACTGTGGAGCAGGCTGTACGCCGCCGTGCGCGATGGCGAGCAGCGTCAGCCGATTACAGAGGCGTTTATTCGCTCAGCGCGGAACCACGCGTGCGACCATCTTCCGTTTGTGCGGAGCGCGGAGCGACCCAGCGTCGATGGACCCACAGCGAAGCCAGGATCACCGTTCCCCCAATAATGAAGCTCGGCCAGTGCGGCTGTTGCTGCCAGATGGCGAGGTTGACCAGCAACCCTGCCGGGACATGCACGTTGTTCATGATCCCCAGCGTACCGGCGTCTACCTGAGTAGCGCCGTAGTTCCACATGAAATACCCCAGCCCTGATGCCACAACGCCCAGCCAGATCAGAACGCCCCACTGCACGGAGGTGGTCGGCAGCTTTTGCGGGTTACCAAGCATAAACCACGCCGCCACCGCGATAATCGCGGCGCCCATATAGAACCAGGCAAACGCGTTATGCTGCGGCATCGGACGGGTTTCCATCAGGCGTTTGTAGCCCACCATGCCGATGGCAAAACTGATGTTGGCGAGCTGGACGAACATCAGCCCGGTCCAGAAGTGATCGCTGACTTTGTCATAGCGAATAATCGCCGCGCCGATCACCGCCAGTGCCGCGCTCAGCAGGTATCCCCAGCGCAGGCGGCGCTTGCTGAGCAAATCGTAGATCAGCGTGATATAGAGCGGCGTTAGCACGGTGAACAGCAGGAATTCAGAGACGGAAAGGTAGACGTAAGCCCGGAAGCTAAACAGATACATGATGCCGAGCTGCATCGCCCCCACCAGCATATACAACACAATCGTTTTCAGCGATTGCCCGCGCGTACGCAGAAACGGCAGGAACACCAGCGCCGCCAGCCCCACGCGCATCAGCACCGAGAAGTAGCTGTCGACCGAACCGGCAAGGTATTCGCCAATCAGGCTAAAGGAGAAGGCCCACAGGATAGTGGTGATAATGAGTAGCGCCACAATGCTTGTCTCTCAGAAAGAAGGACAGGCATTGTAGCGAACTCTTTAGTTGACAACTGAGCGATAAATAATCAAATGAAGATTATTCAAGGAATAGCTTGCGCAGATACTTCGGTACCGCGTTGTCAGCGTTGGTGCCGATCACTTCCAGCTCCGGGTGCAGGTCTTTCAGGCGCTGGTGCGCGTTCTCCATAATGCAGCCCTTGCCCGCCATAGAAAGCATTTCGGCATCGTTCATACCGTCACCAAAGGCGATGCAGTCTTTCAGCTCGAAGCCCAGACGTTTCGCAACCGCTTCCAGCGCGTGGCCTTTGGATACGCCCCCGGCCATCACTTCCAGACAGGTCAGCGTTGAGAAGCTCACATTAACGCGATCGCCCCAGCGCGCGTTAATTGCCTGCTCCAGCGGCAGCAATTCCTCATGGTCTACACAGGTGAAGAATACCTTGCTGATCCCTTCCGGCTCCAGCAGACCCGGCTCGTACAGCGAGTACTGGAATACGGCCTCTTTGAAGAAGCGCATCTCTTCCGGGCGGTGGCGGTTCATAAACCAGTCGTCGTCGCGGTAAACGTTGGTGACGATATTCGGGTTGTTATGTACTACCCCGAACAGATCGGCGGCAATATCGCGATCCAGGTTGTGGGTAAAGATCAGGTTGCCGTCGGTATCATGCACGCGCGCACCGTTAGAGGTGATCATGTACGATTTGATCTCAAGATTATCGCGGATCTGCCCTACGTCTACGTGGTGGCGGCCGGTGGCAAACACAAAGTTCACGCCCCGGGCGGTCAGAAGCTTTAAGGTCTCTTTCGCGTAAGGCGACAGGGTGTGGTCGGGAGAAAGCAGCGTGCCATCTAAATCAGATGCAACAACCTGGTACATAGGGAAATTTAACCTCAATAGAAAATCAGTTATGCCGGTCGAAAAACTCGACGATGGCGTTAAGCGCGACTGAGCGCATAGCGTCCTTTTCAAAAAGGATCTCATGGTACGCGCCGTTGATGACCAACGGTTTTCCCCCTTCACAAGGGTGGCCGGCGGCAGCGCGGAGTTCGCAAAAGCGGTCATGCATGCGGTTATCCACCACACGCTCTTCTTCAGCCTGAATCAGGAGCGTTGGCGTATCGTCATTCGCGACGCCCGCCAGAACCTGCTCACCGGCAAGGATCCCTTCACGCACCCAGTGATATGTCGGGCCGCCCACGCGCAGGCGCGGTTCGTCGGCATAAAAACGCAGGTTACGACGATAACGCTGTCGGCTGTGGGTCAGCACGTTCATCGCAAACGGCAACGCCCGCCAGCGCCCCGTGCCGATGGCATAACCTTCACGAATGCGCTGATGGCCCTCAGCCCAGTCGAGAATATGACGCACCATCCAGTCCGGAAAGCGCATGACGATGCCATACATCGGCGCGGTGAGCGCAATGGCGTCGCATTTATGTTCGTGACGCTGTAAAAACAGCGTTGAAATCGCACCGCCCATAGAGTGCGCCAGAATATAGCGCTTCCGCCATGGACCAGGCTCGACTTCCTGCTGCCAGAACGCGGCGAGATCGTCGACGTAATCGCTGAAGTTATCCACATGGCCGCGATGCGTATCCGATAACAGGCGACCCGAAAGCCCCTGCCCGCGGTGATCGATAATCAGTACATCGAAGCCCAGATGGAACAGGTCATAGGCCAGTTCGGCGTATTTGATGTAGCTCTCGATACGCCCGGGACAGACCACGATGACCCGGTCATTTTTCTTATCGTGAAAACGCACAAAGCGTACCGGTATATCACCGACGCCCGTAAACTCATCTTCCTCACGCTGGCGCCAGAAATCGGTCAGCGGCCCCATGGAGAAAGCAGCAAATGCGTTTTCTCGTGTTTCCCAGTCCTTTTTCTGCTGAAACATCGGGTTTCCACTCACGTAAGCCAAGGAATATCGTTTTTTCGTAACCGGTCACAAAATGACTCAACAATAGCGTATTGTGGCATAAAAACAGACGATTCGGGAGTTTCAAATGACCTTCGAGTGGTGGTTCGCTTACCTGCTGACATCCATCATCCTTAGCCTTTCACCGGGCTCGGGCGCCATTAACACCATGACCACTTCCATCAACCACGGCTATCGCGGTGCGGCAGCGTCGATTGCCGGTTTGCAGGCCGGGCTGGGCATTCACATCGTCCTGGTCGGGATTGGTCTGGGCACCCTGTTCTCCCGCTCTGTACTGGCTTTTGAGGTGCTGAAATGGGCCGGGGCAGCGTATCTGATCTGGCTGGGTATTCAGCAGTGGCGCGCGGCGGGCTCCATCAACCTGAATACGCTCGCTCAGACGCAAAACCGCGGCCATCTGTTTAAACGCGCGGTTTTCGTCAACCTCACCAACCCGAAAAGCATCGTCTTCCTCGCCGCGCTGTTCCCGCAGTTTATCGTTCCGCATCAGCCCCAGGTGATGCAGTACGTGGTACTGGGCGCGACCACCATTATCGTCGATATCATCGTGATGATTGGTTACGCGACGCTGGCGCAGCGGATTGCGGCGTGGATTAAAGGGCCTAAGCAGATGAAGGCCCTGAACAAAGTCTTTGGTTCGCTGTTTATGCTGGTTGGCGCGCTGCTTGCGTCAGCGCGTCATGCTTAGCGAGAAATGATGAGATGAATGCCGAAGCCGGCGAACAGTGCGCCGGCGAAGCCGTCAATCCACTTCGCGATGCGCTGATAGCCGCGGCGCATCGCCGGTAAGGCAAACAGGCTTGCCACGATGGTGAACCAGGCAAAGGTTTCAACGACGATCAGCAGGAAGATGCCCCAGCGCGCACCCGCGCCGACGTTATCGCCGACAAATAGCGAAAATACTGAGCCGAAATAGATAATGGCTTTCGGGTTCGCCAGGTTGGTCAGCAGCCCTTTTACAAAACTGCGGCCGCCCGTTGCCAGCTCAACCTTTGGCTCTTCCGGTTTTTTCTCTTCTTTCTTCAGCGCCCCACGCAGCATCTGGTAGCCCATCCAGCACAGGTACAGGCCACCGCCAACCATAATGATGTTATGCAGCCAGGCCATCTTTGCCAGAATCAGGTTCAGACCAAGCAGCGCGACCGCCGCCCAGACCATGACGCCCATGGTGATACCGAGCACGCCCATCATCGCCTCTTTGCGGGAGCGGCTGACGGCCGTTTGTGACACGAAGAAAAAGTCTGGGCCCGGGCTCATCAGCGCAACGATGTGCACCAACGCCACGGTAAGAAATAGCATTAACATAATTAGCTCGCGGGGAAATAATTCAGTGAGTCATCATCCTGGCACTTTTTCGCCCGGCTGACTACTCCTCATCATCACCATCGGCATGTGAACGGATGAGCGCCATAAACTCCTTACCGAAGCGCTCCAGCTTGCGCGTGCCGACGCCGTTGACGCTGAGCATTTCGCTGGCGCTGAGGGGCATCTGTTCGGCCATCTCAATCAGCGTCGCGTCGTTGAACACCACGTAAGGCGGGATATTCTCTTCATCAGCAATGGCTTTACGCAGCTTGCGCAGTTTGGCAAACAGCTTGCGGTCGTAATTGCCGCCGTACGATTTTTGCATCACCCGCGGCTTCAGGGCGAGAACGCGCGGCACGGCGAGCTTCAGTTCAACGTCACCGCGCAGGACCGGGCGCGCCGCTTCGGTAAGCTGTAGCGCGGAGTGCTGAGCAATGTTTTGTGTGGCAAAGCCGAGGTGAATCAGCTGGCGGATAATGCTGACCCAGTGCTCGTGGCTCTGCTCCTTGCCAATACCGTAGACAGGGAGCTTGTCGTGGCCCATGTCGCGAATACGCTGGTTATTAGCACCGCGCAGCACTTCCACCACGTAGCCCATCCCGAAGCGTTGATTCACACGGTAGATGGTCGAGAGCGCCTTACGCGCGTCCATCAGGCCATCGTACTGTTTCGGCGGATCCAGGCAGATATCGCAGTTGCCGCACGGCTCCTGTCGCCCTTCACCAAAGTAGTTGAGCAGCACCAGACGACGGCAGGTTTGCGCTTCGGCAAACGCGCCCATCGCGTTGAGCTTGTGACGCTCGATATCCTGGAGCTGTCCCTGCGGTTTTTCCTCCAGGCAGCGGCGCAGCCATGCCATATCGGCCGGATCGTAAAACAGCATCGCTTCCGCTGGCAGGCCGTCACGCCCGGCACGGCCGGTTTCCTGATAGTAGGATTCGATATTGCGCGGAATATCGAAATGCACCACAAAGCGCACGTTGGGCTTGTTGATCCCCATGCCGAACGCCACCGTCGCCACCACAATTTGCAGGTCATCGCGCTGGAATTTCTCCTGCACGTCGGCACGGATGTGGTTCTCTAACCCGGCATGGTAGGCCGCCGCGCTAAAGCCGCGGTTTTGCAGACGTGCGGCGGTGTCTTCGACCTTCGCACGGCTGTTGCAGTAGATAATGCCGGACTTGCCGCGCTGCTCCTGCACGTAGCGTAAGAGCTGATCCAGCGGCTTGAATTTTTCCATCAGCATGTAGCGGATGTTGGGGCGGTCGAAGCTGCTGACCTGAATATAAGGGTCGTTCAGCCCCAGCAGGCGAACAATATCCAGACGGGTGGTGTCATCTGCCGTGGCGGTAAGCGCCATAAACGGCAGCTCGGGGAAGCGCTGGCGCAGCTGGCCGAGCGCAGCGTATTCCGGGCGGAAATCGTGTCCCCACTGGGAGATACAGTGCGCTTCATCCACCGCCAGCAGGACCGGGTTCCAGTGCGCGAGATGGTCGAGGAAGTTATCCAGCATCAGGCGTTCCGGCGCGATATACAGCAGGCGGATCTGCCCGGTGCGGCACCCGGCCATCACCTCTTGCTGCTGCTCACGGGTTTGCGTGGAGTTAAGACAGGCTGCCGCCACGCCGTTGGCGAGCAGCTGGTCAACCTGGTCTTTCATCAGCGAAATCAGAGGCGATACCACGACCGTCAGGCCGTTAAGCACCAGCGCGGGCACCTGATAACAGAGGGATTTACCGCCGCCGGTCGGCATCACCACCAGGCAATCGCGACCTTCCAGCACCGTTTCAATGATGGTTTCCTGGCCAGGGCGGAACTGCTGATAGCCAAAGGTTTCATGCAAAACCTGTTTAGCCAGCGACTCCTGATTCAATACTTCCGCCTGCGCCACATTAACCCCATATGCGAAAAATAAAACAGGCGCTATTTTCAGCGCCTGAGAGAGAAACTTCAACGTTTAACGCAAAAACATTCGAGCAGGCTAGAGAATATCGTTCAGCATCACGCCAACGCCGATGCGAGTCTGGTTGAAGTTGTAGTCGATAAGCGACTCGCCGTAACCGCTGTATACCTGCGTATAGATACGAACGTGCTTCGTCATTGGGTAGCTTAAGCCCACTTCCGCGCCACCGTAGCCGGTGTTCCAGTTGTACTGGCCTTTGGCGCTGAGCACGGCATCGCCCAGCTGGTAGCCGACTTTGAGCTGGTAGTAACCCATGTATTTGGTGATATCCGGGTTGTCATCGGTTTCGCCCACCACGTACCACGGCTTCACTTCCACCATCCAGTTACCGTTCTGCGCCATCAGGCGCGTATAGGCGCGGTTCCAGCTCCGGGAAGTCGGGTCGGAACGGCCGTTGGAATCATGGTTAAAGCCCACTTCAACATCACGCAACGTCCATCCGGCAAATTCATAATCCGTTGCAAAACCGAGGAACAGCTGTGGCTCGTAGTTCGTTTCACGGAACGGCGAGGACTCCCCGCTGTTAGAGAGCTGCCACCAGGATTTCTGCGTGTAAGACGCACCGAGCACCGAATTCGGCCCCAGAATGCCGCGCCAGAACGGGAAGGCGAGACTGAGCTGGAACTTCACCTCATCTTTACGCGCGTTATCAGACCAGTTATAGGAGCTTATCGCCTCTTTGTTGAGATCGCTGGTCTGGGTGTAAATCACGTAGTTGGTGTCATACGGATAGAGCGTGAACGGATTGTCATGCTCCTGAAGAAGGTTCGCGATAATACTGCCATGAACGGCAGGTTTATCATGCACCTCTTTGATCGTGGCTTCCTGCGCATATGCTGTGAGGGGCAGCGCAACCGCCGCCAGTAACCAGGCCAGATACGTCCGCATCGGTGGTGTTCTCCTGCAAAAGAGTAAAATTACTTGAATAGTTATGTGGCGAACATTCTACATACTTCTGCGACAACTGCTGCATCCTCGTTTCTGAAAGTGGAATTCCTTATTGCCGAGGCATAAAATCAACATTTCATTAACAATAAGGATGTGATGCCTCATGTCAGCCATGCTTACCGCCGAAGAAGTGTTAAAACTCGTGGGCGAGATTTTTGTTTACCATATGCCGTTTAACCGCGCGCTGGGACTGGAGCTGGAGCGTTACGAAAAAGACTTTGCCCAGCTGAGTTTCAACAACCAGCCGATGATGGTAGGTAACTGGGCGCAAAGTATTTTGCACGGCGGTGTGATTGCCTCTGCGCTGGACGTCGCGGCAGGCCTGGTCTGCGTGGGCAGTACGCTGACCCGCCATGACACCATCAATGAAGACGAACTCCGCCAGCGTCTGGCGCGCATGGGCACCATTGATTTGCGCGTCGACTATCTTCGCCCGGGGCGCGGAAATCGCTTTACCTGTACCAGCAGCCTGCTGCGTGCGGGAAATAAAGTTGCCGTTGCTCGCGTTGAATTACATAACGAAGAACAAGTTTATATCGCCAGCGCAACCGCCACTTATATGGTGGGTTGAGGCAGCAAAATCGGGTAAAATTAATTCACTTTTTTGTAATGGATTTTCCCGATGAATGCTAAACAGACGCGGCAGGGCGTTTTACTCGCCCTTGCCGCTTATTTTATTTGGGGTATCGCCCCGGCGTATTTCAAGCTTATCGCTTACGTTCCGGCCGATGAGATCCTCACTCACCGCGTTATCTGGTCATTCTTTTTTATGATCGCGCTGATGAGCCTCAGCCGTCAGTGGTCGGGCGTCAAAACGCTGTTTAAAACCCCTAGAAAGGTCTTCCTGCTGGCGCTCTCTGCGGTGCTGATTGGCGGCAACTGGCTGCTGTTTATCTGGGCGGTGAATAACCATCACATGCTCGAAGCGAGCCTGGGGTACTTCATTAACCCGCTGGTGAACATCGTGCTGGGGATGATTTTCCTCGGCGAGCGCTTCCGCCGGATGCAATGGGTGGCCGTCATTTTGGCCTTCTGCGGCGTGCTGGTTCAGCTCTGGACGTTCGGCTCGTTGCCGATTATTGCCCTCGGTCTGGCGTTCAGCTTTGCCTTCTACGGCCTGGTGCGCAAGAAGATTGCGGTGGAAGCACAAACCGGGATGTTGTTTGAAACCCTGTGGCTGCTGCCGGTCGCGGCGATTTATCTCTTCGGCATCGCCGACAGCCCAACCAGCCATATGGGCAGCAACCCGTGGTCGCTGAATCTGATGCTGATGGCGGCAGGCGTGGTGACGACGATTCCATTGCTGTGCTTCACCGGTGCGGCGACGCGTCTGCGTCTCTCCACGCTGGGCTTCTTCCAGTACATTGGCCCGACGCTGATGTTCCTGCTGGCGGTGGTGTTTTACGGCGAAGTGCCAGGCGCGGATAAGATGGTGACCTTCGCCTTTATCTGGGTGGCGCTGGCGATTTTCGTTGCAGATGCCATTTATACCCAGCGCAGGGCCCGCAAAGGAATGTAGGTGTTTTGTAGGGCGGGTAAGCGCAGCGCCACCCGCCAGATTTTTACAGCCAGTTACGACGCTTAAAGTACAGATACGGCGCCAGCCCGGCGAGGATCATGAAGATAATCGCCCCCGGGTAACCAAAGCTCCACTTCAGCTCCGGCATAAACTCAAAGTTCATCCCATAGCTGGAAGCCACCAGCGTCGGCGGCAGGAACACCACGGAAACCACCGAGAAGATCTTGATGATGCGGTTCTGCTCGATGTTGATAAAGCCCATCGCCGCCTGCATCAGGAAGTTGACCTTCTGGAACAGGGATTCGTTGTGCGGCAGCAGGGATTCGATATCTCGCAGGATCTCCCGCGCCTGCTCCAGCTGGCCGCCCGGCAGACGCGCCTTGCGCACCAGGAAGTTCAGCGCACGCTGGGTATCCATCAGACACAGACGTACCTTCCAGCCGATATCTTCCAGCTCCGCCAGCGTGGAGAGCGCTTCGTCGTACTCATCGCCCTGATGGCCTTCCATGATCACGCGGCTGAGCTTTTCCAGATCGCTGTAGATGTTTTCAATTTCATCCGCCAGCTGTTCAATTTTGGTTTCGAACAGATCGAGCAGCAGCTCGTAGGCGTTACCGTCCACCATCGCCTGGCTGCGGGCGCGCATGCGGTAAAGACGAAATGCCGGCAATTCACGCTCGCGCAGGGTAAACAGACGGCCATCACGAATGGTAAACGCCACGGTAGAGTTACCCGCGTGGTCTTCAGCATCTTCAAAGAAGAAGAAGGAGTGAATATGCAGACCGTCTTCGTCTTCAAAAAAACGTGCAGATGCTTCGATGTCTTCCAGTTCCGGGCGTGTCGCCAGGCTTTGTCCCAGCTCAGATTGTACGCGCAGGCGTTCATCGTCGTCCGGCTCGACCAGATCCACCCATACGGCATCAACGAGGGGCTGTGACTCTTCGGCTTCAAGCCGAGTCAGTCGGTTATTTTCGAGTTGAAATGCGCTCAACATGACCGGGACTCCCAATGCAAAAAATATCGGACAGTTCGGTGGGCACACAGAAACAAATTGGGTTTCAGACCATTAAACAGCCTGACTCAGCGCGACGGGAATAGTGCATGTCGCTGACAACCACTAAGGCCATCAGCAAGGGGAGATAGCCTTAGGAGTTGTTCCTGGATGACAGGGAATTGAGCCAGTATCTACTGGGTGTGTCCAAGGCGAATGTCCTCTTAGCGTAATCGTGCGCGCATGTTACGCCAGCTATAACTGTGGCGTCAACACGCAACGGAACGCTGAAGGGCATTAATTGACCTTCAATGTATAAGGCTAGCAGATTATTACAAAATAATGATATTTTTCTGAATGTTAGACTGTTTCCAGCTTCGCATAGGCCGCCACCAGCCATTTGATACCCTGCCCCTGGAACGCCACCTGCAGGCGGCTATGCTCGCCGCTGCCTTCCAGATTCACAATGGTACCTTCGCCAAACTTCGAATGGCGCACGCGCTGGCCCAGCTTGTAGCCGGTGTCGGTTTCCGCAATCGGCGAGCCCATACGCTGATGGCTGACCGGACGGCTGATGCTCGCCCGCAGACGCACCTCTTCCACGCACTCTTCCGGCAGTTCACCGATAAAGCGCGACGGACGGTGATAGACCTCTTTACCGTACAGACGGCGGGTTTCGGCGTAGGTTAGCGTCAGCTTTTGCATCGCGCGCGTCACGCCCACGTAGGCCAGGCGACGCTCCTCTTCCAGGCGTCCGCCCTCATCCAGCGACATCTGGCTAGGGAACATCCCCTCTTCCATGCCGACGATAAACACCTGCGGGAACTCCAGACCTTTGGCGGAGTGCAGGGTCATGAGCTGAACCGCATCCTGCCAGGTATCCGCCTGTCCCTCGCCTGCTTCCAGCGCGGCGTGAGAGAGAAACGCCTGAAGCGGCATCAGGTCTTCATCTTCTTCGTTGTAGCTGAACTGGCGCGTTGCCGTGACCAGTTCCTCTAAGTTCTCAATACGGGTCTGGCCTTTCTCGCCTTTTTCCTGCTCATACATGGTTCTCAGGCCGGAGTCTTTAATTACCCGGTCCGTCTGCACGTGCAGCGGCATGTCGGCCGTTTCCTGCGCCAGAGCATCAATCAGTTCGAGGAAACGCTGCAGCGCGCTGGCGGCACGACCGGCGAGCGCTTTTTCCTGCAACAGCTCGCGGCATGCCTGCCACAGCGTCAGCTGGCGATCGCGAGAGGCCTGACGCACCACGTCCAGCGTGCGGTCACCAATGCCACGGGTCGGCGTGTTGACCACGCGCTCAAACGCCGCGTCGTCGTTGCGGTTTGCAATCAGACGCAGATACGAGAGCGCATCTTTGATTTCCTGACGTTCGAAGAAGCGCATACCGCCATAAATACGGTAAGGCATGCTCACCTGCAGGAGCGCCTCTTCCAGCACGCGCGACTGGGCGTTGCTGCGATAGAGAATGGCACACTGTTCAAGCGCGCCACCATTGTCCTGCCAGGTTTTGATACGGTTCACCACGAAGCGAGCTTCGTCGAGTTCGTTGAACGCGCAGTAAATTGAAATCGGTTCACCGTCGACGCCGTCGGTCCACAGCTTTTTCCCCAGACGCCCGTTGTTGTTTTCAATCAGGGCGTTGGCTGCACTCAGAATATTATTGGTTGAGCGGTAGTTCTGCTCCAGACGGATGGTCTGCGCGCCAGGGAAGTCATTGAGAAAGCGCTGGATATTCTCCACCTGCGCCCCGCGCCAGCCGTAGATCGACTGGTCATCATCGCCCACAATCATCACCTTGCCGGTATCACCGGCCAGCAGGCGGATCCACGCGTACTGGATGTTGTTGGTATCCTGGAATTCGTCCACCAGGATATTGGTAAAACGTTCGCGGTAGTGCTGCAGGATGTGTGGTTTGTTCAGCCACAGCTCGTGGGCGCGCAGCAGCAGTTCGGCGAAGTCTACCAAACCGGCGCGATCGCACGCTTCCTGATAGGCCTTATAAACGTTCTGCCAGGTCTGCTCGACCGGGTTGCCAAAGCTCTGAATATGGTGCGGACGCAGCCCCTCGTCTTTCTGGCCGTTGATGTACCACATCGCCTGACGCGGCGGCCACTGCTTCTCGTCGAGGTTCATTGCCTTGATCAGACGTTTGAGCAGACGGAGCTGGTCTTCGCTGTCGAGGATCTGGAAATCCTGCGGCAGGTTGGCGTCCATATGGTGCGCGCGCAGCAGGCGGTGCGCCAGCCCGTGGAAGGTGCCAACCCACATGCCGCCCTGGCTGGTGCCCATCAGTTGGGCGATACGGTGGCGCATCTCCGCCGCCGCCTTGTTGGTAAACGTGACCGCCATGATGGAGTACGGTGAGCAGTTTTCCACGCTTTGCAGCCAGGCGATACGGTGAACCAGAACGCGCGTCTTACCACTGCCCGCCCCTGCCAGAACCAGCATGTTGGTGCGCGAGGCGGCAACTGCTTCACGCTGTTTGTCATTAAGGCTGTCGAGCAGGTAAGAAACGTCCATTGGCACCGTCACGTCATGTCGGGCAGGCGAATGACATTCGCCAAAACCCTGTTAATTTATACAGAACAATTGATGATTATATCAGCGTCGTGAGGGATGCCAACCGCGAAATTTCCAGGTGTGGCAGAAGACGGCTATCGGAGGCGATCATCAGGTCGGCTTTTTCCGGCTTGATCCAGCAGGCCTGCATGCCGCAGCGGATGGCACCCGCCACGTCTGTGGTGAGGTCATCCCCCACGTGCAGAATTTCACCCAGCGACAGATTCAGTTTTTCCGCTGCAAGATGGTACATATCACTGAACGGCTTGGAGCGCCCGTGGGGACCGGCACGCAGCACAAATTCAAAGTAATCGCCGAGACCAAACAGCTCAGGCTGGGCATTGCCATTGGTGATGGCCACCAGCGGCCATTTCTCTGCCAGTTTCGCCAGCGTGTCGTGGGTCTCCTGCGGCACATCGATACGGCTGCGCCATTTGGCGAAGTTTTCCATTGCCGCTTCAGCCCCAATGGCCGCATCTTGCGCGCTCAGCCCCACGTTGAGCATCGCCTGCTCAACCGCGCGACGACGCCATTCGGTCACATCGTGGTAAATGTCCGGCTCGGTCTCCCGCAGGGACTGACGCAGCGTCTGGAAATCCTTGTTCTGCATCGTCTTCAGCGCCGGATGGTAGTTCTGGACAAACGCCAGCGACTCCTGCTCGGTACGCAGGATCACTTCGCGGTTGTCATAAAGGGTGTCATCAAGGTCAAACGTCAGGGCTGAAATCTGACCGAGTGGGCGGTAAAAACGCATTATTTCCCCCGTTTGGCGCGTGGATGCGCCGCGTCATACACCGAGGCAAGGTGTTGGAAGTCTAAGTGGGTATAGATTTGAGTGGTCGACAGATTTGCGTGGCCAAGCAGCTCCTGCACGCCGCGCAGATCGCCGCTCGACTCAAGCATGTGTGTCGCAAAGGAGTGACGCAGCTTGTGCGGGTGAACGTGGCTGTTCAGCCCCTGCTTAATGCCCCACTCCGCAAAGCGCTTCTGCACGTTACGCGCCGAGATCCGCTTGCCGAGTTTCGACAGGAACAGCGCGTCCTCTTCTGCGCCAAACAGCCCGCGCAGGTCAAGCCAGTGCTCAATCCAGGATACCGCATTGCGGCCAATCGGCAGGCGGCGCTCTTTGCTGCCCTTGCCCATGACCCACACTTCGCCGGTGTCCAGGTCGAGGTGTTTTAAATCAAGATTAACCAGCTCTGAAAGACGCAGCCCGGCACCGTACATCACCTCCAGCATCGCGCGGTCGCGTACGGCCAGCGGATCGTTCAGATCGATATCCAGCAGGCGGTTTACGTCGTCAACGTCGATATTTTTAGGCAGATGGCGCGGCGCTTTTGGCGTGGCGATCCCTTTTGCCGGGTTGGCTTTTAAGCCTCCCTGACTGACCAGCCAGTCGAAGAAACTGCGCAGCGCAGAGAGTCTGAGCGCCAGGCTTGCCGGACCTAATCCTTTTCTGCGGCTCCGCACGACAAACCCGCGAACCGTCGCAGCGTCACAGTGCTGCCAGCTTTTCAGGCCGATCTCGTCGGCAATCTGCATGAGGGCATCAAGCTGACGCTGGTAATTAAGCAGAGTAATGGGGCTAAGCTGACGCTCCACGCCCAGATAGCGCAAAAAGCGCGAGACGTCAGCAGCGAGCAGTCCGTCCGTCATACTCGCTCAATCCAGCGCTCCAGCAGCTCAGGCAGCATCAGAGCGATCTCCTGCAGCAGGTGCGTGGCTTGCCCTTGCTCATAGTGATGTGCATCGCGGCTGGTAAATAACATGACCCCCAGATCGCCATCGCGCCCCATCAGCGACATCGCCACCGAGCCTATCGCTTTAGCTTCGGGTAATACCACCAGCAGTTCAGGTCCGTTCAATGGTCCAAGGTAGTGATGCTCATGGCCCAGACGCTGAATGCGCAGCGGTTCAAACGCCTGACGGCTAAGTGCCAGATGGGTAAACCCCGACGGTGCGCCAATGCGCCAGCGGTCAGGGAAAAGACGGATCGTTGCGCCCGCAAGCCCAAGCTCGCGCGCCCAGCGGTGGAAGCGGCTGAGGAACTCTTCAAGACTGTGCGCCGATGCCAGACGCGCCTGCAGATGCAGCAGACGATAGAACAGACTTTCGTTAGTACTGGCCTGTTCCATCAGCAGCGTCATGTTCTCTTCAAGCTGATTGATGTGGTTGCGCGAGCGCGCCATGTGCCATTCGACCAGCGACACGGTTCCGCGAACCGGATGCGGCACGCGCATCTCTTCGACGATGCGTGCATTGCGAATAAAAAACTCAGGATTGCGCAGCAGATAATCAACAACAGCTCTGTCGTCCAGCTCCGTCACTGTTTCCTGCAGTTCTTCCCCTGGTTGTTTCATAGATGGATAAACCCGTCATAGACATGTGCCGCCGGGCCAGTCATATACAGTGGATGACCCGGTCCTTTCCAGGCGATATCTAGCCGACCGCCCGGTAACTCCACGCGAACCTCTTCTGCCAGTAACCCCTGAGAGATGCCCACGGCCACTGCCGCACAGGCACCGCTTCCGCAGGCCTGCGTCTCGCCCGCGCCGCGCTCGTAAACCCGCAGGCGGATGTGCTCACGCGCTACCACCTGCATAAAACCGATGTTCGCGCGCTCCGGGAAACGTTCGTGGCTTTCCAGCACCGGGCCGAGCGTTTCGACGGCGGCAGTTTCCACATCATCAACCTGAATCACGCAGTGCGGGTTACCCATTGAGACGACGCCGCACAATACTGTCTGCTCGGCCGCACGCATAATATAGGTCTTTTCCGCTTTGTTTGCGCGAAACGGCACAACGGAGGGCTCGAAGTTAGGCTCGCCCATGTTCACGCGTACCAGCTCATCATCAGTGACGCTGAGCACCATGCGACCATTGGCCGTGCTGACGCGAATATCACGCTTGTTGGTCAGCCCTTTCAGGCGGACAAAGCGGGCAAAACAGCGCGCGCCGTTGCCGCACTGGTTAACTTCGCTCCCGTCCGCGTTAAAAATACGGTAGTGGAAATCGAGGTCAGGATCGTACGGTGGCTCAACCACCAGCAGTTGATCGAACCCCACGCCCAGATGCCGATCCGCCAGGCGACGGATCAGTTCCGGGGAGAAAAACACATTCTGCGTTACCGCGTCGACGACCATAAAATCGTTGCCAAGGCCATGCATTTTAGAGAACTGCATCATTTGCTCCATTGCGCGGGTACAGAACGTTGTCGTCAGAGATTTACCTGAGTCGGACCACCGTTGTCGCCACGATCGTTAGTATCTGGCGTAGTAGATTCAATACCGCTGTTCACAGGTTTCGTCGGCGGCGGCGCGGTTTTATCCGCTGGCGGGAAGTACAGTGGTCCCTTCAGTCCGCAGCCCGTCAGGCTAAACAGCGTGATGAGAACGGCAAGCGTTCGGAAAGCGTTTTTCATTATAAAGTTGCCCGTAAGTTCAAATCTGTTTCTATCATCGCAGGAGAAGACACAAAAGCAAGAGTTTGCCGCTTTCCTGCAACGGGATTTATTTAGGGTTATACTGCCGGCATCACGAAAAACAGGAACAAAACCATGAACGACAGTGAATTCCATCGCCTTGCCGACAACCTGTGGATGACCATCGAAGAGCGTCTCGACGACTGGGACGGCGACAGCGATATCGATTGTGAAATCAACGGCGGTATTCTGACCCTGAGCTTCGAAAATGGCAGCAAAATTATTATTAACCGCCAGGAGCCGCTTCACCAGGTATGGCTGGCCGCCAAACAGGGCGGCTATCATTTCGATCTGAAAGACGGGGAATGGGTTTGCGACCGTAGCGGCGTCACGTTCTGGGATCTGCTGGAACAGGCGGCGACCGCGCAGGCGGGTGAGGTCGTGAGTTTCAGGTAATTTTGTCGCCGGGTGGCGCTGCGCTGACCCGGCCTACGGAACCGAGCTGTTGTAGGCCCGGTAAGGCGTAGCCGCCACCGGGCGAGCGAAAAGGCTCAGGAGAAATACTGCTGCAACAGCGGCGCGGTGTCCTGATTTGCAGGCGCGACAGGCGTGACGGCCTGGGTCCGGAACGGAATCACCTGCGTACGACCGTCGACGTTCACAATCTGGTAGAACTGCGGCAGGTTAAAGTTGATAAAGCTTGAGCCGTAGGTGAAACGATCATGCGAAGAGGAGTAGAAGCGGCTGACGTCGCGCACCAGCTCCTCTTTACTGCCTTCACAATGGTGATACACCTCGGCGCGGTTGGTCTCATCCAGAATGTAGATATTGAAACCGGCATCGTCGCCCGACTCTTCGAAGAAGAACTGAATAATCCCTTCACTGGCAAAACCGTCAACCACCTGCGGCAGCTTAACGTGGTTGGTTTCCACCTGCACCGACAGACCATGCAGCTTGTTGTGTGAAATCGCGCCGTAGAACTCGATGGCGTTTTCCAGCTTCTGTACCGACACGTTGAGACGTTCGAAGAACAGGCCCCAGGTCTGGCCGGAGACGCGCAGCGCTTTAAAGCGCCCGGTTTCCTGACGGGTACTGGAGAGACGCAGTTCGATACATTCAGAAACCAGCTGCTGCACGCGGGTACGAATCAACCCACGCAGATGCTGGCTGTAACAGAACACTTCCACGCTGTCCGGTGGCGCGGCGTCCTGGTGCATTTTACCGAGAATGGTTTTCAGCGCTTCGATCATCGCCTGCTCGCCGTTGAAATGCAGGGTACGCACTTCGTTCCACGAGTTGCGGTAAAGCAGATCCACGCTACCCACCAGGCAATTTTGCTGCTCGCCAAAGCTAAAGACGTCCAGCTTGCGGAAGTCAAAATGGACCACCTGATTGCGGAAGGCCGCCGTCGGGTCGTATTCCAGGTTAACGATGATCGCCAGATGGCGAATCTCACATGGGCTGTAGAGCGCTTTCGGCGTTGGCGCAGGCAGACGCAGCGGGAAGTGGTGTGAGACATCCGCCACCATCTCCTGCAGCTTAGCGAGATCAACCACCTCGTTGCCTTTGATAAACAGGCGGGTGCGCGAGGTCAGCAGGCCGTTAAACCAGGCCCAGGCCACCAGCTTGTTCAGGTAACGGTTATATTCCAGCGGTTGATGGCTGACGATCGAATCCATGCTTGGCGCACGGTTGTAAAGATACCACCCGGTGCGGTTCGCGCGACCCGGCGGAACATAGATAAAGGTCAGGTTCGGTTCTGAGAGGTCAGGCGAAATCTGCGGGTTAACCAGAGTGACTTTACCCGGCAGCGCTTCAAACGCGGCGTACAGTTTACGGGTCAACACACCGATATCCTGCGGGCTGGCTGAAACGCTGAGGTTATTACGACGCGCAAAGCGGATCAGGTTACGGTAGCTTTGCATCATCGCATCGAGCAGTTCGTTGTGCGCTTCACGCACCTGATCGATTTTCCAGTTGGCGCGGTTGTCGAGCATGGACAAACGCTCTTCGTCCCATCCCCACTCTTTCACTAACTGACTGACCACTTCACGACGCCAGCCCACGCATGCGCGCTCGCGGCTCAATTTCTCACAGACTTTGAGATAGAAACATCGACGCACCAGGTCAAGACGCGTGGTGTCGTCAATGGCTTTCAGGTATTCGGTCACGCGCTCCAGCATCATGCAGTAGGCGTCCAGCCCGAAGGAGACGATCTCCCCGTCGTGCAAACGCTGCTTGATATCTTTCGCCAGCAGGCGCGGCGTCGGGTATTCCCAGGAATAGGCTTCCAGCAGCAGCGTTTTCAGCACCGCTTTGTACGGTGAGTCAATACTCTTATAGAGCTGCCAGAGGCTTGCGCCAAAGTACTCTTCCGCTGACAGAGAGCTCAGGCCACCGAGGTCCAGCCATTCGTTTGGCGTCAGGACACCCTGCGAGTACAGCGACATCACGTAATCGTCGTAATGCTCTTCTTCATCGCACGGCACCATATTCCACAGAATACGCTTACCGGCCAGACGCACAGCAGTACGGTAAAATTCATCCAGCAACAGGATGTGCTGGGTCGAGCCGCAGTCCTCACCACCCAGACTGCCGCTTTCGTTATGACGGAATCGGTTTTCATCAATCAGGAAGAAGCTCACTTCCACGCCGAGCGACGCCGCCCAGCTTTCCAGCAGGCTGCATTTACGTTGCAGCAGCTGGCGCTCTTCGTTATCAAGCCAGGACTGATGACAGACCCAGATGTCCAGGTCCGAAGAACAGCTTTGCCCTACCGATGAGGTACTCCCCATAGAGTAAACGCCGGTAATCGGCAGTTCACCTTTCGGGGACTCCTGTGGCGGCATGCCGCGATAGAGTTCAAGCTCACTCAGATAGTGCTGTTGGGTTTCATCAGGCGTGAAAAGGCAAATGCCCTGGGGAACGTTACCGTCAAGGTAGCCAGGCATCAGCGGATGGTGATAGTGCAATAATGTCGGCAGCAGACTGTATACCTGCTGGAAAGCAGGGCCCATAGCAGCAAGCGCGCGATCCACACGCAGTTGATTTATGGCATCCAGTCTCTGTTTCAGAGTCTCAATATAGAGGTACAAGACGTATCGCCTGATGTTTCCGGGTGGCGCAAGCTATTCAAAACATGAATAACAGCGGGCCCGCAGTATTTCAAAAAGATAACCGTTACCCTTTTTCGCCCTTATCATTATGGTGGTACCGACGAAAAAATGGTCTAAAACGTGATCAATTTAACACCTTGCCGGTTGACCGTAAAGAAAGATGCGCTACATACAAGTGTAGCACCGTTCTGTACGTGTAAATTCCTGAATACGGCTATGGCTGACGAATACGCCGCCTTGTCCCTCTCACTCTTCATCAACCGTAAAACTGCCATCCCAGAGTCAACAATGTTAGGATGGTTAGCGATTGATAATGACGGTAACAAGCATGTTAGACAATGTTTTGAGAATTGCCACACGCCAAAGCCCTCTCGCGCTCTGGCAGGCACATTATGTTAAGCAGCGCCTTGAAGCCTGCCACAGTGGATTGCGCGTCGAGCTGGTGCCGATGGTCACGCGCGGTGACGTGATCCTGGATACGCCGCTGGCGAAAGTGGGCGGCAAAGGCCTGTTTGTCAAAGAACTGGAACTGGCATTGCTTGAGAAACGCGCCGATATCGCCGTACATTCGATGAAAGACGTGCCTGTTGAGTTCCCGGAAGGGCTGGGGCTGGTGACCATCTGCGAGCGCGAAGATCCGCGTGACGCATTTGTCTCTAACCACTACGACTCGCTCGATGCGCTGCCTGAGGGTAGCGTGGTTGGCACGTCCAGTTTACGCCGTCAGTGTCAGCTGGCGGAGCGTCGTCCTGACCTGATCATTCGCTCGCTGCGCGGGAACGTCGGCACGCGTCTGGGCAAGCTGGATAACGGCGATTACGATGCCATTATTCTCGCTGTTGCAGGCCTGAAACGTCTGGGGCTAGAGGAACGCATTCGCGTGGCGTTACCGCCAGAGCTGTCGCTGCCAGCCGTTGGCCAGGGCGCCGTTGGCATTGAGTGCCGTCTGGACGATGCGCGTACCCGCGAGCTGCTTGCCCCGCTGAACCATGACGACACCGCTATCCGCGTAAAAGCCGAGCGTGCGATGAATACCCGCCTCGAAGGGGGATGCCAGGTTCCGATTGGCAGCTATGCTGAATTGACGAACGGCGAACTGTGGCTGCGTGCGCTGGTGGGCGCCCCGGACGGTTCGCAGATGGTGCGTGGCGAACGTCGCGGTAAAGCGCAAGATGCCGAACAGCTTGGCGTCTCGCTGGCAGAAGAGTTACTGGATAACGGCGCCCGCGAAATTCTGGCTGAGGTTTATAATGGAGAACCCCCTGCATGAGTATTCTCGTCACCCGCCCTTCTCCCGCAGGAGAGCAATTAGTGAGCCGTCTGCGCGCACTGGGGCAGGTGGCCTGGAGTTTTCCGCTCATTGAATTCTCCCCGGGTCGGGAGCTCTCTACGCTCGCCGACCAGATGAATACCCTTCAGGAAGGCGACCTGCTGTTTGCGTTGTCGCAACATGCCGTGGAATTTGCCCACGCGCAGCTGCAACAGCAGGGCCTGTTCTGGCCAACCGCCCCACGCTATTTCGCGATTGGCCGCACAACGGCGCTTGCGCTGCATACCGTAAGCGGTGCGGATGTTCGTTACCCGTTAGATCGGGAAATCAGTGAAGTCTTGCTACAATTACCTGAATTACAAACCATTGCCGGAAAACGCGCGCTGATTTTACGCGGTAACGGCGGACGCGAACTGTTGGGTGAAACGCTGCGCGAACGCCGGGCTAACGTCACGTTCTGCGAGTGTTACCAGCGTTGTGCAAAACATTATGATGGTGCAGAAGAGGCGATGCGCTGGCATACGCGCGGCATTACGACCCTGGTCGTGACCAGCGGTGAAATGCTGCAGCGGCTCTGGTCACTTGTACCGCAATGGTATCGTGAAAATTGGTTACTCCACTGTCGGCTTCTGGTCGTCAGTGAGCGTCTGGCGAACCAGGCCCGGGAACTGGGCTGGCATGATATTCGGATCGCTGATAACGCCGACAACGATGCGCTGCTGCGCGCATTACAATAACTCTCAAATGGGAAGCCATAATGACGGAACACGATAAATCCTCCGCCGTGGTTGAAGAGACCAGGGAGACTGTGGAGACAACGCCACAGCCAGAGACGACTGAGAAAACCGCTGAGAAGAAAAACGGCAGCAACAAAACGAGCCTCACGCTGAGCGCGATTGCCATCGCCATTGCGCTGGCAGCAGGCGTTGGTCTGTACGGTTTGGTGAAACAACAGGGTGCTAACCAGACGTCCACCAGCGATGCGCTGGTGAATCAGCTCACTGCTCTGCAAAAAGCGCAGGAGACGCAGAAAACCGAGCTGGAAACCGTGATTAAACAGCAGGCTGCCGCGCTTGCCGATGCGAACAGCAAACAGGAAGAACTGACCAAACAGCTGGGCGAAGTGCAGCAGAAAGTCGCCACGATTTCCGGCACCGATGCCAAAACCTGGCTGCTCTCACAGGCTGACTTCCTGGTGAAGCTCGCCGGACGTAAGCTCTGGAGCGATCAAGACGTCACCACTGCCGCCGCGCTGCTGAAAAGCGCTGATGCAAGCCTGGCAGACATGAACGATCCAAGTCTTATCACCGCACGCCGTGCGATCACCGAAGACATCGCCAGCCTCTCCGCCGTCTCGCAGGTGGACTACGACGGCATTATCCTTAAAGTGAACCAGCTCTCGAATCAGATTGATAACCTGCAGCTGGCGGATAACAACGACGACGACTCCCCGATGGATTCCGACGGCACCGAGCTGTCCAGTTCCCTGAGCGAATGGCGCGTGAACCTGCAAAAAAGCTGGCAGAACTTTATGGACAGCTTTATCACCATCCGCCGTCGCGACGAAACCGCCGTGCCGCTGCTGGCGCCGAACCAGGATATCTATCTGCGCGAAAACATTCGCTCCCGCCTGCTGGTGGCGGCACAGGCCGTGCCGCGTCATCAGGAAGAGACCTACAAACAGGCGCTGGATAACGTCTCAACGTGGGTACGCGCCTACTACAACACCGATGATGCGACGACCACCGCCTTCCTCGAAGACATTGATAAACTGAGCCAGCAGAACATCACCATGAACGTGCCGGATAAGCTGGCCAGCCAGCCGATTCTGGAGAAACTGATGCAGACGCGCGTACGTAACCTGCTGGCGCAACCGGGCGTACCGGCAGAGCAGACGGGTGGAGCGGCAGCGGCTCCTGCTTCCGCACCCGCGTCTGAAAGCGCGCCGCAGGGAGAGTAACGATGCTAAAAGTCCTCTTACTCTTTATCCTGCTGATCGCCGGGATCGTCCTGGGGCCGATGCTCGCGGGCCATCAAGGCTATGTGCTGATCCAGACCGATAACTACAACATCGAAACCAGCGTTACGGGCTTAGTGATCATTCTGATCCTCGGCGTGGTGGTGCTGTTTGTTCTGGAGTGGATCCTGCGCCGTATTTTCCGCACCGGTGCCCATACGCGCGGCTGGTTCGTTGGCCGTAAGCGCCGCCGCGCCCGCAAACAGACCGAACAGGCTCTGCTTAAGCTCGCCGAGGGTGACTATCAGCAGGTTGAAAAGCTGATGTCGAAAAACGCCGATCATGCCGAACAGCCGGTGGTGAACTATCTGCTGGCTGCTGAAGCGGCGCAGCAGCGCGGTGACGAAGCACGCGCCAATCAGCACCTGGAACGGGCGGCAGAGCTGGCGCATGGCGATCCGATTCCGGTGGAAATTACGCGCGTTCGTCTGCAGCTGGCGCGCAATGAGGATCACGCGGCTCGCCACGGCATCGACCGCCTGCTGGAAGTCGCGCCACGTCATCCGGAAGTGCTGCGTCTTGCCGAGCAGGCCTATATTCGTACCGGCGCGTGGGGCTCGCTGCTGGACATCATTCCGTCGATGGCGAAGGCCGAGGTCGGTGATGATGAACATCGTGATGAGCTTCAGCGTCTGGCGTGGATTGGCCTGATGGATCAGGCGCGTGCCGACCTGGGCAGCGACGGTCTGAAAACGTGGTGGAAAAATCAGAGCCGTAAAACGCGCCAGCAGGTTCCTCTGCAGGTGGCGATGGCGGAACATCTGATTGAATGTGACGATCACGACACTGCGCAGGAGATTCTCCTCGACGGTCTGAAGCGCCAGTACGACGATCGTCTGGTGATGGTGATCCCGCGTCTGAAAACCAACAACCCTGAGCAAGTCGAGAAAGTGCTGCGTCAGCAGATTAAAACCGTCGGTGACCGACCGTTGCTGTGGAGCACACTCGGTCAGTCGCTGATGAAGCACGGTGAATGGCAGGAGGCGAGCCTCGCCTTCCGCGCGGCGCTGAAGCAGCGTCCGGATGCCTTTGACTACGCGTGGCTTGCCGATGCGCTGGACAAGCAGCATAAGCCGGAAGAGGCGGCCGCCATGCGGCGTGATGGGTTGCTGTTGACGCTGCAAAATAACGGTACGCAGCAGTAATTAATCAGGAGGCCAAATGGCCTCCTTTTTTACGCCCATAAAAAAACGCCTGCTATAAAAGCAGGCGTTAAAACAGGTCTGTAAGACAACATATTTGGTGCTTCACTCAACGTTGTGTCCATGGTGTCTGATGAGGCCGAAGCGACATCTGTCAGTGGACGATAAGCACCGTAAATGGCTCTGCGTCATTCCTGAGTTTATGAGGCACTAAGGCGAACATAAGAGATGGAATGAGCATCTACGCGTATATTATTGCACGTAACGTGCCAACATGACATCCAGAAGTTTTACATGACGCAACATTTTAAGATAAAAGGAAATTATGCTGTTAAGCACCGTCTTAAGCTCTACAACGTATCGATAAATGCAGAAATATGTCGCCAGGAGGAGACAGCAAAACCCACGGATAATTAATGCTTTTATTTTCAATTGGTTATATGTCGCTGAATCGCGACAATGAAACAGGGCGCTGTCGGGGAATCACTACAGGGATGAGAAGTCGCAGAAAACAAAAAACCCCGCCGAAGCGGGGTTCAAAATTGGTCGGCGAGAGAGGATTCGAACCTCCGACCCACTGGTCCCAAACCAGTTGCGCTACCAAGCTGCGCTACTCGCCGATGTACTGCTTTTTTTGAATTTTTAGTTCAATTCATTTTAAAAGTCGTGGTGCGAGGGGGGGGACTCGAACCCCCACATCCAAAGGACACTAACACCTGAAGCTAGCGCGTCTACCAATTCCGCCACCTTCGCAATTCACAACTCTTTCAATAATGGGGTGGCTAATGGGATTCGAACCCACGACAACTGGAATCACAATCCAGGGCTCTACCAACTGAGCTATAGCCACCACTGTATTCTTTCACGCGGTACTGACTACTTCTCAGACCACCGCAGCTCTAGCACCGGGTAAATGGTGCGCCCGACAGGATTCGAACCTGAGACCTCTGCCTCCGGAGGGCAGCGCTCTATCCAGCTGAGCTACGGGCGCTTAGCGCCGTTGCGGGGCTGGATATTACGTACCTCCGTCCCCGCTGTCTAGTGCTTTTTTGAAAAAAATGCGCGTTTGGTTATGGTTTGCACATTTTGCCGCTTATTCCTCCACTTTCTGCGTGGTGGCACGGCGACCCAGGCCAAAAAGCTTATAAGCAGCCGTCACTGCCGCCAGGAAGATCACCCCGACAAACAGCGACATGCGGGTATCTTCATTAAAGTACATTCCGATTAATACGCAAATCAGGAACGCCATCGTCAAATAGTTCGCATAGGGGAACAGAATTGACCGGAACGGATGGCTTTCAATCGCCTTTTTATGCGCATGACGGAAACGCAGCTGGCTGATGAGGATCACAAACCACGGCACCATGCCCGGCAGTACGCTGGCGCTATAGACGTAAACGAACACGCGCTGCGGATTAGGAATGATGTAATTCAGGCAAGAGCCAATCAGCAGGATCACAATGGATACTGCTACACCCGCAACAGGAACGCCGACACGTGAGACTCTGCTCATCGCTGCAGGCAGCTGGTTATTCTTCGAGAGCGCATAGAGCATACGCCCGCAGCTGTACATTCCGCTGTTACAGCCTGACAACGCTGCCGTAAGGACCACAAAGTTGATGATACCCGCCGCCGCCGTGATACCAATTTTGGCGAAGGTTAAAACAAACGGGCTCCCCGTCGTGCCAATTTCGTTCCATGGGAAGATAGTCACGATGACGAAGATCGCGCCCACATAGAAAATCAGAATACGCCACAGCACTTTGCCCACCGCGCTACGCAGCGTAACCTGCGGGTTTTTCGCCTCACCGGCGGTAATGCCGATCAGCTCCACGCCCTGATACGAGGCCACAACGATACACAGCGCCGTCAGGAAGCCCTTCCAGCCGCCGGCGAAGAAACCGCCGTTTTCGGTCAGGTTACCAAAGCCGATTGCATGTCCACCGTTGCCAAAGCCGAAGAAAATCACGCCCAGGCCGACGACAATCATCACGATGATGGTGGTGACTTTGATCATCGCAAACCAGAACTCGATTTCACCATAAAGACGCACGGCTGCCAGGTTTGCCAGCGCCACCAGCCCCACGGCAATCAGCGCGGGTATCCACTGAACCATGTCCGGGAACCAGAACTGGACGTAGACCCCTATCGCGGTGATCTCAGAGATACCCACCGCCATCCACATAAACCAGTATGACCAGGCCGTCAGGTAGCCGAAGAACGGGCTCATATAACGATGCGCGTAAACGGCAAAGGAGCCGGTTACCGGTTCCAGGAAGAGCATTTCGCCCATGGAACGCATGATGAAGAAAACAAACAACCCGGCGATAATGTACGCCAGTAATACGGAAGGGCCTGCCCATTTGAGCGTGCTTGCAGAGCCCATAAACAGGCCCACGCCGATAGTGCCGCCCAGCGCTATCAGTTCAATATGACGAGCTTCCAGCCCACGCTGTAGCTCCGGTTTTTTCTCTGCCATAGATCCTCGATTGTGTTTGCTGTTTCCCGGCTTAAGACCGGGTATTGTTTTTTAGGGGTACTAAAATACGGTGCGAATGGTTTCTTAAAATCTGCCAAATGGCAAACGATGCATTAAAAAAATGAATGCATTGCACAGATTATCAGCAGTTTTGCAGGCGAGTTGCAGCGCGAATAGCATATCGCGCTACATTTTGATTACATTTTTCCGGTGTAATGCCAGGCGAGGTAGCGAAGCAGACGGATCTGTCGTTTAATACGCGTCGGTTGCGATAACAGGCGATACAGCCACTCCAGCCCCAGATTTTGCCAAACCTTCGGCGCGCGCTTAACGTGGCCGGTAAAGACGTCGTACGTGCCGCCGACGCCCATATAGAGAGCATCCGGACAAACCTGACGGCAGTCACGCATCAGGATCTCCTGGCGCGGGGAGCCCATCGCCACGGTGACAATTTTCGCCCCGCTGTCACGAACGCGCTCAAACAGCGCCAGCCGATCTTCAGGTTTGAAGTAACCATCCTGGCTGCCGACAATATTAACATTCCATTGACGACGCAGTTTCTCCTCAGTCTGAGCCAGTATCTCTGGCTTCCCACCAATCAGGAACACTGGCGTGCCCTGCGCGCCTGCGCGAGCCATGAGCTGCTCCCAGAGATCGGCACCCGCCACGCGGGAAACATTAGCATCAGGAAACTTTTTACGGATAGAGCGGACCACGCTGATCCCGTCCGCGTATTTGAATTCAGCCGCTTCTATCAGGCTTTTGACCTCGGCGTTATCTTCCACCGCCAGCATCTTTTCCGCATTGATGGCGACCAGCGTGCCGGATTTCATCTGGCCGTCGGCGAACAGAAAATCCAGCGCGTGCTGCATGTCGCGCCAGCCAATAAGCTGCAGACCACGTAGCGCATAGCGCGGTGCAGAAATGTTATCAGTCATTACTATCCTTACTCAGACTTGCGACAGCGATGTGCTGCCCTGTCGCTCGCGCTTGTGCACAAGCCCTGCGCTGTCAAACAGCCAGTACAACAGTTTGGCCAGCAACAGGCAGACGCCGAAAACGACCATAAAGAACACCACGCGTGATACGAACGAATCCAGTCCTTCACGCGCCAGAACGATCATATTGAAAATGGCACCAAAGCAGAAGCTGTGCAAAATGGCCGCTTTGTAGCGATTAGTCTCTTCGTTGCCGCGCAGGTAAAGCCAGTCGAACCACTTAATAATCAACCCCACGGCAACCGCCCCGGGCAAAATGAACCACGCCCCCCCCATAACCACCAGTGAACCGATAAGCGTAGGGGAGATTGCCAGACCGGAATGGTTGTTCAGCACTTCCCAGGTAAAGTAGTTCGCCGTATTCAGCACCACGCCAGGCCGGTCAGGCCATAGCCAGGAAGGGATAAAGACGTAGAAGTCGCGAACAATCGGCGCCAGCCCCTGGAAATCAATCTTGTCGTAATTTTGCAGCAGTAATGCCAGGTTTTCCCACGGCGAGAATGTATCGCGCGTGAGGTAAAGGAACGTGTAAAACGCCTCGTCACCTGCCACGTTCATTCCATATCGCTTCAGCGCCAGCCAGAACATCCCCACAATGCCAAACACCCCGGCCGCAACCAGCATCCACAGCGAGATCCAGCCGCGGATGATGCCGATAAACAGGAAGATGGCGAAGGCGATGATGATATTGGCGCGCGTACCGCCCACAATCATGTAGGTCAGGATGCCAAACGCGACGGTGCTGACCAGGAAGAACAGCCACGCTTTGCTGTCCTGGCGCAGGAAGAAGATCACCAGCATCGCCGGGATGAAGAAGTAGAAGAACCGCTTAAGCGCCACGCCCGAGACTTCGGCAGAAAAAATCTGGCTGTAGGAGTGGAGCTTGAACAGCAGGAAGCCGTTATGCATGAAGAAGATGCCGACACTGACCAGGGCAATCGTCATCAACATCACCCATGTCAGGTGGGTCTCCACTCGATTCATGGTAAAAAGCGCCCGACGCGGCGCGGCAGCCTGCACGGAACGCAGACGCGTTTTATAGGTGACGTAGTACACCGCATAGAAGCAGGTCGCTGCCAGAAGTGCCTGGAGCAGAATTTCCGGGGGCGCGACGCTCACGTCAAAACGGAAGACCAGAATGCTGGTCAGCGGGAAACCAAAAAAGAACGTCAGCAGAAACAATAACGAGAAGAACACGTTAAAGTTGAAACGTACTCGGCGGAATTCGAACCAGGTGAGCGTGGCGATAAACAGGGTGCTCAAGAGCCAAACGACCAGCAACCCGCTGAATTGCAACTGGCTCATGCTTTGTCTCCTGCAGCGATACGCAGCGCACGGTGCCACGGCGTGAGGTAATTCGGGCTAAAGAAGTCGATGGAATTTTTATCCACCAGCGCCAGCTGTCGCTGTGCTTCCCGAACAACCTCTTCATTGAGCACATCGGTGGTGAACAGCACCGGAAGATGCTGTTCGGCCATATCCTGCCAGAACGGGTTGTCGCGGTTTAGCACGCAAGGGATCCCTGCCTGAATAAGCAAGCAAAGTGTGCCAATGCCCTGCTGACGGGCAAAGATGAAATACCCGAGGTCGCATTTTCTCAGCAGCGCGAGATACTCATCAAATTCCAGCTTATCCCGCAGAATATGCAAATTATCCGCGCTGAATAACGCAAGCCCCTGATGGCTAACCTCATCAATGTAGGCGTCATTATTGGCGGGATAGCCCATCGGCACCACCACGTTCACCGTGTCGCCAAACTGCTGATGCACCGCTCTGAGCGCTGCCACATGTTCGTTACTGCGATCGCCGGAATTCCCCACCAGGATCGTCAGCTTGCCTTCACGCACCGCGTCATTCGCCATGGCGTTTAGCGACGGATCCATGCGGGTTGGGAAATAGAGTAATTCGCCGCGCACGTTCGGGTGCTGCTTCGCAAAATAGTTGAGATCGCCACGGGTAGCAAAAACACAGCCCACCCTTCCCTGTGCCATACGGCGCAGCGGATAGAAAAGACGGAATTTCCAGCCGCGGGAGACTTCGTAGAGATCGGCTCCCCAGATATGCCAGCTACACTGGGAAGGCTTGATTCCCCCGCTGAGAAGCCCCAGCCACAGGCCGGTATTAAACTGTCCGTGAAAGAAGAATCGTTGCTCACGATCCGCTTTGGCTTTGGCAATGACCGCTTTCGCCAGCGTGGCCTTATCCGGCCAGAAGCTGATCTTCAGCGTCGGAAATGCTGAACTCAGGCCCTTATCCTGACCTGCAACCATAAACTCACGCGCATCAGGATTACCCGATGCCAGCTCGTCGTTGAAGAACCGCAAAACGGTCTGGTTATGGTGTGGGATATCCGATCCCAGGATGTGAATCAGTGCAGTCATGCGCGTTTACGCCACAATAAAAATACGCCGCAACAGGCAGCGAAATAAACGATATAGGTTGCCATGTAGGCCTGAGCCGCCCCCAACGCACCGTGTGCGGGTATCAACCAGTGCGAGAACGAGGTCAGTAATGCGAACTGGCTAATTTCCGCCAGGATATACAGCCGCAGGGACGCTTTTGCAATCACCAGATAGCCGAAAACGTAAGCACCCACTTTCAACACATCGCCCACCAGTTGCCAGGCAAAGAGATCGCGCATGGCGGTGAACTTCGCCGAGAACAGCAGCCAGATGGCGACATCGCGCAATAACCAGACGGTAAAGCTGGCAGCCGCAACAGCCGGCAACACAAAGCGCAGAGATCGGAAAATCTCACGGGTGATATCCTGCCTCGACGTCAGACGCGATAATGTTGGCAGCAAATAAACGCTAAAGGAAGCCGTAATAAACTGGAGGTAGGCGTCGGAAATGCTGCTTACTCCCTGCCAGATCCCGACTTCATCCCAGCTATAATGCGCCGCCAGCAGGTTTCGCATCATCACGTAGGCTACAGGTAGCGTGACGGAGGTGATGAGCGCCATCAGGGTAAATTTACCCAGCTGGCTGGCAAGCACCTTATCCCATTGCGGTTTCAGGTAGCTCAGCGGGATGACGCCCCGACGCATCAGCATAAGCGCCGCGGGAACAACAACCAGTGCCGGCACCAGCGCCAGCCCGAGCAGCGCGCCTTCATAGCCACCGAGGCGATAGCAGAAGTAGTAAGCAATAACGCCAATGACGCTGCCCAGGATTAAGGCAAGGGCGTTCCCGGCAGCATCACGAAAACCTTTCATCAACGCCAGCAGCAGGTTAGCCCAGGCAATGCCCATCTGAACCAACGCAACCAGACGCACCAGCCCCTGATAATGGGTGTGCCCGAACAATCCCTGGCTGATGGGGGCCGCCGCCAGCAGAAAGACTATCGCCATCAGGGTCGAAAAACCCGTGACCATCGCCGAAGAGGTGCCCACCACCCTGCGAAGCTGAGCCGCATCATCATGGTACTGAGAAACGTATTTGGTCACGCCGTTGAAGATACCGGCACCCGCCAGCACGCCAAGGACGGTGACAAGCTGGCGGAAATTACCCGCCAGCCCCACGCCGGAGGGGCCAAAGGAGACGGCCAACAGCTTGACGACCAGCAGACCGGCGCCAATTTTTACAAGTGTGGACGCGGCGGTCCACACCGATGCTTTTGCCAGAGACATATCAGCCGAAATAGCTCAGAAGGGTATTGATCACCGTACGCTGGTTAACTGGCGCGAGGTTATAGAACAGTGGCAGGCGAAGCAAACGCTCACTTTCTTTGGTAGTGTAGCGATCTTCACCCGCAAACGTGCCAAACGCTTCTCCGGCCGGACTGGAATGCAGCGGGATATAGTGGAACACCGCCATAATTTCGGCTTCTTTCAGCCAGGCGATGAGCTGGCTACGGTCGTCGTTATCGCGCAGCTTGATGTAGAACATGTGGGCATTGTGGACGCAGTCTGCCGGGATGGTTGGCAGTTCAATACGCCCGGCTTTTGCCAGAGGCTCAAGCGCATCGTAATACGTTTGCCACAGGGAAAGACGCTGAAGGTTGATACGTTCCGCCGCTTCCAGCTGCGCCCACAGGTACGCCGCCTGCAGATCCGCCATCAGATAGCTTGAGCCAATATCGCGCCAGGTGTATTTGTCTACCTGCCCGCGGAAGAACTGGCTGCGGTTGGTGCCTTTTTCGCGGATCACTTCCGCACGCTCAACCAGCGCGCGATCGTTAATCAGCGTCGCACCACCTTCTCCACCCGCGGTGTAGTTTTTAGTTTCGTGGAAGCTAAAGCAGCCGATGTGACCGATGGTACCCAGCGCACGTCCCTTGTAGGTGGACATCACACCCTGCGCAGCATCTTCCACCACATACAGGTTATGTTTTTTGGCGAGCGCCATGATGGTGTCCATTTCACAGGCCACGCCCGCGTAGTGAACCGGAACAATCGCTCGCGTTTTGTCAGTGATCGCCGCTTCAATCAGCGTCTCATCAATGTTCATGGTATCCGGGCGGATATCCACAAAGACGATTTTCGCCCCGCGCAGGACAAACGCGTTCGCCGTGGAGACGAAGGTATAACTCGGCATAATCACTTCATCACCGGGCTGGATATCCAACAACAGGGCCGCCATTTCCAGCGATGCCGTACAGGACGGAGTCAGCAGCACTTTGGCACTGCGAAAACGCTGCTCCATCCACTGCTGACAGCGACGGGTAAAACCGCCGTCACCGCAGAGTTTGCCGCTGCCCATGGCAGACTGCATATAGTCGAGTTCAGTTCCGACGACGGGGGGTGCGTTAAATGGAATCATCTTGTCACCTGTATAACCAGTAGGCGGTGGCGTCGATGTTGGCACCACTCGCAATATAACGTTTAAGCGCGGCGGTGTTACCCACCTGGGTCGCCACCCGCAGCGTCACGAGCTTTTGCTGCTGCGCCCAGTGCAGCGCTGCCTGCATCAGTTTCTCACCCATGCCACGCCCGGCTAATAAGCCAATACGCGCCTCGCGCTCGTTGAGCTTACGCAGCGAGACAAATCCCTGGATCTGACCGTCCGCTGCACGAAAAACCAGGCAGACATGGTCGAACGTGCCTTTGACCGCATTCTCCACCCACTGGGCGTAGAAACGTCCGCTATCGTCAGGTGCGTACCAGGGCGCGCGAAAGCGGCTCTGCGCGAACGCCTGGGCCGCTATCTGACGCAGCACGGGAATATCCCGTTCGGTTGCCATTTCCGCGCCGGATGCATCGTGGCGGGAAAGGGTAATGGAAAGGTCTACCTCACCTTCAACCAGCTGAAAACCGTGGTGCTGGAGCGCGTCAAGCAGGTCAGCACGGTCCGCCGGGATCTTAGCCTGCACCCGTTGCCAGGCGGTAAAATCCGATTCAGTCAGTACTGGCGCATCGTTGCGCAGGCGCACGATAGCCGACGGCAGGCCGAAAAAGGTACTCTCCCATTGCAGAGGCTCGAGTACCCCATTCAGGTTGCTCACCGCCAGACGCCTTTGGTATCCACAATATACTGCTGACGAACAGCAGTACCGGGCATCGCTTTAAATTCTTTATGATCCACCAGCAGCACCAGCACATCCGCCGTCGCCAGCGCATCGTCCAGCGCTGTCAGCGTGCAGTGGCCTGCCAGTTTTGCCGGGAGCTCATGAATGTTTGGCTCGACCACCAGCGTTTCGCCCTTATGCCATTCGGCAATCATCTCAGCAATTTCCATTGCCGGGCTTTCGCGCAGGTCGTCAATGTTCGGTTTAAATGCCAGACCAAAGCAGGCAATTTTCAGCTCGCTGGCGCGCTTGCCGCTCTCTGCCAGACAATCCGCCACCGTGGTTTTTACCTGATTGAGCACCCAGTGAGGTTTGCTGTCGTTCACTTCACGCGCGGTGCGGATCAGACGAGCCTGTGCAGGATTCTGCGCCACGATAAACCATGGGTCGACGGCGATACAGTGTCCGCCCACGCCCGGACCAGGCTGGAGAATGTTTACGCGCGGATGGCGATTGGCCAGGCTGATCAACTCCCAGACGTTAATTCCCTGATCGGCGCAAATCAGCGACAGTTCATTCGCGAAGGCGATATTCACGTCCCGGAAGCTGTTTTCCGTCAGCTTGCACATCTCAGCGGTGCGGGAGTTGGTCACCACGCATTCGCCTTCGAGGAAAATCTTGTACAGCGCGCTGGCACGTTCGGAACAGACTGGCGTCATTCCGCCAATGACGCGGTCGTTTTTAATCAGTTCCACCATGACCTGGCCCGGCAGCACGCGCTCCGGACAGTAGGCGATATTGATATCGGCCTGCTCGCCCGCCTGCTGCGGGAAGCGTAAATCAGGGCGCGCTTCGGCCAGCCACTGTGCCATCTGCTCGGTAGCACCGACGGGAGAGGTCGACTCCAGAATCACCAGTGCCCCTTTCTTCAGCACAGGTGCAATGGATTTCGCTGCCGCCTCGACGAAGGCCATGTCGGGCTCGTGGTCACCTTTAAAGGGCGTTGGAACGGCAATCAGGTACGCATCCGCTTCAACAGGTGTTGTACTGGCACGCAGGAAACCTCCATCCACCGCTTCTTTCACCACACGGTCGAGATCGGGCTCCACAATATGAATTTCGCCACGGTTAATGGTTTCCACCGCGCGGGCGTTGATATCCACACCGACAACCTGTTTTTGACGAGAGGCAAACGCCGCCGCGGTGGGCAAGCCGATGTAGCCAAGACCAATGACAGAGATGGTAGTAAAACTCATAGCGATACCCGATTGTTTTTAAGTGCATGCAAAATACGGCCACAAGCCTGCCCGTCACCATAAGGATTATGGGCTCGGCTCATCGCCTGATACGCTTCATCGTCGTGCAGGAGGCGCGTGACCTCTTCGACAATCAACTGTGTGTTGGTTCCGACCAGGCGCACGGTTCCCGCTTTGACGGCTTCCGGACGCTCGGTCGTTTCACGCATCACCAGCACCGGTTTACCGAGAGAAGGCGCTTCTTCCTGAATTCCGCCGGAATCGGTGAGGATCAGCCAGGCATGGTTCATCAGCCAGACAAACGGCATGTAGTCCTGCGGTTCAATCAGTAGGACATTGTCGACATGGCCCAGAATGCGGTTAACCGGCTCGCTGACGTTAGGGTTGAGATGCACCGGATAGACAATCTGCACATCTTCATTCTGCGCGGCAATTTCAGCCAGCGCATGGCAGATTTGCTCAAAACCCCGGCCAAAGCTCTCGCGGCGGTGACCGGTGACCAGGATGGTTTTTTTACCGTTGTGCAGGAAGGGATAGCGGGCAGCGAGGTCTTGCTGAAGGGAGCTATTTGCCAATATACGGTCACGAACTCCTATCAAAGCATCAATAACCGTATTGCCGGTCACAAAGATTTTGTTCTCAGCGATATTTTCACGCAGCAGGTTCTGGCGGGAATTTTCCGTTGGCGCAAAATGGTACATCGCCAGATGACCGGTTAGCGTACGGTTGGCCTCCTCCGGCCACGGTGAATAAAGATTGCCGGTGCGCAGACCTGCCTCAACATGTCCCACGGGAATACGCTGATAAAATGCGGCCAGGCTTGTCGCCACGGTGGTGGTGGTGTCACCGTGGACCAGCACCACGTCAGGCTTGAATGACTCCAGGATCGGCTTAAGCTCTTGCAGAATGCGACAGGTTATCTCCGTCAACCCCTGTCCCGGTTTCATAATATTAAGATCGTAATCCGGGACGATGGAAAAGAGCGTTAAGACCTGATCGAGCATCTCACGGTGTTGGGCAGTGACGCACACTTTCGCTTCTATATCAGGATCGCTGGCCAGCGCATGAACCAGAGGCGCCATTTTTATGGCCTCCGGCCTGGTGCCAAATACGGTAAGTACTTTCACATCGATTCTCTTCGATTAGGCGATGAAGGCCGTAACCTTCATCGTAAACGGCGTTCTTAGTTTCTGCGACGACGCGTTAACGCCACGCCAGCGCCCGTCAGTGCACCCACAATGCCCCACATAATCATCAGGAATGCACGACGCGGGCTATCGCGTTTTACAGGCTCTTCAGGCGTTCGCAAATAACGATAGGTCTGAAAACGTGGATCCAGGGATGGACCTACATTCAGCGTATTGAGCATCGCACGATTTTGATCGTAATCGAGGTCAAAATCGGGGCCAACGGCCTGGAGGTTTTCCAGGCGTGCCTGCAGCATTGGGCGACCAAGGAGGAACATCTCTGAGTCAGGCAGTTCATCAGCCGGCACGTCAGTCTCAGTACGGGAAATATTGTGCTGTTCAGCAATCTTAAGCGCCTGCTCAATATTGTGTACGCGGCGAGCAAAAATGGCTTTTGCCACCTCTTCCTGACGTTTGACCTGTGCTTTCATCTGGATAGTACGAGCTGCCCAGGCACCATTTAACTCTTCATTGAGATGGCTTGCGGCACGCTGGCTGGCAAACGCGACATACTGGCGCAACAGGTTGTTGGCATCCGGCGCGGTTTCTGCAATCAGCTTGACGCTATCATTCACGTTACGCAGCGCATCGCCCGGCATAAACTGAATATTGTTAATCAGATCGTCCAACAGCGCGGCATCAACCTTGCTGTTACCCACCATGCGTTGCTTGTAATAATCCGTCTGGGACCAGAAATCGCGGCGCGTATCCCACGAAGCCAGTTGCATCACAAATTCTTTATAAGCTTCATCCATAACGGAGGCCTGGTCTGGCGTGGCAAGACTGGCTTTGATATCCAGGTTTCGCAGGAATTGCTGCTGGGAATAGTATCCCCCAAGCATGTTAACCGTTGGTCTGTCTGTGATTGCCGTGGCGCTCCACTCTTGTTTTGCAAAGAAAGTGTAGGCCAGCGCTAACAGTGCAAACCCCAGCGCGATCCCCGCAATCCAAAGTTTGCCTGCCCATAACACGCGAAACAAACCGCGAATATCCAGTTCATTCTCAGTTACCACTGATTTCGCTCCCGCCAACGGTTGAGTCATCATAGTCCCGGTTTTACTTAGTTAATGTTGTATTTTTGCCACTGTTACGACGCATCCTGCGTTTAATGCGTTTTACGAATCGCGCTACTTTCCATGCGCGCTTAATGCAGTAGCCATAGAGTGAAAAAGCAAGCAAGAACAATACCAACATGGCCCACTCAGGCACAAAATGAGTATATTCCGCCGTCACGCCAACCCCCGCAAGAATAGCAGCCGCCAGTGTAATAAGCACAAATGCCTGCCGAGAAGTGAATCCAGCTCGCATGATCAAATGATGAATATGCTGACGGTCAGCAGAGAAAGGACTCATCCCTTTACGTAGACGACGATACATAATCGCGACCATATCCATTAAAGGGATAGCGATAATCCATAACGCCGTTACCGGGCTGATCGGGTGTACGTTACCCTGAGTGGTTTCCAACAAGATCCAGATGATAGTAAAACCGATAAGCGTGCTGCCCGCATCACCCATAAATACTTTATAGCGCCGACCCAAAGCACCAAGATTTAACAAGATATAAGGCAGGATGGCCGCAATCATGGCGAAACACCACATCGCAAGGCTATATTGTCCATCGAACCATAAAATGAAACCTATTGCAGCAAATGAGACGCAGGACAATCCGCCCAGCAAACCATCAATACCGTCAACCATGTTGAAGGCATTAATCGCCACCCATACCGCAAAAAGTGTCAGAAAATAGCCGAACGGGCCGAGCACCATCTCCCAGGAACCAAATATATAGCCCAGACTACTCAAATGTAACTTTGCGAATACCATCATGGCGATAGCGACCGCAGCCTGGACGAAGGCGCGGATTTTGACGCTAATATCGTAACGATCGTCAAGAGCACCAACCACGACAAGTATCGTCGCGCAGGTCAGGTACAACCGGGCATGCGGAATGTAGTAATCAGCGATTGCAAATGTAAAGCAGATACCCGCGAAAACAGAAATACCCCCGACCAGAGGAATCATACCTTGATGGCGCTTACGGAAGTTGGGTTTATCCACTAATCCCAGATATTTCGCCACCTTACGGGCCAAAAACAAAAAGCAGGTGGTAAACAAGAAAATACTGGTTAGCTCAGTAAACGTATCAAGTAGGTTCACAATGGATGTTCTCAACAAATGTTAGTCAAGGAAGTATAACCATGAAGGCGCTGAGCCTGAAGGTATAAAGTAAACCTCTCACAATTCCATTTGTTTATTATTCAAGCTATTAATGTTTTTACTGTGCGATTAATCTTATTGTCGCACCGACCGGTCAAAATTGGGAGTAGGTGGTACTAGCGTATAGTCCATAAAAGAAAAACGCCACGTAAAAACGTGGCGTTCACTGGCTTTATTTGCGTTACGAGCGTTTCATCATGTCGAAGAAATCGTCGTTTGTTTTGGTCATCGCCAGTTTGTTAATGAGGAACTCCATCGCGTCAATCTCACCCATTGGATGGATGATTTTGCGCAGGATCCACATTTTCTGCAGCTCTTCCTGCGTGGTGAGCAGCTCTTCTTTACGGGTACCGGAACGGTTGTAGTCAATTGCCGGGAAGACGCGTTTCTCAGCAATTTTACGAGAGAGGTGCAGTTCCATGTTACCTGTACCTTTAAACTCTTCGTAAATGACTTCGTCCATTTTGGAACCAGTATCGATCAGCGCCGTCGCGATGATGGTCAGGCTGCCGCCCTCTTCCACGTTACGTGCTGCACCGAAGAAGCGTTTCGGACGATGCAGGGCGTTAGCGTCCACACCACCGGTCAGTACTTTACCGGAAGCCGGGACAACGGTGTTGTAGGCACGCGCCAGACGCGTAATGGAGTCGAGCAGGATGATCACGTCTTTCTTGTGCTCAACCAGGCGTTTCGCCTTCTCGATAACCATTTCTGCGACCTGAACGTGGCGAGATGCCGGTTCATCAAAGGTAGAAGCCACAACTTCACCTTTAACCAGACGCTGCATCTCGGTCACTTCTTCCGGACGTTCGTCAATCAGCAGTACCATCAGCACGCAGTCTGGGTGGTTATAGGCGATGCTCTGCGCGATGTTCTGCAGCAGCATGGTTTTACCCGCTTTTGGCGGCGCCACAATCAGGCCACGCTGACCACGACCAATTGGTGAGGCCAGATCCAGAACGCGAGCGGTTAAGTCTTCGGTAGAACCGTTACCACGCTCCATGCGCAGACGAGAGTTCGCATGCAGCGGCGTTAAGTTCTCAAAGAGGATCTTATTACGCGAGTTTTCCGGTTTGTCGTAGTTAACTTCGTTAACTTTCAACAACGCAAAGTAGCGTTCACCCTCTTTAGGAGGACGAATCTTACCTGAAATGGTGTCACCAGTGCGGAGGTTGAAACGGCGGATTTGGCTAGGGGATACGTAGATGTCGTCAGGGCCGGCGAGGTAGGAGCTGTCTGCAGAGCGGAGGAAACCAAATCCGTCTTGCAATATCTCCAGCACACCGTCGCCAAAGATATCTTCGCCACTCTTAGCGTGCTGCTTCAGGATGGCGAAAATGATGTCCTGCTTGCGCATACGAGCCTGGTTTTCCAGCCCCATATTTTCGCCGAGAGTGATCAGGTCAGAAACCGGCGTATTCTTTAATTCGGTAAGATTCATAATGGTGTGGGTTCTTAAACTCGGGGTGATTCTCGAACTTAATGTTGTGAATGGTATGGCAGGGTCATCCATGCCTGTTTAGCGGCCATCACCTCATGTCTGTTCGCTGTCTGGTCACAGGGAAAGAACGCAGAACTGAAACGACAAGACGGATTGAGTGACAAGCCCGGAATTTAGCCACTTCACGCACTGTTTATGTCAACAGCGGGAAGTATCGGGTAAAACAAGATTCAAACAACAAGATATGTTTAAAACGAAGTCATAGCTAACTTAGCACGACTTCAGCCGGGCGTCCAGAGTTCCACATCATTTAGCCAGATGCTCTGGACGCACAGCGGAGAAACCTTACGCCAGGTTAGCGTCCAGGAACTCTTTCAGTTGACCTTTGGACAGCGCGCCCACTTTGGTCGCCGCCACTTCACCGTTTTTGAACAGCAGCAGGGTCGGAATGCCACGGATACCGTATTTTGGTGCGGTGCCCGGGTTCTGGTCGATGTTCAGCTTGGCAACGGTCAGTTTGCCCTGATATTCGTCGGCGATCTCATCCAGAATCGGGGCGATCATTTTGCAAGGACCACACCATTCAGCCCAGAAATCGACGAGGATCAGCCCGTCAGCCTTAAGTACGTCCGTGTCAAAACTGTCGTCAGTCAGGTGAATAATTTTATCGCTCATATATAACTCCACAGGAATAAGCCTGGTACGTTGGTTTTGTCTCCACCAACGACGTGTTGATGTCGCATTAACCAACTAAAGGTTGACTTTATTTCACCGGATACGCTTTCGTAAAGCAATAGTAAGCTGATATTCTACCACACTATGAGCAAAACACATTTAACAGAACAGAAGTTTTCCGACTTCGCCCTGCACGCAAAGGTAATTGAAGCCCTTGAAAATAAAGGGTTTCATAACTGCACGCCCATTCAGGCCCTCGCACTGCCGCTGACGCTGGCCGGTCGCGATGTTGCAGGGCAGGCGCAAACCGGTACTGGCAAAACGATGGCGTTTTTGACGTCAACGTTTCATTATTTACTTTCTCACCCAGCGATTGCAGACCGCAAAGTTAACCAGCCGCGCGCGCTAATTATGGCCCCGACGCGAGAACTGGCGGTACAGATCCACGCAGACGCTGAACCCCTGGCGCAGGCTACCGGCCTCAAGCTTGGCCTGGCCTATGGCGGCGATGGCTACGATAAGCAACTGAAAGTGCTGGAAAGCGGTGTGGATATCCTCATCGGTACCACCGGCCGTCTTATCGATTACGCCAAACAGAACCACATTAACCTTGGCGCAATCCAGGTTGTGGTGCTCGATGAAGCTGACCGCATGTACGATCTGGGCTTCATTAAAGATATCCGCTGGCTGTTCCGCCGTATGCCTCCGGCCAACCAGCGTCTGAATATGCTGTTCTCTGCAACCCTCTCGTACCGCGTTCGCGAACTGGCGTTCGAACAGATGAACAACGCCGAATATGTGGAAGTGGAACCTGAGCAGAAAACGGGTCACCGCATTAAAGAAGAACTCTTCTATCCTTCTAATGAAGAGAAAATGCGTCTGCTGCAAACGTTGATTGAAGAAGAGTGGCCAGATCGCGCCATTATCTTCGCAAACACCAAACACCGTTGTGAAGACATCTGGGGCCATCTGGCTGCAGACGGTCACCGCGTTGGCCTGTTGACCGGCGACGTGGCGCAGAAAAAACGCCTGCGTATTCTCGAAGAGTTTACCCGTGGCGATCTCGATATTCTGGTCGCAACCGACGTGGCAGCACGTGGTTTGCACATTCCAGCCGTGACGCACGTGTTTAACTATGACCTGCCAGACGACTGCGAAGACTATGTACACCGTATCGGTCGTACCGGTCGTGCGGGCGCAAGCGGTCACTCTATTAGCCTTGCGTGTGAAGAGTATGCGCTGAATCTTCCAGCCATTGAGACTTACATCGGTCACTCTATTCCGCAGAGCAAATACAACCCGGAAGCGCTGTTAAGCGAACTGCCGCCGCCTAAGCGTCTTACCCGCCCACGCTCCGGCAATGGTCCGCGCCGTTCAGGCGGCGCACCGCGTAATCGTCGTCGTTCAGGTTAAGAAAATATGCTCAGCTCCACCTCGCTTTATGCGGCAATTGATCTCGGTTCGAATAGTTTTCATATGCTGGTTGTGCGCGAGGTGGCGGGAAGCATACAAACGCTGACGCGCATTAAGCGCAAGGTCCGTCTCGCGGCGGGCCTGAGCAGCAACAATGACCTCTCACCTGAAGCCATGGAACGTGGCTGGCAGTGTCTGCGACTCTTTGCTGAGCGTCTGCAGGATATCCCTCATGCCCAAATCACCGTCGTCGCCACTGCGACACTCCGACTGGCGGTTAACGCCGTGGATTTCATTGCCAGAGCGCAGGAAATTCTGGGTTGTCCGGTTCAGGTTATCAGCGGTGAAGAAGAGGCTCGCCTGATTTATCAGGGTGTTGCACACACCACGGGGGGTGACGATCGCCGCCTGGTGGTGGATATCGGCGGTGCCAGCACAGAACTGGTTACCGGCACCGGCGCGCAGGCGACGTCTCTGTTCAGCCTGTCTATGGGCTGCGTGACCTGGCTTGAACGCTACTTTGCTGACCGGAATCTGGGTAAAGAGAACTTCGACGAGGCAGAAAATGCCGCGCGCGAAGTGTTACGTCCCGTCATGGATGAACTGCGCTGTCACGGCTGGAAAGTCTGCGTGGGTGCGTCGGGTACCGTGCAGGCCCTGCAGGAAATTATGATGGCGCAGGGAATGGACGAGCGGATTACGCTTGCCAAACTTCAGCAGTTGAAACAGCGCGCCATTCAGTGCGGACGACTGGAAGAGCTGGAAATTGAAGGGCTGACGCTTGAACGCGCGCTGGTCTTCCCGAGCGGGCTGGCCATTCTGATTGCGATTTTCACCGAACTCAACATCACCTGTATGACGCTGGCTGGCGGCGCGTTGCGCGAAGGTCTGGTCTATGGGATGTTGCATCTGTCGGTTGATCAGGACATTCGCAGCCGCACCCTGCGCAACGTGCAGCGCCGTTTTCTGGTGGATATCGATCAGGCTGGACGCGTGGCGCAACTGGCGTCACGCTTCGCCGATCAGGTCGCTAACGTGTGGGTTCTTGATCATCTGAGTCGTGATTTATTGCTGAGCGCCTGTGCGCTCCACGAAGTGGGGCTGAGCATTGATTTCAAGCAGGCCCCTGCTCACGCAGCGTATCTGGTGCGTAATCTTGATTTACCGGGCTATACGCCCGCGCAGAAAAAATTGCTGGCAACGCTGCTGCTGAACCAAACCAATGCCGTTGATCTCTCTTCTTTGCATCAGCAAAATGCCGTACCGCCGCGCGTGGCCGAGCATTTGTGCCGCCTGCTGCGTCTGGCGATCCTGTTTGCCAGCCGTCGCCGCGATGATTTACTCCCTGCTATCAACCTGGTTGCCGATGACGAAAAACTGTCTCTGACGCTGCCGGAGAACTGGATTGAAAATCACCCGCTTGGGGCAGAGATGATCGAGCAGGAGTGCCAGTGGCAAAGCTATGTGCACTGGGTGTTGGAAGTAAAGTAAGATAGTGAAAAATGCCGGGTGGCGCTGCGCTTACCCGGCCTACAAGTCCCTCCGGACTTATCCTTTCTCTTTGGCTTTTGCCAGCATGGCGCGAATGTTCGCCACGTTAGCCTGCCCCTTGTGCATACGCTCTTCAGCGGTAATCACTTTGCGCTCCTGTTCCCAGATCAGGTCATCCTGCGGCAGTTCCAGCAGGAAACGGCTCGGCTCCGGGCGCACCAGTTCACCATACTGGCGGCGCTCTTTACACAGCGTAAACGTCAGCTCTTTCTGCGCACGGGTGATCCCCACGTAGGCCAGACGGCGCTCCTCATCGACGTTGTCTTCATCAATGCTGCTCTGGTGCGGTAACAACCCCTCTTCCATGCCGACCAGATATACATACGGGAATTCCAGACCTTTGGACGCATGCAGCGTCATCAGCTGAACCTGATCGGCCTCTTCTTCGCTCTCGCCGCGCTCCATCATATCGCGCAGGGTAAAGCGGGTGACCACCTGCGTCAGGGTCATGGGTTCGTCGATTTCAGAACCTTCCAGCATTTCAGTCATCCAGCTAAACAGCTGGTTCACGTTTTTCATGCGCATCTCAGCCGCTTTCGGGCTGGCTGAGGTTTCGTACAGCCAGGACTCGTAGTCGATGCCGTGGATCAGATCGCGTACAGCGGCAATCGGTTCGCGCTCTGCCAGTCGCTGCACTTCGCCAAGCCAGTGGGTGAATCGCGTTAACGAATCATACCCGCGTCCGGTCAACGTATGGCTCAGCCCCATGTCGAAACTGGCGGTAAACAGGCTTTTGTTGCGCGTCATTGCCCATTCCCCCAGCTTTTGCAGCGTCGCGGGGCCAATTTCGCGTTTTGGCGTATTCACGATGCGCAGAAACGCGCTGTCATCATCCGGGTTAGTGAGCACGCGCAGATAGGCCAGCAGATCTTTGATTTCAGGGCGTGAGAAAAACGAGGTGCCACCGGAAATTTTGTACGGAATGCGGTTCTGCATCAGCATCTTTTCAAAGACGCGCGACTGGTGATTCCCGCGATAGAGGATCGCGTAATCCTTATATTCGGTTTTATTGACGAAGTGGTGAGCGATGAGTTCGCCCGTGACGCGCTCCGCTTCATGCTCTTCATTGTTGGCGCTGAGGACTTTCAGCTCCGTCCCGTAGCCCAGCTCGGAGAACAGGCGCTTCTCAAACACGTGTGGGTTGTTGGCAATCAGAATATTTGCCGCCTTAAGAATGCGCCCCGACGAGCGGTAGTTCTGCTCGAGCTTTATCACCTGCAGCGCCGGAAAATCCTTGCTCAGCAGCACCAGGTTTTGCGGACGCGCGCCGCGCCAGGAGTAAATTGACTGATCGTCATCGCCAACCACGGTGAAACGCGCGCGCTGCCCCACCAGTAGCTTCACCAGCTCGTACTGGCTGGTGTTGGTATCCTGGTATTCATCCACCAGCAGATAGCGAATCTTATTCTGCCAGCGCTCTCGCACCTCTTCATTGCGCTGCAGCAGCAGCGTGGGCAGCAGGATCAGGTCGTCAAAGTCCAGCACGTTACACGCTTTCATATGCGCATCGTACAGACCATAGCAGTGGGCAAAAATTCGATCCCTTTCGCCTTTGGCGATCGCCGTGGCCTGGGCCGGGGTCATCAGATCGTTTTTCCAGTTGGAGATCGTCGAGATCAGCTGCTGCAACAGCACCTTATCATCTTCGATCAATCCCTCGGTGAGCTCTTTGAGCAATGCCACCTGGTCGGTATCATCGAAGAGCGAGAAGTTGGACTTCATCCCCAGGGCCGCATATTCGCGCTTGATGATATCCAGCCCCAGCGTGTGGAACGTAGAGATCATCAGGCCGCGCGCCTCTTTACGCCCCAGCGTCTGGCCGACACGCTCTTTCATCTCACGCGCCGCTTTATTGGTAAAGGTCACTGCCGCAATGTGCCGTGCCTGATAGCCACAGCCGCGGATCAGATGCGCAATTTTGTTGGTGATCACGCGGGTTTTACCCGAACCGGCCCCTGCCAGCACCAGGCATGGTCCAGTAACGAATTCGACCGCTTGTTGTTGTCCAGGGTTTAAACGCATGGGATGGTTGCTCAATCTTCGAACGGGGTGTGGATTGTAGCAGAAAGCCGGACGCAGATTTACCGGCTAATGATAAAGTGGAGAAATCACGATTAACCCGTAGAGCAGAACAATGAAAAAGACCGCAGCAGCCCTGCATATTCTGGTAAAAGAAGAGAAACTGGCTCAGGAGATCCTAACCAAGCTGGAACGCGGCATCAGCTTTGATCATCTGGCAAAGCGCTACTCTAAATGCCCATCCGGGCGCAATGGCGGGGATCTCGGGGAGTTTCAACAAGGTGCGATGGTCGGCCCATTCGATCAGGTGGTCTTTAGCTGCCCGCTTCTGAAGCCCTACGGCCCGGTAAAAACCAAATTTGGCTACCATATCATTAAGGTGCTTTATCGCCGCTGACGCGTGGTATATTGCGCCCGATTTATCTCAACCTATTTCAAGGCACGATCATGGCAAAAACAGCAGCAGCAGTGCATATCCTCGTTAAAGAAGAGAAACTGGCTTTAGATCTTCTGGAGCAGATTAAAAACGGTGCCGACTTCGGTAAGCTGGCGAAGAAGCACTCCATCTGCCCGTCAGGCAAACGCGGCGGTGACCTGGGTGAATTCCGCCAGGGTCAGATGGTTCCGGCGTTCGATAAGGTGGTGTTCTCCTGCCCGGTGCTGGAGCCAACCGGCCCGCTGCATACCCAGTTCGGATACCACATTATCAAAGTGCTGTATCGCAAATAAAAAAGCCGGGTGGCGGCTGCGCCTTACCCGGCCTACATCTTACGGTTTTGTAGGTCGGGTAAGCGAAGCGCCACCCGACAAGGTTGTTAACCCGCTACCGCGATGCGCTTCATATCGGTCATGTAGCCACGCAATTTGTGACCCACTTTCTCGATCTGGTGACCGCGAATCGCTTCGTTCACATCGCGCAGCTGCGCGTTATCCACGGCACCTTCTGCAATCGCCTTGCCCAGATCGCCCGTCTGAAGGGTGGTCATAAACTCTTTCAGCAGCGGTACGCAGGCGTAAGAGAACAGGTAGTTACCGTATTCTGCGGTATCAGAGATAACCACATTCATTTCGTACAGACGCTTACGGGCGATGGTGTTCGCGATCAGCGGCAGCTCGTGCAGTGATTCATAGTACGCAGACTCTTCAATGATGCCGGAATCCACCATGGTTTCGAACGCCAGCTCAACGCCTGCTTTCACCATTGCGATCATCAGCACGCCTTTATCGAAGTACTCCTGCTCGCCGATTTTACCTTCATACTGTGGCGCGGTTTCGAACGCGGTTTTACCGGTCTCTTCACGCCAGGTCAGCAGGTTTTTATCGTCATTCGCCCAGTCTGCCATCATACCGGAGGAGAATTCACCGGAAATAATGTCGTCCATATGTTTCTGGAACAGCGGTGCCATGATGGTTTTCAGCTGTTCAGACAGCGCGTAAGCACGCAGTTTTGCCGGATTGGACAGACGGTCCATCATCAGCGTAATACCGCCCTGCTTCAGCGCTTCGGTGATGGTTTCCCAACCGAACTGAATCAGTTTTTCCGCATAGGCCGGGTCGGTGCCTTCTGCCACCAGCTTGTCAAAGCACAGCAGAGAGCCCGCCTGCAGCATACCGCACAGAATGGTCTGCTCACCCATCAGGTCAGATTTCACTTCTGCGACGAAGGAAGATTCCAGTACACCCGCACGGTGGCCGCCGGTCGCCGCTGCCCATGCTTTGGCAATTGCCATCCCTTCGCCTTTCGGATCGTTTTCCGGGTGAACCGCGATCAGGGTCGGCACACCAAAACCACGTTTGTACTCTTCACGCACTTCTGTACCCGGGCACTTCGGTGCAACCATCACTACGGTGATGTCTTTACGGATCTGCTCACCCACTTCAACGATGTTGAAGCCGTGGGAGTAACCCAGCGCCGCGCCGTCTTTCATCAGCGGCTGTACGGAACGCACAACGTCTGAGTGCTGTTTGTCTGGCGTAAGGTTAACCACCAGATCCGCCTGCGGGATCAGCTCTTCGTAGGTGCCCACTTTGAAGCCGTTTTCGGTCGCTTTACGCCAGGAAGCGCGCTTCTCAGCAATCGCTTCTTTTCGCAGGGCGTAGGAGATATCCAGACCGGAGTCACGCATGTTCAGGCCCTGGTTCAGACCCTGTGCGCCACAGCCGACAATGACCACTTTTTTACCCTGAAGGTAGCTCGCGCCATCGGCAAATTCGTCGCGCGCCATGAAGCGGCATTTGCCCAGCTGCGCCAGCTGCTGGCGCAAGTTCAGTGTATTAAAGTAGTTAGCCATGGGTGATACCTCGTGATGTTGTGTGTCTTATTGTTCGGTTCGCGTTTCAGCGAGAATGTACCCACATTACAACAGGAAATTTATTGCGGAAATTGATATATTCACAACATCATGTTGCAATTTTTGCAATATAAAAAGAGGGAGTGGAATCGGTGGATTTACGCGATCTGAAAATGTTCCTGCACCTGGCGGAAAGCCGTCATTTTGGCCGCAGCGCCCGGGCGATGCACGTTAGCCCCTCCACGCTTTCACGCCAGATCCAGCGCCTTGAGGAAGACCTCGGCCAGCCGCTGTTCGTGCGCGATAACCGTACCGTCACGCTCACGGAAGCGGGTGAAGAACTGCGCATTTTTGCCCAGCAGACGCTGTTGCAGTACCAGCAACTGCGGCACTCGATTGACCAGCAGGGGCCGTCACTTTCCGGCGAGCTGCATATTTTCTGCTCCGTGACCGCCGCCTATAGCCATCTGCCGCCCATTCTCGACCGCTTCCGCGCGGCGCATCCGTCGGTTGAAATTAAGCTCACTACCGGCGACGCCTCCGACGCAATGGAAAAAGTGGTGACGGGCGAAGCGGATCTCGCCATTGCCGGGAAACCCGAAACTCTGCCGGGGGCGGTGGCGTTCTCGATGCTGGAGAATCTGGCAGTGGTGCTGATCGCGCCGGCGCTGCCCTGCCCGGTGCGTAACCAGGTGTCGGTGGAAAAGCCGGACTGGTCGGCGGTGCCGTTTATCATGGCCGATCAGGGACCGGTGCGCCGTCGCATTGAGCTGTGGTTCCGCCGTCAGAAAATCAGCAACCCGTCGATTTACGCCACGGTCAGCGGCCATGAGGCGATGGTGTCGATGGTGGCGCTGGGCTGCGGCGTGGCGCTGCTGCCGGAAGTGGTGCTGGAAAATAGCCCGGAACCGGTGCGCAATCGCGTGATGATTCTGGAGCGCAGCGACGAGAAGACGCCGTTTGAGCTTGGCGTGTGTGCACAAAAAAAGCGGCTGCATGAGCCGCTTATTGATGCGTTCTGGCAGATATTGCCGAACCACTAAAGCCGGGTGGCGCTGCGCTTACCTGGCCAGCCCTTAGCCTGCGAGGAAAAAGCGGAAGGCCGGGTTATGGGTTTCGTCGTGACACTCATAGCCCAGCTCGTTCAGTCGCGTTTCGAAATCCGGCTCGTGCTCGCCCAGTTCAAACGCCGCCAGCACGCGGCCGTAGTCGGTGCCATGGCTGCGGTAGTGGAACAGAGAGATGTTCCAGTGCGTGCCCAGCGTGTGCAGGAATTTGAGCAACGCGCCCGGCGATTCCGGGAACTCGAAGCTGAACAGACGTTCCCGGAGCGGCTTCGATGGACGCCCGCCGACCATGTAGCGCACGTGCAGCTTCGCCATCTCGTCGTCAGAGAGATCGACCACGCTGTAGCCGCCCTCATGCAGCAGGTTGAGGATCTCTTTGCGCTCCTCCACGCCGCGGCTCAGACGCACGCCGACAAAAATGCAGGCATCTTTGGCATCGGCAAAACGGTAGTTGAACTCCGTCACCGAGCGACCGCCCAGCAGCTGGCAGAACTTGAGGAAACTGCCCTTCTCTTCCGGAATGGTCACCGCCAGCAGCGCTTCACGCTGTTCACCCAGCTCGCAACGCTCGGAAACGTAGCGCAGGCCGTGGAAGTTGACGTTAGCCCCTGAAAGCACGTGCGCCAGGCGCTCGCCGCGAATGTTGTGCTGGGCGATGTATTTCTTCATCCCCGCCAGCGCCAGCGCGCCGGAGGGTTCCGCTACCGCACGAACATCTTCGAACAGATCTTTCATCGCCGCGCAGATGGCGTCGCTGTCGACGGTAATGATGTCGTCGAGATATTCCTGGCACAGGCGGAAGGTTTCATCGCCGATGCGTTTCACCGCCACGCCTTCGGCAAACAGCCCGACGCGCGGAAGGTCTACCGGATGCCCGGCATCCAGCGCCGCCTTCAGGCAGGCAGAGTCTTCCGCTTCAACGGCGATGACTTTGATCTGCGGCATCAGCTGTTTGATCAGCACTGCGACACCCGCCGCGAGGCCGCCACCGCCGACCGGCACAAATACGCGGTCGAGATGGGCATCCTGCTGCAGCAGTTCCAGCGCCAGCGTGCCCTGGCCGGCAATCACCATCGGGTGGTCGAACGGCGGCACCCAGGTGAAACCCTGCTGCTGCGCCAGCTCAATCGCTTTGGCTTTCGCTTCGTCAAAATTGGCGCCGTGGAGCAGTACTTCGCCGCCGAACCCGCGCACCGCGTCGACTTTAATATCCGCGGTAGCAACAGGCATCACGATCAACGCCTTCAGCCCCAGACGTGCTGACGAGAACGCGACGCCCTGAGCATGGTTACCCGCAGAAGCGGTAATCACGCCGCGCGCTTTTTGCTCATCGGTCAGCCCGGCCATCATCGCGTAGGCCCCGCGCAGCTTGAAGCTGTGCACCGGCTGACGATCTTCGCGCTTCACCAGAATCACGTTATCGAGACGCGAAGAGAGTTTTTCCATTTTCTGCAGGGGTGTAACCTGCACGGCTTCATAGACCGGTGCGCGCAGCACCGCCCTGAGATATTCCGCCCCCTCAGGGGCGGCGGATAAGGGTTGCGACTCGGCCATCATTAGCCCCCAAGTTTAGATTTATCGCGCACCGCGCCTTTATCTGCACTGGTGGCAAGGCTCGCGTAAGCACGCAGGGCGAAAGAGACTTCGCGTTGGCGATCTTTTGGTGTCCAGGCTTTGTCGCCGCGCGCTTCCTGCGCTTCACGACGAGCCGCAATCTCCTGGTCGCTCAGCTTCAGCTGAATACCACGATTCGGAATATCGATTTCGATCAGGTCGCCATCTTCGATGATCGCGATGTTGCCGCCGCTTGCCGCTTCTGGCGAAACGTGGCCGATGGAGAGACCGGAGGTCCCACCGGAGAAACGACCGTCGGTGATCAGCGCACAGGCTTTACCGAGGCCCATCGATTTCAGGAAGGTGGTTGGGTAGAGCATCTCCTGCATGCCCGGGCCGCCTTTTGGCCCTTCGTAGCGGATGACAACCACGTCGCCTTCCACCACTTTGCCGCCCAGGATGGCTTCTACCGCGTCGTCCTGACTTTCGTACACTTTTGCCGGACCGGTGAATTTCAGGATGCTGTCATCTACGCCTGCGGTTTTTACGATACAGCCATTTTCCGCAAAGTTACCGTACAGCACGGCCAGACCACCGTCTTTGCTGTAGGCATGTTCAAGAGAACGGATACACCCTTCGGCGCGATCGTCATCCAGGGTATCCCAGCGGCAATCCTGGGAGAATGCCTGAGTGGTACGAATGCCCGCCGGGCCGGCGCGGAACATCTTTTTCACTGCGTCGTCTTTGGTCAGCATGACGTCGTATTGGTCCAGCGACTCCGGCAGCGTCAGGCCGAGCACGTTTTTCACGTCACGGTTCAGCAGCCCGGCGCGATCCAGCTCGCCAAGAATACCCAGCACGCCACCGGCACGGTGAACGTCTTCCATATGGTATTTCTGGGTACTTGGCGCGACTTTACACAGCTGCGGCACTTTACGGGACAGCTTGTCGATATCGCTCATGGTGAAGTCGATTTCGGCTTCCTGCGCGGCGGCCAACAGGTGCAGAACGGTATTGGTGGAGCCGCCCATGGCGATATCAAGCGTCATCGCATTTTCAAACGCCGCTTTGCTGGCGATATTGCGCGGCAGCGCGCTGGCGTCGTCCTGCTCGTAGTAGCGCTTGGTCAGCTCAACGATGCGTTTGCCGGCATTGAGGAACAGCTGTTTACGGTCGGCATGGGTCGCCAGCAGCGAGCCGTTGCCCGGCTGAGACAGGCCCAGCGCTTCGGTCAGACAATTCATGGAGTTCGCGGTGAACATCCCGGAACAGGAACCGCAGGTCGGACACGCAGAACGTTCCACCTGATCGCTTTGCTCGTCGGACACTTTCGGGTCCGCGCCCTGGATCATCGCATCGACCAGGTCGAGCTTGATGATTTTGTCGGAAAGCTTGGTTTTACCCGCTTCCATCGGGCCACCAGAAACGAAGATTACCGGAATGTTCAGACGCAGGGAGGCCATCAGCATCCCCGGGGTGATTTTATCGCAGTTGGAGATACAGACCATCGCATCAGCGCAGTGGGCGTTAACCATATACTCCACCGAGTCAGCGATCAGCTCACGCGACGGCAGTGAATAGAGCATGCCCCCGTGACCCATCGCGATACCGTCATCCACCGCAATGGTGTTGAACTCTTTCGCCACACCGCCGGACGCTTCGATTTGCTCGGCAACCAGCTTACCGAGATCGCGCAGGTGCACGTGGCCCGGCACAAACTGAGTGAAGGAGTTCACCACGGCGATAATAGGCTTGCCAAAATCGGCGTCGGTCATCCCGGTGGCGCGCCACAGCGCGCGGGCACCCGCCATGTTACGGCCGTGGGTGGTGGTGGCGGAACGATACTTAGGCATGCTTTATTTACTCCCGTCTGACTATTTAAATGGGACGGTGCGTGCCGTCCCAAATTTATATTTAGTGATTAACCTGATCCAACCAGCCGTATTTATCTTCCGTTTCGCCAGTAAAGAGGCCGAAGAAGGCTTGCTGAATGCGTTTGGTAACCGGACCACAGCGGCCTTCACCCACCTGAATGCCGTCTACGCTGCGAACCGGCGTGATTTCAGCGGCGGTACCGGACATAAAGACTTCATCCGCCAGGTAGAGGGACTCGCGGGAAAGGACCTGCTCGCGCACTTCGATACCCAGATCTTTCGCCAGCTTGATGATGGCATCACGGGTGATGCCCGGCAGCGCCGACGAGGTGAATGGCGGCGTGAACAGGATGCCATCTTTCACTTCAAACAGGTTTTCACCTGCGCCTTCGGAGATGTAGCCATTCACATCAAGCGCGATACCTTCCTGGTAACCGTGACGGCGCGCTTCGCTACCGACCAGCAGAGAAGAGAGGTAGTTACCGCCCGCTTTAGCGGCGGTCGGGATGGTGTTTGGCGCGACGCGGTTCCAGGAAGAAACCATTGCGTCGATCCCCTGCTCCAGGGCTTCTGCACCCAGGTAAGCCCCCCACGGGAACGCGGCAATGATCACATCGGTGTTGTAACCAGCTGGCGGGTTAACGCCCATACCGACGTCACCCACAAAGACCAGCGGACGAATATAGGCGCTGGTCAGATTGTTTTTACGGATAACATCGCGGCAGGCTTCCATCAGCTTATCAACGCTCTGAGAAACCGGGAAACGATAAATTTTGGCTGAGTCATGCAGACGCTGCATGTGTTCACGATGACGGAACACCACTGGCCCTTTGTGAGAATCGTAGCAACGGATCCCTTCAAAGACAGAAGTACCGTAGTGCAGCGCGTGGGACATCACGTGGACTTTCGCGTCCTCCCAGCGAACCATCTCACCATTGAACCAAATGTAATCAGCTTTTTTTGTCGTCATTTTCTCTTCCTGTCACGCTTAAGCGCGGATTTGTTGTGATGTGGTTGTGCTCTGGCAGATGGCAACATGGGCAACGTCTACCAGCTTTGATAACTGACTAAACAGTAAGTCGACCGGGCGCGGGCTGGCAACGGTTAATTCGATACTGATGTTCCGGGCGTCGGTGGCCGTCTCCATATTCATAGAGCAAATCTGAAAGCCACGATGACGGACCACGCGCAAAACGCGTTCTAAGGTTTCCGGGTTGAAGCGAGCCTGTACGGCGACCTGATGCTGCATCATGATAATTTCTCCATCATTTGTGAGTTACTGGCACCAGGCGGTACCAACGGCCAGACGTTCTCGAGTTCGTCGATTGAGACATGAAGCAGGTAAGGCCCATCGCTGTTCAGCATGGTGTCGAGCGCCGCTTCAACCTGATCTTTGCGGGTGATGTGCTGACCAGGGATGCCAAAGGCGCTGGCCAGGGTGAGGAAATCGGGGTTATCGGTGAGAGTTGTTTCGCTGTAACGCTCCTGGAAGAACAGCTGTTGCCACTGGCGAACCATCCCTAAACGCTGGTTATCGAGCAAGACGATCTTCAGCGGTAACTGTTTGCGCTTCACGGTGCCGAGCTCCTGGACGTTCATCATGAAGGAGCCGTCACCGGAGATACAGATAACGGTATCGTTCGGGCGGGCGACCTGCGCACCAACTGCAGCAGGTAAGCCGAAGCCCATTGTGCCTAACCCGCTGGAAGTGATGAAGTTTTCCGGGCGGGTGTAGGTCATGTGCTGTGCGGACCACATCTGATGCTGGCCTACGTCGGTGGTGACGACGCTGTCAGCCGGTTTACGCTCGGACAGCTGCTTCAACAGCAGCGGCGCGTAGATGGCCTCGCCGGGATGGTCGTAATGCCAGGCGTGCTCGGCGCGCATGTCTGCGGTGTGCTGACGCCACGCGTCGATATCCAGCGGCTGTTGCAGTGCCGGTAACAACGCGTTGAGATCGCCCTGCAGCGCGACGTGCGCCTGACGCAGTTTGTTCATCTCCGCCGGGTCGATATCCATATGAATAACTTTGGCATTCGGCGCAAAGGTATTCAGCTTGCCGGTAACGCGGTCGTCAAAACGAGCACCCACGGCGATGAGCAGATCGCACGCCTGCACCGCCAGGTTTGCCGCTTTGGTACCGTGCATCCCCAGCATGCCCAGATAGTATGGGTAATCCGCGTCGACAGCACCAAGACCTTTCAGCGTGCAGGTGGCAGGCATTTGCGTCACCGCGATAAATTCACGCAGGGCAGGAACAGCCTGCGCCATGCCTACTCCACCGCCGACGTACAGCATCGGCTGTTTCGCCTGAGAGATCATCTGACGCGCTTCTTCAACTTCCACATGCGGAAACGCATTGTCGCTTTCAACGGTGGAGAAATGCGGTTCCAGATCGCCGAGGGCTACCTGAATATCTTTCGGGATATCAACCAGAACCGGGCCAGGGCGGCCAGAATTCGCGACTTCAAATGCTTCCGCCATCACGCGCGGCAACTCTTCCAGAGACTGGACGAGGAAGCTGTGTTTGGTGCAGGCCAGTGATAAGCCGAGCACGTCTACTTCCTGGAAAGCATCGGTGCCGATGAACGGAGACGCAACCTGACCGGTGATAGCGACAACGGGAACGGAATCCAGCAGCGCATCAGCCAGACCGGTGATCAGGTTCGTTGCCCCCGGGCCGGAGGTGGCCATGCAAACGCCAGTTTTGCCGGTGGCGCGCGCATAACCGATCGCCGCCATTGCTGCGCCCTGCTCGTGTCGGCACAACAGGTGCTCCACGCCGCCGTCATACAGTGCATCGTAAATCGGCATAATTGCGCCACCCGGATAACCGAATACTGTTTCGACTCCCTGTGCGCGCAACGCATGTACTACCCACTGTGCCCCATTCATAGTTAGTTCCCCGTCATAAATCGGGAGAAACAGAATTTTGTGCTAGTCGTCATTCTCTGCTCCTCATTTACGTTTTTTTGTCATAAAAAAACCCCCGGACCTTTCGGTGCGGGGGTCTTAGTTCGTTAAGGCTTGATTTCTAAGCCTTTCCTCGTCCAAGTGCAGCCCCGCACGGTGGGATAATAATCACCACCACGCTAATCACGACCAGGCTAATCACTCGTAGAAGGGCTGTCATTTTCAGTTCTTTTTGCATCTTGTTCGAAGGAATACCTAAAGAGTTATCACAGTTTTTAAATCAAATACAAGATTTATTTATGACGGATTTGATTAGGCAGCAAATCATATTTCTTAAAACCGTTGTTTTATATACGGAAATTAGAAAATGAATATTTTTCATTTTTTTACTGCAGTTCTCACCATCAAAACGAGGCTTTTTACATTCTGCGAGGTGGTTTCCACGTTTATGTAATGGTTTCACTACGCTCTTAAAATCTCTGAACAGGCTGCGTAAATTCGCAAAATGAGGCTAAACAGACAAAACAGGCACTGGCATAGTCACCCCAGGAGGTAGTGCAAATGTCACTGTCAGTTGTTTATACGCGTGCGGCTCTCGGGGTAAAGGCACCGCTTATTTCCGTAGAGGTTCATTTGAGTAATGGGTTACCCGGACTCACGCTTGTCGGGTTACCTGAAACGACGGTTAAAGAGGCCAGGGATCGCGTTCGTAGCGCAATAATAAATAGCGGTTATACCTTCCCCGCGAAGAAGATCACCATCAACCTTGCCCCTGCCGACTTACCCAAAGAAGGGGGACGATACGATTTACCTATCGCAATTGCCCTTCTCGCGGCTTCTGAGCAGCTTAATACAACCAGGCTAGGCTCGTACGAGTTCGTTGGCGAACTCGCGCTCACAGGCGCGTTAAGAGGCGTTCCCGGTGCGATATCGGGAGCGCTGGAAGCCATACGAGCAGGGCGGCAAATCATTGTTGCCAATGAAAACGCATCAGAAGTGAGTCTTATCGCCGAGAAGGGGTGCCTCATCGCGGGGCATTTACAGGAAGTTTGTGCCTGGCTGGAAGGGCGTCATGAACTGTCCGAGCCGGAGGAGTGTGATGATGTTATAGCAAGTGCCCCAGAGGATCTCAGCGAGATAATGGGACAGGAGCAAGGGAAACGGGCACTGGAGATTACGGCTGCAGGTGGACACAATCTTCTGTTGATTGGCCCACCGGGTACGGGTAAAACAATGCTGGCAAGCAGGTTGAGTGGGTTGCTTCCACCGCTCAATAATCATGAAGCGCTGGAAAGCGCCGCCATATATAGCCTGATCAGTTCTACTTCGTTGCAAAAACAGTGGCGCCGTCGTCCTTTTCGTTCCCCACATCATAGCGCTTCACTGACGGCAATGGTCGGCGGAGGGTCTATTCCCGGGCCGGGTGAGATCTCACTGGCACACAATGGCATTCTGTTTCTTGATGAGCTGCCCGAGTTTGAGCGCCGCGTGCTGGATGCGCTGAGGGAGCCCATTGAATCCGGCGAGATACATATCTCTCGCACGCGCGCCAAAATAAGCTATCCCGCGCAATTTCAGCTGGTCGCGGCGATGAATCCCAGCCCAACGGGTCACTACCAGGGTAACCATAACCGCTGTACGCCAGAGCAGACGTTGCGCTATCTGGGGAAGTTATCCGGCCCGTTCCTCGACCGTTTTGATTTATCCCTCGAAATCCCCCTTCCCCCGCCGGGCCTGCTCAGGCAGACGGGCATAACGGGTGAAAGCTCAGCGGATGTACGTGAGCGGGTGATTGCAGCCCAGACGCGACAATACGCTCGTCAGAACAGGCTGAATGCACGGCTGGATAATGCCGGGATCCGGCAGTTTTGTTCTCTTAACATTGAGGATGCGGGATGGCTGGAGGAAACATTGACGCGGTTCGGGCTGTCCATACGTGCGTGGCAGCGTTTGTTGAAAGTGGCCAGAACCATTGCTGACGTGGAGGGGTGCACTGACATTGAGAGAAGACATTTGCAAGAGGCACTGAGCTACCGCGCTATCGATCGTTTACTGCTGCATTTGCAGAAATTGCTGGCATAAAAAAAGGGGCCGTAGCCCCTTTTTTATTAGTCGTCAGACTCGGTGTAGTCTTCTGCACCTTCCATCTGCGGCTTGCCGCCAGACAGCGTATGGAAGCGCTTAGGACGCTTAATGCGAGCCATATACTTGATCCATACACGTTCAGCTTCAGACTGTGGCTCACGCTCACCACGGCAAACAGATACAAACTGTTTTTCGTCTTCGGTGGTTGGTTCACGCTTACCCAGATCCAGCTCGTTAAAGGCATAACCATGGCGCTCAAGCAGTTGAGCTTCTTTGATGGTGAAATCGCCGTGACGAGAGAACCCGCGCGGATAATGTTTATTGTCGAAAAAACGATTAGTCGTCGTAAAGCTTTCCGCCATCCTACACGCTCCTAATTCTTTGGCCGAGCTATTTATGGCGCGGAGTATTAGTTACGCTTGACAGAGTGTAAAACAAAACATTTAAATCATAACGACAAATAATTTTGCGGAGAAAGATGTGGATACGGAATTGCTAAAAACTTTCCTTGAAGTGAGCAGAACGCGCCACTTTGGGCGAGCAGCTGAAGCCCTTTACCTGACGCAGTCGGCAGTCAGTTTTCGTATTCGACAGCTGGAAAATCAACTGGGTGTGAATCTTTTTACCCGCCATCGCAACAATATCCGCTTAACGCCTGCCGGTGAGAAACTGCTCCCGTACGCAGAAACGCTGATGAATACCTGGCAGGCAGCACGCAAAGAGGTTGCACATACGTCGAGGCACAATGAGTTTTCGATAGGGGCCAGCGCTTCCCTGTGGGAATGTATGCTAAGTCAGTGGCTTACCAGGCTGTATCATTCTCATGGTCAGTTGCAGTTTGAAGCCAGAATTGCACAACGGCAGTCGCTGGTTAAACAACTTCATGAGCGCCAGCTTGATCTTCTGATCACGACTGAAGCCCCCAAGATGGATGAATTTAGCAGCCAGATTGTTGGTCAGTTTGGCCTGGCTCTTTATGCCTCTGAACCTTCAATGATGAAGACAGACCTGACCTATCTGCGCCTGGAATGGGGGCCAGATTTTCAGCAGCATGAGACGGGATTGATTGCACCTGATGATGTTCCACAGTTAACGACCAGCTCTGCGGAGATCGCTTGTCAGCAGCTGTCCCTGCTGAAAGGTTGTACCTGGTTACCTGTTCGCTGGGCAGACACCAAAGCGGGGCTGCATACCGTGATGGATTCCACCACGCTTACCAGGCCGCTGTATGCAATTTGGCTACAAAACAGTGACAAGCAAACCCAGATAAAAGATCTGTTAAAAATCAATGTAATGGATTGATACATCAGCCAGCAGGGATGCTGGCTAAAAATAAAGAAGAGGGTTTTTTCCAGTATTTCAGGCAAAAAAAAATCCTTTGCCGAAGCAAAGGATTGTATATGGCAGGGGCGGAGAGACTCGAACTCGCGACACCCGGTTTTGGAGACCGGTGCTCTACCAACTGAGCTACGCCCCTAAAGTTTTTACCATTAAGCCTGCCAGTAAGGCAGGCTTAATGTCTTAATAAGTGGCGGAACGGACGGGACTCGAACCCGCGACCCCCTGCGTGACAGGCAGGTATTCTAACCGACTGAACTACCGCTCCACCGAAGACTGCTGTAACCACCGGATTTATGCACCGGCTTACTACTTAATTTGATGCCTGGCAGTTCCCTACTCTCACATGGGGAGACCCCACACTACCATCGGCGCTACGGCGTTTCACTTCTGAG
>NZ_SOMG01000008.1 GCF_004402045.1 Lelliottia nimipressuralis | reverse complement strand
TCAGAAGTGAAACGCCGTAGCGCCGATGGTAGTGTGGGGTCTCCCCATGTGAGAGTAGGGAACTGCCAGGCATCAATTAAGTAGAGAGGCCATCCGCAAGGATGGCCTTTTTGCGTTTCTGAACCAACCGAATTTTGTAGACCGGGTAAGGCGAAGCCGCCATCCTGCAAGTCAGACCGCACTCCATGTCACAATAAACTCCGCAATCCCATCCACATCATTTAAATCCAGCAGCGGAACCTCAAGCGGCAATACAACATCACTGGCTACGGCAATCACATGCTCATCCAGCGTTAACTCGCTGACATCATGCCCGGCATCGCTTCGGAATAGCAGGATCTTAGGTACGGCCTCATGTTTAAAACCCTCAACCAGTACCAGATCCAGCGTGGAATGATCCATCCGACTAACCAGATAAGCGAGATCCAGCGGTGCCTCATCCGGCGTTTCTGTCATCAACGCCCAACGCTGGCTACTTGCCACCATCGTTTGCGCTGCACCCGCTTTACGCAACGCATAGCTATCTTTGCCCGGTTTATCGACATCCATATTATGGTGGGTGTGCTTGATCAATCCTGGACGAATACCTCTGGCACAAAGCGCGGGAATGAGCTCTTTCAGTAGCGTGGTTTTCCCGGTCCCACTCCAGGCGGAAATGGCGAGAACTGGTATCATTTTTTCTCCTGCATCATCTGCAAATCTTCACTCGTATTCACGTTCACAAACGCTGATTTCAAATCGCTAAAATCAACGGGATGGCCGCCAGAGTCGCGCATAAATACCATCACCCTGCGCTCTCCCGCAGCCAGATACGCCTGCAGGGCAGGTGCTAGCGATCGGTGTATCAACGCGATAGCAGGATGGTCACGCTCGCCGTCATGTACCCACACCACAGGAGCTGTACCACGAAGCAGAAACAAACGCTCGACAAGACAGGACGGAATAAACGGGGTATCGCAGGGGCAGAATATAAACCACTCTCCGTGAGACTGTTGCATGACCGAAAGCATACCGGCCAGTGGTCCCGGGTAATCTTCAAGGATGTCTGGGTAAACGGCGTATCCGCTGCGCTGGTAAGTGTCGATATGCCTGTTAGCACTGATGACCATTGTCGTCACCTGGCCTGCGAGCGTATCAGCGACACATTGCCATAAGGGCTTGCCGTTCAGGAGCTGAAGCCCCTTATCTTTTCCCCCCATTCGTGTCGCTCTGCCACCTGCCAGAACGACCCCAATGATTTCCTGGCTAAGATTCACGAATATCGCCTCTTTTATTGTGGGATTGACCCTGCTAACGTGTCACTCTAAATGAAAGGAGCACCACCATGAAATGTAAACGTCTGAATGAAGTTATTGAACTCCTCCAGCCCGCCTGGCAAAAAGAGCCAGAGCTAAATCTGATGCAATTTTTACAGAAACTGGCGAAAGAGTCAGGTTTTGACGGCGATCTGGCAGACCTTTCTGACGACATCCTGATCTACCACCTTAAAATGCGTGACTCAACCAAAGATGCTGTTATTCCTGGTATTCAGAAGGATTATGAGGAAGATTTTAAGACTGCATTATTGCGCGCCCGAGGCGTAATTAAAGAGTAAAAGCTTGTAAGCGGCGGCACCGAAATCGCCACAAGATGATATCCTGAATCATTCGTATAATTTCCGGATGATCGGATGAACGACCAGGCTTTTACTTTCCAGACATTACACCCGGACACCATTATGGATGCCCTGTTTGAACAGGGTATTCGGGTGGATTCCGGGCTAACACCGTTAAACAGCTACGAAAACCGCGTCTATCAATTTCAGGACGAGGATCGTCAGCGCTTCGTCGTAAAGTTCTATCGCCCTGAACGCTGGTCCGCAGAACAAATTCAGGAAGAGCATCAGTTTGCTCACGATCTGCTGGATGACGATGTTCCCGTTGCCGCACCGCTAAAATTCAATAACCAAACGCTCCTCACGCACGAAGGGTTTTACTACGCGGTATTCCCGAGCCTGGGTGGTCGACAGTTTGAAGCGGATAATATCGATCAGATGGAGTGGGTTGCCCGCTATCTTGGGCGTATACACCAGACGGGGCGCAAAAAAAGCTTTATCACCCGCCCGACTATCGGGATTCAGGAATACCTTCTTGAACCGCGGGGAATATTCGAAACGTCTGCCATGATCCCCACTGCGTTAAAGGATGATTTCCTCAACGCCACCGATAAGCTCATTGCTGCCGTTAAAACCTGCTGGCGCGACGATATTTCCATCCTGCGCCTGCATGGCGATTGTCATGCCGGAAATATCCTCTGGCGCGATGGCCCGCTGTTTGTCGATCTCGATGATGCGCGTATGGGGCCAGCGGTTCAGGACCTGTGGATGCTGCTCAATGGCGATAAAGCCGAGCAACGCATGCAGCTTGAAACCATTATTGAAGCTTATGAAGAATTTAGCCCGTTTAATTCAGATGAAATTCCCCTGATTGAGCCTTTACGTGCGATGCGTTTTGTTTATTATCTCGCATGGTTAATCAGGCGTTGGGACGATCCCGCATTTCCCCGGAATTTCCCGTGGCTTACCGGAGAGGATTACTGGCGTAGCCAGATATCTACATTTACTGAGCAGGTCAAGGTTCTTCAGGAACCCCCTCTGCAATTAACGCCGATGTATTAATTGGACACACCCAGGAGAGAGTTAATCATGAAAAAAATTTGGCTGGCGCTGGCAGGTATGATTCTGGCATTTAGCGCTTCTGCTGCGCAGTTTACCGACGGCAAACAGTTCATCACGCTGGACAAACCGGTCGCTGGCGAGCCACAGGTTCTGGAGTTCTTCTCGTTCTACTGCCCGCACTGCTATCAGTTCGAGCAGGTTCTGCATGTGTCTGACAACGTGAAGAAAAAGCTGCCGGAAGGTACCAAAATGACCAAGTACCACGTCGAGTTCCTGGGCCCATTGGGTAAAGACCTGACTCAGGCGTGGGCTGTTGCTATGGCACTGGGCGTGGAAGATAAAATCACTGCGCCAATGTTTGAAGCCGTACAGAAAACCCAGACCGTTCAGACCACAGCGGATATCCGTAAAGTGTTCGTTGATGCCGGCGTGAAAGGTGAAGATTATGACGCAGCCTGGAACAGCTTTGTGGTGAAATCTCTGGTGGCCCAGCAGGAAAAAGCGGCTGCTGACCTCCAGCTTCAGGGCGTTCCGGCGATGTTTGTTAACGGCAAATACCAGCTGAACATGCAGGGCATGGACACCAGCAGCATGGATATCTTCGTACAGCAGTATGCTGATACCGTGAAATACCTGGTTGAGAAGAAGTAATTTCGCTGATGTAAAAACGCCGGTCACTGACCGGCGTTTTTGTATGAAGATTTAATCTTGTCTATCTGTTCGTCTTTCTCTTTCCAGAGCGTATTGAGCCACTGCTGGAAACGACGTTTGAAATTCTTATCGTTAACGTAATCACCGTGCAGCCCGGCATCAATCGGGACCAGATCGACACGCACAACAATGCGCGTCAGTTTGCCGCTGAGCATATTGAAGAACGGCGTCTTATCATTTTCCGGATAGCAGAGCGTGACGTTCAGGAGTTTATCGAACTGTGCTCCCAGCACGTTAAGCGCCATCGCAATACCCGCCGCCTTCGGCGGCAGCAGATGCTGATAAGGAGAGCGGGTTTGTTGATGCTTCTCTTCCGTAAACCGGGAGCCTTCAACAAAGTTCACGATGGTCGTTGGATGCGCGCGAAACTTTTCGCAGGAACGGCGGGTGGTCTCTACATCCTTACCGCGACGCTCCGGGTGACGAATCAAATAGCTGCGCGAATAGCGTTTCATAAACGGCATATCGAGCGCCCAGCAGGCCAGGCCGATAAAAGGTACCCAGGCGAGCTGCTGTTTCAGGAAGTATTTGTTCATCGGGATGTGTTTGCGGAAAAGCACACACAACACCACGATATCAGCCCAGCTGTGGTGATTACAGATCAGCAGGTACCAGTTCTTTTTGTTGAGGCTCTCCAGCCCTTTAATATCCCATTTCAGATGCGGGTTCAGGCACAGCAGGATCGCCAGTCCTTCGCACCAGCAGTACATCATAAAATTACAAAATGCGGATACGGCTCGCCACACCACAGGTACAGGCAGCAGCAGTTTAATGATCCCGGCGACAATGATCGGCACAGAACAGGCGACAGTCACCAGGATAGTTAAAATGATGCTTAACAGTAATATTATTGCAGCGAGCAATCTCGGCATGATGAGCTTTTTCAGGTGGTTAGCTGTAAGTGAGCGGCCGGCTATTCGGCGCTGGGCGCTGATTCTACCAGAAAACAGGCAGAGTAATGGCGCTTTCAGGTGAGGAGCCGGTGGCTTTTACCCTGCTGCAGAAGATTTCTCTGTGATTCTACGCTAATCAAGGCTTATATCCACATAGACTAAATTGCCATCAGTTGGCCATATAGAGTAGATCTAGTAACGTAATGGCATGATAAATAAGATCTAAATATTCAGGTATATATATTTTTAGCGTCTGTTATTCATATGAAGTGAAAATATGCACAAACTTATCCACAGTTTTATTTTTGCGAGCGATCCTCACGATCGCAAAATCTTTTCCTGTATATGGCGCTAATAACTGATGTTTTCATCCTTCTGTGGCATCCTTTACGCATAAATTGATTAAAGGCACGGACATTATGGTTCAGATCCCAGAAAACCCTCTTATTCTCGTCGATGGCTCTTCTTACCTGTATCGGGCGTACCATGCGTTTCCTCCTCTGACCAATAGCGCAGGGGAACCTACCGGCGCAATGTACGGCGTGCTGAATATGCTGCGCAGCCTGATCCTTCAGTATCAGCCAACCCATGCGGCAGTCGTTTTTGATGCGAAAGGCAAAACGTTCCGCGACGAGTTATTTGAGCATTACAAATCTCACCGTCCGCCAATGCCTGACGATCTGCGTGCGCAGATTGAGCCGCTGCACGCCATGGTGAAGGCGATGGGCCTGCCGCTGCTGGCCGTCTCTGGCGTCGAAGCCGATGACGTCATCGGCACGCTGGCGCGTGAAGCTGAAAAAATGGGCCGACCGGTACTGATCAGCACCGGTGATAAAGATATGGCACAGCTGGTGACGCCGGGTATCACCCTGATAAACACCATGACTAACACGATTCTGGGGCCTGAAGAGGTGGTCACAAAGTATGGCGTGCCGCCTGAACTGATTATCGACTTCCTCGCGTTGATGGGCGACTCCTCGGATAACATCCCTGGCGTCCCGGGCGTTGGTGAAAAAACTGCGCAAGCGCTGCTGCAGGGGCTGGGCGGGCTGGATACGCTATACGCGGAATCGGATAAAATCGCCGCGCTCACCTTCCGTGGTGCAAAAACCATGGCCGGAAAACTGGAAGAGAACAAAGAGGTGGCTTATCTCTCTTATAAGCTGGCAACCATCAAAACCGATGTCGAACTGGAACTAGGCTGTGAACAGCTGGAGGTACAACAGCCTTCCGCTGACGAACTGCTGAGCCTGTTTAAGAAATACGAATTTAAGCGCTGGACCACAGACGTAGAAGCCGGTAAATGGCTGCAGGCAAAAGGGGCTAAACCGGCTGCAAAGCCGAAAGAGACAATTGTTGTTGATGCAGAAGAGCAGGCGGAAGAAGAAGCCGTGGCGCTTTCCTTCGACAATTATGAAACCATTCTTGAAGAATCGCAGCTGATTGCCTGGATCGAGAAGCTGAAAAAAGCTCCTGTCTTTGCCTTTGATACCGAAACTGACAGTCTCGATAACATCTCTGCCAATATGGTGGGCCTGTCATTTGCGACAGAGCCGGGTATTGCCGCCTACGTTCCTGTGGCGCACGATTACCTGGATGCGCCGGAACAGCTCTCCCGTGAGCGCGTACTTGAGCTGCTGAAGCCGCTCCTGGAAGACGAGAAGGCGCTGAAGGTCGGGCAAAACCTCAAGTACGACCGCGGCATTCTGCAGAACTACGGCATTGAACTGCGCGGGATTGCCTTCGACACCATGCTTGAATCCTACATTCTGGACAGCGTCGCGGGCCGTCATGATATGGATTCCTTATCTGACCGCTGGCTCAAGCACAAAACGATCACCTTTGAAGAGATTGCCGGTAAAGGGAAAAATCAGCTCACCTTTAACCAGATTGCTCTTGAAGAAGCGGGGCGCTACGCGGCGGAAGACGCTGATGTCACGCTGCAGCTGCACCTGAAGATGTGGCCAAAACTGCAGCAGCAAGAAGGACCGCTGAACGTGTTCCAGCATATCGAGATGCCGCTGGTACCCGTGCTGTCACGCATTGAACGTAACGGCGTGAAGATCGATCCAACGGTGCTGCATAACCACTCCGGGGAGCTGGCGCAGCGTTTGACCGAGCTTGAGCAAAAAGCGCATGAGCTTGCAGGTGAGCCGTTTAACCTCTCTTCACCGAAACAGCTGCAAACCATCCTGTTTGAAAAGCAGGGCATCAAACCGCTGAAGAAAACCCCTGGCGGCGCGCCTTCAACCTCTGAAGAGGTGCTTGAAGAGCTGGCGCTGGATTACCCGCTACCAAAAGTGATTCTGGAGTACCGTGGTCTCGCGAAGCTGAAGTCTACCTACACCGATAAGCTCCCGCTGATGATCAACCCGAAAACAGGCCGCGTGCATACCTCATATCATCAGGCTGTAGCGGCGACGGGTCGTCTTTCGTCAACCGATCCAAACCTGCAGAACATCCCGGTACGTAACGAAGAAGGCCGCCGTATTCGGCAGGCTTTTATTGCGCCCGATGACTACCTGATTGTCTCGGCTGACTACTCGCAAATTGAGCTGCGTATTATGGCGCATCTCTCCCGTGACAAAGGTTTGCTGACCGCGTTTGCCGAAGGGAAGGATATCCACCGTGCAACGGCGGCGGAAGTCTTCGGCTTACCGCTGGACAGCGTGACGAACGAACAGCGCCGCAGCGCTAAAGCGATCAACTTCGGTTTAATTTACGGCATGAGCGCGTTTGGTCTTTCGCGGCAGCTCAATATTCCGCGCAAAGAATCGCAAAAGTATATGGATCTCTACTTCGAGCGTTATCCGGGCGTGCTGGACTATATGGAACGCACCCGCGCGCAGGCGAAGGAAAAAGGTTACGTCGAAACCCTGGATGGCCGCCGTCTCTACTTGCCGGACATCAAATCCAGCAACGCGGCGCGTCGCGCTGGCGCAGAGCGTGCGGCGATCAACGCCCCGATGCAGGGTACCGCGGCGGACATTATTAAGCGTGCAATGATCGCCGTTGATGCCTGGCTGGAAAAAGAGAAGCCTCGCGTGAAAATGATCATGCAGGTACACGATGAACTGGTATTTGAAGTGCACAAAGACGATCTCGACGCCGTGTCGAAGAAGATCCATGAACTGATGGAAAGCAGCATGACGCTTGACGTGCCGTTGCTGGTGGAAGTGGGAAGTGGTGAAAACTGGGATCAGGCTCACTAACGGTTCTTCGCATAACGCGCTTTTTATGTAAGTTTGCAACATAACAACGCGCGTTTTGTGACGATCATTAGAATTCCCTATGTAAAGAATGAAAAAAAACTACAAAAAGTGCTTTTTCTGCAGAACAAAAAGGGGTAGAGTTATCGGCGTAGGGTACAGAGGTAAGATGTTCTATCTTTCAGACCTTTTACTTCACGTAATCGGATTTGGCTGAATATTTTAGCCGCCCCAGTCAGTAATGACTGGGGCGTTTTTTATTGTGGCAAAGAAAACTTCAGGCAAAAAAAAGCGCGGCCATCGCCGCGCTCGGTATTACTCTTCTTCCGCTTCCGTCGCGGGTTCCAGCTCGCTAAACCAGGTGTCGAGCTTCTGACGCAGCTTGTCAACGCCCTGCTTTTTGAGCGAGGAGAATGGCTCAACCTGCACATCACCGTTGAATGCCAGCACCGCTTCGCGAACCATATTCACCTGCGCTTTACGCGCGCCGCTTGCCAGCTTATCGGCTTTCGTTAGCAGCACCAGCACGGCGATATCGCTTGATACCGCCCAGTCGATCATCTGCTGATCCAGATCTTTCAGGGGATGACGAATATCCATCAGCACCACCAGACCTTTCAGGCACAGGCGTTTTTCCAGGTATTCACCCAGCGCACGCTGCCACTTGATTTTCATCTCTTCCGGTACTTGCGCGTAGCCGTAGCCCGGTAAGTCGACCAGGCGTTTGCCCTCTGCGACTTCAAACAGGTTGATCAGCTGGGTACGGCCAGGTGTTTTTGAGGTACGGGCCAGGCTCTTCTGATTGGTCAGCGTATTCAGGGCGCTGGATTTCCCCGCATTGGAGCGGCCAGCAAATGCCACTTCAATACCGGTATCAGAAGGAAGGTGGCGAATATCGGGCGCACTGGTGACAAAATGCGTCTGTTGGTAGTTCCAGGTAGTCACGTGGTCGTCTCCAAAATCGTAATCTGAAGGGGATTATACCCGAATGCAGGCAAAAGACTTTTCTCATTGCTATGACCTGTAGGCGAAAGCCCTAACCGGTGTGAGAGATCGGCCAGAGAAGCTATGAGAGATTTCAGAGAATTCGCAGGCGTTAAAAAAGCCAAACTGTTTTAAATCATAAGCTTATTTCCGGGTAATTGTCTGAAAATTCCTTTTAGTACCGTTTCGTTGCTTGTTAGTTTAACGGAACAAGGTAAAGTGTGCGTCAGGGCGAGGAAGCCAACAGGATATCGACTTAAGGATTAGGGTCAGGAGCGCCAGGAGGCGAAGACGCAGGATTGTCAGGATGACCAGCGCCTGGAGGCGTTTAAACAGGAAATGGAACCGTATCACGGACGGTATTAGCCAAGGGATAAACAGGGTTTGTTGTTGGCAAACATGGAATGTCTGACCCGCTAAGGGTTGTGAGTCAGGAAAAAAGGCGACAGATTGCTCTGTCGCCTTTTTTCTTTGCTTGCTTTCTGCTAGATTTCGCCGCAATTCTATACTGAAGAAAACGACTTAAAGATAAAACATTATGAAAAAACCAACCTCCGCTGCAGGCGCGAAACGCCCTGCAAAAGCACGCCGCAAAACGCGCGAAGAACTGAACCAGGAAGCGCGCGATCGTAAACGCGATAAAAAACATCGCGGTCATGCTGCGGGTAGCCGTGCCAGCGGCGTTGGTGCAGCGGGCACTTCTGCAAAAGGCAAACAGCAGAAAGATCCTCGTATCGGCAGTAAAACTCCCATTCCACTGGGCGTGACAGACACCCCGGTCACTAAGCAGCACAAACCAAAGAGCGAGAAACCTATGCTTTCACCGCAGGCTGAGCTGGATTTGCTGGAGAACGATGAGCGCCTGGATGCGCTGCTGGAACGTCTTGAAGAGGGTGAAACCCTGACCGCCGAAGAGCAGTCATGGGTTGATGCCAAACTGGATCGCATCGATGAACTGATGCAGAAGCTGGGCCTGTCATACGACGATGACGAAGATGAAGAAGAAGACGAAAAGCAGGAAGATATGATGCGTCTTCTGAAGGGTGGAAACTAACATTTGCACCCGGCAGGCACGATAGTCCTGCTTATAACCCTTCCGGTTATATGTTATCTGGTGTGGTTATTCGTTAAACTACGGCGGTTGTCGCGGCGACAGAAGTGGCTGCGCACCCGGGTGATGGCCCGCAATGGGGTCAGAACGGGCCGCCGTATACGAACGCGACACCAACGGAAGGAGTGAGCATGTCTGTACCATCTATCGACTGGGATTTGGCCCTAATCCAGAAATATAACTATTCCGGGCCGCGTTATACGTCATACCCCACTGCGCTGGAGTTCTCCGATGCCTTCGGTGAGGATGATTTTCTGCAGGCTGTCGCGCGCTATCCTGAGCGTCCGCTGTCTCTCTACGTCCATATTCCGTTCTGCCACAAGCTCTGCTATTTCTGCGGCTGCAATAAAATCGTTACCCGTCAGCAGCACAAAGCCGACCAATATCTTGATGCGCTCGAGCAAGAAATTGTGCATCGCGCGCCGCTGTTTGCTGGCCGTCACGTCAGCCAGCTTCACTGGGGTGGCGGCACGCCAACCTATCTGAATAAAGCGCAGATCAGCCGTTTGATGATGCTTTTACGAAGCCACTTCGATTTTAACGATGATGCTGAAATCTCGATCGAGGTCGATCCGCGTGAAATTGAGCTGGATGTGCTTGATCATTTACGCGCCGAAGGCTTCAATCGTCTGAGTATGGGCGTGCAGGACTTCAACAAAGAGGTCCAGCGCCTGGTGAACCGCGAGCAGGATGAAGAATTTATCTTTGCTTTACTCAACCACGCGCGTGAGATCGGTTTTACATCGACCAATATTGACCTGATTTACGGCCTGCCAAAGCAGACGCCGGAAAGCTTCGCCTTCACGCTGAAACGCGTGGCCGAACTAAACCCTGATCGCCTGAGCGTCTTTAACTATGCGCATTTGCCGACGCTCTTTGCCGCTCAGCGTAAAATCAAAGATGCCGATCTGCCTTCTGCTCAACAGAAGCTGGATATCCTGCAGGAAACTATTACTTCGCTGACCGAGACCGGTTATCAGTTTATCGGTATGGATCACTTTGCCCGTCCGGATGACGAACTGGCGATTGCCCAGCGTGAAGGGGTATTGCACCGTAACTTCCAGGGTTACACGACCCAGGGCGATACCGATTTACTGGGGATGGGAGTCTCTGCCATCAGCATGATTGGCGACTGTTACGCGCAGAACCAGAAAGAGCTGAAGCTGTACTACCAGCAGGTTGATGATACGGGCAACGCGCTATGGCGCGGCATTGCGTTAACGCGTGACGACTGCATCCGTCGTGATGTGATTAAGGCGCTTATCTGCAACTTCCGTCTCGATTTCAGCGATGTTGAGTCGCAGTGGTGTCTGCACTTCAGCGATTATTTCGCTGAAGACCTGAAGCTCCTGGCACCGCTGGCGAAAGACGGGCTGGTGGATGTATCGGAGAGTGGGATTGAGGTCACGCCGAAAGGGCGTCTGTTGATCCGTAATATCTGCATGTGCTTCGACGCGTACCTGCGTCAGAAAGCACGCATGCAGCAGTTCTCGCGGGTGATTTAAGCCGCATTGCCAACAGCACGAAACGTAGGCCGGGTAAGGCGAAGCCGCCACCCGGCTTTTACGTTCAACCCCGCTAGCTAAACAGCCCAACCAGCGCCGCACACAACATAGCCGCAACGGCTGTTTGTGGCGTGTGGCTTTCAGCGGCTCCGCTAGAGAGCATATTCACTAATGTTTCCAGCATGATGTTCACCCCCAATTTCCGGGCACGATCATACAAAACTCAACGGAACAGTAAAGCGCAAAATAACGGCAATTTGCGCTCAATTAATAACCTTTACACAGCGGCGTAAGATCACTCCATTCCCAACTCTTTAAGCTTGCGCGTCAGAGTATTACGTCCCCATCCCAACAGGCGAGCGGCCTCCTGCTTATGACCCTGCGTATGACGAAGCGCGGTAGTTAACAGCGTACGCTCCATCTCTGGCTGAGCTTCAGACAACAAGTTTTGATGACCGGAACGCAGCGCGCGGTCGGCCCACTGTGCCAGCAGCGTCGCCCAGCTGTCCGGCAGCGCGTGACCAGTACTGCTTTCAGGCGCGGTCGCTTCAAACAGCTCAGCCGGTAAATCCTGAATCAGCACTTCCTGCCCGGCAGCCATCACGGTTAACCAGCGGCAGGTATTTTCCAGCTGACGCACGTTGCCCGGCCACGCAAGGCGGGTGAGGGCGGCATCGGTTTCCGGGTGAAGTTGCTTGGCTTCCACACCCAGTTCCCGGGCGGCCACCTGCAGAAAATGACGCGCCAGGCGGGGGATATCTTCACGACGTTCACGCAGCGGTGGCAGATGAACGCGAATGACGTTCAGGCGATGGAATAAATCCTCACGGAATTTTCCCTCCTGCACGCGTTGCTCCAGGTTCTGATGGGTTGCGGCGATAATGCGCACATCCACCTTCACCGGTGCATAGCCGCCCACGCGATAAAACTGCCCATCGGCCAGTACGCGCAGCAGGCGGGTCTGGACATCCAGCGGCATATCGCCGATCTCATCCAGGAATAGCGTGCCGCCATCAGCCTGTTCGAAACGCCCCTGGCGAATGGTATTTGCGCCGGTAAACGCCCCTTTTTCATGGCCAAACAGTTCGGACTCAATCAAATCCTTCGGGATTGCTGCCATATTCAGGGCGATAAACGGTGCTTTTGCCCGCGGGCTGTGGCGGTGCAATGCATGTGCCACTAGCTCTTTACCGGTTCCCGATTCACCGTTAATCAATACGCTGATGGACGAACGGGATAACCGGCCAATAATGCGAAACACATCCTGCATCGCCGGCGCTTCGCCGATTATGTCAGTCGTTGGCCCAAAATCGGGCGCGTGGCGCGGCTGTTGCTGCTCCTGATAATGGCTAATCGCGCGCTCAACCAGCGCCACCGCTTCGTCGATATCAAACGGTTTGGGCAGGTAATCGAACGCCCCTTGCTGATAGGCGCTCACTGCGGCATCCAGATCGGAGTGTGCCGTCATTATGATGACCGGAAGCATAGGGTGGCGTTGTTTGATCTGCTTTAAAAGCGCAAGCCCGTCCATGCCCGGCATGCGAATATCCGAAAGCAGAACGTCCGGCGTTTTGGTGGTGAGTGCGTCGAGCACTTCGCTGCCGCTCTCAAACGTCGTGCAGCTTAATCCTGCCCCTGTGAGCGCGCGTTCAAGCACCCAACGGATGGAGCTATCGTCATCGACTACCCAGACTATCCCTCGTTGCATAAACGTCACCTTTATTTTTTAATCGGCAGGAAAACCGAAAACTCGGTATGTCCCGGCCAACTGGTAAATTCAATTTTTCCAGAGTGTTGATCGATCAAACTGCGGGCAATGGATAAGCCCAGGCCGGTCCCGCCTTCGCGACCGCTTACCATCGGATAGAACAGGGTGTCCTGCAGATGCGATGGAATACCGGGCCCGTTATCCTCGACGTCGATTCGGGCCGCCAGTCGATAGCGCACGCCGTGTAACGTGAGCTGGAAGGCGGTGCGGGTGCGTAAAATAATCTCGCCCCCTTCCGGCCCCAGCGCCTGCAGCGCGTTGCGCACAATGTTCAACAGGACCTGCTCAATTTGATCCGGGTCATGTGCCAGTTCCGGCAGGCTTGGGTCGTAATCACGTACCAGCGTGACGTTCTCTGGCAGCTCCATCGAGACGAGCTTCACCACCCGTTCAGCCACTTTATGAATGCTTTCTGTGACATGCATTCCCGGCTGCTGCGGCCCGAGAAGACGGTCAACCAGATTACGCAGTCGGTCCGCCTGCTCAATGATGACGTTGGTGTACTCCGCAAGCGCAGGGTCGGGCAGCGCCTTGGTCAGAAGCTGCGCCGCGCCTCGTAACCCACCCAACGGATTTTTGATTTCATGCGCCAGACCACGCACCAGGTCTCGGGCAGCAATTTGCTGCGCATGCTGAAGCTGCTCCTGACTCAGTCGACGCTGATTATCCATCGGCGCCATTTCAAGCAGGATCATGCCTTCGGGAAGACGTTGCGCGGTCAGCGACAGGATATGCGAGCGCCCGTCGATAACCAGCGTCACTTCGTTATCCGTGAACCCCTGACCAGCCTGCAAACTTTCCTGCATCAGGCCAATATTCAGCGAAAAATAGCTCAGTAATTCCGGAAGCGGGGTGCCGAACAGTTTACGTGCGCTTTGGGCAAGCAATTGCTGCGCCGCCGGGTTGGCGTAATGAACGGCCAGCTCGTCATCGACCAGCAATATGCTGTTAATCAAAGAATTGAGGATCTGCCCAGCATCGGGCAGCGTGCCAGTTGCCATTCAGCAGTCTCCTGGAGTTGTTTGCACTAATTTAGTGCAGTATAGCGTTTTCGGCGTAAAAAGCGCGTGAGATCAGATTGTTGGTGGAGAAAAAAGCCCATCCGGAGATGGGCTAAAAGTTTCCACGGCAACTACTCCCGGCGCTTGTCACGCCGGGTAAAACAACTTTATTAAACGCTGTAGTACAGCTCGAACTCAACCGGGTGTGGAGTCATACGCACACGGTCGTTCTCTTCAATACGCAGAGCGATGTAAGCGTCAATCGCTTCATCAGTGAACACGCCACCGGCAGTCAGGAACTCACGGTCTGCGTCCAGCGCCTGCAGGGCTTCTTCCAGAGAGCCAGCAACCTGTGGGATCTCTTTCGCTTCTTCTGGCGGCAGGTCATACAGGTTTTTGTCCATCGCTTCGCCTGGGTGGATCTTGTTCTTGATACCGTCCAGACCCGCCATCAGCAGTGCTGCGAAGCACAGGTATGGGTTAGCCGCTGGATCCGGGAAGCGTACTTCGATACGACGCGCTTTCGGAGACGCAACAACCGGGATACGGATAGAAGCAGAACGGTTACGTGCAGAGTAGGCCAGCATCACTGGCGCTTCGTAGCCCGGGACCAGACGCTTGTAGGAGTTAGTGGTTGGGTTCGCCAGGGCGTTGATCGCTTTAGCGTGTTTGATAACACCACCGATGTAGTGCAGCGCCTGCTCAGACAGACCGGCATACTTGTCGCCAGAGAACAGGTTGGTACCGTTCTTGGACAGAGACATGTGGCAGTGCATACCGGAACCGTTGTCGCCAAACATTGGTTTTGGCATGAAGGTCGCGGTTTTACCGAAACGGTGCGCAACGTTGTGCACAACGTATTTGTAGATCTGAATCTCATCCGCTTTTTTGGTCATAGTGTTGAAGCGGGTAGCGATTTCGTTCTGGCCAGCAGTCGCCACTTCGTGGTGATGTGCTTCAACAACCAGGCCCATCTCTTCCATGATAAGACACATGGTAGAACGGATGTCCTGTGAAGAATCGACCGGAGGAACCGGGAAGTAACCGCCTTTCACGCCAGGACGGTGACCTTTGTTACCACCTTCGTATTTGGTGGAAGAGTTCCATGCGCCTTCGATGTCATCGATAGCCACGTGGGAACCAGAAATTGAAGCGCCGAAACGGATGTCGTCAAACAGGAAGAACTCTGGCTCTGGCCCGAACAGAACGGTGTCTGCAATGCCGGTAGAACGCAGGTACTCTTCAGCGCGTTTCGCGATAGAACGTGGGTCGCGGTCGTAGCCCTGCAGGGTGCCTGGCTCGAGGATGTCGCAACGGATGATCAGGGTTGGTTCTTCGAAGAACGGGTCAATGAGCGCAGTGGTCGCATCTGGCATCAGAACCATGTCAGATTCGTTAATGCCTTTCCAGCCACCAATGGAGGAGCCGTCAAACATTTTGCCTTCTTCAAAGAATTCGGCGTTCACCTGATGAGCAGGGATTGTGACGTGCTGTTCTTTACCTTTGGTATCGGTGAAGCGCAGATCAACAAACTTCACTTCATGTTCGTTCAGCATCGTCAAAACGTGTTCAGCGGACATACTTAACTCTCCAGATTGGTCATTGTCGTCGTGGTAACGAGGTCTTCAATTTCTGTTTGTACTGGCTGTTGCCATGTATTTTTTATAAAGCGAAATCTGTGCCAACTTTTAAAACACCCCCAAAAGGCGTTATCATGCGCACCATAGTGCAAAAGGGCTGCACCACAATGGATTTGTTGCACCAGTATAGTGCTTCAATGTGAACATTGAGCACCATATTGGTGCAATTTACGTTAAAGTGCCCTTTTACCGCTCCGTGAAAGCGATCACAAAGCATCTCTGCAATACTTGTTTGCGGGGGATGTTTGTGATCCTGTTTTGTAGTGCGATTAATCCGTGTACAATAACGCGCTATTTCTAAATGCCTGAGGCAAAGTTGTGATCGAAAATTTGCGTAACATCGCCATCATCGCGCACGTTGACCATGGTAAAACTACCCTGGTTGATAAGCTGCTGCAGCAATCCGGTACGTTTGATGCTCGTGCCGAAACCCAAGAACGCGTGATGGACTCCAACGATTTGGAGAAAGAGCGTGGGATTACCATCCTCGCGAAAAACACCGCGATTAAATGGAATGACTACCGTATCAACATCGTTGATACCCCAGGGCACGCCGACTTCGGTGGTGAAGTTGAACGTGTAATGTCCATGGTAGACTCCGTTCTGCTGGTCGTTGACGCAATGGATGGCCCAATGCCACAGACGCGCTTCGTGACCAAAAAAGCATTTGCCCATGGTCTGAAGCCAATCGTTGTTATTAACAAAGTTGACCGTCCTGGCGCGCGTCCTGACTGGGTTGTGGACCAGGTATTCGACCTGTTCGTTAACCTCGACGCGACTGACGAGCAGCTGGACTTCCCTATCGTTTACGCTTCTGCGCTGAACGGTATCGCAGGTCTGGACCACGAAGACATGGCCGAAGACATGACCCCGCTGTACCAGGCGATTGTTGACCGTGTTCCTGCGCCAAACGTCGATCTCGACGGTACCCTGCAGATGCAGATCTCTCAGCTCGACTACAACAACTATGTTGGTGTAATCGGCATTGGTCGTATCAAGCGCGGTAAAGTGAAGCCTAACCAGCAGGTCACTATCATCGATAGCGAAGGCAAAACCCGTAACGGCAAAGTGGGTAAAGTGCTGACTCACCTGGGCCTTGAGCGTATCGAGAGTGACGTTGCGGAAGCGGGCGATATCATCGCTATCACCGGTCTGGGTGAGCTGAACATCTCCGACACCATCTGCGATCCGCAGAACGTCGAAGCGCTGCCAGCCCTGTCCGTTGATGAACCAACCGTAACCATGTTCTTCAACGTCAACACCTCTCCGTTCTGTGGTAAAGAAGGTAAGTTCGTTACCTCTCGTCAGATCCTTGACCGCCTGAACAAAGAGCTGGTGCACAACGTTGCGCTGCGCGTTGAAGAAACTCCGGATGCAGACGCATTCCGTGTTTCTGGTCGTGGTGAGCTGCACCTGTCTGTTCTGATTGAGAACATGCGTCGTGAAGGTTTCGAAATGGCGGTTTCCCGTCCGAAAGTAATCTTCCGCGAGATCGATGGCCGTAAACAAGAGCCATTCGAAAACGTAACGCTGGACGTTGAAGAGCAGCACCAGGGTTCTGTGATGCAGGCACTGGGTGAGCGTAAAGGCGACCTGAAAAACATGAATCCAGACGGCAAAGGCCGCGTACGTCTCGACTACGTGATCCCAAGCCGTGGTCTGATCGGCTTCCGTTCAGAGTTCATGACCATGACCTCCGGTACCGGTCTGCTGTACTCCACCTTCAGCCACTACGACGACGTTCGTCCGGGCGAAGTGGGCCAGCGTAACAACGGCGTGCTGATCTCCAACGGTCAGGGTAAAGCGGTTGCGTTTGCGCTGTTCGGTCTGCAGGATCGCGGTAAGCTGTTCCTGGGTCACGGTGCTGAAGTGTATGAAGGCCAGATCATCGGTATTCACAGTCGTTCTAACGACCTGACCGTAAACTGCCTGACCGGTAAGAAACTGACCAACATGCGTGCGTCCGGTACTGACGAAGCAACGGTTCTGGTTCCACCGATCAAGATGACTCTGGAGCAGGCTCTGGAATTCATCGATGATGACGAACTGGTAGAAGTGACTCCACAGTCAATTCGTATCCGTAAACGTCACCTGACCGAAAACGATCGTAAACGTGCGATGCGCGGTCCGAAAGAAGACTAATACGGTTAATTCGTATTAAAAAAAGCCGCTGAGAAATCAGCGGCTTTTTTGTTGTTATTTGAAGCTGTATTTCACCCCCAGCATTCCCTGCGTATCGCTGAAGCCTTTATCACCTACCTGCTGAGCCACGTTGCCCCAGACGCTCAGTTGCGGCGTAATTTGTCCCTCAACACCCGTTTTAAGTTCACCGATATTGCGCGTACCGCGCATCTCGTTGCTGACATCATCCATGCGGATGCGCGTGGTCTGAGTATTGTGGATCCAGTTCGCCTCAATAAACGGCTGGAAGGTACGGGATTTACCGTCGTCAATCGCGTTATGCCCGCTGATGTAGGCCTTCACGCCGAGACGTGTCATCAGGTTTCCTTGGGTTTCGTCTTTCACCCGCGTGCCGCTGCGTTCGCGATGGTCGTCAGCCTGCACGTCCATCCACACCACCTGCGCTTTTGGCTGGAGCCAGTAGCTGTCACGCTCGCTTTCGCCCACCTTGAAGCTATATCCCGCTTCGACAGAGGCGGTCACCCCACTTGAGCGATAATTCTCAGTGGCCTGATCCTGCCCCATCACCTTGTTATCGAACCAGTTATACAGCATCCAGCTATCAACGTAGGTACCGCTTTTATCCGCTTCGTTTGCGTACCAGGTTCCATACAGGCCTAAGCTATAGCCATTAACTTCGCCACGCGAGTGGTATCCGGTCAGGCTGGAAACGCTCCGGCTCTGGCTGTTGCCATAGCCGGCCATCAGGCCAAGATGCCAGCGATCCAGTCCGTCGGAACTCCATTGCGCCACATCTCCTCCCATCTGGAGTACATAGCGATTGGCTGTGGTTTTTAACTGGCCACTGCCGTCTTTAAACCGCGTATGGCCGCCGACGTTACGCATCCACAGGCTTGTCACCTTTTGCTCACCCGTGAGGATGTCGGTGTACTGTGTTTCACCCAGACGATCGTGCAGGCGGGTCATAAACAGCGTATTTGCCGCATAGCTGTTCGCCTGATAACTGCCAAATTCCGGGCGATACTGGTGCTCGCTTTTCGGTGGTGCAACGGGCGGTACCGGTTCCTGCGGCGGAACAACCGGGTCAACCGGTGGGTCTACGGGGTCGACCGGCGGAATGACCGGGTCAACCGGTGGGTCAACAGGGTCGACAGGTGGATCTACCGGGTCAACTGGCGGGTCAACAGGGTCGACTGGTGGGTCTACCGGGTCTTCCGGTGGGTCAACGGGTTCAACCAGGCTGGTCAGGAACCAGTTTTTCCCTTTTTGCACAACGTTATAGTCATAACCCCCTGCCACGATACGGCTGGCCTTCTCAAACGTCCCATCAGAGTTACCGCCAACGCTGACAATCTCAATCCCTTCTACGGTTTGTGCGCCGGTACCGCCAATGTTGTTCACTTCCACCCCGGTATGACCGGAAGTATTCCCTTCGACGATCAGCTTGTCCGTTTCAGAGGTATCGTCAAACAGCACGGTATTGAAAACCAGCTTGCCGCCGTTGCCGATGTAATCATCGTTGATGGTCAGGGTTTGCCATGCTTCATCTTCAGGATGCTGGAAATTAATCGTGCCGCCCGCATTCAGCGTCAGGCTGGTCAGCGTGGAACTGTCGCGCATATTCCACACGGCATCATTCATCGTAAGTGCGATGGTACCGCTGCCTGCGGCATTGCTCTCAATGAAGGACGCCCCGTTCCATAATGAGTTGTCACTCATTGTCAGCGTAATAGTGCTGTTTTGTGCCGGAAGCGTGCTGGTGGCCGCGATGCCGCCTGCGGAGAGAATATCGCCGTTGAGGGTGAATTTGCCCCCAGCGGATGCATCAATCATCCCGCCATTGCCAGCGTTCATGACATAACTGCCGCTTTCGCGCTGGCCAGCGGTGGTAATGGTTGCGCCACCCTCCATCGTTATCACGCCGCGTGACCAGGCATACATCCCATGCGGCGCTTGTGCGGAACTGCTGGTTTTCTCGCTACTGTTTACCGCAATAGTGACGTTATCGCCAAGGTTCACCGCACCGGTGTAGGCATAGACGCCATGCGCGCTGGCGCCGTTGGTGGTGATGCTGGCACCCTCATCAAGGTTGATGGTAGATGAGCCGGTTGAATAGATGCCGGAGGCGCTATTCTGGTCAGTAATAATGGTTGCGTTTTTTCCCAGCTCAATTTTTGACGCAGAACCTGCATACAGGCCGTAGGCCGATGCGCCGTACGTTTCAATGGTTGCCTCATCCCCCAGACGGACATATGAGCCGCTCTGGTTGGTGCGGATCCCCTCGGCGTAGGTACCACGCGTAACAATATGTGCACGATCGCCGACGATAACGTTATTTTTGGCCTTCGACGCGTCATTCAAAGCATAAGCGCTAATCCCGCGGCCGGTGCTGCCGGTAGTTTCGATATAGAGATCGTCACCCACATAAATATTGGCGGAGCCGAGAGAGCCCTGGCTGAAGGAGCTATATCCGGCATTTATACCGTCACCGCTTTGGCCATTAACGTAAATATGGGTGCGATCGCCGGTAATAATAAACACCGGGTTGTCCGGCGTATTCATACCATGCGTACGAATGCCGTCGACATCTCTGCCATTATTGGCCGCCACTTTTGACTGGGTGCGAATAGTCAGATCGTCACCAAAAATCACCCCCGGACTGCCGGACGTGGCGTTCTGAATAACGGTAACTGAATGCTCAAAGGCTTCCGCCCCTGGCCCTTCGAGAGTAATACCATCTCCGTAGATCGGGATATTACCTGGGCTATACTGATAGACATAGTTAGGATCGGTGGTATTTTTGCTAAAGTTCGCATTTGCCGTTGCAGGTATTAGCGCCTGTATTTCTGCAGGCAGATCCGTGACCGCTCCGGAGGTGGGTAAATTAGCAAAATCTATTACCGCAGCATTGACGGTGAATAACGCTGACGATAACGCCAGAGAAATCGCAACAGCGACAGGTGAGTGTTTCATTAAATATGGCATAGCTGCCCCTTTCTTTCAGGCGTAAAACATCCTCCACACCATTAAATGTGGGTATGTTAATTAGTTGAAATTACAAAATAGAAACGAGAATTTTATGAATGCGGGTACCTAACTTCCTCTCTAATCGTACTTTATGAACATAAATTTTTTTTACATCAATACTGTTTGTTTTTATAATCTCCTGAAGGCACACTCCTGACATAAATCGGTTAAGCAACATGAATTCGACAGCATTCAAGATATTTCCTCGTCTGCTATTTACACGTCTCCCGGAAAAAATATGACTTATTTTTTCCTGTAATATAACGTCATTATCGCCCGAATAAATAACTCCCTTTATTTCACTGCGATGAGTGAATAAGTAATTAGCCAGCGCCTCCAGTTTACGGTCGGTGATAATAACGATATTCATGTTAGTTATCGCCAGGCGTTCAATCCATTGTGGATTTGCAAGTATGCGAAGGTTGTACATCGAAAAGTCTACAAAAATAAAACCTCGAGATAAGTGATTCTTGTTTCTTCGCAATATTTTATCTTCTACTGCAATCTCTAAAAAATGATTACCAGCCGGCCAAACGGCGAACGAGGCGTTGTCACAGTATTGTGATCGTACTGCGTTATCTGGAAATAACTGACAGGACAATTCACAGCTTATACAGCGGACAACTTTTTGCGACGATGTTATCATCCAGTCCACTCCTGTCTTACTTTCATTGTCAATATTTCACTGCCATTCAAATGTGTCAATGTTGAAACATATACGGCGGTCTTGTCTCATTTGTGAAAAATAGGCCAGGGGAAATAAATTCCTGGTGGCATCTATTTTGAAAGACCGTAACCATAGCGAAAAACATCAGTTGGCCGAAGTACTCCAGGAATATTCCTCAATCATCTAAGACTATTCTTCAGAAAAAACCCCCGTAAGAAAATTTCATGAATAGCACTAATAGCTAAAAATTCGCTTCCTCAATCTGCCGTAACGTCAGTCTATTCCCTTGTGGTGACTCAATATAAGTATTTGGCCTGGTGAAGTGTAATGAAATCTCATTATGTCGCTTTAGATGAGGTAAACCTAAGAAAAGTGCCCTGTAAAAAGTTGAAAAATAATGCTTTGTTTTTAATCTTAGATAAGATGGTGTCGCGGCCTAATCCTCTCTGGCCTATACTGTTGTTAAATATGCGTGTGCCTTTTGGATGTAGAGAGTTAAATATTGTTATTGCAGAGGAAAGGAAAATTGTATCTCATTAACAAACTGGTCGAGTATGACTCAGAAAACAAAACCCTGGTGAATAATATTACCGGGCGCACGATACAATTGCAGCTTCCTGCCAATCTCTGTTTTCTGTATCTCGTTACGCATCCTGGCGAAATTATTTCGCAAAATCAGCTAATGGTGGTGGGATGGGGGGAGCGCAATGACGTTACCACTCCGAATACCTTTTATCAGGCCATTTTGACATTACGCAATGCTTTGGCTGAGGTGGGATTACCGCGCGAGACGGTAAAAACGATTTCGCGACGCGGGCTGATGCTTTCCGAAACAACAGAAGTTGAGGTATTTATCCCAACCGCTGAGCAGGTAATCGTCCATAAAAACACAGCTGTAGTCGGTGGTGCTACGATGCAGAGGCCAGCCTGGCTGATAATAACCACCACTGCGCTTTTGCTGATCGGGCTTATCAACGGGGCACTGTTATATAAAAATCGCCTGGCCATGCCGTTTAACAACTATATTCCACTTTCAACGGGTACCCGAATCGGCGCCTGCCAACTTTTTTATGCACCTAACGAGCATATGCAGGACCATTACTTGCGCTTGTTAAACAATTACCCCAACCTGTGTGCCGAAAAACGATACGTTTTTCTCACCGGTTATAGTAAAACGGAGCGGATCGCGGCGTTTGTCTGTAATAACGATGCGCGACGGGACACGGCAGCGTTTTGTACCACACACTATTTTTGGGCGCATGAACAATGATGACGTTCCGGAACCGTATTATTTTGCTGGTAGCGTTTCTGGGGGCTGTTGTTACCAGCGGCTGGCTAGCGTATTCGCATTTGTCGAGTACGCCGATACGTTGTACGGGAGATGTGGAATGGACGATTGGCAAAAACCGATTTGTTGGTACGGTTTCCTGGCGAATGCAGCATCGGGAAGGGACCGCGATCATTAACGGTAAATTATTTGGTCATACGGTTTCAGAAGTAAACCGTACCATATATTTCCATTACAGCTATCATCAGAACGCGCGAGTATTAAATAACGATCGTATTGTTAAAACCTTTGCGGATGCGGCGGATGAGGCTGATATCAACGTCACGCTGCCGGGCTTTTATCGCACGCCGGGAAGAGAGCTGAGCCTGATGATTGATGAGTATCGGGGAGCCTGGCTTTTTGCTGCATCAAACGTCCCCTCGCTCTACTGTCGTAAAAACACGCCGTAAAAATCGATCGCACACCTTCGACCGCGCGCATAGTCAAATCTCTTTATTCCCGCTACAGTTACTTCTCCACGGCGAGCAGGAGATAAACATGCTTTATATCTTTGATTTAGGAAACGTAATCGTCGATATCGATTTTAATCGGGTGCTGGGCGCATGGAGCGATTTTAGCCGTGTCCCGCTGGCGACATTAAAGCAGAGTTTCGCGATGGGCGAGACCTTCCATCAGCATGAGCGCGGCGAGATCAGCGATGAAGAATTCGCTGAACGTTTCTGTCAGGAGATGGATCTACCGTTAAGCTACGAGCAGTTTTCACACGGCTGGCAGGCGGTATTTGTCGCCATACGACCGGACGTGATCGACATCATGCATAAACTTCGCGAGCAGGGACATCGGGTGGTCGTACTGTCGAATACCAACCGTCTGCACACGACGTTCTGGCCTGAGGAATACCCTGAAGTTAAGGCCGCGGCAGATAAGATCTATCTCTCGCAGGAGATGGGCATGCGTAAACCTGAAGCCCGAATCTATCAGGCTGTTCTCCAGGCAGAAGGTTTTACCGCGGCCGATGCGGTCTTTTTCGACGACAATGCCGATAATATAGAGGGAGCTAATCAGTTGGGTATCACGTCAATTCTGGTGACCGGAAAAGAGACGATACCAAACTACTTTGCGAAGCAGTTATGCTAAAAAACGTTCATCAAAAAGCCACGCACCATACTCGCCCGCTGAGGGCCTGGCTGAAACTGCTCTGGCACCGCATTGATGAGGACAACATGACCACGCTGGCGGGTAATCTCGCCTACGTGTCATTGCTCTCATTAGTGCCGCTGGTGGCCGTTATCTTTGCCCTGTTTTCCGCTTTTCCGATGTTTGCGGACGTTAGCCTGCAGCTTCGCCATTTTGTCTTCGCGAATTTCATCCCTGCAACCGGAGATGTCATCCAGAACTACATTGAGCAGTTTGTTGCCAACTCCAGCAAGATGACGGCAGTGGGGGCATGCGGTCTTATCGTCACTGCGCTGTTGTTGATGTACGCCATTGATAACGCACTGAACACTATCTGGCGGAGTAAAAAGGCACGGCCAAAGGTGTATTCCTTTGCCGTGTACTGGATGATTCTCACGCTGGGGCCATTGCTGGCCGGGGCGAGCCTGGCTATCAGTTCTTATTTGCTTTCCCTGCGCTGGGCGAGTGATTTAAACGGCGTTATTGATAATGTGCTTCGCATCTTTCCGTTGATCCTGTCGTGGCTTTCGTTCTGGCTGCTCTATAGCGTCGTGCCTACCACGCGCGTGCCTAACCGCGATGCGGTTGTGGGGGCGCTGGTGGCGGCGTTGCTCTTTGAGCTGGGAAAAAAAGGGTTTGCCCTCTACATCACCATGTTTCCGTCCTATCAGCTGATTTACGGCGTGCTGGCGGTGATCCCCATTTTGTTTGTCTGGGTCTACTGGACCTGGTGTATCGTCTTGCTTGGTGCCGAAATAACTGTCACTCTCGGGGTATACCGCGAACTTAAAAAAGCAGCAGCAGCTGAAAAACAACAAGAAGCAGACCAACCATGATTGCATTGATACAGCGCGTAACCCGTGCCAGCGTCACCGTGGAGGGAGAGGTGACGGGTGAAATTGGCCCAGGACTTTTGGTGTTGTTAGGTGTCGAAAAGGATGATGACGAACAAAAAGCCAACCGCTTGTGTGAGCGCGTGCTGGGCTACCGTATTTTCAGCGATGCGGAAGGTAAAATGAACATGAACGTCCAGCAGGCGGGCGGCAGCGTGCTGGTGGTTTCCCAGTTTACGCTGGCTGCGGATACCGAGCGCGGCATGCGCCCGAGTTTCTCTAAAGGCGCCGCGCCGGATCGTGCAGAAGCACTTTATGAATACTTTGTTGAGCGTTGTCGCCAGCAGGAAATGAATACGCAAACCGGACGATTCGCTGCAGATATGCAGGTGTCGCTGGTGAACGATGGCCCCGTCACATTCTGGCTCCAGGTATGAGCCAACTGGCGGCGTGGCCGCGGGTAACAAGAGAGAGTACAGCTATGTATCACCTTCGAGTACCGCAAACGGAAGAAGAGTTAGAAGCCTATTACCAGTTCCGCTGGGAAATGCTACGCAAGCCATTACATCAGCCAAAAGGGTCTGAACGCGACGCCTGGGACGCGATGGCCCACCATCAGATGGTGATGGACGAAGAGGGCAACCTCGTCGCCGTCGGGCGTTTGTATATCAACGCCGATAACGAAGCCTCTATTCGCTTTATGGCGGTTCACCCCTCCGTCCAGGACAAAGGTCTGGGGACGCTAATGGCGATGACCCTGGAATCCGTCGCCCGTCAGGAAGGCGTTAAGCGCGTCACCTGTAGCGCCCGCGAAGATGCCGTTGAGTTCTTCGCCAAGCTCGGTTTTGTTAATCAGGGGGAAATCACGACCCCGCAAACCACTCCGATTCGTCATTTTTTGATGATCAAACCCATCGCTACGCTGGATGATATTCTCCATCGCGCTGACTGGTGCGGACAGCTGCAGCAAGCCTGGTATCAGCACATTCCGCTCAGCGAAAAAATGGGCGTGCGTATTCAGCAGTACACCGGACAAAAATTTATTACTACCATGCCGGAAACCGGCAATCAGAACCCGCACCACACGCTGTTTGCCGGCAGTCTGTTCTCACTGGCGACGCTCACCGGCTGGGGGCTGATCTGGCTGATGCTGCGCGAGCGCCATCTGGGTGGCACGATCATTCTTGCCGACGCTCACATCCGGTATAGCGCACCGATAAGCGGCAAGCCGAGCGCCGTGGCCGATCTGGGTTCACTGGGCGGCGATCTTGACCGTCTGGCACGCGGCCGCAAAGCCCGCGTCCAGATGCAGGTTGAACTGTTTGGCGATAAAACCCCGGGCGCGGTGTTTGAAGGCACCTATATCGTTCTTCCGGCGAAGCCCTTTGGCGCGTATGAAGAGGGTGGGAACGAGGAGGAGTAATCTCTTCCGCGCTATCGTCGGGCGGAGCTTATCCGCCAGGCGATGTCCCGCATAACGTCTCGCGCTGACTGGCTAATTCCACCAAGCTGGAAAAAGCCATGTATTACCCCCAGCCACCGTTGAGCGGTACACGTTACCCCTTGCTCCGTGAGGCGTTGAAACAGCGCCTCCCCCTCATCGCATAACGGATCGTACTCCGCGGTTACAATATGGACAGCCGGCAGGCCGCTGAAGTCTTCTCGCCACAGCGGGCTAACTTCAGGATGCAGACGGTCGGCTCCAGCCAGATATATTTCATAGCCGCTCAGCAGAGTATCGCGAGTAATTACGTAATCCATGCCGTTGAGGGTATAGCTTTCAAAACTGGCCGTGGCGTCGAGCATGGGGTAGATAAGAATAAGCTGCACAGGTTGCCACAGTCCTTTAACCTTAAGCCGCAGCGCCGTTACCAGCGCCAGATGCCCTCCTGCGCTGTCTCCACAAAGCGTGATCCGCTTTTTATCCACGCCTAATTTGTCTGCATATTGCCAGACCAGATCCGCACCTCTTTCAGCATCGTCATGTGCGGTGGGAAAGGTATGTTCCGGTGCCAACCTGTACTGAATCGCAACCACCCGGCAATTGCCGTAGCAGGCTAACTGACGGAGTTGGTTGTCATGGGTATCAAAGCCGCCGCTGATAAAGCATCCGCCGTGGTAGTAGATGGCAGCAGGCAATATTTCAGGCGCATTGAGAGGTGAAAATACCCGAATGGTATGACCCTCAAGAACAAGCGTCTCCACCTGAACGCGCATTTCGGTCTCCCCGGCAAGCTCCGTGCTGGCAATATAGCCTGCTCGTCGTACCTCAATTGTCTGGCGACGCGATGAGGGGCGACCTGCAGCGATAAATCCTTGAACCAGCCGTTTAATACCCTTTTCCAGTGCCATGAAAACACCCCTTAACTGTATGGATGTACAGTTTTATAGCCTGGTTTGATTCAAAAGAAAATAAGAAAATTGTTGAGGACTAAAAATCTGGAAAGCGACTCGCAAAGACCAGGCAAACTCTTGTCGGGTACTTTAACCCTACAGAAAGAAAGCGTATGTTGCCTTAAAAATGGACAATAATGATATACTGAGGTGATATATGAGTTTACTGGCGGAGCTTAATATGGGCAGGATCCTGATCGATTTGTCGGATGACGTTATTCAGCGTCTCGATAATCTCAAGCAACTGCGTAACCAACCTCGTGCCGAATTACTGCGTGAAGCAATTGAGCAGTATCTCGATCAGCAAAGCTCATCGGTTATCCGTGATGCGCTGGGTCTGTGGGGAAACCAGCAGGAAGATGGGCTTGAGTATGAACGTAAGCTGCGTGAGGAGTGGTAGGTATGGAACACATGGCGGTGTTTGATACCAACATTCTGATCGACCTTTTCAATAATCGCGTTGAGGCAGCAAATTCGATCGAAAGCGCAGCATCGCACCGAGCGATCAGTCTAATCACATGGATGGAAGTTATGGTGGGAGCACGCAAACATGGTCATGAAGCGAAGACAGCGGCGGTACTGGGCGCTTTTGAAATAATTGATGTAACCCGAGAGATAGCAGAAAGAAGCGTAATGCTTCGCGAGAAGCATGGCATGAAACTTCCGGATGCCATTATTTTAGCGACTGCCCAAAGCAGAAATTGCCCGTTAATCACCCGGAACACCAAAGACTTTCAGGGCATCGCCGGGGTGGTTTTGCCTTATCAACTGTAGGCCGGGCAAGCTTGCGTCGCCCGGCACTGTCACAGAAGATTACTCCCCTTCACCCGGGAACAGGAACGGGTTGATAGAGCTGCGGGCAAAGCCCTCCTGCTCCATTTTCGCGTCCAGAATCAGTGAAGCGAGATCGTCAGCGACCGCTTCAACTTTCGGGTCTTTTTCCTGGTAGAGAATCTTCAGGTAGGTCCCGCAGTCACCGCAGCTTTCGGCTTTTACCGCCGCTTCTTCGTTTTCCAGCGACCAGTAGTTCAGATCGCGGGTCTGCTCGCAGTTGCTGCACTTGATGCGCACCACGTGCCACTCGGTTTCACACAGGTTGCAGTGCAGGTAGCGCAGCCCCTGAGTGGTGCCGATTTGCACCATGCTGGAGACCGGCATTGAGCCACACACCGGGCAGAACTGGCGTGCTTCGCCATATTCAGCGCGCGCTTTGCCTGGGATTAGGCTGGCCATTTGCGCCCAGTAAAGCGACAGCGCAGCCCAGATAAACGGTGCTTTGTCGCTGCTGACCAGCGAGAAGTCGGAAGCGAACAGCGCGCTCGCCATCTCTTCCAGCTCCTGCTCGGACGCTTTTTCCAGATTCTCGATGACCGCCAGCGCGGTGCCGCTCATCTCGGGCTTCAGCTCGGCAATCAGCGAATTCAGCAGCTTGTGCCAGTGCTTGTCGCGCGGCAGGACGTGAATATCCAGCGGCGGCTTGCCCTGCGCATTGGCTTCTTTGATGCGCGCGGTCAGATCCATTTGCAGCGGGTGGTCGTACAGCACCACTTCCTGCGCGTGGGCGACCAACGCGGCAAAACGCAGAAAATCGCCCAGCGGGTTGTTCTCTGCCAGCTCGCGCAGACGCTCTGCGCGGCGGTTGTAGAGGTTCTTGAGTCTGGGGAATAACAACGGCGGAATATAATCCGCCGTGCGTTTCTCGCTCGACCCCAGCTCATCTTGCGGGATTATGCGAATACTCATTCAGATGACTTTTCCTGTTTCTGGCGGACCTCACGGTACCAGCGCGGGTGATGTTTCTTCGCCCACGTGCTGGTTACCCATCCTTCCACCATCGCGGTAATGGTGCCTTTCACCCAGAGGGCGGCGTAAATATGCACCATGATAACCACAATTAACGCCACTGCGGCAAATGAATGCAGCATCAGCGCGAATCGGATCACCGGGATTGAGAAAGCAGGCGCAAAGTACGGACGCCAGATGATCACGCCGCTCACCAGCAACAGGACCAGGAAGATAATCGCCGCCCAGAATACGCATTTCTGGCCGAAGTTATAACGCCCGGTGTCACCTACTTCCTCGTTGACGACGATCTTACGAATATTCTTCGCCCAAAAGATATCATCCCGATTGATTAGGTTATGGTGCCAGTAGCGGAAAAACATGATGATGAACGACGCGAACATGATGACGCCAACAAACGGGTGCAGGATACGCGCCAGCTGTGGTGTCCCCATGATCTGCATCAGCCAGTTGAAGGAGGGGAAGAAGAACCCCAGCCCGCTTATCGCCGCCAGCATGAAGCAGAAGGCGGTGACCCAATGGTTGATACGTTCCGGCGCGGTGTAGCGCACGATGGTGTCACGTTTTCTCATTTGCGCACCTCGTCTTTCTCTTCATGCAGGTTGTCGTCTTCCTCTTCCGCGCGGTTCGGACCGACGCCGACGTAGTGGAAGATGCTCGCTGCGAAGGTGGCAGCAAAACCGACCGCTGCCAGCGGTTTCCAGATGCCTTTCCAGAATTTCACGGTGGCACTGATTTCCGGGTTTTCCGGCAGGCCGTGGTACAGGTTTGGCTTGTCGGCGTGGTGCAGCACGTACATCACGTGCGTACCGCCAACCCCGGCCGGATCGTACAGGCCCGCGTTGTCGTAACCACGGGTTTTCAGCTCGCCCACGCGTTCTGCCGCCAGCGTTTTCATATCCTCTTTGGAGCCAAAGTGGATAGCGCCGGTTGGGCAGGTCTTCACGCACGCTGGCTCCTGGCCGACGGTGACGCGGTCAACGCACAGCGTGCATTTGTAGACGCGGTTGTCTTCCGGGTTCAGGCGCGGTACGTCGAACGGGCAGCCCGCGATGCAGTAGCCGCAGCCAATGCACTGCTCGGACTGGAAGTCGACGATACCGTTGGCATACTGAATGATAGCCCCTTCTGACGGACACGCCTTCAGGCAGCCCGGATCCGCACAGTGCATACAGCCGTCTTTGCGGATAAGCCATTCCAGTTTGTCGTTCTGCTCCACTTCGGAGAAACGCATCACCGTCCAGGACTTTGCGGTCAGGTCCGCCGGGTTGTCGTACACACCGACGTTGTGACCCACTTCGTCACGGAGATCGTTCCACTCTGAACAGGCCACCTGACAGGCTTTACAGCCAATACAGGTGGTTACGTCGATAAGCTTCGCCACTTCCTGCTGGTGGTCCCGCGCCTGAGGCGCGGGCGTGAAACTATTTGTCGCGGAACGACGGATAATGTCTTGAGATTGATAAGCCATAAGTCGTCTCCGTTACACCTTTTCCACGTTCACGAGGAAGGCCTTAAACTCCGGCGTCTGCGTGTTCGCATCACCGACGAACGGCGTCAGGGTATTCGCAATGAACCCTTTCTTCGCCACACCTTCGTAACCCCAGTGAATCGGGATGCCGATGGTATCCACCTCCTGACCGTGAACGTTCAGCGTGCGAATACGCTTGGTCACGACCGCCTTGGCTTTAATATAGCCGCGGTTAGAGGAGACCTTCACGGTGTCGCCATGGGCGATGCCGAGCTTGTTCGCCAGCTTCTCGCCGATCTCCACAAACTGTTCCGGCTGCGCGATGGCGTTAAGCAGCGCGTGCTTGGTCCAGTAGTGGAAGTGCTCGGTCAGACGGTAAGTGGTGCCCACGTACGGGAACTTGTCCTTTTTACCCAGCGCTTCGAAATCGCCCTTGAAGATACGGGCTGCCGGGTTAGAGACCACGTTCGGGTGCAGCGGGTTAGTCCCCAGCGGCGTCTCAAACGGCTCGTAGTGTTCCGGGAACGGCCCTTCCGCCATCTTATCGATGGCAAACAGGCGTCCCATCCCTTCAGGCTGCATGATAAACGGCCCGACATCGCTGCCAGGTGCGGCAGTGCTGTAGTCTGGAATATCCACACCGCCCCATTTTGCGCCGTCCCATTTCAGCAACTGACGCTTCGGATCCCACGGGTTGCCCTGCGGGTCAGCGGAAGCGCGGTTATAGAGAATGCGGCGGTTGAGCGGCCACGCCCATGCCCAACCCAGCGTATTGCCGAGACCCGACGGGTCGGCGTTATCGCGGTTGGCCATCTGGTTGCCTTTCGGCGTCCAGCTACCGGCAAAGATCCAACAGCCGCTGGAGGTGGTACCGTCGTCACGCAGGTGCGCGAAGGTGCTGAGCTGATCGCCTTTCTTCGCCAGAACCGCACCGGTAGCCGGGTCGATAACATCCGCCAGCGCCTTACCGTTGCTCTCCATCGCCACTTCTTCTGGCGCTGGGTTTTCCGGCGTCGCGTAGTTCCAGGTCATGTTCAGAACCGGTTCCGGGTTTGCGCCGCCTTCAGCCGCGTACATCTTACGCAGGCGTAAGAAGATACCGGCCAGGATTTCGCCGTCGTTCATGGCGATACCCGGGGCGTCCGCGCCTTTCCAGTGCCACTGCAGCCAGCGTCCGGAGTTAACGATAGAACCGTTCTCTTCCGCAAAGCAGGTTGATGGCAGACGGAACACTTCGGTCTGAATCTTCGATGGATCAACGTCGTTCGATTCACCGTGGTTCTGCCAGAAGGTCGAGGTCTCGGTATTGAGCGGGTCAATCGTTACCAGGAACTTCAGTTTCGACAGAGACTCAACAACCTTGTTCTTGTTCGGGAACGAGGCAACCGGGTTAAAGCCCTGGCACAGATAGCCGTTCACTTTGCCCTGATGCATCATCTCGAAATACTGCAGAACGTCGTAACCTTTGTCCCACTTCGGCAGCCAGTCAAAGCCCCAGCTGTTTTCCGCTGTCGCTTTGTCACCGAAGAAGGCTTTCATCATCGAGACGAAGAACTTCGGATAGTTGCCCCAGTAGTTTACCTGGCCTTCAAGCAGCGGCTTAGGCGTGCTGGCCGTCAGGTAGGTTTGCAGGTCGGTCTGTTTCTCGCTCGGCAGGTTCATGTAACCCGGCAGACTTTGAGACAGAAGGCCGAGGTCGGTAAGACCCTGAATGTTGGAGTGGCCGCGCAGGGCGTTCACGCCGCCGCCTGCCATCCCCATGTTGCCGAGCAGCAGCTGAACCATCGCCATGGTACGGATGTTCTGCGCGCCGATGGAGTGTTGCGTCCAGCCGAGGGCATACAGGAACGACGCGGTTTTATCTTTCGCGCTGGTTTCGGCGATAAGCTCGCAGACTTTCAGGAAGTCCGCCTTCGGCGTACCGCAGATGTTCTCAACAACCTCCGGCGTGTAGCGGGAAACGTGCTCTTTCAGCAGGTTCCACACGCAGCGCGGGTGTTGCAGGGTGGTATCGCGCTTCGCAAAGCCTTTCTCATCCAGCTCGTAGTTCCAACTGGTTTTGTCGTATTTGCGTTTTTCGGCGTCGTAACCGCTGAACAGGCCATCTTCGAAGTGGTAATCCTCACGCACGATCAGGCTGGCGTTGGTATAGGCTTCGGTGTATTCGCGGTTATATTTTTCGTTGGTCATCAGGTACAGCAATACGCCTGACAGGAAAGTGATGTCAGTACCTGAACGAATAGGGGTGTAGAAATCCGCCACTGACGCAGTACGCGTAAAGCGGGGATCGATCACAATCAGTTTCGCACCGTTGTGGATTTTGGCTTCCATCGCCCAGCGGAACCCGACAGGGTGCGCTTCAGCGGCGTTACCGCCCATCACCACAATGAGGTTGGCGTTCTTGATGTCGACCCAGTGGTTGGTCATCGCACCGCGACCAAATGTTGGAGCAAGACTTGCTACCGTTGGTCCGTGTCAGACACGCGCCTGGTTGTCGACCGCGAGCATACCGAGTGCGCGCGTGAATTTCTGAGTTAAATAACCGGTTTCGTTGCTGGAAGCAGAGGCACACAGCATCCCGGTGGAGAGCCAGCGGTTGACCGTGACGCCGTCGGCGTTCTTCTCAACAAAGTTGGCATCGCGGTCTTCTTTAATATGTTTTGCGATGCGGTCAAACGCCTCTTCCCAGCTGATTTGCTGCCATTTGTCGGAGCCAGGCGCGCGATATTCAGGGAATTTGAGGCGGCTTTCGGAGTGGATAAAGTCCACCAGACCGGCCCCTTTCGGGCACAATGCGCCGCGGTTGACCGGATGATCCGGGTCGCCTTCGATATGGAAAATAGACGCTTTGGCGTTTTTAGCACCGTCGCCGAGGCTATACATCAACAGCCCGCAACCGACAGAGCAGTACGTACAGGTATTACGGGTTTCACGGGTGCGCAGCAGTTTATACTGCCGCGTTTCCGCCAGCGCTACGCCGGGCGCAAAGCCCAGTGCCGCTGCCGTGGTGCCTGCCATACCGCCAGCGCAGATCTTAAAGAACTGCCTTCTGCTGACCTGCATGGGTCACTCCTTGTTTCGACATTGCTTACATATGTAGTTTTGACTTCGCGGCTGAAGAATGACCGCAAAGGAAAAAATTTGCGTTAATCCCTCAATTCCACGAGGGATATCATCAGAATACCACAATGTCGGTACAGCTGTTCTAATGGCGTTAATACAAAGTGAACGTATTATCACCATGTTGATTATAAAGTGTGATATCGATCACATTAATAGCTCTGCATGTTAAAGCGGTGTAGCGGGCGTCAGGTTGCACCCCTTCTAAATGAGTAGGAGAATGGTTGTCGAAAAGTTGATCCATACTATGCGTAACGCCTGTGGTTTGTGCTGCAATAGCAGGCTCGCTTCCGTGGTTGTTCAGGAATACCGCTGTGTCTAAACAAAACCGTGCTCCCCATCCGTCATCCCTGCCTGCCGGCATTGTGGAACTGTCTGTACACAGACCGCCCCACATTACCCATGCCACGCCCGATTATCTGGCGGAAGAAGTGCCTGTTGCGCTCGTTTACAACGGCATCTCGCATGTGGTGATGATGGCTTCGCCGAAAGATCTTGAACTGTTCGCAATAGGGTTCTCCCTTTCGGAAGGCATCATCGAACAGCCACAGGAGATTTACGGCATGGACGTGGTGCGGGCATGCAACGGCCTTGAAGTACAAATTGAACTGTCCAGCCGCCGCTTTATGGGATTGAAAGAGCGCCGCCGCGCGCTTGCCGGGCGCACCGGCTGCGGCGTGTGTGGCGTTGAGCAGCTCAACGATATCGGCAAACCTGTTGCACCCCTGCCGTTTACGCAGACCTTTAATCTGGCTCACCTCAACCATGCGCTTGCGCATCTCAACGACGTACAGCCCATCGGCCAGCTGAGCGGCTGTACGCACGCGGCTGCATGGGTGCTGCCGTCGGGCGATATCGCCGGGGGACATGAGGACGTTGGCCGCCACGTGGCGCTGGATAAACTACTTGGTCGCCGGGCGCAGGAAAGCGAGATGTGGCAGCAGGGCGCCGCGTTAGTGTCCAGCCGGGCCAGCTATGAGATGGTGCAAAAATCGGCAATGTGTGGGGTAGAGATCCTGTTTGCCGTGTCGGCGGCAACCACGCTGGCGGTAGAGGTGGCAGAGCGCTGCAATCTGACGCTGGTGGGTTTCTGTAAGCCGGGAAGGGCGACAATTTATACCCACCCACAGCGATTAATAGTTAATCAATAATTTTGAATGATAATAGCAAATCCTTCCGCTTTTAGTTGTTCACGATGAGGTCTAGTATTTATCTCATCAAGGCACGGTGCCTTACCAAAACAACTTAATGAAAGGGTTTAAATCATGAAAAGCATCAAAACTTTTGTCGCTGTAATCGCTCTGGCTACTTCTTTCGGTTCTTTCGCTGCGCAGACCGTGACCGCAACCGCGTCTACCATTGATGGCGCAGAAGCGAAAATCGCGGCTCAGGCTCAGGAAGCTGGCGCATCATCTTACAAAATTACCCAGGCGTTCTCAGGTAACCGCGTACACATGACTGCTGAACTGACTAAATAAGCTGTGTTGCCACTGTCCCTTGCTCTTTGGAGCAGGGACAGGTGTTTCTGACTACCTGAGTTACACTCAGTCGAAAAGCCTCTCTCTTCTTTATTATCATATCTATTTAGTCACTCCTGTTAAATAAACGTCTCAAAAATATTAATTAACCCGTCTGGTGAAGATGTTTTTTGAGTTATTTCAATGGGTTTGGCATCTCTATTTGCGAACATTTATTTTTAAATTAAATCAATAACCCTGGTTATTAATGAAAGGGTCGGGCACAAATCCTAAAAGAAACTCTTACCGTTGAACGTGAATATTGGGTTTGATATTCTGCTAAAGGTAATATTTATTATGTCACATCTTCTCTGCCAAATGCCTGCATTTGGCTTTTTTTGTTTTTCACCTTTATAAGGAAATAGAATGAACACACTTCTGAAAAAAGGAATGCTTCTCTCTGTATTAGCGCTGTCGGTTAACGCTGCCACAGCCGCTGAAAGCGTTGATATTAAAGTGACCGGTAAAATTCTCCCGTCTTCCTGTACGCCGTCCTTCCCAAGCGGTGGCGGTATCGCTGACTTCGGCACAATGAAAGTGGCAGCACTCAACGCGACCAGCGTGACGCAACTGAAGGACATGAAAGAAGTTCCGATCACCATTACCTGTGAAGAAAGCACGCGCATTGCGGTGAAGTTTACCGATGCTCGTGACGCGTCTTCCCCAACTGACGACATCGGTTTTAATTCTTTTGCTGGTTCACCAACATTTTCCTTCGGTCTGGGAACGTATAACGGTAAAAACATTGGTGCCTATGCATTGGGCATACCACGCGCCCAGGGTGCAAACACTAACGATGCTGGCGATTCACTCTACCCTATAATGAGTTTAGATAACGGTAGCTCCTGGGGCGTAAGGGGGATTAACCATCTGCAAATTGCCAGCGACAATCGCGAAATTTATTCTTTTGGAACCACGCTGAATAGCGTAGCGCTTGCACCACAAACCAAAATCAACTTTAAGGTTGCTGTGGAAGCCACTATTAACCCAACTAACGATTTAAGCATTACTGATGAAGTTACGCTGGACGGTTTAACCAACGTTGAGCTGGTTTACCTCTAATTATCACTTTGCTGATAATTCACTGCTCCCCGAATAAGGGGGGCAGTATTAATGGACTAATATTATGATTCACTTTAAAAAAGCGTTGCTCTGCGCTTGTCTTTTTACGTCTTTGCAGACGTTTGCTACCGGAATGGTGCCGGACACGTCACTGCTGTTAATAAACGAAGACGAGCAAGGGGCTAGCATGGATGTGAAAAATACCGACGATACCGCCCAGCTGCTGTATACCCGCATTGTTGATTTACCGGACGATCCAAAACCCGGCGTTATCGTCACCCAGCCGGTGGTTCGTGTAGACGCGGGCAAAACCCAGCGTGTGCGCTTTGTTTTAAAAGAGAGCGCAGAAAAATTAAAAACCGAACATTTAAAACGCGTCATTTTTGCCACCATTCCGCAGCGTGAACAGAATAAAGTTAAAATGGTCTTCAGCCAAAATCTGCCCGTGATTATTCGCCCGGTGGGTCTCAGGGTGAACCTGGAGCCATGGAAGGATCTGCGCTGGCAGATCGCAAACGGTAGTCTGACTGTAGTCAATGATACGCCTTATGTGGTCCGCATGGAGCAGAGCGCAAAATTACTGCCATCCGGAACAAAGGTGAAATTAGATAAGAGTTATATTCTGCCCGGTCAGACGCTGACGGCTAAGCCAGAGAATAACATATCAGACCTGGACAAAAAGATTGAAATGTATCCCGCTACTCGTTTTGGCTATAAAGCCGATTCTTACGTTGCAGAACTAAAATAATAATAGACGGGGTGGTCATGATATCTTCTCCTGGTAGAATAGGTGTGCTGGCATTTTGTCTGAGCGCAGTGGCATTAAGTATTCGCGCGGAAATAATGCCAGTCTCAGCGCCTTCAATGGAGCTGGCAAGAGCGATATTCGATACCGATGCGTTAAAAGAGAGCGGCCTCGATCCGGCTATTGCTGAATATTATGCTGCTGCACCGCGATTTATGCCGGGCTATCATAATGTTACCGTACTTATTAACGGTAAAAAACGCGGTATTATGCCCGTGAAATTTAATGAAGAAGGTATCCCTTGTGTTGACAGTGAATTTCTGGAGGGCGCCGGGCTATATAAAAAAATCAGACGTGGAGCCTGTCCGTTAATTCATCAGTACTGGAAAAATGCCACGGTGAGCACTTCACCGGATCTTGAAGAAATTTCGGTAGTTGTCCCGCCAGAGGCAATTAACCCGGAAAGCGGCCGCCAGGTGGCTGATGTGCGCGGCGGACGCGCGGCTATGCTGAACTACTCCATGTTTGGCACCCATTATGATTTTGAGGATGATAAATCCGATCGCTTCCAGTCCTCCTTTGAGTTTGGCTTTAACGCAGGTGACTGGATTGCGCGCAGCGCGCAGTTTATCAGCGATGGCAATGGCATGGCGTTTAGAAGCGAATCGCTCTACACCTATGTTCAGCGCACCTTTACCGACTACGACGTGATGGTACAGGGCGGGCAGATCAACGTTGCCAACAGCCGCTTCAGTATACCGGGCATTTACGGCGTGCAGCTGATGCCGGATCGCGCGCTCCAGCCGGGCGGCGGTAGCGGTATTGAAGTGAGCAGTATCGCCCGTAATGCCCAGGCCCGGGTTGATATCCGCCAGGGCGGCCAGCTGATTTTATCTACGCTGGTGCCGGCTGGGCCATTCACCTTAAGCGATGTGCCGATCGTCAGTCTCAATACGGATTTAAACGTCACGGTAACGGAAATCGACGGTAGCGAAAGTCACTTCACGGTTGCCGCCAGCACCTTCCGCAGCAACCATGTGGGTCGCGCGCCAGGGTTTTCGATGGCCGTGGGACGTGCGCAGGACATGGAGACTCACTTCGAACAGCCGTGGATTGTCGCCGCGTCGGACGGCTGGTCTATCAACAACCGCATGAATTTTCTCGCTGGCATGGTAATGGCAGATAACCACTACTACGGTTTTTCTGCCAACATCGATGCCGTACCGGCACAGAATTTGTCCGCTTCCCTGGGCTTCCTCGGCTCGATTGATAACCTTTCGCAGACCGACGGCAATAAAACCACGCTAGATCTCGGCTATGCATTGCCGTGGGGCCTGGGGGTTTCGCTCGGGGGCAGCTATGGCACGCCGAAGTACCGTGAAATGGAGGAGCTGTACGGTGACGACGATTTCTCGCCCACCAAATATGACACCAACGTCGGTATCAACTGGTCGAGCTCGACGCTGGGGCGTTTTTCTCTGAGTTACTACAACAACCAGACCTGGAATAGCGAATACAACAGTCGTCGTGTCATTTCCTCATGGTCGCAGTCGTTCCGCTACGTTAGCGTCAGCGTTAACTGGGAATCAGACATCAGCAGCGGCGACAAGAGCGAAAGCGACCAGGACTTGTTCTACGTGAACCTGTCGGTTCCACTAGGCCGCTCTGGCGTCTCCACCAACAGCTGGTATCGCGAAAACGAAGGCAAAGCCTCCTACGGTACTCGCGCGATGGGCTCGTTCAACGATGAAAACACCTACACGGTGGGTGTCTCTCAGGATCACGATGACAGCGTAACCAACTGGGACAGCTCGCTGAGCAGCAATCTACATTACACCACGCTCGCCCTGGCGGCAGGGGGTGACAATGAGCGCAACAGCAACTACTCGGCGGCACTGAGCGGAGGCATTGTTGCTCATGGTGAGGGGGTGACCTTCTCGCCGTATACGATAACGGATACCTATGCGGTGGTAGCACTGGACAAACCGGTCGCCGGGGTTGAGATCGGCACGCCGCGTGGCAATGTCTGGACGGACAAATGGGGTCGCGCGGTCGTTCCCGCTTTGGCACCGTTTAGTGCAAGCACGGTTGAAATTGATACCCAGAGCCTGCCGGGCAACCTGGACGTGAGGAACGGCCATGCGTCGCTGAAAGCATCTCACGGGGCGTTCGCGAACTGGAAGTTCACCACGCTGAGCCAGCGCCGCGTGCTGCTTAATATTACGCGCGCCGACGGTACGCCGCTGCAGAAGGGAGTCTCTGTCGTGAACGACAAGGGGGAATACCTCACTTCCGCACCGGAGGACGGTATGATCTTCCTGAACGATATCTCTGCCAGCCAGACGCTGTACGCGAAGCTGGACGAGGGGCGATGTGTGTTGACCTACACTCTTCCGGAAGCGGATCCAAACAAATTTTACGAGGAGATAAACGGAAAATGTCTCTAACCAAACAGGGAGTGAACGTCATGAATCGCACGTTTTTGCTGCCGCTACTGGTGGCCTGCGTGGCCATCGGCCATGCATCTTCAGCCATGGCAGAAGAGGGGTGTCAGGTGGTTTCATCGGTGAAGAATATCGACTATGGACGCCTGCGTCGGGAGGCGATGCGCGAGGTCAGTACGGACATTGCCGGCAAGCATTACTAGGGGTACGCCTCGGTGGAGCGGGAAATACAGGTGTCGGTGTTCTGCCCGGACAAGCGCAGGATCCGCCTGTGGGTGGACGGTCCGGCGCGTGGGAATAAAGCGTATCGCTTCAGCGAGAACGGGGCGATGAAAATCACAGCGAAAGCGGCACGGGTAGACAGTGGCGTTGTACAACTGGCCGTTGTGCCGCGCGGTTCAGAACAGCTGACTGCCGGGGCGGCGGAGGTTACGCTGCTGCCGGGTATGTCCCTCGCTGCGGTTAACGGCCAGGAGGCGGTGGGCCAGCAGTTGGTCGTTACTCTCTCCGTTGTGACTTATACCAACAATGATGCGTTCAAAACGCGTAACACGACGGACCTGGAAGCGCAGCTGACCGTGAATTATGAGGCTCTCCAGGGCCGTTGATAATGGCGTCTTACGGTCAAGATGTTCCGATTTACCTGGCGAAAGGTTCTTCGGCAGGTAAAGTTTATTATCAATGAACCCCTGCCAGACGCAGCAGCGCGGTGATGACCGCCGCGGTCACGATCACCACGATTAACGGCATTTTTCGCCAGGCCAGAAATACCGCAAACGCCACGCCCAGCACGCGCGCCATGCCGGCGAAGTGTTCCCCTTCATAAAACGTGGTCGCCAGCGCCACGGAAAACAGCAATACCGTTGCCGCATCTGAAAGCAGTGCCTGAGAACGTTCCGACAATGCCAGCCTGTTGCCGAGTTTCGCCCCGCCAAGACGCATCAGATACGTTCCCGCAGACAAAATGGCGATGCCGAGAATAAAAAACGTCATATTTCCCATTATTTTTTCCTCGCAGCGAGACCCAGTAAAGAGAGCAGCACCGGTAATCCCACCGGGGCAAACGGCACGGCGGCCAGTGACACAAGGGCACCGCTGCAGGCGCGGATGAGCGTGGTACGGTTTTTAAACGCGGGCACCACCAACGCCAGCAATATGGCCGGAAATACCGCATCCAGGCCAATGGTTTCCGGATCCGGTAGCAATTTGCCGACCATGGCGCCCAGCAGGGCCCCCAGCGGCCAGACAATCGCCACGCCTAAACCGCATAACCAGTACGCCGCCTTGCGCTGTTCGGGCGTTTTTTGCGACAGGCCAAACACCACGCTTTCGTCGTTCATGATGTGGCAACCCAACAGGCTCAGGCCCCGTTTACCCACCAGTTCTCGCACCGTCACGCCAAACGGCACATGGCGCGCGTTGACCAGCAACCCTGCCGCCGCTGCCGCCAGCGGGTTACCACCGCTCGCTACAATGCCGATAAACATAAATTCGGACGCACCCGCGAGCACGGTGATGGAGAGTACAAACGGTACCCAGACCGGAAAACCGTAGGCCATCGCCAGGGAGCCGTAGGACATCCCGACCACGCCGACCGCGAGGCAAACCAGGATGATTGCTTTTATGGTGTCGCCTTTCAGGCAGGAGAGATAATGCTTCATACAATTTTAGCCATATCGAACGGGTATCCATTATAATGAACGCAACAAAAGTATTTTTCAAGACGAACGATTCGTTCGATTTATAGAACAAGAGGCCGTTACATGACGCAGCCAATCAGCCTGATCGCTAAAAGTCTGGTGCGAGAACGCCTGCGAACCGGACTTTCACTGGCGGAAATCGCCCGTCGTGCCGGGATCGCTAAATCCACGCTTTCTCAGCTGGAGTCCGGCAACGGTAACCCTAGCCTGGAAACGCTGTGGTCGCTTTGCGTGGCGCTGGATATTCCTTTCGCTCGCTTGCTTGAGCCGCAGCTCCCGACCACGCAGGTGATCCGCCGCGGTGAAGGGACGAAAGTGGTCGCCGGGCAGGCTAATTATGAAGCTATTTTACTGGCAGCATGTCCACCGGGCGCGCGTCGTGATATTTATCTGCTGCTGACTCAACCAGGGGCCGACCGTATTTCCCAGCCGCACCCGCCCGGCTCGGTTGAACACATTATTGTGACGCAGGGGCGGGCGATGGTCGGCCTGGTCGACGCCGCGGAAGAGCTTGGTCCGGGAGATTACATTTGTTACCCCGCCGATCGGCCGCATATCTTTAAGGCGCTGGAGCCCGATACGCACGCGCTGCTGGTGGCAGAACAAAATTAACGAAGATACGGAAAATCATGTCGCTTAAAGCCATTGCTAAAGAACTGGGGCTGTCTGTTACCACCGTCAGCCGCGCGCTCAACGGGTATGATGATGTCTCCGCCGAGACGCGCGCACGCGTGGAAGCTGAGGCCCAGCGCCGTGGCTATCGACCAAATACATTTGCCCGCCGCCTGAAGATGGGCAAAATTGACGCCGTTGGGCTCGTTTTCCCCGTGCATCCTGTTCCGCTCAATAACAGCGTTTTTATGGACATGGTCGGCGAAATTAGCCACGAACTGGCGCGACATGAAATAGACTTGCTGTTGATTGCCGATGACGATCTGGCTGACAAGCACAGCTATATGCGCATGGTGCAAAGCCGGCGCGTGGATGCACTGATTGTGGCGCATACGCTGGATCACGATCCGCGTCTTGAGCAACTGCAGGCCGCCGGATTCCCATTCCTGGCGCTCGGACGCAGCCATCTGCCGCAGCCGTATGCGTGGTTCGATTTCGACAACTATGCCGGCACGTATCACGCCACTCGCTGGCTGATCGAGAAAGGTCATCAGCGCATTGCGCTACTGGGCGAAAGCAATAATCAGGCATTCATCACCCAGCGTCGTCAGGGCTATCTGGACGCGTTACGGGAAGCCGGGCTGTCCAGCGAGTGGCTGCGCGCCATGCCCCCTTCGCGCCGCGTGGGGTATGCCACCACGAAAGAGCTGCTCTCTTTGCCGCAGCCCCCCACGGCCATCATTACCGACTGCAACACCCACGGCGACGGCGCGGCAATGGCGCTGGCGCAGATGGGACGCCTTACTGGCGAAAATGCCGTCTCACTGGTGGTCTACGACGGCTTACCGCAGGACAGCATTGTTGATATCGACGTTGCGGCGGTGATCCAGTCCACCCGTGAGGGCGTCGGGAAACAGATTGCCGATATGGTGCGCCAGCTGATTAACGGCGACGACATTGAACGGCTTCAGGTGCTCTGGCAGCCAGAATTCTCTCCAGGCCAGACGGCCTAAATACCGCAAAATTATAAACCCGATCACATATCCGAAACGTTTTGGTTTGTATCCGAAACGTTTCGGATCAACACTCAGATCGTCCCGATAACAGGAGAGGTCTGATGCAAGATTCCGTTTTACGACTCGAAAGCAACACGGTAGACGTGGTAATCAAAACCCACCCATTCGCCGAAATTCTCTACTGGGGGCCGCACCTTCAGTACTTTTCGCCACAGAATGCGGCTACGCTCGCACGTCCGGTGGCTAACGGCAGGCTGGATGTTGATTCTCCGGTCACGCTGATGGCTGAGCTGGGGCATGGCCTGTTTGGGTCGCCCGGTATTGAGGGCCATCGTCAGGGGCTGGACGGCTCTCCTGTCTTCACCACCACAGACGTACGCCAGCAGGGGCAAACCCTGACGATTACCGCAGAAGATGAGTATGCGGGCCTGCGTCTGACCAGCGAACTGGCACTGGATGCCAGCGGCGTGCTGGCGGTGCGTCACGGCTTAACCAACCTGAAGTCGCAGGCGTGGCAGGTGGACCGTTTCGCCGTCACGCTGCCGGTGGCCGAGCGCGCGCGGGAGGTGCTGGCCTTCCATGGACGCTGGATCCGTGAATTTCAGCCACACCGCGTGACGCTCGAGCACGACAGCTTTGTAATTGAAAACCGCCGGGGCAAAACCTCCCACGAACACTTCCCGGCGCTGATTTCAGGTACGCCTTCGTTCAGCGAAATGCAGGGCGACGTCTGGGGCGTGCATTTGGGCTGGAGCGGCAACCACCGCCTGCGCGCGGAAGCGAAAACCGATGGCCGCCGTTATATACAGGCCGAAGCACTCTACCTGCCGGGTGAAATGGCGATTGAAGAGGGCGAAACGCTCTGGACGCCGCGCCTGTATGCAAGCTACTCCGCGCACGGGCTGAATGGCATGAGCCAGCAGTTCCACCGCTATCTGCGCGACAACATCATTCGCTTCCCGAAAAACAAACCGCGCCCGGTGCACCTCAACACCTGGGAGGGGATTTATTTCAACCACGATCCGGACTACATCATGCGCATGGCCGACGAGGCCGCAGCGCTGGGCGTGGAGCGCTTTATCATTGACGACGGCTGGTTCAAAGGCCGCAACGACGATCATGCCGCGCTGGGTGACTGGTATCTGGACGAGAAAAAATACCCGAACGGCCTGACGCCAGTGATTAATCACGTTAAACAGCTCGGCATGGAGTTTGGCATCTGGGTTGAGCCGGAGATGATTAACCCGGATTCTGATTTGTATCGCGCGCATCCTGACTGGGTTCTGGCGCTGCCGGGCTACGCGCAGGCGACCGGGCGACATCAGCTGGTGCTCAACCTCAACATCCCGGAAGCCTTTGATTACCTGGTCGAGCGCATGAGCTGGCTGCTGGGCGAGCATGCGGTCGACTACGTGAAATGGGACATGAACCGCGAGCTGGTGCAGCCTGGACACAACGGCAAAGCGGCTGCCGACGCCCAGACGCGCCAGTTTTATCGTCTGTTAGACGTGCTGGGCGAACGCTTCCCGCACATCGAATTCGAATCCTGCTCTTCTGGCGGCGGGCGTATTGATTATGAGGTCCTGACCCGCAGCCACCGCTTCTGGGCGTCCGACAATAACGACGCGCTGGAGCGCAGCACCATTCAGCGCGGAATGAGTTACTTCTTCCCGCCGGAGGTGATGGGCGCGCATATCGGTCATCATAAATGCCATGCCACTTTCCGCCAGCACAGCATTGAATTCCGAGGTCTGACGGCACTGTTTGGCCATATGGGGCTGGAGCTGGATCCACTCACCGTTGATGAGAAGGAGCGCGAGGGGTATCGCCATTATGCCGCGCTGCACAAGCAGTGGCGTGAGGTGATCCACCGCGGTACCCAGTGGCGCGTGGATATGCCGGACGCCACCACGCTGGCGCAGGGGATAGTGAGCGAAGATAAGTCGTACGGGCTGTTTATGATCAGCCAGCTCGCGATGCCGGATTACACCCTGATGATGCCGCTGCGCATGCCGGGGTTAGAAGCCAGCGCGCAGTACCGTATCACGCTGCTCGATCACCCGAATATTCAGATTACGGGAGAGGGTGGGCACACCATGCGCAAGCTGCCGGCGTGGATGAACGAGCCGCAAACGGTGAGCGGTGAGTGGCTGATGCAGGCAGGTATTGCGCTGCCGATTCTGGATCCGGAAACCGCCATTCTGATTGGCGTGGAACGCGTGTAAGGGTGACGGGCCGGAGACCCGGCCCTCCGTTGAGGATAAAAATAATGAACACAACAACCTGTACCCACAAAGACAACCCTAACTTCTGGATTTTCGGGCTGTTCTTCTTTCTCTACTTCTTCATCATGGCCACCTGCTTTCCGTTCCTGCCAATCTGGCTGTCGGACATCATTGGCCTGAACAAAACCCATACCGGGATTGTTTTCTCCTGCATCTCGCTGTCGGCTATCGCCTTCCAGCCGGTGCTGGGGGTAATTTCGGACAAGCTGGGGCTGAAAAAACACCTGCTTTGGATAATCTCGGTGTTGCTGTTTCTGTTCGCGCCGTTCTTCCTGTACGTCTTCGCGCCATTGCTGAAAACCAGTATCTGGCTGGGCGCGCTGAGCGGCGGGTTGTATATCGGCTTCGTTTTCTCGGCGGGTTCGGGGGCGATTGAGGCCTATATCGAACGCGTGAGCCGCAACAGCTTCTTTGAATACGGCAAGGCGCGCATGTTCGGCTGTCTTGGCTGGGGGCTGTGCGCCTCAACGGGGGGCATCTTGTTCGGCATCGATCCGTCATATGTCTTCTGGATGGGATCGGGGGCGGCGCTGTTGTTGATGCTGCTGCTGGTGGTCGCGAAGCCGAAGCCAAACCAGACGGCGCAGGTGATGAACGCCCTGGGCGCCAACCAACCGCAGATCACTGCCAGAACCGTCTTTAACCTGTTTCGCCAGCGCAGAATGTGGATGTTTATTCTGTACGTGATTGGCGTGGCCTGCGTCTATGACGTCTTCGACCAGCAGTTTGCCACCTTCTTCAAAACTTTCTTCGCCACGCCGCAGGAGGGCACCCGTGCTTTTGGCTTTGCGACGACGGCGGGGGAAATTTGTAATGCCATCATCATGTTCTGCTCGCCGTGGATCATTAACCGTATCGGCGCGAAAAACACGCTGCTGATCGCCGGGGTGATTATGGCGACGCGTATTATCGGCTCGTCATTTGCCACCACCGCTGTAGAAGTGATTGCCCTGAAGATGCTGCATGCGCTGGAGGTGCCGTTCCTGCTGGTGGGGGCATTCAAATACATCACCGGGGTGTTTGATACCCGTCTGTCGGCCACTATCTACCTGATTGGCTTCCAGTTTACCAAACAGTCGGCGGCGATTTTCCTTTCTGCCTTTGCCGGAAATATGTATGACAGGATCGGCTTTCAGGAGACATATCTGATGCTGGGCTGTTTCGTGCTGGCGATTACGGTGGTGTCAGCGTTTACGCTGAGCAGCAGGCGTGAGATTGCGGCAGGCAATAAGGCAGTAGAAGTCCATTAACGTCCTGAACCTATTCACCATTTTAGCTTTGGTCAGAAAATGAATAACCTTATAAAAACTAAGGCATTGATAATCATTTTCAATATCATTTAATTAACTATAATGAACCAACTGCTTACGCGGCATTAACAGCTGTGCCGCCCGACAATAATGGAGAGGATTATGAGTTATACACTGCCATCCCTGCCGTATGCCTACGACGCACTGGAACCGCATTTCGACAAGCAGACGATGGAAATCCATCACACTAAACACCACCAGACCTATGTGAACAACGCGAACGCCGCGCTGGAAAGCCTGCCTGAGTTCGCTAACCTGTCTGCTGAAGAGCTGATCACCAAGCTGGACCAGCTGCCAGCGGACAAGAAAACCGTTCTGCGCAACAACGCGGGCGGTCACGCTAACCACAGCCTGTTCTGGAAAGGCCTGAAAACTGGTACCACCCTGCAGGGCGACCTGAAAGCGGCTATCGAGCGCGACTTCGGTTCCGTAGATAACTTCAAAGCGGAATTCGAAAAAGCCGCTGCAACCCGTTTCGGCTCTGGCTGGGCGTGGCTGGTACTGAAAGGTGACAAACTGGCCGTGGTGTCTACCGCTAACCAGGACTCCCCGCTGATGGGTGAAGCTATTTCTGGCGCATCCGGTTTCCCAATCCTGGGTCTGGACGTGTGGGAACACGCTTACTACCTGAAATTCCAGAACCGTCGCCCGGACTACATCAAAGCCTTCTGGGACGTAGTGAACTGGGACGAAGCAGCAGCGCGTTTCGCCGCTAAAAAATAAGGTTGCATTGACGCCTGTGAGAAGCGAGTCTGATGACTCGCTTTTTTTGTATCTGCAGAAAGGAGCAGCGATGCATTATCCGGTGAATGTATTTACAGGCAAGGTAAGGGAATACGACGGCAGCCGCCCGAGCGCCATCGCCAAAATTCAGGTCGACGGTGAGCTGACGTTAACCGACCTCGGGCTTGCGGGTGACGAGCAGGCCGAAAAGAAAATCCACGGCGGGCCGGAGCGCGCGCTGTGCCACTACCCGCGCGAACACTATCTGCACTGGAAAACTGAGTTCCCCGAGCAGGCGGACCTCTTCGTCGCCCCCGCGTTTGGCGAGAACCTTTCCACCGAAGGGCTGACCGAAAAGAACGTGTTTATTGGTGACATCTACCGCTGGGGCGATGCCCTGATTCAGGTGACGCAGCCACGCTCGCCGTGCTTCAAGCTCAACTTCCATTTCGGCATCAGCGATATGTCCGAGCAGCTGCAAAATGCCGGTAAGACCGGCTGGCTGTATCGCGTTGTGCTGGCAGGGCAGGTATCTGCGGATGCGCCGCTTGAGCTGGCGTCGCGCCTGAGCGATGTCTCCGTCTATGAGGCCTGCGCTATTGCCTGGCATATGCCGTTCGACGACGAACAATATCACCACCTGCTGTCGGCGGCTGGGTTGTCGACCAGCTGGACAAGAACCATGCAGAAGAGGCGTTTAAGCGGCAAAATCGAGGATAATTCACGGAGATTGTGGGGGAAATAGTGTCCGTGGAAAGTAGGCCGGGTAAGGCGAAGCCGCCACCCGGCACATACGTCTACGAACGCTTATACAACGGCAGCCACAGCGTTAACCGCAACCCGCCCAGCGGGCTGTCATCGGCTTTCACCCAGCCGCGGTGCTGCTGCATGGCGGTTTCAACAATCGCCAGACCCAGTCCCGTCCCGCCAGACTCGCGGTCGCGCGCTTCGTCGGTGCGGTAGAACGGACGGAAAATCTGCTCGCGATCTTCCGGGCTCACGCCAGGACCGTCGTCATCGACAATAACGGTGATCCCGTCTTTATCCACCGAGAACGCCACCTCAATCTTCGTATGCGAGTAGCGCAGGGCGTTACGCACGATATTCTCCAGCGCGCTTTCCAGCGTGTTGGGGTTACCGTACAGCGGCCATGGCCCCGGCGGGAAGTTGACGGTAAACGATTTGCCCATCTGTTCCGCTTCGAACGCCGCGTTATCCAGCACTTCATGCCACAGATGATTGGCTTTCACCGTTTCGCTGACCAGCGCGTTTTTCTGCTGATTACGCGACATGACCAGCAGGTCGTTGATCATGCTGTCCAGGCGGTGAGCTTCCGTTTCAATACGCTCCAGCTCCTTGCTCTCACCGCTGCGGCGACGCAACAGCGCGGTGCCAAGCTGCAAGCGCGTGAGCGGGGTGCGCAGCTCGTGCGAGATATCCGACAGCAGGCGTTGCTGCGCCGTCATCATCCGATCGAGCGCGCTCACCATCTGGTTAAAACTGGTCCCGGCGGCAAGGAACTCCTGCGGTCCGGCTTCCAGTTCAGGGTGTTGTCGCAGGTTACCCTGAGCGACTTCATCGGCGGCATTTTTCAGCTTACGTGCCGGTTTTGCCAGGCTCCACGCCAGCCATAACAGCAGCGGGGAACTGACCAGCATGGTGACAATCAACAGCAGGAGAGGGCGGTCAAACAGCAGGTTGATGAAGTCGGACTGGGAATTGCTCGCCGGACGAATCAGGTAGAGTTGATAATTATCCTCCCCGTCCCTGACGGAGAAAGGCCCCACCATCTCTACGCGGCCATATTTCTTCTTCTGGGGGTGATCGGCGTTATCCGCCTGGCCAATAAAGTTGCGGATGATCTGCATCTCGTTGCGATCGGCCCCAATCACGCGACCTTCGCTGGTGACCAGCAAAAGACGCTGCCCGGGAGGCGCCCACTTGTCGATAGCGCGAAACAGCCTGCGCCACCACATCAGATCGTTCGGTGGATCGTTTGCCAGCTCGGCTTCCACGTGCTGCTCGATCATCACGCCCTGACGTTGCTCGCTGTCGAGAAGCTCCGTCATCTGGCGTGAGTCGAGTTTTGGCAACATCAGTACGAGCATTAAAACCAGTGCCAGCGTCAGCCAGAAGATGGCGAAGATGCGGGCGGTTAAGCTTCCTATCATGAAGCGGAAACCATCAGATAACCACGACCACGCAGGGTTTTAAACCATGGGTGACCGTCTTTACGCTCCGGCAGCTTACGGCGTAGGTTCGAGATGTGCATGTCGATGGCGCGGTCAAACGGGGTGAGGCGTTTACCCAGCACTTCCTGACTTAAATGTTCACGCGATACCACCTGGCCGAGGTGCTGCGCCAGCAGATAAAGCAGGGTGAACTCCGTACCGGTCAGTTCCAGCGTCTGGCCGTCGAAGCTCGCTTCCTGGCGGCCCGGGTTCAGGCTCAGGGAGTCGACTTCAAGGGTTGGTGAGCTATTGTCGGTATTTTGCTGCTGCTCGCTCCAGTGGGAACGTCGCAGGATAGCGCGAATACGGGCAACCAGTTCACGGTCATTAAACGGTTTGGGTAAATAGTCATCCGCGCCCAGCTCAAGGCCGAGTACGCGGTCAAGTTCGCTGCCGCGCGCGGTCAGCATGATAACGGGAGTCTGGTGTGTCTGGCGAAGCTCTTTCAACGTATCGATACCGTTCTTCTTTGGCATCATGACGTCGAGCAAAAGTAAATCGATGCTGTCGTCAAGGAGACTCAGCGCCTGCTCGCCATCATGGGCAACCAGGACGTTGAAACCTTCCATGTCGAGCAACTCCTTTAAAAGGGATGTGAGCTCTCGGTCATCATCAACTAACAGGATTTTATTCATTGTTTAAATACCTCCGAGGCAGAAATTACGACATCAAGGCTGTCTAATCCATGACTTTACGTTGTTTTACACCCCCTGACGCATGTTTGCAGCCTGAATCGTAGACTGTCTCTCGTTGAATCGCGACACGAAAGATTTTGGGAGCAAGTGATGCGCAAAGTTACCGCTGCCGTCATGGCCTCAACGCTGGCGTTCAGTGCGTTTAGCCAGGCTGCTGTAGCTATCATCAGCGATAACGGTTCCTCGCAAGAGGGCGCAACGCAGCACAGTAGCCAAAGCCATATGTTTGACGGCATAAGTTTAACCGAACATCAGCGTCAACAGATGCGAGATCTGATGCAGAGGGCACGACACGACCAGCCCCCTGTTAATGTTAGCGAAATGGAGACAATGCATCGCCTTGTCACCGCAGAAAATTTTGACGAAAGCGCTGTTCGCGCTCAGGCCGAAAAAATGGCACAGGAACAGGTTGCCCGCCAGGTAGAGATGGCGAAGGTCCGCAACCAGATGTTCCACCTGCTAACGCCCGAGCAGCAAGCGGTTTTGAACACCAAACATCAGCAGCGAATGGACCAGCTGCGTGAGGTTGCACGGATGCAGCGAAGCTCAGAAACGACGTTTTTCAGTAGCAATAGCAGTACCCGTAGTAACCAGTAAACCCTGTTTTCCTTGCCATAGACACCATCCCTGTCTTCCCCCACATGATGTGGGGGTTTTTTTTGCCCTTCATTCAGGTTTGTTAACCGTTTATTCATCCTTTGACTCCTCAAGCATCCGTTATACTAGCGGCATGACATGACAGGAGCGTTTATGAATCAATCCTATGGAAGACTGGTAAGCCGGGCCGCAATGGCCGCGACGGTAATGGCGTCGTGCTTGCTGGTCATCAAGGTTTTCGCGTGGTGGTATACCGGCTCGGTCAGTATTCTGGCGGCGCTGGTGGACTCGCTGGTGGACATTGCCGCCTCGCTGACCAACCTGCTGGTGGTGCGTTACTCGCTGCAGCCGGCAGATGAAGAGCACACGTTTGGGCATGGCAAAGCGGAATCGCTGGCCGCGCTGGCGCAAAGTATGTTCATTTCTGGTTCTGCGCTGTTCCTGTTTTTAACCGGCATTCAGCATCTCGTCTCGCCGACACCAATGAACGATCCCGGCGTGGGCGTGATTGTGACGATCGTTGCACTTATATGCACACTTGTTCTGGTAACGTTCCAGCGCTGGGTCGTTCGCAAAACGCAAAGCCAGGCTGTACGGGCGGATATGCTTCATTATCAATCTGATGTTATGATGAATGGGGCAATTCTTATTGCGCTCGGTCTGGCCTGGTATGGCTGGCATCGGGCCGATGCGTTGTTTGCGTTAGGGATTGGTATCTATATTTTATATAGCGCCCTGCGGATGGGGTACGAAGCGGTGCAATCACTGCTTGACCGCGCCCTCCCGGACTCGGAACGCAATGAAATTTTTTCTATCGTGACCTCCTGGCCTGGCGTCAGCGGTGCACACGATCTTCGAACGCGGCAGTCAGGGCCGACCCGCTTTATTCAGATTCATATTGAAATGGAAGACAACCTGCCACTGGTTCAGGCTCACGTTATTGCTGAGCAGGTCGAGCAGGCGATTTTGCAGCGTTTTCCTGGTTCAGACGTCATCATTCACCAGGATCCCTGCTCGGTTGTATCCGGACATGTTGGGCTTTCGTAATTCGTTGTAAAAAAGTGAGCCAGGCCAGCATTTTGTGTATAAATTACCGCCATTTGGTCTGACCTGAATCAATTCAGCTGGAAGGGATTGATATACTATTTGCAGTATTCGTTGGCCGATAAATTTCTTCCGGCAACAGATTTCAATTTTGCATTCCTAAGTTCAGAGGTAGTCATGATTAAGAAAATCGGTGTGTTGACAAGCGGCGGTGATGCGCCGGGCATGAACGCGGCAATTCGTGGTGTTGTCCGTGCAGCGTTGACGGAAGGCCTGGAAGTTTTTGGCGTTTATGACGGTTATCTGGGCCTGTATGAAGATCGTATGGTTCAGCTAGACCGTTACAGCGTGTCTGACATGATCAACCGTGGCGGTACTTTCCTCGGTTCTGCGCGCTTCCCGGAATTCCGTGATGAACACGTTCGTGAAGTGGCTATCGAAAACATGAAGAAACGCGGCCTGGATGCCCTGGTGGTTATCGGTGGTGACGGTTCCTATATGGGTGCAAAACGTCTGACCGAAATGGGCTTCCCGTGCATCGGTCTGCCAGGTACTATCGACAACGACATTAAAGGTACTGACTACACTATCGGCTTCTTTACTGCGCTGGGAACCGTTGTTGAAGCGATTGACCGTCTGCGTGACACCTCGTCTTCTCACCAGCGTATCTCTATCGTAGAAGTGATGGGCCGTTACTGTGGCGACCTGACTCTGGCGGCAGCCATTGCGGGCGGTTGCGAATTTATCGTCGTGCCGGAAGTCGAATTTAGCCGTGAAGATCTGGTGGCTGAAATCAAAGCGGGCATCGCGAAAGGTAAAAAACACGCGATCGTTGCTATCACCGAGCACATCTGTGACGTTGACGAGCTGGCGAAGTACATCGAAGCTGAAACCAAACGTGAAACCCGTGCGACCGTTCTGGGTCACATCCAGCGCGGTGGCTCTCCTGGCCCGTACGACCGTATCCTGGCATCCCGTATGGGTGCGTATGCTATCGATCTGCTGCTGCAAGGCCATGGCGGTCGTTGCGTCGGTATTCAGAACGAAAAACTGGTTCACCATGACATCATCGACGCCATTGAAAGCATGAAGCGTCCGTTCAAAGGTGACTGGCTGGACTGCGCGAAAAAACTGTATTGATCGGCGTTTGTATTGTGCCGGGTGGCGGCTTCGCCTTACCCGGCCTACAAAAGCACGGTTCGTAGGCCCGGTAAGCGAAGCGCCACCGGGCTTTTTTGTCCGCAGAGTTTGCCTTTTTATTCCTCAAAGTTATAGCCAATCTTTTTTTATTCTTTAATCCTCGATTCGCTTTCTGGCACGCTGCATTCATCAAAACACTACACAAGAGAGCTGGGCGATGAATAAATGGGGCGTGGGTTTTACATTATTGCTGGCATCGACCAGCGTTCTGGCTAAGGACATCCAGTTACTGAACGTGTCATACGACCCGACGCGTGAACTGTATGAGCAATACAACAAAGCGTTTGCGGCACACTGGAAGCAGGAAACCGGCGACAATGTTGTGGTTCGCCAGTCTCACGGTGGTTCTGGTAAGCAGGCGACCTCCGTCATCAACGGTATTGAAGCCGACGTGGTGACCCTGGCGTTGGCCTACGATGTTGACGCTATCGCCGAGCGTGGCCGCATCGACAAAAACTGGATCAAACGTCTGCCGGATAACTCCGCGCCATACACCTCGACCATTGTTTTCCTGGTACGTAAAGGCAACCCGAAACAGATCCATGACTGGAATGACCTGGTTAAACCAGGCGTGTCAGTCATTACGCCTAACCCGAAAAGCTCTGGCGGCGCTCGCTGGAACTACCTGGGCGCATGGGGCTACGCGCTGCATCACAACAATGGCGACCAGGCCAAAGCGCAGGAATTTGTGAAAGCGCTGTATAAAAACGTTGAGGTGCTCGACTCCGGCGCGCGTGGCGCCACCAACACCTTCGTAGAGCGCGGGATTGGCGACGTGCTGATCGCATGGGAAAACGAAGCCCTGCTGGCCACTAACGAACTGGGCAAAGACAAGTTTGAGATTGTCACCCCGAGCGAGTCTATTCTTGCCGAGCCGACTGTTTCCGTGGTCGACAAAGTGGTTGAGAAAAAAGACACCAAAGCGGTGGCGGAAGCGTACCTGAAATATCTCTACTCGCCAGAAGGCCAGGAAATTGCGGCGAAAAACTTCTATCGTCCACGGGATCCGGCGGTTGCGAAGAAATACGAAAGCGTCTTCCCTAAACTGAAGCTCTTCACCATTGATGACGAGTTCGGCGGCTGGACGAAAGCGCAGAAAGAGCACTTCTCCAACGGTGGCACCTTCGACCAGATCAGCCAGCGCTAACCCTTAGCCAATGACACGGTGACCCGGCGTGAGAAATCCGCCGGGTTTTTTATTTGGTCATCATTTTGCGTTACTCTTTTGCCTCTATTGAAAACAGGGAACGCGTTGTGAAAAAAATTATCTTATTGCTCCTGATTGTCATCGCCCTTGCCGCAGGCGGCGGGTACTGGATGAAAGCGGGTAATCCGAATGCGTTGCGACATATCGTTCTCGACCAGTGTGTGCCGAATCAGATCCAGAACCGTAACCCGGCGCCGTGTGCGCAGGTGAAAACGGATGCAGGCTATGTGGTGTTTAAAGATCGCAACGGGCCGCTGCAGTATTTGCTGATGCCAACCTACCGAATTAACGGTACCGAAAGTCCGCTTTTGACCGAATCTCATACGCCGAACTTTTTCTGGCTGGCCTGGCAGTCGCGAAGCTTTATGACCCTGAAGCGTGGATCCGAGGTGCCTGACAGTGCGATTTCACTGACGATCAATTCCCCGACAGGCCGTTCGCAGAACCATTTCCATATTCACATTTCCTGCCTGCGCCCGGACGTGCGTGAGAAGCTCAATGCGGCTCAGGGCGAAATCACTACCCAGTGGCTACCGCTCCCGGGCGGGCTGGAAGGGCATGAATATCTTGCTCGTCGGGTAACAGAGAATGAACTGGTCCAGCGCAGCCCGTTTATGATGCTGGCAGAAGAGCTGCCGGAAGCGCGCGACCATATGGGGCGCTTCGCGCTGGCGATGGCGCAGCAGTCGGATGGTTCGTTTGTTTTGCTGGCGACCGAGCGCAACCTGCTGATGTTGAACCGCGCGTCGGCTGAGGAATTGCAGGATCATCAATGCGATATCCTGAAGTGACCCCACTATAAATAGCGTTTACTCGTCCTGCCTGTCGCCGTAGACTTGCTGAAAAATTCTACAGGAGACAGGTATGTCGCTCTGGTTAACGTATCCTCTGCTGCTGCCTTCATTGATCGTTGGCGTTACCATCGTGCTATGGGCGACGTCGCTACTACCGGAATTTATCACCGCGCTGCTGTTCTTCACGGCGGCGATGACCGCGAAAATCGCTCCTCCTGAGGCGATCTTCGGCGGGTTTGCCTCGTCGGCTTTCTGGCTGGTATTCAGCGGTTTTGTGCTCGGCGTGGCGATCCGTAAAACCGGACTGGCCGACAGGGCCGCCCGGGCCCTGTCCGCAAAGCTCACCGACTCCTGGGTATTGATGGTGGCGAGCGTGGTGCTGCTGAGCTATGCGCTGGCGTTTGTGATGCCGTCGAATATGGGACGTATTGCACTGTTGATGCCGATTGTCGCCGCGATGGCTAAACGTGCCGGTATACCCGACGGCTCCCGCGCCTGGTTTGGTCTGGCGCTGGCGGTGGGGTTCGGGACTTTCCAGCTCTCGGCGACTATCCTGCCTGCTAACGTCCCTAACCTGGTCATGAGCGGTGCGGCGGAAGGCTCGTACGGCATCCATCTGAACTATGTCCCGTATCTGCTGCTGCACACGCCGGTGCTGGGTATTCTTAAAGGCCTGATTCTGATTGGCCTGATCTGCTGGCTTTTTCCCGGTAGCCCTAAACCACCGAAGGAACTGGTGCCATCTGAACCCATGGGGCGGGATGAGAAGCGTCTTGCCTGGCTGCTGGCGGTGGTATTGGGGATGTGGGTGACGGAGAGCTGGCACGGCGTGGGGCCCGCGTGGACGGGGCTGGCGGCATCGGTCATCGTTATGTTGCCGCGCGTTGGCTTTATCACCGGAGAAGAGTTTTCTGCGGGGGTGAATATGCGTACCTGTATCTATGTTGCAGGTATTCTTGGGCTGGCGATCGTCGTAACGCAAACCGGAATTGGAACGGCGGTGGGCGAGGCGTTGCTCCGCATTATGCCGCTGGATGCAGACAGGCCATTCACCAGTTTCCTGGCGCTGACCGGTATTACCACAGCCCTCAACTTCATTATGACCGCCAACGGCGTTCCGGCGCTGTATACCACCCTGGCACAGAGTTTTTCGGATGCGACCGGTTTCCCGCTGCTGTCGGTGATCATGATTCAGGTGCTGGGCTATTCCACACCGCTGCTGCCCTATCAGGCGTCACCGATTGTCGTGGCGATGGGCTTAGGGAAGGTGCCTGCGAAGGCGGGGATGGTGCTCTGTCTGGCGCTGGCGATTGCAACCTATCTGGTGTTGCTGCCGCTGGATTATGTGTGGTTTAGCGTATTAGGCCGTTTGTAGCGGTTTTGTAGGGCGGGTAAGCGCAAGCGCCACCCGCCACAACAGCATTACGCCTGTTTAGCCGCTTCTGCTGCTTTAACGATCACCGCGAAAGCGTCAGCTTTCAGGGATGCACCGCCAACCAGCGCGCCATCGATGTCTGGCTGGGTGAACAGCTCAGCAGCGTTTGCTGCGTTTACGGAACCGCCGTACTGGATGATAACCTGCTCAGCCACTTTCGCGTCTGCTTTAGCAATGTGGTCGCGGATGAATTTGTGAACCGCCTGCGCCTGCGCAGGGGTTGCAGATTTACCGGTACCGATCGCCCAAACTGGCTCGTATGCGATGACCGCGCCTTCGAACGCTGCCGCGCCCTGGGTTTTCAGCACCGCGTCGATCTGACGTGCGCACACTTCTTCGGTTTTGCCTGCTTCGTTTTCTGCTTCGGTTTCACCGATGCACAGAACCGGGATCAGACCCTGCTCTTTCAGCACAGCGAATTTCTTCGCGATGAACTCGTCGGATTCTTTGTGGTAGGTGCGACGCTCAGAGTGGCCGATGATGATGTATTTCGCGCCGATATCTTTCAGCATTTCAGCGGAGGTTTCACCGGTGAATGCGCCAGACAGGTTAACGTCAACGTTTTGCGCGCCCAGCACGATATGGCTGCCGTCAGCGGCGTGTTTAGCCAGATCCAGGTACATATCCGGCGGAGCGATAGCAACCGCGCAGCCTGTCACGCCAGCCAGCTCTTTACGCAGGTTCGCAACCAGTTCGTTTACCATGTGGCGGCTGCCGTTCAGTTTCCAGTTACCCATCACTAAAGGATGTCGCATTTCAATTCTCCACGCTAAATAAGCGAATTAAGGAATATGGCCACCCTGACGGGCAGCATGGTCTGTGAATCAGTATAGAGATTTTCCCTCGAAAGGCTTTGCTTTTTGTCATTAATTCGCCCCGCCGAGGGTGTCAGATAGTGCCAGCTTAATCGGTTCAACAGCGAAGGTCAGTCCTTTTTCGCCGTTGTCCGCCACAACATAGCGGATCGCGCCTTCGGTATCGGCGTAGTAACGCTTATTTTTACCGGCGGTAAGGAGTTTTTGCAGTTTTTGCTGGCTCTGTTTTTTCGTCAACGCAGGGGTAAAAGCCTGCAGCACTGCGCTCATGTACTCCAGCGCCTTCACCTTAGCGGCTTTTTGCTCTGGCCCCTGTATCGGCAGCCAGGTGATTTGCATACTTTTGATTTTTAACGTACCGCGCTCCAGCGCCGTGGAGGCATACAAATTCTCGTTAATCTTGCTTGCCGCGCGGGTCAGTGTGGGGGTATCGCGGGAGCCATCAATGGCGCGGAATTCATCCAGCGGTAGCGTTGGGTTGGCCTGATTGAAGGTTTCACGAAACTGGCTAATGGACTGATCGAACGACGGCGCGCCCGCCAGCAGATACGGCGCTGTGGTCGGGGCAGTGGTTTCGGCGGCGTGCAGGGGAAAACCCGCGCTGAGCATCGCTAAACACAGGTAAAGAGAACGTGCCGAACTTTTCATCAACATTGCCCCTGGCCGTAAGTGCTCATGATTAAAACGATATCTGGTCGGCTTGTCAAAAGGTCACAACTCCAGGGTAAAATGCGCGCTATACGATAATAAGGAACCTTACATGACCATACAGCAGTGGCTGTTTTCATTCAAAGGGCGTATTGGACGCCGTGATTTCTGGATCTGGATGGTGACGTGGGTTGTCGCCATGCTGCTTCTTTTTTTCGTTGCTTATAACGCCTGGCTAAGCACGCAAACGGCGGCATTTGCGCTGGTCTGCCTGCTATGGCCAACGGCCGCCGTCGTGGTGAAACGTCTGCACGATCGCGGTCGTTCCGGCGCGTGGGCGTTTCTGATTATTCTGGCGTGGATGCTGGTGGCGGGGAACTGGGCGATGCTTCCATCCATTCTGCCGTGGGTCGTGGGCAGGCTGCTGCCGTCGGTCATCTTCGTGATGATGATTGTCGATCTGGGCGCGTTTATCGGCACCCAGAGCGAAAACAAATACGGTAAAGATACCGTTGAGGTGAAATACCGCTGATCACCAGTAGTGTTCTGCGGTCATATGGCCCGGCCGGCGGCGAAGATGTTTCGTCATCTGCCGGGTATCCTTCAGAAGCTGCTGCGTGTCCCGTACCATCTGTGGGTTGCCACACAGCATGACGTGGCTGGTTTCCGCGTTCAACGGCAAACCTACTGCCTCTTCCAGGGCGCCACTTTCAATAAGCGCCGGCACACGACCGGTAAGCGTTCCTGCTACGGTTTCGCGGCTGACCACCGTCTGAATCTTTAACTTCCCGCCGTACTGCTGTTCCAGCGCCTGCATCTGCGGCAAATAGCTCAGGTCTGCGGCGTAGCGCGCAGCATGAACCAGCACGATGTTTTTAAAGCGCTCCAGATCTTTGCCGTACTGCAAAATAGAGAGATAAGGGCCGATGGCCGTACCGGTTGCCAGCATCCAGAGCGTGTCACAATCAGGGATCTCTTCGAGCACAAAGAAGCCTGCCGCTTCACTCACAATTTGCACCTTGTCGCCGGGCTTAAGCGCGGCAAGGCGCGGGCTGAGCTTGCCGTCAGGAACGGTGACCAGATAGAACTCAAGATCCGGGTTATCAGGTGCGTTAACGTAAGAGTAGGCGCGCTGCACGCGCTCGCCGTCAACATCCAGCCCCAGCTTCGCAAACTGCCCGGCTTTAAACGGGTGAACGGGAGCATGTACGGTGAGACTAAATAGCGCATCGGTCCAGAACTGTACCTTTGTGACTTTACCTGTTACCCAGTCCGCCATGATCTTCTCCTGTGCTGTTTCTCTGTTCTATCTTCCGTACTTGTGGTGACAATTTCCAGCCCGTCAGGGCCGGAAAGCTCTATCGATCAAACGGTTTTACAGAATGTGCGTCTGCACGTCCGGGTCTTTACGGTCGAGATAGTGAATAGACTGAATGCGGCGAATAGTGCGTGATTTACCGCGGATCAGCAGTGTTTCTGTGGTGGCCATATTGCCCTTGCGGGTGATGCCGTCCAGCAGATCGCCTTTGGTGATGCCGGTCGCCGAGAAGATAACGTTATCGCTACGCGCCATCTCGTCCAGAGCCAGCACTTTATTGGCCTCGATACCCATTGCTTCGCAGCGTGCCAGCTCGTTTTCTCCGATACGGCGGTTCTCTTCGCTGTCGCCTTTCACCTCATGGCGGGGCAGCAGACGGGCCTGCATATCGCCATCCAGCGCGCGGATCACTGCTGCAGAGACCACACCTTCCGGTGCGCCGCCGATGCCATACAAAACATCCACTTCGCTGTCCGGCATGCAGGTCAGAATGGAGGCGGCAACGTCACCATCCGGAATCGCAAATACGCGCACGCCGAGCTTTTGCATCTGCGCGATGGTGGCGTCGTGGCGTGGTTTTGCCAGAATAGTCACGGTAAGTTCGCTAAGGGGTTTGCCCAGGGCTTTGGCGATGTTGTGCAGGTTCTCTTCCAGCGGCAGGCTGAGGTCGATAGCGCCCTTCGCGCCAGGACCGACAATCAGCTTCTCCATATACATATCCGGCGCGTTGAGGAAGCAGCCTTTATCGCCTACGGCCAGCACCGCTAACGCATTGGCCTGACCCATCGCCGTCATTCGGGTGCCTTCGATCGGGTCGACGGCGATATCCACGGCGTCGCCTTTGCCGGTACCGACTTTTTCACCGATATAGAGCATTGGTGCTTCGTCGATTTCGCCTTCGCCGATCACGATAGTGCCGTCGATGTTGACCTGGTTAAGCACAATGCGCATGGCATGGACGGCGGCACCGTCTGCGGTATTTTTGTCGCCACGGCCCAGCCATTTATAGCCTGCGAGGGCAGCTGCTTCGGTGACGCGGGAAAACTCGATAGCAAGTTCACGTTTCATGAGGTACTCGTGCAATCAAAAGGAATTGCACGAAGTTTATCACAGAGTGGGGAGGGGTGAGGGGACCGGTGCGGTCGGAGCCTCTCACCCTAACCCTCTCCCCAGGGGAGAGGGGATTAAGGACAATTACTCTTCGTGATCTTCCCACGCCAGGGCGCGTTTCACCGCTTTTTTCCAGCCGCTGTAGCGGAAGTTACGCTCGGTGGTTTCGATGCCTGGGCGGAATTCGCGTTCGATAACTGCTTTTTCCTGCAGCTCGTCCAGGTTCTGCCAGAAGCCTACCGCCAGACCGGCAAGGTAGGCCGCACCCAGCGCTGTTACTTCACGCACTTCCGGGCGTTCAACGCGGGTGCCCAGAATGTCGGACTGGAACTGCATCAGGAAGTTGTTCGCAACCGCACCGCCGTCCACGCGCAGGGCGTGCAGACGAATCCCGGAGTCAGCCTGCATCGCTTCCAGTACGTCGCGCGTCTGATAGGCGATAGATTCCAGCGTGGCGCGAATAATGTGGTTAGAGTTCACACCGCGCGTCAGGCCGAAAATCGCGCCGCGTGCATACGGATCCCAGTACGGTGCGCCCAGACCGGTGAACGCAGGCACTACGTACACGCCGTTGGTGTCTTTCACTTTGGTCGCGAAGTATTCAGAGTCGAATGCATCGCTGATCAGCTTCATCTCGTCACGCAGCCACTGGATAGACGCACCGGCCATGAACACCGCACCTTCGAGGGCATAGTTCACTTCGCCGCGCGGGCCGCAGGCGATGGTGGTCAGCAGGCCGTTTTCTGATTTCACCGCTTTCTCGCCGGTGTTCATCAGCATAAAGCAGCCGGTGCCGTAGGTATTCTTCGCCATCCCTTCTTTGACGCACAGCTGGCCGAACAACGCCGCCTGCTGGTCACCGGCGATACCGGCGATAGGAATACGCGTACCGCCTTTACCGCCAATGTTGGTCTGACCGTACACTTCAGAAGATTTGCGCACTTCCGGCAGCATCGCGCGTGGGATATCCAGCGCGTCCAGCATCTTGTCATCCCACTCCAGGGTGTTGATGTTGAACAGCATGGTACGCGAGGCGTTGGTGTAGTCAGTGACGTGGACGCGTCCCTGGGTCATCTTCCAGATAAGCCAGGTGTCAACGGTACCGAACAACAGCTCGCCGCGTTTTGCACGCTCACGTGAACCTTCCACGTGGTCGAGGATCCACTTCACTTTGGTGCCGGAGAAATACGGGTCAACCACCAGGCCGGTGGCGCTGCGCACATACTCTTCCATACCGTCGCGCTTCAGCTGTTCGCAGATCTCTGATGTACGGCGGCACTGCCAGACGATAGCGTTGTAAATGGGTTTACCGGTTTCGCGTTCCCAGACTACGGTCGTTTCACGCTGGTTGGTGATACCAATGGCGGCAATCTCGTCGGAACTGATATCGGCTTTCGCCAGCACTTCGACCAGCGTGGAGCTTTGTGACGCCCAGATTTCCATCGGGTCGTGTTCAACCCAGCCTGGACGAGGATAAATTTGCTCAAATTCGCGCTGTGACACGCTGACGATGTTCGCGTCATGATCCATTACGACAGCGCGGGAGCTGGTAGTGCCCTGGTCGAGCGCAACGATATATTTTTTTTCGGTCATGGTATGTGTCCCGTAGTCAGATTACAGCGAAGCTTTTTGTTGTGCGGTAGAAGTCGTTTCCTTCTCCTCTTCCACACAGGTGTCGCACGGTAAGTGGCGACCAATTAATTTGCGGTAGCTAAACGCACCCAGCGCAGCCCCGACAACCGGCGCAAACAGCGGTACCAGGAAGTAAGGAATGTCTTTGCCACCGGTGAAGGCGACGTCCCCCCATCCTGCAAAGAAGGCGAAGGTTTTTGGACCCAGGTCACGCGCCGGGTTCATCGCAAACCCTGTTAATGGGCCCATGGATGCGCCAATCACCGCGATCAGAAGACCAATCAGCAGGGGGGCCAGTGGACCGCGCGGAATGCCGTTTCCGTCGTCGGTCAGCGCCAGGATAACGCCCATCAGAATAGCGGTAATCACCATTTCAACTGCGAACGCCTGCACAAAATTGATATGCGGGTTTGGATAGGTTGAGAAGATACCTGCCAGATCCAGACTTTCGACGCTGCCGCGCACCATATGATGCGTCTGTTCGAAGTCGATGAAAAGATTGTAATAAAGCCCGTAAACTAACGCCGCTGCGCAAAACGCGCCGGCAAACTGAGAAAGAATGAAAGGAACAACTTTGCGTCCGTCGAAGCACGCGAACAGCCACAGTGCGATAGTCACCGCCGGGTTAAGATGTGCACCAGAAACCCCTGCGGTCAGGTAGATGGCCATCGCCACGCCCAGACCCCAGATGATACTGATTTCCCACTGACCAAAACTGGCACCCGCCACTTTCAGTGCAGCGACACAGCCCACTCCGAAGAATATCAACAACCCGGTACCAAGGAACTCGGCAATGCACTGGCCTTTTAAGGTTGATGTCTGACTCATAATCGGAATCCTGAAGAAATTGATGTTTATTGTTAGCATGGCCGCCCGTGACAGCCACGATGCCCTGTAGACATAGTGTTAATTTATCGTTAACGAGCAAAAACGAGAAATATCGAAATCAAAATGTGTGGTCTGCGTCAATAAAATGAGCGTTTTCGCGCCATAAAGCACATTTTTGCATCAGCGTCGGAATGTGAGCTGAATCATTTCATTAACGAATGAGTTAACAATTTAGGGGTATGTGACGCGAACGCACCAGGACCAGACCTAAAAGTGTTGCAAACCGCGATCTGCGCGGTGTGTCGCTGGACACAGAGCGCCGCGCTCCATACAATCGACGGTATATGTCGTGCGCGTTTACGTTAAAGCGTCGCCTTGCAATTCAGGAGAGGTAGCATCATGTCTTTAGAAGTGTTTGAGAAACTGGAATCGAAAGTACAGCAGGCGATTGACACCATCACCCTGCTGCAGATGGAAATTGAAGAGCTGAAAGAGAAGAACAACAGCCTGGCGCAGGAAGTTCAGAACGCTCAGCACGGCCGCGAAGAGCTGGAGCGCGAAAACAACCAGCTGCGCGAACAGCAGAACGGCTGGCAGGATCGCCTGCAGGCGCTGCTGGGACGTATGGAAGAAGTCTGATCCCCTTGGGGATGACTGACCAGGCCGGGTAAGGCGAAGCCGCCACCCGGCTTTTTTATGGTTATTGCTCGCGGATTTCAACCATAAAAAAGGCCGCCCGAGGCGGCCTTAACGCTACTTGTCCTGCGCTGTCATAGCATAAGCAACAAACCCACTCGGTTCATCACTCTTTACCACGAGTACGCTGGCGACAATGAACGCGATACATAAATAGCGTTTCATTATGCGGTCCCTGCAGCTAACCGCTCCACCGTTCACCACCGGTGATAAGTCGGTGGACACAAGCCCGGTCAAAGGTTGCTTTACGGTGGTGAATACACCTTTCCCTGGACCGATGCCCATTTGCGAGATGGCGGAAAGGGACGATGCATCATAATGAGCAACAGTAGCGTAGTTAAGGCCTTCAGAGGAAATTAGGAATTTATAAAGGGTCGACGGGGGTTACCAGAGGGATGAACCAGGGTAAGATAAAAATCCTGGTTAAAGGTTGCAAGATAACCCAACGGACCGCGAATCCCGAGGGACAAAAAAACCGCCACATTGCTGTTGGCGGTTTTTTTATGGTTCACGCTGGCTGTTTTACTACTCGATATCCAGCGGATCTTCCGAAAGGATAATCCCGGTGTTATCAGCGTAGAGATGGTCCCCGGAGAAGAAGGTCACGCCGCCGAAGTTAACGCGCACGTCGCTTTCGCCGATACCGTCACCCGCCGCCCCTACCGGTATGGCCGCGATGGCCTGAATCCCGATATCCAGTTCCTCCAGATCGTCCACCTGGCGCACGGAGCCGTATACCACAAGGCCTTCCCACTCATTCTGAACGGCAATGCCGGCCAGTTCTGCATCAATTAATGCACGGCGTACGGAACCGCCGCCGTCGACCACAAGAACGCGACCGCGGCCGTTCTGTTCGAGCAGATCGTACAGCAACCCGTTGTCCTCGAAACATTTCACCGTGACGATTTGACCGCCAAACGACGACCGCCCACCAAAGTTGGAGAACAGCGGTTCAACGACGTTGACATCTTCCTGGTAGATGTCACAGAGCTCGGAGGTATCGTATTTCATAGGTTTAACGCTCAGTTGCTGCGAATGTGTTCAGTATATCGTGCGAAATGCGTTGTTGGCAAAATCATCAATTGTTAATTGATATTTGTCAGCTAACTGAGCGTCTGGCTTAAAACAATCCCGATGACGAACAATAGGTTAGTCAGCAGGGCGCCTTTTACCGTTCGCTCCAGCATCGGCGGCATGGCTGCCGGGCTAAGTTCACGCATCACAAAGCGAGCCTGTTTAATCAGCAGCGGCGCGGCAAGCACAAACAGCCAGCCCCACAGGCTGTGCAGGGAAATCAGGTTAAACAACGCCAGACAGACCAGAGCACCCAACAGCAGGCAGGCATGGTAGCGACGCGCATTTACCGGCCCCAGACGAACTGCCAGGGTATTTTTGCCGTTCTCACGATCGCTGTCGATGTCGCGCAGGTTGTTGATGTTAAGCACCGCTGTCGCCAGCAGACCGCAGGCGGTTGCGGGCAGGAACAGGGCAGGTATCACCGTATGCGCCTGTAAGTACCAGCTGCCCATCACGCTCAACCAGCCGAAGAACACCAGTACGGAAATATCCCCGAGTCCAATATAACCGTAGGGGCGCGTACCAACGGTGTAAGTGATGGCCGCGATAATGGCCAATAAACCCAACACCAGGAAGCCAATAAAATCGCTGGTGGTATTAGACGCAACCGTTACCAGCGCCAGGCCGGACACGCAGATCAGCAGCACGGTGATAATCAGCGCGCGTTTCATCTGCGCCTGGGTAATCACACCTTTCTGCATCCCGCGCAGTGGCCCGATACGGTCCGGCTTGTCGCTGCCTTTCACCGCATCGCCGTAGTCGTTGGCAAGATTGGAGAGGATTTGCAGCAGGCCTGCGGTAATCAATGCCAGCGCGGCGACCAGCGGATCAAAGTAACCTTGCCACCAGGCAAGCGCCGTACCGACGATAATCGCGGCAAAGGCCAGAGGAAGGGTTTTAGGGCGCAGACTTTCGAGCCACGCCTGAGTACGGCTGATGTCAGTCATAAGTATTTAGCCAATAAAAATGGGGGCATTAGCCCCCATTAAACGTGATGAGAATCCAGTAACCGCGATTATAGGATAAAACGGCTCAGATCTTCATCTGCCACTAACGCATCCAGATGTTTACTCACATATTCCGCGTTAATGGTAACGGTTTGACCGTTCAGGTCGCTCGCATCATAAGAGATATCTTCCACCAGGCGTTCCAGCACGGTGTGCAGACGACGGGCACCGATGTTCTCGGTGGTTTCGTTCACCTGCCATGCGGCCTGGGCGATACGTTTGATGCCGTCTTCGGTGAACTCAAGGTTCACGCCTTCAGTCGCCATCAGCGCTTTGTACTGTACGGTAGCAGAGGCGTTTGGCTCGGTCAGGATACGTTCGAAATCTTCGGTGGTAAGCGCCTGCAGCTCAACGCGGATTGGCAGACGCCCCTGCAGCTCGGGGATCAGATCCGACGGGCTGGCAACCTGGAACGCGCCTGAAGCGATAAACAGGATGTGGTCCGTTTTCACCATGCCGTGCTTGGTGGAGACGGTGCAGCCTTCAACCAGCGGCAGCAGGTCGCGCTGAACGCCTTCGCGGGACACATCCGGGCCGGAGCTGTTGCCGCCGCGCTTACAAATTTTGTCGATTTCGTCGATAAACACGATGCCGTGCTGCTCAACCGCGTCGATTGCGTCCTGCTTCAGCTCTTCCGGGTTCACCAGCTTCGCCGCTTCTTCTTCAATCAGCAGCTTCATCGCGTCTTTGATTTTCAGCTTACGCGCTTTCTGCTTCTGACCGCCCAGGTTCTGGAACATGGACTGCAGCTGGCTGGTCATCTCTTCCATTCCCGGAGGCGCCATGATTTCCACACCCATTGGCGCGGCAGCGAGATCGATCTCAATCTCTTTGTCATCCAGCTGGCCTTCACGCAGTTTTTTGCGGAACGCCTGACGCGCAGCAGACGGTTCCGCCTGCTGCTCAGACTGACCCCAGTTGTTTTTTGCCGGCGGGATCAGCACGTCGAGAATGCGCTCTTCAGCCATCTCTTCCGCGCGATAGCGGTTTTTCTCAATCGCCTGGACGCGTACCATTTTGATCGCCGAATCGGTCAGATCGCGGATGATGGAGTCCACTTCTTTACCCACATAGCCCACTTCGGTGAACTTGGTGGCTTCAACTTTGATGAACGGCGCGTTAGCCAGTTTGGCCAGACGACGGGCAATTTCGGTTTTACCGACGCCGGTCGGGCCGATCATCAGAATGTTTTTCGGCGTCACTTCGTGGCGCAGCTCTTCATCAAGCTGCATACGGCGCCAGCGGTTACGCAGAGCGATAGCCACGGAACGCTTCGCGTTATCCTGGCCAATGATGTGTTTGTTCAGTTCGCTGACAATTTCGCGTGGGGTCATTTCAGACATGGGAGATCCTTACGCTTTGGAGGTCAATTCTTCGATGGTGTGGTTGTGGTTGGTATAAATGCAGATATCGCCTGCAATATCCAACGCCTTCACCGCGATATCACGCGCGTTCATGTCGGTGTTTTCCAACAGCGCGCGGGCTGCAGCCTGGGCATAAGGGCCGCCAGAGCCGATGGCAATCAGGTCATTTTCCGGCTGAATCACGTCACCGTTACCGGTGATGATTAGCGATGCGGTTTCATCGGCTACCGCCAGCAGCGCTTCGAGCTTGCGCAGCATGCGGTCGGTGCGCCAGTCTTTTGCCAGCTCAACGGCAGCTTTCACCAGATGACCCTGGTGCATTTCCAGTTTACGTTCAAACAGTTCAAACAGCGTGAAGGCATCAGCCGTGCCGCCTGCAAAACCGGCGATCACTTTGTCGTTATAGAGACGACGCACTTTCTTCACGTTGCCTTTCATGACGGTATTACCCAGCGTGGCCTGGCCATCACCGGCGATTACCACATGGCCGTTACGGCGTACACTTACTATTGTTGTCACGAGCAGACCCCCTGGTTACAGAATCGGGAAACAGAAGCCCTGAGCCTGTGCTCAGGGCTGAATTAAATGATAGATGGGGGGGAATTTGGGGGTTTCAACCCCCGGAGGCGAGTCGAATACAGTTTGTGTGACCAGCGATTTTCAAACGAGAAATGGTGCCATCGGCATTTTCTTTGCCTTTGACCGGACCAATCACCACGCGATTCCAGCCGTTATTGGTGGTAATACGCGAATCAAACCCTTCGAAGGCCAGCTGTGCACGCACCGTTTCCGCCTGCTCGGCACCTTTGAACGAACCGCACTGTACCATCCAGCGGCGTTCGTCTTTTTTCTCTGCCGTCTGCTTCGGCGCCTCGGTCTCTTTGGTCACCGGCGCGGCCTGCTGCGTTTTCGGCTGCTGCGCGGTGGTATGCGCTGGCGTCTGAAGCAGATCCTGATACGGCTGAGCCGCTTGTTTTTGCGGCTGCGCTTTTGGCTGCTGCTGAACAGGCTGGGACTGTACCGTTCGCGTCGGCTGCTGGTATGGCTGTTCCGTTACCCGCGGCTGTGCTTTCGGCTGCTGTAGCGGCTGGGTTTGCGCCCACTGCTGCTGTTGCTGTTGCTGCTGAATTTGCTGTTGCGCCTGACGTCGCTGCAGCGTTTGCTGACGCTGTTCCGGCGTCTGCTCATTCCACGGCACTTCGTTCAGCTGCGTAGGCTGCTGGCGCATATCGGCCTGCATTTGTGCCAGCAGCTGACGTTGTTCATCCGTTAGCTGATTCGCATTCTGCACTTCACCACCCGCAGAAGGTTCGGTTGGCGCACGTACCCCAGGCTGACGGCTTTCCAGCTCTTTGATATAGCGCCAGCGCTCTTCAGGCTTCGGAGGAAGGCCATTTCCGGCCACTTTACTGGCCTGAAGCGCCTCAGACTCTTCTTTTTTATGGTGCGTGATAAAGTACAGGCCACCAATAAAGGCGACGACTACAGCCGCAGCAATAGCGACCATTGCTGGCGAGACAGCAGGCAGGTTACGTTGCTTTTTCCTTGAGCTACTCTTTTTGCGTCGCGAAGGTGCCGGCTGGCCGCGACGTACATAATCTCGTTGTGCCACTATCGTTTCGCTGTATTTATTCGTTCGTCAGTCCGCCATGTTACTTAAGCGGCGGGGCTTTGACCAGATAAGGGTGTCTTAAAGACGTTTACTTTAAGTCAATGCCTGGGTAGAGCCGCGAACAATCAGTTCGCAGTCCAGCAACCGCGAACCGCTGCTAACTGTTTGACCGTGAAGCTGATCCAGCAAAAGCAGCATCGCTTCACGACCAATTTGATAACGCGGCTGAGAGACCGTTGAGAGCGGTGGATCGCAAAATTCTGAAAGCGAAATATTATCGAATCCGATGATCGATAAATCTTTCGGGATCCGCAAGCCGCGGCGTTTGGCATACGATAACGCGCCCAGCGCCATCACGTCGCTGTGACAAAATACGGCGGTTGGCGGTTCAGGCAGGTCCAGAAGCTTCTCCAGCGCCTGTCCACCGGCTGCGAAGGTAAAGTCACCGCGCGCAATGTAGTGCGGATCGACGGTAGCGCCGGTACGGCGCAGCGCCTGAACGTAGCCCTGCAGGCGGTAGTGACATAGCGGCATCTCTTCCGGTCCGGCAATGCAGCCAATACGCTTATGCCCCAGATCCTGGAGATAGTTTACGGCATTGAACGCGGCGGTGAGGTTATCAATATGAACGGTCGGCAGCTCCAGCTCTGGCGCAAACTCGTTGGCCATCACCATCGGCGGTAAATTACGCTGCTCTTCAATGCTGGCATCAAACGGCAGACGAGAACCAAGCAGCAGCATGCCGTCAATCTGCTTGGTGATAATGAGGTCGATAAAGGTTTTTTCCTGCTGGTTCTGATGGGCACAATCGCCAATCAGCACCAGGTAACCCTGTTCCGCCGCGGTGACTTCAATACCGCGGATAATTTCGCTGAAGAAAGGGTCGCAGATGTCCGGCACAATCACCAGGATGGTGCGTGACTCGTTGCGTTTGACGTTACGCCCCATTGCCTGTGGAAAATAGCCTACTTCAAGCGCCGCCTGCTCCACCCGGTTACGGGTCGCCTGGGAGACTTTATCCGGGTTCATTAATGCGCGGGACACGGTTGCCGTAGAGACTTGTGCTTTCTGGGCAACGTCTTTCATGGTCGCCGGTGCAACCTCTTTCCTGGACTTCAACGTATTCTCCTCGCCTGAACACCGAACTTCTGCCATCACCATTTTTACAGATAGTTAATGGAATCGGTTACAGAATTTTCATAAAAAGTGTGAGGAGCGTTAAATTTTTCGATCCGTCTTCAACCTTCTATGGGATCGACGTCCAGCACCCACTTCACTTTTCGCGCTTCGGGCAGGGTGTTAATCAATACCAGAGCGCCGCTGACGATGTGCTGAAGACGAACACGCGAGGGGTGCTGGAGCAAAATTTGCCAGCGGAAACGTCCGCCGCGTTTTGGCGCCAGCGCGGGCACCGGGCCCAAAATCCACAGCTGATTATCCACCAGCGGGCTGGCCTGCAGGAGGTTTCTTAGCTGCTGCAGGAAAAGTGGTGCCTGCTGGTTGTTATGATCTTCCGCGCGGATGATAACGTGGCTTGTCCACGGGGGAAGCTGCATGGACTGACGTTCAGCCAGCGCCTGCTCGGCAAAGGCGTCATAGCCTTTATGCAGCAGGGTTTGCAGCAACGGGTGCTCCGGGTGGTGCGTCTGCAACACCACTTCGCCCTGTTTACCGGCACGGCCCGCACGTCCAGCCACCTGAGTATAAAGCTGGGCGAAGCGCTCGGCTGAGCGGAAATCCGCAGAGAACAACGCGCCGTCCACGTCCAGCAGGGCGACCAGCGTCACGTCCGGGAAGTGGTGCCCTTTGGCCAGCATCTGGGTGCCAATCAGAATGCGCGCCCCACCGCGATGCACTTCCGCCAGCTGCTGTTCCAGCGCCCCTTTGCGGCTGGTGGTGTCCCGGTCGATTCGGGACAGGGGCACGTCAGGGAAGAAGGGCGCGAGGGCCTGTTCCAGCTGCTCCGTGCCCAGACCGACCGGCACAATATGCGTTGAACCACATGACGGGCACTGGCGCGGCACCGGACGCTGGCTGTCGCAGTGGTGACAGCGCAAATGGCGCTGGGCCTGGTGAAAGGTGTAGTAATGGTCGCAACGCGGACACTCGGCAATCCAGCCGCAGTCGTGGCACAGCAGGGCCGGTGCAAATCCGCGTCGGTTGAGGAACAGAATGACCTGATTCCCCGCCTGCAAATGCTGGCGCATGCGGGTAATAAGTGCGGGCGCTAACCCTGCCTGCACCTGCTGACCTTTCAGATCCAGCACGTGCTGAATGGCTGGACGGGCATTTCCTGCCCGACGCGTCAGGCGCAGCATATGGTATTTACGCTGGCGCACGTTGTGCAGTGTTTCGAGCGCAGGCGTGGCGGAGCCGAGAATAATAGGAATCTGCTCACTGTGCGCGCGATAAACAGCCAGATCGCGAGCATGGTATCGCCAGCCTTCCTGCTGTTTATAGGAGCTGTCGTGCTCTTCGTCGATCACAATAACGCCAAGATTTTTAAACGGCGTAAACAGCGACGAGCGGGTGCCGATCACAATTGCCGCTTCGCCGTTCTTCGCTTTCAGCCAGGCGCTGAGACGTTCGCTGTCATTCAGGCCGGAGTGCAGCACCTCAACAGGGGCATTAAAGCGTTCGCGGAATCGGGCGATGGTTTGGGGCGTCAGGCCGATTTCCGGCACCATCACCAGCGCCTGCTTGCCCTGCGCGAGTACGTTTTCCAGCACGCTGAGATAAACCTCGGTCTTGCCGGAGCCGGTGACGCCCGCCAGAAGCCAGGCTGAGAAATGGTCCGAGGCGCTATGAATGGCACCTACGGCGGTGGCCTGCTCAGTGTTCAGACGCAGACGATCGCCCGACACGGAAAAGCTGTCGCGCCAGTCGTAAAGGGCGGGGGCTTCACTGCCCAGTTCGCTTAACCCTTTCTTTCTTAACGCCTGCAGTGCGGCTTCGTTCACCTCGAGCTCGTCGACCTGATGACGCCAGATTTTCCCCTGACGCAGCGCCGCCAGCGCCTGCTGCTGTTTCTGCGAGCGCTTCAGGCTGTTGATGTCCACGGCCTGACCCTGTTCGGTAGCAAACCAGTACCACATCGGCGCGTGGCTGGCGTTCTTGCCCTGGCGCAGCATGATTGGCAGGGCGTGGAACAGGACGTCGCCGATGGGGTGGTGGTAGTAATCCGCCGCCCACAGCAGCAGTCGCCAGGTGCTGGTGGAGTAAACCGGCTCACTGTCCAGCACCTCAACCACCGATTTCAGTTCATTGAGGGGCAGCTCGCTTTTCTCGCTAACTGACACCACAATTCCCACGCGCTGCTGTTTGCCAAACGGCACGGTCACGCGACAGCCCGCTTTGGCGCTCATGCTGTCAGGCAGCAGATAGTCAAAGGTGCGGGGAAGCGGAACGGGCAGGGCAACGTGAGCAACGGGCATCGAATCTTCCTGACTTGAAAAGTGGCGCGTTAGTATACACATTAGTAAAAGCGGCGTGCGGATCAGTTTGCATGCGCTGGTTAAATTCTGTATGATTCGCCGCCTTTGGTGTACTTTACGCCAAAGAACTTACATTCAACATCGCGTGGTGTCTGGCGTTAGGGCTGGAAGAGCGACGCGGCCTTAACTGAGGTTCTCCCATGAAAAAAGATATTCACCCGAAATACGAAATGATTACTGCAAACTGTTCTTGCGGTAACTCTATCCAGATCCGCTCCACCGTGGGTCACGATCTGAACCTGGACGTGTGCGGCAAATGCCACCCGTTCTACACTGGTAAGCAGCGTGATGTTGCAACCGGTGGCCGTGTTGACCGCTTCAACAAGCGTTTCAGCATCCCGGGCGCTAAATAAGCTTCCCGAAAAAAAGGCACCGCAAGGTGCCTTTTTTGTATCCGCTTATCAGTATTCCCACGTCTCCGGGTCAATACCCAGTTCACGCATGATCACCTTCGCCTCTTCCGGGATTTCGTCACTACGCTCTTTGCGCAGATCGTCATCGTTTGGCAGCGGTTGACCGGTAAACGCATGCAGAAACGCTTCGCACAACAGTTCGCTGTTGGTTGCGTGACGCAGGTTGTTCACCTGACGACGCGTACGTTCATCGGTGAGGATCTTCAACACCTTCAGAGGAATGGAAACCGTAATTTTCTTTACTTGCTCACTCTTCTTACCGTGCTCAGCGTATGGGCTGATATATTCGCCGCTCCATTCAGCCATGAGATACCTTTAATCCTCTCAGTCATTTATCTAAAGGTGCAAAACCTGTAACCACCCGTTTTGAACCGCAATCTTGCCTAGTTTACCGTAGAGACGATACCGTGGCACGGATATTGCCGCTGCAGCGTGCACTAAAGCATATAATTTTAACGGCTATTTGCGCATTGCTCAATCTATACGCAAAGAAGTTTAGATGTCCAGATGTATTGACGTCCATACTTTCAATGTTTACTCTGGTGCCTGACTTTTCACCTCATTCGCCAGGAAGCCCTCACCATGACGCGTAAACAGGCCACTATTGCAGTGCGTAGCGGATTAAATGATGACGAGCAGTACGGCTGCGTTGTCCCGCCGATTCATCTTTCCAGTACCTATAATTTCACCGGATTTAATGAACCCCGCGCGCATGATTATTCGCGTCGTGGCAACCCTACACGTGACGTAACCCAGCGCGCGCTGGCCGAGCTGGAGGGTGGCGCAGGAGCAGTATTAACCAATACGGGAATGTCTGCCATTCACCTGGTGACCACGGTGTTCCTGAAACCGGGTGACCTGCTGGTTGCGCCGCATGATTGCTACGGCGGCAGCTATCGTCTGTTTGATAGCCTGGCAAAACGCGGCTGCTATCGCGTGCTGTTTGTCGATCAAAACGACGAACAGGCGCTGAAACAGGCGCTGGCAGAGAAACCGAAGCTGGTGCTGGTGGAAAGTCCAAGCAATCCATTGTTGCGCGTTGTCGATATTGCGAAAATTTGTCAGCTCGCAAGGGATGCGGGAGCGATAAGTGTAGTGGATAATACGTTCCTCAGTCCGGCCCTTCAGAACCCACTCGCACTGGGTGCCGATCTGGTATTGCATTCATGTACTAAATATCTGAACGGCCATTCTGACGTGGTTGCGGGCGTGGTGATTGCCAAAGATCCTGATGTTGTCACCGAACTGGCATGGTGGGCGAATAACATTGGCGTCACCGCGAGCGCCTTCGACAGCTATCTGCTGTTACGCGGCATTCGCACGCTGTCGCCGCGTATGGAAGTGGCGCAGCGCAATGCCCAGGCGATTGTTGATTTCCTGAAAACGCAGCCGCTGGTGAAAAAGCTTTATCACCCGTCGCTGCCTGAAAACCAGGGGCACGAGATTGCCGCGCGCCAGCAGAAAGGATTTGGCGCGATGTTAAGTTTTGAACTGGACGGTGACGAGCAAACGCTGCGTCGCTTCCTGAGCGGGTTGTCATTGTTTACGCTGGCGGAATCTTTAGGTGGGGTTGAAAGCTTAATCTCCCACGCCGCGACCATGACGCACGCAGGTATGGCACCCGAAGCACGTGCCGCTGCCGGGATCTCTGAGACGCTGCTGCGAATCTCAACCGGTATTGAAGATTCTGAAGATTTAATTGCCGATCTGGAAAATGGCTTCCGGGTCGCAGCCAAGGGGTAATCATGAGTGTGATAGCGCAGGCAGGGGCGAAGGGTCGTCAGCTGCACAAGTTTGGTGGTAGTAGTCTTGCTGATGTGAAATGTTACCTGCGTGTCGCAGGGATCATGACAGAGTATTCTCAGCCGGGGGACATGATGGTTGTCTCTGCGGCAGGCAGCACCACCAACCAGTTGATTAGCTGGCTGAAACTGAGCCAGACCGATCGCCTTTCTGCGCATCAGGTGCAACAGTCCTTACGTCGTTACCAGAGCGAGCTGATTGCCGGCCTGCTGCCTGCGGACGTGGCGGACGGGCTGATCAGCGCCTTTACCCATGACCTTGAGCGTTTGGCTGCCCTGCTGGACAGCGGCATTACCGATGCGGTGTATGCCGAAGTGGTGGGCCACGGTGAAGTGTGGTCCGCGCGCCTGATGGCTGCCGTTCTGCAACATCTGGGGGTAGACGCAGCCTGGCTCGACGCGCGTGATTTCCTGCGCGCTGAACGCGCCGCGCAGCCGCAGGTGGATGAAGGCTTGTCCTACCCGCTGCTGCAACAGCTGCTGGTGCAGCACCCGGGCAAACGTATTGTGGTGACCGGCTTTATCAGCCGCAGCAACGCGGGTGAAACCGTACTGCTGGGCCGTAACGGCTCCGACTACTCGGCAACGCAAATTGGTGCCCTGGCCGGCGTATCCCGCGTCACCATCTGGAGCGACGTAGCCGGTGTGTATAGCGCTGACCCGCGTAAAGTGAAGGATGCCTGCCTGCTGCCGCTGCTGCGCCTGGATGAAGCCAGCGAGCTGGCGCGTCTGGCCGCACCGGTGTTGCACGCGCGCACGCTGCAGCCGGTTTCCGGTAGCGATATCGACCTGCAGCTGCGCTGCAGTTACACCCCAGATCAAGGCTCCACGCGTATTGAGCGCGTGCTGGCGTCCGGTACCGGGGCGCGTATTGTCACCAGCCATGACGACATCTGCCTGATTGAGTTCCAGGTTCCTGCGGGACAGGACTTCAAACTGGCGCATAAAGACATTGACCTGGTGTTAAAGCGTGCCCAGGTTCGTCCGCTGGCCGTGGGTGTTCACAATGACCGCCAGTTGTTGCAGTTCTGCTATACCGCTGAAGTGGCGGACAGCGCCCTGAAAATCCTGGATGAAGCGGGCCTGCCGGGCGAGCTACGCCTGCGTCAGGGGCTGGCGCTGGTGGCGATGGTGGGCGCGGGCGTCACCCGTAACCCGCTGCACTGCCACCGCTTCTGGCAGCAGCTGAAAGGCCAGCCGGTTGAATTTACCTGGCAGTCGGAAGAGGGTATCAGCCTGGTCGCCGTCCTGCGCAAAGGGCCAACTGAAAGCCTGATTCAGGGTCTGCATACCACTTTGTTCCGCGCGGAAAAACGCATCGGCCTGGTGCTGTTTGGTAAAGGCAACATCGGTTCCCGCTGGCTGGAGCTGTTTGCCCGCGAACAGGTCACGCTTTCGGCGCGTACCGGATTTGAATTCATTCTCGCGGGTGTCGTGGACAGCCGCCGTAGCCTCCTGAACTACGAAGGGCTGGATGCCAGCCGCGCGCTTGCCTTCTTTAATGATGAGGCCGTCGAGCAGGATGAAGAGTCGCTGTTCCTGTGGATGCGCGCGCACCCGTACGACGATCTGGTGGTGCTGGACGTCACCGCCAGCGAACAGCTTGCCGATCAGTATCTTGATTTCGCGAGCCACGGTTTCCACGTCATCAGCGCCAATAAACTGGCGGGTGCGAGCAGCACCGATAAATATCGTCAGATCCACGACGCGTTTGAAAAAACAGGGCGCCACTGGCTCTATAACGCCACCGTTGGGGCTGGCCTGCCGGTTAACCATACGGTGCGCGACCTGATTGAGAGCGGCGACAGCATTCTGGCGCTGAGCGGTATTTTCTCTGGCACGCTCTCCTGGCTGTTCCTGCAGTTTGACGGCACCGTACCGTTCACTGACCTGGTGGATCAGGCCTGGCAGCAGGGCTTAACGGAACCCGATCCGCGCGTTGACCTCTCCGGTAAAGACGTCATGCGTAAGCTGGTGATCCTGGCGCGTGAAGCCGGTTATGACATCGAACCGGATGCCGTTCGCGTTGAGTCACTGGTGCCTGCTGGCTGTGAAGAGGGTTCTGTGGACCATTTCTTTGAAAATGGTGAAGAGCTTAACGAGCAGATGGTGCAACGTCTGGAAGCGGCGAACGAGATGGGGCTGGTACTGCGCTACGTGGCGCGTTTCGAGGCGAACGGAAAAGCGCGAGTCGGCGTCGAGGCGGTGCGTCCTGAACATCCGCTGGCGGCGCTGCTGCCGTGCGATAACGTCTTCGCTATCGAAAGCCGCTGGTACCGCGATAACCCACTGGTGATCCGTGGTCCTGGCGCGGGACGCGATGTCACCGCTGGGGCAATCCAGTCCGACATCAATCGTCTGGCTAAGCTGCTGTAATTTCGCTTATTCCCTCTCTCTGTGGGAGAGGGTTGGGGTGAGTGCAATCAACCGCACTCACCCTCATCATGAATTTCTCTCATATTCCCTGAGCAAACCTCACCGTTATTGTTGATTATTTATGTTGACGTCCCTCCGCTTTTCCGTCATTTTTACATCTGGACGTCTAAACGTATAGAAGTTCACAATACAACAAACAACGACACAAGATTGATAGAGGTAAGGTATGAGCTTTTTTCACGCCAACCAGCGGGAAGCACTGAATCAGAGCCTGGCCGAAGTAAACGGCCAGATTAACGTCTCTTTTGAATTTTTCCCGCCGCGCACCAGTGAAATGGAGCAAACCCTGTGGAGCTCTATCGATCGTCTCAGCAGCCTGAAACCGAAGTTTGTCTCCGTGACTTACGGGGCTAACTCCGGCGAGCGTGACCGTACGCACAGCATCATTAAGGGCATCAAAGATCGTACCGGTCTGGAAGCGGCTCCGCACCTCACCTGTATCGACGCGACCCGTGACGAACTGCGCGCCATTGCCCAGGATTACTGGAACAACGGCATCCGCCATATCGTCGCGCTGCGCGGTGACCTGCCGCCGGGCAGCGGTAAGCCGGACATGTATGCTGCCGAGTTGGTCGCGCTGCTGAAAGACGTGGCCGACTTTGATATCTCCGTTGCCGCTTATCCTGAAGTTCATCCAGAAGCGAAAAGTGCCCAGGCCGATCTGCTTAACCTGAAGCGTAAAGTGGACGCCGGCGCGAACCGTGCCATTACCCAGTTCTTCTTTGATGTGGAAAGCTATCTGCGCTTTCGTGACCGCTGCGTCTCCGCGGGCATCGACGTTGAAATCATCCCGGGTATTCTGCCGGTCTCTAACTTCAAACAGGCAAAGAAATTTGCCGACATGACCAACGTGCGTATCCCGCTGTGGATGTCCAAAATGTACGAAGGTCTGGACGATGACCCGGAAACCCGCAAGCTGGTGGGGGCCAATATCGCGATGGACATGGTAAAGATCTTAAGCCGCGAAGGCGTGAAAGATTTCCACTTCTATACGCTGAACCGCGCGGAGATGAGTTACGCCATTTGTCATACGCTCGGCGTTCGTCCAGCGTAATAAGCATAAGGCCCTCATAATATGAGGGCTTTTTAGTCAGGTAAAAAGCTTAAAAGGTATTAGCTATCGAATCTGTGGATTAATTCAACTATATCTTATTGCTAGTGGTGTATATCGTAACGGTAACACTGTAAAAGGGAGCATAGCGATGAGCACGTCAGACGAGACCAATAAAGCGGCATCAGTCGGCAAATGCCCGTTCCATCAGGGCGGCGTCGATCACAGCGCGGGTGCAGGTACAGGCAGCCGTGACTGGTGGCCAAAACAACTCCGCATCGATCTTCTTAGCCAACATTCCAACCGTTCTAACCCACTGGGTGAAGACTTCGACTACCGCAAAGAATTTAGCAAACTCGATTACTCTGCCCTTAAAGGCGACCTCAAAGCACTTTTAACCGACTCTCAACCGTGGTGGCCTGCCGACTGGGGCAGCTATGCGGGTCTGTTTATCCGTATGGCCTGGCACGGCGCGGGTACCTATCGCTCCGTTGACGGACGCGGTGGGGCAGGACGCGGTCAACAGCGCTTTGCGCCGCTGAACTCCTGGCCGGATAACGTTAGCCTGGATAAAGCTCGCCGCCTGCTGTGGCCCATCAAGAAAAAATACGGACAAAAAATCTCCTGGGCTGACCTGTTCATTCTCGCGGGGAACGTGGCGCTGGAGAACTCTGGCTTCCGCACCTTTGGTTTTGGTGCCGGGCGTGAAGACGTCTGGGAACCGGATCTGGACGTAAACTGGGGCGATGAAAAAGCCTGGTTGACCCATCGTGATCCGGAAGCGCTGGCGAAGCGCCCTCTGGCCGCCACCGAAATGGGGCTGATTTACGTTAACCCGGAAGGGCCAAACGCCAGCGGTGAACCGCTGTCAGCGGCAGCGGCGATTCGCGCCACCTTTGGCAACATGGGCATGAACGACGAAGAGACCGTGGCGCTGATTGCTGGTGGCCACACTCTCGGTAAAACCCACGGCGCGGGTGAAGCCACCCACGTGGGCACCGACCCGGAAGCCTCACCGATTGAAGCACAGGGCCTGGGCTGGGCCAGCACGCACGGCACAGGGGTTGGCGCTGACGCCATTACCTCCGGTCTGGAAGTCATCTGGTCGCAAACCCCGACCCAGTGGAGTAACTACTTCTTCGAGAACCTGTTCAAATTCGAATGGGTTCAGACCCGCAGCCCGGCAGGCGCGATTCAGTTTGAAGCCGTGGATGCGCCGGAAATCATGCCTGACCCGTTCGACCCGTCGAAAAAACGTAAGCCAACGATGCTGGTTACCGACCTGACGCTGCGTTTTGACCCGGAATTCGAAAAGATTTCCCGCCGTTTCCTGAACGACCCGCAGGCCTTCAACGAAGCCTTCGCGCGCGCGTGGTTCAAACTGACCCACCGCGATATGGGACCAAAATCGCGTTACCTCGGACCGGAAGTGCCGAAAGAAGATCTGATCTGGCAGGATCCGCTGCCGGAGGCGGTATTCAACCCGACCAAAGAAGACATTGAAAGCCTGAAGGCGGAAATTGCGGCATCCGGTCTGTCCATCAGCGAACTGGTTTCCGTTGCCTGGGCGTCAGCGTCAACCTTCCGCGGTGGCGATAAGCGTGGCGGCGCCAACGGTGCACGTCTGGCGCTGGCCCCTCAGCGTGACTGGGACGTGAACGCCGCAGCGGTTCGCGCGCTGCCGGCTCTGGAAGCTATCCAGCGCACTACTAACAAAGCCTCCCTGGCTGATATCATCGTGCTGGCAGGCGTGGTAGGCGTAGAACAAGCCGCCAAAGCTGCGGGCGTGTATGTCACCGTGCCGTTCACGCCGGGCCGCGTGGATGCGCGTCAGGATCAGACGGATATCGAGATGTTTAACCTGCTCGAACCGATTGCCGACGGCTTCCGCAACTACCGTGCGCAGGTGGATGTGTCCACCACCGAGTCACTGCTGATTGATAAAGCCCAGCAGCTGACGCTGACCGCACCTGAGCTGACGGTGCTGATCGGTGGTCTGCGCGTACTGGGTGCAAACTTTGATGGCAGTAAGAATGGCGTGTTCACCGACCGCGAGGGCGTGCTGAGCAATGATTTCTTCGTGAACCTGCTGGACATGAATACCCAGTGGAAGGCGACCGATGAATCAAATGAACTTTTTGCCGGAAGCGATCGCGCCAGCGGTGAAGTGAAATATACCGCCACTCGCGCCGATCTGGTCTTCGGTTCAAACGCCGTTCTGCGCGCGCTGGCAGAGGTTTACGCCAGTGACGATGCGCACGAGAAGTTTGTTCGCGACTTCGTTGCAGCATGGGCGAGGGTGATGGATCTGGACCGGTTTGACGTGAAGTAACCATTGTGCCGGGTGGCGGCTACGCCTTACCCGGCATTCGAATTAAGTTGCCTTGTAGGCCGGGTAAGCGTAGCGCCACCCGGCTTTTCTGTTACTCCCACTCCTGCAGAAAACGTTGTCCATACTGGTCGGCAACCAGCAGTGCCGCGTAAACCTGATCCGGTGACACGCCGCCTGGCATGTTGTGGATGGTTTCTCCTTCAGCACAAGACGCTTCGGCAATCAGACGCATTTTGGCCGGAATATCCACTTTGATGTTTAGCTGTGCCAGCGTGATAGGCAGCCCAACGCTGTGGCAAAGCGCGGCGACGGTCTCTATTTCTTCTACCGGCGCATTTTCCAGCACCAGCTGCGTCAGCGTACCAAACGCCACTTTTTCGCCGTGATAGAAATGGTGCGCGTCCGGCACGGCCGTCATACCGTTATGAATAGCGTGTGCCGCGGCCAGCCCGCCGCTCTCAAAGCCGACGCCGCTGAGATAGGTATTGGCTTCGATAATGCGTTCCAGCGCCGGTGTGACCACATGCTGTTCCGCTGCCAGCATCGCTTTTTCACCCTCTTCAATCAGCGTGTTGTAGCACAGCTCAGCCAGCGCTAATGCCGCCTGGGTGCATTTACCGCCGGCCATGGTGGTGGCGCCGCTGCGCGAGCAGGCACGTGCTTCAAACCAGGTCGCCAGCGCATCGCCAATCCCGGCGGCAAGCAGGCGTGCAGGCGCACCCGCCACCACTTTCGTATCCACAATGACCATGTTTGGGTTGTGCGGCAGCATCAGGTAGCGATCGAACTCGCCGCTGTCGGTGTAAATAACCGAAAGGGCGCTGCACGGCGCGTCGGTGGACGCGATCGTCGGCGCAATCGCGACGGGCACGTCCATGAAGTGGGCCAGCGCTTTGGCGGTATCCAGCGTTTTACCGCCGCCGATGCCCAGCACCGCCATGCAGTCGGCGCCGTCAGCGAGTTTTTTCAGTCGATCGATTTCATTTTGTGAACATTCGCCGCCAAACGGCGCGATTTCGGCATGCAGTTCGGCTTTTTTAAAACTCTGACGCAGGGTTTCTTCGGCAAAACCCAGCACAAATTTATCGCCGACAACCAGCCAACGCTGTGCCAGCGGTTTCAGATAGTCGCCGAGACGGGTAAGCACATCAGCACCCTGGATGTATTTCCCAGGTGATTGAATGATACGGTCCATAACAGTTCTCCCTTACAGGTTGAGGTTACCAAACGCGTTTTTCCAGTCCTGCTCGAACTTCTCTATGGCTGACTCTACCGCCGGGGTGCCGAGCATTTGTTGCGCTACGTCTAAAGGAAGCGTGATTGCCTCACATCCTGCGAGCAGACAGTCCAGCACCTGACGCGGCGTTTTGAAGCTGGCGGCCAGCACTTTACTGTCCGGTGCGTGCAGCTCCAGCAGGGACTGCAGCTCCTGCACCATGCGGATGCCGTCACCGCCCTGAGCGTCGACGCGGTTTACATACGGCGCGACATATTTCGCCCCTGCGAGTGCGGCGAGTAAGCCCTGTGCAGCGCTGTAAACGGCGGTCCCCAGCGTGGTTATCCCCTCTTTTTTCAACGCCCTAATTGCGATAAGCCCCTGCGCGGTAACCGGGATTTTGACCACGATATCCGGTACGGCGTTACTCAGGCGTTTGGCTTCCGCCACCATGCCTTCGGCATCGCGGCTCATGGTTTGAGCAAACAGCTTGCCTTCCGGCCCGATGGCTTTTTGCAGGCGCGGCAGCACGTCCCAGATCGATTCACGGTTGGCGGCAATGATGCTCGGATTGGTGGTGACGCCCGCGATGGGGAAGACGCGCGCCAGACGTTCAACATCCGCCACGCTGGCGGTATCGAGGTACAGTTCCATTATTTTTCCTTAAGTCAGAAAGGTTAAATAAAGGATAAGGCCCGGCCAGGCGCGGCCGATACAGGTCAATTTTGCCAAATACTGGACAAATGTATTCTGCTTAACGAAGTGCGATGTCGATCACAGTGCTAGTTTTTGGCGATCAGCTGGCTGTGATACTGGCGTCGATATTCGGAAGGGGAACGTTCGGTGTGTTTGCGAAAGAGACGGCAGAAATAGTTGCTGTCCATAAACCCGCAGCGCGCCGCAATATCCTTGATTTTTAAATCATATCCCTTGAGCAGCTGGCGCGCATTTTCCAGACGCGTCTGCGTCAGGTATTCGTTGAACCCGACGTTCCCGGTCTTCTGAAAAAGATGAGAGAGATAGTTAGGGGAAATGTAAAACGCCTCGGCAACGGAATCCCGGCTCAGCGCTAAGGCATGATGTTCGTCGATAAAGCGGCGAATGGCCTCAAAGAGTGCGACCCTGCGGCTGTCAGTGTGGATCTCGCTGCCAAGCAGATCGCGGCAGTGGCTGAGCAGACTTAGGACGACCAGCCTGGCGGTATCTTGCTCGGTCGGCTGCATGTGCAGCTCGTTGAGCGTTTGCAGGAGAAACGCGCCCGTTCGGGGGCCTCTTCTGGCAACCTGCTGCTGTTGCAAAAGGACGTTGCCCCGATGGAGCTGAAGCGTCAGCTGCTGTTTACCGAAGATTATTCTGAGAATGTTTGAAGAATGAAGCGGGACGTGCCCGGATGTGGAAAAGAATGCCTCGCAGCGGGTTTCCAGGATAACCGAGAGACAAGGTGATGTTCGTGTATTCTTCCCGGCAGGCGCGACAAAGTGCACCTGATGCAGGGGTAGTGCGCCGTTAATCAGCTCCGTCAGGAGTTGCCTAACATCGTGGTGCATGACGTGGATACCGCGGTATTGCCGGGTGGCGCTAACGCTTCCCGGCCTACCTGTCGTAGGCCCGCGCAAGCGTAGCGCCGCCGGGCATAAAGCATTAACCGGTGTTACGCATACCTGCCGCAACACCCGCAATCGTCACCATCAGCGCCTGTTCAACGCGTGGATCCGGCTCTTTCCCTTCTTCTTCCGCCAGGCGCGAACGGTGCAGCAGTTCTGCCTGCAGAACGTTCAGCGGGTCGGTGTAGATGTTGCGCAGCTGGATAGACTCGGCAATCCACGGCAGGTCTTCCATCAGGTGGGAATCGTTAGCGATATCCAGCACTACCTTGATGTCGCCTTGCAGTAGCTCGCGCAGCTCTTTACCCAGCGCCCACAGCTCAGGCTTCACCAGACGCTGATCGTAATATTCCGCCAGCCACAGGTCGGCTTTTGAGAAGACCATTTCCAGCATACCCAGGCGGGTGGAGAAGAATGGCCAGTCGCGACACATGGTTTCCAGCTCGCTCTGCTTGCCGTCTTCGACGACTTTCTGCAGCGCCGCTCCCGCTCCCAGCCAGGCTGGCAGCATCAGGCGGTTTTGCGTCCAGGCGAAAATCCATGGAATAGCACGCAGAGACTCTACGCCACCGGTTGGGCGACGCTTCGCAGGACGCGAGCCCAGCGGCAGTTTACCCAGCTCCTGCTCTGGTGTGGCTGAGCGGAAGTAAGGGACGAAGTCTTTGTTTTCACGCACGTAGCCGCGGTACAGATCGCAGGAGATATCCGACAGCTCGTCCATGATGTGGCACCAGGACTCTTTCGGCTCCGGCGGCGGCAGCAGGTTCGCTTCCAGAATGGCGCTGGTATAGAGCGACAGGCTGCTGATGGTCACTTCCGGCAGGCCATACTTGAAGCGGATCATCTCGCCCTGCTCGGTGACGCGCAGGCCGCCTTTCAGGCTTCCCGGCGGCTGCGACAGCAGAGCCGCGTGAGCAGGCGCGCCGCCGCGGCCAATTGAACCACCGCGTCCGTGGAACAGGGTCAGTTCGATACCGGCTTTCTCGCAGGTTTTGATCAGCGCATCCTGCGCCTGATACTGCGCCCAGGAGGCTGCCATTACGCCCGCATCTTTTGCGGAGTCGGAATAGCCGATCATCACCATCTGTTTGCCCTGAATAAAGCCGCGATACCAGTCGATGTTCAGCAGCTGGGTCATGACGTCGTTGGCATTGTTCAGGTCGTCGAGGGTCTCAAACAGTGGCGCTACAGGCAGGGCATAGTCGATACCGGCTTCTTTCAGCAGAAGGTGAACGCCCAGCACGTCGGACGGGGTTTTCGCCATGGAGATCACATAGGCGGCCACCGATCCTTTCGGTGCATCCACGATCGCTTTACAGGTATTGAGCACTTCGCGGGTTTCGTTGCTTGGCTCCCAGTTGCGTGGCAGCAGAGGGCGCTTCGAGTTCAGCTCACGGATCAGGAAGGCCTGTTTGTCGGCTTCGGACCAGCTTTCATAATCGCCGATACCGAGATAGCGGGTCAGCTCGCCCAGGGCTTCGGTATGACGAGTACTTTCCTGACGTACGTCGATACGCACTAGCGGCACGCCAAAACACTTCACGCGACGCAGGGTGTCGAGCAGTTCGCCGTTGGCGATGATGCCCATCCCGCAGGCCTGCAGCGATTTATAGCAGGCGTAGAGCGGCTCCCAGAGCTGTTCGTTCTGGCTGAGGAGGCCTTCCGGTTTTGGCAGGCGCTGACCTTTCAGGCGCGCTTCCAGCCAGGCCTGAGTGGCCATCAGCTGACCACGCAGTTTTTTCATCAGGAAACGGTACGGCTCGCTGGCACCTTCTTCTCCGGCCAGCGCGCGCAGTTCAGGTGTCGCTTCAACCATCGACAGCTCGGAGATCAACACCTGAATGTCTTTCAGGAACAGGTCAGTCGCTTTCCAGCGGCTTAGTAACAGGACGTGACGGGTGATTTCTGCGGTGACGTTCGGGTTGCCGTCGCGGTCGCCGCCCATCCAGGAGGTGAAACGGACCGGAACAAAGTCGACCGGCAGGCGGTAGCCCAGGTTCTCTTCCAGCTGTTCGTTCAGCTCGCGCAGGTAGTTAGGCACCCCTTCCCACAGGCTGTTTTCCACCACCGCAAAGCCCCATTTGGCCTCGTCGACCGGGCTTGGGCGGTGCTTACGAATTTCATCGGTGTGCCAGGACTGAGCAATCAGCTGGCGCAGACGGCGCATTAGCTGGTTGCGTTCGTAGTCGGCAATGTCTTTATTATCCAACTGTTTGAGGCAGTTGTTCACTTCCACCATTTTATGGATCAGGGTGCGACGGGTGATCTCGGTTGGGTGAGCAGTGAGTACCAGCTCCAGCGAAAGAGACTCCACCGCTTTTTTGATAGTGGCTTCGTTGAGGTCTGGCTGGTCTTTCAGTTTACGAAGGGTGCGGGCAATGACTTCCGGGTTGCTGGCCGCTTCGCCGTTTGGCGAAATGCTGTGGTATTGCTCAGCGGTATTTGCCAGGTTCAGGAACTGGCTGAATGCGCGTGCAACGGGCAGCAGCTCATCGTTCGAGAGGTTCTGCAACGTCGTAAGCAGCTCCTGACGACTGGCCTCGTTACCTGAACGGGAAGATTTAGACAGCTTGCGGATGGTTTCAACGCGGTCGAGGATGTTCTCCCCCAACGCATCTTTGATGGTATCTCCAAGCACTTTGCCGAGCATACTGACATTACTACGCAACGCGGAATATTGTTCGTTCATAAAAACCCAGTCACCCCATCATTTTTGTTTATGCCCAATCGAAAATCTTTTGGACATTATTTTGTCATCTCCCTTTATAAAGCCACGTAAAACCCCCGTCGTCAATTGCTGCGAAAACGGTTCAGCAAACGAATAAATGCGGACAATTTACGAAATTTAATTCGCTTCGCGTCAGATAAGAGATGCTTATGGGAATGTGACGGAGATCGCGGGATTTTCCCCTCCCAGACGGGAGGGGGAAACGTCATTAATGCCAGCAGAAGTGATGCACAACCTGGGTAATCAGTTCGCGGGTGGGCTTGATGAAGCGGGTTTCCAGATATTCATCCGGCTGGTGCGCCTGGTTGATCGAACCGGGGCCAAGGACCAGCGTCGGACAAAGCGTCTGAATAAACGGCGCCTCGGTGCAGTAGTTCACGACGTCGGTTTTCTCGCCGAGCAGCTTTTCCACCACTTCGACCAGTTGATGGTCCGGCGGGCATTCATAACCCGGAATCGGCGGGTGCAGTTCGGAGACCGTCAGACGGCCCGGCCAGCGCTCGCTCACCGGGGCCAGCGCTTCATTCAGCAAGCCGTCGAGATCGCTCAGCGTCATGCCCGGCAGCGGGCGGATATCCATGTGCAGTTCGCAGCAGGCGCAGATACGGTTAGAGGCATCGCCGCCGTGCAGGCTACCGAGGTTCAGGGTCGGATACGGCACGGTGAACGCGTCGTAGTGGTAACGCTCTTTCAGGTCGTCGCGCAGGGTCATGATACGGCCGATGGCGTCATGCATCAGCTCAATGGCGTTGACGCCGCGCGCCGGATCGCTGGAGTGGCCGGACTGGCCCAGAACACGCACTGCGGTTGAGATATGGCCTTTATGCGCACGGATTGGCTGCAACGACGTTGGCTCGCCGATGATGGCGCAATCCGGGCGAATCGACGTGTTTTCAGAGAAGTAGCGCGCGCCCGCCATGCTGGTCTCTTCATCGGCAGTCGCGAGGATGTAGAGCGGCTTTTTCAGTTTTGTCACGTCCACGTCACGCAGCGCGTCGAGGATAAAGGCGAAGAAGCCTTTCATGTCGGCGGTGCCCAGACCGTAAAGCTTGTTGTCATGCTCGGTCAGGGTGAACGGGTCGCGGGTCCAGCGGCCATCATCAAATGGCACGGTGTCGGTATGACCGGCAAGCAGCAGGCCGCCCGCACCGGTTCCGGTGCTGGCGAGCAGGTTAAATTTGTGACGTGTTCCGGGGACGGGCTGAACCTCAACGTTAAATCCAAGATCGCTGAACCACCCCGCCAGCAGATTGATTAAAGACTCATTGCTCTGATCCAGCGCTTCTTCCGTTGCGCTGATGGACGGTGTGGCAATCAGGGCGCGGTAAATCTCGATAAATGGTGGTAAGTTCATTTTCATTGTTGACACACCTTAGGTCGTGATAGTATCAATATTCATGCAATGAATGTGAATAAAAATACATTATCGTTGAGCATAAAGGAACCCGATGTTGAATACGCTGATTGTAGGCGCTAGCGGTTATGCGGGCGCAGAGCTTGTAAGCTACGTAAATCGTCACCCTCATATGACCATAACCGCTTTGACTGTGTCAGCGCAAAGCAATGATGCGGGAAAGTTAATTTCCGATTTGCATCCGCAGCTTAAGGGCATGGTCGATCTGCCGCTGCAGCCCATGTCTGACATCAGCGAGTTCATCGACGGCGTCGACGTGGTGTTTTTAGCCACCGCGCACGAGGTCAGTCACGACCTGGCGCCGCAGTTCCTGGCTGCCGGCTGCGTGGTGTTCGACCTCTCCGGCGCGTTCCGTGTTAACGACGGCGCGTTTTACGAAAAATATTACGGCTTCACTCATCAGCATCCGGAACTGCTTGAAAAAGCGGTGTATGGCCTGGCGGAGTGGAGCGCAGACAAACTGAAAGAAGCAGATCTGATTGCCGTGCCGGGCTGCTACCCAACGGCGGCGCAGCTTTCCCTGAAACCGCTGATCGACGCCGGTCTGCTCGATCTGAGCCAGTGGCCGGTGATCAACGCTACCAGCGGCGTGAGCGGCGCAGGGCGCAAAGCGGCTATCTCTAACAGTTTCTGCGAAGTGAGCCTTCAGCCGTATGGCGTGTTTAATCACCGTCATCACCCTGAAATCACCACCCATCTGGGCGCGGACGTGATTTTCACGCCGCATCTGGGCAGCTTCCCGCGTGGGATCCTCGAAACCATTACCTGCCGCATGAAGCCTGGCGTGACCAAAGAGCAGGTGAGCGAGGCCTTCACGCAGGCGTACGCGGATAAACCGCTGGTACGTCTGTACGACAAAGGCGTGCCGGCGCTGAAAAACGTGGTCGGCCTGCCCTTCTGCGATATCGGCTTTGCCGTGCAGGGCGAACACCTGATTGTGGTGGCCGCAGAAGATAACTTACTCAAAGGCGCTGCCGCGCAGGCAATGCAGTGTGCAAATATTCGTTTCGGCTTCCCTGAAACGCAGGCTCTTATTTAAGGTGTGATGATGAACCCATTAATTATCAAACTCGGTGGTGTACTGCTGGACAGCGAAGAAGCGCTGGAGCGTCTGTTTACCGCGCTGGTTAACTATCGCGAATCACATCAACGTCCGCTGGTGATTGTGCACGGCGGCGGCTGCGTGGTGGATGAGCTGATGAAAGGGCTCAACCTGCCGGTGAAAAAGAAAAACGGCCTGCGCGTGACGCCTGCCGACCAGATTGACATCATCACCGGCGCGCTGGCGGGTACGGCGAACAAAACTCTGTTGTCCTGGGCGAAGAAACACCATATCGCGTCTGTTGGCCTCTATCTGGGCGATGGCGACAGCGTAAAAGTGACCCAGCTCGACGAAGAGCTCGGCCATGTTGGACTGGCGCAGCCAGGTTCGCCTAAGCTGATTAACACGCTGCTGGAAGGCGGATTCCTGCCGGTGGTGAGCTCTATCGGTGTGACCGAAGAGGGCGACCTGATGAACGTCAATGCTGACCAGGCGGCGACTGCGCTGGCGGCAACGCTGGGTGCGGATCTGATCCTGCTCTCCGACGTGAGCGGTATTCTGGACGGTAAAGGTCAGCGCATTGCGGAAATGACCGCGGAAAAAGCCGAGCAGCTGATTGATCAGGGCATTATCACCGATGGCATGATCGTCAAAGTGAATGCGGCGCTGGACGCTGCGCGCACGCTGGGTCGCCCGGTGGATATCGCCTCATGGCGTCACGCGGAGCAGCTCCCGGCGCTGTTTAACGGCACGCCGATTGGCACGCGTATTTTAGCCTAAGTTTTTATTGAATGACCGTAGGCCGGGTAAGCGTAGCGCCACCCGGCGGAACTAACGAATAAAGGAAGCATGTTATGGCACTTTGGGGTGGGCGTTTTACACAGGCAGCGGATCAGCGTTTCAAACAGTTCAACGACTCTTTGCGCTTCGACTACCGCCTGGCCGAACAGGATATCGTCGGCTCTGTGGCCTGGTCCAAAGCGCTGGTGACGGTAGGCGTGCTGACCGCAGAGGAACAGCTGCAGCTGGAAGAGGCGCTTAATAATTTGCTGGAAGAAGTGCGTCTGGATCCGCAGCAAATCCTGCAGAGCGATGCCGAAGATATTCACAGCTGGGTGGAAAGCAAACTGATCGACAAAGTCGGTCAGTTGGGTAAAAAGCTGCATACAGGCCGTAGCCGTAACGACCAGGTCGCTACCGACCTGAAGCTTTGGTGTAAAGATACCGTTGGCGAACTGCTTACGGCCAACCGTCAGCTGCAGAGCGCACTGGTGGAAACCGCACAGAATAATCAGGACGCGGTGATGCCGGGTTATACCCATCTGCAGCGTGCGCAGCCGGTGACCTTTGCGCACTGGTGTCTGGCCTACGCTGAGATGCTGGCGCGTGATGAAAGCCGTCTGCAGGATACCCTGAAGCGTCTGGACGTGAGCCCACTGGGCAGCGGTGCGCTGGCCGGTACGGCGTATGAAATCGACCGTGAGCAGCTGGCAGGCTGGCTGGGCTTTGCCTCCGCCACCCGTAACAGCCTGGACAGCGTGTCCGACCGCGACCACGTGCTGGAACTGCTCTCAAATGCGTCTATCGGTATGGTGCATCTGTCGCGCTTCGCTGAAGACCTGATCTTCTTTAACTCTGGCGAAGCGGGCTTCGTCGAGCTGTCCGATCGCGTGACCTCCGGCTCTTCACTTATGCCGCAGAAGAAAAACCCGGATGCGCTGGAGCTGATCCGCGGTAAGTGTGGCCGTGTACAGGGCGCGCTGACCGGCATGATGATGACCCTGAAAGGGTTGCCGCTGGCATACAACAAAGATATGCAGGAAGACAAAGAAGGGCTGTTCGACGCGCTCGACACCTGGCTGGACTGTCTGCATATGGGCGCGCTGGTGCTGGACGGCATTCAGGTGAAACGTCCGCGCTGCCAGGAAGCGGCGCAGCAGGGCTATGCGAACTCTACCGAACTGGCAGATTATCTGGTGGCGAAAGGCGTTCCGTTCCGTGAAGCGCACCATATTGTGGGCGAAGCGGTGGTAGAGGCGATTCGTCAGGGTAAACCTCTGGAAGATCTGGCGCTTGCCGATCTGCAGAAGTTCAGCGCGGTTATCGGGGATGATGTGTATCCGATTCTGGCGCTGCAGTCCTGCCTGGACAAGCGTGCAGCGAAAGGCGGCGTGTCGCCTAAGCAGGTTGCGCAGGCGATTGCGGATGCGAAAAACCGGTTGGTTTGAACCGTGCGGGCTGGTGCCCTCACCCCGGCCCTCTCCCACGGGAGAGGGAGCAAACACTAAAAATGGCAACTTCGGTTGCCATTTTGCTTTTATCCCGGGCTTTTTTACGCAAAAAAAAGCGGACCACGGGGTCCGCAAAAGTTCACGTTGGCTTTAGTTGTTCGAGTTTTGAGAGAAACTCGCTGACGGTGCGGGGACGTCAAGGGTCAAACACGTGCCGCCTCGTCTATGTGGCGTATTATTCAACAGAATGCTTGATAGGGATAATCGTTCGTTGCTATGCTATCTATCGCCATGAACTATCGTGGCGACGGAGGATGAATAATGAATATTCGTGATCTTGAATACCTGGTAGCGTTAGCCGAGCATCGTCACTTTCGCCGCGCGGCAGATTCCTGCCACGTCAGCCAGCCCACGCTGAGCGGTCAGATCCGCAAGCTGGAAGACGAGCTGGGCGTGATGCTGCTGGAGCGCACCAGTCGTAAGGTTCTGTTCACACAGGCAGGTCTTCTGCTGGTGGATCAGGCGCGCACCGTGCTGCGCGAGGTCAAAGTGCTCAAGGAAATGGCAAGCCAGCAGGGGGAGGCGATGTCAGGCCCACTGCATATTGGCCTGATCCCAACCGTTGGTCCGTACCTGCTGCCGCAAATCATTCCTATGCTGCACCAGACGTTCCCGAAACTCGAAATGTATCTGCATGAAGCGCAAACGCATCAGCTGCTGGCACAGCTGGACAGCGGCAAGCTCGACTGCGCCATTCTGGCGCTGGTGAAAGAGAGTGAAGCCTTTATTGAAGTGCCGCTGTTCGATGAGCCGATGATGCTGGCGATCTATGAAGATCACCCGTGGGCGAACCGCGATCGCGTACCGATGTCCGATCTGGCCGGTGAAAAGCTGCTGATGCTGGAAGATGGCCACTGCCTGCGCGATCAGGCGATGGGCTTCTGCTTCGAAGCGGGTGCTGATGAGGATACCCATTTCCGCGCAACCAGCCTGGAAACGCTGCGTAATATGGTCGCTGCGGGAAGTGGAATCACGCTGTTGCCTGCACTGGCGGTACCGCGCGAGCGTAAACGTGATGGCGTGGTCTATCTGCCGTGCATTAAGCCGGAGCCGCGTCGTACCATTGGCCTGGTGTATCGTCCGGGTTCACCGCTGCGCAGCCGCTATGAGCAGCTGGCAGAGGCCATCCGTAGTTCCATGGATGGCCATTTTGACAGCGCGTTAAAACAGGCGGTTCAGACCGTTTAGTGCCGCAACCCGATAGGCTTCCGCCATGGTCGGGTAGTTAAAGGTGGTGTTAACGAAGTACTCAATGGTGTTACCACCACCTTTCTGCTCCATAATTGCCTGCCCGATATGAATGATTTCCGCGGCGCGTTCACCAAAGCAGTGAATCCCGAGGATCTCTTTCGTCTCGCGATGGAACAGGATCTTCAGCGTACCCACGCTCATCCCCACGATTTGCGCCCGCGCCAGATGTTTAAACTGCGCACGTCCCACCTCGTAAGGTACCTTCATGGCCGTCAGCTGCTGCTCGGTTTTCCCGACAGAACTGATTTCCGGGATGGTATAAATGCCCGTCGGGATATCTTCAATCAGATGCGCCGTCGCTTCGCCTTTCACCAGCGCCTGAGCTGCAATGCGGCCCTGGTCGTAAGCGGCAGAAGCCAGACTCGGGTAGCCAATCACGTCACCGACCGCGTAAACGTGCGGCAGCGCGGTCTGGTACATGCTGTTGACCTTCAGCTGACCACGGCTGTCGGTCTCAAGACCGATATTTTGCAGCTGCAGTGAGTCGGTGTTGCCGGTACGGCCGTTGGCATACAGCAGGCAGTCGGCTTTCAGCTTCTTGCCGGACTTCAGGTGCATGATCACGCCGTCGTCGCAGCCTTCAATCTTCTCGTACTCTTCGTTGTGGCGAATCACCACACCGCTGTTCCAGAAGTGGTAGGAGAGAGAGTCTGACATCTCCTGATCGAGAAACGCCAGCAGGCGATCGCGGGTGTTGATCAGGTCAACTTTGACCTCCATTCCGCGGAAGATCGACGCATATTCGCAACCAATCACCCCCGCGCCATAGATAATGACGTGGCGTGGTTCATGGTGCAGGCTCAGGATGGAGTCGCTGTCGTAGACGCGCGGATGCGAGAAGTCCACATCGGCCGGATGGTACGGGCGAGAACCGCAGGCAATCACAAATTTTTCAGCCGTGATGGTTTCAACTGAACCGTCGTGGCATTCGAGCGCCAGGGTGTGTTCATCCACAAAATGTGCGTTGCCCTGCAAAATTTCACAGTGGTTACGCTCATAAAATCCCTGACGCATACGTGTTTGCTGGTTAATGACGGTATCCGCGTGATTCAGGATATCAGCAAAGGATGAACGAAGAAGTCGGGAGTGGTCGCTGTAAAGAGGGTTCTGGTTAAATTCGATAATGCGGCTAACGGCGTGGCGGAGGGCTTTGGAAGGGATGGTGCCCCAGTGGGTGCAACCGCCGCCGACATTATGGTAGCGCTCAATGACCGCTACTCTGGCTCCCTGTTTCACCAGACCCATAGCAGCACCTTCGCCGCCGGGGCCGGAACCAATAACTATTGCGTCGTAATCGTAGGAATGTGGCATGGCAAGGCTTACCTGTTCTTATACATAAAAGCAACAGAATCATAACATCATTGCCAGAGTAACCCAATTATCGTTGTGCTTTTTTCCGGCAGTGGAGCACAAACCGCACGTAAACAATCATTCACAAAGCTGAGCAAACAGATTAATTTTATTCTCTGGTATAGTGCCATCAGGCCTTTGGAAGGATTCAACTATCGTGATGGGCGTAAGAGCACAACAAAAAGAGAAAACCCGGCGTTCGCTGGTGGAAGCCGCATTCAGTCAACTGAGTGCTGAGCGGAGTTTTGCCAGTTTGAGCCTGCGCGAAGTCGCACGCGAGGCCGGGATTGCGCCAACGTCCTTCTATCGTCATTTCCGTGATGTGGATGAACTGGGTCTGACCATGGTCGACGAGAGCGGCCTGATGCTGCGTCAGCTGATGCGCCAGGCGCGTCAGCGGATTGCAAAAGGGGGCAGCGTGATCCGTACCTCCGTCTCGACCTTTATGGAATTTATCGGCAATAACCCCAACGCATTTCGTCTGCTTCTGCGCGAGCGTTCGGGCACATCGGCGGCGTTTCGTGCCGCCGTCGCGCGTGAAATTCAGCACTTCATCGCGGAACTTGCCGACTATCTTGAACTCGAAAACCATATGCCGCGTGCGTTTACTGAAGCACAGGCCGAGGCGATGGTGACGATTGTTTTCAGCGCAGGTGCCGAAGCGCTGGATGTCAGCATTGAACAACGTAAGCATCTCGAAGAGCGACTGGTATTGCAGCTCAGGATGATCTCCAAAGGTGCGTACTACTGGTATCGCCGTGAACAAGAGAAACTGGCACATCAAACCGAAGAGTGAAGGTGAGTAATGAAACAGTCAGGTCAGGATAAAGGGACGCTGTTGCTGGCATTGATCGCTGGCTTATCCATTAACGGTACGTTTGCCGCTATTTTTAGCTCAATCGTTCCGTTTTCGATTTTCCCGCTTATTGCACTGGTGCTGACGGTTTACTGCCTGCATCAACGTTACCTGAACCGCACGATGCCGGTCGGGTTACCGGGACTGGCCGCAGCCTGCTTTATTCTGGGTGTATTGCTGTATAGCACGGTGGTGCGCGCGGAGTATCCGGATATCGGCTCTAACTTCCTGCCTGCGGTACTGTCTGTGGCGCTGGTGTTCTGGATTGGCTCGCGCATGCGTAGCCGTAAGAGCCAGTTGCCGGAGTAAAGAAGGGTTTTGTAGGCCGGATATGCGAAGCGCCATCCGGCTTTTTGGCAGGTGGCGCTTCGCTTACCTGCCCTACAAAACCTCTGTCATTTTGCCGTGAGCAGTACACCGCACTCCATATGATGCGTATACGGGAACTGATCGAACAGCGCCAGACGTTCAACCTTATGCGTCTGGCCTAACGTTTCCAGATTCTTGCACAGCGTCTCCGGGTTACAGGAGATGTACAAAATACGCGGATACGCCTGCACCATCTTTTCGGTTTCGCTGTCCAGGCCACTGCGCGGCGGGTCGACAAAAATCGTCTCACACTGGTAGCTTTTCAAATCGATCCCTTCAAGACGGTTAAACGCCCGCACGCCGTTCATGGCCTGAGTAAACTCTTCCGCTGCCATACGAATGATCTGCACGTTGTCGATATGGTTAGCGGCAATGTTGTACTGCGCGGCAGCGACCGACGGTTTGGCAATTTCCGTGGCCAGAACGCGATCGAAGTTACGTGCCAGCGCCAGCGAGAAGTTACCGTTACCGCAGTAGAGCTCAAGCAGATCGCCCGTTGACCCTTCCGTTGCCTTCAGCGCCCACTCCAGCATTTGCACGTTCATCGCGGCGTTTGGCTGGGTGAAGCTGTTCTCCACCTGGCGATAAACCATCTCTTTACCTGCCACCGGCAGACGCTCGTCGACGTAATCCTGATCCAGCATGATTTTGGTTTTTGTCGCGCGGCCGATCAGATGAACGTTGATGTTCTGCGCACGCAGGGTATCGCGCAGCGCTTCCGCCTGCTCGCGCCACTCGTCATTAAGCGCTTTGTGATACAGCAGGGAGACAATCGCCTGGTTGCTTTGCGTGGTCAGATAGTCAATCTGGAACAGCTTGTGACGCAGCACCGGGTTATTGTGCACGCCTTCCATCATCAGCGTCATGAGCTGGTTGATGAGTTCGCTTGCCGCCGGGAAGCTGTCCACGCGAATGCGCGATTTCGTCTGCTGATCGAAAATGATGTGATACAGGTCATCCCCGTCATGCCAGATGCGGAATTCGGCGCGCATACGGTAGTGGCTGACAGGAGAGCGAAACACCTCGGGAACGGGCGCGTTGAACGGCGTCATCATACTTTGCAGGCGGACAACTTTCTCTGCCAGCTGCGCGTCGTACTGTTCTGTTGGGAGGTGTTCGGGGGTCATGATGCGTCCTGAGTGATATAGAATTACGCGGGGATTGTAGGCATTGTGTAGGGGATGTCCAGATTTAATGGCTAATAGCTGTCTGGACATCTATACGTGTCTAATTGTAGCATTCTGTTTCCGGTCTCATGAGAGTGAAAAGGGAATCCAGTGTAAATCTGGAGCTGACGCGCAGCGGTAAAGACTGGCGGGATGAGCGTTGTAGACACTGTGAAAATGGGAAGTCTTCATCCTTATAAAGCCACCTAGCCCGAAGACCTGCCGGGATCACGTCGCATTTGGTTTCATCATCGCGTGCTATCGATGAGGCCTGCGGCATCCTTCTTATATTGTGGATGCTTTAACAATGATTAAAAAAGTATCGCTGCTGACGGCGTTGTCCGTCACGGCATTTTCGGGCTGGGCGCAGGATAGCGCAGACTCGTTGGTGGTGACGGCAAATCGTTTTGAACAACCGGCAAAAACTGTTCTGGCACCGACGTCCGTGGTGACGCGTGAAGATATTGAGCGCTGGCAGGCAAAAAGCGTTGTGGAAGTCATGTCACGTCTGCCGGGCGTGGATATCGCGCAAAGCGGTGGAATGGGCTCGAACTCTTCGACTTTTATTCGCGGAACAGAATCTCGCCATGTGCTGGTGCTGATTGACGGTATTCCTTTGAATAACGCCGGGATCAGCAACGTTCCCGATCTGAGCCAAATCCCGACCTCGCTGATTCAGCGTATTGAGTACATCCGTGGTCCGCGTTCGGCCCTGTATGGCTCCGACGCGATTGGTGGCGTGATCAACATCATCACCGGACGCGACAAGCCGGGTGCAGAAATCTCAGCGGGCGTCGGCTCTAAGGGTTATCAGACCTATGACGGCGCTTTCCAGCAGGTGCTGGATAAAACCAAAATCACCATGGGGGGTAACTATACCTATACCCGTGGCTTTGATATTGCTGCCCAGGATGCGCCGCGCCAGCCTGACCGCGATGGCTTTATGAGTAAATCGCTGTACGGCTCCGTGGAACAGCAGATTACCGACAGCGTGAGCGGGTTCTTCCGTGGCTTTGGATACGATAACCGTACGGCGTATGACGGTTATGATCATTACGACGCCAACTTTATGGTGGATGGACGACCTGATACTCGCCAGCTCTACAGTCAGAACTGGGATACCGGTCTGCGTTACAACCAGGGGATTTTCCAGTCACAGCTGGTGGCGGGTTACGGCCGCAGTAAAGATCAGAACTATGATCCGAAGAAAGGGCGTTACGCTGATTCCGCCACCATGGATGACGTGAAGCAGTACACCACCCAATGGCTCAACACCGTAGAAGTCGGCCATGGCAACATCGGCGCAGGTCTGGACTGGCAAAAGCAGAAGACGCAGGCCGGAACGGGCTACCTGGATAAAGGTTACGAGCAACGTAATACCGGCGTGTTCATCTCGGCGATGCAGCAGTTCAACAGCGTGACGCTGGAAGCGGCGGCGCGTAATGACGACAACTCCAACTTTGGCAACCATGGCACATGGCAAACCAGCGCAGCGTGGGAGTTTGTGGATGGCTATCGCGTGATTGCCTCCTACGGTACCGCTTTTAAAGCACCTACCATGAGCCAGATCCACAGTGCCTCTTACGGTAATCCGGACCTTAAACCGGAGGAGAGTAAGCAGTGGGAAGGGGGCTTTGAAGGCCTGACGGGACCGGTCAACTGGCGTATCACAGGTTATCGCAATGACATTGATAATCTAATTAGCAGCGATCCGCATACGTATCGGTACTACAACGTTGACGAAGCACGTATTAAAGGTGTGGAAGCGACCGCACAGTTTGATACTGGCCCGGTTGGACATCAGATTTCCTATGATTATGTCGACCCGCGTAATGCCAAAACCAACGAAGTGCTGGCCCGCCGTTCTAAGCAGCAGGTTAAGTATCAGCTTGACTGGCAGGTATGGGATCTCGACTGGAACCTTGCCTATCGTTACCTGGGCACCCGCTATGATGTTGCGATTGATCCAGACACCTATTCATCAGAACGCGTGAAAATGGGCGGTGTCAGTCTGTGGGATGTCGCAGTTTCGTATCCTGTCACCTCACACCTCACAGTTCGTGGTAAAATAGCCAACCTGTTCGATAAAGATTACGAGACAGTTTATGGCTACCAAACTGCAGGACGGGAATACACCTTGTCTGGCAGCTACACCTTCTAATCCGCGTCCCACCGTGCTGGTATTTGATTCCGGCGTCGGTGGGCTTTCGGTCTATGATGAGATTCGGCATCTCCTGCCGGATCTCCATTACATCTACGCCTTCGATAACGTCGCTTTCCCGTATGGTGAAAAGAGCGAAGATTTTATTGTTGAGCGTGTGGTTGAAATCGTCACTGCGGTACAAAAGCGCTATCCCCTTGCGCTGGCCGTCATCGCCTGTAATACGGCGAGCACCGTCTCCCTTCCTGCTCTGCGTGAAAAATTCCCGTTCCCGGTTGTAGGCGTCGTTCCTGCAATAAAACCTGCCGCGCGCCTGACGGCGAACGGCATCGTGGGTTTGCTGGCGACGCGGGGCACGGTAAAGCGTCCTTATACCCGCGAGCTGATCGATCGTTTTGCTAACGAATGTCAGATTGCGATGCTCGGCTCGGCTGAGCTGGTGGAGATGGCCGAAGCGAAGCTGCATGGAAAGGCGGTATCGCTTGAAGAGTTGCGTCGTATTCTTCGTCCTTGGCTGCGGATGCCCGAACCACCGGATACCGTTGTGCTGGGCTGCACCCACTTCCCGCTATTGCAGGAAGAGCTGTTAGAGGTACTGCCGGAGGGGACGCGCCTGGTGGATTCCGGTGCGGCTATCGCCCGTCGTACGGCCTGGTTGCTGGAGCATGAAGCGCCGGATGCCAAATCTACCGATGCGAATATCGCGTTTTGTATGGCAATCACGAAAGAGACTGAGCAACTTTTACCCGTTTTACGCCGTTATGGCTTTGAAACGCTCGAAAAACTGGCGCTGTAGCACGCTTTTGAGCAAAAAAGAGACGGTTGAACGTTTTTTTTAAAAGAGGGGTTGTCAACGTCTGAGAACTCCCTATAATGCGCCTCCACTGACACGGAACAACGGCTTACAGGCCGCCGGGTTAGCGGGGTTCAGCGATGAACGCCAACAGAGAAAAGCGAAAATAATCACTTGACTCTGAATGAGGAAAACGTAATATACGGGACCTCGCAACGGTGAGCGAAAGCCGCGTTGCACTGCTCTTTAACAATTTATCAGACAATCTGTGTGGGCACTCAAAG
>NZ_SOMG01000001.1 GCF_004402045.1 Lelliottia nimipressuralis | reverse complement strand
TCGTCTTGCGACGTTAAGAATCCATGTCACTTTGAGTGCCCACACAGATTGTCTGATAAATTGTTAAAGAGCAGTGCCGCTTCGCTTTTCGCAGCGGCGCGGGGTGTGCATATTACGCTTTCCCGCTTCAGAGTCAAGCGTTTATTTTCGCTTTTCTCTGCTGACCCGGCGGCGTGTGTGCCGTTGTTCCGTGTCAGTGGAGGCGCATTATAGGGAGTAATTCCGAACCTGCAAGGATAAAGTGAAAATTATTTACTGATTGCTCACTTTCCAGGCAAACCTTGTTCCAGACCTCAATTTTCGCCTGGTTTTTAAACAAAAACGAGCCGCAAGCGGCTCGTTTTTGCGTTTTGTGACTTACTGCACTGCCACAATGCGATCGTCGTTGGCTTCCAGACGGATAACTTTGCCTGGAATCAACTCTCCGGAGAGGATCTGCTGCGCCAGCGGGTTTTCGATCTGCTGCTGGATAGCGCGTTTTAATGGACGCGCACCGTACACCGGATCGTAACCATTCTCGCTCAACAGTTTCAGCGCATCGTCGGAGATGTGAATTTCATATCCACGCTCTTCCAGACGTTTATACAGACGCTGCAGCTGGATCTGCGCAATCGACGCAATGTGTTTCTCACCCAGAGGATGGAAGACCACCACTTCATCAATACGGTTGATAAACTCCGGACGGAAGTTTTGGCTGACCACACCGAGCACCAGATCCTTCATATGGCTATAGTCCAGTTCGCCGAAACGTTCCTGAATCAAATCGGAACCCAGGTTCGAGGTCATAATGACAACCGTATTACGGAAGTCGACCGTTCTCCCCTGCCCGTCGGTCAGACGGCCATCATCCAGGACCTGAAGCAGAATGTTGAACACATCCGGATGCGCTTTTTCCACTTCATCCAGCAGGATGACGGAATAAGGACGGCGGCGCACCGCTTCAGTCAGATACCCCCCTTCCTCATAACCAACGTATCCCGGAGGCGCACCGACCAGACGCGAGACGGAATGTTTCTCCATAAACTCGGACATGTCGATACGCACCATCGCATCGTCGCTGTCGAACATAAAGTTAGCCAGCGCTTTGCACAGCTCGGTTTTACCAACACCGGTCGGCCCCAGGAACAGGAACGAACCAATCGGACGATTCGGATCGGACAGCCCTGCACGGCTACGACGAATAGCATTCGATACCGCTTCAACTGCTTCGTTCTGGCCGATCACCCGGTTGTGGAGATCTTGCTCCATGCGCAGCAGTTTTTCACGCTCACCTTCAAGCATGCGCGCTACGGGAATACCGGTCCAGCGAGCCAGAACTTCCGCGATTTCAGCATCCGTCACTTTATTACGTAACAGACGCATCGTTTTACCTTCCGATTGCGTCGCAATCTCAAGCTGTTTTTCCAGCTCAGGAATTTTGCCGTACTGCAGTTCAGACATGCGCGCCAAATCGCCCACACGACGAGCCTGCTCAATGGCAATTTTTGCCTGTTCGAGTTCAGCCTTAATGGTCTGAGTGCCAGAAAGCGAGGCTTTCTCGGCTTTCCACTCTTCTTCTAATTCAGAATACTGACGCTCTTTATCGTCCAGTTCTTCATTGAGCATATCCAGGCGTTTCTTACTGGCTTCATCAGACTCTTTCTTCAGCGCCTGCTGTTCCAGCTTGAGCTGAATGATTCGTCGGTCGAGTCGGTCCAGCTCTTCCGGTTTCGAGTCAATCTGCATACGAATGCTTGATGCCGCTTCATCGATCAGGTCGATAGCTTTATCTGGCAGCTGACGGTCAGCGATATAACGATGCGAAAGCGTCGCTGCCGCAACGATGGCCGGGTCAGTGATCTGCACATGGTGGTGCAGTTCATAGCGCTCTTTCAGTCCACGCAAAATCGCAATGGTATCTTCAACGCTTGGCTCAGCAACAAACACTTTCTGGAAACGACGTTCCAGAGCAGCATCTTTCTCAATGTACTGACGATACTCATCAAGTGTAGTGGCACCGACACAGTGAAGTTCACCACGCGCCAGCGCTGGTTTCAGCATGTTCCCGGCATCCATCGCGCCGTCAGCTTTACCGGCGCCGACCATGGTGTGCAATTCATCAATAAACAGAATGACGTTGCCTTCCTGTTTTGCCAGATCGTTAAGCACGCCTTTCAGACGCTCTTCGAACTCACCGCGGTACTTCGCACCGGCCACCAGCGCGCCCATATCCAGCGCCAGTACGCGGCGTCCTTTCAGACCTTCCGGCACTTCACCGTTCACGATACGCTGCGCCAGGCCTTCAACAATGGCGGTTTTACCGACACCCGGCTCACCAATAAGTACCGGGTTGTTCTTGGTACGACGTTGCAATACCTGAATAGTACGGCGAATCTCTTCGTCACGGCCGATCACCGGGTCAAGTTTGCCCTGTTCAGCTCGTTCGGTCAGATCGACCGTAAATTTCTTCAAAGCCTGACGTTGGTCTTCGGCTCCCTGATCGTTCACGCTTTCACCTCCGCGCATTTTCTCAATCGCCTGAGTCACATTGGCGGTGGTTGCACCGGCAGATTTCAGCAGGTCGGTCAAGGTACCGCGTGATTCAAGTGCCGCCAGAACAAACAGTTCCGACGAAATAAAGTTGTCCCCACGTTTTTGCGCCAGCTTGTCGCAAAGGTTCAGCACACGCACCAGGTCCTGCGAAGGCTGAACGTCGCCGCCGGTCCCTTCGACCTGCGGTAAACGGCTCAGCGCCTGATCGATAGCAGTGCGTAACTGGCCAGCATTAATGCCAGCAGACGTTAATAAAGGACGTACCGATCCCCCTTCCTGATTCAGCAAGGCGCTCATTAAATGAAGAGGTTCGATAAATTGGTTGTCGTGCCCCAGTGCAAGGGACTGGGCATCGGCGAGAGCAAGCTGGAATTTATTAGTAAGACGATCCAGACGCATAACTCCTCCCATAACAGGTCAAATTTGCTACTGGAGATTAAATGAGGTCATCCCTCAATTATTCAAGGTTAATGACCTGAATTATGTGAAAAGAAAACGGCACGTACCGGATCGTCTTGATTCTTTAGGTTATATCAGCCAAATAAAACTTGCCATACGACCCGTCGTCTTGTCGCGGCGATAAGAGAAAAAATCACCCTTTTCGGTGAAGGTACAGCGATCGCCGCCGGAGATCTGCGTCACGCCCATGTTATTCAAACGCTGGCGAGCGAGCTGATAAATATCGGCCAGATATTTATCCCCCGAAGGCAGGAAGGCTTCCACTGCTTGCGGATCCTTTTCCATAAAGGCTTCGCGGACCTCAGCCCCAACTTCAAATGCGCGAGGACCAATAGCCGGGCCAAGCCAGGCCATGATATTGGCTGGCTCAGCGTTAAAGCAGGCAACTGTCTCTTCCAGCACGCCTTCACACAGGCCACGCCAACCCGCATGTGCGGCTGCAACCTCGGTACCTGCACGGTTACAAAACAGAACGGGCAGGCAATCGGCGGTCATTACGGCACAAACGGTTCCCGGAGTATTGCTGTAAGAGGCATCGGCGCGTTTAGAAGCATAGGGTTCCCCCGTTAACTTCAGCACCGCTTTACCGTGAACCTGTTCCAGCCAGACCGGCTTCGACGGCAAGTTCCCCGCAGCAAACAGACGCCTGCGGTTCTCTTCAACGTGTTCCAGGTTGTCGCCACAGTGCGCGCCGAGATTCAAAGACTCCCACGCCCCCTGGCTAACGCCGCCAATACGGGTTGAACTGCAGGCAGCCACGCCTTCAGGCAATGGCCACTCCGGGACAATCAGTTTGGTCATAACCAGTCCACTTGATCCTTATGTTCTTCAAAATCAGCACGCATAGCGTCAATAAGGTCCACCATATCCTGCGGGATAGGCGCGTGCCACTCCATCTGAATACCGGTGATAGGGTGGTAAAGGCGCAGCATAGTCGCGTGCAGTGCCTGACGATCAAATTTACGCAATACGCTGATGAACTCATCCGACGCGCCTTTAGGCGGACGTGGACGACCACCGTAGACCTGATCCCCCACCAGCGGATGGGTAATGTGTGCCATATGCACACGGATCTGGTGAGTACGCCCGGTTTCCAGACGCAGACGCAGGCGCGTATGAATGCGGAAATGTTCCATAATGCGATAGTGAGTCACCGCCGGTTTACCCATCGGATGCACCGACATATGGGTACGTTTGGTTGGGTGACGGCTGATTGGCTCTTCCACCGTACCGCCAGAGGTCATATGGCCAATGGCTACCGCTTCATACTCACGGGTAATTTCGCGCAGCTGCAGTGATTCCACCAGACGGGTCTGAGCAGGAACGGTCTTCGCGACCACCATCAGACCGGTAGTATCTTTATCCAGACGGTGCACGATGCCCGCGCGCGGGACATCCGCGATCGGCGGATAATAATGGAGAAGTGCGTTAAGTACCGTACCGTCAGGGTTCCCCGCGCCCGGATGAACAACCAGGTCGCGCGGCTTGTTGATAACCAGAATGTCATCATCTTCATAGACGATGTCCAGTGGGATATCCTGCGGCTCGAAGCGGATTTCCTCTTCGATTTCAGCATTGATGGCGACAGCTTCCCCACCTAACACTTTCTCTTTTGGTTTGTCCCAGATCTTGCCGTTTACCAGTACGCGCTGGTCAAGGATCCATTCTTTTATGCGTGAACGCGAATAATCAGGGAACAATTCGGCCAAAGCCTGATCTAAGCGTTGACCGAGCTGATTTTCGGAGACTGTTGCGGTGAGTTCTACTCGTTGTGCCATAAACTGCTTCTTCGTTTAACGTTGGGTTTTACGGCTTTGCCGTTTAATATAGTGTGCTATTGTAGCTGGTCTTAATCGGGAGCAGGAACAGAGTTTCTCCCGGACAAACATTTGAGGAAAGTCAAAACGTCATGACGCGCATGAAATATCTGGTGGCAGCGGCCACGTTGAGCCTGGCTTTGGTGGGCTGCTCCGGTTCAAATGAACAGGTCCCTGACAATCCGCCGAATGAAATCTATGCGACTGCACAACAAAAGTTGCAGGACGGTAACTGGAAACAGGCGATAACGCAACTGGAAGCGTTGGATAATCGCTATCCATTTGGTCCGTATTCACAGCAGGTACAGTTAGATCTCATCTACGCATACTATAAAAATGCCGATCTGCCGCTGGCTCAGGCAACCATCGATCGTTTCATGCGTCTGAACCCGACTCATCCTAACATCGACTATGTAATGTACATGCGCGGTCTCACCAACATGGCGCTGGATGACAGTGCTCTGCAGGGCTTCTTCGGCGTGGATCGTTCCGACCGTGACCCGCAGCATGCGCGTGACGCCTTCAATGACTTCTCCAAACTGGTTCGCGGCTATCCAAACAGTCAGTACGTGACCGACGCGACCAAACGTCTGGTGTTCCTGAAAGATCGTCTGGCGAAATATGAATACTCCGTGGCCGAATACTATACCCGCCGTGGCGCATGGGTTGCCGTGGTTAACCGCGTAGAAGGTATGCTGCGTGATTATCCGGATACTCAGGCAACGCGCGACGGCCTGAAGCTGATGGAAAATGCTTACCGTCAGATGCAGATGACCGCTCAGGCTGAAAAAGTGGCGAAAATCATCGCCGCGAACAGTAGCAATACCTGATATTGCCTCAATGCAAAACGGCAGCCGAAGGCTGCCGTTTTTTTATTCATTTCAGAGCGTGGCTGAAGCGCGTTAGCCCCAACACATCCAGTCAACTATGGCTCCAATTTTTGCCTTCCACAAGGTAAATCTCACCTCTTCCTGCCCTGCCTCACAAAAAAGATTCCCTGACAAAAACCGACAAAATAACGTGATCTAAATCACACATTTTGACATTAGGTCGGGTATGCTGGAATCACCAAGACGGAAAGACAAGAGGTAAAATTTATGACAATGAACATTACCAGTAAACAAATGGAAATTACTCCGGCAATTCGCCAGCACGTCGCAGACCGTCTCGCCAAACTGGATAAATGGCAAACTCATTTGATTAATCCACATATCATCCTGTCCAAGGAGCCGCAGGGTTTCATCGCTGACGCAACTATCAATACTCCAAACGGCCATCTGGTCGCCAGCGCAAAACATGAGGATATGTACACTGCAATTAACGATTTGATCAACAAGCTGGAACGGCAGCTCAATAAAGTGCAACACAAAGGTGAAGCCCGTCGCGCCACAACATCGGTGAAAGACGCCAGCTTCGCGGAAGAAGTTGAAGAAGAGTAATCCTTTAAATTGAGTGTACCGCCAACGCGCCTTCGGGCGCGTTTTTTGTTTTTTATTGACAGGGTGAAAACAGTGCGGGTACTTTAACGGTATCAATCACAGGATGACTTTATGAAACTTACGCCGTTCTTCTTCGCATTCTTTTTTACCTTCCCCTGAACGGGAGGCGTTTCGTCGTGTGATAAAGAATGCGAAGACGAACAATAAGGCCTCCCACACCGGGGGGCCTTTTTTATTGATAACGATAATATGAGACAGGCAACACTATGACACCGGAAAACCCTTTACTGGATCTGCGAGTAAAAATCAGCGCGCTGGATGAGAAATTACTGGCACTGCTGGCCGAACGCCGCGCCCTTGCCGTTGAAGTGGGCAAAGCCAAACTGGACTCGCATCGCCCGGTCCGTGATATCGACCGCGAGCGCGATCTGCTGGAACGACTCATTCAGCTCGGCAAAGCGCATCACCTCGATGCCCACTACATCACCCGGTTGTTCCAGCTCATCATTGAAGACTCCGTTCTGACCCAGCAAGCGCTACTCCAGCAGCATCTCAATAAAACCAATCCGCACTCTGCGCGTATCGCCTTCCTCGGTCCAAAGGGCTCTTATTCTCACCTGGCCGCACGTCAGTATGCCGCACGCCATTTCGAAGAATTTATTGAGAGCGGCTGCGCAAAGTTCGCCGATATTTTCAATCAGGTCGAGACCGGCCAGGCGGATTACGCCGTGGTGCCGATTGAAAACACCAGTTCCGGCGCCATCAATGACGTCTACGATTTGCTGCAGCACACCAGCCTGTCGCTGGTAGGTGAGCTGACGATCCCTATCGATCACTGCGTGCTGGTCTCCGGCACAACGGACCTGAGCAAGATCGAAACGGTCTACAGCCATCCACAGCCGTTCCAGCAGTGCAGCCAGTTCCTGAACCGCTATCCGAACTGGAAAATTGAGTACACCGAAAGCACCTCAGCGGCGATGGAAAAAGTGGTTCAGGCTAACTCCCCAACCGTCGCTGCGCTCGGCAGCGAAGCGGGCGGTGCGCTGTATGGTTTACAGGTTCTGGAACGCAATCTGGCAAACCAGACGCAAAATATCACCCGCTTCGTGGTGCTGGCCCGTAAAGCAATTAACGTCTCTGACCAGGTACCGGCCAAAACCACGCTGCTGATGGCAACCGGCCAGCAGGCCGGCGCGCTGGTTGAAGCCCTGCTGGTGCTGCGTAACCACAACCTGATCATGACCAGGCTGGAATCACGTCCAATCCACGGTAACCCGTGGGAAGAGATGTTTTACCTCGATATCCAGGCCAACCTGGAGTCAGCTTCCATGCAGAAAGCCCTGCGCGAACTGGGCGAAATCACCCGCTCCATGAAAGTGCTGGGCTGCTACCCGAGCGAAAACGTCGTGCCGGTCGATCCGAGCTAACGTTCAATAAAGCGGCTTTTCTTCATCCCTGCCACGTTAACGGGCAGGGTGAAGATGGCGCCGGAGAGCGGATACTTCGCCACCTCCTCCGCATCCATATTTTCCCGCGTGGTGGTAATAAACAGCGTTTTCATATCATCGCCGCCAAAGCAGACCATCGTCGGACAACGTACCGGCATTTGATATGCTTCCAGCTGCTCCCCTTGCGGAGAAAAACGCGCAATACGCCAGCCGTCAAACAGCGCGCTCCAGTAGCAGCCCTCCACATCCATTGCCGCGCCGTCCGGTATCCCCTCACCCTCTTTAAACTGACGAAACACTTCGCGCCTTCCCGGTTCGCCCTGCTCATCAAGCGGCGTACGGTAAATCACGCCATTTGGCGTGTCTGAAGTAAACATCCACTGATTATCCGGGCTAAACGCTAAACCGTTGTGCCCGTGAATATCACACTGGATCACTTTCGGCGTCAGGTCGTTGTCGATGCGCATCAGCAGGGCACCGTTGTAATCTCCCGGCCCCCAAAACGTGCCCGCGTAGAATCGCCCCTGAGGATCGGTTCCGCCATCATTAAAACGTGCGAGCTGCGGGTTTGAGGGGTTATCACACACCTTGCGCTGCAGGAGGCCATGCTTATCGGCAAGCCAGATGCCATTACGCATGGCGACGATAAACCCGCCGCGCTCGCGCAGCGCGAAACAGCCCACCTCCTCATGGAAAGAGAGCACGGTGTGTTCCGCCGTCGGCAGATGGTATCGGTGGATCTCCCCTTCCAGAATATCGGCCCAGTAGAGCGCGTGCTCTTCTGCGCTCCACGTCGGGCATTCAGGCAGATGCCCGGTGTAATTCAACAGCAGCTGCGGTTCGGCCATGACAGTTCCCCAAAATGAAAAAAGCCAGCGATGCTGGCTTTTAGTATATACATCATCGCATTACTGGCGACTGTCATTTGCCTGGCGCAACAGCGTGCGGCTCTCACTCTGGAAACGCTGCGCGTAATCGCCAAACCAGTGTTCGACCTTGCGGAAGCTGTCGATAAACGCCTGCTTGTCTCCGTGCTCCAGCAGCGTGATGGCTTCACCAAACCGCTGATAGTAGCGCTTGATGAGCGCCAGGTTGTTTTCGGACGACATAATAATATCCGCGTAAAGCTGCGGATCCTGTGCAAACAGACGCCCAACCATCGCCAGCTCCAGACGATAAATAGGTGAAGAGAGCGCCAGCAGCTGTTCAAGCTGCACGTTCTCTTCCGCCAGATGCAGACCGTAGGCAAACGTGGCGAAGTGGCGCAGCGCCTGAATGAACGCCATATTCTGATCGTGCTCGACCGCGCTGATGCGATGCAGCCGCGCGCCCCAGACCTGAATCTGTTCCAGGAACCACTGATAGGCTTCCGGCTGACGGCCGTCACAGTAAACCACCACCTGCTTAGCCAGGCTGCCGCTGTCCGGGCCAAACATCGGGTGCAGGCCCAGCACCGGGCCGGTATGCGCAGCCAGCATTGCCTGCAGCGGACCATTTTTGACGGAGGCCAGGTCTACCAGGATGCAATCCTTTGGTAAAGGAGGAAGCTTCCCGATGATCTGCTCCGTCACGTGGATTGGCACGCTGACGATAACCATCCCGGCATCTTTCATGAGTTCCGGTGCCTGCGCCCAGTCCTCTTTTTCCAGAATGCGTACCTGATAGCCAGAAAGCGTCAGCATTTTTTCAAACAGACGCCCCATCTGTCCTGCCCCGCCGACAATCACCACCGGACGCAGGGACGGACAAAGCGTTTTGAAGCCCTTGTCGTTTTCGCTGGAATAGGATTCCCGCATCACGCGACGCAGAACATCTTCTATCAAATCCGGTGAAACACCCAGCGCCTGCGCCTCTTTACGACGTGAGGCCAGCATTGAGGCTTCGCGCTCCGGAACGTAAATCGGCAGGCCGTATTTGCTTTTCACCTCACCGACTTCAGCAACCAGTGCCATGCGGCGCGCCAGCAGGTCCAGCAGCGCCTTATCCACTTCATCAATTTGATCGCGTAACGCGGTCAATTCAGCAACCATAACTAACCTCTTAAGCCAGACGCGTCGCCAGCTGGCCGTTTAAATCTTTATGGATCTCACGCAGCAGGGCATCGGTGGTTTCCCAACTGATGCAGGCATCCGTCACGGATACGCCATGCTTCATCGCACTGCGCGGTTGTTCAGATGATTGATTGCCTTCGTGAATATTGCTCTCAATCATCAGACCGATAATCGAACGGTTGCCATCTTTGATCTGTGCGACCACGGATTCCGCAACCGCAGGCTGGCGACGGTAATCTTTATTCGAATTACCATGACTGCAATCTACCATCAGTGCCGGGCGCAGTCCCGCCTGCTCCATCTCTTTTTCACATTGAGCCACGTCCGCCGGGCTGTAGTTCGGGGCTTTACCGCCGCGCAGGATCACATGACCGTCCGGGTTGCCCTGCGTTTGCAGAAGACATACCTGGCCCGCCTGGTTGATACCAACGAAACGGTGCGGCATGGCGGCAGCGCGCATGGCGTTGATCGCCGTCGCCAGGCTGCCATCAGTACCGTTTTTAAAGCCAACCGGCATCGACAGGCCAGACGCCATCTCGCGGTGAGTTTGCGATTCCGTAGTACGCGCGCCAATCGCGGACCAGCTGAACAGATCGCCCAGGTACTGCGGACTGTTCGGATCCAGTGCTTCGGTTGCCAGCGGCAGCCCCATGCTAACCAGTTCCACCAGCAGGCGACGCGCAATCTTCAGGCCAGCTTCCACATCAAACGAGCCATCCATGTGCGGATCGTTAATCAACCCTTTCCAGCCAACGGTAGTCCGTGGCTTCTCAAAATAGACGCGCATCACCAGATAGAGGCTATCGCTGACCTCCTCCGCTAATGCTTTAAATCGATGAGCGTACTCAATGGCGGTTTCAGGATCGTGAATGGAGCAAGGACCACATACCACCAGCAGGCGCGGATCGCGGCCAGCGATGATGTCAGAAATGGTCTGGCGAGAGTGCTCAATCTGAGCCTCCTGCGCGACGCTCAGCGGAAATTCCGCTTTCAGTTGATCCGGAGTGATTAAAACCTGTTCGTCAGTGATATGTACGTTGTTCAGCGCGTCTTTTTGCATGATGGCGATCCTGTAAAGCTCGTTTGCGATAGTTGTTTTCCTCAAAGAGGTGAAACAACGATACCATAAAAAGTAAACATTTCAATCCAAAATACGTACACATTAGTTTACAGAAGCCAATTTATCGCAAAAATCAGCCGATAAAAATGTAAAGTTTAAATTACACACAGATTTTATTTAGCCAGGCTATGCTGAAGAAAAAAGGAGAATGGCTATGCGTTCAATTGCTCTTGTGCTGTTGTCGCTGTTTTTATCGGGTTGCCAGATCAATCCTTACACCTTCCAGCCCGACTGGACCAGCCCATCCTGGTTTGATGCAGGTAAAGAAGACGCCATGAATGGCCTGCCGGTTAAAGATAACCAAATTCTGGCCGATAGTTTTAACGACACACACGTCGATCGTAGTGAATATCTTCGCGGCTATGCCGATGGCCAGAAGAAAGTCTGCGAAGAAGGGTTTATTCACGCCTGGGGATTAGCAGGCAAATCTTTCCCTGCCAGTTGCGATACTGCCGAAAACGCAGCAAAACTGCGCGCGTCATGGCAAAAAGGGATGGATGAAAGTATGCGTTCCAGCAGACTGAATTAATTCCGTTTTATCCACCGGAATATAAGCAACAGTAGGATTTAGCTTAGGTCGGCCTCATGCTATTTCTGACATAATGACGGCTCTGATAAACAATGGTATTCTGCCCGCAACTCTTAAGGACATCTATTTCCGGAGCGATGTGGCGGATTCTGGTGAGAAATTCATTCTTGATCTCTTTTTTCCGACTCACTCTGGTGCTAATGCTGTTCCTGATGGTGGGCCCAGCGACGGCAGGCACGCTCACGGAAACGGATAAATCGGTACGCTCGATTGTCTCAGGCATTGTGAGCTATACGCGATGGCCATCACTTTCCGGGCAGCCTAAACTCTGCGTCTATGCCACTTCTCACTATACACATGCCCTCAGCGGCGATGAGGGGCATAGCGAGTTACCTTATACTCCCGTTATTGTACGTAACGATCGGGAAGCCCTGGCCGCGACGTGCGATGCGATATATTTCGGGTCTGAATCACCGGCAAAACAACTTGAATTAATTAGTCAATATCAGGGCAGAGCATTGCTATTAATCTCAGAGCAAAATCCGGAATGTGTAATTGGCAGTGCCTTTTGCCTGATAATCGATCGCGGCCAGGTACGGTTTTCCGTCAATCTGGATGCATTGACGCGCAGTGGCGTAAGAGTCAATCCGGATGTATTAATGCTGGCACGGAATAAGCAGCATGGATAAAGATTTCACTTCAACGCCACGTCCAACGTTTAAAAGAACATTGAGGCGAAACAGCATGATAAGCGTCATCATTACGATGACGTTAATATGGCTGTTGCTCTGTTTTGCTTCCGTCGTGACGCTAAAACAATACGCGCAAAAGAATCTTGAATTAACCGGTGCAACAATGAGCCATAGCCTGGAAGCCTCGCTGGTTTTCAACGATTCGCTGGCGGCCAATGAAACGCTTGCAGCCCTGGGCAAACAGGGCCAGTTTGCCGTGGCTGAGGTTACCAACGCCCATAAAAAGCGGTTTGCTTACTGGTCCTGGAACCCGGAGGATAATAACGACACGCTGGGCGCACTGGTCAGTCGCTGGCTTTTCCCCGTACCGGTTGCGCAGCCCATCATGCATAACGGCGCGATGATCGGCGAAATTCACCTTACCGCGCGCGACAGTCTCATCAGTCATTTTATCTGGATGTCGTTTGCCGTCCTGACCGGCTGCATTCTTTTTGCTACCGTCGTCGCGCTCACCATTACTCAGTCTTTGCATCACGGCATGGTAACGGCCCTGCAAAACATTACCGACGTCGTGCATGACGTTCGCACTAACCGTAACTTCTCCCGCCGGGTGAAAGACGGCCGTATCGAAGAATTTCACCAGTTTGGTGAAGACTTCAACAGTCTTCTGGACGAGATGGAAGAGTGGCAGCTGAAACTCCAGGCGAAAAACGCCCAGCTGTTGCGTACCGCCATGCACGACCCGCTCACCGGCCTTGCCAACCGTGCTGCGTTTCGTAACAGCATTGCGGCCTTAATGAACGACCCCTCTGCCAAAACAAACTCGGCCCTGCTTTTCCTCGACGGTGACAACTTTAAGTTTATCAACGACACCTGGGGACACGCGGCAGGAGACTGCGTGCTGATTGAAGTCGCAAGCAGGATGACGGAGTTTGGCGACAAACGTCATCAGTCATACCGCCTTGGCGGTGACGAGTTTGCCATGGTGCTCTACGGCGTGCACTCCGAACTTGAGGTTCAACACATTTGTGCTGCGCTATCGCAGCAGTTTATCCGTCCGTTTGATCTTCATAACGGACAAAAAGCATCAATGTCACTCAGCATTGGCTTTGCTCTGGCGTGGGAAAATGCTTCCGTGGAAGCATTACTGGAGAGGGCTGACCGCAATATGTACCAGGTTAAAAACCAGCGTACCAAAACAATAAGTTAGAAAGGATACACTATGTTAAAACGATACTTCGCGCCGTTAGTACTGGCCTCACTGGTTCTGGCAGGCTGTCAGTCGCCGCCTGAAGGCAAATTCACTCCAGAGCAAATTGCGGCGATGAAGTCTTACGGTTTTAACGAACTGAACGGTGACTGGTCACTTGGTATGTCGGATACCATCCTCTTTGATAAAAATGACGCCAGACTGCGCCCGCAAAGTGACACACAGATCCAGTCCATGGCCTCTCGCCTGGCGAAAACCGGCCTGAACCACGCGCGAATGGACGGCCACACGGATAATTACGGTGAAGAAAGCTACAACGAAGCGCTGTCGTTAAAACGCGCGAATGCCGTGGCCGACGCCTGGGCGAAGGGAGCGAATATCCCGCGCAGCAATCTCACCACGCAGGGATTAGGTCAAAAATACCCGGTTGCGAGCAACAGTACACCACAAGGGCGCGCTGAAAACCGCCGCGTCGCAGTGGTTATCAGCACGCCATAGGGTTATTTAGCGGAGGATTCGGCGAGCGCCATCCTGGTTGCCGCTCGCCAGCGCAGCCAGTCCACCAGAACAAACAGCGCCAGACTCACGCCCATAACAGGCAAGGCCAGCCCCAGCAACAGGCTAATCATCGCCGTAACGCCCCTTCCCCATCCCGAAAGCGCCAGCCAGCTCTGGCAAAGCGTCTGCACCGGATTCACTGCCGACTGCGCCGGACGACGCATCCACCACATCCGATACCCCCAGATGATGAGCACGCACAGGGCAAGTCCGAAGGCCACGAGCAGAAGCTGATTCACCAGCCCAAATAAGATCCCCATATGGAAATCCACGCCCCAGCGGGTCAGTTTTGCCATTAACGGGAAATCCTCGAATCGGGTTCTGTCCAGAACCTGCATCGTAGAGGGATCAACCGCAACGGCATCCACCTGGGTCGGCCAGCTGCGATCGATTTCCGTCACGGTCCAGGCGCGATCCGCCGTTTTCGCCGGGCGGATCTCCAGCTTTTGGGCATCAATTCCCGCTTTGCGTGCCGCGCTTAACACCCCATCAAACCGCGTCAAATCCGCCGCCATTTCAGGCATCACCATTCCACCGTGATGGCCGCGGTGTTCGGCATGTTCATCCACGATCTCCTGTTGACCGGAAAGCGTCGTATTCACCTGCGGGGTTAGCCAGTCCATCTCTGCCCGCAGCTTATCAACGTTCCCCCCAGCCCACTGGGACCAGGTCAGGCCGGTTGCTGAGAACAGCAGCATTCCACCCAGCAGAGACCAGCCCAACGTCACATGCACGCGACGTCGGTTCTGGAAGCGATTGTTGATCCGCCGTTTGGGTCGGGTATAAAACCACAGGGCAATGCCCCCCAGCGCGGCGACCCACATCCAGGAGGCGGCCAGTTCGCTATACAGTCGACCAACGTCGCCCAACATCAGAGACGTATGCAGGTAATCAATGGTCTGACGCAGCGGTAAAATCCCGCTGGTGCCGTATACCGTCATATCCCCCAGCACCGCCAGGCTTACCGGATCCACAAAGATAGCCCGGTTTTCCGATGGCCCAAGCGCCGGGTCAGCAAACATCACGCGGGTGGTTTCACCATCAACCAGACCCGGACGAACGGCGTGCAAACGCAAATCGGTGCCAACGGTTTTTTCCGCCACGGCGATTTGCTCCGCCAGAGGCAGCGGCTCACCCACGGAATCAGTGTGGAGCGTATGCCGGTAGAGCGCATTTTCCAGCTGCGGGGTCGCCACATACAGCGTACCGGTCAGCGCGGCAAAGAATATAAACGGGCCGACAAACAGCCCAATGTAGAAATGAAGGCGACGCAGCAGGTTTCCCCATGCCGCGCGCGGAGTGCAGGTAGTCATACTTTTCCTTTTTAAGGCAAAAAGTTATCGATATTTTTTAAAGGGAAAAAGCAGACTGCCGCGGCGGCGCGCGGGTATCAGGGTAAAGCCAGGGGAAAAAATGCCAGTGGCTGACCACCTGACGCGGCGGTTTGACACGAAGCCTTTGCAGTACCACGCTGAGCAGGACGATCAGCGCCAGCATCACGCCAGGAACATGGGCTAACAGCACACAGTAGCCGCACGCTTCCGCATGGTCGACAGGCATCGTGTGAGGCATATCACCCTGATGCTCATCCATCGACATCATGCTCATGTCATGATGCATGCCCGGCATGGCGCTCATGGGATCTTTCTGCAGCGAGACGGAGATAAGCGGCGCCACCACGATCAGCAGGATCGCAAACAGCGCGGTCAAGGCCGCTGTGCGTTTCCGGTTATGCTGATGCAGTACGTTATCCACTTCCCCTCCACTCAAGAGGCAAGCATTGTAAATGATTTATGACAAAAGGGTTAACGTGAGAGGTGCGCAGAGATAAAAAAAGGGCCAGCCTTTCGGCCAGCCCTTTCTAACAGGATGTCGCTTAAGCGAATCTTAGTTCAGACGCTCTTTAATACGAGCAGACTTACCAGTACGCTCACGCAGGTAGTACAGTTTAGCTTTACGTACAGCACCACGACGTTTAACAGCAATGCTGTCAACTACCGGAGAGTGAGTCTGGAAGACACGCTCAACGCCTTCGCCGTTGGAAATTTTACGAACAGTGAATGCAGAGTGCAGACCGCGGTTACGAATAGCGATAACCACGCCCTCGAATGCCTGCAGACGTTTTTTGGAACCTTCAACAACCCATACTTTCACTTCCACGGTGTCACCTGGACGGAAGGAAGGTACGTCCTGCTTCATCTGCTCTTGTTCAATTTGTTTAATGATGTTGCTCATAATTTAATCTCTTATCCTGGGTAAACTGATATTCGGGAGCGTATTACGCATTCCCATCATGTTCATGCTGCTGGTGCGCGTGTTCAGTTTTGAACTCGGCCAGCAACTTTGCTTGCTCTTCAGTCAGAGCCAGGTTTTCCAGAAGTTCAGGTCTTCTAAGCCAGGTTCGGCCCAGCGACTGCTTCAAACGCCAGCGACGTATCTCGGCATGGTTTCCAGACAGTAACACTGCCGGTACTTCCATCCCTTCTAACACTTCAGGACGAGTATAGTGTGGACAGTCCAGCAACCCATCGGCAAAAGAATCTTCTGTTGCCGAAGCTTCATGGCCCAGTACCCCCGGAATGAACCGGGCGACGGAGTCAATCAGCGTCATCGCTGGTAACTCACCACCGCTGAGAACGTAATCGCCGATAGACCATTCTTCGTCAATCTCGGTTTGAATTACGCGCTCATCTATCCCTTCGTAGCGACCACAGACCAGAATCAGCTTTTGATTCGTCGCCAGTTCGCTGACGCCCGCTTGATCAAGCTTGCGTCCCTGAGGTGACAGATAAATCACCTTTGCGCCTTCACCTGCCGCGGCTTTTGCTGTGTGAATGGCGTCCCGTAAGGGTTGCACCATCATTAACATCCCCGGTCCGCCGCCGTAAGGACGTTCGTCCACGGTACGGTGCCGGTCATGCGTGAAGTCACGAGGACTCCAGCTCTGGATGCTCAGCAGGCCATTCTTTACTGCCCGGCCAGTTACCCCGTAATCGGTAATTGCGCGGAACATTTCAGGAAACAGGCTAATTATGCCAATCCACATAGCGCCGTCTTTTACCGTTTATCCGGAGAATTTAAAAACCAGGATCCCAATCTACTTCAATGGTTTGAGTAGCGAGATCGACTTTCTTGATAACCTGTCCATCGAGGAACGGAACCAACCGCTCCTTGATGCCAAATGCATCTTTCAGGTTTGCCTTAATGACGAGAACGTCATTTGACCCGGTTTCCATCATATCGATGACTTTCCCCAGGCTGTAGCCGTCGGTAGTGACCACCTGGCAACCCATAAGGTCTTTCCAGTAGTAGTCACCCGCTTCCAGCTGTGGCAACTGCGACGAATCCACGACAATTTCACAATTCGTCAGCGCATTCGCGGCATCGCGATCGTCAACGCCTTTCAGCTTGATGACGATATCCTGATTGTGGTGACGCCAGCTTTCCAGCTCGACCTCTTCCCACTTACCTGCCTTCTGGATAAACCAGGGCTGATAATTAAAAATGCTTTCAGCGTCTTCAGTGGAGGAAAACACTCTGAGCCAACCACGGATCCCGTAGCAAGAACCCATTTTTCCCAATACGATCGGTTCAACAGGTGCTTTATTGCTCATCATGACCACCGTGACAGATTAAGCTGCTTTGTTTGCTGCTTTGATCAGCGTAGCAACGCGATCGGAAACAGTAGCGCCCTGGCCAACCCAGTGAGCGATACGATCCAGATCCAGACGAGTTTCTTCTTCTGCGCCAGAGGCCAGTGGGTTGAAGAAACCAACGCGCTCGATGAAGCGACCGTTGCGTGCATTACGGCTGTCAGTAACAACAACCTGGTAGAACGGACGCTTTTTAGCGCCGTGACGAGCTAAACGAATAGTAACCATAACATCCTCTTGTGTGAATAAAACAACCGGGCCCCATCGAGGAACGGAGCCCGGGTGTCATATTAAAAGCCCGAAAATTTTACTGATTTCTGGGGAAAATGCAATCAGCATCTTGGATACTGAGCATTAAACACGGTTTATCGGCCAGGGAATCCTGGCGGCATCATGCCTTTCATGCCGCGCATCATCTTCGCCATGCCGCCTTTCTTCATTTTCTTCATCATGCGCTGCATGTCGTCGAACTGTTTCAAAAGGCGGTTAACGTCCTGCACCTGCATGCCGCAACCGGCTGCGATACGGCGTTTACGGGAACCTTTGATGATTTCTGGCTTCGCACGTTCCTTCAGCGTCATCGAGTTGATGATCGCTTCCATACGCACCAGCACTTTGTCATCCATTTGCGATTTAACGTTGTCAGGGATCTGGCCCATGCCCGGCAGTTTGCCCATCAGGCTCGCCATGCCGCCCATGTTTTTCATCTGACGCAGCTGCTCAAGGAAGTCGGTCAGATCGAAACCGTCGCCTTTTTTCAGCTTGCTGGCCAGCTTCTCGGCCTGCGCGCGGTCAACCTTGCTCTCGATATCTTCGATCAGCGACAGCACATCGCCCATGCCGAGGATACGGGAGGCAATACGATCCGGGTGGAACGGCTCCAGCGCTTCAGTTTTTTCACCCACGCCGAGGAATTTGATCGGCTTACCGGTGATGTGACGAATGGAGAGCGCCGCACCGCCGCGGGCGTCACCGTCCACTTTAGTCAGCACCACGCCGGTTAACGGCAGCGCTTCGTTAAACGCTTTCGCGGTATTCGCCGCATCCTGACCGGTCATGGCATCGACAACAAACAGGGTCTCTACCGGGTTGATAGAGGCATGCACCTGCTTGATCTCGTCCATCATTGCTTCGTCAACGTGCAAACGACCGGCGGTATCCACCAGCAGCACGTCGTAGAATTTCAGCTTCGCTTCTTTCAGCGCCGCATTAACGATATCGACAGGTTTCTGGGCCACGTCTGACGGGAAGAAATCCACGCCGACCTGCTCTGCCAGAGTTTCCAGCTGTTTGATCGCCGCCGGGCGATAAACGTCCGCAGACACCACCAGCACTTTTTTCTTGTGCTTCTCGCGTAGGAATTTACCCAGCTTACCGACGCTGGTGGTTTTACCCGCACCCTGCAGGCCCGCCATCAGCACCACGGCCGGCGGCTGAGCCGCCAGGTTAAGCACCTGGTTCTCTTCGCCCATCGCCGAAACCAGTTCGTTACGAACGATTTTGACGAACTCCTGACCCGGGGTCAGGCTCTTGTTAACTTCATGACCAACCGCCTTCTCTTTTACGCGGTTGATAAAATCACGAACAACCGGCAACGCCACGTCTGCTTCCAGCAGCGCCATGCGCACTTCGCGCAGCGTTTCCTTGATGTTCTCTTCAGTAAGGCGTCCGCGGCCGCTGATGTTGCGCAGCGTGCGCGACAAACGATCGGTTAAATTATCAAACATTGTCTCTCGCCTGAGTAGAAACGTTGGGCCGCCATGAGCGACACATACACAGAATTTTGCCGGAGTATAACATGAAGGCGCCTTTGTTGTTATGCAACGGTTGGAGCAGGCGTCACGTAACGTTATACTGCTTCTCTTTCTTATTAAGACAACTGTCGATGCCTATATGCCTGTTTTCGCACTGATCGCCCTTGTTGCCTACTCTGTCAGCCTCGCGCTGATCGTTCCCGGACTGCTGCAAAAAAACAGCGGCTGGCGGCGCATGGCTATTCTTTCCGCGGTGATCGCACTGATTAGCCACGCGTTTGCGCTGGAATCACGCATCATCCCCGGCGACGGCAGCGTGCAAAACCTGAGCGTCCTCAACGTCGGCTCGCTGGTCAGCCTGATGATCTGTACGGTGATGACCATCGTGGCGTCTAAAAATCGAGGCTGGCTGCTGCTGCCGATTGTATACGCCTTCGCGCTGATCAATCTGGCCCTGGCCACCTTTATGCCTAATGAGTTCATTACGCATCTGGAGGCCACCCCGGGGATGCTGGTGCATATCGGCCTGTCACTCTTTGCCTACGCGACGCTGATCATCGCCGCGCTTTACGCTATGCAGCTCGCCTGGATTGACTACCAGCTAAAAAACAAAAAGCTGGCGTTTAACCATGAGATGCCGCCGCTGATGGTTATTGAGCGTAAAATGTTCCACATCACCCAGGTGGGCGTGGTGCTGCTGACGCTCACGCTCTGCACGGGTCTGTTTTATATGAAGAACCTGTTCAGCGTGGAGAATATCGATAAAGCGGTGCTCTCTATCATCGCGTGGTTTGTCTATATTGTCCTGTTATGGGGCCATTATCATGAAGGCTGGCGCGGTCGCCGCGTGGTCTGGTTCAACGTCGCGGGGGCGGGCATTCTCACCCTTGCCTATTTTGGCAGCCGCTTCATACAGCAATTTGCTGGCTAAGAAACAAAGGAGTTCCCCCTGGAACACATCTCTACCACCACGCTGATCGTTACGCTGATCGTCATGGTGGTCATCTCCGCCTATTTCTCAGGCTCGGAAACCGGCATGATGACCTTAAACCGCTACCGGTTACGTCATCGTGCTAAACAGGGCAACCGTGCCGCACGTCGCGTTGAAAAACTGCTCCGCAAGCCGGATCGCCTGATAAGCCTGGTGCTCATCGGCAACAACCTCGTCAACATTCTGGCCTCTGCCCTCGGCACCATCGTCGGGATGCGCCTGTACGGCAACGCTGGGGTGGCGATTGCCACCGGCGTGCTGACGTTCGTGGTGCTGGTGTTTGCCGAAGTGCTGCCGAAAACCATCGCTGCGCTTTACCCTGAGAAAGTCGCCTACCCGAGCAGCTTTCTGCTGGCACCGCTGCAAATCCTGATGATGCCGCTGGTCTGGCTGCTGAATATGGTGACGCGCTTACTGATGCGGATGGTGGGAATCAAAGCCGATGTCACCATCAGCAGCGCGCTCAGCAAAGACGAGCTTCGCACCATCGTGAACGAATCCCGCTCGCAGATCTCCCGACGCAATCAGGACATGCTTCTGTCGGTGTTGGATCTGGAAAAGGTGAGCGTGAACGACATCATGGTGCCACGTAACGAAATCGTGGGTATCGACATCAATGACGACTGGAAAGCCATCGTTCGCCAGCTGACGCACTCCCCGCACGGGCGCATTGTGCTGTACCGCGACTCGCTGGATGACGCCATCAGCATGCTGCGCGTGCGTGAAGCGTACCGTCTGATGACCGAGAAAAAAGAGTTCACCAAAGAGGTGATGCTGCGCGCCGCCGACGAGATTTACTATGTGCCAGAAGGAACCCCGCTCAGCACGCAGCTGGTGAAATTCCAGCGCAACAAGAAGAAAGTCGGCCTGGTGGTTAACGAGTACGGCGATATTCAGGGCCTGGTGACGGTCGAAGATATTCTGGAAGAGATTGTCGGGGACTTTACCACCTCAATGTCTCCTTCCCTCGCGGAAGAGGTCACCCCGCAAAACGACGGTTCGGTGCTGATTGACGGAAGCGCGAACATTCGTGAACTCAACAAAGCGTTTAACTGGCATTTACCGGAAGATGAGGCTCGCACGATTAACGGGATGATTCTGGAAGCGCTGGAAGAGATCCCGGCGGCGGGCACGCGAGTGCGTATTGAGCAGTACGATATTGATATCCTGGACGTGCAGGACAATATGATTAAGCAGGTCAAAGTCCTGCCCGTGAAACCACTGCGCGAAAGTATCGCTGAGTAAGGCTGTAGGCCGGGTGAGGCGAACGCCGCCACCCGGCACTACGAAAGGCAAATTACGCTTTCGCTTTCGCCACGGTCACCATCGCAGCGCGAATGGTACGGCCGTTCAGGGTGTAACCTTTCTGCATCACGCCCAACACTTTGCCGGCTTCCACTTCTTCTGACTCCACCATTGCAATCGCCTGGTGAACGTTTGGATCCAGCGGAACGTTGGTATCAGCAATCACTTCCACGCCAAACTTACGCACCACGTCGAGCATGGATTTCAGCGTCAGTTCGATACCTTCGATCATTGCCGCGTTGTCCGGATTCGCTTTGTCAGCCACTTCCAGCGCGCGATCGAGGCTATCAATCACCGGCAGCAGTTCGTTGACGAATTTCTCCAGCGCAAATTTATGCGCCTTCTCAACGTCCTGCTCGGTACGACGACGCAGGTTTTCCATTTCCGCCTTAATGCGCAGAACACCGTCACGTTCGCGATTCTGTGCTTCTACCAGTTGAGCTTCCAGATTCGCAATTTTTTCATCGCGCGGGTCCACCTGCTCAGCAGATGCTTCTGGCTCTACAGCCTCAACTTCATCGTGCTGCTCCGTGATAATTTCTTCAGGGGCTTGCCCCTCAGGCGTTTTCTGTTCTTTACTACTCATGAATTTCTCCGCGTTTTTCTGCATTCATCTCGCTAACTTCGCTTATTATGGGGATCAGTTTCCGGGATTCAAGGGAACAAGACAGATTGTCATCATTCATCAGGCACAAGGACCTCCAGAAAATGAATAATCATTTCAGGTGTATTGGGATCGTCGGGCATCCGCGTCACCCTACCGCATTGACGACACATGAAATGTTGTATCGCTGGTTGTGTAGCAAAGGCTATGAAGTGATGGTCGAGCAGCAGATTGCTCAGGAGCTGCAGCTGAAGAGCGTCAAAACCGGCACGCTGGCGGAAATTGGCCAACAGGCCGATCTCGCCGTGGTGGTGGGCGGCGACGGCAACATGCTCGGCGCGGCCCGAACGCTGGCGCGATATGACATCAAGGTCATCGGCATCAACCGTGGCAACCTCGGCTTTTTAACCGACCTCGACCCGGACAATGCGCAACAGCAGCTGGCCGACGTGCTGGAAGGTCACTATATCAGTGAAAAACGCTTTCTACTGGAAGCGCAGGTGTGCCAGCAGGACTGCCAGAAACGCATCAGTACCGCGATTAACGAGGTGGTTCTTCACCCCGGTAAAGTGGCGCATATGATCGAGTTCGAAGTCTATATCGACGAAATCTTTGCCTTCTCCCAGCGTTCTGACGGGCTGATTATCTCCACCCCGACCGGCTCAACTGCCTATTCGCTTTCTGCCGGCGGCCCGATCCTGACCCCCTCTCTGGACGCCATTACCCTGGTGCCGATGTTCCCGCACACGCTCTCCGCTCGCCCGCTGGTTATCAACGGCGACAGCACGATACGTCTGCGCTTCTCGCACCGCCGTAACGACCTGGAGATCAGCTGCGACAGCCAGATAGCGCTGCCGATCCAGGAAGGTGAAGATGTCCTTATTCGCCGGTGTGATTACCACCTGAATCTTATTCACCCGAAAGATTACAGCTATTTCAACACATTAAGCTCGAAGCTTGGCTGGTCAAAAAAATTGTTCTGATTTTGCATCCAGGACTTTACTGTATATAAAACCAGTTTATACTGTATGAAAACACAGTTATGGTTTTTCATACAGGAAAACAATTATGCTGGCACAACTGACCATCAGCAACTTTGCCATTGTTCGTGAGCTTGAGATCGATTTCCACAGCGGCATGACGGCGATCACCGGGGAAACCGGTGCAGGTAAATCCATTGCCATTGATGCCCTCGGCTTGTGCCTTGGCGGCCGTGCAGAGGGCGATATGGTGCGCATGGGCGCAAACCGTGCCGACCTGTGCGCCCGCTTCTCCCTGAAAGACACCCCTGCTGCCCAGCGCTGGCTGGAACAGAACCAGCTCGAAGATGGTCGTGAGTGTTTACTTCGTCGCGTGATCAGCAGCGACGGTCGTTCACGTGGCTTCATCAACGGTACGGCGGTGCCGCTCTCCCAGCTGCGCGAACTCGGCCAGCTGCTTATCCAGATCCACGGTCAGCATGCGCATCAGCAACTCGTCAAACCAGAACAGCAAAAAGCGCTGCTTGATGGCTATGCGGGTGAGTATGCGCTTACTCAGCTTATGGCAGAGCACTATCGCCAGTGGCATCAGAGCTGCCGCGAGCTCGCCCAGCACCAGCAGCAGAGCCAGGAACGCGCCGCACGAGCGGAGCTGCTTGAGTACCAGCTTAAAGAGCTGAACGAATTTAACCCGCAGGCGGGTGAGTTTGAGCAAATTGACGAAGAGTACAAGCGCCTGGCGAACAGCGGGCACCTGCTCTCAACCAGCCAGAATGCGCTCAACCTGCTGGCGGATGGCGAAGACGTGAACCTGCAGAGCCAGCTGTATAGCGTTCGTCAGCTGATTACCGAGCTGACCGGCATGGACAGCAAACTCTCTGGCGTCCTGGATATGCTGGAAGAAGCGGCTATTCAGATCTCCGAAGCCAGCGACGAACTGCGCCACTACTGTGAACGTCTCGAGCTCGACCCGAACCGCCTGTTTGAGCTGGAACAACGCATTTCTCGTCAGATTTCGCTGGCGCGCAAGCACCACGTCACGCCGGAAGAGCTACCGGGCTACTATCAGTCTCTGCTGGAAGAACAGCAGCAGCTTGACGACCAAGCTGACTCGCTGGAAACCCTCTCTCTGGCGGTGAACCTGCACCATGAACAGGCGCTGGCGACAGCGCAAAAGCTGCATGAAATCCGTCAGCATTACGCTCTGGAGTTAAGCCAACACATCACTGACAGCATGCATACGCTGGCGATGCCGCACGGCGTATTCACCATTGATGTGCGCTTTGAAGAGAACCACCTGACGGCAGAAGGTGCGGATCGCATCGAGTTCCGCGTCACCACCAACCCGGGGCAACCGCTGCAGGCAATTTCCAAAGTGGCATCCGGCGGTGAGCTGTCGCGTATTGCGCTGGCAATTCAGGTGATCACCGCGCGTAAAATGGAAACTCCGGCGCTGATTTTCGATGAAGTGGATGTTGGGATCAGCGGCCCGACGGCGGCGGTGGTGGGTAAACTGCTGCGCCAGCTAGGCGAATCAACGCAGGTGATGTGTGTTACTCACCTGCCTCAGGTCGCGGGCTGTGGCCATCATCACTTTATCGTCAGCAAAGAAACCGACGGTGAAATGACCGAAACGCACATGAAGGCGCTGGATAAACGCGCGCGTCTGCAGGAGCTGGCACGCCTGCTCGGCGGCAGCGAAGTCACGCGTAACACGCTTGCGAACGCGAAAGAACTGCTGGCGGCATAAACTTTTTCGGGATCTCAGGGTCATACAGAACAACAAAAACGCCGCCAGACCGGTTTCAAAGTGGGGCAAGGTCTATTATCATCGGCATATTACATATGAGCCGCGTTCTGCTCGGGCCCGAAAAGGAATCAAATCATTATGCGTTGTAAAATGCTGACCGCTGCCGCAGCGGTTCTTCTGATGTTGACCGCAGGCTGTTCCACTCTGGAGAAAGTGGTTTACCGTCCTGACATCAACCAGGGGAACTACCTTACCCCTAACGATGTGTCCAAAATCCGTGTGGGGATGACACAACAGCAGGTCGCTTATACACTGGGAACCCCCATGATGTCCGATCCGTTCGGCACTAACACCTGGTTCTATGTATTCCGTCAGAAGCCGGGCCATGAAGATGCGACCCAGCAGACCCTGACGCTGACCTTCAGCAGCGCCGGCGTGTTGACCAACATCGACAACAAACCTGCCCTGACCAAATAATCAGGCGTCAGAAATGCAAAAAGGTGCTCATTGAGCACCTTTTTTGTGTCTGAACTCTTGTGCTGAATCGTAGCCCGGTAAGCGCAGCGCCACCGGGGAAAGAAAGCGCTACTTACCCGCTTTCTCCGCACGCTGACGACGCAGCTCTTTCGGGTCGGCAATCAGTGGACGATAAATCTCCACCCGGTCGCCCTCTTTCAGCACATCACCCAGCTTCACCGGACGACTGTAAATCCCGACCTTATTCTTCGCCAGGTCGATATCGCTGCGAAGCTCAAGAATGCCGGAAGCTCGGATCGCCGCCTCGACGGTCGCGCCCTCTTCCAGCATTACGCGCTGCAGATACTGCTTCTCCGGCAGCGCGTACACCACTTCTACAGCAATCTTATGCGACACTGTAAACCTCTTTGGCGCGGGTGGTGAACGCCTGAACCATATTCGACGCCAGCTCTTTAAAAATGCGCCCAAACGCCAGCTCAATCAGCTTATTGGTGAATTCAAAGTCCAGCTGGAACTCAATGCGACAGGCGTCTTCGCTCAGCGGCGTAAACTTCCAGCCCCCCATCAGGGTTTTAAACGGACCATCCACCAGATGCATCAAAATACTCTGATTGCTGGTCAGCGTATTGCGGGTGGTGAACGTCTTGCTGATCCCCGCTTTGGAGACATCCACCGCCGCAGTCATCTGCGTTGGGCCGGACTCCAGAACGCGGCTCCCGGTGCACCCCGGAATAAACTCTGGATAAGACTGAACATCGTTCACTAACTGATACATTTGTTCCGCGCTGTAAGGCACAAGCGCAGTACGGCTAATCTGAGGCATAGCATTTCCCATGGTCACACAACGGACAAATAATAACATTTATCACCTGTTAAAAAAACGCTAAGCCTCATCTCGTGCTAAGATAGCGCGTTAGACCTCACAGGACGCAATGAGGTGACTTTTTGAAATCAGATTACCGACGGCTTTACGACACTTATGACGAAGAAAAAAGCACATAAACCAGGCTCGGCGACCATTGCGCTCAACAAGCGTGCTCGCCACGAGTATTTCATTGAAGAAGAATTCGAAGCTGGCCTTGCGTTGCAGGGCTGGGAAGTAAAATCGCTGCGCGCCGGGAAAGCCAACATCGGCGACAGCTACGTGATCCTGAAAGATGGCGAAGCTTTCCTGTTCGGCGCGAACTTTACGCCGCTGACCGTCGCCTCTTCACACTACGTATGCGACCCAACGCGCACGCGTAAACTGCTGCTGAACAAGCGTGAGCTTGAATCTCTTTACGGGCGTATCAACCGTGAAGGCTTTACCGTTGTTGCGCTCTCTATGTACTGGAAAAATGCCTGGTGCAAAGTGAAAATCGGCGTCGCGAAAGGTAAAAAACAGCACGACAAACGTACTGACCTGAAAGAGCGCGAATGGCAGTTGGACAAAGCGCGTATCATGAAAAACGCAGGACGTTGATTCTGCGCACTTATTGTACTATTCAATAAGTTAGCGTTTCGGGCTGGTATCCAGGAAGTGAAATCTGGTATACTTAGTTCAACACTATTGGGGCTGATTCTGGATTCGACGGGATTTGCGAAACCCAAGGTGCATGCCGAGGGGCGGTTTGCCTCGTTAAAAGCCGCAAAAAAATAGTCGCAAACGACGAAAACTACGCTTTAGCAGCTTAATAACCTGCTAAGAGCCCTCTCTCCCTAGCTTCCGCTCTTAAGACGGGGATCAAAGAGAGGTCAAACCCAAAAGAGATCGCGTGGAAGCCCTGCCTGGGGTTGAAGCGTTAAAACTAATCAGGCTAGTTCGTTAGTGGCGTGTTTGTCCGCAGCTGGCGTGCGAATGTAAAGACAAACTAAGCATGTAGTACCGAGGATGTAGAAATTTCGGACGCGGGTTCAACTCCCGCCAGCTCCACCAATCATGATTGGACAGTGATAGGACATCACTAGCAATAACAGGAAGTTAGCAGTCTCAGCAGGACACCGACCAGACGGTGAGGGGACAAAAAGGATACGCAAAGGAGCCGCGGCTCCTGAGTGACATGAAAGCCCGCTTATGCGGGCTTTTTTATATCTGAACACGATTGATAACTTGGTCTGTAACTTTTTGTTGAATCAAGGGTCAGGAATTTTTATGACTAAGGAACTGATTAAAGCCCTATGTCCCACTTGTGGAGGTCTACGTAACTGCACCATACACGGAGAGTTGACCACTAGTTGGGAAGATCAAAAATATCCAGTGTATGGATATCATTACCATCACCTTCTTCAATGCAATGGCTGTGAAACGGTTTTTTATCATCATAATGAGCACTTTAGCGAACATACTACTCATGAGTACCGCAATGGTGAGCTTATAGAAACGCCGATTGATATGGTCACTACCTACCCCTCAAGTGAAACATTCCAACCACCAGCTTGGCTATCCAAACTTGAATCAGTCGATGGTCAACTATTCCAAATATTCAATGAAATGTATTCCTCTTATAACTCTAGTCATTTCATTCTATCCTCTATTGGTTTGCGCACGATCTTCGATCGTACAGCTGAACTATTACAAATCCATCCGGGCCTGCCTCTTGGCGAAAAAGTTGAAAAATTAAAGCTGGATGGATTTATCGGAGAAACTGAAGCACTTGTTTTAATGTCAGTAATTAATGCTGGTAATGCAGCCGCACATCGAGGTTGGAGTCCAAACAAAAGCGAATTTGAACAAATGTTAGAAGCTCTTGAAAGTTTTGTTCAAAGAACTCTTTTAGGTAAAAAATCACTTGAGCATATAATTGAAAAAATCCCCCCCAAAGCTAAGAGACCTAAAAAAGACACTTAATCCTGAGATATTTTCGATTGGCTATTTTTACTTAAGATTGAGAGTTGGGGTGTTAATTCAAGATAGCTTTAGAACTACCATCATATCCTTCATGAAGCGTCGGGGGTCGGAGGTTCAAATCCTCTCGTGCCGACCAAAAACACATTGAGAACCAGTCTCTTATGGCTGTTTTTTATTGGCAATTATATCTGGGGAAATACCGGGGAATAACCGGGGTGACCTGCCAGCATTGCCGGGACATTTAATGACACAGATTTACGCCATCTGGACCAGGCATTTCCGGTACTGATGGAGCTCATACTGACCAGCAGAGAACTCGCACCCCACATTCAGCGCTGCATTACACTCCACGCAAAAGGGCTGATAACAGCCAGATGAGGGCGTTTGCTGATGCCGTACGAACAAATTGCGAATGGGGGCGTATTGGACATCCCCCCGACAGATGCCTTGGCTGCTGTTAATACGTAAATTGAGTTCAAGGCATCATTCTTGGCACATCAGAGGTGGTCAAAAATAGACCCTTTACGTGGAATAAGGATTTTCTCATAAAGCTTGGTCGCATAGTCATCCGTCATCCCGGAAACGTAGTCGCAAATGACTCGCATTCCTTCCTGCTGACCTAAGCTACTCTGACGCTCGTAAACTTCTCTTGTTGAGGTAGGTAAAAACCGACACGGATCGCTCGCAAGCACACTGAACAGCTCGACAATCAACTTTTGTCCCTTGAATTCAAGCAGCTGTACATTTTCATGCTTAATCACTTTATCCTTGACCAGCATGAAAATTTTCAACCGCAGTGCTTCGACTGCTTCCGGAAGAACCGCATTATATTTGAGCATGCCACATTCGAATGCTCCATCTTTTACATTGAGCTCAACGCTTGTGATCATCAGGTGAACCAGCATGCCGATGCACTCTTTTCGCCTGTAACTTTCACCAAATAGGCTGTCCGAAACAGATTCGCATGTTCCGGAGAATGTAATGCCGTGGCAGTCAGTAAATAAGTTTTCATGTCCACTGAAATGCTCCATCCACATAGCTCGTGTCACCATTCCGAGAGAAATAGCGTCTTCCAAGTCGTGCAGTGAATAGGAAATTTCATCGGCAAGATCCATGATGGTGGTATCGAGCGCTTTATAAGAAGCTATTTTATGATCGGATTCGGTTTTACCAAGTTTAAAGGAAGTAAACAGCTTCCGATCCTCTTTAGTAAATGGTGAAAGAGCAAATTCAACGATGTCTCTCTCTGAATCTAAGTAGCATTTTGGAGGTTTAAAATCAGATGACTTAAAGAGCCAGTTCGGCCCTTTGGCAGGGGGCTGGCTACTGGCTTTTTTACCCATGAGAGCTGAGTAATTAACCGGATATTTCAGCACGCCCAGCAGAAGTCTGCGGGTAGGATCTAGGCCGTGTTCCTGAGTGTACTTATCTAGTTTCGAGAGAATGCGCAGCGTCTGACCATTTCCTTCAAAACCACCATGATTCAGCATGCAGTAGTTAAGAGCTACCTCACCGCCGTGACCAAATGGGGGATGGCCAATATCATGCGCGAGGCATACTGCCTGCATCAGATCGTTATCTGGTAAATACTGCTCTTCCTCTTTACCTTTATATTTGATTTTAAGCTTAGCAAGAAGACCTGAACCGATTTGCGCGACTTCCATTGAGTGGGTCAGTCGCGTTCGGTAGAAGTCACTTTCTCCCAGACCAAGAACTTGCGTTTTGGATTGCAAACGTCGGAAAGGAGAAGAGTGAATCAACCGGGAAAGGTCGCGCTGAGCTTCAGATCGGATCTCTTCCTTTCGAGGATTATTGGAGCCTCGTCTCTCATCCCAAGTGTTTATTTTACTCTGAGTCATATTACTCCTTATGTTTTTGCTTTGTGCAGTACAGTGTTCTGACGTAACTCTGCCACCCAACTGGGTTTGTGCCGTTTAAAAATAAAGTGAACCGGAAGATTCAATCCTTTATTTCTCTCGACTGATGCAAGTTTCAAATTAACTAGGGCAAAGTTTATTAAAGATGTATGTTTTCGGTTCTCAACCTGTTAGAGGGGTACAACTCAACTATCTGATTTTACCTTAAATTCTCGGATAAGTGATATGCCCAATGATTGCACAAATCAGCCTGTAATCGGCTACGTAGAAGACCTCATGGTCCTCAGTACTTTGCTCACCGATGAAGAAAATCTGAGCCCTGTCTTTTAGCTTTTTCTTCCCCGCATCCTTCGCTTCTTCCATGGCGGCCTCCAACTCGTTTCTAAGTGCTGTGCGTTTAGCTTGGGACCAGCCGCTCCATTCCACATGGAGTTTGTAACTTCGAGAAGGCTTGAGCTTTCCGGATTCATCTTTAACCCATTCACCCGAAAGCGGAATGACAATCCGATTCTCATCTTGCTCAAATTTCTGCCACAACAACTGTGAGTAGAAAACTCGCAGTTCCGGATAGGGCTGAATCGGATCTTTAAGTTTTTTAAAGACAGTCATGTAAGTATCGGCATCAATATCCGGTATATGTAGTGACATACCTCGATCATACGGGAAGCGAATAAACGCTCTACAAATCTGACGAATAGCATTAACCGGCCGACGCGATTGCCGTGTTGGCGCATCGTCTTTACTGGATGTTGATGATGCAGAACGTGTTGTGCTCGAATTGTTTTCACCACCCGTTGCGTCAGGATCAACAACTGGACGTTTTTCAATCAACTTTAACCCTGCTGGCATCAAACCCGGTGCACTGTCCAAGAGATGGCGGACACTTTTCTTCTGGCCCTGCTTAACAACAGTGCTCTCAGCATCAGCATCGCAGTTAATGTGTTCTTTTCCTGGCATTTTATTAAACGACGGTCTTTTCTTACTGCCTTTTTGCCAGGCGGAAGGATACATTTCGATTCCGCATCCCCAGCAGACATAACCACTGGTATCAACGATTTCCAACAACCAGAGCTCTTCAGCATCCACTTTTTCTCCGGTGCGTTTGTCACGAGCAGATTCCATCCTTTCCTCCGAAAATGAACAGCCCTCGAGTTTTCACAGGTTGAGAGCCCAACAGCCCGGCTTTATCACCTGGCCCAGCGCTATGTAGGTTACCTGGTTACCCGCATCTCAGATGCCGTCACCCCTTCAGGTGTTGGAACGAGTGACCACAAGCGTGCATCAATGCCATCATTTTGCAGTTTGCGCATGAAATAACGCGCCTGAAGGGCATCATGCGTTGCGATGACAACCTGAAAACCATGGTCAACGATGTAATCACGCAGCAAGTCGAATACGGACGCGGCGTGGACTAGATCATGGTGCTGCGTAGGATCGTCCAGCAGCAGGCCGCGCCATGAGGACCACTGATGTTCAAGCGCCATTGAAAGCAGAAATGTCAACTGCAGATCTGTCAACTGAGCTTCGCTTGCAATCGCCGGGACCGGAGCAACTCCTCCATGTAAAGGCACGGAAACTTCAGCATGCCCCTTTTTGTAAATACTGCGAAAACCTAGTTTGGTACCCGTAAAACGCTGCTCTCTGACGACGCGCTTCAGGAGCGACTGCCACCTTGGAATGACCGACAGTACATGTTTTTGCACGTTCGATATTTCGGCAGACAGTTTAATATTGAGCGTCTCAATTGCTTGAGATAATTGCAACAACTGCATTCGGCTCGAATTTTCGTTTTCAATGCGCTGGCGCAGGCTGGCAACAAACTCTTCCTCTGATGAGGAGCCGCGACGACGATCTATGATGCCTTGCGCTATACGTGTCTGCTCCAGCATGCTCCAGGCTCCAATTTCGACTTTGAGCGTTTGTAACTGTTCTGTTTGGCGTGATAACTCGGCAACAGATGACTGTAATTGAGTCTCTTTACTCTTCGCCACGTCGACCGCGGGATCGCCGGAGAAAGACAGCTGTCGCCATGAGAAGCGGATCGCTGCCAGCTTAGCTTGGGCGTCAGTAAACTGTTCTTCGACGCCAGTCAGTCGGTCATTAGTTTCGGTTAACTGAATTTGTTGTCGGTTTAAAGCAGATTGCTCTGCCGCAGCTTTCGTTTCGAGTTCACTGAGCTGGGCTATATTTTTGCTTTGCGCCGCCGACAATTCATCCAGTGTCCTCAAGGGGCACGCATCTGCAGTGATTGCTGCTAATGCGGCTGTTGATTGCTCAAGGCTTGCCAGGGCCCCCGCTCGAGCCTCCCGAGCCGTATCCACAGAATGGATCGCCGATTGGTGAGTTGCTTTTGACGCTTCAAGCATTTCAGGTGTAGGAGGAGATGCGAGGTTATGCTGTTTTTCGTCGAGCTGAAGCTTGGCTGAAGCATTTGACTCGTCACGACGCTGAATAGCTGCTTTTGCTAATTCAATTGTATCACCTTCTAAAAGTATGTCCGTTTTGATTTGGTTGATTTCGGATGTTAAAAGAGATTGTTGGGAGCTCAACTCAGTCATGTTACGCTGGCACGTATCTAGTTCAGCTTTGGCATGAGTAACCGCCTCCGCGTGCTGGCGTAACTGATCCAATACAATCTTAACGCGTCGTTCAGCCTCGACAACTTTCGGATCGATAGCCTCCAATGATTTGGTAATTCTTTCATGGAGGCTTGCAGCACCGTGATCTACGCCACAGACAGGACAGTCCCCTCGATCTTTAGGCAAATATGCCGCAATGGATGCAACGGATTGCCTTATGGTATCAGCCGTTGACGTTAACGTTTCGTGAGCCTGCTTCAACGTCAGTAGCTCTGCTTCAGCGTTTGTCTTTAATACAGTTGCTTGCCCAACTCGCTCCTGCAGTAATTTTTCTTGTGATTCTTCGTGTGTAATGGCTGAGGTAATGGAGATAAGGTGCTGAAGGTTATCCTCCCAGCGCCTGATGAGCTGTCGAGCGGCTAAAAGCTCAGTATCAATAATCTGCAGAGCCTTATGCTGTTTATTGATGAGTTCATGCTCGGCACTGAGCCGTTCACTCACTTCATGTATATTCCGGAAGGTTGAGGCTAGAGATTCGGCATCGCTTAACGCTTTATCAGCCACTTCCAAGGCCTGCTTGCGTTGTTTAAGGGCCTCTTTGGTTTGCGCCTCCCAGTCAAGCCGGTTAAGCTGCTGGATAATTAAATCCCGCTCGCCTTCTGCCTGCAGCAACTCACGCTGAAGCCGCTCTTGTGTCCCGACGATAAGTGCTCGTTCCTGCTGTTTTTGCGTTAAAGCCTGTCTGGCCGCTATAAGTTCATGACCAAGCTGTTCTGATCGCGTCTGCTCAGCAATGAAACGGCCAATCAGTCCATCCACCTCCACAAGCCCTTCAATTTGCTCCCTGAGTCTTTTCAGACTGACTTGTACTGTTTGCTCTAACGCATCGCGCATGGTTTCCAGGCTATCCACTCCCACTGGCGGCATCAATAGTCCTGCAGGTAATGCCTCTGAGCCCTGAGTCTGCTTCGCGATGTTCGAGATGGATTCTGCGATGCTTTCTTTACTGCGCAGACCGCCCTGAGATTGGGTTGCGGCCATATCCCGCTCAAGCACTAGGCTTTGCCATTCCGCATATTCTGTTTCGAGAAGCTCAACTGCCTCCTTTGCATGCTTAAGCTTATCATTCAGGACTCGGCGAATACTGCCCAGAGCCGTGCTGACCTGGGATCCGTCCTTACCGATTGGCAAGCGTTCAAGCTGCGAGCCCGCAATTTTGGCCTCTGCTTTGACAAGCCATTCTCCCTCGCGCTGATCCAATAAATGTGTCAGTCTCAGTAAAAAAGGGATATCTTCCGCGTTCGTTTCCGGGAAAATGGGGCTGAGATCACCCGTCCTTTCGACATTTCCCTGGGGGCTTACCTGGGCAGAGGCGCTTACATCACCGAAATCCAGAATAACTTTAGCCAAGGACTGATTGTCCCTGATGATGGGTGAAAGATTTGCCCCCAGTCTCGAGATACCACCTGTTAGGCTAAATTCAATCGCTTCGAAGAACGCGGTTTTCCCTGTGCCATTTGGGGCAAGAAGAATTGTTGCTCCCGGGCTGAGTTCGATTTTGGTGTTGGCACCATAACGGCGGATATTGGAGAGGGTAATAGATTTGAGCTGTTTCATTGGCGGCCCTTGTCTCCAAACGTCACAGTTTTCAGGGATTGAACTACTTCATCGCCTGTTTTTTCAGAGAGCAGCAGCTCACGCCATTGTTCAATATGAGGTTTAACCCAAGAGTGCACCTGACACAACGAGCTCAGGGATGCCAGCAGCGGATCGTTGATTTCATTCCCCACACTCGCGGGTGTTAACGACGCCAGAAAGCTCCGGTCAAGGAAGGAGTCGATATCTTCCCCCTCTCTGAGCACTACCTTCCTGCAGAAACGATCGTCTGTTTCGAAGCGGGATGCATCTTCAGATTCAATACCTTTGATGAGCATAAACATATAAAGATCTACCGTTTGCGGCTCTGCGAGCATGTCTCGGATATCCGCGGCCCATCGGAAGGCGCTCTGGATATATTCAACATCACATGAGCACTCTGTAATCAACACAGTCCGCCAACCGGCTTTGACTAGTTTGAGACGTTTGAGCCGTACTGCAGCCGTGCCGAAATCAATGGAGGGTGAAACCATGTCGTTCATATCTGGTACATGAACTTCATAGCGACCTTCAGCGCGCTGAGTTATCGCGGTAATGAGTTCTTGAATTGTCGGCATGTCAGGAGCCCTTTGTCGTCTTATCAATTGCAGCTTCACGCGCGCGCTGCCTTTCTATCCTTTGCTGGCCGAAGTATTTGCGTACGGACTCAAGTGTCCCCCTACTCAAATGGCGATACATTTCAGATCGGGTCACGAGCAGATGTGGCTGACGCTCTGCCGCCATGCTAGTCGCTGTCTCAGCGTCGTCAGCCATTCCTGCATTTAATAACATTAATGATGGTGCCCGCACGCCAGACAGGATGACGATAGGATCAGGGTCAGGACCGATCACGTCGATTAACGGATCATCAGACAACTCACGGACCCCAGTTCGACCGCTAGCTGGGCCAGACCAGTATTGAAGAGCGATGCTCATTACTGTCCCTCCATCCTCAAAGAATTCCCAGTGGTTGTTACGAGTTGAAAAACCCACAGATACCAACAACAAAATTTCCACAGCATCAACGATCAGGCTTAACGTTCGGGGTCCCAAGCGAAGCGCATGTTTTTCATTTTTATTCTCCGTTTTCGGATACAAAAGCCTGTTCAGAAATCTGCGGCGGCTTTCAGGTACAGCCGTGAATCCAACTAACCATGAATTCCAGACTGCGTCCATAGCATCGGCGAGTGCTGGATCGGAGATAGTGCCGAGTTTGTCCGCCACATGCTGAAGCAGGCGCTGCCATAGCACATCGTCCATAGCTCTAGCGAGTGCTTCAGCTTCTTCCCTGACGCTGCTCAACGTATTGAATTCATGATCCTGCGCGCATGTCAGACATTCTGTATTCTCAATCCATGGCAAGCCGCTGAAATCATCCTCGGCCCCACCAAGTGTGTGACCGATTTCCTGGGCAATGCTGCTTCGCCATATGGATTCACCTAACATCAGGACCTGAATGCCATTTGGCAGGTGCAAAGCCATACGCACAATCGCTGAAGAAAGAGAGAGATTAGCTACGGGAGGATGGGAGTATGCAGCATAGACTCTGAGTTTTCGGGGGGCAGAATTAATCCCCCACATGTGTTCGACAATGGCCTTTGCTGGACTGACTGTAGTATTGGCAAGATCGAGCGTACCAGCTAATGACCAAGGGCCGCTGGACGCTGAAGAACCGTCACTTAACTGATACTGAGCCCAAGTTTCGGTATCAGGCCGAAGTTCGCTTCGCAGTGCATTGACAACGTCATGGCATCTTATCGCCGAAACGTCAGTTGTCTCGGTTGCAATGTAGTTAATCAGACGCTGCAGTGTGCGTTCCGGATTGCTGAAGTTACGCCCAAGCGAATGAAGCGTTCGTTCTTTTAGTGTTGCATCGTTACCTACGCAAACGATCTCAACTCGGCGAAGCACATCTCTTATCTGGTCCCAGTCTTTAAATCCACACCAAGTCGTTAGCCATAAGTATGCATTCTGAGTTGGAATATCCTGTCTGCTGGCAAGATCCTCAAGTCTCAGCCCCGGGCGACGGCAAAGTTCACAAAGTTCTTCGAGGTGATTAACGGAGAGACTGTTTTTTATAAGAAGGTGTAGACCGACGAGAATAAGTTTGAACTTGCGGTCTGGTGTTTCGTCAAGTTTACCCGATGCAGCGTTGCGGGCTAGGCTCGAGAATGCAGTGTCTAGAACAGAGGGGGTTGGTTCGGTGTCTACAGAGCCGTTTCTGGGTTTCCTTTTGGGCTGTTTAGTCTGATCAGGATTTTTAGTACAAAAGTCAGTTGACTGACGTTTAATCTGTAAATGCTCGTAGTGGTCTGTTGAGTACATAATCACCACATCGTCCCACTCCTCAATGCTTCCCTGTTCGGCACCGATTGCAAGAGGTGTAAGCCTGCCGATCAAGAAATTTTCAAGCATATCTGCCAGACGTTGAGCAATCACCAGCTTCTCATAATCAGACTTCCGCTCTAACCGGAACCTTCTGAGCATCCAGATTTTCCTTATTGCATTTTCTGCCTTAAAAAAATATCGGATATGCTAACTGAATTAGCAAGGGTTTTATAGGGAGCTTGATTTCATCTTGCAGTAAGAAATAAACGTTTTTTATGATTATTTGCGGCTTACAGCGCTGATAATTTCTTGATAAAATATAAATTGAGTAGCATGCCAGTGGTCAGTGCTACCTTTCTGTAAGGTGCGATAGAAGTTATGCAGGTGTCTGCGGTGTCGGGTTCAATGACTTTAAACTTTTGGGGATACCCTGAATCACTTCAAAGTGTAATCCTCAGGGTTCGAATGACTATATATCGCTCATAGCAGCCCCCTCATTCCTTCAGACGGTCCGCTTCTTGCTGTGAGTTCAACGAGTGGAAACGCACACCAGCATTATAAAAAATTTCAGACAGATATCATCTTCCTGAACATCCCCCTTAACGGCAGAGCCTCACAATTCTGCCTTTTTTGTATTCCTTTTCAGAGGAGCAGTAATGAAACAATTTGACGGTTTGAAGTCACTGTAGAAATCGCTTTCCGGTCTGCCACTCTGGGCATCAGAGTGTATTCTGCATCAGATAAACCAGCTTACTTACTACGAGCCAGTAATCGGCATTATGGATAAAACTGGGGCAGGAAAATCGTCGTTGTGCAATGCCCTCTTTACCAGTATGGTTTCACCAGTTAGCGATGTGGTCGTGTGCACATGCGTCCTCTTGCGACTTAGCCTGCAAGTGGGCGAGCGCGTTATGATCCTTGTTGATCTCTCCCAATACGCGAGCCATCGCCGCTGGCGCTTTTTATTGACGGAGATAATCCATGACGACTCAAACTCATTGTGAACTGGTAGACATTTTAAAAACCAAACGAACTATGAGGGAAACGAGAACTTATGCTGTGCAGTCTTCTTCCCCCCCATCTCTTAACTGGGCAAAAAAGTAAAAATATTTTTAGGCACTACATTAGGCACCATCACAAAGTTGAATTTAAATATTTCAACCAATTACAGCACCGATTCAGACTCCGCCAGCTCCACCAAAACTCTCCATCGGTGATTACCAGTGTCATCCGATGAAGTCCTAAGAGCCCGCACGGCGCAAGCCCTGCGGGCTTTTTTGTGCCTGCAATTTGTCCCGTGAAGTCTGAAGGCAACTCATTAAATCCGAACCTCTATCCTGGAGTGTTCCCGCCGTGCGTCTACATAAAATCGTTCAGTTTATTATTGATGCTGAAGCGCTACACCTCCTCAGGCTAGCGAATGTAGCAACCGGCAGCCTGTTTCATTTCCTTTTTCACGTCAATAATCTCGCACAGCGTTTGCAGGCTCCGGCGGCCGTAGTCGTCACTCACAAAAATAACCTACCAGCCTATTATCAGCCCTAAAAAGGGCGGATATTGCCGCAGTTCATTTTACCTTACTATTAAAAAAGCCAGCGACCTGCATTTGCCGAATCAATAAGCATGCTTACCGTCAATGGTTCGGGTGCATGATGATCTGTTCTAAGATAGCGGGGTAATATGGCATTCGGCAGAAATCGAATCCCCTCATTAGGGAAATATCGATTAAAGACAAAGCCAGACATATCTACATCCAGACTTTCTGAATACTCCTCAAGAAAATCCGTCATATCTTCCGGGAGTACACTTTGTTTACCTGTACTTACAGAAGTATCGTCAGACATTTCCCAGAAGTGTTTTTTAATGAGTTCCCTGACGAGTGCTGCTTTGTCTGTCATTACCTTTCTCCTGGCCCAACGATAAGCTGATAACGGTGGATAACGTTATGGGTGATCATGGCAAGGTTATAGGCCGTCAGTACGGCACCAACCCAAGGGAGCCATCTCCCGATGTATGCTCCTATACTGGTTGTGTATGCCCATTCGCCACGTAAAAGTTTTGCCCAGGTAATAGTTCTACGGCCCTGCTTAAAACGCTGTCGAATAAGGGTACGAAGCCCAAGAGAAAGCGGGCTTGTCCCCCTGGTTGCAGCACCAGCCCCCAGTTTCCCGCTGACAGGGATTACCGGCAAGCTGACTAACATGGAAGCAATTGCCAACAAATCAATCACATCACTAAACTGCTTTTTAAATTCATCCAGAATAAGCCAGTAAAGTAGCTCCTCTTTATCGACGCTCATTCCATCAAAGAAGTATGTTCCGTTTAACTGTTCGGTCGTATCCATCGCCTTTCCCTGTTTAAGCTGACGAACTAAATCCTAATACCGGCCTTTGGTATCGTCCAGAACATACGCCTTAACGTTATCCTAATTTTGGGTTTAGACGATGCCACTACAAGAAATGTTGGGGAAGGATGCAAACCAGGTTCCCGGTATGAACAACTTTGCACGTCTTTAAGCATCAATGGATACCAGAAATTGCCAGAAGGTCTTATCATTCAATGGAGGAAGTCGGGGCAAGTGGTACTGCTGGCGCGGTTGGCACAACTATCGGTGGGCGCTCTTGCCGCATGGGAAATGGGACGTTTGTGGAATTGATTATGCAACAGGTTAATTCAATATCATTGGTTAAGGTTCGCGACGCTACCGATGTATCCCAGGCTCAATCTGACGTTGTGCTCAATGGTAAAAGCACCGGCATTATTGTACCGGGGCAAGTGCTTGAAGCAGCGGTTCAGGTTAATGAGCAGCGTTACCTCCTGTTTCTGACGGATGACATTATTTTCGAGGAATCTCTGACGATTGCCCTTATTGACGTTCATGACGGGCTTAAAGAAATTGTTCGTTTAGGAAATGAGTACTCGACAGGGAGTTTTGCGGATCTCCAGGTCACTGACGATAGCGTGGGTTTCAGGTTTATTGGGGATTATATCTGGACACTGAAAGTATCAGATTCACCTCGCCTGCGGCTTCCTTTTGCTTCCGATCCAAAAGGGGTTAAACGGGAGTCAGGTCTGAAAAAGAATATAACGATATCTGCCGCACCGGCGTCGGAAAACGTAAGCTGAAGTCATTATTTAACATAATGAAAAGGCTTTCCGCTGAAATGGATAAATGCTCCTGAGAAGTATGCAGACTCAGCGACGGATGAAGTCATGAAAGCCCGTAAAATTTTCCGGCTACACTGTAGCCTTACGCCATTAAACATTGTTTCTCTCATGCTCAATGAGCCATTCTTTTCTAGAAATACCCCCTCCGTAACCTGTCATCGCGCCATCTTTCCCAATTATCCTATGACAGGGGATCACGATCGCAATCCGGTTTGCACCATTAGCAGCAGCGACGGCACGCACAGCATTTGGCTTATTCATCCGTTGTGAAATGGCCTGATAGTGTGAAGTCTGTCCATAGGGAACTGCACGCAGCTCGTGCCAGACGGATTTTTGAAAATCACTCCCCGGGGCATCTACAGAGAGATCAAACTGTCGGCGCGTTCCGGCAAAATACTCGCTGATATCCTTTACCGTCTGCCGGGTATGGCTGTTTTCTCCGGTGACTATTCTGGCGTTAAATAAACGCTGAATATCGCGAAATTCTGTTTCTAACATCCGGCGATCGGTAAACTCCAGCAGACAGACTCCCCGCTCTGTTGCGCAGACAAACATAGGCCCAAGCGTCGTGGTAAAACGGTGAATGACAATCACCTGGGTTGTCTGAGTCGGCGCTGCGCCAGTAAGTCGCTTGTAGGTATAACCAAACCCGCTCAGGGATTCATAGCCATTGTCCAGCGCAACGTCAGTCGCAGCTCGGCCGCTTTTCAGCTCCTGCAAGGCAACGTTCACCCGCTGCATTCTCTGGAAAGCCTGAAAAGTGATGCCATGATGTTGCAGGAACCAGCGTCTTACCCGCTCCGGACTGATTCCATGCTGACGAAGCTCCGCGTCTGTTACGCGGGATTTTATATCGCGCCTGACAAGCGCAAGCGCCTGTTCAACAAATAATGGCGCGCTATGCGCATTTTCAGCAGGCCTGCAGACCTTACAGGGACGAAAGCCGGCCGCAAGGGCAGATTTGGCATCTTTATAAAATTCGACATTTTCACGTTTAGGCTTTCGTGCCCGGCATACCGAAATACAGAATACGCCAGTGGTTTTGACGCCAACAAAAAACACGCCAGTATATTCTGAAGCACGTTCCAGTAATGCCTGATACCAGATATCACATAAATTCTTATCGGTTATTTTCATCACCAAAAAGTCCTTCAAACGTCTGACGAGATCGGATCGCATGCATGACATCAGTCAGCGTTGACTGCATGGCTGAATGAACAAAATTGCCCATTGAAATGCGGCTTACCCCGGCCCGTTTCAGCCTGTCGAACGACGGAAGATCGGGCATACACATGACATTCAGAGGCAGGCCCGTTGCCTCTGCAACGAGGCTGATGTCTTTCTCTGACGTCAGGCAGGGAACAAAAAGGCCGTCAGCACCTGCAGCTTTATAGCTCTGACCCCGTAATATCGTCTCCTGCAACGCGTCTTCATGCCCGAGCAGGTAAGTATCAGTCCGGATGTTCAGAAACAGGCAATGATTTTCGCTTTTCAACGCATCGCATACTGTTTTCAGGGTACAGGAAAAATCAGAGGCATCGTCAAGCTGACGCACCCCGTTTATGACTCTGCTGTCTTCAATGTTAACGCCTGCTACGCCTGTATGAGTAAGGCGCCTAAGATTGGCTGTTATCTCTTCGGCTGAATCACCATACCCTGCTTCCATGTCAACGCTCAAAGGCAGGTTGCTGACTGCCCGGATACGGGTGACCATGTAAAATAACTCATCAAACGGCATTCCCTGCCCGTCTTCATATCCCAGTGTGGACGCAATTGCTGCGCTGGACGTTCCCAATGCCTGATAACCTGCTTCTTGCACTGCGACAGCACTGGCGGCATCCCAGACGTTAGCGATAAGAAGAGGTTCATGCTGGTTGTGGAGCTCTGCAAAGTTCATATCCATATCCTCTCGATAGATTGAAAATGAATCTAAGCATTCAGTAAGACCGTCACAACCGAAATTCAGACGACCATTTTTAAGCAAATGTCGTCTGAACTCGGGGGACGAACCAGACCGAAACCTTTCAGGTTCGGGTTCCGGCTTTCAGCATGGCAAGAACCGCCCAGCGTGCCGCATCGTCTGCGATATTTTCCGGCAACGCATCAGCCCGCAGATTGATATAAGCGTCAACAGCCTTTCTGATGGCCATGCTGACGGAGTCACTATCGTGTGTTGCCAGCGTGGAAGTCAGCAGATCATCAGGATCAATGCCATGGGATTCAATGCGGCGAACCCCACGTTGCGGAAGATTTGCACGACGGAACAGCATAGGACCCAGCACTTGCTCCCGGAAGAACGACAGCATGCCAATCGCTTCAAAGAGTTCGCCCCTTCCCAGTTTCACCACCGCATAATGAAGCCAGATCCAGGCTCGGGACTCAAACCACTCCGGCGTCATATTAGGCCAATGAGCACTAAATTTTGCCAGTTGACGCTCCAAAGCCAGGTTATCACGGGTAAACAGCACTGCTGGTTCCTCAACGCGTTGAGTGAGCATTTCCATGGTGACAAATTTCAGATCGACGTGAAGGAGTTCAGGGCCATACAGGCAGATAAGCAGACGAGGCTCTCCGACATGTTCTCCGGTGAAAGCATGGAGCAGATGGCCCAGTGTTCCGGCGAGCACAATACGTTGTGCCATGATTTCGTCATAGTAGAGAGGGTCTACCACAACGACAAAATCGAGATCGGAATATTTATCGAACCCGCCATGAACAAGCGAGCCGCCAGCGAGAAGGGAGTGAATCCGCGAGTCAGACTGAAACTTAAGCTTTAGTTGCTCTGCAAAACTTCTGTGTAAATCGGGTAGCGTACTTAGCATACTTTTTCCTGTTCACAAAAAAGACAAAGCATTACAGAATATCGAGTCATTTATATTCAGGCCAGATATTTTTGAAGGAACAGTAATGCCCCTGAGGAGTTTGCTCGCTTAGCCACATATAGCGGTAATAGGACGGATTCTGTCGTTGCCCGCAACGACACGCACCCCGTAGGGGTAATTCTTAGCCATAAAGCAATCTCTCCTGGACGAGGGGTATACTTATGTTCAGGCTGTCAGGCACGTAGCGGGCTTTTTCTGACTACAGGCACAATAGAGTAGCTCACGACCTCAGTGATTTATGAATCTGTTTTTGTTCATCCATAACTGTTATTGTTTTATATAATCAGGCAGGAGCATTCAAAGTTCAGGAGTGAAGAGTGATAGACGCACAACAGGAAACGAAACTGCGGTTATACGGTTTTACTGATAAAAACATTACGGCTTTGCGCGCCGCACTTGAAGACCCGAAACGTAAGGATCGGACTCTGCATTCACTATTAGTTGAGCTTAAAAGACGTTTCTACACGTCCTGGGTAATTGTCATTGGTTTACTGCTTTTTGCCACCTATGCCACTATCACAAGAGATTATGGTAATGGTTTGATTTATTTTGCAGTAATTATCGTTTTATGTTTTTTTATATTAGGAATGGCACCGTTGTCTGTTTCATGGAAGGCTGTGAAATTTTTACGCAAGGAGGGATAACCCTCCTTTCTGACTAGCGAGCAAACTCTTTTTCATCGGTATTATAGGTTTTGCCCATCGTATAAAGTTTATGGGCTGATTGTCCAACTTCAATAGCCAGCGCCGGACGTGTCATCGTTGAAACTTTGCGGTAAAAGTCAGTAGATAACCAGTCGTACAGCCTCCAACTTTCCAGCTTAAGCATTGGGCGAAATATTCCGTACATTGACGTAACCATGTTCATCCCTTGCCAGGCTAACATGCCTGTCTTACGCTCAAATCCCAGAAACTCTGCAGCCCCATATACGCATCCTTAGCAATATTCCCTGGATTTGGCACTCCGGTTAGCTTATCAATATTTTCCATTAGATTACTGGTTCCATGAAAGATCAGCGTTGCCCCAGCAATTACCCCGAGGACATTCCCGGTGCTCGCTGAACCAACAGCCATAGTTGCACCGCCCACAATCTGAATGGCGCCAAGGACAATTCCAACAACGCTAATTGCGTACCCTACTATTTTCCCATTTTCTTCATAAAATTTTACGGCAGCCGCCAGATAAGCCTCGCCCGTGCGCAACATTCTGTCCTGAATCTTAAGGTTATCGCATTCGGCTTTTAAATTCGCGATGCACTCTTTGCATACATCATCATTACTAGCCTGACGGATACCGTTACGCTGCGCATTAATAAATCCTTTAATTTCATCAAGAAACCTGATACGGGTCAGCCCATCTTTAAAGTGTGCGCTGGCGACCTGCGTTGCTACGTTCCACAAGGAATTTGCTTCTATCTGCGCCATGGCAGCATAGTAATTAATAGATCTCTTCTGGTTCAGATATATATCCATTTATACTTGTCCATTCTGGTTTCAGCCTGATGTTACGCTGTGATTAACTTAACCATATTATGATTACATTGTGAACTTTTACCGCAGTCTCATCACACTGAAAGAGGCGGGTAATACGCCAACAGCTAACGGTCGAAGGACCTATATCGCCAAACCAGGCCAATTAATGTTTGGAGTTGTGGATGTATCCACTGCATTCATTGTTAAGGACACGGATGGCAAAAGCCCCGCGAACTTAGTTGTATCTGTAATTTATCCCATTAAATGAGGAATATAACGGACTAATAAACGCTTATTAAACGCCAGGCTTTATACGCTAATTTCAGGGGCGTAACCCAACAGAAGATGCCAAAGATAAACAGTACAGCAACACCTGATGAGATGATATTTTCTCGGGAAGCGAAGCACACAGCCAGAATGAACAAAACCATCAGGATAACTAAGAGAATAACCGTTCCTTTAAAACGATTTGAAAGGGCAGGAAGCAAAATATCCAGTGTCGAACGTTGAGAATCTGCATAGCGTTTAAGCTTTTTCAGCTCTTCTTGTGTAAAACCCGCTCTAATCAACGCATCTTCCGTTATCGCCATGCCATTCCCCTCCTCCTAATCAAAGCCACTATACCTCGATCTTTAATAAAATACCGCCCCACTGGCTGGTAGTTTATGTTGTACTCCACTGACATTGACAAACATCAACACCCTCTTCCCTCTCCTGTGCAAAATTACCCACACCACCCAGCGCTACGGATTAGCCACCCCAACCCGGAAGGAACCCCAACATGTACAAACCCATAACCGTCATAATCTTCATTCTCCTGACCCTTGCCGCCCTCGCTGAAACAGGTATTTTATCCTTTGGATAATCCTCAGGCGAAATATCCCTCATCAGGGCACATTGATCTCATTACAGTTTTTTCCTAAAGCCACCCCGCTTCGTCTGTGCCATGCTGAATCACGCTCATAACCGATAACGTTAAATGAGGATATTATGAAAAAAACAATTATCGCATTATCTGCCGTTCTGCTGGCTTCCCCAGTATTTGCTGCGACCACACATGCAACTGACGATACCGTCGCGGCGGCGAAAGCAAACGCCAACGAGGCGAAGCAAAAACTGCATGAAGAGCAGAACAAAGGTGAAGAGCTGAAGCTGAAACAGAAGCACGCTGCGGAAGGTAAAAGCGAAAGCTTTGGCAGCAAGGTCAGCGAAGATTCCCAGAAAGCCTGGCATAAAACCAAACAAGGCACCGAGAAAGGGTGGGATGCCACCAAAGAAGGCGCTGAGAAAGGCTGGAACAAAACCAAAGAAGGTGCCAGCGAGCTGGAAAAGAAAGTCACTGAGTAATCCCTTCGAAAGGCCGCGCAAGCGGCCTTTTTTATTCCCTCCCGCTCTGCTTCCTGAAGGCTAAACTTGTCTCAGGAGGGCACCATCATGAGCCACGAAGAAACCGCACCAGCTACTCAGGGCGTTACCGTTGAATTACTTTCCATTGTCGATCTCGGCCCGGAGATCGCAGGCATGGACGGACGTCAGCTTCGTATGCGCAGGGTAACGCTCGCCCCCGGCGCGGTCTTTGGTCCGGTGCACGATCATATCGATCGCCCCGGTACCGTTTTTATCCTTGAAGGCACAATTACCGATCATCGTAACGGTATCGCCACCGACTACGGCCCTGGCGTCGGCTGGCCGGAAGACCATAACACGGTCCACTGGCTGGAAAACCGGGGGCCGGTTACCGCCGTCGAAATCTCGGTGGATATCGTTAACACAGCCTGACGTAGAAAAGCCGAATAGATCCCGGGGGTGACGCGTTTACTCCCTGCCCCCTAAAAGAGATCCTGAGATGCTACGACGCCTGGTGATATTGCTGATTTTGGTTTGTCCGTGGGCGTTTGCCGCCCCGAAAAGCTACATTATCGACACCGATAACACTGCCATTCGGCTATCGTGGCATGCCTTCGGCGGCATCCTCTCCTGGGCGACGTTCAGCGGCATAACGGGTGCCGTGACGCTCAATCCGGATAACGATGTTGACGACCATATCCACGTCACCATCCCCGTGGCAACCCTGGTGGCCTCAAACAAGCTGCTCACCTGGCAGCTGAAAAGCGACATGTTTTTTGAATCTGAGCGCTACCCAACTATCGAGTTCATCAGCTCTCGCGTGGTCGACGTGGGTTCCGGGCGGTTCAGGGTGTTCGGCACGCTGACCGTTCGCAACATTGCCCGCCCGGTGATCCTGGAGGCCACCGTGAAAGACCCGCATGCGCAGGCCATCACGCTTGATGCCACCACGGCGATTTCACGCGCGGCCTATGGGATGGATAAATTTGCGCTGGTCGTTGACGATCGTATTGCCATCGCCATTGCGATTCAGGCTCACGGCGTGCCCTCATCCTGAGATCAGGCGCTGTAGCTGCTCCGCGTTTCCCCGCAGGTGAGACGGCGGGTTGCGGCCAATCAGCACAAACTGATAGCCCGCATCGTGCCACCACGCCAGGTTCATGCTGTGCCGCTGCTCCTGACGCAGAGAGGCCGTCGTCTTCTCATCAACAGGAGAGATACAGAGCGCCATCGGGCCGTAGTCGGCATTGATCCACGCAACTTGCGCGATCGAGGTAGTTTCATAGCGCAGCATTCGCACCATTTTAAGCTCTGCGCCCTGCAGGGTAAGTTGCGACATGTTCAGCTTCATGCCGATATCCTGCGCAGCCCGTTCCAGCCCGCGCTGCAGCACAGGCGCTGCGCTGTCCATATCCAGCAGCGTCTCGACGCTATAGAGGGACATGTATTGCGCCTCGAGGTCGCGAATATGGGCATTTTCATCGTCAGGTGCCGAAGCGGGCCGCAGAAGATACCCCAACCCGGAACCGACCATCAAAAAGCTGACCGAGGCTGCAATCAGCGACCGTCTGCTGACGCCAACCGACGTGGAGACCTGCGGATCGGGAAGTGTCGCGAGACGCGCCTGCATCGCCCCGAGGGGAGCGTCATCCAGCAGAGAGGCAAACGCTCCGGCGTAATCCTGGCTGCTTTTCATCAGCTCGTCGGTTCGCCCAGCGAGGCGTTCGTCACGTTTCAACTGTTCTTCAAACTGCTGCGCGTCGGCGCGGCACATCTCGCCATCTATCCATGCCACGATAGCATCGTCGTTATAGGGCGGTGTAAAACGGTGCGAGTTCAAGAGCGTTTCTCCTTTACCGGAGGCAATGCGTCGACGGACCTGGCAAGCGTTGCCCGCGCCGTCGCCAGTCGGCTCATCACGGTACCGATCGGCACCGCCAGAGTCTCCGCCGCCTCCTGGTAGGTAAAGCCTTCGACATAAACCAAAAATACAGCGTTGCGCTGGGCTTCAGGCAGCGCATTGACGCGCTGCATCACCTTCAGGTAATGCAGACGCGTTTCATCCTGTTCACGGGTGTCCGGCGCCAGAAGCTCGTCGCTGGCCACAAACCCCTGCCCCTGACGAACGTGTCGTGCCCGAAGCTCAGAGATCCAGATGGAGTGCAGGATCGCAAACAGCCACCTGTCGATGCGGGTGCCCGGCGTATACTGGCTACTTCTTTCAAGCGCACGCACGCAGGTGGACTGAACCAGCTCTTCGGCGATATCCCTGTTTCGCGACAACACCAGCCCATAGCGCCAGAGACGCGGCAGATGTTCGGCTAACTGTTGACGAACCTCACGGGTAGCGATGTGTTTTCCCTCCACGAGAAAATCAGGATTCCGGATGTCCGTTGATGGCGGCCTGCAGGTCACGGTACTCCTCGCAGGACTGGCCACAAATACCGGCAATCACCTTCAGCTGTTCTTTCGCGAGGTCAGGTCGTCCTTTCACCATCCACGCTTCACCAAGATATTCCCGGGCTTTGGCATAATCCGGAGCGATAGCCAGCGCGCGCTGGTAGTAACCAATGCCTTCGTCCGTGCGGCCAAGCTTGCGCGTGGCGAACCCGCGATAGTTCCACGCTTCAGCCGTATTGCCATTTTTCAGCGAATCAAGCAGATTCAGCGCCGACTGGTACTCCCCTTTCTTCGCGAGATGGTACGCATAGTTGGTTTTGTCCTGGTCGCTGAGGCTGCTGCTCTTGTCCGGCACGCATTTCTGGGTTGCGCTGTCATACACCTGTCCGGAAGGACAGTCAGGCGTTTTGCTCTCGGTACTATTATTGCCCATGGCCAGCGCCAGTGGAGAGAGCAGGGAAAAAATCAGCACCGGAATCAAACGAAGCGAGGTCGTGTTCATATAAAACTCCAGGGTAAAAGGAAGTGACGTCAGTAAACGCCCGACTGATGATTTTTATTCGTTCTCCGGTGAAGTTTTTGCAGTGCAAAAATCATGCTTATGTCGTAATCACATTGAAAAAGAATGAAGTTATTTTATCCTTGCCTGCTCGTTGTTATTATCTCTCGCGTGATAGCAGAGTTTTAATCCTGCATAAGAATATATTTCACTTCACAAGTAACATAATATATCTTACATCAAAAACGTTACCCTAACTTAAATACGTATTAAGCACGCATAAACAATACCATTTTAAATTATATTCAAAGTGGCCCCTACCAATTATCACACTGCATCAATAGCATTAATACGCAGCCGTGAAAGGTAAAAAACAACACCATTCAAAACAACAAGATAAGAAAACAAAATTATAAACCACCTCAATTCATTAATGCCCTCTTCATTGTTTACCTCTCTATTTAAGAAAGCTTAAGTTGCACAACCAGAGTTTTCTGTCTATATCATTTTTATATCCTCAAAAACTAATTCCTCCATTAATTACAGGGTTTTATAAGACACAAAACACAAATAAAAACTGTTCTCTTTCATATGTAATTAGATTCGCTCTGATGTTGCCACTCTGAATCCTGGCGGGCATCGTGCGCGCTAAAAATAACGGTCAGTGCTGCGTTATAACAGCAACTGCGCCGGGGGCGCCCTTTACCTTCTGCAGAGATGGCTCGTCTTGCTCGCCGTTCATGACACTTCTGCTGGAGTAATGCCTAAATGAGCCAAATCTCTGTTATATCGAAACTTACTGGCGTGGAAACGACCACGGAAGGCACACAGGTTACCCTGAGCCATTCCTCTATCGTTGAGCTACATGTCGAGCGAGCGAGCGTCTCCCACTTCGCGCGAAGTGGTAACGATCTGGTCGTCACGCTGCACTCCGGCGAGGTGATTACCCTTAAAAATTTCTACGTGACTGACGCGCAGGGCGTGAGCCAGCTGGTTCTGCAGGACAGCGACGGTGCATTATGGTGGATTGAAGATCCTACCGGGGCCGCCACGTATGAATCGATTGCCTCTACGGACGTGTTGCTTGCCGCGTCAGGGAGTGATGCCGGTGGCGCGGCCATCTGGCCATGGGCGCTGGGAGGCATTGTCGCCGCGGGCGGGATCGCGGCTGCGGCGAGTGGCGGCGGAGGAGGTGGTGGTGGCGGCAATGACGATAATAACAACGGCACTAACCCCAACACGCCTACAGACCCTACCGATCCGGATACGACACCGCCGAATGCCCCAACTGGTCTTCAGTTCTCTTCGGATGGCAAAACCGTCTCCGGTACCGCCGAACCCGGCAGTACCATCACGCTGAAAGACACAAACGGCAATGTCATTGGTACGGGGAAAACCGGCAGCGACGGCAATTTTACCGTCTCTCTCGAAACACCGTTGACCAACGGCGAGCAGGTGACTGCCACCGCGACGGATAACGCCGGGAATACCAGCCCGGGCACAAACCTTACCGCGCCGGACACCACCGCGCCCGATGCGCCGGCAATCACCAGCGTAACGGACGATATTGACCCGCAGACGGGAACAGTCAGTAACGGCGGCAGCACCAACGATCAGCGTCCGCAGCTTACCGGCACCGGCGAAGCGGGCTCGACCGTGACAATTTATGACAGCGGAGTCGCCATTGGTACGGCAGTCGTCGCCAGCAACGGCACCTGGACCTTTACCCCGACAGTCGATCTGAGTGAAAGCAGTCACCAGATTACCGTGCGGGCAACTGACACCGCCGGCAATACCGGGCCAGCCTCACCGGTGTTCACCCTTACGGTGGATCTTACCCCGCCGGACGCGCCGACCGCGATTGTACTTACCGACGATACGGGCCAAGTCAGGGGGACCATTACGTCGGGTATGCCTACCGATGCTTCACTGCCGCTCCTGGCGGGAACCGGCGAGCCCGGCGGAACCATCACCATTTACGATAACGGCGTGGTAGTTGGCACAACGACGGTGCAGCCCAACGGCACCTGGAGCGTCACACCGAACGGCCCGCTCCCGGACGGGGCACATTCGATAACCGTCACTGAAACCGATGCCGCCGGAAACCAGAGCGCGGCATCAACGCCTGTTAATTTCACTGTAGACACCACGCCGCCGACTGCCCCGGGTAATCTCGTCGTATCGAATGATGGCGGTACCATCAGCGGCATCGCAGAGCCGGGCAGCACGGTGACTATCCGTGAAGGCGACGTTATCCTTGGCACGCCCGTTGCCGATAGCCAGGGTAACTTCAGCCTGACGCTAACCCCACCGAAGCTCAACGGCGAAGTCCTGACCGCAGACGCCACCGATGCGGCAGGCAACACGGGACCCGCAACCGCCGCTGCGGCTCCGGACATTACCCCGCCGCAGACCCCAGTCATCATTGCGGTTACTGATGACGTGCAGGCCACCATCGGGCCCGTGGGCCAGAACGGGATCACCAACGACCGGGCCCCGACCCTGAACGGCACAGGCGAGGCGGGTTCGACCATCACGATTTCCAGCGGCAGCGATATCCTTGGTACGGTGGTTGTCCCCTCATCCGGCCTGTGGAGCTTTACGCCGCCCTCACCGCTGGGCGATGGCGCCCACGTGCTGACGGCAACCGCGTCGGATGCCGCCGGTAACCAGAGCGGCATCTCAAGCGCGTGGACGATAAACGTTGACGGAACCGCGCCTGCCGCTCCGGTGATTTCGCAGGTCGTGGATGATGTTCCCGGGCGCACCGGCTCGCTCGACATTAATGAAACCACCAATGATTCCACCCCGACGCTCAGCGGTACCGCTGAAGCAAACGCGACGGTCACCCTCCGCGTGGACGGCGTTGATATTGGTACGACCGTCGCCAATGGCCTTGGCGTATGGATCTTTACGCCTTCTTCGCCGATCGGTGAGGGTCCGCACGCCCTGACCGCCGTCGCGACCGACGCGGCAGGTAACACCAGCGGCGTCTCCAACACCTGGACTCTGACGATTGACAGCGTCGCGCCTGCTGCCCCGGTCATTACCCAGGTGGTGGATGATGTGCCGGAGCGCCTCGGTGCGCTCAACCCTAACGACAGCACCAACGACACCCTGCCAACGGTCAACGGCACCGCTGAACCGGGCTCAATGGTCACCATTCGCCTGGATGGCACAAATCTTGTTACGCTCCCGGTCGACAGCAGCGGCACGTGGACCTATACCCTCACCGCACCGCTTGGTGAGGGTCCTCATAGCTTTACCGCCGTCGCCACCGACGCGGCGGGTAACACCAGCCTACCGTCAACCGGCTTCACCCTTACCGTCGATACCACACCGCCAACAGCAGCAACCATCGCCACCGTCACCGATGATGTCGGCGGCGTTCAGGGCACGCTCAGCAGCGGTGATACCACGGATGACACCCAACCGCTGCTGCAGGGCTCCGCCCCGGCTGATGCGGTGATCACCGTTTATGACGGTGCCACCCTGCTCGGCACCGCCACCCTCGACGGCAGCGGCGGCTGGAGCTTTACGCCCGTTACTCCGCTCACCGACGGCCCGCATTCGCTGACGGTTCACGCCACGGATGCCGCCGGCAATACCACCATCTCCAGCCCGTTTAACCTGACGATAGATACCGTCGCGCCGGCCACGCCGGATATCCCGGCAATTACCGTCAATCCTGATGGCACAGTAATCTCGCTGAACCCGGGAGAAACGACCCGCGACACCACGCCGACCCTGAGCGGTTCCGGCAATCCGGGCGATACCGTGACGATCTACAACGGCGGCGTCAAACTTGACGATGTCGTCGTGGACGGCACCGGCAACTGGAGCTGGACGCCAGCCACCCCGTTAGCCAGCGGCACCTATGACATTACACTGACCGTCACCAACACGGACGGCACGGGTAACGAAAGCGCCCCGTCGCAGCCGGTAACCATCACCATTGATACCGACGCGCCGGCTACGCCTGCGGCACCGGTTATTACCGACAGCGTCACCCAGATCACCGGCCCCGTTCCCGACGGCGGAACCACCAACGATCCACGCCCGGTCCTGAGCGGCACCGGCACGCCGAACGACGTAATCAACATCACTGACACCGTCAACGGCGGCACACCGTCCATCGTTGGCACCGTCACGGTGGACAGCAACGGCAACTGGAGCTGGCGCCCTGGCAGCGACATTGCGGAGGGCAGCCACGTCTATACCGCCACCGCCACCGATGAGGCGGGTAACGTCTCTGACCCGTCTCCGGCGATTACGATTACCGTCGATACTGTGGCACCGGCTACGCCGGTGATTAGCGCCGTGGGCGGCGAGCCAAACGGTGGCTACACCACGGATACCACGCCAACAGTGGGCGGAACCGGCGTCAACGGCGAGACGGTAATCGTCTATAACAACGGCGTAGAGCTGGGGCGTGTCGATGTGGTTAACGGCGAATGGAGCCTCATTCTGCCGACACAAACGGACGGCCCGCTGAACATCACCGTAGCGGGCGTGGACGCGGCGGGCAACGTCAGTGCGCCGAGTTCGGTCTTTACCGTCACACTGGATACCGTTGCGCCTGAGATCCCGCAGATCGACTCCATCACCCCCAGCACGCTTTCAGGCAATGTGCTCTACACGAAGGACAACACGCCGACCCTTACCGGGACCAGCGAACCCGGCACCAGCGTTATCGTCTCCGTCGACGGCACCCCGTCCGTGGTGCCGGTCACGATACAACCGGACGGCAGCTGGAGCTGGACCGCCGGCACAACGCTGTCGGATGGCCCGCATACCTTCACCGTCTCGTCTGTCGATCCTGCCGGTAACACGTCAGGAAGTTCAGCACCGCTGAGCGTGACGGTGGATACCGCCGCGCCGGCTGACCCGATCAATATGGCCCTGGCTCAGGAAGGGACACCGCTGACCGGTACCGCCGAGGCAGGAAGTACCATTACCGTGAAAGACGTTAGCGTCGTCATTGGTACCGGCGTTGTCGCCAGCGACGGCAGTTTCTCTATTGCGCTGAGTCCGGCGCAGCTGGATCCGACCACGCTGACCGTGACCGCCACCGATGCCGCAGGCAATACCAGCCCTGGCGCGACGTTTAACGTTACCGATTCACCGCTCGACCTGCCGCAGGTGCCCGTTATCACGGCGATCGTTGATGACGTCGCTCCGATCACCGGCGATGTGAAAGACAAAACCACCAACGACACCACCCCTACCCTCACCGGCACGGCTCAGGCGGGAAGCCTGATCACCATCTATCAGGACGGTGGCGTGACGCCCGTGTCGACGGTCACCGCCGACGGCAGTGGCAACTGGAGTTATACGCCAGCCGCCCTTGGCGAAGGGCTGCACACCTTTGAGGTCACCGCGACCCTCAATAGCCAGACCAGCGGCCGCTCTCCGGCCGCCAGCGTCACCGTCGACCTCACTGCACCTGGCACGCCGTCCATTGGTGCGGTGATTGACGACGTCGGCCCCGGTACCGGTCCGCTGACCAGCGGCCAGACCACCAACGACAACCAGCCGACCCTTACCGGCACCGGCGCGGTGGGCGATACCATTTCCGTCTACAGCAACGGGACGCTGCTGGGCAGCGTGGTCGTTGGCAATACCGGTAACTGGAGCTACACAACGTCCGCCCTGGCGGAAGGCAATAATGTCCTGACCATCCGCGAGACCGATCCGGCGGGGAATCAGAGCGGTCCTTCAGCGGACTTCACTATTGTTGTAGATACAATTTCCACCACGCCGGTCATCACCAGCGTAACGGATAATGTGGGTAATGCCGCCACTACGGTCGTCAGCGGTGGCCCAACCAACGACGCCACGCCAACCCTTTCAGGGACAGCGGACGCAAACAGCGTAGTGACCATTTTCGACGGCGGCACGCAGATTGCCGTGGTGACGGCTGATAGCTCTGGCGCGTGGACGTTTACCCCTGACACCGCCCTCGGCGAAGGCCCGCACAGCTTTACCGTGCAGGCGACCGATCCGCAGGGCAACCTCAGCCTGGTGTCAAACGCCTGGAGCATAGTAGTTGACCTGACGGCACCGACGGTTCCAACCCTGGATACGGTGAATGACAACGTCCCTGGCGGCGTCATGGGCAACCTCACCAGCGGGCAGGTGACCAACGACAATACCCCAACGATCGGCGGTACCGGACAGGCAGGCAGCACTATCCACATCATGAATAACGGGACGGAGATTGGTCTTGCGACCGTTGACGGAAGCGGGAACTGGTCCTTTATCCCAACCACGCCGCTGGGCGACGGGAGCTACTCCCTGCGCGCGTATGCAACGGATGCGGCAGGCAACGCCTCGGCTAACTCGCCGGTCTTCGCCTTTACCGTCGATACCGCAGCCCCTGCAGTGCCGGTCGTTACCAGCGTGATTGACGATGTCGGTCCAGTGACCGGGACGCTCACGTCGGGCAACACCACTAACGACGCGCGTCCGACCTTCAACGGTACGGGCGACGTAGGTGCCACGGTACATGTCATTGTCGACGGCAGCGAAATCGGTACTGCAGTGGTAAATGCCCTGGGCAGCTGGACCTTCACCCCGGGCACCGATCTGGGCGAAGGGCCGCACGCTATCACCTTCAACGCCACCGACCCGGCAGGCAACACTGGCAGCACGACTGCGCCGTTTAACCTGACGGTGGATACGGTCGCACCGTCAGCGCCCGTCATTTCGACTGCGGGTGACAACGCGGGCAGCATTCAAAACCCGCTCTCTTCCGGGCAGAGCACCGACGACACCACCCCGACGCTGAACGGCACCGCAACGGCCAACGCCACGGTTACCGTGTATGAAAACGGGCAGCCTGTAGGAACCGTTCAGGCGGACGGCAGCGGCGCATGGAGCTTTACGCCGTCAACGCCGCTGGCGAGTGGCAGCCATACCTGGACCGCCACGGTCACCGATGCAGCGGGCAACGTCAGCCCGACCTCGCCGAACTTTACCCTGGTTGTTGATACCACGGCGCCAAACGCGCCGGTCATCAGCCAGGCAATAGACGACGTGGGCAGCATTACCGGCCCGCTCACGTCAGGGCAGACAACCGACGACAACTTACCGCGGCTTGTCGGGACCAGCGAACCGTTTGCCACCGTGAAGATCTATGAAGGAACCACGCTTGTCGGAACGGGCACCGCGGACGGCAGCGGGAGCTGGAGTATCTTGCTCACCACCACGCTGGCGAGTGGTCCGCACAGCTTCACCGCGCAGGCCACGGATGCAGCAGGGAACACCAGCGTGTCGTCGGCAAACTTTAGCCTCACTGTCGACACCACGCCGCCGGCGCTGCCGGTACTGACCAGCATTGTGGATGACGTGGGCAATGCCGCCACGCCGATCGCCAACGGCGGCGTGACCAACGACGCACAGCCTACTCTCACCGGCACGGCGGAAGCCGGGGCCACGGTGAAAATCTTTGATAACGGCGTGCAAATCGGCAGCGTGACGGCGACCGGCGGGGCGTGGAGCTTTACGCCATCACCGGCGCTGGGCAACGGTCCGCACAATTTGACCTTTACCGCCACCGATGCGGTGGGCAACGCCAGCGCGCCCACCACCGGGTATGTCATTAACGTCGATACCCTCGCGCCGGGCGCACCGGTCATCAGTTCAGTGATTGATGATGTCGGCAGCGTTACCGGACCGATAACCGGCACGAACCCGACCAACGACACGCGTCCAACGCTGAACGGCACCGCCGAAGCGAATGCCACGGTCCGGATTTACGATGGCATTACGCTGGTGGGCACGGTCACCGCCGATTCCAGCGGCAACTGGACCCTGCCGCAAACCAGCACCACGCTGGCAGAAGGCACGCATAACTTCACCGCCACGGCCACCGATGCGGCGGGCAACACCAGCGTGGCTTCAGCCGTAACGACGATTATTGTCGATACGACCGCCCCAACGGCACCTACCGGGACCTTTAATGCCGACGGTAGCGTACTGACCGGGAATGCTGAAGCAGGCAGCACCGTCGCTATTCGCCTTGCGGATGGTTCGACGGTGACTGCCACCGCGGGCAGCAACGGTACGTACAGCTACACCTTCACCAACAAGCAGACCGAAGGCCAGACGCTGCAGATCACCGCCACCGACGTCGCGGGCAACACCTCGCTGCCCGGCTCCGCCCTTGCGCCGGTGGTGCCGCTCTCCGCCAGCAATAACGTCGAAGAGCTGAACCTCAGCACCACGGCGACCGTGACCAACAGCCAGTACAGCGATTACGGTTTCCTGCTGGTCGGCGCCGTGGGCAACGTCCTGACGCTGTTGGGAAATGACACCGCGCAGGTGAACTTCACGGTGGTCAGCGGCGGCAGCGCCGATATCGTAGTGAATGCCAACGCCACGGGGGCGGTGCTCTCCCTGCTCAACACCCTTGAGCTGGTGGTTCAGCATTACGTCAACGGCGCCTGGACCACCGTGGTAGATACCGGCCAACCGCAGTTTGCCGATCTGCTGACGCTGGGCGCCACCGGCGTGTCGCTGAACCTGAGCGGGCTGGCCGACGGCGACTATCGCGTGCTCAGCTATAACACCAACCTACTTGCAACCGGCTCCTACACCAGCCTTGATGTGGCGGTGAAAGAGACCGGTCCGGGTACGGTCACAGGTGAAACCAGCCTCAACGGCAACGTGATCCTGGATACGGATCCGACCGCCGGCAGCGACAACGCTCCAGCAGGAACCACTATCTCTGCGGTCACTAACGCGCTGGGCGTGACCACCAGCGTGAACGCCGACGGCACGGTGATCCAGGGCCAGTACGGTACGCTGACCATTAACCGCGACGGCAGCTACACCTACAGCCTGACCGACACCAGCGCCGCGATCATTGGCCGCACGGAGAGCTTCACCTACACCATCACCCACAACGGCGTGAGCGCGTCGGCGAACCTGGTGCTGTCGCTCGGTGCCGGTACGGTAGTCAACGGTATTGTGGCGGTGGACGACACGGCCTCGCTGACCTTTGACACTACCGTAAGCGAGATTAATAACGGTGCGTCATCTCAGGGCGGCTTTACTCTGGTGGGCATTAATCTCGGCAACACGCTGGGGCTGAATCTGCTGGACGACATGACCAACCCCATTATCTATAACGTGGAGGAAGGCACCACCCGCACCATGACCATCCAGGCCTCCGTGGGCGGCGTGGCGCTGGCATCGGTGTTCGATCTGTACGTCTATAAGTTCAACAATGCGACCCAGACCTTCGAGCAGGTCCGCGTCGAGTCGGGCTGGCTGCGCGCCCCGCTGCTGGGAGGCACCTCGCCTCAGCTGACGCTTAACCTACCTGCCGGGGAGTACCTGTTCTTACTCAATACCGCCTCGGGGATCGCCGTCCTGACGGGCTACACGCTGAGCGTCCTGCAGGATCATGTCTACAGCGTGGCGAGTATCAGCGAGGCGACCACGGGCGATGTACTGGCGAATGACCCTGTTCCGGCGGGTACCGTGGTCACGGAAGTGAACGGCGTGACGGTCAACAGCAGTGGAACAACCGACATTCAGGGGGAATACGGCACGCTGACCATTAATTCGTCCGGTCAGTACACCTATACCCTGAGAAGCGGCGTGGGTGCGGACCATATCAGCACGCCGGACACCTTCGTCTATACCGTTACCGCGCCTGACGGCTCGAAGGATACGGCATCGCTTAACATCACCCCAACCGCGCAGGCGATGAATGCGGTTAACGATGTCAGCACCACAATGGACCTCACCTCGGTGCACCACACGTCTGCCTATTCGGATACTACCGTGGGTACCGCCAGTTGGACGACGGCGCTGTTCTCGCCCACCCAGGGCAACGGGAACGGGACCTTCGTGGTGGATCCAAACACTGCGTTGCATAACGCGTCGCTGCACTTTGACGTGGCCTCGGTGCTGGCGCTGGGCGGACTCACGGTGAACTGGTCAATCAGCGACGGTACCAATGTTGTGCGCTCAGGCTCCTTCAGCGGTGGCTCTCTGGCACTTATTCCTCTGGTAGGCGGCAGTATCGACGTCCCGCTGACCGGGCTGGATCTCAACGCCGGGACCTATACGCTGAGCTATACAGGCAGCGTACCGGGGCTCAGCGTCGGGAACATCACCATTACCCCGAGCGTAAACGGCACCACCTACTCGCTGAGTGATTTCGACGTCACCGGCAGCCATACCGTTAACGGCAATATCTTCGACGGAACAGACTCTGGCGGCGTGCTGGATCAGCTGCACTCGGTGGATACCCGCCTGAGCGTGACCGACTACAACGGCGTGGCCACCACGCTGGATCCGTACACCGGCAGCGCAACGGTGAACATCACCGGCCATTACGGCATCCTGGCGATCGGCGCGGACGGCCATTACACCTATACCCTCAACAGCGGGGTATCGCTCTCAACCATGACCACGAAGGAGACCTTCAACTACACCCTGACCGATGCCAACGGCAACACGGATACCGCCACGCTGACCATCAATATGGCGCCGCAGTTCATCAGCTCGGAGCATAACGACGCCATCACCGGCACGGCCTACGGCGATACGCTGATTTACCAGGTGCTGAACAGTACGGTGGGGAATGCCACGGCGGGTAACGTCAGCAGCACCGTGGGCGATCACTGGAACGGCTTCTCGCTGGCGCAGGGGGACAAAATCGACATCGGCGATCTGCTGGTGGGCTGGAACGGTAGCGCCTCGACGCTCGGAAATTATCTCCATGTCACTAATAGTAATGGCAATACCGTGATCTCCATCGACCGTGACGGTGCAGGGGGCACCTACACTAATACTGCACTCGTTACGCTTGATGGCGTTCAGACCACCTACGACGAGCTTGTTAACCAGCAACACATCATTACCTGATAGCACCTGCAACAGTTGACCCGGGCGCGCAGCGCCCGGGCATAACAATAAAGCTGTACTTATTTTATTAGGGACATGACATGGGAATGAAGATGCCTTACTGGTGGCTCTCGTGCTGCCTGATATCTGTGCCCGCTCTGTGCGCGAATCCGGCGGCAACGATCAATACCGGACAGCTTCGCGAAACGCAGGAACTCCCCTCGCTCAACGGCCGTGTGGCCCCGGTGGCTGGCAAAGCCGCTCCCGGTTCGTTACAGCTTGGCGACGCCGTCAACCGTGCCGTCACCTGGCACCCGGCCATCAGCGAAGCGGTGGGAAAACTCTACGAGCAGAGCGAAGAGGTCGACGTCGCTAAATCAAAATACTATCCGCAGATTAATGCCGGCGTGGACAACGGTTACTCCCACGACGGCGACCAGAACGGCTTTACGCCGTCGCTGGTGCTTTCTCTCTCACAAATGCTCTACGATTTCGGCAAGGTGGCAAGCCAGGTGCGCGCCGAGAGCGCCGGCGTTGCCCAGCAGCAGGCCAACGTGCTGGTGAGCATCGACACCATCGCCCACGATACCGCCATCGCCATGGTGCAGGTGCAAACGTGGCAGCAGATGGTGGATACCGCCAAAGAGCAGCTTGAGGCCCTCTCCTCCATCGGCACGCTGACCCGCCAGCGTAATGACGAAGGGGCCACCTCGCTCTCTGACGTTGTGCAAACCGATGCCCGTATCGAAGGCGCGCGCGCCCAGCTGATGCAGTACCAGGCCAGCCTGGACAGCGCCCGCGCCACGCTGATGAGCTTTCTCGGCTGGAACAGCCTGAACGCGATCAGCAATGATTTCCCGCAAAAGCTGGGCCGGAGCTGCAACATCGCCGAGCCGGACGACCGTCTGGTTCCCGCGGTACTCGCCGCCTGGGCGCAGGCTAACGTCGCGCAGGCTAACCTCGACTACGCTGACGCGCAGATGACGCCAACCGTCTCGCTGGAGCCGGAGGTGCGCCACTACATGAACGATCGCTATGCGGGCAGCGACACGCGGGATCGCACCCAGTATTCCGCATGGGTAAAAGTGCAGATGCCGCTCTATCAGGGCGGCGGCCTCACCGCCCGGCGTAACGCCGCCGGACACGCGGTGGAAGCGGCGCAGTCCACCATTCAGCGCACGCGTCTTGATGTCCGCCAGAAACTGCTTGAAGCCCGCAGCCAGGTGATGAGCCTGCAAAGTACGCTGCAAATTCAGGGCCGCCAGGAAGCGCTCAGCGCCCGCACCCGCGAGCTGTACCAGCAGCAGTATCTCGATCTCGGCTCGCGCCCGCTGCTCGACGTGCTCAACGCCGAGCAGGAGGTCTACCAGGCGCGCTTCACCCAGCAGCAGACCCTTGGTCAACTGCACCAGCTCCAGCTCAACTGCTTATATAACACCGGACAATTGCGTCATGCGTTTGACCTTGATAACCGCACCATCCAGACCGTGGAGATCCAGCCATGAAGCAGCGTGATATCCCGCAAGGTGAAAACATGACGGATGAGGCCCTGGCCCAGTGGGCACAGGCCTTTGGCTTTGTCGCCACGCGCTACCGCGTCGCCTGCTCTCCCGGCGCGCTGCTGGCGGGTGCGCCGTGGCTGAAGGGCAAACCGATGGTACCCGCCCTCACCCAGCTGGCACGCGAGGCGGGGCTGTCGTTTCAGCTGCTTACCGGCGGCCAGGAGGCGATCAACAGCTGGCGTTTGCCGGTAGTGGTGGCGATGGACGACGGCAGGGTCGGCGTGATCGAGCATTTCGACGGAGACGATACGCTGGAGGTCAGCTTTTTCGGCGATGAGACCTACACCAACCGGCTGTCGATGACAGCGATGCTGCCCGCCATCCGCCACGTTATTGCCCTGCGACCTCTCGCCGCGCTGAAGGACAGCCGCGTGGACGCCTACATCTCAAAATATCGCCCGGACTGGCTCTACCGGCTGGTGATGCGCGACCTGCGGCCCTACAGCTGGGTGATGCTCGCCGCGCTGTTTATCAACGTGCTGTCGCTCTCCGGGATCGTCTTTTCCATGCAGGTGTACGACCGGGTGATCCCCGCCCAGTCTTACCCGACGCTTTACGTCCTGACCATCGGGGTGCTGATTGCCACCCTGTTTGGCTTCGTGCTGCGCGTGGCGCGCGGGCACATTATGGATCTGCTGGGCAAACGCTCGGACATGCGCGTTTCAGATCGCGTCTTCGGCCACGCCCTGCGGCTGCGCAACAGCGCTATTCCCCGCTCCACCGGCAGCTTTATTTCCCAGCTGCGCGAGCTGGAGCAGATCCGCGAGATGGTGACCTCGTCCACCATCTCGACGATTGTCGACCTGCCCTTCTTTTTACTGTTCGTGGTGGTGCTGGCGATCATCGCTCCGCAGCTGGCGTGGATCGCGCCGGTCGCGGCGGTGATCATGGTTCTGCCCGGCCTGCTGCTGCAGAAGAAGCTGGCAGAGCTGGCGAAGCAGTCAGCCCATGAATCGACCCTGCGCAACGCGGTGCTGGTGGAGAGCGTGCAGGGGCTGGAGGACATCAAGCTGATGCAGGCGGAAAACCGCTTTTTGCAGCAGTGGAACAGCTATATCCAGATCACCGCGGAATCCGGCCTGCGCACCCGCGAACTGACGCAGAACCTGATCAGCTGGGGGATGACCATCCAGAGCCTGGTTTACGCCGCCGTGATCGTGGTCGGCGCGCCGATGGTGATCGACGGCACCCTGACCACCGGTTCGGTGGTTGCCGCGTCGATGCTGGCCTCCCGCATGATTGCCCCGATGGCGACGCTGTGCGGCGTGCTGGCCCGCTGGCAGCAGGTCAAAGCGGCAAAAGAGGGGCTGGACAGCATCATGCAGCTTCCCACCGAGAACCAGCGCGAAGAGACGCCAATTCGCCAGGACGTGCTGCGCGGGCACTATCTTTTTGAACAGGCGCAGTTCCGCTATCACCCGGAGGATCCGCGCATGGCGCTGCGCATTAACCGTCTGGAGATCAGGCCGGGCGAAAAAGTGGCGATCCTCGGGCGCAACGGCGCCGGGAAATCGACCCTGCTGCAGGCCATGGCGGGCGGGATGGATCTGGCGGCCGGCGAACTGCGGCTCGACGGCTTCAGCCTGCCGCACCTCGACGTCGCCGACGTCCGGCGCAACGTCGGCTTTATGACTCAGAACGCGCGGCTGTTTTACGGCACCCTGCGCGAAAACATCACCCTCGGCATGCCGCGCGCCACCGACGAAGAGATTTTCGAAGCGCTGGAACTGACCGGCGCGGCGGGCTTCGTGCAGAAGCTGCCCAAGGGGCTGGACTACCCGATCATGGAAAACGGCGTGGGGCTCTCAGGCGGTCAGCGCCAGTCGATTCTGCTGGCGCGTATGCTCCTGCGCGATCCGAATATCGTGCTGATGGATGAACCCACCGCCTCGCTGGACGAGCACACCGAGCGGGAATTTATCCAGCGGCTGGGCGACTGGCTCGGCCACCGCACCCTGATCGTCGCCACCCACCGCGTACCGGTGCTGGAACTGGTGGAACGGGTCGTGGTGCTCAAGGAGGGCATGCTGGTGATGGACGCGCCAAAAGCTCAGGCGCTGAACAACAGCCGCATGCAACAGCAGCAGCAGGCAGCAACCGGACGGGAGTGGAAAAATGAAAATCAGTCAGCGTGACGTTGCCGCAATGGACGATCTGGATAACGCCCTCGACTCCGAAAGCGGCTACACCGGCGCGCGACGGATCGTGATCTTCTCGCTGCTGATGTTTGTGGTGCTGGGCGTCTGGGCGTGGTTTGGCGTGCTGGATGAGGTATCAACCGGTTCCGGGAAGGTGATTCCTAGCTCGCGCGAGCAGGTGTTACAGTCGCTGGACGGCGGGATCCTCACCGAGCTGAACGTCCACGAGGGCGATCAGGTGCAGGCCGGGCAGGTGCTGGCGCGGCTCGATCCGACGCGTTCCGAGTCGAACGTCGGCGAAAGCGCGGCGCGCTACCGCGCGTCTTTGGCCTCCAGCGCACGTCTGAATGCCGAGGTGAACGATCTGCCGCTGAAGTTCCCCCCTTCGCTGGCGCAGTGGCCGGATCTGATCGCCGCCGAAACGCGGCTCTACAACTCCCGCCGCGCGCAGCTGGAGGATACGCAGCGGGAGCTGCGCGCCGCGCTCGATCTCGCCAATAAAGAGCTGGCCATCACCCAGCGGCTGGTGAAAACCGGCGCCGCCAGCCACGTGGAGGTCCTCCGCCTGCAGCGACAGAAAAGTGACCTGGAGCTGAAGCTCACCGACGTGCGTTCACAGTATTACGTTCAGGCACGCGAGGCGCTTTCCAAAGCCAACGCGGAGGTGGATATGGTCTCCGCCATCCTCAAAGGCCGCCAGGATTCCGTCACCCGTCTGACGGTAAAATCCCCGGTGCGTGGGATCGTGAAAAACATCAAGGTCACCACCATCGGCGGCGTGATCCCACCCAACGGCGAGCTGATGGAAATTGTCCCGGTGGACGATCACCTGCTGATTGAAACCCGCCTGTCGCCGCGCGACATCGCCTTTATCCATCCGAACCAGGAGGCGCTGGTCAAAATCACCGCCTACGATTACGCCATTTACGGCGGGCTGCACGGCGTGGTCGAGACGATATCCCCGGATACCATCCAGGACGAAGCCAAGCCGGAGGTGTTCTATTACCGGGTGTTTATCCGCACCGGCCAGGACTACCTGGTGAATAAGGCGGGCAGGCACTTCTCGATTGTGCCGGGGATGATAGCGACGGTGGACATTAAGACCGGGGAGAAAACGGTGCTGGATTATCTGATTAAGCCGTTTAACCGGGCGAAGGAGGCGCTGAGGGAACGGTGAGCATGGATTGCCGGGTGGCGACTTCGCCTTACCCGGCCTACATGCCCGTAGGCCCGCGCAAGCACAGCGCCGCCGGGCATTAAACCGCACGCAAGAAGTGGAATCCACCTCGAAGAATTAACCTTTAGTCATGCATCCCACTTCCCTTCAGCCATCACCTGGGTAATATTACCCGCAGACAAAATGCACTTGCGCACAGTGCAAGAGTGCATTACTATTCACTCAGCTTCATGGACTGGAGCTTACCAGTATTATGATTAATCATTTTCGGGATCAATGGCTTGAGGATTTTTTTCTTTACGGTAGATCGAGCAATGTTATTCCTTCAAATCTGGAGACAGCGCTTGCGAGAAAGCTCGACATCATCAACGCAGCTACCTCGCACCGGGATTTGCGATCGCCACCGGGCAATATGTATGAAGCATTGAATCCTCCGCTGAAGGAATATTCCTCAATCCGGGTAAACAGGCAATACAGGCTCGTATTTCTCTGGAAAGAGGGTAAAGCAGAAGATCTCTACCTCTCTCCACACAGGTACACGCAACACAAGTGAGGCATCACCTATGACACTTCAACAGGCACTCCGCAAACCCACCACGCCGGGCGACGTGTTGCAGTACGAGTATCTTGAACCGCTCAATCTGAAAATCAGCGATCTGGCGGAGATGCTTAATGTACACCGCAATACCATCAGTGCGCTGGTCAATAACAATCGCAAGCTTACTGCCGATATGGCGATAAAACTGGCAAAAGCCTTTGATACCACTATTGAATTTTGGCTGAACTTACAGCTGAACGTTGATATCTGGGAAGCGCAATCTAACTCCCGGACGCAGGAGGAGTTAAGCCGTATAAAGACCGTTGCGGAAGTCATGGCTAAGCGAAAATCTGGCCAGCCGGATGTTGCCTGACCCGAACAGGCGCGGAGATCTCACTCCGCCGGGCGCGGCGCGGCACTGTTATACACCCCAACATAGCGCGCAAACTTCCCAAGAAACACGCCGGCAAACACGCCGCCGGAGACGATCGCCAGCGCGCTCATAGCGGGCTGCTGCATCGTCTGGGGAGAGATCGCGCTCATCACGCCCAGCACATACTTCACCCCGAATGCCAGCATCATAAACGGCAGTGCGGTGTAGTCTGCCTGGCGGTAAAGGCTGCGTGGCGCCTCTGCGCGGGTGATAAGCGCCTGCTTAATCAGGAAATACCCCAGCGCTGCACCGGCAAGGATCCCCGCCGTCCACAATGCGACAGTTTCGGGAGTCAGCGTGCGATAGACCACAAGATCGTAGATATCCCAGATAAGAAAGATACCCGGAATGATGGCAAGCCGCTCCAGCGTAACGGTGGCGGGCTTGCGGGCTTTAATGCCGCGGGAGATAAGGAAGATAAACAGCACCCACACCCAGGCGGGCGTGTGCGTAACGACACCGAGCAGAAATTCAAACATGGAGATCTCCATGGACGATCGCGGCCCCTGCCGCCCTGAACGCGTATTGCGCATAACGGCAGGAACGCCATTATGCGCAGGTCTTTTACAGCGATTTTTTCAGGCGACGAACTGCTTCTTTCAGCTCTTCATCCGTTGGCGTAACAAACGACATACGCAGCGTCGAATGGTCTGGCTCATTGCAGTAGAAAAATTCGCCCGGCACAAATACTACGCCGTTACTTAACGTTTTTTCCAGCCAGCGAGTGGTATTACTACCATTTTTCATCTTCGCCCACAGGAACATGCCGCCCTTCGGCTTGTGGAACGACATCACATCGCCCAGTTCCGCCTCCAGTTCTGTTGCGAACGTCTGGTATTTCTGGCGATAGGCTTCGCGGATCGTTTTGATCTGATCGGCCAGACGGCCGGTTTTCAGGTATTCGTACGTCATCAGCTGCGACAGCGTGCTGGTGTGCAGATCGGTGGTTTGCTTAAGGTTCACCACCGCGCGCTTCAGCCACTCCGGCACCAGCACCCAGCCTACGCGGGTGCCCGGCGCAAGAATTTTAGAGAAGGTCGAGGTATACACCACGTTCTCTTCGTTGCCGATATCTTTGGCATGGGCAATTAACGGGCGGAAGACTTCATCGGTATAGTTAATTTCGCTGTACGGATCGTCTTCGATAATCACGAAATCATGGCGCTTCGAGAGTTCCACCAGCTTTTTACGACGCGCTTCAGAAAGCGTCACGCCGCCAGGGTTACCAAAGGTTGGAACGATATAAACCGCTTTAATGGCTTTTTTGGCCACCAGCGCTTCGAGCTCGTCGACGTTCATTCCGTCGCCATCGGTGCCAACGGATTCAAAATTCGCCTGCGCCAGGCCAAATACCTGCAGCGCGGCAAGATAGGTTGGACGCTCAACGACAACGATATCGCCCGGGTTAATCAATGCGCGCGCCAGCACGTCGAGCGATTGCTGCGAACCAGAGGTCACAACCACCTCATCCGCCTTGCAGCGGATGCCGCGCCCTTCACAGATGCGCTGAATTTCTTCACGCAGCCCAGGCACACCTTCGGTCAGGCCGTACTGAAAGGCCTCACCAAAATGCTGTGATAATACGGCATCAGCGGCAATTTTCAGGCCTTCGCGATCGAACAAAGCTGGGTTAGGAATCCCCCCACCCAGCGAAATGACGCCGGCCATTTTGCTATGTTTTAATAATTCACGGATGGCAGATGATTGCAGGCCCTGCGCGCTGCTGGCGAGTTTATTCACAGACATTCTTTGCTTACCTTCTTTTTTTATATTGTGCCCAATCTTAGCAGAATATGGGCGATAAATTCCGTAAGCTTAGGGAGTGGCCGTAAATCCTGGCGCCACAGCAGGTGCACGGGTCTCGGCGCCGGAATGTACTCCTCCAGCACCCGCACCAGCCTGCCGCTTTCCAGATCTTCCGCCACCAGCACTTCCGGCTGCAGAAGCAGCCCCGCCCCGGCTCTTGCGGCCATCCGCAGACCGTAGCCGTCGTTGCATCTTAAGACCGCATCCCGCTTCCAGCGCACCTCACCTTCAACACCCGGCAGTCGCCACTCGTTGCGTGCGGTCCACACGCTGTGGGACAGGCAAAGATGATCCACCAGGTCGGCAGGGTTTTGCGGCGTACCGTAGCGCGCCAGATAGTCCGGGGCGGCGCAGATCACCATCCGGTAGGGGCAGAGGTATTTCGCCACCAGATCGTCGTTGTGAATATCGCCAATACGAATGGCCAGATCAATGCCCTCCTCCACCAGATCCACCATCCGGTTGGTCAGATCCAGCTCAACGCGCACGTCCGGGTAGCGTTGCAAAAAGGTGGCCGTCAACGGCGCGATGGCGCTGCCGCCAAACGAGGTGGGCGCCGTCACCCGCAGGGTACCAGACGGTGCGACACGCAGGCGTTCAACCGCGCTTTCGGCAATCGCCACCTGCTCCAGCACCCGCTTCGCCTCGTCGAAATAGACCCGTCCGGCGTCGGTCAGGCTCTGGCGACGCGTGTTACGCTCCAGCAGGCGGGTGCCGAGCTGAGATTCCAGTAGCGCAACGTACTTCCCCACCATCACCGCCGACATCTCCAGCCGTGCCGCCGCGCCGGTGAAACTGCCGCTTTCCACTACCGCAATAAAGGTCTCCATGCTGCGAAGCTTATCCATATTCCAAACCCCTGGTTAGTAATCTTCTAACTTTAGCCCAGTTTATCTGCATTTTAATTTATTAAAGAATGAAGGCTCACAACATAAGGAGTCGGCTATGAAAATCGTCATTATTGGTGCCAGCGGTACGGTCGGTCGTGCAGTAGCGGAAGAGTTGGGTCGTCGTCACGAGGTCATCCGCGTCGGCCGCACGCAGGGCGACTATCAGGTGGATATCACGTCGCAGGCGAGCGTCCAGGCGCTGTTTGAGAAAATCGGCCCGGTGGATGCCATTGTGTCCGCCAGCGGTGGCCTCTACTTTGGCCCACTCGCGACCATGAAGGACAGCGATTTCAATCAGGGCCTGCAGGATAAACTGCTCGGGCAGGTGCGCCTGGCACTGACCGGCCAGCATTATCTGAACGAAGGCGGCTCGATCACCCTGATTAGCGGCATCGTGGCGCACGAGCCGATTGCCCAGGGCGTGAATGCCACCACGGTGAATGCCGCGCTGGAAGGGTTTGTTCGCGCCGCGGCCTGTGAACTGCCGCGCGGGATCCGCATCAACCTGATTAGCCCGACTGTGCTCACCGAATCCGTCGAAACCTACGACGGCTTCTTCCCGGGCTTTGAAAGCGTCCCCGCGGCGACCGTGGCGCAAGCCTATCGCCGCAGCGTGGAGGGCGTGCAGAGCGGACGGGTGTATAAGGTCGGGTATTAAGCCTTACGCGCGGCGATCAACGCCAGCATCGGGCGTTCCGCCTCTTCAGCCAGCGCGGGCCAGGCGTCAATCTGCGCCTGCGTTGGTCCCCACTCGTTGACTTCGCTTATCGTTAATCCGGCCCTGATGAGCGCGTTAAGCGTGGTGCCCAGCGTGCGGTGGTACTTGATCACCCCGTCTGCCAGCCAGTTGCTGACGCGCTTGCCTTCGTCCTGATAGTGATTCACCCCCCAGAACCGCTCGCCGTTATCGTCGGTCAGCCAGCCCTGGCGCGTGGCGCTGGTGTAAATCGGGTGTTCCATCGAAAAGACCAGGCTACCGCCGGGCTTGAGCGCGCGCTGAACCTTTGCAAACAGGGTGTCCAGCTCTGGCAGGTAGTGCAGCGCCAGGGAGCTATAGACCAGATCGAGGCTGTTCTCGTTAAGCGTCAGCGATTCGAGATCGCTACGCTGGTAGTGGATCCGGGCGTCATGAGTTAGCTCAGCGGCGCGGGCGAGCATCTTTTCCGAGATATCCACGCCGGTCACTTCAGACGCGCCCAGTTCACGCGCGGCGCGGCAGAACCAGCCGTAGCCACAGCCGAGATCGGCAACCGATGTGCCGGTTAGATCGGGCAGCATGTTTTTCAGCGCGGGCCACTCCGGCGCGCCGTCCAGACCCTGCACCGAGCGCGGAAGCTGGGCGTAGCCTTCGAAAAACGCCGGGTTGTCGTAGATGTTTTGTGCCATGGCAGATCCCTCTTTAAGAATGTGCATAGCAGTATACTGCATTGTCGGGTGGCGGCTTCGCCTTACCCGACCTACAAAATCTCCGAACCGTAGGCCGGGTAAGGCGAAGCCCCCCCCCGGCACCACATTAGCCCACCGAGCCCCAGACAAGGTTACCCTTATGGAACGTCGCGGTACGTGGGGAGATACGCGCCACGGCTTCGGCGGAACAGGAGGCGTCCACCAGCACAAAGCTGGCGTCGTCCTGCACTTTCGGCCACACGCGTTCACCTTTGTCGTTCAGCGGCAGCACGTCGCCGGTGGCAATACCTAATGCGCGGGAAAGCGTTTGCTCGTTCGGGCGGATGTAGAGCTGGGCATAAAGATTGGCTTTTTCCAGCATGTCCCCCAGACCGTACGGCGACCAGTGGTCGATCACGCTGTCGGTCCCCGTCATCACAAACACGCCTTTATCCCGCAGCTGCTTCAGCGGCATATGCAACGTGCCAATTGGCACGGTGGAGGCGATGGTCACCTGCTGCGCCGCCATGCGGGTGGCGATCTCATCCACCTGCTGCTCGTTGAGCGTCGCCAGCGCGAAGGCGTGGCTGATGGTCAGTTTGCCCTTCAGCGCCGGCGTTTTCTCCACGGTTTCCACCATGTAATTCACCGCCGCCACGCCCGCCGGGCTGGTTTCGTGCAGGTGAATGTCCACGCCTTTGTCGTAGTCCAGCGCAATCTGGAACATCAGATCGAGGGATTTCTCCATCGCGCCGTCAACGTTGGTTGGATCCAGCCCGCCCACGTAGTGCGCTCCGGCCTGCATCGCCTCGCGCATCAGTTTTTCTGAGTTTGACAGCAGCAGCCCGTGCTGCGGGAAAGCGACGATTTCACAGTCAAAGCCGGGCTGACGGCGCGACAAAACCGCCTGCAGATTTTCGAGATTCTTCAGGCCGGAGGTCGGCTCGATATTGCAGTGGCTGCGGGCAATGGTGGAGCCTTTCGACTGGATCAGGTCGATCAGCTTTTCCGCCCGCTCCTGGGTATACGGCTGCAGCTCCGGCAGCAATTTTTGCTCGAGGCGGATCATGTCCTGAATGGTGGTGCCCGCCGGGCGGTTCAGGGAGCGCCACGGACCGCCGTAAAAGGTTTTATCCAGGTGGATGTGCATGTCGCGCATCGCCGGAAGCATCAGTTTACCGCCGGCGTCATAGTGCGGCAGCGTAGCGTCCGCGTGGCTTTTATTGTCGCGCAGGGCGACGATCTTCCCGTCTTTGATTTCCAGCGTTTTCAGCTCGGTGCAAGTGCTTGTCGCCACGCTGCCATCAACGTTAAACCCGGCTTCGAGCAGCACGTTGTCCAGATAGTAATTTTTCGCGGTGATGTTCATCGGTTTGCCGGTCTCGCAGGTTGGCTTTGCTGAGTCAGCAGCATACGCGACGGATCCGGTCGCGCCAAACAGCGCGCAGGCGGTGACCATTTTGCCGCTCTGGCTGATGAATTCGCGGCGGCTTTTATTTTCACTCATCTTATCTTCCTTCATTAACAATATGGGTACCGGTTTCCCCGCGCAGCGCCGCGGGCAGGCAGTCCGGCGAGGTGATAATCACGCGCTTGCCGCCGTGGTGTAAAAACTCCAGCGAGGCGACGATTTTGGGCAGCATGCTGCCCGCCGGGAAATGGCCCTCTTCCCTATAGCGCGTCATCTGCGCCACGGTGACGGTGTCCAGCGCCTGCTGGTTCGGCTTGCCGAAGTTGACGCACACCTTCTCCACCCCGGTGGTGATCACCAGCACGTCGGCGCGGATCTCGCGCGCCAGCAGCGCGGTGGAGAGATCTTTATCAATCACCGCATCGACGCTCTGGTAATCGCCCTGCGCCGAGCGCACAACGGGGATCCCGCCGCCGCCCGCGCCGATCACCACAAAGCCTTTTTGCGTCAGGGTCTTGATGGCCTCCGATTCCACAATCCGCAGCGGCTGGGGTGAGGCCACCACGCGACGATAGCCCCGGCCAGAATCCTCAACAAAACGCCAGTCCGGGTGGGCGATTTGTAGTTCATCGCGCTGCGCCTCGCTGAAGAAGGCGCCGATCGGTTTCGTCGGGTGTGTGAAACCGGGATCGTTTTTATCCACCTCTACCTGCGTGACGACCGTGACCGCTTTTTGCTCTCCGCGCGCGGCCAGGCGGTTGTTTAGCGCCTGCTGGATCAGGTAGCCGATACCGCCCTGCGTGTCCGCCACGCAGTTTGCCAGCGGCGTCAGCGGGAGCCCTTCTTGCTCATGCGCAATTTCAGCGCGGCGCAGATCCAGCCCCACCTGGGGGCCATTGCCGTGCGTGAGCACAATGTCATAGTCAGATGCCAGCATCTCCAGCACCGACTCTGCCACCGCTTTTACCGCCTGCGCCTGATGTTCAACAGACTGGCTGGCGTTGTCTTTGATAATGCTGTTGCCGCCAATGGCGACGACCATAAGCTCTTTCATACGTTTTCCTTCGCAACGGTGCCAGATTCAGCGCTCGCAACTTCCCGGCTATCGAGAAAATGCTTCACCACAAACATGCCGCCCATCATCAGGTAGGCCGTGACGAACATCAGCGAGCTGCCTTCAGCAAAGCCGACCACCGGGGCGTGGATCACGCCAAACAGCGCCAGCAGCGCCCCAACGGCGGCGGCGACAGCTCCTCGCAGCGGTTTGTTGATGATGGCAAAGATGGCGATACAGCCCCACAGCATGCTGGCGAGCGGCGCGCCGTTGCCGAGATGCATCAGGCCTTCGTAGTAGATGCCTTTGCTGTGCAGCACGTCGGTGCCGATTTTCGCCGCGCTGGTGCCCGCCGCGCCCATCACGCTGTTCATCATGGTCAGCGCCCAGTTGGCGATCCACGGGAACAGGCAGATGAAGATGACGGGAACCTCGACTTTGGGCGTTTCCCTTACCACCTGGTTGGCGGTGACGACGCCGATAAACACCAGAATCGGCACGATGGCGGTCATCGGAATGATGGCGAGCATAAAAGCCCCCAGCCCGAACAGCGGCACGATGAACATGGTCAAACCGGAGGCCAGGGTGTAGCCGATGCTCGCGCCCATCGCTTTCCAGCCAGGGTGGCCGACGTAGACCGTCACCGGGAACGGGTTCCCCATCAGGCAGCCGAGCATGGAGGCCAGACCGTTCGCCAGCATCACCTTACGCGTCGGGTAGGCATCCCCCGCCGCGTGGGCGCTTTCGATGTTCTCCAGGTCAAAGATGTAGTTTGCCAGGCCCAGCGGAACCGCCGAGGCGAGATACGGCAGCGCGTGCGGCAGGCCCTGCAGGAAACCTTCCACATGCACCTGCGGCGGGTTAAAGCCGAACGACGACATCGAGGCTTTGATGGCGTCCGGGCTTTGCAGACCGGAGATCCACGCCAGGGCCGTGCCGGCAATCAGCAGCAGCAGACCGGTCGGGATTCTGGCGAAAATCGGCTTTTTGCCGAACCAGTTAATGAAGATCAGCAGCAGGACGATGAACGACACGGTGGGCGCTTCGAACGCCTGCAGCATCGGGTTCATCGCCAGCAGCAGCAGGCCCAAACCGGACAGGCACGACAGCAGCACGGTGCGCGGGATCATCTTGCGGATGGTTTCCCCAAGGAACGAACCGCCCGCCAGGATCATCGCCTCAACAAAGCACCACACCAGGCCAATCTGAATGGCGAACTCCGCATCGCCCGTTTGCTGGTATACCGGCATCAGGACCAGGAAGGTCACGGTAAAAATCGACGGCGCGCTGGGGCCGGACGGCAGCGCGGTCACATCCGTGCGCCCGGTCTGACGCGCCATCTGCATGCCGAACCACGCGTAGCAAATACTCGCGGCCAGCACCGCCAGCCCGAAGGCCGGCGCGATACGTCCATAAACAATCTCCTTCGGGATGCCGACGACAAAAATGAGCAGCCCCATCATGGTCAGCAAATTGGTCAGGTTGTTGGTCATCAACCCGAAATAGGCCGCCCAGTCACCTCTTTTCCACTCCAGTTTCATGTTTTTCATGGATGCATGCCTTATAAAAAGTAGCGATCGCGGAAGGTCAACAGCGCCTTTTCAAAACAGCTAAACGGCGGGTGAACGATGCCCGCCCCAATCATGCCGATGCCCGCATCTTTATGGGCAATGGCGGTATTGATGACCGGCAGAATGCCGGTGCCGGCGACTTTGGTGATGTCGATGGCGGTCGGTATCCCCATAAACGAAAGCAGCGGAATGGTGACGTTTGGGTTTTCGCCGAGGGTGATTTCGCGCATCTGGCGCGAGAAGTCGATGGCTTCCTCAACCGTGCCGCCCACCAGGGCGACAATCGCCGGGGCCGTTGCCATTGCAAAGCCGCCGATGCCGTAGGTTTCGGTGATGGCGCTGTCGCCGATATCCAGCCCGGAGTCTTCCGGCTTATAGCCCGCGAACATCGGGCCAATCACCTGCTGCGCCGGGCCGGTGAACCACTGCCCCGGCAGGCCGGAGATGCGCAGGCCGAACTCGTAGCCGTTGCGCGCCATGGTGGTGACCACGGTGCTGTACTCAATGCCGTGAGCGGCATCCAGCGCGGCCTTACACATCGCCATCCACGTCGGGCCGGAGAAGTAGTCGCTGCTGGCGACAAACTCAAACACCTCGCGCTGCTGCTCCACCGGGTAGCCCGCCTGAATCAGCCCCGGCGTCAGCGCCTGGATCAGCAGCGTGGTGCCCGCGTTGTTGCGGTTGTGGCACTCGTCACCCATGTGCAGCGCCTGGGTCAGCATCAGGCGCAGGTCGATTTCGCCGATAATCTTCATGGCGTCGCGCAGCATCGGGCCAAGCACGTCGCGCATCCAGTTCAGGCGGTCGATAACGCTCTGGTCGTTGGCGCCCATGCGCAGGATCTTCGCCATCTGCTCGCTGAGGTTGGTGAACGCGCGGTTGCCGTAGGTTTTGTTCTCAACGATGTGCATAAACATCGACGCGGAGGTGACGCCCGCCATGGAGCCCACGCAGTCGTGCTCGTGGCACGGCGAGAAGGTGATGTCGCCTGAAGCCGCCAGCCTTGCCGCGTCCTCCAGATCCGTCGCCAGCCCTTCAAACACCAGCGCCCCGGTGACCGCGCCCTTCATCGCCCCGCACATGTTCTCCCAGGAGACGGGCGGACCGGCGTGCAGAATGGTGGTGCGGGTCATCCCCGGCACAACGTTAATGGCCTGGTCATAGCCCACCAGCACCGGATGAGACTGAATAATGCGCTCAAGGGCTATTTGGTTGGCGGCGGCGATTTTCTCCGCCAGCGGTTTTTCAGCCAGCTGGTCGAGCGCCTCGACAACCTGCATGTTGCCCTGCCCCGGCGGCGTCCAGTCGAGCTGGGCGACGGGAACGTGCTGCTTTTTGAGATCGTCACTGAACATCGCAATTCCCACGTTAATCACGTTCAGCGGCTGGTTAAATAAGGTCGTCATTATGCTTTCTCCCCTTTGCAGACAAATTCACGGGCCAGTAATCCGGTGTTGGTGCTGCTGCTGGCCCAAATCACGCCGGCGTCGGTGAGCAACTGGCACTGCTGCGCCAGTTGCTGTGGATCCTGATCGGTACCCAGCACGTAGCCGAGAATTTCCAGCGGGCGGTTATCGGCTTTTGCAATCGCCTGCGCCTCTTTAATGGCGTCGAGCATCACCCCTACAGGGTCCTCGTGCGCGCCAAAGCCCAGCACGAAGTCCATCACAATTACCCCGACTTCCGGGTCGCGGGCCTCCTGCAGCAGGCGGCTGATGCGGTTGGTCGGGTCGATCATCGGGTGCGGCTTGCCGTTGGTGAAATCGTCATCGCCAAAGTCGAGGAAGGTATGGGCCTGGCTGACGCTGATGTCTTTCAGCCGTTTAGTCGGATCCGGCTGGATGTTGCTGTAGACGTCGTCGAACTTCTCCAGTGCCGCGAACATCGCCTCGTCGCACAGCGTGCCGCCGCAGAACAGGCCGCGAATGTACTTCTGCTGCGGGGTCAGGCGGGCGCGCACCTCTTCAATCAACGGCCAGTTGAGCGGATGCAGGTCAAGGGACTCTTTTTTGATGCCGGTGAGCAGGACGGCCTTCAGGGCCGCCTCTTTGGTACCGCGTGCGAACTGCAGGCCGTCTTCATCGGCGTGCGGTTCGCTGCGGCCGAGGAAACACGCGACGACGGGCTTGCGGCAGGCGCGCGCGCGGGCCAGCACTTTCTCAGCTACCGCCGGGGCCGGCGGCTTGGAGATGAGTGCAATGACCTGAGTCTCCTCGTCGGCTTCCAGCATTCCGATGGCATCCAGCATCATCAGGCCGCCAATTTTCTCGCTGAGATCGCGCCCGCCGGTGCCAATCAGCTGCGACACGCCGCCGCCGAACTCATGAATGCGCACGCTCAGCTCCTGGCTGCCGGTGCCGGATGCGCCGACAATACCAATCGGTCCGCGGCGTACCGCATTGGCAAAGCACAGCCCCGCGCCGTTGATAATGGCGGTGCCGCAGTCCGGCCCCATCATCAGCAGCCCTTTCTGGTGCGCAAGCTGCTTCAGCGCCAGCTCGTCGTCGAGCGACACGTTGTCGGAGAACAGCATCACGTTGAGGTCGTTTTCCAGCGCCTGACGCGCTTCACGCGCGGCGAAGGTACCGTTGACCGAAATGACCGCGAGGTTTGCGTCAGGACGATGGGCTTTGGCGCTGGCAATTGTGGCGTAACGCGCTTCATGGGAGCCTGCGCTCTCTTTACGGGTGAACAGCGCCTCAATAGCGGCCAGGGTTTCATCATTGGCCGCGTCGCCTTTAATAACGATCATCAGGTCGCCGTTTTTAGCCTCATTTAATTCCGGCGTTAATAGCCCGAGATTTTTTAAGACGCCTTTATTCATCTCCGTCGCCATAGCCACAAAGGCTTGCTCGACGCCCGGTAATTTATTGGCTTTGGTGGAAACGGACATTAATGAAACGGAGTCAAAATAGGTGTTCTTTTTAATCACGATTTTCGTTGGCATTATTTGCACCTGTTTGCGGATAAAAGGGGGCCGCCGTCGTGCAAAATGCACGTCGGTAAATACGCTTTTTAAATTAACGGCCAGCCGGAGGCGGCTGACCGATTGCTTTACGCGCCCGCCGCCAGCAGCAGGTCGGCTATCGCATCGAAGCCTTTTTCCCGCGCCAGCTCGAGCGGGGTTTTGCCGTATTTATCGGTCATGTGCGGGTTCGCACCGTGATCCAGCAGCAGCTTCACGATCGCCTGCTGCTTCGCGCCACCGTCGTTTAACACGATGGCTTCCAGCAGCGGCGTCCAGCCGACAAAGTTGGTGTGATTGACGTTAATGTCGGTTTTTTCCAGCAGCTCGCGCACGATCTCCACGTGTCCTTTTTCACTGGCAGGCGTAATGCCCACGCCGCCAAAGCGCGTCAGGCGGTCAAGATCCGGATTTGCCGGAAGGACAAGGCGCAGCAGGGTGATATCGTTGGTCAGGCAGCTAATCAGGAAGGGGTTAAAGCAGGTCTGGTCCTGTTTATCAATATCCGCACCGGCAGCAATTAATAACTCCACACAGGCATAATGCTTTTTGAGGCTGGCAATAATAACCGCCGTTCTTTTCTGGCGGTTGGTGGCGTTAATATCCACGCCTTTCTCCAGACAGGCTTTTAGCGCATCGCTATTGCCCTCTTCTGCCGCCAGCAGAAATTCAGTAACGAGTTCAGTTGCAGACATATTCAGACTCCCGATGTTTTTATTTCTGTTGACCTGAGAATAGCAACAGCCTGGTCATAAAAGAATCCGCTTAAAAATGATTCATCGACAGTCAATTCATTATTGAGTTAAATTCAACAATTCAGCCAAAACGTGCGGCCGTGCAACCTTTTCCTTATGTTTTCGGGCTTTTTTACGCTCAGAGCTGCATTCTGCTTATGCCTGACGAAGCCTTATATTTCGCGGCCTCGCGTTAAACGTCAGAACTGTGATCGACGTCAAATGCATTGTAACGGCGCTGTTAAAATATGTTCAAAACTGATGGCTCACGGGAGCAGCGATATGAATTCCATCTTTACCGAAGAGAACCTGCTGGCCTTTACCACCGCCGCACGCTTCGGCAGCTTCAGCAAGGCGGCAACCGAGCTGGGGGTTACCACCTCGGCCATCAGTTACACCATCAAGCGGATGGAAACCGGGCTGGACGTGGTGCTGTTTGTCCGCAACACGCGCAGCATTGAGCTGACCGAGTCCGGGTTTTACTTTTATCGCAAAGCGACCGACCTGCTGAATGATTTTCATGCCATCAAGCGCGGCATAGATACCATTTCTCAGGGCATCGAGGCGCGGGTGCGCATCTGTATCAATCAGCTTTTGTACACGCCGCGCCATACCGCGCGGCTGCTGCAGGTGCTGAAAAAGCAGTTCCCTACCTGCCAGATCACCGTCACCACCGAGGTGTATAACGGCGTCTGGGACTCCATCATTAACAACCAGGCCAACATCGCCATTGGCGCGCCGGACACGCTGCTCGACGGCGGCGGGATTGATTACACCGAGATCGGCGCCATCCGCTGGGTGTTCGCCATCGCGCCGGAACATCCGCTGGCCTTCGTCCCGGAACCGATAGCGGAAAGCCAGCTGCGCCTGTACCCCAACATTATGGTGGAAGATACCGCGCACACCATTAATAAGAAGGTCGGCTGGCTGCTGCACGGACAGGAGGCGATTCTGGTACCGGACTTTAACACCAAATGTCAGTGCCAGATCCTGGGGGAAGGGATAGGTTTTTTACCGGAGCATATGGCACGTGAGGCGGTAGAGGCGGGGCTGCTGGTGACGCGACGAATTAATAACCCGCGTCAGGACTCGCGCATGCTGCTCGCCACGCAGCATGCCGCGACCGGCCAGGTGACGCGCTGGATCAAACAGCAGTTTGGCCCAGCAGGGGTGCTGACCCACATCTATAGCGATCTCCTGTGGCGCGAAGCCACAAATTAGTTTAGCATTTACTTAATTAAGCAAATACTAAACTACAATGACTGAACTTGAACAACTCCAGGCCAGCGCTGAGCAGGCCGCCGCACTCTTAAAAGCGATGAGCAACCCGCGTCGGCTGCTGATCCTCTGCACGCTCTGCGGTGCCCCCGGCACCAGCGCGGGGGAACTGGCGCGTGCGACGGGGCTCAGTCCTTCCGCTACGTCACAGCATCTGGCGCGCATGCGTGAGGAAGGTCTTATCGACAGCACCCGCGACGCGCAGCGCATTCTTTATTTCATTAAAAACGATGCGGTACATCAGCTTATCAGCACCCTGAAAACCCTTTATTGCCCGTAAGGAGCCGCCATGTCACTTCCTCTTCTTTCCCCGCACCAGGCCAGTGCCCGCGTCGCTGAAGGCGCAAAACTGATTGATATTCGCGATGCCGACGAGTACGCACGCGAGCATATTCCCGTTGCGCAGTCGGTGCCGCTGGCTACCCTACCCGACGGGCTTAAAGCGCACGCGGGTGAAACGGTAATTTTTCACTGCCAGTCCGGCGCCCGAACGTCGGGGAATGCCGATCGCCTTGCACAGGCTGCCGCGCCCGCCGAGGCATTTGTGGTCGAAGGTGGCATTCAGGGCTGGAAGCAGGCCGGGCTTCAGACTGTCGAAGACAAATCCCAGCCGCTGCCGCTGATGCGTCAGGTGCAAATTGCCGCCGGGCTGCTCATTCTCTGCGGTGTGGTGCTGGGCTATAGCGTCTCAAGCGGCTTTTTCCTGCTCAGCGGTTTCGTGGGTGCCGGGCTGATGTTCGCGGGGGTGACGGGTTTTTGCGGTATGGCGCGACTGCTCAAAGTGATGCCCTGGAACCGGCGTACCTCATAAGCAGTAATCGATGAAATACGCTGTACCCGCCGTCGTACGTGGGCTAAGGTGAAGATCGCTAAAACGATGAGGAGGTAATATGTTTTCTGTCGGTGATTATGTGCAACCGCTTAAAGGCGGCCCGAAGCTGAAAGTGCTCGAAGTGAATGGTGACAGCATTGTGGCGGTACAGGCCAGCAATGAACAAGGTGAGACATATACCCTTAAAGCCACCGATCTGTCGCTGTATACCGAAGACGGTGATTTTGGCGTCTGCTGAACAGTTAACCGGGCGGAGTGTTCCGCCCGGTTCACGCATTACATCAGAAAATCATCAAGTGATTTACCGTTCGCCAGCGCGCTGGCAATAGGCTTCGGCGTGCGGCCCTGGCCGGTCCACGTTTTCTCTTCACCGTTCTGGTCAATAAAGCGGTATTTGGCTTCACGCGGCTTGCGCTTTTTCGCTGGCTTGCCTGCCTGCACCAGCTCAGAGCCCAACAGGTCTGTCGGTGAAATACCATCGGCTTTCATCAGTTCCAGCAGAGCATTAATTTTCTCCTGCTGCTCAGCGCGTTGCTGCTCTAATTCCGCCAGTTCACTACGTTTCTCTTCGGCAACGACCCTGACCTTTTCCAGCATTTCCTCAAGAACGTCCAGGGATAATTCGCGGGCCATGGCACGCAGAGTTCGGATATTATTAAGATTCTGTAACGTCAAAGACATATTATTTGAAAACCTTTTCTTTAGGGTAAATAGATAAATCCCCAACAGAATAATTCATTTCTGTCGAAATATCTACCCGCGGGGCCGCCCCGCCAATAATGTCAATATGTTTAAATATCGCCAGTAATATTACCTTATGACGCATGTAGGATACGTGCGAATTCAATACTGACGTCAATATAAATGGTCAGCTTTAATCCAAATATCAGCATTCTTCGCTACCCATACGAAAGACGATCCGCACCTCAGCCCCGTGAATATCAAGCATATGATTTTTATATAAAAATTGCTAAGCGAGACAGATTATAACGAACCGAACAAAAAACAATCAACTTTAGAGAGTTTTGTGGACAAAACGCGATTAAATAAAGATTAATCACTAGTTGTTAGTTCAAACGCAGAGATATACGCTATACATGTCAAACAAACCAACCTAAAGCACTAACTGCTTAGGGAAAATCGTTTCTTTTGTGTTCTTCTCAAGGAGTTCAGACATGTTCTCACCGCAATCACGCCTTCGCCATGCGGTAGCGGATACTTTCGCGATGGTTGTCTACTGTTCCGTCGTGAACATGCTGATTGAAATATTCCTCTCCGGAATGACCTTCGAGCAGTCACTTTCTTCTCGCCTGGTGGCGATCCCGGTCAATATTATTATTGCCTGGCCTTACGGTTTATACCGCGATGCGGTAATGCGCATCGCGCGGCGTATCAGCCCTGCAGGCTGGGTGAAAAACCTGGCGGACGTTCTGGCGTATGTAACGTTCCAGTCTCCGGTTTACGTGGCCATTCTGCTGACGGTAGGTGCGGACTGGCACCAGATTGCTGCGGCGGTCAGTTCGAATATTGTGATTTCAATGCTGATGGGTGCGGTATACGGCTATTTCCTCGACTACTGTCGCCGCCTGTTTAAGGTCAGCCAGTACAGCCAGGCAAAAGCGTGATGTGAAGCGACTGGCGCACGCCAGTCGCAAATTTACTGTACGTCGCCAAACAGTCCCTTCAAAAACCGCTCCAGCGCCATACGCGAGCTGAAGCCATGCGGAATACCATAATGCTCATGCGTTTCTCCGCCTAAATAGAGCGGGAATTGCTGATAATGATCGCAGGTTTTAATATCCGAGGCAGGCTCAGCAAAGGACAGACTTCTGTCTTTCAGCGTCGGGTGAATAATGAGAGCGGTACGTCCCATTCTTGCTTCACGATTAACGTAAACATAATTCTCGCCACGGCGATATCCATACGCTTTTGATGTCACCTCATCCATGGTGAATCCCTCTTTTTCAAGAACGCGCGCCACCTCATCAGGTCGTAAATACATATCTTTTCCTCGTTATCTTTTCCTGCCCGGCAACCTTACAGTATTCAGCATTAGCAGGGCTTTCAGAATAATCCATAAACTGCCGGATAACGCGTGATGCGCTTCAGATATTAAATTTCTGAACTAAACTGAACGGGAACGCAAAATTACGGAGGATCGTATGTTTAACAGACCGAACCGAAACGATATTAATGACGACGCTCAGGATATTCGTAATGATGTCAGCCAATTAGCGGACACGCTGGAAGAAGTGCTGAAATCCTGGGGAACCGACGCAAAGGACGAAGCGGATGCCGCAAAACGTAAGGCTCAGTCTCTGCTCCGTGAAACCCGCGCGCGTTTGAACGGACGCACGCGGACGACTCAGGCGGCCTGCGATGCGGTGAGCTGCGCAACGACGTTCGTGCGTGAAAAACCGCTCTGTACGTTGGGCACAGTCGCGGCAGTCGGTATCTTCGTAGGTGCCCTGCTCAGCCTGCGTAAATAACGCCCCCTCACACGTTTTTTCTGCCCCGGCGGTCAGTGGCTGTCGGGGCTCTTCTTTGCCTGATGGCCTGAAAAACCCGTACAGCCTGCCCTGCCCCGCTGAGCTCATCATAGAGGCGACATCAATCTAAATTTCCCATATCTTGTATGGTTGAAACTTAAGACAACTACATCTAGTATTCCTTTTAGCAAGATACACACAACCTGACGCGATGATTCGCGCCGCTCTCTCATTTTAAATGGAAATACGAATCATGAGCATTATTATTTACACTCGTAACGATTGTGTTCAGTGCCACGCCACAAAACGCGCGATGGAAAGCCGCGGAGTGGCTTTTGAGATGGTGAATATTGACCAGCAGCCCGAGGCCGCCGATACCCTACGTGCGCAGGGTTTCCGTCAGCTTCCGGTTGTTGTCGCCGGGGAGCTCAGCTGGTCTGGCTTCCGCCCGGACATGATCAACCGCCTGAGCGCTCAGGCCGCTCGGGCATGAGTGGGCTGGTTTTCTTCTCCAGCAGCTCGGAAAACACGCTCCGTTTTATTGAGCGCGTTGGGCTGCCTGCGGTGCGCATTCCGCTGAACGAGCGGGAGCGGATCCGGGTAGAGGAACCTTACATTCTGGTGGTGCCCAGCTATGGCGGCGGCGGTACGGCGGGGGCCGTCCCCCGTCAGGTGATCCGCTTTCTGAACGATCCTCATAACCGCGGGCTGATTCGCGGCGTGATCGCGGCGGGCAATCGCAATTTCGGCGATGCCTTTGGCCGCGCCGGGGACGTCATCTCTCAAAAATGCGGCGTGCCGTACCTCTATCGCTTTGAGCTGATGGGGACACAGCAGGACGTCGAAAACGTGCGTAAAGGAGTGAACGAATTTTGGCAACGACAACCGCAGAACGGGTAATTCAGGCGACGCCGGATTACCACGCATTAAACGCGATGCTTAACCTCTACGATCGTCAGGGGCGCATTCAGTTTGATAAAGACAGAGAGGCGGTGGACGCCTTTTTCGCCGCCCATGTGCGGCCCAACAGCGTGACCTTCGCGAGCCAGAATGAGCGTCTCGACTATCTGGTTAAAGAGGGCTACTACGAGGAGCGCGTCCTGGTCCGCTACGATCGCTCCTTCGTGGTAAGACTGTTTGAACGCGCCCACGCCAGCGGTTTTCGTTTCCAGACCTTCCTCGGCGCGTGGAAGTACTATACCAGCTACACCCTGAAGACCTTCGACGGTAAACGCTACTTAGAAAGCTTTGAAGATCGCGTGGTGATGGTGGCGCTGACGCTGGCCCAGGGTGATGAAGCGCTGGCGGAGCAGCTAACCGATGAGATCCTCTCCGGGCGCTTCCAGCCCGCCACGCCGACCTTCCTCAACTGCGGCAAAGCCCAGCGCGGCGAGCTGGTCTCCTGCTTCCTGCTGCGCATCGAAGACAATATGGAGTCGATTGGCCGTGCGGTGAATTCTGCGCTGCAGCTTTCCAAACGCGGCGGCGGCGTGGCGTTTTTGCTCTCCAACCTGCGTGAAGCGGGCGCGCCAATCAAGCGCATCGAAAACCAGTCCTCTGGCGTGATCCCGGTGATGAAGATGCTGGAAGATGCGTTCTCCTATGCCAATCAGCTTGGCGCGCGCCAGGGCGCGGGCGCCGTTTATCTGCATGCGCACCACCCGGACATTCTGCGGTTTCTGGACACCAGGCGCGAAAATGCCGACGAAAAAATTCGCATCAAAACTCTGTCGCTGGGGGTGGTGATCCCGGATATCACCTTTAAGCTCGCCAGAGAGAATGCCGACATGGCGCTCTTCTCGCCGTATGACGTTGAGCGGATTTACGGCAAAGCCTTTGGCGACGTGGCCATCAGCGAACTCTACGAGGAACTGGTGGCCGACGATCGTATTCGCAAAAAATATATCAACGCCCGCGATTTCTTCCAGACGCTGGCGGAGATCCAGTTTGAGTCCGGCTATCCGTATATCATGTACGAGGACACGGTGAACCGCGCGAACCCGATTGCCGGGCGCATCAACATGAGCAACCTGTGTTCGGAGATTTTGCAGGTCAACAGCGCGTCCAGCTATGACGAGAACCTGGACTATGCGGATATCGGCAAAGATATCTCCTGTAACCTCGGGTCGCTGAATATCGCCCATACCATGGATTCCCCCGACTTTGGCCGCACGGTGGAAACGGCCATTCGCGGCCTGACGGCGGTGTCGGACATGAGCCACATCCGCAGCGTGCCGTCTATTGAAGCGGGTAATGCCGCGTCGCACGCCATCGGCCTCGGGCAGATGAACCTGCACGGCTATCTGGCGCGGGAAGGTATTGCTTACGGCAGCCCGGAAGGGCTGGATTTCACCAACCTCTATTTTTACACCATAACCTGGCATGCGCTGCACACCTCGATGATGCTGGCGCGCGAGCGCAACCAGCGCTTCGCGGGCTTTGAGCAGTCCCGCTACGCCAGCGGGGAGTATTTCAGCCAATACCTTGAAGGCGACTGGCAGCCAAAAACGGCGCGAGTACGTGAGCTGTTTACCCGCGTCGGGATCGTTCTGCCCACGCGCGAGATGTGGCAGCAATTGCGTGATGACGTGATGCACTACGGCATCTACAACCAGAACCTGCAGGCCGTACCGCCGACCGGTTCGATTTCCTACATCAATCACGCCACGTCGAGCATTCACCCGATAGTGTCAAAAATTGAAATTCGTAAGGAAGGCAAAACCGGGCGCGTCTACTACCCAGCGCCGTTTATGACTAATGAAAATCTGGCGCTGTATCAGGATGCGTATGAGATCGGCCCGGAAAAAATTATCGATACCTATGCCGAGGCGACAAAACATGTGGATCAGGGGCTGTCGCTGACGCTGTTTTTCCCGGATACCGCCACCACACGGGATATCAACAGGGCGCAGATCTACGCCTGGAAGAAAGGCATTAAAACACTCTACTACATTCGCCTGCGCCAGCTTGCGCTGGAAGGCACCGAAATTGAAGGCTGCGTGTCCTGCGCGCTGTAAGGAGAAAGGATGAAACTGTCACGCGTAAGCGCCGTTAACTGGAACAAGATCCAGGACGACAAAGATCTGGAAGTGTGGAACCGGCTGACCAGCAACTTCTGGCTGCCGGAAAAGGTCCCGCTCTCTAACGATATCCCGGCCTGGCAAACGCTCAGCCACGCCGAACAGCAGCTGACGATACGCGTCTTTACCGGCCTGACGCTGCTGGACACCGTTCAGAATACCGTGGGGGCGCCCGCGCTAATGCGTGACGCGCTTACACCCCACGAAGAGGCGGTAATGTCCAACATCAGCTTTATGGAGGCGGTGCACGCCCGCTCCTACAGCTCGATTTTTTCGACGCTGTGTCAGACCAAAGACGTGGACGCCGCCTACGCCTGGAGTGAAGAGAGCGAGTCATTGCAGCGAAAGGCGGATCTGGTGCTGGAATATTACCGGGCCGACGAGCCGCTGAAGAAGAAGATCGCCAGCGTGTTTCTGGAATCCTTCCTCTTCTATTCCGGCTTCTGGCTTCCCATGTACTGGTCGAGCCGGGGTAAGCTCACCAACACCGCCGATTTGATCCGGCTTATCATCCGCGATGAAGCGGTACACGGGTATTACATCGGCTATAAGTATCAGAAAGGACTGGAGAAAGTCAGCGAGGCAAAGCGTGAGGAACTCAAAGGGTTTGCGCTCGATTTGCTGATGGATCTATACGACAACGAGCTGAGCTATACCGAGGAACTGTACGCCGGTACCGGCTGGGAGGAAGACGTGAAAGCCTTCCTCTGCTACAACGCCAACAAGGCGCTGATGAATCTCGGTTACGACGCGCTATTCCCGCCTGAGATGGCGGAGGTGAACCCGGCAATTCTGGCCGCGCTGTCGCCCAACGCCGACGAAAACCACGATTTCTTCTCCGGGTCGGGTTCATCGTATGTGATAGGCAAAGCGGTGGAAACGAAGGATGAAGACTGGGATTTTTAATAAACGCTAACGTTCGTTAATTTAATATAAACCCAACAATTTTCTCTCTAATATTTACAAAACAACTACACTGTCATTTCCGCGTCATATTCGCCTGAACCGTTCGATTCAGGCGAAATTTCCCGATGCTGCAGCAAAAAATTGAGAAAAATTCAAATCGCGCTCAGCCCTTTACTCATGGGAAATTCAGCCGTTTCGCTTCCCTGAAAATTCACATCATAAGCAAACCCAGGGTTGTCTCAGATTCTCAGTATGTTAGGGTTATGCCCGTTAACAATTTACCATGGTAATCATATCGACATAAACAAATAACAGGACACTCTCTATTGCATGGCAATTAAATTAGAAGTGAAAAATCTTTATAAAGTATTTGGCGAGCATCCGCAGCGCGCATTCAAATATATTGAGAAAGGCCTTTCGAAAGAGCAAATTCTGGAAAAAACTGGGCTATCGCTTGGCGTTAAAGACGCCAGTCTGGCCATTGAAGAAGGCGAGATTTTTGTCATCATGGGATTATCCGGTTCGGGTAAATCCACTATGGTTCGCCTTCTCAATCGCCTGATTGAACCCACCCGCGGACAGGTGCTGATTGACGGCGTAGATATCGCCAGAATCTCAGACGCAGAGCTTCGCGAGGTGCGCAGAAAGAAGATTGCGATGGTGTTCCAGTCATTTGCGCTAATGCCGCACATGACGGTGCTGGATAATACCGCCTTTGGTATGGAATTAGCCGGCACACCCGCTCAGGAACGTCAGGAAAAAGCTCTTGATGCGCTGCGTCAGGTTGGGCTGGAGAATTATGCGCATGCGTACCCGGATGAACTTTCCGGCGGTATGCGCCAGCGCGTAGGATTAGCCCGCGCATTAGCCATTAATCCGGACATATTATTAATGGATGAAGCCTTCTCGGCTCTCGATCCATTAATTCGCACCGAGATGCAGGATGAGCTGGTAAAATTACAGGCTAAACATCAGCGAACCATTGTATTTATTTCCCACGATCTGGATGAAGCCATGCGTATTGGCGACCGTATTGCCATTATGCAAAATGGTGAAGTGGTGCAGGTCGGCACACCGGATGAAATTCTCAATAATCCGGCCAATGATTATGTCCGCACCTTCTTCCGCGGCGTGGATATTAGCCAGGTCTTTAGCGCCAAAGATATCGCCCGTCGAACGCCAAACGGCATTATCCGTAAAACGCCAGGTTTTGGCCCGCGCTCAGCCCTTAAGCTGCTGCAGGACGAAGACCGTGAATACGGTTATCTGGTTGAACGCGGCAATAAATTTGTTGGCATTGTCTCCATCGACTCTCTGAAAACCGCCCTTAGCGAAAACCAGGGAATCGATGCGGCCCTAATTGACGCTCCGCTTGCCGTGGACGCCGAAACGCCGCTCAGCGAGTTGCTCTCTCACGTGGGTCAGGCGCCGTGCGCCGTGCCGGTCGTGGGCGAGGAACAACAGTACGTCGGCATCATCTCAAAACGCATGCTGCTGCAGGCTTTAGATCGCGAGGGGGCAAACAATGACCGATCAATCTAACCCGTGGGGTACACCTGAAGCAGCGGACAGCGCTGCGCAATCTGCCGACGCGTGGGGTTCCACGCCAGCGCCTGCCGACGGCGGCGGTGCGGCAGACTGGCTGAACAGCGCACCCGCGCCTGCGCCAGAACACTTCAATATTATGGATCCGTTCCACAAGACGCTGATCCCGCTGGACAGCTGGGTCACGGAGGGGATCGACTGGGTGGTCACGCACTTTCGTCCGCTCTTCCAGGGGATCCGCGTCCCGGTGGATTACATCCTCAACGGTTTCCAGCAGCTGATGCTGGGCATGCCGGCCCCGGTGGCCATCGTGCTGTTTTCCCTGATCGCCTGGCAGTTTGGCAGCGCTGGGATGGGGATCGCCACGCTGATCTCGCTGATTGCCATCGGCGCGATTGGCGCCTGGTCGCAGGCGATGATCACCCTGGCGCTGGTGCTGACCGCCCTGCTCTTCTGCGTGGCGATCGGCCTGCCGATGGGGATCTGGCTGGCGCGCAGCCCGCGGGCGGCGAAGATTATTCGTCCGCTGCTGGATGCGATGCAGACCACGCCGGCGTTCGTGTATCTGGTGCCGATCGTGATGCTGTTCGGCATCGGTAACGTGCCGGGAGTGGTGGTGACCATTATCTTCGCCCTGCCGCCGATTATTCGTCTGACCATTCTGGGAATAAACCAGGTGCCTGCGGATCTGATCGAAGCGTCACGCTCGTTCGGCGCCAGCCCGCGCCAGCTGCTGTTTAAGGTTCAGCTCCCGCTGGCGATGCCGACCATCATGGCAGGGGTTAACCAGACGCTGATGCTGGCGCTGTCGATGGTCGTCATTGCCTCGATGATCGCCGTAGGCGGTCTGGGGCAGATGGTGCTGCGCGGCATTGGCCGTCTCGACATGGGGCTGGCAACCGTCGGCGGCGTCGGGATTGTGATCCTCGCCATTATTCTTGACCGCCTGACCCAGGCTGTCGGTCGTGATTCACGCAGTCGCGGCAATCGTCGCTGGTATACCACCGGCCCTATCGGGTTACTCACCCGTCCATTCACAAAATAAGGAACAACGATGCGACATAACGTACTTTTTGCCACAGCGTTTGCGACCCTTGTCTCCACCAGCGCGTTTGCGGCGGACCTGCCGGGCAAAGGCATTACCGTACAGCCGGTGCAGAGCACCATTTCGGAAGAGAGCTTCCAGACCCTGATCGTCAGCCGTGCGCTGGAAAAACTGGGCTATACGGTCAACACGCCAAGTGAAGTGGACTATAACGTGGGCTACACCTCGATTGCCTCCGGTGATGCCACCTTTACCGCGGTTAACTGGCAGCCGTTGCATGACGATATGTATGCCGCCGCGGGCGGTGATAAGAAATTCTACCGTCAGGGCACCTTCGTGACCGGTGCGGCGCAGGGTTATCTGATCGACAAGAAAACCGCCGACCAGTATCACATCACCAATATTGCACAGCTGAAAGATCCGAAGATCGCCAAACTGTTCGACACCAACGGTGACGGCAAAGCCGACATGATGGGCTGCTCGCCGGGCTGGGGCTGTGAAGCGGTGATTAACCACCAGAACAAAGCCTTCGACCTGGCGAAGACCGTCGACGTGAGCCACGGCAACTATTCGGCGATGATGGCCGACACCATTGCCCGCTTCAAAGAGGGCAAACCGGTTATCTACTACACCTGGACGCCGTACTGGGTCAGCGACGTGCTGAAGCCGGGTAAAGACGTGGTGTGGCTACAGGTACCGTTCTCCTCCCTGCCGGGCGAGCAGAAAGATATCGACACCAAACTGCCGAACGGCATGAACTACGGCTTCCCGGTGAACACGATGCACATCGTCGCGAACAAAGCCTGGGCGGAGAAAAACCCGGCGGCGGCGAAGCTGTTCTCGGTGATGAAGCTGCCGCTGGCGGACATCAACGCCCAGAACGCGATGATGCATGCGGGCAAATCGTCTGAGGCCGATGTCAAAGGTCACGTCGACGGCTGGATAAAAGCCCACCAGCAGCAGTTTGATGGCTGGGTGAAAGAGGCGCTTGAGGCGCAGAAGTAAAACATTTTCCCTCACCCCAGCCCTCTCCCGAAGGGAGAGGGTGTTAGCGTTCCCTCTCCCTTCGGGAGAGGGTTAGGGTGAGGGGTTAAACCGCACAAACACACACATAACAATCCCCCAACATTCACCATCATTGGTTATTATGGTTTCCGGAAAAATAATCACTCAACTAATGATTCCTGAAACCCATGACCAAAACAACTCAAGGGCTTAGCCCCTCACTCATCCTTTTAATGTCCGTGGCAACGGGTCTGGCGGTCGCCAGCAACTATTACGCGCAACCTCTTCTCGACACCATCGCCCGCGCGTTCAACCTCTCTGCCAGCTCCGCAGGCTTTATCGTTACGGCCGCGCAGCTTGGCTATGCCGCAGGGCTGCTGTTCCTGGTGCCGCTTGGCGATATGTTTGAACGACGAATGCTGATCGTCTCCATGACTTTGCTGGCCGCCGGCGGGATGTTGATCACCGCCAGCAGCCAGTCGCTGACGATGATGATCGTCGGTACCGCGCTAACGGGGCTGTTCTCCGTGGTGGCGCAAATCCTGGTACCACTCGCCGCGACACTCGCCTCTCCGGAAAAGCGCGGCAAGGTAGTGGGCACCATTATGAGCGGCCTGCTGCTGGGGATTTTGCTGGCGCGTACCGTTGCTGGGCTGCTGGCAAGCCTCGGTGGCTGGCGCACCGTTTACTGGGTGGCAAGTGTATTGATGGTGGTTATGGCCCTGGCGCTGTGGCGCGGCCTGCCGAAGGTGAAGCAGGAAAACCACCTGAACTATCCGCAGCTTCTGGCCTCCGTGTTCAGCCTGTTCACGCAGGATAAACTCCTGCGCACCCGCGCCTTGTTGGGCTGTTTCACCTTCGCTAACTTCAGCATTCTGTGGACGTCGATGGCGTTTTTGCTTGCCGCCCCGCCGTTCAATTATTCCGAAGGGGTGATTGGCCTGTTCGGTCTGGCCGGTGCCGCAGGTGCACTGGGCGCACGTCCCGCAGGCGGGCTGGCCGACAAGGGCAAATCCCACCTGACCACCTCCGCAGGGCTGGTTTTACTCCTGCTCTCCTGGGCGGCGATCTGGTACGGACACGTCTCGGTGCTGGCGCTGATCGTCGGTATTCTGGTGCTCGATCTCACCGTGCAGGGCGTTCACATCACCAATCAGACCGTGATTTATCGCGTGAAGCCTGAGGCGCGTAACCGCCTCACGGCCGGATACATGACCAGCTACTTTATTGGCGGCGCAGCGGGTTCGCTCATTTCCGCCTCAGCGTGGCAGCATGCCGGCTGGTCCGGCGTGTGCGGAATAGGGGCCATCGTCGCCGCGCTCAACCTTCTTGTATGGTGGCGCGGCTACCATCGTCAGGATGCAATTCATTAAGTTTTACATTGCGTTGGGCCTCTTAGGGTGTAAAGAGGCCCTTCAGTCTGTTAATGTAAACGTAATCATTTATCCCAGAAATTTTAATGTGGGTGACATATTTACAATCGGCATGAATAGTTCAGACCCCCGTCCTCACATCCTCTCTCCAGCGGGTTCACACCCTACGCTTTCTGTGCTCACCGGGTCACGGACTTACCCGGCGCTTTCTGATGGTGATATTAATTTGGCGGATATAACCGCACAAATAATTCATTTACATTATTTGTCACCATCGTTACTATATCGGCTGTAATTAATGAGGTTATGCCCAAATGGATAGTTCGTTTACGCCCATTGAACAAATGCTTAAATTCCGCGCCAGTCGCCATGAGGACTTCCCGTATCAGGAAATCCTGCTGACTCGCCTGTGCATGCACATGCAGGGTAAGCTACTGGAAAACCGTAATAAAATGCTGAAAGCTCAAGGGATTAACGAGACGTTGTTTATGGCGTTGATTACGCTGGAGTCTCAGGAAAACCACAGCATTCAGCCTTCCGAGTTGAGCTGCGCGCTGGGCTCCTCCCGTACCAATGCGACCCGTATTGCCGATGAGCTTGAAAAGCGTGGCTGGATCGAGCGCCGTGAAAGCGACAACGATCGCCGCTGCCTGCATCTGCAACTGACCGATAAAGGTCACCAGTTCCTGCGCGAGGTGCTGCCACCTCAGCACAATTGCCTGCACAAACTCTGGTCTGCCCTCAGCTCCGCCGAGCGCGACCAGCTTGAGCACATCACTCGCAAGCTGCTCACCCGTCTGGATCAGATGGATGAAGACGGCGCCGTTCTTGAGGCGCTGCGCTAACGCGACGACACGCTCAACATTCCAGATTTATAAGAAAACCGACAGGCCAGCACGTCACACTGCTGGCCTTTCTGACAACAGGTCGGCTCAGCCGATGTGAAAATAAGAAGATCGTGGAGAACTACAATGAGCGCAAATGCGGAGAGCACTACCCCGCAGCAACCGGCCAACAAGAAAGGCAAACGTAAGAGCGCCCTTCTTCTGTTGACCTTGCTCTTTATCATTATTGCCGTGGCATATGGGATCTATTGGTTTTTAGTCTTGCGTCATGCTGAAGAGACTGACGACGCCTACGTGGCAGGGAACCAGGTACAAATTATGGCGCAGGTGTCGGGCAGCGTGACGAAAGTCTGGGCTGACAATACCGACTTTGTGCAAAAAGGCGATGTGTTGGTGACCCTCGATCCAACCGACGCCCAGCAGGCGTTTGAGAAAGCACAGACCGCGCTGGCCTCCAGCGTCCGTCAGACCCGCCAGCTGATGATCAACAGTAAACAGCTGCAGGCCAACATCGACGTGCAGAAAACCGCACTCGCACAGGCGCAGAGCGACCTGAACCGTCGCGTACCGCTCGGCACCGCCAACCTGATTGGCCGTGAAGAGCTGCAGCACGCGCGCGACGCCGTTGCCAGCGCTCAGGCACAGCTGGATGTGGCTATTCAACAGTACAACGCTAACCAGGCGATGGTGCTGGGCACCAGCCTGGAAAACCAGCCAGCCGTACAGCAGGCGGCGACCGAAGTCCGCAACGCATGGCTTGCCCTGCAGCGTACCAAAATCGTCAGCCCGATGACCGGCTATGTCTCCCGTCGTTCCGTCCAGCCAGGGGCACAAATTAGCCCAACCACGCCGCTGATGGCAGTCGTGCCGGCGGACAATCTGTGGGTAGATGCCAACTTTAAAGAGACGCAGCTTGCCCATATGCGTATCGGCCAGACCGCGACGGTCGTCAGCGACATCTACGGCGATGACGTTAAGTACACCGGGAAAGTGGTCGGTCTGGATATGGGGACCGGCAGCGCCTTCTCCCTGCTGCCGGCGCAGAACGCCACCGGTAACTGGATCAAAGTGGTTCAGCGTCTGCCTGTACGTATTGAACTGGATGCCAAACAGCTGGCGGATCACCCGCTGCGTATCGGCCTCTCAACGCTTGTGACGGTCGACACCGCCAACCGCGACGGTCAGATCCTGGCAAGCCAGGTGCGTAGCAGCCCGGCTTATGAAAGTAACGCCCGTGAAATTAGCCTCGATCCGGTCAACAAGCTGATCGATGACATCGTGAAGGCAAACGCCGGTTAAGCCGAAGGTGAGCGTTATGCAACAGCAAAAGCCGCAAAAACCGCTGGAAGGCGCACAGCTGGTCATTATGACCATTGCGCTGTCGCTGGCGACATTCATGCAGGTGCTGGACTCCACCATCGCAAACGTGGCGATCCCCACGATCGCCGGGAACCTTGGCTCGTCGCTGAGCCAGGGGACCTGGGTTATTACCTCGTTTGGGGTGGCAAACGCCATCTCCATTCCGATCACCGGCTGGCTGGCGAAGCGCGTCGGTGAAGTGAAGCTGTTCCTCTGGTCAACGGTACTGTTCGTTCTCGCCTCCTGGGCGTGCGGCATGTCCAGCAGCCTGACGATGCTGATTTTCTTCCGCGTCATCCAGGGGATTGTTGCCGGGCCGTTGATTCCGCTGTCGCAGAGCTTACTGCTGAACAACTACCCACCGGCAAAACGCTCTATTGCGCTGGCGTTGTGGTCGATGACCGTGATTGTTGCGCCGATTTGCGGGCCAATTCTGGGCGGGTATATCAGCGATAACTACCACTGGGGCTGGATCTTCTTTATCAACGTTCCCATTGGTGCGCTGGTGGTACTGATGACGCTGCAGTCTCTGCGCGGTCGCGAAACGCGTACTGAACAGCGGCGCATTGACGGTGTGGGACTGGCGTTACTGGTTGTCGGCATTGGTAGCCTGCAGATCATGCTCGACCGCGGTAAAGAGCTCGACTGGTTTGCCTCTTCGGAAATCATCGTCCTGACGGTGGTCGCCGTCGTCGCCATTAGTTTCCTGATTGTCTGGGAGCTGACGGACGACAACCCGATAGTCGACCTGTCGCTGTTTAAGTCGCGAAACTTCACCATTGGCTGTCTGTGTATCAGCCTCGCCTACATGCTCTACTTCGGCGCGATCGTTCTGCTGCCGCAGCTATTGCAGGAGGTATATGGCTATACCGCCACCTGGGCAGGCCTTGCCTCCGCGCCTGTCGGGGTGATCCCCGTCCTGCTGTCGCCGATTATCGGCCGGTTCGCCCACAAGCTCGACATGCGCAGGCTGGTGACGTTCAGCTTCATCATGTACGCGGTCTGCTTCTACTGGCGTGCGTACACGTTCGAACCGGGAATGGACTTTGGCGCCTCCGCGTGGCCGCAGTTTATTCAGGGCTTTGCCGTGGCGTGCTTCTTTATGCCACTGACCACCATCACGCTTTCCGGCTTACCGCCTGAGCGTATGGCGGCGGCATCAAGCCTGTCGAACTTTACCCGAACGCTGGCGGGCTCGATTGGGACGTCCATTACTACGACGCTGTGGACCAACCGTGAATCATTGCACCATGCGCAATTGACCGAGGCGGTGAACCCGTTCAACCCCAATGCTCAACAGATGTATAGCCAGCTTGAGGGCATGGGGATGACGGAGCAGCAGGCGTCAGGCTGGATCGCCCAGCAGATCACCAACCAGGGTCTGATTATCTCTGCCAACGAGATTTTCTGGATTTCGGCAGGGATCTTTATCGTCCTGCTGGGGCTGGTGTGGTTTGCCAGACCGCCGTTCGGTGCCGGTGGCGGGGGTGGTGGCGCACACTAGTCCTCTGCGCTGGTTGCCGGGTGGCGCTGCGCTTACAAGTCCTGTAGGCCGGGTAAGGCGTAGCCGCCACCCGGCAACCATCGCGACCGTTGTCCAGAACGCGACAGCGATTGTCAGTTCCGATAAAGCAGCGCTCCTGAAATCCCTTCACGATAGTGAAAAGACAACAGGAGCGCATCATGCTGAACACACCCGCCGACAAGTACCAGCCCTATCCCACGCTTTCCCTGCCCGACCGTCGCTGGCCGGAGCAACGCATCACCCGCGCGCCGCGCTGGCTCTCCACCGACTTACGCGACGGCAACCAGGCCCTTGCCGAGCCGATGGACAGCGCGCGCAAGCTGCAGTTCTGGGACTTGCTGCTGAGCTGCGGGTTTAAAGAGATCGAGGTCGCCTTTCCTTCGGCCTCGCAGACGGATTTCAACTTTGTTCGCCAACTGATTGAAGAGAACCGCATTCCGGAGGATGTCACCATTCAGGTGTTAACCCAGGCACGGGAAGACCTGATCGTCCGCACCTTTGAGTCCCTGCGCGGTGCCAAACAGGCCACCGTACACCTCTATAATGCGACCGCCCCGCTGTTCCGCCGTCTGGTATTTGGCATGGAGAAAGCGCAAATCATCGAGCTGGCAACGCGCTCCACGCGCTTTATCCGCACGCTGTGTGAAGAGCATCCTGAAACCCGCTGGCAATACGAATACTCGCCGGAAACCTTCTGCTTTACCGAGCCAGAATTCGCGCTGGAGATTTGTGAAGCGGTGGCGGAAATCTGGCAGCCCTGCGCCGAACGCCCAATGGTAATCAACTTACCGGCCACCGTCGAAGTGAGTACACCGAACGTGTATGCCGACCAGATTGAATATTTTTGTCGCCGCTTTAGCCGCCGCGCGGATGTTTGCATTAGCGTGCATCCGCATAACGATCGCGGCACCGGCGTGGCGAGCGCAGAGTTAGCCATCATGGCTGGCGCCGACCGCGTGGAAGGCTGCCTGTTTGGCAACGGCGAGCGCACGGGCAACGTTTGTCTGGTCACGCTGGCGATGAATCTCTACAGCCAGGGGATTAGCCCTGCACTGGACTTCAGCGATATGAATCGGGTGGTAGACGTGGTGGAAGCCTGTAATCAGCTGCCGGTACATCCGCGCCATCCGTGGGCTGGACGCCTGGCCTACACGGCTTTTTCCGGTTCCCATCAGGATGCAATTAAAAAAGGATTTGATGCCCGCAAGCCCGGCGAACGCTGGGAGATGCCCTATCTGCCCGTCGATCCGCAGGACATCGGCTGTACCTACGAAGCGGTCATCCGCGTGAACAGTCAGTCCGGAAAAAGCGGCAGCGCCTGGCTCATTGAGCAGAATCACGGTTTGAAATTACCCCGCGCCCTGCAGCAAGATTTTAGCCAGCATGTGCAGCAGGAAACGGACAAACACGGTAAAGAGATGACGCAGAATACGCTGTGGCAGCTTTTTCGCAGCCGCTACGGACTGGTGGAAACACCCCATTTTGCCCTTCAGTCGTACCGCAGCGATAGCCAGCAGGACGGTCAGTTGCGCCTGACGGCAAGCGTAGCCACGCAAGGCGGAACGCGTCAGCTTGATGGCCAGGGGAACGGGCTGCTGTCCGCCGCCGCGAGTGGCGTAAGCCGCTGGGTTAACATGCCGTTCGTGATTAAGGATTATCACGAACATACGCTGGGTGAACGCAGCGACAGCCGCTCTGTGGCGTACATTCGCTGTCTGTTCCAGGACGGCAGCAGCCGCTGGGGCGTGGGGATTGACAGCGATGTGGCGCGCGCGTCCATTCAGGCACTGTTCAACGCGGTCAGTCGTTCCTGAAATAATCGCTCGGGGAAGTCCCCATCACCCGACGAAACATTGCCGTAAAGGCGCTGTGGCTGCCGTAGCCCAGTTCCAGCGCCACGCGTAACACAGGCTGGCCCTGCGCCAGCCGCTGGAGCGCTTCCAGTAAACGTGCCCTTCTCACCCACTCGCTATAATGCAAACCTGTCTGCTGCTGAAAGTGACGGTTCAGGGTACGCTCACTCATGCCGATAAGGTTCGCTGACAGGGAGCAGCTCCAGCTTTCCCCTGGGGCCTGCTGAATTTGCTGGCAAAGCCTGCGTAACGGTTCGCTTTGCGGCTCTGGCAGATTAAACGGCAGCACCGGCATCAGGCGGAGTTCATCAAGAATCAGCTCATACACCCGTTCGTCGCGGCTCCCTGGCGAATACGATTCGGGAAGCGAAAGCGACGCGAGGATCAGCTCGCGTAACAGCGGTGAGATCTGCACGATCTGACACGTTGCGGGCAGATCGGCGCGGGCCAGCGGATCTATAAACAGCGTTCGCGCCGCCACGTTGCCGGTAATACGCAGGGAGTGCCGGGTGCCCGCAGGCAGCCAAACGCCCCGCCCGGGCGGAACCACCCAACAGCCAGACGCGGTATCCACCCTCACCACCCCACTCAGGCTATGCAACAGCTGCGCGCAGTCGTGCTGGTGCCACGGCTCGCCTTCACCATGACGGTAGTCATGCGCAAACGGAACGAGTGGGCGATGGGTAAAGGAGAAGGTTGCGGTTGTGGTCAAAGGAGGCACCAACACAATGTAGGCCCGGTAAGCGAAGCGCCACCGGGCATCCACAGGCACAATACTAGATGTGCAGTTCCTGCAGTTTTTCTTTTGGCAGGGCCAGCTCTTCGTTGCTGTTCACGCGAACATCACGCTCGATGATGTGACGCGCGATTTCCTGCGCTTCTTCCAGAGAGTGCATCTGGTAAGTGCCGCACTGGTAAACGTTCAGCTCAGGGATCTGGTTCTGCTCTTTCACCTTCAGCACGTCTTCCATAGCCGCTTTCCAGGCATCCGCGACGCGCTTCTCATCAGGCACACCAATCAGGCTCATGTAGAAACCGGTACGGCAGCCCATCGGAGAGATATCGATGATCTCAACGCCGTTGCCGTTCAGGTGGTCACGCATGAAACCGGCGAACAGGTGCTCCAGCGTATGAATGCCTTTCTCTGGCATCACTTCTTTGTTTGGTACGCAGAAACGCAGATCGAATACGGTGATCGTGTCGCCGTGCGGAGTGTGCATGGTCTTCGCCACGCGGACTGCAGGTGCTTCCATACGGGTATGGTCGACAGTAAAGCTATCTAATAACGGCATACGTCACCTCCGATAGTGATTTTTTTTAAAATAAACTGAACTCTTCTACAGAATGCACGTCTGAGTATATGAAAGACGCGCATTTGTTATCATCATCCCTGAATTCAGAGATGTATATTTTGGCCACAGCGATGTGGCCTTTTTCTTTTCTGCTTAAGCCTGCCTCGCCAGAAACGCCTCAAACGACTCCGTATCCGCCGCTTCAACCTCTTTCTGGCGCGCAACGGACGCATCGCGTTCCGCTACAAAATCCGCTTCGCTCAGGATTTCTAATGGCTCCTGCATCAGCATCTCACGGTATTCCGCCGCAAGCGATCGTCCGGTACCGCCAATGCCCTGATCAATCATAGAACGCAGAATGCGTGCTGAGAACGTCAGTTCCGGGTTATCAAAGCATTCCACCAGCTGGTCGCAAATCTGTTGATACGCGTCGCCACCGTCGATGCTGTCCATCGTCCTGGCAACACGCTTCAGGTCACGGAACAGATCTTTACCGACTTTGGTCAGTGGGAACTGTGCCGTTTCACAGCCGATACCCAGCGTCAGACCCGGTTTACGCCCTTCCAGAATCACGCGGTTCCAGTTTGTACGGGTACAAAGCAGTTCGTCTGCACTCATTTCCGGCGCATCCGCCAGCACGCACCAGACCATAAACAGATCCAGGAAGCGAATCTGCTGTTCATCAACGCCAACCGGTGAGAACGGGTTGATATCCAGCGAGCGCACTTCAATGTATTCAATCCCGCCGCGCTGCAGCGCATCCGACGGCGTTTCACCGCTGCGCGTCACGCGCTTAGGACGAATAGGCGCATACAGCTCGTTTTCAATCTGCAGGACATTGCTGTTGATCTGCAGACGTTTACCGTCTTTTTCGAGGCCGATTTTCTCGTACTCTTCCGACGGGGTTTTGATCGCCCGCTTCAATCCTGCCACATATTCGTGCAATTCGTTAAACGTAATACCGAGATTGCTTTGCGATTTATTGGTATAACCGAGATCGCTCAGGCGCAGAGAGGTCGCATACGGCAGGTAGTACATCCCGCATTCTGTCTTCTCGAACGGTAGCGTGGTCGGTTTCCCCTGCAGGAACGATGAGCAAATAGCAGGCGATGCGCCGAACAGATACGGGATCACCCAACCGAAACGGTAATAGTTGCGGATCAGGCGGAAGTAGCCTTCCGAGATCGCGTCTTTATCGGTTTCCCCCCCTTTCGCCTGCCAGAATGCCATCGGCAACGAGAAGTTGTAATGCACGCCAGAGATGGTCTGCATCAACGCGCCGTAGCGGTTTTTCAGTCCTTCGCGATAGAGCGTTTTCAGCCGGCCGATATTTGACGTGCCGTACTGCGCCAGCTCAATCTCCTGGCCCTGCTCGATATAACACGGCATGCTGAGGGGCCACATACGCTCGTCGCCCATGTTACGCGCGGTGTAGCGATGGATATCGCGCATGATCGTTAGCATATGATCAATATCACCCTCTACTGGGGTGATGAACTCCAGCAGCGCTTCAGCGAAATCGGTTGTGATCCATTTATGTGTCAGCGCCGAGCCTAACGCCTTCGGGTGACCCGTCGTCGCTAAGCTACCGTCCGCGTTAACGCGCAGCGTTTCACGCTCAAGACCACGCTGAATACCCTTCAATGCCTGAGGGTGGTTTTCCAGCCAGGCCAGCGCCTGAGATACGTCCGGGATCAAATTGACCTCCCGCCTGTCAAAGTAATGTTACTCAGCATAATTGTAATGGTTGACGATTGAAGGTCGCTTATTCATTCCACCAATTAGTGCCACCACGTCATACCCTGCAGCGTTGCCCATGCCACGAGGACATAACGCACCGCCTTGCCAAGGCACAAAAAAAAGAGCACCGGTCCCCAGGAGATGCGCATCCATCCCGCCAGCAGACACAGCAAATCGCCTATTACAGGCATCCAGCTTAATAACAGCGTGGCAGCGCCATAGCGTTTTAGCCAGCCGACTGCCTTTTCCTGCCAGCGCGATTTTTCGCGTAGCGGAAAGAAACGTCCAAGAATAACGTTAGTCAGCCCTCCAAGGCTATTACCCATTGTTGCTATTAATACCAGCAACCAGGGCTGACTTACGCCGGACAACAGCATCGCCACCAGCACCACTTCCGAATTTCCCGGTAACAGCGTGGCGCTTAAGAAACTGCTGGCGAATAATGAGGCAAGTGACAGCGCGTCACTCACAGTAAGCGCACATCCACCGCGGCCATGCCGGCATCACGCGCGGCCTGAATACCGAAATCGGCATCTTCAAACACGACGCATTTTTCCGCCGGGACACCCATTAATTCTGCACAGAGCAGGAAGGTGTCTGGTGCGGGCTTGTGATTTTTAACATGATCGGCGGCAACCACGGCAGAAAAATAGTGGCGCAGGCCAAGATGGTTGAGCAAAGCCTCTGCAATCGCGCTTTCGCTGCCCGTCCCCACTGACATCGGGCGACGTCCGTGCCACTCTTTCACGACATCAATCAGCGGAAGCGGGCGTACGGTATCTAAAAGCATGGCTTTTACCGCATCGGTTTTTTCACGCGCGAGCAGGTGCGGGTCGAGATCGGCCTGATTCATTTCAATCACGGCCTGCGCAATACGCCAGGTTGGGGATCCGTTAAGGGCAATCATCGCCTGAAGGTCGAAACGCATACCGTAGCGGCCCAGGACGTCAGTCCAGGCTTGACGATGCGTGGGTTCGGTATCCAGGATGGTGCCATCCATATCGAAGATCAAACCGTCATACTGTGCGTACATCGTGCTCTCGCTAAACGATTAACAAAGCATTACTTTATCGCAAAAGGTTTTTTTTGTCGCTGATTGAGAGTGTGATTGCTGACGGAACGTCGAAGGAATAAACAAAGAAAGGGAAGATGGTGCATCCGGGAGGATTCGAACCTCCGACCGCTCGGTTCGTAGCCGAGTACTCTATCCAGCTGAGCTACGGATGCATCGGGAAATGCTTTTAGAAACAGTAAATGGTGCATCCGGGAGGATTCGAACCTCCGACCGCTCGGTTCGTAGCCGAGTACTCTATCCAGCTGAGCTACGGATGCATCAGGGAACTGCTTTCAGAAATAGTAAATGGTGCATCCGGGAGGATTCGAACCTCCGACCGCTCGGTTCGTAGCCGAGTACTCTATCCAGCTGAGCTACGGATGCATCAGGGA
>NZ_SOMG01000002.1 GCF_004402045.1 Lelliottia nimipressuralis | reverse complement strand
TCAGAAGTGAAACGCCGTAGCGCCGATGGTAGTGTGGGGTCTCCCCATGTGAGAGTAGGGAACTGCCAGGCATCAATTAGAAGAACCCCGTACCGTAAGGTGCGGGGTTTTTTGCTTTTGTTTTTCTCCTCCCCCTCTCCCTGAAACTTTCTCACCTTCGACTTGCAGACTCGACATTCCGATCGTTTCTCGGTATCGTTAGCTGTCTGGATGTCTAAACGTTTATACGTATACTGTGAGGAAGTAAGGTTATGCCGATTCGGGTGCAGGACGAGCTACCAGCCGTCAATTTCTTACGTGAAGAAAACGTCTTCGTCATGACGGCTTCACGTGCAACAGGCCAGGAAATTCGCCCGCTGAAGGTTCTTATTCTCAATTTGATGCCGAAAAAGATCGAAACAGAGAACCAGTTCCTGCGTTTACTTTCGAACTCCCCGCTGCAGGTCGATATTCAGCTGCTGCGGATCGATGCCCGTGAGTCACGTAATACGCCTTCTGAGCATCTGAACAATTTCTACTGCAACTTCGATGACATTCAGGGTGAAAACTTCGATGGACTGATTGTGACCGGCGCCCCGCTGGGTCTGGTTGAATTCAACGATGTCGCCTACTGGCCGCAGATCAAACAGGTGCTGGAGTGGGCAAAAGATCACGTCACGTCCACATTGTTTGTCTGTTGGGCGGTACAAGCCGCACTGAATATTCTTTATGGCATCCCCAAGCAAACCCGCACTGAAAAGCTCTCCGGCGTATACGAACACCATATTCTCCATCCACATGCTCTGCTGACGCGCGGGTTTGATGATTCTTTCCTGGCTCCGCATTCACGCTATGCCGATTTCCCGGCACAGCTGATCCGCGATTACACCGATCTGGAGATCCTGGCCGAAACAGAGGATGGAGATGCTTATCTGTTTGCCAGCAAGGATAAACGCATTGCCTTTGTGACCGGACATCCTGAATACGATCCGCATACCCTCGCGTCAGAGTATTTCCGTGATGTCGAAGCGGGTCTCAATCCCGATGTGCCGTACAACTATTTCCCGAAAAACGATCCACAAAACAAACCGAGAGCGACCTGGCGCAGCCACGGGAATTTGCTTTTTACTAACTGGCTCAACTATTACGTCTACCAGATAACGCCATACGATCTGCGTCACATGAATCCGACGCTGGAGTAATCTTCTGCATTAAACGATCCTAAAGCGTTTCAGCTATTCAGATCAGGCACCTTCGGGTGCCTTTTTTATTTCCGAAATACCACTCATCATTCAACCTAACTTTAACATCATAAAAATCAATAAGTTGATTTCATTTAATAATTAAAATGGAAATTGTTTTTGATTTTAGAAAAAATATAGATAGTCTTAATTCTGCTGAGCGAAAACTACCCAACGATCTTTCGTTCGCATCGGGAGCGTGATTTTGGATCTTTGATGAGGAGCAGAGTAATGACTCAACAGGCAACGACGGTCGATGAACTGGCCTTTACCAAGCCGTACGGCGAGCAAGAACAGCAAGTTTTGACGGCGGAAGCGGTAGAATTTCTGACTGAGCTGGTGACTCGCTTTACACCACAGCGTAATAAGCTGCTGGCGGCACGCATTCATCAGCAGCAAGAAATTGACGATGGCAAGTTGCCTGGCTTCATTTCGGAAACCGCTTCCATTCGTCGTGGTGAATGGAAAATCCGCGGCATCCCTGAAGATTTACAGGATCGTCGCGTTGAGATCACCGGTCCGGTAGAGCGCAAAATGGTGATCAACGCCATGAACGCCAACGTTAAAGTCTTTATGGCCGATTTTGAGGACTCACTGGCACCAGACTGGAACAAAGTTATCGACGGGCAGATCAACCTGCGCGACGCCGTGAACGGCACCATCAGCTATACCAACGAAGCCGGTAAAATTTATCAACTCAAACCGAATCCGGCTGTGCTGATCTGCCGCGTACGCGGGCTGCATCTGCCCGAAAAACATGTCACCTGGCGTGGGGAAGCCATTCCGGGCAGCCTGTTTGATTTTGCGCTCTATTTCTTCCACAACCATAAAAACCTGCTGGCTAAAGGCAGCGGCCCTTATTTCTATCTGCCGAAGACCCAATCCTGGCAGGAAGCGGCCTGGTGGAGTGAGGTGTTCAGCTACGCGGAAGATCGTTTCAACCTGCCGCGCGGCACCATCAAAGCCACGCTGCTGATTGAAACGCTGCCCGCCGTGTTCCAGATGAACGAAATTCTGCATGCCCTGCGCGACCACATCGTCGGCCTGAACTGTGGGCGCTGGGACTATATTTTCAGCTACATCAAAACCCTGAAAAATTATCCCGATCGCGTGCTGCCCGATCGTCAGGTTGTGACTATGGATAAACCGTTCCTGAGCGCCTACTCGCGTCTGCTGATCAAAACCTGCCACAAGCGCGGTGCCTTTGCGATGGGCGGCATGGCGGCCTTTATCCCGAGCAAAGACGCAGAGCGTAACAACCAGGTGCTCAACAAGGTGAAAGCCGATAAGGAGCTTGAAGCGCGTAACGGCCATGACGGGACGTGGATCGCGCACCCGGGTCTGGCGGATACGGCAATGGAAGTCTTTAACCGCGTACTCGGTGACAACAAAAACCAGCTGTTCGTCACGCGCGAAGACGATGCCCCGACGGCTGAAGAACAGCTGCTGGCACCGTGTGTGGGTGAACGTACCGAAGAGGGCATGCGCGCCAATATTCGCGTTGCCGTGCAGTACATCGAAGCGTGGATCTCCGGTAACGGCTGTGTACCGATCTACGGCCTGATGGAAGATGCCGCGACGGCGGAGATCTCACGCACCTCGATCTGGCAGTGGATTCACCATCAAAAAACGCTCAGCAACGGCAAGCCGGTGACCAAATCCCTGTTCCGCCAGATGCTGGCTGAAGAGATGCGGGTGATCCAGGACGAGCTGGGCGAACACCGCTTCAGCAGCGGACGTTTTGACGACGCCGCGCGCCTGATGGAGCAAATCACCACATCAGATGACCTAATCGACTTCCTGACCCTGCCGGGCTACCGCTTCCTGGCGTAACTCACCACATAACAATATGGAGCATCTGCACATGAAAACCCGTACCCAACAAATCGAAGACTTAAAAAAAGAGTGGACACAATCTCGCTGGGAGGGCATCCGCCGTCCATACAGCGCGGAGGAAGTGGTGAAATTACGCGGCTCGATCAATCCGGAATGCACGCTGGCACAGAACGGTGCGGCGAAAATGTGGAAGCTGCTGCACGGTGGCTCTAAAAAGGGCTATATCAACAGCCTCGGCGCGCTGACCGGCGGTCAGGCACTGCAGCAGGCGAAGGCCGGTATTGAGGCTATTTATCTCTCCGGCTGGCAGGTTGCGGCGGACGCCAACCTGGCCTCCAGCATGTACCCGGATCAGTCGCTCTATCCGGCTAACTCCGTGCCGTCGGTCGTGGATCGGATCAACAACACCTTCCGCCGTGCGGATCAGATCCAGTGGGCCGCAGGTATCGAACCAAACGATCCGCGCTTTATTGACTACTTCCTGCCGATCGTCGCGGATGCAGAAGCGGGCTTTGGTGGCGTGCTGAACGCCTTCGAACTGATGAAATCGATGATTGAGGCCGGTGCAGCGGCCGTTCACTTCGAAGATCAGCTGGCGTCTGTGAAGAAGTGCGGACACATGGGCGGGAAAGTTCTCGTCCCGACTCAGGAAGCGATTCAGAAGCTGGTGGCGGCGCGTCTGGCTGCTGACGTGCTCGGCGTGCCGACGCTGGTCATTGCCCGTACCGATGCGGATGCGGCGGATCTGATCACCTCTGACTGCGACCCGTACGACAGCGAGTTCATCACCGGTGAGCGTACCAGTGAAGGCTTCTACCGTACCCATGCAGGCATTGAACAGGCGATCAGCCGTGGCCTGGCGTATGCGCCGTACGCGGACCTGGTCTGGTGTGAAACCTCCACGCCGGATCTGGCGCTGGCAAAACGCTTTGCTGATGCTATTCACGCGAAGTACCCAGGCAAACTGCTGGCCTATAACTGCTCGCCGTCCTTCAACTGGCAGAAAAAGCTGGATGACAAAACCATCGCCAGCTTCCAGCAGCAGCTGTCCGACATGGGCTACAAATACCAGTTCATTACCCTGGCAGGGATCCACAGCATGTGGTTCAACATGTTCGACCTGGCACATGCCTATGCGCAAGGTGAGGGCATGAAGCACTATGTTGAGAAGGTTCAGCAGCCAGAATTTGCCGCCGGTAAAGATGGCTATACCTTCGTCTCTCACCAGCAGGAGGTGGGAACGGGCTACTTCGATAACGTGACGACCATCATTCAGGGTGGCACCTCATCCGTCACCGCCTTAACGGGTTCAACGGAAGAAGCACAGTTCTAATCTTTTCCCCCTCTCCCCTCTGGGGAGAGGGTTGGGTAAGGGGAATATATGTCGCGTGGCCTGGAATTACTGATTGCCCAAACTATTTTGCAGGGCTTCGATGCCCAGTATGGTCGTTTTCTTGAAGTGACCTCCGGCGCGCAGCAGCGCTTCGAACATGCTGACTGGCATGCGGTTCAGCAGGCCATGAAGCAGCGTATCCATCTCTATGACCACCATGTGGGTCTGGTGGTGGAGCAGTTGCGTTGTATTACCGATGGTAAAAGTCCGGATGCGGAATTTTTACTGCGCGTCAAAGAGCATTACACCCATTTGTTACCCGACTACCCGCGCTTCGAGATTGCGGAGAGCTTTTTTAACTCCGTCTATTGCCGGTTATTTGACCACCGCTCATTATCTCCTGAGCGGTTATTTATCTTCAGCTCTCAGCCCGAGCGACGCTTTCGAACCATTCCTCGTCCGCTGGCGAAAGATTTCTTTCCCGAGCGCGGGTGGGAAAAGCTCCTGCACCGCGTCTTAACGGATTTGCCGCTGCGCTTGCCCTGGGAGAATAAAACCCGGGATATCGGTTATATCCACGCACATCTCAACGAAACCTTCGGTGCGGAGGTGCTCAGCCACAGCCATTTGCAGGTTGCCAATGAGCTTTTTTACCGCAATAAAGCCGCATGGCTGGTGGGCAAACTGGTTACGCCGACCGCCATTGTGCCGTTTCTGCTGCCCATTCACCGTACCGACGACGGGGAACTTTTTGTCGATACCTGCCTGACCACCAGCGCCGAGGCCAGCATCGTATTTGGCTTCGCCCGCTCTTATTTCATGGTTTACGCCCCGCTGCCTGCCGCTCTGGTGGAGTGGCTGCGCGAGATCCTGCCGGGCAAAACCACCGCCGAGCTGTATATGGCCATTGGCTGCCAGAAGCACGCCAAAACGGAAAGCTACCGGGAGTACCTGCGCTATGTCACCACCGCTGATGAACAGTTCATCGAAGCACCCGGCATTCGCGGCATGGTGATGCTGGTGTTTACGCTTCCGGGTTTCGACCGGGTATTTAAGGTGATTAAAGACAGATTCGCGCCGCAGAAAGAGATGACCGCTGCCCATGTTCGCGCCTGCTACCAGCTGGTCAAAGAGCACGATCGCGTCGGGCGCATGGCGGATACCCAGGAATTCGAAAACTTTGTGCTGGATAAGCAGCAGATCGACCCGGCGCTCATGACGCTTTTACTGCAGGAAGCACCCGGAAAAATCACCGATCTTGGTGACAAAATCGTGATAAGCCATCTCTACATTGAACGCCGTATGGTGCCGCTGAATATCTGGCTGGAACAGTCCGAAGGTCAGGCGCTGCGGGATGCCATTGAAGAGTACGGCAACGCGATTCGACAGCTTGCCGCCGCCAATATTTTTCCGGGCGATATGCTGTATAAAAACTTCGGCGTCACCCGCCACGGGCGAGTGGTGTTCTACGATTACGATGAAATTTGCTACATGACCGAGGTGAATTTCCGCGATATCCCGCCACCCCGCTACCCGGAAGATGAGCTTTCCGGTGAGCCGTGGTACAGCGTCTCGCCGGGCGATGTGTTTCCGGAGGAGTTTCGCCACTGGCTGTGCGCCGACCCGCGCATCGGGCCGCTATTCGAAGAGATGCATGAGGATCTGTTCCGCGCCAGCTACTGGCGTGGACTGCAAACGCGGATCAAAAATGGGCATGTCGAAGATGTGTACGCTTACCGCCGCAAGCAGCGGTTTAGCATCAGATTTTCAGAGGGCATCATGTAGGCCGGGTAAGGCGAAGCCGCCACCCGGCAAAGCATGCTTAACGAATCCCACCGTACGCCAGCGTCACCTCTTTCGCCGCCTTAATCACCAGCGCACCCAGCTCGGTCACGCGGTCGTCGGTCATACGCGAAATCGGCCCTGAGATGGAGATCGCGGCAAACGGCTCGCGGTGCTCGTCAAAAATACAGGCCGCCAGGCAGCGCAGCCCCAGCGCATGTTCCTCATCATCAAACGAATAGCCGCGCTTGCGGGTCAAAGCCAAATCTTCTTTCAGATGCACCGGCGACACCAGCGTGGCGTGGGTATAGGCATGCAGACCTTTACGGTGCAGCAGCCCCGTCACCTGCTCCTCGCTCAGCTGCGAGAGAAACGCTTTCCCCGCCCCGGAGGCGTGCATCGGCAGCTTGCCGCCAATCGGCGCGGACATGCGCATCAGCTGCGTGCACTGCACCTGGTCGATGATAATCGCCTGATGATCGCTCTGGTCGAGGACTGCCAGGTTCACCGTCTCGCCGGACTCTTCCATCAGCTTGCGCAGAATCGGGTGCACTATCGCCAGCAGGTTGCGACTCTGCAGGAAGCTGCTGCCGACGATAAACGCATGCGCGCCTACCGCCCAGTGCCCCAGCTCGCCTACCTGACGGACAAAGCCCAGCTGCTGCATAGTGGTCAGCAGCCGATGCGTCGTGGAGTTCGGCAGGCCAGCCTGCTGCGCCAGCTCCGTCAGGGCCACGCTGCTGTGCGACTCGGCTATCCACTCCAGCAGCTTCAGACCGCGCGTGAGCGATTGAACCTGTCCGCCCTGTTGTGCGGAGGTGGTGGCAGCAGGTTTTCTGCCGCGTTTAGCGGGAACGGTCGCGACCATGACGATCTCCTTTTTCTGTATCGTGGAAATCATTTTCGTTTTATTTGGTGAATTTGCAACCGTTATCCTGACTGATCGGAGGAGTGATGGTGAACATGTCTCATGTTACCCCTGAGTGGCTTTTCCACCCTGCGAGATTGTGCCAGTATGGAACGCAGCCTTTTGGCCATGTTGAGCGTTGTCGGGAGCAAGTGTGAGCAGCAAAGTAGAGCAACTGCGTGCGCAGTTAAATGAACGAATTCTGGTGCTGGACGGCGGCATGGGCACCATGATCCAGGGCTATCGTCTGAGCGAAGACGATTTCCGCGGCGAACGCTTCGCTGACTGGCCATGCGACCTGAAAGGGAACAACGACCTGCTGGTGCTCAGCAAGCCGTCCGTGATTAAGGATATCCACAACGCGTACTTCGAAGCGGGTGCGGATATCGTTGAAACCAACACCTTTAACTCGACAACCATCGCCATGGCGGATTACCAGATGGAATCCCTGTCGGCGGAAATCAACTATGAAGCCGCGAAGCTGGCGCGCGCCTGCGCAGACGAGTGGACGGCCCGCACGCCGGAAAAACCGCGCTATGTGGCCGGGGTACTTGGCCCCACCAACCGCACCGCGTCGATTTCACCGGATGTCAACGACCCGGCGTTTCGTAATATCACCTTTGACCAGCTGGTCGCGGCCTACCGGGAATCGACCAGAGCGCTGGTGGAAGGCGGTTCCGATCTGATCCTGATTGAAACGGTATTCGATACCCTCAACGCCAAAGCCGCGATTTACGCGGTGAAAGAGGAGTTCGAGGCGCTGGGCGTTGACCTGCCGATCATGATTTCCGGCACCATCACCGACGCCTCTGGCCGTACCCTGTCCGGCCAGACAACTGAAGCGTTTTACAACTCTCTGCGCCACGCGGAGGCGCTCTCCTTCGGCCTGAACTGCGCGCTGGGACCGGACGAACTGCGCCAGTACGTGCAGGAGCTGTCGCGCATCGCGGAGTGCTACGTCACGGCGCACCCGAACGCCGGTCTGCCGAACGCGTTTGGTGAGTACGATCTGGATGCAGACACCATGGCGGCGCAAATCCGCGAGTGGGCTGAGTCTGGCTTCCTGAATATTGTCGGCGGCTGCTGCGGTACCACGCCGGAGCACATCGCCGCCATGAGCAATGCGGTGGCGGGTCTGCCGCCGCGCAAGCTGCCTGAGCTTCCCGTTGCCTGCCGTCTTGCCGGCCTTGAGCCGTTGACCATCGACGACGACAGCCTGTTTGTGAACGTCGGTGAACGTACCAACGTTACGGGTTCCGCAAAATTCAAGCGACTGATCAAAGAAGAGAAGTACAGCGAAGCGCTGGACGTCGCCCGCCAGCAGGTGGAAAGCGGCGCGCAGATTATTGATATCAACATGGATGAGGGGATGCTCGACGCCGAAGCGGCGATGGTGCGCTTCCTCAACCTGATTGCCGGTGAGCCGGACATCGCCCGCGTGCCGATCATGATTGACTCCTCCAAATGGGAGGTCATCGAGAAAGGGCTGAAGTGCATTCAGGGCAAAGGCATCGTCAACTCCATCTCGATGAAAGAGGGCGTGGATATCTTTATCCACCACGCGAAGATGGTGCGCCGCTACGGTGCTGCCGTGGTGGTGATGGCCTTTGACGAAGTGGGCCAGGCCGACACCCGCGAGCGCAAAATTGAGATTTGCCGCCGCGCGTACAAAATACTGACTGAAGAGGTGGGCTTCCCGCCGGAAGATATTATCTTTGACCCGAACATCTTCGCCGTCGCGACAGGTATTGAAGAGCACAATAACTACGCGCAGGACTTTATCGGCGCGTGTGAAGACATTAAACGCGAGCTACCGCATGCGCTGATCTCCGGTGGCGTGTCGAACGTCTCGTTCTCGTTCCGCGGCAACGACCCGGTGCGTGAAGCGATCCACGCCGTGTTCCTCTACTACGCCATCCGCAACGGGATGGACATGGGGATCGTTAACGCCGGCCAGCTGGCGATTTACGACGATCTGCCTGCGGAGCTTCGCGAAGCGGTAGAAGACGTGATCCTTAACCGCCGCGACGATGCCACCGAGCGGTTGCTGGATCTGGCAGAAAAATACCGTGGCAGCAAATCGGATGAGGCGGTAAACGTTCAGCAGGCCGAGTGGCGTTCCTGGGACGTGAAAAAGCGTCTGGAATATTCGCTGGTCAAAGGCATTACCGAATTTATTGAACTCGATACCGAAGAGGCTCGCCAGCAGGCCGCGCGCCCCATCGAAGTGATTGAAGGCCCGCTGATGGATGGCATGAACGTGGTCGGCGATCTGTTCGGTGAGGGCAAAATGTTCCTGCCACAGGTCGTAAAATCTGCACGCGTCATGAAGCAGGCGGTGGCCTACCTTGAGCCATATATTGAAGCCAGCAAAGAGAAAGGCTCCACTAACGGTAAAATGGTGATCGCGACCGTGAAGGGGGATGTCCACGACATCGGCAAAAACATCGTCGGCGTAGTGCTGCAGTGTAATAACTACGAGATTATCGACCTTGGCGTGATGGTGCCCGCAGATAAAATTCTCAAGACCGCGCGCGAAGTGAATGCCGATCTGATCGGTCTTTCGGGGTTGATTACCCCGTCGCTGGACGAGATGGTCAACGTGGCAAAAGAGATGGAGCGTCAGGGCTTCACCATTCCACTGCTGATTGGCGGGGCGACCACTTCGAAAGCGCACACGGCGGTGAAAATCGAACAGAACTACAGCGGCCCGACGGTTTACGTGCAGAACGCCTCACGCACTGTCGGCGTGGTGTCCGCGCTGCTCTCCGACACCCAGCGTGATGATTTTGTGGCGCGCACCCGCAAAGAGTACGAAACCGTTCGCATCCAGCACGGGCGCAAGAAACCGCGCACGCCGCCCGTCACGTTGCAGGCGGCGCGCGATAACGATCTGGCCTTTGACTGGTCGAGCTATACGCCCCCGGTCGCGCATCGTCTGGGCGTGCAGGAGGTGACCGCCAGCATCGAAACGCTGCGCAACTACATCGACTGGACGCCGTTCTTTATGACCTGGTCGCTGGCGGGCAAATATCCGCGTATCCTGGAGGATGAGGTTGTAGGTGAAGAGGCGAAGCGCCTGTTTAAAGACGCCAACGATATGCTGGATAAGCTGAGTGCGGAACAAACCCTTAATCCACGCGGCGTGGTCGGGCTCTTCCCGGCGAACCGCGTGGGTGATGACATCGAAATTTATCGTGATGAAACCCGCACCCACGTGCTGGCGGTCAGCCGCCATCTGCGCCAGCAAACCGAAAAAGTGGGCTTTGCCAACTACTGCCTGGCCGATTTCGTGGCACCGAAGCTTTCCGGGAAAGCGGATTACATCGGCGCCTTTGCCGTGACCGGTGGTCTGGAAGAAGATGCCCTGGCGGAGGCGTTCGAAGCACAGCACGACGATTACAATAAAATCATGGTAAAAGCGATTGCCGACCGCCTGGCGGAAGCCTTCGCCGAGTACCTGCATGAGCGCGTGCGTAAGGTGCACTGGGGCTACGCGGCCAATGAAAACCTCAGCAACGAGGAGCTGATCCGCGAGAACTACCAGGGCATTCGTCCGGCACCGGGTTACCCGGCCTGTCCGGAACACACTGAAAAGGGCACCATATGGAAATTACTGGACGTAGAGGCGCATACCGGTATGAAGCTCACCGAGTCGTTCGCTATGTGGCCGGGCGCGTCCGTTTCCGGCTGGTACTACAGCCATCCGGACAGCAAATACTTCGCCGTCGCGCAGCTGCAGCGCGATCAGATCGAAGATTATGCCCTGCGTAAAGGGATGAGCGTATCTGAAGTTGAACGCTGGTTAGCGCCAAATCTGGGCTACGACGCCGACTAACGTCACTTTTCCTTACAACAAACAGGGCGCTCATTGGGCGCCCTGTCTCTTTCTTACGTTTAAACCCTTATACTGAACCTAAGGAAAACGAATAACGATAAGGAGGAAAACCTTCCGTGCTGACCCTGTTACATCTGCTCTCTGCAGTCGCACTGCTTGTCTGGGGGACCCATATCGTCCGTACCGGCGTGATGCGCGTCTTTGGTGCCCGTTTACGTACCGTTCTCAGCAGTAGCGTCGAGAAGAAGCCGCTCGCCTTCTGCGCGGGCATTGGCGTGACGGCACTGGTTCAGAGCAGTAACGCCACAACCCTGCTGGTCACCTCTTTTGTGGCGCAGGATCTGGTGGCGCTGGCCCCGGCGCTGGTTATTGTGCTGGGGGCGGATGTGGGTACCGCGCTGATGGCGCGTATCCTGACGTTCGATCTCTCGTGGCTGTCGCCACTGCTGATTTTTCTCGGCGTGATCTTTTTCCTCGGCCGCAAACAGACGCGGGCCGGACAGCTTGGTCGCGTGGGGATTGGCCTCGGGCTGATCCTGCTGGCGCTGGAGCTGATTGTGCAGGCGGTCACCCCTATCACCGAGGCCAACGGTGTTCAGGTCATCTTCGCCTCCCTCACCGGTGACATCATGCTGGACGCGCTGATCGGCGCGGTGTTTGCCATCGTCAGCTACTCCAGTCTGGCTGCGGTGCTGCTGACGGCGACCTTAACCGCCGCCGGAGCGATCTCCTTCCCGGTCGCGCTATGTCTGGTGATTGGGGCTAACCTCGGGTCTGGCCTGCTGGCGATGCTCAATAACAGCGCCGCTAACGCTGCTGCCCGCCGCGTGGCCCTCGGCAGCCTGCTGTTTAAGCTGGTGGGCAGCCTGATTATCCTGCCCTTTATTCATCCGCTGGCGAACCTGATGGATAACCTCCCGCTGCCGAAGGCGGAGCTGGTGATCTATTTCCACGTTTTCTATAACCTGGTGCGCTGCCTGGCGATGGTCCCTTTTGCTGAGCCGATGGCCCGCTTCTGCGAACGCCTTATCCAGGATGAACCGGAGCTGGATGCGCGCCTGAAACCCAAGCACCTGGACACCTCCGCGCTGGATACCCCGGCCCTGGCGCTGGCGAATGCCGCTCGCGAGACGCTGCGCATGGGCGACGCCATGGAAACCATGCTTGAAGGCCTGCAAAAGGTGATGCACGGCGAGCCGCGAGAAGAAAAAGATCTGCGCAGACTGGCGGACGATATCAACGTGCTTTATACCGCCATCAAGCTCTATCTGGCGCGCATTCCGCAGGATGAGCTGGCGGAGGAGGAGTCACGCCGCTGGGCCGAAATTATTGAGATGTCGCTTAACCTGGAACAGGCCTCGGATATCGTTGAACGGATGGGCAGCGAGATCGCCGATAAATCGTTGGCCGCGCGTCGGGCGTTCTCAGGTGAAGGCCTGAAGGAGCTGGAGGCGCTGCAAGAACAGCTGGTGAGCAACCTGAAGCTGGCCATGTCGGTCTTCTTTTCCAGCGACGTGCCGAGCGCGCGCCGCTTGCGCCGTAACAAGCATCGTTTCCGCATTCTGAACCGCCGCTACTCGCACGCCCACGTTGAGCGTTTACACCAGCAGAACGTGCAGAGTATTGAAACCAGTTCGCTACACCTGGGGCTGCTGGGCGATATGAAACGTCTCAATTCGTTGTTCTGCGCGGTGGCGTACAGTGTGATGGAACAGCCGGATGAAGATGACGAGCGGGATGAGTATTAATCTCTGAAAGCGCCTCGCAAAACCGTTTTGCGAGGCGTGACACCTTATAAAGAGCCATTTACTCTTCAGACCTTACATTTTGAAGGGAATAGAAAATGCTCATTTATTACGCTACACTTCGCCAATTCATGCGCATTCCAATGGGGGTTCTCATGCGCACTACTCAAGGCATCAAAAAATCAGTCAATGTGTCGTTAGCACCAGAAATCCTTGAAGAGGCGCGGCGGCTTAAACTTAATCTCTCCGCTGTCCTCACGGCTGCACTGCAGGAGCAGTTTCGTGTGCATCAGCGCGCAGAGTGGTTAGCAGAAAATAAAGCGTCTATCGAGGCCATTAACCAGTGGGTTGATGAAAACGGCTCCTTTAGTGACTATCAGAGGTCGTTCTGATGGAGCAATATTTTGCTTATGAGAATGAAGGTAAGGGGAAAACTGCCTATCCCTGGCTAATCAATCTGCAGCATCCCGTGGCCAACGTGATGAAGCATGTCCTGGTCGCCCCCGCAGTTGAACTTAGCCACCTGGGAGACATTCAGCCGCCTGCGAAAGTATGCCCTGTCGTTGAGATAGCGGGTAAGCCCTGCGTGGTCATGATGCACATGATGGCAGGCATATCGCCAAAAGAGTTGGGTGAGCGCGTCGCCGATCTTACGCAAAACCGGGCCTCACTGCGGGATGCACTCGATTTTTTGATCAACGGTTACTAACACTTTTTTGTCAGCCGCAAGGTAAGGTATATTTCGCCCTTCACAGGAGAAACTATGCTGCCAACTCAATCAACCCGATTAAACAAATACATTAGCGAGAGCGGGATCTGCTCACGTCGCGAGGCGGACCGTTACATTGAACAAGGTAACGTGTTCCTCAACGGCAAACGCGCCACTATCGGCGATCAGGTAGTACCTGGCGACGTGGTTAAAGTGAATGGTCAGCTCATCGAACCGCGCGATGCTGAAGACCTGGTGTTTATCGCGTTGAACAAACCGGTTGGGATTGTCAGCACCACCGAGGATGGCGAGCGGGATAACATCGTGGATTTCGTGAACCACAGCAGCCGTATCTTCCCGATAGGCCGACTGGATAAAGACTCTCAGGGGCTGATTTTCCTCACCAACCACGGCGATCTGGTCAATAAAATTCTGCGTGCCGGTAACGACCACGAGAAAGAGTACATCGTGACGGTGAATAAGCCGGTCACGGACGAGTTTATTCGTGGCATGGGCGCCGGTGTGCCGATCCTCGGTACCGTCACGAAAAAGTGTAAGGTCAAGAAAGAAGCGCCGTTCGCGTTCCGCATTACCCTGGTACAGGGCTTAAACCGTCAGATCCGCCGCATGTGCGAGCACTTCGGTTACGAAGTGACAAAGCTCGAGCGTACGCGCATCATGAATGTCAGCCTGTCCGGTATCCCGCTGGGCGAGTGGCGTGACTTAACCGGCGATGAGCTGATTGAGCTGTTCAAGTTAATCGAGAATTCCTCGTCCGAAGCGAAGCCGAAGGCCAAAGCAAAACCGAAAACCCAGGCGATTAAGCGTCCGGTAGTGAAGGCACCGCAAGCGGAAGAGAAAGGACGCGGCAAACCGGCCAACGGGAAGCGCTTTGTCCAGCCTGGCCGCAAAAAGAAAGGGCGCTAGTTAGCGCCTTCCACGGGTAGAGGTAGTGGCCGACCAGGAAAAGGTCGTTTCAGTATCCGGCTTATAAGCCTGCTGCTTTTTCAGTTTGCGGGCTTTCTTCGCCTCGGCGTCACGCTGCGCCATCAGTTTATCGATGTACTCTTTTTTAACCTGATTGGTTTCGGCGTTCGTCAGCGTGCGGCCATGTGCGATGCGTGCGCGGTCGAGAAGCGTTTTAAGTTCGCGCTGCTCGGCTTCCGTCATGTCTTTCTGGGTCAATCGTGGTGTAGCCATTGCTGAAGCCTCCTGAGAGAGAGGCTTCAGTGTAAAGCAAGTACCGCCAATTAACCCTGTTTCACCGCATCTTTTTTCGTTTGTTCATCAATCGGTTTGCCGGACCAGTAGCCCGCCAGCAGAGAACCGGACAGATTATGCCAGACGGAGAACAAGGCCCCCGGAAGTGCCGCCAGCGGTGAGAAGTAGATTTTCCCGAGCGCCGCCGCCAGGCCGGAGTTCTGCATGCCCACCTCGATTGCCAGCGTGCGGCAGGTAGATTCGTCAAAGCCAAACAGCTTCCCGCCCCAGTAGCCGCCCAGCAGGCCTATGGTGTTATGCAGCACCACCGCGACGATTACCACAAACCCCACGGAAGCAATGTGCGACGCGGAACCCGCCACCACGGCGCTGATGATGGCCAGAATACAGACCATCGAAAACGCAGGCAGATACGGCTCTACCGCTTTCACTACGCGCGGGAAGAGATGGTGAATGACCAGGCCCAGCGCAATCGGGATCACCACGATTTGCAGAATGCTCAGCAGCATGCCCATCACATCCACCTGAATATGTGCGTCCACATACAGACGCGTTAATAGCGGGGTCGCAATCACGCCGACCAGCGTGGAAACGGAAGAGATGGTCACCGAGAGCGCCACATCGCCTTTCGCCAGGTAGATCATCACGTTGGACGCCGTACCGCTGGCCACGCTACCCACCAGCACCATCCCGGCGGAGAGGTCGGGCGGCATCTTAAAGGCCATCGCCAATAGCCACGCCGCAAGCGGCATCACCAGGTAGTGGAGGAATATTCCTGCCGCGACGGGCGCAGGGCGAGACAGCACGCGCTTAAAGTCGTCGATTTTCAGGTGTACACCCATGCCGAGCATGATCAGCATCAGCAGCGTGGTGACCCATGGCCCGATGCCGGTGAACGTGGTGGGCGTGTAATACGCGAGTACAGAGAGCAGCAGCGCCCACAACGGGAACAGCCGGGTGATAGCGGATAACATAGTGAGTTCCTTGCAGTATTGTCGTGTTGTTTAGTTATGAAAAAGCCGGGTCTGTGCCCGGCTTGTAGATAATGTTTATCGTGCTAACGAATTTTATTCAAACAAATTCTGATGAAGTTTCTGCACCACCTGCTCGGCCTGATCGGCAGGCACCAGGAAGCAGAGGTTATAGCTGGACGCGCCATAGCAAATCATACGGATGCTGAACGGGTCGAGTACGCCGAACACTTCTTTGCCCACGCCACAGGCGCGAGACAGTTTATTACCGATGATGGCCACCAGCGCCAGCTCTTCTTCCACTTCCACGCGGCACAGCTCAGAAAGCTCAATCAGCAGTGACTGGGTCAGAAGGGTATCGCCCTTCGATGTTGAACCGGTCGTATCCAGCGTCAGGGCAATGCTCACTTCTGACGTGGTGATCAGGTCTACGGAGATGTTGTGGCGCGCAAGGATGCCGAACACTTCCGCCAGGAAGCCGCGGGAGTGCAGCATGTTATGGCTGTGCAGCGTGACCAGCGTCTGCTTGCGACGCAGAGCCAGCGCACGGAACAGCGGCGGGCTTTCGGTTCTCTTACACACCATCGTACCGCCCGCTTTCGGTTCTTTACTGGAGCCGACGAAGACCGGAATATCGCTGCGCACGGCGGGCAGCAGGGTTGCCGGGTGCAGCACTTTCGCGCCGAAGGTGGCCATCTCGGCCGCTTCTTCAAACGCGATCACATCAATACGTTTTGCCGTAGAGACCACGCGAGGGTCGGTGGTGTAAATGCCCGGCACGTCAGTCCAGATATCCACGCGCGTTGCGTGCAGCGCTTCACCCAGCAGGGCGGCGGTGTAGTCGCTGCCACCTCGGCCAAGCGTCGTGGTGCGGCCTTTGGCTTCGCTCCCGATAAAGCCCTGGGTGATCACAATGCTCTCTTCCAGACGCGGTGCCAGCTGCTGACTGGTCAGCTCGGCCAGCGCCTCAACGTCCGGTTCGGCACGGCCAAAGCGATCGCTGGTGCGCATCACTTTACGCACGTCAAACCACTGCGCCTGAACATTACGTTCGCGCAGGATCTCAACAAACAGCAGGGTAGACATCAGCTCACCGTGGCTGACCAGTTCATCCGTCAGGGCAGAAGAGTTCGCCAGAGAGGCCGCTTCTGCCAGGGTGGTGATATTTTCCAGCAGACGCTCTATTTCCTCGCGGATCACATTCGGATTCTGCAGACATTCCAGGATGTCGAACTGAATTTTGCGCAGTGCGTCCAGCTTAACGAAACGTTCGGTTGCTTCCAGTCCTTCAGACAGAGAAACCAGCAGGTTCGTCACGCCTGCAGAGGCAGAGAGCACCACCAGGCGGGTATTCGGATCGGCCAGCACTACATCGGCGCTGCGGTTCATGGCAGCGTAATCTGCCACACTGGTGCCGCCAAATTTGGCGACCACAAAACTCGTCATAACAACCTCGTGTCAGGGAATGAATAAGCGACCATGGCACAAGAATGAAATGAAAACAGGTGCAGGCGCAAAATACGGCCCTATAAATAAAATGCGGGGGAGGTCCTGTCAATGCTGGGATTATGCGGATTTTTCATGGGGGGGTACCCCTGAGAAACAGGACTTATAACAGGGCCATATTTTATGCTCCGTTTTACCCTGTTTTGGGCGACATTTCGCCGCCCCGGGAGGGCGCTTCAGCAACTATACTTTTCGGGTCTTTTCACCTGCGTTTGATGCAGGCCAGGGCAATGGCATAAAAACCATCACAATTTTTATTTGCAGGCGCTACAATCGACCGCAGTCACAATTCTCAAATCAGAAGAGTATTGCTAATGAAAAACATCAACCCAACGCAGACCGCTGCCTGGCAGGCACTACAGAAACATTTTGATGAAATGAAAGACGTCACCATCGCGGACCTGTTCGCGAAAGATGCCGATCGTTTCAGTAAGTTCTCCGCGACCTTCGACGACCTGATGCTGGTGGATTTCTCCAAAAACCGCATTACCGAAGAAACGCTGGCAAAACTGCAGGATCTGGCGAAAGAGACTGAGCTGGCCGACGCTATCAAATCCATGTTCTCCGGTGAGAAGATCAACCGCACCGAAGACCGTGCCGTGCTGCACGTAGCCCTGCGTAACCGTAGCAATACGCCAATCATCGTTGACGGCAAAGACGTCATGCCGGAAGTAAACGCGGTGCTGGAAAAGATGAAGGCCTTCTCCGAAGCGATCATCTCCGGAAGCTGGAAAGGTTATACCGGTAAAGCGATCACCGACGTAGTTAACATCGGTATCGGTGGTTCTGACCTTGGCCCGTTCATGGTGACCGAAGCGCTGCGCCCTTACAAAAACCACCTCAACATGCACTTTGTCTCTAACGTCGATGGCACCCACATCGCCGAAGTGCTGAAGAATGTGAACCCGGAAACCACGCTGTTCCTGGTGGCGTCCAAAACCTTCACCACTCAGGAAACCATGACCAACGCCCACAGCGCGCGCGACTGGTTCCTGAAAACCGCTGGCGACAACAAGCACGTGGCAAAACACTTCGCGGCGCTCTCCACCAACGGTAAAGCGGTCAGCGAGTTCGGTATCGACACGGCGAACATGTTTGAGTTCTGGGACTGGGTTGGCGGCCGTTACTCTCTGTGGTCCGCGATCGGCCTGTCCATCATCCTGTCCGTCGGCTTCGACAACTTTGTTGAGCTGCTCTCTGGCGCGCACGCGATGGATAAACACTTCTCCACGACCGCGCCTGAGAAAAACCTGCCGGTACTGCTGGCGCTGATCGGCATCTGGTACAACAACTTCTTCGGTGCTGAAACTGAAGCCATCCTGCCGTACGATCAGTACATGCACCGCTTTGCGGCCTACTTCCAGCAGGGCAACATGGAATCCAACGGTAAATACGTTGACCGTAACGGCAACGCGGTGGATTACCAGACCGGTCCAATCATCTGGGGCGAGCCAGGCACTAACGGTCAGCACGCGTTTTACCAGCTGATCCACCAGGGCACCAAAATGGTACCGTGCGATTTCATCGCCCCGGCTATCACCCATAACCCGCTGTCCGACCACCATCCGAAGCTGCTGTCGAACTTCTTCGCTCAGACCGAAGCGCTGGCGTTTGGTAAATCCCGCGAGGTGGTTGAGCAGGAATACCGTGACCAGGGTAAAGATCCAGCCACGCTGGACCACGTTGTCCCGTTCAAAGTGTTCGAAGGCAACCGTCCAACCAACTCCATCCTGCTGCGCGAAATCACGCCGTTCAGCCTGGGTGCGCTGATTGCCCTGTACGAGCACAAGATCTTCACCCAGGGCGCAATCCTGAATATCTTCACCTTTGACCAGTGGGGCGTTGAGCTTGGCAAACAGCTGGCAAACCGTATCCTGCCAGAGCTGGGTGACGATAAGGCGATTGCCAGCCATGACAGCTCGACAAATGGTTTGATCAACCGCTATAAAGCATGGCGCGCGTAATTAAAACGTCATGAAAACGTGCCGGCGAAATGCCGGCATTTTTTTATCAGATAATTCCTGATGTCTGTTATTTAGCTCTAATTCCTTTACTGAGTTTTATCTGAAAAAAGCCGTTAACCCGTTAATTACTGCGGTTTACTTTAGGAATATACGGATAACACCACGACCCTTAATTAATTATATCTTGCTGATTTTATTGTTTTTTATATTTCTTTAATTCTTCTTATATTTCAATTTTATCCATTAGTCTGAAAACCCCTTTCCTATTTCCCCTTACGGCAAACCCGCGGCAGGAGTTGTGTATACTCGAATCCGCCTGAAATTCTTTTTGGGCAAATCTCCATTCATTAAATGAAGGGAAATTCTTATGAAGAAAGTACTGTATGGCATTTTTGCCATATCTGCGCTTGCGGCGACATCTGTTTATGCTGCTCCGGTTCAGGTCGGGGAAGCGGCAGGTTCGGCTGCGACGTCTGCGTCTGCGGGAAGTTCTACCGCAGCCAGCGCCAGCACCGTAAGTTCAGCCGTGGGTGTCGCGCTGGCGGCAACCGGTGGCGGTGATGGCTCCAATACCGGAACCACGACCACCACGACAACCAGCACCCAGTAATAGCGGGTGTTTTAATCATAACCACACTTCGGTGTGGTTATTCTGGCTTTTCAGTAGCCTTCGGGACCTGTAGGCCGGGTAAGCGCAGCGCCACCCGGCAATAATGCGGAGAAGAGTCGTGAAGCGACCTGGGATCATCCTGATTTGCCTGCTTTTGCAGGCGTGCTCGGCCACCACCAAAGGGCTGGGAAACTCACTGTGGGACAGCATGTTCGGTACGCCGGGCGTGCATCTGACCGATGACGAACTGCAAAACATGCCGTATGCCAGTCAGTACATGCAGCTTAACGATGGCCCGCAACTGTTTGTGGTGCTCGCTTTCGATGAAAACGGGCAGCAGAAATGGGTGACGCAGGATCAGGCCACCATTGTGACGCAGCACGGTCGTATCGTAAAAACCCTGCTGGGCGGCGACAACCTGCTGGAGGTGAATAACCTCGCTGCCGACCCGCTGATCAAACCGAATCAGATTACCGACGGCGCAAGCTGGACGCGCACGATGGGCTGGACCGAACATAAGCAGGTGCGTTACGCCACGGCACGCTCTACCTTCCGCTGGGACGGCACGGACAGCGTCAGCGTGGGCAGCGACGAAACCCATGTTCGCGTGCTGGATGAAGAAGTTGCCACTGATCAGGCCACCTGGCATAACCGCTTCTGGATCGATGAAGACGGGCAGATCCGCCAGTCTCAGCAGTATCTCGGTGCCGGATTCTTCCCGGTTAAAACCACGCTGATCAAGGCCGCGAAATCATGAAAATACTTATTCGCGTTGCACTGATCGCAAGCTTTGCCACGCCGCTCGCATGGTCTGCCGGGACGGTGAAGGTCTATACCCAGGACAGCGCGCAGCCCAAAACGTTGACCAACGCCGGGCATCTTATCGATCTCGTCGGTCAGCCGCGGCTGGCAAACAGCTGGTGGCCAGGCGCGCTGATCGCTGAACGCCAGAAGACCGCTGAAGCGGAACAACAGCAGAAGGCGCTCCTCGCCAGGCTGACGGGGTTAGCGGAGCAGGAAGATGGCGACGATGCGGCGGCCATTAACAGCGTTCGCCAGCAGCTTCAGGCTCTGAAGATCGCTGGGCGACTGTTGGTCAATCTCGATCCGGATGACGTGCGCGTGTCGGAGAACGGTAACCCGGTTCTGCAGGGAGATTACACGCTCTGGCTACCCGTAAAGCCTTCCACCATTACCGTCTTCGGGCTTATCAGTAGCCCGGGTAAAAAGCCCTTTACGCCAGGCCGCGATGTGGCGAGCTATCTCGATGAGCAAAGCCTGCTGAGCGGAGCGGATAACAGCTACGCCTGGGTCGTTTACCCTGACGGGCACACACAAAAAGCGCCAGTGGCTTACTGGAACAAGCGCCATATCGAACCCATGCCTGGCAGCATCATTTTTGTCGGTTTTGCCGACCATTTCTGGACGAAGGCGTATGACGGGCTTAACGCCGATATCCTTCACTCCCTGATTCAGCGGATACCGGAATAATGAAAAGAATCTATCTCTACAGCATGCTGGCGCTCTGCGTGAGTGCCGCCTGCCATGCAGAAACGTATCCGGCACCCATTGGCCCGTCTCAGTCAGACTTCGGCGGCGTCGGTTTACTGCAAACGCCTACCGCGCGGATGGCGCGTGAAGGGGAAATTAGCCTTAACTACCGCGATAACGATCAGTACCGCTACTACTCGGCGTCGGTGCAGCTGTTCCCGTGGCTCGAAACCACGCTGCGCTATACCGATGTGCGTACCAAACGATACAGCAGCGTCGATGCCTTCTCCGGCGATCAGACCTACAAAGATAAAGCCTTCGACGTCAAACTGCGGCTGTGGGAAGAGAGCTACTGGATGCCGCAGGTGTCCGTGGGTGCCAAAGATATCGGCGGTACCGGTCTGTTTGATGCGGAATACGTCGTGGCCAGTAAAGCCTGGGGGCCATTCGACTTCTCGCTCGGCCTGGGATGGGGTTATCTGGGCACCAGCGGTAACGTAAAAAACCCGTTTTGCTCCTACAGCGATAAATACTGCTACCGCGATAATAGCTATCAGAAAGCGGGTTCCATCAACGGCGACCAGATGTTCCACGGTCCGGCGTCGCTGTTTGGCGGTATTGAATATCAGACGCCCTGGCAGCCATTGCGCCTGAAGCTGGAGTACGAAGGGAATGACTACTCGCAGGACTTCGCCGGGAAGATTGAGCAGAAAAGCAAGTTTAACGTCGGCGCCATTTACCGCGTCACTGACTGGGCCGACGTTAACCTCAGCTACGAGCGCGGCAATACGGTGATGTTCGGCTTCACGCTGCGTACCAACTTCAACGACATGCGGCCGCACTACAATGATAACGCGCGACCTGCCTATCAGCCGGAGCCGCAGGATGCGATTCTGCAGCACTCCGTGGTGGCTAACCAGCTGACGCTGCTGAAATACAACGCCGGCCTGGCCGATCCGAAAATTCAGGTGAAAGGCGATACGCTGTACGTTACCGGCGAGCAGGTAAAATACCGCGACTCGCGGGAAGGGATCGAGCGCGCCAACCGGATCATCATGAACGATCTCCCGGATGGGATCCGCACGATCCGCGTGACGGAGAACCGTCTTAACCTGCCGCAGGTGACGACGGAAACGGACGTCGCCAGCCTCAAGCGCCATCTGGAAGGCGAACCGCTTGGGCATGAAACTGAGCTGGTGCAAAAACGCGTTGAGCCCGTGGTGCCGGACACCACTGAACAGGGCTGGTATATCGATAAATCACGCTTTGATTTCCATATCGACCCGGTGCTGAACCAGTCCGTCGGCGGGCCTGAAAACTTCTACATGTATCAGCTGGGCGTGATGGCGACGGCGGATCTGTGGCTCACCGACCACCTGCTGACCACCGGTAGCCTGTTTGGCAACATCGCCAACAACTACGACAAGTTCAACTACACCAACCCGCCGAACGACTCAAAGCTGCCGCGCGTGCGTACCCGCGTGCGTGAATATGTGCAGAACAATGCCTATGTGAATAACCTGCAGGCCAACTACTTCCAGTACTTCGGCAACGGTTTCTACGGCCAGGTGTACGGCGGGTATCTGGAAACCATGTACGGCGGCGCCGGGGCAGAAGTGCTTTATCGTCCGGTAGACAGCAACTGGGCGTTTGGTATTGATGCCAACTACGTCAAGCAGCGTGACTGGCGCAGCGCGCAGGACATGATGAAGTTCACCGACTACAGCGTCAAAACGGGCCATCTGACCGCCTACTGGACACCGTCGTTCGCACCTGACGTGCTGGTGAAAGCCAGCGTCGGCCAGTATCTGGCGGGTGATAAGGGCGGCACGCTGGACATCTCTAAACACTTCGACAGCGGCGTGGTGGTAGGCGGCTATGCGACGATCACCAACGTCTCGCCGGACGAGTACGGAGAAGGGGACTTCACCAAAGGGGTCTATGTGTCAATTCCGCTGGATCTCTTCTCATCAGGCCCAACCCGCAGCCGCGCGGCTATTGGCTGGACGCCGCTGACGCGTGACGGCGGCCAGCTGCTGGGTCGTAAGTTCCAGCTGTATGATATGACCAGCGATAAGAACATTAACTTCCGCTAATGCTTCACGCCGGGCGGCACTGCGTTTGCCCGGCCTACGGTTTTTGTAGGCCCGGTAAGCGCAGCGCCACCGGGCGAATGCGCCAAACATAAACAAAAAATATAGATCCCCGTCACATTTTTGCGTTATACAGGAACCTCGCCCTGGAGAATGAGGTGCTGTATGACATCCCTGACTCGTCCGCGCGTTGAGTTTATCTCAACAATCCTCCAGACCGTGCTGAACCTCGGTCTGCTGAGCCTTGGCCTGATACTGGTCGTCTTTTTGGGTAAAGAGACGGTGCATCTGGCGGATGTGCTGTTCGCCCCCGAGCAAACCAGCAAATATGCGCTGGTGGAAGGACTGGTGGTCTACTTTCTCTACTTTGAATTTATCGCCCTGATTGTGAAGTATTTTCAGTCAGGCTTTCACTTCCCGCTACGTTATTTTGTCTACATTGGGATCACCGCGATAGTGCGGCTGATCATCGTCGATCATAAATCTCCCCTTGATGTGCTGATCTACTCCGCGGCGATCCTGCTGCTGGTGATCACCCTCTGGCTGTGTAATTCGAAGCGGCTGAAGCGAGAATAAAAAAATGGCGCTCCGAAGAGCGCCTAACAACAGTCACAAGTTGGGTCAATACAATACGTCTAAAGTTGAGGGTTGCAGTGGCATAACAAAATGAAACTTAACCTTTCACCCCGCCCGCCGTCAGGCCGTTGACCAGCCAGCGCTGCGCCAGCAGGAACACCACGGTAATCGGAATGGCAGAAAGTACGGCCGCCGCGGCAAAGTCGCCCCACAGGTAGTTTTGCGGGTTGAGGTATTGCTGCATACCCACGGCAAGGGTGTAGCTGTTCACGTCACGCAGTAACAGGGACGCGACCGGCACTTCGGTGATGGCGGCGATAAACGACAGGATAAACACCACCGCCAGAATCGGCACCGACAGCGGCAGCAGCACCAGACGGAACGCCTGCCACGGGGTGGCACCATCCAGAGCAGCCGCTTCTTCCAGCGAGCCGTCGATAGTTTCGAAATAACCTTTAATGGTCCACACATGCAGTGCGATACCGCCAAGATAGGCGAAGATCACGCCACCGTGGGTGTTGAGACCGATAAACGGCACATACTGACCCAGACGGTCAAACAAGGCATACAACGCCACCAGCGACAGCACTGCCGGGAACATCTGGAAAATCAGCATGCTTTTCAGCAGCGTGGCTTTGCCCGGGAAACGCATACGGGCGAAGGCGTAGGCACAGGTGGTAGAGAGCGCCACGATACCAATGGCGGTAATGCCAGCGATTTTCACCGAGTTCCACAGCCACAACAGGACCGGGAACGGCGGCGGCGTCACGCGGCCGTCCGCGTGTTCCACGCTGAAGCCCAGCGCGAGCTTCCAGTGCTCCCAGGAGATTTCATCCGGGATCAGGCTTCCGGTCGCAAAGTTACCCGCACGCAGGGAGATGGCGATAACCATCAGCAGCGGGAACATGATGGCCGCGATAAACATCAGCAGGCCTAAGTGCGTCGCGAAGAGGCGCAGCTTTTGAGATTTGGGTTGGACCATAGACATATTCTGTGCCCTCCTTAGTCGAATTTCATACGTGTGGCTTTCAGGTTCACAATCGCCAGAGCGCCAACCAGCAGGAAGATCAGGGTCGCAATGGCCGCCGCCAGACCGAAGTCCTGACCGCCGCCGCCTTCGAAGGCGATGCGGTAGGTGTAGCTCACGAGCAGGTCGGTATAGCCTGCCGGCGTGGTGGTGCCGAGACGATCCGGGCCACCGTTGGTCAACAGCTGAATCAGCACGAAGTTATTAAAGTTAAAGGCAAAGCTGGCAATCATCAGCGGCGTCAGCGGCTTGATGAGCAGCGGGAGCGTAATCTTGAAGAAGTTCTGGAACGGACCCGCGCCGTCCATCGCCGAGGCTTCATACAGGTCATCCGGGATGGCTTTCAGCAGCCCCATGCACAGGATCATCATGTACGGATAACCCAGCCAGGTATTCACGATGATAATCATCGAGCGGGCGGTCGTGGGGTCGCTGAACCAGGCCGGTTTGATGCCGAACAGCGCGCTCAGCATCATGTTGATTTCACCGAAGCTCTGGTTAAACAGCCCTTTGAAAATCAGAATCGAGATAAACGACGGTACGGCATACGGCAGGATCAGCAGCACGCGGTAAATCGCTTTGCCTTTGAGAGATTCCCACTGCACGAGGCAGGCCAGCACCATGCCCACGGCAACGGTCAGGATCACCGTCAGGACCGAGAAGACCACCGTCCAGACGAAGATGGCGAAGAACGGTTTCTGGATACCTTCATCGGTAAAGACGCGGGTAAAGTTGTCCCAGCCGATGGTCACGGTATAACCCGGGCTGAGTTTGTCATCACCCCATTTGCCATCGGCAGTAATGGACTGATAGAAACCAATGTCGTTGTTCGGGCGATATTTCACGCCGCTCTGGTTGTTGGTCAGCGTGCCATCATCCGCTAGCGTGTACAGCGGCTGTGTGCCGGAGAACTGGCGCAGCGAGCTCATGGTCACTTTGCTTTCGTCTGGCAGCACGGCGGTGAGCTGTGTCAGCGCCTGACGGTTCTGGGTAATGACGCGCAGGTTGGCACGTTCACCTTCCGGCAGCGCTGCGGCCTCTTTTAAGGCCAGCTTCTGTTCGCCGCCAAATTTGAACGCGTCGGAGACATAATATTTGCTGCTTGCTTCGTCAGTAAGCGCTAACTTCCACTCGTTACCGGCAGGATACAGGCCGAAGTTAAAGGTCTTGCCGGCCTGGTAAGAGCGGTCCAGCAGGACCTGCTGGGCACGTTCCTGCGCAAGCTGGTTTGTGCTGCTGTAGTTGGTAAACGCAATGGCGATAGTACAAATCAGCGGGAAAAGAACAAACAGCCCCATCCCGGCGACGCCTGGATAAACATAACGCCAGGCATAGGCTTTACGGTTGGCGAAAATATACAGGCCAGCAGAGCTTAAAATCAGCGTCATGATGGCGAACAGATATTCCCCTTGTACGTACATTAAAACAACAAGGTAAGCCACCAGCAGACAGAGCAGACCAATCACTGACCATTTCAGCGCGTCGCTTTGCCACCAGCGTTTCTTTTTAATGACATCCATGGGGTTATTCCTCTACAACGGTGAAAACTTATCGTCAGGTGGCGCTGTGCTTACCTGACCTACGGATCGTGCCGTAGTCGTAGGGCGGGTAAGCGCAAGCGCCACCCGCCGTTTTTCTGCTTACTTAGTAATACGACCCTGCGCATCTTTCAGCGCGGCATCGACAGTCTGACGACCGCTTGCAGCGTTGATGACGGCTGTACGCGTGGCGTACCAGAACGCGGCCATCTGTGGGATGTTCGGCATGATTTCGCCTTTCTGGGCGTTATCCATGGTTGCCGCGATACGTGGGTCTTTCGCCAGATGATCCTGGAAGGATTTCAGCGCAACGGCACCCAGCGGTTTGTCCTTGTTCACTTCATCCAGACCCTGATCGGTCAGCAGGTAGTTTTCCAGGAACTCTTTTGCCAGCTCTTTGTTCGGGCTGGCGGCATTGATACCTGCGCTCAGCACGCCAACAAACGGTTTAGACGGCTTGCCTTTGAAGGTTGGCAGCAGCGTGACGCCGTAGTTGATTTTGCTCTTGTCGATGTTAGTCCAGGCCCACGGACCGTTGATGGTCATCGCAGTTTCGCCTTTGTTGAACGCCGCTTCCGCGATGGAGTAGTCGGTATCCGCGTTCATGTGTTTGTTCTTGATGAGGTCAACCAGGAAGGTCAGGCCTGCTTTCGCGCCAGCGTTATCTACGCCCACGTCTTTCACGTCATATTTGCCGTTTTCAAACTTGAACGCGTAACCGCCGTCGGCAGCAATCAGCGGCCAGGTGAAGTACGGTTCCTGCAGGTTGAACATCAGCGCAGATTTACCTTTCGCCTTCAGGTCTTTATCCAGTTTTGGGATCTCTTCCCAGGTCTTCGGCGGGTTTGGTACCAGGTCTTTGTTGTAAATCAGAGACAGGGCTTCAACCGCGATTGGGTAAGCAATCAGTTTGCCGTTATAGCGAACGGCGTCCCAGGTGAACGGGAACAGTTTGTCCTGGAAGGCTTTGTCTGGGGTGACTTCAGCCAGCAGACCAGACTGCGCGTAACCGCCGAAACGGTCATGCGCCCAGAAGATAATGTCCGGGCCGTCGCCGGTTGCTGCAACCTGCGGGAATTTCTCTTCCAGTTTGTCCGGGTGTTCTACGGTAACTTTGATACCGGTGTCTTTCTCGAATTTTTTGCCCACTTCGGCCAGGCCGTTATAGCCTTTATCGCCGTTAATCCAGATAACCAGCTTGCCTTCTTCAATTTTGGCGAGCGCCGGTGCGGAAATCATCATTGCTGCAAGGGCGGACAATGCGAAAACGCGTGCGCCAGTCTTGATATTCATATCTGCCATCCTTTTTGGTGATGTCTCGTGGTATGACTTCAGTGGTTCAACGTGACTCAGTCTCCTTATTTGACATCCTCTTTCCATCCTCCCAACCCCTACGCCCCACCCCCGGTTTGTGTGATCTCTGTTGCATAAATTTAAGTTATGAGTGCTGGCGCACACAAAAACGCACCGAATTTTGCAGGCCGCTTCACGAATTTCGCCTCAGCCCGCCAGCGACGGTCGCAGAGCCTGCTCTCTCATCCTCCCGCCTCCTCCCCCATAAAAAAGCCGGGGGGTGGAGGATTCAGGAAAGTTATGGATACCCCATAGTGAACTTATCTTGAATGTTTCTGTCGGTGACAGGTTGTAACGAAGGGAGAAGGGCATGGCGAGCGTACAGCTGCGTAATGTAACGAAAGCCTGGGGTGACGTTGTGGTGTCGAAAGACATCAATCTGGACATCAACGAAGGTGAATTCGTGGTGTTTGTTGGCCCATCAGGCTGTGGTAAATCTACTCTGCTGCGTATGATTGCCGGTCTTGAAACCATCACCAGCGGCGATTTGTTTATTGGTGATACCCGAATGAATGACATCCCACCTGCCGAACGCGGCGTCGGTATGGTGTTCCAGTCTTATGCACTCTATCCCCATCTTTCCGTTGCCGAGAACATGTCCTTTGGCCTGAAGCTGGCCGGCGCGAAAAAAGAGGTCATTAACCAGCGCGTCACGCAGGTGGCGGAAGTGTTACAGCTGGCGCACCTGCTGGAGCGCAAACCGAAAGCGCTTTCCGGTGGTCAGCGTCAGCGTGTGGCGATTGGTCGTACCCTTGTCGCCGAGCCGCGCGTGTTCCTGCTCGATGAACCTCTCTCTAACCTGGATGCCGCCCTGCGCGTCCAGATGCGCATTGAAATCTCCCGTCTGCACAAACGCCTTGGCCGCACGATGATTTACGTCACCCACGATCAGGTCGAAGCGATGACCCTGGCGGACAAAATTGTGGTGCTGGATGCCGGTCGCGTGGCGCAGGTGGGTAAACCGCTGGAGCTGTATCACTACCCGGCAGACCGCTTTGTTGCGGGCTTTATTGGCTCGCCAAAGATGAACTTCTTGCCCGTCAAAGTGACCGCGACAGCCATTGAACAGGTACAGGTGGAACTGCCAAACCGTCAGCAGGTCTGGCTGCCGGTCGACAGCGCCAACGTACAGGTCGGGGCAAACATGTCCCTGGGTATTCGTCCTGAACATTTACTCCCGAGCCACATCGCCGATGTGACCCTGGAAGGTGACGTTCAGGTCGTCGAACAGCTCGGTCACGAAACACAGATTCATATCCAGATCCCCGCCATCCGTCAGAACCTGGTCTACCGCCAGAATGACGTGGTGTTGGTAGAAGAGGGTGCCACATTCGCTATCGGCTTGCCGCCAGAGCGTTGCCATCTGTTCCGTGAGGATGGCACTGCATGTCGTCGGTTGCACAAAGAGCCAGGCGTTTAAGCAATCCCAAAAGAAGACACGAAACCGACAGGTGAAGTGTTCAAAGAAAAGCAATGATCTCAGGAGATAGAATGATGATTACTCTGCGCAAACTTCCTCTGGCAGTTGCCGTCGCAGCGGGCGTAATGTCCGCTCAGGCACTGGCCGTGGATTTCCATGGTTATGCTCGTTCCGGTATCGGCTGGACAGGTAGTGGCGGCGAACAACAATGTTTCCAGGCAACCGGTGCTCAAAGTAAATACCGTCTGGGTAACGAATGTGAAACCTATGCGGAATTGAAACTCGGCCAGGAAGTGTGGAAAGAAGGCGATAAAAGCTTCTACTTCGACACCAACGTAGCGTACTCCGTGGCGCAGCAGAACGACTGGGAAGCCACTGACCCGGCGTTCCGAGAAGCCAACGTGCAGGGTAAAAACCTGATTGAGTGGTTGCCTGGTTCGACTATCTGGGCCGGTAAGCGCTTCTATCAGCGTCATGACGTCCACATGATCGACTTCTACTACTGGGATATCTCTGGTCCTGGTGCGGGTATTGAAAACATCGACCTGGGCTTCGGTAAACTGTCTCTGGCCGCGACCCGTTCTCAGGAAGCTGGCGGCTCTTACATCTTCACCAGCAACGATATCTATCATAACTTCAAAGATACCGCTAACGACGTCTTCGATGTGCGTTTAGCGCAGATGGAAATCAACCCGGGCGGTACGCTGGAACTGGGTGCTGACTATGGTCGTGCTAACAAAACTGACGGTTACAGCTTCGCTGACGGCGCATCTAAAGATGGCTGGATGTTCACTGCTGAACATACCCAGAGCATGCTGAAAGGCTACAACAAGTTTGTCGTTCAGTACGCTACCGATGCAATGACCACTCAGGGCAAAGGTATTCCGCAGGGTTCCTTCACCGGCAAAGACTATAACAAAGACACTGAAATTGGTGTTGTAGACAACAATATTAACAACAATGGCTCCCTGGTTCGTATTCTCGACCACGGTGCGATCTCTCTGGGTGACAGCTGGGATCTGATGTACGTCGGCATGTATCAGGATATCGATCGTGACGACAACAACGGTACGACCTGGTACACCGTGGGTGTGCGCCCAATGTATAAATGGACGCCAATCATGAGCACCTTGCTGGAAGTTGGCTACGACAACGTTAAGTCGCAGAAAACCGACGATACCAACAATCAGTACAAAATTACCCTTGCACAGCAATGGCAGGCTGGTAACAGCATCTGGTCCCGTCCAGCGATCCGTGTCTTCGCAACTTATGCGAAGTGGGATGAGAAATGGGGTTATGACAACGGCATTGCAAAAAGCGATACCAAAGCCACAACCTACAGCCGTGGTGACAACGATGAGTGGTCATTCGGCGCCCAGATGGAAATCTGGTGGTAATCCGTCTTAATCTGACGTAATGACCAAACTGAGGGGCGAAAGCCCCTCAATCCTTGGGAAGGCGCGCTATTGCCTGGCTACCGCTGACCTGTGCATTTTGAGGTGATAACAATGAAAATGAACAAAACTCTCCTTGCCCTTTGTTTATCCGCAGGGCTGCTGGCCAGCGCGCCTGCCGTAACGCTCGCTAATGTGAATTTCGTTCCGCAAAACACAACATCCGCGCCAGCCATTCCGTCAGCTGCGTTGCAACAGCTGGTCTGGACGCCTGTCGATCAATCTAAAGCCCAAACGACCCAGCTGTCGACGGGCGGGCAGCCGCTTAATGTCCCGGGTATCAGTGGTCCCGTGGTTGCATACAGCGTGCCTGCAAATATTGGGGAACTGACGTTGACGCTCACCAGTGAAGTTAATAAGCAGACCAGCGTCTTTGCGCCAAACGTGCTTATTCTTGATCAGAACATGACGCCTTCAGCATTCTTCCCGAGTGAATATTTCACCTATCAGGCACCGGGCGTCATGAGTGCAGACCGCCTGGAAGGGGTGATGCGACTGACGCCTGCGCTGGGTCAGCAGAAAATTTATGTACTCGTCTTCACAACTGAAAAAGATTTGCAGCAAACCACAACGCTGCTTGACCCTGCGAAGGCCTATGCCAAAGGCGTAGGTAATGCCGCACCAGATATCCCGGACCCGATTGCCCGCCACACCACTGATGGCCTGATCAAACTGAAAGTCTCCACCAACAGCGCCTCCAGCGTACTCGTTGGCCCACTGTTTGGCTCGTCTGGCCCAGGCCCGGTGACCGTGGGGAATACCGCTGCACCTGCCTATGCCGCGCCAGTTGCCACGGCAGCCGCACCGGTAGCGACCGCAGCGCCAGCCCCGGCGAAGAAAGCTGAGCCGGTACTGAATGACACCGAAGAGTACTTCAACAACGCCATTAAGCAGGCGGTGAAGCGCGGCGATGTCGATAAAGCGCTGAAACTGCTTGATGAAGCCGAACGTTTAGGTTCAACCACTGCCCGTTCCACCTTTATCAGCAGTGTAAAAGGCAAGGGGTAACCGTTTCCCCACAGTGCTGATTTGTTAGTCGTTTGGTGCGCCTGAGTGGGCGCACTTTTTTTCGTCCCGGCCTGGTTGTTGCGCCCCTGTTGCAATAGCGATCGTTAAATAACGTTTGGCCCCCCTCAATCCGCGTTTCTGCGATACAATGCCAGTACGTTATGTATCGGAGAGTCTGGCATGTCACACCCCGCGCTAACGCAACTGCGTGCGCTGCGCTATTTCGACCAAATACCTGCGCTTGATCCGCAGCAGCTTGACTGGCTGTTGCTGGAAGATTCCATGACGAAACGTTTTGAGCAACAGGGTAAAACGGTCACGGTGACCCTGATTCAGGAAGGGTTTGTCTCCGGCGATGAGATCGCCAGCGAGCTGCCGCTGCTGCCGCAGGAGCCACGCTACTGGCTGCGTGAAATTTTACTCTGTGCTGACGGTGAGCCGTGGCTTGCCGGTCGGACGGTGGTGCCCGAGTCCACCCTTTCCGGGCCAGAGCTGGCGCTGCAGCGTCTGGGGAAAACGCCGCTGGGGCGTTACCTCTTCACCTCGTCTGAGCTTACCCGAGATTTTATTGAAATTGGTCGTGATGCCGAACTGTGGGGGCGTCGTTCCCGCCTTCGCCTGAGCGGTAAACCGTTAATTCTGACGGAGCTTTTTTTACCGGCATCGCCGTTGTACTAAGAGGAAGAAAAAATGGAGTGGAGCCTGACGCAGAGTAAGCTGTTGGCTTATCACCGCTTAATGCGCACCGATAAACCTATTGGCGCGCTACTGTTGCTGTGGCCGACCTTATGGGCGCTGTGGGTCGCCACGCCGGGCGTGCCGCCGCTGTGGATCCTCGGCGTGTTCGTTGCCGGCGTCTGGCTGATGCGTGCGGCGGGCTGCGTAGTCAATGACTATGCCGACCGCAAATTCGACGGTCATGTAAAACGTACCGCCGGTCGTCCGTTGCCCAGCGGGCAGGTGACCGGGAAAGAAGCCCGCGTGCTGTTCATCGTTCTGGTGCTGCTCTCCTTCCTGCTGGTGTTAACCCTGAACACCATGACCATTCTGCTTTCCGTGGCGGCGCTGGCACTGGCCTGGGTTTATCCATTTATGAAGCGCTACACCCACCTGCCGCAGGTCGTGCTGGGCGCGGCGTTTGGCTGGTCGATTCCGATGGCGTTTGCCGCGGTCAGCGAGTCGTTACCGCTCAGCTGCTGGCTGATGTTCCTGGCGAACATTCTCTGGGCCGTGGCCTACGATACCCAGTACGCGATGGTTGACCGCGACGACGACCTGAAGATTGGCATCAAATCAACCGCCATCCTCTTTGGCCGTCAGGACAAGCTGATTATCGGTATTCTGCAGGTCGCTGTACTGGCCTTGATGGTCGCGATCGGTCGCCTGAACGGGCTGAACTGGGAGTTTTACTGGTCAGTGCTGGTGGCGGGGCTGCTGTTTGCTTATCAGCAGAAGCTGATCGCTAAGCGTGAACGTGACGCCTGTTTTAAAGCGTTTATGAACAATAACTACGTCGGTTTGGTACTGTTTTTAGGCCTGGCGATGAGCTATTTCTTATAAAAAAGTCGGGTGGCGGCTTCGCCTTACACGACCTACGCGTTAGCAGGACATGTAGGCCCGGTAAGCGTTAGCGCCACCGGGCTTTTTTTACCGGCGACGCAGCAGCCGGAGCGCGTTCGCCGTGACCAGCACCGTTGCCCCGGTATCCGCCAGCACCGCCAGCCACAGCCCGGTCATGCCCAGCAGCGTGGTCACCAGGAAAATCCCCTTTAGCCCCAGCGCGATGCCGATGTTCTGCCGGATATTGGCCCGCGTCGCGCGCGCAAGTGCGATGGTCTGCGCTAGCCCGGTCAGACGGTTATGCGTCAATGCCGCGTCGGCGGTCTCCAGCGCTACGTCGGTACCGCTGCCCATCGCAATGCCAATGGTGGACGCCTTCATCGCTGGCGCATCGTTAATGCCGTCACCAACCATCGCCAGCGGGGCGTGCTTGTTCAATTCCGTGACCGCGGTGACCTTGTCGGCAGGCAACAATCCGGCTTTAAACTCGAGCCCCAGTTCACCGGCAATGGCCGCCGCCGCGCGAGGGTTATCCCCGGTTAAAATCACACCCTGAATCCCCAGCTGATGCAGCGCCGCCACGGCCTCTTTTGCATCGTCACGCAGGGTATCGCGCAGCGCCAGCATCCCTTTCGCGACGCCGTCCTGCATGACGGCAACGACCGTCTGTCCGGCCTTCTCTAATGCCTCTACCTGTGGGGCAGTGGCGTGACCCGCCGCGACAATCAGTACCTTTTTACCGCCTACGGTGGCCTCAATACCCGACCCGACCAGCGCCCGCTGGGCGGTTGCCGCGGGGATGTTCAGCCCGCGCGCCTGCGCTTCACGCACAATCGCCTGCGCCAGCGGGTGGGTTGACCCCTGTTCGACGGCGGCGGCCAGCGTCAGCAGTTCGTTTTCACTGATATCCTGCGAATAAACGCCGGTCACCTGCGGCTTGCCGACGGTCAACGTGCCGGTTTTATCGAAGGCGATGTGCTGGACCTGGCTCAGCTGCTCCAGCGCCGCGCCGCCCTTAATCAGCGCGCCGCGACGTGCCGCTGCCGCCAGCCCGGACGTAATGGCCGCCGGGGTGGAGATGACCAGCGCGCACGGGCAGCCAATCAGCAGCAGCGTCAGCCCTTTATAAATCCAGCCCTCCCACGGCGCGCCGAAGAACAGCGGCGGCACGACGGTAACCAGCAGAGCAACCAGCATAATGGCGGGCGTGTAGATCCGGCTGAAGCGGTCGATAAAGCGTTCAACCGGCGCGCGGCGTTCTTCGGCCTCTTCAATCAGCTTCAGGATACGGTCAATGGCGCTGTCGCCCGGTTCGGACAGAACCTTAAGCTGCACCAGACGGTCGACGCTGGTGGCACCTGCAGGTACTTTTTCGCCCACTGCGCGTTCCACCGGAATGGACTCCCCGGTGAGGGCGCTTTCGTCGAAGCTTGCCGTGGCGGTGAGCAACTCACCGTCCGCAGGCAGTCGCCCCCCTGCGGCCACTTCAATCACATCGCCTGGGCGCAGCGTACTGATGGCGACCGTTTCACGCGTGCCGTTTAACACGCGCGTGGCGGTTTCAGGTTTCAGGGCCATTAACGCGCTGACCCCTTTACGTGCGCGGCTGGCAGCCCAGCCCTCAAGGCGTTCACCGATTAAGAACAGCAGCAGCACCATCGCCGCTTCTGCCGTTGCGCCAATAAACAGCGCGCCGATGGCGGCCACGCTCATCAGCGTTTCGATGGCGAACCAGCTGCCGCTTTTCATCAGGCGCAGCGCCTGACGGGCAATCGGGAACAGCCCGACCAGGGTGGTGGCGATAAACGCCAGATTGCCGAACGGGTGGTTAATCTGTTCCAGCCCCCAGCTCAGGGCCATCATGATGATGAGGGTGATAAGCGGCAGATTTTCTTGCAGGGATGACGTTTTTTCCGCAGGCGCGGTTTCGCTACGCAGGCTATAGCCCGCCTTGCTCACCGCGGCTTCCACCTGTTTGCTGACGTCGTTATCGGCGCTGACCAGCAGCTTTTCGGTGGCGAACAGCACCTGAACGTGACTGACGCCCGGCACCTGTTTTACCGCATTTTCAACTTTACGGGCGCAGGCCGCGCAGTCCATACCGTTGACCACCCAGCTGTAGCGGTTGCCGCTTTCAGGAAGCGGTTGAGTTTGTGTTTCGCACGCGCCTTCGCAGCAGCAGTCGTCTTTCGACGGAACCGGACTGAGCTTAAGTGCCGAGAATTGAGGAACTTTTTTTGGTGTTTCTGGAGTCGACATGGCAGTCTCCGGCAATGATAATTTTCTCATTAACCGCAGCATACACTCTGGAGTCGACTCCAGAGTCAAGCGTTATTTAGATATACAGCGAACGCACAATCAGGAAGTGCCCGGCGAAGTAACAGGCAGCGGCAATTGCGTTATCCGCCCGGAAACGGCGGCGATAGTGGCTACCCAGCCACACGATATTCCCGATCAACAGCAGCGCTGCACCGAAGAATGCGGACATCGCCGGGGCCGTTGGCCGGAAGAACCACAGTTCACCTGCCAGCCAGACCATCACCAGCGTCATGGCAATAAACGTGCAGACCGGCAACCGCATCTCTTCCAGACGTGACCAGATCACCGCAATCAGCAGGGCGCCAATCACCAGCAGGACCAGCGGCAGCGGCCAGAAGAACGAAAGCGTCATCTGGCTGGCGAAGTAGATCGTATACAGCAGATGCGACAGGAAAAATGCCCCTACGGCATACAGCAGACGCTGGCGCGGTAGTAGAGTCAGGGCATCGCCAATCAGAGATGCGCACAGCCCGGCGAGGACCAGATAGCTTACGGCGTTAAACATAGGCGCTTGCCAGGCAAGCAGCAGGAGCAGCAACAGCGTGACGGGTTTAAACAGCCAGCGCTGCCAGGTGGGACCACGGTACGACGCATCGACATAAAGCCATGCGGAAAAACAGACAGCGATAAATGACCAAAGCATATTAACTCCCTGTATCTGTTAAGTCTGAATAATCAGTTTCTGATCCAGTGTAGTGACGCGGGCGGGCGTTTGGCAATGGCGGGGAAGGCAAGGTATCCTGATTTCCGCATAATCTTATGGGATTTTAGAATGAGCAAGATGCCGCTGTTTTTCATTATCGTGGTGGCGATTATCGTTATTGCCGCTTCGTTCCGTTTCGTGCAGCAGCGCCGCGAGAAGGCGGATAACGACGCCGCGCCGCTGATGCAAAAGCGCGTCATCGTGAGCAATAAGCGCGAGAAAGCCCTGAACGACCGCCGTTCGCGGCAACAGCAGGTTACGCCTGCGGGTACTGCTATGCGCTATGAAGCGAGCTTTAAGCCGGAAACGGGCGGCCTGGAGATGACCTTCCGCCTGGAGGCGCAGCAGTACCATCAGCTGACGGTGGGGGAGAAAGGGACGCTGAGTTACAAAGGGTCGCGGTTTGAGGGGTTCAGGGCGGAATAATGCGCGATCGATCCCCTCTCCCTGTGGGAGAGGGTTAGGGTGAGGGCATCAGGCTGCTTATTTCTTCACCTGCGCCTTAAACTTCTTCATCCACACCAGCAGTTCAAACACGCCGAAAATAAAGACGCGAAGCTGCTGCCAGCCCGTCATCTGCGGGCCGTCTTTTGGCAGACCGTTTTTCAGCATCACCATCTGCAGGGCGTGCATGAACGACGTGAAAATCAGCGCGACGTTAACAAAAATATTCATCGGGCGCGGGAACGGGTGCACGAGGTTGAGAATTAAAAACGCCCAGACGCCCAGCATCAACAAACGTCCTAGATTAATCAGTACCGGCATCGGATTCTCCTTGAGCCTGACGGTGATACAGACGATAAGCGACCTGACCTGCGACTTTTTCACGGTGCAGATCCCAGTGAGCGGGAACTGGCGGTAGACCGTTTTCCACTTCACTTTCAACGTAAATTAATGCGTCATCCGCCAGCCAGCCATTTTGCTCCAGCAGGGATAGCGTCTCTTCCAGAAGCCCCTTGCGGAACGGCGGGTCAACAAACACCACGTTATGCGGCGTGCCCTTCTGTGCAAGAAAACTCAGCGTGTTGGTGTTCACCACTTTCGCGTTGTTCGCTTTCAGCGTCGCCAGATTTTGCTGCAAGGTCTGCGCAACGCCGCGCTCCATCTCCAGCAGCGTGGCGCTGGCGGCATAGCGCGACAGCGCTTCCAGCCCGAGAGCGCCGCTTCCGGCGAAGCAGTCGAGGCAGTGGGCGTCTACCATTGACGGGGCCAGCCAGTTAAACAGCGTTTCGCGCACGCGGTCGGTGGTGGGGCGCAAACCGGGGCTGTCCGGCACCGGTAATTTCCGGCCTCGCCACTGACCGCCGATAATACGAATTTGACCGGCCGGGGCGCGGTTGGGTTTCTTCATCTCAGGAAAGCTCTGTTAACAATTGGCCTGCGATTGCGGGCGGTGATGTCAATTTAGTAAAGTGTTAGACTATTTCATCATTTTTTTAGCTTCCATGTATATAGCGCCGCGAGGAGTGTAGTCGCAGATGGCAAAACAAAAAAAACGTGGCTTCTTTTCCTGGCTGGGCTTCGGTGAAAAAGAGCAAGAAACAGAACAGAAAACCGAAGAGCAACAAGCCGTTGAAGAGCAGTCGCAGCCTGAAACGCCTGTAGAAACCGCCGCGGTTGTCGAAGCGGAAGAAACGGCGCACAGCAAAGAAGAGATTGAATCTTTCGCTGAAGAGGTGGTTGAGTTCACTGAACAGGTTCAGGAGAGCGAGAAGCCCGAACCGGTTGTGGTTGAAGAGATCCCCGAAGCGCCGCAGGCCGTTATTGAACATGAAGAGCTGCCGCTGCCGGAAGAGGTGAAGGCTGAAGAGGTTGCAGCCGAAGAGTGGCAGGCCGAAGCGGAAACCGTTGAAATTGTTGAGGCGGTAGAAGAAGAGACAGAAAACGAACCCGAGCTGACCGACGAAGAGCTGGAAGCCCAGGCGCTGGCGGCGGAAGCCGCTGAAGAAGCGGTTATCGTCGTGCCGGTGGAAGAGCCAGAGCAGACCGAAGAAGAGATTGTTCAGGAACAGGAAAAACCGACCAAAGAAGGTTTCTTCGCCCGCCTGAAGCGCAGCCTGCTCAAAACCAAAGAAAACTTAGGTTCCGGATTTATCAGTCTGTTCCGCGGCAAAAAGATCGATGACGATCTGTTTGAAGAGCTGGAAGAGCAGCTGCTGATTGCGGACGTTGGGGTGGAAACCACCCGTAAGATCATCGCCAACCTGACCGAAGGGGCGAGCCGCAAGCAGCTGCGCGACGCCGAGGCGTTGTACGGCCTGCTGAAAGACGAGATGGGCGAAATTCTCGCAAAAGTTGACGAACCGCTTAATATTGAAGGCAAAACGCCATTTGTTATTCTGATGGTTGGCGTGAACGGCGTGGGTAAAACCACCACCATCGGCAAGCTGGCGCGTCAGTTCGAGCAGCAGGGCAAATCGGTGATGCTGGCGGCGGGCGATACCTTCCGTGCGGCGGCGGTTGAGCAGCTTCAGGTTTGGGGCCAGCGCAATAACATTCCGGTGATTGCCCAGCATACCGGTGCGGATTCCGCGTCCGTAATCTTCGACGCCATCCAGGCCGCGAAGGCGCGCAACGTGGACGTGCTGATTGCCGATACCGCAGGGCGTTTGCAGAACAAATCGCACCTGATGGAAGAGCTGAAGAAAATCGTTCGCGTCATGAAGAAGCTGGACGAAGACGCGCCGCATGAAATTATGCTGACTATCGATGCCAGCACCGGACAGAACGCCATCAGCCAGGCGAAGCTGTTCAATGAAGCGGTAGGACTGACGGGGATCGCGCTGACCAAACTGGACGGCACCGCGAAAGGCGGGGTGATCTTCTCCGTGGCCGACCAGTTCGGCATTCCTATCCGTTACATCGGTGTGGGCGAGCGTATTGAGGATTTACGTCCGTTTAAAGCGGACGACTTTATTGAGGCATTATTTGCCCGAGAGGACTAACAATGATTCGCTTTGAACACGTCAGCAAGGCCTATCTCGGTGGGAGACAAGCGCTGCAGGGGGTGACATTTCACCTGCAGCCGGGCGAGATGGCATTCCTGACCGGCCATTCCGGCGCAGGGAAAAGTACCCTGCTCAAGCTTATCTGTGGGATTGAGCGGCCAAGCGCCGGGAAAATCTTTTTCGGTGGTCATGAGATCAGTCGCCTGAAAAACCGCGAAGTGCCGTTCCTGCGTCGTCAGATCGGCATGATTTTCCAGGACCACCACCTGCTGATGGATCGCACCGTTTTCGATAACGTGGCCATTCCGCTGATTATTGCCGGTGCCAGCTATGATGATATCCGCCGTCGCGTCTCTGCGGCGCTGGATAAGGTCGGGCTGCTGGACAAAGCGAAGAACTTCCCGATCCAGCTCTCCGGCGGTGAACAGCAGCGCGTGGGCATTGCCCGTGCGGTGGTGAACAAGCCGGCGGTATTGCTGGCGGATGAACCTACCGGTAACCTGGACGATGCCCTGTCAGAAGGCATTTTGCGTCTGTTTGAGGAATTTAACCGCGTGGGGGTCACCGTATTGATGGCGACGCACGACATCGGGCTCATTTCCCGTCGTTCGTACCGCATGCTGACCCTGAGCGACGGTCATTTGCACGGAGGCCTCGGTGAATAAGCGTGATGCAATAAACCAGATTCGGCAGTTCGGGAACCGGTTTGACCGTTTCCGTAAGCCGCAGGGCGGTGGTGACGGCAATCGTAATGCGCCGAAGCGCCAGAAGGCCGCGCCAAAGCCGGCCTCCCGTAAAACCAACGTGTTTAACGAGCAGGTGCGCTACGCGTTCCACGGTGCCCTGCAGGACCTGAAAAGCAAACCGCTGGCGACGTTCCTGACGGTGATGGTGATCGCCATCTCCCTCACGCTGCCAAGCGTCTGCTATATGGTCTATAAAAACGTCAACCAGGCGGCCTCGCAGTATTATCCGTCCCCGCAGATCACGGTCTATCTGGATAAAGCGCTCGACGATAACGCCGCGGCGCAGGTGGTCGGGCAAATTCAGGCCGAGCAGGGCGTGGAGAAGGTCAATTATCTCTCACGTGAAGACGCGCTGGGCGAGTTCCGTAACTGGTCAGGCTTTGGCGGTGCGCTGGATATGCTCGAAGAGAACCCGCTGCCCGCGGTGGCGGTGGTGATCCCGAAACTGGATTTCCAGGGGACCGATTCGCTTAACACCCTGCGCGATCGCATTACACGCATTAAAGGCATTGATGAAGTGCGCATGGATGACAGCTGGTTCGCACGTCTTGCCGCGCTGACCGGGCTGGTCGGACGCGTTGCGGCGATGATTGGCGTGCTGATGGTGGCGGCGGTGTTCCTGGTCATCGGTAACAGCGTGCGCCTGAGCATCTTCGCCCGTCGCGATACCATCAACGTGCAGAAACTGATTGGTGCGACGGATGGATTCATCCTTCGACCGTTCCTCTACGGCGGTGCACTGCTCGGTTTTTCCGGCGCATTTCTTTCACTGATATTGTCAGAAATTTTGGTGATGCGGCTTTCGTCGGCTGTAACTGAAGTGGCGCAGGTTTTCGGAACGAAGTTTGATATCAGCGGCTTAGGGTTCGATGAGTGCCTGTTACTGCTGCTGGTTTGCTCAATGATTGGGTGGGTGGCAGCCTGGCTGGCAACCGTTCAACATTTACGTCACTTTACTCCCGACTAATAAAAGCGTGATATAATCTTTCCCTGCACCGAGATGTTCGCTCTGCAGGGAAAGCGTCCCTGTTGTCTCTTCCCCTGTTATCATCTCCATGTCACAATTTGTGCGTAATTTATTCACCGTTGCACCTGGAACTTGTGGATAAAATCACTGTCTGATAAAAGAGTGAATGCTAATCTCGTTGCTCAAACGCTTTGGCATGGTTGTTGCCTGACGGGGACAGCCTGGACCAGAAGAAACATTGAGAGGAATGAATGACCAAAGAAATGCAAACTTTAGCTTTAGCCCCTGTTGGTAACCTGGAGTCTTACATCCGGGCTGCGAACACCTGGCCGATGTTGACGGCCGAGGAAGAAAAGGAGCTTGCTGAAAAGCTGCATTACCAGGGCGATCTGGAAGCAGCTAAGACGCTGATCCTGTCTCACCTGCGCTTTGTTGTTCACGTTGCTCGTAACTACTCGGGCTACGGCCTGCCGCAGGCGGACTTGATTCAGGAAGGTAACATCGGCCTGATGAAGGCTGTACGTCGCTTTAACCCGGAAGTGGGTGTGCGACTGGTCTCTTTCGCCGTGCACTGGATCAAAGCAGAAATTCATGAATACGTGCTGCGTAACTGGCGTATTGTGAAAGTTGCCACGACAAAAGCGCAACGCAAACTGTTCTTCAACCTGCGTAAAACCAAGCAGCGTCTGGGCTGGTTCAATCAGGATGAAGTCGAAATGGTGGCGCGCGAGCTGGGTGTATCCAGCAAAGACGTTCGTGAGATGGAATCCCGCATGGCCGCGCAGGACATGACCTTTGACATGTCTTCCGACGACGACGCATCCGACAGCCAGCCGATGGCCCCGGTCCTGTACCTGCAGGATAAGACTTCTAACTTTGCTGACGGCATTGAAGAAGATAACTGGGAAGACCAGGCGGCGAACAAGCTGACCTTTGCGATGGAAGGCCTCGACGAACGTAGCCAGGACATCATCCGTGCCCGCTGGCTGGACGAAGATAACAAGTCCACGCTGCAGGAGCTGGCCGACCGCTACGGCGTTTCTGCGGAACGCGTCCGTCAGCTTGAAAAGAACGCCATGAAAAAACTTCGCGCCGCTATCGAAGCGTAATTTCCGCGAAGTCCCCGATAACCCTCGAATGCAAATTCGGGGGTTTTTGTTTTTTTATCTCCCGCTCTGGCGAATTCCCTCCCCCTGGCAAACACTTACAGATGCGCTAAGCAGGTGAATTTCTCAGGGGGACAGGGTGAAAAATAACGAACTGCACGACCGGCGTTTACAGGCGACGCCGCGCGGCATCGGCGTGATGTGTAACTTCTATGCTGATAAAGCCGAAAACGCCACGGTGTGGGACGTCGAGGGCAATGAGTACATCGACTTCGCCGCGGGGATCGCGGTGCTGAATACCGGCCATCGCCATCCAAAAATCATTTCCGCTATCGAAAAACAACTCCACGCCTTTACCCATACGGCCTACCAGATTGTGCCGTACGAAGGCTATGTGTCGCTTGCTGAACGCCTCAACGCACGCGTGCCAATTGACGGCCCGGCGAAAACGGCGTTCTTCTCTACGGGCGCAGAAGCGGTCGAAAACGCCGTAAAAATTGCCCGCGCCTTTACCAAACGTCCAGGCCTTATCACCTTCGGCGGCGCGTTCCATGGTCGCACTTTTATGACCATGGCGCTGACCGGCAAAGTCGCTCCCTACAAGCTTGGCTTCGGCCCCTTCCCCGGTTCGGTGTATCACGCCCAGTATCCGAATGAACTGCATGGCGTCAGCACGGCGGAAGCGCTAAAGAGCCTGGAGCGCATCTTTAAAGCGGATATTGCACCCGACCAGGTCGCGGCAATTATTCTCGAACCGGTTCAGGGCGAGGGCGGGTTTAACATCGCCCCTGCTGATTTTATGCAGGCGCTGCGCGCCCTGTGCGACACCCACGGTATTTTGCTGATTGCCGACGAGGTGCAAAGCGGTTTCGCCCGTACCGGCAAGCTGTTCTCGATGGAACACCACTGCGTGAAGCCCGATTTGATCACCATGGCGAAAAGCCTGGCGGGCGGAATGCCGCTCTCTGCGGTGTCGGGCCGTGCTGAGGTGATGGATGCCCCTGCACCAGGCGGGCTGGGCGGTACCTATGCGGGGAACCCGCTGGCGATTGCGGCGGCGCATGCCGTGCTGGACGTGATTGATGAAGAAGATCTCTGCACGCGCTCGGCGCACCTTGGGCATCACCTGGTGGAAGTGCTGAACAAAGCGAAGGAACACTGCCCGTATATCGCTGATATTCGCGCGCAGGGCTCCATGGTGGCGGTGGAGTTTAACGACCCGCAGACGGGGCATCCTTCTCCGGAATTTACCCGCCAGGTACAGGATCGCGCATTGCAGGAAGGTCTGCTGCTGCTGAGCTGTGGCGTCTACGGCAACGTTATTCGTTTCCTGTATCCGTTGACTATCCCCGAAGCGCAGTTCCGCCAGGCGCTGGACATTATCTCCGCGTCGCTGACACGTTAAAGCCAGAAGCCCGGCGAAATTCCTGCCGGGCTTATCATATATTCATTTCAAATTTGCTATTCCAAAATCATAAAAATGGGGTATGTTTTAGCAGAGTATGCTGAAAAAGCGCGAGTGGTATACCTATAACTGAAATAAAGCGCTACACAACAACATCACAACAATCGTAATAACCATAATAATGGGGAATCTCAGGATGAACATGAAGGGTAAAGCGTTACTGGCAGGATGTATCGCGTTGGCATTCAGCACCATGGCTCAGGCAGACATCAAAGTGGCTGTTGTTGGCGCAATGTCCGGTCCGGTAGCGCAGTACGGTGACCAGGAGTTTACCGGCGCAGAACAGGCGGTTGCAGACATTAATGCTAAGGGCGGTATCAAAGGCGAAAAACTGCAGATCGTAAAATATGATGATGCCTGTGACCCGAAACAAGCGGTCGCGGTCGCGAACAAAGTGGTGAACGACGGGATCAAATACGTTATCGGTCACCTGTGCTCTTCCTCAACTCAGCCCGCGTCTGACATCTACGAAGAAGAAGGTATTCTGATGATCACCCCGGCAGCGACTGCCCCGGAGCTGACCGCGCGCGGCTATAAGCTGACGCTGCGCACCACCGGTCTGGACTCTGACCAGGGTCCAACCGCGGCGAAATACATCGTTGAAAAAGTGAAGCCGAAGCGCATTGCCATCGTTCACGACAAGCAGCAGTACGGTGAAGGCCTGGCGCGTTCGGTGCAGGACAACCTCAAGAAAGCGAAAGCTGATATCGTGTTCTTCGACGGGATCACCGCTGGTGAGAAAGACTTCTCCACGCTGGTTGCGCGTCTGAAGAAAGAGAATATTGACTTCGTTTACTACGGCGGTTATCACCCGGAAATGGGCCAAATCCTGCGTCAGGCGCGTGCTGCCGGTCTGAAAACCCAGTTCATGGGACCAGAAGGCGTGGCGAACGTTTCCCTGTCTAACATCGCGGGTGAGTCTGCGGAAGGTCTGCTGGTGACCAAGCCGAAGAACTACGACCAGGTGCCTGCGAACAAACCTGTCGTTGATGCCATCAAGGCGAAGAAACAGGATCCAAGCGGCGCGTTCGTCTGGACCACCTACGCGGCACTGCAGTCTCTGCAGGCGGGTCTGAACCAGTCAGCCGATCCGGCTGAGATTGCCACCTGGCTGAAAGCGAATACCGTCGAGACCGTAATGGGGCCACTCTCCTGGGACGCGAAGGGCGATCTGAAGGGCTTCGAGTTCGGCGTGTTTGACTGGCATGCTAACGGCACGGCGACAGACGCCAAATAAAAGCAAAAAGGCAACGTAAGTTGCCTTTTTTAATGTTTTCTCAGAGGGCAAGGGTGAGGGCATCAGGCCGCACACATCAGCCCTGGCGCTTCTCCCACCCACTCTCCTGCGCCGTAAACCCTAACGCCTGCATAAACGCTGCCATTACGCCGCGGTCTTCCACGCCCACGTCAGCCATCCACCAGGAGGTTACGCTCGGGTTTTCGCGGATCACTTCTTCAATTAAATACTGGCCCACGCCACGACGACGGGTGACGTCACGTACGCGCAGTGAGTCCAGCGCCCCTTCTGTACCGCTCAGGGTCACACGAACCGCAGCCAGCAGGCGCTCGTTAAAACGCGCGGCATAAATGCGGTGGGTCTCATCGACGCGTAGCGACGAAGGGGAATATTCCGGCCAGATTTTGCCCAGGTCGATATGATCCTGGTCGCTAAAGGTCACCAGACGCACGATAGTCAGTTTCATTAGCTACATGTCCAAATCAAATTGAGTAAGGGCAGTGTACTCAATTTATTCACTCAGCGGCTTCCTCTTTTTATTGTCATTCGCCAGGTGATTAGTTTTTTGGCAACGCAATGGGCAGTTTGAAAACACATGGATCGAAAAATAAGCAGAATTTTAACCTGATCGGCAGTGATTTATTCGGCGCATTGTACCGTTATTTTATGCTGCAAACTGCGCTTTTATTTGTTTATCTCTGCCTGATTTCAGAATATTATCTTTGCTTAATCGCCTGAAAAATAGAGATTTTAGTCTGGTTTTTGATAAAAAACTGCGCTAAACCATTAAAGGCACTGGTAAAAATAGCGTTGTTCATTAAAAGTACAGAATGCTTTTTAACCATAATAAAACAAAATATAAACACGACATCACGAATGGGGATTCAGAGATGAAAAGGAACGCGAAGACATTAATCGCGGGGATGGTCGCACTGTCGATCTCGCATGCCGCTATGGCGGAGGACATTAAAGTTGCGGTTGTGGGTGCGATGTCCGGCCCTGTTGCCCAGTGGGGCGACATGGAGTTCAACGGCGCGCGCCAGGCCATCAAAGACATCAATGCTAAAGGTGGCATCAAAGGCGACAAGCTGGTGGGCGTGGAATATGACGACGCCTGCGATCCTAAACAGGCCGTCGCGGTCGCCAACAAAATCGTCAACGATGGCATCCAGTATGTGATCGGCCATCTGTGCTCATCCTCCACCCAGCCCGCGTCTGATATCTACGAAGACGAAGGCATTCTGATGATCACCCCAGGTGCAACTAACCCTGAGCTGACCCAGCGCGGCTACCAGCACATTATGCGTACCGCCGGTCTGGACTCCTCCCAGGGGCCAACCGCGGCGAAATACATCCTCGAAACTGTCAAGCCGCAGCGCATTGCCATTATTCATGACAAACAGCAGTACGGCGAAGGTCTGGCGCGTTCCGTGCAGGATGGCCTGAAAAAAGGCGGCGCGAACATCGTCTTCTTCGACGGCATTACCGCCGGGGAGAAAGACTTCTCCGCGCTGATCGCCCGTCTGCAAAAAGAGAACATCGACTTCGTTTATTACGGTGGCTACTATCCGGAAATGGGTCAGATGCTGCGCCAGGCGCGCGCGACCGGTCTGAAAACCCAGTTTATGGGGCCAGAGGGCGTGGGCAATGCCTCCCTGTCTAACATTGCGGGTGATTCTGCCGAAGGCATGCTGGTGACGATGCCAAAACGCTATGACCAGGATCCGGCCAACAAGGCTATCGTGGATGCGCTCAAGGCGCAGAAGAAAGATCCGAGTGGTCCGTACGTCTGGATCACCTACGCGGCCGTACAGTCTCTGGCCACCGCGCTGGATCGCTCCGGCAGTAAAGAACCGCTGGATCTGGTGAAAGATTTAAAAGCACACGGGGCGAACACCGTGATTGGGCCGCTGAACTGGGATGAGAAAGGCGATCTGAAGGGATTTGAGTTTGGTGTCTTTAAGTGGCACGCCGACGGTTCGTCCTCGGCCGCCAAATAATTATCCCACCGCCCGGACTGACGGGCGGGTATAAAAAGGTTTGCATATGTCCGAGCAGTTTCTCTATTTCCTGCAGCAGATGTTTAACGGCGTCACGCTGGGAAGCACCTATGCACTGATCGCCATCGGCTACACGATGGTTTACGGCATTATCGGCATGATCAACTTCGCCCACGGCGAGGTGTACATGATCGGTAGCTATGTCTCCTTTATGATTATTGCCGCGCTGATGATGATGGGCATCGACAGCAGCTGGCTGCTGGTCGCCGCCGGGTTTGTCGGCGCGATTGTGATTGCCAGCGCCTACGGCTGGAGCATAGAGCGCGTGGCTTACCGGCCGGTGCGCAGCTCCAAGCGTCTGATTGCGCTGATCTCCGCCATCGGTATGTCTATCTTCCTGCAAAACTACGTCAGCCTGACCGAAGGTTCGCGCGACGTGGCGCTGCCAAGCCTGTTTAACGGCCAGTGGATTGTGGGGGCCAGCGAAAACTTCTCTGCGTCTATCACCACCATGCAGCTGGTTATCTGGGTGGTGACCTTTATTGCGATGCTCGCCCTGACCATTTTCATCCGCTACTCCCGTATGGGACGCGCCTGCCGCGCCTGCGCGGAAGATCTGAAGATGGCTAGCCTGCTCGGCATCAACACCGACCGCGTGATTGCCCTGACCTTCGTGATTGGCGCAGCGATGGCGGCGGTGGCGGGTGTCCTGCTCGGCCAGTTCTACGGCGTGATCAACCCATACATTGGCTTTATGGCTGGGATGAAAGCCTTCACCGCGGCGGTGCTGGGCGGTATCGGCAGTATTCCGGGCGCAATGATCGGTGGCCTGATCCTGGGCGTGGCGGAAGCGCTTTCCTCGGCGTACCTGAGCACGGAATATAAAGATGTGGTGTCGTTTGCCCTGCTGATTCTGGTTCTGCTGGTGATGCCTACCGGTATTCTGGGCCGTCCGGAGGTAGAAAAAGTATGAAACCGATGCATTTTGCAATGGCGCTGCTCTCTGCCGCCATGTTCTTCGTGCTGGCGGGCGTCTTTATGGGCGTCCAGTTAGGTCTGGACGGCACTAAGCTGGTAGTAGATACCGCCCCCGACATCCGCTGGCAGTGGGTGTTTATCGGTACCGCCGTGGTGTTCCTTTTCCAGCTGCTGCGTCCACTGTTCCAGAAGACGCTGAAAAACGTCTCCGGGCCGAAATTCGTGCTGCCGGCAATCGACGGTTCTACCGTTAAGCAAAAGCTGTTCCTCGTGGCGCTGCTGGTGGCTGCCGTGGCGTGGCCGTTTGTGGTGTCGCGTGGAACCGTAGATATCGCCACCCTGACCATGATCTACGTGATTCTCGGTCTCGGTCTGAACGTGGTCGTAGGGCTCTCTGGCCTGCTGGTGCTGGGCTACGGCGGCTTCTACGCCATCGGTGCCTACACCTTTGCGCTGCTGAACCACTATTACGGCCTCGGCTTCTGGACCTGTCTGCCGCTGGCGGGGCTGGTCTCTGCCGCCGCCGGTTTCCTGCTTGGCTTCCCGGTGCTGCGCCTGCGCGGTGACTACCTGGCGATTGTGACCTTAGGCTTTGGCGAAATCGTCCGTATCCTGCTGCTGAATAACACCGAAGTGACCGGCGGCCCGAACGGCATCAGCCAGATCCCGAAACCGACCTTCTTCGGCCTGGAGTTCAGCCGTTCTGCCCGCGAAGGCGGCTGGGACACCTTCAGTAACTTCTTCGGCGTCAAGTATGACCCGTCCGACCGCGTGATTTGGCTCTATCTGGTGGCGCTGCTGCTGGTGGTGATTACCCTGTTCGTGATTAACCGTCTGCTGCGCATGCCGCTGGGCCGCGCGTGGGAAGCGCTGCGTGAAGATGAGATCGCCTGCCGTTCCCTGGGCCTGAACCCGACCCGCATCAAGCTGACCGCGTTCACCATCAGCGCCGCGTTTGCCGGTTTCGCCGGGACGCTGTTTGCCGCGCGCCAGGGCTTCGTCAGCCCGGAATCGTTCACCTTTGCCGAATCCGCCTTCGTGCTGGCAATTGTGGTGCTCGGTGGGATGGGCTCGCAGTTTGCCGTTATCCTTGCTGCCATTCTGCTGGTGGTCTCCCGCGAGCTGATGCGAGACTTTAACGAGTACAGCATGCTGATGCTGGGTGGGCTGATGGTGCTGATGATGATCTGGCGTCCACAGGGCCTGCTGCCGATGACCCGTCCACAGCTGAAGCTGAAACGCACCCAGGCAAAAGGAGAGCAGGCATGAGTCAGCCTTTATTATCCGTTAACGGCCTGATGATGCGTTTTGGCGGCCTGCTGGCGGTCAACAACGTGTCACTGGATCTGCACAAGAAAGAGATTGTCTCCCTGATTGGCCCGAACGGCGCGGGGAAAACCACGGTCTTCAACTGCCTGACCGGCTTCTACAAGCCGACGGGCGGCACCATCATGCTGCGCGACCAGCACCTCGAAGGTTTACCGGGTCAGCAGATTGCGCGCATGGGCGTGGTGCGTACCTTCCAGCACGTTCGTCTGTTCCGCGAGATGACGGTGATTGAGAACCTGCTGGTGGCACAGCATCAGCAGCTGAAAACCGGGCTGTTCTCCGGCCTGCTTAAAACCCCGGCCTTCCGCCGCGCGCAGGATGAAGCGCTTGATCGCGCCGCCACCTGGCTCGACCGAATTGGCCTGCTGCAGCACGCTAACCGCCAGGCGAGCAACCTCGCGTATGGCGATCAGCGTCGTCTTGAAATTGTGCGCTGCATGGTCACGCAACCGGAAATCCTGATGCTCGACGAACCGGCGGCAGGGCTTAACCCGAAAGAGACCAAAGAGCTGGACGAGCTGATTGCCGAGCTGCGCGATAGTCACGACACCACCATTCTGCTGATTGAGCATGACATGAAGCTGGTGATGGGCATTTCGGACCGTATCTACGTTGTAAACCAGGGCACGCCGCTGGCGAACGGCACGCCGGAAGAGATCCGCAACAACCCGGACGTGATCCGCGCATACCTTGGTGAGGCATAAGATGGAAAAAGCGATGTTAACGTTCGACAAGGTCAATGCGCACTACGGCAAGATCCAGGCGCTGCACGACGTCAGCCTGCATATCAATCAGGGTGAAATCGTCACCCTGATTGGGGCCAACGGCGCGGGCAAAACCACGCTGCTCGGCACCCTGTGCGGCGACCCGCGCGCCACCAGCGGGCGGATTGTGTTCGATGGCAAAGACATTACCGACTGGCAGACAGCCAAAATCATGCGTGAGGCGGTGGCGATTGTTCCGGAAGGGCGTCGCGTCTTCTCCCGTATGACGGTGGAAGAGAACCTGGCGATGGGTGGGTTCTTCGCCCACCGCGATCAGTACCAGACCCGTATCAAGTGGGTCTATGAACTCTTCCCGCGCCTGTGGGAGCGCCGCATTCAGCGTGCGGGCACCATGTCCGGCGGTGAGCAACAGATGCTGGCGATCGGCCGAGCGCTGATGAGCCAGCCGCGACTGCTGCTGCTGGATGAACCGTCGCTGGGTCTTGCGCCGATCATCATCCAGCAGATTTTCGACACCATCGAGCAGCTGCGTAAAGAGGGGATGACCATCTTCCTCGTCGAGCAGAACGCCAACCAGGCGCTGAAGCTCGCTGACCGTGGCTACGTGCTGGAGAACGGCCGCGTGGTGCTCTCCGATACCGGAGACGCGCTGCTGGCTAATGAGGCGGTGCGGAGTGCGTATTTAGGCGGTTAATTGCATTTCCCCCTCACCCTAACCCTCTCCCACAGGGAGAGGGAACCGATCGGTTTTCTCCCTCTCCCTGTGGGAGAGGGTCGGGGTGAGGGCACCAGACCGCACCCAACTACACCCCAACCCCTTCACACAACCATCATCCCCCTGACGTCTTGTTGTCACTTATCTGTAAACAAACAGTTATTTTTCTGTCATTCGAGCATGTCATGTTACCTCGCGAGCATAAAACGCGTGATATCGCGCATCCGGCACAATAAGAGAGATGACAATGACATCGTTACGACACACAGCTTTGGGTCTGGCACTGGGTCTGGCTTTTGCGACGAACGCAATGGCTGTCACCACCATTCCGTTCTGGCATTCCATGGAAGGGGAGTTGGGTAAAGAAGTTGACTCCCTGGCGCAGCGTTTCAACGACACCCATCCGGATTACAAAATTGTGCCGGTGTACAAAGGTAACTACGAGCAGAGCCTGAGCGCGGGTATTGCCGCCTTCCGTACCGGTAACGCACCTGCGTTGTTACAGGTTTATGAAGTGGGTACTGCGACCATGATGGCCTCCAAAGCCATCAAGCCGGTCTATGAAGTGTTCAAAGAAGCGGGCATTAACTTCGATGAATCCCGGTTCGTGCCAACCGTGGCGGGTTACTACACCGATTCCAAAACCGGGCATCTGCTGTCACAGCCGTTTAACAGCTCTACACCGGTGCTGTACTACAACAAAGACGCCTTCAAAAAAGCCGGTTTAGACCCGGAGCAGCCGCCAAAAACCTGGCAGGATCTGGCCGAGTACACCGCGAAGCTGAAAGCGGCGGGGATGAAGTGCGGTTACGCCAGCGGCTGGCAGGGTTGGATCCAGATTGAGAACTTTAGCGCCTGGCACGGCCTGCCGGTTGCGACCAAAAACAACGGTTTCGACGGCACCGATGCAGTGCTGGAGTTCAATAAGCCTGAGCAGGTGAAGCATATCGCCCTGCTGGAAGAGTTGAATAAGAAGGGCGACTTCAGCTACTTCGGGCGTAAAGACGAATCTACCGAGAAGTTCTACAACGGTGACTGCGCCATTACCACCGCCTCTTCCGGCTCGCTGGCCGATATCCGCCACTACGCCAAATTCAACTACGGCGTGGGCATGATGCCTTACGATGCTGACGTGAAGGGCGCGCCGCAGAACGCGATTATCGGCGGGGCGAGCCTGTGGGTGATGCAGGGCAAAGACAAGGGCACCTACAAAGGCGTAGCCGAGTTCCTCGACTTCCTGGCGAAGCCGGAAAATGCTGCCGAATGGCACCAGAAGACCGGCTACCTGCCGATCACCAAAGCCGCGTATGACCTGACCCGCGAGCAGGGTTTCTACAGCAAAAACCCGGGCGCGGATATCGCGACGCGTCAAATGCTGAACAAGCCACCATTGCCGTTCACCAAAGGCCTGCGTCTGGGCAACATGCCGCAGATCCGTACCATCGTTGATGAAGAGCTGGAAAGCGTGTGGACCGGTAAGAAAACACCACAGCAGGCGCTGGATTCAGCGGTAGAGCGCGGGAATCAGCTGCTGCGTCGCTTTGAGCAGTCGACCAAATCGTAAAAAAATGTCCGGTGGCGCTGCGCCTACCGGGCCTACGACGTGCCACATGTAGGCCGGGTAAGGCGTAGCCGCCACCCGGCATTGTTCAGGAACCAAATCTCAATGTCATCATCCCGTCCGGTGTTCCGTTCCCGCTGGCTGCCCTATCTTCTGGTCGCGCCACAGCTGGTCATCACCGTTATCTTCTTTATCTGGCCTGCGGGCGAAGCGCTGTGGTACTCGGTACAAAGCGTCGATCCTTTCGGGCTGTCCAGCCAGTTTGTGGGCCTGGATAACTTCGCGGCCCTGTGGCACGACAGCTACTACCTCGACGCCTTCTGGACGACGATCAAATTCAGCACCCTGGTTACCGTGAGTGGCCTTGTCGCCTCGCTGTTTTTCGCCGCGCTGGTGGATTACGTGGTGCGCGGCAGCCGTCTGTATCAAACGCTGATGCTGCTACCTTACGCCGTTGCCCCTGCCGTCGCCGCCGTGCTGTGGATCTTCCTGTTTAACCCTGGCCGCGGTTTGATCACCCATTTCCTGGCAGAGCTAGGCTACGACTGGAACCACGCCCAGAACAGCGGCCAGGCGATGTTCCTGGTGGTGTTCGCCTCGGTGTGGAAGCAGATCAGTTACAACTTCCTGTTCTTCTTTGCCGCGCTGCAGTCCATCCCGCGTTCGCTGGTGGAAGCAGCGGCGATTGACGGCGCTGGGCCCATTCGTCGCTTCTTCAGGCTGTCGCTGCCGCTAATCGCTCCGGTGAGTTTCTTCCTGCTGGTGGTCAACCTCGTGTACGCCTTCTTCGACACCTTCCCGGTGATCGACGCCGCCACCGCGGGCGGCCCGGTTCAGGCCACCACGACGCTGATTTATAAAATTTACCGCGAAGGTTTCGCCGGTCTGGATCTTTCCGCCTCCGCCGCGCAGTCGGTCGTGCTGATGTTCCTCGTTATCATCCTGACGGTGGTGCAGTTCCGCTATGTTGAAAGTAAGGTGCGCTACCAATGATTGAGAACCGTCGCGGGCTGACGATTTTCAGCCATACCATGCTGATTTTAGGGATCATCGTCATCCTGTTCCCGCTGTACGTGGCCTTTGTTGCCGCCACGCTGGACACCAAAGCCGTGTTCGATACGCCGATGACGCTGATCCCCGGCGGGCATCTGTTTGAGAACATGAAGACCATCTGGACGCAGGGCGTGGGGGCCAACAGCGCACCGTTCTGGCTGATGATGCTCAACAGCTTCATCATGGCGTTTGGCATAACCGTCGGCAAAATCACGGTGTCGATGCTCTCGGCCTTCGCCATCGTCTGGTTCCGCTTTCCGCTGCGCAACCTGTTCTTCTGGATGATTTTCATCACCCTGATGCTGCCGGTGGAGGTACGTATCTTCCCGACGGTGGAAGTGATCGCCAATCTGAAGATGCTCGACAGCTACGCGGGCTTAACCCTGCCGCTGATGGCCTCAGCGACCGCTACCTTCCTGTTCCGCCAGTTCTTTATGACCCTGCCGGACGAGCTGATTGAAGCCGCGCGCATCGACGGCGCCTCGCCGATGCGCTTTTTCCGCGACATTGTGCTGCCGCTGTCGAAAACCAACCTCGCGGCGCTGTTTGTGATCACCTTTATCTACGGCTGGAACCAGTACCTGTGGCCGCTGTTGATTATCCAGGACGTCAACCTCGGCACCGCCGTGGCGGGCATCAAAGGCATGATCGCCACCGGCGAAGGCACCACCCTCTGGAACCAGGTGATGGCGGCGATGCTGCTCACCCTTATCCCACCCGTAGTCATTGTTTTAGCCATGCAGCGTGCGTTTGTCCGTGGCCTGGTCGATAGCGAGAAATAAGATGGCAGGTTTAAAACTTCAGGCAGTAACCAAAAGCTGGGACGGCAAAACCCAGGTCATTCAGCCGCTCACGCTCGACGTGGCGGACGGGGAATTCATCGTGATGGTCGGCCCGTCCGGCTGTGGCAAATCCACCCTGCTGCGCATGGTGGCGGGGCTGGAGCGCGTGACGTCCGGGGATATCTGGATTGACCGCCAGCGCGTCACCGAGATGGAGCCAAAAGACAGAGGCATCGCGATGGTGTTCCAGAACTATGCGCTTTATCCGCACATGAGCGTGGAAGAGAACATGGCCTGGGGGCTGAAAATTCGCGGAATGGGCAAAAGCCACATCGACGAGCGCGTGAAAGAAGCGGCGCGCATTCTGGAGCTGGACGGCCTGCTCAAGCGCCGCCCGCGCGAACTCTCCGGCGGACAGCGCCAGCGCGTGGCGATGGGCCGCGCCATCGTGCGCGATCCGGCGGTGTTCCTGTTCGACGAGCCGCTCTCTAACCTCGACGCCAAACTGCGCGTGCAGATGCGCCTTGAACTGCAGCAGCTGCATCGCCGTTTGAAAACCACGTCCCTGTACGTGACCCACGATCAGGTCGAAGCGATGACGCTCGCCCAGCGCGTGATGGTCATGAACAAAGGCATCGCCGAGCAGATTGGCACCCCGGTGGAGGTCTACGAGAAACCGGCCACCCGCTTTGTGGCGAGCTTTATCGGCAGCCCGGCAATGAACCTGCTGGAAGGACGGATCAGCAGCGCGGGCACCCACTTTGAACTGGAAAGCGGGATGGCACTGCCCATCAACTGGTACTATCGTGGCTACGCCGGGCGTAAGATGACGCTCGGTATCCGCCCGGAGCATATCGGTTTAACCTCTCAGGCGGACGGCGGCGTGCCGCTGGTGATGGACACGCTGGAGATGTTGGGTGCAGATAACCTTGCGCACGGACGCTGGGGCGAGCAAAAATTGGTGGTGCGTCTGCCGCATCAGGAACGCCCTAAAGCAGGCAGTACGCTGTGGCTGCACCTGCCGGAAAATCACCTGCACTTATTTGACGGTGAAACAGGACAACGAGTATGAGCAACTGGCCTTATCCCCATATCGTCGCCCACCGTGGCGGCGGTAAACTGGCACCGGAGAACACCCTGGCGGCCATCGACACGGGCGCGCGCTACGGCCACACGATGATCGAGTTCGATGCCAAGCTGTCGAAAGACGGCGAAATCTTTCTGCTGCATGACGATAACCTCGAACGCACCAGCAACGGCTGGGGCGTGGCGGGGGAACTGCCGTGGCGCGATCTGCTGAAAGTGGACGCCGGAAGCTGGTACAGCGGCGAATTCAAAGGCGAACCGCTGCCGCTGCTGGCGGAAGTGGCGGACCGCTGTCGCCAGCACGGCATGATGGCCAATATCGAAATCAAACCGACCACCGGTACTGGGCCGCTGACGGGCAAAGTCATCGCGCTGGCCGCGCGTGAGCTGTGGGAAGGGATGACGGCACCGCTGCTGTCGTCGTTTGAAATTGACGCGCTGGAAGCGGCACAGGCGGCCGTGCCGGCGCTGCCGCGTGGGCTGCTGCTGGACGAGTGGCGCGAGGACTGGCGCGAGCTGACGACACGCTTAGCGTGTGTCTCTATCCATCTCAATCACAAGCTGCTGGATGAGGCGCGGGTGAGGATGCTGAAAGACGCGGGTCTGCATATTCTGGTCTACACCGTTAACAAACCCCAGCGCGCGGCCGAGCTGCTGCGCTGGGGCGTGGACAGTATCTGTACCGATGCGATTGACGTCATCGGCCCGGACTTTAGTTCTGCGGATTAAGCATACTGCCATTCGACTGCGGCGGCAGCATATGCTGCTGTCCGCTGCCTGACGACGTCATGCCGCCTAACATCCCGCCGTTTTTATTGGGCAGCGGCTGTTCACGTATCTGTCCCTGCTGCACGCGCTGGGTGTTGGTGTTCATCTGATTTTGCAGACTCTGCTGCTGCATCTGGGTTTGCATTTTCAACTGCTGATTCAGCATCCCTTTCTGCTGTTGCTGCTGGCTCATCATCTCGGTCTGCATACGCTGCTGGCTCGGGATAACATAACCCGGCTGGTTCGGGTTATTTATGGTGTTCAGTGGCTGTGCGAGCGCGGCAAACGGGATCAGCGCCGTAAGAATCAGTAAGCGTTTCATTGTCATTTCCTCCTTTTGAGGTCTCTCTTAAGTTTACCCTGATTTCACCATGACGATGATTTTTTAGGAGTTGTGAACCAGGCTTAAGCGGGGAATATGGACCCCATCACCTGGAGAACAATAATGATGAAACCAACGTTTTTGCGCTGGGTAGCGATCGCCGCGCTGATGGCCGGCGGCACATTTAGCGTGGCGGCCAACCCGCCAGCGGCTCCTCCGGTCTCTTACGGCGTGGAGGAAGATGTTTTTCATCCCGTGCGTGGAACGCATGGCATGGTGGCATCGGTGGATGCGCTGGCAACCAAAGTGGGTGTCGATATTCTCAAAGAGGGCGGTAACGCGGTGGACGCGGCGGTCGCCGTCGGTTACGCGCTGGCGGTGACGCACCCGCAGGCGGGGAACCTGGGCGGCGGCGGCTTTATGATGCTGCGTACCAAAGACGGGAAAACCACCGCCATCGACTTCCGCGAAATGGCGCCTTCTCAGGCCTCCCGCGATATGTTCCTTGACGATCAGGGTAACCCTGACAGCAAAAAATCCCTGACCTCGCATCTAGCGACCGGCACGCCGGGCACCGTCGCAGGCTTCTCTCTGGCGCTGGAAAAATACGGCACTCTGCCGCTGAATAAAGTGGTGCAGCCTGCCATCAAGCTGGCGCGCGACGGCTTTGTGGTAAACGATGCGCTGGCGGACGATCTCAAAACCTACGGCAGCGAAGTCATTCCGAATCATGAAAACAGCAAAGCGATCTTCTGGAAAGACGGCGAGCCGCTGAAGAAGGGCGACAAGCTGGTGCAGAAGAACCTTGCCAAAAGCCTGGAGCTGATTGCGGAGCACGGCCCGGACGCCTTCTACAAGGGGGCGATTGCAGACCAGATTGCTGAAGAGATGCAAAAGAACGGCGGACTCATCACCAAAGCGGATCTGGCGGAATACAAAGCGGTGGAGCGCGAGCCGATTAGCGGAACCTACCGTGGCTACGAAGTGTTCTCCATGCCGCCACCGTCTTCCGGGGGCATTCACATCGTGCAGATCCTCAACATTCTCGAAAACTTCGATATGCACAAGTTCGGCTTCGGCAGTGCGGATGCCATGCAGGTGATGGCGGAAGCGGAAAAACGCGCCTACGCCGACCGGTCGGAATATCTCGGTGACCCGGACTTCGTGAAGGTGCCGTGGCAGGCGCTGACCAACAAGGCGTATGCCAAATCCATTGCCGATCAGATTGACATCAACAAGGCCAAACCGTCGAGCGAGATCCGCCCCGGCAAGCTGGCGCCGTATGAAAGTAACCAGACCACCCACTTCTCTGTTGTAGATAAAGACGGTAACGCGGTGGCGGTGACCTACACGCTCAACACCACGTTTGGTACCGGGATTGTGGCGGGCAACAGCGGCATTCTGCTTAACAACGAGATGGATGACTTTTCGGCCAAGCCGGGCGTGCCGAACGTCTACGGGCTGGTGGGTGGCGATGCAAATGCAGTAGGGCCGAAGAAACGCCCGCTGTCATCCATGTCGCCCACTATCGTGGTGAAAGATGGTAAAACCTGGCTGGTGACCGGTAGCCCGGGCGGTAGCCGTATTATCACTACCGTGCTGCAGATGGTGGTGAACAGTATCGACTTTGGGATGAACGTCGCCGAAGCGACCAATGCCCCGCGTTTCCACCACCAGTGGCTGCCGGATGAGCTGCGCGTCGAGAAGGGGTTTAGCCCGGATACCATCAAACTGCTTGAGCAGCGCGGGCAGAAGGTGGCGGTGAAAGAGGCGATGGGCAGCACCCAGAGCATTATGGTGGGGCCGGACGGGGCGCTGTTTGGGGCATCGGATCCGCGTTCGGTGGATGATTTGACGGCGGGATATTGATATATTGCCCGGTGGCGCTGCGCTTACCGGGCCTACAACTGCACGAACGTAGGCCGGGTAAGGCGAAGCCGCCACCCGGCAAATAACTACTTCATTCTCGCCATATAATACGCGTCCACATACTCGCCGTTGCGCAGGGCAAATTTCCTGCCGGTCCCTTCGATTTCAAACCCAAAATTTTTATAGAGTACAACTGCCGCTGGGTTATCGGCAAAGACCGTCAGTTCGATACGTTCAATGCGTAACCAGTTGTCGCACAGGTTAATCATTTCGCTCATGAGCCTGCGGCCTACGCCGCGACCCTGCATATCCGCAGCCACGCTTATGCCGAATGTGGCAACGTGGCTGCGACGCGGGTTTTCCATCACGTCCAGCGCCATATGCCCAATGACGCGCTGTTCCAGACAGGCAACAAGATGGCGTCGGCCTGGTTTTGTCGCAACGCGTTCGTGCCACATTTCCATTGAGGGATGAGGGAGCTGTAGCGTGTCGTGATACACATCAGGATGCGACATGATGTCACGCAAAGCTTCTGCATCGCTGGGTTCGATGTGGCGTATCACTATCTCACTCATTCCTTATTCCTCAGTCAGTTAAAGGTCCCTTCCAACATCAATGACTTTAAAATTTGAGTCAACCGCTATTTTTTGCAAAAAGTATTGGACAAGTGCGAATGAGAATGATTATTATTGCTCTGCATTCAGGAAGACCGCTACGGGAACCTGAAAGCACGACATTGCTCACATTGCTTCCAGTATTACTTTAGCCAGCTTCTAGCTGGCTTTTTTTTTGTTATGGTTAGACTCAGTAACCTTAAAAAGGACTGAGCCATGACACTACATTGCGCATTTATTGGATTTGGCAAAAGCACCACGCGTTACCACCTTCCGTACGTTCTTCACCGTAAAGATACCTGGCATGTGGCCCATATCTACCGCCGCCGCGCGAAGCCGGAAGAGCAATACCCGCAGTATTCCCATATTCATTTCACCAGCGATCTCGATGAGGTACTGGGCGACCCGCAGGTTAAACTGGTTATTGTCTGCACTCATGCGGACAGCCATTTTGACTATGCGAAACGCGCGCTCGAAGCGGGCAAAAACGTGCTGGTAGAAAAGCCCTTCACCCCGACTATCGCGGAAGCGAAAGCGCTGTTCGCGCTGGCGAAAAGCAAAGGACTGACCGTTACGCCGTATCAGAACCGTCGCTTTGACAGCTGCTTCCTGACGGCGAAAAAAGCGATTGAAAGCGGCAAGCTGGGCGACATTGTGGAAATTGAAAGTCACTTCGACTACTACCGCCCGGTGGTTGAAACCCAGCCCGGGCTGCCGCAGGATGGTTCCTTCTACGGGCTGGGCGTGCACACCATGGACCAGATCATCTCCCTGTTTGGCCGCCCGGATCATGTCGCTTATGACATCCGCAGCCTGCGGAATAAAGCCAACCCGGACGATACCTTTGAAGCGCAGCTGTTCTACGGCGACCTCAAAGCCATCGTCAAGACCAGCCATCTGGTGAAAATCGACTATCCGAAATTTATCGTTCACGGCGCCAAAGGTTCGTTCATTAAGTACGGTATTGACCAGCAGGAGACCAGCCTGAAGGCCAACATCATGCCGGGTGAGCCGGGATTTGCGGCGGATGATTCCGTTGGCGTGCTGGAGTATGTGAACGACGAGGGCGTGACGGTCAAAGAAACGCTGAAACCGGAAACTGGCGACTATGGTCGCGTCTATGATGCGCTGTTTGAGACCCTCACCAATGGTACGCCGAATTACGTCAAGGAATCTGACGTTCTGACCAATCTTGAAATCCTCGAACGGGCCTTCGAACAGGCTTCTCCTGCCACGGTAACCCTCGCGAAATAAGCAAAAATGGCTCCTCTGCGCTTGTTCATAATTTTTGAACAGAGGAGTCAATTTTCACCCTCTATGATCCCAGACGGTTTGCGTCCACACTTACTCCATCGAAACGAACTGAGGGTGAAAACAATGATCTACTTACGCAAAGCAAACGAACGTGGTCACGCGAATCATGGCTGGCTGGACTCATGGCATTCATTCTCGTTTGCCGACTACTACGACCCGAACTTCATGGGCTTCTCCGCACTGCGCGTCATTAACGACGACGTGATTGATGCAGGCCAGGGATTCGGCACCCACCCGCACAAAGACATGGAAATCCTGACCTATGTGCTGGAAGGGGCGGTGGAGCACCAGGACAGCATGGGCAACAAAGAGCAGGTTCCGGCGGGCGAGTTCCAGATTATGAGCGCGGGTACCGGGGTGCGTCACTCCGAGTACAACCCGAGCAAAACGGAAAAACTGCACTTGTATCAAATCTGGATCATTCCAGAAGAAACCGGTATCACGCCACGCTACGAGCAGCGCCGCTTCGATGCGAAACAGGGCAAACAGCTGGTACTGTCCCCGGATGCGCGTGACGGTTCCCTGAAAGTACATCAGGATATGGAACTGTACCGCTGGGCGCTGGCGAAAGATGAACAGTCTGTGCATCAGATTGCCGCTAACCGCCGCGTGTGGATCCAGGTGGTGAAAGGTGAAGTGTCCATCAACGGCACCAAAGCGACAACCGCCGATGGTCTGGCTATCTGGGATGAGCAGGCGCTCTCCGTTCATGCCGACAGCGAAAGTGAAATTCTGCTGTTTGACCTGCCGCCGGTGTAATAAATCATAAATAAATGCCCATCCTTCCCTATGACAGGGGAAGGATGGGCTTTGTCCGTGATAAACTGAGAAAATCTCTCACTTCAAGATTTCTCAGGACGATGAAAAAGAAACGCCCCGTACTTCAGGATGTCGCCGATCGCGTCGGTGTGACCAAAATGACGGTCAGCCGTTTTTTACGTAACCCGGAACAGGTTTCCGTGGCGTTACGTGGCAAGATTGCCGCTGCCCTTGATGAACTGGGTTATATCCCCAACCGTGCACCCGATATTCTCTCCAATGCGACCAGCCGTGCGGTGGGGGTCCTCCTGCCTTCCTTAACCAACCAGGTTTTCGCCGAAGTCCTGCGCGGTATTGAAAGCGTCACTGACGCTTTTGGTTATCAGACCATGCTCGCCCACTACGGTTATAAGCCGGAACTGGAAGAAGAACGTCTGGAGTCCATGCTTTCCTGGAACATTGACGGCCTGATTTTAACCGAACGTACCCACACTGCCCGCACGCTCAAAATGATTGAAGTCGCCGGCATTCCGGTGGTGGAGCTGATGGACAGCCAGTCGCCGTGCCTCGACATCGCCGTGGGCTTTGATAACTTCGAAGCGGCGCGTCAGATGACGGCGGCAATTATCGCCCGCGGGCATCGTCATATCGCCTATCTGGGTGCGCGTCTTGATGAACGTACTATCATCAAACAGAAGGGATACGAGCAGGCAATGCTCGACGCGAACTTAACCCCGTACAGCGTGATGGTGGAGCAATCCTCTTCCTATACGTCGGGTATTGAGCTGATGCGTCAGGCACGACGCGAGTATCCGCAACTGGACGGTATTTTCTGTACCAACGATGACCTTGCGGTCGGCGCGGCGTTTGAGTGTCAGCGTCTGGGGCTGAAGATCCCTGATGATATGGCGATCGCCGGTTTCCACGGCCACGACATTGGACAGGTGATGGAGCCACGTCTGGCAAGCGTCCTGACCCCGCGTGAACGTATGGGCCGTATTGGCGCAGAACGCCTGCTGGCGCGCATTCGTGGCGAGACGGTTACCCCGAAAATGTTAGATTTAGGTTTCACCTTGTCACCGGGTGGATCTATTTGAACTGACAAATTTGAAGTAGCTCACACTTATTCACTTCGCGCACGTTTGGATATTGCTTCTCTTTTGCCCCGGCAGGACAATGTTACCGATAACTGTTACCCGTAACAATTGACTGAGGGACACCCTTTGAGCACGACTAATCATGATCACCACGTCTACGTCCTGATGGGCGTTTCCGGTAGCGGGAAATCAGCCGTGGCCAGCGAAGTGGCGCATCAACTCCAGGCTGCGTTTCTGGATGGTGACTTCCTCCATCCGCGCAGCAACATCATGAAAATGGCCTCCGGCGAGCCGCTGAACGACGACGACCGCAAACCGTGGTTGCAGGCGCTGAATGACGCCGCGTTCGCCATGCAGCGCACCAACAAAGTCTCCCTTATTGTCTGCTCTGCGCTGAAAAAAACCTATCGCGACCTGCTGCGTGACGGCAATCCGAACCTCTCTTTCATCTACCTGAAAGGGGACTTCGAGGTGATTGAAAGCCGCCTGAAGGCGCGTAAAGGTCACTTCTTCAAAACTCAGATGCTGGTGACGCAGTTCGAAGCGCTGCAGGAGCCGGGTGAAGATGAGAAAGACGTCTTAGTGGTTGATATCGATCAGTCACTGGAAGGTGTTGTAGCCAGCACCATCGAGGTCATTAATAAAAGGCAGTAAGTTTTGAGTACATTAACGCTAGTTTTGACAGCAGTGGGTTCCGTATTGCTGCTGCTGTTTTTAGTGATGAAGGCACGTATGCACGCCTTTGTTGCTTTGATGGTGGTTTCTATCGGTGCAGGTCTCTTTTCTGGGATGCCGCTCGACAAGATCGCTGCGACGATGGAAAAAGGGATGGGAGGCACGCTGGGCTTCCTGGCGATTGTGGTCGCACTTGGCGCGATGTTTGGCAAGATTTTGCACGAGACGGGCGCAGTCGACCAGATTGCCGTCAAAATGCTGAAATCCTTTGGCCACAGCCGCGCGCACTACGCGATAGGTCTGGCGGGATTGATCTGCGCGCTGCCGCTGTTCTTCGAAGTGGCCGTTGTGCTGCTGATAAGCGTCGCGTTCTCCATGGCGCGCCATACCGGCACTAACCTCGTGAAGCTGGTTATTCCACTGTTTGCGGGCGTGGCGGCAGCCGCAGCGTTTCTGCTGCCAGGACCCGCGCCGATGCTGCTCGCCTCCCAGATGCACGCTGATTTTGGCTGGATGATTCTGATTGGCCTGTGCGCGGCGATCCCGGGGATGATTATTGCCGGCCCGCTGTGGGGCAACTTCATCAGCCGTTACGTTGAGCTGCACATTCCGGATGACGTCACCGAGCCGCACCTGGGCGAAGGCAAAATGCCATCCTTCGGCTTCAGCCTGTCGCTGATCCTGCTGCCGCTGGTTCTCGTGGGTCTGAAAACCATCGCCGCACGCTTTGTGCCGGTAGGGTCTTCTGCCTACGAGTGGTTTGAGTTCATCGGTCACCCGTTCACGGCGATCCTGGTGGCCTGTCTGGTGGCGATTTACGGCCTGGCGATGCGTCAGGGGATGCCGAAAGACCGGGTGATGGAGATCTGCGGTGCAGCGCTGCAGCCTGCGGGGATTATCCTGCTGGTGATCGGTGCAGGCGGCGTGTTCAAGCAGGTACTGGTGGATTCTGGCGTGGGCCCGGCTCTGGGTGAAGCGCTGACCGGTATGGGTCTGCCGATTGCGGTAACCTGCTTTGTGCTGGCTGCGGCGGTGCGTATCATCCAGGGTTCCGCAACTGTGGCGTGTTTAACCGCCGTGGGTCTGGTGATGCCGGTGATTGAACAGCTGAACTACTCTGGTGCGCAGATGGCCGCGCTGTCTATCTGTATCGCAGGCGGTTCGATTGTGGTCTCCCACGTTAACGACGCAGGCTTCTGGCTGTTCGGTAAATTCACCGGCGCCACCGAAGCACAAACCCTGAAAACCTGGACGCTGATGGAAACCATCCTCGGCACGACGGGTGCGATTGTCGGGATGATTGCCTTTACGCTGCTGAGCTAAATGCGGTGAGTTAATAAGGCTTAAAAATAAGGCCCGGTAGCGTTAGCGCTTACCGGGCCTTTATATTATGCAGAACGACAGGCCGGGAAAGGTGAAACCACCTCCCGGCATTTTATTGTCACTCGTCCTGAGTGGCGCTCTCAATCGTCAAACGCACATCCGAGGTGATCAGCTCTGCCAGCATCTGGTATACCTTCAGCGTCTCTTCCGGCTCGGCATCGCCCGTATCACTGATGAAGCCTTCGTCACGCAGCGTCAGAACCAGAGAACTGAAGACCGCTTTGTCGAAGAATTCAGGGGCGTTAATGCCGTGCAGAACAGACAGGCGCTGTGCCAGCGTCCGGCTCTCTTTTTCCAGCGTACCGCGGTTGATCGACGGGTTTGCACTCAGCAGCCAGAACGTAATGGCGTAGCGCTGCAGCGTTTCGCGCGCACCGGCTGCCAGCAGCTGCAGGGTACGGGAGCGTGACGGATTGATGTGCAGCTCTTCATCCGTGACGGTGATCAGCCCCTGACGACGCAGTTCTTCCGTCAGTTTATCCAGCTCGCCTGCCAGCTCATCTTTGCTCCAGCGCAGGAACAGCTCCGCTTTCAGCATCGGATAGAGCGTATCAACGTGACGCAATAGCTCCTGACGCGAGATGCGGCGATGCTGGGTGATGATGGCCGCCATAAGCGACGGCAGCATCAGCATATGGGTGATGTTGTTGCGGTAGTACGTCATCAGCACTGCCTGCTCACGCGGCAGAATGATGATGTCGCCGATCGTGTCCTTTTCGACTTCAAACTTGTTCATCTGCAACGCGTGATCGATAAGCTCACTGGCGGTCGCAGAAGGCACGGTTGAATCAACCGAATACGGCACGTTGCGCATCATATCCAGATAGCAATCCAGCTGCTCTGTGAGCTGTTCACGGGTCAGCGAGCGCTGACGCGAAGCCAGAAGCGCCGTACAGCACAGGTTCATGGCGTTAGCCGCACCGGCGTTGTTAATGCGCACCATCAGCTCGGACGCAATGCCGTTAACCGTTGGCGTCAGCCAGGCCGGACGAATCGCTTCGATAGGATCGATGGACTCGCGCCACTCCGGTACGTGATGGTTCAGATACGTCATGAGCGGCATCGGCTCGCCAAAGTTCACGTAGCCCTGGCCCAGGTTGCGTAACTTACTCAAGCCACGCAGCATCTGCGGCAGGCTCTCTTTCTCTTTGGTCGCCCCACGCAGCTCTTTCGCGTAAGTACCCACTTCCATCACATGCTCATAGCCAATGTAGATTGGCACCAGCGTGATAGGGCGAGTCCCGCCGCGCAGCATGGCCTGAATGGTCATCGACAGCGTGCCGGTCTTCGGATCGAGCAGACGTCCGGTACGTGAACGACCGCCCTCGACGAAGTACTCAACGGAATAACCGCGGCTGAACAGCTCGCCCAGATACTCGCGGAAAACGGTGGAGTAGAGCTTGTTGCCCTTGAAGGTACGACGGATAAAGAAGGCGCCCAGGCGGCGGAAAATCGGACCTGCTGGCCAGAAATTCAGGTTGATACCGGCAGCGATGTGCGGCGGTACCAGCCCCTGGTGATAGAGCACATAAGAAAGAAGCAGGTAGTCCATGTGGCTGCGGTGGCAGGGAACATAGACAATTTCATGACCGTCATGCGCCAGCTGGCGTACACGCTCGGCGTTATGAACATTGATGCCCTGGTAGAGGCGGTTCCAGGTAAAGCCGAGAATACGATCGGAAAGGCGAATCATCTCGTAAGAGAAGTTCGCTGCGATCTCTTCCATCAGCGCAATGGCGTTCTGCTGCGCTTTCTCATGTGAAATTTTCTTGCTGCGCGCTTCGTCTTCAACGGCGCGGGCAATCGCTTTGGAAGCCAACAGCTTGTTGAACAGATCCTGACGCGCCGGGAGACGCGGCCCAACGGCAGCCAGACGCTGACGAGCGAAGTGCATACGCGCCACGCGCGCCAGTTTTTGCGCGATGATCTTGTCGGTGCCATGCTCGTCCGCCATTCGACGCAGCGAAACGGAAGGAGAGAAGCGCACAAAGCTGTCGCGTCCCAGCCAGGAGACCGCGAAGAACTTCTGGATGCCGTTAAGCATGCGCAGAGGTGGATTCTCTTCACCTTTTTCACGACCCGGGCGGCGACCAAACATCACCGATACCGGCACCATCTGCACATCCAGGTCAGGATTGCTGCGGTGCAGGTCCAGATAGTCATGGAACAGCTTGATGGACTCTTCTTTTGGCGTGTAATAGGTAAACACGCGAGGTCCACCATGAATGAACACGTAGCGCGGCAGCAGAGTGCCGTCAACTTCCAGCGGTTCAAGCGGGTCAGGTAAATCATGCGCCAGACACTGGGCGCGAAGCGTCAGTAAGTCTGCCTTCGAGTTATAAGGCAAAACGTACATAATAGGACGTGACGTATCGAGCCCCAATTCCAGCGCGGGTTCTGCTGGGATAGACTTGCTTTTTACCAGGATGCTTAATGGTAAATTAAGTAATTTGTAGTAAATTCGTGGCCAGCCGGACATAAACGATGTAAAGCCTCTGGTTAATAATGCAATTGCGGCGCAAGGATAACAGAAAGCGCGCAAAATTTCTGTTGTTACCCGTCATACTTAAGGCGGCAGCGAAACGCGCTGCTCCTGTAGTTACTGACGCTATTTCCAATAAAAGGTTCTTTTAATGGCCAATAATACCACTGGGTTAACCCGAATCATCAAAGCCGCCGGCTATTCCTGGAAAGGTTTCCGTGCCGCGTGGATCAATGAAGCCGCCTTTCGCCAGGAAGGCGTCGCCGCTATCATCGCGGTGATTATCGCTTGTTTCCTTGATATTGATGCGATAACACGCGTTCTTCTGATCGGCTCCGTGCTTCTGGTGATGATAGTGGAAATTCTTAATAGCGCTATTGAGGCTGTTGTTGACCGTATAGGTTCTGATTTCCACGAGCTCTCTGGCCGGGCAAAAGACATGGGCTCTGCTGCCGTGTTGCTGGCGATTATCACCGCCGTTATCACCTGGGTCACGCTGCTTTGGTCACATTTCCGATGAGCCTCGAGGAATAATTAAGTCCCTGGTTTTTTGTGCAGTTTTTGGTTCCAAAATCGCCTTTGACTGTATATACTCACAGCATAACTGTATATACACCCAGGGGGCGGAATGAAAGCGTTAACGACCAGGCAGCAAGAGGTGTTTGATCTCATCCGGGATCATATCGGCCAGACGGGTATGCCACCCACGCGTGCGGAAATCGCTCAGCGTCTGGGCTTCCGTTCTCCGAATGCTGCCGAAGAACACCTGAAAGCGCTGGCGCGTAAGGGCGTGATTGAGATTGTTTCGGGCGCGTCCCGCGGTATCCGCCTGCTGGTGGAAGAAGAGACGGGCATTCCGCTGGTGGGGCGTGTTGCTGCAGGTGAGCCTTTACTGGCACAGCAGCATATTGAAGGCCACTACCAGGTCGATCCAGCCATGTTCAAACCGAGCGCTGATTTCCTGCTGCGCGTAAGCGGTATGTCGATGAAAGACATCGGCATTCTTGACGGCGATCTGCTGGCGGTTCACAAAACGCAGGATGTGCGCAATGGCCAGGTTGTGGTCGCACGCATCGATGACGAAGTCACCGTCAAGCGTCTTAAAAAACAGGGTAACACCGTCCAGTTGTTGCCTGAAAACAATGAGTTCTCCCCGATTGTGGTGGATCTCCGTGAGCATAATTTCTCTATCGAAGGACTGGCGGTTGGGGTCATTCGCAACGGTGAATGGCTCTAATCTCTTCCTGACAGGCTACGGCTCCGCTGTAGCCTGATTCATTTCCTGCTCCCGGTATTTTTCATGTCACTGCTGACGGCATCAGATAAGGCATTGTGGCGTCTTGCTCTGCCGATGATTTTCTCCAACATCACCGTGCCCTTGCTGGGTCTGGTCGATACTGCTGTTATTGGTCATCTTGATTCCCCTGTTTATCTTGGCGGCGTGGCCATTGGCGCGACGGCAACGAGCTTCCTGTTTATGTTGCTGCTCTTTTTGCGCATGAGTACCACCGGACTTACCGCACAGGCTTATGGTGCAAAAGATCCGTTGCGTCTGGCTCGCGCGCTGGTGCAGCCGCTGATACTTGCGCTTGGTGCGGGTGCGTTAATCGTTTTACTGCGCGCTCCCCTGATTGACCTTGCGCTCCATATCGTGGGCGGCAGCGAGGCGGTACTGGAGCAGGCGCGACGTTTCCTTGAAATCCGCTGGCTCAGCGCGCCCGCCTCGCTGGCAAACCTGGTCCTGCTGGGGTGGCTACTGGGCGTACAGTATGCCCGTGCGCCAGTGATTCTGCTGGTGGTGGGTAACCTTCTCAACATTGTGCTGGATATCTGGCTGGTGATGGGCCTGCACATGAACGTGCAGGGGGCGGCACTGGCGACTGCGATTGCAGAATACGGGACCTTTATTATTGGTCTGTGGATGGTCTGGCGTGTTCTGGCGATGCGCGGGATCTCCCTTGCGCTGCTTAAAACCGCATGGCGTGGGAATATCCGTAAGCTGCTGGCGCTCAACCGTGACATCATGCTGCGCTCGCTGCTTCTTCAACTCTGTTTCGGCGCGCTGACGGTTTTCGGGGCCCGGCTGGGGCCAGAAATTGTCGCGGTCAACGCGGTATTGATGACGCTCCTGACCTTTACTGCCTACGCACTGGACGGCTTTGCCTATGCGGTTGAAGCGCATTCTGGACAGGCATACGGTGCGCGCGAAAGCGGGCAGCTCCAGGATGTCTGGCGGGCAGCCTGCCGTCAGTCGGGACTGGTCGCGCTGGCGTTTGGTCTGGTTTACGCCTGTTTTGGCCAGCAGATCGTTGCGTTACTCACCTCTCTTTCTTCACTGCGCGAGCTGGCGAGCCATTACCTTATCTGGCAGGTGATTTTACCGGTGGTCGGCGTCTGGTGTTATCTCCTGGACGGCATGTTTATTGGTGCGACGCGCGGAGCCGAAATGCGTAACAGCATGGCTGTCGCTGCGGCAGGGTTTGGCCTGACGCTGCTGACGCTCCCGTGGCTTGGTAACCACGGTTTATGGCTGGCCCTTGCCGTCTTCCTCTCGCTGCGGGGGATATCGCTGGCTTTTATCTGGCGGCGCCACTGGCGGAACAATACCTGGTTCCCCTCGCGTCACGATATATCGTGACGGTTAAAGATTCCGAATATGAAACCAACTGCCGAATCCTTAACTACAATAATCATTACGTCCAGCAGAAAAGAACGTAACGGACGTTACGACCCGACGCTTAACTAAGAGGACACGATGATGAATAAAGACGAAATCGGCGGCAACTGGAAGCAGTTCAAAGGTAAAGCGAAAGAACAGTGGGGTAAGCTGACTGATGACGATATGACCGTCATTGAAGGTAAACGCGATCAGCTTGTCGGTAAAATCCAGGAGCGTTACGGCTACGCAAAAGACCAGGCGGAAAAAGAAGTGGGCGACTGGGAAAAACGCAACGACTACCGCTGGTAACCGGGCTATACCCGAAGTACAAGGAAGTACACTCTGAGGCGGCCATGAGCCGCCTTTGCTTTTGCTGCTAACGCGGCTTTTTCTTCACGAGAATAGAGTGGTCGTGCTGACATGCATCCTGATGACGACAGGCTTCCACTTCCACGCACGCTGAGCACAGCCCGTGTGCTTCAATCACGTTATGACGCAGGGCAAAGCCCATTTTAGCGGCCAGCGAATGCATAATGTCTTCCACGCCTTCCGCGCCTTCTTCTTTCACCGCTCCACAGCGATCGCAGATAAACATCGCCGATGTATGCGTTGGCTGATCGAACAGATGGCACAGCACATAGCTGTTTGTGGACTCCACTTTATGCACGAACCCTTGTTCCAGCAGGAAATCCAGCGCGCGATAGACCGTCGGTGGCTTCGCCTGCGGCTCGCTTTCGCGAAGCAGGTCGAGCAGGTCGTAGGCACTGATGGCGCCCTGCTGCAGGCTCATCAGACGTAAGACTTCAAGGCGCTGCGGAGTCAGGCGCACATTGCGTTGCGCGCACAGCTTTTCGGCCTGCGCTAACAGCTCTTTTGTGGACTTATCCATTTAGCACCCCGGATGTTATAGGACGGAAAACCCTCACTTTATCATGTTCTGGTAAAAACACCGAGATCCGCCAGTCTGTGCTATACCTGACCCATCGCAAACCGGGAAATAAACAATGAAAAGACCTGACTGTATTCGGCACTGGCGCGACGTAGAAGGCGCGGATGATTCGACCTATCCAGACAGTGATGAGCTGTTTGCTATCGGTGCACCGCTCGCTCGCAAGCTTGGGCTCGGGCGCATTGGCATCCATCATGAGCGTTTGCCGCCAGGACGCAGAACGTCCTATCCCCATGCGGAAAGCGACGAAGAAGAGTTCATTTACGTGCTTGAAGGCTACCCTGAAGCCTGGATTAATGGCTATTTGTGGAAACTTGAACCGGGCGACAGCGTAGGGTTTCCCGCCGGAACCGGTATCTGCCATACCTTTATCAACAATACGGATGAAGAGGTTCGGTTACTGGTCGTTGGCGAGGCCAACAAGAAGCACAACCGCATCTACTACCCGCTCAACCCCGTGTATGCCGCCACGCGTGAGGATCGCTGGGTCGACCATCCTCCCCAGTTTTTTGGACCGCATGATGGAAAACCTGGGAAAAAATAATTTCCTCTTCTATAAATATTGAGGGCCGTCACAAATTATAACAGGCCGTAAGGGAGTTTTACTTAGGGATAGAAATAGCGGGTCTTTTACTACTTATTCACAGCAATAGTTCGTTCCTGTTTGGGTGATAACAGACAGGGGTTATTTCATAACAGACTATAACGGGCATACTGTGAACAAAAATTTTAAATTTTCGGTGGTGAGTATCGCTGTCTCCTTGTTTATGGCAAATCAGGCGGGAGCAGCCAATACCTGGACAGAATCACGTAGCGACGCAATGGGTGGCACTGGCGTTGCCTCCGGGAGCTATGGCAGTGGGGCGTTAATCAACCCCGCGCTGCTGGCAAAGGCAAAACCGGACGATGATGTGACGGTTATCTTGCCTTCGGTCGGCGCGCAGATCACAGATAAAGACAATCTTCAGGATGAGATTGATAATATCAACGACAAAATTAACCACTATAAATACGTGGTGGATAATCTTACGCCGATTGAAATCATCACTAATCCGCTGGGTTCTATTAACCAGTTCCAGGGCGCAGCAAAAGATCTTGCCGATGAGCTGGACTATCTCAAGGGCAAAACCGCACGCGCGACGGCAGGGGCTGGCATTGCCGTAAGTATCCCTAACGACGTGCTTTCTGTGGCCTTTATGGCGAAAGGCTATGCCCATGGTCGGGTGAGCTCGTCTATCGATCAACAAGACATTGATTATCTGCGCGGTATACAAAAAAGCGATGCGGTAGCGGCCGGCGTTGCTCTGGACGCTGCGATAAGAGGCACGGATCAAATCACCAAAAACCTCAACTCAACGGCTTCTGGCCGGGCGGCAATTGTATCCGACTACGGCGTTGCTGTTGCTCGTCAGTTCGATCTTGGCGGCATTCCAGTTTCCGTGGGCGTGACGCCAAAACTGCAAAAAACCTGGGTCTATAACTACACCACCTCAATCTACGATTACGACAGTAATAAGTGGAACGACAGCCGCTATCGCACAGACGATACGGGCTTTAACGTTGATGCCGGTATTGCGGCTGATTTCGGCGAAAACTGGACGGTCGGCGTGAGCGGACAAAACCTGATGTCGCGTGATATCGATACCAAAGACATCCGTATTCGCAACGGGCGTACCGGGGAAGTGGTGAGCTATAAAGATACCTATCAGATCCGTCCACTGGTGACCGCCGGTGCCGCCTGGCATAACGATCTGGTGACGCTGACTGCTGATGGCGATCTGACGGAAACCAAAGGCTTCAAGAGCGAAGATACCTCACAGTATGTTGGCGTCGGTGCTGAGGTTACGCCGCTGAGCTGGCTGGCAGTGCGTGCGGGTTATCGCGCGGACGTGAAGGGTAACGACAGCAATGTCTTTACCGGCGGCGTTGGTTTCGCGCCGTTTAGCACCGTTCATGTTGACCTGATGGGTCTGTACGGTGAAGACGAAACCTGGGGCGCAGGGGCTCAGCTGAGCATGACGTTCTAAAGTCCACCGGAGGCGCTGCGCCTCCGGCTTTTCTTTGTGCTATAGTAGCGCCCCTTTTCCACCAGATGCTTAAAACTTCGCCATGTCGTCAGAATTACAGACTGCTTTTCCCGCACACCGTTTTTCCATTGCGCCAATGCTCGACTGGACGGACAGACACTGTCGCTACTTCCTGCGTCAGCTCTCCCGCCATACGCTGCTGTACACCGAAATGGTGACCACGGGCGCAATCATCCACGGGAAGGGAGACTACCTGGCCTATAGCGAAGAAGAGCATCCGGTTGCCCTGCAGTTGGGCGGTAGCGATCCGGCCGCGCTCGCGCAGTGTGCGAAACTGGCAGAAGCGCGCGGCTACGACGAGATCAACCTGAACGTTGGCTGTCCGTCCGATCGCGTGCAAAACGGCATGTTTGGTGCCTGCCTGATGGGGAACGCGCAGCTGGTTGCGGACTGTATCAAGGCGATGCGCGACGTGGTCTCCATTCCGGTGACGGTTAAAACCCGTATCGGCATTGACGACCAGGACAGCTACGAATTCCTGTGCGATTTTATCAATACGGTTTCCGGCAAGGGTGAATGCGAGATGTTTATCATTCACGCGCGCAAAGCCTGGCTTTCTGGCCTGAGCCCGAAAGAGAACCGTGAAATTCCGCCGCTGGACTATCCTCGCGTGTACCAGCTGAAGCGTGATTTCCCGCACCTGACGATGTCGATTAACGGCGGCATCAAGTCGCTGGAAGAGGCCAAAGCGCATCTGGCGCATATGGATGGCGTCATGGTCGGGCGTGAGGCGTATCAGAATCCAGGTATTCTGGCGACGGTCGATCGTGAAATCTTTGGCGTTGAAGGGACAGACAGCGATCCGGTTGCGGTGGTGAGAGCGATGTATCCGTACATTGAGCGCGAGTTGAGCAACGGTACGTATCTCGGCCATATCACCCGCCATATGCTCGGCCTGTTCCAGGGGATCCCCGGGGCGCGCCAGTGGCGTCGCTATCTAAGCGAGAACGCTCATAAAGCCGGAGCCGATATTGAGGTGCTGGAGCACGCGCTGCGTCTGGTCGCGGATAAACGATAAGTTACGCTAAAAAGTCGTCAAATTCACCACGCCCTGCGAATTCTCGCGGGGCGTTTTTCTTTAAGAACAAGATGTTAGCTTTGGCATGGATCTTGTAATGCTTACTGCATTACTCGGGAACTCGTGGGAGAGCATCATGCTGGAACTACTTTTTGTGATTGGCTTCTTTGTCATGCTGTTAGCGACAGGCGTTTCGCTGCTCGGCATTCTGGCGGCTATCGTTGTGGCGACGGTGGTTATGTTTATTGGCGGATTGTTTGCCCTGACGATCAAGCTGCTGCCGTGGTTACTGCTGGCCATTGCGGTGGTGTGGGTGATTCGGGCGATTAAAGCGCCAAAAGTGCCCAGTTATCAGCGCAATAACCGTTTTCGTTACTAAGGTATTGAGGGGTTCGTCACATACTTGTAACTTTTCCGGCAGCGGGGCTTAGAACAGAATAGGATTTACTTATCGAATCTGTCACTATGACTGCCGTTAAAGAATTCATCGAGCTGTACCCTACATACAGCCGAACTAAAAAAAGAAAGGGCTTCCTCAGGGAAGCCCAATTTCTTTTTGGGCTCATGGAATCAACAAGCTCGACCCCTGCGTTGCCCGGCTCTCCAGCACCTCATGCGCGCGCTGCGCATCGGTTAGCGCGTATTTCTGCGCATCAGCCACATCCACTTTAATGACGCCGCTGGCGATCAGCGAGAACAACTCGTTGCTGGCCTCAATCAGTTCTTCCCGGTTGGTGATGTATCCTTGCAGGGAAGGGCGTGTCACATACAGAGAACCCTTCTGGTTCAGAATGCCCAGGTTAACGCCGGTTACCGCGCCTGACGCATTCCCGAAGCTCACCATCAGACCACGGCGCTGCAGGCAGTCCAGCGAGGCTTCCCAGGTATCTTTCCCCACCGAGTCATACACGACCCGCACTTTTTGACCGTGCGTGATCTCTTTTAGCCGTTCAGCAATGCTCTCTTCACGGTAGTTGATGACCTGCCATGCACCGGCCTGCAGCGCACGCTGTGCTTTCTGGGCGCTGCCTACGGTGCCGATAAGCTTCGCGCCCAGCGCCTTCGCCCACTGGCAGGCGATCAGCCCCACGCCACCCGCAGCGGCATGGAACAGGAACTGCTCGTCGGGTTTGATTTCATAGGTTTTGCGCAGCAGGTAAAAGACGGTCAGTCCTTTCAGGAATGAGGCGGCAGCCTGTTCAAAAGAGATGGCATTAGGCAGAAGGGCGGCTTTGTCCGCCGGGACGTTATGAACGGAGCTGTAAGCCCCCAGGGCAGACTGCGCATACACCACGCGGTCGCCCTCTTTGATATGTTTAACGGCGCTGCCAACTTTGATGACCACGCCAGCCGCCTCCGTTCCCAGCCCGCTTGGCATCGACGGAGGTGGGTAGAGACCGCCGCGAATGTAGGTGTCGATGTAGTTAATGCCAATCGCTTTGTTTTCAACCTGGATTTCATTTTCGCCAGGTGCGGCGGGGGTAAACTCCACCGCTTTAAGCACCTCTGGTCCACCGTGTTTCTGGAATTCAATGCGCGTTGCCATGCTCCCTCCGTCAGAAAAATATGGTAATCTTTCGACCCACTCTTTATCTCGGTAACTCCATTCACTATGGCAGGAAACAAACCCTTCAACAAACAGACTGAACCTCGCGAGCGTGATTTCCAGGTCGCAGGGTTAAAAGTCCCGCCGCACTCGATTGAAGCGGAACAGTCGGTGTTGGGCGGTTTAATGCTGGATAACGAACGCTGGGACGACGTCGCCGAGCGCGTCGTGGCGGAAGATTTCTACACCCGCCCGCACCGCCATATCTTTACCGAAATGGCGCGTCTGCAGGAGTCGGGCAGCCCAATCGACCTGATCACGCTCGCGGAATCGCTGGAACGTCTTGGGCAACTCGACAGCTGCGGTGGATTTGCCTATCTGGCGGAACTGTCAAAAAACACGCCTAGTGCGGCGAACATCAGCGCTTACGCCGACATCGTGCGCGAACGTGCCGTTGTCCGCGAGATGATTTCGGTGGCGAACGAGATCGCCGAAGCCGGGTTCGATCCGCAGGGTCGCACCAGCGAAGACCTGCTCGACCTTGCCGAGTCCCGCGTCTTTAAAATCGCCGAAAGCCGTGCCAATAAAGACGAAGGCCCAAAAAACATCGCCGATGTCCTTGATGCCACCGTTGCCCGTATCGAACAGCTGTTCCAGCAGCCGCACGATGGTGTGACCGGCGTGAACACCGGCTATGACGATTTGAACAAGAAAACCGCTGGCCTGCAGCCGTCGGATTTGATTATCGTCGCTGCGCGTCCGTCGATGGGTAAGACCACTTTTGCGATGAACCTCGTTGAAAACGCGGCGATGTTGCAGGATAAGCCGGTTTTAATCTTCAGTCTCGAGATGCCCTCCGAGCAGATTATGATGCGTTCTCTGGCATCGTTGTCCCGCGTGGATCAGACTCGCATTCGTACCGGGCAGCTGGACGATGAAGACTGGGCGCGCATCTCCGGTACCATGGGTATTCTGCTGGAAAAACGTAACATCTATATTGATGACTCCTCGGGCCTGACGCCGACGGAGGTTCGTTCCCGCGCGCGTCGTATCGCCCGTGAACACGGCGGTATCGGTCTTATCATGATCGACTACCTTCAGCTGATGCGCGTGCCGTCGCTCTCCGACAACCGTACGCTGGAGATCGCAGAGATTTCCCGCTCGCTCAAGGCGTTAGCCAAAGAACTGCACGTGCCGGTGGTGGCGCTATCGCAGCTCAACCGCTCTCTGGAACAACGTGCCGACAAGCGTCCGGTCAACTCCGACCTGCGTGAATCCGGCTCCATCGAGCAGGATGCCGACTTAATCATGTTTATCTACCGTGATGAGGTTTATCACGAGAACAGCGACCTGAAAGGGATCGCCGAAATTATTATTGGTAAACAACGTAACGGCCCGATCGGGACGGTGCGTCTGACCTTTAACGGACAGTGGTCGCGTTTCGACAACTATGCCGGTCCTCAATACGATGATGAGTAATTTCTAAGGAATTCAAATGCAAGCGGCAACAGTAGTTATCAACCGCCGCGCTCTGCGACACAACCTGCAACGTCTGCGTGAACTGGCACCCGCCAGCAAGCTCGTTGCAGTCGTGAAAGCGAACGCTTACGGACACGGTCTTCTTGAGACCGCGCGAACGCTCCCCGATGCCGACGCTTTTGGCGTCGCCCGTCTTGAAGAAGCTCTCCGCCTGCGCGCGGGGGGGATTACTCAACCCATTCTGCTGCTGGAAGGCTTTTTCGAAGCCACAGATTTGCCGACCATTGCTGACCAGCATCTTCACACGGCGGTGCATAACGAAGAGCAGCTCGCCGCGCTCGAGACCGCCGAGCTGAGCGAGCCGGTAACCGTGTGGATGAAGCTCGATACGGGCATGCACCGTCTGGGCGTGCGTCCGGAAAACGCGGAGGCGTTTTATCAGCGTTTGTGCCAGTGCAAAAACGTGCGCCAGCCGGTGAATATTGTCAGCCACTTTGCCCGCGCCGATGAGCCCGAATGCGGAGAGACCGAGCGGCAGCTGGATATCTTTACTACCTTCTGCGAAGGCAAGCCGGGGATGCGGTCCCTTGCGGCATCCGGCGGTATTTTACTGTGGCCTCAGTCGCACTTCGACTGGGCTCGCCCGGGCATCATTCTTTACGGCGTGTCGCCGCTGGAGGGCAAATCCTGGGGGCCAGATTTCGGTTTCCAGCCGGTGATGTCCCTTGTCTCTAACCTGATCGCCGTGCGCGAGCATAAAGCCGGTGAGCCAGTGGGTTACGGCGGCACATGGACCAGTGAACGCGATACGCGCCTGGGCGTAGTGGCGATGGGCTATGGCGACGGCTATCCGCGCGCAGCGCCGTCGGGTACGCCGGTTCTGGTCAACGGTCGCGAGGTGCAGATTGTGGGCCGCGTGGCGATGGACATGATTTGCGTCGATCTGGGACCTGAAGCCCAGGATAAGCCCGGCGACGATGTGGTGATGTGGGGCGAGGGTTTGCCTGTTGAACGTATTGCTGAAATTACAAAAGTGAGTGCTTACGAACTTATCACGCGCCTGACGTCACGGGTGGCGATGAAGTACATAGATTGAACCGCCAATGAAGTGAGGTCATTCACCTCACTTCAACTTTATTAACATCCTCTCGATCTTCTCCCACTTCCGGTTTATTGTTGAAATTCCTGCCTCATCGAATTCCGGAGATTCATCGCGTGTTTCAGAAAGTTGACGCCTATGCCGGCGACCCTATTCTCTCCTTAATGGAGCGTTTCAAAGAAGATCCTCGCAGCGATAAAGTGAACCTCAGCATCGGTTTGTATTATAACCACGAAGGTTTTATTCCCCAGCTGCAGGCCGTTGCCGAAGCCGAAGCGCGCCTGAACGCCGCTCCACACGGCGCATCGCTCTACCTGCCGATGGAAGGATTAAATACCTACCGCAGCACCATTGCGCCTCTTCTGTTTGGCGCCGATCACCCGGTGCTCGCGCAAAAACGCGTGGCTACCATCCAGACGTTAGGTGGCTCGGGTGCGCTAAAAGTGGGTGCAGACTTCCTGAAGAAATATTTCCCGGATTCGGGCGTGTGGGTCAGCGACCCAACGTGGGAAAACCACGTTGCGATTTTTGAAGGCGCAGGCTTTAAGGTGGGGACCTATCCGTGGTTCGACAGCAAAACCAACGGCGTGCGCGTTGAAGCGCTGCTGGAAAAACTGAATACCCTGCCGGAGCGCAGTATTGTCCTGCTGCATCCGTGCTGCCATAACCCGACCGGTGCGGACCTCACGAATGCCCAATGGGATGCCGTGATTGAGGTTCTGAAGGCGCGTAATCTGATCCCATTCCTCGACATTGCCTATCAGGGCTTTGGCTCGGGTATGGAAGAAGATGCCTACGCGATTCGCGCCGTTGCCAGCGCCGGGCTCCCTGCACTGGTGAGTAACTCTTTCTCTAAAATCTTCTCCCTGTACGGTGAACGCGTCGGGGGGCTGTCCGTGGTGTGTGAGGACGCCGAAGCCGCCAGCCGCGTGCTGGGTCAGCTGAAGGCGACGGTGCGCCGCATCTACTCCAGCCCGCCAAACTTTGGTGCGCAGGTTGTGGCGACCGTGCTCGGTGACGAACAGCTGAAAGCTAACTGGCTTGCGGAAGTGGAGGCCATGCGTAAACGCATCCTGTCCATGCGTCAGGAGCTGGTTAACGTGCTGAAAGAGGCCGTACCGGGACACAACTTCGACTATCTGCTTAAACAGCGCGGCATGTTTAGCTACACCGGCCTAAGCGCTGCTCAGGTCGATCGCCTGCGTGAAGAGTTCGGCGTCTACCTGATTGCCAGCGGACGTATGTGCGTGGCGGGCCTGAATGCCGGTAACGTTCATCGCGTGGCGCAGGCGTTTGCTGCTGTAATGTAAGTGCTTACTCACCAGCCCTCTCCCTGTGGGAGAGGGCATCAGGCCGCACAAGAACGTTGCCCGGTACTTTGTGATCTTCTTCTTTTTATTCAGCCTCATAAGTAAAAACTCCTTCCCTTCATCTTCCGCTGGGGTTATGGTCGGAGAGTTTTTTGACCATTCGCTCAAAATAAAACGATAACAAACTGAATATTCAGGGGAAAATATGCGCAAGATCACACTGGCGCTCAGCGCCGCCTGCTTATTGTTCTCGCTTAACAGTGCTGTCGTCGCGCGTGCTTCCGCACCCACGCCGCTTTACACCGGCACCACCGCCGCGATTCTTGCCGAGCAGGCACCCATTCACTGGGTTTCCGTGGCCCAAATCGAAAACAGCCTGATGGGTCGCCCGCCAATGGCCGTGGGCTTCGACATTGACGATACCGTTCTGTTCTCCAGCCCGGGTTTCTGGCGCGGCAAAAAAATGTATTCGCCCGACAGCGAAGCGTATCTGAAGAACCCGGAATTCTGGGAAAAAATGAATAACGGCTGGGACGAATTCAGCATCCCGAAAGAGGTGGCCCGCGCGCTTATCGCCATGCATGTGAAGCGCGGCGACAGCATTTACTTCGTGACCGGACGCAGTCAGACCAAAACCGAAACCGTCTCTAAAACGCTGCAGGATGATTTCCTGATCCCGGCATCGAGCATGAATCCGGTAATTTTTGCGGGTGATAAAGAAGGGCAAAACACCAAAACCCAGTGGCTGGAAAAGAAAAATATCAAAGTATTCTACGGCGACTCAGATAACGACATCACCGCCGCGCATGACGTAGGGGCCAGAGGGATAAGGGTACTGCGTGCCTCTAACTCGACGTACCGACCGCTCCCGATGGCCGGAAAGTTTGGCGAAGAGGTGATCGTCAGCTCGGAGTATTAAGCACCAGTCAGCGGGTATGATGATTTTTTAATCAAATCTCGCTGCTGCGGGTTTTACCTTTCGTCTTCTTGCTGCACACTTAGAAAGATTCATCTTTCATTACGGAGCAGCACATGTGGTATCAACAAACCCTGACCTTAAGCGCTAAACCACGCGGATTTCACCTGGTGACGGATGAAGTCATCGGGCAGATCCGCGACCTGTCGCGGGTCAAAATGGGTTTACTGCATCTGCTTCTTCAGCACACGTCGGCCTCTCTCACGCTTAATGAAAATTGCGATCCCACCGTCCGGTCTGACATGGAGCACCATTTTCTGAAGGCCGTCCCGGACAACGCACCTTATGAGCATGATTATGAGGGCGACGATGACATGCCTTCGCACATCAAATCTTCTCTGCTGGGCGTATCGCTGATGCTGCCGGTACACAATGGGCAGCTATTGTTGGGTACATGGCAGGGGATCTGGCTGGGAGAGCATCGCATTCACGGTGGTTCGCGTAAAATTATCGCCACGCTACAAGGGGAATAAAGATGACAATTTCGGAGCTACTTCAGTACTGCATGAGTAAACCGGGTGCGGAGCAAAGCGTTCATAGCGACTGGAAAGCCACGCAGATTAAAGTGGGGGACGTGCTGTTTGCGATGGTGAAAGAGGTTGAGGGGCGGCCGGCGGCGTCGCTGAAAACCAGTCCGGAACTGGCCGATTTATTGCGCCAGCAGCATGACGATGTAAGACCGAGCAAACATCTCAATAAAGCGCACTGGAGCACTGTCTATCTCGATGGCTCTATTCCAGGCTCACAGATTTACTATCTGGTGGATGCGTCTTATCAGCAGGCGGTTGAGCTACTGCCGGAAACGACCCGACAGCAGCTCTCCGTGTGATAATTACAGCAACGGTTTGAGGAAGCGTGCAGTGTGCGAGGCTTCGCACTCTGCAACGGTCTCTGGCGTACCGGAGACGAGGATTTCACCGCCGCCGCTGCCGCCTTCCGGGCCGAGATCGACAACCCAGTCCGCGGTTTTAATCACGTCCAGGTTGTGTTCGATGACCACGATGGTGTTGCCCTGATCGCGAAGCTGATGCAGAACCTCAAGCAACTGCTGGATATCGGCAAAGTGCAGACCGGTGGTCGGCTCATCCAGAATATACAGCGTCTGGCCGGTGCCACGTTTGGAGAGTTCACGCGCCAGCTTAACGCGCTGTGCTTCACCTCCTGACAGCGTGGTGGCGGACTGGCCCAGACGAATGTAGGTCAGACCGACGTCCATCAGCGTCTGCAGCTTACGCGCCAGCGCAGGGACGGCGTCAAAGAACTCGCGCGCCTCTTCTATGGTCATGTCCAGCACTTCGTGGATGGTCTTGCCTTTGTACTTAATCTCCAGCGTTTCACGGTTATAGCGCTTACCCTTGCACTGGTCGCACGGCACGTAGATATCCGGCAGGAAGTGCATCTCAACCTTGATCACGCCGTCGCCCTGGCAGGCTTCGCAGCGGCCGCCGCGCACGTTAAAACTGAACCGTCCAGGCGTGTACCCGCGTGAACGTGATTCCGGTACGCCCGCAAACAGTTCACGTACAGGCGTAAAGACGCCGGTATAGGTCGCCGGGTTGGAACGCGGGGTACGGCCAATCGGGCTCTGGTCGATATCGATAACCTTGTCGAAATGCTCCAGCCCGTGGATCTCGCGGTACGGTGCAGGCTCGGCGAGCGTTGCGCCGTTGAGCGCCGTCTGTGCAATCGGGAACAGGGTATCGTTGATCAGCGTCGATTTACCGGAACCGGACACGCCGGTAATACAGGTAAACAGCCCAACCGGCAGCGTCAGGGTGACGTCTTTCAGGTTGTTGCCGCGCGCCCCGGTCAGCTTCAGCACTTTTTCCGGATCCGCTGCCACGCGCTGCTTCGGTACCTCAATCTTGCGCTTACCGCTCATGAACTGGCCGGTGAGGGACTCTGGCACCGCCATAATGTCTTTCAGCGTACCTTCCGCAACCACCTGACCGCCGTGTACGCCTGCGCCAGGACCAATATCGATCACGTGGTCTGCTGCGCGGATCGCATCTTCGTCGTGCTCAACCACAATCACCGTGTTACCGAGGTTACGCAGGTGTACCAGGGTGCCGAGCAGGCGCTCGTTGTCGCGCTGATGCAGGCCGATGGACGGCTCATCGAGCACGTACATGACGCCTACCAGGCCCGCGCCAATCTGGCTTGCCAGACGGATACGCTGGGCTTCACCGCCGGAGAGCGTTTCCGCCGAGCGGGAAAGCGTCAGGTAGTTCAGGCCAACGTTGACCAGGAACTTCAGGCGATCGCCAATCTCTTTCAGCACTTTTTCGGCAATTTTTGCACGCTGGCCGGAGAGCTTCAGGTTGTTGAAGAAGTCCATCGCATGGCCGATGCTCATGTCTGAGATGGTCGGCAGCGCCGTGTTTTCTACAAACACGTGGCGTGCTTCGCGACGCAGACGCGTGCCCTCACAGGTGGCGCAGGAGCGGTTGCTGATGAACTTCGCCAGCTCCTCGCGCACCGCGCTGGATTCGGTCTCTTTGTAGCGGCGCTCCATATTGTGCAGCACCCCTTCGAACGGGTGGCGACGCACGGAGGTATCGCCGCGATCGTTCATGTACTTGAACTCAATGTTCTCTTTGCCGGAACCGAACAGGATCACTTTATGCACGTTCGGGCTCAGGCTGGCCCACGGGGCTTCCACGTCGAATTTATAGTGCTCAGCCAGTGATTTAAGCATCTGGAAGTAGTAGAAATTACGCTTATCCCAGCCGCGGATCGCACCGCCCGCCAGGGACAGCTCCGGATTCTGGATCACGCGGTCCGGGTCAAAATACTGCTGCACGCCCAGGCCATCACACGTCGGGCACGCGCCCGCCGGGTTGTTGAACGAGAACAGTCGCGGTTCCAGCTCGCGCATGCTGTAGCCGCAAATAGGGCAGGCAAAGTTGGCGGAGAAGAGTAGCTCTTCCGCTTTCGGGTCGTCCATGTCGGAGACCACGGCCGTACCGCCGGAGAGTTCCAGCGCCGTTTCAAAGGATTCCGCCAGACGCGTGGCGAGATCGTCACGCACCTTGAAGCGGTCAATCACCACTTCGATGGTGTGCTTCTTCTGCAGCTCAAGCTTTGGCGGATCGGACAGGTCGCACACCTCGCCGTCGATACGGGCGCGGATGTAGCCCTGGCTTGCCAGGTTTTCCAGCGTTTTGGTGTGCTCGCCTTTACGTTCTTTAATGATTGGTGCCAGCAGCATCAGGCGTTTGCCTTCCGGCTGCGATAGCACGTTATCCACCATCTGGCTTACGGTCTGTGCCGCCAGCGGGACGTCGTGGTCCGGGCAGCGCGGCTCACCCACGCGCGCATACAGCAGACGCAGGTAGTCATGGATTTCGGTAATGGTACCGACCGTTGAACGCGGGTTGTGCGAGGTGGACTTCTGCTCAATAGAGATAGCAGGGGATAACCCTTCAATGTGGTCGACATCCGGTTTTTCCATCAGCGACAGGAACTGACGCGCGTACGCAGAGAGTGATTCAACGTAACGACGCTGTCCTTCGGCATACAAAGTGTCGAAAGCCAGTGAGGATTTGCCAGACCCCGAAAGCCCGGTCACGACAATGAGTTTGTCGCGAGGAATTATGAGGTTGATATTCTTGAGATTGTGGGTGCGGGCGCCCCGAACTTCGATCTTATCCATTCACCTTTCCCGGTTGGAACACGGATTGCCTGGTTTGTTTGAAGGACAAACGGCTGTCAGAAACGGCTAATTATGACACAATTTGACCTGTTTGAATATACAGTATTGGAATGCATTTTCTGATTCGCTGTGTAACAATGTCGAGTTCGCGGGAGATTTCTGAACCTGCTACGCAACTATGCAAATTGACGCGTGGAAATGGTACACTCGCGCGTTTACACTATTAAGAAACGTATTCAGGAGACACGAACATGGCCAGCAGAGGCGTAAACAAGGTGATTCTCGTCGGTAATCTGGGCCAGGACCCGGAAGTACGCTACATGCCGAGTGGTGGCGCAGTTGCCAACATTACGCTGGCTACTTCCGAATCCTGGCGTGATAAAGCGACCGGTGAGATGAAAGAGCAGACCGAATGGCACCGCGTTGTGCTGTTTGGCAAACTGGCAGAAGTGGCCGGTGAGTATCTGCGTAAAGGTTCTCAGGTGTATATCGAAGGTCAGCTGCGTACCCGCAAATGGACCGATCAGTCCGGCGCTGAGAAGTACACCACTGAAGTTGTGGTTAACGTCGGTGGCACCATGCAGATGCTGGGTGGCCGTCAGGGCGGTGGCGCGGCACCAGCAGGTGGCGGCCAGCAGCAGGGCGGTTGGGGTCAGCCTCAGCAGCCACAGGGCGGCAACCAGTTCAGCGGCGGTGCACAGTCTCGTCCACAGCAGCAGTCTGCGCCGGCGCCGTCTAACGAACCGCCAATGGATTTCGACGACGACATTCCGTTCTGATTTCCAGCGCGTAAAAACAAAAAACCCAGACCATTGTCTGGGTTTTTTTATTCGATAAGGGATCAGGTAATGACCATCGGCCAGTCCGGCGGCGTATGGCTCATCGCCTCAACCATTACCACTTTGATATTTTCCCAGACGGCGGCCATATCCAGCAGGGTAATGCCAAGCAGACCCGTGGCAAACCAGCAGGCTGCACCCAGCCCCAACAGCGTGCTGATGACAGCAAGAGCCGCGTAGTCAGATTTACGAAACTGAATGTTAAGCGTGCTGGCTAAAAACATCAGTACCGCACTCAACAAAGGCCAGCGCAGGAGAACCATGCTGGTAGTAATGGTTGCCATAGAACCCATCCTCTACAAAACAGACGAACTGAATGAAACGGAATTTTTTCGTTACATAAGATTTGTGAACTATATCACGATCGCTGTTTTATTCGCCAGTGCCGGACTGATGAAAAGCGGGGGGAGTTATCGCTACCCATTGTCAGTGCGCGTCTGTGAAAAAATATATCTTTGCAGGCTAAGCTCCCTTTTTCCGGACTCTTTATAAAGAATTCATTGGGATAGCAAAACTGATGCAAAAGCGGGTGTTATGTACAACGTTTACAGTAATATTCCTATGGCTTATGCTTGAGTGGATAATTAATTTTACTCGCAGCTTATATTTCAGGTTTTTGAATTTTATTGCTTTTTTGTTTATTCGTACGTTTTTAATTACACACAACGTTGTTTTTAATTCGCCGCGCTGAAACTCAGCCTGCCGCGTTGTTTTGACGATTTTTCGAATCTGAAGAAAGTTGCGTCCGGTTTATCGCCTGATAATCAGCGAAAAAAATGAAAGAAAACCGACGTGAGATTGTTAATGACAGCATGCAGGCGTTGCATGCGCTGGCAAAACTGATGCCCCAGCTTCATGCTCAATGTTCTCTGGCCGATATGCTGGAGACCATCAGCCGGGCCCTGGGAGCAAGTCTTGCCTGGGTGAGTGTTAACGGTGATGACGGGCTGCAGCGCGTGGTCTGTGCCGGAGAGATGACCTGCCATCCCTTCGAGGTGGCTGATTTCCTTGCGGATACCCTGCTCCAGCGGCACCCTCGATCGTGGCGGGTTGTCTACTGGAAAGAGAATATTGGCCGCGCGTTATTTCCTCATCAGCACCCCGGCTATGCGCAACTGCAAAGCGGTGTGCTGTGCAAGCTTTCAACCCATAACTGGCACTGTAGCGGCTATTTCTTTTTAGCGTTTAATGAAAGACTTTATTCGCTGCCGATTCTGAAAAATATCGTCGTGGTGCTGGTGGAAAAATTAAAAGACTACTTTGCGGAAATTATTGCCCGTGAGAAAACCGCGCAGGAAATGAAGCGTGTCGTGACGCAATATAAGACTCTGTTTGAACGTGCCCCGGTTTTAATGAACTCTTTCGACAAATTCAACCGCTGCGTGCTGTGGAATGCCGAATGTGAAAAAGTATTCGGCTGGACGATGGCGGAGATCGCTGAGCATGCCGATCCGCTTTCGCTGTTTTACCCCGACCCCGAAGAGCGGCGGCGGGTTAGGGAGTCGGTCAATGTCTCACCGCTTAAGGATATGTATGAGTGGCATCCGCTACGTAAAGACGGCACCCCGTTGACGGTACTGTGGTCAAACATTCTGTTGCCAGACAACTCTATCCTCAATATTGGGCTGGATATTACCGAGCGGAAAAAAGCCGAACAGCAGCTGGAGGTAAAAGCCACCACAGACGATCTTACCGGCTGCTATAACCGTTCGGCGATTTTGCAGCAGCTGGAACTCGCGCTGGAGGCCAATGCCAGGCAGGAGGTTAACAGCCATTTTTGTATCCTGATGTTCGATCTGGATTTTTTCAAACAGATCAACGATGAATGGGGACACCCGGTGGGCGATGCAGCGCTGCTTCATTTTTGTAATTCTGTGCGCGAATTAGTCCCTTCAGACTCAGCGTTAGGGCGCGTGGGAGGCGAAGAGTTTTTGCTCCTGCTGGCGCAAACTGACGGCAAGGGCGCAGCACAGCTGTCCGCCAGGTTGCGCACCGTTCTGGAAACCAATCCGCTGATAGTGGATGAGAGAAAACTGTCGCTGTCGTTTAGCGCAGGGGTCGTGGAAGTCTGCGGAGAACAGCAGGATACTTCAGCCTTACTGAGGCGTGCCGATAAAGCATTATATGAGGCCAAGCAGACGGGGCGAGGAAAAACGGTAGTGGCGGCTGATTATTTATAAATCAGCGAACAAAATACGCCCGAACAAATAGCGTGAAATGTCATAGTAAGGTTGTGCTTTTTTCGCGCTGCCACAAGTTTGGCTTAATCAACAATCGTCTGTTGTGTTATCTTCCCACCGCCCTTGCGGGCTGGATAATTATTTTCCTTAATTGAAACGGCACGAATACTTACAGTTTAACTTACGGGAAAATATTATCGTCATAACGAAATTTAAGATTTTTAATACTAAAAGTCAGTTGCTAACTTCGCATGATTCATGCAACGTAATCACCTGTTTAACAAAGCATCCGGCCTTCATTACTACAGGCGTACAACATGCAGGGATATAGGGCGGGAAATGAATCGTAGCGCGCGGCGCAAGATGCTCAGGGTGGTAGGGATCATCATGGTAGTTATGCTGCCGGTGATGCTTGCGCTATGGTTTGCCCAGCTTAGAGCCGTATCTGAAACAAGCGCCCAGCTACGCACATTTGCTGAACTGGCTTTAGACAAGACCGAGCTGGTTATTCAGCAGGTTGATCTGGCCCGCGACGAGGCTGAAAAATATCAGGGTGAACGTTGTACGCCGGGACACCGTCAATATATGTTGAACGTTGTTCGTGGCCGACTGTTTGTTGCCGATTTAATTTATGCAGAAGGTCAGAATTTTCTTTGTTCGACCATTTTTACGCCGGATCAACCCTACGCCATTCCCGTTGCTAATTACACGCGTAAACCTGACGTCGCAATCTATTATTATCGCGATACCCCATTTTATACTGGCTATAAAATGACATATATGCAGCGCGGAAATTATGTGGTGGTCGTCAATCCGCTGTCATACAGCGAAGTCATGTCCGCGGATCATTCTCTCTCGTGGGGAGTGTACGACACGGTAACCAATGCGTTCTTTTCCGTCAGCCCGAAAGCCAATATTTCTTTATTAAATTCGATGATTCGAGATAAGGAATCGGTATTTCAAAAAGATAACCGCTTTTATACGGTCGTAAAATCGGTCAAAAGACCTATTGCGGCTATTGTGTCGACATCAAATAAACGCTTTTATGAAACGCTTTATCATCAGGCGACCTTGACGCTGCCGCTGGGTATGATCTGCAGTATTATTATTTTGCTGGTATGGTCCCGTACCCATCGTGAGCTTAATTCGCCAGGTCGCTTGTTGCACCGGGCGTTGAACAAACGTCAGCTTTGCGTGCACTACCAGCCGATTATTGATATCAAGAATAATCAGTGTGTGGGCGCGGAGGCATTGTTACGCTGGCCTGGTTTTAACGGGCAGGTGATGAGCCCGGCTGAGTTTATTCCGCTGGCGGAAAAAGAGGGCATGAGCGAGCGGATTACGGACTATGTCGTAGAGGAGATGTTCAGCGATCTGGGCCATTTCCTGGCCGAGCATCCGCATCTCTATATTTCGATTAACCTGTCGGCCACGGATTTCCACTCCTCGCGGTTGATCTCCATGATTTCTGACAAGGCCCGCCACTATGCCGTCCGCGCGCAGCAAATCAAAATTGAAGTGACGGAACGCGGTTTTATCGATGTGCCAAAAACCACGCCAGTGATTCAGGCTTTCCGTCAGGCGGGTTATGAAGTCGCGATCGATGACTTCGGTACCGGTTACTCGAACCTACACAACCTCTACTCGCTGAACGTGGATATTCTGAAAATCGATAAATCGTTTATCGATACCTTAACGACCAACAGTACCAGCCACCTTATCGCCGAGCATATTATCGAGATGGCCCAAAGCCTGCGGCTTAAAACCATTGCGGAAGGGGTAGAGACGGCAGAGCAGGTGAGCTGGCTGTTGAAGCGCGGCGTTCAGTATTGTCAGGGATGGCACTTCGCGAAAGCGATGCCGCCGCAGGAATTTATGACCTGGCAGCAGCAACCTTTGCACTGAGAATCATTAATTCAACTGGTGGCGATAATCGCTCGGCGTGCGGTCAAACTCGCGGCGAAACACGCGGGAAAAGGTCTGTTGCGACACGTAGCCAAGATCCATCGCGATATCAAAAATCGGCCGCTGCGTTGAGCGTAACGCCTGCGCCGCCAGCAGCAGCCTGCGCTGACGAATGTACTCCCCCAGCGTCTGATGCATAACCGTACGGAACATTCTCTGTAAATACCATTTCGAATAGCCCGACTTTTTCGCGACCACATCAATGTTCAACGGTTGGTCGATATGTTCATCAATCCATTCAATAAGTGTCTGAATAATCTGCTGATGCGACATAAGGTTGCCCCTCTGTAGATACAACTATCTCGGTTAATTCGTCGTTTTCTCTGCGGGGGAGTATAATTCCTCAAGTTAACTTGAGGTAAAGAGGTTTTATGGAAAAGAGATTGCCGCGAATTAAAGCGCTATTAACCCCTGGTGAAGTGGCAAAGCGAAGCGGCGTTGCCGTATCGGCGCTCCACTTCTATGAAAGCAAAGGGTTAATCAAGAGTATCCGTAACGGGGGAAACCAGCGTCGCTATACCCGCGACGTGCTCCGCTACGTGGCGATTATTAAAATTGCGCAACGAATCGGAATTCCCCTGGCCACCATTGGCGAAGCCTTTGGCGTGCTGCCGGAAGGGCATACGCTGAGCCCGAAAGAGTGGAAGGAGCTCTCATCCCAGTGGCGTGAAGAACTGGACAGGCGTATCCATACGCTGGTCGCACTGCGTGACGAGCTGGATGGCTGCATTGGCTGCGGCTGTTTGTCTCGTAGCGATTGTCCGCTGCGTAACCCGGGAGACCGGCTGGGCGAGCAGGGGACAGGGGCGCGGTTGCTGGAAGAGGATTGAGCGTGCGTGTAGCCCATTCGCCGGGTGGCGCTTCGCTTACCCGGCCTACCAAACCGTCAAATGTAGGCCGGGTAAGGCGCAGCCGCCACCCGGCAAAACCCCGCATATATAAAGAACTAAAGCGCCACATAAGGGCGCTTTAGTTTTTCCCGGTCTTTGTCTTTCACTCTATCCCGCTGGTTCACGGGAGGGTTTCCCCCGACGTCAGCACCCCTCGTGTCGAGCGGGTTGGGGAGGTTCCGGATTGTGCTGACACTTTAATTCTATGCAAGACCCGTTTTTTCGCCAGCCGCGTTGACCGTTTTTTAGACGAATTTTTTTCGCGGTGTTGTTCGATTTTCTATAGTTAAAAAGTATGAATAACAGGAGAAAACCATGCTCACGGTACACCACCTTAACCAGTCGCGCTCGCACCGCGTGATCTGGGCGCTGGAAGAACTCGCTCTGCCGTATGAGATCGTTCACTACCAACGCGAAAAGAACATGCTGGCACCGGAGTCCCTCAAAAGGGTGCATCCGTTGGGCAAATCACCGGTCATTGAAGATAACGGACTGATCCTTGCGGAGTCAGGCGCCATTCTGGAGTACCTGCAGGAAACGTACGATCCCGAGTCGCGGCTTAAGCCTTTAGATCCGGCGCATAAGGTGCAATACCGCTTCTGGCTGCATTACGCTGAAGGATCGCTGATGCCGCTGCTGTTAATGAAGCTGGTCTTCAACAGCCTCGGCAAGCCGCCCGTGCCGTTTGGTATCAGAACCCTGGGCAAAGCGCTGGGTCAGGGGGTGCAGAAAGCGTATCTCAACCGTCAGCTGGAAACCCATGCGCGCTTTATTGAGTCACATCTTGCTGCAAACAGCTGGTTTGCCGGGGATACGCTCAGCATGGCCGACATTCAGATGAGTTTCCCGATCTTTGCCCTGCTGGCACGCGGCGGTATTCCTAATCTGCCGCATATTCAGGCATGGAAGACAAAGGTCGAGAACAGCCCCGGCTGGCAAAAAACGCTGCAACAATGTGGCCCGTTATCTATCCCGGGTGAGGATTGAAATGTAAACAAATTGCGCATAGACGATAACGTTTGCGCATCCTCTGTTTATTTCTTCAGCGTCATAAGTGAATTTTAGCGAAAAACGAGAAAGTTCAGTTGAAAAGGGCGGGGATTAGGCTAGATAATCGTTTGCCTTAATTTGACCACCCGTTTGTAAGCGCGGAGCTAAACGTTTGCTTTTTTTGTGACGCCCTTTCGTCGCAAACGCAACACAAGGATTTGACGTTTAGCTGGCAGTGGCGTCTCCACCTCGCTTACGGGCTTCCTAAAAAACTCTCAGGGGATGTTTTCTATGTCTACGCCATCTGCGCGTACTGGCGGTTCACTTGACGCCATGTTTAAAATTTCGGCTCGCGGCAGCACCGTGCGCCAGGAAATCGTTGCCGGTTTGACAACGTTTCTGGCGATGGTTTACTCCGTCATCGTTGTGCCGGGCATGCTGGGCAAAGCGGGCTTCCCGCCAGCGGCTGTCTTTGTGGCGACCTGCCTTGTGGCCGGCGTGGGCTCTATCGTGATGGGCCTGTGGGCGAACCTGCCGCTGGCGATTGGTTGCGCTATCTCTCTGACCGCTTTCACCGCGTTCAGCCTGGTGCTGGGCCAGCACATTAGCGTACCGGTTGCGCTGGGCGCCGTATTCCTGATGGGCGTGCTGTTTACCGTTATTTCAGCAACCGGCATCCGTAGCTGGATTTTGCGCAACCTGCCGCAGGGCGTGGCGCACGGTACCGGTATCGGCATCGGCCTGTTCCTGTTGCTGATCGCCGCTAACGGCGTCGGTCTGGTTATCAAGAACCCGCTGGAGGGTCTGCCGGTGGCGCTGGGTCATTTCGCCAGCTTCCCGGTGATTATGTCGCTTATCGGTCTGGCGGTGATTATCGGTCTGGAAAAACTGAAAGTCCCGGGCGGCATTCTGCTGACGATTATCGGCGTTTCCATTGTCGGCCTGATTTTCGATCCGAACGTCCACTTCTCCGGTATTTTCGCTATGCCGTCGCTGAGCGATGACAAAGGCAACTCCCTGATTGGCAGCCTGGATATCGTCGGCGCGCTGAATCCGGTGATCCTGCCAAGCGTGCTGGCGCTGGTGATGACCGCCGTATTTGACGCGACCGGTACCATTCGTGCCGTCGCGGGCCAGGCAAACCTGCTGGATAAAGACGGTCAGATTATTGATGGCGGCAAAGCGCTGACCACCGACTCCCTGAGCAGCGTCTTCTCTGGCCTGGTGGGCGCGGCACCTGCGGCAGTGTACATCGAGTCCGCAGCGGGTACGGCGGCGGGCGGTAAAACCGGCCTGACGGCGATCACCGTCGGCGTGCTGTTCATGCTGATCCTGTTCCTCTCTCCGCTCTCCTATCTGGTTCCGGCGTACGCGACCGCACCAGCGCTGATGTATGTTGGTCTGCTGATGCTGAGCAACGTGGCGAAAATCGACTTTGCGGATTTCGTGGACGCCATGTCTGGCCTGATTACCGCGGTCTTTATCGTGCTGACCTGTAACATTGTTACCGGCATTATGATCGGTTTCGCGTCGCTGGTGATTGGTCGTCTGGTCTCCGGTGAATGGCGCAAGCTGAACGTCGGCACCGTGGTCATCGCTGTTGCGCTGGTGGCATTCTACGCGGGCGGCTGGGCAATCTAAGTTGTCCTTTGATGCGAAAACGGGTGGCTCAGGCCGCCCGTTTTTATTTTCAGGACTCATCCTGTTGCCTTTTACGTTACTCTGGGGAAGATAGAATGAAAGGCACGACGCCTTCCGTAGTACATAAGCAACACAGCAAACAGGGAACGCATGGAAATCTTCTTCACAATACTCATCATGACCCTTGTGGTCTCGCTATCCGGGGTGGTTACACGCGTACTGCCCTTTCAGGTCCCCCTGCCATTAATGCAAATTGCCATCGGCGCGCTGCTGGCGTGGCCGACGTTTGGCCTGCACGTTGAGTTCGACCCGGAACTGTTCCTCGTGCTGTTTATCCCGCCACTGCTGTTTGCCGATGGCTGGAAAACGCCCACGCGCGAATTCCTTGAGCACGGGCGAGAGATCTTCGGCCTGGCGCTGGCGCTGGTGGTGGTCACCGTGGTCGGGATTGGTTTTCTCATCTACTGGGCCGTACCAGGCATCCCGTTAATTCCGGCTTTTGCGCTGGCCGCCGTGCTGTCGCCAACCGATGCCGTGGCGCTTTCCGGCATTGTGGGTGAAGGCCGTATTCCGAAGAAAATTATGGGGATTTTACAGGGGGAGGCGCTGATGAATGACGCCTCCGGCCTGGTCGCCCTGAAATTTGCCGTGGCCGTTGCGATGGGCACGATGGTCTTTACCGTCGGCGGCGCGACCCTGGAGTTCTTTAAGGTGGCCATTGGCGGTATCCTGGCGGGCTTCGTGGTGAGCTGGCTGTACGGCCGCTCGCTGCGCTTCCTCAGCCGCTGGGGCGGTGATGAACCCGCGACGCAGATCGTATTGCTGTTCCTGCTGCCGTTTGCTTCCTACCTGATTGCTGAACACATCGGCGTGTCGGGCATTCTGGCGGCGGTGGCGGCAGGGATGACCATCACCCGCTCCGGCGTGATGCGCCGCGCGCCGCTGGCGATGCGCCTGCGCGCCAACAGTACCTGGGCGATGCTCGAATTCGTGTTTAACGGCATGGTATTTCTGCTGTTGGGCCTGCAGCTGCCGGGCATTATGGAATCCTCGCTGGTGGCGGCCGAAGCCGACCCGAACGTTGAGGTCTGGATGCTGTTTACCGACGTCGTGCTGATCTACCTGGCGCTGATGCTGGTGCGTTTCGGCTGGCTGTGGACGATGAAAAACTTCAGCGTACGCTTCCTGAAGAAAAAGCCGATGGAGTTCGGCTCGTGGACAACGCGTGAGCTGCTGATTGCCTCCTTTGCTGGCGTACGCGGGGCGATCACCCTTGCCGGTGTGCTCTCTATTCCACTGCTGCTGCCTACGGGCGATGTCTTCCCGGCGCGCTACGAGCTGGTGTTCCTGGCGGCGGGCGTGATTCTGTTCTCCCTGTTTGTCGGCGTGATTATGCTGCCGATTTTGCTGCAGCATATCGACGCGGGTGATTCGACCCAGCAGCACAAAGAGGAGCGAATTGCGCGTGCGGCCACCGCCGAAGTGGCGATTGTCGCTATCCAGAAAATGGAAGAGCGCCTGGCCGCGGATGCGGAAGAGAACATCGATAATCAGCTGCTGACAGAGGTCAGTTCCCGCGTGATTGGTAACCTGCGTCGCCGTGCCGATGGGCGTAACGATGTGGAAAGCTCGTTGCAGGAGGAGAACCTGGAGCGTCGATTCCGTCTGGCGGCGCTGCGCTCAGAGCGTGCCGAGCTGTACCACCTGCGCGCTACGCGGCAGATCAGCAACGAGACGCTGCAAAAGCTGCTGCACGATCTGGATCTGCTGGAAGCGTTGTTGATAGAGAATCAGTAACGCGCTTTTGCCCGGTGGCGCTACGCTTACCGGGCCTACGTTCGAACCGTAGGCCGGGTCAGGCGAAGCCGCCGCCCGGCACTATTCAGACCGCACCCAAAACCCCTCACAGCACTCCAGCCACGCCTGGGCGCTGTGCGACAAATACACCCCTTCGCGCCAGATCATCCCCAGCTGCCAGTGCAACTTGCTCTCCAGCGGGATCCAGCGCAGCGTATTTTTATCCAGACGCTCGCAAATCGGCTGCGGCAGGATGGCAATCCCCACGCCGGCCTGCACCATCGCCGCCAGGAAATCCCACTGACCGCTGCGCACCGCAATGCGCGGCTTCACGTTATGTTGATTAAACAGCGTCATCAGCTGGCGGCTGAGGGCGAAATCTTCGTTGTAGATCAGCAGAGGGTGCTCGCCAAGTAATTCAGGTTTCACCGAGTCTCTCTTCAGCCAGTCGCCGGAGCGGGGAACCAGCACGCACAGCGGGTGGCTAAAGAGAGGAAGCGTCGCCAGACCGCTCTCTTCCTCAACGGGGAGGGCGGTCATGGCGACGTCGAGCTCGCCGTTAGTGACGGCCTGCTGGACGGTTAACCCACCAAACTCCGAAATTTTCAGCTCAACGCCGGGATAGCGCTGGCGAAACAGGCTAATCGGCCCGGCCATCATCATCCCCACCATCGGTGGAATGCCGAGGCGAAGCACTCCTTTGGTCAGATGATTGATATCATCCAGCTCAGCTTCCAGCTGGCGGAACTCTGCCAGAATCGCCAGCCCGCGTTCGAACACCACGCGTCCGGTGTCGGTCAGCAACAGCTTGCGCCCGTCGCGGAGCAGCAGGGTACAGTTCAGTTCATCTTCGAGGTTTTTCAGCATCTTGCTGATGGTGGGCTGGGTAACAAACAACTTCTCCGCTGCGCGGGTAAAACTCTGCTGGCGAACCACTTCGACAAAATAGCGCAGCGTTCTTATGTCCATGATTATTCCTCGAAACTATACCTTTGATGATTTTAATTCATTTCAGTCCACTCCGTGCGCTCACTATACTGGCGCCTCGTCTCATTTTTGAGGAAAACCCCCATGGCCGTGGCGTTAAGCCGTGTTACGCCAGCCGTTGTACAGCGACTCCAGGTACCGGTTCAGGTACTGCTCTACGCGGGACTGTTTGTTTTTGCTGAATATCTTGTCGGCTGGCTCCATCTGCCGCTGCCCGCCAACCTGGTGGGGATGCTGCTGATGCTGACGCTCATCCTCTGTCGCGTGATCCCCCTTAACTGGGTGCGCGCCGGCGCACGCTGGCTGCTGGCAGAGATGCTGCTGTTCTTTGTTCCTGCCGTGGTGGCGGTGGTGAACTATGCGCAACTGCTGATGGTGGACGGCTGGCGGATCTTTGCGGTCATCGCGCTGAGTACGTTGATGGTACTGGGGGCGACTGCCTGGGTGGTGGACAAAGTCTATCGGTTTGAAATCCGCAGGCACAAGCATGACTAACTTTCAGATAAGCGTCCTGTGCCTGATTGCGACGCTGGGGATCTACTTCGCCAACAAGCGGCTGTATCGCCGTTTTCATGCCCTGCCGCTGATGCCGCTGGTCTTCACGCCGATTCTGCTGGTGCTGATGCTGGTCTTCGGCCATATCTCCTGGCAGAACTACATTGGTGAATCCCACTGGCTGTTGTGGCTGCTCGGCCCGGCGACCATCGCCTTTGCCGTTCCCGTTTACGACAATCTGGCGATTATCAAGCGCCACTGGATGTCGCTCAGCGCAGGCGTGCTCACCGCCACGGTGGTGGCGGTCTGTAGCTCGGTCTGGCTGGCGCGGCTGTTTACGCTGCCCGATGAAATTCAGCGCAGCCTGGCCGTGCGTTCGGTGACCACGCCGTTTGCGCTGGCCGCCGCGAAACCGCTTGGCGGGCAGCCGGATCTGGTGGCGCTGTTTGTGGTGGTGACGGGCGTCTTTGGGATGGCGGTCGGCGATATGCTGTTTCTGCGGCTTTCTATTCGGGAAGGGATGGCGAAAGGCGCGGGGTTTGGTGCGGCTTCACACGGCGCGGGCACGGCACGCTCGTATGAACTGGGTCAGCAGGAGGGCGTTGTTGCGAGCCTGGTGATGATGCTCTCAGGCGTGGTGATGGTGCTGATTGCACCGCTGGTGGCGTGGGTGATGTTTTAAATTCCCCGGTCAAGTGACCGGGGAGAAGAGCTTAGTGCGCGCGGCCCTGCTCAACGCCGAGACCGGTTTGTGAACGGATAAACTGGGCGCGGAATTTCTCGCGCTCCAGGTTACCCTCCGGCGAGTTGTCGGTGGCAGAGAAGAACCAGATACCGATAAATGCCACGGCGATAGAGAACAGCGCCGGGTATTCATACGGGAAGATGGCGCTGGCGTGACCGAGGATCTGCACCCAGATGGTCGGGCCCAGAACCATCAGGATCACCGCTGTCAGCAGCCCCAGCCAGCCGCCAATCATCGCCCCACGGGTGGTCAGTTTTGACCAGTACATGGAGAGCAGGATGATCGGGAAGTTGCAGCTTGCAGCAATCGAGAAGGCCAGCCCCACCATAAAGGCGATGTTCTGTTTCTCGAACAGGATGCCCAGCAGAATGGCGACCACGCCCAGCACCAGTACGGTGATTTTAGAGACTTTGAGCTCATCACGTTCGCTTGCCCCTTTACGGATCACGTTGGCGTAGAGGTCGTGCGACACCGCAGAAGCGCCGGCCAGCGTCAGCCCTGCAACCACCGCGAGAATGGTGGCGAAAGCCACGGCAGAGATAAAGCCGAGGAAGAGATTACCGCCCACTGCATCAGCCAGGTGCACCGCCGCCATGTTGTTACCGCCAATCAGCGCGCCTGCCGCGTCTTTAAACGCCGGATTCGCCCCCACCAGCATGATGGCGCCAAAGCCGATGATAAAGGTCAGGATGTAGAAGTAACCCATAAAACCGGTGGCGTAGAAGACGCTTTTACGCGCTTCACGCGCGTCGCTCACGGTGAAGAAACGCATCAGAATGTGAGGCAGACCTGCGGTACCGAACATCAGACCCAGGCCGAGCGAGAGTGCGGATATCGGATCTTTCACCAGCCCGCCCGGGCTCATGATCGCTTCCCCTTTCGGGTGGACCGCCATCGCTTCAGTAAACAGGTTATTGAAGCTGAACCCGACGTGCTTCATTACCATAAAGGCCATAAAGCTTGCGCCGAACAGCAGCAGAACGGCTTTGATGATCTGCACCCAAGTGGTCGCCAGCATGCCGCCGAACAGGACGTACATCACCATCAGCACGCCAACCAGCACTACCGCGATGTGGTAATTCAGGCCGAACAGCAGCTGGATCAATTTACCCGCGCCGACCATCTGCGCAATCAGGTACAGCGCCACCACCACCAGCGAACCGCAGGCGGAGAGGGTACGAATCGGCCCCTGCTTCAGACGGTACGAGGCCACGTCTGCGAAGGTATAGCGTCCCAGGTTGCGCAAGCGCTCAGCAATCAGGAACAGAATGATCGGCCAGCCGACGAGGAAGCCGAGGGAGTAAATCAGGCCGTCATAGCCGGAGGTGTACACCAGCGCAGAAATCCCGAGGAACGAGGCGGCGGACATAAAGTCACCCGCAATCGCCAGCCCGTTCTGGAAACCGGTAATGTTGCCGCCTGCGGTGTAGTAATCGTTACGGGAGCGCACGCGTTTCGACGCCCAGTACGTGATGTACAGCGTCAGCAGGACGAAAATCAGGAACATCACAATTGCCTGCCAGTTGGTTGGCTGGCGCTGTACCTCGCCGGTAATGGCATCTGCCGCGTGGGCGGCAAAGGGAAGTGTGGCGGCGAGCGCCGTCAGAACTCGCTTCATGATGCTTTTACCTCGCGCAGGACTTCTCTGTTAAGACGATCAAATTCACCGTTCGCGCGCCAGACGTAGACGCCGGTCAGCAAGAATGAAATCACAATCACGCCAATGCCAATCGGAATGCCGCGCGTCACGCTGGTCCCCTCGTGCAGCGGGGTGCCCAGCCAGTGTGGAGCAAAGGCGATCAGCATAATAAAGCCGACGTAGATAACCAGCATGATGATGGAAAGGATGAAGGCAAACCGTTGCCGCTTATCGACGAGCTCCCTGTAGTGCGCACTATTCTCTATCTGCTGACAAATATCGTTATTCATCACAGAGTTCTCCAGAAGTATGGGTAGGGGAGGTTTTATTATTCCCTCTCCCTTGAGGGAGAGGGTTAGGGTGAGGAGGTTACGATGGCATTGCGATGGCCTGCTTCTCTTCGAGCAGTTTTTCCACCACGCCAGGATCCGCGAGCGTTGAGGTATCACCGAGATTGCTGGTGTCCCCGGCCGCGATTTTGCGCAAAATACGACGCATGATTTTACCGGAGCGGGTTTTCGGCAGCGAATCGGTCCAGTGCAGCACGTCCGGCGTGGCAAGCGGGCCAATCTCTTTGCGGACCCAGTTGCGCACTTCGGTATACAGCTCTGGTGACGGTTCTTCACCGTGGTTCAGGGTGACGTACGCGTAAATCGCCTGGCCTTTGATGTTGTGCGGAATACCGACAACGGCGGCTTCGGCAATCTTCGGATGCGACACCAGGGCTGATTCAATCTCAGCGGTACCCAGACGGTGGCCGGAGACGTTCAGTACGTCGTCCACACGTCCGGTTATCCAGTAATAACCATCTTCGTCACGACGCGCGCCATCGCCGCTGAAGTACATGTTTTTAAAAGTCGAGAAGTAGGTCTGCTCGAAGCGATCGTGGTCACCGAACAGGGTTCGCGCCTGACCCGGCCAGGAGTCTGTGATCACCAGGTTGCCTTCGGTGGCCCCTTCCAGCGGATTGCCTTCGTTATCCACCAGCGCAGGCTGTACGCCGAAGAATGGACGGGTGGCAGAACCTGCTTTCAGCTGCGTCGCACCCGGCATGGGGGTAATCATAAAGCCGCCGGTTTCGGTCTGCCACCAGGTGTCCATCACCGGGCATTTCTCGTTACCGATTTTTTTCCAGTACCATTCCCAGGCTTCCGGGTTGATCGGCTCGCCGACGGAACCGAGGATGCGCAACGAAGAGCGGTCGGTACCTTGAATGGCTTTATCACCTTCCGCCATTAATGCGCGGATCGCCGTTGGCGCGGTGTAAAGAATATTGACCTGATGTTTGTCGACCACCTGACACATCCGCGCCGGGGTTGGCCAGTTTGGTACGCCTTCAAACATCAGCGTTGTTGCGCCACAGGCCAGCGGGCCGTACAGCAGGTAGCTGTGCCCGGTCACCCAGCCCACGTCGGCGGTACACCAGTAGATGTCACCCGGATGGTAGTCGAAGACATATTTGAAGGTCGTAGCCGCATAGACCAGATAGCCGCCGGTGGTGTGCAGCACGCCTTTCGGCTTGCCGGTCGAACCGGAGGTGTAAAGAATAAAGAGCGGATCTTCCGCGTTCATCTCTTCCGGCTGATGCTGGTCGCTAGCGTTCTCAATCAGGTCGCTCCACCACAGATCGCGCCCCTCGTTCCAGTCGATTTTGCCGCCGGTACGCTTAAGGATGATAACGTTGCTGACCGTTTTGACGTTCGGGTTTTTCAGCGCTTCGTCGACGTTTTTCTTCAGCGGGATACCGCGCCCTGCGCGCACGCCTTCATCGGCGGTGATCACCAGTTTTGAACTTGAATCGACGATACGGCCAGCAACCGCTTCTGGGGAGAACCCACCGAAAATAACGGAATGAATCGCGCCGATACGTGCGCAGGCCAGCATGGCAACCGCTGCTTCCGGCACCATCGGCATATAGATGGCGACCACATCGCCTTTTTTAATGCCTCTTTCCAGCAGGACGTTGGCGAAGCGGCACACGTCGCGATGCAGTTCTTTATAGGTAATGTGTTTGCTCTGCGAGGCATCATCGCCTTCCCAGATGATGGCCGTCTCATTCCCGCGATCGGCAAGGTGACGGTCAAGGCAGTTTGCTGCCAGGTTCAGCGTGCCATCTTCATACCATTTAATGGAGACATTGCCGGGCGCAAAGGAGGTGTTCTTCACCTTCTGATAAGGTTTGATCCAGTCAAGGATATGGCCCTGCTCACCCCAGAAGGTATCCGGGGAAGTGATAGATTGCTGATATTTCTCGTGGTACTGCTCCGGGGTGATCAGGCAACGGTCCGCAATGTTTGCGGGAATGTCATGTTTGTGGATTTGGCTCATGGCTTTTTTTCTCCTTGTAAGATGTTAATAATATGTCGCAAAAACGTTAATTGTAGGGGCTTTACAAGCTTTGTTTAGTATTTGGGCTACAGATCACGCATTGTTTGAAGAGTATGAAAAATGAGCGAATGAAACTTTGAAGGAAAATAATTTATGCTGACGATTATTTACATTTATGTTTAAAAAATCTTTTTTATAACAAAAGGTTATTTATGAGAATTAGAACAAACTCCCGTCATTGTCGCTTTTGTGAGTGAAACGCGTCGTTCTTTAAGACTTGCGCAACAGGTCGCGCAAATGATACTCATACGCCGCGTTAAAAAATCCCATAAACCAACGCAACACAATTCATACCCTTTCAGTATGTCCCCATATTCATGCAGTTTGAGTGAATAAGGCGCTTCATTGAGGAAGTCAGTTTCTATGAAAAACGTTAAAGTCAGCCTTGCCTGGCAGATCTTAATCGCCCTTGTGCTGGGCATCTTGCTGGGCAGTTACCTCCACTATCACAGCGACAGCCGCGAATGGCTGATTGCAAACCTGCTCTCACCGGCAGGAGATATCTTTATTCATCTGATCAAGATGATCGTGGTGCCGATTGTGATCTCGACGCTGGTGGTCGGGATTGCGGGCGTTGGCGATGCGAAACAGCTAGGCCGTATTGGTGCGAAAACCATTATCTATTTCGAAGTGATCACTACAGTTGCCATCATCCTCGGTATCACGCTGGCGAACGTGTTCCAGCCGGGTTCCGGGATTGATATGTCGCAACTGGCAACGGTGGATATTTCGAAATACCAAAGTACGACCGCTGACGTGCAGAGCCATGCGCACGGCCTGATGGGCACAATCCTTTCGCTGGTACCGACCAACATCGTGGCCTCGATGGCGAAGGGCGAGATGTTACCTATCATCTTCTTCTCGGTACTGTTCGGTCTGGGACTCTCTTCGCTGCCCGCGACACACCGCGAACCGCTGGTGACCGTGTTCCGTTCTATCTCCGAAACCATGTTTAAAGTGACCCACATGGTGATGCGTTACGCACCGGTAGGGGTGTTTGCGCTTATCGCCGTCACCGTGGCCAACTTCGGTTTTGCCTCCCTGTGGCCGCTGGCGAAGCTGGTGATCCTGGTGCACTTCGCCATCCTGTTCTTTGCGCTGGTGGTGCTGGGTATTGTGGCGCGTCTGTGTGGGCTGAGCATCTGGATCCTGATCCGTATCCTCAAAGATGAACTGATTCTGGCGTACTCCACGGCAAGCTCCGAGAGCGTGCTGCCGCGCATTATTGAGAAGATGGAGGCCTACGGCGCGCCTGCTTCTATTACCAGCTTCGTGGTGCCCACCGGCTATTCCTTTAACCTGGATGGTTCGACGCTGTACCAGAGTATCGCTGCTATCTTTATTGCGCAGCTGTACGGCATTGATCTGTCACTGTGGCAGGAGATCGTGCTGGTCCTGACGCTGATGGTGACGTCCAAAGGTATCGCAGGCGTACCGGGCGTCTCGTTCGTGGTACTGCTGGCGACGCTGGGTAGCGTCGGTATTCCACTGGAAGGTCTGGCGTTTATCGCCGGTGTAGACCGTATTCTCGATATGGCGCGTACGGCGCTGAACGTGGTGGGGAATGCCCTGGCGGTGCTGGTTATCGCCAAGTGGGAACACAAATTCGATCGCAAAAAAGCGCTGGCGTATGAACGTGAGGTGCTGGGTCGTTTTGATAAGACGGCTGACCAGTAATGTAAAAAGCCGGGTGGCGGCTTCGCCTTACCCGGCCTACACAAGCCGTAGGCCCGGTAAGCGTAGCGCCACCGGGCAATGCTTTACTCCCCGCTCAACGCATCAAATTCTTCACATCCCGTATCAAACCCTTCGGTACAGCTCAGGTTCAACCAGTACAGCGCTTTCTGTTTATTGGGCGTGATAAACCCTTTCTCACCCTGCTGGAACAACATTCCTGCCCAGTATTCCGCGTAGCCCGTACGTGACAAAGACGAGCTGCGCTTAAACCACGATGCTGCCAGAGTGTCGTCCTGGGCCACTTCTACACCGTTGGCATAAATCAGCCCCAGCAGCAGTTGCGCATCGACCGCAGAGTCGTTGTCGATATCTTCGGTGGCCGTTTGCAGCAGCTTAATGGCCTGGAGATAGTCCGTTTTACCCGCCTGCGTGTTCACCAAAATGCGCGCCAGCATAATGGTGCCGCGCTTGCTGCCCGCGATGGTCGCCTGCTGCGCCAGCGCTTTAGCCTGGGCATAGTCGCCCTGCGTAAAGAGAATTTGTGAGAGCAGCCCCATGGCATCGACATCGCCGCCTTTTGCGGCCTTCTCGGCCCACAGCGCAGCCTGCTTGCTGTCGCCAGAGCTGAAGTACGTATCGGCAAGATAATACTGGGCGCGGGCATCGCCTGCTTCTGCCTGTTTCTGATACTGGCTGCCTATCTCATCCGCGTGGGCGAACAAGGTGAAAAATAACAACAACAGAAAAATAGGTTTCATGGATTCTTATCATCTGGGTACACGCCGCGCAGTATAATCGCGGTGGCGGAAGAAAAAAATGGGTGCATTAAGACCTCAGCATCCTACAAGCCGGGCGGAACTGTCGTTCCGCCCGCAGAGGTTAGCCTGCGTTACAGGCTAATTTTGCCGCCACCTCCTGATGTTCACCCTTTATTGAAAACTCGCAAAGTTTCCCGCGATTAATAAAGGTAAATATCACTATCGTCAGGCAAATAATAAAGACGATGCCTAACGCAGTTTTTAATGGCGTCATGCCTTTTACTCCTTGTCAAAAAAAGAATAAGAGGCTACTCTCAACCTGTTGGTTGTTGAGGGGTAGCCTCGGGTAAATGAAGATTTCCCGGGGCTTTCCACTTTCTGTCCCTCAACAATGCTCAAGACAGAAAGTCTTAAGCACCCGCCGCATATCTTATCTCTCTGAATCAAAATGCAAAGATGTAATTCTTTTTCGTGAAATTTACATTATTTCTGCGAGCCGCTTTCCAGAAAAATAATTGATATATTTAATGCGTTGAGCGGAAATAAAAAGGGAGTGAATATCTCACTCCCTTTATTCAACGATGAATTAACGGCTTCATCCCATTGCGCTTTCACGCAGCCGGGCTTTCAGCTTGTTATATTCGTCGATCACGTACTGTTCTGCCGCGTGCTGATCCGCAATCGGCTCCACGCGTACGGCGCAGTATTTATACTCCGGCGTTTTGGTTATCGGGCTTAAGTTCTCCGTCACCAGCTCGTTGCAGGCACCAATCCACCACTGGTAGGTCATATAGACCGCCCCTTTGTTCGGACGATCGCTGACCTGCGCACGGGTGATGATCCGCCCTTTGCGCGAATTCACCCACACCAGCGCTTCGTCCTCAATACCAAGGCGCTGCGCGTCGGCGGTATTGATTTGCGCATAGCCCGGTTCGTCCGCCAGCGCCGCCAGCGCGGCGCAGTTTCCGGTCATCGAACGGCAGGAGTAATGGCCCACTTCACGCACGGTGGAGAGCACCATCGGATACTCGTCGGTGAGCTTATCGATCGGCGCAACCCAGTCGCAGGTGAAGAATTGCGCCAGCCCGTTCGGGGTGTCGAATTTCTCTTTAAAGAGATATGACGTTCCCTGATCGGTCTCTGACTCATCCCGACATGGCCACTGGATGTACCCCAGCTCACCCATTTTTTCATAGGTCGCACCGTAGAAGTCCGGGCACAGGTGACGCAACTCGTCCCAGATCTCCTGGGTGTTGTTGTAGTGCATCGGGTAACCCATACGGGTGGCGATTTCGCTGATGATCTGCCAGTCCGTTTTCAAATCCCACTTCGGTTCGACCGCCTTAAAGAAGCGCTGGAAGCCGCGGTCCGCCGCCGTGTAGACACCTTCATGCTCGCCCCAGGAGGTCGACGGTAAAATCACGTCCGCCGCCGCTGCGGTTTTGGTCATAAAGATATCCTGGACAATCACCAGCTCCAGATCCTCAAACCCTTTGCGAACCGCGGAGAGCTCGGCATCGGTCTGGAGCGGGTCTTCACCCATGATGTAGGCCGCACGTACTTCACCGTGCGCCGCACGGTGGGGCAGCTCGCTAATGCGATATCCGGTGTGCTCGGGCAGACTTTCCACGCCCCAGGCCTTCGCAAACTTCGCGCGGTTCTCCGGGAATTTCACGTACTGGTAGCCAGGATAGGTATCTGGCAGCGCACCCATATCGCAGGCACCCTGGACGTTATTCTGACCACGCACCGGGTTCACGCCAACGTGCGCTTTACCCAGATTGCCGGTCAGCATCGCGAGACTCGTCAGAGAGCGCACGGTCTCTACGCCCTGATAGAACTGGGTCACGCCCATGCCCCACAGAATGGCTGCGGTTTTCGCTGCGGCGTACATCCTTGCCGCCTGACGGATCTCCTGCGCGCTGACGCCGGTTATCGTTTCAAGCGACTCTGGCGTATAGCCTTCGACAATTTTCCGATACTCTTCAAAACCTTCCGTACGGGTCGCGACAAACGCCTGGTCGTACAGGTTCTCCTCAATAATGACGTGCCCCATTGCGTTCAGCAGCGCGATGTTCGAGCCGTTTTTCAACGCGATGTGCATATCCGCAATGCGCGCGGTTTCAATTTTGCGCGGATCGCAGACGATGATTTTCGCCCCATTTTGCTTAGCGCGAATAACGTGGTTCGCGACGATAGGGTGAGAATCCGCCGGGTTATAGCCGAAAATAAACACCAGATCGGTGTTGTCTATTTCGTTGATGGCATTACTCATTGCGCCGTTACCGACCGACTGGTGCAGACCTGCAACCGATGGGCCGTGTCAGACGCGAGCGCAGCAGTCGACGTTATTGGTACCAATAACGGCGCGCGCGAATTTTTGCATCACATAGTTAGTTTCGTTCCCCGTCCCGCGTGAAGAGCCGGTGGTCTGAATCGCATCCGGGCCATACTTGGCCTTGATGGCGCTAAGGCGCGTGGCGACGTAATTGAGCGCCTCGTTCCAGCTGACGGCTTCCAGCTTGCCACCGCGCTCGCGGCGGATCATTGGGGTTTTCAGGCGCGGGGTGAGGATTTGGGTATCGTTAATAAAATCCCAGCCGTAGTAACCTTTCAGGCATAGCGTGCCCTGGTTGGTTTTCCCCTGTGCGGCCTCCGCCCGGACGATTTTGCCGTTATCGACCACCAGGTGGATCTTGCAACCTGAGGCACAATAAGGGCAAACCGTGACGACTTTTTTCATCAGTCTGCTCCAGTTAATCGAATCGTTCGCACCCACTATGCAGCTTCTATGCCATGTTTTTAGTGTGGGTATGCTTAGACTTTACGGCCCATTCGCAGCGAAAACGCTGACCAAAAGCAGCGAATCGTCAAAATTGACGTGTCGACAGGGCAGCGGATGTGACATGGGTTGAATTTCCGTCACTGAAAAAACTATTTAACTGGAGCCGACGGCAGAATGGTTCAGACTTAACATAATTCCCTGACGGAAGCATACAATGAAACCGGCGATTCTGGTGGTTGATGACGATACGGCAGTCTGTGAACTGCTTCAGGATGTGCTGAGCGAGCACGTCTTTAGCGTGCTTGTCTGCCATAACGGCCAGGATGCGCTGCGCCGGGTACAGCAGGATCCGAATATCGCGCTTGTTCTGCTGGATATGATGTTGCCTGATATCAACGGCCTGCAGGTTTTGCTGCAGCTGCAAAAGCAGCGTCCGGCGCTACCGGTTGTGATGTTAACCGGTCTGGGCAGTGAGTCAGATGTGGTGGTGGGGCTGGAGATGGGGGCCGACGATTATATTGGCAAACCGTTCAACCCGCGCGTGGTCGTCGCCCGCGTCAAAGCGGTACTGCGCCGTACGGGCGTGCTGGCTGCAGAAACTCCCGCGGCACCCGTCGCGGGTATTGCCTTTAATGGATGGACGCTCGATACCACCCGCTGCGAGCTAAGCGATCCGAACCGCAATACCGTGCCCTTAACCCAGGGCGAGTACGGCTTGTTGCTGGCGCTCACGCAAAATGCCCGCCGTGTGCTAAGCCGCGATCGGCTGCTTGAGCTGACCCACAGCGAAAGCGCCGAGGTGTTCGATCGCACTATCGACGTCTTGATCATGCGTCTGCGCCGGAAGATCGAGGCTAACCCGCATCAGCCTGCCCTGATCAAAACCATTCGTGGGCTAGGTTACGTGTTTGCTACCGATGTGTCTCATTGCGAGAAAGCGGCCTAAGTATTCTCTTTAATAAACAGTTGCAGCTCGACCAGCGTTTTTGCGCCGTCAATTGCATTGGCGGCCAGCAGGCTTGCCCGCGCGCAGGCATGCGCCAGAGAAATGCTTTCCGCAAGCGGCAGCGATTCATGACAGCCATATAAAAAGCCTGCGCAAAAAGCATCGCCCGCGCCGACGCTGCCGATAATCTCTTCCTGCTCCAGCATCCATGACGGGATCCAGCGACCTTCTTCACCGCGTGCTTCTCCCCATGCGCCTTCCGGACAGTGGATCACCACCCGCTGGCGAACACCTGCAGCCAGCAGTTGCGCCGCGGCTGCAGCGATATGGGCAACGTGCGGGGCGTCGCTTTCGTCACGCATTGCCAGGCCGCTAAACTCGCCGGCTTCCAGCTCATTAATCACCAGATAGTCGAGATGGCGCAGGGCAGGGAGCACCAGCGGCTGATAGCGTGGGTCGCCCTTGCGGGATACCAGATCGAGCGAGGTTTCATACCCTTGCTCGCGCATCTGCGCCAGCAGCCGCGCGCTGCGGGTGCCAAATTCGTCATCGGGCATGTCCAGGCTGTCGAGAAGCAAAAGGTAGCCGAGATGGAAAATTTTCATCGACCCGTCGAGACGGTCAAAAGCGGGCAGATCCAGCAGGCGGTTGGCCCCCGGGGAGTGGAAAAAGGTGCGTTGTCCGCTGGGGTCGGTCATGACCTGCGACATGGACGTCGGCGCAAAGGTGGTGCGCTGCACGCGCTGGCGGTTGACGTGGTACTGGTCGAGCATCGCCAGGATGTAATCTCCGTCGCCGTCTTCGCCAATCAGCCCTACCGCCTGCAGCGGCAGGCCGACGTGCATCTTCGCCAGCGTCAGCAGGACGTTGAGTGGCGCGCCGCCGGTTGAGCGTTCGCTGTGGGTGATTTCCGCCAGCCAGCCGCGCTCCGGCCACTGCACGATCTGATGGACGTGATCCACCAGCATATTGCCTGCGGCGATAATGCCTTTACGTTCCATTATGCCTGCCCCGCGCTGCCGAAGATGCGCATCTGTTCGGCGACCGTATCGGTAATCGCCTCTTCTATCCCCAGCAGCAGCTCGGCAAACTCGTCATAGAGCGGCTGGCGGTTTGCCATACGCTGCTCCACGGCGGCAAGTGCGGCCTGCGACATCCCGGTGTAGAAATTGATTTTATGAATGCCCAGCTCAATCGCGCGGCGAAAATCGGCTTCGCTAATACCGGAGCCTCCGTGGAGCACCAGCGGCAGCCCCGTCTGCTGGCGAATGGCGTCCAGGCGTGGGAAATCGAGTTTAGGTTCGCCCTTGTATTTACCGTGCGCATTGCCGATGGCAACCGCCAGTGCGTCAATACCGGTTGAATCGACAAATTCGCGAGCCAGCTGTGGGTCGGTAAAGCACGCTTCATCCGCATGCCCGTAAAGCGCGCCGCCTTCATCGCCTCCGACTGCGCCAAGCTCCGCTTCTACCGACACGCCAACGGCATGGCACATCTTCACCACTTCACGCGTCTGGCGGATGTTCTCCTCGTAGCTCAACGTTGAACCATCGAACATCACGGAGCTGAACCCTAAGCGCAGGGCGCGTACGACGGCGTCAAAATGCAGGCCGTGGTCGAGGTTGAGCACCACGGGAATATCGTGGCGAGCGGCCTCGAACTTAACCGCTTCGACAAGCGAATCCAGCGACACGTATTTAAAGTGCACCTCGGCGATGTTGATGATAAAAGGCGAGCGTTCCTGTTTTGCGGCGGCGAACAGCGCGCGCAGGAAATGGGAGTCGAGCACGTTAAACGCACCCAGCGCATAACGATGCGTCCTGGCGTGCTCAAGACCGTCGGCAAGAGAAATCAGTGGCATCATTCACCCCTTATATCCGAAACAGGTTGTACTCGTTGCATAGCACCAGCAGCGCCGGCTCGTCTTCTTCGATGTTGTTATAGCGGGCGACGGGCTGCAAAAAGTGGTTGTCGTGTTCATCGTCATTGACCGACGACACTTCCCCGACCAGCACGTCGCCGAAGCCGCGTTCGCCCCAGAAACTGTGGTAAAGACCGGGCGTGAGACAGATGCTTTCCCCGGGCAGCAGGCGCAGCTGGCTGCCGGGCGCGTGGGTCTGAAGGCAGCCGTCGACGGTGACCGTCACGTCGGTGTTTTCCGTCTCTTCATGCGCACCGGCATTCCACAATTCAACAATCAGATTCCCGCCGCCCCGGTTGATAATGTCCTCTCGTTTACGCCAGTGAAAATGCATCGGCGTCAGCTGACCGTCCCGCACGTGCATAATTTTTTCGGCATAGCATTTTTCATACGGCATGCCGTTCGGCGAGCCGTTGCGCAGGGTAAACAGCGTCAGACCCTCGGCGGCAAAGTTGTTGCCACCAAACGCCGTCACGTCCCAGCCGAGTTTGAGCTCGAACACTTCCTGCCATGCGGCCTGGTCAAGCTGCTGCCATTTTGTTGGCGGGAAACTGGCAAACGGCGGGAGATGCACGTCGTGCATAGAAAAAAACTGCCGCGTGTGGCCGAGGATTTCATTGATGTCGGAGCGTTTCATGGGGACTCCAGGTAAACGACGCCCTCTCCGGCAGGAGAGGGCGAAGGGTTACTTAACCGTCCAACCCTTATACGTGCCGACGTTCTTTTTATCGATCATCGTCACCGGGATCAGCACAGGCTCTTTCGGCGCAGGTTTGCCCTGTAATATGTCATAGCCGATCTCCACCGCTTTTGCCGCCATCACCTGCGGATCTTGCGCCGGGGTCGCCACAAACAGGGAGTTTTCACGTTTCAGGGCTTCCTCACCGTCCGGTGATCCATCCACGCCGACGATAAAGAACTCATTGCGCTGCGCCTGTTTTGCCGCCAGATCGGCACCGATCGCGGTCGGATCGTTAATGGCGAATACGCCGTCGATCTTCGGATTCGCTGCCAGCAGGGAGGTCATCACTTCCAGGCCGCCCTCGCGACTGCCTTTGGCGTTCTGGTTATCCGAGAGCACCTTGATATCCGGATGTTTTTTGAATTCCGTCTGGCAACCTTCCACGCGGTTCTGCACCGCTGAGACCGGTGGTCCGTTGATGATCACCACATTGCCTTTGCCTTTCAGACGGTCGGTAATGTATTTACAGGCCATTTCACCCGCCTGGGTGTTATCGGAGGTGATGGTGGCATCAGCCCCTTCCGCTGCCACGTCAACCGCAACGACCACAATCCCTGCGTCTTTCGCGCGCTTCACCGCCGGGCCGATCCCTTTGGAATCTGCGGCGTTAAGGATGATCATGTCTACTTTAGCGGCAATAAAGTTGTCGATCTGCGCCACCTGCTGGCCCAGATCGTACCCGCTGGAGACCAGCGTTACTTTGACGTTATCGCCCGCCAGCTTGCGCGCTTCCAGCTCGGCACCTTTGGTGATCTGCACGAAGAACGGGTTAGCCAGGTCACCCACCGTCACGCCGATGGATTTCAGGTCTTTCGCCTGCGCAAACGGCGTTGCGGCAAGCAGCGCGCCAGCACAGAGCGCGGTTACTAACGGTTTCAAACGCATATTGTTTTCCTCGAAGCTGTAGGGTTTTGTTGTTATGCACTTTGATGGTGTCGGGTACGGTATTTGTCGATCAGCACCGCAATGATGATCACCGCCCCTTTGATCACCAGTTGCCAGAAGTAGGAGACGCCCATCAGCGTCATGCCGTTGTTAAGAGTGGCGATGATCAGGGCGCCGACCAGCGTGCCGGTGATCGTGCCGATCCCGCCGACGAAGCTGGTCCCGCCGAGGATCACCGCCGCAATCGCATCCAGCTCGTAGCCCATGCCGAGGTTGCCGTTGGCGCTGTAGAGGCGCGAGGCGCTCATCACCCCGCCAAGCCCGGAGAGTAGGCCGCTCATGCCGTAAACAAACAGCAGCACCAGCCAGACTTTGATGCCGGTCAGGCGCGCCGCCTGCATGTTGCCGCCCACCGCGTAGATGTGGACGCCCAGCGTGGTGCGGCGCAGGATGAACCAGCAGATAGCAATGACCGCCAGGGCGATCACCACCAGCCACGGAATCGGGCCGAGGTAGTTATTGCCTATCCACTCGAAGCTGATGTTGGAGTTAATAACCGTCGTGCCGTCCGCCAGCAGGTAGGCCGCCCCGCGCAGTGCAGTATAGGTGCCGAGCGTCACGATAAAGGGCGGCAGTCCGGCAAAGGCCACCAGCGCGCCGTTGAACAGGCCCAGCACCATGCCGAGCATCAGCGCGGCCGGAATGGAGAGCATGGCGAATTCGGGGATCAGCGATACCACCATCGCGGCCACCGCCGTGGTGCCCAGAATCGAGCCTACGGAGAGGTCAATACCGCCGGTTAAGATAATGAAGGTCATTCCCGCCGCCAGCACGATGTTGATCGACGCCTGACGAGTAATGTTGAGCAGATTGCTCTCGGTGAAGAAGTTAGGCGCGATAAAGCCAAATACCGCCACAATCAGGATTAAAATCGGCAAAATACCGACCGTTTGCATCAGATCGCTCATCAGCATTTTTTTGGCGGAGGCGGATTTCGCCACCTGCTGCGGATGGGTAGGAGTTGTCATGATTGCACCGCCTGATGATGAGTGTCGTTTACGCCGGTTGCCAGCGTCATAATGTTTTCCTGAGAGATGTCACGCCCGTGGAGTTCACCCGCAATGCTGCCTTCTCGCATCACGTACACCCGGTCGCTCATCCCCACTACTTCCGGCAGCTCGCTGGAGATCATCAAAATTGCCACGCCCTTGCGCGCCATCTGGTTCATGATGCGGTAGATCTCGCTTTTCGCGCCGACGTCCACGCCGCGCGTCGGTTCGTCCAGAATCAGAATGCGCGGGCCGATTGCCACCCAGCGGGAGATGAGCAGCTTTTGCTGATTGCCCCCTGACAGCCCGCCCGCGCGCACCTGAGAGTGCGGCACGCGGATGTTAAGCAGGGCGATAGCGTCATCGGAAATGGACTGGGCTTTTTTGCGGTTTAACATGCCGAAGGTGGCGTCGCGCTCAAGCGTCGCCATGGTGATGTTCTCCTGCGCCGCCAGCTCCAGAAACAGCCCCTGCTCCTTGCGGTTCTCGGTGAGAAAACCGATGCCGTTTTCGATAGCGGCGCGCGGGGAGTGGATCACCACCGGCTCGCCGTCGACCTCAATCATGCCGCCCGTGGCTTTGCGCGCGCCAAAGATCAGCTGCGCCAGCTCAGAGCGTCCGGCGCCCACCAGCCCCGCCAGGCCGACGATTTCGCCGGAACGCACCTGCAGGCTGCAGGGCTGTACTTTTTTACCGTCGGTGAGGTGGTGCACGTTAAGACGCGGGCTGCCGAGCGGGATATCACGCTCTTTGTTGAACAGATCGCTTAACGGGCGACCCACCATCATCTTCACCAGCTCGGAGGCGTTCAGCTTGTCGCGCGTCAGGCTGCCGACGTACTGCCCGTCGCGCAGAACGCTGACGCGGTCAGAAAGTTCATATACTTCCGCCATCCGGTGGCTGATATAGATGATTGCCATCCCTTCATCGCGCAGGCGCAAAATCAGTTCAAACAGGCGATGGGTTTCGCGTGAGGAGAGGGCGGCGGTGGGTTCATCCATCACCAGAATGCGGCTGTTGCGGTGCAGCGCGCGGGCAATTTCCACCTGCTGCTGCTCGGCGATGGTCAGCTTCATCACCAGATCGGTGGCGTTGAACTGCGCGCCGAGGCGCTCAATCACTGCCTGCGCCTGAGCGGCCATCTCTTTACGCTGGACCATCCCGCCGCGCGACAGCTCGCTGCCAAGAAATATATTCTCGGCAACGGTCAGGTTGGGCGCGAGCTGCATCTCCTGATAAATCAGGGTAATGCCTGCGGCCAGCGCATCTTTCGGCCCTTTGATGTGAAACGGCTGACCGTCAATCAGGATCTCACCGCGGGTGGCGGTATAGGCTCCCGCGAGGATTTTCATCAGCGTGCTTTTTCCCGCGCCGTTTTCCCCCATCAGCGCGTGGATCTCACCGGGGAAGACCGTCAAATCCACACCCTTGAGCGCGTGGAAACTGCCAAACGTTTTGGCAATGCTGCGCATCTCCAGTACTGGGGTTCTGCTCATGGCGGATCTCCTGTGAATGTCGATATCTGCACTTCATCACAGGTACGTAAATGCAAAATGTCAGAAGCTGTTCATATTTGTCATAGTTATGAATAGCTAATCGCCGTCACATTTTCCTTTTCCCTCTCCCGGTGGGAGAGGGGCAGGGTGAGGGCACCAAACCGCACAGGAACCCAAACCCATGCCATCACGCCCTCCGTTCTTCGCCAGCGCCCGAGGCCGCCTGCTGATTTTCAATCTGCTGGTGGTCGCCGTTACGCTGATGGTGAGCGGCGTGGCGGTGCTCGGTTTCCGTCATGCCAGCCAAATCCAGGAGCAGGTGCAGCAGCAAACGCTGGATGATATGACCGGCAGCATGAACCTGGCCCGCGATACCGCTAACGTGGCGACGGCGGCGGTGCGGCTCTCGCAGGTGGTGGGAGCGCTGGAGTACAAAGGCGAAGCCGAGAGGCTAAAACAGACGCAAATGGCGCTGCGCCACTCGCTGGAGCAGCTTGCGGATGCGCCGCTGGCGCAGCAGGAGCCGGCGCTGGTGGCGCGGATTATTCAGCGTAGTCATGAGCTGCAGCAGAGCGTGACGGAGATGCTTGAGCGTGGACAGCGACGCCATCTGGAGCGTAACGCGCTGCTGAGCTCGCTGTATCAAAGCCAAAGCTACCTGCGTCATCTGCAGGACATCAACCACCGCTATGGCAGCAATGTTCCGGATGCGCAGCAGCTGATGGAGATGGACCGGCTGCTCGCTGCCGCCATCGACACCCCTTCGCCGCGCGCGACCGTTCAGCAGCTGGATGCGGTGACCGCAGCCCTGCCACGGAGTGCCGTACAGCCGATCGTGAAGGGGGTTCTGCCTGATTTTAATGCCGAGTTAGGTAAGCTCGCCCCGCTGTCGAAACAGCTGGAAGAGAGCGACCTGGCGATAAGCTGGTATATGTTCCACATTAAGGCGCTGGTGGCGATCCTCAACAGTGACATCAATCAGTACGTTGAGCAGGTGGCGCAGGCCTCCCGGCTTCGCACGGCCCAGAGTCATCACGAACTGCAATCCATCAGCGTGTTTATCAGCTTCTTCGCCGTGCTGGCGCTGATCATCACCGGGTGCGCCTGCTGGTATATCTACCGCAATCTGGCCTCCAACCTGACGGCGATTTCCCGGGCAATGTCGCGCCTTGCTCACGGTGAACCGGATGTCTCCGTCCCCGCCCTGCAGCGGCGCGATGAGCTGGGCGAGCTGGCGCGCGCGTTTAACGTTTTTGCCCGCAACACCGCCTCGCTTGAGCACACCACGCGTCTGCTGAAAGAGAAAACCACGCAGATGGAGATCGACCGCATCGAGCGTCAGGGGCTGGAAGAGGCGCTTCTGCACAGCCAGAAAATGAAAGCCGTCGGACAGCTGACGGGAGGGCTGGCGCATGATTTTAATAACCTGCTGGCGGTGATCATCGGCAGCCTTGAGCTTACCGATCCTGACTCAAAAGACGCACCGCGCATTACCCGGGCGCTGAAGGCTGCCGAGCGTGGTGCCTTACTGACCCAGCGCCTGCTGGCGTTTTCCCGTAAGCAATCCCTGACGCCGCATGCGGTAGACATGCTGCCGCTGCTGGAGAACCTCCGGGAGCTGATGCGCCACTCTTTGCCTGCCACGCTCACGCTTGAGATTGAAGCGCAATCCCCGGCGTGGCCCGCCTGGATAGACGTCAGCCAGCTGGAAAACGCGATCATCAACCTGGTGATGAACGCCCGCGATGCGATGGAAGGACAAAGCGGGGTGATAAAAATCCGTACCTGGAATCAGCGCGTCACCCGCAGCGACGGACGCCGACAGGATATGGTGGCGCTGGAAGTCATCGATCGCGGCAGCGGGATGTCTCAGGAGGTGAAATCGCGGGTCTTTGAACCGTTCTTCACCACCAAACAGACCGGGAGTGGAAGCGGGCTGGGCCTGTCGATGGTCTACGGTTTTGTGCGTCAGTCCGGCGGTCGCGTGGAGATCGAAAGCGCGCCGGGACAGGGGACGACCGTGCGGCTTCACCTCCCGCGCTCGATGCTGCCCGCCGCTGCAGTTGATGAAACGCAGTATGCCGCCGCCTCCGTCGATAACGAGCGGCTGGTGCTGGTGCTGGAAGATGAAGCCGATGTTCGCCAAACCCTGTGCGAGCAGCTGCATCAGCTTGGCTACCTGACGCTGGAAGCGGACAACGGCGAGCAGGCGCTGAGCATGCTGGCGGCGTCGCCGGATATTGGCATGTTTATCAGCGACCTGATGTTGCCCGGAAGCCTGAGCGGGGCGGAGGTGATTAACCATGTGCGCAGTCATTATCCGCAGCTTCCGGTGCTGCTGATCAGCGGCCAGGATTTACGGCCTGCGCATAACCCTCAGCTGCCGGACGTTCAGTTACTGCGTAAGCCGTTTACGCGAGTGCAGCTGGCGCAGGCGCTGCGGAAAATATGTTTTTAAACGCCCCTGTTTAGGATTTCATCAAGAGCATCGTTAAAGCCGGTGATGCTAAGCTGCGCAAAATTTGGCAGATTGGGATATAAAGGGAATTATGCCGGTACTCACAAGAGGGGACTCACATATGATCGTGATGCCTACAACATATAGCCCGAGCACAGTTGCCAGATCGTTTAAACTCGTTGATGAGTTTGAACTCTCCGGGCGAGTGCTACACGTCATTTTTGATAGTCTGACGCCAAGAGCTGCGATTATTGAAGCGGATATCGAAACCTTCGATGGGGTGCCACGGCATCGGGTTGTTGCTGCCCTGGATTTACAACGAAAAGCGCATTTGGGTGAAGACATCATTGCCGTCGAGCGCTGTTGGGAAGATGCCAACCTTATTCAGGTAGAAGGTATCTGCGTTGATCCTGCTGAGCGTGACAAGGGGCTGGCAACTCGGCTGTATGAAGCCCTGGTCTTACACTGCGGCGTGACGCTTGTCAGCGATTTTGAGCAATATGAAGGCGGGAAGATGCTCTGGCAGAAAATTGCCCGCGAGTCTGATCAGATAGCTGTCTTTGTTCTCGATACCGAGCAGGGCGCATTTTGGCCGTATGATGGGAGCAAGGTTATCTATGATGGAGGCTGTATTCCCGAGGATCGTATCTGGAGCCATTCGCCGGACCAAAAATGCTATGGCATCGTATTGGTTGCAGAAAATAAACAACGTGCGAATCAACTCATGGAAGACCCCGCTCGTTACAGAATTTGAGATTCCTCCGCTACCCCAGTCCTCAACCGTTCATTATCGTAAGGCCAGTTCACCTGCGAGTCTGGCCTTATGAAACGTTACTCAACTGCTCTGTTATTTGGTCTGCTGTCACTCACCAGCCAGCTGGCTCATGCCGATATTGTTGATGATGCTATTGGCAACATTCAGCAGGCAATCAACGATGCCTATAACCCCAGCAGCAGCCGCAGCAGCGATGATAGTGACGATCGTTATGACCGCAGCCGCCAAATCGACAGTCGACAGTACGACGATCGTCGTCGGCAGCTCGAAGACAGACGCCGCCGTTTAGACGAGCGTCAGCGTCAGTTAGATGACGATCGCCGTCGGTTAGAAGAGGATGAGCGGCGGTTAGAAGACGATTACGATCGAGGCTAAGTGCGGCCTGTTGCCCTCACCCCAGCCCTCTCCCACGGGAGAGGGAGAAAACCTAATCCAGCACCAACACCATCCCGTCATACCCTGCTTCAACGCCCTGCGGCAGCGGGTTATCCATCATCCACACGTCAAACTGATGGCTGATGTGCGTCAGGATCACCTGAGGGCAGCCAATCACCTTGTTTAACGCCATCACGGTATTTAAGTCGCAATGGTTTCGCGGCGTCTCGTCGCGCGGTTCGTGACTGCAGTCGATAATCATCGCCTGCGGCTGGTTGTTGAGCAGGAACTTCACCGTTTTTTCTGGCAGCCCGGCGGTGTCGGAAAGCCAGGCCACGCGGCTGTGGGCCGATTCCAGCAAATATCCGAAGGTCAGTTTCGAATGGTTGAGCGGCAGCGGCGTGACCCGCAAGCCCTGAAGTTCAAACATCACAAACGGTTCGACCGTGTGGCTGAAATCGAGGATCCCCGGGTGTTTGAACAGGTCGTCACAGCCTGCTTCATCCGGTGGACCGTAGACCGGAATGGTCGCGCCCACGCCCCAGCGCAGGGGAAACAGCCCCTGAACGTGATCCATATGATAGTGGGTGAGTAAAAACTGCTGGAAGCTGCCCGCAGGCCAGTCATCCATCAGGTGCGGAATACCGGCATCCAGCAGGGTGACGGCGTCGTTGAATTTAACCACCGCGCTGCACGGGCGACGGCGATAGTTATCCTGCAGGCGCGCCCGGCGACACGCCGCACAGTCGCAGCCAAAGACAGGAACCAGCTGGGCACCACCTGTTCCCGTTAACGTAATCGTCAGACTCATCGCACACCTCTACAGTGGTTTGGTGAATCGAAAATGGCTCTGCGTATACCCTTCACGAACGTAAAAACGGTGTGCGTCGGTGCGCTTGACGCTGGTGGAGAGTTCGGTCAGCTCTGCGCCAGCCTCTCGTGCCACCCCTTCCGCCCAGGCCAGCAACTGGCTACCCACCTTCAACCCGCGCGCCTGCGGCATCACTACCAGCTCCTGGATCTCGCCGATCCAGCGCGCGTGATGGAGATGAAACTGCAGGTGCAGGCCGATCATGCCGATGGCCTGCCCGTCCATTTCTGCAAGCTGGTAGCGCATGTTGCGATCCTGCAGATTGGCAAGATAGCCCGCGTGAAACGCCTGGCGATCGAACTCGGCCTGCTTTAACTCGCAGATTAACGCGTAAACGATTTGCGCATCGTCTGCGGTGGCGGGGCGAAGCGTGCAGTCAGGCATGCTGGTTCTCCTTCTGACGGATAAGCGATAAAAAGGTATCGACTGACTGTAGCAAACTTCCGTCGTTATTGAGGATGTGACAGTCTGAAGGGGTATAGCGGGCCGCACGCTCAAGCCGCTGGTCTATCTCGCGGGCGGATTCACGGCCCCGGTTCAGCAGGCGGCTGCGCAGGACGTCCGGCGAAACCTGCAGACAGACCGGCAGCAGGGCCGCCTCGTAGCGGGCGCGCGCTTGTGGCAGATGCGCGCGTGAGCCGTTGACCAGCACGTCGAACCCCGCATGCAGCCACAGGTCAATCTCAATGCCGATCCCGTAGTAGTAGCCGTTGGCGTGCCAGCTCAGCGCCAGCAGGTTTTGCCCGGCACGGGTGAAAAACTCCTGCTCGCTCAGGGCGATATGGTTTTCACTCCCGGCGTTGGCCGCGCGGGTAATATAGCGATGCGCGACCAGCAGCTGCGGGTGTTCCCGCTGTCGTAAGGTGGACAGCAGGCTGTCCTTACCGGAGCCGGACGGCCCCATTAACCAGATGAGTCTTCCCATCAGAACACCCGTTTTCCCTGACGCCAGACGTGGTCGATATGAACGTGCTCGCCCTTGCGGTGGGCCAGCACCAGATCCGCACGTTTACCCTCAGCTATCTCGCCGCGATCCTGCAGATTAAGCGCCGAGGCCGGGTTTTTCGTCACCAGGCGAATGGCCTGCGGCAAGGTGAAGCGGTTGCCCTCGTCGTTCGCCACCCGGAACGCCGCGTCCAGCAGGCTGGCAGGGTAGTAGTCGGACGAGAGGATATCCAGCAGGCCAAGTGAGGCGAGTTTGCTTGCCGCCACGTTGCCGGAGTGCGAGCCACCGCGAACGATATTTGGTGCGCCCATCAGCACGTTCATGCCGTGCTTGCGCGAGGCTTCGGCGGCTTCAAACGTGGTGGGAAATTCCGCGATCACGCTGCCAAGCTGATGGGATTCGAGCACATGATCGTGCGTGGCGTCGTCGTGGCTGGCTAGCGCAATATTGCGATCGCGGCAGAGGGCGGCAATGGCGAGGCGGTTCGGCTGCGACCACCGCGCCGCGAGCGCTAGCTGTTCTTCTTCGTAACGGGCCATCTCCGCATCGTTGAGAGAATATTTGCCCTGATAGTATTCGCGATACTTCTCAATATTGGCGAACTGGCGCTGCCCCGGTGAATGGTCCATCAGGGAAACCAGCGAGACCGGCTCGCGGCCGACCAGCTTTTCAAACAGCGGCAGGGTGGTGTGGTGCGGCAGCTCGCAGCGCAGATGCAGACGGTGCTCGGCGCGGTTGAGGCCGCATTTTTGCGTCTCTTCCACGGCGTTGATCATCTTCTCCAGGTTTTCCAGCCGATCGCCGCCGTCGCGCACGTCGCCAATCGCCACCGCGTCCAGCACGGTAGTGATGCCGCTGGCAACCATCAGCGCGTCGTGGCTGCTCATGGCCGAATGCGCGGGCCAGTCCACCTTCGGGCGAGGCGTGAAAAATTTGTCCAGATTATCGGTATGCAGCTCAATCAGCCCCGGCAGCAGCCAGCCGCCTTCACCGTCCATCGCTTCAGGGGTACGGCTTTGGGTTTCGGCAAATGCGCGGATGACGCCGTCCCGGACTTCAATCGAGCCATCAACGACTTCGTTTTCCAGCACCAGCTTGACGTTATTGATAATCATGCGTTTGTCCCCATCGGGTGCAGTCTGTCCGCGACGCGGGTGCGAACGCTTTCGTCGTGGAAGATCCCGACGATCGCCGCGCCGCGCGCTTTGGCCTGTTCGATCAACTCCACCACCGCCGCGCTGTTTTTACCGTCGAGCGAGGCAGTGGGTTCATCCAGAAGTAAAATCGGGTAGTCGACGATAAAGCCGCGGGCGATGTTGACGCGCTGCTGCTCGCCGCCGGAAAAGGTCGACGGAGCGAGATGCCACAGGCGCTCGGGCACGTTGAGGTGCGTCAGCAGGCTGGCGGCTTTGGCGGCGCAGGCTTCACGCGGTACGCCGAGATCCAGCAGCGGCTGCATGACCACGTCCAGGGCGGAGATCCGCGGGATCACCCGCAGAAACTGGCTCACCCAGCCGATCGTCGAGCGGCGCACGTCCAGCACCTTTCGCGCGGGGGCCTGAACCAGGTCTACCCACTCATCGCCGTGGCGAATATGGATGTGTCCTTCGTCAGGCAGGTAGTTGGCATACAGGGAGCGCAGCAGGGTGGATTTCCCGCTGCCGGAATGGCCGTGCAGCACCACGCATTCGCCGCTGCTGACCTTCAGAGAGGCATTTTGCAGCACCGGCAGGCGCACGCCATTTTGCTGGTGGAGCACGAAGGTTTTACTGACATTTTCAACGTGGATCATGTTGGCCTCGCGAGGGGGTCATGCCGGGTGGCGCTTCGCTTACCCGGCCTACAAGGTACGGTGTTCGTTTTGCCGGGTGGCGCACTCAATTCTGCAGCACGGACGACACCAGCAGCTGGGTATATGGATGGTGGGGATCGTCGAGCACGCGGTCGGTTAACCCACTTTCCACCACCTGACCCTGCTTCATCACCAGCAGACGGTCCGCCAGCAGGCGCGCAACGCCTAAATCATGGGTGACAATCACCACCGCCAGGTTCAGTTCCACCACCAGGCCGCGCAGCAGGTCGAGCAGGCGCGCCTGCACGGACACATCCAGCCCGCCGGTGGGTTCATCCATAAACACCAGCTTCGGGTGAGTGACCAGATTGCGGGCAATCTGCAGGCGCTGCTGCATGCCGCCGGAGAAGGTGGTGGGCAGGTCATCGATGCGTGACGCGGGGATTTCAACTTCCTCCAGCCAGTGCTGCGCCGTGGCGCGGATGTTGCCGTAGTGGCGTGCGCCGGTCGCCATCAGCCGCTCGCCGATGTTGCCTCCCGCCGAGACCTGACGGCGCAGGCCGTCCATCGGGTGCTGATGCACCACGCCCCACTCGGTGCGCAGCAGGCGGCGGCGTTCGGCTTCGCTCATGCCATACAGCGACACGCCGTTATACAAAATGTCGCCATTTTGCGGCGTCAGGCGCGCGGAGATGGACTTCAGCAGCGTGGTTTTGCCGGAGCCGGACTCGCCGACAATGCCCAGCACTTCCCCCGGCCAGAGTTCGAACGACACGTCGCTGAAGCCTTTGCCCGGCGCATAAAGGTGAGTCAGGTGATTAACCGAAAGCAGCGGTTTCATTGGCTGTTCGCCTCGCTCTGTTGGCGGCAATAATCGGTGTCGGAGCAGACAAACATCCGTTTGCCCGTGTCATCCAGCACCACTTCATCGAGATAGCTATGCTTCGAACCGCAGATGGCGCACGGCTCGTCCCACTCCTGCACCGTAAACGGGTGATCGTCGAAATCCAGGCTCTCCACCCGGGTGTAAGGCGGGACGGCGTAGATGCGTTTTTCGCGCCCGGCGCCAAACAGCTGCAGGGCGGGCATCATGTCCATTTTCGGGTTGTCGAACTTCGGGATCGGCGACGGGTCCATGACGTAGCGCCCGTTCACCTTCACCGGGTAGGCGTAGGTGGTGGCGATATGGCCGAAGCGGGCGATATCCTCATACAGCTTCACCTGCATCACGCCGTACTCTTCCAGGGCGTGCATGGTGCGGGTTTCCGTTTCGCGCGGCTCGATAAAGCGCAGCGGCTCCGGGATCGGCACCTGGAAAATCAAAATCTGATCTTCGGTGAGCGGGGTTTCCGGAATGCGGTGACGGGTCTGGATCAGCGTCGCATCTTCGGTTTTTTCGGTGGTATTAACGCCCGTTACGCGCTGAAAGAAGTTGCGGATCGACACGGCGTTGGTGGTGTCGTCCGCGCCCTGGTCGATCACTTTCAGCACGTCTGCTTCGCCGATCACGCTGGCGGTGAGCTGGATACCGCCGGTACCCCAGCCGTAAGGCATCGGCATTTCGCGGCCGCCGAACGGCACCTGATAACCCGGAATGGCGACCGCTTTGAGTATGGCGCGGCGGATCATGCGTTTGGTTTGCTCATCCAGATAGGCAAAGTTGTAGCCGCTTAAGTTAGCCATGTTTACGCTCCCGTTGCAGGCGTTTCAGCAGTTCCAGTTCGGCCTGGAAATCAACGTAGTGCGGCAGCTTGAGGTGCGAGACGAAACCCGCCGCTTCTACGTTGTCCGCGTGGGCCAGCACAAACTCTTCGTCCTGCGCCGGGCCTGCAATGTGTTCGCCGTAGTCCGGTGCCTGCAGGGCGCGGTCGACCAGCGCCATTGCCATGGCTTTGCGCTCGCCGAGGCCAAACACCAGCCCGTAGCCGCGGGTAAAGTGCGGAGCCTCGTCTTCTGGTGCGACGAAACCGTTGACCATTTCACACTCGGTCATCAGCAGTTCGCCGACGTTCACCGCAAAACCCAGCTCTTCCGGCACGATTTCAACGTCGATATAGCCGCTACGAATCTCAGCCGCAAACGGGTGGTTGCGCCCGTAGCCGCGCTGGGTGGAGTAGGCCAGCGCCAGCAGATAGCCTTCGTCGCCGCGCATCAGCTGCTGCAGGCGCGACGATCGCGAGCACGGGTAAACCGGCGGCGTATGGGTGATATCATCCGGCTGCGCGCCTGAGTCCTCTTCCGCCTTCGCCAGACCCTGTTTCGCCAGCAGGCTGAAGACGTGGGGAGACGACTCTTGTTCGGCGTCAGAGGTGCTGAGCGGCGGCGTTTCGCCGTTCGCCAGCAGAGTGAAATCCAGCAGGCGATGGGTGTAGTCATAGGTGGGGCCAAGCAATTGGCCGCCGGGAATATCTTTGTACACCGCTGAAATGCGACGCTCCAGGCGCATCTCCGCCGTATTGACCGGCTCGCTCACCGCCAGTTTGGCAAGCGTGGTGCGGTAGGCGCGCAGCAGAAAGATGGCTTCCACGTTATCGCCGCTGGCCTGCTTCAGGGCCAGCGCCGCCAGTTCACGGTCGGCGATACCGCCCTCGGTCATCACCCGATCGACGGCGAGGTTTAGCTGCTGCTCAATCTGGGCGACGTTCAGCTCAGGAAGCCATTCATCGCCCCGTCGTCTGTGCGCCTGTAGCGCATGGGCGGCGGCGATGGCCTTTTCGCCCCCTTTGACGGCAACGTACATCAGCACACCTCCACGTGGGTGGTCCGAGGGATTGCCAGCAGGCGCTCGCCGCAGGTCAGGATCAGGTCAATGCCCAGCGGGAACGGGTGCGGACGCTCGGTCAGCTCATGAATGATGCACTCTGGCAGCTGCGGCGCGACCATGCGTTCATCCGCAATGCCCGCACCGGTCAGGCGCAGCATGCGGCCACCGCTCAGGCTTGAAACCTGCAAAATCAAGGTGGCGCTGGTCTCCGGAGCCACTGCGCTGCCCTCGCTCAGGGCGTTGAGCTGCTCGTGGCTGATTTGTTCGTCGGCCACGGCAAAGACGGCCTGCCGGGGTTGCTCAACCAGCGGGGCGCTGGTGTGAAAACGCAGGTTCTGGCTGGCGATATCGTTCGACAGTGCGCCCGAAAGCCACACAGGGGTGTCGTTGTCGGCCAGGGTCAGCAGTACGCTGGTGGTGGCCAGATTTAACGGCAGCCAGCCCTGAGAGAGCTGGTGCAGCGAGACGATCACACCCGGCTCGCTCATGGCTTTCAGCAGGCGACGAAAACTGTGTTGGGCATCCTGGACGGCCAGGGTAAAAGCAGGTTGAAGCGTCATACGTTGTCTCCGCGAACGAGCGTAAAGAAGTCGACCCGGCTGGTATTCACTTCGGCCTGACGTGCGGCAATTCGTGCGGCGCGGTCAGCTTCCAGCGGGGCAATAAGGGTTTCCATCAGGGTCTGGAAATGCGATTGTTCCTGTAAAAGCGCGTCGATCACCGCGCAGCGCTCGGCGTGCGCTTTATCGCGCCCCAGCACGTAGCTGTAACCCAGCGTGCCGCTGTTCAGGCGGATCGCTGCGCGGGTGAGGGTGGCATCTCCGGCGAAGAAGCGCTCGCCGGTACCGCCCATGCGCGCCTGGATCTGAACGAGGCCGATCTCCGGGGGGCGGAGGGTGTCGTAATCGGGCGCCAGGCTAAGGGCGTTCATGCGGGCAGACAGCGCAGCGGGCTGACTGTGAGCAAGTACGCGCATCCAGCGCTGTCGGGTGGCGGTGTCGAAGTGCATTCAGTGCTCCATGGTGAATTCGATCATGTCGGCGCGGGTCAGGCTGACGGAGTATTCCGTCGCATTGACCTCACCGTCACGGTGGTTGAGCGTGCGCACGCAGAGCAGCGGAGCCATGTTGGGGATTTCCAGCACCTTGCTCTCTTTTGCCTGCGCCCGGCGGGCGCTGATGCGCGTCTGGGTACGCTTAAGCGCAATGCCTGTCGCACCCTGAAGAAAATCATGCAGCGAGCCGCTGGAGAAATGCTGCAGCACCGGCCAGAGGGCGAGGTCCGCGAAGTAGTGGTCTATCTGACAGACCGCGACGCCGTTGACCCGGCGCAACGTGCGCAGATGGATGACGTTATCGCCTTCCTGAATGCCCAGCGCGTCCGCCACATGGCTGGAGGCCGGACGCAATACCGAGAGCAGTTTTTCACTGGTCGGGTGGCTGCCCTGGTCCAGCAGGTTCTGGCTAAAGCGCGCCTGGGCGTTTAGCGGGTAGTCGAACGGGCGCATCAGCACCAGGACGCCCACGCCCTGGCGGCGCTGCACCCAGCCGCGCTCGACCAGCTGGTCAATGGCGCGGCGCAGGGTGTGGCGGTTCACTTCGTAGCGGTCAGCAAGCTGTTGTTCTGCTGGCAGGTAGTCTCCGCAGCGGTAGTGCGTGCGCAGTTCCACTTCGAGCTTTGCCGCAATTTCTTGCCAGCGGGTGGGGTAACTGGTCGGATGTCTGGATAAGTGCATATAAAACAAAGCCTCGCTTCTCAGATGAAGTGCTTACGCAAACGTTGAGAGAGGAAATCCAGCAGGCTGACGGTGACGATGATGAGCACCATCAGGGCGCAGGTTTGCTGGAACTGGAAACCGCGAATCGCTTCCCACAGGGTGACGCCAATCCCGCCTGCGCCGACCATGCCGACGACGGTGGCGGAGCGGACGTTGGATTCAAAGCGGTACAGGGAGTAGGAGATCAGCAGCGGCATCACCTGCGGCAAAACGCCGTAGAGGATCTCTTCGATTTTGTTGGCACCCGTGGCGCGGATGCCTTCCACCGGGCCGGGCTCGATGGCTTCAACCGCCTCCGAGAGCAGCTTGGAGAGCACGCCGGTGGTGTGAATGAACAGCGCCATCACACCCGCGAACGGACCGAGGCCGACGGCCACCACGAACAGCATCGCAAACACCATTTCGTTGATAGCGCGACAGGCGTCCATCAGGCGACGCATGGGCTGGTATACCCACCATGGCACGATGTTTTCGGCGCTCATCAGGCCAAATGGAATAGAGAGAATGACGGCAAGCGCGGTACCCCAGACGGCGATTTGCAGGGTGACCGCCATTTCGCTGAGGTAGTCCTGCCACTGGCTGAAGTCCGGCGGGAAGAAATCGGCGGCGAAGGTCGCCATGTTGCCCGCGTCTTTGAAGAGCAGCAGCGGGTCCATTTCCGCGCCTTTCCACGAGATAACCAGCACCGCCAGCAGGATGGCCCAGCTTATTAGCGAGAACCAGCTGCGCTTCGGCGGCGGGAGGGTAATGGTTTGCATATGTTACTCCGTGGGTCCTGGTTTGCCGGATGGCGCTACGCTTATCCGGCCTACAATCCGTACCGTAGGCCCGGTAAGCGCAGCGCCACCGGGCGAAGAGTTACTGCACCGCTTTATTCACGCTGGTCATCGCGCCGAGCGCGGCGGTCAGACGATCAAGGTCTTCCAGCTGGGCCTGAATGGTGGCCACTTTGCTGGTCTTCTCCTCGTCTTTCAGCCCTTTGTTATCCTTCACGCCCTGCATCTCTTTAAACAGCGCCAGCTGGCGAATCGGCACCAGCTGCAGGTCGCTTGACGGACGGAACGGTGCCCAGCCCAGACGTGCCAGAACCGCTTTCTCTTCCGGCGTTTTGCCGTAGGTCATAAAGAAGTCGTACACCTTGTCCTTGGTGCTTTCAGACAGGTTTTTACGCCACACAATCGGGTCGCCGGGGATCAGCGGTGATTTCCAGATGACCTTGATCTCTTTCAGCTTGTCCGGTGCTGAGGTCTTCAGCTTGTCGAGGTTTTCGGTGTTGTTGGTGGCGACATCCACCTGCTTGTTGGCCACGGCCAGGGCATTGGTTTCGTGGCTGGCGTTCACCGTGCGTTTGAATTCGCTGGCGGAGGCGTTGTTTTTGGCGAAGACGTAGTAGCCAGGGACAAGGTAACCAGAGGTAGAGTTTGGATCGCCGTTGCCAAAGGTCAGTTCTTTGCGTTTGGCAAGCATGTCATTGAGGGTGTTGATCGGGCTGTCTTTGTTCACGATCAGCACGCTCCAGTAGCCCGGGGAGCCATCTGCCGCGACGGTCTGGGCAAAGACCTGGCCGTTCGCGCGGTCCACTGCTTCCATGGCGGAGAGGTTGCCGTACCAGGCGATATCCACTTTATTAAAGCGCATCCCCTGGATAATGCCCGCGTAGTCCGGGGCGAAGAAGGCGTTCACTTTGATCCCCAGTTTGGTTTCCATATCTTTCAGGAACGGTTCCCACTGAGGTTTCAGGTTCTGCTGTGATTCCGTCGAAATAATGCCGAAGTTCAGCGCTTTTTCCTGCTCTTCCGCATACGCTGGGCTTAACAGGGTGCTGATGCTGAACATGCTGGTAAAGGCCAGCGCGGCAACGGCTTTGTAGCTCATGTACTTTCCTCGGATCGGGTTTAATTAAGCAGCCTGCGCGTTCTCTTCGACGCGGTTAATGCTGCGGTAGAGATGGTCAAAACGGTCGTTATCAAACTGATGGCTCGCGCCATCAAAGAACACGTGTCCCTGACGCAGGGCGACGATGCGTTCGCAGTAGCGCAGGGCGTAATCCACCTGATGCAGCGTAACCACCACGGTGATGCCGTCGTTCTGGTTAATGTCGTGCAGGGTCTCCATCACAATGCGGGCGGACTCCGGGTCCAGCGAGGCGATGGGTTCGTCAGCGAGAATGATTTGCGCTTTCTGCATCAGAGCGCGGGCAATGGCGACGCGCTGCTGTTGTCCACCAGACAGGGTGGACACGCGCTGGTGGGCGAAATGTGCCATACCGACGCGGGTCAGCGCCTGTAAAGCTTCCTGCTTCTGAGAAGGAGAGAACCAGCGAAGACAGGTGCGCCAGAACGGGGTACTGCCGAGCGCGCCAATCAGCACGTTCTCCAGCACCGTCAGGCGGTTCACCAGGTTGAACTGCTGGAAGATGTAGCCCGTCTGGGCGCGGCTCTTGCGGATATCGCCCGCCAGACGCCCTGCGCGCTGCACCGTATTGCCCAGCAGCTCGACGTTGCTTTGCGGCGTTTTATCGCTGGTGATAAGCCCGCTCAAATGGCGCAGAAGGGTGGATTTACCTGAACCGGATGGCCCCAGCAGAGCCACCATTTCACCCTGCCGCACGGTGAGATCAACGGCATGCAACGCCTTGTTGTGATGAAAGGTCTTGCTCAGTTTCTCGACGCGGATGACAGTTTGCATGTGCTGGGCCTCACGATAAATGTGGCCCCATGCTGGCGCATCAATATGACATTTGGGTTAAGTGCAGGTTGCGGGAGTTTGAAGAGTTGAAGTGAAAGCGATGACAGTCACCGTAGGCCCGGTCAGCGCAGCGCCACCGGGCGCTGTTGCCGGCTGCGCTGCGCTTATCCGGCCTACGACGTTTGGTGTTGCTTAACGACGTTAATCATCCACGGCACGCCGTATTTGTCGGTAACTTTACCGAAACCGTGTGCCCAGAAGGTCTCCTGCCAGGCCATTTCGACATTGCCGCCTGCGGCAAGGTTGTCGAACCAGCGTTTGCCTTCTGCCACGTCCTGGGTGTCGAGCACCAGCGTGAAGCCGGCATACTGCGCTTTGCTGCCCGGCGGCAGTCCGTCGCTCATCATGATATCGCTGCCCGCAATGCGGACATTGGAGTGAGCGATAGCCGAATCCGGAAATTGCATACCGGACGGACAGCCTTCCTCGCTGTTATCGCTTTTTGGCATTTCGCCGAAGGTGATTTTATAGAGAAGCTCTGCGCCGACGGCTTGCTGGTAGAAAGAAGTGGCTTCTGCACAGTTACCGGCGAAAGAGATGTAGGGACTTAACGGCATAATCTTTACCTCACGTAAGAAAAGCCCATTAAGTGTAGTTCCCGAAAGCCCAGTAAGCGAAGCGCCACCGGGCAGGTCAATCAGTTCTTTTTCACAAACTCAGATTTCAGTTTCATCGGGCCAAAGCCGTCAATTTTGCAGTCGATATTATGATCGCCTTCAACCAGACGGATATTCTTCACTTTGGTGCCAATCTTCAGCATGGAAGAACTGCCTTTCACTTTCAGATCTTTAATTACGGTAATGCTGTCACCGTCAGCCAGCAGATTGCCGTTCGCATCTTTTACGACAAGTGCATCAGCATCGTGTGCTGGTTCGGCATCATTCCATTCGTGAGCGCATTCCGGGCAGATGAACATGCCATTATCTTCATAGGTGTATTCAGAATTGCATTTGGGGCAGTGTGGGAGTGGCATATCGGTATCCTCAAAAAGTGTAAACGCGCTGGAAAGTGCCAGCTAAATGACGGCAGTGTGCCGAAAAAGGCGGCAAGTATAGCGCAAATCCACATGGTTGTCGGTGATATTGTGAGTTAAAAAATTGCAAAAAGCGTATTGGGAGTGACACTTCCTGTCAGTCAGTTAAGCGATGCTTACGTCATTAACACGGTGGGAAGAAATGACGCGAAATATATCGAATATTTTATTGCAGCAAATTGCTACGCACCTCCATTTCGGATAAGGTGAAGCGACACATTGTTATTTATCTCCGGACTTCGCTGCCATACATATCTTATGGTAGTGCCGCATTACCTCTCTTTTTAGGTGGGTAAATAATGATGATATATCCTGAAGTTTCTTAAAAATGGGCTACGCTTTTTTCTTTTGGCTATCTGGCCAGAAGAAGAGCTATACACGCCTTGCAAGGATAGTGAATTATTTCTGATTATCTTCAATCAGTTATATTTCGGCGAACATGTTTTCCACACGTGATCATATAAGCCTGAACAACATAATTAATACCAGTGGCTTAATAAAAGTAATAAATTTGCGTTAAGGAAAGTCTTTTATCATGCACACACAGACCATTTTTGAATTAAGCCAGGAAGCTGAGCGTTTGTTACAGCTCGCTCTGCAAAATCTTGATACGTTGAAATCAATGCCGACTGCAATGCTGGAGAGCACCGCGGTTGCCATAACGGGTGAAAAGAACAACGTTTTACCTTTGCATTTTAGTGCTCGCGGTGTCGAAGCGCAGCAGGCGATGCTGAATAATGAATTACGAAAAATAACCCGACTGGAAATGGTCCTGGCTATTGTTGGCACAATGAAAGCGGGGAAATCAACCACCATTAATGCGATTGTGGGGACCGAAGTGTTGCCGAACCGCAATCGTCCGATGACGGCACTACCGACGCTGATTCGCCATACGCCGGGTCAGAAGGAGCCGGTGCTCCATTTCTCACATGCCTCGCCCATTGATGAATTGATCCAACTGCTACAGACAAAACTGTGCGATTACGATCGCGGAAAGCTGGCTCAGCGTCTGGAAATTGATAAAGACATGAATACGCTGCTGGAGCGCATTGAAAAAGGTGAGGCATTTGAGAAGCATCACCTGGGGGCGCAGCCGATATTTCATTGTCTGAAAAGCCTCAATGACCTGGTGAGGCTCTCCCAGGCGCTCGGCGTTGAGTTTCCGTTCTCTGAATATGCGGCGATCGAACACATTCCGGTGATTGAAGTGGAGTTCGTGCATCTTGCGGGCCTGGATGCTCATCTCGGGCAGCTGACGCTGCTCGACACTCCCGGGCCCAATGAGGCCGGGCAACCGCATCTGCAAAAAATGCTCAGCGAGCAGCTATCCCGCGCGTCGGCGGTACTGGCAGTGATGGATTATACCCAGCTTAAATCCATTTCGGATGAAGAGGTCCGTCAGGCTATTTCCGCGGCGGGAAAATCCGTGCCGCTGTATGCGCTGGTTAATAAATTCGATCAGAAAGATCGCAATAGCGACGACGAAGAACAGATCAGGGCGATGATCTCCGGCACCTTAATGAAAGGCAATATTTCGCCCGGCCAGATCTACCCCGTTTCGTCCATGTGGGCCTACCTGGCGAACCGCGCTCGCTACGAGATGAATACGCACGGGCAACTACCGGATCATCAGGAGCAACCTTGGGTGCAGGATTTTGCCGAGGCTGCGCTTGGGCGTCGCTGGCGTACGGCGGACCTGGACGATATCGACCATGTTCGCCATTCTGCTGATTTGCTCTGGGAAGATTCGCTCTTTGAACAACCGATTCGCAAGCTGATTTATGCCGCCTATGCCAATGCCTCGCTATTCGCTCTGCGTTCGGCTTCGCATAAGCTGCTCAACTATGCACAAAGTGCCCGTGAGTATCTCGACTTCCGCTATCAGGGGCTGACGGTGGCCTTTGAGGCGCTGGAACTGAACATCGCACGTCTGGAAGAGGACATGGCGCTTCTGCAGACTCGCCAGAGCGTGGTGAGCGATGAGGTGAAACACGAGGTTGAGGAGGCGTTGAACGCCACCGCGGACTTTATGGTGTCTCAAAAAACGGCGCTTCACCAGGCGATTGGCGATGTGTTCAGTGCGCACCATATTCTTGATTTGGCAGGCATCGATCGGCTCAATCGTCACGATGACGAGCCGCAAGCGCCGAAGCAGCTGGTTCTGGACGATGAAGGGCAGGCGCAGATCGCGCTGAGTAAAATCCGCTCCTCCTGCGAGCTTATCATGCTGGATGCGCAGACGAAGATCGCCCGCGAACTGGCGCTACGCTTCGATCAGCTGGAGTCTACGTTGGCGCGTTCCCTGAACGAAGCCATGCGTCCCATTGAAACGCGTATTAAAGAGCATCTGAGCCATGCGGGTTTTCGGGCGCGGATCAGTTTTCCGGCATTTCAGGCGAGCCAGCTTAACTTCAATACGCGTGCGTTGTTTAACGATGCGATTGCGCAGGATGACAGCCAGGCTGGCCAGCCCTCTGGCGGGGGCAGCATGCGTGAAACGGTCTCTCGCTGGCTCAATAATCCGGGCTGGGGCTGGGATGATTATGTGGAAACGCGCACGCGCTATGTTATCGACATTGCGCAGCTACATGACAAATTTAAGCAACATATTGAGCAGTTTTGTGAACAAATACGTAAAGCTTTGTCCGCACAGGTCGATGTCTCTGTAACGGCAGGGATGGCAACGTTCTTTGCAGAATTTTCGTTGTGCCTGGCCGGGTTACAGGAAAGCTTGCGTGATAGCCTCGCAGTGCGTCAACAGAATGAGCATTCAACCCGAGCGCTCTGCCAGTTGTTGAAGCAAAGTATCGCTACTGCGACGTGGATACAGGAAGATACCCGACTGTTACGCGATGATATTCAAACTCTATTCGCGGCAGAGCAACCATGACAACACAACTACTGGACGGCCCCGGGCGAACGCTGGAGTGTATTAATCCAAAATTTATGGTCGATCTGGTGCAGGGGGTAGACGCGGCGCGTCATCCCCACCTGGGACCACAACAGCTGCAGTTTCGTGAGCGTCTGACTCAGGAAATCATGACCCATACCCGACTGCGCCCCTGGGCGATGGCGGGGATGCTCAATGAAAATACGGCGCTGCGCCTGGGGTTGGCGGAAAAACTGGCCGGCATGCTCGACCCGGGTCATCTCGCGCTGACGCTGATGTCAGAGAAGCTGATTGCGCTGCGCCAGCAGACTCACCCGCGCGCGCAGCAGTCACCGGGTCTGATGCAGCAGTACGCTGAACTCGCTTCTCATTTTACCCAACGTGCAGCTTATAAAGAAAAGGCGCTGACCCAGCGCGGGTTAACGGTGCAGGCGGGTGAGCACAGCGAGCAGATTTTTACCCGCTGGCGGGCCGGACACTATGATGGCTGGTCGCTGGCCGGACGCTGTTTTATCGTCCTGGAAGAACTGCGCTGGGGCCCATTTGGCGATGCATGTCGCCTCGCGAATGAAGATGTGGCGGCCATGCTCAAGGATAACCTGCGCAGCATGGCGGCAAACTATCTGGCGCAGGGCATCAATGCATCACCCGCTACCCGCCATTTCTATCACCAGTGGCTGACAACGCCGGCATCTCCTGGGTTGATCGATCATAAGGACATGCTGGGTTGGCTGGGGGACTGGTGTCAGGCGGATAAACATCCGGTGAGCTGGTCAGTGACGCAAAACTGGCAGACCGTCGCGCTGGGGATGCCGAGGCTCTGTTCGGCAAAACGGCTGGTGGACGGGATGGTGGAAGAGATTTTTGGGTGAATCCCTTATCCCCCTCACCCTAACCCTCTCCCCGTAGGGAAGAGGGGATGGTTTGGTGCGGTGCGTTAATGATGAAGTTCTACCGCTTTCTGTTTTAAATCCTGCTCGGGTGCATTTCCGTAGCGTTTCGCGTACAGCGCGGTGATGATGGGGACCAGAATCGCGGTGACAATTACGCTGGCGGCAACCAGTGCCGTCGCTGAAGCGGCCACCGGTTCGAAGGCCGGGTTAATTTGGGCAATAATCACCGGGTTTGCGACGGCAGCACCCGCGGCTGAAGAGGCGGCGACGCCCGCTGTGCCGTTTCCTCCTCCTATTACGCGGTCGGCAATAATCAGCGGAATACCGGTGATGACGATCACGGCGACACCCAGCACAATACCCAGCAGACCAGTATCAAGAATGACCTTCAGGTTGATGGTGTTCCCCAGTGCGAAACCGAAGAACGGGATCAGCACCGGCGTGGCTTTGCTGAAGAAATCACGCAGATCGCGATCCAGATTGCCTAGGGTGAAACCGACCAGGAAGGGCAGGATCGCGCCGACAAAGTGGTGGGGTTCAAAAGATGCCAGGCCCGCAGATCCCAGGATCAGCATCGTCATTAGCGGGCCGGACTCCAGAGACATCAGGACAAATGCACCGGACTCTTCCTTCGTCCCGTACTGGTTCATCAGGCTGGCGTATAATCCGCCGTTGGTCATATCCATCGCCGAGACAATTGCCAGGACCGATAAACCCGCGAAGAACCCGCTCTGAATTCCATTCTCCGGTATGAACATCGCGCATATCATCGCCACAGCCCAGGCAACCGCTATTTTTGTTATCACCAGCGTGCCGGATTTCCGTAATACGGTACCCGTCGCCCGCAAATTAATGGATGCTCCGATACAAAAAAACCAGACGGCCAGAATGGGAACCGTGCCCGTTATCATTCCTTTTGTGAAACCACCAAAATAAGCCCCGGTATCGGGAGCAAGGGTATTCAGTATGGCGCCTAGCACCAGCGGAACCAGCATCATACCGCCGGGTATGCGTTCTATCGTGGCTTTAATCTTCATAGACAAACCTCACATCGGATCCCGCAGGACGGGTGATAGGTGTTAAAAATTAGTCAATAAATTCAATTAATTGCTCTTGCTGCTTGCGGTCTTTTTCCGATAATCCTGCAACGCAATTAAATATGTGCTCTCGATTAACCTCATTCGAAAGCACTTAAAACGCGCTATTCGGATTTATCATGCGATCATTGGAATAGCGATTCAATGAAAATAAAACATCGTTTTAGTTATCTTTGTCACATATTCAATGTAAAACTTTGCGCCGGTTCCTGATGCTGAAAATTTATGTAAATCTGATGTGAATTAACGTGGTTTGTTTTTCTGTTACGAAAGAAATAATGACGGGTGTGAGGATGTTCTTTAGGTGGGGCAAGGAAGTACTTATTGGCACTCCTTGACGAAAACTGGACTGAGTTGACCAGACACAGAAATATGTGTGAAGTTGATCACAAATATAAACGCTGGTAGGGTAAAAAGGTCATTAACTGCCCAGACAGGCGTCAACAGGTTCGGTTGTATCGACGTAAAACGTCAATGTAAGTAAACCTGCTACGCTTGAATAAGGCGATTCGCATGGAGCGGATCCCATGGTTCACAGAACGCAAACTGGACTGTGAAACAGACAGGGCCGAGTCAACGAGGATAGCTATGCTAAGAAGGAAAAAGATTAAACCCATTACGCTTCGCGACGTCACCATTATTGATGACGCAAAACTGCGTAAAGCCATTACCGCAGCCTCGCTCGGTAATGCGATGGAATGGTTCGATTTTGGTGTCTACGGCTTTGTGGCCTATGCGTTAGGTAAAGTGTTTTTCCCCGGGGCCGATCCCAGCCTGCAGATGATTGCCGCACTGGGTACGTTCTCTGTTCCCTTCCTGATTCGTCCGCTGGGCGGTCTGTTTTTCGGTATGCTCGGCGATAAATATGGTCGCCAGAAGATCCTTGCCATCACCATCGTCATTATGTCGATCAGTACATTCTGTATCGGCCTTATCCCGTCCTACGCCACCATCGGCATTTGGGCACCGATTCTGCTGCTGATTTGTAAGATGGCGCAGGGCTTCTCGGTGGGGGGGGAATATACCGGTGCGTCGATTTTCGTTGCAGAGTATTCCCCGGACCGTAAGCGCGGCTTTATGGGAAGCTGGCTGGACTTCGGCTCGATTGCCGGGTTTGTCATGGGCGCGGGCGTGGTGGTGCTGATTTCGACCGTGGTCGGTGAAGATAACTTCCTGGAATGGGGCTGGCGTATTCCGTTCTTCCTCGCGCTGCCGCTGGGGATCATCGGCCTGTACCTGCGTCATGCTCTGGAAGAGACGCCTGCGTTCCAGCAGCACGTTGAGAAACTGGAGCAGGGCGATCGTGAAGGGCTGCAGGATGGCCCGAAAGTGTCGTTCAAAGAGATTGCGACCAAACACTGGCGCAGCCTGCTGACCTGTATTGGTCTGGTGATTTCCACCAACGTGACCTATTACATGCTGTTGACCTACATGCCGAGCTACCTGTCGCATAACCTGCATTACTCGGAAGATCACGGTGTGCTGATCATTATCGCCATCATGGTCGGCATGCTGTTTGTGCAGCCGATTATGGGCCTGTTGAGTGACCGTTTTGGTCGTCGACCGTTCATTATCCTGGGAAGCGTTGCGCTGTTTGCTCTGGCAATTCCGGCATTCATACTGATTAACAGTGATGTGCTGGGGCTGATTTTTGCCGGTCTGCTGATGCTGGCGGTGATCCTTAACTGCTTTATCGGGGTGATGGCCTCAACGTTGCCCGCGATGTTCCCGACGCATATTCGCTACAGCGCGCTGGCCGCGGCCTTTAACATCTCGGTGCTGATTGCCGGTCTGACCCCGACGCTTGCCGCTTCGCTGGTGGAGAGCACGCAGAACCTGATGATGCCGGCTTATTACCTGATGGTGATCGCGGTGATTGGTTTGATTACGGGGATTACTATGAAGGAGACGGCGAATCGTCCTCTGAAAGGCGCAACGCCTGCGGCGTCTGACATCCAGGAAGCGAAAGAGATCCTGCGTGAGCACTACGATAACGTAGAGCAGAAGATTGAGGATATTGACGCAGAGATTGAAGAGCTGCAGAAAAAACGCTCCCGACTGGTGGACCAGCATCCACGCATCAACGAGTAATAAAAAACCCGCCGCTGGCGGGTTTTCTTTTATTAGCATCCGGCAGCGATGTAGTCGCCATTCGCGCTGACAGGGATCACCGTAAGGAAGAGAACTGTTGCGAACAGGATCAGGACTATCCCTCCGGCTATTTTGACTGCCGGCACCAGCCATTTTAATGAGGCGCTTTCTCCGAACCAGGTCACCGTGCGCTCACGGGCGTAACGTACTGCCAGTGAAAGCCCCACAATAGAAAGAGCGGTTCCCAGAGACATGGTCATGACCGCGGCCACTCCCCAGGTAACAATGCCCAGCGCATTCGAAAACATCAGGATCATGATCGCCCCGCTGCAAGGGCGTGCGCCGATCGCCAGAATGACGCCCAGACGCGTTTTCCAGTCACTCTGCGTCAGGTCTGCACCCACGCCGTGGTGGCCGCAGCCACAATTTTCTTCATGTTGATGAAGGGGCTTGATGGCGGAGATAGTCATCCTGCGCGGGCGCAGGCTCTTCAGCGTCTGATAAATGACAAAAGCGCCGAATGCGCCAATAAGCACAGCGCTTATCTTCTCCACATACCAGCGGCTGGTACTGATATCCCCTGAGGCGAGGTTAAATCCCACCGCCAGAATAAAGACAAACAGAATGGCGCTGACGCCCTGCATCAGGCTACCCAGGAAAGGGACGACCCGGGCAGCCAGCTCGCTTTCCTTATTAGTGGTCAGGTAGGTCGTCACGATGAACTTTCCGTGCCCGGGGCCGATGGCGTGAAGAACGCCATAAAGGAAAGCGCCCGTTAACAGCCATAATCCACCGCTGTACTGGTGGTTATTAAGCTGCAGCAGATACATCACCAGGTAACGGTGCAGCGTAATTTGTGTGGCAAGACACCACTGGATAAACACATTCCAGTGCGTATGCAGGGTAAAACCGGCAAAGAGGATTGCCAGCAGCATCGCCCCTGCTGCAGGGAGACGCCAGTCGTGGGCGAGGCGTTGTGTAGTCATGAGGGTGGGCCTGCACAGAGGAGAGTATTTGCCGCTAGTATAGTTGATCTTCCCGCTCAATTCGTGGGATCGCGTCGCGATCCGTTCATGATTGTGGATAACTTTGTGCATAAAAGGGTATAAGGCGGGTTTTTGCTGTGGAATGCAGCAGTCAGTCATTTTTCTGTCATTTAGCGGTTGCGGCCTGCTGAGAACTCCCTATAATGCGCCTCCATCGACACGGCGGATGTGAATCACTTCACAAACAACCGGGTCGGTTGAAGAGAAAAAATCC
>NZ_SOMG01000018.1 GCF_004402045.1 Lelliottia nimipressuralis | reverse complement strand
ATCACCATGGGTAAAGGATGTTAAAAAGTGTTCACCATGTCCCCGAACACCTGTCTACCATGTCCCCGGACTGTACACCCCAACGGGGAGAGGGAAGAAGATTATTTCAGGTAGCGGCACAGATAAGAGGTAGGTTCAGCAACCTGCAAATGGAATTCGCTGTGGCCAGGAACGTTGAAAGCTTGTCCGGCAGCGTAAACTTTCCATTCCGTTTCACCCGGCAGCAAGACGTTCAGCGCGCCGCTGACCACCGTCATTTCTTCAGCTTCCGCTGTGCCAAAGGTGTATTCCCCTTCAGCCATCACGCCGACACTGGCGCGGCCAGTGCTGCTGCTGGTAAAACCAATGGATTTCACTTTACCGGAAAAGTATTCGTTACTCTGAAGCATGAACTAGCCCTTATATTTTTAGATAAAAATTCACTATAGGGGCCATGCTCATCACCTGTCACGCAAAATCATTACATCAGGAGTTCCGAGGCCAGGCGCGCCATCAGAACGTTGGATAACAGTACGGGCACATCCAGCGCTTTTTGCAGTAAATCACGATGGTGCTGGTGGAAACCCAGGCAGTCCAGGATCAACACATCTGCCCCTCTCTCCAGCAGCTCCTTCCCGGCAGCAATGAGTTTGGCCTCACTGTCCCAGAACGGATTTGCCAGCGCATACAAGGGCACTTTTTCAAGCACGTGCCATTTTGCCTCCTGGTTGTCCATGAGCTCCTCGATAGGAACAATCACCCCCACCTGATGACCATCGACGATGGAGGCCACCAGCGGCGGAATGATCCGCATCGGCTCCAGCAAAATTGCATTGCGCGCCGTGAGCCCCTTAATGGGTGCGGTACTCATCAGCAAAATAACGTCATAACCTTGATTATCGAGTACTTCTATTACGCCCTGCAGCGAGCGTTCGATTTTCTGGCGTGATACATGCGCCAGTTTACCGTCGCTTAATAACGTCGCCAGGGGATCCTCCCCCGCCTCTACAGCGTAGTCTTCCATGACCTCTTCCCGACTCATCTTCCCCAGCAGGCTGAGATGCGTTATCTGTTGTTCAGATACATGCTCGGTTAAGAGCGGTAACACTTCGCTTACAGGGACCACACCAATGGTGAGGATCGCCAACGTTGCCTTCATCTTTATCGCCTTCCATTACTCCAACATCGTGCACACAGGTACAGGCTTACTACGCTGCGCAGCTCATTTTTTCAACAAAACAGCACCAAGCGTAGCAGGTGATCCCGACATCGAAATGTAAAGATCGCCTGCCGATACCGGAGTTACTTGTAATAACTAAATATTAACTCCTGCTTAACTTTCTCGATGAGTAAAAAGTGTGATTCAGGCACGATATTGGAGCGTTTAGGAAAACGGTCAGGTTATATCGGGATCTTCGTAGCGCCGCTTCGCATCCAGCGCTTCCTGTTCAGTCTCGTGTTCACTGATCAGCGAGTCCGGTTTAGGGTGATCGGCACGCAGTTGATACCAGGTCACGGTATGACCCGTATGGCCTTTTTCGACGGTAACAATGCGCGCTTCACGGGGATAGGGGGGTCTGGTTGGCATAGCTCATCCTTTTTTTATGTCTGAGCTATAAGTATAGACGCCGGTTAGCTTGCACAAGCCAAACGCAGGGCGGTAATAATCTGAATCACAACGTCTTCGGGAGACGCTGATGCATCCACCACGTGGTGAGCCGCTTCGCGGTATAATGCATCACGTTCGGCCAGCACTTCACTCACCTCTTCGTTGAGCGGCCTGGAGGTCAGAGCAGGGCGTTGCCCCTCTTCCGGAAATGCCTCCAGACGCCCTACCAGAGCCGACACCGGCGCGCTGAGATAGATAACAATCCCCTTTTCGCGCATAAAGTGACGATTACACTCTGCCAGCACAATGCCTCCGCCTGTCGCAATCACGGCTGAGGGTGTGGTGACCGCTTTCAGCGCGGCCGTTTCGCGTGCGCGAAAGCTCTCCCACCCTTCCTGCTCAACAATGTCGGCGATGGTTTTTCCGGCCTCGGTTTGCAGCCAGTGGTCGGTGTCAACAAACTGGCGATGACACACGCGTGCCAGTTCCAGGCCAACGGTGGTTTTCCCACAGCCGCGGGGGCCAACTAAAAAGATGGGTTGGGTCATAGCCAGGTGTTCCCCTTGATGCCGGATGGCTGAAGAGTGTAAAGAAATAATTGCAGAAGATGTTGCGATTACTTTACTGCAAAGCGGTACGGGATGACAACCCTGTGGAGGCCACACTGTACCACAAATTGACAATAATTATCATTACGCAGTGCGGCGCTTCACTTCCAGCAGCCATTTATCCAGTTCGGCAGCGAACTGCTGACGGTCGCGCTGGGACAGGCTGTCCGGCCCGCCGGTCTGCACGCCGCTGGCCCGCATCGTATCCATAAAGTCGCGCATGGTGAGCTTCTCGCGAATGGTCGCAGGCGAGTAACGTTCACCGCGCGGGTTGAGCGCCGCCGCCCCTTTTTCCAGCACTTCAGCGGCCAGCGGAATATCCGCCGTGATCACCAGATCTTCCGCGCTACACAGGCGCACAATTTCGTTATCCGCCACGTCGAACCCGGCCGGAACGCGCAAAGAGCGGATGAACCGCGAAGGTGGCACGCGAATATTCTGGTTCGCCACCAGCGTCATCGGCATCTGGACGCGCTCGGCGGCGCGAAACAAAATCTCTTTAATCACATTCGGACACGCGTCCGCATCAACCCAAATCGCCATATTGTCTCCCCATAATGATTCTGCCGACTATTGTCGCCTGCATTTCGTTGTTAAGCTATCAATCAGAGAAAACAACGCATAATGACGGAGAATCGTGATGGACAAGAAAATCGGGTTTATCGGCTGCGGTAACATGGGCAAAGCCATCCTGGGCGGTCTGATCGCCAGCGGGCAGGTTCTGCCGGGTCAGATTTGGGTCTATACCCCGTCACCGGACAAGGTTGCCGCATTGCGCGATCAATACGGGATCAACGCCGCCGAAAGCGCGCAGGAAGTGGCCCAGGTCGCCGATATCGTCTTTGGTGCCGTCAAGCCAAACATCATGATCAAAGTGCTGAGCGATATCACCTCCAGCCTGAACAAAGAGACGCTGGTCGTGTCGATTGCCGCTGGCGTCACGCTCGATCAGCTGGCGCGCGCGCTGGGCCACGACCGTAAAATCGTCCGCGCGATGCCTAACACCCCTTCGCTGGTCAACGCCGGCATGACCTCCGTAACGCCTAACGCGCTGGTGACCACAGAAGAAGTGGCCGATGTGCTGAACATCTTCCGCTGCTTCGGTGAAGCGGAGGTGATTGCCGAATCGATGATCCATCCGGTGGTCGGTGTCAGTGGTTCTGCTCCTGCATATGTCTTTATGTTTTTGGAAGCGATGGCCGATGCCGCTGTGCTTGGCGGTATGCCGCGTGCGCAGGCGTATAAGTTCGCCGCACAGGCCGTTATGGGCTCCGCCAAAATGGTGCTGGAGACCGGCAAACACCCTGGTGAATTGAAAGATATGGTCTGCTCTCCGGGCGGTACCACCATCGAAGCGGTGCGGGTGCTGGAAGAGCGCGGGTTCCGCTCGGCGGTCATTGAGGCGATGGCAAAATGCATGGAAAAATCAGAGAAACTGAGTAAATCCTGATGGTCTCAGTCGGGCGTCAGGCGGCCACTTCGGTACGGCTGCGCCCGGCATTTTTCGCCCTGTACAGCGCCACGTCAGCCGCCTTCAGCCATTCACGATAATGTCCAAACTGCGGTCCCCAGGGGGCAACGCCTACGCTTATGCGCAGCGCTTCTTTTGGCGCGCACGGTAACGACAGTTTTTCCAGCCGCTCGTGCACCCGAGACATCACGTCGATGGCGCTTTCCGCCGCGGTCTGCGACATAATCACCGCAAACTCATCCCCGCCAAACCGGCCGATAGCATCGCCTGAACGCACCGACATCTGGAGCTGGCGCGTAATGGCGATGATCGCCTCGTCGCCCACATCGTGCCCCCATGTGTCGTTAATGTTCTTAAAGTGGTCAATATCAATCAGCAGTATCGTGGCGGTGATGTGGCTGCGCCGGCAATGCTCAAATTCATTTCGCAGCAACATTTCCCAGTGCCGGCGATTAAAGACCCCGGTCATTCCGTCGCGGGTGCTCATCATTTCCAGCCGCCGTTTATGCTCCGCAAGCCTGACGGCCGTTCGGTGGCTGAGCCAGGCAAACAGCATGGGGTAAAGCACGAGTACGGGAAGCGTGAAGCCCCACTCCACGGGATCGGGGTTGAAGACAGCCACCCTCCCGACGAATGGCAACGTCACCAGCGCGGAGAGCAAGGTCAACATTATCCCGGGGATAAACAGGCGACAGCCGCCGGAGCCCATCATATTCATCCCCACCATCATCACCAGCGCTGCCGTGGGTAACGCATTCACCCCCATCACGCCAATCCACAGCCCGGCGATAATGGCATCGATCTTCAGATTAAAGATTTCCTGCTGATGAGGTGACGAGGCGCGGCAGGATAACTGCCAGGCGAAATGGGGCCAGACGAACGACCATCCCACCAGTAAAAGCCACCAGCCGCCGGGTAAAAAATGGGTGACCAGCATTCCGGCAATGGGGAAAAACATTGCCGCCAGCCCGACAGCGCGCGCCAGCCGAACTCGCCGGGCAAACTGAATGCCCGCGCGGTGAGGGTCATCCTGAGAAAGGGTTAAATTCCACTCTTCCCGAATGCGCTTTTTGCTGTAATAGGTTTCATCATTCATCATTTTTGGGAATATTCTGAAACATTTTCCCAAATTATAGAGAGGGGGTCTGCGGGGAAAGTATGAAATTTCGGGTGAGCCGCCGGAGCCGCTCACCCGTTAGAACTACACTTTTTTCTTGAGGCAGGCACTCATAAACTTGCTGCGGTCGTCCCCTTTCAGGGACTGCTCGGTTGCCTTCGCATTACATTCGCGCATTTTTTGCTGCTGCGGCGTCAGGCTTTTTTCAGCGGGTTTCGAGGCGCCATTTTTGAGGCAGTCGCTCATATAGGTCTTACGGGCGTCCCCCTTCAGACTCTGAGACGTCGCCTGTTGATTACAGGTGGTCATACGCTGCTGTTGAGGCGTTAACGTTTTCTCTTCCGCGTTCGCCGATGCGATCAGGAACAGGCCAGAGAGCAGAGTAACCAGTAATGTTGTTTTCATTGCACCATCCTTTTGTGAACATTCCCTGTAAGTCTGGTTCGTGACAGGAAAAAAACCACCCGGCAGATGTGATTTCCGCCGGGGTTTTATCATTTAAGACCCAGCGCCGCCTTCATGGTATAGAACAGATCCGTTTGATCGGTCAGGCCTACCACGTTTGCCGCATGCGGGCCGTAGGCTGCAATGCGCAGCTGCGTGCCCGTGTGCTCCATGGACTCTTCTTCAGAGTTGCCGTAGCTCAGCACCATGACGGCGCCATCTTTGGTGTTCAGCGCCTGCGTCAGGCCCGGTGCTTTGGTATCAGCCGGGATAATTTGGCTGGCGTGCGCATGGTCCGCGGTGACGATCACCAGAGTGTTACCGTCTTTTTTCGCGAACGCGAGCGCCTTCTGCACCGCTTCGTCCAGATCGACCGTTTCGCCAATCTGGCCGCACGGATTGGCAGCATGATCCTGTTTATCGATCGACGCGCCTTCAACCTGCAGGAAGAACCCTTTTTCGCTCTTACTCAGCAGAGAGATCGCTTTATCAGTCATCGCCGCCAGCGTCGGTACGCTGTCAGTACGTTTCGGGTTCGGCGTACAGGTCACGGCAGGTTTATCGATATTACCGTGATATGAGGCTTTAGGCCCTTCCCAGCGCACGGGCATGTTGCCGTCCGAGAAGAGCCCCAGCAGCGGTTTGTCCTGGCTCGCCTCGGTTATCGCCGCCAGAGAACTGGCATCACTCACCAGCTGATAGCCGCGAGCCTGCGCCTGCTCGCGCAGCGTTTTACCCTGCCACTCGCCCGCCGTCGCGGTTTCCGCGAAGGTTTTCGCGCCGCCGCCCAGCGTCATATCAGGGCGTGCATTCAGCAGCTGTTCCGTAATCGAACCCTTGCCGCCTTTTTCCAGCGCGTTCGTTGGGCATTTTTCGCTGGTCACTGACGGGCCATAGCATTTACGCGAGGTCACGTGCGCCACCAGCGCCGCAGGCGTTGCATCCTGAAGCTCAGCGGTAGAAACGTTGCCGGTCGCCAGCCCCGACGCTTTTGCCATCTCCAGAAGGGTTTGATGATCTTTTTCGTGAATATCCACGCCCAGCGCGCCATTATAGGTTTTCACGCCAGTGGACCACGCCGTGGCGGAGGCTGCTGAATCCGTTACGTAATCCGGCTTGCCGGTTTTTTTATCCAGCGCGTAATGGGTATATTGTCCGGTCAGCGGTAATGCGTCGATACCTTTAAAAAAGCCGCCCGCACCCTCAGCATAATTTCGCGCCGCTGTGATTTCGGAATCACCCATTCCATCGCCAATAAGCAGAATAATGTTTTTTGCCGGTTTATCATTCAGCGAAGCGCGAATAGCGGCGGTTTGATCTTCCGACAATCTGCGTGCGCCGCCAGGCTCGGTGATATCCCCTTTTGCGGCACGATTATCCAGCACGCTGGTTTGGACGGTGTCCGCATAAATGGCCGGGGTAATTAACAGGGGAAGTAATGCGATGAAAAGTGCGCTCTGTTTCAATTTATTTTCTCCATGTACAAATACATAAAAATAAAAACAGAGCGACTATAGGCATCCTGCATGACAATTCTATGACACGTCGTTACGTCCTGTGACGGTTTAGCTGCGCGGATGCCTTAACAGCTTCTTTACGTACTGGTGGAGCATCTCAGCATCCTCAGCCGGCACCTGCGATTCAGGCCTGACGCTGTCCAGCGCACCTTCCACGCTCTCAATCAACGCCTGTTGATCGGTTTTCGCCATCTGCCGCAGCAGCGCGGTAACCACAATTTCCAGCGCTTCGACCTGGGCTACCAGCTCTTTTGACTCTTCTTCCTTTTGTGCAAGCTTGACCAGCAATTCAGCAATCAGATTTTTCATCGTGCTATTTCCTTATCAGTTTTGTCTGAAGTTAGCATTCTGAATCCGTTATGCAAAGAGAAGAAATATATTATGGTATGCAAAATTGATACAGGAACGAAAATAAATGACTCGTGCCGTCAGCGAAACGTTTTTCTATAAAAAAACGCCGCATTTTGTTATATAAAATACGGCTACTATAAGAATATATAATGCATCAGCGAAACGGTTATCTCACTGATTTCGCCTCCGCCATTTGCCTGCGACGACGCAGCGCAATAGCCAGCTGGATAATATTGATTAAAACGACAATCGCCGTGGCAGCAAATACCCAACGAAAACCAGCCATTGCGGAAACGGAAGCGCCAATAAGCGGACCGGCAACATTCCCCAGATACATAAATGACTGGTTATATCCAAAAATACGCCCCGTCACCTGGTCGCTGGAATATTTAACCAGCAGGGTCTGTACCGCAGGCAACATTGCGCCATCGGCAAAGCCAAGCAGAAAGCGCAGTACGCCAAGCTGAAGCGGAGAGGTGACAAACGACATCGCGAAAAAGAGCACGACGGCAAAGATCAGCGTAGCCATCAGAATGCGCGCCGTGCCAATCCTGTCACCCAGTTTTCCAAGACGCGGCGCGGAAATCAGCGCGGATACGCCCGGCACGGCGGCAATCATGCCGCTCAGAAAAGCGATATTATTGCTCTCCGGCTCCATCGACTTAATAAACAGCGCCAGAATCGGACCAACCGAACCGTTACAGAGCTGGATAACCATAGTGGTCACGAACAGGCTGATCATCAGCCCCGGATAAGGCAGCGAGGCGAAAACGGCCTTGCCGCTCAGGCGTTCAGATTTACTGATAACCGGGCGCCCCCCCTCTTTGATAAGAAAGAGCGTCACCAGAAAACTGACCACCAGCAGGATAGCGGTGATGATAAATACCGCGCGCAGCCCGACGTGGTCCGCCAGAAAGCCCCCCAGCAGCGGGCCACCGATGACGCCGCTTATCTGCGCCGTGGAGAGCGTACTCAGGGCCCAGCCGCTACGCTCGCGCGGTACCTGTGAAGCAACCAGCGCCATGGCATTGGGAATATACCCGGACGTCAGCCCCATCACCGCTCTCAGGAAAAACAGCTGCCAGACGTTGGTGGCGAAGGCCTGCAGCAGAATGGCGATCGCCATCCCGAGCGAGGCGCGCAGCAGCATCAGCTTCCGGCCCTTCCGATCCGCCAGGCTGCCCCACATCGGTGACACAATGGCGGATACCAGAAACGTGACGCTGAACGTCAGACCGGACCACATGGAGAGCGCTTCATGCGAGGTCACCCCCAGCTGCGATACGTACAGCGGCAGGAACGGCAAGATCTGGCTGATGGCCAGCCCGGTAAAGAAGCAACCGAACCAGACCGAGATGAGATTAACTTTCCAGGATTCCATAAAGAAATAGTCTTCATTTTTAGGCGAATTCGCCTACAGATTAGCAAGTTACGCGTTTTGACGTCGTACCAGAGATGCGACCTGACTGACTTTGGTGTTTTATCTTCCCAGTCATCATATTTGTGAAATAAGTCACAAATCATCCATTTTCTGGCGGAATATTATGCTTCAGCGGCAGAGTCCAAAACCGTGAATCCCCAGATGAAAGTGGTTGGCATGTGCCGCGTTATACTCTGGCCCCAGACCATTCCCGTAGTAGCCACAGCTTGCCGTCAGCATTGCCTTCAGCCATGGCTGCGTGTTTGCTGCCTTCCAGCCGTTCAGCACCGTGACGCGTTCACCGTTCGACAGGCGAAAAGCGGCGATATCCAGCGCCTCTGCCGTGGCATGTTCACTGCGTCGGGCATCTGGGCGGTGGTAAATATTGCGGCAGGCAAAGCTGCCGAGGTGGTCGATACGCGCCAGGTCGCTGCCCATATAGCGTTTTGTCAGCGGCCGGGCCTGCTGGCTGATATACAGCGCAGAGCTGAGCGCCAGCGGACAGCTGGCAAGAAAACTGCCGTTGAGGCTGACCGGGCCGAAGCTACGCACGCGCACGACGTTGCTAAGCGGACACGCCCCGCCGCTGTCAGCCACCGGTTGAGTGCGGATAAGATCTCGTTGGTTAGCCTGGGATAACAGGCTTGCGCAGGCCTCGGGGGTTAAACGCCGAAGCTTGTACTGGGTGATTCGGCCAGGCGGGTCGTCAAGCGTCAGCGGTATGAAAGGGTTGTAGTCAGGCGGCAACCAGCGGTAACCCACCGTTGCGACTACGACAATAATCAAAACGGTCAGCAGCGTTTTTCCTTTCACACTCCCCCCTCAACATTCCCCAAAACATTATGGCAGAAGGTCGCGAAACCCGCCGGGCATCGTGGTATGTTATTGGCTTTTCGTCAGACTGGAAGAGAGTGAGATGGCTAAGCAGCGCGTAGGTATTGTCTTTGGGGGAAAATCAGCGGAGCACGAAGTTTCATTGCAATCGGCCAAAAATATCGTTGATGCGATCGATAAAAGCCGTTTCGACGTGGTTCTGCTGGGCATTGATAAACAGGGTCAGTGGCACGTTAACGATGCCAGCCAGTATCTGCTTAATGCCCACGATCCGGCGCACATCGCCCTTAATCCTTCGGAAATTAGCGTCGCTACCGTACCCGGCGTCGTGAAGGGACAGCTCATCGACGCAGGCAATGCGCAGGCTCTCGCCCAGATCGACGTTGTTTTCCCCATCGTTCATGGCACTCTTGGCGAAGATGGTTCCCTGCAGGGAATGCTGCGCATGGCCAACCTGCCGTTCGTCGGTTCGGACGTACTCGGCTCCGCCGCCTGCATGGACAAAGACGTCACCAAACGCCTGCTGCGCGATGCCGGGCTGAATGTTGCGCCGTTCGTTACCCTGACCCGCGCCAACCGCGACAAACACAGCTTCGCACAAATTAGCGAACAGCTGGGTCTACCGCTGTTTGTGAAGCCTGCAAACCAGGGGTCTTCCGTGGGCGTCAGCAAAGTGACAGACGAAGCACAGTTTGCAGAAGCCGTCCGTCTGGCGTTTGAGTTCGACCATAAAGTGGTGGTTGAGCAGGGCATCAAAGGCCGTGAAATTGAATGCGCCGTCCTGGGCAACGATTTTCCACAGGCGAGCACCTGCGGTGAAGTGGTCTTAAACAGCGACTTCTATTCGTACGATACTAAATACATTGATGACAAAAGCGCTCAGGTCGTTGTTCCTGCTGATATCGATCCGGCAATCAACGATAAGATCCGGGCGATCGCCATTCGCGCTTATCAGACGCTCGGCTGCTGCGGCATGGCACGCGTGGATGTGTTCCTGACGCCGGAAAATGACGTGGTGATCAACGAAATCAATACGCTGCCGGGGTTCACTAACATCAGCATGTATCCTAAACTGTGGCAGGCGAGCGGGCTGGGCTACTCAGAGCTGATCACCCGCCTGATCGAACTGGCGCTGGAGCGTCACGCCGCCGACAGCGCGCTTAAAAGTTCCGTAAACGGTTAATCGGCTCTCTTCGCCGTTTCCGTCTCATCCGCTGTCGTCTCTTCAGGACGACGGCGGATAATCAAACCCGCCAGCCAGAAACTGATTACCCAGGTCACCAGCCCGACGGCATACGTTTGCCACCCTTTTGCTTCAAATCCCAGCAGGCCCACGACGCCGTTAAGAATGAAAATGAGCCCGATAGCAAAGGCGTAGTAGTGCCAGTCGCGGCGTAGTTTGGACGTGAGCTTCATAACAACTCCGGCAGGAAAAAAGACATCCTCTCACAGTTTTACGGCCAGGTCTGTGGCAGATACGGAAATTCTGAAACGCGACGCAATTTCACTTAAGTGATGAAATTGTGATGTGCTGCAGAAATCGACAATCCAGGAGGATTCCGGCGGGTAAATTACCACGATTCTGATATTGACAAATGCGATGACCTGTCAAACTCACCCTGTACGAAGCGTATTGAAACAGAGTGATATTTCGGGAGGTCTTATGGCTGACTTTACATTGTCGAAACCGATTTTTGGCGGCAAACCAAAAACCTCCACGGCGGGTAATATCGCTTATGCCCTGTTTGTCCTGTTCTGCTTCTGGGCCGGCTCGCAGCTGCTCAATATGCTGGTCCATGCGCCAGGCGTTTATGAACACCTGATGCAGGTCCAGGACAACGGACGCCCGCGGGTTGAGATTGGGTTTGGTGTCAGCACCTTGTTCGGTCTGATTCCCTTCCTCGCGGGATGTATGGTTCTGGGCGTTGTGGCGTTAGTTCTGCGCTTTCGCCGTCGTCGTTAAAGGCCCATACAGCGAGCCCGGCGATCGTCCACGCGTTTAGCGAACCATGCGGTGGTCAGGTTACGCGTGATCTTCGGGCTTTCCAGCTGGATCCCCGGCAGAATAGCCCTCGGTAACGTCTTCCCGCTTTTCTGCTCTGCGAGCGCAAACACCTTCCTGTACAGATCCGTTTTCTCAAATGCCAGGCTATCGCCTTTCTCAAGCTGACGGCGAATGTCGCTGTTGCTCAAGCCAAGTGTTGTCGATAATTTGCGTACTGCCAGCTCTGTGCCTCCCGCCTCGCTGCTGCCGTAAGCGATGAGATCGCCGTCCAGCGCCAGCTTGACGCCGCTTGCGCGACTGACTGCACTTTGAAATGCTGCGTTACGGCTGGCATACCACCCCGCATTAAAGTCGGCAAAGCGGTACAGCGGCTCATTGTAGTTCGCCGGATAGTTCAGCAGATGATACGTGCCGAACCACAGTCCGCCGCGCAGGGAGAAGACCTCCTGGCGCACCGTACCGTCGATTTTCCACGGGTAGCCGTCGGTATGTTTCTCAGCGAACGCAATGCTCACCTGCATCGGGCCCCCGGTGTGTACCGGGTTAAGTGAGCCAAACAGCTTCTGCCCCATTGGGACCATGCTGATGAAATCATCAAAGATAGCGCTGAGCTGTTTTTCGGTTTTCACCGTATCCAGCCGCTCACTGTAGCTTTTGCCGTTTGGCGAGGTGATTTTAAGCGCGGTGTGCACGAGGAACACCGGGATGTGCATGGATTCCGCGCGGCGGTCGATCTCTTTCCAGGCAATTTTGTTCAGACCCGGCACGGCCGGGTCTGACTGGTACATCGACTCCTGCTGCGCCACCGCCAGCACCGAGCAGATGTTCTCCTCCGTCGGCGCAATCTTTTGGCTTTCAAAGGTTTTTGCCAGCGCATCTGCCCACGCATTGCGATCCTTCACGCTGGCGGGCATTTTCTGCCGCACAACGCTTGCCACATCGACGGGCTTTTCGCCCTTTTTGAGCGGGGCGGCGCCCTTTTCGGCACAGCCCGCCAGTACGAGGGCGGCCAGTAAGGACAACGGTAACGCGCGCGGTACGGCAAAAGACATAGCAACTTCCTGTATTAGCTAAATGTGTTGGTGACTTCCTGCAGGTCACGATCGTCCAGCTCGCGTTCAAAACTGCGCAGACGTTTATAGATGGACATCAATTCTACCAGCGTAGTCCAGGAGTTAATCAGGTACTGGAATGAATTTCTGACCTGATCAAACACGTTAGTAATCTGGGTTAGTAAGCCCAGCGTGATTGTTCCGGCAACAATGGACGGGAACAACAAGAATAATCCAAAAACAGTATCGACCTGAAGATAGAAAATACGGGCAATATTGAAATACATGTAATGGAAATAGAGCCTAAAATAGTTGATACGGACATTACGGAACAGCTCTTTTATTGTCGGTGGCGCAGCACGCGTTGAATCATCCTCTCCGTAGACCAGTTCCTTACGATAAGCCGCTTCTACACGTTGGTTCTTAAATTCTAAGCCCGGTAGTTTGATTCCGACAATGGCAAGAAGACCTGTCCCCATAAGCGACCAAATCAGCGCCGGAATAAGTAGGCCGTACGGTAAATGTCCAACAATCGGTAAAGCTGCAATATGTGGGGATAGCGCAACCAGAATAGGTAAAAAAGCAAACAATTTCAGGATGGCATTAAGTAAACTGACGCCCATATCTTCGAGCGTCGACGCAAAACGCATTGTATCTTCCTGGACACGCTGAGCGGCGCCTTCAATATGACGCAGACGTTCCCAGTGAGTCATGTAGAATTCGTTCATCGCTGTACGCCAACGAAAGACATAATGGCTGACGAAGAAATTATTCAGTACAGCCACGGTAACAGCGATCATCGCGATGCCCATGAAAACTTTTAACTCATGATAAAGCTCGCCAATTTGCACCTTGTTAGGCGCGCTCAATGCTTTCTGAATGAGATCGTAGAACGGTGCATACCAGGCGTTAATGGCAACGCTCACTTCGACCAGAAACCAGGTGACAAAAATAATCAGCGACGTTCCCAGAATGGACCACGTCTGCCAGCGATGAGGCGAATAGCTAAACCAGAACAAAGCAAACAGCCCCACGCACACCATGTAGTAGGCGTAAAACAGCAGATAGCTCAGCGACCAGAAGCGCGCGGCGCTAATCGGTACATCGCCCGTTGCTCCCATAATGCGAGCCAGCCATGCGCCGCCGCCCGCCTGCCAGAAAATGACAGCGATGAGTGCCCAAATAAATGCCGACAGGAAAAAAGGCCCCGGCTTTGGGAAAAAAGACTTAAACATAATGCTTCCTTCTTGTTGTTATGGCTGTTGCTGTGCACAACACATCACCACACGAAAAACTGCCTGAGCCAGCCTGGCGGCTCAGGCAAAAAGGTCAGACCCGAGGGTTGATTATTAGTTCGCTTTCCAGTTTTCGAGAATTGTTTCGGTGCGTTTCACCGAGAGAGGATTCGCTGGGGCGATGAAGTCGCGCCAGACGTCGTTGTAGTGGTTAATCAGAATCTGCGCATCAGCCGCCGGGCGGTTGGCGGTGGTATGGGCATCTTCCGCCACGGTGATGTGGTAGCCCCGACTGACGCCGTTCTTAATCGTCGCGTCGACGCAGTAATCAGTGGCGCAGCCGCAGATGACAAACTCGCGAATGCCCTGCTCACGCAATAGCGTCTCAAGCGCGGTGTTATAGAAGGCATCACAGGCGGTCTTCGTCACGTAAAACGCGCCTGCCGGCTGGTTTAGCTCGGGAAGCAGTGCAAACCCTTCGCTCCCCTCCTCCAGCCCACCGTCTCCCGCGTGCTGAATAAAAATAACGGTATCTGACGCCTGCGTAAGTTGGTTGATACGCGAAACACATATTTCTCGCTGATGACGAGGCGTTTCAAACACCCCCTGCTGCATATCGACAACCATAACCACACGCTTTTCAGACATACCGTTCTCCGTAAGATTGAGTGACACTGGTGCCTATCATAAGCCCGATGTCACAAAATGGGAGATGGCTCGCAAGTAAATTGTTCATATTTACCCATGGTTACGTTTTTCTCGCTATCGTTATGCAATTCCGGGCATTGCACGGTACCGATTAGTAGTATAAATACCCATTACTTTCCTCATACACTTCATGGATGCTTTTCGTTGAAACGTTGTCTGCTCTCTTTTGCCGCGCTGTGTGCGGTGAGCTTTTCTACCGCCCAGGCAGCCCAACCGCTGACGGCACCTGTTTTAGCTTCAGACATTGCCGATCGCTACGCGAATCTTATCTATTACGGCAGCGGCGCGACCGGTATGGCGATGGTCGTGATCGACGGCAACCAGCGTGTATTCCGCAGCTTTGGCGAAACGCGCCCGGGAAATAACGTTCACCCGCAGCTGGATTCCGTTATCCGCATCGCGTCCTTAACCAAGCTGATGACCAGCGAAATGCTGGTGAAACTGCTCGACCAGGGCGTGGTGAAACTCGACGACCCGCTCAGCAAATACGCGCCTCCAGGCGCCCGGGTTCCGACTTATCAGGGTACGCCCATCCGGCTTGTTAACCTTGCCACCCACACCAGCGCCCTGCCGCGTGAGCAGCCTGGCGGGGCTGCGCATCGTGACGTATTTGTCTGGCCAACGCGCGACCAGCGCTGGAGCTACCTGAGTACCGCCACGCTGAAGGCGGCACCGGGTTCGCAGGCCTCTTATTCAAATCTGGCGTTTGATCTGCTGGCGGATGCCCTCTCGACGGCGGCAGGCAAACCCTACACGCAGCTGTTTGAAGAGCAGATTACCCGTCCGCTGGGTATGAAAGACACCACCTTTACCCCTTCCCCGGATCAGTGCCACCGCCTGATGGTGGCAGAGAAAGGCGCAAGTCCCTGTAATAACACGCTGGCGGCCGTGGGCAGCGGCGGAGTGTATTCTACCCCTGGCGACATGATGCGCTGGATGCAGCAGTTCCTTTCATCAGATTTCTACGCTCGCAGCAGTCAGGCCGATCGTATGCAGACCCTGATTTATCAGCGAACTCAGCTGCACCGCGTCATCGGGATGGACGTACCCGGTAAAGCCGATGCGCTCGGCATGGGCTGGGTCTATATGGCGCCGAAAAATGGCCGTCCAGGTATTATTCAGAAAACCGGCGGCGGTGGTGGATTCATTACCTATATGGCAATGATCCCACAGTCAAACGTGGGCGCGTTTGTGGTGGTCACCCGCTCTCCGAATACGCGCTTCGTTAATATGAGTGACGGTATTAATAATTTAGTGGCTGAACTGAGCGCCAATAAAGCGCAGGTTCTCACAGCGTCTAACTAATTTTAATATTCCGTGGGCAAGCGGTTAATGCTGACCAGCTTGCCCCGGCTCATATTGATGTAGTTTCCCTGCCGCAGGGCAGCGAGCACTTCTGCAACAACTGAGCGTGAAATACGCGTGCTTTGTTGAATATGATTCATCACACCAATTTTTGAACGCAACGTTTCATCCCACTCTGCCATATTCAGCAGCATAGCGCGGATCTGGTGATAGGAATTATTTCCCACCAGCTGCATATCGCGTTTCGCAAGAATGTAATTTATCCACGATAACCAACTGAAGGCCTCTTTCCAGAGAGCATTCTGCTGTATGAGTTGACGGGTGGTTTCAGCGGACAAATAAAAACCCGTGCAGGGTGTTTTGGCGATGACGTTGTATTCCTGACAGTGATTAATCATCACGGTGGACAGTCCCAGAATAAAAGGAGCTTTCGCGATGCCGACCAGCAGTTCATCTGAATGACGATGGATTTCGATGATACCGGTTTGTAATACGATGGTGCCGGGCTCATTACACTCACCGGATGTAATTATTTGTTGTGGCGCAGATTTAAATGGGGTACTGGCTACTTTCAGACACTGTTCGAGCCGGCTTAATTCAGAAAGTGGTTTCGCATTAACGTTCATGCAGACCTCAAGGCATCCGTATTTGTCGGTTCAATATTATTTTTATCGATAAAAAAGCGGGGGATATCCTCCCCCGCTTTTATGCATTACCAGGTATATTTCACACCTACATTGGCGCCCCAGTTCTGGTCAACGTCACCGCCGCCCAGATAAGTGGCATCAGTGTACGCACTGAAGTTCTTCGTGAAGCTGAACTGAGTACCCAGCCCTACACGTACGGCTGAACCTTCTACACCGTTATCGATGCTGTCACCGTTAATATCAGCATTATTATCGGCGTCGTCATAGACGTAGGCCAGTTTGAAGTAAGGTGTCAGAGCCTGATCGCCACCGTAGTTGAAGGTGTAACCAGCATCAACACCGAGTTCATAACGCAGGCTATCGTAAGATTGCCCGTCCATGCGCATATCATTACTCAGACGATAATCATCACCAGACTGGAACAGGCCAGACACGGCGGCGTATGGCGTAACATAGCCAGAGAGGTTTGGTTTCCAGTCATAGCCCAGTTTCAGCCCAAAACCAACAGCGTCATTGGTGGTATTGCCATCAACATATTGACCGTTGCTCATGTTAGCAGAGAGATCGCTGTTGAAGCGGGTGTAGCTCACTGAGCTGTCGAGGAACACATCGTTCGCAAACTTCGCTGACGCATAGATCATCGCCGTCTGGCTATCCTGGTCGACCTGACCGGTACGATCGCTGATATCACCCTTCGCAAACCCAGCTGCACCACCGACGATCCACTTCGCGTTATTACCGTCAATCTGGGTATCCAGACCCACCATAATACCGCTCACGTCCTGATCGTAGCCGATAACGCCATTGTCACCGTCGAAGTTGCCACCGAAGTAGCTTACCCACGCCCCGCCATTATCCGCCAGGCCGTGACGGCTGTTGGTCAGACGCGTGCCAACGGTATCCTGCTGCAGGTTCCAGATATTGGTATTGGCAGAAGGGATGCTCAGCGCCATATTCGCGTAGTCGGTCAGCGCTTTCTGCTGGAGGACAACGGTGTCGCCCTGCTGCTGCGCCTGGTAGGTATAGGCACCTAAATCGGCTTTGTTTGCGGCAGTAAAGCTGGCTGCAGTATCCGCGTTATTGTCATAGACACGGACAATCTCTTTATTTTTGTAATCGGCAACGGAACCGGCACCCGTCGCATCATCGATACGTACTTTATAATTGCCCGCGACATCACCGTTCACCGCCAGATGGCCGTCAGAGTTAATCGCCACAACGCCGTGGTCGTAATCAGCCTGGTGAATATCGTTGGTGATATAGCGTGCGTTGTTCAGATCGCTGTTCAGCACGTAATCACGGCTGGCAACGTTCAGCACACCACCATCGGTCAGTACCATATTGTGCGTATCAACCTGACCCAGCCCCAGCGCCAGCTCTGCACCGTTATCCACGGTGATGGTGTTGGCATACAGATCGGCCGTTTCTTCTGTCAGTGCCGCACGGCTATAGCTGTCCAGATACAGATGGTCGGTCGCCACGCCACCGCTGTCACCGATATTCAATGATGAGGCATTGGTCAGGGTGATGGTATCCGCCAGCAGGCCAGAGTTTTCAACATTGACCTGAGAGCGGTTGTTTACCGTCAGTGTGTCGATGTTAGAAACCTTGCGGGTATCCCACTCAGAGCCGTTATCCAGTGCGATGTTAAACAGACCGCTCTGATACACCGCTTCACCCGCAACGTGTCCGTTGCTGTCATAGGTGGAATTCGGCCAAATGCTGTTAGGGGACAAGCTGCTCCAGTCTACGTTGCTGTAGCCCTGGCCGTACATCTGAGCCGTGCCGATAGCGTCGACGCTGGACTGCGCTGCACCAACCCACTTGCTGCCGTTGGTCAGGGTAACATCCAGCTTATCCGTGCCGTCCCAGCCGTTGGTGGTTGGATTATAGATACCGTCTTCTGTGGTATCAGTTGCCGGGTCGCCGTTCGGGTAGAAGTTGTTGTCGAAGGTGCTGGAGAAAAGAATGTCGCCAGTCACGGTGGAATGATCAAACGTGGCAGACGTCTGCATCGCGTTATCATACGCGCCAGCTGCCACAATCATTGCCGCATCATCCGCCGCTGTGGCGTTGTTTTCACCGTAGTCGCTCGGTTTCGCGGTTTGGCCGTAGAATCCGCTGGTACCCAAGTCGCTGTATGCGCCGGAAGTCAGCACAGAATCTTTCACCAGCAGCGTGTCGGTAAAGATGTTGCTGCTGTTGGCTACGCCTTCAACACCGTCATACGGGGTATTGTCCAGTTCATGATAACCCTGCGTCAGGGTAATACCGGCAACGTGAGAATTATTCTGGATAACAATATCTGATTCCACATCCAGGGTAATTGCATTACCCAAACCATATGTGTCCAGATAGTGTCTTTCCGTATTTTCCCCATTCACGACATCATACGCATAATGCTCGTACGTATCGTTAACGGTGGAGTTATCAACGGTCAGGCTAAAACGATCGTATTGAGAATGGTTGGTACCATCGGTATCCAGACCATCAGCACACGAGCTGGTCATGCATTTAGAGGTAATCATGCCATTAATGGTGCTGTTGGAAATACTCAACGCATTCGCCCGACCATTGATGCCATCGTCCAGATAATACGTTGAAATAACACCATTCACGGTGGATTTATTAATCACCGGATAAATATCACCGTCGTGGCTGGCACCAGAGTAATCCCAGTCAGCGTAACCATAATACCAGGGGGTAGATGCGGTATTATCATATCCAAAAGTATTATATGTCGTACCGGAAATATCTTTCGCATTGGCCTGAGAAGCGATAGCCAGAGTGCAGGCTAATGCAAGTTGAGATACAACAAGTTTCTTTTTCCATGTTTGCATTGGGTCATCCCTCCTCAGGGACGTAAGCAAGTTTGTCCATCAAATCATTTGGCAATATTTAATTGCGGAGGGAATTATGCATTTTCATTTCGAAAAGGTTCAATGAATGTTTCCATTAAGTCCGTATCCAGACTAATAACACCGAAAGCATGAACCATTACAAATAAATATTACAAAAACAAAACCTTAAAATACAGACAAACCCATACTAAAAAAAATCACAATAGATAATGGATCATTTTTAATTATATATCTTCCTTAATATAGAAGCAGCACGAATATATCATTACTCTTTCAGAGTGATATTTCACTTAATTATATATTGATGAGATGAAGCCTGCCCTGCCGCATTTTGCAAAAACAAAAAGCCCACTTTCGTAAAACCACAGCCTCCACTTTGAGGTACACTAGCCCTCTTTGTTCCACAAACATCAGGCATACCATGACCGATTTAATTGCACGCCCCCGCCGCCTGCGCAAGTCACCTGCACTGCGCGCCATGTTTGAAGAGACAACCCTGACCTTAAACGATCTGGTGTTGCCGATTTTTGTCGAAGAAGAGATTGATGACTATAAGGCCATCGAAGCCATGCCAGGCGTGATGCGCATTCCGGAGAAGTATCTGGCACGTGAGATCGAACGTATCGCCAACGCGGGGATCCGCTCGGTGATGACCTTCGGCATCTCTCACCATACCGACGCTACCGGCAGCGATGCGTGGAAAGAAGATGGCCTCGTCGCCCGCATGTCGCGTATCTGCAAAGAGACCGTGCCAGAAATGGTGGTCATGTCAGACACCTGCTTCTGTGAATATACCTCTCACGGCCACTGCGGCGTGCTGTGCGATCATGGTGTGGATAACGATGCCACCCTGCTTAACCTTGGCAAGCAGGCTGTCGTCGCTGCCGCTGCAGGTGCGGATTTCATCGCGCCTTCTGCCGCGATGGACGGACAGGTTCAGGCGATCCGTCAGGCACTGGATGCGGCGGGCTTTACCGACACCGCCATCATGTCCTACTCCACCAAATTCGCCTCGTCCTTCTACGGCCCGTTCCGTGAAGCAGCCGGTACGGCACTGAAGGGCGATCGTAAAACCTATCAGATGAACCCGCTGAACCGTCGGGAAGCGATTCGCGAATCCCTGCTTGATGAAGCCCAGGGTGCAGACTGCCTGATGGTGAAACCAGCCGGCGCGTATCTTGATATCCTGCGCGACATCCGCGAGCGCACCGAGCTGCCATTGGGCGCTTATCAGGTCAGCGGCGAGTACGCGATGATCAAATTCGCTGCTCTGGCCGGTGCGATTGACGAAGAGAAAGTGATCCTGGAAAGCCTGGGGGCGATCAAACGCGCCGGCGCGGATCTGATCTTCAGCTACTTCGCGCTGGATCTGGCCGAGAAAAAAATCCTCCGCTAATCTTCACCAAACTGCAATACAACCGACATCTCCTCCTTCTACTGTCTGGGCAAGACGGCAGGAGGAGTGACCATGTTTAGCCTCGATAGCGTTCTCGACGATCTTTGGCCTCAGGCGAGGCCTGCACCCTGGCAAAAAAGTCTGTTAAAAAGACTGTTTTACGAAGACGAGTTTCAGCAGTTTGCCGCAGCACACCGCCACCTGAAAGGACTGGATATGGTGGAGCAAGTTCTGGAACACCTTGATATTCTCTGCACCGTTTCCACTCGCGATCTCGAACAAATCCCCGAACATGGCCCGCTGGTCATTATTGCCAACCACCCGACGGGTACGCTGGACGGGCTGGCGCTGATGTATGCCGTCTCCCGCGTGCGGCGCGACGTTAAAGTAGTGACTAACCGGATGCTGACCCACCTTGAGCCTCTCAGCTCGCTGTTTATTCCGGTGGACAATATGGGCGGCAGGACGGCGAAATCGTCCCTGGTCCAGATGGAACAGCATCTGCAAAACGCGGGCGTGCTGATCTTCTTCCCGGCAGGCGAAGTTTCCCGCCCCACGCGCAAAGGTATTCGCGATAAGAAATGGCACTCCGGCTTTATCAAACTCGCCAGCAAACTGCGCGCGCCGCTGCTGCCGGTGCATATTCAGGCGCATAACAGCCTGCTCTTCTATGCCAGCACGCTGGTCTCCCCAACGCTGTCGATGCTGCTGTTGATGCAGCAGATGTTTCGCCGCCGCCATAGCCAGCTGCCGATTAAAATCGGCCAGCAGATTGCCTGGCATAACTGGCATAGCGCCACCCTTTCGTCGCGTGAGATGGCCGAGCAGTGCCGTCAGCATGTGATGCGGCTTGGCAAGGGAGTGCCTGGCGTCTTTAAAAGCCAGTGCGCTATTGCCCGCCCGGAAGACCGCGCGACCCTGAAACGCGCGCTGGCGCAGGCCGAATGCCTGGGCAAAACCAACGACGGTAAAACCATCTATCTTTGGCAGCGCAACGGCCAGGAAGATGCCCCACTGCTGCGTGAGCTGGGCCGCCTGCGCGAGATTGCCTTTCGCGCGGTGGAGGAAGGGAGCGGTAAACGCCGGGACACCGACCGTTACGATGATGATTATCTGCATCTGATCCTGTGGGATGATGAGGATCTGGAGATCGTCGGCGCATATCGCTTTATGCCCACAGCCCGCCAGGTTGAGCATCGGGGTCTGGAAGGGTTGTACAGCTATAGCCTTTTCCACTACGACGATAAAATGCAGGACGTGCTGGAACATGGCATTGAACTGGGGCGCAGCTTTATTCAACCGCGCTACTGGGGTCGCCGCGGCCTGGACTATTTGTGGTCCGGCATTGGGGCCTATCTGGCGCGCTATCCGCACTATCGCTACCTGTTTGGCCCGGTCTCCATTTCCGGTGGCTTACCGCCTGCCGCACGGGATCTGCTGGTAGCATTTTACCGCCTGTGGTTCCCGGCCAGCCATCCGCTCGCCGCCTCGCGCCAGCCATATCCGGCATCGCTGCCGGACGTTCTCGCGCAGTTTGGCGGGGTGGACTACGTGGACGATCTGACGAAGCTGAAATCCCTGCTCGGCAATCTTGGCTGCGGCATTCCGCCGCTCTACAAGCAATATTCCGAACTCTGCGAACCCGGCGGCGTACAGTTTATTGATTTTGGCAGCGATCCGGCATTCAACGACTGCGTCGACGGGCTGGTGCTGGTGGACTTGTGTTACCTGAAGGCGAACCGCTATCAGCGGTATATTGAGGCGCACCTTTAACCCCGTTGCCCGGTGGCGCTACGCTTACCGGGCCTACAATGAAACGTAGGTCGGGTAAGGCAACGCCGCCACCCGGCAATCAAGGCGCACGGTAAAACGGCTTATCCCCTAAAATCGTCGCCCGCTGCATAATCCGCCGCTGCGGCAGATAGTCCGCGTTCGCATAGTGCTGCGTTACGCGGTTATCCCAGATCGCCAGATCGTTCTCCTGCCAGCGCCAGCGCACCTGAAACTCCGGTTTGGTGATATGCGCAAACAGGAAACTTAGCAACGCCTCGCTCTCTTTTTCCGTCACGTCCACAATGCGCGTCGTGAACCCTTCGTTCACAAACAGCGCCTGCCTGCCCGTCACCGGATGGGTGCGCACGACCGGGTGCAGCAGCGGCGGATGCTTCGCGACAGCCTCCTGCCAGCGCTGATGCTCCTCTTCACTCTTGCGATACTTGTATTCCTGGAACGATTTTTTGAAGTCATGCTCTGCGCGCAGCCCGCTCAGCAGCGTCCGCAACGGCGCCGACAGCGCCTCAAACGCCGCAATGCCGCTGGCCCACAGCGTATCGCCGCCGGTATCCGGCAGCAGCTTCGCCGCCAGAATGGCCCCGGCCGGCGGCGTCTCGATAAAGGTCACATCGGTATGCCAGTTATCGTTATCCGGCGGGTTATCGTTGTGGGTGTCGAGGACGATAATCTCCTCCACGCCCTCCGCATGCGGATAGACCGGGTGAATGTGCAGGTCGCCAAAACGCAGCGCCAGCGCGCGCTGCTGCTGCGGAGTGATCGCCTGCTCGCGCAGGAACACCACCTGATGGCGCAGCACCGCGTGGTACAGCTGCTCAAACTGGTTATCGCTCAGCGGACGGGTCACATCCAGGCCCGACACCTGCGCGCCAATATACGGCCCCAGCGGGGTAATGGTCAGACGTTCACTCATTGTATTTCTCCATGCCAGGGCGTCAGACGGCGCTGTAACGCGCGCAGCCCCAGCTCTAATCCGAAGGCGATCGCGGCAATGACCGCAATCCCTGCCAGCACCACGTCAGTCGCCAGAAATTCTCCCGCCGACTGCACCATAAACCCTAACCCTCGCGTGGCGGCGATCAGCTCTGCCGCCACCAGCGTTGACCAGCCCACGCCAAGGCCGATGCGCAGTCCGGTTAAAATCTCCGGCAGCGCGCCCGGTAAAATCACGAACAGCAGCACCTGCGTACGGCTGGCCCCGAGCGACTGCGCCGCGCGGATCCGCACCTGCTGGGCGCTTTTCACCCCCGCGAGGGCGGACATTGCAACCGGCGCAAAAATGGCCAGGTAAATCAGCAGGATTTTTGACGTCTCGCCGATGCCGAACCAGATCACCATCAGCGGCAGATACGCCAGCGGCGGCACCGGGCGGTAAAGCTCAATCAGCGGGTCGAGGATGCCGCGCACCGTCGGGCTCAGCCCCATCGCAATCCCCACGGGAATGCCGATGATGACCGCCGCCAGCAGCGCCACCAGAATGCGCGTCAGGCTTGCGCCGAGATGCTGCCAGAGTGTGGCGTCCATAAAGCCCTGCGGCCCGGCAATGGTAATGAGTTTGGTCAGCACCTGTCCCGGCGGCGGCAGAAACAGCGGGCTGACCCACTGCTGGGCAGCAACCGCCCACCACACCGCCAGCAATACCAGCAGCGTGCCGACGCTCAGGGTTATCTGACGGGAGAACGGCCAGCGCAGTGCGAGGCGTGTGCGGCGCGTTTTTTCACTGAAGACGATGCTCATGAGAAAGCCTCCCGTTGTTCAAACACGCGGCTTAAGACGTATTCACGCTGTTCGATAAACAGCGGATCGGATTTGATGCTGCGCACGGGTTCTCCCGCAACGTAACGGCGGGCAAAATCCAGCGGCAAGCGCTCCAGCACGCGGCCCGGCCCCGGCGATAACAGCACCAGTTCGGTGGCCATAAATACCGCCTCTTCAATATCATGCGTGATCAGCAGAACCTGCTTGCCCGTCTCATGCCACAGGCGCAACAGCAGGGTTTGCATCTGCTCGCGGGTGAAGGCATCCAGCGCCCCGAAAGGCTCATCCAGCAGCAACAGCTGCGGGTTTGCCGCCAGCGCGCGGGCAATCCCGACACGCTGGCGCTGGCCGCCGGAAAGCTGCCAGATAAAACGTTTTTCCGCGCCTTCCAGGCCCACTTTTTTGAGCATCTCTCGTGCGGTTTCCAGCCGCTGTTCGCGGCGGATACCCGCAAGCTGAAGTCCAAACGCCACGTTTTCCTGCACGTTGCGCCAGGGAAGCAATCCTTCATTCTGGAAGACCACGCCGCGCTCGGCGCCCGGGCCTTCCACCTTTTTGCCTTCCAGTTGAATAGTGCCATGCTGGTAAGGTACAAACCCGGCGATTAGATTCAGCAGCGTGGTTTTCCCGCACCCGGACGGGCCCAGCACCACCAGCAGCTCACCGCTGTCCAGCGTCAGGTTGATGTCCTCCAGCGCGGGTTTGCCACCGTAATCGGCAGAGAGATTTGTAATATTCAGCATGGCGAACTCCTTATTTCACAAAACGGTCGGTCACGTACTGGCTGTAATCCGCCGCCACCGCGGGCACTTTGCCCTGCTCTTTCAGGAAGGTAGCGGTATCCACAATCGCTTTGTTCACCGGGCCGGTCAGCTGCTGCACCTGCTGCGCAGGCGTCAGATAGGTATTGCCTTTCACCAGCCCCGGTACGTCCGCTTGCGGCACGCCGCTCAGGCGCGACAGTTTTTCCAGGTTGGCAGGCTGTTTCAGCCATTCATCCGGGTTGCTGATGTACGGCTGCTGGGCGTCAATCGCGCTTTTGGCGAACGCTTTCACGACGTCAGGGTGTTTCTCGGCAAAGTCTTTGCGCACGACCCACACGTCGAGGGTTGGTGCCCCCCACTGGCCCACTTTTTCGGAGTCGGTCAGCACGGTGCCATCTTTTTCCAGCTCGTTCACTGCCGGTGCCCAGACGTAAGCCCCGTCAATATCGCCGCGCTGCCAGGCCGCGATAATCGCCGGTGGCTGAAGGTTAAGGATTTGCACCTGACCCGGTTTGATGCCCCAGTGCTTGAGCGCCGCCAGCAGGCTGTAGTGGGTGGTGGAGATAAACGGCACGGCGATACGTTTGCCGATCAGGTCTTCCGGTTTGGTGATGTTTTTCTTCACCACCAGCGCTTCAGAGTTACCGAGCTGCGAGGCGAGCAGGAACACCTCAATCGGCACCTGCTGGCTGGCCGCCACCGCCAGCGGGCTGGATCCGATATTGCCGATCTGCACATCGCCGGACGCTAGCGCGCGCACGACGGACGCCCCGCTGTCGAACTTACGCCAGTCGACTTTCGCCCCGCTCTCTTTCGCAAAGGTGTTATCCGCCTGGGCGACTTTCGCCGGTTCCGCAGAAGTTTGATACGCGACGGTGACGTCCACCGCCTGCGCCTGAAAAGCCCACAGCGCCAGTGCGCCGAGTAATGTGATTCGCGATGAAATTGCCATAGTGCCTGCTCCCCTTGTTGTTATGAGGGCAGTATTTCCGGCGCGGGAATTTTGATAAAGGAATAAAAACGAATCGCTAATAACGATTCGTTTTTAGATAAAAAGCGGGAAAAGATAGCGAAATTTGTGCGGTTCGTTTTAGCCGGGTGGCGCTGCGCTTACCCGGCCTTCGGTGAGTGCAATTTGTAGGCCGGGTAAGGCGCAGCCGCCACCCGGCAAAGACCTCAGCGCTGAGCCGTCAACCCAGCAATGTCCTTCGGCGTGGTGCGACAGCATCCGCCAATCAGCTTAGCTCCAGCCTCCAGCCACTGCGGCAGATACCCCGCCAGCGTCTCGCACGCTTCACCGTGGTGGTGCCAGGTTTTGGTTACCGCATCATAATGCTCACCCGAATTCGGATAGACCACCAGCGGCAGCGCGGTCAGGCTTTGCAGATGTTTCAGCGCCTCCGTGGTGTTTTCCAGGGCGATACAGTTAATGCCCAGCGCGACAATGTGCGGATAGCATGCCAGCGCGTCGACCACCTCACGCAGCGGCGTGCCGTCGCTCAGGTGTTCACTGTCTCGCAGGGTAAACGAGAACCACGCCCGGGCGCGAGGATACTCAGCCAGAAGTGCCGCCAGCGCCCTGATTTCCCCAAACGAGGGCAGCGTTTCGCAGGCCAGCAGGTCCGCACCCGCGTCCAGCAATGCTTCCACGCGCGGGCGATGGAAAGCCGTAAACTCATCGGCACTGCGCACATAGTCGCCGCGATATTCAGATCCATCCGCCAGATACGCGCCGTACGGCCCAACGGATCCCGCCACCAGCAGCGTGCCCGCATGGGGATTTTCGGCCAGATACGCTTCGCGCGCCTTACGCGCCAGCTCCACGCTTTTGCCAATCAGCGCCCGGGATTGCGCGTCGTCCAGGCCGCGCGCCGCAAAGCCGGCAGGCGTCGCCTGATAGCTGGCGGTGATAGCTACCTGCGCGCCAGCCCGGTAGTAGTCCAGGTGAACTTCGCGGATAAGATCCGGGTTTTCAACCAACACTTTGGCAGACCAGAGGCTGTCTGCAAGGTTACAGCCGCGCGCTTCCAGCTCCGTCGCCATCGCGCCATCCAGCACCACAAACGGCTGTTTTTCAAGGATGGCGGTAAGCGGATTATTCTGCGACATGTTCAGGCTCCTGCGATGTCATATTTCGGGTCAGGTAGTAGGCACCATAACACAGGGCAACAAACGGAAGCCCGCAATAAAGGGCAATACGCTGGCTTGGGTCAAACCACAGGCCGACACAGGCCACCACGCAGAGGATAAAACCGAGCACCGGCACCAGCGGATACCACGGCGCACGGTACTGCAGCGCAGAGAGCGGCTGGCCGGACTGCAGATGAAGACGACGGAAAACAAAGTGCGACGCGCAGATGCTGATCCAGACCGCCACCACGGCAAAGCCAGAAATCGCCGAGAGCGCGACAAACACCGTGTCCGGAGCCACGACGCTTGAGAACAGCGCCAGCACGCCGCCGAGCATGGAAACCGAAAGCGCCGTCAGCGGCACGCCGTTTTTGTTCACCCTGGCAAAGCAGCGCGGCAGCGTTTTCTCATTAGAGAGCGACCACAGCATGCGCCCGGAGGCATACAGCCCGGAGTTCGCCGCCGAGAGGATCGCCGTCAGGATCACAAAGTTAAAGATATCCGCCGCGTAAGGAATACCGACCTTTTCAAACACCAGCACGAACGGACTCTTTTCCACGCCCGCCTGATGCATCGGGATCAGCGCCGCCAGCACAAACACGGTACCGATAAAGAAGATTATCAGCCGCGCGATGGTGGTCCGGATAGCGACCGGAATCACCTTGTGCGGATTTTCGGTTTCACCCGCCGCGATCCCGATGAGCTCCGTCCCTGAGAAGGCAAAGTTCACCGCTACCATGGTCATCAGGATCGGCAGGCCGCCGTGCGGGAACCAGCCTTCGGCGGTGATATTGCTTAAGCCCGGCGCGGGTGTACCGTCCTTCATCGGGATAAAGCCAAAGACCGCTGCGCCGCCGAGGATAATAAAGGCAATGATGGTGATGACTTTCACCAGCGAAAACCAGAACTCACCTTCCGCAAAGAAGCGCGTGGAGATGACGTTAAGGCCAAAAATCACCGCGCAGAAGACGACGCACCACGCCCAGACGGGCACCTGCGGAAACCAGTACTGCATGCAGAACCCGGCGGCGGTAAAGCTCGACCCGAGCGCTACCGTCCAGGTGAGCCAGTAGAGCCACGCCACGGTGTAGCCCGTCGCCGGGCCAAGATAGCGGGCGGCATAGACGTGGAACGCGCCGGTCTCCGGCATCGCCACGGAAAGCTCGCCCAGACACTGCATCACCAGCCAGACCACCAGCGCGCCTATCAGGTACGCCAGCAGCGTGCCCGCCGCCCCGGTCGTCGCAATGATGTATCCGGTATTGAAGAATAACCCTGTCCCAATCACGCCGCCCAGCGAGAGCATAATCAGGTGGCGTGTTTTCATGGTGCGCTTAAGCTGCCCATTTTCTTGTTGTGTTTGCATATTACCTTCTATACGTATGGACATCTAAACATCCAAAGAAGGTGTGTTATACCGCGAATGTTAATAAAAAGCTAGATGACCAGACGCAAACGGGCGCGCCGCGCGCTGAGTCTGGGGTGGGTTGTGAGGATCACATAGAGAATCGGACGCCAGGCCATAAGCACCTCCGCAAGCAGATACTTACAGCATGGTGCGGGAAGAGGCAGTCTTCGGTCAGTCGAAAGTGGTATCCGTGAATAACGGATTCATACCGCAACACTGCCCGTAAGCCGGGCAAGGCGCAGCCGCCACCCGGCGCAAGGGTTGGTAAATCCTGCAATCAGTTCTATAGTCGACACTGTTTCTTAGTAACCAGGACTGACTGATGCGCTTTAACGGACTGACCAAAGGTTTCTTTATTTTCATTCTCGCCCTTGTGACCTGGGCCTTCTTCGACGTGCTCTCACCGTACTTCTCCGCAATACTGTGGGCCGCTATTCTGACCGTCATCTTCAACCCGGTAAAAAACAAGCTGCGCACCGCGCTGGGGGATCGCAACGGGCTGGCCTCGCTGTTGACCATCGGTATTATCTGCCTGATCGTCTTTATCCCGCTGATGGTGATCCTCTCCTCGCTCGCCATTGAGCTGAACGTGGTTTACACCAAACTGCAGGAGAACAACACCCAGTTCCCGGAAGTAGTGGCGAGCATCTTCAACCACCTGCCTGACTGGGTCAGCGGCTTCCTGGCGGATCACAACCTGACCAACCCGGCGCAAATCCAGAAAAAGCTCTCCGATGTCGCCCTGCAGGGCGGGCAATATCTCGCCGGCAGCGCGTTTCTGATTGGCAAGGGGACGTTTGGCTTTGCGATTAGCTTCGGCATCATGCTGTATCTGCTGTTCTTCCTGCTGAAAGACGGCCCGTATCTGGTACGCCAAATCCTCGACTCCCTGCCCCTGTCTGATTTCGCCAAGCAACACCTGTTCGCCAAATTCGTCGGCGTGTCGCGTGCCACGGTAAAAGGGACGGCGGCGGTGGCCGTGGTTCAGGGCATACTCGGCGGAATTGCGTTTGCTATTGCGGGTATTGACGGCAGCGTGCTCTGGGGCGCGCTGATGGCGTTCCTCTCCCTGGTGCCCGCCATCGGCTCGGCGATTGTCTGGGTGCCTGCCGCCATTTTCCTCTTCGCCACGCATCAGCTCTGGCAGGGTCTGTTCATTGTCGGCTTCTTCGTCATCATTGTCGGGCTGGTGGACAACATTCTGCGTCCGCTGCTGGTGGGGAAAGACACCAAAATGCCGGACTATCTGATTCTGATCTCCACCCTCGGCGGTATGGAGCTGTACGGCATTAACGGCTTTGTGATTGGGCCGCTCATTGCCGCGCTGTTTATCGCCTGCTGGAACCTCTTCTCAGGGCGCGATCACGAAGGTAATGCCGAAGAGCTGGACGCGGATTTCATCGAAGAAGGAAAAAATCCTCCAGATTTGTAGGGATGTGACGATAAAGACCACACCAGGCGGCACTGTGCCGCCTTTTTTTTTCGCCTTAAATCAAACGTTTTCTATAATTTGAAGAACGCCATCCTACTCATGTCGTAAAAGGATCATCTGGTGCGAATCGCGACGATAACAAACTGGGCCTATGGCGCCACGGTCTGCCTGACCATCGCCTCCGGCATCATCATGCTGATGGCGTCCAATGCTGATACCATCGAACGTCAGGCCGTTGAACAACGGCAGAAATTTGATCAGCTCACGGAAGATATCGAAACCGATATCTGGGCGCAGTCCGATTTAGCACGGCTGTACGTCATTAAAAAAGATCCACAGATTCTCAAGGAATATAGCCAGGCAGAAAACAGTCTGAAGAGCATCGAGCTACGGCTGGAAAAGTTGCAGGATAATGGCGCATCGGATGAAGAACTGTCCCTGCTGCATGAAGGGATAAAAATCGTTGATGAACTGCAGGACGAACAGCAAACCGCACTGACCAGCCTTGAGCAAGGAGAAGATGCTCAGGCTGTTGCCCTGCTCTATGGCGCCCCCTATGAGCAGGAGCTGGAGCGCGCGCAGAACCAGATCGACCACTTTCGCCAGATCCTCGACAAACGCGTCATCGGCTCCGTAAAAGATGCGACAAAAAAATCGAAAGCGCTGCGTACGGCCTCTGAGGTAATGGTCGGCCTGACCGCCCTGCTGTTCCTGTTTGTTCTCGGCTTTATATTAAAACGCCGCGTGCTGCGCCCCGTGGTGCGCCTGAGCGACGTGGTGCACCGCCTGGCGTCACAGGATTACGCGGTTGAAACGCCTAATTTCAACCAGATTGATGAGATCGGCGATATGGCCCAGGCCATCAGCATCTTCCGTGAAAACGGCCTTGCGCGACAGCGTCTGGAAAGAGAGCGCGATGCCGACTGGGCCATCCGCGAGCTGCTGGCGCGCATGACCCAGCGGCTGCAAGGGTGTGAGAACTTTAACGATGTGATTAACGTGGCGGAGCTGTTTGCGCCCAACATTGCGCCGGGGATAGCGGGCCGACTCTACATTCTTGACCGCGATCCGTGGCAGATGCGCTGCGTCGCACACTGGCTTTCACCGGTTGGTGAAGAGACAACCTTCCACCCGGACGAGTGCTGGGCCGTACGTCGCGGGCAGAGCCACCCGCCGGTAAACGGTGAGCCGGATATCGCCTGCTACCATCTTCCGCCATCACAGACGGAAACCTCGCTGTGCGTGCCGCTTATCGCCCAGGGCGAGGCCATTGGTTTGCTCTCCTTCCAGAATATCACTGCGGACAATGCCCCTTCCCGCGCGTATCTGGAACTGATGGCCGAGGCGCTCGGTCTGGCGCTGGCCAACCAACGACTGCGCGACGCGTTGCTGGAAAAAGCCTTGTTTGACCCGCTCACCGGGCTGCGTAACCGTCATCATCTGGAAGATACCCTGCAAACCCAAACGACACAGGCGATGCGCAGCGGCGTGCCGTTAAGCTGCATGATGATCGATATCGATCACTTCAAGAGCATTAATGACCGGTTCGGTCATGAAGCGGGCGATCTGGTGATCAAAACCGTGGCGTCGATTGTTCAACGGGCCGCACATGATAACGGGCTGGCATTCCGCTATGGGGGTGAGGAGTTTCTGGTTCTGCTTTCCGGTGCCGATGAAGCAGAGGCATACGCCTGTGCGCAGAAGATTTACAGCGGCGTGCATGAGCTGTCGATTCGCTACGGGCTGACCGAGATTGGACCGGTGGATGTGTCGATTGGTATTGCCAGCTACCCGCAACATACCCAGACTGACAACCTGCTGCGCGCAGCGGATGTGGCTTTATACCGGGCGAAAGAGCTGGGCCGGGCGCGGATAGTAAGCTTTGGGATGCTGGAGGCGGGCTAGCGGGTTTTCGCACCAGAGCCGCTGTTTCAGCTCCTGGATTCATACCTGTAAGGTTTGCTCCAGGTCGAATAGTCCCCGCCACGATGAATATAATCCGAAGGGCAAAGCTATCTTTTTCATGATAGACAGGTCCCTGTCATTCCTGAGTGGTCAGCAGGTCTATCATCGCCCGTGTAGCAGCCGATTGACGTCTATGAGGCGCATAGATCAGTGAGAAAGGCCGGGATCGTCCCCGACATTGTGGAAGCACCTCCACCAGCTGGCCGCACTGTATTCTGTCGCGGACAATAAATTCATAGCTCTGGCAGATCCCCATCCCCTGCTCCGCGAGCGAAACCACGCCGAGTACATCGTCTGATATTTCAATGGCTGAACCGGGCAACCAGTCAATATCGCGCCCCTCATAACGAAATACCCAGGGAGCTATGCGCCCGGTGCGCGGCATGATAAAAGGCAGGCATATATGCTGTGGCAACTCATCCAGCGTCTGCGGCGTTCCCATTCGATGAAGGTAAGCGGGTGATGCGACCAAAAGCAGCGTAGCATCCTCCAGCTTACGTGCGACGAACCCACTGTCCGGCAGGTGACCCAGACGTATCGCCAGGTCAAATCCCTCGGCGATCAGGTCGACATTACGATTAGTGATATTCAGCTCTACCCGAACGCACGGATATTGTTGGGAAAAGTGGGCCAGCAATGGCGGTAGACAATAATGCCCATAGGTGGTCGGGACACTGATTCGCACCCGACCAGTCAAATCGCCTTCCTGACCCCGTCCAACGCGTTCGGCGTCATCAAGCAGAGAAAACGCTGAGCGCGCCTGATCAAGATAGATGCGTCCAGCTTCAGTCACCCCCACCCGGCGGGTCGTGCGCTGTAACAACTGCCGTCCAAGACGCGCTTCCAGGCGGGTGACCGCACGGCTCAATACCGAAGGAGTGGTTGAAAGGGCAACCGCTGCGCCCGTAAAAGAGCCGTGTTCAACCACAGCAATGAAGACTTCAACGTCTCCGAGGTAATCAAATTTCCGGCTCATTTTGCTCTTTCAGGAACAAATGTTTTTCAATCTGGCTAATTTATCTCCCGTTGGGCGATGAGTAAAGTGGCCTGCAGTTATCACCTGAACGTGCCACTGGAGCCTGTCTATGTTAAACCGCCCCCTTAGTCTGCCCGCCATCGCGATGGCGGCATTGTTCTCTTTCCCGGGTTTTGTCAACGCGGAAAACCACGCGCCTCTGGAGCGCTGGCGCAGCTATGCTGGCGTGAGCTGGGATACCCCTCAACACGGACAAATGCCTGCGACGTTTTCCGGCTCGGTTAATGCCCCCATTGCGGGTATCCATTTTGATGCCAGGGACCGGGCCTTTGTCAGCACGCCCCGGCTGGTTTCAGCTGCGGCTCCCGCTACCTTAAGCATTCTGGATACGACGGTTCAGTCCGGTCCTGCCCGCCTGACGGCGTTTCCATCCCGCGAGGGGAATGCGGTGAACACCGATCCCGCTCAGAACCTGCGCAACGTGCTCGGCTTTTATATTGACCGTAAAAACGGCTGGGTATGGGCGCTGGATATGGGTTTCGTCGCGGGAGAAGCGGAATCACCCATAGGCTCTCAGAAACTGGTCGTGCTGGATCTTAACTCCGGCCACACCATTAAACGTATCGCCCTGGATGGCGTGGCGGACCGCAAGGCCAGTTTCCTTAATGATGTGGTTGTCGATGAGAACCGGCGTGTCGCCTATATCTCCGACAGCGGATCGCGGAGTGCACCGGAAAATCATGTGGGGCTTATTGTTGTGGATTTCGCCACCGGCACGGCCCGGCGCGTGCTCGATCGTCACCCTGCGCTGCAGATTGAGCCGGGAGTCAACGTGGTCTCACACGGAACTGAAGTCTGGCCGGGTAAACCGTTATTGATTGGCATCAACGGCATTGCACTTTCTCCGGATGCGGGCACGCTGTACTGGACGGTGACAACGGGAACCCATGCCTGGGCAGTGCCCACTGCAATGCTGAGGAAGCCCGGGTCAACCGATGCACAGATTACCGATGGTATTCAGGATCTTGGCGTAGTGGGCGGTAACACGGACGGTCTCGTGACCGACGCAAAGGGCAACCTCTATATCACGGATGTCACCCGCAACGGCATTGTGTGGTTTGATCCGAAGCACCGTACTATGTCGCTGCTCGCTGCCAGCGAAGACGTACACTGGCCAGACACTCCGGCAATCCGTCCGAACGGGGATCTGATCTTTACCTCGAGTCGCCTCAATGATCACTTCGCAGGAGCCGTTAAATCAGGGGAGGAACGCTATGATTTGTGGCGTTTGCCTCTCGATGCTTTACAAAATAAGAGCAAGTAAACCCGGAGCCCAGCACATTTGGGCGCATACTTTTCAGAAGATGTTATTTCCTTAAAGGTTGCGCCTGATAGTATTTCCCCCCATTCAGGAGGAAGGGGTTAACACTGCGCTCCAGGGAATTTTTGGGAGGCGCGTTTTACTTCGCGCTTCACCGAAGTAAAGCACTAACGGGCAACACCGATATTGTTCTGAATATTCCAGACAGCAGCTTATGGCCGAATGTTGAAGCTATAGCAAATAAAACAGGTAAGGCCTCTCCACTCTCCGGGGCGTTATTAATTCGTACCGAGAGAGGATTAAAATTTAATGTGGCAAAATGGAAATCCTTATATTACATATTTCGTCACTATTTCTCCGTGGGGACCCGGCCTGGTCACAACTTCCGTTGTGATGAGTAACCCCACCTTTGTGACGGCGGTAAGTTTTAAACTTTCCGTGATATTCTGTCTTTATCCTCCAGGCCTCATATAATCGAGTCATATTCGCCACTGTATTAACACGTACCGCACACGATACGTTGTGCCCGGCATGTGATGATATTTTTTATGGAAAAACGTCTATGTCGAAACTGGATTTGAGGTCCAAAAAAACCTGGGGTGCCCTGGCGTCGATCGCTGTGATCGCGGGTACGTTGGCATCCGCTTTTGCGTGGACGGCGGGCTGGTTTGGGTCACGCACCGTCAGCCAGACGCTGGTAGGTGAAACACCAAAACCCTTCCCGCCTGGCTTTCGCCGTGCGCATGGTAAAGGCATCTGCTTTGCCGGAACCTTTGTGCCAAACGGCTCAGCGGTTTCTCTGTCAACCTCCCGCCTCTTCTCGCAGCCGGAAATCCCCGTGGTGGGCCGATTCTCTATTGGTACTGGCGATCCACATGCCCCGGATAGCACGACCAAAACCCTGAGCATGGCACTGTTGCTGAAGACGGATGACAAGCAACAATGGCGGATGGCGATGAACAACGAGCCTTACTTCGCCACACACAACCCGGAAGGGTTTCTGGCCTTGCGCAAAGCCACTGCTGTTGATGCAGCCACCGGCAAGCCGGATCCGCAGCGTATCGCAGACTTTTTGAAAGCGTACCCGGAGGCAGAGAAATACCTTAAATGGGCGGCGCAAAAACCCGCACCCGCCAGCTTCGCCGGCGCGACGTTTTACAGCATCAACGCCTTCTACCTTGTGAACGCGCAGGGGGATCGACAACCCGTTCGCTGGATGATGCACCCGCACGATCCTTTCTTCTCGCTGAGCGATGAACAGCGCCAGAAAGCGGATGACAATTTCCTGTTCGAAAACCTGCGCCAGCGTCTCGAACAGAAGCCACTCTACTGGGATTACGTTTTGCAGCTCGCACAGCCGGGCGATCCGGTGGATGACCCTTCACAGCCCTGGCCGGAGGATCGCAAGCAATTGGTGGCCGGCACGCTGGAAGTGACGCGTGTCGAAGCGCAATCCGTGGGCGCGTGCCGCGACGTTAACTTCGATCCCTCAATCGTTCCTGCGGGCGTTGCGGTATCGGATGATCCCATCTTAAATGCCCGTTCTGCAGCTTACTCGCACTCCTTCAGTCGCCGCGAGCGGGAAATCGGTTACGGCAAGGCCACCGAAGCCGTGCAAAAGCAGGAGGTAAAATGAGCTCGAATAAACGCATGCGTGAGCACGCTCCGCAGCATTTCAATACCCTGGCGCGAAGCCTTCACTGGCTGATGGCGGTGATGATCCTGGCTATGCTGTTCATCGGCGCCGCCATGATGACGTCATTACATCATCGGATTTGGTTAATCGACCTGCACCGGCCATTGGGTATCGCCATTTTACTGCTGGCACTGGTTCGTCTGGCCAACCGGCTCATTAGCCGAACGCCCCCTCTTCCTGCCGACTTGCCCGTCTGGCAGGTGCTTGCTGCAAAGGCATCACACTGGGTGCTGTATGCGTTAATGCTGGCCATGCCACTGTTGGGCTGGGCACAGCTGTCGGCGGCGGGCGTGCCGATTGTGATGTTTGACGGTATCAACCTGCCTCCGATTGCCCCTACCAGCCCGGCACTGTATGCATGGTGCCACGACGCCCACAGCCTTCTGGCAAAGTTACTTTTTGCGGTGGTGCTGGTCCATCTCTCTGCCGCATTAGTTCATGCGTGGATCTACCGGGACGCTGTTTTTGCCAGTATGGCGAAAGGGGATAAGACGACGTCAGCGCCCAGGAGAAGCTGAAGTCTGGATAGCAGTATTGGATATACCGTAATCGGAATGTTCGTGGCCTCGCTTATCGTCATCATCCTGAAACAACGGACACAGCCGGGGCGCGTAATTTGTCTTAAAACTCGCGCCCCCCAAAAAGCCACGAAAGCCCCACTATGGTGGTGGAAGATAATATCAATCAATTAAAGCGCACATTTTTTAAACACAAGTGCATTTATGCCCGCAATTTTAGCTTTTATCAAAAAGTTAAGCGTCGTTCGACCATCAAACACCCTGCCACCAAAAACACCTAACTCATTGATAAAAATCACATTACATCAATAAAAACGATAAAAACCCTTGCTCTACAACAAAATATATCAACTCGTGTGATATCTAAATTATAATTCTTATACTTCTGTAAAAAAGTGGAGGCCAAAATGCGATTAACCCTACTGCTGTTATGCTGTCTGGTACAAAGTGTAACCTGGGCTGGCGAACTGCCAAAACCAGTTGGTAAACCCATTTTAACGATTTACGGTAATATAGAAAATACGAATGAAAATGGAAAAGCAGTGTTTGATCTCGCCAGCCTTGAAAAACTGGGTGTGGTGAGTTTCGAGACAACCTCCCCCTGGTATAATGGTCGTACTAAGTTTGAGGGTGTCCCGATGAGCAAACTCATGGATTATGTGGGTGCGAAGGGTACTAACATTAACGTTATTGCGCTCAATGATTACTCTACCGTGATCCCTCTCAGCGATTTCAAAAAATACAACGCCATACTTGCCTTAAAGGTCAACGGCGAATATATGCGCATCCGCGATAAAGGCCCATCATTCATTGTATACCCCTATGACAGTCTTCCAGAGTTGAATAATCAGATTTATTACTCGCGATCAGCATGGCAGGTTAGCAAAATGAAGATTGAATAGCAGTTCAGGAGAACATAATGAACAGGATACTGGTTGGTATCATTTTTTCTCTTTTTATCACGACAGGATATATTGCATTCCTTGTTTACGATCGTCAGCAGGAATTGCAAAAACTGACTCAATACACTGAGTCCTGGTCCGTGGCACAACTGGTATCAGAGTACTATCGATTTGAATCATGGCTTGGTCTATACGCAACGGATACTGATGACGTTACGATAGACCAGGTCCGCATGCGTCTCGAAATTATGCTAAGCCAGAGCGACTTAATGAAGGGGGGAGATTTAGGTCGCTATATTGACAGCGATAAAATGCATCAGGAGCTCGCTGTACGCTTAGAGGAAATACTTGCCTATCTGGATGGCAATCTTGAAAAAATGAGCCACTCAGAGTTACAAGCATATCTAACAAACATGCATGTTCTCGATGCACCGCTAAGCCAACTTTCTGCAACGGCATTAACAAAAGACATTAACACGGTTAATGAATCCAATCATAAAATACAGATTCTTTACTATATTTACTCGGCCCTTTCATTACTCCTGGTGATATTAAGCTTCATTCTTGGGTTTTTAATGATCTATCAGAATAAAAATATTCTCAAAGCTCACATGCAGGTTAAAAGCCTTGCTGACGAACTTCAGATATCAAAAGAAACACTGCAAATTCAGAATGCGAAGCTGGAATATGATGTTTATCATGATTCCCTCACTGGTATGAAAAACCGCCTTTTCTTCTGGGATGATCTCAACAAAATTAATCTTCAGGCAGATAAAAACCATATCCCCGTCACGGTGATGTTATTTGATTTAGACCGGTTCAAAGAGGTCAACGATACCTATGGCCATGATGCCGGCGATTTACTGTTGAATCAGGTATCCCGGCGACTCACCTCGATGAGCAGTGCTTCAGATACCTTTTACCGTTTGGGCGGAGACGAGTTTGCCCTTCTGTCCAGCGGCCTGACCGAAAACGCGGCAGTTTCGCGCGCCAAAGAAATTAGCGATCAAATCAGCCAGCCCTACACGATTAATAACCAACTGATAAAAATTGCCACCTGTGTGGGTATCGTTTTATCTGATCATGAACGGCGCTCTGATTATCTTTATAAATTTGCCGATCTGGCTCTCTACGAAGCCAAAAAAGAAGGTTCACAGCAGATAAAAGTCTTCCGTCAGTGGATGCTGCAAAGGTTACAGGAAAGCAGAACCCTTGAACATGATATGGCACTGGCGATTGATCACAATGAATTCGTTGTTTATTACCAGCCTATTGTCGATTCATTCAGCAATGAAATTTATGGCTATGAAGCCCTTATTCGCTGGATACACCCGGTGAAGGGAATGCTGTCACCTGATTACTTTATTTCTGTCGCTGAAAAAACGGGGATGATCAATGAGATCGGCAAAACTGTGCTTGAACTTGCCTGCCGGGAAGCCGTTTCCTGGGCGGTTCCGGCAAGGATCTCTGTGAACGTCTCACCTATTCAGTTGGGTAATAAATCGTTTACGACGATGGTGCAGTCCATCCTGAAAGAAACAGGGCTGCCGGCTAGCCGACTTGAGTTAGAGGTGACAGAGTCTTCGCTCTTCAGTGACAGCAACACCCCGCTCACTATTCTCAAAAAGCTCCGAGCGCTGGGTGTGAAAATTTCTATCGATGATTTCGGAACGGGATATTCGTCGCTCTCCAGACTGAGTGAGCTTAATTTTGATAAAATTAAAATCGACAAATCCTTCGTGAACCCGATATCCACGCAGGATGATGCGCTTAATATCGTCAAACTGATTACCGGTATGGCGAAGAGCCTCAATATGAGGGTCATTGCAGAAGGTGTTGAAACCGAAGCACAGCTTGAACGTCTTCAGGTGCTTGGCTGCGATCTGGTGCAGGGATACCTGTTCGGAAAACCGCAGCCTGAGATTGACAGGAAGATCAGATACGGTTGAAAGGGTTTTGCGGTTGTTTCTGGCCCAACACCATTCAGATGATTGCGAATCAAGGTTAAAAAATGAAAAAGACCGTCCCGGAATATACGCCTGTTGACTTATCTCGTTGGCCAAGGAAGGAACACTTTGAGGTATTTCAGTCATTTGCTGAATGTACAATTAACCAAACTGTTCTGATCGATATTACCGCGCTGCGAAAACATATCAAAGAGGTTGGCTGGAAGTTTTACCCGACCATTATTTTCCTCCTGTCTAAAATCATGAACCGGCATTCTGAATTCCGTATGGCCATAAAGGACAATGAGCTTGTCATATGGAATGAAATTCATCCAAGCTATACGATTTTCCATCAAGAAACGGAGACGTTTTCGTCATTATGGAGCCACTACGATGGCAATATTCATCACTTCCAGGACACGTATGCAGAAGATGTCGCCCGCTATGGAAATAACCTTTCATACTGGCCTAAGGAAGAGTCCCGGGAAAATGTCTTTTTCGTATCGTCTATTCCGTGGGTAACGTTTACGAACTTTAATATGAATATTGCTCACATGAAGAACTTCTTTTCCCCGATGTTCACGTTTGGAAAATACTACGAACAGGATGGAAAAGTGCTGTTGCCGCTCGCCGTTCAGGTTCATCATTCCGTGTGCGATGGCTTCCATGTGGCAAGGATGTTTAATGAGTTGCAGGAGATGTGTGATGGTTTAGCGGAGCTGTCGGGGGAACTTAGCGTATAATGCGTAAGAAGCCTGGATGAGTTCCTTTTATCGGGAGTAGGCATTAAGTCTGCAAAAGCAAAAACCATCTTAAGACGGTTTTTGCTGTGTGATTATAAAGTCTCGCTTGCCCAGACATCTTTGCTAAGCACGAGCAAGCCTGCGCACTGTCATCAGAAAATCGAAAGGAGTCGAGTGCCACAGCTCAGGTGAAAAATCAAATCCATATCGAATTTCGAACTCCTCATCCAGCCTGTCTTTATAACACTCAATAAAAGTATCAATTTCTTCGGCTAACTCTTTTAGCATCCAACCAGGGGCTGTTTTTTTATACAGATTAATGGTGCCCTCAATTGTATCCTCACCCTCATTTATGAGGTCATGATCCTGATTGAAATAACCCTGAATCAGCTGATCAAGATGATAGAAGCTTTGCATAATTCACCTATCCTATGGGGTCGGGAATGCTGTAAGAATATAGTAAGGTTTTCCGTTGTATTCCTTAAGCTCGATAACAATCCTTACTCCACGCATGCTGATGCGCTGTGTGTTGCCTCGTGTGAACCCATACCCAACCTCCTGCCCTACCGGATGATTGATTGTTAGACGACCACCGCTTTTCCCACCACCGAGTAAGGACTTGATATTAGCTTGATTTAAATAGAGTGCTCTCGAGATAACGCTTTCAGCAACGTTTAAGTTTTTAAACGTTGAAGACATAACAAGGCGCTTATTCTGCTCGAATCGGGAAAGTAACTCACCATCAGTTTTCCCAACATGATTCGCGATTGTATGACCACCGGGTTTGAGGCCCGTCACTGACTCATGTTGGATAAGTTTGATGCGGCCAGCTTTAATTGCAGCTACTCTGGCTGCACCAATAGCCGCTGCAAATCCAAGCGGAACAGCAATATCAACTGTCATGCCGATATTGAGTGCAGTATTTTCATCAGCACCAAGTTCCTTCGCCGCGCTCACAGCAATCTGATAGGTGGCGGAGCACGTATCACGTCCTGTTATAACTTGTCTGGCTGCGCTTTGAATAGAGTCCAGGCTATGCGCTCCAACAACAACACATCCCGCTTTCGTCAGTCCGGTTGGTTCCGGGGCAATACAGAGTGCCGTAGCACCGGCCATTTCTACCGCGCCGAGTAAAATTCCAAGTCCACCAAGTAACCGGTTACTCAACGTTTCCGCTTCTGTCACATTCTTTTCTGAAAGCACCGCCGCTAACTGTACCGGCGACATAACGAGGGTTAATCCACCTTCTTCCATAACTATATTCCTTATTTCCTACCTTGCTTCGATACTATCACTCTGAAAATACTAGCGCTACAGAATGCCTTTGAGGGCAGTCTGGCAAACGAGTACACCAGGCAGGACATAAATGCATAAGGTACATGGTTTGCATGCGTTTTACCGACACTGAATCCCCTCCAATACTAGTACTGGCGCCCCGGAGGTCATTTATGTACTTAAGCGGCCTCTTAAAGTGGGCAGGCGTGGCGGGGAGATTGCGCTCTAAATTGATAATAGCTTTAATAAATCCATGTTTTAATATACCGTTTACTTGGACGATAAAAACCAGCCACATCAGAGATGCGTCCCAATTATCCCGGGCCGTTCCGGACTTACGTAAATACATTAAGACAGCCTCCTCAACCTGCTACCATATATCCAAGAATTAACTCCAAGCTTAACAAGTGAATATCTAACAATATATTCCCAGTCATAATTAAAACTTTCGTTTTTTTGGATAAAGTTATTTATTAAAACATTATAAACTGAATTATCTATCAATCCTTGAGAGAAAAGATTTTTAAATCCAACTAAATCCTTAGCATTTCTCCAGAATGAATTGCTTATGGCCTCATTATGCCAAACTGGAATTTTAATTGTTCTAATATGATAATTTATTTGTTTTTGAATGACGAAACTGAGATTATGATTGGCTGTAATAACATACTCCATATCAACGTTCTGGCGCGGATTCTCTTTAAAAATAACATATATTAGCGGCTCATCTTTTTCAAGCAATGAGAAATCATCATAAAATGGGTTAACGAATCGCTTCCATTTGCTAAAGGACTTTCTAGCGCCTTTATCTCTATTACAACCCCCACAGCACGGGATAAGGTTTTCGGGGAGAAATGAGAATTGCGGTAGCAATGCCTTATTATAATAATGGTCTAATGTACGACAAGGAGAAACGCCACAGTATGGGCATAACAAGCCACTTTCAGCATATATCTTCCGAATAGATTCTATGTAATCCGTTTTTCTTAACTTACTCGGATTGTGATAAATCCACTCAAGAGGCACTTTATATTTAACTAAGTTTTTTCTAGAATTATGGGATAAAAAACCATTCTCAGACATTTCATAATGGTATTTTATCATCTCTCCTATGAGTTCATCCTTCTTATTTCTTAAATCCAGCATCCCTTTAGGCTCATCAAGAGATAAGATAGCATCAAGAGAAGACTTTAAATCTAACTCATCTGTTAAATCATCAATCCCTTTAGGCTTAGATAGAACCCTCATTTTAGTTTTTTCTCCAAGATTATTTTATTCAAAATATCCGAAGGAAGATGGGCAAACTGTCTCAGTATCTCGCTTATTGTTTTATCCTTCGCGATACTCTTTAATTCGTCTCTAAAAAGAGCGTTGGAGTATAAGTCACCAAAGACATCCATCATTATTTGGTGAGTATCAGCACCAAAAGTTTCTATTCTCGGTGCTGAATACGTGGTAAAGTCGGATATTCTTTGCAATATAGTCACTTGTTCCGATGGAATTTCTCGCAGCACCAAAGCCGAGTGTGTTGTAACAATTGCAACGGAATTAGTTTCACGCAATATTTGCGTCAGTGAATTTATAAAATGTGTTAACAGGCTAGGATGTAAAAAATTTTCAGGTTCTTCAATCAAAACCAAGCTATTACTTTCAATATTAGCTATAAAGGAAAACATACTAATTAAAAATGATAGCTGACCGGAACTTAAGGTAAATGGCTTACCATTTTTATAAAACTGTATGTCCACATCAGGAAGAGCATACTCAATTTCGGAGTTAGTAATTAGATCTAGATTAGAGGTTAAGTTTATGAGTCCATATCGTCCTGTCAGTTCTGAGAAATTATTATATAAATGTTCCTCAATATTAGTTTTTATGGAGAATGAGAACCCCGGTATAACATTTTCAGTAATTTTATCAAGTAAATACCCCTGTTCAAATCCGCCCCGTTTAAATGAATCTCTTTTCTGTATTTTTTCTAAAAGAGAAAATATTGTTAGTTTCTTTCCCCTCGGGAACATTTTATTATAATACTTTTCAGATGTCAGTGAAACAAAATGATAATTATTTAGTTTGTTTTTAGCTCTTGTAATATTTGCAGGCCTATAGCATTTATCATTAATTGTATTAGATACAACTATCAACCTGCTAAAGACAGCACCTAAGCCTCTAAACTCCGGCTCTGGCGAAATCGCCTGCTTTATAATTTTGCTAATTAAATATGTCTTACCACTACCATTTTTCCCAATTAATGAATGAATAGGTATATTTATAGAAGATGAATTTCTAAATTTTAATATTTGACAGTTAATATTGTTTTTATAAATAGCTATGCTATCAGGCGGTTCCATCTGATAAATAACACCATCATCAGAATTGAAATATTTGTATCCATTGTCGAATGCATACGTGCTAAAGGTGCTATCCAATAATAAAATAAAAAACAGTTTATCTGAATATTTTTCAAGGAAGGTTTTACTTCTTATTATATTATAATTAACACCAAAATCCTTCATGGATTTCAGCAAAGACAATGAGGCATTTAATTCAAGTTCATTCTTAATATATCTGTATCCGTCCTCAGACATTTGGCATACATAGTCAAATTTCAATTCACTTTTAAGATCATATAAAGAAATATTACCTTTGGACAATTTATCAAATAATTCAGACTCGCTAATTTCATGACCTAACAATAGCATTTTTAATGGACTCTTAATATCTTCATCAATGTAATCGCTATTTTTCCCTTGAACCTTCCGTATGAACATATCAACATCTAATATATATACACTTTTACCCATTATCTCCTTGCCATATCTAACAACATCATTTATGTGTAAGATTACATCAGCATTTTTATTAAACCTACTGAAGAATATTTTTTTTGTAGTTATCATAGATTATCGTCTCTTCATTAATTTTAAAATCCACTTATACGACATGCTAAAGTTACAAATAGCTTCCTTAAGAAAATATCATTTCAGAATACAATTGTATCTTATTTCTCCTTTTTAACATATTGAGATTTATTATCAATGCCATTAAAACTATTTTATTTGAATGTGCTAATTGCATTTCTATCCAATTAGTAGAGTAATTATTTTCATGTGATATTATAGGCAACATATGTCTAAATCCATGTCCCGTAACCCTGCAGCTATACCCGATACACTTGATGACCTGATTAATACTCGCTTCACTCATAAGTTTATTCAGATCATTCCGCCTTGGAAAAACATAATGATAGTTTCCTGTCATCATCTTGAGTGCATTGAGTACATCTATCGCCTGAGTCAATAATGGCACAAGGTGTAACCTGTTTAACAGTCTAAAGCACCGAGAAAATCAGCTTTGTCTTCAGCTTTTAGGAATGGGTAATAATTAGATTGATGAACTTCGAGGGCGCAGGAGAGAGCTGCCACAGGTTTAGACTCAGCCCTTCCCTTATCAATTGTATAGCGAAAAATTTCCGAGCCACGCTGTCGAAGCTTACGCATTTTCTCCAACATGGAGCATTTCACAGTCTTACGTAGCACGTTAAGCAGTTTTCACGATTTTATTTCGCCGATTGGCCTTGCCCATACATAAGAAATAAATCTTTATAAATCAGTGTAATTGTAGATAAATACGAACGTTGGAGGACGTTAAGATGGTGCGATAATAGGAACAAATCAAACAACCTAACAGCATGATATAACACAAAATTTCATTTCAACCTCTTAGAGATACCCCCAAAAGTACCCCCATCAAGATAACTTTACTAAAGGGAGTATAAAATTATCCACTAAAATTCGAATTCGACATAAGATATGCTTTCAGAGAGCCCATAAAATGGGCTCTCTATATGATTTTTAGAATTCAGCGGCCATGACACTTTTTATACTTTATACCGCTTCCACAAGGGCAGGTTTCATTCCGGCCAACTTTACCGTAGTCTTCCGGTTTTATTGAAGACATTATAAAATTTGAATCAGTACCGCTAGAGTTCATCAATCGTTCAGCATCTTCGAAGATGTGAGCATTTTCATCGGTTTTCACTTGAGGCACAATAACATTAATGCCAAAAGCCTTGATGTATTTCCCTTCAGAATCCACTTCTACAATAACAAAATTATGTCTGGCAGCATCTTTAATGTTAAGAGCCATTGAGCTTGCTTTATCATTAACTTTCAGCCAGTCTATTTCATTCTCGTAATTTTGCATCCAAACAAACAAAGATTCTTCATCATTTCCAATCAAAAAATAGCGTGCAGGATGTTTATCTAAACTATCACCTAGCCTCTTAAGCATATTTCCAAGAGTAGATCGCGTTTGGGCATCGTAGTTTCTGATATGGCTGTCTATTGCTAGCCAACCCGGTGCACGTGTGGAATCAAGCGCTTCCAGCAAATCTCTCACTTCCTTTGGAAAATCCTGAGTAGGTAATGGTTTAGTGTCCCAATCAAGACCTTCAAAACTCTTATCAATGACACTACTCATACCGTCCCACAGAAGCATACTGCCTTTTTCTTTTGCCAACTTTTCAATGCTAACCAAGTCAAAACGATTCTGAGTTATATATGATCCCAAGTGGTCAAATTCATCATAAAGAAACGCATTTTTCACATTTGCAAATGACTGCCTCACCTCCATGTAATGTAAAAACTCCCCAGGAGAAGGAAGAAAACGCTTCAGAACAAACAAATCGTCAATCGACATGGATACAAATCCATATTTACCTAATAGAGGTGTGATTTGTGGTAACTGCTTACAGAAAGATGAAAATGGAGAAAATGATTCAACAGTTAATCCGATAGGCAACATTACTCTATAATTCGAAGCTTTAATTCTACCACACTCTCTGTGCTTACCACTTACTAACTGATAAATAACGACTTCATCTGCTGAGTTCAAATAGTTAAAAAAGCGCTCACATTGTTTGTATGCTTTGATTACCAAATCCTGTACAGATTGGGCGTGTCTTTTGAAATCTGTAGCGGGTGAAGCAATCGTTGCTGCAGCACCAGCCTTAGCCTCTATAAGAAATAGCACATCATCCATTAATATTAGCGTGTCATTTTCAGACCATTGATTTGTTTCTGGATCCTTATAATAAATTTCTTGGTAAACATTAGCGGTAGGAAATTGTGCTCTCAAAATGTCATAGAATGCACCTTCACTCATAGCTTTCTGACGTTCTTCGAATTCTTTTTTGTATTCAGGCTTTCGCTGCAAAAGATTATGTAGAAGTGCCCGATATCCTGCATCACGCATGAAACAAGGGTCTACAGCATAATAACCGGCATCGAGTTTTATAAGAGGTTTTTTCCTTGCAGGCAGAGTTCTATAAGGAGTACCAGAAAAATCTCCAATGGCAAAGAAATCCGTATCTTCCCCGCGTTGATAGGCTAAATCCGCTAATAATTTGTCTGGTAACCCAGTATGAAGACTAACATTGGTAATTCCCCCCCGGAACATATCACTAGCTGCTTGACTAGCAGATTTTAATTTCTCTCCATTTTCTTCCATCCATGATTCCATAACCTCTTCTATGTTTTTTTTCTGTTGCGAAGCAATTTCTTGCACTTCTAAAAACTGCATCATCATTTCTTCAAAAGCATTTGTATGACCTGTACGAATAGCATTGGCCATGGATTGAATACCGTGAGCTATCTCATATCCACTTGCTCCGTAGACCTCTTTTAAAATATCATCATGTGGCGAAAGTACGTACCTATAAAATTCTTCTTCTAAAACCTGATAGCGGTTCCCTCTAAGCATTACCCATGCTGTTTTTGAATGGAACTCTATAGTCGATGTATCAGGCCCAAAAATGCTATCTTTTGCATCAAGTGAAGATGCTATTGCGTATAGCATAGCCTTCTGACGTAAATCCCTGCTTAGGCTAAATAAATAACTACATTTATTTTCATCAAAACTAATTTCCTTAGGAGCAATGTCTGTCGCGAGCACGGCGTGCACATATTCAAGAAGGAATTGATTATCGTTCACTAAATCTTTGGTATCTACAGTATCTTTATCCTGACTATCAGAAGCCCCGTGCATCATGAATTGAGCATAGATATATCCGATTAAATCTTCAGGCGGCATACTTGCAATGAGAGTTCGCATCTCACATGCTATCGCTTCCATTTCCTTAAGGAGCTTAACACCTGACTCTGCAACTTTTTCTTTCCTTTCTGCAAACATCATGGGCATTGCCTTTTTAAGTATAAAGTTAACTAAATATTACTACTATTTTACATATGTAAACCAAAGCTAGATCTCAAAACTATAATTTTTATTTTTAAGAGCCAATCAACCTAATATTAATGGTTAAAACGAGATAATAACCAACCCTCAACAAAACACTTCACAAATTCTCATTCAAAACTTTTATCAACTTTCACAAATGCGGCCCCAATATCATCTGTATATTCTTGAATTATCTTGGTCACTACAATATGGTCAAGAGTAGGCTCAAGAGATAATAATGTGGTGGTTATTTGCATTAAACTAATTGCAGTTGCATGAGCAGGGTCAGTCATCCCAGCATCGCTAGACCCAACCAATAATATATCATCTGAAGAATGAGAGAGACCAAGTCTGTTTCTCATTCCTTTAGCGCCAGCGTGTATATTCTGACTTGCCCACTTGTAATATGGACGCATATGTTCTAATTGAACATCTTTTTCTATTGCACCGAAACCAAGTTTATTATGGTTAGGAAAAATATAGGAGGCCCACCCATAATTATCAGCAAACTTCTTGCCATATTTTTTAATTAGAAGATTGAAATGCTCTTTACATTTATCAACATCCTCATTTTTTGGCCCCTTCGCTTGAAGTCTATGTTCATATTTTTTATGTTCAACCATCCCATGATAAGAATCTACTACATCATGGAGATAAAAACGCTCTGCACATTCTTGGCCGTGTTTTGAAATAAACATAGCAGTGACATTGACTTCATGTAGGGCTCTCCATCTAGCATGTGCTGCATCTGCGAACCCATGTTTTAAAAGACATAATATCTCTTGTGAAATCTGACAGGCTCTAGCGTGGTGTCTAACAACAATCTCAAAAACTAAATTATCATCTAAAACAGCCTTTGGTCTGTAAGAACTATTAAACTCAGCACCAGACTCCGTACATATAACTATCATTGCTTCAAGTAAATCAAATCCATCCCCCCATTTTACGTTATTTTGGTGAAAAAACTCTTTCGAACGTGCGCGATTTTCACTCAACATCTCTTCTGTTGAGCGAATTAAAGAAGATCTCATAATATCTACTATTTTGGGTATTATATTATTTATTTTCCCTTCTAAATCGAAGTCACCTGTTAATTCTGACTGCGCCTCTAAAAAACTATCAAGATTTTTCAAAAAAATATTATGAAACGTTTCCATTCTGCACCTGATTTGCATGAGCAATTATTAAAAATAACACCTTTCATAAAAAACATCATTAAAATCATGCCATTTAATCTTAACTTTAACTTGAGAAAATCATGTAAAAAACATTATTGTTTAACAAATAATAAAACTGTTTATACGGTTTGTAAAAACTAACAGACTGAAGCAACTGTAACTTAGAGCGCGTTCTGCCAAAAATCCCCGCTGGCTGTGCCGGTGGGAGACAACTTTTGACAACTCAATCTGAACGCCAGCGTCCGGGCAAACCAGAACAGCGATCTGAAAGAGGCTCGAGGATGGTTGTAAATGGGGAGTGCTTAACACCTCCCCTTCACGAGTTCGTGTACCTGAAGTTTTCTGAAGCGGTAGCGGTTGACACTTTCCCCCTGGTTTTCCCTAGTAAGGCATAACAAACCATAGCAGGCTGACACCTGCCCTGCTTCGCATCAGGATTAACAAAAGCTAACAGCCAAGGCTCAACAAATCTCAACGCCAGCCCTTTACACTTCTGCTGTAGCTGCTGTTCGTAGGCGTCAGGATCCGTTAGGTTGGGTTGACACTTTTCCCAGTTTCTCGCGAAAAAGTGTCAAGTTTGAGGGGCTGGGGGTTTACAGTTTTTCGCCGTCCAGCAGGCAGAGTGACATTAAACCAGTTTTGTTCCAGTCATCCAGCGTATCGGGGTGCATTGTGGCAACGTAAGCCAGTTCAGAACGAAGAAACCGTAAAGCGCCTGCTGCACGGACATTGCCATAGAAGCTGTGGGTTTCTTCATCCGGCCGGAAGAGAATCAGCAATTGTTCATCGGGCTCGTGCTGAACATCAAAACCCAGCTCAGCGGCTGCGGCCTCTATTCGCTGACCAGCATCAATATCAGCCGGCAGCTCTTTCCCGCCGTCATGCCCCCATACCCATGCGGCGGCCTGCGCCCACGTCATTTCAGTCTGGTGTTCGCCAGTACCAGCAGAATTTTGTTTAGCCTGCGATGCGTCAACATCCACTTTATCGCCTGATATTACAATTTCACCTCGCGCTATCCAGCCGTAAACAGTTTGCCGGCTAACGCCCATATGCCTGGCGTAGGCTGATTTACTTAATAGCATCGTGATGTTTCCCTCCGGACAGAAAAAAGCCGCCCTCAGGCGGCCTGCTTCTCTTCTGAATGTGTCTGCCGCAGGCTGCCTTTGAGCATCGCGCTGACATGTTCGCTTAACTGGTCGAGGCCGGTCATGCGTGGCTGTACGTCTGATGGATCGTCGTTCTTCCCGTACACGAGATTGTTATACCAGGTACGGACAGCTGTAATTTGTGCGACGTCTTTCCTTACCGCGTCGACCAGATCGGCAACCGCGCTAATCACCTGCCCGTTCTCTGATACGATACGGGAGAAGCCGAGACGTTTTAGCTGTTCCGTATCGAGTCCCGAACACACTGCGTGCGCCCTTAATAAGGCGTCAGCCAGCTCCTGATGCTTTCCACTGTGCATCGACAGCAACATTTTTTCCTGGCTGCGGCGATCCAGTCGGGCGAATGCCTGGCGCATTTCGCTGTCACGCATGAATCCCTGAACATCATCAGATGCCAGTGGATTAACCGGAGCGAGCTTGTTCTTCAGGTAATCGAGAATGTTTGCGGCCTGCTCACTTACAGCTGCCACCCCGCGGGTAAAGTCTTTGAGCGTGTCCGGGTTCCGGGCTTCACCTGCCCTGCGGTTTTTTGCCTGTTCGTTCAGATCCGGGTCGTTGCGGATAACGTCCAGCAAATCCGCCTCAGCTTCGGCCTGCTGCGCCGTTGTCCTCAGGCTGGTGAGTTCGCCCGCCATGCCACGGAATAAAGCGGCCATCTGAGTATTTGGCGCAACAACCTTACCAGCATAGCCCGCCAGCTCGATGCTGTGTTTCCCTATTTTGATTGAGTAGCTCACTGGCCAGCCTCCATTTTTGACAGCCCTGCATCAAATACCTTGCGCGCAACAGCATGGATTGACGGTGCGATCCCCATGCCCGACTTCTGGCGCTCCCTCTCCTGAATGGTTTTCAGAGCCTGAATCTGCTCCCCGTTCAGCAGAACGGGCTTAACGTTAACCTTGCTCATGATGCCCCCTGTAATAGCGACCGTTAAAGCTCCATTAATCGCAACAATCAATTAATTAATTGCGATTTATGAAACGATATTAATGAAATAGCAGGGGTTCACAACGTGAAAAGAGTGGATGCGTTTTAAAGAATTTGCCCTCAAGGTATACATGGTGTTCACAAAGGCAACAAATTACTTATAAAACAATACATTAACCCATGAATACCAGCCTACATTTTGGGATTTCAGGTCTACACGGTATACATCATTCTGTTTAATAAACCATCAGATGATTAATGAGAGAATGAACACCATGTACACCCTGTGTATACCTGAAAACAAGGTATACATGGCTTAATTCTCTGATTTATAATTAAATTATCCTCTCGATGTATACCATGTATACCTTTCTCCATATTTATCTGAACTTCATTCTTTATGACCGGCTACAGGATGCGTCTGAGGTAACCAGTCTTCCGCACTTTCCGAAAGTTCGACGTTAGTCACCATGCCACGGGCTCTCCGTTCCTTACGGTACTCGTGATTAAACTCCCTCATCGCGCTTTCCATCCCCTCTGCGAATTTATTCAGCGTCAGCGGTTTGTCGAATCCATTGGCCTCAAGGAATGCCAGATAAGCGTGATAGAGATAAATTCGCGGATAGTGAGGCGGATTGCGGTTTCCTACCATCATTCCCGCACAATCAGCCAGGCGCTCAAGGTGAGCGCAGAAGGCATATAGCGGATCTGTTTTCTGCTTTACCTCCAGTGCTTCTTCGCTATTCCGTTGCTCCAGCAGCAGCGCCCGCGCTTTTTCCGGGTTCGCAAAGTTCGCCAGCAGCCGGCGAACAACCACCGGAATTTCAGCGGATATCTTTTCTGCAAGGTCGGGATCCTTATCCTCTTCGCTGACGCGCCGGTTAAACTGGAAAATTACGCGGCGCCGGGAAACGCCGCCGGCGCGTTCGGTGAAAATCATCGGCGTGTTGTTCGTGGCCACAACCACCGCCCGCAGAACGGCGGTGTACTGGTGCTCGTGTTTCGGGTCGATCTCCACCGCATCCCCGCCGGTTATCGCTTTTATCCCGGTGCCCTCTCCTGAATATTTGGGCTGGTCAGGAAGCGTTATCATGCTTTTCCCGACGAACTGCGCCCGCCCGCGTGCGCTATCAAGTGCCGCCATGTTCCCGCTGGCGGTGTTATGCGCGCCGGCCAGCATCGTGGCGATATGGGTAAAGACACTTTTCCCGCTGCCACCCTCCCCGGTTATCTCGAGGAACAGCTGCCAGTCGTACCGGTTCGCCAGAACCATAAAGAGCGCCGCAGCGATACGCTGCATCTTAATTGCGTCTCTATCTGATGCGTAACTTAGCCACTTATGGAAGTTCGGCGCATGGTCGCGGAGGTTTTCGCCCGGCACCGCCGGCGTATAGGTCACGCCGTTATGGTTGGTCAGCCAGTTATCCTGGCTGTGTTCGGAGAAAACGCCGGTTTCCATATCGTAGACGCCATTAGCAAAGGGGATCAGGCTGCGCCGCGGCTCCCCCATTACCGGGATAACAATTTTCAGGGCGTCGATAACGTTGTTGATCGCGCGCTTGCTGAAGTTGGTTTTGTTCTCGTTGTAGATAGCCACCATTTCGCGGCTCAGCTCGAGCAGAGACGTTTTCTCCCAGATGCCGGCACGGTAGACGTATACGCCCTCGCTGTTTTCATTTATCGCAATGCCGGTGTAACGCGCGGCCAGTATGAGCGCCTTCTCGTTATCAGCCAGGTCGCGGAGGTTTACATCCGTCAGCGGTTTGCCGATCACCATGCTTTTGCCGGCTTCCGCATCGGCTTTGAGGCGCGGCAGCTGCGGCGTCCAGTCCTCCAGAAGCTGATAACCTTCAGAGTAGAATTGCGCGCGCTCCACGCCGGCCACCGCCAGCTTTGTGGCGAGAATGGTTATCTGCCGTTCGGTCAGATGCCCGCCACGGCAAACCCGGGCATAGAGCCGGCCATCATCCACAATCCGGATATTCTCCAGCTCTGCCAGCTGCTTTTTATCCAGCACAACCGGCGGCACCGTATCGCCAATCGGGTTCATTTCCTGCCATGCTTTGGCGAACGTCCAGGCATCGGCGCCGGCAAAGATGATTGACTCCTCCATGAGATCCGCCGGCTGCTTTTTAAGGTTTGGTGCATTCTTCATTTTCTGTTCCCTCGCTCCCTGATGATTTCCCGCATAACCCGAATTCGTTCGATGCCCTGCACCCGCATAATCCGATCGATATCTCTTCCTCCGGTGCCCGGCGCGGAAGAAACAAATTCAAATTCCCGCACCAGTCTTTCTGGCGTGCAAAAACACGGTGAGCTGTACCCTTCACGGCAATATGTCACTCTGTCGAATCGGTAACTTTCGATAATTACGATGTTGCCCCGCCCGTCCTTCCATTTATCGCCCGGCCTGATTTCAGGGTGAGCGCGGCCACCAGCAGCTAAGCCGGAATTTTTAATCGTCATAATTTTTTACCTCACGCCGCTGGCGGGATTACCTGATAACCAATTTTCTTCAGAAAGCGCGCGGCACTCTCCACCGTAAAAATGATCTCGTCGTCCATAAGGGGGCGCATCGACTGAAGACCATTTGACGTGTCCACCAGATAGCGGCCGCCGGCCGGGAAACTGAAAACGTTTTTGCCATCGGCCCGGCGAACCAGATCGTAAACAGGAGTCATAATTTCCCCTCCCCGTCCCTTAATGACTGGCGGGTAAAACAATATCGCGCGCTATTTAATTGCTCCGATACGTGATCGGCAAAAGCGCCGAGACGGCAAAATTGGATAACCATTTTCATACAGATACCTCCATGGCCAGACGGGATTGAATGGCTGAGGCCTTACTGCCTAACTGGAGGTAAGTTCGGGTGATTGCCGGGTTACTGTGCCCGAGCATTTCAGAGGCGACCAGCAATCCCTGTTCGCCGCCGGCGGACATGAGATTAAAGGCGGCAATTTTGCGGCTGGAATAGGCGCTCAGGCGCAGACGCGTGTTTACGACGCGCGTAAACCACAGCATTACATTGTGCAGTTTCTTCCAGATTGTCTGGCGGCTCACGCTACCTTCCAGAGACTGGCAACGGTTACTTTCAATCTGACTGCGGGAAAATACCAGGTCGTCACCGATAAGATTGCGCTCCATGCGTTCACGCAGTCGTTTGATGATGCCCGGCGGCAGCTGTTTGGTATCGTGCTTAACTTCAGCCTTCGCCACCAGCTCAAACACGATCGCCTGTTCTTCTTCTGTCATGCCGGCGGCCAGTTCGTCGCAGCTCACGCTATCCCAGTGCATGTACCCAATGTGATCGCCAGCAAGCCGGGCAGCATCCTTACGCTGCTGGCGAACTATCTCGATCCCCTTCCGGGTCGCTCTGGCTTCTGCTGCTTTGGTCTGCTTCGCTACGATAATTGTTGCTATGCCGGTTTCCCAGTTGATGCAGGAGTAACGGAAGTTGCACACGTCGCTGGTACGCCAGCCGGTAACGGTCGCAATATCCCACCAGAGTAAAACCCAGTCCGGCTGGGTCTGCTGGATGCGTTCGCGCAGTTTGCGCTGCTCTTCCCGTTCGTAAACGGGGGTCATGGTGCGGGTGCCTTTCGTGGTAGTGGCTTTTACCACGTTGCCGCGCAGCTCGCGGGCTTTAGCTGTCAGGGTCTGGAGGTTAAACATGGCTACCTCCCAATTCCGCAACATCCAGTTCAAACGCGCCGCTGCTGTACTGATAAAGCGAACATTCAGAGCGAATTTTGGCGGCAAAGATAAGATCCCAGCGGGAATAAAACTCGCGGGCTTCTTGCTCACTGTCGGCAACGATGCGGATAACAACGGGAGTGCAGGTCCGACCTTTCGGCGTACCGAGGAAAAGCCAGGTGAATTTGGGCAGTTTTTGGGTTGGGGTAGTAGCCATGTGGCAGCCTCCTTTTGCTTACTGGAGTCACCACCTGAGTTCTCACGCTCATAAAGGGTGGTGACACTGACGGGGGTGAGAATACCGGTGCAAAAGGATACCGGCCAGCCTTTCGGCTGCCCCGCCAGCGCCACCATAGATTCGATGCGGATCTTCCCCGCAGAAAGAAGATGTACTGGCTTTACGACACAAAAAAAGACGCTATAGGCGTCTGGTATCGCCTTTTGCTTATCCGGGTTCTCACGCCCGACACCAGATTTTGCTGGTGCTTTTAAAGCATACCCTTCAGTTGAATAACAAGGCAAGGAGTTTTTAGGGTGAGCGAAGCCCTGCCCCAGACGGGCATAATTGTTCTTCATGGCATTAACCTTTTTGAATTGTTTAGTGAGCTGTCGCGACAAACTTATTCTGCGAGATCCGAAGTGCAAACTCTCGCAAATTATCTCTACTCACGGAATCTCAGTTCGTTTGGCTGCGTGACGATTCAATGCGCTCACTAATCCATTCATCAATTTCGCTTTCAATGAAAGCAATTGCTCGAGAACCAATCTTTATGGATGAGGGGAAACGTTGCTCAGCCATGAGTCGATAGATCCAAGCCTTGCTATAGCCGGTTCTGCGCTGAACTTCAGGTAAGCGGATAAGGGAATGGGACATATATACCTCTCGAAGTCTAATGTGGTCTACGAGGTATATTTCAGCAAAAACATGCGGGTAGTTGTGGAAGTCACGGTAAATCAGTTGGAAGCAGCTCTTCCACTGAAATAGAAGTACGGCCAGAAGTTTTAGAACCTGTAGATCGACTTTTTGGAAATCCTTACGAGCTATTTGGAAGCGTATATGTTCAGAGCTTCATTAATTAGCATAGTCAATGCCTTATCTGTAACATCAATGCCATCACCATGTTCCAATATGCTTCTTGAAGCACTCCTAGCAACTTCGGATTTGTTCAAATTTTTACCGCGAACATATTTACCACCTGATTTTTCAAGCGCAATAGCCATTCCAGCGATCAGTTTTAACGCAGTATCTTTACCAGCAAACTCGCCCCACCCGCTTCGTAAAGGCTGATACTTTTCGCTAGAGCTATCTGGATCACATCCAAACCAACTATCTGTAGCTGATATTTCTTTAACAGCCCAAGGCCAAATTTCATTGGAATAAAAATCAGCTCCAGTGATATCTCCGCCAGGTGAGCTAGACCATGTTCTCTTGGGATGTAGTTCTTCCGCGTTTACAGCACTCAAAATTATCCTCAAGTAACTGGAAGCAATGTTGTAGATCTCAGGAGGGAATTTAGCTTTCAACTCATCTAAGCGTGAACAACTGTATACGCCAGCCATAGCCATTGCAGCCTGCTCAGCAGTGACCACACGTTGTCGGCGAAGATGATGGGGCATGTTGAGGATGTTTTCTCGCATAAAAGCTTCCTGCTAACGATAGTCTACAGAAGTCTACTACTGTCAATTAGCACTGTCTATACATACAGTTAAGCGCTTTTCCCAAATGTTCCATGCACTACATTTTCGCCGTTTTCCAACGCTTCCATATAGTCGGCATACCACTGAAGCATTTCACGCCGGCCGTCTATGTACTGAGCGTGGTTGTACGTTCCTCGAATAGAGTTTTTGTCGACGTGTGCCAGCTGCGTTTCTATCCACGAGGTGTTGTAGCCCTGTTCGTGAAGGATGGTACTCATGGTGTGTCGGAAACCGTGCCCGGTGACTTTTCCGTCATAGCCAATCCGCTTAAAGACTTGGTTTATGCTGGCTTCACTCATTGTTTTTCGCGGATCGTTACGGCCAGGGAACATAAGCGGGTAATTGCCTGTTAGCTCTTGGAGCTGGCCAATAAGCGTAAGAGCTTGCCTGGACAATGGCACCACATGAGGGCGACGCATTTTCATGCGTGATGCTGGTATTTCCCAGACGGCCTTACTGATATTGATTTCATCCCAAAATGCCCCGCGGAGTTCGCCGGTACGCAAGCCGGTGATAATCAGCAGACGAGCGGCCAAAACTACTAAAGCGCTTCCTGTATATCCTGACAACGCCTTGAAGAAATCAGGCAATTCTTTCGGTGTAAGGAAAGGATAATGATTGGACTCATGCCCTTGCATGGCGCTGGTGAGATCCGGAGCGGGGTTATACTCAGCACGGCCGGTGACTATTGCGTAACGGAAAACTTCCCCGCAGCGCTGCCTAACTTTTTTGGCCTTTTCTGTAGCGCCGCGCCCCTCAATGCGCCGCAGCACATTCAACAGTTCAAGCGGTTTGATATTGGCTATTGGTTTTTTGCCAATGTAAGGGAACACATCTTTGTTGAAAGCCTCAAGGATGTCTGAAGCATACCCAGCAGACCATTTTTTTAGTTTGCTGCTGTGCCACTCAAGGGCAATATCTTTGAAGGTGTTGTTTAACTGCGTTTCACGGGCGATCTTCTCTTCCCGTTTCGCTTCCATAGGATCGATACCCCCAGCGATACCCCTTTTGGCTTCTTCACGTTTTGCCCGAGCATCGGCCAATGTGACTTCAGGATACACACCCAGCGCTAACAGCTTCTCTTTGCCGGCTACACGATACTTGAGCCGCCAGTATTTGCCACCATTAGGTTTAATCAGGAGATACAAACCACCACCGTCAGCCAGCTTGTAAGGCTTATCTTTAGGTTTGGCGGTGTCCACCTGCCGGGCGTTTAGTTTCACTTGGGGGTACCTCCTCTATACCGAACAGCAAATACCCCCATAAGTACCCCCAAACGACCGTAGATTTCAGGGAACTTTAGTAGACGTAGAAATACTAAAAGGGGCTTCAAGTCGCAGAGTATAAGGGGTTTCAGTGAACTTTAGTAGACTTGGGGAGACGTTAGAATGGTGCCGATAATAGGAGTCGAACCTACGACCTTCGCATTACGAATGCGCTGCTCTACCAACTGAGCTATATCGGCCCTGAGAGGCCGGTTACGAGCGTAACCACGGGGCAAAAGGTTAGATCTATCCGGGTGATGCGTCAATGCCCTTTTGAATCAAACGGCTATTTTTGCATCACCCGTGATTATTTACGCACGAATCGTATCGTCACCGAAGCCGATCCACTTGTAAGTGGTGAGTGCTTCGAGGCCCATCGGGCCACGCGCGTGCAGTTTCTGCGTGCTGACCGCCACCTCTGCGCCGAGGCCGAACTGGCCGCCGTCGGTGAAGCGCGTTGAGGCATTGACGTATACCGCTGAAGAATCCACCTCGTTCACGAATCGATCGGCATTGCGCAGGGTGCGCGTCAGGATCGCGTCAGAATGCTGGGTCCCATGTTCGCGGATGTGCGCAATGGCGTCGTCGAGATCGGTAACGATTTTCACGTTCAGGTCCAGCGACAGGAACTCGTCGTCGTACTGCTCCGCTTTTACAGGAACGACTTTCGCCGGGCCATTCTGCAGCAGCGCGAGCGCGTTGGCGTCAGCATGCAGCGTCACGCCGCTCTCTGCCATCTGTTTGCTCAGGGCCGGCAGGAAGGTATTCGCAATACCCTTATGCACCAGCAGCGTTTCTACGGTGTTACAGGTGCTTGGCCGCTGGGTTTTCGCGTTCACGATAATCTTCAGCGCCGGTTCAATCTCCGCACTGTCGTCCACCACGATATGACACACGCCGATACCGCCGGTGATCACCGGGATCGTCGACTGCTCGCGGCACAGTTTGTGTAGGCCCGCACCGCCACGTGGGATCAGCATGTCGATGTATTTGTCCATGCGCAGCATTTCGTTGACCAGCGCGCGGTCAGGGCTCTCGATCGCCTGCACGGCACCCGCGGGTAAGCCACACTCTTCCAGCGCCTGCTGAATGACTTTTACCGTCGCGGCGTTAGTGCGCCAGGTCTCTTTCCCACCGCGCAGAACAGCGGCGTTACCGGTTTTCAGGCACAGGGAAGCGACATCAACCGTTACGTTTGGACGAGCTTCATAAATAACGCCGATAACGCCGAGCGGCACGCGGCGGCGCTCAAGGCGTAAACCGCTGTCGAGCAGCCCACCGTCGATCACCTGCCCGACCGGGTCAGCAAGATTGCAAACCTGACGCACATCGTCGGCAATGCCTTTCAGGCGTGCCGGCGTCAACGCCAGGCGGTCGAGCATCGCTTCGCTCAAACCGTTACGGCGGGCTTCCAGCAGATCCTGCTCGTTGGCGAGCAAAATCTCCTGGGACTGGGATTCCAGATAATCAGCGATTTTTTCCAGCACGCGGTTTTTCTCGCGGCTGGAAAGGAGCGCCAGTTTGTAAGAGGCGGCCTTCGCGGCTGCGCCCATTTGTTCCAGCATGTTCTGGCTCCTTAACGAATAATCATGTCATCGCGGTGCACGGCAACCGGGCCATATTCATAGCCCAGAATGGCGTCGATCTGCTGCGAGTGGTGACCCGCGATACGGCGCAGCGCGTCGCTGTTATAGCGGCTTACGCCGTGAGCGATGTCGCGGCCTTCGAGGTTACGGATACGGATCACTTCACCACGGGAGAAGTTGCCTGTCACGCTTTTAATTCCTTTAGGAAGTAATGAACTTCCTCGTTCCAGAATCGCGGCGGTTGCCCCTTCATCAACGACCAGTTCGCCCGCAGGTGGCGCACCAAATATCCAGCGTTTACGGTTTTCTAACGGGGATTCCTGGGCGTGGAAGCGGGTGCCAACGGAAATGCCTTCCATCACGTCGCCAATCACGCCAGGGCGGCTGCCCGCTGCAATGATGGTGTCGATACCGGCGCGGCACGCCACGTCCGCGGCCTGCAGTTTGGTCCCCATACCGCCCGTTCCCAGGCCAGACACGCTGTCGCCGGCGATGGCGCGCAGCGCATCGTCGATACCGTGAACGTCGGTAATCAGCTCAGCTTCCGGGTTGGAGCGCGGATCGGCGGTGAACAGCCCCTGCTGATCGGTCAGAAGCAGTAGTTTATCGGCACCGGCCAGAATCGCGGCCAGCGCAGAGAGGTTATCGTTATCACCCACTTTGATTTCAGCGGTAGCAACGGCATCGTTCTCGTTAATGACCGGAACGATATTGTTGTCCAGCAGCGCGCGCAGGGTATCGCGGGCGTTCAGGAAGCGCTCTCTGTCTTCCATATCAGCACGCGTCAGCAGCATCTGCCCGACGTGGATGCCATAGATAGAGAACAGCTGTTCCCAGAGTTGAATGAGTCGGCTTTGCCCCACGGCGGCCAGCAGCTGTTTGGAGGCGATCGTCGCGGGGAGTTCGGGGTAACCCAGGTGTTCACGCCCGGCAGCAATCGCCCCGGAGGTCACAATAACAATACGATGCCCTGCGGCATGCAACTGAGCGCACTGACGTACAAGCTCAACAATGTGGGCGCGATTTAGGCGGCGCGATCCGCCTGTTAAAACACTGGTACCGAGTTTTACCACCAGCGTCTGGCTGTCACTCATGATTCTCTGCCGTTCAACGATAAGGGAAAGTAATGTCGAACGAACGTTTTAGCAGGAGTGAGCCCCGTTGCCAACTGCCTTAGCACATCGAGAAACACTTTGTTGCGCGGGATCAGGAAGCGTAGCGGGAGAATTTGACAAATTTATTACCGAAATAATAAATCACAGTTTTTTAAAATTATTCTTAGTTTGTCATAAAAGTTTCACTCCAGAACGATAAAACCCTTTCTGTTTTTTCACGGGACTTAAGCATGAGCTTATCGTCCAGCGAATTTTTTAGCGCGTTTATAAGACAGGATCGAAAATGAAAAAGAGCACTCTGGCATTAGTGGTTATGGGCGTAGTGGCTTCTGCATCCGTTCACGCAGCTGAAGTTTATAATAAAGACGGTAATAAACTGGACGTGTACGGCAAAGTTAAAGCCATGCACTACATCAGTGATGATGACACTAAAGACGGCGACCAGACTTACGTTCGTTTCGGTTTTAAAGGCGAAACACAGATTAACGATCAGCTGACGGGCTATGGCCGTTGGGAATCTGAATTTGCAGGTAACAAAGCTGAAAGCGACTCCTCTCAGAAAACCCGTCTGGCGTTCGCGGGCCTGAAGCTGAAAAACTTTGGCTCTCTGGATTACGGTCGTAACCTGGGTGCCCTGTATGACGTCGAAGCATGGACCGATATGTTCCCTGAGTTCGGCGGCGACTCTTCCGCGCAGACTGATAACTTCATGACCAAGCGTGCTACCGGTCTTGCCACCTACCGTAACACCGACTTCTTCGGCGCGGTTGACGGCCTGGACATGACGCTGCAATACCAGGGTAAAAACGAAAACCGTGACGCCAAGAAACAGAACGGTGACGGTTTTGGTACCTCTCTGTCCTATGACTTCGGCGGCAGCGATTTCGCAGTCAGCGGCGCGTACACCAACTCTGACCGCACCAATACTCAGAACCTGCTGGCGCGTGGTCAGGGCGACAAAGCCGAAGCATGGGCAACCGGTCTGAAATATGACGCGAATGATATTTATCTGGCCGCCATGTATTCAGAAACCCGCAACATGACCCCAATCTCGGGTGGTTTTGCAAATAAAGCACAGAACTTTGAAGTCGTCGCACAATATCAGTTCGACTTCGGTCTGCGTCCATCCCTGGGTTATGTCCAGTCTAAAGGCAAAGATATTGAAGGTATTGGTGACGAAGATCTGGTGAAATATATTGACGTTGGCGCGACCTATTACTTCAACAAAAATATGTCCACGTTTGTAGATTATAAAATCAACCAGATTGACGACAAAAATAAACTGGGCGTGAGCAGCGATGACATCGTTGCTCTGGGTATGACCTACCAGTTCTGATTATGCGAAATAAAAAACCGGCTTGATGCCGGTTTTTTTTGCCCGGTAAGCGTAGCGCCACCGGGCGTCATGACACCATCAGGCAGTCAGCTTCACCGCTTCGCTGGAAAAGTCATCCGCTGGCTCGAACTTGAGATCCAGGGTTGCCAGCAGCGCGCTTGCCTTCGCGTGGAACTCTTTCAGCGTATATTCCAGGCGATCAATCACTTCCTGATCTTTAATGGTAGTGGCCTGCCAGTTGCCGTCTTTATTAAACAGGCCAAACTGGTAGCTATAAGTGAAGCGTTTTTCCTCGGCTTCCATTTCCATCCACCAGCCCCAGAATTCACGTTTTTCGGGTGCAGGCTTCACGTTGATGCATACAGCCAGGCAGTCGAAAAAAAAGCGATTCTCTTCACACTGCTCTTCTCGAATATACGGGCCGAGAGCCATAAACTTCTTAATCAGTCTACTTTTCGGGTGTCCACTCGGTAACGTCATTGCGATCTCCTTTTGTGAAGCCACTGTTTTACCAAACCAGCAAAATTTAGCAATCTCTTAACACAATCTCTGAGCGATCCAGCGCGTAATCTCTTTCAGTGCTTTGTCGAAATTCTGATAGACCGGGCTGAACGGCACCTCAAGCAATTTGCCATCCGCAGATGACGAAGTGATTAAGCGCGACTCTTCTTCCGGACTGAACGGATCGTTTTTCCAGAACCCCGACAGCATCGGCGTTGGGCAGCGACGTCCCAGCAACCCTTGCGTTTTTAACGAGTAGCGATTGAGTTCAATGCGCAGCGCTTCGTCTGATGCATCATGCATGCCAAGACGGCTGGCCAGTACATCAAGGTACATTTCAGGTACGCTCCCCTGGCGAGCAGGATCGCTGAGCAAAGCGTGAACAACCGGACCAAGGCAGGCGACGGCTTTAAGACGAGAAGATTCAAGGTAGGCCAGACGTACCGCGACGTTCGCCCCAAAACGGAAGCCAAATGCCGCTACGCGGGTGTGGTCAACCCACGGAATATTTTCCAGTGCTTTTAGCGCATGCTGGTGCAGCAGGCTGGAATCCTGAGTCAGTTTCCATTTGGATGAGAAACCGATGGAGGGCATATCAAGCGTCAGCATCGCGATCCCTTTTGGTGCGAAGTAGCGCTCATACAGGCTGTAATAGTCGATTTGCAGCGAATCCAGCCCCCCGCACATGAGGACGGTCGGGAACGGGCCTTCACCTTCAGGCATATGCAGGAACCCGGTAACGGACGCCCCCCCAGAAATGGTGAACTCAAGTTCACGCATCCGGCCCGGCAGACGCTGAGCCGCTTCCTGATAGGCGCGATTCGCCAGCGCCTGAGCCTGCTCGGCCAGTTCATCGCCTTTTAAATGGGGATAGGCGGCAATCCCGTACAGGTTAGCGGCGTGCAGCCAGTGCTTGCCGCTGCGCGTGGCATCCTCTTCCTGACTGGCTTTTTGCTGCCAGAGCATCGCCTGCTTAGACCACTCGTAGATCCAGTTACCACCACGGTAACCCACCACCGTATCGTACAGTTCGCTGTCGGTACGTTCGGCTTCGCTCATCACGATTCGCGCCTGCACATCGAGGATTTCACGGGGATCAATACCTCGCCAGATCCACATCAGGCGGTTAATCATGCGATACCAGTGAGGCACGTTTTTACCGTCTAACGCAGACTGGACGGCTGGCTGGGTACCCGGATTAAAGCGGCGCACCAGCGTCGACGTTTCAGGGTGTTTGAAACGGGGTTTGAAGAGAGTTTCGGTGAGATTCGCCTGCGTCATTGCGTTGCCTCCATGGATACGTCATATGGAGTCTATTGTAACGCGGTGCAGACTAAAAAGAACAACGCCCGACATAGCCGGGCGTGTAAAGTTACGTACTGGTATTAACGGCCTGAAATAGGCGGTACAAAGACCACGCCCATATCCCATGGCTGTTCAATCCAGGTATCCTGCGGGATATCAATCACGTAATCGTCAACCAGTGGGCGACCAGCTGGTTTAGCGAAGATGGTGACGAAGTGTGCTTTTGGATACATTTCGCGGATGGCCACCGCAGTACCGCCGGTATCCACCAGGTCATCAATAACGATGAAACCTTCACCGTCGCCTTCCGCGCGTTTCAGCACGGTCAGCTCGCGCTGGTTGTCATGGTCATAGCTGGAGATGCAAACGGTATCGACATGACGAATACCCAGCTCACGTGCCAGCAGCGCCCCCGGTACCAGACCGCCACGGCTGACGGCAATAATGCCTTTCCACTGTTCGGAAGGCATCAGACGCGCAGCCAGTTTGCGTGCGTGAATCTGCAACATGTCCCAGGTGACGACGTATTTTTCGCTCATGTGAAGTGTCCCAGCCTGTTTTTATACGGCTTAAAAAGTGTTCGAGGGGGAAATAGGTTGCGCGAGATTATAGAGATCTGACGCACTAAAAACCAGTGTTTAGCGCCCTCTGCCAGAGTTTTTACATGCTTTATGCTACCAGCCAGCAGAGAAAGTGGTATTCTCAGTTTCATCTCGCAAGCCTGACTTGTGGTAACTATTAACCTGCTAACCCTGTGACCTGCAACCCTGTTTGCAGAGCATCGACAAGGAGACTTATCGTGTCTGAACTGTCTCAATTATCTCCGCAGCCGCTGTGGGATATTTTTGCCAAAATCTGCTCCATTCCACACCCTTCCTACCATGAAGAACAGCTTGCCGAACATATTATGGGTTGGGCGAAGGAAAAAGGTCTGCACGCCGAGCGCGACCAGGTTGGCAACATTCTGATCCGCAAACCCGCTACCGCAGGTATGGAAAACCGCAAACCGGTTGTGCTGCAGGCGCACCTGGACATGGTGCCACAGAAGAACAACGACACCGTTCACGACTTCACTAAAGACCCGATTCAGCCGTACATCGACGGCGACTGGGTGAAAGCGCGCGGCACAACGCTGGGTGCGGACAACGGGATCGGCATGGCCTCTGCGCTGGCCGTGCTGGCTGACGACAGCGTTGAGCACGGCCCGCTGGAAGTGCTGCTGACCATGACCGAGGAAGCGGGCATGGACGGCGCATTCGGTCTGCAGGCGAACTGGCTGCAGGCGGATATTCTGATCAACACCGACTCCGAAGAAGAAGGCGAGATCTACATGGGCTGCGCGGGCGGGATTGACTTCATCTCTACCCTGCCGCTGTCACGCGAAGCGATTCCAGCCGGTTTCCAGACCTTTAAGCTGACGCTGAAAGGGCTGAAAGGCGGTCACTCCGGCGGTGATATTCACCTGGGCCTGGGTAATGCCAATAAACTGCTGGCACGTTTCCTGGCAGGCCATGCGGCTGAGCTGGATCTGCGTCTGGTCGATTTCAACGGCGGTACGCTGCGCAACGCGATCCCACGTGAAGCATTCGCCACCGTGGCAGTGCCGGCGGCAAAAGCGGATGAGCTGAAAAAACTCTCCAGCGTGTACCTGGATATCCTGAAAAACGAACTGTCAGCGAAAGAAAAGAACCTGACCGTGGTGCTGGAATCCGTCTCCACGGATAAAGCCGCGCTGACCGCGCAGTCCCGTGACACCTTCGTTCAGCTGCTGAACGCGACACCAAACGGCGTGATCCGCAACTCTGACGTGGCGAAAGGCGTAGTGGAAACCTCTCTGAACGTGGGCGTGGTGACCATGAGCGATGACAGCGCAGAAATCATCTGCCTGATCCGCTCGCTTATCGACAGCGGTAAAGAGTATGTGGTGAGCATGCTTGAATCTCTGGGTACGCTGGCGGGTGCAAAAACCTCCGCTAAAGGCAGCTACCCAGGCTGGCAGCCGGATGCAAGCTCTCCGGTGATGGCACTGGTGCGTGAAACTTACCAGCGTCTGTTCAACAGCACCCCAAACATTCAGGTGATCCACGCGGGTCTGGAATGTGGTCTGTTCAAGAAACCGTATCCGGACATGGACATGGTGTCTATTGGGCCAACCATTACCGGTCCGCACTCGCCGGATGAGCAGGTTCATATCGAAAGCGTGGGCCATTACTGGACACTGCTGACTGAACTGCTGAAAGCGATTCCTGCTAAGTAATTCGCCGTCTGATGCCCGGTGGCGCTTCGCTTACCGGGCCTACGATGGATACAACCTACAGTCCTAATACCAGCTGTCGTTCCAGTTGCGGATCCAGCAACGTGACGTGCAACCCCACCAGCCTGACCCCTCTCCCGCCCCGCCGTTCTTCCCACGCTTTTTTCGCGGTAGCGATAAGATCTTCTTTATTCAGGCGTGGCCAGACGTGCTCCTGCGTGGTCTGCTGGAAGTCATTAAATTTCAGCTTGATGCCCTGACGCGCGATCAGCAGGTCCGGTTTTACCTTTGCCAGGCGTCGCTCCAGCTCAGGATAGAGCTGTTCAGTAATAATGGTTTCGCACTCCGGCCAATCGTGAATATCTTCAATCAGCGTGCGTTCTACTCCGACGGATTTACGCAGACGCTCGTTGTTGACGTCACGGTCGTCAATCCCCTGGCTGCGCTCCCACAGCATGCGGCCAAACTTGCCAAAGCGTTTGAGCAGCATAGCGAGATCGCTTCTCTGCACATCTTCGCAGGTGCGTAATCCCATGCTTTCCAGCTTTGCGGCGGAGACTTTTCCCACCCCGGGGATTTTGCCGAGCGGCAGCGTTTTTAAAAATGCAGGTACTTCTTCCGGCGTGATGACGTACTGGCCGTTGGGCTTATTCAAATCGGAGGCAATTTTGGCGAGGAATTTAACGGGTGCCACGCCCGCCGATGCGGTCAGATTCAGCTCGTTGAAAATCGTCTGGCGGATCTCCTGAGCCATTAGCGTAGCGGAGCCGTGACAATGCACGCTGTCGGTCACATCCAGATAGGCTTCGTCCAGCGATAGTGGCTCTATCAGAGAGGTATAGCGGGAGAAGATTTCGCGAATATGAACCGAGGCCTCTTTATAAGCGTCAAACCGGCCTGGCAGGAGCGTGAGATGAGGGCAGAGCTTTAAGGCCATCGCCGTGGGCATGGCGCTGCGCACACCAAATTTGCGCGCAGGGTAGTTTGCAGTACTGATGACCCCCCGCTGCACGCGGCTGCCGCCAATGGCGATGGGAATATCCCGCAGCGCCGGGTTGTCACGCATCTCCACTGCGGCAAAAAAGCAGTCCATATCAACATGGATAATTTTGCGCATAGTAAGCCCTCACTCATTACTGGATAAGTATACAGTAAACAAATGAGGATTGAGAAGTGTGCGTGAGAATTGTCGGGTGGCGGCTTCGCCTTACCCGACCTACCAGATTAAATGATGCGCTGCTGTTCGCGCGCCATGCGTTTTTTACGGGCATCGCACGGTTCCGGGCAGTCGCACACCTTCTCCATCCCAATGGAGGATATCCCGCCGCAGCTGCCCTGTATGCTTTTACGCTTAACGATCCAGCCTAACGACATGCCGAAGATGACAAGCACAAAAACCACAAAGGTTGCCAGAAACGTCAGCATCGTCAGCCTCCAAAGTCATCGAGCATGATGTTCTCATCTTCGACGCCAAGATCTTTCAACATTTTAATCACGGCGGCGTTCATCATCGGTGGACCACACATATAGAATTCGCAGTCTTCCGGAGCGGCATGATGTTTGAGGTAGTTTTCATACAGCACGTTATGGATGAACCCCGTGTAACCGGTCCAGTTATCTTCCGGCTGCGGATCGGAGAGCGCCACATGGAAGGTAAAGTTCGGGTTTTCACGCGCCAGCTGTTCGAATTCATCATCATAGAACATCTCACGCAGCGAGCGCGCCCCGTACCAGAAGCTGATTTTACGCTTGCTGCCAAGCCGCTTCAGTTGGTCAAAGATGTGCGATCGCATCGGGGCCATACCGGCACCGCCGCCGATAAAGACCATTTCCGCGTCGGTATCTTTTGCAAAGAACTCCCCAAACGGGCCGGAGATCGTCACTTTGTCGCCCGGTTTTAGCGACCAGATATAAGAAGACATAATCCCCGGCGGCGCGTCCGGCACATTCGGTGGTGGCGTAGCGATACGCACGTTGAGCATGATAATGCCCTTTTCTTCCGGATAGTTGGCCATCGAGTAAGCGCGCAGCGTCGGCTCTTTCACCTCCGACACAAAGCGGAAGAGATTGAACTTGTCCCAGTCGGCACGGTACTCCTGCGGAACGTCAAAGTCCGCATACGCCACAGTGTGCTCCGGACACTCAATCTGAATGTATCCCCCGGCGCGGAACGGGACATCTTCCCCTTCCGGCACTCGCAGCTTCAGCTCTTTAATAAATGTGGCTTTGTTATCATTAGAGATAACCTCGCACTCCCATTTTTTAACGCCGAAGATCTCTTCCGGCAATTCAATCTTCATGTTCTGACGCACCGCGACCTGGCAGGCCAGACGGCAGCCCTCTTTTGCCTCACGCTTTGTGATATGCGCCAGCTCGGTTGGCAGAATATCGCCACCGCCCTCTTTCACCGTCACGCGGCACTGCCCGCAGGAGCCACCGCCGCCGCAGGCTGAGGAGACAAAAATGCCGTTGCCGGAGAGCGTGTTGAGCAGTTTATCCCCCGCCGGCGTGCGGATCTGATTCTGCGGCTCGTCGTTAATATCAATCACCACGTCGCCGGAATTCACCAGCTTCGCGCGCGCCGCCAGAATGAGCCCTGACAGCACCAGTACAATTAGCGTGAACATCACCACGCCAAGGATAATTTCCATCTGTTAGCCCTTATAGCTGCACACCAGAGAAGGACATAAAGCCCAGCGCCATCAACCCGGTGGTGATAAAGGTGATCCCTAAGCCACGCAGACCCGCAGGTACGTTGGCATATTTCATTTTTTCGCGGATCCCCGCCATGGTGACAATCGCCAGCATCCAGCCGATACCGGAGCCGAAACCGTAGACTACGGATTCACTGAAGTTGTAATCACGCTGAACCATAAACGAAACGCCGCCAAAGATGGCGCAGTTCACCGCGATCAGCGGCAGGAAGATCCCAAGCGCGTTGTAAAGCGACGGGAAATACCTATCAAGGATCATCTCAAGGATTTGGACCAGCGCCGCGATCACCCCGATAAAGGTGATGAAGTTCAGGAAGCTGAGGTCAACGCCTTCCACCAGCGCGCCGTCCCGCAGCACAAAGTTGTACACCAGATTGTTAATGGGAACGGAGAGCCCGAGCACGACCGTCACCGCCACGCCCAGTCCAAATGCCGTCGACACTTTTTTGGAAACCGCAAGGAACGTACACATGCCGAGGAAAAACGCGAGCGCCATGTTTTCAACAAACACCGCACGCACAAACAAACTCAGGTAATGAGCCATCGTCGGTTACTCCTTTTCCTGCTGTTCTGGTCTCAACGTACGAATCAGCCAGATCAGCAAACCGATAATGAAAAATGCGCTAGGGGCCAGCAGGAACAGCCCGTTTGGCAGATACCAGCCGCCGTTCTGCACCGTGTCCAGCACCGTGATGCCAAACAGCTTGCCGCTGCCAATGAGCTCACGCAGGAACCCGACGGTCAGCAGGATCACGCCGTAGCCGAGGCCGTTGCCGATACCGTCCATAAAGCTCGCCAGCGGCGGCATTTTCATGGCGTAGGCTTCCGCACGCCCCATGACGATACAGTTGGTGATGATCAGCCCGACAAACACCGAGAGCTGTTTGGAGGTTTCATAAGCGAAGGCGCGCAGCAGCTGATCGACCACGATCACCAGCGAGGCGATGATCGCCATCTGCACGATGATCCTCACGCTGTTGGGAATGTGGTGGCGGATCATTGAGATAAACATGCTGGAGAACGCGGTTACCAGCGTTACTGCCAGCGTCATCACCACCGCCGTTTCCAGCTTGGTCGTTACCGCCAGGGCTGAACATACGCCCAGCACCTGCAGCGTAATCGGGTTATTGGCGAGCAGTGGGCCAATGAGCACCTTTTTGACTTCTTTCAGTTCACCGGTATCAGCCATTGTTCAGCGCTCCTTCACGTACGTTTTTCAGGAAAGGACCAAAGCCCAGCTCGCCCATCCAGAAATCAAAACTGTGCTGCACGCCTTTTGATGTGAGCGTGGCGCCGGAAAGCCCGTCGACGGCGTAGTCGTCACCGGGACGTGCAGCCCCTTTCATCACCTTCAGCGCGGGAAGGCCGTTATCGTCGAGCACTTTTTTGCCGACAAACTGTGCCCGCCAGTTAGGGTTCTCAACTTCGCCACCCAGCCCCGGGGTTTCCCCCTGGTCATAGTACGTAATGCCTTTTACGGTGCGACCATCCGTATCAAGGGCCACAAAGGCGTACATCATTGACCACAGGCCGTTGCCGTAAATCGGCAGCACCATTTCCTGCACGCGTTTTTGCTCGTCGCGCACCAGGTAAATTTCGGCGAGATTGCTGCGGCGCTTAATCCCGGCGGGATCTTGCGATGCCTCGAGCGTCAGGCTCATCTGCGGATCTTTCAGCGCCAGTGCCTGGTTGAATTTTGCCGGATCTTTCTCCAGCAGTTGGCCCGTTTTTAAATCCACCAGACGCGCCGAAATCCGTTCGGCAAAGACGGCCGACACGTCATCTGCGCTCATTCCTTCCTGCATCAGGCCGGCCACGGCCAGAATGTTGCGCTGTTTATCCAGCGCACGTTGCTCCTGCTGCAGGGGTTTTAACCCCACGGCAGAACCGGCCACAATAATGGAACAAACCAGACAGAGCACCAGCACCACCAGCAGCGTTTTGCTGATGCTGTCGTTATTTTTAACTTCAGCCACGCGCCTTCCTCCGCTTAATGTTGGCCCGCACCACCAGATAATCGAAGAGTGGCGCAAACAGATTGGCAAACAGAATGGCCAGCATCATTCCTTCTGGATATGCCGGGTTGACCACGCGGATCAGGACACACATCGCGCCAATAAGCACGCCATAGCTCCATTTACCTTTATCCGTAAACGAGGCAGAGACAGGGTCGGTCGCCATGAACATCATGCCAAACGCGAAGCCACCCAGCACCAGATGCCAGTACCACGGCATGGAGAACATCGGGTTGGTGGTCGAACCGATAACATTGAACATCGTGGCGGTCAGCACCATGCCGATCATCACGCCCGCCACAATTCGCCAGGAGGCTACGCGACCGAAAAGAATAATCGCGCCGCCCAGCAAAATCATCAGCGTAGAGACTTCCCCGATGGAGCCCGGAATGTTGCCTATAAAGGCATCGAACCAGGTGACCGGCTGCCCTGTCGCGTTGTTAACCAGCGCTTCGCCGCCGTGTGCCGCCCACTGCGAAAGTGGCGTGGCGCCGGAAAAACCGTCTGCCGCCGTCCATACCAGGTCGCCCGAGATTTGTGCCGGATACGCAAAGAACAGAAACGCACGTCCCGCCAGCGCCGGGTTGAGGAAGTTCCGCCCGGTCCCGCCGAAGATCTCTTTGGCAATCACCACGCCAAAACTGATGCCTAGCGCCGCCTGCCAGAGTGGCAGCGTCGGAGGAACAATCAGGGCAAAAAGAATGGAGGTCACGAAGAAGCCTTCGTTGATCTCATGTTTACGGATGATGGCAAACAGCACTTCCCAGAAGCCGCCCACGATAAATACCGTGATGTAAATCGGCAGGAAGAAAACCGCACCCAGCGTCATCATGCTCATCCAGCCTGCATCTGCAGCGAAGCTCACCCCTAAGGACTGGGCCAGACGGTAGTGCCAGTCAGACTGGAGCACCTGCGCCAGCTGCTGTGCATCGTACATGTGGTGCAGTGCCGGAATGGTCTGCAGGCCGACGTTGTACATTCCCCAGAACATCGCCGGGAAGACCGCAAACCACACCAGAATCATCATCCGCTTGAGGTCGATGGCATCGCGAACGTGCGCCGCCCCTTTCGTCACCAGCCCAGGCGTGTAGAAAATGGTCGCTGTTGCTTCATACAGCGGGTAGTATTTTTTGAGCTTCCCTTCGGTAAAGTGCGGCTCAATTTTTTCAAAGAGGTGTTTTAAGCCCATCAGTTATCCTTCCTGCTCAATGCGGGTTAACACCTCGCGCAATACGGGTCCATATTCGTATTTTCCCGGACACACATAGGTACAGAGCGCCAGGTCTTCTTCGTCCAGCTCCAGGCAGCCCAGCGCCTGCGCGCTGTCGGTATCGCCGGCGAGGAGATCGCGCAACAGCATGGTCGGCAGAATATCCAGCGGCATGACGCGCTCGTAGTTGCCAATCGGGACCATGGCGCGCTCTCCGCCGTGCGTACTGGTCGAGAAGTTAAACAGCCTGTTACGCAGGAAGTGACCCAGCGTGGTCCGGGTGACGGAATACTTTTCCGCACCGGGCAGCACCCAGCCGAACAGCTCCTTCTCGCGACCTTCCAGCACAATGCTGACCTGCAAATGGAAACGGCCCAGATACGCCTGCGCATCAACAGCATGGCGGCCGCTGAGCACCGAACCGGAAATCAGGCGGTTTTCGCCCTCTTTTACTTCACCCACCAGCAGTTCATTGATGTCTGCGCCCAGCAGCGTCTTCACCAGACGCGGATGGCTCGCCTGCGGTCCGCCAATGGCGATAGTCCGTTCAGCGCTCAGTTCACCGGTGGTGAAGAGATGGCCAATGGCAATAACGTCCTGATAATTAAGATGCCAGACCTGTTTTGTCAGGCTTACCGGCTCAAGGAAGTGGATGTGCGTCCCAACCAGCCCCGCAGGATGCGGGCCAGCAAACTCATTAAACGTGACCTGCCCCTGCGGATGGCCGCCGAGCTTGCCGCCACCGGCCTGACAAACGTGGACTTTCCCCGACGTCAGGCGGGTTAAAAGGGTCAGCCCGGCATCAAAGGCCTTGCGCTGCGCCAGGATAACCGGCTGCGGGTCCACGCTGAGCGGGTTGGTGTCCATTGCCGTAACGAAAATTGCGGCCGGTTCCGCGCCGGGAACAGGTGATTTGCTGAAGGGACGCGTACGAAGCGCGGTCCATAAACCGGATGCCAGAAGTTGGGCCTGAACAGCGTCACGGCTCAGCGACGCGAGGTCTGCGACGTCGTAATGGGCAAATTCACGCTGTTCATTGCCTTCAATGCGGATAACCACCGACTGCAGAACGCGCCGTTCGCCACGGTTGATCGCCACAACGATGCCGCTCGCGGGTGCCGTGAACATCACGCCGGGATTTTTTTTGTCCTCAAAGAGCGCCTGTCCTTTGATAACGCGATCGCCTTCCTGTACCAGCATTGAAGGGCGCATTCCCAGGTAGTCATCGCCCAAAATGGCGACATGACGGACACTTGCGCCTGTCGAAACGTGCTGCGCTGGCACGCCTGCAATCGGCAGATCAAGTCCTTTTTTTATTTTAAACATGTGGTTAGCAGGTTTCCATGAACAACAATCCAGTGGGCGCGAAGTGTAACATTTTCCCCTTCCCGCGGGCAGGGAATCCGCCGTCGCGCGCGCCAAATTGCGAGCTAATACGCAAAGTTCCTGGAGCCATCGCAACGTTGATGGTTTATAAAGTAAAACTAATTTGTAAACTCACCGCCCGGCTCTTGCGAAAATCTCTGGTGGTGCTAATGTGAGCGCTCCTAACAGAATAATCTGATTTCGGGTCTCTTTTGCCGTCCTGGCAAGTTGGTCATGGTTTTATCAAGGAACTAGTAGTATGCGTAAAATCGCATTGTTCATTGCGATGCTTCTGATTCCGTGCATGTCGTTTGCCGGACTGCTCAGCAGTAATAGCTCAACGACGCCGGTCAGCAAAGAATATAAACAGCAGTTAATGGGATCGCCGGTTTATATTCAGATCTTCAAGGAAGAGCGCACTCTCGATCTGTTTGTAAAAATGGGTGAGACTTATCAACTGCTTGATAGCTACAAGATTTGTAACTACTCCGGCGGGCTGGGGCCAAAACAACGTCAGGGCGATTTCAAAAGTCCGGAAGGGTTTTACAACGTTCAGCGTAGCCAGCTCAAACCCGACAGCCGCTTCTATAAAGCCATTAACATCGGCTTCCCGAATGCCTACGACCGTGCCCACGGTTATGAAGGTAAATACCTGATGATCCACGGTGCCTGCGTGTCTATCGGCTGTTATGCGATGACCGACTCCGGTATTGATGAGATCTTCCAGTTTGTAACGGGTGCGCTGGTCTTTGGGCAGCCTAACGTTCAGGTCAGCATTTATCCGTTCCGCATGACGGATGCCAACATGGCCCGTCACAAGTTCTCATACTACGCGGATTTCTGGAAACAGCTTAAGCCGGGTTACGACTACTTTGAGCAGACCCACAAGCCACCGGTGGTCTCTATCGTAGATGGTCGTTACGTGGTCAGCAAACCGCTGAGCCACGAAGTCGTCCATCCACAGCTGGCGTCAAATTACACGGTCCCCGAGACAAAATAGCACCCACTCGCCTGGCATAATCTTTTGCCAGGTTTCGTTGCCCGTCAGCGGCTGCGTTGCAATGACAGTGACCACATCGTTCGGTGTGGTCTCCTTCTGAAAGTCTATCTCCACATCCTGATCGAGTAGCGTCGCAACGCCAAACGGCGCACGGCGGGTGATCCAGAACAGATTCGTTGAGCAGAACGCCATCACATAGCGCCCGTCAGAGAGCAGCATATTGAACACGCCTTTTTCGCGTAGCTCCGACGCCAGCGTCGCAATGTATTTAAACACGGCGGCCATGTTGCCAGGCGTGCGGGGATAGCGCTCCGTCAGTTTGTGAAGCAGCCAGCAGAAGGCTTTTTCACTGTCGGTTTCGCCGACCGGGCGGAAATTGCCCGTCTCAAGCGACTTATAGCCCGTGAGTTGTCCATTATGCGCGTAGGTCCAGTTACGGCCCCACAGCTCACGGGTAAACGGATGAGTATTTTCCAGCGCGACTTCACCCCGGTTTGCCTGGCGAATATGCGCAATCACCGAGCGCGACTTGATGGGATAATCCTGCACCAGTTTGGCAATCGGTGAGTTAAAGCTGGGCTGTGGATCTTTGAACGTGCGACACCCTTTGCCTTCGTAGAAGGTGATGCCCCAGCCGTCTTTATGCGGCCCGGTTCCCCCACCGCGCTGAACCAGCCCGGTGAAACTAAAGCAGATATCGGTTGGCACATTGGCGCTCATCCCGAGCAGTTCGCACATACGTCACCTCCACAACAGCGGGGGGCACCAGTGCCCCCCAGCGAAGCCTTACTTAACCATCTCTTTTTCGATCAGCTGGATCAGGATGTGGATCACTTTGATGTGAATTTCCTGAACGCGGTCTGCATAACCGAAGTGCGGAACACGAATTTCGATATCCGCCGTACCGTCCATCTTACCGCCATCTTTCCCGGTCAGGGTGATGACTTTCATCCCTTTTTCACGCGCGGCAGCGATCGCTTTGATCACATTAGCGGAGTTACCGGAGGTAGAAATCCCCAGCAGCACGTCGCCTTCACGGCCTACCGCCTCAACGTAGCGGGAAAAGATATGGTCGTAACCGAAGTCGTTACCTACGCAGGAGATGTGGCTCACGTCGGAAATCGCAATCGCCGGGTAGCCCGGACGGTTTTCACGATAGCGTCCGGTCAGCTCTTCTGCGAAGTGCATGGCGTCACAGTGGGAGCCGCCGTTACCGCAGGAGAGCACTTTGCCACCGGCTTTAAAACTGTCAGCCAGCAGGACCGCCGCGCGCTGAATAGCGTGAATATTGGCATCATCTTTCAGAAAGTTAGCCAGCGTTTCCGCCGCTTCGTTCAGTTCGTTACGAATAAGATCCTGGTACATGAGGATAATCCTTCAGTATTGATGAAATAACACAGTGGAGTGTACCGGATAGCGGGAAAAGCGAGAAGCTAAAGCCATACGAATCGCCCGGCGTTTTGTTTTTTCGTGCCGACTAAAACGCGAACAATGTGAACCAGGTTGTAATTATTTTGTAAACACATTGCTAAAGGAAATAACATCAACTACAACCATATCATCACAAGTGGTCAGACCTCCTACAAGCAAGGGAGCTTTTCTTTATGATGATTTTGAGCATTCTCGCAACCGTTGTTCTGCTCGGTGTGTTGTTCTATCACCGCGTCAGTTTATTCCTGAGCAGCCTGATTCTTCTGGCCTGGACCGCTGCACTTGGCGTCGCCGGTCTGTGGAATATCTGGCTTTTAGTCCCTCTTGCCATCATTCTTCTGCCGTTTAACTTTGCCCCGATGCGTAAATCAATGATCTCCGCGCCGGTGTTCAAGGGCTTCCGTAAAGTGATGCCGCCGATGTCGCGTACAGAGAAAGAAGCGATTGATGCGGGCACCACCTGGTGGGAAGGTGACCTGTTCCAGGGCAACCCGGACTGGAAGAAACTGCATAACTATCCGCAGCCGCGCCTGACCGCTGAAGAACAGGCCTTTATTGATGGCCCGGTGGAAGAAGCGTGCCGTATGGCGAACGACTTTGCCATCACCCATGAAATGGCTGACCTGCCGCCAGAACTGTGGGCATACCTGAAAGAACATCGCTTCTTCGCGATGATCATTAAGAAAGAGTACGGTGGTCTGGAATTCTCCGCTTACGCTCAGGCTCGCGTACTGCAAAAGCTGGCGGGCGTTTCCGGGATCCTGGCGATCACCGTTGGCGTACCGAACTCCTTAGGTCCGGGCGAGCTGCTGCAGCATTACGGTACGGAAGAACAGAAAGATCATTACCTGCCGCGTCTGGCTCGCGGTCAGGAAATTCCTTGCTTCGCGCTGACCAGCCCGGAAGCAGGCTCCGATGCGGGCGCGATTCCGGATACCGGCGTGGTCTGCATGGGCGAATGGCAGGGCGAGCAGGTGCTGGGTATGCGCCTGACCTGGAACAAGCGTTATATCACTCTGGCGCCAATCGCCACCGTGCTGGGTCTGGCCTTTAAGCTCTCTGACCCGGAAAAACTGCTGGGCGGCGAAGAAGATCTGGGCATTACCTGTGCGCTGATCCCAACCTCTACCCCTGGCGTTGAAATTGGTCGTCGTCACTTCCCGCTGAACGTACCGTTCCAGAACGGCCCAACCCGCGGCCAGGATATCTTTGTGCCGATTGATTACATCATCGGTGGCCCGAAAATGGCCGGTCAGGGCTGGCGTATGCTGGTGGAATGTCTGTCTGTGGGTCGCGGCATTACCCTGCCGTCGAACTCAACCGGTGGTCTGAAGTCCGTGGCGATGGGGATTGGTGCTTACGCCCACATCCGCCGTCAGTTTAAAATCTCCATCGGCAAGATGGAAGGTATCGAAGAGCCGCTGGCGCGTATCGCAGGCAACGCCTACGTGATGGATGCCGCTGCTTCCCTGATTACCTACGGCATCATGCTGGGCGAAAAACCGGCCGTGCTGTCCGCGATTGTGAAGTACCACTGTACCCACCGCGCGCAGCAGTCGATCATTGACGCGATGGATATCGCAGGCGGTAAGGGCATTATGCTCGGCGAAGGCAACTTCCTGGCGCGTGGCTATCAGGGCGCACCGATTGCCATCACCGTTGAGGGGGCAAACATCCTGACCCGCAGCATGATGATCTTCGGTCAGGGGGCAATTCGCTGCCATCCGTACGTGCTCGAAGAGATGGCCGCTGCGCAGAATAACGACGTGGATGCCTTCGATAAGCTGCTGTTCAAACATATCGGTCACGTGGGTAGCAACAAGGTGCGCAGCTTCTGGCTGGGCCTGACGCGCGGTCTGACCAGCGCGACGCCGACCGGCGATGCGACGAAACGTTATTACCAGCATCTTAACCGTCTGAGCGCCAACCTGGCGCTGCTGTCTGATGTCTCGATGGCGGTGCTGGGCGGTAGCCTGAAGCGTCGCGAACGTATCTCTGCCCGTCTGGGCGACGTGCTGAGCCAGATCTTCCTGGCCTCTGCGGTCCTGAAACGCTACGACGACGAAGGCCGTCAGGAAGCGGATCTGCCGCTGGTGCACTGGGGCGTTCAGGATGCGATGTATCAGGCAGAGCAGGCCATTGACGATCTGCTGGCGAACTTCCCGAACCGCTTTGTCGCAGGCGCCCTGCGCGTGGTGATCTTCCCGACCGGTCGTCATCATCTGGCACCGTCTGACAAGCTGGACCATAAAGTGGCGAAGATCCTGCAGGTACCGAGCGCAACCCGCTCCCGTATCGGCCGCGGTCAGTATCTGGCACCGACGCCGCACAACCCGGTAGGTCTGCTGGAAGAGGCGCTGCTGGACGTGATGGCTGCCGACCCGATTCACCAGAAAATTTGTAAGCAGCTGGGCAAAAACCTGCCGTTTACCCGTCTGGACGAACTGGCGAAACAGGCGCTGGCAGGTGGCATTATCAATAAAGATGAAGCTGCTCTGCTGGTGAAAGCCGAAGAGAGCCGTCTGCGCAGTATTAACGTCGATGATTTCGAACCGGACGAGCTGGCGACGCAGCCGGTAAAGCTGCCGGAGAAGCACCGTAAACCTGAAGCGGCATAACGCATTTTGCCTGCACAAACCCCGCCTCGCGCGGGGTTTTTTATTGCCACATTTTCTCGTTATGTCGTGCTACAGTGTCAAAAAGCGGTCGTTTGAGGAGTCTGAATTGTGCCTGGTCTGAAGATTTCTATTTTGCAGCAACCTTTAGTGTGGATGGATGGCCCCGCCAACCTGCGCCACTTCGATCGTCAACTGGAAGAGATTACCGGGCGAGATGTGATTGTCCTGCCTGAGATGTTCACCACCGGCTTCGCCATGGAAGCGGCGACACAGTCGATGCCGCAGGATGAGGTGGTCGCCTGGATGCATACCAAAGCGCAGCAGACGAACGCGCTGATTGCCGGTAGCGCCGCCCTGCAAACCGATCGCGGGCCGGTGAACCGCTTCCTGCTGGTTGAGCCAGAAGGGAAAGTGCATTTCTACGACAAGCGCCACCTGTTCCGCATGGCGGAAGAGCATCATCACTATGAAGCGGGTAACGAGCGCGTAGTGTTTGAGTGGCGCGGCTGGCGTATTCTGCCGCTGGTCTGCTACGACCTGCGCTTCCCGGTATGGTCACGCAACCGCAATGATTACGACCTGGCGCTGTATGTCGCCAACTGGCCTGCGCCGCGTTCTCTGCACTGGCAGTCGCTGCTTGTGGCGCGCGCGATTGAGAACCAGGCCTACGTGGTGGGCTGTAACCGGGTAGGCACTGACGGCAACGGGCATCACTATCGCGGCGACAGCCGGGTGGTGAATCCACAGGGCGAAATTATTGCGACTGCCGAGCCGCATCAGGCAACGCGTATTGATGCAGAACTGTCATTGACGGCGCTGCAGGAGTATCGCGAGAAGTTTCCGGCGTGGCAGGATGCGGATCCGTTTAGTATTGGGTGAAAAAAGCCGGGTGGCGGCTACGCCGTCCCCGGCCTACAAAAAGCACTGCGTAGGCCCGGTAAGCGCAGCGCCACCGGGCGTTAATTAACTCACCAACGCCTGCCCGTCCTTGCGGCTTTCCGTTGCGGCCACGTAGTGCCCTTCCGGCATACGGTAAATCACCTGCGCCCCGCCAAAGTTGTAATCCTGCAGCGGATCTTCCACCACGATCTGATGTCCGCGCTCGCGCAGCGCCGCGATAGTATTGCGATCGAACGTTGATTCAACGATCACCTCCCTGCCCTGCACCACGCGCCAGCGCGGGGCATCGATTGCCGCCTGCGGGTTTTGCCCGTGCAGCATTATGCGCAGCGCCATCTGCATATGCCCTTGCGCCTGCATCGGCCCGCCCATCACGCCGAAGGACATCAGCGGCTTGCCGTTGCCGTCCATCGCAAAACCCGGAATGATGGTGTGGAACGGACGCTTGCTGCCGGCCAGCGCGTTCGGGTGTTCTGGATCCAGCACAAACCCACAGCCCCGGTTTTGCAGGCTGATCCCGGTATCCGGCACCACAATACCTGACCCAAAGCCCATATAGTTGGACTGAATAAACGAAACCATCATCCCGCTGGCGTCGGCGCTGCTGATGTAGACCGTGCCGCTCTGCGTCGGGGAACCGTAGACAAAATCAGAGGCGCTATCGTGGTTGATCAGCGCCGCGCGCGACTTCAGATAACGATCGCTAAGCAGCTCTTTCGCCGCGAACGCCATGTGGTCTTCATCCGCCACGTAGCGATCGAGATCCGCCAGTGCCAGCTTCATCGCCTCAATGGACAGGTGCAGGGATTGCACAGAATCCGGATGGTGCTTCTCAATGCCGCACTGCTCCAGGATGCCGAGCGCAATCAGCGTGGCGATCCCCTGGCCGTTAGGCGGCAGCTCCTGAACCGAACCGCCCGCGAAGTCCCGCGACAGCAGGTCTACCCAGTCCACGCGATGGTTTGCCAGATCCTCAGCCGTCAGATGCGCGCCATGCTCTTTGGCGAAGGCGGCAATTTTCTGCGCCAGTTCGCCGTGGTAAAACGCGTCGCCGTTGGTTTTCGCAATCAGCTCCAGCGAGTTTGCCTGCGCCGGGTTACGGAAGATCTCCCCCACGCGCGGGGCGCGGCCTTCCGGCGCGAAGCAGGCGCTAAAGCCCGGCTGATCTTTCAGCTTGTTATAGCCGCGCTGCCAGAGATGCCCAATCAGCGGGGAGACCGGGAAACCATTGCGCGCGTAGTCAATGGCAGGCTGCGCCAGCGTGGTCAGCGGCAGCGTGCCAAAACGTTCTGCCAGGGCCACCCAGCCGGATACAGCACCCGGCACGGTCACCGCGTCCCAGCCAATTTCCGGCACCGCGGTTTTTCCGGCAAACAGATCCGCATGCCAGCTGGCAGGCGAACGACCGGACGCGTTCAGGCCGTGCAGCTTTTCGCCGTCCCAGACGATGGCAAAGGCATCGCTGCCAATCCCGTTGCCGGTCGGCTCTACCACCGTCAGCGCCATCGCGGTGGCAATGGCCGCATCAACGGCATTCCCCCCCAGCTGCAGCATCTTCATGCCCGCCTGTGCCGCCAGCGGCTGAGACGTCGCAACCGCGTTATGGCCCATCATCGGCGGGCGGCGTGAAGCGTAGCCGGAGGTAAAATCAAGCGCTTTGGTCATCATGACTCCTTAGTCGTGGCGCGGATCGAGCGCATCGCGCAGCCCGTCGCCGAGTAAATTAAAGCCCTGCACGGCAAGGAAAATCGCCACGCCGGGGAAAACGGACATCCACGGCGCCTGCTCAAGAAACCCTTTCGCGGTGTTGAGCATTGAGCCCCAGGACGGATTTGGCGGCTGCTGCCCCAGCCCCAAAAACGACAGACTGGCTTCAGCGATAATCGCCGAGGCGATGGCCAGCGTGGCCTGCACCAGGATCGGCGACATCACGTTTGGCAGGATGTATTTGATGATGATCCAGCGATCCGGCAGGCCAATCGCCCGCGCGCCGTCGATGTATTCTTCGTTACGAATGGCGATCACCTGCCCGCGCGTCAGGCGGGCGAAGATCGGCATCGCCGAAAGGCCAATGGCGATCATCGCGTTGGTGAGGCTCGGGCCCAAAAATGCCCCCAGCGCGATCGCCATGATCAGGAACGGACAGGCCAGCAGCGCCTCGATAAAGCGCGAGATCACGCCATCCCACATCTTCTGGAAGTAACCCGCCACCAGCCCCAGCGGCACGCCGATGACTACCGCGATAACAACCGACATACAGCCTGCCATCAGCGAGGTGCGCGCGCCCCAGATAATGCGCGATAAGATGTCGCGCCCCAGCTCGTCGGTGCCGAACCAGTACATCGCCGACGGCGCCTTGCGCACCGCAAGGAAGTTGGCTTTAACCGGGTCGAACGGGGCGATCCACGGCGCCAGCAGCGCCACCAGCACAAAGAAGCCCACCACCACCGCACCAATCACCGCACTTTTATTGGCGAGGAATTTCTTCAGCACCCGGTTCTGCGCGCGCGGCAGCGCGGGCGCAACGGTTTGAGTGGTCAGTTCCGCCATGATTAACCTCGCATTTTCGGGTTGATAAGGACGTAGAGCACGTCAGCCAGCAGGTTCAGCATCAGAAAGCCGATCGCCACGATCAGCACTACGCCCTGCACCACCGCATAGTCGCGGTTAAATACCGAATCGACGATCATCTTGCCGAAGCCCGGAATGGTGAAGACCTGCTCGGTCAGCACCGCGCCGCCCAGCAGCTCGCCGAACAGCAGCGTGGTGAGGGTGATCACCGGCACCAGCGCGTTGCGAAACGCGTGCTTTAAGATCACCGCTTTCGGCAATAGCCCCTTGGCCCGCGCGGTGCGGATGTAGTCCGCCTTCAGTACCGCAATCATCGACGCGCGGGTATGGCGCATCAGCGTCGCCGCCAGACCGGTTCCGAGCACGGCAGCGGGCAGCAGTAACGTACGCAGGTTCTGAAGCGGATCTTCACTGAACGGCACATAGCCAGACGCGGGCAGCCACTGCAGGTTCACCGAGAAGACCAGAATCAGCAGGATCCCCAGCCAGAAGTGGGGAATCGAGATCCCCGAGATCGCCACAAAGTTTGCCCCGTGATCGACCCAGCTGTTTTTGTTCACCGCGGCGAGGATCCCCATGCTGATGCCGAACACCAGCGCGATGATCATCGCCAGCAGCGACAGCTCCAGCGTGACCGGCAGCTTGCTGGCAATAAGCTGCGTTACCGGTTCATGCGTGCGTAAGGAGACGCCCAGATCGCCCTGCAGCGCGCGCGTCAGCCAGTTGAAATACTGCACGGGGATCGGCGCATCGAGGTTCAGCTCCGCACGCAGCTGGGCGATGACCGCCGGATCGCGCTCCTCCCCGGCCATGGCGATTAGCGGGTCACCGGGCAGCAGCTTTTGCAGCCCGAAGACCATCATGCTCACCAGCAACAGCGTTGGGACGGCCAGCAGCAGACGTTTGCAAATCAGTTCCAGCATGGGCTCTCCTCAGGACGTTTATTTCGCCAGCGTCAAACCGGCCAGACGCACGATGCCGTCCGGATAAGGCTTAAAGCCCTGCACTTTCTTGTTCAGGCCAAAAATGCGCGGCTCGAAGTAGAGGTAGGCAATCGGCATATCGGTCTGCAGCTGCTTCACCACTTTGTCGTACAGCGGCTGGCGTGCGGCCTGATCGGTGCTCTGGCGCGCCTGGGTCAGCCACTCATCGACCTGCGCGTTGCTGTAGCGGCCGTCGTTAAGCGTGCCTTTGCTGTTGATAAAGCCGTAGATGCTTCCGTCCGGATCCGGGCGACCCGACCAGCCGGAGAAGCTCAGCTGATAGTCACCGCTCTGCTGGCGATCCAGCAGCGTGGCGAATTCGGTCATCTGCAGGTTCAGGGTAAAGCCAGCCTCGGCGACCATAGCCTGAAGCACCTGGCCTACCTGCTGGGAGGTTGGGTTGTTCGGCACCAGCAGGTTGACGGTCAGCGGCGCGGTCACGCCTGCGGCTTTCAGCAAGGCTTTCGCTTTGTCGACATCGCGCGGTGGGACCGGCAGATTAACGTGATACGGGCTGACCGGCGAAAACGCCTGGTTTGCCGGGGTGTAAAGCCCTTCAAAGACCACCTGGTTTAACGCATCGCGGTCGATGGCCTGAGAAAACGCCTCGCGCACGCGGGCATCTTTGAACGGATCGTTGGCGGGTACCTTGCCGTTATTGATATTAAAGGTGATCCCCTGATAGCCCAGGCCCGTCACCTTCGCCAGCGCCAGCTTGCTGTCGGCTTCGACGGTTTTGACGTCGCTGGCGGCGATGCCTTCAGTCAGGTCGAGATCGCCCGCGCGCAGGTTAGCCAGGCGCACGGAAGCATCCGGGATCGGCAGATAGATGATTTTGTCGAAGTGGTAGGCGTCTTTGTTCCAGTAGTTGTCGAAACGGGTCAGAACAATGCGGTCCTGCGACACGCGGCTGTCGAATTTATACGGGCCGGAACAGACCGGATGAGCGGCAAAGTCAGGCTTTTTCGCCGCTTCGGGGGCCATCATCGCGCCCGCGCGGTCGGTGAGCTGCATCAGCAGCGCGGCATCGGGCGTTTTCAGGTGCAGGGCAATCTGCATCGGGCCGGTGACGACAATCGACTCCACCGACGAGATCTCGCTTTTACGCAGAGAGCCTTTCATGGTCAGGGCGCGGTCGAGGTTGTATTTCGCTGCAGCGGCATCGAATTTCTCACCGTCGTGGAAAGTGACGCCTTCACGCAAATTGAGCGTCAGGGTTTTACCGTCGTCACTCCACGCCCAGTCTTTGGCCAGACCGGGTACGACCTTCAGATTTTCATCCACATCCACCAGCCTGTCACACAGGGAGGCAAACACGAAGCGGCCATAGTAGGTGCGCGCCAGATGCGGGTCGAGCATGTCCGGGTCTGCGCCCAGACCAATACGCAGCACGCTTTCAGAATGGGCGGGCAGCGCCGCGCCAAGCAACATAACACTTCCCAGTACGGTCAAAAGAGAATTACGCATTGTCATTATCATGAGTTCCTTGAAGGAAGGGACGAGTGAGTGGCCGCGTGTTCAAACAGCGCGCGGCGGCGCAGAAAAGCGGCGGATGGCGGTGCGATCTGGATAACGCTGCGATCGCGGTTAATCTCCTGCCAGCGGTGGCAGGCAACCTGACGTCCGCCGTCGAGCACCTGATTGATCGGCTCGACCTGGCGGCATTCATCGGTGACGTACGGACAGCGGGTGTGGAAACGGCAGCCGGACGGCGGGTTAGCCGGGTTCGGCAAATCGCCCTGCAGCAGCGATGCGTCGCGTTCCACGCCGGGCTGCATCTGCGGCGCCGAGGCGATCAGCGCCTGAGTATAGGGGTGCAGCGGCGCGTCAAAAATCTCGTCGACGGTGGCAAGCTCGACGATTTGCCCGAGGTACATCACCGCCACGCGGTCGCTCATATGGCGGATAACCGCCAGACCGTGGGCGACAATCACCATCGTCAGGCCGAACTGATGCTTCAGGCTTTCAAGCAAGTTGACCACCTGCGCCTGCACGGAGACGTCCAGCGCAGAGACAGGCTCATCGCCCAGTAGCAGTTTCGGCCCCGAAGCCAGCGCGCGCGCAATGCCGATACGCTGGCGCTGCCCGCCGGAAAACTCGTGCGGGTAGCGTCCGGCCCAGGCGGCGGGCAGGCCAACGGTCTTAAGCAGCTCGGCGACGCGATACTGACGATCGGCTTTTTTCATGTTCTGGTGCAGCCACAGCGGCTCGCCAACGATCTGCTCCACCGTCATGCGCGGGTTGAGCGACGCAAAGGGATCCTGGAAGATAATTTGCAATTCACGCCGGAGCTGGTTGAGGCGAGCCCCCGATGCATGCGTGATCTCCTCCCCCTGGTAAAACACGCGCCCTTCACTGGCTTCCAGCAGACGCAGCAGCAGACGACCGAGAGTAGATTTTCCTGAACCCGACTCCCCCACTATCGCCAGCGTTTCGCCCGGCATCACGGCAAGCGAAACGCGATCGACCGCCGTGACAAACCGGGCCGGGGTAAAGAGTTTTTTGGGGCCGGGGAACAGCTTGCTTAGGTCGCGGGCTTCAAGAATGGGCGTAGTCATGCGGTCTCTCCCAGGGCAATGTGGTGTTCGAGCGGCACGCGGAAGCAGGCAACCTGATGACCAGTTCCAGGCGTAGCGAGCTGCGGTTTTTCATCATGGCAGCGCGCCTGCGCAAAGGGGCAACGGGTGGCAAAACGGCAGCCTTTCGGCATGGATTCCGGCAGCGGCACCGATCCGGGAATGGTGGAAAGCGGGCCTTTACGTGCGCCCAGAGAGGGGATCGACCCCATCAGGCCGATGGTGTAAGGGTGCTGCGGGTCGGCAAAGATGGCCTCCACGCTTCCCTGCTCCACCACCTGCCCGGCATACATCACCGCCACCTGCTGGGCGACTTCTGCCACCACGCCTAAATCATGGGTGATCATCAGCACCGCCGTGCCCGTTTCTTCTTTAAGGGTGTTGAGCAAGGCGAGAATTTGCGCCTGGATGGTGACGTCGAGCGCGGTAGTGGGTTCGTCCGCAATCAGTAATTTGGGGTGGTTAATCAGCGCCATGGCAATCATCACGCGCTGGCGCATTCCGCCGGATAGCTGGTGAGGGTACGCTTTCAATCTCATCTCTGCGGCCGGGATCTGTACCTTCTCGAGGATCTGCAGCGCGACCTTCATCGCCTCTGCGCGCGAGACGTTCTGGTGTCGCATTACCGCTTCGCTAAGCTGATCGCCCAGCGTAAACGCCGGGTTAAGCGAGGTCATGGGCTCCTGGAAAATCATCGCCAGCTCGCTGCCGCGCAGATCGGCATATTCCCGCGGCGAGAGCTTGCGCAGATCGTGACGGCGAAACTGCATCTCCCCGCTGACAATCTGCGCGCTGGCAGGCAGCAATCCCATCAGCGCCAATGAGGTGATACTTTTCCCGCAGCCTGACTCCCCCACCAGCGCCAGCGTTTCGCCCGCTTTGACCGTCAGGGAAATGCCGTCCAGTACGCTCACCGGAGAGCCGGAAAATTTGACGTTGAGATTATTCAGCCGCAGTACAGGCGTGGAATCCTTAAACGGGATCGTCGTCATAGCGTGAAGTCGTCCTCAAGGTGGATAGCATGAATCAGGGCGGTTTGCAGGCTAAGCAGGTGTTCGCGCATGGCGGCCGCTGCCTCGTTAGGCTGGCGATGGATAATCGCAGACATGATCTTGTGATGGTGGTCGTTATAGCTATCGACACGTTCGGGCGTGCGGGCTAATTCACGCAGATGCTGCCAGCCCGGTTCACGTCTGACGGCATCAATGGCATCAAACAGGCCGAGCATCAGGCGATTACCCGCCGCTTCCGCAATGGCGCGGTGAAAGGCGCTATCCCACAGTTCGTTGAGATCGCGGTCATCCGGGCTGACCTTATCAATGCGTTCCAGCATGCGCTGCATAAGCGCGAGGTTTTCCCTGGTGGCACGCAGTGCCGCAAGCCGGGCTAAGCCGGGTTCGAGCTGTAGGCGAGCTTCCATCACTTCCAGAAGGTTGGTTTGCTGAACCAATCCCTGAAGGGCCAGGGGTTCAACAGGTGCCGCCGGACCGATAAACGTTCCTTTGCCCTGCTTACGCCAGATGCGCCCCTCTTCTTCCAGCACATCCAGCGCACGACGCACTTCACGTCGTCCTACGCCGAGAGTCTCCGATAGCTCACGTTCTGTGGGCAGCGGAGTGCCTGGTGTTGACTCGTGCTGGTTGATTAGCCCGCGCAGCTGTTCAAGCGCGGTGCTGGAATTTGCCAGAAACCGTGACGGTTTTTCCATATTGGTTCGCTCGCTTTCATCATTACTTTATTTTTATTAACGATAAGCTATTGATATGACGTTCTACTTACCGTGCTAATGATTAAGCAATAAACGAACCAATCTTTCATTGGTTCATGAATCTTTTGGAAAAAGAATAAGAAATTAACGGGTTACAGCAATACGTTGTTACAAATGTAGCCGATGCTGGAAGCTGGCATCTGAGAAAAAGAACATAAAACGCACAACCATAGTGCAAATAACGCACCATTGTTGTGCAAATGTTAATTAGGTGCACCATTTTAAGCAACATTGCATTAACAAAAAGTAATACAAGTCTTGTACCGGTCGTATTCACTTAATGGTTTAGCACCAGCCGGTGCGATACATCCGATGAGGGCAGATGAATAATCACCTCTTTCTGTAACGGCAAATGGTGCGGACACGCGCCCATTACCTGCAGCGTCTCGCCCGGTAAAATGGTGTCGGTATGCAGCATTAACCCCATCTCATCGGGCATCAATACGATCGACTTTTTAAGGTGAACCGCGGTTGTACCGGTGTTGGTAACCATCAGTTTGTCCCCTTTTGCCAGCCATACCAGCGTCTTCCAGTTTTGTTTTTCTGCGACATGCTGTTGCGCAGCCTGAAGGGCCTGCGCATTCGCCATCTGCGTGAGCGGAGCGGAAAATAGTACAATCAACGGCACGGCAATCAGCGTCCTTAACATCATCACTCTGGCTCCTGAAAATGGCCCCCATGCGAGGGCCGTGAAAGATTAAGGGACAGGCTGCCACAGCGCCGGAGCCATAGAAGGCGCCCAGTGAGCCATAGAAGGATGAGCCTGCAGGCAGCGATACTGCTTGCCTTCATACGTCACCACCTCTCCCACTTTGTAGTTCACACCGACTTTCCACTCGCCTTCTGGCCCAGGTGTCACCGTCCCTTCGTCCGTCGTGGCCTTGAGTGGCGCACTCGCCTGCGACTGACCTTTGGCGTTTTCTGCGATCACCTGATAGATGTAGGTCGTGCCCGCGCGCAGGCCTGTGTCGTAAATCTGCGTACCTTTCTCGATAAGCAGCTCCTTCCCGTCGCGCAGTACGCGGTATTTCTCCGCCTTGTCTACCGCATTCCATTTCACCGTCAGGCTGTTTTCCGTCTTCGAAACCACCGCCAGTCCAGTTGGCTGACCTGGGAGCCCTTCATCAACGACAATGGTCTTCACCTCAACCACATTACTGCTTTTTGAGATATTGCCTGCCGCATCACGCGCTTTCACGAAATAGTGGTAGGTCACGCCACTGGTAACCACATCGTTATCGGTCCAACTGAGACCCGTTGAGGTACCGACCTGAGCGTCATCACGGTAGATGTCATATCCCGTCACCCCTACCTCATCTTCGGATGCATTCCAGCCGAGGGTGATTGTTGTATTGTTTTCCAACACCTTGAGTTTCGTCGGCTCGGTAGGTGCAACAGTATCTACCGGGCGATCGGGCGACATCAGATCGGCGCGCTCTTTCATTTCATTGAAGTAGTCAACCTGCTGAGGTATGGATAACTGCTGGTCGTTTATGCCCAACGCCCAGATAAAGAACCCGCCGTAGCCTTTCTCCGCCTGCCAGCCCGCACGGTTTACGTTATTCTGGCGGCTCTCAACAAAGCGCTGTTCTGGATCGGGTGTCCACTGGGAGTTAATGGTCTGGCCGAGAACGATTTTGCTTTTATCGCCAATGGCACGGGTGTAGTTGGCCATCGCCACGTCATACTTAAAGCGCGGGCCGGCGTCATAGGCCATGACGTTGAAGAAATCGAAAACGTCTTTCCCCTGGGTCAGCAGCGGCAGCACTTCGCCGTGGTGTGAAGAGCGGTTCGGCTCAACGAAGGAGCAATTCTCTGTTACCGCACTATTGGAGCAGCCTTCCGGGTCAGCGCCAACATGATAGGTGGTCAGGCTCAGCAGCTTTTTGCTGCCAGAGGCATTGAGCAGTTCGCGTACCCGCGTAGCCAGTTTCAGTACGCTGTCGTTTTCTTTTGGGGTGACGCGTTCTGGTTTTTCAAAGTCAAAATCGATGCCATCAAGCTGAACGGTACCGGCCATCTGGTAATGCGTCATATCACATTTGCCTTCCCAGTTGGCACTCAGGCATTCGCCAACCATCTCTTCCGGCTTCAGGTTCTTTTTATATACCGGGAAGTTGGTGTTGAGCAGTTTCACCAGATTCTGCGCCAGCGTTTCTCGCGTTTGATCGTTATTCAGATAAGGCCACATAGAGGAGTAAGTTTCACCTCCGAGCGCCAGCATCATTTTTTTCTCAGGCTGCGCCAGCTTCAGCTGGCTCCACACCACGTAGGGAGCATTGATGTCCCACGCATTATACTGCGGTACCGACATGATATTATCTGAGCTGGACATATTACCGTGCTCATCCCAGCCGCCAAATGAAATCAGGAAGGTATCGGCTTTCACCTCTTTCATAGCCTCAATGGAATCAACCGAAATACCCCAGGAGGTAAGATAGGTGACTGCTCGAGGTGCCTGCGCCGCGAAAGCCGACTGCGCCATTAATGCGCTACCAATTAACAGAGATAATGTGAGTTTTTTCATCAAAGTTCCTTATCGCTTTGTGATGATAGTCCTGTGGATTACCTCTCAAATTGTCTTTTTTTTTAGCGCTAAGATCGTTGGGGATAAAAGAGAAGAGAGTCAGGAAACCGTCCGCATTAAATAAGAAATATCTTTTGCTAAAAAAGTCCGCGCCATTTATATTTATTCCGCCGCAGGACATCTGCCATTATTTACACATACGAAATCAATCAGAAATATCTCCCGTATTTATAATAAATTCCTCAACGACAAATCGAGAAAATTCTCGCATCCTGTAAGACGCTTCTTTATTTAACTTTCCCATCTTCACTACTTAAAAAAGATGGCATACCTATGTGCCCACGCTTTTTTCAGGGAAAATTCAGAAATTAATCACAACTTATATCCAATAAGGACGCTCTCAATGAAATACGCAACAAACGTGATGCGAAAACAGGGTGGTTTCACCCTGCTTGAATTGCTGGTCGTACTGATGATTATTGCGCTGCTGGCAGGGTTTGTCGGACCTAAGGTCTTCTCCAATGTCGACTCGGCTAAAGAGAAAACCGCTGCCCGACAGATGCGCTCACTTGCTGAGGCACTAGGGCAATATCGCCTCGACACCGGCAGTTATCCAAGTGAAACGCAAGGGCTGAAAGCACTGACCGAGAAACCGTCCAACGTGCAAAACTGGAATGGCCCTTATCTCAGCCAGCATGTGCCGTTAGACCCCTGGGGAAATCCCTATCAGTTTCATAACCCCTCGCGGACAAAAGACGCCATTAATGAAGTCGAAATTACTTCCGGTGGTAAAGACGGTAAGCCTGTCACGTACGGATTCTGAAAATGCTACGCCTGTCCTTATATTCGCTGTTTATCTTCAGCGTATTTTCCTGCCGTGCCGATTGCTGGCAAATGGCAGGAGAACGTTACGGCATTGAGCCAGAGCTATTACAGGCGATAGCGATAGTGGAATCCAACGGCGATACCCGAGCCATCAACAAAAACCGTGATGGCTCAATGGATGTCGGTCTGATGCAAATCAACAGCATTCACTTCGATACGCTACGTAAATTTCGTATTAGTCAAAAAGATCTGCTTAACGATCCTTGCCAAAGTGTCATGACCGGCGCCTGGATCCTGGCAGGTCAAATCCAGCGCTTTGGTTATACCTGGGACGCTGTGGGGGCTTATAACGCCGGAACGGCAAATACCCCGCAGCGCCGCGCGCTTCGTCAACAATATATAAAAAAAGTGGCTCCGCATTATGCCCGCCTTAAAAGGCAGAGCCATACACTGTCGCCAAAATGAAACCATATATCGTCACCATCCTCCAGGGGGGGAAACGCGTCAATCAGACCGTGCTTGCCGCGTCACCTGATGATGCCAGCGCCCGCATTATTGCCAGCGGCGGCATTGTTTTACAGGTGCAGGAACGCCCCGCCCGTAAGGAGAAACGCTTTCCATTAAATCTGTTTTTGCAGGAGCTTATCGCCCTGCTGGAGGCCGGGCTGGTCGTGGTCGAGGCCGTCGAAGCGCTGCGCGAAAGTAGCCGCGACGGTGGCACCTCGCTGGTCCTGGATACGCTGGTTAAAAAGCTCTACGAAGGGGCACAGCTGTCTCACGCTATGATGGCGTTACCTGCGCTATTTCCACCTCTGCTGATTAATACCGTTGCCTCTTCAGAGCAAACCGGACACTTACCCGAAGCGCTGAAGCGTTTTCAGTTTTACGAATTCAGAATGGAAATTCTGCGCAAGCGGATTAAATCAACCCTGCTCTACCCGACAATTGTGCTCTCCGCCGGGGGAGCGATTCTGTTCTTTCTGCTCGGCTTTATTATTCCGCGATTTTCCGTGGTGTTTGATGGAATGAAGAACCCGTCCGCCAGCGCGCAGCTAATCCTCTGGTGGGGGCGCCTGACGCAGAGTCACGGTTCACTTCTGCTGGCCGGATGTGCGGTAGCGGTCGCAGGCATCGTGATGGCAGTTCGTAGCCCGCGCCTGCGCCAGCGAGCGCTCGGTGTGTTGCTACGCATTCCTGCGTTACGCCAGCAGCATCAGCTTTCAGTGCTGGTGCGTTTCTACCGCACGCTGGGCCTGCTGTTGCAGGGCGGCCTTCCCGCGCCTGATGCATTAATGCTGAGCCGGGAAATCCTGCCCACCAGCCATCGGCAGCAGGTTGAACAGGTTATCCGCGACGTCGCCGCCGGTGAGTCGCTATCCCGCATGCTGGAAGCCCAACAGATGACGACTCCGGTCGCCAGCCGCCTGCTCCAGGTCGGCGAACGCAGCGGTGAACTGCCTGCGATGTGCGAGCGGATCGCGGCTTTTTATGATGAATCGCTGGAACGCGCGATTGAAACCTTTAGCAAAATTTTTGAACCGATTCTGATGATGGTCGTTGGCGGCATCGTTGGGCTCGTCGTGTTTTTACTGTACATGCCCATTTTTGAACTGGCAGGAGGATTGCAATAATGTCTCACTCACCATCTGTAGAACCCCTTTTCGACCTGCCAGACGAGCAGCGCCTTCAGGCACTGGCGGAACTGCTGGACAGTTTTCCCGACGCGTTAGAACACGCCGCCGAAGCCCTGGGGCTTACGCCGCTCTCACCCGCACTCCTTGTCGACAGTGAAGAGGATTTCAATAGCGTACCGCTGACCGAATCCCTCAGTCAGCGTGCACTGCCGCTGCGTGTTAACGGTCAACTCCACGTTGCGCTGGGCGATCCGTTTTCGCTGGCTTTGCGCCAGTGGGCCTATAACATGAACGCCCTTCCCGCGCTAGCCCCACTTTCCCGGCTCAACGCCCGGCTTGATGAACTGGCAAAACAACAACGCACGCTCGATCAGTTAGAGCAGCAACAGAGTGACGAGAATAAAGAGGCGCGATGGCTGGAGATAACCCCTGCGGCCATCGCCAGCGAACCCCATGCCGTCATTAAGCTGGTCAACGCCACGCTATTTGATGCCCTGCAAAGCCGCGCCAGCGATATTCATCTTTGCGCCGTAGCAGACGGGCTAATGGTGAAGTACCGCATCGATGGGGTCTTGCATAGCATTCGGCACTGCGCCGGGCTTCAGCAGGCGGAACAGGTTATCTCCCGTCTTAAAGTATTAAGCTGCATGGACATTTCCGAGCGACGCACGCCTCAGGACGGACGCTTTAAGGCGTTAATCCTCCAGCGTCCCGTTGATTTTCGCGTCTCCATTATGCCGGGGGTCTACGGAGAGGATGCCGTGCTGCGCGTGTTGGATAAATCTCACGATCAGAACCTGCGACTGGAGACGCTCGGCTTTGATGAACACACGCTGGATGCCATTCGTCAGTTGACCCATCTGCCCCACGGCATGGTGCTCGTGACCGGGCCAACGGGAAGCGGGAAATCCACCACCCTCTACTCGGCACTCAGCGAACTCAACAGCGGTGAATGCAAAATCATCACCATTGAAGATCCCGTGGAGTATCAGCTCAACAGCGTACTGCAAATTCCGGTAAACGATAAAAAAGGGCTCACCTTCGCCCGTGGATTACGTGCCATTTTGCGTCACGATCCGGACATCATTCTGGTAGGTGAGATCCGCGATGGCGAAACCGCCGGCATTGCCGTCCAGGCAGCGCTCACCGGCCACGTCGTGCTCTCCTCGGTTCACGCCAACGATGTCTTTAGCGTCCTGGAACGTTTTTTATATATGCAGGTAGAACCCGCCAGCCTGATCACCGCTCTCAACGGCGTGGTGGCGCAGCGGCTGGTACGCCAGATCTGCCCGGACTGCATTGATGACGCCACGCCCGCAGATGATCTTCTCGCGGCGTGGCAATCCGGCCCGCTGCAGCAGCTTTCCCCCCGCTGGCGACGAGGCCGGGGCTGCGATACCTGCCGCGACAGCGGTTATCGCGGCAGGCTGGCGCTGGCGGAAGTGTTGCATTTCAGCGACGCGATGAAAGAGGCGATGCTGGCGCGCTCGCCTCGCCGCAAATTAAAGGAAGTGGCGCTGAATGACGGTTTTGTTCCGCTCTCGACCATCGCGTTGCGCGCCGTGGTCGAAGGCAAAACCACCTGGGAGGAGGTGAACCGTGTTATCACTCACTAATACCTGGCAGTGCGACATCTGGCCCCATGCCGTGCGATTGCGCCGCAACAACATGGTGATCGCCACGCATGAACGCCAGCCCGATGCCCCCCTTGAGGCCGCGCTCGAAACGCTGCTGCGCCTGCGTCCGTCCGTCTTACCCTGGCGTGATGCGGTGGAATTTCACCTCGATACCGACGATCTGACGTTTTTAATTCAGCCCTGGCATGACGGCGTAACCACACCGCAGGAGCTGCTCCAGCTTGCCCGGCAGCAGGCGGTTCATCGCGTGAGTCCTCCCGTCGAGTGGCAGGTACGCTTTGAGACCCTTGACTGGCAGCACTCGGCGATGGCCGCCTGCCTGAAACAATCTTGCTGGCACATGCTTGGCGCGCTGGCGCGCAGGGAGCGGCTGCGTTTTCGCGGTGTTATCACCCCGTTTCAAAAGCTGTTTAACCACTTCAGCCACGCACTACCGGAAAACGGCCTGTTTGTGGCAATGAGTCCCCACCACAGCCGGATTGCCAGCCGTCAGCATCACAACTGGCGCGACGTCTGGACGCTCACTCTGCCACAGCAGGAGATGGACGCCCAGTTGCGAGTTATCGCCCGGCTAAGCGGAATGCGGGATTGCCCTGGCTACGTCATTCATACCGACGGTGAGCACCATCAGGAATTAGCGCTACAGGAGAGACCACATGACACCGCTGTTTACGCGTAACTCCCCGTGGGCCTCACGCGCGTTGTTATTAACCGGACTCCTCTGTGTACCGCTCGCCGTCGCCGTGACGTATGGCCTGCTCCAGCACCAGCACCTTGAGCTACAGACGTCCCGGGCGCAGCAGCAGCTTGCAGAACGTCAGCAGGTGCTGCGCCAGTTGCGTGAAGCCGAACAGCGGCGATTGCGTCTGTCTCAGCAACTGCAGGCCGTTCCACCGGCCATCAAACTGCTGGACAACATCGGCAGCGTACTGACGCCCGATATTGCGCTCCTGAGCATTGAAGTCACTGCCAGCAAATACGACGCGCGCCTCACGGTAGCTGCCAGCAATCTTGACGCCCTGCTCGCCTTTAGCGAGCGACTACAGCAGTTGCCCGCGCGCGTGGTGCTGGAAAACCATCGCCAGTCGGCGCAGGGCGATCCTGCCTGGCCGATTAACGCGGTGCTCGACGTCAACGTTACGGCGGAGGAGCAGCATGCGGTTTCAGAATAAGTCCGCCGTATTGCGCTGGCAGGCCGCATTGCTTGCCGGACGCATCGGAACGATCCCGCTGTTGCTCACCGGGCTGCCCGCAGGGTTGCTGGTGTTGTGGCTTGGGGCTGTCCGGCCGCACACCATTCAGCTGCAGGAGAACCTTGCCCGGATCCATGCACAGCTACAGACCGCGCTGCCACTGGATAAACAACAGCCTGAACTGCAAAGCCGCATCAGCCCTGGAGAGTATCAGCAGGTAAGGCTCCTTTTTACCCAATTCAGGAGCCGCGGGCTGAAGGTCGACGCCAGTCGCTATCAGCTGGAAAAAGACGACGGCAAAACGGCGCTACGTCTGGATATTCCGCTGCGCGGTGAATATCTGCCGCTGGTTGACGCACTGGAGCAGCTCAGTCGCACTTTGCCGTTACGCATTGAGCAGCTAAGCCTGCGCCGCGCAGGCCCATCGGACACCCAGCTCAGCGCCACCGTACAACTTCGTCTGTTGAAGGAGTCGCCATGAAACTGCCGCGCTATTTACAGCTGGCGCTGGTGCTGACCGCCGGCGCGACGATCTGGAGTCTGGTTGCCGGGGAAGAGGTGTCGCAAGCGCCGCACCAGGTGCAGCCTGTCTCGCGCCCACGGCCCGCACCGGCAAAACAGGAGACGGCGCACTCAACGCGCATCGATCTCTTTTCAACACTGCGTAACAGAGCGCAAGACGCGGCAGAAAAAAAGCCGGAAAGCGAGCGGGCAGAAAAGGCGCAACCTGCCGCGCCGCCGCTACCGCTACAGGTACTTGGTGCCTGGTGGGAAAACCGTCAAAGGATCATTGTGCTGACGGATGGCAAAGAGACCTGGCCGGTGTGCGAACGCTGTAAAGCAGACGGCAAGATCTGGATCGGCAGTTCGCCGATCGACGACTGGATGTTAAAAGCGGTGGCGAACGACCACCTCCTGTTTGAATGGCAGCCCAGCCATATCCAGCAACGCCTGGAACTGGATGAGCTGCAATCGGAACCGACACACTAATCATGAAGAAAATAATTGCTCTCACTTTTTTGTTGTCATGCGCGTTCGTGAGCGGCTGTGCGCAACGTACGACGACGCCTCCGGTCCGGGAATCGGTCACCGCCTCTCCGCCGGTATTGATTAAGCGACTGAAGGAAATTGACCAACAGCGCATCGCGAGTCCGCAGGATATCGCGCTTCGCGCCGAGCAGGCTGACATCAGCAAAAAGCTGGTGAATGACTACCTGAAAAACGCCGATCTCGCGGTGCGTCAGAACAACTACACCCAGGCGGCACAGATGTGGCGCGATGCGCTCACCTATGAGCCAGGCAACCTGCGCGCCTTGCAGGGGTTACGCAAACTCGACGCCCGTCGGGCGCTGGACGCGTTGTACAGAGACGCGGTGGCTAACAGCACCCGCGATCCGGCGCGCGCGTTGCACAAAATCCAGCAGGTGCTGGAAGAAGATCCTAACTGGCCACAGGCACGCGCCCTGCGCGATCACCTGATGCGCGAGGTCGCGCGGATCAACCAGCCAGAACAACGGCTGAACCGGGAGCTACAAAAAACCATTTCGCTTAATTTTCGCGAACACAGCCTGCTGGCCATCTTTAACACCATCAGCCAGATGACCGGGGTAAATATCATCTTTGACAAAGATATTTCATCCAGCACCACCGGCAGCCTGATCGCCAAACGCACCACCGCGGAAGATGCCATCAACGTCCTGTTATTGTCGAATAATCTGCGTAAAAAAGTACTGAACAGCAATACGTTACTCATCTACCCCGCTACCGCGCAAAAGGAGAAGATCTATCGCGACGTAGTCGTCAAAACCATCTTCCTGGGCTACGCGAAAGCGAAAGAGGTCAATGTTGCCCTGCGCAATATGGTCAAGCTGAAGGATGTGCACGTTGATGAACGAACCAACTCCGTCACCCTGCGCGGGCCAAAAGAGAGCGTGGAAAAAGCGGAGCGTCTGTTAGTGACGCTCGATCGCCCTGAAGCGGAGGTCACGCTGGCCGTCGAGGTGCTGGAAGTGAATACCAACGATCTTGAAGCGCTCGGCGTGAAGCTGCCGCAGGCCATCAGCGCGGGCTTTGCCAAAAGTAAGGACGGTGATTTAAAGGGGAGCGGGATCCCCATTGGCGATCTGAACGCCAAAAATATCATGGTCGATATCGACAACATGACCATTGACATGAAAAAGGTGTTGAGCAATGCCAGAGTCCTGGCAAACCCGCGGATCCGGGTGAAAAACAATAAAAAAGCGCTGGTCGATATTGGTCAAACCATACCGGTGCTGACCACCACCGTGAATGACGGGATCTCACAACAGAAAGTGGATTATCAGGATGTCGGCCTGAAGCTGGAAGTCACGCCGGAAGTCAGTATGGATGACAATATCTCGATGGAAGTGAAGTTTACGCTCAGCGCCCTGGGCGCCGAGGAGCCCGGTGAGAACGGCGCAAAGTATTACCGCACGACCAAACGCGAAGCCAATACCACCCTCAGCAGCATGAACGGCGAAACCCAGATGCTAGCAGGGCTGATTAAGCAGGACGAAACCAGTACCCAAAAAGGGACGCCTTTATTGAGCGATATTCCTGGACTGGGTCGCCTGTTTAGTAGCAATACCGACAACAAAGAGCGCACCGAGGTTGTGCTGTTGATTACGCCGACCATTGAACGCAACCTCGATTTACCCGGCAGCCACGTCAGTACTATTGAGATGGGAAGCGACGATTTAACGGGCGATAGCATTCAGTTGCGCGACCTGCAACGCGACGAGCCCGGCAGTGGGTTCACCGCACCAGCGCTTGCGCCTCCAGCCCATTTCCCTGACCGGGCGGCAACGCTACCACCGCCGATCATCGATACGTCAGAAACGGGAAATGGAGCATCGTAATGCAGCGCCAGCGCGGTTTTACCCTGATTGAGATGATCGTCACGCTGGCGCTACTCGGCACGCTTGCCGCCGCCGCCGCGCCGCTGATGCGTAACTATCACCAGCGGCAGCAGGAGACGCAGCTACGCGAGTCGCTACGGACGCTGCGCGATGCTATTGACCGCTATCACCAGGCGAGTGTGGAGGGACGCATTGAGAAAAAAACCAGCGAATCGGGATACCCGCCGTCACTAAAAAGTCTGGTGGAAGGCGTCCGGGATAAGTCGTCACCTACTGGCGCGATGATCTACTTTTTGCGCCATATTCCGCGCGATCCGATGTGTGATTGCGACGGAAAAAACGACGAAGAGACCTGGCGGTTACGCGCATCCACACAGCCGCCCGGCGATTTCAGCGGCGGCGGCAAAGATGTGTTTGACGTCAGTAGTACCAGTACGATCAGCGGTCTGAATGGAGTGCCCTATGCGCAATGGTGAAAAAGGCTTTACGCTCATCGAGCTGCTGGTGGTGATGGCGATCATCGCCACATTAATGACGCTGGTTGCTCCACGTTTTTTCCAGCACGCGGATAAAGCCAAAGAGGTGGTACGCGAGCACAACCTGCATACCCTGCGCAGCGCGATCGATCACTACCGCCGCGATCGCCTGGCGGGGCCATACAGCCTTGAGGATCTGATAGAGGCCGGTTATCTGCGCCAGATGCCGCTGGATCCGGTAACCAATCGCCGCGATATCTGGGAAGCAAAGACCGATGACGAAGGGCAAATTATTGACGTCGAGACGCCACCCAAACCCGGGCAGGAACAGGGTGATGCATTCTATTAAACGACAGGGAGGTTTTACCTATCTCCTGCTGTTGATTGCGCTCTCCACGTTGGCGCTGTCGCTGCTGAAAAGTCGCGACGAGGTGCAGATGCGTTATCAGGAACAGCAGGAGGCAGAGCTTTTATCCCGCGGGGATCAAATCCGCGCGGCGATACAAGCCTACCGCGGCAACGGTGATGGCTGCTTCCCGGTGCGTTTTGAACAGTTGCTTACCGATAAACGCGGGCGAAAACCACTTTATCATCTGCGCCAGCACTACGCCGACCCGCTAACGGGAAGTAAAAACTGGGGAATGATCCTCGACCCGCAGGGGCGCTGGATTGGCGTACGCAGTCTCGGAAAAGGCACACCGCGAAAAAAAACCGGATTTCGTCATGATCCAAAGCAGTTTGCCGATGCAAAAACGTATTACGACTGGAAATTTCAGGTGGAAAGCGATCTACAGGCACCGTTACCTGCCGCCTGTGGTCGTTAATGGAATGATTAGGAATAAAAATATGTCATTTCCTTACCCACGAGGCCTGCGCGGTCACGCTATTTACCATCACTCTCGATGTGCTGGGATACACAAACTGGAGAGTGGGTACGTGCAGGCGAGCAGAAAATAACGGCACATCCTTGATGCCCAATGTGTCAGGCAACATGCTCTGAGAGATGTTGCCTGACAGTCTTCTCAGCTTTTCACTAACGTATGTCCATTTTACTGCGAGACGGGAATTGTCCCTTTGATAACCACTAAGGTAATCGTCGCTTTTGCGTCCCCTGCTTTCAGCGGGATTTTATATTCGCCCGGCTGGGTATAGAGCGCTCTGTATTTATCATCTGGCATATCAATGATGACATCATCATCTGCGGCGGTTGCGTCGATCCGCTGCAGAAGCTCTGCTTTGGTCAGGGGCTTGTTCCATCCGGCCACGATACGATCGTGTTGAATCTGAATCTCGTTACTTTCGAGGACACAGAGCGCATTCTGTTCTCCGCCCTGAAGGCGATAAAGCCGGTTTTCAGTTAACGCGTCCAGAGACGGGCACACAACTTCTCTTTGTGAACCTGATTCTGCCAGCGTGTAGCTCAACTTCACTTTCAGGCTATCACCGTGGCGCACACTCTGTTTTTTCCAGGTACCACTATCTCCGGTGAACATTCGGATCCCGTTGGGGATAATAGAGCCGCTGGCGGCAAAAAAGTCATTCCCGTTAACAGAAAAATAGGGGAGAAGATTTAAAGATGAATCATTAATAATGGTCACCACAGGCGAGTTAACGGAACGGTAATTCTTTTGCTTATAACTACAGTTTTTCCCGTTTGCCTGTAAGTTGACACCATTATCTTTACTAACAATCATGGCATAGTTACAGTTAAGACCGTTTTCAATGGATTCATCCAACACCACACCATTATCAACGACAACCTTCATCACGCCGTTATCTTCATTACCTACCCAGAGATGAGGAATAAAATCATTACTGTAACCTTCCTCATAGGTAGCATTATTCACTCTGATTTTCAGATGATCAGGGTTTTCGATATTCATCATACGCGCATAGTCACTGGCATATACTGATGCTGTTGAGAAAATACTAAGCATTGCTAAAGCAACAACGGTCTTTGTCATGAGAAACCCTCTTTGATGAAATAAAAAGCAACAAGTTCACGCAGGAATGACCATACCTGAAACACCCAGACAGTAAAATACACGTACAAATGAAATCAGGATTAATTAATTTTTATTTCACAACTCAACAATAAATCCTTTCTTGCAGAATATCAGTACCACCTCATTTTATTCTGAATAATTTACATGTTGTCTTGTCAGCATTCAGACTGAAACAGTAGACTTGAAAGCCATCGTATATATTGCCCCTACTGAGCGAGACTTATGATGGAAGAATCGGTTAAACACAGCCATGTAAAAATTCGGGTTTGCGTTCGAACGAACTCTTTTTTATTCGAAAAAGGGCTAACGGAAATAGCACGCTGTTACTTTATCGCCAAAAGCAGAATGCTATGCATTATCGATGCTGATACGTTTGGCACGAGGATGCATCTGGTGAAATATCTGGAGTTCATCAGAAGAATCAAGCCCGATATGCTTGTTTTAGTTACGGGTCATTTCGCTCAGGAAGAGCAGCATCCATGGTACGTAAAAGCGAATGAATCGCTCTCGTGCTGGCGTGAATCCATTGACGCCATGAATTTCATGGGTCCAAACCTCGACAATATTATTGATTTTTACCGAAATGAAATGAGGGTGAATAGCCTGAGTAAGTCATAGCGTTTCGACATCTCATGAAATTCATCCGTTTTCTTTTAGTGTCATTTTGCAAAAGGAGAATTGAAAGTGAAATTAAGTTTCTGTATTAAGACACATGTACTCGCGCAGCTGGCCGGCGTCACCGAGGCTGAATTAGTTTATGCGCTTATGACGACGGGAGAGCTGTTCGGAGTGAAAATCCCTGCCCCGCTACCCGGCAGGCATAATGCAAAGACGCGTAATTTTGATTATAAAGAAGCGTTAGATTTTGCTGAAGAACTCAAAATTGCCCGATACAGCAGAAGGCAGGACTGAAAACGCAATAAAAGGTCATACCGTTAATCGATAGATTTCTCTAGCTACTTTTTATATTTGCAGCAGCACTCTTCAGTTGACTTCGCGTTATCCTTCAACATTGAAAGTGCCAGGCAAATTACCTCAGCATACAAGCAATCATCAATACTCCGGGCATACTCCAGCTTTTTACTCAGATAATGACTGAGAGAAACATGATCAATGCTCATGCCACGCAAGGATAAATACATGGCGGCATCACCAATGAGTATTGATGCTTGCTTTTCAGGATAGACATTATTCATGGATGCTAGCCTCCTTTTCGTAACCCCCTACCCAGCAGGGTAATATTCAAATAATCCATATCTAAAACGTTAAACCGGTAAGGTTTCAGGGGGGAAATCCCCCCTGGTGTATGGATATCACATTAGACTGGACTAACGTGTTTACCAGTCGCAGGTGCTTGAACCAGTATTTTTAAACGTTTTTGATTCCGTCTTTCCTCTGATACCGTCTTTATTAACGGGCGTCACATAAAGTGTGACTTCCCCCCAATAGCCTAACGTAACGCCCTGAACGTTGGAAACAACGGTGCTTCCCCATTTCCACTGAAATATAGTGTTGCCTTCGGATGCACCGCCATTAGCATTGTAAGTGTAGGTTGCCGTTATTCTGTTACAGGCCCCGGTTTTACCGCTGTAACCCAGGTTTGTTACAAAAGGCACTGGCTTAGATCTTACGGTAATAGCATTACTAAAGACCTCAGTACCGGGCACGGACTGCCCTGAACCTTTAGGCGTTACGGCCACCCGCACGTCATAGCCCGCATAGCTGTCCGGCAACGTAAACGTTCTTGCCGTGCCGCCAGCGACATTCCTCCAGGTCTGACCATCTTTCCACTGCCACTGCCAGGTGGAGGCATCCGAACCCGATCCGTTTGCCGTGAAGGTGTATTCCGCCCTCAGGGTCTGCCCCACCTCCGGGGTACCGGATATCCTCAAGCCCGTCACCGACGGCACGCCATACACCGCTACCGGCTGACTCTCCTGTACCGTCCCGGTCAGCGACGGCTGGCTGCCACCTTTCGGCGTTACCACTACCCGCACGCTATAGCCCGCATAGCTGTTCGGCAGCGTAAACGTTCTTGCCGTACCGCCTGCCGCATTCTTCCATGCCGCTCCATCCTGCCACTGCCACTGGAAGGTAGAGGTATCCGAACCCGTTCCGTTTGCCGTGAAGGTGTATTCCGCCCTCAGGGTCTGCCCAACCTTCGGCGTGCCGGAGATCTGCAGACCCGTCACCGACGGGGCGGCATAGGCTGCCATCGTCGGACTTTCCAATACCACACCGGTCAGCGATGGTCGGCTGCTGCCCTTCGGCGTTACCACTACCCGCACGCTATACCCCGCATAGCTGTCCGGCAGCGTAAACGTTCTTGCCGTACCGCCTGCCGCATTCTTCCATGCCGCTCCATCCTGCCACTGCCACTGGAAGGTAGAGGTATCCGAACCCGTTCCGTTTGCCGTGAAGGTGTATTCCGCCCTCAGGGTCTGCCCAACCTTCGGCGTGCCGGAGATCTGCAGACCCGTCACCGACGGGGCGGCATAGGCTGCCATCGTCGGACTTTCCAATACCACACCGGTCAGCGATGGTCGGCTGCTGCCCTTCGGCGTTACCACTACCCGCACGCTATACCCCGCATAGCTGTCCGGCAGCGTAAACGTTCTTGCCGTACCGCCTGCCGCATTCTTCCATGCCGCTCCATCCTGCCACTGCCACTGGAAGGTAGAGGCATCCGAACCCGTTCCGTTTGCCGTGAAGGTGTATTCCGCCCTCAGGGTCTTACCCACCTCCGGTGTGCCGGAGATGCGCAGATCTGTCACCGACGGCGCACCATAAGCGTCTACCGCCGGGCTGTGTTGTGTCTCGCCCTGCAGCTGCGGCTGGTTGCTGCCCTCCGGTATGACCGTCACTTTAATGCTGTATCCTGCATCTCCGTTACGGAGGGTGTATTCCCGACCAGTGGCCCCCTCGATCGGTATCCAGCTGGTTTTCTCGTACCTTCCCCAGATATAGGTGGATTTATCCGTACCGCTTCCGTTTGCCGTAAAGGTGTATTCCGCCCTCAGGGTCTGCCCCACCTTCGGCGTGCCGGATATCCTCAAGCCCGTCACCAACGGCGCACCATACACCGCCGCAGCCTGGCTCTCCTGTACTGTCCCGGTCAGCAGCGGGTGACTGCTGCCCTTCGGTGTTACCACCACACGCACGCTGTAGCCCGCATAGCTGTCCGGCAACGTGAATGATTTTGCCGTGTTGCCTGCGGCTGCCGCATTCTTCCATGCCTCACCGTCCTTCCACTGCCACTGGAAGGTGGACGCATCCGTACCGGCCCCGTTCGCATTAAATGAGTACAATGCTGTCAGGGTCTGCCCCACTTCCGGTGTGCCAGAGATCTTCAGGCCCGTCACTGACGGTGCGCCATAGCCGTCAACCGCCGGGCTGTGCTGTACCGCTCCGGACAGCGCGGGCTGTCTGCTGCCCTTCGGCGTCACCACCGCCTTAATGCTGTAACCCGCATCTCCGGCCCGGAGGGTGTATTCCCGATCGCTGGCTCCCTCGATCGGCATCCAGCTGGTTTTCTCGTACCTCGCCCAGATATAGGTGGAGGCATCCGCACCGGCTCCGTTCGCCGTAAAGGTGTATTCCGCCCTCAGGCTCTGTCCCACCTCCGGCGTGCCAGAGATGCGCAGGTCTGTCACCGACGGCGCTCCATAAGCGTCTACCGCCGGGCTGTGTTGTATCTCGCCCTGCAGCTGGGGCTGGTTGCTGCCCTTCGGTATTACCGTCACTTTAATACTGTATCCTGCATCTCCGTCCCGGAGGGTATATTCCCGACCGGTGGCCCCCTCGATCGGCATCCAGCTGGTTTTCTCATACCTCGCCCAAATATAGGTGGAGGCATCCACACCGGTTCCGTTTGCCGTGAAGGTGTATTCCGCCCTCAGGAGCTGCCCGACCTCCGGCGTGCCGGAGATATGCAGGCCCGCCACCGCTGGCGCACCGTACACCGCTACCGCCTGGCTCCCCTGTACCGTCCCGGTCAGCGACGGATGACTGCTGCCCTTCGGCGTTACCACCACCCGCACGCTGTAGCCAGCAAAGCTGTCCGGCAGTGTGAACGTTCTTGCCGTGCCGCCTGTGACGTCCTTCCATGCCTCACCATCCTTCCACTGCCACTGCCAGGTGGAAGCATCCGTACCGGCCCCGTTTGCCGTGAAGGTGTATTCCGCCCTCAGGATCTGTCCCACTTCCGGCGTGCCGGAGATACGCAGGTCTGTCACAAGGGGCGCGCCATAAACCTCAACGTCGGACTCACCTTTTTTCCCGTTAATCGTGGCGCTTACCGTGATAGCACCGCCTGTATTTTTCGTGGTGACGGTCATTATTCCCGTGCCTTCTGTGCCGGTGACGGCGCTGGCCTCTCCCCGGCTCACCAGCTCCGGTTTGTCGATGTCCCAGACAATCGCCTCGCCCACCACCGCACGGCCAAAACGGTCCTTCGCCGTGGCAGTATAGGTAATGGTGTTCAGCCCGTTCGCCTCCACGCTGTCCGCGCTGGCGCTCACCGTCACGGTCGACGCCTTCCCGGTAACCGGCTCCGTTTTCGACGACTCCCTGTAGCCCTCATTTTTGGCCGCGTTGGTGGCGGTGACCGCCACGAAGAGGGTTGCCCCCGTGTCCTGCTCTGTCAGGCGATAACTGTCCGACGTGGCGGCATCGATCGCGCCACCGTCACGGTGCCACTGGTAGCTCAGCGTCACCTCGCCACCGCCGTTCTGCTCCACGTCCACCTTCGCCACGCTTACCGTGTCACCCACCTTCAGCCCGGCGGTTTTGTTCAGCGTGATACTTCTGATCGCCGGAATACCCTTCAGCACCGCGCCGGACTCGCCTTTCTGGCCATTGACCGTGGCGCTCACCGTGACGGTTCCGCCGGTATTTTTCGCGGTGACGGTCATTGTTCCCGTGCCTTCCGGGCCGGTGACGGCGCTGGCCTCTCCCCGGCTCACCAGCTCCGATTTGTCGATGTCCCAGACAATCGCCTCGCCCACCACCGCACGGCCAAAGCGGTCCTTCGCCGTGGCGGTATAGGTAATGGTGTTCAGTCCGTTCGCATCCACGCTGTCCGCGCTGGCGCTCACCGTCACGGCTGACGCCTTCCCGGTAACCGGCTCCGTTTTCGACGACTCCCTGTAGCCCTCATTTTTGGCCGCGTTGGTGGCGGTGACCGCCACAAAGAGAGTTGCCCCCGTATCCTGCTCCGTCAGGCGATAACTGTCCGACGTGGCGGCATCGATCGCGCCACCGTCACGGTGCCACTGGTAGCTCAGCGTCACCTCGCCGCCGCCGTTCTGCTCCACGTCCACCTTCGCCACGCTTACCGTGTCGCCCACCTTCAGCCCGGCGGTTTTGTTCAGCGTGATGCTGCGGATAATCGGGTAACCGTTGAGCGTCAGCTGCGTCGTCTGTTTTTGGCCGTCAATGTCGACCTCAATTTGTGCATTGCCGCCCGCTGATGCGGTAGTAAATGTTGCCGTCGCTTTCCCGTCCGCATCCGTTTTTTCAATCGCTTTACTCAGCGCGCCAAACTGCTGCGTGAGTAGCGTCCACGTTACGGGAGCGTCCGGCACGCCATTGTTGTGCTCATCCAGTGCGATGGCGGTCAGCGTCGAGGTACTGCTCCCATTGGCATTCAGCGTATCCGGCGAGCCTGTAAGCTCGATGCGATCAACCTTCCCGGCATTCACGTTTATGATTTTCTGCTCATCACCGGCATAGACCTTCACCTGCGAGGGTGCTTTTTGAGGCATAACGACGGTTGCACTGACATTACCGTGCTCATCGCTGTCTCCGGTGGGCGTTTCCCGGAACTGGCTCCCTTCAATCCGCCAGGCGATCGCCTGTTTACGGCTGGTAACCGCGTTATCAAATCGGTCATACAGTTGAGCACTGACGGTTTTATCCGCACTGCCTGCAACCGCACTTTCCGGAACGTCCAGGACGACTTTTGCCACTGCCCCCGGGTCAAGGAGTACCGGTTCTGAAGGGCTACTGACGTCGTCCACCGTGGCGCTCACCACCCACTTCTCTGTAGTTTTTTGCGGTGCGGTGAGCGCAATGGATGCCCTTCCCTCGCTATCTGTCTTGCTGCTGAGGCTTTCACCGTTACTGCTCCAGGTGACGTTTTTCTCAACCGTGAGAGGTTTACCATCCTGGTCGGTCACTTCAACGGTGAACGTCTTCTCCGTGGCAACTTCAGCACGCTCGGGCGATGCCACAAAACGAATGGCAAGCGGGTGGGCAAAATCGACAACCAGCGCCATCTTCTCCTGCTTAACGCTATCATTGGTGGTGGCACTTTGGCTCTGGATCCCGCCTGGCGGGCTCAGCGAGGCCGTAATTTCATCCTCTCCATCCGCCATGATGTCTTCTATTTCTACCAGCGCCCGGCCGCGCCCGTCAGTGAGCACGCTGTTTTGTGACAGCGAGCCAAGCGAGTTCCTGCTCTGCCAGTAAACCATCTGCCCGGCCAGGGGAGCATCCTGCCCGTCTTTTACCTCTGCTGCCAGCCGCAGCGCACCGTGACTCTCTTCGAAGAACTTCACGCTGCCGTCACGCCGGATCTCGCCAGGCGACAGCAGATGATCGATACGCAGGGTAATCGCTGCGCTACCGGCAATTTTCGCCGTCCCGCTTTCCCCCGGGATCCCTTTTTTGTTGACCGGAGTGACCTCGAAGACCACGCTGCGGGTCATATCACGCGTTTGTACCTCATACGACGCGCTATCCTTTTCATCTGCGTGACCTTCCTTCAGCACCACGCCTGAGTCCGCGTCATACCACCGTAGCCGGGTTTGCTTAAGATCTTCATCTTCCCCTTCATTGTTTTTATAGCGGTAGCTCCCCGTCAGGATTTCGCCGGGAGACATTTCACCCGCGATGGCAACGTCCTCGACGGAAGGCGCAAAATCGCCCGCCGTAACGGTGAGGTGATAGCTGGCGGAACTCAGTACATGCTCAGGATCGACAGGGGATGTTTCCGTCGCGGTGATGGTGACATCCCCCCGATGCGTTGGGTTCACCAGCCCACTGCCAGGCTCCACGGTCGCGATCGCCGTGCTGGAGGAGGTGTAGCGAATCACACCGCCGTGCCCACCTTTCACCGCGTGAAGCAGAGGCACGCCAGCCTGAGTTGTTTTTTCCGTTGGGCTGAAATAGAGGCGTCTGTCTTTTTCTTCCTGCTTATAGGCCAGAACAATGTTGTTATTACGGGTGACGAATTCCGTGCCGGACTGCATCAGCGAAGGGAGGGCCGTCGCATTTTCGCTTGCCAGCATCTCAGACAGTTTACGTCCAAACTCCCAGTGGAAATTAAGCCCCACTGAGAAGTTATCTCGCTGGCCGCTGATCATGCTCTGCTCTGCACTCACGCCCACCAGCGGCACAGGCTGCCACCTGAGCCCCAGGTTGAGCCCGTGCGGATTATGGCTGGCCTCGCTGCGGCTGCCGTTAACATCCACCTTGTCGCCATACCACTGAAACCAGCCCATTTTGAGCGCAACGTGCTGAGATAGCGCCGTCTCCAGATTGAGATCCCAGCCGCGAGCAGCACGTTCATACAGTTCATAACGGTCGGGATCGTCATTAAACATACTGTCGTCAGAATGGCGCCAGCCGCTCAGGGGCAGATAGTAGTTCGCCGAGGTGCGAATACTGTCGCTCCACAGCTCGCCGCCTATTCCCATCCGGTTATGGTGACGCGTCACATCCTGATCGAAAAAGAGGTTTCCACCCGCCATCAGATGCGGGTTAAAGGTATGACGCCAGCCGAGACCAAGGTTAAGGATATCGCGCTCGTTCCAGCGGTGTACGCTCATCTGAGTGAACAGAATATCGTGCTGCCAGATTTTGACCGGCCACAGGTAGTCCAGCCCAAAATCGCGGCTGTCGCTCCCGCCGATACCGACATCTGCCGTGACGCGCGCTTTCCCGCCGGTACGGTTTAACCACGCTTCCACCTCCTGCGTTAACGCGGCATTCACTTCGCTGTTTGCCGCGCCGCGCAGCGCATCACCGGCACCGTTTTGTTGGGCGCTTCCCCACATGCCGGCCATTTTATCCCGCAGGGGTTGATTGCTTTCTGTTTCAACCTTTTCACGAGGTTCAGTTTGCGCCCGCGCAACGGGAGGCACCGTAAGCAAAAAAATGGAAAATAAATAATGTAAGAGGATTACCCACACGGATAATTTTTGACGCAAAGAATAGTGCGAAAGACCGGGCATTTTGACGCATCCCTTATTAAATAAACTCCCTGGTTATGCATATTAGGATCCAGATAATTCTTAAACTCTATACAGAACTCAGGATATGTTCATGAAATTGCCTGACCCTCATCAAATGAAGCAGTTAAGCGACGCCGTATAACGGGATACTCAGCTATTTCATAAATTACTCAGCCCTGCTTCAGCCTTATATTTCCCTGAGGAGATTTTTCTCAATATCTGTCAGAAACATCGTATTGCAATCACATACATTCTTCTTCACTGCGAGCATTTTGGTTGAAATTGCCACTCAGGTTGTTATTCCATAAGCCCTACAGGGCTTTATGGCTGGTACTGCATAACGCTGCGTAGCGGACGAAAATATATAAACATTATGCTCACGAAGAAAACACACTCCGTTACAAGTTCAGTTTAAAATCATAAAATACTGGACAGGCCATTATTTCTCATCACGGTCTTGCATGTTACCGTCTTCACTTCGTTAGAATTTATTTAAGCGATGATACACAATAAAATAAACGATATTTTTCTGCAGGTATCAATTAACTTTTACTATGAAAAGGACAAAAAAAATGAAAGAAGGAGTAATATTCCGCAATGCAAAAATTCGGCATTATATCTTGTGCTTTATTTTCTTAACATTACCTGGCTATTCTTTTTCGAGTGTACCCACAACTTCCCCTGAAGTGGTACTAAGTGAAGTACTTTATCATTCACCATTATCCTCTTTGCCTGCAGGTGGTGAGCGTGGAGAGTTCATTGAAATATACAACCCCAGCTGTTCTGTAATTGACCTGGCAGAGTATCGCATTCAGGACAACAACGGCAATAAAGATGCTTATATATTAAGTGGTGAGATAGCACCGGGCCAGTACAAAACAATCACAAACGATCGTAATGGATTCGTAAAACTTTTTGACCGGTTCCCTGACATGGATAATATGAGTGTCAAATTAGGTAATTCTGGAGATTTTGTTGCGCTTTATCACAATAACAAATCTGTTGACCTGGTCTCCTGGGAAAAGGCCAAACCAGGCTGGGATCTTACGGCTAAAAACACGTCACTTATCCGAAAAAGTATCACCGGATCGACAATACCCACTGACTGGGTAGTCTACTCTGGCGGCAATACTGCCTATGGCACTCCGGGCACAGGTAATCTGCCCCGCCCGCATTGCGATGACGCGACCGAAGAAGAAGATTTACATCTTGAAGTAAGCAATGTTAATAAAACAATATGGATTAATAGCGAGGGGAAATTCAGTTTCAACTTTACCGTCACAACCTCAAAGGAAGCGGTAATTTCTGCAAAAATTCACTGCGAAAATATTAATCCTGAAGAGTGCAGTGGGCCAAGCGTGGTTGCATCAGCGTTGTCACAACCTAACGTGCCTACGGTAATGAATCTAGATTATCCACATGGAATAAAAGCAAAACCTGGGAAATATAAATTTTCGATCGTGGCACGAACCAGGTCTGGGGAGGAAATACAGGAAGAGCGGCTGATTACGCTCAGTGAAGACTATTATAGCGATGCAAAGGGGAAGACTGGTACAGAACTGCATGAGGCACTAAATTCCATTATTACTAATCAGGTGGTTTTTAGCTATAAGGCAGTGTGGGATCAACTGAAATACATCGATGAAGATACTGACAACACCAGTAACATTATTGTGCAATATGCGGGTGAATCAGTCCCCAAACCTTACCGAATTGGAGGGGAAGGAAAGAATGACCCTTATGCCTGGAATCGCGAGCATACATGGCCAAAAAGTCATGGCTTTAAGAAGGAGTCTATGACTGCTTATACAGACCTTCACCATCTTCGTCCAAGTTATCGCATTATCAATGAAAGAAGAGGAAATCTGGACTTTGATACTGTTTCTTCACCCGTGATCACACTGAAAAATAATAAAGTTGGAAAACAAGCATTTGAACCTGCAGATGACGCAAAAGGCGCAGTAGCCCGCATGATGATGTATATGGATGTTCGTTATGACGGCAACGATGTTTCGAACGTACCTAATCTGATGCTCGTTGATCAAACCGAAACGGCCAAAGACTCTCCCTTGATGGGCAAGCTTTGTACATTACTGCAATGGCATAATGATTATCCGGTTTCGGCGCGTGAACGTGAGCGCAACAACCGAATTTACGAACGACAAGGGAACCGCAACCCGTTTATTGATCATCCTGAGTTTGCACAAAGCATTTATGGCGACAGATGCCTTGATGTGCTTAAGAGAAGGACAGCTGGATAAACTGAAATAATTGCGATTCCGACAAAGGCTCTGGGCTATCCACGTCTTAACACATAATGTAATGCTAAGGATATGACAATGGAAAAAATACATTTAACCTTTGATGATGGCCCGCATCAAAACAACACGCCCCGTATACTGGACACGCTGGAAAAGTATAAAATTAAAGCCACCTTTTTCGTGTTAGGGGAAAGGATAAAGGCAAAAGGGGAACTGTTGAAGCGAATGACTGCGGAAGGCCACCGGGTTGGGAACCACACCTTCAATCATAAAAATTTAACCACGCTCGCAGATCGGGATGTCATCAACGAAATAACCTCAACAGAACGGGCGATCTCACAGCATATGAATCCAGACTTTATTCTTCGACCACCTTATGGCTCACGGAATAGTCGAATTAATAAGATTATAGAATCCCTTGGTTACACGATAGTCCTCTGGGATGTTGATTCTGAAGACTGGAAAAGAAAACCGGATGGCTGGATAGATTATGGTGTTAATCAAATTAACAGGCGAAAAGAAAGTCTGGTACTGATGCACGATATTCACTCCACAACAGCTGCGGGTCTTTCGACATTTATTGAAAAAATAAGAAACGCAGGCGGCACTTTTTGCGATCTGGAATCGGTGATAAATATTCCTGCACCAGGAGGCTCCAACGGAGAGGGACACGCCCCGGGTAGACGCTATCACCGGGTTGTCGCTGGAGAGACGCTGTCATCCATCTCCCTGAAATATTACAAGACGACCTCCCGGTGGCGTGCCATTTATGAGGCCAATGACTCGCAAATTGACAACCCTGATGTTATTCACGCCGGTTTGCGGTTAATCATTCCCTGAGTTCGTCAACTCACATGAAAAAGTCGCATATTTTTGGAAAAGACAATATGAAATGAAGGTGCCAAAATGAGTACAGTGAAGTCAGAAAAGGAGTTACTGGAGGCAGTTAAGAATAAACAATCCTCGATAGTTATCGAAGGTGATTTAGTCAATAAAACTGTCAGACTCCAGGCTGTGGGCCATGTGGCCTGGGCTGTTGCGTTGGCAGCAATTGGTCTTTCAATCTATTACGTTGTTTCAATACTGGAAAAAGGCAAGACCCGGGCAATGGCCCATAATGATATGTATTCGATACTTTCTGAATACGCGATTCCAGCCGTTGCGCTTGTTGTCGCTCTGATTGCCATCGCAACGGGCGTGCTCGTGCTGAGAAGATTTAAAAATTATAAATTAATCGGCAATAACAATGAGCAGTTGATTCTCAAACGCAAGGTTAAATGAAATGAACTCCGCCTTGAACAGGTGAGAGAGCCTGTCAGTTATTCTGCGTCACGGCTAAATCGTTAAAGGTGATCGCCCAGGCGATCGCCTGACTCTATAAGTCCATTTCCTGCCCATATCACGCCATTATCCCCAATTTCAACATTACAGGTCTCTCTTCTCTGCCTGAGCTCCCCAACTCTTAATGGCTCAGAGACGTCTCTTATTCAAGCCGGTTACCTCCTCTCGGTACTATCCCCCCCTGTTATCACACGGTAATAACGCCTTTTTACCTGCACCGCAGGTGAGATTTACCATTCGTTATTGTTCAGTAATTAATAAGGGAACTTATGAAATTAACAGGATCTGCTTTTGTCCTTGCCACTTTACTGGCAGGGGCGGGCGTTAGCGTTTCAGCCAACGCCACCACAACCCCGCCAGCGGCAAACTGCGAACAGAGTCACCAGAACTGCATGAAAGCGCTTGGCTCACTGGAGCGCAAGATCAACGGTGAGAAAGTGAAGGTCGTTGAAGGGCAAACGATTCGTGCGCGCTTCTTTAACGATGCAACCGAACTGCCAGCCCTGGAAACCCGCGTCACCATCCTTGCGGGCGAAGAGGCCCACTGGTCCTACGTACTCGCCCAGGCTATCAACCAGCAGCACCCCGATCTGCATGCGGGTTTCCAGCACAGCAACGGTGAAATTACTCCCGATGAGTCGCAGTCGAATAGCGTTTATGCCAACGAGAGCAACCCCATCAGTCACGTAGAAGTGTCCTTCAATTAATTCAGGGAAGATTATTTTGAAATTACTCAAGATGAACAACATTACGTCGGCGCTAGCCGTGGCATTAGTTGGCCTGTACTCCACGGGTGCGCTGGCGCATGGTTATGTTTTCGAGCCAAAATCCCGTTCGGTGATCCATTTCCCACCGATGAATGATAAAGGCGAGCATAGTAACGTCTGGCCTGCTGACGCCGTAGAAGCACCGAAGCTTCCGGCTGGCAACGATATGAGCCCAACCCCGATCGCCAACGAGCAGCTGTTCCAGTTCCCACCGGACGGCAAACTGGGAAGCGGCGGCTCAACGGCGACCCCTGAATTCAGCAAGCTGGATGACGAAAAGCAGAATACCTATAACAACCCGATGTCTGCGGGTCCGCATCAGTTTAAATGGCATTTACCGGCTAAACACCGCACCACCTATTTTACCTATTACATCACTAAGCCGGACTGGCATTCGCTTCCGGGTGCAGATTCACGCCTGACCAGAGCGATGTTTGAAGATAAGCCTTTCTGCCATAAGGTTTATACCTATGCGCCAGGCAACCCGTCGGCCGATATATCGATTCCGACAGGCTTCGAAACACACACCTGTGACGTACCGGAGCGTGAAGGTAAGCAGAAAATTTATGCCGTCTGGCGCGTGCGTGATACCGATAATGCATTTTATCAGATGATCGACGTCGATTTTGGCGGAGAAGTGATCACCAAACCGGTGGCCAGCGTCACGCCGTCCAGCCATGAACTGTCGACCAGCACGCTGTCGCTGGACGGAAGCGCCTCTACGGGGAAAGAGCTGAAGTACAGCTGGTCCGTCACCAGCAATGCCGACAAGGTCGTTCTGGAAAACAGCACCAGTGCCAAAGCCAGCATCCGCCTGAAGGCTAAACCTGAGAGTGACTTTAGCGTAAATGTTAAGCTGACCGTCACCAACGATAAAAACGTGAGTGATTCCAAAACCGTCACTCTGAAAGCGAAAGCAGAAGCGGGTAACACGGCACCGGAGGCAAAGGCAGGCAGTGACTTCACCGTCACCAGCAACAGTGAATCCCGCGGTTACGACCTCAACGGTTCCGCAAGCGTCAATGCTGATAAATATCAATGGACTATCGTCTCTGGCGGGGACATTGGTGCTTTGCAGGTCGCAAATGGCGGCGAGTGGGTTCCAACCGTTCACGCGGCGAAAGCCCGCGCGCTGATTAAGCCCGGGAAAATCGGTAAGGTGACCTATCGCCTGACGGTGACGGCCAAAAATGGCGTCGACAAACACTACGACGATATCACGGTGACCGTGAAGGAAGCGCAGCAGGCTTCTGATGTGCAGATCAATACGGGTAACAACCAGGACACCATCGTTGGCGGTGACGTTATTGCTGCATCAGTCGTGTCAAAAAACGATGATTCCTTAAAGGGATCAAAAGTGGAATGGTCCGCACTGAATCACGCCGATAAGATTCAGATCTCGTCTCCGAATAACTTCAGCACCAACCTCATGGGTAAACATCCGTATACCGACAATGTGGACGTGACGCTGCAGGTGAAAGTGACGGCGCCTGATACCGGTAAAGTCTCCACGGCAACGAAGGTGATCAAGCTGCGCCCGGCGCAAACCGATGTAAAAGCATGGGATCACAACAAAACTTACAAGACACCTTGTGAAAAAGTGAGCTATGAAGGCAACATCTGGCTGAACAGCTGGGAAACCCGAGGCGTTAAGCCAGGCTCCGATGGCGAGTGGGGCGTCTGGAAAAAAGAAGGTGCTGCCAACATGCCTAAAGAATGTAAATAATACTGTAAGTTAACTCTGGCCGGGTCTTCACTGACCCGCGCCTCACATTATCATTTCCCCCCACACTTTCGTTATCATGTTTGCGCCGGAAATCGCCCCTTCCTTCCGGCGCTTTTTTATCGGTATAACACCACCCAACCTATCGCGGCGATAATCGGATAGGGGCCGAAAGGAAACGGTTGACCGGGTTTAATCCGCAGCAGAATCAACGCTGTAATCAGCGCCAACAGCGTAGAGGCTACAAAAACATCCAGCAGTGCCAGCGGGCCAAGCCACGCACCGAGCGCTGCCAGCAGTTTCATATCTCCCATCCCCATACCTTCATGACCGCGCAACAAACGAAACAGCAAAGAGAGCGTCCAGGGCACACCAAAACCCAGCAGAGCGGCTATCAATGCCTGCGTCGGAGCCACGTGGCTATAGCCGCTGATGGCAAACAGTAATGACAACACAAGCAGGGGGAGCGTCAGACGATCGGGTAAGAGCATGGTGCGCAGGTCGATAAACAGCAGCGGCAGCAAAAATGTCACAGCCAGCACATCAAACACGCTTTGCGGCGTAATGCTCTGCTGCCAGACAATCACGCCATACAGCAGAGCCATCAACCCTTCTACCAGCGGATAGCGCCACGAGATCGCCTGGCCACAGCTGGCGCAGCGCCCGCGCAGCAGCAGCCAGCCGAGCAGCGGAACATTATGACGAAACTTAATGGGATGTTTGCAGTGGGGGCAGTGGGAAGCTGGCCACGATAAAGAGAGTGCTTCACCGTGGAGAATCAAGGGGAGCCGATAGATAATGACGTTACAAAAGCTGCCTATTACGGCACCCACTAAAACGCTAAAAACGAGTATTACACTCTCTGCCATGGTTCAACACTCTGAGGAACATGCAATATCCGATAATAGTAGAGGCTATTCGTTATATTTAGGCAGCCGGTTGGCGCGTAAGGCACAAAAATCGCCGCGCAGGTTCGCCCATTCAATATTCAGATGCGCTTTTGCATATTGCGCCGCCTCTTTCCACAATAATGCCGCGATATGCCACTCCCTTCCCTGCTCATGCTCTGCCGCACGCGAAGAAAGTGAAAACCACAGGGATGCGAAATCAAGTTTGTCGCTTTGCCAGTCCATAGTTAGCCCTTTTTAAAAAATACCAGCGTAGCAATAGCGACGATAAATTAATTGAGATTAAAATGATAAATACCTGAATAACGCTGAGCGCCCCCGACGGGAGAACGACGCTGATTACCAACATTATCCGCTGGCTGGCCTTTTCAGGTCTCTATATCCTGCTGGCATTCCTGAGCTTTCACACGCGGGATAGCTGGAGCCTCTCCACCACGCTCTGGCTCCCGGCGCCGCTGCTCTTCGCCGCGTTATGGCTGACGGCTCCACGAGAGTGGCCGCTGTGGCTGGTGACCGCTGGCTTGCTACATGTGTTTGTTGGCGTCTGGATAGGCCGCCCGCTGACGATGGCAAGCCTGTTCGCCCTCTTCGATGTCGCGATCTTTCCGCTGTGCGTGGCTGTCTTTCGTCTGAATACGCAACTGCCAGCGCTGCGTTTTGCGCGCAAGCCGATTATTCGAGAACTGATCTATCCCCTGCAATTAATACTCAGTATTTTTTGCGGCAGTATGCTGCTCAATCTGGCCCTGTTGCTGTCTGGTTATCCCATTGCGCCGCTGCATTTTTTATCCTGGGTACTGGCCGCATTAACCGGGATACTCGCCATTCTGCCGCTGCTGCGGGAGTGTAAAATGCCAGTACGCGATTTTAACTGGCGAGAAGGTATCTTCCTTGCCTTGAACGCGCTTTTGCTGGTGACGGGCTATTTTTTCCTGCCGATGCTCTGGCAAGGGCTAAACCTTCTGCTGGTACAAACCACGGTGGTCTTGCTGAGCGTGTTTGCGCTCTCCGGACGCAGCGTTGGTCTTCTGCTGCTCATTCAATACCTGATTGTGGTACTGGCGACCCAGCAGCGGGAAGGCGTTTTTTACACGCTGACACCCGATCTGATCCCGGCTATCTGGCAGGCGCAGTGGTATCTGGTATTTTCGGCGATCCTTGCCAACTGCTTATATCAATATCGCCGCTGGATCCAACACCAGCAGGCCCGTGCAGCCAGCACTAATGCTCTCCTTTCCCGCCTTTCGCAAACCGGTGCAAGCGTCGTGTTTCGCCTCACGATGCCGGAGGAGGAGCTCCACTGGCAGGGCAGCACTGAAGCGCTGTTTCCCGATGAGGAACACACGCTCAGCACTCTGACGCTACTGGATGCTCACTGCGATACACCTTTCCTGCCCCGCTTTCACGCATGGTATTCACATCAACATGGAAACAGCTTTACCCAGGAAGTTATCCTGCAAACGCTGCATGGAAAGCAGATGCGCGGGATGGTGATGTTTCAAAGGATCAGCAACACCGCGCATCTGATGGGGGGAGTAAGCCTCTTTGTTACAGCATCCGCCGCAGGATCTCCCGCTGCCCGCTAAGAGTGTATTTCATTACCGCTGCGACATGCCCGAGCAGAATTAGGCCCAGCAGAATGCAGCTATAGCGATGCACCTGAAAGAAAAAGGCATTCACTTCGGCGATCGTAATCGGGCGAGAAATCGGTATCAGACCAAACAGGTTGTAATCTTTTTGCAGCATCAGAAAACCGCTGACCAGCACAACCATAATGGTCAGATAAAACAGCTCATGAATAAACACTACGAGCTGTTTTTTACGCCCGGCTACCGTTGCCGGATAAGGCACCGAAGGGCGGAAGAAGCGCCAGATAAAACGCACCATCATGATGGGCGTAGCGACAGTGCCAAGCGACATATTCAGCACTGAAAAGAAGGTAAACCAGCGGGTTCCTTCCAGCGCGTGCAGAATATAGCCCATGCACATCGCGTAGATAATAACAGCGGCGACCACCCAATGAAGAAGACGAGAGAATCGGTCATAGCGTTTGGCAATAACCAGAGAAGTTTGCATAGTCGTTGTCCTGTAAAACACAACAGCATGGCTCCCCAGGGAGCCATGCTGTTTAAAAAAGAGGTTATTCAGCTACCCACAAGTTAAGGGCCCGATCCGGCGACCAATGGCTGGCACCGGTATGGCCAATCTGACAGCGGTAAACTTTGCCCTCATAGAGCACTTTATCCCCCACCGCATAGACGGTTCCCGGCGTGAACGCGGTGACGTTGCCACCCTGACCGCCCTCTTCGCCAGTACCTCCGTCACTTTCAGGCACGGTAACGGTCACCGGCTGGCTCGGGGCAGCGTAGTTACCGGCGGCGTCATAGGCAACAACCGTGTAACGGTAGGTCATCCCCGCCGTAGTTTGGCTGTCGGTAAAGCTAAGTTCACGGGTATCGCCGATCTTTTCCAGACCGCGCCAGATGTCGTAACCCACCACGCCAGTATTATCTTCAGATGCTGGCCACCTGAGCGAAACAGCCTGTCCCGTTAGTGTCGCCTGCACGTCCTTAACTGGCGTTGGCGCCTCGGTATCCGTGTCGTCGCCCCCACCCGGCAGACTGCCATCAACAATGCTCTGATAGCGGGTCAGAAACTCATAGCCGTAATGCTGGCCGTTTTTCGTGTTGCCGTTATCCCAGTTAACCGACCAGGTCATGAGGCCTTTGATCGCTTCATTTTTCGCTTCCAGCCGCGCAAGCGCGTTAAAGACACTCTGCGCATCTTTCACATAGCCGGTGCCCGCGGCATCCGGGTTAGCAGGAAGCCCCATCACCAGCTTATTTGCCGGGATCTTCACATACCCACGCGTTCCGTTTGCCAGGCTGTCGGTGAGATAGTAAAGAAAAAGCTCTTTTTGGCGATCGCTATAGCCCGTACCCCACTCCTGTGGCAGCCACCACTCGCCCACTTCGTTCTTTTCTTCAGGCGTCATCATGTTCACGCCGTCGCCCGCCTGGTTGTAATACTGAGGGGCGATAAAGTCATACACCCCCTCAAGATTTTTCAGGTAGGCTTTGTAGTTCACATCGCGATTAGCCTGAAGATAAGGGAACTCTGGTGCCATGCTGATAATGAAATGCTTGCCCTGTTGCTGATAATGGGCGCGCACCATTTTCAGCGCAGCCGGGATCACCGTACTGTTTTCAGCGGCGGTAATGGCTGTCTGCTCCAGGTCGATATCAAGTCCATCAAAACCATACTTTTCGGTCAGGCGAATAATCTCCGCCGCGAGCGCACCAGTCTGCTTTTCTGTCAGTGCAATGTGCGCGTCAGCGCCGCCCAGTGAAATCAACACCGCGCGCCCCTGCTCGTTCAGCTCGGCCACCTGAGCGCGAAACTCATCATCGCTCACGTTGTAGGGTTTGAAGGTAGGGATCTCGCCCTGCCCATCCATGACTTTCATGAATGCGACATTGACGACGTTGTAACCTTTTGGCACTTCACGCAGCGACATATCAGAAGGCAGCCCGCCCTGATAGCCTCGCGCCTTGTCTATCTCTTCCGGGTTGATTCCCCAGTTATGCCAGTAGCCTACGAGGATTTTTTTCTGACTGATATCCGGCATCAGTGAGGCAGCATTTGTGTCAGCCGCATGGCTAAACGTGCTGACCAGCAATCCGCTCAGCGCCAGGCCAGCGGCGATCGCGCTCAGAGATATTTTTTTTTGCTTTAACATGGGAGAAATCCTGCTCCAGGTTTAATAATGAAATCCTGTCCCGCAAGATAGGATATTCATCACTCTGTAAACAGGAGAATGGCTAACTACAGCAGCAGATTTAAAACACGCCAGCCTGGATATTTCTTATAATTAACTCAGCGCGGCATTATTTATACTCACACATCGCCACCCAGTTATCATTAATTTTCATTAGCCAGCTATTTTTATTAATCGGCTTGAATAACAGATTCATATACTGATTATCCTCACTGATCAGAAAGGTCTTCTCCGGGAGCTGATCGCCAACGGCGATTTTGAGTTCTGCCACCTTGCCGTTAATGACATTTCCTTTCTGGGTCACCGATTTTAACTGCAGGGCTCGGTTAAATACCCGATCCCCGGTCTCATCGGTTTTTACCCCAAATAACGTTAACCGGTGCAGCTTTGGCCACCAGGTGATCACGCCATTAAACTGGTAATGCTGCAGGCTCTCATCAATAAATTTGCCATTACGAATGACGCTGCTGCAGGGTTCGATGGGCACCTTTTCACTCTCCAGATAGCCGCTGGTCAGGTACGCCAACGCGCCCCCCAGCAAAATGCTGATGCAGACCATCAGTATGACGAATAGTATTCGTAACTGCATTTTCCCTCCTTAGATAACTCGCCTTCACATTGCGCAACAAACACTTTCGGGCCGTTCGACGCGATGTAAACATTATTAATGCCCTCCGGCAGTGCATGCCGCTTACGCGCCAGCGCCTGCTGATCGACACTGCGCAACGAAGAGAGATGAAATGTTACTCCGTCCAGGTAAATATTTTCCTGAAAGGCCTGGGGAGTATCCGCCGTCCATACCACCACCAGCGGCGGCAGAATAATCAATAAGCTGCACAGTGCTGCCAGCAGCAAGCTATTTTTATGCGACGTCGCCTTTATCGGCTCCGCTGGAATAGGCGGTAATGATGAGCAGTCGACGGGTAGGTTAAAAGGCTCTTTCTCTGGCGCTTCTGGCGGGCACGCAGCCTCAGGCACCTGGGTTTCACAGGGTGCCAGTACCACACCATAACGGGGAATGGTTTTAATAATTGAGCCCGGCAGGCCGGCATTTTGCAGCTTGCGGCGCAGCATTTTTATAAGCTGGTGATAGCTGGATTCGCTAACAATCATTCCCTGGTTGAGCCATATCTCTTCAAATATGGTCTCTTTTTTGCACTTGCCGCTGAGGATCAACTCCAGCAAACGGCGCTCATTAGGCGTCAGGTGAATATCACCGTGATCCGCGGTTGCCAGAGATGATTTTTCCGGTACGAACGTTACTGACGCTGAAAGAGAGATTTCTTCGCTATTCACGGGTAGGTCCTGGATATTAAAATTACAGCGTTTACATTGTTATGACGAAAACGTACTGGTATTAACACAACAGGAGCGTTCTGAATGCTGCGTTAATACATTGACAGTTACGTGTCTGTTATCTAATTCAGGCACAAATTAACAATGTATCCCTATAAATGATAGTGCCTTCGCCATTAGCGCTATATTCCATCCTGATTTTTTCGTAACCAAATCATGATTTCAGAAAGTTTATTCTGAGAAACACCTGAGCAACACCTGATAACCAACCTGAACAATAAGAAATCCCTTGCTGCACCTGAGAAATATCACCCTGAATGCCGCTATTTCGCGATAAATAACAAGCCACTCAGGCGCTCAGAGAAAAATCTATTTTTTAGTCTATGAAAATTTCGCCACTTTGACTTTCGGTTTTCATTCAGGATCGGCTGACGTCACGCCTTACCGCTATACAGTCCACCACTTTTTAGCTACTCTTTTTTCACTTCACTCTGCTAGCGCCATTCGCTAAGACGTGCTGTGAAGGCCTGTTTTTTCCTTACCGGACCGGATGTCATGCAAAAAACCGTTCTGATTGCCGACGACCACCCAGTCTATTTGTTGGGCTTGCGCACATTGCTGCAAACACGCCCGGATCTTTATCGGATTGTCCACGAAGCGCTCAGTTCTGATGAGCTCATGGATAAACTGGCATGCGAACCCGTTGATATCATCATCACCGACCTGAGTATGCCCGGCACGCGTAACCCGGACGGATTGACCATGATCCGCGCGCTGATTCGCCATTATCCGCAAAGCATGATTGTGGTCGTCACGATGATCACCAATCCTGAGCTTCTGGACTCGCTGCGTCGCAGCGGGGTACATGCCGTTCTTAACAAAGCCAGCTTGTCCAACAATCTGCTACACACGCTGCGTAGCACCCTGCGGGGACAGGTCGAACCGTTAAAACCTCAGGCGCAGTTGACCGAACGGGAAACGGAAGTGCTGCGTCTGTTGGTACGCGGGTTCACCGTTAACGAGATCAGCGCGCAGCTTAATCGCACGAAGCAGACCATCAGCACGCAAAAAAAGAGTGCCATGAGCAAACTTAACGCCAGAAATGATTTTGAGTTGCTCCAGTGCGCGCAAAGCCTGGGGCTGGTTAGCTGAGCATGCGCAGAGGGTGGCTGGCAACATTACTGTTTATCCTCACGCTGATAAGCGGACATGCGGCGGCTGGTGCGCTGCGCGTTGGCCTGCTGAGCGCCGCGCCGCCTTTTCTCGTCATCGATCGGCCGCCGGGAATTCTGGATGATGAGCTCAGCATACTGTTTAGCAATACGACGCTGCCGAACGTCCAGCGTTTTAGCACCACAGCGTCGGCGCTGGACGCGCTGAACCAGCATCGCATCGATGTATTAATTGCCGCCAAACGTCCTGCCGCCGGCCTGGTGTCCAGCGAGCCCATGCTCACTTTCCCCCTGGCGTCGCTGAGCATAAAAGAGGGCCGCGGCGGTACGTTGTGCTTTCCGGAATTACCCTCAGAGGTGACTTCCCGCTGCGCTGTTGCGGGTTCCGCGTCACCGGGTGAAAACGTCAGGCAACTGGTGGCAGGGAAGGCGCGGGAATTCATCGCCCCGGAATTTATTCTGCGCAACTGGCTGACCCACTCCCCCGCCACCACGCTGACGCTGACGCGGCTGGACGATACGCCACCGCTACATTTTCGCGCCTGGGCGCTGCCTGAGCAGGCCAGCACGCTGGAAATATTCAACGAGCGCATTCACGCCGTTAACCCGGAGGACGCCGAATGGCTGGAACAAAAGTGGCTGTTGCCGGATGGCAGCGTCTTTGACGCACGCCACTCGCCTGTTCAGGAAGATGCCCCGAAAATAGCGCTGCATGTTCTGCTTCCCGCCATTTCACCGCCACTGGTGACACTCGCGTCTGACGGGCATATTCAGGGCGTATGGCGCGATCTGTTGCTAAACCTCTTTCCACCCAGCCTGTTTAACCTGACCTTCAGCCTTGACGCGCCCCCGCTTCGGTATGCGCATGACACATTGCGCATTGTCGCCAGCGCAACGCCGCCTTCCATGAATGCCATCACGTTTGACTCGCTGAGCTGGGCCCTGCTCAGTCACGACATAAGCCCGCTTTCTGGCGCACTATCCGCATTACAGCATAAGCGGATTGCCGTTATGCGCATCTCGCCTCTCGTCACGTTACTGCGTCAGGCGTTACCGGCAGATAACCTGGTGCTGGTTGATTCACTTGATCAAGGGTTTGAATTACTGAAAGCTGGAGGGGCCGATGGGCTCGCGGGTGATGCCTTTATCCTTCATCACCTGTTGCGCCAGCGTAACGCCAGCAACCTGTCGCTAACGCCGCTGGCGTTGCCGGAAGTGCCGCTATGGTTTGTGCCGAATATCTCTGACCCGAGGGACGCCAGAAGGGTCAATGCCGTCCTGGCGTCCGTGACGCAGGCGGATATTTACGCGAGCCTTAACCTGTCGCTGGCCGAACAGCCCCCCGCCTCTGCCCCGGTGCGATCGCTATGGCTGGTGATGCTCGCCGTGGTGGCGATTTGCGCAGCGTTAATCGCGCTGCTGACCTTTAGCGCCGCGCAGAGCCAGCGTCGCCTGCGCGAGCGGGACACGGCAGAGTTGCACAACGCACTCTCCCTGTGGCAAACCCTGATGAACAATGTCCCGGTGCCGTTGTTTGTCTGCGATCCGGCCGGGCGACTGACCCGTTATAACGATACCTTTATTCACTCCCCCTTACTCGCGACATTGCCCGAAGAGGGATCGCCCTTTTCCCAACTGCCGCTGGGCGAACTTGCCCAACGCTTTACATTGCCGCATCGCCTCTTGTTGCTTCATACCGCGACACCGTTAACGGGTGAAACCATCACCGAGGATAATACCACCCTCTACTGGTGGCTTTGTCGCTATACCGATACCCGGGGGCGGCCTCAGGGCGTTGTCGGGGGATGGGTTGATATCACTGAAAAAGCCGCGCTGACCGCTGCGCTCAATCAGGCGCTTGCGCAGGCTGAGCAGGCCAGCATCGAAAAATCGAATTTTCTCGCCCGCATGAGCCATGACATTCGCACGCCACTCAACGCCATGCTGGGCCTGCTGGAAATGGAGCGCGATAAAAGCGAATCACTGAACATCGCCTGGCAGGCAGCAGGTTCGCTACGCGACGTAATTGGCGGTGTGTTAGATCTGTCGCGCATTGAAGCAGGTGAATTAAGGCTGGAGCCAGACGCCTGGCCCCTGTGGCAGACGCTCAATGCCAGCGTGGAGATTTTTGCGAGCAGCGCAAAAGCTAAAGGTCTGCACTGGCGTAGCGAGCTGAAAGTGCCGCACGACGGGTGGTTCCTGTTCGATAAAGCGCGGCTGAATCAGATCATCGCCAACCTGGTGGGTAACGCCATTAAATATACGCCGCAGGGCGAAATTGATTTCCACGCCCGGATCCATGGCGAAAACTTGCAGCTCGTGATCCGCGACACAGGTATTGGGATCCCGGACGATGCCCTGCCACATCTTGGTCAGCCATGGTTCCAGACGGACAGCAGCACACCGCAAAGCAGCGGGCTGGGCCTGGCGATCTGCTATCAGCTCGTTGAGTTAATGGGAGGGGCGTTAGCTATCACCAGCGAAGCGGGGAAAGGTACGCAGGCGACGCTGAGCATACCGCTGCAGGCCACACACGCTGTTGCGATTGCCGATGAGACGCCTGCCTTAACGCCGCTCCCGCGGCACCGCGTCATAATTGTCGACGATTTTCCGGCTAACCTGACGGTGTTATCGCTTCAGTTACAGAAGCTGGGTCAGGAGGTTATCTCTTGTGCAAACGCAAGCGAGGCGCTTACCCACCTGGAAAACGAGCCGGTTGATGTCCTGATAACCGACTGCCAGATGAGCGTCATGGACGGCTATCAGCTTACCTCGCTAATACTGCTGCGCGATATTGCCGGCAGCATCACTGCGCCGCCTGTTATCCTCGGCTACACAGCCAGCGCGCTGCAGGGGGAGGACGATCGGGCAAAACATGCAGGGATGGACGCGCTATTACGAAAACCGCTCTCCCTTAATGCCCTGCATCAGGCGCTGGCGCATCATCATGGGCAGCACAATCAGGTGCCCGATCTCAGCGAGCTACGGCGTCTGGCCAATGGGCAACCAGAGATCATGGTCCTGATGCGCCAGCAAATGCGCGATGCCATTACCCTTGATATCCGACAGTTACAGGAAAATACCCCGTCCCCGCAAATGCTCAGCCAGGTCGCCCATCGTCTGAAGGCCTCCTGGAGTCTCTTTGCCATGCACAATGCCACCCGTAGCTGTCAGGCCATTGAAATACTGCCGGAAATGCTGGCGGCAGGCGTTATCCCCCCTGACGCCTTGCCCAGCCTGACATCGCGTTTCTGCGCGCGAATGGAAGCGAATCTGCAGCAGCTCGACGCCGCACTGAAGGAATTATCTGACAAGTACTAAAGAATGCTCTGTATAGGATCTGTATCTTTCTGGTCATCCGGCGACGTTATTCCCTGCCGTCGTCCATATTTTCGAAGGAGAAACCATGAAAATTCGTATCGCTATCGCCGATGAGCACACCATTATTCGTCGTGGCGTCTTATCCATGATCACCAATTTGCCGTCTCTTTCCAGCGATGGTTCTCCCCGCCCGGAATTTTGCATCCAGGGCGATACGGCTTCGCCGTCAGAACTGCTGTCGCTACTGTCCCAACATTCTGTCGATATTCTGTTTCTTGGCTTTTCGCTGGCCACCAGCCAAACCGTTAATCCGCTCAACGGAATGGACGGCGTATTGCTGATTAAATGGCTCAGCCGTAAATATCCGCAGCTTAAAATTGTTGTGCTTTCGCCTTATAAAAATACGCAACTTATCCGTATGTCGCTGGAGGCAGGAGCCAAAGCCTATATAAGTCGGGATACCTGTGAAAAAACCCTGAGCAGGACGCTGACGTCGGTGATCAATGGCGAAGTTTATATAGAGCGCGAACTGATGCACTCGCTGTTTCAGACTGGCGCGCAAACGGATCAAGAGCTCTCTCCCCGCGAAATTGATGTGTTACGTATGCTCTGCAAAGGGATGAGTTTGACAGAGATCGCCAGACAGTTGCACTTGAGTAATAAAACCGTCAGTGCCCATAAGCTGCGGGCGATGGAAAAACTGGGGGTAAACAGCGACTGTCAACTCTATTGCCTGCTTTCCAAAACGCAAATGTTCGATATTGCTATCTGAAAAAAAACCGCCTGTAAACAGGCGGTAGAGGCAAAGGGGCGCCTCAACGGTCGCTCTCAGCAATTACATGTAAGGTCAGAAATGGTATGTCATGGCCAGCCACCAGGTACGCCCTGGTTCAGGGATTTGCTGATTTGTGGCATATCCGAACTGGCTGGCGCCCGCCAGATTGAGGTGCTCGCTGTAGTATTTATTGAACAGATTCTCGATACCCACTCGGGACTCAAAGTGGTCGTTAAAGATGTAGCCAGCGCTCCACGACAGCACGCCAAATCCCGCGCTCGGACCGAGATCTTGTCCGGTAACGTTGCCTTTGTTTTGTGCCACGCGATGCTGCGGCGCAACCACGCGCCACAGTAATCCGGTGCGCCATTTTTGCCCGGTATAGTCCAGCGCCAGGCGTCCTTCCAGCGGTGGCATCTGCGGGAGAGGTTGTTTATCGGTGCGGTTCTCCCCCCAGGCGTAGCTCAGGCTTCCCGTCAGTGCCCAGGTTGGCGTCAGATTCCAGTTTGCGCCTGTCTCCGCGCCTATTACGGCCGCATCGATATTGCTGGCCTGTGACGGCGTTCGGCTGTAATCAAACAAAATATAATCGGCAGTCCGCCCGACGTAGGCCGATGCCCAGGCGCTGACCTTATCGCCGTGCATTTGCACGCCGGTATCCCATTGCAGGGTCTTTTCCGTTTTCAACTGACGGAAGCTTTGCTGTCCGGCCTTCCCGGAAAAAAGCTCCCAGTAGTCAGGAAAACGCTCGGTATAGCCTACGCCGCTGTAAAACGTCAGGGGGACATCCTGCATGCGATACTCGTAGCGGGTAAACATGCCCGGCAGAACGCTATGCCGCGTGGCATTCTGCGCGCCTCGCCGATCGTCCGCCTGTACGCTATCTATTCTCGCACCTACGACGACCGTATCGTCCGCGGTGACAGACTGACGCCATTCGCTAAACAAACCGGCCTGGGTAAAACGAGCATCGTCACGCCACGCTCCGGCGCTTTTTTTGCGGTGGTTTTTGCGCATGACGTCTGCTCCAGCGGTGACTGAGGTGCTCTCATCCTCCCACTCGCCGGTAAGGCGACTGCCCATGACCACACCGCCGACTTCGGATTTACGCTTTGCGCCAACCGGCTGGCGCAGGCTGTAATTATCCATGATGTGGTCAGTATCATTGGCATATAGTTGCCAGCTAAGTTTGCTGAAACGCTCGCTCAGATGGTACTTCTCCAGCTTTAGCGCCGCGCTTTTACGGGCAAAGCGGCTACCGTCCATCATCCGCCCGGCGTAACGGGCTTTGCCGTCGCTGGCTCCCACACTAAGCTCTGCCAGAGTGTCGTCATCAGGCGTCAGTCCCACCGTGACGCCACTATTCCATTTACGCCACAACCCCGGCACGCGGTTGCCGTAACCATCCCGATAGTCATCCGCGACCGAATGATTACCGTCAAGACGGACATAGCCGTGCGGGTTACCAAACGCGAGATTAAGGTTCTGATCCGCTCTTCCGTTCGCGCCCTGCAGCAACTCAGCGCTGCCTTTCAGCTCGGGTGCGTTGTAATAGTCCGGCTGGCGTTCAAAAAGCAGCGTACCCGCGGATCCCATAGGGCCCCAGAGCACGCTTTGTGGGCCTTTAATGACGGTAATCGTGTCGTAACTTTGTGGCGTGATATAGGCCGTTGGGGTATCCATGCGCGAGCCGCAGCCACCTTGTGTACTGACGCCATCCGTAAGCAGCATCAGGCGGGAGCCGAACATCCCGCGCAACACCGGATCGCCGTTGCTTCCACCGCTGCGCAGCACGGAAAAACCCGGTATGGTTTTTAGCGCGTCCGCGCCATCGCTGGCGGGCAACTGTTGCGCAGGGGAATGGGCCGGGGCAATTAATGACACGGGATCGCTATAATGACCCTCAACGGTGATCGACTCTTCAGCGTATATCGGTAAAGCGGCCGCGCAACAGAAGGCTAACAACAATGGACGGGAGGTTATCAGGGAGCGAGTACCGCTCTCGGTGATACCAGACATAACACAATTCCGTTTCGATAAAGACAGATAAGCAAGGCGCTTATTGTCATCCCCCCCTGCAACGGAATACACGACCTGCGGGCAAGAATGCCTTCATGGAAATCAGGAAATATCTGGCAGACAACGGAAATCTCAGGGGCGTGATTCAGTACTGTTCGCCCAGCCGCGCCGTTTGCTGTCGTAAAAAATCCATCAACCGCAAAGAGGCCGGAGAGAGCGGTTGCCCGGCGTTTTTAACGATGCCCACGTCCATATAGGTAATGCAGTCGTCGATGGTTCGCCGGATCACACGCTGGCCATTAAGCGCCCACGGGCGATAGACGAGATCGGATAAAATCGTCACACCCTTTCCCTGTGCGACCAGACTTCGAATTGCCTCAAAGGAGTTGGTGCGAAAATGGATGTCAGGATGGCAGCCCCGGCTTTGCCAGTAGTCTGTTATCACATCGGGATAGTCATCCGTCACCAGCAGCAAAAACGGTACCTTTTCCACCTCCTTTAGCCGCAGCTCAGGCCCGCTAAGGAGAGGATGGCCGATGGAGGTCCATAGTCGGCGCGGCGAGCGGATCCAGGTTTCGATCTCAAGCGTACTGTCGTGGCTGATATTAGAGGTCAGCAGAAGACAAAAATCGAGCGTTCCCTGGCGCAAGGCCTGAAGCAGTTGCGATGCCGGTGCCTCGTGAAATACCGTCTCCAGCAGCGGAAAACGCTGCGCCATATCCCCCCAGAGATCCGGTAACAGATAAGCGGAAAGGGTTTCGGCAATACCAATACGCACGACGCCGTTAATCGCCTCAGGCTGCTGATGGAGATCCTCCACCGCTGCGCGGCTATCGTGGAGGATCTTGCGGGCATGATTCAAAAATCGCTCGCCGACGGGCGTTAACTGAATCCCCTTTGCATGGCGAATAAAGAGGGGGGCATTGACCGCATCTTCCAGATTACGCATGGAAACCGTCATGGAGGATTGCGAAATATGACAACGGCTGGCCGCTTTGGAAATTTGTAATGTTTCCGCTAACGCAATGTAGAACTCAAGTTGCCTGAGAGTAAACTTCATAGTTTCAGCCAATACCGTGGAATGAAAATATTATATTAGCATTTAATTCCGCCCCGGCAGTACTCTTGACACAGACAAAATGCGTATTATCAGGAGTTTCTATGCCTTATTTTTTACTCAGTCTCGCAGCCTGTTTTTGGGGCGGCAATTATGTCGTTGGTCATTTACTGGTGGCACATGCAGACCCGATTATATTATCCGCCGCACGCTGGATATTCACGGCTCTACTCTTATCTGCGCTTTATATTAAGCAGATCCGTGCCCAGTGGCCGATGATGAAAAAGGCTGGCGGCACAATTATATTTCTTGCGATGTGCGGGCAGGTTCTGTTCCCCCTCACGCTGTATATCGGCCTGCAATATACCTCATCACTTAACGCGGCTATTTATTTATCCACAACACCCGCACTGGTATTATTGATTAATAAACTCATCTTTAAAGAGAAAATATCAACACAGAATATTGCAGGGGTGGTGCTCAGCTCATTAGGTGTCGTCTGGCTGGTGATGCAGGGCGACCTTCTGCACCTGGATACGCTTAAGAATTTGAATCGAGGCGATATCTGGACCATGGGCTCTGCCGCCAGCTGGGCTGTTTATTGTGCCTTCTTGCGGATGAAACCCCGTAACGTTGGCGGAAATGCGTTTGTCGCGGTGAGCGCAATCTTTGGCGCACTGGTTCTGTTACCAGTCCTGGCGATATCGCTGATGAAAACTGGTTTGCCTGACTGGGCAGCCTATACAACGCCCGGCTTTTTAAGTGGTTTGCTCTATCTGGTGGTGTTTCCTTCCTGGCTCTCTTATCTGCTGTGGAATAAAGGCATTGCGGTTATCGGTGCAACCCGAGGGGAGATTTATTCACATCTCATCCCACTGAGCGGGGGCTTATTCAGCGTGATATTCCTGCACGTTACGTTACATTCGTATCATCTGGTCAGCACGGTATTGATTCTGTGTGGCATTGCGCTCTGTTCACGCGCCACGCAAAGAAAAGTCGTAAAAGACGAACGCGCAGAGGGAAAAGTACAGATATGAAAAAGGCCCACGTTATAAATAACGTGGGCCTGAATAGTGGCGGAACGGACGGGACTCGAACCCGCGACCCCCTGCGTGACAGGCAGGTATTCTAACCGACTGAACTACCGCTCCACTGTTCCCGTTTGGGGAACGAGGCGCATATTACGGTGTGCCTCCGATCTCGTCAACGCTTTTTCTCACGTTTTGAATCGTTTGCTGCAAAAATCGCCCAAACGATGATTTTACAGGCATTCCGGTGTTTTTTCAGGCGCGCCACATACAGCTTCCGCCCTTCTTCTGCACCAGATCCAGCCGTGACTCGTGGTTAAGAAGCTCTTCATCACTGGCTAAAACGACCCGCAACCGGCTGGCCTGACGGACAACACGCTGAATACCCGCTTCGCCCTGCGTCTGCTGAGATTCATTTTCCATACTGAACTTCATTGACGTCTGCCCGCCGGTCATCGTCAGATAGACATCAGCCAGGATTTGGGCATCGAGCAACGCCCCGTGTAGCGTTCGCTTGGTATTGTCTATCTCGTAGCGCGAACAGAGTGCATCAAGGCTGTTACGCTTGCCGGGGAACATTTTCCTCGCCAGCGCCAGGCTGTCTGTCACCTTACAGAAGGTGTTTGTCTTCGGGATATCACGATTAAGCTTGCTGAATTCATAATCCATAAAGCCGATATCGAACGAGGCATTGTGGATGACGAGCTCGGCGCCCTTGATGTATTCCAGGAACTCGTCAGCGACATCCGCAAAAGTCGGCTTATCCAGCAAGAACTCATCGGCAATACCGTGAACGCCGAACGCTTCTGGATCCACCAGCCGATCGGGTTTGAGGTAGACGTGGAAGTTGTTCCCCGTAAGACGACGGTTCACCACTTCAACGGCACCGATCTCAATGATCTTATGCCCTTCGTAGTGCGCGCCGATCTGGTTCATACCGGTGGTTTCGGTATCGAGGACAATCTGGCGAGTAATTGCAGTGCTCATAGCGGTCATTTATGTCAGACTTATCGTTTAACTGAACGTTTCGAATACAGGAAGTCTACCAGAGATGCGTAAACAGGTAGAAATTTTCACCGATGGATCTTGTCTCGGTAACCCAGGTCCCGGCGGCTACGGTGCGATTATGCGCTATCGCCAGCACGAAAAAACCTTTAGCGAAGGCTATTTTCTGACCACCAACAACCGCATGGAGTTGATGGCGGCCATTGTGGCGCTGGAAGCGTTAAAAGAACATTGTGACGTGGTGTTAAGCACAGACAGCCAGTACGTGCGTCAGGGGATCACCCAGTGGATCCACAACTGGAAAAAACGCGGCTGGAAGACCGCCGATAAGAAACCGGTCAAGAATGTCGATCTCTGGAAACGACTTGATGCTGCCCTGGGACAACACCAGATTAAGTGGGAGTGGGTAAAAGGCCACGCTGGCCATCCGGAAAATGAACGCTGCGACGAACTCGCGCGCGCTGCGGCATCTAATCCCGCTCATGAAGATGCGGGCTATCAGCCCGACGCCTAATCGGTTTTTTTGTATTGCCGCGTGGCACCCACGGTCTGGCGGATGGGCGTTTTCGACTTGCTCTGCTTCATGGGATTAAGCGTGAGCGGAATGGTTCGCTTACGCGCAACGACAAACTGCAAACAGCCCAATGCGGGCAGATGGGTGCTCAGTACGACGCCCCCCTGCCGCGCCCAGGGCAGCACCTGAAAGCCCCCGTAGCAGAGCACTTCGAAGTTCAGGAGTGACAGCCAGTCGAGCTGACGCATCATGGTGAACATCCGGCTGTTGTAAGGCGGAGTTCGGCGCAGCACCGGTACCAGCTTACGCAGACCCATAAGGCTCAGCGGATTGAATCCGCTAAGTACCAGCCAGCCGTCATCAATCAGCACGCGATCGGCTTCCCGAAGCAGACGGTGCGGATCGCTGCACCAGGGTAACGTGTGAGCGAGCAAACACGCGTCAACGGATTTTTCCGCAAACGGCAGATGTAAAGGGTCTGCTTTCACCTGAACCGGCGATCCACCGAGAGAGACATTGACCTGATGCGAGATAGCGCAGCTTTCGGTATTGATTTCCGCGCTGAGATTGCCAATCTTAAGCAGGTGAAAGCCATACATTTTCGCGAGCCAGGGCTTCAGCTGCTGTTCTAGCGCCTCGCGATAGTATTCACCCCAGGGCAATTCCGCCCAACGTTCCGGTGCTGCGACAGTCTGAGGTATCCTTGCCGGTTTCATCAACACACCCGCCACGCTATAAGAGGTAATGTATGAATCTTATCAGTATTCCTGCTTTTGAGGACAATTACATCTGGGTTTTGGTTGACGACGATCGTCGATGCGTCATTGTCGACCCCGGAGAATCCGCCCCCGTTTTGCATGCCATCAAGGAAAATGGCTGGAAGCCTGAAGCCATTCTGTTGACCCACCATCATCACGATCACACTGGCGGTGTGACCGATCTGCGCGCCCACTTTCCGCATCTTGTGGTTTACGGACCAGCTGAGACACAAGATAAAGGAACAACACAAGTAGTCGAAGACGGTGAAAATATCCTCATACGCGAGTGGGAGTTTTCCGTATTTGCTACACCGGGTCACACTTCAGGACATCTGTGTTTCTACAGTAAACCTTATCTTTTTTGCGGCGACACGCTTTTCTCCGGAGGCTGCGGAAGACTGTTTGAAGGCACGCCTTCTCAAATGTACCAGTCTTTACAGAAGATTACCGCACTACCCGATGAGACTCTCATTTGTTGCGCTCATGAATATACATTAGGGAATATGAAGTTTGCCGTGAACATCTTACCTGAGGATCGGGCGATTCAGGATTATTATCACAAAGTGAAGGAGTTACGTGCAAAAAACCAAAAAACACTACCCGTAATTCTGAAAAATGAGCGCCAAATTAATTTATTTTTACGAACAGATGATATTGATTTAATTAGTAAAATTAACCAAGAAACAAAGTTGCAACAATCAGAACAGCGATTTGCATGGTTGAGGTCAAAGAAAGATAACTTCAGATAATTGCGGGTTGCCTTTTCAAAATTTCGCCGTTATTATCGCTCGTCTTTTAAGCAACTATTGACACACACATGAAGGCAAAAGCGATATTACTCGCCTCTGTCCTGCTTGTAGGTTGCCAGTCGCAGAACGGCAGCAACGTACAACAGCACGCACAGAGCCTTTCTGCAGCTGGTCAAGGGGAAGCAGGGAAGTTTACAAGTCAGGCGCGATGGTTGGACGATGGGACATCTTTCGCGCAGGAACAAGACTTGTGGGCCTCTATTGGCGACGAGCTAAAGATGGGAATTCCGGAAAATACCCGGATTCGCGAACAGAAACAAAAGTATTTAAGAAATAAGAGCTATCTCCACGATGTAACGTTACGGGCAGAGCCGTATATGTACTGGATAGCCGGGCAAGTTAAGAAACGTAACATGCCTATGGAGCTGGTACTCCTACCCATAGTGGAGAGCGCTTTTGACCCACACGCGACGTCTGGCGCCAATGCCGCAGGCATTTGGCAGATCATTCCGAGCACCGGGCGAAACTATGGTCTGAAACAGACCCGCAACTATGATGCGCGTCGCGATGTTGTCGCTTCAACGACAGCCGCTCTCGACATGATGCAACGTCTGAACAAGATGTTTGACGGCGACTGGCTGTTAACGGTCGCAGCGTACAATAGCGGCGAAGGTCGTGTACTGAAGGCAATGAAAGCGAATAAAGCACGGGGTAAATCCACCGATTTTTGGTCGCTCTCACTGCCACAGGAAACAAAGATTTACGTACCGAAAATGCTGGCATTGAGCGATATTCTCAAGAACAGCAAGCGTTACGGCGTACAACTGCCAACACCAGACGAAAGTCGTGCACTGGCGCGTGTCCGCCTCAGCAATCCGGTTGATATTCAACAGGTCGCTGATATGACGGGTATGTCGGTAAGTAAATTGAAAACCTTTAATGCTGGCGTTAAAGGCTCAACCCTGGGGGCAAGTGGCCCACAGTATGTAATGGTTCCGCAGAAACATGCCGAGCAGTTACGTGAGTCTTTAGCTTCTGGTGAAATTGCCGCCGTTCAGTCAACGCTGATCGCGGATGCATCATCAGTTAACAGCCGCAGTTATAAGGTTCGTTCAGGTGACACGCTTTCGGGCATTGCATCACGTCTTGGCGTGACGGCAAACGATCTGCAGCAGTGGAATAATCTGCGCAGTTCAGGCCTGAAAGTCGGTCAAACGCTGACGGTGGGTGCAGGTAGCAGCGCACAGCGTCTCGCCAGCAACAGCGATAGCATTACCTATCGCGTGCGCAAGGGCGATTCACTGTCCAGTATCGCAAAACGACACGGCGTGAACATCAAAGATGTGATGCGATGGAACAATGATACTGACAATCTGAAACCAGGCGACCAGCTGACGTTGTTTGTGAAGAACAGCGCTACGCCAGACTCCTGATAACACGATCGAAAGATTAAAAGGCACCGATTCCCCTCGGTGCCTTTTTTATTTATCCCGCTTTTTGCGCTTCAGCCATGATGGTATCGCTGGTAAATGAGCCATCGTCCTGCAGTTCAAAGTACGCCTTCACCTCAGCGGACGCACTCTCCTGATACAGCCTGATTGCCTGGCTTAATGCTTCCGGGGTGCGCATACGCGCGATCCACGAGCTGAACTCCAGCGGTAAGCGGTCGGTAATCAACGCGCGCGCAATCAGCCCTGCGTCAGTGATAAATGAAAACCACTCTCCGCTGGAGTAGTTTTGCACATGCGAGGTGTCGCGCAGCGCTTCCACCGTCTGCAGCCAGATATTGCGCACCGGATGCCCAGGCGACATCACATCCATCATGATGAAGATGCCACCCGGCTTCAGGACGCGTTTGACCTCACGTAATGCCTGGCCGACATCATGCCAGTGGTGCGCTGAATAGCGGCTGATCACCACCTCAAACGACGCATCATCAAAAGGTAAGGATTCGGCATAGCCCTGGCGCGTATCAATGTTCTCCAGCCCTTTCGCTTTGGCCGCTTCAGCAACCACCTCCAGCATCTGGCTGGATAAGTCATACGCGGTGACCTGTGCCACCTGCTGCGCAGCCGTAAAACTGGCATGCCCGGCGCCACAGCCTAAATCCAACACGTGCGCCTGCGGGAATGCCGCCAGGCGTTCACCGAGACGGACCAGATCGCGGCCGGAAGCGTGCACGGCGCTGCTCAGATAAGCATTTGCCTGAGAACCAAACTGTTTTTCTACGTTGTCGTGATGGGAGTGTGTTGTTGTCATCGTACTGTCCTTTGTGAGTGAAAAATAAAGGGCAGCACCCGCGCAGGCCTGCCCCACGGCAGACCTGACACACCATTATTTATCAGGTTTGCCGGGACTGAATTCAACTAGTAGAGGATTGTGATCGGAGGCACGCGTCACCAGAACAGAGGCGTCGTGCACGCTCAAACCACGATAGAAGACAAAATCGAGAGGCCGACCAAAGGCTTTTTTGCGTTGGTCATCGTTAAAACGAACTTCACGCAGCGACATTTCGCGCGCAAAGCGGTACAGCGCATTCATGCGCGGACGGCTCCAGGCATTGAAATCGCCGGCCATAATAATGGGCCCGCTGTGATGCGCAATCTGATCGCCAATGGGAAGTAACTGCTTACTATACACATCCACGCCCAGGCTGAAATTTACCGCGTGGATATTCACGACCATCAGCATTCGGGTATCCGGCAGCGGGTAGACCGTCACCAGCGCCGACTTCGCCAGACGCAGGATAGGCTCGCGTTCGCGCAGCGGACAGCAATAGACGGGATGTGCCGCAGAAAGCGTCATTACTCCAGAGGGATGTTGCGGCAGAACAAATGCAGGCACCTGATCGGCGGCAAGATAGTTGGTGGTCGCAAACCGCACCAGCTCAGGGGTGGTTTGCGCCTCCTGGAGCAGAACCAGGTGGGCATCTTTTCCAAAATTCTTGAGTACCGATAACCACTCCGCACGCTGCTGCTTAAAGATATTCCACACCAGCACGCGGATTTTTTCATCGCTGCTTAACGGAGTGCCGGCGGGTAATGCCTGGCTTATGCTCGCAAACGACCCCGGAGGCAAGATCCTCTCCGCGGGCATTCCGGCAACATAACGCATGGCATAGGTATTTTTTCGCACTTTTGGAAACAGCCTCTGTAACATGAACCAGCCCGGAAAACGGACTGGTTCTACTGTTATAGGGACTTTAGGTCACACTTTCAACGCAATTTCTGAGAAACCGCTTTCCAGTTTTGTAAGCAAGCACTTACTGATGTTATCCCAGCGCGACACGAGCAGGTTTATCAAGACGTCCACTCAGGCCAATCAGCAGGAAGGCCACCAGGACGATCACCGCACCAATCCACGGTGTCTGGGTTAATCCAACATGCGCTACGGTTTGCCCGCCTATGATGGAGCCCAGCGCAATGCCAATATTAAATGCGGCAATGTTCAGGCCCGATGCCACATCCACCGCATTTGGTGTATAGAGCTCGGCTTTCTGGACAACGTAAACCTGAAGCCCGGGCACATTGCCAAAGGCAAAGATCCCCATGACCAGCACCGTGACCAGCGCGGCGTAGTGTATCGAAGCCGTGAACTGGAAAATCATCAGCAGAACAACCAGGGCGGCGAAAATGAACTTCAGCGCCGGTACCGCACCGTGCTTATCTGCAAGCTTGCCGCCCCAGATATTACCAATGGCAACGGAAATACCATATCCCAGCAAAATCCAGCTCACGGCGTTGGGAGAGAAGCCTGCCAGGTCCTGCATCATCGGTGCCAGGAAAGTGAAGGCGGTGAATACCCCACCATAGCCCAGTGCCGTAACCGCGTAGATGATCAGCAAACGCGGATGCGTGAGCACCTTCAGCTGATCGCGCAGGCTGGCACTCGCCCGGCCAGGAATATTAGAGGGTACGAGTAGCAGGCTGGACACCAGGGCGATGGCCCCCAGTAAGGAGACGGCCAGGAAAGTTTCACGCCAGCCGAAATGCTGCCCTATAAACGTTCCCAACGGTACGCCCGTGACGAGTGCAACGGTCAACCCACCAAACATGATCGCAATGGCTGAAGCCGCTTTCTCTTTGGGTACCAGGCTGGTTGCAATAGTGGAACCAATTGAGAAGAACACACCGTGTGCAAGGCCGGTCAACAGGCGGGCAATCACCAGGGTGGTGTAGTCCGGCGCCTGCCAGGCCAGAATGTTGCCCGCAGTGAACAGCACCATCAGCGCGACTAACAGCTGCTTACGTGGAAAACGTCCGGTCAGGGCCGTCAGTACGGGTGCACCGACGGCGACGCCCAGGGCGTAGATAGACACCAACAGCCCGGCAGAGGGCAACGAGATGGCAAGCTGATTAGCAATGGTGGGAACCAGTCCCACGATAACAAATTCGGTCGTGCCAATTGCAAAGGCACTGATCGTCAGGGCAAGTAGCGCCAGTGGCATAAAATACTCCGTATCATCAGGATTAAGATGACAGGCAGTATGCGCCAGTGCTTAAATAACAAAAATGGTCAAAATATCAATTGAATTTTGCAGGTGGTGCAACAATGAAAGCAACGTCGGAAGAGCTGACAATCTTTGTCGCCGTCGTCGAAAGCGGCAGTTTTAGCCGTGCGGCCGAACAGCTGGGGCAGGCTAACTCAGCCATTAGCCGCTCGGTAAAAAAACTGGAGATGAAGCTTGGGGTGAGTCTGCTCAACCGAACGACGCGGCAGCTGAGCCTGACAGAAGAAGGAGAACGTTATTTCCGCCGTGTGCAGTCGATATTGCAGGAGATGGCCGCAGCGGAGACGGAGATTATGGAGACCCGCAGCACGCCACGTGGATTGCTGCGCGTTGATGCGGCCACGCCGGTTGTGCTTCACTTCCTGATGCCGCTGATCAAACCTTTCCGCGAACGTTATCCGGAGATGACGCTCTCGCTGGTCTCCTCAGAGACGTTTATCAACCTCATCGAACGAAAAGTGGATGTTGCTATCCGGGCGGGAACCCTGACAGATTCAAGCTTGCGTGCCCGCCCTCTTTTTGCCAGCTATCGCAAAATCATCGCTTCACCAGACTATATTGCTGAACATGGTAAACCAGAGACGGTTGAAGAGTTAAAGCAGCATCTGTGTCTGGGCTTTACGGAGCCGGTGTCGCTAAACACCTGGCCTGTCGCCTGTCATGATGGTCAGTTGCATGAAATCACCTGCGGGTTATCGTCTAATAGCGGGGAAACGCTAAAACAGCTGTGCCTTACCGGGAATGGCATCGCCTGTTTGTCGGATTACATGATTGATAAAGAAATTGCGCGCGGTGAGCTTGTAGAGTTAATGGCCGATAAGCGTCTACCGGTAGAGATGCCTTTTAGCGCGGTGTATTACAGTGACAGAGCGGTAAGCACGCGCATCCGTGCTTTTATTGATTTCCTGAGTGAACATATAAAAACAGCTCCCGGAGGAGCTGTATGAGGGTTTAGGTTACAGAGGGTGGATCAAGCTTAATCCCAGTGAGGGGCTAAACCTTCCGGGCTTACCAGGCGATCGTTGCATTCCAGGGCTGCGATCGCTTTTTTATCGTCCGCATCCAGCTGAAGATCCGTTGCTAACAGGTTGCTGGCCAGGTTTTCACGTTTAGTTGAAGATGGGATCACCGCATAACCTTCACCCATTGCCCATGCCAGAATGACCTGCGCGGCAGTCGCGCTATGCTTCTCAGCGATACGCATAATCACTTCATCTTTCAGCGCCTTACCGTAGGCCAGCGTCATGTATGAGGTGATGTGGATACCGTGCTGTTTAGCCCAGTCCACGACTTTGCGGTTTTGCAGGTAAGGAGAAAGTTCAATCTGGTTGGTCGCAATATTTTCTGCACCTACAGCGGCAATGGCTTTTTCCATCAGCGGAATGGTGAAGTTGGAGATACCAATTTCGCGGGTTAAGCCCTGAGCTTTCGCTTCCAGAAGTGCCTGCATGAATTCTTCTACAGAAACGGCATCGTTCGGTGATGGCCAGTGAATCAGCGTCAGATCCACGTAGTCTGTGCGCAATTTCTTCAGGCTCTCTTTCAGGCTCGGGATCAGCTTGTCTTTGCTGAGGTTTTCAATCCAGATTTTCGTGGTGATGAACAGCTCATTACGTGGCACACCACTCTCTTCAAGAGCCTGTCCAACGGCAGCTTCATTTTCATAGATCTGTGCCGTATCAACTGCGCGATAACCCAGTTCAAGTGCGGTTTTAACCGATGCGATAACAACGTCATCTTTCAGGCGGAAAGTGCCCAGACCAAATGCAGGGAGAGTCATATAATCCTCGTTATTCATAATGTTTGTTAACTGAGGAGAATTATCGCTGTAGCGGTTATGAAGAAAAAGATCGTAAAATGCAGAGGATTTTTGCTGATTTAGCAATAATGAGGCAACAGATAAGAAAAAAGCCCTGAGCGTTAACTCAGGGCTTTTAATAAGTGGCGGAACGGACGGGACTCGAACCCGCGACCCCCTGCGTGACAGGCAGGTATTCTAACCGACTGAACTACCGCTCCACCGAAGACTGCTGTAACCACCGGATTTATGCACCGGCTTACTACTTAATTTGATGCCTGGCAGTTCCCTACTCTCACATGGGGAGACCCCACACTACCATCGGCGCTACGGCGTTTCACTTCTGAG
>NZ_SOMG01000030.1 GCF_004402045.1 Lelliottia nimipressuralis | reverse complement strand
ATCACCATGGGTAAAGGATGTTAAAAAGTGTTCACCATGTCCCCGAACACCTGTCTACCATGTCCCCGGACTGTACAGTGGGAGAGGGACGGGGAGAGGGCATCAGGCCGCACTTTTCCAGTACTACAACGCATCCTCAATGACCCACACGCTCACGCTCCCGCCTTTGCAGGTAAAAGTCCCTTCGCCATCCGCCGCCGTAGTGATGGTTTCTTCGCGATTGCCGAGAAAATCACGCCACGTTTTGTTGCCGTAGTTTTCCCCAAGACAAATCACCTTCTCGCCGTCGTCTCCGTTCGACATCACCACCACGCAGCCGGGATCGTCCTCGGTGCCGCTGCGGCTGAAGGCGATGCAGTTAGGATGGTCAAAAAACAGCGTCTGTACGCCGTGGGCAAAACGCTGCCGGGCGAGGATCAGCTCGTGAAGCTGCTCAATCACCGGCATATCAATATGGTACGTTTCACCGTCGCCTCCCGTGTCGTCATAGCTGGCGCCAAAGAGGTCGGGATAAAAGACGCTGGGTACGCCATTTTCCCGCAGCAGGATCAGCGCGTAGGCGAGCGGTTTAAACCAGGCTTCGACCGGTGCTTCCAGCGCCTGCAGAGGTTGAGTGTCGTGGTTCGCGACGAGGGTGACCGCATGAAACGGATCGGCTTCCACCAGCGTACCGGTGAAGATCTGGCTCATGTCGTAATCCCGTCCCTGACGTGACGCCTCGTGGAATTTCATCTGCAGGGGGGCATCAAACAGCATGGTTTTGCCCTCAACCTGATCAATATAGGCCTGAAGTTTATCTACCTCGTGGGACCAGTATTCCGCCACGATAAACAGCGGCTGGTCGGCGACTTCCTGAACGTGTTCTATCCACTCTTTGTAAAACCAGGCGGGAATATGCTTAACAGCGTCCAGACGAAAACCGTCGCAGCGCGTCTGTTCCATCACCCAGCGGGCCCAGTATTTGATCTCTTCGGTCACGGCGTGATTGCGAAAATCGATATTCTCGCCCATCAGATAATCGAAGTTACCCATCTCATCATCAACCTGATCGTTCCAGCCTTCGCCGGTGTAGTCGTTGACGATTTTAAAGATGCCGTCTTCATCGGGGTTTTCAATATGGTCGACGCCGCTGAAGCATTTGTAATCCCAGATAAACTGCGAGTATTGCCCGGCACGGACAGGGAAGGTGTAGCGGGTCCAGGCTTCACACTCAATGACATCATCATCGATTTGCGTGCGATCCTGCTCGTTGACGCGCTGAACGTGAACTGACTCTTTCTCGTCTGCCCCCATTTTGTGATTCACTACCACATCCAGCAGCACGGCAATGTCGTTGCTTTTGAGCGCGTCGATAGCTTCCAGCAGCTGCGCTTTGTCGCCGTATTTGGTGGCGATACTGCCTTTCTGATCAAACTCGCCGAGATCGAACAGGTCGTAAGAATCATATCCAACCGAATAACCCCCGGACGCACCTTTATAGGCGGGGGGGAGCCAGATCATATTGATGCCGATTTCGTTAAGATTGGGGGCTAACGCCGTGACCTCACGCCACAATTCACCGCCAGCAGGGTAATACCAGTGAAAACATTGTAACAGGGTGGGGTTTTTCATCATCCTTGCTCCAGAAGCCGTGTGGCTGACTTCTGGAGTATGGATGAAGAAATCATAATTGTGTGTCGCGGGTCAAACTTTCTGGATAAAGAATATTCCCTGACAGCTTTCCATAGGTAGACGTGATGGATTGCTGTTTGCCGGTTTGATCAATCAGATTACGCAGCTCGTCCATCCGGACCTTCAGCAGTGCCTTTAGCGCATTCTCATTGTCGAGGATCATTTCCAGCAGCGCACGCGCTTGCTCAACCTGAGCCGGAGGGCATGACATGATGGGCGTTTGAGAAATCCTTTCCACCAGTTGTACGTAATGCATTTCCTGCTCGATAAGCGCATCCCATTGACCAGAATGAGCGAGATTTAGCATAGCAATGCTCTGAGCATGTAACGCCTGCCAGTGGCTAAGCGCTGCGCTGGGATTGTTCATCAAAATTATCCTGAAATAGAGGACGCATTGGGGCCAATTTGCTTCCACGCATCCGCAATGTTGTTTAATAAACCCTCGACTTCAACAATTGCGTCTACGTCGTTACTGACATTCGCCAGCAACAAACGTCGAACCATATATTCGTACAAGGAGGCAAGATTACCGGACAACTCGCTCTCAACCTCCATGTTCAGTCCTGCTTTTAAACCGTTGTCGATGATGTTAATGGCTTTGGATAACGCTTCGCCTTTCTCACGAATTTGTCCGGCTTCCATGAACAAACGCGCGCGAACAAGGGCGCTATGCGCCCCGTCGAACAACATGACAATCAGCTGGTGTGGACTGGCATTCATGACTGCGCTTTCAACTCCTATCTGCTGATAAGATTGAACACCAGAGGTCTTATACATATCCACTCCTGAAGGCTACGACTACTTTTGTGAGAACTGTTGGGTCAGGTAGTTGGCCGTACTGGTCATTTTGGTGACTAATACGTCCAGGCTGGTGAACTGCGTTTTGTAACGTGCCATGGTGGCTTCAATTTGGGCATCCATGGCATCGTAACGTTCACCCAGCGTTTTCAGCGTTTTGTTGATTCCGTCTTTCGCGTTCTGGATCACCCCGGCGCTGCCGGTACTGGTGCTGAGCATAGTGGTCAGCGTGTTATTCATCTGGGTCGCCATGCCGGTTTTCTTTCCGTCACCGACAAAATACTGCTGTACGGCGTTCGGGTTGTCGGTCAGCGCTTTTTTCAGCTTATCGGTATCGACTTTCAGGTTGCCAACGGTACCGTCCGCACCTTTCACCGGGTCCTGGGTAATCCCCAGCTGTGCCATGATCTGAACAGAGCCGGTCTGCACTTCGGTCAGCAGGCCGCGCAGCTGAGACTGGACCCCGCGCACGTTCGCATCACCGACCAGCGCGCCGTTGCTGGTAGACTGGCCGCCAGCGCCTGCATCGACCGGAACATACTTCGTCAGGCTGTTAATGGTGGACTGCAGCGAGTTGTACGCCGTGACCCAGTCCGTGATCGCCTTCTGGTTTGCATCCGTTGCGCGTGATACCTCAAGGGTTTCATCCGCTTTGCTCTCGGCCTTCACCGAGAAGGTGACCCCAGGCAGCGCATCGGTAATGGTATTCGACTGGCGCTCGATCGAGATGTTGTTCACTACCACAATCGCGTTCTGAGCGTCGGTGTTCACCGTCAGCGCGCCCGTTTTGGCGGTTGAATCGTAGCCAATGGCGCTTTGAAGCTTGGCGTCGCCGGTGACGCTTACCGTCATCGCCCCGTCAGTACCGGTGGTTTTTGATGACAGCATCAGGCGGTAATCGCCGTCTTTCGCTTTAATCACGCTGGCGGTGACGTTGCCGTTGGCTTTATTAATGGCGCTCGCGATCCCTGCCAGGGACGTATCGCCATCTGCCAGGTTCACCTCTAAAGGTGTCTTCGTACCCGGCTGGGTGATGGTGATTTTACGCGTCGTACCTGTCGTATCGCCCAGCAGATCCGTGTTGTTTGCATAGGATCCCGTGGTGAGCGCCTGTGCTTTTGCAACCTGGTTGACGTTGACAACAAAGGAACCCACGGACGCGTCAGCCGTTGTTGTGGCAGTAAAGGCCGTGTTAGTGCTGCTAACGGACGTTGAGTTCCAGGTGGTAGCTTTACCCAGTGCAGCGGTTGCAGTCTGCAGCGATGTCATGGCGCTCTGCAGCTTGCCGTAAGCGCTTAACTGTGCGTTATACGTTGATTGCTGGGAAGTAATCGTCGTCAGCTTGGTTTTCTCTGCTGCTTCCAACTGATTATATAAATCCCCGAGTCCTGCAGAACCTATCCCGAGGTTACTGATAGTAGCCATGCATATTTTCCTTAAAATACGAAAGTAGTTCAGGACTCTTATCGGCCTCTCAACGTAAAAGTTTACGATGGTGAGAAAAAAATAATCCAAAGAATAGACACGTCCTGGCGGGGTAAATGAAAGGATTGCACTTTAGGATCATTATCGGCGCATTAAAAACAGGAATAAGTGTGTGCCTTTTTTGTCATCTCTTTGTGCGTTAAAAAAGCGTAAATAATAAACCTCTCGTGAACTTTAATTGATTTTTTAAAAATAAAAACATTAAAAATCATTAAGTTATAATTTTTTCAAAATTGATTCTAAAGTCTTTTGGGGACCCGTCGATAACCTTGTTGACGGTGAGAGACGCTGTGAGTGTTAGGCACCGGACCTAAAACCCAATTTTTGAAGGAAACAAAATTATGGCAGTTATCAATACTAACCTGTTGTCCCTGACCACTCAGAACAACCTGAACAAATCTCAGTCTTCTCTGGGCACTGCTATTGAGCGTCTGTCTTCAGGTCTGCGTATTAACAGCGCGAAAGACGATGCTGCTGGCCAGGCGATTGCAAACCGCATGACCTCCCAGATCAAAGGCATGACTCAGGCAGCACGTAACGCCAACGACGGTATCTCCATGGCGCAGACCGCTGAAGGTTCACTGAACGAAATCAACAACAACTTGCAGCGCGTTCGTGAGCTGGCTGTTCAGGCAAGCAACGGCACCAACAGCGCATCTGACCTGGCTTCTCTGCAGGATGAAGTTACCGCTCGTCTGGCTGAAATCGACCGCGTTGCGGGCAAAACTGACTTCAACGGCATCAAACTGCTGGACGGTTCTGCTGGTACTGCTGGCGTGGTTAAGATTCAGGTTGGCGTGAACGATGGCGACACCATCAACCTGGACCTGAGCGGTGCTAAAGCTGATACTGCTACCCTGAAAGTTGACACTCTGGATCTGAAAGCTGTAAAAGCTACAGACTTGGCAACCATCGATGCTGCTATCGCTACCGTTGATAAAGCACGTTCTGGTCTGGGTGCTGTGCAGAACCGTTTCACTTCTGCAATCAACAACCTGAACAACACCTCTAACAACCTGTCTGCTGCTCAGTCCCGTATCCAGGACGCTGACTACGCAACTGAAGTTTCCAACATGTCCCGCGCGCAGATCCTGCAGCAGGCTGGTACTTCTGTTCTGTCTCAGGCAAACCAGGTTCCACAGACCGTTCTGTCTCTGCTGCGTTAATTTTACGCGTGAAACCCCGCTTCGGCGGGGTTTTTTTATCTCTGCTATTTGAGAATCCGCCTGTGAAACAAATCAGTGTCACTCAACCAAAGCTGGTCGCAGATTTTTCATGTGTCGGTGGGGAATGCCGTGAACATTGTTGTCAGGGCTGGACCATCGCGTTTGATAAATCCTCTGTTAATCGCTATCTGAACAGTAAAAATGCCGTCATTCGTCATACGGCGAAAACGGCGATAAAAGTCACCAAAAAACAGTTTGGCCATTGGGGTGAAGTCATTTTCCATACGGAAAGTAAAAACTGCCCGTTTATGGATACAGAAAAACTCTGTTCCATTCATAGCGCCATGGGCGCCCAGGCATTAAGCCCAACCTGTTCGTCGTTCCCGCGCACAAGCCGGGTCTATAAAAATGAAATCGAAAAATCGCTGAATCTCTCGTGTCCGGAAGTCACCCGGCTTCTGTTGAACGATCGGGAGTCGATGGCGCTGATGGAATCCATCAGCGTTCAGCAGGACGTCAATAATGCGCCGATGATTGATTTGAAGGCCAAGGTCATCAATCTCTTCTGCCAGAATATTTTCAGCGTTGAGGCGGTCTGCGTTGAAGAACAGGTTTACGCCGTGGTGAAATTCCTCATGGTGGCTGAAAAGCTCGATAATCTCGAAGAGAATATCGGCACGCTCGAAACGGTTTATTTCTCGCTGGTGAACGAGCTGGTGAGCGGTAAAATCAAGACGGAGTTAGGCGGCTTTAACCAGAACTACAGCCTGAAATTCGCGTTAGTCTCGCTTATTCAAAGTTACTTTACGAAGAAAACGACTTCCCGCGGTGGTGCCGTACTGAACCGTTATTTTGACCAGGTCTATAAACAGTTTGAATCTGTCGATGACACCGTTTCGGCAGAAAAGGTGATGGAAAACATCGAGTCCGTCTGGTGCGATGTGGCGGGCAGTTACCTGGCGGAAAACGATCATCTGTTTAAAAACTTTTTTAAATACAAGCTCTGGCAGCAGGCCTTCCCACAAAGCAATGGCCGCAGCATGTTGAATAATCTTTATTTAATCGTTGCGGAGTTCTATTTCCTGAAAACGTTACTTGCCGGTCAGGCACTCGTGGCGGGAAAAATTGAGCAAGATAATATCATTGATGTTATTTACAGCTTCCACTCCCTGAGCCAGCATAATCAGGAAGCGGGAAAGCTCTTTCATCAACATATAGATAGCGTAAAACTCGGCGACGATCTTTCATTGTTACAACTGTTAATTTAGGCAGAAAAGTTGCCCCTGTTGTGGGCAACCTCAGAATAACCTCACTTTATCCCCCTTTTTCATCCAATTGAACGCCCTGCAGAATCGGATAATCATGCCGATAACTCAACTAACGCAGGGCTGTTTATCGTGAATTCACTCTATACCGCTGAAGGTGTAATGGATAAACACTCGCTGTGGCAGCGTTATGTCCCGCTGGTGCGTCACGAAGCATTGCGCCTCCAGGTGCGCTTGCCGGCGAGCGTGGAACTCGACGATCTGCTACAGGCGGGCGGTATCGGGTTATTGAATGCAGTTGACCGATACGACGCTCTGCAAGGAACGGCATTTACGACTTACGCAGTTCAGCGTATTCGTGGTGCGATGCTGGACGAGCTGCGCAGCCGCGACTGGGTGCCGCGCAGTGTTCGCCGTAACGCGCGCGAAGTGGCGCATGCGATGGGGCAGCTGGAACAGGAACTGGGACGTAACGCAACGGAAACCGAAGTGGCGGAACGTCTTGGCATTGCTGTTGAAGAGTATCGTCAGATGTTGCTCGATACCAATAATAGCCAACTCTTCTCTTATGACGAGTGGCGCGAAGAGCATGGCGATAGCATCGAGCTGGTGACGGATGAGCACCAGCAGGAAAACCCGTTACACCATTTAATGGAAGGGAATTTACGCCATCGCGTTATGGAGGCTATTGAAGCTCTGCCTGAACGCGAACAGCTGGTGTTGACCCTTTATTACCAGGAAGAGCTTAACCTCAAAGAGATTGGCGCTGTTCTGGAGGTGGGAGAGTCGCGGGTGAGCCAGCTGCACAGCCAGGCCATTAAACGCTTACGAACCAAGCTGGGTAAGTTATAGGTGATTGATTCACCTGAAAAATGCCGCACAACGTATTGACAACCAGGAGTTATCATGACGGTGCAGCAATCTAAAAGACGGCCTTTAAGCCGCTACCTGAAAGACTTTAAACACAGCCAGACGCATTGCGCCCACTGTAACAAGTTACTCGATCGTATCACGCTGGTTCGCCGTGGCGAAATCGTCAATAAAATTGCGATTTCGCGCCTCGACACATTGATGGACGAAGCAGCATGGCTCGAAGAACAAAAAGAGTGGGTGGCGCTTTGCCGTTTCTGTGGCGATCTCCACTGCAAAGAGCAAAGCGACTTCTTCGATATTATTGGCTTCAAACAATTCCTGTTTGAACAAACGGAGATGAGCCACGGAACCGTTCGCGAATATGTGGTTCGCCTGCGTCGCCTCGGACAGCATCTGACCGTGAACAATATTTCCCGCGATCTGCTCAAGAGCGGTTATCTGGATGAGAATCTGGAGCCGTGGCTGCCTGCGACCAGCACCAACAACTACCGTATTGCCCTGCGTAAGTATGCGCAATACAAGGTACAAATGCCGGGTGCCATGAAGCAGAAAGCCCACGCCGGAACAACTTCTGATATATATTAAAAAAGAATAAGATGTAGCGCAGTCGCCTTTGACGTTGCAGGCGATTTCTCTACACTACGTAAAAATTCCACTATATCGGGGTATTTATGAAATTTGCACTTCTGGGTCGTCAGGCGCTGATGGGTGTTATGGCCGTTGCGCTGGTTGCGGGTATGAGCGTGAAAACGTTCGCTGCAGAAAACCTGCTGAATAAAGTAAAAGAGCGCGGTACGCTGCTGGTTGGGCTGGAAGGGACTTATCCTCCGTTCAGCTTCCAGGGTGATGACGGTAAGCTGACCGGTTTTGAAGTGGAATTTGCTGAAGAGCTGGCGAAGCACCTCGGCGTTAAAGCGTCCCTGAAACCGACCAAATGGGACGGTATGCTGGCGTCGCTGGATTCCAAACGTATTGATGTGGTCATTAACCAGGTGACCATCTCTGACGAACGTAAGAAGAAATATGATTTCTCCACCCCGTACACCGTATCCGGTATTCAGGCGCTGGTGAAAAAAGGCAACGAAGGCTCCATCAAAACGGCTGCGGACCTGAAAGGTAAGAAAGTCGGTGTGGGTCTGGGAACCAACTACGAAGAGTGGCTGCGCCAGAACGTTCAGGGCGTGGATATCCGTACCTATGATGATGACCCGACGAAATACCAGGATCTGCGCGTGGGCCGTATCGACGCCATTCTGGTTGACCGCCTGGCAGCACTGGATCTGGTGAAGAAAACCAACAACACCCTGGCGGTAGCGGGTGATGCGTTCTCTCGTCAGGAATCCGGCGTGGCCGTTCGTAAAGGCAACGAAGACCTGGTAAAAGCGATTGATTCCGCCATTGCTGACATGCAAAAAGACGGTAGCCTGAAAGCGCTCTCCGAGAAGTGGTTCGGGGCAGACGTGACCAAATAAGTCTCTGACTGATAAAAAAAGGCGCTTTTAAAAGCGCCTTTTTTATTTCTGGCGCGTCTGCGTGCATAATGAAAATATCAAATAAGAGTGAGTTACCGGAGAACCCATGTCACTACAGAATTTAACGCGCTTTCCTCGTCTGGAGTTTATCGGCGCGCCAACGCCGCTGGAGTACCTGCCGCGATTTTCTGATTATTTAGGCCGCGACATTTTTATTAAGCGTGATGACGTGACGCCGATGGCGATGGGGGGCAACAAGCTGCGCAAGCTGGAGTTTCTGGCGGCGGATGCCCTGCGCGAAGGCGCGGATACGCTCATTACTGCCGGGGCCATTCAGTCCAACCACGTTCGTCAGACGGCGGCAGTGGCGGCAAAACTTGGGCTCCATTGCGTAGCGTTGCTGGAAAACCCGATCGGCACGCGGGCAGAAAACTATCTGACCAACGGGAACCGCCTGCTGCTGGACCTGTTTAACGTGCAGGTTGAGATGGTCGACGCGTTGACCGACCCGACCGCCCAGCTCGATGAGCTGGCGACGCGTCTGGAAGCGCAGGGTTTTCGTCCCTACGTTATCCCCGTTGGCGGTTCGAATGCGCTGGGCGCGCTGGGGTATGTGGAAAGCGCGCTGGAAATCGCACAGCAGTGCGAAGGTGCGGTAAGCCTCTCCTCCGTGGTGGTCGCGTCTGGCAGTGCAGGTACGCATGCCGGGCTGGCTGTGGGGCTGGAGCAACTGCTGCCGGATGTCGAGCTGATTGGCGTGACGGTATCCCGCAGCATCGCGGACCAGAAGCCAAAAGTGGTGACCTTACAGCAGGCGGTAGCAGAGCAGCTGGAGCTGAAGGCAAAGGCCGATATTCTGCTGTGGGATGACTATTTTGCACCGGGTTACGGCACGCCTAACGAAGAGGGAATGGAAGCGGTTAAGCTGCTGGCGCGCCTCGAGGGCATATTGCTCGACCCGGTCTATACGGGTAAAGCGATGGCCGGACTGATTGATGGCATTGCGCAGAAACGCTTTAAGGATGAAGGGCCGATTTTATTTGTCCATACCGGCGGGGCGCCTGCGCTGTTTGCCTACCATCCTCATGTCTAAAAATCAGGTCGAAAAATAATAATGCAAGAAAGTATTCAACTGGTTATTGATTCGCTGCCGTTTCTGCTGAAAGGTGCGGTATTTACATTACAGCTCAGTATTGGCGGGATGTTCTTCGGGCTGGTGCTGGGCTTTGTGCTGGCCTTAATGCGCATGTCACCCATTCTGCCGGTACGCTGGCTGGCGCGTTTTTATATCTCCGTGTTTCGCGGTACGCCGCTCATCGCCCAGCTCTTTATGATCTACTACGGCCTGCCACAGTTTGGTATTGAGCTGGATCCGATCCCTGCAGCGATGATTGGTCTGTCGCTCAATACTGCGGCGTACACGTCAGAAACTCTGCGTGCGGCGATTTCGTCTATCGATAAAGGGCAGTGGGAAGCGGCGGCCAGTATCGGTATGACCCCCTGGCAGACGCTGCGCCGCGCTATCCTGCCGCAGGCGGCCCGAGTAGCGCTTCCGCCGCTCAGCAACAGCTTCATTAGCCTGGTGAAAGATACCTCCCTGGCGGCAACGATTCAGGTACCGGAGCTATTCCGTCAGGCGCAGCTGATTACCTCCCGCACGCTTGAAGTCTTCACCATGTATCTGGCCGCCTCGCTGATTTACTGGGTGATGGCGACGGTGTTGTCTGCCCTGCAAAACTACTTCGAAAACCAGCTTAACCGCCAGGAGCGTGATCCAAAATGAGTGCTATCGATGTCAAAAACCTGGTGAAAAAATTCCACGGTCAAACGGTGCTCCACGGGATCGATCTTGAAGTTGAGCAGGGCGAAGTGGTAGCGATTATCGGACCGAGCGGGTCGGGAAAGACAACGCTTCTGCGCAGCATTAACCTGCTTGAACAGCCGGAGGGCGGCACCATTCGGGTCGGGGAGATAACGATTGATACCGCGAAATCCATCAGCCAGCAGAAAGGATTGATCCGCCGCCTGCGTCAGCATGTTGGCTTCGTTTTTCAGAACTTCAATCTTTTCCCACACCGTACGGTGCTGGAGAATATTATTGAAGGGCCGGTCATCGTAAAAGGTGAATCGAAAGAGGACGCGACGGCGCGCGCGCGCGAACTGCTCGCTAAAGTTGGGCTGGCGGGTAAAGAGACCAGCTATCCGCGCCGCCTGTCGGGGGGGCAACAGCAGCGCGTGGCGATAGCGCGCGCGCTGGCGATGCGCCCGGATGTGATCCTCTTTGATGAACCCACCTCTGCGCTCGATCCGGAACTGGTGGGTGAGGTGCTGAACACTATTCGCCAGCTGGCACAGGAAAAGCGGACGATGGTGATCGTGACCCATGAAATGAGCTTTGCACGCGATGTAGCTGACAGGGCCATCTTTATGGACCAGGGACGGATCGTGGAACAGGGGCCGGCGAAACGCTTATTCGCTGACCCTCAACAGCCGCGAACCCGTCAGTTCCTTGAAAAATTCCTCATGCAGTAGCATTTTTGCACTAATTTGCTCCAGAAATTTACCCTGGAGCAAATTATTCTCCCTCTTCGCGCTGTCCTGTGTTTTTTTATTCCACCCGGCTTGGATAAACCTTATCAATAGTAAAGTTAATTGTGCTATTGCCGATATTTTGTAGTTAGAAATAAGTTTTATGTGTTAGGTTATATTCACCATAATAATGATTATCTTTTCAGAGGCTTCATTTAGTAAGTATGAAGGATTCAGACTTTTTCACCTGGCGACGGGATTGCTCCCTCCGGTTTCAGGAATTGACCTGTGCCGACGAGGTATATCAGGAACTACAGAGACAAACGCAGGCGCTTGAATTTGATTATTACGCACTCTGCGTGCGGCATCCCGTGCCATTTACGCGGCCTAAGATCTCTGTGCACACCACTTACCCAAAGCAGTGGATGGCGCAATATCAATCCGCGAACTATTTTGCTATTGATCCGGTTCTAAAACCGGAGAATTTCATTCAGGGTCATTTACCCTGGACGGATGCATTATTCGCTGATGCACAGGAATTATGGCACAGCGCTCAGGAGCATGGTTTACGCACGGGAATTACCCAGTGTCTGATGCTGCCTAATCATGCGCTTGGCTTCCTGTCGGTTTCTCGTACTAGTGTAGTGGAAGGACCGTTTGCCAGTGAAGAAATAGAATTGCGGTTGCAAATGCTGGTGCAAATGGCCTTAACCTCTCTGATGCGTTTTGAAGATGAGATGGTCATGCCGCCAGAAATGAAATTCAGCAAACGCGAGCGTGAAATTCTGAAATGGACTGCGGAAGGGAAGACGTCAGCGGAAATAGCGATCATTCTCTCCATCTCAGAGAATACCGTTAACTTCCATCAGAAAAATATGCAGAAGAAATTCAACGCGCCAAACAAGACGCAGATCGCGTGCTACGCGGCGGCAACGGGGCTGATCTGAGTAGATAATACGTTCTGCGTGACAGACGAGCGAACGGCTGAATGCCCTGCATTCAGCCGTTTTTTGTTACTGGCGGTAGGCTTGTTTGATTTGCTTAACGGTGTTCGCAAATACCGCTGATTCAGCCTGGTCTTCCATCTCCGCGATTTGTTTTTCCATTTTAATGATCACACGACCGGCGTCAGCCTGGCCCATCGCCTGCAGCATCAGCGTTAGCAGCGCTTTCAGGCAGTTTACTTCCTGTGCCAGTTCCTGGTTATTCTCCGCAGTGGCAAATTCAGGTGTGCTCATTTATTTTCCTCATTATTTAACGGCGCTAAAACGCGACGACGAAAGTCAAGGCGGCGGAGTATACCACAAGCTGCTGCAAAAAATGCAGCGGTTGTTTTTCGTACTTTTACGCGGATGTTTAATTGCGTAAACAGAACGAACCGGTAAACTGCACCGCTGTTAATGGCTATTAATTGTTTAAGTCCGGTTCGCTTGCCGTTAATTATTGTTACAAAAATTTGAGAGCTGTTTTTTTGCAGGTAAAGCTTGCAGGCTTTTTGTAACTTTTTGAATACAGATGCTTAAAAAAAGCCGCAATAGCACTGAATGCACGGGCTCTCTTTCCAGGGACTGTACAGCCTAATTTCCAAAAACGAGAGCGAAATCGAATAGCAGGGTTTTTAACGTTTTAATCTTGTGAGGAAAACCGTTAATATAAACCAAATTATCACTCAGTAGCGTTATCCCTATTCTGGAGACATTTCCTTTGATCAACGTCCTTCTTGTTGATGACCACGAACTGGTGCGCGCAGGGATACGACGCATTCTTGAAGATATTAAAGGTATTAAAGTTGCCGGTGAGGCGTGCTGTGGCGAAGATGCTGTAAAATGGTGCCGCACAAACTCGGCCGACGTGGTACTGATGGATATGAACATGCCCGGTATCGGCGGTCTTGAAGCAACGCGCAAAATCGCGCGTACCTTTGTTGATACGAAAGTCATCATGCTGACGGTGCATACCGAAAACCCACTGCCTGCGAAAGTGATGCAGGCGGGTGCCGCGGGTTACCTGAGTAAAGGTGCTGCGCCGCAGGAAGTCGTCAATGCTATCCGTTCCGTGTTTGCCGGACAGCGCTATATCGCTTCCGACATTGCTCAGCAGATGGCGCTGAGCCAGATCGAGCCCGAGAAAACCGAATCACCGTTTGCCAGTTTGTCCGAGCGTGAATTGCAGATTATGCTGATGATCACCAAAGGTCAGAAGGTGAATGAGATCTCGGAACAGCTGAATCTCAGCCCGAAAACGGTGAACAGCTATCGTTATCGCATGTTCAGTAAACTGAACATTCATGGTGATGTCGAACTGACGCATCTGGCCATCCGACATGGTTTGTGTAATGCGGAGACGTTGTTAAGTCAGTGAGTGATGTGTTCGATTCAAAAGCATTTCTGAAAACCGTAACCAGCCAGCCTGGCGTCTATCGCATGTATGACGCTGGCGGTACGGTTATCTATGTGGGGAAGGCAAAAGATCTTAAAAAACGCCTCTCCAGCTATTTTCGCAGCAACCTTGCCTCCCGTAAGACCGAAGCGCTGGTCTCACTTATTCAGAATATTGATGTTACCGTCACGCACACCGAGACAGAAGCGCTGCTGCTTGAGCACAACTATATTAAGCTCTACCAGCCGCGCTATAACGTGCTGTTGCGCGATGATAAATCCTACCCGTTTATCTTTCTGAGCGGCGACACCCATCCGCGCCTCGCCATGCACCGCGGAGCAAAACACGCGAAGGGTGAATATTTTGGGCCGTTTCCTAACGGCTATGCCGTGCGCGAAACGCTGGCGCTGCTGCAAAAAATCTTCCCGATCCGCCAGTGTGAAAACAGTGTCTACCGTAACCGCTCGCGCCCGTGCCTGCAGTACCAGATTGGGCGTTGCCTGGGGCCTTGCGTTGCCGGGCTGGTGAGTGAAGAAGAGTATGCGCAGCAGGTTGAGTATGTGCGCCTGTTTTTAGCCGGAAAAGACGATCAGGTGTTAACCCAACTGATCGAACGGATGGAAAAAGCCAGCGCCGCCCTTGAATTCGAAGAGGCCGCGCGCATCCGCGACCAAATCCAGGCGGTGCGCAGAGTCACTGAGAAACAGTTTGTCTCAAATACCGGTGACGATCTCGACGTCATCGGCGTGGCCTTTGACGCCGGGATGGCCTGCGTGCACGTTCTCTTTATTCGCCAGGGCAAAGTGCTCGGCAGCCGCAGTTATTTCCCGAAAGTGCCTGGCGGCACTGAACTGGGTGAAGTGGTGGAAACGTTTGTCGGCCAGTTCTATCTGCAGGGGAGCCAGATGCGCACGCTGCCTTCTGAGATCCTGCTTGATTTCAGTCTCGACGATAAAACTCTGCTGGCTGATTCGCTTTCGGAACTTGCCGGTCGTCGGGTCAATGTGCAAACCAAACCGCGCGGCGACAGGGCGCGTTATCTGAAGCTGGCGCGGACCAACGCGGCGACGGCGCTCACGACGAAACTGTCTCAGCACTCGACGGTGCATCAGCGCTTAACGGCCCTGGCGGCGCTGCTGAAGCTGCCGGAAGTGAAGCGTATGGAGTGTTTCGACATCAGCCATACGATGGGTGAACAGACGGTGGCTTCCTGCGTGGTGTTTGATGCCAATGGCCCACTGCGCGCCGAGTACCGTCGCTATAACATCACCGGCATCACGCCGGGCGATGACTATGCGGCGATGAATCAGGTGCTGCGTCGTCGCTATGGTAAAGCCATTGAAGAGAGCAAGATCCCAGATGTGATCCTGATTGACGGTGGGAAAGGGCAGCTCGGCCAGGCGAAAGCGGTATTTGAATCGCTTGACGTCAGTTGGGATAAAAACCATCCGCTGCTGCTGGGTGTCGCAAAAGGGGCCGATCGTAAAGCCGGTCTGGAGACATTGTTCTTCGAGCCAGAAGGTGAGGGCTTCAGCCTGCCGCCGGATTCCCCGGCGCTGCATGTCATCCAGCATATTCGCGATGAGTCACACGACCATGCCATCAGCGGTCACCGTAAAAAACGGGCGAAGGTGAAAAATACCAGTACCCTGGAAACAATTGAAGGCGTGGGGCCAAAACGTCGCCAGATGCTGCTGAAATATATGGGCGGATTGCAAGGATTACTCAACGCCAGCATGGAGGAAATTGCAAAAGTGCCGGGTATTTCGCAAGGGCTGGCAGAAAAGATCTACTACTCGTTGAAACATTGAGGGCTCTGTAGCAACATAGAGCTAAATTTTACTGACAACAAATAGTTACCGTCACTATGCAATATAATATCCCTACGTTGCTCACTCTTTTTCGTGTTGTACTCATCCCGTTCTTTGTACTGGCGTTTTATCTGCCGGTCGTCTGGGCACCTTTTGCCTGCGCATTGATCTTTCTGATCGCGGCGGTCACCGACTGGTTTGATGGCTATCTGGCTCGCCGCTGGAATCAAAGCACCCGTTTCGGTGCCTTCCTCGATCCGGTGGCAGATAAAGTAATGGTTGCTATCGCGATGGTGCTGGTGGCCGAGCACTATCATACCTGGTGGGTAACGCTGCCGGCGGCAACCATGATTGGCCGTGAGATCATCATCTCCGCGCTGCGTGAGTGGATGGCTGAACTGGGTAAGCGCAGCAGCGTGGCGGTCTCCTGGATTGGTAAAGTGAAAACGACCGCGCAGATGGCGTCGCTGGTCTGGATGCTCTGGCGTCCAAACGCCTGGGTTGAATGGGCGGGAATTGGTCTGCTGTGGGTGGCGGCAGTGCTGACGTTATGGTCAATGCTGCAATATCTGAACGCCGCGCGCGGGGATTTGCTTGATCAGTGATCGTTTCGCCGTAATTTTCAGCAAACGATCCGGGGATGTAAAAAATAACGTTGACTCATAACGTCATATCAGTAGAATGCAACGCATCGAACGGCGGCACAGCAAGCCGGACGATAATGAAATCAAGTGGTTAGAAGTTAACTTGATGACATGCGGGAATAGCTCAGTTGGTAGAGCACGACCTTGCCAAGGTCGGGGTCGCGAGTTCGAGTCTCGTTTCCCGCTCCAGATTAAAGACATGCGCAATGGCGGGTGTCAGTTTTAAAGATTTAGCGGCGCGTTAGCAAAGCGGTTATGTAGCGGATTGCAAATCCGTCTAGTCCGGTTCGACTCCGGAACGCGCCTCCACTTTCTTCCCTGGCCGGATGGTGGAATCGGTAGACACAAGGGATTTAAAATCCCTCGGCGTTCGCGCTGTGTGGGTTCAAGTCCCACTCCGGCTACCATGGGAAACAAAGAATAATCAAAGCAATAAGCAGTGTCGTGAAACCACCGAAAGGTGGTTTTTTTGTGCCTATTGTTTGCCTTCATACAATTTGATTGGCATGCTGCCCATGCTGTAATCTGGCTTTCTATAGTTTTGCTTTGCTGAATCAAAATCTGTTTATCAGGACCTTTTTCTTCTTACTGCTGATTTCCCCGGCCAGTTACAATTACTGGAGACGCGATCGACAATCACCTGTTTCCTCGCCCTTAGTGACATTTACTTTTAGGCGTTAAGTATGTTCACAATGGCACCCACTCAATTCTCATTATCGCTGATGAGATAGCCAGCAGCACGAACATTTTACTTCGAGTCGAATGGATTAGCGTGTAATGCCTTCCCCAAAGATATGCGCCCCAGCACCTTCTCTAGCTGCGTAACTACTTTCCCATGTTGCCGTGGACGGAAAAAAAACGCCTGAAAAGACTGGCGTATAAGCTTGCTAACCTTATGAAAAATGAGTTTATGCATGAGTTTGATACAGACATCAGGTTTGAAGTTTCATCGCTCTATAAATACGGGGCTATAGCGAGCAAAGCAGCTATTCGCAATATTATGCTCCCGGGGGGCGCTATTACGATGTAGAATTGGCCGCTGACGAAGCTTTGAGCGTTGCCGAGCCTCATCACGATGGAACCCCTCACTGGCACCTGTTGCTTTTCCTCCGTCATGAGGAAGTGGAGTATGCAACAGCCATTTTCCGTAAGCATGCCATGAGAGAAGACGGGCAGGAGCCGGGAGCACAGGACCACCGCTTTACCGTTAAGCCAATTGACGAGCAATTTGGTTCGGCGACGGGCTACATCGCTAAATATATCTCCAAAAATATCGACGGCTACGGCATGGATGGTGAGCGTGATCTTGAGTCAGGCCAGCCAGTCATGGATATGGCAAAGCGCGTACGCGCCTGGGCTTCACGCTGGAATATCCGCCAGTTTCAGCAGATTGGCGGCGCGCCGGTGACCACCTGGAGGGAGTTGCGCCGGTTAGGTAACCGTGAGCTGGTATTGCATCCGGAGCTGGAAGCGGTACGTGCCGCAGCCGATGCACCAGACTGGCCGGGATATACCAACGCTCAGGGCGGACCGTTTGTCGCGCGCGATTGCCTGCGCGTTCGCCTAAACTATGAATTCACTGAAAACGGCAATGATTATGGTGATACGGTCGCCAAAATTACTGGCGTTTATTACCCATATACGGGCAGCGAATCAGTCATTTTCACTCGCACCACCGATTACAAGATTGTGCCGAAGCGTAAGCCGTCGCCGGTCGAGATTTTGACCTTAGAAAGCCGCGCAGCGGCCCCTTGGTGTTCTGTCAATAACTGTACGAATCGTTCAGGCGCGGTCGAAAAACAACCGTCAAAAGTATCTGTGCCAGCTGGTGCTACAACGTTAAAATCAGCGATGAATGCCAGTAATTCTACCCAAGTAAGTCCGGTGACAGAACTTCCGCTGAATATCGAAGAGTTGCGACGATATTCACGTCAACAACGACAAGAAATCACTAGCCGACTTAAAAATTACGGTCGTGAAAGCTCAGATCAAACCTTCGAACGTACCGTGCGAGCCATGCGCGCATCTGTTGAGGATGAAAGTGCGTTGACGTGGGGGCCAACAGTAGTCGCCGCGACAGATATGAATCTGACCCCTGAAGAGACGGAGCAGCGCTGGCGTAAGAAGTTGCCCGTTGGCTGCGTCTGGTAGGGGGGATTTATTTGTGTTTCGTGAGTGGCCGATATGGCCGGAAATGATGGTGCTGCGGGTGGTACCACACCGCCAGAAATGACGATGCGGCCAGGAGATCACTTCGTGGATTCAAGCAATGCGTAAGGGTTGAAGCGAATCACCTCCTCACCCAGCCAGTCGTTAACATGCTTCATGGCTTCCATGCAGGGTGTCAGCTCATTGACGGCGAACACGCGAGTCACTTTCTCAATATCACTGAATGAACCGTCTCCTTCCGGAATGGCGCCCATCAATTTCGGTGGCACCCGGTGTGCTGCAAGCATGTCATTGCGAGAGGAAGAGGAAGACTCCCATCCTACAAATTAATCCTTAGCCGATATCTGGCTGAATGATAGGATTTTCACGGAGTCTTTGCCGCCGTTAGGTGCGTGCAGAAGAATGTTCTTAAACGCACCGCCGCGCCGGGTATCAGCCAGCGACTTTTTGAGCTCATCAAGGCTCTCCTGGTTGGTCATCACGCTGTTAACGTAGACGATGCAGCCAGCATGTGAGCCGTTGTCTTAGTAGAGCTTTCGCAGAATGGGCCAAATCAGCCGACAGTATTCTCTTTGACACAAAAGTCTTCTGAGCAAGCCCAGAAGACCTTTTACCTTTTTCTCTCACAATCGCTATAACATGGTTTTTGAGTCTGGTGTTAAACGTGTTTTTTCCGAACGTTTTGATGCACTATCGCTGCTATCCATATCAATATGGTCGTTAACATAATCGAAACGGTAAATAGAATCAGCGTGTAGTAATCAAGAAAATCTTCCTCCAAAACATAGCCATATCTTTTTACATACCAATCGTATATTTCCAGGTCCGGCAAAAAGAAACAAAGCACGGAATAAGATATGAAAAGGGTTGCGAGTTCTGCGAACCAGACAAGCACCCGTGAAAGAGGTTTCATCAATATACCTGTATCGTCCCGAAAGCCTTCAGTTGGGCGGTGATCATAACTGGTGGGGATTTAACTAGCGCCCTCCAGAGGATCATGTAGTCTGACAACGAAACAATTGAAATACATCCATCGCTGTTTCCATTATGGCCTGCGGGATGTAGGCGAAATGCTCCGCGCTCAACATCTCCAATAAAGGAGGTATCATCAATCCGATCATCTTCACGAAACAGGGCAAACCACAACTTGCGATCTGAACCACTTTCCAGGGATTTATAGAAATCATTCAGTCTGGTTTTCCATCCGCCGCGCGAACGGGCGACGATGTAGTACTTTCCCGGAGGAAGGGGGCCCCTTTTGGATATTGCGATCGAGTCTGGGTTGTTCCTGTGCTTCCCTTTATTGCCTGAGTAGGCAGCAAAGAAACCCACCCCAGGACAACTTAATGAAGAAAGTTGCCCGTTATTGATATGAAAATAGCAACGAATCATCTGTCTGCCCACGAATCAGTAAATATGATATTTCCGTCGCAGTGCTTCCAGGTTATGCGTTCATAACGCAAAGATATGCTTTCAATATGGTTGTGCTTTTCAGTCGTAGGATCTTTCACATCGTGCATGACGGGGCATACAGAAACCACCTTTACCCCTTCAAGATACATATTGAAGTATTCAACTTCCTGCCCAGCGTCGTTAATCCTGTACCACTTAAATTCCGCTGATTGTAACGTTTGTCCGTGCGCCACTGCTTTATAAAGATAGGGGCTTGATGAATCGAATTCTTTTTCAAAATGTAATGCGGAGTGAACTCGTGTACCTGTAATTTTGCCGGTTGCGCTATCAGTCGGAAGATGTAAACCATGCCCAAATCCAAGAACTTCAATACTACCTTCACGGTATTGAACATCGACAGACCCTTTGATGTTTGCGCCACCGTCATCTTTAAGCCAAAGGTATGCGGGTATAGCCATTCTGAACGCTCCTTTTTCAGTGAGTTTGACGTGATTATCAGAGACTAATAAATCAACAAACTCAGACCTTCTCAAGGCATTGCGTGCTATACCTTTGGTGAATATCTCATTGTTATTTATATGAAAATATTTTTAATGGTTCCTTTCGTATCAAATCACACCCCACCCAAATAAGCCTTCCTCACCTCCTGGTTGCCCAGCAGTTCCTCACCGCTGCCGCTCAGCCGGATCTGTCCGTTAACCATCACGTACCCGCGGTCAGACAGCTTCAACGCGTGATGCGCATTCTGCTCCACCAGAAAAATCGTCATCCCGTTGCGGGCCAGCTCGCGCAGCGTCTGGAAGATCTGTTTCACCACTATCGGCGCTAAGCCCAGGCTCGGTTCATCCAGCAGCAGCAGCTTCGGACGGCTCATCAGTGCCCGGGCGATAGCTAACATCTGCTGTTCCCCGCCGGACATGGTCATTGCGCGCTGTTTACGCCGCTCTTTAAGACGGGGAAAGAGGTCAAACATGGTTTGCATATCGTCAGCGGCAAACTGGCTGCCGATGGGGATGGTGCCCATCAGCAGGTTCTCTTCAACGGTCATATCGGGAAAGATTCGTCGCCCCTCGGGTGCCTGCGCAATGCCGCCGGAGGCGACATAGTGGGTGGATTTATGGCTGATATCTTCACCACTGAAAAGGATCTGCCCGTTGCGGATACGGGGCTGGCCAAAGATGGACATCAGCAGAGTCGATTTACCTGCGCCGTTTGCGCCAATCAGCGCCACGGTTTCACCTTTATTGACCTCCAGCGAAACCTGTTTCAGCGCCTGAATGACGCCGTAGAACACATCCACTTCGCGAAATGCCAGCAGCGGTTCGCTCATAGGGTGACCTCGCTTTCATCAGTGCCCAGGTAGGCGGCAATGACCTTTTCATCATGCTGGATCTGCTCGGGTTTTCCCCTGGCAATGACATCGCCGTGGTCGAGCACGATAATGTCGTCTGAAATCTCCATCACCATCCCCATATCGTGCTCAATCAGTAATACCGTGATGTCATGGCGATCCCGCAGAAAACGAATAATGCTGCTCAACTTATGCGTTTCAACCGGATTCAGCCCGGCGGCGGGTTCATCCAGACAGATCATTTCCGGCCCGGTACACATTGCTCGCGCAATTTCCAGACGCCGTTGCTGGCCGTACGACATCTCTCCCGCCAGGCGATTGGCGCACTCCACCAGATCCACCACTTCCAGCCAGTAGAAGGCCCGGTCCAGGGCGTCGCTTTCCGCCCGACGGTATGCCGGCGTATTTAAGATCCCGGCGAGCAGATTGCGGTTTACACGCATATGTTGTGCGACCAGCAGATTTTCCACGACTGACATCTCGCGAAAAAGGCGGATATTTTGAAACGTGCGCGCCAGTCCTGCGCGGTTGACCAGGTGCGTTCCGCCAAACATTTTGTAGAAAAGACGCTGCCCGAGCTGCGCGGGATGGATCCAGTCGCCTGGCTGGAATTTTTGTCCGAGTACCTGAATGACGTTGGTCGTTTTATTGCGGGTATTAAATAAAATGTTGCCGCCGGAGGCTCTGTAGAAGCCCGTCAGGCAGTTAAACACGGTGGTTTTCCCCGCCCCGTTGGGTCCAATAAGGGCAGTGATTGACCCGCGCTGAACGTCCAGGTTGACGTCGTTCAACGCTTTAATTCCACCGAAGTGCATCATCAGGTGTTCAACGCGTAATATCGTTTCGTTCATGGTGCGACGCCCTTACGCACGGCAAACCCGCTGCGATTAATGCGGATCAAACCGCGTGGACGCCAGATCATCATCACTACCATGAGCATGCCAAACAGCAGGACGCGGTACTCTGCAAAACTGCGCAGCAGTTCTGGCGTGACCGTGAGCACAAAGGCGGCCAGCACCACGCCCAGCGTCGAGCCCATGCCGCCCAGCACGACGATGGCGAGGATCAGCGCGGATTCAAAGAACGTGAATGAGGTCGGGTTCACGAACCCCTGGTAGGTCGCGAAGAAAACTCCGGCAATGCCCGCGGTCGACGCGCCCAGCGTAAAGGCCGACAGTTTGACCAGAACATGATTCAGCCCCATTGAGCGACAGGCAATTTCGTCTTCACGCAGGGCTTCCCACGCCCGCCCAATCGGCATTCGCGTTAGGCGGTGCTTGATATAGAGCACCAGCATCACCACCAGAAACAGCACCGTGTAGATAAAAATAAATTTCATATTCGGGTTGTAGGTCAGGTGGAAGAACTCGTGGAAGGGCACGCCTCCTTCTTTCGCACGCCGACCAAATTCCAGACCGAAAAAGGTCGGGGGAGGGGCCGACACGCCGTTAGGCCCGCCGGTGAACGTCAGCCAGTTGTTCAGTATCAGGCGAATGATCTCCCCGAAGCCGAGGGTGACGATGGCCAGATAGTCACCGTGCATGCGCAGCACCGGGAAACCGAGCAGGGCACCGGCGGCGGCCGCCATGATTGCCGCCAGCGGGAGCATGCTCCAGAAGCCTAACCCGAGATACTGATACCCCAGCGCCAGGCCGTAAGCGCCAATCGCGTAGAAAGCGACATATCCCAGGTCCAGCAGACCGGCCAGGCCCACGACGATGTTCAGCCCCAGGCCAAGAAGCACGTAGATCAGCCCGAGGATGGCGACGGTCAGCACATATTTGGTGGCGACAAACGGGAAGCAAATCGCGAGGGTAATCACCAGGGGAATAATCCAGCGCATGCGGCTTTTGTATTCCGGTGGCCGGACATACACGCCTGCGCTATCGGCTTCGAAGCGCGCCTGGAAACGGGCACCGGCAGGGGTACCTAAGAAAGCGCTCAGCAGAAAACGCCCCAGCATCACAATGCCGACCATCCAGGCCAGGCGCTGCCCGGCGAAGTTAAAGCTGTACCCGTCCAGCACCACGCCTGCAATGGGGCCGAAGATAATTAGCGCAATCAGCCCCGAAAAAATCGCGTCCAGAATGCAGCGTTTAAGCGAAAAAGCGTGCGATACCATGTCGTTCTCCCTCACACTTTGGCCACAATCGGGCGCCCAAGCAGCCCCTGGGGACGGAAAATCAGGATCATGACCAGCAGCCCAAACGAGAAGACATCTTTATAGTCCGAGTTCACCATGCCTGAGAACTGCGCTTCCGCCACGCCCAAAATAAGGCCGCCGAGCATCGCGCCGGGCAAGGAACCGATGCCCCCCAGTACCGCTGCCGTAAAGGCTTTAATCCCAATCACAAACCCGACGTAGAAATCAAAGGTGCCGTAATTCATGGTGATCAGCACGCCCGCCAGGCCGGCCATCGCTGCGCCGATGACAAAGACCAGCGAAATGATCCGGTCGGTATTAATGCCCAGAATGGAGGCCATTTTTCGATCCTGCTGCACCGCACGGCACATCCGCCCAAGACGGGTATGGTTGATTATCCAGGTGAGCACCAGCATGCCGGCAAACGAGGCGAGCAGAATAAACACTTTGGTGTAGGTTATCTGAACGAACCCATCGCCCAGATGCAGACGAATAACGCCGTCCAGCATGGTTGGCACCCCTTGCTGGCGGGGGCCCTGGCTCAGCTGCGCGTAGTTTTGCAGGATAAGCGACATCCCGATGGCGGAGATAAGTGGAGCGAGGCGCGTGGAGTTTCGTAGCGGCTTGTAGGCAATACGCTCGATAGTCCAGCCGTATACGCCAGTCACCACAATGGTGAAAACCAGCGTCCCAAGGATCAACAGCGGGAACGACTGCAGGCCGAAGAATGACAGCAGCGCCAGGCCAATGGCGCAGAGATAGGCGGAAATCATATACACTTCGCCGTGGGCGAAATTAATCATGCCGATAATGCCGTACACCATGGTGTAGCCGATGGCGATTAAGCCGTAGACGGAGCCCAGCGTTAAGCCATTGATTAACTGTTGCAGGAAGAATGTACTCATTTTAGCGCGCTCGTTTTATAGGCTGCGCGAGCCGCGCAGCCTGATGTTTATTACGCGCCGGCAGGCAGGCCCGCCGACGTTGAGCGTGACTCCGTCCCGTTACTGTACTTCCTTATATTTTCCTTTGTCGTCCCACTGGTAAACCACATAGTCAGAGACTTTCAGGTCGCCTTTGCTGTCCCAGGCTTTTTTGCCCATCACCGTGTCGACGGAGTTAGCTTTCAGCCACTCGCTGGCTTTGGCTGAGTCCTTGCCGCCGGTGGCCTTGAAGGCCGCTGCAATCGCCTGTACGGAAGCATAAGAATAAAGGGTGTAACCTTCCGGCTCGAATTTACCGGCGCGGAATTTCTCGATAACCGCTTTACCGTCCGGGATCAGGCGCGGATCTTTACCGAAGGTCATGTAAATACCATTGGTGTACTGCGGGCCGCCTGCCGCGGTTACCATCTCTTCGTTGACGATACAGTCACCGGAGAAGAATTTCGCCTGTACGCCCTGTTCACGCATCTGGCGAACCAGCGGGCCAGCTTCCGGATGACACCCGCCGAAGAACACCACGTCCGGTTTTTGTGCGCCAATTTTAGTGACCAGCGCGTTAAAGTCTTTTTCACCGCGCGATAGCCCCTCGTACATCACATCCTGAACCCCGCGTTTTGCCAGCGCCGCTTTGGTGGCGTCAGCCAGACCCTGACCATAGGTGTCTTTATCGTGAATGATCACCACGCGTTTGGCTTTCAGTTTGTCGATGATGAAGTCGCTGGCAACCTGGCCCTGCTGGTCATCGCGGCCGCACATGCGGAACATGTCGCTCATGCCGCGTTCGGTAATCAGCGGGTTGGTCGAGCCGGGGGTAATAGCGATGATCCCCGCATCGCTGTAAACCTCGGAGGCGGGCATTGTGGAAGAGGAGCAGAAATGGCCGACCACGGCGTTGACTTTATCCTGGTCAACTAAACGGTTGGCGACGGCCACGGCCTGCTTAGGCTCGCAGGCGTCATCTCCCTGAACCAGTTTGATCTTCTCACCGTTAATGCCGCCCGCGGCGTTAATGTCTTCAGCGGCCTGCGTTGCGCCGTGCCAGTACTGATCGCCATAGGTGGCATTAGGACCCGTGAACGGCCCGGCCACACCAATCACAATATCTGCCCTGGCGGAAAACGCCGTCACCAGGCAGCCGGCCAACACGAGAGAAAGAGGAGTTCTGATAAATTTCAGCGACATTATTATGTTCCTTAGCAAAGAGGTTTTTGCACCACGGCGTAAACCCAAACGCCCGACGGCGCAGCCAATCCAAAACACGAACAAGAACAAAATGCACTAAACGAACAAGATACAGACGGCATCCTGCATATTACGGCGAGGTTTCCCTGCGCAGCATCGCGCGAAGAACAGTAAGCAAAAACGTTGCCAGAATGGTTAACCCATTGACGGGCTTGTGACCTGTTTGAGTATAGAGCGCCGCGTTATGCCGCCCTGCGGGAGGAGAAGAAATTACAGCGGAGATCACATATCGTTAACAATAAAGCCCATAAGTTGTGCAAAGGTCACGATTTGCACGTTTTTGCAGCAATAAAGACCTAAACTTCAGCCCGGAGAGGCGTGAGATATGTGTTAGGATCGTTTCCTTTTTATCAGGAGTGTCAGCGATGACTGAAGGCCCATTAAATGAAAGCGAAATGGCGTGGCTTGAAGAGACGTTAATGTCTTACGGTCATGATGATGCGTCCGTGATTGACGTGTCCGAACTGGACGGCATGTTCACCGCAGTGCTTTCCGGCCCTGTTGTCGTTGAGCCAGATGCCTGGCTGGTGGCGGTGTGGGGTGGTGAAAAATACATTCCACGCTGGAAAAACGATCGTGAGATGAACCGTTTTATCGATCTCTGCTTTAAGCATATGAACGATATTGCAGAGCGCCTGAGCGAATATCCGGATCAGTTTGAACCGATGTTTGGGTACAACGACGTGGACGGTGAGAGCTATACCGTTGTGGAAGAGTGGTGCTACGGCTACATGCGCGGCGCGGCGCTGACGGACTGGTCAGCCTTGCCGGAAGAACTGAAGGCCGATCTCGATGTGATTGCGCTTCACGGTACGGAAGAGAACAGCGACCAGCTGGATGCGCTGACCGAAGAAGACTATAAAGACAGCATTGAGCGTATTCAGCCTGCGGCGCTGCGCTTGTATAACTACTGGGTTAACAACCCGCAGCAGCCGGAAGTGAAGAAACCGACGGTGAATGGCACGAAAGTTGGGCGTAACGATCCGTGTCCTTGCGGCAGCGGGAAGAAGTTTAAGAGCTGCTGTTTGCACTGATAAAAAAAGGGGCTGATGATAGCCCCTTTTTTATTTAACCCACTTCCGGCAGCATTCCCGCTGCAATCAACGCCTGCACCAGAATAATCACCACCCCACAGGCAAACACAACACACAGCAGCGGTTTTCCCCCTGCCACGCGGTACCCCTGCTGCGGATGCTGCTGGCGGCTCTTCCATGCCAGCAGGGAAGGGAGGAGCAGGGCAAGGACCGACAGCGCCACTCCTGCGTATCCCAGCGCCATCACAAACCCGCGTGGATAAAACAGCGCGAATGCCAGCGGCGGCAGAAAGGTGATTGCCCCGGTCTGTAAACGCCCTGCGGCGGTATTGCGACGCTGGAACAGGTCGGCCAGGTAATCGAACAGGCCAAGGGCCACACCCAGGAACGAGGTCGCCAGCGCCAGGTCGGCAAACAGGTGTACCGCCAGCTCAACGTGCGGGGAGGTGACGACCTCGCGCAGTGCCAGCAGAAAACCGTTCAGACCAGCGTGCTGTGCCATCAGCCCAATAAAGGTTGAGGAATCAATGCTGCCCAGGGTCACCAGTTGCCAGAAAATATAGGCGATCAGCGGGATCGCGCTGCCGATGACAAAGACGCGGCGCAGCTTGCGAATATCGCCGTTCATATAGCTAACGATGCTCGGCACGCTGCCGTGGAAGCCAAACGAGGTGAAGATGACCGGGATCGCGGAAAGCGCCAGACCTTTTTCCAGCGGCAGGGTCAGCAGATTGACCTTGTGAACATGCGGTGCCAGCAGGACCAGCATGACTATCAGGAACAGAATTTTGGCGCTAAACAGAAAACGGTTAAACAGATCGACCAGCGACGTCCCCACGCAGACCACACCGCCGCCGATGAGCGCAAAGAAGATAGCCCCCGTTGCAGGGGTAATGTCTGAGCCGAACCAGTCATTAACGCTGGAGGCGATCAATTCTCCGGCGCCGCTGATATAGGCGGCGGTCAGGGCGTACATCAGGAACATCATGCTAAAGCCGGTGATCCACTGGCCGTAACGTCCCAGGTAGCGCGACGCAAGTGAACCCAGACCGGTGTCGGCGGGCACATGCTGATAAACCTCAAGCAGCAGCAGGGCGGTGTAACACATCAATGCCCAGAGCGTACCCAGCAGCAGCAGGGTCATGCCAAATCCCACGCCTGCGGCGGCCAGGGGCATTGCCAGCATTCCTGCGCCAATTGTCGTTCCGGCGACGATAAAAATACTTCCCAGGGTTCTGTTTTTCACGCTTTCCTCTACAACAGCTCTTAATCGCGGCAAAATCTGCGGCGCAGAGTAAGGCAAAAGCGATAATTCGTCAAACCACCGTTACAAGGGGTGTAATGAAAGGTTTACGTATTGCGCTGCCGACAATCCGACGTGGGGCGACGTTCAGGTATGACGTAAACAAGGCATACAGGGAATAAAATGCGTGTTTTGATGCGGAGGGAAAGAGAAATTAACGCGGTGCCGGAAACCAGCACCGCATTGAGATTAATTCTGCGTATCAAGAGTGGAAAGTTCTTTATCAATAAAGTAAAGACCTTCGCCTGATTTACCCGCCAGAGCTAATTTATCCAGAACAGATTTAAACAGCTTCTCTTCTTCGTGCTGTTCAGCAACATACCACTGCAGGAAATTAAAGGTTGGATAATCCTGGCTGGTCATAGCGGCATGAACCAGTTCGTTAATTTTCTGCGTGATCAGCTGCTCGTGCTCGTAGGTGGCACGGAACAGTTCGTCGAGAGAATTATATTCAGCAAAAGGGGATGTCACGGTTTCAATGCGCGGCAGGCTGCCCGTATCTGTCAGATAATCAAACAGACGTTGCATGTGGGTCATCTCTTCCTGAGCGTGACGACGCAGAAACGCGGCTGCGCCTTCGAAGCTGTGGTAGCTGCACCAGGCGCTCATCTGCTGGTAGAGGAGAGACGAAAAAAGCTCAAGGTTCATTTGTGCGTTGAGCTTGTCGATCATTTCAGATTTCAGCATGGTGGCGCTCCGGGTTATTATTTCTGGTTCACAATGAGCGACACTATAATTTGTTATTTAATTATTTGCAAAACGTAAAATTTTTATTTCTTTATTTAAAATACGAATGGGAATAAAACGCATTGGCGATATTTATATTTATTATTGAGAATTGTTTTTGTTCGTAATAAATAAACCGCCAGCAAACGCTGGCAGCCTTGATCAATACCACGGATTATTTGACTTAGGGTTAACGGCATACCCCATACATTTATACTGGATAGTTACGCTCTCGTTCAGACACAACGCGCCGCTGGTCAGGGTACAGGTTTTGATGGGCTGACCATAGGCTGATGCGGTGGCGTACCCCATGCTCTGACACGCTTTTGCCGCCGTGCCGTTATTCACATACTCATCGGAATACGCATTTTGCAGTACTGCCTGGCCGTAGTCGAGGCGGACGATGCCGTTAGGCGCGTCGAGGCTACTGACTTCAGCCTGGCGGTTAATACTGCATCCTGCGAGCAGCAGGAGCGTGCCGGCTACAATGACTCTTTTCATGGTTCGCTCTGAGTGGATGGAAATACGTTATCGTACCCGCAGATGCCCACTGCAATGCCTGGAATAGCCGGGCAATCTGCCCTCACTCTTTGCAACGGGTCAGAGATGAACGCTATCAGGCCACACCCTGAGAAAATTGTGATGTATATCACAAAAATATTGATTTTTGTGATGATGGTCATATTATAGGCACGTTGACAATAAAGTTGTATAACAAGTTAATGGAGCCTCATCGTGAAACTGCGCAAAATCCTGAAAAGCATGTGGGCCAATTACTGCCGCACGTTCAAAGACGTGCCGCCGGGCGCCATGTTCTGACAAAAAAAACCTGCTTCGGCAGGTTTTTTTGTCTCTGCCGACGACGAAGGGGAGATGAAAGGGGCTGCATTTTGCTACTATGGCGGCCTTTAAATAAGGAGAAAGCCCCCATGTCACAAAACCTGAGCGCCGATCAGGAGCTGGTGTCTGACGTTGTCGCATGCCAGCTGGTTATCAAACAAATCCTTGATGTTCTGGACGTGATTGCGCCGGTTGAAGTGCGCGAGAAGATGTCTACGCAGCTGAAAAACATCGATTTCGCCAGCCATCCTGCTGCCGCTGACCCGGTTACGCTTCGTGCGATCCAGAAAGCCATCGCGCTGATTGAGCTGCGATTCACGCCGCAGGGTGAGTCCCACTAAAGCGGGGAAATGGGCGACGGTATGTGTCGCCCTTTGATGCCGCTAAAAGAATGTCTGGACCAGCAGGTAGCTCGCCGCGCACGCGCAGCTTACCCCAATCAGCCCTGGAAGAATGAAGCTGTGGTTGATGATAAATTTGCCGATGCGGGTGGTGCCTGAACGGTCGAAGCCGATGCAGGCCAAATCGCTTGGATAGGTTGGCAGGACAAAATAGCCGTATGAGGCCGGGAAAAAGGCGATCAGCATTTTCGGATCGATACCCAACATAAGGCCCATAGGCGCAACGGCCGTCAGCGCAGCCGCCTGGCTGTTCACCAGTTTTGACACCAGAAACAGCACAATCGCATAGGTCCACGGGTGGCTTTTCACCACGCCTTCCAGCGCCAGTTTTAGCTCGTCGAGATGCGCCTGGAAGAAGGTATCGCTCATCCACGCTACGCCGAACACCGAGAAGATCGCGACCATACCTGCCTTGAACACCGCGCCGTTAGAGATCGCGGACGCATTCACTTTGCAGGCCATCAGCATCACGGCGCCCGCAATCAACATCATCATCTGGATGACAAGATTCATCGACAGCGCCGTCATTTTGCCTTTCAGTTCAAAGGCGGGACGCAGTTCAGGAAATGCCCCCAGCAGAACGACCACGGCAATCCCGGCAAAGAAAATCCACGTGGACCAGTAGGCCTGTTTTGGGAAACGTTGGTTCATTAACGTCTCCGTTCCGCCATAGATAAACTCGCGCTGTTTAGGATCTTTCAGTTTTTCCTGAAATTCCGCGTCGTCAGCCAGGTCTTTCCCGCGGCGTAAGCTCCACAGGGCTGCAATGGCCACGCCGAAAAGTGAAGCGGGAACCGACACGGCGAGTATTTCCAGGATCCCCCATACGTGACCGATCCCATGCTGTGCCGCCAGGATGGAGATCAGCGATACGACGGCGACGGAAACGGGGGATGCCGTAATCGCCATCTGCGATGCCACCGATGCCACGGCCATTGGGCGTTCCGGGCGGATCCCTTTTTTCAGGGCGATGTCCGCAATGATGGGGAACATGGTGTACACCACGTGCCCGGTCCCGCACAGAAAGGTCAGCATCCAGGTGGTAAAAGGGGCGAGCAGGGTGATGTGTTGCGGGTGTTTGCGCAGAAGACGTTCGGCAAACTGCATCATGACGTTGAGGCCGCCCGCAGTCTGAAGGGTAGCCGCGCAACCAATCACCGCGAGAATGGTCAACATGACGTCAACCGGCGGCTTGCCCGGCTGCAGACCAAAAACAAAACACAAAATAAAAAGGCCAATACCGCTTATTAACCCAAGCCCCATCCCACCGAAACGTGTACCCGTCAGCAGGCAGAGGAGAATGACAACAAATTCAATGGTGATCATGATGCTCCCTCGACAATGATTATGTAATTAAATAAATCATTACACGTTGTGTGGTTAATCATTGGGAGCAAGATCTGATTTGTTAAATTTCAGCAAAAGCAGAAGGTTGGAGCTAAGAAGGGGAACCTGCCCCCGGAACGGAAGCAGGTCAAAAGACTCAGTGATGCTGCACGGCCACGATGTCGAGCAGATTACGATCGGTTTGCTCAGGGCATAAACCTGCCTGCTGCGCATTATGGATTTCATCCGCCAGCGTCTTCAGCAGCATGCCGTCCTGCTGCTGCTCTTTGTCCATGTCATGTAAGAACGTGAGTGTGGTAATGTCCTGCTGCGCTCTGGCTTCATCGGCCAGTTTGCTGAGCGTGCTGCAGCGTTGTTCATATTCTTCGAGCGTTTTCTGGAACAGTTCTTCCAGTGAGGAGTAGTCTTCATTAATTCCATCAAGGGCTTTAACGACAGGATTTGCCCCTGCGGCTTTAAGGAAGTTAAAGACGCGCATCATATGGGTGACGTTACTTTGCGCCTGAGAGCGAAAGAATGTGGCAGACCCCGTGAGACTTTTCTCGGAACACCAGGCACTTAAGTGAAGGTGCAGATTCGAGGCGTAGAACTCAAGGTTCATCTGCGCATTAAGTTTTTGCATCATCGTTTGGGTAGCCATACTCATATCCTTATTGACTGTGGGACGTGATGTCCGTTGCTTAACCTGAGCGTCAGGCAAATACGAAGAAAAAGAGCAGAAATAAGCATTCTGCAGCGACCGAAATTCACTTCCTGTGTTCGATATAAATAAGCATACCCTTGTCTGTGGTCTAAGAAAACTCTTAATTGGGCTGTATTTACCATACATTACAAACTTTAATATAGTACAGAAATACAATTAGCTCGCCATCGAATAACTATACATTAATTGATTGATAATTAATGTTTTTTAATGAAGAGATATACTGTTACTCTTTGGAGGATATTAAGTTGGAGTAATGCTCCGTAAAAACAAGAAATACGGATTAATTATTTCGAATATATGATGCATTAATTAAATTGCGCTAAATCAAATTCTGCGGAATAACGAATCTTCAGGGCGTGGTACATTTTTGATGAAAAACATGCTGCATCCTTTTTAACATCGGGAGTCCTTTCGTGCGTAGCCGGGCATCAGGGATATCTTAGCTAATCTTATGGATAATCCTGCTCAACCCTCTTTCATTTGTCCGACAAATCCTGCCTTTTTTATGTCATTTTCCGCTGAATTTATGTACGCAATTACTGTAATTCTGCGGTGTGATGGGGCTCTCTTATGGATGATTAATTTCCCGCTAAAACTATCACCAGCAATAACGCTTATGACGAGGTAAGCGCTAATGCCTTGTTTTAAGTCCGATTAAATAAGAAGCACGCAAATATTCCCTACAGAAAAGAATGCTAAAGCTGGAGTTTACCATGCACAAATTTACTAAAGCGCTGGCGGCCATCGGTCTGGCTGCCGTTATGTCACAATCCGCTATCGCTGAGAATTTAAAACTCGGTTTTTTGGTAAAACAGCCCGAAGAACCCTGGTTCCAGACTGAGTGGAAATTCGCCGATAAAGCCGGGAAAGATTTAGGTTTTGAAGTGATTAAAATCGCCGTGCCTGACGGTGAGAAAACCCTGAACGCCATTGACAGCCTGGCAGCCAGCGGCGCGAAAGGTTTCGTTATCTGTACTCCGGATCCAAAGCTCGGTTCGGCAATCGCGGCGAAAGCCCGCGGTTACGATATGAAAGTCATTGCCGTTGACGATCAGTTCGTTAACGCCAAAGGCAAGCCCATGGACAGCGTTCCGCTGGTGATGATGGCGGCGACCAAAATCGGCGAACGTCAGGGTCAGGAACTTTATAAAGAGATGCAAAAGCGTGGCTGGGATGTCAAAGAGACCGCAGTGATGGCCATCACTGCGGATGAGCTGGACACGGCTCGCCGCCGTACTTCCGGTTCAATGGACGCGCTGAAAGCGGCCGGCTTCCCGGAAAAACAGATCTACAAAGTCCCCACCAAATCCAACGATATCCCGGGTGCTTTCGATGCCGCGAACTCCATGCTGGTTCAGCATCCGGAGGTGAAACACTGGCTGGTGGTCGGCATGAACGACAACACCGTGCTGGGCGGAGTACGCGCGACGGAAGGCCAGGGCTTCAAAGCGGCTGACGTGATCGGGATTGGCATCAACGGCGTTGACGCCGTCAGCGAGCTGTCCAAAGCGCAGGCTACCGGTTTCTACGGCTCTCTGCTGCCAAGCCCGGACGTTCACGGCTACAAATCTAGCGAGATGCTCTACAACTGGGTAACCAAAGGGGCTGAGCCGCCGAAATTTACCGAAGTGACCGACGTGGTGCTGATTACCCGCGACAACTTCAAAGAGGAGCTGGCGAAAAAAGGACTGGGCGGTAAGTAATACGCTGTGATTGTGCCCCTCACGCATCGTGAGGGGCCAGACGTACACACTACAGGAATCACGGAGACGTTATGCGACAGTCTGATCCGTATCTCTCTTTTCGCGGCATCGGGAAAACCTTCCCCGGTGTTAACGCGCTGACCGATATCAGCTTCGACTGCTATGCCGGCCAGGTTCACGCCCTGATGGGGGAAAACGGTGCGGGAAAATCCACGCTGTTAAAAATTCTCAGCGGCAACTACGCGCCAACAACCGGCACGCTGGCTATTCGCGGCGAAGAGGTGACCTTTGCCGATACCACGGCGGCACTCAATGCCGGGGTTGCCATTATCTATCAGGAGCTGCACCTCATCCCTGAGATGACCGTGGCGGAAAATATCTATTTAGGCCAGCTCCCGCACAAAGGCGGCGTGGTGAATCGTTCGCTACTTAATTATGAAGCGGGGCTGCAGCTCAAACACCTGGGTCTGGATGTCGATCCTCAGACCCCGCTGAAATATCTCTCCATCGGCCAGTGGCAGATGGTTGAAATTGCTAAGGCGCTGGCGCGTAACGCCAGAGTTATTGCCTTTGATGAGCCCACCAGTTCGCTCTCTGCGCGTGAAATCGACAATCTGTTCCGCGTGATCCGCGAGCTGCGTCAGGAAGGCCGTACGATTTTGTATGTTTCGCATCGTATGGAAGAGATCTTTGCCCTGAGCGATGCTATTACCGTATTTAAAGATGGCCGCTATGTGCGCACCTTTACCGACATGGAGCAGGTTAACCATGACCAGCTAGTTCAGGCGATGGTCGGGCGCGAGCTGGGTGATATTTATCACTGGCAGCCGCGGGCATACGGGCCTGAACGCCTGCGTCTGGATAACGTCAAGGCGCCGGGCGTGCGTGCGCCGGTTTCATTATCTGTACGCAGCGGCGAAATCGTCGGGCTGTTTGGTCTGGTGGGCGCGGGGCGCAGTGAATTAATGAAAGGCCTGTTCGGCGGTACCCGCATTACCGATGGGCAGGTCTCCATTGACGGTGAGCGGGTAGATATCCTGAAACCGGCCCACGCGATAAAAGCGGGGATGATGCTCTGCCCGGAAGACCGTAAAGCCGAGGGCATTATTCCGGTGCATTCGGTGCGCGACAACATCAACATTTCCGCCCGCCGCAAGTTTATTCGCGCAGGTTGCCTGATAAACGATAGCTGGGAGTCGAGCAACGCCGACCACCATATTCGCTCACTGAATATCAAAACGCCGGGTCCAGAGCAGTTGATCATGAATCTTTCAGGCGGAAACCAGCAGAAGGCCATTTTGGGTCGCTGGCTGTCAGAGGATATGAAGGTCATTTTACTGGATGAGCCGACGCGCGGTATCGATGTGGGGGCAAAGCACGAGATTTATAACGTGATCTATGAGCTGGCAAAACGCGGCGTGGCGGTGCTCTTCGCCTCCAGCGATCTGCCGGAGGTGCTTGGCGTGGCCGACCGCATTGTGGTGATGCGTGAAGGCGAAATTGCCGGTGAATTACTTCATGAACAGGCGAATGAACAACAGGCGTTGAACCTCGCCATGCCTAAAGTCAGCCAGGCTGTCGCCTGAGTAAGGAGTTAATGATGTCCTCTGTTACTACATCCGGAGTGCCGAAGTCGAAGTCGGCGTTAAGTTTTGGGCGTATCTGGGATCAGTACGGCATGCTGGTGGTCTTTGCCGCACTCTTCCTCGCCTGTGCCATCTTTGTCCCTAATTTTGCCACCTTCATTAATATGAAGGGGCTGGGGCTGGCCATCTCCATGTCCGGGATGGTGGCCTGCGGGATGCTGTTCTGCCTGGCCTCCGGCGATTTTGACCTGTCGGTGGCGTCGGTGATTGCCTGTGCGGGCGTCACGACGGCCGTGGTGATCAACATGACGGAGAGCCTGTGGATTGGCGTTCTGGCCGGTCTGCTACTCGGCGTCATCAGCGGTCTGGTGAACGGTTTTGTTATCGCTCGCCTGAAGATTAATGCCCTGATCACCACGCTCGCGACGATGCAAATTGTCCGCGGGCTGGCCTATATCATCTCCGACGGTAAAGCGGTGGGGATTGAAGACGAGCGCTTCTTTACGCTGGGTTACGCCAACTGGCTGGGCCTGCCTGCGCCTATCTGGCTGACCGTGGCCTGCCTGATCCTGTTCGGCTTCCTGCTGAACCGGACCACCTTTGGCCGTAACACGCTGGCGATTGGCGGGAATGAAGAGGCCGCTCGTCTGGCGGGTGTGCCGGTTGTGCGAACCAAGATTATTATCTTTGTGCTCTCAGGGCTGGTTTCTGCCGCCGCGGGGATTATTCTGGCTTCGCGTATGACCAGCGGCCAGCCCATGACCTCTATCGGTTATGAGCTGATCGTCATTTCGGCCTGCGTGTTAGGGGGCGTTTCCCTCAAGGGCGGCATCGGAAAAATCTCATATGTGGTGGCCGGTATCCTGATTTTAGGGACGGTAGAGAACGCCATGAACCTGCTGAATATTTCGCCGTTCTCTCAGTATGTGGTTCGCGGCCTGATCCTGCTCGCAGCCGTGATTTTCGACCGTTACAAGCAAAAAGCGAAGCGTACCGTGTAACCCTTTTTCCCGCCTTTTATTGCTCAACTTATAACCTTAGTTGACCCCTTAACCGCCCCGCCAGTAAAACTGGCGGGGCGGTTGTCAAATGGCGAGCGACGTCACACTGTCTATACTTACATGGCTATGAAAGAGGTAAAGGCGTTTACCTCTCAGTAAACCGTAAGGAGGAAAAGGGTGGCTGACATGTTAACCGCACCGCCTGTACTGCCCGGACATTATGCTTTCTTTTTTGATCTCGACGGCACGCTCGCCGGGATAAAGCCGCACCCCGATCAGGTGTCTATTCCGGATGCGGTATTACAGGATTTGCATCAGCTCTCGCTTATGAATGAGGGAGCACTGGCATTGATATCAGGGCGCTCAATGGCCGAGCTGGATATGCTCGCCAGTCCTTACCACTTTCCGCTGGCCGGTGTACACGGAGCGGAGCGCCGCGACATCCATGATCACACGCATATCGTTTCACTCCCCGCCGCACTCACGCAAACGCTGCAGAAGCAGCTTTCTGCTGCGCTGGAAGCGCTGCCTGGCACCGAGCTGGAAGCCAAAGGTATGGCTTTTGCCCTGCATTATCGTCAGGCACCGCAGCATGAAGAGGCCGTGCTTGCACTGGCTCAGTCGGTGGCGGATGCGCATCCACAGCTGGCATTGCAGCCCGGCAAGTGCGTGGTGGAGTTAAAACCGAAAGGGATTAATAAAGGCGCGGCCATTGCCGCATTTATGGCGACACCGCCTTTCAAAGGGCGGACGCCCGTTTTCATTGGGGATGACCTGACCGACGAGGCCGGGTTTCGTGTGGTGAATCAGGCCGGAGGGATAGCCGTCAAGGTGGGGCCTGGTGACACTGTCGCCGAATGGCGGCTGGCGGATGTCGCCAGCGTCTGGAAGTGGATATCTGACATCGCTAACCAGCAACAACAACAAATAGCGCAAAACAAAGGGGGAAACCATTATGGGTCGCTTAGTCGTCGTCTCTAACCGAATTGCACCGCCGGATGATAAAAAAGCCAGCGCGGGTGGCCTGGCGGTAGGGGTGTTAGGTGCCTTAAAAGCTGCTGGTGGGCTGTGGTTTGGCTGGAGTGGTGAAATCAGTGAAGAAGAAAAACCGCTCAAAAAAGTGACGCGCGGAAATATTACCTGGGCTTCTTTTGCGCTGAAAGAGAAAGACTATGACGAGTATTACTCGCAGTTCTCTAATGCCGTTCTGTGGCCCGCATTTCACTATCGTCTTGACCTGGTCAAATTCCAGCGGGAATCGTTTGAAGGCTACTCACGCGTGAATGCGTTGCTGGCAGATAAACTGCTGCCTTTAATCGAGGAAGACGATATTTTATGGATCCACGATTATCACCTGCTGCCCTTCGCCAGAGAGCTGCGAAAAAGGGGCGTAAATAACCGGATTGGCTTCTTCCTGCACATCCCGTTCCCGACGCCGGAAATCTTTACCGCACTGCCGCCGCACGAAGCGCTGCTGGAGGCGCTGTGTGATTACGATTTACTGGGCTTCCAGACCGAGAATGACCGCCTCGCGTTCCTCGACTCCGTGTCAGGAAAAGCGCGTCTGGTGACCAAAGGCGGGAAAACCCATACGGCGTGGGGGAAAACCTTCCACACCGAAGTGTATCCGATAGGGATTGAGCCTGACGAAATCGCGGAACAGGCTTCCGGCCCGCTGCCGCCGAAACTGGCGCAGCTTAAGAATGAACTCAAGCACGTGAAAAATATCTTCTCGGTAGAGCGTCTTGACTATTCCAAAGGGCTGCCGGAACGCTTCCAGGCGTATGAGACGCTGCTGGATAAATACCCGCAGCATCACGGTAAGATTCGCTATACCCAGATAGCGCCGACGTCGCGCGGTGAGGTTCAGGCCTACCAGGATATTCGCCATCAGCTGGAGACCGAAGCAGGGCGCATTAATGGCCGTTATGGCCAGCTGGGCTGGACGCCGCTCTTTTACCTGAATCAGCATTTTGACCGTAAGATCCTGATGAAGGTCTTCCGCTATGCGGATGTGGGCCTGGTCACGCCGTTGCGTGATGGGATGAACCTGGTCGCGAAAGAGTATGTGGCGGCCCAGGATCCTGCTGACCCGGGCGTCCTGGTGCTTTCCCAGTTTGCCGGTGCGGCGAATGAACTCACGTCGGCGCTTATCGTTAACCCTTACGATAGGGATGACGTGGCAAACGCGCTGAATCGTGCCCTGACGATGCCGCTCACGGAGCGTATTTCCCGTCATGCTGAAATGATGGAGACGATCCGTAAGAACGATATTAATCACTGGCAGGCGCGCTTTATTCAGGATCTCCGTAATATCGCCCCACAAAGTCATGAAGGCGATCTACAAAAAAAGATCGCGACCTTTCCTAAACTAGCCTGATTTGCCACTGGGGGGTTAATGCCCCCCAAGCGGCACTAATAGCACATCAACCTGGCTTGACGCGACAATCGATTTCGCCGCACAGGCTGCGCGCGATATAAAGCTGTGGTTATGATTTCCGCATATCACCAAATCAATATGGTGTTTACGACACATATCGAGAATATGGGCGTTAAGTTCCCCCGTCGCAATAACGGTTTCATAAACAGGATATTGTGCCTTTTCAACTAACTCTCGCAGAAATTGCTGTGTTTCCTCCTGAAGAACCTCACGAATATCCTCCAGCATCGGGGCGGCCAGCTGATTATACATCTCGGGTTCTGCCGCGAGAGTGATGAGGCTGATACGGGCATTGTGGGGCCTGGCAATGAAGACTGCCCGTGCGACGAGTTGATGGCTTTCGGGAGAAACTGCAACAGAAACAAGAATATGGGAGTAACTCATGGCGCACTCCTTTGGTGTCTGACAGACAGCGTTTGATCACCATTACCGCGAATTGCCTGGATCTGCAAGAGCGGATTACGACATTAGTGTGAAGCTTATCATAATTATTCATTAATTATTCTTATAAGAAGAATAACTGAAAAATGCGCCTAAATGAAAAAAATTAACAACTTAACGTAAATCACACAAATTCCCGCTTTCACTGTTGAATCGTTTAGGTATGTTACAAAACCATTTCGAATGATCACGAACTGAAACAGTTTTTTTGTGCTACCTGCATAACTATATGTTTTTTCACGGTAAGAAAAATGTTTCCGGGAGAGGTGTTTGATGTGAATGTTTCCGCGCGGCGCTTACAGCAGGAAAAGCACGATGCATGCCAGTTCGGATCACCCTTCTGCATGAGTATTCGTCAATTAAGAATACAAAACAGTGCTGACAGGTTAAAAAATGAACAAATTACAAGTCATACTGATGGATTTATGGGTCATATTCACTTAAATTGTGTGACGTGGATCACATTTTTTTTAAATTTGAGGGTGGTTGGATTGTATGTGTCAAAACTGACGAGTAGAGTTTGCGTCGAATTAGGAAAAATCTTAGTTATTTGTAAGAAATGATAAATCATGTAAGAGACGCGTTCGCGTTTCATCTCTTACACGTTTCAGTGAATACAAACCTAAATTCAACTATGCATTTAGCCTTTTCTTTTTTATACCGGGTGATTTCCCGGCGACATCACGGGGTGCGGTCTTTCCGCATAAAAATAATAGTTGGTTATTCGGGATGGGAACAATGCATACATCCGAGTTGCTAAAACATATCTATGACATCAATTTGTCGTATTTACTGCTCGCGCAGCGTTTGATTAGTCAGGACAAGGCGTCCGCGATGTTTCGTCTGGGTATTAACGAAGAGATGGCAACCATGCTGGGCGGTTTAACCCTCCCGCAGATGGTTAAACTGGCTGAAACGAATCAACTGGTTTGCCAGTTCCGTTTCGATGATTCGCAGACAATAACGCGTCTGACGCAGGAGTCCCGTGTTGACGATCTTCAACAGATCCATACCGGTATTCTTCTCTCCACTCGCTTGCTTAACGAAATCAGCCAGCCTGATGACGCAGCCCGTAAGAAAAGGGCCTAGCAATGAGCGAGAAAAGCATTGTTCAGGAAGCGCGTGACATACAGCTGGCCATGGAGCTGATTACACTGGGTGCTCGTTTACAAATGCTGGAAAGCGAGACTCAGTTGAGCCGTGGTCGCCTCATCAAACTGTACAAAGAGTTACGTGGTAGTCCCCCGCCGAAAGGCATGCTGCCGTTTTCTACCGACTGGTTTATGACGTGGGAGCAGAATATTCACGCTTCCATGTTCTGTAATGCCTGGCAGTATCTTCTCAAAACCGGTTTGTGTAGCGGCGTTGATGCCGTGATCAAAGCGTACAAACTTTACCTTGAACAATGCCCACAGCAGGACGAAGGTCCTCTGCTGGCGCTGACCCGCGCATGGACGCTGGTGCGTTTTGTTGAGAGCGGAATGCTTGAACTGTCGCGCTGCAATTGCTGCGATGGCAATTTCATTACCCATGCTCACCAGCCTGCAGGCAGCTTCGCCTGTAGTTTATGTCAGCCTCCATCCCGCGCAGTAAAAAGACGTAAACTTTCCCGGGATGCTGCCGATATTATTCCACAACTGCTGGATGAACAGATCGAACAAGCTGTTTAACCCGAACGTGTGGGCAAGATTCCAGCAGCGGTAAGCAATTACCGCTGCTTTTTTTTACCCCGCAAACGGTAAACGCTGCGAGCTGGACGTCCTTGCCATAGTCACTAGCGGAAGGATGATGTCGTGCTTATCTTATTAGGTTACCTGGTAGTTCTCGGTACAGTTTTCGGCGGTTATATGATGACCGGCGGGCACCTTGGAGCACTCTATCAACCGGCTGAACTTATTATCATCGGCGGTGCAGGGGTAGGGGCTTTTATCGTTGGTAACAACGGTAAATCGATCAAGGGGACGCTGAAAGCTATTCCATTGCTGTTCCGTCGTTCGAAATACACCAAAAGCATGTATATGGATCTGCTGGCACTGCTCTATCGCCTGATGGCGAAGTCGCGTCAGCAGGGGATGTTCTCTCTTGAACGGGATATCGAAAACCCAAAAGAGAGCGAAATTTTTGCCAGCTATCCGCGCATTCTTGCTGACGCCATGATGCTGGATTTCATCGTCGATTATCTGCGACTCATCATCAGCGGCAACATGAACACCTTCGAAATCGAAGCGCTGATGGACGAAGAGATCGAAACCCACGAAAGCGAATCTGAAGTGCCGGCCAACAGCCTGGCGCTGGTGGGCGATTCCCTTCCGGCATTCGGTATCGTTGCCGCGGTGATGGGCGTTGTCCACGCCCTGGCCTCGGCAGACCGTCCGGCAGCCGAGCTGGGTGCGCTGATTGCCCATGCGATGGTGGGAACCTTCCTCGGTATTTTGCTGGCGTACGGCTTCATCTCTCCGCTGGCAAGCGTTCTGCGCCAGAAGAGCGCGGAAACCACCAAAATGATGCAGTGCGTGAAGATCACGCTGCTCTCTAACCTCAACGGTTACGCGCCACCGATCGCGGTTGAGTTTGGCCGTAAAACGCTTTATTCCAGCGAGCGTCCGTCGTTTATCGAGCTCGAAGAACACGTGCGTGCGGTGAAAAACCCAAACCAACAGACGACAACTGAGGACGCATGAAAAACCAGTCCCATCCGATCGTCATCGTAAAAAAACGCAAGCACAAGGGCGGCGGGCATGGCGCACACGGCTCGTGGAAAATTGCGTACGCCGACTTTATGACCGCAATGATGGCGTTCTTTCTGGTGATGTGGCTGATCTCTATCTCCAGCCCAAAAGAACTGATCCAGATTGCCGAATATTTCCGAACGCCGCTGGCGACGGCGGTGGCCGGTGGACCGCGTATCTCTAACAGTGAAAGCCCGATCCCCGGCGGGGGCGATGATTACACCCAGCAGAAGGGTGAGGTGAAAAAAGAGCCGAACATCGACGAGCTGAAAAGAAAGATGGAGCAGGCGCGCCTGAAGAAACTGCGTGGCGATCTCGATCAGCTGATTGAAGCCGATCCTAAGCTGCGCGCATTGCGCCCGCATCTGAAAATCGATCTGGTGCAGGAAGGGTTACGCATTCAGATTATTGATAGCCAGAACCGCCCGATGTTTAAAACCGGGAGCGCGGAAGTTGAACCGTACATGCGCGATATTCTGCGCGCCATTGCCCCGGTGCTGAACGGCATTCCTAACCGGGTCAGCCTGTCAGGACACACGGATGATTTCCCGTACGCCAGTGGGGAAAAGGGATACAGCAACTGGGAGCTTTCTGCCGATCGTGCCAACGCCTCGCGTCGCGAGCTGGTGGTAGGTGGGCTTGATGATGGCAAGGTACTGCGCGTGGTCGGCATGGCAGCAACCATGCGCCTCTCCGACCGCGGGCCGGATGACGCCATCAACCGTCGTATCAGTCTTTTAGTGCTGAACCAGCAGGCGGAGCAGGCCATCCTGCATGAAAACGCCGAAAGTCAGAATGAGTCACTGGACGATTTAAAACAGCCTGGGGCCGTTCCTTCGGCTGCCGTTCCAACATCGCCACCAGCCAATCCGAGGTGATAGCGTGAGCATGGATATTAGCGATTTTTACCAGACATTCTTTGATGAAGCCGACGAATTGTTGGCCGATATGGAGCAACACTTACTCGATTTGGTGCCCGAAGCACCGGACTCCGAGCAGCTCAATGCCATCTTCCGTGCGGCGCATTCCATTAAGGGCGGAGCCGGAACATTTGGATTTACCATCCTGCAGGAAACAACCCATTTAATGGAAAACCTGCTTGATGAAGCACGACGCGGTGAGATGCAGCTCAATACCGACATTATCAACCTGTTTTTGGAAACCAAAGATATTATGCAGGAACAGCTCGACGCCTATAAAAGCTCGGCAGAGCCTGATGCCGCCAGCTTCGAATACATCTGCAATGCGCTGCGCCAGCTCGCGCTGGAAGCAAAAGGTGAGGTTGCTGCAGCCGTGGTTCCGGCCGCAAAACTGAGCGTTGTCGATGCGGTTGCCGGGCAGGAGTCTGCCCCTGCCGAAGCACAGGCGGGCAAATTGCGCGTTGTACTGTCACGCCTGAAAGAGAGTGAAGTTAACCTGCTGGAAGACGAGCTGGGTAACCTGGCGACATTAAGCAACGTGGTAAAAGGTAAAGACAGCCTTGCGGCGACGCTTGATGGCGGTATTGGTCAGGACGATATCGTGGCGGTGCTGTGCTTTGTGATTGAAGCCGACCAGATTGCCTTTGAAACTGAAACCGCCGCGGTTGACGCCCCGGCGACAGAAGAAGAGGTGGCTGTGGTCGCTCAGGCTGCGGCATCGGCCGTTGCGCCTGCGGCTCCGGCGTTAAAAGCGGTACCAAAAGAGGCAGCCGCGCCAGGCCGTGGCGAAAAACCCGCCGCGCGCTCCAGCGAGTCTACCAGCATCCGCGTTGCCGTTGAGAAGGTTGACCAGCTGATTAACCTGGTGGGTGAACTGGTCATCACGCAGTCGATGTTGGCCCAGCGTTCTAACGAACTGGACCCGGTCACCCATGGCGATCTGATTACCAGCATGGGTCAATTGCAGCGTAATGCCCGCGACCTGCAGGAATCGGTCATGTCCATCCGTATGATGCCGATGGAATATGTCTTCAGCCGCTTCCCGCGTCTGGTCCGCGATCTCGCCAGCAAGCTGAATAAACAGATTGAACTGACCCTGATGGGCAGCTCAACCGAACTGGATAAAAGCCTGATCGAGCGCATCATTGACCCGTTAACGCACCTGGTGCGTAACAGTCTCGACCACGGTATCGAACTGCCGGAAAACCGCATTGCCGCCGGAAAATCCCCGGTCGGGAATCTGATCCTGTCCGCGGAACATCAGGGCGGGAACATCTGCATCGAAGTGACGGATGACGGTGCAGGTCTGAACCGTGAGCGTATCCTGGCGAAAGCAATGTCGCAGGGGATGGCGGTCAATGAAAACATGACCGACGAAGAAGTGGGCATGCTGATTTTCGCGCCGGGCTTCTCAACTGCCGAACAGGTGACAGACGTATCCGGGCGCGGCGTGGGCATGGACGTGGTGAAACGTAACATCCAGGAGATGGGCGGCCATGTTGAAATCAAATCTAAACAGGGTTCCGGCACGACCATTCGTATCCTGTTGCCGCTGACGCTGGCGATTCTGGACGGCATGTCTGTGAAAGTGGCGGACGAAGTCTTTATCCTGCCGCTGAACGCCGTGATGGAATCCCTGCAGCCGCGTGAGGAAGATCTGCATCCGCTGGCGGGCGGCGAGCGCGTTCTTGAAGTGCGCGGTGAGTACCTGCCGCTGGTGGAACTGTGGAAAGTGTTCGAGGTGGACGGGGCGAAGACAGAGGCCACGCAGGGTATCGTTGTGATCCTGCAAAGTGCGGGCCGCCGCTACGCGCTGCTGGTTGATCAGCTGATTGGCCAGCACCAGGTGGTGGTGAAGAACCTCGAAAGCAACTACCGCAAAGTGCCGGGTATTTCGGCCGCCACCATTCTGGGTGATGGTAGCGTGGCGCTGATCGTCGACGTGTCGGCGCTTCAGGGATTAAATCGTGAACAACGTGTGGCGTACACAGCCGCCTGATTAAGTAGAAGGTAAAAACATGACCGGTATGAGTAATGTAACGAAGCTGGCGGGCGAGCCATCAGGGCAGGAATTCCTGGTATTCACTTTAGGCGATGAAGAGTACGGCATCGATATCCTGAAAGTGCAGGAAATCCGTGGTTATGATCAGGTTACCCGCATCGCTAATACGCCTGCTTTTATTAAAGGTGTCACCAACCTGCGTGGCGTTATTGTCCCTATCGTTGATCTGCGCGTGAAGTTCAGCCAGGGCGACGTTGACTACAACGAGAACACCGTGGTGATTGTCCTCAACCTGGGTCAGCGCGTGGTGGGTATTGTGGTGGATGGCGTCTCTGACGTGCTTTCTCTGACCTCTGACCAAATCCGTCCTGCGCCGGAGTTTGCGGTCACGCTGTCGACCGAATACCTGACCGGTCTGGGCGCGCTCGGCGAGCGTATGCTGATTCTGGTGAACATTGAGAAGCTGCTGAACAGCGATGAGATGGCGCTGCTGGATATCGCGGCGAGCCACGTAGCATAAAACAAAGCCGGGTGGCGCTGACGCTTACCCGGCCTACGTGTTCGAGTTATTTGTAAGCCGGGTAAGCGTCAGCGCCACCCGGCTTTTTCATACCCTTACGCTTCCTGCTTTACCAGCTCAGCTTCCGCTTCAGCTTCCCGCGCACCTTCATTCTGCGACAGCATCGCGGTTGCAATCCCGTTCCCCAGCACGTTAATTGCAGAGCGGCCCATATCCAGGAAGTGGTCGATCCCCATCAGCAGCAGAATGCCGGCCACCGGAATGTTAAAGCTCGGGATCGTCGCCGCCAGTACCACCAGCGAGGAGCGCGGTACGCCCGCAATCCCTTTTGAGGCCAGCATGAGGGTCAGCATCAAAACCGTCACTTCAGAGAAGCTCAGGTGAATATTGTACGCCTGTGCGATAAACATCGAGGCGAAAGAGCAGTACACCATCGAACCCACCAGGTTGAAGGAGTAGCCAATCGGCAGCACGAAAGAGGCAATGTTGCGCGAACAGCCAAAACGCTCCAGCTGCTCCAGCGTTTTTGGATAAGCGGCTTCCGAACTGCTGGTGGTAAACGCCACCAGTACCGGGTCTTTCAGCATGCTGACCAGGCGAAACACCTCTTTTTTCAACACCATGTAACCCACGGCCAGCAGCACCATGCAGGTGATAAGAATGGCAACATAGTAGCCGCCAATAAAGGAGGCATAGTTCAACAGAATGCCAAGACCCTGAGTGGCAATCACGGACGAAATCGCCGCGAAAATGGCCAGCGGGGCAACGTACATCACGTAACCCGTTACCTTCAGCATGATATGGGAAACCACATCCAGCGCGGCTACCAGCGGTGCGTTGAATTTCTGCCCCAGCGACGCGCCACCGATGCCAAAGAACATCGAGAACACCACAATCTGCAGGATTTCATTGTTCGACATCGCCCCTGCGATACTGGTTGGAATGGTGTGAGACAGGAACGCTTTCAGCGTCATGCCCCCAACGGCCAGACCGGTATCGACCGCCTCGGTTGGGACCGTCAGGTTAAGTCCGCTTCCCGGATGCTCCAGGGTGACAATAAACAGTCCTACCAGAATAGAGAGCACGGATGAGCTGATAAACCACACCATCGCTTTGCCACCCACGCGGCCAATGGTGGAGGTTTCGCCCAGCTTCATAATGCCGACGGTGAGCGTGCTGAAGACCAGTGGTGCAATGACCATTTTGATCAGACGCAGGAAAATATCGGTCAGAAGGGTAATATTATCCGACCAGGCTTTGATGGCATCCGCAGATGCATACTCATGAATTGCTGCCCCTGAAAGAATACCCGCCAGCATGAATATCACGATGAAGAGTGTGAGTTTGTTTGCACTTGCCACGAAAAAAGACCCTCTATGCGCTTCGGTTGTCGTCCGCGTCGATACATATAAATTTTTTATTACGACGCGGTAAATTATTCGGCACATAAATTGACGCAAAGTGTAGGGGGATACAACTCCTTTTTAAGTTTTATTAATTTTGTTGTTAATGCGCTGACGATATATTGTGATCGTGATCACATTTTAATGGATATATTCTCTCTGGATAAAATAAAATCTCTGACTGAATTAATTTAACTATCTGTTATTTATAAAAATACTCAGTCAATAAGACATGTGCCTTAGATGTCCTGGGGCAGGTGGTCGAAGCGATATCCGTAAACTAAATTCTCAATAACCCCCTCAGAGGAACCTTAAGCGGGGCTAACAGCTTGAACGACAAAAATAAAATGTAGCAAGGGAACGGAGACGTCTTCTGGAGGGTGGTAAATGAAAAGAAAACTCCTTTTGATCTGCACAGGCACCTTACTGGCTGCGACAACGGCCCATCAGGCGTTGGCCGTCACCAGCAGCGGCACCATCGGCGCGACGCTGACGCTGACAAACGGTTGTCTGATAAACGGATCGCCCACGCAAAACGGCATTAACTTCGGGACGCTTGATTTCGGTACCCATCCCGCAACATTTTCCACCCTGACCACGCAGTTAAGCGGCGCCAGCGGCGGAAACACCTTCACCATTCAATGCACCACAGCCAGCTATACGGTGGCGATCACCGGCAATACCAACTCCACAGCCCCCGGTACCGTTGTCGGCACGACGGGAACCCCTGCGCGTTATCTGATCAATACGGCCAACGCGGCACAGGGTGTGGCTTACAGCCTGTATAGCGACAGCGGGTTTAACACCGTGGTTGCTAATAACGCCGCATTGCCGATCGCTTCAACGGCGGGAGGTGTCGATAGTTACACTCTCTACGGGCGTATTACCGGCGGCGGTAACAGCGTAACGGTCGTACCGGGAACCTACACCGACACGATAAACGTCAGCGTGACCTATTAGTCCTGCACCGCCATGAAGGCATTTATTACAGGTCTGCGCAAACGCGCAGAGGGACACGTGCAGCCTATTTTTGCGCTGATCGTCGGATTGCTAATGGTGCCCACGGCCAGTGCGGTGACATCACAATCCTTCAAAGTCAGCGCGACCATTGTGCCGGGATGCGCGGTGGCCACGGGCAGCGGAGGACTTTTCGGTACGCTGGATTTTGGCACCCATAACGGCGTCGAAAGCGCGCCGGTAAGCACCGGCTTTGTGCCAAACGGGGCGTTGTCCATCGCCTGTACGCCAGGCGTGTCGCTGAGCATGAGCATCAATGGTGGTCAAAATTATGCATCCGTTCGCCGCATGAAACGCTCGGGCGGAACCGAAGTGGTGGCATACCGGCTCTACAGCAGCAGTTCGCTGGCCGCGAACAGCGAAATTGGCGTCAACCAGGCAATACCGGTGACCTACACCAACAGCAATAACATCGCGCTGCCGCTTTTTGGCGTGGCGCTACTGACCGGGTTTAGCCCGGCAGGAACGTATTCCGATCAGCTCACCGTGACCTTGTCATGGTAATAAAGGGAGAGTGCCGATGAAGCCATTTTTCAGACCTGTTTGTCTGGTGTTCGCGTTGGGAATGGCGGCAGCAGCAGCCGGCCAGGCGCAGGCGGCAGCCACCATTCTGCTATGGCCAATCGATCCGTGGCTTGCTGCAGACGCCAAAGCCACGGAATTGTGGATCCAGAACCAGGGAAGCAGCGCCACGACGATGCAGGTGCGCATTGTGCGCTGGAAGCAGGAGGACGGGCACGAGCGCTATACCGCGCAGCAGGACGTGGTGGCCAGTCCCCCCATTGTCACGATTGGAACTGGCAGCAAGCAGCTTATTCGTCTTATCAAACAGGCTTCGGTTCCCGCAGGCGTCGAACAAGCCTACCGCATTATTGTGGATGAAATTCCCCAACCTGATGCCAAAGCCAAACCCACCATTGGCCTCAAATTACAGATGCGTTACTCCATTCCTCTGTTTGTTTATGGGCAGGGGATCCCGACCATAAAAGAGGGTGCGCATCACGCGCTGGCGGAGACCCAAAACCTGAGCTGGCGGGTGACGCAGACGGGCGGGGAGCCTGCGCTGGAGGTCCGAAATCGGGGGGATGTCCATGTCAGGCTGAGCCAGGTGGCGCTGGAGCAGGGAGGGCAGAAGCGTACGGTCGCGGAGGGATTACTGGGTTACGTCCTCCCGGGCAGCACCCGCAGCTGGCCGATACCCGCTGGCGTTCGTCAGCCAGAGCGGATGAGCGCGCAGATTAATGCCAGGGATGCACAATGGCAGTCGACGCCCGTCAACTGAAGCCGGCGATGATGATCCTGCTTTGCATCAGTTCCGCGACCTGGGCTGAACCCGGCGACGACAGTTTACCGCCGCCGCCCCAGGCGCAGGCGATAAACGATGAGGCAGTCTTCCAGCTTGCCATTGTGCTGAACCACTACGATACCGGCCTGGTTGTGCCGGTGACGCAGCGTAACGGCGCTTTCTTTATTTCCAGCGCCGATTTACTGCGCGCGGGGCTGCCCCCGGAGCATGTGCCAACCGGAGAGGTGAATCTCTCCTCGCTTACCCGGGTTCGGGTGGAGTACGACAGCGCCGCGCAGCGCCTGCTGCTGACCGTTCCCCGCGACTGGGTCACTGCCCGGGTTACCCCCTTCAGCGCCCAAACGGCGCAGACCAAACCGCACTTCGGACGCGGGGCGCTGCTGAATTACGATTTCTACACCAACCACACGGAGCATATCGGCGGTCAGGCCTCGCTCTGGCACGAATTCCGCTATTTCAATGAGAACGGCTCGTTTTCCTCTACCGGCTATGCCCGGGAAAATTTCACCGGTAGCGACGGCCAGCAGGAAGGCTATGTTCGCTATGACACGACTCTGCTGTTCACAAATGAAGATGACGCGATGAGCTGGAGCGTGGGGGATGTGATCGGTGATGCCCTGAGCTGGAGCTCCAGCGTGCGGATGGGCGGGGTAAGCGTCGGGCGGGATTTCTCCCTGCGTCCTGACCTGGTGACATGGCCGCTGCCCGAGTTCTCGGGAGAAGCCGCGGTACCCACCTCGGTCGATCTCTTTATCAATGGCTATCGCTCCGGCTCAACCCAGCTTCAGCCTGGCCCCTTCACCCTGACCAATCTGCCCTACATTAACGGCGCAGGGGATGCGGTGCTGGTGACCACCGATGCACTCGGGCGCCAGGTGAGCACCACGCTACCGTTTTACGTCACCAGTGATTTGCTGAAACAAGGGCTGAGCGACGGCGCCGTGACCCTGGGCAGCCTGCGGCGTAATTATGGCATCAAGAATTTTGACTACGGTTCCGCGGCAGGCAGCGGCTCGTATCGCTACGGGGTGACGGACTGGCTGACGCTGGAGGGCCACGCGGAAGGGGCGCAGGAGCTGGCGCTGGGTGGGGCGGGGACGGTGATAAAACTCGGGCAGCTTGGCGTGGTGAATACCGCTTACTCGCAAAGCCGCATGCGCGGGGATGCTGGCGGACAAATCAGCTGGGGTTACCAGTACAGCACCAGCGAGTTTAGCGTGGCGACCCAGCACACGCGTCGCGGCCGCGGCTTTGGCAATCTTGCCCTCTACGACCAGCCGACGGTCTATGACGAAAACGACAGACCCATCGCCAGTTTTAGCCGTAATACGGACCAGTATTCTCTGACCTTCAATCTGGGGCAGTACGGCAACATTGGCGCGGCCTGGATTGGCGTCGAGAGCTTTGACAGTCAAAAAACGGAGCTGCTGAATCTCTCCTGGAGCCGCAATCTGTGGGGCGCGAGCAGTATTTACCTCGCCGGCAGCCGGGACCAGCAGCGGGGAGACTGGACGGTCGCGCTGTCGCTGCAGGTGCCGCTGGGCGCGCGCGACAGCGCCGCCGTCACCTTTGAAAACACCCCGGACGCAGGCAGCACCCAGCGGGTCAACTACAACCACTCCATGCCCTCTGACGGCGGGTTTAGCTGGAACATGGCGTGGGCCAACCAGTCGAGAGCCAGTGATTATCAGCAGGGAACGCTGGGCTGGCGCAATAACAATATTGAGCTGCAGGGCGGTGGCTATGGCGAAAGGGACATGATGACCTGGTGGGGCGAGGCGATGGGCGCGATTGTTCTGATGGACGGCGAGCTATTTGCCGCGAACAAGATCAACGATGCGTTTGTGGTTATCAGTACCGACGGTCATCCGGATGTGCCCGTCAGCTATGAGAACCAGCCCGTCGGAAAAACAAACGGCAACGGTTATCTGCTGGTCAGTGGGGTGTCGGCGTATTACCCGGCAAGCTACCGGATTGATACGCTAAATCTGCCTGCCGATACCCGGCTGAAAGAGACCGAGCGTCGAATTGCGATCCGGCGTCACAGCGGCTATCTGGTCGATTTCCCCATGGAGCAGGAGCGAGTAGCGAGCGTCATCCTGCAGGATGCGCACGGGCAGGCGATACCGGTTGGAAGCCAGGTCCGGCGTGCCTCGCGCAGCAATGCAGTGGTGGGGTATGACGGCATCGCCTGGCTGGAAAATCTCAGCGATGTAAACCCGCTTGAGGTGATGACGCCTGACGGGAAACGCTGCACGGCCACCCTGACCGTGGGGGCAAATCCCCAGCACAAGCTGGAAACCTACGGTCCGCTGGTTTGTCGGGAGGGGCCGTGAGGCGCCTGCTGCTGTTGATGCTGCTGCTCTTCTCCGGCGGCGGCTGGGCGGCGTGTACCGTCAATACGGTCAATGCGTCGTTTGGCAGCGTCACCTCGTTCGCGCTCAGCGGAACCGGGGAGGTGGAAACCACCGGCACGCTGGTGGTGGCGTGTGATACCGTGCTCAACGTTCTGACCAACGACTCGGTGACGCTGAACTACACCGCGGCATCGGTGACGGGCAACAGTCGCGCGACCATGAAACGCACGGATAATGCGGCCATCACGGACGTGATCCCCACCCGGCTGTGCGGATTATCGGCTTGCGCGAGCAGCAGCGAGGTACAGATAAGTAAATCGTATACCTGGAGCGGCAATACTTTGCTGGGACTGCTGGGGACAAAGCAGTACAACATTCCGCTCTATTTTCGCACCGTCGCCGGACAAAACGTCACTGCCGGTCCCTATCAGGTGCTGTTGACCTTCAGCATCAACTACAGCGTCTGTGCCTTCGGTGTAGGAAGCCTCTGTACGAATCCCCAGACGGGCACCGCGACAGCCAGCATCCTGCTTGATATGAACGTCACCAACGACTGCAGCGCGATGACCACCCCGGACGTCAACTTTAATAGCGCACCGCTGGTGCAAAGTTTCCCGACCGTCTCGCAGGCGATTGCCGTCACCTGTACCAAAGGAAGTACGTATACCATCGGCATTAATAATGGTGCTAACGCGCTGAACAACGTGCGGCGGATGGTGAGCGGCAGCAACACCATGAGCTATGACATCTATAAGGAAGCCACCGGTAGCCGCTGGGGCGGCAGCGGCAGCGAGCGCTGGTCCAGTGCGGTATCGTCACAGGTCAGTACCGACGGTTTACTGCGCACCTACAACTACACCGCGAAAGTCCTGGCCAGTCAGGCCACGCCCCCCGCCGGAACCTACACCGATACGCTGATTGTCGACGTGGCGTTTTAACCCCGCGCTTTTCCCTTTCTCAAATGTAAAGTTCCTGTGGGCAGTGCCGATAACACCGTTAATAAATCTATGAGAAGGTGTTGTATGTTGAACCGTATCCGCGTTGTCACAATGCTCATGATGGTGCTGGTCATTTTCGCACTTCTTCAGCTCATTTCCGGCGGGCTTTTTTTCTCGTCATTAAAACAGAACCAGGACAGTTTCGCGGCCTCAAACGATCTCCGCCTGCAGCAGAGTGAACTCACGTCAACGTGGGATCTGATGCTGCAAACGCGTATCAACCTGAGCCGCTCGTCCGCGCGCATGATGATGGATCCCAACAATCAGCAGAGCAGCGCGAAAACCGATCTGTTGAAAAATGCCCGTGCCACCCTCGCTGACGCCGCGAAACACTACGACGCCTTCAAAAAGATTACCCCGCAGCCTGCGATGGAGCAGGTGAGCCAGAATATTGATGAGAAATACAACGCCTACTTTGCCGGCCTGACAGAGCTGATTCAGTTCCTGGAGAGCGGCAACATGGACGCCTATTTCGCGCAGCCTACGCAAGGGATGCAAAACGCACTTGGCGCGGCGCTGGGGGAATACGCGAAGGTCAGCGGCGATCTGTATCACTCGGCCTTCACTGAAAGCCAGAATGACTACCGCTTTGCGAAATGGCAGATGGCGGTGCTGGCGCTGGCGCTGGTCATTGTGCTGGTGGCGGTATGGTACGGCATTCGCCATATCCTGCTTAACCCTCTCGGCCGCGTTATTGCCCACATTCGTGAAATTGCCGGCGGCGACTTAACCAAAACGCTGACCGTGTCCGGGCGCAATGAGATCACCGAGCTGGCAAACAGCGTTGACCATATGCAGCGTTCGCTCATCGAGACCGTCGCCAACGTGCGTAACGGGTCTGAGGCGATCTATACCGGCACCAGCGAAATTGCGATGGGGAATAACGACCTCTCTTCTCGCACCGAACAGCAGGCGTCCGCCCTGGAAGAGACGGCCGCCAGCATGGAGCAGCTCACGGCGACCGTGAAGCAGAACGCCGATAACGCCCGTCAGGCGTCTCAGCTGGCGGAAAGCGCCTCCGAGACGGCGCAGCGCGGCGGTCGCGTGGTGGATGGCGTGGTCAAAACCATGCACGAAATCGCCGACAGCTCGAAGAAAATTGCCGACATTATCAGCGTGATCGACGGTATTGCTTTCCAGACCAACATTCTGGCGCTGAACGCCGCCGTGGAAGCGGCGCGCGCGGGCGAACAGGGGCGCGGGTTTGCCGTGGTGGCCGGGGAAGTACGTAACCTGGCCAGCCGCAGCGCCAATGCGGCGAAAGAGATCAAATCGCTGATTGAAGATTCTGTCTCCCGCGTGGATACCGGCTCCGTGCTGGTTGAAAGTGCCGGGGAGACCATGAATGACATCGTGAATGCCGTTACCCGCGTGACGGACATCATGGGTGAAATCGCCTCTGCGTCTGATGAGCAGAGTCGTGGTATTGACCAGGTTGCCCTGGCGGTATCGGAAATGGACCGCGTGACACAGCAAAACGCCGCCCTGGTGCAGGAGTCCGCTGCGGCGGCCGCTGCCCTGGAAGACCAGGCGAGCCGTCTGAAGATGGCCGTCTCGGCGTTTCGTCTCGCTTCACTCGCTGGAAACACGGTCACCCCGCAGGCGACGTATCGCGTGCCAGCCGCAGAATCGGCTGCCAACCGTACGCGTACCGCGACGACCGGACAAGATGAAAACTGGGAAACATTTTGACTGACAATTAAACCGCGGCTGCTTGCCGCTTGATGGGAGCGTGGATGTTAAATCGTATTCGTATCTCGACCACACTGTTTTTGATTCTGATCCTTTGCGGTGTGTTGCAGGTTGGCAGTAACGGGTTGTCTTTTTGGGCGTTTCGCGATGGCTATCAGAATTTGCAGGAAGTTGAGGCGAGTAATCAGCAGCGCTCCGCACTGGCACAAACGCGTGCCGTGCTGTTGCAGGCAAGCACTGCGCTGAACAAGGCGGGAACCTTAACCGCGCTGAGCTATCCGCCGGATGACATTAAAGCGCTGATGGCGACCGCGCGTGACAGTCTGAAACAGGCTGATACGCAGTTTAAAGCCTTTACGGCGCAGGCCGCCGACAGCGAGAAAGAGAGAGCGCTGAAGGCCGCGATGAAGACGAACTTTGAGCAGTGGTACAGCGATCTCGACCACCAGGCGACCTGGCTTGAGAACAACCAGCTTTCGGACTTCATGACCGCACCGGTTCAGGCCTCTCAGGCGGCGTTTGACGGCAGCTTTAACGCGTGGCAGCAGGATATTAACCAGTCCGTTCAGCGTGCCGGTGAAGACAGCCGCAAAAGCTATCACATGTCGGGCGTCATCTTTGCCGTGGTTGTGATTCTGGCAGGGCTGCTGACCGGCGGGGCGTTGCTCTGGGCGCGCAGAATGATTGTACAACCGCTGGCGATTGTCAGCAGCCACTTCGACAGCATTGCGAAGGGTGACCTGGCGCGTCCGGTGGCGGTGTTCGGTAAGAACGAAATTTCGGCGATCTTTGCCAGCCTGAAGGCGATGCAGGGATCGCTCAGGGAAACGGTATCCGATGTGCGTCAGGGCAGTTATGCCATGCACACCGGGATCTCAGAGATTGCGGCAGGCAATAACGATCTCTCCTCCCGCACCGAGCAGCAGGCAGCTTCGCTGGCGCAGACGGCGGCCAGCATGGAGCAACTGACCGCGACGGTAAGCCAGAACGCCGATAACGCGCGTCAGGCGTCTGACCTGTCAAAACAGGCGGCGATGACGGCGAAGAAGGGCGGCGATCAGGCCTCTCACGTCGCCAGCACCATGCAGGAGATTGCCACCAGTTCGCAGAAAATTGGTGACATCATCAGCGTGATTGACGGTATCGCGTTCCAGACCAACATTCTGGCGCTGAATGCCGCCGTTGAAGCGGCGCGTGCCGGAGAGCAGGGGCGCGGGTTTGCGGTGGTGGCGGGGGAAGTGCGTAACCTGGCGAGCCGCAGCGCCAACGCGGCAAAAGAGATTAAGGTGCTGATTGAAGAGTCGGTCTCGCGCGTTCAGCAGGGCTCAACGCTGGTGGACACGGCGGCGAAAACCATGCACGAGATTGTCACCTCCGTCACGCGGGTGAACGACATCATGGGCGAAATTGCCTCGGCGTCGGACGAGCAGCGTCGCGGCATTGAGCAGGTTGCCCAGGCCGTCAGCCAGATGGATCAGGTGACGCAACAAAACGCCTCGTTAGTCGAGGAAGCGGCAGCGGCAACCGATCAGCTGGCCAGCCAGGCGGATCGCCTGACCGGGCTGGTCGCGGTATTTAATGTGAAAGAGCACGTTGAAGCAGTAACAGAAGTCGGGCGGTCGCAGGCCGTGCCAGTTGTATCCTGAATGTAATTAAGAAGGCGCTATGACATCACCAATGCCCCCTGGGCAAACGTCATTATTGTTGCAGATGACACAGCGCCTCGCGCTGTCCGACGCGCATTTTCGTCGGATATGTCAGTTAATCTACCAGCGTGCGGGGATCGTGCTTGCGGATCATAAGCGAGACATGGTCTACAACCGTCTGGTGCGGCGCTTGCGTACGCTGGGGCTGGATGATTTTGGTCGCTATCTGAGCATGCTCGAGGCGAACCAGAACAGCGCAGAGTGGCAGGCTTTCATTAACTCCTTAACCACCAACCTGACGGCGTTTTTCCGTGAAGCTCACCACTTCCCGGTACTGGCAGAGCACGCGCGCCGTCGCACCGGAGAGTATCGCGTCTGGAGTGCGGCTGCCTCGACGGGCGAAGAGCCTTACTCACTGGCGATTACCCTTGCAGACACGCTGGGAATGACGCCCGGACGCTGGAAAGTTTACGCCAGCGATATCGATACCGAGGTGCTGGAGAAGGCGCGCAACGGTGTTTATCGCCAGGATGAGCTGAAAACGCTGTCGCCGCAGCAGCTGCAGCGTTATTTCATGCGCGGGACAGGCCCGCATGAAGGCCTGGTACGCGTACGCCAGGAGCTGGCGAACTGCGTGGAGTTCGCGCCCGTTAACCTGCTGGATAAGCAGTACAACGTGCCGGGGCCGTTCGACGCCATTTTTTGCCGTAACGTCATGATCTATTTTGATAAAACGACGCAACAGGACATTCTGCGTCGGTTTGTTCCGTTGCTCAAGCCTGACGGTTTACTGTTTGCCGGGCACTCGGAAAACTTCAGCAACCTCGCGCGTGAGTTTAGCCTGCGTGGGCAAACGGTATATGCGCTGAGTAAGGAAAAAGCATGAGTAAAATCAGGGTGTTGTCTGTCGATGATTCAGCGCTGATGCGTCAGATCATGACTGAAATTATCAATAGCCACAGCGACATGGAGATGGTGGCTACAGCGCCTGATCCACTGGTAGCGCGGGATTTAATTAAAAAATATAACCCCGATGTGCTAACGCTGGATGTCGAGATGCCGCGCATGGATGGCATAGATTTCCTCGAAAAGTTAATGCGACTTCGGCCCATGCCGGTGGTGATGGTCTCCTCCCTGACCGGGAAAGGCTCGGAAATCACCCTGCGCGCGCTGGAGCTGGGGGCGGTGGATTTTGTCACTAAACCGCAGCTCGGCATTCGTGAAGGGATGCTGGCGTACAGCGAAATGATCGCTGAGAAGATCCGCACCGCGTCGCGCGCAAAGCTTGCCGCCCACACGCCGATGGCCGCGCCGGTAACCCTGAAGGCCGGTCCCTTACTCAGTTCGGAAAAACTGCTGGTCATTGGGGCGTCAACCGGAGGAACAGAGGCAATTCGCCATGTACTCCAGCCATTGCCGCTTTCAAGTCCGGGTATTCTGATCACTCAGCATATGCCGCCAGGTTTTACCCGATCGTTTGCCGAACGCCTGAACAAGCTGTGCCAGATCAGCGTGAAAGAGGCGGAAGACGGCGAGCGCGTGCTCCCGGGACATGCCTATATCGCCCCGGGTGACAAGCATATGGAGCTGTCGCGCAGCGGCGCTAACTATCAAATCAAAATTCATGACGGACCGCCGGTTAACCGGCACCGTCCGTCGGTGGATGTGCTGTTTCATTCGGTGGCGAAACATGCGGGGCGCAACGCCGTTGGGGTGATCCTGACGGGGATGGGCAACGACGGTGCCGCCGGAATGCTTGCAATGCACCAGGCTGGCGCCTGGACGATTGCGCAGAATGAAGCAAGTTGTGTGGTGTTCGGCATGCCGCGCGAGGCCATCAATATGGGTGGCGTGAGCGAAGTGGTCGATCTTAGCCAGGTAAGCCAGCAGATGCTGGCGAAAATCAGTGCCGGACAGGCAATACGTATTTGACTCAGGAGTATTATTTTATGGCGGATAAAGAGCTTAAGTTTTTGGTTGTGGATGACTTTTCCACCATGCGTCGCATTGTGCGCAACCTGCTGAAAGAGCTGGGCTTCAACAACGTTGAAGAAGCAGAAGACGGCGTTGATGCGCTGAACAAACTGCAGGCTGGCGGATTTGGTTTTGTTATCTCTGACTGGAACATGCCAAACATGGACGGTCTGGAACTGCTGAAAACCATTCGTGCCGATGCGGGAATGGCGTCTATGCCGGTTCTGATGGTCACTGCGGAAGCGAAAAAAGAGAACATCATTGCCGCTGCACAGGCGGGCGCAAGCGGCTATGTGGTGAAGCCATTCACCGCGGCAACCCTGGAAGAGAAGCTCGGTAAGATCTTCGAGAAACTCGGCATGTGAGGTGATGGAAATGTTGCAACCTGCTATGAAACCCGTTGAAGAACACTCGCCGAGCGATATCATCGTCCGCATCGGCAGCCTGACGCGCATGCTGCGTGACAGCCTGCGTGAGCTGGGTCTGGATCAGGCGATTGCCGAAGCGGCGGAAGCGATTCCTGATGCCCGCGATCGTCTGGACTACGTTGTGCAGATGACCGCCCAGGCCGCTGAACGTGCGCTGAACAGCGTTGAAGCATCACAGCCGCACCAGGATGCGATGGAAAAGGGGGCGAAAGCGCTGAGCAAACGCTGGGACGAGTGGTTTGAAAACCCTATCGAGCTGGCGGATGCCCGCGAACTGGTGACGGATACCCGTCAGTACCTGGGTGATGTGCCGGGCCACACCAGCTTCACCAACGCCCAGCTGCTGGACATCATGATGGCGCAGGATTTCCAGGACCTGACCGGTCAGGTGATCAAGCGCATGATGGATGTTATCCAGGAGATTGAGCGTCAGCTGCTGATGGTTCTGCTGGAGAACATCCCGGAACCGGCAGCTCGTCCAAAACGCGAGAACGAAAGCCTGCTCAATGGGCCACAGCTCGACGCCAGCAAAGCGGGCGTTGTGGCGAGCCAGGATCAGGTCGACGACCTGCTGGACAGCCTCGGCTTCTGATTGTCCATTCCGCCTCAGGAGGTTAATGCCCCCTGAGGTGGTTTGCGACAAAATCACCGAAAAGAGCCCGAATAAACGGGCTTTTCCCGCCATTGGATTTCCGCTGCGCTGGCATGATACCCGTGACGTAATGGGCTGAGCATGCACTGTGGCAGAAGAGAACGACGACAAAACGGAAGCCCCCACACCCCACCGACTAGAAAAGGCGCGTGAGGAAGGGCAGATCCCCCGATCCCGAGAATTGACCTCCCTGCTGATCCTTATCGTAGGCGTGTGCATTATCTGGTGGGGTGGGGAGTCGCTCGCCCGCAAGCTGGCGGGAATGCTCTCAACCGGCTTACGGTTTGACCACAGCATGGTCAACGATCCGAATCTGATCCTCAGCCAGATTATTCAGCTTATCAAAGGGGCCATGGCCGCGCTGTTGCCCCTGATTACCGGGGTTGTGCTGGTCGCGTTGGTTTCCCCGGTGATGCTGGGCGGTCTGGTTTTTAGCGCCAAATCGCTGCAGCCGAAATTTTCTAAACTGAACCCGCTGCCGGGCATTGCAAAAATGTTCTCTGCCCAGACCGGGGCTGAGCTGCTCAAAGCCGTTCTCAAATCGGTGCTGATGGGCAGTTCCGCGGGGTTTTACCTCTGGTACCACTGGCCGGAAATGATGCGTCTTATCAGCGAATCGCCGCTCACCGCGATGAGCAACGCGCTGAACCTGGTTGGGCTCTGCGCGCTGCTGGTGGTGCTCAGCATTATCCCGATGGTGGGTTTTGACGTGATCTTCCAGCTTTATACCCACTTTAAGAAACTGCGGATGTCACGTCAGGACATCCGTGACGAATACAAGCAGATGGAAGGTGACCCGCACGTGAAAGGGCGTATCCGCCAGATGCAGCGTGCCGCCGCCCGTCGCCGCATGATGGACGATGTGCCGAAGGCCGACGTCATCGTTACCAACCCGACACACTATTCCGTTGCGCTGCGCTATGACGAAAACAAAATGAGCGCGCCGAAAGTGGTGGCGAAAGGGGCGGGACTGATCGCACTGCGTATCCGCGAAGTTGGCACCGAACATCGCGTGCCAATCCTCGAAGCCCCTCCGCTGGCGCGTGCCCTGTACCGCCATGCGGATATTGGACAACAGATCCCCGGGCAACTCTACGCCGCCGTGGCGGAAGTTCTGGCCTGGGTATGGCAGTTGAAGCGCTGGCGTCTGGCCGGCGGTCAACGGCCTGTGAAACCTGAGAACCTTCCGGTGCCTGCCGCGCTGGATTTTATGAACGAGAAGGACACTGATGGCTAATCTGGTGGCAATGTTGCGCCTGCCCGGCAACCTGAAATCGACCCAATGGCAGATCCTTGCCGGGCCGATTCTGATCCTGCTAATTCTGTCGATGATGGTACTGCCGCTCCCGGCGTTCATCCTCGATCTGCTTTTCACTTTCAACATTGCGCTGTCCATTATGGTGCTGCTGGTGGCGATGTTCACCCAGCGTACCCTGGAGTTCGCCGCGTTCCCGACCATTCTGCTGTTTACCACCTTGCTCCGACTGGCGCTGAACGTGGCTTCCACGCGTATCATTCTGATGGAAGGCCACACCGGTGCGGCAGCGGCGGGTAAAGTGGTGGAGGCGTTCGGCCACTTCCTGGTGGGCGGTAATTTCGCTATCGGTATCGTGGTGTTCGTTATCCTCGTTATCATCAACTTTATGGTTATCACCAAAGGTGCAGGGCGTATCGCGGAAGTGGGCGCGCGTTTTGTGCTGGACGGGATGCCGGGCAAGCAGATGGCGATCGACGCCGACCTGAACGCCGGGCTTATCGCCGAAGATGAAGCCAAAAAACGCCGTTCGGAAGTGACGCAGGAAGCGGACTTCTACGGCTCCATGGACGGTGCGAGTAAGTTTGTGCGCGGTGACGCCATCGCGGGCATTCTGATCATGGTGATTAACGTGGTCGGCGGCCTGCTGGTGGGGGTATTGCAGCACGGGATGGACATGGGCCACGCGGCGGAAAGCTATACGCTGCTGACCATTGGTGACGGTCTGGTCGCGCAGATCCCGGCGCTGGTTATCTCCACGGCGGCGGGTGTGATTGTCACCCGCGTCAGTACTGACCAGGACGTTGGCGAGCAGATGGTGGGCCAGCTCTTCAGTAACCCGCGCGTTATGCTGCTGGCCGCTGCCGTTCTGGGTTTACTCGGCCTGGTGCCGGGGATGCCAAACCTGGTGTTCCTGCTGTTTACCGCGGGGCTGCTGGGGCTTGCCTGGTGGATGCGTGGCCGTGAGACCAAACCGTCAGCGGAACCTGTTCCGGTAAAAATGCCGGAGAACACCCAGGCCGTAGAAGCGACCTGGAACGACGTTCAACTGGAAGATTCCCTGGGAATGGAAGTCGGATATCGCCTGATTCCGATGGTCGATTTCCAGCAGGATGGCGAGCTGCTTGGTCGTATCCGCAGTATTCGTAAAAAATTCGCGCAGGATATGGGCTTCCTGCCGCCGGTTGTGCACATCCGGGACAATATGGACCTGCCGCCCGCGCGCTATCGCATCCTGATGAAAGGTGTCGAAATTGGCAGCGGTGATGCCTATCCGGGCCGCTGGCTGGCGATTAACCCCGGCACGGCAGCAGGCACGCTGCCGGGCGAGCAAACCATCGATCCGGCCTTTGGCCTGGCCGCTATCTGGATTGAAAGTGCCCTGAAAGAGCAGGCGCAAATCCAGGGTTATACGGTGGTAGAAGCCAGTACCGTGGTGGCGACCCACCTTAATCACCTGATTGGGCAATTCTCAGCAGAGCTGTTTGGCCGTCAGGAAGCGCAGCAGCTGCTCGACCGCGTCACGCAGGAGATGCCGAAGCTGACCGAAGATCTGGTCCCGGGCGTGGTGACGCTGACCACGCTGCACAAGGTGCTGCAAAACCTGCTCGACGAAAAAGTGCCGATCCGCGATATGCGCACCATTCTGGAAACGCTGGCAGAGCATGCGCCAATCCAGAGCGATCCGCACGAGCTGACGGCGGTAGTGCGCGTGGCGCTGGGACGTGCGATCACCCAGCAGTGGTTCCCGGGCACCGGGGAAGTGCAGGTTATTGGTCTCGATACGCCGCTTGAGCGTCTGCTGCTTCAGGCCCTGCAGGGCGGTGGCGGGCTGGAGCCGGGCCTGGCGGACCGTCTGCTGGCGCAAACGCAGGAGGCGCTGGCGCGTCAGGAGATGCTGGGCGCGCCGCCGGTGCTGCTGGTGAACCACGCGCTGCGTCCGCTGCTGTCGCGCTTCCTGCGTCGCAGCCTGAACCAGCTGGTCGTGCTGTCGAATCTGGAGCTGTCGGATAACCGTCATATCCGCATGACCGCGACGATTGGAGGAAAATAATGCGTAAATGGTTATGGATTTTGCTCTTCCCGCTGGCAGCGCAGGCTGCCGGGGGAGGCACCTGGCAGGCAAGCAGCATGGGCGTGACGCTCAGCAACCGGGGTGTGGCTATGTCATCTAACCCGCTGTCGCCTTCTGACGCGGTTTCCGGCCAGATGGGCCTTGTGGTCTGGAACTACAGGCTGATTGGCCCAACGCCTGCCGGGCTGCAGGTGCGCCTCTGTTCTCAGACGCGCTGCACGGAAATCGACGGAGAAAACGGTACGACGCAGGCGTTCAACGGCGTGCCTGCCATTGAACCTTTGCGTTTTATCTGGGAAGTGCCGGGCGGGGGACGTTTGATCCCGGCGCTGAAGGTGCAGAGTAATTCCGTCATCGTGAACTACCGCTGACGGTCGTATTATCAGGACTGCAAAAAACAAAACCCGGCGATTGCCGGGTTTCTTTTTTACATACGCTCTACGGTTTCGATACCCAGGGTATCCAGACCCAGCTTCAGGGTCTTCGCCGTGAGCTGCGCCAGCTTCAGGCGGCTGTTGCGGACCGATTCATTTTCCGCAGACAGAATAGGGCAGTGCTCGTAGAAGCCGGAGAACAGGCCCGCCAGATCGTACAGGTAAGCACACATCACGTGCGGTGTGCCGTCACGCGCAACAACCGTCAGCGTCTCTTCGAACTGCAGCAGACGCGCCGCCAGCTGTGCTTCACGATCTTCAGTGATGGTCACGGCAGCATTCGCCAGCGCGCTTTCGTCGATATTGGCTTTACGGAATACCGAGAGCACGCGGGTATAGGCGTACTGCATGTACGGCGCGGTGTTGCCTTCAAACGCCAGCATGTTATCCCAGTCGAAGATATAGTCGGTGGTACGGTTCTTGGAGAGATCCGCGTATTTCACCGCGCCGATACCCACGGCGTTCGCCAGTTTTTCCAGTTCATCGGCCGGCATGTCCGGGTTCTTCTCAGCCACCAGGCGACGGGCGCGTTCCAGCGCTTCGTCCAGCAGGTCGGAGAGTTTTACGGTACCACCCGCGCGGGTCTTGAACGGCTTGCCGTCTTTGCCCAACATCATGCCAAACATGTGGTGTTCCAGCGGAACGCAATCTGGCACGTAACCGGCTTTACGCACTATCGTCCACGCCTGCATCAGGTGCTGGTGCTGACGGGAATCGATGTAGTACAGCACGCGGTCGGCGTGCAGCGTTTCGTAACGGTATTTCGCGCAGGCGATATCGGTGGTGGTGTAGAGGTAGCCGCCATCCTTTTTCTGGATGATCACGCCCATCGGTTCGCCTTCCTTGTTTTTGTACTCATCAAGGAACACTACCGTTGCGCCTTCGCTCTCAACCGCCAGGTTTTTTGCTTTCAGGTCGGCCACAATGCCCGGCAGCATCGGGTTATAGAGGCTTTCACCCATTACGTCGTCACGGGTCAGGGTCACGTTCAGACGGTTATAGGTGAGCTGGTTCTGAGACATGGTGATGTCAACCAGCTTGCGCCACATCTCGAGGAAGTATTGATCGCCGCCCTGCAGTTTTACCACGTAGCTGCGCGCGCGTTCGGCAAAGGCTTCGTCTTCATCGTAGTGTTTTTTGGCTTCGCGATAGAACCCTTCCAGGTCCGCCAGCGCCATTTCACCCGCGTTTTCCTGCTGCTGTTTTTCCAGGTAGGCAATCAGCATGCCGAACTGGGTACCCCAGTCGCCCACGTGGTTCGCGCGGATCACCTTGTGACCGAGGAACTCGAGCGTGCGCACTGCGGCATCACCGATGATGGTGGAGCGCAGGTGGCCAACGTGCATCTCTTTCGCCACGTTAGGGGCAGAGTAGTCGATCACGACGGTCTGCGCTTCCGGCTGGGAAACACCCAGACGGTCAGATTTCAGCGCCGCGTCAACGTGGCCGGCCAGGAACGCAGGTTCCAGGAAGATATTGATAAAGCCCGGGCCGGCAATTTCGGTTTTGCTGGCAATGCCGGTGAGATCCAGATGCGTCAGTACCTGCTCAGCGAGCTGTCGCGGCGGCATGCCCAGTTTTTTAGCCACTGCCATCACGCCATTAGCCTGATAGTCGCCAAACTGTACTTTTGCTGACTGACGAACCTGCGGTTCGCAATCCGCAGGCGCACCTGCGGCAATCAGTGCCTGACTGACTTTTTCGGAGAGAAGAGCCTGAATATTCACCTGGATACCTTACGTTTTTGATGCGGGCTTACAACCGCCCGCGCCAGTTAAAGAATTTAGGGCGGGAGTATACTGCAAATGCCTTCTGGCGTCAGCATCGCGGGGGCCGAAGATTGTTCAGAATCCAGGCTAAGAAGGAGTGCATAATCATGCAGTCATAAAAAGCCGTATTCTGCGGTTGGTCAAAACAGGGCAACAGAGTAAATTAGCGCCTTTGCGACCCGAAAAGAGACTGATTTATGGCGAACTGGCAATCCATTGACGAACTGCATGATATTTCCGCAGATTTACCGCGCTTCACCCAGGCGTTCACAGAACTTGCCACCCGTCTTGGTCTGGATATCGCGCCGCTTGAGGCCGATCACATCTCTTTGCGCTGTCATCAAAACGCGACCGCCGAGCGCTGGCGTCGCGGGTTCGAACGGTGTGGTGAGCTGCTGTCCGAGAATATCATTAACGGTCGCCCCATTTGCCTGTTCAAACTGCATCAGCCTGTCAGCGTGGCACACTGGCAATTCACCGTAGTTGAACTGCCGTGGCCGGGTGAGAAACGCTATCCGCACGAAGGCTGGGAGCATATCGAAATTGTCCTGCCGGGTGAGCCGGAAACGCTGAACGCGCGCGCGCTGGCCCTGTTATCCGACGAAGGCTTAAGCAAGCCGGGGATCTTTGTTAAGACGAGCTCCCCCAAAGGTGAACGCGAGCGGTTACCGAACCCGACGCTGGCCGTCACGGACGGACAGGTCACAGTGAAGTTTCATCCGTGGACCATCGAGCAGATTGTTGCCAGTGAAGCCTGAGAGTTGTGATTCCACGCTGAGACCGCAAGCGGTCAGCGTGTCATGATGGTGCGTTACGTCGATTTTAAGGAGGATTGAATGGCGCTGCTGGAGATTTGTTGTTACAGCGTGGAGTGTGCCGTGACGGCACAACAGCAGGGTGCTGACCGCATTGAACTGTGCGCGGCCCCGAAAGAAGGTGGGTTAACGCCTTCGTACGGCGTGTTGAAGTCTGCCCGTCAGGCTGTCACTGTTCCGGTACACCCGATTATTCGTCCTCGCGGCGGTGATTTTTGTTACACGCCGGGCGAGTTCGGTGCCATGCTTGAAGATATCACCCTCGTGCGCGATCTGGGATTCCCCGGGCTGGTGATCGGTCTGCTTGATGAAGACGGTCAGGTCGATTTGCCGCGTATGCGTCAGGTCATGGACGCCGCGAAAGGGATGGCCGTCACTTTTCATCGCGCGTTTGATATGTGTAAAGATCCCCTGCAAGCGTTTGAAACGCTTGCCGAACTGGGTGTGGCGCGCATCCTGACATCAGGACAGCAGGCCTCTGCTGAAAAAGGACTGCAATTAATTACGGAACTAAAAGCACATTCCGGTGTTCCAATAATAATGGCGGGCGCGGGAGTTCGTGCCAGCAATCTGGAACTGTTTTTAAACGCCGGGGTAGAAGAGCTTCACAGCTCGGCAGGCAAATGGATGCCGTCACCCATGCGTTATCGCAATACAGGGTTGTCAATGTCGACGGATGCTGAAGCGGATGAGTACTCACGCTACGGTGTAGATGGAGAGTCGGTTGCGGAAATGAAGTCGCTGATTGAGCGCCATCACGTGTAGCAACGTACCGATTTTTACCGCGCATCATGTCGCCCAATATGATGCTTGCTTGTACCAGGCCCCTGCAATTTCAACAGGGGCCTTTTTTTCTCCTGTGCCCGGTGGCGCTGCGCTTACCGGGCCTACAAAAGCGATGGTAGGCCGGGTAAGGCGCAGCCGCCACCCGGCTAAAAGGCTACGGCTTGGTCGCTATCAGTACCGCACGCATCGGGGCCGGATAGCCTTCAATGGTTTTGCTGTGGTCGGCCGGGTCAAGGAACTGCTCCAGCGATTCGGTGATCATCCAGTCGGTGCGGCGTTGTTCCTCGATTGAGGTCACGCTCACGTCGGCAATCCGCACATCCACAAACCCGCATTTCTCAAGCCAGTTCTTCAGCGCCAGCGCGGAAGGGATGAAGTAAACGTTGCGCATCTGCGCGTAGCGATCGCCCGGCACCAGAACGGCATGTTCATCACCTTCAATGACCAGCGTTTCCAGCACCAGCTCGCCGCCGCTGACCAGCTGGTCTTTCAGTTGCCACAGGTGTTCAAGCGGGGAACGACGGTGATACAGCACGCCCATGGAGAACACGGTATCAAATGCTTTCAGGGCAGGGAGTTGCTCAATGCCCAGCGGCAGCAGGTGCGCGCGCTGGTCATTACCCAGCAATTTACGCACCGCCTCAAACTGGCACAGGAAGAGCTGCATCGGGTCAATACCTACGGCCAGATGTGCCCCCGCGCCAATCATGCGCCACATGTGGTAACCGCTGCCGCAACCCACGTCGAGAATGGTGCGCCCGGTCAGGTCGGAAAGGTGGGGCAGAACGCGATCCCATTTCCAGTCAGAGCGCCATTCGGTATTGATGTTCACGCCGTATAGTGAGAATGGCCCTTTGCGCCACGGCATCAGGTTACGCATCAGCGTTTCGATGCGGTTGACCTGACCTGGCGGGAGTGGTTCTTCACTCTCTGCGGTCACGCTGTGCAGGAGATCCAGACGATGCGGGGTCAGCTCGGGCAGAAACTCCACCGCATTAGACCATTGCTTTAACAAGCCGTGCTGCTGATCACGCTGCCAGGCGGCAATCTGCGCAGGCAGCGTCTCCAGCCAGTGTGAAAGCTGGTTTTTGGCAATCAGCTGGTAGAAGTTGCTGAATTCGGTCATGCGGATTCTCCCGATTTCAGCGCCACCAGAGAGCCAAAGTTAAAGCACTGGAACCACAGTTCGCTATGCTCAAATCCGGCCTGACGCAGGCGCGCTTTATGGGTTTCCACAGAGTCCGTCAGCATCACGTTTTCGAGCATGCTGCGTTTTTGGCTGATCTCCAGCTCGCTGTAGCCGTTCGCACGCTTGAAATCGTGGTGCATATTAAACAGCAGCTCGCCAACCTCGGCATCTTCAAAGCTGAATTTCTCGGAGAGCACCAGCGCGCCGCCAGGATTCAGCCCTTTATAAATTTTGTCCAGCAGCAGCTGGCGGTCTTCAGGCACCAGGAACTGAAGGGTGAAATTCAGCACCACCATCGACGCGTTATTGATCTCGATATCACGGATATCGCCTTCCACCACGTCCACCGGAACAGGGGCTTTGTAAGCGTCAATATGGCGACGGCAACGTTCAACCATGGCCGGGGAATTATCGACGGCAATGATTCGGCAGCCTTCATGGCGAACATTACGACGAACCGACAGCGTTGCCGCGCCGAGCGAGCAGCCCAGGTCATAGATCGTCGTGCCGGGGTGAACGAAACGCTCAGCCAGCATACCGATCATAGAGATAATATTGGAATAACCGGGAACAGAGCGCTGGATCATATCCGGGAAGACTTCGGCTACCCGTTCATCGAAGGTCCAGTCGCCCAGGCTGGCGATAGGCGCGGAAAAAAGCGTGTCGCGATCTGACATAACGTAAAAATCCGGGAAAAATAAAGTGGCGTATTGTGCGCTAATGGAGGGAGAAAACCAACTCCCACGGCATATACCACAGGTTAGCCAGCACCATCAGCAAAAGCGAACACCAGGTCGCACTCATGCCGGAACGACGCCAGCGGATCAAGCGGTGGTGAAAACCGTAATAATGCATTAGCCGGCCAGCAATCAGAAGCAGGCCACAGATGTGCACCATCCAGGTTTCTGCGCCATTCATCTCCATAAAAAGCAGCAGGATCAAGGCTGCGGGGATGTATTCGACCGCATTACCGTGAATGCGGATAGCGCTCTGTAGCTCGGAAAATCCACCGTCACCGTAAGAGACACGGTACAGCGTTCTGAGGCGCACAACATCAAATGAAAACTTAATCAGCAGTAATGCACCTAACACCGCATACAGCGCGCTGACCATACAAACTCCCTGTTTTTGGCAGATAGCACTTCACTATGATAGGGGGTGATATCAGAAAAGAGAAGATTGTTGTGGGATGGAAGGGGCGTTACCCACGGACGGAACCGCAGCCTGTAAGGCTTGCCACAGTGCATCGACCAGTTCGGGGGCCTGGGCGATATCCGGCGTGTGCAAAAAGAGATACGGCGTGGTGGTGTGTTCCCATTTCGCTAATGTTTGCAGCCAGACGGCGAACATCTCCTGGTTTTGCTGCATATTATCGCTGCCGATAAACCTGACCATGGGGTTACGTGCGGTCACCAGGGCATGAACAGGCACTTTGGGCTTTTTACGCTGCGCATCGATGATGGCTTCACTGTGCGGTATAGCGCTGTGCACCGGACGGCTGTCGAGGATCACCCGGTTAACGGAACGTTCAAGCAGGCCGCGATTAAGCGCTTTTTCAGCTTCACCTTTTGCAAAAAACTCAGGATGTCTGACTTCTACGCCGTAGGTAAACGTCCGGGGCAGCGTATCAAGAAACTGCCAGAGTGCAGGCAGATCGCGCGGACCAAAGACGGCAGGTAGCTGTAGCCAGTACTGACCAATGCGATTCGCCAGCGGCGACATGCGCGTAAAAAATTCTTCGGTCAAATCCCCGCAGTTGCGCAGCGCAGCCTGGTGGGAAATGGTGGCCGGAAACTTGAAGCAGAAGCGGAAGTCGTCGGTGGTTTGTTCCCGCCATCGCGCCACAATCTCTGCTTTGGGAAGCGCGTACAGGGTAGTGTTACCCTCGACGCAGTTGAAGTGCCGGGCATATTCCTCAAGGCTGGTGATGCCAAGGCGCACCCATTTCGGGTGCGACCATTGGGGCAAACCGACATACATCATAGCGCGCTGATAATCTCATCCGTGCTGCGCACGCGGCCGATGCGCGGGAAGATATGGGTCATACTTCCCTGGTGCTGCTCCGCGGAGGCCGCGCTGCAGGCATCTTCAGCAATCACCAGATTAAAGCCCAGCTCCCACGCGTTACGGGCGGTAGACTCCACACCGATATTGGTGGAAATGCCGCACAGGATGATGGTGTCTATGCCGCGACGGCGCAGCTGCAGCTCGAGATCGGTACCGTAAAATGCGCCCCACTGGCGTTTAGTCACTTCGATATCGCTATCACGTTTGCCGAGTGAGACCGGATACGACCACCAGTTTTCCGGTAGAGAATGTGCCGCAGCCTGAGCGTCGACGGGCTGTTTTAAGGCTTCGGCGAAATCGGCGGACCAGCCGACGCGCACCATGAAAACAGGGGCACCGCTGGCGCGACATTTTTCCGCCAGGCGGGCGGCGCGGCTGACGACATCGTCCGCGGTGTGCGGACCCCCGGCAAAGGGCAGAATGCCTTCCTGTAAATCAATCACGACAAGCGCGGTTTTGCTGGCATTAAGTGTTAACATCGTTACTCCCGTAAAATTAATCACTTCCTGACACCATACGACGTGATGGCCTGTTATCGGTCGGATAATTTTGTTAATTTTTGTGAGAATGCGCAATAAGAGTGCAGCAAACGACCGTCTGGCCGTGGTTCGCACTTATCGTCCGGCGGAATTTCCAGTATAATAGCCGCCTTTTTTCATCCAGTTGTGACATACAGAAAGCTGCGACATAGTAGCCTGCATACCAGGCGACATTTAGCCTGCGGCTAATTAAGGGATATCTCATGCGTACAGAATATTGCGGGCAGCTGCGTCAGTCCCACGTCGGACAGCAGGTCACCCTGTGTGGTTGGGTCAATCGTCGTCGTGATCTTGGTAGCCTTATCTTCATCGATATGCGCGACCGCGAAGGTATCGTTCAGGTGTTCTTCGATCCCGATCGCGCAGACGCGTTGAAGCTGGCTTCTGAGCTGCGTAATGAGTTCTGCATTCAGGTCACCGGCACCGTGCGTGCGCGTGACGAGAAAAACGTCAACGCCGACATGGCGACGGGCGCCATTGAAGTGCTGGCGTCCGATCTGACGATCATCAACCGTGCAGAAGCGCTGCCGCTGGACTCCAACCACGTCAACACTGAAGAAGCGCGTCTGAAATACCGCTACCTGGATCTGCGTCGTCCGGAAATGGCCCAGCGCCTGAAAACCCGTGCGAAAATCACCAGCCTGGTGCGTCGCTTTATGGATGACCACGGTTTCCTTGATATCGAAACCCCGATGCTGACCAAAGCCACGCCAGAAGGCGCGCGCGATTACCTGGTTCCATCCCGCGTTCATAAAGGCAAATTCTACGCGCTGCCACAGTCTCCGCAGCTGTTCAAACAGCTGCTGATGATGTCCGGCTTCGATCGCTACTATCAGATCGTAAAATGCTTCCGCGACGAAGACCTGCGTGCTGACCGCCAGCCAGAATTTACCCAGATCGATGTGGAAACCTCCTTCATGACCGCCGAGCAGGTGCGTGAAGTGATGGAAGCCCTGGTGCGTAGCCTGTGGAACGACGTGAAAGGCGTTGAGCTGGGTGATTTCCCAATCATGACCTTCGCGGAAGCCGAGCGTCGCTACGGCTCTGATAAACCGGACCTGCGTAACCCGATGGAGCTGGTGGACGTGGCTGACCTGGTGAAATCTGTAGAGTTCGCCGTATTCGCGGGCCCGGCCAACGATGCCAAAGGCCGCGTTGCAGCGCTGCGTGTACCGGGCGGTGCGGCACTGAGCCGTAAGCAGATCGACGACTACGGCAACTTCATCAAGATCTACGGCGCGAAAGGTCTGGCCTATATTAAAGTGACCGAGCGTGCGAAAGGTCTGGAAGGTATCACCAGCCCGGTCGCGAAATTCCTGAACGCGGACATCGTGGAAGCGATCCTTGAGCGCACCGGCGCGCAGGACGGCGATATGATCTTCTTCGGCGCAGATAACAAGAAAGTCGTTGCGGATGCGATGGGCGCGCTGCGTCTGAAGCTGGGCAAAGACCTGAACCTGACCGATGAGAACAAATGGGCGCCGCTGTGGGTCATCGACTTCCCTATGTTTGAAGACGACGGTGAAGGCGGCCTGACCGCGATGCACCACCCGTTCACCTCGCCAAAAGACATGACGGCGTCTGAACTGAAAGCAGCGCCAGAAGATGCGGTCGCTAACGCCTACGATATGGTCATCAACGGCTACGAAGTGGGCGGGGGTTCCGTGCGTATTCACAGCGGTGAAATGCAGCAGACCGTGTTCGGCATCCTGGGCATTAACGAGCAGGAGCAGCGCGAGAAATTCGGCTTCCTGCTGGACGCGCTGAAATACGGTACGCCTCCGCACGCGGGTCTGGCTTTCGGTCTTGACCGTCTGACCATGCTGCTGACCGGCACTGATAACATCCGTGATGTTATCGCCTTCCCGAAAACCACCGCAGCGGCGTGTCTGATGACCGAAGCGCCAAGCTTTGCCAACCCGGCCTCTCTGGCCGAGCTGGGCATTGAAGTGGTGAAGAAGGAAGAGAAAAACTGATATGGCATATAAGCTTCCCGTTTCTGTTCTGGTTGTCATTTATGCAGAAGACACGAAGCGGGTGCTGATGTTGCAGCGGCGCGATGATCCTGATTTCTGGCAGTCGGTTACCGGTAGTCTGGAAGAGGGGGAAACCGCGTCGCAGGCCGCCGCGCGCGAAGTAAAGGAAGAGGTCGCCATTGATGTTGCCCGCGAGCAACTGACCCTGAAGGACTGTCAGCGCACGGTGGAGTTTGAAATTTTTAGCCATTTACGTCATCGCTACGCGCCGGGTACCGAGCGCAACACGGAATCCTGGTTCTGTCTTGCACTCCCCCACGAGCGGGAGATCGTGTTTACCGAACACCTGACCTACCGCTGGGTGAATGCGGCGGATGCCGCCGCACTGACCAAGTCGTGGAGCAACCGGCAGGCGATTGAAGAATTTGTAATTAACGCTGCCTGAAAAGGCGCGCTCTTTGAGGATATTTTTATGGCAGGTCATAGTAAGTGGGCCAACACCAAACACCGCAAAGCGGCACAGGATGCCAAGCGCGGTAAGATCTTTACCAAAATCATTCGCGAGCTGGTGACAGCAGCGCGTCTGGGCGGCGGCGATGCGGGTTCTAACCCTCGTCTGCGTGCAGCGATCGATAAAGCGCTGTCTAACAACATGACGCGTGACACCCTGAACCGTGCTATCGCACGTGGCGTGGGCGGTGATGAAGACGCGAACATGGAAACCATCATTTATGAAGGTTACGGTCCTGGCGGTACGGCGGTAATGGTTGAATGTCTGTCAGACAACCGTAACCGTACCGTAGCGGAAGTGCGCCACGCGTTCACCAAAACCGGTGGCAACCTGGGCACTGACGGTTCCGTTGCTTACCTGTTCAGCAAAAAAGGCGTCATCTCTTTCGAGAAAGGCGACGAAGATGCGATCATGGAAGCGGCGCTGGAAGCGGGTGCGGAAGATGTAGTGACCTTCGACGATGGTGCTATTGACGTTTACACCGCGTGGGAAGAGATGGGCGCCGTACGTGATGCGCTGGAAGCGGCTGGCCTGAAAGCAGACAACGCTGAAGTCTCCATGATCCCGTCTACCAAAGCGGACATGGATGCGGAAACCGCACCAAAACTGCTGCGACTGATCGACATGCTCGAAGACTGCGATGACGTGCAGGAAGTGTATCACAACGGTGAAATCTCTGATGAGGTTGCAGCGACTCTCTAATGAGAGCGTCTAAATCCGTTACAGGAGACGCGTGATGTCGATTATCCTTGGGATTGACCCCGGCTCGCGCGTCACCGGTTATGGCGTTATCCGTCAGGTGGGACGCCAGCTAACCTACCTCGGCAGCGGGTGTATTCGCACCAAAGTGGACGATCTGCCGTCACGCCTTAAGCTCATTTATGCGGGCGTGTCGGAGATCATCACCCAGTTTCAGCCAGATTTTTTCGCTATCGAACAGGTTTTTATGGCGAAAAACGCCGATTCGGCGCTAAAGCTCGGTCAGGCGCGAGGGGTCGCCATCGTGGCTGCGGTGAACCAGGATTTGCCGGTGTTCGAATACGCGGCAAGACAGGTCAAGCAGACGGTGGTGGGCATCGGTAGCGCGGAGAAAAGCCAGGTGCAGCACATGGTGCGAACCTTGCTTAAGCTCCCTGCGAACCCGCAGGCGGACGCCGCGGATGCGCTGGCTATCGCGATTACCCACTGCCACATCAGCCAGAACGCGATGCAAATGAGCGAGTCGCGGCTCAATCTGGCGCGAGGCAGGTTACGATAATAGTAAATCAGGCTGGATGTTTATCCAGCCTTTTTTTATTATGTCGCAAGTAAAAATTTTCCAGAACGCAGGAGCGTCACGTGATAGGCAGACTCAGAGGCATCATCATTGAAAAACAACCCCCGTTAGTGCTGCTGGAAGTGGGTGGCGTGGGCTATGAAGTCCATATGCCAATGACCTGCTTCTACGAGCTGCCGGACGCGGGCAAAGAGGCGATTGTCTTTACTCAGTTTGTAGTGCGTGAAGATGCTCAGCTGCTGTACGGCTTCAATAACAAACAGGAACGCACCCTGTTCCGCGAGCTGATTAAAACCAACGGGGTGGGGCCGAAGCTGGCGCTGGCAATTTTATCCGGCATGTCAGCCCCGCAGTTTGTGAATGCCGTTGAGCGAGAAGATCCTGCGGCGCTGATTAAGCTTCCTGGCATCGGCAAGAAAACCGCCGAGCGCCTGATTGTCGAGATGAAAGACCGCTTCAAAGGGCTGCATGGCGATCTCTTCACCCCGGCTGCCGATTTGGTGCTGACGTCCCCAGGCGCGCCTGCGACGGATGACGATGCCGAGCAGGAAGCGGTTGCTGCGCTGGTGGCGCTGGGCTATAAACCTCAGGAGGCCAGCCGTATGGTGAGCAAAATTGCCAAACCGGATGCCAGCAGTGAAACCCTGATTCGTGAAGCGCTGCGCGCTGCATTGTGAGGTAAAGGATGATTGAAGCAGACCGCCTGGTGTCGGCAGGCACCCTTCAGGCAGAAGACGTGGTGGATCGCGCTATCCGCCCGAAACTGCTTGATGAGTATATCGGCCAGCCGCAGGTACGTTCTCAGATGGAGATTTTCATCCAGGCGGCAAAACTGCGCGGCGATGCGCTCGATCACCTGCTGATTTTTGGCCCTCCGGGGTTGGGGAAAACCACGCTGGCGAATATCGTCGCCAATGAGATGGGCGTCAACCTGCGCACCACCTCCGGCCCGGTGCTGGAGAAAGCGGGGGATCTGGCGGCGATGCTGACCAACCTCGAACCGCATGACGTGCTGTTTATCGATGAGATCCACCGTTTGTCACCGGTGGTGGAAGAGGTGCTTTATCCGGCAATGGAAGATTACCAGCTGGATATCATGATTGGTGAAGGCCCGGCTGCGCGCTCCATCAAAATCGATCTCCCGCCGTTTACTCTGATTGGCGCAACGACCCGCGCCGGATCGTTGACCTCTCCGCTGCGTGACCGTTTTGGCATTGTGCAGCGTCTGGAGTTTTATCAGGTGCCTGACCTGCAGCACATCGTCGGGCGCAGTGCGCGCTACATGGGGCTGGAAATGAGCGAAGAGGGGGCGTTTGAAGTAGCGAAGCGTTCCCGCGGCACGCCGCGTATTGCTAACCGCCTGCTGCGCCGCGTGCGTGACTTTGCCGAAGTGAAGCATGATGGCTCGATTTCCGCCGAGATTGCCGCGCAGGCGCTGGATATGCTGAACGTCGATGCAGAAGGTTTTGACTATATGGACCGCAAGCTGCTGTTGGCGGTGCTGGACAAGTTCTTTGGCGGTCCGGTGGGGCTGGATAACCTGGCGGCGGCTATCGGTGAAGAGCGCGAAACCATCGAAGATGTGCTTGAGCCCTATCTTATCCAGCAGGGCTTCCTGCAGCGCACCCCGCGTGGACGCATGGCAACGGTGCGGGCGTGGAATCACTTCGGCATTACGCCACCGGCAATGCCGTAATATTGTTCCCTCTCCGTGTGGGAGAGGGTCAGGGTGAGGGCATCAGCGCCCTCCGTGTTAATTTGCCGTCTTCTTCATCATACTGAAGATAAACAGCACCGCCGCACTCAGCACCACAGACGGCCCCGCAGGCGTGTCATAGAACGCCGAGAAGGTTAACCCACCCGTTACCGCAACCATCCCGACGATAACCGCCACACCTGCCATCTGCTCCGGCGTACGGGCGAAACGACGCGCCGTGGCGGCAGGGATGATCAGCAGCGAGGTAATAATCAGCGCGCCGACAAACTTCATCGCTACACCGATCGTTAACGCCGTCACCAGCATCAGCAGCAGTTTCACGCGCTGCAGCTTCACGCCATCAACAAATGCCAGGTCCGGGCTGACGGTCATCGCCAGTAAATTACGCCATTGCCAGAGCAAAATCCCCAGTACTACAACCACGCCTATAGCGATGGCGATCAGATCGTCCGGCGTCACGGCCAGCAGGTCACCAAACAGGTAGGCCATCAGGTCGACGCGGATATTCGACATCAGGCTGACCACCACCAGACCCAGGGACAGGGCGCTGTGCGCCATAATGCCGAGCAAAGTATCAATGGCGAGGTGAGGGCGTTTTTCCAGCCAGACCAGACCGGCCGCCAGCAGCAGCGTGACCACAATCACCGCGTAGAAAGGATTCACATCCAGCAGCAGACCAAAGGCAACACCCAGCAGAGACGCATGCGCCAGGGTGTCACCGAAGTAGGACATTCTACGCCACACCACAAACGAGCCCAGCGGCCCTGCGGCGCAGGCAAGCATAATCCCGGCCAGCCAGCCGGGCAGTAACAGTTCAATCATGAGTGTCCATTTCCCCGGCGCAGGACAATTCGTCCCTGTAAATCATGGCGGTGATTGTGATTATGGCGATAGATTCCCAGCTGCTCTGCACCCCGATGGCCGAACATCGAAATAAACTCCGGGTGCATTGACACCACTTCAGGCGTACCGGAGCAGCATATATGATGGTTGAGACACAGCACTTCGTCGGTTTTAGCCATCACCAGATGCAGATCGTGGGACACCATCAGCACCGCGCAATTCAGTTCCCGGCGCAGCTGGTCGATAAGGTCGTAAAGCGCGACCTGGCCATTAACGTCGACGCCCTGGGTTGGCTCATCCAGTACCAGCAGCTGCGGGCTGCTCAGCAGCGCGCGGGCAAGTAAAACACGCTGTGTTTCACCGCCGGACAGTTTTTGCAGCGGCGCATCGACAAGGTGACCCGCCTGTACGCGTTTCAGTGCCGGGAGGATGTCTGCTTTCCGCGTGCCGGGGCGCAGACGCAGGAAACGGCTGACCGTCAGCGGTAGCGTGGCGTCGAGGTGAAGCTTTTGCGGCACATAGCCGATACGCAATTTTTCCTCACGAACGATCACGCCTTCATCGGGGACGACCAGACCCAGCACCACGCGCACCAGGGTGGATTTACCGGCGCCATTGGGCCCGAGCAGCGTCAGAATTTTGCCGGGCTTCAGATCAAGCGACACGTCAGAGAGGACGCGGCGCTGGCCAAATGAGACCGAAATATTTTCAAGAGAAACCAATGTCGTCATGTCATTTTAAGCTTGAAGAAGTCAACGAATGTTATAATATCACATTCCACGCATTCACTACGATGATTAGTCGCATTATGTTACATAAAAATACGCTTCTTTTCGCAGCATTATCCGCTGCCCTTTGGGGTTCAGCAGCACAAGATGTTAACGCCGCTGTTGTCGCTTCGCTTAAACCGCTCGGTTTCATCGCCTCGGCCATTGCAGATGGGGTAACGGAAACCCAGGTTCTGCTTCCCGACGGGGCCTCCGAGCATGACTATTCCCTGCGTCCATCAGATGTAAAACGCTTACAAAACGCAGACTTAGTTGTGTGGATTGGTCCAGAGATGGAAGCGTTTATGCAGAAGTCTGCAAAACAGATTGCTGGCGAAAAACAGGTCGCCATTGCCTCTCTGCCCGGCGTAAAACCGCTGCTCATGAAAGGGGCTGACGACGACGGTGACGAACATGACCATCACCCTGCAGACGCTGAAAAAGGTGATGGAGATCACCATCACGGCGAGTACAACATGCATCTTTGGTTATCCCCAGAGATAGCGCGGCTTTCGGCGGTTGCAATCCATGACAAATTAGTGGAACTTATGCCGCAAAGTCGAGCCAAACTTGACGCCAACCTGAAGGATTTTGAGGCACAATTAGCCGCAACCGATAAGCAGGTAGGTAATGAGCTCGCACCGTTGAAAGGAAAAGGGTATTTCGTTTTTCATGACGCCTATGGCTATTACGAAAAACACTACGGCCTGACCCCGCTGGGTCACTTTACCGTCAACCCTGAAATTCAGCCTGGTGCGCAGCGTTTACATGAAATCAGAACACAGCTGGTTGAGCAAAAAGCGACATGCGTTTTTGCTGAGCCACAGTTCAGGCCAGCGGTCGTTGAAGCCGTGGCCAGGGGGACAACCGTGCGCATGGGAACCCTTGACCCGCTAGGTACGAATATCCAGTTGAGCAAAGCGAGCTATTCGCAGTTCCTCAGCCAACTGGCGAACCAGTATGCGAGCTGCCTGAAAGGAGATTAACGAGGAAGTGAATACGTGCAACAGATAGCCCGCTCTGTCGCCCTGGCATTTAACAATCTGCCTCGACCCCATCGCGTTATGCTGGGGTCGCTTACAGTACTCACCTTAGCGGTCGCCGTCTGGCGGCCCTATGTGTACCACCCGAGTTCTGCCCCTATCATCAAAACCATTGAGCTTGAAAAGAGCGAAATCCGTTCTTTGCTGCCTGAAGCCAGTGAGCCTATCGACCAGGCGGCTCAGGAAGATGAAGCTATTCCGCAGGATGAACTGGACGATAAAACCGAGAACGAAGCGGGTATCCACGAATATGTTGTGTCTACCGGAGACACGCTGAGCAGCGTGCTGAACCAGTACGGCATCGACATGGGTAATATCAGCCAGCTGGCGGCTGCAGATAAAGATCTTCGCAACCTGAAAATCGGGCAACAGCTCTCCTGGACATTAACGGCTGATGGGGATCTGCAGCGTCTGACCTGGGAAATGTCCCGCCGTGAAACCCGCACCTACGATCGCACTGCAAACGGTTTCAAAATGACCAGCGAAATGCAGAAGGGCGACTGGGTTAATAGCGTTCTGAAAGGCACCGTGGGCGCGAGCTTTGTCTCCAGTGCGCGAGATGCAGGATTGACCAGCGCTGAAATCAGTGCGGTGATTAAAGCCATGCAGTGGCAAATGGATTTCCGCAAGCTGAAGAAGGGTGACGAGTTTTCCGTTCTGATGTCCCGCGAAATGCTGGACGGCAAGCGCGAGCAGAGCCAGTTGCTGGGCGTACGTTTGCGCTCCGAGGGCAAAGATTACTACGCGATTCGTGCAGAAGACGGCAAATTCTATGACCGCACCGGTACGGGCCTCGCGAAAGGTTTCCTGCGCTTCCCGACGGCTAAACAGTTCCGTATCTCCTCTAACTTTAACCCGCGACGTCTGAACCCGGTGACCGGGCGTGTTGCACCGCACCGTGGCGTTGACTTTGCTATGCCGCAGGGAACGCCGGTACTGGCGGTTGGGGATGGGGAAGTGGTTGTCGCCAAACGTAGCGGTGCCGCCGGATATTATGTTGCGGTGCGTCATGGTCGTACGTATACGACCCGCTACATGCACCTGCGTAAGCTGCTGGTCAAACCGGGCCAGAAAGTGAAGCGTGGCGACCGTATCGCGATCTCCGGAAACACCGGGCGTTCTACCGGCCCGCACCTGCACTATGAAGTGTGGATCAACCAACAGGCTGTGAACCCTCTGACGGCGAAACTGCCGCGCACCGAAGGCCTGACAGGTAAAGATCGTACTGATTATCTGGCGCAGGTGAAAGAGGTGATGCCGCAGCTGAGCTTAAACTAAGCTCTCTGTTTTTGTTAAAAAAGCCGGCGTCAGAATGCGCCGGCTTTTTCTTTTGTGCGTGAGCGACTGCCTCGCTACACTATCTGCATAAAATTTTGCGTCATCAGACCCTGGATCCAGCATGGAAACCCAAAAAAACAATATTGAATACATTCCTGAGTTTGAAAAATCTTTTCGCCATCCGCGCAACTGGGGCGCCTGGTTTGGCGTTTACGCATTTGCGGGTATCGCGATGCTACCGGCCTCCGTTCGCGATCCTGTGCTGGGTAAAATAGGTCGTCTGGCCGGACGCTTAGGCAAAAGTGCCCGTCGTCGCGCGCAAATTAACCTCTATTATTGCTTCCCGGAAAAGAGCGATGCGGAGCGGGAGGCCATTATTGATGCTATGTATACCACCGCACCACAGGCAATGGCGATGATGGCAGAGCTGGCGCTGAAAGGGCCGGATAAAGTGATGGAACGCGTTGACTGGAAAGGGCTGGAGATTATCGACGAGATGCGTCGCAACGATGAGAAGGTGATTTTTCTCGTTCCCCACGGCTGGGGCGTTGATATTCCTGCCATGCTGATGGCATCGCAGGGCCAGAAGATGGCGGCAATGTTCCATAATCAGGGCAACAAGATCTTCGATTACGTCTGGAATACCGTGCGTCGTCGTTTTGGTGGCCGTCTTCATGCGCGAAATGATGGCATCAAGCCGTTTATTCAGTCCGTGCGCCAGGGATACTGGGGCTACTATTTGCCGGATCAGGACCACGGCCCGGAGCACAGCGAGTTTGTTGATTTCTTCGGCACCTACAAGGCGACCCTGCCTGCGATTGGCCGTCTGATGAAAGTGTGCCGCGCCCGGGTCATTCCGCTTTTCCCGGTCTACGATGGCAACACCCATCGCCTGAGCATTGAGGTTCGTCCGCCGATGGACGATCTCCTCACCGCGGACGATCGCACCATTGCGCGTCGAATGAACGAAGAGGTGGAGCTCCTGGTGGGACCGCATGCCGAGCAGTACACGTGGATACTGAAGCTGCTCAAAACGCGCAAACCGGGTGAAAAAGAGCCGTATAAGCGCAAAGAGCTTTATCCGACGAAATAAAAAAAGCCCTCTCCATCCGGAGAGGGCTTTTTAACAGAGACGTCATTACTCGACGGTCATAACTCGCGTGGTGTTGGTTGAACCAATGGTACTCATCACATCGCCCTGGGTCACAATAACGATATCCCCGGAGACCAGATAGCCTTTGTCACGCAGCAGGTTTACGGCATCGTGTGCCGCTGCTACGCCGTCATTGGTGCTGTCGAAGTGAACCGGCGTCACCCCGCGGTACAGCGCTGTAAGATTCAGCGTACGTTCGTGACGCGACATGGCGAAGATTGGCAGACCGGAGCTGATACGGGAGGTCATCAGCGCGGTACGGCCGGATTCGGTCATGGTGATGATCGCTGTAACGCCTTTGAGATGGTTAGCGGCATACATGGCGGACATGGCAATCGCTTCTTCCACATTGTCGAACTGCACGTCCAGACGGTGTTTAGAAACGTTAATGCTCGGGATCTTTTCAGCGCCCAGGCAAACGCGCGCCATGGCGGCCACGGTTTCTGCCGGATACTGTCCCGCAGCGGTTTCTGCAGAGAGCATGACCGCATCGGTACCGTCCAGCACGGCGTTGGCCACGTCCATGACCTCCGCACGGGTTGGCATAGGGTTAGTTATCATGGATTCCATCATCTGAGTGGCGGTAATCACCGCGCGGTTCAGCTGACGCGCGCGACGAATCAGCGCTTTCTGGATACCCACCAGCTCAGGGTCGCCGATTTCAACGCCCAGGTCGCCGCGCGCAACCATCACCACGTCAGACGCGAGGATCACGTCGTCCATGGCGTCCTGATCGCAAACCGCTTCCGCACGTTCAACCTTGGCGACGATTTTGGCCTCACAGCCTGCATCGCGAGCCAGACGACGCGCATAGTTCAGATCTTCGCCGCAGCGTGGGAAGGAGACGGCCAGGTAGTCAACGCCAATCAGCGCCGCAGTTACGATGTCTGCTTTGTCTTTATCGGTGAGCGCCTCTGCAGAGAGACCGCCGCCCAGTTTGTTGATGCCTTTATTGTTAGAGAGCGGGCCGCCGACGGTAACTTCGGTGAACACCTTCATGCCCTGAACTTCCAGTACTTTCAGCTGTACGCGACCGTCGTCGAGCAGCAGAATATCGCCCGGCACTACGTCAGCTGGCAGGCCTTTATAGTCGATACCGACTTTCTCTTTATCGCCTTCGCCTTTGCCCAGGTTGGCATCAAGCAGGAATTTGTCGCCGATATTGAGGAAAACTTTACCCTCTTTAAAGGTCGAAACACGAATTTTAGGACCCTGTAAATCGCCAAGGATAGCAACGTGGCGGCCCAGTTTTGCTGCGATTTCACGCACTTTATCGGCACGTAATTTATGGTCTTCTGGCGTACCGTGAGAGAAGTTCATACGCACCACGTTGGCGCCAGCGGCGATAATTTTCTCAAGATTATTATCGCGATCGGTGGCCGGACCTAAGGTGGTTACGATCTTGGTTCTGCGAAGCCTTCTGGACATGTAATACTCCGTTGACTGAAACAACTTTGGTGTTGCGTGAACATTGAATCGGCCTTCATCTGCCGCAAGGCAGCAAAGAGTGGACCGAATGCCGTAAATCGTTACTTCGTCATTATTCGTGACGTCTTCGTTATCAACTATCAGGGAACATCGCTCTTTATAAGCAATTCTTTATCAAAACGCGATTCCTTCAGCGCTTCCTTGACCCGCTTCAAGTTATCCCGGAATTTTGCCCCCCGACGTAAGGTAAAACCGGTTGCCAGCACGTCAATCACCGTAAGCTGCGCCAGACGAGATACCATTGGCATATAAATGTCGGTGTCTTCCGGCACGTCGAGGGTGAGTGCCAGCGTCGCTTCACGCGCCAGCGGCGTACCCGCCGTGGTAAGGGCAATCACCATGGCATCGTTTTCACGGGCCAGCTGCGCCAGCTCGACCTGGCTCTTGGTGCGGCCGGTATGCGAAATCAGTACCACGACGTCATCTTCACTGCAATTCATACAGCTCATGCGTTGCAGCACAATGTCATCTGAGTAAATCACCGGAACGTTAAAGCGGAAAAATTTGTTCATGGCGTCATGCGCCACAGCAGCTGACGACCCGAGACCAAAGAACGCAATCCGCTTAGCCTGGGTGAGCAAATCCACCGCGCGATTCACGGAACTCATATCCAGAGACTGACGAACGTGGTCAAGCGAGGCCATGGCCGATTCAAATATTTTCGCGGTATAGGCATCAACGCTGTCGTCTTCATCCACATTACGATTAACATAAGGGGTGCCATTAGCCAGACTTTGTGCCAGATGCAGTTTAAAATCAGGAAAGCCGCGCGTTTCCAGGCTGCGGCAAAAGCGATTGACCGTCGGTTCGCTCACACCTGCTTCCTGCGCCAGAGCGGCGATGCTTGAATGAATCGCCTGAGCGGGAGAAGCCAGAATGACCTCGGCCACTTTTCGCTCGGATTTGCTAAGGTGTTCCAGTTGAAACTGGATTTTTTCCAGCATGTTCATGTTAACAGGACGCTCATGGGTGTAAACGATTTCATAAATTGATGAAATCGTGATTCGATTTAGCCGATATTACCCTTGCGGCTTCCATAAAGGGTAACAACCGACAAGATAATGTTGTTGTTTTTTTTCATTACTTGATCGGTGTCGGGTTTTGCTGTGAACCTGTTGCGCAAAGAATCGACGGTTGTTGCGTCATTACGCCATCGTAATCACCCGGAGGGTGAAAAATCGCGGTATCGCACGCGACGATAAGCGCTAATGGTTTCAGGAATGACGTAAAAGCAGTACAGTGCATTGTAATAAAATTACAACGATACCTGGCAGAAGTACCAGGTGATCCAACTGAGGAGAATGACATGGCGGTAACGCAAACAGCCCAGGCATGTGACCTGGTCATTTTCGGCGCGAAAGGCGATCTTGCACGCCGAAAATTGCTGCCTTCCCTGTATCAACTGGAGAAAGCGGGCCAAATTCATCCGGATACCCGTATCCTGGGTGTAGGGCGCGCCGACTGGGACAAGGACGCTTATACCAAAGTCGTCCGCGAGGCGCTCGAAACTTTCATGAAAGAAAAAATTGATGAAAGTTTGTGGGATACCCTGAGTGGACGTCTCGATTTCTGCAACCTGGACGTGAATGACGTCAGCGCGTTTAACCGTTTAGGCGCGATGCTGGATCAGAAAAACCGTGTCACTATTAACTATTTCGCCATGCCGCCAAGCACCTTCGGCGCCATTTGCAAAGGTCTGGGCGAAGCAAAGCTGAACGCCAAGCCAGCTCGCGTCGTGATGGAAAAGCCGCTGGGTACCTCACTGGCCACCTCGCGTGAAATCAACGACCAGGTGGGCGAGTTCTTTGAAGAGTGTCAGGTTTACCGTATTGACCATTACCTCGGTAAAGAGACGGTTCTGAACCTGCTGGCGCTGCGTTTTGCGAACTCCCTGTTTGTGAATAACTGGGACAACCGTACCATCGACCACGTGGAAATTACCGTGGCGGAAGAGGTGGGGATTGAAGGCCGCTGGGGTTACTTTGACCAGGCAGGCCAGATGCGCGACATGATCCAGAACCACCTGCTGCAAATTCTGTGCATGATCGCCATGTCTCCGCCGTCTGACCTGACGGCTGACAGCATCCGTGACGCCAAAGTGAAAGTGCTGAAGTCACTGCGCCGCATCGACCGCTCCAACGTGCGCGAGAAGACCGTTCGCGGTCAGTACACCGCCGGGTTTGCGCAAGGCAAAAAAGTGCCTGGCTACCTGGAGGAAGAGGGCGCGAACAAGTCCAGCAACACCGAGACGTTTGTGGCGATCCGTGTAGATATCGACGACTGGCGTTGGGCGGGCGTTCCGTTCTACCTGCGCACCGGTAAGCGTCTGCCAGCCAAGTGCTCCGAAGTGGTTGTTTACTTCAAAAACCCGGAACTGAACCTGTTCAAAGAGTCCTGGCAGGAACTTCCGCAGAACAAACTGACCATCCGTCTGCAGCCGGACGAAGGGGTGGATATCCAGATCCTGAACAAAGTGCCGGGCCTGGATCATAAACACAACCTGCAGACCACCAAGCTGGATCTGAGCTACTCCGAAACCTTCAACCAGACGCACCTGGCCGATGCTTACGAGCGTCTGCTGCTGGAAACCATGCGCGGTATTCAGGCGCTGTTCGTGCGTCGCGATGAAGTGGAAGAGGCGTGGAAATGGGTCGATTCCATTACCGAAGCCTGGGCTGCCGATCAGGATGCGCCAAAACCGTATCAGGCGGGTACCTGGGGACCTGTGGCGTCGGTTGCGATGATCACCCGTGATGGCCGCTCCTGGAACGAGTTTGAGTAAGATAATCCTCTAGCTCGAAAGTGTTATTTTACCGGTAACATGATCTAGCACAGCTAGAGGCACAATTTTCAACTTTTAAGCTCCGCGTGGATTCACCCGCGGAGCTTTTTTTATTACACTGCCGGAAGTGATTTTGCCCCTGAGCTCCGGACAGCAAGCGTTTCAGCGTTGTTAACAACTGCCAGCGACTTTGTAAACTCCCGAGCCCGGACAGATAAATAAGAGGAGCTTTTATGAATCCGACATTGTTACGCGTAACAAAGCGCATTATCGAGCGCTCGAAAGAGACCCGTTCGGCCTACCTCGCCCGCATTGAACAGGCAAAGAGCAACACCGTACATCGCTCGCAGCTGGCCTGCGGTAACCTGGCGCACGGTTTCGCCGCCTGTCAGCCCGATGATAAAGCCTCCTTAAAAAGCATGTTGCGTAACAATATCGCCATCATTACCTCCTATAACGATATGCTTTCCGCGCACCAGCCTTATGAGGTTTATCCCGATATCATCCGTAAAGCGCTGCACAGCGTGAATGCCGTGGGCCAGGTGGCGGGCGGTGTACCCGCGATGTGCGACGGCGTGACGCAGGGTCAGGATGGTATGGAGCTGTCCCTGCTGAGTCGCGAAGTGATTGCCATGTCTGCGGCGGTGGGCCTGTCGCATAACATGTTTGATGGCGCACTGTATCTCGGCGTATGTGACAAGATTGTCCCGGGCCTGGTGATGGCAGCCCTGTCGTTTGGTCATCTGCCTGCGATCTTTGTGCCGTCCGGCCCAATGGCAAGCGGTCTGCCGAACAAAGAAAAAGTCCGTATTCGTCAGCTGTACGCGGAAGGGAAGGCAGACCGCCAGGCGCTGCTGGAGGCGGAAGCCGCGTCCTACCATGCGCCGGGTACCTGTACTTTCTACGGTACGGCTAACACAAACCAGATGGTCGTGGAGTTTATGGGGATGCAGCTTCCGGGCTCGTCCTTTATCCAGCCGGATGCACCGCTGCGCAAGGCGCTGACCGAGGCCGCGGCCCGTCAGGTCACGCGTCTGACCGGCAACGGCAACGAATGGATGCCTATGGGCAAAATGGTTGACGAGAAAGTCATCGTCAACGGTATCGTCGCGTTGCTGGCAACCGGGGGGTCAACTAACCACACCATGCACCTGGTGGCTATGGCGCGTGCGGCAGGTATTCTGATTAACTGGGATGATTTCTCCGAGATCTCTTCCGTGGTGCCTCTGATGGCCCGCCTGTATCCAAACGGCCCGGCGGATATTAACCACTTCCAGGCTGCAGGCGGCGTACCGCTGCTGATGCGCGAGCTGCTGAAGGGCGGTCTGCTGCATGAAGATGTAAACACCGTGGCGGGCTTTGGCCTGCAGCGCTATACCCAGGAGCCGTGGCTGAACAACGGCGAGCTGGACTGGCGTGATGGGGCAAGCGTCTCTCTTGATGCGCAGGTGATTGCCACCATCGATAAACCTTTCTCTCCTCACGGTGGCACCAAAGTGCTGAGCGGCAACCTCGGTCGTGCGGTGATGAAAACCTCTGCCGTACCGGAAGAGAACCAGATTATCGAAGCGCCGGCAGTGGTGTTTGAAAGCCAGCACGACGTATTACCCGCCTTTGACGCCGGTCTTCTCGACAAAGACTGCGTGGTGGTGGTGCGTCATCAGGGGCCAAAAGCCAACGGGATGCCAGAATTACATAAACTTATGCCACCACTTGGTGTATTATTGGACCGCCGTTTCAAAATTGCACTGGTGACCGATGGACGCCTCTCTGGCGCATCCGGTAAAGTGCCTTCAGCCATCCACGTGACGCCGGAAGCTTACGACGGCGGCCTGCTGGCGAAAGTGCGTGACGGTGACATGATCCGCGTTAACGGTCAGACAGGCGAGTTAACCCTGCTGGTTGATGACGCAGAGCTGGCAGCACGTAAACCCCATATTCCTGACCTGAGCGCCTCGCGCGTGGGGACTGGACGCGAAATGTTTGGTGCGCTGCGTGAGAAACTCTCCGGTGCTGAGCAGGGCGCAACCTGTATTACGTTTTAAGACGACTTGATTTTAACGATCTGGCGAGAGAAGACTCTGATGAAAAACTGGAAAACAAGTGCAGAAGCAATCCTGACCACTGGCCCTGTCGTGCCGGTTATCGTGGTAAACAAGCTGGAGCACGCTGTACCGATGGCGAAAGCGCTGGTTGCGGGCGGCGTTCGCGTTCTGGAAGTGACCCTGCGTACCGCCTGCGCGATGGATGCTATTCGCGCCATTGCGAAAGAAGTGCCGGATGCCATCATCGGTGCGGGTACCGTTCTTAATGCACAGCAGCTGGCCGAAGTGACCGAAGCGGGCGCACAGTTTGCCATCAGCCCGGGTCTGACCGAGCCGCTGCTGAAAGCCGCCACCGAAGGCACTATTCCGCTGATCCCGGGTATCAGCACCGTCTCTGAACTGATGCTGGGCATGGACTACGGTCTGAAAGAGTTCAAATTCTTCCCGGCGGAAGCAAACGGCGGCACCAAAGCGCTGCAGGCGATTGCGGGCCCATTCTCTCAGGTGCGTTTCTGCCCGACGGGCGGTATCTCTCCTGCTAACTACCGTGACTACCTGGCGCTGAAAAGCGTGCTGTGCATCGGTGGCTCATGGCTGGTTCCGGCGGATGCGCTGGAAGCGGGTGACTGGGATCGTATCACCAGACTGGCTCGTGAAGCGGTTGAAGGCGCGAAGCAGTAAGTTATACGCCGTATGAAAAACGGGCCTTACGGCCCGTTTTTTTATCCTGCTACCTTTACGTTCGCTGCGGCCGCTTTCGCTCTCGCCACGGCATCATCCACGTTATTCCCGGTGGCTAATGCCACGCCAAGACGACGGGAGCCGTCGATTTCCGGCTTGCCGAACAAACGCACCTGCAGCCCTGCGCCCACCGCCGCGTCGACGTTATCAAACGTGACGTTCTGGCTGGTTAATTGCGGCAGGATCACCGCTGAGGCAGCCGGACCGTACTGGCGGATACCGCCGACGGGCAGGCCGAGGAACGCGCGCACGTGCAGGGCGAATTCGGAAAGATCCTGCGAAATGAGCGTGACCATGCCGGTGTCATGCGGGCGAGGGGAGACTTCGCTGAAAATCACGTCATCACCGCAAACAAACAGCTCCACGCCGAAGAGGCCATATCCGCCCAGCGCCAGGACGGTCTTACGAGCGATCGCCTGCGCACGTTCCAGCGCAAGGGCGCTCATCTGCTGCGGCTGCCAGGATTCACGGTAATCGCCATCTTCCTGGCGGTGGCCAATAGGGTCACAGAAATGGACGCCGTCAACGGCGCTGACCGTCAGCAGGGTGATCTCGAAATCAAACTTCACCACGCCTTCGACAATCACGCGACCGGCTCCGGCGCGGCCACCCTGCTGGGCATAATCCCACGCCTTGTCCAGCGTGCTGCTGTCGCGAATGAAGCTCTGCCCCTTACCGGAGGAGCTCATTACCGGCTTAATGATGCACGGATAGCCAATCTCGTCGACGGCCTGCAGGAATGCGGCTTTATCGCCAGCAAAACGGTAGCTCGAGGTGGGCAATTCCAGCTCTTCCGCCGCCAGGCGACGAATGCCTTCGCGGTTCATGGTCAGCTTTGCGGCTTTTGCGCAAGGCACCACGCGCTGACCTTCCTGTTCAAGGGCGATCAGCGTATCGGTGGCGATGGCTTCAATTTCCGGCACAACGAAATCCGGCTTCTCGCGCGTAATCAGCTGACGAAGGGCTTCGCCATCCAGCATGTTAATCACATAAGAACGATGGGCGACGTGCATGGCGGGTGCGTCGGCGTAACGGTCGACGGCAATGACTTCCACGCCTAAACGTTGACACTCAATGGCGACCTCTTTGCCCAGTTCGCCCGATCCCAACAGCATCACTCGCGTCGCTGCAGGTCGCAGCGCGGTTCCTAAACGAATCATAACAATCCCCCTGAAAAAGTTGCGCGCAGTATAAACGAAAACGTTTGCGTCTGTCCTGGCATATAGGAAATTGAAACCATTTTTCCTGGGATATAGTACCCAAAAATTAATCCCCCTAATGCCCGGGTCATCTGCAGCAGGGGTATTGCTGCCGGTTAATACATACAGTCAGGTTCCGTCGATGATCATTTCTGGGCAGGAAGCGCAACTGTTTTGTAATCTATTCAATTGAGGTGATCATATTTAGGCATTTCGCCCCTCATTACGCATGACGGGACAGATAAGCTTGTGGGAGATAATTATGCAAAACAGGGCATTAAAAGGTGAGCAAAAAATATGGTCATTAACAATGCTGACGTGGGGAATGCTCTACTACCTGTTGGGATATCTCTCCTTAACCATAGATGACCCGGGTAATCGGGTCGCTTTTATATGGCTCCCCGCTGGAGTGGCGGTCAGTGCTTTCCTTATTTCCCCCCGCCGAAGTTGGACGCTGCTTTTTATTGCCTTTTTTATTACGCATTTATTGCTGGATCTGACTTTCCATCATCAATTAACAGTCTCTCTGGTGCTGGCGAGCATATCACTGGTAAACGATCTGGCTATTGCATGGTGCGTTCGTTATTTTTCCTCTCACCATGATGAGCTGCATAAGGTTGTTACATGGATTATTTCCACCATCATTATTAGCGCGCTGGCGGCAATGCTGGGCGTGTTATGGCTCCGCTTTTATAACGGCGCGCCGTTGATAAAAGGAATATGGATTTGGTGGAGCGCCAACGTTTCTGGCACCCTGTTCACCACACCCGCGCTGGTTGGGTTGATCGGCTATAACGAACCCCGGCGTGGCTGGCTGGCGTATCTCTTGTCCGTTGTCGTTCTGGTTGTGACGTTTCTAATCTTCGTGCGAACGCCGGATAATGTCGAAAATATTGCCCTGACCTACTCTCTGGCGTGCGTGCCGCTGGTACTGGTAACTATCGCCGCCGTGCTGTGTGGCAACCGGCCCGGCTCAGTGGCATTCATTCTATTTAGTATGGTCGTGATAGGGGCATCGTGGTATGAGACTGGACCTTTTTATATTGCCAGACTGAATACCGAACAGTCGATTATTCTGGCCCAGAGTTATCTTTCGGGGGCGGCTCTGCTGATTGTTTTTATCAGAGCGCTAAAACGCATGCAGCCAGGCGCTGTTGAGACCGCAACACGGGAAATCGCCTATTCGCTCAATCCTGATTCAGGCCAGATTGTCTGGAATCCCCATACGGATTACCCGCTGCGCACCGAACTTGCTTGCATTCGCACCCGAGATGAACTGCTGGCCTGTATTCCTGATGACGGGCAAAAATCGCAATTGCAGGCACGCTGGCAGACCGTTGTCGCGCGTAACGACGTAACGGACACCTTTCGCTTTACCCTGCAGCTGAACGACCAGACGTTGTTGAATATGATTGAGACCAGGACGCTGTTGGTCACGGCAAATGATGCTACTGCCATTATCGGGTTTTGGGTTGAATCACGTCCCGGGTTGTATAAATCGGCACCGAAAGGGAAACAGTAATTATGTTGCAAATTGCTTTTTTACTTGCTGGCGCGGCCTTTGTCAGAAAAGCGGCCCCGGTGTTTATGTTCTCAGGCATAGTGTGGGGAGGTCTTGGCCTGTCGATCTTTATCGATGGTCTGCAGGGAGAGCGTCATTTCCCGCTGCACGTGTTTGGCCTGCTGCTGCTGACTGACAGTGTCGTATCTCTGCTTATGGGTTCAGCTGCCCGTGGTACTCAGCGTGGGATATTTTATTTTAAAGGCGGACTCTTTTTTTTGATTGCCATGCTAATCCTGGTGGGCCACCACAACGGTAACCTGGTACTGGCGATTGTTTTTGGCATGGCTTATTTCATCACCGGGCTTTTTGTCATTGCCTCTGCATTGGTCGTGCGCTTTAGACAGTGGCAGCGGTCCCTTTTATCTGGTGTATGGCAAATCATTTTTTCTGTTTTTCTGTTTTTACCTTACCCCACTGAACATGATGGCACGGTATCGCAGTTTATCGGAATGGTGCTAATTACCGGTGGTATCCATTCAGTGCGTTTGTCGTTACGGATGCTGCGCATTAAAAACGGTTCCTCGGTATTTGATATACTTGCACCGCGCGATCTCGTGACGCCCACAGTCGAACAGACGCCCGCGATGGATATGCCCGCTACTGGCCGGTTGACTGTTCATGTCTGGACACCAGAAGGATCAGCGGAAAATGAGCCTCTTCGGAGACCTGTGATTAACCGCTACATTGCCGCCGTGGATGCCAATGGCGTGATCTCTACCGGACATGCCGCACTGGAATTACCGCCATCTCTGTATATCAGTCTCTATCCGGCAGCAGATATCGACCGGTCGCCATCTGAGTTTTTTAATACCCTGAAGGCGGTTGAAGAGAATACTGTTGCCGGCAAGTTCCAGTCCGATTATGCCTCAGAGGCGCGGGCCTGGTGCGAATCAGATCGTAAAATCGTCTTTTCAACGTTTAATGCCCCATCACTTATCGGTTTCTGGACGCGTTATCGGCAGAACGAGACCTATAACCTGACCTGGCGCAACTGTTCCAGTAGCGTGGCCTATGCGCTGGAAGCCGCTCTTGACGGCGTATTGCGCGAGCGTTGCTCATATGTTGGCTTCATACGCCTTCTGTTTGTTCCTGAACTGTGGATTGCTGCCCAACTGCGTAAGCGAGCCACAACCATGGCATGGACGCCAGGGCTGGTGCTGGACTACACCCGGGCGCTTCATGCGATTGTTCATCCGGATAAGCTCTCACTGTTGACGTTTATCAAAAGGAAAATTTTTGTTGGTCTCTTTGTCGCGCTTGCGGCGTTGCCCTTTGTACCTTGTCCGGCCTCGGCCATCTCGCTGGGGCTGCAGGGCGGAAGTTACGGCACGCCTTATAACGATCGTCATGCTGAAAATTGGGTACTACCCTATATTGGGCTGAATTATAAGCAGTTTTATATCGACGGCACGGAGCTGGGGTACACTCTTATTGACTCACCCTCCAATACGCTGAAGCTGAAAATAGAGTATCTGGACGTGCAATATGACGCTTCCGAAGGGCGCACCGCGGCTCTTCGCAGTTTAAATAATCGCCACAGCACTCTGCTGGCCGGAGCCAGCTATTTGTATACAACCCCGTTTGGTGGCTTTCAGACTACATTGGGTGTTGACACACTGAATCAGAGTAAAGGGGTTACGGCTAATTTCAGCTGGATCCTGATGAAACAATGGGGCGGCCTGACGCTGGTTCCCATGGCCGGTGTCGACTGGGATAATGGCCAACAAAACCGCTACTACTATGGTATCTCGGATGACGAAGCGAGGCGTTCGGGACTTGACGCGTGGCGCCCTCACGCCAGCGCCATACCTTTTATCACTCTGGCGGCAAACTATGACTGGCAAAATAACTGGAATAGCTGGGCTGAAGTCACGGGACGTTTCTACTCCTCAACCATCACCGACAGCCCGATGGTCAACAAAAATGCAATCGCTGAATTGACAGTTGGCTTTAGCTATAGCTTCTGAACGGACGAAACAGGCTGACCAGGGCAAACAGCAGGCACAGTGCAGCTGTCAGCCAGGGCAGCCCATGCAGGGAAAACTGCATCGCAACACCACCCAGAAGCGGTCCGGCCATCGCGCCGACGCCCCAGGCCACCGACATAGCGGCGTAGATCCCCGCCAGTTGCCCTCCCTTAAAACGCTCCCCTACCCAGGTGATGGCGACGGTATAAATACCGACGAAAATTCCCCCCCAGAGAAACAGCATGGCGTAAGAGAGCAAGTGAAACGCGAGAATATGTGGCCAGACAAACGCCAGTACAGCAGCGATAAACGCCAGGGATCTCATCAACATCAACCGGTTAACCTTATCGGCTAGCCAGCCAATGGGTAACTGCAAAATAATAGCGCCAAACATTAGCACCGAAATCAGAAGAGCTGACGCGGATTCACTCCAGCCTAACCGGGTTGCGTACAGTGACAGAAAATTCATCCCAAGAACTTCTACTGAGGCGTTCAGCATCGTGGCTATCACCGGCAATGTTGCCAGCTTCAGGCTATCACGAAGTGTTGAGGGAGTATCGTGATGTCCGTTAGTCCGGGGCATGCCCGTGGCGGCGATAAGAATAATGGCGATTGCTGCCAGCAGGGCTGCGGCATAAAAGGCAAGATCGCCCTTGCTGCCTGTCCATGCCAGAATTAGCGGTCCGGAGGCAAAGCCAAGAGACATGCCACTGGTATACAGTGCCAGCACTTTTCCCCTTGCCCGCTCGACCGTGCTTCCGTTAAGCCAGGTCTCAGTTTGCACCATGATGATTTCACTGAATAGCCCCAGCCCCATGCGTAACACAAACCAAACCGGCAGAGGGACAACGGTGAATAACATAAAAATGATGGCTATCGCTGTCAGCGATGCCACTATCAAAGTAACCGGACGAAACTTATGAAATAAAGCGGGTAAAAATGGGGCGATAATAAATACGCCGACGGCATGCATGGCGGCGTTAAAGCCGAGCATACTTTCACTCATCCCTGCGGCATGTAATTTAAAAGCGATGAGCGGTGAACTAAGTCCATAAGTCAGACTAAACACCGAAACCGAAAAAATTAATGCAATCAATCTCTTAATTGATATCATAATCCGTTTTTACCGCAACAATTGATCGCTATATCTATTATACGCTGGCAGTAACGGTTCAGTGACGGTTTTGCTTACCGCGCTGTATAGCAGAGCCACGTTCGTTGGGAAAGTAAGTATAGGAGACCGCATGGGAGACGTGTTAGTAACTTATAACATTCAATAGACCAGTATAGGGCAGGTGTTATCGCTGGTTATCAGGAAACCCGTTTTAGCATGACGGCGAAAAATGACACCTTCGATTATTGGGTTACGCCGCATGTGAAAATATTTATCGAAGTTACTTATACTTATTATCCCAATAATAAAGGTGAAATTAAGCAATGGGATAATAGCGGGTCTCAGTCAGAAAACAACTGAGGCGGCATGCAAAACCGTAACTGGGAATTATCCATCGACATCAGCCGCCTGAACTCTATTGCCTCAGCCGTGCCGCCATTGATGTCGATCACGTTATGCAGCGGAGTTACCTTAACGCATGGGCTGCGACACTGTTTCGCTTGCATCATGCGTGGGTTTTGCCAACCTTATAGGGTGTAAAACTTAAAAGAATGATGACATGCCACCGAAAGCCCGACGTACTCCTTATGCGATCACCACGCATGGCGATACGCGCATAGACAACTATTACTGGCTACGGGACGATTCACGCTCCCGGCCAGAGGTGCTCGACTACCTGCACGAGGAAAACGACTATGGCCGCAAGGTCATGTCCAGCCAGCAAACGCTTCAGGACCAGTTGCTGAATGAAATGGTGCAGCGCATTCCCCAGCGCGATATCTCCGCGCCCTGGACCAAAAACGGCTATCGCTATCGCCATATTTACGAGCCCGGCAATGAGTATCCCATCTACCAGCGTCAGTCGGTGTTAAGCGCAGAATGGGACGAGTGGGATATTCTGCTGGATGCCAACCAGCGCGCTGCCCACAGCGAGTTTTATACTCTGGGCGGCATGTCCATTTCTCCGGATAACGCGGTGATGGCGCTGGCGGAGGATTACCTCTCCCGTCGCCAGTATGGCCTGCGTTTTCGCAATCTGGACACCGGTAACTGGTATCCTGAAATGCTGGAGAACGTTTCCCCGGATTTTGTCTGGGCGAATGATTCCGAGACGGTTTACTACGTCAAAAAGCATGCTTCCACGCTGCTGCCTTATCAGGTATGGCGACACACCGTGGGGACGGACTCCGCAGACGACGAACTGGTCTATGAAGAGAAAGACGAAACGTTCTATGTCAGCCTGCATAAAACCTCTTCACGCCACTATGTGATTATCGTCCTTGCCAGCGCGACGACGTCGGAAGTCCTGCTGCTGGACGCCGAACTGCCTGATGCCCAGCCGCTCTGCTTCCTGCCGCGCCGCAAGGATCATGAGTACAGCCTGGATCACTTCCAGCACAGTTTTTATTTGCGTTCGAATCGCGAGGGCAAAAACTTTGGTCTTTATAAAACCAAAGTGCGCGATGAGCGCAAATGGGAGGTACTTATTCCCGCGCGGGATCAGGTGATGCTGGAAGGGTTCACCCTGTTTACCGACTGGCTGGTGGTGGAAGAGCGCCAGCGGGGGCTGACCAGTATCCGGCAAATTAACCGTAAAACCCGGGAAGTGGTGGGGATTGCGTTCGACGACCCGGCCTACGTGACGTGGATTGGTTTCAACCCTGAACCCGAGTCGTCGCGGTTACGCTATGGCTACTCATCCATGACCACACCGGACACCCTGTTTGAGCTGGATATGGATACCGGGCAGCGTCAGGTGATTAAACAGACCGAGGTAAAAGGGTTTGAGTCTGAAAACTACCGAAGCGAGCACGTGTGGGTTATCGCCCGCGATGGGGTGGAAGTGCCCGTCTCGCTCGTCTATCACAAAGCACATTTCCAGAAAGGCAAAAATCCGATCCTGGTCTACGGCTACGGCTCTTATGGCTCAAGCATGGACGCCGATTTCAGCAGCAGCAGGTTAAGCCTGCTCGATCGCGGCTTCGTTTTTGCCATCGCCCATATTCGCGGCGGCGGCGAACTGGGGCAGCACTGGTATGAAGACGGGAAGTTCCTGAAAAAGAAAAACACGTTTAATGACTACCTCGACGTCTGCGATGCGCTGGTTGAGCAGGGCTATGGCGATCCGCAGCTCTGCTTTGGAATGGGCGGCAGCGCGGGCGGCATGCTGATGGGGGCGGTTATCAACCAACGTCCCGACCGCTTTAAGGGGATTGTCGCGCAGGTTCCTTTTGTCGATGTGGTCACGACCATGCTCGATGAATCCATCCCACTTACAACCGGGGAGTTTGAAGAGTGGGGAAATCCGCAGGATGAGCTCTACTACCGCTATATGAAAGAGTACAGCCCGTACGACAACGTGGAGGCAAAAGCCTATCCCCATATGCTGGTGACTACCGGTTTGCATGATTCTCAGGTTCAATACTGGGAGCCAGCAAAATGGGTGGCAAAACTGCGGGAACTGAAAACCGATGACAATCTGTTGCTGCTGTGTACGGACATGGACTCCGGACACGGCGGGAAATCGGGACGGTTTAAATCGTATGAAGGGGTAGCACTGGAATATGCCTTTTTGATAGGCCTGGCGCAGGACACGCTGCCAGGCCGTGCGGAGCGTTAAGCCTCGCCCAGATAATGTTTCAGCGTTAAGCGCAGCTCCGGGCTCATTTTGTCGAGGTTGTTATACAGCCAGCGCAAATAGCCCGGGTCTTTATCCGCAATATCCGACACCGCTTTGCCCCGGTATTTACCAAAGGTGAACGTGGTCAGAAGCGCAGGGCGACCGGTAATTGTCGCCATATCATCCGGCGTCCAGCCAGAGATATTCATTATATCAATGAGTAGCGCGGCGGTGATATAGCAGTCATACAGGGCGCGGTGATGGTGAAGTCCCTCGGGGGTACGAACGCTGAGCTTGCGGGACTTGTACAGCGCCATGTTACTGTATTTAATCCCCGGCCAGAGGCGGCGCGCCAGCTTCATGGTACAAATCCATTCACCTGGCATTTCAGGTAACACCCGGCGGTCAAAGCTGGCGTTATGCGCGACGTACCACGGGCTACCGTAATAGTGGGGAATGATCTCTTCTATCCATGGCTTATCCGCCACCATCGATTCGGTAATGCGATGGATAGCCATTGCCTGTGGGCTGATGGGGCGATCGGGACGCACCAGATGGCTCATTGGGTTGACGATTTTACCGTCCACCACGTCGACAGAGGCCACTTCCACAATTCCGCCCTGAAGATCGCAAGTTTCGGTATCGATGACGCGCAGCATGGAAAACTCCTGAGCTTAAAACGCTTAGCCTAAAGGAATGATATCGCCTTGCCAACCCCGTCTGCTGAGCGTGCCGGTTAACAGCAGCTCGCCTTTATCCGCCCGGACGATCAGCTGGCCTTTTTCATCCCACAGCGCGCTGCCGCCGCAGGCATTCGCCATTAACACCGCAATGGCATATTTATGCGCAAATCGCTGCAGGGAACTGATGGACTGCCGCCAGCGGTTATCCCCCACAGACTGACAGCTGGTAACAAGCGTTGCCCTGGGATCGAGAAGGGGGGAATCAGCATGTGCATCAATGATGGTGAGCTGTTTATCTCCTGGCACCAGACTTGCTCCGCTCCCCTGGGGATAGCGCAAAATGCTCTGGCGAGAGGGCGAAAACAGCACGAGGCCTTTCTGGCAGTGGCCATTCAGCTCAAGGGGGAGCCCGGCAATAACCGTAATCCGATAAAAATGTGCTGCGTTAAGCAGGGGTTGCAGCTGCGCGTCGCCGGGTGGGGAAGGTAACATCGGCGCGTCTGAGCCCGTCAATGAGAGTTCAGGGAATACCAGCAAATCGCAATGCTGCCGTGCTGCTTCAGCAATGAAGCGGAGGTGGTGCGTAACGTGTTCATCGATATTCTGATGCTGCCCGCCATACTGGGCTGCCGCTATATTCCAATGTGACATCGTGACTTCCTTATACACTGAGTCGCAGGGATTTAAGAATACACCTAAATTAATCAGGGTCTTCTTATCCTGGCAGATTCCGCGTAAGGAAATGTAACGACTCGTTAAGCTTATTTAACTTTAGGCTCGTACGGTAGACGTGAGAGGTTGACCGAGGCGAGACGGTGGGCGATTAACCTTTCGCGAAACCAGTCGCGCAGATGGGCGGGTTGTTCACGTTCAACGACTTCAGCCACGATGGGCATGTTGTAACGCTCTTTGAAAGCGACGCCAGCGGCAGCGAGATCGACATTCACTTTATCCATCTCGTCCTGAGGAAGGGCGGCCAGATTGATCTTCATTACCTTCTCCTTATTATGCGGCGGCAACGTTACCGCGATTGCACGACGATGACAAGCGGGGGCGGGATGATCCTCGACTCGTTTATTATACAGCATTATTCTTTAGCATACAGACATAACAAAAAGGAATGATTGCGATGAGTTTCTCCGCTTCCCGTGCGGTAGGCGCACTGGTTTTTCTGGCCTCGACTCTTGTTACGCCCTCCGTGCTGGCACATGCGCATCTTAAACAGCAGATCCCGGCGGCTGATAGCCTGGTAACCGCGCCGCAGGCGCTTACGCTGAATTTTTCTGAAGGTATCGAACCTGGATTTAGCGGTGTGGTGGTAACGGATGCGCAAAAGCAGGCCATCAGGACGGGTACCGCTACGCGAGACGAAAAGAACAAGGCTCAGCTCACCGTGCCGCTGGAGCAAACGCTGACGTCAGGGATTTACCAGGTCGACTGGCATGTGGTCTCTGTGGACGGCCATAAAACCATAGGCAGCTATTACTTTAGCGTGAAATAGCATGCTGGCGCTGTTTTATATCGGGTTGCGCTTTATCCATTTTGCGGCGCTAATGCTGGTTTTTGGCAATGCGCTTTACAGCGTCTGGTTTGCGCCTTCCTCTCTCCACCGTCTGATGTCCCGGCGTTTCGAGCAGCAGCAGAAAGTGGCGTCCTTAATCAGCCTGACGTCTGCTCTCCTGATGTTTATGCTGCAGGGCGGGTTAATGGGAAGCGGCTGGGGAGATGTGCTTGCCCCGGAGGTCTGGCGCAGCGTGATGGGGACACAGTTTGGTGGCGTCTGGCTGTGGCAAATTATACTTGCTGCGATTACGGTCGGTGCAGCATGGCTTGCACCGCTGAAAGGTTCTCGACTGCTGCTGCTCGCAATGGGCCAGCTTATCCTGCTCGCTGGAGTTGGGCACGCTGCGATGAACGAAGGCGCTATGGGGGCTTTGCAGCGTCTTAACCATGCTATTCATCTGCTATGTGCGGCGACCTGGCTTGGTGGTTTACTGCCGCTGCTGTTCTGCATGCGTCTGGCGAAAGGGCGCATGCAGAATGCTGCCATCTATACCATGATGCGCTTCTCGCGCGTAGGCCATTACGCCGTCGCAGGTGTGCTGCTCACCGGCGTTGTTAATACGCTATTGATTCTGGGCGTCCATATTCCCTGGCAGGCTGGCTACGTGCAGTTTTTGTTGTTCAAATGTGCGCTGGTGGCGTTGATGGTGGTAATTGCGCTGGCAAATCGGTATTTTCTGGTGCCACGGTTTCGTCCGGAGACCGGGCGGGCACAACAGATTTTTATCAGGATGACACAGGCAGAAGTGGTGCTGGGGGCGCTGGTGCTGGCAACGGTCAGCCTGTTCGCCACCTGGGAACCCTTCTGACAAGGTTAAATATCATATGAAAAAGACAGTACTTTCTCTCGTATTGCTGGCCTGCACGGGGAGCGCGCTTGCCGCACCGCAGGTTATCACCGTCAGCCGTTTTGAAGTGGGTAAGGACAAATGGGCTTTCAATCGCGAAGAGGTGATGCTGACCTGCCGTCCGGGCCATGCTCTGTATGCGATTAACCCGAGCACGCTGGTGCAATACCCGTTAAATGATACCGCAGAGCAGCAGGTGGCCAGCGGCAAGAGCAACGGCCAGCCGATCGGCGTGATTCAGATCGATGACCCCGCTCATCCGGGACAGAAAATGAGTCTGGCACCGTTTATCGAGCGCGCCGACAAGCTCTGCTAACGTTCAGGTTTCCAATAAAAAACCGCAGATGCTTGCGAAAGCACTGCGGTTTTTCACTTTTAATGATGCTCTGACGCTTTTTTTCCGACCGCTTTAACTGTGGACTGGAAAACCTGGCGTCGTCATCTATTCTTAAAAGGCAAGGCGACTTAGCCTGCATTAATGCCAACTTTTAGCGCACGGCTCTCTCCCAAGAGCCATTTCCCTGGACCGAATACAGGAATCGTATTCGGTCTCTTTTTATCTGTATGAAAGTAAACGCGTAATCCCAACGTTATCTTTTTCATACAGCGCGCACGTCCTGTACGTCCTGTTAAAACATAACACAACACAGCATGCGGAAGTCCAGCCCTTTTTGCCTGTTTTGTTAAATTTTCGTGTACAGTCAGCAAAAGCAAGAGCCGTGCTTAAAAGCGGGATTTAACGGACGCTTCAATTTCATCAAGCAGTTCAAAGCGACGGCGGTATTCGGCACGTTTTTTACTGGCAATCTCCTCAAGGGATTTGCGTTCCATCTGTAAGGGTAGCTGCCAGCTGAAGGTTGAGCGCTTTTGACCGTCGATAGAGGCCCAAAACTCGTCATAGCTGGCATGGAAATGGCGACCTTTACTCAGACGATAACGCAGCGCACGGAAGATGTGTCCTTCATCGCTGACCGCATAAATGGCTTTGATACCGGAGAGCGTTGCCAACTGGAAAAGCACTTCCATCAACACTCGCTTCGGGAAAAGACCATGACAGGCACGGGTTGCCTGTTTGATCACATCACGGGATACGCTGCGGCGTGGGCCCTGAAGACCGCCAATAACCAGAACATATTCGCCGTTTTCGCGGGCAACGCAAAATGTCACGCTTGCAAGCAGGGTGTTTTCGTTATCACGCAGCCACAGCGTACACTCGCCCTCACGCTCTGCTTTGCTGGCATTCATGGCATTGACGTTATAGCTCACGCCATCTTTGGCATGAAACTCAACGATTGATTGCTCTTGCGGTCCGGTTAAAGCGGCGATTAGCTCGGCGTCTTTCAGGGAGTCAATCCACTGATAATGGCTGATGATGGCGTCGGCCCGTGCGTTAGCGTTCATACCACGCATCAGATACTGGCGGTGTGTTTTACTTGGCAGGGTGATTTGCGATGCCAGCAACTGATCGAAATCGTCGCGGCGAGCCAGCGCATCGAGCATGCGATGCGTGGAAGACCAGAACAGCAGTGAACGTAACAGAAATTTGAGACGGTACTCGCGTTTTTGCCAGATAGGGCCTGGAACGAGTTTACCTTTCACCAGTTCGGAAATGATATGGGTACGATGCGAATGTGGCGCATCGTCTTGCAGGCGCGTATTTGACACGGGAAAACCTCAAAGTTTATGCAATGCATAGTTTAGGGGGCATGCAAAAGTGGATTAATACTGGTGAAATATTTATTTATCCTTAGTTTACTGTTTGTTTAGCTTTGTGAAAAGCGCTCCCGCAGAGCGTCGCTGCGCATATTCCAACTGCAACTATACTCCCTATGGGAGGTTCTATGTACCAGCGAATAGAGGGGCGACTGTGGCGTCACGTCTGGGTTGTCAGCGATATACATGGCTGTTACCAGCGGCTTATGGATGAGCTTAAACGCCGTCACTTTAACCCGTATGAGGATTTACTCATTTCTGTAGGCGATATGATCGATCGTGGCCCTGACAGCGTGAAATGCCTGCAGCTAATCAATGAAAAATGGTTTCGCGCCGTGCGGGGTAACCACGAGCAAATGGCAATCGACAGTCTGGATAATAACGATTTCGCGCTCTGGACGATGAATGGCGGAATGTGGTTTGCACATCTTGAACGCGACCAGAAACCGCACGCGTTGGCGTTGCTTAATGACTGTCGCCATTTACCGCATATCATTGAGATAACCTGTGCTAACGGCCTGAATGTGATTGCCCATGCCGATTATCCGGCAACCGAATACCGCTGGCAAAAGCCGGTCAGCGCTCAGCGCGTTTTATGGGACCGCGATCGGTTGATGGGGTTTATGGTAGGTAAAGGGCAGGGCATCAGCGGCGCGGATCATTTCTGGTTCGGACATACGCCCGTCGACAGAAGGTATGATTTTGATAATCTCCACTACATTGATACGGGCGCTGTTTTCGATGGTTACTTCACGCTGGCGCAGCTGCAGTAATAAATAACCCGCCTTCGGGCGGGTTCACTTTAGGTCAGGCAAGGCGCATGACCCAGGCATCGGTTTTGCTATCGTAATGCTCACGGTAAAGGACAGAATGTTCGCCATCAAGTATTGCCGGGACGCTGGTGTCTGCATCCCATGCATCAAGCTGCATACACAAATCCGGGTCGGATTTGCAGGGAATACTTAACGTTCGATCGCCTTGTGCTTCGCCGCGCAATTCTGCGTCGTCGATCTCAAAAGCGCCAATACGCACGCTGGTTTTCGTCATAGTGCTCTCCGGGTCGGTTGTCAAAATCTGGTATGACCAGTGCGATCACCCATTTTTTATCGTAGACAAGGAGAGCAAAATCGCCAGTAAAAAAATGCGCTTTTTTTCAGGCCGTGCGATCGTTACCGGTAAACAGCCGACCATCCCGAACCAGCTCGCGCGGATAGCTGTTTTTCAATCGGGAGCCGACCTTTTTTGCCAGTCCCAGCGGGTATCCCTGATACGTCACCACCACTTCATCGTTAGATGGCGTGTTTTCCGGATAGACATCGCGACCGCGGTACCACTCTTCAGCTTCCTGATGCGTCAGGGCGAAGGTATTGTCGTGACCGGCAAGCGCGATGACGGCCTCGTGCTGCCAGCGATACCCTTTATTATGGACTTCCGCCAGGCGGATCCCGATGCGGGAGAAACGGACTTTGCCAATCAGCGGCTCAATATTCGCCGGGAACAGCCAAATTTCTTTATCTCGCTGCCAGAGATGGAGCGTTTCATCCCAGCTAAGTCCTGCTTTACCCGCGGCGAGGGTGACCTGCCCGGCGTCACGGCCTTTTAGCGGTGCGAACGGGAAGTTGCCAACCTTAAACGTTGGGGCAGGCAGCGGGGCAACGGCGGCAGTTTTACGCAGACGGGCCACAAAGAACCCTTCGCAGTCGTAAATTTGCGGGAACACATGGAGGAAACCGTCAGGCGTGACGGCTTCATGCGCTGAGGCAAACAGATCGTTAAGCGGCAGGAACTCGACTGCATCCGGATATTGCGCTTTCAGCCACAGACAGACGTCTTCGTTTTCATCGCGGTTGAGAGTGCAGGTGGAGTAAACCAGCGTGCCGCCGGGGCGCAGGGCGTGAAAGGCACTCCCGATCAGCTCTCGCTGCGTGGCGGCGATCTCAAGATTGCTTTCCACCGACCAGTTCTTTAACGCATCGGGATCTTTACGCACCACCCCTTCGCCGGAGCAAGGGGCATCCAGCAGAATGGCATCAAAGGCTTCCGGTAAGGCGGCACCAAACACGCGTCCGTCGAAGTGCGTCAGGGCGACATTACGAATGCCGCAGCGGCTGATATTGGCATGCAGCACTTTCACACGACTGGCGGAAAACTCGTTGGCGAGGATCGCCCCGCGGTTACCCATCCGGGCGGCAATTTGCGTGGTTTTCGAGCCGGGCGCCGCAGCGACGTCCATCACGCGTTCAGGCGTATTACCTTCTGCGAACAGGGCGGCAACGGGCAGCATCGAGCTGGCTTCCTGAATATAAAACAGGCCGCTCAGATGTTCAGCGGTACTGCCCAGCGGCACGGCGTCTTCATCATCGCGTTCGATCCAGAACCCCTCAGCACACCACGGGACTGGCGTAAGCTGCCAGCCGTATGGCGCGACCAGCGTCAGAAAATCTTCGACGCTGATTTTCAGCGTATTGACGCGAATACTCCGGCGCAGCGGGCGCTGGCAGGCGGCAATAAAATCGTCTAACGACAGGTGAGAAGGAAGCGCCTCGCGCATCTGCGCCAGGAATTGTTCAGGAAGAAATACGGAGTTTTGAGCCACGGGCACACCACAGGGAAAAGTTCAGGTGCGCAGTGTAACATAAAGGCTCCGGTGCGTTGACACCGGAGCCTTTCAGATTAACGCGGCAGGGCCGTTCCCCATTCGCGCCACTCTTTCGGTTCACTTTCGAGCAGCAGGAAGTGTTTACCCGACTGCGCTTTCGGCGCCAGCGGTGTTCCCGGTGGTGTGGCAAACGCGATACCGCCGCGAATGAACTGGTTGAAGGTGCCGGTTTTCACCACGCCTCCCGTCAGGCCGAAGTCCAGCGAATAGCCGGATGCCAGCCAGAATACCGAGTTATTACGGACCAGGTGCTGGTACCGTTCGCTGATACGTAACGCCACCATCACGCGGTCGGAGAGCGTACCGAGCGTCAGGCCCGTGACCGTACCCACCTCAATGCCGCGGAACAGTACCGGCGTGCCGATATTCAGCGAGCCCGCTTCCGGCACTTCCACCACAATGCTCAGGCCGCCAAGGTAGCGTGAGTCGGTGATCGTGGCTTCCTGCAGCTCAAAATCACGGCGGGCATTGCCCTGGCCGGGCTCAACGTTGATGTACGGCTGCAGGATGGTGTCGAGATGCTCAACGCCCGCAGCCGAAATCTGCGGCGTGACCACCGAGAAGCGCGAACCCGTGCGGGCGAAGGTCTGAACATATTCCGGGTAAAGCACTGCGGTAGCTTGTACCTCGTTACGCGCGGTGATCAGCGTCAGCTTCTGGATCTGTCCGATATCAATGCCCAGATAACGGATTGGCATACCTTCCGCCAGCTTGCCGGCATCGAACGCGTGCAGGGTAATTTGCCCACCCACGGCACGTGCGGCGGTTTCGGACGGGAAGAGAATACGCTTATCGCCTTTACGCAGATTCGCGCCGGCACCGCTGAGATTATCGAAGCTAATCGCCCCGCGCAGCGCTCGTGAGAGCGGGGAGGCCTGCACGGTCAGTCCGTTGCCGTTAAGCTGAACTTTCGCGCCACCCTCGGCCCAGAAGACGCTGTTTGGTGTCAGCAGCTTGCGGTACTCCGGCTTGATATGCAGTTCGATATCAAACGCGTCCGCACGGGGGCGCACGGTGATCACTTCCCCGACTTCAAACTTGCGATACAGCACCACGGAGCCTGCCTGTACGTCCGGCAGCGTTTCGGCGCTTAATGTCAGCGTGGTGGTAGGGAGATCGCTCAGGCTGTTTTCAATCGCTTTATCCAGGTTGGCATACAGCGGGTAGCTTTCGCGCACGGGGCCTTTATCTCCTGGTAAAATACGGATGCCGCCGTTAACCCATTCGCTGGCGCTGGCACCGAGGAACTCCACGCCGTCCAGCCCAACTTTCACGTCGACGCGACTGTTCACCACGAATTTACTGTCGCCATGTACCAGGTCGCTGTATTGCGGATCGATGGCGACCGAGAACGTCACGCCATTCGCGGAGAGCTTACGCTCCAGCACCTGTCCGACCTGCACGCCGTGTAAAATCAACGGCTGTCCGGCTTCAATACCATAGCTTTCTGGTGCATTCAGCGTAACCGTCACTACACCCGGTTTTTGCAGCAGGGCTTTATCTGCCGGGGCAATCACGAAGCTATTGCTGGGTTGACCTTCACCGGGGATTAGCTCAAACGTATTGCCGGTCAGCAGGGTGCTGAGGCTGGCATCGTTCAGGGAGAGCTTCGGACTGCGCATTTCGATGCGCGTTTTCTCGCGCAGGAGGTCGACCACGCTAGGATCGACCGTCATTTCGCCGGTGACTGAGCCGCCCGGGTTGAGCGTCATTTTGGTGAGCTGACCAACCTGCAACCCCTGATACATCAGCGGCGTTGAACCAGCTTTTAGCCCCTTAGCATCGGGCAGGGCGAGCTTGACGATCACGCCGCGCTGGCTGTGCGCCAGGTCAGCGTACAACCCGAACGTGTCATCGGCGGAGGCAGGGCTTGAGTTTTCCGGGGAATCAAAGGCAATGGCGCCATTCACCAGTGCGGCCAGGCTCTCCAGCTTCACCTTCGCGCCGCTCAGGCTGAGGTCGGCGTCCACGCCGGATACGTTCCAGAAGCGGCTGCCTTTTTTCACCAGGTTAGTGAAGCGACGCTCGATCAGAACATCAATGGTGACGCCCTGTTTATTCGGGTTAATCGCGTAGTCGTACACGCGGCCAACCGGGATTTTTCGGAAATAGACCAGGGAGCCACTGTTCAGAGAGCCGAGATCCGGCGCCTGGAGATGGATCATCAAATCGCCGTTATTGAGACGGTATTTGGGCTGAGTATCCAGTGCCACAAAGTGATCCTGAGGCTCACCTTTGCCCGGCATCATGCCGATGTAGTTACCGCCCACGAGGGCATCCAGCCCGGATACCCCGGCCAGAGAGGCTTTCGGCGTCACTAGCCAGAACTGCGTTTCGCTGCGCAGGGCATCCTGCATGTCAGATTTAATACTGACCCGCACCTGTATCTTGTTCAGCCCTTTTCCAAGGGAGATGTCCTGAACCGTACCGACTTCAACCCCCTGGAAGCGAACAGGAGTTCGCCCGGCAACAATGCCGTCAGCGGTCTGAAAATCAATGGTGACCGTGCTCCCGCGATCTTCATAGCTCGTCCAGATAAGCCAGCCTGCAATCATCAGGGCGATGACGGGCAGCAACCAGAATGGCGAAATGCGGCGTTTTGTTTTAATTCTCGCTTCAGTCGGCGAAGCGGGGGTTTCCTGACTCATGTGCATCCCAAAGTAAGCGGCTATCCAGCCATTCCACAGCAAGAATAGTCAATATCACCGCAGAGCCGAAATAAAAAGCCGCGGGTCCCATTGTAAAAGCAAGTAACTGGTCGCGATTGATAAGCGACATCATCAGCGAAATCACAAACAGATCTAACATTGACCAGCGGCCAATCCAGGTGACGAATCGCAGAAGCAGAATGCGGGTACGTAAGCCTTGTTCACACTTAAAGTGAATGCTGATAAGCAGGGTAAACATCACCACGACTTTGGTAAAGGGAACCAGGATACTGGCAATAAAGACAATCGCAGCCACCCCGACGTTGCTGTGTGCAAGGGAGATAATACCCGAAAGAATAGTATCCTCCTGACGCCCGCCATTCACGTAAATAATGGAAATAGGAAGCATGTTGGCTGGGATCAGAAACACCAGAGAGGCGATAAGTGCGGCCCAGCATTTTTGCAGACTGTTGTTGCGTCGCAGCCTTAACGGAATGTGGCACCGTGGGCAACGTCCACGTGTGTCGGGTAACCCGGTGTAGTGGCATCCCAGACAGACGCGGAGATTTTCATCAGGACGTGTGGCGGGGCGTTGAGGGTAAAATCGCTCCCAGAGTTGCTCAACGTTTAGATGTATCAGCGTCAGAATGCTCAGCAATACCAGACTGATGAAAGCAAAGAGTCCGATGCCGGGCTGCAAAAATGCATAGTCCTGCACCTTTATTGACGCAACGCCCACGCCCACCAGATAAATATCCAGCATCACCCACTCTTTGAGTTTGTCCAGCATCAACAGCACCGGACGAAGGTTCATGCCAAGAATATTGCCTAACCAAAGATAGGCAATGGCGGCGACCAGCACCAGCGGCGCGCCGACGGTGCAGAACAGCACCATGGCGGCAGTGATTGGGTCGCCCTGACGGGTCATCTGCCAGATACCCTGCAGCACGTTGGCATCAATGCGTACGCCAAGCAGGTAGAGTTTCAGCAGCGGCTCGCTCCAGGCGAAGGGCATCAGCAGCAGCATGGTGACAGCCATCGCGGCGAGGCGGGTTAAAGACCAGTCGCGGCCGTCACGAATTTTGGCGTCGCAGCGGGGACAAAAGGCACTTTGGTGCGATTTCATCTTCGGCAACATAAAAAGCGTATCGCACTGGGGACAACGCTGATAATGTGCACGGGGCAAAGCTTTGCTTACCGTATGGACAGTTATCTTTCTTGTCGGCGTAATTTTGGTTGTTTTTAAGGCCATCAGCTGCGCACAAATAAGTATTGTTGAAAGTTATAATAACTCATGAACGGATTCATCTTGAGCATGAGCGCATTTAATGCTTATTTTAATAGGCTATGCGGTAATTTTGTAAGACAACCAAGTGATTGAATAATGAACAAAACAGAATTCTACGCGGATCTAAACCGCGATTTTAAGGCATTGATGGCGGGTGAGACCAGCTTCTTAGCCACTCTGGCAAATACTAGCGCATTGCTGTTTGAACGTCTCTCTGACGTGAACTGGGCCGGCTTTTACCTTCTGGAAGGTGAAACGCTGGTGCTTGGCCCGTTCCAGGGCAAACTGGCGTGCGTGCGCATCCCGGTAGGACGCGGCGTATGCGGCACTGCTGTGGCCGAAAATCAGGTACAGCGTGTAGAAGACGTTCATGCGTTTGACGGGCACATTGCCTGTGATGCCGCCAGTAATTCTGAAATCGTTCTGCCGCTGGCGGTAAAAAATCAGATTATTGGCGTTCTGGATATCGACAGCACGGTCTTCGGCCGCTTTACAACCGAGGACGAACAGGGGCTGCGCGAACTGGTGGCGAATCTGGAAAACGTACTATCAGCAACCGATTATCAAAAATTCTTTGCGAGCGTCGCAGGATAATCAACGGATAACGTAGCATTTACTGATAGCGTCATTATAATGACGCCTGTTCATGCCTGCGCTTGTTGGCAACGTCCGTTGTAATCAGGAAATTTCATGGAAAATCAACCTAAGTTGAATAGCAGTAAAGAAGTTATCGCATTTCTGGCCGAGCGTTTCCCGCAGTGCTTCAGCGCGGAAGGTGAAGCTCGTCCCCTGAAAGTCGGTATTTTTCAGGATCTGGTGGCGCGTGTTGAGGGGGAAATGAACCTCAGCAAAACTCAGCTGCGTTCCGCCTTACGTCTTTATACTTCGAGCTGGCGTTACCTTTACGGTATCAAAGCGGGCGCGACGCGTGTGGATCTCGACGGCAACCCTTGTGGTGAGCTGGACGAGCAGCACGTTGAGCACGCGCGTAAACAGCTTGAAGAAGCCAAAGCACGCGTTCAGGCACAACGTGCAGAGCAGCAAGCGAAAAAACGCGAAGCCGCAGCGGCAAACGGTCAGGAAGAAGCGCCTCGTCGCGAGCGTAAACCACGTCCTGCACCGCGTCGTCACGATAATAACGATCGCAAACCGCGTGCTGACAAACCAGCAGCTAAAGCCCCGCGCGCCCCTCGTGAAGAGCCGCGCCATACTCCGGTTTCAGACATTAACGCCCTGAGCGTTGGTCAGGCGCTGAAGGTTAAAGCGGGCAACAATGCTATGGACGCCACCGTACTGGAAATCACCAAAGATGGCGTTCGTGTACAGCTGACTTCTGGTATGTCAATGATTGTACGCGCAGAACACTTGTTGTTCTGAAACGGAGGCCAAGCCTGGCATGAACACTTTTTTTAAGCTCACCGCGCTGGCGGGCCTGTTTGCCATAACAGGTCATGCTTTTGCAGTGGACGATATCACCCGTGTTGATCAAATTCCGGTCCTTAAGGAAGAGACGCAACACGCGACGGTGAGCGAGCGCGTGACCTCACGTTTTACCCGTTCGCACTATCGTCAGTTCGATCTCGATCAGGCCTTTTCGGCCAAAATCTTTGACCGCTATCTGAACTTGCTGGATTACAGCCATAACGTTTTGCTCGCCAGCGATGTCGAGCAGTTCGCTAAGCGCAAATCCGAGGTGGGTGACGAGTTGCGTTCAGGCAAGCTGGATCTGTTTTACGATCTCTACAACCTGTCGCAAAAGCGCCGTTTCGAACGCTATCAGTACGCGCTGAAAGTGCTGGAACGTCCAATGGACTTCACCGGTACCGACACCTTTAATCTGGACCGCAGTAAAGCACCCTGGCCGAAAGATGAAGCCGAGTTGAATGCGCTGTGGGACAGCAAAGTTAAATACGACGAACTGAGTCTTAAGCTGACCGGCAAAGATGAAAAAGAGATCCGTGACACGCTGACGCGTCGTTACAAATTTGCCATTCGTCGTCTGGCGCAGACCAACAGTGAGGATGTCTTCTCGCTGGCCATGACTGCTTTCGCTCACGAAATCGATCCGCATACCAACTATCTCTCTCCACGCAACACCGAACAGTTCAATACCGAAATGAGCCTGTCTCTGGAAGGTATCGGCGCGGTACTGCAGATGGACGATGATTACACGGTGATCAATTCAATGGTCGCAGGTGGCCCGGCATCCAAAAGCAAAGCGATTAGCGTAGGCGATCGTATTGTGGGTGTGGGACAAACCGGCCAGAACATGGTCGACGTGATTGGCTGGCGTCTCGATGACGTGGTTGCACTGATCAAAGGTCCGAAAGGCAGCAAGGTTCGTCTGGAAGTTCTGCCGGCCGGAAAAGGCACCAAAACCCGTATCGTTACCCTGACCCGCGAGCGTATCCGTCTGGAAGATCGCGCGGTGAAAATGTCGGTGAAAACCGTGGGTAAAGAGAAGGTGGGCGTCCTGGATATTCCTGGCTTCTACGTGGGGCTGACTGACGATGTGAAAGTACAGCTGCAGAAGCTTGAAAAGCAGAACGTCAGCAGCGTTATCATCGATCTGCGCAGTAACGGCGGCGGTGCGCTGACAGAGGCGGTTTCTCTCTCTGGCCTGTTTATTCCATCCGGTCCTGTGGTTCAGGTGCGCGATAACAACGGTAAAGTGCGTGAAGATGCTGACAACGACGGTGTGGTCTACTACAAAGGCCCGCTGGTGGTGCTGGTTGACCGCTTCAGCGCCTCCGCGTCTGAAATCTTTGCCGCTGCCATGCAGGACTATGGTCGTGCGCTGATCGTCGGTGAGCCAACCTTCGGGAAAGGTACTGTTCAGCAGTATCGCTCTCTGAATCGTATTTACGATCAGATGCTGCGTCCGGAATGGCCTGCACTGGGCTCTGTTCAGTACACCATCCAGAAATTCTACCGTGTGAACGGCGGCAGTACGCAGCGTAAGGGCGTCACGCCGGATATCATGATGCCGACAGGCACGGAAGAGACTGAAACCGGCGAGAAGTTTGAAGATAACGCGTTGCCGTGGGACAGCATCAATGCCGCGACGTACGTGAAGGCGGGTGACATGACGCAGTTTGGTCCTGAACTGCTGAAGTCACATAACGACCGCATCGCGAAAGATCCGGAATTCCAGTACATCATGAAGGACATTGCTCGCTTCAATGCTCTGAAAGATAAACGGAATATTGTTTCTCTGAACTACGCTCAGCGTGAGAAAGAGAACAACGAAGACGATGCAACGCGTCTGGCGCGTATCAACGATCGCTTCAAGCGTGAAGGTAAGCCTCTGCTCAAGAAACTGGACGATCTGCCTAAAGATTACCAGGAGCCCGATCCGTATCTGGACGAGACGGTGCATATCGCACTCGACCTGGCGAATCTGGAAAAAGACAAGCCTGCCGTACAGCCCGCTCCGGCAAAATAACCTCCCAACAGGCACAAGAAATTGTGCCTGTTTCTTTTTGTTCTGCATCCTTCCGTCAGCCTGATTTTCAATTGTGTAAAGTTGTGTCTTTCTGGTGACTTACGCCCGCCGGATGCTTGAAAATAGCCGCAATACCCATACGATGTGGGTAATCGCATAGTGCGTTTTGTTAAACTGAGGTAAAAAGAAAATTATGATGCGAATCGCGCTCTTCCTGCTCACCAACCTGGCGGTAATGGTGGTTTTCGGGCTCGTGCTAAGCCTGACAGGGATTCAGTCGAGCAGCGTTCAGGGTCTGTTGATTATGGCGCTGCTGTTTGGTTTTGGTGGCTCTTTCATTTCCCTGCTGATGTCGAAGTGGATGGCGCTGAAATCAGTAGGCGGTGAGGTTATCGAGCAACCGCGTAATGATATGGAACAGTGGCTGATGAATACGGTGGCTCAGCAATCCCGTCAGGCCGGGATCGCCATGCCGCAGGTGGCCATTTACCATGCTCCTGATATCAACGCCTTCGCCACAGGTGCCCGTCGTGATGCATCACTGGTTGCCGTCAGCACTGGTCTGTTGCAGAACATGAGCCGTGACGAAGCCGAAGCGGTTATTGCTCACGAAATCAGCCATATCGCAAACGGTGATATGGTAACCATGACCCTGATTCAGGGCGTGGTGAACACCTTCGTTATCTTTATCTCTCGTATTCTGGCGCAGATTGCGGCTGGCTTTATGGGCGGCAACCGCGACGAAGGGGAAGAGAGCAACGGTAACCCGCTGATCTATTTCGCTGTCTCCATGGTTCTTGAACTGGTATTCGGTATTCTGGCCAGCATCATCACCATGTGGTTCTCTCGTCACCGTGAATTCCACGCGGATGCCGGCTCAGCGAAACTGGTTGGCCGTGAGAAGATGATTGCGGCGCTGCAGCGTCTGAAAACCAGCTATGAGCCGCAGGAAGCGAACAGCATGATGGCCTTTTGCATTAACGGTAAATCGAAATCGCTGAGCGAGCTGTTTATGTCTCACCCGCCGCTGGATAAGCGTATTGAAGCGCTGCGCAGTGGGGAATATCTGAAGTAACACAAAGAACCGCAATGAGCCGGGCAGGAGAATACTCCGCCCGGCTTTTTTTATGCCTGAACCCTGGGCTGGGTCACCCGCAGGCCGCTGACGAAAGCCGCGAGGGTGGCAAGGAAACCCGCGGTGAGGAGAGCAACATGATTGCCATTTTGTCCGGCGAGGTTAAACATCAGGGCAACCAGTGCCGCACCGGTGCTTTGTCCCAGAAGGCGCGCGGTCCCCAGCATGCCGCTGGCACCTCCGCTGCGATGACGCGGTGCGGAGGTGATAATAGTGTGGTTGTTAGGAGACTGGAACAGGCCAAACCCCGCACCGCACAGGATCATGCGCCAGATGATGTCCAGATCGGTCGGCGATGACGGTAGCAACGCCAGCGCGAAGAGGCCTGTCGCCATCACCGCCAGCCCCAAAGCACCCAACAAACCGGCATGAACGCGTTCAATTAAGTAACCTGCCAGCGGCGCCATCACCATCGTTGCCAGCGGCCACGGCGTTAACAGCAGTCCGGTCTCCACTTCTGAACGTCCTACCACGCTCTGTAGAAAGAAGGGCAGCGACACCAGAGCCAGCATCTGGGCGCAGAACGAGCAGACAGACGTGCAAATGGAGAGCGAAAAGAGGGGAATACGCAGCAGATCAACAGGCAGTAAAGGCACCGGGAGAGTGAGTTGGCGGCGAACAAAGAAGAAGCCTATGACCAGCAGGGCGAGCAGTTCCACTCCGGTCAGCACCAGTGATTGCCCCTGCGCAAAGCCGCTCAGGGCGGTAATCAGCAGGCCAAAGGTGAGGGCATTCATCACCGCGCTCGCGACGTCGAAGCGCGGCATGGTGCTTTTAGGACCGTTAGCGGGAAGGAAGCGCAGGGCAAAGAAGATGGCCACGATACCCAGCGGCACGTTAATGGCGAACAGCCATTGCCAGGAGGCAACGGAAAGAATAGCCGCCGCAATGGTTGGCCCGGCGGCGGAAGAGACGGCGACAATAAACGAGTTTATCCCCATGCCGCGCCCCAGATGTCGCTGGGGATAAATTAAGCGAATCAACGCCGTGTTTACGCTCATGAGCGCCGCGCCACCAAAACCTTGTGCAATGCGTGCAAGCGTCAGGGTATGAAGTGAATCAGAAAGTGCACATAACAATGAGGTAACGGTGAAAACCACCAGACCGCACTGATACACCCGACGGTAACCGAACATATCGCCCAGGAAAGAGAACGAGAGCAGGGAAACCACAATCGCAATCTGGTAGGCGTTAACAATCCATATTGAACTGGCTGGGGAGGCATGCAGGTCGCTGGCGATAGTTGGCAGGGCAACGTTCGCAATTGCGCCGTCAAGGACGGCCATTGAGATACCGATAATGATGGTCGCTATAGCGCCATACCGCTGGGGTAAAGGCAGGCCATCGGAAAGATTTTTTTCCATTAGGATTAAAAAAGCTCAGCGTGAAATTATTCTCAGGGTAACTATTTTAGCACTGTTACTGGCGCGATATGTCGCAGATTTGTAACGAAGTAAACGCGGATTGATTGCAGGTGACATGACGGGAACTTATAATAAAAACCGGTTCTGATTTTTATAAAACACTCTCTATGAGGTGGTAAATGGCTATTGCGGATTTGGATAAACAGCCAGATTCTGTTTCTTCCGTGCTGAAGGTGTTTGGCATCTTACAGGCGCTCGGGGAAGAGCGTGAAATTGGTATTACAGAGTTGTCGCAGCGCGTGATGATGTCGAAAAGCACCGTTTATCGCTTTTTGCAAACCATGAAGTCACTGGGCTATGTTGCACAGGAAGGCGAGTCAGAAAAATACTCTCTGACCCTTAAACTGTTCGAACTCGGTGCCCGTGCGCTGCAAAATGTTGATCTGATCCGCAGCGCTGATATTCAGATGCGCGAAATCTCGCGCCTGACCAAAGAGACCATACATCTCGGTGCGCTGGATGAAGACAGCATTGTTTATATCCATAAAATCGACTCCATGTACAATCTGCGCATGTATTCGCGCATCGGTCGTCGCAACCCGCTCTACAGTACCGCCATTGGTAAGGTTCTGCTGGCGTGGCGCGATTGCGAGGAAGTGAAGCAGATCCTCGATGGCGTGGAATACAAACGCAGTACGACACGAACCATTACCAGCACTGACGAACTGTTAACGGTGCTTGATCACGTGCGTGAGCAGGGGTATGGCGAAGATAATGAAGAACAGGAAGAAGGGCTGCGCTGTATCGGCGTTCCGGTGTTTGACCGTTTTGGCGTGGTGATCGCGGGTTTAAGTATCTCTTTCCCAACCCTTCGCTTCTCAGAAGAGCGTCTGCACGAATATGTGGCTATCCTGCACACTGCCGCACGTAAGATTTCTGAACAGATGGGTTATCACGACTACCCGTTTTAATCTCTGTTAGCATAAAAAACGCCGCAGATGTTGCGGCGTTTTTTGTCAGTGATTAAACCGGTTGATTAGCCATTATCGATGACGACGGACGTTTTACGCAGTACAGGACAGTTTGTTAAACCAATGAACCCGCTGTCAGAATGCAGATACTGCGCAGTGCTCAGTCCTTGTGCCGTTAAGTACTTACACTGAATACCTAATCCGGCTGCGTTTTCGGTGCTCCCCACGAGCACACCATAACCCGTTAACAGAAGGCCAATCCAGACGATGGCCAGTGCAATAATTGTTCGAATAATTAAGCGCATCATTACCTCTTTTTTATCGTTGTTATCATAAAGCTAGCGTAAACGGTTTACGCTATGAAACAAGTGCAGGATTCTGAAAAAAGCGTGTTGGCGGTACAGTTAGTCCTTGTTTAAGATAACCGTGATAACCTGGTTACATCAGGTCTTTAGACGGAGTGTGGAGTGAAAAAAATACGCTGGGTGATTCTGATTATCGTGCTGATAGCGTGCGTGGTGTTATGGACGCAGACTATCAATGTAATGTGCGATCAGGATGTACAGTTTTTTAGCGGCGTCTGCGCAATTAATAAGTTTATTCCGTGGTAACACGCATTTTTTCTCAAGGTGATTTCCTTCCTTCGCGCCAGTGGTAAAATAGACGTTTTTATTGAGGTGGTGAAATGGGTGAGTTACTGAATTCAGGGCTGCTGAATATGGCATCCCTGATGATTTCTTTGGTTGTTCTGCTTGTGGGGCTGGTCATCTGGTTTTTCGTGAACCGTGCCAGTTCGCGTACGAACGAGCAGATCGAACTGTTAGAAGCGCTGCTCGATCAGCAAAAACGTCAGAACGCGCTGCTGCGCCGTCTGTGTGAGGCTAACGAGCCGGAAGAGAAAGACGCGCCGAAAGACGTGGTCGCTGAAGATAACAAAGACGAAGACGACTTTATCCGCCTGGTGGCTGAGCGTTAATTTTTTCGTGCTGGGAGGTGGCTGTGGTCTGGAAAAATCCCTGGTATGACCCCTCCCTGAAACACCACACCCCGAACGGTTTTCGTAATACCCATCCTGCTGGACATCAACCCGGCGACCTGGACCGTTGGCGTAAAGCGCGTAAAGAAGCTGGTTTGCCGAAACCACCCGCGCTGGGTTATGAAGATTTTATTCGTCAGTGGTGGCAACCCGCCGAGCTTACGCAACCTCAAGAGGATGGAGTGTGGTGGCTGGGGCATGCGAGTGTGTTGCTACAGCTAGACGGTAATATCATCCTTACCGACCCGGTTTTTTCGCAGCGCGCCTCTCCACTCCCTTTCCTGGGACCACAGCGTAAAACGCCTCCTGCACTGTCTGTCGAGCAACTTCATCAGCTTGATGCGGTCGTCATTTCCCATAACCATTACGATCATCTTGATGATGCGACCATTCGCCGTATTCTCAAACGCTTTCCCGACGTGAGTCTCTTCGTCCCTTTAGGTCTGGCCGCCTGGTTTCGGCGTCGGGGAGCAAAACGCGTGGTTGAGCTCGACTGGTGGCAGAGTTTCACCTGGCAGGGGATGACGTTAACCGCCGTACCTGCGCAGCACTGGAGTATGCGCACGCCATGGAACCGCAATCGCTCCTTATGGTGCGGCTGGGTCATGGAAGGGCGGCATCATCGTTTCTGGTTCAGCGGGGATACAGGGTATTCACCTGAGCTGCTGTTGATACCTGAACGTCTGGGGCCTGTTGATGCTGCCGCGTTACCGGTGGGTGCCTATGCCCCACGATGGTTCATGGCTGTACATCATATGGATCCGCAATCTGCGGTGGCATTGTGGCAGCAGCTGGGTTGTCCTCTGGCGTTTCCCATTCACTGGGGCGTGTTTGAACTGGCAGATGAAGCCTTGGATGAACCGGTGCAGGAGTTAACTGAGGCGCTAGATAATTTAGCACCAGTTAATGATTCTTTCAGGATACTGAAAATTGGTGAATATTTATCCTTATAAACGACGCGATAAATTGTTGCATATATTCTGTATGTAAACGCGCATATGAATGTTTTATTTTTATCGAAACGTTTTGCTTGCCTTGTTTTGATGCAGAGTCATAAAAATTTCATTATTTTGGTGCATAACACTGTTTATTAACTGATGCATTTTAATACAGCTGGCCGCGGGTTATTAACAATGTTTTTTCCCTGAAACAATTTGGTCGCGTTACAATGATTTAAGCATAAGTTTTCACAAATTGTTCTAACTCAATCAATGCTTAAGATTTCTTTTCCCGGTTGCTGGACGCTTTGTAATGATTGCGCTATGTTAAAAATGTCTTAGATTACAGCGGCTGTGTAAGCAGCGTTGGGTCTTTGTTACGCAGCAGGGCTGTCGGTACGTATTGCGCATAATTGTGCAAAACCTGACAAGCACTGTTCGAATTTGTGCGGCGGATCGAGACATGTTTAAAAATGGCTTGCCATATTAAACATTGTGTGTGATAACACGTTTTGGGTCAAACGAGGTACAGTTCTGTTTATGTGTGGCATTTTCAGTAAAGAAGTCCTGAGTAAACACGTTGTCGTTGAATACCGCTTCTCTGCCGAACCTTATATTAGTGCCTCATGCAGTAATGTCTCAGTTTTATCTCAGTTAATGCCTGCGGGCTAAGAAAACACTCTAAGGAATTTTGCAAATGGCAAAGATTAAAGGTCAAGTTAAGTGGTTCAACGAGTCTAAAGGTTTTGGTTTCATTACTCCTGCTGACGGCAGCAAAGACGTGTTCGTACACTTCTCTGCAATCCAGGGTAACGGCTTCAAAACTCTGGCTGAAGGCCAGAACGTTGAGTTCGAAATTCAGGATGGCCAGAAAGGCCCAGCTGCAGTTAACGTAACTGCTATCTGATCGAACCACTGCTGACTGAAACGCGCCGCGTTTCAATCTCAGACATAAAGCCTCGCATAACGCGGGGCTTTTTTATGCCCTTTATCTTTCAAAATATTACGATCTGCGGCCTTGTTCGTAACTTGTTGCAAAGCTGCGAGGTTAGTAGCACTGTTTCGCCACCTTCCTCCCGTCTTTTCCCGTTAAATCAGGGCGTTGTTTAACAGCCCTGGGGTTCAGGTGAAGAAGAAATTAATAACAGCAACTGGAAATTTCACGCCGGTGCGTTTTGCTCTGCTCTGTTTCGCTATTTTTTGCAGTCTGGCTTTTTTGCTGGGCCGCGTTGCCTGGCTGCAAATCATCAAGCCTGACAATCTGGTGAAGCAGGAAGATATGCGATCCCTCCGTCAACTGGCAATTGATGCACCGCGTGGCATGATAATGGATCGCGAAGGTCGACCGCTGGCGGTGAGCGTGCCTGTCCGGGCCGTATGGGCCGATCCCAAAACGGTGCTGGCAAAAGGGGGCGTCAGCGCTGATGAACGCTGGCAGGCGTTGGCAAATGCGCTGCATCTCTCCCTGAGCACGCTTTCGGCGCGAATCAATGCCAGTCCACAGGGGCGTTTCATTTACCTTGCCCGTCAGGTCGATCCTGCGCAGGCGAAGTGGATCGATAAACTGAATTTGCCCGGCATCAATTTGCGCGATGAGTCCCGCCGTTTTTATCCTGCCGGGCATGTCGCCGCAAACCTGATTGGTTTTACCAATATTGACGGGCAGGGCATTGAAGGTGTGGAAAAAAGCTTCAACGCTCAATTGACGGGCAAGGCGGGGGTACGGCAGGTAAGGGAAGACCGCTATGGACGCGTGGTTGAAAACCTGACAGAAGTTGCGCCCGCACCGGCGCACAACATCCAGTTGAGCATTGACGAGCGGCTGCAAACCATTACCGAAGATGCGCTGGATAATGCCGTGGCCTGGAACAAGGCCGAGTCAGGTGCATCGGTGCTGATTAATATCCCAACCGGGGAAATACTCGCCATGGCGAGCTATCCGAATTTTAACCCCAATAATCGGGAAGGTGCGACGATAAATGACTTTCGCAATCGCGCCATCAGCGATACGTTCGAACCCGGTTCGACCGTCAAGCCGCTGGTGCTAATGACGGCCCTGCAGCAGGGGCTGGTCCAGCCGGATAGCGTGATTGACACTCACCCGTATATCCTTGACGGGCATCGTATCCGCGATGTGGGTTACTATCCTGAACTGACAATGACCGGGATCCTGCAAAAATCGAGCGACACGGGTGTGTCGCGACTGTCTCTGGCAATGCCAGTCCAGCATCTTATTGATACGTACAGAAACTTTGGTTTTGGTACCAACACGGGGCTTGGCTTAACGGGGGAGAGCGCGGGACTGTTGCCACGGCGTAAGTACTGGAGCCAGCTCGACCGCGCGACATTTGCCTTCGGCTACGGGCTGATGGTAACCCCGCTACAGCTGGCGCACGTCTACGCGACAATTGGCGGCTTCGGGCTTGAGCGCCCCCTTTCCATTACCCGTATCGATCCCCCCGTCATCGGCCAACGCGTCATGCCGGAAGAGATTGCGCACGAAGTGGAGCACATGATGGAGAGCGTCGCGCTACCCGGCGGTGGGGGCGTTAAGGCCGCCGTTCGTGATTACAGGGTTGCGGTGAAAACCGGCACGGCGAAGAAAATTGACGATAGCGGAAAATATGTCGATAAATACGTGGCCTACACTGCGGGCGTAGCACCTGCCAGCGACCCGCGTTTTGCCCTGGTGGTAGTGATTAACGATCCCCAAAACGGAGCCTACTACGGCGGTGCCGTCTCCGCACCTGTCTTCAGTGAGATTATGGGTAACGTACTGCGTCTGGAGAACGTGAAGCCTGACGGGCTACCGGCGGGTTCCGATCACCTTATCGTTATGCGCTAACCGGGCGTTTATAACCAGGGCGAATAGCGGTACACTTCGCCCTTTGATTATGCTCCGGAGTAGCCATGTCCTTCAGTTGTCCCCTTTGCCACGCGGCCCTGACGCACTCAGATAAAAGTTATACCTGTCCGCAGGGACATCAGTTTGATATGGCGAAAGAAGGCTACGTAAATCTTCTGCCGGTGCAGCATAAACGCTCCCGCGATCCCGGGGACAGTGCCGAGATGATGCAGGCGCGCCGCGCGTTTCTCGATGCCGGACACTATCTGCCGTTACGGGAAACGGTCGCGAAAATACTGGATGATATTTTGTCTGGTTCAGCAACCGCCATGCTCGATATTGGCTGCGGGGAAGGGTATTACACCGCGCGGTTTGCGGAGGTTGCTCGCGAGAAGGGCGCGCTGACATTTGGTCTGGATGTGTCGAAAGTGGCGATTCGCGCGGCGGCTAAACGCTACACTGACGTGACGTTCTGCGTGGCATCCAGCCATCGGCTGCCGTTTGACGATGCCAGTATGGACGCTGTTATCCGCATTTACGCGCCCTGTAAGGCGGAAGAGCTGGCGCGTGTGGTGAAACCGGGCGGATGGGTGATCACCGTTACGCCAGGCCCGCGTCATCTGATGGAGCTGAAAGGGCTGATCTACGATGAGGTGCGTCTGCATGCCCCTCATTCTGAACAGCTGGCCGGTTTTACCCTGAAGCAAGCGCAAACCGTGGCGTATGAAATGACGCTGAAAGGGGAAGAGGCCACAGCATTGTTGCAGATGACGCCGTTTGCGTGGCGGGCGAAGCCGGAAGTGTGGGAAGCGTTAGCTGCGCATTCACTCTTTCGCTGCCAGACGGATTTTAGTATCCACGTCTGGCAGCGCGAAGATTAACCGGCGAAGTGTGCCCAGAGGATCTGGGCACCAATCCCAATTAACACAATCCCCCCCAGGATCTCGGCGCGTTTACCCAGCAGTGGGCCGATAAACCGTCCGACCATCATGCCCAGCGTGGACATAATCAGGGTTGCACAGCCAATGGCCAGCGCGGTGGCGATAATATTAACCTGCAGGAATGCCAGACCGACACCGACAGCCATCGCATCCAGGCTGGTGGCGATTGCCGTAGTGACCAGTAGCCAGAATCCGTGGCGATGCAGCGGCTCCTCATCTTCATCTTCACCGCCGCGAAAACCTTCAATCACCATTCGACTGCCGAGAAATACCAGCAGGATGAAGGCAATCCAGTGGTTCCACTCCAGCACAAACTGGCTGGCGAGCATGCCAAGGCCCCAGCCGATAAGAGGGGTCAGCGTTTCGATAGCACCAAAAATCAGTCCGGTGCGCAGGGCTTCTGAAAATTTCGGTTTGTGAAGCGTGGCGCCTTTTCCGATGGAAGCCGCAAATGCGTCCATGGACATGCCAAAAGCGAGAAGGATCGTAGCGGAGATATTCATAACAGCGTCCAGACCGGGGATATCCATATGACACATCACTGCCCCCAGTAAACAGCAGTTGATGTATCTATGGTCTCGCCTGATCGCTCTACACATAAGATGTGCTGAAAACGATCCGTACGTGCCACGTTTTTCAACGAGTATGTTGACACGTACATTTCCTGTGAACAGGAAATCGGCTACTCCCCAACGACGGGCGCAACCTTAACATATTTTGAGAATATAAAACAACAATGAATAAGTATAATCCAACCTGCTTATTGAGAACAGTTTTCATTTACTTTTAAGTGTGAAGGTATCGTTAACAAATAGAGATCAAATTAACGAAGGGGATATAGCTTGGGCTATATTTCTTGCGCAAAATAAACGCAGAACATAGCCATTGCTATATATCTAACTTATTGAGTTTTAAGGAGTAGGTTGTATATCCTCTCCAGGTCGTCAATATTCTTCACCCGAATAAGCAGGCGCCGCTGTTCTAATTGCATAACCAGTACACCGTCTTCGGATAAATTCATCTCTTTAATACGGTTATATTCTATCCACACATTGGCAAAGAAAAATCCACGAGTTTTAAAAATGACTTTCGGCGTGCGGATCCAGAACAGATAAACCGCCATTAATGCCAGCGCACATAATAACCATGTGGTTAATATTGCACCATGGCTGGTGACGTTATTGTAAATAAGAATGACGATGAGACCCGCGAAGATAAACGCATCCACGCGCCCGCGTCGCAGAAGGGGAAGGGAGAGCAGCGTCTCGCCGTGACGGCGGGGCATGATGAACTCGTCATAGATCGCGTAAGCCAGAAGGGCTGCAATAAATAAAACCAGTACGATGTCCGTGACAGTCATTCATCCTCCAGTAAACAGATAAAAAAACCGGGGGCAAGCCCCCGGCGTCTAACGTTATTGCTTTACAGACCCAGCAGGCCCACAGCGTAGCCCGCGATACCGATGACGAAGAAGCCAACGATAATCCACAGCGGGTTCACTTTCTTACGCAGGAGCCACATACAGGCGAAGGTCAACAGCAGAGGTACCAGGCCTGGCATCAGCTGGTCCAGGATAGTCTGCACGGTGGTGACACGAGTTTGTCCATCCTGGCCAGTGATGGTTGACACCACCAGTGGGATGTTCACGTGCGTCCACTTGTTAACCAGTGCCCCCATGACAAACAGGCCGAGGATTGACGCCCCCTCAGTCAGTTTCTGCAGGAAGCCGCCGCCCATGTCCTTAACGATGTCCACCCCTTTACGGTAGCCGTAGGCCACGCCGTAGTAACGAGTCAGCAGACGCACGGCGTTGAACAGGATGAAGAACAGCAGTGGACCAAGCAGGCTGCCGCTCATCGCGATACCGGCACCCAGTGCCGCGAAGACCGGACGAACGGTACCCCAGAATATCGGGTCGCCAACGCCGGCCAGCGGGCCCATCAGACCGACTTTGATACCGTTGATGGCACCATCGTCAATCTCTGCGCCGTTAGCACGCTGCTCTTCCATCGCCAGCGTAACGCCCAGAACCGGAGCCGCTACATAAGGATGGGTGTTAAAGAATTCCAGGTGACGCTTAATCGCCTGACGGCGCGCTTCGTTGTTTTCCGGGTACAGGCGTTTAATCGCCGGTACCATGGAGAAACAGAAGCCCAGCGCCTGCATACGTTCGAAGTTCCATGAACCCTGAAACAGGTTAGAACGGATGAACACGCCACGAATATCACCCGGAGTGAGTTTTTTCTCAGTGGTAGTTTTTGTCATATCAACCATTTCGCTCACCTGCTAGTCCAGTTCGTTATCGAGATCGTTGTTACCAGCAGCCTGCGCTGGGGCACCCGCGACGCGGTTATATTTCGGGCTGAGCTGGATGTAGAGAATCGCCATCACCGCACCAATCACACCCAGTGCAACCAGGTTAAAGTTGGTGAATGCAGCGGTCACGAAGCCGAGGTAGAAGAACGGCATCAGGTAGCCTGCGCGCATCATGTTGATGACCATTGCATAACCGACGACCACGATCATACCGCCCGCGATGTTCAGACCGCCGGTGACCACTTCTGGAATGGCGTTCAGCATGCTCTGGACTTCACTGGTACCGACGGAAATCGCGACGATAACGGCCGGGATCGCGATACGCATCGCCTGCAGGAACAGGGACGAAACGTGGATCCACGACAGTGCCGTGAGGTTGCCGTTTTCGGCCGCCTTATCCGCTGCGTGCTGGAAGGCTACGGTGATTGTACGAACAATGATGGTCAGAACCTGGCCTGCGGCTGCCAGCGGGATCGCCAGGGCGATACCTGCACCAATACTCTGGTGACCGGCAATAACCAGAACGGTAGAAATGATAGAGGCCAGCGCGGCATCGGGCGCAACTGCCGCACCGATGTTCATCCAGCCAAGGGCGATCATTTCCAGGGTACCACCGATGATGATACCGGTTTTCATGTCACCCAAAACGGCCCCAATCAGCGTACAGGCCACCAGTGGGCGGTGGAACTGAAATTCATCAAGTACGGATTCCATACCCGCAATACATGCGACGACGAACACCAGCACAATCTGAAGAGTAGTAATCTCCATTGCACTTCTCCTATTACATAAGCTCTATGTGAAAAACCGGCGCGGGCTTATTTCCCAACTTTGCCGATCAAATCCATCATTTTCAGTTTTTGATCCGTGGAAACCTTACGGGCTTCCAGCTCAATACCGCGCGCATTCAGCTTGTTGAATGCCTCGATATCTTTCGCATCGACTGAAATGGCGTTGTTGACCTGCGTTTTGCCCTGACGGAATGCCATACCACCAATGTTCACGGAGGTGATTTTCACGCCGCCTTCAACAATGCGCTCAACGTCTGTCGGGTTAGTGAACAGGAGCATTACGCGTTCACCCGCATATTTCGGGTTGTTGTAAACGCGAATCATCTTGGCGACATCCACGACGTGCGCGGTAACGCCAGGAGGAGCAACCTGAGTCAGAAGGGTTTTACGCACGGTGTCGGCGGCAACTTCATCGCTGACGACGATAATGCGTCGAACGTTGGTCTCTTTGGTCCAGCGCGTGGCGACCTGGCCGTGGATTAAGCGGTCATCAATACGGGCAAGGCCGATAACCATGTAATCGTTCGGGCCCATCGGTTTTGCCGGCGCTGCCGCTTTCGGTGCCGCAGCAGGCGCAGGGGCTGGTTTTTCAACCGGCTGCGCTTTCAGGGCTTTTACCCCTTCGCGACCGGTTTCAACGGCCAGTGCCACCAGCTCATCGAACGCCGGATTGTCGTCGCGGGCCATGAAGGTTTCCACCAACATGGGGATATTGACCCCGGCGACAACTTCATAGTGCTCTTTATCGACGACAATGCGGCTGGCAGCATTGAACGGGCTGCCGCCCCATGTATCAACGAGAAACAGCACGCCTTTGCTGGTATCCAGCTTCGCGAGTTGAGCGTTGTACTTCTCAATCAGCGTCTCGGCATTTTCACCGGGAACGAAATCGATCCAGCCGACGTTTTCCTGCTCGCCCAACAGCATCTCTGCCGTTTTGAGTAGCTGCTCAGCAGCCCAACCATGTGTGCCTATGACAATAGCAATGGTCACTTGCTACCTCCTTTTATTATCATTAATACGCCTGCCGGGCAGTCGTACTGAGAATCGTATTGGCGAACCGAATCGATTCAGATAAGGGTTAGAGAGAAATAAACTAAGACTTACGCGAATTATTTTAGATAGTGAAAAAATAATTTATGTGATGAAGATCCGTAATTTAGCTTTCCCGATACAGAAATTACTCAACACAAATAAAGTCTTTTCGCGATTTTGCAAAAGAACGTAAATCTTTGCTAAAAATGCATTGTGTCTGATATGTTTAGCCTCCGTTTAATTGTTCAGGAGTATAGGGCTACAGCCCACTATATGGACCGTCACCGACGTCAGTCATCTTCCAGGCCATTTCGCGCCTTTTTCACCGGCGATCCTCGCCATGTATCGACTCTGTCTGCCTCTGTTTTGCCCACATTGAGTGGGGCACCGTTTCGTCATTCCTTTAGCAGGAGCTTGTCATGGAATTCTTAATGGACCCGTCAATCTGGGTGGGATTACTCACGCTGGTGGTGCTGGAGATTGTTCTCGGCATCGATAACCTGGTGTTTATCGCTATCCTTGCGGACAAACTGCCGCCAAAACAGCGTGACAAAGCGCGACTGATTGGTCTCTCGCTGGCGCTGGTCATGCGACTGGGCCTGCTGTCCGTCATCTCCTGGATGGTCACGCTGACCAAACCGCTGTTCTCCGTCATGGATTACACCTTCTCCGGCCGTGACTTGATCATGCTGATCGGGGGGATATTCCTGCTCTTTAAAGCGACGACTGAGCTTCATGAGCGGCTGGAAAACCGTCAGCATGATGATGGGCACGGTAAAGGCTATGCCAGCTTCTGGGTGGTGGTAATGCAGATCGTGGTGCTTGATGCGGTCTTCTCGCTGGATGCGGTGATCACGGCGGTCGGCATGGTGAACCACCTGCCGGTGATGATGGCAGCGGTCGTCATTGCGATGGCGGTCATGCTTCTGGCCTCGAAGCCGCTGACGCGTTTTGTGAACCAGCATCCGACGGTGGTGGTACTGTGTCTGAGCTTCCTGCTGATGATCGGTCTGAGCCTGGTGGCTGAAGGCTTTGGCTTCCATATTCCGAAAGGCTACCTGTACGCCGCGATTGGCTTCTCGATCCTGATCGAGCTGTTCAACCAGATTGCACGTCGTAACTTCATTAAGCAGCAGTCTAATCAGCCGCTGCGCGCTCGTACCGCAGATGCCATTCTGCGCCTGATGGGCGGTCGTCGTCAGGGGAACGTTCAGTCTGATCCCGAAAACCATAACCCGGTTCCGGTCCCGGAAGGGGCGTTTGTGGAACAAGAGCGCTACATGATTAACGGCGTGCTCTCTCTGGCCTCTCGTTCACTGCGCGGGATCATGACGCCACGCGGGGAAATCAGCTGGGTCGATGCAAACCTGAGCGTTGATGAGATTCGTCAGCAGCTACTCTCTTCACCGCACAGCCTGTTCCCGGTGTGTCGTGGTGAACTGGATGAGATCATCGGCGTCGTGCGGGCGAAAGAGATGCTGGTCGCCCTGGAAGAGGGCGTTAACGTGGAAGCGGTTGCCGCCGCATCACCTGCGATTGTCGTTCCGGAAACGCTGGATCCGATCAACCTGCTGGGGGTGCTGCGCCGCGCACGCGGTAGCTTTGTTATCGTCACCAACGAGTTTGGTGTGGTGCAGGGACTGGTAACGCCGCTGGACGTGCTTGAAGCGATTGCCGGTGAATTCCCGGATGCCGACGAAACGCCGGAGATCGTCGCCGACGGCGAAGGCTGGCTGGTTAAAGGGACGACCGACCTGCACGCGCTCTCGCACACGCTGGGGCTGGAAAACGTGGTCAACGATGAAGAAGACATCGCGACCGTCGCCGGTCTGGTTATCGCCGTTAACGGGCAAATCCCGCGTGTCGGCGATGTGATTGAACTGCCGTCGCTGCACATTACGATTGTCGAAGCCAACGACTATCGCGTTGATATGGTCCGTATTGTTAAAGAACAATCTGCCCACGATGAAGATGAGTAAGTCTGCTTAACGCAGCGGCATTAAGGGCACGATGTGTCCGTTATGACGCGCTGGCGGGGGAGTTCTCCCCGCCAGCCAGTCTGGAAAGTCCCGAAGCGGCATAGGCCGCGCATAGAAAAACCCCTGCAGAACAGGTACGCCATGGCGGCGTAAAAATCGCGCCTGCTCCTCCGTCTCGACCCCTTCAGCCACCAGTTCTATATTCAGCCGCTGACCCAGAGCAATAATGATATCCGTCACCGTTGAATTCACGGCATCAGTGCCAATGGCTGTGGTAAATGACTGGTCGATTTTCAGCACGTCCGGGTGCAGCTTTTCAAGCCAGGAGAGGGAGCTGTTTCCGGTGCCAAAATCGTCGATGGCGAGCTTCACCCCTTTGCGATGCAGTTCGCGGACGATGCGATAATCCGCATCCAGCAGCGCATCCCGCTCCGTTAATTCAATCACCAGCTGCTGACGCGGATTAGCGCTGAACCAGAGACGGTTCAGGTCCTGTAACAGCACCGCGCGACGGAAATGGCTGGCGGCGACGTTAATGCCGATGTGAAAACCGGCGCTGGCAGGGAAGTAGCCTATCTGGCGCACCGTTTCGGCGATCACATAACGGGTCAGGGGGACAATCTGGTTGTGTTCTTCTGCCAGAGGAATAAACACTTCCGGGGAAATCCACCCCTGACGGGGATTATTCCAGCGCAGCAGGATCTCAACGCCAGTGCATTTCTGGGTACGGGCATTCACCAGCGGCTGGCAGAAAAGCTCAAATTCCCGCGACGCAATCCCCATGTCGATCTCCCACGTGAAGCTCATCCGGTTTGCCGTGGCCAGCCAGGCGAGATAGCCCAGCAGCAGGCTGAGCATGAGTCCCAGCGGCAGCTGGGCTGGCAGACTTTTTAAGGCTAATACTCCGGGCCCCGGTCCGCTGACCGTAATGGTGAAAGGATTTCGGGATGATGACTGCTGGAAAATCGCACCATCTTCATCAAATGTCAGGCTGTCGGTGACGCGTTGACCATAGCGTAAAAAGCGATCGCCCACGTTAAGCGCCACGTCATTGATAAGCGGACGCTGGGGCTCCAGAATCATTTTAGTGATCAGATCAATATTGATGATCTCAATGATGCCATCTTCACCGTCCCGGGAGACGGGGTACCACTGGATCACTATCGGGCTGCCCTTCAGCAGCCACTGATCGGTCGATAAAATCAGCGTCGCCGTGCTGGCGGGTAATTCCTTCTGGAAGTCGCGAACGGGTACATCACGGCTGCCGAAAATACTCGAGCAATAGAGGATACCGTCTTTGATCAGGGCGATGGAGCGTACCGTCTGCAAAATGGCGGCCTGCTTTCGCAGGGCCAGATGCGCCTGCGGGCAGGGCTGACCCACCAGTGGCTGCAGCACGCTGCGGCGGTTTTCTAAAGAAAGCAGTACGTTATCAAGGGCGCGAACGGAATGGCTGGTAAAATCGATGATCCGCTGTTGGTTAACATTGCGCTGTGAAATAAAGCGAATACCTAATGTCAGGATGAGCGTCAGGAGCGCAACCGTCACACAGACGATAACGCGTTTTTGGCGATAGTTTTTAATGATCGTTTGTGCAGTTTGCATGAACGGTCGCCTGATAAGCCACCAGCCACAAAAGCCGGACGCAACAGTAAAAGTGTAGTGGGGAAAGCAGAAGGAGACGAGGAAGAAGAGGGAAATTCGCCCATCCGTTGCAGATGGGCGAAAGGCAGTATTAGTCGCACTGCACCTTAATGGCCAGGCCACCACGGGACGTTTCACGGTATTTCGCGTTCATGTCTTTGCCCGTTTCATACATGGTTTCAATCACCTTATCCAGCGATACGCGAGGTTCGCTGGTACGGCGCATCGCCATACGTGAGGCGTTGATGGCCTTCACCGACGCAATCGCGTTACGCTCGATACACGGCACCTGCACCTGGCCTGCGACCGGGTCACAGGTCAGACCGAGGTTATGCTCCATACCGATTTCGGCCGCCACACAGACTTGCTCAGGACTTGCGCCCAGCAGCTCTGAAAGACCGGCTGCCGCCATAGAACAGGCCACACCCACTTCACCCTGGCAGCCGACTTCAGCGCCAGAAATGGAGGCGTTCATTTTATACAGCGCACCGATGGCACCCGCCGCCAGGAAATAACGGATGTAGATATCCGGCGTCACGGGCTCAATAAAGTGGTCGTAATACGCCAGCACCGCGGGAACAATACCGCACGCGCCGTTGGTTGGCGCGGTCACGACGCGGCCGCCGGCGGCGTTCTCTTCGTTAACCGCCAGGGCGAACATATTCACCCAGTCGACCACGTTCATTGGGTCGTTGGAGAATTTGTCTGTGGTCACCAGCATACGGCGCAGGGCAGAGGCACGACGCGGCACGCGTAGTGGACCCGGCAGGACACCTTCGGTGTTCATCCCGCGATCGATGCAGGCGCGCATGGTTTGCCATACGTTCGCAAAATAGTCTTCAATCTCTTTTTTGCTGTGCAGCGCCAGTTCGTTCTGCATCACCATGCCGGAGAGTGAAAGACCGGTCTCTTTGCAGTAACCCAGCATTTCGGTAGCCGATTTGAACGGATACGGAACGCTGACGTCGCCAACGCTATCTTTGCCAAAATGTTCTTCATCCACGATGAAACCACCGCCGATGGAGTAGTACGTTTTGCTGTAAATCTCTTTTTCACCGCTAAAAGCGTGAATGGTCATGCCGTTCTCATGTAGCGGCAGGTTGTCGCTGCGAAAACGCATGCCGTCATCCTGCGGGAAATCGACTTCCTGCTGACCGTTTGCCAGCAGCAGGCGGCCGCGTGTTTCCACGTCGCGGATGAATGCCGGAATGGCATCAATATCTACGGTATCCGGCATATTGCCTGCCAGACCCATAATAATGGCGATATCGGTGTGGTGGCCTTTACCCGTCAATGACAGCGAGCCGTAAACATCCACGGCGACACGGGTAACGCTTTCCAGTAATCCTTTTTCGACCAGATCATCGACGAACTGTTTACCGGCCTTCATCGGGCCAACAGTATGGGAAGACGAAGGGCCAATTCCCACTTTGAACATGTCGAATATACTAATCACTTTCACACTCCTGACAGGGTTACCGGGGTTCCAGTAACGATGTTATAACTGCGCATAGTGTAAGAGGGAACACCGACCTCGGCTTAACTATTCACATGAATTAAACTAATGGTTGGCGATGGGTTTTGCTAATAGCGCGACGCGGATCGCAAACCTGGCAGAAGAGGGTGGAACGTAAAGTATAGTCAAGGCTTCAGGCCGATTTGCAACGCCAGCTCACGAATAATGCCCGCCGTCATGCCCCAGACAAAATAATGCTGATACCAGGATAACCACACCCGATGGTCATGCCCCCGGCGTTGGATATCCAGCGGGTGATAACGACTCAGTCGAAGGGCCTCTTCCAGCGGCATTTCAAACACCGCTGAAACTTCATCGACGCTGGCGTGATACTGCAGGTCCGGCGGGATAATACCGACCACCGGCGTAACCTGAAAGCCGGTGACGCTGTTGACCGGCGGCAGCACGCCGATGACCTCAACCGCTTCCGGCGGAATGGCGACCTCTTCCTGCGCCTCGCGCAGCGCGGCGGCAATCAGCGAGGCATCGGTGCTATCGACAGCGCCACCCGGAAAGGCGACCTGACCGGCGTGCTTGCGTAAATGGGGAGAACGCTGGGTGAGCAACAGGCCCGGCTGCGCGCGGCGCACGACCGGGATCAGCACGGCCGCCTGGCGCTGATTCAGCGCTTCGCGGTTGACCTGCGGTCGTAATAGCTGAAAGCGAGATAAAAAGTCATCCAGCGTCAGGTTCTCTTTTTCCACCCGTGATTACTCCAGTTGTTTCAGGATACGGTTAACTTTATCAAAGGTTTCCTGATATTCCGCATCGACCTGGCTATCGGCAACAATACCGCCCCCAGCCGAGCAGTATAAATTTCCGCCGCAGGCGGTCAGCGTGCGTATGGTAATGCTGGTATCCAGCGTGCCGCACAGGCTGATGTAGCCAATACTGCCGCACCAGGCGTTGCGGCGCTGCGGCTCCAGCTCATCAATGATCTCCATCGCCCGTACCTTTGGCGCACCGGTGATGGAGCCTCCCGGGAACGCGGCACGCAGCAGGTCGCAGGCCGTGCGCGAGGGCGGCAGCCGAGCGGTAATCGTGCTGACCAGATGATGCACGGCCGGGAAAGGCTCAACGACAAACAGTTCCGGCACGCGCACGCTGCCCGGAACGGCCACGCGGCCGATATCGTTGCGCATCAGATCGACAATCATCAGGTTTTCGGCGCGGTCTTTCGGCGAAGCGGCCAGTGTTTCCGCCTGCTGGCGATCGGCATCGGGATCTGCAAGACGCGGCAGGGTGCCTTTGATCGGGCGGGTCTGAATAGTGCCTTCCGCCAGATGGATAAAACGCTCAGGCGACAGGCTGAGGATCGCGCCCTGTTCCAGACGTACGAATGCGCTGAACGGCGCCTTATTGCAGGCATTCAGACGGGTGAACGCCTGCCATTCATCTCCCTCATATGTTGCCTGAAAACGCTGGGCAAGATTGACCTGATAACAGTCACCGCTTTGCAGATACGCCTGTACGCGCGAGAATTTTTCTGCATACTCCGCAGCGCTCATATTCGAGCGCCATTTTGAGGTCAGCGTGAACGTTTCTGCCGGTGCAGGCTGCTGCGCCTCAAGCCAGGCCAGACGCGCCTGCACGTCATGATGACTCAGCAGTGAAACCGTTTTTTTGTGGTGATCAACAATTAACGCCCAGTCATACAACCCCACGGCCATGTCTGGCAGGGAAATATCCGCCTGCGCATGCTCAGGCAGCGTTTCGAAACGACGACCTAAATCGTAGCCAAACAGGCCCAGCGCGCCCCCCTGAAAGGGGAGGTCCGGGTTCGGCGTGGCAGATAAGCCCAGCGCGTTAATTTCTTGCTGAAGCTGCATCAGCGGATCGTCCGTTAGCGACAGGTCATTGGTCGTCAGCGTCTTCAGCGGATCGGCTACCAGGATATCAAAGCGGCTGTAGGGGTGGTCCGCGTAGCCGGAATGCAGAAGCATCGCAAAAGGAAGGTGGCTCAGACGGGCAAACCAGAATTCCGCAGCGTCTGTACGCCAGGGCAAGGTAATAACAGTGGGGAAGCGCATGTTCATGTGTGGCATACTACCGGGCAGCGTGAAATAATTAGCGCGAATAATTTAGCAGGAGTTGACGATGTTTGCAGGTTTACCTTCTCTCAGTCATGACCAACAGCAGAAAGCGGTTGAACGCATTCAGGAACTGATGACCCAGGGTATGAGCAGCGGAGAGGCGATTACCGTTGTCGCTCAGGAAATTCGCGCCAGTCATACCGGCGAGCGGATTGTGGCGCGATTCGAAGATGAAGATGAAGAAGAATAACGGGCTTAAACCGCCGCGATAATCTTGATCTCAACCTTATACTCCGGTTTCATCAGCGTCGCCTGTACGGTGCAACGTACAGGCGCGTGACCCGCCACGACCCATGCATCCCAGGCTTTGTTCATTGCCGCGAAATCGTCTTTGTTTGCCAGGAAAATCGTCGCATCCAGAATGCGGGATTTGTCGCTACCTTGCTTAACAAGTACTGCATCAATTTGCGCCAGGGTGTTAGCCGTTTGTTCGAAGGCATCCGCGTCCAGGTTAGCCGGTACGCCGGTGTAGTAGAGCGTCTGGTTGTGGATCACCACATCAGACCAGCGGGCTTCGGCATCAATGCGCACAATCGTCATAAACGTTTCCTCGTTATTTTTCGTCATCAGGCGGCAAGACTGCCATATTGTTCCGTCGTCGTCACTATTTGGGGTGGCACTGGAGAGGATGGGCTGACATAATCCCTGTGCAAAAATACAGTGAGAGAGCACCGTGGCAGACGATTTTTCCCCTGAAGGTCAATTAGCACAAGCTATTCCCGGCTTCAAACCGCGTGAACCTCAGCGGCAGATGGCCCACGCCGTTGCGCGTGCCATTGATAAGGCACAGCCGCTGGTGGTGGAGGCCGGAACCGGCACGGGGAAAACCTACGCGTATCTCGCTCCGGCGCTGCGCGCGAAAAAGAAGGTTATTATTTCCACCGGGTCGAAAGCGCTGCAGGATCAGCTCTACAGCCGCGATTTGCCCACGGTGGCAAAAGCGCTGAAATACAAAGGCCGTCTGGCCTTGCTGAAAGGACGCTCCAACTATCTCTGCCTGGAACGTCTTGAGCAACAGGCGCTGGCAGGCGGCGATCTGCCGGTACAAACCCTGAGCGACGTCATTATCCTTCGCGCCTGGGCGAACCAGACGGAAGAGGGTGATATCAGCACCTGCGCGAGCGTGCCGGAAGACTCACCTGCCTGGCCGCTGGTGACCAGCACCAACGACAACTGCCTTGGCAGCGACTGTCCGCTGTATAAAGACTGCTTTGTGGTGAAAGCGCGCAAAACGGCGATGGACGCCGATGTGGTCGTGGTAAACCACCATCTGTTCCTCGCGGATATGGTGGTCAAGGACAGCGGGTTTGGTGAGCTGATCCCTGAAGCGGACGTCATGATTTTCGATGAAGCCCACCAGTTACCGGACATCGCCAGCCAGTATTTCGGCCAGTCGCTTTCCAGCCGCCAGCTGCTGGATCTGGCAAAAGATTTCACCATTGCTTACCGCACCGAATTAAAAGATACCCAGCAGCTGCAGAAGTGTGCTGACCGCCTGGCGCAAAGCGCGCAGGATTTCCGATTACAGCTCGGCGAGCCGGGCTATCGCGGTAACCTGCGCGAGCTACTGGCGGATAAAAATATCCAGCGCGCGCTGCTGCTGCTCGATGATGCGCTGGAACTTTGCTACGACGTGGCGAAACTGTCGCTCGGCCGTTCCGCGCTGCTGGATGCCGCCTTCGAGCGTGCCACGCTCTATCGTGGCCGGCTCAAGCGGCTAAAAGAGATTAACCAGCCTGGGTTCAGCTACTGGTATGAGTGCACCTCTCGTCATTTCACGCTGGCGCTCACGCCGCTGACGGTGGCGGATAAATTTAAAGAAGTGATGGCGCAAAAGCCGGGAAGCTGGATCTTCACGTCGGCAACCCTGTCGGTGAATGACAATCTCCACCACTTTACCGAACGTCTGGGCATTGAGCAGGCGGAGTCGCTGCTGCTGCCAAGCCCGTTCGATTACGAAAAACAGGCGCTGCTCTGTGTCCCGCGAAATCTTCCGCTGCCTAACCAGCCGGGTGCGGCACGCCACCTGGCGGCGATGCTAAAACCGATGATCGAGGCCAACAACGGCCGCTGCTTTATGCTCTGCACCTCTCACGCCATGATGCGCGACCTTGCGGAGCAGTTCCGCGCCACTATGACCTTGCCGGTGCTGCTGCAGGGCGAAACCAGCAAAGGGCAACTGCTGCAGCAGTTCGTCACTGCCGGTAATGCCCTGCTGGTGGCAACCAGCAGCTTCTGGGAAGGGGTCGACGTGCGGGGAGACACCCTTTCGCTTGTGATCATCGATAAGCTGCCGTTTACCTCCCCGGACGACCCGCTGCTGAAGGCGCGGATGGAAGACTGTCGCCTGCGCGGCGGCGATCCGTTCGACGAGGTACAGCTGCCGGATGCGGTGATTACTCTCAAGCAAGGGGTAGGGCGCCTAATCCGCGACGTTACCGATCGCGGTGTGCTGGTCATTTGCGATAACCGACTGGTCATGCGCCCTTACGGCGCAACCTTCCTGGCAAGCCTGCCGCCCGCGCCGCGGACGCGGGACATAAAACGCGCGGTGCGTTTCCTGGCAAACCCAACGGCGGAGTAATTTACCCCGGAGTGTGCTAAGATGCGCGCCATTTTGTGACTGACCCTTGCGAGAGCGCGACGACCCATGCGAATTCTGGCTATTGATACCGCAACAGAGGCTTGCTCTGTTGCCCTGTTGAACAACGACGCTGTTTCTGCTCATTTCGAAGAGTGCCCCCGGGAACACACCCAGCGTATCCTGCCCCTGGTAAAAGAGATCTTAACCCAGGGCAATACCTCCTTAACCGACCTCGACGCTCTGGCCTTTGGCCGCGGCCCCGGCAGCTTTACGGGCGTACGCATCGGGATTGGCATTGCCCAGGGGCTGGCGCTGGGCGCCGAACTGCCGATGATTGGCGTCTCTACGCTCGCCACTATGGCGCAGGGCGCATGGCGCATGACCGGGGCAACGCGCGTCCTGGCCGCGATTGATGCCCGTATGGGCGAAGTCTACTGGGCGGAATACACCCGCGACGCGCAGGGCGTGTGGCACGGTGAAGAGACGGAAGCCGTACTTAAGCCGGAAGCGGTTACTGAGCGGCTGAAACAGCTGTCCGGTGAGTGGGCGACCGTCGGCACCGGCTGGCCGGCGTGGCCAGATATGGCGAACGACACCGGGTTAATGCTGGTGGACGGCAACATGCTTCTGCCTGCCGCTGAGGATATGCTTCCCATTGCCTGCCAGCTGCTTGCAGCAGGGAAAACCGTTGCCGTTGAACACGCGGAGCCGGTTTATTTACGAAACACCGTTGCGTGGAAGAAACTTCCGGGCCGCGAGTGAATCTCAGTAACAGGAACTGAGAAAAAGGAGTCGCATCATGGCGGTTCAGACTAAAGCAGTACGCCTTATTATGGCAGGCGCGGTGGCCATAGCATTGAGCGGATGCGTTTCCGTTCCTGATGCGATCAAGGGCAGCAGCCCGACGCCCCAGCAGGATCTGGTTCGGGTGATGAATGCGCCTGAGCTGTACGTCGGCCAGGAAGCGCGCTTCGGCGGCAAGGTGATCGACGTGCAGAACCAGCAGGGGAAAACCCGTCTGGAGATCGCGACCGTTCCGCTGGACAGCGGCGCGCGGCCCGTACTGGGCGAGGCCTCCCGCGGACGTATCTATGCGGACGTCAGTGGTTTCCTCGACCCGGTCGATTTTCGCGGACAGCTGGTAACCGTTGTCGGGCCGATAACCGGTGCCGTGCAGGGCAAAATCGGCAACACGCCGTATAAATTTATGACCATGCAGGTCAACGGGTATAAACGCTGGCGGCTGGCGCAGCAGGTGATCATGCCGCCTCAGCCGATCGATCCGTGGATGTGGGGTCCACATCCTTATCGTTACGGCTACCCGGGCTGGGGCTGGTATAACCCGGGACCTGCACAGGTACAGACGATCGTTACTGAGTAACTTACTGTTATTGTTAGAAAAGAGACAGCGGCTCAGCCGCTGTCTCTGTTTTTTTACGGATAAAACGAAAAAAAAGAGTGACGCGCTTCGCAACCTTAAATCTGAACAATTAATAAACTGGTACGCTGAGTTAATATAATGTTAACAAACTGTTTATTATCGGGGTTGTGATGACGACGAACACTCATTTCAGAGGTGATGCATTGAAGAAGGTTTGGCTTAACCGTTATCCCGCAGATGTTCCTGCTGAGATCAATCCTGACCGTTATCAATCCCTGGTGGAATTATTTGAGCACTCGGTAAGGCGCTACGCGGACCAGCCCGCATTTGTGAATATGGGCGAGGTGATGACGTTCCGTAAGCTTGAGGAGCGTAGCCGGGCGTTTGCGGCGTATCTGCAGGAAGGGCTGGGGCTGCAAAAAGGGGACCGCGTCGCGCTGATGATGCCGAACCTGCTGCAATACCCGGTGGCGCTGTTCGGTATCCTGCGTGCCGGGATGATTGTCGTCAACGTCAACCCGCTGTATACCCCGCGCGAGCTTGAGCACCAGCTGAACGACAGCGGCGCGGCCGCGATTGTCATTGTGTCCAACTTCGCCCATACGCTGGAAAAAGTGGTCGACAAAACCCAGGTTAAACACGTCATCCTGACGCGCATGGGGGATCAACTCTCCACCGCCAAAGGCACGCTGGTTAACTTTGTCGTCAAATACGTCAAGCGTCTGGTGCCCAAATACCACCTGCCGGATGCTATCTCCTTCCGCCGTGCGCTGCATGCGGGCTATCGTATGCAGTACGTCAAGCCGGAAGTGGTTTGCGAAGACCTGGCCTTCCTGCAATACACCGGTGGCACAACCGGCGTGGCAAAAGGCGCGATGCTGACCCACCGCAACATGCTGGCGAACCTGGAACAGGTTAACGCCACTTACGGGCCGCTGCTGCACCCGGGTAAAGAGCTGGTGATCACCGCGCTGCCGCTGTATCACATTTTCGCGCTGACCATGAACTGCCTGCTGTTTATTGAACTGGGCGGTCAGAACGTCCTGATTACGAACCCGCGCGATATTCCGGGGCTGGTGAAAGAGCTGGCGAAATATCCGTTCACCGCCATGACCGGGGTGAATACCCTGTTTAACGCGCTGCTTAATAACAAAGAGTTCCAGCAGCTGGATTTCTCCACGCTACATCTCTCTGCGGGCGGCGGCATGCCGGTTCAGCAGGCGGTGGCCGAGCGCTGGGTAAAACTCACCGGCCAGTATTTGCTGGAGGGTTATGGCCTGACGGAATGTGCTCCGCTGGTCAGCGTTAACCCGCATGATATCGACTATCACAGTGGAAGCATTGGTCTGCCGGTCCCTTCCACAGAAGCCAAACTGGTCGACGATAACGATAACGAAGTCGCGCCGGGCGAGCCGGGCGAGCTGTGCGTCAAAGGCCCTCAGGTGATGCTGGGCTACTGGCAGCGTCCCGATGCGACCGACGAAATCATCAAAGACGGCTGGCTGCACACCGGTGATATCGCGGTAATGGATGACGAGGGCTTCCTGCGTATCGTCGATCGTAAGAAAGACATGATCCTGGTCTCCGGCTTCAACGTCTATCCGAATGAGATCGAAGACGTGGTTATGCAGCACAGCGGCGTGCTCGAAGTGGCGGCCGTAGGCGTTCCTTCCGGCAGCAGCGGTGAAGCGGTCAAGATATTTGTGGTCAAGAAAGACGCTTCTCTGACAGAGGAGGAGTTGATAACGTTCTGTCGTCGTCAGCTGACGGGCTACAAGGTGCCGAAACTGGTTGAATTCCGCGATGAGCTGCCGAAATCCAACGTCGGAAAGATATTACGACGAGAATTACGTGACGAAGCCCGTGGCAAAGTAGACAATAAGGCCTGAGCTTCACGCTAATCGCCCAGACGCCGGTTAAGCCGGCGTTTTTTATGGGCGCAAACAAAAGAGAACCCGTTTTGAATTACCAGATGATCACGACCAATGACGAGCTGGCTTCGCTGTGCGAAGTGACGCGCGACTTTCCTGCCATTGCCCTGGATACCGAATTTGTCCGTACCCGGACGTACTATCCGCAGCTGGGTTTGATTCAGATGTATGACGGTAAACACGTGTCGCTGATTGACCCTCTCGGTATTACCGACTGGGCGCCGATGCGCGATCTGCTGCTTGATACCGCCGTGACGAAATATCTGCACGCAGGCAGTGAAGATCTGGAAGTCTTTCTGAACACTTTTGGCATCATGCCCCAGCCGCTGATTGATACGCAGATCCTCGCGGCATTCAGCAATCGTCCACTCTCATGGGGCTTTGCTGCCATGGTTGAGGAGTATACGGGCCTGACGCTGGATAAAAGTGAATCCCGTACCGACTGGCTGGCGCGTCCGCTTACCGAGCGTCAGCTGGAATATGCGGCGGCAGATGTGTTTTACCTGCTGCCAATTGCCGGACAGCTGATGAAAGAAGCTGAAGCCTCTGGACGGCTCTCTGCGGCGCTGGACGAGTGTCGTATGACCCAGCAGCGTCGCCAGGAAGTGGTTGACCCGAAAGAGGCCTGGCGCGATATCAGTAATGCCTGGCAGTTGCGTACGCGTCAGCTGGCGTGCCTGCAGCTGTTAGCGGACTGGCGTCTGCGTAAAGCACGCGAGCGCGATCTGGCCGTTAACTTTGTAGTCCGCGAAGAGCATCTTTGGGCAGTCGCGCGCTATATGCCGGGCAGCCTGGGCGAGCTGGACAGCATTGGGCTTTCGGGCAGTGAGATTCGCTTCCACGGCAAAACCCTGCTGGCGCTGGTCGCAAAAGCGCAGGAACTGCCGGAAGATGCGCTGCCGGAACCGCTGCTGAACCTGATGGATATGCCGGGCTATCGCAAAGCGTTTAAGGATATCAAAGCGCTGGTGCAGGAAGTTGCAACGGAAAGCAAACTGAGCGCTGAGCTGCTCGCATCACGTCGACAGATTAATCAGCTGTTGAACTGGCACTGGAAGCTGAAGCTGCAGAATGGCGTACCGGAGATGATGGCAGGATGGCGAGGGGAATTGATGGCCGATCGCCTGAATACGCTACTGGAAGGTTATCCGCGCTAAAAAATATGCCGGGCTTATACCCGGCATATTTCCCCGGCGGCGCTGCGCTCACCGGGGCTACGAAATCACAACCCTACGGACGCGACTCTTCCGCTTCCGGGAGCGTAACGTTCAGCTCCAGAATCGAAATATCCCCGTCTTTTTGTTCCAGCTGTACGGTGACCATCTCCGGGTCAATCTGCACATACTTACAGATCACTTCCAGGATGTCCTTGCGCAGCTGCGGCAGGTAGTGAGGCTCGGCGTCGCTACGACGACGCTCCGCAACGATAATTTGCAGACGTTCTTTTGCGATGTTGGCGGTGTTCTTTTTCCGCGAGAGAAAAAAGTCCAGTAATGCCATAACTTATCCTCCGAACAGGCGTTTGAGGAAACCTTTCTTCTCTTCTTCAATGAAGCGGAAAGGACGTTCTTCTCCCAGCAGACGGTCAACAGTATCAGCATACGCTTTACCTGCATCTGCCTCTATATCAAGGATCACTGGCTCGCCCTGGTTAGAGGCGCGTAACACGGACTGATCTTCCGGGATGACGCCCACCAGTTTGATGCGCAGGATCTCCAGCACGTCTTCCATGCTCAGCATGTCACCCTTGTTCACGCGGCCCGGATTGTAGCGGGTGAGCAACAGGTGTTCTTTAATCGGGTCTTCGCCATTTTCCGCACGACGGGATTTAGAGGCGAGGATACCCAGAATGCGGTCTGAGTCACGCACGGATGAAACTTCAGGGTTGGTAGTGATGATCGCTTCATCAGCGAAGTAGAGCGCCATCAGGGCACCGGTTTCGATGCCGGCAGGGGAGTCGCAGACAATGAAGTCGAACTCCATTTTTTTCAGCTCCTCGAGCACCTTTTCCACCCCTTCACGGGTCAGGGCGTCTTTGTCACGCGTCTGAGAAGCCGGGAGAATGTAGAGGTTCTCGGTGCGCTTGTCTTTAATCATCGCCTGGTTCAGCGTGGCATCGCCCTGAATGACGTTCACGAAGTCATACACGACACGACGCTCACATCCCATGATGAGGTCGAGGTTACGCAGACCGATATCGAAATCGATAACGATGGTTTTCTTTCCCTTCTGGGCCAAACCAGTAGCGATGGCCGCGCTGGAGGTGGTCTTGCCAACGCCTCCTTTACCCGAAGTAACAACAATAATGCGTGCCATAGAAATTCCTTGTTAAAAAGGGATCAATTCAACGGTTGAACGGTCAACGCGTCGTCTGCCAGAAGCAGGCGAGCTGCTTTGCCATAAAATTCGGCTGGGATCTTGTCGCTCAGCCAATATTCACCTGCGATGGACACCAGTTCCGCCGTCAGGTGAGTACAAAATATTTGCGCATCTCGATCGCCACTTGCGCCTGCGAGCGCACGTCCACGCATCATACCGTATACGTGAATATTGCCATCTGCAATCAGCTCAGCGCCAGCACTGACGTGGCTTGTAACAATCAGATCACAGTTTGGTGCATAAATGCGCTGACCGGAACGAACCGGTACATCAATCATTCGCGTTTTTGTGACGGTAGTAACGTTTTGCACCGCAGGAGGAGGCGTTTGCACGGCAACAGGTGCCGAACGTGGGGCTTTTTCTTTACCCTCGCTTAGAAGGGGCAGCCCCGCACGGTCAATTTCCGCTTTCAGCTCAGTATCTTTGCAGCCGCTGATGCCGACAATACGCAGTCCGGTCGAGGAGACGGCTTTCTGAAGAAGTTTCCAGTTAACCGGAGCCTCAAGACCGCTGACGTTGATAACAACAGGGGCATGCTTCAGAAAGGCGGGAGCCTGGGCGATTTTGTCTTCTAACGCCTGACGAATAACCTCGGGTTTTGCATCATGCAAATGTACCACTGATAAGGTGAAGCTACTGCCTTTAAGCTCGATGGGCGTGTTTGACATCCTGGCCTTACTCAATTTGCTATTAACCGCAACCATTCGCTGCGATATTCCGAAGAGTATCAGGCATGTTATAGTCAGGAGTATATTGAGGCAAGCAACCACCCATTAATTCAGAGTAAAAACATGTTTTGTGTGATCTACAGAAGTACAAGCCGTGACCAGACCTATCTTTATGTCGAAAAGAAAGACGATTTTTCACGCGTGCCTGAAGAATTAATGAAGAGCTTTGGCCGACCACAGCTGGCGATGCTGCTGCCGCTCGATGGTCGTAAGAAACTGGTCAATGCCGATCTGGATAAAGTGAAAAAGGCATTAGCCGAGCAAGGCTATTATTTACAACTTCCACCGCCGCCTGAGAATTTATTAAAACAGCATCTTGAGGCGAACGGTAAAAAATAGTCTCAACTGTTTTGGGCATAACACATCAACCGTTTAGGGGTCGACCATGTATCAACATCATAACTGGCAAGGTGCATTACTGGATTATCCCGTCAGCAAAGTGGTTTGCGTGGGCAGCAACTATGCAAAACATATTCAGGAGATGGGCAGTGCGACGCCAGAAGAGCCAGTCCTGTTCATTAAGCCAGAAACGGCGCTTTGCGATATCCGCCAGCCGCTGGCGCTGCCGCAGGGGCTGGGTTCGGTGCATCACGAGGTTGAACTCGCCGTGCTGATCGGTGCGACGCTGCGGCAGGCCTCTGAAGAGCATGTTCAGAAAGCGATTGCCGGATACGGCGTGGCGTTGGATCTAACCCTACGTGATGTTCAGGGCAAAATGAAGAAAGCAGGGCAGCCGTGGGAAAAAGCCAAAGGGTTTGATAATTCCTGTCCGATATCGGCGTTTGTGCCGGTGAGCGAATTTGCTGGCGATCCGCAGGACACGCCGCTCAGCCTGAAGGTTAATGGCGAGATCCGCCAGCAGGGCACCACGGCAGACATGATCCATAAGATTGTCCCGCTGATTGCCTATATGAGCCGCTTCTTTACCCTGAAACCGGGTGATGTGATCCTGACCGGAACACCTGAAGGCGTTGGCCCGCTACTCAGCGGCGATGAACTGGAGGTCGGTTTTAACGGCCTGTCGCTGAAAACCCGCGTGCTATAACCCCATCTTGCCGCCTGAAGAGGGCGGCAAAACTTGCAACAACGTGCCAGACTCGTTATAAGGTGCGCTTTCTTTTGACGTGTGGACATCCTGATGAACGACATCCCTTTCTGGCAAAGCAAGACTCTCGACGACATGACTGACGCGGAATGGGAATCATTGTGCGACGGCTGCGGGCAGTGCTGCCTGCACAAGCTGATGGATGAAGATACGGACGAGATCTACTTCACCAACGTTGCCTGCAAGCAGTTAAACATCAAAACCTGCCAGTGCCGCAACTATGAGCGTCGGTTTGAATTTGAGCCGGACTGCATCAAGCTCACCCGGGATAATCTGCCGACGTTTGAATGGCTGCCGCATACCTGCGCGTATCGCCTGCTGGCGGAAGGGAAAGGTCTACCTGACTGGCACCCGCTGCTGACCGGTTCAAAAGCGGCGATGCACGGCGAGCGTATCTCCGTGCGCCACATTGCGGTGAAAGAGTCCGAGGTGCGTGACTGGGAAGACCACATCATGAACCACCCGACCCGTTGAGATTAAAAAACCCGCCGAGGCGGGTTTTTTATTGTGCGCTGTTGTGTCGGGTGGCGCTGCGCTTACCCGACCTACAAAACCGTAGGCCCGCGCAAGCGAAGCGCCGCCGGGCAAGTTAGCGCCCGAACAAATCGCGTTTCTTCGGTTTGAACGGCTGAGCGATCAGCACCAGCAGCGCCACGACGAAGTAGGCGGCAAAAATACCCACCAGCCACTGCGGCATCTCCAGCGTCAGGAATTCCCACTGACGAACGGAGCAGTCACCGGAGGCGACAAACACCTGCGGCAGCCATTTGTCCAGCGGCAGCCAGCTCGGGAAGCGGGCGGCAAAATCACAGGTCATAAACGGTGACGGATGCAGCTGCATCATGGTGTGCTGCCAGGAGAGTTCAATCCCTTTCCAGGCGCTGTAGATCCAGATGGCAATGCCGACATAGCGAAGCGGCGATTTTGGGGCAATCGCGCCGACCAGGCCTGCACCCATAATGCCGAACAGTGCGCAGCGTTCGTAAATACAGAGCACGCAAGGCTTGAGTCCCATTACATGCTGGAACCACAGCGCGACCATTTCCAGCGCAAAGGCGGTCAGGGCCATTAGCAACCACGCTCCGCGACCGCGGGAGCACTGGTTTAAAAATCTCAACATAATCATTTCCCTGGAACATGCTTAGAAAGCGCAGTGTAAACGAATTCGTTTTTCGCGCCACCTGTACCTGGCGAAATAAAACGTAATTGGATGTTTATCGTGCGAAAAGGCAAACGGGCAGCGAACTGCCCGAGATGCATTGTTTACTGCGCCGCAAGTATACCCGCTTGTATCAACCATTGCGTACAGGGAATGAGGGTAATTTTGACGCAAAGCAATCCCACTATCGTGAGCACCAGCGTATACGGCAGCGCCATCCATACCATCCTGCCATACGAAAGACGTATGAGCGGCGCGAGGGCCGAGGTCAGCAGGAACAGGAAGGCGGCCTGTCCATTGGGTGTCGCCACCGACGGCAGGTTGGTGCCGGTATTGATCGCCACGGCCAGTAGCTCAAACTGACCGGCGCTGATGACGCCTTGCTCCATCGCGGCTTTGGCCTCGTTGATGTAGACCGTCCCGACAAAGACGTTATCTGAGATTGACGAAAGCAGACCGTTGAACAGGTAAAACAGCGTCAGCTGAGCATCCGGCGCGGCCTGTAAGACAAAGGCAATAATCGGCGCGAACAGATGCTGGTCGATAATCACGGCCACGACCGCAAAGAACACCGCCAGCAGGGCGGTAAACGGCAGGGCTTCGGTAAAGGCTTTGCCGATGGCGTGCTCGTCCGTCACGCCGGTAAAGGTGGTGGCGAGAATAATGACCGACAGGCCAATCAGCCCCACTTCGGCAAGATGGAGCGCCAGCGCCGCGATAAGCCAGACGCCGATAATCCCCTGAGCAATCAGACGCAGCGTCTCCTGGCGCGTCCGCTGGCTTCGGCTCTGTAAATCGAATTTATGCAGTTCCTGACGTACCGGCTCCGGAAGTTGCGCCCCATAGCCAAAGAGACGAAACTTCTCCACCAGCAGACAGGTCGCCAGACCGCAGAAAAGCACCGGTACGCTCACCGGCGCCATCCTCAGGAAGAACTCACCGAAGTGCCAGCCCGCCGCTTTGGCAATGATCAGGTTTTGCGGCTCGCCCACCATCGTCATCACACCGCCCAGCGCGGTTCCGACGCCGGCATGCATCATCAGGCTGCGCAGGAAGGCGCGAAACTGTTCCAGCACGTCACGGTTATGCGCTTCGACGTGGCTGTCATCCTGCAGGTCCTCGCTAGGGCGAGAGGAGGCGACACGGTGATAAATACCGTAAAACCCAACCGCTACGCTTATCACGACCGCGACAACCGTCAGCGCATCCAGGAAGGCCGACAGGAAGGCGGCCGCAAGGCAAAACGCCAGCGAGAGGAACATTTTCGATGGAATGCTGAGCAGCAGGCGCGTGAAGATAAACAGCAGCAGCTGTTTCATAAAGTAGATGCCCGCCACCATAAATATCAGCAGCAGAAGCACTTCAAGATTAGACGCCAGCTCGGCTTTGACATGTTCGGCGCTGGTCATACCGATGACGACGGCTTCAAAAGCCAGCAATCCACCGGGCAACAGGGGATAACATTTCAGCGCCATGGCCAGGGTAAAGATAAACTCCGCGACCAGCAGCCACCCGGCAATGAACGGGCTCACGCTAAAGAGGAGAGGGTTAACGACCAGGAATACCAGAAGTATAAGTTTGTACCAGTCCGGAGACTGGCCTAAAAAGTTGCGCCACAGCGCGCGCCCAAAAGAAATTTCCACGACAGACGTCCTTCCCCGTCAAGTAAGACAAAACATCAGTATACGCAAAAATCGCGGCCTGGAGGCGGATAAGGCGGGATTGTAAATTTCACAAAAATGAAACGGCGATCCCTCTTTTCTCGCTTTGCCGCGCTACCTGCCACTGCGCGCCTCTGGTATGATGAGTCCAATTTGCTAAAGCTGTGTAATGGAAATCTCACTATGGTCATTAAGGCGCAGAGCCCGGCGGGTTTCGCGGAAGAGTACATCATTGAAAGCATTTGGAATAATCGTTTCCCTGCGGGGTCCATTCTTCCGGCTGAACGCGAACTCTCTGAACTGATTGGCGTCACTCGCACCACGCTGCGTGAAGTCCTCCAGCGACTGGCGCGTGATGGGTGGTTGACGATTCAGCACGGCAAGCCAACGAAAGTGAATAACTTCTGGGAAACATCCGGACTGAACATTCTTGAAACGCTGGCGCGTCTCGATCATGAAAGCGTGCCGCAGCTCATTGATAACCTGCTCTCCGTTCGCACCAACATCGCGACGATCTTTATTCGTACCGCTTTCCGTCAGCATCCGGAAGATGCCCTTGCGGTGCTGGCTACCGCGAACGAGGTGGAAGATCACGCCGATGCGTTTGCCACCCTCGATTACAACGTGTTTCGCGGCCTGGCGTTTGCCTCCGGCAACCCGGTGTACGGTCTTATCCTCAACGGCATGAAAGGGCTTTATACCCGCATCGGTCGCCACTATTTTGCCAATCCGGAAGCGCGTAGCCTGGCGCTGGGCTTTTACCATAAGCTGAGCAAGCTCTGCACTGAAGGCCTGCACGATCAGGTTTATGAAACGGTGCGCCGCTACGGTCACGATTCCGGTGAAATCTGGCACCGTATGCAGAAAACGCTGCCGGGTGATTTAGCGATTCATACTCGCTAAAACAAAAAACCTCTCATACGAGAGGTTTTTTTTCGTCGGGTGGCGGCTACGCCTTACCCGACCTACAGGACCCGTAGGCCCGGTAAGCGTAGCGCCACCGGGCAAACAAGATAGAGCTACAGCGTATTCAACCGCGCCGGGCAGCGTTCCAGCAGCTCTACGCTCCCGTCTTCATTCTGCTGCTCCAGCTGTACGTCAAAGCCCCACAGGCGATGCACATGTTTCAGCACCTCTTTACGTCCTTTATCCAGCGGCGCGCGGTTGTGGGGGATATAGCGCAGCGTCAGGGAGCGGTCACCGCGCAAATCCACGTTCCACACCTGAATATTGGGTTCAAGGTTGCTCAGGTTGTACTGGGAAGAGAGGCGAGAGCGAATCTCACGGTATCCCTCCTCGTTGTGGATCGCTGAAATCTCCAGGAAGTTGTTGCGGTCATCGTCCAGCACGGTGAAGAAGCGGAAATCACGCATGATCTTCGGCGACATAAACTGGCTGATAAAGCTCTCATCCTTAAAGTCACGCATCGCAAAATGCAGCGTTTCCAGCCAGTCAGAGCCGGCGATATCCGGGAACCAGTACTTATCTTCTTCCGTCGGCGACTGGCAGATGCGTTTTATGTCCTGGAACATGGCAAAGCCAAGCGCATACGGGTTAATTCCGCTGTACCACGGGCTGTTATAGGGCGGCTGGAACACCACGTTGGTATGGCTGTGAAGGAATTCCATCATGAACCGCTCGGTGACTTTCCCCTCGTCGTACAGATGGTTGAGAATGGTGTAGTGCCAGAATGTCGCCCAGCCTTCGTTCATCACCTGCGTCTGCTTTTGCGGGTAGAAATACTGGCTTACCTTGCGCACGATGCGCAGGATCTCACGCTGCCATGACTCCAGCAGCGGGGCGTTCTTCTCCATAAAATAGAGCAGGTTTTCCTGCGGCTCGGACGGATAACGACGCGCTTCGGTGACCGCTTTCTCTTCCTCACGCTTAGGCAGGGTACGCCACAGCATGTTCACCTGGCTTTGCAGATACTCTTCGCGGCTTTTCTGCCGGGCTTTCTCCTCCTGCAGGGAGATTTTCTGCGGGCGTTTGTAGCGGTCAACGCCGTAGTTCATCAGCGCGTGACAGGAATCGAGAAGTTTTTCCACTTCGTCCACGCCGTAGCGCTCTTCGCAGTCGGTAATGTATTTACGGGCGAAGATGAGGTAATCGACGATGGAGCTGGCATCCGTCCAGCTGCGGAACAGGTAGTTATTCTTGAAAAATGAGTTATGCCCGTAGCAGGCGTGCGCCATCACCAGCGCCTGCATGGTAATGGTGTTCTCTTCCATTAAATAGGCGATACACGGGTTGGAGTTAATGACAATCTCATACGCCAGCCCCTGCTGACCGTGCTTATACAGCCGCTCCGTTTCAATAAATTTTTTGCCAAACGACCAGTGCGGATAGTTAATCGGCATTCCGACGCTGGAGTAGGCGTCCATCATCTGTTCAGACGTAATGACTTCAATCTGATGGGGATAGGTGTCCAGACGATAGAGTTTTGCGACCCGGTCGATTTCGGCGAGGTAGACATCCAGCAGCTCGAAGGTCCAGTCGGGTCCATCGCTCAGACGTGTGTTGTCCTTGTTCAGGGAATCAATAGTAGCCATTAGCGCGCCCTCGTTGTGGGTGCTCTCTCTGTCTGGAGAGCCTCCTTTCAAGCATAGATCAACGTGTTAAAAAGCGTGCTGGGGCAGAAATTTTTTCTTTGCGATTTCGCGTTTTTGATACGGCAAAAAAACGGTTCCTCACAGCACATTATGCTGGTTAAAAATAACGCGCAGCAGGAGATCCCAAATTAACACTATCCCCTGATGCTGGGGGATGTGTGAGATAAGTCACCATAAAAAAGTCGTATGTTGAATAATATTTTCAACTAGGTTATCAATCTGTAATTAGAAGATTGTTCTTTTGCACATAATGGAGTGGCTATGCGTGTTGTCATACTGGGAAGTGGTGTCGTTGGCGTAACCAGCGCCTGGTATTTAAGTCAGGCGGGACATGACGTAACCGTTATCGATCGTGAGCCAGGCCCTGCGCTGGAAACCAGCGCGGCGAACGCCGGGCAAATCTCTCCGGGCTATGCGGCACCGTGGGCTGCACCGGGTGTTCCGCTGAAAGCGATTAAATGGATGTTCCAGCGCCACGCGCCGCTGGCCATCAGCCTTGATGGCACGCAGTTCCAGCTGAAGTGGATGTGGCAGATGCTGCGCAACTGCGACACCCGCCACTATATGGAGAACAAAGGGCGCATGGTGCGCCTGGCGGAATACAGCCGCGACTGTCTGAAAGCGCTGCGCGCCTCGACCGGAATTGAGTACGAAGGCCGTCAGGGCGGGACGCTGCAGCTGTTCCGCACTGAGCAACAGTACGAAAATGCGACCCGCGATATCGCCGTGCTGGAAGATGCAGGCGTGCCGTATCAACTGCTGGAAGCCAGCCAGTTGGGTCAGGTTGAACCGGCTCTGACGGAAGTGGCACATAAGCTGACGGGTGGCCTGCGCCTGCCTAATGACGAAACCGGCGACTGCCAGCTCTTTACTCAACGTCTGGCGCAAATGTGCGAGCAGGCGGGGGTAAAATTCCGCTTCAATACCTCAGTCGACAAGCTGCTGTCGGAAGGGGAAAAAATTTACGGCGTGAAGTGTGGGGAAGAGGTGATCAAAGCGGATGCCTACGTCATGGCGTTTGGTTCGTACTCCACCGCGATGCTGAAAGGCATTCTCGATATTCCGGTCTACCCGCTGAAGGGCTACTCGTTGACCATTCCGGTGAAAGAGGAGAGCGGCGCGCCCGTGTCGACCATTCTGGATGAAACCTACAAAATCGCCATTACCCGCTTTGATAACCGCATCCGCGTAGGCGGCATGGCGGAGATTGTCGGCTTCAACACCGAGCTGCTGCAGCCGCGGCGTGAAACGCTGGAGATGGTGGTGGGCGATCTCTTCCCGCGCGGTGGTTTTGTTGAACAGGCGACGTTCTGGACCGGTCTGCGTCCTATGACGCCAGACGGCACACCGATCGTGGGCCGCACGCCGTATAAAAACCTGTGGACCAATACCGGTCACGGTACGCTTGGCTGGACGATGGCCTGCGGGTCCGGCCAGCTGCTGAGCGACCTGATTTCCGGGCGTACGCCGGCAATTCCGTTTGACGATTTAAGTGCGGCACGCTATCAATCGGGGTTTATGCCTTCGCGTCCACAGCACCTGCACGGCGCGCATAACTGAGGAGTTGTCATGTCCCGTCCTGTTCTGGCCCAGCTGAACCTGCAGGCCCTGAAGGATAACCTGCAAATTGTTCGCCGGGCAGCACCTGGTGCTCGCGTGTGGTCGGTGGTGAAGGCGAATGCCTACGGCCACGGCATTGACCGTATCTGGAGCGCGCTGAGCGCGACCGATGGTTTTGCGTTACTGAATCTGGAAGAGGCCATTCTGCTGCGCGAGCGCGGCTGGAAAGGGCCCATACTGTTGCTGGAGGGGTTCTTCCACGCGGACGATCTGCCGCTGCTGGATAAGTACCGGCTGACCACCAGCGTTCACAGCAACTGGCAGATTAAGGCGATTCAGGATGCGAAGCTCCAGGCTCCGCTGGATATTTATCTCAAGGTGAACAGCGGCATGAACCGCCTGGGCTTCCAGCCTGAGCGGGTGCATACGGTCTGGCAACAGCTACGAGCCCTGAAGAACGTGGGTGAAATGACGCTGATGGCGCACTTTGCCGACGCGGAAAAAACCGACGGTATTGCCGATGCCATGGTGCGGATTGAGCAGGCGGCAGAAGGACTGGATTGTCCACGCTCGCTGTCAAACTCGGCGGCCACGCTGTGGCATCCCGAGGCGCACTATAACTGGGTGCGTCCGGGGATCGTTCTGTACGGTGCATCGCCCTCAGGCCAGTGGCAGGATATCGCCAACAGCGGCCTGAAGCCGGTGATGACACTGCGCAGCGAAATCATTGGCGTGCAAACCCTGAAGGCCGGTGACACGGTGGGCTACGGCAGCCGCTACCGGGCAACGGGCGAGCAGCGCATTGGTATCGTGGCGGGCGGTTATGCCGACGGCTACCCGCGCATCGCGCCGACCGGTACGCCAGTGTGGGTGGATGGCGTCCGCACGGGGACGGTGGGGACGATATCCATGGATATGCTGGCCGTTGACCTGACGCCATGCCCGCAGGCGGGCATTGGCTCACCTGTCGAACTGTGGGGTAACGAAATCAAAATTGATGATGTGGCCGCCGCGGCGGGAACGGTGGGGTACGAATTGATGTGCGCGCTGGCACCGAGAGTGCCAGTTGTGACGGTGTAACGAGTGTTTGTGTCGGGTGGCGGCCTCGCCTTACCCGACCTACAAAACCCTCGAACGTAGGCCGGGTAAGCGTCAGCGCCACCCGGCCAAAAAATAACTACTCCGCGTCCTCTTCCATTGGTCGGACGCCGACTTTTCTGACTGCGTTATCTTCTTTCTCCGCCACCGTCCAGATCATCCCTGCGAACTCCACCTGGTCACCGACGACGGGGGCAGCCCCCAGCAGTTGCTGAATGATTTCCCCTAACGTTTGCTGCTTATCGCGGTACTCCAGCCCTTCATCCAGACCGTAAATCAGTGCCACATCGGCAAATTTGGCGCTGGCTTCCAGAATAAAATCGCCGAAGAAACGCTGGTCCAGCGCCACCGGAGGCGACTGGCTGAACAGCTTGCCCAGCGCGGGCAGGTCGCGCTCGCGACCAATCACGCACAGAATATCCCCTTCGCGCAGGCGGGTGCTGCCTGTAGGGTGCAGCAGGACATTGTCGCGGAACAGGGCGGCAATGCGCGTTTCAGCCGGCATGTGCAAATCGCGCAGCGAGGCCCCCACGCACCATTTGTCGGCGCTCAGCTGATAGACAAACTGTTCCCACGGGTTCTCCGGATGAATGTCGAGCCCCACCCGGGAAACCGGCCAGCCCACGGGGGGCACCACCACTTTGGCTTTTTTCGCCGCCCACCCGAGCGACGTCCCCTGGAACAGCAGCGAGATCAGCACCACGAAGAAGGCCACGTTAAAGAACAGCCGCGCGTTATCCAGACCGGCCATCATCGGAAAGACCGCAAGGATAATCGGCACCGCGCCGCGCAGGCCCACCCAGCTGATAAAGACGCGCTCGCGCAGGTTGAAGCCGCGAAACGGCAGCAGGCCTGCAAATACCGACAGCGGACGGGCGAAAAAGATCATCCAAGCCGACAGCAGCAGCGCCGGAATGGCGATCGGCAGCAGGTCTGATGGCGTAACCAGAAGCCCCAGCACCAGGAACATGCCGATCTGTGCCAGCCAGGCCAGGCCGTCGAAGTTCTGCAAGATTGCATGGCGGTTGCGAATAGGGCGGTTGCCCATCAGGAACCCGCAGAGATAAACGGCGAGAATGCCGCTACCGTCCAGCGCAGTGGTCACGGCAAAAATAAGAATACCGCCGCTCAGCGCCAGCAGCGGGTAAAGCCCCAACGGCAGGGATATGCGGTTGATTGTCTGCTGTAACAGGTAGCCCCCCGCCAGGCCGATGAGTATCCCCAGGCCGAACTGCTGCAGGATATGCCACGCAAACATCCAGCTCAGCCCGTTTTCATGCTGCTGAATCATCTCGATAAGCGTAATGGTGAGAAACACCGCCATCGGATCGTTACTGCCGGATTCAATTTCAAGCGTGGAGCCAACGCGTTCGTTAAGCCCTTTCCCGCCGAGCAGGGAAAACACGGCTGCCGCATCGGTTGAACCCACGATAGCGCCAATCAGCAAACCTTCCATGATATTAAGATGGAAGAGCCACGCGGCCATCATCCCGGTGAGGCCAGAGGTAATCAACACGCCGACGGTTGCCAGCGACAGCGCGGGTCCTAAGGCAACGCGAAAGGAGCTCGCCTGGGTGCGCATCCCGCCGTCAAGCAGGATCACGGCCAGCGCGAGGTTACTTACCATGTAAGCGAAAGGGTAGTTGTCGAAGGGGATACCGCCGATGCCATCAATGCCAGCCAGCATGCCGATGGCAAGAAAAATAACAAGAATAGGTATGCCGAGACGCGATGAAAATGAACTTAATAAAATACTGCTGGTTACAAGGACCGAACCCAGAATGAAAAGGCTGATTATCGCTGCGGCATCCAATGTTCTCTTACTCCCACCTCAATGTTAACGCTGTTACTAAAACCCTAACATATTAACGACGGCAACAGCGTTTTATTAAGCGGGTATAACGGCTTTTTTATGCCTTTATGGCAGGATGGCTGCTGATGGTTAGCCGGCTGCCTGAATCGTTATGAATCAGGGAGGCGTGCGCCCCCAGCGCCAGGGTCACGGTTTGCTGCTCATGACCAAAATCCAGGCCGGTGATGACCGGAATATCCAGCCGCGAGCGAACGAAGTCGACCATGGTCTCAAGGGAGTAACCCGCGTCATAGTCATTCGGCGCAGAGCCGCTAAAGCTGCCCAGCACAATCGCGGACTGGCGTTCAAGAATACCGGCATGATAAAGCTGCAATAGCATGCGCTCGACGCGGAACGGATGTTCGTTAATATCTTCCATCACCAGAATGCCGTCCTCGATGTGCGGCATCCACGGCGTTCCAATGAGCGAGACCAGCATTGCCAGGTTGCCGCCCCAGAGCTGACCTTCACATTCCCAGTGAGGTCCATTTCCCTGCCACTCAACGCTGTAGGTTGGATTGCGCAGCGCGCGCCAGAAATGTTCCACGGTAAACGTATCCAGCTCCGGTGCACCAAAGTTGCCGGCCAGCATCGGGCCGCTGAAGGTGATCACGTTATGCAGCGCCAGCAGTCCCAACTGGATGACGGTGAAATCGCTGTGGCCGCAAATCAGCAGCGGATCCTGCTGCTGGCGCTGCGCCAGTCCCTGCCAGTCAATGCTCTCCAGCAGCCGACTCGCGCCATACCCGCCGCGCACCGCCAGAACTATCTGGTTTTCACCCTTCAGGTTCACCAGGCTGTTGATATCATTCAGCCGCTGCGCTTCAGTGCCGGCAAAGCGCTGCTGACGGCGGGGGATAATCGTCTGATTTTCTACCTGATGGCCGGATTCCAGCAAACGCTGAACGCCCCGCTGCGCCGCGTCCTGGTTAATGCAATAGCCCGACGGCGCGATGAGATGAAACTGAGACATGGCAATTCCTTGCTGAATGAGAAACTAATTGTCTATATCATGCCGCTTATACGCTGCCTGCTTCAAGGGGGCGGCGCACTGCGATGACCGGCTATAAGGATAGATGACGTGAAATTGAGATGGTTTGCTTTTTTGATTGTGTTGCTCGCTGGCTGTAGTTCAAAGCATGATTATCAAAATCCGCCCTGGAACCCTGAAGTGCCGGTGAAGCGGGCCATGCAGTGGATGCCGATCAGTGAACAAGCCGGGAAGGCCTGGGGCGTCAGTCCACGTCTGATCACGGCGATTATTGCGGTCGAGTCCGGCGGTAATCCTACGCTTGTCAGCAAGTCCAACGCGGTGGGGCTGATGCAGCTTAAAGCGTCCACGGCAGGAAGAGAAGTATACCGCTATATGGGCTGGAGCGGTCAGCCGTCGACCAGCGAGCTGAAGAACCCGGAACGCAACATTTCAATGGGTACAGCCTATCTGAGCATTATGGAACATGGCGTGCTGAAGGGGATTCAGGATCCGGAGGTGATGCAATACGCGCTGGTAGTGTCTTACGTTAACGGTGCCGGCGCGTTGCTCAGAACCTTCTCCTCTGACCGCAAAGAGGCGATAGAAGAGATTAACGGCATGGACAAAGACGAGTTCTTTGAACATGTGGCGAAAAATCACCCGGCACCACAGGCGCCTCGTTATATCTGGAAAGTACAGAAAGCGATGGATGCCATGTAATGCCGCAGACGGGCGGCGGTCACGCTGCCCTCTTTTCTTCAGAGAACTTTATTTGCACGTTCCCGCGCTTCCCGCTCAAGCGAATAGATAATACGCTGAAGTTCACGCTCTGCACCGGGTCCGACGTTCAGGAAACGGAAACTCAGACGCGGCGTGGTGATGGTTTCATTTTTGCTGTCCACGACGGTGCGATCGCTGATGGCAATCAGCTGTGCATCGAAATAAAAGCGACCCCAGCCCCCCATATCCAGCTCGATTTGCGTAAACCGCATGCCTTCTACCAGTCCGTCAGGTTTCGGCGTATCCATCAGCGCGCCCATACCGCCCAGCGACAGATCGAAGAGACGGAAGCGGATCTCTTTTTTGTCCGGCATTTTGGCCTTGCAAAAATAGGCGGGGTGAAGCGGGGCGCTGATGCGGAAATATTCACGACGCTGGACAAACCAGAGATTGGTGGGAAGCGGGGTAGCAAAAGCAGGGAGTCCCTGGTATTCGCTCAGTTCCAGCCGCGACAGGACAAACTCCACTTTGGCGCCCTGCGTTTCGGCCATCACCGCGATATTCTCCGCTCTCAGCGCAGCGCGGTTTTCATACTCCTGACTGCCTAAATCAATCACCAGCCGCTCCTGCGATACGTCAAGGATCTTGCTGATGAACTGATTATTCGACCAGCTGATGCGCAGCGGCACTTCACCTTTTTGCAGGTCGCGTAATACCCCTAATACAGCCAGCGGATTTTGCTTGAGGAACTGCTCACTGTAATGACTCACGCCGGATGGCTCCTTGATAGATGACAGACTGTCTTAGCGTTATCGGCAATCTGCAATGAAACTTAATACAAACCGGTGAGTTTTTTTTGCCTGTTTACGCAAAGATAAGTCGGTGAGAAGAAAATGATTTTCCGGCGATGACCTATACTTAAGTTAGCTGCGCAGAAGGTTTTCTGCACATGCGTTAAACCTGCAAGAGGGCATCGCTATGGGTATCATCGCCTGGATTATCTTTGGTCTTATTGCTGGCGCTATCGCTAAATTGATCATGCCGGGAAACGATGGCGGCGGCTTTATTTTGACCTGTGTACTCGGGGTCGTTGGTGCGGTTGTAGGCGGCTGGCTGGCGACGATGTTTGGCTTTGGAGGCAACATAAGTGGTTTTGACCTGCACAGTTTCCTGGTCGCTGTCGTGGGTGCCATTGTTGTGTTGGGCATATTCAGACTACTGCGACGAGCATAAAATGACATAAACGGCTCTCTGCGGAGGGCCGTTTTTTTTGCCTGAATATTGATTTGTTAATCGAAATGATAATAATTGTCGTTCCGTATTGCATCTAACAACAAGACGACATTATGAATACCTCCCGTTTTACGCTATGCGCCCTGGCAGGCGCCGTTACGCTGGCATTGCAGGTTCAGGCGTTTGCCGAAGAATCAACCATCGTCGTCACGGGCTCAGAGCAGGGCAGCGCGCTGCCGGCCTGGACAAACAGCGCCACGAAATCCGCCGTGGCCGAAAGTAAAACCCCGCAGATCATCACGACCGTCTCTGCGCCGGAAATTGAAAAGCGTCATGCGAGTTCCGTGAATGAAATCCTGCGCTATGCCCCGGGCGTCTCTACGGAGGTGCGGGGAAATACCTCCTACATGAGCGAATATAAAATTCGTGGCTTTACCGTCGACCAGGAGTTCTACAACGGGCTGCAACTGCCCTATAACGTTACCGGCAATACCAAAGCCCGCATCGACCCGCTGTTGATTGACAGCGTGGATATCCTGAAAGGCCCTTCATCGGTTCTTTACGGCGGCGGCTCGCCGGGCGGGCTGGTAAATATTCAGAGTAAAAAGCCGCAGCGGGAAGCCCGAACCGAGATCGGCGTAAATACCGGGACCCGAAACCTGAAAGAGGGCTATCTCGACTCAACCGGGCAGATTGCCGACAGCGACTGGAACTACCGTCTGCTGGGCAAAGCCACGGAAAATGACGGTCAGCCGCACACCACCCGGTATGAAAACTACCTGGTTGCCCCGTCTGTCACCTGGCAACCCGACAGCAAAACCCGCCTCACCCTCGATGCGCTGGCACAAAATACCCCAAGCCTGACGCCGTCGAACCCGCTGCCGCTCGCCTACCTGCGCTCGAAATACGCGGGCAAGCGCGATTACGCCGGAGATGAGTGGAACGGATTTAAGCAGCGACAGTGGATGCTGGGCTACAGCTTTGAACACGAGTTTGACAGCGGCTGGGGCTTTAACCAGAAGGCGCGCTATTTCGATGTCGATACCCATCAGCGCAGCGTCTATGCAACCGGCGCGGGGAGCGAGGTCTATCAGCTTAACCGCTTTGCCTACACCACCGATGAAGATCTGAAGAGCTTCAACATTGACAACCAGGTGACCAAAACCATTGCGCTGGGCGAGTGGAAACACCATCTGCTGGCCGGGTTTGACTATCAGAAGCTGAACTCCCACTTCCACTACCGTTACGCGTCGGCCACGCCGGGCATTGATATGCGCAATCCTGACTATTCGCAGATCAATGAAGGCGCTCTGGGGCTTTATACCGCCCAGAAAAACCGTCTGAGCTATCAGCAGAACGGCTATTACCTGCAGGATCAGGTTGAATTTGGCGGCTTAAATCTGCTGGGTAGCCTGCGCTACGATGATTACCGCTCCGTCACTACCAATTATCTGCAAAACGGTGATAAGGCCTGGGTATCACAGGACCGCGTCACCAAACGTCTGGGCGCGCTGTACGCCTTCGAGAACGGGATTTCACCGTTTATCAGCTATTCCGAAGGTTTTGCGCCGGTGTCGCCGCAGGGAACGCTCGTGGCAAAAGACGTCAAACCCACCACCAGCAAGCAGGTGGAAGGCGGGGTAAAATATCTGCTGGCGGATTACGCCACCACCTTTACCGCCTCGGTGTTTAACATCCGTCAGAAGAATGTCGTCACCTCCGATCCGGGCTTCCTGAACTATCGTCAGACCGGGGAAGTGGAATCTAAAGGGGCAGAACTGTCTGCCATCAGCCGTCCGACGGACAACCTGACGCTGATTGCCAACTATGCTTACACCCACGCGATCAATACGGAAGATGACAAGTACAAAGGAAAACGTCCGACGCAGGTGCCGGAGAACGCCTTCAACCTCTGGGGGGATTACACCTTCGAGAACACGCCGCTGAAAGGGCTGATGCTGGGCGCAGGCGCACGCTACACCGGGCCAATGGAAATCTCTCCGGCTAACGATGCGGGTAAGCTGGGCGGCACTACGCAGTACGATCTGTCGGCATCCTACCGGATGGGCGAAATACTGCCTTCGCTGGCAGGGCTAACGCTTAAAGCCAGCGCGCAGAACATCACTAACAAAGAGACGCTGACCTGTTACGACGCGACAAACTGCTGGATTGGGCGTGACAGAACGTATCAGCTAGGGGCGAGTTACAGCTTCTGAGCAAAGCCCTGTGAGTTCAAAATGTAGGCCGGGTAAGGCGTAGCCGCCACCCGGCAATACACTTACTGCGCCGCAGCTTTCGTCGGCGCAGCCTCGTCATTCGCCGCAGGCCGATTCTCCGGCACGCTGTCGCACGGTTTTTCTTTCGGGCAGACCAGGTCCAGCATCTTCAGCGTCACGCCGTTGCTCCAGCCAAACCCATCCTGTAGCGGATATTCTCCACCGCCGCCGCCCGTACCGGTTGTCGACACGTCATACTTCTCGACCAGTTTCTTTTCGCGATCGTAAGTATGCTGAACGTTCTTCAGGAAGCGCCAGGTCACGTCCATCGCGACCTTATCTTGCCCGTAATTCTGCAACCCTTCTGTTGCTACCCACTGCAGCGGAGCCCAGCCGTTTGGCGCATCCCACTGCTGGCCGCTGTTTACGGTGGTGGTCGCTATCCCGCCCGGCTGCAACAGGCGAGATGAGGCTGCCGCGGCGACTTTATCGGCGCGATCCTGTGCCGCTGCCTTCACGTAAAGCGGGAACAGGGCCGCCGCCGTGAGCTGATTGCGGACCTTCTTGCTCTTGAGATCGTAATCGGCGTACCAGCCCTCTTTATCATTCCACAGGTGGCTCTCGATGGCTTTCTGGCGCGCAGTAGCCAGCGCCTCATATTTGCTTGCGCTGGCGGCATCACCGCTCTCCTGGCTTGCCCGCGCCAGCAGTTTTTCCATCTTGAACATCAGGGCGTTCAGGTCTACCGGCACGATGCTGGTGGTCCGGATGGTGCCGAGTTTTTGCGGATTATCCATCCAGCGGGAGCTAAAGTCCCAGCCCGAGGCCGCAGCGGAACGTAAATCACGGTAGATCTCTGTCGCGGGTCGGTTAGGGTTACTTTTAGCGGTATTCACATCATCAAGCCAGGATTCCGGGCGCGGGGTATCGCGATCGTCCCAGTAGCGATTGAGGATTGCGCCGTCATCCAGCTTCACCACGCGTTTGTTGGCCTGCCCCGGTTGAAGGGCGTCAACGCCGTCCATCCAGTAGGCATACTCTTTCTCCATCTGCGGACGATATTTCTTCAGCGCATCGCTGTCGTGGGTCGCCAGCAGTTCAACCATCAGTGAGAAAAACGGCGGCTGGGAACGGCTCAGGTAATAGCTGCGGTTGCCGTTGGGGATATGCCCGAAGGTGTCGATTTCATAGGCAAAGTTATCCACCATATCGCTGATTTTGTCCCAGTGACCGCTTTCCGCCAGACCCAACATGGTGAAATAGCTGTCCCAGTAGTAGACCTCCCGGAAACGACCGCCGGGCACAACGTAAGGTTTCGGTAACGGCAGGAGGGAATCCCATTTGTTGCTGGCTTTATCGGTGGTGCGCGTCAGTACGGGCCAGAGATCGTCAATGTGTTCACGTAAGCTTTGCCCGGCAGGCGGAACATATTTTTCACCTTCCCCCGGTAGCGTAAAGTTCACCTCAACAAAATGGCGTAAATCAAACCCGGACTGACGGCGCTGCATGCGGTAATCGGCAAGGATCGTCAGAGGATCGCTGTTAGGTACCGCGTCGGCAAAGGTTTTTTGATCGGGGAAGAGTTTGGCACTCTGAACATCGTTGAAGAGGGGCCCGAGCAAAATATCCGGTGAATTCGTCTGGCCAGCGTTCATCTCTTCCGCGGCGCCAGAAGCGGCAACCGCGAGCAGCGCACTGCCCAGAACCAGAGGTAAAAGGCGAGGGCGCAGCTTTTGAGGGGTTATCATTGGTGCTTCTCCTTATTCACTGAGCAGCAGTTACGCTGTCAACAATCACCAGAAAACCTTAGTCGAATATGCCGCGCTTCGCGTGTCGAACATCGCATTTTGCACAAATCCAGACTATTTACCGTTGCGCTTAATGCCGCGCGTGATGCGGTGAAATATTGATATTGTGAATATCTAACAGCATGGGAAATAAATTGCGATCCGTTGCACATAATGTGCCCGGTGAATTGTTTCTTTTAATTATCACGATCACATAAAGCAAAAAACATAAGTTCCTGGTGAAAAAACATAATGGATCGTGGCGTCACTCTCAGGCGAAATTGTCGCAACAAAAGAAACCGGTTTCATAAATGAGGAGTCACGCTATGTCAGTTGCAGAAAAAATTCCGGTCAAAGAAAAAATAGGCTATAGCCTGGGAGATGCAGCGAGTCACATTGTATTTGATTCATCGGTGGCCATTCTGGCGTATTACTATACGGATATATATGGATTACCGCCGGCCGTAATGGGAACGATGTTTCTTCTGGTGCGTTTATTAGATGCCATTACCGATCCTGTAATGGGAGCAATTGCCGATGCAACGTCAACGCGCTGGGGGCGTTTTCGTCCATGGCTGCTGGCGATATGCGTGCCTTTTGCGGTGAGCTGCGTACTGGTTTATTCCATTCCGAATTTTACCGAAACCGGAAAGATTTATTATGCCGTCGGGGCATATATATTTATGACTCTGATGTATACCGCCATTAATATCCCGTATTGCTCCCTGGGGGCGGCGCTAACGTCCGACCCGCGTGAAAACCTCTCTTTGCAGTCCTGGCGTTTTGCTATCACCCCTATTGGCGGTGCGCTTGGTACAGCCCTCATTCTGCCTCTGGCGGATTATCTCTACCCTGGTGACAGAGCAACCGGCATTCAGGTAGCGATGGCGCTCTTTGGCGCGATCGGTTGTCTGATGTTTATCGTCTGTTTTGCGACCACAAAAGAGCGCGTGCAGCCCATCAAAGAAGAGAATCTGAACATCGCCCGTGACGTTAAAATTCTCTTCCGTAACGATCAGTGGCGCATTCTCTCCATTTACAACTTTATGATGCTGGTGGCGGTGGTGATTCGCGGCGGCGCGGTGGTCTATTACGTCAACACCGTGCTGAACAAAGGGGCGGACATCATCTCGTTCTTTATGCTGGGCGGGATGCTGGCCTCGATGTTTGGCTCCGTGCTGGCTCAGCCGTTCGGCACCCGTTTTTGCAAGGTCAAACTCTCGTTCTGGATTAATATCCTGAATGCCGCATTAGGCGTGGCCTGCTTCTGGCTGCCGCTGGAGTTCTGGGTTATTCCCCTGATCGCCCACGTGCTTATTCAGATTGTCCAGGGCGGCAACGGCGCGCTGCAGTGGTCTATGATCACCGATGCAAATAATTACGGTGAATGGAAAACCCAGCGTCGTATTACAGGTATGAATGTTGCGGCCAATATATTTGTGATTAAATTAGGTGTTGCGGTCGGCGGCGCTATCCTGGGCTGGGTTCTCGCCGGGTATAATTATGAGTCAAACAGCGCGGTACAATCGGAATCCGCCGTTCAGGGCGTCATTCTTCTGTTTACGTTGATCCCTTCACTCTTTTATTTACTCACCGCCTTCTCGATTAAGTTTTATAAATTAACGGAAAACGTCATGGATGGCGTAGTGAATGATTTAAATAAAGGCGAATTCGCTAATTCTTAATGGTTGATGTAGTAAGCCGATAATTCATATGAATTATCGGCGAGGTTCTCTGTGTCCGTCAGGAAATAATGATTAACTCACGAGGATGGAGTCGATGAAAGTGAAATACCTTGCACTCATTGTCAGTGCGTTTTGTACTACCGGAGCAATGGCAGCAAAAGATACCCAGCGTCTGGAAGATAAGCTGGCGCAACTGGAGGCGCGCCTCGAAAAGGCGGAAACACGGGCGGCAAAGGCGGAAGCGCAAATTCAGGATCTGAAGCAACAGCAGCAAACCGTGGCGGCCGCGAATCCGGTTGTGGTTGAATCCACGGAGCCTTCCACAGCACAAACGGCACCCAAACTGACGTTATCCGGCTACGGGGATATTAAGTTCTACGGCGACGTTGAATTTAATATGGACGCGGCCAGCAAGACCGGCAGTTTAACCTCCATGAAAACGACGGCCAATAAAGACTGGGCACCCGGCAGCCACGAGCGCTGGGATATTAACGGCCGTCTGCTGCTGGGTTTTGACGGATATAAACGGATGGAGAACGGCAATTTCGCCGGTTTCTCCGTGCAGCCGCTGGCTGACTTAACGGGCAAAATGAACCTTGATGATGCCGTTTTCTTCTTTGGTACGGAAAACGACTGGAAGGTGAAAGTTGGGCGCTTCGAAGCCTATGACATGTTCCCGCTGAATCAGGACACCTTCGTTGAATATTCCGGCAACACGGCTAACGACCTCTACAGCGATGGTTACGGCTACATCTACATGATGAAAGAGGGGCGTGGGCGTAGCGACAGCGGCGGTAATTTCCTGCTGAGTAAAACCCTGGGAAACTGGTATTTCGAGGTCAACACCCTGCTGGAAGATGGCAGTTCGCTGTTTGTTGACCAGCAGTACCACGGTGTGGACCTGGATAACGAAAAAAACGTCGCCTACGTCCGTCCGGTCATTGCCTGGCAGGAAGGCAACTTCTCGACGGCCATCGCGATGGAGAGCAACCTCGTCAACAACGCCTATGGCTACCGCGATGCATCGGGGAAATGGGTAGACCAGTCTGATCGCACCGGCTACGGCTTCACCATGACGTGGAACGGGCAAAAAACCGATCCGGATGGCGGTATCGTGGCGAACCTGAATACCGCTTATATGGATGCAACTGATGAGAAGGATTTCACCGCGGGCGTGAATGCCTTATGGCGTAACGTTGAGCTGGGCTATATCTACGCGCACAACCAGATCGATAATTTCAACACCGCTAACTTCGACGCTGACTGCGACGGGGACTGCTGGGTAACCGATCCCGGGGATTATGATATTCACACCATTCATGCTTCATACCTGATCCCGAACGTGATGAAGATGAAGAATTTCAATATTTATCTTGGCGCGTATGCGTCCTGGGTGGAAGCCCATCCGAAAGACGGCGATGACCGAAATGACGATCGCTACGGCGGACGCGTGCGCTTTAAATACTACTTCTGATGTCGTACGCCAGTCATACCTCTTCCGGGGTCTGGCTGGCTTCCCGCAGCGTGCCGGGTGCATGCCCGATAATCCGCTTAAACGCCCGGCTGAACGCCGCCAGCGAACCATATCCCAGCCGCAGCGCGACCGTTTCAATGGGCTGATTTTCATGGCGAATGTACTGAATGGCCAGCCGCATCCTCAGCTCACTGAGATATTTGGCCGGTGTGGTTCCCGTCGCGGACAGAAACCGTTCTGCAAACACGGAACGGGAGGTGCCCGCTTCTTTTGCCAGGTCCGCCACGCTCCAGTTCAGGCCGGGCTGCTGGTGCATGGCGTAGATGGCCCGGCTCAGACGAGGGTCACGTAAGACCTGCACCCAGCCTGTCGCTTTTCCACAACCCGCCTCGACCCAGCCGCGGACGATCAGCGCCGCCACCACGTCGGCCAGCCGGGCAAGGATCCCGGCGAACCCGACCTGTCGCGTCATTGACTCGCGCTCCATTGCCGCGAGCAGCGGATGAATTTCCGGCCAGGTGGACATCAGCCGGCTAACCATCATCACTTCCGGCATCGCCTTGATCAGCGGCTGCATCCCGCCCAGCTCAAAATCCATGCACCCGCTAAAGATGATGGTGTTCTCGCCCTCCGGGCAGGGCTCACAGGTAATAGCGCAGACCGAGCTGCAGATAGGTTCGCTGGGAAAGTCGTTGACCGGGGTTATGGTGGCCTGCTCGTCAGAGAGTAGTGCATGAGAATTACCGCCGGGAATAAACAGGGCATCGCCGCTGCTCAGTTCGAACGTCGCACCGCTCTCCATTCGCAGCAGGGCGCTGCCTTGGCTCACGAAATGAAACTGCGCTCTGCCGGGCGCGTGATGGAACGCGACGCCAAACGGCGAGCTGGCTTCAATTCGACGGTATTTCACCCCCGACAGGCGCATGCCGCGTAAAAGTTCGCTGATCAAATCGGGTGACTGTACGGTCATGACGCAACTCCGGACGAATAATCAATAAGTGGAGATTATATGTCATAGATCGTCCAGGGTGAACCTTCTATGCTTTTGCGACAGTTGTCACATTTCTATAACGGGAGAAAAACAGATGAATTCATGTGTCGCGGCGAGCGAGGCGGTAACGCCTGCAAAACCCGCCTGGCGGGCCGTCTATTCACTGGGGCTGGGGGTGTTTGGCTTGATTACGGCAGAATTTCTGCCCGCCAGTTTGTTAACGCCAATGGCCGCGAGCCTCGGCGTGAGTGAGGGAATGGCCGGACAGGCCGTGACCGCCACCGCACTCGTGGCGCTGGTGACCGGGCTGCTGATTACCCCGGCAACCAAAAGTATCGACCGCCGCTGGGTGCTGATGTTTTTCTCGGTGCTGCAAATTATCTCCAGCCTGCTGGTGGCTTTTGCGCCCAACCTGCACGTTCTGCTGATGGGGCGTTTGCTGCTCGGGGTTGCCATCGGGGGATTCTGGGCGATGTCGACGGCCACGACGATGCGTCTGGTGCCGGCGGACAAAGTGCCGAAAGCGCTGGCGGTGATCTTCTCCAGCGTATCCATTGCCACGGTGGTTGCGGCGCCGCTGGGCAGCTATCTTGGCAGCCTGATCGGCTGGCGTAACGTGTTTATCCTCTGCATTCTGCCGAGCATGCTGGCGCTGCTGTGGCAGCTCTGGGTCCTGCCGTCCATGAAGCCGGAGAGCAGCGGCAGCCTGAGCACGCTGTTCCGCGTGCTGCGTCGCCCGGGAATGATCGGCGGCATGCTGGCGACCATCCTGATCTTCAGCGGCCATTTTGCGTTCTTTACCTACCTGCGTCCGTTCCTGGAAACGGTAGGGCAGGCGAGCGTAGAGACCATTTCACTGATCCTGCTGGGCTTTGGACTGGCCAACTTTGTGGGCACCTCCGTTGCCGGGCATCTTCTGGCGCGTAATCTGCGCCTGACGCTGGCGCTGGTACCGTTCGCCATGGGCGTGCTTGCGCTCACGATGGTAGCGTTTGGTCATCTGGCCATGCTGGACGGATTCCTGGTTGCGCTGTGGGGCTTTGCATTTGGTCTGGTTCCGGTGGGCTGGTCAACCTGGCTTGCCACTACCGTTCCGGATGAAGCCGAAAGTGCAGGGGGGCTGCTGGTAGCCTCAATCCAGCTGGCGATAAGCGCCGGTGCGGCCGGGGGCGGGGCGGTATTTGACCTCAATGGCGCCAGCGGCGTATTTGCCGGCAGCGGCCTTCTGCTGGTAACGGCGATGGTGATTGTGTTTATGGGCGTGAAAGTTAAAGCGGAGTAATGCACTTGCCGGGTAGGCGCAAGCGCCACCCGGCTCCAGACTTACAGCCCTTTCTTATCCATAAATACCGCCAAATCTACCAGACGGTTTGAGAATCCCCACTCGTTGTCATACCACGCCAGGATCTTCACCATATTCCCGCCAATCACCAGCGTGGAAAGCCCGTCAATAATCGAGGAGCGCGGGTCGCCCTGGTAATCGCTGGAGACCAGCGGTTCATCGCTGTATCCCAGAATGCCTTTCAGTGGCCCGCTGGCGGCAGCGTGACGGAACGCCTCATTCACCTCTTCGACGGTTACATTGCGGCTCAGCGTCACCGTTAAATCCACAACCGACACCACCGGAACCGGCACGCGCAGGGAGTACCCGGTCAGTTTACCGTCCAGAGAGGGGATCACTTTCCCCAGCGCTTTCGCCGCGCCGCTGGAGTAAGGCACAATCGACAGCGCCGCCGCGCGCGCGCCGCGCAGATCTTTCTCCGGCTGGTCGTGCAGCGCCTGGCTGTTGGTATAGGCGTGGGTCGTGTTCATCAGACCATGCTCAATCCCGAACTGCTGATGCAGCACCTGAGCAGCCGGTGCCAGACCGTTCGTGGTGCAGCTCCCGTTACTCACCACGGCGTGGCGGGCGGGATCGTACTGCTCATGATTGACGCCCATCACAATCGTCAGGTCGTCGTTCTTCCCGGGAGCGGAAATGATGACGCGCTTCGCGCCGCCGTGGGTAATATGCACTGCCGCTTTTTCTCGTTCAGTAAAGAACCCGGTGGCTTCAATCACCACGTCAACGCCGACATCGCGCCACGGAATATTCGCCGGATCGCGTTCGCTAAATACGGCGATCCGCTGCCCGTCTACCTGCAGCGCGCCGTCTGCCGCTTCAACGGGCGCGGGTAGTTTACCCAGCAGGGAATCGTGTTTCAGCAGATGGGCGAGGGTTTTGCTGTCCGTCAGATCGTTAATGGCCACAATCTGCAGATCCGGGTTACCCAGCGCCGCGCGCAGGAAATTACGTCCGATACGGCCGAAACCGTTAATACCGACCTTAACCATGGTGCACTCCTTATCTTTCGTTGTCTGGAGTCACTGTAGGCGTCAGGCGCAATGGCGTAAACGACAAAAAAGGATCAGATTACGCCATTTTCCGGCAATGAAAGCGCTGGCGATATTCGCCCGGGGTGAGGTGGAGCTGTTTCTCGAACACGCGTCGCAAATTAATGCTGGTGCCAAACCCGCTTTGCCCGGCAATGCGCTCAAGGGAATCGCTGGTCTGCTCAAGCAACTGGCGGGCGGCGGCCAGACGCGCTTCGGTCACGTAGCGGGCAGGAGAGACGCCGGTCTCACGGGTAAACACGCGGGTGAAATTGCGCGGGCTCATCACCGCTTTTTCGGCCAGATTTTCCACGCACAGGTCGGCGGTGAGGTTTTGCAGAATCCAGGACTGCAGCTCGCTTATCGGGCCCGATGCGCCAGGCTGCTGCAGGCTGTAGCGACTGAACTGCAGCTGTCCCCCAGGGCGGCGCAGATACATCACCAGATCCTGCGCCACATCGCGGGCGAGGGTAAATCCGTAGTCGTCCTCCACCAGCGCCAGGGTCAGGTCAAACCCGGAACTCACGCCCCCGGAGGTCCAGATGGGGCCATCCTGAATATACAGCGGGCCGCCTTCGACCCTGATCGACGGGTACTGAGCCTGCATTGTCTCCAGCAGCCGCCAGTGGGTGGTCGCGCGACGACCGTCAAGCAAACCGCTCTGGGCCAGCAGCATCGCGCCGCCACATATTGAAGCGACCCGCCGGGCGTGCGGTGCCGCAAGGTGCAGCCAGTCGACGACCGCCGTGCTCTCCTGCTCGTTCATGCCGCGCCCGGTGATGATAATGGTGTCCAGCGGTTCACGCGGATCCAGCTCCGGCAGGCGATAATCCGCCAGCAGATTCAGGCCGGACTGACCGTGGATCACCTGGTGAGGCTGGGTCGTGGCGATGATAATCCGGTAGCGGGGTTGGGCAAGCCCTTCCGGGTGCAGCCGGTTGGCCTGCATCAGAATGTCGGCAATACCGGCGGCTTCAAACAGCATGCCGCCGTCAGGAACGATAATCAGGATCTTTTTCATGTCCTGAAAAGTACCTTTATTACAGAATAAGTCAAGCAGCGGGCAAGCCCCATGTTTCTGGCAAAGCAAAGCGATTTAAGTTGTTTGTTATTTCAGATGTAATCCCGGATTGTCAGGAGACTGTCTCTGGCGAAACGGCGTCTGAAGGAATGGGTAAACGAAACTCCCTCTATTTGCATCCGCAACAACGCAATCAAATCCACCATCTCGCATCGGGATTCCTGTGGCGAAGCGAACTGCCCACCTGGCTTTTAATTATTACTATTTATGCTGGCTGGTTTGCCACGCTGGCGTTCTGGCAAACGCTCGGCCTGCTTCCCGCCACGCTGCTGCTGATCGGGTTTACCGCCTGGTACATGTCCCTGCAGCATGAGCTGATCCATGGGCACCCCACGCGTTTTGCCTGGCTTAACCAGCTGTTTGGCACACTCCCGCTGGCGGTCTGGTATCCGTATGGCCTGTACCGGGATTCTCATCTGGCCCATCATCGGTACGATAGCCTGACCCATCCAGTGGATGACCCGGAGTCGTACTATTTTACCGACGAGAGCTGGGCGCGCTTTACCCCATGGCAGAAGCGCGCGATCCGCGCCCGGAACACCTTCGCCGGTCGGCTGATGCTTGCGCCGCTGCTCGATATTCTTCAGACCCTGGGCAGCGCCGCGGCGGCGTTTCGTCATCTTCGCCTGCGGGCGATGACGATGTGGCTGGTTCACAGTGTGCTGCTGGCGGCACTCTTCGCCTGTATGATGCACGTCGGTTTTTCACCCGTCTGGTTTGTGCTAGCGGTAAGCTATCCGGCGCTGGCGCTCACTAAAGTTCGATCCTTTTTCGAACATCGCGCAGCGGACGACCCGCTCGCGCGCTCCGTCATTAACGAGGCGGGGCTCTTCTGGCGGGTACTGTTTTTAAATCTCAACTACCATTCAGTACATCATGATTTGCCGGGCGTTCCCTGGTACGGACTGAAGGCGATCTACCTGCAAAACCGGGAGGCGTACCGGGAGCGAAACCACGGTTTTCTCGTCAGGGGCTACGGCGAATGGCTGCGACAGTTCTGGGCCAGACCCGTCGACGTCACCGTTCATCCCGGGAGACAACAAGAGGATGAGTATGAGTAACCTGCTGGCGTTTCCCATGTACGCCGTGGATCGCGACGACACCCGCGCGCTCTGGCTGGCGGTAAAGGGTTTACTGGTTGCGCGCGGTGTGCCCGTCGATCGTGACCCCGGCTGGCCGGAGGCTGACCTGCTGACCCACTGGCAACAGCCTGGGCTTATCCTCAGCCAGGCCTGCGGCTATCCGCTGGTCACGCAGCTTCCGGATGTGCAGGTGGTCGGCTGTTTTCACTACACGGCACCGGGCTGCGAAGGGATCCACTACCGCAGCGTTCTGGCGGTGCGCGAGGAGGATCGGCATCTCACGCTGGCTGATTTTCGCGGACGCCGGGCGGTCTGTAATTCACCGGACTCGCAGTCCGGCTACCGTGCGCTGCGAAAAAAAGTGGCTCCTCTGGCAACTGACGGTCCGTTTTTCGCGCAAACGTCCTTTAGCGGTAGCCATCGACAGTCGCTGATTGATATCAAACGCGGGGCAGGAGATATCGCGGCTATCGACTGTGTCACCTGGGCGCTGCTGCAGCGTCACGAGCCGGAGCGGCTTGCGGGGCTGGCGGTTATTGACCGCACCCCCCTGACGCCTGGGCTGCCGCTCATCACCTCGCATAACACTTCGCCTGAAACGCTGAACGCCATCCGCGATGCGCTACGCGCGCTGGTGAGCTCGCCGGAACACCGGGCCGTTTGCGACGCGGTATTCATCGGTGGGTTTAGCGTGGTGGCGCGCCAGGCTTACGCCTCATTGTCCGCATGAAAAATTTCCTGCGCATCGGTAAAACAGCGCAGCGCCAGTGAAGATACGGGTTTCTGCCTGCGCATAATCAGTCCGACGGGAGCCTCAATATTTGCGTCGGTGATGGGGACTATCCTGAAATTACTGTTCAGATCCTCCAGACCGTTGTTCAGCGGCATCACGGCGCAGCACACGCCGCTCTGAACCGCCTGAATGATCTGGAACGTGGAGTCGCTCTCAAAAACCGACGTCGGTTCGATGCCCGCCGCGTTAAAGCTGGCCTCCATATGCGCCCGGTAATGCATCCCTTTGGTCAGGAACCCCAGCGGAAAATCCATCAGATCGCGCCAGGTCAGTCTCTCCTGGCGTAGCTGGAAGTGGCGGGTGTCGTGCAGCAGACCCATCTTCGTTTTGGGCAACTGAATAATGTCGAACAGGCTGGTGTCGATGCTATTGAGGTAGCAAATCCCAAGTTCAAGCTGGTTGCGGCTGACGCCATCGGCTATCTGTGCGGAGGACATAGAATAGAGGCTGTAGGTCAGCTCCGGGTATTTTTGCGTCAGCAGACGAATAAAGATCATCGGATCCACACTCGCCAGCGGCACCATCCCCAACCGTAATTCACCCACCACCTGGCCTTTGCACAGCGCGGCTTCCGCCTGTAAGCCGTCGTGCGCGGCCAGCAGGGAGCGAGCCCACGCAAGGATGCGCTCTCCCTCCGGCGTAAACCCTTCAAAGCGCTGTCCGCGCACGATCAGCACCAGCCCCAGCTCCTCTTCCAGGTTGCGGATGCGCATGGAGAGGGTCGGCTGGGTGATATTGCACTGCGAGGCCGCTTTACCAAAGTGCCGGGTCTGGTCGAGTGCGATTAAGTATTTTAACTGTTTAATATCCATCTTTTTCTTTGCGCGAACAGCCTTACAGCATGCGGATCTCTTTTGAGCGCAGGGTAATGCGAACCGGAACGGATTTATAAGACGGCGTTCCGCTGTCCTTATCCAGATAGTCGAGCGGTACCAGCACGTTGGCCTCCGGGTAGTAGGCGCCGACAGAGCCCGGGGCGATGCTGTACGCCACCACGGTGATGTCTTCCAGACGCTGAACGCTGCCGGGCAGGGCGGTTTCGATATCCACGCGGTCGCCGTGTTCCAGTCCTGACTGCGCCATATCGTCTTCGTTCATAAACAGCACGTCGCGGCGGCCAAACACGCCACGGTAGCGGTCGTCGAGGGCGTAAATGGTGGTGTTGTACTGGTCGTGGCTGCGCAGCGTGATCAGGCGCAGAACGTGTTCACCTTCGCCGCTGGCGTTCTCGTGAACACCGTCGAATACCGAGAACATCGCTTTTCCCGTCGCCGTTGGCCAGATACGTTGCGTTGGCGGCAGCGGCATCCGGAAGCCGCCGGGAACGCGGATCCGCGCATTGTAGTTCTCAAAGCCCGGGATGGTCTGCTCAATCAGATCTCGGATGCGGTCGTAATCCTCAACCAGCGTCATCCAGTCCACGCGGGTGGCTGGCAGGGTGGCTTTTGCCATGCCGGCGACGATAGCGGGTTCTGAACGGAGCAACGGTGAGGCAGGTTTCAGCTTGCCGGAGGAGGCATGCACCATCGACATAGAGTCTTCGACGGTGATGGACTGACGGCCGGTAGCCTGGATATCCAGTTCGGTACGGCCGAGACACGGAAATATAAAGGTCTCTTTGCCTACCAGCAGATGCGTGCGGTTCAGCTTAGTACCGACGTGGACGCTCAAATCCAGGTTACCCATCGCCGGAAAACCGCGTTCATGATCGGGCATCGCCACCGCAAAATTGCCGCCGAGGCAGATAAGCGCTTTCGCCCTGCCGTCGATCATCGCCTGCGTCGCCTGCACCGCGTCATGCCCGTGGTGAGACGGCGGCTCAAAGCCGAACACGTCCTTCAGACGGTTCAGGAAGGCCGGCGTGGGTTTCTCGCTAATCCCGACGGTGCGGTTCCCCTGCACGTTAGAATGACCGCGCAGCGGGCAGATTCCCGCGCCGGGCTTGCCGATATTGCCGCGCAGCAGCAGCACGTCAGCGATCAGCCGCACGTTTGCCGTGCCTTTATTGTGCTGGGTAATCCCCATCCCGTAGGTAATGATGGTGGCCTTCGATTTTGCATAGGCCTCGGCCACTTTCCCGAGCGCCTGCTGGCTCAGGCCCGACTCGTGCTCGATATCGTCCCAGCAGGTTTGCGCGATATCGGCGGCAAAATCCTCAAAGCCCTGGGTATGCTCTGCAATAAACGCGTGGTCAAGCACGTCACCGCGTTCAGCCTCCATCTCCAGGAGGTGTTTGGCAAGACCTTTCAGCGCGGCGGCATCGCCCCCGGCCTTCACCTGGAAATAGGTTGAGGCGATATCCGTGGAGCCGTAGGTCGCCATTTCAATCACGCTTTGCGGGTCAGCGAAGCGTTCCAGGGCGCGCTCGCGCAGCGGGTTAAAGACGATAATCGGCACATTGCGACGCGCCAGCTCATGAAGAGTACCCATCATGCGCGGATGGTTAGTGCCGGGGTTGTGGCCGATGGAGATCACCAGCTCGGTCTTGTCGAAGTCGTCCAGCGAGACGGTGCCTTTCCCGATGCCAATCGACCGCGGCAGACCGACGCTGGTGGCTTCATGACACATATTCGAGCAGTCCGGGAAATTATTGGTGCCGTATTCGCGGGCGAACAGCTGGAACAGATACGCCGCTTCGTTAGAGGCTCGCCCGGAGGTATAGAACTCAACCTGGTCCGGTTCGAGCCCGCGCAACACCTCGCCGATGCGTTGAAATGCCTCGTCCCATTCGACGGGCCTGAAGGTATCGCTGTCCCGGTCATAGCGCAGGGGATGCGTCAGCCGACCATAGCCTTCCAGTTCAAAGTCCGATTTTGCCAGCAGCGAGGAGACGCTGTTTTCCGCCAGAAACGCGGGGGTTACACGTTTGCTGGTTGCTTCCCAGGTCACCGCTTTGGCGCCATTCTCGCAGAACTGAAACGTCGATTTATGTTCTTTATCGGGCCACGCGCAGCCCGGGCAGTCAAAACCGTCAGGTTGATTGGTGCGCAACAGCGTCGCGGGGGCATCAAGGGTATCCATCTGGGTACGTACCGCAATGGCCGTGGCTTTTAACGCGCCCCAGCCTCCGGCAGGACCATCATAGTGTCTGATACCGGGCACTGAGCGTCTTTTATTGTTCATACCAACTCCTGATTCGTTCGGTCTTACGGCGACTAAGCCAATAAATCACTGAAGAAGACAATAAGCGAAAGCAATGACGGCCGGGTGTCTGTGCGCATACGGCACGGCAAAATGCCTTATCTTAAATTCTTTTTATTACAGTTAGTTATCATCTAAGTTGCATAAATATTTAAAGAAATTATAACGAAATTTTATCATTTGAATAATAAATCTTATCTATCATCCGGTAGGTGGGATAGATGGCGGCGAACGCAGGAGGATGTAGTACCAGTTAAACTTCGAATGAAGCTTACGATTGGTGAAAAAGACAATATTCGGACCTGGCAGGCGATCTGGCGCATTGGGCAACGCGAGAGTGACGGGAATGTTTACTCAGGCTTAATGATTAATGGATATAATTTATGTCTTAGTGGGTAATTATCACAACGTGAAATATAAAGTTATTTTGAGGCGTGAAATTAACGCCGTTCGGCATAAGTGAAATATTCCCATTTTGACGGTGAATTACGATGAATATTAAAGATACCCTGTTAGTGCAACAAATAATTCATCGTCGGTATATTCTTGTGGCATCACCAATACGCGAATTCTACTAATTATGGTAGTGGCGATAATAGCAGTATTGCGTTAATGAAAGTGGTTCTCTTTTGTGTTTTTAATTTATAAAACATGATGTTATGTCGTGTTGGGGTGGGGTAATAAAAGGGTGCAGGCTGTGTCGTATTTTTTTCTCAGATTAATCCTATAATTTTCCGACTGCTTCATTTACCATCAGTTACGTAGCGGTAAATATTGAATTGATACGAAGCTCATGTAAACTTGTTTACCGTTTGTCAAAATATGTCAGGAAGACACTGGGCCTTATTCTGAAGGGCTCGTGCGGTAGCTATGCCTTTAAAATAGTAACGCCCCGAAAATATCCTGGCTATTTTAACGATAGCACTTAAGTCAAACTTCATCCCCTTATCTCCATCATCGAAATATCGCTACGGAAAAGCATATGAAAATGCGCGTACTGTTTTCACTTCTGTTTGTAATGGCGGTGGCGGGCTGTAAAGCGCCGCAGAAACCTGTGATCAACGACGATACGATCGAGACCAGCCAGGTCAACGGCGTAACCTTAACCCACCGTCACGCTGTTACGCCGCCGACGGAGTTCACGCCGGTCAACGAGCCGTATCGTGCCATGTACCCAGCCTCCCTGATGAGCCGTCCTGACTTTGGCGGTAAAGTTATCCGCAACCTGGAGACTGGAAAAACATACGTGGTGCTGGGACAGGTTGAACACTACTGGATGGCGCTCGCCGATGAAGGTAACGATCAGCTGATTGGCTACGTCCCGATGCGCGCCGTTATTAAGGCCGATCAGTACGATGCCGCCGTGCGTAAACAGGCCATTCGTCCTAAGGCGCGTAAAAAAGCGACCTGTGTGGATGTCGATGGCAACAGCAAAGCCTGCAAAGACAGCGCTAACGGTACCTGGATCCTGAACTAAACGGCTTTCATGAGCGCATTTTTATGAATAATAAAAATTTTCATAAGCTGTGGTTATTCTTTTACGCGGTGGTTTTCGCCCTTGTCAGTGGTTGTACGTCGTCTTCACACAGCGACCCTTCCCGCTACAATCTGCAGTTTCAGGCTCATCCACAAATCAATGAATCTGCGCCGCTTAAGGTTCGGGTGCTGTTGCTGAAATCCGATGCGGATTTTATGTCCAGCGACTTCTACTCCCTGCAGAACAACGCGTCAGCCACGCTTGGCGCGAATCTGCTGAACAGCGATGTGTTCTTCCTGATGCCGGGACAGCTGTCGAAAACCCTCACCGGGCAAAGCTCTCCGGAGGCTCGCTACATCGGCGTGATGGCGGAATATCAGATGCTGGATGGCAAAAAATGGCGCGTTTCACTCCCTCTGCCTGTGCCTGGCGAAAATCATATCTATCAGTTCTGGAAATGGTCCGCAGATGAACTTCAGGCCAACGTCTTTCTCGACGTGAACGGCATTCGGGTCATCAGCCAGTAACGCGCTTCATAACAGGAAACACATCATCATGACCAAAGCAGAAAAGGTCGTCTGGACCGAAGGCATGTTCCTGCGTCCACACCATTTTCAGCGGACTGAAAGTTATCTGCTCAACCATGTTCGTGAATGGGGTGCGCTGCAGCGTTCCTATCTCTGGGGCTTTCTTGACGTTGAACTGGATGAAGCGATGCTTCGTCAGGGATGCATTGCCCTGAGCTACTGCAGCGGGTTGCTGCCCGACGGCACTTTTTTCCAGGTCCGTAACGGGCGCAACGGTCCTGTGCCGCTGAAAATTCCTGACAACCTCACCAATGAAAAGGTGGTGCTCGCACTGCCGGTTCGTCGTGGCGAGAGAGAAGAGGTGATTTTCAGCGAAGAGCCGGCCTCGCTGGCGCGCTTTATCGCGTTCGAGCAAGAGGTGGAAGACGATAACGCCATGTCGGTGGGGGATGCCACCGTCCAGTTTGGCCGTCTGCGTCTGACTCTGATGCTCGAAAAAGACCTCACAGCCGAATGGACCGCCATCGGCGTGGCGTTTGTGGCTGAGAAACGTAACGACAACCACGTGCGGCTCGATAACAGCTACATCCCGCCGATGCTGAATGCCAATAACAGCCCGCAGATCTACAGCATGATCAACGACCTGCACGGCTTACTGGTGCAGCGCAGCCAGCAGATTGGCGGCCGTCTGCGCCAGCCTGGCCGCTTTAACACCTCGGAAATGATTGAGTTTACGCTGCTGTCGCTGGTTAACCGTCATCTGGGCGAGGTGTCTCATTTAAAAACCCTCCCGCTGCTGCATCCGGAAACGCTCTGGCGCAGCTGGCTGCCGTTCGCCACCGAGCTCTCCACCTGGACGTCGCAACGTACCACCGAAAGCGTGCTGCCGATTTACGATCATGACGATCTGGCAAACTGCTTCAGCAAACTGATGCTGATGCTGCGCCAGGGACTGTCGCTGGTGATGGAAGACCACGCGATTCAGCTGCCGCTTAACGAGCGCTCTCACGGCCTGAATATCGCCACGGTGCCTGAAACGAGCATGGTGCGTGAGTTTGGTTTCGTGCTGGCGGTAAAAGCCAATGTGCCAGGCGAACACCTGCAAACGCATTTCCCGGCGCAGATGAAGGTCGCGCCGGTCTCGAAAATCCGCGATCTGGTTCAGCTTCAGCTGCCGGGCATTATGCTGCGCGCCATGCCGGTCGCACCGCCGCAGATCCCGTGGCATGCCGGCTACAGCTACTTTGAGCTCGAGAAGGGCAGCGAGCTGTGGCACGAGATGGATAAGTCCGGCGCATTCGCCCTGCATCTTGCAGGGGAGTTCCCGGGGCTGGATATGGAGTTTTGGGCCATCCGTAGCCCGACTGAATAATAAAGCGAGCGCTTAATATGCAGGAACGACAGGATACCGGCAGTGATGCCGCGTTTACCGGAGCCAGTAGCAACAATCAGCTGGTGGCGGCCGCCAATCCGCTGCTCAATGCGATCCCGCAGATTCGTCATTCGGTATCGCATGACGACCAGGTGGCGTTACGCCAGCGTCTGATCGATGAGATTCGCCGTTTTGAAGTCCGCTGCCAGCAGGCAGGGCTGCCTTACGAAGTGATCGTCGGGGCTCGTTACTGTCTGTGTACGGCGCTTGATGAAGCCGCCGCGCTCACCCCCTGGGGCAGCAGTGGCGTCTGGTCAAGCAATGGCCTGCTGGTCACGTTCCATAACGAAACCTGGGGCGGCGAGAAGTTTTTCCAGCTGCTGGCGCGCCTGTCGCAGAACCCGCGCGAACATATCCTCCTGCTGGAGATGATCAACTACTGTCTGCTGCTCGGCTTCGAAGGGCGCTATCGGGTGCTGGACAATGGCCGCACCCAGCTTGAAACCATCAAGCAGCGGCTGTGGCAGATGATCCGCGGCGTGCGCGGCAGCTATCCGCCGCCGCTCTCACCCCATCCGGAAGATCGTCCGGTGCTGCGCAAGCTCTGGCGGCCGATGGTTCCCCTGTGGGCCTGCGTGGCGCTGGCCGGGTTTATCGCCTGTCTCTTCTATATCGTGCTTAACTGGCGTCTCGGCGATAACACTAACCCGGTGCTGGCGAAGATTTACCAGTCTCAGCTGCCGGAAACCACTATTCAGCAGCCGGCTCGTCAGCTACCGGCGGTGCTGAACCTGCGGGGCTTCCTGAAACCGGAAATCGAAGCTGGCCTCGTCGCGGTGAAAGACGAAGCGGATCGCAGCGTCGTTATCCTGAAAGGCGACGGGCTGTTTGCGTCTGCCTCTACCGTCGTGCGCGACCGCTATGAGCCGGTGATCAACCGCATTGCGCAGGCGATGAATAACGTCAGCGGCAAAATTCTGGTGGTGGGCTACAGCGACAACGTGCCGATCCGCAGCGCGCGCTTTGCCTCTAACTACGAACTCTCTCTGGAACGTGCCCGCTCTGTACAGAAAATGCTGCAGGGAAGCCTCTCTCAGCCTGGCCGCGTGAAAGCGGAAGGGCGGGGCGAGATTAACCCGGTGGCGCCAAACACGACGCCAGAAAACCGCGCCCGTAACCGCCGTGTGGAAATTACTCTGCTGGTGTCGCCTGAAAATACGCAGGCCGAGCTGAACGGATTGCCGCAAGGAAACTAAGGATGCTGACTACACTTCTTTCCATTTTGACCAACCGCATTCTGTGGAGCTTCCTCGGCGTAACGGCGCTGGCGGCGGTGATCTGGATGATTGGTCCCCTGTTGTCCATCGTGGACACCCGGCCGCTTGAATCCGAACAGAACCGCATTATCAGCATCGCCGTGGTCTATCTGCTCTGGGCGCAGGGCCACATTCTGCCGCGGCTGTACAATGCCTGGCTGAACCGCAAGCTGATGGACAAGCTCAATGAGAACACCACCAGCCCGGAAGCGGCGGATCCGCAGAAGCGACTGAACAGCGAGGAGCAGATCCTCGCCAGCCGTTTTGATGAAGCCGCGCAAATGCTGAAAAAAGCGCACTTCAGCAAAGCGGGACAGGGTGCCCAGTGGACCCAGCGCTTCAGCACGCAATATCTCTATCAACTGCCGTGGTACGTGATTATCGGCGCGCCGGGATCGGGTAAAACCACGGCGCTGGTCAACTCCGGACTGCAGTTCCCGCTGGCGGATCGTTTCGGTAAGACCGCGCTGCGGGGCATCGGCGGCACGCGCAACTGCGACTGGTGGTTCACCAACGAGGCGGTGCTGCTGGACACGGCGGGTCGATACACCACGCAGGAGAGCGAGCAGGTACAGGACGCCGGCGAATGGCTGGAGTTCATGGGACTACTGCGTAAGTATCGCCGCCGCCAGCCGATCAACGGCGTCATCATCACCATAAGCATTTCTGACCTGCTTACCCAGTCTGCCGAGGCGTCCCGCCAGCAGGCGGTGAATCTGCGTCAGCGTCTGTCGGAGCTGCATGAACAGCTGGGTATCCGCTTCCCGGTGTACGTGATGGTGACCAAGGCCGACCTGCTTAAAGGCTTCCGCGCCTGGTTTGCAGACTACGACAAAGCGCAGCGCGACCAGATCTGGGGCTTTACGCTGCCGTGGGAGCAAACCAAACACGCCGACTACGACCTGATGGGCAACTTCCAGCAGGAGTTTTCGCTTTTACAGCAGCGCCTCGATGCCGGGCTGCCGGAAACCATGCTCAAAGAGCATGACGCGAAAACCCGTGCCGAAGCGTATCTCTTCCCCCAGGAGTTCGCCGCGCTGCGTCCGCTGCTGGCGGATTACCTGAGCACGGTCTTCGCCCGCTCCAACTTCGAAACCGAATTCTCCCCGCGTGGGATCTACTTCGCCAGCGGCACTCAGGAAGGCATGCCGTTCGACCGCGTGATGGGCGAACTGAACCGTGCGCTGTCGCTGCCGGAAGGGGCGGAGGCGGATCGCTGGGATTCGGTCAGCAAAGAGGCCCCTATCCCGGGGGCGAAAGGCCAGAGCTTCTTCATTAAGAACCTGCTGCAAAACGTTATTTTCCAGGAAGCGGGGATCGCCGGAGAAAACCGCTGGTGGGAACTGCGCAACCGGGCCGTGATCTGGTCCGGCTACGCGGCGCTGCTGGCTCTGCTGGTGATCCTGGGCGGTCTGTGGCTGACCAGCTATGCCAAAAACAAGGCCTATCTGGAAGAGGTGGATGCGAAGGTACCTCTGCTGGACCAGCAGAGTAAAGCGCTGCAGGGCCAGACCCAGCGCGACCTGTTCGATCTGCTGCCGCTGCTGAACGGTCTGGTTGACCTGCCGAAAAGCGACGCGTTTGACGTGAACGACCCGCCCGTTTCCCGCCGTATGGGGCTTTATCGTGGCGATGACGTCAGCGATGCATCCCAGTCTCTGTACCAGAAAGCACTGGATCAGATGCTGTTGCCCGCCGTCGCCATGCACATTACCACCTGGCTTCGCAACGACAACGGCAGCGATGTGGAGTACAGCTACGAAGCGCTGAAAGCCTATCAGATGCTGTATCAGCCGAAGCAATATGACGGCAAATTCCTGCACTCATGGGTGATGCTGAACCTGCAGCGTAACCTGCCGCAGAACGTTACGAAGGCGCAGCTGCAACAGCTTGAATGGCACCTGACTCAGTTGCTTGAGCCGAAAATTCAGGCCTCCCCGTACGCTCAGGATGAATCTCTGGTTGCGCGCGAAAGGGCGATGATCAACCAGCAGCCGCTCTCCACGCGCGTGTACGGTCGTCTCAAGCGCCTGCTGGAGCATGATGAAAACCTGAAGCCGGTCTCCCTTTCCGACCTCGGCGGACCGCAGAGCGAGCTGGTCTTTTCACGTAAAAGCGGCAAGCCGGTGAGCGAAGGCGTACCGGGCCTCTATACGCCGGACGGCTACTGGAAAAGTTTTAACGGCCAGATTGACAGCGTTACCACTGCGCTGCACGAGGACGACGCCTGGGTGCTGGGAGCCGCCACGGCGCAGGAAGATAAACAGCAAATTGATAACGCCGTGCGCCAGCTCTACATGCGCGACTTTATCGCTAACTGGGATCGCTTTCTCGCCGACATTCAGCTGAACAACAGCGCCGATCTTTCCCAGCGCATCAACACCGCGCGCCTGCTCTCGGGGGCAAACTCGCCGCTGCGCCGTCTGGTGCAGAACCTGAGCCAGGTGCTGAATCTGTCGCGCAATGCCCCAGTACCAGAGGATGCGGGTAAAGCGCAGGATCAGAGCAACCGTGCCACGCGTACGCTGGAAGCGCTGTTCAGTAACAATGACGCAGCCCCGACGCAGGCAGCCGTGGTTACGCAGGCACCGGAACAGCTGGTGACCGACCACTATGCGCCGATGATTGAGCTGGCGCAGCCGCTGGAGAAGGGCGGGAAGACCATCGTATTTGACGATTTTCTCAAGCAGGTGGACGAGCTTTATCGCTACCTGACCGCCGTACAGGACGCCGCCAACAGCGGCATGCCGGCGCCGGGCGGCGAGGCGATAAGCCGCCTGCAGGCCAGCGCCGGTCGTCTGCCGGGCGGGCTGCAAACCATGTTCAGCAATATGGCGGTGGGTGCCAGCAGCGATACCCAGCGCCGTGACCTGGAAAACGTGCGTAAGCGAATCAACGTTGAAGTGGGCGGGTTCTGTCGCCAGGCGATTGCCGGTCGCTACCCGCTGGTGCGCAGCGCCAGCACCGAGGTCACCCCTGACGATCTCGCGCGCATGTTTGCCCCTGGCACCGGTCTGATGGACGCCTTCTTCCGCGACAACCTGACCAATAAAGTGGATACCACGCAGGCAAACTGGCGCTTTATGCCGGGCATTGACGGTAAAACGCTGCCGGGAAGCGAAGGGCTGCTGAGACCGTTCCAGCAGGCCCAGTCCATTCGCGACGCCTTCTTTGCTAACGGCGCAACCACGCCGTCTTTCAAGGTGACGGTACGCACCGTGCGAATGGATAACACCATTCTGAACCTGACGCTGGACGTTGACGGCCAGCTGCTGCGCTACAGCCATGGCCCGCAGGCCGTGCAGATCATGAACTGGCCGGGGCCGGGCGGTACCAATCAGGTCCGTATGCAGCTGGGTCTGGCGAACGGCAGTACGGCGACGCTGGTAACGAACGGTGCCTGGGCACTGAACCGCTTTTTCGATAAAGCGAGCACCAGCCCGGGCGCGGGTAGCCTGAGCCGTCAGGCCACCTTCAACGTTGACGGACATCAGGTCACGCTGGAGTTTGCGCCAAACAGCATTCGCAACCCGTTCCAGCTTCCTCGTTTCTCATGCCCATAACCGCAAGGACAGCCGTATGACGAATACCCCTGCGATGAACCGCTACAGCTGGTATGGCAAATTACCCAGCGCCGGAGATTTTTTGCAGCGCCGCTTTCCTGACACCTTACAACGCCAGTGGTCCCACTGGTTCCAGGTCGGTCTGCTGGCCTGGCAGCAGGAAGAGCTGCGCAGCGGCGAGCGCCAGTTCCATAAAGCGCCAGTCTGGAACTATGTGGTACCGCCTATGCTGGGCAGCCAGATGATCCAGATGGGCTGTCTGCTGCCCGGTCGCGACAGCGTTGGCCGACAATATCCGGTTTGCCTGCAGCTGAGCTTCGCCCCGTCAGAGTGGTCGACTAACCTGCTCAGCCAGGCCGAAAGCTGGTATCAGCAGATTGGACGCCTGGGGCTGCATGCGGTGCGCAACAGTTTTTCCGCCTCGCAGCTGGACGAGATGCTGATGACCATTCCGGCACCGCAGCCTGTCGAGCCGCAAAAGCGTTCCGATATCCTTGATGTGATTGGTTATGACGAGGACGGCCAAAGCACGCTGGGCTGGCCTCAGGCGGCAGAATGTTTTGATCCGCTTCGTCAGACCAGCTACTGGTGGACCAACCGCTGCGACGGCTACCCGCTGTACACCCACGTTCACAGCGGTAACTTTACCGGGCAGCTTTTTACCCTGCTGTTCGATCCGGCAGGGGGCGCCCGCCCGGGTCGTCACGGTCTTTATCCGCCTATGTTTGAATAAGCAGGGATCTTATGAATATCGAAGAATTTCTCGCGCCAATCAGCCCCGACAAACCCTGCGGCGAAAACCTGGAGTACGACGCTGACTTCCAGATCATGAATCAGGCAGGCCAGGGAAAAGCGGAACAGCAGTTTGGCGACACCATCATCCCGGCAGAGCCGGCTGACTGGAACACGGTAGAAAAATACGCCACCAGCCTGCTGACCCGCACCAAAGATCTTCGCGTGCTGCTGGCGTTAACCCATGCCTGGACGCGCCGCCGCGGGCTGGCGGGCTACGCGGATGGATTACTGCTGGTGCAGGAGGCGATCGCACGCTACTGGGAGCCGCTCTATCCGCTGCTGGAAGAGTTTGGCGAGACCGATCCGTTCTACCGCATCAACGCCCTGGCAGGGCTGAGCGATAAGTCTGATCTCACCGTCGCCGTGCGTAACGCCTCGCTTCTGCGTTCAAACGGCGATGAAATTTCGCTCCGGGATGCCCAGGCGCTGCTGGACGGCAGTAAGACGGAATGCCCGGACTATCCCGGCGGCCGTCCACGGCTGATTGACGAACTGGCCCGCGGCGACCAGCCGGGAACCGCAGCGGTTATCGTCATTAACGAACGGCTGCTGGCGATTCGCGCTTTGCTCACCGGCTATCTCGGTGAAAGCGGGGTGCCGGAGATGGAGCAGCTACTGAAAACCGTAGGGCTGGTTGCCGACGCCTGTCAGGTGACCGACATCAGCAAGCTGCTGCCGAACCGTGACGCACAGGCTGAACAGCCTGCCGGGCCACAGCCGGTGGCCGCGCAGCCTGCTCAGCAGGTGACGGACTGGCGCAGCGTGCAGGTCACCAGCCGCGCCGATGCGCAGCTGATGCTGGAAAAAGCGAAGCAGTATTTTGCACAGTACGAACCGAGCCACCCCGCACCGCTGATGATTGAACGGGTGCAGCGGCTGTCAGAACTTAACTTTATGGACATTATTCGCGACCTGGCGCCAGACGGCGTTAACCAACTGGAAAACATCTTTGGACGCCGCGAATAACGCGTCCAGGCATTATGACGACAGGCATGGAGCCTGCCGTTTCACCTTCACCGCGCATCTTTGATGGAGAACATCATGGCAATGAGTAACAGTGGGCAGAAATTCATCGCACGTAACCGTGCCCCCCGCGTGCAGATCGAGTACGACGTAGAGATCTACGGTGCAGAACGTAAAATTCAGCTGCCGTTCGTGATGGGCGTCATGGCCGATCTGGTCGGCAAACCGGTGGAAAATCTGCCGGCCGTCGACGAGCGTAAGTTCCTCGAAATCGACATCGACAACTTTGACGAACGCATGAAGGCGCTGAAGCCGCGCGTGGCGTTCCAGGTGGATAACACCCTGACCGGCGAAGGCAAGCTCAACGTCGATCTGACCTTCGACAGCATGGACGACTTCCTGCCGGATGCGGTGGCCCGCAAGGTTGAGCCGCTGAACAAGCTGCTGGAAGCGCGTACTCAACTCTCCAACCTGCTGACCTACATGGACGGCAAAAACGGTGCGGAAGAGCTGATCGCTAAAATTCTGCAGGATCCGACGCTGCTCAAATCCCTGAGCCAGTTGCCGAAAAATGACGAAAGCGCGAAAGGTAGCGAGGAATAATCGATGAGCAACCAGACTCAACAACATGAGCAGCAGGCGGGTCAGGCGTTCAGCCAGGATGAATTCAGCGCGCTGCTGAACAAAGAGTTCCGCCCGAAAACTGACCAGGCGCGTTCCGCCGTAGAAAGCGCGGTTAAAACTCTGGCGCAGCAGGCGCTGGAAAATACCGTCACCTTCTCAAACGATACCTACCGTACCATTCAGAACCTGATTGCGGGTATCGATGAGCAGCTGTCGCAGCAGGTAAACCAGATTATTCACCACGACGAGTTTCAAAAGCTGGAGAGCGCCTGGCGCGGTCTGAGCTACCTGGTGAACAACACTGAAACCGACGAGATGCTGAAGATCCGCTTTATGAGCATCTCCAAGCAGGAGCTGGGCCGTACCCTGAAACGCTACAAGGGCGTGGGCTGGGACCAGAGCCCGATCTTCAAGAAAATCTACGAGCAGGAGTACGGTCAGTTTGGTGGCGAGCCGTTTGGCTGCATCGTCGGCGACTACTACTTCGACCACAGCCCGCAGGACGTTGAGCTGCTGGGTGAAATGGCGCGCATCGGTTCTGCGGCGCACTGTCCGTTTATCACCGGTACCGCACCGGGCGTGATGCAGATGGAGTCCTGGCAGGAGCTGGCCAACCCGCGCGACCTGACCAAAATCTTCCAGAACACCGAATACGCCGCCTGGCGTTCACTGCGTGAATCTGAAGATGCCCGCTATCTGGGTCTGGTGATGCCGCGCTTCCTGTCGCGTCTGCCGTACGGCATTCGCACCAACCCGGTCGACAGCTTTGACTTTGAAGAGCAGACCGACGGCGCAAACCACAACAGCTACTCGTGGGCGAACGCCGCCTATGCGATGGCTGCCAACATCAACCGCTCCTTCAAAGAGTACGGCTGGTGCACCTCGATTCGTGGCGTCGAGTCCGGCGGGGCGGTAGAAAACCTGCCGTGTCACACATTCCCGAGCGATGACGGCGGCGTGGACATGAAATGCCCGACCGAGATCGCCATCAGCGACCGTCGTGAGGCCGAGCTGGCGAAAAACGGCTTTATGCCGCTGGTTCACCGCAAAAACTCTGACTTTGCTGCCTTCATCGGCGCGCAGTCTCTGCAAAAACCGGCGGAGTACCACGACCCGGATGCGACCGCTAACGCGCGCCTGGCCTCCCGTCTGCCGTACCTGTTCGCCTGCTGCCGTTTTGCGCACTACCTGAAGTGCATCGTGCGCGACAAAATCGGCTCCTTCCGCGAGCGTGAAGAAATGGAGCGCTGGCTGAACGACTGGGTCATGAACTACGTGGACGGTGACCCGGCTAACTCCTCTCAGGAAACTAAGTCCCGCAAACCGCTGGCGGCTGCGGAAGTGCAGGTGCAGGAGATTGAAGACAACCCGGGCTACTACGCCGCGAAGTTCTTCCTGCGTCCACACTACCAGCTGGAAGGCCTGACCGTTTCCCTGCGTCTGGTTTCTAAACTGCCGTCGCTGAAGACGAAAGACGCGTAATGAAGGTGGCCGGCCCATTGGGGCCGGCGGCCTTACTGTGAATACGAGATAGCTAATGAATTTACCTGTGAAAGCGATAACAAGAAAATTCATCAGCTATTTAACGATTTATACGTTGTTAATTATTTCATTCATGCTGTGTGTGACGGTATCCGGCTACTATCTGTTTATCTTTGACTGGCCGGAAGATATACCCCGGATCGCAATGCATGGGTTCTTATGTGCTGGACTTAATGCATTAGCGATAGGGATATACGTTGTCGCAGAGAAATGGAAAGAGAAAAGTTAGTGCCTCACGCTGGCAGATGCGCTACTGAGCATATGGCAAAGGATATAAGGTGAAACGTTTCTGTTTTTTCCTCGCATTTATGACTTTTTACGTGTGTGCCGGAAATAACTATCCTGATTTTTATCATCAGCAAACATATCGGCAGGTTTTAAAAGATTTAGTTCTGGCGCGCTGTCTTGCGCAGGTGGCAGATAAAGGCAGCCAATTTTCTGCTGATGCGGCCCGTAGTGCGAGTGCATTCATTGAGTGGATACCTTTTGATGCCGAAAATGGCACTGATAAAGTGAATGCCCTCATTGCGAAATATAAAAATCAAATTAACGGTTTTCATTCAGAGCGAAAACCCGATGTCAAAGGCGTAACCTTAAACTGTTTACGTCTTTATCATAGCGACGAACTGAATAAACTGGTTCCGCAGGTCATCATTGGCGATCCTGAACGTACCTGGATTCAGGATAACCCGGAGTAGTAAAAGACTTCACATTCTTTCCGTTCATTCAGGGGGAATGTAAGACTGTCAAATGACACGGGTCATTTGATATGAGGCAGAGGTAAAATATGGACGGTTTTATTCAGCCCCATGCTTTCCTGTTTGCCATATAAGTGCTTTTTCGAAAGCAATATTGTTCATCCACGAAGAGTAGATATTATGGCTATTGATATGTTTCTGAAGGTCGAGGGTGTTACTGGCGAATCTAAAGATTCTAACCACACCGGCTGGACTGATATTACCTCCTTCTCCTGGGGCGCTTCCCAGCCAGGTAATATGAGCGTTGGCGGTGGCGGCGGTGCCGGTAAAGTTAACTTTAACGATCTGCACGTTAACGCCCTGATCGACAAATCCACTACAGCAATCCTGAAGCACTGCGCCAGCGGTAAACACCTGACCAAAGTTGAGCTGTCCGTCTGTAAAGCCGGTGGCCAGCAGGTGGAATATACCCGCATCACGCTGGAAGATGTGCTGGTCACTTCTGTTCAGTACACCGGTGCAGACAACGGCGATACCGTTGGTGTGACCTATGCATTCCAGGCTGCGAAAGTGAAACAGCAGTACTGGGAGCAGACCACTGCCGGTGGTAAAGGTGCTGAAAGCAGCGCTGGCTGGAACATCAAAGAGAACAAAGAAGCGTAATTGCGCATGTGGCCGGGGAATTTTCCCCGGCCCTTATCAACCGGGAAGGAAGATAGCATGGCAAGTTTGCAGGAAGGAGGCGCCCGTCCTCTCACCATTGGCGAAATAGCACTGGCGCGCTCGGTTTTTGGTGACGCAATAAAGTATTCTGAAGTTAAAGTCCATAATAAAAGCTATTTGCCATTTAATATGCAGTCCACAGATGTCGCGATGACCCCCAATGGTGAGCTCTATTTTCGCGAGCCGCATTATCGGGATGACTTCTCGATAGAGGTTCCACGATATAAACACTGGTTTATTCACGAGATGGTGCATGTGTTGCAGCATCAGATTGGAATGAATGTTCGAACCCGAGGAGCATTCAGTTGGGCAGCAAGTTATAACTATTCTCTGCCCTCCGATAAAAAGCTATCGGACTTTGGTATGGAGCAGCAGGCTTCTATCATTTCAGATTTTTATTATCTGATAAATTACGGCTTGGGTGATTTCCGAAATATTGCAGGGTTTGAGGGAATTATTGGACCAGATCTGAAGGAAAAATACCTGCAGGTATTATCGTTGTTTATTCAAAATCCTAAAGACCGACGGGTATGGTTATGAAACAGTTACTCAGTGTTGTGGCAATCGCATTAACGGTGAGCGCCTGTGTATCTTATCCGGCACAATATCAGCCGCTTTCGGTTACGCTAAAGAACAACGAACCCTGCTTTGCTATTCCCGCTAAAGCCGGGTTAGACGCGCCTATCACCAGTCATTCACCCACCATAATGAAACGCGCGGGAAATGAATGGAAAGCGATATCGCCGCCGTCAACGTTTAGCCCTGAGGTGACGTTAACGACCCAACAATGTCATCAGTGGACGGGGATTACGTGGCAAGCGGGAGAATATGATGTTGCTCTGAAAGTGTCAGGGAAAAACGATTCTATTCGCTATGCGGCCCGTTTCACCTTACAAGAAGGCCCCTCAGGCCAGTTTAAGCTTACGCAGACTGAATAGAATATGTTAACCCCAAACGCCGCCGTTCACGCCCCGGTCGGATACTGCCTGACCAACCGTGGCAGCGTCATCCGCGTGGTATTAAATGACATTCCTCTGGAACGTGGGCGTCAGGTTGAACTGCAGGATGGCGGTATTCTTGGTATTGATGACTACTGTTTATCGGGCACGCAGCAACGCAACATTCTGGAGCCTGAAATGAAACGTTTACTGCTGCTCTTGTTGGCATTAAATGCCCCTGTTGTTTATGCCCAATCACTGCCTGATTTCAGCGCTTTTTCTCAGCAACAAATCTTTGAACACTGGGTGCAAAATCGATGCATCGGCAAGATTGCAGATAGTAAAATCCTGAAGGATGATGCAGAGGCCAGTGCCGCTGCATGGCTCGAAGCAAGCGATCTGCCTGCAGAGAATTTTGAAAAAGCTGACAAGGTGATTGTTTCCTTACTTAAAGAGAAGGTAGGCGGTACTGAATCGGGTAATTATCAGGTATTAAAGTGCAGCTTAATCGCCAATAGCGACGCAATCCGCCTGCTCGATGTCCAAAAATAGCGTTTCACCGATATTGCCAGGAGATTTGACCGCACCATCTCGCGTCTTCAAGTCACAGCCCGTGATGGCCCTCAAGATGAGTGCAGATTCGCCAGCCTTGGTAGTAAATTATGGTGTATATGGACTGTTTACTATTCTTTCTTATTGTGGTCTTGTTCCTGATTGTTGTAATCATGGACCTATTCAGCTCACGTTTTTTTAAAAAGCACGAGAATGATTATAATCAGCTTCTTTCAGACTACAGACGGAAAGGATATGACCTGGATCTTGTGACAAATTACGCTTCTTTTTCTGGTTCACTGGTTAATTACCAAAAAATAATCTGGTTTGTACGCCTTTATAAAGGCGTCAAAATGAAGTTTACTCATCAAAAGCCGGTGCAGGAAGAAGCTTATAAATACGTGCAGTCGTTACCGGATGAAAGAATTGGCTGGATACTAAAGTTACATCGTCGTTATAAATTACAGGCGTTAATATTCACTCTATGGCTCATTGTTGGATTATATTTTATAACCTTCATTAAATAGTTTTAATATTCACTTTCTCAAACGCCGCCGTTCTCGCCCCGAGAGCGGCAGCGTTTGAGCGCTAATCATACCAGCAGGAATACGCCATGCGATTCACGATTATTTCTACAAAACCCGGTCATCAGCCGCCGCAGAGCAGCTGTGATTTTTACGCCCCGGGCGGCACCATTGGGCGCGGTACGGATAACAATCTGGTATTGCCGGACAATGACCGCACCATCTCGCGTCTGCAGGCCATTGTTCACGTTGACGCCCAGGGGGAATGCCGCGTCACCAACCGTGGCAGCGTCACCCGCGTGGTATTAAATGACATTCCGCTGGAGCGGGGGCGTCAGGTTGAGCTGCAGGATGGCGACATTCTCGGTATTGATGACTACCGCATCGAAGTGACCGAGCTTATCCACGACACGCAGCCGGTGAGCCGCATGGCGGCCAGCATGCAGCAGCAGGTTCGTCCAGCAGCGCCAGCGCCCGCTCCGCAGCCGAAACCGGCGAGCGCCGCCCCGCGCGGGAAAACCGAGCCGACAGCCGTGCCAACGGAAATCTGGGATAGCCTGATGCAGGAGTTCTCTATCTCCGACAGCATCTCCAGCAACCGCACGAGGCCTCAGCCCGCTGCATCGCACGACCCCTTCACCCAGCCCGCGGCACCGGAGCGTAACGCCGAAGATCCGCTGGCGATGTTCAACGACAGCGATCTGAAGCTTGAGCGGAAGAATGTCGATCCGGACACGCTGTTCAGCGATGAGGCGTTGTTCAAAAAAGAGAGTATTTTTGACGACGTCACCCCGTCAACGCTGGTACCGCCGAGCGAGACGCCCCCCGTGCAGCCAGAAGAAGAGGCGACGGATGAGCTCGACCCGCTGGCCCTGTTTGGTGGAAAGACCAGCGCGCCCGCTGCGCGTAATGACGACCCGCTCGGACTGATGGGCGGCGCGCCGTTAACCCATCCGGATGACATTGCCGACGAAAAGCCGGAGCCAAAAACGGAGCCAGCGCCAGTGCAGGAGGAGGACGTGCTTGCCGCTTCCCCGCTGTTCGCCCCTGAGCCGCAGGAAACCCCGCGTGCTGAGGAAGAGCCTGCGCGGCCGGATTACGCAGGCTTCACCATGCCTACGCCGCAGGCCGTTGCGCGCAGTAGCGCGCAGACGCCTAAGGGCCGTTTGCGTATCGACCCGGTCAATAACGCCGCCTCCCCAGCCGCCACGGCGAACAGCGGTGAGAAGGGCGAAGTGCTGCAGGGCGAGCTGCTGGAGGCGCTGCTGGAAGGCATGGGCCTGAGCGAAATGCAGCCGGTGCCGCAGTTTGACCGTGAAAATATGCGTCAGCTGGGTCAGATCCTGGGCATGTTCTCCCAGGGGACCGTGGCGCTGCTCTCCTCGCGCTCCATCCTCAAACGCGGCGTAAAAGCCGATATGACCATGGTGCTGGACGATGCCAACAACCCGTTCAAGCTGTTGCCGACCGGGAAAACCGTCCTGATCCAGATGTTCGGTACGCCAATGCCGGGCTTTATGCCGCCAACAAAATCCGTGCGCGACGCGCTGATCGATCTGCAGGCGCACCAGCTGGGTATGATCTCCGGTATCCGCGCCATTATTGCCGCGATGCTGCAGTCCTTTAACCCGGAACAGCTGGAAGAGCAGGCGAAGCAGAACGGGATGACCTCTCGTCTGGCGCTGCCGGGAAGCCGCAAAGCCGCCCTGTGGGACTATTTTGTTCGCAGCTACGGTGAGACAGCTGGCGAAATTGAAGATGACTTCCACACCCTGTTCGGCGAGGCCTTCCTTCATGCGTATGACATGGAGGTGAATCAGTACAAAGACTCACAGAGTGGATCGGAAGACAAATGAATATCGCAACGGCTTCTCTCTCCCGCCAGGGGACGCGCGCCAGCAACCAGGATCAGACGGGAGAAACCATCGGGGAACGTTCAGCCTGCTTTGTCGTCTGCGACGGCATCGCGGGCCTGCCGGGCGGTGAGGTTGCCGCTGAACTGGCCCGCAACAGCATTATCTCCCGCTTCGATGGCGACAAACACCTTAATGCGCAGCATATTCGCGACTACGTGCAGACCGCGAATCGCACCATTCTCAGCGAACAGCAGGCCGTTCAGGACTATCGCCGGATGGGCACGACGCTGGTCAGCCTGTTCATTGACCGGGATTACGGCCTGGCCTACTGGGCGCACGCGGGTGACAGCCGCCTGTACCTGTTCCGCCGGGGATGGCTGTGGCACGTGACCACCGACCACAGCCTGGTGCAGCAGATGAAGGACGCCGGGCATCAGACCGACAACCTGAACAGCAACCTGCTGTATCTGGCGCTGGGGATTGAAAACGGTGGACCAGAAGCCAGCTATAGCGACGTGGTGCAGGTCGAAGACGGCGATGCGTTCTTACTGTGCACCGACGGCTTCTGGCACGGCGTCAGCGAAGAGCAAATGAAGCAGTCGCTGCATATGGTCAATACGCCGCAGGAGTGGCTGACCTTAATGAACCAAATCATTCAAAAGAATGGCGAACAGGAGGGGAATGCTCAGGATAACTATACTGCCCTGGCGGTATGGATGGGCAACCCTCAGGATACCACTTTGCTGCACACCCTCTCTGATGCAGCACAATTTCTTCCCTGCGGAACTGATTAGACACACAAGGAACGATATGAAACTTTGGCTATCGGGTTTGGCAATACTGGCGGTAACCTCCACCGCGCAGGCTGAAAATTTCCGCATCGTGCAGTCTCCTGCGCAGAAGCTGGATATCTGGATCGACAACATCAAAGACAACACCCCACAAAGCTGGTGTAAGCCAGAGGTGGCGCTGCGTATTGTGGCGAACGGCAAGAAAGACGTCTCTGTGCTGGAAAACTTTGTGCCGCGTCTTGGCTCACTGCTGGAACACCAGTGCAGCAAAGTGAATAAACTTAGCTGGACGCTCAACGATCCGGCGGGTACGACGCTTGCGCAGGGCACAGCAGGCAAAGCGCAGGACTGGGCGCTGGTGGTGAAACAGGCGCAGGCTGAGCCAGCCGCAACCCCGACCGCGACCACAGCCAGCGGCGCGTTACTGCCGCCAGACCAGAACGTGGCAGCCAATACCGTCGCCGCCGACCGCACGCCGTGGCAGGAGTTTACCCTTCAGGACGGCTGCCACCTGCGCACCTTCTGGGAAGGCGGCGCTTCCGCACCGGCGCTCTTCATTCCGGATTCTGACACCACCCGCTGCGGTAACGGCAGCTGGCTGAGCGGACACACCGTTATTTCTCAGTCCCGCAACGGCGGGCAGAAAGAGATGGCAGTGACCTACATTCATGGCTTCCCGGTGATGGGACTGAACCAAAGCGCCGACCCGGAAAATGCGCTGATCACCTCCGTCAACAAAGAGCGCATGGTATTCAGCACCCCAAACAGCGACCAGAGCTGGATGATCCTGCCTTACGATAACTCTCTGAACAGCTGGAAGAGCAACGGCACGGTGGCGGTGGAAATTTCGCGTGAAACCGCCAGCGACGATGCCAAACTGCAGGCGCGTATCGCCGCGGTGAAAAAAACGTGGAGCGCCTGGGTCGCACCCGGCACCCCGCTGAATATCGTTCTGATTGACACCCTGCGTCCACAGCTGCGCGATCCGGCAGTGGGCGCATGGCGCGCGGCGAATTAAGGAATGGCTATGAATACGCTCTATCAACACCTGGCGGGTGAGTCGCTCAGCGACGCGCTGGCGCGTCTTGAAGCCGAAATCAAAGCCCGTCCGGCAGATGCCGATCTTCGCGCCGCGTTCGTGCAGTTTTTAACCCTCAGCGGCAACTGGACGCGGGCCCTGACCCAGCTGAAAAGCTGGCTGGCGCTGAAGCCTCAGGCGAAGCCCACCGTGACGCTGCTGGAGCAGTCCATTCAGGGCGAGCTGCAGCGTGCGCAGGTGATGGCCGGTGCGCAGCGTCCTGCCATGCCTGAAACCCAGTGGCCGTGGCTGACCACCCTTGCCGCGGCGCTGAGCGAGGAGGGCGAGCGTGCGCAGGCGCTGCGTCTTGAAGCACTTGAACAGGCTCAGGCAAACCCAGGCCACATCGTGCTTGAAAACGAAGAGACCCAGGCCTTTGACTGGCTGATGGACGGCGATGCCCGTCTCGGCCCGGTGTGCGAAACCATAGTTAACGGTCGTTATTTCTGGCTGCCGTTTAGCGCTATTGCGGAGATCCGTTTCCAGGCACCGGCCAGCGTCACCGACCTTGTCTGGCGTCATGCGCTGGTGCGTCTCACCGACGGCACGGAACAGGTGTGCCAGATCCCGGCGCGCTATCCTTTTGCGGCCGATGCCTCCGATGCGGTCAAACTGGCACGCACCACCGAGTGGCGTCCGCTCGACGAGGATGGCACCCTTTACGAAGGGATGGGCCAGAAAGCCTGGCTGAGCGAACAAAGCGAAAGCCCGCTGCTGTCGCTAAGCCTCGTGACGTTTGCGACGGATGGAGCCGATGAGTAATCCCGCTGGCGAAGGCGATCTGCTGCGCAGCGGCTGGCAAGCCCGCAGCAAGCAGGAGAAGGTGGGGGCGCGCGATAAAATGCAGCCCTCGCTGCTGGATCGTCTCACCGATAACGACCCGGAAAAAAAACGCGAGTCGGCCAACAGCAATCTGATCACCCACGCCGCGCTGCGCCGCAATGTCCTGCGGGATTTGCAGTGGCTGTTTAATACCATCAACCATGATGCCTCAAGTGATTTAAGCGCCTTGCCGCACGTGAGCCGCTCGGTGGTTAACTTCGGCGTCGCGCCGCTGGCCGGGAAGCGAATGTCGGATATCGAATGGCACGATATTCAGCGCAAGCTCACCGAGGCCATCATCAATTTTGAACCGCGCATTTTGCCGCAGGGGCTGCAGGTCCGCTGCGTGTCGGATACCTCCTCGCTGGATCTGCACAACGTGCTGTCCATCGAGATAAAAGGGCGTTTATGGTGTGTGCCGTACCCGCTGGAGTTCCTGTTTCGCACCGATGTCGATCTGGAAAACGGCCATTTTGAACTGAAAGATGCGGGGTAATCATGGAAAGTAAACTGCTCGAATATTACAACCGTGAGCTGGCCTACCTGCGTGAAATGGGGGCCGAGTTTGCCGAGCGCTATCCTAAAGTCGCCGGGCGGCTGGGCATGCGCGGCATCGAAGTGGCGGACCCGTACACTGAACGCCTGATGGAGGGCTTCGCCTTCCTGACCTCCCGCGTGCAGATGAAAATGGATGCGGAGTTTCCGCGCTTCTCCCAGCGTCTGCTGGAGATGATTGCGCCGAACTACCTCGCGCCCACGCCCTCGATGGCGATTGCCCAAATTGAGCCCGACAGCAGCCGGGGCGACCTGAGCAAAGGCTTTATCGTGCCGCGCGGCACCATGATGGACAGCCTGGCGCTGAAAAAAACGGGTGTTACCTGCAGCTATACGACGGCGCAGGAGGTCAATCTGCTGCCGGTGAAAATCGACAAGGTTGAGCTGGGCGGTGTCCCCGCAGACCTGCCGCTGGCGCAGCTGGGCCTGAGCCAGCGGGGTATCAACAGCGCCTTACGGATCCGCATCGCCTGCGACGGTCCGCAAAACCTCGGACACCTGGATTTTGACCGGCTCGAGTTTTTCCTTAGCGGCCCGGATATCGAAGCGCTGAAGCTGCTGGAGCTGGTGATGGAGCACCATGCCGGGATCGTCTGTCAGACGGTCAGCAAACATCCGCAGCGGCAGCTGCTGGCGTCTGACGCGCTGCGCCAGGAGGGCTTTGAGCCGGACCAGGCGCTGCTCCCGGACGATCTGCGCAACTTTGACGGCTACCGTCTGCTGCAGGAGTACTTTGCTTTCCCGGCTCGTTTCCGCTTTATCAGCCTGAGCGGTCTGAGCAAGCTGATTCAGCGTTGTGAAAACGAAAAAGCCTTTGATATTTTCATCCTGCTGGATAAATCGGACGAACAGCTGGAGCGCGTGGTCGACGCCAGCCATCTGGCGCTGCACTGCACGCCGGTGATCAACCTCTTTCCGAAGGTGGCGGCCCGGCAAAAGCTGAACGAAGGCCAGCATGAATACCATCTGGTGGTCGATAACATCCGGCCGCTGGATTATGAAATTTACGCCGTGAATAAAATCTTCGGCAGCGCCGACGGGCAGCGTGACGACCAGACGTTTCGTCCTTTCTGGAGCACCTGGAGCGGCGATGCGGGCAACTACGGAGCCTATTTTTCGCTGCGCCGGGAACAGCGCGTGCTCTCTGAGCATGCCCTGCGTTACGGCACCCGTACCGGCTATATCGGTTCGGAGGTGTTTGTCTCGCTGGTGGATGAACAGCATGCGCCTTGGCAGGAAAACCTGCGCTATATCTCTGCCGAGGTACTCTGCACCAGCCGTGACCTGCCGCTGATGCTGCAGCAGGAGCTCGGGCAGTTCATTATGGCTGACTCCATGCCGGTGAAATCTCTGACGCTGCGTAAAGGCCCGACGCCGCCACGTCCGGCGCTGGCCGAAGGGTTCAGCACCTGGCGGCTCATCAGCCAGCTGCAGATGAACTACCTCAGCCTGATGGACAGCGAAAATGAAGACGGCGCGGCCGCGCTGCGTCAGCTGTTAGGGCTGTACGCTAACCTGGCAGAAACGCCGGTTGCGCGCCAGGTGGAAGGCGTTCGCCACTGCGTGCTGGAGCCGGTTCACCGCCGCGTGCCTGAACCCGGCCCGGTCGTTTTCGCCCGCGGGATTGGCATTACCCTGACGGTAGATGAGCGAGCGTTTTCCGGCGCCAGTCCCTGGCTTTTCGGCAGCGTGCTGGAGCGCCTGTTTGCACGGCTGGTCTCGATTAACAGCTTCACGGAATTCACCCTGAAAAGTCAGCAGCGCGGTGAAATCGGCTACTGGGCACCGCGAATGGGTAAAAGGGCGCTGCTATGAGTGACGTTGCTGCCGCACCGCTGCGCGTTCACCGCCTCACGCCGCTGCCGGACAGTTTCTGGCGCGGCGTGCGCGAAACGCCGTGGCGCTATGACCTGTTCCAGCTGTTAAGGCGCATTGATGCCCAGGGCGGAGAGCGCTATCCGCTGGGACGCGCGCCGCTGCCGAAATTTGAGCCGTTACGCATCGGCCAGCAGCCGTCGATGAGCTTTGCGCCTTCCACGCTGGCACAGGTACGACAGCGGGAAGAGAGCGGACTGCACGAGGTGTCTATCCTCAGCTTCGGTCTGTTTGGCCCGAATGGTCCGCTGCCGGTCCACATGACCGAATACGCCCGCGAGCGTATTCATCATCATCAGGACACCAGTCTGAGCGCGTTTGCCGACCTGTTCCATCATCGCCTGACGCTGCTGTTCTACCGCGCCTGGGCGGATGCGCAGCCCGCCGTCTCCCTTGACCGCGCCGACAACAGGCGCTTTGAGGGATATCTGGCGTCGCTGATTGGGATGGGGCAGCCGGGTCAGATGAGCAAAGGCAGCCTGAGCGCTCATGCCCGCTTTACCCACGCCGGGCACCTGACGCGTAACGGGCGGGATCCGGAGGGGCTGGAAAAGATCCTTCGCGACTATTTTAAGGCCCCGGTCAGGCTGGTGAGCAACGTGCCGCAGTGGATGCCGCTCTCCGCGCGTGAGCAGGCGCAGCTGGGAGCAGGACGCCGCCTGCCGCGCATGGGTGAATCCGCCTTTCTGGGCGTTGCGGTGCGCGACGTGCAGCATAAGTTTCGCATCGAGATTGGCCCGCTGAGCGCGGAGGAGTACAACCGCTTCCTGCCGGGCGAAGCGTGGGTCACCGAACTGCGCGACTGGGTGCGCCAGTATGCCGGGGTGGAATTTGAGTGGGAAACACGGGTGATCCTGCGCGAAGACGCGGTGCAGGGCACCACGCTCGGCGGCGACGGGCGATTAGGCTATAGCACCTGGCTGGGCCACCAACCCCAGCCTGTCCCGCGTGGCGATCTGGTGTATCGTGCAGAGCGGTAATCCTTCCGTATACCGAATCATTGTTAATGGAAACTAACATGTCAGAAATTAGCCGTGCCGTGCTTTTCGGCAAACTGGATACGCTGTTATTTACCTCTCTGGAAAGTGCGACTGCGTTTTGCAAGCTGCGCGGCAACCCTTACGTGGAGCTGGTGCACTGGCTGCATCAGCTGATGCAGCAGCAGGATGGCGATCTGCAGCAGGTCATCCGCCACTTTGCCCTCGACGAACAACAGCTGACGCGCGATATCGTAGCCGCGCTGGACGCCCTGCCGCGCGGGGCGAGTTCCGTTTCCGATCTCTCCGAACATATCGACAGCGCCGTGGAGCGCGCCTGGGTTTATGGCTCGCTGAAGTTTGGCGTTAGCCGTATTCGCGGCGGCCACCTGCTGATCGGCCTGCTCAAAACCTGGAACCTGGCTAACGTGCTGAAAAGCATCTCGGCGCAGTTCACCCGTCTTAACGTCGAGGTGCTGATCGAGCAGTTCGATGCCATTTGTTCCAACAGCAAAGAGACGCAGCAGGCCGCTGCCGCGGTTGACGCCCCGGCGGGTGCGGTCCCGGCTGCGCAGGGGACGTTGGCCCAGTACGGTCAGGATCTGACCGCTCGCGCACGTGACGGCAAGATTGACCCGGTTGTCGGGCGCGATGAAGAGATCCGCCAGATGGTCGATATTCTGATGCGCCGCCGTCAGAACAACCCGCTGCTGACCGGTGAAGCCGGGGTCGGCAAAACGGCGGTGGTGGAAGGGCTGGCGTTGCGTATCGCCGAGGGCGACGTACCGGAGCCGCTGCAAAATATTCAGCTGTGGCTGCTGGATATCGGCATGCTGCAGGCAGGCGCAGGCATGAAAGGCGAGTTCGAGGCCCGACTGCAGGCGTTAATCAATGAAGTACAGTCCAGCGCTACGCCGATTATTCTGTTTATCGATGAGATCCACACCCTGATTGGCGCAGGCGGCCAGCAGGGCACCGGCGATGCCGCCAACCTGCTGAAGCCTGCCCTGGCACGCGGTCAGCTGCGCACCATCGGCGCCACGACCTGGGCGGAATACAAAAAATACATCGAAAAGGACCCGGCGCTGACCCGTCGTTTCCAGACGGTACAGGTTCACGAACCGGACGAAGCGAAAGCCGTTCTGATGCTGCGCAGCACCGTATCCCCGCTGGAGACGCACCACCAGGTCCTGCTGCTCGACGAAGCGGTCAGCGCGGCGGTGAAACTGTCGCATCGCTATATTCCGGCGCGTCAGCTGCCGGATAAAGCCGTGGCCCTGCTCGACACCGCCTGTGCCCGCGTGGCGGTCAGCCAGAGCGCGCCGCCGGCGCAGCTGGAAGACTGCCTGCGCCATCTCGCCGCGCTGGACGTGGAAATCGAGATAGCCGAACGCGAAGCGCGCGTGGGGGCCGGTGACGCCGGGCGCGTAACGGCATTACGCGCAGAACGCGACGCGTATGAAACAAAACGCGAAACCCTTGCTCAGCGCTGGGAAGAAGAACGCAGCCTGGTGCAGGAGATCATCCGCCTGCGTGCCGCGCTGTTTGCGGCGGGTGATGACGATACCGCCGGGCTGCGCAGCCAGCTGGCGGAGCAGCAGCAGGCGCTGAACGCCTTACAGGGCGATGAACCGCTGCTGTTTGCCGCGGTGGATGAAAACGTTGTCGCTGCGGTGGTCTCTGACTGGACCGGCATCCCGCTGGGGCGGATGGTGAAAAACGAGATCGACGCGGTGCTGAACCTTGCCGACACGCTGAACCAGCGGGTCATTGGCCAGCGTCACGGTCTGGACCTGATCGCCCGCCGCGTCAAAACCTCGCGGGCGAAGCTGGACGATCCGAACAAACCGGTGGGCGTCTTTATGCTGTGCGGCCCGTCCGGCGTTGGTAAAACGGAAACCGCGCTGGCGCTCGCGGAATCGCTGTACGGCGGCGAGCAGAACGTTATCACCATCAATATGAGTGAGTTCCAGGAAGCACATACCGTTTCCACCTTAAAAGGTGCACCTCCGGGGTACGTAGGGTATGGTGAAGGCGGGGTATTAACCGAGGCCGTTCGCCGCCGCCCGTACAGCGTAGTGCTGCTGGACGAAATTGAAAAAGCGCACCCGGACGTCCACGAGATCTTCTTCCAGGTCTTTGATAAAGGCTGGATGGAGGACGGCGAGGGGCGCCATATTGATTTCCGCAACACCATTATTATTCTGACGTCGAACGTGGGCACCGACCTGATTAGCGCCATGTGCGCCGATCCGGAGCTGATGCCGGAGCCGGATGCCCTGAGCGGCGCGCTGCGCCAGCCGCTGCTGGAGGTGTTCCCGCCCGCGCTGCTGGGCCGTTTGCTGGTGGTGCCGTACTACCCGCTCAGCGACGAGATGCTGGGGCAGATTGTTCGCCTGCAGCTCAAGCGCATCCAGCGCCGTCTGGAAGAGAATCACAACATTATTTCTGAGTTTGACGACAGCGTGGTGGAACAAATTGTTCAGCGCTGCACCGAGGTGGAGTCCGGCGGCCGCATGGTGGACGCTATTCTGACCAACACCTTGCTGCCTCAGATGAGCCAGATATTACTTACCGCCAGCCGCAGCGACGAGCAGTACCGACGTCTGCACGTCACCTGCGAGCAGGGCGAGTTTCACTGTCAGTTTGCCGCGTAATAATCATCAAGAGAACTGTAAAAGATGACGGATAATGATAACAATCGGACTGTCCCAAACGCGCTCCCGGTCGGGTACCGCTTCAACGAGTTTGAAATCAAAGAGGTGATCGGCGGCGGCGGTTTTGGCATCGTTTATCGCGCGTGGGATCACCAGCTCGAACGCACTATCGCTATCAAAGAATTTATGCCTTCCTCGCTCGCCGTGCGCGGCGACGACATGACCCTGGTGCTGCGCAGCGAGCGCTTTGGCAAAGCCTTTTCCGCCGGCCTGAACAGCTTTATTCAGGAGGCGCGTCTGCTGGCGCGCTTTAACCACCCGAACCTGCTGCACGTCCTGCGTTTCTGGGTGCAAAACGACACGGCCTACATGGGGACGCTGTTTTACAGCGGTACCACGCTTTCGCGCCTGCGTGAACAAAAGCCGGAGCTGATTAACGAAGCCTGGATCCGCCGCACGCTGCCGATGCTGTTTGGCGCGATCAAGACCATCCACGACGAAGGCTATCTGCACCGCGATATCTCTCTGGATAACATCCAGATCCAGGATAACGGCCTGCCGGTGCTGCTCGATTTCGGCTCCGCGCGCCGCACGATTGGTAACCTCTCCGACGAAACGGAAACCATGCTGCGTCCGGGCTTTGCGCCGATTGAGCAGTACACCGACGATAACGAAAGCGAACAGGGCCCGTGGACGGACATATATGCCCTCGGTGCCGTGCTGCGTACCCTGATTGTGGGATCTCCGCCGCCGGTCAGCGTGGTGCGCTCCATTCAGGACACCTGTAAACCGCTGGTCGAGCTGATGCCGCAGGGCTATTCCATTCCGCTGCTGCAGGCTATCGACCGCGCGCTGGCGCTGCACATGGAGGACCGTCCTCAGTCTATTGACGAGTTCGCCGCGCTGATTGAGATGCCGGTTGCTGGTATTAACGACGTGCTGACGGCGAAAAAACCCGGCACGATGCTGGTCCCGGTAGAAGATGAAAAACCGGCTTCGGCACTCGACTGGCGTCGCTACAAGATCCCGGGCATGGTTGCCGCGGGCGTGCTGGTGGGGGTCGTTGCCGGTGCGATGCTGTTCAGCGGTGGTGGCCATGACGCGCCTGAGCAGGCTGCGCAGGCACCGGCAGAGACGCGTGCGACGGAAACAGCCGCGAACGCGCCAGACGTGAAGCCAGAAACGGCGACGGTGAACGAGCAGGCCACTGCGCCAGCAACGGCGCAGCCGACGCCACCGCCTGTCGAGGCCAGCCCGGTTGCGTTGGTCTACATCCGTATTCTCGACGGCGAAACGCTGAAAGTGAACGGCGAACCAAAAGCGCTGCGTCCGGCGAATAACGGCTACGCGTCGCTCAAGCTGCCAGCCGGCGAAGTGAAGATTGAACTGCAGGGCAACGGGAGAACGCGTGGCCAGACGCTGGATATCACCAAGCCGGGCACCTGGCTGGTGAATCCGTAGGGCAGGCAGGGACAGGGAACAGGACGGAGCGAATGTATAACATTAAGTTTGTCTATCTTTTCAGCGAGAAGGTCTCGCCAGCGCTTTTTGCGAAAATTATCCGCCCGTCCGTTGCCGGGCAGTGGATTATGTCGGTGCCCGACAATTCGCTGCGCTCGCTGTTCACGCGCTACGATTTACTGCGAACCATTACCGGTGCGAATCCCTATCAGTCCGGGCGCGATACGCGCAAGCTGATTGTGCAGGATCTCGATATGGGCAGAATCGTTGCGATTGACGAGAGTTTTCGCAGCTGGTCGTCGGTAACGGAAATCTTTTATATCAATGCACAGGGGCGGCTGCAGGCCGCCTCGCTCACCGGGCTGGGCTGGTACCCGGTAAGCACTATTGTCGATCGTTATGAAACGATGGTGCGCACCTATGGTTCCCGCCCTGCGCCAACGGAGCTGCCGACGCAGGTGGTGAAATCCAAAGCGGCGCAGGTGCCTGACCAGCCGACGCCGGGCAAAGACGGTAAAACCTATGCCTCTCAGTTGCAGAATATGACCAAAGCCGAACGCTGGCAGGCCCGTAAGGACCTGATTGCGAAGGGCAGCAACAGTCTCTACCCGGATGCGCAGATCGCGGCTAAACGGTTAGCGGCGAATAATATTGCCGTGGAGAAAGCGAAGCTTGCGGAAAATGTTTATAAGACCGTAAACCCGCTGGAAACAACGCCGGGCGTGCCGGAGGGGTGGACGGATATTAGTAATGACGCAGCGGCGCTGAAGAAGCTTGGGCTGAACAGCAAATCACTTTTCGACAATACAGCCTCTCCTGATTTTCTGGCCCGCGTATATCAACCCGACCCTGCTGTTTTTGGTCGTGATATGAACCCAACGTTGGTTTTCAGAGGGTCACGGCAACCCGAATTTTTCCCCATGAAGAACATGGCTGACTGGAAAAATAACGGTGCGCAAGGGCTCGGAATGGCGTCAGATTATTATAAAAGAGCAGTGGGCCTTGGCGAACAGCTCTCTAAATCCGGTCAACAAGTGGACATTGCGGGCCACTCTTTAGGGGGCGGATTAGCGTCTGCTACCGCGATGGCCAGCGGTATGCCGGGATGGACCTTCAACGCGGCTGGTCTGCATCCGGGTACCGTAGAGAAATATGGCGGAAGTTTGTTGGGCAGTACGGAAAATATTCAGGCCTACCGGGTTGAAGGTGAACTGCTGACAAAAATTCAGGAAGTTAACCTTTGGGAAGATTTCAAAACGGTTAAAGGACACGTGCCGGCGCTGATAGCCAAAGAAGAGCTTTCTGCCGTCATGCCTAACGCCGCCGGAATTGCACACGACCTTCCGGGGGGAACGGGAGGCGCTCTCGATCGCCATGGCATCGATCAGGCGATTAACTGTATTGAGCAACAGAAAGATGAAGACATCGCAATTATCGGGAGTCGCGCGTGAAATCATTGATTACTGGCTGGATAGCGCTTTGTTTAATGTTTATGGTTCAGGGGTGCAAGCAAAATATGGATTTAAAACCAGACAATTACTTCAGTGGTCAGCAGCTCACAGTCGCGCGTGCAATTGAAGCCGGTGAGATGAATGAGGTTATTAAATTAGCTTCGCAAACAGACCTTAATAAGCCCGGCAAAGAGGACATGACGCTGTTGTTTTGGGCGGTGATGAGCTCAATTAACGATAAAAAAACACCGGAACAGCTAAAAATTATTACCGCTCTGGTTAAATCGGGGGCAGACCCGCTCCAGCCAAGGCCTAAAGGAGAGAGCAGTCCGGCTGAATATGTGCTGAAAGCGGACAGTGGGGTCTGGATAAAGGCGATGCTGGAGGGCGGATTATCGCCGGATGCGAAGGATAAAACGTTTGGGGAACCGATTATCTTCGAGACCCTCGAAGCAAAAAACACCGATACGCTGCAGGCGATGCTTGACGGTGGAGCGGACATCAATATTACCAATTCACTGGGTAATACGTTGCTGATCGCCGCGCTGGACTTTCACTCTTACGACCATGTCCTGCTTTTGCTGGAGCGTGGCGCAAACGCTGAGATCAAGGCGGATAATGGCTGGACAATGGCCAACCAGCTGCAGCGTTATCTGAAGCGGGCGAAAGAGGGCAGTGACGAATATCAAAAGCTGACTGAAATCAAAGACGCGCTTATTCGGCATGGCGGTAAATGGCCTCCTGCACCGGTGAAGTGAGGCCGCCATTGATGACCTCGAAAGAAAAGATTTTCTTTTTTGGGGTCGTGATGGATATCATCGGGATTGTGTTTTATATGCTGTCCGTTTTGCCCTCTCGCAGGAAGCGTTGCGCGCTCTCACTGTAAGTTGTTCAGTGACTTTATTCCCAGTTGCTATCGTCAGTACTGGATTAATCATTATCCCCCTAAATATTGCGCTGTTTGTATTTTCTGAATTACTAAAAATCGGAACGCTCATCTTTATCATAAAAAAACAGCCCGCCGTCCCTGCAGGGCAGTGATCAGAACAGCGCCTGTTCTGGCTTGTCTGTTGCCGTAATACTTTTCATCGCATAAGCCATATGGATTAACGATTATGCTCAACCGAATTACCGTTCAGCTCCCGGTCGAGGGGCTGCTCTTCTGGAAACTTTCCGGCCGCGAGGCGATGTCCGAGTCGTTTGCCCTGACGCTGACCCTGCTCGGCACGGACGCGCGCATTGACCGCAGCAAATTACTCGGGCAGCCGGTCACGGTGACCATCCCGACGCAGAATCTGCTCACCTCCCGCTATATCAACGGCAAAGTCACGCGCGTGGCGGTGAGCGCCGTTGAGCTGACTGGCACCCGCTACGCGGTGTACCAGCTGACGGTGGAGCCGGACCTGTGGCCGATGAAGCGCGACCGCAACCTGCGTATCTTCCAGGGTCAGACGGTGCCGCAGATAGTGAAAACCCTGCTGGGTGAGCATCAGGTCAACGTGGAGGACAAGCTCACCGGCAGCTACCGGGTGTGGGACTACTGCGTGCAGTATCAGGAGTCGAGCCTGGACTTCATCAGCCGCCTGATGGAGCTGGAGGGGATTGCGTATCACTTCAGCCACGAGGCGGACAAACACACCCTGGTGCTGACTGATGCCGCCACCCAGCACCAGCCGTTCAGCGGCTACGAGGTGATTCCGTATCACCAGACGCCGTCCGGCGGCAGCACGGACGAAGAGGGCATCGGTCAGTGGGCGCTGGAGGACAGCGTCACGCCGGGCATTTACAGTCTCGATGACTACGACTTCCGCAAGCCGAACGCGTGGCTGTTCCAGGCTCAGCAGAACCCGGCGTCGCCGAAACCGGGCAGCATTGACGTCTACGACTGGCCGGGCCGCTTTGTGGAGACCGGGCATGCGGAGTTCTACGCCCGCATCCGCCAGGAGCGCTGGCAGGTGGAGCATCAGCAGATTCAGGCCACCGCCACGGCGGCGGGCATTGCGCCGGGCCACATCTTCACCCTGACTAACGCGCCATTCTTCAGCGATAACGGCGAGTATCTGGTGACGGCGGCCGGGTATCACTTCGAGGAGAACCGCTACGCCAGCGGCGAAGGTGAAACTATTCACCGCACCGATTTCACGGTCATCCCGGCGTCGGTCTCTTATCGCCCGGCGCAGAGCACGGCGTGGCCGCGCACCTACGGCCCGCAGACGGCGAAAGTCGTGGGGCCGCAGGGGGAGAGCATCTGGACGGACAAATACGGTCGCGTGAAGGTGAAGTTCCACTGGGACCGTCTGGCGAAGGGGGACGACACCAGCTCCTGCTGGGTGCGCGTGTCGAGCGCGTGGGCGGGCCAGGGCTACGGCGGGGTGCAGATCCCGCGCGTGGGCGATGAGGTGGTGGTGGACTTTATCAACGGCGACCCGGACCGGCCGATTATCACCGGTCGCGTGTACAACGACGCGAGCATGCCGCCGTGGGCGCTGCCAGCAGCGGCGACGCAGATGGGCTTTATGAGCCGGACGAAAGACGGCTCGGTCGACAACGCCAACGCCCTGCGCTTCGAGGACAAGGCGGGGGGCGAGCAGGTGTGGCTCCAGGCCGAACGCAACCTGGATATCAACGTCAAAAATGATGAATCCCATTCGACTGAAAAGAATCGAACCCAATTTGTGGGAGAGGATGAAACATTACGGGTTGTCAAAAATCAGAATGCGGGCGTAAAAGGGAACGTCATCTGCCTGACGGGTAACAGTCGCAGTGACAAAGTGGTTAACGACTATATTCTTTCGGCAGGTAATACGCTGAGGCTGGAATGCGGTGAAAGCGCCATTGAATTATCGAAAGATGGCAGCGTTAATATCATTGGCAATAATTTTAACTTTACCGCTAAGCAGAATGCGCAAATAAACACGCTTGGCGGTGAACTGCATCTGAATCCTGCCGGTGGAAGCAATGCGATCAATCCTCCTGGGACATCCCACCAGACGGCAATCCAGCAGGAAGTGGATGGTTTTTTTGTTTTCAACGCCAATAAGTAAACGTATTCAGGCTGGCTCATAACCGACTACCCCGTCACCGTAAGGCGACGGGGTAGTCGATGGGATAAATTGTAATGCACTGGTTTTTCTTTCTTTTCTTTTTATTCCTGACGCTGGCGGTTATCTGGAATGAAAAGAACTTATTTAATAAAAAACAGTGGATCATAACGGGCCTGATGTTGGTGCTTGTTCTGCTTTCTACGGTTGTCATTGGTTTCTTTTTGAAATGGCTGGCGCAGTCATTTTTATTATTCCCTGTAGCGGTGGCAAAAAAATACACCATCATCATTTCTATGTCTCTCCTGTGCGTCTGGGGTATGAAATTTGCCGTCGCTTTGCTGTGTACTCTATTTTCAGGCGTTATGGCCGCGCATAAAAAAATGAATTTTCGCAATTATGAAAAGATCTCCCTGATGTCACGCACCGTAGCGCCGCCCTTATTTGTCTTCGCTAAACTCCTTCTCTCGTTAGGGTGTGTCCTTATGTTTTCAGGCCTGTGGCTTAAGTAAGCGTTGCGATTGATGCTGCTTCGTGGCCGCTGAAACAAAGATGTTGCATTTACGGAATAACGATTATGCTCAACCGAATTACCGTTCAGCTCCCGGTCGAGGGGCTGCTCTTCTGGAAACTTTCCGGTCGCGAGGCGATGTCTGAGTCGTTCGCCCTGACGCTGACCCTGCTCGGCACGGATGCGCGCATTGACCGCAGCAAATTGCTCGGGCAGCCGGTCACGGTGACCATCCCGACGCAGAACCTGCTTACCTCCCGCTATATCAACGGCAAAGTCACGCGCGTGGCGGTGAGCGCCGTTGAGCTGACGGGCACCCGCTACGCGGTGTACCAGCTGACGGTGGAGCCGGACCTGTGGCCGATGAAGCGCGACCGTAACCTGCGTATCTTCCAGGGGCAGACGGTGCCGCAGATAGTGAAAACCCTGCTGGGGGAACATCAGGTCAACGTGGAGGATAAGCTCACCGGCAGCTACCGCGTATGGGACTATTGCGTGCAGTATCAGGAGTCGAGCCTGGACTTCATCAGCCGCCTGATGGAGCTGGAGGGGATTGCCTATCACTTCAGCCACGAGGCCGACAAACATACGCTGGTGCTCACCGACGCCGCCACCCAGCATCAGCCGTTCAGCGGCTACGAGGTGATTCCGTATCACCAGACGCCGTCCGGCGGCAGTACCGACGAAGAGGGCATCGGCCAGTGGGCGCTGGAGGACAGCGTGACGCCGGGCATTTACAGCCTCGACGACTACGACTTCCGCAAGCCGAACGCATGGCTGTTCCAGGCGCAGCAGAACCCGGCGTCGCCGAAGCCGGGCAGCATTGACGTCTACGACTGGCCGGGAAGATTTGTCGAGACGGGTCATGCGGAGTTCTATGCCCGCATTCGTCAGGAGCGCTGGCAGGTTGAGCACCAGCAGATTCAGGCCACCGCCACGGCGGCGGGCATTGCGCCGGGCCACATCTTCACCCTGACCAACGCGCCATTCTTCAGCGATAACGGCGAGTATCTGGTGACGGCGGCGGGGTATCACTTCGAGGAGAACCGCTACGCCAGCGGTGAAGGTGAAACCATTCACCGCACCGATTTCACGGTTATCCCGGCGTCGGTGTCGTACCGTCCGGCGCAGAGCACGGCGTGGCCGCGCACCTACGGCCCTCAGACGGCGAAAGTCGTGGGGCCGCAGGGAGAGAGCATCTGGACGGACAAATACGGTCGCGTGAAGGTGAAGTTCCACTGGGACCGTCTGGCGAAGGGCGACGACACCAGCTCCTGCTGGGTGCGCGTGTCGAGCGCGTGGGCGGGCCAGGGCTACGGCGGGGTGCAAATTCCGCGCGTGGGCGATGAGGTGGTGGTGGACTTTATCAACGGCGACCCGGACCGTCCTATCATTACCGGTCGCGTGTATAACGAAGCCAGCATGCCGCCGTGGGCGCTGCCGGCAGCGGCGACGCAGATGGGCTTTATGAGCCGGACGAAAGACGGCTCGGTCGACAACGCCAACGCCCTGCGCTTTGAAGATAAGGCGGGCGCGGAGCAGGTGTGGATCCAGGCCGAGCGGAATATGGACACCAGCGTTAAGAATGATGAAACGCACAGCGTCGGCGGCGAGCGCAGCCATTACGTGAAGAAAAACGAGCTGCATCGCGTGGAGGCTAATCAGATCCAGGCGGTGAAAGGTGGAACCGAGATCCTGACGGGGAAAGGCAAGCTGGATGCGGCGGTGGAGCAGTACGTTATCGCTTCCGGAACAAAGCTGAGGCTGGTCTCCGGCGAGAGCGCCATTGAGCTTAACGCGAACGGCAAAATTAGCCTGATCGGCAAAGAGTTTAACTTCTTTGTTGAAGGGGATGGCCATATCACGACGGGCGGTAAGCTGCACCTGAATACCTCAGGCACAAAACCGGGCACCACGGCGCCGGGATCGGGGCATAAAGGGGATATTGATGCGGCGGTGCAGGCGAAATTCACGCCGCCGAAAGAATAACCGCTTACTGTCTGCCGCCATGTTGTCCATAACGGCCCTTAATATTCTTCAGCAATCTTAGACGCGGTTTCATCAATGAAATACACCCTCCAGGAAGGTTCGTTTTCCCTTTTTCCTGCTGCCTGGCAGGATAACAGCATGAACATTATTCGCGATGACGAAAGCGGGCTGTCCGTCGTGGTCAGCCGCGGCGTTATCCCGGATGGCAGCGATTATGAACAAGAGTTCCACCGCCAGTGGGACGTGATGCGCCCGCAGATGGGCGAGGTCGTTCAGAGCGAGTTCCAGGGTGTGAAAGCCGGGCCTGACGGCAACATCATCGGTCTGGAAGTTGAAACCAACTTTGACCATAACGGCCAGCGCCTGTGGCAAAAACAGCTGGCAGTCCAGACGCCGGGCAAACCGGTATTGATGATTTTTACCCTCTCGGCACTCAGAGCATTCACTGAAGAGGACGAGGTGCGCTGGAGCGCGCTTAAGCAGAGTCTGACGCTGAACGACAACCGGAATGTGTAAGGCATGAGCGACAACAACGCGGCCCGTAAGGGCGACGAGATTATTCACTCCAGCATTTTTGCGGACATCACCAGCATTGTGGCGGAAGGCGCCGCTTATGCGGTGATCGGCGCGGCGGTGGGGGCAGCAGCTACCGTGGCGGCACCATTGCTGGGGGCAGGGGCGGCAGCCGCAGGCGTGGCGGCGATTGGCTCCAGCTGTCTGTTAAGCGGCATCATTGGCGGCGTGCTGGCAAACGTGGCGGGGATCACAGACGATATCAGCAACGCCGCTGAGGGGTTAGGCAACGCGATTTTCCCGCCGTCGCCTGCGGGTAAAATCACCACCGGTTCGAATAACGTTCTGACCAATGCGATCCCCGCCGCGCGTGCGGCTGGAACGCTGACGCCAGCAGATACCCCTTCACCTGAGCCGCAGTCGCCGGGCAGCTTTGCCGATTACGCAGGCATGCTGCTTTCCGCTGCCGGACAGTTTGGTAGCGAAATGTGGCAGCCGAGCGTGGCGTCTGCCGCTGCGGGGACCTCACCGCTGGAAGAAGACAAGGTGGCGTGTGAAAAGCACTCCGGACCGCAGTATCTGGCGGAAGGCTCGAAAAGCGTCTTCATCAACGGCCAGCCTGCGGTGCGTGCGAAAGATCGCACCACCTGCGAAGGGACCGTTTCCGATGACGTCTCCCCGAACGTGATCATCGGCGGCGACACGCTCACGGTTCGCGATATCAAAAGCGGCAAAACGCCGGGTCTGGCGCTGGGGATGATTGCGCTCTCCCTCCTGCGCGGCCGTCCGGGCAAGATCCTGAAAAACATGCCCTGCGCGCTGGCGGCAGCCGGCGGCGGGATGCTGGCCGATATGGCCGTCAATGCCGTGTTTGGCTCCTCGCACCCGGTTCACGCCGCCACCGGCGTGAAGGTGCTGAATGACGATGATGAACTCGATTTCTCGCTGCCGGGCCGCTTCCCGCTTCGCTGGCAGCGCAGCTACAACAGCCTGACCACCCGCGAAGGGCTGTTTGGCCTGGGCTGGGCGACCGCCTTTGACAGCTATCTGACTCTTGAAGAGAACAGCGCGACCTGGTTCGACGAAACCGGACGCGAGCTGAGCTTCGAACTGCCCCCTGTCGACCGGGCGTTTTACAGCATCAGCGAAGGCATTATTATCCGCCGCAATGAGAGCGGCGACGTGGCGATTGCCGACGATGACGGCGCTGTGTGGCGTTTGTACAAACCGACACGCGCGAACCCCTTAATCCTGCGTCTGGCCTCCCTGAGTGATGAATACGGCAACGCGCTGCTGACGGAGTGGGACGAGCACGGCAGGCTGGTTGGTCTTCACGATGAGCCGCGGGCGATAGACGTCACCCTGCGCTATGAGGACGAACGGTTCCCGCATCGCGTGACTGCTGCCAGCCATTTCGACGGCAACCGAACCTGGCCGCTGATGCAGTGGGGCTACGATGCGCGCGGCCAGCTGGCGAGCGCGACGGATGCCTCCGGCGTCGTCACCCGCGAATACCGCTATAACGACCACGGTCTGATGGTCTGGCACCGCCTGCCGGGCGGGCTGGAGAGCGAGTACCGCTGGAAAAAATTTGATCACTGGCGCGTGGTGGAAAACCGCACCAGCACCGGTGACGGCTGCCGCTTTACCTATGATTTAGCCGTCGGGCTAACGACCGTCGAGCACTATGATGGTCAGAAGCGTCAGCACTACTGGAATGCGCAGAGCCTGATCGTCCGCTTCGTTGACGAGCGCGGTGAAAACTGGCGCTACGAGTGGGATGACAACGAGCTCCTGACCCGCCGCATCGATCCGCTCGGGAATGCCGTTACCTTCGTTTATGACGAGATGGGCAACCGGGTGCAGGAGATCGACGCCGACGGTAATGCCCGCACCACCACCTGGCTTGAGCACCGCGCGCTGCCGTCTTCGATTATCGAAGCCGACGGCAGCGCTACCCGGTTCTGGTATGACGAACATCACGGCCTGAAGCGCGTGGTGGACCCGATGGGGCAGACCACGCTGCTGCGCCGGGACGAGTTTGGTCAGGTCGTTGAGGAGGTCGATGCCGCCGGCAACAGCCGCTACCAGGAGTACAACGAGGCGGGACAGGTGGTGCGAGCGACGGACTGCTCTGGCCGCACAACCCGGTATCACTATCATCCGCTGGGCTGGCTGGTGGCCGAGACTGGGGCCGACGGTGAAGAGACGCGCTATCGCTACGACGCTGCAGGGCGCCCGGTGCAGCTCGATCGCCCGGAAGGCTGGACGGAATCGCTCAAATGGAACGAACATGGCCTGCCGGTGAAGCATGCTGGTGCTGATGGTAAAGAAAGTGAGTTCAGATACGATCGGGCAGGACGCTTAACCGCCACGCGTAATACTCAGGGTGAAGAGGTCCGTCGCCGCTGGGACAGCCGAGGGCGTCTGATTGCCCTTGAAAACGAAAACGGTGAAGCGTATCAGTTCCGCTGGGGAGCAGATTCGCTGCTGCTGGAAGAGGTAGGGCTCGATGGCGTGGCCTCGCAGTATCGCTACGACGCCTGCGGGCGCACGATAGCGCGTACCTTTGCCGCCGGTCATCCCGAAGCCATTACCCACGCCTTTGCCTGGAGCGCGAGCGGCCAGCTGGTCGCCCGCACCACGCCGGAAGGACAGACCCGCTACCACTACACGCCGTCCGGGCTGTTAAGCCGGATTGGGCTGCATCCTGCGCTTTCAGCAGACGCCTGGAGCACCGAGGCAGAGCAGGAGCTTGCCTTTGAATATGATGCGCTCGGTCGCGTGACGCGCGAAGCGGGCGAGCACGGCGAGCTGGCGTGGCAGTATGACGCCCTTGGCAACCGCACCTCCGTTACGCTGCCCGATGGCCGCGAGCTAAAACAGTTCTACTACGGCAGCGGGCATCTGCTCGGCATTGCTCTCGATAAGCTGTCGGTCTCCGACTTTACCCGCGACGAACTCCACCGGGAGACCAGCCGCACGCAGGGGCTGCTGACCACCCGCAGCGAGTACGACCGTCTCGGTCGACTGCATCGCCGGGATGTTTTCACCGGTAACGCCCAGCGCCCGTCGCCGCGCCGCTGGTCCCGCCGCTGGGATTACGACTACCGCAATAACCTGGTACGGGAAGAGCGGGACGATAACCCGTTCAGCTGGTACCGCTGGCAGTACGACAGCGCCGGACGCCTGCTGGTTCAGGACGGCACGCTGCCCGGACAGGAGCAGTGGCGCTGGGATGCTGCCGGTAATCCGCTCGAAGGCTCTGCTGAGAAGATTACGCACAACCGCCTGACGCAGCTGAACGGCATTCGCTGGCGTTATGACATCCACGGGCGCACCGTGGAGAAGGATAACGGCCAGATCCGCTGGCATTACCGGTACGACGGTGAGCACCGCCTGACGGAGGTGATTAGCCAGCCACGGGATCGCAACAGGCCGCAGACGCAGGTCAGCTTCCGCTACGATCCGCTCGGACGCCGTATCAGCAAAACGCGCCGCCAGATGCTGGGCGGTCAGCCAGCCGGCAAGCCGGTCACTACCCGATTTGTCTGGGAAGGCTTCCGCCTGCTGCAGGAGCTGCACGGAGACGTGCCGCTGACCTACGTCTACAGCGACCAGGACAGCTACGACCCGCTGGCGCGTATTGACGGCGCTGATGCCCCGGAGATCTTCTGGTTCCACTGCCAGCCGAACGGCACGCCGGAACAGATGACGGATATCGAAGGGCAGGTGCGCTGGGAAGGCGTTAACAGCGCCTGGGGCAAGCTGCTGCGGGAAAGCGAGACGCAGCTATCAGGATATTCCCAGAACCTGCGCATGCAGGGACAATACCTGGACCGTGAGACAGGGCTGCACTACAATCTGTTCCGGTATTACGACCCGGACTGCGGACGGTTTACGCAGCAGGACCCGATAGGGCTGGCGGGGGGGATAAACCTTTACCAGTATGCGCCGAATGCGCTGGGGTGGGTGGATCCGTGGGGGTTGTCGAGATGCAAAGCACCGAACGGATATAAAACTGGTGATGTTGATCCACATGGTAATCTTTCTCCTGGTGTAAACAGAGCGTCGGGCCATACAAATAGTAAAAATGATGGGTTTGTACAAAGTCACCACCCAATACAAGACGCTTGGGCTAAGAAAAGAATAAACGGTTACCAGAGAAATACTGCACCTGCTACGTTACTTAAATCCGCATCAGGCAGTCCACACGCTAATATAAGTTCTGCTCAACGAACTCGTAGAGCTTTGCCTGGAGGTTGGGATACAACGTTGAAACAAGAGTTCCATATCAGTTACAAAGAAATGATTGATGCAGGTGTTCCAAAGCAGCAGGCAAGGAAATCGATTAGTGATTCATATAAATATTTTGACCAATTGAGAGAGTCTAATAGTAGTAATGTTTATTTTGATATATAACTTATTTATAGGTAAGCCGATATGGAAAAACAGGATTTAATTGATCAGTTAAATGAAATTGAAAAGCTCATACACATGTCTTTACCTTCTGAATATAAGCGCTTTATGATTGAGAACGTCAAGGATAGTGACTCTTATGAAATTCAACGAGCAAATGGTGACCAGCTTTATGTTTTCAATTGTTTTGACTTACTTGAAAGGAATGACACTTACACAATTCAAGCGGTTGAGCCTGGCGTTTTATTGATTGGTCAAGATGGTGATTTGGGTTACTTTTTGAATTTGCGCAAAGGTACTGATGAGATTTATTCTTTAGATCTTGGAGCGTTAGGAAGTCTAGACATGGATAAAGAAAGTAATAGTATATTTATGCTATAATTTTTTATTTATTAAAGACCTAGTTCAGAATATTGGAAAATCCACGCCAAATCGTGGATTTTTTTTCAAAACAAATCAAACATAAAAAAGAAGTTCATCATATCGCAATTTTTAATGATGTAATCTTTACCTTTCGCACCCAGTGCTACGCCGCTGGTCTCTCCGCTCGGATTACGGCTACCGCAATAACCTAGTGCGGGAAAAGCGGGACGATAACCCGTTCAACTAGGACAATAGCGCCGGCGACTACTCGTTCAGGACAGCATGCTGAGGGACAGGAGCAGTGGTGTTGGGAAGCTGCCGGGAATCCGATCAGAGGATCCCCTGAGAAGATAATCCATAACCGTCTGCTGAAGGAAGTGCACTGGGATGCTCTGCTTACCTATGTCTACAGCGATCAAGACAGCTACGATTCGCTGGCGAGTATCGATGCCCCGGAGATTTTCTGGTTCCAATGCCAACTCGACTGCACCGATGACGGATATCGAAGGGCAGTAACTGTGGTGCAGGTTCAAGTATTGGTAAACTTTTATCAGAACTTCCAGTTAGAACGAGAATAAAAGTCAAGGAAATGTAATGAATGATAAAAAAATACAAATAGTTGATCTGCTGATTTCGCATAGTCAAATATTGTTACGATCCCGAGACTATGACGAAAAGCTGAGTCGGTGGGGAAAAGGCAATGTTTCTCAAGGTGCTGTTCTACACAAGGATTATGTTATATTCGATCCATTACCAGAGGATGCGTTTGGAGCAAACGTCAATATCAAAATAGAAAATGCTTTCAAATTTGATGAAAATGCTCAGCGCTGTATTGTTGTACCATTTTTCATCACGGATAAACATAAGTTGCAGATCGCTTCTGCAACTGAGAAATTTGATTTAAATATAGATGTGAGCGATAAAGTTTATTCACTCTTTTATGAGATTTGTGAAGGGGATGAAATTTACTATAATTTCACTCTTGTACCGGCAAAAGATGCTATTACTGCTAAGTTTTTGCTAGATGACCCTTGGGGGGGAATAAAAGACCATCCTCTCAAGGAAGGTGTTTTTTAAATTTAATACTATCTGGGATTTTTATTCATTCAAAACAAATCAAACGTTAAACAGGAAGTTCATCACATCGCCATCTTTAACGATCTAATCTTTCCCTTCCGCACGCATCTTGCCTGCTAATTTCGCGCCTCGCTCGCCCTGCTCTCAATAAGCTGTCGGTCTCCGATTTTACCCGCGATGAGCTCCACGGGAGACGAGCCGCACGCAGGGGTTGCTGACCACCCGCAGCGAGTACGACCGCCTTGGTCAACTGCATCGCCGTGACGTCTTACAGGCAATGCCCAGCGCCCGTCGCCGCGCCGCTGGTCCCGCCGCTGGGATGCTCCGGTAACCCGCTCGAAGGCTCTGCTGAGAAGGTCACGCACAACCGCCTGACACAAATGAACGGCATTCGCTGGCGTTATGACATCCACGGCCGCACCGTGGAGAAAGATAACGGTCAGACTCGCTGGCACTACCGCTATGACGGCGAACATCGCCTGACGGAGGTGATTAGTCAGCCACGGGATCGCAACAGGCCGCAGACGCAGGTCAGCTTCCGCTACGATCCGCTCGGACGACGCATCAGCAAAACGCGCCGCCAGATGCTGGGCGGTCAGCCAGTCGGCAAGCCGGTCACTACCCGGTTTGTCTGGGAAGGGTTCCGCCTGCTGCAGGAGCTGCACGGAGACGTGCCGCTTACCTACGTCTACAGTGACCAGGACAGCTACGACCCGCTGGCACGTATTGACGCCGCTGATGCCCCGGAAATCTTCTGGTTCCACTGCCAGCCCAACGGCACGCCGGAGCGGATGACGGATATCGAAGGGCAGGTGCGCTGGGAAGGCGTTAACAGCGCCTGGGGCAAGCTGCTGCGGGAAAGCGAAACGCAGCTATCAGGATATTCCCAGAACCTGCGCATGCAGGGGCAATACCTGGACCGTGAGACAGGGCTGCACTACAATCTGTTCCGGTATTACGACCCGGACTGCGGACGGTTTACGCAGCAGGACCCGATAGGGCTGGCGGGGGGGATAAACCTTTACCAATATGCGCCGAATGCGCTGGGGTGGGTGGATCCGTGGGGTTTGTCGTGCAGAAATAGCTGGAATGATTTCCAGAATAAAACAAAAGGAGTTTTCTCAAGTAGGGCATGGGCAGCAAAGGCGTATAATTCATTAAAAGGTACGACGAAGCCCAATCGGCCAAACCCAACAACCTATTTAAAACCTTCCTATGTTAAGCAACATCTTGCATTATTTAACGATGGTATTTCTAAAATTGCTTGGGAAGTAAATAGAGCTGAGATTGGTCCTCCATCTGTTCATTTTGTGATGCCAAAATCAGTTGCTGATAATATTATTACGAAAGCTGGCGGGGATGTCGGGAAGTTAGAGAAAATGTTGGGATTAGACCCTGGAGATCTCGGCGATTCACCGGTTAGAATAGATATCCTTAAACCTCAAGGGCTTAGGATGCCTTCAGGCAACGAGGGGGGAGCTAATGATTTTTGGGTTCCTGGTGGTAAGACGTCAGGAGGTATCCCTGAGGCCGTAATAGATCAAACACCTGTCGGTGATGCGTTGATTACACCAATTATAAATAAATAGAGGTATGAAAAATGGATGAACTTATTTTTACAGGTTTTGGTATTGACATAATTAAAAGAAGTGGTGAATATTTTATCCGATATGATACCGGAACTATTGCTATGATTGAAAAGGAATCGAAAATTACATTAGAAGAGGCATTGAAAGCACAAAAAAGTGAAAGCGATGCTTATGAAGTTATTATTGCCACTCAGACTAGAGAGGGAAAAAACAAACCGTTCTTTTCGAAAGAATAATAGATTCTTACAGTAGGTGGGTAATTAATTTTGGTTTTCATAGCAAAAAGAATCGGGTGCAGTATAATTGACAGCGCCAGAATGATAATGTACTTCGTTGATGTACCGCTGGGTAAGTAATATGTCTTTTTTAGAAAAAAAAAGATGCTGAAAAACTTCTCCATAGATTTTTAAAGAGTACTTTAAAAAAACAGTCCGATATTAATGAGTTAATGGCTTGGGCAATCAATCATGAATCTGGTATTCCTATGAAAGGAATAATGTATGAATATGATAAAATGGAGCAAAATAAGCCAACCGCACAAGATTTAGATGATCTTAACAAACTGATGCATTTTTATGGTCCATGATTAGGAATATGAAGCCTATTCTACTAAAAAGTTATAATTACAGACCGGGTAAAATCATCTATGACGGAAAGGATGATGATTTTTATGATTATTCAGATAAGATCTTTATCCCACAATTAAATAGCGATATTATTTTCCAAAATAAAGACGCCAAACCTCTTTGGAATCTCCAGAACGATTTGATAAGTGAAGTTTTATATAATATTTCGGAGATTAAAGTTATAACATATCAAGATGATCTTAAACCTTCTTATAAAAATAATGATCTGGATATTTATGTTTTTCGTCATTTATTACCAGATGACACTTTGCATATTGTGTTGGCGGAGGGGGAAAGTCAGCCTGCCAGATATAAAATTATATTGTTAGGATATATAGTAACAACATAATGTTTATGCTATATACTAAATTTTCTACATAAGTGTTGAATCATCCTAATGAAAATATTTATTAAGAGTGAAGATGATCGCTGACTTCAGGTTTATTAAAGAAAATAGCGTGCTCGAATGGATGTGCTGTACAAAAAATGTACGCTTAAATATATCTTGCTCAGATCTCGCAATGGTCGACTCAACACGCCAGTTAGTCTTTGCGTTAAGCGAGCCAAAGCCACTACCAACCGTTTTGACCATCTTCAATGCGCAGGGCGAAAAACTATTTTGGTCTGCACCTCCTGAAGGCGCATTTTTCTATTACTTAACTTTCAACCTGTCAAAGGAAGTGGTTGTGGTCTGTAGCTATGCGGAAAAGCAAAACGGCTGGCATGATTGGTTTTATTCCTGAGAGATGAAGCGTAACGCGTTGTCTCGATCGGGCCCTGCGTATTAAGATCACATGCGCCCAAAAAATAATAACAATAAACGGTGGCAAAAGAGGGACTGTATCAGCAGTTCCAACAAGCGGTTTAAAAACAGAGCTAAGAGGCAAAGGATGAGCACGGTTTACATTGTCATATTGACCTATATAAAACCCCTTGACGAGGTTGATGCAGCGATATCTGCTCATGTTGAGTGGCTAAAAAAGGGGTATGCAGAGGGGATATTTCTGGCTTCCGGGAGACGGATCCCAAGAAACGGTGGAGTCATTCTCGCTAAATGCGAGAGTCTTGCTTCTCTTGAAGAGCGCTTACGCGAGGATCCTTTTCAGGCGTTAAAGCTTGCGACCGCCGAAATCATTCCCTTTGAACCCAGTATGAAGACAGATCTCTTAGACAATGTGTTTTGACGCCGCAATAAAAAAATCCACGCCAGGGCGTGGATTTTTTTCGTTCAAGACGAATCAGACGTTAAACAGGAAGTTCATTACGTCACCATCTTTAACGATATAATCTTTCCCTTCCGCACGCATCTTGCCTGCTTCTTTCGCGCCTTGCTCACCCTTGTAGGTGATGAAGTCTTCAAACGCGATAGTCTGCGCACGAATAAAGCCTTTCTCGAAGTCGGTGTGGATTTTACCAGCCGCCTGAGGTGCAGTTGCGCCTACAGGGATGGTCCACGCACGCACTTCTTTCACGCCAGCGGTGAAGTAGGTCTGCAGGTTCAGCAGCTCATAGCCTGCGCGGATCACGCGGTTCAGGCCCGGCTCTTCCAGACCCAGCTCGGCCATGAACTCTTCACGGTCGGCATCGTCCAGCTCGGCGATATCAGATTCAACGGCAGCGCACACGGCAACAACCACAGAACCTTCAGCCGCTGCGATTTCACGCACTTTGTCGAGGTACGGGTTGTTCTCGAAACCGTCTTCGTTAACGTTGGCGATGTACATGGTTGGCTTCAGGGTCAGGAAGCTCAGGTATTTGATTGCCGCTTTGTCTTCTTCAGTCAGGTTTTTCAGCGCGCGCAGCATGCCCGCGTTTTCCAGCTGTGGCAGACATTTTTCCAGCGCAGCCAGTTCCGCTTTCGCGTCTTTGTCGCCGCCTTTGGCTTTCTTCTGCACGCGGTGAATGGCGCGTTCGCAGGTGTCGAGGTCAGAGAGCGCCAGCTCGGTATTGATGACGTCGATGTCGTCGGCCGGATCCACTTTGTTGTTTACGTGGATGATGTTGTCGTTCTCGAAGCAGCGCACAACGTGACCGATCGCTTCGGTTTCACGAATGTTGGTCAGGAACTGGTTGCCCAGACCTTCACCTTTGGATGCGCCTTTTACCAGGCCCGCGATGTCCACGAACTCCATGGTGGTCGGCAGAATACGCTGCGGCTTCACGATTTCCGCGAGCTGGTCCAGACGCGGATCCGGCATTGGCACAACGCCGGTGTTAGGTTCGATGGTACAGAACGGGAAGTTCGCCGCTTCGATACCCGCTTTGGTAAGCGCGTTAAACAGGGTGGATTTGCCCACGTTTGGCAGACCGACGATACCGCATTTGAATCCCATTTCTAAATCACCTTAATATCTTGATAATCAATCCGTTAACGATAACCGACTGATGAAAAGTAAATAACTACGCCTATTATACACGTAACCCGCATGACGCGCGGTAAAAAAGCCGTATCGGGCGGATTATTGCGCTTTGAAAGCGTGCAAGCGGTTTGTCGCCTTGGTTAACCCATCTTTCAGCCAGATTTCGGTGCAGCGCGCCGCTTCGTCTACCGCCTCGTCAATCAGTTTCTGCTCAGAAATCGGGGGTTTACCCAGAACAAAACCGACAACTTTGTTTTTATCGCCCGGATGGCCGATTCCTACGCGCAAACGGTGAAAATTCGGGTTATTGCCCAGCTTGCTGATGATGTCTTTAAGACCGTTGTGGCCGCCGTGCCCGCCGCCCAGTTTGAATTTTGCCACGCCAGGCGGGAGATCCAGCTCATCGTGGGCCACCAGAATTTCATCCGGATTAATGCGATAAAACGTCGCCATCGCCGCCACCGCTTTACCGCTCAGGTTCATAAACGTGGTGGGCACCAGTAAGCGAACATCCGCGCCTGCAAGGTTGATACGTGAGGTATACCCGAAGAATTTAGGTTCTTCACGCAGAGGAGCACGTAACCGCTCGGCCAGCAGATCGACATACCATGCCCCGGCGTTGTGGCGGGTGGCCGCATACTCTGCGCCAGGGTTGGCGAGGCCGACAATCAGTTTAATCGTCACGATTTAATTCCTAATGGGTTCCAGATCTGGCGCGTAGTTTACTGTCTGGCGCGCCGCTTGACAAAATTCTGCGATCTTCGCAGTGAAATACGAATAATTTCTTATTTGAACAATTAGAATTTCAAGCTGTTCAAAGTCTTATTTGTAAACTTTTGTTTGGGAGTTATCTGTAATTGTGATCATTCACGCAACTCATAAAAGGGGCGTTGTCTATACTTTACACACAAGGATTAGGGGCTTTTCCCCTGACAACCCAAAGTTCCGGAGGTGACACATGAAACGCAAAAACGCTTCGTTACTCGGTAACGTGCTCATGGGGTTGGGGCTGTTCGTGATGGTAGCCGGCGTGGGTTATTCAATTTTAAACCAATTGCCGCAGCTTGATCTCCCGCAATACTTCGCACATGGCGCGATATTAAGCATCTTCATTGGGGCGGTGCTGTGGCTCGCCGGGGCGCGCGTCAGCGGCCATGAGGAAGTGTGTGACAAATACTGGTGGGTGCGCCACTACGATAAACGCTGTCGTCGCGACCAGCATAAACACAGCTAGTGCTACGATAAGAAACACCGAAACGGCTCCCGAGGGAGTCGTTTTTTTTGCATCAAGGGTTGACCCTCACGTAACGTAAGGCTCCAGAGTGACGGCACTGGCAAAGTAAAAGGAGCAGTTATGTTGATTCAGGTGGGTGAGCTGGCGAAAAGGGCCGGTATCACCGTGCGAACATTGCATCACTATGAGCAAACAGGGTTGTTGCTGCCTTCTGCCAGAAGCGCGGCAGGTTACCGGCTTTACAACCTGGCGGATGTTCAGCGTCTGCACATGATCCAGGCGCTGGCAAAAGCGGGGCTGGAACTTGCTGAGATCAGGGATTTTCTGGAACAGGAGTCGCTGTCGTTAACGGAACTCCTCGATGCGCAAATCAGCCTGCTGGATAAACAGCTGCGCAGCATAAACACGCTGCGCGACCGGCTGATGGACTTACGCACCGGGCTTGCCGCTGATGAGACTCCCGATCTGGAATCCTGGCTACAGACTCTGGAGTTGATGAATATGTACGATCGCTGGTTTAGCAAAAAAGAGTTACAGCAGCTGCCGTTTGCGGTGCAGAAGGATGCGCTGGCGGCTATCTGGTCAGGGCTGGTTGCAGAGGCCAGCATGCTGCTGGAACAACACATACCCGTGACGGACGCCCGGGCGATGGACCTGGCAACGCGCTGGATGGAACGCCTGGAGCAGGACACGGCGGGTAAGCCGGAGTTTCTCACCCGGCTGAACGAAATGCACAGCGTTGAGCCACAGATGCAGGTACAGACCGGCATTACGCCGGAGATGACCGATTACATTACGCGGGCGTTTGCCGAATCGAAGCTTATTATCTGGGAGAAATATCTCTCTGCCGAAGAGATGGCTTTTACCCGGAAACACTACTTTGACCGCATGATGGAGTGGCCGCCGCTGGTGGCAAAAGTGCACCAGGCGCAGCGGGAACATCTCGACCCCGCCTCTGAAGAGGCGCAAGAGCTTGCCGAAAACTGGCTGGCGTTGTTCCAGTCGTACGCGGGTACGAACCCGGAGACCCAGCAAAAGTTTCGCGTGGCCATGCAGCAGGAGCCTCATCTAATGAAGGGAACATGGATGACGCCTGCCGTGCTTGGGTGGCTCCAGCAGGCTATCGGAGTGATGATGCAGAGACGTTTCTCTGCATCAGGTGGCTCACAGGTCCGCTAGCGCGGCATCCCGGTTAGGGTAGAAGGAGAGTCGGCCAGGGATGGGCTGCACGCCTGCGCGCGCCATGGTGCGCAGGGGCTGGAACTCCAGGTTACTCACCCGCAGCTCGCAGCCTTCCGGCAGACGTTTCACGAAGCGCTGGAAGGCATCCAGCCCGCCGGCATCCAGCACCGGTACGGCATCCCATTTCAGTACCACAATCCGTTTGCCCGCCATGCGGGACTCCAGATCGCTGAACAGGCCTTCCGCCGCGGCGAAGAACAGCGGGCCAATTACGCGCAGCACCAGCACATCATCAGGCACCTCCACGTTAACCGGGGAGAGGCGCGTCATCTGCGCAATGCGTCGCATAAACAGCAGGGAAGCCAGCACGATCCCGACGCTGATGGCGATGACCATATCGAACAGCACGGTCAGCGACATACAGATCAGCATCACGATGATGTCGTCTTTCGGGGCGCGACGCAGCAGGTTCACTACCTTATGCGCCTCGCTCATGTTCCAGGCCACCATCAGCAGCAGGGCGGCCATGGCGGAGAGCGGCAGCCAGGAGAGCAGCGGAGCGAGGATCAGCAGGGCGAGGATCACCAGCACGGAGTGGATAACCGCAGAAACCGGTGAGGTTGCCCCGGCGCGCACGTTCGCTGCAGAACGGGCGATAGCCGCCGTGGCCGTAATACCGCCAAAAAACGGTGCGATGAGGTTGCCTAAGCCCTGGCCGACCAGCTCGCCGTTGGCTTTATGTTTGGTGCCGGTCATGCCGTCAAGCACCACGGCGCAGAGCAGGGATTCAATCGCCCCCAGCATCGCCATAGAGAACGCGGCAGGAAGCAGAGCACGCAGGGAGTCCCAGCTGAGGGTAAAGCTGGAACCGGGCATGTCCCACGGCAGCACCAGCTGCGGTAACAGTTGCGGAATGCCGCTGCCCTGTGAACCGTCCGCCAGAACATAGTGGAACTGCGAGCCGATAGTCGCGACATGACCACCAAACATATTCACGATAGCCATCACCGCGCAGCCCAGCAGTAGCGCGGGCAGATGGCCCGGCAGACGAATGCCCAGACGAGGCCAGACGATCAGCGTACCCAGCGTCACAATCCCGATGGCGGCGTCGCCCAAGTTTGCAGTCGGCAGCGCCATAAACAGCGCGCCCACTTTTTGCAGATAGTGTTCAGGGACGTGAGCCATTTGCAGGCCGAGGAAATCCTTGATTTGCATTGTCCCGATGGTGATACCGATCCCGGATGTGAACCCCAGCGTGACGGAAAGGGGTATGTACTCAATCAGGCGGCCAAAACGGGCCAGGCCAAACAGAATTAAAAAGACCCCGGACATCAGGGTGGCGACCAACAGGCCCGCCAGCCCAAACTGTTGCGAAACGGGGTAGAGGATCACCACAAAAGCGGCGGTCGGGCCGGAGACGCTAAAGCGTGAACCGCCGGTCAGGGCGATGACTATCCCGGCGACAGCCGAGGTGTACAGACCGTACTGCGGCGCAACGCCGCTGCCAATCGCCAGCGCCATTGCCAGCGGGATGGCGATAATGCCGACGGTGATCCCGGCAATCAGGTCACGTACAAAGCGTGATGAGGTGTATTTCTCTTTCCAGCAGGCGTCGATGAGGGCGCGAAAGGGCAGAACATGTGAGGAAGTTACGTTTTTCACAATTATCTATCATCCGTATGCGCATCATCTGTCATATCAATGGCAGGTGAAGGAGGCATTAATCATACAAATAAAACCCAGAGACAAAAAAACCCGCCGCAGCGGGTTTTTTGGCCGTATTCGATTAGTGTTCGAACATTGCAGAGATGGATTCTTCGTTGCTGATACGACGAATCGCTTCGGCCAGCATCCCGGACAGAGTCAGAGTACGTACGTTTGGCAGTGCCTTGATCTCGTCGCTCAGTGGGATGGTATCGCACACCACAACTTCGTCAATAACGGAGTTGCGCAGGTTGTTTACCGCATTGCCGGAGAAGATCGGGTGGGTCGCGTAAGCGAACACGCGCTTGGCACCACGCTCTTTCAGCGCTTCAGCGGCTTTACACAGCGTACCACCGGTATCGATCATGTCGTCAACCAGCACGCAGTCACGGCCAGCAACGTCACCGATGATGTGCATCACCTGAGAAACGTTAGCGCGCGGACGACGTTTGTCGATGATCGCCATGTCGGTATCGTTCAGCAGCTTAGCGATAGCACGAGCACGTACCACGCCGCCGATGTCCGGAGAAACCACGATTGGGTTATCCAGGTTCAGCTGCAGCATGTCTTCCAGCAGGATTGGGCTGCCGAATACGTTATCAACCGGGACGTCGAAGAAGCCCTGGATCTGCTCTGCGTGCAGGTCAACGGTCAGAACGCGGTCAACGCCGACGCTGGACAGGAAGTCAGCGACAACTTTAGCGGTGATTGGCACACGCGCGGAACGAACGCGACGGTCCTGACGGGCATAGCCGAAGTAAGGAATAACAGCAGTGATACGGCCTGCTGAAGCACGACGCAGGGCGTCGACCATAACAACCAGTTCCATCAGGTTGTCGTTTGTTGGAGCACAGGTGGACTGGATGATGAAAATATCACCACCGCGTACATTTTCGTTGATTTGTACGCTGACTTCGCCGTCGCTAAAGCGACCTACGGCGGCGTCGCCGAGGGAAGTGTACAGGCGGTTGGCAATACGTTGTGCTAGTTCCGGGGTGGCGTTACCAGCAAAAAGCTTCATATCAGGCACGAGAAGAACCTCAGGCATGCGTCCAGTGGTGGATAGCGTTCGCCGCAAACTGTGCGGGCCAGGCAAATGCTATCCAGGCGGTGTATTAAAGAGCGCGATGCAACGTCTGGAACAGGGTGACGTTGTCACCGAAACTCAGTCTGCGCCAGAATGGCGTGCTGCAGGGGGGAGGTGTTCATCCCACGCGCTACAAAACCATGCAGCCAAACCGGCGCTTGCTCAAGCACCTGACGAGCGGCGGATTCGGTGTCAAATTCAGCAAAGACACAGGCCCCTGTACCAGTCAGGCGCGACGGCGCGTATTCTAACAGCCAGGAAAGCACCGCATCAACCTCGCGAAAACGTTTTCTTGCGATATCCTCGCAATCGTTGCTGAATTCACAATTTAATAACGTTTCTATTGACCGAACCGGGGTATTTCTTTTGAGGTCTGGATCTTTAAAGATGACCGGGGTCGGAATGCTCACGCCAGGGTGGGCCACCAGATACCATTTTTCCGGCGGTTCAACCGGGGAGAGGATCTCACCCACGCCCTCGGCAAAGGCCGCATGACCGCGAACAAATACCGGGACATCCGCGCCCAGCGTCAAGCCTAAGGCTGCCAGCTCGTCCTGCGACAGTCCGCAACCCCAGAGGTGGTTCAGGGCAACCAGCACCGTGGCGGCGTTAGAAGAGCCACCGCCCAGCCCGCCGCCCATTGGCAAACGTTTCTCAATGCGGATGTCAGCACCGCTCCCTGCCGGCAATCGTCCGGCGTCGGCCGCGGCTTTCATCAGCAGGCGCGCAGCGCGCACGATCAGGTTGTCTTCATGCGCTACGCCTTCGACCGGCGTCAGGAGGCAAATCTGCCCATCCTGGCGCAGTTCGATGGAGATCGTGTCGCCATAGTCAATAAACTGAAACAGCGTCTGCAGGGTGTGGTAGCCGTCAGCACGCTGGCCAGTAATATATAAAAACAGGTTCAGTTTTGCCGGAGAGGGCCAGTGGGTCATCATTTAACGATCCAGTTGTCCATTTTCAGCTTGATGCGCTGGCTGCCCTGGGTCAGTTCCATATTTGATGGCAGCGACGGTTTACTCTTACTGTCATAGTCGTTGTACACCACTTTCCAGGTTTTGCCGTTCTGGGTGTAGCTCATCTGGCTCAAATGGTATTGCTCGTCAAGCGTGTAGTCAGTTGCTTCACCCGGCAGGCCAAGGATCCACTGGCGCAGGCTGTTGAGCGGGATAGGCATCCCGGTCAGCTTGCCAATCATCTCTTCGGCGTCGGTTGCGGTGTAGTGCTGGCCTTTGTTATCGGTGATCTGCGCTTCGCCCGGTTTCGCGATAAGCTCCAGTTCGGTGCTGCCCAGTGGGTTCAGCAGCAGCAGGCGATAGTTGTCCTGGCCCGTCTGCTGCCAGAAGAAGCGCGCATAAACCTTTTGTTCGTCAGAGAGATAGGCGAAGGCGCCACGGGTCTGGTACTGGCTCAAATTACGGACGTCCTGCTGGTGCTGACGCCACTGCGGTGAATCAGGGCTTTTGCCCGGGCCTTTTGGTTGGGTGACGGTACATGCGGTCAGAACCAGTGCCGCCAGCGGCAGCAGGCGAATCAGTCGGGTCATAATGAGGACAAATCCTTGAGATACGTTGCAGTTATAACTGTTAATGCTAGCGTCGAAGGGGGCTACCGTCTACGTTCAAATTATCTCAAAGCGTGGCGTAAGCTATTACTCCGAAAGGGGGCAGTCTCTTTTATTGATCTCGCGCATCCTGTATGATGCGTTCTGCTAACCTTATTAACGCTGGTACTACTCCCGCTCAACATGACCCTATTAGCACTCGGCATCAACCACAAAACGGCCCCGGTTTCGCTGCGAGAACGCGTTACGTTTTCGCCGGATACGCTTGACCTGGCGCTGGACAGCCTGCTTGCACAGCCGATGGTGCAGGGTGGCGTGGTGCTCTCGACGTGCAACCGTACCGAGCTGTATTTAAGCGTGGAAGAGCAGGATAACCTGCATGAAGCGCTGATCCGCTGGTTATGCGACTACCACAATCTCAATGAAGACGAGCTGCGCAACAGCCTGTACTGGCATCAGGACAACGATGCCGTCAGCCATCTGATGCGCGTCGCCAGCGGGCTGGATTCGCTGGTACTGGGCGAGCCACAAATTCTGGGTCAGGTGAAAAAAGCGTTTGCGGATTCGCAAAAAGGGCACCTGAAGGCCAGCGAGCTGGAGCGCATGTTCCAGAAGTCTTTCTCCGTGGCGAAGCGTGTGCGAACCGAAACCGACATTGGTGCCAGTGCGGTTTCTGTTGCTTTCGCGGCCTGCACCCTTGCACGCCAAATCTTTGAATCCCTCTCAACCGTCACCGTGATGCTGGTGGGTGCGGGCGAAACCATCGAACTTGTGGCGCGCCATCTGCGCGAGCATAAAGTGAAAAAGATGATTATCGCTAACCGCACCCGCGAACGCGCGCAGGTGCTGGCGGATGAAGTGGGTGCAGAGGTGGTTGCCCTGAGCGACATCGATGAACGCCTGAAAGAGGCGGACATTATTATCAGCTCTACCGCCAGCCCGCTGCCGATCATCGGTAAAGGGATGGTTGAGCGTGCGCTGAAGTCCCGCCGTAATCAGCCGATGCTGCTGGTGGATATCGCCGTTCCGCGCGATGTGGAGCCAGAAGTAGGCAAGCTGCCTAACGCCTACCTTTACAGCGTGGATGACCTGCAAAGCATCATTTCGCACAACCTCGCTCAGCGTAAAGCGGCGGCGGTTCAGGCGGAAACCATTGTCGAGCAGGAAACCAGTGAGTTTATGGCCTGGCTGCGCGCGCAAAGCGTCAGCGAGACCATCCGCGAGTACCGCGGGCAGGCGGAGCAGGTGCGTGATGACCTGACTGCTAAAGCGTTAGCGGCCCTTGAACAGGGTGGCGACGCAAATGCGATTATGCAGGATCTGGCGTGGAAACTGACCAACCGCCTGATCCATGCACCAACCAAATCTCTTCAGCAGGCTGCCCGTGACGGGGATGATGAACGCCTGACTATTCTGCGCAACAGCCTCGGGCTGGAATAGCGCCCTATACCCATTTTCTAAGACAAGGTGCACTTACGCCTATGAAGCCTTCTATCGTCGCTAAACTGGAAGCTCTGCAAGAGCGCCATGAAGAAGTACAGGCGCTGCTCGGGGATGCCGGGACCATTGCGGACCAGGAACGTTTTCGCGCACTCTCACGTGAATACGCGCAGTTAAGTGATGTTTCTAAATGCTTTACCGACTGGCGACAGGTTCAGGAAGATATCGAAACCGCGCAGATGATGCTCGACGATCCTGAAATGCGCGAGATGGCGCAGGAAGAGTTACAGGATGCGAAAGCGCGTTCTGAAGAGATGGAGCAGCAGCTTCAGGTACTTCTGCTGCCGAAAGATCCGGACGATGAGCGTAACGCGTTTGTGGAAGTTCGCGCCGGTACCGGCGGTGACGAAGCGGCCCTGTTTGCCGGGGATCTGTTCCGCATGTACAGCCGCTACGCCGAATCGCGTCGCTGGCGCGTGGAGATCATGAGCGCCAACGAAGGCGAACATGGTGGCTACAAAGAGGTTATCGCTAAGATCAGCGGCGACGGTGTGTACGGTCGCCTTAAGTTTGAATCCGGCGGCCATCGCGTGCAGCGCGTGCCGGCCACCGAATCTCAGGGACGCATTCATACGTCAGCCTGTACGGTGGCGGTGATGCCGGAGCTGCCGGAAGCGGAACTGCCGGACATCAACCCGGCGGACCTGCGTATTGATACTTTCCGCTCCTCTGGCGCGGGTGGTCAGCACGTTAACACCACCGACTCCGCCATCCGTATTACCCACCTGCCAACCGGCATCGTCGTCGAATGTCAGGACGAGCGTTCGCAGCACAAAAACAAAGCCAAAGCGCTTTCCGTGCTAGGTGCACGTATTCACGCGGCAGAAATGGCGAAACGCCAGCAGGCGGAAGCATCTACGCGTCGTAACCTGCTGGGGAGCGGCGATCGCAGCGACCGTAACCGCACCTACAACTTCCCGCAGGGCCGCGTGACCGACCACCGCATCAACCTGACGCTGTACCGTCTGGACGAGGTGATGGAAGGGAAGCTGGATATGCTGATTGAGCCTATCGTGCAGGAATACCAGGCTGACCAGCTGGCGGCACTGTCCGAGCAGGAATAATGGATTTCCAGCGCTGGTTACGCCAGGCCACCGATGAGCTTTCAGAAAGTGAAAGCCCTAAGCGCGATGCCGAAATTTTGCTGCAGCACGTGACGGGCAAAGCCCGCACGTATCTGCTGGCCTTCGGCGAAACCGAACTGACCGCTGAGCAGGAAGTGCAACTCGCAGCGCTGCTCGCCCGCCGTAAAACCGGTGAGCCGGTGGCGCATCTGGTCGGCGAGCGCGAGTTCTGGTCGTTACCCTTGTTCGTCTCTGCAGCAACCCTGATCCCGCGTCCCGACACCGAGTGTCTGGTTGAGCAGGCGCTGGCGCGTTTGCCGGCGGCGGCCTGCAGCATTCTCGATCTCGGGACGGGAACAGGTGCTATCGCGTTGGCGCTCGCCACCGAGCGGCCCGACTGCGCGGTGACGGCGGTGGATGTGATGTCCGATGCGGTGGCGCTGGCGCAGCGTAACGTGGAACGTCTCGGGCTCAGCAACGTGACGGTGCTGCAAAGCAGCTGGTTTGCCGCGCTGGAGAATCGTTCATTTGCGATGATTGTCAGCAATCCTCCTTACATCGACGAACACGACCCGCACCTTGCGCAGGGTGATGTTCGCTTCGAACCGCTCACGGCGCTCGTGGCCGCCAACGCGGGATTAGCCGATCTTGATCACATTGTGACAACGTCACGGGAACATTTACTTTCCGGCGGCTGGCTGCTCGTGGAGCATGGCTGGACGCAAGGAGAAGCCGTGCGGGCACTGTTTACGCAAGCAGGTTATGCCGCTGTCGAAACCTGCCGCGACTACGGCGGCAACGAACGCCTGACGCTGGGGCAGTGGTCTTGAGATCCGGATATCTGCCATTTACTGATAAAGGCGTAAGGCTGACTGAAACGCAGTTTGGCGTTATCATCTACATCGTTTTGAGTTTTATCGCGCCTGAGCGTCATTGTACGCTCAGGCGTTACTGGGGTAAGTCATGAGGTCCTTAGCCGATTTCGAATTTAATAAAGTGCCGCTTTGCGATGGCATGATCCTGATTTCGGAGATGATCCGCGACGATTTTACGTCGCAGTATGTCTACGATGAGCTGGAAAGCCTGGTTAGCCTGGCGCGCGAAGAGATCAATCAGGCGCGTCCGCAGGACTGGCAGCTGGAGAAGCTGCTTGAGCTTTTCTACGGCGAATGGGGTTTCTGCGACACGCGTGGCGTGTACCGCCTGTCTGACGCATTATGGCTGGACCAGGTCTTAAAAAATCGTCAGGGTAGCGCGGTTGCGCTGGGCTCTATTTTGCTGTGGGTCGCGCACCGTCTGGATATTCCACTGGTGCCGGTCATTTTCCCGACGCAGATGATCCTGCGTGCAGAGTGGCTGGACGGTGAGATGTGGCTCATTAATCCGTTTAACGGCGACACGCTGGATGAGCATACGCTGGATGTCTGGTTGAAAGGCAATATCAGCCCGGTGGCCGAGCTCTTTAATGAAGATCTCGACGAAGCCGACAACGCAGAAGTCATCCGCAAGCTGCTGGATACGCTGAAATCCGCCCTGATGGAAGAGCGTCAGATGGAGCTGGCCTTACGTGCCAGCGAAGTGCTGCTGCAGTTTAATCCGGAAGATCCGTACGAAATTCGCGACCGTGGGCTGATTTATGCCCAGCTTGACTGCGAGCACGTGGCGCTGAACGACCTGAACTATTTCGTCGAGCAGTGTCCGGAAGATCCGATCAGCGAAATGATCCGCGCGCAGATCAACGCGATCTCGCACAAACAAATTACACTGCATTAATCTTAATTCCGATTCACACCTGAATAAGGCGATCCTATGAAACAAAAAGTGGTTAGCATTGGTGATATCAAGGTAGCAAACGACCTGCCGTTCGTGCTGTTTGGCGGTATGAACGTGCTGGAATCCCGCGATCTCGCCATGCGTATCTGCGAACACTACGTGACCGTGACCCAGAAGCTGGGCATTCCGTACGTGTTTAAAGCCTCTTTTGACAAAGCCAACCGCTCCTCCATTCACTCTTACCGTGGCCCGGGCCTGGAAGAGGGGATGAAAATCTTCCAGGAACTGAAACAGACGTTTGGCGTGAAAGTGATCACCGACGTGCATGAAGCCTCTCAGGCGCAGCCTGTGGCTGACGTGGTTGACGTGATTCAGCTCCCGGCGTTCCTGGCTCGCCAGACTGACCTGGTTGAAGCGATGGCGAAAACGGGCGCGGTGATCAACGTGAAAAAACCGCAGTTCGTGAGCCCAGGCCAGATGGGTAATATCGTCGATAAATTTATCGAAGGCGGCAACGACAAAATTATTCTGTGCGACCGTGGTGCTAACTTCGGTTACGACAACCTGGTTGTGGATATGCTCGGCTTCAGCGTGATGAAGAACGTCTCTAACCAGTCTCCGGTTATTTTCGACGTGACCCACGCGCTGCAGTGCCGCGACCCGTTTGGCGCTGCGTCTGGCGGCCGTCGTGCACAGGTGACTGAACTGGCGCGCGCCGGTATGGCGACCGGCCTGGCAGGCCTGTTCATTGAAGCGCACCCGGATCCGGACAACGCGAAATGCGACGGTCCATCCGCGCTGCCGCTGGACAAGCTGGAGCCGTTCCTGAAACAGATCAAAGCGATTGACGATCTGGTGAAGAACTTTGACGAGCTGGATACCAGCAAATAATAAAAAACCCGCTTCGGCGGGTTTTTTATTTGCCCGGCGGCGCTACGCTTGCGCGGGCCTACGGGTTTTGTAGACCGGGTAAGCGCAGCGCCACCCGGCAAAAAGGCTACGCAAATATCGTCATCAGATACGCAATAAACAAGGCCATATGCGCCGCGCCGTTCAGCACGTTGGTGCGTCCCGTGGAGAATGAAATCTGGCACAGCAGCAATGATGCCACCATCACGATCATTTCCGGCGCGCCCAGCGCAAACTGCAGTTCGTTGCCGGTCATAAAGGCAATCAGCGTCACCACCGGTACGGTGAGTGAAATCGTCGCCAGTACAGAGCCGAAAAACAGGTTCATTGCACGCTGCACCTGATTATTCAACACCGCTTTCAGCGCGCCGAGCCCTTCAGGCGAGAGAATCAGCAGCGCTACCAGGAAGCCGGTAAACGCCACAGGCGCGTTCAGCTCGGTTAACAGTGTCTCCAGCGGGTTAGCGTTCATCTTGGTGACGGCAATCACCGCAATCAGATGCACGATCAGCCAAACCGTATGCCACGTGCTGCTGTGGGCCGACGGTTTACCGTGGTGTGGGTCATCGTCGTCGCCATCGTCTTCATGCTCATACACAAACAGGCTCTGGTGCGTTTTAGTCTGTATCAACAGGAACACGCCGTACATGGCGGCGGAAATCAGTGCGACCAGCAGCGCCTGCCCAGTGGAGAAGTTCGCACCCGGCAGGGCCATCGGGAAGACCAGCACGATAATCGCCAGCGGGAAGAGTGCAATCAGATACTGTTTAATGCCAAACAGGTTCATATACTGGGTCGCGAATTTGCGTCCGCCCAGTAACAAAGAGAAGCCCACCAGGCCGCCCGTTACAATCATAATGATCGAGTAGAGCGTGTCGCGCATCAGCGTCGGCGCGGCATCACCGGTCGCCATAAGCGCGGAAATCAGGCTGACTTCGAGAATAACAACGGAAAGGCTGAGAATTAACGATCCGTACGGCTCGCCCAGACGGTGGGCTAACACGTCCGCATGGCGAACGACGCTAAATGCGCTGGTTAAAATGCCGACCAGAGCCAGAATATTGATACCAACCACCACTGGCAGTGACTGACTGCTTCCCCAGAAGAGCAGCACAGCCAGTGCCAGAACCGGGAAAATGAGTGACGACTCCTTGTGGCGGGTCTTTACCGCCTCGTGTGTTGCTGTCATGTGCTTCTCCATCAATGCAGGTGCTTGTAATTATAGATAGATTTTAGAGGTCGTTAAACTAACAGATCTCTGTTAAATACCCTTTATATTTTACTTAATTTTACCCTTTGTCATCATTTCTCTGTTTGAGTCTTATAATGAGATATTTTCATTTAATACACCTTAAATAACAGTGAATTATAATTCATATACATTCATAAATTAATGCCGGGTGGCACCCTGACGTATCGTCGTCCACACTTATCTCTTTAACCAAAAGAGAGGTTAGTGATGCCCTATAAAACGAAACGCGAATTACCTGATAACGTACAAAACGTGCTGCCCGCTCACGCGCAGGATATCTACAAAGAGGCGTTTAACAGCGCCTGGGATCAGTACAAAGATAAGGACGATCGCCGGGATGATGCCAGCCGTGAAGAGACGGCGCACAAAGTCGCCTGGGCCGCAGTAAAACATGAATATGAGAAAGGGGACGATGATAAATGGCATAAAAAGAAATAGCCGTGAAATTATTCGCTGCCTTCATTTTGACTTTTCAGGCGGTTGAACTTTCGTTGTATTGCAACTGGTCCGCTAATTGCTTATCGTTATTTAACTGCTGGCAAAATGACCAGCACATAATGCCGGGAAGGCGAATTACAGATGTCGCAAGGAAGCACGCAGTGGCGGAGGTGGAAAGTGTTAACGCGTGATTTCTTAATGAAGGCAGATTGTAAAACGGCATTTGGTGCTATTGAGGAATCGCTTCTCTGGTCGGCTGAACAACGTGCGGCGTCACTCGCTGCCACGCTTGCCTGCCGCCCGGACGACGGCCCGGTATGGATTTTTGGCTACGGTTCACTGATGTGGAACCCGGCTCTGGAATTTGTTGAATCGGCAACGGGAACGCTGCCTGGCTGGCATCGGGCATTTTGCCTGCGCCTGACGGCCGGGCGCGGCAGCGCGTGCCAGCCGGGACGGATGCTTGCACTGAAAGAGGGCGGACGCACCACGGGCGTGGCGTATCGCCTACCGGACGCCACGCTGGAAGAGGAGCTCACGCTGCTCTGGAAGCGTGAAATGATCACCGGCTGCTATATGCCGAGCTGGTGCAAGCTGGAACTGGACGACGGCCGCACCGTCAATGCGCTGGTCTTTATTATGGACCCGCGCCATCCGCTGTATGAAGCGGACACCCGCACGCAGGTGATTGCCCCGTTAATTGCCGCCGCCAGCGGGCCGCTCGGCACCAACGCGCAGTATCTCTTCTCCCTCGATCAGGAGCTGACCCGCCTCGGCATGAAGGACGATTGTCTGAATGAGCTGGTGGTGAAAGTGAAGGCGCTGCTGGAAGGGAACCCGCTCAACGGTACGCTGCGACCGGGTTTTGCCTGATAATACGCCCGGCGAGCCGGGCGTTTGACTTTATGCTGCCACGTAGCTGACTGAATGCTCCAGCGACTGACTGTGGCTGTCGATCAGCACATCCCACGTGCCGGTATACGGCACGGTAAGCCAGGCTTTATCGTCCTGTACGGTCAGAATATCCGCCTGGGACTGTTTTTGCGCTTTCGAACTCATCAGATGAATACGACAGCGTTCTGAGCAACGCACCACTACCGTATCCCCGCCAAACAGTTTCAAACTTGTTTTTACCAGTGCCATTTTTTACCCCGTAGTCTTAAACAACGCTCTCCCTGCTGCCATATCCGAGCGTGATGTTGTTCACAATTCACTCATGGCATAACACCAAAGGGGGAGGGATGGGATGCTGATTTTGATCAAAAAATGGCATAACGATTAAACAAAAATGACAAAATTCCTCAAAATTTCCGCTGGCGCGCGTTTTCCCCGCTAAACGCGCGCCGGTAGAACATTAAATGCGGAAATGGCCGGCGGTTTCAGCAAGGTCGCCCGCCTGGCTCTGCAGGGCGCCCGCGGCGGCGGCGGATTCCACCACCAGCTCGGCGTTCTGCTGCACCATGCGGTCAAGATGGGTCACCGCGTGGTTGATCTCGTGAATGCCTTTCATCTGCTCGCTGGTGGCGATGGAGATTTCGCGCATGATGCCGGAGACGCTGCCGATGCTGGAGCGGATCTCATCCATGCTTTCCCCTGCCAGATGCACGTAGCGGGACCCGGTTGCCACGCTGTCGGTGGTGGAATCAATCAGCGATTTGATCTCTTTCGCCGCCTGGGCGCTACGGCTCGCCAGGTTACGCACTTCGCCTGCCACCACGGCAAACCCGCGACCCTGCTCACCGGCTCGGGCCGCCTCTACTGAGGCGTTCAGCGCCAGAATGTTGGTCTGGAAAGCAATACCGTCAATCACGCTGGTGATATCGCCAATTTTTGCCGACGCGACTTCAATGGACTGCATGGTGCTGATCGCCTGCGATACCACCTCGCCACCGCGTGCAGCGGCCGCGGAGGCCTTGCTCGCCTGGTCGTTCGCTTCGGCTGCCGATTCATTCGACTGCGTCACGGAGGCGGTGATCTGCTCCACGGCGCTTGCCGTTTCGCGCAGGCTGGACGCCGCCTGCTCGGTACGCCCTGAGAGATCCTGGTTACCTGCGGCAATCTCCTGCGCGGCATTTTTCACCGATTCACTGGCATCGCGAAGCTGTACCATCACCACCGAGAGCTTATCGCTGAAGGCGTTAAAGGCCTGAGCAATCTGCGCGACTTCGTCCTCGCCGTTGTCCGGCAGACGCTGTGACAGATCGTTGGTCCCGTTGGCAATGTTGTGCATCGCGTCGCGAATGTCAGACAGACGCTTCAGCAGGCGGGCAATCAGGAAATGGACGATGGCCGCGCTCAGCAGCGCCAGGATCACCAGCGAAATCCCCGACGCTTTAAGCAGGGAACGCATACCGGAGGAGGCGTCACCGCTGTCGAGGGCGACGACCAGCAGCCAGTTCGTGCCCGGCACGGCTGTCGCCACGAAGGTTTTCTCTACGTCGTTCAGCGTTCCGTTAACCGGATTACCGCTTTTCAGCGCAGCAAAATCGATACCTTTGATGGTTTCAGCAAACGGTTTAAGCGTTAAAGCCGGATCGTTAGCCGCAATAACGCTGCCATCGCTGTTCAGAAGCAACCCGCTGCTGGCCGGGGTAGGATGGATCCCGCGCACGTTTGCCACCACGCTGTCCATGGCCACATCGCCCGCCACAACCCCTTTCAGGGTGCCATTTTCTTTCACCGGCACGGCGAAGGTCACCACCAGCTTACCGGTTCCGGCGTCAACGTAGGGCGCAGTGACAACCGGGCCATCCGTGCTGACCACCTGCTGATACCAGGGGCGAATGGTCGGGTCATAATCCGCCGGGACACCCGCAGGCTCGGAGAATTTTGCCGTTTTGCTGGCGTAGCCAACATAGACGTTGGTGAATCCACCCGCCTGGGCAAGCTGTTTAAACACCGGAACCGGATCGTCACTCAGCGCAACGGTCTGCGCGGAGGCGATGACGGTCATCTTGCTTTTTACCCAGTCGGCAATCGCCATGTTATGGCTGGCGCTGGTGCTGGTCAGGATATCGCGCTGGGACTGCTGGTTATCCTGGCGTGTGACCTGGAAGTTGATAACGGTATTCAGGAGAAGGGCGACGACCAGACAGCCTGCCGTCGCGACGATGATGCGTGCACGAATGGATCTGAACATAAGTGAAATACCTGCTGTGTTGTTTCCATGCCTATCGGCAACCGTGCAGGTAAACTTGATGCTGAAACCGCGTCCATAAGAAAATAATATTTTTACGGGTTTATTATGAAAAAGCTAATACTTTATCGGCGGTCAGCGTCCACTCGGCCAGCTCAACCAGCGTACCAATTTCTACACCCTCAATCAGCGGCAGACCAGTAATGCCGCGTCCGTCGGTGCAGGTCTTGCACAGCTTAACCGGCACGTTTTGCGCGGTCAGGATCTCCAGCATCTGCTGAATGTTATAGCCCTCTGCGGGTTTCTGCCCCTTCAGCCCGGCGGTGACCGCGTCCGACATTAAAAAGAGGCGTAACGCCAGGTCGCTCTCTTTTTCACGCAGCGCAATGGCCAGACGCAGGCTGTTAAAAAGGGATTCGCTACCGTAGGCCGCACCGCTGGCGACGATCACAATCTTTTGCATGTTGACTCCTGTTCTTATAAAGGCACGAATATTGCTTAACTATCCCGAGTTTCGCTGTTCTGGAGAGTAAGCATGACATTAATGGCTGGCATTTCGCCAGGTGCTGCCGAATGGCTCCAGCGCGCAAAGATGATGCGTCGGGAGCAGCTCAGCAAGCTGGCACAGCTGGGCGTGCTTGTGCATGGCATTAGTCAGCTGGTGCACATGTTACAGTGCGAGCGCGGGGCGTCCAACGTCTGGCTCTGCTCACAGGGTAAGCTTTACGCCCCGGAATGCAAAGCCAGCCGGGCGCTGGTGGATGAAAACCTCGCTGCACTTTACGGCATTCTTGAAGCACAGTCTCCGATCCCGGGAAGTACCGTTTGTGAACGCATCGGCGGGGCGTTGCTAAGCCTGGAAATGCTCCCCGCGCTGCGTGATGGTGTCATTCAGCAAACGGTAACCGCACCGCAGGCGATGGAGCACTACTCCCGCATGCTTCGTCATCTGCTCAGTATCGTGCCGCAGCTCAATGACAGCATTGACGATCCGCAAATCGCCGGGCGTTTTGTCGCTCTTTATAGCCTGATGCAGGGCAAAGAGCTGGCGGGACAGGAGCGGGCGCTGGGGGCAATTGGCTTCACGCAGGGCTTTTTCGATGATGTGACCCGCCAGAGGCTGGTTGACCGCATCGACGGCCAGCAGGCCTGCTTTGAGATCTTTCTCTCGCACAGCTCCGCTGACGCTCAGACCGCCTTTTCCCTGAACTGCCAGCCCGACCGTGAAACGGAGCAGCTGCGACGCGTGGCCTGTACCCGCCAGCCTGCCGCAGACGATGGCCATACTGCGCTGAGCTGGTTTGCCCTGCAAACCGCGCGCCTTGAACATCTGCGCGCGCTGGAGGAGACGATCATTGCCGATCTGATAGTCGCGGTGGACGATCGCATTTACCGTGACGACGAGTACGCGCCTCCCGCCGATGAGCATGACGAGCCGCCTGTTCACTACCCGGAAAAACCGTTGCTCACCCTGGTGCGCCAGCAGGCGCGCGAGATAGAGCAGCTCTCGCGCCAGCTCGCGTCGCTGCGCGATACGCTTGAAGAGCGCAAAATCATTGATAAAGCGAAAAGCGTGCTGATGACCCACCAGAATATGAGTGAGGAGCAGGCCTGGACGGCACTGCGCAAAATGGCGATGGACAAGAACCAGAGAATGGTAGATATCGCCCGCGCGCTGCTCATGGTAAAGAATCTTTGGCAGGTAACCCCAAAGGAGTAGTTGCACAATCAGCGGGCATGTTGTGCCTGATTGAGGTGCGTGAAGGCGAAAGCATTGTTGTTAGCACCGCGAAAACAGCGTGTTAAAACCTGGCATTCGCTTTGCATTATCAGATTAACCATTTTTGACGGTGCGCCAACGGCGGTGCATTAGTCTTCGGGATAAAGGCGTCCAGCAGTGCTTCTGCACTGTCGGGCGCTTTTTTTTGTCTTTTTTTCAGGAGTGGTCATGGCGGATTTGTCGAGACGACGGTTTTTGCAGGCCAGCATGCTGGCGAGTGGCGCAATGCTGTTACCGGGTGTCATGCAGGCCGCATGGGCGGCAGGCTCGGATAAGCCGGAGCAGGAAACGGTGCGCATCGGGTTTATCCCGCTAACCGACTGCGCGCCCGTGGTTATCGCGGCGCTGAAGGGGTTTGATAAAAAATACGGCATCACCATCGTGCCCACTAAAGAGGCGAGCTGGGCGGCGGTGCGCGATAAGCTGGTGGCGGGCGAGCTGGATGCCGCACACATTCTCTACGGTCTGCTGTACGGGCTGGAGCTGGGTATCGCCGGTAAGCCGCAGCAGATGGCGAACCTGATGACCCTTAACCAGAACGGCCAGGCGATTACCCTCTCAGGCGACCTGGCGGAGAAGGGGGTTCGCGACCTCGATGGGCTGAAAAAGCTAATTGGGCAGCAGGTGCCCGGCACGTACACCTTCGCGCACACCTTCCCGACGGGCACACACGCCATGTGGCTTTACTACTGGCTGGCCAGCGCGGGCATTAACCCGTTCGACGATGTTCGCACCGTGGTGGTACCGCCGCCGCAGATGGTGATGAACATGCGCATTGGCAACATGGTCGGCTTTTGCGTCGGCGAGCCGTGGAACGCGCGCGCCATCAACGACCGCATCGGTTTTACCGCCGCAACCTCGCAATCCATCTGGGCCGATCATCCGGAAAAAATCCTCGGTACGCGTCGTGAGTGGGTAGAGAAAAACCCTCACACCGCACGGGCGCTGGTCAGCGCGGTGCTGGAGGCGGCGCGCTGGATTGATGCTTCCCCGGAAAACAAACGCGAGACCGCGCAGATCCTCTCCCGCCGTGCGTGGCTGAATACCAAAGAGCAGTACCTCACCGGGCGGATGCTGGGCGAGTACGACAACGGTCTGGGCACGCGCTGGCAGGACGCCCACCCGATCCGCTTCTTTAACGAAGGGGCCGTCAGCTATCCGTATCTTTCCGACGGCATGTGGTTCTTAACCCAGTTCCGCCGCTGGGGCTTGCTTAAATCAGCGCCGGACTACGCGGGCATTGCACAGCGCATTAACCAGACGGCGGTCTGGCAGGATGCCGCCACGGCGGTGGGGGGCATTACCGCACCGGCGTCACCGCTGCGCAGCAGCACATTGATGGACGGCACCGTCTGGAACGGTACCGACCCGGAAGGATACGCCAACCGTTTCGCCATTCATCGTAAAGGGGCCTGATTATGCAGCATCTGCAAAAGACGAAATCACACGAGACGCCGGAGAGTGGGGAGGTGATTATTCTGCCTCCGGTAGAGATTCGCCGCCGTACGCCGACGTTCGCGCGCCGGATTAACGGGATCCTTCAGCGCATCATTCCAGCGTTTCTGGGGCTGGGGCTGCTGGTCGTGCTCTGGCAGCTGGCAGCGATCAACAGTAAAGGATTCCCGACGCCGCTCAGCACCCTGGATTCGGCATTAACGTTGTTTGCCGATCCGTTTTACCGTGACGGACCCAACGACATGGGGATCGGCTGGAACGTGCTCGCCTCACTGCAGCGCGTGGCGGTGGGTTTTGGTCTGGCCGCACTCGCCGGGATCCCGCTTGGCTTCCTGATCGGTCGCTTCACCTTTTTCTCGCGCATGTTCAGCCCGCTCATCGCGCTGTTGCGTCCGGTCAGCCCGCTGGCCTGGCTGCCTATCGGCCTTCTGCTATTCCAGAAAGCGGAACCGGCCTCCAGCTGGACCATTTTTATCTGCTCAATCTGGCCGATGGTGATCAACACCGCCGAAGGGGTACGCCGCATTCCGCAGGACTACCTTAACGTCGCGCGCGTGCTGCAGCTCTCTGAGTGGACCATCATGCGCCGCATTCTCTTTCCGGCCGTGCTGCCGGCGGTGCTGACCGGGGTGCGTCTGTCCATCGGCATTGCCTGGCTGGTGATTGTCGCCGCCGAGATGCTGACCGGAGGTTTAGGGATTGGCTTCTGGATCTGGAATGAGTGGAACAACCTCAACGTCGAAAACATTCTCATCGCCATCGTCATCATTGGCGTGGTCGGATTACTGCTGGAGCAGGGGCTGATGCTGATCGCCCGCCGCTTTAGCTGGCAGGAAAAATAAGGAGCGAAGATGAAACCAATAATTCAGGTCCAGGCCGTGAGCCAGCGTTTTTCCACCGCCAGCGGTGAGTTTCTGGCGCTGCAGAACGTCTCTTTTGATATTCACGAAGGCGAAACCGTGAGCCTGATTGGCCACTCCGGCTGCGGCAAATCGACGCTGCTGAACCTTATCGCCGGCATTACTCTGCCGACGGAAGGCGGGCTGATTTGCGACAACCGGGAAATTGCCGGGCCAGGGCCGGAGCGTGCCGTGGTCTTTCAGAATCATTCGCTGCTGCCGTGGCTCACCTGCTTCGACAACGTTGCTCTGGCGGTGAATCACGTGTTTCGTCACACCATGAGCAAGGCGGAGCGCCGGGAGTGGATTGAACACAATCTCGATCGCGTGCAGATGGGGCACGCCATGCATAAGCGCCCGGGAGAGATCTCCGGCGGCATGAAACAGCGCGTCGGGATTGCCCGCGCGCTGGCGATGAAGCCGAAAGTGCTGCTGATGGATGAGCCGTTCGGCGCGCTGGATGCGCTGACGCGCGCCCATCTGCAGGACTCGGTGATGCAGATCCAGCAGGCGCTCAACACCACCATTGTGCTTATCACCCACGACGTGGACGAGGCGGTACTGCTCTCCGATCGCGTGCTGATGATGACCAACGGCCCGGCGGCGACCGTTGGGGAGATCCTGAACGTTGACCTGCCGCGCCCGCGTAACCGGGTGCAGCTGGCGGACGACAGCCGCTATCACCATCTGCGCCAGCAGATCCTGCATTTCCTCTATGAAAAACAGCCCAAAGCGGCGTAGCGGGGCAGCCATGACGCGACTGATCGTTATCGGCAATGGGATGGCAGCAGCGCGGCTGATTGCTTCGCTGACGGAGCGTGCTCCCGGTCGCTTCGCGATTACCGTGCTGGGCGATGAGCCTGAACACGCGTACAACCGCATCCTGCTCTCTCCGGTGCTGGGCGGGGAAAAACAGGCAGAGCAGATCCGCCTGCAGGATGACGCCTGGTATGAGGCCCGGGGGGTGACCGTGCGAAGGGGGGAAAAGGTGCTCGCGGTAGATGTGGCGAAGCGGCTGGTCCGTACAGCACAAACCACGCTGGCCTGGGATGAGCTGGTGTTTGCCACCGGTTCAACGCCCTTTGTGCCACCCATCCCCGGCGGCGACGCGTCTCATGTGTTTACCTTCCGACGGCTGGCGGATATCGATGCGATTCAGGCTATCCCGGGCCCGGCGGTGGTGCTGGGCGGCGGCGTGCTCGGCGTTGAGGCTGCGGCGGCGCTCGCAAATCGTTGTGACAATGTCACGCTGGTACATCGCGGGGCGTGGCTGATGGAACAACAGCTGGATCGGAAGGCTGGCCTCCTGCTCGAGGAGGCGCTGACGGAGCGCGGAGTACGCTGCGCGCTGTCGTCAGGGATTGCGTCCATCGCAGCGGACTCGGTGACGTTATCTGACGGTAAGCGGGTTAGCGCCACCCGGGTGGTGCTGACGACAGGGGTACAGCCCAACATCTCACTGGCAAAAGCCAGCGGCATCCACTGCGCCCGCGGCATTGTCGTTAACCCGCAGATGCAGACCTCCGCTGCGAACGTCAGCGCCATTGGCGAATGCTGCGAGATCGATGGCCAGACCTTTGGCCTGGTCGCCCCCTGTCTGGCGCAGGCGGATATCCTCGCCGCCCGGCTGGCCGGTGAAGCCGTAGCGTCTTTTGCCCCAACGGACAGCGGGATGCGGCTCAAGGTGACGGGAATCGAACTGTTCACCGCCGGTCGCGCCACGGAACAGCCGGACGACGTGGTCTGGAGCGCATGGGATCCGCTGACGCGCCACTACCGACGCTTATTGATTCATCGCGGGGCGCTGGCTGGCGTGCTGCTGATGGGCGACTGCCGGAGCGCGGCGACATTTACCGATTTACTGGCAACGGCTGCGCCCGCCCACGCGGACTGGCTGTTCGATCGTTTCACTACGCAACCGCAGGTTGCAGGACAGAACGCTATGACAAAACCTACTTTGGTGGTGGTTGGACACGGTATGGTCGGCCATCATTTTCTCGAAGATTGCGTTAGCCGCAATTTGCATCAGCAGTATCAGATTGTTGTCTTTGGTGAGGAGCGCTATGCCGCTTATGACCGCGTGCATCTGTCGGAATATTTTGGCGGCCGCAGCGCGGAGTCGCTCTCGCTGGTGGAAGGGGATTTCTTTGCTGACAACGGCATTGAGCTGCGCCTGTCGCAGCAGATCGTCGTTATCGATCGCGATGCACGCGTGGTGCGCACCGCCAGCGGACATGAAACCCACTGGGACAAACTGGTGCTGGCGACCGGCTCATACCCGTTTGTGCCGCCCGTACCGGGCAACGATTTACCGGGCTGCTTTGTCTACCGCACCCTTGACGATCTGGACGCGATTGCGGCCCATGCGGCAGGCTCCCGCCGCGGCGTGGTGATTGGCGGTGGGTTGCTCGGGCTGGAAGCGGCCAACGCCCTGAAACAGCTGGGCCTGGAAACCCACGTGGTGGAGTTTGCTCCCAATCTGATGGCGGTCCAGCTCGACGGCGACGGCGCGGCGATGCTGCGCAAGAAAATCGAGGCGCTGGGGGTCGGCGTGCACACCAGTAAAGCGACGACGGAGATCGCCATCGCGGACGGCGGGCTGGTGCTGCGCTTCGCCGACGGCGAACAGCTGGAAACGGACATGGTGGTCTTTTCTGCGGGTATTCGTCCCCAGGACTCGCTGGCGCGCAGCAGCGGGCTGGCTATCGGCGAGCGCGGCGGGGTCTGCATTGACGACGGCTGTCGTACCTCCGATCCGGACGTGCTTGCCATAGGCGAATGCGCGCTGTGGGAGGGGAAAATCTTCGGACTGGTCGCGCCCGGCTATCAGATGGCGCGGGTGGCCGCCGCCGCGCTGGCGGGTGAGGATAAAACCTTTACCGGCGCGGATATGAGCACCAAACTCAAGCTGCTGGGCGTGGACGTGGCCTCGTTCGGTGACGCTCACGGGCGCACGCCGGGCGCGCTGAGCTACCAGTGGACGCATGGCCCGCAGCAAATCTACAAGAAAATGGTGGTGAGCAACGACGGAAAAACGCTGTTGGGCGGCGTGCTGGTGGGCGATGCCAGCGAATACGCCACGCTGGTGCAGATGATGCTCAACGGGGTTGCCCTGCCAAAAGAGCCGGAGACGCTGATTTTACCCGCATCGTCAGGCAGCGCGCCAAAAGCGCTCGGCGTGGCGGCGCTGCCGGAAAGCGCGCAAATCTGCTCCTGCCATAACGTCAGCAAAGGCGATATCTGCCAGGCGGTGAGCGCCGGCGCGACCGACATCGGCGCCATCAAGCAGTGCACCAAAGCGGCAACCGGCTGCGGCGGGTGTAGCGCGCTGGTGAAGCAGGTGATGGAGTTCCAGCTTGCCGAGCAGGGCGTGGAGGTGAAAAAGGATATCTGTGAACACTTCCCGTACTCGCGTCAGGAGATTTACCACCTGGTGCGCGTTAACCATATTCGCACTTTCGAACAGCTGATTAGCCGCTACGGGCAGGGGCACGGATGTGAGATCTGCAAGCCGCTGGTGGGGTCGGTGCTGGCCTCGTGCTGGAATGAATACCTGCTGAAACCGTCACACCTGCCGCTGCAGGACACCAACGACCGCTATTTTGCCAACATCCAGAAGGACGGCACCTACTCCATCGTGCCGCGTATGCCCGCAGGGGAAGTGACCGCCGACGGGCTGATTGCCATCGGCCAGATTGCGAAACGCTACAGCCTTTACAGCAAAATCACCGGCGGCCAGCGTATCGACCTCTTCGGTGCCACCCTTGAGCAGCTGCCGGAGATTTGGCAGGCGCTGGTGGAGGCCGGGTTTGAAACCGGGCATGCTTACGGGAAATCCCTGCGCACGGTGAAATCCTGCGTCGGGTCGACGTGGTGTCGCTACGGCGTGCAGGACTCCACCGGCCTCGCGGTCAGGCTGGAGCACCGCTACAAGGGCCTGCGTGCGCCGCACAAAATCAAAATGGCCGTCTCAGGCTGTACCCGCGAATGCGCCGAGGCGCAGAGTAAAGACGTCGGGGTCATCGCCACGGACAAAGGCTGGAACCTCTATCTGTGCGGCAACGGCGGCATAAAGCCGCGCCATGCGGATCTCTTCGCCAGCGATCTCGATGATGAAACGCTGATCCGCACCGTTGACCGTTTCCTGATGTTTTACATCCGCACGGCGGATCGCCTGCAGCGCACCAGCACCTGGATGGATAACCTGGAAGGCGGTCTCGACTATCTGCGGGAGGTGATCCTCAACGACAGCCTGGGCATCGCCCATGAGCTGGAGCAGGAGATGGCTCGGGTGGTGGAAACCTACCAGTGCGAATGGCAGACCACGCTTAACGATCCGAACCGTCTGGCGCTATTCCGCACTGCCGTGAATGACGCCGCAGCGGATCACAATAAGCGCTGGCAGGAAATGTGCGGCATCGACGACATCCCCGAGCAGGCGGGCATTGGCGCGCGGCTTGGGCGTAAGCCGATTGCGCTGTTCCGCTTTGGTGAGTTCGTTTACGCCCTCGACGATCGGGAGCCCGGCAGCAGCGCGAACGTGCTTTCCCGCGGCATTCTTGGCGATGCGGCGGGGGAGCCGGTGGTGATCTCCCCGCTCTATAAACAGCGCATTCGCCTGCGCGACGGCTGTCAGGCGGATAACGGCGAACCTGCGGTGCGCGCCTGGCCGGTAAAAATTGAAGACGGCAAAGTGTGGGTCGGAAACGACGCCCTGGTGATGCGTGCGGAGGCCTCATGACTGAAACCCGGACAACGTGCCCCTACTGCGGGGTCGGCTGCGGCGTGGTCGCCCGCGTGGAAGATGAAATGGTTAGCGTTCGGGGGGATGAAACCCACCCGGCGAATGCTGGACGACTGTGCGTGAAAGGGGCTGCCCTGGGGGAAACGACGGGCCTGCAGGGGCGATTGCTGCACCCCGTTGTTGACGGTGTTGAGGTGGGCTGGGCGCAGGCGCTGGGGACGGCAGGTGAACGGTTGCGGGACATCATCGACGCTTATGGGCCGCAGGCGGTGGCATTTTACGCGTCCGGGCAGTTGCTGACCGAGGACTACTACGCCGCCAATAAGCTGATGAAAGGGTTTATCGGCGCGGCGAACATTGATACCAACTCCCGGCTTTGCATGTCGTCGGCGGTCGTCGGCTATAAACGCGCCTTCGGTGAAGACGTCGTGCCGTGCAGCTACGAGGATGTAGAAAACAGCGATCTGGTGGTGCTGGTTGGCTCAAATGCGGCCTGGACGCATCCGGTGCTGTATCAGCGGCTGGTGCAGGCGCGGAACGCCAATCCGGAGATGAAGGTGGTGGTCATCGACCCGCGCAGAACCGCCACCTGCGATATTGCCGACCTGCATCTGGCGCTTGCGCCGGGGAGTGATGCCGGATTATTTGTCGGCCTGCTGAACCTGATTCAGGGAGCGGATGAGTGGCCCGTTGAGCGCGTGGCGGCATTTTGCGGTCTTTTGCCGCAGGATATTGGCACCTTTTACGACTGGTTTATGACGGCGCCCCGGGCCGTCACGCTCTACACAATGGGGATCAACCAGTCCTCCAGCGGCAGCGACAAATGCAGCGCCATCATTAACGTTCACCTTGCCAGCGGGAAATTTAACCGTCCGGGCTGCGGCCCGTTTTCGCTGACCGGACAGCCTAACGCGATGGGCGGAAGGGAAGTGGGCGGGCTGGCAAATCAGCTGGCGGCGCACATGAACTTTGAGCCGGACGATCTTTCGCGGGTGGCGCGTTTCTGGGGAACGGAACGGCTTGCGCAAACCCCGGGGCTGATGGCGGTGGAGCTGTTTGACGCCATTGCCCGCGGCGAGGTGAAGGCGGTGTGGATCATGGGCACCAACCCTGCCGTCTCGCTGCCGGACAGTCACGCGGTGTGTCAGGCGCTGGCAGGCTGCCCGCTGGTGATTGTCTCTGAGGTGATGAACGACACCGACACCGGCCGGTTTGCCCATATTCGCTTTCCGGCGCTGGGCTGGGGGGAGAAGGACGGCACGGTCACTAACTCGGAACGGCGCATCTCGCGCCAGCGCGCGTTTCTGCCCGCGCCGGGAGAAGCGAAGCCGGACTGGTGGATCGTCGCGCAGGTGGCAAAGCAGCTGGGCTACAGCGACGCGTTTGCCTGGCAACATCCCCACGAGATTTTTTGCGAGCATGCGGCGCTGACGGCCTTTGAAAATGACGGCGCGCGGGCGCTAAACCTTCATGACCTGGCTGCGCTGACCCGTGAGGAGTGGCAGCAGCTTGAGCCTTATCAGTGGCCGACGGGGGATTTTCCGTGCCGAAACATCGTCATCGTTAACCCTCTGTCGCACGGTGCGACGGTCAGCGCATTATACCCGCTGATTCTCAACACCGGGCGCATTCGCGATCAGTGGCACACCATGACCCGAACGGGATACGTGGCCAGACTGATGCAGCATATAGCCGAGCCGTTTGTTGAGGTTTGCCCCGCAGACGCTGTTCGGTTTTCCCTGGGCGACGACCAGCTGGCGCGCATCAGCTCGCCGCGCGGCGTCATGGTGGCAAGAGTGCGCGTCAGCGACGGACAGCGTGAAGGAGAGGTTTTTGCCCCGATGCACTGGAACGCCGAGTTTGCCCGCCAGGGAAAGGTGAATGCGCTCGTGGAAGGGCGCTGCGATCCGGTGTCGGGCCAGCCGGAGAGTAAACAAACCGCCGTCAGAATCATGCCCTGGCAGCCCGCCTGGCAGGGAGAACTCTACTCCCGCGAACGGCTGGAAATGCCCGCTTCGGTTTACTGGTGGCGCAAAGCGTCACGCCTGACGGTGGCGGGCGATAAACCGCTGCTGTCGTGGATTATGGATTACGCCAGCGGCCGGGGCTGGCAGCTTCAGGTTGCTCAAACCGGTGAGCGTAGCAGCGTGCTGGCCTGGCATGAAGGCCAGCTGATGCTGGGTTTCTGGGAGGACACCGCGCTACCGGCGCTGGCGCATACGGTGATAGAAGCCGCTTTTCAATCGCCGCCCTCAACGCCTGCTGCGCGCCATGCGCTGCTGAACGGGCAGGGCATCGGCAAGGCGGCGGATCCGGGGCGCATTGTCTGTAGCTGTTTCAGCGTCGGGGAAAAGGCGATACGGGAGGCAATTGCCGGAGGTTGTGATTCCGTCTCCATGCTGGGCGCACAGTTACGCTGCGGAACCAACTGCGGTTCGTGCGTGCCGGAGCTCAAAACAATGTTTCAGGAAATTCCGGAAAATTCCCCGTAAAGCTGCAAATACGGAGAAATCGCGTTAAGGTACCTGGTGTTCTTACGTAAGCACCGGGTATTTCTTACGACATTGATGACTGTTTCCCCCCCTTTCCGAACGCTGGTTTTACTCTCCCTTCTTACGGCTGGAGCCGCTCACGGTGCGCCGAATTCCTTTATGCATCAGGCGCAGAACCCCTTCGATAATGATGGGGATAGTTTGCCCGATCTCGGCATAGCGGCACCAGCGGGCGAGGGGGAGAAGCACCTGGCCGAAATGGCCAAAGCGTTTGGCGAAGCCAGCATGACCGATAACGGCCTCACCACCGGCGAGCAGGCGCGGCAGTTCGCGTTTGGTCAGGTGCGCGACGCGGTGAGCGGCGAAGTGAACCAGCAGATTGAGTCCTGGCTTTCGCCTTGGGGGAACGCGAGCGTGAATTTACTGGTGGACAACGACGGCAAATTTAACGGCAGCAGCGGGAGCTGGTTTATCCCCTGGAATGATACTAACCGCTATCTGAGCTGGAGCCAGCTTGGCCTGACGCAGCAGACGGATGGCCTGGTCAGTAATGCCGGAGTTGGACAGCGCTGGGTCGCCGGGAAATGGCTGCTGGGCTACAACACCTTTTACGATAACCTGCTGGACGAAAACCTGCAGCGTGCCGGGCTGGGGGCGGAAGCGTGGGGGGAAAATCTGCGCCTGTCAGCGAACTATTATCAGCCCTTTGCCAGCTGGCGCGAGCGCTCCGACGTTCAGGAGCAGCGCATGGCGCGCGGATACGACGTGACGGCCAACGCCTGGCTGCCGTGGTTCCATCATCTGAATACCAGCGTGAGCTTCGAGCAATACTTTGGCGATAACGTCGACCTGTTCAACAGCGGAACCGGCTATCGCAATCCTGTGGCAGTGAATCTGGGGCTTAATTATACCCCCGTTCCGCTGGTCACGCTGACCGCCGCGCATAAGCAGGGCGAGAGTGGAGAGAGCCAGGATAACCTCGGGCTGAAGCTCAACTACCGCTTTGGCGTGCCGCTGGCCAAACAGCTTTCGGCTAGTGAAGTCGCCGCCACGCGTTCCCTGCGCGGAAGCCGCTATGACTCGCCGGAGCGCAATAGCCTGCCGGTGATGGAGTTCCGTCAGCGGAAAACGCTGTCCGTCTGGCTGGCCACGCCGCCGTGGGATCTGAAAGGGGGCGAGACTGTGATCCTGAAGCTGCAGGTTCGCAGCACGCATGGCATCCGTCAGATCCACTGGCAGGGTGATACTCAGGCGTTGAGTCTGACATCGCCGGCTAAAAGCAATAGCAGCGACGGCTGGAGCGTGATTATGCCTGCCTGGGATGGGAGTGAAGCGGCGACAAACCGCTGGCACCTGTCGGCAGTGGTGGAAGATGAGAAAGGCCAGCGCGTCTCGTCCAATGAGATCGTGCTGACAGTGGTGCAGCCGCTGGTCGCATTACCTGGCAACGACCCGCGCTGGAAGCTGCTGCCGGAGGAGTGATCCTTAGAAAATGCGTTCCTGATGCACCCACACGGCGGCTTCAACGCGGGATTTTAATTTCATTTTCTTCAGCATATGTTTCACGTGCACTTTGACCGTGCTTTCGGTGATATCCAGGCGGCGGGCGATCATTTTGTTCGGCAGCCCCTGGGCAATGAGTTTGAGAATATCGCGCTCGCGCGGCGTTAGCTGGCTGACATCACGGTCGGAGGTGGCGCGGTTTGCCCGCAGGCTGGCGGCCAGGACCGGCGTTAAGGCCTCGCTGAGCACCATCTCGCCCGCCGCAGCCTGCTGTAGCGCCTTAAGCAAGTCTTCCGGCTCCATATCCTTCAGCAGATACCCATCCGCCCCGCGCTTCAGCGCCGTGACCACATCCTCTTCATGGTTCGACACGCTAAAGACGACGATGCGTCCGGAAAGCGATTTTTCCCGCAGCTTGTCGAGGGTTTCCAGGCCGTTCATGCCCGGCATATTCAGATCGAGCAGGATCAGATCGGGATCGAGGGATTCGGCAAGCTCAATGCCCTGTTCGCCGTTGCTGGCTTCGCCAACCACGGTGATATCGGGTGCCATGCTGACCAGCTGTTTCACGCCAGTACGCAGCATCGGATGGTCGTCGATCAACAGGATGGATGCCGGTTCCTGATTAGTCATGGGTTTCTCCTTGAGCAGTTGTGAGCGGTTTTTCGGGAATAAAGGTGACGACAACTTCCGTGCCACCCGTCTCTCTCCGGCGAACCTGGCAATCACCGCGCAGGCTTTGGGCGCGGTCTCGCATAATAATTAAACCGTAGTGGTTCGTTCGTTCGGCATTTTCCGGCACGCCGCGGCCGTTGTCGTGAACCGTCAGCTTCACCTGATTGTTGTGCTGGCTGACGGTGACCGTTACCGCCGTTGCGCCGGCATGCTTGAGCACGTTGCTCAGCGCTTCACGGGCGATCTGCAGTAAATGGATGGCCTGGTGGGAGGGGACAAACCGCGGCGGCAGCTGGTAGTCCAGCTTCACCGGGAACCCCAGCCGGGCGCTAAATTCGTGGCAGCTGGACTCCAGCGCCGGACGCAGGCCCGGCTCGGTCAGCTGCAGACGGAAGGTGGTCAGCAGCTCGCGAAGCTGTATCCAGGAGGTATTCAGCTCGTTGCGGATCTGGCTGAGCAGCTGCTTGTTACTTTCGGGCATCTCTGCATCCTGCATCTGCAGGCAGCTCACCTGCATTTTCATACAGGAGAGCGACTGGGCGATAGAGTCGTGAAGCTCGCGGGCGATGGTCGCGCGCTCTTCCATGACGATCAGCTGCTGCTGCTTTTCCTGATGTCTGTCGAGCGCCAGCGTGGCCGTTAGCTGTTCGACCAGCGTATCAACCAGCTGCTGCTGGTCGTGGCTCAGATGACGCCCGGCCGGGAGGGTTGCAAGCAGAATACCGTACTGGGTGTGGCTGTCCGTCAGCCGCCACTTCAGGGTGGTGCCGCTGGAGGTGAGCGGCGGCAGGCCGCGAGGGCAAAGATGGCAGCCTTTGTCATCGCAGGACATATCGGACTGACAGGTAAATTCCTGATGGTTATCTTCGTCTTCCACATCGTAGACCCGCAGTTCAAGGTCATGAAGCAGGGTCAGATTTTGCAGGCCGTTCAGCACCGGCGAGAGGCGTTCGCATAGCGGCACCTGCATGTGCAGCCGACGGTTGGCCTGCCACAGGAAGGAGAGGATTTCGTTTTTCTGCTCAAGCCCCGCCGTCTTTTCCTGAACGCGCTGTTCCAGCACCGCGTAGCTCTCGGAGAGTTCAGCCGACATGGTATTCAGCGCCTGCCCGAGCATCGCCATCTCGTTGCGCCCGCTGATGTGCGTGCGCTGGGTAAAATCGCGCGCGGTGACCGCGCGGGCCATTGCCAGCAGCTGTTTCCAGGGATTCAAGAGCCGCGCGCGGAGCCAGACGATGGTGAAGATCAGCAGCAGCCCCATAAACAGCGCCATGGCGCGGTGCACCATCACCACCCGGTCGATGCGTAATTCGGTGGTTTGGTCGAAAGCGGAGACCAGCGCATCAATGCGTGAGACGAACCCCGCAACGTCCTGGGCAACAGCCTCTGCACTACGCGCCTGTTTCAGGCCTGGCTGCAGCTGGGTGTGCCAGTACCCCTGAAGGGCTTTAAGCTGGGATTGTTGGCCGGCGCGAATGGCGGCATTTTCCAGCTCGGGGCTGAACGCCGTGCGCTCCATTTCATCGATCAGGGGCCTGTCATCCTGCGTCAGGGGAACCGACGCCAGCAGGCGATAACTCTGCATGCGTAGCGAGCCTGCCTCATTAATAGCATGCGCATTACCCTGTACTCCCTGTACCAGCCAGCCGGAAATCGCCATGCCGGCCACGCCGATGGCGGTGGACAGCAAAACAATCAGGGCGACCTGATTCACGAGCGTCAGCGGTGATAAACATCTTTTTAACATAGAGTTGGCGTGCTCCTGACGTGGCCTGCTTGCAGGAATGGCGCTATTCTGGTGCATACCCTGGAGTATACCCATACCAATAAAGGATTACCCCTAAATTGCCAACGGAGTAGGGGGAAGGTGGTGGGGGTAGCAATGAACCGTCAGTGCCGTGAAAAACCACGTCTTTTTTACCGAATTAGCCTACTCACTAAGGGTAAGGCCTTTTTTTGTGCCGCAAATCCTCCCACTTTTCCTTTGATTTATATCAACTTACCGCCGCCCTAAAACCCTAATGTTTGCAGCATCATTCGAGAATCAGAGGTGTCTATGAGTCACTCATCCGCTCCCGAAAGGGAAAATGGTGCCGTTATTACAGACTGGCGTCCAGAGGATCCGGCGTTCTGGCAACAGCGCGGCCATCGTGTAGCAAGCCGGAATCTGTGGATTTCCGTGCCATGTTTGTTATTAGCGTTTTGCGTATGGATGTTGTTTAGTGCGGTGGCGGTCAACCTGCCAAAAGTTGGGTTTACGTTTACGACCGATCAGCTGTTTATGCTGACCGCGCTGCCGTCGCTGTCAGGCGCGCTGCTGCGTGTACCCTACGCGTTTATGGTGCCGGTCTTTGGCGGTCGTCGCTGGACGGCGTTCAGTACGGGCATCATGATCGTCCCTTGCGTGTGGCTCGGCTTCGCGGTGCAGGATACCTCCACGCCGTTCAGCGTGTTCGTGATTATCTCCCTGCTGTGCGGCTTTGCGGGCGCGAACTTCGCCTCCAGCATGGCGAACATCAGCTTCTTCTTCCCGAAAGCGAAGCAGGGCGGCGCGCTGGGCATTAACGGCGGTCTGGGGAATATGGGCGTCAGCGTGATGCAGCTGATTGCTCCGCTGGCGATCTCGGTCTCCATTTTTGCGGCCTTTGGCGGCGGTGGCGTTGAGCAGGCGGATGGCTCTTCCCTGTACCTGCAAAATGCAGCCTGGATTTGGGTACCGTTCCTGGTGGTCTTTACCCTCGCAGCCTGGTTCTTTATGAATGACCTGTCCGCGTCGAAGGCGTCGCTGAGCGAACAGCTGCCTGTGTTGAAACGCGGTCATCTGTGGGTGATGGCGCTGCTGTATCTGGCAACCTTCGGTTCGTTCATCGGTTTCTCTGCGGGCTTCGCGATGCTGTCGAAAACCCAGTTCCCGGAAATTCAGATCCTGCACTTTGCCTTCTTCGGACCGTTCATTGGTGCGCTGGCGCGTTCGCTGGGCGGCATGGTGTCTGACCGCCTGGGCGGTACCCGCGTGACCCTGGTTAACTTCGTCATGATGGCGGTCTTCTGTGCACTGCTGTTCCTGACGCTGCCCGTCGACGGACAGGGCGGTAACTTCATCGCCTTCTTCGGCGTGTTTATGGTGCTGTTCCTGACGGCTGGGCTGGGGAGTGCGTCTACCTTCCAGATGATCTCCGTTATTTTCCGTAAGCTGACCATGGACCGCGTAAAAGCGCAGGGTGGAAGCGAAGAGCAGGCGATGCGCGAAGCGGCGACGGATACGGCTGCGGCACTGGGCTTTATCTCTGCCATCGGCGCGATTGGCGGCTTCTTTATCCCGAAAGCGTTCGGTATCTCTCTGGACCTGACCGGCTCTCCGGCGGGTGCAATGAAAGTCTTCCTCGTCTTCTATATCGCCTGCGTCGCGATCACGTGGCTGGTATATGGCCGTAATACCAAGAAAAATAAGTAAGTGTGATTATCCGTTTACGCGGCCTTCGGGCCGCGTTTTTTTGGGTTGGAAATAGTTACAACATACTGATGGATTAGCAGCAAAAGCCCGCAGGTAACATTGTGATCGCCATCGCTTTGCAGGGCGCTCTACCCCTTAATACCTGAGATGTTAAATTTTACCCTGCCTTTTGTACGATAAAATAAAAATAACGATATATTTCATGTTGATACGCAATTCATAAAGATACCGCTTTGGTGGTATTTGGTATAACCCCTCGCCAGAAAGTCCCTCGTCGTCTTGATCGTTATCAATTCTCCCCCTCTTTCAGGGCGTTACCTTCGCTGCAAATCAGCAATGTCGATTTAGAGAGCCACAGGCTCCACACAGGAGATACCCGATGAGCAAATTTTTGGACCGGTTTCGCTACTTCAAACAGAAGGGTGAAACGTTTGCCGATGGGCACGGCCAGGTTCTGGATACCAACCGGGACTGGGAAGACGGTTACCGCCAGCGCTGGCAGCATGACAAAGTCGTCCGTTCAACCCACGGCGTGAACTGCACTGGCTCATGTAGCTGGAAGATATTCGTTAAAAACGGTCTGGTGACCTGGGAAATGCAGCAGACCGACTATCCGCGCACCCGCCCTGATATGCCAAACCACGAACCGCGTGGCTGCCCGCGTGGCGCCAGCTACTCCTGGTATCTCTACAGCGCAAACCGCCTCAAATACCCTCTGATGCGCAAGCGCCTGATGAAAATGTGGCGTGAAGCGAAGGTGCAGCACAGCGATCCGGTTGATGCCTGGGCGTCTATTATCGAAGACGCGGACAAAGCGAAAAGCTTTAAGCAGGCCCGCGGCCGCGGTGGTTTTGTACGTTCTTCCTGGAAAGAGGTGAACGAGCTGATTGCCGCTTCCAACGTCTACACCGTCAAAACCTATGGTCCGGACCGCGTGGCGGGCTTCTCGCCCATCCCGGCGATGTCGATGGTCTCTTACGCCTCCGGCGCACGCTACCTGTCGCTTATCGGCGGTACCTGCCTGAGCTTCTACGACTGGTACTGCGACCTGCCGCCTGCGTCTCCGCAGACCTGGGGCGAGCAGACCGACGTGCCGGAATCCGCTGACTGGTACAACTCCAGCTACATTATCGCCTGGGGCTCTAACGTGCCTCAGACCCGTACGCCGGACGCGCACTTCTTTACCGAAGTGCGTTACAAAGGCACCAAAACCGTGGCGGTAACCCCGGACTACGCCGAAATCGCCAAGCTGTGCGATCTGTGGCTGGCTCCGAAACAGGGTACCGATGCCGCGATGGCGATGGCGATGGGCCACGTCATGCTGCGTGAGTTCCACCTTGATAAGCCAAGCCAGTACTTCACCGACTACGTCCGCCGCTACACCGACATGCCGATGCTGGTCATGCTGGAAGAGCGTGAGGGTTACTATGCTGCTGGCCGCACGCTGCGCGCTGCCGATCTGGTGGACGCCCTGGGTCAGGAAAATAATCCTGAGTGGAAAACCGTCGCGTATAACAGCAACGGCGAGCTGGTGGCGCCAAACGGCTCTATTGGCTTCCGCTGGGGCGAGAAGGGCAAGTGGAACCTTGAGCAACGCAATGGCACAACCGGTGAAGAGACTGAACTGCGCCTGAGCATGCTAGGTAGCCAGGACGAGATCGCCGAGGTTGGCTTCCCGTATTTTGGCGGTGAAGGTTCCGAGCATTTCAACAAGGTCGAGCTGCAGAACATCCTGATGCATAAGCTGCCGGTAAAACGCCTGCAGCTGGCCGACGGGTCTACCGTGCTGGTCACTACCGTTTATGACCTGACCATGGCGAACTATGGTCTGGAACGCGGTCTGGGCGATGAAAACTGCGCAACCAGCTATGACGACGTGAAGGCCTATACCCCGGCATGGGCGGAACAGATCACCGGCGTTCCTCGCGGGCATATTACCCGTATCGCACGTGAATTCGCTGAAAACGCCGACAAGACCCACGGCCGTTCAATGATCATCGTCGGTGCGGGTCTGAACCACTGGTATCACCTCGACATGAACTACCGTGGCCTGATCAACATGCTGATCTTCTGCGGCTGCGTCGGTCAGAGTGGCGGCGGCTGGGCGCACTACGTGGGTCAGGAAAAACTGCGTCCGCAGACCGGCTGGCAGCCGCTGGCGTTTGCCCTCGACTGGCAGCGTCCGGCACGCCACATGAACAGCACCTCTTATTTCTATAATCACTCCAGCCAGTGGCGCTATGAAACGGTCACCGCGCAGGAATTGCTGTCGCCGATGGCGGATAAATCCCGCTACAGCGGCCACCTGATTGACTTCAACGTGCGCGCAGAGCGCATGGGCTGGCTGCCGTCTGCGCCTCAGCTGGGTACCAACCCGCTGCGCATTGCAGAAGAGGCGAAGAAAGCGGGGATGTCGCCGGTGGATTACACCGTTAAATCCCTCAAGGACGGCTCAATCCGTTTCGCGGCAGAACAGCCGGAAAACGGTAAAAACCATCCGCGTAACCTGTTCATCTGGCGCTCCAACCTGCTGGGCTCGTCCGGTAAAGGCCACGAGTACATGCTGAAATACCTGCTCGGTACCGAAAACGGTATCCAGGGTAAAGATCTCGGCAAGCAGGGCGGCGTGAAGCCGGAAGAGGTGGAGTGGAAAGACAACGGTCTCGACGGCAAGCTGGATCTGGTAGTGACGCTCGACTTCCGTCTGTCCAGCACCTGCCTGTACTCCGACATTGTGCTGCCAACCGCGACCTGGTACGAAAAAGACGACATGAATACCTCGGATATGCATCCGTTTATTCATCCGCTGTCTGCGGCCGTTGATCCGGCGTGGGAATCGAAAAGCGACTGGGATATCTACAAGGACATCGCGAAGAAATTCTCTGAAGTTTGCGTGGGACACCTCGGCAAAGAGACCGACGTGGTGACGCTGCCAATCCAGCACGACTCCGCCGCCGAACTGGCGCAGCCGCTGGACGTGAAGGACTGGAAAAAAGGCGAATGCGACCTGATCCCGGGCGTGACCGCACCGCACATTATTCCGGTTGAACGTGATTACCCGGCAACGTACGAGCGCTTTACCTCTATCGGCCCATTGATGGAGAAAATCGGTAACGGCGGGAAAGGGATTGCCTGGAACACCCAGAGCGAAATGGATCTGCTGCGCAAGCTCAACTACACCAAAGCGGACGGCCCGGCGAAAGGCCAGCCAATGCTGAACACGGCGATTGATGCGGCAGAGATGATCCTGACCCTGGCACCGGAAACCAACGGCCACGTTGCGGTGAAAGCCTGGGCGGCGCTGAGCGAGTTCACCGGTCGCGACCATACGCACCTGGCGACGAATAAAGAGGAAGAGAAAATCCGCTTCCGCGATATTCAGGCACAGCCGCGCAAGATTATCTCCAGCCCGACCTGGTCTGGCCTTGAAGATGAACATGTGTCTTACAACGCCGGCTACACCAACGTTCACGAGCTGATCCCATGGCGTACCCTGTCCGGCCGTCAGTCGCTGTATCAGGATCACCAGTGGATGCGCGACTTCGGTGAAAGCCTGCTGGTTTACCGTCCGCCAATTGACACCCGCTCTGTGAAAGCCGTGATGGGTGCGAAATCGAACGGTAACCCTGAGAAGGCGCTGAACTTCCTGACGCCGCACCAGAAGTGGGGTATCCACTCCACCTACAGCGACAACCTGCTGATGCTGACCCTGTCGCGCGGCGGTCCGATTGTCTGGATGAGCGAGGCGGACGCCAAAGATCTGGGTATTGAAGATAACGACTGGATTGAAGTGTTCAACAGCAACGGTGCCCTGACGGCGCGTGCGGTAGTGAGCCAGCGCGTACCGGCCGGTATGACCATGATGTACCACGCGCAGGAACGTATCGTTAATCTGCCGGGTTCAGAAATCACCGAGCAGCGCGGCGGGATCCACAACTCCGTGACCCGTATTACGCCGAAGCCGACCCATATGATCGGCGGCTATGCGCAGCTGGCCTACGGCTTTAACTACTACGGCACCGTAGGATCGAACCGCGATGAGTTCGTGGTGGTACGTAAGATGAAGAATATTAACTGGTTAGACGGCGAAGGTAATGACCAGGTACAGGAGAGCGTAAAATGAAAATTCGTTCACAAGTCGGCATGGTGCTGAATCTGGATAAATGCATCGGCTGTCATACCTGCTCGGTCACCTGTAAAAACGTCTGGACCAGCCGTGAAGGTATGGAATACGCCTGGTTCAACAACGTGGAAAGTAAGCCGGGCACCGGCTTCCCGACCGACTGGGAAAACCAGGAGAAGTGGAAGGGCGGCTGGATCCGCAAAATCAACGGCAAGCTGCAGCCGCGCATGGGTAACCGTGCGATGCTGCTCGGTAAAATTTTCGCTAACCCGCACCTGCCGGGTATCGACGATTACTACGAGCCGTTTGACTACGACTACCAGAACCTGCACAACGCGCCGGAAAGTAAACACCAGCCGATCGCCCGTCCTCGCTCGCTGATCACCGGGAAGCGCATGGACAAGATCACCAGCGGTCCAAACTGGGAAGAGATTCTGGGCGGCGAGTTCGAAAAACGCGCTAAAGACCAGAATTTCGAGAATATGCAAAAGGCGATGTACGGCCAGTTCGAAAACACCTTCATGATGTATCTGCCGCGCCTGTGCGAGCACTGCCTCAACCCGGCGTGCGTGGCGACCTGCCCGAGCGGCGCCATCTACAAGCGTGAAGAAGACGGTATCGTCCTGATCGACCAGGACAAGTGCCGCGGCTGGCGTATGTGCATCACCGGTTGCCCGTACAAAAAAATCTACTTCAACTGGAAGAGCGGCAAGTCTGAGAAGTGCATCTTCTGCTACCCGCGTATTGAAGCCGGTATGCCGACCGTCTGCTCCGAGAGCTGCGTAGGCCGTATCCGCTACCTCGGCGTGCTGCTGTACGACGCGGACGTGATTGAAAATGCCGCGAGCACCGAGCACGAGAAAGATCTGTATCAGCGTCAGCTGGACGTGTTCCTCGATCCGAACGATCCGAAAGTGATAGAGCAGGCGCTGAAGGACGGCATTCCGCAGAGCGTGATCGACGCCGCGCAGCAGTCTCCGGTGTACAAAATGGCGATGGACTGGAAGCTGGCCCTGCCGCTGCATCCGGAATACCGCACGCTGCCGATGGTCTGGTACGTGCCGCCTCTGTCGCCGATTCAGTCAGCCGCGGATGCGGGCGAGCTGGGCAGCAACGGCATTCTGCCGGACGTGGAAAGCCTGCGTATCCCGGTTCAGTACCTGGCGAACCTGCTGACCGCAGGCGATACCCAGCCGGTACTGCTGGCGCTGAAACGTATGCTGGCGATGCGCCACTTCAAACGTGCCGAAACCGTGGACGGCGTGACCGATACCCGCGCGCTGGAAGAGGTTGGTCTGACCGAAGCGCAGGCGCAGGAGATGTACCGCTACCTGGCGATTGCCAACTACGAAGACCGCTTCGTGGTGCCGAGCAGCCATCGTGAGCTGGCCCGCGAAGCCTTCCCGGAGAAAAACGGCTGTGGCTTTACCTTTGGCGACGGCTGCCACGGGTCAGACAGCAAATTCAACCTGTTCAACAGCCGCCGCATCGACGCCATGGATGTGACCAGTAAAACGGAGCCGCACTCATGATTGAACTCGTCATTGTTTCGCGTCTGCTCGAGTACCCGGATGCTGCGCTTGCGCAGCATCAGCAGGAGCTCTTTGATGCACTTGCGGCATCTGAAAACCTGGATAAAGAGGATGCCCAGCGGCTTGGCGTTTTCCTCCGCGACCTGTTTGCGCGCGACCTTCTTGATGCGCAGGCAGACTACAGCCAGCTGTTTGACCGTGGTCGTGCAACCTCGTTGCTGCTGTTTGAACACGTTCACGGTGAGTCCCGCGACCGCGGTCAGGCGATGGTTGACCTGATGGCGCAGTACGAGCAGCACGGACTGCAGCTCGACAGCCGCGAGCTGCCGGACCACCTGCCGCTCTATCTGGAATATCTGGCGCAGCTGCCGAAAGAGGAGGCGCTGGGTGGTTTGCAGGACATCGCGCCGATCCTTGCGCTGCTCGGCGCGCGGCTTCAGCAGCGCGAGAGCCGCTACGCGGTGCTGTTCGATCTGCTGGTGAAGCTGGCCAACGCGTCGGTAGACAGTGAAAAAGTGGCGGAGAAAATCGCCGATGAAGCCCGCGACGATACCCCGCAAGCGCTGGATGCCGTCTGGGAAGAAGAACAGGTGAAATTCTTTGCTGACCAGAACTGCGGCGAGTCTGAAATCTCTGCTCACCAGCGTCGTTTTGCCGGAGCCGTTGCCCCGCAATATTTGAATATCTCTAACGGAGGACAGCAATAATGCACTTCCTGAATATGTTCTTCTTTGACATCTACCCGTATATCGCGGGCACCGTGTTCCTGGTGGGAAGCTGGCTGCGTTATGACTACGGCCAGTATACCTGGCGCGCTGCCTCCAGCCAGATGCTGGATCGTAAAGGGATGCATGTGGGCTCTAACCTGTTCCACATCGGTATTCTGGGGATTTTTGCCGGTCACTTCCTCGGGATGCTGACGCCGCACTGGATGTACGAAGCGTGGCTGCCGATCGAGGTGAAGCAGAAGATGGCGATGATCGCCGGCGGTGCCTGCGGCGTGATGACTCTGGTTGGTGGCCTGCTGCTGCTTAAGCGTCGTCTATTCAGCCCGCGTGTGCGTGCAACCACGACCGGGGCGGATATCCTGATCCTCTCTCTGCTGATGGTGCAGTGCGCGTTGGGTCTGCTGACCATTCCGTTTTCTGCGCAGCATATGGACGGCAGCGAAATGATGAAGCTGGTCGGCTGGGCGCAGTCCGTTGTCACCTTCCACGGCGGAGCGTCTGCACACCTGGACGGCGTAGCGTTTATCTTCCGCGTCCATCTGGTGCTGGGTATGACGCTGTTTGTGCTGTTCCCGTTCTCTCGTCTGGTGCATATCTGGAGCGCGCCGGTGGAGTACCTGACGCGCAAATACCAGATTGTACGCGCCCGTCGCTAATTTGCCGTTTTGATACCAACCCCGCACTCGCGGGGTTTTTTTTCGCCCCAGCCCAGGTTATTGCCAGCCGCAGCAAACAATATCAGTGCGCCGCCCGCCAGCTGCGTCAGGTTCAGCGAGTGTCCGAATACCAGATTATCGACAATAATCGCTACCACCGGATAGATAAACGACAGCGAGCCGGTAATGGGCGTAGGCAGCTTCTGAATCGCGCTATAGAGCAGCTGGTACATGATGCCGGTATGGACGATGCCCAGCGTCAGCAGGATCGGCCAGGGGAAATCAGCGGAAAATGACGGCATGCGGGCAAACGGCAGAAGCATCACTACGCCGGTCAGCACCTGAATAAAGGCAATATGCTGTGGCGCTATGGACCTGAGTTTGCGGGCAATAATGGCCGTGACCGCGTAGAAGAACGCCGCGGCCATCGCCAGGCCGATTCCGGCAAGCCATTCGCTGCCATGCGCACCGGTCAGCTCGCTGGAGAGCAATATCACCACGCCGCCGAAGGCGAGGAACAGCCAGCCCCATTTCACCAGGCTGACGCGTTCGCCTAAAAACATCCCCATCAAGACCAGCATAAACGGCTGGGTGTTATAGACCACGGTAGAAAGACCAATAGAGATCCGTTCATAGGCGGCGAAGAGCAGCAGCCAGTTCACCACGAGCGCCACGCCGCCGAGAATAGCCAACAGCAGTGTGGTGCGGGTGAGGGGACTAAAAGGCTTTTGACTGACCCGGATAAAAATAAAAAGCGCCATAGCCCCGATAAGGCAGCGCCAGAACACCACTTCCGTCACAGGCAGACCGGAAAGTAATACAAATGCGCCGATAGAGCCGGAAATTAACATCGCCAGGCTCATCTGCCAGACGCCTTTATGGAAATCACGCATCATCCACCTCCTGATTAATGACGCTATTGTCGAAAATTGCTGACGGGTTTTACAGGGGTGATATAAGGTTGAATACGTTAATGGCTTTTTAAAATTAGGTGAAAACGATGGAATACCTTCTCGATGATATCGACCGACAAATTCTAGCCTGTCTGGTCGAGGATGCGCGCATGTCCCTGAAGGTGCTCAGCGGGCGTATCGGTCTGACGTCACCCAGCACGGCAGAGCGCCTGAAACGGCTGGAAGAGCGTGGCGTGATTCAGGGGTATGGCGCACGGGTGAATCTGGCGGCGCTAGGGTATACGCTGCAGGCGCTGGTGCGCGTGCGGCCTTTGCCGGGATTATTGCATAAGGTGGATAAGTACATTCAGGCGATGCCGGAGTGTATTGAGAGCGACAAAGTGACCGGTGAAGACTGCTTTGTTATCCGGCTGGTGGTGCGGTCAATCGAGCAACTGGATGTGTTGCTGGACGGGCTGGCAGAACATGCCCAGTGCAATACGTCGATTGTGAAAAGCTCGCCGGTGAAGCGACGCTTGCCGCCGATGTAGCTGTCTGTTGCCGGGTGGCGGCTGCGCCTTACCCGGCCTACGAAGGTGGACTCGGTTCGATTTTGTTATGATTTTTGGAAGTGATGGTGGTGGGGGAAGGATGACTCGGCGCGTTGCGCCTCGCCCTTCGGGTCGTTGCCTGCGGCAACGCTTTCTCGCTACGCTCGAATCGAACCTTAGTCGAAGCTTCTCATCCTTCCCCGTTACGGAAATGCATGATGCCCGGTGCGAACAGAAAGTTTAGAGTCATTTAAAAGTGATGGTGGTGGGGGAAGGATTCGAACCTTCGAAGTCGATGACGGCAGATTTACAGTCTGCTCCCTTTGGCCGCTCGGGAACCCCACCAGGGGTAATTCAAATTTTGAGGTGATGCTGAGAGATGGTGGTGGGGGAAGGATTCGAACCTTCGAAGTCGATGACGGCAGATTTACAGTCTGCTCCCTTTGGCCGCTCGGGAACCCCACCACGGGGCAATGCTTTTTTACTGGCCTGCTTCCTGCTGGAAGCGGGGCGCATCATATCAAATGAGACGCCCCTGTAAAGCATTCCTTTAGGGAAATGAAGCTGTTTGCCTGCTTTTTATCCGTAAAGGCGCAAAGCTAATCAATTCATTTTCCGAAAGATTAAAGAATGATGGTTCTGTTGCCGTACACGAAGACCCGCTGCGCCAGCACCTGATACAGCGCACGACTCAGCACATTCTTCTCAACGTCACGCCCCGCGCGCATCATATCTTCGGCAGTGTAGGTGTGATCTACATGAATCACGTCCTGCATAATGATTGGACCTTCGTCCAGGTTGTCATTCACGTAGTGCGCGGTCGCACCGATGATCTTCACACCGCGCTCGTACGCCTGGTGGTATGGGCGTGCGCCAATAAAGGCCGGCAGGAACGAGTGGTGAATGTTGATGATCTTGTTCGGGAAGCGCGCTACGAAGGATGGCGTCAGCACGCGCATATATTTCGCCAGAACAACGTAGTCCGGGTTATGCGCTTCAATGGCCTGCGCCATCAGATCGTCGTGTTCTTCACGGGTATGGCCTTCGTGGCTGACCAGCTCGAACGGAATATCAAAACGTTCGACCAGCGTGCGCAGCGTCTCGTGGTTGCCGATAACGGCAGCAATTTCGACGTCCAGACCGCCATAGTTGGCTTTCATCAGCAGGTCGCCAAGACAGTGTGCTTCCTTGGTCACCAGAATCACGACGCGGCGTCGGCCTGCGGGGGTCAGTTCACGCACGGAACCTTCCGGCAGCGCGCTGTCCAGATCGGCAAGCAGGGTGGTGTCGTTGAAAATACCTTCCAGTTCGGTACGCATGAAGAAGCGACCGGTACGGTGGTCAACGAACTCGTTGTTCTGCACGATATTCAGTTCATGTTTGTAACAAATGTTGGTAATTCGTGCGATCAGTCCTTTTTGATCGGGACAGATGGTGCGCAGAACTTTACGTTGTAATGATTGCATCGCCGGGAAATCCTGTTTGTATTTGCGAAGTCTGGGTTGTCAGGCAGCTACTGCCCGCAACACTTTTTAAATTTTTTACCTGAACCACATGGGCAGGGATCGTTACGACCAAACTGCGGGCGCGTTCCGTCAATATAATACCATTGCCCGCTTTCCTTTAAGAACCGGGAACGTTCGATAATGGCACCGGGCTTATTATTCTCGGTAAAGCGGGCTACAAAACTGACATAACCTTCATCAATATGATTGCCTGCTGAGGATTCATAGACGGTAAGGCCGAGCCATTGCGTGTTCGCGAACCCGGCTTCGATGTCCTGTCTGAATTCGGCTGCGTGGCAGGACGGGTGCCAGGTTTTGATCAGATAGTCTGCGTCTTTGATCACAAAAGCAGTGTACCGTGAACGCATGAGGTGTGACGGGTCTGGCGCAACCTGATCGCCAGAAAGATATCGCTGGCAACATAGGCTATACTCCAGAGCGCTACCACAAGGGCAGAGTTGAGACACGATTCTCTTCCTGGAACAAAAAAATAAGGGCGTAAAACGCTTCGGGTAGCACTATGTTAACTGAGCTGTTGCATTGACGCTATGTCAGGAATCCAGGGGACGTAAAACAGGGCTAATGAGAAAGGTTAAAATTGGACTGGCGCTGGGCTCAGGTGCAGCCCGGGGATGGTCACACATCGGCGTGATTAATGCTTTAAATCAGATGGGCGTTGACGTCGATATTGTTGCAGGGTGCTCAATAGGATCGCTTGTCGGCTCCGCTTATGCGTGCGGGAAGCTGCCGGAACTCGAGACCTGGGTACGCTCCTTCAGTTACTGGGACGTGCTGCGTCTGATGGACCTCTCATGGCAGCGCGGTGGGCTGTTGCGCGGCGAGCGCGTCTTTAATCAGTTTCGCCAGGTTATGCCTCTTGAAGACTTCACTGATTGTCACATGCCTTTTGGCGCCGTTGCGACGAATCTCAGCACGGGTCGCGAACTTTGGCTCACCGAAGGGGATATCCATCTTGCTGTGCGTGCCTCCTGCAGTATGCCGGGGTTAATGGCGCCTGTCCCGCATAACGGTTACTGGCTTGTCGATGGTGGAGTCGTTAACCCGGTTCCCATCTCGCTGACGCGTGCAATGGGGGCAGACATCGTCATTGCCGTGGACCTGCAGCATGACGCTCATCTGATGCAACAGGACCTCATGCCGGTCAATCTCCAGAGCGAAGATGCAGAAGGCGAGAAACTGGCCTGGCATGCTCGCCTGCGCGGAAGAATCGGGCGTATGGCCGCGCGACGCTCGGTTGCTGCGCCCACGGCGATAGAAATCATGACCACTTCAATCCAGGTGCTTGAGAATCGCCTTAAGCGCAATCGTATGGCCGGCGATCCGCCAGATATTCTTCTTCAACCTTACTGTCCGCAAATCTCTACCCTTGATTTCCATCGTGCTGAGGCCGCCATCGCAGCGGGCTCGTTAGCCGTCGAAAAGAAAATGGACGAATTGCTACCTTTTGTGCGAACAGCACGTTAAGCACCTTTTTTTGACTACTTCAGCAAAATCTGACAGGCGATAGTGCCGATCGCATGCCACTATTTAGTAACTGTCAGCCAGGGGAGGAACCATGACGCAGCCATTGGCCGGAAAACACATTTTGATTGTTGAAGACGAGCCCGTTTTCCGATCGCTACTGGATTCGTGGTTATCCTCACTGGGGGCAATCACGTCACTGGCTGAAGATGGCATCGACGCGCTGGAAAAAATGATCAGCATTACGCCCGATTTGATGATTTGCGACATTGCGATGCCGCGTATGAATGGACTGAAGCTGGTTGAACATCTGCGTAATGAAGGCAACCAGACGCCGATTCTGGTGATATCTGCCACAGAGAATATGGCTGATATCGCCAAAGCGTTGCGCCTTGGGGTGCAGGATATACTGCTTAAACCGGTCAAGGATCTGAACCGGTTACGGGAAACGGTGTTAGCGTGCCTTTATCCAAATATGTTTAATTCACGGGTAGAGGAAGAAGAGCGCCTTTTCCAGGACTGGGATGCCCTGGTCAGCGATCCGCCTGCCGCGGCGAAACTTTTGCAAGAGCTCCAGCCGCCCGTTCAGCAAACCATTTCACATTGCAGAATAAATTATCGTCAGCTGGTGTCCGCAGACCAACCTGGACTGGTGCTGGATATTGCACCGCTGTCTGATTCCGATCTTGCGTTTTATTCTCTTGATGTCACCCGCGCGGGGGATAATGGTGTCTTAGCGGCGTTACTCCTTCGTGCGCTATTTAATGGTTTACTGCAGGAACAGTTATCACATCAGGGGCAACGGTTGCCGGAGTTAGGCAGTTTGCTCAAACAGGTAAACCAGCTTTTTCGTCAGGCAAATTTACCGGGACAGTTTCCGCTGCTGGTCGGTTATTACCACAGCGGTTTAAAGAATCTTATCCTCGTTTCTGCCGGCCTCAACGCTTCACTGAATACCGGTGAACATCATATTGAGGTGAGTAACGGTGTGCCGCTTGGGACATTGGGAACGGCTTATCTTAATCAAATTAGCCATCGCTGTTCTTCCTGGCAGTGCCAAATTTGGGGTGCCGGGGGACGACTACGCTTAATGTTGTCCACGGAATAAGCAAATGGATCGTAATTTTAAGATTGCTTTACCTGTGTTTTACGGGGAGTGCTACTATCGCTGCCCAGATTCATGCGTATTTATCCTAATTGATCGGCAACGCGTTCTTTTCAGACCCGGACTGTGGGGCGAGGCTGATATACTTAACGCGTTATTTATTGCATAAAAGTTCAAAACTTGAACAGCTCAGGAGAATTTGAATGGCTGCCCTAAATTCGAAAGTCAGAAAGGCCGTCATCCCGGTAGCGGGATTGGGGACCAGGATGTTACCAGCAACTAAGGCGATTCCTAAAGAAATGCTGCCTCTGGTTGATAAGCCATTAATCCAGTATGTCGTTAATGAATGTATCGCAGCCGGCATCACGGAAATTGTGCTGGTTACACATTCATCAAAAAACTCTATCGAAAACCATTTCGATACAAGCTTTGAACTTGAAGCCATGCTGGAAAAACGTGTTAAGCGTCAGCTGTTAGAAGAAGTTCAGTCTATTTGCCCTCCGCACGTTACCATTATGCAGGTTCGTCAGGGGCTGGCTAAAGGTCTGGGCCACGCTGTGCTATGTGCACATCCTGTTGTGGGTGATGAGCCTGTAGCGGTAATTCTGCCAGACGTTATTCTGGACGAATATGAATCCGATCTTTCTCAGGATAATCTGGCTGAGATGATCAAACGTTTTGACGATACAGGTAGTAGCCAGATCATGGTTGAGCCTGTTGACGACGTAACGGCTTACGGTGTGGTTGACTGCAAAGGTGTTAACCTTGAACCGGGTGAAAGTGTGCCAATGATTGGCGTGGTAGAGAAGCCTAAAGCCGACGTAGCGCCTTCGAACCTGGCCGTTGTAGGTCGCTATGTCCTGAGTGCTGAAATCTGGCCTCTGCTGGCGAAAACGCCTCCAGGAGCAGGTGATGAGATCCAGCTGACTGATGCCATTGATATGCTGATCGAGAAAGAGACCGTTGAAGCTTACCATATGAAGGGTAAGAGCCATGACTGCGGTAATAAGCTCGGTTATATGCAGGCATTTGTTGAATATGGCATTCGCCACAACACCCTTGGTGAAGAATTTAAAGCCTGGCTCAAAGAGAACGTAGGTATTAAGAAATAAGCCAGCATTGCTAATGTCTGAAACCGGTGAGGCGCTGCCCACCGGTTTTTTTATGCCCGTAACACTCCGAAGCCCACTGAAAGTAAGCGCCCTGAAATAGCCGAATAACGTTTTATGACAGAGTGTAAGGGGATGTTTGCGATAAATTTTGGTTAAAAAAAATCCCGCATAATGCGGGATTTTTCTGAATGCGGCTTGATTAATCCTTGATCAGGAAGTCATCCAGCTGTTTACCTTGCTCATCCATGGCTTTCTTGATAACAGCAGGAGTACGACCCTGGCCAGTCCAGGTTTTAGTTTCGCCGTTCTCGTCAACGTAGCTATATTTAGCAGGACGGGCAGCGCGCTTAGCTTTAGTACCGGTTTTAGCTGCAGCCATGCTGTTCAGCAATTCATTTGGATCGATACCATCAGCAATCAGCATTTCACGATATTGCTGCAGTTTACGCGTACGCTCTTCGATTTCAGCAGCAGCAGCGCTTTCTTCTTCGCGACGTTCATTAACTACAACTTCTAATTTTTCCAGCATTTCTTCAAGCGTTTCGAGGGTGCATTCTCTTGCCTGCGCACGAAGAGTACGGATGTTGTTCAGAATTTTAAGTGCTTCGCTCATTGTAGTAATCTCAAACTTATAATGGGGGGGGTGGTTTGTTGACCTAATAATAGAGCCATAAATTCAGTTGTGCAATAGCCAGGAATGTAAGGAATTCAAAAAATACTAAATAATGCCGCTATTATTAATTACGCTAACTTAAATTTCATCACCCGACAGTCTCGCTTGTTATCACGTAAACCTGCCTAACCCGGCCGATTGCATCTTTTTTTTGTGACATTTACCGCAGGAATTATAGTTGCGGTAGAGAAATATCAGCCTTTTGTATTAGTTCCCACCAGTGATGTTAAGACTGAAATAGTTAATAAATAGTGAATTTTAATGAACGGTGATTCCACTATAAAAAGAAGTGTTATGTTTGGCTGAACTTATAACATATTGGCCTGGCTGAACGCGTTTACTTCATGTTTTAACGGATTATTTTCGAAAACAGAAGACCCGGATCTCCGCTGCGAACCGTGTCGTCTGTGCGCTGTATCGCTGATGACCAGACAAAATATGGTACAATCAATCATTGGGAATATTACACATTGATTAGGGTTTTACGGCCAATGGCACAACTTTATTTCTACTATTCGGCAATGAATGCAGGGAAATCCACCGCGTTGCTGCAGTCCTCGTACAATTACCAGGAACGAGGGATGCGTTCCGTTGTTTATACGGCTGAGATAGACGATCGCTTCGGTGCAGGGAAGGTGAGTTCCAGAATAGGTCTCTCGTCGCCTGCCAGACTGTTTAACCCGAAAACTGACCTGTTTGAGGACATTCGTACAGCGCATGCTGCGCAGCCCATTCACTGTGTCCTGGTAGATGAGAGCCAGTTTCTGACGCGTGAACAGGTTCATGCGCTTTCAGAAGTGGTCGATGAACTCGATATTCCCGTTCTTTGTTACGGGCTGCGTACGGATTTTCGCGGCGAACTCTTTGCCGGGAGCCAGTATTTGCTCGCCTGGTCGGATAAACTTGTTGAACTGAAAACAATCTGTTTTTGCGGCCGTAAAGCCAGTATGGTGCTTCGTCTCGACCAGGCCGGGAAACCTTATGCAGATGGTGAGCAAGTGGTGATAGGCGGTAATGAACGCTATGTTTCGGTCTGCCGTAAGCATTATAAAGAAGCGTTGTCTGTAGGCTCGCTGACAGCGATTCAGCACGACAACAGAAAGTAACGTCAGCTTTATTATTCAGACATAAAAAAACCCGCCATACAGGCGGGTTTTTATCATCAGACTGTCAGTTAAGCGCTTTTCTTCGCTTTCTTGTCAGCTTTAATAACAGGAGCTTCTGTTTTCACAGCGGCAACGTCGCTTTCTTTGAACTCACGACCGTAGAAGGTATCCAGCAGAATCTGTTTCAGCTCAGAGATCAGTGGGTAGCGCGGGTTAGCACCAGTACACTGGTCATCGAATGCATCTTCAGACAGCTTGTCTACGTGAGCAAGGAAGTCAGCTTCCTGAACGCCTGCTTCGCGGATAGATTTAGGAATACCCAGCTCAGCTTTGATGCTGTCCAGCCATGCCAGCAGTTTCTCAATCTTCGCAGCAGTACGGTCGCCCGGTGCGCTCAGACCCAGGTGGTCTGCAATTTCAGCGTAACGACGACGCGCCTGAGGACGGTCGTACTGGCTGAATGCAGTCTGCTTGGTTGGGTTATCGTTAGCGTTATAACGGATAACGTTGCTGATCAACAGGGCGTTCGCCAGACCGTGAGGAATGTGGAACTGAGAACCCAGTTTGTGTGCCATAGAGTGGCAAACACCCAGGAAGGCGTTGGCAAACGCGATACCGGCGATGGTTGCTGCACTGTGAACACGCTCACGCGCTACCGGGTTTTTAGAACCTTCGTTGTAAGACGCTGGCAGGTTTTCTTTCAGCAGTTTCAGCGCCTGCAGTGCCTGGCCATCAGAGAACTCAGAAGCCAGTACGGAAACATAAGCTTCCAGGGCGTGAGTTACTGCATCAAGACCACCGAATGCACACAGCGATTTCGGCATATCCATAACCAGGTTGGCATCAACGATAGCCATGTCTGGAGTCAGCGCGTAGTCAGCCAGTGGGTATTTCTGACCTGTTGCGTCATCAGTTACAACCGCAAACGGTGTAACTTCTGAACCGGTACCGGAAGTGGTCGTTACTGCGATCATCTTCGCTTTCACGCCCATTTTCGGGAACTTATAGATACGTTTACGGATATCCATAAAGCGCAGCGCCAGTTCTTCAAAGTGGGTTTCTGGATGCTCGTACATGACCCACATGATTTTCGCGGCGTCCATTGGGGAACCACCACCCAGTGCGATAATCACATCAGGTTTGAAGGAGTTAGCCAGCTCAGCACCTTTGCGAACAACGCTAAGGGTAGGGTCAGCTTCAACTTCAAAGAATACTTCAGTTTCAACGCCAGACGCTTTCAGCACAGAGGTGATCTGGTCAGCGTAGCCGTTGTTGAACAGGAAACGGTCAGTCACGATGAGCGCACGTTTGTGGCCATCAGTAATCACTTCATCCAGCGCGATTGGCAGAGAGCCACGGCGGAAGTAGATAGATTTCGGAAGTTTGTGCCACAACATGTTTTCAGCTCGCTTAGCAACGGTTTTCTTGTTGATCAGGTGTTTTGGACCAACGTTTTCAGAGATGGAGTTACCACCCCAGGAACCACAACCCAGAGTCAGGGAAGGTGCGAGTTTGAAGTTGTAAAGGTCACCGATACCACCCTGAGAAGCCGGGGTGTTAATCAGGATACGCGCAGTTTTCATCATCTGGCCGAAGTGAGCGACGCGTTCTGGCTGGTTATCCTGGTCGGTGTACAGGCAAGACGTGTGACCGATACCACCCATGGCAACCAGTTTCTCGGCTTTCTCTACCGCGTCTTCGAAATCTTTCGCACGGTACATTGCCAGCGTAGGAGACAGTTTTTCGTGTGCAAACGGCTCGCTTTCGTCGACAACTTTCACTTCACCGATCAGGATTTTGGTTGTTGCCGGAACGGTAAAGCCTGCGAGTTCAGCGATTTTGTACGCTGGCTGACCTACGATAGCGGCGTTCAGCGCGCCATTTTTCAGGATGATGTCCTGAACCGCTTTCAGCTCTTTGCCCTGCAGCATGTAGCCGCCGTGGCTGGCGAAACGTTCACGAACGGCGTCGTACACGGAGTCTACGACAACAACAGACTGTTCGGATGCACAGATAACGCCGTTATCGAAGGTTTTAGACATCAGCACGGAAGCAACAGCGCGTTTGATGTCAGCAGTTTCGTCGATAACAACAGGGGTGTTACCTGCACCCACACCGATGGCCGGTTTACCGGAGCTGTATGCTGCTTTAACCATGCCAGGACCACCCGTCGCCAGGATCAGGTTAATGTCCGGGTGATGCATCAGCGCGTTGGACAGCTCAACAGAAGGTTGGTCAATCCAGCCAATCAGATCTTTAGGTGCGCCAGCAGCGATAGCAGCCTGCAGGACGATATCCGCAGCCTTGTTGGTTGCGTCTTTCGCACGTGGGTGTGGAGAGAAGATGATAGCGTTACGGGTCTTCAGGCTAATCAGCGATTTGAAGATGGCAGTAGAGGTTGGGTTAGTTGTCGGAACAATACCGCAGATGATGCCGATAGGTTCAGCGATAGTGATAGTACCGAAGGTGTCGTCTTCAGACAGCACGCCACAGGTTTTCTCATCTTTATAGGCGTTGTAGATATACTCTGAAGCAAAGTGGTTTTTGATCACTTTATCTTCAACGATACCCATGCCGGATTCGGCAACGGCCATTTTAGCGAGAGGGATTCGAGCATCTGCAGCAGCCAGTGCGGCCGCGCGGAAGATTTTATCAACCTGTTCTTGGGTGAAATTGGCATATTCACGCTGGGCTTTTTTAACGCGCTCGACGAGGGCGTTCAGTTCAGCGATATTAGTAACAGCCATAATGCTCTCCTGATAATGTTTAAACTCTTTTAGTAAACCAGCGCTCGATACGTCACACAGTATAGACAGAGCCGATACGACTTGCGTAACATAAAGTAAAACAAAGGGTTACTTTATGCTTCAGCACACTAATTTACTAAAAGAGCCTTACCTTAGCATCATCCGTTTTTGTCAGGTGATCTCCCTGGGGGCGTAACCAAGATTACTCACTTCTGAGTACGGAAATTATGATCTGCGTCAATTTTACCCCAAGCTGATACCTTTCAGCAGGGTTATTTCTTTGAGATTTTTCCAGTGTTAAATAATTACGTAAGTATTGGAAGCGGCGCTATCATTGATTATACATATGTTTAACATCCTGAAATGATAACGTTTTGGCACAGATTTCAAGTGAAGTATGCTAATAAAAAGGGTATCTTCAGCGCGATTTCTCATAACAAATTATCAATCCCGGGCATATGTATAAGCGGAGCAAAACGTGATCCAAACGCTCTTTGATTTTCCAACGTATTTTAAGTTTTTTATTGGTTTGTTTGCCCTGGTCAACCCGGTGGGGATCATTCCTGTCTTCATTAGTATGACGAGTTACCAGACGGCGGCGGCCAGGAACAAGACCAACCTCACCGCTAACCTCTCAGTGGCTATCATATTACTGACCTCCCTTTTTTTGGGTGATGCCATTCTTCAGCTCTTCGGGATTTCGATCGATTCTTTCCGCATCGCGGGTGGGATCCTAGTGGTGACTATCGCCATGTCCATGATCAGCGGGAAGCTGGGCGAGGATAAACAGAACAAACAGGAGAAGTCAGAAACCGCCATCCGGGAAAGCATCGGCGTGGTGCCACTGGCATTACCGCTCATGGCCGGTCCTGGCGCCATCAGTTCAACCATTGTCTGGGGCACGCGTTACCATAGCCTGATGCATCTGATTGGCTTTTCAGTCGCTATTGCCCTTTTCGCGCTGTGTTGCTGGGGGGTATTCCGCATGGCACCCTGGCTGGTGCGCTTGCTGGGGCAGACGGGCATTAACGTCATCACGCGTATCATGGGCCTGTTGTTGATGGCGTTAGGGATAGAATTCATTGTCACGGGGATTAAAAGCATTTTCCCTGGCTTGTTACACTAATATTTCATATGAAAGAACGGAGCTACGGCTCCGTTTTTTTTTTACGTAATTATCAGCAAATCATATAACTAAAGTTGAAATGCTCACATATCATAATAAATTCTACTAATAATGTTCATCTCTTGTATTTCAATAAGTTATTAATCCCGCCTCAGTCTGCCTGCGCAGAAAACCTTCGATCGCTCTGTTATTTTACTCACATGATACTCTGGGGCTTGCTGAGAGATAACCGAAATGATATTAGTAATTTCAACATTCCCTTAGAGGAATGTGCTAAATAATAACCAGTTGTTAAATTTTTGTACAAAGTTGCTCAGTGATAGCGCAGCGACGCGCGCATAGAGAGGTTTTTCTCTATCATGTTGAATATCATGTCTTTTTTATGGTGTTTGATGTCTGGCAGGGCTGCCCCCAACGATACGGTGCTCACCGTAAAAGAGAATTGCTTAACAAATTTGCAAAATGTATTGGCGCGCGTTTACGCCATTTGATACTTTCCGGCCTAATATTTTGCAGCGTAAAACAATCAGATGAGAATTATTTTCATATAGTTCTCTTCTCAGATATCCAGCACGGATCTCAAACAGGGGAGGTCTGTGACGAATCGACGCAAGACGGCCATACGAGCGGTCAGTAATAAAAAAAGTCGGTGATAGCAAGCAGTAAAAGAAGAACCTGACAGCAGCAAAAAAAACTCCTGCGCTGTACAGGCCCCAACAGGGGATTACACAGCTGGCGAAGGCCAGTAATTATAATGAGTGGAGTACCAACACAATGTCCATCATCACAAAAAAAAATCTGGTAGCGGCGGGGATTTTAACTGCGCTAATCGCGGGCAACGCTGCAATGGCTGCGGACGTTCCTGCAGGTGTTCAACTGGCAGAGAAGCAGACGCTGGTTCGTAATAACGGTGCGGAAGTTCAGTCTCTGGATCCGCACAAAATTGAAGGTGTTCCTGAGTCTAACGTTAACCGCGACCTGTTCGAAGGCTTGTTGGTCACTGACGTTGACGGCCACCCGGCACCGGGTGTGGCAGAGAAATGGGAAAATAAAGATTTTAAAGTCTGGACCTTCCATCTGCGTAAAGATGCAAAATGGTCCGACGGCACTCCGGTCACCGCCGAAGATTTCGTATATAGCTGGCAGCGCCTGGCGAACCCAAATACCGCCTCTCCGTATGCGAGCTACCTGCAATATGGCCACATCGCCAACATTGATGACATCATCGCGGGCAAAAAACCCATTACCGACCTGGGCGTAAAAGCGATTGATGCCAATACTTTTGAAGTGACGTTGAGCGAACCTGTTCCGTACTTCTATAAGCTGCTGGTTCACCCGTCCGTTTCTCCTGTTCCAAAATCCGCTGTGGAAAAATTTGGTGAGAAATGGACTCAGCCTGCCAATATCGTGACCAACGGCGCCTATAAGTTGAAAGATTGGGTAGTCAACGAACGTATGGTTCTTGATCGTAACCCGCAGTATTGGGACAACGCGAAAACCGTTATTGATCAGGTGACCTACCTGCCAATCTCTTCCGAAGTGACTGATGTTAACCGCTACCGCAGCGGTGAAATCGACATGACGTATAACAACATGCCGATTGAACTGTTCCAGAAACTGAAAAAAGAGATCCCTAAAGAAGTTCACGTCGATCCGTACCTGTGTACCTATTACTACGAAATCAACAACCAGAAAGCACCGTTCACCGACGTACGCGTCCGTACTGCGCTGAAGCTGGCACTGGATCGCGATATCATCGTGAACAAAGTGAAAAACCAGGGCGATTTGCCGGCATACAGCTATACCCCTCCATACACCGATGGCGCGAAACTGACTGCGCCAGAGTGGTTCAAAGAAACGCAGGAACAGCGTAACGCGGAAGCGAAGAAACTGCTGGCCGAAGCGGGCTACACCGCTGACAAGCCGCTGACCTTCAGCCTGTTGTACAACACCTCTGACCTGCACAAAAAATTGGCTATCGCCGTCGCCTCGATCTGGAAAAAGAACCTGGGCGCAAACGTGAAGCTGGAAAACCAGGAGTGGAAGACCTTCCTCGACAGCCGCCATCAGGGCACCTTTGATGTGGCGCGTGCTGGCTGGTGTGCGGACTATAACGAACCGACCTCCTTCCTGAACACCATGCTGAGCGACAGCTCAAACAACACCGCGCACTATAAGAGCCCGGCGTTTGACAAGCTGATTGGCGATACTCTGAAAACCACTGACGAAGCACAGCGTACTGAACTGTACTCTAAAGCTGAGCAGCAGCTGGATAAAGATTCCGCGATCGTTCCGGTTTACTACTACGTTAACGCCCGTCTGGTGAAACCGTGGGTAGGTGGTTATACCGGTAAAGACCCGATGGATAATATCTACGTTAAAAACTTGTATATTATCAAGCATTAATGGCAATGAGTGGGGCGAGTTTGCTCGCCCCACGGTGTCTAACCAACGTCACATTATATAGGCACACGCCAGAAGGTACGGGCAATGTTTAAATTTATCCTACGTCGCTGTCTTGAAGCGATTCCAACGCTTTTTATTCTAATTACGATTTCATTCTTCATGATGCGTCTTGCACCGGGAAGTCCATTTACCGGTGAGCGTACGCTGCCGCCAGAAGTCATGGCGAATATCGAAGCGAAATACCACTTAAACGATCCTATCTCCACCCAGTATTTCAATTATCTGAAGCAGCTGGCCCACGGTGATTTTGGACCGTCATTTAAATATAAAGACTATTCCGTTAACGACCTGGTCGCCTCCAGCTTCCCGGTTTCGGCTAAGCTGGGTGCTGCGGCATTCATTCTGGCCGTCGTTTTCGGGGTCACCGCAGGCGTTATCGCCGCGCTCAGACAAAATACCAAATGGGATTATGCCGTAATGGGGGTGGCGATGACCGGGGTAGTCATACCCAGCTTCGTTGTCGCGCCATTACTGGTAATGATATTTGCCATCACGCTGAAGTGGTTGCCTGGCGGGGGCTGGAACGGTGGGGCATTAAAGTTCATGATTTTGCCGATGGTGGCATTATCTTTGGCGTACATCGCCAGTATCGCGCGTATCACCCGTGGTTCAATGATCGAGGTGCTACACTCGAACTTCATTCGTACCGCGCGCGCAAAAGGGCTACCGATGCGCCGGATTATTTTACGCCACGCGCTCAAACCGGCGCTGTTGCCCGTACTCTCCTATATGGGACCGGCATTCGTCGGGATCATCACCGGTTCAATGGTCATCGAAACGATCTACGGCCTGCCAGGCATTGGTCAGCTGTTCGTTAACGGTGCGCTCAACCGTGACTATTCACTGGTACTGAGCCTGACTATTCTCGTCGGGGCGCTGACCATTCTCTTTAACGCTATCGTCGATGTGCTGTATGCCGTCATCGATCCGAAAATCCGTTACTAACACTGGAGCACGCCATGATGTTGAGTAAGAAAAACAGCGAGGCGCTGGAAAACTTCAGTGAAAAACTGGAAGTAGAAGGTCGTAGCCTCTGGCAGGACGCGCGCCGTCGTTTTATGCACAACCGTGCAGCGGTTGCCAGTCTGGTTGTTCTGGTGATTATCGCGCTGTTTGTGACCCTGGCGCCGATGCTGTCGCAATTTACCTATTTCGACACCGACTGGGGCATGATGTCCAGCGCGCCTGATATGGAATCCGGCCACTATTTTGGCACGGACTCCTCCGGACGCGATCTGCTGGTGCGTGTCGCTATCGGTGGTCGTATCTCGCTGATGGTCGGTATCGCTGCCGCGCTGGTGGCGGTGATTCTGGGGACGCTTTACGGCTCACTTTCCGGCTATCTTGGCGGCAAAGTTGACTCCGTAATGATGCGTCTGCTGGAAATCCTGAACTCCTTCCCGTTCATGTTCTTCGTTATCCTGCTGGTGACCTTCTTCGGCCAGAATATCCTGCTGATCTTCGTGGCCATCGGGATGGTATCCTGGCTGGATATGGCACGTATTGTTCGCGGCCAGACGCTGAGCCTCAAACGTAAAGAGTTTATCGAAGCCGCGCAGGTGGGGGGCGTCTCTACCGGAAATATCGTGGTTCGCCATATCGTTCCTAACGTACTGGGCGTGGTAGTGGTGTACGCCTCACTGCTGGTGCCAAGCATGATTTTGTTTGAATCCTTCCTGAGCTTCCTTGGTCTGGGTACGCAAGAGCCACTGAGCAGCTGGGGCGCGCTCCTGAGCGATGGCGCAAACTCAATGGAAGTATCACCCTGGCTGCTGCTTTACCCGGCGGGTTTCCTGGTCGTCACCCTGTTTTGTTTTAACTTTATCGGCGATGGCCTGCGTGATGCCCTCGACCCGAAAGACCGTTAAGGAGCGCCGTCATGACAATTATTGAAACGGCCACTGCGCCACAGGCGCAACAGCAGAACAATCTTCTGCTGGATGTGAAAGATCTCCGTGTGACCTTTAAAACGCCGGACGGGGATGTTACCGCCGTCAACGATCTCAACTTCAACCTGCGCGCGGGCGAAACGCTGGGGATCGTCGGTGAATCCGGCTCGGGCAAATCCCAGACCGCCTTTGCGCTGATGGGGCTGCTGGCATCTAACGGTGTCATTGGAGGTTCCGCAAAATTCAACGGCCGTGAAATTCTCAACCTGCCGGAGCACGCGCTGAACAAGCTGCGCGCCGAACAGATCTCGATGATTTTCCAGGATCCGATGACCTCGCTGAACCCGTATATGCGCGTTGGCGAACAGCTGATGGAAGTGCTGATGCTGCACAAAGGCCTGGGCAAAGCTGAAGCCTTTGAAGAGTCCGTTAAAATGCTGGATGCGGTGAAAATGCCGGAAGCGCGTAAGCGTATGCGCATGTTCCCGCACGAGTTCTCTGGCGGTATGCGTCAGCGCGTGATGATTGCGATGGCGCTGCTGTGCCGGCCAAAATTGCTGATTGCCGATGAACCTACCACCGCGCTGGACGTCACCGTTCAGGCACAAATCATGACCCTGCTGAACGAGCTGAAGCGTGAGTTCAACACGGCGATTATCATGATCACCCACGACCTGGGCGTGGTTGCGGGCATTTGTGACAAAGTGCTGGTGATGTATGCCGGTCGAACCATGGAATACGGCAAAGCGCGCGATGTGTTCTATCAGCCTGCGCATCCGTACTCGATTGGCCTGCTGAATGCGGTCCCGCGTCTCGATGCGGAAGGGGAAGCGCTGCTCACTATTCCGGGCAACCCGCCAAACCTGCTGCGTCTGCCAAAAGGTTGTCCGTTCCAGCCGCGCTGTCCGCACGCGATGGAGATCTGCAACAGCGCGCCGCCGCTGGAAGAGTTTGCACCAGGCCGTCTGCGCGCCTGCTTTAAGCCGCAGGAGGAGCTGGTATGAACGCATTAGATGAAAAACGTAACGTGCTGCTCGAAATCGCAGATCTTAAAGTGCATTTCGATATCAAAGACGGCAAACAGTGGTTCTGGCAGCCGCCGAAGACCCTGAAAGCGGTGGATGGCGTCACGCTGCGTCTGTACGAAGGGGAAACCCTGGGCGTGGTGGGCGAATCCGGCTGCGGTAAATCGACCTTCGCGCGAGCAATTATCGGTCTGGTAAAAGCCACCGGCGGCAAGGTGGCCTGGCTGGGTAAAGATCTGCTGGGCATGAAACCCGACGAGTGGCGCGACGTGCGCAGCGATATCCAGATGATATTCCAGGATCCGCTGGCGTCATTAAACCCGCGTATGACTATCGGTGAGATTATTGCCGAGCCGCTGCGTACCTATCATCCAAAGATGGCGCGTCAGGAAGTACGCGATCGTGTTAAGGCGATGATGATGAAAGTGGGGCTCTTGCCTAACCTCATCAACCGCTATCCGCACGAATTCTCCGGTGGCCAGTGCCAGCGTATTGGTATTGCGCGTGCGCTGATCCTCGAGCCGAAGCTCATCATCTGTGATGAGCCAGTTTCCGCGCTGGACGTTTCTATTCAGGCGCAGGTGGTGAACCTGCTGCAGAAATTACAGCGTGAGATGGGACTGTCGCTGATCTTCATTGCACATGACCTGGCCGTGGTGAAACACATCTCTGACCGCGTGCTGGTGATGTATCTGGGTCATGCCGTGGAGCTGGGCACCTACGATGAGGTGTACCATAACCCGCTGCACCCCTACACCAAAGCGCTGATGTCCGCGGTACCGATCCCCGATCCCGATCTGGAAAAGAATAAAACGATTCAGCTTCTGGAAGGGGAATTGCCCTCACCGATTAACCCGCCGTCGGGCTGCGTCTTCCGCACGCGCTGCCCAATGGCCGGGCCGGAGTGTGCGAAAACGCGACCGGTTCTGGAAGGCAGTTTCCGACATGCGGTTTCCTGCCTGAAAGTAGACCCGTTATAATCGCAAGGGCTGACATGATGTCAGCCCTTATCTTTGCGAGGTTATTGTGTCGCGTTTATTCACGTCAGCCCGTCAGCGGCTTTATCATTTATTATTCGATCCTGAAACGGTATCCGGGCGACGCTTCGAAGGTCTCTGTGGTTTATTTGCGCTCCTCAGCGTGGTTGTCATCTTTATTGAATCGGGTGCCGGGACGCAATACCACCTGACGTTTGACGAATGGCATATCTTTGTCTGGCTTGAACTGGTGATAACCCTGGTCTTTACCGCTGAATATGTCCTCAGAGTGGTTACCTGGCCTAATCCGGCCCGATATGTTTTCAGCTTTTGGGGGGTTATCGATTTAGCTACCATCCTGCCGCTCTATGTGATGTGGCTGTGGCCGGAAATCAGCCTGAGCTATGTCTTTGCCTGGCGGGCGATGCGCGTTATTCGGGTATTGCGTATTCTGAAATTACTGCGTTTTATGCCGTCATTGCGCATATTCTGGAGTGCGATCGTTAGCGCGCGACATCAGCTTATTCTGTTCTATTCATTTATTGCCATCGTCATGATTGTTTTCGGCGCGTTGATGTATTTGATAGAAGGGCCGAAATATGGCTTTACGACGCTCAATGCGTCGGTGTACTGGGCAATTGTGACCGTCACGACCGTGGGTTACGGAGATATCACTCCCCATACGCCACTGGGCCGCATTGTGGCGTCCGTGCTAATTTTGATTGGATATTCGGTGATTGCTATCCCGACGGGACTCATTACTACACACATGAGCAACGCATTTCAGAGCCGCAAGCAGCAGCGTAAATGCCCGAGCTGCCATCAGGGTGAACATGAACACAGCGCGCGGTTTTGTAACCGCTGCGGAAGTGAATTGCCGGAGTAAATAAAAAAGGCTGCAATCGCAGCCTTTTTTATTATTCGCGCCAGAGTATATGGCACAGCTTGTGGTCTTTCTCGCGACACAACAGGACGCGGGCGAAGATGTCGTTAATTTCGCCGCCATCTTCATCGGCCAGCCCAATCACCACTTCGGCAAAGAAGTCAGGATTAAGGTCAAAATCCACGTGTTCAGCCCAGTCTTCTGAAGGGTCGAACAGTTCAGCACCGCCGCGCTCTTCGAATTGCAAATTAAAGAGGATCACGTCTGCGGGATCGAGATTATCAACCGCCAGTTCGAGAAAAATGTCATAGGCCTGCTCGAGCGTTTCGTCTTCGGTCAGGCGATTGTTCAGATCCATTTCCATGATGACTACCTGTTTAACATCGTTGGGCACGTTTTACAGCAACGGACTAAAGAAGTAAAACAGTCGTTCGGTAATTCTCTGCCACAGCGGACGTTTTACCCACAGCCGGGCATCCAGCAGCCGAGAGCGCGAGATATAATCATCCTGCACCGCCGCCAGATCGCCGCCAAAGCCGGCATCATCAATCACCAGCGTGATTTCAAAGTTTAGCCACAGGCTACGCATATCCAGGTTGACCGTCCCCACAAGACTCAGTTCACCGTCGACGAGAACGCTCTTGGTGTGGAGCAAGCCGCCTTCAAACTGGTAAATTTTCACCCCGGCGGCCAACAGTTCGCTAAAGAATGCGCGGCTGGCCCAGCCCACCAGAAGGGAGTCATTTTTGCGTGGCAAAATGATGCTCACATCGACACCGCGCTGCGCTGCGGTACAGATCGCGTGCAGGAGATCATCGCTGGGGACAAAGTAGGGCGTCGTCATGATCAAATATTCACGCGCCGAGTACGTTGCCGTCAGCAGCGCCTGATGGATCAAATCCTCCGGGAAGCCCGGCCCCGAGGCAATGGTATGAATGGTATGACCGCTGGCCTCTTCAAACGGCATAATATTGCCATCCGGTGGCGGCGGCAGGATACGCTTGCCGGTCTCTATCTCCCAGTCGCAGGAGTAGACGATCCCCATCGAGGTGGCAATCGGCCCCTCCATGCGCGCCATCAAATCAATCCACTGGCCAACCCCCGAGTCCTGTTTGAAGAAGCGCGGGTCAACCATATTCATGCTGCCGGTGTAGGCAATATAGTTATCGATCATGATCATCTTACGATGCTGACGGAGATCCATCCGACGCAGAAATACACGCAGGAGATTTACCTTCAGCGCCTCAACCACTTCGATACCGGCATTGCGCATCATGCCCGCCCAGGGGCTACGGAAAAATGCCACGCTGCCCGCGGAGTCAAGCAGCAGGCGGCAATGAATGCCGCGCCGCGCGGCTGCCATCAGCGATTCAGCAACCTGGTCGGCCATCCCGCCGGGTTGCCAGATGTAGAAGACCATCTCGATATTATGGCGGGCCAGCTGGATATCGCGGATTAACGCCTGCATGACGTCGTCGGATGAGGTCAGCAGCTGGAGTTGATTGCCTTTAACGCCGCCAATTCCCTGACGGCGCTCGCACAGCTTAAACAGTGAGGAGGCGACGCTGCTGTTCTCCTCGGCAAAGATATGTTTGCAGGCTTTAAGGTCATGGAGCCACTTTGCGGTCGAGGGCCACATGGCGCGGGCCCGCTCGGCACGGCGTTTACCCAGATGAAGTTCACCGAAGGAGAGATAGGCAATAATTCCTACCAGCGGCAGGATGTAGATTATCAGAAGCCAGGCCATGGCAGAGGGTACGGCTCTGCGCTTCATCAGGATGCGTAATGTCACACCCGCGATTAACAGCCAGTATCCCAAAATGACCAGCCAACTCACCACGGTGTAGAAGGTTGTCATAGGTAAAAAAATCCTTTTGAAAGCGTATTGTTAAGAGTGTACGCATCAGGATTCATCTGGCAAATAAAAACGCCAGGTAAAAGCGCTGGTTTGCAGCCGGGTTGGGTTTATAATGGCGGCTCTGTTAGAGAAAGAGTTGTAGACATGAAGCGCAGTAGAACAGAAGTAGGGCGCTGGCGCATGTTGCGACAGGTGAGTCGTCGCAAGGCTCGTTGGCTGGAAGCACAATCCCGCCGCAATATGCGTATTCACGCCATCAGAAAATGTGGAATGACCAGACATCGTAACGCGTTGCTGTTCGCAGTCCAGGATATCTGAGAACCATGAGGGCACCGTAATGGTGCCCACTGTTTTTATAGCGTCTGATTTTTAGGAATAGCGTATTTGCAGCGATATTCCTGTTGTGTTTAGCAAAAGGAGGGAGAAGTGTTTGCGGAGTTTGGTGTACTGAATTTCTGGACGTACGTTGTCGGCGCATTTTTTATCGTGCTGGTGCCAGGGCCAAATACCCTGTTTGTGTTGAAAACCGGGATCGGTCACGGTGTTAAAAAAGGCTATCTCGCCGCGACAGGGGTATTTATCGGCGATGCGGTACTGATGTTTCTGGCCTGGGCAGGCGTTGCTGCATTAATCCAGACCACCCTGGTGCTGTTTAATATCGTGCGCTATCTCGGGGCCTTCTATCTGCTGTGGCTGGGCGGTAAAATGCTCTGGTCGGTAATCACCCGGCAGAATCATGCTCACGAGAGTGGAACCGAGCCTGCCAGCACGATCATGAAACGCTCGCTGGTGTTAAGCCTGACGAATCCAAAAGCGATTCTGTTCTACGTATCTTTCTTTGTTCAGTTCATTGACGTGAATGCTGAGAACACAGGCACCTCTTTCCTGATCCTCGCCACCACGCTTGAACTGATAAGCTTTATGTACATGAGTTTCCTGATCTTCTCTGGCGCGTTTGTGACGCGTTATCTGAAAACTAAAAAGAAACTGGCAAAGCTGGGAAACGGGCTGATAGGGTTACTGTTTGTCGGGTTTGCGGCGAGGTTGGCGTCGCTACACTGATTGAATGAAAGGCTCCTGCGAGAGCCTTTTTAATTCTATTTGACAGCCTTTTACTATTTGGTTGTATAGTACAACTAAATAGTGAGGGCATAATATGCACAGCGAAGCTCCCATAGTCAGCGTTATCCGTAGTTCCTCGCGTCTGATGGTGCGAGAGTTAGGTTTTATGGCTTCCACTCTGGCCTCAACCCCTTACTCTCCCTCGGCCGTGCACACCCTTGTCGAAATAGCATTACGCAAGGAAATGACGGCGGGTCAACTGGTGAAGCTGCTGGGGCTGGAAAAATCCAGCGTCAGCCGGATGCTGGCTCGCCTGATTGCCGCGGGTGAACTTGAAGAGGTGGTGTCCACTGACGATGCCAGAACAAAATGTCTCAGGTTGACTGCGAAAGGCCATGAGACAGTCCAAAAAATTAATACCTACAGCAACGAGCGAGTTGTCTCAGCGATAAAGCTCCTGAAACCCGCTCAGCAGCAGACCATCTCTCAGGGATTATCCCTTTACGCCAATGCGCTACTGGCGTGTCGTGAGATGACTGTCGATACCCGCCCCGACGAGCTTAAGATTGTGCAGGGCTATCTACCTGGCATGATTGGCCGCATTGCAGAAATGCACGGGTGCTATTACGCACGCGAGCATAATTTTGGTCGCTTCTTTGAGGCCAAAGTGGCTTCAGGTCTGGCAGAGTTCAGTGGCAGGCTGGACAAGCCATGTAACCAGGTCTGGCTGGCGATGATGAACGACAGGATCGTGGGGTCGGTGGCAATCGATGGAGAGGACTTAGAACAGGGCGAAGCCCACCTGCGCTGGTTTATTATCGACGACGGCTGTCGGGGTCATGGCGCTGGAAAAAAATTACTCGCCGAAGCCATGCTGTTTTGCGACAGCGCCGGGTTTTCAACCGTGCATCTCTGGACATTTAACAAGCTGACCACCGCCCGGCGGCTGTACGAATCGTTTGGTTTTACGCTGGTTAAAGAGTGGGAAGGCGACCAGTGGGGAAGCCTCATGACGGAGCAGCAGTTTACCCGGCACAGAGACGCGTAGCCGCCACCATAAAAAAGGCTCCTTTCGGAGCCACTTTGGTATCAGAACACTTTCTTGTATGGTCGAACCGTGACTTTCGCATACACGCCCGCAGCAACGTACGGGTCAGCGTCAGCCCAGGCCTGAGCGGCTTCCTGGGATTCAAACTCGGCAATGACCGTGGAGCCCGAAAAACCGGCGGCACCCGGGTCATTGCTGTCTACTGCAGGCATTGGGCCAGCGGTCAGTAACCGACCTTCATCCTGGAGCAACTGTAAACGCGCGAGGTGAGCAGGGCGTACAGACTGGCGTTTTGCGAGTGAATCAGCAACATCTTCAGAGTAAATCACGTAAAACACGGCGAAGCTCCTTAACCGGTAAAAGTGTCAGTTACGTTATGTGAAAGGGCAAACGACTGCAATGTAAAATAAAAACAATGTTAATGCCCTGATCTGAATGCCCCTTTTTTAGCCTCTCATGCGCTAAAGTTGCGCCAGAGCAAAGTGTCTTATTGAATATGATTGCTATTTGCATTTAAAATCAGTGTTCGATTTTTTAACGTTGATGAATATGACTTCGATGACCCTTGATTTACCTCGCCGCTTTCCCTGGCCGACGCTGCTTTCTGTCGTGATTCACGGTGCCGTTGTGGCGGGTTTGCTGTACACCTCGGTTCATCAGGTTATTGAAATGCCCGCGCCCGCGCAGCCGATTTCGGTGACGATGGTATCGCCAGCGGATCTCGAACCGCCGCAGGTTGCACCGCCACCGCCACAACCCGTTGCTGAACCGGAGCCAGAGCCCGAGCCCGTTCCGGAGCCGCCGAAGGAAGCCCCGGTGGTTATCCATAAACCTGAACCGAAGCCAAAACCGAAGCCGAAGCCAAAGCCGATGAAAAAGGTCGAGGAGCGTCCGAAACGCGAAGAACGTCCGGTTGAACCGCGCGCGACCCAGCCGGTTGAAAATGCAGCGCCTTCACGTCCGGTGATGAACAATACGGCAACGGCCGCAAAGCCGACGGTAACCGCGCCAGCGGGTCCGCGTGCCGTGAGCCGCAACCAGCCACAGTATCCGCCTCGCGCTCAGGCCTTACGTATTGAAGGCCGCGTGCGGGTGAAATTTGACGTCACGGCGGATGGTCGCGTTGATAACGTGGAAATTTTGTCTGCTCAACCTTCTAATATGTTCGAGCGAGAAGTGAAATCGGCGATGCGCAGATGGCGTTATGAGCCAGGCAAGCCAGGGAATGGGTTGATAGTGAACATTGTTTTCCGCCTGAACGGCGGGGCGCAGATGGAATGAAAAAAGCCTCCTTAGGGAGGCTTTTTTTTGCCTGTCTGTCAGGCCTGTGGAAGTTGACGAGGTTTACCCTCGCTGTCTACTGCGACATAAATAAACAGCGCTTCTGTAGCTTTATAGCGTTGTCCAATCGGCTCAGAAGAGACTTTCTTCACCCATACTTCAATATTGATTGAAATAGAGGTATTGCCGCGTTTGACGCAGCGCGCGTAACAGCAAACCACATCACCCACCGCAACCGGGCGCAGGAAGGTCATGCCGTCCACTCTCACGGTCACCACGCGCCCGTGGGCGATCTCTTTTGCCAGAATTGCGCCGCCCATATCCATCTGCGACATCAGCCAGCCGCCAAAAATATCGCCATTGGCATTGGTGTCAGCGGGCATTGCCAGTGTGCGTAAAACCAGTTCGCCCTGAGGGGCGTTAGTTGTTGTCATTGTTTTAACTCATAACGGAAGACTTCAGGCGGGATGCTACTATGATTTCGAAGCGGAGAGAATAGACCAGAACGCCTCTCGTTAACGTCCTGGTCAGTCATTAATCAGTGCTTGTCGTCCTGCGGCATGTGGCGATAGATGTATACGCCGCTTAACAGCGTGAAGATAAGCGTCAGCGCAGTCAGGCCGAAGACCTTGAAGTTGACCCAGATATTCTGCGGCAGCCAGAAGGCGATATAGATGTTGGCGAGGCCGCAAAGAATAAAGAAGACCGCCCAGGCGATATTCAGACGCGACCAGACTTCCTGAGGCAGGGTCAGCTCTTTGCCCAGCATGCGCTGGATCAGCGGCTTTTTCATTACCCACTGGCTGATTAGCAATGCGCCCGCAAACAGCGCGTAAATCACGGTCACTTTCCACTTAATAAATTCATCGTTGTGGAAGAACAGAGTAAGCCCGCCGAACACGGCGACCAGGACGAACGTTATCAGCGCCATTTTTTCGACTTTACGATAGCGAACCCAGCTGTAGATCAGTACTACAGCGGTCGCGACGATCAGCGCAGTGGTCGCGGCATAAATGTCATACAGCTTATAAAAAGCAAAAAAGACCACGAGCGGTAAAAAATCAAGAAACTGCTTCATTCTGTGATTCCATCTTCTGAATGGGGCGGGAGACAGCGATGTTCCCGCCACAGGATTACTGACGAATTAACATATACAGGCGGAACAGGTAAACCAGCAGTACCGCAGAAATCAGATTGCTCAGCGTATTCGCCACCACCGCGCCAACGTTTGGCGTCAATACCGCGAAATTCGGTGCAAACAGTAGCAGGAGCGTTTTGGCAAGCAGCCAGCCGATCACGGCGGGAGCCACAAGACGCATATTAGCCCATGCCAGTCTGATGCTGCTGCGCATCGCGGTAAAAATACCCATTTTGTCCTGCACAACCATGACCGGGGCAAATGAGAGCACGATAGCCAGTAACACACCCGGCACCACAACCAGCATAATCCCCATCTGAACCAGCAGGGTGGTTAAAAATATCAGGATAAACAGCTTAGGTAAGACCGGTGCGCTGGCACCAATCGCCCGTAAGGCGCTGACCCGATGACCCGCCGATACCAGCTGAATCATCAGTAAAACGCCGCCCGCCAGAACCGCATTACCAATAAGGCCTGAGAATGTGGATGCGGCAGAGGCCCGCAGCAGAATTTGCTGCTGCTCCGGCGTCATGTTTTGCACCAGCTCAAACAGCCCCACGCTTCCCGCAAGATGGTCGCCCTGGCTCAGGCTGGCAATCTGTTCTTCACTCGGTGAGAACGCATGACCCAGCACCACCGTGATAAAGGCGCAAAGCAACGCGATCAGTAAAAAGGTTATGAACTGATTGCGGAAAAAGTTTCCCGTGTCACGGTAGACAGACTTCGCCGTGATAGACATGCACTCTCCTTGAGTATTGCAGGTGTTAATTAGCCGGCAATTGTACACCGGATGCGCCTGCTGTGGCAGCATCAAGGCTTGTATGGAAAAGCATATCTTTGTAAAGCGGCGGTAATCCAACGCGCGCCCGGGCGCGATTACAGGATTCATTGACCAGCCCATCTTCTCCCGACATGGCAAATTCCCGGCACGGGCTGGGACGATCCTCATAGATAGAACACCGGGTAAAGACTCCAGGCTCACCCTGTAACGCTACACAGCGGACCTGTTTTTGGTTCGTGCCGCTCATGCAGCGCAGAAAAGGTGTTAACGGCTCGGTGAGATGAACCGGAACGGTACCGCCGCCATCGCTGGCTTCGGCCCAGTAGAAAGAGACTCGAAAATACGCACAACAGGCTCCGCACGTCATGCACGGGTTAATATCACTCATGGCACACCTGCAAAAGAAGAACGCATCAAATCAACTTGTGAGAGCGCTAAATTATCCAGCCGCCAGAGGAAGAGCAAGAGGGGGAAAAGAGAAAATTTTGTAACTGCGAAATGCCAAAAATTGACATGGAAACAACTTATTGCTTTTCAAAGTGCCACAAAAAATTAACCCAGATCAATGAATGTTAAGTTACTGGTTTTAATGTGATCTGTGGCAGATCACTTATTACCCTTTTGTGAGTATATTCTCACCCGCGATTAAAACCACAACGATGGAGCGGATATGAAAAAATTAGCGGTGGCAGCCCTTGTATTAAGCAGTCTCTCTGGCGGCGCGTATGCGCATGAAGCAGGCGAATTCTTTATTCGTGCCGGTTCGGCGACGGTTCGCCCAACTGAAGGATCTGATAACGTGCTGGGAATGGGCGGTTTTAACGTCAGTAATAACACCCAGTTAGGTTTAACGTTCACCTATATGGCGACGGATAACGTTGGTGTTGAGCTTCTGGCTGCAACACCGTTCCGTCATCGCGTCGGTTTAGGACCAACCGGTGATATCGCCACGGTACATCATCTGCCGCCAACGCTGATGGCGCAGTGGTACTTTGGTGATTCGAGCAGCAAGGTGCGTCCTTATATTGGCGCGGGTGTGAACTACACCACCTTCTTTGATGAGAAATTTAACGATACCGGTAAAGAAGCTGGTCTGACTGACCTCAGCCTGAAAGACTCGTGGGGGATGGCAGGGCAGGTAGGTCTGGATTATCTGATTAACCGCGACTGGTTAATCAACGCCTCCGTCTGGTATATGGATATTGATACCGATGTACGCTTCAAAGCGGGCGGTCAGCAGCAAAGCATCAGCACTCGCCTCGATCCGTGGGTATTTATGTTCTCTGCGGGTTATCGTTTCTGACCCGCCGTCAAACTGGCCACAGGGTGGCCAGTTTGCTTTGCTCACTTCAAAACGACGGATAAACCGGCCGCTCATCAAGCTTTACGCAGTGCCTCAGGATCTTTTCCCCATCGTATAAATAGCTGAAAGCGTCGCTGGACAGGGAATGGAAAAGAATATCGCCGTTGGCAAACGGGATAATTTCGGTATCTCCCGCACGTTTATGTCCCGCACCGGTTTCAAAATGACCTTGCCATCGTTCCTGGGTATGGTCATAAACGTGCAGAATGACCTCGACAAGTCCTCTTTGCGGACAATTAAGGCGCAGGAAGGTAGAAGAGAAATTCAGGGACAGCGCATGGAAGGGAATCAATAAGGCGAAAACCAGTAAAGCTCGTAAATACATCAAACCGCGAAAACCTGCTTCAAAAGGGAAATGAGATTTTACTTAAGTCAAAAATTGCGTTTTTGCCGTGGATCAAGATGTCCTATAATTCAATAGGATAAAGGCCCTTTACGAGGCCCTTAGCGATCACTTCTGAATCAAATACCGAATGGTCGGGCCATCCTGCTGGATATCCAGCACCGTGTAGCCGTGGTTTTTCGCATCCAGCGGAATATTATTAATGGACTGCGGACAGTCGCTCACCACTTCCAGAATTTCACCTTTTTTAAGCTGCGGTAGCGCTTCAAGCGTAGCGACAGCCGGATAAGGGCAGGGTTCACCGACCATATCCAGACGGTAATTGGGCACGATCTCTTTCATGCTGCATTCTCCTGCGTTTCTGTTTTAACACTCGCCCGGCGGAAGAAACGTTTCTCCTGTGCGACAACCAGTAAAAAAGCGACCAGCAGCAAGCCATAGGTAACCAGCAGGCCGCCGAGAGGACCGAAGGTGCTCAGCAGGTTGACCTTATCCCAGTTCGTCGCAAGCGCCGGGGACAAATCGTCCCAGAAGTACGCCAGGATGGTCGAGCCAATAACATTCCCCAGGCCCACCCACCAGTAGTGCACCTGGCCTTCAACGGCACGGTACATCCAGCCGGTTTCACACCCGCCGGCCAGCACAATCCCGAAGCCAAACAGCAGACCGCCAATTACCGCGTTAGGACCGGCCCACATGATTTTCGGTTCGACGCCTAACTGAACATAGCTGAAGATACCGATGGCGCTGACCGCCATCCCGGCGATAATCGCCTTCGCCATCATCGTCCGGCCGGTGATCCACATATCGCGAAACGCTGAGGTGAAGCAGATCTGCGCGCGTTCAATGAGCAGGCCAAACCCCACACCGAACAGCATCGCCAGGCCGAGTTTGGGCTGGTTCAAGGCCGTACATAGCGCCCATGCCACCATAGCGAAAAAGACCACCATACCGAGGCGGAAACGGCGTCGCGCCTGTGAGGGCTTTTGCGTTAGCGGCGACGCTGCGCTCACTTTGACCATTTTGACGGGAATACGAAACAGCGGCAGAAGGGTAAATTTTGCGCCAAAGTAAGAGCCGATGGCCGTGGCGACAGCAAAGAACCAGGCATGCAGCGAAAACTGAGGGATCCCGGTAAAGAAGGCGGCAAGGTTACACCCCATCGCCAGGCGCGCGCCGAATCCGGCAATGATGCCGCCGACAATCGCCTGCAAAATGCGTATTCGACTTTTGGGCAGCCGGAGCTTAACGTTATTTGCCCACAACGCGGCAGCAAAGCAGCCGCCGAACATACCGATGATCATCATCCCGTCGATGCGTGTGAGCGGCGTGCCGTCCAGATGAATGAGTTTAAAGTAGCCCCACTCTTCGGTATGCACGCCAGCGAGTTGCAGCAATTGACCACCCCAGCGGGTGAACTCGCCGGTGACCGCCCAGAAGGTGCCGGTAATGCCGAAGTAGTAGGTAGAGAGAATGCCTGCCGCGATAACGGCCGGGACAGGGGACCAGAACTTAACCAGGTAAGTCTGTTTGAAGTATTGCCATGACATGAATAAGCCTCTGAACTCAGAAGGAATATGTGGAATTAACGGACTGGAATATATAACTTTTTTCGTTACCCTAAAACCTCTCTGATGTCTTTCTCTAAAATACCTCCCTTTTTAATGACTTTTATCACTAAACCGGACGCCTTTTTCATCCACGCCTGGCTTCAGGAGGCGACAGCACAGGCGTTGAATAAATATTTAAATGGTTAATGTTATGTTAAAGCATGCTTGAACTCGATGCAGGCGTTTTCAATGGCGAAAACTGATTCTATAACCACTGATGAATTCATGGTCATTCATCAGAAGTTGTACCGGATTTCAAAGACGTGGGGTGATTTATGGTTAACATTATTTTTTTTACGCGCTGAAAGTTGCCGGGTTGTAAGCATAAAATACAGTGATATCAAAGATGATTTGTTGCATCTCGCGGCAACACCAAAATTTGAGTCGCGGACAGTGAGACTGTGCAAGATACTGCGGCAATTATTTAATAAAAGAAAGCTAGCAAACCCCCTGGATATCTATGTTTTTCAGAGTAAATCAAATCGCGTAAAAGGAGTTGCAAAGCCAGTAACAACGGTGGCGATGAATATAGCCCTTAAAGAGGCCGCCAGAGAAATTGCAAACAAAAATGTCACCATGAAAAGTGCTCAGCAGATAATGGACTAAGGAATTTGTAAAGATCCAGGTGGCCGTACGCACGGCATAAAGTATAATTAAAATACACATCTCAAAGGAATGATGTTACACCACTGTTTTTTATACTCCATTCCGGTGAAGTATTTTCCCAATGAGAATATCATTTGTTTTTCATTTCGCTCACACAGTTCTCGGGCGCGATTATAATTTTCCCAAAGCAAGATACTCCCCGCACCAATGTCATTATATAGGGGGTCATATCCACCATTGATGTCATCGAAATAGATCCATTCGGGGCATTCAGTTTTGAATATTAAATCAATTGCTATGATTTTCTTATTGAATGCGAGCGCGGAGCCAAAAACCATATGCCTCAGACTTTCAATAGCATCCAGCAGGTTATCTCTTGGATAGGGCGATACCTTGCCGCGCCAGCGAGCATTAAATAAGCTTATGTAACTGTCGCAAATCTCCTCGACAGAAAGATTATTCACATCCAGTATCTCCCCGCCAAGCTTGAGGAAACGATTCCTTTCGCCATTTCTTTTCTTAACCGTTTTTGTAGAAAATACAGGTTTCATATGACATATCTCATCATTCAGTATTTTACTGCTGAACGAGTTGATGAACGCGTGTTTCTGTAATGGCGAAAGTTTTTTAGTCCTGACTGGAAGGAAAGTTTTTGAATGAGGGGCGCTGGGTAATATTATATCCTCAAAAACAAACGGGTGTGGTTTTGAATAGAGATTCAGAGAGCCGCTGATGGAGTAAGTTGATGAAACAATAACGCCATCTTTTTTTCTACAGAAAAAACGAATGTCTTTTTTTCGTTTATTTGCCAGATAAGTTAGCACATCCGGGTGTGTACATACGCTTCCGCCATAAACGGAATAAGCCTGGCGGTAAATACTCAGGTCACACTCTTCCCATCCACAAATGAAACTTCTCAACATAGTGTCCAAATATTTTTGCAATCACAAATATACGCATACTTTATACATTCCTTACAGTATGTAAATCGACAAAGAGATATTGTTGACTACTTGTTTAGTGAAGGGTGGGGCCAAGTATAAGTGTGCTATTTATTGCAATTGGTATTAATGCTGAAAATGAAGAGAGAGTGTAATAAAAGAAGAGGACCGCCTGGCTGAAAAGCCAGACGGTCAAAGGATTAGGCTTTACGCGTCGCTGCTTTCATTGCAGTCACGAATGCTTTTAACTCAGCCAGCATCTGCTCTGGCTTATCTACGTTCTTCTCAATGATTTTGACGATAGCAGAGCCGGAGATTGCCCCTGCCGCTTTCGCCTCAATCGCTGCGGAGACCTGATCGGGAGATGAAATCCCAAAGCCCTGCAGCGGCGGTGCAGCGTGGTATTCAGCCAGCTTCTCCACCAGATGATGCAGAGGCAACGCCGCTTTATTCTCGGCACCGGTCACGCCCGCGCGGGAGAGCAGGTAGGTATACCCGCGTCCGTAAGAGGCAATCTGGCGCAGCAGTGCGTCATCGGCGTTCGGCGGGCAGATGAAAATCGGGGCCACGTTATGACGCATTGCCGCCTGACGGAATGGCGCAGACTCCTCAACCGGCACGTCTGCCACCAGAACGGAGTCGACGCCCACGCGCGCGCACTCGGCATAGAACTCATCAATACCGCGGTTAAAGACCAGGTTGGCGTACATCAGCAGGCCGATCGGAATGGTCGGGTGCTTCTGGCGAATCGCCGCCAGCATCTCGAAGCACTGTGTTGGCGTCACACCGGAGGCAAATGCGCGCAGCGTTGCGTTCTGGATGGTTGGGCCATCCGCTAGCGGATCAGAGAACGGAATACCCAGCTCCAGCGCGTCGGCGCCGGCTTCAATCAGGGTGTCGATAATCTTCAGCGACTGTTCCGGGCCCGGATCGCCCAGGGTGACGAAGGGAACGAACGCGCCTTCCTGGCGGGATTTCAGCTCTGCAAATACGTTATCGTAGCGTTCCATCAGATTTCCCCTCGTGCTTTCAGAATATCGTGAACGGTGAAGATATCTTTGTCACCGCGACCGGAAAGGTTCACCACCAGCAGCTGTTCTTTTTCCGGGTTTTCTTTAATCATTTTCAGCGCGTGCGCCAGCGCGTGCGAAGACTCCAGTGCCGGAATGATCCCTTCGCTGCGGCACAGCGTTTTAAACGCTTCCAGGGCTTCGTCATCGGTAATGGAAACGTACTCCGCGCGACCGGTACTGTTTAGATACGCGTGCTGTGGCCCGACGGACGGGAAGTCGAGACCAGCTGAGATAGAGTAAGACTCTTCAATCTGGCCTTCATCGGTTTGCATCATCGGGGATTTCATTCCGAAGTAGATCCCCACGCGGCCATGCTTCAGCGGCGCGCCGTGCTCACCCGATTCAATGCCGTGACCGGCAGGCTCGACGCCAATCAGACCGACGCTGGTGTCGTCGATAAAGTCTGCGAACATGCCGATGGCGTTAGAGCCGCCGCCAACGCAGGCGATAACGGCATCCGGCAGGCGACCCTCTTTTTCGAGGATCTGCGCTTTGGTCTCTTCACCGATCATGCGCTGGAATTCGCGCACAATAGTCGGGAACGGATGCGGACCCGCTGCGGTACCCAGCATATAGTGCGCAGTTTCGTAACTGCCAGACCAGTCGCGCAGCGCTTCGTTACAGGCATCCTTCAGCGTGGCGGAGCCGCTGTGCACCGGGATCACTTCTGCGCCCATCAGGCGCATACGGAACACGTTCGGAGACTGACGCTCAACGTCTTTCGCCCCCATATAGATGCGACACTTCAGGCCGAGCAGGGCGCTGGCGAGCGCAGAGGCGACACCGTGCTGGCCTGCGCCGGTTTCGGCGATGATTTCGGTTTTGCCCATACGCTTCGCGAGCAGCGCCTGGCCCAGCACCTGGTTAGTTTTATGCGCGCCGCCGTGCAGCAGGTCTTCACGCTTCAGATAAAGCGTGGTTTTGGTACCTTCCGTCAGGTTACGGCATTTGGTCAGCGCAGTCGGACGGCCCGCGTAATTTTTCAGCAGGTCGGTAAATTCAGCCTGAAACGCCGGATCTTTCTGCGCGCTGACAAAGGCTTCTTCCAGCTGGCGCAGCGCGGGCATCAGGATTTGCGGGACGTACATCCCACCAAACTCACCAAAATACGGGTTAAGTAATGTTGTCATCTTCTCTTCCTTAATATGCACGCAGAGTTTTAAACACTGAGGCCAGTTTGCTGGCATCTTTTATTCCGGGTTGGGACTCTACGCCTGAATTGAAATCGAGGCCTGCGCAGCCGGTTTTGGCGGCTTCTACGCAGTTATCCGGGCTTAATCCGCCCGCCAGCAGGACGTTATCCAGCTTTTCGCCGTTCAGCAGTGACCAGTCAAAACGCTGGCCGGTGCCGCCCTGGCCGTTATCGAGGACGTATTTATCGACATGGCTCAGGTTGCGCGCGGGCAAGGTCTCGCCGACGCTTTGCGCTTTCCAGATCTGTACCTGAGGCGCCAGCGAGGCGCGCAGGGTATCGATATAGCCCTGGTCTTCATCACCGTGGAGCTGCACCGCACTCAGGGATAATGCCTCGGCTTTTGCTACCACATCTGCGATATCCGCATTGCGGAACACGCCCACGTAGCTGAGGGGAGCTGCGGCTATCACCTTACGCGCCTGCTCTTCGCTCACTACACGAGGTGAGGTATCCACGAAAATCAGTCCGCCGTAAATGGCACCCGCTTCATACGCGGCCTGGGCATCCTGTTCGCGGGTTAAGCCGCAGACTTTGTTTTCACCCAGCAGCACGCGACGTACTGCCGCATTGAGATCGTCATGCTCCATCATGGCGGAACCAATCAGGAAACCGTTGGCGAAGTGGCTAAGCTCGCGCACCTGGGCGTAGCTGTTTATCCCGGATTCGCTGATAACGGTTACGCCCGAGCCCAGACGCGGTGCCAGCTGGCGGGTACGGTTGAGGTCTATCGACAGATCGCGCAAATCGCGGTTGTTGATCCCGACAACTTTGGCACCGAGCGCCATGGCGCGCTCCAGCTCCTCTTCGTTGCTTACTTCGGTCAGCACGCCCATATTCAGGCTGTGCGCGACGGCTGCGAGCTGGCGATACTGTTCGTCATCAAGTACCGAGAGCATCAGCAGGCAGGCGTCAGCCTGGTAGAAACGCGCCAGCCAGATCTGATACGGGTCAATAATAAAGTCTTTGCACAGGATCGGCTGCGTCGCGATACCGCTGACGATAGGCAGAAAATCGAAGCTGCCCTGGAAATATTTCTCATCCGTCAGCACCGAGATGGCTGACGCATGATGCTTATAAATGCCGGCAATACGCGCCGGGTCGAAATCGTCACGAATAACGCCTTTAGACGGGGACGCCTTTTTGCACTCAAGAATAAACGCGGTGCGCGCGCCCTGCAGGGCGTCATAGAAACGACGGCTGCTCGGGACGACGTCGTTCTGGAAACTGGCAAGCGGCTGCTGTTGCTTGCGGGCTTCCACCCAGATGGCCTTATCGGCAACGATTTTCGCTAAAACGGTCTGCATTCTTTACCCTCTTGCCGCAAGTGCGGTAACGCGATCGTAAGCTGCACCGGAGCGCAGTACATCCAGAACTTTTTGAACGTTGGCCTTCAGGTCTTCCTCACCGTGCAAACGCATCAGCATGGCGACGTTGGCAGCAACGGCGGCCTCATGGGCGACCTCTCCCTTACCTTGTAATAAGCGCGTCAGAATGTCACGGTTTTCTTCCGGCGTACCGCCTGCCAGCGCTTCCTGGTGATATGGCGCAAGGCCGAAGTCGGCAGCGTCCAGCTGATAGCTCTGGATTTCACCGTCGCGCAGTTCGGCCACCAGCGTCGGAGCATGCAGAGACACTTCATCCATTCCGCCACTGTGCACCACGGCAGCACGCTGATAACCCAGGACGCGCAGTGTCTCAGCAATCGGCAGGACCAGCTCTGGGCTATAGACACCAATCAGCGCCAGCGGCGGATGGGCCGGGTTAATCAGCGGACCCAGAACGTTAAACAGCGTGCGGGTTTTAAGCTGCTGACGAACCGGCATCGCGTGGCGGAAACCGGTGTGATATTTCGGCGCAAACAGGAAGCAGACGCCCAGGTCATCCAGCGCTTCACGGGAACGTTCGGCGTTCATATCGAGGTTAATACCGAATGCGGCGAGCAGATCAGACGAACCTGACCGGCTTGAAACGCTACGGTTACCGTGCTTCGCGACTTTCAAACCACACGCCGCCGCCACGAAGGCGCTGGCGGTGGAGATATTGATACTGTTACTGCCGTCACCCCCGGTGCCGACAATATCCGCGAACTGATAGTCCGGGCGCGGGAACGGCGCGGCATTTTCCAGCAGGGCCGTGGCGGCACCGGCGATCTCCTGTGGGCTTTCGCCGCGCACTTTCATGCTCACCAGCGCGGCCGCCAGCTGTTCAGGCTTCAGCTCACCGCGAACCACGGCGGAGAAAAGCTGGTGGCTTTCCTGCTGGCTCAGGGTTTGTGCCTGGTACAGTTTTTCCAGAATCGGTTGCAGGGTATTGGTTTGCTCCAGCTTCTGTAACGCCCAGTCCAGGGTCTGTTCCAGCAGACGAGCGCCGTGTGAGGTCAGGATCGATTCCGGGTGGAACTGCATGCCACAGACGCGGTCTGCATCGTGACGCACCGCCATCACCATCCCTTCATACGAGGCGTTAATGGTCAGCCCGGCTGGAATGTTGCTCCCGACCAGCGAGTGGTAGCGGGCAACCGGGAGCGGATTCGGCAGCCCGGCAAACATTGCCTGACCGTCATGTTCGATGCTGGACGCTTTACCGTGCAGGATCTCACCCGCCTGGCCGACGTACCCGCCGTAGGCTTCAACAATGGCCTGATGGCCCAGGCAGATGCCGATAATCGGCAGCTTGCCGCGCATACGGGTCAGCAGTTCCGGCATACAGCCCGCTTCGCTCGGTGCGCCAGGCCCCGGGGAAAGCATCAGCACCGGATTTTGCATGGTTGCCAGACGGTCAATCAGAGTCTGCGCAGGTACATGGTTGCGATAGATAACGACGTTATGACCATTCGCACGCAGCTGATCTGCCAGGTTATAGGTAAAGGAGTCGATATTATCGAGCAGCAGAATGTCAGCCATCAGAAAATCTCCTGTGCATGGTGTGCGGTAGCAATGGCGCGAAGGACCGCTCGGGCTTTACTGCGCGTTTCGTCAGCTTCAGACTGCGGAACAGAATCAAGAACAATCCCGGCACCCGCCTGTACGGTAGCAATACCGTCTTCGACATAGGCGGAGCGGATCACGATGCAGGTATCGAGGTCACCGTGGGCCGTGAAGTAGCCCACCGCGCCGCCGTAGCTTCCGCGACGACGTCCTTCGGCTGCGGCAATCAGCTGCATGGCGCGCACTTTCGGCGCACCGCTCAGGGTGCCCATGTTCATGCAGGCGCGATAGGCGTGCAGTACATCGAGGTCGTGGCGCAACTCACCGACCACGCGGGAGACCAGGTGCATGACGAAGGAGTAACGGTCAACTTTGGTCAGGTCCGCCACGTAGCGGCTGCCCGGGGTGCAAATGCGGGCCAGATCGTTACGCGCCAGGTCTACCAGCATCAGGTGCTCGGAGAGTTCTTTGTGGTCGGTGCGCATTTCCAGTTCAATGCGGCTGTCGAGATCGCGATCCAGTGAGCCATCAGCACGACGTCCGCGTGGACGGGTTCCGGCAATCGGGTAGATCTCAATCTGGCGGCTGGTAGCGTCATATTTCAGCGAGCTTTCCGGCGACGCGCCAAACAGGGTGAATTCGTTGTCCTGCATAAAGAACATGTACGGGCTTGGGTTGCTCTTTTTCAGCACCTCGTAGGCTGCCAGCGGAGACGGGCAGGGCAAAGAGAAGCGACGGGAAGGGACAACCTGGAAAATTTCCCCGGCGCGAATGGCTTTTTGCATCTGGCGAACGACGGCGCCGTACTGATCGTCGGTCTGGTTAACATCGCAGGTCATTTTCTCCACGCGCTGCACCGGAAGCGCAGGCGGCGCTTCGGTCATTTGCTGTTGCAGCTGCGCGATACGGTGTTCAAGGCGATATTTTTCAGATACAGACGGCGTGAACAGGCTTGCCTGGATGCGGGTATATTTTTTCTGATGGTCGATCACCAACAAGGTTTCAGCCAGATAGAAACAGTAATCCGGGCAGCGGTTACCCTGGTCCGTTTCCGGTAAATCTTCGAAACCGGCGACCAGGTCATAAGCAAACAGCCCGCCAAAGAACATCGCTTCGCGTTCCTCTGCTGGCACGGAGACCAGATTTTGCAGCAGGCGGAAAGCATCGAAAACGGACAGTGAGCAGAGGCGCGCGTCTTCGTCCAGCAGCTGGCTAACCGGCGGGAAGCGCAGAATACGCATCTCCGGATGACGCTCGTTTTCAATGCCTGCAGGCAGGGCGGCATCCAGCAGCGGCAGCAGCGATGCGCCATTGTCTGACAGCGCCTTAATCGTGACGGTGTCACCTAAAGCGGTAATGCGCAACGCGCTGTCGACCAGCAGCAGGCTCTTAAGATCGTCCTTGCTGTCGATATCCGCAGATTCAAGCAGCAAGGTCGCCGGACGGGCTCCGCACACCTGATGAAACAGCGCGGTGGGGTTGTGGCGATAGGCCGCCTCGCAGGTCAGCAATTCAAGGTGTGGTTTGGCTGTTTGCATTATTTTGTTCTCATTTTCTGTTCAAAAAAAAGCCCGCTTGGTAGCGGGCTGGGTATCTGTTTGCATTTCGCAGACGTGTGACACTGCCCGAAGATCAGGAAGTACGCCACCAACCGTGCAGAGTGAAATGTGCTGTCATTTTCAGATACCTTTCTCGTGTGAACTTGCGTACTAGTTAACTAGTTCGATGGCGTATTGTCAACCCTTGATTTCAGAATTTCAACGTAAGTCGGTATCATAGTGGTTTCGGATGTCTCCAACCTGTTATGGGAAGTGCTTTGAGCGATACCACCTACGCCATTATTTATGATTTACACAGCCATACTCAGGCCTCTGACGGCCTGCTGACACCCGAAGATCTGGTCCATCGCGCCGTTGAAATGCGCGTCGGTACGCTGGCGATAACCGATCACGATACGACAGATGCCATTCCGGCGGCGCGCGCCGAAATTGCCCGCAGCGGGCTGACGCTGAATCTGATACCCGGCGTCGAGATATCAACCCTCTGGGAAAACCACGAAATTCATATTGTTGGCCTGAATATCGATATAGAACATCCGGCACTTCGTGCCTTTTTGCAAGAACAAAAAACGCGCCGCAATCAGCGCGCCGAGATGATCGGTGAGCGTCTGGAAAAGGCGCATATTCCGGGCGCGCTGGAAGGTGCGCAAAAGCTGGCGAACGGCGGGGCTGTTACTCGCGGTCATTTCGCCCGTTTTCTGGTTGAAGCGGGTAAAGCAACGACCATGGCGGACGTCTTTAAAAAGTATCTGGCACGGGGGAAAACCGGATACGTTCCGCCACAGTGGTGTACAATAAAACAAGCTATTGATGTCATTCATCATTCTGGCGGTAAGGCCGTGCTGGCCCATCCGGGACGGTATAATCTTTCTGCTAAATGGCTGAAAAGACTGTTGGCACACTTTGCCGAATGTGGCGGTGAGGCGATGGAAGTCGCCCAGTGTCAGCAGGCGCCCAATGAGCGCGCACAGCTCGCGACCTATGCCCGCCAGTTTGGCCTGCTTGGGTCACAAGGGTCTGATTTCCATCAGCCCTGCGCCTGGATTGAACTGGGGCGCAAGCTCTGGCTGCCCGCTGGCGTCGAGCCGGTCTGGCAGCTCTGGGAACAGCCACAGCAAATTGAAGAGAGGGAAGTATGAGTCAGTTTTTCTATATCCATCCGGATAACCCGCAGCCACGTCTGATTAACCAGGCCGTGGAGATCGTCCGCAAAGGCGGTGTGATTGTCTACCCGACCGATTCAGGCTACGCGCTGGGCTGCAAAATTGAAGATAAAGGCGCGATGGAACGCATTTGCCGTATTCGCCAGTTGCCGGACGGCCATAATTTTACCCTGATGTGTCGCGATCTCTCAGAGCTGTCGACCTACGCTTATGTCGATAACGTGGCGTTTCGCCTGATTAAAAACAACACGCCGGGTAATTACACCTTCATCCTGAAAGGGACAAAGGAAGTGCCGCGCCGTCTGTTGCAGGAAAAACGTAAAACCATCGGCATGCGCGTGCCGTCGAACCCGATTGCTCAGGCGCTGCTGGAAACCCTCGGCGAACCGATGCTCTCTACCTCGTTGATGCTGCCGGGAAGTGAGTTTACCGAGTCCGATCCAGAAGAGATCAAAGATCGTCTGGAGAAGGTGGTGGAGCTGATTATTCACGGCGGCTATCTCGGCCAGCAGCCGACCACCGTCGTCGACTTAACCGAAGACGCCCCGGAAGTGATTCGTGAAGGCGTGGGCGATGTAAAGCCTTTCTTGTAAAGGTATAAGCAGATATACTACGCGGCCATCAAAGCAGGGCCCGACCCTGTTTTGACCTGATTCGACGCCTGTGAAGGCGACACCTGAGGAAGCTCAATGAGCGAGAAGTTACAGAAAGTGCTGGCGCGCGCCGGCCACGGTTCACGCCGTGAAATCGAAGCCATTATTGAAGCGGGCCGCGTGAGTGTGGACGGTAAAATCGCCACGCTTGGTGACCGCGTTGAAATCGTACCGGGGCTGAAGATCCGCATCGACGGTCATCTTATCTCCGTGAAAGAATCCGCTGAGCAGATCTGCCGCGTGCTGGCTTACTACAAGCCGGAAGGCGAGCTGTGCACCCGCAACGACCCGGAAGGTCGTCCGACGGTGTTTGACCGTCTGCCTAAACTGCGTGGCGCTCGCTGGATTGCCGTAGGTCGTCTGGACGTGAACACCTGCGGTCTGCTGCTGTTTACCACCGATGGTGAACTGGCAAACCGTCTGATGCACCCAAGCCGTGAAGTGGAACGTGAATACGCTGTGCGTGTATTTGGCCAGGTTGATGAGAATAAACTGCGCGATCTGTCGCGCGGCGTTCAACTGGAAGACGGTCCTGCGGCGTTCAAAACCATCAAATTTACCGGTGGGGAAGGTATTAACCAGTGGTACAACGTGACGTTGACCGAAGGCCGTAACCGCGAGGTGCGTCGTCTTTGGGAAGCAGTTGGCGTCCAGGTTAGCCGTCTGATCCGCGTACGCTACGGTGACATTCTGCTGCCAAAAGGTTTGCCGCGTGGTGGCTATACCGAACTGGATCTGACGCAAACCAACTATCTGCGCGAGCTGGTTGGCCTGACGCCAGAAACCACCTCTAAAGTGGCTGTGGAGAAAGATCGTCGTCGAATGAAGGCGAATCAGATCCGTCGCGCGGTGAAGCGTCACAGCCAGGTGAGCAGCAACCGCCGCTCCGGCAGCCGTAATAACAACGGTTAAAAACAGAAGCCCGGTCTTATTGACCGGGCTTTTTTTTAGTAATCAATCCCGATTTGCGCTTTGATACCCGCATCAAAGGCATGTTTAACCGGACGCAGCTCGCTAACGGTATCTGCCAGCGCCAGAATATCCCGATGACACCCGCGTCCTGTGACGATAACCGTCTGGTGCGCAGGGCGGCTCTGCAGGGCAGTCAGCACGGCTTCCAGCGGTAGATAGTCGTAGGCGACCATATACGTGAGCTCATCCAGCAGAACCATATTCAGAGAGGGATCGGCCAGCATTCTTTTGGCGTGCTCCCAGACGGCGAGACAGGCTGCGGTATCGGTTTCCCGGTTCTGCGTATTCCACGTAAATCCAGTTGCCATCACCTGAAACTCAACGCCGTGAGGCTCAAGTAAATTTCGCTCGCCGTTGGGCCATTCGCCTTTGATAAACTGGATAACGCCGACTTTCTGCCCATGCCCGACCGCGCGGGTGGCGGTACCAAACGCGGCGGTGGTTTTCCCTTTGCCGTTGCCGGTAAACACGATGACGATCCCACGCTCGTCCTGCGCTGCCGCGACGCGTGCATCGACCTGTTCTTTCAGACGCTGCTGGCGCTGCTGATGACGTTCTTCACTCATTGCGAAATTCCTGGTTTACGACCCGGCTGGGCGTCAAAGGTCATCCCGGTTTTGCGGCGGCTGTCATCGCCCATTAGCCAGAGATAGAGCGGCATAATGTCTGCCGGGGTTTTGAGTTTCTGCGGATCTTCGCTCGGGAACGCGCTGGCGCGCATTTTGGTGCGCGTACCGCCTGGGTTAATGCAGTTCACGCGAAGATGGCGGCTCTGATACTCCTCCGCCAGCACCTGCATCATGCCTTCGGTCGCGAATTTTGATACGGCATAAGCTCCCCAGTTTGCGCGTCCTTCACGGCCGACGCTGGAGGAGGTAAAGACCAGGGACCCTGACTCGGAATTAAGTAATAAAGGAAGCAATGCCTGTGTGAGGAAAAACGTGCCGTTGACGTTGACCTGCATCACCTGCTGCCAGAGTTCAGGATCCTGTTCATCCATCGGGCGCACCTCTCCAAGCAAACCAGCGTTATGCAGCACGCCGTCGAGCCGTGGATAATGGGCGCTGATGCGCCGGGCTAATTCCTGGCACTCCGCGGGCGTGCAGGTAAGTAAATCGAGCGTATACCACGGGGCCGGCGTGCCGCAGGCGGCTTCAATCTCCTGAGCGACGCTTTTCAGTTTTTCTTCGTTGCGTCCCATCAGAATAACGTTCGCGCCGTACTCGGCGTATGTCAGGGCTGCCTCGCGGCCAATCCCATCGCTGGCACCGGTGACAAGAATGATCCGGTTTTGCAGCAGATTTTTTTGCGGTTGATAATGCACGGTGACTCCTCAGACGCCCGGTAACGCAGTGACGCCTTCATGATGACTTTTCGGCTTTATGCCCGAATTAGCATGAGAATTCAATCAGTCTACAGGACGCTTTCCTGTAAAATTAACAATTTGCAAATATTTAAACTACACAACGGGGATTCCTGAAGGCGGCTCGCAGAGGTAATGTCACGAGCGAGACGCATGGGCAGGGCTGTTGTACACTGCCGTGAAAGATTCGTGGTTAAATCAAGGTGGAACGCGTGGAATTACTTTCTCAATATGGGTTGTTTTTGGCCAAAATCGCGACGGTGGTGATTGCCATTGCGGTGATTGCCGTTCTGATTGTCAACCTGACGCAGCGCAAGCGTCAGCGTGGGGAGTTACGCATTACCCGCCTGAGCGAGCAGTATAAAGAGATGCAGGAAGAGATGTCTCTGGCGCTGCTTGATAGTCATCAACACAAACTGTGGCTGAAAGCGCAGAAGAAAAAGCATAAACAGGAAGCCAAAGCGGCAAAGGCAAAAGCGAAGCTCAATGCCCCACAGGATAAGGTGACGCCACGCGTCTATGTGCTCGATTTTAAAGGCAGTATGGATGCGCATGAAGTGTCCTCTCTGCGGGAAGAGGTCACCGCCGTTCTGTCCGTGGCGACACCGCAGGATCAGGTTGTCGTGCGTCTTGAAAGCCCCGGCGGTGTGGTTCACGGTTATGGGCTGGCCGCCTCACAGCTGCAGCGCCTGCGTGAAAAACAGATTCCGCTGACCGTTGCCGTGGATAAAGTGGCGGCGAGCGGGGGCTATATGATGGCCTGCGTGGCGGACAAAATTGTTGCCGCGCCGTTCTCTATTATTGGCTCAATCGGCGTGGTCGCACAAATACCGAATTTTAACCGCTTCCTGAAAAATAAAGAGATTGATATCGAACTTCACACGGCGGGTCAGTACAAACGCACCCTGACGCTGCTGGGGGAAAATACGGAAGAAGGACGCCAAAAATTCCGTGAAGACCTCAACGAAACGCATCACCTCTTTAAAGACTTTGTGCACCGGATGCGCCCGACGCTCGATATCGAACAGGTCGCGACAGGTGAGCACTGGTATGGGGTTCAGGCTCAGGAAAAAGGGCTGGTGGATGAAGTCGGGACCAGCGACGACCTGCTGCTCAACCTGATGGAAGGCCGGGAGCTGGTTGGTGTACGCTTTACCCAGCGTAAGCGACTGCTTGACCGCTTTACCAACAGTGCGGCAGAGAGTGCGGACCGCCTGCTGCTCCGCTGGCTACAACGCGGACAAAAACCGCTGCTGTAAACAAAAACGCGAGGCATTTGCCTCGCGTTTTACATTAATCGACCAGGTGATATTTCTCTGAAAGCGTATGTGCCAGGTATTTAAACATGTTAAACACGGCGGTGCTTTTCGGGGTTGGTAACCCCTGCTCGTCAAGGAAGTATTCGCCGCTGAAAATCAGCACGCCATTACGCTGCTCTACGCCGGTGGCTTCAATGCCCGCCAGTGTATCTTCATGGTCACGGATAAGCTTGTTTGCTTCAATAAGCAGAGAGGCTCGGTCAATAGGTTGGGTCGTATTCTGCATAATCCACTCCTTAAACAGTGACAATAGTCTACGCCGAGGGCGCTTTGGGGGCAAATTTTCCCTGTAATGTGAGGGGTTAAGGTAACGGGGCCTGGCTGGCAGGTTTTGCTTTTGCATGCTAATAAAGTTGCGTAACGAATTTTATCAGGTAGAGTGTGCGCTTTCGTCATTCTGGCAACAGAATTGCTTGACATTCGACCTGGAATTCGTCACGAATTACACGAGATGTGAGAAAAATACCCGAAAACTCAATCACCTGGGCGTTTTTTGTTTGACGCTCAGTAAGACAAAGGGGTTGATATCTCCTGACGCAGTCGCAATATCATTGGCTCGTCGTCAGAGGAAGGGAAATCAACGTGCGGCGTATTCCTGGAAGAATTAAATTAGGTAAAGGTGAATATGGGTAAAGCTCTCGTCATCGTTGAGTCCCCGGCAAAAGCCAAAACGATCAATAAGTATCTGGGTAATGACTACGTGGTTAAGTCCAGCGTCGGTCATATCCGCGATTTGCCGACCAGTGGCTCAGCCAGCAAAAAGAGCGCAGACTCTACCTCCACCAAAGGGGCTAAAAAGCCTAAAAAGGATGAACGTAGCGCGCTTGTCAACCGCATGGGTGTTAACCCATGGCATAACTGGGATGCACAATATGAAGTGCTGCCCGGGAAAGAAAAAGTCGTTAACGAGCTGAAGCAGCTTGCTGAAAAAGCAGACCACATCTATCTCGCAACCGACCTTGACCGCGAAGGGGAAGCCATTGCGTGGCACCTGCGGGAAGTGATCGGTGGCGATGACAAACGCTACAGCCGTGTAGTGTTTAACGAAATTACGAAGAATGCGATTCGTCAGGCTTTTGAGAAGCCGGGCGAGCTGAATATCGACCGTGTAAACGCACAGCAGGCGCGTCGCTTTATGGACCGCGTTGTGGGCTATATGGTCTCTCCACTGTTGTGGAAGAAGATTGCCCGTGGGCTGTCCGCAGGCCGTGTGCAATCCGTCGCTGTGCGTCTCGTCGTTGAGCGTGAACGCGAAATTAAAGCCTTCGTGCCGGAAGAGTTCTGGGAAGTCGACGCCAACGTGACTACGCCGGGCGGTGACGCTCTGCCGCTGCAGGTAAGTCACCAGAACGACAAGCCTTTCCGTCCAGAAAACCGCGACCAGACTATGGCCGCCGTAGCATTGCTTGAAAAAGCACGCTACCAGGTTCTGGAACGAGAAGACAAACCGACCAGCAGTAAGCCTGGTGCGCCGTTTATTACCTCTACGCTGCAACAGGCTGCAAGCACGCGTCTGGGCTATGGCGTGAAGAAAACGATGATGATGGCCCAGCGCTTGTATGAAGCGGGTTACATCACCTATATGCGTACTGACTCAACTAACCTGAGCCAGGATGCGGTCAACATGGTGCGTGGCTATATTGGTGACAATTTCGGTAAGAAATACCTGCCGGAAAATGCCAACCAGTTCGCCAGTAAAGAGAATTCTCAGGAAGCGCACGAAGCGATTCGTCCTTCTGATGTCTCTGTGTTAGCCGAATCGCTGAAAGATATGGAAGCCGACGCCCAGAAGCTGTATCAGCTGATCTGGCGCCAGTTCGTAGCGTGTCAGATGACGCCAGCGCAGTACGACTCCACCACGCTGACCGTTGGTGCGGGCGATTTCCGTCTCAAGGCGCGCGGTCGTATCCTGCGTTTCGACGGCTGGACGAAAGTGATGCCTGCGCTGCGTAAAGGCGATGAAGACAGAACGCTGCCTGCGGTAAACAAAGGTGACGAGTTGTCGCTTGTCGATCTGGTTCCGGCGCAGCACTTCACCAAGCCGCCAGCACGTTTCAGTGAAGCCTCACTGGTTAAAGAGCTGGAAAAACGCGGTATCGGTCGTCCGTCTACCTACGCGTCCATCATCTCGACAATTCAGGACCGTGGCTACGTACGCGTTGAAAACCGCCGTTTCTATGCGGAAAAAATGGGTGAGATCGTCACCGACCGTCTGGAAGCGAACTTCCGCGAGTTGATGAACTACGATTTCACCGCGCAAATGGAAGACAGCCTCGACCAGGTTGCCAGCCATCAGGCGGAATGGAAAAAAGTACTCGATAGCTTCTTTAGCGACTTTACCGACCAGCTTGAAAAAGCGGAGAAAGATCCTGAAGAGGGCGGCATGCTGCCTAACCAGATGGTACTGACCAGCATCGATTGCCCAACCTGTGGCCGCAAGATGGGGATCCGTACTGCCACGACGGGTGTTTTCCTCGGTTGCTCCGGCTACGCGCTGTCGCCAAAAGAGCGCTGCAAAACCACCATCAACCTGGTGCCTGAGAATGAAGTTCTCAACGTGCTGGAAGGTGACGATGCGGAAACAAACGCTCTGCGCGCCAAACGCCGCTGCAAAAAATGCGGCACGGCAATGGACAGCTACCTGATCGATCCAAAACGTAAACTGCACGTGTGTGGTAATAACCCAACGTGTGACGGGTATGAGATTGAAGAGGGTGAGTTCCGCATTAAAGGCTATGACGGCCCGATTGTGGAGTGCGAGAAGTGTGGTTCTGAAATGCACCTGAAAATGGGGCGTTTCGGTAAGTACATGGCATGCACCAACGACGAGTGTAAAAACACACGTAAAATTCTGCGTAACGGTGAAGTGGCTCCACCGAAGGAAGATCCGGTTCCGCTGCCGGAATTACCGTGTGAGAAATCCGACGCGTACTTCGTGCTGCGTGACGGCGCTGCGGGTGTCTTCCTGGCCGCCAACACCTTCCCGAAATCGCGTGAAACGCGTGCGCCGCTGGTCGAAGAATTGCATCGTTTCCGCGATCGTCTGCCTGAGAAACTGCGTTATCTGGCCGATGCGCCACAGCAGGATCCGGAAGGTAACAAAACCGTGGTACGTTTTAGCCGTAAAACCAAGCAGCAGTATGTTGCGGCGGAAAAAGAGGGTAAAGCGACCGGATGGTCCGCCTTCTTTGTCGATGGCAAATGGGTTGAAGGCAAGAAATAATCTTCCCTTACCGTAACTTACCTGTAAAAGGGCCGGATTTCCGGCCCTTTTTTATTGCCTTGTTATTATTTTTTGTTCCGTACTATACAGTCAGGCTATAAATGATATAGTGGTTATAGTTAACCTGTTTTTTATTATTAAATCGTCTTAAGCGATTGACCGCGTGCGCTAAATCGGATGGTCTGGCATGAAATTACAACAGCTTCGTTATATCGTTGAGGTGGTGAATCACAACCTTAACGTCTCTTCCACCGCCGAGGGGTTATATACCTCACAGCCGGGCATCAGCAAACAAGTTCGTATGCTGGAGGACGAGTTAGGTATCCAGATATTTGCCCGCAGCGGTAAGCACCTCACCCAGGTGACGCCAGCAGGGCAGGAAATCATCCGCATTGCGCGGGAAGTCCTCTCTAAAGTCGATGCAATTAAGTCTGTCGCAGGGGAACATACCTGGCCGGATAAAGGCTCGCTGTATATTGCCACGACGCATACCCAGGCGCGCTATGCGCTGCCGGGCGTCATTAAGGGCTTTATCGAGCGTTATCCTCGCGTCTCTTTGCATATGCATCAGGGCTCGCCAACGCAAATTGCGGAGGCGGTATCGAAGGGCAACGCGGACTTTGCTATCGCCACGGAAGCGCTGCACCTGTATGACGATCTGGTGATGCTTCCATGCTACCACTGGAACCGTTCGATTGTGGTGACGCCCGATCATCCCCTGGCGGGCAAGGGGTCGGTGACTATCGAAGAGCTGGCACAATATCCTTTAGTGACGTATACGTTTGGCTTCACCGGACGGTCTGAACTTGATACTGCTTTTAATCGGGCAGGCTTAACGCCGCGTATTGTCTTTACCGCGACCGATGCCGACGTTATTAAGACCTATGTCCGGCTTGGCCTGGGAGTGGGCGTCATTGCCAGCATGGCGGTCGATCCGGTGTCAGACCCTGACCTTGTGCGCCTTGATGCGCATGATATTTTCAGCCATAGCACCACGAAAATTGGGTTCCGCCGCAGCACCTTCCTGCGTAGCTATATGTATGATTTTATTCAGCGCTTTGCCCCTCATTTAACGCGTGACGTGGTTGATACCGCCGTAGCATTACGTTCAAATGAAGATATCGAAGAGATGTTTAAAGATATCAAACTCCCTGCAAAATAATCACATCCGGTATCTTTCCCTCACGGAAAGATACCGAAATATCGCCTCAAAGCTAAATTAGAATTATCTTCATCTACGCTTCCTGCCATATAATGTCAGTACCCTTTTAATTGGTGTGGTTATAATGTCGTGAATTGGCGACAAAAGTAGAAACTAATTAACGGCTACGCAAATTTTTCTTTTCAATTATTTATTTCTGGTCAAAAGAATGAATATTTCCTGGGTTCCGGTGCGTAAATTCACTGGCTTTTCGGCTAAAGTTTCTTTAGGATTTATCTCAACAGATGATTAATTGTACCAATTGTTTGGTCCTAAATGATAAGCGATATCGATTGTATGAGGTTAGCAATGCCTTCAGGAAGTGAAGAACCGCAAAGGGATCCTGCGCTCAAGCGTAAAGCCTGGCTGGCGGTCTTTCTCGTCTCCGCCCTGTTTTGGGTGGCAGTTGCTCTCCTGGCCTGGAAATATTGGGGTTAAATATGGCAGTGACGGTTCGTACAGCAACGGTAAAACAGATGTGTCAACATCGTGACAACGGCCACAGAGGGCGTAAAGCACCTGCGACGGTTGTGCCTGCGTCCTGGAAACTGACGCCGCAACAGCAAGCGTTTATTGATGTGTTCGCAGAAGACGAACCTAAAAAACAATAATTTAGTTTATTGCGTAATGATGCAAATAGTCTGAATAAAGACTCTGCACTTTTGTACTCTTTAATAAATACACATCAGCAATATAGCACTGAGGACAAACCTCGGAACTTTTTATAAATAATGCCTGGTGTCCCTATGATGAATAACATGACGTCTCACAAATACTGGTCATGGATCGGCGTTTTTACCGTGTCGATTCTGTTCTGGAGTCAACTCATCTGGTTGGCCCTCCACTAAATTGTAAAACCTCGCTACGGCGGGGTTTTTTGTTTCTCCCCTCTGGACCAATCTGAAATTTATCAATTTGGGTTGTTATCAAAACGTTACGACATCCTTGTGTTATCTTTAATTACGGCCCTGATGATTGTCAGGGTATCTCTGTGATTAAGGAGGAGCTTATGTCGTTAACCCTACGCGAAGCCAGTAAGGACACATTACAGGCAGAAAATAAAACCTGGCATTACTACAGCCTGCCGCTGGCTGCCAGAACGCTTGGGGACATTTCGCGTTTACCCAAGTCATTGAAAGTTTTACTGGAGAACCTTTTGCGCTGGCAGGACGGTGACTCCGTCACGCTTGAAGATATCCAGGCGCTGGCAGGGTGGCTTGAGAATGCCCATGCCGACAGAGAGATCGCCTACCGCCCGGCAAGGGTCCTGATGCAGGACTTTACCGGCGTTCCTGCCGTGGTTGATTTAGCCGCGATGCGCGAGGCCGTTAAGCGTCTCGGGGGGAATACGGCAAAAGTGAATCCTCTTTCCCCTGTTGACCTCGTCATTGACCACTCCGTCACCGTAGACCACTTCGGTGATGACGACGCCTTTGGTGAGAATGTGCGTCTGGAGATGGAACGTAACCACGAGCGCTACGTATTTCTGAAGTGGGGGCAGCAGGCGTTCAGCCGGTTTAGCGTGGTCCCGCCGGGTACCGGTATTTGCCACCAGGTGAACCTGGAATATCTGGGGAAAGCCGTCTGGAGCGAATTGCAGGATAAGGAGTGGGTGGCTTATCCGGACACGCTGGTGGGCACGGACTCCCATACCACCATGATCAACGGTCTGGGGGTGCTGGGGTGGGGTGTCGGCGGTATTGAAGCGGAAGCCGCCATGCTCGGCCAGCCGGTCTCCATGCTCATCCCTGATGTGGTGGGCTTCAAGCTGACAGGCAAACTGTCTGAAGGCATTACCGCAACCGATCTGGTGCTCACCGTCACCCAAATGCTGCGTAAGCATGGTGTAGTGGGCAAATTTGTTGAGTTCTACGGCGACGGGCTGGATTCGCTGCCGCTGGCCGACCGCGCCACCATTGCCAATATGGCTCCGGAATATGGTGCAACCTGCGGCTTTTTCCCGATCGATGATGTCACGCTGGAATATATGCGCCTTAGTGGCCGCAGCGAAGAGCAGGTGGCGCTGGTGGAGGCGTACACCAAAGCACAGGGCATGTGGCGAAATCCGGGCGACGAACCGGTCTTCACCAGCACGCTCGAACTCGATATGGGCAGCGTCGAGGCGAGCCTCGCCGGGCCTAAACGTCCCCAGGATCGGGTTGCGCTGACTGATGTGCCGAAAGCGTTTACCGCCAGCAATGAGCTGGAAGTGAACGTGGCGAAGAAAGACCATCGCCCAATCGACTATGTTCTGAACGGTCATCAGTATCAGCTTCCGGATGGAGCGGTTGTTATTGCCGCCATTACCTCCTGTACCAACACCTCGAACCCCAGTGTGTTAATGGCGGCCGGTTTGTTGGCTAAAAAAGCGGTAGAGCTTGGGCTGAAACCTCAGCCGTGGGTCAAGGCCTCGCTGGCGCCGGGCTCCAAAGTGGTGTCGGATTACCTTGCTCAGGCAAGGTTGACACCGTACCTCGACGAACTGGGCTTTAACCTCGTGGGCTATGGCTGTACGACCTGTATCGGTAACTCCGGTCCGCTGCCTGAGCCCATTGAAATGGCGATTAAGCAGGGCGATCTGACGGTTGGCGCCGTCCTTTCCGGTAACCGAAACTTTGAAGGGCGCATACATGCGCTGGTAAAAACCAACTGGCTCGCCTCGCCGCCGCTGGTGGTGGCCTATGCCCTGGCAGGGAACATGAACATCAACCTGGTGACCGATCCAATTGGCCACGATCGCAAGAATGACCCTGTCTATCTGAAAGATATCTGGCCGTCATCGCGTGAAATCGCGTTAGCCGTTGAAAAGGTCTCGACCGAAATGTTCCGCAAAGAGTATGCGGAAGTTTTTGAAGGCACCCCGGAATGGAAAGCGATTAACGTCGCAGCTTCGGATACCTATGACTGGCAGGATGACTCGACCTATATTCGTCTTTCGCCGTTCTTTGATGAGATGCTGGCCGAGCCGGCACCGCTTAAGGATATCCACGGCGCGCGCATCCTGGCAATGCTGGGGGATTCTGTCACGACTGACCATATCTCTCCGGCGGGGAGTATCAAAGCCGATAGCCCGGCAGGACGCTATTTGCAAAGCCGGGGGGTGGAACGCCGTGATTTTAACTCCTACGGATCGCGACGTGGCAACCATGAAATTATGATGCGCGGCACGTTTGCCAACATCCGCATTCGTAACGAAATGGTACCGGGCGTAGAAGGGGGCATGACCCGCCATCTGCCGGGTACGGAAGTTATTTCGATTTATGATGCGGCCGTTAAATATCAGCAAGAAGGAACGCCGCTGGCGGTGATTGCCGGGAAGGAGTACGGTTCCGGCTCAAGCCGTGACTGGGCGGCGAAAGGCCCGCGTCTGCTTGGCGTTCGCGTGGTTATCGCCGAATCCTTTGAACGTATTCACCGCTCGAATCTGATCGGTATGGGGATCCTGCCGCTTGAGTTTCCACAGGGAGTGACGCGCAAAACGCTGGGCCTGACCGGGGAAGAGCAGATTGATATCAGCAGTCTGCAAAACCTGAAGCCGGGTAAGACGGTGCCGGTGAAGTTAACGCGAGCTGACGGGAAGACAGAGGTGCTGGAATGCCGGTGTCGTATTGATACGGCAACCGAGCTGACCTATTACCAGAACGACGGCATTTTACATTACGTGATTCGTAAGATGCTGGATTGATGAAAGAGCCCGGCACTCATGCCGGGCTTTTTACGTTTACTCGTTCAGGAGATGGCCCATTTTGGCAGCTTTGGTATCTAAATAGTGGGCGTTTTTCGGGTTACGGCCGACAATCAGCGGGACACGCTCAACGATATTGATCCCGGCTTCGGTCAGGATCTCCACTTTTTTTGGGTTATTGGTCAGCAGGCGAACTTCATCCACGCCAAGCAGCTTGAACATATCGGCACACAGGGTGAAGTCCCGTTCGTCAGCGGCAAAGCCGAGTTGATGGTTCGCTTCGACCGTATCGTAGCCCTGGTCCTGAAGCGCGTAAGCGCGGATTTTATTCAACAGACCAATGTTTCGGCCTTCCTGACGGTGATAAAGCAGCACGCCGCGACCTTCTTCAGCAATATGAGAAAGGGCCGCTTCCAGCTGGAAACCGCAATCACAGCGCAGGCTGAACAACGCATCGCCGGTAAGACACTCTGAATGTACGCGGGACAGCACCGGCGTCTGCCCTGAAATGTTGCCATACACCAGGGCGACATGATCCTGTCCGGTTGCCAGTTCTTCAAATCCGACCATCAGGAAATCGCCCCATGGGGTTGGCAGTTTGGCTTCTGCCACACGTTTAAGCTGCATGTGATTCTCCAGAGTAGGCTGACACGTTCCGTGTCTTTGCCCTGTTTTGCTTTCTGTATCAGTTCATTTTGCCACAAGCTCAGCACGTTCGCCTAATGGGCACCATGCTATATAAACGTTAAACGCACGATCCGACATATCCACCCGGTGAGTAAATTTCAGTTATGATTGTGGCGCTTAGCAAAAAAGGAGAAGACATGCTTTCAATTGCCAGACGTACGGCAGCAGGTGCAGCCATTTTACTGATTATGCCTCTGGCCGTATGGGTCTCAGGCTGGATGTGGCAGCCCGGGCAGAACGCCACGTGGCTGAAAACATTATACTGGATAACGGAAACGGTTACCCAGCCGTGGGGGATCATAACCCACGTACTCCTCTGCGCCTGGTTCCTGTGGTGCCTGCGCTTTCGTCTGCGCGCGGCGCTGATGCTTTTTGCGATCCTCGGTGCTGCCATTGTTATTGGTCAGGGTGTAAAGTCCTGGGTTAAAGATCGCGTTCAGGAGCCACGTCCTTTTGTCGTCTGGCTGGAAAAAACGCATCATGTTCCGGTGGATGAGTTCTACAATTTAAAGCGTAAAGATCGCGGTGCGCTGGTGAAAGAACAGCTTTCGGAACAGCAGGATATCCCGAAATTTTTACGTAAGCACTGGCAAAAAGAGACGGGGTTCGCGTTCCCTTCCGGTCATACCATGTTTGCGGCCAGCTGGGCGTTACTGGGGGTTGGGCTGCTTTGGCCAAGACGTCGGACGGTCACTATCGCGATTTTACTGGTCTGGGCTACGGGGGTAATGGGCAGTCGCTTATTACTGGGAATGCACTGGCCTCGGGATCTCGTCGTCGCTACGCTGATCTCATGGCTGCTGGTCACGCTGGCGACCTGGCTTGCTGAACGATTCTGCGGTCCGCTAACGCCACCGCCAGAAGAGAAAGAAGAAATAGCCGAAAGGGAGCAAAGCGACGTCTGACGGTTGATATTGCATATTTTGCCCATAAATCCATGGCTGGCGCGTTACTTTTTCCGTTTCGCGCCCGTCACTAAAATGGTAGTTTATAAGACTGATTGCGGTGAGTTGAACACACTTTATTCGCTTGAACCACATAACGGGAAGTAATGTGAAATATTTACTCATTTTCTTACTGGTATTGGCGATTTTTGTCATTTCAGTCACATTGGGTGCACAGAACGATCAACAGGTGACGTTTAACTATCTGCTGGCCCAGGGCGAGTATCGCGTGTCGAGCCTGCTTGCGGTCTTATTTGCTGCTGGCTTTGCCATTGGCTGGCTGGTTTGCGGTCTGTTCTGGTTGAAAGTCCGTGTTTCTCTTGCGCGCGCTGAACGTAAAATCAAACGACTTGAAAATAACATTGCGCCTGCGTCCGACATTCCGGAGAGCTCTGGTGTGCCGGTCGTGAAGGAATAATCGACTATGCTGGAGTTGTTGTTTCTGCTTTTGCCTGTCGCCGCAGCCTATGGCTGGTATATGGGCCGCAGAAGTGCGCAACAAACAAAACAGGATGAGGCCAATCGTCTCTCCCGCGACTACGTTGCGGGTGTGAACTTCCTCCTGAGTAATCAGCAGGACAAAGCGGTAGATCTGTTCCTCGACATGCTGAAAGAGGATACAGGGACCGTTGAAGCGCATCTCACCCTGGGCAACCTGTTCCGCTCGCGCGGTGAGGTCGATCGCGCCATCCGTATCCATCAGACCCTGATGGAAAGCGCTTCGCTGACCTACGATCAGCGTCTCCTTGCGGTGCAGCAACTGGGGCGCGATTACATGGCCGCGGGACTGTACGATCGCGCTGAAGATATGTTCTCGCAACTCGTGGATGAAACGGATTTCCGTATAGGCGCGTTGCAGCAATTGCTGCAGATTTATCAGGCCACCAGCGACTGGCAGAAAGCCATTGATACGGCTGAACGACTGGTGAAGCTGGGTAAAGATAAGCAGCGCGTTGAAATAGCCCATTTCTACTGTGAGCTTGCCCTTCAGCAGATGGGCAATGACGACATGGACAAAGCCATGGCGTTGCTGAAGAAAGGCGCCGCCGCGGATCGCAACAGCGCGCGTATCTCCATCATGATGGGGCGTGTCTTTATGGCGAATGGTGATTATGCCAAAGCCGTTGAAAGCCTGCTGCGGGTTATCGACCAGGACAAAGAGCTGGTCAGTGAAACGCTGGAAATGCTGCAAACCTGCTACCAGCAGCTGGGCAAGCAGGAAGAGTGGGTGGCATTCCTGCGTCGTTGTGTGGAAGAGAATTCCGGTGCGACCGCTGAACTGATGCTCTCAGACGTGGTTGAGCAGTATGAGGGGAGCGACACCGCGCAGGTTTATATTACCCGGCAACTGCAACGCCATCCGACCATGCGGGTATTCCATAAGCTGATGGATTACCATCTGAACGACGCTGAAGAAGGGCGCGCCAAAGAGAGCCTGATGGTGCTGCGCGACATGGTTGGCGAGCAGGTGCGCAGTAAACCGCGCTATCGCTGCCAGAAGTGTGGTTTTACCGCTTATACGCTGTACTGGCATTGCCCTTCATGCCGGGCATGGTCCACCATTAAGCCAATTCGCGGCCTCGACGGGCAGTAATTTTTTAAAACACCTCATTTTAGTTACAACATACTTGTCCTTTCAAACACCTTCTGGCGCCGTGCGGTTTGCCTGTCTGGCAGGAGAGCAAATGGATTCTGTCAATTTACGGCGGCGGCAGGTAGAATGCTCGCCGTTTATCTGTTCCGCGCCGCTGCGCGCCCATAGACGAAAAGGGCTGGTCATGACGTCTGTTACATCCTCCACTTCCCGCATAGTTACGGATTCTCCTGTTGTTGTTGCGCTTGATTACAATAAGCGTGACGCTGCACTGGCGTTTGTCGACGGTATCGACCCTCGCGATTGCCGTCTGAAAGTTGGCAAAGAGATGTTCACGCTGTTTGGACCGCAAATCGTTCGCGATCTGCAACAGCGCGGCTTTGACGTTTTCCTCGACCTCAAATTCCATGATATCCCGAATACCACGGCGCATGCTGTTGCAGCCGCCGCAGAGCTGGGCGTATGGATGGTCAACGTCCATGCGTCGGGTGGGGCGAGAATGATGACGGCTGCCCGTGAAGCGCTCCTGCCGTTTGGCAAAGATGCGCCACTGCTGATTGCGGTCACCGTGTTGACCAGTATGGATGAAAACGATTTACGTGACCTCGGCGTGACGTTGTCACCTGCAGAGCATGCCGAGCGTCTCGCGCGTCTGACGCAGCATTGCGGTCTTGATGGCGTCGTCTGCTCCGCGCAGGAAGCGGTACGTTTCAAATCAGTGCTGGGTCAGGATTTTAAACTGGTCACCCCGGGGATCCGTCCTGCAGGCAGTGAAGTCGGCGATCAGCGCCGTATTATGACGCCTGAGCAGGCGCTAGCTGCTGGCGTTGACTACATGGTCATTGGGCGTCCGGTGACGCAGTCTGCCAACCCGGCAGAGACGCTTAAGGCTATCAACGCGTCGCTGAAAAAGGGGGCATCATAATGACCGATTCCAACAGTCGCCTGGTCTACTCAACCGATAGCGGGCGTATAGACGAACCGAAGGCGAAAGTAGAGCGTCCGAAGGGAGACGGCATCGTTCGGATCCAGCGTCAGACCAGTGGTCGAAAAGGGAAAGGGGTTTGCCTTATCTCCGGAATTGACCTGGATGATGCGGAGCTGACAAAGCTGGCGGCCGAGTTGAAAAAGAAATGTGGCTGCGGCGGTGCTGTGAAAGACGGCATTATCGAAATCCAGGGTGATAAACGCGATTTAATAAAATCTCTGCTGGAAGCCAAAGGCATGAAAGTCAAACTGGCGGGCGGCTAAAATAAATGAGCCACGGCAAATGCCGTGGCTCGTGTTATATACGTGCGTATGTCAGACCTGAAATGCGTTCAAATATTTCAATACCGCGGAAGGCTTATAGAATAATTATTTGCCAACCTGGTGACCGATAATACCACCGACAGCAGCGCCACCTAATGTACCCAGCGTACTACCATCCGTTAATACTGCACCACCGAGAGCACCGGCACCGGCACCAATCGCGGTGTTACGGTCACGTTTAGACCAGTTAGAGCATGCGCTCAGGGACATTGCTACAGTGATTGCCAGAACAGCGGCGGCTAATTTTTTGCTGGTTAAGGTCATAATACTTTCTCCTGAATTATCGATTCACGGAAAGATGTACACGTTAAGTATAGACGAATCGAATACTTAATTCTGTTCTCCGTGAAAGCTGGTCGCGCAGGCGTTACGTAATCACGCAGGTGATAGTCACTTCCTGTTATATCGCTAACATTAATTTTACGACTTTAGGGCGGGTTAAACAGGTAAAAACTCTTAAATAAGTACCAGGAATCATCTCAGAGAAAGAAGGGCGTGTGCGCCCGAAATTCGGGCGCGGAGAGGGCTCAGGCGGTCGTTTTAATAATATTGACGATGAGACCGTCATCTTCCAGTTTATTACGGTGCTCTTCGCTTAAACGTTCGTCGGTAATAACGCGGTTAAAGCGAGAGACGGGCCCCATCGTGTAAGGATGAACAGCGCCGAATTTAGAGCTATCGGTGAGCACAATGGCTTCACACTCTTTTTCCAGTACGGCATTCACGACGTCAGATCGCATCATATCCCGGCCGGTGAACCCCGTCTCAGGCTGCCAGCCGTCAATCCCGATAAAGGCCTTACTGAAATGAACCTGCTGTACATACTGGCGGGTCAGCGGGCCTACCATGCTTTCACTTTTTTTCTGGTAAATACCGCCCAGAAGAATGACCTCGCAGCGCGTCTCTTTGAGCAAATGCGCAATATAGCTACTGACAGTGATGATGGTAATGTCTTTTTGATCGGCAAGCGTCCGCGCCAGAAGGGCATTACTGCTGCCGTTTTCAATAAAGACCGTCTCGCCATTGTTCACTAAAGAGGCGGCAAATTCCGCCAGTTCACGTTTGAGCGCGTAGTTATTCATCATACGCGTCTCAACGTCATCGCTGTCCAGCGGGACAGCATATCCGTGTGCGCGACGCAGGTAGCTCTGTTTTTCCAGCAGATTAAGATCCTGACGGATTGTGACTTCAGACACGCCGGTCGTTTTAGCAAGCTCGACTACGCTTACGCGTCCCTGGTCGATGACCATCTGCAAAATGAGTTGTTGTCGGGAATTCATAGCATCCATTTAATAAAGCGAAACGAGGTCGGAGACGGTGGGGTTAAACTTCCCACGGCGCTTTTGGTTGTCTGTTTTCGGGTGCCATATCAGTGCCATTCTGAGCAAGAAGTTCAGACTTCAGGATCTCGAGATTACGGATAGCAGAGTGATAATCGCCCGCCACCAGGATATCCAGCACGGTATCAATACGTTGTGCTACAGCTTGTGCATCAATAGTCGACATATTCTCACCCCCAGGCGTGAAAAGTTAATATTTTCAATGATGCAGAAATTAGGATCAAAAGAGAAGGGAAAAAATGCAATTACTAAATTACATAAACGGAAGTGATAAATTTATTCCCCCTCATATAGCGGGCTTATTGAGTGGATTAGTCTAAAACTGCGCGCAACGCGCTTTTTTATAAGAGGAAATAGACTATGACCGTTATCAATCAGCCAACCTGCACACTGTTTACCGATACTGAACGGTTCACACAGCTGTCAGGGTACTATGAGGCGGAGCGACGCACAGTCTGGATGATGCTGCGGGCTCAGCCACGTCCTTGCTTCAACCATGCGTTAATCGAGGAGATCATGAACTTTTCATGGCTGGTTCGCCAGTCTGGTTATGCGGTTGATTTTTGGGTTACCGGATCGCTGGTTCCTGAGATGTACAACGTGGGCGGGGATTTACAGTTCTTCGTCGAGTGCATTCAGAACGGACGTCGGGAAGCGCTGCGGGCGTACGCGCGCGCTTGCGTTGATTGCGTCCACGCGGCATCCCGGGGGTTTGATACGGGGGCCATCTCTCTGGCAATGGTCGAAGGCAGTGCGTTAGGTGGCGGGTTTGAGGCCGCGCTGGCGCACCATTTCGTTCTGGGTCAGCGCGATGCGCGTTTAGGTTTCCCGGAGATAGCCTTCAATCTTTTCCCGGGCATGGGAGGATATTCTCTGGTGGCACGCCGCTCAGGCATGAAACTGGCGGAGGAACTCATCTACAAGGGAGAATCCCATACGGCTGAATGGTACGAACAGCACGGGCTGGTGGATGTCCTGTTTGAGCCCGGACAAAGCTATGTCTCCACCAGGACCTTCATCGATACGCTGCAGCCAAAACTGAATGGCGTAAGGGCGATGCTGCGCGCCCGTACGCGCGTACTGCAATTGCCTCGCAGTGAACTGATGGACATCACGGAAGACTGGGTTGATGCTGCTTTCTGCCTGGAGCCGAAAGATATCGCTTACATGGAGCGTCTGGTGATGCTGCAAAACCGCCATCACGCGGCGGGTTTGCGTAAAGCCAGTTAACGCTGTTTACGCGCTTGATATCGTTTTAGCCATCGCTCGAATGCGGCAGCGGGCATCGGCTTAGCAAACAGAAAACCCTGCCGTTCGTTGACGCCATTCTTGGTCAGAAAGGCGTCTTCTTTTGCATTTTCGACCCCTTCGGCAATCACCTGCAGGTTCAACGCCTGCGCCACCGCGACGATGGCGCGCACCAGAGACTGGGAGATTGACTGCTTATGAATATCCCTGACAAAGGATTGATCGAGTTTAATGGCGTCGATTGGGAAACGGGCCAGCTGGGATAGGGAAGAGTAGCCGGTACCAAAATCGTCCAGATGAATTTGCGCCCCGAGTCGGCTGAACTGCTGGATCACGGAGAGCGCCAGCTCTTCGTTCTCAATAAGACAGCTTTCGGTTAATTCAACGTCGACGGGGCAGTATTCAAAATCGAGATCCTTTAGCGCCTGCTTTAACTCACTGAAAATAGTCTGGTCGGCCAGCTGTCGCGCAGAGACGTTCACCGCCACGCGCAGGTTTATCCCCTTGTCTCGCCATTTCGCCACCTGGCGAACCACATCGAGCATTACCCAGCGGCCCAGCGGCACAATCAGACCTGACTCCTCTGCATACGAGATAAATTCCAGCGGCGGAATCAAACCGCGTTCCGGTGATTGCCAGCGGACCAGCGCTTCAAGGCTTCTGATTTCCCCGCGCCAGGTTATTTTAGGCTGGTAGTGGATCAGGAGCTGATCGTTATCCAACGCTTTACGCAGGTTGGTATCCAGCCAGAGATATTCAAACACACGCTGGTTCATCTCGGGTGAGAAGACGCAGAACTTGCCGCGACCGTTCTCTTTGGCGGTGTACATGGCGGTATCGGCGTTACGAATGACGCTTTCCCGGTCATTACCGTGCTGCGGAGCGAGGGCAATACCCAGAGAGCAACCGGTGTAAATCTCAATCAGACCGATTCTGAACGGCTGGCGAAGACGGGTTAAAATGCGCGATGCCATCGCTTCCAGAGAACCCTGAGAGGTATTCGTGGCCATGACGATGAACTCATCACCGCCCAGTCGCGCCAGCACCTGGCCCTCATCCAGACAGCTCAAAATGGCGAGAGCTACGGCCTGTAACAGCTGATCGCCAAACATATGCCCGTAGGCGTCGTTGACCTTTTTAAAGTTATCCAGATCGAGATACACCACGCCAACCTGCGTATCGCCGCGGTTGTCGATGGCATCAGAAATCAGTTCATGAATGGCATTGCGGTTTGGCAGGCCGGTGATGGTATCGGTATTGGCCAGTACGCGTAGTCGCTCCTGAGCGCGGCGTTCCTCGGTAATATCGGTTCCGGAACAAATAAGGAAAATTTCATTTTTACCGCTGCCGCTGTGAACGAATTTGTTTCTGAACAGAAATAAACGTTGCCCTTTCCGCGTTTTGATCCAGCGTTCGACTTCGTAGGAGCTGCCATTGCGGAAGAAGCCGGTAATATTACGCTTTGAGGCTGCCGCTTCGCTGCGGCTCATAAACAGCTTAAACACGTTCTGGCCAATCACTTCCTGTTCTTTCAGACCGGTGTACTCTTCGCTCAGCCGGTTAAAACGCTGAATATTGCCGTTATGATCGAGAATAACAATGACGGAGTTGGCCTCTGAGACAACCTGTTCCGCAAAAGAGAGACCCTGAGCCAGATCGCGTGCCACGGAGGGCGTATCGTTCCAGGCGGAAGCGGTGCCGGCCCATTCGCTGCGGGTGATTTTTCGTCCCACAAGATGGACCGGGACATCTTCCCCGTACAAGGAGAGCGACATGGAAATACTGGACGTAATTACGGTTAACTGACGGATGAGATCGGCCTGTTCATCGTCCAGCGCCACCACCTGCGTCACATCGGCATTCTCGCTGGTGGCAAGATGCAGAGCGTTGCTGTCAGCTGACAGGCGCCACCAGGGGCTGTGAGTCCCCATGTAACGAAACAGCAAATTCTGCTCCAGATCGTCCATCACGTTTTCTCCCGCCGCTGTTCATTAGCGCACAAATTATTCATTTGCAGTCGACTTTTCCGTTTTGAAGCAGCGGCAAAACCGAAGTGAACTTATTGTTTTTCCCTGTTTTCTTATAATAAAACGAGTCAGGTCAAAAAGGATACTGAGCGTATAAAAATTCACGTAACCGAATATAACAACACTCTTTTAATGTAGATAATTATGGCGATTTTGGGCGGAGGTAAACGGAAAATAGTAAGAAAAAATAATGGTTTTGTGGTGGGGGTAAAAAGAAAAATTGTCGGCCCTCCGGAAAGGAAATGGCCGACAATTTAACAGGTTATCAGGCGACAGGGCGCGCGATAATACTGCGGGTTTCCATGCGGACTTCGGCGATATTTACGTCAATCACGTCTGTGACTTTGTAAACTGTTTCACCTTTAATTTGCACAGTGCCGTTTTCCTGACTACAGACCATTTCGTCACGGACGGCATGCAGGAACGGAGCAGGGATAAAGGCGACAGCACCGTTATCGACCAGACGGACGCGCATCCCCCCGCGGCTGATATCAATGATCTCGGCAGCGAAACGGATATCCGTACCGGTTTTATCCTGCAGGAAACGCGCGTACAGCCAATCTCCAACGTCACGCTCCGCCATGCGGTTCAGGCGGCGACGTTCGGCCATCTGCAGCGTGGTATCGTCCTGAGGACGCGCGATTGTTTCGCCTTTGATAATGGCTTTCAGCAGACGGTGGTTAACCATATCGCCATACTTACGGATTGGTGACGTCCAGGTGGCGTAAGCTTCCAGGCCGAGACCAAAGTGCGGGCCAGGCTCTGTGCTGATTTCAGCAAAGGACTGGAAGCGACGGATGCGGCTGTCCAGGAAACCGGACGGCTGCGCGTCCAGTTCACGACGAAGCTTGCAGAAGCCCGGCAGCGTCAGCACTTCTTCCGGATCAACGTGCACATCGTGATTCTTCAGCAGGGCCGCCAGCGCTTCGGTATTCGCCGGATCAAACCCGGTATGGACGTTGTAAATACCGAAGCCCAGTTTGTCGCGCAGCACGCGTGCGGCACAAATATTGGCGGAAATCATCGCTTCTTCCACGATGCGGTTCGCAATGCGTCGCGGTTCGGCCACAATATCAAGCACTTCACCTTTCTCGCCCAGAACAAAGCGGTAATCCGGACGATCTTTGAACACCAGAGCGTGATTTTTACGCCACTCGCCGCGGTTCAGACAGATGCGATGCAGCAGACGGATCTGCGCGGCAATAGCCTCTGATTCAGGTTTCCAGCTACCGGTATTTTCAAGCCAGTCGGACACGTTATCGTAGGCCAGCTTGGCTTTCGATTCGATGGTGGCGGCAAAGAACTCGATATCGTCTTCAATCGCACCATCCGCGGTGATAGTCATGCGGCAGGCAAGCACCGGGCGCACTTCATTGGGGCGCAGTGAGCAGAGATCGTCTGACAATTCGCGCGGCAGCATCGGAATGTTGAAGCCTGGCAGGTAGTTTGTGAAGGCGCGGATTTTCGCCGCGTCATCCAGCTTGCTCCCTTCGGCAATCCAGGCTGTCGGATCGGCAATAGCAACCGTCAAATGCAGTTTGCCATCATCGCTCTCTTCAGCGTAGAGCGCGTCATCCATATCTTCTGTGCTGGCGCTGTCGATGGTGACAAACTCCAGGGCAGTGAGATCGCGACGCGTCAAACCTTCGTCCTGCATCTCAGTCGCTACGCCATTCGGTGCTTCTTTTTCAAGATTGTGGCGCGCCAGCGTGACCCACCATGGCACGAAATGGTCGGCGCCAAAGGTAATGAACTGGGTCAATTCAGCATAAAAACCGCGATCGCCTTTCAGAGGATGACGGCGCATTTCTGCTACGGCCCAGTCACCTTCTTTAAAATCATGCTCAACACCACGGGCGGCGCGGCAGGGAATGGCATCTTTCAGCAGGGGATGATCCGGCACGATAGACAGACGATCGTCTTTTCTCTGCACCTTACCCACAAAACGGGTCAGGAACGGTTCGATCAGTTCTTCCGGCTCGGCGGACTCTCGTTCCTTTTCAGTATGAATGACGGCCATGACGCGATCGCCATGCATCACTTTCTTCATCTGCGGTGGCGGAATGAAGTAGCTTTTCTGCGCGTCAACTTCAAGGAAGCCAAAGCCCTTTTCCGTGGCTTTTACGACCCCTTCTGCACGCGGCGTCTGGGAATGCAGTTGCTGTTTAAGCTGCGCTAGCAGCGGGTTGTCCTGAAACATAATGTTCTATTTTCGTAGCCATTGAGCGGCTGACAGTTTTACGCGATTCTCACTGTCTCAGCAAGCGGTCTTTGGGTAATTAGTATGGTTATTCCTCTTTACCAAACGCGACTTTCAGACGCGTAAGCCAGCCATCAAACGCACTTTGGGTAAGCAGTGCGATGGCATGTTCGGCAGAGAGTCCTTGATCCGTGAGCGGGGTAAACTGTGCGGCACTGAAGCGGTCCGGAGAGCGTGTCAGCAGTTCGACCGCTGCCGAAAGTGCGGGAGATGTCAGAGAAATCTCTTCGCGACTGTTGATCAGGATTTCTCCCGTCAGGTCGAGCAGTGACGGTTCATGGCAAAGAACCGGCGTCAGGATCTCAAGCGCGGATTCTGCCTGCCAGCGGGACAGCGACTCAAGCTGATGTGCACTCGCATAACGCAGCTCGACGACAGGCAAAAGCGGCACCCACGCCTTGTGGCTCGGGGGCAGGGTGTGGGGCTGAATATGATGGCCCGGCAACCAGCGAACGGGCTGTCCTAACAGCGCCTGAAAAACCGCGACCACGCGCGCCTGAAAACCAATAAAGCCGATGATCTGGTTAATTACCACAATGTCGTACGTTGACAGGCCAACCTCATCGAGTTGGTTCTGCGCTTTATCATCAATGACATCAGGGGAGCTGGCGAGCTGGCGGGCATACTGCGTGATTTGTGCCAGGCGTCGGTTGCTTTCGCGCGAGGAGTCCGGGCCGGGTAGCGGGGCGAGGAGGGCGGCGTAATGGTTACAAAGCCGCTGAACGCCACAGGCCTGGGCGACCGTCAATGCGGTACTGAGCCTATCGTAGGCGCTGAGCGTATGCAGACGATTCACGGGAATCGAGAGTGGAAACAGCTGATGGCATAAGGCTCTTGCAGGGGCAAGCCAGCCAGAACAGGCGGCGACAATCTCATCAGGCAAGGCTAAATCGAGCAAAAAACGATCGTCGACGTTAGCGGCTTCGGGCACCAGGGGCAGAACATCCGTCTGCGCGTGGTTTGACTGGGTTTCGTGGTACCAGTGGCCTTTGCCGGAAAAACGGCGTTGTTCCATGTGCGTTCCTTGATCTCAAAATGGCGATCAATATCCTGGCGTAAGGCAGATAAAGGGAAAAATATTGTTAGGTGATAACAAATAGCAGAACGGAATAACGAAGGGGTGGTGCGGGGGGGGGGGAACTCTCTTCCCGTGCGGGAAGAGAGTCAAAGCTTATTTAATTTCCAGCTCGTTCATTGCAGCGATGTTGAAGCCGCCGTCAACGTGAACCACTTCGCCGGAGATACCTGCGGAAAGGTCAGAGCACAGGAATGCCGCAGAGTTACCCACATCTTCAATGGTAACAGTACGACGAATCGGGGTAACTGCTTCGCAGTGTGCCAGCATTTTACGGAAATCTTTGATGCCGGACGCTGCCAGGGTGCGGATAGGGCCAGCAGAGATGGCGTTAACGCGCACGCCTTCAGGACCCATCGCGTTAGCCATGTAGCGTACGTTTGCTTCCAGAGACGCTTTAGCCAGACCCATTACGTTGTAGTTAGGGATAGCACGTTCTGCGCCCAGGTAAGACAGCGTCAGCAGGGCTGCGCCCGGGTTCAGCATCGCGCGGCAAGATTTAGCCATCGCAACGAAGCTGTAGGAGCTGATGTCATGAGCGATTTTGAAGCCATCACGGGTAACCGCGTTCACGTAGTCGCCGTCCAGCTGGTCGCCAGGAGCGAAGCCGATGGAGTGAACGAAACCGTCGAATTTAGACCATGATTTTGCCAGTTCAGCAAACATGCCATCGATGCTTTCGTCTTGTGCAACGTCACATTCCAGAACAATGCTGGAACCCAGCTGTGCGGCAAACTCTTCAACACGGCCTTTCAGCTTGTCGTTCTGGTAGGTGAACGCCAGCTCAGCGCCTTCGCGATGCATTGCCTGTGCGATGCCGTATGCGATGGACAGTTTGCTGGCAACGCCAGTCACCAGAATGCGCTTACCGGAAAGAAAACCCATAGCTTTAATCCTTATATTCATTGCTTATTTTGCCTTGTAATTCATAGCGTTACAGGCAGTATTTCAAAATCATTCGAAATTAGCTCGAAATTATAGCCCACTCACAGCCCCTTGTGTCACGATTTTTCTCGCTCTTCTCCGAAGACGCATGCCCCATGGTATGAGGCGCGGACGCGCGGGAGCGCAAAATTTCAGCATCCGTCCAGTATATCACCCGGCAGCAGCTTCACCTCATCCAACCAGCGAGGAAGCGTGATCCATCAAGGGTATTCACGCTTTTCTGATTCTGTCGATGAAGCGCGCGATGACGATAAAGAAAACCGGTACGAAGAAAATGGCGAGAAGCGTACCGCTAATCATGCCGCCAAATACTCCGGTGCCAATAGCATGCTGAGTACTGTCGCTTGCACCACTGGCCAGCATCAAAGGAACCACCCCCAGGGTAAAGGCTAACGAGGTCATCAGAATAGGGCGCAGGCGCTGGCTGGCGGCGTGTATCGTTGCTGCCAGGACCGTTTGCCCTTCGCGATGGAGCTGTCTTGCAAACTCAACAATCAGGATGGCGTTCTTGGCCGACAGGCCGATAAGCGTAATCAGGCCGACCTTGAAGAAAACGTCATTCGTCATGCCGGCAACCCATACGGCTGTCACCGCGCCGATAAGTCCCAGCGGAACGACCAGCATGACCGCAAAAGGAATAGACCAACTTTCATAGAGAGCCGCGAGCACCATAAACACGACCAGTATCGACAGGACGATAAGGCCCGGAAGCTGAGATTCCGATTTTCTTTCCTGCAATGAACTCCCGGCCCACTCGCCCGCCATGCCCTGGGGTAAAGCTCTCGATAAACTCTCCATCACCTTCATTGCGGTGCCGCTGGATTCACCAGATGCCGCACTTCCGGTAATGCGAAGAGCAGGGTACCCCTGATAACGCGTCAATTGCTGGGGGGCAACGTTCCAGGAGAGTGTGGCAAACGTTGATACTGGCACCATCTGCCCTGGCCGGTTTTTCACTGATAATTTCAGTAGCTGCTCAGGCTGCATTCGGTAGGGCGCATCGGCCTGAATAATCACCTGCTGAACGCGACCGTTATTCGAATAATCGTTGACGTAATTCGAACCCATCGTGACGGAGAGCGTCTGGTTGATTTCATCAAATGAGACGCCCATCGCTTCAGCTTTTTCTCTGTCAACCTGGAGCGCAAGGCTTGTTCCTTCCGGCAGACCGTCTATATACACGTCACTCAGTTCAGGGCGCTGATTAGCTTTCAGGACCAGCGCGTCGGCAGCACACTTTAATGCCTCGTAGCCCAGACCTGCTCTGTCTTGCACGTACCAGGTGAACCCCGAGGAGGTGCCCATATCCGAAATGGCTGGCGGGAGCAGGCTCATCGTGACGGCATCAGAAACGTTCGCCATGCTCTCCTGTATATGGTCGGCTTCATCTTGCGCTGTCGAACCCTGCCGATTTTTCCAGTCCTTCAGCGTGGTGAAGGCCATGGCCGAATTTGGTCCTGAACCTGAAAATCCAAACCCCAGGATCATAATGTTGCTTTCAATATCCTGTCGGGTCGCAATTTCCTCTTCAAATTTTTTAACCACTTTCAGGGTACGCTGCGTTGTGGCATCAGAAGGTAGCTGTATTGAGGACATAAAATAGCCTTGATCTTCATCCGGCAGAAAGGACGTCGGTAAAGACGACAATCCAAAAAACAGCGCAGCGCAAAGCGCAACGTACAGGAGCAACATACGCCCGGTGCGTTTCAAAACGGCACCCAGTCCAGCCTCGTAACAGGCGGTGAGCGAACGAAAGCGCGCGTTAAACCATGGCGCGAACCTTCCACTTCCGCTCTTATCTGACTTATGCGGCTTGAGTAAGGTTGCGCACAGGGCCGGGGTCAGCGTCAGGGCAAGAAACGCCGATAGCAGTATGGAGACCGCCATTGAAATACAAAATTGTCGATAGATAATCCCGACGGATCCTTCAGCAAAACCCATGGGTATAAAGACGGCGGTAAGCACCAGCGTGATCCCTATAATCGCCGGCGTGATTTCCTGCATGGCTTGCCGCGTGGCATCCCGTGGAGAGAGGTTTTTTTGCTCCATCAGTCGTTCGACGTTTTCTACGACCACAATGGCATCATCAACGATAATGCCTATCGCCAGTACCATGCCGAACATCGTCAGAATATTGATGGAGTATCCGCTCAGTAACATCACCGTGAAGGTGCCAAGAAGCGCGACGGGCGCAACAATCGCCGGGATAAGCGTACAGCGTATCTTATGCAGAAACAGCAGCATAACAAGGAAGACCAGGACCATCGCTTCCACAAATGTCTGTACGACTTTCATGATAGAAAGTTTCACAAACGGGGCCGTATCGAAGGGGACCGTAAATGTCATTCCTTCGGGTAACACCTGCGAAAGCGCGTCGATGCGTGCCCGTACTCCAGAAGCGGTGCTCATCGCATTCGCCCCAGGCGACAGCTGTATCGCGGCAGCCGTTGCAGGAACCCCATTTTCGCGTATACCAAAGGCGTAACTTTGCAGGCCAGATTCAACGCGTGCAATGTCGGATAATTTCAGTCGGGCGCCGGACGCGTCAGATTTAAGGGTGATATTCCTGAAAGCCTCTACTGAGGAGAATTGTCCCTCCACGGTGATGGGATACGTCACCCCTTGTCCTTCCGTCGTCGGTTCATCTCCCGTTCTGCCGGGCGAAACAAGGGCGTTTTGCTGGCTGACAGCGGTAAGAACATCGCTCACCGAAAGCCCATAAGCGTGGAGCTTCATTGGATCCAGCCAGATGCGCAGCGCTTTTTCGCCACCAAACAGCTGAACTTTTCCTACGCCAGGTACGCGGCGAAGCTCATCACTGACGTTTCGGGCGAAATAATCGCTTAAATCGGCTTCCTCAAATTTACCTGTCGTGGACTTCAGCCCGACCATCATTAAAAAACCTGAATTAGCGGCCTCGACGTTAATGCCGTTTTGTCTTACCGCCTGAGGTAAACGCGGCTCCACAATCTTAATCTGATTCTGAAGATCCATCTGGGCCAGCTTGATGTCCGTGCCTGGCTTAAACGTGACGGTAATCGATGCTGAGCCGGTTGTGTCACTGGATGATTCGAAATAGAGCAAATTATCTACCCCGGATATTTCACGCTCAATCAACGACACCACTGACGTATTCATGACATCGGGGCTGGCGCCCGGGTAGCTGACGGAAATAATGATCCCAGGCGGAGCCACCGCCGGATACTGGGCTACCGGTAAACGCGGAATAGAGAGTACGCCCGTCAGGACGATAAAAAGCGCCACTACCCAGGCGAAAACGGGGCGTTCAATAAAAAAATGAGGCATTAAATTAATGTCCAGATACGTAAGTAGTGCGATGGCTTAAATCATCCTCATGATGAGGTACAGCGGTGAACCGCCAAAAAAGATGATCAAATAGCATTCGTAGTAAAAGACCAGATCGTCGATATCGGGCGTCGCGTTTAACAGCACAGTGAACGTAATGATGAGATAAACGAAAATCACCATCAGCCAGAAGGCAATGACAAGTAACTCTGTGAGCGCACCGGCTTTATGTTGTATTACCAGAGTGACAACCGACAACACGATGCAGCCGTAGATAATGGGTGAAGAAGGCAGCGTCGAGGCGACTTGTTCATCCATTCGGTGTATTAGCACCAGCCAGGTATAAAGTAATCCCCACGACAGCAGCAGGAATAGCGAATATACGCCGATCTTTTTAGGGGAGAAATATTTAGAAAGTTCCATGTTCATTATTTCAGCAAAATTCATAAAGTCTTAATGCATTAGGGTTAATTGGCAACATTCAATGAAAAAAGGTTTATGCCTGAATAGCTATTTTGAACGGGTATTGTCGAGTCTTTATTGCCGGAATGTGTAGCCTGTGTGGAGAAATTGCCGGGCATTTAAATCAACCTCAAAATTTTCGCGACCGCGGCACTTTTTCCCGGAGGCTATGTCTTATTGTGCTAAAGACATCTAATAGCGTGCTAAAAGGGATTTCACCCGCGGAGATAAAATGAACAAAAATACGCTGATCCTTGTTGTTGAAGATGAAGACGAAATCGCCGATATACTGATGAGCTACCTGGAGCGTTCGGGAATGAAAACGCTCAGGGCCAGACAGGGCGAGCAAGCGATAACGCTTAATCGCCTCCATAAGCCGGATCTCATATTGCTGGATATTCATTTGCCCGTTTGTGATGGCTGGAGCGTACTCACCACGCTTCGCCATGAAAGTTCCGTGCCCGTTATTATGGTGTCCGCCCTCGACCAGGATGTCGATAAACTCATGGGACTCAGGCTTGGCGCGGATGATTACGTGATCAAGCCCTTTAACCCTTCCGAAGTGGTCGCACGGGTTGAAGCTGTGCTGCGCAGAACAAAACCCACAGTTCAGCAAACGGGTTCGATGCCTCTTCGTACGCCATTTATTACGGTCTATCCGGATGATTTTTACGTGGAGGTCACCGTGGGCGCAGAGGTTATCTCCCCGGTATTAACGACGACCGAATTTAAATTACTTACTTATCTGGTGAGATATCCGCGAAAGGTGTGTTCCCGCGAAGAGTTACTCAACGCGTGTCTGCCTGAAGGCGATACGCTCGACAGAACGGTCGACAGCCATATGAGCAAGCTGCGTAAAAAACTTGAGCTTGCCGGCCTTTATGGCGTTCCCGAGAGCATCAGAGGGATGGGCTACCGGCTTGGGGAAAAGAAATGAACAAAGAGCCTGTTCTGAGTCGCCAGATCTTAACGTACATGCTGTTGCTGACGTTTACGATAATTGCCATCGCCATACTGGGCTCCTGGTTTTTTTACTCTTTTATTCTGGATCACCTCCCCGGCGGCGCTGCTGCGGGAGATGAAGATCAGATGACGATGTGGGACTGGGTGTGGATCGGGACAGCGACAACCATCAGTCTGATCATTGCCGTATTTTTTACGGTAAAACTCTCTTCGCGAATTCTCACCCCGTTAAACGCGGTGGCATCCAGTCTGAAAAAGATTTCTCAGGGCGATCTGGACGCCCGGGCATTTTGTGCCAGTTCCCGGCTTGGGGAGATCAACCACCTTGTCACGGATTTCAATGAAATGGCGGAAAAACTCCAGACGCTGGATATCCAGCGGAAATCCTGGAATGCCGCGATTGCGCATGAACTGAGAACGCCGGTCACAATTTTACGCGGGCGGCTTCAGGGGCTGGTTGACGGCGTTTTTTCCCCGGATCCAGTACTCTTTAATAACCTTCTCAAGCAGACGGAAGGGTTAACCCGTCTGATTGAAGACCTTCGGGTTATCAGTTCGGACGGAGGAGCGGGATACACGTTATATCAATCCAGAACCGATCTAAAAGGGACGATACAGGACGCACTCGACACTTTTATGCCCGAGTTCAACCATAAAGAGTTCACCATTCATACAGAACTGAGGGAGCAGCGATGTGTGTTCGATCCGTTGCGTATCAATCAGTGTCTGACCGTCCTATTTGACAACGCATTACACTATTCAACCTCGCGCAAACTCATCGTCAAAAATGGGGTTTCAGATAAAGGAAATTATATCCTTATTCAGGACGGGGGACCGGGCATCCCCAGGGAGTTTCATGACTTCTTGTTTCATCCCTTCCAGCGCGATAATAGCGCCAGACGGGTGAACCCGGAGGGCTGTGGGTTAGGCTTATCGGTGGTAAAAGCCATCATGCTTGCTCATGGTGGCGATGTTACCTATACCTTATCGACGCAAAATCACTCGATTTTCAAACTCACCTGGCCAGATTCCTGAGTTTCAGCGGCTGGTCAAACGTGCCTGCCCGTAGACAGCGGTAAGTGCCATATTTTTCCTAACCTGGCATCCCATTCCTGTGGGGTAATGGTCAGTTTACCGCGTCTCGGGCTCAGGGTTATTTCACTGAAATAGATTTCATGCTTTTTTAGCATCAGATCAACGCGACAGTAGTCAATTCCAGCCGCCAGCTCCTGGGATGCCAGCAATGCCTGTCGGAACAATGCCGGCTCGCCTGGCTGTACCAACGTATTCGGATATTCCATCTGGAAAGGCTGTAAATTCCAGTGCCTGTCGTAAACGTTGATAAACCCGTTGCCATTATTGTCCGTAAAATCCGCTTCAACGTAGTGGGCAACACCATGAAAGCAGTGAATCCTCAGCATTTCCGGCGTGGTGTTTCTGTCGGCATCATCAAAGAGATCGATAAACGGTTCGCAAAGTATCATCGGGGTAATGTTTTTGTACTGCCATTCACGTGTGGTGTAGTACAAATTTTTCTTTAATGCGAGGCTCAGCTTTTTACACGCTTCTCTGTAATTAAATCGCGCTTTGTTTTTGCATACAATTGTGCTGCCGCTATCATGATTGCACTTAAGGACGAATTTATCCGGGAGTATTGTGAAATCAATTTGCGACGCCTTGCTGTAAACACCAATTAATGGCACCGTTTTTACTCGTTTTGTTCTTGATGTAACGTATTTCCGAACGGCGAGTTTATCGGCAAGCGTTGTGTAGAGGTCATTGCGATCGTATACCAGTCGATGACATATTTTTTCACTCAACGTCATGGGCGATTTAATGTCTGGCTCTTTTCCTGAGATTTTTTTGAGCCTGATCGTATGAAAAACCAGGTCCGTCATTAAAAAAGAGCGGCATTTTCTGATGAGATACTCGGTGTATTTTAGTACGTAAGTTGCGTTATTCATTTCTTCTCCTCCGTAATGTCCGGGTATTCTGGAGAAGAACTGTTGATTGATATTGATTAGAATATGGAGCAGGAATGGAGACGCAAATTTAAAGGATTAAATAGTCTCTACAGACTATTTAACCCTTATATTCGCAGAGTAATTTTTTACCGTCGCGCCTAGCGGTCTTTTCGCCACGCATCAGCCGTTAATGCTTCACCGAAATGACCGGCAATCAGTCGTTTTGTCAGCTCATGAAGCGGGGAGGCCATCACATCTGCCGTGCTGCCGCGCTCGACGACTTCCCCCTGGTGCATGACCATCACCTGATCGCTGATGTGCTTCATCATTCCCAGATGTTGGGTGACGTAGATATACGAGATCCCCTGTTTTTCCTGCAGCTCCAGCATCAGGTTAATCAACTGCGAACGCATCGACATATCCAGCGAGGCAAGCGCTTCATCCGCAATGATCACTTTTGGCCGCAAAATCAGTGCACGCGCCAGGCCCAATCGCTGTTTCTGGCCGGGGGCCAGCATATGCGGGTAGTAGCTTTCGTGATCCGGTAACAGCCCAACCATACGCAGGGTTTCAAATACGCGCTTACGGCGCGCCTCCGGCTCCAGGTCAGTGTTCAGACGCAGTGGAAAATCGAGGATTTGCGAAATGCGCTGGCGCGGATTAAGCGAGGTAGACGGATCCTGGAAGATCATGCGGATGCGCTGGCTGCGGAAAGAGTAATCCCCGAATGCCAAAGGGTGATCGTCAATCAATACTTCGCCGGCGGTGGGTTCAACCATGCCGGCGAGCATTTTCGCCAGGGTAGATTTCCCTGAACCGTTCTCCCCGATGATCGCCAGGGTCTGTTTTTCACGCAGGGTAAAGCTCAGGGGTTTTACCGCTTCGACGGTTTGCCGGTGAAACAGCCCCGTACGGTAGCGAAAGGTCTTACTCAGGTTGCGGACTTCCAGTAAGGTTTCGACCATTTCACTCTCTCTCCATGTTCAGCGGGAAATGACAGGCGTAAAGATGATTTTTGGCCCCGGTCAGGCGCGGCGTCTCGATACATTTACGCTGAGCATAAGGGCACCGCGGCCCCAGACGACAGCCTATCGGCAAGGATTCCAGCAGCGGAATAGCCCCTGGCAGAGTATTCAGGCGGCTCTTATGCGGCATGGCGCTGCCAAAATCCGGAATGGCGCGGATAAGCGCCTGCGTATATGGATGATGCGGCGCGTTGATCAGATCTTCACTCGGCGCGGTTTCGACCGTTTGCCCGCAGTACATCACGTCGATTTTATCCGCCCATTTGCTGAGCATCTGCAGGTCATGGCTGATCAGCAAAATGGTGGTGTTGTTATTCTGATTGAGACGCGACAGCAGGCGGAAAATTTGCGCCTGCGTGGTGGGCTCCATCGCGTTCGTGGGTTCATCCGCAATCAGCAAACGCGGCTGATTGGCCAGGGCGATGGCAATCATCACTTTCTGACACTCGCCGTCGGTCAGTTCATAAGGGAAGCTGCGCATCGCATCTTTGTGATCTTTGATCCCGACGCGGTGTAAAAGCTCAATAGCGCGACGCTTGCGCCAGCCAACGCGCTGCCACCAGCGGCCTTTATAGGTCCAGCCGGGAATGTTCTGCATCAGCTGTTTGCCCACGCGTTCGGACGGGTCGAGACAGGATTGCGGCTCCTGGAAAATCATCGAGACGTTATGCCCGACCAGCTTGCGCCGCTCGCGAGGGGAAAGGCGCAGCAGGTCGATATCATCAAACCGCATACGGTCAGCGGTCACGCGCCAGTTGTCTTTTGCCACGCCGCAGATGGCTTTGGCAATCAGGCTTTTTCCGGAGCCGGATTCCCCCACCAGCCCGCGAATTTCACCCTCCGCGAGGGTGATGCTGATGCGATCGACGGCTTTAACCCAGCCTTCACCGGTTTTGAATTCAATGGTGAGGTTACGAATATCAAGAAGCGGCATTATTGCACCCCCGCGTTAATTGCACGGCGTATACCGTCGCCCAGCAGGTTAATAAGCAACACGCTCACCATAATGGCAGCACCTGGCAGCATGACCGTCCACGGCGCAACGTAGATTAACTCCAGCGCGTCACCGAGCATCGCGCCCCATTCAGGCGACGGCAGCTGTGCGCCAAGATCCAGAAAGCCGAGCGCAGCGATGTCCAGAATCGCCATCGACAGGGCGCGGGTTATTTCGGTGACCAGCCCGGCGGCAATATTTGGCAGAACGGCAAACCACAGGATATTGAAGGTCGTCGCACCGTCCAGACGGGCCGCGACGACATACTCTTTTTCCAGCTCATCATGGACCATGCTGTAAACCGATCGCACGATGCGGGGCAGAATAGCGAGCCAGACGGCGAACATGGCATGCGACAGATGCGGGCCGGCAAAGGCAACGACAATGATCGCCAGCAGCAGAGACGGAATAGAGAGCAGCGTATCCAGAATGTGGTTAAGCACCGCCGAACGCAGGCCATGCGTGGAGCCCGCAAAAATACCCAGCGCCAGTCCACAGATCGTGGCCGCGAATGTCACCACAAATGCACCGCCTACCGTCGGGGCGGCGCCGCTCAGCAGGCGGCTTAGCACGTCGCGTCCGAGATCGTCCGTCCCCAGGAAGAAAGAGACTTCACCGTAGCGGGACCAGGAAGGCGGCAGCAGCTGATAGCCAAGGAACTGCTGGTCAATGCCATACGGCGCAAACCACGAGCCAAAAACGCAGAGCAACACCAGCCCGGCGCAGCCATAGAGGCCGATCATTGCCGTAGTGTCACCATAGAATTTACGCCACACGGTACGCAGCACACCGGGCGTGCGCTTTTCACTGTATACGCTATCGTAAGGCATACCATTCCTTATGCTTCAATGGGTTGGCCATGGCACCCAGAATATCGGATAACACGTTAACAATAATCACCAGCGAACCAATCACCATCACACCCGCAGAAATAGCCGCGTAGTCCTGCTGGCGGATGGCGTTGATCAACCACCGCCCCAGGCCAGGCCAGCTAAAGACCATCTCGGTGATCATGGCCAGCGTGAGCATGGTGGAAAACTGTAATCCCAGACGCGGAATTACCGGTGGTAGCGCGTTATGCAGGACGTTGCGGCGCAGTATGGTCAGACGCGATAACCCGCGCGTGGCGGCGGCTTTGACATAGTTCTGGTCAAACACCTCGATGGTGCTCAGGCGCATCAAACGGATCACTTCTGTCGTCGGGGCAACCGCCAGCGTCAGCACCGGCAATACCATATGGCGCAGGGCGCTGACGATCATCTCATGACGCCACACGGAATCGGACAGCCACGCGTCAATGATGGCAAAGCCCGTCACCGTTTTGACCGTATAGAGCAGGTCAAAACGACCGGAGACCGGCAGCCAGCCCATTGTCAGCGAGAAGAAAAGCGTCAGCAGCAGCGCCAGCCAGAAGACCGGGATGGAGAAGCCGAGCAGGGCGAGAGCACTGATAAACTTATCCTGCCATTTGTTACGATAAATCCCGGCCAGCATGCCCACGGGGATCCCGACCATCAGGGCAAAGCCGAAGGCCAGAATGCACAGCTCCATCGTGGCCGGGAAAACCTCTTTCAACTGTTCGGAAATAAGCTGCCCGTTAATGCTGGACACGCCAAAATCCCAGTGCAGCAGCCCGTTAAACCAGAAGAGCCAGGCATCCCACAGCGACGAGCCCTGGAGCGGGGCGTGCGGTGTGAAATAGCTCAGGCTGAAGCCGACAAAGTTCAGAAAAAAGAGCGTCACCAGCAGTAAAAGGAGCCGACGTAAGGTAAAAATAATCATGGTTTTTTCACCTCGTGTTCTTTTTCACGCGACACGCCGGCGAACGAAGCGTTGCCGAACGGGCTCAGCACCAGGCCTTTAATATCGTAGCGATAGGCCTGGAGACGCAGGGAAGATGCCAGCGGCAGCACTGGCAGTTCCTGGGCAAGGATCTTCTGCGCTTCATCATAGGCGTCGATGCGAGAGGCCAGCTGTTGAGAAGCGAGCGCTTTTTGCAGCACGGCGTCAAACTCCCGATTACACCAGTGGGCGTAGTTGGTCTGCGAGTTTATCGCCGCGCAGCTCAACAATGGTCGGAAGAAACTGTCCGGATCGTTACTGTCGGTGGCCCAGCCGGTCAGGGTTAAATCATGATTCATGTCCATCAGGCGCGCCTCCTGGAAACGGCCTTCTACCGGTACGATGATCACTTTGACGCCCACCTGAGCCATATCCGCCTGCAGCAGTTCGGCGGTTTTGAGCGGGCTCGGGTTCCACGCCTGGGAACTGGTTGGCACCCAAAGTTGCAGCGTAAGGTTTTCCGCTCCTAACGCTTTCAGCTGTTCACGCGCTTTTGCCGGATTGTATTCTGTAATTTTAGCCTCACCGTCATAGGCCCACGAGGCGCGCGGTAAAATTGAGGCGGCGGTTTCCGCCGTGCCGTAGTAGATGGACTGCATCAGGCGCTGGTTGTTAATCGCCAGCGCCAGGGCATGACGAACGGCAGGGTTATTCAACGGCGGCTTATCCGTATTAAAAGCCAGATAAGCGATGTTCATGCCGGGACGTAACGTCAGACGCAGACGCGGGTCGTCGCGCAAAATAGTGAGCTGGCTGGCTGCGGGCCAGGCGAGCACGTCACATTCCCCGGTGAGCAGTTTCGACAGACGTCCTGTCCCGCCAGAACCCAGATCGACCACCACCTGCGGCATGAGCGGGGTACCGCGCCAGAAATGTTCATGGCGCTGCAGGCGAATATATTGCCCGGCGCGGTATTCGGCCAGCTGGAACGGACCGGTGCCGACCGGCTGACGATCGAGCAATTCCTGACGATCTTTTTTCGTCAGCTTCGCCGCGTATTCGGCAGACATGACCGACGCATAGTGGGTCGCCAGGTGCCAGAGGAAGGAGGCATCCGGACGCGTCAGCGAAAATTCAACCGTCCGGTTATCCAGCTTACGCACGCTTTTAACCGTATCGGCAAACTGCAGGCTGTCGAAGTAGGGGAAGTTGCCGCCGTTAACGTTATGCCATGGGTGGTTGCGGTTAAAGATGCGCTGGAACGTAAAGACCACGTCATCTGCGTTCAGCTTGCGCGTGGGGGTAAACCACGGTGTACGCTGAAATGCGACGTCATCGCGCAGGTGAAAACGGTAGGTAGCGCCGTTATCCAGGACTTCCCAGCTTTCCGCAAGCTCAGGCACCAGACGGTAGGTGTAAGGGTCGACATCAAGCAGACGATCGTAAAGCTGTGCGGCAAGGGTATCCACAATCAGGCCGCTGCCCGCTTTCTGCGGGTTGAAGGTGTCCACCTGGCCGCTTACGCAATAGACGAAGCCGCTGTCACGAATGTCAGGCTGCGGCGTTTGCCCGGGCGCAGCGAACGCCAGGCTGCTAAACAGACCGAGTGCAAAAAAGGACGATAAAACCAGACGCATAATTTTTAAGGTATTTTATATGAAGTGGCTATCTTACTAATATTAAACGAAATTATCCAGTCTCGTTTATCCCTGAGGGCATCCTGGGGAAGGAGCGTTTACAGTCGCTCATTCAGCATGCCTACCTGATCGGCGTTCATACCAACTATCCACGTTGAATATACCTCATAAACCATCTTAGCATTTTCACGGCCCATCTGACTCGCTATAAACGAAGGATCCGCCCCGGCGGACAGCATCCAGTTAGCAACTGAGAAAGCGGACGCCGCCTTATACCTAAGCGATTTACCGCAATTTTCTAACAGGAGCCGACTGGACGTTACCCAACCAGGGGGCTGATCTACAGCGAGGCATATAAACCTGATGATTTATTCCAACAAATAGCTATAGGCTTCTTCCTTTAGCCCCACTGCTGGCATTAATATTGGCGAATTGTCTTAAAATCCATGCTTTGATATTAACGCCACCCTAAAACTTCATAATAATGTGCTCAGTGTTTATATCGCGCAAACAGTACGCCATTGCGTAAATTATCATTAGGTCTGCGTATTGCTATAAGAAATATTCACTAAATACATGTTTATTGAATTCATTGTTGCGTTCTTGGTAATGATGGTTTATATACTGCCTCTCTGGGTCAGCAATTTTCCTGAGCGAAAGAATCGCCAGGATAAAATGAATTTTTAAACGTTTAGGAAAATTACATTTTTATATGTGCACATTGCTCTGCACGGTCGTTTGATTGCTTGTTAATTTGTTGGGTTTTGATGTTAATTGTTAAATGTTTTTCAATAAATACATCGCAAACTCACCTTGGTATGCGGTCATTATTATGAATATCATATGGTTATGGGGTTGGTGGGTCCTTGGGGATATTTAAGAATTTTACACGCACGCGCACGCGAATATTCGTAGTTATCGCTTTTTTCTCATCCGTAATAAATTTACTGATGCTTGCGCCTTCAATTTATATGTTGCAGGTCTACGATCGCGCGTTGTCATCCGGGAATACGACAACTCTCTTTATGTTGACGTTGCTGGTGTTATTTATGTTCACCATTATGGCTTGCCTTGATTATGCACGTGGCATCGTCATCATCAGATTAGGAAATCAGTTTGATAATGCACTTTCGCCTGTACTGTATACCGCTGCATGTGAAAGCAATCTCGTTAAGCGCAGCCCTAATGCCGGTCAGGCTATCAACGACCTCACCGTCATACGCCAGTTTGTTACCGGTCCGGCGTTATTCGCCGTTTTTGATTCAATCTGGTTTCCAGTCTACATCGGCGTCATTTTTCTTTTTAATACCTGGCTCGGTTTGTTCTCTCTTTCGGGCGCGTTTGTACTGCTGGCTCTGGCTTTTATTAATGAAAAAGCAACGCGTCAGCTTTTAAATGAAGCGGGTGGTTATGCCTTGATGTCGAATCATCAAGCTAACAGCACCCTGCAATGTGCCGAGACGTTGCAGGCTCTGGGGATGACAGAAAACGTCAAGGCGCGCTGGTGGCGCGCGCATCAACAGTTCCTTTATTGCCAGAGTGCAGCCAGTGAGCGTGCTGTCGTTATGTCTGCCATCACCAAAACAGTTCGTATGGCACTTCAGTCTCTCATGCTCGGGCTTGGCTGCTGGCTGGCGATTCTGGGGGATATCTCGCCGGGCATGATGATCGCAGGTTCTATATTGCTCGGAAGAGCGCTGGCGCCGGTTGAACAACTTATCAGTGTGGCAAAAGGGTACAGGTCAGCTCGCCTGGCATGGGAACGCATGGCTCATTTGACGGGTGAGTTTCCACCGGCGCAGGAGAGCATTCGCCTGCCGGAGGCACAAGGGTTGCTCACGGTGGAGAATGTCACCGTCTTTCCGCCGGGAAACCCCCAGCAGCCCATACTGCACAATATCAATCTGCGGGTAGAACCGGGTGAGGTGTTGGGTATTGTGGGGGCCAGTGCATCGGGAAAATCTTGTCTCGCAAGAGTGTTGTGCGGTGTCTGGCCCGCCGGGGAAGGGGATGTCAGGCTGGATGGGGCAGATATTTATCAATGGCAGAAGCAAAAGCCAGGCCCGGGAATCGGGTACTTGCCGCAGGACGTTGCGCTTTTTACGGGAACCATCGCTGAGAATATTGCGCATTTTGGTCAGATCGATTCAACGCAACTGATCGCCACTGCAAAGATGGCCGGCATTCATGAAATGATTTTGCGTATGCCTGAAGGCTATAACACCCTGACCGGCGAGCAGGGTACGGCCCTTTCGGGCGGACAAAAACAATGCATTGGCCTGGCACGTGCGCTGTACGGCAATCCGGCGCTGGTGATCCTTGATGAGCCCAACGCTAACCTGGATGAATCAGGTGAACAGGCCTTGCAGCAGGTTATCCGGCAGCTTAAACAGCAGAAAAAAAGCGTCGTCATCATTTCTCATCGCCCAGGTATTTTGCCTCTGACCAGCCACCTGCTCGTTCTGGAAGGTGGAAAATCAAAGCTTTATGGCCCGACGGCACAACTCTTACAGCAGTCAACTCGCCCGGTAAATCAGACAAAAAGCGCCCCAGTAGAACAAGGAAAAGTCCATGCATAATACCGATGCGCTGAAGACGCCTCTTGTTGACGTCATTCCGTTTGTTCGCCTTGGCTGGATCGTGTTGCTGGCAGGCCTGGGCTCTTTTTTGCTCTGGGCTGCCCTGGCTCCTCTGGATAAAGGTGTTGTGTCATCCGGAACAGTGGTGGTCGACGGATATCGTAAGGCCATTCAGGCTCCCATCGGCGGCGTGGTGACAAAAATCGCGGTCAGAGAGGGTCAGACGGTACATAAGGGCGACCTGCTCGTGCTGCTCAGCCAGCAAACCACGCTCGCCCAGCTCTCCGCAGCACGCCAACATTATCTGACTTCACTTATTGCCGAAAGCCGCCTTCAGTCTGAGCTGGCTGGCATGCAAACGCTGGCATTGCCCCCTGAGGCAGAGGAAGAAGCCCTGCAGGATGCGCTTAAGCCAATTGTTTTACAGCAAAGTCAGCTTATGCATGCCCGGCAGGAGGCGCTGAAAAACGCCCAGGAAAACGACGTTCAGGCCATCGCAGGGCTGGCGCGCCAGCGCGATTCTCTTGCCCGAACATGCGAGACGAAAGAGCGAGGACTCGCGCTATTAAATCGTCAACTCAACGACCTGAAGCCGCTGATGGAGGAAGGCTATTTCCCCCGTAACCGCTTTCTCGATATTCAGGTGCAATCTGCGTCACTGGCGGGCGAGGTGGGCGAAACCCGCAGCAAAATAGTGGAGTTAGGTAATCAGATAGCGCAACTCAAGCGCAGCATGCAACAGCGGTTGGTTGATAACCGGAAAGATATTGAAACGCAGATCGACCAGCTTCGCCTGCAGGTAAGCGAGAGTAAAAAACAGCTGACGCTCTCCGATGTCGATCTCTCATTAACCCGAGTCGTCGCACCGCAGGACGGTGTGGTAATGAATCTCGCGCTTGCCAGTGATAGCGCGGTAGTGAGTGCGGGAGAGCAACTTTTGGAGCTTGTCCCGCAGACATCTCCCCTGATTATCGACTCACATATTGATGTCACCTTGATCGATAAAGTCCATAAAGGCATGCCCGTCACCCTGATGTTCACTGCCTTTAACCAGCAACGCACGCCAAAAATCCCGGCCCAGGTATCACTGGTTTCGGCGGACCGACAGACCGATCCCACTACCCAACAGCCGTATTACAAGATTCAGATCGCCGTTTCGCCGGAGGGCATGAAAAAGCTGGAGAGTGAGGATATTAAACCGGGTATGCCGGTAGAGGTCTTTATTAAAGCCGGAGAGCGGTCGCTGTTGAGCTATCTGTTGAAACCCATTGTGGATCGTGCCTCGCGGTCGTTCATCGAGGAATAATGATGCTTACCGCAAAGTTAAGACCAGTTTTGTACCTGCTCGCGCTGATGGCACCGTTTTCCGCCTGTGCCCTGACGCTTGCACAGGGCTGGTTCATGGCATTGGATAACGATCCCCAGTATCGTGCTGCAGTTAAGGATCAACTTGCCGGGGAAGAATACATTCCCATTGGCCGCGCCGGGTTACTGCCAAAAGTCAGCGTCAGCTATCAGCGCGCACCGCGTAACTGGCAACGGCAGCAGTACCAGCAATCAAATTTGCTGGGTGAGCGTTCTGAGGTGGTGCAACATCAACAATATGACAGCCATTCGGGATCGCTTACCGTCGTTCAGCCGCTGTTTGATTACGACGCCTATGCGGGCTATCGCATCGGCATCATCAAAAAATTGCAGTCTGATGAACGCTACCGAAGCAGCCTGATTGATCTGCAAAACCGCTTCATTACCGCATGGCTGGATCTTACCGAGGCACACCAGCGGCTCCAGCTTGCGGCCCTGCATCGTCAGGGTCTGGAAGAGCAGAAAAAGCAAACTCAGCGACAGTTTGAATCCGGAGAGGGGTCGATAACGGATGTCACGGAAACCGCCTCTGCACTCAGCCTTGCTGTTGCTGATGAGGTTGAAGCGCGCGATTCGCTTGAGACGGCAAACGTTGCGTTATCGGCGATCGTTGGTATGGATCTGTCGGATACTGCGGCGCTGCCGACGCTCGGTGAAAAAAATCTTATGCTGCCCCTGGCATCACGAGACTATCAATACTGGGAACAAAAGGCTTCCTCGCATAACCCCGATATCCTGTCTGCCGGGCACAGCGTGGAGGAAAAACGCTATGAAATTGAGCGCAGCCGCGCTGGTGCGCTTCCCCGGATACAGCTTTACGCAATGCATTCAGAGAATGACTCAAGCAACGATAACACCATCCATCAGAAATATCGTACCGACAGTATAGGTCTGCGCGTCAGCATGGATCTGTTCTCCGGCGGAGGCGTTTCAGCCTCCGTGCGCCAGGCTGCGGCCCACTATGAGCAGGCTAAATATCTTCACGACGCGCAGCGGCTGGTTACCTATAGTGAAATAAAAAAATCATTAAATAAATGCCTTCATGCGCCAGAGCGCATTGCAGCCTATACCTCCGCTGTGGAAGCCGCCAGGCGACAGATTGAAGCTACCCAAAAAAGTATTCAGGCTGGCCAGCGTATGAATATTGATTTATTAAATGCAGAACAATCTTTCTATAAAACCAAAGTTGAGCTTACTGCAGAAAAACATGCTGTCATTAAAGCATGGGTCAGTTTGCTCGCGCAGACGGGCGAGATAAATAATGACGACATCATGTTACTGGATTCGTATTTCGCTCATTAATTGTCGATATTGAACAGAGGGACAAACTATGCCTGTATTTGATTATCAGGGCGAGAAAAACACGCAGCTTATTAAGGATGCGCTGACTATTGAAAGTGTCAATTTTGGTGCGGCAACCTATGCTGATTATACCTATACTGAAGAAAATGGCTGGAAAATATTAGACGGTGCGGCGCTCAACTACAGCGGCTGTACTAATCCCTATGGTGCTTTTTATGGCGAAAGTCTTCTGGAGGCAAGTGCCGAATGCAACGTCATGGGGAAATATGACGCTAGTGGTAATCTGGTGAATATAGGAATTAGCTTCTGGGGGACCGGCACTTACGCGAGCGCGCCTTCACTTCAGCATACCGTTAACACAGCGATGGATACCGTCAGCGACGTTTTATCTGCGGTAATCGACGGCTATGCGGATAACTATGTTCTCAACGCTTATAAAAACCTTATGAGTTCGGTGGTCGCGCTTGCCACAGCAAACGGCCTCACCGGTAATGACGTTATCATCACCGGACATAGTCTCGGTGGACTGGCTGTTAACAGCATGGCGACCCTTTCCGCACAGGGTCAATGGAATGGTTTTTTTGATGACGCGAGCTATGTCGCTTTTGCCTCTCCGACCCAGAACCTTGCTGATGACAAAGTGCTTAACATCGGTTATGAAAACGACCCCGTGTTTCGTGTTTTAACTGGCCATAGCTTGTCTCTGGACAGTTTATTTAATCATGACACTCCGCTCGAGACTTGTACCAATAACCTTGTCTCTTTTAATGATTACTATGCAGGCCTGACCAGCGATTGTAAGTTCTTTTCAATCGCGAATATGGCTTCATGGGCCGGGCATTCAGGTCAGGGTTATACTGACGGTGCTTTACGAATTATGGATTCTGAAATCTATGATTTCACGCATCAAAACTCCAACATTGTTGTTTCCAACCTGTCTGAGGAGTACCGCTCGACAACCTGGGTTTCCGATCTTAATAAATCCGTAACGCATGTTGGTTCGACGTTTATTATTGGTACAGAGACGAATGATTTATTACAAGGTGGGAAGGGCAACGATTATCTTTGCGGGGGAGGGGGAGATGATAGTTTTAAAGATCACAGTGGCTATAACGTTATTTATGGTGGCGCGGGAAGCAATACCTACGTAACGGAATGCAATATCGCCGATTTTGCCTTCAGCCACGACACAGAGGGAACGCTGTACTTTAAGTATTCTACCGGGGATATTACCCGGGCAGAAGATATCCATTACGTTAATGCTGATCACACATTGTTCAGCCTGTTTGGCATTAACTTCAACCAGAACGCCACATGGCAGGTAACTGATTATGGGTTAGAAGGCGATAGCGGCTCAATCGCGTATGCGAAAAGCTATTATGCTGATACGACTAACAGTTTCACTATCTCGACCGCCAGCAATGACAGCTGGTTCTATTCAGGAGCAAATGACAGCGATATCAACATTGCCGGTAACAATAATAATGTTGTTTCTGGGTTTGCAGACGACGCTATTCACCTCAATGGCAGCGAAAACACGCTTCTCTTCTATGGTGATTTTGGTCATGACACTGTCTATAACCTCTCAACCAGCGACAGCCTGATCTTTATGGCTAGCCAGAGTATTGCAGATAATGACAGCTATCTTAACCATCTGTCGTTTGAAGGTGATAACGCTTTACTGACCTATGGTGACAGCAGCGTCACGCTAGTGGGTGTTAATACTGATATGCTTTCACAAATGCACATAGCGGTAGCATGAGTCTTATCCCCGCGGGCTGCTCCGCGGGGATAAGTTCCGTCTAAATTTTTTTAACTGCATAGCGCTGTCGGCCGCTCCCGGTTGTCAGCGCATTTGATGCTTTTTGAGCAGTGCCCTTAATTGATGGTAGGTAAGACCCAGCAGTTCAGCCGCCCGTTTCTGGTTATACTTCGCCGCCTTCAGGCTTTGCTCCAGCAGTCGTTGCTCCTGGTCGTGCTGGAACTGGCGTAAATCAAGGGGGAGAGTGGGGACATCGTCTGAAGATGTCGGTGTGGACAGCGGCGGTGCGCTGCGCTGAAAAGGATCGATAATAATATTGTCCAGCTCCGTCTCGCTGCTGCCGTGACGGTACACAGAGCGCTCCACGACGTTTTTTAGCTCGCGGATATTTCCCGGCCAGTGGTAAGCAAGCAGCGTCTCCTGCGCATAATCGCTGAAGCCCGGGAACAGCGGCAGTCCAAGCTCACGGCACATCTGAATTGCGAACTGTTCCGCCAGCAGCATGATGTCGCTTCGCCGCTCGCGCAGCGGAGGAAGCTGAACGACGTCAAAGGCCAGGCGGTCAAGCAGGTCGGCACGGAATTTCTCCTCCGCCACCATCTCCGGCAGGTTGGCGTTAGTGGCGCAGACCAGGCGTACATTGACCTGCAGCGGCTGGCTACCGCCGACGCGTTCGAGCTCGCCGTACTCAATCACGCGCAGCAGCTTTTCCTGCACCAGCATGGGCGCGGTGGCCAGTTCATCAAGAAACAACGTGCCGCCGTCGGCGCGCTCAAAGCGTCCGGGATGGCGTTTCTGGGCACCGGTAAACGCGCCCGCTTCATGGCCAAAGAGTTCGGTGTCGAGCAGGTTTTCATTCAGTGCCGCACAGTTAAGGGAAATAAAGGGGCCATCCCAGCGTCCGGATAAATAATGCAGACGGTTGGCTATCAGCTCTTTCCCTGTTCCGCGTTCACCGATGATGAGCACCGGTTTATTGAGCGGCGCAAGACGGGAAACCTGTTCCAGCACTTCCAGAAAACTGTTTGCTTCACCGAGTAAATTGTCTTTGTATCCAGGCATGATGAAATTAACCACTCCTTAGCGATATTCACCAGGGAAGAATAGTTCTTCAATGCGTGAAAATCAATCAGTGTCAGTGAAATCAATAAGATAAAAAGTTGGCATGAGATTTGTATTATCGGTACAGCAGGGCATCGCCCGATAACAGAAATATGAGGATTAGATTATGGGTATTTTTTCTCGTTTTGCCGACATCGTGAACGCCAACATCAACTCTCTGCTAGAGAAAGCGGAAGATCCGCAGAAGCTGGTACGTCTGATGATTCAGGAGATGGAAGACACGCTGGTTGAAGTGCGTTCCACATCCGCCCGCGCACTGGCGGAAAAAAAACAGCTGACGCGCCGTATTGAGCAAGCCACCGCTCAGCTGAACGAATGGCAGGAAAAAGCGGAGCTCGCGCTGCGCAAAGACAAAGAAGATCTGGCCCGAGCGGCGTTGATCGAAAAACAGAAGCTGGCAGATATGGTTGCCACGCTCGAGCATGAAGTGACGCTGGTAGATGACACGCTCGCCCGTATGAAGAAAGAGATTGGTGAACTTGAAAACAAATTGAGCGAAACGCGGGCTCGTCAGCAGGCGCTGACCCTGCGTCACCAGGCGGCAAGCTCTTCCCGCGACGTGCGTCGTCAGCTGGACAGCGGTAAGCTTGATGAAGCGATGGCGCGTTTTGAATCATTTGAGCGTCGTATCGACCAGATGGAAGCGGAAGCCGAAAGCCACAGCATCGGTAAACAGAAGTCGCTGGATCAGCAGTTCGCCGACCTGAAAGCAGACGATGAAATCGGCGAGCAACTGGCGGCACTGAAAGCCAAAATGAAGCAAGATAACCAATAATAATGCCTGCGGCACCTGAGTGTGCCGCATCATAAGACAAGGAGTACACATGAGCGCGCTTTTTCTGGCCATTCCCCTGACTATTTTCGTGCTGTTCGTATTGCCGATTTGGCTATGGCTGCACTACAGCAACCGTTCTTCACGAGGCGAACTTTCCCAGAGTGAACAACAGCGTCTGGCACAGCTCTCCGATGAGGCGAACAGAATGCGTGAACGCATTCAGGCGCTGGAGGCTATCCTGGATGCCGAACATCCAAACTGGAGGGACCGTTAATGTCTGGACTGAATCTGAACAAAAAGTTGTGGCGTATTCCGCAGCAGGGCATGGTGCGCGGCGTCTGTGCCGGGCTGGCCCATTATCTTGATGTCCCGGTAAAACTGGTGCGCGTGGTCACGGTGCTTTCGATCTTCTTCGGTCTGGCATTCATTACCCTGGTGGCGTACATCGTGCTGTCGTTTGTCCTTGACCCGATGCCGGAAGGGGAGCTGGCTGCGGAAGGGGCACCAACCAGCAGCGATCTCCTCAATGCCGTTGATGAGCAACTCGCCGCCGGTGAGAAGCGATTGCGGGAAATGGAGCGCTATGTCACGTCAGATACCTTTACGCTGAGAAGTCGTTTTCGTCAGCTTTAAGAGAGAGAAGAGATGAAACAAAACTGGCAACAGGCCGGTCAGAAGGTAAAACCCGGCCTGAAAATCGCAGGTAAACTGGTCCTGCTGACTGCATTACGTTTCGGCCCGGCAGGTGTGGCGGGGTGGGCGATAAAATCTGTTGCCCGCAAGCCGGTCAGAATGGTGCTGGCCGTGGCGCTCGAACCGCTGTTGCAAAAGGTGGCAAAACGACTTTCACGCCGCTACTTATCCCAATGATTCCCACTCGCGTTAGCCCTTACTCTTCCGAAAAGGGGCTAGCGGCGATTAACCGCGTTATCTCTTCTTCCGTACTTTCTTTGCGGCAGCTCACAATATTGCGCTGAGCTGCTTTGCAATCACGTTTTTCTCCTTCCCGGTCCGTTGACAGATATTTTCCATGGGAGTAGATTGCCACTTCGTGGGACCGCTACCATGGAAAATGAAATGAATACAAAAATTAAAGAACTCATTAATCTTGTTTACGGGGAAACGTTTTCTGAGGCACATTTTAATGTGCTTTTTGAAAATATTGGAAAGGCCGCTTCTGTTATTACAGAAAAGCGTAAAACGGGTTGGGATGAAAAAGATGTTGTTTTGATTACCTATGCCGATCAATTTTCGGTGGAAGGAGGGAAGGCACTGCCGGTTTTTACACGTTTTTATAACAAATGGCTTTCTCACTCTTTTTCTCACGTCCATCTCTTACCCTTTTATCCATGGTCTTCTGACGACGGTTTTTCTGTTATTGATTATCATGAGGTTGCACCTGAAACCGGAACATGGCGAGACGTTGCCGAATTAAAACAGTCAACCAGTTTGATGTTTGATTTTGTATGCAACCATATGTCTGCCAAAAGCAAATGGTTTGCTAATTACCTTAAGCAAATACCAGGATATGAAGATTTCTTCATTTCTGTCGATCCTGAAACAGACTTATCTGCGGTGACTCGCCCACGTGCGTTACCCCTTCTTACGCCTTTCACGCTTCATGATGGCAGCGTGCGACACCTGTGGACCACCTTCAGCGAGGACCAGGTCGACCTCAATTTCGCCTCTCCGCGGGTGTTGATTGCAATGGTTGACGTGTTGCTGCATTACCTGATTGAAGGGGCGCGATACATTCGTCTGGATGCTGTTGGGTTTATGTGGAAAATACCCGGAACACCCTGCATCCACCTTGAACAAACCCACCAGCTCATCCAGCTTTTCCGCGCCATTACCGAGGCTGTGGCCCCCGGAACGGTGATTATCACTGAGACGAACGTTCCGCATAAAGATAACGTTGCTTACTTCGGTGACGGTGAAAATGAAGCACAGATGGTTTATCAGTTCTCTTTGCCCCCGCTTGTGCTGCATGCAGTGCATTGTCAGGACGTCCGGACGCTGAGTCAGTGGGCAACGTCGCTTGCGTTACCCTCCACGAAAACCACCTGGTTCAACTTCCTGGCCTCGCATGACGGAATCGGCCTTAATCCGCTACGCGGAATTTTACCTGAGTCGGAGATCCTCTCGCTCGTGGAGAAACTTCAGACCGAAGGCGCGTTAGTTAACTGGAAAAATAACCCGGATGGTACACGCAGTCCTTATGAAATTAATGTGACCTATCTGGATGCATTAAGTACGGGTGACTGTGATGATAATGGCCGCGTTGCCCGGTTTATTCTGGCTCACGCCGTACTTTTAAGTTTTCCAGGTGTGCCTGCAATCTATATTCAAAGTATTCTTGGCTCCCGTAATGATTATGCAGGTGTTGAACGCCTGGGATACAACCGTGCAATAAACCGCGAGAAATACGTTGCAGGGCAAATTGATGGCGTGCTTGAAGATAAAAACAGCCTGCGTTATCAGGTCTATTATAAATTAAGCCAGTTAATCGCGCTGCGTCGGAAAGAAAAAGCTTTCCACCCTGATAGTGAAACTTATTTTAGTGCGTCAGGGGAACATGTTTTAAAAATTATTCGCGTTGCGGATTCTGGCGAGAAGATAACAGCAGTGTTTAATTTCAGCGATCGCGCTCAAAAGGTTGGATCTGATATTCAATCCGGAAGAGAGTTGATCGCCGGAGAGGATATTACAGATACGGCTCTGACCCTTACTCCATGGCAGGTGTTGTGGATTAAAGAAAACTAAAAAAGGACCTTAAACATGAAAATGCCCAGAATTGTGCTGATATCAGCACTGGTTTCGTGCGCCTTGTTATCAGGCTGCAAGGATGACAAACCGACTGCTGTCACCATTGAGTTTATGCACTCGTCAGTAGAGCAAGAGCGTCAGGCGGTTATTACGAAACTGATCGAAAAATTCGAGAAAGAGAACCCCGGTATTACCGTAAAACAGGTGCCGGTGGAAGAAGATGCCTATAACACCAAGGTGATTACGCTGGCCAGAACGGGCGCGCTGCCTGAGGTGATTGAAGTCAGCCATGACTACGCAAAAGTTATGGACAAGGAGCAACTGCTGGATCGCGAGGCTATCGGCGAAGCCATTAAAGCCGTAGGGGAAAACACCTTCTATGACGGTATCTTGCGCGTTGTTCGTACGGAAGACGGTTCTGCCTGGACGGGCGTACCCATCAGTGCCTGGCTGTCCGGCGTCTGGTATCACAAAGATGTGCTGGCAGCGGCGGGTATTGAAGAGCCGCGTAACTGGGAACAACTGTTGAAGGCCAGCCAGAGTCTTAACGACCCGGCCAAAAAACATTACGGCATTGCGCTGCCAACCGCAGAAAGCGTGATGACCGAGCAGGCCTTCTCCCAGTTTGCCCTGTCAGGCGGCGCTAATGTTTTTGATGCTAAAGGGGATATCGACGTCGATACCCCCGAAATGGCTAAAGCTCTGGCGTTTTATAAAGCACTGGCCGCGACCACCATGCCTGGATCAAATGATGTCATGGAAATCAAAGACGCCTTCATGAACGGTTCTGCGCCGATGGCCGTTTACTCCACCTATATCCTGCCGGCGGTCTTCAAAGACGGAGATCCTGCCAATCTGGGCTTCGTTGTCCCCACTGAAAAAACGTCTGCAGTCTACGGCATGGTTACATCACTGACGATCACCACCGGCCAAACTGAAGATGAAACTAAAGCGGCAGAGAAATTTGTCACCTGGATGGAACAGGCTCAACACGCCACTGATTGGGTAATGATGTCGCCGGGTGCGGCTTTGCCTGTGAACAAGCTGGTGGTTGGTACGGATACCTGGAAAAACAACGATGTGATTAAAGCGTTTGGGCAATTGCCTTACGAACTGATCGCGCAGTTCCCGAATGTGCAGGTGTTTGGCGCGGTGGGAGACAAAAACTTCACCCGCATGGGTGATGTGACGGGGTCCGGCATTATCAGTTCCATGGTGCATAACGTCACGGTGGGGCAACAAGATCTCAGCGCGACCTTAAGCAACAGCCAGAAGCGACTGACTGACCTGATTTCACAACGATAGGAGCGCTTTGCGGAAGGAAATTATGAAGACGTTGTTTTCTGGTCGTTCAGATATGCCTTTCGCCATGCTGCTGTTGGCCCCCAGCCTGATTTTGCTGGGGGGCCTGGTGGCCTGGCCGATGATTTCCAATATCGAAATCAGTTTTTTACGCTTGCCGCTTAACCCGCGCATTAGCGCTGTGTTTGTCGGGCTGGACAATTACATTCGCATTCTCAGTGATGCTGCATTCTGGCATTCGCTGTGGATGACCTTCTGGTACACGGCACTGGTTGTGATCGGTAGCACGGTGCTGGGGCTGGCCGTTGCCATCTTCTTTAACCGGGAATTTCGTCTGCGAAAAACGGCGCGTTCGCTGGTGATTTTGTCCTATGTCACCCCGTCCATTTCGCTGGTATTTGCCTGGAAATACATGTTCAACAACGGCTACGGCATTGTGAACTATCTGGGCGTTGACGTGCTGCATCTGTATGACCAGGCGCCGCTGTGGTTCGACAATCCTGGCAGCAGCTTTGTGCTGGTGGTGCTGTTTGCCATCTGGCGTTACTTCCCGTACGCGTTCATTTCGTTCCTGGCGATTTTACAAACCATTGATAAATCGCTGTATGAAGCCGCGGAAATGGACGGAGCAAATGCCTGGCAACGTTTTCGCATCGTCACGTTGCCCGCGATTATGCCGGTGCTGGCAACGGTGGTCACGCTCCGCACTATCTGGATGTTCTACATGTTTGCGGATGTCTACCTGCTGACAACCAAGGTCGATATTTTAGGCGTCTATCTTTACAAAACTGCCTTCGCTTTCAACGATTTGGGTAAGGCAGCGGCTATCTCCGTCGTGCTGTTCGTGATCATCTTCGCGGTGATTCTGCTGACCAGAAAAAGGGTAAACCTCAATGGCAACAAATAAACGCGTACTGGGTCGTATTGGCTTTTACCTGGGGCTGGCGGTGTTTCTGGTTATCACGCTGTTCCCGTTCTTCGTGATGTTAATGACGTCATTAAAGAGCGCGAAAGAGGCGATATCGCTTCACCCGACCATACTGCCGCAGGAGTGGACGCTGCAGCATTACGTCGACATTTTTAACCCGCTGATTTTCCCGTTCGTAGACTATTTCAGAAACAGCATGGTGGTGTCGTTGACCTCATCGGTGATTGCCGTGTTTCTCGGCACGCTGGGGGCTTACGCCTTATCCAGGCTGCGTTTTAAGGGCCGCACGACGATCAATGCGAGTTTTTACACCGTCTACATGTTCTCCGGGATATTGCTGGTGGTACCGCTGTTCAAAATCATCACTGCCCTGGGGATCTACGACACCGAGCTGGCGCTGATTATCACCATGGTGACCCAGACGTTACCGACCGCGGTGTTTATGCTGCGCAGTTATTTCGACACCATTCCGGACGAAATTGAAGAGGCCGCGATGATGGACGGGCTCAACCGTCTGCAAATCATCTTTCGCATCACCGTGCCGCTGGCGATTTCCGGCCTCGTGTCGGTGTTTGTTTACTGCTTTATGGTGGCGTGGAACGACTATCTGTTTGCGTCCATTTTCCTGTCCAGCGCCAGCAATTTCACTCTGCCGGTTGGGCTGAACACGCTCTTTAGCACGCCAGATTATATCTGGGGTCGCATGATGGCGGCATCGCTGGTGACGGCGCTTCCGGTGGTCATCATGTACGCCCTGTCTGAACGTTTTATTAAAAGTGGTTTGACCGCCGGCGGCGTGAAGGGCTGAGGCAGTCAATTTTAACAAGGAGTCAGTCATGAAAAAATTAGTTGCGACCGCGCCTCGTGTGGCGGCGCTGGTGGAATATGAAGATCGTCAGGTTGCCGTACATGAAGTGAAAATTCGTGCACGCTTTGGCGCACCAAAACACGGGACTGAAGTGGTGGATTTCCGTGCGGCAAGTCCGTTTATTGATGAAGAGTTCAACACGGAGTGGCAGATGTTTACCCCGCGTGAAGAGGGCTCGGCCCGCGGGATCGAATTCGGTAAGTTCCAGCTGGGCAATATGATTGTTGGCGACATTATCGAATGCGGTGATGACGTTACAGAATACCAGATTGGCGATCGCGTCTGCTGCTACGCACCGCTGCAGGAGACGGTCATTGTGAATGCCGTCAACAACTACAAGCTGCGCAAAATGCCGCAGGGCGCCTCCTGGAAAAACGCCGTTTGTTACGATCCAGCGCAGTTTGCGATGAGCGGCGTACGCGATGCCAACGTGCGGGTAGGCGATTTTGTGGTGGTGGTGGGGCTTGGTGCGATTGGGCAGATTGCGATCCAACTGGCCAAAAAAGCCGGTGCGTCAATCGTCATCGGAGTCGATCCTATCGAACACCGTTGCGAGATAGCCCGTCGTCACGGTGCCGACCATTGCTTTAATCCGATCGGGACTGATGTCGGTCTCGAAATCAAAGCGCTGACCGGGAAACAGGGCGCGGATGTGATCATCGAAACCAGCGGCTTTGCAGATGCACTGCAGTCCGCGCTGCGCGGACTCGCCTACGGCGGCACCATCTCCTACGTAGCCTTCGCGAAGCCGTTCGCGGAAGGTTTCAACCTCGGCCGAGAAGCGCATTTCAATAATGCGAAGATTGTCTTCTCGCGCGCCTGCAGCGAACCCAATCCGGATTACCCACGCTGGAACCGCAAACGTATTGAAGAGACCTGCTGGGAACTGCTGATGAACGGTTATCTGAATTGCGAAGATCTGATCGACCCGGTCGTGACCTTCACCACCAGCCCGGAAAGCTACATGACGTATGTCGATCAGCATCCGGAACTCAGTATCAAAATGGGCGTCACTTTTTAAGCTAAGGAGAGAAAATCATGAAAATCGCGACACAAAACCAGGCTTTTTTCCCGACGTCGATTCTGGAGAAGTTCCAGTATATCAAGGCGATGGGTTTTGATGGCTACGAAATTGATGGCCGACTGCTGGTCGATAATCTCGACGACGTGAAAGCGGCAATCAAAGCCACTGGCCTGCCGGTGACGACGGCCTGCGGCGGATATGATGGCTGGATTGGCGACTTTATTGAAGAACGCCGTCTTAACGGGTTAAAGCAGATTGAACGCATTCTGGAAGCACTGGCAGAGGTGGGCGGAAAGGGCATTATCGTGCCTGCCGCGTGGGGGATGTTTACATTCCGACTGCCTCCGATGACCTCTCCACGCAGTCTTGAAGGCGATCGTAAAGCGGTGAGTGCTTCACTGTGCTGGCTGGATGAAGTGGCGGCGCGCACCGGGACGACCGTCTACCTGGAACCGCTGAACCGCTATCAGGATCACATGATCAACACCCTGGCGGACGCGCGTCGCTATATCGAAGAGAATGGCCTGAAACATGTGCAGATCATCGGCGATTTCTATCATATGAACATTGAAGAAAATTCGCTGACGGACGCGCTGCATCAAAACCGCGATCTGCTGGGTCATGTGCACATTGCTGATAACCACCGCTATCAGCCGGGCAGCGGTAGCCTCGATTTTGCCAGCCTGTTCGCACAATTGCGTGCGGACGATTACCAGGGCTATGTGGTGTATGAGTGCCGCGTCCGCGCCGACGATCCTGCTCGGGCTTACCAGGATTCACTGACTTATTTGCGTGAATGCTAAGGATGGCAAGCGCGATGAGCCCTTCAACACCTTCGCTACTGCGCGTCGCCATAATTGGCGCCGGGCAGGTTGCGGAAAAAGTCCATGCCTCGTACTACGCCACACGCGGTGATGTTCAGATGGTGGCTGTTATGGATAGCCACCCCGAACAGGCACGGGCGTTTGCGGAGCGTCATGCCATCCCTTCTGCATGGCATGATGCGCGAGAGATGCTCAAGGCGGTTAAGCCGGATGTGGTGAGCGTCTGTTCGCCAAACCGGTTTCATTTTGAACACGTTATGGCAGCGCTGGAAGCAGGCTGCCACGTGATGTGCGAAAAACCACCGGCGATGACCCCGCAAGAGGCCGAACGGATGCGTAACGCCGCGCGCAAGGCGGGAAAAGTGCTGGCGTATGATTTTCACCATCGTTTCGCACTTGATACGCAATTGCTGCGTGAGGCCGTGATGAACGGTGTGCTGGGTGAAATTTATTTCACCTCGGCACAGGCGTTACGGCGCTGCGGAGTTCCGGGCTGGGGCGTCTTTACCAACAAATCATTACAGGGTGGGGGACCGCTGATTGATATCGGCATTCATATGCTTGATGCCGCGATGTACGTGCTGGGGTTCCCGGCGGTAAAAAGAGTGACGGCGCACAGTTTCCAGAGGCTGGGAAACCGCAAAAGCAGCGGCCAGTTTGGCGCGTGGGATCCCGCTCAGTTTACCGTTGAAGATGCCCTGTTTGGCACCATTGAATTTTGCAACGGCGGCATTCTGCGTCTGGACACGTCGTTTGCGCTGAATATCCGTGAGCAATCGATCATGAACGTCGCATTCTGCGGTGAAAAAGCGGGCGCCACGCTTTTCCCTGCCCACATTTACCACGACGAGTCCGGTGTTTTACAGACCGTCATACAGCGTGAAGAAGCTGACGATCAGCGTCATTTGCGCAGTATGGATGCTTTTGTACGCCATGTTCTGGGGGAACCCGTAATGATCGCTGATGCGGAGCAGGGGCTGGTTATCCAGCAGCTTGTCGCCGCGCTGTATGAGGCGGCAGAAACAGGGGAAAGCGTAACATTATGCTAAACGTGTCTGTCTTAACTGAGCCGGGCTTTTGCCCACACAGCCTGAATAAATACGCCTCCATCATGGCCTGCGGTAATGGCTACATAGGGATCCGTGCTGCGCATGAAGAAGATTACACCCGGCAAACCAGAGGCATGTATCTTGCGGGTCTTTATCATCAGGCGGGTCGTAACGAGACCACTGAACTGATTAACCTGCCAGACATCACCGGCATTGATGTTGAGCTGGATGGTATTAATTTTACCCTGCTTTCAGGCGATATCCTTGAGTGGCAGCGCGAGCTGGCATTTGCCAATGGCGAACTTCGCCGCAGCGTCGTCTGGCGCTCGCCCGACGGGAAACGCTATCGGCTGGAGAGCCGTCGTTTTGCGTCGCTGGACCAACTGCCGTTAGCGGCAATGCAGATTTCGATCACCCCCCTTGATGCCGTCTCGCAGGTCGTGCTGAAAACCGGCATTGATGCGACGCAAACCAATAGCGGCAGGCAGCATCTGGATGAAGTTTCGGTCAGAGTGTTCGACCAGCATTACATGCAGGGCGTGTATGAAACACAGGACCGGACCTCAGATGTTGTTATTTCGGCGTTTTGTCAGCTCTCAACGAAGAGCGACAGCTGTTTCACCGCCAAAAATCGTCGTCTCAGCGTTCATCATTCGCTGACGGTAGCTAAGGGTGACACTGTCACGCTTGAGAAAATCGTCTGGGTGACACATCGCAGCGATAAATCACTGTCGCAGGCGTCATTCGCTCGTAGTGCGCTGGCCGATCTCAAAGTCTGTGCGGCAAGAGGCTACAACGCGTTGCTTGAGAGTTCATCGTATGCCTGGAAAGACGTCTGGCTTGACGCTAGGGTTGAGGTCACTTCAGCGGAACATCAGGATCAGATCGCGCTGGATTACGCCGTCTGGCATCTGACCACCATGACGCCAGCCCATGATGAACGAAGCAGTATCGCCGCCAAAGGGCTGACGGGAGAGGGGTATAAAGGCCACGTCTTCTGGGATACCGAAATTTTTCTGCTGCCTTTCCATCTCTTCACGCGTCCCCAGGTCGCCCGTAGTCTCCTACGTTATCGTTGGCTCAACCTGTCCGGAGCTCGGGAAAAAGCCCGTCGTAACGGCTGGCCTGGTGCGCTTTTCCCGTGGGAAAGTGCTGCGAGCGGGCAGGAAGAGACGCCGGAGTTTGCCGCCATCAACATTCGAACGGGCACGCGCCAGAAAGTGGCATCCGCACTGGCTGAACATCATATCGTGGCGGACATTGCCTGGGCCGTCGTCGCGTACTGGCAGGCAACGCACGATGATGCCTTTATGCGCAATGAAGGTCTGACGTTACTGGTGGAAACCGCCACGTTCTGGATGGGGCGCGCAACGGAAATCAAGGGTCGTCTGGAAATCCATGACGTGATCGGACCGGACGAATACACGGAACACGTGAACAACAACGCCTACACCAACTATCTGGCCTGGTACAACGTTGCCAGCGCATGCCGCTTTATGGCGATGTTTGGGCGTGAGGATGCGGGTTTTACGCAGAATGCCAAACAGTTCCTGGCGCGCTTATGGCTGCCGGAGCCTCGCACAGACGGTGTGATCCCACAGGATGATAGCTTCATGGCGAAACCGGCCATTGACCTGAGCCGCTATAAAGCGAAAGCGGGTAAGCAGACCATCCTGCTCGATTATTCCCGCGCGGAGGTAAACGAGATGCAGATCCTCAAGCAGGCAGATGTGGTGATGCTGAACTACCTGTTGCCGGAACGGTTTACGCCGAAGCAATGTGTCGCCAATCTGGCGTTCTACGAGCCCCGCACGATCCATGACTCTTCGTTGAGCAAGGCCATTCACGGCATTGTGACTGCCCGCTGTGGTGATACCGAAGGTGCCTATGCCTTCTGGCGCGACGGCGTCGCCATAGATCTTGGGGACGACCCGCACAGCAGCGATGACGGTATTCATGCCGCAGCGACCGGCTCTATCTGGTCCGGCGTCATTCAGGGATTTGCCGGTATGCAGATTGTGGAAGGGGAGCTGCACCTTGCGCCGAAATTACCCGCCCACTGGAGAAGGCTTGCTTTCCCGTTGCGCTGGCGCAACGCGCGTATGCATTTCGCTTTTGAAAATGAAGTGTTGACGATCGACACCTCTTCACCCGTCACGTTCACCCTGTGGGGTAAAACGGTGTGCATATCGGAGCGCCAGGTTTTTTCTTACCAGGATTTTCTTACATCCGTTAATGGGACCGCTACCATGGAGGCAAGCCATGACGCCTGAAGCTGTGGTCTTCGATCTTGATGGGGTTATCACCGATACCGCACATCTGCACTTTCTTGCCTGGCGTGCCGTGGCGCAGGAGATTGGCATTTGCATCGATGAGGTTTTCAACGAGGAACTGAAGGGAATAAGCCGCATGGAATCTTTGCAGCGGATCCTGCGACAGGGTGGAAAAGAGGGGGCGTTTGACGACAAACAATGTCTGGCACTAGCGAGTAAAAAAAATGCGCTTTATGTCCAGTCTCTGGCGTCGTTGACGCAGGACTCTCTGCTTCCTGGCATCCGCGACGTACTGGCGGAAATACGTGCGGCGAAGGTCAAAATTGGGCTCGCCTCCGTTTCCCTGAATGCTCCCGGCATATTGCATGCGCTGGGCATTCAGAACGCCTTTGATTTTTGCGCCGATGCCTCACTCATTGTCTGTTCGAAACCAGACCCGGAGATCTTCCTCGCAGCCTGCGCAGGTCTGAATGTGCGTCCTGAAGCGGCCATGGGTATTGAAGATGCCCCGGCTGGCGTTGAGGCGATCAACGCAGCGGGAATGCTATCGGTTGGGATTGGAACTGGCCTGAACCATGCGGGATTACAACTTCATTCAACGCGGGAACTAACCTGGAAATGCCTGACCGATTTCTGGGCATCCCGGACGTATTGATAAGGAATTAACAATGGCCCAACTGTCACTGAAACATATTCAGAAAATCTATGATAACCAGGTCCACGTGGTTAAGGATTTCAATCTCGACATTGAGGATAAAGAGTTTATCGTTTTCGTCGGTCCGTCAGGCTGCGGCAAATCGACAACGCTGCGCATGATTGCGGGGCTGGAAGAGATCTCCGCCGGCGAACTGGTGATTGACGGCGTTTGCATGAACGACGTGCCAGCCAAGTCTCGCGACATTGCCATGGTTTTCCAGAATTATGCGCTTTATCCGCACATGACGGTCTACGACAACATGGCGTTTGGCCTGAAAATGCAAAAAATAGCGCCTATGGTCATTGAGGAACGCGTGAACTGGGCGGCCCAGATCCTCGGTTTGCGGGAATATCTTAAGCGTAAACCGGGTGCGTTGTCGGGCGGCCAGCGTCAGCGCGTGGCGTTAGGCCGGGCGATCGTGCGCGAAGCAGGTGTCTTCCTGATGGATGAGCCGTTATCCAACCTCGATGCCAAGCTTCGCGTGCAGATGCGGGCTGAAATCAGCAAGCTGCATCAGAAGCTTAACACCACAATGATTTACGTGACCCACGATCAGACGGAAGCTATGACGATGGCCACCCGCATCGTTATCCTGAAGGATGGCATTATTCAGCAGGTGGGGGCACCGAAGCAGGTTTATAACGAACCGGCGAATATGTTTGTTGCAGGTTTCATTGGTTCACCTGCCATGAACTTCATTCGCGGTGCGCTCGACGATCGTTATTTCGTGACGGAAACGCTGCGCCTGGAGATCCCGGGAGATACGCTCGCGGCACTCAATAACGCGGGATATCAGCGTAAAGCCGTGGTCTTTGGGATCCGCCCGGAAGATATTCTGACGCTTCAGAACCGTGATGACGACATTGCCGCGAAAGTCAGCGTAGCCGAATTGACTGGCGCGGAGTTCATGCTCTATGCCACGGTTGGCGGGCATGAACTGGTTGTTCGTGCAGGGGCCGCGAATGATTATGCCGCAGGGGATAATATCGGCATTCAGTTCGATATGAATAAGTGCCATTTCTTCGACGCTGAAACCGAAGCAGCTATTAGATAAGAAAGGTGTTCGCCGGAAATGAAAATTTCCGGTTTTTTGTTTGTTACTTATAAAGGGAATATTTAATGAGTACTCTACTAAAAAGTGCTGCGCTCGTTCTGTGCGCAGGGGTTAGCTACGCACAAGCATCAGAAACAACTAAGCAGTGGGAATTTAATATTGGCGCAATGTATGAAATTGAAAACGTCGAAGGTCAGGGCGACGATAAAGATGGATTATATGAGCCTTCCGTGTGGTTTAATGCCACCTGGGATGCATGGACGCTTTCGCTGGCGATGTATCAGGAAGGACCGGTTGATTACAGCAGTATGACCCGCGGCACCTATTTTGATCGTCCTGAATTCGAATTACGCTATCGCTTTATCGGAACCGATGATTTTACTTTCGGTCTGACCGGTGGTTTCCGTAATTATGGTTATCACTTTAAAGATGAACATGGTGCTAAAGACGGCAGCGCTAATATGCAGCGCTACAAAATCCAGCCGGACTGGGATATTAAATTAACCGACGACTGGCGTTTTGGTGGCTGGTTTGCCATGTATCAGTTCGCCAACGATCTGGAGAAAACCGGTTATGCTGACAGCCGTGTCGAAACCGAAACGGGCTTCACCTGGACCATTAACGAAACCTTTGCGGCTAAAGTGAATTACTATTTAGAGCGCGGTTTCAATATGGACAGATCCCGAAATAATGGCGAGTTTTCGACACAGGAAATTCGAGCGTATTTGCCTATTTCGTTGGGCCAGACCACCTTAACGCCTTATACCCGTTTGGGGCTTGATCGCTGGTCGAACTGGGACTGGCAGGACGATCCGGAGCGTGAAGGACACGATTTCAACCGACTCGGTCTCCTCTACGCTTATGATTTCAACAATGGTTTATCCATGACGCTGGAATACGCCTATGAGTGGGAAAACCACGATGAAGGCGAAAGCGACCGCTTCCACTATGCGGGTGTTGGCGTAAACTACGCGTTCTGACAGACGGCACACCAGGGGCAATAAGCCCCTGGTTTTAGCGAAGGGAGGCAGCCAACAAAAAATGGGTATCAACCAGTACTTTTTGCGGGGCGGGATGGCCGGCAATACGCCTGAAGAGAAGATCGCAACTCTCTTCACCCAGTTTGCGGGTGGGAATATCAAAGCCGCCCGGTGCTGGCGTTAATATGAGAGACAGCATCGGGTCACTGTATCCGGCTATAACCACCTGCTCTGGGATCATCAGATTTAACTCATCCGCCGCGCGATAGAGGCTGAGTAACTTCATGCTGTCGGTAGCAAATACTGCATCAGGCGGTGTGGGTGAGGATAATAATTCAAGCGCCGCCGCGAGCGCGCTCTCATGGGTATAACCGCCATCCATAATCCAGCCAGGAGTAATAGCGATGTTATGCTTTTTCAGGCTGGCTTTATAGCCTGCAAGACGATCAATCGAAACATGATAATCAAGTGGCGCATGCAGACAAGCAATTTTACGGCGACCATTTTTAATAAAGGTTTCCGTCAGCGTAGCGCTGTCATGAAAATTATCCGTATCGACGGAATAGATATTCTGATAATCACCTTCAACTTTACCAATGACCACTACCGGTACGCCATAGGCATCCAGCGTAGTGAAAAAGGATTCATTTGCCGGTGAACTTAGCATAATGATCCCTTTGATCATCTTCTGTTTTATTTTACTCACACATTTCAGCAGATCGTCTTCACTGCTTTTTGACGTTTGCAAAATAACATCAAAACCTTCTTGTTCCGCTTTTGCCGTAATGGCATGAAGGACATCGGAGAAAAAAGGGTTACCGGCGGTGGTTTTGGTTGAACGGGTCGAAATAACCATAATGGCGTCGAAACCCGAAGAGGTCAGGGCACGGGCCAGTTTGTTGGGTTGATAATTTAATTCGTCAATCGCCTTCAGCACTTTGTCACGCGCTTCGGGAGAAATATTTGTTTGTTTATTCAGAACGCGGGAAACGGTTGATTTCGATACGCCCGCAACCCGTGCGATATCATAAATGGTGGGTGACATACACCTTACTCACTCCGGACTGACAGCAATGCCGTTCATCTTACTGGAGAGAAAACGGCAATAGCAATAAATAAGAATTGATAATCAACGATCTGCCCCCATTTATTGTATTCTGAAGCAATGCATTCAAGGCTTCCGGGCAACGAAGGACGGCGATGAAGCGACTTAAAAACGAACTCAATTCACTGATGAACCGCGGCGTTGACCGTCATTTGCGTCTGGCGGTAACAGGGCTGAGCCGCAGCGGTAAGACGGCGTTTATCACCGCGATGGTGAACCAGCTACTGAACCTGCATGCCGGTGCGCGCCTGCCGCTGCTGGGCGCGGTGCGGGAAGAGCGTCTGTTGGGCGTTAAGCGCGTCCCTCAGCGCGATTTTGGCATTCCACGTTTTACCTATGACGAAGGGCTGGCGCAGCTCTATGGCGATCCGCCCACGTGGCCGACGCCGACGCGAGGGGTCAGTGAAATTCGCCTTGCGCTGCGTTTCCGCTCAAATGAATCCCTGATGCGCCACTTTAAGGATACCTCCACCCTGTACCTTGAAATCGTCGATTACCCCGGCGAGTGGCTACTCGACTTGCCGATGCTGGCGCAGGACTACCTCAGCTGGTCCCGGCAGATGACAGGGTTGTTGCAGGGACAGCGTGCCGAGTGGTCGGCCAAATGGCGACAGCTGTGCGAAGGCTTAGATCCGCTTGCCCCGGCCGATGAAAACCGTCTGGCGGCCATTGCCGAAGCCTGGACGGCGTATCTGCATCAGTGTAAGCAGGAAGGGCTGCACTTCATTCAGCCGGGTCGCTTTGTCCTGCCCGGCGATTTAGCGGGTGCGCCTGCGCTTCAGTTCTTCCCGTGGCCGGATGTGGATGGGGTTGGCGAGTCGAAGCTGGCGCAGGCCGACAGGCACACGAACGCCGGAATGCTGCGCGAGCGTTACAATTACTACTGTGAAAAAGTGGTCAAAGGATTCTATAAAAACCACTTCTTGCGTTTTGACCGCCAGATTGTGCTGGTGGATTGTCTGCAGCCGCTCAACAGTGGGCCACAGGCCTTCAACGATATGCGCCTTGCGCTAACGCAGCTGATGCAAAGTTTTCACTACGGGCAGCGGACGCTGTTTCGCAGGCTGTTCTCACCGGTGATCGACAAACTGCTCTTTGCGGCCACAAAGGCCGATCACGTTACGGTCGACCAGCATGCCAATATGGTGTCGCTGCTGCAGCAACTGGTGCAGGACGCCTGGCAAAACGCCGCCTTCGAAGGGATCAGCATGGATTGCCTGGGGCTCGCGTCCGTGCAGGCGACGCAAAGTGGACTGATTGACCTTAACGGCGAGAAAATACCCGCATTACGTGGAAATCGACTCAGCGACGGCGAACCGCTTACCGTATATCCGGGCGAAGTGCCCGCGCGTCTGCCGGGCCAGGCCTTCTGGCAGAGCCAGGGCTTCCAGTTTGAAGCCTTCCGCCCGCAGGTCATGAGCGTCGACCAACCGTTACCGCACATCCGTCTGGATGCGGCGCTGGAGTTTTTGATTGGAGATAAATTGCGATGACGGAACCGTTAAAACCGCGCATAGACTTTACCGGAACGCTTGAGCAGGAACACCAGGAGGCGTTTAAAACGTCCCAGACGTTCAGTGGCACGCAGGCGGATAACTTTGCCCCGGTGGTGACTGAGGAGCCTGACGTTGAGGAAGGTCCTGCGGAGGCAGTTGTGGAAGCTGCTCTGCGTCCAAAACGCAGCCTGTGGCGTAAAATGGTCACCGCCGGTCTGGCGCTGTTTGGCGCAAGCGTGATTGGGCAGGGCGTACAATGGACGATGAATGCCTGGCAAACTCAGGACTGGGTCGCGCTGGGTGGTTGTGCTGCAGGCGCGCTGATTGTGGGGGCGGGCGTAGGGTCGGTTGCCACCGAGTGGCGTCGGCTCTGGCGTCTGCGACAGCGCGCGCATGAGCGTGATGTCGCCCGGGATCTGCTTCACAGTCACGGCACCGGGAAAGGTCGTGCGTTCTGTGAAAAGCTGGCCAGCCAGGCCGGAATCGATCAGTCACACCCTGCGCTTCAGCGCTGGTATGCCGCCATCCATGAAACCCAGAACGACAAGGAAGTGGTAACCCTCTATTCGCACATGGTTCAGCCGGTGCTGGATGCACAGGCGCGACGCGAGATCGGCCGTTCGGCGGCGGAATCGACGCTGATGATTGCCGTCAGCCCGCTGGCGCTGGTCGATATGGCCTTTATCGCCTGGCGTAACCTGCGCCTGATCAACCGTATCGCGAACCTTTACGGCATTGAGCTGGGTTACTACAGCCGGCTCAGACTGTTTAAACTGGTTCTGCTCAATATCGCGTTTGCTGGTGCGAGTGAGCTGGTGCGCGAAGTGGGAATGGACTGGATGTCGCAGGATCTGGCGGCGCGTCTTTCTACCCGTGCCGCTCAGGGCATCGGCGCCGGATTATTGACCGCGCGTTTAGGGATTAAAGCGATGGAAGTCTGTCGTCCGCTGCCCTGGATTGATGGCGATAAGCCCCGGCTGGGGGATTTCAGGCGTGAGTTGATCGGCCAGCTCAAAGAAACGCTCAATAAAAAACCTGCTCCGTGATGTTTTGTTCACTAATCGTGCTGGCTGTCAATATTTGTTGACAGCCATCTTCCGGATCACCGTGTTCTGACATATCATTTTAGTGTTATTGGCTTAAAACGGTGAATTTCCCATGCGTCTTGAAGTCTTCTGTGAAGACCGTCTCGGTCTGACCCGCGAATTACTCGATCTTCTTGTTTTACGTAGCATTGATTTACGTGGCATTGAGATCGATCCTGTCGGGCGAATTTACCTCAATTTTGCCGAAATTGAATTTAATACATTCAGTAGCCTGATGGCGGAAATCCGCCGTATCGCTGGCGTTACGGATGTACGCACCATTCCCTGGATGCCGTCTGAGCGCGAGCACCTGGCGTTGAGCGCGCTGCTGGAAGCGATGCCTGAGCCGTTCCTCTCTCTGGATTTAAAAAGTAAAGTGGAGCGCGTAAATCATGCGAGCTGCCAGCTTTTCGCACAGAGCCAGGAGAAGCTCAGCAATCATAACGCCGCACAGCTGATCCCCGGTTTTAACTTCCAGCGCTGGCTGGACAGCAATCCGCAAAACACGCATAGCGAGCATGTGGTGATTAACGGGCAGAATTTCCTGATGGAGATCACGCCGGTTTATCTGAAAGGGGAAGGGAATACCCGCGTGTTGACCGGGGCGGTGATCATGCTGCGGTCGACGTTACGCATGGGCCGTCAGCTGCAGAACATTTCCAGTCAGGACGTTGGCGCTTTCAGCCAGATTATTGCCGTCAGTCCGAAAATGCGCCATGTCGTTGACCAGGCGCGCAAGCTCGCCAGCCTGACCGCACCGCTGCTGATCACCGGCGATACCGGCACCGGGAAGGACCTGCTGGCTCATGCCGTGCATCTGGCGAGCCCGCGTGCGGCAAAACCGTATCTTGCGCTTAATTGCGCTTCTATCCCGGAAGATGCCGTCGAAAGCGAGCTGTTTGGTCATGCTCCGGAAGGCAAGAAAGGGTTCTTCGAGCAGGCGAATGGTGGCTCGGTGCTGCTGGACGAGATCGGCGAAATGTCGCCACGTATGCAGGCTAAACTGCTGCGTTTCCTGAACGATGGCACATTCCGCCGCGTCGGTGAGGATCACGAAGTGCATGTGGACGTGCGCGTCATTTGTGCCACTCAGAAAAACCTGGTCGAACTGGTGCAAAAGGGGATCTTCCGCGAGGATCTCTATTACCGTCTCAATGTCCTGACGCTGAATATTCCACCGCTGCGCGATTGTCCACAGGACATTATGCCGTTAACGGAGCTGTTTGTGGCCCGCTTTGCCGACGAGCAGGGGGTTCCGCGTCCGAAGCTTTCTGCCGATCTCGGCACGGTGCTAACGCGCTACGGCTGGCCAGGCAACATTCGCCAGCTCAAAAACGCCGTCTATCGTGCGCTGACGCAGCTGGAAGGGTATGAACTGCGTCCACAGGATATTTTGTTGCCTGATTACGACGCCGGGACGGTATCGGTCGGCGAAGAGGCGATGGAAGGCTCGCTGGATGACATCACCAGCCGTTTCGAGCGCTCCGTGCTGACGCAGCTGTATCGCAGCTATCCAAGCACCCGAAAACTGGCAAAACGTCTTGGTGTCTCGCACACCGCGATTGCGAATAAGCTCCGTGAGTACGGTTTGAATCATAAGAAGGGTGATGAATAACAAAAAGCCTCTGTAAAGAGGCTTCTTACTTTACGCTTATTCCTTCGCCAGAGGCGTGGTCACGATTTCTGTTTTTGTCTCGCCCTGAATCGACGCAATCCTGCTTTCGACATCTTTTACCTGCTGTGGGCTGTGAAGCAGGGTATAGGTCAGGTCAAACTGCGCGCTGGCACCAGGCTGTAGCTGCTTGACGCGCTTCTGCTCGCGTTCAATCGTAACGGGGTAGGCGTAGCTGGTGCCAGGTTCAATGCCCGTGACATAGCCCTGCTTCAGCGTGTCGGTATTTTTCCATAAGGTCAGCACGGGTAGCTGGCGGGTATCAAACTGAATTGACGCGCCTTTATCTCCGGCTTTATTGACCACTGCTGCGAGCGTTTCATGGTTATTGTCGGCAAGTGGTTTGATGTTAAAGACCATCTCATCAAAGCCTTTTGTCGGCCCGGCATAGGTTTGCCAGTCGTTAACGCCCGCTTTGGCGTAATCATTGAACGGGCTCACGCTCACCGCCGGCGCAAGGAAACGAGCGCCTTCTTCGAGGATCGGCGTCCCGAAGTTGCTGTGATAGATGATCTGGTAATCATGAGGGTAATCTGCATGGTTTGTCAGAACATCGTGCAGGCTGAACTGATTGGTTCCAGGAACGTAACGCAGTTCGGTCATGGTTTGCAGATCGGCTTTTTTAAACGTGCTCTCTTTAATCAAACCCCGTACACGGATCTCATGCGGGGCGGCATCCGCAACCTCGACCTCTACCTGCGACACAGGGGTATTGCCGGCTTTGCCGTGAAGAGTATAAATTTGTCCGTCTGCGGTGACAGGGTGTCCTGTCCACTCATAGCCACAGCGCACCATCATTTCGTTGAAACCATCCAGCCAGCCGAGTCCGTTTCGGCTTTCCAGATTGATATAAGCCGGGTTCACGACCTCTTTGACGGGAGAATTCCACCCCAGTCTGGTGCCAAACCCTTCAACGTGCAGAAGGTTCATCCCGCGGGTCGGGCTTAAGGTAATAGTCAGGCCGTCTTTGCTACTAATAACGATGATTTTACTGCCTTCCTGTTTCCCGCCGTGTAAGACTTTTTGCTCAATGCTGAACGGGTGATCCTTAACGTTCAGCTCATCACTGGAAACCTTCCAGTTTCCTTTCTCTATGCTGCTTTCAGCACTTGTCAGCACCCAGGTTTTAGCCGCTGCATGGCCAGAAATCATTACCGCAAGGAGCGTAAAAGCGAGTTTGATCTTCATATTTTATCCTTTTTGCTGAAACGATTATTTTCTTTCGTAAGCAAATCTAATGTTTAGACAAAAAGGGAAATGTGATGTGCTTCACTGGGGGCGAAAATAGAGAATTTTAACGATAATAATGCGTTACTGGTCACGTTAATATTGGATGCTATGATTTTTGTTGCATCATTAATGTGAGTTTCGATTATTTGTGCTTTAACGATTCAGCTTTGAGTTAATAAAAAACCCCGCCATGGCGAGGTTGATAATTAATTGTATAGAATGCTCAGTACTTATTATGCTTTCAGCACGTCCAGCGCGGCAGAGTAGTCCGGCTCGGTGGTGATTTCGTTAACCAGTTCGCTGAAGACGACAGTGTCGTTTTCATCAAGAACCAGTACAGCGCGTGCCGCCAGACCTTTCAGAGGGCCTTCCGCGATGCTGACGCCGTATTTTTCGAGGAAATCCGCGCTGCGCAGGGTGGAGAGGGTAATGACGTTGCTCAGGCCTTCGGCACCGCAGAAACGGGACTGGGCAAACGGCAGGTCAGCGGAAATGCACAGCACAACGGTGTTGTCCATTTCAGTCGCCAGCTGGTTGAATTTACGCACGGATGCGGCACAAACGCCGGTATCAATGCTTGGGAAAATGTTCAGCACTTTGCGTTTACCGGCAAACTGAGCCAGTGTGACGTCAGACAGATCTTTAGCCACCAGAGTAAAAGCCTGAGCTTTGCTGCCAGCCTGCGGAATAGAACCTGCAACAGCAACCGGGTTGCCCTGGAAATGAACGAGTTGTGACATAGATATCTTCCTGTTTACATATAGTTAACGTCGGGGCTAGTGTATGCCATCAGCGGATAACACGGCAAACCAAATTTTTCGCCTTTCCGGGCCGCAAGGAGTCAGTGATGAGAAGCGTTAAGGTCTATGAAGAAGCCTGGCCATTGCATACCCCGTTTGTGATCTCCCGCGGCAGCCGAAGTGAAGCCAGCGTGGTCGTGGTTGAAATCGAAGAAGAGGGTTTTAAAGGTGTCGGGGAATGTACGCCTTACCCGCGCTATGGGGAAAGTCTTGCATCTGTGATGGCGCAGATCATGACTCTGGTACCTGACCTGCAAAAAGGGCTGACGCGCGAGTCGCTACAGCAGCGTTTGCCCGCCGGTGCGGCGCGCAACGCCATCGACTGTGCGCTCTGGAACCTTGAGGCCGCCAGGCAGCAAACATCGCTGACGTCATTGCTGAACGTGGCGCTACCGCAATCGGTCGTGACAGCGCAAACGGTCGTGATTGGTGAGCCGGAACAGATGGCAGCCAGCGCAAAAGCGCTCTTTGACGCCGGGGCCACGCTGTTAAAAGTGAAGCTCGACGATCGCCTGATCAGCGAGCGGATGGTCGCCATTCGCTCGGCGGTACCCTCGGCCACGCTGATTGTTGACGCCAACGAGTCATGGCATCCCGAAGGGCTTGCCGCGCGATGTCAGCTGCTGGCTGACCTCGGCGTGGCCATGCTGGAGCAGCCTCTGCCGGCGAAGGACGATGCGACGCTGAAGAATTTTATCCATCCGCTGCCTGTCTGTGCGGATGAAAGTTGCCATACCCGCGCGAGTTTGAGCGAGCTTAAGGGCAGCTATGACATGATCAACATTAAGCTCGACAAGGCCGGTGGGCTGACAGAAGCGCTGGCCCTGGCGGCGGAAGCCCAGGCGCAGGGTTTTTCACTGATGCTGGGATGTATGCTCTGCACGTCCCGGGCTATCGGCGCGGCGCTGCCGCTGGTCAATCAGGTCCGTTTCGCCGATCTGGATGGCCCGACATGGCTGGCTGTTGACGTTTCACCTGCGCTCAATTTCACCAGCGGCGTGCTTCATCTCTGAGGCTGCCAGCGCAGAAGCTCCATCATGGGTTTTAAGTATTTTTCGCTGGCTTCGTCGGAGGAGATCGGCGGGAATTCAGCGGTGATGCAGGGCAGACTCAAATCGGCACACCAGCTACCGAATGAACCGGGTGTTTCATAGCCCACGCTGGTGACGAGTGGCAGGGCGAACGCCTGTGCCAGCCACGCACCCAGATCGGAGTGGCGCGGATCTTCAATACAGGCCAGCGGATCGTGGAAGGAGACAACCCAGGCAGGGTGGATCTTATGGATAAGCTGGCACAGCGCCTGCGTTTCCGGCTCCGAGCCGGGTTTGTCTCCCGTCAGCAGGACCACGTCCCGCTCCTCGGCGGAGCTGTTCCAGCGATAAACCGTTTCCCCGGCGCGCCAGTTTGCTGCCGGAAAATTACGGTTCAGGTCGACTCCTCTTGCATTAGCCCGTAATCCAAGCTGACAGCCATCCGGATTCACGGCAAGAATCACATGATGTCGTCGTAGTGAAGGGGTGAGCGTGCGCAGTGCGCATGAGAGCGTGACGACGGACGAGTTCTCATCCCCGTGCGTGCCGGCAATGATCAAACCGCTGTCGCGATCGGCATCGGGTGCCGGGAACCAGATCAACGATGCGCCTAAGAATGAGCGGCCATATTGCTCAGCGCCCGGCGGAAAGGCGCCGCGTTCGGCTCGTGGTCGGGTGATTGCCATACGAAATCCTGATAAAGAAGTCTCTACTGGCAGTGTTGTGTAAAACCCGCCGTTAATCAAATAGTTTCCGTAACGCCTGAGAATTGCCTTAAATCACTATTCAGGAGTAAGTTATTTGCATTTCTTTTTGTCGAAACAAATAATTACGCATCTGCTTGTTACCTGAATTCATTAAAGGGGATCTTATGAAGCATCCTGTTTCGCGTCTTTTCGCCGCACTGTGCCTGTGCGGACTCTCTACACTCTCGTACGCTGCCGATGTGCCACAGGGCACGGCACTGGCGCAAAAACAGGAGCTGGTCAGACATATTAAAGACGAACCGGCTTCGCTCGATCCGGCAAAAGCGGTGGGGCTGCCAGAGATTCAGGTGATTCGCGATCTTTTCGAAGGGCTGGTGAATCAGAACGAGAAAGGGGAACTGATACCGGGCGTGGCGACGCGCTGGCAGAGCAACGATAACCGTATCTGGACGTTCACCTTGCGCGATAACGCGAAATGGTCTGACGGTACGCCTGTCACCGCGCAGGATTTTGTCTACAGCTGGCAGCGTCTGGTTGACCCGAAAACGACCTCTCCGTTTGCCTGGTTTGCGGCGCTGGCGGGTATCAACAACGCACAGGCAATCATTGACGGTAAAGCGGCGCCTGATACCCTGGGCGTGACGGCGGTGGATGCCAGAACGTTACGCGTCCAGCTGGACAAACCGCTACCGTGGTTTAGCAACCTGACGGCAAACTTTGCCTTCTATCCGGTGCAAAAAGCGAACGTTGAAAGCGGTAAAGAGTGGACTCGCCCGGGAGCCCTGGTCGGCAATGGCGCATACGTCCTGAACGACCGCGTGGTGAATGAAAAACTGGTTGTCGTTCCGAATACCCATTACTGGGACAATGCGAAAACTGTCCTGCAAAAAGTGACCTTCATTCCGATTAATCAGGAATCGTCCGCCACGAAACGCTATCTGGCGGGGGACATTGATATTACCGAATCATTCCCGAAAAACATGTATCAGAAGCTCCTGAAGGACATCCCAGGACAAGTCTATACGCCGCCTCAGCTCGGGACTTACTACTATGCGTTTAACACGCAAAAGGGCCCGACGGCCGATGCCCGGGTTCGTCTTGCGCTGAGTATGACCATCGATCGCCGCATTATGGCGGAAAAGGTATTAGGTACAGGTGAGAAGCCAGCCTGGCATTTCACCCCTGACGTGACGGCGGGTTTCACGCCTGACCCTTCACCGTTCGAGCAAATGTCGCAGCAGGAGCTGAATGCACAGGCGAAAACCTTGCTCCAGGCGGCTGGCTATGGTCCTCAGCGCCCGCTGAAGTTGACCCTGCTGTACAACACCTCGGAAAACCACCAGAAAATCGCGATTGCGGTGGCGTCCATGTGGAAGAAAAACCTCGGTGTGGATGTCAAACTGCAAAACCAGGAGTGGAAAACCTATATCGACAGCCGCAATACCGGCAATTTTGATGTGATCCGCGCCTCATGGGTAGGCGATTACAACGAGCCCTCGACTTTCCTGTCCCTGCTGACCTCCACCCACAGCGGCAATATTTCGCGTTTCAACGACCCGGCTTACGATAAGATTATCCACCAGGCGACGCTGGAAACCACGGCGAAAGCGCGTAATACGGACTACAACATGGCGGAGAAAATCCTCATGGAGAAAGCGCCTATCGCGCCCATTTACCAGTACACCAACGGTCGCCTGATTAAGCCCTGGGTGAAAGGTTATCCTATTAATAACCCGGAAGACGTGGCGTATAGCCGGACAATGTATATTGAGAAGCACTGACGAGCCCGGTTTCTACGGTAACTAACGTTAATAAGAGTAACATTGAGAACTGGCGCATCTGGCGCCAGTTGTTTTTTTATTCCCGAAAATGTCTGTTTCACAAATAATCGCATGGATAAATTATGACGGATGAAAAGAAAGACAAACCCTCATTTCCGGCAGGCTTAGGCATTATGGATAAAATCTGGGAATGGCAGTGGATTATACGTTTCATCTATATTGTCCTTTTCGCCGATCTGGCGCTGCTGGCTTACAGCGGACAGGGGATTTTGACCTGGCCCGAACAGGCCATTAACTGGACCGAACACCTTGGTTTTTTCTGCGTCGCGCTGGCGGCTCTGGGCCTGATAGCCACAACCCTCATGCCCATTGCTGCCAATGTCGTGAGGCTAGTACTGAATGAGGTCATATACAGCAGTAGCTTCCCGGATATTCTTCGCCCGCAGAGCGATTACCAGAGACATCCTGGTGAGGTGCCCTCAAAGGAAGTGCTTGATTTAGCGTTGAAAGAGAATAATCAGTTTTTGCTTAATTACTACGAAAAGCATGATTCCGCCTGGCGCAGTAAATTTAGTGAACGATTCAAAGTCGGTGATTTACTCTTTGGTATCCTGTTTTTTATGGTACTTGATTACCATCCATACTGGTTCAGTCATGCTCAGCACTCCTTAGCCAGCGATATTTTCAATCTGGGCGGTGATGAGGGTTTTGTTATCTTCTATATCGTCCTCATCATTGTATTTAGTGCCCTGATGAATATCTGGTTCGGAAAGTGGGACTGGGGACATATTTATTACCCGCCGCTGTATCGTAAAAAAGAAGAAGCGCGGAGAAAACAGCGCGAGATGGAAGCGCAATGGCGTCGGCAGGATGAATAAATATCGTCTCGCGAATCTGCGCCGACGTCTGACATTATCGGGGACGTCGGCTGTGATATCGCTCCCGCCCATCTTGCTCTGGCGGGAGCAGGGTATCGCTATTCTAACAGCGCATTAAACTTTGCCAGCCACTGTGGATGCGCGGGCCAGGCGGGAGCCGTCACCAGGTTGCCGTCTACGTGTGCCTGATCGATGCCGATGCTGGCGTAATGTCCGCCGCTGAGGCGGACCTCTGGCGCACAGGCCGGGTAGGCGCTACAGGTTCGTCCTTTCAGTATGCCCGCGGCAGCGAGCAGCTGTGGGCCGTGGCACACCGCGGCAATCGGTTTACGCGCGGCGTCAAATGCCTGTACCAGCTTTAACACGTCCTCATTTAACCGCAGATACTCGGGCGCTCTCCCGCCGGGGATGAGCAGCGCATCGTAGTCCTGCTCCTTTACGGCGGAGAAGTCGGCGTTGAGGATAAAACGGTGGCCGGGTTTTTCGCTGTAGGTCTGGGCGCCGTCAAAATCATGGATCGCCGTCATAATGTAGTCGCCCTTCGGTTTGTCAGGGCAGACCGCATCCACCTGGTGGCCTACCATCTGTAACGCCTGAAAAGGCACCATCGTTTCGTAATCTTCGGCGTAATCGCCAACCAGCATCAGGATCTTCTTGCTCATCATTCCTCACCTTTATCAATAACGATGATTAAGATATAGCCTGGCGTGGCTGAATTGCCGGAAATAAAAAAGCCCGTCAGAGCACGGGCAACATAAGCAAGTGAATAAGTGATTCGTTATCAACGTTGTTGGAGGATAACGCCGCGTATCTTACGCGGCTGTCAGGCATGCAGGTACCTGACAAATTCGGTAGGTGAAACAATAAATTAAACGTGCGTTAGGGCGCATCAAAAGTGGGGTAAAGGCTATTTTCAAGAAACTCGACCAGATACCAGACTTCACCGCTAAAGATAAACCAGAAGCCAAATATAATAAGAAGCAAAATAATTATGGTGAGTATTATTTCTGTTTTTCCCATTGCAGACTGTACCCACCTGACATCAATTTACTCAAGGCAGGCATTGTATCCGGGCTTTGCCAGATACACCAGTTTCATGCTGCAAGCACTTTATTGCGTCCGTCATTTTTAGCGCGATAAAGCGCATCGTCGACACGCTTAAACAGCTCATCAATACTCTCCCCCTGATTATGCCGTGCCACGCCAATGCTGACGGTAAAGCGAGGCAAGCCAGGAATAGTGATACGGGCAACTGCCGCACGAATCGACTCGGCAATCTGCAATGCGGTGTCGAGGGAGGTATGCGGCAGCAGGATGACAAACTCTTCGCCACCCCAGCGGAACACCAGGTCGTCTTTCCGGCTACAGGCTTCGAGCGTTCGGGAGAGGGCGATAAGCACCTCATCGCCTTTAAGATGACCGAACAGGTCATTGATGTTCTTGAAATGATCGGTGTCCACCAGCAGCAGGCTAAACTGCTGTTGTGCCGGAAGATGATTCAGGTTGCTTTGATCGGTAATGGTGTAGAACTGGCGACGGTTGAGCAGTCCTGTCATGGAGTCACGTAACGCAGCATGTTCCAGCTCCTGCTCCAGCCTTTTTTGCTCGGTGATATCGTGGATGATGCACAGCATCAGCTTGTCACCGTAGATCTCAATGGGCCCTGCGTACGTCTGGACATGGCGGGTGGAGCCATCGGCAAGTCGATGAACAAAGTTGAGCGGCTTATGGCCACCGGGCAGCGCGGCAATCGCAGTCATAATGGGCATGACATCTCGCCCCAGGGTGTTTATTTCCCAGGTATGTTTACTGCACATATCATCATGCGAATAACCATAAAAGTTGAGCGCGGCCAGGTTAGCATCGACGATATGGCCATCGCGTGCAGGATCGATTAACAACATGGGGGCGCTGTTGGTCTGAAAAAAACGCGCGTAAAACCCCTGTTTTGTCCGCCGGTAGTTTGCGGAGCGGCTGGCCTTTAATCCTGAGAGTATTTGCGGGTTGAGCCCCTCGATGACAATCACATCGCCCCAGGGAGCGTAGTGGGTAAGCGAGAGACGACAGCTTAACGGCGTGTCGTTTCCATCCCGGCTGATTGTCCAGATTTCGACGATCTCCTGCTCTGTTTTCAGTTCAGGTACATACATCGCCAGGAGAGTTTGCGCATTTGCGGAATAGGTGCCTTTGCGCAGCGCATCGAGCGTTTTATCCCCCATAACCTGCGTAGCGGCTACATTCGCAAAAATAATCTGTTCCGACACGGGTGAAATGAGCCACACGGGTGTTTTAATTACATTCAACGCATCAAAACAAGGTTGCGACATAGCCGTTTCCTGTTCATCGGCACCCTGTGCCTGACAATCATGACCGAATGGACTCGCGTGTACTCTTTTGAAACATACTCTACTTGACCCCGTCAGGCATGATTTTTTTGTGAAATAAATGCGGGGTCCGTTTGAATTTTAGTAATGGGTATAATTTGCTTGTCTGAGTTTTTCTGCAGAAGCAGCCACGGTACCTGTTCGGCGGGTAATGGACGGGAGAAAAGGTAACCCTGCAGGTAGTCGCAGCCGAGACGGGTAAGAACCGCCTGCTGTTCTTCCGTTTCGATCCCTTCTGCCACCACATTCATCTCCATGGTTCGCGCAATACTCATAATGGTTTCGACCAGCTTGTAGCTTTTTTCATTCTCCAGCATCGACGTGACAAAGCTTCTGTCAATCTTGAGTTCTTTTGCCGGGAGGACGCTCAGCATCAGCAGGTTGGAATAGCCCGTGCCAAAATCATCAATCGAGACGGTGATCCCCGCACGATTGAACGCATCGAGCAGTTCAATGCTGCGGTCGAGATTTTTAAGTGCAGTGCTCTCCGTTACCTCAAGGATCAGCCTGGAAGGTGACAAGCTATATTTTTCCAGCATCGACGAGACGATATGGAAGATGTCCGGCTGTTCGAACTGGACGGGGGATAAGTTGAGCGACAGCGTCCACTGGCTGAAGCCTTGTTCAGTCCAGAAATGAAGCTGTCGGCACGCCGCTTCAATGGCCCAGTTACCCACTGGAATGATCAAGCCTGTTTGTTCCAGCGAAGGGATAAACAGATTAGGCAGTAAAACGCCTTGCTCGGGATGCCGCCAGCGCAGAAGGGCCTCAAATCCATGAATAGTCTTATCTTCCGCATGCCAGGTTGGCTGGTACCACAGTTCAAACTGATCGCGCTCAAGCGCCTGAGAAAGTTCCTGTAGAAAACCGGGTTTAGCCGGGACCGCAGTTGACATCTCGGTTCTGTAAACCGCCCAGCCGTTGCGGCCCTCTTCTTTAACGTAATGTAACGCTGCATCCGCCTTGAGTTTCAGCTCATGCAGCGTTTCGCCATCCTGAGGATAGAGGCTGACACCCGCACTGATTGTCGTGCTCAGCGTATGTACGCAGAGCGAAAGCGGACGTCGCATATCGTCGAGCAGCGAGGTAAGCAGGGCGTTGAGCTTGTCGTCGTCACATTCAGGCATCAGCAGGATAAAGGCGTCTCCGCCCAGCCTTGCCAGGGTCATCTCACGCGTGAGCCGGGCCGTGATGCGCTGGGCAACGGTGATTAATAGCTCATCCCCGACGCTGTGACCCCAGGTATCGTTAACACGCTTGAAGTGATCGACATTCAGGAAAATGACGGCAAATGACTTTTTACTCAGCAGCGCGCTACGCAGACAATCCTGCATGCGGATATCCATCTGGTGGCGATTTGCGAGTCCGGTAAGCGCGTCAAAGCGTGCCTGTAGCTCGAGCTGGCGGTTGAGCTGCCGCAGGTTATCCGTCAGCCGGCCGGTACGCCAGTGAGAATCGATAAGCGAAATAATTAACATCACGCCGAGCAGGCAGAGCGTGGTGACCGACACCCAGATGGATAACCCCAGCTCGCCGATCCCGCCGGGGAGAGTATGCGACGCCTCCTGAAACTGCGCGGCACTCATGCCGGTATAGTGCATCGCACAAATGGCTGCGCCCATGATGAAAGACGCGAGAAGGCGATCGATAAAGACCCCTTTGTGTTTATCACGCAGACGGAAAGCGAGCCACAGTGCCGTGCCGGAAGCAATGATGGCAATGACCACGGACAACGCCACAATGCGACGATCCCAGATAATGCTGCCATCCAGCATCAGGGCAGCCATACCGGTGTAGTGCATGGAGACCACGCCAGCGCTCAGGAGCGCCGTGGCAAAGAGCAGTCGTAAGGGAGAGAGTTTTTTGCCCGTGACGGCAATATTAATGGCCGTGGTCGAGGCAACCACCGCGACGCCGAGTGAGGTAAGGGTTAACCAAAGGTCGTAGCTCATCATCATTGGCATTTGCATGGACAGCATGCCGATAAAGTGCATCGACCAAATGCCGATGCCCAGCGTGACCCCTCCGGCAATGCGCCAGAACAGGGCAGCCTTGCGGCTGGAAAGGGGGATTTTTCCGGCGCTGTCCAGCGCCACAAAGGAGGCAATAAAAGCCACCAGATAAGATATAGCGATCAACACAGGGTCCCACGATATATTGAGCATTATGCAATCCCACGCCTCAGAGGGTTACCGATTTCGCCTGCCGGCACATCTTAATCTGGCAACGAACATGCGCATTCAAACAATATTAGTTATTTATCGTGAAAAATGACCAGTCATATTAATACTCTACAACTCATTAAGAATATAAAATATATTCCCTTTGTTAACGTATTAAGCATTGCTAAACAAAACGAATAACAGTAGCAAAGCACCTTAAATATGAGGGCGATCGTGTCGTCTCACCGCAGGGAATGGTATCGCTTAACATGGCTGGAGACCAGTATCGCAGCATGCCGAGAAGAACATTTTCACTAATACGCTTTTTTTCTCTGACTTAAGACAAATCTCAGGTTGCTAACGGCGAAACAAAAAACCAGCGTCGTTTGCGAGGAAAAACTTCTGAGCCAATGCTATAAGTTTTAATGCCGACCAAAATATAAAATGTGGGTATCATTATGCTAAGAAATATTAGTGTCAGGACCTTTATTATCGGGTTCCTGTTATCTCTTTTTTTGGTAAATGCAGGTGTCGTTGTTCTATTTTCCAGCAATCCCTCTCTCTTTATTTCCCTTAACGTAATCAACTTCGTTGCGCTATTTTTGCTGTGGGTCTACATGACGAAGTATCTTGTGACGCCGATCAATACGGTGAAGAAAAGTATTGAAGAGGTGACAGAGGGCAACCTGGGTGTGTCTATTCCTGAGTTTGGCAATAACTGTGCGGGTCGACTCATCCCAGGGATCAATAGCCTTTCCGGCAACATCGCGACGCTGGTACGCGAGATCAGGGCGTCATCGCAAACAGCTATGACCTTATCGGATCAACTCTCGCAACGTAGCGCACAGCTTTCGGTGAAAACCGAGCAGCAGTCTGCGTCTTTAGTGCAAACCGCAGCCAGCATGGAACAAATGGCGGCGAGCACCAAAAACAATGCCGATAACACCCGTCTGGCGAGCGAGCAGGCCAATGTGGCGACGCTGCAGGCGCGCAAGGGCGGGGAGCTGATGGGGCTGGTTGCCACCAATATGCAGTCCATTACTGAATGCGCACAGCAGATGACGGAGATTATTTCGCTGATCGACGGCATTGCATTCCAGACGAATATCCTCGCGCTCAACGCGGCCGTTGAGGCGGCGAGGGCGGGAGATCATGGAAAAGGTTTTTCTGTTGTCGCTGAAGAGGTCAGAAACCTGGCGCACCGCAGCGCAGAGGCGGCGAAGAACATCAAAACGCTGATTGAAGTGACCAGCAGTAACGTTACGCAGGGCGTTACCGTTGTGTCACAGGCGGAAAAGAATATGCATGAAATCGTGACGGGCTCGGGGAACGTCAGCCGGTTAATGGACGACATTTCCGCGTCAACGTCAGAGCAGGAGAAAGGCATTTCTCAGATCACGCTGGCGCTCTCGGAGCTCGAGCGGGTCACGCAAAGTAACGTGGCGATGGCAGAGGAACTTAATGGCTCCTCTGATGTGCTGCGTAATCAGGTGATTGAGCTGCAGGCCCGAACGCGTAATTTCAGACTTGAACCAGGCTCTCCTTCCTCATTACCTGGCGGTTCGCCATCCTTCCTTCATCGGCCAGAACACTCTCTCTGATTGAACCTCAAAGCCTGGCGTGCCAGGCTTTTTCTCGCCTCTCGTCAGCATGTACAATTCCTGAGCGATTTCAGCGCGATGGGAAACATAGTTGTTGCTTAAGCCCTGATGAAAGCTAGACTGACACCGAAAGAGCTAAAAAAGGTGGAGGCGCTGTGGAAAGCATTAAAGGATCTGAACTTAACGTTCCTGACGCAGTTTTTGCGTGGGTGCTGGACGGTCGCGGCGGTGCACGACCGCTGGAAGACAATGATGTGATCGATAATGCGCATCCCTGCTGGCTACATCTGAACTATACCCACACGGACAGCGCTGACTGGCTGGCTTCGACTCCGCTCTTGCCTAATAACGTGCGCGATGCGCTGGCGGGTGAAAGCCTGCGACCCCGCGTGAGCCGAATGGGTGACGGTACGCTGATCACCCTGCGATGCATTAACGGCAGCACGGATGAGCGTCCCGACCAGCTGGTTGCGATGCGTGTCTATATGGACGATGGGCTGATTGTCTCAACCCGGCAGCGTAAAGTCCTGGCGCTGGATGACATCGTGAACGATCTGAAAGAGGGCACCGGGCCAATCGACTGCGGCAGCTGGCTGGTGGACGTGTGTGACGCGCTTACCGATCACGCGAGTGAGTTTATTGAAGAGCTGCACGACAAAATCATCGACCTGGAAGATAACCTGCTCGATCAGCAGATCCCGCCGCGCGGTTTTCTGGCCTTACTGCGTAAGCAGCTCATTGTGATGCGCCGCTATATGACGCCGCAGCGCGATGTGTATGCGCGTCTGGCCAGCGAAAGGCTCGCGTGGATGAATGACGATCAGCGACGCAGAATGCAGGATATCGCCGACAGACTGGGTCGTGGGCTGGATGAAATTGATTCCTGTATTGCCAGGACGGCGGTGATGGCGGACGAAATCGCGCAGGTGATGCAGGAGTCGCTGGCGAGAAGAACCTACACGATGTCCCTGATGGCGATGGTATTTTTGCCGAGCACGTTTCTTACCGGGTTGTTTGGCGTGAACCTGGGCGGAATTCCAGGTGGGGCGTATCGCTACGGCTTTACCGCGTTTTGCGTCATGTTAGTTGTTTTGATTGGTGGTGTTGCATGGTGGTTGCATCGTAGTAAATGGCTGTAAATTTACGCTTTTTTGACCTTTTACAGAGATCAAAACGCTCTTTTAATTGAGCGAAGTCAATAAACCTCTACCCCGTAAGGTGCAATATTACTCCCGCAGGTGAATGCAACGTCAAGCGATGGGCGTTGCGCTCCATATTGTCTTACTTCCTTTTTTGAATTACTGCATAGCACAATTGATTCGTACGACGCCGACTTCATAGTCGGCTTTTTTTTGCCTCCTGATTCTCAGCGTCTACCCTAAAAGGGACGACAGCAAATTCTGGAGGGAATGATGAGCATCCTTAACGCTCTGCTACTGCCACTATGGCGTCAATCCGATCCCATCCCCACCGATCCGGTGCCGATGCCCGATCCCATTCCGCGTCCTCAGCCGATGCCCGACCCGCCGCCTGATGAAGAACCGATTAAATTGTCGCATCGGACCGCGAGATCTGCGAGGATACGCGCCATCTGACTGCAAAGATGACCACGAGAGACTACTGTGACCGCTTTTTCTACCCTGAATGTTCTGCCCACCGCCCAACTCGATAACCTCAACGAGTTGGGATACCTCACGATGACGCCTGTTCAGGCGGCCGCCTTGCCCGCCATTCTTGAGGGCCGTGATGTACGCGTACAGGCGAAAACGGGCAGTGGGAAAACGGCGGCGTTTGGCCTTGGTCTGTTGCAGCATATCGATGCGGCGCTTTTTCAGACCCAGTCTCTGGTGCTGTGCCCGACCCGCGAGCTGGCGGACCAGGTCGCGGGCGAACTGCGTCGCCTGGCGCGTTTTCTGCCTAATACCAAAATTTTAACCCTCTGCGGCGGACAGCCGTTCGGCGCGCAGCGTGATTCGCTCCAGCATGCGCCGCACATTATTGTCGCGACGCCGGGCCGCCTGCTGGATCACCTGCAAAAAGGTACCGTCTCGCTGGATGCGCTACAAACGCTGGTGATGGATGAGGCAGACCGGATGCTGGATATGGGCTTCAGCGATGCAATTGACGAGGTGATCCGTTTCGCACCGGCCGATCGCCAGACGCTGCTGTTCTCTGCGACCTGGCCGGAAGCCATCGCCGCCATCAGCGGGCGCGTGCAGAAAAATCCGCTTACCATTGAAATCGACAGCGTAGATGCGCTGCCCGCAATCGAACAGCAGTTCTTTGAAACCTCGCAGCAGGGAAAAATTGCGCTCCTGCAGAAGCTGCTGAGCCAGCATCAGCCCGCGTCCTGCGTGGTGTTCTGTAACACGAAGAAAGACTGCCAGTCGGTTTGTGATGCCCTGAATGCCGCCGGACAGAGCGCATTGTCGCTGCATGGCGATCTGGAACAGCGCGATCGCGATCAGACGCTGGTCCGTTTTGCCAACGGCAGCGCCCGCGTTCTGGTTGCAACCGACGTTGCCGCGCGCGGCCTGGATATTAAATCGCTTGAGCTGGTCGTGAACTATGAGCTGGCATGGGATCCTGAGGTCCATGTTCACCGTATTGGCCGTACCGCGCGCGCCGGAAACAGCGGCCTGGCCATCAGCTTCTGCGCGCCGGAAGAGGCGCAGCGCGCCAACATTCTCTCTGAGATGCTGCAGATTAAACTGAACTGGATGAATGCCCCTGTCGGCGTCAGCCTGGTGCCGCTGGAGGCTGAAATGGCGACGCTGTGTATCGATGGCGGTAAAAAAGCCAAGATGCGCCCTGGTGATGTATTAGGTGCGCTGACCGGGGATGTAGGTCTGGACGGGGCGGATATCGGTAAGATTGCGGTCCACCCGGCGCATGTCTATGTGGCGGTTCGCCAGGCGGTTGCCCATAAGGCATGGAAGCAGCTGCAGAACGGGAAAATCAAAGGTAAAACCTGCCGCGTACGTCTGCTGAAATAGGGAATGGCGCGTCTCAGAAGGTCCTTCTGAGACGCTAATCACTTACTTCACTTCAACCACGTTCAGACGCAACTCTTCAAACTGATTGTCATCTTCTTCCGGCTGCCAGCCTGCAGGCTGCATGGGGATATCTTCCCGGTCAAACGCCAGGTCACCGCCGTTCACCACGTCTGATTCGTGGTTGATTCCTTTGAAGTCGAACAGCTCAATATCTGCGAGATGTGAAGGGACAACGTTCTGCATCGCGCTAAACATGGTTTCGATACGACCCGGATAACGCTTATCCCAGTCGCGCAGCATGTCGCCAATCACCTGACGCTGCAGGTTTGGCTGAGAGCCGCAGAGGTTACATGGAATGATCGGGAACCCTTTAGCCTGAGAGAAACGCTCAATGTCTTTTTCGCGGCAGTAGGCAAGAGGGCGGATCACGATGTGTTTGCCGTCATCGCTCATCAGTTTAGGGGGCATGCCCTTCATCTTGCCGCCGTAGAACATATTGAGGAACAGCGTTTGCAGGATATCGTCGCGATGGTGGCCCAGCGCAATTTTGGTCGCACCCAGCTCCGTCGCGGTACGATACAGAATGCCGCGGCGCAGACGAGAGCAAAGAGAGCAGGTGGTTTTCCCTTCCGGGATTTTCTCTTTCACAATACCGTAGGTATTTTCTTCTACGATTTTGTACTCAACACCCAGATTTTCGAGGTATTCCGGCAGAATGTGCTCCGGGAAGCCCGGCTGTTTCTGGTCAAGGTTGACCGCCACCAGGGAAAACTTCACCGGTGCGCTTTGCTGAAGATTACGCAGGATCTCCAGCATGGTGTAGCTGTCTTTACCCCCTGACAGGCAAACCATGATGCGGTCGCCTTCTTCAATCATGTTGAAGTCTGCAATGGCTTCGCCCACGTTACGGCGCAGTCGCTTTTGCAGTTTGTTCAGGTTGTATTGCTCTTTTTTGTTAATCTCTTGATTCTGTTGCATTGAGTACTACCTTCGGAGCCAGCTGGTGCAAAAATTTGTCTGCCGCGTATGGTACGGATTCCGGCGACGAATACCAGCACGTTTTACAGCGGCGTTAAATCTGACGCCGACGCCCGATAATGAGTAGTCGGCTTACTGTTCTCCCTGGTGCACAGAGGCGTATGAAAACAAAGGGTTGCCTGTATTGACCGTGTGAATATATCCTGATGGTGTTATCTGTGTGGTGAATTTGCTGCCTGCAGCCAGACGCGTGACTTTTTATAACAAAGAAAAGTCACCGGGACACAACCGGCACCACGCTTTTTCTGTAACTTTTATCCCATTGGAAGGGTTTAACGTGTTCAAGCTTAATTTATCTCTACTGGCGGTTTTGGTGCTGTCAGGCTGTAGTTCCGATCTTGTTCTCAGTCCACCTAAGCAACCTGAATACAAGTCAATGCCTGAAATAACCCAGTCTGTGACGCCATCACAACAGCGTGCAATCATGGCTGGCGAGCGGCCAGACTGGTCAGAAAGAACGCCGGTCAACACAATAAAGCGATATTAATAAACACTTATTTACCAGGGCTGCCATTCGGCGGCCATTTTTCCCCTTGTTTTGAGAGGTGCATAGATGCAACCTGTTTTATGTGTCTTCGAAAACCGCTTATTAACCCGTGGCTAGTGTTATGACCCTCAATCGCTTTTGTTATTTACTGTTGATTTTCGCTGCGCTCGGTAGTCTTCTTACCTCGCATCCTTTGGCCATGTGGTTTCTGCTGATTAATGTGCTCACGATGAGCATGTATGGCGCCGATAAAATGGCTGCGCGTAAAGGTTTACGCAGGGTTCCGGAAGCTACTTTGCTGGTGTTTGGCGCGACAGGCGGCTGGCCAGGCGCTATTGTGGGCCAGCAACTCTTTCGCCATAAAACCCAAAAGCAACCTTTTAAAACATACTTTTTCATCAGCGTCGTCGCCAGCACCGCTGTGATGGCGGCTGTTTATGCTTTCTTGCCTTTTTCTCCTTTATGACTATATCGCACGTCGCTAATTAATCCTCCACCACTGCCAATAGTAGTAGGACTATTCTTAAGGGGGTGCTGTTTTTTGCACAATCTGAATAATACGTGCAACAACACGGACGACAACATCCCATGAAAATAGAATCTATTATACTGGCAGTGCTGGTGGCCTTTTCTGCGCCTGCCTGGTCCGCTTTTCAGGAGCGGGAATATAATACCTGGTATATGAAAAATGCCATTCTTTATGATATGACGCAGACCTCTGAAGGTTTTCCTGTCATGGTAAGCGTCTCTCAGCCAGGAAGAAAATCCGCTAATTTGCTGGTGTCATATATTACTGAAGGGCGTTGTGGTGAGAATAACCTGCCGCTTAATGTGAATGGTAAAGTGCTGCCCGCCAAATATTACTGTGTTCAGGTTGGGCAGAACAGAATTGAACATTTTTCGGTAGTGGATGCGGACAGCGTCAATGGCATGGTGACGCATTTGAAATCAGATTTCACTCTTCTGCTGCAAAACGATATCAAGATTTGGGCTGCAAATATCAAAACGCCGAAGTACGGATTGGCGCCAAGATTCTAAATATGAAAAGCCTGTCTTACGACAGGCTTTTTTGGATGCAAAAATAATTATTTTCAAAATGATATTTTCAGCATGTTATTAATCAATGTGAAGAGTAAGTGGCCGTACTTTTTTACGTATTTAAATGTACTGTATGCTAAACGATACAAAAGAACATAAATGAACGTTGCTGAATGTTCATTATATTATGGATAAAGCTCACTACCAGACTTACGCTTGCTAACAGCTTTTAGTTGTTCAACATATCTTTATTGGTAAGGAGCAGCAAATGTCACAACGTAATAGTCTGGATTTACTCAGTCGCAAAGAAGGAATGTATTTGCTAGAGCAAAGCATGGGGTTTGTCTGGCAAGCGGCACTCCGGGCGGTCGCGGTATTGGGTGTCGCAGACCTTTTGGTCGAAGGAAAAAAATCCGTTACGCAACTGGCGAAGGAGCTTAATGTCGACGGCGACTATCTTCATCGAATCATGCGTTTATTGTCTTCTCGTGGGGTTTTCAACGAATTAGCCGAAGCTGAATACGGTCTTAGCCATTCAGCACAATTCCTGTGCTCTGATCATGAATTTTCCTTGCGTGCGGCGGTGCTCATGCTGACAGACCAAACATTCTGGCAGCCAGCAGCTAAAATGGATGAGATATTGCAAGGAAAACCTGTTTTTAATGAATTGTTTGGCAAGCCTTTTTACGACTACTGGCAGCATGACGAGAGTGTAGCTGATAGCAACATCTTTCATGCCGGTATGGCCTCTATGTCATCCGTGGAGAATGAAGTCATTGCAGATAGCTATTCGTTCCCTCAAAACGCTGTCGTTGCCGATATCGCCGGTGGCCTGGGGAATTTGTTGCTGGCTGTTTTACGTCGAAATCCGACTTTAACAGGGATCCTGTTTGATCAAAAAGACGTGCTTAAGCGGAATCGACTGCACCTTTTGAATGATAATCGTCGATGGGAGACCGTCGAAGGAAGTTTTTTTGAAGCCTGTCCTGCAGCGGACATTTATCTACTTAAATATATTTTGATGGACTGGCCTGATGAGAAGGCCGTTCAGATACTTCAATGCTGTAGACATGCAATGAAAGAAAACTCCCGACTATTAATTTTTGAGCCGCTTATTAAAGAAGAAAAAAATGAGCAGGGACGATTTGAAATCGATCTTCTTCTGTTAACAAGCTTTGATGGAGGGCGGGCAAGAACAGAGTCTGAGTATCAGGTCTTGTTTGAACAGGCGAATCTTAAATTGAAAAAAATAATAGACACCCGTTCGTATCTGTCGATTTTAGAAGTCGTAGCTGTTTGAATTGCTTTAATGATATTCGCAGAGCCTATGTCCGTCATTCCGTTTGACCGTATTCCTGCTACTCTTGTTGATTGTACCAGGAGCATGAATATGAAAAACAAAGATGAACAGACAGGATTAGTGGGGCTGGCGATTGGGGCGGCCGTTATTGGGCTGGTTTCAGCGCAGAAACCGATCCATCGCAACAGCATTGTTGATGAACTGGTCAGGCTCGGCAGGCAAAAAGGCGATGGCGTAGAAGATGAGGTTTTCGTTAAAGCCGCCGAGCTGGTCAGAAAAGGGGTATAGCCAATGGCCGAAAGACGAAATGCGAAGTGCCATTGCGGCGCGGTGGCTTTTATCGTTGAGCTAACGGATGGCCTGAACACCGCTCGGCGCTGCAGCTGTTCCTTTTGTCGAATGCGGGGGGCGGTTGTCGTCTCTGCACCGCTGTCGGGGATTACGGTGACCAAAGGTGAGGATAAGCTCACCGAGTACCGTTTTAACACAGGAACGGCTCGACACTTTTTCTGCTCGGTGTGCGGGATTTATACGTTCCATCAGCGGCGTTCTAATCCGAATGAATACGGTGTGAATGTCGCCTGTTTTGAAAACTTATCTCCTTTTGATTTCCCTGAGGTAACGGTAATGGACGGCGTTAACCATCCCACGGATGGGAGGAGTGGGGTGTTTGGCTATCTCTCTTTTCGTGAGAAAGGGGCGAATCAGACCTGATTACCGCCTGGCCACTCTTTAATCAGCCTGGCTATAGTGGAGAGTGGTTAACTGAAACAGGAGAAATTATGCTCTGTGTTGAAAAAGACGATCCGCGTGAGGCACCTGAATCAGGGGACAAAAAGCCTCAACCCGTGAAAAAATAACGTTGCGCATACGTTTACCCGCCACCGGCACTGCTGGTGGCTTTTTATTTCACAGGAACAATGTTAACTGCCATCCAGATGGTTTAACAGAGCGCCGAGATGCCCAACAATATCACCAAAATCAAAAATTAACGCCATCCACAGTACGGCTAAAAGGGTAAGTACAGCAAGGGATACACGACCAAACAACGCTGTTATCCTTAGTGACGAAAGGGCTATCGCCGCAGTTTAAACAGCTTTCTCTCAACTTACCCTCAACCACACGACTCCAGCATCTCTTTTTTGTGACGAACTTCAAAAAATGAGTGAGCCCGCATCATGATGCGGGCTCTGACCATCAGAACTGGTAAACCAGGCCTAACGCTACGACATCATCTGTGCTGATGCCGTTATTTTTGTAGAAGCTGTCATCTTCATCCAGCAGGTTGATTTTATAATCAACGTAGGTGGACATATTTTTGTTGAAGTAGTAAGTCGCGCCGATGTCAGCGTATTTAACCAGATCCTGGTCGCCCTGACCGTTGCCAAGGTCCTTACCTTTTGATTGCAGGTAGGAAAGGGACGGACGCAGGCCAAAGTCGAACTGGTACTGCGCGGTCACTTCGAAGTTCTGGGTTTTGTTCGCCACGGCGTCGGTGTTATCACCATACGGTGTCATATTGCGGGTTTCAGAATACATTGCCGCCAGATAGATGTTATTGGCGTCGTATTTCAGGCCGGCTGTCCACGCATCCGCTTTGTCACCACCCGCAGTGGTATTCATGACCTGCTCATTGGTGCGGTCAGAAGAGGTGTACGCGGCACCTGCAGTAATCCCCATGCCAAAGTCATAGGTGGTAGAAATACCGAAGCCGTCACCGTTCTCGTGACGCGTGTCGCGGCCGTTGTTGGTGCCTTCCTGGTTGTTGCTGGCGTCTTCATTTTTGCCCTGATACTGCAGCGCAAAGTTCAGGCCCTGTACCAGACCATAGAAGTCGGTGTTACGGTAGGTTGCCACGCCATTGGCGCGGCCGGTCATGAAGTTGTCGGCTTTGGTGTAGGAGTCGCCACCAAACTCCGGCAACATATCGGTCCAGCCTTCCACGTCGTACAGGACACCGTAGTTACGACCGTAATCGAAGGAGCCATAGTCACCCACTTTTACGCCGGCGAAGGCCAGACGCGTCCAGGACTGATTATCAGACCCTTCGGTGTTATTAGCCTGAACGTTGTATTCCCACTGCGCATAGCCGGTCATTGTGTTGTTGATCTGAGTTTCACCCTTGAAACCCAGACGCATGTAGGTTTGATCGCCGTCAGCGCCTTTATCATCAGAGAAGTAGTGCAGACCATCCACTTTTCCGTACAGATCTAATTTGTTACCGTCTTTATTATAAATTTCTGCCGCATGCGCAGCGCCAGCCATTAACAGAGCCGGAATCATCAGAGCCAGTACTTTTCTTTGCATTGTGATATTCCTTTGCAGTTGTTTTTATTTAATTACCTGTTGAACTTCCTGAATGAGAAAGTTGTCTCATGCTAAATCACTCCTGTGTAAGAGTAATAAAATATAATTGTTACGAACTAAGTAAAATCTAAACTGAATAAATCAACAGAAATGGTCATTAGTTTGATGAATGATTTAAAACTAAGTATATTAAATTAAAATTATTAATCAGGGGTTAATTACGTTAATCTCAGCGGCGTTATATGCCATTAAGATTATTTATCCATAATTCGTATGAATGTTATTCGGGAAACTAAAGAGATATTCATTGATTATCTGGAACCGCCCGGTGTGAAGACACCGGGCTTTTTTTGTGGCAAAAAATGCCCGGCAAGCCGGGCAGGGGAACTAGTCGCTAGTCGATTTCTCGGCTTTACCCGCCATCTGTGCCAGGAAATCATAGCGTTTTTGCAAATCGGCCGCCGCGTCTTTCCACAGCTGTTCAGCCACTTCCGGCTGCTGCGCGTTTAGGCGACGGAAGCGCTGCTCCTGCATTAACGTCTCGGCCAGGGCATCTGATGGCGGACGCGAATCCAGCGCCAGCGGTAATTTACCCTCATCCGCACGGCGCGGATCGAACCGGTACAACGGCCAGAAGCCGGTAGCCGTCAGCTGTCGCATCTGATCGTGGCTGAGCGCCAGGTCGTAGCCATGCTCTTCGCAAGGACTGTAGGCAATGATCAGCGACGGGCCAGGATACGCTTCCGCTTCCTGAATCGCTTTCACCGTCTGGTTAAGCTGCGCACCCAGCGAGATTTGCGCGACGTAGACGTGACCGTACATCATCATGCTCACACCGAGATCTTTGCGTGCCTTGCGCTTACCGTGTTCACCAAATTTCGTAACAGCGCCTAACGGCGTGGCTTTTGACGCCTGCCCGCCGGTATTGGAATAACACTGCGTATCCAGAACCAGGATATTGACATTTTCGGTCAGGCTCAACACGTGATCCAGCCCGCCGAAGCCAATGTCGTAGGCCCAGCCGTCGCCGCCAATCAGCCAGATCGATTTTTCGACCAGGGCGTCCGCGTCGGTCAGCAATTGTTCAGCACCCGCCACGCCCTGAAGCGCCTGACGCAGCTCAGCAACCTGCTCACGACGTACCTCTGGCGTTGCGTCCGCGTGAAGGGCGTCATTGAGCTCAGCAGGGATCTGCCCGGCAAACTGTTCCAGCAGGCGCATTACGCGCGTCCGGTGCTGGTCGACGGTCAGGCGGAAGCCCAGACCAAATTCGGCGTTATCCTCGAACAGCGAGTTTGCCCAGGCCGGACCGCGACCATTGGCGTCGGTAGTGTAGGGGGTAGAAGGCAGATTGCCGCCATAAATTGAGGAGCAGCCGGTTGCGTTGGCAATCAACATCCGGTCACCGTACAGCTGGGTAAGCAGCTTGATATACGGCGTTTCACCGCACCCTGAACAGGCGCCGGAGTACTCAAACAGCGGTGTGATCAGCTGTGACGTACGAATATCAATACGTTCCAGTTTGCTGCGATCGATTTCCGGCAAACTCAGGAAGAAGTCATAATTGACCTTCTCCTCTTCTACGTGCTCCAGACGCGACATCATATTGATGGCCTTAATCTCCGGATCCTGCCTGTCTTTCGCCGGACAGACTTCGACGCACAGGTTACAGCCGGTGCAATCCTCCGGCGCAACCTGCAGAACGTATTTCTGTCCGCGCATATCGCGGGATTTCACATCCAGCGAATGCAGGCTGGCCGGTGCGGCTTCCATCTCTTCCGGCGAAACCACTTTGGCACGAATGGCAGAGTGCGGGCAGGCCGCCACGCAGTGGTTGCACTGGGTACACAGCTCTTCTTTCCAGATGGGGATCGCTTCGGCGATGTTACGTTTTTCCCAGCGGGTGGTGCCCATCGGCCATGTCCCATCCGGCGGTAGCGCAGAAACGGGCAGGGCGTCACCCAGACCGGCCAGCATCGCCGCCGTCACGGTCTTCACGAAATCAGGCGCCTCATCGGATACCACCGGAGGGCGGTTCGGGCTTGTGCCATTGACAGGCTGCAGCGGCACCTCGAACAGTGACTCGCGCGCCAGCGCCAGCGCCTGCCAGTTGCGCTCGACCAGTTCCTGACCCTTGCTGCTATAGCTTTTGGCAATCGCGCCCTGCAGTTCCACCAGCGCGCTGTCGCCCGGCAGGATGCTGGTCAGATGGAAGAAAGCCATTTGCATAACGGTATTGATACGCGCGGCCAGACCACATTCGCGGGCTATTTTCGCAGCGTTGACCACATAGAAACGGGCTTTTTTCTGGTTCAGCACCGCCTGAACTTCCTGCGGCAGGCGTGCCCAGACTTCATCTGCGCTGTATGGGGTATTGAGGAGGAAAATACCGCCGGGTTTCAGGCGCTCAGCCATCTGATATTTATCGATAAACTGCAGCTGGTGGCAGCCAACAAAGTCAGCCTGAGAAATAAGATAGGCAGAGCGGATAGGCTGTTCGCTGACGCGCAGGTGGGAAACGGTCAGGCCGCCTGCTTTTTTCGAGTCATAGACGAAGTAACCCTGGGCGTACCACGGCGTTGAGTTGCCGATGATTTTGATGTTGTTTTTGGTCGCGGAGACGCTACCGTCGCTGCCCAGACCATAGAACAGCGCCTCAAGTTTAGCAGTCGAGGGCAGGGTGTTTTCCGGCAGGACCAGGGACAGGTTGGTGACATCATCATAGATGCCGACGGTAAAGCGCGGCTTGGGCTTCGCCTCGCTTAGCTCGTTAAATACCGCCAGCACGCAGTCCGGCCCAAACTCTTTGGAGGACAAACCATAGCGTCCCCCGATGGTGCGCGGCAGCGTTTCACGTTCACCGTTATTAAAGGCTTCTGCCAGGGCGGTCATCACATCCAGATACAGAGGTTCCGCCTGCGCGCCCGGCTCTTTGGTACGGTCAAGCACCGCCACCGCGCGGGCGCTTTCAGGCAGAGCGGAAAGCAGATGTTTAGCCGAGAACGGACGATAGAGACGCACTTTAAGCACGCCGACCTTTTCTCCGCGCGTCAGCAGTTCGTCAACCACCTCTTCACAGGTTCCAATGGCTGAACCCATCAGCACAATCACCCGTTCAGCCTGCGGATGGCCGTAGTATTCAAACGGCTTATATTCACGGCCAGTCGCGGCGGCAAAGTCGTTCATCGCCTGTTCAACATGGTCATAAACCGCGTTGTACCACGGGTTCGTGGCCTCGCGGGACTGGAAATAGGTATCCGGATTGGCCGACGTTCCGCGAATAACCGGGTGTTCCGGGTTAAGGGCCCGGGCGCGATGAGCGTCGATCTCCGCCTGCGGCAGCAGGTTCAGGATTGTATCGTCAGCCAGCGGGACGATTTTATTGATTTCGTGAGAGGTGCGGAAACCATCAAAGAAGTGAATAAACGGAACCCGGCTTTTGAGCGTGGCGATATGCGAAATTAAGGCAAAGTCCTGGGCTTCCTGAACGCTGCTGGCGCACAGCATTGCGCAGCCGGTCTGGCGCACGGCCATCACGTCAGAGTGATCGCCAAAGATGGAGAGCGCGTGGGTGGCAACGGTACGCGCAGCAACGTGCAGAACAAAGGGAGTCAGTTGACCCGCGAGTTTGTACAACGTAGGGATCATTAACAACAATCCCTGAGAAGAGGTAAACGACGTGGAAAGCGCGCCTGTCTGAAGCGCGCCATGTACCGTGGCAATCGCACCGGCTTCAGATTGCATTTCAACCACTCTCGGGACATCGCCCCAGACGTTTTTTAACCCGTTACCCGCCCAGGCGTCCGCCTGCTCAGCCATGGTAGAGCTCGGCGTAATCGGGTAGATGGCGATAACTTCACTGGTGCGAAACGCGACTGAGGCAACTGCACCATTACCGTCAATAGTTTGCATAGGACAACACCCTTACATTGCGCAAAAAATAGGGGTCTGTATTACGGCGACAAACCCTGAATATTATCTGTGTATTCTAGCAAACGGGGGATTTTACGATTTTCGCTTTTGTGTCCTCGGTATTCTCGCCATCAATGAGTAGATCAAACTTTTGGCGAAAAAATTGCGAGAAATTGTTTCTGGAGCGCATAAATACGCACTTCCGCTCTCGACGACACGGGATGTGATGCCTATTATGCATAGGTTTCGCATTATTCACGGGGGAGAGAGCATGCGCTCAGCATTTTTGGTAGGGTGTGCCGCATTATTGTTGTCGGCATGTAGCAGTGAACCAGTCCAGCAGGCAACGGCAGCCCACGTGGCGCCGGGAATGAAAGCGGCAATGTCCAGTTCAGGTCAGGCCAACTGCGCGATGATTGGCGGTTCGTTGTCTGTTGCCCGTCAGCTCGATGGTTCTGCTATCGGGATGTGCGCCTTGCCAAACGGCAAACGCTGCAGTGAACAGTCACTTGCCGTTGGAAGCTGCGGTAACTACTGATTATTCTGCGCGCTTAAACATCAGCGTTTTATCGGCTGTCGCCAGCGTTAACTGGTCTTCTGTCAGGTCGACCTGCGCTCCGTTGCGCAGCATATCGCCGATGGCCTGATCCAGCTCATTCAGCTGCGGCTCAGTACAGAGTTTGCGCGTCATGGCCAGCGTTTTCACCTTTAGCTCGCCTTCGGACAATTTCCCCTGTCCGTTGAAGCGGTTGCACATCGCACCAGATACGCTGATGTTATTAACCAGGCTGATATCTGGCAGGGCGCTAAAGCTGATCTCAGGTTGCGCTGTCGCGGTCTTCACGGCCTTACCGTTCACATTTTCCAGCACAAAGCGGTGGTTTTTCAGTTGCTCCGGCTGTACGGAGGCTTTGCCCGGATTAACGCAGCCGGTAAGGACAAGACTAATAACGCTTAACGCAATGAGCTTTTTCATTTTTCTTCTCAAACTATAAATACTGTGAATCTTTTTCCAGTGTAACGATACTCCGCGGTTCGTTAATGGGGTTTATCTGAAAGTGCGGGGAGAGGTGCCGGGCAACGCAGCGGATGCCCGGGTGACGTTAATGAGATTTAAACCCTGCCGCCGTCATCAGCATACGGAAGAGCATGCTGACAGCAGCCAGCGCCAGCACGCTGCCGCCCCAGATAACGGCCAGCCAGAGTAATCTTTTCCAGACAGGTTGTTGCATCAGTGATAACCCTCCCCATGCTGAACTTTGCCGCGAAATACGTAGTAGCTCCAGAAGGTGTAGACCAGAATAACGGGAATGATCAACAGCGCGCCCACCAGCATAAAGCCCTGGCTTTGCGGCGGCGCGGCGGCCTGCCACAGGGTGATCGACGGCGGAATAATATGCGGCCAGATGCTGATCCCAAGCCCGCTAAAGCCGAGGAATATCAGCCCCAGCGTCAGGATAAACGGTCGGCTATGGCTGTCGGGATTGTTCAGGCAGCGCCACTGATACAGGCTAAAAATCACCACCAGGGCCGGGACAGGCAGCAGATAAAACAGATTCGGCAGCGTAAACCAGCGCGCAGCGATGGCCGGGTGTGCCAGCGGTGTCCAGAGGCTGATCGCCGCAATAAACGCCAGCAGTACGAGTAACAGCGTTTTCGATACCTCGCGCATCCGCTGCTGCAGCGCGTTTTCGCTTTTCATCACCAGCCACGTAGAGCCTAACAGCGCATAGGCCACCACCAGGCCCGCGCCGCAAAACAGGTTAAACGCGGTAAACCAGTCAAAGGGCCCGCCGGTATAGGCCCGGCCGGTAACGGTAAAGCCGTTAATGACGGCCCCCACCGTCACACCCTGGGTAAACGTCGCCAGAATGGAACCGCCAATAAACGCCTTATCCCAGAAAGGACGGTGCGCTGGCGTGGCTTTAAAGCGAAACTCAAATGCCACGCCACGGAAAATAAGTCCGATCAGCATTAATGTCAGCGGAATGGTGAGGGCATCAACGATGACCGCATAGGCCAGCGGGAATGCCCCGAAGAGGGCGGCTCCACCAAGCACCAGCCAGGTTTCATTTCCGTCCCAGACCGGCGCAACGCTATTGACCATCACGTCGCGATCGTCGGCGTTTTGCGTTGCCGGGAACAAAATACCTATCCCCAGATCAAAACCGTCCATCACGATATACATCAGCGTGGCGAAGACGATGATGACAAACCAGATAATGGAAAGATCGATACCCATTATGGTAGCTCCTTATGTTCAGCGGTGACGGCAGAAAGCGGGCGCGCCGGACGTCCGTCGGACTCGGTGGCGAAAGATTCATGCGGCTGCGGGCCTTTTCGGATGAGGCGCACCATATAGCTGTAACCCACGCCGAATACCGAGGTGTAAACGACGAAGAAGGCCAGCAGGCTCACGCTCATATGCAGATCGCCATGGGCAGAAACCGCATCTTTCGTTCGCTGAAGTCCGTAGACTACCCACGGCTGGCGGCCTACTTCGGTGGTGACCCATCCGGCCAGGATAGCAATCAGCCCGGTTGGCCCCATCAGCAGTGCAAACCACAGGAAAGGGCGGGAAGAATAAACGCGCTTTTTATAGCGCAGCCAGAGTGCCGTCACGCCAAGCAGCAGCATCAGCATGCCCAGGCCCGCCATAATGCGGAATGACCAGAAGACGATGGTGGAATTCGGGCGGTCCTCCTTTGGAAACTCTTTGAGTGCCGGAACCTGTTTTTCCAGGCTATGCGTCAGGATAAGGCTCCCCAGCGCCGGGATCTCCAGCCCAAAGCGGGTGCGCTCCTGTTCCATATCCGGCCAGCCAAACAGCAGCAGCGGGGTAGGCTCACCCGGCGGATTTTCCCAGTGCCCTTCAATGGCGGCAATTTTCGCAGGCTGGTGCTTTAAGGTGTTCAGCCCGTGCATATCGCCCACCATGGCCTGGATAGGCGCGACTATCAGCGTCATCCACAGCGCCATTGAGAACATCGCGCGGATGGCGGGGGTATTATTGCCGCGCAGCAGATGCCATGCCGCGGATGCGCCTACAAACAGGGCGCTACTCAGGAACGCGGCTATCGACATATGCAGCAGGCGGTAAGGGAAGGAGGGGTTAAACACCACCGCGAACCAGTCCACGGGTACAACCTGACCGTTGACGATCTCATAGCCCTGCGGGGTCTGCATCCAGCTGTTCGAGGAGAGGATCCAGAAGGTGGAGATAATGGTGCCCAGCGCCACCATGCAGGTGGCGAAGAAGTGCAGTCCCGGCCCGACTTTATTCCAGCCGAACAGCATCACGCCGAGAAACCCGGCTTCGAGGAAGAAGGCGGTAAGCACTTCATAGGTCAACAGCGGGCCGGTAATGCTGCCCGCAAACTGCGAAAAACCACTCCAGTTGGTGCCAAACTGGTAGGCCATCACCAGCCCGGAGACCACGCCCATGCCAAAGTTGACGGCAAAAATCTTTGACCAGAAATGGTACAGTGAGCGCCAGACCGGATTTTTTGTTTTCAGCCACAGTCCTTCGAGCACGGCAAGATAGCTGGCGAGACCAATGGTGATTGCCGGGAAAATAATGTGAAAGGATACGGTAAACGCAAACTGTATCCGTGCAAGGTGAAAAGCATCTAAACCAAACATGCACAGCCTCAATGTCAAACGGTGTGCTGTTATGGTATAGGGGCGAAGATCAGACTATCAGACGCAGAAAAGTGTTTTTTAACCATAACAGTTGATTGAAAGTCGATGCTTTAGGCATCTGATATACTTCGCGGTTAGGGAATAAAAACAATCTTTTTATGAATTTTACGCATTAAACTGCTTGCCTTGTCGTCTGAGCCGTGCGTTAATGGTCTTCTGGTTTTGAGTCCAAATAAATATCTGACGTAGTTTTATAAAGCAGTTCTCATCACGTTGTGCCTCTCCGCAGCCTCTCTTGGGTCTTTATCTACTTTCCGATTAGTTTTTGTTTAAAACCATTATTGCCCAATCGGCCCATTAGTAATTTACGTTTTACGTTTCAGGAGAATCCTATGACTTCTTATATCCATTTTCGCTGCCCATGCTGTCATGGCTCGCAGTACCGTACCTCAGTCTTTGATATGTCTGAGAAAAACCCACTCGGCGCGAAATGCATTTTTTGCAAATCGTCGATGATCACGCTCGACTACCTGACCGCTGCGCGTCAGGCGCAAAGCCACATCACCGAGTACCGTAAGTAATTCATTTTCAAAACTATAACAGTTAGCTAAATCTTCTCTTTTTCTCCTGCTGATATACACTGTCAGTCATAAGGAGAATCTGATGAAAAAATACCAGCGTCTGGCGCAACAAATTATCTCGCAGATTGAGCTTGGCGTATGGCTGCCGGGCGATAAGCTGCCTTCCCTGCGAGAGCAGGTGGCGAGCAGCGGCATGAGTTTTATGACCGTTGGCCACGCGTATCAGATGCTGGAAAGTCAGGGGCGCATTGTCGCCAGACCGCAGTCGGGCTATTACGTTGCCTCGCGCCCGACCGCACAACAGCCTGCGCCACCCGCCCAGGTGATGCGTGACGAAGCGGTGGATATCAACACCTACATCTTCGAGGTCTTACAGGCCAGCCGCGACCCCTCCGTTGTCCCTTTTGCTTCCGCATTTCCCGACCCCCGACTTTTCCCGCTTCAGCAGCTCAACCGCTCGCTGGCGAACGTCAGCAAAACCGCGACGGCGATGAGCGTGATTGAGAACCTGCCGCCGGGTAACGTCGATCTCCGACACGCCATTGCCCGCCGCTACGCGCAGCAGGGAATGAATATCTCCCCCGAAGAGATCGTGATCACCGCCGGCGCGCTCGAAGCGCTCAATCTCAGTCTGCAGGCAGTAACCGAACCCGGCGACTGGGTGATTGTCGAAAACCCCTGTTTCTACGGCGCGCTGCAGGCGCTGGAACGCCTGAAGCTCAAAGCCTTGTCGATTGCGACGGACGTCCGCGAGGGGATTGATCTCAACGCCCTGGAACAGGCGCTGAATGAGTACCCGGTAAAAGCCTGCTGGGTCATGACCAACAGCCAAAACCCGCTTGGCTTCACGCTGAGCGCGGAGAAAAAAGCGCAGCTTGTCGCTCTGTTAACGCAGCACAACGTCCCGCTGATTGAAGATGACGTCTACAGCGAGCTCTATTTTGGGCGTGAAAAGCCGCTCCCGGCGAAAGCCTGGGATCGTCAGGACATGACGCTGCACTGCTCGTCCTTTTCAAAATGTCTGGTGGCCGGTTTTCGCATCGGCTGGGTCGCGGCGGGAAAACACGCGCGGCGCATTCAGCAACTGCAGCTGATGAGCACGCTCTCAACCAGCTCTCCCATGCAGCTGGCGCTGGTGGATTACCTGGCGACCAAACGCTACGACGCCCATCTGCGCCGCCTGCGACGGACGCTGGCCGAGCGAAAACAACAGGCCTGGCAGTCACTTCTGCGCCATATGCCTGCTGGCGTCAAAATTCACCATAACGACAGCGGCTACTTTTTATGGCTGGAGCTTCCGGCGCAGCTGGATGCGGGACTTCTGAGCGAAAAGGCCCTAATGCACCACATCAGCATTGCCCCCGGAAAGATGTTTTCCACCTCTGACGCGTGGACACCATTCTTTCGTTTTAATACGTCCTGGGCCTGGGGAGAGCGGGAAGAGCAGGCGGTCATTCAGTTAGGGAAATTAATTAGCAGCATGCTGGAATAAATTTCCTCGCCCCTCCATTAAATAATCATTTCTTATCCTGATGACGGCACTGTGAATATTTCGCGGTGCCGTATCATAGGAAATCTGCATACCGTCTCTCGCCGCTAACTCCTTGTCTATAATCCAGTTAACGGGGAATGCGCCCTCGGTCACACCTTGATGAAATTTCCTTAAGCTGCACGGTGCGGCGCATTTGCGCGGTCTACGTTTAATAAGGGAGATATTTTTACGGCACGGCTGCCGCTAAATTTCATTGCGACAGGAGTAAATTCTTATGAGCAAAAAATTTGCCCACAGCAGCCTGTGTGCGCTCGGCATGACAATCATGACAGCGCAAGCCGCAGAACCGCCGAAAGCTATTGGCGACGGGGAAGGACGGCTGGATATTATTGCCTGGCCGGGATACATCGAGCGGGGGCAGACGGATAAAAACTATGACTGGGTCACCCAGTTTGAAAAAGAGACCGGTTGCGCGGTCAACGTCAAAACGGCGGCGACATCTGATGAAATGGTGAGCCTGATGGCGAAAGGGGGATACGACCTGGTCACTGCGTCAGGTGATGCGTCGCTCCGCCTGATCATGGGTAAACGCGTTCAGCCGATTAACCCCGATCTCATTCCCAACTGGAAAACCCTCGACGCTCGGATGGTGAAAGGGGAATGGTTTAACGTCGGGGGTAAAGTCTACGGCACGCCGTACCAGTGGGGGCCAAACCTGCTGATGTACAACACCAAAACCTTCCCGACGCCGCCGGACAGCTGGAGCGTGGTCTTTACCAAACAGGATCTGCCTGACGGTAAAACCAATCAGGGACGCGTCCAGGCCTATGACGGCCCGATTTACATCGCCGATGCGGCGCTGTTTGTCAAAGCCACTCAACCTCAGCTCGGGATCAAAGACCCGTACCAGCTCACCGAAAAACAGTATGCCGCCGTGCTCAAGGTGCTTCGCGATCAGCATGCCCTGATCCACCGCTACTGGCACGACACCACCGTTCAGATGAGCGACTTCAAAAATGAAGGCGTCGTCGCCTCCAGCGCCTGGCCGTATCAGGCAAATGCCCTGAAGGCCGAAAACCAGCCTGTTGCTACTGTCTTCCCGAAAGAAGGGGTAACCGGCTGGGCGGATACCACCATGCTGCATGCGCAGGCAAAACACCCGATGTGCGCCTACAAGTGGATGAACTGGTCGCTAACGCCGAAAGTGCAGGGCGATCTGGCCGCATGGTTTGGCTCGCTGCCCGTCGTGCCGGAAGGGTGTAAGGCCAGCACGCTGCTGGGAGATAAAGGCTGCGAAACTAACGGGTATAACGAGTTCGACAAAATCATGTTCTGGAAAACCCCCATTGCAGAAGGCGGAAAATTTGTGCCTTACAGCCGCTGGACGCAGGATTACATCGCCATCATGGGTGGCCGTTAATCGCCCGGGAGCAGAACATGACGTACGCGGTAGAGTTTAATAATGTTTCCCGCCTGTACGGCGACGTGCGGGCGGTGGATGGGGTCACCATTGCGATCCGTGACGGAGAATTTTTCTCCATGCTGGGGCCTTCGGGCTCCGGCAAAACCACCTGCCTGCGTCTGATCGCCGGTTTTGAACAACTGTCAGGCGGCACGATCTCAATCTTCGGCAAAGAGGCGAGCGAACTGCCGCCCTGGGAGCGGGACGTGAATACCGTGTTCCAGGACTACGCGCTGTTCCCGCATATGTCGATCCTCGATAATGTCGCTTACGGGCTGATGGTAAAAGGCATAGATAAGAAAAAACGCCATGCGCAGGCCCGTGATGCGCTGGAAAAAGTGGGCCTGAGTTTTGCCGTCGCCCGCAAACCTTCGCAACTTTCCGGCGGCCAGCGTCAGCGCGTTGCCATCGCCCGGGCGCTGGTCAATGAACCGCGCGTGCTGCTGCTGGACGAGCCCTTAGGTGCGCTCGATCTCAAACTGCGTGAACAGATGCAGTTCGAGCTGAAGAAACTTCAGCAGGAACTCGGCATCACCTTTATTTTCGTCACCCACGATCAGGGCGAAGCCCTTTCCATGTCAGACCGGGTGGCGGTGTTCAATAACGGACGCATCGAGCAGGTGGACACCCCACGCGATCTCTACATGCGCCCGCGCACGCCGTTTGTCGCCGGTTTTGTCGGCACGTCCAACGTCTTTGATGCAGGCCTTGCGCAGAAAATATGCGGCATGGAAGGCTCCTATTCTTTGCGTCCGGAACATATTCGTCTTAACGAGAGCGGTGAAGTTCAGGTTCAGGGATGCGTGCAGGCCGTTCAGTATCAGGGGGCCGCCACGCGTCTGGAGCTAAAACTCGCTGACGGCGCAAAACTGCTGGTAAGCCAGGCTAATCTCAGTGACGCCTCGCCGCTGAGCGGCATTGCGCCGGGGCAGGTTGTCATGGCGTCGTGGTCGCGCGACGCCATGATCCGCCTTCACGAGGAGAGGTGAAATGGATATGAGCGTTGCGCATCCTCCCGCCTCTCGCACCCGCCTGAGCCGCATGACGGCACTGCTCTGGCGCAAGCCATCGCTCGGGCTGTTCCTGCTTCTGCTTGCGCCGCTGATGTGGTTTGGCATCGTCTATTTAGGATCGCTGCTGACTCTGCTGTGGCAGGGGTTTTACACCTTTGATGATTTCACCATGGCGGTCACGCCGGACCTGACCCTGGCGAACATTCAGGCGCTCTTTAACCCGGCAAACTACGATATTATCCTGCGTACGCTAACCATGGCGATTGCGGTGACCCTTGCCAGCGCCATCCTGGCGTTCCCGATGGCCTGGTACATGGCGCGGTACACCCACGGCAAGTGGAAAGCGTTCTTCTATATTGCCGTGATGCTGCCGATGTGGGCGAGCTACATCGTCAAAGCCTACGCCTGGACACTGCTGCTGGCGAAGGACGGCGTGGCGCAATGGTTTCTCAGCCATATGGGGCTGGAGCCGATCCTGACCTCGCTCCTTACGCTCCCGGCGATTGGCGGCAACACCTTGTCCACCTCCGGGCTGGGACGGTTTCTGGTCTTCGTTTATATCTGGCTGCCGTTTATGATCCTGCCCGTCCAGGCGGCGCTGGAACGTCTGCCGGCTTCTTTACTGCAGGCCTCTGCCGACCTCGGCGCGCGACCCCGCCAGACCTTTCGCTACGTCGTTCTGCCGCTGGCGATCCCGGGCATTGCGGCGGGCTCGATATTCACCTTTTCCCTGACGCTGGGGGATTTTATTGTTCCCCAGCTGGTGGGGCCGCCGGGCTATTTCATTGGCAATATGGTCTATTCCCAGCAGGGGGCTATCGGCAATATGCCGATGGCCGCCGCGTTCACGCTGGTTCCCATCGTGCTGATTTCTCTCTATCTGGCGTTCGTGAAGCGTCTGGGAGCATTCGATGCACTCTGAACGCGCACCGCTGTTCCTGAAAGTGGCAGCGTGGGGAGGTGTTATCTTCCTGCACTTCCCGCTGCTGATTATCGCAACCTATGCCTTTAACACCGAAGACGCCGCCTTCAGTTTTCCGCCGCAGGGGCTGACGCTGAAGTGGTTTAGCGTGGCGGCGGGGCGTGGAGATATCATTGAATCCGTGACGTTGTCACTTCAAATTGCTGCGCTCTCCACTGCGATAGCCCTTGTGCTTGGCACGCTTGCTGCAGCGGCGCTGTGGCGAAGCGAGTTTTTTGGCAAGAATGCGATCTCACTGTTGCTGCTATTGCCGATTGCGTTACCGGGGATCATCACCGGCCTGGCGCTGCTGACCGCATTCAAAACCATCAACCTTGAGCCGGGTTTTTTCACCATCGTGGTGGGACACGCCACGTTTTGTGTAGTGGTGGTGTTTAACAACGTGATTGCCCGGTTCAGACGCACCTCCTGGAGCCTGGTGGAAGCGTCGATGGATCTCGGGGCTGACGGGTGGCAAACCTTCCGCTATGTCGTGCTGCCCAATCTGGGTTCAGCGCTGCTGGCCGGGGGAATGCTGGCGTTTGCCCTGTCGTTTGACGAGATAATCGTTACAACGTTTACGGCGGGACACGAGCGTACGTTACCGCTGTGGTTGCTCAACCAGCTCGGGCGTCCGCGCGACGTGCCGGTCACAAACGTCGTTGCACTGCTGGTGATGCTGGTGACAACCATCCCCATTCTGGGAGCCTGGTGGCTAACCCGCGACGGCGAGAACATTGCCGGCAGCGGGAAATAACATTGATTTCAACAGGACAATGCTATGCAAACACATCTGCTGATAAAGGGTGAACTGGTTGCCGGAGAAGGCGAGAAACAGCCGGTTTATAATCCGGCCACTGGAGAGGTACTGCTTGAAATTGCTGAAGCGTCACTGGCCCAGGTCAACGCGGCGGTAGAGGCCGCTGACCGGGCTTTCATCGACTGGGGGCAGACCACGCCCAAAACGCGCGCTGAGTGCCTGTTGAAGCTGGCTGACGCCATCGAGGCGCAGGGTGAAGAGTTTGCCCGGCTTGAGTCTCTCAACTGCGGCAAGCCGCTGCACTGTGCCCTCGGGGACGAAATTCCGGCGGTGGTCGATGTTTTCCGCTTCTTTGCCGGGGCAGCCCGCTGCCTGAACGGGCTGGCCGCCGGTGAGTATCTTGATGGCCACACGTCAATGATCCGCCGTGACCCGGTGGGCGTGGTTGCCTCTATCGCGCCGTGGAACTACCCGCTGATGATGGCCGCGTGGAAGCTCGCACCCGCGCTGGCAGCCGGTAACTGCGTGGTGATCAAACCCTCCGAAATTACGCCGCTGACGGCGCTGAAGCTGGCGGAGCTGGCAAAGGACATCTTCCCGGCGGGTGTGCTGAACGTACTGTTTGGCCGCGGCAAGACGGTAGGCGATCCGCTGACCGGGCATGAAAAAGTCCGCATGGTCTCGCTGACCGGTTCGATTGCGACCGGGGAACATATCATCGGCCATACGGCGTCCTCCATTAAACGCACCCACATGGAGCTGGGTGGAAAAGCGCCGGTTATCGTGTTTGATGATGCCGACCTGGATGCTGTTGTCGAAGGCGTGCGGACGTTTGGTTTCTACAATGCCGGGCAGGACTGCACGGCGGCCTGCCGTATTTATGCCCAGAAGGGAATTTATGCTGCGCTTGTGGAAAAACTGGGCGCAGCGGTAGCCAGCCTCAAAATGGGTACCCCGGAGGATGGGGATACCGAACTGGGACCGCTCAGCTCGGCGGCCCATCTTTCACGCGTCTGTCAGGCTGTCGACGAGGCGAAAGCGCTCGGCCATATCCGCGTGGTGACGGGCGGCAGCAAAAAAGAGGGGGCAGGTTACTACTTCCAGCCAACCCTGCTGGCAGGGGCAAAACAGAATGATGCCATCGTTCAGCGCGAGGTGTTTGGCCCGGTGGTGAGCGTCACCGAGTTTGACGACGAGGCGCAGGTGCTGGCCTGGGCGAACGATTCGCAGTACGGCCTGGCCTCGTCGGTCTGGACGAAAGACGTGGGCCGCGCCCATCGTCTGAGCGCGCGCCTGCAGTACGGCTGCACCTGGGTGAATACCCATTTCATGCTGGTGAGCGAAATGCCGCACGGCGGCATGAAATTATCCGGCTACGGAAAGGATATGTCGGTGTACGGGCTCGAGGATTATACGGTTGTCCGGCATGTGATGATAAAACACTAAGAATCATGCCCGGCGGCCAGTATCGCCGGGCGTTTTCTTACCAGCCACAAACTTCGTGCTCATTTTCCGTATCATAAGCGCGAACGGTATTCACCAGATCTTTCACCACGTCTGCGGCGACGTCCGGGATGAGCAACTCCATTGGGGCGTCTGTTTCATACTCCACCGAGACGCCGTTGCTGTTGTTGGTCACGGTCACGGTGTACGTTGCTTTACCCACGCTATTACTCCTTATGTGTATTAACCACTTTTCCGATACCTGCGCCCTGAAGCGTAACGTCAGGATCGGCAAAAAAGTCGATATTGAAATACGTATCGTCGGTCAATAACTCAATGCGGTGCCATTTTTGCGGCGGTGAGATGCCAAACGATCCGGCCTCGATCACCAGTTCCAGATCCGGTTCTGTCGCATCTGCATCCGGGAAGCCAAAATAGCGCACAGTGCCCTGCATCACGGACAAACGGCCGTAGACGCTGGCTTTAGTATTATGATGGGTGAAAAGGGCTTTTGGCGCCGTGTCTTTGTTCCAGAATGGCGTGGAGCGGGTATGCACAAAATTCTCAGGAATACGTAGCATAATGGTTTCCTCGTAAGTAAAAGCCGTTTAAAGCGACCTCAGTACCTCGGGTTCGACGAAAAAGTCGATGTTGAACAGCGTGTCATCGGACATCACTTCGATGTGATGCCATTTCTCAGGCGGAAAAACGCCGAAGTGGCCGGCCTTGATAATCATTGTGCTGTCGGGCTCAGGGGTCAGTTCATCGGCATAGCCTAAGTAGCGTACGGCACCCTGCATTACGGTCAGGCGAGGATAGACGCCCGGACGGGTACCGGTGTCGAGATGACGCTGAAAGATCCCGGCAGGAGCGGTATTTTTATTCCAGAAAGGGGTGGAGCGGGTATGAATACAACTCGGCGGAATGCGCAGCATATTGCCTCCCATGAATGTCTGCCTTAATTAGACGCCTTTTCAGGATACAAAATTTATCAAAAAGTGCATTTATTATGCATGTTATCAATAAAGGTTATTGTCCGCTCTCCCAGTTTGTTACGCAGAATACTCAGTTGTTATTAGCCTTAATATTTAAGTGGTTATTGTGTAATGAAAAAACTTGATCTGTATCAACATATGACGCATATTGCGTGCGGTTATTTTTTCGGCTCTGGTATTAAGAATGACGTTGTATCAAAAGATGTTGGTTTTTTACGCAATCATGGCTTCCATCTGCGCATTAATTACCTGGTTTCTCTCCAAAGACCGCAAACGTATCCGCCTGCTCAGCGCTTTTCTGGTGGGATCAACCTGGCCAATGAGCTTTCCCGTTGCGCTTCTGATCTCGCTTTTCTGAAGCACGCTTCCCGTTTTAGAAGATGAATATAGCATTCCTGATGTGATAACTGTATAAATACACAGTGAGTCATAAAAGGAGTGCTTATGAACAGTTTTTACTCGCAGCAGGCTGGCTGCACCGTACGCTGGCATGATTTGCCCGGCACCGGCGATCCCGTGGTGTTCATTCACGGGCTGGGCTGCGCCGCTTCCTATGAATACCCCCGCGTCGTTCGTGACCCTCTTTTTGGTGCACGCAGAGCGATTCTTATCGATTTGCCCGGCAGCGGCTACAGCGATAAACCTCTCCACTACAGCTACCGAACCAGTGACCAGGCCCGTGTCGTCGTGGAACTGATTAACCATCTCAAACTCGATACCTTCTGGCTCTATGGTCACAGCATGGGCGGCAGCATTGCTATCGAAACGGCGGGGCTGCTGGGCACCCGCGTTAAGGGACTGATGGTATCAGAACCTAATTTTCACGCGGGCGGGGGCATGTTCAGCCGCTCTATTGCGGCACAAACCGAGCAACAGTTTCTGGAGCAGGGCTATGACGCCATGCTGCGGGCAGAAACCACGGCGTGGGCGGGGTGCCTGCAGAGCAATGCCCCTTATGCCGTCTGGCGCGGTGCATCGAGTCTGGTGGAAGGCGTTGAGCCAGAATGGGAGGCGCAGTTCCTGTCACTCCCTTGCCCGGTGACGTTGATTTTCGGCGAGCTGTCGCTGCCTGATGACGATGTGAATAAGCTGCAGCAGAAGGGTGTTGCGGTGAAAATCATCCCTGCGGCGGGGCACTCAATGTCCTGGGAAAACCCCTCTGCACTGGCGAAGACGCTAGCCGGGTGTATGGTTGAGTGATAATGGCCCGCACTGCTGCGGGCCAAATATCAGGATGTAGGCCGGGTAAGCGCAGCGCCACCCGGCAAGAAAAGCGGCTACATTGTTAATCAGCGTTCAGCGCAATAATGCGTGTAAGGCCTGACGCGCGCCAGGCTGGACATCATGCGGATGCTGGTAATCAATGTTCTCTATCGCGCGGCTATAGAGCGCGACCAGCCAGTCATACACGTATGCGGTGGCCGCATGCACAGGCTGTTCCCCCAGGCGCGTCAGGCGGGGCTCGGCGCTGCTGACCACTGGCGTAACGAAGATGGCCTGCCCCTTGCGGATGCGGCTGGCAGGACGCGTCGCCACGGGCGTCTGGTCGTAACCCAGCCAGCCAATGAAGTTACCCATTACGGCATGCAGTTGTGCAGCGCTGCTTTTATCCGCTTCGACAATACGCTGAAGCTGTTGAGGCAGATCCAGCCGGTAGCTGGTGACCACCAGAACATCCGCGATTTGCTGTAACACTGCGGGTTCCAGCCCAAGACGGGCGGACATGGCCTCGCTTCGGCTCCACTGACGCAGATGATTTATCCATACTCTGTGTGCCAGGCGCGCTTTGTCTTTTGTCTTGAACAAACCGGCGCTTTCCTGTGCGCTATCGGCAAACAGGTCAATGCTATCCGTAAATAGCCCGTTAACCTGTTCCTCGCGCGGCTGCTGAACGGCCAGTAGTGTTTCAAAGGCTTTTAGCGGCGGCAACAGGCCATCAAGCAGCTCACCGTGACGGGCGGCGCTGCTTTGCAGCGTGCGCACCATGTTTTCTGCCTGAGCGCGTCGGGTACCCGGCTCCTCAACCATCGGTGCCAGATAACTTTGCATCAGCGAACAGAGCTCCTGGTGCAGTGCGTTTTTCAGCGTGCTGAGACGCTTCTGTCGCTGCGCGGGTAGCGTGGCCTGAGATAACCACTCGATGACGCGCTGCATGCTGTGGCTGTCCAGCGCCTGCAGCGTGCCCCAGCGTAAACCCGGTTTCCCGAGCAGATGCTGTACGGCTTCATCAAGATTCTGCCGGGTGGTAAAGCGGGCATCATGGGGGGTAATTGCCCACACCAGTCCCGGCAGAGCAGAGTCTTCAGCAGGCTGCGTCTCTTTGACCCAGTTCATTAACGCTTTTGCTTTTTTGGCCGTCTGTCCGTGCTCCGCCGTCGCATTACAAATGACCAGCACATCCGGCTGCAGCTGTTGACGATAGTGCTCAAGCAGCCACTGGGATTTCGCCTGGCGCAACGGGTCGGCCCGGTTATCTTCAAAAACCGGGATATCAACGATATCGACGTTATCGAGCGCGCCATTCTCAACCGGCAGCACCAGCTCGCGGGTCAGGAAGGCAAGCACATCGACGGGAATGCTGATGGCGTTAAGCATTCCCCCGTTATTCAGCGGATGAAGCAGCGTCTCCTGCGCGTCCTGAAGGGCCGGCGTGCCGTCGTGCGTCAGGAACCCTTCACCCGGCAGCCCAAAGCTGTCTACCAGCAGGCTAAGCGGGGCGGCAAGCTCGCGGGCGTGGCTGGTCTGATGCAGCACATGGGCCAGGTTTAACCATTGCTGGGTCAGCTCCTGCTGCTCGCCCCACAGCAGTGACCAGACGCTGGCCCGCGTGCTGAGATCGAGTGAAGGCACCAGCTGGGCAAACTCATGCCACAGGGCATCATCAATTTGCTGTTTGGCGGCGGGTACCGTGCTCTGCCAGAAGCGGGCGATGGCCCCCACTTCCTGAGCCGTGATGCCGGGCACGCCCTGCGGCTGGCGCAGGCCGCGCCATTTCTCCAGACGCGTCTCAATGACCGCCTTATCCACCGCGCGCATCTGTGGATGCAGCGTCGTGCGGGCAATAAACAGCTGCACCAGCTCGGCCTCGGTGACCAGGCTCAGACGCAGCGGGAACGCCTCATCAGCCACCTCCGGGTTTTCCCGGGTGAAGCGGACGGCCATGTTGGTCAGGGCATGTCCCGGATTGATATGCGAAAAATAGTCAAAGGTGCGCTGGCCCGGCGTCACGTTCAGGCGTCCGTTACCGCTGCCGCACAAAGACAACAGCAGGTGCGCTTTCGCGCTCTGCGAATGGCCGTAAAGCCCGATGCTGCTCTGGCGGGTCATGGCGCGTTCAATGGCCTGCTCCCGCGCCCGCGCCGCGTTGATGCGAGCAAGCAGGGCGTCGGCATCGTTATCCAGCACAGGGGCGTTCAGGCGCGTCTCATTAATCCACCCGATTAATGCCTGAGTGGTGGTCGTCGTCGCTGTCATTTCAGGTATACGCTCCCGCTGTCGATCCAGTAGTGGCTGCCGCTGTGTCGGCGATCGGCCAAGGTATTCAGTTTGAAGGTTAATGCGTCAGGTGCCACCGGCGTGCCGTCCTGCAGCCAGGCGTCGCTCAGCTCGAAGGCCTCTGGACCTTCCTGCTTGCTGCCGCCGCAGAGTTTGAGTCGCACGTTCAGCACGCCGTCGCCGGCAATCGCTTTCGCCAGTTCAGCCGAGTTAATGCTGAGCGTGTAGAGCGGTGTGGCGGGCCAGCGCGCGTTCGCCAGCTGGCGGAAGCCGAGGGTGACGTTACCGCGCAGCGGGAAGTGCAGACGCGCGTCGAGCTTCGCGCCAGGCTTATCGAGATCGATATCCTGATACCAGACGTTTTCCTCGCGCAGAGTGTTGACGGTGTTATCCAGCACGCCCAGATAGCGCACGGTTGAATACGCGCCAATGTCCGCGGCTTTAAAATTGAAGCGCGGCAGGCGCAGGTCGAGCGCCAGGCTGCAGAGCATGGCCCCCACGGCGGCCGTCGATTTCGGGTTGCCAATGCGCCCCTGCTGGCTGAACGGATACCACTCGTGCACCTGGTATTTATCCAGCCAGACGATGCGGTTGACCGGCACCGGCTGCAGATGGCGAATGAGCGCCTGAACGCCGGGCAGACAGCCAGGGCGACCGGTGATCAGCAAAATATCGCAGCTGTAATGGGATATCGCCTCGCACACCGCGTGAAGCGGTGAGGCCAGCGTAAACTGTCCGGCCAGCATTGCATCCTGCATTTCGCGGAAATTCACATGCAGCGGCACGGCGAAGAGGTCAAAAGCGTCTGAACCCGCAGGCAGGGCATGATCGATCGCCTGCTGCAGGTAATTCATCACGTTGCGGGTCGGTTTCTGCGCCAGGAGATCGCCAAAGGTTGCGTGCAGACCGGCCAGCGGATCGTCAACATCGCTGGACTCCCACGCGGCAAGAATGGCATGGCCAATCGGCATGAAGAGCTGAAGCGCCGTTTGCTGGCGGAGTACGGCCTGGGTATCAATGCGCCCGGAGTCACCGAACAGCGAGGCCATCAGCAGCGAGGCGTCCGCAATGCCGGATTTCTGCAGCTGCGTTTGCAGGGCAGGCAATACATAGCGCTGGATCACGTCCAGAAGCGTATCGTCGCCCGCGACTTTAAAGCCTTCGCGGAACAGCAGCTGCGGGGTGATTTTGACGTTATTCCCGGAGCCGTCATCCAGCTGATAATGGGTGATCGCCATATCCGTTGTGCCGCCGCCGATGTCGATGGAGGCGACGCGCAGTGCGCGGCCCGGCTGGCTACCCGGCTCAGGCTCACGGTCCGGGCGGGCCAGGGAGGCGAAGAAGGCTTCCGTCTGGCCGCCAAAACGGGATATCGCTTCGTTATACAGCCAGACCAGTTGACCACAGCTGGCTTCATCCCACTCCATCTGGATTTCAGGCACCGGCACCACGCTTTTATCCTGCTGTTTGCGGGTGACAAAATCCTCATCCTGCGGGTGCCAGCCCATCGCTTTCCAGACAATGGCGATAGCTTCGAACATGCGGCGACGGAAAATCTCGCGCTCCTGCTTTGGCATAGCGGAGGGCAGCGTCAGGATCAGGGTGCGCAGCTGGCGTGGAGACGCGGGGAAGCCCAGACGCAGGCGCGTGGCGACGCTGTTGATCTGCCCCAGGGCCTGAGCCAGTAGCTCGCACAGCATGTGCGTCATCAGCGTGCTGCGGCTGTACTGCGGCGAGAAGACCGGCAGCCGCTCGTCCTGCGGCAGCGTGAAGAGCGGCTCTCCGTCATCATTCATCAGGTTCATCAGCGGAAACGCGGTGGCAAGCGGTTCACGCTGGGTTTTGCTGTTCATCTGGCTAAAGCGCCAGTCCTGTACCACCGGCGTTTCATCCCACAGATAGCGACGCGGGCTGGAGATGCCGCTGTTACCTTCGGTCCCCAGACGCTGCATCGCCAGCTTGCGGGCTTCATCACCGACACGAACAATCGACGGCCAGACAAACGCATCTTCGCGGCCGCTTTCAACCGAGAAGTGCTGCTTGCCAAAACGCGCTTCCGAAAACTCGAGACGGCTGGTGAACAGTGGCTCATTCAGGAACTGCGGCTCGCTTAACGAGCGCACCTGCAGCTCAGCGGTCTGGCGCAGCCCATCGTTCGCATCGCCGTGATCTTCAATAATGACGCCGCAGGTGTGGGTATTGCCCACGTCGAGGATCAGGTCAACCGGAATGGCAGGCGTGCTGAGCGTATGGGTAACAAACTTCACTTCCGGCACGGTGAGCTGCTCACCGAGCATGGTCAGCAGGTTGAGCCAGTGGGCCTGATATTCAAAACTGCGCATCGCCTGCTGCAGGTCCCGTTCTGAGCGGTTTTCAACGCCGTCGGCATACTGGGTAAACGCCTCGCGCAGCCAGCCGTCAATCCAGGTCTGGTCGAGGAAACTTTCAACCTCATTGTCTCGCCAGGCCAGCGCGAAGCGGGTGCCGTTCAGAATGTCGTTTTCCACCGGGGACAGGGCGGACGTGGCATGTTCAGCAATCTGGCTGTCAAGCGCGAGGGTCACGCGGTGCGTATTGCCAGCCGTGTCGGGGGTATCAAGCTTGCGCACCTGAACGCGGGCCCAGTTATCCGGGCCTTCAACAAAGGTCCGCGGCGGGTTGAAGCGCAGGAACGGAACCGGAAGCCAGACGCCATCGAGCACCGCCAGCGACTGATGCAGCGGAATGGTGGTTTCCGGTTTGACCACTTCAGGCTGCCCGCCGTTCATTCCCGGCACGGTATAGCGCCCGTTGACCAGGTTGAAATCGAGTCGCAAAAGCGGGCCGTTCGCGGTTTTACGTACGAAGCGTCCGTGGCTGGCGGTGTCCTGTGGCGTGAGACCGAAGTCAAGAAACTGCACGCCGCTGTTAGCGATAAGCGTGACGCTTTGTTTATAGTCGCAAAGATTTACCAGCATAGGATCAGGCACCTGCTTTCTTGAACGTCAGTGGGACGACGGTATTTGCGTCATAACGGGCGCGACATTCTGCGATATCGCTGGTGCCTGCTTTACAGGCAATCTCCGGCATCGGGTAGCGGGAACCGTCGGTGCAGCGGGCATGACCGCGACTCTTAATCATCAGCTCGCCATTGCTGTGCAGACCGGAGAACACTTCCACGCGGCAGACAACGTTGTCGCCGTGGACAACGCGGGCGAAGCCTTTATTGTTCTGGATCTGGTAGCGCAGCGACGGCGGCTTGCCGGTCACCGGATCTTTCACATCGAGGATGGCGCGCCAGGTTCCATTCAGGAAACGCGTGGATCCCGCTTTCACCTGATTCGCTTCCATCACCATGGCATCTTTCGGGATGGCGACAATTACCACCGGAGCAGGCTGTGGTGCCGGAGCCGGTTCTTTTTCTTTGCTCGCCACGACTTCTGCCTGATGCAGCGGTAAGTTCATGGCCAGGGGCTCAACCGCTTTGATCGGCTTTGGCGCAATCTCCACGGGCTGAGGGACGGGTACCGACACGGGCTCTGCGGAAGGCGCCTGTTTTGGCCACAGCAGCGGTGCGGAAATGGCGGCAACAATCACGGCGGCAACCGGCAGCGTCCACAGGGGGATACGGCGCTTTTTCGCGACAATTGCCGGGGCCGGTTCCTGAACGGGTTGCGCAACGACGGGAGCTGGTTCGGGTTCATACAGATCCTCCGGCGTAATGCGCACCACCGTGGAAGGGGCGACCAGCGGCTCGTCAGCGTGCTCAAAGGTCATCACCGGTTCAGGTTCTGGCTCGGGTTCCGGATCCTCAATGACAACGGGGGCAGGCTCGGGGATCAGCGATTCACGCAGGCAGTCGAGAACATCGTCGCGCGCATTTTCATTCAGGTTTACAAACCCCCAGAAGCTGATGACCGGCTTTCCGTCCACCAGGAAAAGGAAGTTTTCCCCCGGGAACTGAAACGCCTTCGACAGCAGAGAGCCAAAAAGCTGTTGCGCGGTTTTGGGCGACTGCAGGCATTTCTTGCTTAGCGACTCGACGCTGGCTAGCGTGTTCTCCAGGTAGCGCAGGGCGCGATAGCGGTCATCTTCATCGGCCGCTTTCCAGCTCGTTACGCTCCCTTCAACAGGGGAATACCAGTCCACGCGGTCGCCGCTGTCGTTGACCTGAGGAATAGCCAGACAGTCGACAATGGCCTGTTGTTTGCGCAACCGGAGCGCTTCCCGGATTTGTAACGCTGATTCAAAAACGGCTTGTCCGCCGCCGCCAACGGCCTGAAAGTCATCCAGATTACCGGTACGTAAAAGAGTTTTTGCCACGATTTGATCCCATATACTTCTTCACACCGTTACTTTAACGAAATAGGGCGTCAAACAAACGGAGGAAGAGACGCTAAAAGGGCCGATTTCTTGCGGCATAGAAAGTGACGGTTGTGCTTGACGGATAATGGCACTTAAGGCAAATCATTTTTTTGGAGGCTGGCTGTAAAACCAGCAAAAAACGCGGCTTTAGAATAACCTGATAGTGTTTCGTTATTTGCCAGGTCATAACGCCTGTGCTGTTATTACGGTTCTATATAATAAAACTGTCAGGGTTATAACCATGTCTACAGGGAAAACACTGCTCGCCCTCGCGCTGAGCGCGCTTTTACCAGCCGGTGCCGCATGGGCGGCAAACAACGACACCCTTATTTACTGTTCTGAAGCGTCCCCCGAGTCGTTCAACCCGCAAATTGCCAGCTCTGGCCCATCTTTTGTGGCCAGCTCACAGGTGCTATATAACCGCCTGATCAATTTCGACCCGGTGAAAAACACCCCGGTCCCGTCGCTGGCGGAGTCCTGGACAATTTCACCGGACGGCAAGACGTATACCTTTACCCTGCGCAAAGGGGTGAAGTTCAACAGCAACAAATACTTCAAACCGACGCGCGATTTTAACGCCGATGACGTCATTTTCTCGGTCATGCGTCAGAAAGACCCTAAACACCCGTACCACAACGTTTCGCAGGGCAACTACGAATACTTCAACGATGTCGGCCTCGATAAGCTGATTCAGGACGTTAAAAAGGTTGATGATTACCACGTTCAGTTCACCCTCAGCGAGCCCAACGCCGCGTTCCTGGCCGACTGGGGGATGGATTTCGCCTCCATTCTTTCCGCTGAATACGCCGACGCGATGCTGAAAAAGGGCACGCCTGAGAACGTTGATACCTGGCCGATTGGTACCGGACCTTATGTACTCCAGCAGTACAAAGTGGATTCGTTGATTCGCTATGTCGCTAATCCGAACTACTGGGACGGCGCGGTTCCAACGAAGCATCTCATCTTCTCCATCACGCCAAATGTGGAAACCCGTCTGGCGAAGCTGCAGACCAACGAATGCCAGATTATTCCCGCGCCATCCCCGGTGCAGTTCGATGTCATCAAGAACAACAAAGACCTGACGCTGCACTCAGTAGATGCGCTGAACGTGGGTTATCTGGCGTTCAACACCGAGAAAAAACCGTTTGATAACGTGCTGGTGCGCCAGGCGCTTAACTACGCGACCGACAAAAAGGCTATTGTTAATGCGGTCTTTATGGGATCGGGTACGGTGGCAAAATCGCCGATTCCGCCAAATATGCTGGGCTTTAATAAAGATTTGAAGGACTACAGCTACGATCCTGAAAAAGCGAAAGCGCTGCTGAAGCAGGCCGGGCTGGAGAAGGGCGCGGAAGTCACGCTGTGGTCAATGCCGGTTCAGCGTCCGTATAACCCTAACTCGCGTCGTATCGCGGAGATGATTCAGAGCGACTGGGCCAAAGTTGGCGTGAAGGCCAAAATTGTCTCCTACGAGTGGGGCGAATACCTCTCCGGAATGCGCAAAGGCGAACATGACTCCGCGCTGTTTGGCTGGATGTCCGATAACGGCGATCCGGACAACTTTGCCGATGTGCTGCTGGGCTGCAACAGCATTAAAACCGGTTCAAACGCCGCGCGCTGGTGTGATAAGGGTTATGATGGTCTGGTGCAAAAAGCGAAGCTGACCAGCAACCCGGCTGAGCGTGCGAAACTCTACGGCCAGGCGCAGGAGATTTTCTACCAGCAGGCGCCGTGGATCGCGCTGGCAAACGGCAAAACGTTCTATGCGACCCGCAGCAACGTAACCGGGTACAGCGTGAGCCTGATGGGCAGCGATTTCTCGAAAGCGAAGCTGAACTGATCTTATGCCCGGTGGCGCTGCGCTTACCGGGCCTACGGTTCCCCCTGTAGGCCGGGTAAGGCGTAGCCGCCACCCGGCAATTCTCAAGGAGTGACAATGTCACATTTAAATGAAGTTATCGCCCGTGTGGATGCCGCGATTGACGAGGGCGTCATCACCCACATGAATGAACTGCTGATTGAACTGAGCGATGACGCTGAGCTGAGCCGCGATGAACGCTACATCCAGCAGCAGCGCCTGCGGACCGCGATTTCGCACCATGGTAAGCAGCATAAAGAAGAGATGGACGCGCGCCACGAACAGTTGACCAAAGGTGGCTCAATCCTCTAGCGATCAAAACTGGCGTCGCGCCACCAGCCAGGCACCGACGACCAGCATCACCGCGCCGCATACCGGGCCGATCAAAGCGCGCAGCGGAATACCATTACTTCTCAGCACGTCCATCACCAGCCCGCCGATGAGCTGGCTTGCCACCAGCACGGCGATGGTCGTCGCCGCGCCAACGTTCTGATACCCACTGATACTGGCAAACACGAAAAACGACCCCAGCAGCCCCGGGATAAGCGTCCACCAGCGTATTGTTGCGCCCAGCTCGCTAAACCCGGCGAGGCCCTGTTTCAGCAGCAGTATGCTGACAAACAGCACAATGCCCACCAGGGAATTCAGCAGCATCGCGATAAGAATAGTGGAGGAGGACTGGGTGATGCGCACCATTAAGGTGTTTTGCACCACCAGACCGATCCCCGCTGCCACCAGAAACGCCAGCGTCAGGGATTGATTCATGGGATGGCGTCCGGGTCGCTGCGCTCGTCCAGCTGCAGCTGCATAAACGTTAAGTCCAGCCAGCGGCCAAATTTGGTTCCTACCTGCGGCATTTGCCCCGTTGTCACAAAACCGAGCGTTTCATGGAGATGAATCGAGGCCTGGTTTTGCGCTTCAATTCCCGCCACCATGACATGTTTGCCGATCTGACGAGCTTCGATGATCAACGCCTTCATCAACGTGCGGCCAATGCCTTTGCCCTGATGATCCGGGTGGACATAGACTGAATGCTCTACCGTATGACGAAAACCATCGAAGGCGCGCCAGTCGCCGAAAGAGGCGTAGCCGGTGATTGCGCCGTCTTCTTCACTCACCAGAACCGGGTAACCCGCGAGCGTGCGCGCCTCAAACCAGGCGATTCGGTTGTCGGTATCAACGGTTTTATCGTTCCAGATGGCGGCAGTATGCAGCACCGCGTGGTTGTAGATCTCTCCTATCGCAGCGCAGTCTTCTTTGCAGGCGTGACGAACGATCATGATTAAACCTCTGTGTTGTTCACTATAGTATTACGTTGTAGCTACGATATTACACAACTGCATCGCCCGATCGCTACGGCATAAGCCATATTTTTTTGTTATCAAAAGCCCATTGAAATGCCGTTCATACACTATAGTATGACGTCATGAACACCATAACAGACACAATGAATCAACGGATTAGCGCAAGAATTCGCCTTGAACGCGAGTCTCGCGGATGGTCCCTGAGCGAGCTTGCTGACCGGGCAGGCGTCTCCCGCGCCATGATCCACAAGATAGAGCGCGGGGACAGTAGCCCGACAGCCACCTTGCTTGCCCGCCTGTCAGGGGCGTTTGGCATCAGCATGTCCACGCTGATTGCCCGGGCCGAGATGCAGGAAGGCAAGCTGCTGCGCCTGGCAAACCAGCCCGTCTGGCGCGACCCGCAGACGCACTACCTCCGCCGCCATGTTTCTCCCCGCACCGATTTGCCCATCGACCTTGTTCAGGTTGAACTGCCTGCGGGCAGCGATGTTCCAATGCCTGCCTCTTCTTATGCGCTGGCACGTCAGCTTATCTGGCTGCAGTCCGGTGAGCTGGTGTTTCAGGAGGGCGATACGCGTCACGAGATGCACGCCGGAGACTGTCTCGAGCTGGGGCCGCCAAATGACTGCCGGTTCATCAACGAAACGAATGAAACCTGTATCTATCTGGTCGTACGGCTTAACCAGTCTGGCTCGTAATGCTAATGCGATAACGCCAATCGTGAGCCAGGCTGTAATGACATTTGTACCAGAAGGAGATCCCGATGAATCAATCTGTTTCGCAAAATCGCCGCTGGGTACTGGCCTCTCGTCCACAGGGTGCGCCGGTTGCGGAAAATTTTCGTCTGGAAACGCAGCCTGTTCCAGCACCTGTTGAGGGGCAGCTTTTGCTTCGTACCGTCTGGCTGTCGCTGGACCCTTACATGCGGGGCCGCATGAGCGATGCGCCATCCTATTCGCCTCCGGTAGAGCTGGGTGCGGTGATGGTGGGGGGAACGGTCAGCCGCGTTGAGCAATCCCGTCACCCCGATTTCAAACCGGGTGAGTGGGTGCTGGGCTACGGCGGCTGGCAGGAGTATGAACTTTCAGACGGCAGCGGCCTGGTGAAGCTCGGCGAAAATCTGTCTCATCCTTCCTGGGCGCTGGGTATTCTGGGCATGCCAGGCTTTACTGCCTATATGGGGCTGCTGGATATCGGGCAACCCAAAGCGGGTGAAACGCTGGTGGTTGCCGCTGCGACGGGCCCGGTGGGCGCGACCGTTGGGCAGATCGGCAAAATCAAAGGTTGCCGGGTGGTCGGCGTCGCCGGTGGTGCTGAAAAATGCCGCCATGCCGTTGAGGTTCTCGGGTTTGACCTGTGTCTGGACCACCACGCGGCGGATTTTGCCGAACAGCTGAAGCACGCCTGCCCGAAAGGGATCGACGTTTATTATGAAAACGTCGGCGGAAAAGTGTTTGATGCCGTTCTGCCGCTGCTGAATACCTCCGCCCGCGTGCCGGTTTGTGGTCTGGTGAGCGGCTACAATGCGACGGGCCTGCCTGAAGGGCCGGATCGCCTGCCGCTCCTGATGGCGACCATTCTGAAGAAACGCATTCGTATGCAGGGCTTTATTATCGGCCAGGACTACGGGCACCGCATTGAAGAGTTCCAGGAAGAGATGGGGCGCTGGGTGCGGGAAGGTAAAATTCACTATCGTGAACAGGTCACGGACGGGCTGGAGAACGCGCCTGAGGCGCTGATTGGCTTGCTTGAAGGGCGTAACTTCGGCAAAGTCGTGATTCGCGTCGCGAGTGACAATAAATAAACAGCACTATGGCGGGGTTTCCCGCCATATTTATTTGTGAAGATACGATATATTGTCTTTAATTAATGGACATGGCATTTCGCGCCCTCATCACGGATGAGCGCGAAACCGATAAAAAACAAACTTTGCTTTTTTTGATGTTTTTATGTACTTCCCACCACCAGGCATGACGATACAGGATATATCGGACCAGCGTCGTTTTATTAAAACTGGCGTTTAAAAATAGCATTAAGTTTTAGCTACAGGAATTGAACATGCTTGATTTGGATCACTTAGAAAAAGCCCAAAGGATCAGTCTTACCATGCAAGTTGAACTCAGTTTGAAAGGAGCGTTAATTACAGGCTCACTCAAACCTGGGGCACGACTGATTACGAAAGAGATCGCCGATAAATTAGGAACCAGTATTACCCCGGTTCGCGAGGCGCTTTTGCGCCTGGTGTCATCAGGGGCGTTACACGCCACGCCAGCGCAGGCATTTCTGGTTCCGGAGGTGACGCTGGAGCGGTATAACGAGATTAACGCCATCCGAAAACAACTTGAGCCGATGGCGGTCGCCGCCGCGTGCCAGAATATGTCAGACGGCAAGCTGGAGGCATTGCGCAAAATGTCAGAGGTATTCCATGAAGCCATGCGCAACGGAAACGTTCAGCAGGCGCTTCATGCGAATCGCGTCTTCCGGTTTACGCTGTATCAGTATGCGGAAATGCCCACGCTTAACGCGTTAATTGAACAACTCTGGGTGCGCATCGGGCCTTGTATGAACTATCTGCACCAGGAGCTTAACGACATCAAATCGTCGACGTATCACTATGACGAACTCCTTTCCGCCCTTGAGCGAAGAGATGTTGATGCCTGCCAGAAGGCAATTGATCAGTTGATTGATGAAGCGAATTCTCTTTTACAGCGACAATATTTTAACTAAGAGATTATTTAACAGAGCGACTATATACCGCACCTAATTATTTATCTGGTGAATAACTCCTGATGGTTTAATGCCATCAGGAGGGTTATTTTCTTTATAAAATAAACTTTTGTTTTTGCTTACTCGAAGCGATAAGAGACCGACAGCCCGACGCCGTAGTTCCGGCCAGGTGCAGGTTCGTAATAACGCCCGTTGGATTCGTTGACAATTACTGAGCCGACGTACTCTTTGTCGAACAGGTTATCGACGCGACCAAAGACGTCCATGCCCCAGTTGCCATAGTTGAATTTATACCCGGTATTCAGCCCGACCACGGTATACGACGGGGCTTTCGCCGTATTCTCGTCGTCGGCCATGATATCGCTCATATAGCGCACGTCTGAGCCCGCGTACCAGCCTTCTTCAGGCTGCCAGCCAAACGAAGCGTAACCCATGTTGCGGGCGATGCCCGGCATACGGTTACCGTTGCAGTCTGCGTCTCTGCATACGTTGGTGCGATAGGTAGCGTCCAGATACGTCCACGCCAGCTTCAGCTTCCAGTTCTCAGCAAACTGCTGGTCGAGGGAGACGTCCACCCCCTGACGACGGGTTTTTCCGGCATTTTTATAGCTGGTACGCCCGCCGGAACTGGCATCCACCACGATCTCATCATCCGTATCGGTGCGGAACAGGGCTGCGGTCAGCAGGCCATTACCGATGCGGGTTTTGCTGCCCACTTCATAGGTGTTGTTGGTGGACGGCTTCAGGCCAATATTCAAACCGCCCTGGTTGTCGGCACGGTAGGAGAGTTCATTGATGGTTGGCGTTTCAAAGCCACGCCCTGCGGCGGCGTACAGGTTCCACGCGTTCGTCACGGCATACTTCACGGAACCGGCCGGGAGCCATTTGTGATAGCTTGCGTCGCCGCTGTCATCGCCATTGCCCGGCGTAACGTAACGATCGTTGGAATCGAACCAGACCGAGCTGTAGCGCACCCCCGCATCCACCGACAGCTTCTGCGTCAGCTGCCAGCTCGTTTGCAGATAAGGATCGACGTTCCACATCAGGTTACGTTCGTTTCGACGTTTGTCACCTTTTACGCCGTAATCCGGCACGCCGTTGTTCATCACGAAGTTCTCGTATCCGCGACGATCTTCACTCAGGTTTTCGTAGTTCAGACCGGTGGTAAAGGTGACCGGCACCAGCAGCTCGCCACGGTGCGTCCAGCGGGTATCAATGCCCTGATAATGGCGCTGCATATCAATCACCCCGCCGGAGTGGGAGGGTTTCAGCTGCGGCTGGTACGGAATCGACTGGTACTGCGTCATTTCACGCTCACCGGCGTACATCATTACGCTAAGATCGTCCTGCGCGCTGAGCTGGCGGTCGTAGCGCAGACCGGCCTGGGTCTGTTTGATGGTCTTACGCGTGTTGTACTGATCGCCACGCGGAGACTGGCGCGGGTTGTCCCGCCACTCCTGATAGTCCAGTCCGCCCGGGTCGTTGGCCTTCATGTCCACGCTGTTAAAGATAAGCGTCAGCTTGCTGACGTCATCAATCCGCACGCCCAGTTTGGCGTTGGCAAGGTTCTTACGCGCGCCGCTGTGGTCGCGAAAACCTTTGGTGGTGAAGCGGGTGGTAGAAACGGTGTAATCCACATCGCCCGCGTGGGTGCCATCACCCATCGCGCCGGTGGCTTTCATGCCGTAGCGCCAGGTCCCGTAACTGCCGTAATAGCTGCTGGCTTCAATGGTCGGCGGCTGCTGCCCGGTCTGGGTATTGATGTTAATCACGCCGCCAGAGGCGTTGCCGTACAGGGCAGAGAAGGGACCGCGCAGCACTTCGACGCTCTCCACGCTGGAGAGATCGATATTGGAGGTCTGGCCCTGTCCGTCCGGCATGGTGGCCGGAATACCGTCGACGTACATACGGATACCGCGCACGCCGAAGGTTGAGCGGGCACCAAACCCGCGCATCGACAGCTGGAGATCCTGGGCATAGTTCTGACGGTTCTGAATTTGCAGCCCCGGGACGCTGCCGAGGGATTCAGACAGGTTGATGCGAGGCGTGGCCTGGCGCATATCATCGCCATTAACGACGCTGACCGCTGCCGGGGTATCGAGTTCCGATACGGTTTGTGGCGTGGCGCTGACGATCATGGTTTGTTCTTCCGCGCTCATCGCGCTAAGCGGCGCAAAAATTACGGGAACCAGCAGCAGCGGGAGAGAAGCCTTACGGGCAGAAATGATTTTCATGAATAAAACCGGTTGTGGTGTATAAACGAACCAAATGGAACATGTCCATACATGTTAAAGGTTTTGTAAATGTTTTGAAAACTATAACCGCACATTGCGTTAATGAAAGGCGAAGCGGGAAAGAAAAACTCCACATTTTCTTGATTAATGATTATTATTCTCATTATCAAAAGGCGATGCCATGACGTTGCCTGCCGGAAGTGATGTCAGCAGAAAACCCTCTTTTTAAGAAAAGGAATTGTTATGTCTTTACGTCATCTGTACTCGCCGCGTCTGAGCGTGTCGCTGCTGTCTGCCACTTTACTGTTTGCCGGAACGTTCCAGGTGCATGCCGCCGAAGAGGTGCTGCGCAAAGCGGTGGGTAAAGGGGCGTATGAAATGGCGGTGAGTCAGCAGGAGAATGCGCTGTGGGTTGCAACGTCGCAAAGCCGTAAAACCGACAAGGGTGGCGTTGTCTATCGTCTCGATCCGGTCACGCTGGACGTAACGCAGGCGATTCATAGCGATCTCAAACCCTTTGGTGCCACTCTTGACAGCGGGAGCCAGACGCTGTGGTTCGGTAACACCCTCAACGGCGCGGTAACGGCCATTGACGCAAAAACGGGTGACGTAAAAGGGCGACTGGTACTGGATGGACGTCAGCGTAGTGACACCGTCAAACCGCTGCAGCCGCGCCAGCTGGTAGCTGACGACAGCACCCACACCGTTTACATCACGGGCGTAGCGAAAGAGAGCGTGATTTGGGTAGTGGATGGCACAACGCTGAAGCTGAAAGAGACCATTACCAATACCGGTACGTACGGCACTGGCCTGGCGCTGGACGCGCAGGCGAAACGTCTCTATACCACGAATGCGGACGGCGAGCTGGTGACGATTGATACGGCCAGCAACAAAATTATCAGCCGTAAAAAGGTGCAGGATGACGGGAAAGAGCACTTCTACCTGAATCTGAGCCTCGACACTGCCGGTCAGCGCGCGTTCCTGACCGATTCAAAACAGCCGGAAGTATTGGTCGTAAGCCTGAAAGATGGCAGCGTGATCGAGAAAATCGCCGCGCCGGAATCACTGGCCGTCCTGTTTAACCCGGCCCGCAATGAAGCCTATGTGACGCACCGTGAAGCTGGAAAAGTGAGCGTGATTGACGCGAAATCGTATAAGGTCACCAAAACCTTCGACACGCCGGTCTTCCCGAACAGCCTGGCGCTCTCAGCGGATGGCAAAACCCTGTACGTGACGGTGAAACAAAAATCCACCCGCCAGCAGGAAGCCACCCAGCCTGACGATGTGATTCGTATTGTGCTCTAGTATGGGGTTGCCCGGTGGCGCTGCCGCCTGCCGGGCCTAAAAACCGTGAAATGTAGGCCGGGTAAGGCGAAGCCGCCACCCGGCTTTTTTATTAACGCGAGGTCTCTTCTACCAGCGGCGCGTCGTGCGTTTCATCATCAGGATGAACCGGCGCGGTACTGTGGATTTCGTGAACGCGTTTACGCACGCCAAACCAGCCGGCAATCAGCAGTACGGCCAGCAGCGGAATGGTCGCGATGGTGTAGGTGCCGTTCGGGTAGTCGAACGCCATCAGCACCAGCACGCTGAACAGGAAGAGCAGGGTGAGCCATGACGTCACCGGTGCACCCGGCATCTTGAAGCTCACATCAGCGGCTTTGCCCTCTTTAATGGCTTTGCGCAGACGCATCTGGCAGACCACGATAAAGGCCCAGGATGCGATAATGCCCAGCGCGGCAACGTTCAGCACGATCTCAAACACCCGGGACGGAACCAGATAGTTCAGGAACACGCCAAAGACATACACCACCAGCGTCGCCAGAATACCCGCGTAAGGAACCTGCTGTTTGCTCATCTTCGACATGAACTTCGGCGCAGAACCGCCCATGGACATGGAGCGCAGGATACGACCGGTAGAGTAAAGGCCGGAGTTCAGGCTGGAGAGCGCCGCCGTCAGCACCACGATATTCATGATACTGCCTACATAAGGTACGCCCAGCTTAGAGAAGAAGGTGACGAACGGACTTTGACCCGCCTGATAAGCGGTCCACGGCAGCAGCAGCACCAGCAGTACCACAGAACCCACGTAGAACAGACCGATACGCCAGATCACGCTGTTGATGGCTTTTGGCACCATGGTCTGCGGATCTTTACATTCGCCTGCCGCGGTACCCACCAGTTCGATGGAGGCAAAGGCGAACACGACGCCCTGAACCAGCACCAGCGCAGGCAGCAGACCGTGCGGGAAGAAGCCGCCGTTATCGGTTATCAGATGGAAGCCAGTGGCATTGCCATCCAGCGGCTTACCGCTGCCGAGGAAGACGGTACCCACGACCAGGAACACCACGATGGCCAGCACTTTTACCAGCGCAAACCAGAACTCCATCTCCGCGAACCACTTCACGCCGATCATGTTCATGGTGCCGACAATCGCCAGCGCACCAAGTGCAAAGACCCACTGCGGCACATCGCCAAACGCGCCCCAGTAGTGCATATATAGCGCAACAGCGGTGATATCGACGATACCGGTCATCGCCCAGTTGACGAAGTACATCCAGCCCGCAACGTAGGCCGCTTTTTCACCAAGGAATTCACGGGCATAAGAGACGAAGCTTCCGCTGGAAGGACGATGCAGTACCAGTTCGCCCAGCGCGCGTAGTATGAAGAAAGAGAAGATCCCGCACACCAGATAGACCAGGGCGAGAGCCGGGCCAGCCATCTGCAGACGTGCACCCGCACCTAAAAACAGACCCGTTCCGATAGCGCCGCCGATGGCGATCATTTGAACCTGACGGTTGCCCATCGCTTTGTGGTAGCCCTCTTCGTGGGAGTTCAACCAGCGACGTTTAGCAGCATGATGATCGGCTGCGCTTTTATTGCTTGTTTTCATTGAGTTACCTGTTTGCCTGTCTGAACCATTATCGTGATAGTCCTGCCTGGCAGAAAGCAATACAAACGATTGCGTCTGCGCAAACACATGTCGCCTTCCCAGTCATTCTGCGTATGGATAAGGCGAACATGGCGAGGCATCCTACCTGCAATTCATAAGCGACGCAAAATTTAACCGTGCCGAAAGTGATGTGCGTCGAAGGAAATCGTGTGGTCAGAGCAGACGGCGATCACAACACGCTGAATCATGGTGAGTTTTTAGACAAAACAATCGCGGGGTTGATTATTAAATCATCAGATTCGCTTAATAATTACCAGGTGGTAAAGATTTTGACTGCCGCAGAGCATCCGCCTGTAACCTGAAAGCGGTAACAGACTGGCGATGGCTCTGCGATAACTCACAAAAATAGACGCCAGGCTTCAAAAAACAGAACGGCTAACCGCCAAAAACGGCAATCGCCTGCTGCAGGCGCGTCGTGCGCTGCGTCAGGTGATTTGCGGCGTGAGTGACGTTATCCACCATTCCCGTATTGTTTTGGGTCATTGCGCCGATACGGGAGATGGATGCGTTAATGAGCGTCAGCGCCTGGGTTTGCTCCTGCGTGGCGTGGCCGATCTCCTTAATAAGGGAGGAGACCTGCAGAACGTTGTCGATCATGACCGTCAGCTGCGTTTCGGTCTGTTCCACCTTCTCTACGCCCGCGTTGACGCTGGCAACGTTTTTCTCAATCAGCGCTTTGATCTCTTTCGCCGCCGTCGCCGAGTGCTGCGCGAGATTGCGCACCTCAGCCGCCACCACGGCAAATCCGCGTCCGGCTTCACCGGCGCGTGCCGCTTCAACGGCAGCATTCAGCGCAAGAATATTGGTCTGAAAGGCAATACGATCGATAACGCTGATAATATCGACGATCTGGCTATTATCCTGCGATACGGACTGCATCATACCGATGGTCTCTTTCATCATCGCTTCACCGCAGCGGGCGCTGGCGCGGGTGCGATCCGCCATCTCGATGGCTTCTTTCGCGGTTTCCGCCGTCTGCTGCACCGCGCTGGCGATCTCTTCTACCGCAGATGCGGTTTGCTGCAGAAAGTCTGCAGTCTCTTCTGAACGCGTCTGCAGCGCTGCACCTTCTTTCGCGACCTGCTGGCTGATGGTGCTAATACCGCTGATTTGCGCCCCGACGTCGTCCACCAGCGAATTGAGGTTTAAACCAGACTGATTCACCAGGCGCATCATCAGCCCGACGTCATCGATCCTGTCAAAATGGTAATAGGTTGTTTTACGCCCTGAAACCACACGCTGCATCTGTTGCACGATGGATTTTACCGGCCGGGCGATCTGCGCATGAAGATAACAGGCGAGGGCAGAAAACAGCAGTACCAGACTGCCGGCCTGAACGCGACTATCAGAGAATAAATATACCGCCAGACAGGAGAGTAACGCTGTCGCCGCAATACCGAGATGGATTCGTTTGCCAGTGCTAAGACATTTAAAAAGCGACATAAAAGAAAATAAACCGCGTCGAACTAACAGTCCCTTATAAAAACGGTAATGTTTTAATTCGTTATTACGTACTTTCTCATACAGTTTTTCACTGGCCGCGATCTCTTCCCGTGAAGGGATATTTCGCACGGAAATATAGCCCGTCAGAGTTTCATCCTGCCAGACCGGCGTCACGTTAGCCCGTACCCAGTAGTGATCGCCATCATGACGACGGTTTTTCACCATCCCCGTCCAGGTTCCACCTTGTTGTAGGGTAAACCACATGTCCCCGAACGCCTCGGCAGGCATGTCGGGATGGCGGATGAGGTTATGCGGTTCACCCAGAAGATGCTCTTCTTTATATCCGCTGGCTTCAATAAAAGCGGAATTGGCATAAGTAATATGACTTTTTGTATCGGTGGTCGACATTAGCGTCGAACCATCGTTAAGCAAATACTCGTTTTGTGTAACGGGAGTGTTACGCTTCATGAGTAACTCCATGATGATGTGCAAGAATAAAAAGAACACCCGAAAAACGCTCAGGTAAGATTAATGTGATTATTTTTATAACTGTCTGTTGCCTATTCTCCCTGAAATTTAGATTGTCCGAAATACCTGGTGTTCATTATTTTTAATTTGTTAATTCCATTGAATGTAATAAAAATGAAAATATTTTCAGGGGCGTTTTTTCGAATTACTGTAAATAAATGACATAAGCCAAACTGAAAGTGGGAGATCGCCTCCCCGGGAAAATTGCCATGCTGAAATAGCGTTTCGTTAACAGGATGAAAACGCTATTATTTGGTCAGTTTTTCGTTAACAGGATGAGGCTGAGGTGAAAATTAACGTCATCGGAACCAGCGGGAGTGGGAAAAGCACGCTGGCGAAGCAGATAGCGACCGAGCTGGCGATTCCCTATATCGAGATGGACAGGCTCTACTGGCGACCTGACTGGCAGGGAACGCCGGACGATGTGTTTCAGGAAAACCTGGAGCAGGCGCTGCATGCGTCGCCAGACTGGGTCCTTGACGGTAACTATAACCGCACGCGGCCTGTTAAATGGCGCAATGTCGACGTTGTGGTGTGGGTGGATTACGGGTTTACCCGCACCCTCTGGCAGGCCGTCACCAGGGCCATCAAACGGGCCTGGCATCAGCACGAACTCTGGCCCGGAACTGGGAACAAAGAGAGTTTCCGCCGCGCGTTCCTGAGCAAAGAGTCCATTATCATCTGGACAATCAAAACCTGGCGCAACAACCGCACGCGTTATGAAGCCGATCTGCAGGATCCGCGCTACGCACATATTCGCTTTGTCCGCATTACCCGCCGCGGGCAGGTGAAAACGCTGATTGCCTCCCTAAAGGCTTATTCTTAGCATGGTTTTATATATCTGATTTCCGGCAAACCAAATGTAAATTAATTGTTTCTCAGTGGTGAAATGCGCCTTTAATAATGTCGACATGTTAAGTCAAACGAGAACGCAACATGTCATGGCGAATCAGCATTCTGGATAAAAGCCCCATCGCTGAAAATGAAACGGCTGCCGATGCACTGGCGCGTACCCTGGCGCTGGCGCAGCAGGCAGAAAATCTGGGCTATCACCGCTTCTGGATTGCCGAACACCACAATACCCCACAGCTTGCCAGCCCCTCGCCGGAGCTGCTGATTGCCTGGATCCTCGGGCAAACCTCACGAATTCGCGTTGGCTCCGGCGGCGTGATGCTCCAGCACTACAGCCCTTATAAAGTTGCCGAAAATTTCAACGTTCTGGCCGCGCTGGCCCCCGGTCGCGTGGATCTCGGCGTCGGAAAAGCGCCCGGCGGCTTGCCGCTCTCAACCCGCGCGCTGCAGCAGGGGCTGAATCAGCAGGAAAAGGGCAGCTTTGCCGAACAGCTGGCTCAGCTCGATCGCTGGATCCGTCCTGAACATCAGTCTACAGAGGAAGCTGTTCTTGCCACGCCGCTGCCGCCGTCACCTGCGCAGGGTTTCCTGCTGGGGGCAAGCACCGAAAGCGCTCTGCTGGCCGCCCGGCTTGACTGGCACTTTGTTTTTGCCGCGCACCTGAACGGCGATCCGGACCTGCTGCGTGAGGTGATCGCCACCTGGCGTGAAAACAGCACCCGGGAGGCAATTGTGGCGGTGCAGGCGATTGTCGCGCCGACGCAGGCCGAAGCAGAAGCGCTGGCGCAGAAGGTGGAAGTGTGGGGCGTTGAGCTGGCCAACGGACAGCGCGTCACCGTGGCCAGCGAAGAGCAGGCTTACGCTTTTGCGCGTCAGGCGGGCAGTGAACCGGTGCGCATTGCGCGTCGGGCGCAATCTCTGCTGGCGGGTACGGCGGAGTTCGTGCTCGAACACCTTAACGCCCTCCATGAAACGTGGGGCATTGACGAATTTATTATTGATACCCCGGTTGCAAATGGTGCCACGCGCGTGGCGTCCCTGCGTTTGCTGGCCGAGGCGCGTCTTAACAGGGAGGTTACCGTATGAGCTTTGGCGAACAATTGATTGCCTGGCGTCGCGAGCTGCACCAGAACCCGGAGCTGTCGGGCCAGGAAGTAGAAACCACGGCGCGACTGCGCCAGTGGCTGACAAACGCGGGCATTGCGCCCCTGCCTTACGACCTTCCAACCGGGCTGGTGGCGGAAATCGGCACCGGCAGCAGGCTGATTGCGCTGCGGGCAGATATCGATGCCCTGCCGATTGAAGAGCGCAGCGGCGTGCCGTTTAGCTCTCAGCATGCTGGCGTCATGCACGCCTGCGGACATGATATCCACACCAGCGTGATCCTCGGCGCGGTGCTAAAGCTGAAAGAGCGGGAAGCGTCGCTCAATGGGCGAGTGCGTATTCTGTTTCAGCCTGCCGAAGAGAACTTTGGCGGCGCGAAGAGCATGGTGCGGGCCGGGGCTTTGCGCGATGTCAGCGCGATTTTCGGTATGCATAACGAGCCCGGCCTGCCGGTCGGCGAGTTCGCCACCCGCGGCGGACCGTTCTATGCCAACGTCGACCGCTTCGTGATCCGCATAACCGGCAAAGGCGCGCACGCCGCCCGTCCGCATGAAGGCAACGACGCCATCGTGCTGGCGAGCCAGCTGGTGACGGCGCTGCAGAGCGTCGCCAGCCGCAACGTCAATACGCTGGATTCTGTGGTGCTGAGCGTGACGCGCATTGCAGGCGGCAACACCTGGAACGTGCTGCCGGAAAACGTCGAGCTGGAAGGCACGCTGCGCACCCATCGCACGGAAGTCCAGCAGAATGTGAAGGCCCGCGTGGGCGAAATTGCCGCCGGGTTTGCCAGCGCCTTTAGCGCGCAGATCGATATCACCTGGTATGCCGGGCCTACCGCGCTGGTCAATGACGAACGCTGGGCCGATTTTGCCACCTCGGTTGCCCGGGAAGCCGGTTACGAAACCCGGCACGCGGAGCTGCACATGGGCGGGGAAGATTTTGCGGTCTATTTGCAGTCCATTCCCGGCGCGTTTGTCAGCATTGGCAGCAACAGCCCGTTTGGTTTACATCACCCGGCGTTTAACCCGGATGAAGCATTAATTGAGCCCGCTGCCCGCTATTTTGCACAGCTTGCGGAAAAAGCCCTGCAACACGTTTAATTCAGAAGAGGTGAATATGTCTGCACATCGTCAACTGCGGCTCGGGACCATTTTGCATGGTGCATCCGGGAATATGTCCGCCTGGCGTCACCCTGCGGCCGTCGCCGATGCCAGCATCAATTTTGATTTCGTCAAAGCGACGGCGTTAAAGGCGGAAGAGGGCAAACTCGATTTCTTATTCGTTGCCGACGGTCTTTATATTAACGAAAAGTCGATCCCGCATTTTTTAAACCGGTTTGAACCGCTGACGGTATTATCCGCTCTCGCCAGCATTACCTCGCGCCTGGGGCTGGTGGGAACTTTATCCACCTCCTACAGCGAGCCCTTTACCACGGCGCGACAGTTTGCCAGCCTCGACCATCTGAGCAATGGCCGCGCGGGCTGGAACGTGGTGACCTCACCGCTGGAAGGTTCGGCGAAGAATTTTTCCCGCGAGAAACACCCTGAACACGCGCTGCGCTACCGGATCGCCGATGAGTATCTCGACGTGGTGAAAGGGCTGTGGGATTCCTGGGAAGGCGATGCCTTTGTGCGCAACAAAGAGAGCGGTCAGTTTTTTGACCCGGCCAAACTGCACGCGCTGGATCACCGCGGTGATTTCTTCCAGGTCGCCGGGCCGCTGAATATTGGCCGTACTCCACAGGGGCGTCCGATTGTATTCCAGGCCGGCGCGTCGGATGACGGGAAAAAGCTGGCGGCGAAACATGCCGACGCCATTTTTACCCATCACGAAACCGTTGAGGAAGCAAAAGCCTTTTATCGCGACGTGAAGCAGCAGCTGGAAACGCACGGCCGCCGTGCCTCTGATTTACATATTTTCCAGGGCGTCAGCGTGATTGTGGGTAAAGACGCCGACGACGTGGAAAACCAGTATCAAACCACGGCGGCGCTGGTGTCGATTAACGATGCCCTCAATTACCTCGGGCGTTATTTTGAACATCATGATTTCAGCCAGTATCCGCTCGACGAACCGTTCCCGGATATCGGCGACTTAGGTAAAAACAGCTTCCGCAGCACCACCGATGAAATCAAGCGTAACGCCCGCGAGCGCAACTTAACCCTGCGTCAGGTGGCGCTGGAAGCCGCGTCGCCGCGCCCGCGTTTTTCCGGTACGCCGGAAGAGGTGGCAGATGGTCTGCAGGCCTGGTTCGAAGGCTATGCCGCAGACGGCTTCATCATTCAGGGCGGTACGCCGGACACCTTCCCGCGCTTTGTTGACCAGGTGGTGCCCGTGTTACAGGCTCGCGGCCTGTTCCGCACCGAATACCCCGGCACCACGCTGCGCGAAAGCTTAGGCCTGGACGAGCCGAAAAACGCCTTCACACAACAATAAAAGAGAACACCGCTATGCAGAAAACATCGCTTATTCTGGCGCTCGCGCTGGCCTTTACCCCTGCCGTCTGGGCAGAGAATGTGAATATTAACGGCACCGGCGTGAGCATTGAGGCCAATAAAACGCCGATCAACACCGCCAAAAACGGTGATGCCATCGCACAGCTGCCGAAAGATTATCGCTTTGCCGTGCCGGGGAAATTTACCGTGGCGGTAGCCGCGCTTAACTCTCCGCCGCTGACGGTCTTCTCCGATGACAACAAAACGCTGTTGGGAAGCGAGGTCGACGTCGCCCGACTGGTGGCAGACAGTCTCGGGCTGGAGCTGAACGTGGTGCCAACCTCCTGGGAAGACTGGCCGCTGGGCGTGGCATCCGGGAAATACGATGCGGCCATCAGCAATATCACCGTCACCAAAGAACGCAAACAGAAGTTTGATTTTGCCACCTACCGTAAGGACTCTCTCGGTTTCTACGTGAAATCCACCAGCCCGATTACCTCGCTTCAGAAGGCGGAGGACATCGCCGGGCTGCGGATTATTGTGGGTTCCGGCACCAATCAGGAAGCCATTCTGCTGGCATGGAATGCCGAAAACCTGAAGAAGGGGCTGAAACCCTTTACCCCGATCTACACCAAAGACGATGCGGCACAAACCCTGGCGCTGCAGTCCGGGCGCGCGGACGCCTACTTTGGCCCGAACGTGATTGGCGCGTGGAAAGCGGCGCTGACAGGTAAAACCAAGCTGGTCGGCAGCGTCGACGGCGGCTGGCCGAAGGCGGCGCACATTGCGGTAACGTTGAAAAAAGGCAGCGGCCTGGTCGAGCCGGTACAAACCGCGCTGAACGGTGCTATCAAAAGCGGCGATTACGACAAAGTGCTGAACCGCTGGGGAGAAGGGGTTGAGCGCATCCCGAATTCAGAAGTGAACCCGGCTGGCCTGGGTGATTAAGGAGGCGTGATGAGCGAACAATTTCGTGATGTTTCGCCGGAAGATGCCGAACTCCAGCCCATTATCGAGGGGCTGTTCGGTGAATATGCGGCCCGTTACGGGGACTACTTCTCTAAGGACGCGGAAGTCGAGCTGACGGAATGGTATCTGGCGCCGCAGGGGCTGTTTATCGTCCTGGAACGCGATGGTGAAATCATCGCTACCGGCGCCTACAAGCCCTTTGACGAGCGAACCGCAGAGATTAAACGTATCTGGACCAACAAATCCCTGCGCCAGCAGGGGCTTGCCGGGCGCGTGGTGCAGGAGCTGGAGCGCAGGGCAGTGCTGGCAGGGTATAGCCAGATCTACCTGACAACCGGTTTTCGTCAGCCGGAGGCAGTAAGGCTCTATCTCAGCCAGGGCTATCAGCCGCAGTTCGATCTGAACCGGGATCCGGAAGAGTATAGCCAGCCGCCGTTTGACGGCCGGCTGCGTTTCATCAAAACGCTGGTACGCGAAGCGTTCAGTCAAACCGCATGAGGAACGACGATGAGCAACGTTGAAACCATTAAGGTGGTCCCGGCGCGATATCCGCTGCGGGCCGTCGGCGCCGCGGTGGCGCTGTTTGTCCTGGCGGTCGTGATCCAGTCGGTGGCCTTTAACCCGCGCTGGGAGTGGGCGGTGTTCGCCCGCTGGTTCTTTGACCCGGTGATCCTCGAAGGTGTCGGTCAGACCCTGCTGCTGACGCTGATTGGTACCGCGCTGAGCGTGGTGATTGGCGGCATGCTGGCCCTGGCGAGACTCTCTTCGTCCTGGCTGTTGAGCAGCCTGGCGTGGGCTTACATCTGGCTGTTCCGGTCGCTGCCGCTGATCGTGGTGCTGATCATCCTGTACAACTTTTCCTATCTCTACGACACGCTCTCGCTTGGCGTGCCGTTCACCAGCATCACCTGGGGCAGTTTTGAAACCATCAACGTGCTGGGGCAGTTCTCCACCGCCGTGGTGGGTCTTACCCTTGTGCAGAGCGCCTATACCGCCGAGATAATTCGCGGCGGATTCCTCGGGGTCGACCACGGACAGTATGAGGCCGCCGCCGCGCTCGGCCTGCCGGCCTGGCGCCGCACGGTGCGCATCATTTTGCCGCAGGCGCTGCGCACTATTCTGCCTTCGGGGTTCAATGAAATCATCAGCCTCGCCAAGGGCACGGCGATGGTCTACGTCCTGGCGATGCCGGAGCTGTTTTACACCATCCAGATGATCTACAACCGCACGCAGGAGGTGATCCCGCTGTTGATGGTTGGAGCCGCCTGGTACCTGGTGATTACCACCGTCTTGTCCGCTATCCAGTACGGTGTCGAACGCGCGCTCGCCCGCAGCGAACGCCGCTCTGCCGTTAATCAGAACCGCGCTACACGTCGTAGCCGTTCCGTCACCACCGCACCAGCACAGGAGCCCGTCCATGCAAGCCTCTCCTGAAGGACACATTTCGATTACCGGCGTCAGTAAATTTTTTGGCCGCCATAAGGCGCTCGACAACGTCACGCTTGAGATCCCGCCCGGTTCGGTGACGGTGATCCTCGGGCCGTCCGGCTCGGGCAAATCGACGCTGCTGCGCACCATTAACCACCTGGAGCGCGTCGACGAAGGTTTTATCCAGATTGACGGCGATTACATTGGCTATCGCCGTCAGGGCGACCGGCTCTACGAGCTGAAAGAGAAGGAGATCCTCAAGCAGCGCGTGAACGTGGGCTATGTGTTCCAGAACTTCAACCTCTTTCCGCACCTCACGGTGCTGGAAAACCTGATAGAGGCACCGATCGCGCATAAAAAGCTCAGCAAAAAAGAGGCGCTGGAAAGGGCGTACAGCCTGCTGGACGTGGTTGGGCTGCGGGATAAAGCAGACGCCTGGTCCCGCCATCTTTCCGGCGGCCAGCAGCAGCGCATTGCCATTGCCCGCGCGCTGGCGCTGCGACCGCGCGTGATGCTGTTTGATGAACCTACCTCGGCATTGGATCCAGAGCTGGTGGGGGAAGTGCTGGATGTGATCAAAAAACTGGCCCGGTCCGGCACCACGCTGGTGGTGGTCACCCATGAGATCGGCTTTGCCCGGGAAGTGGCGGATCAGGTGGTGTTTATGGTCGACGGAAAAATTGTGGAACAGGGCAGCAGTGACGAGGTGTTAAACCGACCGTCACACCCGCGAACGCGTCAGTTCCTGTCGAAAGTGCTGTAAGGAGCGAAGATGAAATACGGACTTCTGGCGGGGCTGATCTTCTCAGCCGCCAGCCACGCCAGCATTGATTTAAAAGCCAACGAGCAGCCGCTGCCGGTGACGGTCGATCCTCAGGCGGTGGCGAAGATCCCCGCGAACTATAAGTTTGTTGAACCGGGGACGCTGACGGTCGCCATTTCGGCGCTGAACTCTCCGCCGCTGGCGCTGCTGGCCAGCGATAACCGGACGCGGATTGGCAGCGACCCGGATATCGCCCGCCTGCTGGCGGGCAGCCTGGGGCTGAAGCTGAAACTGGTGCCGACGGCGTGGGAAGACTGGCCGCTGGGGATCGCCTCCGGGCGCTACGACGTGGCGCTGGTGAACATTGCGGTGACCGAACAGCGTAAAGAGAAGTTCGATTTTGCGACCTACCGTGTTGATTCACTCGCGTTTTCGGTGAAATCCACCAGTGATGTGCAGTCTATTAAAAACGCGGAAGATCTGGCGGGAAAAAAGGTGATTGTCGGCTCTGGCACCAATCAGGAACGTATCCTGCTGGGCTGGAACGAAGAGAACCAAAAGGCAGGGCGGGCGCCTGCGCTGCCGGTCTATCTCCTCGACGATGCCTCGGGCAATCTCTATATTCAGTCCGGCAGGGCGGATGTGTTCTTCGGGCCGCAGTCGGTCTCAGCCTATAAAGCGGCGCTCACCGGCAAAACCCGCGTGGTCGGTTTAGGGCCGAAAAAAGCCTATGTCGCGACGACCACCAAAAAAGGCAATAAGCTGGTGTACGCGCTGCAGGCCGCGCTGAACGGTGCGATTAAGCGGGGAGATTACCAGAAGGTGCTGGCGCGCTGGGGAGAGCAGGGCGAAGCGGTGGCGCAATCGGATGTCAACCCGCCTGGGATAACCTACTAATGGTGCTCTACACTTAGGGTTTTCATCCCTTACCCTCAGGGGGCAACATGATTAAACTCTATGGCGTACCCGGCTGGGGCTCGGCAATCAGTGAAGTGATGCTAACCCTGGCTGATATCCCTTATCAATTTATCAACGTGGACGGGTTTGACCAGCCCGGTCCGCAGCGTGAGCTGTTGAAAAAGCTGAACCCGCTGTGCCAGGTCCCCACGCTGGAGCTGGAAAATGGCGTCATCATGACCGAAACGGCAGCGATTGCCCTGATGGTGCTCGACAGATGTCCCGATCTCGCCCCGCCCGTAGGGCAGGCCGAACGTCAGCAGTTTCAACGTTTGCTCATCTGGTTTGTGGCGAACGTCTATCCCACGTTTACATACGCAGACTATCCCGAACGCTGGGTGCCGGATGCGCCGGAGCAGCTGCAGAAAAACTGCATCGAATACCGGAAATCTCTCTATTTGTGGTTCGAAGATCGGCTCAAGGCTACCCCGTTTGCGCTGGGAGAACGGCTGACGCTGTTGGATGTGTACATTGCGGTGGCGCGCACCTGGGGTCCCCGTCACGCCTGGTTTGCGGCCAATACGCCGAAACTGACGGCCATCGCGGACACCGTATGCCAGCTGCCGGAACTGCACAAGGTGTTAAAGGCCAACGATATTATCTGATAACGTGGAGCTCTGACTCACAACTGGAAGCCTGCATATGCCACACGTAGATATCAAATGTTTTCCCCGTGATTTGAACGACGAACAAAAAACCGCCCTGGCGGCGGATATTGCCGAGGTGATTATTCGCCATTTCAACAGCAAAGACAGTTCCGTGTCGGTGGCGTTGAACCAGGTGAACCAGGAGGACTGGAAAGCGCAGGTCTGGGATACCGAAATAGGACCGAAGCTGGACGAGCTTATTAAGAAGCCCGGCTATTCAATGTAAGATCTTTTGCCGGGGAGCGGATCCGCACTCCCCGGTTTTCCCCGCCTTGTCTTCCCGTTTTTCGCAAAAATCGATAAAAATGAGTTTTGTCTTATCCGTTACACTTCACGTTTCTGCATGACATTTCATAAATCCTTAGGAAAAATCTTCACCAGAATCAGTTAAGGACAGACACGTTAAAGGATAATTTTCTGATGACAAAATTACCCCGGTTTTCACTTGCCTTTCTTCACCCCCGTTACTGGCTCAGTTGGGCCGGCATTGCCGCGCTGTGGCTCATTATGCTGCTACCTTATCCGCTGTTGTTCCGAATCGGCCACAGCCTTGGGCGGCTGGCGATGCGCCTGCTCCCTCGCCGCGTCGAGATTGCCCGTCGCAACCTTGAGTTGTGCTTTCCTAAGATGAGTGAGGACGAGCGCGAGACGTTGCTGCAGCGTAATTTCGAATCGGTAGGAATGGGGGTGATCGAAACCGGGATGGCGTGGTTCTGGCCTGCGTGGCGGGTGCGGAAATGCTACACCGTAGTGGGTTATGAGCACATGGAAAAAGCGCGGGCGAAAGGCAATGGCGTGGTGCTCGTTGGCATGCATTTTCTCACCCTTGAGCTGGGCGCGCGGATCTTTGGCATGCTTAACCCCGGCATTGGGGTGTATCGTCCTAACAATAATGCGCTGCTGGACTGGCTGCAGACGCGCGGGCGCCTGCGTTCCAATAAAACCATGCTCGACCGCCATGATTTAAAAGGCATGATCCGCTCGCTGAAGCAGAATGAAATTTTGTGGTACGCCCCGGACCATGACTATGGCAAAACCAATAGCGTCTTTGTGCCGTTTTTTGCGGTACCGGATGCCGCCACGACGGCGGGAAGCTATATGCTGGTCAAGAGCGCACGGCCTGCCGTTATCCCCTTCGTACCGCGACGCAGGGCGGATGGCACAGGTTACGAACTGATTATTCTGGAGGATATCGGTGAAGCGCTGCAGGGGGGAGATAAAGAATCCGTTGCGACGCAAATGAACAGGGCGATTGAGCAAGCGGTACGGATGGCACCAGAACAGTATATGTGGCTGCACCGCCGCTTTAAAACGCGTCCTGACGGCCAGCCTGACCGCTATGCCCGTCGCAAACAGGTGGCACCGCGGGTTGATATTCTGTCCGTCGACGATTTTTCTGACCGCTCGGGCGTACAGCACTAAAACAGCACAAAGGCCCTCACCGCGCGGTGAGGGCATGACCGAAGCTACAGCGCGGATCGGCGGTAAGGCGCATAGGTTGCCTGCCACCAGGTCTTCTCAATGCGCGCCATCAACATCTCATCATCTATCGCCGGGGCAACCCCCTGAGCAATTGCGGCCCGTGCGACGGCGACGGCTATCTGGCGTGACACCGTTTCAATACGATCAACCGGCGGCAGCAATCCACCTTTTTCCGTGGTGACCAGTGGCGACTGCGCGGCCAGACTGCGGCTTGCTGCCATTAACATTTCTTCGGTTACCCGGCGCGCGTCACAGGCCAGAACCCCTAATCCCAGCCCCGGGAAAATATAGGCGTTGTTACACTGTGCTATCTCATACTGCGCATTCTCCCAGAATACCGGAGCAAACGGGCTGCCGGTGGCTACCAGCGCGGCGCCCTGGGTCCAGGCGATAAGATCCTGCGGCTGTGCCTCTGCGCGAGAAGTCGGGTTCGAGAGCGGCATGATAATCGGGCGCGGGCAGTGGCGATGCATCTCTTTGACAATCTCTTCGCTGAACAGCCCCGGCTGGCCTGAAACGCCAATCATCACCGTTGGATGCGCATTCTTCACCACGTCCAGCAGGGAAATATTCTTCGCCTCTACCTGCCAGCGGCTAATGGCGTCGCGCGCGGTAAGCAGGTTTTTCTGGAAATCGAGCAGGTTGGTCATGTCGTCGGTCAGCAGACCGAAGCGGTCGACCATAAAGATCCGGCTGCGGGCTTCGGACTCGGTCAGGCCATCATCCACCATCAGCGCCACAATTTTTTCTGCAATTCCGCAGCCGGCGGAGCCGCTGCCCAGGAAGACTACGCGCTGATCGCGAATGCGCGTGCCCGCCGCATGGGCCGCGGCAATAAGCGTACCTGCGGTGACGGCTGCCGTCCCCTGGATGTCATCATTAAAGCAGCACAGCTGGTCGCGGTAGCGCTGGAGCAGTCTGGTGGCGTTTTTCTGGGCAAAGTCTTCAAATTGCAGGAGAACATTTGGCCAGCGCGCTTTGACGGTGCTGACAAACATATCCATAAACTCAGCGTACTGATCGTCGCTGATGCGCGGATGACGCCAGCCCATGTACATCGGGTCGTCCAGGTGCTGCTGATTATTGGTACCGACATCCAGCATGATCGGGAGGGTAGAGGCCGGATGGATCCCCCCGCAGGCGGTATACAGCGACAGCTTACCAATCGGAATGCCCATTCCGCCGATACCCTGATCGCCAAGACCTAAAATACGCTCCCCGTCCGTCACCACAATCACGCGAATGTCGTTGCGCGAGAAACTTTGCAGCATCTCATCAATACGATGGCGGTTAGGCCATGAAATAAATAACCCGCGAGCGCGGCGATAAATGGTGGAGAAATGCTCGCAGGCTTCACCCACGGTCGGGGTATAGATAATCGGTAACGTCTCTTTCAGATGCAAACGCAGGAGGTTATAAAAGAGGGTTTCATTGGTATCCTGAATATTGCGCAGATAAACATGACGGGAAATATCGCTTTTAAAATGGCAGAACTGCACCCAGGCGCGTTCGGTTTGTTCTTCAATCGTTTCAACGTTGTGCGGTAATAGCCCATGCAAATTAAAATTATCCCGCTCTTCTTTAATGAAAGCGAGTCCTTTATTTAATAACGGATTCTCCAGCAGTACGGCTCCGTTATAGGGCGTATACAACACTTCTTTGCGAGACATAGTTAACTCCTGAATTTTTTAAATAAAACAGATTAAGAGATGAAATAGATCATAATGCCTTCGGTCACGACCCCGACGGCAGTACCAATTAAGATGGATGAGGAAGCAGTATCAATATAGGTATCACTGCGTAACGCAAACATGCCCGCGGCGATAGCGGAAGGCGTCGCGCCAATAATAACAACCTGCTGCAGTAGGGTATGGCTAAGGCCAAAGGCGAGCCCTGCGGCGGCCATCATCGCCGGCTGAATAAGGTTTTTAATACTGATATTGGTAAAGGTCTGCACATTCAGCTTTGGACGCTCACCGTAAAACAGCAGGCCGAGGGCAAACAGGGAAAGTCCGCCTGAAACCTTACCCACCATCTCAATGGGCATGCTGAGAATAGACGGGATCTGCACGCCGGCCAGACTGAGCAGCACGCCGGAGACCGGTATCCAGACGATAGGATTACGTGCCGCTTTGATAAGATTCTGCACAATCATCGTGCCCGGGTGTAGTGCCTCCAGGCCGTCATGACCGTTTTTATCCCCCATACGAATCAGGACGATAGTCAGAGGGATCATGATAACGCTCGTGATAATATTGCCAATCAGGACGCCGATAAAACCTTCTGGCCCAATCAATACCGCCAGAACCGGCGCGCCGAAGTAGGCCATATCAGGAAAGGCGCAAACCAGAGACTGAATGGCGCTGGTTTTGATATCGTGGCGAAAAACATAGCGTGAAATAAATAACGTCAGTAAATAAGACCCCATTAAACCGACAACCAAAACGGCCATAAACGTCAGGTTTTTAATTTTATTGGGATCGGTATGCAATGCACCAATAAAAAGATGGAAAGGCAGGGCAAAACGAATCACCACGGTTGCCATGACGTTTGCATCTTCACGCCGGGAATATCCCAGCTTTCCACTTAGCCATCCAAGTAACATGATAAAGACGAGCGGAAACAGTGACTGTAATAGTAATGAAGGCATAGTATTTCCTGTAGGGTATTTTATGTGTTTTGTTGCAGCGCTAATCTAGCGGTTAGATAGCAGGGCAGGAGTGACAAGGGTCACACTCTCTCTGGTTTTATTAATTTCAAAAAGATTGCATTAGTTGGATAAGTAATACTTTCGTTAAAAATTGATAAGACGCAAGAAAACGACATTAGCAGCCATAAATAACTTTAGTTACTTAATGGTGAATTAAGTTATTTAAAGAGAAAGGGGAGTATTGTTCACATTTCTCCTGATAAGCCCGTGATAATTTCACAGTGAGCCTGTTTTTAGAAAAGGCCATCTAAGTCATTATTTGTATTTAAGAACATTTATTCGTATCAGGAATAGTTCCAGTTTATTCCTTTCTCTGCATATCCGAACACAATTTTCAGGTGATTATATGAAAGATAATCCTGTACCGACTTCTGCGCTGCCGACCTCGCGTTTCGCCTTTGGACTCAACAATACCGAGGTTGGCGCGGTCCCGCTGATGCTGTTTGTCGGGATTGCCGCCATTGTGGCGACGTCCGCCTGGGCAGGGCTGCTGCCGAAAAATATGATTGGTGGACTTGCGGTCATCATGACCCTCGGTTTCGCGTTTGCCAAAGTGGGGCGTCAAATCCCCCTGCTGAAGGATATCGGCGGTCCGGCAATTCTGTGCCTGATGGTGCCCTCCGTGCTGGTCTATTTTGGCGTCTTCGACAAACATACCCTTGGTACGGTGCATCTGCTGATGAAAGAGGCGAATCTGCTCTATTTCGTCATCGCTTGCCTGGTGGTCGGCAGTATTCTGGGAATGAACCGGGTGCTGCTGATCCAGGGGATGATGCGCATGTTTGTTCCGCTGGCGGCAGGAACATTCATGGCTGTGCTGAGCGGGCTCATTGTGGGGTCGCTGTTTGGTTATACCCCTTACCACACGTTCTTCTTTATCATCGTTCCGATTATTGGCGGCGGGATTGGCGAGGGGATTTTGCCCCTGTCCCTGGCCTATTCGGCCATACTGGGACAAACGCCGGACGTCTACGTTGCTCAGCTGGCACCCGCTGCGGTCGTGGGAAATATCTTCGCCATAATTTGTGCCGGCTCGCTGGCGCGTCTCGGGGCGAAACGTCCCGCGCTTTCGGGTAACGGTATGCTCACGCGGAGCAAAGAAGACGCTAGCCTGTTTGCCGGGGCGCAAAGTGCTCAACAGACGGATTTTCATCTGATGGGCGGCGGGTTGCTGATGGTGTGCGCGTTTTTCATCGTCGGAGGGCTGTTTGAAAAACTGGTCCACATTCCCGGCCCGGTGCTGATGATCCTGATTGCCGTTTTGTGTAAATACTTCAGGGTTATCCCGGCGTCCATGGAGCAGGGCGCGCACAGTTGCTATAAATTCGTCTCGGCTGCGCTTGTCTGGCCGCTGATGATCGGCCTCGGGATGTTATATGTGCCGCTCGAGAGCGTGGTGTCGGTCTTCTCGGTGGGGTACGTAGTGGTGTGCGGTTCGGTCGTGATTGCGATGGCGCTGAGCGGCTACTTTATTGCGTCGCGTCTGAATATGTATCCTGTGGAAGCCGCTATTGTGACCTGCTGCCACAGCGGTCTGGGCGGGACAGGGGACGTGGCCATTTTGTCCGCCTCTAACCGGATGTCGCTCATGCCGTTTGCACAGATTGCCACCCGCATCGGCGGCGCGTCGACGGTGATCGTTGCCACGCTGCTGATGGGATGGATCATGTAACGTGATGCGGGTAAGCCGGGCGACATCGCCGGGCTTACCCCCTGGTTGACGGCACAATGTGAACATGATTTTGTTTCACCTCCTGACCCCGCGTATTCACGTAGCCAATATGCAACGGATCCCCCGTTTCGCTGTCCACCAGGGTTAAATGCGGCGCGGTGTGTAACACATGTTTGTGCCCCCATTCCATCAGCGACAGAAGCACCGGGGCAAGGGTGCGGCTTTTATCGGTAAGCTGGTATTCATAGCGTTCCCGTTCACCTTCTTCCCGGTAAGGTATTCGGGAAAGCAACCCCAGCTCCGTCATCTGCTTTAAACGCGTCGCTAACGTCTGTTTCGTGATCCCGGTATGGCTTCGCATGGTTTCAAAGCGCGTCACCCCATAAAATGCCTCCCTCAGGATCAGTAAAATCCATTGATCGCCCACGATTTTGGCCCCTTCAGCCAGACCGCACAGTTCGGGCGAGAGGTAAGGCAACGATTTATCTTTTGACACCGGATGTTTTCCTTTCTAACCTAAGTATGATTTTTAGACCTTGGTGATAGGGAGAATACAATGCCTTTTGTGAATGTACAAACGATTAAAGGGATCATGAACGACGAGCAGAAGAGCGAGCTGCTGCGCCGGATGACGGACTTAATGGTGGAAATCGAGGGAAGAGGGGATCCGGAGTTCCGGCGCTCGGTCTGGATCCGGATTGATGAGCACGACCCTGAGCAGTGGAGCCTGGGGGGATTACAGCCCAACGCTGAAATGATTGCGAAGAAATTCGCGTCGACGCAGGCGTCCTGATGAGAGGTCGGGAGGTGCTATGACCTCCCGGCAATAATGGGCCTGACGCGCCTGCAACAGTATTTCCTTAAGCAAGACGGAAAATTGCCGCCATTTTTTTTACTGCGTCTTCCATTTCCCTGTCCGTGTAAGCGGCAAATCCCATTAAAAAACCGCTGGTTACGGGGCTGCCCGCATATAAACCGGTAAGCCCTAATATATCAACATTTGCGCGGCGGGCGGCGGCGGCAATCTCCTTCTCGGATATGCCGTTCCTGAGGTGACAAGGCATCTGCATGCCACCTGTTGGTGTTACGTACACAACATAATCAGAAAGATACTCGTCCATCAGGCTAGCCAGTTTGTCGCGACGAGCAACATAAACGCTCCGCATCTTGCGAATATAGGCACCAAAATGCCCTCCCTCCAAAAATTTAGCCAGCGTCAGTTGGGTGATTGAAGCGGTATGGCCGTCCATTAATGTCCTGGCCATGGTCAGGGGCTCTGTCAGTTCTGAGGGAACGATCATGTACGCAATACGCAGCCCGGGAAACAGGGACTTGGTGAACGTGCCGATATAAATCGTCCGGTTGTAAGCATCAAGCCCCTGAAGACAGGCCATAGGCTTTCCCTCGTAGTGAAACTCACTGTCATAGTCATCCTCAATGATCCAGGCGGAGTGACGATTTGCCCAGTCAATGACAGCCAGTCGTCGGTCAAGAGAGAGCGTCACCCCGGTAGGATACTGATGAGAAGGCGTAAGGTAGATAGCTCTGGCAGGCTCGGTCAGAGAATTCAGTGCGTCAACAGAGAGGCCTTTATCGTCAAGAGGAACCGGAATACGCTGCAGTCCGGCAGCGTTAAACGCTTTGTGTGCCCCTTGATAGCAGGGATCTTCAATGACAATGCCATCCCCGGCGTCCATCAGCACGTGGGAACAGAGAGCAAGCGCCTGTTGAGAACTTGTCAGAATGATGACCTGTTCAGCCCTCGCTCGCGTTCCGCGCTCAAGATTGACGTATTCCGCGATCGCTCTCCGCAGGCGTTCCATGCCCTGCGGAGGACTTTGCTCTAATATTCGGTGTTGATATTCCTTCAGGACCTGCCGCTGAAGGCGCTCCCAGGTTGGAATGGGAAACATGCGGGTCTCGGGGATACCTGGCGCCAGCGGGCGGGGCGAAGAAAATTCGCGGATCCCGCCACTTTCATAGATGACCTTTCCACGGGCGCTGAGGTTTGCTTTTCGTCTCTCTGCGGCTGGATGATGCTGTCGGGAATGGGGTTTTAAACATCGCGCGCTGGAAGAGACAAAGCTTCCTCTGCCCGTTTGTCGCTCAATAAAACCTTCTGCATGCAGGCTGGAATAGGCTGCTTCAATCGTATCCCGGGAAACATTCAGTGAGGTAGCCAGCGCACGTGAAGCAGGGAGGGCCTTACCGTGAGATAAGATCCCTTCCAGTATCAGAGTCCGTATCGCTCTCTGGATCCGTTCATGAAGGGGCAGCGATCCGTTTGAAGGATCAATTATCCATGCCTTAACCGTTTCAAGCTGTGCGTGCTTAAACATTTTTTTCCACTCTCCCTCGTGTGGCCTTCATTCTAAAACAATACGGTAAAATTGGTCTGCTTCATTTGCGAAAATTGGCGGGGCTCACCGTGCCATTTAGCGCATACACTCGTCCCGAAACCGTGGAGGACTGCCGTGATGTGCTATATGCAGGAATCCAGAATGAATCATGAATAAACAACGAGGCTGGTATGAATAATACGATTGTGACCATTGAGGCTGTCCGGGAGGGTGATTATGAAAGCTGGTTGCCACTGTGGGGGAAATATCAGGAATTTTATCAGGTCGATCTCTCAGGCGCTGTTTCGCAACGAACCTGGCAACGATTTTTCAGCCCCGTTGAACCGCTATTCTGTGTGGTGGCGAGACTTAATGGTGAGATAGTGGGTTTTGCTCATTACCTTTTTCACCGCTCGACCTGGGCTGAGAGCGATTACTGTTACCTCGAAGATTTATATGTTTGCGATGCTGTCAGGGGCAAACACATTGGCAAACAGTTAATAGAATATGTTCAGCGAGAAGCAAGAAAACACCATGCCGCTCATCTTTACTGGCATACGCATGAAGCGAATTACCGCGGGCAACGATTGTATGACTGGGTTGCGAGAAAAAGCGGCATGATTGAATATCGTATGCACGTAAGATAAATCCCATGGCTGACGTGATGCCCCTCAAATGTTGACGGGGCGTTTTCTATTATATCGCTGACAGCAATGATCGGGGGAAACCAGGCCCCTCCTTATGATTTAGCCCGCAAAAGTATTTCCATCAGCCCTGGAAAACGGGCATCCAGCTCCTCTCTGCGCAACGAAATCATATTTTCTCGTCCCTGCGGACGCTGCCAGATGACCCCGCTGTCGCGCAACACGCGCCAGTGATGGGTCATCGTGGATTTCACCACATCTTCCGGGCGCAGCGCATTACAGCTGAGTTCGCTGCCGTCGGCAAGCCGGCGAATAATCGACAGCCGGAGCGGGTTGCCGAGGGCAAACAGCACATTTTCCAGCAGTATTTGTTCAGTTTCGGGATGGTTTTGGATCATCGTTTTCCTGCGTATGACGTCAGATTGAGCTATATCAACAATAGGTCAACTACTAAAAAATAGTTCGATAATACTCGTACAATAGGACTATTATAGCAAACGAACGAATACGCGACCATCCCGGTCGTCACATACAGGTCATAAAGACTTAAGGAAATATCATGCCCCGACCCATCCCTCTCGAACGTTATCGCAACATCGGTATCTCCGCGCATATCGATGCCGGTAAAACGACCACCACCGAGCGCATCCTGTTTTACACCGGGATGAGCCACAAGCTGGGCGAAGTACACGATGGCGCGGCAACCACCGACTGGATGGCGCAGGAGCAGGAGCGCGGGATCACCATTACCTCCGCGGCCGTCAGCTGCTTCTGGCCGGGTATGGACAGAGGGTTTGAACCGCACCGGATCAACATCATCGATACCCCTGGGCACGTGGATTTCACCATTGAGGTGGAACGTTCCATGCGCGTACTCGACGGTGCCGTGATGGTGTATGACTCCGTTGGCGGCGTGCAGCCTCAGTCCGAAACCGTCTGGCGTCAGGCGAATAAGTATCACGTACCGCGTCTGGCCTTCGTCAACAAAATGGACCGTCCGGGTGCCGATTTCTTCCGCGTCGTGCGGATGATGCAGGAGCGCCTGAAGGCAAATCCGGTACCGATTGTGATTCCGGTTGGCGCGGAAGAGCATTTCACCGGCGTGGTGGATCTCATCAAGATGCGCACCATTCTGTGGGACGATGCCACCCAGGGCATGGTGTTCACCTACGCACCCGTGCCGGATGATTTAGTGAAAACCGCCCAGGAATGGCGGGAAAAAATGGTCTCTGCGGCGGCGGAAGCCAGCGACGATCTGATGGATAAATACCTGGAGACGGGCGATCTGGAGGAGGCGGAAATCATCAGAGGGCTGCGTATTCGCACTATCTCGGGTGAAATCCAGCCGATGCTGTGCGGCAGCGCGTTTAAAAACAAAGGCGTGCAGCGCATGCTCGATGCGGTCATTGAGCTGATGCCGTCGCCGCTGGACGTGCCGGCGATTGATGGCGTGGATGAAAAAGGGCAGCATGCCGAGCGCCATCCCAGTGATGATGAGCCGTTCTCCGCGCTGGCGTTTAAGCTGATGAGCGATCCGTACGTCGGGCAGCTAACCTTTATCCGCGTTTACTCTGGCGTGCTGCGCAAAGGCGACGCGGTGTATAACCCGGTGAAAGGGAAGAAAGAGCGTATCGGGCGTATCGTGCTGATGCATGCCAACGATCGCCATGAGGTGGACGAACTGCGCGCCGGGGACATTGCGGCCTGCGTTGGGCTGAAAGATGTGACCACGGGGGATACCTTAACCGACCCGAATGCGGTGATCACGCTTGAGCGGATGGAGTTCCCGGATCCGGTTATCTCGCTGGCGATCGAGCCGAAAACGAAAGGCGATCAGGAGAAAATGGGGATCGCGCTGCAGCGTCTTGCGGCGGAAGATCCGTCTTTCCGCCTGCATACTGACGAAGAGTCCGGCCAGACCATTATCTCCGGGATGGGTGAGCTACACCTTGAGATTATCGTCGACCGCATGAAGCGTGAGTTTGGCGTCGAGGCGAACATTGGTCGCCCGCAGGTAACCTACCGCGAAACCTTGCGTAAAGCGGTGAAGGATATCGAAGGCAAATTTGTCCGTCAGTCCGGTGGTAAAGGGCAGTACGGTCACGTAGTGCTGAGCCTTGAGCCGACCGAACCCGGCAGTGGCTTTACGTTTGAAGATGCCACCAAGGGCGGCGTGGTGCCGCGCGAGTATATTCCGTCCGTTGAGAAAGGGCTGCGGGAAGCCATGAACAGCGGCGTGCTGGCGGGGTATCCGGTTGTTGATGTCAAAGCGACGCTGACGTTTGGTTCGTATCATGAAGTCGACTCCTCGGAGATGGCGTTCCGCATGGCGGCGATCCACGGCTTTAAAGAGGGCGCTCGCAGGGCGGATCCGGCGATTCTTGAGCCGATCATGCACGTGGAGGTGGAAACACCAGAGGAGTACGCCGGCAACATTATGGGCGATCTCTCCTCCCGTCGCGGCATGGTGCAGGGGATGGAAGAGCAGTACGGAAGCCAGATTATTCGTGCTGATGTGCCGCTGGCCGAGATGTTTGGTTACGCCACGACTTTGCGCTCAATGTCCCAGGGACGCGCGACGTACACGATGGAATTTCATCATTTTGCGGAAGCCCCGCGGAATGTTGCGGATGAGATTATTGCGCGGCGTGCGAAGTAGTTAATTAATTGCACGCGGTAGCCGCTGGGCTACCGCGTGCTTTTTACGCTGGTACAGGCGGCTTTCATATCACGTTGTCATTTAATCAGCGTGGCTGATCGAACTTTCCATTTCCCTTTTTCCTCAACGAGACAATCGGCAACAACGTGATCCTGCTTTTTACCAAACGCGATATACACGTTTGTGCAAACGGCATCAAAATCAGAATGCAACACTGTTATCCGATCCCAGTCCTCATTCCAGTCCTGCGATTTAATAAACATATCCGCATCGGGCATGTCTTTTTCGTTACTGTCGCCAGAGTACATCTCTTTAATTGCTGCGATAGTTTCTGAAGTAACGTAGTCACTCATGCTGTCCGGATTGAGGACTGGCGGTTTGTCCTGATTCAACTGCGCGATATACCATTGATTGAATTTAAGCGCCGCCATCCCCGGTGGAGAGATGCTATCAGCGACGGCGAACGGAGACAGGGCGAAAAGAAAAAAGAAGAGTGCTTTCATTAGTCATGCCTGAAGAGTTCGTAATGGGGTTGTATGCTTCGGTAAGCCTGTCCTGGGTACAGGGTGCGTTGTACAAAATCGCTGATCCACTGCTGGCCATCGTAGATGCAAACGTGTCCGCTATCGTGGCCCACAATATTCTGGATAACGGCTACGTCGCCTGCATGCGGTTGATCATATACCAGGCGGAAGCCAGCGTTGACTAATGTCAGCCCCATGTCTTTTGCAAGACGCGTATTAGGGATTTTTAATCTTCCTCCGGCTCTTATTGCTTCGGTGACGTAGTGAGCACAATTGCCTGTGCTCTTCGATTGGGCGTGCGATCGGGCATATGAGATTGCACCATCTTTATTCCATGACATCGATATTTCCTTAATGAAAATTGCTAATGCAGCAGACCCAGAAATATCCTCCGTTTTACTTCGTTGTGGTAAACATAAAATGCCATGGAAAATACTTATATTTCAGTAGGATATAATTGACGAAATCAATCCAGCGCCTTCACCATCTTCCCACTCGCCACAAACGTCCCGGCCCCAAGGTGATGCAGCGTATTCAGCTTATCGCTGTCAAACTGCCAGCGTCCGGCGACAAACGCGCGTTCATCTGCCGCCGCCGATACCACTTCGCCAAACAGCGTATCGTATTTTTCTGCCGCCGATGTGGCGGGTAATAACCGACACTCCATCCACGCCAGACATTTTTCTTCAATGACGGGCAGGCCGAGTGCGGGACCGTTTACGACCGGGATCCCATAGCAGTTGAATTTGTCTTCATCGCGCCCGCTGACGCTACCCACAGCGTAGGTCCAGTTGGCCGCCGCCACGCCGGGGATGACGATGCCAAACTTCCCGCTGCGTTCGATCAGCTCGCGCGACCAGGCGCTTTTATCCACTACAATGGCGATGCGCGGCGGCTCGAATTCGACGGGCATTGACCATGCGGCGGCCATCACGTTGCGTCTGTCCAGGGTTTCATCCCGGCTGGTAATCAGCACGGTGGGGCCGTGGTTCAGCAGACGGCTGGCATGACGTAATTCAACAGGGCGAAAGTGGCTCATAGGTTCTCCTCATAAATAATGGAGTATGCAGAAAAAGCACGGAAATCAAAGTGAACGCGTAGAATTAGTTTATAAACAAAACATCACTTTTAAAGGAACCTGATGCATGTCCCCCTTTCTGACTGCCTATTTTGCTCGCATCGGCTGGAAGCTACCGGCTTCTGCTGATATCGGCACCCTGCGCGCGCTGCATTTACATCACAACTGCGCGGTCCCCTTTGAGAATATTGATGTTGTCCTGCCGCGCGAAATCCAGCTTGACGATTCGTGCCTGGTCGACAAACTGGTGACCGCCCGCCGGGGGGGATATTGCTTTGAGCAAAACGGCCTGTTTGAGCGCGTATTGCGCGAAGTCGGGTTTACGGTACGTAGCGTGCTGGGCCGCGTGGTATTGGCGAGTCCGCCGCAGATGCCGCCGCGCACGCACCGACTGCTGCTGGTGGAACTTAACGGTGAGCGCTGGATTGCCGACGTTGGGTTTGGCGGCCAGACGCTGACGGCGCCGATTCGTCTGCTCGCAAACGAAGAACAGGAGACGCCCCACGGGCTTTACCGTCTGCTGAGCGAGGGGAACGACTGGGTGCTGCAGTTCCGTCACCACGAGCACTGGCAGTCGATGTACCACTTTGACCTGACGACGCAGTATTTCAGTGATTACGTGATGGGGAATTTCTGGTCGGCGCACTGGCCGCAGTCGCATTTCCGCCATCATCTGCTGATGTGTCGTCATCTGCCGGACGGCGGCAAGCTGACGCTGACCAACTTTAACTTTACCCACTGGCAGAATGGCCATGTAGAGGAGCAGATCCATCTTCCCGATGCTGCGGCGCTGTATCAACTGATGCAGACGCGCTTTAGGCTGGGCGTTGACGATCCGAAGCACGGTTTTTCACTGGCAGAACTGACGGCGGTGATGGCGGGGTTTGATACTCACGGGAAATAACGTAGACCGCTATCGGCCGCGAAATTCGCGTCGATAGCGGGAAGGAGACGTATTTAGCAGATTGTTAAAGTGGCGGCGCAAGGAGGTTGTCGAGGGAAAACCGACGCGCTCAGCAATATCCTCCACCGGCTGGTCAGTTTTTTCGAGATAGCGTTGCGCGACGATAATGCGTTGGTTAAGCAGCCAGCGCGAAAAACTCTCCCCAGTTGTTTGCTGAAAACGGCGGGTAAAGCTGCGCCGGCTCATGCAGGCTTTCTCCGCCACGCAATTCAGCGTGAGTGCGAGCTGAAGATTCTCCGTCGCCCAGGCCAGCGCATCGGTGAAATAATCCCCGCGACGCGTATTCTGAACCGGCAGCTCTACATACTGCCGCTGCCCACCCTGGCGATGGGGCGGCACAACCAGCAAACGCGCTACGCTGTTGGCCACTTCTGCTCCCCAGGCCTGACGCACCAGATGCAGGCAGCAGTCAATGCTGGCCGCCGTTCCCGCAGACGTGACAACGTCACCATCATCAATATAAAGCACGTCTTTGTCCATTTGTACGGAGGGATAGAGGCGCTGAAAATCAGCCGCCCATCGCCAGTGCGTTGTCGCAGGGCGATGTTCCAGTAACCCGGCGGCGGCAACCACAAACGCGCCCATGCACAAACCCACAATGCGTGCACCCGCAGCATGCGCCTTTATTAGCGCCAGCAAGAGGTCGGGATCCGGGGCACGATCGGGGACATCCCAGCTTGGGACGATCACCATATCCATTCCGGCCAACGCATCCAGCCCACGTTCAACAACGATAGAAAAGCCGGCATTGGTTTTAAGTACGCTGGGTGTTGTGGCGCAAACGACTAACTCACAAAGGGGCTCGCCTTGTGGCGTTAGCGCTTTCTCAAACACGGCATAAGGCACCGAAAGGTGAAAAGGGATGATGCCATCAAATACCACAATACCAATTTTCAACGTCATAAAAGCCTCCATGTGCCAGCCAGTATAGAAGTCTGGCTGGCGACAGTGATCAAGTCCGGTCTTATTTTGTGACCGGCAGTGCCATAACGTCTTTGGTGGTCATTATCTCAGCGAATACATCGGCCACACCGGCTAATGCCGCTCGCTGCAGCGTTTTGTGATCCACCACGCCGCCCTTGCCGTCATCAAGATCGCGTGTTGCCGTTGCATCTTCAGGAATAATCACGCTGTAACCCAGCGGTACTGCGTCACGTGCAGTCGACGAAATGCACATATGCGTCATCAGGCCAATCACAATCACCGTTTTAATCCCTTTTTTCTTTAATTGCGCATCCAGATCGGTGCCAACAAAAGAACTGGGGGTCGCTTTGGTGATAATGGCGTCTTGCGCAGAAGGCTGCAGATCTTTATGGAACTGCGCATAAACAGATCCTTCGGCAAACAGTGGGCTGTCTTTCGGCCCCATATGACGAACGAAGTAGACCGGCATCCCTTTTTGATGGGCATAGCTGACCAGTTTTTGACTGTTTTTCAGTACTTTTTCACCATCCGGGATAACCATCTGACCGCGAAAATCTTTTGATGCGTAATATTCGTTTTGAATATCCACCACGATTAACGCAGTTTCAGAAGCCGATAAGGAAGGGGTTGCCGTTGCGCCCGTCATTGCGCGAATGGTTTTGCTATTTATGCTGGTTGTCTCCTGTGCGGTAGCGTAAGTGGAAAATGCGCTCATCATGCCGATCATCAATGCCGTACGAAAAAAAGGTTTCATCACGATAACTCCCTCTATGTTGTGTTCGGGAGCCATTATTCCTCACCGTCACCCACGGCAGGAGTCACCTGGAGAACCAATAACGGTACTTTTGGGCCAATATGAGACGGCTACTACTTCGTAAACTTACCGATCCACGGGCTGCTGTTTTCGCCTGACCACAGATGTAAAATCAGCTCGCGGAATTTTTCCGCCGCCGGACTCAGCGTTGTTTCCCGGCGTTGCACAAGCCCCAGCGTTCGGCGAATAACGGGTTCGATCAGCGGGCGACTGACCAGGACATGATGTTCATCGGTTGGCATCGCCAGACTCGGAACGACAGATACGCCGAGACCCGCTTCCACCATCCCCAGCGACGTTGACAGATGACGCACTTCATAAAACCAGTTCGGTTTCCAGGCCATTTTCTCGAAAGCCTGATCGATAAGCGAACGGTTTCCGCTGGAGCGCCTTACCCCAATCAGCTTTAGTCCTGCCAGATCGTCCCATGTGACCAGCGGTTTTTTTGCCAGCTCATTGTCGCGCCGGCATGCCAGAACGAAGGGTTCATTTACCAGCGGCGCAAAATCGATATTAGGATGTGTGATGTTTATCATATTTATGCCGAAATCTGCGTCGCCATTTAAAACCGCTTCGAGACAATCGCTGGCACTGTGCTCAAGTATACGAATCCGGATGTTTGGGTAGTCATTGTTATAATCTCGTATCACGGATGGCAGAAAATAGAAGGCGGCAGTAGGGATACAAGAAACCGTAATAACGCCTGCCTGATGCGTCGCCATCTCTTTAATACTCAGGATTGAGCTTTCATAAAAATCGATTAAATTCCTTGCCTTAGGTAAAAACTCTCTTCCCACCGTCGTGAGCTTAACGCTGCGCGTCGAACGTTCAAACAGCGTGGCTCCCAGGCTCTCTTCCAGTTTCTGAATTCTGCGTGTTAACGCCGGTTGTGAAATATGAAGAAATTGCGACGCTTTTGTAAAACATCCGATTTCTGCAATTTTTACAAACGCTTGTATTCCCTGTAATTCATGTTGCATATCCGCATCCTGTTCTAACTTTCCTTTAACCACGATAACGTAAGGGCTATTAATGTGCAAAACGTATTAATCCTGCTTTTTTTGACATTAGAGTTATCAACAGGAGTGTGAAAACCTTATTGCGTTCCTGATAAAACGAAATGAGAAAAAGACATGTTAAAGATCCCTTGCGTATTAATGCGTGGCGGTACGTCAAAAGGTCCCGTTATTCTGGCCAGCGACCTGCCTGAGGAAACCGAAGCGCGCGACTCGGTGTTACTCAGTTTGATGGGGGCAGGCCATGAACTTGAAATTGACGGCATTGGCGGTGGAAGCCCGCAAACCAGTAAGGTAGCCATCGTCAGTCCTTCCGACAGCCCGGATGCAGATGTGGATTACTTATTCGCACAGGTGATGGTGAACGAGCGACGCGTCGATACCACGCCTAACTGCGGCAATATGCTCTGTGCCGTGGGTCCCTTTGCGATAGAAAAAGGGCTGGTGAAGGCGCAAAGCCCGGTGACAACGGTGCGGATCCGTAATCTTAACACCGGAACGCTGGTTGATGCGGAAGTGCAAACGCCTGATTATCGGGTCACCTATGAAGGCGATACCCAAATTGACGGTGTTCCGGGTACAGCCGCACCCATTGGCTTAACCTTCCTGAATTCTGCAGGTTCTAAAACAGGGAAATTACTCCCGACTGACAGCGTCACAAATGTGTTCGACGGTATTGAAGTCACCTGCATTGATATGGCGATGCCGATGGTTTTGATTGAGGCATCGGCCCTGGGAAAAACAGGGGGGGAGTCACCCGCGGAACTGGACGCCGATACGGCATTTAAAGCAAGGCTGGAGAACCTGCGTCGTCAGGCGGGCGAGGCGATGGGCTTAGGGGACGTGTCAAACAAAGTCATCCCTAAACCGGTTCTGCTGAGCCGGGCGCGTAACGGCGGAACGCTTCAGGTGCGGTATTTCATGCCACACACGTGCCATAAATCACTGGCCATTACCGGCTCGATTGGTATTTCGACCGCGACGCTCATTGACGGTTCCGTCGCCGCTAAAATCGTCGCCGATCGTCCAAAGGAGCGCTTTACCAATATTATTGATATAGAACACCCAAGTGGGAAAATATCTGTTTCATTACTGAGGGACGGTAACAATATCGCAAATACCCGAGCCGCGGTAATTCGGACTTCCCGTAAGTTATTTGAAGGTGCCGTTTGTGTACCTGAAAAAATGCTCTCTGAAGTAGATTAGGTAAAACCCAAACTAAGAAATAGTTCTGCCTTAAACAATTACATTCTGTACCTTAACTATAATACTGAGGTTATTATGGCGTTAACGCATGCTAACAATACCCTGAAAGCCCCCGATCCTGTAAAAGCCAGCGCGTATATTCGCGTGATTCTGGCGCTGGCATTATCCGGGCTTGCTGAACTTGCTTCTCTGTTTTTTATTCAGCCACTGCTTCCGACGCTTGCTGTGGAGTATAATGTCCCGGTCAGCCAGGTGAGTATTATCTTATCGGCAGAAACAGCCTTGCTGGCAATTGGATTGCTGTTTACCGGGACGTTATCCGATCACTATGGCAGGAAGCGCTTAATTATCGTCTCCCTCCTGTTGGGCGGTATTCTGACGCTGCTCTGCCCGCTGGTGGAATCCTGGGCGATGCTGGTGGCGCTGCGTGCGGTAATTGGTCTGGCGCTGAGCGGTATCGCTGCGGCAGCCACCGCCTACATCAGCGAAGAGGTTGCGCCGGTGGCGGCAGGCATCGTGACGGGCTATTTTGTCTTCGGTAACTCGATGGGCGGCATGTCCGGCCGTATTGTTGCCAGCCAGCTGATCGATCACGTTTCAATCAATGTCATCTTTTACGGGTTTGCGGTCAGTTTGATTGTGGTGGCCGTTCTGGTGAAGTTCCTGCTGCCTGAATCTAAAAACTTCACACCCACGCAGAGCCTTAACGCTATGCGTATGGTGAAAGGGGCGGCATCGCATTTCAAAAATAAAAATCTGGCGCTGGCGTTTGTCATCAGCTTTATTATCTTCGGCGCATTTACCTCACTGTATAACTATCTGGCCTTCTTCCTGAAAGGTGAACCATTCCATATTTCACCGGCAAATGCAGGTCTGCTCTCTTTTAGCTTCGCCCTGAGTTTCTTTACGGCTCCGCAGGCAGGCCGCTTATCGGCGAAATATGGCGCAATGAAAGTCTTGCGTGTGTTGTTCCTGATTATGGCGTTCGGCATGCTGCTGACGCTGACATCGAACGTCGTCACCTTTATTGTTGGCGCTGTGATTTTTACCGGCTGTTTCTTCGGCTGCCACTCTATCGGCTTAAGCTGGGTCAGTAAAAATGCAACCCATGCCAGAGGTCAGGCCGTCGCGCTCTATTTATTCTTCTACTACATGGGCGGTTCGGTTATTGGTTTTATTAACGGTTTTGTTTTCCATTCAATGGGCTGGCAGGGGATGACCGGGTTTATTCTGGCATTACTCGGGGTTGGCGTTGTGGTGGCGACGTATCTGGCATCCGGTAATAAACCGGTACTGGTACCCGCCCAGTCCGCAGAATAAAAGTCAGGCAATGTGTTCACGTCCTGGGGCGTGAACACAGAAAGAAAACGTATATCAATCGGGTATCATCATGAAATTAGCAAGCTATATTCATCAGGGCCGTAAAAGCTACGGGATTTATACACCATCCGGCTTTATCGATTTGGGTAATAAAATCGGCCATCAATATGCGACATTGAAAGACCTTCTTCAATGGGATGCAGTAGACGTCGCCAGGCAATATCTCGATTGCCCAGTGGATATCATGCCTGAAGACATTACCTTTTTGCCCGTGATAGAAGAGCCCGGAAAGATTTTCTGCGTGGGAATGAATTACGCTGAAAAAAGAAAAGAGTTTGCTGAGACGAATAATGCCCCCACGCTGTTTATTCGTTTTCCTGATTCGCAAACCGGACACGCGCGGCCGGTGATAAAACCGGTTCTCTCCAGCGAGTTCGATTATGAAGGCGAGCTGGCCGTTATCATTGGCAAACCCGGCAGCCGAATTGACGTCAATAACGCGCTCAGCCATGTCGCGGGTTACAGCTGCTATATGGATGGCTCCGTGCGCGACTGGCAGCACGCCTGGTTCACCGCCGGTAAAAACTGGACGCAAACCGGTGCCTTCGGCCCGTATATGACCACGGCAGATGAGATCCCCGATCCCCACGCGTTGACCATTCACACCTGGCTGAACGGCATGCTGGTTCAGAATGATTCCACCGGCAGCATGATCCACAAAGTGGCGGATCTTATCGCCTACATCAGCACGTTCACCTCCCTCAGCGCCGGCGACGTCATTATTACCGGCTCGCCCGGTGGCGTCGGCAAAAAGCGTAATCCGCCTCTGTTTATGCACGATGGCGATCGCGTCGAAGTCGAAATCGAAAACATTGGTCGCCTGATGAATACCATTGTGGAAGCTCAACCGCAGCCGGAAGAGTTAGCTGTCTAGACGCTCAGGAGAGAGAAGATGTACACCGCCAGAACACCCGAGTTTGAGGTTATTAACGCCGGTAACGCCCAGTCCAGAGAGGAAGTCGCCCGCTTCCTGGCCCGCAACGGGTTAGGCATTGATGACGATATTGAGCAATTTATTGTTGCCCGCTATCAACGCCAGCTTGTCGCCTGCACCGGCATTGCGGGTAACACCTTAAAATGCATCGCGGTGGATGCCGCGTGGCGGGGCACGTCGTTAAGCCTGACGTTAATCCATGAGGCCGAGCTTCAGGCGGCACAGAACGGTGAGCATCAACTCTTTCTTTTTACCTGTCCGGATAACGTGAAGTCGTTTCGCGGATGCGGGTTTTATCCGCTGGTGACGGTCGAGAACTGTGCGTCATTAATGGAGAATACGCCGGTGGGTATTCATCGTTATTGCAGCCAGCTGCGCCGCCACCACTTCGTGCCGGGAAAAAATATTGGCGCGATTGTGATGAACGCCAATCCGTTCACCCTCGGCCATCAATATTTGATTGAGCATGCGGCAAGCCGGTGCGACGCGTTACATGTTTTCGTGGTCCAGGAAGATGTCTCCGCATTTTCGTTTAAAGAACGATTCGCGATGGTCAGGGAAGGATCCCGTCACCTGCCAAATGTCACCGTTCATCCGGGGTCGGCGTATATTATTTCGCGCGGGACATTCCCGGGCTATTTCCTGAAAGATAAGCAGGTTATTGATAAAACCTACGCGGCAATTGATCTCCTGCTGTTCAGAAATTACATCGCCCCCGCGTTGAATATTAATCATCGTTTCGTGGGTACCGAGCCGTTCTGTCCGTTAACCGCCGAATATAACCGGGCGATGCATCGCTGGCTGGAAGAAGAAACGAGCACGGCGGCCCGCATTAGCGTACACGAAATAGAACGAAGAACGGATGGCAATAATGTGCCGGTATCGGCTTCAGCCGTTCGTCGTTTATTAAAAGAAAACAAAATCGCTGCCGCCAGTCGCATGGTGCCCGCCACCACGCGCGCGTTTCTGAATAACGGATTACAGCATCAGCCTTGTTTATCCGAACCGCTGACGGCAGCGGTTTAACCGCATTATCACAGGAAAACTGATATGAAAATTGTGCAAGCCGCGATGGCGGGAACGCTGGAGTCCAGCGACCTTATGGTTAAGGTAAGCCCCGTCGAAAGCGGGCTGGATGTGGTCATCCAGAGCGAAGTGTATAAGCAGTTTGGCGACCGAATTACAGAGGTCGTTAATGAAACGCTTGCTGCATTCAATATCAAGCAGGGGCTGATCGTTGTCGATGATAAAGGCGCGCTGGACTGCGTGATCCGCGCCCGCGTGCAGGCTGCACTGCTCAGAGGTACAGCCCGGGAAGACATTGCATGGGAAACGTTATAATGAAAAAGTTACGCCGCAGTATGTTATTTATTCCCGGTTCAAGTGCAGCCATGCTGTCGACGGCATTTATCTATAAACCAGACTCTATTATGTTTGATCTGGAAGATGCCGTTGCGCTGAAAGAAAAAGACAGCGCCCGCCTTCTGGTATTTCATGCGCTGCAGCACCCGATGTACAACGATATTGAAACCGTTGTCAGAATTAACCCGCTCAATACCCCTTTTGGTTTAAAGGATCTGGAAGCCGCCGTCAGGGCAGGTGTGGATGTTATTCGTCTGCCGAAAACTGACTCTCCGGAAGATATCTATCAACTTGAACGTGAAATCGTCCGCATTGAAGAAAACTGCGGGCGTCCTGTTGGCTCAACGAAATTAATGGCTGCAATCGAATCTGCCGTCGGCGTGATTAACGCGGTTGCCATTGCGAAATCCTCAGACCGGTTAATGGGTATTGCGCTGGCCGCCTTTGACTATGTGATGGATATGCAAACCGAGCGGGGCGACGGGACAGAGCTGTTCTATGCCCGCTGCGCCGTATTGCATGCCGCGCGCGGGGCAGGAATTGACGCTTTCGACGTGGTATACGCCGATGTGAATGACGAGGCCGGTTTCCTCAAAGAAGTGGATCTCATCCGCCGGATGGGCTTCAACGGAAAATCGCTGATTAATCCGCGACAAATTGAAATTCTTCATAACGCCTACGCGCCTACGCAGGAAGAAGTGGATTACGCCCAGCGCGTGATTGCTGCTGCAGAAGAGGGAGAACGCAACGGACTGGGGGTGATTTCGCTGAACGGAAAAATGATCGACGCGCCAATCATCAACCATGCCCGCGTGGTAATCGAACGTAAAAATGCCTCGGGCATTCGCCAGTAATCCCTTATACCGCAAGCGACAGGATGAATAATGAAAAACCTCACTGAAACTCTGCATCACATGCCCGGCTCCCGTCGTGAGTACGTCGCCTTCAGCGGCGCTAACGCGACGACGCCTTACCTTTCTGATCATCAGCAAAAGACTCAGCGCAAACTTTTTGCCAGCGTAGACGACGTGCTGGCCCGCTGCGATCTGCATGACGGCATGACCGTATCCTTTCATCACGCGTTCCGCGAGGGTGATAAGGTCATTAATTACGTGATGGATAAACTGGCTCAGCGCGGTCTGAAAGGGATCACGCTCGCGTCCAGTTCGTTGATGTCGTGCAATGCCCCGCTTATTGAACACATTCGCAGTGGCGTGATTGGCAAAATCTATACCTCCGGCATGCGTGGCGAGCTGGCGGATGCGATTTCACACGGATTGATGGACGAGCCGGTACAGATCCACTCCCATGGTGGACGGGTGAACCTGATTCAGAAGGGCGAAATTGCTATTGATGTCGCCTTTCTGGCGGTGTCCTGCTGCGATGAATATGGCAATGCCAGCGGCAACGGCGGCACATCGCAGTGCGGCTCGCTCGGTTATGCCATGGTCGACGCGCAATACGCCAAAAAGGTGGTCTTGCTCACCGAAACTCTGAAGCCGTTCCCCAACCTGCCGGCCAGTATCGTCCAGGACCGGGTTGACTATGTGGTGCAGATTGAGAGCGTCGGCGACCCGGCAAAAATCAGCGTAGGCGCTGCCAGGGTCACCAGTAATCCACGTGAGCTGATGATTGCCCGTTCTGCCGCCGACGTTATCGAACACTCTGGCTATTTCCGCAACGGCTTTTCCATTCAGACCGGTTCAGGCGCGGCGTCCACCGCCTGTACGCGGTTTATGGAAGCCCGTATGCGCAAACACAATATTGTCGCCCGGTTCGCGCTCGGCGGCATCACTGGCAGCATTGTCGATCTGCATCAAAAGGGACTCATTGAAAAGATTCTCGATACGCAAAGCTTTGATGGTGCAGCGGCAGCCTCTATGACGGTCAATCCAGGCCATGTGGAAATTTCCACCAACGTCTATGCGAACCCGGCTGCAAAAGCCGCCTGCTGCGACAGGGTTGATGTGGTCATTCTCAGCGCGCTGGAGGTGGACACACAGTTCAACGTAAACGTCCTGACCGGTTCCGACGGCGTGATGCGCGGCGCCTCAGGCGGGCATTGCGACGTCGCCGCGGCGGCAAATCTCACCATCGTGGTTGCCCCGCTGATCCGCAGCCGAATTCCTACCGTTGTCAGGCAGGTCACCACCCTGGTGACGCCGGGCGAAAGCATCGACGTTCTGGTTACCGATCACGGTATTGCCGTTAACCCGGCGCGTCCGGAGATCCGTGAACGTCTGATTAACGCCGGGCTGACCGTCGTCGACATCGATGCGCTGTATCGCAAGGCGCTGCTCATCTCGGGTGAGCCTAAGCCTGTCGAGTTTACTGACCGTATCGTCGGTGTGGTGCGCTACCGCGACGGCAGCGTGATAGATGTGGTTCGCCAGGTTAAGGAGTAATTCTCATGATGGATAAAGCCTCGAACGCGAAGGTCTCTCTGGAACAGGTTCTGAACGCCAGAGAACAGCGAGCCCGTCGTCAGCAGGCGTGGCTGTTTCAGTCGGATCATACGGTGGTTTCCGTCACGCTGGTCTGGCCGGGGGAGGTGAAGGATACCGCGCTGGCCAGACAGGTGATGGCCGCTGCGAATGACGCGCTCGGGAACCTGTTCCGGACCCATCAGTGGACGGTCTGCCGGCAGCAGATCCTGCAGCCGGTCACGGGGCCGGAAGCGCTCTGGGCGGTGGCGGCACCCGCGTGGATGGTCAAACACGTGACGGCGCACCTGGAAGATAACCATCCGCTGGGACGCTTATGGGATATCGACGTGCTGTGTCCAAAAGCGGGCCTGCTGAAAAGAAACGCTATCCAGCAACCGATGCGCAGATGCTTTATCTGTCATGAACCTGCTCATGTTTGTTCTCGTATGCGACGTCATTCACAGGCCGAGCTCACGCGCGTAATCGAGGCGTTAACCGATGACTACTTTGCTTGCCAGATGTAATGCACCCGACGTTCAGCACACCTTCGCTGAGCTGGCTACCGAGGCCCTGTACCGGGAAATTCGCTTAACCCCGAAACCGGGTCTGGTGGATCGCGTAAACAGTGGGGCGCATAAGGATATGAATTTCGCACTGTTCATGACCAGTATCGCGGCGATTGCCCCCTGGTTTTCAACATTCTTTAACGTTGGCAGAGAGACTGCTCGTCTTGCTGGCCCGCAAACGCTGCGGGCGATAAGGCCGACCGGTCTGGCCTGCGAACAGGCAATGTTTAACGCCACCGGCGGGGTGAATACCCATAAAGGCGGGATCTTCTCTCTGGGGCTGCTGTGTGCCGCGGCGGGGCGTCTGACGCAAAGGCAAGAAAGCCTCACGCAACGCAGCCTGTGCGATGAGAGTAGCGCAATCTGCAAAGGCATCGTTGAACAGGAGCTGAAAAATCGCGGCGTTGCGAAAACGAAGGGCGAGCAGCAATACAAAGCGTACGGCTTCACCGGTGCCAGAGGGGAGGCGGAAAGCGGTTTTGCCACCGTCCGCCACGTTGGCCTTCCTCACTTTGACATCGCACTGCGCCGGGGAGCCTCTGAGGACGACGCGCTGCTGAGGATGCTGCTCGGGCTGATGGCGGCGAATCCGGATACCAATCTTGTTTCACGTGGTGGAACGGAAGGGCTGAATTACGCCAGACGCTATTCCAGACGACTATTAACCGTGAGACATCTGACGCCGGAGAAATTAGTTAATGCCTTATCCAGAATGGACGTTCAGTTTATTCGCCGGAATTTAAGTCCGGGTGGGAGCGCAGATCTTATCGCCGTCGGATGGTTATTGTCGCAGTTCCCGTGCGAATAATCGAAAAGGAAAACGTCATGATTGAACAACGCCTGCAGCAGCTCAGTAACGTTTATACCCTAATTCTGGTGCCGGGATTGAGAGACAGCGATGAGCATCACTGGCAAAGCTGTTGGGGGCGGCGTTTTCCTTTCTGGAAGCGGATTCAGCAGAAAAATTGGTTTGAGCCCGATATTGAAAACTGGGTCTCCGCCATTACCCGCGAACTGGCATCGTGCCAGCTGCCCGCCATCCTCGTCGGCCATAGCTTTGGCGCGCTGGCGTCATGCCGGCTGCTGCAAACGCGACGGGTAAACGTCGCCGGGGTGGTGATGGTCGCGCCGGCAGAACCCGCTATTTTCGGCCTTGAAGAGGCCATTCAGCCAGCGTCATTGCCGGTTCCCTGCCTGATGTTTGCCAGCAGAAACGACCCCCTGATGCCTTTCGCGCGCGCTCAGTTCTGGGCAGCACGCTGGGAGGGCCATTTAATCGATATCGGGGAGGCCGGGCATATTAATGCCGAATCGGGTTTTGGTGAATGGCCTTACGGACTCGAACGGCTAACAGAATTTTGTGAACAACTTTAGCTTTAACAGGAGACCCTATGTTAGATGATTATAATCAGCACCTGATCGCACGCGAAGAGGCGGGCATTCCGGCGAAACCCTTAACAGCGGAACAGACTGATGCGCTTATTCATCGTTTAATTCACGATGCGTCCGCACCTCATCCTCTCTTAGAATTATTAACCCACAGCGTTCCCCCGGGCGTCGATCCCGCGGCAAAGTTAAAAGCCGAATTTTTATTTAAGGTGGCATTGCAGGAATACCGTATTAACGGCCTCTCTCCCGAGGCGGCCACGACGCTGCTGGGCACCATGCAGGGAGGCTATAACGTCCAGCCGCTGATTGATCTTCTGGACCACCCGAGCCTGGCACCGCTGGCCGTACAGCAGCTTTCTTCTACCATCCTGATTTTTGAAAAATTCAGCCAGGTTGAAGCCAAAGCGATGAGCGGTAACGACCGGGCAAAAGAGGTGCTTCAGTCCTGGGCAAATGCCGAATGGTTTACCCGCCGTCCGGCGATGCCTGAAAAAATCACCCTGAAGGTGTTCAAGGTTCCCGGTGAGACCAATACCGACGATTTGTCTCCGGCACCGGAGGCGTGGTCACGTCCGGATATTCCGCTGCACGCGCTCTCCATGCTTAGTAACGTCAGGGAAGGGGTCGAGCCGGATGAAGCCGGCGTGCGAGGCCCTTTGCGCCAGCTGGCAGAATTAAAAGAGGAAGGCTGGCCGCTGGCGTACGTCGGCGATGTCGTCGGAACCGGGTCATCGCGCAAATCCGCCACTAACTCGATTTTATGGCACATCGGAAACGATATTCCGTACGTGCCGAATAAACGTAACGGCGGGTTTGTGTTTGGCGGCAAAATCGCGCCCATTTTCTTCAACACGCTGGAAGATTCCGGTGCTTTGCCGGTAGAGATGGACGTCTCCGCGCTGACGACCGGGATGCTGATCGATTTGTATCCCTACAAAGGCGAAATTCGCGAGACGGAAAGCCAGCGTCTGTTGACGCGCTTTACGCTTAAAACCGAGGTGTTGCTGGATGAAGTGCGCGCCGGCGGGCGGATCCCGCTGATTATCGGACGCAGCCTGACCGCGAAAGCGAGGGAATCGCTGATGCTTGCGCCTTCAGAAGTCTTCCGCAAGCCCTCCGCCCCTGCGCCATCCGCAGCCGGTTTTACGCTGGCACAGAAAATGGTGGGTAAAGCCTGCGGCGTCGCGGGGATCCGTCCCGGGCAGTATTGCGAGCCGAAGATCACGACCGTGGGTTCTCAGGACACCACCGGCGGGATGACGCGTGACGAGCTGACCGACCTTGCCTGCCTCACGTTTTCAGCCGACCTGGTGATGCAGTCTTTCTGCCACACCTCTGCGTACCCTAAGCCCGTCGACGTTCAGCTGCATGAAACCCTGCCGCAGTTTATTACCCGTCGTAACGGGGTCGCGCTGAAGCCGGGCGATGGCATTATCCACTCCTGGCTTAACCGCATGCTGCTGCCGGATACGGTGGGCACCGGTGCCGACTCCCATACCCGCTTCCCGCTGGGGATCTCTTTCCCGGGCGGCTCCGGGCTGGTAGCGTTTGCCGCCGCAACCGGCATTATGCCGCTGGATATGCCTGAATCGGTGCTGGTGCGCTTTAAGGGCGAGATGCAAAAAGGGATCACCCTGCGCGATCTGGTTCATGCCATACCGCTCTACGCCAGAAAGCAGGGACTGTTGACGGTCGAGAAAAAGAATAAACGCAATGTTTTCTCGGGCCGGATCCTCGAAATTGAGGGGCTGGAAACACTGAGTGCAGAGCAGGCGTTTGAGCTGGCTGACGCCTCCGCTGAACGGTCCGCTGCTGCGTGCGTGATGCGCCTGGCAGAAGAGAATGTCGCGCAATATCTGCGTTCCAACGCGGCTCTGCTGCGCTGGATGGTTAAGCAGGGGTATGAGAACGCCGACACGCTTGAACGTCGCATCGCTGAAATCGAGGCGTGGCTGGCTAACCCATCGCTGCTGTCCGCCGATCCTGACGCGGAATATGCCGCAGTCATTGACATTGACCTCAATGAAATCACTGAACCGGTGGTCTGCGCGCCGGACGATCCGGACGATGCCCGGTTACTTTCCGACGTTGCCAGCACGCCTGTTGAAGAGGTCTTTATTGGCTCCTGCATGACCAACATTGGTCATTTCCGCGCTGCGGGTGAAATCCTGGCCGATGCCAGTGCAAGCCAGGCGCGGTTGTGGATCGCGCCTCCCACCAAAATGGATGCCCGGCAGCTTTCCCGTGAGGGCTATTTTAGTCAGTTTATAAAATCGGGGGCGAGAATCGAGCCCGCGGGCTGTTCCCTCTGCATGGGGAACCAGGCGAGGGTGCGCGAAGGGAGTCACGTAGTATCAACGTCCACCCGAAATTTCCCGCATCGTCTGGGAACGAATGCCAAAGTGTTCCTTGCCTCGGCTGAATTAAGCACCGTCGCGGCCATACTGGGTAAAATGCCAAGCGTGGAAGAATATTTTAGCTATACGGATAAACTTCATGGCGCGCAGGAAAATATCTATCGCTATCTCAGTTTTGACACCCTGGCAGAATATAAAAACACAGAAGGTGATAATATCCAGATTGTTAGTCTGTAGTTTCTTATTATTTATTTAGCAAATGTATTTAGCCGGCAGAGGCGTCTCTCTGGAGCCGTCTCTGCCATTCAGGGACCCTTTTCTCATGGGTGAGATATGCTTAAATCCAATGTTTTAAAAACAATCTTACTTGCCGTGATAATATTATTATCAATATTCATTCCTCCGCCTGATGGATTAACCAAAGAGGCGTGGATACTGGCAGGAATATATTTGTCCGCTATCGTTGGCCTGGTCATTAAACCTTATCCCGAACCCGTCATCATGCTCGTCGCGGTTGCATTAACCTGTTTTACCGTAACAAAATTCCCGGATTCACCCGTCAAATCAATGGATGTGCTGAGTGGATACGCCTCAGGCACCACCTGGCTGGTGTTCAGTGCCTTTACGCTTAGCGCGGCATTTGTCACGACCGGTCTGGGGAAACGGCTTGCCTACTGGTTTATCCTCAAGTTTGGCAGTACGACGCTGAGACTGGGGTATGTGACCGCCTTACTGGATTTGGTGCTGGCACCCGCCACGCCCTCAAATACCGCGCGGGCAGGTGGGGTGGTATTCCCTATTATTAACAGCATCGCGACCGTACTGGGCTCAACGCCAAAAGAGACGCCGTGTAAGGCTGGCCGTTATTTAATGGTTAATGTCTATATGGTCACTAAAACGACCAGCTATATGTTTTTAACGGGCTTTGCCGGGAACGCGTTAGCGCTTCAGCTCATTTCAGATATTTTCCATATTCATATTAGCTGGATCGGCTGGATGCTGGCGGGTGCCCCGTTGGGTTTATTGATGCTGTGTATCATTCCCTATATTTGCTACCGAATTGCCTCTCCGGAAATTAAAGAAATTGATAATGTCGCGATTGCGACCAACGGGCTTCAAAGCCTCGGTGCAATGAGCCTCAAAGAGAAGGGGCTGGTGGTTATTTTTATCGCCGCATTATTGGGCTGGATCTTCTCACGTCATCTTGGACTCACTGAATCCGCCGTCGCCATTATCGCGATGGGGGCGGCCCTGCTGTTTAATATTATCGGCTGGAGCGATGTTCAAAAAAATAAAGGCGGCTGGAATACCCTGATGTGGTATGGGGGCATCATTGGTCTGAGCGCCACCCTGAGCAAAGAGGGATTTTTCCGCTGGCTGGCTGATTTCCTGTCTGCGCATCTGGATTTTCTCAGCGCCGGTAATATGACTATCGTGATTATCGTGTTTCTCAGCGTGCTGGTTCGCTATTTCTTTGCCTCCGGTGGAGCATACGTCGCGGCCATGGTGCCGGTGTTTGCCACCGTGGGTCTGGTAACCGGAACGGCGCCTGTCCTGCTGGCGCTTGCTATTCTGTTTTCCAACTCCTACGGCGGGTGTATCACGCACTATGGGGGCGCAGCAGGACCCATTATCTTCGCCGCCGGGTATAACGACATTAAGTCATGGTGGACGATCGGCACCGTCGTGGCGTTGTGCACATTTCTGATCCATATGGTTTGCGGCATTCCGTGGTGGAATTTTCTTCTGCAAAACGGCATGCTGCAGTTTTAATCTCCCGGTGGCGGCTACGCCTTACCGGGCCTACAGCCCACGCGGCGGCATTACTCGAAGGCATGTTGATATGGAAATCGTATTACGAAATAAATTCAGTTCATTGGGTATGTTTCTGGGGGGAATTGCACTCATTCTCTCAATCGTTCAGTTTTCATTCGGACCGTTTTCTCCAAAGCCGCCAGCGCTTGAGGTTATTGTTGCTGAGAAAGTTTCGGCTGTAAAACAAGGGGTAATTGCGGGGTTAAAGGGAGAGCGTCCTGCTGCCCGAACCGAAAAAATGACGGTTGATATCGACAGCATTCTTCTTAACGCCGGGATTATTCTCGCTGTTGTGGCACTGGGACTTTCGTTCATCGGAGGAATGTGCAAGGAGAGCCGTTGGGGTATCTCTGGGGCACTTCTATTCTCAGGGCTAACGCTTACCTTTCATGCTGTGCTGCTTGCGTTTGGGCTGATCGTCGCAGTGTTGTTGCTGTTATTTATTCTCTCTCTGGTAACCGGAGGTTCCGTAGGTTGATTCTAGCCCGGTGGCGGCTACGCCTTATCGGGCCTGGAGGAACCTGAACGTAGGTCGGGTAAGGCGTAGCCGCCACCCGACAAAATCAACGGCGCGATCTCACCACCTGATACCGACGGGTAAAATACTCAAACGGTGCGCTCCACACGTGCACCAGACGGGTGAACGGGAAGATAAGGAAGATTGTCATCCCCAGCACCAGATGGATGCGGAAGATCGGCGCCACGCCGCTCAGCATTTCTGATGAGCCTCCCTTAAACGTCACGATCCCTTGCGCCCAGCCGACCAGCTTCATCATTTCACTCCCGTCAGGATACTGTGCGGAGAAGGGGATGGTGGTCAGCCCCAGGATGCACTGGATCAGCAAAATGCTCATGATGATGATATCCGGCGTGGTGGACGTGGCGCGCACGCGCTGATTGAACAGGCGGCGGTAAAGCAGCATAGAACCGCCAATCAGCGTCAATACGCCACAAACCCCACCAGCCATCATGGCCAGCTGCTGTTTAACCGCGACGGGTAAAAACCAGGCGTACATCCAGTGCGGGGTTAACATGCCGAACAGGTGTCCGAAGAAAATCCCCAGGATCCCGATATGAAACAGGTTAGAGCCCCAGTTCATACCGCGTTTACTGAGCATCTGGCTCGACGAGGCGCGCCAGGTGTATTGCCCGTAGTCGTAGCGCAACCAGCTGCCGAGGAAAAAGACGGTGGCGCAGATGTACGGGTAAATGTCATAGAAAAACACGTTCAGGTAATGTGTCATTTTGGGCCTCCGGCACTGACGTCCACGTACTGCGGCGCGACGTCTTGGCTAAAGCGTCGTTGATATTGCTGCATCAGCGAGCTGTCGCACGATGTGGCGTTGTCTTCGATAAACTTGACCTGTTCCTCTTCCCATACGGCGTCCAGCGCCTGACGGGTGTCGTCTCGTTTTTCACCGGACACCTGTTTTGCCACGCTGTCGCTGGAAAGCCGCGTTCCCGCCAGCGTCAGAAGCGCGTCAAACAGCTGGTAATGCGCCACCCCGCGCTGCTTAAGGCGCCCGCCAATTAGCGCCAGGATCGGCGCGACGTTTTGCAATCCTTCGCGCGCTTCGTCGTCGGTGATGATGCTGAGGTATTCCAGGTAGAGCGGAAGGTAGTCCGGTAGCTCGCGGCAGTCCAGCTGAAGCCCGGCTTTCTCGTACTGGCTCATGAGATCGACCATCGCCTGACCGCGATCGCGGGACTCAGCGTGAACGTGCTCGAACAGCAGCAGCGACGTTGCGCGACCGCGCTCAAAAACCTCGCACCACTCGGCCTGTTTATCCAGCAGCGGGGCGTTCAGATGCTGCCGGGTAAACGGCAGCAGCGTGGGCGCCTCCTGATCAATCAACGAAAGCGCTTCATCACGGCTATCCCACAGGGTCTCATCGGGATATTCGATCAGCAGCGCGATGATTTTGAGGATTTGCATTATTCTCCCTCCCCGTGTTCGCGCACCTCGGTGATGTTAATCGCGTCAATGCGGCTGCTGTTGAAGAGGTTGAATTTGGTGTCAGAGCCGTGGCAGCCGTCGCCAAAGGTGAAGCCGCAGCCGTTTTTCTCCGGGAAAGCGTCGCGCGCCATTTCACGGTGGCTGGTCGGGATCACGAAGCGATCTTCGTAGTTGGCGATCGCCAGATAGCGGTACATCTCTTCAACCTGTGCTTCGGTCAGGCCGACCTCTTCGATAGCGCGGGTATCGGTCACGCCTTCCACGGTCTGGGAACGTTTGTAGTGGCGCATCGCCATCATGCGCTTCAGGGCGCGCAGCACCGGGCCGGTATCGCCCGCACTGAGCATGTTTGCCAGGTACTGCACCGGAATGCGCAGGCTCTCTACGGCAGGCAGTACGCCGTCGCTCTGCGGCAGGCCGCCCGCATCGGCGTAGGACTGAATCGGTGACAGCGGCGGCACGTACCAGACCATCGGCAGGGTGCGGTACTCCGGATGTAGCGGCAGGGCCAGCTTCCAGTCCATCGCCATTTTGTAGACCGGTGAACGCTGGGCTGCGTCAATCACGTTCTGCGGAATGCCCTGCTTCAGCGCTTCCTCAATCACAGCCGGGTCGTTCGGGTTCAGGAACACGTCGCACTGGCGCTCGTACAGATCGGTTTCATGCTCGGTGCTGGCGGCCTCTTCAATACGATCTGCGTCATACAGCAGCACGCCGAGATAGCGGATGCGCCCAACGCAGGTTTCCGAGCAGACGGTCGGCTGGCCGGACTCAATGCGCGGGTAGCAGAAGATGCATTTTTCTGACTTGCCGCTCTTCCAGTTGAAGTAGATTTTTTTGTACGGACAGCCGCTGATGCACAAACGCCAGCCGCGGCATTTGTCCTGGTCGATCAGCACAATGCCGTCCTCTTCGCGCTTGTAGATGGCACCGCTCGGGCAGGTGGCGACGCAGCTCGGGTTCAGACAGTGCTCGCACAGGCGCGGCAGGTACATCATGAAGGTGTTTTCAAACTGGCCGTACATCTCTTTCTGAATCTTCTGGAAGTTGCGGTCGCGGGCGCGTTTTTCGAACTCCCCGCCCAGCAGCTCTTCCCAGTTGGGTCCCCAGACGATTTTGTCCATCCGCTTGCCGTCAATCAGCGAGCGCGGGCGGGCGGTAGGGAGGTGATCGCCCTCCGGGGCGCGGTGGAGATCCTGATAGTCAAAGGTAAAGGGCTCGTAGTAATCGTCAATCTGCGGCAGGACGGGGTTAGCGAAAATTTTCGACAGTACGCCTATCTTGCCGCCGAGGCGCGGCGTCAGCTTGCCGGTAATGCCGCGGATCCAGCCGCCTTGCCACTCCTCCTGATCTTCCCAGTTTTTCGGGTAGCCGATCCCCGGTTTGGTTTCGACGTTGTTAAACCACGCATATTCCATGCCTTCACGCCCGGTCCAGACGTTCTTACAGGTGACCGAGCAGGTGTGGCAGCCAATGCATTTATCGAGGTTCAGAACCATGCCAACCTGTGAGCGTATTTTCATTTTTTCGCCTCCTGTACCTGATCCCGACCTTCGCCATCCAGCCAGTTAATGTTTTTCATTTTGCGGATCATGATGAACTCGTCGCGGTTGGAGCCGACGGTGCCGTAATAGTTAAAGCTGTACGCCAGCTGGGCGTAGCCCCCGATCATGTGCGTCGGTTTAGGGCAAACGCGGGTCACCGAGTTGTGGATCCCGCCGCGCCGTCCGGTCACCTCTGAACCTGGAATGTTCAGGATGCGCTCCTGGGCGTGGTACATCATGGTCATGCCCGGCGGCACGCGCTGGCTGACCACCGCGCGGGCGGTGAGGGCGCCGTTGGCGTTGAAGGCTTCGATCCAGTCGTTGTCCTCAATGCCCAGCTCGCGGGCGTCGGTTTCGCTGATCCAGACAATCGGCCCGCCGCGCGACAGGGTTTGCATCAGCAGGTTTTCGCTGTAGGTAGAGTGGATGCCCCATTTCTGGTGCGGCGTCAGGAAGTTCAGCGCTTTTTCCGGGAAGCCGTTCGGCGGGATCTCGCGCATATGGGTAACGCTTCGGGTATCAATCGGCGGACGGTAGGCCACCAGACTCTCTCCGAAGGCGCGCATCCACGCGTGGTCCTGATAAAGCTGCTGACGACCGGAAAGGGTACGCCACGGGATCAGCTCGTGGACGTTGGTATAGCCTGCGTTATACGACACGTGCTCGCTCTCAAGACCGGACCAGGTCGGGCTGGAGATGATTTTGCGCGGCTGCGCCTGGATATCGCGAAAGCGGATCTTCTCGTCTTCTTTATTCAGCGCCAGATGCGTGTGGTCGCGCCCGGTCAGTTCGCCGAGTGCTTTCCAGGCCTTCACCGCCACCTGACCGTTGGTTTCCGGCGCCAGGGCGAGGATCACCTCGGAGGCGTCAATAGCGGTTTCAATGCGCGGGCGGCCTTTAGCCGGGCCCTCGAGCTTCACGTAGTTCAGCTTGCCGAGGAAATCGACCTCGTTCTGCGTGTTCCATGAAATGCCTTTTCCGCCGTTGCCGAGCTTGTCCATTAGCGGACCGAGAGAGGTGAAGCGTTCGTAGGTTTCCGGGTAGTTACGCTCGACGACCATAACGTTCGGCGCGGTTTTGCCGGGGATCAGGTCGCATTCGCCTTTGCGCCAGTCCTGAATATCAAACGGCTGGGAGAGCTCCGCCGGAGAGTCGTGCTGCAGCGGCTGCAGCACCACGTCGGTTTCGGTGCCCAGATGCCCGACGCAGACCTCGGAGAAGACTTTGGCGATGCCTTTGTAGATCTCCCAGTCGCTGCGTGACTCCCACGCCGGATCGACGGCGGCGGAGAGCGGATGAATAAACGGATGCATATCCGAGGTATTCATGTCGTCTTTTTCATACCAGGTAGCGGTGGGCAGAACGATATCTGAGAACAGACAGGTGCTGGACATGCGGAAGTCGAGCGTCACCAGCAGGTCGAGCTTGCCCTCGATGGCGGCGGTCTGCCATTCCACCTCTTCAGGCTTCACGTCATCGGTCGAGCCGAGATCCTCGCCCTGAATGCCGCTTTCGGTGCCGAGCAGGTATTTCAGCATGTACTCGTGGCCTTTCCCGGACGAGCCGAGCAGGTTAGAGCGCCAGACGAACAGGTTGCGGGGATGGTTTTTACCGTTGTCGGGCTGCTCGCAGGCGAAACGCACGTCACCGGATTTTAGCCCCTGCACGGTGTACTCCTGCGGCGTCATGCCCGCCGCCTCCGCGCGGGCTTTAATGTGCAGCGGGTTAAGGTTGAGCTGCGGGGCCGACGGCAGCCAGCCCATACGCTCGGCGCGGACGTTGAAGTCGATCAGGTGGCCGGTGAATTTCGAGGCGTCCGCCAGCGGGGAGAGCAGCTCCTGCGCGGTCAGCTTCTCGTAGCGCCACTGGCTGGCGTGGTTGTAAAAGAATGAAGTGCTGTTCATCTGGCGCGGCGGACGGTTCCAGTCCAGCGCGAAGGCCAGCGGCAGCCAGCCGGTTTGTGGGCGCAGCTTCTCCTGGCCCACGTAGTGGGACCAGCCGCCGCCGCTCTGCCCGACGCTGCCGCAGAAGACCAGCATGTTGATCATCCCCCGGTAGTTCATGTCCATGTGGTACCAGTGGTTCACCCCGGCACCCAGAATGATCATTGAGCGACCGTGCGTTTTGTGCGCCGTATCGGCAAACTCGCGGGCGATTTTTTCTATCAGATAAGCGGGTACGCCGGTAATCTGTTCGCCCCAGGCCGGGGTGTAGGCTTTGATTTCACCGTAGTGTGCTGCTGCGTTGTTGTCTTCCAGACCGCGATCGAGACCGTAGTTAGCCAGCACCAGATCGTAAACGCTGACCACCCGTTTCTCGCGACCGTCGGCGAGCGTCAGGGTTTTGCTCGGCACGCGGCGCGTCAGTACCGGCTCCTGCTTCACGCTGCGAAAATGCGGGTTTTCATTGCCGCCAAAGTAGGGGAAGGCGACGTCTGCCACGCTGTCGTGGGTAATGAGCAGCGAAAGGGTCAGCTCGGTTTCATGGCCCGCCGCCTGCGGCTCCAGGTTCCATTTGCCTTTTTCTCCCCAGCGGAAACCAATCGATCCGTTTGGTACCACGAGGTTCCCGGCAACATTAAAGGCGACGGTCTTCCATTCAGGGTTATTGGCTTCCCCCAGCTCGTCAACAAGGTCCGAGGCGCGCAGCATCCGGCCCGGCACAACGCGACCGTCTTCCTGCTCGTCGAGCAGCACCAGCATCGGCATGTCGGTATAGCGGCGACAATAGTTGAGGAAGTAGTCGCTGGGGTTATCGAGGTGGAACTCTTTGAGGATCACGTGGCCCATCGCCATGGCGAGGGCGCTGTCGGTGCCCTGTTTGGGGGCCAGCCACTGGTCGCTCAGCTTCGCTACCTCCGAGAAGTCAGGCGTGATGGCGACGGTTTTGGTGCCTTTGTAGCGCACCTCGGTGAAGAAGTGGGCGTCCGGGGTACGGGTCTGCGGCACGTTCGAGCCCCAGGCAATGATATAGCTGGAGTTGTACCAGTCGGCGGACTCCGGCACGTCGGTCTGCTCGCCCCAGGTCATGGGGGAGGCAGGGGGAAGATCGCAATACCAGTCATAGAAGCTCAGGCAGGTGCCGCCCAGCAGGGAAAGATAGCGCGTGCCGGCGGCGTAGGAGACCATCGACATCGCCGGAATAGGTGAAAAACCGGCGACGCGATCCGGGCCATAATTTTTGATGGTCCAGACATTGGCGGCGGCAATCAGCTGGTTCAGCTCCTTCCAGTTCGAGCGGATGAATCCGCCGTGACCGCGCGCGCGCCTGTAGCTCTGCGCTTTTTGCGGATCGCTCTGGATGGCGTCCCACGCCAGGACCGGATCGTGATGTTGGGCCAGCGCCTCGCGCCAGAGTTCAATCAGCCTGCGGCGCACCAGCGGGTATTTGAGACGGTTGGCGCTGTAGAGATACCAGGAGTAGCTCGCACCACGCGGGCAGCCGCGCGGTTCATGGTTGGGCAGGTCGGGGCGGGTGCGGGGATAGTCGGTTTGCTGAGTCTCCCAGGTTACCAGGCCGTTTTTGACGTAAATTTTCCAGCTACAAGAACCGGTACAGTTCACACCGTGGGTGGAGCGTACAATCTTGTCGAACTGCCAGCGCTGGCGGTAGCTGTCCTCCCAGTCGCGGTTGGTGTGATACACCTGCCCGTGCCCATCGGCGAAACTGTCGCCTTTTGTTTTGAAGTAGCGGAAGCGGTCCAACAGTTTACTCATGACATTTCTCCTGCTTCGATAGCATTGCCGGAGGGGGCTACATCACGCTCCGGCGAAGAGGTCGTTATTATTTTTGTGCGGATTTGCGGCCATAAACCAGCCAGGTAACGAACACACAGACGATGTAAAACACGAGGAACACTTTCATGGCGCCGACCGGCGATCCGGTCATTGCCAGCGAGGTGCCAAAGGCTTTGGGGATGAAGAACCCACCGACGGCACCGATGGCGGAGATAAAGCCCAGGGCCGCCGCGGTTTCGGTCACTGCTTCATGCTGCGCCTGTTCGTCCGTTCCGCCCTGCTGCTTCACGCGGGTGAGCGTTATCTGCCGGAAGATAATGGCAATCATCTGGAAGGTGGAGCCGCTGCCCAGACCGGCGGTGAGGAACAGCCCCATGAAGACCAGATAGAAGGCGATAAAGCTGCCGGAGCCCGTGCCGGGCAGCGTCAGGAAAATCAGGGCGCTGAACACGGCCATAAAGACAAAGTTGATAAGCGTGACGCGTACCCCGCCCAGTTTGTCAGAGATCATCCCGCCCGCTGAACGCGCCAGCGCGCCAATCAGGGGGCCAAAGAAGGCGAGGTGAAGGATATTAACGTCGGGAAACTGGGTTTTTGACAGCATGGCAAAGCCTGCCGAGAAACCGATAAACGAGCCGAATGTCGCGAGATAAAGCAGGCTCAGCAGCCACAAATGAAAGCGTTTTAACACCGGAAGCTGGCTGGCGATAGAGGCCTTAGAGCTGGCGATATCGTTCATGCCAAAGAAGGCGGCAAGAGTTGCCAGCAGCAGCAGCGGTGTCCATATCCAGGCGGCATTCGCCAGCCACATGGTGGAGCCGTCATCCTGTGGTACGCCCAGCACGTCAAGGAAGGTAAACATTGGCAGGAAGATCACCAGCGGCGCGACCAGCTGCATCACGCTGACGCCGAGGTTGCCCAGCCCGCCATTAATACCGAGCGCGCTACCCTGTTTTGCCTTAGGGAAGAAGAAGCTGATGTTGCCCATGCTGGAGGCGAAGTTGGCGCCGGCAAAGCCGCAGAGGAGGGCAATCACGATAAAGACCCAGTAAGGCGTCGCGGTGTTCTGAATGGCAATCCCCAGCCAGACGCAGGGGATAATCAGGATGACGGTACTCAATACCGTCCAGTAACGCCCACCAAATATTGGCACCATAAACGAGTAGGGGACGCGCAATATCGCACCGGAGAGAGAAGGTAATGCCGTTAGCATAAAAAGCTGGTCAGTGGAGAAAGTAAATCCGATTTTATTCAGGTTCACGGCAATCGCGCTAAATAACATCCATACGCAGAACGCTAACAGCAAACAAGCGACTGAAATCCACAGGTTTCGCCGCGCGATATGTTTTCCTTTATTCTCCCAAAATTGTGTATTTTCCGGTTTCCAGTTACTCAACAGATGCGGATTACTCTTCTCACTTTGTTGTGACATATCACCCTCTTGCTTGCCAAGATGAAGATAAAAAACAAATGAAAACAGATGGATAGTTATTGGTGTGTGGATCGGTTTATTGGGTGTTTTTGGATACAACTGAAAGGATAGATAAAAAAACGAACCCTTGAGTTTAGAAAGGAAATAAGGGTTCGCTTAATATGTTACTAATTGTAAGCCCAGCGGTAAATAATACTCCGTCAGGAGTATTAACCCAATTCGAGGGAAATCAGCTTGTCGAGATGCTTATTAAGCGCCGCATCGTCCATCCCGGGCATATTTAATATGGTGATCCCGTCAAGCCCGCAAACCAGCCCGATCAAACGCCAGGCAATATTTTCCGCACGGTCGGTAAGCGTAAAGGCGCTGGCCTCCGCCCCGGCGTGGATAATCGCCACGGTCTCCTGATGCCACATCTCCATGGTCAGGACATACGCTGCTTTGATTTCGGGGTCCCGGCTGGCGAGAATTTGCGCTTCCCGCCACAGGCGAATGTAGGGCTCAAACCCGCCGTCATCGCTGCCGAGCATGGCGAGCAGCCGCTCGCGCCAGCTGGCGTTTTCACCCAGCATGTCGGCATCCAGCAGCTCGCGGATCAGACGCACAAAGGCCAGCGATTTTAGCTCGCCGCCAGAGGTGAAGTGGTGGTGAACCTGACCGGTCGCGACGCCGGCTTCAGCGGCAATACGTCGCACCGTCATGGCCGCCAGTCCTTCGGCCAGCGCCACGCGCATGGCGGCCTGTAAGATGGCTTCCCGCCGTTCGTCCTTGCTCAGATATCGCATGTTTACTCACTCTCAATGGGAACGAAACGAGTGTAACAAAAAGCTGGACACTCGTTCAACTTTACGTAGGATCCTAATCTGGACATGTGTCCATGTTTAAAATGAAAAGGAAATTTATGTTTCGTCAGTGGTTAGCGTTAGTGATTATCGTGCTGGTGTATATCCCGGTGGCGATCGACGCGACGGTGCTGCACGTGGCGGCGCCGACATTGAGCATGACGCTGGGTGCCAGCGGTAATGAATTGCTGTGGATCATCGATATCTACTCTCTGGTGATGGCGGGTATGGTGCTGCCGATGGGCGCACTCGGTGACCGGATTGGTTTTAAGCGGCTGCTGATGATTGGCAGTACGCTGTTTGGCCTGTCGTCCCTGGCGGCGGCGTTTGCCCCGTCGGCCGGGTGGCTGATTGCGGCGCGTGCCTCGCTGGCAATCGGTGCGGCGATGATCATTCCGGCCACCCTGGCAGGGATCCGTACGCTGTTTGTCGACGCGCGGGACCGTAATATTGCGCTTGGCGTCTGGGCGGCGGTGGGCTCCGGCGGGGCGGCGTTTGGTCCGCTGATCGGCGGTATGCTGCTTGAGCATTTTTACTGGGGATCGGTGTTTTTGATCAACGTGCCGATCGTACTGGTCGTCGTTTCGCTGGCCGCGCGTTTTGTGCCCCGCCAGCAGGGCCGTCCGGAGCAGCCGCTGAATATCAGCCATGCCATCATGCTGATTGTGGCGATTTTGCTGCTGGTCTACAGCGCTAAAACGGCGCTAAAAGGCGCACTGTCACCGTGGCTGGTCATCTCCGCGCTGGTTACCGGCTCGGTGCTGCTGTTTGTCTTTGTCCGTATTCAGCTTCGCGCCCGCGTACCAATGATCGACATGCGCCTGTTCTGCCACCGCATCATTTTGAGCGGCGTGGTGATGGCGATGACCGCGATGATTGCCCTGGTCGGCTTTGAGCTGCTGATGGCCCAGGAGCTGCAGTTTGTTCACGGCTTTACGCCGTTTGAAGCGGGAATGTTCATGCTGCCTGTGATGGTCGCCAGCGGGTTCAGCGGACCGATCGCGGGCGTGCTGGTTGGGCGTTTAGGGCTACGCATCGTCGCGGCTGGCGGAATGGGGCTCAGCGCCGTCAGCTTTATCGGCCTGTCGATGCTCGACTTCAGTACGCAGCAGTGGCAGGCGTGGGGGCTGATGGTGCTGCTCGGCTTCAGTGCCGCCAGCGCGCTGCTGGCTTCGACCTCCGCGATTATGGCTGCCGCGCCGAAAGAGAAAGCCGCAGCAGCAGGGGCGATTGAAACCATGTCCTATGAGCTGGGAGCCGGGCTGGGGATCGCCATTTTTGGCCTGCTGCTGACCCGCAGCTTCTCGGCGTCGATTGCGCTTCCGCAGGGGTTGAATGCTTCTCTCGTCGACAAAGCCTCGTCATCCATTGGTGAAGCGATGAAGGTGGCGCAGGATCTGACGCCGACAATGGCGGAGTCGGTTATTGAGGCGGCGAAAAGCGCGTTTATCACCTCGCACAGCGTGGCGCTGGGAAGTGCAGGTGGAATGCTGCTGCTGCTGGCCGTTGGGATCTGGTTCAGCCTGGCGAAGGTCAACCCGCGGTAAGTAAATAGCGCAGTAAAACCGGGCTGGAGGTTGGCGCGGGTGGGGCAGATGGGCTATGTTTTTTAAAGGATTATCTGATTCTTGCTGGAAAATATGAGCCCACGCAACAGCAGTGAACCGTCCCAACCCTTCTCCCGGTTAACCCTACTTGCAGGTGGTGCACTGGGCGTCGTTTTTGGTGATATCGGCACCAGCCCGCTTTATACCTTCAGGACGGTGCTTTCGCTCTCTGAGCATGACCCGACGCCAGCCGTCATACTGGGCCTGCTCTCCCTGATTACCTGGACACTCATCCTGGTGACATCCATAAAATATGCCGCCTTCGCCATGCGAATTGATAATCATGGCGAGGGGGGCATCATGGCCCTGATGTCGCTTCTGGTAGAAAAAGGAAAAGGCGGACGCTGGGTCATTTTTGCCGCTCTCATCGGCGCAGCGTTGATTTACGGTGACGGTGCGATAACCCCGGCAATCTCCGTGCTTTCAGCCCTGGAAGGGCTGGAGATGGTCATTCCTGAATCGCAGCCGTACATCTTGCCCCTCACGGTTGCGGTTCTGCTGGCGCTGTTCCTGATCCAGCCATTTGGTACTGCCCGTATAGGGAAGATATTTGGCCCGGTGATGGCGCTATGGTTTCTTGTGATTGCCGCGCTGGGTGTCTGGGGCATCATTCAGCACCCCTCCGTACTGTTGGCCCTGAATCCGGCTTACGGCATCGCGTTTTTATTCTCGAATGGGTACACCAGTTTTCTGGTCCTGGGCGGCGTTTTTCTCTGCGTGACGGGGGCCGAGGCCCTGTATGCCGACATGGGACATTTCGGTAAAAAGCCTATCTGGCTTGCCTGGTACGGCGTCGTCTTTCCTTCGCTGCTGCTCAACTATGCCGGCCAGTCGGCGCTGATCCTGGCGGGGGCCGACAGCAAACAAAACCTTTTTTACGTGCTGTGTCCGCCGGTGCTGCAGGTTCCGCTTATTGTTCTTGCCGCGCTGGCAACAATCATCGCCAGTCAGGCGATCATCACCGGCGCCTTTTCCATGACGCGCCAGGCCATTCAGCTTGGCTGGCTACCGCGATTACGCATAAAACAGACGGCAGCAGAAAGCTACGGTCAGATCTATATCGGGACAATAAACTGGCTGCTGATGGTGGTGACTATCGGGCTGGTGGTGTTCTTTAAATCCTCCGATAAGCTTGCCGCTGCGTACGGCATTGCCGTGTCGTTAACTATGCTGATGACCACGGGACTGCTGTTCGTCGCCATGCGGGAAGTGTGGCGCTGGAGCCTGGTCAGCAGCGCGGTTATTGCGCTCTGTTTCCTGGTGATTGATGCCACTTTCTTATTTGCCAATCTGATTAAGGTCCTGGAAGGCGGCTATATTCCGCTACTGATGGCCGCCGCCATTTGTACGGTGATGCTGATCTGGCACCGCGGCGTTCGGGCAGTATCCGCGTCGGTGGGCGAGAAGGGCGTCAGCGTGGATGCCTTCTTTGCCCAGCTTCAGCAAAAGACGGTGCCCAGAGTGGCGGGTGCCGCAGTATTTTTGACCCGGACGCAGCACAATATCCCGCCGGTGATGCGCTGGCACGTCGCGCGAAACCGGGCGCTACAGCGGGATGTGTTGTCTCTTACCATTGATATTCTGAATGTGCCGTACGTAGGGGAAGAACAACGCATCAGCGTAGAGCAGCGCGCGCCGGGCTACTGGCACGGCGTGGCGCAGTATGGTTTTATGGAACACCCGGACATCCCGCATTTGCTGCAGGGCGTCAGCGAGATTAACGCACTTTTTGCCACAGATGACACCACCTGGTATGTCGGACATGAAACCATTGTGGCAGGCGAAGGCGGGGCGGGTATGGCGGCCTGGCAACGACACATTTTTGCCTTTATGAAGCGCAACTGCGCGCACGTCATCAACCACTATCGCCTTCCCAGCGATCGGGTTGTTGAAATCAGCCGGCGCGTTGCCGTCTAGGGTCGCGCGAAAGCCGGATTTGCTTTCGCGCCGCGCTTATCTCTCCTGGGCTGCGGAAAGGACGCTGTGTAACAACACGTTCGCCCCTTTCTCTGACCATTCCGGCAGGATCCTCTCCGCTTCGTTATGGCTGATGCCTTTCACGCAGGGGATAAAAATCATGCTGGCAGGCGCAATCTTGCTGATATAGCAGGTGTCGTGTCCCGCGCCAGAGACCATCGGCTTCGACGAATAGCCCAGTTCCGCCACGGCCTTCTCCGTGCGGGCCAGGCATTCGGCATCAAACGCAATGGGCGCGTAGTCAAAAATGCGTTCAACGGCAGCCACTACGCCGCGCAGGCTCAGGCTTTCAGCCACCTTATGCAGCGCCGCTTCCATGGCTTCCAGCGCCTCCTGCGAGGGATGGCGAAACTCCACGCTGCATACCACGCGAGACGGCACGACGTTACGCGAGTTTGGGGTAACCTGCGCCATACCGATCGTCGCGCGTCCGTCTGGCGCATGCCGATAGCCAATCGCTTCCACCTTCAGCGCCAGCTCAGCGAAGGCAGTCAGCGCGTCGCGGCGGCTGTGCATTGGCGTCGTGCCTGCGTGGGCGGCGAAACCGTCTAGCGTCAGGGTAAACCAGCGCTGACCCATTGCCGCGCGAACGAGCCCGATATCCAGGGCTTCATCTTCCAGAATCGGGCCCTGTTCGATGTGCAGCTCGTAGCAGGCGTGAACCGGAAACGCACGGGCCGGGATGTCGCCGCGATAGCCTATCGCTTCAAGCGCCTCGCGGACCGTGACGCGCTTGCTGTCCATCCGGGCGTAAGCAAACGCCTCGGTAAGCTGGCCTGCCCAGACGCCTGATGCGAGCATAGCTGGCGCGAAGCGCGCGCCTTCTTCGTTGGTCCAGTTTACCAGCACAACGTCACGTTCCGTCTCAACGTGATGGTCATTGAGGGTACGCAGCAGTTCCAGTCCGGCCAGCACGCCGTAAACCCCGTCGTAGTTGCCGCCCAGCGGCTGGGTATCCACGTGCGAGCCGGTCAAAACCGGCGCGAGTTCTGGGTTTTTCCCCGCGCGACGGATAAACATGTTGCCCATGCTGTCGACGTCGCAGGTAAAACCCGCCTCCCGCGCCCAGTCGCGCAGCAGGTTACGCGCAATACGATCTTCCTCGCTCAGCGCCAGGCGGGTTACGCCACCGGCGGGCGTGCCGCCGATCTGCGCCATCATCTCAAGCGTTGACCACAGCCGTTCGGCATTGACGTGGATCATGGCTTGTCCTTAGTGCTGCGGTAGCGGAAATCACAGCATGCGCCGCCCTGCATGATGGTGGTGGTGCGGGTCAGCTTCACGTCCGGCGCATAGCCAACGATGAATTTTTCATCGCGCGCGCAGGAGAGCAGGTGGCCGATTTCGCCCAGCCCCATCTCGTGATACATCTCTGCGTAGCGACAGCGGGTGACGTTGTAATTGTATTGCTGGTCGTCGGCGTCGATCACCTTCACGTCCAGCGCGTTGTCTTTCTCCCACAGATACTGCAGGGCGATAAAACTCTTTACATTCGCGCCGTTGGGCTCTTTGCTGGCAAACGCTTTGCCTGCGTCAATCGCGGCCTGCTCAATGGCCTCGCCAATCACCGCCTGGGCGCGGGTTTTCCCTATCTCGCGCACCAGGATTTCATAAATTGGCTTAATAATTTCGGCTTCAATTTTGCGGCGGGCGAGAATGCCCAGCTCGTTATTATCACTCATCACATTGCCTCGCTGCGTTACTTCGCTTTTGCGCCGCCCAGCACGGTCTGCGGCTGCCATTTGCCGTCGACAACTTTGTAGACCGTGAACGACGGCGATTTCAGATTGCCTTCTTTATCAAACGCGATCTGCCCGGTTACGCCGGAGTAGCTAATGGCGCGAAGGGCGGGCAGGTAGTTGGACGGCTCAACGGAGTCTGCTTTTTCCATCGCCGCAACCAGTACGCGGGTGGCGTCATAGGCGAACGGGGCGTGCAGTTCAATATGGGTGTGGTAGCGATCCTGATAGGCCTGCTCAAACGCTTTGCCGCCCGGCATCTGGTCAACGGGCAGACCTGGCTCCAGAGCGACAACGCCTTCACCCTCTTTTTGCGCCAGCTGCAGGAACGTCTGGCTGACGAATCCGCCTGCGCCCATCAGCGTGGCATTCATCCCCAGCTGTTTGATACGACGCGCCAGCGGTGCGGCCTGACTGTCGACGCCGCCGAAGAAGACCAGATCGGCATTTTTACTGCGGATGGCGGTCAGCACGGCGCTGAAATCGACCGTTTTGTCATCCACGTACTGACGATCGACAATCTTCACGCCCTGCGCTTCCAGCGATTTAATAAACTGGTCTGCCAGACCCTGACCAAAGGCGGTACGGTCGTCGATCACCGCAATGCGTTTGGCTTTCAGGGTATTCACCGCGTACTGGCCGGCGAGCTGGCCGCCGTCGTCGTCGTGGCCCATCACGCGGAAGCTGGTGTCAAAACCCTGTTTGGTATACGCGTGACCGGTCGCGACCGGTGCCACCTGTGCGATACCCGCATCGTGATAAACCCGGGCTGCTGGAATGCTGGTGCCGGTGTTCCAGTGACCGACCACGCCTGCCGCGCCGCTGTCGACCAGACGCTGCGCAACGGCCACGGCGGTGCGCGGGTCGGACTGATCGTCTTCGGACTGCAGTTTGAAGGTCACCGCTTTGCCGCCGATGGTTGGGTGCTGCTTGTTGATGTCATCGATAGCCAGCTGCGCGCCGTTCTCCAGATCTTTACCGATACGGGCAGACGGGCCGGTGAGCGGGCCCGCCAGACCAATAACCACGGTTTCACCGTCAGCGGCCCACGCGGCCGTTGAGGCAACACTGCTGAACAGAATAGCGGCGCTGAGCGCACTGAATTTTACTGTTTTCATTGTATTTCCCTGATGTTGGCTGGTGTTGTTAAACGGGCATTTCGCCCAAATAAATCTGTGCAATCTGGTCGTCATCGAGCATCGCTTTTGACTGGCCGCGATGAACGATGCTGCCGCTGTCCATCACCCACGCGCTGTCGGTCACCTCCAGCGCCAGGCGGGCGTTTTGCTCAATAAGCAGCAGGGCGACGCCGCGCTCGCGCAGGCCGGCGATAACGGCAAAAATGTTTTCGACCATCTTCGGGGCGAGGCCCATTGACGGTTCATCGAGGATCAACAGGCGCGGCTGGCTGAGCAGGGCACGGTTAAGGGCCAGCAGCTGCTGCTCGCCGCCGGACAGCAGCCCGGCGAGCTGGTGCTGGCGCTCGCCCAGACGCGGGAAGCGCTCGAAAATCGCCGCCATTTCTTGCCTGACGGTGACAGTGTCACGCCTGAGCCAGGCGCCCATCTGCAGGTTTTCCAGTACCGTCATGCGGGAGAATATCCCGCGGCCCTCCGGAACCATGACCAACCCGTCGCGAAGCAGAGCGTCGGGGCCGTGTTTGCCTACCGCTTTACCGTTAAATTCAATGCTGCCGCTAAAGCTTTCCAGCCCGGTGATGGCGCGCACGGTAGAGCTTTTACCCGCGCCGTTAGCGCCGATCAGCGTAGCCTGTTCGCCCTCGTGCAGGGTAAAGGAGACGTCGCGTACTGCCTGAATGCCGCCGTAATGCACGTCCAGACGTTCGACCTTGAGTAATTCAGACATGGGCATTGCCTCCAAGCCAGGCGGCGATCACCAAAGGGTCGCGACGCACGCTTTCCGGCGTGCCGCTGGCGAGCGTTTTGCCGTAATCCAGCACCGTCAGGCGATCGCAGATGCCCATCACCAGCTTGACGTCATGTTCAATCATCAGCAGGGTTTTGCCGTCATCGCGGATGCGGATGAGCAGCTCGCCGAGCGCCACTTTTTCCGCCGCGTTCATGCCGGCGGCGGGTTCGTCCAGCGCCAGCAGGAGCGGATCCGTTGCCAGCGCGCGGGCGATTTCAAGACGACGCTGATGACCATAGGCCAGATCGCAGGCGCGATAGTGGGCGAACTGCGCAATGCCGGTATATTCCAGCCAGTGCCAGGCGAGCTCACGGGTCTGCCGCTCTTCCGCGCGGGCGCGTTTGTGGCGGCTCAGCGCGGCCCACACGCCGTTACGGGTGCGCACGTGGCGGCCCACCATCACGTTTTCCAACACCGACATGTCGTTAAAGAGGCGCACGTTCTGGAAGGTGCGCGCAATCCCGGCGGCGGTGACTTTCTCGATCTGCTTCGGAAAATAGGGCTTATCGGCAATGGAAAACTCACCGCTGTCCGCCGGATAAAGCCCGGTGATCAGGTTAAAGCAGGTGGTTTTTCCCGCCCCGTTGGGGCCAATCAGCCCGTAGATCTCGCCCTTGTTCACGGTAATCGAAACATCATCCACGGCAGTCAGCCCGCCGAAGCGTTTTGACATATGGCGTACGGTTAACAGACTCATGCCTTTACCTCCTTGTGGCGTACCGGCCAGATGCCGGAAGGACGCACCAGCATCACCAGCACCAGTGCCAGGCCGTAGAACAGCTGACGTAACACTTCCGGGTCAATCAGCACCGCTCCGAACAGCGCCTGCTGAACCGGGGCCGCCTGGCTACGCAGCAGTTCCGGCAGGGCGGTGAGCAGTACCGCGCCGAGGATCACGCCCGGTATGTGTCCCATACCGCCCAGCACCACCATCGCCAGCACGGCGATGGATTCCTGTAGCGTGAAGGATTCCGGGGAGACAAAGCCCTGAAATGCGCCAAAAAGTGCACCCGCCACGCCGCCAAAGGAGGCGCCCATCGCGAAGGCCAGCAGCTTATAGTTACGCACGTTGATGCCCATCGCGCGGGCCACATCCTCATCTTCACGGATGGCGTGCCAGGCGCGGCCAATACGGGAATGCTGCAGGCGCAGGCAGACGAAAACGATCGCGATAATCACCAGCATCAGCAGGTAGTACCACAGCCACAGGGCGGGCACTTTAACGCCGAACCAGTGATAGACGCCGCTAAACTTCAGGCCGAACAGGTTGAGCGTATCTACCCCAGTAATGCCCTTGGCACCGTTGGTGATGTTCACCGGACGATCGAGGTTACGCATCAGGATACGAATAATCTCCCCAAAACCGAGGGTCACTATCGCCAGATAGTCTCCACGCAGCTTCAGCGTGGGGGCACCCAGCAAAATGCCGCAGACAGCCGCCACGAGTGCGGCCAGCGGAATGATGAGCAGATAAGAGGTGTGCAGCCCGTCCGGGAACCAGACGCCGAGGATCGGGAACACCTCCAGCAGGTGTGGCGACGCCATCAGCGCCGCGAGGTAAGCCCCGACCGCGTAAAAGGCGATAAAGCCCATGTCCAGCAGGCCGGTATAGCCGACCACAATGTTAAGCCCCAGCGCCAGCATGATGTAGAGCAGGGCGAAGTCGATGACGCGCACCCAGTAGTTGCCGCCAAGCTGCGTGGCCACGATGGGCGCAATCAGCAGCGCGACGCAGAATAACGTCATGCCGGACCAAAACTTGCGCGTCGTCGCCGGGGTCTGGAGTTGAAGAGTTGTCATAGTGTCCCTTACGCTCTGTTTGCCACGCGCTCGCCCAGCAGGCCTGCCGGACGGAAGACCAGCACCAGAATCAGCACGATGAACGCAAAGACATCCTGGTAATTGCTGCCGAACACGCCGTGGGTCAGTTCACCCAGGTAGCCCGCCCCCAGCGCTTCGATAATGCCGAGCAGGATGCCGCCAATCATTGCGCCACGAATGTTACCAATGCCCCCCAGAACGGCGGCGGTAAAGGCTTTGATCCCGGGCAAAAAGCCCATTGAGAAGCTGGCGTTGCCGTAGTTGCTGGCCATCATGACGCCTGCCAGCGCGGCAAACGTTCCGCCAATAGCAAACGTCAGGGTGATGATGGCGTTTGGGTTAACCCCCATCAGCGTGGCCACGCGCGGGTTTTCCGCCACGGCGCGCATGCCGCGACCCAGGCGGGTGTATTCCACCAGCAGCCACAGCCCGGTCATTACCGCAAGCGCCAGCGCCACGGTGACAATGCCGGTGACGGTCACAATGGCGGGGGGATGCATTTCACTTCCCGATGTAATGGCAATCGGATCCATGGGCAGGATCTGCGCGAACATCAGCGGGTTACGCGTCCAGATAATCATCGCCACGGTTTGCAGCAGGACCGAGACGCCGATACCGGAGATCAGCGGCGCCAGGCGCGGGGCGTTGCGCAGGCGACGGTAGGCAAAGCGTTCGACGGCCATGGCCAGCAGGGCGCAAACGGCCATGGACACCGCCAGCGCAACGCCGAGCTGCAACAGCAGCGGCATGTGCGGGAAGGCGGAATTCAGGGCGTTGATGGCAGAAAGCGTGGTGAGCGCGCCGACCATCAGAATATCGCCGTGAGCAAAGTTAATAATGCGCAAAATGCCATACACCATGGTATAGCCCAGCGCGATCAGCGCGTAGATGCTTCCCAGCATCACGCCGTTGATCAGTTGTTGTATAAGTGTATCCAACGTTTGTACCCGCAAAGTGCTCTTTCTGCGGCTACCATCTAATAAATGAATTAAATTGTAAAATACACATCTATTATTTCTTATGATAAATAAATATTGTTTTATCTTTATGATTTATATAAAGATAATGAAAGCCTGCTTTTGGGTGAAAAGCCTAAAGAAATCAACATATGAATAAAACAGAACAATCGGTTGGCCTGTCTGCGTATGCAGAGAGTCGCCTTGCAAACGATCCGCCGCTTCGGGCAGTACGTGCCTTTGAGGCTATCGCCCGGCTGGGCAGCGTCACGCTGGCCGCGCAGGAGCTGGCTATCTCTCCGTCGGCCGTCAGTCATCAGCTCAAGGTGCTCGAAGGGTACCTGCAAATGCCGCTGACGGAGCGTCAGGGGCGCAGGCTGGTTCTGAGCCAGCACGGGCGTGAATACTACCGCTCGATCCGTGCGGCGTTTAACGTTCTCCGCCAGGCGACGGAGCATCTGGCGGAGCAGGCGCAAACGCGTCAGGTCACTATCAGCCTGATCCCGCTTTTTGGCATGGGGTGGTTTATCCCGCGTTTGCCCGCTTTTATGCGCGCCAATCCGCAAACCGAAATCAACGTGGTGTATGCCAACCACCGTAACTATCTGAGCGACGCGTCGGACATGTCGATTCGTTTTGGGAACGGTCAGTGGGCGGGCTATCAGAGTGAAAAGCTGATTTCAGGACAGATGGTGCCGGTGTGCAGCCGCGCATTTTTGCGCGTTCATGGCCATATCGACACCCCTGAGCAGCTGCTGCAAATGCCGCTGCTGCATGATGAGGAGCGCACCACCTGGCCGCAGTGGTTTCAGCTGCAGGGGGTAAAACGTCCTCTGCGGCGCAGCGGCCCCCTGTTTGAAGATGGGCTGTTGACGCTGGCGGGCGTACAGGCAGGGCTGGGCTGCGCGCTGATGCGTGAGCCGCTGATTGCGCCTTATCTCGAAAGCGGTGAGCTGGTGAAGATATTTGACTCACCCATTGACGACGGGCGCGACTATTACCTCTGCGTGCGTGCCGATTCAGAGATGACCGAGGACGGTAAGCTGCTGCAAAACTGGCTTCGTCGGGCAGCAGGCGTTGAACCGTCTACGGCGTAAGCAGGCAGTGTTTATCCAGCGCTTCAATTTCCGATCCGCTGTAGCGTGCGTATTGCCCGGTCAGGCCAAAAAACGCAGGTTGGGTTTCGGTGTAGATTTCTGCTGCAAGCACCAGCCGGCGTCGTTCATCCTCGCTCATCTCAAGCAGCGTCCAGGGAATGAAATAGCGCGCTGTTGTGGTCAGCTTGAACCACAGCGGGCAGCCGCAGCCGGGACAGAACCAGCGTTCGCCGCGCGCGGATGATGCGAAATGAGAAGGGGAAATGGAGTCTTGCTCTACCAGCGGCTGGCCCTGTGTCTCAAGATACATGGCAATACCCCCCGACCACTTCTGGCATTGCGTGCAGTGACATGCGTATACGTCAAAATTATTGAGGCTCACGCTGAACTGACTCATTCCGCACAAGCAGCGTCCTTTGAATATGTGCATGGCGTACTCCTTTTTGACGCCAGAAATCCGTATAAAAAAAGCCAGCCACATGGGCTGGCCTTTTATTGTGACAAATCTTAGAACTGGTAGGTCAGACCTACAGCTACGATGTTGTCGGTAGCAACGCCAGTTGCTTTGGTGAAGCTGTTGTCGTCAACCAGGTTGATTTTGTAATCAACATAGGTAGACATGTTTTTGTTGAAGTAGTAGCTCGCGCCAACGTCAACGTATTCAACCAGATCCTGGTCGCCGTATGAACCGATGTCTTTACCTTTGGATTTCAGGTAAGCGATGGATGGACGCAGGCCGAAGTCGAACTGGTACTGAGCAACAACTTCGAAGTTCTGAGCTTTGTTCGCGATATAACCGTCACCGAAGTTGGTCATGTTGCGGGTTTCAGAGTAGGTGGTTGCCAGGTAGATGTTGTTCGCATCGTATTTCAGGCCAGCAGCCCATACTTCTGCGTTCTCGCCGCCAGCGTTAACGGTGTTAGCGACGCGACCTGCAGCAACCTGACGGTCAGTACGGTCAGATTTCGCGTAGGTTGCACCGACACCGAAGCCGTCCATTTCATAGGTAGAAGACAGACCCCAGCCGTCACCGTTCGCTTCGGTGATGTCATTACGGTCGTTTTTACCCTGGTACTGAGCGGCAACGTTCAGACCGTCAACCAGACCGAAGAAGTCGGTGTTACGGTAGGTTGCAACGCCAGTCGTACGGCCAGTCATAAAGCCATCAGTCTGAGTCCAGGTATCGCCACCGAACTCTGGCAGAACGTCAGTCCATGCGCCGATGTCGTAAGCAACACCGTAGTTACGACCGTAGTCGAATGAACCGAATTCGTTGAATTTCAGACCTGCGAATGCCAGACGGGTTTTGTTGCCGTCAGCGCCCTGGGATTCAGAACGGTTGCCTTTGAACTCATATTCCCACTGGCCGTAACCGGTCAGCTGATCGTTGATCTGAGTTTCGCCTTTGAAGCCCAGACGAACGTAAGTTTTGTCGCCGTCGTTATCAGTATCATCAGAGAAATAGTGCAGACCTGTTACTTTACCGTACAGATCCAGCTTGTTACCGTCTTTGTTATAAACTTCAGCCGCGTTTACAACGCCTGCTGCCAACATGGAAGTCACTGCCACTGCAACTAATTTAAGTTTCATCTTAAATATTCCTTATAATTTTCTTTGGTATTTCCTGAGCCACTTTGAACGATTTCTAAACGAGGCCTATCGTCAATGGCATGCTATTTTTAAAAATCTTGTAGTCCTATTTCAATAATAAGTTTCAAATTATTAGCAATAATTTCAGTTAGTGTGATCGAGATCGGATAAATGGCGATGAGATAGCGTGAAATGGTGAGGATTTAATCAGTTTCATGCGGAATTGATTGCTGTAAATATAGTTGCACGCTGGTTTTATAAAAAGTGGTAATTGTCGGTTTTATCGTGCTTTTGATGGGGTGGGGATCTTGTTTTAAGCCTTTAAGCCTTGTTTGCAGCCCTTTATGGTACGGAATTTCCGTGGTTTTAATAGAAACACACAGAAACATACTATTGCACTTCGTGCTATTAATATTGTGAGTATTTGCAAGAAACTAATCACTTGCCGGTGTCAATTTATGTCAACACAGGAAGACGAAAACTTACGAAAGGGTGTGGAATATAAATAGAAGCTAAACACGCATTCTACTGCACAGATGAATATTTTGACGTGCGCTCAGATATTAAATTTATGTTAAGTTTTCGCTGTCGGGATAAATATTCCCCGACAGCAAAACAGATATTATTTTCTTGTCGCGTACCAGCAAAGCAACGACCCGGCGCAGACCAACAGTGCGCCTTGCCAGAACGCGAAGGAGAGCGGGGAATTCAGCACTGCGGCGGCAAGCGCGGCTGAGAGAACCGGGGTAAAATAGGAGACGGCCGCCAGTACCGTGACGTTACCGTGAAGGATGCCAATATTCCATGCGGCGTAACCCAACCCAAGGGCGACCCCGCACATCACGAGTTTTACCACCACCGGAAGCGTGAACACCATATCAGGCTGATCGCTGAGGGCATATTTCACCCACAGACTCAGCGCTGTGAGCAAAACAAACAGAGTGATACCGTTTTGCCCTTTCGCAAATTTACTGGTTACGGTGCAGTAGGCCGCCCAAATAAATGCCCCGGCGAATGCCAGCGCATAGCTCAGCGGACTGGACACGATATTGCGGGTTATTTCATCAAGATGTAACCCTTGCTCGCCCCCTAATACCCAGCAGACGCCCAGCAGTGAGATAGCTAACCCGGGGATCACCCACAGGGTAGATTTTTGCCCATTGAACAAAATAGCAAACACAATCGTCAGGCTTGGCCAGAGGTAATTCACCATACCGACTTCAATGGCCTGAGCGCGCGTTGCGGCATAGCCCAGCGACAGCGCCAGGCATATTTCGTAGCTGACAAATAAAACGCTGCCGGCAATAAGATAGCGGGGTGAAAACCGCCTGATATCAGGAAATCCTACCGTCACCAGACACAGTAATCCGCTGAGGGTGTATATCATCGCCGCGCCGCCTACCGGCCCCAGCCCTTCGCTCACGCTGCGAATAAGGCCGACCATGGTGCTCCATAGCAGTATCGCCGCCAGCCCAATAAGCGTTGCTCTCTTTCTGTCCATGACTTAGCCATTGCAATGAAAATCGAACAGAAAATGTATCGCATTAATCCTGATGCTGTCGCGAATTATTCTCTTAAGCCGTTAATCAAAAAGGGGTATTTAACCGTACCGGAGGTGACTATTAAGGGGGGGAAGGGAGATGACTTTGATTTGACGCAAAAAAAACAGGGGCTTTGCTGCTAGTTTGCGCCACGAAGTCTTATCAGATAACGAGGACAACAATGGACGTCAGCCGCAGACAATTTTTCAAAATCTGCGCGGGCGGTATGGCCGGAACAACAGCCGCTATGTTGGGTTTTGCTCCCAAAATGGCGCTGGCTCAGGCACGCAACTTTAAGCTGCTGCGCGCGAAAGAGATCCGTAACACCTGCACATACTGCTCCGTAGGTTGTGGGCTTTTAATGTATAGCCTGGGCGATGGCGCGAAGAACGCCAGAGAAGCGATTTATCATATTGAAGGGGATCCGGATCATCCGGTGAGCCGCGGCGCACTTTGCCCGAAAGGGGCGGGGCTGCTGGACTACGTTCACAGTGAAAACCGCCTGCGCTACCCGGAATACCGCGCGCCGGGCTCTGACAAATGGCAGCGTATCTCCTGGGATGAGGCGTTCTCCCGTATCGCAAAATTAATGAAAGCCGACCGCGACGCCAACTTTATTGAAAAGAACGCGCAGGGCGTGACGGTCAACCGCTGGCTTTCCACCGGCATGCTATGCGCCTCTGCGGCAAGTAATGAAACCGGCATGCTGACGCAAAAATTTGTGCGCTCTCTCGGCATGCTGGCGGTAGACAACCAGGCGCGCGTCTGACACGGACCAACGGTAGCAAGTCTTGCTCCAACATTTGGTCGCGGTGCGATGACCAACCACTGGGTTGATATCAAAAACGCGAACGTCGTGGTGGTGATGGGCGGTAATGCCGCTGAAGCCCATCCGGTGGGATTCCGCTGGGCGATGGAAGCGAAAAACAACAACGATGCGACGCTTATCGTCGTCGATCCGCGCTTCACGCGCACGGCGTCGGTGGCCGATATCTATGCGCCTATTCGCTCCGGTACGGACATTACGTTCCTGTCTGGCGTCCTGCTGTACCTGATTGAAAACAACAAAATTAACGCGGAATACGTTAAACACTACACCAACGCGAACCTGCTGGTGAGGGATGATTTTACCTTCGATGACGGGCTGTTTAGCGGCTATGACGCCGAAAAACGCCAGTACGATAAGTCCTCCTGGAACTATCAGTTCGATGAAAACGGCTACGCGATGCGCGATGAAACGCTGACGCATCCGCGCTGTGTATGGAACCTGCTGAAACAGCACGTTTCACGCTATACGCCGGACGTGGTGGAGAACATCTGCGGCACGCCGAAAGCGGACTTCCTGAAAGTGTGTGAAGTGCTGGCCTCTACCAGTGCCGCAGACAGAACCACTACGTTCCTGTATGCGCTGGGCTGGACGCAGCATACCGTTGGCGCGCAGAACATCCGCACCATGGCGATGATCCAGCTGCTGCTGGGCAATATGGGTATGGCAGGCGGCGGCGTGAACGCCCTGCGCGGTCACTCCAATATTCAGGGCCTGACCGACCTCGGCCTGCTGTCCACCAGCCTGCCGGGCTACCTGACGCTGCCTTCTGAAAAGCAGGCGGATCTGCAAACGTACCTGACGGCGAACACGCCAAAAGCGACGCTGCCGGACCAGGTAAACTACTGGAGCAACTATCCGAAGTTCTACGTCAGCCTGATGAAATCCTTCTACGGCGACGCGGCGCAGAAAGAGAATGACTGGGGCTTTGAGTGGTTACCGAAGTGGGACCAGGCTTACGACGTTATCAAATATTTCAACATGATGGATAAGGGTAACGTCACGGGGTACATCTGCCAGGGCTTTAACCCGGTGGCCTCGTTCCCGGATAAAAACAAAGTGGTTCGCAGCCTGAGCAAGCTGAAGTACATGGTCGTTATCGATCCGCTGGTGACCGAGACCTCCACCTTCTGGCAGAACCACGGGGAATCGAACGATGTCGATCCGGCGTCGATTCAGACCGAAGTGTTCCGCCTGCCGTCCACCTGCTTTGCGGAAGAGGACGGCTCCATTGCCAACTCCGGCCGCTGGCTGCAGTGGCACTGGAAGGGGCAGGACGCACCGGGTGAAGCGCGTAACGACGGCGAGATCCTGGCCGGGATTTACCATCGCCTGCGCGAGATGTACCGCACCGAAGGCGGCAAAGGCGCTGAGCCGCTGCTGAAGATGAGCTGGAGCTATAAGCAGCCGGATCGTCCCGAGTCTGAAGAAGTGGCGAAAGAGAACAACGGCGTGGCGCTGGCGGATCTCTATGACGCGAGCGGCAACCTGGTGGCGAAGAAAGGTCAGTTGCTGAACAGCTTCGCGCTGCTGCGCGACGACGGGACGACGGCCTCGTCCTGCTGGATCTACACCGGCAGCTGGACGGAGCAGGGTAACCAGATGGCCAACCGCGATAACGCGGACCCGTCCGGACTCGGCAACACGCTGGGCTGGGCATGGGCGTGGCCGCTGAACCGTCGCGTGCTGTACAACCGCGCGTCGGCGGATATCAACGGCAAGCCGTGGGATCCGAAGCGCATGCTGATCCAGTGGAACGGAGCCAGGTGGACGGGGAACGATATCCCGGACTACAACACCGCCGCGCCGGGCAGTAACACCGGGCCGTTTATCATGCAGCCGGAAGGACTGGGACGCTTGTTTGCCCTCGACAAACTGGCGGAAGGGCCGTTCCCGGAACACTACGAGCCGATGGAGACGCCGCTGGGTACGAACCCGCTGCACCCGAACGTTATCTCCAGCCCGGTGGTGCGTATCTACGAAGACGACGTCCTGCGCCTGGGCAAAAAGGACAAATTCCCGTACGTGGGAACGACCTACCGCCTGACCGAGCATTTCCATACCTGGACCAAGCACGCGCGGCTTAACGCCATCGCGCAGCCGGAACAGTTTGTGGAGATAAGCGAAACGCTGGCGAAGACGAAAGGCATCGCCAACGGCGACCGCGTGAAGGTGAGCAGCAAGCGCGGCTTTATTCGCGCGGTGGCGGTGGTGACCCGTCGTTTGCAAAGCCTGAACGTGCATGGGCAGCAGGTGGAAACCGTTGGTATCCCGCTGCACTGGGGCTTTGAGGGTGTGGCGCAGAAAGGTTATATCGCCAACACCCTGACGCCAAACGTTGGCGACGCCAACTCGCAAACGCCGGAGTACAAGGCGTTTCTGGTCAACATCGAGAAAGCGTAAGGAGCGATTAGATGGCGATGGAAACACAAGACATTATTAAGCGCTCCGCGACTAACCCGATTACCCCCGCGCCTCGCGCGCGGGATTACAAGGCAGAGGTTGCCAAGCTTATCGACGTCTCCTCCTGCGTGGGCTGTAAGGCCTGCCAGGTGGCCTGCTCGGAGTGGAATGATATCCGCGACGAGGTGGGGCACTGCGTTGGGGTTTACGACAACCCGGCGGATCTGAGCGCCAAATCCTGGACGGTGATGCGCTTTAGCGAAACCGAGCAGAACGGCAGGCTGGAGTGGCTCATCCGCAAGGACGGCTGCATGCACTGTGAAGATCCGGGCTGCCTGAAGGCGTGCCCGTCTGCCGGCGCGATCATTCAGTACGCCAACGGGATCGTCGACTTCCAGCAGGACAACTGCATCGGCTGCGGCTACTGCATCGCGGGCTGTCCGTTTAATATCCCACGCCTCAATAAAGAGGATAACCGGGTATACAAATGCACCCTGTGCGTGGACCGCGTCAGCGTCGGGCAGGAGCCTGCCTGCGTTAAGACCTGTCCAACCGGCGCGATTCATTTTGGTACCAAGAAAGAGATGCTGGATGTGGCGCAGGCGCGAGTGGACAAGCTGAAAGCGCGCGGCTTTGAAAATGCGGGCATCTATAACCCGCAGGGCGTGGGCGGCACGCACGTGATGTATGTGTTGCACCATAACGACCAGCCGGAGCTGTACCACAACCTGCCGAAAGAACCGGCGATCGATACCTCCATTAACCTGTGGAAAGGGGCGCTCAAACCGCTCTCGGCGGCGGGCTTTATCGCCACCTTTGCGGGTCTCATTTATCACTACATCGGTATCGGGCCAAACAAAGAGGTGGATGACGACGAGGAGGAGCATCATGAGTAAGTCGAAAACGATCGTGCGCACGAAGTTCGTTGACCGCGCCTGTCACTGGACGGTCGTGATCTGCTTCTTCCTGGTGGCGGTGTCGGGGATTTCGTTCTTCTTCCCGACGCTGCAGTGGCTAACCGAAACCTTCGGCACTCCGCAGATGGGGCGCATTCTGCACCCGTTCTTCGGCGTGCTGATTTTCGTGGTGTTGATGTTTATGTTCGTGCGCTTTGTTCATCACAATATTCCTGACAAACAGGATATTCCGTGGGTGAAAGGGATTGTTGAAGTCCTGAAGGGTAACGAGCATAAAGTCGCGAAGGTGGGCAAATACAACGCCGGGCAGAAAATGATGTTCTGGACCATCATGAGCATGATTTTTGTGCTGCTGGTGACCGGGGTGATTATCTGGCGACCGTATTTTGCGCACTATTTCCCGATCCAGGCAGTGCGCTACGCGCTGCTGATCCACGCGACATCGGCCATCATTCTTATTCATGCCATCCTGATCCATATGTATATGGCGTTCTGGGTGAAGGGGTCGATCAAAGGGATGATTGAAGGGAAGGTAAGCCGTCGCTGGGCACAGAAACATCACCCGCGCTGGTACCGTGATGTGGAACGACTGGAAGCGAAACAGGAAAGTACGGAAGGATTGAAGTAAACCCTGCGCCGTCGGCTTTGCCCGGCGGCGCTGCGCTTGCGCGGGCCTACCTGGCAGGCCTTAAGTCATGTATTTGTCAATAAACGATCAATTGCCGCTATAACGTCATGACGTGCGTTACGTAAATTACAAACAAAGTCTTTAGGGTCGATTTTTTGATTATTAATATTCGTGATCATTGGCGAATAAATCAGAAACGTTTCAAAATCGATATTAACGCCTGGAGCCAGCTGGCTCTGCCATAACGGTAGCCTATTATTTCTCGCAAGCGGTACAATTACGCGCGTAGCCAGATCGTCAAAGCAATCATCCTGAATAAGCATATAGTAAGGTAGCCTTTCCCGAGTTGCGGCGGACGTATTACGATAAACATTAAATTGTCTCAGCATTAAAGCACTCTGAAAAAATCATCATCAGTAATCGTTCCATGTTTCTCTACAAACTCATTCATTGCCTGCATAAATGCACGATCTTCTTCGGAAGGCTGATGCCGTCTGGCAGAGCGTTGTTCTGCATGGCACAAGGGCTTACGCGATGTGATGTTCTGGTCCGGTTTTGTTTCTTCGGTATGTTTCATCATTATCTCCTTTGTTGGTGCGGTCATTATCAACCGCAGCCAACAAAAAACAATACCGTTTCCCCTGGTAATCTACATTCTGCGAGCTGTCTTCCAGTAATATTAAAACCTCTCGGCAATATACCGGAACGGGTATTTTGTGGGTTTAACTTTACCAATTTTGCGTTTCGGTAAATCCACCTTTTCTACGTGTATTTCTTTATAGGGGATCTGTGAAAGCAGGTGCGAAATAATATTCAGGCGCACGCGTTTTTTATCCTCTGAACGCGCCACAAACCACGGTGCCCAGGCGGTGTCGGTGGCTTCAAACATGGCGTCGCGGGCGCGGGTGTACTCGTCCCACAGGTTAAAAGATTTAATATCCATCGGCGATAGCTTCCAGATTTTACGACCATCGTTAATACGGTCGCGCAGGCGGCGCTCCTGCTCTTTAGGCGTTACCTCCAGCCAGTACTTCAGCAGGATAATGCCGGCATCGACCATCGCTTTTTCCATGACCGGCGTGCCGTCCAAAAATTTCTCAACCTGTTCCTCTGTACAGAAACCCATAACCCGTTCCACACCCGCACGGTTGTACCAGCTGCGATCGAAAATCACGATCTCGCCAGCTGAAGGCAGGTGCGGTACATAGCGCTGAAAGTAAAGCTGGCTTTTTTCTTTATCGGTCGGGGCAGGGAGCGCAACAACGCGAAATACGCGAGGGCTGACGCGCTCGGTAATCGCTTTAATGGTGCCACCCTTGCCGGCACCGTCGCGTCCTTCAAAAACGATACACACCTTTAGTCCTTTGGCGACGACCCACTGCTGGAGCTTAACCAGTTCAACGTGCAGGCGGCGGAGCTCGTTTTCATACTCTTTGGTCTTTAGCGGTGCATTCTTTTCGACATCAACAGCGACACTGGTTTTCTTTTTGCTTCCCATGATTGTCATCCTCAGGTTGTCCGGCGCGGGAAAAAGCGAGGCCGCACTATGAAGTGTAATCCACCTGAATTAATGGATTAACCTGTCAGCCAGCTGATTTGAACTGGCTCACCATACAAGATTATTCAATAATGCCCGTCGCGAGTGATTAACCAGTGGTTGAAGTATGAAAAAGACAATTTTTTCGTTGGCGCTGAGCACCTTTGGCCTGGGAATGGCTGAATTTGGCATTATGGGAGTGTTAACCGAGCTGGCGCATGACACCGGCATTTCAATTCCCTCTGCCGGGAATATGATCTCGTTTTATGCCTTCGGGGTGGTGATTGGCGCGCCGATTATGGCGCTGTTTTCTGGCAAGCTCTCCTTAAAAACCACGCTGCTGTTTCTGGTGGCGATGTCCGCCGTCGGAAACGCCCTGTTTACCTTTTCAACGTCGTATTTCTGGCTGGCGGCGGGGCGCCTAATTTCAGGATTCCCACACGGCGCGATTTTCGGCGTCGGGGCGATTATCCTCTCCAAAATTGCGCCACCGGGGAAGGTGACTGTCGCGGTGGCCGGGATGATCGCCGGCATGACGGTGGCCAACCTGGTGGGCGTTCCGCTGGGCACCTGGCTGGGGCACCAGTTCAGCTGGCGTTACACTTTTTTCCTGATTGCCGTGTTCAATACGCTGGTGATCCTCTCGGTGCTGCTCTGGGTGCCGGACATCCGAGACAAATCAGAAATTAAATTAACCGAGCAGTTCCAGTTTCTGAAAAAACCAGAACCCTGGCTGATTTTTGCCGCCACGATGTTTGGCAACGCCGGCGTGTTCGCCTGGTTCAGCTTCGTTAAACCGTTTATGGTCAACGTTTCGGGCTTCACGGAAGGGGTGATGACAATCATCATGATGCTGATGGGCCTTGGCATGGTGTTGGGCAATCTGTTGAGCGGTAAACTCTCGGGTCGCTTTAGCCCGCTGCGCATTGCGGCCACCACCGATATGGTGATTGTCGCCTCGCTGCTGCTGCTTTTCGCCTTTGGCGAACTGAAAACGGCCTCGCTGGTCATGGGCTTTATCTGCTGCGCCGGGCTGTTCGCACTCTCTGCGCCACTGCAAATCCTGCTTCTGCAAAATGCGAAGGGCGGGGAGATGCTGGGAGCCGCTGGCGGGCAGATGGCGTTTAATCTCGGCAGCGCGATTGGCGCGTACTTTGGCGGGATGATGATTACCCTCGGCTTTAGCTGGAACTACGTTACGCTGCCTGCGGCGATGCTCTCTTTCTCGGCCATGAGTGCGCTGCTGATTTACGGTTTACTGCGGGCCAGACAGGCTCAGGCTAACGCTCGCGCGCTAGCCTGATCGGGTCATGCAAGCCAGGGTTCTCCCAGTGTCAGCATCAGGCGGTTGGCCCAGGCGAAGAATGCCGCGGACTGCACCAGGTCAAGCTGCGCTAAGGTATCCAGCCCCTCTTTTTCGACTGCGGCAAGGTGCAGCGGCGTGGCGGCAGGCGGCGTAACCGACAGCGCCGCCGCAAAGTTAATTTCCGCCTGCCAGCGTGCAGACTGCCCCTCGCTCAGGGATTGCCCCGGACGCACCGCCAGAAGCGCCTCTACAGCCGCGTCATCCTTTGACAGCTGGCTGGCTTTACGCGCATGGACAGATGCGCAGTAGATGCAGCCGTTGATTTTACTGGCGACCGTTGCGGCCAGCTCGCGCTCGGCGCGCGGCAATCCCCCCGGGGTATAAAAAATCCCTTTATCGGTCAGCGTGCGCTGTTCAAGCACCGGCAGGTTGCGCCCCAGCAGGCGGAAATAGTCGGAATCGGTATGACCAAATTTTGCCAGGATCGCAACCTCATCGTCACGAAAATCCGCCAGCGGTTTGGCGGCTATCCATGGCTCCCATCCCAGCTCCTGCTGGGTAAATACGACGGGGGCCGCCTTCCCGGTGGCCGTTGTTGCGGTCGTGTGCCAGTGGCCCGCAGCCACCGGTGCATCGCTTGTGGCGACGGGCTTGTCGTTCAGCAGCCGCAGCCCGGTGATGATTCGGCTCTGGAAGCTCACAAACGCGATGAGCTGCGCCAGGGTAACGATGCCTTCCTTGCTCCATCCCGCCTGGTTCAATGCCTTTAACGCGGCCGGCGTGGCTTCAACGGGTGAGAACGTCAGCAGGCGCGCAAAATTCAGCGCCGGGGTCAGGCGTTCTGAGGTGGGATCCGCCAGGCCAAACCCCGCATAGTGTGCGGCCAGCGCCTCCGCGCTGTGCCATCTGGCCACTTTCGCCGCTACGGCAAAACGCTCGTCGAGTGCAAAATCATCATCCTGCTGGCTAAAGAGGATTTCGTAGCTGCCCTGCGCGTGGCGCGTGGCGGCATCCCGCGTGGCGCGCGCCTCAGCCAGAGGGGAACCGGGTTTAATTTCCGCCAGCTCGGCGAGAATGTCCTGACTTAATGACATAGGTGTCTCCTCAAAGAATGTGGGGTGCGATATGTTCGGCAATCAGCTCAATGGAGCGCAGCGTGTCGCGGTGCGTGGGTTCGACCGAATGGACCTGGAACGAAATATCCGTGGCGCGCCTGAGAATGGAATCGGCTTGCAGCGAACGCAATACCGTGTCGGGCGAGCCGATATGGGCGTCAAACTGGCGACGATAATCTGTGACAGTGTCACCTTTAACCGCGTGTCCGGCAGCGCGATGCTGCTGCGCCTGTTTCGTGAGGCCCGGCGCTGCAACCTTCAGCGCATAGTCATCGCTGTCGGCGACGAACGCGGTACGGGAGGCAAGAATACGCGGCGCGATGCCCGCCGGCAGTGCCTCAAGGTAGGCATCCACAATCGGGTTCTGGATTTCGTCGAGCGTGAGATCCGGCCGGTCCGCCGGGCGCGGTTGCGTGCGGGAGAGCATTAAACCGTGTCCGGCCTGTGCTGCACGCACTGCGCCGTCCACGGAGAAGGTGGCAATCCAGATGCGGTCCGCCAGCTGCGGTGCCGGGGGGTATAAATGGTTATCCGGATGGGCGAGCGAATCGCCGCGCCAGGCGCTCTGGAGCACGTGCAGGTTCTCGGCAAATGCGGTAGCGCGCGCCTCAAACGTCAGGCCGAACGGCAGGAATGAGGTTGGCGTGCCGCCTGAACCCAGCCCGACTTCAAGACGTCCATCGGCGAGTAAATCAAGCACCGCGGCATCTTCCGCCACGCGCAGCGGGTTTTCCATCGGCAGGGTAATGATGGCCGTGCCCAGACGGATGGTTTCGGTATGCGCGGCCACGTGCGCCAGAAATAGCAGCGGCGACGGCAAACCGCCTTCACTTTCGTGGAAGTGGTGCTGCGCAATCCAGGCGCTGTCAAAACCGTGGCGTTCAGCGTGGCGGATCTGTTCTGTTGCCAGACGATAGCGCTCCTTCGGCGTGGCGTCGTCAAGCAGGCGGGTGAAAAACCCCAGGCGTTTTCGCGTCATGCGAACTCCTCCGTAGCGGGTGAAAAGTGGGGAATGGCGTCAATCAGCTCGCGGGTATAGTCGTTCTGCGGCGACGCGAATAAGGTCCCGACGTTGCCGTGTTCAACCACCTGACCGCTGCGCAGCACCGTGACGCTGTGGGCGATCCGGCGAACCGTGGACAGATCGTGCGTGATGAAGAGGTAGGTCAACCCCAGTTGCTGCTGCAGCTGCTGTAGCAGCGCCAGAATCTGCGCCTGGACGGTGACATCCAGCGCGGAGGTGGCTTCGTCCAGCACCAGAATGGTCGGCTCAAGGATCAGCGCCCGGGCGAGGGCAACGCGCTGGCGCTGTCCGCCTGAGAGCTCCCGGGCGGTGCGGCTCAGGAGTTCGACGGGCAGGGCAACCCGCTGGGCTACCGTCTCCACCCGGACCTTACGCTCCGCTTTGCGCAGGCGAGAAAAGTTCTTCAGCGGCTCTTCGATAATGTCAAACAGCGTCTGACGCGGGTCGAGAGAGGCAAACGGGTTCTGGTAAACAAACTGGATCTTCTGGCGCAGCTGGCGACGGGCCTCGCGGCTGAGCGTGGTGGCATCAATATCGTCAATAATGACCTGCCCGCTGTCGGCCTGTTCAAACCCCAGCAAAATACGGGCAAGGGTGGTTTTCCCGGAACCGGATTCACCCACCAGCGCATGCGTACTGCCGCGCCTGACGTCAAACGTCACCTGATCCAGCGCCTGAAGCTGATGGCCTTTGCCCAGCGAGAACCGTTTGCTGATGGTGCGGGCGCGAATGGCCGGTGACGCGAGCGGGAGACCGGCCACCGGGGCGATGGTCAGACGCTGGCCCTGGAGATCGCTCAGTAGCTGACGGGTGTAGGCGTGCTGCGGCGTACGTACGATATCGGCGGTGTTTCCCTGCTCCTGAATTTCGCCATCGCGAAAGACCAGCAGCCTGTCCGCGCGCTGTGCGGCCAGCGCCAGATCGTGGGTGACAAACAGGACGGCGGTCCCCGATTCCCGGCGCAGGATATCCAGCAGGTCAAGAATGCGTTTTTGCACCGTTACGTCCAGCGCGCTGGTGGGCTCATCGGCAATGATGACGTCCGGACGCAGCGCAATCGCGATGGCAATCAGTACGCGCTGTTTCATGCCGCCGGAGAGCTGATGCGGGTACTGCTTCATGCGCTGTTCGGGATGGCTCAGGCCGACCTTTGTCAGCAGGGCGAGCACCTGCTCGTCGCGCTGGAGAGCCGTTACCTTTTGGTGTAGCTGAATAATTTCGCCGACCTGCGCGCCGATGGTTTTTACCGGGTTGAGTGAATTACCCGGGTCCTGCGGAACCAGGCTAATGCGCGCACCGCGAAGGGTATCGAGACGTTTAGCGGACCACTGGCTTATCTCTTCGCCGTTGAGAATGATTTTTCCCGCATCGCGCCGGGCGTTATCGGCCAGCAGACCGATGATCGCCTGCGCCGTGGTTGTTTTGCCGGAGCCGGATTCGCCGACAAACGCCAGCATTTCCCCTCGTCCGAGCGTGAAGCTGACGTTATGCACCACCTCTCGCCACTGGCGCGCGGTACGGTAGCTAATGGTCAGGTTTTCTACCGAGAGTACGGTCATTTCAGGCCTCCGCTGAACTGTTGGCTGATACGGTTGGTCGCCAGCACCACGGCGATGACGGCCACGCCGGGGAAGGTGGTTAACCACCAGGCGGTAGAGAGATAGTTACGACCTTCGGCAATCAATAAGCCCCATTCCGGTACGGGCGGCGGAGTGCCGTAGCCGAGAAAGCTCAGCGTGGAGAGCGCCAGGATGGCCTGACCAAACTGCAGCGTGGCAAAGGCGAGAACGGCGGTTAAGGCATTGGGCAGGATATGTCGCCACAGCACCGCAAAGAACGTCCCGCCGCTGCCATACGCCGCTTCGACATAATCCGTATGGCGGATGCGCACCACTTCACCGCGCGCGAGGCGGGCAAAGCTGGCAATTGAGGCCACGCCCACGGCAATCGCGGCGTTAACGGTGCCAAACCCGAGCAGAATAATGACCGTCAGCGAGAGCAGCAGAGACGGGATAGACAACAGCACGTCGACGAAACGCATCAGCAGAGACTCGACGCGTCCGGCGAACGCCCCGGCAACCACCCCTAAACCGGTCCCCACCAGCAGACCCATCGTGACGGCGGCCAGCGCCGCGCTCAGGGAGTGGGAGGCGCCATAAACGATACGCGCGTAAACATCGCGGCCAAGCTGATCGGTGCCGAGCCAGTGGCCGGCCTGCGGCGCCAGGCGCTGTGCGCCCGCGATGCCCTCAATCGGACTGTAGTGGGTTAACAGACCGGGCGCCACGGCGGCAAAAACCGCAATAATGATCGCCGCCCATGCCAGCCACAGACCAGGCAGCCACTCGACGCCCTGGAAGGTGGGGACACGTTTTCGCGCAGCGGCTGCGTAATCGACAAGGCTCATGATGCACCTCCGGAAAGGGGTTGCAGACGGGGATCCAGCAGCGGCATCAGCAGATCCACCAGCAGATTGATCAGGACAAAACCGAGGGCGGAAATCATCACTACCGCCTGAAGCACGGCGATATCCTGGTTATTCACCGCCTGCTGGGTCAGTTGCCCGAGCCCGCTGCGGCCAAAAACGGTTTCCGTGATCAGCGCCCCTGCAATCAGCTCGCCCAGCAGCAGACCGGCAATATTCAGCACCGGCAGCAGGGCGTTGCCGGTCACGTGACGCCACAGAACAGCGGTTTCACTCAGCCCTTTTGCACGCGCAACGGCGACAAACGGCTGGGTCGCCACCTGGTCCAGACTGCGCATCAGAATTTGTGCCAGCGGGGCGGAGATCGGGATGGCGACGGTCACGATCGGCAGAATCAGCCCCTGCAGCGGCGTCGGGTTAATCACCGGGATCAGCCGCAGCTGAAAAGAAAAAAGCTGAATCAGGGCAATTCCCAGCCAGAACGTCGGCAGGGAGATAAACAGGACAGGCAGAGACTGGAGGGTATTGCTCAGCCAGCGCAGACCCGGCAGACGCGACGCGAGAGCCAGCGCAAACGCCAGCAGGACCGCGAGTAAAAACGCGGGCAGGGCGAGGCTCAGGGTATCCGGCAGATTGCTGGTAATCAGCTCGCTGACCGGCACGCCTGCCTGTAACGAATAGCCGAAATCCCCGCGCAGCATCGCCAGCAGCGTGTGGCCGTATTGCTGCCACAGCGGGCTGTCCGCGCCGTAGGCCACGCGCATCTCCTCGATTTGCACCGGGCTTAAGCCTAGGTCCGGGTTCTGAAATTTAATCAGCACCGCGTCGCCCGGCAGGACCTGGAGCAACACGAACGAGAGGGTAAAGGCGGCCCACAGCACCAGCAGCCCGTGCCCGAAACGTTGAAGAAGTGCGTGGCGCATCGTCGGCTCCTCAGTGTTTCTCAATCCACGCGCCGTAGAACGACGGGCGGCCTACCGCTTCAAAACTCACGCCTTTCAGCCATGGGGCACCGGCAAAGACCTGCGGCTCTTCGAAAATTGGAATGACGTAGGCGTTGTCCAGCAGATAGCGCTGGGCATCGCCGGTCAGCTGCAGGCGTTTTTGCGGGTCGACTTCGGCGGAGATGTTCACCAGCAGAGCATTCAGCTTGTCGTCGCGGAAGTTTTTGACCTTGTCGCTGGAGCCGCCTTTTTGCAGCAGCGCGTCGCGGTTAGCGGGGTAGAACATGCTTTTCACCACGTCCGGATCGGCACGGCCCACTTCGGAGACGGTTAACGGGGTTTTCAGCGGGTCAAGGTTATCCAGCGTGCGGCTGCCAGCGTCACCGGCTTTGACGCTCAGCGAGACGCCCACCTGACGCCACTGCTGAGCAACCAGCTGCAGCACCTCTTTGTTTTGCGGCTGCGGTAACGATTCATACACCGTCAGCGCCAGCCGCTGGCCGTCTTTGGCGCGGATCCCGTCGCTGCCTGCTTTCCAGCCCGCCTCATCCAGCAGCTGGTTGGCTTTCGCCGGGTCAAAGGCCAGTTTGTCGCTGAGATCGACAAAGCCTGCGGCGGAATCGGCAATCACCGACTTCGCCTGCGGATAGTTGGCCGAGAAGAGGGTCTCGACCACCTGTTTGGCATTGGTGGCGTGCAGTAGCGCCTGACGAACCCGAATATCGGAGACCAGCGGGTTATCCGGGCGGAAGCTGATGCTGTCATTCACGCCGCGCGTCGGGGCGGCGTAGATTTTATAGCCCTGATCGGTCGCCTGCTTTTCGTCATACGCCTGTACCTGACGGATAAAATCCGCCTGACCGGCCAGCAGGGCACCGACGCGCACGCTGTCTTCCTGGGTCACGATAAACGTAATGCCGTCCAGATTGGCCGGCCCCTGTTGCGCCAGATTCTTGGGCCCCCACTGGTATTCTTTACGGGCTTCGAGCGTCACTTCGCGGCCCAGCTTCTCGTCCTTCACCACAAACGGGCCGGAGCCAATGATATGGCGGGCGTCTCCCAGCTCTTCAAAGTTGCGCTTCAGCGTGCTGAGCGAGACCAGGCCCGAGCCAATGGTGGCGGTGCCTTGCAGGAACCCCGGCGACGGTTTTTTGAAGTAGAACTTCACGGTCAGCGGATCGACCACTTCACTGCGATCGTAGTTATTGATCACTTCGGACACCGGCAGGCGCTGCGCCTTATTGCCTAAACCGTAGGTATCAAAGTTTTTCGCCACGGCGTTGGCATCCAGCGGCGTGCCGTCGGAGAAGGTGATGCCGGGACGAATTTTAAAGGTATATTCGGTTTTATCAGCGTTGGTGGTCCAGCTTTCTGCCACCCACGGTTCGACCTGCAGCGTCTTTGGGTTCTGCCACGTCAGTTTGTCGGTAATTTGGTTCAGAATGCCGCCGTTCGGGTAGAAGCCGCCGGCGGGCGGGTAGAGGTTGGTGTGCGCCTGTTGCTCCAGATAAATCAGCGTGCCGCCTTTGACCGGCGCATCAGCGGACCAGGCTGCGGTTGTCGTCAGAATCAGCGCCGTCAGCAGCGGCAGACGAAATGGGGTTTGCATGGTGAATTCCTTTGTTATCTTCTTGTTAGCGTCGGATTCATCATCGGGCGCGGGGGAAAACAAGGGAACAAAGGAATTAAGATAAGGATTGCCGGAAAATGGCTATAAAAAAACCGCCCCGGAGAGGAGCGGTGATGAACGGTGGACGACTATGAACGTAAGTCGATCACCATACGGCCACGGATCTGGCCCTGTTCCATCTCTTTAAAGATGGCGTTGATATCCTCCAGCGGACGCATCGTCACTTTCGGCACAACCTTGCCTTCAGCGGCGAACTGGAACGCTTCCTGCAGATCCTGACGGGTGCCGACCAGCGAACCCACCACCTGAATGCCGTCCAGCACCAGGCGCGGAATGTCGAGGCTCATCGCTTCCGGTGGCAGGCCAACGGCGACCACGCGGCCACCGGCGCGCACGGCATCCACCGCTGAGTTAAATGCCGCTTTTGCGACGGCAGTGACGACTGCGGCATGCGCGCCACCGGTTTTTTCCTGCACAATTTTAGCGGCATCTTCGCTGCGTGAGTTGATGGTTAAATCTGCACCCATGCTGGCCGCCAGCTTCAGCTGTTCGTCGTTAACGTCAAGGGCGATGACTTTGGCGTTAAAGACGTTTTTGGCGTACTGCAGCGCGAGGTTGCCAAGCCCGCCCAGACCATAAATTGCGATCCACTGGCCCGGTTTGATACCAGACACTTTCACCGCTTTGTAGGTGGTCACGCCGGCGCAGGTAATGCTGCTGGCCGCCGCAGAATCCAGACCGTCCGGCACTTTTACCGCATAATCCGCGGTGACGATGCACTCTTCCGCCATGCCGCCGTCAACGGAGTAACCGGCGTTTTTCACATCGCGGCACAGGGTCTCGTTGCCGGTATTACAATATTCACAGTGGCCACAGCCTTCAAAAAACCATGCCACGCTTGTGCGGTCGCCAACTTTCAGTGATTTCACACCGGGGCCGATTTCTTTCACGATCCCAATCCCTTCATGGCCCAGGATAACCCCGGTTTTATCGCCGAAATCGCCGTTCTTCACGTGGAGATCGGTATGGCATACGCCACAGCACTCCATCTTCAGCAGGGCTTCCCCGTGCTTTAGCGGGCGTAAGGTTTTTTCAGTGACATTGACCTGGTGGTCCTGAGTGACAACAGCAGCCTTCATGTGTATCTCCTTGTTCATGATAAGAATCTGTATATACCCTAAATAATTCGAGTTGCATGAAGGCGGCAAGGGAGTGAATCCCCGGGAGCTTACATAAGTAAGTGACTGGGGTGAACGAGTGCAGCCAACGCACAGGCAACTTGAAGTATGACGGGTAGAGCAGGTGTAATACCCCTTAAGGATTAATACATTAGCCTGGTAATGCAAGGCTGCGGCAACATAATGTCATCATTTGATTCGATTTCAGATTAAGAATACGGCGTTCCTCTAATAATTAAGGGGGAAAATGCTGGCCCGGCGAGGTGCTCGCCGGGCGCAGTCTTACAGCTGTGCTTCTATCTCCTCAATCTCCTTACGCCATTGCGCCTGCAGCTGCGGCTTTTGATGCTTCGGCTTACGCGCCAGATCGTCTTCCAGCAGCGTTTCCAGCGCGACCAGCCGTTCAAGCAGATCGTCATACGGCGAGGGTTGAACCGTCGCGGCGGCAGCGGGCGCAGCGGATGTCATAAGCCCCGCGCTTTCACGCAGCCGTTCAAACACCGCTTCTGCATCGTGCCACTCGCTCAGCGTTCCCTCTTCAATCAGCCAGAAACGGTTGCAGCTTTGGCTGATTAACTGACGGTCATGGCTGACCAGCAGCACGCCGCCTTCGAACTGCGAAAGGGTTTGTGCCAGCGCCTCTTTGCCTTCCATATCCAGGTGGTTGGTCGGCTCATCCAGCATCAGCAGGCTGTAGCGGGCAAGCGTCAGGCCAACGAACAGCAGGCGCGAACGCTCGCCGCCGCTGAGCGTGCTGACTTTTTGCCCGTGACGGGACCACGGGAACCCGGCGCTGATGAGCGCCATCTTCCTGTTTTGCGGGTCGGGCGCGAAAGGCTCCAGCGCGTCGAGCAGCGTGGCGTCATCCGGCAGCTGGTTCAGCGTCTGGTCGTAATAGCCCGGCGAGACGCGCGGATGAATTTTCAGCCCGCTGTCCGCTGGTTCATCGGTAAAATGTTGCCAGATAAGTTTCATCAGCGACGATTTACCGCAGCCGTTACGACCGACAATCGCCACGCGATCGCCGCTTTTCAGCCGCGCCATTTCGATGTTAAACAGAGGTGGTAGCCCAGGCGCAGGCGGTACGCCGAGGTTTTCCATCTCCAGCAGACGGTCCGCCCGCAGCGCGTCACCGCGAAGGGTTAACGTCCACGGGCTGCCCGCCGTGAGCGCGGTCTGGCTCTCTTTGAGCCGTTCAACCTGTTTTTCCATCTGTTTAGCTTTGCGGGCCAGGTCTTCGTTATCGTAAACCTTGCCCCAGGTTGCCAGGCGTTTGGCGCTGGCCGTCACGCGCTCGATCTCCTTTTGCTCTACCTTGTGGCGCTGCGCGTCGCTTTCATCTTTTGCTTCAAGCGCCTCGCGTGCCGCCGTGCAGGGAAGGGCAAAGTAGTGCAGCGTTTTATCACGCAGGATCCAGCTGCCGTTGGTGACGGCATCCAGCAGCTGTCTGTCATGCGAGACCAGCACAAAGCTGCCTGACCAGTTCTGTAAAAAGTGCTCCAGCCAGAGCATGGTCGGCAGGTCCAGGTGGTTACTGGGCTCATCCAGCAGAAGCAGATCCGGCTCGTGAATCAGCGCCCGCGCCAGCAGCAGGCGGGTGTGCTGTCCACCGCTGAGCGTGGCGGAATGCAGCGACATATCCTGCGGCGTGAAGCCCATGCCCGCCAGCAGCGTTTCGGCTTTCCAGCGCAGGCTGTCGCGTTCCACTGAGGGCAACCGGGCCAGGACGGCATCCAGCATGGTCAACGGTAAAATAGCGTCCGGGAGGTGTTGTTCCACGCGCGCCATCAGGCAGTGCCCGGCCAGCGCTACCGTTCCGGCAGCAGGGGAATCTGTGCCGTCCAGTACCTTCAGCAGTGTACTTTTGCCGCAGCCGTTATCGCCCAGCAGGCCAATGCGGTCGCCTTTTTTCAGCGTAAAGGAGAGAGAGTCGAAGAGCGTGCCAAACGCCGTATCAACGCGTAAAGATTGTGCAGTGAGTAAAGTGCTCATTGTTGCTTACCCAAGAGTTACAGGCATGTTTATGCCTCGTCAAACATCGCTGACGATAACTCAGTAAGCCCGAGAGAAGGGATTTCAGGGGTTGGTGTCTTCGCTCAAGCAGAAGTTATCGCAGCACGATACCGATAACGCTTGAGCTGGTGCGATCACCAAATGTATGTGAAACATTGAAAATTTCACAGTACAGCATAATTGGCCTCCTTATATATTCAGTGGGTTAATGGATGAAAGGAGTGTAGCGGGGGAAAAGGGGTTTGGCTAGTGGGTATTCGATGGTGCGGTCTGTTGCCCTCACCCTAACCCTCCCCCAGAGGGAGAGGGAACGGTTGAAGCGCAGAGTTAAATCGAGGTACGACGATAGCTGCGGTATTCAGGCTTCCAGAAGTTGTCGTCGATGGCCTGCTGCAGCGCGTCGGCAGAGGTTTTCACCGCCACACCCTGCTGCTGCGCCATTTTACCGACCGCAAAGGCGATAGCGCGCGACACCTTATGAATGTCTTTCAGCTCTGGCAGCACCAGCCCTTCGCCGTCATTGACCAGCGGCGAGTGGCCCGCCAGGGTTTCGCTCGCCGACATCAGCATTTCATCGGTGATGCGGGACGCGCCGGAGGCGATAACGCCCAGACCAATGCCCGGGAAGATATAGGAGTTGTTGCACTGGGCAATCGGATAGGTTTTATCCTTCCACACCACCGGATCGAACGGGCTGCCGGTGGCAACCAGCGCGTTACCTTCGGTCCAGGCGATGATGTCCTGCGGCGTCGCTTCCACGCGGGAGGTCGGGTTAGAGAGCGGCATCACGATAGGGCGTTCGCAGTGCTTGTGCATCTCGCGAATAATCTCTTCGGTGAAGAGACCGGTTTGCCCGGAAACGCCGATCAGGATATCCGGCTTCACGTTGCGCACCACGTCCAGCAGGGAAAGCACTTCGTTGTCGGTATCCCAGTTTTTCAGGTTATCGCGCTTTTGCACCAGTTTGGTCTGGAACGGCAGCAGGTTCGGCATACCGTCGGTCAGCAGGCCGAAGCGGTCAACCATAAAGACGCGGGAGCGGGCCAGCTCTTCGCTCAGGCCTTCGCGCTGCGTCTGGGCGATAATCTGCTCGGCGATACCGCAGCCCGCGGAGCCTGCGCCAAGGAAGACGATTTTTTGATAGCTCAGCTGGCTGCCGGCCGCGCGGCTGGCGGCGATAAGCGTACCCACTGTCACGGCTGCAGTGCCCTGGATGTCGTCGTTAAAGGAGCAGATCTCATCGCGATAGCGGTTCAGCAGCGGCATCGCGTTTTTCTGCGCGAAGTCTTCAAACTGCAGCAGCACGTCCGGCCAGCGGTGCTTCACGGCCTGGATGAAATCATCGACAAACTCATAGTATTCGTCGTCGGTAATACGCGGATGACGCCAGCCCATATAGAGCGGATCGTTAAGCAACTGCTGGTTGTTGGTACCGACATCCAGCACCACCGGCAGGGTATACGCCGGGCTGATGCCGCCACAAGCGGTGTAGAGAGAGAGTTTACCGATTGGGATCCCCATCCCGCCAATGCCCTGGTCGCCAAGGCCGAGAATACGTTCGCCGTCGGTCACCACAATCACTTTGATATTGTGGTTCGGCACGTTCTGCAGAATATCGTCCATGTTGTGACGGTTCTGATAAGAGATGAATACCCCGCGTGAACGGCGGTAGATCTCTGAGAAACGCTCGCAGGCCGCACCCACCGTCGGGGTGTAGATCACCGGCATCATCTCTTCCAGATGGTTCTGCACCAGGCGATAGAAGAGGGTTTCATTGGTGTCCTGAATGTTACGCAGGTAGATGTGTTTGTCGATTTCAGTTTTGAAACCCTGATACTGGATCCACGCGCGCTCTGCCTGTTCTTCAATGGTTTCAACTACTTCTGGCAGTAAACCCAGCAGGTTAAAGCTGCTGCGCTCTTCCATGCTGAAGGCGCTGCCTTTGTTGAGCAGGGGGAATTCGAGTAAAACCGGTCCGGCGTATGGGATATATAAGGAACGATGTTTTTTCAGTTTGTTGTCCATGTCACTCACTCTTTTTATGAAGATCCGTCCCTGGCACTGCTGTTTGTCATCTTTCTGGCCTGTGCGATGGGGTTCGGTCAGGCGGTATTATAAAGGAGCTAAATATTAATTACCGCAACACATAAACAAAAACACCATCGGGATTACCGATGGTGTTCTGGATCTCAGTCTGGAACTTACTTGCCCGCGTGGCGTTTTCTGCCGGTGGCGTGAGTGACTTGCGTTTCATGGTCGCCTTCAATCACCACTTTGCGCTGATTAGAAAGCTTGTAGTTCAGTCCCAGAATATGGCGTGCCTGACGGTTCGATTTCATGTTAACTCCTCAATCCTGTTGATAGTTTTAAGGACCAGTTTGCTTACGCAAACGAAATGTAACCCCTTAGGTTGCAGATCCAGCTTAGCAGGTTTTTACAATGGTGCGTTTTGCCCGCTGACGACGTAGTTAATGGTCTGCTGGTAGATGTCACTGAGGATGTCATTATCTGTGGATTCCACCCATTTGGTCAGTTCCATCAAAATGTCATCTTCAGTCACAGCACCGTGCTCGGCGTGAAGACCCTGCGCAATCGCGTTAACGAGTTCAGGTTGTGCTGCTGCGGTATTAGCCGGGTAATAAGTAAACATGCTGCCTCCGTGTCGTTGTCTGTTTAATGGTACGGCTCGCAAAAAATTTAATTCATAAACAGAATGGCAAATATTTTCCCGGTTGTGGCTCAGATTCATCTTAGAAATAAAAATGACATAAGTGCATGCTTTTATGTGCTTTTAAAAGGTGTGGCTATATCGAAGGGTAACGGCGGGGATATTATGAGGATGCTCCTGCTATCACGAATATATAGCAGGAGCAGATTTTAAATTACCACTTCATTTCGCCGGTATTGACTTTGGCGCTTAATTCCAGCGAGCTCTCTTCCGCCAGGCCGGGATACTGTTTTTTCAGGGTGCTGATGATGCCTGCAGAATCTTTATGTGCGGCTAAGGCTTTTTCAAAGCGCTGCAGATAGTCGCGGGTAAAATCAATCGCGCCAGCGCCCGCCGGCGGGGTGCCCAGATAGTGGCCAGGGATCACGCGTTCTGGTTTGTGCGCAGCCATCTTCACAAGGGTTTCCTGCCACTGCTTACGGCTTTCCGGGGTCTGGGTGTCTGCCGTCCAGACGTGAATCCCCCATGCTACACCGGTGCCGCCGAGGATCGTTTTCGCAGACGGGATCCACACATAGGCCGCGTAGCTGTCTGGCTGTTCGATATCGATTTTTTCCCCATCAACCATAAACGTGGTGGAGGCAATCACCTGCGGGACAATCAGCTCCGTTGGTGCGCCGTCTTTCATCTGCGGGCCCCAGAAGGCAAGCTTGGCGTCTTTGGTGGCCTTGATGTGGTCAACCACGTGCTGCGTGGCCACCACTTTGGCATTCGGGAAGGCTTTGACCAGCGGCTGCAGGCCAAAATAGAAATCAGGATCGCCGGAGGTGATCACAATCTTATTCAGGGTTTTACCGCTGCGGCGAATTTTCTCTACCAGCGCTTTGCCATCCTTCACGCTGAACTGCGCGTCGAACAGCACCGCTTCTTTCGGGCCGGAAACCAGCGTGGAGGAGACCGCGAAAATGCCTTTTTCCTGCGGGTTGTAGGTATCAACGTTCAACGGTGCGGCAAACACGGCCGGAGTGATAAGGGTGGAAAGTAAGGCAAAGTGAGTGAGTTTCATGCTGTTGTCTCTGTTGTTCAGGAATGTCTCTATTGTACGGATATTCGCATTTGCCAGAATTCCTGAAACAAGACATGCTTAGTTTCATAAATCGAGCAAATGGAGCTTATATGGATCGCGTTATTGCCGCTCAGGTCTACAACCGGATATGCGAGCTGGGAAGTTTGAGTGCGGCGGCCCGCGCGCTGGGTATCTCCCGACCGATGGTAAGCCGCTACCTTGAACAAATGGAGAAGTGGGCGGGAACACGGCTGGTAAACCGCTCCACGCGCAAGCTGACGCTGACCGCGGCAGGAGAAAAGGTGCTGCAAAAAACGCGGACGCTCTCGCAGATCTCGCAGGAAATTGAAGGCCAGTCGGAGAAAGATCTTCCGTCAGGCACCCTGCGGGTGGCCTGCGCGCACTTTACCGCCATGCACCTGATTGCGCCGGTCCTGCCCGGCCTGCTCGCGCGCTACCCGCAGCTGCGCGTTGAGCTTGACGTGAACAACCACCCGGTGAGCCTGGTGGGTGAGCGTATTGATGTTGCCGTGCGCATTACCGACAACCCCGAGCCCGGGATGATTGCCCGCCGGCTGGGGGAATGTCGCTCGGTGCTCTGCGCTTCGCCGGACTATCTGGCACAGCGCGGCACGCCCGCCAGCCCTGAAGAATTAGCGCTGCATAACTGCCTGCACTACAGCTTTTTCGCCGGACAGTCCTGGCACTTCCTGACGCCGGAAGGGGAAAGCCTGAGCGTGGCCGTCAGCGGCAACCTGAGCGCCAGCATCTCTTCGCTGTTGATGGACGCGGCGATTAAGCACTGCGGTATCGCTATGCTGCCAGAGCGCGAAGCGCGTGCCGCGCTGGAGCAGGGGTTGCTGGTGCCGGTACTGGAGGCGCTGGAACCGAAACCGCTTGCCATCCATGGCATTTATCAGTCCCGGGAATATCAACCTGCCGCGCTGCGGGTGTTCCTTGACGAACTGGCCCGGCACCTGGCATGAGCGCGGCGTTCACCGTCGCTTACTTTGCCTTTAGCCAGGGAGAGGCCGTGCTCCAGAAAATAATATCGGCTCCGAGATAGTTTTCAGCGAACCGATCAAACTCAGCTTTGGTGAAGGGCTTACCGGTCTGAGGATTCTTATAGGTCAGGGTCGGTTCCTGAACCGCCATCGCGATGAGCGGCAGCGTCTGCTTATTTTTATTGAAGAAGGGATAGGCATTCTTCATGTGTGCCTTGCGGTTGGGAACAATGTCCGGCCCACCCAGGCCGACGTTGTTGGCGCTGGCCCAGGCAAAAAGACGCCCCATGTAGTTGTGGTCATTATCCCATTCGCACGGCCAGAAGTTCACGTATTGCACCACATGTGATTTCTGGAAAGCCTTACGCGCAAAGGCCAGGTTTTCCATTTCACCCGCGAAATAGCTGTCGCAGGTAAACCCCGCGGGCGGATTTTTTTCGTCGATATCAATGGCGGTTTCAGGCAGGTTTACCCCATATACCTCACCATCAAAGCGTTTCGCAAGAGCGGTCAGCAGTGCCTGGTAGCGCTGGCGCACGGCAGGATCCCACTGACGCGCCACCCATCCTGAACCGACTGGCTTTCCTTCGCCGGGGTTATCGAACTGCGGTGCAATCCCGCCACCATATTGCTTATCGTGCATCAAATAATCCGGCACGTAGCGGGCATTAGGCTCAAAGAAACGATCCTGAATCTGGATGAAGAGCTTTTTCCTGGCAGTCTTAAGACGCGCCAGATCCTGCTCAATGCGCGAGAAGTCATACTTGTTCTTCTCGGGTTCAAGCAAGCGCCAGTTGTAAACGATCTGCACGCCGCCGATGTCGCTTCGCGCAACAAGCGGAAACGCCGCATCGAGATCGCCGGAGCTGGTATAGATAAAGTTTTCCGGCGTTTTCGCCAGTGAAGACAGCGATAGAGCCAGTGTGGTTACCGCAACGGCCATCCTGATTTTTAGCGTCATATTATTATCCTTTTTTGTCGGTACAGCAGGTGAAAGACCTGGAATTTTCTGTGTTCCAGGGTGGGTCAGATGCGTAGTCTATACTTAACCCTTTGTAAGCCAAAAGGAGAGCAAGAATGACTATTCATAAGCACGGTTCGGCACACTGGTCTGGCGACATTAAGCGCGGAAAAGGAACGGTATCCACCGAGAGCGGCGTTCTCAATCAACAGCCTTATGGTTTCAATACCCGCTTTGAGGGTGAAAAGGGGACTAACCCCGAAGAGCTGATTGGCGCAGCACATGCGGCCTGCTTTTCAATGGCGCTGTCGCTGATGCTTGGCGAAGCGGGTTATACCGCCGACTCCATTGATACCACGGCGGACGTCTCGCTGGATAAAACCGACGGCGGCTTTGCCATCACTAAGGTTGCCCTGAATAGTAAGGTGACCGTTCCGGGCATCGCGCCGCAGCAGTTTGATGGCATTATTCAGAAAGCGAAAGCGGGCTGCCCGGTTTCGCAGCTCCTGAAAGCCGAGATTACGCTGGACTATAAATTCAACTAAGCCAGAGCCGGGTCAAGGCCCGGCTATTCCTTCCATGCGGTAAAAAACCATTCACTGTATTTCCATTGCATCGAGTATGCCGATATAAATTAATTTATTTCGATATTATTTCATAATTAAATAATTTATCTATTATATTTATTTAAACAATATAAATACCAGGGCCTGAACGCTGGTGGTTATATATAATATATGATATCCACCCCCTTAATTATAGTGGGTAATAAATTTACAAAGAGGCGTTGTTTTTTATTTTTGGTTGTATATTGATTCTTCTGTCTATACTGATAGCGCAGTTGTTAATACATCAATTTACTACAAGGTGGATGTTATGAAATATTCAGCTCTGACTATTGGCTGTATTATGATGTTTTCTGGTTTTAGTTCACTTTCCATGGCTGAAGCTGCAAAAAAAGTTGAGGCAGTCCCTGCACCAAGGCATGGCACATCAAACGTGCCACCTTCTCGTCAGTATTATTGTTATAATCAAAAAGATTTCGGTGGTGGTAGTGGGGGTATTAAAAATGCGGCCTGCAAGGCGGCATATGAGGCCGCAGGCAATGAGAACTGGCAAAGAGAGCGGTTGTTTAATAACTGGAATGCTTACTCTCAAAATGCCCCTAAAGATCAATGGAAAACGAAGGTGCCAGACGAGCAATTATGTTCTGCGGGCATTGAGGATTATAAAAGCATTAATCTGCCCAGTGCGGATTGGTACACAACTGAACTGGATGTAAAAAATGGTCACGTCGTGCTGGATTATATAGCAAGCAAGATGCACGACCCGAGTGTGTTTACTGTGTATATAAGTAAACCTGATTTTGACCCCACCACCAGCAAGTTAAAATGGTCAGATTTACTGGAATCTCCTGATGTGAAATCTACAGCTATTCCGGATGAAACTGACCCTGATAAAGGACATTACAAACTGGATGTCAAACTACCGGAAGGTTATACCACCGGCAAGAAAGCCATCATATATATTGCCTGGGCACGTCATGAAGATCCCGCCCGCGAGACCTTCTTCAGTTGCAGTGATGTGATCCTGAAAAATACAGCCGGGTAAAATTGCCGCGCCACGCGGCAATTAATCCACATTGCGCCAGCAGCGCACGCTACGGCCCCCGGATGAGGGCTGTAGCGGCTGCGGGCGTTCACATCCCTGCGTTGCCATCGGGCAACGGTCACGGAAAAAACAGCCTTCGGGCAGATGTCGGTTGCCGGGAAGATCCGTTTTGCGTAAGGCCAGTTTTTCATCCAGCGGTTCTCCGGTGCGGGGAACCGAATCGAGTAACAGGCGGGTATAGGGATGGCGTGCCTCCCCAAGCACCTGCGCGGCGCTGCCCAGCTCCACAATCTGCCCAAGGTACATCACCGCCACGCGGTCGCTCATGTGTCTGACCACCGAGACGTTATGCGAAATTAACACGTAGGTCAGATTACGCTGCTGCTGTAGCGTCACCAGCAGGTTGAGGATTTGCGCCTGCACGGAGATATCCAGCGCGCTAGTGGGTTCATCGAGCACGATGATATCGGGATCGGACGAGAGCGCCCGGGCAATGGCGATGCGCTGGCGCTGCCCGCCGGAGAAGGCGTGCGGAAGCCGGTCGAGATATTCCGGGCGAATGCCAACCTGCAGCGCCAGGTTTTCTGCCAGCTGGCGGCGTTCCCGCTCGCTGCTGCGTTTTTGCACCCATACCGGCTCAGTGATGATGCGCCAGACCGGCAGGCGCGGGTCGAGAGAGGAGAGCGGATCCTGAAATACCATCTGCATGCCGCCCGCGTGGTGCGCCCGCTGGCATGCGCCGGTGCTGGGCTTAAGCATGCCCATCAGCAGCTGGGCCAGCGTGCTTTTCCCGCAGCCGGATTCCCCGACAATGCCGAGCGTTTCCCCCCGACGGATCTCAAGGTCGAGCCCGTTGAGGGCATGGACCTGCTCCGTTACGCGTCCCAGCCAGTTTTTGCGCGCCGCAAAGTTCACGTGCACGCTATCCAGTTCCAGCAGTACGTCAGACATGGTGTTTCTCCCGTTGCGGATACCAGCAGGCAGCCTGTTGGCCTTCTGCACCATTGGGCTGTAAGCGCGGCGTTTCGCTGCATTTCGCCCCGGCGGCAAAGCAGCGCTCGCGAAAAGCGCACCCCTGCGGAAGCTGGCTGAGGTTGGGCACCGTGCCGGGGATGGCGGGAAGCAGATCGCGCGGCTGGCCGTTTTCGGGTGCGCACTGCAGCAGGCCAATGGAGTAGGGATGCACAGGGCGGTGGATCAGCGTCTGCGTGGTACCGCTTTCGATCACGCTGCCCGCATACATCACATACATTCTGTCGCAAAGCTGCGACACCACGGCCATATCATGGCTGATAAACAGCACCGAGGTGCCGCTGGCCCGCGCCTTATGCTTCAGCAGCCGCAAGACCTGCAGCTGGACGGTGACATCCAGTGCGGTGGTCGGTTCGTCGGCGATGATCAGCTCTGGCTCGCAGGAGAAGGCAAGGGCGATCATCACCCGCTGGCGCATCCCGCCGGACAGTTCAAAGGGATAACGCTCCATGACCTGTTTCGCGTCCGGAATTTGCATCTCTTCCAGCAGAGTTATCGCCTTTTGCTGCGCCTCACGCCGCGAAAGTGGCTGATGCTGGCGGATCACCTCCACCATCTGTTTGCCAATCCGCCGCGTTGGGTTGAGTGCGGTCATGGGCTCCTGAAAAATCATCGCCACTCTGGCACCGCGCCACTGGCGAAGCTGTTTCTCGGAGGCTGTCAGGACATTTTCGCCGAGTAATTTCACCTGACCATGATGAATGCGGTAGCTCCCTTCCGGCAGCAGCCGCATGGCGAGCATGGCGGTTACGGATTTACCCGATCCCGATTCGCCCACTACGCCGACAATTTCGCCCCTTTCAATCTCCAGCGAGACGTGGTTCAGCGCGTGGACCTCCCCGCGAAACACCGGGAAGCTCAGGTGCAGGTCTTCAATGCGTAATACCGGTTCGGTCATCACTGTTTTCCTCCCGATTTCGGGTCCAGCAGATCGCGGATGCCATCGCCAAACAGGTTAAAGCCGACGGCGGTAATCAAAATCGCCGCACCGGGAAAGGCACAGTACCACCACTGATCCAGGACGTAGTTACGGCCAACGGCCACCATTGCGCCCCATTCGGCGGTGGGCTGCTGCGCGCCCAGGCCAATAAACCCCAGCGTGGCGGCCATCAGAATAGCGCTGCCGATGTCCAGGGAGGCCTGCACAATCAGCGGCGGCAGGGCGTTGCGCAGGATATGCCAGCTGATCAAATGCCAGCGGGATGCGCCGAACGTGCGGGCGGCCTGAACGTAGGTAAACTGGCGCACCACCAGGGTTTGCCCGCGCGCCAGGCGGACGTAGAACGGAATGCGGACAATCGCAATCGCCAGCATGGCGTTGAACAGGCTCGGCCCGAGCGCGGCGGCCAGCGCCATGGTCAGCACCAGTGAGGGAATGGAGAGCATTATGTCCATCACCCGCATGATGATGGCATCGCCGCGTCCGCCCAGCACGCCGGACAAACAGCCCAGCAGCGAGCCAATGCCGCCCGCAATCACCACCACCGCCAGCCCGGCGGTAATCGACTGCTGGCTGCCTGCCAGTACCCGGCTGAACAGATCGCGTCCCACCTCATCGGTACCAAACCAGTGCTGCGCAGACGGCGCCTGCAGTCGGGCGGTGAGATCCAGCGCGTTCGGGTCATGCGGCACGATCCACGGTGAGGCTACCATCAGAAAGAGCATCGCCATCATAATGACGCCGCCAACGATCGTGAGCGGGCTTTGACGCAGCATCCAGAACAGCTTTGCCCAGTTGATGCGTTGTCTGGCGGTTTTAACCGGGACGGGCGTTTCCTGAGTTAACATCATTCGGCACCTCCGCGCCCGATTCGCGGGTCAATCCACAGGTAAAGCAGATCGACCACCAGATTAACCAGCACGTAGGCCAGCGAAACGACGACGGCAAAGCCCATCACGGCGGGGAAATCGAGCGCCTGAATGGACGTCACCACCCAGGCCCCCATGCCCGGCCAGGCGAAGACGGTTTCGGTCAGCACGGCGCCGTAAAGCAGATCGCCCAGCGCCAGCCCGAGCACGGTAATCGACGGGATCATCGCATTCGGCAGGGCGTAGCGCAGAACGATGTACCAGCCGGGCAGGCCGCTGGCGCGGGCGGTACGAATGTAATCCTCGCTAAGCTGCTCCAGCATCGCGGAACGGACCTGACGCGCCACGATGCCCAGATGAACAAACGCCAGCGTCAGCGAGGGTAAAATCAGGTGCTGAAGCGCATTGAAAAAGACCTCCCCGTTGCCTTCCAGCAGCGCATCCAGTAGATAAAAGCCGGTAACGTGCGTAGGCGGGTCGAGCCAGTCGTCCAGCCTGCCGCCGCCGGGCAGAATTTGCAGTTGCCCGTAGAACAGCACAATCACGCCCAGCCCCAGCCAGAACGCAGGGGTGGAGATGCCGGTCATCGCCATCAGCCGCACCAGATGATCCAGCCAGCGGTTACGGTACACCGCTGACAAAATCCCCAGCGGCACGCCGATGACCAGCGCCAGCAGCAGAGAACAAAAGGCCAGCTCCAGCGTGGCGGGGAAAAAGGCCTTCAGATCTTCGGCAACCGGACGTCCGGTACGAATGGACGTGCCTAAATCACCGTGGGCAAGGGCGTCCACGTAGCGACCAAACTGAATATACAGCGGCCGATCCAGCCCAAGCTGCTGGCGGATGTTCTGCACGATTTCGTCGCTGGCACGGTCTCCGGCCAGCAGACGGGCCGGATCGCCGGGGATCAGGTGCGAAATAATAAAGGTGATGATACAGACACCCGCCACCACCAGGAGTAACCCCCAGCAGCGCTGGCGCACGATGCTCCAGAACGTCATACACTTTCCCCCGGCGAGAACCGTTATTTGCTCATGGTGGCGATGTTAAACACCTGCTCAAGCATCGGATTAAAGGTGAAGCCTTTGACCTCTTTGTTCATCGCCAGCTGGTAATTCTTCTGGAACAGATAAACGTAGGCTGCTTCGTCAATCACCACCTTTTGCGCCTGCTGGTAATCTTTGGTGCGTTCCGCCTGGTCGGTGGTTTTCAGCGCGGCCTGCAGCAATGAGTCGACCTCTTTGTTCTCATAGAACGAACGGTTGCCCGGCAGCCCTTTTTTGTCTGATTCAAACCAGTAGTTCATGAACATATACGGGTCGGCAAAGTCCGGGCTCCAGTTGCCGATGGCAATGTCGTAATCACCTTTGCCGACGCGGTCGCGCATGGTGGCATTGGCCAGTTTTTCCAGCTTGACGTTAATGCCGATCTTGCCAAGACTGGCCTGGGTCGAGAGGGCGATAGGCTCCCAGTTGGGATCGTTGTCCGAATAGAGGAAGGTCAGGCTGGCGGGCTTGTCTTTAACCTTCTCCAGAGCTGCTTTGGCTTTGGCCTCGTCAAAGCTGTACTGCATTGCCGTGGCGTCAAAGCCCCACATGCCTTCCGGGATCGGGCCGCGCATCTGCTTGCCGTTGCCGCTCAGAATGCCTTTCACCATGCCCTGGTAGTCCGTCGCCCAGGAGACGGCCCGGCGTAAATCCACCTGGTTGAGCGGGGCTTTGCTGTTGTTGAGGTACAGATAAGTGACGCGCAGCGAGGGGTATTCCGCGACGGCCACTTTCCCTTCCTGCTTCAGGGCTGCGAGCTGATCGACCGGCAGGGAGTCGGCAATATCCAGGTCACCGCGGGAAAGCTGCAGCCGACGGGAGGCGCTTTCACCGATAATTTTCACCGATACGCGCTTAAAGTGCGGCTTGTCGCCCTGCCAGTGGGGGTTCGGCACCAGGATCAGCTGCTGGCCTTTCTGCCAGCTTTTCAGCATAAATGGCCCGGAACCGGCGGTGTTTTGCGCCAGATACCCGCGCGCGTCGTCCGCGGCATTGGCCTTCAGCACCGTCGGGTTAATGATGGAAGCCCCGTCGTTCGCCAGCGTATACAGGAAGGGCGCGAACGGCTGGCTGAGGGTAAATTTCACCGTGTGGTCATCAACGGCATCAACTTTCAGGTCTTTCGGGAAGGCTTCGGACGGCCCCTGGCTGAGCTTGAGCAGGCGTTCAAAGGAGAGTTTCACCGCTTCCGCGGTGACCGGCGTACCGTCGGAGAATTTCGCGTTATCCCCCAGGGTAAAGGTCCACTCTTTCTGGTCGTCGGACGCTTTCCAGCCTGTCGACAGATCGCCTTCTACCTCGGTAGAGCCTGGCTTGTACTTGACCAGACGCTGGTAGGACGGATAGGTAACGGTCCAATCGTTGTTATCAATCGTCACGGCAGGATCGAGCGTTTGCGGGTCGGCGGCTTTACCGATCGCCAGCATGTCTTTCGGGACGGCAGCCAGCGCCAGCGGGGCGCTCAGGACCAGTGTGGCGGCAATTACGGTCGAGAGAAGCGATGTTTTCATTGCAGTGCTCCAGGTTCAAAGAGAGGTGTGCGTCAGTGGAAAACAGGCAAAACGGTCATCAAGCAGCGGGTAGCTGGCGGCATTCGGCAATTCGAAGTGCCACCATTCGCTGCCGATCCCGACAAAACCGCCGCCGAACATGATGGCGTTCAACAGCAGACGGTTGCGCTGGGCGTGCGGCGGCACGGAGGGGTGATACGGATGCGAACGGTCGTGCATTTCGTCAAAACCGGCGCCCATATCCAGCACGGCGTTATGTTCGTCCATCAGCGTGACGTCGATGGCCGTACCGCGGCTGTGGTTAGAGCCAATCGCCACGTCGACCACATATTCCGGATTCGGGCAGGCATCCCACAGCTGGGCCTGCGCCTGCTGCGGCCGATAGGCGTCGTAGACTACCAGCTTCAGCCCGGCCAGCGTGGCAATGCTGATGGCTTTTGCCAGCGCGGTGGCGGCATCGATATGCAGCAGGCACAACGCCTCCTGATAGATCGGGCGGCCAGTAATGTTGTCGGCGGTGGCGTACTTAAGATCGATATGCAGCGTGGGGAATGTCTTCGCCACATCAATCAGTTCACTCTCTTCGGGCATAGTTCCGCTCCTTTAGCGTTCGAATTGTCCAAACTCTTGTTGTAATTGTCGGTTGACCGCCAGGCGCGCCGGAAGCGCATCACCCAGCGCTTCCACCACGCCCGACAGCAGCAGGTTGAACAGACAGCTCACGGGGGCAAGTGAATCCCAGAAATGACCGGTATCGGTTTTCACCTGCAGCAAATCAATCGGGTAATCCCGCGCCCACGGGCACCAGATGTCGGTGATTAAGGCCAGCGGAATCCCTTTTTCGCTCGCGACGCGGCAGTACTGGCGCGCCATCGCGGAGTAGGCGCGCGTATCGGTCAGCACGACGTAGGGATGCGAAAATCCCGAGTTCAGGGATTCAACCCAGCTCCCGGATGCCCCTTCCGAATAACTCACGCGCGGGCGGAGGTACTCGAGGTGGCTGAAGAAGGCGTTGGCAATCCCGCGCGTTGACTGGATCCCCAGCACAAACACCGCGTCCGCGTGGGCCAGGTTGTGTACCACCTGACGGAAGGCGTCCGTTTGCGCCAGCTGATACACCTGCGTGATGGCATCCACTTCCAGAGACAGGGCGTGCTGAAGGCGGTTGGGCAGGGGGCGCTGCTGCTGCCAGGAGTCAAGCCGCTCGCTCATGCCCCAGGGCTGATACGGGTCGCGCAGGCTCTTTTTGGCATCTTCCAGGTTGCGATACCCCAGCTTGCGCAGGAAGCGCCCGACGGTGATCCCGCTGGTTCCGCTCGCCAGACCCACGCTCTCCGCCGTTTCAAACGGAATTTGCGCGGCGTGCGCCAGCAGCCAGCTCCCGACCCGCTTTTCGCTGGGCGTGAGCTGGCTGAAGGTCGCTTCGATACGGCTCAACATCTCAGGTTTCGTCGTCATACCGCCTCGCTGTTAACAGGCTGTCAATGTTCGAATTTGTGTTATCGGTTTAACAATGCACGACGCGTGCCATGTTCACAAGACGGTAAGAACCCGCTGTGGAGCAAATTTCATGCAATATTTGATTAACCACTGATCAACATTTGTGCATCGTAGTTCACTTTTGGTGCACTGTCTGAAGCGTCAGGTATGAATTTGGTGAATACGTCAGTCCGTTCACATTTTTGATAAGATAGAAGCACTGTGAATATAAAAGGGATCCCGGCATGGCGAATTTGCCCTGGCGAGTCAGCGTGCGCCTGTTAGCGCTTGCAAAGAAAATGGCGATGGTCGCGGGGATCGTGCTGATCGTCCTGCTGGCGGTGCGGGTGTATCTCTCGCAGCAGGGGCCGGAACTGCACCTGTGGCATACCTGGCGGGCCGATGAGATGTCCGTCCGCGATCTGGATAACGCCGATTTTGCCGGATATATCGCCCGGGAAAACGCCATTTTCGCCGATCTGGATAAGGCGGTGACGGCCAAAACAGAGCGCGAAGAACGCACGCCGCTAAACCGCTATTATCGCCAGAGCCTGGTCTGGCCCGGTCAGTTTTCGCCCGATGCCAACCGCTCATTTGTGCTGATGCCAGCCGGAAAGCCGCGCGGCGCGGTAGTGCTGCTGCACGGTTTAACGGACTCGCCTTACAGCGTTAAACACCTTGCCATGAACTATCAGCAGCGCGGCTTTGTGGCCGTTGTCCCGCGCCTGCCAGGACACGGCACCGCGCCCGGTGCGCTGACCGGCGTTGACTGGGAGATGTGGCAGGCGGCGACGCGCCTTGCGGTGCGGGAAGCCACGCGTCTGGCGGGGGAGAATGTGCCGCTGCACCTGGTGGGCTACTCCAACGGTGGGGCGCTGGCGATGAAATATGCCCTCGATGCACTGGATTCGTCTGCGCTGCGTAAACCGCAGCAGGTGATACTGCTCTCACCGATGATCGGCGTGACGGCCTTTGCGCGGTTTGCCGGTTTCGCCGGGCTACCGGCGCTGCTGCCGGCATTTGCCAAAGCGGCGTGGCTGAATATCTCCCCGGAATATAACCCGTATAAATACAATTCTTTCCCGGTGAACGCCGCCCGCCAGTCGTGGCTACTGACGAAAGCCCTGCAGGAGCAGATTGGCCGCGCGGCGCGTGAGCAGCGGCTGGCACAGCTCCCACCGGTGCTGGCATTCCAGTCGGTCATGGATTCCACGGTCAGCACCCGCGCGGTGGTCACCGGTCTGTTTGACCAGCTTCCGGCAAACGGCAGCGAACTGGTGGTGTTTGACATCAACCAGGCTGCCAGCTTCCGCCCGCTGTTCAAGCCGTCGTCGTGGACGGCCACCTCGGCGCTGCTGCCGGTGGCGCAAAGGCGTTACAGTGTCACGGTTATCACCAATGCTGGCGATCACAGTTTTTCGACAGTAGCAAAAATAACCCCCGCAGGGAGCACACGGGAGACGGTCGTGCCGCTCGCGCAGTCCTGGCCGCAGGATGTCTATTCACTGTCGCACGTTGCCGTGCCGTTCCCGCCGGATGACACTCTCTATGGCCGCGAACCAGGCGTAAAAAACCGCTATGGCATTAGCCTGGGGACGATTGCGCTATGGGGAGAGACCTCCGTGCTGAGCGTCGGGAAAGAGGCGCTCATGCGGGTCACCTCGAACCCGTTCTACGACTATATGCAGGAGAGGATCGACAGCCGGATCGGGGACGGGGAAAAGTAACGTTCCCTTGTGACGTGAATATGTTAGGTCGCATTGATTAAGTATGTTAAATAGTAGCTTCAAGGCACCTCTCTTTCTTATCGGAACCCATTTTTGTGCTGACGACTCTGATTTACCGAAGCCAGTTGAATTTATCCCGCCAGTCCACTGAACTGCGGGAGCTGGTGGAGCGCGCCAGGGGCCGCAACGCAAAACTGAATATTACCGGCGTACTCCTTGCAAAAGGGAGTGATGTCCTGCAAATCCTCGAAGGGTCGGAAGAGAGTGTGGTTAAGCTGTTCCATACCATCCGCGAGGACAAGCGGCACAGTGGGGTGGTTGAACTGATGCGGGACTATGGCCCGCGCAGACGCTTCGAAAATGTCGGTATGCTGCTGTTCGATCTGCAAACGCAGTCGCCGAAAGAGGTGCTGCAGTCGGTTCTGCACTACAGCAAGCTTGAAAGCTATCTGACCTCTGATGACCGGGTGTTCAAATTCATTCAGACGTTTATTATGGGCAAACGTCCGGTCCCGTCGGGAGCACGCTACATTCCTGAAAAATGGACGCTCTCACCCGAAGCGTTACCCTTTGGCGAGTCTCTGGGTCTGATTGCCGGTCAGTCCTGTCAGTTTGCGCTCCAGCCCATTGTCGAGCCTTCGGAAGGGAAGATCAGCTCCCTTGAAGCCCTCATCCGCGGCAACGACGGCGGCAGTCCGGAGCACTTCTTCAGCACCCTCGACCCGGACAAAATCTACGAAGTCGATCTCCAGACAAAAGCGTATGCCTTTGCGCTGGCGGAAAAACTGGGTATTGGCAGCCATAAAATTGCGGTCAACCTGCTGCCCATGTCGCTGGTGAATATCCCCAACGCTGTGGAATTCCTGGTCAGTGAGATTAAAAAACATGGGCTGCAGCCAGAGCAGGTGGTCATTGAAGTTACTGAAAACGAGATGATCTCCGGCTTCAACCAGTTTAATAGCGCCATCAAGCAGCTTCGCGGTGAGGGGGTTGGCCTGGCGATTGATGATTTTGGTTCTGGCTACGCCGGTCTTTCCCTGCTGACCCGGTTCCAGCCGGATAAAATTAAAATCGACCGGGAAATTGTCAGCGATATTCACCTCAGTGGCCCGAAACAGGCGATTGTGCGCTCCATCGTCAGCTGTTGTTCCGACCTCGAAATCACCCTGGTGGCCGAAGGGATCGAGAAGATAGAGGAGTGGTGCTGGCTCGAGTCTGCCGGTATCCGCCGCTTCCAGGGCTTTCTGTTTGCCCGTCCGCAGATTAATGGCGTCGGTGATATTCACTGGCCGCATCTGGTGCGTTAAGCCAATTTTCCTTCCCCGTTATTTCCCCTTTGCCCTGCCTGTGCTTAAATAGCTAAAACGGTTTAATATAGTTTAGCTAAGAGGATCACATGAAAAAAATCTGGGTACTTGGCGATGCGGTGGTGGATTTGCTGCCCGATGGAGAAGGCAGATTGCTGCAGTGTCCCGGCGGCGCACCGGCAAACGTTGCGGTCGGTATTGCCCGGCTGGGTGGCCGGAGCGCCTTTATCGGCAGGGTTGGCGACGATCCTTTCGGACGTTTTATGTATAAGACGTTAGCGCATGAGCAGGTCGACGTGCACCAGATGCGCCTTGACCCGGCGCACCGCACCTCGACGGTGGTGGTCGATCTCGACGACCACGGCGAGCGTTCATTTACGTTCATGGTGCGCCCGAGCGCCGATCTGTTTCTGGAACCCGCCGATCTGCCGTCGTTCAGCGCCGGGGAGTGGCTGCACGTCTGTTCCATCGCGCTAAGCGCAGAGCCGAGTCGTTCTGCGACATTTCAGGCGATGGCCGCCATTCGTGAGGCGGGCGGTTACGTCAGCTTTGACCCCAATATTCGCCCGGATCTCTGGCCGGATGAGAACGCACTGCGCCGCTGCCTGGAGCAGGCCCTGCAAAGCGCCGACGTGGTGAAACTCTCCGTCGAAGAACTGGCGTTTTTAAGCGGAGATGTGCAGGTAAACGTCGGTCTGGACACGCTGATGCAGCGCTGCCCGGCGCGTCTGGTTCTGGTCACCCAGGGTAAAGAGGGCGTTGTCGCCTGGAATGAGGGTACCGTGACACACTATCCGGCAACCCCCGTTCAGTGCGTCGATACGACCGGCGCGGGAGATGCCTTCGTGGCGGGGCTGCTCTACGGTCTGGCCGCCGGGCAGGACCTGACGCCGGTCATCGCCTTAGCCCAGCGCTGCGGCGCGTTAGCCACTACCGCCAAAGGGGCAATGACCGCGTTGCCCTGGCAGCACGAGTTGTAATTCCTCCTTTCACTGGCCGCCACCCGGCGGCCTGAATTGTCGCCTCGATCACACTTACTAAAACGGTTTAGCAAAAAAGATTGCCGATCCAAAATTCAGAGGTTTAGTATCAGCAGCCTAAACCGGTTTAGCAATTTAGCACGTTTAATGACTTCTTTTAGGGATGCGACAAAATGTATAAAAAACGCAGACTTGCCGTGATGATAGGCATGCTGGCCGGTAGTACCTCTGTTTTTGCCCAGACGGATATGTCCAGTATCGAAGCGCGACTTGCCGCAATGGAGCAGCGCCTTCAGGACGCGGAAACGCGTGCGCAGGTTGCTGAGAAGCGCGCCACGGCAGCAGAACAAAAAACGCAGCAGTTGGTTACTGCTCAGCAGCAGGCGCAAACGACAACCCAGGAGGTGGCGCAGCGCACCACCGCGCTGGAGAAGAAGGCGGATCAAAGCGGTGGGTTTGAGTTCCACGGCTACGCTCGTTCTGGCCTGCTGATGAATGATGCGGCGTCCAGCAGCAAAAGCGGTCCTTATCTGACGCCAGCCGGCCAAACCGGTGGCGCAGTAGGGCGTCTGGGTAACGAAGCCGATACCTACGTTGAGCTGAACCTGGAGCACAAGCAAACCCTGGATAACGGGGCGACCACGCGCTTCAAGGCGATGCTGGCCGACGGTCAGAGAACCTATAACGACTGGTCAGCCGATACCAGCGATCTCAATATTCGTCAGGCCTTCGCGGAGCTGGGCAATCTGCCTGATTTTACCGGCGCGCTGAAGGGCAGCACCTTCTGGGCGGGTAAACGCTTCGACCGCGACAACTTTGACATTCACTGGCTGGATTCCGACGTGGTGTTCCTGGCCGGTACCGGTGGCGGCGTCTACGACGTGAAATGGAACGATTCGCTGCGCAGCAACTTCTCTATTTATGGCCGCAACTTCGGCAGCGTGGAGCAGACCGACAATAACGTTCAGAACTATATCCTGAGCATGAACCACTTCGCCGGCCCGTTCCAGCTGATGGTGAGCGGCCTGCGGGCGAAAGATAACGACGATCGCAAAGATACCAACGGCGATCTCATTAAAACGGATGCCGCCAATACCGGCGTTCATGCGCTGGTGGGCTTGCATAATGAGAGCTTCTACGGCCTGCGGGAAGGGACAGCCAAAACGGCGCTGCTGTACGGTCACGGGCTGGGTGCGGAGGTGAAAAGTATCGGCTCCGACGGCGCCTTGCTGTCTGAGGCAGATACCTGGCGCTTTGCAAGTTACGGTGTCACGCCAATCGGCGGTGGCTGGAGCGTTGCGCCCGCCGTACTGGCACAGAGCAGTAAAGATCGCTACGTCAAGGGCGATAGCTATGAGTGGGTAACGCTCAACACCCGCCTGATTAAAGAGGTTACGCAGAACTTCGCGCTGGCGTTTGAGGGAAGCTATCAGTACATGGATTTAAATCCGGAAGGCTATAAGGACCGGAACGCCGTCAACGGGAGTTTCTACAAGCTGACCTTTGCACCAACGTTAAAAGCGAGCAAGATCGGCGACTTCTTTAGCCGTCCTGAGCTGCGCCTGTTTGCCACCTGGATGGACTGGAGCAGCAAACTGGATCATTACGCCAGCGATGATGCCTTTGGCAGCAGCGGCTTCAACGCCGGCGGGGAATGGAACTTTGGGGTCCAGATGGAAACCTGGTTTTAACCCAACCCGCTCCCGCCCGGCGGGAGCGGTTCAAACATCATAAAAAATGAAGTCAGGCAGAGGTATCTATGGATTTTGATAATATCGCCCGCGCGCTTATTCCGCTGCTCGGTGGCAAAGAAAACATCGCCAGCGCGGCGCACTGCGCAACGCGTCTTCGTCTGGTGCTGGTCGATGACGCGCTTGCCGATCAGCAGGCTATCGGCAAGGTTGACGGCGTAAAAGGCTGTTTTCGTAACGCCGGACAGATGCAGGTGATTTTTGGTACGGGCGTGGTCAACAAGGTTTACGCCGCGTTTATTCAGGCGGCGGGGATTAGCGAATCCAGCAAATCTGAAGCTGCCGATCTGGCGGCGCGCAAGCTGAACCCGTTCCAGCGTATTGCCCGTTTGCTTTCTAACATCTTTGTGCCGATCATTCCCGCGATTGTGGCGTCCGGTCTGCTGATGGGCCTGCTCGGCATGGTGAAAACCTACGGCTGGGTTAATGCGGATAACGCCATCTACATCATGCTGGACATGTGCAGTTCCGCTGCGTTTATCATTCTGCCTATTCTGATTGGCTTCACCGCCGCGCGCGAGTTTGGCGGTAACCCGTATCTCGGTGCGACGCTGGGCGGCATTCTGACCCACCCGGCGCTGACCAACGCCTGGGGCGTGGCCTCCGGCTTCCACACCATGAACTTCTTCGGCCTTGACATCGCGATGATCGGCTATCAGGGCACGGTATTCCCGGTGCTGCTGGCCGTCTGGTTTATGAGCATGGTGGAGAAAAACCTGCGCCGCGTGATCCCGGACGCATTAGACCTGATCCTGACGCCGTTCCTCACCGTCGTTATCTCCGGCTTTATCGCCTTGCTGATTATCGGCCCGGCGGGGCGCGCCTTAGGGGATGGTATTTCCTTTATTCTCAGCACCCTTATCGCCCACGCGGGCTGGCTGGCCGGGCTGCTGTTTGGCGGACTTTACTCGGTGATTGTGATCACCGGTATTCACCACAGCTTCCACGCCATTGAAGCCGGACTGCTGGGGAATCCGTCGATTGGCGTTAACTTCCTGCTGCCTATCTGGGCCATGGCGAACGTGGCGCAGGGCGGTGCCTGTCTGGCGGTGTGGTTCAAAACCAAAGATGCCAAAATCAAAGCCATTACCTTGCCGTCGGCGTTTTCTGCGATGCTGGGCATTACCGAAGCGGCCATTTTTGGTATCAACCTGCGCTTCGTTAAACCGTTTATCGCCGCACTGATTGGCGGCGCGGTGGGCGGTGCCTGGGTGGTCTCCGTACATGTTTACATGACCGCCGTCGGGCTGACTGCCATTCCGGGCATGGCCATCGTGCAGGCCAGCTCGCTGCTCAACTATATTATCGGCATGGTGATTGCCTTCGGCGTGGCGTTTACCGTCTCACTGCTGCTGAAATATAAAACGGACTCTGAATAATGACGTTACCTTCCCGCTGGCCTGCGATCCTGCAGGCCGTTATGAAAGGTCAGCCGCGGGCGCTTGCGGATAGCCATTATCCGCAATGGCACCCCGCGCCGGTGACGGGGCTGATGAACGATCCCAACGGGTTTATCTGGTTTGCCGGCCGCTACCATCTGTTTTATCAGTGGAACCCGCTGGACTGCGAGCATCGCTTTAAGTGCTGGGGGCACTGGAGCTCTGCGGACCTGGTGCACTGGCAGCATGAGCCGATGGCGCTGCTGCCCGACGAAGAATATGACCGCAACGGCTGCTACTCCGGTAGCGCCGTGGATAATGAGGGCGTTTTGACCCTGTGCTATACCGGCAACGTCAAGTTCGACGACGGCAGCCGCACGGCCTGGCAGTGCCTGGCCGTGGAGCAGCCGGACGGTACCTTCACGAAGCTGGGGCCGGTGCTTGCACTGCCGGAAGGTTACACCGGCCACGTGCGCGACCCGAAAGTGTGGCAGCACGACGGGATGTGGTACATGGTGCTCGGCGCGCAGGATTTGCAAAAGCGCGGCAAAGTGCTGCTGTTTAAATCGGCCGATTTGCACGCCTGGACGTCCTGCGGGGAAATCGCCGGTCACGGCGTCAACGGCCTGACGGACGCAGGGTATATGTGGGAGTGTCCGGACCTGTTCGCGCTCGACGGAACGCACATCCTGATTTGCTGCCCGCAGGGGCTGGCGCGCGAGCCGCATCGCTACCTCAACACCTATCCGGCCACCTGGATGAGCGGGGCGTTTGACTATGCAAGTGTCGCATTCGATCACGGCGAACTGCACGAGCTGGACGCGGGCTTTGAGTTTTACGCCCCGCAAACGACGCTGGCGGAAGACGGTCGCCGCATTCTGATAGGCTGGATGGGCGTACCGGACGGGGAAGAGATGCTTCAGCCCACGCGGGCGCACGGCTGGATGCACCAGATGACCTGTCCGCGCGAATTACAGTATCGCGACGGCAAACTCTGGCAGACCCCGGTGCGCGAGCTGGCGGGGCTGCGCGAAGAAGAGCAAAACTGGCAAGGGCATGCCAGCGCTGCACCGGAACTGGACGCCACGCGCCTGGAGTTTGAGATGAGCGCAACGCACGCGAACGTCGATTTTGCCGGCGCGCTGCGTCTCACCGTCGATGAGCAGGGCGTGCGTCTGGAACGCGCGAGCCTGAAAACCGGTGAAACGCTGACCCGCTACTGGCAGGGCGACGTCCGTCATTTACGCGTCCTGTGCGACCGCTCCAGCGTTGAAATATTCATCAATCACGGTGAAGGGGTGATGAGCAGCCGCTATTTTCCTGACCATCCGGCCCGGGTGCGATTCGAAGGTGCGTCCGACATCACATTACGCTACTGGTCGCTGCGCGCCTGCATGATAGAATGAGGGTTTTGGCAGCCGGATCTAAGTCGTTGTGAGAAAAACAAAACGCGTCACCATTAAAGACATCGCGGAGCTGGCGGGTGTGTCAAAAGCCACCGCCAGCCTGGTACTGAACGGGCGCAGCAAAGAGCTTCGCGTGGCGGAAGAGACGCGCGAGCGCGTGCTGGCGATCGCAAAAGAGCACCACTATCAGCCCAGCATTCACGCCCGGTCGCTGCGCGATAACCGCAGCCACACCATTGGTCTGGTGGTTCCGGAGATCACCAACTACGGTTTTGCCGTGTTTTCTCACGAGCTGGAAACGCTGTGCCGCGAGGCGGGCGTTCAGCTGCTGATCTCCTGCAGCGATGAAAACCCGGGGCAGGAGACGGTGGTGGTGAACAACATGGTGGCGCGCCAGGTGGACGGGCTGATTGTGGCCTCCAGCATGCTTAACGATGCGGACTACCACAAGCTGAGCGAGCAGCTGCCCGTTGTCCTTTTCGACCGCCACATCAACGACAGCGCGCTGCCGCTGGTCATCACCGATTCCATTACCCCGACGGCGGAACTGGTGGCCGACATTGCGCGTCAGCATCCTGATGAGTTCTACTTCCTCGGCGGGCAGCCCCGCTTATCCCCGACGCGCGACCGCCTGGAAGGGTTCAGGCAAGGGCTTCGTGACGCTGGCGTAGAGATGCGCCCGGAGTGGATCATTCACGGCAACTATCACCCGAGCTCCGGGTACGAGATGTTTGCTGAACTCTGCGCCCGCCTGGGGCGCCCGCCGAAAGCGCTGTTCGCCGCCGCCTGCGGGCTGCTGGAAGGGGTGCTGCGCTATATGGGCCAGCATAACCTGTTGCAAAGCGATATCAGGTTAGCCAGTTTTGACGATCACTATCTCTACGATTCGCTGACCATCCCCGTGGATACCATCCGTCAGGATAACCGTCAGCTGGCGTGGCACTGCTTTGATTTGATTAGCAAATTGATTGAGGGTGAGACTCCGGAACCGCTGCAGCGGAAACTGGATGCCACCCTGCAGCGACGCTATAAGTCAGCAAAATAGCCCGACTTAATACATCAATAACTTTAATTAATTTAAGTTTTGGAAGCGCCGATAACCATAAGGAATAATTTTCCTTGAGGTATTGGTTTATGTCGTTGAAAAAGTCGTCCCTGATTGTCCTGTTCTCACTGCTTTTCTTCTTTGTTGTCAGCACTGTCACCAGCGTTGGCCTCATCATTAAAAGTAATAATTCCCTGGATAACGTCAACAAAGAGATCCAGGTTGTGCTGTCCATTATTGACCCTATCAACCATAGCCGTACGCTGCGCGTTCGGGTGATGGAGTATGTGAAGATGGTGGAAGCAGGCAACTCGGCAGACGAGTCTGCGAAGCTTGCCGCCGTGAAAGAGGCGCTGACCAAAGCGGACCACGCCTTTGCGGCCTTTATGGCGTCGCCGCGTCTGACGGATGAAGCCCCGCTGGTGAGTGCCTATCAGGATGCCTGGCAAAACTACCGCAACCAGGGTCTGGCGCCGCTGATCGATGCCGCTGCGGCGCACGATGTCGCCAAATTTAACGCGCTGATCCCGGAAGTGTCCCGCCTCGACCGCCAGTACGAGATCGTTCTCGACCAGGTGCTTTCCGTCCACCAGAAATATGCCAAAAGCCTGAACGAAGATGCGAGCAGTAACTTCATCTCCGGCCTGGTGATTATTGCCGCTATCGCCTGCCTGTTTGTGGTGGTGATTATCGCCGTCAGCCTGCTGATGAAGCGCTTTGTCTTTGCACCGGTAAACCTGGCGCGCGAGCACTGCAGCCAGATTGCGGCAGGCAAGCTGGACATTCCGGTGCCGGTGATGGGGAGCGCACATAACGAAATCGATCATCTGATGAGCTCGATGGAACAGATGCGTCAGGCACTGCTTGCGACCATCGCCCAGGTGCGCGATGCGAGCCATACCGTAACGCACGCAGCGCAGGAGATTGCCTCCGGGAATATCGACCTCGCTTCACGCACCGAGCAGCAGGCTTCCGCATTAACCCAGACGGCGGCCAGCATGGAAGAGCTGAGCGCGACGGTGGCGAACAATACCGATAACGTCTATCAGGCCGGGAAACTGGTGCAGGACGCGGTGAAAAATGCCCACACCGGTGAAGCGGTGACCCGCGAAGTCATCGACACGATGAATACCATCGCCGCGAACTCGAAGCGTATCGAAGACATTACCAGCGTGATTAACAGCATCGCCTTCCAGACCAACATCCTGGCGCTGAACGCGGCGGTAGAAGCGGCACGCGCCGGCACGCAGGGACGCGGCTTTGCGGTCGTGGCCAGTGAAGTGCGCACTCTGGCGCAGAAAAGCGCGGTGGCGGCTAAAGACATCGAGAGCCTGATTGCCCAGTCGGTTTCCAGCGTGAAAAACGGTGCGGAGCTGGTCAGCCGCTCGGGCGAGGTGATTGACTCGATTATTTCATCGGTCAATAAAGTGAATACGCTGATGGAGCAGATCTCCGTCGCCTCTGAAGAGCAGAGCCGCGGGATTAGTCAGGTCGGGCAGGCGGTGACCGAGATGGATGGCGTGACCCAGCAGAACGCCGCCCTGGTGCAGCAGTCCGCCGCGGCAGCGGCCTCGCTGGAAGAGCAGGCGCAGCAGCTTTCACGGAGTATTTCGAGTTTTAGTTTGCCGGTGCAGGCTTGATTTAGTGAGGGAGGCTCCTTATGGGGGCCTTTTTAATGTCTGGCGTAACGGGAAAGCCGTGCCAGACAAGGCTTCACGTTTTACTACTAGCAGTCAAAAGCCATATAAAGCGGCTAGAGGCTGCGCGAGGTGCTGCAGATGAGAGTGATTTTGAGTGATACATCATCGCGCAGGGTGATGCAAACATGCCGCGTAATGCTCAGGCCTTGATGGTCGCCCGTAAGATATCGAGAGGGTGGTCGGTATTTATGACCATCACCTCGGGGCTCACCGTGTCCATGTAACCCATATAGCTGAATGGCGCATTGTTGCAAAGGTTTTGGCTGTTGAGCCTTTGACCTTCACGCCTCGGAGTCCTGTCAATAACTGTGGAAAGCTCACCGGCGCTGGCTATCCAGTTATGACCCCCACACCGTCTGAGCAAGCCGCAGCGGTGTTAAATCTGATTGAGTGCGGGGTTATCGTCTGGGATGAGCCAGACGTGGTAAAGGTACTTAACAACGCGTTAAAAGCTGGCGCGCCGCGAAAAAATCGCCAGCAAAGAAGCAATGCGCCGCTCAAAGCGAGCGAGCAAGCACCATCAGCCAGGATGACAAAACTCGAAAGGGATCACGTTGCAAAAATTCGTTTCGATTTGGCTCAGGAGGGGATTACCCCGGAACGGTGGGAACTCGACGCGCTGGCGCGTGGGGCGACGGTGGTTTATGGCGATAAAAAATTCAAATACGCGATTGCTGATGAGTGGCCTGGAAATTCAACTCAAATGGAGTGAGCTTTATGAAAGGTTTTTGATTCAAACAGATAATTACTGGTGTGGATGGATTTAGGTGACCCAAAAGGGGATAAATCAGTGGGTATTATATTCCTTGTCGATAAAAAAGGGATAGTACACGTCTTATTGACGCTTGATGAGTATGATGTCGCCAGATTGGGTAGCTAGCTATTAAGCTGTAACCCGTCAGTCCACTGATGCTAGCGAACGTCACTGGTGCTTAAATTTTTTTTTCAGTGTCTCTGATGTGGAACAATGAGCTCGGTGAGATGCTTTATCTTAAATTAGATAGTTGAAGCAAACGAAAAATGCTAGTGATTTAATGTAGCATGTATTTAACAAAGTGTGATATCATATATAAAAACTCCATATCAAATGCGAGGGGCGAATGAGATATTTAAGACGGCTAGTGTACCCAGTTGCTTTTTATTCTTTGATTTATTTTTTGTCTTTTTCGCAAAATGGAAGCTCTATCTTTTATGATAAATGGTTTTTGCTTTTTGTTATAGTAAACATAATAACTTATCCATTTGCTCGTTTATTCATTGAATCGTTAAATAAAAAATTTGTTTCGCTTCCTCACTGGAATCGTTCTGTGGGTTTTATTTGCCTCGTTCTCGCATTTCCAATATCGATTCTTTATTTTATAAAGAAATAGAACTTACTAAAGTCCCCCAGATAAAACAATGTGTCTATATCTGGGGGTAGGGCTTAAATCAAACCTAGCACTGATTTGTTAAATGAATCATAATCTAATTTATCAACAAGTGCTGCCATAACTATCATTATCAAACCGAAACCTAAAATTCCCATCGTTGTTGTGGCCATAACCCCAAAGGCGAAAGCTACTAACTCTGAAGCGACCATTCCAGCCAACAATTTTTCTACGTCAGTATAAAAGCCCCCCCATTGTCCTGTTCTAACAGCGTTTCTGTAAGAGTCATATAGACCTAAGCCATTAACAGAATATGAGACTATGCCAAATACTTTGCTGTATTGAGCTAATGTCTTAGATAACTCGGCACGGTTAACCGATTCTAAAGCTTGGCTTATTGCAGCTCTGTCCGCTGCACTGAACTTTGTGTCTATTTCGTTTTTGTACTTATTGAAAGCTCTTAATGCATCACCTGCATTTTTTAGCTTCTTACCTTTCGCAGTTTCTGCAAGGCTTTGAGCCTGCTTTGACAAACTATCACTAAATTTAGCAGTGATTTCTTTATAAAAATCAGCAGCCTTGCCTATTACGTTATTCACGTCTACGGCAAGGTTCTTGGCTTGTTCTTCTCTGGCTCTAAATGGGGTTTGTTGTTGATAGTCTGGAGCGCGATTCTCCAAATCTTTTTCCCAGTTAACATAGTCAACCTGGAGAACTCTACCGGTTGTGTCGATATAAATCTTATAAACGTAGTTCTCAATGCGCGTTATATATACATTAGTATTTATGCCTTTGGTTGTTTTACCCTCTCCCAGACTAATAACATCCCATTTGGGTACTTTCTTAAACCAATCTCCGTTATTAACGGGAGGGAATCCCAAGGTGTTGGGATAGTCTGTAGTGCCTCCAGGCAATGTTTCATTGTGATTTCCACTGTTTCCACCTGTTCCTCCGTGATCCCATCTACCATTGATTTCAATTCGGTAGTTGCCGTCTTTATCCCATCCTGAAGCCATAATTCTATCCTTTTTGAAAGTTACAGTTATATTTTTGCTATACCAATACATAGTGGCGATGTATGGTACTTAGTTCTGTATATCAGATAAATAAATCTTAGTGAAGATTTTTAAGGGGATTTTTCATTTTGACGAAGATGGCTTCACTTAACGATGAATTTTAAGTTAAATCAGTGATGGTAAACTATTAGGTTTCTTATTATGCGGTGAGATATTAATTGAACATGTATGGATAGTCGAGCAAAAAGGACTTTTGTATTAAGTTGCATTAGCTATTAATTTCTTCGGTGTTAAGTACAGTAATTGCTGTTAAGGAGAGTTCTGCGGGCTTGAAAATATAACATGATAAGAAACTGTGTAAATATCTTGATTCTCAAAAAGAATACATGAAAGTCATTAATAAATTCTATTAGTAGTTCATTGACTCTGTGTCATAACTGATAAACTCCACCTCAATTGCCGCTGGCTTCTCCCGGCGGCATCCTTCCCCCGGAAATAGTCTAAATTTTCTGCAGGAAATCACGCACACGTTAGGGAATATAATTTTCCTTCCTATTTAGAATCAAGATTGTTTATTATGCTTTCGGGGATGTCATTGTTTTCGAGGGAGTTTATAATATTCATATGTGCATTGCGTGTATCTCTCGCAAGATTAGCAGCGGCCTCAGTGTCTTTCATCATGTTACCAGTCCCGAGAAGTTCAGTTCTGAGCTCATTCAAAATTTGCGTATAAAAATACATGGTCAAATGGAAAACATGATTGTCTCCATATTGCTCAAATCCCGCTTGAGATTGTGGGTAAAGATCAATAATCATGCCTTTCATTTTTTCTTTATTAAATAGATTTGGGTCGATTTTTAAACCGGAAAGAGACAGTAATTTCATAATTGTTACAGCATTGAGTATAATTGACTCGTATGCCTCAAAGGTTTTTATTGTTCGCTCGTTAAGGTATAAGTTTGGGAGAGTTCTGTCGATCTCTTTAAAGGTTTTTAATTTTTCATCTATATTGAATGGGTCAGTTAATGTTTTAATGAAGTTTGTTATTTTGGGGTCGGAGTTGCTTTTTATTATTTCATCAACTTTAAGAATTTTTAAGTACTCAGCCAAACCCGAAAATTCAGATATAAGTTGACGTGCACGTAGTAAACTTTCTGCAGCCTCGAAGCGTTTAGATTGAAGTGCTGAATCACGGTCTCTTCGTGCAGAACTCATGAATGTTCTGATTTGCTCTAGCTCCTTTTCGTTGTCGCGTATCTCAGCCTTAAATTTTTCAAATTTTTTCTCGAAATGATGCTCTACTGATTTAGTGAAGAATTTAGCCAACGTTGAACGTGTTAGGAATGCAAGCAACGTCAGTACCCCCGCAGATGTAATAAAACTAATCACCCATCTTGAAATTTGTTCGGCCATTTTCGTTCCTTAGTGTCTTTTAGTTTATCCGAGAGAATTTGAAGGTTGCAGTAAAGATAATGTTTAACAAAGAGAAATACCAACAAAATAAATAAGGTGAACATTGGGTGAAGCGGCGACGCTAGTGCGTTCGTAGGTAAATATGTGTTGCTAAACAGCTTGTCTAGATGCTGATAATCAAACACCTCACCCTCTGAGCGTTGTCACAACAACCACAAAACATCGTTGCATTGCCGCTGGCCTTGCCTGGCGGCAAAATTTCCCCATGAATAATCTATATTCTCTGCAGGAAATCGCTCGCGCGATCCGCAACCTTATCCGCACCGGTATCGTGACCGACGTCGACCATGACGAGGGGCTGTGTCGTGGCTTGAATTAAGCCACAAGACCAGCACTCATAATGCCGGTCTTTTTATGCCATTTACTCGCGCCTTTCTCCTTTTCTGTCAAGCGAAGACTAGCGACTTCATTTCGAAAAAAATGATGGTCTGAAGGAGACTCATAGCGCCCGCCAGCTCTAACAGCTATGAGTCCAAATCCGACAGCATAAAAAATTTTCATTCATCCCAGCAATATTTCCCTCCCTCATCCGTCTACCTCATCACAAGCCATAATCAGTTACTGTAAACGAGGTAAACACCATGAGAGATTTTGATATGCACGAAAGAGGTCACGGACGCGGATTTGGTCGCCACCGTATGGGCAAGGGTTTAGTCATCGGCGCGGTGATTTTCATCGTGCTCGGCCTGCTGGTAATGACCCTGTGGAACGCCTTACTTCCGGCCATCCTTGGCGTGAAAGCGATTGGATTCTGGCAGGCGCTGGGCATTCTGGTGCTGAGCCGCATTTTGTTTGGCGGGTTAGGTTTCCGCCCCGGAATGTTTGGCGCGCACCGCCGGATGCACGAGCGCTGGATGAACATGACGCCCGAACAGCGCGAGGCGTTTATTCAGCAGCGTCGCGAAGGGTTTGGTCGCCACGGTCGCGGGCACTGCGGCTGGCACGGTCATCGTGACGATAAACGCGACGACGCCACGCCAAAAACGCCGGAAGCAGAGTGAGCGAAATGAAAACCGGGGAGGCGGGCGGTTCTATGCTGATGTCGGCGCTCAATGCCTGCCGCACCCGGCTGAAAGCCTTCATTCGCGGGCGGACGTCCGTCCGCGATGATGCCGACGACATTTTGCAGGAAGTGACGTATCAGCTGATGAAAGTGGAACAGCCGGTCGAAAACGTCGCCGCCTGGCTGTTTCGGGCGGCGCGTAACGAGATGACCGATCGGGCGCGTAAAAAGCGCGAGGTGTCGCTCACCGGCTATTTTACGGGCGAAGACGAAGAGGGTTTCCCGGAGGACGAACTGGCCGAAACCCTGTTCGGCGTACCGAACACGCCGGAAGAGGAGTACCTCAAAACGCTGCTGTGGGAAGAGCTGGGGCAGGCACTGTCTGAACTGCCGCCGCCGCAGCGCGAGGTGTTTGAGAAGACCGAACTTCACGGCTACAGCATTAAAATGCTGGCAGAGGAGACCGGTGCCAGCGAACAGGCGCTGTTATCCCGCAAGCACAAGGCTGTGCTGTTTCTGCGCACGCGACTGCGGGACGTCTATGACGCCCTGACGGGCGAATAGCGGCGACAGACAAAACCTTACACTTCCGCCACTTGTAGATTCATCACTATCGTTTATGATCGGGGCGTCTTGTTACTCTGGAATGTTATGCGCAACCGTCAGCTCCTCGGAAAATGGCTTTTGATCGTCACCTGTCTCGCGATGGCGCTTTGCCTCGTGCAGCGTGCGGTGATGCTCAACCATTTTTTACAGGGACTGGATCCGCAGATTTCTCTGGTGGCAGATGCCCCGGCTCAAAGCAGCACCACTGAACAGTCCGGCCCGTCGCCCTGTCAGCTGGGCGCACACTCGCTGCTTTGCGCGCAGCCGCTGTTCTTCGACGGTGCGCTACCGGCCATTATTATCTTCTTCGCGCTGCTGCAGCTGTTTACGCAAGGGCGGGCATTTGCTCCCGCAGAACAGCCCGTTCAGGCACCGCCTCCCCGAATACACCTGAAAAACTGCGTTTTCCGTGAATGAAAATCATCGTCACCGCACGATAATTTTTCACTGTTCACGGAGTAAAACATGGTTAACCTCTTCAGGGGATTCGTCTTCCTGTGGCTGTCCTGCATTGGCATTGTCCATGCGGCGGACACGGGCTGGCTGGTTTCCCCCCAAAACGATCACGCCCGCATCCGCTTTCAGGCGGAGAGGGAAAACAACCGCATTCAGGGCCTGCTCACCGTTGAGCTAAAGCCCGGCTGGAAAACCTACTGGCGATCGCCGGGCGAGGGCGGCGTGGCGCCGAAAATCAGCTGGCCGGAAGGCGTGACGGATAGCTGGTCCTGGCCGGTCCCGTCGCGCTTCGATATCTCCGGCATGACCACGCAGGGCTATCACGATAGGGTCCAAATCCCGATTACGCTCGACGGGGTGAAGAACGACACGCTCGACGGGACGCTCACGCTCTCCACCTGCAGCAACGTCTGTCTGCTGACGGACTACCCGCTGCACCTCGATTTTACCCAGCCGGCGGATGACGGTTTCCGTAGCGAATTCGAGCAAGCGATGCGCGCCGTTCCCGGTACGTCAGGCGTATCCACAGATCTGTCCGCCTGGCTCTCTGGCGACAAACTGGTGATTACCGGCACGACGGACGGGAAATGGGACAATCCAGGGATCTACTTTGACCCGCTGGAGGGCGACATTCTGCCCGGCGAACCGGTCATTACGCACGACGGTAACCGGCTTCGGGTAACGGTGCCCGTCACCGATGAATGGGGCGATAAGCCGGCCTCGCTGAAGGGCAAAGCGCTGTCGTTTGTGCTGACCAACGGTGGTCAGGCGCAGCAAACCTCACTCACCGTTGGGGCAACGCCCGAAGCACCCTCTGCGCCTGACGGGACCGGCAAAATGGTGCTGTTTGCGCTGCTGGGCGGGCTGATCCTGAACCTGATGCCCTGCGTACTGCCGGTAATGGGCATGAAGCTAAACAGCATCCTGCACGCGGGCTCGGACAGCCGCACCATCAGGCTGCGCTTTCTGGCAACCAGCGCCGGGATTATGACCTCCTTTATGCTGCTGGCCGCGATGGTCACCGCGCTGAAGCTGGCCGGGTCGACGCTGGGGTGGGGCATTCAGTTCCAGAACCCGTGGTTTATCGGCCTGATGGTCGCCGTCACCTTCCTGTTTGCGCTGAACCTGTTTGGAACGTTTGAGATGCTGCTGCCCTCCGTCGCCGCAGGACGGCTGGCAACGGCAGGGGGAGCGGGGATAAGCGGCAGTTTCTGCGAAGGGATGTTCGCCACGCTGCTGGCCACCCCGTGCTCCGCGCCGTTCCTCGGGACCGCGGTCGCCTTTGCCCTTGGCGCACCGCTGCACTCCCTGTGGCTCATCTTCCTGATGCTCGGCGTGGGCATGAGCCTGCCGTGGCTGTTTGTCGCCCTGGTGCCGAAAACGGCGTTGCTGCTGCCTAAACCCGGGCGCTGGATGAACACCCTAAAAATCGTTCTCGGCCTGATGATGCTGGCCTCCAGCTTCTGGCTGGCGTCGCTGCTGAGCCTGCATCTGGGCGACACGTCCGCTCAGGCCGTGATGCTGATTCTGGTCGCCGTCGCGCTGGCGCTGTTCGTGATGAAGCGTCAGGCGTCCTCGCCGCTGTTCTGGCTCGTCGTCATCGCGCTGTCGGCTTTCGGCGGGTATCAGGTGCGCGGGCTGCTTAACGCGCCGCCTGACGCGTTGGCGCAAAATACCGCACAGACCATCTCGTGGCAGCCGCTCAGTGAGGAAGCCATCGAGCAGGCGCTGGTGCAGGGGAAACGGGTATTCGTGGATATCTCTGCCGAGTGGTGCGTGACGTGCAAAGTTAACGAGCATCGGGTACTGAATCAGCCGGACATCATTGCCGCCCTGCGCCAGCCGGACGTGGTGGCCCTGCGCGGAGACTGGAGCCAGCCTTCCGCGCTTATTGCGGAGTTTCTGGCGAAGCGAAATCGCTACGCCATTCCGTTTAACGCGGTTTATGGCCCCGGCCTGCCTGATGGAGAAATCCTCTCGCCGCTGCTGGACAAGCGCACCCTGGTCACCACCCTGAACAACGCAAAAGGTTAAATGTGTTATGAAAAAATTCCTTATTACGTTTCTGCTCCTGCTGGCCCCGGTTCAGGTGTTTGCTGCCCAGCCGTTGACGCCGGACCAGGAGCAGCGCGCGCAGAAGAAGATGGTGTATGATTTTCTGTTTAACGATCCGAACTCCCCGCGCATCGGCGCGAAAAATCCCAAACTCACCCTGGTGGTGTTTACCGACTACAACTGTCCGTACTGTAAAAAATTCGATCCGTACCTGGAGAAGATTGTCGAAAAATACCCGGACGTCGCGGTGGTCTTTAAGTTTTTACCTTTCCGCTCGGAAAGTTCGCTGACCGCGGCGCGGGATGCGCTAACGCTCTGGCGTCAGGATCCCGGGCAGTTTATGAAACTGAACCATACCCTGATGGCGAAGAAGGGGTACCACGATGACGCCAGCATTCAGGAGGCGCAAAAGCGCGCGGGCGTGAGCGTCACGACGCCGGATGAGGAGAGTCTAATGACAATTAAGCGCAGCCTGATCGTCGCGGAAAAAATGGGGATCCAGGGAACGCCCGCCACGCTTATCGGTGAGGGATTGCTTCCCGGCTGGGTGCCTTTCGAGCAGTTCGATGAAATGGTCAGTGACGCACTGAAAAACCGCTAACCTGAAGGGGGCGTAATGCCCCCGACAACCCGGAGAGGGAAATGAAAAAATTACTGTTACTTTCGGCGCTGGCGACGTCAGGGCTGGTACAGGCGGCTGAAGCCATACCGGACGTGGTGAAGCACTTCAGCGAACAGCAGAACATTAAAATCATCAAGAAGCTGGATGCGCCCGGTGGTGCCCCAGCCTGGCTGGGGCAGTATCAGGACATGGGCGTCACGTTGTTTTTAACGCCGGACGGCAAGCATGTGATCTCAGGTTATCTGTACGATGACAAAGGGAAAAACCTCAGCGAAGGGGTTTTCCAGAAAGAGATCTACGCCCCGATGGGACGCGAAATGTGGAAGACGCTCAACGCGGCGCATCCCCTGAAGGAAGGGGCGGATAACGCCCCGCGTAAAGTTTTTGTCTTCGCCGATCCGTTCTGCCCGTACTGCAAACAGTTCTGGTCCGAGGCGCAGCCGTGGGTGAAAGCGGGTAAGGTTCAGCTCAACACGCTGCTGGTGGCGTTCCTCAACCCCAACAGCGGACGTAACGCCGCCGCCATCCTGAATGCGAAGGATCCGGTTGCGGCCTGGCGCGAATACGAGCTTTCCGGTGGGAAAAAATTACCGAAACCAGAGGGTGAGGCTTCCCGCGAAACGGTAGCGATACTGCAGAAACACCAGACGCTGATGGACAGCCTGGGCGCTAACGCCACGCCGGCCATTTATTACATGAATGCGGATAATGAGCTGCAGCAGGTGGTCGGTATGCCGGATGCGCAGCAGCTTGAGGCGATGTTCGGGCCGAAGCCGTAAAAAAAACAGGCAGAAACGGGGCGTTTCTGCCTGATGTTCATTAGCTACCCCAGCGTCCTTTCAGGTAGTTCACCGCCTGCTGCGTCTGCGGCTGGTTCAGGTAATCTTCCCGGAACAGGATCGTGCCGTTGACGTTGGGCAGCGAATCGTTGAGATCGAGCTGTTTTTTCAGCTCCGGCACGCCGCCCTGAACCGTCCAGTCCGGCTCATTTCGCGACGGCTCGCCCACCTTGTAGAACGCAATGCCGATATACAGGCGAGTGTGGGTCGGCTTCACTACGTCGGCCCACCATTTGGTCAGCACGTCGTAGCGCGCGGCATCCCGCGAGAAGGGCCAGTAAATCTGCGGAGCAATGTAGTCCAGCAGGCCCTGCTGCACCCACTGACGCGTGTCGGCGTAGGATTCATCATAGGCCGCGGCGCCGCGGGTGTCGGAGCCTGCCGGGTCAAAAGAACGGTTACGCCACACCCCCGCCGGGCTGACGCCAAACTCCACGTCGGGCTTTGTCTGTTTAATCGCTCGGGAAACCTGGACGATCAGCTGCTGCGTGTTGTGTCTTCGCCAGTCGGCTTTTGAGGCAAATCCCTGGCCGTACTGCCGCCAGGTCTGCGCGTCATTGAGCGCGGATCCCGGCGATTCGGCATAAAAGTAATCATCAAACTGCACGCCGTCTACCGGGTAGTTCGCCACTACTTCGGTGACCACCCGGGTTATCCAGTCGCGAACTTCCGGAATGCCCGGGTCGAGCACAAAGCGGTCGCCCGAGATGCGCACCCACTCCGGGTGCTGGACATAGACGCTGGACGGGGTCTGGTATGACGTCCGGTTCAGGGCGGCGATGGTTGACGGCCTGGTGTTGGTCGACACGCGGTACGGGTTGAACCAGGCATGCACCTTCATGCCGCGCTTGTGCGCTTCATCGAGCATAAACTGCAGCGGATCGTATCCCGGATACTCACCGACGTTGCCCGTCAGCATATCTGACCACGGTAAAATTTTTGATGACCAGAGCGCCGTGCTGTCCGGCTTCACCTGGAAAAATACCGTGTTAATGCCGAGGTGCTTCAGGTTGTCGAGCTTGCTGGTCAGCGCCTGCTTTTGCATCGCGATGCGCTGGTCAGCGCTGCGGCCGTTCACCGAGGCTACCGGTGGCCAGTCTAGGCGAGAGACGGTCGCCAGCCAGATCCCGCGCATCGGCTCGTTTGCCTGCTGCGTCGGTTTGCTCACGGTGGGAAGGGGGGTAACCAGTGATTTGGGTGGTTTTGAGGAGCAGCTCACAAGTAAAAGTGCGCAGGCAGTCAGCGCACCTATCCGTTTTACGTGTCGCGTCATTTGCGTATTAGCTCTTGATAATCCGACTGTTGGCCCAGGGATCAAAGGCGGGCGCCTCCTGCTTCGTGCTTCCCTCATCGTCGAGAGAGTCCAGATACAGGGCTTCAACCTCCGCGCGCGCCCACGGGGTACGGCGCAGAAATTTCAGGCTCGATTTAACGCTGGGATCTTTTCTGAAACAGTTAATTTTGATTCGGTCGCCCAAGTCGCTCCAGCCATATTTTGCCACCAGGGCGTTGACCATCATCTCCAGCGTTACGCCATGCAAAGGATCTTTGGAAATATGTGCAGTCATAGGCGTCCGGATGTCTCGATTTTTAGGGGATTGGGGTAAACGCTGAAAGGGTACAAGAAAGCAGGGGAAGCGGCAATTTTAGCGTGAGGTTTCTTCACCCCCGGAGAGGTGAAGAAAAGGGAAAAGTCCGTTTATTTTTTGGCGCTGAACAGTTCCGGTGCCCACGGACGCGGATCCACTTCCATAAACGGCGCCCGTTCGAAGCGGTCCTTCAGCGCCCACGGCACCGTGCAGTCGAAGATGGTCTTGCAGGAAATGCCGTTTCCGCGAATCGAGGTGCTGTAATCCGACGATTGCGATGGATCCAGCTGGTGGCCGCGGATCCCCGGAATATTCGTGATGCTGACATCTCCCTGCATGCGGGTGGTCATCGCCCACAGGATGTCGTCGCTGTCGAAAATATCCACGTCTTCGTCCACAAGAATGATGTTCTTCAGCTCCGAATAGGTGGCTAAGGCAATCAGCGCCGCCTGGCCCTGACGCCCTTCGTCTGACGGCTGGCGTTTTTTCACCTGCAGGATACCGAGGAACTTACCGCCGCCCGCGGTATGCGCATAGACGTTTTGCAGGAAACCCGGAATCGCCTCTTCAACGGCATTGCGGATGCTGGCCTCCGTCGGCAAACCGGCCAGCGTGGTATGTTCTTCTCCCGGTCCCACCAGCGTTTGCAGGATTGCGTGATGACGCATGGTCACGGCTTTCACTTTGATCACCGGCAGCGAGGGGTTCGCTTCGCCGCAGTAGCCAGGGAACTCCGGCATCGCGTGGCCGGTGTTGGTGTGCTGATCTTCCCTGACGCGCACGTCCGGAAGCAGTTCACCTTCGATGATGATTTCCGCCCGCGCGATGGCTTTCTCTTTTACCGCCACGCCCTGCACCAGTTCGACCGGATGCTGGCGCAGCGCCCCGGCGACGCCCAGCTCGTTGTAGCCAAACGGCGTGGTGGGCGCCTCAAAGCACGCGCCGATATAGATGGCGGGATCGAGCCCCATATTGATCGTCACCGGTAGCGGTTTTCCGGCCTCTTCGGCTTTTTTGCGGAAGACTTCGATATGACGACCGGCGGCAAGGAACATGGAAAGCTCGTCACGCTCCTGGACGCAGAGGCGGTGAATGGTGACATCCGTCAGCGAGCTATCCTCAGGATCGCTTGCCAGCACCAGCCCCAGACAGAAGAACGGGCCTGCATCAATCGGCGTGTTTGTCGGTGCCGGAAGCAGTTTGCGCAGGTCGAAGTCAGGGTCGTCTGCGAAGAAGACCTGTTCCTGACAGGGTGCCTGGGATGCAGGGACAACAACGGGTGCCACCGGCTTTTTCACCGCCTGGCCGACGTGTTTTGCCAGTTCAGAGGGCTCGCATCCCAGAAGGAGCGCCGCGCGCTCGCGGCTGGCGTGCATGCCCACCAGGATGCGGGAGCCCGGATAGCCCTTCACGCTGTTGAACATCATCGCCGGTCCCGTACGGGTTGGACGTTTTACCGTGCCGCCCGCGCCGATATGACGGTAGACCCCCGCCAGCTCCGCGTTGGGATCGACCGGATGATCGGTTTCAAGATACTGCCCTTCGTGGCGCTGCAGCAGAGCGATGGCGCTGCGGAGATCGTTGATCTCGTTTTCCATATTTTCCTCCCTCGGTTGAATACCTCCATTTTTATGGCAATGACCAATAGCATCAATTGCATCATTACTGCTAAATTGATAAGTAAATTCATATCAAAAGGAGGCGTTCCGTGCAGTTTCGTCAGATGCGCCATTTCATCGTTGTGGCCGAAGAGCTACACATGCACCGGGCCGCTGAGCGTCTGAATATGGCGCAGCCGGCGCTGAGTCAGCAAATCAAGGCGCTGGAAGAACGTTTAGGCGTCATGCTCTTTAGCCGGGCGAACCGCCGCTTAACCCTGACGCCCGCTGGCGAAGCGTTTCTGGTGAAAGCCAGGCTCGCCATCTCCCTGACCGAGCAGGCGGTGCTGGACGCCAGGCAAACGGCAAGGGGCGAGCAGGGGGTGTTAAACCTGGGGTGCGTGTCGAGCGCAATGTTCGACGGCAGGCTGCCCGCCGCGCTGCGACAGATGCATACGCGCTGGCCGGCCATTACCATGTCGCTGGTGACGGGAAATGTGCAAACGCTCTACGCCGCCGTGCAGAGTAACCAGCTGGATGTTGCCATTATTCGAGCGCCGCTGCCGTCGCTGCCTGACGATCTGCAAAGCCGCCCGTTCACCTCAGAGAAAACGGTGCTGGCGCTGTATCGTCAGCATCCGCTGGCGGGATCTTCCGCGCTGACGCTCTCGTCGGTGAAAGACGAAAAATGGATCTCCCTGCGCGACCCGGAGGGGATGGGGCTGGAACAGTACTTTTATGACGCCTGTAGCGGGGCGGGTTTTCAGCCGGACGTGGTGCAAAACGCGACCGATGTGCCCACCGTGATAAGCCTGGTCTCGGCAGGGTTTGGCCTGGCGCTGCTTCCCGCCTCGGCAAAGGCGGTGAGCGTTGAGAACGTCGTCTACGTGGACATCCTCGACCGGCTGCGGGAGAGCGAGCTAACGCTGGTTTGCCACCGAATTATTCGCTCAGAAGTGCTTAAAAAATTTCTGCTTACCCTCGATCACACCTGACGTCCGGCAGCCTGCAGCAGCTGCTCGCGCAGCCACACGCTCGCCGGATCCTGGCTGTTTTTCGGGTGCCAGTACATGTTGATGGTAATCGGCTGGAGCGGCAGCGGCGGCGCAAAGATATCCAGCGTGGTAGCGAACCGTCGCAGCATCCGTTCCGGCAGGGTGCACACCAGGTCAGTACCGGCAACAAGCGCAGGCGCCACGGCATAGCTCTGTGTGGACATGGCGACGTGCCGCTGGTAGCCCAGTCCGGCCAGGGTTTGATCGACAAAGCCGGTAAACGGATCCCCCGCCGATGACACCACCAGATGAGAAAGCGCACAGTAGCTTTCCAGATCTAACGCACCGGTCCCGCGCGGATGGCCTTTGCGCTGGGCGGTGGCAAACGCGTCGTCGAGCAGTTTGCGCCTCACCCATCCGTCATGTGCGCCCGCGCTCACGCCAATGTAGATATCCACATCGCCGTTTTCCAGCTGCTGCGGCAGGTCAGCCATCTCCGGCAGGGCGAAGCGCAGGCGGATGCCGGGGGCAACAGTGCCCACCTGGTTAAGCAGCTCGGTGCCCAGCATCAGCGCCGGGTTTTCATGCAGCGCGATAACAAAGGTCCGGCTGCTGGTTTGCGCCTCGAAGGTGGTGGGGGCAAACATCGCACTGATGCCGCGCAACACGCTCTCTACCTGCGGCTTGAGCGCTTCCGCTCTCGGCGTCGGTAACACCCCACGTCCGTGTGGGGAGGGAATAAACAGCGGTTCGCCAAAGAGCGAGCGCAGACGCGCGAGACGGGCGGACATCGCGGGCTGGCTGATACCCAGCCGCGCGGCCGCATGGGTGATATTCCTGTCCTGAAGCAGGGCGTCCAGGGTCAGGATCAGGTCTATGTCCATGTCATTGATGGGCGTCATCTTATTTCGCGCTGCTGGCGTCCCGGTTGGTATAGGTCACAGGGACCCAGACATAGCCGCCGTTTTCGCCTTTGCTGACATAGCCAATACCCGGGAACGGCAGATGTGGCGCGGCAATCAGGTCTTTGTTTTTCACAAATTCCGCGAAAGCATGTTCGCGCACGCTTGCTGCTTTGTTCTGATCTTCATCGTAGGTAATGGTCACGTCAGGCTGCGGGAACTGGACCGCCGCGGCATGAATGATGTCACCGACAAAGGTGATCTTCTCGCCTTTACTTGTCAGCGTGTAGAAGGCTGAACCCGGCGTATGGCCGGGATGAACCGTGCCAGTAATGCCTGGAAGAAGGTCAGAGGTGCCGCTAAACGGCACCACTTTGCCGGCGTCAAGATAGGGCTTTAAGGTCTTCTGCGCGACGGTAAAGTAGTTCTTGTCGTAGCCGGTTTTTTTCTGATTGTCGTTGTTAAAGAAAAAGTCGATGTCCGGTTTGCCAACGAAAACGCGCGCGTTGCTGAACACCGCCTTGCCGTCTTTCACCAGGCCGCCAGAATGGTCGGAGTGGGCGTGGGTCAGTAGAACTTCAGTAATGTCCTCGGGTTTAATCCCCTGCGTGGCGAGGCTCTCAATCAGACGTCCGCCGTTTCCGGGGCCAAAGAGCTGGCCTGAGCCGGTATCCACCAGGATTTTATGCCCGGGCATCGCAATCAGGAAAGCGTTGATGGACACCTCGGCCGGGTTGGTCTGGAAGTTTTTCGCGAGCAGCGCATCAATTTTTTGCGGCGTTGTCCGGCGCAGCAGCTTGTGCAGATCCTGCGCGACGCTCCCGTCGGTAAACGAGGTGACAAGAACATCGCCAACCTGAACGCTGTATCCGCCCGCCGGTTGTTTAACGACGTGCTGGGGCGTCTCTGCAAACGCCTGCAGCGCAGGGTAGAAAAGCAATGAACTGGAAATCAGCGTGGACAGAGCAAGTTTTTTCACGGTAAGCATACGAGTCTCCTTTGAAAGCGCTCATCTTACTTCTCCGTAAAATTATAAGAACCTGCCTAATAATGATAGGACCTATAAACGTGATGAATGGTACAACCGAAAAGCCGGGGGGCGGTAATGCCTCTCCCGGCCCGTAAGACGTTATTTTTTCAGCGGTGCGTTCCAGCTGTCCGGCGTGGCTTTGGACCAGGCGCCATAAGCGGCGTTAGGCAGCACAATCCAGTCATCGCCGAAGTGTGCTTTGCTGGCCTCAACCAGCTCGCGCTGCTGCTCGCTCGGCTTTTTGTTTTTAAACTGCACGGCGAAATCCGGCAGGCTGTCGCCGAACAGCATCACGATCTGCTGCTTTTTGAGAATGCTCTGGCGACGCTCTTCCTTGCTGACCGTATCCAGAAGCACGCTTTCGTCGGACACCTGCGGAAGTCCAAGGGCGTTTAACGTCCTGAGCGTATCGGCTTTATTTTCCTGCATACGATCCGAGACATAATAGATACGAACCTTGCTTTGATTTACATGGTCCAGAAACACTTTCGCGCCCGGGATTAATCCGGGTTTTCCCTGTTTCTCCCAGTCGCTCCAGGTGTCCCATTTTGTAAAGTCGTGACACTGTTCCGCGTCGCGCACCAGCAGAGGGGTGTTGTCCAGTACCGTTTCATCCAGGTCCATCACCACGGCGTAATTTTCGGGCGTTTTCAGGTCTTTTAACTTTTCATTAAAACGCTCGGTGGCAAACCGATACGTCTGCAGCTGAAGGGCCATAATCTCTGCCGATTTCTGCTGATAGCGCAGTGCCATTTCGTACGTTTTGGGTTCACACAGGTTGCGCTCAGCGGCCGTCGCCGCTGTACTTAAAACAGGTAATGCCAGCAGTAATGCCTTCGCCATAAAATTCACGCTTCTTTCCTCAACGCCTTGTTTAAAATCCGCAAAGCGTAGTGAAATTCAATGACAGAAATATGAAGGTCGCGTTGCCAGGCCAGCATGTCATAGCAGAACAGGGCGACCTCGTCTTTTTGCGGTAAATCCTGAACGAAGCGGTTAAATCCGCTGAGCTAACACACTTTTGATCCTGAACTAAGCTTGTACTTCGTTCCGCGTAAAATGTGGGTCATTCGAGGACAATGAATGGAATTCAGGACATTTCAAAAGCAGTGGGGTGCTGAGTTTATTTCCGATGACGTTGTACGTTTTCGCGTCTGGGCAGAAGGACAAAAAGAACTTACGCTTCGTCTGGCCGCCGCCGACGTGCCGATGACGGCAGTGGGCGGTGGCTGGTTCCAGGCAGACGTACCCGGCGTCACGCACGGCGCAGAGTATCAGTTTGTCCTGCAGGACGGCATGACGGTGCCCGATCCCGCGTCGCGCGCCCAGAAGGGGGATGTTAACGGGCGCTCCGTGGTTATCGATCCGCGACGCTATCAGCCTACCAACCGCGACTGGACCGGGCGTCCGTGGGAAGAGACGGTCATTTACGAACTGCACATCGGCACCTTCACCCCCGAGGGCACCTTCCGGGCGGCCATCGACAAACTGCCTTATCTGGCAGAGCTCGGTATTACCCAGCTTGAGGTGATGCCCGTCGCCCAGTTTGGCGGATCCCGCGGCTGGGGGTATGACGGCGTATTGCTGTATGCCCCGCACGCCGCCTACGGCACGCCGGAGGATTTCCACGCGTTTATTGACGCTGCTCACGGGCTGGGGCTTTCCGTGGTGCTGGATATCGTGCTTAACCACTTCGGCCCGGAAGGGAACTATCTGCCGCTGCTGTCGCCGGCGTTTTTCGAGGCCGATCGCACGACGCCCTGGGGCAACGGCATCGCCTATGAGGCGGAGCCAGTCAGGCAGTACATTACCGACGCGCCGCTCTACTGGCTGACGGAATATCGTCTGGATGGCCTGCGCTTTGATGCCATCGACCAGATTAAAGACGCCTCGGATACGCACGTTCTCCAGGATATAGCCGAAAAGATCCGCGAGGCGATCCCGCACCGACACGTTCACCTGACCACGGAAGACAGCCGCAACGTGATTTTCCTGCACCCGTGGGATGAACAGGGCAACACGCCGCTGTTTACCGCCGAATGGAACGATGACTTTCACAATGCCGCCCATGTGTTTGCCACCGGCGAGACCCACGCTTACTACCAGGATTTTGCCTTTGAACCGGAGAAAAAATTCGCCCGGGCGCTGGCCGAAGGGTTTGTCTACCAGGGCGAGGTATCTCTGCAAACCGGTGAATCCCGCGGGGTGGAGTGCCACACGCAGCCACCGCAGTTCTTCGTCGATTTTATTCAAAACCACGACCAGACCGGGAATCGCGCCCAGGGCGAGCGGCTTATCACCTTGGCGGGTGCCGATAAGACGCGGGTGCTGCTTGCCGCGCTGCTGCTTTCTCCCCATATCCCGCTGCTGTTTATGGGCGAGGAGTTTGGTGAAACGCATCCGTTCCTGTTCTTTACCGATTTTCACGGCGATCTGGCAAACGCGGTGCGGGAAGGGCGCGCGAAAGAGTTTACCGGCCATGTCGGGCACGATGAAACCGTCCCGGACCCGAATGACGTGAACACCTTTGTTCGCTCAAAGCTCGACTGGAATAAAATCGCCACCGACGAGGGCAAAACGTGGCTGCGTTATACGCGCCACCTGCTGACGCTGCGCCATCGCTATATCGTTCCGCTTCTGCATCAGGGCGGCGCCGTTAAGGGCCAGGTGCTCAGGACCGCGCCCGGCATGGTGGCGGTGAGCTGGCGCTTCCCGTCGGGAACGCTCTCGCTGGCGCTCAATATCGGAACGAAGCCCGTCGCGCTGCCCGCTCTCGCGGGGGAGACGCGCTTTGCCTGGCCGGAGAACCACGACGTTTTACCCCCGAACGGTATTGTCGTTCGCTTTGCTGATGGAGAAGCATCGTTATGATCCCTTCCGCTACGTACCGTATTCAGTTTCGTAATGGCATGACCTTTGACCGCGTCGTCGCGCTGGTGCCGTATCTGAAGGATCTCGGAATCAGCCACCTCTACGCCTCGCCGGTGTTTACCGCCACAAAAGAGTCTACCCACGGGTATGACGTGACCAACCCGAATGAAATTGACCCCGCCATCGGCGGTCGAGCCGGGTTTGACCGCATGGCCGCGGCGCTCAGGCAGGCCGGCATGGGGCTGATTCTGGATATTGTCCCGAACCATATGTCCACCTCGCTGGAAAACGCCTGGTGGCGGGACGTGATTGAGCACGGCAAGCAGAGCCGCTATGCCCGGTATTTTGATATTGACTGGTCACGGCCGCTCACGCTGCCGTTTCTCGGCGACACCTTTGAGGCAGAGCTGGAGAAGGGAGCCATCACCCTTAAACGTGACCCTGTCACGGATAAGGCCGCGCTGGTCTACTATGACGCCGGGTATCCGCTCAACCCCGGCACGTACAGCGAGGAGAAGAGCATTGCCGAGCTGCACGACGCGCAAAGCTGGCGCCTGATGTCCTGGCGGGAAGCGCCGAAGCAGCTCTCGTGGCGGCGCTTCTTTGAAATAACCGGCCTGGTCGGCGTTCGGGTTGAAGATGACGCGGTCTTCGACGACACGCATCGTCTCATCCTTGAGCTGGTCCACGCGGGCGTGGTGGATGGCCTGCGTATTGACCATATCGACGGTCTGGCCGATCCGCTGGGCTATCTGCAGCGCCTGCGGCAGGCAACCGGACCCGACTGTTACATCACGGTCGAGAAAATTCTCGCGAAGGGAGAACAACTTCCTGCAGACTGGCCAATATCCGGCACCACCGGCTACGAGTTTATCGCCTCGCTGGCGGAGGTGCTGGTCGACGACGCTAACCTGCCGCGCCTGGAGAAAATCCACGACGAAACGCTGGGGGTTACGGTCGATCGCCACGCTGAACTGCGGGATGCCAAAGGCCTGATGACCGATCGTAATTTTGAGGGCGAATTCACCACGCTGTTAACGATTGCGGCCGATCTGGCCCAGCGCAATGACGTTGCGCTGCCGCGCGACGATATCCGTCACGCGCTTCGGGAACTGCTTATCGCATTTCCGGTGTACCGCACCTATGGCACCCGGGAGGGATTAACCCCGCCGGACGTGGCGCTGCTCAACCGCGTGGTCGCCAGCGTGGAGACCTCCGAAGCGGCGCTGAGCCTGATCGTGCGCATTCTTACCGGCGACCTGCCGGACGCGTGCCGCGAATCCGCCGCGCTTTTCAGAACCCGCTTCCAGCAGCTCACCGGGCCGCTGATGGCGAAGTCGGTGGAGGACACGCTGTTCTTTCGCCACAACCTGGAGCTGGCGCTTAATGAAGTGGGCGCCGACCCGACGCCGCGCGCGTTCTCGCTATCCCGCTTTCACCAGGAGATGCGCATTCGCCTTGCCCGCCAGCCCGATGCGCTGCTGGGCACCTCCACGCACGATACCAAGCGCGGGGAAGATGCCCGGGCGCGTCTTTACACCCTGACGGAAGCCCCGGAACGGTGGGGTGAAAACCTGGCCCGCTGGCGACAGATGAACCAGACCGAGGTGCGTTTTCTCAATGACGGTACCGCGCCGAACGCCGCCGATACCTGGATGATCTATCAGGCGCTGGCGGGCGTCTGGCCCGCCACGCTGTCACCGGACGACGCCGACGGGCTGAAATCACTGGAAGGGCGTTTCCTCGGCTTCCTTGAGAAAGCGCTGCGCGAGGCGAAACAGCGCACCGACTGGATCGACAGCAACGAGAGCTATGAGAGCGTGGTGCTGAGCTACGCGCGGCACCTGCTTTCCCCGGACAACACCCTGTTCCTGCATGATTTTAGCGAGGCGATGCAGCCCTTTATCCGGGCCGGTCTGATGAACAGCCTTAGCCAGACGGTAATCAAGCTGACGGCTCCCGGCGTGCCGGATATCTATCAGGGCAGCGAGGCGCTTAACTTCAGCCTTGTCGACCCGGATAACCGACGGGAGCCGGACTTCCCGGCCCTGGTGAGAAACCTCAGCGCGGCGGATGCCGGCCTGTTTGACAACCCGGCCTGCTGGCGGGACGGGCGGGTAAAACAGTTCGTTACCGCCACGCTGTTACGGCTTCGGCCGCATTACGCGACGCTTTTCCGCTACGGCGACTGGCTGCCGCTTAAGGTCACCGGCGAACGCGAGGAGAATCTGATTGTTTATGCGCGCGTTAAGGACGATGAGGCGCTGATTGTTGCCGTGCCGCGTCTGGTGTTTGACGTCACCGGTAACGACAAATTGTGGGTCAATACCACGGTCGCGATACCGGAAGAACTGACCGGGAAACGCTATCGGGATCTGTTCAGCGGTGAAAGCCGCATTCTGCAAAAGACGCTGGATTTAACGTCAGAAAAGGGATGTGTACTGGTTCTGCTAACCTGCGAATAATCGTGGAGAACGAAAATGGCAAAGGATACTACGTTTGAAATTCGGGCCGGTCATGGCCAGCAGTTGGGGGCGAATTATGACGGGAAGGGAGTTAACTTCGCGCTGTTCTCCGCTCACGCCGAGCGGGTGGAGCTCTGTCTGTATGACCCGTCCGGGAAAACCGAAATCGCCCGGCTGACGCTTCCGGAATATACCCATGAGGTCTGGCACGGTTACGTCCCCGATCTGCAGCCCGGCGCGCTGTACGGCTATCGCGTCTACGGTCCTTACGACCCGGAAAACGGTCACCGCTTCAACCCGCATAAGCTGCTTATCGACCCCTACGCGCGTGAACTGGTGGGCGATATCGACTGGAACGACGCCCATTTCGGTTATGAGCTGGGGCATGACGAGTTAGATTTAAGCTTTGATACGCGGGACAGCGCGCCGTTCACGCCGAAATGCAAGGTCATCGACCCGAATGCCTTTGACTGGCAGGACATCAACCGGCCGAAGGTGCCCTGGTCGCATACCGTTGTCTATGAGAGCCACGTGAAGGGCTTTACCCAGATGAACCCGGCCATTCCGCCCGAGCTGCGCGGAACATTTGAGGGGATGGGACACAAAGCCTCGGTCGACTACATCAAGAGTCTTGGCATTACCTCGGTTGAGCTGCTGCCGGTTCACTGGTTCCCGGACGATCAACACCTGCTCGACCGTGGCCTGAAGAACTTCTGGGGCTATAACACGCTCGGCTTTTTTGCTCCGGCGTCGCGCTATTACGGCCCCGCGGGCATCCAGGGCTTTCGCGATATGGTGCGCGCATACCATGATGCGGGCATCGAGGTGATTCTGGACGTGGTGTATAACCACACGGCGGAAGGGAATGAGCTTGGCCCTACGCTCTCGTTTAAAGGGATTGATAACTACAGCTACTACCGCACGCTGCCTGACCAGCACCGGTATTACATCAACGACACCGGCACGGGAAACACGGTCAATACCTCGCACCCGCGCGTGCTGCAAATGGTGATGGATTCCCTGCGCTACTGGGCAGAATCGATGCACATTGACGGTTTTCGCTTCGACCTGGGGACGATACTGGGTCGCGAGCCCGAAGGGTTTGACCCGCGCGGCGGTTTCTTCGACGCCATAACCCAGGATCCGGTGTTATCCCGCCTGAAGCTGATTGGTGAACCCTGGGATATCGGCCCCGGCGGGTATCAGGTGGGCGGCTTCCCGCCGGGCTGGGGCGAGTGGAACGACAAATACCGCGACACCGTGCGCGAGTACTGGAAGGGGGACAACGTCTCCACGGACTTTGCCGCGCGCCTGCTCGGTTCAGGCGACCTGTACGACCTGCGCGGGCGTCGTCCATGGGCCAGCGTCAACTTCATCACCGCCCACGACGGCTTTACGCTGAATGACCTGGTGTCGTACAACGAAAAGCATAATGCCGACAACGGCGAGGACAATAACGACGGCCACAACGATAACCGGTCATACAACTACGGCGAAGAAGGGCCAACCGAGAACCCGGACATCATCGCCACCCGCGAGCGGCAGAAGCGTAATTTCCTGACCACGCTCTTATTTTCACACGGCACGCCGATGCTGCTGGCGGGCGATGAGTTTGGCCGATCGCAAAAGGGCAACAATAACGGGTACTGTCAGGACAGTGAGATCTCGTGGATCGACTGGAAAGGGCTGTCCGAAAACGACGCGACGCTGCGCGAATTCACCCGCCGTTTGATTGCTCTTCGCGCCGCGCAACCGCTGCTGCGTCGTGAAAGCTGGCGCGACGGGCTGGAGATCCGCTGGTTCAATGCCGGAGGCGGCGCGCAGCAGGCCGAGCAGTGGGATGAAGGCTCGACGCTCGGGGTCTCCATCAGCAGACCGGATCTCAAACAGGAGGAAGGCATCTGGCACGACGTGCTGATGCTGTTCAACCCGTTTGAAGGCACCGTGCCGTTCCAGATCCCGCAGTTTGGCGAGGGGGGATGGGTGCTGGAACTGTCCACGGCGGATGAGGCTGCCGCCGGGACAGCGATCACCGAAACCGTCGAGTACGAACTGGCCGGACGCAGCATTACCCTGTTCCGACGTCCTTAGCCTTAGAGTGATGCCGCCGCGCGGGCGGCGGTGTCATACAGGGAGGAGATCGTGCGTAACAGCTGCGCGGTTTCTCCGATCGATTTCCCGGCAATGCCGCTCTCCGCGTGGATCGCAATTAAACACGCTTCGCGCACGTCCCGGTACTTCATGCACAACGCTTTCCCTTCCTCAGTGGTGGAGAAAAAGAGCTCTTTGCCCGCTTTCTCACTCGTCACGTAGCCCGCTTTGACCAGCTTTTTCAGGGCATAGGTCACCACATGGGTATCTTCCACGTTGAGAACGAAACAGATATCGGCCAGCTTTTTCTTGCGATCGCGGTGGTTCACGTGATGGAGCAGCGAGACGTCAAAGGCGCCCATGTCGGGCTCGCCCGCTGCAGTCATGCAGCGCACCATCCATTTGTTGAAGGCGTTGCTGGTCATGATCAGCGCGTATTCCAGCTCTGACAGTTCCGCGCAGCGCTCAGAGACCAGATGGCGGGAAGAGACGATCCGGCCGTCGTTGATATCGTCGTGATGGGGGGTAGCACTCTTTTCTGAGGTCATAACGTTCCTTAGCCAGAAATGTAAACTCATCGATAAAATAAGAACATTTTATTGATAAATTGTTTACATGTTTTTGAGGTTCAGATATAGCTTTTTAGCGCAGGTTTTCCGAAACCTGACGAAAAACACAACATCGCTCGCCGCAAATTAAAAAAATAGCCGTCGGCGCGCAACGCTCACTTTGGATAGGGTAAACGTTATGGACGGTACTACGCTGTTGCCGCTGATCGGGATACCGATCGTGGTTATTGGTTTTGCACTGCGCTTCAACCCGCTGCTGGTGGTCGTGGTGGCGGGGCTGGCGACGGGTCTGCTGGTCGGTATGGATTTCGGTATGCTGCTGGAGACCTTCGGCGAGAAGTTCGTGAACAGCCGATCGTTGGCGACCTTCATTCTGATCCTGCCGGTGATTGGTCTGCTGGAATATTACGGACTCAAAGAGCGAGCGCAGGCCTGGGTGGCGAAGATCGCCAGCGCCACTTCGGCGCGTATTCTGATGCTTTACTTTGTGGCGCGTGAAGGCACGGCCGCGCTGGGGCTGATGTCGCTGGGCGGGCATGCCCAGACGGTACGCCCGCTGCTGGCCCCGATGGCCGAAGGGGCGGCGCTGAATGAATACGGCGAGCTGCCGCAGCATATTCGCGACAAAATCAAAGCCCATGCCGCCGCGTGTGACAACATCGCGGTCTTCTTTGGGGAAGACATCTTTATTGCCTTTGGCGCGGTGCTGCTGATTGACGCGTTCCTGAAAGAGAACGGTATTCAGGGCATCGAACCGCTGCATATCGGCCTGTGGGCTATCCCAACCGCCATTGCGGCATTGGTTATTCATATGACGCGCCTGCTGCGCCTCGATGCCAGCATCCGTCGCGATGTGATGGCCTGGCGCGCGGAGCAGGGTACGCAGGAGGCTGCGCAATGATGACGCTTATCACCATTAACCGCGTGTACTACCTGATTGGCTTTGTCGTGATGCTGCTGGTTGTGATGACCCTGCGCGATCGCGCCAACCCTAAACGCTTTACCACCGCGCTGTTCTGGTTCTTGTTTGGCGGGATTTTCCTGTTTGGCGACCTGATGGTGCAGGAGCTTGGTAAATCCCTGGCGTACCGGATCATCGGCGGCGGCGTCATCGCTATCGCGCTGCTGGCGGGTTTTGGCCTGGTCGGGAAGGGGCACTATAAAATGTCCACCGAGGAGGAGCGCGTCGCGTCGTCACATCGACTCAAAAACTGGCTGTTCCTGCCTGCGCTGATGATCCCGGTAGTGACGGTTATCGGCACCCTGTTCCTGAAGGGGGTGTCGATTGGCGGCGTGTTCCTGCTCGATCAGAAACAGCTTACCCTGGCGGCGCTTTGCGTGGCCTGCGTCGCGGCGATCCTCACCGGCTGGTGGCTTACCAAAGGCACGCCGCTGCATGCGGTTCGCCAGTCTCGTCGTCTTGTCGATACCATCGGCTGGGCGGTGATCCTGCCGCAGATGCTGGCCATGCTCGGCGGGGTCTTCGTGGTGGCGAACACGGGCGACTCGGTGCAAAAAGTGGTGAGCCTGTTTGTGAACCCGGATAGCCGCTTCATGCTGGTGGTGATTTACTGCGTGGGGATGGCGCTGTTTACCATGATCATGGGCAACGCCTTTGCGGCCTTCCCGGTGCTGAGCGCCGGTATCGCCTTGCCGTTCCTGATCAACGTGCATCACGGCAACCCGGCGCCGCTGCTGGCGATTGGCATGTACGCGGGCTATTGCGGCACGCTGATGACGCCGATGGCCGCGAACTTCAATATCGTTCCCGCCGCGCTGCTGGAGCTGAAAGATAAATATCAGGTAATCAAGATCCAGATCCCGACCGCGTTAACCCTGCTGGTGGTGAACGTGTTCCTCATGTATTTCCTCGTGTTTCGCTAAGGAGCTGTTATGGAATTAACGCAACATCAGGCCGACGCGTTTGCCCGCATGCCTTTGACCTATTTGCGCCAGGAATACCCGAACCACATCATGCACCTGCTGAATGATGATGGCGACGTGCTGCCGCCTCGTGAACTGCATCCGATTTTCTACGGCTGTTTCGACTGGCACTCGGCGGTGCACGGCTACTGGCTGCTGCTGCGCTGCGTGCGCCTTTATCCAGAATTGCCGTGCCGGGATGCGATCGTCGCGCTTTTTGACGAGCACCTGACAGAAGAGAACGTGGCGAAAGAGCTGGCCTATTTCACCGCACCGTTCCGCGCCTCGTTTGAGCGGCCATACGGTTACGGCTGGCTGCTGGCGCTGGCCCAGGAGCTGAAACAGTCGTCGCTGCCGCAGGCCGCAGGCTGGTATCAGATGCTGGAGCCGCTCACCCAGGACATTCGCAACCGGCTGATGGATTACCTCGGCAAGCTTACTTATCCGATCCGCGTCGGGACCCACTACAACACGGCGTTTGCCCTCGCGCTGGCGATCGATTACGCCCGTGCCGTGGAAGACCGCGCGCTTGAGCAGGCGATTCTGACTGCGGCGGAGCGGTTTTATCTCGCCGACACGCGCTATCCGGCGCACTACGAACCCGGCGGTGATGAGTATATTTCCGGGGCACTGACGGAAGCGCTGCTGATGAGCAAAGTGTCGGCGGACTTCCCGGCCTGGTTTGACGCGTTTCTGCCGGAGGTGGGCTCCGTTGCGGCACTGATGAACCCGGCGGAGGTGAGCGATCGTACCGACCCGAAAATTGCCCATCTGGACGGATTAAACCTCAGCCGCGCGTGGTGCATGAAGCATATTGCCCGCGCGCTTCCCGCCAACCATCCTGCGCAGCAGGCGCTGCGTGATGCGGTGGCGAAACACCTGACGGCGAGCGTCGAGCATGTTGTCGGCAGCCATTACAGCGGCGGGCACTGGCTGGCGAGCTTTGCGCTGCTGGCGCTGGAGTAAACGACTGTGCAGCGACGCAAGGCGCTGCACAGAATCAGGCTGACGCCGAACAGCAGTGCACAGTTATTAACCCAAAGTTCTGTTTCGCCTCAACTTCTTTGATTTTTAATGCGATCAATACCTTAGATATATTTTTTTCTGTCGTTTCTCCGGAAACAGATATCTTTTTTACTATCGCAACAGTGTACGATAATCGACCCAATACCCATGATAAGTAAGTGGTTAATATGGCTGTTATACCTTTGTTACCAAAAGAAGGCATCGCGCTTGTATTGGCAAACATGAGGATTGCTAGAGTGCATGGTATGAGTAGAAATATGGCTATCCCTACAACCTATTTTTGGTTTTATCAAAAAGTAAGAAATAGGGGGCCATGGGATTACAAGCAAGGACACCCTGAGTTAGCGAACTTTGGGAACTTCAATTATGGTTCGGCTGGTTATGCTGCCGGGATACCATCAGAAACGTTATTGATGGGGGCTGGATGGGCGCAGGAAAGAGCTAAAACTTCCAAAAAGAAATGGGGGCACTGGTATCAAAAACCGCCTTATGGAGATGATCCTCACGATCAGTTTTGGATAAGGCAAGGAATTGAATATGCAAAGAAATACGGTTATTAAATGGCTTCATTGCTTACTCACATCGATTCTATTACTCGTTGTTTGTGGGTTTCTGGCATACCAATATTATTTTAATGCACCACCTCACGATAGCTTTGTCAGTAAACAGAAACTATCTGATTCCGTGACACTGTACATAACAAAATATGATGATGGAGGCGCTACGGTGTCGGATGTTTACCGCTTCTACTTGGATAAAGACAACAGCGGGAACATTATGGAAGCCCTTGAAGATCGATCACCATTCCTTGAAGCCAATACAAGCACTGTTACAGCTTCTGCTTATGGGAACACGGTAAATGTAAAAATCACGGGCAAGGTCTATTCATTCACTAATTCGGATCTGTTCTATGCCGATGGTGTAGCGATCATGCCTGTAATTAACCTCATAGCCAATGGAATAAGAGATTAATTAACATAAGGAGTTATAGAAATGGCTGTACCAGTGCACCTCTTTTTGAAAGACGATGGCGGAGCAATGATCCGTGGCGGTTCTGATGTTGCAGGCCGTGAAGGAAGTATAGAGCTTAGAGATCTGATCCATAACCTGAGCATTCCAACAGATGAAGCAACAGGTAAACTTACAGGTACTAGGCAACACTCAGCTTTCAGTTTAACAAAAGCAATTGATTCATCTTCACCCTATCTATACAAAGCAGTAGCAACTGGTCAGACGCTTCAAAGTGCTGAATTAAAGTTCTATCACATCAATGATGCTGGTCAGTAAGTGGAATACTTCAACATTCTTATGGAAGGTGTGAAAGTCATTTCAATAACTCCAATAATGCATGATACAAGAGATTGCCCCGGTACTGGGCACATGGAAAATGTATCTTTGCGATATGCAAAAATCACATGGAAAATTCTGGACGGTAATATTCATTTCAGTGATGCGTGGAACGAACGTCCAATATCGTAAGTTCAGCAGCTTGAGATTGATGACAACCCCTGCCATCAACAATTAAGCCGTCTTTCTTGCCGGGTGGCGCTGCGCTTACCCGGCCTACATTCTTCACCGTTGTAGGCCCGTGCAAGCGTAGCGCCGCCGGGCGAATCAGGCTGACGCCCGAACCGCAGGGCGCAGCCTGCTCAGGCTAAACAACACCGATCCCGTCGAGGCGATGACGGCTATCCATAGCGCAAAATGCACGGCCCGGTCATCAAACGTTTGATGGCCTGACCCGGCCGTCGTGGCCAGCAGCACGCCCACCGCGGCGGCACCAAGACACTGGCCGAATGTCCTTACAATCGACAGTACCCCTGAGGCATAGCTGGCATGCTCCCGCGCCACGTTAGAGAGCATTTCCCGGTTATTGGGGCTCTGGAAGCAGCCGAAGCCAATCCCGCAAACCAGACTTCGCAGGCAGATATTCCATGCGGAAGGGCTGTCCGGCAACGTTGCCAGCAGGACTAACCCGCAGACAAAAATCATCAGCCCGAGGGTCGAAATCAGCGGCGCGGAAATCGTATCTGCCCAACGCCCCGCGTGCGGCGCTATCAGCACAATTCCAATCGGCCATGGGGTGAACAGCAGCGCGGAGACCACCGGGCTATAGCCATATACGCTCTGAAACAGAAACGGCAGCGCGATAAACGTGATGCCCTGGCTCACAAACGAGGCCAGCGAGGTCAGCGCGGCGAGGGTAAAGCGGGCGTTTTTGAACATCACCGGCGGCAGTAAAGGATTTTGCGCGCGCCGGATACGCCAGATAAAGGCGAGGGCGCTGACCAGCGCGAGAAGCCCCCAGCCTACCGCCTCCCGGCTAACGTGCTGCGTTACGCTCTGAAGGCTGTTGGCCATCATGATTGCTGAACCTAACAGTACGGCCGAAAGCACGGCGCCCGGCGCATCAAAGGATGACCGGTCAACAGCCGACTCCCGCGGCAAGGCACGCCATGCCAGCAGCAGGGCGATGCTGCCGGGAATAATGTTAATGGCGAACAGCCACTGCCAGCTCAGCGCGTCCAGTATCGTCCCGCCCAGCACGGGGGCAATCGCCGTGCTGGAGGCGATAAGCAGGGCGTGCAGCCCCAGAATGCGGCCAAGCAGCCGTCCCGGGAAAACGGAACGCAGGATCGCCGGGGCGATACTCAGAGTGGCCGCGCCGCCGATGCCCTGCAGAATGCGCATACCGGTTAGCATTTCCGGCGTGGTTGCCAGCGCGCAGCCGAGAGAGGTGAGCGTAAAGGTGGCAAGCCCGGCCAGAAAGACCGGGCGATAGCCCACGCGCGCCGCCAGCGCCGCGAAGATGGCTAGCGTCATTGCCGCTGACAGCAGATAGCCGTTGGCGAACCAGACCGCAACGTTCGCGGGAACCTCCATTGCCCTTGCCATAGAGGGCAGCGCGATGTTGATCATGGTGCCGTCAAAGACGCCCATTAGCGTGGTGGTCATGACGGCGGCCAGAACCCGGGCGCGTTCATGCCCGGGTAGACCTTCATCGCCGGGCAGGTTTGAAAATAGCGTCATCGTCGTCACTCCGGATAAGAATATTGATGACGAAACTATAGTCATGCGGTATACAGGGCGGAAGACGCAGCGTTTGCACTTTATCGTTGCATATAACGCCTTATCTGAGGATTTACCGTGTCCGATCCTGATTTTAACCTTCTGGTTGCGCTCGACATTCTGCTGGCAGAAGCCAGCGTGGCGGGCGCGGCGCGGCGCTTAAACCTGAGCACCTCCGCCATGAGCCGCACCCTGAGCAGGCTGCGGGAGGTGACCGGCGATCCTATTATGGTGCGGGCCGGTCGACATATGGTGCTGACGCCCTGGGCCGAAGCCACCCGGGACCGCGCCAGAAGCGCGGTGCATGAGGCGAGGGCGGTGCTGCAGCCCTCCACCGATGCGCTGAAGGTGGAAAGCCTCGAGCGGCTGTTCACCATCCGCGCTAACGACGGTTTTGTGGTGGCCTTTGGGCCACTGCTTATTGCCGCAGTGGCGAGCGTTGCCCCCGGGGTGTGCATCCGTTTCTCGCCGAAACCTGAAAAAACGTCGCGCTATTTGCGTGAGGGGCTTGTCGATCTGGAGATCGGCGTGCAGGGCAATATGGGGCCTGAAATACGGCTGCAAAGGCTCTTTCAGGATCGGTTTGTTGGCGCGGTGCGTAAGGGACACCCGCTGTCATCACAGCCTGAAGTCAGCCTGAGCGATTATATCGCCTGGGGCCATGTGGTGGCCTCACCGGACGGATCGCTACACGGGTTTGTCGATGAGGCGCTGGCGGAGCGCGGGCTGAAACGCAAGGTCGCCAGCGTGGTACCCGGTTTTCCGACGGCGCTGTCCGTGGCGCTGGCCTCCGATCTGGTTGCCATGGTGCCGGCGCTGTACCTGCTCAACCAGCCGATGACCGAGCGCGTACACGTCTTTGAACTGCCCTTTAAGACCCGAACCATTACGGTTTCACAGATGTGGCACCCACGCATGGAGAGGGATCCGGGGCACCGGTGGCTCAGAGAGAAGGTGCTGGAGGTGTGCCGCGATGTGCGCTGACGGCTCAGGCAACCTTTCCCGGTACGGTGAGGATGAAGCGCGTCGACACCGCATCCGATTCCACGCGGACTTTACCGTGATGCGCGGTGACGATGGACTTCACGATGGCAAGCCCAATCCCGCTGCCTTCCCCCTTACGCTGTCTGGACGGATCGACGCGGTAAAAGCGGTCAAACAGCTTCGACAGATGTTCCTGCGGGATTGGCGTGCCGGGATTTTCTGTCACCAGCTCAACGTCGTTATCCCGTTTTCTGATGGCGACCGTCACCGTTTTGCCCGCTGGGGTATAGCGCAGGGCGTTGGATAACAGATTATTGATTGCTCTTCTGAACATCTGCGGGTCGCCTTCTATCAGGCAGGGCACCCCGTTAAAGGCCAGCGTGACGTTGCGCTCTTCCGCCCAGGCCTCGAAGAAGTCGAAGACTTTCATCACCTCAGCGCTCAGATCAAACATCACCCGGTCAGGGATCAGCTGATTGTTGTCCGCCTGCGCCAGGAAGAGCATATCGCTGACCATCCGGGTCATCCGGTTGTACTCTTCCAGGCTGGAGTACAGCACATCTTCCAGCTCCTTCTGCGTCCGGTGCTGGCTCAGCGCGATTTCAGTTTGCGTCACCAGGTTGGTGATGGGCGTTCTGATTTCGTGCGCGATATCGGCGGAAAAATTAGCCTGTCGGGTAAAGACATCTTCTATTTTCCCCATCATATGGTTGAACGAAATAACGAGTTGCTCCAGCTCAACGGGGACGCGGGACGGCTCCAGTCGCGCATCCAGGTTTTCGGAGGTGATATTTTTAATGGCGGTGCTGACATTACGCAGGGGTAAATGTCCCTGGCGAACCGCGATGCGAATAACAAGCACAATCAGCAGGCTGATCGCCGCGGCAATCGCCAGCAGATTCTTTTTCAGCGCCTCCAGGTAGTGCAGATGAAAATTAATGGAGAGCCCGATCAGCATGACGTAGCTTTGCGTTTTGCCCTGCAGCGTCGCCGTTCCTGAAGAGGCGATAATCCGGTAGGTTTCCATCTTCATGTCGGACCCGGCATGCATGGCTGGCGTCTGGCCCTCGACCGTCCAGAGAAACACATCCTGTGCCTGACGATGTTCGCTAAAGTTCGCCGTGTTCATCGCCGGGCGTAATGCCGCCCCCTGTGCCGAGCTGAACAGGGTATTTCCCTGCGGATCCAGAAGCAGAACGGCAACGTTGCGGTAGCTGGCGATCGACTCTTTGATCTTACTGATTTTCTTTTGATCGGGATCGGCCGGGGATTGCAGTATGCGGTGCATCGCGGTGCTGATTTGCTGCAGGTCGCTGATATCCTGCTCGGCGAAATGCTTTTCAACGGAATGCAGCATAAACCAGGTAAAGGCGAAGAAGGCCAGGATCGTGGAGAGACTGATAAAAAAGGTCAGCCGCAGGGCGAGAGAAAAAGGGCGCCTGGGGAGCTTAACGCGCATCCGGCACCTCCAGCATATAGCCCACGCCGCGCACCGTCTGGATCAGCTTCGGTTCAAAATCGTTATCGACTTTCGCACGCAGCCGCTTTACCGCCACGTCAATCGCGTTCGTGTCGCTGTCAAAATTCATGTCCCACACCTGGGAGGCAATCAGGGAGCGGGGAAGCACCTCGCCCTGATGACGCATGAAAAACTCCAGCAGGCTGAACTCCTTGCTGGTGAGCAGGATGCGATTGCCCGCCCGGCTCACTTTTCTCGACACCAGGTCAACCGTCAGGTCAGCCGCCTGAAGCTGGCTTTGTGCAATCACCGTATTCCCGCGTCTTAGCAGCGTCCTGACCCGGGCGAGCAGTTCAGCAAAGGCAAAAGGCTTAATCAGGTAATCATCAGCACCCAGCTCAAGCCCCTTAACCCGGTGTTCAATCGTGCCGAGCGCCGTCAGCAGCAGGATGGGCATCCCTTTGCCGGCAGAGCGGAGCATGCGGACAATATCCCAGCCGTTCACATCGGGCAACATGATATCCAGAATCAGCAGGTCATATTCCGCAGTCATGGCGAGGTGGTACCCGGTCAGGCCGTTATCCGCGTGGTCCACGACAAACCCCGCCTCAGTCAGCCCCTTGCTGAGGTACTCACCGGTTTTCTTCTCATCTTCAACGATCAGTATTTTCATCTTGCTCCCCTGACTGGCTGCTGATGACATTCTATTGCGCTCGCGACCGTTAACAATGACTTACGCCATAAATGACAACATTGTCATTATCCTGTCACCCGTCAAACAGGATGCGTTCAGTAGAGTAGCCCTAAAAATACTCTGGAATTCATTTGAACCGCTATGTTCCTGTTAAAACGACTAAGCATCAGTACGGTATTGATCCTGGCAGGCTGCGTCTCGCTGGCCCCTGAATATCAGCGCCCGGCGTCACCGGTACCCCAGCAGTTTTCGCTCTCGCGTAACGGCCTGACGCCTTCGGTGGCCGGGTATCAGGACACCGGCTGGCGCAACTTCTTCGTCGACCCTCAGATAGCAGGATTGATTACAGAAGCCCTGAAGAACAACCGCGATGTAAAAATGGCCGCCCTGAAGGTTGAAGAAGCCCGGGCCCAGTTCAACGTGACGGATGCGGATCGTTATCCTCAGCTGAATGCCTCCTCGGGCATCACTTACAGCGGGGGGCTGACAAGTGACAAATCCACCGCACAGCAGTACGACGCGGGTCTTGCGCTTAGCTACGAACTCGACTTTTTCGGCAAGCTGAAGAACATGAGCGATGCTGACCGACAAAACTTTTTTGCCAGCGAAGAAGCCCGTCGCGCCGTGCATATTCTGCTTGTCTCTAACGTGTCGCAGAGCTATTTCAACCAGCAGCTGGCGTATAAACAGCTGCGTATCGCGCGGGAAACGCTGAAAAATTACCAGCAGTCTTACGCTTTTGTTGAGCAACAGCTGGTGACGGGCAGCACGAACGTCCTGGCGCTGGAACAGGCCCGGGGGCAGATCGAAAGTACCCGGGCAGATATTGCTAAAAGAGAGGGAGAGCTGGCGCAGGCCAGTAATGCCCTGCAGCTGGTCCTCGGAACGTATCGTGCGCTACCGGGCGACGGCGGAATGAACGCCAGCGATATTGCGCCGGTAACGCTGCCGCCGCGTCTTTCATCGGCAATCCTGCTGCAGCGCCCGGATATTATGGAGGCGGAGTATCAGCTTAAAGCGGCCGATGCGAATATTGGTGCGGCGCGCGCTGCCTTTTTCCCGTCCATTTCCCTGACCAGCGGGCTTTCCACAAGCAGCACGGAGTTATCCAGCCTTTTTACGCCCGGAAGCGGCATGTGGAACTTTATTCCTAAAATAGACATTCCCATTTTTAATGCGGGCAGGAATAAAGCCAACCTGAAGCTGGCCGAAATTCGCCAGCAGCAGTCGGTTGTGAATTACGAACAAAAAATTCAGTCCGCCTTTAAACAGGTCGCCGACGCGCTCGCGCTGCGGGACAGCCTCAGCCAGCAGCTTGCTGCGCAGCAGCGGTATCTTGATTCGCTAAACATCACCCTGCAGCGTGCCAGAGGGTTATATTCCAGCGGCGCGGTCAGCTATATCGAAGTACTAGACGCGGAACGCTCGCTGTTTTCCACACAGCAAAACATTCTCGACCTTATTTATGCCCGACAGGTTAATGAAATTAATCTCTTCACCGCGCTGGGCGGCGGTTGGGTCGAATAACCTCATTTAATTAAACAGGAAAATAAACATGCGCAATTCACTTAAGGCCGTTGTATTCGGTGCAATCTCCATTATGTATTCTGCCGGCCTCCAGGCTGAGGTTCATCAGCACGCGGAGATGAATGCCGCCAGCGAAGGGACCTCAGAGCAGATCGTCACCGGGACGGGCATCGTGAAGGACATCGATCTCACGAACAAAAAAGTCACGATTTCTCATGAAGCCATCCCGGAAATTGGCTGGCCCGCGATGACCATGCGCTTCACCTTTATTCAGTCGGACGAGAGTATCAAGGCCTTAAAAGTCGGCAGTCACGTGAATTTCTCGTTTATTCAGCAGGGCAATCTCTCTTTACTGAAGAGCATTAAATAGCGAGAAACGGCATGGCCTCTTTGAAAATAAAATACGCTGCCGTGATAGTCAGTAGCCTTATTGCGGGAGGGCTGTTCTCGGTGACGGCATGGCAGGCTCTTCATTCATCGGCAAAAACAGAAAATAGCGCGCCTGAAAGAAAAGTGCTTTTCTGGTATGACCCGATGAAGCCCGACGTTAAATTCGATAAGCCCGGTAAATCGCCGTTTATGGATATGGATCTGGTGCCGAAATACGCGGATGAGAATGACGAAAAAAGCGGTGCCGGTATCCGTATTGACCCGACGCAGGTCCAGAACCTGGGATTAAAAACGCAAAAGGTGACGCGCGGAACGCTGAATTATGCCCAGACGATCCCGGCGAACGTCAGCTATAACGACTATCAGTTTGTCATTGTGCAGGCGCGCGCGGAAGGATTCGTTGAGAAAGTGTATCCGCTGACCCTCGGCGATAAGGTGAAGAAAGGCACGCCGCTTGTTGATATCACGATCCCGGACTGGGTCGAAGCCCAGAGCGAGTTCCTGCTGCTTTCCGGTACCGGCGGTACGCCCACGCAGATAAAAGGGGTCCTGGAACGGCTTCGGCTGGCCGGCATGCCGGATGACGATATTCAGAGGCTGCGTGCGACCCGCACTATCCAGACCCGCTTTACCATCAAGGCGCCGATTGATGGGGTCATCACGGCCTTTGACCTGCGCACCGGCATGAATATTTCCAAAGATAAGGTAGTGGCGCAGATCCAGGGGATGGATCCGGTCTGGATCAGCGCGGCGGTCCCTGAGTCGATTGCTTATCTGCTGAAAGACACCTCGCAGTTTGCCATTTCGGTACCGGCTTATCCGGATAAAACCTTCCCGGTTGAAAAATGGAGCCTTCTGCCGAGCGTGGATCAAACCACCCGTACGCTGCAGGTGCGCCTGCAGGTCTCTAACAAAGATGAACTGCTGAAGCCGGGCATGAATGCGTACCTGAAGCTGAATACCCAAAGTCAGGAAATGCTGCTGATCCCGTCCCAGGCCGTTATCGATACCGGCAAAGAGCAGCGGGTCATTACCGTTGATGCAGAAGGGCGCTTTGTGCCGAAGCCTGTCCACGTTCTGCATGAATCTCAGCAACAGTCCGGTATCGGCTCTGGCCTGAATGAAGGGGATTCGGTGGTGGTGAGCGGTCTGTTCCTGATTGACTCGGAGGCCAATATTACCGGCGCGCTGGAGCGCATGCGTCAGGCTGAAACCGCTGACGACGCGCATTCAGGCCATTAAGGAGACGATGATGATTGAATGGATTATCCGGCGGTCGGTCGCCAACCGTTTCCTGGTCATGATGGGCGCGCTGTTCCTCAGCGTCTGGGGGACATGGACCATCATCAACACGCCGGTCGATGCCTTGCCCGATCTGTCTGACGTTCAGGTGATTATCAAAACCAGCTATCCCGGCCAGGCCCCGCAGATTGTTGAAAACCAGGTCACGTATCCGCTCACCACTACGATGTTGTCGGTTCCCGGCGCTAAGACCGTGCGCGGGTTTTCTCAGTTCGGTGATTCGTACGTGTATGTCATTTTTGAAGACGGAACCGATCTGTACTGGGCCCGTTCTCGCGTGCTGGAGTACCTGAACCAGGTTCAGGGCAAACTGCCTGCCGGCGTGAGCTCCGAAATCGGCCCGGATGCCACGGGCGTGGGCTGGATCTTTGAATATGCGCTGGTGGATCGCAGCGGAAAACACGATCTCGCAGAGTTGCGCTCGTTGCAGGACTGGTTCCTCAAGTTCGAGCTGAAAACTATCCCGAACGTCGCTGAGGTAGCCTCGGTCGGCGGCGTGGTGAAGCAGTATCAGATTCAGGTGAACCCGTTAAAGCTGGCTCAGTATGGCATCAGCCTGCCCGAGGTTAAGCAGGCCCTTGAGTCGTCTAACCAGGAAGCAGGGGGATCGTCAGTTGAAATGGCAGAAGCGGAGTATATGGTCCGCGCCAGCGGCTATCTGCAGACGATGGACGATTTCAATAACATCGTCCTGAAAACCGCCGAGAACGGTGTGCCGATTTACCTGCGCGACGTTGCCCGCATACAAACGGGGCCGGAAATGCGCCGCGGTATTGCCGAACTCAACGGGCAGGGTGAAGTGGCGGGTGGCGTGGTGATCCTGCGTTCGGGCAAAAACGCGCGCGAAGTCATTACGGCGGTAAAAGACAAGCTGGAGACGCTGAAGGCCAGCCTGCCGGAAGGCGTTGAGATTGTCACGACCTACGATCGCAGCCAGCTCATCGACCGGGCTATTGATAACCTGAGCGGCAAGCTTCTCGAAGAGTTTATCGTGGTGGCCATCGTCTGCGCGCTGTTCCTCTGGCACATCCGCTCCGCGCTGGTGGCGATTATCTCTCTGCCGCTTGGCCTGTGTATCGCCTTTATCGTCATGCACTTCCAGGGGCTGAACGCCAATATTATGTCGCTGGGAGGCATTGCCATTGCCGTCGGTGCGATGGTGGATGCCGCCATCGTGATGATTGAAAATGCGCATAAACGGCTGGAAGAGTGGGATCATCAGCATCCCGGTGAAGACATTGATAACGCCACGCGCTGGAACGTCATCACCAATGCCTCCGTTGAAGTGGGGCCTGCACTGTTTATCAGCCTGCTGATCATTACCTTATCCTTCATTCCGATTTTTACCCTTGAGGGGCAGGAAGGGCGGCTGTTTGGTCCGCTGGCCTTTACGAAAACGTACGCCATGGCGGGCGCAGCCGCTCTGGCCATTATCGTCATTCCGATTCTGATGGGGTTCTGGATCCGGGGGAAAATACCCGCAGAGAACAGTAACCCGCTGAACCGACTGTTGATTAACGCCTACCATCCGTTACTGACTAGGGTGCTCCACTGGCCAAAAACAACCCTGCTGGTTGCGGCCTTGTCCATCTTCACGGTTATCTGGCCACTGAGCCAGGTGGGCGGCGAGTTCTTGCCAAAGATCAACGAAGGTGACCTGCTGTATATGCCGTCAACACTGCCGGGCGTCTCTCCGGCAGAAGCGGCGGCGCTGTTACAGACCACCGACAAGCTCATCAAGACCGTCCCTGAAGTGGCCTCTGTGTTTGGTAAAACGGGTAAAGCAGAGACCGCAACGGACTCCGCGCCGCTTGAAATGGTGGAAACTACCATTCAGCTCAAACCGGAGAATGAATGGCGGCCCGGCATGACGATTGACAAGATTATTGACGAACTCGACAAGACCGTTCGTTTGCCTGGCCTGGCGAACCTCTGGGTACCGCCGATCCGCAACCGTATCGACATGCTTTCCACCGGGATCAAAAGCCCAATTGGTATCAAGGTGTCAGGGACCGTTCTGTCGGATATCGACGCGACGGCGCAGAGCATTGAGGCGGTAGCCAAAACGGTACCGGGCGTGGTGTCGGCCCTGGCTGAACGTCTGGAGGGCGGGCGCTATATTGATATCGATATCAACCGGGAAAAAGCCTCCCGTTACGGGATGACGGTGGGCGATGTGCAGCTGTTTGTTTCATCGGCCATCGGCGGTGCGACGGTGGGTGAAACGGTGGAAGGCGTCGCCCGGTACCCGATTAATATTCGCTATCCCCAGGACTACCGGAACAGCCCGAGCGCGTTAAAGCAGATGCCGATCCTGACGCCGATGAAGCAGCAAATCACGCTGGGCGACGTCGCGGAGATTAACGTGGTTTCCGGCCCCACGATGCTGAAAACGGAAAATGCCCGACCTGCGAGCTGGATATATATCGATGCCCGCGGCAGGGATATGGTGTCGGTGGTGAACGACATTAAGACCGCCATCAGTCAGAACGTAAAACTCAGACCGGGAACCAGCGTGTCGTTCTCCGGACAGTTTGAACTGCTTGAGCATGCCAACAAGAAGCTGAAGCTGATGGTGCCGATGACGGTGATCATCATCTTCATTCTGCTCTATCTGGCGTTCCGACGCGTGGATGAGGCGTTGCTGATCCTGATAAGCCTGCCTTTCGCGCTGGTCGGAGGGATATGGTTCCTGTACTGGCAAGGCTTCCATATGTCTGTCGCAACCGGCACCGGGTTTATCGCTCTGGCCGGGGTGGCGGCAGAGTTTGGGGTGGTTATGCTGATGTATTTACGCCATGCCATTGAAGCGCATCCCGCGTTGTCCCAGCGCGAAACATTCACCGAACAGGGGCTTGATGACGCCCTTTATCATGGCGCCGTGCTGCGTGTGCGGCCAAAGGCGATGACCGTCGCGGTGATTATTGCCGGTCTGCTGCCCATTCTCTGGGGTACCGGTGCTGGTTCCGAGGTCATGAGCCGGATAGCAGCGCCCATGATTGGCGGGATGATTACGGCGCCGCTGTTATCGCTGTTTATTATTCCTGCGGCGTATAAGTTAATCTGGTTGCGCAGGCATAAAAAGCCATAAAAAAATCCCGCCGGTAGCGGCGGGATTTTTACGGGATGAATTCTTAGCGCGTCTGGCTAATAAGCTTGCGCCAGGCTCTGTTATGAAGAGTAAACAGCAGCATTTTATAGAAAGCGGTAGAGAGGATACAGCTGCCGCTAAGCCCCAGCATGACAATACTCACCAGCGCCGCAGTCAGGCTGACGCCCGGAGCAGCGCTACCGCTCAGCGCGACCAGCAGATAGGCTGCCGTTAATACCAGGCTTATTACCGCCAGCGTAAGGTGTAACCGCACGGCGCGCATGCTGCCTTTGCCAATCATAAATATGGTCACGCCATTAATGCCGGCGAACAGCAGGGCGATCAGCACAACCCACACGAATGCGCGTTCGGCTGGCTGGCCGAGTGCGGCGAGTACGCCATACCCAAGCCACAGCTGCGGAATGGCGAAACTGACAATCACCCCGAGCGTACTGACCGCCGCAGGAATACCCATGGTGTGTAGACCCACAGGTTTGCCCATTTCGTTGGCCAGCTGCGTCTTGAGCTGCTGCAGCTGTGTCGGGGCGGCATTGTCTATCCTGGCGGCCACCTCGTTACAGTGTTGCAGTCGACGGGGGGATTTTTTAATCCTGCTAATAATCAACGTGTTATTCCTTTCTAATTTTGTGTGCGGGCAAATAAAAGGGAATAAACCCATAGGCAGCGATAGCACACCAGACAGCGAATAATATGCTTCAGGCAGGCGTTGCAGAAGCGAAAGGGTGGTCTATGCTGAAAAACGAGACCTGCCATTCACGGGTGTCCTGAAAAATAATAAGAATTTAGCCTCTGGGGTAGTGGTGATGAACAGGATCCTGCTGGCAGCGTTAACCTATCTTTTCGCCTCAATCACATTTTATGCTTCTGCCGCAGAACCTCGCCAGGAGCCCACCGAGCAGGAGCGTGCTCGCACGGTCTACATTTTCCATCAACCTGTTGTCATGCTGCAGGCGAAGTTTGGCCTTACCACCCCGGAAGAACGTGTTTTGCGTATTCGTAATACATTGCGCAACTTTACCCAGGCCGATGTTCGCGAACCACTGAAGATTATCCCTGTTACCCGTTACAACCAGCAGGGACGGTTGATTGTGATGAACAGTAAGCCAGTGATGCTTCTGACTGAAGCCGATCTTGATGAAGGGGACGATCTCACCCTCGATCAGGCCGCAGAACGTGTGTTAACGCGGCTGGAAGCGCAACGCACCGCTTTGCGCGATCAATTCAATCCGGCATGGCTGGCTCTCTCGGTGGTAAAAACAGCCGCTGGCCTGCTGGTATTAGGGCTTCTCTACTACGGCGCCTGGCGTTCCTGGCGTGGGTTCCGTCGCATTTTTCGGCGGCGCATTATGGAAAACCGCAGTTGGGTACCGCACAGCTGGAGGCGATACATCGGTGCCATTGAAATCAAACTGTTTGCCCTGTTAATGATCGTTCTGGGGCTAATTGCCTTTTATATCTGGCTTAGCTGGGTATTCAGCCTGTTTCCATGGACGCGCGTATGGGGCACGTCGCTGGGGGATTGGTCGATTCGCGTCGTGCGGCAAATTGCCTTATCCATCGTCTCAGCATTACCAGGGCTGATGATTGTTCTGATCATTTTCCTGATTACTGCGTTCATTCTTAAACTTCTCAAAATGGTGCTCAACCAGGTAGAAGCAGGGCGGTTACAACTGCCCGGCATCCACCCTGAAACCGTGGGCGCCACCCGCAAGTTGATATCCGTTGCCGTCTGGCTCTTTGCGCTTTCAGCTGCGTATCCGTTTCTACCCGGTGCGAACTCGCTGGCATTTAAGGGCATAAGCGTTTTCTTTGGCCTGATGTTAACGCTGGGATCGGCAGGCATCATGAACCATGCCATGAGCGGCCTGGTGCTTATTTATTCTCGCGCGCTGCGCAAAGGTGATGTTATCCGCGTTGCGGATAACGAAGGAAAGGTCAGTGAAATCGGCATGCTCGCCACCAAAATAATCACCCGGGAGAACTACGTCGTGACCGTGCCTAACGCGGTTGTGGTGAGTGGAAAAATAACCAATTTGAGCGCGCAGCAACCGGATAGCGGTATCAACCTGACGGTAGGCGTTACCATTGGTTATGACACGCCGTGGCGACAGGTGCATGCCATGCTGGAACTTGCCGCAAAGCGGGCAAAAGGTATCGACCTTTCTGAACCGCCGCTGGTGAGGCAGTTAGGATTGATGGACTGGTATATCGCTTATGAGCTACAGGTTCGGCTTTTGCCGAACCAATCCCTTGCCGTCGCCCGTAATGAACTGCACAGCCACATTCAGGACGTCTTCAACGAATTTAATGTCCAGATCATGTCGCCAAACTTTGTCATGCAGCCGAAGGGCACCGTTATGGTGGAGAAGAACAACTGGTATGCTGCGCCAGCTTCGCCGCCGCAGGGTGAGAAATCTAGTGAATAACGCTAACCCAGCGGCCTGGCCTCCTGTATGAACTCAATCAGAAGGCGGAGCCCGGTCGGCAGTTGCCGACGGCTTGAATAATAGATATGAAAACCTTCCTCGAGCGGGGACCATTCCGTAAGCACCAGGCGGAGCCGCCCATCCTTCACATAGGGTGCAACAAGAGGCTCCGGAAAATACATCAGGCCGGCCCCGCCTAATACGGCCACAAGGCCCGTTTCAGCCTGGTTGACCGTCATTGAGCCTGGCACAGTGATTTGGTACGTTTCGCCGTCTCGCTCAAGTTCCCAGCGATAAATCCGATCGTCGCCGAGACGATTGCTTATACAGCGATGGTGTAACAAATCATCAGGATGCTCAGGTATTCCGTAACGTTCCAGGTAGTCGGGGGATGCTGCGATAACCCAGCGAATATCTGCAGATAAACGCCGGGCAACCATGTCTTCCGGGACGGTGCCACCATATCGGATACCGGCATCAAAGCCAGCATCAGTGACGTCAACCATACGGTTGCTGGCCACAATATCGATTTCAATATCGGGATAGCGATCCATAAAAGCGGGCATGACCGGCGCAAGCAAAAGATTGGCCGCTTCAACGGCAGCATTGATGCGGATACGTCCGGTAGGGGTATTACGATACCGGTTAAGCGATTCAAGCGCGCCTTCTATCATGTCGAAAGGCTGAAGGACAGACTGAACCAGTTCTTGACCTGCTGCCGTAGGTGTAACGCTCTTGGTCGTGCGATTAAGGAGGCGAACCCCGAGCCGGGTTTCCAGTCCCTTCAGGGCATGACTAAGCGCTGATGCACTGACACCTAATTCAATCGCCGCACGGCTGAAACTGCGATGACGTGCAATAGCCATGAAATAAATGAGATCGGCTACATCAGCTCTGCTTATTTGCATACAGAATAGTTTTCCTTTTGCGGCGTTAAGGCGCGAATGCGTTGATAAGGAAATGATATACACCATAGACCGACCAGGGCTAATCGGTTGCTGAATTTTTTTCACAAGTTCATCCACTCATCTCCTCTTACTGAACACGTTGTGCTTCGTTATTCTTGAAAATTATGCGCTCTGGCCGCTGGCCAGAGCGGAACATTCACATAATTTCATTCCTTTTCACACCAGTGACCTGGAATAAGTTATCTGGGAGACCCGGCAACGCCGGGCCAGGGTAGGGTATTAACAGTTCAGTATTGCTGAAGGCGGCGTAAGTGAAGGTGGCGTATCCGGAAGCGGGGGAATGATCCCGTCAACGGGGTGCGGCAGATAGCATGCCTCAAGTTCCGTGATTTCTGCATCGCTAAGTGAAAAGTCCAGCGCGCTGATAGCCGTGGAAAGATGTTCTGGTTTCGTCGCGCCGATGATAGGTGCTGTGATGACCGTTTTTGATAATAACCAGGCAATTGCAATATAAGCTCTTGGCACATCGTGCTTTTCGGCAATTTTAGCAACAACATCAATAACGGGCTTATCCAGAAGGGCTGCGTTCTCATACATTTTTAACGCAAAGGCATCGTTTTGCGTTCGTCGGGACGTGACACTCCAGTCGCGCGTAAGCCTGCCGCGTGCCATCGGACTCCAGGGGATCACACCAACGCCCAGGTCTTCACACAGGGGCAGCATCTCGCGCTCTTCTTCCCGGTAAAGCAGGTTGTATTGCGGTTGCATCGTGATAAATCGGGTCCAGCCGTTACGCTCAGCAGTATGCTGCATTTTTGCAAAGCGCCAGGCTTCCATAGAAGATGCGCCGATATAACGTACTTTTCCTGCTTTAACGAGGTCATGCAAAGCCTCCATGGTCTCTTCAACAGGCGTGGAGTGGTCAAAGCGGTGAATCTGAAAGAGATCCACATAATCCATACCTAAGCGTATCAGACTATCGTCAATAGACTGAAAAATGGCCTTGCGGGAAAGAAATCCTGTATTGGGCGAGTTACGCCACGGAAAGAAGGTCTTTGTCGCCACAACGATCTCGTCGCGTCTGGCCATTTCTCTCAGCGCCTTTCCTGTAATTTCTTCTGAACTTCCGCCCGAGTAGATATTCGCGGTATCAAAAAAATTAATGCCAGCTTCAAGCGCCTGACGAATGAGCGGACGTGACGCCTTTTCATCCAGGGACCAGGGTTGAGGCAGACGTTCAGGTTCACCATAGCTCATACAACCGAGACAAAGACGGGAGACTTTCAAACCGCTACGACCCAGATTCACATACTTCATTCTGTGTTCCTTCTTTTATTGCCAGCCATTCTGTATGTGACAGGGTATTGCACCGACATGAAGGGAACCAGCATGCGCCATCGAATGGTGTTGTGAGTTTTTTTCACAAATAGTGGAGCCGGATATGGCGGGTGAAACCGTGACCCTGAAAACCCGCAGGTGACTTTGCGGGTTTTTATTCCAGCCGCAAAAAAAGGTCGACAAATCAAAGTTTAAATATTTATATAATTAAGTTTTGATTAATGAATAGATTAACCATTAACGATTGCTTAATTGTTAATTTAAAACAAAAACGTTTTTTTTGCCTTTTTTCTGGATGAGGTGGTATTTATTCTGATAATAATTAATCACTTGAGGTTTTGTTCTGAATTGTGAGACTGATGCCGTTATTGATGCTTTGTTTTTGTCATTAAGTGGCGCATTGCACTATATAATCCATAGGGCAGTGAAATGAAATTCCGTATTATTAAAGTCAGTTGCGGGAAGTGATTGCACCACCCATATTTAAGAACGTTCTGATTGCCAGTTATTGCACTAACCAAAATATAAAATATATCACAAGCAGCTTCTGCAAGATTGAAGCTGGCAGGGTTTTTGTTGACAAATCTGTATGGAAATAAATGGATCCCAGAAACCATTTCAAAATAGATGGGGCGAACTCCGAAAAGCCAAATGAGTAGGATGACTAATGTCGAGGCAATATCATGTCGAATCAAGAGACTATTGTTGGTGGCTGGACGGCTTATCATACGTTGACCGAAAAAGATTGGCAGGTATTTAAAGAAGCCATGGCGGGATTTGTTGGTGTAACGTATGAGCCGCAGGCCGTCTCAACGCAGTTAGTGGCCGGGACAAATTATCGTTTCAAGTGCCTTGCTTCAATTCCGCCTGCTTTGGTGGTGTGGGAATCTATTGTTGAAATCTTCCAGCCTTTGCAGGGTGCTCCACATATTGTCGGAATCACCAGAATCTGAATTTTCAATTAATACTGTGTCAATGCGTGATTTAGGAAAACATTCCAGACTCTGACGGTCTTTTCTTAAATAAGTCCTTTTTATTAACCTGGTTTTTCTTTAATGCATTTATTGACGGATGTCGTGAGCTTAAAGCACGATTTCCTTGGTTTGAAATGACCTGATTGACCACGGACAATATGTTTTATATTTAACTGAGCTCAAAGAGTTCACTCCGATCTTAGTAACAGAAAGGGCATTTAATAATGTTAAATCATATTCTACAGGCTGGCACCAATCCGTCGATTAACAGTAATAACATGAAAGCGAGCGCTGATGCCTCAACCACGGCCGCCGTGATTATTCAAAACTATGTCGGCACTATTTTAACACAGGCCGATCTCTCCCTACCGGATATATTACCCGATCTACCGGAACATCAGGCAAAGGCCAGAGACCATGCCACATCCTGGCGTGATGTCATACAGCCGCAAATGATCTCAACCAATACGGATATTGTGAGCTTCTCTAACAATTTTGATTCCTATTATGATCCTTTGGTTAAGCTGGCGGTAAAAATACAGCAAAACCCTTCGGACACAGCATCAATTAATACTTTTAAACTGGGTGTTCAGCAACTTCAGGCGCTGGTCGCTCAAAAACAAACCGCTACGCATACCGTGGTTAATTCAGTGGGCGGTTTCCAGACCACGCTTGCCGAAGATGCCCGCAATTTCGCCAGTGATTTTACTACGGCAGAAGCGACATTAGCCGGTAAAGACGGACAAATTGCCGCACTGGGCAAACAAATCGACGCTATTAATTCCGCCATGAGTAAAGACTTGACTATGATTGCAGCGGGTTCAACCGCCGCAGTGGTAGGAGGATTAATGATTGCCGTGGGGGCACTGGCGGAAATTGCGACCGCAGGTGTCAGTACCGCACTGATTGTCGGTGGATTGGTAGTCGTCGGGGCCGGTGCTGGTGTTGCCATTGCCGGGGGAGTTGACTATGCCAAGCAAACCAGCGCGCTCAGCACGGCCATTACGACCAAAACAAAACTACAACAACAGTATTCTGCCACCAAAAACGTGAATACGATTGTTCAGAACCTTTCGGGCCAGGCATCCGCTGCGGTTCAGGCCGCGGGTTCTTTACTGGCAGGTTGGCAGACGCTTGAACAGGACTTTATTGTCTTCCAGTCGGCGCTGACCAGCGCGACCCCCGATTTAGGCTATTTCCTGATCGCGCAACTCAATGCGGCGAAAGCGGACTGGGATGATGTTGGTAATCATGCCCGTAAACTATTGGATTATGGTTCTTTACCGGTCAGCAACGCATCGGTCACCAGCGGTGGGATCCTGTTGCCTAACCCAACGGCGACGTTTGCACGGCTGGCTGCTGCATAGCGTTCATCAAACATCAATCAGGCCCGTGAGGGTCTGATTGTTTTAACAGACTAACCGGACGCATCGTTTCACGATGATGCCAATAAGAGACCCTTGTCTAAGGTTCAGAGTATGCCAGCATTGAAAGTCAGCTTTACTCAGGCATTAACGGCTCAACAAAATGTGCGTCAACAGATGACGCAGGTTGCACAACAATTAGAACAGCTTCCGCCCATTAACGATCCGCAGATCTCCGACCTGAATGGAAATATTCTCTCCGTCCACAATCATGCGAATTATTATCTGTCTGACATTGTGGTGAAAATGGATTCGTTGTATTCCGAGGTTATCAAATTTGGTGGCGAGCTGGATTCTACGGTTGCCAACATCCGTTCTGAATTAAATGGTCCTGACGGACAGGAATATCTCACAAAAGCTCAGGGGCAGATTAAGCAATTACTCTCCGATAGCGCGCCGCTATCCGCCTCTCTGAATGATTTCAATGGGGTAGTTATTTCCTTTAATAATGACATTACGACCGACTCAAGGAACTTGCTAGCCGATCAGCAAAGGGCGCAACAGTTATTAGCTGCCGATCGGGCAAGGTTAGAGGCTCTTAACGCTCAGCTGAATGCGCTGAATGCTGAACTTGAAAGTAAAAAGAGGATGGAAATTATCATCGGCATTTTTACTCTTGGGATTGGCGCCGCCATTATGGAATTAACAGGCTATGTGCAAAGCACGGAGCGGGCGATTGGTCAGGCGCAACAGGAAACGGGGATACTTTATCAGGAAATAGGACAACTCGGCGCCACCAGTGATGCACTGAACGCATTGACCAAAGGAACCGCTATTTTGTGTGGCCTGACACAATCTCTTCAATATGGTTGGCAAACCGTGACGGCCGAGCTGTCGGAGGTTACCCAACAACAGGTGACTGCGGATTTTCTTATAGTCTCCGTTAATACCGTGCAGGCGAACTGGCAGGAAGTGATGCGCACCGTTGAGCAATTGCAGTAAGGCAAAAACCAATTAACGACTTTGAGGTTTTCATTATGATCATGCAAGCCATTGCAGCTGCGAAAAATGATACTGAATCATCATCAACCAATGCCTTAATGACAGGTATTCAGGGCATCGGTGCTTCATCGATTGCTCAACAGACTTATGCGAGCACTGTATTATGTCAACCCAACATTCATTTAGATATTTTACCTGATCTTCCTGCACAGCAGGCTATTGCGCGCGATCAGGCGCAGGAATGGTTGTCCTCGATTAATCCGGCGGCCATCTCTTCTCTGGTGAATGTGCGTAATTTTTCGAATCAGGTGGGGGCTTATGTCGATGCACTTCTTCCGGCGGCTCAAAAATATGACATGGGGGATAAAAGCCAGCTTCCTTATATCCAGCAGGGCATCCAGCAGCTACTTTCTCTTGCTCAGAAAAACGTCACTTCCACGGGGGTGTTTGTCGATAACGTCCAGGTTTATGTGAATGGGATCAACAGCAGTCAGAGCACATTTAAAGCGGCTAAAGAAACCGTGCAGACGCAAATTACCGGTGATAAAGGGGAAATATCGGCACTACGGCAGAAGCTAAACGATCTGAATAAACAGATGGATGCAGATATTGTGCAGATTTCGGCGGGAGCGGTGAGCGACATTATAGGGATCGGCATGATTGTCATTGCGGCCACAACAATTATCGAAACCGGTGGGGCAACGCAAACGCTTCTGGCTGCGGGTATTACCCTGGTCGCGGGCGGAACGCTGGCGATGACTATAAGCTCTGCCGATATCGTCAAAGCGCAAAAAGAGTACAGCACAACGTTGACGAATCTCGTCGGGCTTGAATTGGAGGTTGCTGTTTTTGACACGGTTTATAACCAGTTGACGGCCAGTGAAAGACTTTCTCAGTCTGCCATTGATGCCGCTAAGCTGCTGGTCAACGGATGGCAGACCGTTGCTGATAGCTACCAGCAAACGCTGGCCGACCTGCAGCAGAGTTCAAAAGGGTATCTGGCACTGAGGCTGAGCGCGATGAAACGCCAGTGGCAACAGCTAGGCGAGCAGGCGGGAAGCGTGATGCAGTTAGGGCCGCTGCCTTTCAATACTGTTCCCGCAAATGAACTGAAGTCGAGTGCATGACAAGCGAAGATTAATATTTGGCTGCTGCTGCCCGGCAACCGCCGGGCAGACAGGCTTTTTAGAACAGATACCGTCTGTTCAACGTCAGACTGGGGCGTAAAACCTAAATTTCCCCCTCGATGCTGAGCCTGGTCTTCAGCGGACCAGATGTATCGGAAAAACAGAATTCGCGTTCGTAGCAGGCGTCGCAACTTGGGGAGCGGCAAATAAGCTCGCCAGCGGAATGCAGGCAGCGCTGACGATAAAAAAACTTTTTCCAGCGCATATTTTCACTATTCATTTCTACCAGCAGAGGAAAACAGTCGCTCATTAATTCGCGTAACTCCTGACGCGAACTTAACCCCAGATCCTGCCACAGGTGATTAAACGCCAGCGAAACACTGGCGATAATGTTGTGCATCGGTGCCGCATCCGGCGCCATATATCCCGCCAGCCACTGCGCCAGTTGTTGCTGTTCGTCGCAGCGGGTGGCATTCAGCTCGCTCATCAGCTTTTGGCGCAGCAAACAATCGGCGGGCATCGGCTGCGTGGGGGGGGCGAACTGCACCTGTAGGGCATCCCATTCGGTCACCTGCAGGCCCATCATCAACGGATAACAGCCTTCTCCGTGTGCATAGAGCCACAGTAAACGCCGCAGCCAGTCGTGAACAGGCATCATGCCACCCCCTGTGACGTAGGTTCGGACGGCACATTTTTCCGCCACTGCTGCCACCAGCCGGTCAGCGCCTCGTTAACCGGTTGCCAGGCAAGATCGACGCAGGGTTGAATGCCGCGCGCTTCCAGCTTTTGCCATGGCGCGTAACCGATACGGGCGCAAAATACTGCTTTCACATCGGCCAGCAGATCGAGAACCGCGGCCATACGCGCGTCGCTGTCCTGCGGTTCGCAGTTGTCGCTTCCCTGACAAAACTTCGGCGTAAAACGTTCGTTCACCAGCACCGCGCCCGCCGCCGACAGGCTGTAAATGCGAAAGCGATCGGCATGACCAAAGTGGCAATCAATCGTATCGCCACGTATGGAGGCGACCGCCACCAGACAGGCATCCGGCTCTTCCGATTCGCCGCGCGTGGCAATGCTGGCATGCAACTGCGCCCGGCGGTAAAGCGTTGGCAACCACGGCTGCGGCGACTCTTCAACCGGCGTCAGGGCAAACTGCTGGCTGCGATCTTCTCCGAGCATGCCAATCGCATCAGCGCGGCACTGCTGGCAGTGCGTCATCTGCGGCATCACCTCGGCGCAGCGCTCGCGCACCTGGGCTACCATCTGCGCATCCGGCTCCGGCTGTCCATTCAGGCCAAACACCGTACCGTGCTCCGGGCGAGCGATCAGCGGCATAATATTGTGAATAAAGGCACCGCTGGCGCGAAGTTCACGGCTGACATCGCTCAGGACGCCATCGTTGATGCCGGGGATCAATACCGAGTTGATCTTCACCAGTACGCCTTTCGCCGTCAGGCGACGCACACCTTCAAGCTGGCGGGCAATCAGGATCTCACCGGCTTCACGCCCGCTGTAACGTTCACCGTCCAGCCATAGCCAGGCGTAGATTTGCGCCGCGATATCGGCATCCAGCGTATTGATCGTCACGGTGACATGGTCAACGCCAACATTTACCAGTCTCTCTACCGCATCCGGTAGCATCAGCCCGTTGGTTGAGAGGCAAAGTTTCAGGTCGGGGAGCTGTTCTCGCACCATTTCCAGAGTGGTGAATGTACGTTGGATATTGGCCAGCGGGTCGCCAGGCCCGGCGATACCAACTACGGATAATTGCGGGATCGCCGCGGCTACATGGCGAACTTTGGCTACCGCCTGTTCCGGCGTCAGCAGGGATGACGAGACACCGGGGCGCGATTCATTACTGCAATCAAATTTGCGGTTGCAGTAGTTACATTGCAAGTTACAGGCAGGCGCGACCGGTAGATGTATACGGGCATAGCGGTGATGACCGTTTTGCGAGTAGCAGGGGTGCGACGCTACCTTACCGGCAACGACGTCAGATAAAGGCTCGCGCTGCCCGGTGTGACAGCGTGAACCACCAGCGGCGGATAAGCAGGAAGTCATGGGCGTACCTTGGTTGTGTGGTCATAACCTCCTGCTGCAAAAGCCGTACCGTTTCTCCTTAATGTAACTTACTGAAAATTAAAATTAAAAATTCACCGCGTCGTCGTCTGTTTGTCGAGTTTGTGGCGTTTGGCCGACAATGTGCCGAATGTCACAAAACCTGCGCTACAATCTCGGCATGGCAATGTCCATTGTCTGAATACGATAGGCCACCTGGCGCGGGGTCATTCCCAGCAGGCGCGCGGCTTTTGCCTGTACCCAACCGGCTTTCTCCAGCGCGGCGATCAATCTTTGTCGCTCATCGAGATTCTGATCGAGCCAGCTCTCTTCGCGCGGCGCACTGGTCTGTGGCGGTTTTGGCAGATTTTCCCTGTGGTGAAACAAAATCACGTCGCGATCGATTAGCCCGCTTTCCGACATGACCGCCGATCGCTCAAGGCAGTTTTCCAGTTCACGCACGTTTCCAGGCCAGCTGTAGCTCATCAACAAACGGATCGCGCCATCGCTGATGCGCAGCGTGCGGTTCTGGTTTTGCGCGATTTTGCGCACCAGAAAATGCGCCAGCTCGACGATGTCCTCCTGACGCTCGCGGAGCGGGGGCAGGGAGATCGGCATCACATTAAGGCGATAGTAGAGATCTTCGCGAAAATTCCCCAGCCGCACTTCCTCCTCCAGATTACGGTTGGTGGCGGCAATGATCCGTACATTCACCCGCAACGTTTCGTCGCCGCCGACGCGTTCCATTTCGCCTTCCTGCAAGATACGCAGCAATTTCGCCTGAAACGAGGCGCTACTTTCGCCGATCTCATCAAGAAACAGCGTACCGCCATCCGCCAGTTCGAAGCGGCCTTTGCGCTGGCGCACCGCGCCGGTAAATGCGCCTTTTTCATGACCGAAGAGTTCACTCTCCAGAAGCGTATCGGGCAGCGCCGCGCAGTTGAATTTGACAAACGGCGCGGCGGCGCGCGGTGAATTGTGGTGGATAGCGTTGGCTATCAGCTCTTTACCGGTTCCGCTTTCGCCACGCACCAGCACGGTGGTGTCCCAGCGTGATACCTGGCGAATAATTTCCAGCGTCTGACGCATAGCCGCGCTTTTACCGACCATGTTTTCAAAGCCAAACGCTCGCGAAGAGGCGCACCCACGCTGGCCGGCAATCTGCGCGGCAGCAGCACGGGGTGGAGACGCGACGCTGGGTGGTGTCATCAGGCGAACGGTTTGCGCCACCAGATTGGCGACGGTTTCAAGAAAACGCGTGCAGGCGGGCAGCCGCTCCTCGTAACGCGCCATCGGCTGGGCGGCCAGCACGCCGATAGGCTGCGAGTTTGGCCCCATCAGCGGCACGGCGATAAACGGCAAGCTGTAATCATACAATCCCAGGCGATCGAGAAAACGCCGATCGTCGGAGACACAGGGCAGCACCAGCGACTGTCCCTGCGACAGCACCGTGCCTACCAGCCCTTCGCCCGGACGGTAGCGAATCTGTGAACTGCCGGGAATTAACTGCTGATCGGCCTCATGCAAGGCTTCAATGGAAAGGATCGCTTGCTTACTGTCGTACAGACAGATCATCCCGTGCTGCATAAAGGCATCGTTGTGCAGCACGCACAGCACTTCCTGTAGCGTCTGCCCGATCTCCGTCGCCCGGCTTAACACCACACTGATACGCTGCATGGCTGTAAACTGTTGGGAGAGGTCAAAGCGCCAGACGGTTGTACCCGACTCGGTTCGCTGAGTCATAGTGAGCCTCCTGTCAGCGAGTAAAATAATGGGAAACGCAGGATCAGACAGGTGCCTCCCTGAGGGCGTGAGGTCAGTTCTATTGCGCCTCGATGGTGGGCGACCAGCGTCTGGATCAGCCGCAGCTCCATGCCTTTACCGGGCGCATTGAGTGCATCGGGTGAATGGGTGTAGCGCACCTGAATCAGCGGCACATTGTCGTTTAAATAGAACGACAATGTGCCGCTCTCTTCGCGGGCGTAAAGTTGAGTCTGTACCGTGAAATCACGTAGCTCCGCGGCAATATCCAGGGTTCTGTCGAGCCACAGGCTCAGGCAGGCAAGCAGTTGTGTTCGCTGGCCAAAGCCCACCAGGTCGGGGGATTCCAGCTCAATTTGCAGGTTTTCGCCCTGGTTATATCGGGTGTGATACAGGGCACGCAGATCGTCAAGGAACGGCTGGAGCGGCCAGACTGCCGGGCTTTCCAGTTCCAGCGACGGGCGGCAGCGCTGCAACCGCGCCATCGCTTCTTCGCCTTCACGCCATGCGGCATCCAGCGCCAGATTGCTATGCTCGTCGCCATTTAAGCGGCGTGCGGCGGCCAGCATATTAATTGGGCAATTGAGTTGTACCAGCGCGGCGTCCAGCGATTCGCGGATCGCCGCCAGCAATTTACCGCTGGTTATCTGCTGCTTCAGACGATCAAGACGCCCCTGCTCCTGCTGTTGCTGCTGCTGGGTATTATCGGTGATCACCACCAGCGTGCGCGGCACGGCGCTATCAATAAAGTAGCGGCCTGCTTCTTCGCTGACGCCCGGCAGCGCCCAACAGGTAACGGACAACCAGCGCACGGTGCCGCGCAGCACTACCGGCAGTACCAGGCCCTGCGCCAGCTCCGCCTTATGGGCGGCAAAATTGATTTCGGTGAGCAGTTCTTTACCGCCGCAATCGGCGCAAAAGGTTTTGTAGGCGAGGTTATCCATCACTACCCGATCGCGTTCATCCACCACCACAACCGCCGCCGGAATGTTATTCAAGACGGCTTCGGTCAGCGTCATATGATTGCGCAGCCGTTGTTCCAGCGCGTAGCTGGTGCTGATGTCGCGCTGCATGGCCAGGTAATGTTCGAGTTTGCCGAACGCATTAAACAGTGGGGTGATGTCGATTTCCACCAGAAACAGGCTGCCGTCGCGGCGACGATTGATCAGTTGTCCGCGCCACGGACGGTGTTGCAGCAGGGTGTGCCACATATCCTGGTAGATTTCACGCGGCGTCTGCTTACTGGCAAGCAGGCGCGGGTTTTGCTGCAACAACTCTTCCAGTTCATACCCCGACTGGCGACAAAACGCGGGGTTGGCGTAGAGAATGTGGGCATCGGCATCGGTCAGTGAAATCGCGACGGGCGCCTGTTCAACCATGGTGAAAAACAACCCGGGATGCTGTTGTGAGAGCGCTCCGGCGATCTCGGCGGGCGCGGTGGCGTCCATCATCATATTCAGGGTCATCACAAACTCCTGTGGTCAACATGGAAATGTCGCAGTTATGACAATTTGTGCCACCTGTCGACTTTCGTCCGAACATAAACGGACGCTCATTAACCATGCAAAGGGTGCGCCTTTGGCCCGCATTACTCGCCGTAAGATTGATCCAGATCCCTGTTTGCTGCCGATTTTTAGCCTTTTGCCCTCGGGTTGTGCGCGGCAGCGACCAATCGGTCGGGTAAAGAAGCGCCGCCCTGGTGCATAACAGACCAATACGGTGCAGTTATTGCACGGAAAAAAACTGGCACAGCCTTCGCAATATCTTTTGTGGTAGCCGCCTGTTCAGGGCGGATTCATACTTTTTCTCACAGGAGCACGCGATGGCTAACATTGGAATTTTTTTCGGTACCGATACGGGCAAAACGCGCAAGATTGCCAAAATGATCCACCAAAAAATGGGTGCGGCGGCCGATGCGCCGGTGAATATCAACCGTACCGATCTCGACACGTTTCTTTCCTATCCGGTACTGCTTCTGGGAACGCCGACGCTCGGCGACGGGCAACTGCCAGGGCTGGATGCGGGATGTGAGGAGGCGTCATGGGGAGAGTTTGTCGCTCAGCTTGATAGTCACAGCCTGAGCGGCAAAACCGTGGCGCTGTTCGGTCTTGGCGATCAGGTGGGTTACCCGGATAACTTTGTCAGCGGCCTGCGCCCGCTGTATGACGCGCTGAAAAACAGCGGGGCGCAGATTGTCGGCCACTGGCCGAATGAAGGGTATGAATTCAATGCCTCATCGGCGCTGGAAGCGGATAAATTTGTCGGCTTAGCGATCGATCAGGACAATCAGTATGACCTGACCGACGAGCGCCTGGATGCCTGGCTGGAAACGCTTAAGCCGGTGTTTTTATAAATGATATGGCCGGGTAACACTGTGTTTACCCGGCATTGTTGTTCTGAGGGTGAAATTACCCCATCTCCACGCTACGGGTTAACGTCGCCAGCCACTGGCGCTGGTACTGCTGCTGGTTTTGGCGAACCAAATAGCTTCGTGCTTTTTCCAGCGCCTCCGCCTGCGGCATCGGCGCAGCGTCACGGATCGCTTCGCACCATATCAGATGCCAGCCGAGGCGGGTTTCGATAGGGGCGCTGAGGCCATTCTCCGCCAGCGCAAACAACGCGGCGTCGAGTTCGGGATAGAGCACCCCTTGGCTTATCCAGCCCAGACGTCCGCCTTCCAGCGCGCTGGGGCAGTGGGAGTAGCGCTGTGCCAGCCGGGCAAAGTGCTGGCGCGAGACGCTAATGTCCTGATGAAAACAGCGGATCTGGCGCTGCACTGCGGCATCGTCATTATCGACCGTCAGTAACAGGTGAGATGTCAGCCGCTGCGGCGGGCGCGTAAACTGCGCCTGATGTTTCTGATACCAGGCCAGCACGTGTAAATCGTCCGGCAGCGGGGCGCGCGCGGCAATCTCGGCGAACTGCCACTCCATGCGGGCATGATGTCGGACCACTGTCTGCCGCTCGTCAGCAGAAAAATGCCCGCCATCCAGCCAGCTTGCCAGCGAGGTTGCGACACTCTGCAGCACGCTATCCGGCAGGGGGGCACCGGCGGCAACTTCTACCACAGCCTGTTCCAGTTGGCACTGGCGGGTGAAGGCATCGTCAAACGCGGTTTGCCGATCGGCAGGAATGTGTTCCGGCTCGCACTGCCAGCGCGTTATCGCCAGCCGCCGCCGGGCGAAGCGTTGCCACGGTGTCATACGTCGTCCTCCAGCAGGATCATGGCGCTGGAGGGCACCTGAAACCAGCGCCCGGAAAACGTGACGGTATAATCATTTCCACCTTCGCCCTGGTTTGTTCCTTCAATACGGCCATGTTCTCCGGCGGCGATCGCCACTTCGCCATTTACCGACAGCGCGTGGCGACAGGCAACCCGATCGCCATACTGAAACTGCCCGGCGTGCCACGGCACGGAAAGTGGCAGTAGCTCCTGCTCGCGGCAGCCAACCACCAAATCATCATCGAGAAAATGTACCTGATAGATAATCTGATCCATCAAAAACGTGCCCCATTCACGGATAAAACCGGTACTACCGCGACGAACCAGCAGGTCGCCGCGCGCAAAGCCGCGCATGGTGCCGTCATTGCGAATGGCACGGGTAACGCGCACCTCTTCGCCAAAATCGAATTTTTGTCTCATGGAGTACGCTCCGGAAGGTAGTGCTGATAGCTCTCCGTCAGCAACCGGCGCGCCAGCAACCACGGGGCGCGGGGTACCTCTTCAAGCATATTGCACAGCGGTACGTTTTGCCGCAGCCGCTGGTGAAACTCCCGCAGCACAGGCAGGCAGCAGTGGCGCAGCACCAGTGGGTCATACGGCACGCTAAAGAATTCAAAAAAGGACTCGGCGGTATCGAGCTCATCCACGCCGGGAATTTGATAAAACCACTCCATCGTCAGCCCCTCGCAAAGTGTGCGGATTCTCCGCACAGCGCATCGTAAATTGCCACCAACTCATCCTCTTTCGGCGAGCGTTTCCAGCGCTCGGCAAAGCGGCGGATCGCTGGCAGCAGCAGATCGATTTGCAGGTTATCGAGGTGATACCCCATGCGGGCGAAGACGCCATCTACCGCCTGGCGACCGGAGTGTTTGCCCAGCACCAGCCGGTACTCGCGCCCCATCAGCGCCGGATCAATCGCCTGATAACTTTCGCGATCGCGCAGCAGCGCGGCAACATGAACACCGGACTCATGGGTGAACACCTGCGAACCTACCAGCGGTTGCTGCGGATCAATCGCCCGCTGTGTCGCGTCGGCCACGGTCTGGCACAGGGACGGCAGGCGTGTAAAATCAACGCCGCAATCCCGTTGCAGGCAGCGGCTCAGGCTCAGCGCAACGGTTTCCAGCGCGGCATTGCCTGCGCGTTCGCCCAGCCCGAGCACTGTCGTGTTGACGCTGGAGGCTCCGGCGCGCACCGCCGCCAGCGTATTTGCGGTCGCCAGCCCCAGATCGTTGTGGGCGTGCATTTCGATTTCACCCGGCCAGTATTCGGCAAGCGCCCGAATACGGGTGGTGGTGGTAAAGGGATCGAGCAGGCCGAGAGTGTCGGCGAAACGCAGCCGTTTCGCGCCCGCCTCGCGGGCAATATCGGCAATCTGGTTCAGCGTCCGATCGCTGGCGCGTGAGGCATCCTCACAGCCGACACAGACCTGCATGCCCAGCGTCCGCGCTTGTACAATCAGCGAGCCCAGTTTATCGAGCAACTGTGGCAGCGGTTCGCGCAGCTTGTACTGGCGCAGCTTATCCGAAGCGGGCAGGGAGATATCCACCCAGTCCATACCAAGATCCGCGCTCTGGTGGATCTCATCGCGGTTCATCCGACACCAGGACATCAGCGTTGCAGCGGGTAAATGCCGGCGCACCTGCAAAATGCGCTGGCGCTCCTCGTCGCCCATCGCTGGCGTACCAACTTCGAGCGCGGTAATGCCCGCCGCAAACAGCGCCTCGGCGATGGCGATTTTCTCACTGGCGAGAAACGCGACACCCGGACTCTGTTCGCCGTCACGCAGAGTGGTGTCGTTGATAAGCACATTCATGCTCACCGCCTTAGCCGTATAACGGCGCAAATGCTGATTCAGCCGCCCCGGGTTTCCCCTCCTGCCAGTAGGGCGAGAGCATCCGCAGGCGGGCTATAATCGTTGGCAGGGTATCGATCACGTAGTCGATCTCTTTCTCACGCGTGTAGCGTGACAGCGAAAAACGAATACTGCCGTGCGCGGCGGTGTAAGGAATGTTCATCGCCCGCATGACATGCGAAGGTTCCAGCGAACCGGAGGTACAGGCGCTGCCGCTCGACGCCGCAATTCCCGCCTGGTTCAGCAGCAATAAAATGGCTTCCCCTTCGATAAACTCAAACGCCAGATTGGTGGTGCCTGGTACGCGCGGCTGGTTACCGCCCATGGCCATCACGGAAGGCACCTGCGCGATAAGCCCTTCCTGCAGTCGATCGCGCAGTTGCGCCAGCGAGGAGGCACCCGGCAGATGGATCTGCGCCAGTTCGCAGGCTGTGCCCATGCCGACGATCCCGGCGATGTTTTCCGTTCCTGCGCGGCGTCCGCGCTCCTGATGGCCGCCGCGCAACAGCGGACGAAAACGCGTTCCGCGCCGCAGATAGAGGCAGCCGACACCTTTCGGCCCGTGCAGTTTGTGCGCCGAGCAGGAGAGCATATCGATCTGCGTGCGGCCAATATCCAGCGGAATTTTGCCGACCACCTGTACCGCATCGCAGTGGAACAGCGCGCCGTGCTCCTGCGCCATGGCCGCCATTTCAATCACCGGAAACAGCACGCCGGTTTCGTTGTTCGCCCACATCACGCTGACCACCGCCACCCGAGAACTGAGCGCCTGGCGGTACTGCTCCATATCCAGCGCGCCGTCGCTATTCACGCCAATGCGGTGGATCAGGTAACCCTGGCGCTCCAGGTGTTCGCAAACGGCGAGCGTGGCCGGGTGCTCCACCGCGGAGGTGATGATTTCCCGGCGCTCCGGCATCAATTCCACGCAGGCATGCAGCGCGGTTGACGTGGCTTCGGTCGCGCAGGAGGTGAAAATAATCTCGCTGGCATGATCGGCGCCAAGCAGGGTGGCAACCTGCTGGTGCGCGCGCTCAAGGGCCACACGGGAAGGTGTGCCGAAATCATGAATCGAAGAGGGGTTGCCATAATGCTCGGTCAGAAAGGGCATCATCGCTTCCAGCACCATCGGATCGATTCGCGTGGTGGCGTTGTTATCCAGATAAACGTGTTTCATGTTTTTTCCCCTCTGTTAATACGCTGCGGCTTCAGCGGCCACGACTTCCATATAACAGCCGGTGCGTTCCATCAGTTTTTGCTGTAACCAGGCGAGCGTCATGTCGGTCATCATGCAGCCGCTACAACTGCCGGAGAGGCTGACCGTGACTTTATGATTTGCCACGCTGAGCAGCGCCATATCGCCGCCATCGGCCTGAATATGCGGGCGCAGTTCAGTGATGGCATCAACCACTTCCTGCCAGTGCGGATCTTTGGTTGTCGCAACCGGCGCGGCGACCTGCAGGTGCTGCGCGAGAATATCGGCCAGCGCCAGTTCGATTTTTTCATGACACGAAGTACAGCCGCCGCCTGCTTTGGTGTAGTTGATCACCTCTTCCAGCGTGGTCAGCCCGTTGCTTAGCACCGCGCGGCGAATCTGTCCTTCATCCACGCCAAAGCACTTACAAATCAGTGCGCCTTCTTCGTGGTCATCTTCCAGCGTTTCACCACGGTAGTTGGCGATGGCAGCGCGCAGTGCTTCCTGGCCCATGACCGAGCAGTGCATTTTTTGCGGCGGTAAACCGTCAAGATAATCGGCAATTTGTTGGTTGGTGACCTGTTCGGCCTGCTCCAGCGTGCGGCCGATAATCAGTTCCGTTAAGGCGGAAGAAGAGGCAATTGCGCTGCCGCAACCAAAGGTCTGAAACCCGGCCTCAAGAATGGTTTCATCTTGCGGATCCACTCGCAGCATCAGCCGTAACGCATCGCCACAGCTTAACGATCCCACATCACCCACGGCGTTGGCGTTTTCCACCACCCGGGCGTTACGGGGATTAAAAAAATGTTCTTTCACTTTCTCGGAGTAATTCCACATGCTTTTGGCTCCCAGTATGTATGACGGAACGCGCCGGAGCGCATTACACCGTGTCAATCAACAGCGGGTAATATCGTTGAAGCAAAAGCAGTACCAGAAGATGAAGTCTTTATATTTCAATGGGATGATTTTTACACTGACATAAAACTGCGAACTATGTCGCAGTTTTATGTTGTCTTTGTCACAGAGCTGACACAGAAAAGGCATCAGCGCTCATCCTCTTCCTGCCACTCATCTTCCTCCAGCAGCCCGGCTAAGCGATCGGTATTGCGGCTGCGCGCACTTCTTCGCTGCTCTTTGTCGTACCAGTAGTGTTGGATTTCCTGCAACAGTCCGACAATCGTGGTATCTGCCGGAACGCGCACCGCGCGCACACCGACCTGTAAAAGCTGGCGAAAAACCTCCTCGCCGATCGCCACGCAGTAGAGCGTCACGCAATCCTCCAGCGCGTTAATCCGGCGGGTCAGTTTCTCCTGCTGATGGCCGGGCAGTACCGAGAAATCCACCACCCGCAGCAAGGTGATGTCATCCTCTTTGACCCCGTACACCACCAGTCTCGGTGTCGCGCCGAAATGCTGATCGACATGGTGGTAATCGGAACTGGCAAAGGCCACTCTCATCGACCATTCACTGTCGCAAATGGTGCTGAATTGTCGGTTAACATGTTGCATAGTCACCTCCCGAAGATGCGGGTTCGTAAAAACGCTGGCGCAGCGGCGAGTGATAAGCGGCAAGATGATGGTGGCGATCGCGCAGCGCATTCGCCAGCTCAAACAAGGTGTCGCGCATCCCGGCGTAACCCTGGCGCACGCGGCGAAACTCGCCCAGACGGTCGAACAGGGGGAAACCGGCGCGCACCAGCGGAATGTCGAACTGCCTGGCCAAATCAGCGGCGTGAGAATTAGAGACGAGCAGCGATGCAGGCGTTTCACACAACAGATCCTGCATATCCTCCAGATCGCCGATAATGACTTTTTCGACCGGCAGATCCTGCAACCCTTTCTGGCTCACCGGCGCCACCACCGGGCCGGGCACCATGCCCATATCGCGGGCGAAATCGCACCAGGCGGCGAGCAGATCGCCCTCGGCGGCCAGCGCGACAGGCGCGCCCTGCAACCACATATGACAATCGATCATCGCATCCTGTAATTGCCCGCGCTGGCGCTCGATCCACGCCGGAACATCGCGCCCGGAGAGGCGCTTCAGTTGATGAATAAACGTATCGCACTGGCTCATGGTCATCAGATGCGGCAGGGTGACCACTTCCGCATGGCTGCGCTGCGCCAGCAATTGCGCGGCGCGGGAGAGGGATACGCCAATGGCGAACGTGCCAAGACTCTGTCCCATCTGTTCAATCAGCCGCAGGCTGCTGCCGCCCTGGGTAATCGGCGAGAAATCCCCGCTGGCGAGATGGCCGTCCAGCGACTGGGAAAGATCCGGCGCCATCACCGGCTGCAGGCCAAATGCCTCGACATAACTTCGCAGCAGCTCAATGTCGCCCGGCGTAAGCAAATGGCTGAGCAGCAGGTTCACGCGGCGATTGCGCACGCCCGGCTGCGGTTTTTCCGGCACCCACTGTTCAACCATGCTCTCCAGCACCGCGCTGTAGCCGTTTTCCAGGCTGCCGTAAAAATCCGGCGTGTTGACGGTCAGCAGCGCCACCCCTTTATGGCGCGGATATTCATCGCGGAACTGGCGCACCACGCGCGAAATATCGCTGCCCTGCGCCTCGGAAAGGCCTGTGCTCAGCAGAACAATCGCTTTCGGGTTGTTGCGTGAACACAGCACATTCAGCGCGGTAAAGATGTTCTCATCGGCACCCATAATGGTCGATGTCGGGTCCATTGCCGTCGATTGCAGCGGGATCGGATCGTGAAAATGCTGGATAAAAAAGACCTTCGCGAAGGCGCTGCACCCCTGAGCGCCATGAACCAGCGGAATGCTCTGTTCAAAGCCCATGCTCGCCAGAATCGCGCCCAGCGGCTGGCCACTTTTTACCGGGCTGACGGCCAGCGGCTTTTTACTACGGATAATTTCTGCCATTGCAGGCTCCTTATTGCCACGGTGCGCGGGAATGGGTTTGCGGCCAGACCGGGCTTTCCATGGTCAGGCAGAGCTGTTCGGCCAGCGTGACAATGCCGCGGTAGCCGGCAAAGGCGTGCTCGCGCTCCTGATTGATATCGAGGAACGGCAGCCGCGCTTTGTAGGCGGTGTACATATTGCGTCCCCCGGCTATCATCATGTCCGCCTTGTAGCGGTAAACCACGTCCAGCAGCGAGCGAGCGTTACCTTCATCAAGCATCAGCGCGTCGGCGCCCATCAGTTCGCGGATGCGCTGTTTATCCTCTTCGGTGGATTTGCGCGTGCCGGTCGCCACCACTTCCATGCCCAGATCCTGAAGCGCCGAGACCACCGACCAGGATTTCACGCCGCCGGTATAGAGCAGCGCTTTGCGCCCGCGCAGGCGCTCGCGCAGCGGGGCCAGCGCCTGCTCTGTTTGCTGCTCTTCGCGGGCAATAAGCTGTTCGGCGCGCTGCATCAGATCGCGGTCTCCGGTCAGCGCCGCCAGTTGGCGCAGGGCGTCAGAGGTGGCGCGAACACCATAAAAACTGCCTTCAAACCACGGCGTGCCGTAGCGCTGCTCCAGCGAGCGGGCGACGTTGATCAGCGCCCTGGAGCAGACCAGCATATTGACCTGCGCCCGGTGCAGCGTCTGGATTTCACTGAAGCGCCCGTCGCCGGAGAGGCTGCCGAGCACGCGAATACCCAGCTCATCGAGCAGCGGCTGAATGTGCCAGAACTCTCCGGCAATATTGAATTCGCCAATCAGCCCGATATCGTGGCGGTGCGCCGGGGCAAAAGGGGTATCTTCCGGCCACGGCGTGGGTTCACGCCCGCCAATCACCTTTTTCACCATCACTTCACCGGCCAGCCGGTTGCCGAGATTTTTGCTGCCGTAAAACCCGGCGACATCAACGGCAATCACCGGTACGCCGGTGGCGGTTTCTGCCGCCTGGCAGACGGCTTCGATATCGTCGCCCTCCATCGCGGGAACGCAGGTGTTATAGATAAAGACGGCGGCCGGGTGGTAGCGGTTGACGATGTGGCGCACGGCATGGAACAGGCGGCGCTCGCCGCGTCCCATGATCACATCCTGTTCGCTCAGATCGGTGGTAAAACCCAGCCGGTTGATCGTCGGGCCGGAACTGAAGCTGCCACGGTTATCCCATGAGCTACCGGTACAACCAATGGGGCCGTGTACCAGGTGGGCAACATCGGAGAGTGGCAGCAGGGTGATCTGCGCACCGTCAAAGGCGCAGCCGCCCGCTGTCGCGCCGGGTTTCGGCGCGCTGCAGCCGGATTTCTGTTTATGGTTGTGCTCGCAGGCAGGTTCATCGAGCAAAGCCAGGATCTCGTTCCCCTTCATCATCACCTCATTATCTGGTTGGGTTGTAGCAGAAGGTGCAATTCGCGAGCCAGCAATGAGTGATTGATTTTTAAGAGAAAAAAAGTGTCGGTTTTGCAACAAAGCAGACAATTGGCGCAATGTTCACGCAAAAAAAATCCCCCGAAGGGGATGAGTTCAGAACACCCGTTCTTCAAGCGGGTTGGCGCGCTCAAGGCGTTTTGCCAGCCACGGCGGCAATTGCCCGTTAAGTAGCGTTTTGATGGCGTCGCACTGCGAGGTAATGGTCTGACCGGGGGCGACTTTCATCGGATGGATATTGTGGCGGATCAGGCGGGCAGCGGCGGGGCCGCCAATCGCTTCGCAGAACAGCAGATGGCAATCGCCGAGCAGTTGCGCGCGGCACTCGTTGGGCTCTTTGTCCTGCGGGCTGGCAGCGTAACGGCGTAAGTCATACAGCCAGCCGCCCTGGTCATCAAAGGCATAAATAAAAAACAGCCGCCCCTGGCCGAAATGGCCGTTGATTGCCAGCCCATCCTGCGAGCAGAAGGCGACAATCAACTGCGGGCGACGCGCCGCGTGCTCGATCGCGCGCAAATGGCTGGGCAGATCGCCTTTCAGGCACGCTTTTACCCGCGCCCAGCGCCCGGCGGACATTAAGGCTTCCTCATGAGGAAAGCGCTGCTCCAGATGACGTTCATCCAGCGAGGCCAGCAGCTCCGGCGTCAGCGCCTCATCGCAGTCGCCGGTCAGCCACGTCATGATTTGCGCGGGTTGCAGTTCCGGCAGCGCCTGGAACAGCGCCAGCATCCGCCAGAAAAGGGTATCGTTGTCGGACATTGCGGATCTCCTTATAGCAGGGCGTCGCGGGTGGCGCGCAGGCTAATGGGAAATGAGGGCCGTCCGGGTTGCAGATTGACGTAATAGCGGCGACCGCCCTCAAGAGAAATTGCACCGCCCCAGCGTTCCGGGGAGTCGTGCTCAACGTCCAGGATTTTCGCTTCCAGATCCTGTTTGGCGATATAGCAGTAAAGATCCGCGCCGCGCTGGCGAATAGTAACGACCGGCATAGTGCCTCCCTGAGCCCCGCGCAAGGCGGGGCTGTGATGGTTAACGGATAAGATCGAAGCTGTAGTCGGTTTTGCCGAGCTTGATGGTCTCTCTGTCGACTTTCTCCAGCACCGCATTAACCAGCGTGGTGAGGATACTCATGGCCCCTTCGTAACCCCAGGTGGTCTGGCGGTGCAGATGGTGGCGATCGAACAGCGGGAACCCCAGACGGATCAGCGGCACTTCAAACTGCTCACCCTTCGCCAGCGTATCGCGCTGGATAAACTTGGCGTAGGAATTGCCGATCATAAAGTCCGGCTGACGGGTAAACATCAGCGAGCGGAAATGCCACAAATCGCAGTTGATAAAGACTTCGCTCTCTTTCCCGTACGGCGAGGCTTCAAGCATTTTCTTCATCGCTTTCTGCCAGCGCTTGCTGCCGTTATGGCACAGAATCACCGTCGGTTCGCAGCCCAGCTCCAGCAGGAAGCGGGTCAGCCCCATGACAAAATCCGGGTCACCGAACAGGCCGAATTTCTTGCCGTGCAGCCAGGTGTGGGAGTCGAGCATCATATCCACCAGCCGACCGCGTTCCAGCGCTAAGCTATCCGGAATGGCTTTGCCGGTTAACTGGCTAACCGTCATCAGCAGCTCGTCGGTTCCGGCCAGCCCCATCGGGATTTGCACCTCGGTAGCGGGCTGGTTCCAGCTTTCCTGCACCACTTTTTTGGTTTTCACCAGTTGCCAGGGTTGCAGCAGCAGGGTGTCGATAGCGTCAGGCGCTTCGCGCATCTCCTGCTGGGTCGTACCGCCCGCATACATGTGGTAATGGCCGTCAGCCGGGGTATCCAGCACTTCGGAGGGATCGGAAAGCAGGCTGCACGGCACGTCCATTTGCTCCATCATGCGTTTCAGCACGCGGAAATTGCCGAGATAGGTTTCAAATCCGCTGACCAGATTGATACGCGGTAATTTGCCCGGTTGTCCGCTGTAATCGGCGGTAAAGGTACGGGCGAAGCCCTCAAACATATTGTCCCAGCCGGTGATATGGCTGCCGATAAAGCTTGGCGTGTGCGCGTAAGGCACCGGGATCGCCGCGTCGATAAAGCCGTCTTTTTTGGCGTTAGCAATAAACGCCTGCAGATCGTCGCCGATGACCTCCGCCATACAGGTGGTGGAGACGGCAATGATTTCCGGCTTGTAGAGGGCGCTGGCGTTCTGCAACCCGGTGTTCAGGTTGTTGTTGCCGCCGAATACTGCCGCATCTTCCGTCATCGAGTCAGAAACACAGGCAATCGGCTCTTTAAAGTGACGGTTAAAATAGGTGCGGAAATAGGCCACGCACCCCTGGGAGCCGTGAACATAGGGCAGGGTATTGGCAAAGCCCAGCGAGCACAGTACCGCACCCAGCGGCTGGCAGGCTTTGGCCGGATCGATAGTCAGCGCTTCGCGTTGAAAGTTAAGCGCTTCATACTCGGCGGTGGTGGTCCATTGAAAGACCTCCTGCACGCGCGCCGGATCGTGGGCTTCTTCCAGTTGCCGTTTATCTTTAAACAGCATCTGGTACGCATCCTGTTCAAACAGCGGATGACAGTTTTGAATTTTCTCAGCACTTTGGCTCATGGTGTTCTCCTCCCGCGCCACAAATCGGTGAACAGACGGGATAACAGGATTAAAATCAGGCGGATTTCAGCCACGGCGCGGTCAACTGGCCCCACGCGGGGTTGTTGATCGTCATATCCATATCGCGGGCGAAGATGGCAAAGCCGTCATAACCGTGATAGGGGCCGGAGTAATCCCAGGAGTGCATCTGGCGAAACGGCACGCCCATTTTCTGGAAGATGTACTTCTCTTTAATGCCGGAGCCGATCAGATCCGGCTTCAGCGCTTTGACAAAGGCTTCCAGTTCATAACTGCTGGCATCGTCGAACAGCAAGGTGCCTTCTTTCAGATCCGGCAGGGTGCGGTCGTAGTCATCGTTGTGGGCGAATTCATAACCCGCAGCGATAATTTCCATCCCCAGATCTTCATAAGCGCCAATCACATGGCGAGGACGTAAACCGCCCATATACAGCAGCACTTTGCGGCCTTCCAGACGCGGACGGTATTTGGCGATGATGGCGTCGTTCTGCGCCTGATATTTGGCGATCACCGCTTCGGCGTTGGCGCGAATGGTGTCATCAAACATATCGGCGATTTTGCGCAACGATTCGGCGACTTTGGTCGGACCGAAGAAGTTGTACTCCATCCACGGAATACCGTGTTTCTCCTCCATATGGCGGGAGATGTAGTTCATTGAGCGGTAGCAGTGCACAAGGTTGAGTTTGACGAACGGCGTGTTCTCCATCTCAACCAGCGTGCCGTCGCCGGACCACTGCGCCACCACGCGCAGGCCCATCTCTTCGAGCAAAATGCGCGACGCCCAGGCATCGCCGCCGATGTTGTAATCGCCGATGATCGCCACGTCATAAGGACCGGCCTCAAACGGCTTGCCTTCGCGGTTATCCAGTACCCAGTCGCGGATCACGTCGTTGGCAATGTGGTGACCGAGTGACTGGGAAACGCCGCGAAAACCTTCGCAGCGCACCGGAATGACCGGTTTATTGATGGCTTTGCGGCTGGCGTTGGCAACGGCTTCAATGTCGTCGCCAATCAGGCCGACCGGGCATTCGGACTGAATGGAGATCCCTTTGGTCAGCGGGAACAGCGTCTCCATCTCTTCAATCAGTTTGGTCAGCTTTTTATCGCCGCCAAACACGATATCGCGCTCCTGAAAATCGGAGGTAAAGTTGAGCGTACCGAAGCTATCCACACCGCTGACGCCGGTGTAGTAGTTACGCCTCCCGGCGCGGGAGTACTGACCGCAGCCGACCGGGCCGTGGGAGATATGGGCCATATCTTTGATCGGCCCGAATACCACCCCTTTAGAACCGGCGTAAGAGCAACCGCGCACGGTCATTACGCCGGGCTGCGACTTACGGTTGGAGATGATGCATTTCCCGACGCTTTCCATCTCCGGGTCGCTCACCATCATGTGCTTTCTGCGTTCTTTGCGCGTTTTTTCCGGAAAGATCTCCAGCACTTCCTGGATGATCTCCAGATTACGTTCGCCTGTTGCATTGCTCATAGTCGTCTTCCTGTAGGCGGGCGTGCATCAAACCGCGTTTTCTTCTGCGGCGGTTTTACCGATAATGCTGGTGTCTTCTACATCCATAATGCCGAATTCCATCAACAGCTCTTCCAGTTCGTCCATGGTGATGGGCGTTGGCACGACCATTTTGGTGTTGTTGACGATCTTGTTCGCCAGCGTGCGGTATTCATTGGCCTGGTTGCATTTCGGATCGTACTCAATCACCGTCATACGGCGGATTTCAGCGCGTTGCACGATGTTGTCGCGCGGCACGAAGTGGATCATCTGGGTGCCGAGTTTTTCCGCCAGCGCTATGATCAGCTCATCTTCGCGGTCGGTCTGACGGGAGTTACAGATCAGCCCGCCAAGGCGCACTTTGCCGGATTTGGCGTATTTCACGATGCCTTTAGAGATGTTGTTGGCGGCGTACATCGCCATCATTTCGCCGGAGCAGACGATGTAGATCTCCTGCGCTTTGTTTTCGCGAATCGGCATGGCGAACCCCCCGCACACCACGTCGCCCAACACGTCGTAAAAGACGAAATCGAGGTCGGGAACATAGGCGCCTTCTTCTTCCAGGAAGTTGATGGCGGTAATTACCCCGCGACCAGCACAGCCAACGCCTGGTTCCGGGCCGCCGGATTCTGCGCAGCGTACGTCGCCGTAACCGATTTGCAGCACATCTTCCAGTTCCAGGTCTTCCACGGAGCCGACTTCAGCCGCCATCTCCATAATGGTGTTCTGCGCTTTCGCATGCAGGATCAGACGAGTGGAGTCTGCTTTCGGGTCGCAGCCGACGATCATTACTTTCTTGCCCATCTCCGCCAGCGCGGCGACCAGGTTTTGCGTGGTAGTGGATTTACCGATACCACCTTTGCCGTAAATGGCACATTGACGCATGGTCATGGTGTTTCTCCTGTTGGTTGTGTGAGTGGCAATTGCCTCACTCTGTTGTGCAGGGAACATACCAGCCGTGCCATTTCATTTAATCTGTTGATTTTAAAAGTATTGATGTTTTCACTGCCGCAAAAAGAGGGACAAAGAGTAAACAATCGCCTTACCAATTGTTCGAAACAGAACAATTCCGCACATCGTGTCTGTACGTCGGGGGACCACCCACGGCGGTGCGACACTTTGTCGGCAGTTCAACAGGATGTCGCGTCCGCTGTCTTGTTTCATGCAACCGTTTTGGCATGGTTGCCGTTAATGCTTTGTTTATAAAGGGATAAATGAGCTGGCACAGGCTGTGCAACGGCTGTTGGGAGATGACCTCTTACAGTCGAGGAATGAGCAATGTCCGGAAAGATGAAAACAATGGATGGCAACGCGGCAGCGGCATGGATTTCGTATGCTTTTACTGATGTCGCCGCGATTTACCCCATAACCCCCTCAACGCCGATGGCGGAAAACGTCGATCAGTGGGCGGCTGACGGCAAAAAAAATCTGTTTGGCCAGCCGGTGCGTTTAATGGAGATGCAGTCGGAAGCGGGCGCCGCTGGTGCCGTACACGGCGCGTTGCAGGCCGGGGCGCTGACCACCACCTATACCGCTTCGCAGGGGCTGCTGTTAATGATCCCCAATCTGTACAAAATCGCCGGTGAGCTGCTGCCCGGCGTGTTTCACGTCAGCGCCCGCGCGCTGGCAACTAACTCGCTGAACATTTTCGGCGATCATCAGGATGTGATGGCGGTTCGCCAGAGCGGCTGCGCAATGCTGGCGGAGAGCAACGTTCAGCAGGTAATGGATCTCTCGGCGGTGGCGCACCTTTCTGCCATTAAAGGTCGCGTACCTTTTATTAACTTCTTTGACGGTTTTCGTACTTCCCACGAGATCCAGAAAATTGAAGTGCTGGAGTACGACGATCTAGCACCGTTGCTGGATACCGACGCGCTGAACCGCTTTCGCCGTAACGCCCTGAACCCGGATCATCCGGTGATCCGCGGTACCGCGCAAAACCCCGATATCTATTTCCAGGAGCGGGAAGCGGTCAACCGCTACTATGATGCGCTGCCGGAGATCGTCGAAAACTACATGACGGACATCTATCGCCTGACGGGCCGCGAATATCACCTGTTTGATTACTACGGTGCAGACGATGCCGATCAGATTATTGTGGCGATGGGTTCGGTATGTGACACCATTTCCGAAGTGGTGGACGCGCTGATCGACAGCGGTGAAAAAGTTGGCATGGTGACAGTGCATCTGTTCCGGCCTTTTTCGCTGTCGCACTTCTTCGCCAAAATCCCGAAAAGCGTTAAACGTATTGCGGTGCTCGATCGCACCAAAGAGCCTGGCGCGCAGGCGGAACCGTTGTGCCTGGATGTGAAAAACGCCTTTTATCACCAGCATGACGCGCCGCTGATTGTAGGCGGGCGCTATGCGCTGGGCGGTAAAGATGTGCTGCCGGGACATATTGTCTCGGTGTTTGAGAACCTGAAAAAACCGCTGCCGAAAGATGGCTTTACGGTGGGGATTTTCGACGATGTGACGCACACATCGCTGCCGGTGCCTTCTCATGAGGTCCACGTTTCCCGCGAGGGGATCACCGCCTGTAAATTTTGGGGGCTGGGTTCCGACGGTACGGTCAGCGCCAACAAGAGCGCCATCAAGATCATCGGTGATAAAACGCCGATGTATGCGCAGGCCTACTTTGCCTACGATTCGAAAAAATCCGGTGGTATTACCGTTTCGCACCTGCGTTTTGGCGAACGGCCGATTACCTCGCCGTATCTGATCCACCGCGCGGATTTTATCGCCTGCTCGCAGCAATCCTACGTCGATAAGTACGATCTGCTGGAAGGGCTGAACGCTGGCGGCACCTTCCTGCTGAACTGCACCTGGTTTGGCGAAGAGCTGGAGGCGCGGCTGCCAAACGGTATGAAGCGTTATATCGCCCGCCAGGGAATCCGTTTTTACACCCTCAATGCGGTGGATATTGCCCGCAAGCTGGGGCTGGGCGGACGCTTTAACATGCTGATGCAGTCGGCATTCTTCAAACTGGCGGAGATTATTGATCCGCAAGCGGCGTCCGATTACCTGAAGCAGGCAGTCGAGAAATCCTACGGCAGTAAAGGGCAAAAAGTGGTGGATATGAACAATGCCGCCATTGATCTGGGGATGGAAGCCATTCAGGAAGTGATGGTGCCGGAACGCTGGGCGACGCTGGAAGATGACATAGTGGAAGAGACGCGGATGATGCCGGATTTTATTCGCGACATTCTCGAACCGATGAACCGGCAGAACGGCGACAAACTGCCGGTCAGCGCCTTTGTCGGTATGGAGGACGGAACATTTCCGACGGGAACCGCGGCGTGGGAGAAACGCGGCATTGCTTTGCAGGTGCCGGTGTGGAACCCCGAAGGCTGTACCCAGTGCAATCAGTGCGCCTTTATCTGCCCGCATGCCGCCGTTCGTCCAGCGCTGCTGAATCAGGAAGAGCGCGATGCTGCGCCGGTCGCGTTGTTGAGTAAAGCGGCGCAGGGGGCGAAAGAGTACGACTATCATCTGGCCATTTCGCCGCTCGATTGTTCCGGCTGCGGCAACTGTGCCGATATCTGCCCGGCGAAGGGCAAAGCCCTTACGATGCAGCAGCTGGAGAGCCAGTTAGCGATGCAACCGGTGTGGGATTACGCGCTGGCGCTGTCGCCCAAAAGCAATCCGTTCAACAAAACCACGGTCAAAGGCAGCCAGTTTGAAACCCCGCTGCTGGAGTTTTCCGGTGCCTGTGCTGGTTGCGGCGAAACCCCGTATGCGCGGCTGGTGACGCAGTTGTTCGGCGATCGCATGATGATCGCGAATGCCACAGGGTGTTCGTCGATCTGGGGGGCCAGCGCACCGTCAATTCCGTGGACCACCAACCATAAAGGGCAAGGCCCGGCGTGGGCTAACTCGTTGTTTGAAGATAACGCCGAGTTTGGCCTGGGGATGATGCTTGGCGGGGGCGCGGTGCGTGAACAACTCGCCAGTGATGCGATGGATGCACTGACTGCGCCGCACAGCGAGGCGTTACAGCAGTCATTGCGGCAATGGCTGGAGAGCAAAGATCGTGGTGAAGGCACGCGCGAGCGCGGTGAGGATCTGAGCGCGCTACTGGCGCAGGAGAAGGGCGACGATCCGCTGCTGAACCGCATGTACCAGAACCGCGACTATTTCGCTAAACGTTCGCAGTGGATTTTTGGTGGCGACGGTTGGGCATATGACATTGGTTTTGGTGGCCTCGATCATGTGCTGGCCTCCGGCGAGGATGTGAATATCCTGGTGTTTGATACCGAGGTGTACTCCAACACCGGTGGTCAGTCGTCGAAATCGACGCCGGTTGCAGCGATTGCCAAGTTCGCCGCAGAAGGCAAACGGACGCGCAAAAAGGATCTCGGCATGATGGCGGTGAGCTACGGCAATGTGTATGTCGCGCAGGTGGCGATGGGCGCGGATAAAGCCCAGACGCTGCGGGCCATTGCTGAAGCGGAAGCGTGGCCTGGCCCGTCGCTGGTTATCGCTTATGCAGCCTGTATCAATCACGGTCTGAAGGCCGGGATGGGATGCAGTATACGCGAAGCAAAACGCGCGGTGGATTCCGGTTACTGGCATCTGTGGCGCTATAACCCGCAGCTGATGGCGAAGGGCAAGAATCCGTTTATTCTCGACTCCGACGAACCAGAGGAGAGCTTCCGCGACTTCCTGATGGGCGAAGTGCGTTACGCCGCACTGGTCCGCACTGCGCCGGAGCTGGCGGATCAACTCTTCGAGCAAACCGAGCAGGACGCGAAGCAGCGTTTCGCGCAGTATCAGCGAATGGCGGGGGAGTAAACGGTAATTTTCCCCGGTAATATTTCGTTACCGGGGATTAGGATAACGGAGAGACGCCATGCGTATTCGCGCAAGGCTTTTGGTTCAGCAAAAGAGGGAATATTGAAGGATGATGGTATTGTCCAGCTTCATGTGTTCCGCGATCGTCGAGGGTAAGTTAATTTAACTTATCAGGCCACTGGTTCCCATCTGGATAGGGGGAGGTGGACAGGATAATGGAGAATGGAAGGGCAGCCGGAAACTAAGAACTAGCTTGCTCTTCAAAAATCTTAAACCCGTCCTCGATGGTTGGGATGATCTCTACCATCTCAAAGTACGGCTCTGTAATGAGTACTGAGTCACGTAATCGTTCTATGGCAAAGTAAAATGACTGCATATCCTTGGCTTGAAACATAGCTACATCCGTACAGCGAGTTGTAAAAGCCTCGGCATCGAACATTCTCAATGTTACGTCGGTATTCACAAGCACACTGCTTAGTGCTTTATCGGCAATTGCGTTGCGCTCATCTCTGCTCAGCCGTAACCAAGAAACAGTAGTTTTTAGTAGTACAAAAACAGTGATCATTTTGTATGCCTGTGGTTTTGTCTAAAACACTCTAAGAGTCCTTAGGTTACTAAAAAGCTATTGAAAATCCAGATATTAAATTGTTTCAATTTCTAAGGGATACTTAAAGGATATCTTTGCTCAAGGATCCACTGACCCAAATCTTGCCGTTAACAACCAGGTTTAGTACGGCATGGCGAAGAGAAGGGTAGAAAGCAATTGGATTTTCAGGACCTGCATCAAGCGGACACAATCCTGGAAAACATCTGGCTATTTTCAGAGCCTTCACAACATGCTGATTTCTGTGGCCACACGAGAGAACCATGAAGTAATAGACCCATGAATGTCATTTAACATAATATACATTATGCGCACTAGCGTTTGTGTACGCTTATTGTGGCATCTTTTGCTCACCAATCTCCCCATGGTTCGTATTTAACTCCTGACGAGATCTCACCGCAGCCCTCTGTTGATATAACCCTGTAAACCCTCAGCAAGAAAATCAAATACCGTTTTACAGGCCAGGCTATGTCGTAAGTCCTCATGCATCACCAGCCAGGTGTCGAGATGAAATGCAAAGAAATCAGGCATTATCCTTTGCAACGGCGGAGAAAAATCGGCCAGTTGTACCTGACACATACCAATACCGGCCCCTGCGCGTATGAGGTTTAATTGTGCAACATCACTGTCAGTTCGCACGGTAAACAGATCGCGGTTAAGCTGAGGGTATTGTTTAAGTGCCTGTAAAATAAAGGGCGTCACAGTATCGAAACCCACAAGCGTATGGGTGAATAACTCTTCAATACTTTCCGGTGCACCATGTCGCGACAGATAAGCTGGCGCGGCATGCAGACCAATTTCAATCTTCCCCATCCGACGCGCAATTAGTTGATCCTGCACCGGTGTGGTCATGCGGACGGCAATATCCGCTTCCCGGTTCAGTAAATCCTGAACGCGATTAGACAGAACCAGCTCAACGGTTATGTTTGGGTATGCATCCTTTATTCGGGCAATCGCCGAAGGTAGGACCTCCGTGCCGATGATTTCGCTGGCAGCGACGCGCACCACTCCGCGTAATCCGGTTGCGCCGGAACTGAAACTGGCCGCAGAGCGCTCAATCATCATGGCGGTGTTTTCCATCGCTTGCGCATGGCCTTTCAGCTCAGCGGCGGCATCCGTAGCCTGTAGTCCTGTCTGCGAACGGGTAAATAAAACAAGACCAAGGGCTGATTCCAGTGCCGCAATATGGCGTCCGGCGGTTGGCTGGGTGATGGCGAGCAAGCGTGCGGCCCCTGACAAGGACCCTTCTTTCATCACGGCCAGGAACGTGCGATACCATTCCCATGGGATATTTAGCTTCATACAAAAATGCATACCTGCTGGCTTATATTATGCAATTACATTTAGCCCGTACGCTTATTAAGATGTCAAGCAGATATCCAACAAGGCTAAGACGATGAAAAACACAAATAAGGTACTGATTCTGGGTGCAACGGGTGGGATTGGCGGCGAAATTGCCCGTAAATTGATCCGGGACGAATGGGATGTTCGTGCATTGCGCCGCAGCGCTTCGCAAAATGACGAGCACAACAAAAACATTACATGGGTAAGTGGTGATGCGCAGAATGCTGAACAGGTTGAGGCTGCGGCGTCAGAATGTAGCGTGATTGTCCATGCCGTTAACCCACCGGGTTATCGGAACTGGGAACAGCTCGTCTTGCCCATGCTGCATAACACGATCAACGCAGCGGAGCGAAACGGTGCTTTAATTGTTCTGCCGGGCACAATTTATAACTACGGCCCGGATGCGTTTCCCCTCTTACACGAAGATTCTCTCCAGAATCCTGTTACCCGGAAAGGCGCCATACGAGTGCAAATGGAGCAGGCACTCGAAGCCTATGCACAGCGTGGCGGCAAGGTGCTGATTTTGCGGGCGGGTGACTTTTTTGGTCCCCGCGCAGGTAACAACTGGTTTTCCCAGGGATTGATTAAACCGGGGCATCCATCGCTGGTTGTTAAAAATCCCGGAAAAGCCGGAACAGGCCATCAGTGGGCATACCTGCCGGATGTCGCCGAAACGCTCGTAGCCCTGCTGGCGCGTCGGGAGGAACTCGAATCGTTTGCCAGTTTCCACATGCGTGGGCACTGGGACCCTGATGGGACAGCGATGACCGCAGCCATAAAACACGTCGCGGAGCGTGCCGGTATTAAAGCGAAGGTGAAATCGTTTCCCTGGTGGCTTGTCTTCGCGATGAGTCCTTTTAACACCACCCTGCGTGAAATGCAGGAGATGCGCTATCTTTGGCAGCAGACCATAGAGATGGACAATTCAAAACTGCTTGCCTTTTTAGGCCATGAACCGCAGACCCCCCTTACAGAGGCCGTGCATTCTACATTAGCCGGCCTGGGTTGTATTTAACATAACCCGACCTGCACGTTTAGATAGGGTTGAAAGATGTCTGATATACTTCAGCTTTTGAAAAACGCTGCCCGAATATATGGAAATTGAATTAGATAAAAGTTTTAAAGAGAGAATTTTCCATGCTGTCATTTTTGAAGTGACGGCCAACGTTATCATCGCGCTGTCACTTGCCTGGCTGATGAACGTGTCGGTACTCCAGTCGGGTTCGCTGTCCGTGATATCTGCACTTACCGCGACGGCCTGGAATTTTGTTTTTAATAAACTCTTTGACTCGCTGCAGAAGAAACACCGCTTTCAGCGAACCTTCCTCGTTCGTGCAATCCATGCGGTTGGTTTTGAAACGGGACTTATCATCACCTTAATCCCTGTCGCGATGGTTATGCTGGATTTAACAATGACTGAGGCATTTTTTGTTGAGATTGGTCTGGTACTGTTTTTCCTGCCATACACGATGCTGTTTAACTGGCTTTACGACTACCTGCGCTGGATATTGGTTGGACGGAAACGGGTTGCCATGTAGCGGTTGTGCGTTATAGCGCACGATGATAAACTGGCCTAATTGATTGACAATAAGCATTGAGGCGCCGCTTTATGAATAAACTTCTTATACTCTTCCCCGCTCTGTGTTTAATCGGTTGCGTGGATCTGGGTAAAATTGGAACTCATCCGGAAGTGGCATCCTTCTATATCAATCATCCTAAAAGCCAGGTTGCAGATTGCCTCATATACGCATCCTCCAGGGAACATTTATCGCTGGAATTTGATGATACCCTCCCTGATGGTAGCGAAAGGTATAATCTCCAGGATAGCGATTATACCGATGTTGCCTGGGTCGAAGTCAGTAAGTTCAGCGGAAAACAAACCTCCGTTGAATTTTATTATGCCCCTCACGATCCTGGGTTGCATAAGTCTATTCTGTCTATAGTGGATCAGTGTAAAAAATGAAGAGGAAGATAAAATGCGAAATATCATGACTAAAGGGATTTGCATTGCGTTAGCGTTGTCCGCAGCCGGGGCGGCTCAGGCCGTTGAGAAAGAGAGCCATGGCGACAAGTTTACCGGGATCACTATTTTCGCTCAAAAAGAGTCTCAGGGAAGCCAATGGAACAGTGCAACGGGCGAAGCGAAATACATGGTCAGCTATAAGGTGACGCTGGATAATGCGTCGGGTAAAAGTATTGAGCCGGGCAAGGATAATAAAATATGTTTCTTCCTGTTTGATAAAACCGGAAAGACATTTATGAGCACCGGTATTGAACTGGAAATGTTGAACAAATACAAACCCCGGGACAACAGAACGGGCGGGGTTTATTTCGCCAGTTCAAACCCTGATATTTTAAATATGCCATTTGTCCGTTTCGGCATGGGAAAAGACTGCATAAATTGATGTCCGTCACATCGACGCGTCCTTTAGCATGTTCGATTCCCCTCTCCTTCTATACTCGTTATTTCTTTCTCTTATAAGGAAGGAACGATGTTCGATCATGTGAAATTCGGCGTCAGTGATTATGAAAAAAGTAAAACCTTCTTCCTCGTGGCGCTTCAACCGCTTGGTGTAGAACTCATCGATGAAGGTACGCCTGAGTACAGTGTCGAAATGAGTTCTGGCGACGTTTCGCTCTGCCTTTTTCAGACAAATGAAAAACCAGCACCGCTGCATCTGGCTTTTGTGGCCAACACGCGCCAGCAGGTCGATGCGTTTTACCATGCCGCGCTTAGCGCAGGCGGACTTGATAACGGCGGGCCGGGGTTGCGGCCATACGGTGAAAATTACTATGCCGCTTTTGTTATCTCGCCTGATGGTCATAATATCGAGGCGGTGTGCCATGCGCCGGAGAGCGTGTAGCTTAACGCTTCTTCAATCGCGATCGGAGGTCAACACGACGGATACCCCCTTTTCCGATACCGCGCGGATCCAGTCCTTATCGGTATTGTCTTCAACGACAATTGTGTTCACCGAAGACACATCGCCAATCACGAACGATGACGCAGTGTTTATTTTTTCCGGAGACGCCAGGACAACCGTCTCGGCGGCTCTGCCGGAAAATGCACGTTTGATGCATGCCTCTTCGAAATCGCCGGTGGTCAGCCCTGCCTCAGGATGGATACCGGTCACGCCCATAAAGAACAGGTCCGCATGAATATTTTCGATACCTTCAATGGCCGCTGCGCCGACCGCGACAATCGAGTGTTTATACAAGCGGCCGCCAATCAGAATTACTTCGATGGAAGGATGCTCGACAAGTCCCAGGGCAATACTCGGGCTGTGCGTAACCACCGTGATACGCAGGTCAGCCGGTAAAAACATAATCAGCTCCGAGGTGGTCGTGCCACCGTCGACGATAACCACCTGGCCTGATGAGATCAGCTGCGCGCCTTTGCGGGCGATCCTTTTTTTCGCATCCATCTTCACGGATTGACGCTCAGCGAACGGTGCAATAGCGGAAGATGACGGCAGCGCGCCGCCGTGAACGCGCTGCAAACGCCCTTCTGCCGCCAGCTCACGTAAATCACGTCGGATGGTGTCTTCTGAGACGTCAAAGAGAATGCTAAGTGCTTTAGACTGGACCTGACCTTCGGCGTCGAGCTTTTCGAGGATCAATTGTTTTCGCTGACTGGTGAGCATCATGAATTCCTGATATTGCATGTTTTATCTTGAAAGTGCACGATAATGCTGTTTATGATGATTACTCTACGTAAGGAGGAACAAACGTGCAATCAAAACGTGCAGATGTGCGCATCATCGACAGTGAAACGCTGTCAGATAACTGGTACGTCCTGAAAAAATACATCTTCGACCTGCAGCGACGCGATGGCGAATGGCAGCGTCAGCATCGAGAAGTCTACGACCGTGGGAACGGCGCGACGATCCTGCTCTACAACCAGGATAAAAAAACGGTGATCCTGACCCGCCAGTTCCGTTTCCCCGTTTTTATCAACGGTCATGAGGGCGATTTAATCGAAGCCGCTGCGGGGTTGCTGGACAACATGGATCCCGAAAGCCGCATAAAAGCAGAAGCGGAAGAAGAGACCGGCTTTCACGTTTCGCGAGTGCAGAAAATTTTTGAAGCCTATATGAGCCCGGGCTCCGTCACGGAAAAACTCTACTTTTATATTGCCGAGTACCAGCCTAAAGACAGAACCGGCGCAGGCGGCGGGATCAAGGCTGAGGGAGAAGATATCGACGTGCTGGAAATGACGCTTGAAGAGGCATTACGCGGCATTGAAACCGGCAAGATTGTAGACGGGAAAACCATCATGCTGCTTTATCATGTTGCGCTGAAAGGCATTCTCTAGCCTGCCGCTCTCCGGACACCTGCCGTCGTGCAGGTGTCTGCCTGTGCTATTCTTGCAGAAGCATGCAAAACGGAGAACCGAAGATGGCCGACTGGAACCCTTCTCTTTACCTGCAATACGGCGCCGAAAGGACGCGACCTGCCGCTGAACTGCTCGCCAGAATCCCGCTGGATGAGGTCGCCACCATCGCTGATTTAGGCTGCGGGCCAGGAAACAGTACCGCGCTGTTGAGGCATCGCTGGCCTTCGGCACGCATCACCGGGGTCGATAACTCCCCCGCTATGCTCGAGGAAGCACGCACCGCCTTACCTGACTGCCACTTTGTTGAGGCCGATATCCGCCAGTACAAACCTGGCCAGCCGCTGAGCCTGATTTACGCTAACGCATCGCTACAGTGGATCCCAGACCATTACGATCTCCTGCCTCACCTTGTTTCTCTGCTCTCGCTTAATGGCGTACTGGCGATCCAGATGCCTGACAACTGGCTTGAACCCACTCACGTGGCGATGCGTGAAGTGGCGCTGGAGCAAGACTATCCTGACCGCGGCCGCGAACCACTGCCGGGCGTACATGCCTATTACGACATCTTGTCGGAGGCCGGTTGTGATGTGGATATCTGGCGGACAACCTATTTCCATAAAATGAACTCGCACCAGGCCATTATTGACTGGGTAAGCGCCACCGGTTTACGCCCGTGGCTCCAGGAATTGAATGAGAGCGAGCAGAAACGGTTCCTGAAACGCTACCATGAACTGCTGGAAGAGCAGTATCCGCTCCAGGAAAACGGACAGATACTGCTCGCTTTTCCACGGCTGTTTATCGTGGCAAAACGTCAGCCCTGACGGGTTATGAGCGGGCCTCTTTGAGCAGATGCTGGATAACCTTTTCCTGCTGCTCATAATCGCCTTCGCCAAAGGCGGTGTAGCGTAGTTGCCCTTTGGCATCAAAATAGTAATGCGCTGGCCAGTACTGGTTGCCGAAAGCATTCCAGATTTCATAGTTGTTGTCTGTCACAACCCGATACGGCAACTGCCATTTGGTGACCGCATTTTTTACCGACGAAAGCGGTTTTTCCCAGGGATATTCCGGGGTGTGAACCCCTATCACCACCAGACCCTGCGGCTGATACTTTGTGGCCCAGTCCCGCACGTGGGGGAGCGTATGCTGGCAGTTGATACAATCCCACGTCCAGAAATCAATCAGAACCACCTTGCCGCGCAGTGATTCAGACGTGACAGGGTCACCGTTTATCCACCCTGTTCCACCGCTTAGCGAAGGCAGCTGGCTGCTGGGCTCTGTTATCACTACCGGCTGGAGCTTCACCGGCGTGGTTGTCGATTTCGACATATTCAAGAGCGCGGTCTCCAGGCGGTCCGCGACGCCGTTTGCCCCTTTCAGCAGCGAAGTCATCCCTGTCGCGTTTAAGACGACGGCCGCTAACATTGCCACACCCGCCCCCTGACGCAGTTTCGCCATCAGCGCCGACTTTGCTCTTAACGGTGCCATTAGCGTGCGGCCGCCGATAACGAGCAGGCCCAGCATCAGCGCGCATCCGCTGCCATAGGCGGCCAGCAGTGCGCCTGTGGCGATGGCTGAATGCCCCGCAATATTAATGCTGAAAATAGCGCCCAGAATGGGCCCCGCGCAGGGAGACCAGAGCAGTCCGACCGCAAGCCCGGCCAGAAAAGCCGATGCCATACCGCGCGTTTGCCCGCTTTGGGCGTTAAGGACGTTGCCCGCGCTGACTGCAGGGCCCGCCATGCGCTGGGCGAAGGTTGGGAAAATTAAGGCCAGGGCGGCGGCGGCCAGGATCAAAAGCGCGACCCAGCGCCCAACAATGGTTGCCTCCGTTATCCACTCGCTGGCGACGGTGACGACCATCGCGACCAGGGTGAACATCACGATCATCCCCGCGAGCAGGGCCAGAATATGTCGACGCTGCCCCTGAAAACCGGCAAAAAGCAGTGGAATTACCGGGAGCGTACATGGGCTGAGCAGGCTTATCATCCCGCCCAGAAACGCGATTACCAGAAACATAGTGACCTCACAATACAAGTCCTGCGACGCTGCAGTGAGGCTATTTCATCGTGCGGATGTGTTCAGGATATGTGTGAAAGCGTGGGTTTTGTCTGGCTCTGTATCACCCCGGCCGGGAGATACAAAGCCGTACAATTAACGGCGCGGTAGCGTAATGGAGACCTCCAGCCCGCCCCCGGCGCGGTTCGCCAGGTTCAGCTTTCCGTCAAGCTGAGCGGTGAGCTGCGCGGCGATCGCCAGGCCGAGCCCGGTCCCGCCGGTATCGCGGTTGCGGGATGTTTCAACCCGATAAAACGGCTGTAATACCGCCTCAAGCTCGGCTTCGAGGATCCCCGGCCCGTCGTCCACAATATGAATAACCACCTCTTCTTCAGACGAATCATCTATGGCAATCACGGCATGCTCGCCAAATTTGAGGGCGTTATCCAGCAGGTTGGTCATCACCCGGCGAAGCGCCTGCGGACGCGTAACGATCGGCAGGCGGGCAGCGTTTGCCTGAAACTGCACGTTTTTACCGATGTCCTGATAATCGCAGGCGATGCTGTTGACCCAGGCGTTCAGCTCCAGCTTCAGCGAGGTCTCTTCCAGTGTTTCTGATGACCGGGCATATGCAATGCCCTCCCGCACCAGACGCGTCATGCTATCAAGGTCGTTCAGGAGCTTGTCGCGAAGTTCTGGTTCCCCGGCCATTTCGACGCGCAGCTTCATGCGGGTAATCGGGGTCTGGAGATCGTGCGAAATGGACGCCAGGATCTGCGCCCGTTCCCGGAGGTAAGACTGAATGCGCGCCTGCATCGCATTGAAGGCGTGCGCTGCCCGCTGCACCTCAAGCGGCCCGTTCTCCGTCATTGGCGTGCTGGCCGCGGGATCCAGTGAATCCACCGCGCGGGTAAACTGTGAAAAAGGCCGCACCACCTGTCGCACGGCGAACCAGGAACAGGCCGACAGAAGCAGCAGCTGCAGGATGAGCACAGCGGGCAGCCAGCTGGCGACGGGCGGCATGCGCGGGATCAGGTCAATGGTCAGCGGCGCGCCGTCGCTGAGCGTCAGATGCGCCTGAATATGCGAAATGGCGCCGGGAACCGCGGTAAAGCTGAGCGGGTACTGTGCCGCGAGCGTCGCTTTCAGGGTGCGGATAGCATCCTGTGAACGCTTATCCGTCGGCGCGGGTCCGGGCTCACCGGTGCCCAGGATATAGCGGTAGTTACCTCGTTCAAGTCGCGGAAGCCAGGCGGCGCGTTCGCTGGCCGGTAATCGGTTTAAAATGGCGACGCTGGTTGCGACATCGTTTTCCAGATTACCGAGCATCACCGTGCGGGCGCTGTGCATTCGTTCCACCATGACCAGCGTCAAGCTCAGGGCGTTAGCCAGTAGCAGACCCGGCAGCACGACCATCAGCAAACGGGCCAGCAGCGAGCGTGGCCAAAGGGTCATTCGTTAACCTCTTTGATGATGACCGGCATCGTAAAGACGTAGCCTTCACTGCGGACGGTTTTGATATAGGCCGGCGTGCGGGCATCTTCATTCAGGCGCTGGCGAACCCGGCTTACCAGCAGGTCGATTGAGCGTTCAAACAGCTCGGCGTCGCGCCCCTGCGTCAGGTTGAGCAGCTGGTCGCGGGTCAGCACGCGCTGAGGATGGTCAAGGAAAACGCGCAGCAGGCGATACTCCGCCCCGCTGAGCGCAACAATCACCCCTTCCGGATCGATTAAGTGGCGGGCGACGGTATCGAGCTGCCATTCACCGAACATCACCAGCCGCCCTGCTTCCGTTACCTGTAAATTGGGCGGCATCGTGCGAAAACGCCGTAAAATGGCTTTGATGCGCGCCAGGAGTTCGCGGGCAACAAAAGGCTTCACCACATAGTCGTCCGCGCCCATCTCCAGCCCCAGGATCCTGTCCGTCTCCTCACTGCGTGCTGTAAGCATCAGGACAGGCAGATCTTTATGTTTGCCGCTGCGCAGCTGTCGGCATAGCGTAAGACCGTCATCGCCGGGCATCATGACATCCAGCACCACCAGGTCGATATGCTGTTTATCCAGCACGGCGCGCATCTCTTTGCCGTTGGCCGCGCCCGTGGCGCGATAGCCAGACTTTTCGAGATAATCGACAATCAGTTCACGAATATCCCTGTCGTCATCGACGACAAGGATGTGGTCAATATGCTCCACCGAAATCTCCAGACCGAAGGGTAACGTACTGAAAATAGCACATTTCAGAGTTTATCAGCGTCGACAACGGCCTTGACGAAATCCTGCGGATCTTCCTGAGGCGGGTTGTGCCCCACGGTGGCCCCGAAGGTCCGGTGCTCATATTTACCGGTAAATTTACCCGCATAGGCCTGCGGCGCGGGGTGCGGCGCACCGTTGTTTCCGCCTTCGATGGTGATGGTCGGGACGGTAATGTTCGGCAAGGCGGCCAGTTTTTGCTCATAGCTGTCATATTTCCGTTCCCCTTTTTCCAGCCCTAAACGCCAGCGATAGTTGCTGAGCGTCACCGCGACGTGATCCGGATTATCGAGCGATTTGGCACTGGCGTTAAAGACAGCATCGTTAAATTTCCAGTCAGGCGATGCCTGCGACCAGATCAGGCGCGCGAAGTCATGCGTGTTTTTGGCATAGCCTTCTGCGCCGCGCGCGGTGGCGAAATAGAACTGATACCACCACTGCTGCTCTGCTTTTGGCGGCAACGGCTGTTTACCAATCTGCTGGCTGCTGATGAGATAGCCACTTACCGAGACCAGTGATTTCACGCGCTCTGGCCACAATGCCGCAACGATATCCGCCGTACGGGCACCCCAGTCATATCCCGCGAACACCGCCTGCCTGATGTTCAGGGCATCCATCAGGTTGACGATGTCTTTCGCCATGGCCGAAGGCTGACCGTTGCGCGGCGTTTTTGCTGACAGGAAGCGCGTGGTGCCGTAGCCGCGCAGAGAAGGCACAATGACCCGGTAGCCTTTTGCCGCCAGAGCGGGAGCGACCTCGGCGTAGCTGTGAATATCGTAGGGCCAGCCGTGTAGTAAAATGACCGGTTGGCCATCTTTGGGGCCGATGTCGACATAGCCGACATTCAGATCGCCGGCGTTAATTTGCTGTGGATGATCAAATGCGGCCGCGACGTTTGCGCCGCTGGCTTCGGCCTGGCAGGACATCACGGTGGCAAGAGAAACGGTCAGTGCAAGGGTTGAGTAAGCAAGTTTGCTGAACATGTTGGTATCTCCGGTTGAGTACAATTCACGGGGATATAACAACACCTCAATGTATAGCGGATATGTGCGAAAGCGGGTTTATTGCAAGCCTGTGTATGTATCAGCGACGCGGATACAGTGTGATACAAACCCAGGCGTTTTAGTCTTAAAGAGAGAGGCGGTAGCGGACGTAGTCGTCAGCCTCGCCGTATTTGTCATAGAGTTTACGCGCCGGGTTATTCTCCCGGGTGACCCAATACAGTTTCGACCACCCTTCGCGCTTGCCTTCCTCAATCAGGGCATCAATGAGCGCCTTCCCGGCCCCCGCTCCCCGTTCATCGGCAGCAACAAACAGGTCTTCCAGATAGCAGACAGGGGCTGTTGACCAGGTGCCTTCGTGGAGAATACACATCGCGAAACCGATGACCTTTGTGTCTTTCTCTACTACGCGGCAGAACATCGGAGAATGCGCTGAGAGCGCCCTTTCCCACGTTGATGCGGTAACCGACTCATCGAGGAAGCAGTCATAAAAATGGGTGTAGCCGTCCCACAGCGGTCGCCAGTGGGAGTAATCGTCTGCCTGTAGAGGCCTTACCGTGACAGCCATGCGTCCCTCACATTACAAAGCGATCGCCATTTCAAAACAGCGTAAATCCGCGCCCGCCATGCGCGAGTGATGATATTTTTCGCTCAGCGTGACAAACCCCAGCTTCTGATAAAACGACCGGGCGTTAGGCGTAGCATCGAGCGTCAGGCGGGTTATTCCCCGGCTACGGGCCTCCTGTTTGAGTGCCTCGATAATCCGGGTCGCCATGCCTTTACCAGATGCCGCAGGCAAGGTGAATATCGCCTCCAGGCAGTGGGTATCCAGATCCAGATAGCCGGTTGCCGCAATCTCGCCCTTTTCATCTTCCACCACGTAAAAAGGGTATTCAACGATCATTTGCCGGTAGCGTTCGGGCATCAGATCGGGCGTCCAGCGCGCAATGACGTCCGCGTTGTAACTGGTTTTACAGCCGTGACGAATCGCCTGATTGCGAATATTCCAGAGTATTTCGGCTTCCTGCGGATTCGCTTTTCGTAACGTCATATCACCTCTTTAACGGCTATTTAACCGGATTTCACGTGCCAGTCTGGCGAGACGCTGAGTGCGACAATAGAGGGTAAACAACACAAAGCCTCTGCTGTTCATCACCACCCGACAAAGTAACAGCGCGAAGGATGCAATGACCAGCGGCCAAAGGCTTCCGTCATGAGAAAACAGGAGATGTAGCGCCTGAACAACGGTCATGACCAGCAGAATGATGAACACTGTCATAAACCCCAATAATCCTGACGTCGCCCCTCGGGCCAGAAGCACGCTGATAACAATGAGCGCGCCTGTCATTATTAATGATGGTACGAAAAAGCTCAGTGCATGATGTAACGGCGTCAACCCCTGCAACGCGCTGAGAAAAGGCAGAAGGTTTAATGCAAACGCCATTAAAAACAGAGGTAACAGCGCCGCTACCGGATAAGGATTTTGACGCGGAAGTTCGCTGAGGGGGCGAGAAAAATACTGTTCCTCTTTGCAATGCTGAAGGAGATCCTGAAAACCCCGTCCGACTAAAAGTGCCAAAAAACTCATCAATATTTCGCCCTCAAAGAGAGGTTGCCCATTTTTGGTAGTGAATAACCACAGCGCGCTTCAAAAGAATGTGATAGAGATGAAAATACCAGAACGCAAACAAAAGCATAACGCTTAAATATGGAGATCCGCGGATGACGATACCGACGCTCACGACAGAACGCTTGCTGCTAAAACCGCTGGTTGCCGAAGATGCCGTTCAGATACAAAAGCTGTATCCGCGCTGGGAGATCGTCCGCTATATGGTCTCTTCCGTGCCCTGGCCCTACCCGGATAACGGCGCGGAAAACTATGTTAATAACGTGGCGCTGCCGGATATAGCAAAAGGGATTGCCTGGTTCTGGAGCATCCGCCGTCGCGAGGTGCCGGACGCGCTGATGGGCATTATCTGCCTGTACGATGTGGAAGATAACAACCGCGGGTTTTGGCTGGCGCCGGAGTTTCAGGGACAGGGATATATGCGTGAGGCCAGCATTGCCGCAACGGATTACTGGTTTAATACGCTCAACAAACCCGTATTACGCGCGCCGAAGGCTGCCGCCAACAGCCGCTCCCGCCGTATTTCAGACAGTAGCGGCATGCGGCTTATCAGAACGGAACAGAAAGCGTACGTCAGCGGCATGCTCGATTCCGAGCTGTGGGAAATCACTCGCGACGAATGGAACGCCCGTCAGGTCAGCTGATAGTGCTTATCCGGCATCAGCCTTTCCGGAATATTCACTTCATCGTTCATCTGCAGCAGATCGCGTTCCATCATGTTGCAGATGGCGTCCAGCGGCAGGTCGTTATTTTCGGTGCCAAACGGATCTTCCAGCTCTTCCGCCAGGGTATCCAGCGAGATAAAGGTGTAAGAGATCAGGGCCGAGACAAATGGCGTCATGTAGTGCAGGTCCACGACCAGCGCGAAAGGCAGCATGATGCAGAACAGATACACCGTGCGGTGCAAAATCAGCGTGTAGGCGAACGGCACCGGCGTTGTTGCAATACGCTCGCAGCCGGAAAGCACGATAGACATGTCGTTCAGACGGTTGTTCAGACTGTGGAACAGAATGTCTGAGAGTTGCCCGTTACGTCGCCGCACGGCCAGCCACTCCCCCATGATCAGCAAAATACGGTTCGCCGGCGAGTTGGCGTCCATGACTTTACGTAAATCATCCGCAGCAAGATAGCGAGAGAGTTGCTCAGCGTTCAGTTCCCGGCGCAGGGTCATGCGCAGGCAGTTGGCGAAGGCGATCTGCAGGCGGACAAACTCCCCCAGGTGCTTATCGTCGGGCAAGGTGTTTTTTACCTCGCGAAACAGCGAGCGTGCCGCTATCATCAACTGCCCCCAGAGCAGCCGGGCTTCAACGTAGCGGGAATAACAGGCGTTGTTCCTGAAACCGAGAAAGATAGCGATCGCCACGCCGAGAATACTAAAGGGCGCCACGGTAAATTTGATACCCAGCGAGGTATACCACGGCAGCATCAGGATAACGGCGATAGAAAGCAGGAAGTTGAGCAGCAATCGGGTATAGATCTTGGGAAGTACCGAACCGTGCCAGACGAAAATCAGTTGTAGCCAGTGCTGTTTAGGACGAACAATCATAGTGAGTTTCAGGAAAGAAAAGAGCGTGGCTATTAAACGTGATCCCCCTCACGGTTGCAAGCATGTTAACGGAACATTGAATTTTCTGACCTGATTAGCGAAAACCGCACGGTGCTGAATCTGCTTTTTAAAAACAGGGTAAATAGTATGTTGTAACTAAAAAAGATCGTATATAAACCCGGCCGAAGCCGGGTGAACTCATTAGCAAAGCGGTTTAACCGCGGCGCGCATGCCCTTCAGCAAAATGGCATCCAGGTCCAGCGTGATCTGATCGACAAGACCGCTCACCTGCGTCAGATCCTGTTCCCAGTGCTCGCTCACGCTCAGCACCGACTGCACCAGCTCGCGGGTACTTAACTGCTGGTCGCGGTGCTGCGCCCAAAGCTGCTGATAACGTTCCAGCCATGACGCATCTTCCTGAACCGGATAGCTCTCCCCGTTACGCTCCGCGCGATAAAACGCGATCAGCGCCGCTAAGGCAAACGTCAGTCGCGCAGGCAATTGACCTGTTGCCTTCTGCCCTGCCAGCAGCTGCGGCAGGATGCGGGTACGGTATTTAGTCATGCCGTTGAGCGCGATGGAAAGCAGCTGGTGTTTGATATAGGGATTACGAAAACGCCCTGTTACCGCACTGGCGAAAGACTCCAGCTCGCCGCGCGGCAGGTCCAGTACCGGGATAATTTCCTGATAAATCGCTTTCTCGACGAAGGCGCACACCTCCGCATCGTTCATCGCCTCGCCTACCGTATCCAGCCCGGCCTGGAATGCGACCGGTACGAGCGCTGTGTGCGCCCCGTTCAGGATGGCGACCTTGCGCGCCTTGTAGGGTTTGATGTCATCGACAATCAGCACGTTTAACGGGTACTTATCCAGACGGAGTTCGCGAGCAAGGGATGCCGGCCCCTGGATCACAAACAGATAGAAATGCTCAGCCGTATCCAGGAACCCGTCGTGATAACCCAGCTCAGCTTCCAGCGTGGCCACTTCATCGCGCGGATAACCGGTCACGATACGGTCAACCAGCGTCGAGCAGAAGCTGTTGGCATCGTTTAGCCAGCGGGTAAAGGCGTCAGGCAGCGACCACTCCTGAGCATAGCGCAAGACGAGTTCACGCAATGCATCGCCGTTGTAGTCAATCAGTTCACACGGAATGATGACCCAGCCTTTGTCTGGCGCGCCGTTGAAGTGGCTAAAGCGCTCAAACAGCAATCGCGTCAGCTTAGCCGGATAGCTCGCTGCAGGGGCATCGTCGAACTTGTCCCCCGCGTGGTAGCTGATACCGGCTTCGGTGGTGTTCGAGAAAACAAACCGCATATCGGCATTGTGAGCCAGTTTCAGAAACGCGTCATAGTCGTCATAGACGCTGATTTCACGGTTAACGGAGCGTATGAGTCGGGCGTCACTCACCGCCTCACCCTGCTCATTCAGGCCACGAATGATAGTGGTGTACAGCCCATCCTGCGTGCTCAAAGACGGCGGGAAGTCGCTCTGAATCGGGCGAACGATGACCACACCGGCGTTGAGGTCGGTATGTTCGTTTAGCAGGTCTATTTGCCAGTCGATGAAGGCGCGCAGGAAATTGCCCTCACCAAACTGAATGATACGTTCAGGATAGTGCGCACCGGGAAAATCACGACGGTTGAGAGTGTTCACCTTGGGTTCCTTTTATAATTAGTCATACAGCCTGATAAGATTGGTACGATAACTTATCAAAACTTAACGACCAGAAACCCTGTTTTGATCAATCCGCGGTGCGGTTGTGCAAAATAATTATAAGAACTTATAGAACACGGACGTGGCCGTCATAGCGCCGTCCGGCATCAGCGCATAGCGCGGGATCTCACCGACCTTTTGCCAGCTGGCGCGCTGGTAGAACGTCTCAGCCCCGCTGCCGGTGGAAGTATCGAGCACCAGAACAGAAATGTTCCTTGCCCTGGCCTCCACTTCAAGCGCTTCCATAAGCGCCATCGCAGCGCCTTTCCGGCGCGCTTTCTCATGAACCAACAGTTTCGCCACATCCGCGCGGTGCGGCTGGTTTTCCGGCTGGTCGACGATCAGCTGCACCGTGCCAATAACGCCGTCCTGCGGGTCGATACAGGCAAGCACGAGACGCTCATTGCGTCCTGTGCTGTCTGCTATCCCGCGCCAGTAAGATCGAGCCTTATCGAGGCTAAAAGGCAGCATAAAACTGACGGATGCCCCGCCGTTTACGCAGTTTTCGAGGATCCCGGCCAGCGTATCAAGATGGGTGAGGATCTCTTCCCGGGTGAGGTTTTTGATTTGCAGTGAGGTATTCATTGTTTTCCCTTGTGTAGAATACACTCACTTTGCATTTAACATCTTCTTAACGCAAATGGATCGGACATAGGTTTTTACTATGTCAACCGGACCGCTGGCGCTGCTGTTTCATGGCATACATCTTTTCATCGGCGTCCTTCAGCCACTGCTGGAGGTCGTTGCCATTATGGTCGAATTCACTCAGCCCCCAGGAGAACAGAAGCGACCAGGGGTGTAGCTTGCGGGCATTATACTTTTCCACCTGCTCGGCAAGATACTGCATCGCAATCCAGGCGCCCTTCTCGTCGGTATCCGCGAACAGCACGGCGAACTCATCCCCGCCAAAACGCACCAGCAGATCCGCCTCACGGAAAGAGGCGCGCATCAGCTGCGCCATGACTTTCAGGGCCTTATCCCCCTCTTCATGACCGTAGCGATCGTTAATTTCCTTAAAGCGATCCAGATCCAGCCAGCCGAGCGTCAACGGCTCAGCCCGGCGTTGGGCAACGGAAAGCGTAAACCTCACAAGCTGATTAAAGCCCCGACGGTTGAATAACCCGGTTAACTCATCCGTGGTTGCCGCGCTGATTGCGGCAAATTCATCTTCCGCCAGCGCACCAAGGTCTCCCAGGACGGCGAGATCGGCCGCGGAAAACTCCCGGGGCGCGTAATCAATAAGGCACAGCGAGCCCACGCTTGCGCCATCGCGCAAGCGCAGCGGGAAGCCCGCGTAAAAACGCACGCGAGGTTCACCGGCCACCAGCGGATTATCCGCAAAACGATCGTCCTGCAGCATATCCACCACCACCAGCGGTGCTTCGGAAAGGATCGTATGGCCACAAAATGAGATGTTCCGCGGAACGGTACCGGGGGCCTGACCATCGGCCGACTTCACGATAAGCGAATGCTCATCAATGAGATTGACCATTGCCAGCGGCACCTGGAAGAAGCGTTTCGCCAGGCGCGTGAGGCGGTCAAACGCCGGGGAACTGTCGATCTCAAGCAGACCCGATTCGCGCAGTGAGTTCAGTCTGTCTGTTTCATTTTCAGGGGTTGCTGGTGCTTTCATAATGTCTCCTGACGTAAAGCTTTACTAAAAGCGTAGCTTAAACAGAGACATTGTCAGTGTTCGACTATCCTGTTAAGCCGCTTACTATTCACGTCAATGCCTTATGACGATTAACGCAGCTCTGTTTCGCTCCCGGCGGTCGCAGCAATGTGCTCGTCCGACACCCGGGCGCTGGTACGATTTCGACCCGCTTTTTTTGAACGATAGAGATGATCGTCCGCTTCGGCCATCAACGTGTTGAAGACCTCGGTCAACTGCCATGACTCAGACCTTCCGCTCCCGAGGCCAATACTGACCGTCAGATAGAGCGTTTGCTGGCGCCATGTAAAAGGGTGACTGGCAACGGTAGTTCTGATACGTTCCGCCAGTGCATAACCATTTTGCGCATCGCCCGAGTTGACCACCACCGCGAACTCTTCCCCGCCCATGCGCGCGACCATTCCGTCTTCACCGACCACCTGCTGAACCTGTCGGGCAAACGAGGCCAGTACCCTATCTCCACACTCGTGGCCGTAGTTATCATTAATGCTTTTGAAGTAATCGATATCCAGCAGCATGACGGTCAGAAAACGCGAATGGCGGTGCGACTCTTCATGCTTTAGCGCCTCATAAAGCCCGGAGCGCGAATAGACGTGCGTTAAGAAATCATAATCCGCCCGCAGTGAAACCTGGCGGATCAGGGAATTAATGGCTGCCATGCTCACGGACACCATCACCGGGCAGATCGCCATCGTGGCAATACCCAGCCGGGCTGAGAACATCATGGGGGTCGTAAACGGCGTCGCCACGGCAATATTGATCACCGAGTTGGCGACCAGAATAATTTCAGTGGTGCCCGTGATAAACGTCAGCAGACAGGTTGCAGGCAATGAGTAGCGTACCGCACACCAGATAAGCGCAGGCAGCGGAAAGGCGAGACTCCCCGCCCCGCCAATCACCACCGACGCGGCCACCGAAACAATCAGTGCAATAACCGGGAACAGCTGCTCCAGACGTAACCTGAACTCGTGCGCGGACATGCCTATCGTGAGCATACACGGCACCACCAGCACGCCGGTTGAGAACTGCTCGCTAAACCAGTCGGCAAACAGCGGCCAGAAGCTATGAGTGTCGATCCCGACCGACCCCACCGCGCCGAGCAGCGCGCAAAGCAGCGCGGCAATCAGACAGTAGTTAAACAGGCGTAAGGCGTTAAGCGGATCGGGCGTTTTCTTCATCAGCCGCCTGTCGCGCTGAACCAGCACGGCGACAACGACGATAAAGATCATGTTCGACAGGTTAATCACCACTGAGGCCATCCCCCAGTTGGTCGTTACCGCATCGTACAACAGCATAGCGACATAGCACACCGCATAGTAATGCAGGCGATTCAGGTAAACATAGCGGGCGAAAATCCCTGCCATGACGCCATTCAGCGGCCAGAACAGCGACAAGGCCTCAACCAGCCGTAATTCCGCCCCCACAAAATAGAATAAAGTGGTGAGAATAAAGATCGTCGTTGCATTTCGCAGCGGCGTGTCCGGTTGAAAGAGCCTGAAGGCAGTAAGAGCAGAACGCATTAAATATCATTCCATATGAGAGCTTATGGCAATTATTGCGGTCGTCAGCGTTGTCGGGACTAACTTAGGATGCATCTATAACACAATTACAACAGGATCATAACTCGTCAAATTTGGGCGTTCATCTGTAATACCAGCCAGTGGTGGATCACGCCGACAATATAATGTTGCTGCTCAACGGTGAGCTGAACACCTTGCGGAATGTGGTGCCATTTAGCCAGACAGCCCCGACAGCAGGTGGCCGTGGCATGCTGGGCGATAAACACCGGATGACCGCGCATAGGCGTCTGTTTGCCGTCATTCGCGGGGTGTGCAGGCGCAAGGCGCTTTTCGACAAAATCAGCGGCATGCTGGTCAATGGTTTCGGGGCCTTTGTCCCAGCAGTACCGTCGTTCCTTCTCGCCTAAGCGAAAGCGCGAGCGAAACGTCGATCGCGCCAGGCGGGAAAAGAGAGGATCCAGATCGGACATCAGTATACGGACCGCCCCAGACGCTGGGTCAGTTTCTCCAGAACCGCCACGCCGGCGAGCGAATTTCCCGTATCATCCAGCTCCGGGCTCCAGACCGCAATCGCCATTTCATGCGGTACAATCGCCACCACTCCGCCGCCGACGCCCGATTTCGCCGGTAAGCCGACGCGCCAGGCAAACTCCCCGGCGTTTTGATACATCCCGCTGGTGGCCATCAGCGCGTTCACCTGGCGGGCCTGTAGCGGAGAAACCACCTCCTGATCGAGATGCGGCGCATGTCCCTGGTGCGCCAGGAACAGGAACGTTTGAGCCAGCTCAACGCAGCTCATTTTCAGGGCGCAGTAATGGAAGTAGTTTTGCAGCACCGTCGCCACATCGTTATGGAAGTTGCCGAAGGATTTCATCAGCCAGGCGATAGCCGCGTTACGGGCGGAGTGTTCAAACTCCGAGCGAGCGACCACCGAGTCGTAGGCAATATCGTCAACGCCCGAGAGCTGACGAACAATCTCCAGCATGCGCTGACGCGGCGCGCTGAGGCGGCTTTGCAGCATATCGCAGACCACCAGCGCCCCGGCGTTGATAAAGGGGTTTCGCGGCTTGCCCTGTTCGATCTCGAGCTGGAGCAGTGAGTTAAAAGGCTGGCCGGAAGGGTCTTTGCCGACACGCTGCCAGATCTCATCTTCTTCATACTGGCGCATCGCCGCCACCAGACTTAGCACTTTAGAAATGGACTGAATGGAAAAACGTTCAGTCGCATCGCCGGCCTGGAACCGCTGTCCGTCGATGGTACAGATAGCAATCCCCAGCTTATCCCCGCTGACCGAGGCAAGGGCCGGAATATAGTCGGCAACCTTCCCCTTTCCCAATAACGGACGAACCTGCGCCAGAATCTCGTCCAGCATCTCATTATGGATGACCGCAGCCACACTTTGCTCCTTGCCCTCAGGCTAAAACGGGCTGCGAGTATAACAGAGGCTTATGTATTGCGTCAGGCACTGAGACGAAAACGCGAAACGGCCTGCAATAAAAGATCGGATTGCTTTTGCAGACGTTCCGAGGCCTCCGAGGCGTCAGAGACCAGCCTGTCGGTCTGGCGGGAGACCTGATTCAACGCCTGAAGCTGGCGCGTCATCTGATGAATACTTTCCCCCTGGCTGAGCGTGGCGGTGGAGATCTCATTCAGCAAACTGCTTAAATTGCCCACCAGACCGGTAACCTGCTGCAAATTCTCTTCCATCAGGTTTACGGCGCGGGAGCCGTCCTCAATGCCCTGCAAGGAGCGGTTGATCAGCTCCTGAATGGTCTGCGTCGAGTGGCTGCTCTTTCTGGCCAACAGCCCGACTTCCCGGGCGACGACGGCAAAGCCGCGTCCCTGGTTTCCGGCATGGGCGGCCTCAATGGCGGCGTTCAGCGCCAGGATGTTCGTCTGAAACGCCACGCTGTCGATCATCGCCACGATCCCGCGCATCTCTGAGGATCGGTCGACGATCGCCTGCATCGACGCATTCACGGTAGACATCATCTGGTCGCCGCCCACGGCAGCCTGACGCGCTTCATCCGCTCGCGAGCTGGCGAGCCGGGCATAGCCGGTATTCCCTTCCACATGGGTTTCCAGCGTCGCGATATGCGCCGTCACGTCCTCAAGCTCTTTCGCCTGGCGTGCCGACTGCTGATACAGCTTCTGGTTACCCTGCGCCAGGGAGCCAATGTTCTCCACCATGGTGGCTGTCGCATGGCTAACCTGCGTCACCAGCTGCTGCAGGCCGTGCTGCATAGTGTCAATGCTGTCGCTAAGCTGCCCGACTTCCCGGTTAAAGCGCATGACATCCGGCTGCGTGCCGGAGAGATCCCCTGCCGCCAGCTGATTAATATGCGCAATCAACCGGCGCAGCGGCGTAATCACCCATCTGGACATGCCAAACCAGACGGCAACGGCGATGGCCAGCAGCAGCACCGGCGCAAACAGAAACAACGTTTGCAGCCCGGAGAGCTGCGCCATCAGGCTCTGACGCCCCTGCATAGCCTGCTTCTCGCTTGCCTGCTGATAGCGCGCATAGTTGTCGTTAAAATCAGTCTGAAAAGCCTGAGACGGTACGGCAAAAAAAGCGTCGATGGTGTTGGTTTTAATCAGCCCTTCCGCCTGCTCCTCGATCGCGCCGTAGAAAAGCTGATAGCTGTTCACCAGAGCATCGTCTTTCGGCGGGTTCAGCGCCAGCCAGGCCTTCCACGCCTGCTGAGAAACCGTCAGCGCCTTTTGCGCCTCATCCATCAGGCTGTGCCAGCTTCCGTCGGAGCCGGTCTCTTTATCCTGCATAAACCAGACGCCGGAGCGGTTAAGCAGATCGCTTGCGGCCAGCAGAGACACACGGGCCAGATCCAGCTTGCTCTGCTGCTGCCAGGCCAGCAGATTGTGCTGCTCGTTGCGCTGGGCTTCGTTCAGGGAGGCGTTAAGCAGGAATGACGAGGAGAGCTGCAGCGCGGAGAAAAGGCCAATAATACAAAAGATACCCGTCAGCAGGCCAAATTGACGAGGGGTAAGACGCTGCGCAATACGGCGAAAAATTTGCGTTAGGTTCATGATTTTCTTCATTAACAATGCGTTAGACGCGTGGGAGTCTACGAAATGAAAATGACAGAACCATTGCAGAGAAATGACAACGGCCCTCGAGATGAGGGCCGAAAAAATTACACGCGATCCTTCCACACCGTCTGCACGTTGCAGAACTCGTGCAGCCCAAAGTGGGAAAGCTCGCGGCCAAAACCGCTTTTCTTCACGCCACCGAAGGCCACGCGTGCATCGCTGGCGCTAAAGCCGTTGATAAACACGCCGCCGCACTCCAGTTCGCGGGAGAATTTATCCGCAAGCGCTGCGTCAGCGGTAAAGACGGTGGCAGACAGGCCAAAGTCGCTGTCGTTTGCAAGCGTCAGGGCGTGCTCTGCGTCTTTCGCGACCGTAATGGCCGCGACCGGACCAAACAGTTCCTGGCGGAACGCCGTCATCGACGGGGTGACGTTCGACAGTACGGTTGGCGCGTAGTAATTGCCCTCTCCGCTGATCTTCTCCCCGCCCAGCAGCAGCGTTGCCCCTTCTGCCAGAGTGACCTGCACCTGCTGATGCAGTTCATCGCGCAGGTCAAAACGCGCCATCGGGCCAATAAAGTTCTCTTCCCGATCCGGTGCGCCGAGCTTCAGCGCAGAAACAGCCTCGACAAATCGTTGGGTAAAGGACTCCGCGATACCCTCCTCCACAATGAAGCGTTTTGCCGCGGCGCATACCTGCCCGGTATTCTGGTAGCGCCCCGCCACCGCAGCCTTCACGGCAAGATCGAGGTCGGCATCGTTGAGAACGATAAACGGATCGGAGCCACCCAGTTCAAGCACGCATTTTTTCAGCGCAGCCCCGGCCTGAGCGCCAATCGCCGCACCGGCACGCACGCTGCCGGTGACGGTCACCGCCGCAATACGGCTATCGTTAATTGCCTGGCTGACGCCGTCATTAGTGGCATTAACCCAGCCGAAAACGCCGGCTGGAATACCGGCGTCAGCCGCTATCTGCGCAATCAGTTCGGCCGAACCGAGCACGTTTGGTGCATGTTTGAGCAGATAACTGTTTCCCGCCAGCAGGATGGGCACCGCCCCGCGCAGCACCTGCCAGAGCGGGAAGTTCCACGGCATCACCGCGAGAATCGGCCCCAGAGGACGGTATTCAATCACCGCATTGTGGTTTTCCACCAGCGTGGGTTCCGCGCGCAGCATCGCCGGGCCGTGCTCGGCATACCAGTCGCACAGCGCGGCGGATTTTGCCACTTCCGCCCGCGCCTGCAGGATGGGTTTTCCCATTTCTCGGGAGATCGTCTGCGCCATCTCTTCAGCGCGGTTTCGCAGCGCTGCGCCGAGATCGCGCAGCTTTTGCGCCCGGTGGGAAACGCTTTCGCGCCGCCACTGGCGATACCCCGCGTCGGACTGCGAAATGGCGCGCTCAACGTCGGCAGGCGTTGCCCACGGATACGCGGCGAGGGTTTCACCCGTTGCCGGGTTAACAGAGAGGGCATGTGTAGCAGATGAATAAGTCATGTTGTTCTCCACGTATTTCGGTTGATTGATTGTGGCCCACTCTGCTATTTCTTAAAAATGAATAATACTAACCACCTTGTTCACGAAACGAGAATACTATGGACCTAACCCAGCTTGAAATGTTTAACGCCGTCGCGCAGACGGGCAGCATCACCCAGGCGGCGCAGAAGGTGCATCGCGTGCCGTCCAATCTGACGACCCGCATCCGCCAGCTGGAAGCTGACCTGGGCGTTGAGCTGTTTATTCGGGAGAACCAGCGTTTGCGTTTATCCCCCGCCGGGCATAACTTCCTGCGCTACAGCAGGCAGATCCTGGCGCTGGTGGATGAAGCGCGCATGGTCGTGGCGGGCGATGAGCCGCAGGGGTTATTTGCCCTCGGCGCGCTGGAGAGCACCGCCGCGGTGCGCATCCCCGAAACGCTGGCGCTGTTTAACCAGCGCTATCCGCGCATTCAGTTTGCCCTTTCTACCGGGCCATCCGGGACGATGATTGACGGCGTGCTGGAGGGAACCTTAAGCGCCGCCTTTGTTGACGGGCCTCTGTCGCACCCGGAGCTGGAGGGTATGCCGGTCTACCGGGAAGAGATGATGCTGGTCACGCCTGCCGGTCAGGCGGAAATCTCACGCGCCACGCAGGTCAGCGGCAGCGACGTTTACGCCTTTCGCGCAAACTGTTCGTACCGTCGACATCTGGAGAGCTGGTTTCATGCGGACAGAGCCACGCCCGGCCGCATTCATGAGATGGAGTCCTATCACGGCATGCTCGCCTGCGTCATCGCGGGTGCGGGCATCGCACTGATGCCGCGCTCAATGCTGGAGAGTATGCCGGGACACCATCAGGTTGAATCCTGGCCGCTGGCGGAAAACTGGCGCTGGCTCACCACCTGGCTGGTGTGGCGCCGTGGGGCGATGACCCGCCAGCTGGAAGCCTTTATAGCGCTGCTAAACGAACGTCTTCAACCAGCGCCTTCTCCATAAACAGGCTGAGCGGATCGTCAACGTACGGGGCAAACGCCGGGCGCATTTCGTATCCGCACTGTTCGTAAAGACGAACCGCGGCGCGCTGTTTGATGCCCGTCTCCAGCCGTACCGTATGGCAATGACGGCTCAGGGCCTCATCTTCCAGGGCGGCCAGCAGCGTTTCGCCGAGATGTTGCCCCCGATGAGCCGGGTCGATATAGACCCGCTTCATCTCCCCCGTTCCGTCGCCGTTGAGCACAATGGCCCCACAGCCGACCGCCTGAAGCTGCTGGTCGCGAATGACCATCAGGATAAGCGAGGCTTCCGGCAGCGCAGCCAGGTCGAGCAGATGATTGCTTTCGGCGGGATAGAGCTCGCTCTGGTAGCGGTCAAGCGCCGCGATCAGTTTGAGAATGTCCGGGTGACGTGCAGATTCAGAGGTAATGGAATACATGGCAGGCTCCTTGCTTTTTTTTTGAGACTAAATTTGAACATAGCGCAGGCCTGCCGGGGTGCTTCATAGTATTAACTTATGTCATGACGCCAGCGTCAGCGGGATATCCAGCTCCCGAAGCTGCGCCTGCGTCGTCTCATCCAGTCTGCTGTCGGTGACAATATCCGTGAGCGAATTAAGATGCGCCACGTTAAACAACGACCAGGCACCGTACTTGGAGCTGTCCGCCAGCAGCACGCGACGTTTTGCATTGGCAAGTAAATCACGCTTCAGCGCGGCCTTCTCTTCCGTTGGCGACGTTATGCCGCGGGTGATATCCCATCCGTTACAGCTGACAAAAGCCACGTCCGGCCACACGTTTTGTAGCAAGCGACGCCCGTGTTCACCGATGCAGGACTGGCTCGAATCATCGATACGTCCGCCGATAATCGTCACCTCAATCTGGCGGAACTCCGAGAGAAACAGCGCGATGTGCAGGTCGCTGGTGATGACGCGAAGCGGCAGATGCGTCAGCTGACGCGCGAGTTCAATCATCGTGGTACCGGCATCGAGCACAATGGCGTCACCTGCTTTAACAAAGCTCGCGGCCGCGCTGGCGATAGCGTGCTTTTCCGCCAGGCTGCGCTGCTTTTTTTCATGCGTCGTGGGCTGGGAAGGAATAAACCGGTTGAGAGTGACCCCGCCATGGGTACGGCTGATCACCCCTTCCTGATCGAGCTTGATCAAATCCCGACGAATCGTCGCTGGCGAGGCATCGGTAATCGCCACCAGCTGATCCACCGTCACCAGATTGTGCCCTTTCAGGTAATCCATTATCTGCTCTAACCGGTTATATCCCTTCATATCATTCCCGTGTGATTTGCATAGCCAACTGAATAGACACCGTCATGCTCTCAGACTTGGCTTTACCGGTCCATGCAATATCGAACGCGGTTCCGTGGTCTGCTGAGGTACGGATAAACGGCAAGCCGGCGGTGATATTCACCCCGTCGTAAAAGCCGAGTAATTTTAGCGGAATATGCCCCTGATCGTGATACATCGCAACGACCATGTCATACATTCCTTCGTGACATTGCATAAATACCGTATCCGGCGGACACGGTCCGGTGACGTTTAACCCCTGCGCTTTCATCGCCTTAACGGCCGGGCCGACAATCTTGATCTCTTCATCACCAAACAGGCCGTTCTCCCCCGCATGCGGGTTGACGCCGGCAACGGCAATGCGAGGATGCTCGAACCCGACGCGTTTCAGGAAGCTATCCGCAATGCCAATCACGGTTTTTACCCGATCCTGATTGAGCGTATCAAGGAATTTGCGCAGCGCAATGTGGGTGGTGATGTGAATCACCTTAAGCTTATCGGTATACAGCACCATGGCGTAATCTTTGCTGTTGGTCAGGTGCGCCAGCAGCTCGGTATGCCCGGGATAAAGGTGACCGGCAAGGTGCAGTGCCTCTTTATTCAGCGGCGCCGTCGCGATAGCCTTCACCTTGCCCGCCATCGCCAGTTCGGTGGCACGCTTCACGCAGCGATAGGCCAGATCCCCTGCCGCAGCCTGCACGACGCCCGGCTTTAGTGCATCAGGATCCGCAAGCGGTTCGTCAAGCACGTTAATCACGCCCGGGGCAAAATGCGCGTCGCTCACCGCGTCGATAATACGCATATCCGCCTGCCCGGCGATCCCTTTCTCCAGCACCCGCTGCAGCGTTCTGGCGCAGCCCACCACCACGACAGGCGCCCCTGACAGCTCGCCCCCGGTGAGGGATTTGATAATGATTTCCGGGCCAATGCCGGCCGGGTCACCCATGGTTACAGCGATGATTTTAGTCACTCAGTCTCTCCTCGATAAAATGCAAAACCTCAAGCAGCGTCTCTTCCTTTCCGAAGCCCCCTGCTTTGGTCATTACCGGCCGCTGCCAGCTACAACCCAGAAATTGTCCGACCGGTACGCACTGTGCGATGCATCCGGTAATTTCAAACCCGCGGGCATCAAGTGCCCTGGCGACAGCCATCGCCACATCGCCTCCGGAGACGTACAGCGCGTCCGGCTCGTGCACCGCAAGCACCTGTCGGGTTAATTCGCCTAAAAACGTACAGATTTTTTCGCCCAGGCCTGCGCGGGTGACGTGATGCAGCTGACAGAGTTGCTCCACCTGATGTCGAGCCTCCTGGCCCGCGCAGGTATGCACAATGCAGTGATGGCCAGCCTGAAGCACCTGCGCAATCTGTTCGAGATACCCGTCCGCGTCGCCGCGCAGCGCGTCATTCACATTGATGAATACCGACGAGACGCCCGTCATACCTTTAGCCCGCGTAATTTGTTGTTGAGCGATCTCACTCATTGAGCCCACCACGGCAAGCAGCTGTTTGTGTCGGGCCGGGGCCAGATGACGGGCCAGCGCATCGCACAGCCCGGCCGAGCCCACCAGCAGCGGCGTCTGCGCGCAGCCCAGCGCGGCGGCGATAATGGCGTCCAGCTCCTCGTCGGTCTGTGAATCAACGATGAGCCACTCCGTTCCCTGCGCCAGTTCGGCTGTCAGCGTCCTCACGGTCACGTTTTTAACGCTCACGTCGGTAAACAGGTCAGCAATAGCGGCAGACGGGACGGGCGTTTTGGGATCGCTGGCAAATTCGGTTTCATTAACCGGAATGCCGTTTACCAGACACCTGCCGTGCCGCGTGATGCGCCCTGCCGCAGGATATGCCGGGGCAACAATCACCTGTCGCTTGCCGCTTAATGCCTTCAGGGCCTGTGACTCAGCCCCCGCGTTGCCGCGCAGCGTGGAATCCATCTTTTTGATGAGCCAGCGGGCATTTGCGATATCCGCCCCGAGAGCGGCCACCTTTTCCGCCGCCTGCGATGCCCGCAGCGCCCGGGAATCGGTATTGACGATCAGCGCATCGGTCGGCTGGGTAAAAGGCGTATGAAACGCCACGCTGACTTTTTTGCCGCACAGCGCCAGGCTGACGCCGGCATCGTTAGCGCCGGTAAAGTCATCTGCGACGACCACGACCTCTCTGTACAGATTGTTCACTTTCATCCCCACTCCGGGTTCGCCTTTCCTGTTAATGATTATATTCAATCATGATTGATTATATGTGAGCAAGATCAAGTTAATCAGTTTGCGAATAAATTATAAATTTAGCCACACGATGACCATGAAGCGTCTTATTTGAGCGAAATCAATCATGGGCACAGAGACAGGAGAAAAGTTTGGGTACGATCAACAGCACCATTATTAGCGGCGCGAATGCTATCGCCGCCATCAGGCCGTTACTGACTGATAAAACGCAGCTCTTGCTGGTGACGGACGGCAATATTGCGCGTCTGGAGGCGGCGAAGCAGATCCGCGCGATCCTCGAAGAGGACAACCGCCGCGTCACGATTATTGACACGGTGCCGCCTGAACCCTCCCACCATGATGTGAGCCAGCTGCTCGCCGGGTTAACGGGAACGTTTGGTCTGGTCGTCGGGCTCGGTGGGGGGAGCGTACTGGATGTAGCCAAACTGCTTTCGGTGCTTTGCCACCCGCAGTCACCGGGGCTGGACAGCCTGCTGGCGGGAACAAAACCCGTGGCGCGTATCTCCTCGTTGCTGATCCCGGCTACTGCCGGAACCGGTTCGGAAGCGACGCCGAATGCCATTCTGGCCATACCGGAGCAAAACACGAAAGTGGGCATTATCTCCCCCGTGCTGCTGCCCGATTACGTCGCCCTGCTGCCGGAGCTGACGACCAGCATGCCCGCGCACATTGCCTCATCCACCGGGATTGATGCCCTGTGCCATCTGATAGAGTGTTTCACCTCAACGGTCGCCAACCCGGTCAGCGATAACGCCGCGCTGATGGGCCTGTCTAAGCTGCTCAACAACATTGAAACGGCCTGCGCCGAACCGGGCAATCTGATGGCGAAGCTGGAGATGCTGTGGGCGTCTTACTACGGCGGGGTCGCCATTGCGCACGCCGGCACGCATCTGGTTCACGCCCTTTCCTATCCGCTCGGCGGCAAATATCACCTGCCGCACGGCGTCGCCAACGCCATTCTCCTGGCGCCCTGCATGCGCGTGGTTCGTCCCCACTGCGTGACGAAATTTGCGCAAGTCTGGAATTTGGTGCCCGGCGCGGAGACGACGCTATCAGACGAAGATAAATCCCACGCGCTGGTGGAATACTTTGCCGCGCTGGTGCGCAGGCTCAACCTGCCGGACAACCTGGAGACGCTGGGTGTCCCACGCGAGGACATCGCCGCACTGAGCGATGCGGCCCTTAACGTTAAACGGTTAATGAACAACGCCCCTTACCAGGTCAACCACGACGAGGTGCAGGCAATTTACCGGACGCTGTTCCCCCAACATTAATATCGAAGGAGTGAGAAATGCGTAACACAATCAGGGGCGTGCTGACGGCCATCGTGACCCCCTTTGACACGGAAGGCGCGCTGAATCTGTCGGGTCTTAAACGACAGCTCGAACGTCAGCTCAGCGCGGGCAACGGCATTTTCTGCGGCGGCACAAACGGCGAGTTCTTCGTGCTGAACGAAGAGGAAAAAATCGCCGTCACCCGTACCTGTGTGGAGGCGGTTGCCGGGCGCGCGCCGGTCGTGGCGCACATTGGGGAGATCTCAACCCGCGAAACCATCCGTCTGGGGAAACAGATCGCCATGCTGGGCGTCGATGCCGTTTCCGTCATTACCCCTTACTTCGTTCCGCTGAAACAGGCTGAACTTGTTGCACACTACACCGCTATCGCCGACGCGCTGGACGTGCCGGTATTTCTGTACAACATTCCGGCGCGTACCGGCAACACCATAGAGCCCGCGACCGTACGCACGCTGGCCGGGCATCCCAACATCATCGGTATTAAAGACAGCGCAGGAAGTTACGAGAGCCTGCGCGGATTCCTCAATGCGGTAAGCGACATTGACGGGTTCGACGTGCTGAACGGTCCGGATTCACTGATCCACCAGTGTTTCGTCGACGGCTGTTCGGCCTGTATTTCCGGGCTGGCGAACGTGGCGCCAGCGGCCATCAACGCCATCTGGTCACGCTTTAACGCGGGTGATATCGAAGGTTCCCGGCTGGCGCAGGAGAGCGTCACGCAGCTGCGCACAGATCTGTACAACGTGGCGTTTTCGCCTGCCGCCGTCAAAAAAGCGCTGCAGATTATGGGAGAAGAGGTCGGCGAAAGCCGCTATGCCGTGGCGTTTAACGATAAGCAGCTTGCAGAGATACGTCGAATAGTGACAACGTCACTGAACTAACCGGCGTTGGTTTCGTCCATAAGAATACCGGGTGCCTGAGGTGCCCAGGATTCACTCGCCCTGAAGAGAGGCAAAGATGAATAATTTTACCGCTGAAGATACCCTGATTATTGTGGGCATAGTCATTGCCTACATCCTGTTCACCACCTGGCTGACCTTCCGGATCCGCAGTAAAAACTCCGGGGACTTTATGGAAGGCTCCCGCGCGATGCCGGCGTTTATCGTCGGGATCCTGTTGATGTCCGAGTATATTGGCGCTAAATCCACCATCGGCACCGCGCAGGCGGCGTTTGAAGGCGGGTTTGCCGCGTCATGGTCCGTTATCGGGGCCGCGATTGGCTTCCCGCTCTTTGGCCTGTTGCTGGTAAAGCGCATATACAACACCGGGAAAATCACCATCTCGGGTGCGATTGCTGAAAAATACGGTAACAGCACCAAAAACATTATCTCCATCATCATGATTTACGCCCTTCTGCTGGTTAACGTGGGGAATTACGTTAGCGGCGCAGCGGCCATTTCCACGGTATTGAAAGTGAATCTTCCTGTTGCCGCTTTCATTACGGCCATTGTCAGTACCTTCTATTTTGCCTTTGGCGGCATGAAGGGCGTGGCCTGGGTTACGGTGCTGCACAGCGCGCTGAAATACTTCGGCATCCTCGCCATTATGGGCTTTGCGCTGTCGAAAACCGGCGGTTTTACGCCGATGATTGAAAACATGCCGGACTTCTACTGGACCTGGGATGGCAACATCGGCGCGACGACTATTTTCGCGTGGCTCATTGGCACCATCGGCTCCATATTCTGTACCCAGTTTGTCATTCAGGCGATTTCCTCCACCAAAGACGTGAAATCCGCTAAGCGTTCCACCTGGGTCGCCTTCTTCTTCTGCCTGCCGATTGCGCTGGCCATCGCGGTGATTGGCGTGGCGGCAAAATACCTGCACCCGGAGATCGACAGCCTCTATGCGATGCCGATTTTCCTGCAGGATATGAACCCGTGGCTGGCTGGCGTGGTGACCACCTCTCTGGTGGCGTCCATCTTCGTCAGCGTCAGTACCGTTGCGCTGGCCATCGCCTCCCTGGTGGTAAAAGACTTTTACGTGCCGATGCGCAACCCGACGCCCGAGCAGGAGTTTAAAGCCACCCGCTGGATCTCCCTGCTGATTGGCTTCCTGCCGCTGATTTTTGTTCTGCTGGTGCCTGAAGTACTGAAGCTCTCGTTCTTTACCCGCGCCATTCGCCTGTCGATTTCAGTGGTGGCCGTTATCGCGTTTTACGCCCCGTTCTTCCGCAGCACCCGCGGTGCCAATGCGGGCCTGATTGGTGCCTGCGTCGTGACCTCCGTCTGGTATCTGCTGGGCGATCCTTTCGGCATCAACAATATGTACGTCGCCCTGGTAACCCCAGCCGTCATCATGGCGATCGACCGTCTCATTCCTGGAAAAGCGCAGGGTAAAGCGCCAACCCCCGTTGAAAATAATGGAGTCTGATATGTCTGTAACCATAACCCGCGACGGGATTATTCGCCCGCAACAGGATGCTCACGTTAAGGCCGCCATGCTGCCTTCCTCTTGCCCACAAAACCACGCGGCGAATCTACTGCCGCTGCCGGACGGCTCGCTGATGTGCGTCTGGTTTGGGGGAACTCAGGAAGGCATTGCGGATATCTCCGTATGGGGTTCACGCCTGAAGCCGGGCAGCCAGCAGTGGAGCGATGCGGTAAAACTGTCGGACGATGCCACGCGTTCCGAACAAAACCCGGTTCTGTTCCTGGCCCCGGACAACGTGCTGTGGCTGCTGTGGACCGCGCAAATCTCGGGTAATCAGGACACGGCCATTGTGCGCTATCGCCAGTCCCGGGACCTGGGTAAAACCTGGGGGGACATCGCGACCCTGCTTGATAAACCGGGCACGTTTATCCGCCAGCCGATTGTTGTGCTGGACAACGGCAGCTGGCTGCTGCCGGTGTTTTACTGCCGCACGCGGCCGGGCGAGAAATGGGTCGGCAACGATGACATCAGCGCGGTAAAAATCTCCGGAGACGGCGGCAAAACGTGGCGCGATGTCGAGGTGCCGGACAGCCTGGGCTGCGTCCATATGAACATCACCCCGCTCAGTAACGGCACCCTGGTGGCGCTGTTCCGCAGCCGCTGGGCGGACAATATTTATTACAGCCAGTCAACCGATAACGGTGAAAGCTGGTCCGTACCGGAGCCCACGGAGTTACCCAATAACAACTCGTCTATCCAGGTGACCACGCTTGCGAGCGGTGAGCTGGCGCTTGTCTTTAACGCCATGAGCGCCGCCGGCGCGCGGGAACGTCGCGCCTCGCTATACGATGAAATTGACGATGGTGACGGTCGTAAAGAGCCGGTTGTCACCGACGGTCGGGCTGCCTTCTGGGGCGCACCGCGCGCCCCGATGACGGTCGCCATTTCGCCGGACGGCGGGAAAAGCTGGCCGTGGCAACGTCATCTGGACGAGGGGGATGGCTACTGTATGACCAACAACTCCCTGGAAAAGCTCAATCGCGAATTCTCCTATCCCAGCATCAAGCAGGGACCTGAAGGGGATCTGCATATCGCGTATACGTATTTCCGTCAGGCCATCAAATACGTGCGGGTGACGCCAGAATGGATCAAGGAGCCAGTATGATTATCGGACATCTCAACGCCCTGCCGCTGGCAGGGCTACCGCCCGCGCTGTACGCCCTGCTTTCGCGCCCTGACTGCACGCTTAAGGCGCTCAGCGAACGCGATGACGGGCGCTGGCAGCCAGACGATGCGCCATGGTTTTGCCACGTCGGCCCGGCGCAAACCCAGCCGCGCGCCGAGCGGCACACGGAGTATCATCATCAGTGGGCGGATATCCAAATCGTATTAGCCGGTGAAGAGCATATTTACGCTGGCGCGCTTCCCGCAGGCAGGCCGGGTGACGAAGAGCGTAAACCGGATCTCTTTATTGCTTCATCAGCCGGGCACAGCGTGAGGATCCGCCTGGCCGCAGGCGACTTTGCGGTCTTTTGTCCCGGTGAACCTCACCAGGCACTGTGCGCCGCAGAGGCACCGATGACCTTGCGCAAAGCGGTGTTTAAAATTCCGCGCGCGATGCTGGAGGTCTGACATGCGTCACGCCGTCGTCACCGGAGCCAGCTCCGGAATTGGTGAAGCTATCGTTAAGCGTTTGCTGGCGGAGGGCTGGCAGGTCACCGGGCTCAGCCGACGGGCCGTGATGCCGGATACCCCGGGCTTCACCTGCCTTCGTGTTGATATTACCGACCAGGGCGCGCTAAGCAACGCCCTGCACACCATCGCCACGCCCCGGGCGGTGATCCATGCCGCCGGGATGATGGCCGCCGCGCCGCTGGGCCAGCTGGAAAGCCGCGTTAGCGCGTCACTGTGGCAGCTCCACGTCCTGGCCTGTGAGGCGTTGTTTAACCATTTTGCGCCCGCAATGGCTCCGGGTGGACGGTTGGTGGCGATAGGCAGCAGAACCTCCCGCGGTGCAGCAGGACGATCGCAGTATGTTGCCAGCAAAGCGGCGATGGTGGGGATGGTCAGAAGCTGGGCGGCGGAACTGGCTCCGCGCGGGATAACCGCTAACGTGGTCGCGCCAGGCGCCACCCAAACGCCGATGCTCAGCGCGCCGGGGAGAGAAACTTCACCGCCCAAATGTCCGCCAATCGGGCGTCTCATCGCGCCAGAAGAGGTGGCGGGACTGGTGAATTTCTTGCTTAGCGACGACGCCGCCGCCATCACCGGCCAGGAGATGGTGATATGCGGCGGCGCCTCACTCAGCTAGCGCAGGAAGATACGCCCTTTCAGGTACAGGGTAGCCTGGCCGCCAATCAGCACCCGGTCGCCCTTCAGTTCGCAGCGCAGATCCCCGCCACGGTACGACACCTGGCGGGCGTTCAGTGATGTTTTACCCAGCTTTTCGCTCCAGTACGGGATCAGCATGCTGTGAGCGGATCCGGTGACCGGATCTTCCGGCACCCCTTCCCCCGGGCAGAAGAAGCGGCTGACGAAGTCATACTGGTCTCCCGGCGCCGTCACGCAGACCATTTTATCCAGCGGAAGCATCGCCCCAATATCCGGCGTTAACGCTTCCACCTGCTGCTGACTCTCCAGCACGACCATGTAATCGCGACCGGCGCGCACCTCTTTCGCCCCGGTAATGCCCAGCGCGCTAAACAGCACCTCTGGTGAGTTTTCGACGACTTCCGTCGACCACGCGGGGAAGTTCAGCGTCAGCCAGTCGCCGCTGCGTTTGACGGTCAGCTCGCCGACAAAGCGCGTGGTGAAGGTGATCTCGGTATGCGGATAATCAAGGTATTCGAAAATGACGTGTGATGCAGCCAGCGTAGCATGACCGCAGAGGTTAATTTCACCCAGCGTGGTAAACCAGCGCAGTTCATACCCACCGTCGGTGCGCACGAAAAAGGCGGTCTCCGACTGGTTATGCTGCTGCGCCATTTTGAGCAGCGTCTCGTCCGGCAACCACTCTTGCAGAGGACATACCGCTGCGGCGTTGCCGCCAAAGGTTTTGTCGCTGAAGGCATCCACCAGATAAAAATCAATTTCCTGCATTGTCTCTTCCTCTCTTGTTATGGCTATTTAGCGCAGAAAAACTGTGCCTTTCAGATAAAGTGTGGCCTGCCCGCCCATCAGCACGCGCGCTCCTTTCAGCTCACAGCGCACATCGCCGCCTCGCGCTGAAACCTGGCGGGCAAACATCGTCGTTTTGCCCAGCTTTTCGCTCCAGTACGGGATCAGCATCGTGTGTGCGGAGCCGGTGACCGGGTCTTCCGGGACGGATACCCCCGGGGAGAAAAAGCGGCTGACAAAATCGTATTCATCCTCACCCCGCGCCGTAACGCTCACTTTATGTTCGCCTGGCGTCATCGCCGAAATGTCTGGCGTGAGGGCTTCAACCTGCTGGCGATTGTCCAGAACAATCAGCCAGGCGCGCCCTTTACGGGCTTCAACGTAGCGGCTGATGCCCAACGCCGAGAGCATCTCCGGCGGGGGCGTCTCTTCCTGGGTAGGGCATGCCGGGAAGTCCAGCGTCATCCACTCTCCTTCCCGGCTGACCGTCAGGCGGCCAGACGCGGTATCAAAGTGGATCCGCGAATCAGGGTAATCCAGTTCAGTAAACAGGACGTGCGCCGCCGCGAGCGTAGCATGACCGCAGAGATTGACTTCGGTCAGCGTGGTAAACCAGCGTAGCTCAATGCCGCCTTTACTGCAGACGAAAAAGGCCGTCTCTGACTGGTTATGCTGCTGCGCCAGTTTCAGTAAGGTCTCATCGGGTAACCACGCTTTCAGCGGACAAACGGCGGCAGGGTTGCCTCCAAATGATGTATCGCTGAACGCATTGACCAGATAAAAATCAATCTCCTGCATTGTCTTACCGCCTGTTTTTATTGTGTTGTTCTTTTATATTCAATGAAAACAGCGTTCCCGGCTACCGCTTTCATAAGGTAAATATTGAGATCTGCATCACATAATGGTTGAGTTTTCGCCGTTCGACGTTTTAAGATCGTCTCCTCTTCTTTTCAGCAACGAATCTCCGACATCCCTATGACAACGAACACAGTTTCCCGCAAGGTTGCGTGGCTACGCGTGGTCACGCTGGCCATTGCCGCGTTTATTTTTAACACCACAGAATTTGTTCCGGTTGGGCTGTTGTCTGACATCGCTGAAAGTTTCCAGATGGAAACGGCTCAGGTGGGCATTATGTTGACCATCTACGCCTGGGTGGTGGCGCTGATGTCCTTGCCGTTTATGCTGCTGACCAGCCAGATAGAGCGGCGCAAGCTGCTGATCGGTCTGTTCGTGCTGTTCATTGCCAGCCATGTCCTGTCGTTTATGGCGTGGAATTTTACGGTGCTGGTCATTAGCCGCGTCGGTATTGCCTTTGCCCATGCGGTGTTCTGGTCGATCACCGCGTCGCTGGCTATTCGCCTGGCGCCAGCGGGTAAACGCGCTCAGGCGCTGAGCCTGCTGGCCACCGGCACCGCGCTGGCGATGGTGCTGGGTCTGCCGATTGGCCGCATCGTGGGGCAATACTTCGGCTGGCGTACCACCTTCTTCGCCATCGGCATGGGCGCGCTGATTACCCTGGTGTGCCTGATAAAACTGCTGCCCGCGCTGCCCAGCGAGCATTCCGGCTCGCTGAAAAGCCTGCCGCTGCTGATGCGCCGCCCTGCGCTGCTGAGCATCTACCTGCTGACCGCCATCGTGGTGACGGCCCATTACACGGCGTACAGCTACATTGAACCGTTTGTGCAGGTTGTGGCAGGCTTTAGCGCGAACTTTGCCACCGTTTTACTGCTGATCCTCGGCGGAGCGGGCATAATTGGCAGCGTGCTGTTTGGTAAGCTGGGTAACCGGCATGCCTCCCTGCTGGTGAGCAGCGCCATCGGCCTGCTGCTGGCCTGCCTGCTGCTGCTGATGCCCGCCGCGGGCAGCGAGAGCCATCTGGCGATCCTCAGCCTGTTCTGGGGCGTGGCGATCATGGTTATTGGCCTGGGCATGCAGGTGAAAGTGCTGGCTCTGGCACCGGATGCGACGGACGTGGCGATGTCGCTGTTTTCCGGGATTTTCAATCTGGGTATTGGCGCGGGGGCGCTGGTGGGAAATCAGGTCAGCCTGCACGTGTCGATGTCGGCGATTGGCTATCTGGGTGCCATTCCGGCACTGGTGGCACTTATCTGGTCAGTGCTCATCTTCCGTAAATGGCCGGTGGCGCTGGAGGAACAGGGGCAGCATGGGTGAGCCTTCTTGCCGGGTGGCGGCTTCGCCTTACCCGGCCTACAAAACCCGTAGGCCCGTGCAAGCGAAGCGCCGCCGGGCAAGACATCAGTGATAGGTCTTAATAATTTCCAGCACGCCGTTAATAATAAACTGCACGCCCATACAGACCAGCAAGAAGCCCATCAGACGGGAAATCGCCTCGATACCGCCCTTGCCTACCCAGCGCATAATGGCGCCGGAGCTGCGCAGTGACGCCCACACGATAACCCCGATAATCGCAAAAATCAGCGGCGGTGCAACCGTCAGCACCCAGTCAGGGAAGGTTGCGCTGTCGCGCACCGTCGACGCGGAGCTGATGATCATCGCAATGGTACCCGGCCCCGCCGTGCTCGGCATGGCAATCGGCACAAACGCAATATTCGCACTCGGTTCGGTTTCCAGCTCTTCGGATTTGCTAACCGCCTCCGGCGACTCATGGGCCTTTTGCGCCGGGAACAGCATGCGGAAACCGATAAAGGCCACAATCAGCCCCCCGGCGATACGCAGGCCAGGGATGGAAATCCCAAAGGTGTTCATCACCACCTGTCCGGCATAGTAGGCCACCATCATGATGGCAAACACATACACCGAGGCCATCATCGACTGATGGTTGCGCTCGGCGCTGTTCATATTCCCTGCCAGCCCGAGGAACAGCGCCACCGTCGTTAACGGGTTAGCCAACGGCAGCAAGACCACCAGCCCAAGGCTGATTGCTTTTATTAAATCCAACATAGTGCGTTGTTGTCCTTATCCATATTTAACACAGCAATTATAGGGTGAAAGTGTGACATTCAGCCATGGGCGCAACGTAACGATTATTTTCCTCCAGAAATGATAACTGACAGTTATCTATCTGATTTGAAAGACCTCAAAAATAGTTCATGAAACGTTTTAGCAATTCGTGGCATCGGCTAATTCATTCAGTTGACTTATACTTGCCTGAGCAATAATATCTGCCGTGACTAACTACTTGCCAGGGCAACCATTGTGAAAAGCACCAGTGATATCTTTAACGACGTTGTTCCGCTGGGTCGTCTTATTCATATGGTAAATCAGAAAAAAGATCGCCTGCTCAACGACTATCTGTCACCGCTGGATATCACCGCGACACAGTTCAAAGTGCTGTGTTCCATTCGCTGCGAAGTGTGTATCACACCGGTTGAGCTGAAAAAGGTGCTCTCTGTCGATCTGGGTGCGTTAACCCGCATGCTCGATCGTCTCGTCTGCAAAGGATGGATAGAACGAAGCCCTAACCCGAATGACAAACGCGGCGTACTGGTGAAGCTGACCAGCGATGGCGCGGACATGTGCGAGCAATGTCATCAATTAGTAGGACAAACACTGCATCAGGAACTAACAAAAAACTTAACGGCAGATGAAGTGGCAACCCTTGAGCTTTTGCTGAAGAAAATACTGCCGTAAACAGAAAAAGAGGTATGACGATGTCCAGACGCAATACTGACGCTATCACCATTCATAGCATTTTGGACTGGATCGAAGATAACCTGGAATCGCCGCTCTCCCTTGAAAAAGTGTCAGAGCGTTCAGGTTACTCCAAATGGCACCTGCAACGGATGTTCAAAAAAGAGACCGGCCATTCATTAGGTCAATACATTCGCAGCCGCAAGCTGACGGAAATTGCCCAGAAGCTGAAAGAAAGCAATGAGCCGATCCTTTACCTGGCGGAGCGTTACGGATTTGAATCGCAACAAACCCTGACGCGTACGTTCAAGAACTATTTTGACGTGCCGCCTCATAAGTACCGAATCACCAGCGTGCCGGGTGAATCCCGATACCTGTATCCGTTAAAACACTGTAGTTAATCATCGCCTGTAACAGACGTAACCGAGGAAATCATGAAAGTTACCGCCTCCGCCGCCCTCGCCTTGCTGGTGCTGTTCTCCAGCCAGACCTTCGCGGAGCAAACCCCTCGTGCAACGCAGCAAAATAATCCTGATACGATGATTTTGCCGTCAGCACATGACCAGACGCCTTATGATTTCAACCATATGGGTGCTGGTAGCGACAAATCCGACGAATTAGGCGTGCCTTATTATAATCAGCACGGCCTCTGATTCGTTTTTGCCCCGCAGACGCGGGGCTTTTTTTATGCCTTTCTTACCCGCGTCACCCGACGCACGCGCAGGCCAAAGACATTAATATACAGCCCGGCCATGATCAGCACTGCGCCCAGCAGCTGCAGCGCGTTCAGCGTTTCATCCAGCAACAGTGTCGCACTGGCAAGCCCCACAACCGGAACCAGCAGGGATAACGGCGCGACGCGCCAGGTTTCATAGCGGCCCAGCAGCGAGCCCCAGATCCCGTAGCCCACAATGGTGGCGACAAAGGCCAGATAGACCAGAGAAAGGATGGTGGTCAGATCGATCTCAACCAGGCTGTTGAGCATGACCTGAGGGCCATCCAGGATCCACGCCGCGACCATAAACGGTAAAACGGGGATCAGGGCGCTCCACACCACCAGGGACATCACCTGCGGACGTGCTTCATGCTGCATAATCAGCTTGTTGAAGATATTCCCGCAGGCCCAGCTCAGCCCTGCCGCCAACGTCAGCATAAAGCCCAGCAGCGCCACGTGTTGTCCATTCAGACTGGCCTCTATCAGCACCAGCACGCCAAACACCGCCAGCGTAATGCCCGCCAGCTGTTTACCCTGCAGGCGTTCGCCAAACACAAACGCGCCGAGAATAATGGTAAAGAACGCCTGCGCCTGTAAAACCAGCGAGGCAAGACCGGCCGGCATACCGAACTTGATGGCGCAGAAGAGAAACGCGAACTGGCCAAAGCTGATGGTCAGACCGTAGCCCAGCAGCAGTTTTAAGGGGATTTTAGGACGGGCGACAAAGAAGATGGCCGGGAACGCAACCAGCATAAACCGCAAACCGGCCAGCATGAGCGGAGGCATGTTATGAAGCCCCAGCTTGATGACCACAAAATTGAGTCCCCATACTACGACCACCAGCAACGCCAGCAGCCCGTCTTTACGCGTCATACCCTGCCCCTGAATTATTAATTATTTGTTAACACTTCAAGGTAACAGAAAAAACTGCGCCGCGAGAAGATCATTAATTCTGGCAGTCAGGCGAAGCACTTACGGATAAATTGGGCGCTATACAAGCTCCTTATGTCGTGGTAATCCTTTTAGAACACAACATAAAAAAGCATAAGCATTTGTCGGGCAGGAATATGAAACCATCTCTCAGGCGCTCAACCGCAGCGCTGCTGGCATCGTCATTGTTATTAACTATCGGTCGGGGGGCAACGCTGCCGTTTATGACCATTTATCTCACGCGCGTCTATAGCATGAGCGTCGAGAATATTGGTTATGCCCTGACGATTGCGTTGACCATTGGCGTGGTATTCAGCCTGGGATTTGGCATTCTGGCCGATAAGTTCGATAAAAAACGCTACATGCTGATCGCGATTGTGGCCTTTATCGCCGGATTTGTGGCGATCCCGCTGGTGGATAACGTCACCCTGGTGGTGCTGTTCTTTGCGCTGATCAACTGCGCCTATTCCGTTTTTTCGACGGTGCTGAAAGCCTGGTTCTCCGACGTGCTGACCTCAAGTGAAAAAGCCCGCGTTTTTTCGCTGAACTACAGCTTCCTGAATATTGGCTGGACGATCGGGCCGCCGATTGGCACCCTGCTGGTGATGTACAGCCTGCAACTCCCGTTCTGGCTGGCGGCCTTCTGCGCCGCCCTGCCGCTGGGGTTTATCCATTTCTTCGTGCAAAAGAGCGTGGCGTTAGATACCGCCGAGGAGAAGATGCCGTGGCAGCCGTCAGTATTGCTGAAAGACCGCGCTCTGTTCTGGTACACGCTCTCTGGCCTGCTCGCGTCATACGTCGGCGGATCGTTCGCAACCTGCATTTCGCAGTATGTCCTGGCCGCGCATGCAGACAGTAATTTCGCCGAAAAGGTGGTCGCCGTGGTGCTGCCCGTCAACGCCGCCGTGGTGGTGACACTGCAGTACGCCCTGGGCCGCAAGATCTCAGCCCGCAACATTCGCCCGCTGATGACCGCAGCAACCCTGTTCTTTATCGTTGGGTTGGCCGGCTTTATGCTCTCCGGTGAAAACCTGATTTACTGGGGCATCGCTGCCGCCATCTTTACGCTGGGTGAGATTATCTATGCGCCAGGCGAATACATGCTGATCGACAACATCGCCCCGCCGGGGATGAAAGCCAGCTACTTCTCCGCTCAGGCGCTGGGCTGGCTCGGCGCGGCGGCAAACCCGATGATCACCGGTATTATCCTGACCAACCTGCCGCACTGGTCATTGTTCGTGATTATGATGGCCGCCATTGTCGTTGCATGGTTGATGATTTTGCGTGGCATGAGCGTGAAGGCGTGGTGCGAAACGCCCAACGTAGCGTAGCGCTGTAGGCCGGGTAAGGCGTAGCCGCCACCCGGCAACAACAACAGCCTAGTGGTGCAACATCTCCTCCACCACCTGCTCTTTGTACATCTCGTTCGGATAATAGGTCGGCCAGTTATCCATCTCTTTCAGCAGCGCCTCGTGGGAGGTGTTGCCCATGAAAATGTGGAAATGCGAAGAGGGCTTCGGCGCGATGGTATGGTCGCTGAACTGCACAAACTTCGGTGCCTTGCTGCTGGCGTCCTTACACTCGAACAGATAGCGAACGCCCTTTTTGCCCGATGCGTAGGTCAAAATTTTGTACCCGCTGTAATCATAACGACAGCTACTGACCGCTTTGCCCTTATGAAATTCCATCACGTTATTTTCGATGCCGATGGCATCCACATCCGTCGCATACCCCGTGCGGTAATACGCTTTTACCTGGTCGAAGGATTTGCTTTTGTCTTTCTGCGCTTTCTGTTTAAACACCGGATCCAGCGAGCCATCCTGCAGGAACGGATAGACCGACTGCCAGGTGCCGTCCCAGTCAGACAGCTGTCTGTCCTTGACGTCTTTGTCCTCAAAGACGCCATTCGCCGCCTTTTGTTCCGCTTCGGTCATCGCGTGTCCGTGTGAATGGGCAAACAGCTGGCCGCTGACCAGCATCGCCCCCAGAGTCATGGCAAATTTCCCAATATGTGCAGCCAAAATAACACCCTCATTCCGTTTTATAAGAATGAGAATGTTATATTATAACATTTCAAATCGCAACCAGCCCGCGAACGCCCTCCTGCTCCATGTTTTCTCCCCGCCCGCGCTGAATGATGGTGCCGCGCGACATCAGCAGGTAGCTGTCGGCCAGTTCGGCGGCAAAGTCGTAAAACTGCTCGACCAGCAGAATTGCCATATCCCCCCGGTCCGCCAGGGTGCGGATCACCTGGCCAATCTCCTTAATCACCGAAGGCTGTATGCCTTCCGTGGGCTCATCGAGGATCAGCAGCTGCGGGCGGCTCGCCAGCGCGCGACCAATCGCCAGCTGCTGCTGCTGTCCACCGGAGAGATCGCCCCCGCGACGGTGCTTCATCTCTTTGAGCACCGGGAACAGCTGCCAGATCTCGTCCGGCACCTGCTTTGCCTCGCGGGCGGAAAAGCGCGACAGCCCCAGCAGGAGATTCTCTTCCACGGTCAGGCGCGGGAAAATCTCCCGTCCCTGCGGAACATACGCCACGCCAGAGTGCACCCGCTGGTGCGGCTTGCTGTGGGTGATCTTTTTCCCCTGCCAGATGACCTCCCCGGTTTTCGCCGGGATCAGCCCCATCAGACACTTCAGCAGCGTGGTTTTCCCTACGCCGTTGCGCCCCAGCAGGCAGGTAACTTCTCCGGTGACGGCTTCAAAGCTCACACCGCGCAGGATATGGCTTCCGCCGTAATACTGATTCAGTTCGTTGACCTGTAACATCCCCTCTCCTTAACGTCCCAGATAGACTTCAATCACCTGCTCGTTGGCCTGCACCTCGCGAAGCGACCCTTCCGCCAGCACGCGCCCCTGATGAAGCACCGTCACGCGATCGGCGATGGTTTCCACAAAGCCCATATCGTGCTCCACCACCATCAGGGAATGTTTGCCCGCCAGCGTTTTGAACAACTCTGCGGTATATTCCGTTTCCGCGTCGGTCATCCCGGCGGCGGGTTCATCCAGCAGCAGCAGGTGCGGGTCCTGCACCAGCAGCATGCCAATCTCCAGGAACTGTTTTTGCCCGTGCGAAAGCAGCCCGGCGCGGCGGTCCCGCTCGTTGCTAAGGCGAAGCAAAACCAGCATCTCATCGATACGGTCGCGCTGCTCACCGTTGAGCGTGGCCCGCAGGCTCGCCCAGACGGATTTATCGGTTTTCATCGCGATTTCGAGGTTTTCCCACACCGTCAGCGCCTCAAAGACCGTGGGTTTCTGGAATTTACGCCCGATGCCCTGACGGGCGATGGCCGCAGGCTCCAGCCCGGTCAGATCGACGGACTGATCGTAAATAGCTCGCCCGCTTTTTGGCCGCGTCTTGCCGGTGATCACGTCCATCAGCGTGGTTTTACCAGCCCCGTTGGGACCAATCACGCAGCGCAACTCGCCCACGCCGATATTCAGCGAGAGATCGGTCAGGGCCTGAAACCCATCAAAATTCACGTTAATGGATTCAAGCTGAAGCACCGGGTCGGTCTGTTCGCGGTAGCGATCGCCGGGCAACTGGCGAGTGAATAACCCTTCGGCTGGCTGCATTATTTTTCTCCCTTGCGAAACAGGCCGTAGACGCCGCGCGGTAAAAACAGCGTGACGGCGATAAAAATCAATCCCAGAAACAGCTGCCAGTACTCCGGCATCGCGACGGTGAAGAAGCTCTTCGCCCCGTTGACCAGCGCCGCGCCAATCACCGGCCCGACCAACGTTCCGCGCCCACCCAGCGCCACCCAGATGGCGGCTTCTATCGAGTTTGTCGGCGACATTTCACCGGGGTTGATAATGCCCACCTGCGGGACATACAGCGCGCCGGCCAGGCCGCACAGCACCGCAGAGAGCGTCCATACCAGCAGCTTGAACCCGCGCGGGTCGTATCCGCAAAACGTCAGGCGGTTTTCGGCGTCGCGAACGGCCGTCAGAATGCGGCCAAACTTGCTCTTCGCCAGCGCGAATCCGCTGCCCAGCGCCAGGAGCAGCAACAGTACGGTCGCCAGAAACAGCGCGACACGCGTAGTGGTTTCCGTCACCGAAAATCCGAGCAGCGTGGTGAAGCCGGTAAAGCCGTTATTGCCGCCAAAGCCGGTTTCGTTGCGAAAGAACAGCAGCATCCCGGCATAGGTCAACGCCTGGGTCATAATCGAGAAATAGACCCCTTTGATCTTTGAGCGGAAGGCAAACCAGCCAAACACCAGCGCCAGCAGCCCGGGGACCAACACAATCAGTACCAGCGTCCAGGCAAAATGCTGGGTTCCCCACCAGAACCACGGCAGTTCGCTCCAGGAGAGAAACGACATAAACGCAGGCAGACCGTCACCCGCCGCCTGGCGCATCAGGTACATACCCATCGCATAGCCGCCCAGAGCGAAGAAAATGCCATGCCCCAGGGAGAGCATGCCGGCATAGCCCCATACCAGATCCAGCGCCACCGCAACGATGGCATAGCAGAGGATCTTCCCGAGAAGGGTCAGCATCCAGGTCGATAGCGCCAGCGGATGCGTCGCGGGCAGTAAGGCGAAAAACGGCAATATCAGCAGACACACCACCAGCAGGCTGCCGGCAATCTGCGTTGTGCGCGGCGCTTTACGCGCCAGCGTTAAGGTCAGCGGCTGGCTCATCAGTCAATTACCCTCCCTTTCAGCGCAAACAGCCCCTGAGGGCGTTTCTGAATAAACAGCACGATCGCCACCAGAATCAGGATTTTACCCAGCACGGCCCCCATCTGCGGTTCAAGGATTTTATTGAAGATCCCCAGACCAAACGCCGCGGCGACGCTGCCTGCCAGCTGGCCAACCCCGCCGAGAACGACCACAAGGAACGAGTCGATGATGTACCCCTGACCCAGCTCCGGCCCGACGTTACCGAGCTGGGATAGCGCCACGCCGCCCAGACCCGCAATGCCGGACCCCAGTCCAAACGCCAACATATCCACACGCCCGGTCGGCACGCCGCAGCAGGCGGCCATGCTGCGGTTTTGCGTCACCGCGCGCACGTTCAGACCCAGGCGGGTTTTATTCAGAATGAGCCAGGTGAAGAACAGCACCAGCAGCACGAAGCCCAGCACAACGATACGGTTCCACGGCAGGGTCAGGTTGGCAAAAACCTGCACTCCCCCGGAAAGCCATGCCGGGTTCGCCACCTCCAGGTTCTGGGCGCCAAACGTCATGCGCACCAGCTGGATAAGCATCAGGCTGATCCCCCACGTCGCTAGCAGCGTTTCCAGCGGACGGCCATACAGATGACGAATCACGGTGCGCTCCAGCACCATCCCGATGCCCGCCGTCAGGCAGAATGCGACCGGCAGCGCAATAACGGGATAGAGCGCCAGCCACTGGGGAGCAAGCCCGGCCATCGCCTGCTGCACCATCCACGTGGCATACGCGCCAAGCATCAGCATCTCGCCGTGCGCCATATTAATCACGCCCAGCAGACCGTAGGTGATGGCGAGCCCCAGCGCTGCCAGCAGCAGCACCGACCCCAGCGACAGCCCCATAAACGCCTGGCCCAGGAGGTCACCCCACATCAGTCGATGCTGGATCTGGCTAAGGCTCTCCTGCGCGGCGGCGCGAACCCCGCCGTCAGGCTCGGTCTGCACCTGGGTAAACGGAGTAAGTCTGGACTCCACGTCCGGATCGTCGGACTGCCCTAGCCGTTCGACTGCTTTGCGACGCACCTCTGCCTGCGGGCTGGTCAGCTGGAGATTCGCCACCGCCAGCAACAGCGCCTGACGCGCCACCGCGTCCGTTTCATCCTTTAGCCGCGTTTCCAGAAAGGCCAACATCCCGGGCTGGGCATCCCGCTGAAGCTGACGTGCTGCCGCGCGCCTTTCGGTGACGCTGTCACTGACGAGCTGATGGGTGGCGATGGCCGTTGCGGCAAGCACGCGCAGCCGGTTAGTCAGGCGAACGGCTTTGGTTGGCCCTGCTGCCGCCTGACTTTCACCGAGCGGGATGACGTCGCCATTGCGTTGTGCAAAGGCGTGCTTCTGTGCGTCGACGTAGAGGTTTTCCTTTTGCAGCGCCTGGAGCAGCGGCAACCTTGCTGCATCCGGCGACGCGGCCCACTGCGTCAGCAATTCCGCCTGCTGGCTGCGACTGGCGGCAACAAAACGATCGGCATCCGATGCCTGCGCCATCCCTGGCAGCAGTCCGGTAAGCCATACAAGCGCGACAATCGTGCGTATGAGGTTCATGGCTTTCTCCCTGCGGTGATGGCTTAGTTACTGGCGGTTTTCATCGGCTGGTCGGGCTTTTTGTCATTCCCGGCAATGAACGGGCTCCATGGCTGAGCGCGTACCGGCTGTTCCGTCTGCCACACCACGTTAAACTGGCCGTTGCCTTCGATTTCGCCGATCATGACCGGCTTATGCAGATGGTGGTTGGTAGCATCCATGGTGAGCGTAAAGCCAGACGGTGCTTTAAAGGACTGGCCGGCCATTGCCGCACGCACTTTATCCACATCGGTGGAGCCCGCTTTTTCTACCGCCTGCGCCCACATATGGATGCCCACGTAGGTGGCTTCCATCGGGTCGTTGGTCACCACGGTATCGGCGTTCGGCAGCTTATGTGCTTTGGCATAGGCTTTATAGTCCGCCACGAAGGCCTGGTTGGTCGGGTTATCGACGGACTCAAAGTAGTTCCACGCGGCCAGGTTGCCGACCAGCGGCTTGGTGTCGATCCCGCGCAGCTCTTCTTCACCCACGGAGAACGCCACCACCGGCACGTCCGTCGCCTTCAGCCCCTGGTTAGCCAGCTCTTTGTAGAACGGAACGTTGGAATCGCCGTTGATGGTCGAGACCACGGCAGTTTTGCCGCCCGCAGAGAATTTCTTGATGTTGGCGACGATGGTCTGGTAGTCGCTATGGCCAAACGGGGTATAAACCTCTTCGATGTCCTTATCCTCAACCCCTTTCGAGTGCAGGAAGGCGCGCAGTATTTTGTTGGTGGTACGCGGATAGACGTAGTCCGTGCCCAGCAGGAAGAAGCGTTTCGCCGCACCGCCGTCTTCGCTCATCAGGTATTCCACCGCCGGGATGGCCTGCTGGTTCGGCGCCGCGCCGGTATAGAAGACATTCGGCGACATTTCCTCGCCCTCGTATTGCACCGGGTAGAACAGCAGGCCGTTCAGCTCCTCGAAAACAGGCAGGACGGATTTGCGCGAGACCGACGTCCAGCAGCCAAACACTACCGCCACTTTATCCTGACTCAACAGCTGGCGCGCTTTCTCGGCAAACAGCGGCCAGTTTGAGGCCGGGTCAACCACCACCGGCTCCAGCTTCTTACCCAGCACGCCACCTTTGGCGTTGATCTCATCAATCGTCATCAGGGCAACGTCTTTTAGCGGGGTTTCGGAGATCGCCATGGTGCCGGAAAGAGAATGCATGATCCCCACTTTGATGGTATCGGCCGCCTGCACGCCGAAACTCATTCCCATAGCAACGACAGAGGCAGACAACGCAAAGGCTTTTAATAAAGTACGACGATGCATATTTTCACTCCTGAAAAAGAACGCTGTGCGAAGACGTCCGTTACGGCGTGGACGCGAATAAAAATGTGTCAGCGAAGCAGGAGCAAAAAGGATGCCAGAATGAAGAAAGCGCGAATGCAGGAGGTGAAGCGCAGGATGTAAAGAGAATGTCTCAGAATAGCCCAGCGCTGCACTTTTATAATGCAGCGCTGGGGAAAAACGTGATTACCAGACTTCGCTGGCGATCTGCGTTACCAGCCGGACTTTGTCCCACTGCTGGGTTTCGCTCAGGCTGTTCCCCTCTTCGGTAGAGGCAAAGCCGCACTGTGGGCTGAGGCAAATTTGATCTTTCGCCACGTATTTCGCCGCCTCTTCCAGACGGGCTTTAATCCCTTCCGGGTTCTCCAGCTCACCATTTTTAGTGGTGATAAGACCCAACACCACCTGCTGCTTGCCAGGGCGAACAAAGCGTAGCGGCGCGAAATCTCCGCTACGGTCGTTATCATATTCAAGGAAGAACGCGTCAACGTTGACCGTGCCAAACAGCACTTCCGCCACCGGCTCATAGCCACCTTCGGAGATCCAGGTTGAACGGAAGTTACCGCGGCAGACGTGCAGCCCGATGGTCAGATCGTCCGGCTTGCCCTCCAGGGCCTTGTTCAGCACGCGGGCATAAATGCGCGCCAGCTCATCGGCATCGTCCCCGCGCTCGCGGATCTGACGGCGCTGATCGTCCGAACAGAGATAGGCCCAGACGGTGTCATCCAGCTGCAGGTAACGGCAGCCCGCGTCGTAGAAGGCGCGGATGGCGTCGCGCCAGGTGGTCGCCAGATCGTCAAAATAAACGTTCAGGTCCGGATACACGTTCGCATCAATGTCTTTGCGACCGCCGCGGAAATGCAGCACGCTCGGGCTGGGGATCGTCATCTTCGGCTGAGCATTACCGCTGATGCTTTTCAGATAACGAAAATCTTCGAGCATCGGATGCTCGCCAAAGCCCAGCTTGCCGGTAACGCGCACGCCGTGGGCTTTGGTTTGCACCCCGTTGAACTGAATGCCCTGCTGTGAATCGTAACGCTCCACGCCCTGCAGACCGTCGAAGAAGTCGAAGTGCCACCAGGCTCGGCGGAATTCGCCGTCGGTGACCACATTCAGCCCGCACGCGCACTGTTGCTCAACAACATGGCGGATAGCGTCATCCTCAGCCGCACGAAGCTGTCCGGCGTCTATTTCGCCGCTGGCAAATTTCAGGCGAGCCTGTTTGATGGCATCCGGACGTAAAAAACTGCCAACTACATCGGCGCGGTATGGGGCATGGTGTCGTTGCATGGAAATCTCCTCAGTCTGCCGACGATAATTGCCAGCAGTGATAATTCATTATTTGAATTTTTAGACTTCTGGATGTCTAAATGTCCAAAAAAGATGTCATACCTGTCCTGTTCCGGCAAACGAGAAAATTTCACGGGTGTTGAAAAAAATTCATGTTCACAGTGCGGCGGCGGCTTCGCTGCTGGCAAAGGCGAACTTTTCATCTTCCCAGCCGGTGATCCCCCCTAGCATGATTTTGACCGGCAGCCCAAGACGCGCCAGCTTTAGCGCGGCTCTGTCCGCGCCGTTACAGTGTGGCCCCGCGCAGTAGACGACGAACAGCGTGCCCTCAGGCCATTGAGCCATACGTTCCGCGGTAATCTGGCTCCGTGGCAGGTGCAAGGCGCCGGGCACGTGCCGGCGGGCAAACTGCTCCGGGCTTCCCACCACGTGAAGCAGCACGAAGTCCTGCTCATGATTGACAATGGCGTGATGCACATCTGCGCAGTCGGTCTCGACGCTCAGGCGACGCAGAAAATGGGTGACGGCTTCCTGCGGCTCTGCAGCCGGAAATTCAGTAACATAGCTCATGAAACTTCCTCATCTTTAGCGTTTGTGTTAACACTACTCTATCCACAAATTCAGCCCGTGAATGCGCTCGCTTATGCCAGAAAACAGCAAAAAGATGACAAACTTAAGACAAACTCCCCGCCCGAAGGTGGTCGTGCTGGCGTATGACGGTCTGTGTACCTTTGAGTTTGGCGTGGCGGTGGAGATCTTCGGCCTGCCGCGTCCCGAGCTGGGGAACGAATGGTACCGTTTTGCGGTGGCGGGCGTGGATAGCGGTGAGCTTCGGGCGACGGGCGGGATCCGCATCATTACCGACGGTGATATTTCCCTGCTTGAGTCTGCCGACCTGATCGTCGTGCCGGGCTGGCGGGGTCTGGATGCACCGGTTCCGGACGCGCTCTGCAGCGCCTTACGTCAGGCCAGCGCGCGGGGCTGTCAGCTGCTGTCCATCTGTTCGGGCGTGTTTGTCCTGGCCGCGTCGGGGCTACTGGACGGACGCAAAGCCACGACGCACTGGCGCTACGTTGACGCGCTTAAAGCCCGCTACCCCGACGTCGACGTGGTCGAGAATGTGCTCTACCAGGACGAAGGGAATATACTGACCTCCGCAGGCAGCGCGGCGGGGATCGATCTCTGTCTTCACGTTGTACGCCGGGATTATGGAATGGAAACCGCTAACAGCGTGGCGCGTCGGCTGGTCATTCCCCCTCACAGGGACGGCTCGCAGCCGCAGCAGCTGAGTCGCCCGGTGGCGCAGCTGCGCGAAAGCCAGCGTCTGGGCCAGCTGTTTGATTTTTTGCACACGCATCTTGTCGAGCCGCACAGCGTCGACTCGCTCGCGCGTCGGGTTGGCATGAGCCAGCGCACCTTTCTTCGTCGCTTCGAGGCGGCAACCGGAACGACGCCTGCGCGCTGGTTAATCAATGAACGCCTGCTGCGGGCCAAAGATTACCTGGAAAGTAGTCGTTTAAGCATCGACAGCATCGCTGAACAGACCGGGTTTGGTCAGGCCTCGGCACTGCGTCATCATTTTCGCCAGCAGTTCGCGCTTTCCCCGGCCCAGTATCGCAAACAATTTTCACGTCCCGACGCTGCCCGCTGAGGGAGCCGTCTGGATATCGACACGTTGATGACGCAGGAATACGGAGCACCTGATGGTTACCACACACGTTTTTATCGCGGTCAGTCTTGATGGCTACATCGCCCGAGAGAATGACGATATCGACTGGCTTTTGCAGCGCGATGACCCGACAGAAGATCATGGCTATACGGCGTTTATCGCAGACAAAGAGTGGATCGTCATGGGCCGGGGGAGCTATGAAAAGGTGTTGACCTTTGATACATGGCCTTATGACCGGCCCGTACTGGTGCTCTCCCGGCAGCTGGCCGATACTCCCGTGCCGGAGGCGCTGAAGGGCAAAGTACAGTTTTCAGGACGCACGCCAAAGGAGGTTCTCGACGATTTGGCCGCGCAAAACGTCCATCGCGTCTATCTCGATGGCGGCCGGGTGATACAGTCGTTCCTGCGCGAAGGGCTGGTTGCCGATATGGTTATCACTACCGTTCCTGTCCTGCTCGGGTCGGGTAAAGCGCTGTTTGGAACCCTTCACCAGGATATCGATTTAACGCTGGTATCAAGCCGCAGCTTCCCTTCGGGCCTGGTGCAGTCGCACTATCGGGTAACGTCATAAAACCGTGCCAGCGCCGCTGCGGGCAAAAAAAAACCGCCATTATCTGGCGGTAAATGCTTGCATGGATAGATTTGTATTTTGGTCTCTACGTCCCGACACTCCATGGCCGGGCAGCGGATCCCTTACAACCTACCACCTTTTATCTTAACGAACCCTCAACAGCGCTATTAACCTGCCTGGGTATTGATTTGCAAATAACGCATCAGGCCCTGTTCAGCACTCTGTTTTGCGTCATCATTGATGGCTTCAAGATAAAATGAACGCGAGACACCATAGGGTGCTTTTTCAGACGGATACACGGCAAACTGGAATGTTTTTCCTCTCGTCTGATTGGCGCAGTCTAATTCCCAACGCTGATCGTTAACTTTGGTGCTATTACAGGCAACGTGCCCATAATCGCTGGTTAAATATGAACCCACGCGAGTTTCTGCGGACTGAATATATTCAGGTGCGTCATTACCGGCATAATGAGCCCCCGCAGCGGCTCCTACTGCAACCACCAGAAGCGCAAGCGCCATTATTTTTTTCATTTATGTAGACCTGTTCCTTAGCCAGAGATAGCTATTATATAGGATTTATCCTTAATGGAACTGTCCAATTGTGTACCATAAATGGGAGTTTACAAAGAGACATACATTTTTAGGAATAATCTTAGGTTGCTTTTTAACATCCACACTCTTTGACATTCTCTTTGCACTAATTTGAACTTTTGAATAATAACCCTAAAAAATAAGCGACATGATTATCCCGCAATATCATTCAGCGGTGAATCCATGATAAAAAAAGGGTTATCTCTCGTCATGCTTATCTGCGCGCTGTTTTCAGGCAAGATAATGGCTGGACACAACGGGCATGAATATATATGGGTAAAATATGTGGAGCATCAGCTTCGTCATGAAGCCGACAGCGATGAGTTGCGAAGCGCTGCGGAAGAGTCGGCGGAGGGTTTGCGCGAACACCACCTGTGGCAGAAATCGCGCAAACCGGACACGCACGTTCGGTAATTAGCTGCCCTTGCGCTTTGGCAGGGTTTTCATCAGATCGTCCGGACTGACGGACGCCACAATACTGCCGGGCTGCGGCATTTTGAAGATGTGGTTTTTCATCTTGCCAATCACATGCATTTCGCAGGGACGGCAGTCAAATTTGAGGGTCAGGACTTCATCACCATTCACCAGCTGCATGGGGGTGGCTTTCCAGCTTTTGATATTCCCTTTCGCCTGCTTCGGACACAGGTTAAACGCGAAGCGGAGACAGTGCTTGGTGATCATCACCGGCACGTCGCCCTTCTCTTCGTGCGCTTCATAGGCCGCGTCGATCAGCTGCACGCCGTGGCGATGATAGAATTCACGGGCTTTATGGTTGTAGACGTTGGCCAGGAAGGATAAATGCGTATCCGGGTAAACGGGTGCCGGGACGGTTTCGGCTTTACGGCTGCCGCGCGGGTACTGCGCCAGACGTGCAGCATCCAGCATTTCTGCCGTTTCGCGGCGGAACGCGTTAAGCAGGCTGTTCGGCACGAACAACGCGTCCGGCAGATTCACGTCGATAGCGCGCGCATAGTAAATCGTCTGCCCCAGCTTCGCCACGCCATCCTTCAGGCTGTTAAGCGCTTTTTCCGCGTTATTTGCCACCTCGAACAGGCCGTCAAGGGTATGCGTCACGCTGATACCGTCTTCACAGGTCATGGTCAGAATAAGCTGCTCTTCCCAGCCTCCCAGCTCAATGTCCACCGCGATGCGGCGTTCGCTGGAGGTTTTCAGCAACGCCTGCTGCCAGTTATGATCGAGGTTGCGGTTAAGCGCCGCATTCGGTCGCGCTTTATAGAGGTCGGCCGGCATTTCATTCGGCCATACGCGGTAGCGATTTTCACCGGTCTTTTCGACCGTATTGGCACGGAAGCCGACAACTTCACGCTTGATCATCACGTTCAGGCCATCGCCGTTCGCCAGCGGTTCCGTCACTTCGACATCAAGGTGATCTTTCGCTACTTTCAGCACTTCACCGACCGGTAAACCGATAAACTTCGGTGAATCAAACGCGCCGATATCCCCTTTACGGGCATTCACAAAATAGTCCGTGCTGCCGCGGTGGAACGTTTTGTCTGTCGATGGAATGAAGAAATGCTCGGTACGACCAGCCGACGCGCATGCCAGGTCACCGCGATCTTCAATAATGGCGTCCAGCATCTGGCGATAGTGCGCGGTGATGTTCTTCACGTAGCTCATATCTTTGTAACGCCCTTCAATCTTGAAGGAACGCACGCCTGCGTCAATCAATGCGCCCAGGTTCGCGGTCTGATCGTTATCCTTCATGGAGAGCAGGTGTTTTTCAAACGCCACGACGCGGCCCTGATCGTCTTTCAGGGTATACGGCAGACGACAGGCCTGAGAACAGTCGCCGCGGTTGGCGCTGCGGCCCGTCTGTGCGTGAGAAATGTTGCACTGACCGGAATAGGCGACGCACAGCGCGCCGTGGATGAAGAACTCAATCGTCGCGTCGGTCGCCTGGTGAATATCGCGGATCTGATTCAGGTTAAGCTCGCGCGCCAGGACGATCTGCGAAAAGCCGACGTCGGAAAGAAACTTCGCCTTCTCTACCGTGCGGATATCGCACTGGGTGCTGGCATGCAGTTCAATGGGGGGAATATCGAGTTCAAGCACGCCCATATCCTGAACAATCAGGGCATCGACGCCGGTCTGGTAGAGATCGGTAATCAGACGTTGCGCAGGCTCCAGCTCATCATCATGCAGAATGGTGTTGAGGGTCACGAACACTTTCGCCCCAAAACGGTGGGCGAACGGCACCAGTTCAGCGATATCGCTCAGGCTGTTGCTGGCGTTATGGCGGGCACCGAAGCCAGGACCGCCAATGTAGACGGCGTCTGCACCATGAAGGATCGCTTCACGGGCAATGGCGGCGTCACGGGCCGGGCTTAAAAGTTCAAGATGATGGGATTGCAGGCGCATACTTCGTCGTTATCCGTTATGGTCAAAATGGCGGCTATTGTAGTCAGAAGTATGCGTTAGCGAAACAGTTTTGCGTAACCTCAGCGGGGATAATGAATCAGGGAGTGAAAATGTACCGTCCGGTCGCTGCTGTTGCGGTAGGCATGCGGTTTATCGCCGGCAAAACGAACGCCCGAATCGGCAGAAATTGACTGCCATTTGCCGTCAATTTTCATCTCCAGCTCGCCGCTGATGACCACCACGTGTTCAATCACTCCCGCCTCGTGCGGCGTGGACTCGCTCAGGGCACCGGGTGCCAGCGTGATAGAGAAATAATCAAATCTGAGCGTCTCGTCCCACGGAAAGAGCGGTTTCACCACCATCGCCTGCTGCTGCGGGTCAAATACCGTCTGGCGGTCCGCCTCCGGCGTGATGAATGCGGAAAACGGGACGTTCAGCCCTGTGGCAATTTTCCACAGCGTCGACACCGTCGGGCTGGATTCATTGCGCTCGATTTGACCGAGCATGGCTTTTGACACGCCGGTCTCGTCTGCCAGCTTCGACAAACTCCAGCCGCGCGCCTGGCGCAGCGTTTTCAGCGTTGTTGCAAGATGTAGTGTGATGTCCATGTTCCCTCCTGATGGCGATCAGCATACCACTTGTACGCTATAGCGCACAGTGTTACCTTATGCCGGACGTTATAACGCACAACGGAGTTTCCATGCGCCCTTCCTCTCACCTTGTTCCAGTCGCACTGGCTGGATTTGTCGCCGTGCTGGTCGGTTACGCCAGCTCGGCCGCCATCATCTGGCAGGCCGCCGCTGCGGCAGGCGCCAGCGCGCAGCAGATAGCGGGCTGGATGACCGCGCTGGGGATTGGCATGGGCGTCAGCACGCTGGCGCTTTCCTGGTGGTACAAAGCGCCGGTGCTGACCGCCTGGTCGACGCCGGGCGCGGCGCTGCTCGCCACCAGCCTGCACGGCGTGACGCTGGCTGAAACGATCGGCGTATTCATCTTTGCCAACGCTCTCATTTTACTCTGCGGCATCACCGGTTTATTCGCCCGGCTGATGAAGCTGATCCCCCATTCGCTGGCCGCCGCCATGCTGGCTGGCGTGCTGCTGCAGTTTGGCCTGCATGCATTTGCGCATCTTGAGGGACACTTTCTGCTGTGCGGCAGCATGATTGCGGCGTGGCTGATAGCAAAAGCGCTGGCCCCGCGCTATGCCATCGTGGTCACGCTCCTGGTGGGTGGTATTGTGGCATGGGCGGGAGGTGACGTTGTCACTGATAAGATTACCCTCTCTCTGGTAATGCCTGAATTTATTGCGCCCGCCTTCACCTTCACCAGCCTGCTGAGCATTGGCGTGCCCTTCTTCCTGGTGACCATGGCCTCGCAAAACGCGCCGGGGTTCGCCACGATGAAAGCCTCCGGTTACCCGCTGGCAGTCTCACCGCTCATTATCGTTACCGGTGGGCTGGCGCTGCTGTTTTCACCCTTTGGCGTCTTTTCCATCTGCATTGCGGCGATTACCGCCGCCATTTGTCAAAGCCCGGACGCACACCCGGATGCCGGGAAACGGTGGCTGGCGGCCATCGCAGCCGGGGTGTTTTACCTGCTTGCGGGGATTTTCGGCGGCTCCATTACCGGGCTGATGGCCGCCCTGCCGCTCAGCTGGATCCAGACGCTGGCCGGTCTGGCGCTGCTGGGCACCATCAGTGGGAGTTTATATCAGGCGCTGAATCACGAAGCGGAGCGTGACGCGGCCATCGTCACGTTTCTGATGACCGCAAGCGGCGTAACGATTCTGGGCATTGGCTCGGCATTTTGGGGGCTGGTGCTGGGGGGCGTGTGCTATGCCCTGTTTTCACGCGCTCGCCGCGCGTAGCTGCGACGGCGTCATGCCCGTCACGCTGCGAAAGCGGTTGCTGAAGTGGCTAGCGGAGTTAAACCCGCAGGCAAGTGCGATATCCGTCAGCGGCGTTGAGGTATGCTGCACCAGGGCTTTCGCTTTTTCCATTCTTCTCTGCATCACGTACTGATGCGGCGCCAGCCCCGTCGACTGGCGGAACATGCGGGCAAAATGGTATTCGCTGAGAGCGGCCTGTGCCGCTAGTTCTACCAGCGTCAGGGGCTGCCCCAGGTTCTCTTCGATAAAGGCCAGCACGTTGCGCAGAACAAACGGCGATAGCCCTCCGGTGACGACCGGCAGCTTCCACTGTACGTTTGAGTAGTTTTGCAGCAGATGGGTCAGGAGCAGCGTAGAGGCCGTGCTCAGGGTAAGCTGGTTGGCGTGCTGCTGCCAGTCGCAGCCAAGCAAAAACTGGCGATACAGGGCGGTGATTTTCGGATCGCTGCCGAAAATGCGCTCGTCCAGGGTCAGCGAAAGCGGCCGCTTGTCCCAGATTTTTTCCCCCACGTCGCGCAGGTGCTCATCAGTGCAGTAGAGATGCACAAACGACAGATCGTCCCGGATATCCCACGTCGATTCGCTCTCTTTGGGCATTAAACAGAAACGATCCGGCCCCCCGCCGTTCTTCCAGCCGCCCGGCGTTTTTTGATAGCTTTCGTAGCCATCCTCCACGTAAAGGCTCAGGGTATGATGGTTACTTTTTACCGTTATCGTATCGTGCTTGTTGTACCACGCTGCCAGCTGAATACCCGAATTCAGCGAGACGGTTTCCCGCAGGATTGCATTCTGTTGGCAAAGCGTTTCAAAGGTATCGTAAGCGTGAGACATAACCGTTAGCGCGTGATGGACAGGAATCTCAGTCTAAGAAGAGTTGTCTCCGGTTGCCAGTCCCCGGGAAAGAAAAAAGCGCAAGATTTTGCAAGTCTGCCGCAAGCCGGTGAAAGCCCCTTATGGAATGCAGCGCCATACTGCGGGCTTCAGCGGTTTGAGAAGAGAAAAATATGAACGCATTACTATACGGACTGGTGGTCATTATCTGGGGAACGACCTGGATTGCCATTTTCCTGCAGCAGGGTCCCGTGGCGGCGCCCGTCTCTATTTTCTGGCGCTTCGCCGTCGCCAGCCTCACGATGATGGTGGTATTACTCGCCCTGCGCCGCCTGCGCAAGCTGGCGCTGCGGGATCATCTTTTTTGCATGCTCCAGGGATGCTGCGTCTTCTGCTTTAACTTCTGGTGTTTCTACACCGCGGCCTCGCACATCAACACCGGGCTGGAGTCGGTGATCTTCTCCATGGCCGTGCTCTATAATGCCATTAACAGCTTTCTTTTCTTCGGGCAGCGCCCGCCCGCGCGTTTCTGGACGGCTGCGGCTCTGGGCCTGATCGGGATCGTCACCCTCTTCTGGGACGATCTGCTGGCCAGCGGCTGGAGCGCGTCGCTCCTGACGGGTATCGGTCTTTCAGCACTTGGTACCTATGGCTTCTCGCTGGGCAATATGATCAGCATGCGCCATCAGCGCAAAGGCCTTGAAACCATGACCACCAACGCCTGGTCGATGCTCTATGGCACGCTGGTGATGGGCTGCATTGCGCTCTTCCGAGGCGACAGCTTCACGCCGGAGTGGACCACCAGCTACATTGGCGCGTTGCTCTATCTGGCACTGTTTGGTTCGGTGATTGCCTTTGGCGCCTACTTCACGCTGGTGGGCCGCATTGGCCCGGGCAAAGCGGCCTACAGTACGCTGCTCTTCCCGCTGGTGGCGCTGTCCATCTCCACGGTGTATGAAGGCTACGTCTGGCATATCAACGGACTCGTTGGATTATTGCTGATTTTGGGGGGAAATATGGTGATGTTTACCAAACCAGAAACCTGGTTCAGGCGCTTGCGCACGGCGTAAATAAAAAGGCCTGCATTGCGCAGGCCGTTTTAGGTTATTTCGCGGTCTTTTTCACATCAAACATGGTGGCGTCGGTCGCCATGTCATCAACAACCTGCTTCAGCGTCGCAAAGGTCATCGGTGTACTTTCGTTATTCAGATCTTTGCCTTCGCCTTTACGAACCACTTTCATGACCGGCTTGTTGGTAGCCGCATCGATCAGCTCACCTTCAAAGTAAAGATGGGTATCCATGGTGCGATGTCCGGTTGCCATCTGCGTACCGGCAACCACCAGCGCAACAGGCACCACTTCATAGAACTGCAGTCCCTCTTTCTGCGAACTCACCCCGGTAATTGCGCCGCGGAAAATCAGGCTGTGTTTACCCGGCTTGGTCACAACTGGCTTACGGGTACCAATAGCGGTTTTCATTTTGTTATTGGTGTAATTCAACAACTCATCAAGCGTTTTTTGACCAATTTGTGTCGTTGGTTTAGGCGTTGGATAATAAGTAATCGGCGTCCAGAGAATACTGTCGTAATTAGCTTCGTTATAGGAAGGGTCAACCCAACGCAGCGTTGGTTTGCCCGTCGCAGACGTTGTCTGTTGTAAACCTGAATAGTCTTTTAAAAAGCCAGAATATTGTTCTGGAGCGGCGACTTTTGAAGAACAGCCCGCCAACGCCAACAGACCAGTAAGCACTGCAACTTTAAAAAAAGTTTGAGTACGCATGATAGTTTTCCATGTTATTTGCAAGTATGCATTTGAAGTTATAGCAAAAGACTGGCGGGTTTGTTGTGACAAAAAATGATGCCGGGAGCACAAATTGCGAAAAGACTGCCCGGACGCGTGCCGGGCAGTGAAAAATTACTGATTTATGTCCAGTTGCCAGAACAGATGTTTACCAAACGGGTCTATTTCATAGCCCTTCACTTCCTTGCGCACCGGTTCGAAAATGGTTGAATGCGCAATCATCACCGCGGGCATCTGGTCATGCATAATCTGCTGAGCCTGTTTATACAGCGCCACGCGTTTATCATGATCGGTTATCGATTTCGCCTCAGCGATAATATTATCAAACGGCTTATAGCACCATTTCGCCGAATTCGACCCGCCGTTTGCCGAGGTGCAGGTAAACAGCGGACCAAAGAAGTTATCGGGATCGCCCGTAGCGGTCGTCCAGCCCATCAGCGCGGCCTGATGCTCCCCGCCCTTCACGCGTTTCAGGTATTCGCCCCATTCGTAGGTAACGATTTTGGCCTGTACGCCGACCTTCGCCCAGTCCGCCTGAATCATCTCCGCCATGCGTTTGGCATTCGGGTTATAGGGCCGCTGGACGGGCATCGCCCATAAATCGATGCTCATGCCGTTGGCAAACCCGGCCTCTTTCAGCAGGGCTTTGGCTTTTTCTGGATCGTACTCGTAGTCCTTAAGCTCGCTGTCAGCGCTCCAGACGCCCGGTGGCAGCAGGTTCTTCGCCGCAGTGCCGGTACCGTGGAACACCGCGTCAATAATGGCCGGTTTATTGATGGCCATCGCCAGCGCCTGACGGACTTTCACGTTATCCAGCGGCGGCTTTTGGGTATTGAAAGCCAGAAAACCGGTATTCAGCCCGGGTTTGCTCATCAGATTGATGTCTTTATTGGCCTTCATGCGCGGCAGGTCGGCCGGATTCGGGAACGGCATGACCTGACATTCGTTCTTCTCAATTTTGGCAAAACGCACGGAGGCATCCGGTGTGATGGAAAACACCAGTCGATCCAGCTTCGATTTTCCCTGCCAGTAGTCGGCAAACGCCGTGAACAGGATCCGGGAATCTTTCTGATACTGCGCCAGCTTAAACGGCCCGGTGCCGATCGGCGCCATATCCACCTTCTCTGGCGTACCCGCTTTTAGCATCGCATCGGCATACTCCGCTGAAAGGATCGAGGCAAAATACCAGGCCAGATCGGCGACGAACGGCGCCTCCGGGTGCGCCAGGGTAAAGCGCACGGTGTGGTCATCGACTTTATCAATAGCGGTGATCAGACTGCCAAACTCCAGGCTTTCGAAGTTGGAGTAGCTGCCGTTCGAGACGTTATGGTAGGGATGGTTGACGTCTTTCTGCCGCATAAACGAGAAGATGACGTCATCGGCGTTAAAGTCACGGGTCGGCGTGAATGATTTATTGCTCTGGAACTTAACGCCTTTACGCAGATGGAAGGTGTAAACCTTACCGTCGTCGCTCACCTCCCAGCGCTCTGCCAGGCTTGGCACCAGCTCCGTGGTGCCGGGTTTGAAATCAACCAGCCGGTTATAGACCGGCACGGCGCTGGCGTCCACGCTGGTTCCCGAGGTGTATAACTGAGGATTAAAGTTTTCCGGCGATCCTTCGGAGCAATACACCAGCGTTTTTGCGGCGACAGCGGAACTGACCGTAAGTGCAGCAAGCGCCAGCGATAAAGTTGCGAGTTTGCTTGTCATCATTTATTCCTGTCTTTTTAATTCGACGGCTAATTAATTCTTTTGCCATTTCATAAATAACATTAAAGTGATGTGGCAAACACCCGAAAAATAAATAAGGAACAAATCACTATGGGCTCGCCGCTTTCCAGACAATTAACGCACCGTTTTTTCCGCTACCTCGCGATCGCTAGCCAGAGCGATCCCAAAGTAAAAACCCTGCCCTCAACGCCCGGCCAGCACGACATGGCGCGAGAGCTGGCGCAGGAACTGGCACAGCTGGGTTTAGACGACATTGTGATTGATGAATTCGCCACGGTGACAGCGGTCAAAAAAGGCAACGTGTCCGGCGCGCCGCGCATCGGCTTTATTACCCATATTGATACCGTCGACGTGGGATTATCACCGGATATTCATCCACAAATATTAACGTTTACCGGTGAAGATCTCTGTCTGAATAAAGAAAAAGAGATCTGGCTGCGGGTGAAAGAGCATCCCGAAATTCTGGCTTACCCGAACGAGGAGATTATTTTCAGCGACGGGACCAGCGTATTAGGTGCCGATAATAAATCGGCGGTCACGGTGGTGATGACGGTGCTGGAAAACCTGACGGCGGAGCATCAGCATGGCGATATCGTCGTGGCGTTTGTGCCTGACGAAGAGATTGGCCTGAACGGCGCCAAGGCGCTGGATCTTAAACGCTTCGACGTCGACTTCGCCTGGACCATCGACTGCTGCGAGCTGGGTGAAATTGTCTACGAGAACTTTAATGCGGCAGCCGCTGAGATCCGCTTTACCGGCGTGACGGCGCACCCGATGTCCGCCAAAGGCGTGCTGGTGAACCCGTTATTAATGGCAACCGACTTTATCAGCCACTTCGACCGCCAGCAGACGCCGGAGTGCACCGAGGGGCGTGAAGGCTATATCTGGTTTAACGGCATTCAGGCCGGGCAGAATGAGGCCGTTCTTAAGGCCAATATCCGGGACTTTGACAAGGAGAACTTCGCCGCCCGCAAGCAGCAAATTGCCGACGTTGCCGCGCTGATTGCCGCCCAACATCCGACGGCCAAAGTGGACTATCGCATTGAAGATATCTACAGCAATATCAGCAATGCGATTGGCGAAGACAGGCGCGCTATCGACCTGATGTTTGAGGCGATGGAATCGCTCGGCATCACGCCGAAACCGACGCCTATGCGCGGCGGTACTGACGGCGCGGCGCTCTCGGCAAAAGGGCTGCTCACGCCGAACTTCTTCACCGGCGCGCATAACTTCCACTCGAAGTTTGAATTCCTGCCACTGTCGTCGTTCGAGGCGTCTTACAAGACTGCTCTGCAGCTCTGTTTGCTGGCCGCCCGTTAAGCAGGCTTGCGCGCCAGCATAGTGGCAAAACGCAGCTTGATGCGGTTCCCGTTTTCGTCGGTGCGGTGCAGTTCGCCAACATCTTCGTTGTATTTGAGCAACTCCCAGCCTTCATAGTAGTTGCTCAGTTCACCGGTTTTAAATGCAAACGGGAAGCCGACGGTGCAGGGAAAATCTGCCGTGTCCATGGCGGCAACAATCAGGTTGTAGCCGCCCGGTCTGGTGCAGCGCTGCATATTGGCGATAAGGCCCGGGATGGTGTTGGCTTCCAGGAACATCAGCACCACGGTGGAGAGAATAAAATCGTACTCGCCGTCAAAGCTCAGGTTGTTGAGATCTTTGATTGCCGTCTGGAGATTCTCAATGCCTTCTGCCGCTTTGATGCGCTCAATATTATCGATGCTCATCGGGTTCTTGTCCCACGCGGTCACGTCGTAACCGTTGGCCGCAAGGTACAGGCTGTTGCGGCCGTTGCCGCAGCCCAGGTCCAGCGTTTTGCCCGGTTTAACCTTTTCCGCACTGAACAGCACCTCTGAGTGCGTACGGGTTAAGCCATATTTCTCTGTAAAGTAATTCTCATCAACGGTCATTATTTTTCCTGAGCCTGCATAAGCTGAAAGTGCATTTTGAATGCCATTTTAAGTCGTTTACCGTCTGGTTGCCAACCGTTCGAAAACCGAAAAATTTGCTACGTTTAGTTAAGACGCTTATCAGAGAGATTACGATGAACAAATATCGCCTTAGCGACGAGACACGCCTCTGGCAGTGGAAAAACGGCGAGACATCCCACTCCGCCGCGCTGCGGCAGATTATCGCCACGGCCGATTTTAACGACGTAGTGGCCGGTACGAAAGGCGGCTGGGTTGACGACGAGCGCGCCCTCTCGCACGACGGCAATTGTTGGATCTACGACGAAAACAGCGTGGTGTTCGCCGGCGCAACCGTGTCCGGCAACGCGCGTCTTACCCTGCCTTGCATCATTAGCCATGATGCCCATATCGGCGGCAGCTGCTGGCTGGACGGCGCGGAGGTCAGCCATGGCGCACGAATTAGTGACAACGTCACTATTCAGCAATCCTGCGTGCGCGGCGAGTGTCATATTTACGGTGAGGCTCGCGTGCTGCACCACAGCGTGGTGATCGCGGCCAAAGGGCTGACGCCGGACCATGAACAGATCCTGCAAATCTACGATAAGGCGACGGTGAGCCAGTCGCGCATTGTGCATCAGGCGCAAATCTACGGCGAGGCGATGGTTAATTTTGCCTTTGTTGAGCATCGCGCTGAAATTTTCGACAACGCCATCCTTGAGGGGAACGATCTGAATAACGTCTGGGTGTGCGACTGCGCAAAAGTCTATGGTAACGCCCGCGTAATAGCCGGTTTTGACGACGATGCCATCCCGACGGTGCGTTACAGCTCGCAGATTGCAGAGAATGCCGTGGTGGAAGGCAACTGCGTCATCAAGCACCACGTCCTGATTGGCGGTCAGGCATGGCTGCGCGGCGGTCCGATCATGCTGGACGATAAGGTGGTGATTCAGGGACGCGCGCGGATCAGCGGGGATGTGCTCATCGAGCACCGGGTTGAAATCACCGATGATGCGGTCATTGAAGCGTTTGCCGGCGAGAGCATTCACCTGCGCGGCGAAAAAGTGATTAACGGCGACCAGCGCATCACCCGCACGCCGCTGCTGGGGGCGTTATAGGGTAAAAATTTTTCCGTAGATATTCACATCATCAAAGCGGCCATTCAGGTATTCCGCTTCCCGCAGGCACCCTTCCAGCGTAAAACCATTGCGCAGAGCAACGTTGTTGCTGTTCTGATTCGCGACCCGGCACTTAATCACAAAACGACGGATCTCACCGCGTTCAGCGTAGTAGCGCATAAACGCCTGCAGTGACCGGGAGAGAATGCCCTGCCCCTGATGGTCTTCATCCAGCCAGTAGCCGATGTACCCGGCTTTGTTGGTCGGTTCAATCGTGTTGAACGACAGCACGCCGACCAGCGCATCATCCTTGAAGATCAGAAACATTTTGGCGTAGCCGCGCTGGTGCAGCATCTGGTTACTCTGCACGTTACGGCGGGTATCCTCTTCGCTGCCCGCGTGCTGCGCCCAGTCAAAGGCAGTTTGCAGCCAGGGTTTGTTTTTGACGACGAGGTTGTGCAGATCGGCGGTATAGCGCTCTTCGACGGCGCGAAGTTCGATGTGTTGCGAAACGGGGATGATTTCTGAAGACATGGTGCCTCTCCATTGCCGGGTGGCGGCTTCGCCTTACCCGGCCTACTCTGGACGCATTTGTAGGCCGGGTAAGCGCTAGCGCCACCCGGCACAATTCCACAAGGACTAACGCATTACCCGGTCGTCAACATACTGACGTTTATCCGGCGCTGGCGGGAAATACTGGTACAGCCAGGTTTCACTGATGGCATCGCCCTGGCAGCGCAGGAACAGGCGCATATCCACCGGCTCCGTCGAATCCGACGTTGGGTACCAGTCAAACAGAATACGGTATCCATCAAACGGCTCAACGTAGAGGATCTCAACCTGCTTCGCTTCACCGCTGGAGAGCGTAATCACCGGCTCGATACCTTTTGGCGCTGCGGCCTTCAGGTCGCCACCGACGAAGTCGATAGCAAAGCGACGGGCCCACACTTTCGGGTAATTTTCGCCCGGCGCCCAGCCTTCCGGGAACCCGCCCATGCCGGTGCGGGTGGCAAAAACGTTGGCCAGCGGAGAACGCACCGGCGGCATAGCGCTCCAGTACAGGCGATATTTGAAGTCCAGCTCGTCGCCCGCTTTGACGGCTTTTTCCGGCTGCCAGAAGCACACCACGTTATCCAGCGTTTCACCGGTGGTCGGGATCTCCATCAGGCCAACCGAGCCTTTACCCCAGTCGTTACGCGGTTCAACCCACAGGCTCGGGCGTTTGTTATACCAGCCCATCACGTCCTGATAGTGCGAGAAATCGCGATCGAGCTGCAGCAGACCGAACCCTTTCGGGTTTTTATCCATATAGGCATTGAACTGCAGCTTCTGCGGGTTGTTCAGCGGACGACAGATCCACTCCCCGTTGCCGCGCCACATCGCCAGACGATCGGAATCATGAATTTGCGGGTGAATGGTGTCACACATGCGGCGTTCGTTATTGCCGCAGCTGAACATGCTGGTCATCGGCGCGATGCCGAGCTGTTTAATGTCTTTACGCGCATAGAGGTGATTTTCGACTTCCATGATCACCTGGCTCTTCTCGCAGTGGATCACGAATTTATAAGCCCCGGTGATGCTTGGGCTGTCGAGCAGCGTATAGACGGTAAAGGTCGTGTCACCCGGCTTGACGGTCTCAAACCAGAAGGAGGTAAAGTCCGGGAACTCTTCCGGAGTGTCGGTGAAGGTGTCGACCGCCAGACCGCGCGCGGAAAGACCGTACTGGTAGGTGTCATCCACTGCGCGGAAATAGCTCGCCCCCAGGAAAGAGACGATATCGCGACGCGCCAGCTCAGGCGCCTTAAAGGCGCGGAAGCCTGCAAAACCGAGATCGCTTTGCCCTTCCAGCTGTTTGGTATCCACGCCCGTTTCACCGTAGCTGAACAACTCCGGGCGGAAGTGGATCTCGCGCGCCATCGAGGTGGACTGGTCCAGCGAGAACATCCGCACGCGGCGGCGGAACCCCATCCCCATATGGAAGAACTGCACGTCCAGCTGACGCCCTTCAACGTTGTTCCACAGAGACTGTTTTTCATCGTACCGGATGGCGTTGTACGCCTGTGGCGTCATGGTTGCCAGCGTGTCCGGCAGCGGACGCGGCGCGCCACCCCATGGGGTTTTCGCCAGGTCATGCGCCATGGATTGCAGTACGGAGAAGTCAAAACGACGGCTCTGACCGTCAGCAATGTCAGAGTCGGCAGCGTATGCCGCTTTGGAAAACAGGGAAGCAAGGCCGGATGTGCCGCTCAGGGCTGCCACTGCCAGCGAGCCTTTTAGAAAACGTCTGCGATTCATGCCTGGAAAAACGTCCTTATGGTCGTGTGAATGTGTTCCGCGCTCGGCGAAATGACGGCAAGAAAGAACGCACAGCCTAAACAAAAATGGTTAAGAATCCAATTGTTGGCCGGTGATTATCTGAACAAAGTGAGAAATATTTTCTGTCGACCAGAACGGCCCGAAAGTGGTGTAAAGAAAGCCTGGAAAATGTGTATAAAAATGCCCCGGCGCGACATCGTTCGCCGGGGCTAATGAGGCGGTTATTTTACGCTGACATCGATACCCGGAAAGTACTTATCAGCGAGTTTAGCGATCGTGCCGTCGGCACGTACTTTATCAATCGCGGCATCAAGCTGCTTTTTGGTGGCCTCGTCCCCTTTACGCAGCCCAAAACCGATCCCACTGCCGAGGATAGTGTCGTCAGACACCGGTTTGCCGATGAAGCCAAACCCTTTACCCTGCGGCTTGCTGAGAAAACCTGCCTGCCCGGCCGCGGACATGACCAACGAGGCGTCGATACGGCCATTCAGCAGATCGCCCCAGGCCATATTCTGATCTTTATAAGACACCACGGTGACACCCTGCTTTTCCCAGTGCTCTTTTGCATAGGTTTCCTGAATCGACCCCTGCAACACGCCGATAGTTTTACCCTTCAGCCCTTCTGGCGTGGCCTCGACCGCCGTGCCAGCCTTGCCGACGAGCTGCGACGGAATACGGTAAATCGGCTGGGTAAAATCAATGCTCTTGCGGCGCTGCTCGGTGATGTTCATCGCCGAGTTGATGGCGTCAAATTTCTTCGCCACCAGGCCCGGGATCAGCGCATCAAATGAGGTTTCCACCCAGCTGCATTTCAGCGCAGCCGCTTTGCAAATGGCATTCCCCAGCTCAACGTCAAACCCTTCCAGTTCGCCCGCCGCATTGCGGCTCTCAAACGGCGGATATTCCGCTTCCAGACCGTAACGCAGCTCGGTGGCCGCGAAGGAGGAAAATGTACACAGCAATCCCATGCCGACTACTAACGCGCGTAATTTCATCTAATACTCCTCAGCGTGGTTTAACCCGACACAGGGCCTGGGCACCTGCCCGTAACGTCGCCTCATCTTTCGCAAAAGAGAGACGAATCAATTTATTATCCGTACCGTCCGCATAAAACGCCGACAGCGGGATGGTGGCAACGCCGTACTCGACGATCAGCCTTTTCACCAGCTCGCTGTCGCGCTCGTCGCTGAACTGGCTGTAGTCCGCCAGCATGAAGAACGAACCGGCGCTCGGCAACAGCGTAAACGGTGAATCGGCCAGCAGACTGTGCAGCAGATCGCGCTTGCGCTGGTAAAACGCCGACAGCGACAGCCAGGTTTGCGGGTCGACCATATGCTCAGCAAACGCGTGCTGCATTGGCGTATCGGCAGAAAACATTAAAAATTGATGGACTTTACAAATCTCGTCCATCAACACCACCGGGGCCACACAGTAACCCACGCGCCACCCGGTGACGTGATAGGTTTTTCCGAAAGATGAGATAATCACGCTGCGCTCCGCCAGCTGCGGATGCGTGGCCATCCCGTGGTGCGGCTCACCGTCAAACACGACGTGTTCGTACACTTCGTCAGACAAAATAATGATGTCGGTATTGCGCGTCAGCGCCACCAACTGCTGCAGGTCATTGGCTGAGAACACCTGACCGCTCGGGTTGTGCGGCGTATTGATGATGATCATGCGCGTGCGCGGGGTGATCGCGGCGCGAACCTCGTCCCAGTTGACGGCAAAATCCGGCACCGTGAGCTTGATGGCGATCGGGGTTGCCCCCTGCAGACGGACAATCGGCGCGTAGCTGTCAAATGACGGCTCAAAGTAGATCACCTCATCGCCCGGATGCACCAGCCCGCTAATCGCCGAATAGAGCCCTTCGCTGGCGCTGGCGGTGACCAGCACCTCGCTGGCAGGGTCGTACTGCGTGCCGTAGAGCGTGGCAATTTTATCAGCAATACGTTCTTTGAGCGGCTGCAGACCGGTCATCGCCGCGTACTGGTTATGCCCCGCCTCCATTGCGCGGGTGACGCTCGCGACAAGCTTCGGGTCGCAGGAAAAATTCGGCGCGCCCTGAGAAAGGTTAATGGCGTTATGCTGCGCCGAGAGCTGGCCGATAACGGTAAAAATGGTGGTTCCCACATCTGGCAGTTTGGAGCGCGTTTGTACCGGCGTTCGTAAAGTCATCCTGTTACCCTTCTCATGGTCTTTGCATAACTATTCAAACAACATCTGTGCTGTCGGGACAATCGAATTGTTGTCATAATAGCCATGAGAAAAATGCATAGCTGAGGTATTTTCATGTCGCGCCGTTCGCTCCCGCTCAATGCCATCGACGCATTTTTAGTCACCGCGCGTCATCTGAATCTTACCCATGCTGCCGCCGAGCTTTGTCTGACGCAGGGGGCCGTAAGCCGCAAAATAGCCTCCCTTGAGGCGTGGTTTGGCTTTCCACTTTTTGAACGCCACGCGCGCGGCCTGCGCCTCTCTTCGCAGGGCAGCGCCCTGCTGCCGGAACTGCAGTCTGCTTTCGAACACTTGCTGGCCGTGGCCGATCAGGCCCGCAGCCAGCAAACCGTGATCCGGCTCAAGGCCCCCACCTGTGCGATGCGCTGGCTGGTGCCGCGCCTGCTGGAGGTGGAGCGCGAGCAGCCGGAACTGCAGATTGCGCTGACCACCACCACCGATCATAACGTCAATTTCAAAACCGAATCCTACGACGCGGCCATCGTGTTCGGTACGCACATGAGCGCGGGCGATCTGCTGTTCGAAGAGGCGCTCACCCCGGTAATAAGCCCGGTGCGGGCAGGTGCAGCGCTTGGATCGTTAACGTTTCTTCACCCGACAAGAGATAAGACAGACTGGTCTCTGTGGCTGACGAAACAGGAAGGCCCCGGCTTTGTCATGCACAAAAATCAACACTTCGACACGATGGATCTGGCGATTACGGCCGCCATTCAGGGGCTGGGCGTCGCCATTGCCGACGAAACGCTGGTGGCAGAAGATGTCCGCGCCGGAAGGCTGATGCGGCCCTATGAGACGAGCATAAAAACCGGCGCGAGCTACCGGCTGGTGCTGCGCGAAACGCCTGGCGAGGAAAATGGACTGGCGGCGTTTCGCGCCTGTTTGCTTAATCGAGACTGACGTGATGCTTCATCACCCGCTTGAAGAGGCTCATGCGGGCGCGCATAAAGCGGTTTTCAAGCCTGAAATCTGCATGTTTATTCACGCCTATGCGTAGCAGAACGTCCCGTCCTTTGCGACACGCGGGCCAGTGCGTCGGCCCTGACAGGCTGTCGCGACGACCGGCGTTACGCGCAAAGCTCACCCAGTAGTCGGCTACCTGGGCAGCAAACTGCAGATCCCGCGCATTAACATACTGGCGCGAGGGCTCCACCTGGCCCAGCGTGTCGAAGACGTAGGGAACCTCGTTGCCGTGCCAGGCGCCGTTGATATAGGTGGCGTGTTCCGCTTCCGCGACGTAGTCAAACCAGTAGCGCCAGCACAATCCACCGACGCGCTGCTGGGCCTGCATCACCACATAGCCCATCGTCGTAAACGCCATGTCGCGGCACACCTGTCTGCCGAGCTCTTCATCACCTTTTACGCCCGGATAGAGCAACTTAATCAGCCCCAGCCCGAAGCGGCGCTCCCGGCGAAGCTTCTGAATTTGCCCGGCGAGATCGATGCCAAACACCGCCATCACGCTGGCTTCATCGCTGTTGGAACCAATCATTACCGGCACGGGGTGCTGACGAGCAGCGAAAAAGACGTCCAGCATGGCTTCCGGCAAAACGCAATCCCCGACGATGGGCGCCGGGGCAACGTTCAGCGGCGCGGTCAACGGCCAAAACGCGTCGGGCGGAATGGCGCGCAGCTCCTCGGCCGTTGCTTTCTCCAGGCCAAAATGGGCGGCCAGGGCTTCTCCTTTCTGCAGCGCCTGCTTACGCGGCGTGTCCGGCAAGGTATAGCCGCTTTGCACAATCGCCTTATGGAATAAGCCTTCTGCCAGCGGAGAGGCCAGCAGCGAGAGCACGCTGCGCGCGCCGGCGGATTCACCAAACAGGGTCACGCAATTCGGATCGCCACCAAACGCGGCGATATTCTCACGCACCCATTCGAGGGCGGCGATCTGATCCAGCAGAGCAAAATTATGCACCACGCGATCTTCTTCCCCTTCCAGTGCAGGATGGGCAAAAAAGCCGAGATGGCCGAGACGGTAATTGAGCGTCACAACAACCACGCCGCGCGTGGCCAGCGCTTTGCCGTTATACGGCGGCAGGCCACCAGCACCAATTGTAAACCCGCCCCCGTGCAACCAGACCATAACCGGAAGCGGCTCCGCGCGCTCTGTGGGAGACCAGACGTTAAGATAGAGACAATCTTCAGAAAACTGGCCCGGATCGCCGCCGCCCAGCTCCTGACAATACTCGCTGCTTTGCCAGCTGGAGGGCGAAAACGCCGTGGCCTCGCGCAGGCCCTCCCAGCGTTCAGGCGGCCGTGGAGAGCGCCAGCGCCAGTGACCTACGGGAGGCGCGGCGTAAGGGATCCCGTACCATGCATGCACATCATCATCAGTGAAACCAGCCAGTGCGCCGCAGCGCGTTTCAACCACAGGGGCGGAAGGATTTTGCATAACGACCTTATTTTTTCCATCACACCCCAGCAGAGTAACGATTTCAGAGCAAACCGCAACGCTGTTTGCTGCGCGTTTCAGCCTCCTGATAGAGCGTAAACTCGTCATACACCGGGCAGCCCAGCGCCACTTCAAACGCTTCACGGCTGGCATTACCGTGGCTTCGCGCCTGGGTTTCGTTCCCAAGATTGGACTGGAAAATCCCGGCAGCGCTGACCGGGAGGAAATCTTCGTAGGTGATCGGCTGGGCAACCACCCATCCGCGCTCTATCAGCGGCTGCGGATCGTCGCCGGGACGGAACGCATGACGATGGGCTTCCCCCGCTGGCGTCAGACGATAGCGAAAATAGGCCAGTTCCTGACGGCGCATTAACAGCTCGCTGTCCGGGAAGGCGCTAAATATCTCCCGTAAATGCAGCTGGTGCGTCAGATTATCTTTACCGGTACCGGCCTGGGCGAGCAGGCTATCGTACAGTTCTCGTCCTTTCGGGGTCAGCGCCACGCCGCGCTGCTCAATCTCACCGAAGCGCGCGGTGTGGGTGCCCTTATGTTCACCGGCAAACAGCACCGGCTCTTCCAGCGCCTTGAAGCTGGTTTGACGCAATAAGACCGGCACTTCGCGACGAGGCGGCCCTTCGATCACAATTTTTGGCTCGATACCGTACTTCGGCATCAGCTCCTGCACCCGGTCAATATCCAGCGTGCGCGGCGTAAGGTGGTTAATATGGCAGCCAGGGAAGCAGACCACATCGGCAATCAGCCGGTGCTCGTTATGCAGCGCCTGATAGGTTTCCTGATCGACCGTCGCATGACGGTGCCAGCGGAAGGTTTCCAGCGCTTCCTGCACAAACTCGCGCGCCTGTGCGTCTGTAAACTGCCCTTCTGCGTCATACAGATCGAGAAGCGCCAGACAGCGCGGGGTAAAGATGTTCCGGTGAGAAAGGATCTCCGCGGCACGCTCGCGCAGCGTGACGTTGTCAATCAGTTCGAGGCGCAGGAGTGAGGTAAAGATACGAAACGGATTTCGACACAGCGCGGCATCGTCTATCGGGCGAAACGCCGTGGAGTGAACCGGCACCCCGGCCTGTGAGAGATCGTAATAACTGACCGGGTACATGCCCATAATGGCAAACATACGGCGCAGGGTTGACAGTTCCTGCGCCGAGCCGACGCGGATTGCCCCGTGACGCTCTACGTTCAGGCGTGCAAGTTCATCGGCGTTTGCCAGTTGTTCATGTAATAGTGGGTTATTTTCCAGAACCGCCAGGTTTACGTCCGCAACCAGTTCAAGCAAGGTGCCGTACTGCGGAACTTCCTGCTGGTACATCGCCGACATAGCCTGCGAAAAGTGTTCCCGAATGTCATCAGCCGTGATGGTGTTCGCCATGATGTCATGCCTCCAGTGAATATTACCTGGAGTGTAGAGAAACCCGTTCGTTCCGGGGGGAAGAATTTCTGAATTGTGATCTTAAGGCGACAGTGGTCAAACCGTGTGCTATGGCCCCTGAACGGCCACAACGAAACCGCCCTTTCGCCTCGTTCTATTCTCCTGGATTTTAATAATTATTTAGGGTTCCGTTTTCTAGCCATAAAGGAGTATATTTATTCACACCTTAGCGGTTGCAAATTAATCAGATGCAGCACCCCGTTATTTTTATCCTCTGCATTCAGTTTTTTAGCAAAAACTTAGGACTAATCCGATCTTGTGTTTACAAGTCCTTCCTGCCCCTCCTTATTTTATCGATAAGCGAAGCGTGAGCGCTTGAATATTTAGAAATAACGCAACCGCAAATAGCCAAACGCATTTGACGAATGACGAACAGCGACTAGAGTTATTACTCGAACGACGAGTGATACGGAATATTTTTCGTATCGTACTGACATAACCAATATATGACTATGAGGTTTAATATGGCAGAGCATCGTGGTGGTTCCGGTAATTTCGCTGAAGACCGTGATAAAGCATCAGAAGCTGGACGTAAAGGCGGCCAGCATAGCGGCGGCAACTTTAAAAACGATCCGCAACGCGCTTCTGAAGCGGGTAAGAAAGGGGGACAGAACAGTCACGGCGGAGGCCGTAAATCTGATAACTCCTGATCTTATTTAAAACTCTTTTAATAAAATCAGAGAGTATGCTGCGGGCTGAAAGGCTCGCAGTACCCTTTCATTATTTTACCGGAGCGTAATTATTATGAATATGAAAAGCGTTGAGGATGTCTTTATTCATCTTCTGTCGGATACCTACAGCGCGGAAAAACAGCTTACCCGCGCGCTGAGCAAGCTTGCCCGCGCCGCGTCCAGTGAGAAGCTGAGCGCAGCCTTCACCGCACACCTTGAAGAGACGCAGGGTCAGATCGAACGCATCGACCAGATCGTCGAACAGGAAGACGGTATCAAGATTAAGCGCATGAAATGCGTGGCAATGGAAGGCTTAATAGAAGAAGCCAATGAAGTCATCGAAAGCACGGAAAAAAATGAAGTGCGTGATGCCGCGTTAATAGCCGCTGCGCAAAAAGTCGAGCATTACGAAATAGCCAGTTACGGTACCCTTGCCACACTCGCAGAACAGCTGGGCTATAAAAAAGCCGTTAAACTTCTTGCCGAAACGCTGGAAGAAGAAAAAGAAACCGATCTTAAACTCACCGATCTGGCCGTTGGAAATATTAACCAAAAAGCGCAGAAATGACGCAATAACACAGGTTAAATAAAATGAGCATCAGTCCCAGGACAATTAAACGGTGCCATTTAACGGCAGCCATAATATGGTTCATTCTCGCTATCCCTTCCGTAATATGGTGGAAGAACAGCGTGCTATGGGTCATTATCATCAGTATTTACGCTAATATTGTCGGCCATTTATCTGGCTACAGTGCCGCGCGTGCCGATCAGGCTGCTGAAAGTGAGACCAAATAAGCGAACCCATTATGAGGATACAATAATGAATCACGTAGAACACTACCATGACTGGCTACGCGATGCCCATGCGATGGAAAAGCAAGCCGAATCAATGCTGGAATCCATGGCCAGCCGTATCGATAATTATCCTGATGTTCGCGCCAGAATCGAGCAACATATTAATGAGACAAAACGGCAAATTACATTGCTGGAGGAAATCCTCGACCGTAATGATATTTCTCGTTCGGTTTTAAAAGATTCGATGAGCAAAATGGCGGCGCTGGGTCAATCCATCGGCGGCATGTTCCCTTCTGACGAAATCGTGAAGGGTTCGATCAGCGGCTACGTGTTCGAACAGTTTGAAATCGCCTGTTATACCTCCCTGCTAGCGGCGGCCAAAAAAGCAGGTGATGTCGCCTCGGTGCCTGCAATTGAAACCATTCTTGCCGAAGAGCGCGAGATGGCCGACTGGTTGATTCGTCATATCCCGCAAACGACGGAACAGTTCCTGCTGCGTTCAGACGCGTCGGGTGTCGAAGCGAAAAAATAACCACAGGAGAGTGCGCATGTTTCGACACGTTAAACAGCTGCAATACACGGTTCGCGTCGCTGAACCAAACCCTGGCCTGGCCAATCTTTTACTGGAACAGTTTGGCGGTCCGCAGGGCGAGCTGGCAGCCGCCTGCCGCTACTTTACGCAAGGCCTGAGCGATGACGATCCGGGCCGTAAAGATATGCTGATGGATATCGCGACCGAGGAGCTAAGCCACCTCGAAATCATCGGTTCCCTGGTGGGGATGCTGAATAAAGGCGCGAAAGGCGCGCTGGCGGAAGGAGTGGAAAATGAGGCCGAGCTGTACCGGTCTATGACCGAAAACGGTAACGACAGCCACATCACCTCCCTGCTTTACGGTGGCGGCACCCCGCTGACCAACTCTGCGGGTGTGCCGTGGACGGCGGCCTACGTCGATACCATCGGCGAGCCGACGGCGGATTTGCGCTCTAACGTGGCCGCCGAGGCCCGGGCGAAGATCATCTATGAACGGCTGATCAACGTGACCGACGATCCCGGCGTGAAGGATGCGCTGGCGTTTCTGATGACGCGTGAGGCTGCGCACCAGCTCTCCTTTGAGAAGGCGCTACAGTCCATTCGCAATAACTTCCCACCGGGAAAACTGCCGCCAATCGAGGAATTCACCAACAAGTACTACAATATGTCTGAAGGTGGAGAGGTTCGCGGAAGCTGGAACAGCGATAAACATTTCGATTACGTTGAGTCCCCCCAGCCTGCCGTTGATGGCGGAGACGGTAGCGCAAGCGTGACGCTGACGACCGAACAGGCAACCCTGGTCAAGGCGATGTCTGCCCGCACGAAGTCCGATCCACACGCCGACCCGCTGACCGGTGCCGAGCTGGGCGCCGGTAAGAAAAAACCGTAATCGGTTTTGCCGGGCAGCCATAAGCTGCCTGGCAATTCTCGTGCCCCATCGTTTCAGAGGTACGGACCATGTTCGAACTCGATGCATTTCATCTGGCCAGAATTCAGTTCGCTTTTACCGTCTCGTTCCATATTCTTTTCCCCGCGATCACCATCGGGCTCGCCAGCTATCTGGTGGTGCTGGAAGGCATGTGGCTACGCACCAAAAATGACGTCTGGCGCTCCCTGTACCACTTCTGGCTAAAGATATTTGCCGTTAACTTCGGTATGGGCGTCGTGTCCGGGCTGGTGATGGCATACCAGTTCGGCACCAACTGGAGCGGATTCTCCCAGTTCGCGGGCAGTATTACCGGTCCACTCCTGACGTATGAAGTGTTAACCGCCTTCTTCCTGGAAGCGGGCTTCCTCGGCGTGATGATGTTCGGCTGGAATAAGGTTGGTCCGGGCCTGCATTTCTTCTCGACCTGCATGGTGGCGCTCGGCACGCTGATGTCGACCTTCTGGATCCTCGCCTCCAACAGCTGGATGCACACGCCGCAGGGTTTCACCATTCAGAACGGTCAGGTTATCCCTGAAGACTGGCTGGCAATCGTTTTCAACCCCTCTTTCCCGTACCGTCTGATCCATATGGCTATCGCCGCCTTCCTGAGCAGCGCGCTGTTTGTTGGCGCATCAGGCGCGTGGCACCTGCTGCGCGGTAACGATACCCCCGCCATTCGGACCATGTTCTCCATGGCGATGTGGATGGCGCTGCTGGTCGCCCCCATCCAGGCCGTTGTGGGCGATATGCACGGCCTGAACACGCTTGAGCATCAGCCGGCAAAAATCGCCGCCATCGAGGGGCACTGGGAAAATCCGCCCGGCGAGGCCACCCCGCTGCTGCTGTTTGGTCTGCCGGATATGGAAGAGGAACGCACCAAATACGGCCTCGAAATCCCCGCGCTCGGCAGCCTTATCCTGACGCACAGTCTGGATAAGCAGGTCCCGGCGCTGAAGGACTTCCCGAAAGAGGATCGTCCAAACTCGACCATCGTTTTCTGGTCGTTCCGCGTTATGGTCGGGATGGGCCTGCTGATGATTACCCTGGGGTTGATCAGCGTCTGGCTGCGCTATCGCCATCGGCTTTTCCACTCGCGTCCGTTCCACTGGTTTGCCCTCTGTATGGGGCCTGCCGGTCTGCTGGCGCTGCTGGCGGGCTGGGTGACTACCGAAGTGGGCCGTCAGCCGTGGGTCGTTTATGGCTATCTGCGCACGGTCGACGCGGTTTCCCTGCACAGCACTCTGCAGATGAGCATCAGCCTGCTGACGTTCTTCGTCGTCTACTCGTCGGTATTCGGCGTGGGCTATGTTTACCTCATCCGGCTGATTAAGAAAGGCCCTCAGCCTGTTGATACGCTGACGTCAAATACCTCGGGCACGCCCGCGCGTCCGCTGTCTGCCGCTGAGTCTGTTCCGGAAGAGGAGAAAATCTGATGGGCGTCGATATCTCAGTTATCTGGTTTGCCATCATCGTGTTTGCCACGCTGATGTACATCATCATGGATGGCTTTGATTTGGGGATCGGCCTGCTGTTTAACTTCGTGGGCGATGCCAGAGAGCGTGACGTGATGGTCAACAGCGTGGCGCCGGTCTGGGACGGAAACGAAACCTGGCTGGTGCTCGGCGGCGCGGGCCTGTTCGGCGCGTTTCCGCTGGCCTATGCGGTAATTATTGATGCGCTGAGCATCCCCCTCACCGCGATGCTGATCGGCCTCATCTTTCGCGGCGTCGCCTTTGAATTCCGCTTTAAAGCCACGCCCTCACACCGCAAATTCTGGGACTACTCCTTTGCAGGCGGCTCCCTGCTCGCCACCTTCAGCCAGGGGATCGTGGTGGGCGCCGTGATTAACGGCTTCGACGTGGAGGGGCGGCGGTTTGTCGGCTCTGCGCTTGACTGGCTCACCCCCTTTAACCTCTTCTGCGGTATCGGGCTGGTCGTCGCCTACACGCTGCTGGGCACCACGTGGCTCATTATGAAAAGCGAAGGTGCGCTGCAGGCCCGCATGCGCGAACTCACCCGCCACGTGCTGCTGGCGCTGGTTGTCGTTATCGCGGTGGTGAGCATCTGGACGCCGCTCGGCTGGCAGTACGTGGCCGACCGCTGGTTCACCTTGCCCAACTTCTTCTGGTTCCTGCCGGTTCCTCTGCTGGTAGCGCTCTTCAGCGTGCTGATCTGGCGCTTGACGCGCAACCCTAACAGCCACGCGCGCCCCTTCCTGCTGACGCTGGGGCTAATCTTCCTCGGGTTTAGCGGGCTCGGTATCAGCCTGTGGCCGAACATTATTCCGCCGCGTATCACCCTGTGGGAAGCCGCGGCGCCGCCTGCCAGCCAGCTGTTTATGCTGGTAGGGACATTACTGATTATTCCGGTGATTCTGGTGTACACCGCCTGGAGCTACTACGTCTTTCGGGGCAAAGTTTCTGACACTGAAGGTTATCACTGAGGGACGTTATGACTGACTGGCATACACGAGCCATTATTTATCAGATTGATACTGCGCTATTTTATGATTTGAACGGCGATGGCTGCGGGGACATCGCCGGGATTACGGCCAAGCTACGTTATATTCGCCGCATGGGGGCGACGGTAATCTGGATCACCCCGTTTTACCTCACCCCCTTTCTCGATGAGGGCTACGACGTCAGCGACCATCTCCAGGTAGATCCTCGCTTCGGAAAACTGGCCGATATCATCGCCTTTATCGAACAGGCCCGGGAGCTGGGCATGCAGGTCATTATCGAGCTGCTGATCCAGCACACGTCGGATGCGCATCCCTGGTTCCAGCAGGCCCGCCGCAACCCGGCGTCACCCTATCGTGATTATTACCTGTGGTCGGATAACGACGAGGACGATACTCCCCCCATGTTCCCTGGCGTGGAAGAGAGCATCTGGACCTGGGACGACGAGGCGGGACAATACTATCGGCACATGTTCTATCGCCACGAGCCGGATCTGAACCTCACCTCTCCTGCGGTGCTGAAAGAGATTGAGAACATCATCCTCTTCTGGCTCAAGCTGGGCGTGTCGGGTTTTCGCCTGGATGCCGCATCCCACCTCACCACGCAGGCAGGAAACGGGGATGAAAAAAAGGGGCTGTGGATCCTCGAACATATGCGTCGTCTTATTGAGGAGCATAATCCGGACGCGATCCTGCTGGGTGAAGTTGATGTCGAGGTGGAAGCCTATCAGGACTACTTCGGCAATAATGACCGCCTGAATCTGGTGCTGAATTTCTGGCTCAACAAGTATTTCTACGTCAGCCTGGCGAGGAAAAGCGCCCGCCCGCTGCGCAATGCGGTGAAGAAGATGATCGCCCCGCCTGATTCCTGCTGCTTTGCCAACTGGCTGCGCAATCATGACGAGCTGGATCTGGAAGGCATTAGCCAGAAAGATAAACAGTTTGTCCTCGACACGTTCGCGCCTGATGAAGAGATGAACGTCTATCAGCGCGGGATCCGCCGCCGCCTGGCGCCGATGCTGAATGGCGATCAAAAACGGCTGGCGTTCTGTCACGCGGTGCTGTTTTCCCTGCCGGGTGTCCCGGTGATGCGCTACGGCGACGAGATAGGCATGGGTGACGACCTGGATCTGGAGGAACGCTACGCCGTCCGCACCCCGATGCAGTGGGCGGGCTCACAGGGGGGCGGATTTTCCGCAGCCGATCCGGATAAATTTATTGCCCCGATTATCGACCACGGCCCTTATCGCTATCAGAAAATTAACGTCGCCGATTCGCTGCTCCACCGCAACTCGCTCCTGCACCGAATTATTGATATTGCCAATACCCGCTCGGAGTTTCCCGAAATTGCCGTTGCGCCCTTTCATCTCATCACCATCGATCATGACGCGGTGCTGGGGATCTACTACGAAACCGACGAGCGCAGCATCCTGACCTTCGTTAACTTTAGCGACCAGCCTGTGACGTTCAGCGCCAGAGGGATCCGCAATGCCACCTGGACCGCCTGTCTCGCGGACAAACGCTACGACGATGCGCTGATCTGCGGCAAAACCGTTCAGCTCAGTCTTGGCGGCTACGGCTATCGCTGGTTCTGGACACGCCGTAGCGCGCTGCGATAATTATGTTTTCCGGCGCGTTAGCAAGCGGGTCACCATAATCCCCGCCACCGCGAGGGCCCCTAATGCCACTTTACCCGGCATACCGGAGGTGACGGACGGCGCGCGGTTTTTTGCCTCGTCAGTGAAGCGACCATGGATTTTGTGCAGATCGTTAACCGGCCGATCGAGGTAGTCCTGGCGATCCGGCGCGTTCAGATCGTCAGTCATCTGGCCCTCCCAGGCTTTTTTCACCATCAGCCGGTCAAGAAAACCGGGGAAGAGAAACTGACCGACAATCGACTGGATGGTGCTGCCGCCTACCCACAGCTCCCGTACCGGTTTTTGCGCCACCCTGAAGATGGCGCTGGCGGCGACCTCAGGCTCAAACACCGGCGGCACCGGGCGCATCGCCCAGGCGAACTTATTCCTTGCCCATTCAAACTGCGGGGTATTGAGCCCCGGCATCTGGACCATCGAAAGCTGAACCCGGCTGTTCTCATGCATCAGCTCGGTACGCACCGCATCGGTAAACCCGCGGATCGCCGCTTTGGCGCCGCAGTAGGCTGACTGCAGCGGAATAGAACGATAGGCCAGCGCCGAGCCCACCTGGATAATCACGCCCCTGTCGCGCGGAACCATGAGCTCCAGGGCAGCGCGGGTGCCGTTCACGTAGCCGAGGTATGTCACGTCAGTCACGCGTCGAAACTCGTCCGGCGTGAGGGTACGAAACGGTGCCAGGATGGCCCCCATGGCATTGTTAACCCAGACATCAATCGCCCCGAGGCGATACTCAATTTCGTTAGCGGCATCCACCACCGCCTGGCTGTCGGCGACATCCGCCTGTACGGCGTGGGCATTGACGCCAAACCGCCGTAGCTCCTCCTGAGTGGAGTGCAGGCTTGCTTCATCCCGCGCGATGAGCCCCACATCGTAACCTGCCTTTGCAAAGCGCAGCGCCGTGGCTTTTCCCACGCCCGCCGTTCCGCCGGTAATCACTATGACAGCCATACAACCTCCGCGTGCGTTTAGCCGTTATTCCAGTCCGACAATGTTGTCACCAGTTCAGACAGCGAAAAATGCACCGCTTTTTCCACCACGTCCTGACAGTCGCCGGAGAACAGTACGGTGCGGGTTTTCGTCTGGCCGCGTATATTCCAGGCAAAGCAGACCGTCCCCGCCGCCGTGCCATCGTCGCCCCCTTCTGGCCCGGCATAGCCGCTGATGGCGATGCTGATATCAGCCTCGGCAATGTCGCGGATACTGGCGGCCATCTCGGTGACGGTTTGTTCACTGACGGCGGTATACCGCGCGAGCGTCTCAGGACGAACGCCAAGGATCCGCTCTTTCGCGGCATCACTGAACACGACCAAACCGACATCATAAAAATCGGCGGTGTTCTCTTCCGCACAAAGCGCCACCGAGAGCTTTCCTCCCGTACAGGATTCCGCCGTAGTTAAGCGAAGCCCGCGATCGGTTAATTTGCTTGCCAGCTTTTTCGTCAGTTCACCCACCGTATTATTACTGTCGTGAAAAAGATTGCTCATCTTGCCGCCTCTTATTTCTCGAAAGGAATGATTGAAATATGTCCATTGCGCTCAAGTATGGCATATTTAATTTTACTCATTTCCGTAATGCCATTATTCTGCCGCGCCGACACCAGAATATCATCGCAAGATACGTCGACTTTCTTAAGTTTATCTGCTAAAGGCACGCCGTTCTCAACCAGAATCACGGGGGTGCCATCCAGAATATTTTCCACCGGGGAAAAGTATTTCTTCATTAGCCCAAATATAATATCCACTACCACCAGGGTGGTAATCGTAATCATCGCACCGGTGACGGAGAAATCTTGTCCAAGGAGCGCCTGCTGTGTGGCTTCACTAATAATCAAGAGCAGAATGAGATCAAAACTGGTCATTTGCAGCAGCGCGCGTCGTCCGGCCACTTTAAATACCACCATGAGAAACAGATAAATAGCCATCGCGCGAAAGACCATATCCATATCAGCCTCCTACGGGTAAATAAATTGCCAGAGGGTAATTTCCGGCTCGTTGTTTACGCGGATGACCGTGTCCCACTTACCGGCTCTGGACGGTGTCGTGAAGAGCAACACAGAGAAATTGTCTGACCTTTTAAGGTTGTTATAGACAAAATAGAGGGTTTTCCCGCGGCTGAACATGGTGTCCGGTTGCGGCCATACGCTGCCGGGCTCATACGCGTCGCTGCTCTCGCTGGTCATGCTGAGGGTATACTTCCCCTCTGCTTGTACCGGAAACGCGAGCTGCATTCGCGTCTCTGTCTCCCGCCGTCCAAAGCGTTCATAGTTTATGGACAGTGATTTAGCGGAATTCGTTTTTACCGTATCGCTGACCATTCCGCTTGAAAACAGACCGGCAATGGCCGCGACGATAATACCTAGCAGAGCAATAAAACCCACCTGACGAAACGCGTATTCAAACGTCAGCAAGCGATAACTCTCATCTATCCCGGGTAAGTTTTCATTTTCACGCTTCATGGCCGTCGTCACCGTTTCGCTTATTATCCGATAATTTTGATTTCTAACGCGAATGTTTTTAGGACTTATCACATTTGCCACATAAAGGAATAGCAACAATACTTAATAAGTCAAGACACCCAAAATGAAGGATATCAGATGAAATTATCGCTTATTTCCGCTTTTTTGATATTTCTGGTTCCGGCCGCATGGGCAGATAATAACGGCGGGTTACAAAAAGGTGAAGCACCGCCGCCCCCGCACGCTCTTGATAGCGGATATCGCGGAACCGACGACGCGCGTATTATGACCATCGTTCAGGCAAAACAACTGCACGATGGTGCGACAATTTCCCTGCGCGGTAATCTTATTGACGGTAGCGGCGATAAATTTGTATTTCAGGATAAAACCGGAAAAATAGACGTTATTATTCCCCAGGCAGTCTTCGACGGCAGAATGGTAAAACCCGATCAGATGATCAGCATCAACGGCTCGCTTGATAAAAAATCATCCCCTGCCGTCGTCCGTGTCGATCGTTTGCAGAAATAATTCAGCGAAGCGTTAACGCTGCAACTATCCATCAAATCTCACCCCTTGGCTTAAGGAGTCAGCTATGAGTGATACTACACAACGTACGAACGCTTACCCGCAGCCCCCGTTCCCGGAACAGCCGCAAACGCCGCCGGGACTGGCATCCGAAATGCAACCTGTACCCGACCACGGGGAACAAAGCTATAAAGGACATGGCCGCCTTGCCGGCAAAAAAGCGCTGATTACCGGTGGTGACTCCGGTATTGGTCGCGCGGTGGCGATCGCCTATGCCCGTGAAGGCGCTGACGTGGCCATCAACTACCTGCCGGAAGAAGAGAAAGACGCGGTTGAAGTCATCGACCTGATCAAAGCGGAAGGCCGCACGGCCGTCGCGCTTCCCGGCGATGTGCGGGACGAAACCTTCTGCGAGAATCTGGTCGATGAAGCCGTCTCCAGACTCGGCGGGCTGGATATTCTGGTGAATAACGCCGGCCGTCAGCAGTTCCGTGAATCGTTAGAAGAGCTGACCACGGAAGATTTTGACGCGACGTTCAAAACCAACGTCTATGCGCCTTTCTGGATCACGAAGGCGGCGCTGCGCCATCTGAAAGCGTCTTCCGTTATCATTAATACTTCCTCCGTTCAGGCGGTGAAGCCCAGCCCCGTGCTGCTGGATTATGCCCAGACAAAAGCCTGTCTGGCGGTATTCACCAAAGCCTTAGCCAAACAGCTGGGTCCGAAAGGCATTCGCGTCAACGCGGTCGCCCCAGGCCCTTACTGGACGGTGCTGCAATCCAGCGGCGGCCAGCCGATGGAAAAAGTGAAGGAGTTCGGGGGCGATACGCCGCTGGGGCGTCCGGGTCAGCCCGTGGAGATTGCTCCGCTGTACGTCACGCTGGCCTCGGATGAATGTTCATTTACGTCCGGCCAGGTGTGGTGCTCTGACGGCGGTGACGGCGTAATCTAAACCACTTAGCAATTCCCCCCTCCGCAATGAGCAATAAATGAACAAGGACGTTCGCTTTTATTCCCTGCCGAAAAATTTGTTGTAACTCAAACAGATCAAATGTTAAAAATATTTTGCTATCAAGTTATCAAAATTAAACAACTTAACTTGTCACCCGCATCGCTCTGTTTTTAACATCGCCTATGGAAAAAAATGGTCTGTTCAGTCAGCGCATACGCTTGCGCCATTTGCATACATTTGTGGCCGTCGCTCAACAGGGAACGCTGGGGCGTGCGGCTGAAACTCTTAACCTGAGCCAGCCTGCGCTCTCCAAAACCCTCAACGAGCTGGAACAGCTGACCGGTGCCCGCCTTTTTGACCGCGGTCGGCTGGGGGCGCAGCTTACCCTCGTGGGCGAGCAGTTCCTCACGCACGCCGTGAAAGTCCTGGATGCGCTCAATACTGCAGGCCAGTCCCTGCACCGAAAAGCAGAGCAGGCCAGCGAGGTCGTGCGCGTGGGTGCCTTGCCTACCGCGGCGCTGGGCATTCTTCCCCCGGTTATCGGCCAGTTCCACAAGCAGCAGCGGCATACCACCATTCAGGTTGCCACCATGAACAACACCATGCTGCTCGCGGGGTTGAAATCGGGCGAGTTGGATCTCGGCATCGGTCGAATGTCCGACCCGGAACTGATGGGCGGGCTCAATTACGAACTGCTGTTCCTGGAGTCCCTGAAGCTGGTAGTGCGCCCCGATCACCCACTGTTGCAGGATACCGTAACGTTAAGCCGCGTCATGGAGTGGCCTGTTGTGGTTTGCCCGAAAGGAACCGTCCCGCGCCAGGCCGCCGAAACATTACTGCAGATGCAGGGATGTACGCTGCCTTCAGGCTGTATCGAAACGCTTTCGGCCTCGCTTTCGCGCCAGCTCACGCTGGATTATGACTACGTCTGGTTCGTCCCCTCCGGGGCGGTGAAAGACGATTTGCGTCAGGGAACGCTGACCGCCCTGCCGGTGACCGCCCCCGGCGCCGGTGAACCTATCGGCATTTTGACCCGGGTGGATACCCCGCTTTCTATTGGCGCGCAAACGTTGCTGAGTGCCATTCGTAAATCAATGCCTGTCTGACACCTTTCTCCCCTCACCCTAACCCTCTCCCCAACGGGGCGAGGGCATTGCCCTGCGCGCTAATCAATTAATGCGAAATTATTCATTAACAATTGCGTAAAACAATTTAACAGTTTTATCATAACGACGAATTCACCAAATGGTTCGCAAATCATTTTATAAACCCGAATTCACTCATAATAATCATTACTCTCCCCGCAATTATTACCCAACTGGTACACACCCAACACGGCGGGGGGATCGAAAGGAGAAAGACATGGCATTTGGCAGCGCGCCGCGCGGGATACCTCGTATTCTGCAGTGGCTTCTTGCCGGACTGATGATGCTCATCGGTCTGGCCGTCGGCGGGTTGGGCTTTAAGCTCGCCACCGTGGGCGGAAGTAGTTACTTCCTGATTATGGGCGTGGTAATGGTGATTGCCGCGATCCTGATTTTTCTTAATCGCAGCAGCGGGATCGTGCTTTACGGTATCGCGTTTATTGCCTCGCTGTTCTGGGCGGTAAGCGATGCGGGCTGGGATTTCTGGCCGCTCTTCTCCCGCCTGTTTACCTTTGCCGTACTGGCCTTCCTCTGCGCCATCGTCTGGCCTTTCCTGCGCGCAGCAAACCACAGCGCACCGAACAAGGCGCCCGCTTTTGGCACCGCGGCCGTGCTCGCGGTTGTGATGCTGGTTAGCCTGGGCTGGATGTTTAAGCCGCAAACCCTCGTGGCAGCGAACGAGCCCGTGCCGGTGAAACCCGTCGCGCCCGGCGAGCAGCAAAAAAACTGGGAGCACTGGGGTAACACCACGCACGGCGACCGCTTCGCCGCGCTGGACCAAATTAACAAACAAAACGTCAGTGACCTGAAGGTCGCCTGGGTTGCACACACTGGCGATATTCCGCAGAGCAACGGCTCCGGCGCGGAAGATCAGAACACGCCATTGCAGGTTGGCGACACGCTTTATGTCTGTACCCCGTACAGCAAAGTGCTGGCGCTGGACGTGGATTCCGGTAAAGAAAAATGGCGCTACGATTCCAAAGCCACCGCGCCTAACTGGCAACGCTGCCGCGGTCTTGGCTACTTTGAAGAACGCTCAAGCGTGACAACGTCACAGGCTGAGACTCAGCCTGCGGCCTGCCCTCGCCGCCTGTTCCTGCCGACCACCGATGCCCGCCTGATTGCCATTAATGCGGATAACGGCAAAGTCTGCGAAGACTTTGGCGACCATGGCACCGTGGATCTGAGCATCGGCATGGGCGAGATCAAGCCCGGGTATTATCAGCAAACCTCCACACCGCTGGTTGCCGGGAATGTCGTTGTCGTCGGCGGTCGCGTCGCGGATAACTACTCCACCGGCGAACCGCCGGGCGTGGTGCGCGCGTACGACGTTCACACCGGTAAGCTGGCCTGGGCGTGGGATCCGGGTAATCCGAACATCACCGGCCTGCCGCCGGAAGGCCAGACCTACACGCGCGGTACACCGAACGTCTGGTCTGCCATGTCTTACGACGCTAAGCTGAACCTGATTTACCTGCCAACCGGCAACGCCACCCCTGATTTCTGGGCGGGCGAGCGTACCGCGCTGGACGATAAGTACAGTTCCTCCATCGTCGCCGTTGACGCAACCACTGGTCAGGTGCGCTGGCATTTCCAGACCACCCACCACGACCTGTGGGACTTTGACCTGCCTTCCCAGCCGCTGCTGTACGACCTGCCAGACGGTAAAGGCGGCACCACCCCTGTGCTGGTGCAGACCAGCAAGCAGGGCATGATTTTCATGCTTAACCGCGAAACCGGCAAGCCGGTGGCGAAGGTTGAGGAACGTCCTGTTCCGGCGGGTAACGTTGAAGGTGAACGCTACTCTCCGACCCAGCCGTATTCCGTTGGCATGCCGATGATTGGCAACCAGACGCTGACCGAGTCCGACATGTGGGGGGCGACACCTGTCGACCTGCTGCTGTGCCGCATTCAGTTTAAAGAGATGCGTCATCAGGGCGTCTTCACCCCGCCGGGGCTCGACCGTTCCCTGCAGTTCCCCGGTTCTCTCGGCGGGATGAACTGGGGCAGCGTCTCCGTTGACCCGAACAACAGCCTGATGTTCGTCAACGATATGCGCCTGGGGCTGGCAAACTACATGGTGCCGCGCGCTAACGTGGCGAAAAACGCCAGCGGCATTGAGATGGGTATCGTTCCGATGGACGGCACGCCGTTCGGCGCAATGCGCGAACGCTTCCTGTCACCGCTGGGCATTCCGTGCCAGAAGCCGCCGTTTGGTACTATGTCGGCCGTTGACCTGAAAACCGGCAAGCTGGTGTGGCAGGTCCCTGTCGGCACGGTGGAAGATACCGGCCCGCTCGGCATTCGTATGCACATGCCAATCCCAATCGGGATGCCGACGCTCGGGGCATCGCTTTCTACCCAGTCCGGTCTGCTGTTCTTCGCCGGCACGCAGGATTTCTACCTGCGCGCGTTTGATACCGCCACCGGGAAAGAGATCTGGAAAGACCGCCTGCCGGTCGGTAGCCAGTCCGGCCCGATGACCTACGTGTCGCCGAAAACCGGTAAACAGTACATCATCATTAACGCCGGCGGCGCTCGCCAGTCGCCGGATCGCGGTGATTACGTTATCGCCTATGCGTTACCCGATAAGAAGTAACGGATGAAAAAAGGGACCTTTCGGTCCCTTTTTTTTGCCCGGTGGCGCTACGCTTACGCGGGCCTACAAATACAAGTAGGTCGGGTAAGGCGAAGCCGCCACCCGACACAACACGCTACTCAGAACGTCTCCCAGTTATCCCCGGACACCGTTGCCGCTGGACGCAACGGTGAGCTCTTCGCCACTGGAGCAGACATTACCGCGCGGCCCGGCTTTGCCCCGCTCAGACGAAATGCGCCGACCGCCTCGGTCAGACGCGCGCCCTGTTCTTCCAGAGACGCCGCCGCGGCGGAGGCTTCTTCCACCAGCGAGGCGTTCTGCTGGGTGACCTTATCCATCTCAGAAATCGCCTGGCTGACCTGCACGATACCGCGGCTCTGCTCATCGGACGCGGCGGCGATCTCCAGCATGATATCGGTCACGCGCTTAACCGCATCGACGATTTCATTCATGGTGTGACCCGCGGCGACAACTTCACCGGAGCCCTGGTCGATCAGAGAAACCGATTCGTTGATCAGGCTTTCAATCTCTTTTGCGGCATTTGCACTGCGGCTTGCCAGGGTACGGACTTCGCTTGCCACCACGGCAAACCCTCGCCCTTGCTCGCCCGCACGCGCCGCTTCTACCGCGGCGTTAAGCGCCAGAATATTGGTCTGGAACGCAATGCTGTTAATCACGGCGGTAATCTCAGAGATCTTCTTCGAACTGGTGGAGATATTGCCCATGGTTTTAACCACGCCGGAGACCATCTGACCGCCGCGGCTGGCTTTGCCGGAGGCATCTTCCGCCAGCTTGCTGGCATGATGCGCGTTATCGGCGTTCTGTTTCACCGTTGCGGTCAGTTGCTCCATGCTCGCGGCGGTTTGCTCAATCGCCGCAGCCTGCTGCTCGGTGCGCGAAGAGAGATCGGTGTTACCGGCAGAAATCTCGCTGGTGCCGCGGTAGATTTCCTCTGCACCCTGACGTACGGTGCCCACGGTGTTTTCAAGCGAGTGCTGCATGGTTTGCAGATCGCGCGTCAGGCGGCCAATTTCGCTGCGCCCGGCTACATCGTCCGGCATCGTCAGGTCGCCTTTGGCGATATTTTCGATGCGTTTCGCGGCACGCTGCAGCGGGTTGATTACCGTGCGACGCAGCACAACAAAGGTCATCGCTGTCAGCACCAGCGCCAGCGCAAACGCGCCCACCATAAACATCAGACCCAATTGCGTGCGGCTGTGAGCCTGTGCCGTCAGCGCACTGGCGCGGTCGGTACGGATCTTGATCGCCTTCAGCAGCACGGCGTTATAAGCCTCGTCCAGCGGGCGTGCCGTTTCGTTTTCGTGGTTGATAATCGCTTCGAACATGCCGTTTTTGGCAAATTTGACCATCGGCATAAGACCCGCGATGTAGGCGTCGTAGCGCGCTTTCAGGTCAGCATCCAGCGCTTCGTCGGCAGACGTGCACACTGCACGGTTCATGTAGGCGGTAAAGCTATCCTGGGACTGCTTAATCCGCGTTTCCGCCTCGGCGATGTTCTGCTTCATGGCATCCATTTCCGCGATACGACTTGCCGCACCGGCGTGGATCATATTAATACGCGCGGTTCGCAGATGGTTTGAGCTATTCGACAGCCCCATACGCACCTGAATTTCGGATGTGACATCCTGCTGGTCGCGATCGGCCTGCAGCAGGAAATAACCCGCCAGACCCGAGCTCAAGGCAAAGAGCAGAATAATGCCACCGAGAATGGAGGAAAACAGCGGAACCAGCCTGATGTGATGCAAGAAGCTCAGCTTGCGCTGCGCCGGCATCGAAGTAGTGTTGTCCATGACCGTCGACTCTCTTGTAGGTAAGATGCGTAAAAACACGCCTGTCAGATAGTCATCGGCACGGTTGGGATTTAGATTACGGCTAAAAACGCCGCACTGGTCACACTTTAGAGAAGATTATTAAAGAAACGCCAGCGGCTAAAAACCGCTGGCAGAAGAGTTACTTGTCGCCGAAATGAATGACGGTGCGGATGGATTTTCCTTCGTGCATCAGATCGAACGCATCGTTGATCTGCTCAAGCGGTAAACGGTGGGTAATGAACGGATCGAGCTGAATCTTTCCGACCATGGCATCTTCAACCATCCCCGGAAGCTGGGTACGCCCCTTCACGCCGCCAAAGGCGGAACCGCGCCATACGCGTCCGGTGACCAGCTGGAATGGACGGGTTTTGATCTCCTGACCCGCACCGGCCACGCCAATGATGATGCTCTCGCCCCAGCCCTTGTGGCAGCACTCCAGCGCGGAACGCATCACGTTAACGTTGCCGATACACTCGAAGCTGAAGTCAACGCCACCGTCGGTCATCTCAACAATGACATCCTGAACCGGTTTCTCGTGATCTTTCGGGTTCACGAAGTCGGTCGCGCCCATTTCACCCGCCAGTTTGAATTTCTCCGGGTTGGTGTCGACCGCGATGATACGACCTGCCTTCGCCTGGACCGCGCCCTGAATGACCGCCAGACCAATGCCACCGAGACCGAACACCGCCACGGTGTCACCCTCTTTGACTTTTGCCGTGTTGTGCACCGCACCAATGCCGGTGGTTACGCCGCAGCCCAGCAGGCAGACTTTATCCAGCGGCGCCTGCGGGTTCACCTTCGCCAGCGAGATCTCCGCGCAAACGGTGTATTCACTGAAGGTGCTGGTGCCCATATAGTGATAAACAGGCTCGCCGTTGTATGAGAAACGGGTAGTACCGTCCGGCATCAGCCCTTTCCCCTGGGTGGCGCGAACCGCCTGGCAGAGGTTGGTCTTGCCGGATTTACAGAACTTACACTCGCCGCATTCCGCCGTGTACAGCGGGATCACGTGATCGCCGGGTTTCAGGCTGGTCACGCCCTCGCCCACTTCCACCACAACACCGCCCCCTTCATGGCCCAGCACCGCCGGGAAGACGCCTTCCGGATCGTCGCCCGACAGCGTAAACGCATCGGTATGACATACCCCGGTATGGGTGATTTTAATCAGCACTTCACCTTTCTTAGGCGGTGCCACGTCGATTTCAACGATTTTGAGCGGCTGGCCGGGACCAAATGCAACTGCAGCGCGAGATTTCATATTGTCTTCCCTTATTGTGAGGTGTGTGGGTTTATTTTAGATAAGAGCGCAGTAAATGGCCGACTTCTGCCATGCGTACGGCTCGCTGATCCGGCGTTGTTTCCCCCGCCACCAGCTCGTCTTTGAGGTGAATTTCAACCATTTCGCCCATCAGGCCATTAGCTGCCCCACGCACGGCGGCAATTTGCTGCAGAATGGCCAGACAGGGTTCGCCCGACTCCAGCGCACGCTCAAGGGCATCAACCTGGCCCCGAATGCGACGGACGCGAGTAAGGATACGTTTTTTATCTGCGGGTGAATGCGGCATACGCCCTCCTGATACTATAGGGGGGTATTGTATGTTTTAAAGCAGCCTCATGTAAACATTACGTTTTCTATGGTTATCAGTCTGCTATTCAATATGGTCAAAAGGCACTATCGGAGAGAGGTTTATCTGACATGCAATTTCATGCGCTGTGGGGGGTGTTAAAAATCAAGGAGCGAAATTAATAGAACCAGTGGAATTCAAATCCCACACTGGTTTGGCATTGTACGTTTTTAATTGGTTTCATATTTTTAAGAAAAAAATATGTTAGCCGCCATCGGTCCACTGAGTCCGTTTATGCGATAAAATTCAACACGAACGCCTGGCTCTAACGATTGATTTTCACTGTTATTTAATGCGGAGATATGTAGAACAACATCTTTTCGGCCATCTGATGGGATGATAAAACCTTTTCCACTCTTGAAGTCAAAACTTTTGACAATTCCTGTCATTTTACGAGACAAATAATTTCCTTGTAGTAATCTAGTCTCAACTATACAGGAAATATTTATTTTAGCTAATCATCTTTAAAAGGCCGCCCAGACGGCTAAAATAAAAATTGCTTATTGACGCTATTCGTGCCTTAATGCTTTAGTTAGTTCGATGCAATACCGAATGAAAATATTTTGCAAGTCAGTCCTCATAACCAGGCGCTATCGCTGATATCCCCTCCTTTTGAGTCCATACGTTTTAGTCCTTCCTTATCATTTTAATAGCATTTAAAAGGAGTATTTATGTCTTCAAGAATTCAAGGTTTGGTTAAGTGGTTTAATGAAGGTAAAGGATTTGGTTTTATCTCCCCGCTTGATGGCAGTAAAGATGTTTTTGTTCATTTCTCTGCACTCCAGGGAGATGACTTTAAGACGCTGTTTGAAGGTCAGAAAGTCGAATTTGCTATTCTAAGCGGCGATAAAGGTCCTGCAGCTTCAAATGTAATACTTTTAGATAGATTATAGTACAAATTAGGCAACCTCCAAAAGCATCACTTCCTTGCCTTCATGACAAGAAGATAACTTGTTGCCAAAAAAAATAAATATATTCAATAATTTTTCTTTCTGACAACTAACAGATTCAGAAGCGTTGAGTAGATTTAAACAAAGCATTGCAATACGGGCAGACAAGTTGAGCACCCTTTTGCACGCGATTAAAACTATGTTCTGAATCTTTAGAACAATTTGGGCATGGACATTTGACTAAATGATTTCGACGGAATTGTGTATTTTTACGTCCAGACATAGGCTTCTCCTGATTTTAAGGACTGCCACAATACACGTTCCAGCAAAGAAATGCTTGCTTTAATTTTTCTAAAGGGTTCAAAAATGACAAAGTAATGCACTCTATTAGCAAGTATTACTTTGGAAATCCCCAAAAATACAGGGTGGTCTATGAAGAATGTAATCGTTTTTTTCAACGGAAAACCGAGTAAACTTGTCACTGTACTGCAAGGAACGACGTCTGTAAGGCAGGAGTATCCGAACGGTGAAGAAATACACCTTCAGATAATGTCTGCGGGTTTCCCATCGTTAACCGGAGATCACAACTTTGTCTATGTAGCTTCTGACAGTGAACTCACCTCTAAGAAGATACTTGATGCGGCAAAAATCCATATGTGACAGGCTGTGCCGGCTACAACGCAGTCAGTAAAGTGCTATTTATATGTGATTTATTTTTTGAATTAGAATAACAACAATGACTCACTATTAAAGCCTGCAAAATGCAGGCATTTTTTTACAGATAGCCCACCCAAGACACATCATTATAAAATGACAACACCAAATAAATTCTCGTGGTTAAGGAACTAACGCAAAAATAAAAAGTCAAATAAACTATCTGAATAGAAAAAGGTGATTTCATGTCATCTTATATTATCGTAACTAGCGTCGCCGTAGTTATGGGGTTGATAATGTTGAGTCTAATTAAGGTTTGGATCAGCACTTCGAACAACCCTGACAATCTTTGACGCCGCCGTAACCCATTGCTGGCATTGTGTATCGCACGCTATGCCCAGCGTGGGGAATCAGCGGCAACCCACCTCGTCTTCCAGGTCACGACTCTGCATGCACATCTGCTAAAGCCTCAAACCAGACTACCCTCCCCATTCAAATGGGTATTAGCCTTTAAAAGCAAAAAACTCAAACAAACCTTTAGAGAAAAGCCACTTACTCTGACGAAGGTTCCCGGGTAGTCTTCAGAAACATGATGAGACAAGTAGTGAATGAAAAAATCACAGTACCTATATTGCAGATAAACCAACATGCGGAGATAAAATGTTATTAGTTTTTTCGATGTTTATATTTTCACTGACGCTTTCTTTTTCACCTGGTCCCGTTAACATGGTGATTATATCGTCAGGAGCCGTTAATGGTTTTAGAAAGACATTCTCATTTGTATCAGGTGCAACAACAGGGTTTACGTTATTACTTTTCTTAGTGTGTTTCGGGTTTTACGCCGCAATCGAAAAACATCCTCTGTTCTTTCAGTATCTCAATATTGCAGGTTCATTATTTATCATGTACCTGGCCTATAAGATAGCGGCATCCCGGCCAGATATGTCATTATCAAAAACAGATTCACCCGGTTTCATTCAGGGTTTCTTAATGCAATGGATCAACCCAAAAGCATGGACCGCGTGCGCCTCGGGGGCCGCTATGTTTTCTGAACCCTCAAACCCTGCGACAGTACTCGTCTTTATAATCATCTATTTTTTAGTGTGTTACCTGTCACTTTCTGCATGGGCGCTGCTGGGAGAAAAGGTGTCGGTGCTACTCAGTAGCACGCAACGTATCCGTACGTTTAACGTATTGATGGGCGGGCTGTTGCTTATTACGGCGTGTTACATGCTCTCTTTACAGTTCTTAAGCCATTCATAACGTGTGAAACTCAACTGAGTTATACATATCATTAATCAATTTGTAGGCAATACTGCTGGTCGAAATATTTGAAGGCCATACGGCATAGACTTTCAGCGGTTCTAATGACCAACCAGGGAGTAAAGCCTGCATTTCTCCGCGCTTAACGTCCTCTTCGCTTAAATAGCGAGGAGGTGCCGCGAGGCCAATTTGCTGCTTTGCGAGGGAATAGGCGGCTTCGACATTATCAACATACACGGTGGGTGTATATATTACGACGGCAACTTCCCCATTTTCATGCCGGAATTCCCGCTTATTCTGCCTCATATTGAGTCCAATCCACGGCAGTTGCGCTAAGTCATCAGGATGTTTAATTGGGGGATAATGGCTGAGCAAATCCCGGGAGGCAACTAACTGCCGGGGCAGCACAAAAAGATGCCGCGCTTTAAGTGAGCTGTCCGGAAGTTCGCCGATTCGAAACGCAACATCAATACCGTCAGCAATAATATCTCTGCGCGTATCGCTGTAAGAAATATTCAGTAAAATACCCGGGTGCTTTTTTATAAAAGTGGCCAGATGACGAGTAAACGCGCTGTTCAGAAATACGGCTGGAATAGAAATATGCAGCTTATTCGCCGTTGAAATCGAACGCTGCTTAAATTCAATAACCCCCTGCTCATACAGCGCCAGCATCGATTTGGCCGTTTCCAGCAAATTAACGCCGTCGTGAGTGAGAGAGAGTTTACGGGTGTTTCTGTACAGCAGCGCGCAGCCAAGATTTTTTTCAAGCTTAGATAAATGCGTGCTTGCCGTTGCTGTCGTAAGCCCTAAAGCCTCTGCCCCGCCTGAAATGGATCCTGCCTCAGCAATCTTTGCAAACACTATCAGATAACGGATGTCATCAATCATTTATCGTCCTGTTACAACGGCGTTCCTGCGAACCATTAATTTAATCATAGGGTTACGATAGCCGATTTTCCTCCCCGGTCGCATCTCTTTTTAACGAGAGCACTTGCGTCCCCCTACCAAATTTAGTGTAAAACAATAAATGTTTATTGTTAAACGATAAGCACCAGGCTAGCCTGCACACACTTCAACGTACCTTTGCCAGGAGAGGCATCGAATGAACAGAAGTCTGCTGTATGGCGTTTCGCTCGCGGGGATGGCGCTTTGCGCCCCTTTACACAGTGCGGAGCTGTCCGGTTATGCGGGTCTGGGTGTCGCGGTCAGTCCCGTTTATTCGGGATCGCGGCACTCCGCGCCCGGGCCGCTACTTAAAGGCGGTCTGAGCCTGAAGAGTAAAGACTGGGGGCAATGGGATCTCTCCACGGAGGGGCTGGTGTGGACGTTTCAACCCGACTCCCCGTTTGCCGTGAGTTTGCTGCTGGCCTCAGATGAGGGGCGCAAAGAGATAATTAATTACCCCCTCTCCGCCAGAAAAAATCGTGACCTGCAGGGAATGGGCGATCTGTCCGACATGCTGATGGCGGGCGGGGAGCTGCGTTATCAACGTGGGGACTGGGGGCTCTGGCTGCGCGCATTAAGCGCAACGCAAACACACCGGTACGGTGGCGAGACGCAGCCCCTGGCGAGGACCGTGAACGGCGGCGTAAAGACTATCCTCTGGCGCGGGCAGCACGTCGAATTTTCGGTCGCTGGTGATATCACCTGGGCGAACAGCGGCTATCAGCAGCGCCACTATGGGGTCACCGTTAGCCAGTCTCAGCGCACTGATTTTGAGGCATATTCCCCTTCATCGGGTTTACAGGAAGGAGGAGTCGTTAGCGAACTGGTCTGGCACATCAGTGAAAACCTGACGGCTGGAGTCGCTGGTCGCGCGGCCTGTCTGCTCGATGAAGCGGCTAAGAGCCCGCTGGTAAAAAGCAGAATGCAGTACACCCTCTCATCAATGATCCAGTATCAATTCTGAGGCGCAACCATGAGCAAACAATATGTGCGCAGCCGTACGAGATTGTTAGCCGCAGGAACGGTTTTTATGTCGCTGATTGCCGCAGGCATCTACCTGCAGCCGGGGTTCAGTAAACCCTCTCCACGCCTGGCGGGAGATGCAACGGTCGTCTCGTTCTTAACGCCCCTCCTCAGCGGCGCGCGAGGCAGCGTTGCCGCCGCCGTCATCACCCCGAAAGGCGTGCAGTACGCCCTGTGGGACAGTGATTTCACAAAACAGTATGAAATCGCCAGCCTGACCAAAACCATGACCGGCAGCCTGCTGATTGAGGCGCAGCGACGCGGTGAAGTGACCCCGCAAACCCGCGTCGGCGAACTCATCCCGGAGATAGCAGGCCCGGCGAGCAATATTACCCTTGCGCAGCTGGCATCGCACCGCTCCGGTCTGCCGCCGCTGGCGACGTCGTTACTTCAGAAAATTCAGGTACTTAAGACCATCATCCTGCGTGACAATTTCTGGAGCTTCGGGGAGAAGACGTTAATAGAGATGGTGAATAAAGCCAGCCTCGAACGCCCCGCCGGATTTGACTACTCTAACACCGGCTACGCGCTGCTGGGACTGGCGCTGGCACGCGCAGCGCATCAACCCTTTACCCAGCTTCTGCAAACGCGGCTTTTCGCCCAGGCGCACATGACAAATTCCCTCGTCGCCGGTGATTCAACACCTGCCTCGCCCGCGTTCAGCCAGGGCGCTACCGCATCAGGTTTCAGCGAAGCGCCGTGGATAATGCACGCATTTGCGCCTGCCGGTGGCGTGCGTTCGACCATTGTCGATATGGCCAATTATGCTCAGTCGCTACTGTCCGGAGAGCTCGCCGGGAGCGACGCGATGATGCCGCAGTTTCCGACTGACGACCCCGATTCACGCGTGGGCTATGGCTGGTTCACCACGCGCATTAAGGGGCGCGATATCACCTGGCATGATGGTGAGTCGTCGGGGTTCGCAGCCGCTATCGCCTTCGACCGACAGCGACAAAGCGCCGTGGTGATCCTCTCCGACACCGCGTGGCCGGTGATTGTCCCGGCAATACGACTGTTATTAACGCAGCCAGATAATGCAGCAGAGGTACATCATGAACTGGATTGATATCCTCTGGGCGATACTGACCTTTGCCTCGGCTCTGCTGTTTGTGTGCGGAACGTGGGCCGCGCATTATAAGCTTCGGCTGGTCAACACGATGCTGACCGTCGGAATTATTCTGTATTGCATGGAAATGATGCAGACAATTACCCATCTGAGCAGTTCGGGTTACTTATTCAGAATGCTTACCTGGGTCATTCAGGCGTCATATCTTGCCGTTAGCGTGTATCACGCGTGGTCAAAACCCTGGATGAAACACGGTGCTAACTCTCTGAACGGCGTCAAGATTGCTATCGCGCTGATGCTTATGTCATGCTTGAGCATGCTGGTCTTAAAATAATATGAAATATTCAGGAAGGTTTAACGTGAACGGTGCGAGGAATAAACTCAGTCTGGTGCTCATTGCAGGGTTGCTACCGCTATTTCTCATCCTGGTATTAATCGTCCCCCTGTGGATCTATTTCACCGGTGAGTCGCTTTTTATTTCCACTATGCTTACGTTCGCCGAGGTTAAGAATGACACTCTGCAAATAACGACGGTGTCGCCGCTTCGCCAGCTACTCTTGCTGGCGATCCTTTATCTTCCTGCCGGTCTTTTTGCCTTTGCTATCTGGCAGGGAATGAGCGTCACGCGTCAGGTGCGTCAAAAACAGATCCTCTCCCGACCACTGGCAAACAGCGTGCGTAAAATTGCCATCGCAATGCTAAGCCTTGGCATCGCGCTGCCGGTGTCGCGCTTTTTGATCCCGCTGACGATCGCGTGGCCGGGACATTACTACCAGGTCACCCTTTTGCTGGGGGATTTTGTACTGTTATTAACAGGCGGCTTGCTGCTGGTGACGTTTCACTCCCTGGTCGAAGGGATCAAAGCGGAAGAAGAAAATAAGGAGTTCATCTGATTATGGCTGTTGTGGTTCATCTGGACAAAATGCTGGTAGAGAAGAAAATGACGTCCAGAGCGCTGGCAGCCTTTGTGGGGATCACGGAGCAAAACCTGTCGCTGCTCAAGTCCGGAAAGGTGAAAGGGATACGTTTTGATACGCTGGCCAAAATTTGCGAGGCGCTGCAGTGTCAACCCGGCGATATCCTCTCCTGGGAGCCGGATAGCCCGGAATGAAGCCCTTGCGCCAGCGTTTGCAGCTCCTCTTTAAGCCAGCGGGTCGCGCCCCGCTGGCCGCTGCGTTTATGCGAGTAAATTTTCACTTCAAACCTGCGTATCGGGAACGGTAACGCAAATATCCTGAGATCCGCTGCCGCAGTCAGTTTCTCAGCGGCATACCTGGGGATGGCCATCAGCAGGTCACTTTCCGCTACGATAAACGGTGCGCTGAGCATCGATGGCGTTTTGATCGCGATTTGCCGGGTATAGCCCAGTTGTTCGAGCCGCACATCCAGAACGCCCTGCTTTTCATTCCACGGCGTCACCACCAGGTGCCGGGCCGCGAGATAATCTTCCAGCGTCAGCCGCGTCCGGCTTGCGTTGCTGATGACCACATACTCATCTTCAAACCAGCCGATCTCTTCCAGTTCTGGATGGCGGAAATCATCCGGCGTGCTGAAACCCAGCGCCAGATCCACCTCGCCCGCCAGCAGTTCCGTCAGCGCCGGGCTGTGCGGCAGGTAGCGCAATTCAAAACATAAACCCGGGGCAGCAAGCTGCAGCTTGTGCATCAGGGCCGGAAAAATGCAAAGCGCGGTAAAATCCGTAATCGCAATCTGTAAGCTCTCGGTGCTGCTGGCCGCGTCAAACTCCGGCTGCGGGGTCAGCTCATGATTAAGGAACGACAGTGCGGAAGCAATGGAAGGCGCGAGCTGAGAGGCATACACGCTGGGGGACATGCGATGCCCTTCCCGAAAAAATAGCGGGTCATTCAGGGTGGCGCGCAAACGCGATAGTGCATGGCTGAGCGCCGATGTGCTCATCGCCAGCTCATCAGCGGCCAGCCTAACGGAACGGTGGCGGTAAATCGCGTCGAAAACGGGCAGCAGGTTTAAATCAAGCCGCCTCAGTGCCGGATGCATAATATTCATCATTTGTTGATTTCATTGCACTTAATTCTTCGAACAATACTCCGTATGCTTAACGCCATCAATCGAAACACACGCTAAAAACAGGAACCACAATGAGCATCACCATTCGTCAGGCCCGCCCCGAAGATGCGGCGGCCATTTACGCCATGATTTATGAACTGGCGGTGTATGAAAAAGCGCCGGAAGAAGTGGTTACCACGCCGGAGGAGATCCGCCAAACGCTCTTTGGCGCAGGCACTAAAACCGAAGCGTTGATCGCGGAGTTTGCAGGTAAGATCGCCGGCTATGCCGTGTTCTTCACCAGCTATTCTACCTGGCTTGGACGCAACGGGATTTATATGGAAGACCTGTACATATCCCCGGAGTATCGCGGTAAAGGCGCGGGCAGAGCGCTGCTGAAACATATCGCGCAGCTCGCGGTAACGCGGCAGTGCGGACGCCTTGAATGGAGCGTGCTCGACTGGAACCAGCCCGCCATCGACTTTTACCTGAGCATTGGCGCGCTGCCGCAGTCCGAATGGGTTCGCTATCGTCTTGATGGCGAAGCGCTGCTGAAATTTGCCGAATAACGGGTTAGCGGCATAGAGATATATCCGAAAACCACCGTATCGGATGCCGAAATTAGCCTTTCATCTCTCATATCGGCAAAGAGCGGCTATCCTTTAATTATCAACAAAAGGAGGCAAAAATGTCTGATTTCGGTACTGATAAAAACACCCAGTTTGCTGAAGACAAAGCAAAAAATAAACTTGATGAACTTGCAGGCTCAGCGCAGCAGCAGTTTGGTGAATTCGTTGATTCACCGAAGCACCAGGTCAAAGGCGCGGCTAAAAAATATGCCGCACAGGCCAGCGATGCCGTTTCCGACGTCACTGAAGCTGTCAGAAATAACCCCCTCACCGGCCTCGTCGCAGCGGGTGCGGTCGGTATTGTTCTCGGCCTGTTGCTGGGTCGAAAATAATAAAAGGCCCTTCGGGGCTTTATTTTTTCTTAACTAAACAACCTGACCATGCGGTCTAACTCCTCCTCTTTTACAGCTTGCGATAAATAATACCCCTGAAAGTTTTTGACACCCAGCGCGACTAATTTCTCAAACTTTTCTTCACTATCAACCCCCTCCGCTATACAGTCCGTACCGGTCATGTCGCTATAAAGCTGTATCGCTTTAATCAAGTTATAGTCATTGTCGTTTGCCACAAAATGCTCAACGATGTCCCGATCCAGCTTGAGTCCATCAAAATGCACCTGCCGCACCGGGAACATGGTTTGATGATTAGAGAAACAGTCATCCAGAAACAATCGACACCCCGTATTACGTAACTGCCGCATGGTTTCAGGGATCCTTTTGTCCTTTGTCACGTCAATATCTTCTGCAAACTCAAAGACCAGCTTTTCGGCCCATTGCGGTTTGAGCAGCATACCGATAGCTTTCCTTGCCATATCAGGTAATGCATTCCCTGAGGCCAGAACAGCTGGAATATTCACTGAAAAATAGTATTTCCCATTATATTTATTAATCCCCGAAACGGCGGCATGAATGACTAACGCCGTTATTTTTAACCATATTTCGTGATTTGAGATATCTGTGAGGAAACTGGCTGGCTTGACAATTTTACCGTTTTTATCCCAACGAATCAGTATTTCAAAACCTACACCTTTCTTGTCACGGTCGGTAATAATCTGATAGGAAGGGAAGATCTCTTTTTTAAGTAGCGCATTTAATATTTCTGTTTCCTTATCCGTGAACTCTGTCTTTTGACACTGATGTTTAATACCCCCTTCGGCTTTAAAATTATGCGGATCGTGTAGCCATTGTTTAATCAAGCGTAATTTCATCACGCCTTCCTTGCGGTGAGTATAAACCGTTTTATTAGAAAGCCCCATTACGTCACACATTTCTTTTACGGACATGCCGCGGTAGAAACTTAATAAAACGTCAATCTCTCTTTTTGTTAGCCACTTTACGTTTTCTTGCGAAGAATTATCCCTGCAGCGATCGCGTAATAAGTACGAACGATCCTTAAAAACGTTATGTTGCGTATGAGAACAGGTTATGACATCTGAAACGCGGGCAATACGAATCAATGATAATTGATAGCTATTATTTAAAAGACTGCCTAGGGTGCGATACAACCAGCCATCCGGAATGTCACCGTACAGGGTGACGCATCGAATAACGGGAAGAGTATTGAGCACGGATGCCAGCCGCTTCAGGGTTTCCAGGAGATTGACGATACCTTTTCCGAGAAACGCTACAATATGAGAACTTTGATTTATAAGGATATTTCCCACATCCTGTTGGGATACCTCATCCCCCTCAAAGTGAATATGCGAGACCTGTATTCCGTACTTGCTAAGGATCTCACGATATCCCAGGAATGTGAACGCGCAGGCTGAAACGACAAATTTTTGTTCATCGCACGCCCCATTTCTCAGAGAAATTTTGTGGGTCATAACCTGCTCCTGGGCACTGAAGCGCCATTTCCATTTGTGAATGCGTAAAATTTAACGCACCCGTTTTAAACATTAATTTTACAGTACAGCTTCAGGCTAAGAAATAGTTATCAGCCTAATTCACAGGAACATCTTTGCGTTAATCACCGACGTTTAAATATACTTTTCTTTGCAAATACCAACGGCAAACACCTCATTCTCAGGGTATAATATGAGTTCCGAAAAAGAAGACTAAACACTTCATCTATCGGCTCATTTAAATACGAGAAAAATGCTATGGATAATCACGTCTCATCCAGGGCCTTGCTACATCGAAGGGATGTTATAAAGAACAATCCGCGATTCGGTGAGGCAATATTAGAGCACTACACAATTAATGACACCATCTACAAAAAACAACCTCTGTTCTACAAAACAATGCTACAGGAATCACGATTTAACATTATTCTCTCCATGTGCTGTTTTATTTTTGGAAATCAGGCCGAGTCAGTTTCAGAGATTAAAGCGTTATGTTCTCGCTATAAGATAGCCAGCCCCAACAGCGTTATTGCGATCATTACGATACTCAGAACCACAGGACGCATCAAGACCTGGCGGTGCACGGAAGACAGACGCAAAACAAAAATCGCACCAACCGAAAAAGGTTTGAATGAACTAAAGCGATATATGTCTGGCGCATTTTTGCCGGTCAGCATTCTTTATCCTAAATTTAATATCAATGTTAACTTACTGGATAATGATGTATTGAGAAATAACTTTTTCCGCCGTGCGGCTGAGTATCTTTTTCGGGGATTAACGTTCAGAAAGGTTTTGCCAGAAGTGGGATTATTTATCGATAAGGATGGCGGCCGCATGATTATGCTTTATATTTATCTGCAGGCCATGAAAAACAAATCGGCTAACGGTGCAGTCATTGCGTATTCAGCCAACTCGCTCGCAAAAGAATTTTTTGTTTCACGCATTCACGTCAACCGAATTATCAAAATGGCACAGGAGGCGGGTTATCTGAAAGATCGCGGTGATGGTCGGATGTCGGTATACCCGGCATTTCTCGAACTGGTCGAAAATTATGCCGGGTTATATTTTGCATACGTCACGCATTACATCAATGTTGTACCTAAAGAGCGACGCCATGCTCATCACGTGACGTCAACGGTATAATCCAGCAGGCGTTCGGCATCCCGAACGCCGTTTACCTATCTTTCCCGCAGCGCCTCTTTGGCCTTGTTCAGCGGCTTCAACAGATAATCCAGAATAGTTTTGCTGCCGGTTTTAATATCAACAGTGGCAATCATGCCCGGAAAGACCGGAAATTCCTGACCTTGCTTATTGGTCAGATGGTTACTGTCGGTACGAATATAAACGCGATAGTAGTAGACATCCCTTTTCACCTCATCCTGCAGGGTGTCCGGCGAAATCATGGTCACTTCCCCTTCCAGCCCGCCGTAAATCGAGTAGTCATAGGCCGTAATTTTCACCAGCGCTTTCTGGCCAGGATGGATAAACGCCACGTCGCGCGGCGAAATTTTCGCCTCCACCACCATCTGGTCGTCTAACGGGACCAGGCTCATCAGCTTGCCGTTCGGCGGGATAACGCCTCCCACGGTGGTGACGTCAATATCCTTCACGATCCCGCGAACCGGAGCATTGAAGGTCAGTCGGGTCAGGGAGTCCTCACGCCCTTTCATCACCGAACGCTGGGCTTCAATCTCCGCATTAGCTTTCGCCAGCTCTTCACGGGCGCGAACGTAATACTGGTTTTTCATCTCGGTGATTTTATTCTCAAGCTCATTTTTTTGACGCTCAAGACGTAACACCTCAACCTTGCTGGCCGCCCCCTGGGTCACCAGCGGACGGGTTAACGACAGCTCGCGCTGCACCAGCTCTGCGCCCTGACGTAAACCGGCCAGCCCTTTTTCGAGGCTTTCACGACGGGACTGATAGAGCGCCGTTTCCTGTTTGACCAGCTCAACGTCGTCATCCAGCTCATCCGGAAACGCGAGTTCCGTGTCGTTCACCTCGGCCTTCAGGCGCGCTGCCGTTGCCAGCGCCGCATTCAGGCGAGACGCACTCTCCAGCACGCTCGACTCGGTTTTTGTCCGGTCAAGCTGCGCAAGCTGCTGGCCGCGTTCAACAATGTCGCCTTCCCGCACCATCAGGCTGTGGATAATGCCGCCTTCCAGGGACTGAATGACCTGTTCATGAGAAGACGGTATGACCTTGCCGCTGCCGGTCGTCACTTCATCAAGATGGAACAGGCTTGCCCAGGCGATAAACACCGCCAGCAGGGCGAAGAGCGACCATGCCACCAGTGACGAGCGCGGCAGGCGGGGCTCCTTCAGTCGGCTATTGAAACGAGACAAATCATTCATGCCGCGCCCTCCTCGGCAACCGCCGCCGGCTTCATGGTCACCGTGCGCTGTGCGCCTTTCTGCGGCGCCATACCGTGCTGATGCAGGATCGCATCGCGCGGGCCGTCCATCACTACCTTGCCGTTTTCCAGCACAATGATACGGTCGACCAAATCCAGAATCGGCAGGCGATGCGTCGCCACGACCAGCGTCCGGCGCTTGCTCAGCCAGGTGTGAAGATGTTGAATAAACTGCTTCTCGCTCATTTCGTCCAGCCAGGCGGTAGGTTCGTCCAGCAGCAGGATATTCGGGGAGGTAATCAGCGCGCGCGCCAGCAGGAGCGCCTGACGCTGACCGCCCGACAGGCCCGTTCCGCCCTCGTTGATGAGGGTGTTCAGCCCCATTTTCTGCTTGCGTACAAACTCCAGCGCGCCGCTGTTGACCAGCGCCTGATGAATTTCATCATCTGTCGCCAGCGGGTTCCCCATCAGGATGTTGTCCCGCACTGAGCCAAAGAACAGCCGGGCCTGCTGGCTAAGCAGCTGCATGTCGCGACGCACATCGGCCGGGTCCAGATGATTGAGGGCAATACCGTCCAGCAGGATGCTCCCTTGCTGCGGCTCCTGCATGCCCGCCAGAAGCTGTAACAGCGTGCTTTTACCGGAGCCATTACGCCCAAGCACCGCCACCCGCTCCCCGGCGCGGATCTGCAGCTTGCTGATGTTGAGCACGGTGAGTTTCTCTTCCTCGTCGTAATAAAACCCGACGTCCTCAAGGCTATAGTCGCCGCGCAGGTGGGCTTTGTGCACCTTCTTGCCGTACTGCGGATCGTCAATCGGACGCTGCATCAGATCGTCCAGCCCCTTGCGGGCCACTTTTGCCGACTGCCAGCGCGAGAGCACGCCTGAGATCTGCGACAGCGGCGCGATAGTGCGCGATGCCAGAATTGAGGTCCCTACCAGCGCACCGGTGGTCATGTCACCGCTGATGACCAGGTAACAGCCGACCAGCAGTACCACCGCATAAACGATTGACTGCACCTCCTGCGTCCACGTCAGCAGCAGGCCCGTCAGCCAGCGCTGCTTCATGCCGACGCTGGCGGCGACGTCGTTGGTGTTATTCCACTGGTTCTGGAAACGCTGCTCGGCACGCATCAGCTTGATGTCTTCAATGCCCTGCACCGCTTCCACCAGCGTGGCGTTACGAATGGCGGATTCACGCATCCCTTCGCTGGAGAGTTTCCCCAGCGGGCGCTGCACCAGCAGGCCGGGGATGAGCAGCAGCGGCACGGCAAGCAGGACCACCAGTACCAGCGGACCGCCAATCATCCAAAGAATAAAAACGAACAGCAGGAAAAACGGCAGATCGGAGATAGCCGCAATGGTGGTGGAGGTGATCAGCTCGCGCACCGACTCCAGCTCGCGGATCTGCGCGATAAACGATCCGGTTGATTTGGAGCGTGCGCCATTTTTGATCCGCAACGCGTGGGCAAAAACGCGTTCAGAGATACGCAGGTCGGCGCGTTTCCCCACCACGTCAGAAATATGCACGCGCAGCATGCGCATGATGAATTCAAACACGATGGCAATCATCACGCCGCCAAACAGCACCCACAGCGTGGCTTCCGACTGCGACGGTACAACCCTGTCGTACACCTGCATGGAGAAGACCATGCCGGAAAGGGCCAGCACGTTGGCAACCAGCGCCACCAGCATAATGTCGCTGTAGCGTCGCCAGTCCTTCAGCGCCAGCTGCCAGAACCAGTTTTTCTCATACGGTTTAATGTAGTCATCCACACGGGCATCCGGCGTGGACTCGAGCGGACGCAGCACCATTAGCCCCTTTAGCCGTGGCCCAAGTTCTTCACGCGTCAGCGTCGTCTCCAGCCCCGCATCGCCGCTAAACTGCAGGCTGACGTTGCCTTCGCTATCCATGCGGTTAATGACCGCGATTTGTCCGCCGGTGAATTCCGCCAGCAGCGGCAGGCGCCACGGATCGAGGGATACCGCTTCAGCCGCCACCATACGCAACCCCAGCCCAAGCTGACGCGCAATCTCCTCCAGCACCAGCTGGCGTGGAGACTGGCTTTCATGGTTAACCGTGACCCGAACATGCTCCGCTGAGAAATCCAGCCGATAGTGTTTCGCGATGATAAGCATGCCCTGCAGCCAGGGTTCGTACTGTGGATGTGTCTTCATAATCTCCGGGTTAACGCAATTCGTGTAAAAGAAACGCCAAAAGGCCGCGAGGATCGCTCCCCGCGGCGTTGTTTTACGCAATTAACAGCTGATGGTTCGCCAGCAGCGTCGCCAGATCCGTCTGTACGCCGTTCAGCGTCACCAGAGTGGTTGGTGAGAACTGACCGCCTGTACCATCCATGTCAACCTGGATCTCGGTATTGCTGCCGTTCTGCACCACGCGGATGTAATCGCTGATATTGCCCGCGCTGCTGTCCAGCGTGGCCACGCCGTTCACATAGCTCGCCGAGCCCGTGCCGGTATAGCCGCTGTCGGAGAGCAGATCGCGCAGGTCAATACGATCCGTGTCCGCGGTCCCTTCCCAGGTGCCGACCGTAAAGCCATTCACCACGTCGTGACCGTTACCGCCCGTTGCGTCAGACGCGTTGATCAGCTTGTAGAGCAACGTATCGTGACCGCCGCTACCGATATTGAAGGTGTCGTTCCCGCCGCGGCCTTCGAACCGGTTATCACCGCTGTTGCCGGTAATGACGTCGTCGAAGTTCGAGCCGTTAATTCCCTCAATGTTGAGCAGTCGTGACGTACCGAACCCGGTGTCCTGTGCGGTAGAGAGGCGCAAATCAACGGTAATGCCGGACGTCGCATTTCGGTAATCCACCACGTCCATGCCACCGGTATTGCTCCAGGTATCATGGTCAGAATGGGTATTCCAGCCGCCGGAACCGTTGTAGGTATAGGTGCCGTTCTCTGCGATAAAGGTGTCGTTATACCCGGTGCCGGTAATCGTCCCGCTATGTCCGCCGGTAGCCGCTTCGGCCGTCAGGACGTAGCCCTCTTTGCCGTTGCCCGCCTCCAGACCGCTCCAGGTGACGTTATCCGACACGCCGTTGGTGATCTTCAGGATCTCGGCCGAATAAGTTTCATTCGGATCCAGCCCGTAGAAGCTCACCAGCGCAGAGGTATCGTTCGAACCGATACCGGACTGGGCGTTGATGATCTGCGACGCCACCAGCACGCCCGCGGCGTTATACAGATTGACCGTGTTGCCGTAGTAGGCGTTGATGCCCTCGCTGTCGACGATGTGCAGATGCATCGCGGTACCGTCAGCAATGGTTTTGCTGTTCTGCACCAGCACCACCTTGCCGTTCTGCTGCGATACCAGCAGATCCTGCGCGCCGTCCCAGTTGTAGTCCACGGCCGCCACGCCGGTGACGTTCGCCAGCCCTGAAGCCAGCTGGCTTGAGGTCCAGGTGGAACCGTAGCCGTTGTTGGTGAACAGGGTCGCCGTCTGCGAACCGCCGTAGGTGCTGAGCTTGACGATGTCCATCTGCCCGTCACCGTTCCAGTCAACCGCCACCGACAGATACCCTGCCGTGGCGTTAGAGGCTTCAACCGCGCTCTTAGTGGTGGACAACTGCCCTGCACCGTTGTTGTAGTAAATCACCCCACCGGTGTTGTTGTAGCTGCTGCCCAGGTACAGGTCCATGTAGCCATCGCCGTTGAAATCCGCCCACGTCATGGACGCCGCCGTGGTGGTATTAGAGGCGTTTGCCACAAACACGTTGGTCAGGTTCTGACCGATAGAGAGCGTGCCGTTACCGTTGTTGTTGATCACGGTTAACGAGTACGCGCCGCTGCGGTTGGTGTGCTGCACAATGTCTACGGTGCCGTCGTTGTTAATATCGACGCCAGAGAGTTCACGCAGCGTAACGAATTGTCCCCAGAAGCCGGCCCCGCCGTTGGTACCATCCGGCGACAGTACGCCGTTGTTGTTGATCAGGTAAGTGATGGAGTCAGCACCCGCATCGCCGTACGCCAGGTCAAGATAACCATCGCCCGTTTTGTCGTACGCCACCACACCGCCGTACCAGATGGTGGTCCCCATCGCCAGCTGGCTGGCGTTATAGGTGCTGCCATCGTAGGTCCACATGACCTGCGTAGAGCCTGCGTAGCCGGTTTCAGTGCCGAATACATCCTGCGTGCCGTTTCGGTCAAAGTCGGCTGCCGTCTGGCTGACCACGTTGTAGGAACGAGTATTGGTCAGCGCATTACCTGCATAAGAGGAGCTATCGCTGCTGGAGTAAGACTGGCCGTTAGCAATGATATTCCACAGACCGCTGCTGTTCATGCCGAGGGTCATGGTGGAGTTGTTGCTGTTCCCCGCCGTGGTTGCCCAGTCGGTATTCACCGAGGTGGTATCAATCACCAGGCTGCCGGTCGCCGAACCGGTGGTGTTACCGTTACCCGCGCTGCTCTTCACCTGCGCCGTCACGCTGTAGCTCGCTACGCCAAGGGCATCGCTGTCCGGGATCTGCAGATACCAGGTGTTATGATCCGGGTCGACCACCACCGCGCCGCCGGTCTGCGAGGTATAGGTTTTACCGTTGACAATAACCGTCAAGTATTCCCCGTTCACCAGATCCGCGGAGACCGTACCGCTAACAATCGGCGTGGTATCGGAGGTTGTTTGTGCGGTAATTACCGCTGTGGTAGTCGGGATGCTGGTGTCCACATTCAGCACGAAACCGTCCGATTCCGTGTAATTACCGGCCTTATCGGTGACGCGCACAATGTAGGTGTGATTGCCATCGCTCAGGCCGTTGTCCTGGAAGGACCAGCTTGCGCTGCCGTTCATGGTCACCTGGCCGAGCAGGACCCCGTCACGATACAGCTGCACAATTTCACCGTCTTCCGGGGCGCGGTTAAGCGTGCCGTTGATCAGCGGCGAGTTATCGTCAGTTGCCACCGCACTGCCAAAGGTACCCTGACGCTCGCCTTCACCGTCGGTATAGCTTACTACCGTGCCTACCGTGGTTGGCGGCGTGGTGTCCACCGTCACCACCTGAGAGGCGGTGGAGCCGACGTTGCCCGCCTGGTCGATAATCCGCACCTGGTAGGTGTAGTCTCCGTCAGGCAGATCGCGGGTATCGGTGTAGCTCCAGCGCTGGTTGGTGACCGTGGTATCGAGCCAGGTGTTTCCGCCGTCCAGACTGATCTGCACGCGCTCGTCGCTTGCCAGCGCGCTGCCCAGCGAACCGTTGATGGTCAGCGTGGTGTCCATGGTGATGAAATCACTGCCGGACTGGCCGGTGTCTTCGCTGATGCTGTCGATGGTGACACCGTACTGCGGCGCGTGCGTATCCACCGTCACCGCCTGCGCGGTGGTGGCCCCCACGTTCCCCGCCTGGTCAACGACCCGCACCTGGTAGTTATGGCTACCGTCGGTCAGGGTACGCGTGTCGCTGTAGCTCCACTGCGTACCGCTTACGGTGGCGTATACCCAGGTGCTGCCGCCGTCCATGCTCACCTGCACGAATTCACCCGCGCCGAGTTCTGCACCGAGCGTTCCGTGCAGCGTGTACGAGGTCGAGCTGGTCAGGAAGTCGTTATTGTCGAAGCCGGTATCCACGGTGATGTTATCCACGGTCACCGTAATCGCCGCATCCGGGGCGACCGTATCGACGGTCACCTGCTGATGGGCGCTGGCGCCTACGTTACCGGCGGCATCCACCACGCGAACGTAGTAGTCATAGGTCTGGTTACCCAGCGTGCGGCCGTCCACGTAGTACCAGCTGTTGCCGGTGACGATCACGTTCTGCCAGGTGACGCCACCGTCGATGCTGATCTGGGCATACTCGCCGTCGGCCAGCGTCGCGCCGAGCGAGCCGTGCAGCGTCAGGGACGTATCGTTAGTGATAAAGTCGCTGCTGCTCAGGCCGGTATCGTCGCTGATGCTGTCGATGGCGATAGTTTTACTGGCGTCCGGTGCAACCGTATCAATGGTCACCACCTGGCTGGCGGTGGCGCTGATATTGCCTGCGTCGTCAATCACGCGCAGCTGATAGTTGTAATCCCCGTCGGCCAGCGTGCGGCCATCAACATACGTCCAGCTCAGGCCGCTGACGCTGACGTCAATCCAGGTAACGCCACCGTCGAGGCTGATCTGCGCGTGGTCGCCGCTGCCCAGCGCCGCGCCGAGCGTCCCTTTCAGGCTGATCTGGTTATCGCTGGTGATAAAGTCGCTGCCGGACAGGCCGGTATCCTGGGTGATGGAATCGACCGTAATCGTCGTTGCCACAGGCTTCGTCAGGTCAATAATCACGTCCTGACTGTCCGTTGCCCCCACGTTCCCGGCGTTATCGATCACGCGCACCTGGTACTGGTAGGTACCGTCCGTCAGGGTGCGGCCATCGGTGTAGCGCCAGGTGGTGCCGGTCACGGTCAGGTCAATCCAGGTGGTGCCGCCGTCGAGGCTGATCTGCGCCTTCTCGCTATTGCCGAGCTGCGCGGTCAGGGAGCCGTTGACCACAACGTTGCTTTCGTTGGTGATGAAATCGCTCGCGCTCAGGCCGGTGTCGTTTTGCAGGGAATCAATCGTAATTCCCATCGACGGCGCGGTGAGATCCACGGTGACGGTGTGGTTCTCGCTGGCGCTGTTGCCGATGGTGTTGCTCACCTGCGCGTTAATCACGTACGAACCGCCGTCCGCCAGCGCGGTCACGTCAGCGCTGCCCAGGGTGTAGCTCCAGGTGCCGTCATTCTGGACGGTAGCCGCATAGGTTTTACCGTTCAGCGTGATGGTCACCGTCTGGCCCGCCGGGGCGTCGGTGGTGCCGCTGACAATCAGCGGCGTACCGTGCTCGGCGGCGTTGACGATATCGTCCTGCGCAAAGGTGTTAATGGTGATGGTTGGGACATCGCCGTTCAGCGTCACGTCGTGCGTTGCGCTGCCCGGGTTGCCCGCCTTGTCGCTTACCGAAGCGGTGATGGTGTAATCCCCGTCGCTCAGGCCGAGGAAATCACGGCCCGGCACGAAGACCGACCACGATCCGTCCGCCCCGACGGTCGCCTGATAGCTGTGCCCGTTAAAGGAGGCGGTCACCGTCTGGCCCTGTTCCGCCGTGGTCGTACCACGGATCGTCTGGCCCGCCAGCTGCTCCGCGTTGTTGACGATATCGTCATCGGCCACGGTGCTGATGGTGACGGTTGGCGCGACGGTATCGACCGTTAAGGTATGCGTGGTTTGACCGTTATTACCCGCTTTGTCGTTCACCGACGCGGTGACCGTCAGCGCGCCTTCGCTCAGGCTGGCAAGATCGGCGGCCGGAACGTCGAGCGTCCAGGTGCCGTCGTTTGCTACGGTTGCGGTGTAGGATTTGCCGCCCAGCGTCACGGTAACCGTCTGGCCCGCTTCCGCGCTGGAAGAGCCGTGTACGGTGAGCGGCTGCTGCGCTTCCGCCGCGTTCAGCATGTCGTCAACCGACAGCGTGGCAATGCTTACCACCGGCGAGGTGGTATCCACGCTGATGCCGTGCGTCGCCGACGCGCTGTTGCCCGCGCTATCCTGCGCCGACACGGACACCTGATAGCTTGCGCCATCGGCCAGGGCGCCCACGTCTGCGGCCGGAACGGTGGTCGTCCAGCTGCCGTCGCTCTGGATGCTGGCCGTATAGGTCTTGCCGTTCAGCGTCACGGTGACCTGCGTCCCGCTGGCGAACTGGGCGCTGGAGCCGTTAATCACCAGGGACGAACCGGCTTCAGCCGCGTTGATGACGTCGTCACCGCTAACGGTGTTCACCGTCAGCGCCACGGAGGCCGTATTTACCACCACATCGTGGGTCTGGGTGCTGCTGTTGCCCGCGCTGTCGGTAATCGTCGCGCTGAGGGTCACGGTGCCGTCGGTCAGCGCGGAAATCACGCTGGCCGGAACGCCCACGCTCCAGTTACCGCTTGCGTCAACGGTAGTGGTGTACTGGTTCGAACCGATGGTGATGACCAGCTTATCGCCGACGCTCGCGCCGGTTGCCGTGCCGCTGACAATCTGTGCCTGCCCGTGCTCCACGCTGTTAATGACGTTATCGCCCGCGACAGCGTTAAAGCTGACGGTCGGCGGCGTGGTATCAAGCGTAATCGCTTTGCCCGCGCTGCCCGGGTTACCCGCGGCGTCGCTCACGCTGACCTGCACGGTGTAGCCGTTATCCGCCAGTGCGGACAGGTCGGTGCCCGGTACGTTCACGCTCCAGATGCCACCCTGCTGCACCTGCGCGGTATAGCTCTTACCGCCCAGCGTCACGGTGACCGTCTGGCCGACTTCCGCCGTGGTGGTACCGGAAATGGCCACGCCCGCAGCCGCTTCACTGCCGTTAATCACGTTATCGCCAGCGACCGTATCAATGCTCACGGTTGGCGCGGTCGCATCCACGCTGTACTCGCGGCCCGCAGAGGCGCTGTTGCCGTGCGCGTTGGTGACGCTCACCTGCACGGTGGCATCGCCGTCTTTCAGGCCCGCGAGATCGGCGGAAGGCACGGTGGCCGTCCAGTTACCGTCGGCATCCACTTTCGCGGTGTAAGTCTTGCCGCCGAAGGTGATGGTGACGGTCTGGTTTTCCTCCACGTTCGAGGTGCTGCCGGACAGCACCAGATCCGCGCCTTTCTCCGCCGCGTTAATCACGTCGTCGGTGGCAATCGCATCGATGCTGACGGCAACGGCAGACAGATCGACGGTGACATCGTGGCTGATGGTCACCGGGTTGCCCGCCGCGCTCTGGCCTGCAACGGTCACGGTGACCGTACCTGCTGCCAGGGCCCCGACGTCTGCCGCCGGGATCGCCGCGCTCCAGGTGCCGTCTGCCAGCACGGAGGCCGCATAGGTTTTGCTATTGACGGTCACGGTGAGCGTGGTGCCCGCCGCCAGCCCGTCGCTGGAGCCGGTGACGATCAGGTTCTGACCGTGCTCGATGGAGTTGATCACATCGTCGCCCGCCACGGTATCGACGCGCAGGCCCGGCAGGCTGGCGTCTATAGCGATTTCGCGCTCGCCCGTTCCCGCGTTGCCGTGGCCGTTGGTGACGGTCGCCGACACGGTCAAATCACCGTTGCCCAGCGCGGTCAGGACCGATTCCGGCACGCTCACGGACCAGGTCAGATCATCCTGAACGCTGGCCGTGTAGCTGTTGCCACCGAGGGTGACGGTGACGGTATTGCCCGCTTCCGCGTTCGCCACTTTACCGCTGATGGTCTGGCCTGCGGCCACTTCCGCCGCATTGATGACGTTATCACCCGCAATGGTGTTGATGGTGACGGTCGGCAGCGCGGTGTCGACCAGCAGGGTCGCCGTATTGCTGACGCTATTGCCCACGCCGTTGATGGCAGTTGCGCTCAGGGTGTAGTTGGCTTCGCCCAGGCCCGCCAGATCCGCTGCCGGAACGGTCAGGCTCCAGGTGCCGTCCGCCGCCGTCGTGGCCGTGTAGTTTTTGCCGTTGAGGGTCACGGTCACCACGGTGCCTTCCGACAGGTTGGCACTGGTGCCGCTGACGCTCAGATCCTGACCTTTCTCCACCGCGTTCAGCACGTTATCGCCGCTGATGGCGTTGAAGGCTACCGATGGCAGACCGGTATCGACGGTCACATTATGGCTGCCGGTACCGGTATTGCCCGCCGCGTCGGTGACTGACGCAGTGACGGTTACGGTGCCGTCGCTGAGGCCGGAGATGACGCTCGCCGGTACGCCCACGCTCCAGTTACCCGCCGCGTCCAGCACGGTGGTGTAAGTCTGGCCGCCAATGGTGACGGTGACCTTATCGCCCGCTGCCGCGCCGGTGGCGATGCCGCTGATGATTTGCGCCTGAGCGTGCTCAGTGATGTTAATCACGTCATCGCCCGCGATGACGTTGATGGTGACCGCAGGCACGGTAACGTCCACCGTCAGGTTGTGGTCAACGGACGCCGGGTTACCGGCTTTGTCGCTCACGCTTGCAGTGACGGTCACGCTGCCGTCAGCGAGTGCACCCAGATCGGCGGACGGAACGCTCAGCGTCCAGGTGCCGTCTGCGCTGACCGTTGCGGTGTAGTCCTTGCCGTTCAGCGACACGGTCACGGTCTGGCCCGCCTCGGCGGTGCTGGTGCCGGAGATCGCCAGGTCAGACTGCGCTTCGGTCGCGTTCAGGATGTCGTCCGAGGCAATGGTATTGATGGTCACGGTCGGTGCGGTTGCATCCACGCTGTACTCACGACCCGCCGAGGCGCTGTTACCGTTCACGTTGGTGACGCTCACCTGCACGCTGGCGTCGCCATCCTTAAGGTGTACCAGATCCGCAGACGGTACGGTATAGGTCCAGTTGCCGCTGTCGTCTACTGTCGCGGTATAGATTTTGCCGTTCAGGCTGATGGTCACGGTTTGCCCGGCTTCCACGTTGGTGGTCGCACCGGACAGCACCAGATCCGCGCCCTTCTCCGCCGCGTTAATCACGTCGTCGGTGGCGATGGCGTTGATGCTGATGGCAACGGTCGCCAGATCCACCGTCACATCGTGGCTGATGGTAATCGGGTTGCCCGCTGAACTATCGCCGGTAACGCTGATTTTCACGGTGCCTTCCGGCCACGCGCTCACGTCTGCCGCCGGAACCGCTGCGCTCCAGGTGCCGTCTGCCAGAACCGTTGCGGAATAGTCTTTCCCGTTAACGGTCACGGTCAGCGCGGTGCCCGGGATCAGGCCGTCGCTGGAGCCGGTCACGATCAGGTTCTGCCCGTGCTCGATGGAGTTGACCACGTCATCACCCGCCACGGTGTCCACGCGCAGTCCCGGCAGGTTAGCGTCGATAGCGATTTCGCGCTCGCCGGTGCCTGTATTGCCGTGGCCGTTGGTGACGGTCGCCGTTACGCTCAGGCTGCCGTTGCCCAGCGCGGTCAGCACGTCAGACGGCACGTTCACGGACCAGGTCAGATCGTTCTGTACCGCTGCGGTGTAGCTGTTGCCGCCAATGGTGACGGTGACGGTATTGCCCGCTTCGGCGTTCGCCACGGTACCGCTCAGGGTCTGGCCTGCCGCCACTTCCGCCGCGTTGATGACGTTGTCGCCCGCCACGGTGTTAATGGTCACGGTCGGCAGCGCGGTGTCCACCAGCAGGTTCGCGGTATTGCTCACGCTGTTGCCCACGCCGTTGGTGGCGGTCGCGTTCAGGGTGTAATTGGCCTGACCGAGACCGGCCAGATCCGCTGCCGGAACCGTCAGGCTCCAGGTACCGTCCGCCGCCGTCGTGGCCGCGTAGTTTTTACCGTTCAGGGTCACGGTCACCACGGTGCCTTCCGCGAGGTTGGCGCTGGTGCCGCTGACGTTCAGATCCTGACCTTTTTCAACCGCGTTCAGGACGTTGTCATCGCTGATGGCGTTGAAGTTCACCGATGGCAGGCCGGTATCGACGGTCACGTCATGGCTGCCGGTACCGGTATTGCCCGCCGCGTCAGTGACTGACGCAGTAACGGTCACGGTGCCGTCGCTGAGGCCGGAAATCACATTCGCCGGTACGCCGACGCTCCAGTTCCCCGCCGCGTCCAGCACGGTGGTGTAAGTCTGGCCGCCAATCGTGACGGTGACCTTATCGCCCGCTGCCGCGCCGGTGGCGGTACCGCTGATGATTTGCGCCTGGCCGTGTTCTGCGATGTTAATGACATCGTCGCCCGCAACGGTATTGATAGTCACCGCAGGCGCGGTGATATCTACCGCCAGGTTGTGATCCACGGACGCCGGGTTACCCGCTTTATCGCTGACCGATGCGGTAACGGTCACGCTGCCGTCGGTTAATCCAGCCAGATCCGCCGCCGGAACGTTCAGCGTCCAGCTGCCGTCTGCGCTGACGGTTGTGGTGTAGTCTTTGCCATTCAACGATACGGTGACCGTCTGGCCCGCTTCTGCGGTGCTGGTACCGGAAACGGCCAGATCGCTCTTCGCTTCGGTGGCATTCAGAATGTCGTCGGTCGCCAGAGTATTGATGGTCACGGACGGTGCGGTCGCATCCACGCTGTACTCGCGGCCCGCCGAGGCGCTGTTGCCGTTCACGTTGCTGACGCTCACCTGCACGCTGGCGTCGCCGTCTTTCAGACCCGCCAGATCGGCCGCAGGCACCGTGGCGGTCCATTTACCGTCAGCGTCCACCGTGGCGGTGTAACTCTTGCCGCCGAAGGTAAGGGTAACGGTCTGGTTTGCTTCCACGTTCGAGGTGGTGCCGGAGAGCACCAGATCCGCGCCCTTCTCGGCCGCGTTAATCACGTCATCGGTGGCGATGGCGTCAATGCTGATGGCAACGCTCGCCAGATCCACCGTCACATCGTGGCTGATGGAAACCGGGTTACCGGCGCTGCTCTGGCCCGCAACGGTTACTGAAACCGTGCCTGCACTCAGTGCGCCAACGTCTGCTGCCGGGATCGCGGCGCTCCAGGTGCCGTCCGCCAGCACGGTCGCCGGATAGGTTTTGCCGTTTACGGTCACGGTCAGCGCCGCGCCCGCCGCCAGCCCGTCGCTGGTGCCGGTGATAATCAGGTTCTGCCCGTGTTCAATGCTGTTGATCACGTCATCACCCGCCACGGTATCCACGCGCAGGCCCGGCAGGTTAGCGTCTATAACGATTTCGCGCTCGCCCGTTCCGCTATTGCCCACGCCGTTCGTGACGATGGCTGACACGGTCAAATCGCCGTTGCCCAGCGCGGTCAGCACTGATTCCGGCACGTTAACGGACCAGGTGAGATCGCTCTGCACCGTTTCGGTGTAGCTGTTACCGCCAATCGTCACGGTCACGGTGTTGCCCGCTTCGGCATTCACCACCTTACCGCTGATGGTCTGCCCGGCTGCCAGCTCCGCCGCGTTAATGACGTCGTCACCTGCAATGGTGTTGATAATCACGCCCGGCAGAACGGATTCCACGTTCACGGTGTGTGACGTGCTGGTATTGTTGCCGACGCTGTCCGTTGCCGATGCGGTAACGGTGTACAACGCTTCACCCAGCTGGCTCACCTGATCCGCCGGAACGGTAGTCGTCCATTTCCCGTTGCTATCGACCATCGCGCTGTACGCTTTGCCGTTCAGCATCACGGTCACCAGCGCGCCTGTCGCCAGGCCGGAGGCCGTACCGGAGATCGTCAGATCCTGGGTTTTCTCGCTGTTGTTGATCACATCGTCACCGGAAACGGTGTCAATGGTCAGCACCGGCGCGGTCAGGTTCACCTCCACGCCGTGCGTGGCGCTGTTGCTGTTGCCCGCTTTATCGGTCAGCGCCGCGGTAATGGTGTAATCCCCGGCGGCCAGCGCGGTGACGTCCGCCGCAGGCACGCCCACGCTCCAGTTGCCTGAGGCATCCAGGGTGGCGGTGTAGGATTTGCCGTTGAGGGTGACGGTGACCACGTCACCCGCCGCCGCACCGGTCACGGAACCCGTGACGATCAAAGCCTGCGCATGCTCGGCGCTGTTGATCACATCGTCGTCGGAAACGGTGTGGATGGTCAGCTGCGGGACGGTGGTATCGACCAGCACGTCGCGATCCGCTGAGGCCGGGTTGCCCGCCTTATCAGATACGGCGGCGCTGATGGTGTAGTTGCCGTCGGTAATACCGCTCAGATCCGCAGACGGCACGGTCACGCTCCAGCTGCCGTTCGCCTGTACGGTAGTAGTGTAGTCCACGCCGTTCAGCGTTACGGTGACGGTCTGGCCCGCTTCGGCGTTGGTCACGCCGTTAACGACCAGATCCTGCTGCGCTTCGGCCGCATTGATGATGTTGTTGTCGCTGACAATTTCAATAGATACCGTCGGCGCGGTGGCGTCCACGCTGTACTCGCGGCCTGCCGACGCGCTGTTGCCGTTCACGTTGGTGACGCTCACCTGCACGCTGGCATCGCCGTCTTTCAGGCTGCCTAAATCGGCAGACGGTACGGTCGCCGTCCAGTTGCCGCTGGCATCCACCGTCGCGGTGTACGACTTGCCGCCGAAGGTGATGGTAACGGTCTGGTTTTCTTCCACGTTGGTGGTCGAGCCGGACAGCACCAGGTCCGCGCCTTTCTCCGCCGCGTTGATCACGTCGTCCGAAGCAATCGGGTCAATGCTGATGGCGACTGCCGCCAGATCCACCTTCACGTCATGGCTGATGGAAACCGGATTACCCGCCGCGCTCTGGCCTTCTACGGTCACGGCGATCGTGCCCGCATTCAGCGCGCTGACGTCTGCTGCCGGAATGGCCGCCGTCCATGTACCGTCCGCCAGCACGGTAGCCGCGTAGGTTTTGCCGTTGACGGTCACGGTTAACGCCGCGCCCGATGCCAGGCCTTCGCTGGAGCCGGTGATAATCAGGTTCTGAGCGTGCTCAATGCTGTTGATGACATCGTCGCCCGCCACGGTATCGACGCGCAGGCCCGGCAGGCTGGCGTCAATAGTGATGTCGCGCTCGCCCGTTCCGGTGTTGCCGTGGCCGTTGGTGACGCTGGCTGACACCGTCAGTTCGCCGTTACCGATGGCGGTTAAGACCGTGGACGGCACGTTGACCGACCAGCTCAGATCGTCCTGAACGATGCCAGTGTACGTATTGCCGCCGATTGAAACAGTGACGGTGTCACCACTCGCCGCGCCGCTCACTTTGCCGCTCAGGGTCTGCCCGGCAGCCACTTCCGCTGCGTTAATGACATCGTCCATGGCGACAGGGTTGATGGTGAGCTGCGGCAGCGCGCTGTCGACCAGCACGCTGTGGCCGGTGCTCGCGCTGTTGCCTGCAGTGTCGGTTACGCTCGCCGTCACCACGTAGCTTGCTTCGCCCAGCGCAGAAACGTTTGCTGCCGGAACGGTGATGCTCCAGCTACCGCTGGCGTCGGTGGTGGCCGTATAGCTGATACCGTTCAGGGTCACCGTAATGGTGGTTCCGTCCGGCTGGTTGCTGGTGCCGGACACCAGCAGATCCTGGCCTTTCTCGGTCGCGTTGATCACGTCGTCAACCGCCAGGGTATTGATGGCAACCACCGGCGCGGTCAGGGAGACGTCAAACTCGTGCGTCGCGGTGGTACTGTTACCGGCTTTATCGGTGAGTGTCGCGGAAATCGTCTGGTCGCCGTTAACCAGCGCGCCCACGTCCGTCGCCGGAACGCCCACGCTCCAGTTGCCGGACGCGTCCAGCATGGCGGTGTAGTCTTTACCGTTCAGGGTCACGGTAATCACGTCGCCCGCCTGCGCGCCCGTGACCTTACCGGAGACGATCAGCGCCTGGCCGTGCTCGGCAATATTGATGACGTCGTCACCCGCAACGATGTTAAACGAAATCTGCGGTACGGTGGTGTCGACCAGCACCGAGGAGCCCGCGCTGGCCGGGTTGCCTGCCTTATCGGACACGGTCGCCGTTACCGCCGCGCTGCCGTCGGTGATGCCTGCCATATCCGCCGCCGGAACGTCGAGCGTCCAGCGGCCGTCCGCCTGCACCTGCGCGGTGTACTGATTGCCGTTGAAGGTCACGGTGACCGTCTGGCCTGCTTCGGCAGTAGAGGTGCCGCTCAGGGTCAGATCCTGCGCCGCCTCTGCAGCGTTCAGCATATTGTCATGGCTGATGGTGTTGATAGTCACCGTCGGCGCGGTGGTATCGACGCTGAATTCCTGCGCCGAAGACGCCGCGTTGCCGTTCACATTGATGACGTTTACCTGCACGCTGGCATCGCCGTCTTTCAGGCCGCTCAAATCGGCTGACGGTACGGTCCAGGTCCAGTCGCCGTTGGTATCCACCGTCGTGGTGTAGGTTTTACCCGCGAAAGAGATGCTCACGGTCTGACCCGCTTCAACGTTGGAGGTGGTGCCGGAAAGTACCAGATCCTGGCCTTTTTCCGCCGCGTTGAGCACGTTATCGTCGGTCACGCTGCTGATGGTGATGGCGACAGGCGCGAGATCGACGTCCACGACGGTGCCGATGGTCACCGGGTTGCCGGAAGCGTCCTGCGCGCTGGCGCTAATGGTGAGTGAACCGTCCGCCCACTGGGACACATCGGCCGCCGGTACCGCCGCCTGCCAGGTGCCGTCCGCCAGTACCGTCGCCGAATAGGCTTTGCCGTTGATGGTCACGGTCACGGTGCTGCCCGCCGCCAGATCGGTGCTGGTACCGGACACAATCAGGTTCTGAGCGTGTTCGATGACGTTAATCACGTCATCACCTGCGACGGTATCAATACGCAGTCCCGGGAGCTGGGCGTCAATGCTGAAGTCGAGAGAAGAAGAGCCGGTATTGCCGTGGCCGTTGGTCACGCTGGCGGATACGGTGAGGTCGCCGTTGCCGAGCGCGGTCAGCTGGGTCTCGCTTAACGGCAGGCTCCAGGTCAGATCGTCCTGCACGATAGCGGTGTACGACTGGCCGCCAAGGATAATAGTGACAGTGTCACCTGACGCCGCGTTCGTCACCTTACCGGTCAGGGTTTGCCCTGCCGCCACTTCCGCTGCGTTAACGATATTGTCGCCCGCCAGCGTGCCGATCGTCACCACCGGCAACGAGCTGTCCACCAGCACATCGTGTGAGGTTGAAGCGCTGTTGCCGACGTTATCCGTGACGCTCGCCGTCACGGTGTAATGGGCTTCTCCAAGGGCGCTTACGGCCGAGGCCGGTACGGTCACGCTCCAGTTACCGCTGGCGTCAGCGGTGGCCGCGTAGTGAATGCCGTTCAGGGTCACCGTAATGGTCGTGCCTTCCGGCTGGTTGCTGGTGCCGGAGAGCAGCAGATCTTCGCCCTTCTCGGTAGCGTTAATCACGTCGTCCGCTGCCAGCGTGTTAATACCGATAACAGGCGTCACGGTATTTACCACCACATCCAGTGAACTGCTTCCGGTATTACCGGACCTGTCGGTAACGGAGACGTCGATTGTCCAGGTGCCGTCCGCCAGACCCTGCACGACAGACGCCGGCAGGCCAAGGCTCCAGTTCCCCGCCGCATCCACCACGGTGGTGTAATCGACGCTGTTAATGGTGACGGTCACCCGATCGCCCGCCGCCGCACCGGTGACGGAGCCGCTCAGGATCTGCGCCTGTGAATGGGCGAGCTGGTTAACGGTGTTGGTGTCAGTGACAAAATCGTTAATGGTCACCTGCGGGACGGTCGCATCTACCAGACCCACGCGGTCCGCGCTGCTGGTGTTGCCCGCCACGTCGCTCACGGTTGCCGTCACGGTAACGATGCCATCCGTCAGGGCACCGACGTCTGCCGCCGGGACGCTCAGCTGCCAGGTACCGTCCGTCTGGACCGTGGTCTGATACGTTTTGCCGTTCAGCGTCACGGTGACCGTCTGGCCGGGTTCCGCACTGCTGCTGCCGCTTAACAGTAAATCCTGCTGCGCTTCAGCCGCATTGATGATGTTGTCGGCGGTCAGGTTATCGAGCGTAATCGCCGGCGGCTGTGTATCCACCGTGACCACGCGCGACGCGTCGGCACTGTTTCCGCTGACGTTAGTGACGCTGACGCTCACCTGCGCGCGCCCGTCGAACAGAGTTTCCATGGCGCTGGCGGGTACGGTCAGGCTCCAGGAGCCATCCTGCTGCACCTGCGCGGTAAAGGTCTGGTCAGCGAATTTCACCACCACGGTCTGTCCCGCTTCCACGCCCTGCGTCTGGCCGGAAAGGGTTAAATCATCGCCTTTTTCTGCCGCATTCAGCAGGTCGTCGCCGGAGACGGTATCAATGGTGACCGCCACGGCGTTCAGATCGAGTTCAATCGGGTGTTCAGCCGCAACGGTATTGCCCCAGGCATCTACCGCGCTGACGCTTACCGTCATGCCCCCCGCCGTCCAGGCCTGCAGGTCCGCCGCCGGAACGCCGATCTGCCAGTTGCCGCTGGCGTTAACCGCGGTAACGTACTCAACGTTGTTGATGGTGACGACAATCTGCGTGCCCGCGGCCAGATGAGTACTGGAGCCAGTGACGCTCAGATCCTGCTGCTGTTCGATCGCGTTGATCACGTCATCGCCGGAAATGGTGTTCACGCGAAGACCCGGCAGCTCCGCGTTGATATTGATATCACGCTCGCCGGTGCCGGTATTGCCGTGCCCGTTGGTCACGGAGGCCGTAAAGGTTAAATCACCGTCGCCGAACGCCTGGAGATCCGCTGACGGGATTTTCACGCTCCAGGTCAGATCGCTGCCAACCGTTGCGGTGTAGCTCTTGCCGCCTGCGGTGATGGAGACGGTATCGCCCGCCGCCGCGCCGGTAACGCGACCGCTGAGGGTTTGATCGACGCCCGATTCGGCGTTATTGACCAGGTTATCGCCCGCAAACATATTGATAATGACCTGCGGAAGGACGGTATCCACCAGCAGATTCGCTTCGGCAGAACCGCTGTTACCCACGCTGTCGGTACCGCTGACGCTGACGGTATAAAGCGTGTTCGCCAGATTCAGCACGTCAGAAACCGGCACCTGGACCGCCCAGATACCGTTTTCGACGGTGGCCTGATAGGTGACGTTGTTCAGCGTCACGGTGATGGAGGTGCCGTCCGGCAGGTTGCTGGTGCCGGTCAGGCTCAGGGGCTGCATCGCCTCCTGGGCATTAAGCACGTTATCCTGGCTGATGGCGTCAATCGTAAATTCTGGCGGGTGTCCACTCAGCGTAATGCCGTGCGTGGCGCTGCCGGTGTTGCCTGCCGCGTCAGTGACGGAAACCGAAAGCGTGTGGTTGCCTTCACCCAGCGCGCCCAGTACGGACGCCGGAACGCCGACGTTCCAGCTGCCGTCCGCCAGCACCACGCCGGTGAAGGTCTGGCCGCCAAGAGTCACGGTGACCACATCGCCCGCGGCGGCACCGCTCGCCTGGCCGGAAATAATGTGCGCCTGGCCCTGCTCGCTGATATTGAGGATATCGTCGCCCGCCACGGTATGGATGGTGACGACAGGCGCCGCGGTATCCACCGTGAAATCTGCCGTCACGGACGCGCCGTTGCCCGCTTTGTCGCTAACGTTAACCGTCAGGGTCTGATTACCCTCATTGAGCGCCTGCACGTCGCTCGCTGCAAGCGTGACGGACCAGGTGCCGTCGCTGCCCACCGTAGCGTTATAGTTTTTACCGTTCAGGGTGACCGTGACGATCTGACCGGCTTCCGCATTCGTTTTACCGGTCAGGGTCAGCGGCTGATTGTGCTCAGCCGCATTAATGATGTTGTCCTGTGCGAGGGTATCGACAGAGAGGGTTGGCGCGGTGGTATCCACGCCAATCGTCTGGCTTCCGCTAACGGTGTTACCCGCCGCGTCTTTACCGCTCACGTTAACCGTCCAGGTACCGTCGCCCAGCGCCTGCGCGTCTGCCGCAGGCACGTTAACGTGCCACGCGCCGTCTGCCCCGACTTCAGCCGTGTAGGTTTTGCCATTCAGCGTCACGGTGAGTTCGGTACCCTGCGCCAGATTTTTGCTGGCACCGGAAAGCGTAAAGCCCGCGGATTGCTCGCTGGCGTTCAGCACGTTATCGCCCGCCGTGGTGGCCAGCGTAATAGCGGCATCGGCGGTAGAGACCGTCACGGTGATACTGCCCGCAGAGGTGGTTTTACTGCCGTCGAGCTGCACAACCGACCAGGTGTGCTCCCCGTCCGTCTGGGTCGGTAATATTACCGTCCACGTGCCGTCTTTACCGACCATGGTGCTGGCAATGGTGCTGCCGCTGCTATCTTTGATCTGGATGGTCGCACCCGGCTGACCGGTACCGCTAAAGGTTGGGTTGCTGTCGTCCGTGATCTCGTTTGCACTTAGCACGCCCTGCTTGTCACCCGCTTTATCCGACAGCAAGAAGGTCGGCGTGGCGCTTTCAACTTCTTTGGTATTATCAATGACTTTTGTTTTAGTTTCGCCGTCACCGCCGTTTGCCAGCAATGCCCCGATGGCACCGCCGCCTAACGCAGCCCCCGCAATCCAGCCCCACGGCGCGTCGCTTAGAACACTTTCCTGCTCGAGGAAAGGTTGAATGCTATTAATCGGTGTGGCCTGCGCGGTTAACTCGGTAACTGCAACGCCTGACGCTTCCCCGGCATCGGCAAAAGAAATATGTGTCAGTTCCTGACTGTCGTTGAACACCAGTTCTGACTGATTATGCGTTTCAGGATCTTCGACAAAATAGTTATTGCAGCGAATAACGCTGCCATCTTTCATATAAATGAGGAGGTCTTTACCCTGGCGGACATAACGCGCAACATCCAGAGCAGAACCCTGGATTTCAATCACACTCGGCGATGAAATAGAGACCGACAGATTTCCTTCGCCGGTTAATTTCGTTTTCTCTGCCGTTTTGCGAATGATGACATCAACAATTTTTACGTTACTCATTTCTTCTCCTTGCAGGTGTAAGGATTCCTGTGGATATGACCACCAGATGGATGTAGCTATCCCTGGGAAAAAACACCCATTATATTAAGACTTATTTTTGCGCAACACTGCGCATCTTTTTTAGCTCAAGTCAGGTAATTTTGCGGCAGCGTTTTTCTCTATTCCAATAAGCGGCATTAAATTATCAACCGCGGAAGCATAATTAATTGCCGAACTCCAGCCATCATACTCAGCGATTATTTTCGCTGATGTGGCCTGCCAGACATCCTGCTCAACGCTGAGCAGATCGTTAATGCTCCGCTTGCTCAGGGTGTATTCATTTTTATAAACATCGCGGGCGCGCAAAGCATTTTCCAGCTGTTGCTTCCCGGCTTCCATTCTTCCCCGTGCGCCGGTCCAGTCAGCCTGCGCGACGGAGGCTTTTTGCAGGACATCGAAACGCGCCTGATCGACCTGAGAGGAGGCCATGGCCCGTGTGCCTTCCGCCTGCCGAACGCGAGCGGAAACCGCGCCCCCCTGATACAGCGGAGCATCAATATTGAGCTGTATCTGGTCGTCCCAGTATGAACGGTTATCCGATTCATAACGGGTGCGTCCCCCTTTCAGGCTTAACGTCGGCCAGTGCTGGGACTTCGCCGTTTCCACGCCATATTGAGCCGAACGTTCCATATTCTGCGCGGCCATCACCGACGGTATTAACGAATAATCAATACGGTTGAGAGAATCTGGCTCAACCGCGAGGTTCGCAGGCACTGGCGAAAAGGCTTCTGCCTGCATCCCCGTTAATACCGCAAGCCTTGCGCGCGCGCTGTTTAAGGCGGCGTTATACTGCGCGACCGTCGCCTGCATGCCGGCAATACGCGTGCGGGTCTGCAGCTCATCGGAGGTGGAACTCACGCCCGCGTCTGCGCGCAGCTTTGCCAGCTGCTCGACGTTTTTGAGCGCCTGCACGTTATCAATTGCCGCCTGCAGCAGATCGGAATAGCGTTTGACCTCTACATAGCTCAGCGCCGTTTTTTCCGCCACGTTCGAAAGCGTGCCCATCAACTGGTAGCGGTAGCTATCACGCTGGGCGGAAGACTGGCTGATGCTGTTATTGGTTTTGCCAAAATCGTACAGCAACTGCGTCAGGCTCAGCCCCCAGGCGGCTGAATTCTTCAGTGACCCGCTGGAATCGGTGGTCTGGCTGTGCCCTGTACTCCCGTTCAACGATATTTGCGGCATCCAGCCGCTGCGCGCTTCATCTATTTGTGCCTGGCCAATACCTAATTGCGCGGCCTGCTGACTAATTGACGGATCGCGATCGATAGCAAAAAGAATACTTTCTTTTAAGGTTGTGGTTGCCACCGGAGCAATACCCACCTGATGACTATTGGCGTACGCCGAATTTATGGCTAATGAAATGAATGCCAGTGCTGCTGTAAATCGGCGTAACATAGGCTTTCGTAATATCGTCATGTTATCTCCCTGACTCTGAGTGATACTCAAGCAAATACCCAAAAGAGGTACAGATAATTAGACAAATATCTTATTTAGCTACCGTGCTGAATTTTAGGTAATAATCCCCATACCCATACCCATTTCCATTGGAGATGAGATCTGCCTGCGTCTTATTTCAATTAAGAATTTACTTATTTCTTAAACTGGTTAGCAGCATAACAAAATGTGGTATAGCCCACTACACCCACAATGTTAATGTGGTGTTGCAATTAAGAAAAAACATGGGGTTTCTGGACAAAACCCTAAAAGTATCCTTTCAGATGAAACATACAAACCCCCTGTTATCTAAGGAAAAAACTTAAATCTTTCCGTGCACATTTTTGCGTTAATTTCAGAACGGGTCAGACACAAAGATTTTCAAAGAAGTGTCAATTTAAGTAACCAAAGGGGTATATTTAAAATTAAAAGCTTTTAAAAAACTAATTAAAGCAATTAAATGCTGCAAAATTTCGATTAAACAGAACTTACACCCATACAATGGCGATACACTGGTTACATAACCCAAATCGTTAAACAAAACATAACAATAACATTGTGATTAACATTCAAAACGGCTTACTTATACCCGCTTAATAAAATTTTAATAATCACCGATATGAACCATCACGCCGCTGCACATCGTCATGATGACATTCCCCTTCTCTCTGCGTCAAAATGCTGTATTATGCAAACTATTGCGACATTTTGCAGGATTACAGCCCCATGCACAAAACCGCACGTCAACGCTACGTTCTGGATATCCTCAGCGAGCAAGGCCAGGCCAGCATCACCGAACTGGCCGAAAGGCTGCAGGTTTCAGCGGATACCATCCGTCGGGATCTGACCGACCTGGAAAACCAGGGCCTTGCGCAGAAGAACCACGGCGGGGCCATCGCGCTGAACCTTTCTGCCATGAACCGGCAGGGTCGCAGCACGCTGCTGCCGGATGCTAAACAGCGCCTGGGAAAACAGGTCGCGCAGCAGGTTCCACCGGGATCTACCCTGTTTCTGGATGCAGGAAGCACGGTGATGGCGGTCGCCACCTTTCTTAAGGGGCCGCTGACCGTCATTACCCCATCCCTGGATATCGCCCAGCATTTTAGCGACCGGGAAGATATTGAGCTGATTCTGCTCGGGGGGAAATGGGACCATAAGCAACGCCTGTTTGCCGGAAGCGCTACCTTGTCCCTGCTGTCCCGGTACCGGGCAGATATCGCCATTCTCGGGGCGTGCGCCATCCATGCCGAGCTCGGCTTGAGTGCCGGTAAAGAAGCAGATGCCGAGGTTAAGCGCGCAATGCTCGCCGCAAGCCATGCGCACTGGATTGTCGCCGACCACCTGAAAGTCAACCGCTGCGAACCGTATCTGGTTTCCGGGTTATCCAGCATTCAACAACTCTTTTTAGATCGTCCCTGGCCCGAGCTTGGGGACCATAGCGCATTGCAGGTCACGGTATGCGCGCAATAACGTGGAGAAGGTCATGAGTAAAGTTCAAACAATCAACATTGCGCTGATCGGGTATGGATTTGTCGGTAAAACCTTCCATGCTCCGCTGCTCCAGTCGGTGGACGGACTTAAGCTGGCAGTGGTCTCTTCCAGAGATGAAGAGAAGGTTAAACGCGATCTGCCGGACGTACAGGTGGTAGCGACCCCGGAAGAGGCCATTCAGCATCCTGATATCGATCTGGTGGTGATCGCCTCCCCCAACGCCACGCACGCCCCGCTGGCGACGCTGGCCCTGAACTCAGGTAAGCACGTGGTCGTGGATAAGCCTTTTACCCTCGACATGCAGGAAGCCCGCGACCTGATTGCGCTGGCGGATGAAAAGCAGCTTCTGCTTTCCGTCTTTCACAACCGCCGCTGGGACAGCGATTTCCTCGGCATTAAGCAGATTATTGAGCAAGGCACGCTCGGCAAGATTAAACACCTGGAGTCGCATATCGACCGCTTCCGCCCGGAAGTCCGCGTGCGCTGGCGCGAGCAGAACGTCCCGGGGAGCGGCCTGTGGTTTGACCTGGGCCCTCACCTGATCGACCAGACGCTGCAGCTCTTTGGCCTGCCGCAGTCGGTTCAGGGGAATATTGCAACGCTGCGCGACGGCGCGGAAATTAACGACTGGGCGCACGTGGTTTTAAACTACCCGGAGCACAAGGTCATTCTTCACGCCAGCATGCTGGTGGCTGGCGGTACGGCCCGCTTTACCGCCCACGGGGACAAAGGCAGCGTAGTGAAAGCCAGAATCGACCAGCAGGAAGCGCAGCTGCTCTCAGGGGTTATTCCCGGCAGTGAAACCTGGGGCGAAGACAGCGACAGTATGGTGTTCTATGGAGCTGACGGCGTCCCGCAGACGATCGAGACGCCGAAAGGCGATCAGCGCCAGTATTACATCAACGTACGTGATGCGTTACTAGGGAAAATCACCAATCCTGTCCACCCTGTCGAGGCATTAGCGGTGATGGCCGTGCTGGAAGCGGCGGTGAAATCGTCGGAGACCGGGTCAACGCAGCCGCTGGCGTTAACTGCTGAAGAGCGTGCTCTGGTGCGTTAAAAACAAGCCGGGTGGCGCTGCGCTTACCCGGCCTACAAACGGTTCTGAGCGCAACGCCACCCGGCAAGCGTTAAAGACTACTGGCGCTTTTTCGGCATCATGCGCAGGAGGGTATTATCTTTCCAGAAGTAGTGATGCATCAGCGCCGCCGCCGCGTGCAGGCCAATAATAAAATAGCCCAGGTTCGCCAGCGTCTCGTGCCACTCTTTCAGTACATCAACCAGGTCAAAATTTGACTCCGCCGCATGCGGCATCACCAGACCAAAAGCAAACCAGTCGCTGCCCCGGTTGTACATCATCACAATGCCAATCAGCGGCAGCGCAATAAACAGCAGATACACCACCAGGTGCCCCAGATGAGACATCCCCGTCACCATCGCTTTTGGCTTCGGCTGAATCGGTGGCGCACGGAATTTCAAACGAACCAGCAGACGTGCCACCATCAGCACCAGGATACTGATACCGCATGAGACATGGATCATATTGATCGTCGGACGTGCGGTGCGCGGGAAGAAACCTTTGAACTCCATGGCGCAGTAGGCGACGATAATTAACAGAAACACCAGCCAGTGGATGCCGATTTGCAGACTTGTGTATTTAGTGCGCATATGATTTCCCGGTTAAAAACAGTTATCGCGCCAACATAGTCCCCTTTCCTTAAAAATTCATTAATTTTTCTGTATGGTTTTTCAAATACTTCCCCCCGCATGAAGCATCTTCAATTGCCGCCCTGCCCGTGATGGTCTAAGCCTGGATGAGTTCAAACTGTCGCATCGACACGTTTACAGGAGAACACCATGAGTAAAATTGGCATTAACGGATTTGGACGCATCGGACGCCTTGTACTGCGTCGCCTTCTTGAAACCCAGGACAGCAATACCGTCGTCGCCATCAACGACCTCACCTCCCCCAAAGTGCTGGCCTATCTGCTGAGGCATGATTCAAACTACGGTGGCTTCCCGTGGAGCGTGGATTTCACCGAAGACGCGCTGATTGTGGATGGCAAAACGATCGCGGTTTACGCTGAGAAAGAGGCCAAACATATTCCGTGGAAAAGCGCGGGTGTGGATATCGTCGTTGAATGCACCGGTTTTTATACTTCCGAAGAGAAATCCAGAGCGCATCTGGATGCGGGTGCCAAAAAGGTGCTGATTTCCGCGCCGGCGGGTGAGATGAAAACCATTGTGTTTAACGTGAACGATGACACCCTCGACGCCAGTGATACCATCATCTCCGTCGCCTCCTGCACCACCAACTGCCTCGCCCCGCTGGCAAAAGCCCTGCACGACGCCTTTGAAATTAAAGTCGGTACCATGACCACCATTCACGCCTATACCGGTACGCAGGCGCTGGTGGATGGACCACGCGGGAAAGATCTTCGCGCCTCCCGCGCGGCGGCAGAGAATATCATTCCTCACACTACTGGTGCCGCGAAAGCCATCGGCCTGGTGATCCCGGCCCTGAGCGGCAAACTGAAAGGACACGCCCAGCGCGTGCCGGTGAAGACAGGTTCGGTGACCGAGCTGGTAGCGATTCTGGGCAAGAAAGTGAGCGTTGAAGAGATTAATGCCGCACTGAAAAAAGCGACCCAGGGCAACAAATCCTTCGGCTATACCGATGATGAGATTGTGTCGTCCGATGTGATTGGCTCGCATTATGGTTCGGTGTTTGACGCCACGCAGACGGAAGTGTCAGAAGCGGGAGAGCTTCAACTGGTGAAAGCCGTTGCCTGGTATGACAACGAATATGGTTTTGTGACGCAGCTGGTGCGTACGCTGGATAAGTTTGCTGCGCTGTAACCGGTTTCCCCTCTCTCTTTGAGAGGGGAATTTAGCCAATATTCAGAGAAGTGAGCGCCGTGATAAGGCCTCGGTGAGGATCGGATCTTTTTGTAACCGTGCCCATGCGGCAGTCACGGCCTCAGGAAATTCAACGTGAGCGATAAAATCCCGCCCGGCCGGGCCATAGCCGTTAACGTCATCATACAGACGCGGCAGTTCCCCCAGAACCAGTGAAAGGTAGCGGTCAACGGGCCACAGTCCGGTGTTGCTCTCGCTAAATTCCACGCCATCCTTGCCGTTCTGCAGTATCGGCGTAATCCCCGGGTGGCTTATCCACTGCGGCGAAACGGGCTCATCCCGGCAAACGCGGGCAAATGTCGCCATCGTACGGCGCTGCATCGTCGGATCCTGCACCACCAGCACCTGCCCGGTTGCTCGCTGATGCTGTTTCAACATATTCCAGCTAAAACGCGCGTTCTCACCGCAGTTGGTGGATTGATCCTCAATCCACAGGCGTGACTCGGGGATCTGCCAGAACTGCCGCGCAATGTCGGCAAGAATACTCGCTTCCGCGCGCCCCGTTGCCGGTACGGTATGGTAATGCGGATGGTTGCCGATGGCTGCGTATAAAAACGCGGTCGAATGGCCTATACCGCCGCTAATCAGGAGCGGGATTTCGCTCTGCGCGGCGATGCGACACGCCGCATCTATGGTCGGGATCGCCGCGTTCCCTGCCAGAATAACCGCATCGACGTTCGGAAACTGACGTGTTGCACGCACGTCGTCCTGCGCCAGCCATTCACCGACGGTATTGATGGCCGCCAGCGTGGCATCCGGCAGGAGGGGAAAATGGGTCTGTTCCAAAATGAACTCCTTCTCTGTATCCCTTCAGGGTAGCGACTTCAGTATCTCAACACAACGACGACGTCGCCGCTCTTTTTCCTTAAACTTTCCCTTCAACATTTGATTAACATGCGTAAATCATATTCACTTGAATTATGATTTACGGCAGACGTAGAATCGCGTCCCCGTTAATTCTTCAATTTTTTCAAAGGTAAACAACGTTATGCGCCTGCCCGAACGCGACCCTTATGCTCCTCGCGAGTGGCAGCCACACGAGAAACCCGCCCTGCTGGGTTCGCCTTCTACGCCGGAGCACAGCACGCCCAAACGGATTGCCTACGGCGTCGTGGGCCTGCTGGTATGCCTGACGGGAGCCCTGGGAAATGCGGTGGTCACCGCCAACCTGCAAAATCTGCAGGGGACCTTCGGCGTCTGGTCTACGGAGATCGCCTGGCTACCGGCAGTCTATGTCATGACCAACATTTCCATAAACCTGCTGCTGGTTAAGTTCCGCCAGCAGTACGGTCTGCGCGCCTTCACGGAAGGTTTTCTGGTGCTCTATGTGCTGGTCACCTTTTTCCACCTGTTCGTTAACGACCTGAGCTCGGCGCTGATGGTCCGCGCCGCGCACGGGATGGTGGCCGCCGCGCTCAGCTCGCTGGGGATTTACTATCAGATCCAGGCCTGGCCGGCGAAGCATCGCCTGAAGGCGTTGACCATTGGCATCACCGGATCGTCGCTCGCTATCCCTCTGGCGCGTCTTTTTTCAACCGAACTGCTGCAGCTGGACGAGTGGCGCGGGCTCTATTTCTTCGAACTGGGGCTGGCGCTGATCTCCCTTGCCTGCGTGATAGCGCTGAAGCTGCCGCCGGGTGACCGGCGCAAGGTCTTCGAGAAGAAAGACTTTATCACCTTCTTTTTAATGGCCCCCGGGATGGCCCTGCTCTGCGCCGTGCTCTCATTAGGCCGTCTTGACTGGTGGTTCGAAGCGCCGTGGATCGGCTGGTCGCTGGCGCTATCCCTGGTGCTGATTGTGGCGGCCATCGTCTTTGAACATAACCGCACCAACCCGCTGCTGAACACCCGCTGGCTGTCGAGCGGCAGCATCGTTCGTCTGGGGCTGATCATGCTGCTGATCCGTATCGTTCTCGCCGAGCAAAACACCGGCGTCATCGGCTGGCTCCAGTATGTAGGGTTACAGAACGAACAGATGACGCATCTGGCGTGGTCCATTTTCGCCGGTATCGTCTGCGGGATAGTGACCAGCTGTCTGACCATCAAGCCCACGAAACTGGCGTGGCCGATAATCACCTCGCTGGCGCTGATGATTGTTGCCTCGCTGCTGGACAGCCAGTCCAACAACCTGACCCGACCGGATCAGCTGATGCTAAGCCAGTTCCTGCTGGGCTTTGGCAGCGCCTTCTTCCTGGCGCCCGCTATGCTGGCCGCCATTGGCGGGGTGATCGCCGACCCGCGCAACCTGGTCAGCTTCTCGGTGATGTTTGGCATGAGTCAAAACATAGGTGGCCTGCTGGGTTCCGCCATCCTCGGGACCTTCCAGACCTGGCGTGAGAAGTACCACTCCAGCCTGCTGGCGGACCAGCTCACTACGCTGAATCCCCTGGTCAACGAACGCATTCAGCTTTATACCCAGATGTATAAAAGCCTGATTGGCGACAGCGCGCTGCTGGGAACGCAGGCGATAACGCAGCTGCAAACGGTCACCACGCTGGAGGCGAATATTCTGGCTTACAACGATACTTATCTTCTGACGGCGAGTATCGCTGCCGCCACGCTGGTCTGGATTTTATGGCGCTTGCTGCGCCTGCGCATCACTGCCCGTATGGCGCTTAAGAACGCCACCGGCAACAAATAATTGAAATATTTCTGGAGAGTTTATGAGTCAGCAGGATGCCGCCAAAGAGCAGGCCAACACCCGCAAAAATGTGCGCATTGTTTCCGTTTTCACCGCCGCTGCCATCGGTATTGTCGGCGTGCTGGTGATCCTTTATGCGTGGCAGCTCCCGCCGTTCACCCGCCACGCGCAGTTTACCGACAACGCTTACGTGCGCGGTCAGACGACGTTTATCAGTCCGCAGGTCAACGGTTACATCACTGAGGTGAATGTTCAGGATTTTGTGCAGGTTAAAAAAGGCGACCTGCTGCTGCAGATCGATGACCGCATCTATCGTCAGCGGGTGCATCAGGCCGAGGCGCAGCTGGCGATGAAAATTGCCGCGCTGAATAACAACCTGCAGCAGCGTAAAAGCGCTGAGGCCGTCATCGCAAAAAATGACGCCGCGCTGAAAAATGCCCGCGCCCAGAGCCTGAAAACCCAGGCGGATTTGAAGCGGGTGAAAGAGCTGACGTCTGACGGCTCGCTTTCCATTCGCGAGCGCGACGCGGCGCTGGCCAGCGCCGCCCAGGGCAGCGCAGATATCGACCAGGCGAAAGCCGCGCTTGAAATGTCGCGTCAGGATCTGCAGACGGTGATTGTTAATCGCGGTGCGCTGGAAGCGGATGTAGAAAACGCCAAAGCGGCGCTGGAGCTGGCGCAGATCGACCTGCAAAACACGCGTATTGTGGCCCCGCGCGACGGCCAGCTTGGCCAGATTGCCGTTCGTCTCGGGGCGTATGTCACCGCCGGGACCCATCTCACTACCCTTGTGCCGCCTCAGCATTGGGTCATCGCCAATATTAAAGAGACCCAGCTCGCGGAACTGCGCGTCGGTCAGCCGGTGAAATTCACCGTCGATGCCTTCAATAACAAAGCGTATCAGGGCCGCGTTGAGAGCATCTCTCCGGCGACCGGCGTTGAATTCAGCGCCATCACGCCGGATAACGCCACCGGTAACTTTGTCAAAATCGCCCAGCGTATTCCGGTGCGCATCGAGGTGCTCGGCAAGCCAGAGGCGTCCGCGCTGCTGCGTCCGGGCATGTCGGTGCAGGTGACCATTGATACGCGGGAGGCGAAGCAATGATCCTTCGCCCGATAGCCGCGCTGGTGGTGGCGGTAATGCTGGCCGGATGCCAGTCCGTCGATGTCAAACCGGCGCAGCCGACGCTGCAAATCCCCACGCAGTGGCGCAGCGTCTCAGGCCCTGCCAGCCCGACGGAGCAGCTCTGGTGGCGCAATTTTCATGACAACAATCTGAACCGCTACGTGGACCAGGCGCTGGGGCATAACAGCGATGTCCTGATCGCCCGCGAACGGATAAACGAGTACCAGGCGCGGGTCTTTGCGGCCGACGGCAGCCTGTTTCCCTCGCTCGACGCTGGAATCACAGGGACGCGCGCCCGTTCGCAATCCGCCGCGACCGGGCTACCGGTTTACGGCACGTTGTACAGAGGGAGCCTGACGGCGAGCTATGACGTTGATATCTGGGGCGTCAACCGCAGTACCTCACGCGCTGCTGAAGCCTCGCTGGACGCGCAAAAAGCTGCCGCCGCCGCCGCGGATTTGACCGTCGCCTCGTCCGTTGCATCCGGGTATGTCACCCTGCTCTCGCTTGACGAACAGCTGCGCGTGACCGAGTCCACGCTGAAATCGCGCGAAGAGGCATTTAACCTCGCGAAGCGTCAGTTTGAGACGGGCTACAGCTCGCGCCTGGAGTTGATGCAATCGGATTCCGAACTCCGCTCAACCCGGGCGCAGGTTCCGGTGCTGCAGCACCAGATTGCACAGCAGGAGAATGCCCTTAGCCTGCTGCTGGGAAGCAACCCGGGCGATGTGGCGCGCAGCGAAAGCTTTGCGTCGCTAACGCCGCTGACGCTGCCGTCGCAGCTGCCCTCTACGCTTCTGAACCGCCGGCCGGATATCGCTCAGGCTGAACGACAGCTGGTGGCGGCTGATGCATCGCTTGCCGCGTCGCGCGCCAGCCTGCTGCCGTCGATCAACCTGACAGCAACCGGATCGATACAGGATCGCACCCTGTCGGGCCTGCTGGACAATCCGCTTCAGCTCTGGAGCGCAGGGGGAAGTATTCTCGCCCCGCTCCTTAACCGCCAGGCGCTCAATGCGCAGGTGGATATCTCTCAGTCCCAGCGTAACCAGGCGCTGTACGCCTATGAGAAAACCGTGCGTAACGCGTTTGCCGAAGTGAACAACAGCCTTGATGCCATTACGCGCTATCAGGAACAACTGACGGAACTGCTTGCCCAGCAGGATGTAGCCCAGGAGACCCTGCGCATTGCGCAGAATCGCTATCGCAACGGTTATTCATCCTATCTGGACGTGCTGGATGCACAGCGCACGCTGTTCTCGGTCCAGACCAGCGTCGTGCAGGTGAAAAATAACCTGCTGCTGGCGCAGATTGATTTGTATAAAGCGATGGGCGGCGGCTGGGTCAGTGCCTGAAAACCTGCCCGGTGGCGCTGCGCTTACCGGGCCTACATTTCACCCCGTAGGCCGGGTAAGGCGCAGCCGCCACCCGGCGATTCCCCCTCAGGAGTCAATCTATGCAACAACAGTGGTCTGCAGTAGATAATTTCATGATTTCTTCGCTTATTCCTGAAGATGACGTACTGAGTCAGGTACTGGAAAACAACAAGCGCGCCGGGCTCCCCGAACACGACGTAGCGGCCAATCAGGGGCAGCTGCTGGCGCTGTTCGTGCGCATGACGCAGGCGCGGCGTATTCTCGAGATTGGCACGCTGGGTGCTTACAGCTCCATCTGGATGGCACGCGCCCTCCCGCCGGACGGAAAGCTGATCACGCTTGAGGCCCATCCCACGCATGCCAACGTTGCGCGCCAGAATATCCACCTCGCCGGGCTAAACGAGCGCATTGAACTGATTGAAGGTCCGGCCCTGAACTCTCTTGAAAATTTCGGTGACGTTCCGCCGTTCGACCTGATCTTTATTGATGCCGATAAGCCAAACAATCCCGGCTATCTGGAATGGGCGCTGTACTACTCCCGTCCAGGGACGTTGATCATCGGCGATAACGTGGTGCGCGAGGGCGAAGTGATTAACGGGCAAAGCGACGACGCGCGCGTACAGGGCGTGCGTCGGTTTATCGAGATGATTGGGGATAATCCGCGCCTGACCCCCACCGCGCTGCAAACGGTGGGGGTTAAGGGATGGGATGGGTTTACGCTGGCAATTGTGGAACGATAACCAGCCGGGTGGCGGCTACGCCTTACCCGGCCTACATTTTCTTCCGTAGGCCCGGTAAGCGCAGCGCCACCGGGCAAGGGTTTTAAGCGGAAATCTGCTCCATCGCCTGCAATATACGTTTATCCGATATCGGATACGGCGTACCAAGCTGCTGAGCAAAGAAGCTGACGCGCAGCTCCTCAATCATCCAGCGGATCGCCTGAACGTCTTCATCGTCGCGGCGCGCTGGCGGCAGTTTGTTGAGCCACTGCTGCCACGCCTGCTGCACGCTTTCCACTTTCAGCATCTGCGCGCGATCGCGGTGTGGATCGATAGCCATTTTCTCCAGACGTTTTTCAATTGCCTGCAGATAGCGCAGCGTATCGCCGAGACGGTTGAAACCGTTGCCGGTAACAAAACCGCGATATACCAGCCCGGCCATCTGCGCCTTCACGTCAGACAGCCCCAGCGCCATGGTCATATCCACGCGCCCTTTCAGGCGCTTGTTGATATTGAACACGGCGGTGAGGATCTGCTCAACCTGTTTGGCAATCTCTACCACGGTGTCGTTCAGCTCCGCGCGCACCTTCTCATGAAGCTGCGCAAAGCCCTCTTCCTTCCAGACCGGGCCGCCCGCCTCGTGGATGAGTTTGTCCACGCCGCAGGAGATACAGTCGTCAATCAGATCCAGCACTTTGCCGTAAGGGTTAAAGTACAGCCCCAGTTTGGCTTTGTTCGGCAGCTTCTCGTGCAGATACTTAATCGGCGACGGGATGTTCAGCAGCAGCAGGCGACGCAGCCCGCGCCACATCGTCTGCTGCTGTTCCTGCGGGTTATCAAACAGCCTGATCGCCACGCTGTCGCGCTCGTCCACCAGCGCCGGCCAGGCTTTGACTTTATAGTTGCCGCGCTTCTGCTCGTAGCTTTCCGGAAGCTGACCAAAGCTCCAGATATGCAGCCCGCTCTGCTCGATGCCGTCGTCCGCCACCGCAGAGAGCGTCTCCTGGACTTTGCCTTTCAGGGCCTCTTTCAGCTCGCTCAGGGAACGCCCTTCCAGCAGCTTTTTGTTTTTATCGTCCACCACGCGGAAGCTGATTTTCAGGTGATCGGGCACCTGATCCCAGTTCCAGTCATCGCGGTCAATCGTAGTGCCGGTCATGCGGCGGAACTCGCGCTCCAGAGCATCCAGCAGCGGCAGCTCCAGCGGCGTGACGCGGCCTAAAAAGGCTTCCGCATAGTTTGGCGCGGGAACAAAGTTACGGCGCACCGGTTTCGGCAGGGATTTGATCAGCGCTATCACCAGCTCGCGGCGCAGGCCGGGGATCTGCCACTCAAACCCGCTCTCATCCACCTGGTTTAACAGCGGCAGCGGAATGTGGACAGTCACGCCATCCGCGTCAGCACCCGGCTCAAACTGATAGGTTAAACGCAGCTTGAGGTTTCCCTGATGCCAGAAGTTCGGGTAGTCGAGTTTGCTGACCGACTCCGCCCCCTCTTTAATCAGCATGCTCTTTTCAAAGTTGAGCAGGTCCGGCGTCTCTTTGCTGGCCTTCTTCCACCAGCTGTCAAAGTGGCGGGCGGAGATCGCTTCGTGACTGATGCGCTGGTCGTAAAACTCGAACAGCGCTTCATCGTCCACCAGGATGTCGCGACGGCGGGATTTATGCTCAAGCTCTTCCACTTCGGCACGCAGTTTGAGGTTTTCGCGGAAGAACGCGTGACGCGTCTGCCAGTCACCCTCCACCAGCGCATGGCGGATAAACAGCTCGCGGCTGAGTGCCGGATCGATCTGGCTGTAGTTCACCTTACGCGCGGCCACCACCGGCAGGCCGTAAACCGTCACTTTCTCGGTTGCCATCACCGCGCCCTGCGCGCGCTCCCAGTGCGGTTCACTGTACGAGCGCTTCAGCAGATGCTGCGCCACCGGCTCAACCCATTCCGGATCGATACGCGCGGCAATGCGCCCCCACAGGCGGCTGGTTTCCACCAGCTCCGCAACCATGGTCCATTTCGGCGGCTTCTTGAATAAGCCGGAACCAGGGAAGATGGAGAAACGGGCGTTACGCGCGCCGGTATATTCCTGCTTCTCGGCGTCCTTCATCCCAATATGGGACAGCAGGCCGGTCAGGAGTGCGATATGCACTTCACGGTACTCCGCCGGTTCGCTGTTGACCGGGATCCCCAGCTCTTTCACCACCTGGCGGAGCTGGGTGTAGATATCCTGCCACTCGCGCACGCGAAGGTAGTTGAGGAAATCCACGCGGCACTGGCGGCGGAACTGGTTCGACGAGAGCGCTTTCTGCTGCTCGCCAAGATAGTTCCACAGGTTCACGAAGGCGAGGAAATCGGACTCTTTATCGTGGAAGCGACGGTGTTTTTCGTCAGACGCCTGCTGTTTGTCCATCGGACGCTCGCGCGGGTCCTGAATGGAGAGCGCAGACGTAATGATCATCGCCTCGCGCACGCAGCCGTGCTTTTGCGCTTCCAGCACCATGCGCGCCAGGCGCGGGTCGACCGGCAGCTGGCTGAGCTGGCGGCCCAGCGGCGTCAGCTTATAGACCGTCGCCTGCTCGTCGGTGGTAATGGCCCCGAGCTCTTCCAGCAGGCGTACGCCGTCCTGAATGTTGCGTTTGTCCGGCGCTTCGACGAACGGAAACGCCGCGATGTCGCCCAGCCCCAGCGCGGTCATCTGCAGGATAACGGACGCCAGGTTGGTGCGCAGAATTTCCGGGTCGGTAAACTCCGGGCGCGACAGGAAATCGTCTTCGGAATAGAGGCGAATACAGATCCCTTCCGACACGCGGCCGCAGCGGCCTTTACGCTGGTTAGCGGAAGCCTGGGAGACCGGCTCAATCGGCAGACGCTGGACTTTGGTGCGGTAGCTGTAGCGACTGATGCGCGCCGTGCCCGGGTCGATAACGTACTTGATCCCCGGCACGGTGAGCGAGGTTTCCGCCACGTTGGTCGCCAGCACAATGCGACGCCCGCCGTGAGGCTGGAAGACGCGGTTTTGCTCGCTGTTCGACAGACGGGCATACAGCGGCAGAATTTCGGTGTGGCGCAGGTCGCGCTTGCTGAGCGCGTCGGCGGTATCGCGAATTTCTCGCTCGCCGCTCATGAAGATCAGAATATCGCCCGCGCTTTCGTTGCCCAGCTCGTCAACGGCATCAAAAATGGCCTGCAGCTGGTCGCGCTCGGTATCATCCGCCTCTTCCACAATCGGGCGATAGCGCACTTCCACGGGATACGTGCGTCCTGACACCTCGATGATCGGCGCATTGTTGAAATGCTTCGAGAAGCGTTCCGGGTCGATGGTCGCGGAAGTGATGATGATTTTCAGATCCGGGCGACGCGGCAGCAGCTCTTTCAGGTAGCCGAGCAGGAAGTCGATGTTCAGGCTGCGCTCGTGCGCTTCGTCAATGATGATGGTGTCGTACTGCATCAGCAGGCGATCCTGCTGAATCTCCGCCAGCAGAATACCGTCGGTCATCAGCTTGACCATGGTGTTATCGCTGACACGATCGCTGAATCGCACCTTGTAACCGATGCAACCGCCCGGCTCCGTTTGCAGCTCTTCGGCAATACGGTTCGCAACAGTACGCGCCGCCAGACGACGCGGCTGGGTGTGGCCAATCAGCCCTTTGATCCCGCGACCAAGCTCCATACAGATTTTCGGCAGCTGGGTGGTTTTCCCCGAACCGGTTTCACCCGCGACAATCACCACCTGATGGTCGCGCACCGCCTCAAGGATGTCCTGTTTCTTCTGGCTGACGGGCAGGTTTTCCGGGTAGGTAATCGCCGGACGTGCGGCTTCGCGCAGCACAACTTTCCCTGCCGCCTGTTCAATCTCTTTCGCCATCTCCTGGTAAATGGCCTGTTGAGCATCAGGATTTTTAACCTTCTTCACGCCGTGCAGACGGCGGGCGAAGCGCTGTTTATCGCGCAGCGTCAGGGAATCAAGCTGTTGCAGGAGCATCGGGAAGGTTAATATTTGTTGTTCTGTCATAGCGTTAAAGGGCAGTACACGCCCTGATAAACTCTCTTTTTAATGATTGCTATAGAGTACCACATTGACGCCTTTCGCGCCTTATTCAAAAAATTCGAACATAGACTTCGATATATTGCGCTATCTCTGTGGCAGGATTGTGAATAGAGTGTCAACAAGCAACGGGGCAACCCCCTTCAATCAAATGCAACAACAGGAATCACCCATGAGCAAAGTATTAGTTTTGAAATCCAGTATTCTGGCAGGGTACTCTCAGTCTGGTCAGCTGTCTGACTACTTCGTTGAACAGTGGCGTGAACAGCATTCTGCTGACGAAATCACCGTGCGTGACCTGGCTGCAAACCCGATTCCTGTGCTGGATGGCGAGCTGGTTGGCGCGCTGCGCCCAAGCGATGCACCACTGTCTCCACGTCAGCAGGAAGCTCTGGCGCTCTCCGACGAGCTGATTGCCGAGCTGCAGGCGCACGACGTTATCGTCATCAACGCCCCAATGTACAACTTCAACATCCCTACCCAGCTGAAGAACTACTTCGACCTGGTAGCCCGCGCTGGCGTAACCTTCCGTTACACCGAGAACGGCCCTGAAGGTCTGGTAAAAGGCAAACGCGCCATCGTGCTGACCAGCCGTGGCGGTATCCATAAAGATACCCCAACCGACCTGGTTGCGCCGTACCTGAGCCTGTTCCTGGGCTTCATCGGTATCACTGACGTGAACTTCGTGTTCGCTGAAGGTATCGCTTACGGTCCGGAAGTGGCGACTAAAGCGCAGACTGACGCGAAAGCCGCCATCGACAGCCTGGTCGCAGCGTAAGATTTCGCCCTCTCACCGCCAGGTGGGAGGGTTTTTCTTTTCCCCGCATTTCGTTATCATCCGCTCCCACTCTCCAGCCGGGCGGCCTGATGTCTGCGATTATTGATTCTTTTATTGCTCCACCGTGTCACGACGACATTGAGATCCTCTGGCAGGATGAACATCTGCTGCTGATCAATAAGCCTTCCGGTCTGCTCAGCCTCTCGGGCAAAAATCCGCAAAACCTCGATTCGGTCCACTATCGTCTGGTCCAGACCTTCCCCGGCTGCACGCTGGTACACCGTCTGGATTTTGGCACGTCCGGGCTGATGGTGGTTGCGCGCAATAAGGCCATCAACGCCGCGCTCTGCCAGCAGTTCAGCCAGCGCAGCGTGGAGAAAGGTTACAGCGCCCTGCTTTGCGGACATGTGGAAAACGATGAGGGGGTTATCGACGCGCCGATTGCCAAAGATCCGGCGCTGTTCCCGCTGATGTCGATCTGCGCCATCAGCGGAAAGCCGGCACGCTCCCGCTACCGGGTGGTGGAACGTTTTTATCAGGGTATGGAACTGCCGTTAACGCGGGTGATGCTTACCCCGGAGACCGGGCGAACCCATCAGCTGCGTATTCACTGCCAGCAGCTGGGGCACCCTATTCTGGGCTGCGATCTGTATGGCGGTCTTGAAGTGCCGGGGGCGGAAGACGCGCCCCGGCTGATGCTGCATGCCAGCGAGTTGAATTTTATTCATCCCGTGAGCGGAGAGCCGGTTAACGCCCGTCACGCCGCCCCGTTCTGAAGCCGATTTACCACATCAAATCGTCCGGGATTTTGAAGTCCGCGTACGGATCGTCTTCGTCCTGCTCTTCCTGGCTGAGCGCGCTGTTCAATACAATGCTGTCGGCATCGCGCTGGGCAATTTTATCGGCAACCACCGCCGGGATAATCGCGTATTCGCTGTCGCCGCTGGCGTTGATGACCAGACGGGCAATCGCCAGACGGCCGTTAATCAGCTGAGCCTGGGTTTGCTTGTCGACCTCGATTTTTTTGATCAGATTACCGTCGGTGAAGTTAAAGGTGATGTTGCCTCTTGAAACGGTGATGCGGTTCATCTCAATGAGCTGCTTCACCTGTGCTTTAAACTCTTTCGCCAGCACGGCCTGCTTCTGCTGCTCGCTCAGCTGCTTGTCACGCTCGATCTGCGCTTTCTTGTTCTCTTCTACCGCTTCCCGAGCTTCACGAGCCTGAACGCGTGATTTCTTTGCCGTGCGCTGAACTTTCGCCGCTTTTTTGCTGCTGACCAGGCCCGCTTTCAGCATCTGCTCTTGTAAGGTGAGTTTTGTCATGATCGTTTCTAAACCGGTTGGAAATTTTGGGGATTATAGCGGGAATTGAACGGAAATAAAAAATCCCTCTCCCCCGCAGCCGGTTAACGACGAGGGCAAAGTGCATATCACAGACATATTGCGAGCTTCGCCCGGCGGCGCTGCGCTTGCACGGGCCTACAAACGACGCTGAACCGTAGGCCGGGTAAGCGCAGCGCCACCCGGCATGAAGGCAGCGACACCTCGAGCATTACACTTCATGAAGTTCGCTCATGTTGCAGTGAAATTAAGTCACTTCCCCTGCGCCGCGGGCTCAGGCATAAATTATGCATTGGTAACTTCTTAGCAACATGAACTTAGGATGCATAACCACAATGAGCAAAGCTTTCACATATACCCTTAAGCGCAGTTGCTTCGATGAGAATTACAACCCGTCAGAAAATACGCGTACAACCACCAACTTTGCCAACCTGGCGCGTGGGGAAAAGCGTCAGGAAAACCTGCGCAACACGCTGGTGATGATCAACAACCGCTTTAACGCCTTAGCGCGCTGGGATAACCCTAACGCCGATCGCTACGCGGTTGAGCTTGAAATCATCTCAGTCGATTTGAATATTGGCGTGGAAAAACCGTTCCCGGCCATCGAGATATTGCAAACGTATATTGTCGACAAAAAAAATAACCAGCGTATTCCAGGTATCGTCGGGAATAACTTCTCGTCTTACGTGCGGGATTACGATTTCAGCGTGCTGCTGCTGGAGCACAACAAGAACCAGCAACGCTTCAGCATTCCGGAAAAATTTGGCGAACTGCACGGCAATATTTTCCGTCACTTTGTGAAGTCACCTGAATACAAAGAGAACTTCAGAAAAGCACCGGTGATCTGTCTGAGCGTTTCCAGCAAGGATACCTATCGCCGCACGGGCAACGAGCACCCCATTCTGGGCATTGAGTATCAACCGGAGGGTGAGTCCTTAACGGAGCAGTACTTCGCGAAGATGGGCCTGAGCGTGCGCTATTTCATGCCGGAGAACAGCGTGGCGCCTTTCGCGTTCTTCTTTACCGGGGATTTACTGAGTGATTACACCGATCTGGAACTGATCGGTACCATCAGCACGATGGAAACGTTCCAGAAAATTTATCGTCCGGAGATTTATAACGCTAACTCGGCAGCGGGACTGTGCTATCGACCGGATCTGAACCAGCAGGATCACTCATTAACAAAAATTGTTTATGACCGTGAAGAGCGAAGCCGCCTGGCGATTGAACAGGGTCGATTTACAGAAACGTATTTCATTAAGCCCTACAAACATATTCTTGAGCAGTGGTCTGATAACTACACGCTTTAATTCATCAAAAAAGGTCTTTTATTATGAAAACATTGCTCCCGACTTCTACGGCTGGCAGCCTGCCTAAGCCGACCTGGCTTGCACAACCTGAAACGCTCTGGTCCCCCTGGAAATTACAGGATCAGGAATTACTGGCAGGTAAACAGGATGCGCTGCGCCTGTCCCTGGATGAGCAGATCCGTGCGGGTATCGATATCGTCAGCGACGGGGAACAGACCCGCCAGCATTTCGTCACGACGTTTATTGAACACCTGAGCGGCGTTGATTTTGAGAACCGCCAGACGGTGCGCATTCGTAACCGCTATGACGCCAGCGTGCCGACCGTGGTCTCTGCCGTCGCAAGGCAGAAACCGGTCTTCGTGGACGATGCAAAATACTTACGCCAGCTCACGGATAAGCCGATCAAATGGGCACTGCCGGGCCCGATGACCATGATCGACACCCTTTACGACGCGCACTATAAAAGCCGCGAAAAGCTGGCCTGGGAATTCGCCAAAATCCTCAATCAGGAAGCGCGTGAGTTAGAGGCCGCAGGTGTCGATATTATCCAGTTTGATGAACCGGCGTTTAACGTCTTTTTTGACGAGGTCAACGACTGGGGCATCGCCGCGCTGGAGCGCGCCATCGAAGGGCTGAAATGCGAAACCGCGGTACACATCTGCTACGGATACGGCATCAAGGCCAATACCGACTGGAAAAAGACGCTCGGCTCAGAGTGGCGCCAGTACGAAGAGGCCTTCCCTAAGCTGCAGACCTCTAACATCGACATCATCTCCCTGGAGTGCCACAACTCCCGCGTGCCGATGGATCTGCTGGAGCTGATCCGCGGTAAAAAAGTGATGGTCGGCGCGATCGACGTGGCAACCAACGCCGTTGAAACGCCGGAGGAAGTGGCCGATACGCTGCGTAAAGCGCTGCAGTTTGTCGATGCCGACAAGCTTTATCCGTCAACCAACTGCGGCATGGCTCCACTTTCTCGTCAGGTTGCCAACGGCAAGCTGAAAGCGCTCAGCGCCGGTGCAGAGATTATCCGCAAAGAGCTCGGCGCGTAATTCTTTACGTTTGCCAGTAAAGCGGCGTACCAAAGCGCTCGACGTAATAATCAATCACCGCCCTGACGTTCAGGGGCGGATGTCGGGCATCTGGATAGATCGCCGCGATAGCCTGCTGTTCCGTATTAATGGCGCACTCCAGCGCGGGCAGGAGCGGAATCAGCTCACCGCGCTGGAGCTGCTCGCTCACCAGCCAGTCCGGAAACAGCACAATACCCATCCCGCCCAGCGCCGCTGCCAGTAACGCTTCCGCATTATTCGAAGTCATCAATGGCGTAACGGGATAGTGTGTCCACGCCTCGCCCTCCCTGCGCAACAGCCAGCGGTTAGGTCCTGACGATCCGCGATAGACAAGACAGTGATGACGGTTCAGATCGTCCGGCCCTTCAGGTGCACCGTACTTACGCACATACTCTGGCGACGCGGCCAGGTGATACACCTGCTGCCCGAACACCCGCGCGTGAAAGGAGGAGTCCGTCAGCACGCCAATCCGGAAGATAACGTCGGCGGCATCGCGGTGCGGGTCGATAAAATCATCGGTCAACGTCAGCTCTACGCTGAGGCGAGGATAACGTTCCGACAGGCCGGGAAGTCCGGGGGCAATGTGCTTCTGGCCGAAAAACACCGGTCCGTTAATGCGGATTGTACCGGACGGCTCCACCGCACGCGCGTCCAGCTCTCGTCGCGCCTCTTCCAGGTTTTCCGTCATCGAACGGGCATAGCGAATAAAAAGATGACCGCTTTCCGTGGGGATGACGGCCCGCGTGTTGCGGTAGAAAAGCTGCTGCCCGAGCGCGTCCTCAAGCTGGTGGATCACGCGCGATATCTGCGAGGCCGATATTCCCTGCCGCCGCGCCACGACGGAGAAGTTCTGTGCTTCATACACGTCAATAAAGATCAGCAACGCGCGGATGTTGATATTGCTAGCGTCAACCATTGATGCATATCCTGCAAAGGTGTTTCCAGCATTATGGCATTTTTCTCACTGAGCTACCGACGTAATCTTCTTCGCCTGAAAACGGAGGAAGAAGAATGCAGTTTGTTTTGATTTTACTGGTGATTGCCGGCGGGATGGGTCTTTCCGTCGAGGCGGGGTTGCTGGGGCCGCTAGGCAGCGAAGTTGGGGATTTATGGGCCACGTTCAGCATCTTCGGCGTGGGTGCTGCGCTGACGTTTCTGCTGATGCTATTTTTTAGTCCGCGAAACAGCCCGTCATTTTTTTCACAGCCGTCATGGCAACTGCTCGGCGGCGTGCTTGGCCCTGTTTACGTGGTCATTCTGACCGTGGCGACACCCGCCATCGGCATCGCCCTGACGATGATTGGCATTCTGGCGGGTCAGGTCTTTAAAAGCCTGATCATTGACCACTATGGTCTGCTGGGTACACCGCACAGGAGGATAAACGCGAAGCGCATTATCGCGCTGGGATTCATCATTGCGGCACTGGTTCTGGTCGCACAGGGGTAACGTATGACACTGATTATGATTCTTCTGGCCGTTTGCGGCGGCGCGACGCTGAGCATTCAGGCCGCAATCAACGGACAGCTTGGCAGCAACGTCGGCGTTTTTAAAAGCGCGTTCCTGACGTTTTCCGTCGGCGCCCTGGTAACCGCCCTGCTCATTTTCTTCTTTGAGCCTAAGCAGGCTGTCACGCTTCTGGACGTGCCGAAATGGCAGCTCCTCGGCGCGATGTTTGGCGTGCCCTATATCGTGATAATGGTGCTCGCGGTGCAGCGTATCGGCACCGCCGTCGCCACGGTAGCGGTCATCTTTGGTCAGCTCACCATGAGCATGCTGATTGATAACTTTGGCTGGCTGGGGAATACGGCCATTCCCTTTTCGATGAGCCGCCTGGGCGCGGTGGTCTGTCTGGGTATTGCCCTGTACTTCATCTACTCCAGCAGCAAAACCGGGAGCCTCCGCGACTAAACTCACGTCCTACGGGTAAAGAACAGCGTCACCGTGGCGACGGTGACGCCAAATTTCTTCATCTCGGTTTTATTAAACAGATGGGTCTCATCCTGCAGGTACATCCAGTCGTCAAACTTCAGTAGCCAGGTGCTCCCGTTGGCTTTTACGTTCATGCTGTAATGCCAGTTAAAGGCGTTGCCCGCTGCCTGCCCCGTGGCAACCCCTTCAATATCCCCCGCCGTTCCCTCGTAGCGATCGTTCCCCACGCGACGGATATGCCATACCCGCTGCTGCTTCTCGCCGTCGTCGTAGACAAAGTGTTCATTGAGCGTCAGCGTATCGCCGATAACGTCCCCGGCAATCTCAACGTGGAAGCGACGGATCTGCTTCCCGCTACGATCCTGCACCATCCCCCACGCTTCGGTTTTGCCCTGGAAATAGTGGAAGATATCCAGCCGCGGCTGCTGCTGGCGATACTCGGCCACCTCCGTGCTACAGCCCGCCAGCAGCATCGTGAATGCCAGCGCCACCATCAGGATACGTTTCATTTTTGGCCTCCGATTAACTGCTGGCGCAGCTCAGGATATTGCGTGCGAGGATCGAGCCAGATGGCCAGAAAACGGGTGCTGAACGCTTCCGACTGGCGTGCTCCGAGTGGAATAAAGGATGTTTGCGCCGCTGACGCGCGGTACCAGAACTGCCCCTGCTTATCGTTGAGAACAAACGCCAGCTGCGAGCCCGGTCGGACATCCGGCCACAGCGACTGGAGCATCCGCAGCCAGGCTTCGCTTTGCGGTTCCTGGGCCAGGATCCCCTGCGCCTGCCACTGGTCGCGGGTCGCCTCGACCAGTTCATCGCGACCGATGTCGCGCGCATAGGTAATAATCAGCGCCTGTTCCTGCTCCTCTCGGCTGTAACGGCCATCCGGAGTGCGCAGCTGGGAGGTATAGACGGTGAAAGGTCCCCAGGTGAGCGTGGCGTCGCCCACTTTACGCCAGGCCAGCCAGTCGGCCGCCTGGGCTGCGGGGGTGACGATCGTTAACCAAAGCAGCAGAACCGCAGCTCTCATTTTTGACTCCCCATCAGCAGGTGGAAAAACAGCATCAACACCAGCCACCCCGGCGCCATCCAGCTGACGACGATAAAGGTCGGTTCCAGAAACGTGATAGCGCCCAGGCGCTCGCCGAACAGGTAAGCCACCGGACCCCCAACCGCGGCCAGCAGGGTCAGCAGCCAGCCGGGCAACGTTGTAGTGCGCGTCAGCTGTGTCCAGACCGTGGCAAACATCAGCCACAATGCCACCATCCATAAAGGCATCAGGGACTCACCCGTGAAGGCAATGAGCCCGGTCAGGGCCCAGAGCGCGTCCAGCATGCTGCCCGCCGCCGCCAGCCCAATGGCGTAAAACCGGTATGCTGGCGGTAACAGCAGGCACGCCAGGACCGCCAGCGCGAGCCAGATAATCAGGCCTTGCTCGCGAAAGAGCACCACCAGCGCCCAGTAAAGATCGAACGCGACGGCCAGCAGGAAGACCTGAAGGTAACGCCTCATACGCGCTCGGCGGTGAGCTGCACCACGCTAATGGTGCGGGCGTTAAACCCGGCTTCGCAGTAGCCAAAGTAATACAGCCACATCCGGCGGAACCGTTCATCGAAGCCAAGCTTTTCAATCTCCTGCCAGGCATGGACAAAGCGTTGGCGCCAGTGGGCCAGCGTGCGGGCATAGTCCGGCCCCATGTCGAAGAGATTGCGCACCACGAAGTCGGTGTGGCGCGTCATCAGCTCATTCATTGCGGTAATGCTCGGCAAAAAACCGCCGGGGAAAATGTAGCGCTGGATAAAATCGACGCTTTTGCTGTAGTCGCGATAGCGCTGATCCTGAATGGTGATGGCCTGAATCGCCATGCGTCCTCCCGGACGCAGCCGCGCCTGGCAGGTGCGGAAGAACACCGGCAGATAGCGCTTACCTACGGCCTCAATCATCTCTATCGAGACCAGCTTATCGTACTGACCGGTGAGATCGCGATAGTCGCAGAGCAGCACCTCAACCCGATCCTGCAGCCCGGCGCGGGCGATCCGCTCTGTCGCCCAGACGTATTGCTCCTGCGAAAGCGTGGTGGTGGTCACCCGGCAGCCATAATGGCGGGCTGCGTATTCCGCCATCGCGCCCCAGCCGGTGCCAATTTCCAGCAGGTGGTCACCCGGGCGCAGCGCCAGCTGTTCGCACAGACGCGCCATTTTGGCCTGCTGAGCCGCCGTGAGATCCTGCTCGTCAGCGTTAAACAGCGCGCTGGAGTAAAGCAGCTCCTTATCCAGAAAATGGCTATAAAAGGTGTTGCCCAAATCGTAATGGGCCGCAATATTTTCCCGCGCCTGCACGCGGGAGTTGCGCCGCGTCCAGTGGCGTAACCGTTCAAGCGGCCTGCCGAGCAGATGGAATCCTTTTTCCAGACGGCCAAGTACCTCGCCGTTGAGCGCCAGCAGTTCCAGAAGCGGCGTGAGATGCGCGGTTTCCCATTCGCCGTCTATCCAGGCTTCTGCCGCGGCAAGGCTCCCGCCCGTTAAGACGCGCCAGTAGACGCCGGGCGTGAGGATCTGCACGTCGGCATGCAGCGCGGAGGATGTCTCGCCAAAATGAAAGGTCTGCGCCCCTTCCCGCAGCGTGAGCGAGCCGCCGCGGATGCCGCTTAACAGCCTGAAAAGCAGCCAGCGCGCGATGCGGACGTTGCGCGGGATATCGGGTTCTAGCGCAAAGACGGGATCGGTCATGAGCGTTCACTCCTGCTGACGGGATGGTTATACAGCGGCACGCGCTTGAGCCACAGGCGCAGCGCCTGCCAGTAAATGGCGAAAACGGTTTTCAGGGTCATCAGCGGGATGCGCAGCAGCAGCGAGCGCAGCGCCGGACGGGTCAGAGGCGCCCGGCGCAGCGCCAGCGTGGCGTCAAACACCTTCGCTTCCTGGTGATTTTCAATGTGCATATGCAGGGTGTTATCCGGGTTGTTGAAGCGCCAGTGGTAAATCATGTCCATCGGGTTGAAGGGGGAAACGTGAAACGCTTTTTCCGTGGGCTGCGCATCCTGCCCGTTGACGGCATAGTAATGACGTTCATTCCACGGTGTGTTGCGGACCTCAGCCAGCACCCAACGCAGGATTCCCTTCCCGTCATAGCAGTAGTAAAAGTTGACCGGATTAAAATGCAGCCCGAAATAGCGCAGCTGCGTCAGGAGCATAACCCGCCCGTCCGGACGTTCGCCGGTCAGGCTCTCCAGCCTGCTCAGCGCGTTCTCCTTAAGCGGCGTGCCGAGGGGATAGTCCGCATCATGGAACGAGGCGGCGGCAAAGCGATTGCGCCGCACGCCGACGGACGCCAGCTGCGGCAGTTCATCCAGATCCAGCCAGGCCATAAAGACGCTGTAGCTAAATTCATGGGTTTTCGGATGAAGGCGACGGTGGCGTAAGACGCCGTGATAGAGGCAGCTGTTCATGTCAGTTCCCCTCTCCGGCCGCTATCGCATTGACCACGTCCAGCGCGCTGCGCACGCCATCTTCATGAAAACCGTTGTACCACCAGGCCCCGCAGAACCAGCTCCGCCGCTGGCCGTTGATCTCGCCGCGGCGCGCCTGCGCCTGCCAGCTTTGCGGGTTAAACAGCGGATGTTCATAAACAAAGCGTTGCCAGACGAAGCGTTCGTCCACCGGCGTGTCCGGATTGAGGGTAACGCAGAACAGCGGACTGCCCGCAGGCAGCCCCTGCAGAATGTTCATGTTGTAGGTGACGCAGGCGCTGGCCTGCTCCCGATCGCTGAGGCGGTAGTTCCAGCTGGCCCACGCCCGCTGGCGCACCGGCAGCCAGCGCGGATCGCTGTGCAACACCACCTCGTTGCGCTGCCAGCCGATATCGCCCAGCACCTCGCGTTCTGCCTGCGTCGGATTGTCAAGCATGGCCAGCGCCTGGGCCGAGTGGCAGGCAAAAATCACCTGATCGAAGGTATGGGTGGCGTCGTCAAACAGGAGAGTGACACCATCCGCATGGCGTTTCACACGCTGAACCGGCGCGTTCAGGTGTAGCGTCAGACGGTCACCCAGTTTATCCAGCATCGCGCGGATATACTCCCGCGAGCCGCCCGGGACGACGTACCACTGCGGGCGATGGGTGATATCCAGCAGGCCGTGATGGTGAAAGAAGCGTAAAAAGAGCGGCAGCGGGAAACGCTTCATCTCCTGCAGCGAGGATGACCAGATGGCGGCCCCCATCGGCAGAATATAGTGTCGCGCGAAAAACGACGTGAAGCCGTGCTGCTGCAGAAACGTCTGCAGCGTGGCGTTGGGGTCAACCTCGGCGTCCAGCGCCACTTTCGCCAGACGATTGAAGCGAACAATCTCGCCCAGCAGCCGCCAGAATGTCGGATTCACCAGGTTTCGACGCTGGGCAAACAGCGATGTCAGGGTGTGCCCGTTGTACTCAAGCCCCGTCGCCGGGTTGTGCACCGAAAAGCTCATCTGCGTTTTTTGCCCGCTGATGCCCAGCTCGCTGAGCAGGCCCATAAAACGCGGATAGGTGCGATCGTTGTAGACGATAAACCCGGTATCGATCGCATATGTGCCCTGCGGCGTCGTCACGTCAACCGTTGCGGTATGCCCGCCGGGCGTAGCTCCCGCTTCAAACAGGGTCACCTGGTGGTGCCCGGCCAGCCGCCAGGCGCAGGTCAGCCCGGCGATGCCGCTGCCGATAATCGCAATCTTCATGAACGCACCATCCTGCGCAGCAGCGCGCGCTGCAAAAACGCGGGTAGCCTGGAGAGCAGCCGCAAAATGAAGCCAAACCCGGCGGGAAACGCGATATGCATTTTCCCTGCCGCCAGTCCGGTCCGGATCGCCTTCACCGCCTCGTCGACGCTCACCCTGCCCGGCATGGCAAAATCGTTTTTGCGCGTCAGGGGCGTGTCAACAAAGCCCGGCGAGACAACCGTGACGGTAATCCCTTTTGGCTCCCAGTCCAGGCGCAGGCTCTCGGCAAACCAGCTCAGCGCCGCCTTGGACGCGCCGTAGGCCTCCGCGCGGGGAAAAGGCAGCCAGTGGGCCATCGAACTCACCAGGACCACGCGGTTGCCCGCAACCAGCTGCGGCTGTAGCGCCTCAAGGCAATTCACCGGACCGAGGAAATTTGTTGCCATCACCCGCTCCACCAGCGCCGCGTCCACCACGCCCTGTTCGAGGTATTCGCAGGTCCCGGCGCAGAGAATTATCAGATCGGCGTAGCTGCCGGTCAGAGCCTGGCGACAGGCATCCCTGTCTGTCATATCGAACAGGCGAACGGTGAGATTGGGGCAGGTTTGATGCAGTGCTTCCAGGCGCACAGGATCTCGCCCGCAGGCGATCACATGGTAGCCGTCAGCGGAATAGGATTTCGCCAGACCGGCACCGATGCCCGAGCTTGCGCCAGTAATCAGAACCGTCTTCATGATTTCACCCTCCGCTTAACGCCCCGTACCGCCCAGCCAAGCAGAGGAAGGTGTTCGTAGATCATCTCTCCCGCATCGTAGTAGTCGCGCTGGCGTGTGATGAGATCGTTTTCCGTCTCCACCACGGAACACCCCGGCAGTTCGAGCGGCTCTCCCCCGGCAATGCGCGGGTGCGACCAGTGCATCATCCAGGTCACAACAAAACGGCTTTCGCTGCACAACGGCGGATCGATGGTAAAACGGCAATGCTCAACGTTGGCCAGCAGATGGATGAAGTAGCGCTGAAGCGCGAAAATTCCGTCATGCTCGCCAAACGGATCGATAAGCGTGGCATTTGAATGATAAAGCCCCACCAGCGCAGACGGCGGCTGGCTATCCAGTGCGGCGTAGTACTCAACAAACCGACTCACGACAGAGGGCAAAGTGCTCATGGGTCACATCCTGGCTGTAAACAACGTGGCGTAATCGCATAATTAAAACTTACACAGTTCACGTTATTTGTCCAAGTTTGTAGTGATCTATTTTTTATTTTAGATATATATCAATAAGTTGATAACAAACCAAAAAATGGGTTTTGTGGACGGGGTAAGGTGTCGCCGTCAGTCGGCTTTAACTTTCAGGTTATCCTTAAGGCAAACTCACCGGACATCTTCCAGGCTTATCCTTTTTAATTCATAAGGATGCCTGACATGAAACGCTTCTTTCTCTCGCTTTTCTCCAGCCCCGAATCTTTGCTCCAGGTAATGAGCCAGCAGGAAATGATTGAAGCCGTCGAAGATGGCGATCGCATCATCATCGACCAGGACGGGAACGCCTCGGTGAACTACAAAAGCAACGAGGTGCGGCAGGATTTTCTGCGTCACGTCGACACGCTGAAGAGGGCCTGATATGGGAACGGCGATATTTATGGTGCTGATGGTATGCGGGTACTGGTACACCAGCCGCGACCTGTCGACCCGCTTTAAAATCAAGCGATCCTTCGGCTGGGATGTGTATTTTCTGGTTGCGCTGTATGGCTGTATTTTCGTTCTGCAGGGCGTGATTGCCACGGGGCTGCTCTGGTTGCTGCTGCTCGCCCTGTCCGCCGCCAACAACGCTTTCCACTTTGCCTCACCGAAATATACCGACTGGCAAATCGACTTTATGAACTGGAGTTTTTTAGGCATTCAGGCACCGGTGGTCGTTATGCTGGCGTTTGCCATCCTGTTTTGCCTCTACCGCTCTAACTGGGCAGGTAGCGCAAGGCTGGACGGTGAAAGCCGGAAAAAGCTCTACAAACGCCTTGCCCAGTCGAGCGGGATAGAACAACTGCTGTACCAGTGTATGGAGCAAGGCGAGCTGGCGCAGGTCACGCTCCGGTCGAGGCGGATATACATCGGCATGATCCACACCGCGACGCTGGAATATGAAAAAACGGCCAATATTGTGCTGATCCCGATGTTAAGCGGGTACAGAGATGAAAAGACGATGGATCTGCGCATCGAGAATAATTACAGCAGGTGGTATGCGGAGCATGACATTACGCTCGACTCAGAACCCCGCAGCGCAATGTCATTCCGCAAGGTGATTTTACTCAATCAAATTGAGAGCCTGTCATTGTTCGACCCCGCCAGCGCCAGTGCGCTGTCGCTGGCACAGCGGGATGCGCGCGCTTTTTCTAAAGAGACATCCCCATAATCCTGAGTATGCTCTGCTGAGAAGCGGTTTCGAAAAGCACGTTCTTAAGGCAGAGCATGCCCTGCTTTTGGTAGAAGCGGTACGCTCCCGCGTTCTGCTCAAGCACTTCCAGCCAGAGATAGTCTTTCCCTCTGTTCTGGGCCATGTCGATGATTTCGTTGAACATGACCTGACCATAATTCTTGCCGGTCTCAGCAGGATCAAGGTAGAGCTTGTTCAGAAGCACACCCTGCTTATCCGTTTCTGGAATCATGGCCTCCCAGGTCACTTTCATGAACCCCACGGGCCGATCGGTCTCGGCAACATACCAGGAAACAGCGTTATCTTTCAGGCTCTGTTCAAGTACAGAAAGCGCGTACTCGCCGTGCAGAAAATCCTTCATCTCTGCGTCTGACACCCACAGATGCTGAAAATGGGCGGGGTAAATGCGATATCCCAGCTCGCTTAAAAGCGTTGAATCGGCTCCGGTGGCCTGTCGAATTCGAAGAGACATGGAGGGTATCCTTACTAACCCGCTTTACGTGTGATGCCGCGCGAAACGAGAAAGCCAAAAAACAGTTAAATTCTTGCGACATATATTATTGCGGTGAACAACGTTAAGTACAGCCGCGTGTTATGGATCTCGCTCTGACACACCAAAACGGGTGGGTGAACATTCTTATCAGATCGCGTTAGTCTTGCTGTGATGAATGGAAGATCGGGACTCGCGATTAGAACGTATGGAAATTATTTTGATGCGGCATGGAGAACCCCATTACAGGGGTGCGCCAAAAGTCTCATGCAGGGAAATAGCGGAGTGGATCGACAGCTATAACCTCTCTTCAACGGGCAGCGACAGGCCGCCTGAAATGGCTCAAATCCAGGCGTACCGAGCGCTCGCTTTCCTCAGCAGCCCTCTCCCGAGAGCCCTGTCATCGTTAAAAACACTGGGGTGTGAACCGGGCGTAATTGATGATGTATTTCGGGAAGCGGAGTTGCCGGTATTTCGTATCCCAGGGTTACGGTTATCGCCTTTTTCCTGGGCGGCGCTATTTCGTATACTTTGGCTCTGCGGCCTGCCAGGTGAGGCAGAGTCTGTAAACGTCGCCAAAAAACGCGCCGTTAAGGCGGCGGAGATCCTTGTGACGGTAGCCAGGCACGCCGACGGTCCCGTCCTGCTCATGGGGCACGGGATCATGAACCGGTTTATTGCAAAAGCGCTGATGGCATCAGGCTGGAAAGAAGAGAGTCGCCCGGGTAAGGGGTACTGGGGTGCGGGGGTTTACAGTCTGTAATAGACTGTCGCGTATTCCAGCCATTTAACATGATGCAACGCCCCGGCTACGCTTATTTTCCTGTTAACCTTTCCAGACCCGGTGCTAACGACGTGATGACCGTGCTGGTATCCATGCCCATTTGCGCATGAATAATTGCGCCGTCAATGAGCAGCATGATCTCATTGACGACGCGCTCATCAGCGATCTTCGTCAGCGATGCAATAATTTTCTTAGTTTCACATTTATGATTTCGGCAAATCTCTTTTATTTCGCTTTCAATATCTTCCGATTTTGCCTCGGCGCTGGCATTAATAAACGCGCAGCCGTGAAACTCGGGCGAAATAAACCATTCGTAAAGCGATGCAGATAACGCGTCAGAAGGTATTTCACCTTCCTCAAGATGTCGACGCAGCGTGGACTCAAACCAGCCAATCCATATTTCATGCCGATACTGTAAATAAGCGAGAATAAGTAAACTTTTACTCGGAAAATGGCGATAGAAAGTCACCTTTGTCACTTTCGACGCTTTAATCAGCGTATCCACGCCCGTCGCCCTGAAGCCTGTGGAATAAAACAGATCGTGCGCCGTCAGTAATATCTTATCTCTGACGCTGATTTTTGTATCATTGCCTGCGGATTCTGTTTTCACTTTTTTATAACCTCAAAACGGATGTTGACAGCGTTATTTTACAGGCATAGATTATCGCAAGTAGACAGACCTGTCTACATCATAATACGCTGAGGTAATCGCCATGAACACACGTCCTCCTTTACCGCCCTTCACACGTGAAAGCGCCATCGAAAAAGTCAGACTGGCAGAAGATGGCTGGAACAGTCGCGACCCGGCGAAAGTCGCGCTGGCCTATACGCTGGATACCCAATGGCGCAACCGCGCGGAGTTCGCCACCAACCGTGAAGAAGCGCAGGCGTTTCTGGAGCGGAAATGGAAAAAAGAGCTGGATTATCGTCTGATTAAAGAGCTCTGGGCGTTTACGGATAGCCGCATCGCCGTTCGCTATGCCTATGAATGGCATGACGATTCTGGCAACTGGTTCCGCTCGTACGGCAATGAAAACTGGGAGTTCGAGCCGGACGGATTGATGAAGCGCCGTTTTGCCTGCGTAAACGATATGCCGATAAAAGCCGCTGAGCGACTGTTCCACTGGCCGCTGGGCAGACGCCCGGACGATCACCCCTCTCTGAGCGATCTGGGGTTATAGGATTTACGCATCACTCCGGGCTCCCCCCGGGTTACCCGGAGTGATGAAGTTACAGTGCGCCCAGCTGTTTCATCAGCGTCAGGTTATCCTCAATATGCCAGTTAGCCGCAATTTTACCTTCACGAATGTCGTAAATATCCGTGGCGATAAAATCTATTTTCTGCCCCTTCCCCTTCAGCTTGCCGAATGTTCCGCTGAACGTGCCGTAAAAATGCAAATGGGAGACCACGCGATTACCTGAAATAATCATTTGCTCAACCTCGCAGCGTAAATCAGGCACGGCGGCACGAAAGGCCCGCGAGGCTAAAATAGCGCCTTCCGGCCCCTGCTTACGACCTTCCGGGGGCGTTTTATCAATAAAGTTCACCGCCAGGGCATCACGCGCCAGGGATTCATCCCCCGTGTTCCAGAACGTTGCATATTCTCTGGCAACAGATTCATTCGCAGTTAATTGCGCCTGGGGCAGGCTTTTATCCACAATAAGCTGATGAGGTTTTACCCATTCTGCCTGCGCCGAATACGCGGTGCCCGACAGTCCAATAAAAACAAGCGCCGCGAGAGCGGAACGAAAATATGTCGACCCGCTGCCGGACGCGCCGCCGATAATTAAGGTCTTACGGTTCATAATGTTTCTTCCTGCAGGTTATATAAGGGGTAGTCGGTATATCCCGTCGCGGTGCCGCCAAACAGCGTGGCGGGATCGCGCACCTGTGCCAAAGGCAACCGGTGCGCCAGTCGGAGGGGTAAATCCGGGTTAGCAATAAATGGTCGTCCGAACGCAATCAAATCGGCATAGCCCGCGGCAAGGATGTTTTCCGCTTTTTCACGATCGTAGTTGCCCGCGACGATAAGGGTTCCGCTAAAGGTCTCGCGAAGTGACTGGCGGAAATGTTCAGGTACCTGCGGCGCATCGTCCCAGTCGGCTTCCGCCAGGTGGATGTACGCGATCCCTTTTTGTTCACACCAGGCCGCAAGAGCGAGTATGGCTTCCGTCACCTGCGGATCGTTCATCCCGCGCTGGGTAATAAACGGCGAGAGACGGATGCCCGTACGCTCGCGACCAATGGCCTCAGCAATGGCGCTCAATACCTCCTGGGCAAAGCGGATCCGGTTGGCAAGCGTGCCACCGTACTCATCCGTGCGTATGTTGGATGTTTGACGCAGGAACTGGTCGATCAAATAGCCGTTTCCACCGTGAACCTCCACGCCATCAAACCCGGCCTGAACGGCATTCAGGGCGGCCTGGCGATAGTCCGCAATGATAGAGTGAATGTCATTGCGCGAGAGGGTTCTCGGCTGTGGGCAGTCAACCATCTGGCCCTCTCCCTTTTCATTCACCACCCATACCTGCGCGTCCGGCGCCAGCGCTGACGGGGCGACGGGCTTTCCATCCTGATGAAAACTGGCGTGCGACATCCGCCCTACGTGCCAGAGCTGAGAAAAAATGACCCCGCCCGCCTGATGCACGGCGCCCGTGGTGAGCTGCCATCCTGAAATCTGCTCCGGCGTATGCATGCCGGGTGTCCATGAGTAACCCTGCCCCTGAGGCGAGATCTGCGTGGCTTCCGTGATGATTAATCCCGCGCTGGCACGCTGCCGGTAATACTCCGCCATCAGCGCGGAGGGAATATTTCCCGGCTGAAGGGAACGCGCGCGGGTCATCGGTGCCATGATGATACGATTTTTCAGGTCCAGCGGACCCAGCCTGTAGCGTTCAAAAAGTGAGGTACGTTTCATGCTTCATCCCCTGTGGTTTGGATGAAATCACTTTACAGGCGGCATCTGATTTTGATAATTACGCTAAAAACAGATGCACTTTTCGGAAAATATGAATAATGGGCAAGCTCGAAGACATGGCATTACTGGTTGAGATTGCCGGGGCTGGCAGCCTTTCCGCTGCCGGACGACGCCTGTCGCTTTCCCCGGCCACCATGACGGCCAGGCTAAAGGCAATTGAAGAGCGTTACCAGACCCGCCTGTTTCATCGCTCAACGCGGTCCATCACGCTGACCCGCGCCGGGGAAGAGTTTTACCATGCTGCGCTGCGCGTGCTGGAAGAAGTGCATCATGCCGAGTCGTTACTGACGCAAAAAGAAGGCGTGCTCAGCGGCAACATTCGCCTTTCTGCACCCTCTGACTTTGGCAGACAGTATCTGAGCCCTGCCGTCGTTGAATTTTCCCGCATCCATCCTGACGTGAAATTTTTCATCTCGTTAAGAGAGCACGTTGAGGACCTGGTCGCTAACCGGCTGGATATGAGCGTACGCTTCGGTAACCTGCCGGACAGCAGTCTTGTCGTCAGAAATATCCGCCCGAATCATCGGGTGCTGGTTGCCTCCGGGCAATATCTTAACGACCGTGGCATCCCCTCCACGTTTGCAGATTTAGCCCATCATCGGTGCCTGGCGCTTGAGTCGCAGGGCGTGGTAATGAACGAATGGCGCTTTGAAACCGAGGGCGAGGAAACGGTTGTTCGCGTGGATCCTGCCATGGTGTGCGACGACGGCGCGCTGCTTCGTCAGTGGGCCCTCAGCGGGGCCGGTATCGCGGGGAAATCCTGGTGGGACGTCAAAGACGATGTTGAGACCGGAAGACTCACGGTGCTGTTTGCCGACAGCTTCACCGGCTTTAGCCGATACGATCGCAAAGATGTCGGGCTGCAGTTTGTTTACCCGCAGCGCAAGCTGCAGCCGCTTCAGGTCACGGCGTTTAGCCAGTTTTTTCTCGACTGGCTAAAAAAACATTAACATCAAAAACAGTGATACACTCGCCCGATGCAATTCATTATCCCGTCTGAACGGCTTATGACTACAAATATTGCTTTTTTCGATTTCGATGGAACGATAACTTTTTCCGATACCTTCACGCCGTTTATTTACCGTTCTGTGGATGAAAAAACGCTGCGGCGTGGAAAGCTACGCCTTCTTCCCTATATCCTCGCCTATAAAATGGGCGCGTTATCGGGATCGGTTTTACGAAAAAAAGTGGTAAGAATAGCGTTAGCTGGCAAGTCTGAAGCTGAATTAAAAAATGCAGGTCTTTTCTACAGTAAAACAGAAATTCCATCCCTGTTGCGGGAGGATGCCATGAACAAAATCAACTGGCATAAATCTCAAGGGGATACGGTGGTAGTTGTCTCTGCCTCGCTTGATTTGTACCTTAAACCCTGGTGTGAGCAGAATGGGTTGGAACTTTTATGCAGTGAAGTGGCCTTTTCAGGGGGAAAAGCCACCGGAAACTACAAACAAGGGGACTGTAGCGCTCGCTTAAAAAAAACGAAGATAATTGATAATTATGATTTATCTTCCTATAAAGACGTCTATGCCTATGGCGATACAAAAGAAGATTTAGACATGCTCTCTCTTGCCTCAATAAAATTTTATCAGTGGAAAGAAATGGTCTGAATCTGCCGCGTCATATCAAACAAACATTCAATTAATGCAGCTGCAGTTAATTTGTCACCAAAATAAGAGATAGCGCGCATTTCGGTGACAACCTCAGGATTACCCTATGAGCGGTTTTCAGGAGGAACAAAATATGAAAAAGCTTCTGATATGTTGTTTATTCGGTAACACCGCAAACTCTCTCGCCAAAAAAATGCAGTCCCTGGCAGAACAAGAAGGCTATCCACTGATGATTAGCGCCGTTGGGCTGGATAACTTCGCCAGTGTTTCCCCCGCTTTCGACGGTTTTCTTATCGCGCCGCACATTCAATACAAACTCGATGAGATAAACGACATCGTGGGAAATACGCGTTCAATTGCCATCATTGAGAGCCTTCCCTACGCGTCTCTGGACGCGAGGAAGGTGTTGAATTTCGTGAAGGAGCAGATGCCTGAACTGGCTGCCTGACAGACAAGGCCGCATCGCTATTGCGGCCTCCACTCACCCGTCGATCAAAACTCGTCTATACAAGGCTGGCCAACCTTATTAATAGCGTTGATTAGCCTGGCTCTGAGTTCAATTAACGCCGTTTCTTTCTCTTCAAGCTGCTGCAATTTGCGGCGCAGAGAGGTTTGCTTTTGCTCAGAGGTAAATTTATCGTCGACCCAGACAGCTAAAACCTCTGATATTTCGGCTAAAGTAAAGCCCAGCATTTTGGCATGTTTGATCATGTTCAAACGCTGTAAATCGACGGCGGAATAGACTTTGTAGTTATTGCTGCGATTGGGTTGTGGGATATTCTCTAACAACCCTTGCCTTTCATAGTAACGGACCGTCTCTTTCGATAATCCCGTTTTCGTACACAGTTCGCCAATTCGCATTGCGTCGTCCTTATCTTGTAAAAATCACGCTTGACCGTGTACCTAAGTGCACGGTTTATCCTGTGATGCACAAATTAGGGAAACGGGATTTAAGGTATGAACTCTTTTGATTATACAGGAAAAACAGCGCTGATTACCGGGGCATCTTCGGGAATAGGTCGTGATTTCGCCAGACAACTCGCCGCTCGCGGCGTGGCATTGATCCTGATAGCCCGCTCAGAGCAAAAGCTTCAGGCGCTTGCCGCTGAGTTAGTCAGAAAGCATGGCGTTTCCGTTACGGTTATCGTGCAGGACTTAGTGAAATCAGAAGCCATCCCCCACATTGCAGAACGGCTTGAAACCTTAAGGCGTTTCCCCGACATTTTGATCAATTGCGCCGGGTTTGCCACCTATGGGCCATTCGAAGAACTGTCAATCGACAGGCAGCGTGATGAGATCAACGTGAATTGCCTGGCCCCTGTGGAACTCACTCACGCCATGCTGCCGGGAATGCTGCAGAAAGGCTCCGGGGTGATTATTAATGTTGCCTCTACTGCCGCGATGCAGCCTGACCCTTATATGGCGATTTATGGCGCAACCAAAGCATTCCTGCTCTCGTTTTCAAACGCGCTGTGGGGAGAATACCGCTCAAAGGGTATTCGCGTGTTGGCGCTTTGTCCCGGTGCCACAGATACGGCTTTTTTTGATGTAGTGAACGCTGAGGAAGCCTCAGTAGGTAAAAGAATGCCCGCGGACAAAGTGGTCACTCTGGCGTTAGAGGCCGTGGACACTAACCGTAACTACGTAATTACCGGATGCGGCAACTGGCTTCTGGGCCAGCTACACCGCTTCGTGACGCGCAGGCGTCTGGTGCTCATCGTCGAAAAAATATTGCGCCCACGATCGGCTTAAGCAAAATACTGACGTTTCAGTGCAAGGGAATTGCGCTGAAACCCTCACAATTCGCAGACAGATAGATGCCATAGTACGCGAAAAACAGTGATACACTTACCCCCACCTGGTTGATCGTCCCGTCTGAACGGCTCATGACGAAAACGCATGTAACCAAAATACGAAATGGTCACTCGTTGTCAATCCTGGCCCGTCACGCTAAGCTTAAATAATGACTAAAAATATGAACGCCCCATCAACACGTGGTCCCCTTGACCACTCTGTCAGAGAGCAAATCGTCGAAGCGGCTTTTGAGCACTTCGGTCACTATGGCTATGAAAAAACCACCGTAGCCGAACTGGCTAAATCCATCGGTTTTTCAAAGTCCTATATTTATAAGTTTTTCGATTCCAAACAAGCAATTGGTGAAGTGATCTGCGCTAACCGCCTGGAGCTGATCATGGCGGCCGTGCTTGCCGCCATCAATGATGCGCCGTCAGCAAGCGAGAAATTACGCCGTCTTTTCAAAGCGCTCACCGAGGCAGGAAGCGAGCTGTTTTTCCACGATCGTAAGCTTTACGACATTGCCGCCGTTGCCGCACGCGACCAGTGGCCTTCGACAGAACGGTATGCAGAAAGCCTGATGAAGCTGATTGAGAGCATCATTATCGAAGGCAGGCAGGCGGGCGAGTTCGAGAGAAAAACGCCGCTGGATGAGGTCACTCAGGCCATCCACATGGTGATGTGTCCTTACATTAATCCCGTACAGCTGCAGTACAACCTCGAAACGGCCCCGGCGGCAGCGGTGCTGCTCTCTTCACTGATTTTAAGAAGCCTGGCCCCCTAATTTGTGACCATTGACATTATTGGTCACTAGTCAGAGAATGCGGATATCGTCCTGTTACGTCTATAAGGTATCCCATGCTCAGGCTCACTTCAGCCCACGTTGCCGCTTGTCTCCTGCCGTTTGCCCTGGTGGCGTGCGGCGATAATTCCGCGAGTGACGATCCGCGCACTCAGCCACCGCTTGTCAGATCCACCTCCGTCGAACTTGCGAACCATACCGCCCGCTCCTTTACGGGCGTGGTGGTCGCCAGAACGCAAAGCGATTTGGGTTTCAGGGTTCAGGGAAAAATCCTCGAACGCCTGGTTGATACCGGGCAGACCGTCAAACAAGGCCAGCCGTTGCTGCGCCTCGACCCGGTTGACCTCAAATTACAGGCCCAGGCACAGCAGCGCACGGTGGATGCAGCCCAGGCGCGTGCGAAAAAAGCGTCCAGCGATGAGGCGCGTTATCGCGGCCTTGTGGCATCCGGTGCCGTATCTGCCTCGGAGTATGACCAGATCAAAGCGGCGGCCGATACGGCCAGGGCCGAGCTCAGCGCTGCCCGCGCGCAGGCCAACGTGGCGCAAAACGCCACGGGCTATGCCGTACTGCTGGCGGATTCAGACGGCGTGGTGATGGAGACGCTCGCCGAACCGGGCCAGGTCGTCAGCGCCGGGCAGGTGGTGATCCGGCTCGCCAGGGCAGGACAGCGCGAAGCGCTGGTGCAGTTCCCGGAGACCTTGCGCCCTGCCGTCGGCAGCGCAGCGCAGGCCACGCTGTATGGCAATGAAAAACACCCGGTCACCGCAACGCTGCGCCAGCTTTCTGATTCAGCCGACGCCACCACCCGCACCTTTGAAGCACGATACGTCCTCGAAGGCGCGCTGGCCAACGCGCCGCTGGGGGCCACCGTCACGCTGAACATTGAAGACACGAAAGCGCAGGGTCAGATCATGCAGGTCCCGCTGGCCTCACTCTACGATGCGGGCAAAGGCCCCGGCGTCTGGCGCATTTCTGCGCCGCCGGCAAAGGTCGCATGGACGCCCGTCAACGTGCTGAGCGTGGGTGAAGCTGCGGCGCAGGTCACGGGTGGCGTAAAGCCCGGCGAGAAGATTGTTGCGTTAGGCGCACATCTTCTGCACGAGGGTGAAGTCGTCAGGCTTGCTGAACAACGCAATGCCGCCCATGCGGAGAACACGCCATGAGCGGAAGCCGCTTTAACCTGTCAGCGCTTGCCGTTCGCGAGCGTTCAGTCACGCTGTTTCTGATCGTTCTCGTGACGATTGCCGGTATTTACGCCTTTTTTGGGCTCGGACGCGCGGAAGATCCGCCCTTCACCGTCAAGCAAATGACGGTGATTACCGTCTGGCAGGGTGCCACCGCGCAGGAAATCCAGGATCAGGTTGCCGAACCGCTGGAAAAGCGCCTGCAGGAACTCAAATGGTATGACCGTACGGAAACCTATACCCGTCCCGGCATGGCCTTTATCACCTTATCATTGCAGGACAAAACGCCGCCCGCAGAGGTGCAGGAAGAGTTCTACCAGGCGCGGAAGAAGCTTGGAGACGAGTCCCAGCGCCTCCCGGCGGGCGTCATCGGCCCGATGATGAATGACGAATTCGCGGATGTCACCTTTGCCCTTTTTGCCCTCAAAGCGAAAGGCGAACCCCAGCGGCAGCTGGTACGTGATGCCGAAGGCCTGCGCCAGCAGCTTCTGCACGTTCCTGGCGTGAAAAAAGTGAACATTATCGGTGAACAGGCCGAACGGATTTATATCTCCTTCTCGCACGATCGACTGGCGACGATGGGGCTCTCGCAGCAGGATATTTTCAATGCGCTCAATAGCCAGAACGCGTTGACCGCCGCGGGCGCCATTGAGACCCGGGGCGCGCAGATCTTCATCCGCCTGGACGGTGCTTTCGATGAACTGCAGAAGATCCGCGATACGCCATTCGTTGCTCAGGGAAAAACGCTCAAGCTCTCCGATGTGGCGACGGTTGAACGCGGCTACGAAGATCCGCCCACGATGCTGATACGCAATCAGCATGAACCCGCCCTTCTGCTGGGCATCGTAATGCGCGAAGGCTGGAACGGCCTGTCGCTGGGTAAAGCGCTGGATGCGGAAACGGCGAAAATTAACGATAACCTGCCTCTCGGCATGACCCTGACCAAAGTCACCGATCAGTCCGTGAATATCCGCTCGTCGGTCGATGAGTTTATGATCAAATTCTTCGTTGCCCTGCTTGTGGTCATGGTGGTCTGTTTTGTCAGCATGGGCTGGCGCGTGGGCGTGGTGGTGGCAGCGGCGGTCCCGCTGACGCTGGCGGTCGTCTTCGTAGTGATGGAGGCCGCGGGGATAAATTTTGACCGCGTCACGCTGGGCTCCCTGATCCTCGCCCTCGGCTTACTGGTGGATGATGCCATTATCGCCATCGAAATGATGGTGGTGAAGATGGAGGAAGGTTACGACAGAATCAAAGCCTCAGCCTACGCCTGGAGCCATACCGCCGCGCCCATGCTGGCAGGTACCCTGGTGACGGCTATCGGCTTTATGCCGAATGGTTTTGCCCAGTCGACCGCCGGGGAATACACCAGCAATATGTTCTGGATTGTCGGTCTCGCCCTGATTGCGTCGTGGTTTGTCGCCGTGGTGTTCACGCCTTATCTGGGTGTGAAGATCCTGCCGAACATTCCAAAAGTGGAAGGTGGTCATGCCGCCATCTATAACACGCCCCGATACAACCGTTTTCGCCAGCTGCTTGGCCGCGTTATCGCCAGAAAATGGCGGGTGGCCGGTTCGGTGGTCGCCATCTTCATTCTGGCCGTGCTCGGCATGGGGATGGTGAAAAAACAATTTTTCCCGACCTCCGATCGCCCTGAAGTGTTGGTTGAAGTTCAGATGCCCTACGGCACGTCGATTGCCCAGACCAGCGCCGCCACCGCAAAAATAGAAGCATGGCTGAGCAAGCAGCCGGAGGCCAAAATCGTTACCGCCTATATTGGTCAGGGTTCACCCCGTTTTTATCTGGCAATGGCCCCCGAGCTGCCCGACCCTTCATTTGCGAAAATCGTGATCCTGACGGACAGCGAGACGTCGCGCGAGGCGCTCAAGTTCAGGCTCAGGGAGGCCGTCGCCAGCGGCCTTGCGCCCGAAGCGCGAGTGAGGGTGACGCAGCTGGTGTTTGGCCCGTACTCTCCCTTCCCGGTTGCCTGGCGCGTTTCAGGGCCGGATGTCGAAAACGTGCGTGACATCGCTGATAAGGTAAAAGCCGTGCTCCAGGCCAGCCCGATGATGCGAACCGTCAACACCGACTGGGGGTCACGCGTGCCCGTATTACATTTCACCCTCGATCAGAACCGCCTGCAGGCCACCGGCTTAACCTCCAGCGCCGTCGCCCAGCAGCTCCAGTTCCTGTTATCAGGCGTACCCATTACCTCCGTGCGGGAAGATATTCGTTCGGTAGAGGTGATTGGCCGTGCGGCGGGTGATATCCGTCTTGACCCGGCAAAAATCGAGGGCTTCACCCTCGTGGGTAATGCGGGACAGCGTGTTCCGCTGTCTCAGATCGGCAAAATTGAGATCGGCATGGAAGACCCACTCCTGCGCCGTCGCGATCGCACCCCCACGATTACCGTGCGGGGCGATATCGCCGACAATCTCCAGCCACCGGACGTGTCGGTCGCTATCATGAAACAGCTCCAGCCGATTGTTGATGCGCTGCCGGCCGGCTACCGTATCGACATGGCAGGTTCTATTGAAGAATCGGGTAAAGCTACGCAGGCCATGTTACCGCTGTTCCCGATCATGATTGCCCTGACGCTATTGATCATCATTTTGCAGGTGCGTTCACTTTCGGCGATGGTGATGGTGTTTCTTACCGCTCCGCTGGGGTTGATTGGCGTAGTGCCTACCCTGCTGCTTTTCAATCAGCCGTTTGGCATCAACGCCCTGGTGGGCTTAATTGCTCTGTCAGGCATTCTTATGCGCAATACGCTGATTCTGATCGGTCAAATCGATCATAACCAGAAGGACGGCCTCGATCCGTTCCAGGCGGTAGTCGAAGCAACGGTCCAGCGGGCACGCCCGGTATTACTGACCGCAATGGCCGCCGTGCTGGCGTTCATTCCTCTGACGCATTCCGTATTCTGGGGAACGCTGGCCTGGACGCTGATCGGCGGAACGTTAGGTGGGACGATCATTACGCTCGTCTTCCTGCCCGCGATGTATGCGATCTGGTTCCGGATCCGCCCTGTAGAACAACGCGTGCAGCAACGTACGGAAAACGTGTAAACTACCATCAGTAGATAATTGATTTGAGGAAAGCATGGTTGTTAAGCGCTTAAGAAAAGAGGACCGCCGCGTGCAGCTGCTGGAGGTTGCGCGTGGAATTGTCCGCCAGCAAGGCACGGAGGCACTGACGCTGGGCTATCTGGCTGAACGGGCCAACGTGACAAAGCCCATTCCCTACGATCACTTTGGCGATCGCGAAGGGTTGCTGATGGCGCTGTACCAGGATTATAGCGATCGGCAACTGGCGAAATTCCGTGAGACGCTGGCGGTAGACAGCAAAACGCTGGAAAAGACGATCCGCTTTTTCAGCGCTGCCTATATTGATTGCGCGATTTCCGCTGGCCCGGAAACCGGGCCGATCGCCGCGGCGCTGTCCGGTTCCCACGCGCTGCAGACGTTCCGCGAGGCATGCGTGGCCGAGTGTGCCGACTGTCTGCGCACCGCGCTTTCTCCTTTTATCGTGCTGAAAGGTGTCCAGGGGGAAGCGGTGCTGACGGCCATCATTGGTGCGGCAGATGCGCTCAGTACCGCCGCGGGTAACGGCGTACTCGCCCGAAATGTTGCGGAAGATATGCTCAGCGGCGCGATGTCCGGCGTGCTGGAAACCTACGCGAATAGCACAAAATGATCGTAGCAGGCGGATTGACACTTAAGTTACCAATAGTAATATAGGTGTCAATCCTACCCCTGTTGAGGTTGCTATGTCTGCTACAAATGTCATCAAGAATGCGCTGATCGTGACGGCTCACCCTGTCGATAATTCGTTATCCCATTCACTGGCAAATCGCATTGCCGGACAGCTTCGCGAGCAAGGTACGCAGGTCGAGATTGCTGACCTGCATGCCGAAGGCTTTAATCCGGCAATGTCTCGCCCCGATCTGGATTTGTATCACGGTGATGCCAGCGCGCTTCCCGACGATATTCAGCGCGAGCAGCAGCGCGTTGATCGTGCGGACAAGCTGGTATTTGTCTTCCCGGTGTACTGGTGGTCTGTTCCCGGCCTGCTGAAAGGCTGGTTCGATCGCGTGCTGACGCTGAACTGGGCGTACAAGGTGGCAGAAGATGGCCGGATTGTGGGTAACTTACGTGACGTTCCCGTTCACCTTATTGCGACTGCTGGCACCGATGTTAGCGGGTTCGATAAGCATGGTTATTCAACGGCGATTCAGACGCAGATCGTCGAGGGCGTCTTCGGCTTCTGCGGTTTGAAGAACGTCACGCTCGATATTCTCTATCAGGCCGATACGGCGACGCCTGCTCAGGTTGAGGATTTCCTGCGGGGCCTGGACAGTATTAAATAATAACGGCCAGCACGTTTCAGAAAATCCGGGTGATCCCTTTTTTTCGGCACTGAAGAAAGTGCAACGCTAACGGCACGCCTACCCAAGTTAGTGTATTGAAGAAAATATTTCACCCGCGATATAACTGAATGGACTTTTTCGCCGATCGCGAAATAAATAAGCAAAGGTCTTTATATGTATCAGTCAGTTCAGCCAACAACCACTCTCACCACCACCGGCACCTTCGGCGGCGTGAGCGTATCTGTAGCGAACAACTGACAAACAGATCCTCATCCCCCGCCAATCTGGACGGGGAAATGTGTCTCCGTTCATCATCTTCTGAATGGAGAAAGAAAATGGTTTCATCTGACAATGCTCTCTTAGTTATCGACATGCAGCAGGGACTCTTCAATGGCCCGGTTTCCCCCTGTTCCGCCGATACCGTTCTGGCAAATATCCGTTTATTAATAGCCAAAGCGCGTCACGCGCAGGTGCCCGTCTTTTTTGCCCGCCATACCGGGCCTGATAACTCTCCGTTTTCAGAGAAGAGTCCGTTAACAAGCCTGGTACCCGAACTGGAGGTGAAGCGTGAGGTGGATGTTGTTTTCACAAAGCGCTATCCCAGCTGTTTTCGGGATACCGTATTGCAGCGTGAACTTAATCAGAGAGGCATCAAACAGCTGGTCATTGCCGGGATGAAGACAGAGTTTTGTGTCGATACCACTTGTCGGATTGCACCGGAACTGGGTTTCAGGACGGTATTGATTTCAGATGCGCATACTACAATGGATAATGAATATTTATCTGCCAATGACATCATTACTCATCACAACAGCACGCTGGCAGGTCCATTCGTGACGTTGTCGACTGCCAGTGACTGGCATTTTAATACGGTCAGTTGAATCAGCGGGATCTTGTCTATCTTGCCCGGCTCGCCTTTCCGCGCGCCGGGCACAAGACAGAATCCCTACAGGGAAAAACCACCGTCACCCACTTGCGCCTGAGCGTACCATTTCATCAGCTCCGCGGTGCCGGGCGCGTTTTCAGCCGGTGACCACGGGGCGGTATCGTGTTCAGCTACGGGCTGATAACCACCGTGTTTCACCTCAAAAATGACGCCGCCTTTATCCAGTGACAGCACGGCATGCCAGGTACCTGCGTCCATCTCCAGTACTTTACACTCTTCACCTAACACAACGCGCTGGGTCACGGTACCGTTGTCATCAAAATTCAGCACCAGAAAGCGGCCGCTAAGCGCGGTCAGCAGTTCAAACGTGTGCGGGTGACGATGGGGGCGAACATAGGTACCGGGCTCCATGGCAATGGCCAGACGCTGCACCGGGTCGCTCAGTTCAGGATGTAAATTACGATGCGCGCGTAAGCGAGGGGAATTTGCGGCCTGCTCGCTCTGTTGCTGCAGGTCACTGAAAGTAATTTGTTTCATATACACCTTTGTGAATGGGGTCAGACGACGGCAACCCGCTTGCCGCAGGACGTTATACCATTTGGAACAGTCGCTGAGCCATGGCATTTGTGAAACAAATCGCTGCAGGGAGATATTACGCAAGGCCGATGTCCAAAGCGCCACTTTTCGCGGCGACAGAGCACCCAACATTGAGTAAAACTCACATTGATGCTCACTATTTATCGTTTTTCAAACATAGCCACCATGAAATATCATCCTTTTAAACCTGCTTGATTAGTGAATTTAAAAAAACATCGATATACAAACGATAAATAATACCGCGCGCATATGGAGCACCTATGACACTCGATATTCTATTTCATGTAATGAAAATTTTTCCGCCACATAAAAACAGTACCAATGAAAATATACATGAGTTTATAAAGCTTCTTTCAGCAGAAAAGGAAAATTCAGAAGTGCTGTCACCCTTTATCCATCGACTGCATCTCCTGGCTTTCGCTCAGGGTAACCCGGGTAACGCCGAGGAACTGCTCGCAGCGCATTTACCAAAAGATGAGGGGAACCTCCCGCTGCTTGACTTCGCAGGCTGGCCCCAGGTGCGTTACGCTGCGTCAGGCGAAGTGCAGACGCCTGAATCTGAGGATTACTTCCGTAAAATGACCTCGGCTGCCAATCTGTTACGTTCTGCGCTGATCGATGCCGAACGCGAAAAGGGGACGCCTGCGCTTTATATTCTGGATAAATTACTCAACCTGAACAGCGCGCTGCCGGAAAGATATAAGAAAATGGCCAATATTCCCTACGCATAAATACACTCCACAGGCAGGATATTCCGAAAGGAATATCCTGCACTTAAAGAGTATTAAAACCTTTTTTCATCGTCATCCAGATAAACAATGTCCAGAGAAGGAACAACCGGCGTATGGAAATTAAGCCAGGTCAGCAGGCATTCAATGCTCTGTGTTCTGAGCGAATTTTTCGGCCAAACAATATAGTAGCCGTCGCCCGTCGCGATAGCTTCCCTGAAAGGCAGCGCAAGCAGTCCACCCTCAAGCGCCTCGCGGGTAAGACAAAGATCGGCCATCGCGACGCCATGGCCGTTCATGGCGGCCAGGCTTCCCTGCTCCAGGGTGTCGAACACTATTCCTCCACTCACGTCGAGCCCGGAGAATAACCCCGTTCTTTTCAGCCAGCGCCTCCAGTCCCGCCGGTCCCGTGAGGGATGGATAAGATCGCACTGTGGAAGCTGATGCCGGGCAGATTCAAGCAATGACGGGGTACAGACCGGAATGAGCCATTCGCTGAAAAGCAACCGGCTTTCTGTTGACTCACCAAAATAGCCATTACCGAGGAGGATCGCACAATCGTAAGGCTCACGGCTGAAGTCAACCGTGTCAAAGTCCATCCAGACGCTGGCAATTTCCACTTTGGGTTTTGCATGGTTATCACGAAAGGTTTTCAGAACATGAAGAAGCCACTTCATCGTCAGGGAGCTGGGTGCTTTAAGGCGCAAAAGGTGGTTTTCACTTTTGAATGCGCGACAGGCCCACTCAATGCTGGTGAAACTCTCGCTAAGTTGCCCGGCCAGAACGCGTCCGGCGTCACTGACCTCGACTCTCGGGCCCTGCCGTTTAAAAAGCTCACAGTCGAACCACATTTCAAGCGTCCGGACATGCCTGCTGACCGCCCCCGGCGTGATATTGAGCGCTTCAGCGGCCTTGCTGAAGGAGTTCAGCCGTGCGGCAACTTCAAAAGCGCGCAGGGCATACAGTGGAGGTAAGGACATAGTTTCCCTTTCAGTGAGGTTTATTCATGTAGTGGTTTTTTATCTGCACTCAGCGGTTTATCCACCTCCTCCTCGGGCGGAAACGTCAGCAGTAACTCTCTGAGCAGGGATTCCAGCTGCGCGCGTTGTGCATCAGACAAGTTTCGCAGCAGCGCATTCTGCGTTTGGGTATGAACGAGTAGCGCCTGTTCGATACGCTCCAGCCCGAGTGACGTCAGACTTACGAGAGTGCTGCGCTTGTCATCGGGATCGGCAATTCGCCGGATAAGCCCTTGTTGTTCAAGATGCGTTAGCCGGTTCGTCATCGCCCCTGAGGTGATCAGTAGCGATTTATACAGCTGCGTTGGCGATAGACAGTACGGTGCTCCGGCGCGGCGCAGCGTGGCGAGCACGTCAAATTCGCCCTCGCGAAAGCCAAACGGCGCCATGGCCTGCGCGCGTTTTTTACCCAGGTGCTTCATTAGCCTGAGTATTCGGCCAAAGATTCTCATCGACGAGGCGTCCAGCTCAGGCATGGCGCTGCTCCACTGGTCGACGACGAAGTCTACATGGTCTTTCATTTTCACCCCTGATGGCATGGGAATTTATCGTGTTGTGCGGTACATCTTACACAAAAATACATTTTATCTTAACGTTAAGATAAATGCTCGCGGTGATTTGCCCGGGCCATTCATAGCCGAAAAGGATCCCATGTTGAAACGCACGTCTCCAATACTCTTTGCCGTTATCGCTTTTATCGTCGGGTTGAACCTGCGCCCCATTCTGGCGTCTGTCGGACCGCTGTTTTCCGTGCTACAGCGCGAAGCGGGACTGACGGCCACACAATTCAGCCTGCTGACTACCCTGCCGGTCGCGATGATGGGCCTGGCCGCCCTGTGCGGACCCTGGCTGTTAGCCAGAGTGGGTGCCGTCCGGGGGATTATGATCGGACTTTTCATCCTGCTGGTGGCCTGTTTATTACGCGGTTTGAGTGCCTCGCTGGTGAGCCTGATGGGCACCGCGTTACTGGGTGGGGCCAGCATCGGCACGATCCAGGCGTTAATGCCTGCCCTGATAAAAAAAGAGTATTCGCAAACGGCCAGCACGGTCATGTCGCTGTTCAGCACCGGCATTATGGCCGGTGCTGCAGTAGCCGCCGCCAGCGCCGAGCCGTTGTTTTCGTGGCTAACGCTAAAACCGGCGCTGGCCATGGCAGGCCTGTTAGCACTGCTTGCGCTGATGCTATGGCTGACCCTGGTGACGCGTTCGCAAAGTGAAAATACGGCCCGCGAAACCGTTACGCTCTCCTCCTCCCGGACAGGGTTACTGCTGCTCTTTTTCGGCGTAGGGACGGGAGCCTACACGCTGGTATTAGCCTGGCTGCCGCCGCTCTATATTCAGGCGGGATGGTCCGCACGCAGCAGCGGCTATATGCTGGCCTGGCTGACGTTAACCGAGGTGGTCGCAGGGTTTGTCGTCTCCGCGCTTATCGGTAAATTCCCCGATCGCCGTGCTCCGCTGATTACGGTCCTGTTGCTGCTGCTGGCAGGATTACTGTGTCTGGTCTTTGCGCCGGGCACCACGCCGGTATTATCAACACTGCTGCTTGGCACAGGGATCGGCGCCCTCTTCCCGCTGTCGCTCATTGTCACCTTCGATCACGCACAAACGCCCGCGCAGGCCGGGAAGCTACTGTCTAAAGTTCAGGGAGGTGGATATATGATTGCCGCGCTAATGCCGTTAATTGCGGGGATCGTTCGCGACAGCGCTGTCTCACTGACCAGCGCATGGCTGGTCATGAGTGCGGGTGTTATCCTGCTGATCGTCATCGCGTTGAAATTTAAACCCGTCGGGGAAGCGCAGGTACGGTGAATGCGGTACCCGATCTGAGAGTCGTACTATAAATTCTGGAGTTTCAGCCAATTAAGGAGTGGATATGTCGCAGACGTTACCGGGAATTGATGTCTTATTTATCGCCGGCTTCGGGCCCATTTCACAAAGCACCGACGCCAGCACCGCGTTTTATGTCCATACACTCGGTTTACCGCTGAAGCCCATGGAGGGTAACAGCGACTATCTGCTCGCTGAAGAGGGGCAGCTGGAGGGCGTGAAGCATTTTGCCGTCTGGCCGCTTTCACAGGCGGCAGCCTCCTGTTTTGGTGAAGCGCAGTGGCCCTCTGAGTACCCGATACCGCAGGGATGGATTGAATACGAGGTGCAGGAACTTGACTCGGCTACCCGCATTCTGAGTGAAAAAGGCTATCGCCTGCTGGTGGCCAACCGCACAGAACCGTGGGGCCAGACCGTTACTCGCCTGCTCAGCCCGGAAGGCCTGCTGACCGGCCTGACGATCACGCCGTGGCTGCGCGGGTAAACGGAATTTATTGTGGCGCCGGTTACAGTAAATCAACTGACTGTTATTTCGCATTGAGCCAGTAATGATTTAAATATTCGCGGCCGCCTCCTTCAGGCGGCCCAAAGTTAAATATCACACCTTACGTCAAATTATAAAAAAATTACCAAAACTGGCAGTTGATTCTTATTTGTATGACTTTTACTATTCCCCTGCAACTCATTGATTAATTTGTTTTAGGGAAATAAAAATGACAAGAAATATCGTTGCGGGAATGATGATGGCCGCGTTTTCAGGGGCAGTATATGCAGGTACCTCACAAGTCACACCGGATTTTTCACCGGAAAGTTTAACGGTTTCAGCCTCTGCCGGGATGCTGAGCGGAAAATCCCATGAGATGGTTTATGACGAAGTCACAGGAAGAAAAATTAGCCAGCTGGACTGGAAAATAAAAAATGTCGCTATTCTGAAAGGCGATATTTCCTGGGATGCATACTCATTTTTGACACTGAATGCCCGCGGCTGGACGTCCCTGGCATCAGGCTCAGGTCATATGGATGACTATGACTGGATGAATGCAAAACAATCCTCCTGGACAGACCATTCAAGCCATCCTTCGACCAACGTTAACTATGCCAATGAATACGATCTCAACGTAAAAGGCTGGATCTTCCAGGGCGATAACTATAAAGCGGGCGTAACCGCTGGTTATCAGGAAACCCGCTTCAGCTGGACGGCGACCGGGGGTTCTTACAATTACGATAACGGCGCCTATCAGGGGAACTTCCCGGCAGGCGAACGCGGTATTGGTTATAGCCAGCGTTTCTCCATGCCGTATATTGGCCTTGCAGGACAGTACCGTTTTAATGACTTTGAATTTAATGCCCTGTTTAAATTCAGTGACTGGGTCCGTGCGCATGATAACGACGAGCACTACATGCGCGATTTAACCTTCCGCGAGAAGACAACGGATTCCCGTTATTATGGCGCATCCGTTGATGCCGGATATTATGTGACGCCGCACGCCAAAGTTTTTGCTGAATTTACCTATAGCAGTTACGAAGAAGGTAAAGGCGGTACGCAGATTATTGATACCAACACTGGCGAATCCGGCTCTATTGGCGGGGACGCTGCGGGTATTTCTAACCATAACTATACCATTACAGCGGGTCTGCAATATCGCTTCTAATTCAGGCGTTAAAACAGACCAGGCCCCTTACGGGGCCTGAGATTGATGACAAACCCCGCCATCAATATTTTAACCGTCTTTTTTGCCGGGTGGCGCTGCGCTTACCCGGCCTACATTTCACACCGGGCGAAACTCACAAATCGCATTTTGTCAGCAGTCTGAAATTTAGGTTTCGGGTAGATCGATGATAACCAGTGTGCCAAAGCTGCCGATTTCCACGGTATGAGGAACGCCCGCTTTAGCTATATAAAGCTCGCCCGAGCTTACAGAGATTTTTTTGCCGTTAACACTCAGTTCCAGACGTCCGTCAATGACCAGTAACCCCTCGTCATACTCATGCACCTCTTCAGTGACTGAGCGCTCATCCATTCGTAAAATTTTGAGATTTGCTTCCCCAACGCGGCCTAATACGTGAGAGCGCCAGGCCTCATTTAATGCATTTGCTTCAGTCTTAAGGTCATAAAGCGACATAAGGTCGTTCCCTTTGATATTCGTATGGTGCATTTATGCCATATAAATTTTCTTTCGCTATATAACAAATAGGGGAAAACAAGTCGAAAAACAGACTAAAGAAAGGCCATCAGGGCTGCTAAAAACAAAGAAACTTAGCTTTCCAGGGCCGCAAGGATCGCAGACTCCATGTTCTCGGGCTTGGTCATCGGTGCAAAGCGCTTGAGAGGTTCCCCGTTGCGTCCGATCAGAAACTTCGTAAAGTTCCACTTAATTCTCCCGCCCAGCACGCCGGGCAATTCGTTTTTCAGATAACGAAACAGCGGGTGCGCTGAGGCTCCATTTACCTCTACTTTCTCGAACATTGGGAAACTGACGCCGTAGTTGATGTAACAGGTCTTTGAGATATCATCGGCACCGCCGGATTCCTGCTTACCAAACTGGTTGCAGGGGAAGCCAAGCACCACCAGCCCTTGAGCCGCGTATTTCTTGTATAGCGCTTCAAGACCGGCGTACTGAGGCGTGAAGCCGCACTGGCTTGCCGTATTCACGACTAAAACCACTTTACCCGCGTAGTCGGTCATAGAGATCGGTCGGCCATCCAGGCTAGTGGCTGTAAATGGGTAAAAGCTAGTCATACTGGCATCCTCAAAGCAGAACCACCCTACACCGCCGACTTCGGCCGTAAATTCTCGTCAAACGTCAGTCGTTTGCGATCGGCCTCAACCTCACGCAGCGGCTCTACCTGATGCATCGTCAGCTTGCAGCGTTCCACCAGCACCTGATACTCCCGCGTGCCCTGCTGCTTCCAGGCCAGCTCCTGCTCGCTGAGCTCACGGATCGCTTTGGCCGGGCTGCCGATAATCAAATGGTTGGCGGGCATTTCCGCTTTCGCCTTCACGAACGCCGCCGCGCCAACGATGCTGTTTTCACCAATGACGGCCCCGTCCATCACCACCGCGTTCATGCCCACCAGCGCATTGCGGCGGATCACGCAGCCGTGGAGAATGGCGCTGTGGCCGATATGCCCGTCCTCTTCCACCACCGTGTCCTGCTCCGGGAAACCGTGCATCACGCAGTTATCCTGAATGTTCGCACCGTCTTTCACCACGATACGACCAAAGTCGCCGCGCAGGCTGGCATTGGGGCCAACATAAACGCCTTTGCCCAAAATCACGTCACCAATCAGCACCGCCGTCGGGTGAACATAGCTCTCATCCGGCACTACCGGCGTCAGACCGTCAATTTGATAAACAGGCATTTTCACTCCTTATGCGCTTGTAAGACCACCAAAGCGTTGATAGTAGAGCGTGCCGGGCACGGGCAGTTCGCCGACGGAGGTTTCGCCCTTCTCGCTGACAAACGCCAGCGCCCCCGGTGCCACACGCTGATAAATATTGATGCAAAGCTGTCGGGCGCTTTGTCCCGCCCAGTGCGCAGGCAGTAACTCTTCCGGCAGCAGCGGGTCTTTCAGCACCACGCGACGATAAAAGTGAATCAGTAACAGCTGGATCTGGAAGCAGCGTTCCGGCGTCAGTTCCTCCGGCGCGGCCTCTTTCAGCAGCGGCAGCAGCGGGCGAAACGAGCTGATAAACGTCTCGTACATCGCGTTTTGCTCGGTCAACTGCCAGCACTCTTCTACCCGCGAACGCAGCGCGGCGCGGGAGAGCGCCAGCGGCGAGTGGGCTTCAAAGAAAATCACGTTTTCCGCCACCCCGGCATCGTGAAGCAGGGACTGCACATCTGCCAGATGCTGCGACGGCGAGGCCATCAGGCTCGGCGCCAGCGTGCCAAACCCCTGCCAGATAAGCTGTTTTTTAACGTCGGCAAGGGTGTTTTTATCCAGCCCCTCGGAGAGCAGCAATAACCATTTGCCGTCCCAGGCGGGCAGTTCCGCGCGGTAGATCTTATTCTCCGCGCGACGCGTCAGGCGCAGCCCTTTATCGCTCAGGCGGTAAAAGCTGCGCCGCCCGATGCGCGAGACGTCCAGCCAACCCTCTTTGTTGAGGCGAAACAGCGCGGTACGTACGAAGCGCTCGCCAAACCCCATGCCTTCCAGCAAGGCAGCCAGGCTGCCGAGCCAAATCTCACCGCCGCGATGGGAAAGCGCGTCACCGTATAACGAGGAGATAAGCGATGTCCCGCTGACGGGAACGGAGCTGACTGCATGCTGGATAAAAGCGTCGAGTTTATTCATGTGATTCATTCTGTTGTTATTTTTGTCCTGGATGAATCATAGCATACGAATCTGGGATGTACCCTCACCCTAACCCTCTCCCAAAGGGAGAGGGTGTATTGAGGGAAATTCAACCGTTGGCCGCCACTTTACGCAGGTCAAACACCCGGCAGGCTTTCCCCTCTGAGCGCGGGATACTGCCGCAGTTGACGATCGTCACGTCGGTGGAAATCCCAACCATCGACTTGATCCGGTGGCGCAGCTGGTGACACACCTGGCAACGCTGCTCGTGGGTCAGCGTCAGGCTGCTCTCTTTCAGCTCCACCTTCACGGAAAGTGAATCAAGATGCCCGCGGCGGTTCACCTCCAGCTGGTAGTGCGGAGAGAGATGTTCGAACTTCACAATCTCCTCTTCCAGCTGCGACGGGAAGACGTTGACCCCGCGGATGATCAGCATATCGTCACTGCGACCGCTGATGCGGTCCATACGGCGCATGCTGCGTGCGGTGGCCGGCAGCAGGCGCGTCAGGTCGCGGGTGCGGTAGCGGATCACCGGCAGCGCCTCTTTGGTCAGCGTGGTGAACAACAGTTCGCCCGGCTGACCATCATCCAGCGGCGTACCGTCGTTCGGGTTAACGATCTCCGGGTAGAAATGGTCCTCCCAGATGGTCGGGCCGTCGACGGTTTCGATACACTCCATCGCCACGCCCGGCCCCATCACTTCGGAGAGGCCATAAATATCCAGCGCCGTAATGCCTAAGCGTTTTTCAATTTCGCGACGCATGGCCTGCGTCCACGGCTCGGCGCCGAAGACGCCCACGCGCAGGGAACAGCCGCTGGCATCGCCGCCCATCTGGCGCTCCAGCTCTTCAATCAGGTTGAGGCAATAGGATGGCGTCACCATGATCATATCCGGCTGGAAATCACGGATCAGCTGCGCCTGTTTCTCCGTCTGGCCGCCGGACATCGGGATCACCGTCGCCCCTAAACGCTCGGCGCCGTAGTGCGCACCCAGCCCGCCGGTAAACAGGCCGTAGCCATACGCCACGTGAATTTTGTCCTTCGCGCTGCCGCCCGCGGCGCGCAGGGAGCGAGCCACCAGGTTGGCCCAGTTGTCGATGTCGTTTTGCGTATAGCCAACGACGGTCGGTTTGCCGGTGGTGCCGGATGATGCGTGAATGCGCACCACCTGCTCCATCGGCACGGCAAAGGTATCGAATGGATAGTTATCCCGCAGGTCCTGCTTGGTGGTGCACGGGAATTTACGGATATCCGCCAGCTCTTTGAAATCGTCAGGGTGAACGCCCGCAGCGTCAAACTTGCGTTTGTACATCGGCACGTTGTTATAGGCGTGGTGCAGCGTCCATTTCAGACGCTCGGTCTGCAGCGCCTGTAACTCGTCAATGGAAGCCGTTTCAATCGGATCAAGCTTTGTTGTATTTGTCATTGTAGGGTACTCACATTGTCTTACGCTCAAACACGCTCAAGGATCATGGCAATGCCCTGACCCACACCGATGCACATCGTACACAGCGCGTAGCGCCCGCCGCGTCGGTGCAGTTCATTGCTCGCGGCCAGCGCCAGTCTGGCACCGCTCATCCCCAGCGGGTGGCCCAGCGCAATCGCGCCGCCGTTCGGGTTGACGTGTGCGGCATCATCCGGCAGCCCCAGCTGACGCAGCACGCCCAGCGCCTGCGAGGCGAAAGCTTCGTTCAGTTCGATGACGTCCATATCGTTAATACTGAGTCCGGCGCGCTCCAGCACCTTGCGGGTCGCAGGAACCGGGCCGAGCCCCATCAGACGTGGCTCGACGCCTGCTGTTGCCATCGCCACGATCCGCGTGCGCGGGACTAACCCCTGAGCGAGCGCCATCTGCTCGCTGGCAATGAGCAGTGCCGCCGCGCCGTCGTTGACGCCGGAGGCATTCCCCGCCGTGACCACCCCGTTCTTACGGAAAGGCGTTTTCAGGCCTGCAAGCTGCTCGAGCGTGGTGTCCGCGCGCGGATGTTCATCCACGCTAAATTCCGCGATCGCCCCTTTTTTACCCGGCACCTGCACCGGCACGATCTCCTGCGCCAGAATACCGTTCTGCTGCGCCTGAGCGGTACGCTGCTGGCTGCGCAGCGCGAAAGCGTCCTGATCGGCACGGCTGATATTTAACAATTCAGCTACATTCTCTGCCGTTTCCGGCATACTGTCAGTTCCGAATTGCTGATGCATGAGCGGATTCACAAATCGCCAGCCGATGGTGGTATCAAAGATCTCCGCCTGACGCTGAAACGCGGCCGTGGCCTTACCCATCACAAACGGCGCGCGGGACATTGACTCCACGCCGCCGGCAATCAGCAGATCGCCATCGCCCGCCTTAATCGTGCGCGCGGCAAAGCCAATGGCGTCCAGGCCTGAGCCGCACAGGCGGTTAATGGTGGTCCCGGAGATCGTCTGCGGCAGCCCGGCCAGCAGCGCCGACATGCGTGCCACGTTGCGGTTATCTTCCCCCGCCTGGTTGGCGCAGCCGTAAATCACGTCATCAATACGCTCGAGGTCGAGCTGTGGGTAGCGGGCCAGCAGCGCGCGCAGCGGCACGGCACCGAGATCGTCGGTTCTTACCGCAGAAAGCGCGCCGCCGTAGCGCCCCACCGGCGTTCGAACGCCATCACAAATAAATGCGTCACGCATCAGGCCTCTCCTGTCACACTGCCGCCGATGCGGTGAGATTTCCCGCGAAAAAGGGCGACGGTTTTCTGTTGTTGATTCTGGATCTCAATGTCATACACGCCGGTCAGCTTGCCCTGATGCTTCACCCGCGCGGTGGCGGTAAGCGTGTCCCCGGCAAAGCCCGGACGCAGGAAATCAATCGAACAACCTGAGGCCACCGCCGCCAGCCCCTGGCTGTTGCAGGCGTAGGCAAAGGCGGTATCTGCCAGCGAAAAAAGCTGCCCACCGTGGCAGGTGTTGTGGCCGTTCAGCATCTGCGGGGTAATGGTCATGGTCACTACCGCGTAGCCCTCGTCCATCTCGACAATGTCCATCCCCATCGCCTGCGCGCAGGCGTCCCGTTCGTACATGGTGCGGGCGTTATGCCAGGCGTTATGACTCATAGCTACTCTCCAGAAGCGCGCGCTGGCGCAGCAGTGAACAGGGGCGATAGCGCTCTTCGCCGTAATGGCGCTGCAGATTCTCCAGCAGCGTCAGCAGGCGCTGCCAGCCCAGACGCTCGCCCCAGGCAATCGGGCCGCTCGGGTAGTTCACGCCGAGGCGCATGGCGGTATCGATGTCCTTCTCGCTGGCGACCCCTTTTTGCAGGGCATCCAGCGCTTCGTTGGCGATCATCGCCACCGTGCGCCAAATCAGCAGACCGGGATAATCGGCAATTTGTACCACCCGTTTTCCCTGCTGTTGCAGATAGCGGATGACTTTTTGCGTCGCGGTGTGGGGGTTGCTGGCGGCCGCCGCAATGACCGCCACGTCGCTCTCCATGCGGTCAACGACCACCACCGGGCCGTTAAGGCGCAGCGCCAGCGCCTGCGCGGTTTCCCCCTGCGTTTCCACCAGATACACGTCGTCAATCTCGGTGACACCGTCACGTCTTTTCTCCACGCGCATCGGGCTGTAGCTGTCATTTACCGCCTTAACCCACTGCACGTCGGGTTTGTGACTCTGCCAGTCGTAAACACCCTTCCCGCTCTTTTTGCCCAGTCTTCCGGCCAGCACCAGCTCCTGCTGCACCAGCGAAGGCAGAAAACGACGCTCCTGCCAGAAGGCGTTAAATACCGAGCAGGTCACCGCGAAGTTAACGTCCTGACCAATCATGTCGGTCAGCTCCAGCGGCCCCATCGGGAAGCCGCCGCCTTCGCGCAGGGCGGCGTCAATGACCTCCGGCGCAGCCACTTGCTCTTCCAGCGCGCGCCAGGCCTCGGAATAGAACGGACGCGCAACGCGGTTGACGATGAACCCCGGCGTTGACTGGCAGCGAACGGGCTGTTTCCCCCAGTTCAGCGCCAGCTCGCACAGCGCATCGGCCACTTCCGGTGAGGTTGCCAGCCCGCTAACCACTTCCACCAGCTTCATCACCGGTGCCGGGTTGAAAAAATGCAGCCCCGCGACGCGCTCCGGGTGGTGCACGTCCGCCGCAATCGCCGTGATGGAAATGGAAGAGGTGTTGCTGGTCAGCACCGTCTGCGGCGGGCAGATCTCTGCCAGCTTTGCAAACAGTCCCTTTTTGACTTCAAGCCGCTCGGCGGCCGCTTCAATCACCAGATCGGCCGCAGCAAGCGCGTTGATATCCGTGACCGGAAGCAGCCTGGCAAGGATCTGGCTCCCGGCATCGGCGGAAAGTTTTCCGCGCGTCACCCGGGAGGCCAGGCGCTGGCGGATCCCGTCGATGGCGCGTGATATCGCATCGCTGGAGATGTCGTAGATCAGCACCTGATGGCCGTGGCTGGCCGCCACTTCGGCAATTCCGGCACCCATCGTGCCGCTGCCAATCACGGCGACAGTACGTATGTTCAACATCTTATTTCCCCGTAAAATTCGGCGCGCGCTTCGCCAGGAAGGCGCTGACGCCCTCGCGGTAGTCGTCGCTGCGCCCGGCCAGACGTTGATAGTCGCGCTCGAGATCGAGCTGAGCGTCCAGGGTATTCGTTTCCGCGGCATTGATGGCCTGCTTGATCAGCCCCAGCCCGAAGGTCGGCTGAGAGGCAAAATGCAGCGCCATCTGCTGTGCGGTAGCGGAGAGCTGGTCGTCGTCCACCACCTGCCAGATCATCCCCCAGGCCTGCGCCTGTTCGGCGCTGAGCTTGTCACCGAGCAGCGCCAGCCCCATCGCACGGGCGCGTCCGGCCACGCGCGGCAGCAGCCAGGTGCCGCCGCAGTCCGGGACTAAGCCGAGCTTGCTGAAGGCCATCACAAAGTTAGCGGAACGCGCTGCAATCACCATGTCACACCCGAGCGCCAGCGTGGCACCGGCGCCGGCCGCCACGCCGTTGACCGCGCAGATGACCGGTTTCGGCAGTTTCGCCAGGCGGCGAACCAGCGGGTTATAGAAGGTTTCAACGGACATCCCCAGATCCGGCGCCGGGCCGTTGGGGTCGACGTTGCGGTCATTGAGATCCTGACCGGCACAGAAACCGCGTCCTGCCCCGGTGATAAGCAGGCAGCGAACGGTGTCATCACGTTCGGCCTGTTTCAGGCAGTCGGCAAACTGCTGATGCATCACGTCGTTAAAGCTGTTCAGACGCTCCGGACGGTTCAGCGTAATCGTCATTACGCCCTGTTCTACATGACTGAGAATAAATTCCACAATTAGCGTCCTTTAAAGTCGGGGGTGCGTTTTTGTAAGAAGGCGTCGATGCCTTCCCGGCGGTCTTCGGTGGCAGAAAGCAGCGTAAAAAGCTGACGCTCCTGCGCCAGGCCAGCCTGTAGCGGCACCTCCTGAGACTGACGCAGGGCCTGTTTGGCCGCCTGTAACGCCAGCGGTGAGTGGCGCGCCATCCGTGCTGCCTGTTTCAGGGCATACTCCAGCGTCAGCGCTGCCGGGAAGACATCGCTGACCAGCCCGGCGCTCAGCGCCTGCTCTGCACAGATGCTCTCGCCGGTCAGCACCATTTTGCTGGCGAGCGATTTACCGACGCAGCGAATAAGACGCTGGGTGCCCCCCGCGCCGGGCATAATGCCGAGCGTGATTTCCGGCAGGCCAAAGCGGGCGTTGTCGCCGGCGATAACCACGTCGCACAGCAGCGCCAGCTCGCAGCCCGCGCCCAGCGCGAAGCCGTTCACGGCGGCGATCAGCGGTTTAGGAAAAGCGTTGATTCGCGCCCACAGCTGCGGACGGATATCGTTCAGGGTGGCTGGCAGGTCTTTCTCTGCCATTTCATTGAGATCGGCCCCGGCGGCAAAGCAGCGCTCGCTTCCGTAAATCACGCAGACGTCGACGTCGGCATCCGCTGCGGCGGCCTCAAGCTGCTCAGCAAGCTGCGTCAGCAGCGCATTGTTGAGGGCGTTGCGCGCCGCCGGACGGTTCAGCGTCAGCTGCAACACGCGGCCATGACGGGTAACGGTCAGTTCGCTCATGCCATCCCCTTCGCGTCAAAATCCACGATCACGTCAGCGGTTAACGGCAGCGACTGGCAGCTCAGTACATACCCGGCGGCCAGTTCGTCCGGCTCCAGGCTGTAGTTGGTCGCCATGTCCACCTTCCCGCGCAGCACTTTGCATTTACAGGTGGCGCACACGCCACCCTTGCAGGCATACGGGAGATCCGCCCCCTGACGCAGGGCGGCATCGAGAATACTTTCATCGTCCGCCGTCAGGGTGATTTCACGGTCGCGTCCGTCCTGACGCACGGTCACTTTCTGGCCTTCCGCCTGCACGTTCACCGCGCGTTTAACGGCGCGTTCTGGCGTATTAAAGCGCTCAAGATGAATGGATTTTTCCGGCATCCCCAGCGCTTTCAGCGCAGCTTCGGCGTCGTCCATCATCGCCGTCGGGCCGCAGATAAAGGCTTCGTCGTACTGGCGGAAGTTGATCAGGGTTTTCGCCAGCGCCTGCAGTTTTTCCCCGTCGATGCGGCCGTAGAGCAGGTCGCTGTCCAGCCGCTCCTGGCTGAAGATGGAGACCAGCTGCAGCCGCTGCGGGTATTTATCCTTCAGGTCCGCGAGCGCCTGGCGGAACATCATGCTCTGGCTGCTGCGGTTGCCGTAGATCAGGGTGAAATGGCTGTTCGGTTCGGTCGCAAGCGTGGCGGAGATTATCGCCAGCATCGGGGTGATCCCGGAGCCTGCCGCAATCGCCAGATAGTGCCCTTCACGTTCAGCCCGCGGCTGGTAGCCAAACTGCCCCTGAGGGACCATCACCTCAAGCGCCATGCCCGCTTTGATCTCATCCCGGGCATAGCGGGAAAAGCGCCCGCCTTCGATGGCTTTGACCGCCACGCTGATCTCGCCCGGGGCGGTACTCCGGCAGATGGAGTAGCAGCGGCGCAGCTCGTCCCCGTCAAGCTTCGTTTTTAAAGTCAGGTGCTGGCCGGGACGGAAGCGGTAGGCTTCCTGCAGCGCCTGCGGCACCGCGAACGTGATAGTTACCGCGTCGCGGGTTTCGGGTTCCACTTTTGCCACTGTTAATGAATGAAACGTTGTCATGGCAGCCTCAAATGCATTTGAAATAGTCGAAGGGCTCACGGCAGGTGTTGCAGCGGTAGAGCGCTTTGCAGGCCGTCGAGCCAAATTCACTGATAAGCGAGGTGTCGGTGCTGGCGCAGCGCGGGCAGCTCACCTCAGCAGGCGCGTGCGCGTGACAGCTATGCCCCACGGGCGGGCTGATGCCATACGCCCGCAGGCGTTCGCGCGCGTCGGCGGTCATCCAGTCGGTGGTCCAGGCGGGTTCAAGCTGAAGCACGATATGCACCGGGGTAAAGCCGTTAGCGGTCATCGCGTCGCGGATCGCCCCCAGCAGGTGTTCCGTTGCCGGACAGCCCGAGTAGGTTGGCGTGAAGCCAATGACCCAGCCATCCCCCTGCGCCTTCACGCTGCGCACCATGCCTAAATCAGTGATGGTTAATACCGGCACTTCCGGGTCCGGGATCTGGCTTAACAGCGACCAGATCTGCGGAATTTGTGCTGGCGCAATGTCGACGAGGCGTTGCATAGCGTTCTCCTTTACCACTGCTGACCGGGATACGCGCGCTGGAGATACTGCATTTCTGCCAGCATCGGGCCCAGATGTTCGGTATGCAGCCCCTTCTTGCCCCCGGTGCGGTACGCCGCCTCTTCGGGCACCTGCAGGCAGGCTTCATTCAGACCGGCAAAGACTTCGCTTTCCCACGGCTGGCGCAGGAGGCGCGGGTCAACCGCCACGCCGGAGTCAATCAGCGCCAGCTCAACGTCATCCGCTTCAAACAGCTCCGCCGTAAAACGCCACAGGTTGTCGATGGCCTGCTGCATTTTCTGCGCGGAGGTTTCGGTGCCATCGCCCAGGCGCACCAGCCAGCCGCGGCTAAAGCGCAGGTGGTAGCGCGCCTCTTTAATGGCTTTCGCGGCGATGGCGGCAAGCTGGCTGTCGGTGCTTTGGGTCAGGCGTTCGTATAGCGCCACGTTCCAGGCATCCATCAGGTACTGACGGGCCATCGTGTCAGCGAAGCTGCCGTTTGGCTGCTCCACCAGCAGCACGTTGCAGAACTGGCGCTCATCGCGGCCAAACGCCAGCGTGTCTTCATCGCCCTGGCCTTCCAGCTCGGCGGCATAGGCCAGGAAATTGCGCGCCAGGCCCAGCAGGTCAAGACCGATATTGGCGAGCGCGAGGTCGATTTCCAGCTCCGGCGCGTGGCCGCACCAGGCACCCAGACGCTGGGAGAGCACCAGACCGTTGTCGCCCAGACGCAGGGCATAGGCAGTCACTGAATTCATTCTTTGCCTCACATATGCTCGATGCCATCGGGGATGGTGTAAAACGTCGGGTGGCGGTAAACCTTGCTTTCCGCCGGGTCGAAGAACTCGCCGCTCTCTTCCGGCTGGGAGGCGACAATCTCGCTCGCCCTGACCACCCAGATAGAACACCCTTCGCTGCGGCGAGTGTAGGCATCACGCGCATTTTCCAGCGCCATGCGATCGTCGGCGGCATGGAGACTGCCCACGTGACGGTGGGATAACCCTTGTTTGCTGCGTACGAACACTTCGTACAGCGGCCAGTAGACATTGCTCATCGTGATTCCTCTTAAGCCACTTTGCGGGCGTGTTGTTTTTCCGCGTGCGCCAGCGCGGCTTCCCGCACCCACGCCCCTTCGTCCCAGGCTTTACGTTTGGCGGCCAGACGTTCGTGGTTGCAGATGCCGCGTCCGTTAATGACCTCTTCAAACTCCTGCCAGTCGATCTCGCCGAAGCGGTAATGACCGCTCTCTTCATCCAAACGCAGGTCGGGATCGGGAACCGTCATGCCCAGCATCTCCACCTGCGGCACCGTGTTGTCGACAAAGCGCTGGCGCAGCTCATCATTACCGAAGCGTTTGATTTTCCACGCCAGGCTGCGGGCGCTGTTCGGCGAGTTGTCGTCGTTCGGCCCGAACATCATCAGCGCCGGCCACCAGAAGCGGTTGATGGCGTCCTGCAGCATCTGGCGCTGAGCCTCGCTCCCCTGCGCCAGCGCCATGCAGGCTTCAAAGCCCTGACGCTGGTGGAAGCTCTCTTCTTTACAGATTTTCACCATCGCCCGGGCATACGGACCGTAGGAGGTCCGGCACAGCGCCACCTGGTTGACGATGGCCGCCCCGTCCACCAGCCAGCCAATCACGCCGATGTCGGCCCAGCTCAGGGTCGGATAGTTAAAAATGGAGGAGTATTTCATCTTGCCGTCGAGCATCTTCTGGTAGATGTCTTCCCGCGCGCAGCCCAGCGTTTCCGCCGCACTGTAGAGGTAGAGCCCGTGTCCGGCTTCATCCTGCACTTTCGCCAGCAGGATCGCCTTTCGGCGCAGCGTCGGGGCGCGGGCGATCCAGTTCCCTTCCGGCAGCATGCCGACAATTTCGGAGTGCGCATGCTGACCAATCTGGCGGATCAACGTCTTACGGTAGGCGTCAGGCATCCAGTCCTGAGGCTCAATCGCCGTCTCCTGCGCTATGCGCTGCTCAAACCGTTGTTCTTGCGTCACGTCATCACCTTTATGATTCGTTAGTTTGCAAATTAAAGCGTAATGTTGAATCACTTTGTTTTTTAAAAGTTACACAAAGGTTAAATATAACCCCAAGGATTGTTTCCCGGTTTTGTGATGCCGCTCGCAAGGCTTTTACTTCAGGCCCTGCGAGCAGCGCCTTCTGGCGAGACAATTCATAATCCCCGATCACAACGTTAACAATTCATTAAAACTCAGCTTGATTTTTATGATTCGCGATCAAACTATTAATAGTGAAATTACGTAACATTTGGAGAAAAGCGATGCAGCAGTTAGCCAACTTCTTGTCCGGCACCTGGCAGTCTGGCCGGGGCCGCGAACGCACTATTCATCACGCCATCACTGGCGAAGCGCTGTGGAGCGTGACCAGCGAAGGGCTGGACATGGCGGCCGCCCGTCGCTATGCGATTGAGCGCGGCGGCGAAGCACTTCACGAGATGACCTTTATTGAACGTGCTGCCATGCTGAAGGCGGTGGCAAAGCACCTGCTTGGCGAGAAAGAGACGTTTTATGCCCTGTCCGCCCAGACCGGGGCGACAAAAGCAGACAGCTGGGTCGATATTGAAGGCGGTATTGGCACCCTCTTCACTTACGCAAGCCTGGGTAGCCGAGAACTGCCGGACGACACATTGTGGCCGGAAGATGAGTTGATCCCCCTGTCAAAAGAAGGCGGCTTTGCGGCGCGCCACGTTCTGACCTCGAAGTCCGGCGTGGCGGTGCATATCAACGCCTTTAACTTTCCCTGCTGGGGCATGCTGGAAAAACTGGCACCGACCTGGCTTGCCGGGATGCCTGCCATTATCAAACCCGCTACCGCCACCGCACAGGTAACGCAGGCGATGGTGAAATCCATCGTGGACAGCGGACTGGTGCCGGACGGCGCCATCAGCCTCATCTGTGGCGGCGCGGGCGATCTGCTGGACCAGCTCGACAGCCAGGACGTGGTGACCTTTACCGGCTCCGCCAGCACCGGGCAAAGCCTGCGCGTGCACCCGAATATTGTCGCGAATTCGATTCCGTTCACCATGGAAGCCGACTCCCTGAACTGCTGCGTGCTGGGTGAAGACGTCACGCCGGAACAGCCGGAGTTTGCCCTGTTCATCCGGGAAGTGGTGCGCGAGATGACCGCCAAGGCCGGGCAAAAATGTACTGCTATCCGCCGCATTATCGTCCCGCAAAACCAGATTGACGCCGTCAGCCAGGCGCTGATTGCGCGGCTGGAAAAGGTGGTGGTGGGCGACCCGGCGCAGGAAGGCGTGAAGATGGGGGCGCTGGTCAACGCCGAACAGCGCGCGGACGTGCAGGAGAAAGTGGATCAGCTGATCGCCGCAGGCTGCCAGATCCGCCTTGGCGGCAAAGCGGATTTGCAGGCCGCTGGCGCGTTCTTCCCCCCGACTCTGCTGTTCTGCCCGCAGCCGGATGAAACCCCTGCCGTCCACGCAACGGAGGCTTTCGGCCCGGTTGCGACGCTGATGCCGTATCGCACAGCACAGCACGCGATGCAGCTTGCCCGCGCGGGCGGCGGCAGCCTGGCGGGAACGCTGGTCACCGCCGATTCGGCGATTGCCCGCCGGTTTATTGCCGGCGCGGCGCGCGCCCACGGCCGAATTCAGATCCTCAACGAGGAATCCTCAAAAGAGTCCACCGGCCACGGCTCCCCGCTGCCGCAGCTGGTCCACGGCGGCCCGGGCCGCGCGGGCGGCGGCGAAGAGCTGGGCGGTCTGCGCGCGGTGAAGCACTACCTGCAGCGCACCGCGATCCAGGGCAGCCCGACGATGCTGGCCGCCATTGGCAAACAGTGGGTGCGGGGCGCAACGGTGCAGGAAGATCGCGTTCATCCGTTCCGCAAATACTTCGAGGAGCTACAGCCGGGCGACAGCCTGCAGACGCCGCGCCGCACCCTGACGGAAGCGGATATCGTGAACTTTGCCTGCCTGAGCGGGGACCACTTCTACGCCCATATGGATAAGATCGGTGCGGCAGAGTCGATTTTTGGCGAGCGCGTGGTGCACGGTTACTTCCTGATTTCCGCCGCGGCGGGGCTGTTCGTCGACGCGGGCGTCGGGCCGGTGATTGCCAACTACGGTATGGAAAACCTGCGCTTTATCGAGCCGGTTAAGCCGGGCGACACCATTCAGGTGCGTCTGACCTGCAAACGTAAAACGCTGAAGAAACAGCGTACCGCGGAGGAAAAACCGACCGGCGTGGTGGAATGGGCCGTTGAGATTTTCAACCAGCACCAGCAGGCCGTGGCGCTCTACTCCATTCTGACGCTGGTGGCGCGCCAGCGGGGCGATTTCTGACACCTTCCCTTCACCACCTTTCCTGCCGGGTGGCGCGATGCTTACCCGGCCTACGACGACCAGCCGGGGTGTGACACCGCCCCGCTCTTTTTTTAACCTGGCAAGGCTGACAAATAATCTGGCAGATGCAGGCAAACGCTTTTCTCATGGGCCTGTCAGGATAAGGCTGTCACAACACAATAAACACAACAAGATGAGGTCTACGATGGGAAGCAATTCTTCTTTTTCTGCCCGTAGAACGGCGCTGGCCATGGCCGTTGCGCTGTGTTGCGCCTGGCAATCCCCTGTTTTCGCCCACGGCAGTCAGGCGCATATGGTCCCGATGGACAAAACGCTGCAGGACTTCGGCGCGGACGTTCAGTGGGATGATTACGCACAGATGTTCACCATTACTAAAGACGGTGCCTTTGTGAAGGTCAAACCGGGCGCCAAAACCGCCATCGTTAACGGTAAAACCCTCAAGCTTGAGGTGCCAGTGGTAATGAAAGGTAAGAAAGCCTTTATTTCCGATACCTTTATCAACGATGTTTTCCAGTCCGGCCTTGACCAGACCTTCCAGGTTGAAAAAAGCCCTCACCCGTTAAACGCGCTAACGGCGGACGAAATTAAACAGGCCGTAGAGATTGTTAAAGCCTCTGCGGATTTTAAACCGAATACCCGCTTTACCCAAATTGCCCTTGCTGAGCCAGAGAAAGCCAAAGTGTGGGACTTTGTGCTTAACGGTACGCCAGTGGATTCCCCCCGCCTGGCGAAGATCGTGATGCTCGATGGAAAGCACGTTATCGAAAGCGTGGTGGATCTGAAGGATAAAAAAATCCTGCGCTGGGAACCGGTGAAAGACGCGCACGGCATGGTCCTGCTGGATGATTTCACCGCGGTGCAGCAGATCATCAACGACAGCACAGAGTTTGCCGAGGTGCTTAAAAAGCACGGCATCACCGACCCGAAAAAAGTGATAACCACGCCGCTGACCGTCGGCTATTTCGACGGTAAAGATGGTCTGAAGCAGGAAGATCGCCTGCTGAAAGTGGTGAGCTATCTCGACGTTGGCGACGGCAACTACTGGGCGCACCCAATTGAGAACCTGGTGGCCGTGGTGGATCTTGAGCAGAAGAAAATCCAGAAAATTGAAGAAGGTGCCGTTATTCCGGTACCCATGACCCCGCGCCCCTATGATGGCCGCGACCGCGTAGAGACGCCGAAAAAGCCGCTCGACATCACTGAGCCGGAAGGCAAGAACTACACCATAACCGGCGACAGGGTGCACTGGCAGAACTGGGATTTCCACCTGAGCCTGGATTCCCGCGTCGGCCCGATGATTTCAACCGTGACGTATAACGACAACGGCAAAAAACGCCAGATTATGTATCAGGGCTCTTTAGGCGGGATGATCGTCCCGTACGGCGACCCGGACGTGGGCTGGTACTTTAAAGCCTATCTCGACTCCGGCGATTACGGCATGGGCACCCTGACCTCACCGCTGGTGCGCGGGAAAGACGTGCCGTCTAACGCCGTCATGCTCAATGAAACCATTTCGGATTACACCGGCGCGCCGATGGAGATCCCGCGCGCGATCGCCATTTTCGAACGCTACGCCGGGCCTGAGTACAAACATCAGGAGATGGGCCAGCCTAACGTCAGCACCGAGCGCCGCGAGCTGGTGGTGCGCTGGGTGAGTACCGTTGGCAACTACGATTACATCTTCGACTGGGTGTTCCATGAAAATGGCACCATCGGCATTGACGCCGGCGCGACGGGTATCGAAGCGGTGAAAGGCGTGCAGGCGAAAACCATGCACGATGCCACCGCGAAAGACGACACCCGTTACGGTACGCTGATCGACCATAACATTGTGGGCACCACACACCAGCACATCTACAACTTCCGCCTGGATATGGACGTGGATGGCATCAACAACAAGCTGGTGGCCATGGATCCGGAAGTTAAGCCGAATACCGCCGGTGGCCCACGCACCAGCACCATGCAGATTAACCAGTACGATATTGATACCGAGCAGCAGGCGGCGCAGAAATTCGACCCGGGCACCATTCGCCTGCTGAGCAACACCCGCAAAGAGAACCGCATGGGCAACCCGGTCTCGTACCAGATAATCCCTTACGCGGGCGGTACGCACCCGGTGGCGACCGGCGCGAAATTTGCCCCGGACGAGTGGATCTACCATCGCCTGAGCTTTATGGACAAACAGCTGTGGGTGACCCGCTACCATCCTGATGAGCTCTATCCGGAAGGGAAATTCCCTAACCGCTCCGTGCACGACACGGGCCTGGGGCAGTACAGCAAGGATAACGAGTCGCTGAACGACCAGGACGACGTGGTCTGGATGACCACCGGCACCACCCACGTCGCCCGCGCAGAAGAGTGGCCGATCATGCCGACGGAATGGGTGCATACCCTGCTCAAACCGTGGAACTTCTTCGACGAGACGCCAACGCTCGGGAAGAAAAAAGACGAACAGAAATAAATAACGCACCGGGCGCAATGCCCGGTTTTTCATCTATTTACTTGCTGAATACCTCTCCCCGATTATAGTTATTTCACCTCGTTTATTTCCTTGCATTTCTTGAACCACTTTCAGCCAGGACTCGAAGTTTCCACGAACGACGTAATACATCACTGAGAGGTTAGGATGAAATTCAATTTGATCGTCAGGAGTCTTGCGCTGGCAGGGCTTGTTATTTCCGCAAATTCGACTTATGCCGCAGAAGCCCCGAAGGATGCCACTACCGCGACGCAACAATCCAATAACGCCCTGTTTAATCAACTTCCCTTCTCCGACAACACCGATTTTACGGATGCCCATAAAGGCTTTATTGCGCCTCTTCCTCAGGACGTTATCAAAGGGGAACAAGGTAATATCATCTGGAACCCACAGCAGTATTCGTTTATTAAAGAAGGCGATAAGGCACCGGACTCCGTTAATCCCAGTTTATGGCGTCAATCTCAGCTGATTAATATTAGCGGCCTGTTTGAAGTGACCGATGGCGTATATCAGATACGAAATCTTGATCTGTCGAATATGACCATCATTGAAGGGAAAGACGGTATTACCGTGGTTGACCCGCTGGTGTCGGCAGAAACGGCGAAAGTCGGTATGGATCTCTATTTTAAAAATCGCGGCAAGAAACCTGTCGTTGCCATCATTTATACCCACAGCCACGTGGATCACTATGGCGGCGTGCGCGGCGTGGTGGATGAAGCTGACGTGAAAGCTGGCAAGGTGAAAATCTACGCGCCAGCCGGGTTTATGGAGGCAGCCGTTGCCGAGAACATCATGGCAGGTAACGTGATGAGCCGCCGCGCCAGCTATATGTACGGCAACCTGCTGAAGCCAGATGCCAAAGGTCAGGTGGGTGCTGGTCTTGGGACCACCACCTCCGCCGGGACGGTGACGCTGATTGCGCCGACCAATATTATTGAAAAAGATGGGCAGAAAGAGGTTATCGACGGTCTGACCTACGACTTTATGCTCGCACCGGGTTCCGAAGCACCATCGGAAATGCTCTGGTATATCGAAGAGAAAAAAGTCATTGAATCCGCAGAGGATGTTACCCACACCCTGCATAATACCTATTCTCTGCGTGGAGCAAAAATTCGTGAACCGCTGCCGTGGTCGAAATACATCAACCAGGCGATTGTGCGCTGGGGTGACAAAGCCGAAATCATTATGGCACAGCACCACTGGCCGACCTGGGGCAACGAAAACGTGGTCAAGCTGCTGAAAAGCCAGCGTGACCTTTATCGTTATATCAACGACCAGACGCTACGCATGGCGAACGAAGGGCTGACGCGCGACGAAATCGCCGCTAACTTCAAGCTCCCGGACTCACTGGCACATACCTGGGCGAACCGTGGCTATTACGGTTCGGTGAGCCATGACGTCAAAGCTACCTACGTGCTTTATCTGGGCTGGTTCGACGGCAACCCGGCGACCCTGGACGAACTGCCGCCAGAAGAAGGCGCGAAGAAATTCGTTGAGTATATGGGCGGCGCGGATGCCATCCTGAACAAGGCGAAAACCGACTTCGACCAGGGGAACTACCGCTGGGTGGCGCAGGTGGTGAGCAAAGTAGTCTTTGCCGACCCAAACAACCAGGCGGCGCGAAACCTGGAAGCGGACGCGCTGGAACAGCTTGGCTATCAGGCTGAATCTGGCCCATGGCGTAACTTCTACCTGACTGGTGCGCAAGAGTTGCGTAACGGCGTGGTGAAAGGTCCAACGCCGAATACCGCCAGCCCGGATACGGTACGCGCGATGACGCCAGAGATGTTCTTTGACTATCTGGCTGTCCATATCAATGGTCAGAAAGCCGGAGAGGCTAAATCGGTGTTTAACATTGACTTAGGCAGCGATGGCGGGAAGTACAAACTCGAGCTGGAAAACGGCGTGCTGAACCACACGGCGAACGCTGAAGCTAAAGATGCTGACGCAACGCTGACGCTGAACCGTGACACGCTAAATAAAATTATCCTCAAGGAAGTTACGTTGAAACAGGCTCAGGATAGCGGAAAGATTAAAATTAGTGGCGACAGCGCTAAACTTGATGCCATGCTTAGCTATATGGACAAGTTTGATTTCTGGTTTAACATTGTGACACCGTAACGTCGCGAGCATAAGGGCGGTTCATCCGCCCTTTCCTGCTTCACGTGTGGCCAGGACAGGGTAAAAACGTCAATGGAAAAAAGAAAAAAACCGACACTTGAACGGGCAACCTGGCCGACGCGCCATGCCATGGTCATGCATGGACTGGCGATAAATCTGCCGTGGCTGGCTTTCGTCAACGTCAGCTTCGCCGTGATGATCCTGCTGCGACACATCCTGCTTAAGGCCGGCGACCCCCTTTATCCGACCTCACCGCATCTGACGAAAATGGTCGATGCCTCCATGCTTGGGATTATTATCCTCTCTGCCGCGCTGGTCCTGATGGCCTGGCGGCGTATCGCCGGTATCAGCGTCGTGCTGTTTATCTGTAGCGCCATCTGGTCGGTAGCCTGTTTCTGGTTTATTACCCAACTGCTGCTGCCTCACGTCTGGCCCCTGTGCGTCATTTTATTACTCGCTGGCTTAACGGCGCTCTATTTTTACCCTGAAGGGCTACTCGCCTTTGTGCTCCCGCTATGGGTCACCCTGCCGGTCGCCAGCTGGAGACTCAATGAGGGCCTTAACCTTCACTTCGTCATTATCTGGAGCGTCTTTACGCTGATCCTGATCTGCGGGCGTTTCATCCTGTTAAGCTGGTTTGACGAAGCGTGGCGACGCAACCAGCAAAATCAGCTGCTGATTTCACGGCTTGATGCGCTGGCGCATCAGGACCCGTTAACCAAAACCGCCAATCGCCGGAAAATGGAAGTGGTGCTGGAAAACGCGGTTGAGCAGAAAAAAACCTTCTCGGTGATCATGCTGGATATCGACTATTTCAAACGCTACAACGATACCTACGGGCACCAGGCGGGTGACGAATGCCTGACGCGCGTGGCGCGCGTGCTGAAGCAGTCGGTGCGCACACCAGAGGATGTAGTGTCACGCTACGGCGGCGAGGAGTTCGTAGTGATCCTGTTTAACTGTCCGGAAAACATCGCTGAAAAGGTTGCCCTGCGTATTCAGGACGGCCTGCGCGCGGAGTCCATACCGCACAGCGCCTCAGCGGTCAGCGACCATGTCACCGTCAGTATGGGCATTGCAAACATGGCGGAGGGGTTAGCCGGCACCGAGATCATCGCCCGCGCCGATGCGGCGCTGTATCGGGCGAAGGAGGCCGGGCGGGATCGGTGGTCTTTGTAAACATGTCGGGTGGCGGCTACGCCTTACCCGGCCTACGGCTCGTGCTGTTGTAGGCCGGGTAAGCGCAGCGCCACCCGGCTTGTTTTTTAATACCGCACGCAAACCGATTTGGTTTCACACCAGCCGTCCAGCCAGTCCGGGCCAAAGTCACGTCCGGTGCCGGACTGCTTCATCCCGCCAAACGGCAGGTTGGCGTCGATCAGCGTATGGCTGTTCACCCAGACGGTGCCCGCCTGCAGCCTGTCGGTATATTCCAGCGCCTTGCTGATATTTTGTGTCCAGACGCTGGCCGTCAGGCCATATTCGGTGTCGTTTGCCAGCTGGAGCGCCTCTTCCCCGTCCGCAACGCGCACCAGGTTGACCACCGGACCAAACACCTCTTCGCGGGTCAATCGCAGCGCGGCATCCGGGTTGACCACCAGCGTAGGCGAAACGTAATAGCCTTTACCTTCCGGGCCACGGTTTCCGACAATCAGTTCAGCATGGCGAGTTTTCGCTTCATCAAGGAAGGTCTGCACCTTGTCGCAGTGCGCGCGCGACACCAGCGGGTTAATAAACGCCTCCGGCGACATGCCCGGCCCGACGCTCAGGGATTTCACCGCCTGTTCAAACCCGCTGACCAGCGTGTCAAACAGCGGCGCTTCAATATAGATGCGGGAGCTCGCCGCGCAGACCTGCCCCTGGTTCAGGAAGCTTCCGGTCATTAAGCCTTCTATCACCCACGCAGGATCTGCATCCTTCAGCACAATCGCCGGGTTTTTGCCGCCCAGTTCGAGGGTCACTCCTGTCAGCGTGTCCGCCGCCGTGCGGGCAATTTGCTTGCCTGTCGCCGTAGAGCCGGTAAAACTGACCTTGGCAACATGCGGGTGCGAGGTCAGCGCTGCGCCACACACCGCGCCGCTTCCGGTTACCACGTTGAACACCCCGTCCGGGATGCCCGCTTCGCTGGCCAGTTCCGCCACGCGCAGCATGGTCAGCGGCGTGGTTTCGGACGGTTTAATGACGATAGAGCAACCCGCGGCCAGGGCAGGCATCACTTTCCACATCCCGATCATCAGCGGGAAGTTCCAGGGCACAATTCCTGCCACTACGCCAACCGGCTCTTTGCGCGTCCACGCCTGGTAGCGCGCGCCCTGCGGCAGTGGAATGGAGAGGTCGAGGGTTTTACCCGCAATTTTGGTGGTCAGCCCGGCGGTATAGCGCATCCAGTTGAGGGTGCAACCCACTTCAAAGGCGCGGGAAATATTAATGGATTTGCCCTGCTCCAGCGTTTCAAGCTGGGCCAGCTCCTCGCTGTGCTGTTCAACCAGATCGGCAAAATGGAGCAGGATCCGCTCGCGCTCCGCCGGTAATTTTCCGGCCCAGCTGCGGGCAACAAAGGCGCGCCAGCCGGACATCACGGCGCGGTCGACGTCATCGACGCTGGCATCGGCAGTCGAGGCAATCACCTCGCCCGTGGCCGGGTTATAGACGTTCAGCCGTTTTTCGCTGTCCGACGCGGCCTGACGCCCCTCAATCCACAGGCCATGATGTCGGTCTAAAAACTGTTGCACGGCAGGCTGAATAGCCACCTGTGATTCAGACATAGGATACTCCTTCGTTATTATTCGCAGGGTGTTAATCCAGTCTAAGAGGGGTTTCGCATTCTCGCTTTTGTCTCTGTGACATTCGCTTTGCCACCTGTGACAGGCTCCGCAAATCGTGATAATTCCGCCTTATATCGCTGTCCCCGGTGAGTATTCTTTCCTATAGTCAGCCTCATAGCTCTGACAAAATGCAACACAAATGCAACAATGCGAAAACGTTGACGGCGCAGTGAGAGAAACGATGGCGTGTGCAAGCGAGCAGGAACAGTATCAGCAGTGGCTGGCGCAAATTAACCAGGTTTGCGGACGTTTTAACGCCCGTCCTCTGGAGGGAAAATTCTTCGGTGAACTGGAAACCAGCTACGCGCGCAGCCTGAAGCTCAGCACCGTTACCGCTGGCGGCGTTAACCTGTTCCGCTCTCGTCAGGAGATCAAAAACAGTAACGATGCCTGGTTCTATACCGTGTTCCAGCTTGAAGGCAGCGCGGAGATTGAACAGGACGACCGCCGAGCGGTGCTTAAAACCGGTGATATCACGCTGCTTGACGCATCGCGTCCCTGCTCAATCAACTGGCAGGAAAAATCCCGCCAGATTTCTCTGCTGGTACCCCGTCAGATTATTGAGCAGCAGTGTCGGTTTCAGGAAATAAGCTGTGCGCTCACCCTTTCCCGTTCGTTGCCGACGGTCCAGCTGAGCCACCGTCTGTTGATGGACAGTATGAACAATGCTGACCTGAGTGACCGGGAGAGTGAAGCGGCGCTTGAAGCGATGGTTTGTCTGCTGCGCCCCGCTTTCCAGCAGCGCGAGTTGATTCAGCCGCGTAAGGAACGTCAGTTCCAGCACGTGGTGGCGATGATTGACGACAATATTCAGTCTGAATCTCTGCGCCCGGAATGGATTGCCGCCGAGAGCGGTATGTCCGTGCGCAGCCTCTACCGCATGTTTGCCGAGAAGGGGCTGGTGGTGGCGCAGTACATCAAAAACCGTCGTCTGGATCTCTGCGCGCAGGTGCTGCGCTCTGCCGGCGACGAGGAAAAGCTGGCGGGGATTGGCTACAGCTGGGGGTTCACCGACCATAGCCATTTTTCAACGGCGTTTAAGCAGCGTTTTGGCGTCTCGCCGGGTGAATACCGCAGGCGCTACCGCTAGCTACTTCTTGAGCCATTTTCCGTTAATGCCCTTCACGTACTCGCCCGGCTGTGCGCGGGCCACCAGTTTTTGACCTGCCATTTTCGCCACTTCATCAACCGGTAAATTATTGCTGTCAGCCAGCTTCTGGTAGTTTTCCGTGCGCGCCGCGTTGATACGGCTGACCAGCGCCAGCGTTTCCGCATCCTGTTGAATCGGGGCAAGATAACCACTGAGGGTTTCCCCCACGCGCCCTTGCGCCCGGGCATCGTTTAAGGTCAGCGCCGCTGCCTGCACGTTCATCCCCAGTGCCAGTAAAATCAGAGCTAATCGTTTCATGGCGTCCTCAGAACAGATCGCTGCGCGATTTCAGCAGGGTTTCAACGTCTTTATCGACCTTAATATGGATCTCATGTTCGATTTTGACATTCATATTGATGGTAATCGGCTCCTTCGGTGCAGCGACTTCAATGCGCGGCGTACAGCCGTTCAGTAGCGCGGCAGCGGCAACGGTGAGCACACTAGCCCTCATTTTCATTGTTGTTCCTCACTTTCCTTGCCAGTCGAACTGCGGGGAGCAGGTATCGCCGCATGTTGCTCAAACCAGGTTTGCAGGTTGTCTCCAAAACGCAGGCTGCGCCAGAGGGTAAAGACATTCTCGTCATGGGTATAGTTCAGATTGACGGAGCTGCTTTTGCCATCCACGCGGCTGGTCCCCTTGATGGTCGCCTGCATGGTTAATTCACCCAGGTTATCTAAATTGATTCTCGTCCACGAACGCGAAATTTCCATATAGCGGAGCCAGTTAATTGCAGCACCCGCCACCATATTATCTTTCACGATGGCGTCCGCCGTGTCTTTGTCGATGCGCAGCGTCATGGGACCCGGGTTGGTCAGCCAGCCATCTTTAATGATCCATTTTTCATTGTCCAGCCAGAACGGCAGCGCCCCGCTGACCGGGCCCGACATGGTAAACTGTTTCGGATTAACGGCGCTAATCAGTTCGCTCGAGGAGATATTGTCCACGCGCAGCAGGGCCGGATCGTGCTGCGGCATCCTCAGCTGCTGCATAGTGATCTTCCCGCCGAGGGCTTCCACCTTCACGTTGGTGAGCAGCAGCGGATTGTCCTCCGTCCAGGGATAGTCCCCCTGTAAGTCGGCGGTAATATTGCGTGCTGTCACCAGGTTTACGACTTCGCCAATGCGCAACGTGACCGGGCCGCGCGTGCCGAGAGACCAGGTCCCTTCGCTAAAGCGGAACGGCAGCACAAAATCGACGCCGTTGATCTGGTTATCTGGCATCCAGGCGCTGCCGGTTTTCAGCACCCCGTGCCCACCCGCTTCAAAGCCCTGATCGGCCGCCGCCGAGAAGGCGATCTGCGCATAGAGTTCCCCGTCACGCAGCGTCATTTTCCAGTCCGGCGGGATCAAAGGCTGGAATACGGTGAGCGACTGTTTCGGCCACCAGGCCTGCCCGCGAAGACGTACGCCATCCCAGCGGCCGTTCACCTGCACCGGGCCGATTTTGTCCGCATGGAGGTCTCCCTTAAACTGGAATATCGTCGGGTCGGTACCGTCAACGCTGAAGGTCAGGACCGACGGCGGTAAAAAGCTACCGCCGGAGAAACGGGTTTGCCCGGCATTGAGCGACAGCGCGCCGCTGAAGCTCGGCTTTTCAGGGTCGCGGAACCAGCGCACCGGCCGATCCAGCACCAGGCGCGGCTTGCTGACGTCCATCGTGCCGTACTGAAGCTTGTCAAAACCGGTGGAGAGCGCCGTCAGCTCGATAAGCTTGTCGCGCCACTCGCCTTTTCCGGCGACATCCCAGCGGGCATTCATCGGCGTAAAACCACCTTTACCCCAGTAACGCCACTGCCACAGGCCGTTGTCGGGTAAAAAGTCGTTGGCCTGGCCGTCCAGGTGGAGTTCAAAATCACCCATCTCGTTTTCATGGGCGCGCAGAATAGCCTGTAAACGACCGTCCACCCCCTTCTGCGTGAGCTTCACGCCCGCCAGCGGCCAGCGGATTTCATCGATGTCGAGTGAGTTGATGATGCGCCCGCGCGAGCGGAGCAGCGCACCCGGTTCAAAGGCAAGCTGCGGTTCATACAGGCTGCCGGTCAGTTTTGCCGGCAACCGGGCGTAAAGAATGAGATCGTTTTGTTTCGCCTCGCCGCTCAGGTGCAGCGGCATGTCGCTGTTTTCCATGCTGAGCCTGCCGGGCCCAATATTCAGTACGGCGTTGCCTTTCCCCGCATCGCCGTGCGTCAGCACGTTCAGTCGTCCGGTCAGCGTGGTTTTGTCCAGCCCCTGCTGCCAGTTATCGGCGCGAAGCGAAACCCGCCCGCTTAGCGGCATACCGGAAAGGTCCCAGTTCCAGCGTCCGTCACTGATGTTCAGCTGTTCCGCCGTGATTAGCCACGGCAGGTCGAGCAGCGGATCGGGGTTGTCTCTCGCCATGACCACCAGTTGACCCTGATTGTCTTCCCAGTCGAGATCGGCATCGACCAGGGACGTTAACTGTGGCACGTTAAAGGTCGCGACCGCGTGGCCTTTCACCGGCACACCATCCGGAACCAGCGGCAGCGTGAACTTCCCAACCAGTTTAATGGGCTGCGGCTGATCGGGTAGCTGAATATCGAACTGGCTCACCGAGAGCGTCTGACCGTGTAGTTTTCCTTTGATGCTGACCTGCTCGCCTTTATAGGCGATCTCCTGGCTTAACGGGGTCAGCGACGCATTAAGCTCACCCTGCCACTGCTGCCAGGGCGAAAGCGTCAGACGATGAACGGTGAGCCAGGTATTGGGCAATACCGCCTGCCACTGGGCCAGCGTTTTGGGGGCAACCGTTGACGGCGCGGACTGGGGAATTTTACTGAGGCAGACGGAGTTAAGATCCAGCGCGCCGATATCCAGTTTCCAGCGGCTTGGATGTGACAGCGTCACGTTATCGATGCGCGCTATTTCGCAGTCTTCAACCAGATAGCGGAGATCGGGGATGACCAGCGCGTGACGAGTGAGCTTTGGGCTCTCTTCGAACGCGATCCGTGTCCCGACGGGCAGCCAGATCCCGGCGAGCGTCGGTACCCACTGGGCGAGCGTCATCAGCAGCGTCAGCGGCAACAATATGAATAGCAGTAAAAGCGCAAGTGCGGCTTTGTATTTACCCTTCATGGGCAGTTAATATCCTGATTTAGCGAAAGAATTAAGCCGGCAGTGCCGATCATTGTCGCATGTTTAGCTGGTCAGTTGAAGTCAAAGCCAGGTTTAAGGATAGATGCTGTAACGTTAAGTTGCGAAACTAGCACCTGTTCCGAGGCATCGCCAGAAGGTAAAGCATGGCGAATATCAATGACCCCCAATACACCGAGTCATAACGCCAGGGATCAAAGTCGATATGCAAAAAAACGCTCACAAACGCATAGCCATTGGCAAATACGTTAATTTGTACGGCTGCAATTGCTATGACAAACAGAGTGTAAGCAATGAAGAGAGGATATTTTCTGAGTTTGTTAACCTTGAGTTTACCCATGTACAGCAAGAAAAAAACAGCAATAGATACAATGAAATAGCACAAGACAGGCATAATTGGCTGGGTTAATGACAACTCAAATTGTTGCGACATGCTCCATTCTCCCTTTCTGTCTAAAAACTCAACAACTTGTTAAGTCGTTCCATTGCCTCCGGAAGCATTGCAGTTTTTACGCCCGCTTGCCATTCTTTAACGTAATCCAACCAGACGTTCTATCACATCCTTTATCAACGCCCTTATTCCCAGGCTATCCCGGACCAGATTCGCGCCTGAACTTTCTCGTAGTAAGAATATCATGGAGTTAGGATGTACATATGCTCTAGAATAATTGATAGAACTTATTGAATTCAATAATATTTTAGAAATTGTAAGATAATTTTAATCATGCTAACGTGAATGCAAAATCACTGGAGAAAGTCTTATGAAACTCGCGGTATATAGCACAAAGCAGTACGACAAAAAGTATCTGCAACATGTTAACGAGGCTTACGGGTTTGAGCTTGAATTTTTCGACTTTCTGCTGTCCGAAAAAACCGCTAAAACGGCGCACGGCTGTGAAGGCGTCTGCATCTTTGTTAACGATGACGGCAGTCGTCCGGTGCTGGAGGAGTTGAAAAAACACGGGGTGAAGTACATCGCCCTGCGCTGTGCGGGCTTTAATAACGTGGATCTCGACGCGGCGAAAGAGCTGGGTCTGAAGGTGGTTCGTGTCCCGGCCTACTCCCCGGAAGCGGTCGCGGAACATGCGATTGGCATGATGATGTCGCTCAACCGTCGTATTCACCGCGCTTATCAGCGTACCCGTGACGCCAACTTCTCGCTGGAAGGGCTGACCGGCTTTACCATGTACGGCAAAACCGCCGGCGTGATCGGGACCGGTAAAATTGGCGTGGCCGCCCTGCGCATTCTGAAAGGCTTCGGCATGCGTCTGCTGGCGTTTGATCCGTACCCAAGTGCGGCGGCGCTGGATCTGGGCGTGGAGTACGTCGACCTGCCGACCCTGTTTTCGCAGTCTGACGTGATCTCCCTGCACTGCCCGCTGACGCCGGAAAACTACCACCTGCTTAACCAGGCGGCGTTTGACCAGATGAAAGACGGCGTGATGATCATCAACACCAGCCGCGGCGGATTGGTTGACTCTCAGGCCGCTATCGAAGCGCTGAAGACCCAAAAAATTGGCGCGCTGGGGATGGACGTATATGAGAACGAACGCGATCTGTTCTTTGAAGACAAGTCTAATGATGTGATCCAGGACGACGTATTCCGTCGCCTCTCTGCCTGCCATAACGTGCTGTTTACCGGGCACCAGGCGTTTCTGACCGCCGAAGCGCTGATCAGCATTTCGGAAACGACGCTGGGTAACCTGCAGCAGTTGGAAAAGGGTGAAGCGTGCCCTAACGAAATCGTGTGAGCGTGTATTGCCCGGTGGCGGCAACGCCACCGGGCGTTAATCGGTTATTTTGTTAATACCGACCCACCGAAACACAATTTACGGGTAAAGGTTATTACCAGAGTTTTACGCTTCCATCTGGCTGCTTACCACCTACAGGCGTCATGTCATAGACCCTGGAATAGGCTTTAACATTTCAAATCCATTTGAATTCATAATAAGTGCATGAATAAAACACCTTATTTCACCATACTTGTCCCGGTTTTATTTTCAGTTTCCGAGCGGAGTTATTCTAAAGATCACCAAAGGATGTGGAGCGTGTTGAATAGCTAAACGACCATTCTCTTCCAGCAGTATATTTTTCGCTCACCACGTTTCCTCTCAACATAAAAAAACCCGCCGAAGCGGGTCAATTATGAGTCATAAATCAAAGATTATTTTTCTTAAGATCTTCAAGCCTGCTGTCATCTTTCTTTGTGAACCCTGTTGCATCAAACAACGCCTGGCGATCAGGCCCGTCTACCCTTGCGACGGTCACAGTGAAAACGGCATCAGTTGGGACATAAAGTCGACCCCATTCAGAATCCTTAGGCGGAGCCAGAGTCCACGTGGCTTCTTCATTTGGTTTAAGTCCACCAGGAACATCGTAAAAGAAATTACTTACCAGCCAGGGTTCTGAATGCCCACTGCCTGCAACCACTCCCTGAAGGTATGCCCTGGAGATAACGGTATCAGTATTGTTTTTAACGACCAGTTTTATTATGGGTTGTGGCTTACCGTCTTCCTGGGGCTCCTTGATAAGTTGGGATGATAAAACCTGGACTTTTTTCAGCGCTTCTATGGCTTTCTCTGCGTTAGCTTTTCTCTGTTCCAGCCCTTTGATTTCCTGAAGCACCTGCTCTTTCTGCTTAAGCTCTTTCTCCGCGTTTACTTTCTGAGCATATGAAATTACTTCGTCGGCAGTCTTTCCAGACAGAGAATCGCGCATCTTTTTGCTTAGGTCTTCTTTGTCACTTTGTATTAGATCAGCCATATTGATGTTACTGAATGCCACCACCTGTAGAGCGTTATCAAACTCCCCCCGCTTATTCTCCGGAAGTGACTCTCTGACTTTAGCTATAGATGATTTCATTGCGTCATCAGTTGATGAATCAATTTTAGGTTGATCACAACCGGCGAGTAAAAAGGAAAGTAATATTACGCCAACTATTTTTTTCATGTCCCTATTCCATCGGTAAAAATTAGGAATAATCTTATCAGAAAATGACACAACAAAAAACATGCATACAATGCATTTACGTGATTTTCCGCGCGGCAATATCCCCACCATCGACGCAGCAATATTAGGTAAGAAAAATGACAAAAAACCGGGCATCACGCCCGGTTATATTTTCAGCTGCTGATGACTCTACTCACTCAGCCCACGGTTCTCCAGCATCGGTTCAATCTTCGGATCGTGCCCGCGCCAGTTGCGATACAGTTCAGCTAAATCCGTGCTGTTCCCACGAGACAAAATCGCCTCGCGGAATTTCTGTCCGTTTTCACGCGTCAGCCCGCCCTGCTCGACAAACCACTGGTAGCCGTCGTCCGCCAGCATCTGCGTCCACAGATAGGCGTAGTACCCCGCCGCGTAGCCCCCGCCAAAAATATGAGCAAAATAGCTGCTGCGGTAGCGCGGCGGTACGGCCGGCAGATCGAGCCCCTCTTTTTTCAACGCTGCCGCTTCAAAATCTTCCACGCTCGAAACGGCTTCACCGATGCCGTGCCAGTTCATGTCCAGCAGCGCGGCACCCAGCAGCTCCGTCATGTCGTAGCCCTTGTTGAAATGCGTTGCGTTGAGCATGCTTTCCCGCAGCGCGTCCGGCATCGGTTCGCCGGTTTCGTAATGGCGGGCATAGTGGGTAAACACCTGTGGATGGCTGGCCCAGTGCTCGTTGATTTGCGACGGGAATTCAACAAAATCACGCGGGGTATTGGTGCCGGAAAGCGTGGCGAAGCGCTGGCTGGCAAACAGCCCGTGCAGCGTATGGCCGAACTCGTGGAAGAGGGTTATCACGTCGTCCCATGAGAGGAGCGCGACGCCGCCGTTAGCCGGTTTTTGGTAGTTACAGACGTTGTAGATCACCGGACGGGCAGCAAACTCGAAGGATTGCTCAACGAAATTCCCCATCCACGCTCCACCCTGCTTGGAATCGCGCGCAAAGAAGTCGCCGTAAAAAAGCGCCATACCTTCTCCCGTATGGTCGAAAATTTCCCATACGCGGACGTCCGGGTGATAAACCGGAATATCGAAGCGCTCGACGAAGCGGATGCCAAACAGCTGGCTGGCCGCCCAGAATACGCCATCCTGCAGCACGGTGTTGAGCGCAAAATAGGGCCGGATTTGCGACTCATCGAGGGCATATTTTGCCTGGCGCACGCGCTCCGCGTAAAAAGCCCAGTCCCAGGCCTGCACGGTGAAACCACCCTGCTCGTCATTAATGACCTTCTGAATATCGGCCTGCTCGCGTTCCGCGCGGGCGCGGGCGGCAGGCACAATGCCGCGCATAAACTCCAGCGCGGCCTCCGGAGTTTTCGCCATCTGATCGGCGATGCTCCAGCTGGCGTAATCCTCAAAGCCCAGCAGGCGGGCCTGTCGCGCGCGCAGCGCCGTCAGACGAAGGATCAGCGCACGGGTGTCGTTTTCATCCCCTTTCTGAGTGCGCGTCCAGCCTGCGTTGAACAGGTTTTCGCGCGTCTGACGATTGCGCAGCGTTGAAAGCGCGGGCTGCTGGGTGGTGTTCAGAAGCGGGATCAGCCAGCGATCGTTTAGCCCTCTCTCCGCGGCAGCCTGCGCAGCGTCAGCGATCTCAGTGGCGCTGAGCCCATCAAGCTGGTGCGCATAATCCACCACCAGCCCGCCCGTCTTATCGGCAGCTAGCAAGCGCTGATTGAACTGGCTGGTCAGGGAGGCCGCCTCGGTATTCAGCGCCTTCAGCTCGGCTTTTTCTGTCTCATTCAGACGCGCGCCGGCCAGAATAAACCGCTGATATATCTCCTCTACCAGCCGGTGTGATTCGGCGTTCAGCGCGGCACGGTCCTGCCAGACGCTCTCCACGCGGGCGAAAAGCACGTCATTCAGCCAGATATCGTTCGCCAGTGCGGCAAGCTCGGTGGAGAACTGTTCCTCCAGCTCCTGCAGGTACGTATTAGTGTGCGCGGAGGTCATGGCGAAGAAAACGCTGCTGACGCGCGAGAGCATGGCACCGCTTTTCTCCAGCGCCAGCACGGTGTTATTGAAATCTGGCGCAGCGGTTTGAGAGATTATGGCGTCTATGTCCGCCCGCTTCTGGCGCAGGGCTTCATCGAAAGCCGGACGATAGTGGCTGTCGTTGATTTCATCAAAATGGGGAGCCTGGTAAGGCAACAGGCTGATTTCAAAAAAGGGATTGGTGGCCGTCATCTTTCACTCCTGAGTACGGGTATTCTCCCAGAGTAGGCCAGGCCGCCATCCCCTGCAATGCTGTCATACAAATGTTGCCTTAACGCACCCTCTGCGGCCGTGCTATGTTAGTACAACACAAAAAGCGTTGAGGAACAGTGAGATGATTATTTTAGTTACCGGGGCAACGGCAGGTTTTGGTGAAAGCATCACGCGTCGCTTCGTCGCCAACGGGCATAAGGTTATTGCGACCGGTCGCCGTCAGGAACGTCTGCAGGAGCTCAAAGACGAATTAGGCGACAGCATCCTGACCGCGCAGCTGGATGTGCGTAACCGCGCGGCCATTGAAGAGATGATTGCCAATCTGCCCGCCGAGTGGCGCGCCATCGACGTGCTGGTCAACAATGCCGGTCTGGCGCTGGGCATGGAGCCCGCCCATAAAGCCAGCGTGGAAGACTGGGAAAATATGATCGACACCAACAACAAAGGGCTGGTCTATATGACCCGCGCGGTCCTGCCGGGCATGGTCGAGCGCAACCGCGGCCACATTATCAATATCGGCTCCACCGCCGGGAGCTGGCCTTACGCGGGCGGCAACGTTTATGGCGCAACGAAAGCATTTGTGCGCCAGTTTAGCCTTAACCTGCGTACCGATCTGCACGGCACTGCCATTCGCGTCACCGATATCGAGCCGGGCCTGGTGGGTGGCACTGAATTTTCCAACGTCCGCTTCAAAGGCGATGACGCAAAAGCGGGCAAGACCTACGAAAATGCGAACGCGCTGACGCCGGAAGATGTCACCGAAACGGTCTGGTGGGTGGCGACGCTGCCAAAGCACGTCAACATCAATACCGTAGAAATGATGCCAGTCAGCCAGAGTTTTGGCGGACTTAGCGTCCATCGTGGCTAAATGTGCCCTTCCCGGCCTGCGGGCCGGGTCTGTTTCGGGTCATAAAAGAATGGTAGTATGTTCAGGCTAACTCTCTGAGAAATGACAACTCATGGCCGCTGAATCGCAACTTAATCCCACCCAGCCCGTAAACCAGCAAATCTATCGCATTTTGCGACGTGATATTGTCCATTGCCTGATCCCGCCGGGAACACCGCTTTCTGAAAAAGAAGTGTCCGTGCGTTTTGATGTATCCCGTCAGCCGGTGCGTGAAGCGTTTATTAAGCTTGCGGAAAATGGTCTGATTCAAATCCGCCCGCAGCGCGGCAGCTATGTGAATAAAATTTCACTTTCTCAGGTACGTAACGGATGTTTTGTTCGCCAGGCCATTGAATGCGCGGTGGCGCGCCGTGCTGCAACGCTCATCAACGACAACCAGTGCTACCTGCTGGAGCAGAACCTGCATCAGCAGCGTATTGCGATTGACCGCAAGCAGCTCAATGACTTCTTCCAGCTTGATGATGAGTTCCACCAGAAACTGGCGCAAATTGCGGATTGCCAGCTGGCCTGGGACACCATCGAAAACATCAAGGCCACCATCGACCGCGTGCGTTACATGAGTCTCGATCACGTCTCCCCGCCGGAAATGTTGCTCCGACAGCATCATGATATTTTCAGCGCGCTTGAAAAGCGTGACCAGGACGGCGTGGAAAAAGCGATGACGCTGCACCTGCAGGAAATTAGCGAGTCCGTGCAGCTTATTCGTCAGGAAAATAGCGAGTGGTTTAGCGAAGAGTAATATTACGCCGCCCCCTTTCGGGCGCGGCGACAGGGTTAGCGAACGACTAACACCGGAATAGTGGCGTAGCGCAGGATTGTTTCGGCATTTGAACCCAGCAGATGCGTAGTGATGCTCGGATTTTTTGACCCGATGACAATGACGTCATATTCCCCCTCTTTGCTGAGCTTGATGATTTCATCGCGGACGTTGCCAAAGCGAACCATGCTGTGAATATTTTCAGGGGAGATATCGAACAGCCTTTTAAGCTCGTTCATTTTCTTCCCGGACTCTGCGGTCATATACTCTTCAAACTTTTTAATATCGGCATTGAATCCCCGCAGCAGAGACCGACTGCTGGCAGGCAGAATATTGACCAGGGTAATCGACGCGCCCTCTGCCTTCGCCAGATTGGCCGCGTGGCGCACCGCTTTGTCGCTCAAATCCATTTCAAACACATCAACAGGCATCAAAATCTTCTTATACATAAGCCTGACTCCTTATTCCGATGAAAGGGTTATTTCCTGAACCCAGCATGACATCAGGAATATAAACCAATCCTCAACGCTTCCCTGTCGAAACTATGAATTAAAGAAAATAACTGTCGGGTTTGTAAATTACCGTCGTGAACCGTCAGCGCCAGACACAATAAAGAAAAAAGTGTGAGTTTGATCAAAAACAAAAACATGAAGCGCGGACAAGCGTATTTATATGCCCCGTGAACGGCACACCTGAAATAGCGCCGTAACGAACAGGTTAGAGAGGAGAAAATACCATGATGACATACGACCGTAACCGCAATGCAATCACCACTGGCAGCCGCGTCATGATTAGCGGCACAAACCAGTTCGGCGTGATTAAAGCGATCCACAGCGACGGCCTCAGTGCCGAGCAGGTGCGTCGTAGTAAAACGGTTGAAGTGGAAGGATGCGAAGGTAAGTTCGAACCGATCGAGCTGATTCGCCTGGGTATGCACTAAGCCGTGCGCAGACATGCCGCCGCAAACGGCGGCATGTGCTGAATTACCGTTGAGACACGTAATGAGCCACGGTCGCTTTTGCGCCCTTTTGCAGTAACATCTGGTACGCCTTCATCACCGCATCAACAAATTTCGCTTCCCGCGGTAACTCTTTGCCAAAGATGGCCTCGATGCCGAGCAGTGCGTTGACCCGACTTTCCCCTTCCGCGCTTCCCTTCACCGCCGCCTGAATCACCGCCAGCTGCGGATCGCTCACGTCAATGGCGTTACCCTGCTCATCCACGCCGCCGACATAGCGCATCCACCCTGCCACACCCAGCGCCAGCAGCGGGAAAGGTTTCTGATGCACCAGGTGCCATCGTACGGAATCCAGCATACGCTGCGGGAGCTTCTGGCTGCCGTCCATCGCGATTTGCCAGGTACGGTGGCGCAGGGCCGGGTTGCTGTAGCGGGCAATCAGGAGTTCGGCATAGCGTGCTAAATCGACGCCTTTCACTTTTAAGGTTGGTGCCTGCTCGTTAAGCATCAGAGCGTGAGCGGCGACGCGGTAGTGCTCATCTTCCATACACTCGTTGATATGCTGATACCCCGCCAGATAGCCCAGGTACGCCAGGAATGAGTGGCTGCCGTTGAGCATGCGCAGCTTCATCTCTTCAAACGGAATGACGTCTGACACCAGCTCGGCGCCGGCTTTTTCCCATTCGGGGCGCCCTGCGACAAAGTTATCTTCGATCACCCACTGGCGGAACGGTTCGCAGGCCACCGCTGCGGGATCGCGCACGCCGGTCAGCTGTTCGATTTTATCCAGCGTATCGGGAGTAACTGCGGGCACGATGCGATCCACCATGGTTGACGGGAAGGTAACGTGGGCTTCGATCCAGTCCGCCAGCTCACCGTCTACCGCGCGGGCGTAAGCGCAGGTCACATTGCGCATCACGTGGCCGTTCTCCGGCATGTTGTCGCAGGACATTACGCTAAACGCAGGCAGGCCAGCCGCTTTGCGTCGCGCCAGCGCTTCCACGACCACGCCCGGCGCGGATTTTGGCTGGTGCGGGTTTTGCAGGTCGGCAACAATAAACGGGTGATCGAGCATCAGTTGCCCGGTTGCCGGGGAGTGGCAGTACCCTTTCTCGGTGATAGTCAGCGAGACAATCGCCACCTGCGGTTCGCACATCGCGGCCAGCACGGTCTCAAGCCCGTCAACCTGCGCATGCAGCGCCTTTTTGACCACGCCAACCACGCGGGATGTCCACGCATCGGCGGACATTTCCGCCACGGTATAGAGTTTATCCTGCGCGTTAAGATCGGCAATCTGCTGCTCGCCGCCAATCAGGTTAACCTCACAGTAGCCCCAGTCGCTGCCCTGCTCAGCCGCGAGAATGTCGGCATACACCGCCTGATGTGCGCGGTGAAATGCGCCAAACCCTAAATGAACAATGCGTGCTTTAAGGCTGTTACGATCGTACTGAGGCAGCGTCGCCCTGGCCTGTAATAACGTGTTTTCCATGATTAAGACTCATCAATTAGAAAGCTGTGGTTCGCTGCCGCTCTTATCTTAAGCGGCAGCGCCTGCTGACTACACCAACTAGAATGGCAGCTGGAGTAAAAAATATCTGCCATCAACCATACTGATACTGCCGTTTGAGATTTTGATTTATGTTAACTTTTGGTCATGTGGTGTGACATAAAGATAAAGTTGTGTGACAAGTCACGCAAGCTATAAACCATTAGCGTCGCGAGGAGACAGCGCCATAGGCCGCAGGCTCTTTTGGGGCGTTCTCCGCTGCGTCTTCCGCTGCGCTCAAATCACGGTCCCGCACCTCTGGCATCAGGATCGCAGAGATCAGCCCAATCATGGAGTAGGCAACCAGCATGACAACAATCGGCCACCAGGAGCCGGTCATATTGCAGAAGATCCCCGCCAGCACCGGACCAAAGCCCACAGCCACCAGACCGCCCGCCTCTTTTGAGATAGCCATGCGGGTAAAGCGATTTCGCGAACCAAACATCTCGGCCATGGTGATATTTTCCAGGGCAAACAGCCCCAGCACGGCGAAGTTATGAATAACGATGATAGAGAGCATGATCGTCCCCGGCGCATAGCTCTTATCGACGATAATCGACAGCATCGGGTACGCGAGAAGAATGGCGGAGATATTGAGGATAATGTAAGGCAGACGGCGTCCGACTTTATCGGAAAGCCAGCCCAACAGCGGGATGGAGATAAACCCGAGAATGGAGCTGATCATCAGCGCGTCGGTAGGGATGGCTTTATCGAACAGCAGCGTCTGGACCAGATACCCGGCGAGGAAGGTCTGAATCAGACCCGAGTTACCCGCCTGACCAAACCGCAGGCCGGTCGCCAGCCAGAAGGATTTACTTTTTACCATTGAACCCAGTGAGGTGTCCGGATGCACGGTTTGTGCATCGTTCACTTTCTCAAAGACCGGGCTCTCTTTCAGGTTCATACGCAGCCAGATGGCAAAGATCATCACCACCACGCTTGCCAGGAACGGCACGCGCCAGCCCCAGGCAATCAGCTCTTCACGGTCGAGGGCAAAGAACATCACCGCCCAGATCGCCGTTGCGCTCAGCGTCCCGCAGTTAGTGCCCATCGCCACCAGCGAGGAGATGATTCCGCGTTTACCTTTCGGCGCGTACTCCGCCAGCATGGTCCCGGCCCCGGAGATCTCGGCCCCGGCACCCAGCCCCTGAATAATACGCAGCGTCACCAGCAGAACGGGGGCAAAAATACCGATTTGCGCATAGGTCGGCAGGACGCCAATCAGCGTGGTGCAGATCCCCATCATGGTGATGGTGATAAACAGCACCTTCTTACGGCCAATGCTGTCGCCCATTCGTCCGAAGATAAAGGCCCCGACGATGCGCGCAATATAGCCTGCGCCGTAGGTTCCCATCGCCAGGATCAGCGCCATCGCGGCAGACTGTTCCGGGAAGAAGATCTCATGGAAGACCAGGGCGGCCCCCAGGGAGTAAAGCTGAAAGTCCATAAACTCCAGGGCGGTTCCCAGCCAGCCGGAAACGGCGGCTTTCACCAGATCGGAGGTGGTTCTTTGAGGTTGTGCTTGCGTCATAATGGCTATCTCTAAAAGGTAAGATGCGTACCACATAGAGCCTGTCTGCGCAGGCTCTTAACCGCTTATATGATTATTGGCCGAACGTGAGTAACACTTTGCAGCACTGCCGCTGGTCTTTCTCAAACAGTTCGATGGCGTCTGTAACGTGGTGATAGTCAAAGGTATGGGTGATCAGTTTTTCCGGGTCGATCAGCCCCTTTTCCAGCCAGTCGATCACGACCGGGAATTTATTGGCATTCAGGCGCGAGGAGAATATCGACAGCTCTTTGCCGGTGATGCCCTGCTGAACGACCTGGCTCGGCTCGCTGGAGAAGCCCATCAGCACGATGCGCGCCGCCGGAGAAGCCAGGGTTACCGCCTCCTGCAAAATTGTCGGATGGCAGGCGGCATCAATGATTAACGTCGGTTTGATGCCTTTTTCGTCCAGCGCGGCCTGCAACGACTGCTCGCCGTTATTCAACACCCAGTCCGCACCGCTGCGCTGAGCCATTTTCAGGCGTTCATCGATGCGGTCAACTACGATAACCTGCTTCACCTTATAGACGCCTTTCAGCGCCTGCACGGTGACCAGCCCCATCGGGCCCGCGCCGTAAATCAGCGCAACGTCCTGTTCAACAGGACTGGCCTGCCCCGTCACGTTGGCGGCAATGGTGAAGGGTTCAACCATAACGGCGTGTTTATCCGGGATCGCGTCCGGGATGGGCCAGGCATTTTTAGCGGGCACTGCCGCATATTCGCTGAAACCGCCGTCACGGTGAACACCCAGCACCACCAGCGAGGTGCAAACGTTAGGCTTACCGACGGAGCAAGGGTAGCAGTGCCCGCAGCTGATCACCGGATCGACCGAAACGCGCTGTCCCAGACGCGCGCTGTCGACGCCCTCACCCACGGCATCAATCACGCCAAAAAACTCATGGCCGATGACGCGTGGATACTTCGCAAACGGGTTATGCCCGCGGTAGATGTGGCTGTCTGAACCGCAAATTCCGGCCAGTTTAACCTTGACGCGCACTTCACCCGCGCCCGGCAGCGGGAGTGGTCGCTCTTCAATGACCAGCTGGTTCGGCTGTTGAATCACTACGCTTTTCATCGTTCGCTCCTCGTTTACCAGTTCCACAGCGTGCCGTCTTCAAGACGGGCCACCGGCAGATAGGCAGGATCGTACGGATACTTCGCTGCCAGTTTTTCATCAAACTCAATGCCCAGACCCGGCTTATCGCCCGGATGCATATAGCCGTTATCAAACCGCCAGCTGTGCGGGAAGACTTCAAGCATTTGTTCGGAATAGCCCATATATTCCTGCACGCCAAAGTTCGGCACCCACAGGTCGAAATGCAGCGCGGCCGCGTGGCACACAGGCGACAGATCTGACGGGCCGTGTGAACCGGTACGCACCTGGTAGAGCGAAGCGAAGTCTGCGATGCGACGCATCCCGGTGATGCCGCCCGCATGGGTAATGGTGGTGCGGATATAGTCGATAAGCTGCTCTTCAATGAGCTGCTTGCAGTCCCAGATGCTGTTAAACACTTCGCCCACCGCAATCGGCGTGACGGTATGCTGGCGGATAAGACGGAAGCACGCCTGGTTTTCCGCAGGCGTCGGGTCTTCCATCCAGAACATGCGGAAATCTTCGATGCTCTTGCCGAAACGCGCCGCTTCAATCGGCGTCAGGCGATGGTGCATGTCGTGCAGAAGATGTTCATTGAAGCCGAATTGACTGCGCACCGCGTCGAACAGCTTCGGTGTGAAATCGAGGTATTTTTCTGTAGACCAGAGCTGCTCTTCCGGCCAGTCGCCTTTTGTCGCAGGCTCGTAGGCCAGCCCTTTGCCTTTGGCCATTCCGTAGGTGGTTTTCATGCCCGGCACGCCGCACTGCACGCGGATCGCCTTAAAGCCCATCTCTTTATGACGGGCGTAATCTTCCAGCACATCGTCGATGGTGTGACCGGTGGTGTGGCAATAGACCATCACCCCTTCACGGGAGGCACCGCCCAGCAGCTGGTAGAGCGGCATGTTGGCGGCTTTGGCTTTGATGTCCCACAGCGCCATATCCACGGCGGAGATGGCCGACATGGTGACCGGTCCGCGACGCCAGTAGGCACCTTTATAGAAAAACTGCCAGATATCTTCGATGCGGTGCGCATCGCGGCCAATCAGTTGAGGGCAAAGGTGATCTTTCAGATAAGAAGCAACCGAGAGTTCGCGTCCGTTCAGCGTGGCATCGCCAAGCCCGACAATCCCTTCATCGGTGGTAATTTTAAGGGTGACAAAGTTCCGCCCCGGGCAAGTAACAAACACGTCAGCCGCGACAATCTTCATAATTCCTTTCCTTACATCGTTCGTTGTGATGCTGGAAATTTACCCATCAACCCTACTACCATACAAGTATAATGATCATAAAATCAGCTAACGATCACAAAATCCGGGGGGTCAGGCCCGCCCCCATCCCGCCACAATAATCAGCATACCGCACAGGGCAATCAGCGCGCCGGCCCAGTCGTACGCGCTGAGTTTGACGCCGTCCACCACGCGTAACCACAGCAGCGCAGTACAAACATAGACGCCACCGTAAGCCGCGTAAACGCGCCCACTGGCCGCCGGATGCAGCGTTAACAGCCAGACAAACAGGGCCAGCGCGACACCCGCCGGGATCAGCAGCAATACGCTTCCCCCCTTCTTCAGCCAGAGCCAGGGCAGGAAGCAGCCGATGATTTCGCATAGCGCGGTGGCAAAAAAAAGCAGCGTCGTTTTAAGCATATTTCACATCAGGTGAGGATTTATTTAAACATCATACCTGATGATGTCCTTTACTTTTCCATACTTGCTCCGCGGGTATGCCGTCATTTTGCTTTAGTGTAGAATCTGTACGGGGTAACTTGATTATCTGCACCCATTTAAAAGGAAACGCTATGACCACATTAAGCAAACGCCTTTGTCTGACAGCCCTGCTGGCGCTGTCATCGTTCGCCTTCGCCGCCTCCGCGTCAGCGGAAACCAGCAAACTCGTCATTGAGTCTGGTGACAGCGCGCAAAGCCGCCAGAACGCCGCCATGGACAAAGAACAATGGAATGACACCCGCAACCTTCGTCAGAAGGTCAATAAACGTGCTGAAAAAGAGTGGGACAAAGAAGATGTCGCTTTTGACGCACGCGATAAGTGTCAGCAAAGTGCAAACGTCAATGCCTACTGGGAGCCTAACACCCTGCGCTGCCTGGATCGCCGCACTGGCCGCACGGTAGCTCCATAATGTCGGCTCCCTGCGACATTAAGCTCCGTCCGCTGGAGCGTGAAGACCTGCGCTTTGTCCACCAGCTCGACAACAATGCCAGCGTGATGCGCTACTGGTTCGAAGAGCCTTACGAGGCCTTTGTCGAGCTGTCCGATCTCTACGACAAGCACATTCACGATCAAAGTGAACGTCGTTTTGTGGTGGAGTGTGAAGGCGAAAAAGCCGGTCTTGTGGAGCTGGTTGAAATCAACCATGTTCACCGCCGGGCGGAGTTCCAGATCATCATCTCCCCTGAGCATCAGGGAAAAGGCCTCGCCTCACGGGCGGCGAAGCTGGCAATGGATTACGGATTCAACGTTCTGAATCTCTACAAGCTTTACCTGATTGTGGACAAAGAGAACGAGAAAGCGATCCATATCTACCGCAAGCTGGGCTTTATGGTGGAAGGTGAGCTGATTCACGAGTTCTTTATCAACGGTGAATACCGCAATACCATTCGCATGTGCATCTTCCAGCACCAGCACCTGGCCGGGCACAAGCCGTCAGGTGCCAGCCTGCTGAAACCTACCGCGCAGTAACCTGCGCGGCTTTACTCTCAGTAATATTCAATCGTGTTTTTGATGGTGTACTTGCGCTCAACGGCGGGTTTGACGCTATCGTCCGTGATGGTCAGATCGCAGCTCACCGGATTATTGTGGCGATCGTAGTCGCAGCTCTGCGTCACGTTGCCCAGCGGCTTGTCGTTCAGCATGCTGACTGCCGAGTAATCCATTCTTTTGCGAACGTCTTTAGACGGCGTTGCCTGGACGGACAGATGCTGATCCCCGGAGACGGTGGTTTTGCCCAGCGGGTAGCCATCCGCATCGTAGCGGTACTTCACTTCCATCTCTTTGCCGTGCGCCGCCACCACAAAACCGTTATCGTCGGTATCCCACGTGACACCGGCTGACGGCAGTTCGGCCAGCTGGCATTTCCCCTGCAGTTTCACTTTCCGCTGCTGGGTTTCCGCATCGAGGTAGTAATTGGCATCCAGCACCAGCGCGACGCCAGTATTGGCCTCCAGATCATGCAATTCGAGCGTATCGAAACAGCCTTCCGCCGACACGGTACCGGCGATCCGTTTGGACACTTCACCCTTCTCGTTAAACAGCGTCTGGGTAAAATCTTTGACCGGGCCGCGCAGAGGATCAAAATCAAACTCGTTCGAAAAGCTCGCCATCTCGGGCGTAAACGACAGCGGCGCGGAGTTGTTGTCGCACCCCACCAGTGCTGCTGCCAGTAGCGTTATCGCTGCGTATTTCTTCACATTTGTTACCGTACAGGGAGATTATTCCCAATCATATTAGCAAATACAGTTGTTTACACGAAGCCTGCTAAAATTAATCTACACACAGAGAAAAGGAGCTACAGATGAAACGGTTACCCTGGATTACCGCCCTGCTGTTAATGAGCGCCTCAACGGCCGCACTGGCGGCACCGGACTCCTGCGAGCGCGTGAAAAGCGACATTCAGCAGAAAATTATCAACAACGGCGTGCCGGAATCAGGTTTTACGCTGAGCATTGTGCCAAACGACCAGGCCGACCAGCCGGGCACGCAGGTGGTGGGCCATTGTGCCAACGACACCTTTAAAATTTTGTATACCCGAACAGGCTCCGGGGCTGCGGACGCTCAGTAATTTACCCTCAATCCCCATTGATTTGATGAGGATTAAGATCTAATACCCCCAAATAAGTAACACTCACCCCATCATTAGCCCGGTTGTAATTACGGGAAAAATAATACGTAATCTCAATGTTGGGGTGAGCCATGTCTGAGGTCGATCATCACGGCGGAATTAGCCGTCGAACACTCGTAAAATCTACTGCCATAGGTTCTCTGGCGCTTGCCGCCGGCGGTTTGTCGTTGCCCTTTGGCGTGAAAAGCGCTGCCGCTGCGGTGCAAAACGCCATGAACGCTGCCGAAGATAAAGTGGTCTGGGGCGCCTGCTCGGTCAACTGCGGCAGCCGCTGCGCATTGCGGCTGCACGTTCGGGACGACGAAGTGTACTGGGTCGAAACGGACAACACCGGCGAGGATATTTACGGTAACCATCAGGTGCGCGCCTGCCTGCGCGGACGCTCTATTCGCCGTCGCATTAACCATCCTGACCGTCTGAACTACCCGATGAAACGCGTGGGCAAACGCGGTGAAGGCAAGTTCGAGCGCATCACATGGGATGAAGCGCTAAACGCTATCACCGCCAGCCTGAAAGACGTGGTGGCTAAATACGGCAACGAAGCGGTTTACATTAACTACTCCTCCGGCATTGTCGGCGGCAACATCACCCGCTCCTCTCCTTATGCGTCACTGGTGGCGCGCCTGATGAACTACTACGGCGGTTTCCTGAGCCACTACGGCACCTACAGCACGGCGCAAATCGCCTGCGCGATGCCCTACACCTACGGCAGCAACGACGGCAACAGCACGTCTGATATAGAAAATACCAAACTGGTGGTCATGTTCGGCAATAACCCGGCTGAAACGCGCATGAGCGGCGGCGGGATTACGTACTATCTGGAGCAGGCTCGCGAGCGCTCTAACGCCCGCATGATCGTTATCGACCCGCGTTACACCGATACCGCCGCCGGGCGCGAAGATGAATGGATCCCGATCCGCCCGGGTACCGATGCCGCGCTGGTAGCGGGTATCGCGTGGGTATTGATCGACGAAAACCTGGTCGACCAGCCGTTCCTGGATAAATACTGCGTTGGCTACGACGAAAAAACGCTGCCGGAAGGCGCGCCCGCTAACGGTCACTATAAAGCATATATTCTCGGCCAGGGCGAGGACAATACGGCGAAAACCCCTGAGTGGGCCTCCCGCATTACGGGCATACCCGCCGATCGCATCATTAAGCTTGCGCGCGAGATTGGCTCCGCCAAACCGGCGTATATCTGCCAGGGCTGGGGGCCACAGCGTCAGGCGAACGGAGAACTGACGTCCCGCGCGATCGCGATGCTGCCTATCCTCACCGGAAACGTAGGCATCAACGGCGGTAACAGTGGCGCGCGTGAGTCGACGTACACCATCACCATCGAGCGTATGCCGCTGCCGGATAATCCGGTCAAAACGCAAATATCCTGCTTTAGCTGGACGGACGCTATCGCCCGTGGGCCGGAGATGACCGCCCTGCGCGACGGCGTGCGCGGCAAGGATAAGCTGGATGTGCCGATTAAGTTCATCTGGAACTACGCGGGCAACACCATCATCAACCAGCACTCCGATATTAATAAAACCCACGATATCCTGCAGGATGAAAGTAAGTGCGAAACGATCGTCGTCATCGATAACTTCATGACATCGTCAGCGAAGTACGCCGATATCGTGCTGCCGGACCTGATGACCGTCGAGCAGGAAGACATCATTCCTAACGATTACGCCGGGAACATGGGCTACCTGATTTTCCTCCAGCCCGTGACCGCGCCGAAGTTTGAGCGCAAGCCCATCTACTGGATCATGAGCGAAGTGGCGAAACGCCTCGGCCCGGATATCCATCAGAAATTCACCGAAGGACGCACGCAGGAACAGTGGCTGCAGTATCTGTATGCCAAAATGCTCGAAAAAGATCCCAAACTGCCGTCGTATGACGAGCTGAAAAAAATGGGCATTTATAAGCGCAAAGATCCGAACGGGCACTTTGTGGCCTATAAAAAATTCCGCGAGAACCCGGAAGCTAATCCGCTGAAAACGCCATCGGGCAAGATTGAAATATACTCCAGCAAGCTGGCGGAGATTGCGGCCACCTGGGAGCTGGCAAAAGATGAAACCATCAGCCCTCTGCCCGTCTACGCCTCGACCTTTGACGGCTGGGATGCGCCCGAACGCGCGCAATTTCCGCTGCAGCTGTTTGGCTTCCACTTCAAAGCCCGTACCCACTCGAGCTACGGCAACGTCGACGTGCTGAAAGCGGCCTGCCGTCAGGAGGTCTGGCTTAATCCTGTTGATGCCGAAAAACGCGGCATTAAAAACGGCGATACGGTGCGCGTCTTTAACGACCACGGTGAGGTGCGAATTGAAGCGAAAGTCACGCCACGCATCATGCCCGGCGTGAGCGCCATGGGCCAGGGCGCCTGGCACGACGCCAATATGAACGGCGACCGCATCGACCACGGGTCATGCATCAATACCCTGACCACGCACCGCCCGTCCCCGCTGGCAAAAGGCAACCCGCAGCACACCAATCTGGTGCAGATCGAGAAGGTCTAGAAAGTGAAGCGCATGACCGTGGTTTATTCTATGGTCTATAAATTGGTTTAACACAGTCGCGCGGGCGTCATCCGCGCGAACAAGGAAGATGTAATGAAAGACGTCTCACAGCGTGAATCGTTCGCGTTTAGCGCCCGCGTACTGGGCGCGCTGTTTTATTTTGCACCCGACAGCGAGCAGGCTGCGCCGCTGGTGCAGGCCCTCACCGCTGGCGACTGGGTTCAGGACTGGCCCCTGCCGCCGGAAATGCTGCAACCCGTTGCCGAAACCTTTGCCGCGCCTGCCGATGAGCCGCTGACGGACGCCTGGCAACGGCTGTTTATTGGCCCTTATGCCCTGCCCGCTCCGCCATGGGGTTCCGTCTGGCTTGACCGCGAATCCGTGCTGTTTGGCGACTCAACCCTCGCGCTACGCCAGTGGATGCGCGAGAACAGCATTGCTTTTGAGATGCAGCAGAATGAACCGGAAGATCATTTCGGCACGTTGCTGCTGCTGGCGGCGTGGCTGGCCGAGAATGGCCGCGAGTCGGAATGCGATCGGCTTCTGGCGTGGCATATACTGCCGTGGAGCACCCGCTTCCTGTCGGTATTTGTCGACAAGGCCGGGCACCCGTTTTATACCGCGCTGGGCAGGCTTGCGCAGCTAACGCTGGCGGACTGGCGATCCGGGTTGGTTATTCCTGTTGCGGAAAAGACGCTGTATCGCTAAGGGTTGTGGCTTGCTTGCTGGTGGCGAGCAAGCTACGCTCAGAAGAGGACGTTTAAAAATTCATATCGAAACAGGAGGCATATTAATATAAATAATATATAATGACCTTACCTTGAAAGGTCTATGCTATCGTTTGATACATACAAATTAAAAAAATGACTGAAAATCATCACTCCGAGAACAAACTAAAAAGATTACTCATAACAGCCGTGATATTTAGCATTCTCGGTGCATGGATCTGGTATATGTCATGGGTATCAAGCATCTCCAATAATACGATTTTACAAAAATCGGTTCCTGAATGGAAGACGTATATCTACTTTGGAGTATTGATCGGAACCCTTTTTGTTATACGAACCTTTTTTGTGCACGCTTTTAACCAAACATTAAAATACTTTGCCAATGTTTTCTTTAGTGGTTTTTTCCTTGGGTTTTTATTGAGCTTAAATTGTTATGATATTTATGTCTATCTCTTTCCGGACAAAATAATTGGCTATGAATCTGAATATGAGGTTGTCTTCCCGGGACCATCGCGAGGTAAGCATGGACATTGTGAAGCTGGTCTCTGGTTAAAAGATCAGAATACTAACAGATGGATACAGCTTTGTACCAACAAAGAATATCTGCACAGTCACCGTAAGCAGGGAATGACAGGAGTATGGGTAACAGCTCGTGTTAATAAGATTGGAACTTACATTGTGAAATATGAATTTATTTATTTGTAGTCGCCATCTTTTATTGCGCCGATGGGAATGAATAGCACTCAAGGCCTGCTCCTCGCTGTTGGCCAGATGTTCGCACTACAGATTGTGCATCCACAGCGGAGCAACCTGCTATGGACAGGATCATCTCACTGTCCAGTGCCGTCAGTAGTTAAGCCTCGGTGGTAGCAATTGTGAATGTTCCCTGCGTGTCAGAAGCGGTTGTTGTCAAGGTCACGCAAGATAGGTTTAAATATTGTCTTCTAATGGATATGGATTCTACACGTGAAAATACGATTATTACTGCTTATATTGCTCATCACTTCCCAGTCGTGGGCAAGTGAGCTTTCCCCAAGAGAGCAAGCTAAAAAAATGGCTGAAGCAGCATGTCTATACCAATACAATGTGATCTACTCTCGCTTTACTTTAGGCTTTTCTGAGGAAAAAGCAGTTCAGGCGTCATCTAAAATACTCACTAATTATATAGAGAGCAATAAAGAGAATGCAGGTGGTTTTTTTCTCTCATCGATTCGTAGTAGTACAATTGCACAATTACGGGAGATAGAAGTAAATAAAGAGGCAATTCATCAATTAAGAACTCCCCCACCAGATTTTAAAGATAAATTTTTATCATCTTGCAATCAAATGAAAACAGAGCAGTTGGAAGCTATGCATGTTTTTGGTTAAATTCCGCATATAGATATCCTGATACGCTTTTTTGAGGCTATCATAATTGTTACTTTCGCCTCTTGCTCGTACCAGAATTACGACGCCAAAACCTAGCCTTCTTTTCACTGATGAGGGGAAAGCACAGTCCATTATCTGTATCTTGAAGTCGATGATGCGTTAGCGATCTCTGAATCGATTGAAGTTTAAAACGGTCAGGGCTGCAACAGCAGCCCTGTACCAAAAGCAGGAATTACAAGCCTTTAACCAAGGTTTAGTTATACATCGCCGCCTGATTCACCCTCACTCGCACTCTCTTTGCTTTGAATGTACCGGAGAGCAAGATAAAGATCTGGCGCCAGAATCATGTCATCATCATTCATTGTTGGCCGACTATCTTTAAACCAGCGCGTTAATTCCGTTTTCCTGCCCGCAAGGATTAACGTAATCTGTCGACCTTTCAGGTCACGCTTTAACTCATTAATGGTTGCCAGGACACTGATATCTGAATAGGTGAAGCAAGCCACGGCATCAATAATCACCCATTTAGGTTGTAACGCTGCACCATCAACTAAGTTCAATACCCGGCGTTTAAAATAAGCCACATTAAAATAGGTCAACGGCGAGTTAAATCGATACATCAGCACGCCCGGGACCATTTTAATATCGGTTGTATTACCTAATGAGTGAATCATTCCATTTTCGTCAGTACCCAGTAAGTGCTCAGAGGGACGAAAGACTGTGCGAAGGAACTGTAGCAGGCCAAGCAACACCGCAAGGCCGATCCCCTGAATAACGCCGATAATTAACACACAGCCAAACGTGAAGAAGGCCAGGCGAAATGCCTGTTTATTTCTTCGCCTCAGGTTCCATAGCCCACGTAAGTCAATCAATGACCACGATGCATACATTAGAACAATACCTAATGCAGATACCGGAATAAATTGTAATGGCTGAGTGAAAAATACCACTACGATACCGATGAGTAAGGCTGCGACTACGGAAACCAGCTGGCTTTTCCCACCAACTGAATCATTAACCGCGGTCCGGGAATCGGCTCCACTGATAGCAAACCCCTGAGATAAACCAGACATCAGATTCGCAATACCCAGCGCTCTGAACTCAGCATCCGCATTAATTTCATAGCCATTTTTCGCGGCGAAACTGCGGGCGGTCAGCATCAGGCTGACAAAGCTGACCAAAGCCAGGTTCAGCGCCGGGATCACTAAATCACGCATGGGACCGGGCTGGAACGCCCCCCAGTGAACGACGGGTAAACCAGGCTGGAAGCCTTCCCCGCCAATGGTGGCAATACCGTACCGTTGCGCAGATGTTCCCCATACCAGTACCGTTGTTATCACAATGGCAATCAAAGGTGCTGGCCAGTGGCTACGATACGTTTTGATAACCATCAAAATAATTAACGTTAAAAGCGATATCCCTATCGTTAATAAATGGCTGTCTGAAATTCGGCCTGGCAAAGCCATTATTTTCTCAATAACCTGCGTTTCATCTAGCTTTATCCCCAAAACCTTGCCTAATTGCCCGACAATAATCGTCACGGCTACGCCATTGAGCAAACCCGTAAGAATGGGATGAGAAAGCAGATCGGCAAGCGCGCCCAGGCGAAATTTACTGGCAAGCAGGCACCATCCGCCCATCATCAATGTCATGACGATCGTCAGTTGCCAGTGCAGTTCGGGATTTCCCGCTGAAAGAGGAAACACGACGGCCGCAATCACCGCGCAGGTCGTGGCATCAGGGCCCACAATAAGCTGACGTGAAGAGCCAAACAGTGCGTAAGCTATCATTGGTAAAACACAGGAATACAGCCCTACTATAGCCCCAACCCCCGCCAGCTCAGCATAAGCAATAGCAACGGGTAGCGCGACAGCCGCAACGGATAACCCGGCTTTTACATCATCTTTTAGCCAGCTTTTATCGTAGGCCAACAAATTTTGTAACCCTGGCATGTAGTTCAACAATAGTTTTCCGAACACATTATTCTCCGGACATGAATATTATCCACGAAATGTTGGCACACTTTTAAACGAAATTCTGGTTTTCAAATGCTCCGGATTGAGGCCCTAATAACACTTCAACCATTTTATTATTCTGACTGGTTTTAAACATAGTTCAAAAACGACCGGTTAGCCGGAGGTGGGACCGGCAGCCAGATCGCCGACGTTGTGACTGGTTATTGGTAGTTGAAAAGAGGACAGGAATTACGGAAGAATATTTAAACATTACTGAAGATTAAATGGATTGCGGGGTAAGAAGTGGGAATGTCTCAAGCAGTAAAGAAAATCGCTATGGTGGCTATACTGGTGAACCTGGCCGCAGGATGCACGCCGCTACACCCTTCCGGCTGCCATAAGACCACGGCGACGGGTAATTGCGGTTCAGGACGCTGGGACGATCGGGATGAATGGGGTGCGCAAGCGCGGGCAATCAGAGCGGCAATCAATGCCGAAATTGAAGAGCCGCAAACCTGGAAAGGGAAAAAATGCAGGTTGCATATTGAATTTGCGCAGGATGGCACGCCTTTAAACATCTCAACCAGCAACGGCAATAGGGCCTATTGCGAAGCGATAAAATCAGCCGCCCATAAAGCCAAATTCCCGGCCTTCAGCAATCCGGAAGTTTATAGAGATTTTCAAAAATCCGGCTTCGACATGCGCGGTTAGCACCATGATAACGCTTTGAATGGTCGCGCTTTGCTCAACCCCGCCATCCTGAGATAGGCTATGTCTGCTTTGTGCCAAAAGCGGACGGGCGAAGCCAGGGTGTTATCGTAAGCCCTGTGAGCAACCCTTCAGGGCTAAGCAGACGAGTCACAGTTTGCCCCCAGGGCTCTGTGCGGTTAGCCACTAGCAGGCGATACCCCTTCTCACTTAAGATACGGGTAGCGGAATCGAGATCCTGAACCTCATATTCAATCCATCCCTGCGGGATTGGGTGTTCGGCTGACCACTCCTCAGAGCCAAAACATGAAGTAGCGGCCTGTGATAACGGCCAGACGGCAAAATGCTTAACACCCTTAAGCCTGTTTTCCGATAACAGATAATCGCCGTTACCCTCCATTGGCTTAAGCGGCAGACCGAGTACCTGTACATAAAACCCGGAACTGACTTCAGCGTTCTGCGAGATGGGCCCAAACCCAGCGACAAACAAAACGTCAATTCCCGGTAAATTCTGCGACATACCTGCTTCCTTAATTATCTGAAATTGAACCCTGAATTTATCCTACGACTTACTGAATCACCACGCCCAATTTTGGCATCTTTGACACCTGTCAGCGGCAACAATCACGATCGCTTCTCGCTCTCAGCAGAACTTCCGCTCAGTGAGTTCGTCCGCTCCCCGAGCGGCTGTCGTTCCAGTTTATTCTTTTTGAAAGGTTTCCAGCCAACCTCCCTTTTTTATATACCCATAAAAATTAAGCTATTGGCCGGTGTTGCCGATATTAGTTTCTTATGATTAAACAACGGGAAGTATGAATGAATAGTTTGTTATCGAGATCACTTTCAATTGTGTTTACAACTCTGCTACTGACGGCCTGCTCAGGCGTACGCGACAATTCTGCAAAGTCGTACACATACCACGCTGAACATAGCATCGCCTGGAATATCAGCAATGCATCGGATATGGATCCTTTTAGCGATGCCCAGGTCAGCCACTCTCAAAGCGAAATGTTCAGCCGCACAGATTACGATTTTACTTTTCCGATAGTGGAAAATGATAAATTAAATGAAGCGTCATTGCCTTTAACCCCGTTACTGCAGTATCGACCAACGGGTATGGGCGTGGAAGAGTGGCAAACCGATGGAATTCTGGCGTGGATCCCTACTGAACTGGCCCCTACCCCCGAGGCGGCATCACTGGTGCTCTCAGATAAAATTGAATCTGCTGTGCTAGCGACCTTAAAAGAATCTAAACGCAAACATGGCGATGTCCGTAAGGGAGAGGGATATAATAACTGGTTAGGAAAATACGTGTTTCAGACCAATGAATCCCGCTATCTGGTCGTTAAATTTGCAGATAAAGATGCGGGATGTGAGCTTCCAAAAAATGGATATTATGATCCTGCAAGCCAGAATAGTCCGACCTGCGGCTTTTACACCAGCTTCCACGACGCAGAAAAAATTGTTCGCACTCCTGACTTCATAGGTGCGAATGCGACCGGGAAAAGTTATCTCGTAAGGCACGATGGGGTAAATGGAAGTCACCTCAGCCCGGTATTTATAAACAGCGCCGGACAATCGGATGCAAAAAATCAGCGTATGAATTATGCCTTCATGCAACAAGTTAGCCGCCATCTTCCAGCGTGGGTAATTATCTACCTCTCACCCAAAGAAGATAAGGGTTTACCTGCCGTTGTATTACAGCAAGGGAAAGTGCATTTTTTCTTTCGCGAAAAATAAAGCTGATCGCATCAGCGGTTGATCTTAATGTCCGCTCCGTGCAAGGAGCGGACATAGCTAACGTTCTATGTTCTTCAACCAGGTGGGAGCAGGTCCCAGCTTCATTACCCAACCTCAACCTATGAACTTTTTGAGGGGCATTTAGATGGATGTTGAATTTCAGTTCATAAAATTATTCATCAAATGTATCAATAACCTATTCAAACATTTCTTAAACTCAGAGTAGACTAGATTAACAATCTGTTTCAATTGCAAATTGGCAACCTATAGCCAGCGCTAGGGGAGTGTTCATGTTTAGTCAGGTTGACATCGGTAGTTTCGGTAGTTTTACGGACCTCAGTTGGAAAAATAGCCTTAAGGATGCAGGCAACACCGTCCAGAATTTCAAGAGGCTCAACATCCTCTACGGACGGAACTACTCTGGTAAAACTACACTCTCGCGAATTTTCCGCGCTTTGGAAACGGGGCGCATTCCACAAAACTACGTTGACCCAAATTTTACTATTCGTGGTGACAAAGGTGATGTGACACAGGTAGGCCTTGCCGGTCATGGCTACGATGTTCGGGTCTACAACCGGGATTTTGTGAGCGATAACCTAAGCTTCTTGGTCAATCAGACCGACGGCGAGATCAAGACGTTTGCTATCGTTGGTGAAAAGAATAAAGAAATCGAAGATGCCATTACCGCAATCCAAACTAGGCTAGGCAGTGTTGAATCGAAGGCGGGCCTTCGACATGAGCTTGAAGCTAAAAAGAAAGAGCGAGATCGAACGAAAGACAATCATAAAACTGCGTCTGATGCTCTTGAGGGCAAACTTCGTTCTCATGCCAACAATAAGATTAAACAGAATCGCATCTACGGCCCTGCTGTCTACAACATAGAAAGCATCAAAAAAGACATTGGCTCAGTCAAAAAACCTAGCTTCATAGCTCTGACAACCGAAGAACAAGCAGCCAAGGTCAACCTCTTGAAGCAAGAGGCCCTACCTGATATTACCGATACCGTATCGATAAACCTCAACATCGAATCAATAAGCAAAGTAGCTGAAGAACTCCTTTCAAGATTGATTAAGCCAACCCTGCCAATTCAGGAGTTGTTGAATGAGACGGCTCTCCAGATGTGGGTGAAGGAAGGTATACCGCTACACAAAGATAAGCGGGACACTTGCGCATTCTGCCGTCAGAATCTTCCTCATGACATCTGGCAGGTATTAGACTCTCACTTCAGTAAGGAATCCTCGGCTCTGGAGTCGAGTATCGATTCATGTCTGACTTCTATCGCCACCGAAATCCAAGCCATTCCTAACTTCTTGACTTTGACTGGCGATAAGTTCTACGCAGAAGAAAAAATATTATTTGAAACCAGAAAGATAGCACTTGCTGAACATCTTAAAGGCTACATGCAGGACCTCAAAGCTCTGCAGGCGGCGTTGGATAAGAGAAAGAACGCCATTTTTCAGCAGGTTCCCATACCTGTCTATATTTATGATCCGACTGCAATTCAGCAATGCGTGGGCGACATCAATGATCTGATCGCCAAAAATAATGGCCGCACAATTTCGCTGGAGAAAGATAAAAACACTGCACGAGAATCTCTACGGCTTACCGATGTGGCGTCTTTTATCGCTGACATCACCTACGATACAGAATTAGCCCGTATTGCCAGTCTCAAGACAGATGCTGACACAGCCAACACTGCATTTACCGAAGCTGAAGCCGAAATTCTTGAACAAGAAACCGAAGTGACCCGTCTACAGGGTCAGCAGAAGGATGAACGCAAGGGCGCGGAGCGAGTGAATGAGTTGCTCAGCCACTTCTTTGGTCATGATGGCATCGAGCTTGAAGCCAAAGACAATGTTGAGAATACTTCGGTTAAGTTTGAAGTCACCAGAGATGGCAACTCTGCCTACAACTTGAGCGAAGGCGAATGCAGCCTAATTGCTTTCTGCTACTTCATAGCCAAGTTGGAAGAGCCTGAAAGCAAAGGTAAGGAACTGATCATTTATATAGATGACCCAATTTCCAGCCTAGACGGAAATCACATTTTCTTCATGTTCAGCTTGATTGAAAGCCTGATTGCGAAACCCATCAAGAATGCAGATGGAACAAACAGCTATCGCTACAAGCAGCTTTTTATATCCACCCACAACCTAGATTTCTTGAAATATCTAAAGAAAATATCACTTCCTAATGAGAGGAATCACGGTGGATGCCAACATTTCATCGTTGAGAGAAATGGAGGGGCAAGTCAGATTTCCCTGATGCCTTCATATCTGCGAGACTACATCACTGAATTCAACTACCTGTTTCATCAGATCTACAAGTGCCGTAATCAAGGTGGAGCGAATGAATCTCATGAACCATACTATGGATTCGGTAACAACCTCCGCAAGTTCCTTGAGGCATTTCTATTCTTTAAGTTCCCGCACCATGATGACAAGAACGATGCCTTTGAACGGATCAAGAAATTCTTTGGCGAAGATGATCCGACAGCGATAGCTCTTGTGAATAGACTTAACAACGAGTTTTCACATCTCGAATCAATCCCTGATCGCGGATTCAAACCTGTGGAGATTCCAGAAATTTCCAAGGTGGCAAACTACGTGTTGGACAAGATTTATGCGTCAGATCCGCATCAATACAACTCACTGTTAAAAAGCATTGGCGAACCACCAAGGTCACCTTAGGAAAAAGAGCATAAAGAGTTTTTTACGGTGAGCGAGGCGCTATACGGATCTGGAATGCGCCTCTCAAACACGCCGGAAGAGTACCCACTGATGTACGGACAATCGGAACACTCAAAAGAGTGTGGCGCTAAACAGGTATGAATAGTAAATGTCCGTTCCTCGCTCACAGCAGATCTTCAGCTCAGCCAACTCGTCCGCTTAATGCCAACAGCGAACTTCGCTGAAATCAGTGCTTACTGACCGAATTCAGATTGCACAAATTTTAATGTCTGCCCATGCCGCAATTTACAGACGATATTTTGGTTCGCGAAGATGCCAGAAAATGTTTTCGCCTGTTCTCTCGGAAGAGACTTGATCCAACGAACACTAACAACCCATTCGGAAAGCTCTTCATTGTCAGAGTTTGCGTTTGGGTGTTCCGCTTTCAATCCTGCGGAGAGTAGAGGAACATTCGAATCAGTTATGAAATCGCGAATCATAACCGCTGGTTTGGTCACTTCCCCAAAGCCGACGTAACCGCATCCCTTCATGTAAGCATAAATTTTGTCACCAACTGCAAGACGATTAAGTGCAGATGAATACACCTTCCCTTGACCTGCTCCAATAAAGCCAAATTGTCTGTTATCGTCCCAAGTTCGATATTCACATTCGCCCACATTCACGAACCAACTACCAGTCCATTCATCTTGATTAGAAGCAATTGTTCTTTGCTTAACTTCTTTTCGTTCAATATAGTCTTTAGCCTCCGGCAACGGAATAATTGTTTCCGGCTTGATAAATAGCTCACCATCAGAATCGATAAATGGAGCAATTCGAGTGCATTGAATATCTATGCCATATTCTCGTAACCATAATACTGCGGAGATGACTTCAGAGTTAAACTCTTTTGAGGCCAAAATAATATGCTGTTTCGCGTTAAGTAACTCAATGTCAGCATCAATAAATTCCTCAATTTTTTTAGTCGCATCAAATTCAGACTTGTTTAAATAGGACGCGTATAGCTTAAAAATCTCACCGGGCAAGAGACTTGAGCAATACGATGCATACTTTATTGCCTGCCATTCAACGGACGAGCCAGAATCATCCCGTTTCAACTCAACCACAACAAGTGCTGCCGATTTATTTACGCAAAGCAAATCAAGGCGCTTACCAGAGGCAAGAATGACCTCTTTGCCAATGACAAGTAGTTCCTCACCTAAAATAGTCGGGCTTTTTTCGATCCATTCCTGAATATCGAAACGTTCCTTCAGCCCAAGTTCCGAGAAGTTTGTTGGTTTCAGTTTGATTAGTGTCTTATTTATTATATCTACACGAAACATTGGCTCTATCTCCTTTCAAACGTTTCCTACACATGAATATGCCATATTCAGCGGGATGCCTACACTACTATGACCATAAAAAATAGTACGCAACGTCAGCTCCCCGCTCATAAGGGACAGCCGCGATTTTTTCCATTGGTATAAATATCAGGCCGGGTGATACTCCATGCATAGTTTTCCCGATTAACGGGTTCGTACCCAAATTTTTGATAGAGCCAAGGAGCTGTTGTTGTAAACAACATGATTCTGCGAAGCTGCTCAAAGACGGGATGATGATGTATGCATTGCATCATCCATCTTCCCAGGCCCTCACCCTGATATTCCTCAAGAATATAAACATCACATAGATAAGCGAATGTAGCGTAATCTGTTATCAAACGCGCGAAACCTATCTGGTTTTCATCATGGTAAACGCCGAAATTAAGACTGTTTTCAATTGATGCGCCTACAATTGACAGATCAATCCCTTTAGCCCAGGTCGACCTCGTCAGATAGCGATGGATAGCCTGTACATCCAATTTTTCCCTGTCTGTACTCACCAAGTAGTTATCCTTATGCCACTCATGCTTCTCTGAAATGCTCACGGACGTACCTGCTCATAAGGTTATGGGAAACCTGACCTTATCATTTGATGTCAAATCATGCTATCAGTGCTGCTTCGCAATAGCTAAAGCCTGCTGCTGGTATGCGGACCTTATGACCTGGTTTTCTGTCCGCACCGTGCCAGAAGCGAACATAATTGCTATTTACTCGATTGACGTCAGTGAACGTTAAACGGCCCTAATATTCAGCCGTTTAAAATACATAACTAGACCGTTGGGATGGTACCGCCATCTATAACATATTCCGTACCCGTGATAGTGGCAGCACAGGAAGATGCCAGGAAGACGATGAGGTTCGCCACTTCGATGGGCTTTGAGGGACGCCCCACCGGAATGCCACCTAATGCCTTCATAATGATTTGCTTACCGCCCTCGTAGTCCGTTCCTGCCTGCTGCGCCAGTCGTTCTGCCAATGCTACCGATGCTTCGGTTTCTACCCAGCCAGGCGCAACACGAACCACCCGAATTCCCTTAGGGGATACTTCTTTCGACAGGCTTTTACTATACGCCGACAACGCCGCTTTCGCCGCCGCATAACCCGTGGTCGATTCCGGTAACGGAAGCTCACGCTGAATGGAGGTGACGTGAATAATCACGCCATTCTGCTGAGCCAGCATCCCAGGCAACAAGGCACGATCTATTCGTACCGCAGGCAACAGGTTAAGATTGAGTTCCTGTTGCCACTCATCTTCACCGAGTGCTGCAAAACCACCGCCGGGAGAGTTAGAACCACCAGCTATGTGCACGATGATATCGACACCACCCAGGTGCTTCTGAACCGCTTCCACGACTAAGTTACACCCTTTGATTGTGGTCAAATCTGCCGCAACGAATGCGTCTGCAATAGAATCCGTGGGAATGTGACGTGCGGTGGTTAACACCGTGGCCCCTTGCTGCTTTAACAGCGCGACAACCGCTTTACCGATCCCTTTGGTACCAGCGGTAACAAGCACACGCTTACCCTGAAAATCAAGATCCATCGACATCAGACAATCTCCAGCGTGTTAATTTTGTCGCCAACCAGACCGAAAGCATGTTTGAGCACCACTGGGCTGCCGGGGAAATTACCCACCACGTAAGACGTGACTATTAACCGGGCACCTTCAGTGAGAATTTCAATGGGCTCTACGCTGTAGTCAAACTCAGACTGCGCGGCCCGTTGCCACGCTTCGATTGCCGCATGTCCTTGATAAGTTTTCCCTTCGTCGATCACAATAGCATTGGTGGTAAAACAGTGCTTAATGTCGGCAATATCGGCCCCATTACTGATCGTGAAATAGAGTGAAATAGCGTTCGGAAGTGATAATGACATGGCTCAATGATCCCGTTATTTACAGTACGAGAATTTTTAACATAGACTGTTAAATTGACAAGTACGCACGAAAAAGTGAGTGACTGTTCTATGAGTAAGTTATATAGCCCTGAATCTGCCGCAATCGGTGTGGAGCAAGCCCTGCGACTGCTGGAAGGTCGCTGGAAACTGATTATCCTGTTTCATCTTTTCGACGGAAAGGTGCAACGCTATTCGAATTTTGAAAAACTGATTCCCGAAATTTCGCAGAAAATGCTAGCGCAACAACTCAGACAGCTGGAAGCCGACGGCATTGTGTCGCGCATGGTTTACCCGCAGGTACCACCGAAGGTGGAATATCGACTTACTGATTGGGGGCAGGCATTGTGTCCAGCTCTCGATGCAATCCTTAAATGGGCGGAAAAACGCAAGGTTTAGGTATCACTGGTACATTTTGCATCTGAGCGAAATCGTTGGTGTCCGCTTTTCGGTCAAAACCGACCTAACAGCGCTTAAGGTGGTCCGCTTCGCGCCAGGCGCGGACACTGGAAGTAAGTATCATTAGCGAGAGATGTTTTGCCATATTTCCGGAGTCAGGCCGTGCAGAAGCCCGGGACGGCGACCTTCTGGAACAGATGCGGGCTGGCTACGACGGATGAAGGATATGCTGGAAGTTTCGCGAGGAACTCGGGATCTGTGAAGGCCGCACGAACCGTCTCGGTGGATTCCCACATTACATAGTTCAGGTAAGTCGGACTATCGCCGATCGCTCGATGGAGTTGCATGGACATGAAGCCAGGTTGCTTCGTTATGACCTCGGCAGCCGCCTTGAAAGCATCCAGGAAGCCTGCTTCGTCAGCGGGATCTACGACAGTGAAGAGGTTGATGAGCACGAGAGGCGCGGCCGCGATACCGAGTTGGCGGTCAAACGGAAATTTCTCGTCCAGCGGTTTAAATGGTTTTATGGCGGCCATGGTGACGCTCCTGTCTATTATAAATTGAACTGGATGATAGATGCTGCTTGCACTCAACTGAGCATTGACTGCTGAGCGAAGATACCCGCCATCGTGCCTTGCCATGCTGCCGTCGTGACCGAGGGGATACCGGGGTTGGCAAGGTCACCTGCGGCGTAGATGCCTGGCATGCTGGTTTCACGGCGCTCATCGGTCTTGAGGGCGATGCCGGTTGGCGTATTGACCGTGGCAAGGCCCAGTGCGTCATGCAGGCTTGCGGACGGTCTGGTACGCGGATGCGCGAATAGAATATCGACGGAAACATCAGAGCCGGTTTCGATTTTAATGGTGGCACTATGGCTCCCGTAAGGTTCGATTTCGGTGATCCTGCCATCAACTAAAGGTACCTGGCGGGCGGCCAGATCGGCCCGTATGTCGAGGGTGATGTCATGACCGTTGCCAAAGACAGTCAATCTGTCTGTCCAGTCATGGAAGAGCCTGACCTGATTGTGCGACTGCGGGCCAGACCAGACGAGGCCCCAGTGTTGGTCGGCAACTTCAAAGCCGTCGCAGTAGGGGCATGGTATGATGGACGTCCCCCAGCCTTCAGCAAAGCCTGGAATATCAGGCATCTGGTCAGCGACGCCATAGCTCAGAATCAAGCGGCGCGCCCGCAGGCTTTCGTTATCGTCCGTGACGACACAGAAATCGTCGAGGGTGCCAGATACGCTCTCGGCCCGCGCGTTGACCAGCTTGATCGTTGGATAGCGTGCCAGTTGCTGCCGTGCCTCGACCAGGATGTCCTGCGGTGGCTTGTGATCGTGGCCGAGCACGCCATGTGAACGGCCAGCAAAGCGATTGCGTTGCCGGCCAGTGTCGAGGACCGTGACCTTGCGACGGGCGCGGCCAAGCTGCAGGGCGGCGGCAAGACCGGCAAAGCTGCCTCCGATGATGATGACGTCATTCATGGTGATGAGTTCCGTGTTGAGGATGTAAGGAGATGAGCGAGTTCTGGCGCACCTTGCACATTTATGAAACCGAATGGTATCGTAATTAAATAATTACGATACTGTCAAGGACTGTATTTATAGTGACCAATAAAAATAACCCAACCCGGCGGGGCCGCCCTGTCAACGAGGCGCTTGGCCAGACAATCATTGAGGCAGCCTCCGAACTATTCGTAGAACTGGGATTTCAGGCTACGACCCTGGACAAGGTCGCCCAGCGGGCGAAGATATCCAAACTCAGCATCTATCGGCATTTCGAGAACAAGGAGGCACTGTTCAGTGCGGCCATCGTGGCCGGTTGCCATCAGTTGTTTGCACCACAGGCTCTTCTTGAAGGCGTCGACGGTTCAGTTGAAGATCAATTGATGGCGGTGGGAACATTACTGCTGCGCACGCTGTTGAGACCCGACGTAAGTAGCGTCGAAGCCATGGTCATGGCCGACAAGACGAATCAAAAGTCGTTAAGCAAGCTCCATTACGAAGCTGGCCCCGCTCATGTCATCGCCCAAATCGAAGCCCTTTTACGTCAGTTGCACGCGAAGGGACTTCTGAAGGTTCCCGACTCTCTTCAGTCCGCTCGCTTGTTTGCCGCGCTTTTCAAAGGCTCCGACCTTCTGATTATCGCGCGCTTCGATGAGGTCAGAGCAGAGGATGACAACGAAATCGAATCATATTGTCGGTCGGCCGTCGGCATGTTCATCGCCGCGCACGGTGGCACCCAGGATGCGATATCACGACTGTAATCTTGCCCTATATTTCCGCTCACGTACTGGTCGCAGCGTAAAGCCCAGGCGTGATGCATTTTCGCGCCTTCAAGCCACCTGAATGTCCGAGATGTCCGCCCCGCTCTGCGAGTTCAATGGGTCGATGCACGCGACCCTTTAGCAGTGATTTCAGTTTTAATATCAGCTTGCAGATCAAGAGGGTGTCGTATCACTTGGGCATAACCGCTGGTTTCGTGCAGAATTTGATGTATTCTGACGAACTCATGTACTAGCCTAAGGGTTCACAAAAATGACGTTCACCACTATTGATGATGTCAGAAGCCGGATCGACCAGTTAGACTGCGAGCTGGTCAACATCATTGCCCGTCGTGCCGAATGCGTTAAAGCTGCAGCGGCATTCAAGACAGATCACTCAGCCGTTCGGGCTCCCGATCGCGTGCAACAGGTCATCTGTAAGGTTCGCAGGCAGGCAGCTGAGGCTGGGCTTTCAGAAGTGATTATCGAGAAAATCTACCGGACCATGATAAGCGCATTTATCGAGTATGAGCTTGAGCAACATGACCAGCTTCAACATGCTGCGGCAAAGACTGACTGAACCGGTCTGCCTGCAGCGACCGGGTAACGAAAATACAAGCTGGTGTTAATACCCATTCTGGTAGCTGTTAAGAGTACCTTGTTATGACAAAATAGCGCACGCAAACGGTTTCGTTGGTTTTAACCGTTTTCGACACATTATCTATTGCTGTGATGGCATTGTTGTTTAGCATTTTATTCTTGACGTCTCCCTCCCCTGTGGAGACGTTTTTTTTCCCCCACAGATAGTTGCAAACCCAAACTTCGAGACGAAAATGATAGAAACGGGTGAAATGAGCTTCCAACAGACAGATTAGATTATGAGATATAAATCCTACTCAATTAATGAGCTGCAACTGAGGATAACGCGCTAACCAACGTTTCTCATCAACCCGTCTCCTAAAGACATCATACTTTTCCCGCTCAAATGCGGGCGTCGGTCTTAAACGCAGCTCAAACAGGTCATTAAGACCATAGGGTGCAATGACCTCGATAAGATCGTTATCGCCCAGTCTGACGCCCACGGCCGTCGCGGTTTCGGGCCAGTACAACAGCGCATTTTCTGTTGAGTGATAGGGATTATCGCCATTGCGCAGATGCATTCTGGCTTGATTCTTCACAGACCAGTTAAAAGCGGGCAACTGCTGTTTAAGTTCTTTTTCCAGATGACGTTCATCGTCTGGGGTACAACATTCGGGATCGTACCAGACGACATCCACATCGCCGGATAAGGAATGATGCCAATCTCCATGCATATGATCCCATACGGCATCCCTGACGAAACCCGCCCCGACCCAGCAGTCACGAAGTTGCAAATCACGGACCGCGTAAAGAACCTGCATCCGTGAAGGGTCCACTGACAATATTCTCTGCAATGAATTGAGATAGCCCATGATTGTTCCAGCCTGTAAACGGGTCCGCCCCGCCATCTTAAGCGGAGCGGCTTTTATATGTCGCGAGTGCGCGCTCAAAACCTCAGGACAGCGCACCCAATAATCAGAAGCTGTACGTCACCTTCAAACTTCCCGTGGGCGACGTCTTGCGTTGCACAATAGGGCTATCGGCGGCATCTCCCGTCAGCTGCGTCACGCCCGCTGCGGCAAGCACGCTCCAGCGCGAGGTGAGCCTGTGGGTCCAGTCAAGATTCAGCGAATACGCATAAATTCCGGCACCGGCGTCATGTCGGGCAAATCCCGATGCGGCCGACTGGGCGGCGCTGACGCCATAGTACGTTTGCATATACTTGTCGGATCCCCAGCTGCTGGTCAACGCCAGCGTGACCGCATTATTCGGTGAAGTATAGAGCGGACTGGAAATGCCGAAGTGTACAGCCTCACCGTTGTCTCTCTCAGAAACCGGAACCTCAGCCTGCAGCTGCAGATTAAGCCAGTCGGTCACCTTGTACCCCAGCCCGGGCACCACGATAGCCGAGCCTTTTATCTCGCCCATCCCTCGCAGCTCGTCGCTGCCAGAGCTTATCGAATCGCTGCTCACGTCTTTATCTTTACGGCCTATGCGATAGCTCAGCGCCGCGCTGTAATCCAGGTTGCCGATGTTGTTGCCGTAACCGATACCCCGCGTGGTGCCGATAAAAAAACCATTGGCCATGGAGTAATCCACCACCTGAGCCGCGCTGACGCGGGTTTTATCTGAACCCGAGTAGCGTGTCGCGACATCTACGCCGCCGCCCAGGGTTAACACATTGCCCTGGCTCTGCTCTGCCGCCAGTGTCGGAGTGGCCAGTAACGCCAGAACGACGCCCGGCACGATGTTTTTCAGGCTGCGGCCCGGGAATAAATGGGGGAACGTATGACGCAGTTCGATGTTTCTCATTAAGGGAGTCCTTATGGATTCAAATGATGACGATGCATGCGGTTAACCGCCAGAACGCCCATTTTGAATACTGACCCTAAGGTTCTTATGAGCTGAAAATGAAGAAACACTGAAGCACGCGCGGGTGCTGTAAACCGGACAGATTTCCTGATACCGTTTTTTTCTTAAGATGTTCTTCATTCACTGTCGATACAGTTACCAATGTGAAAATTCTACTTATTGAAGACGACCTGGATCTCGGCAATGGCGTACGTATCGCCCTCTCAGATCAGGGATTTGACGTTATATGGGTTCGCCGGAAAGAGGATGCGCTGCATCAGCTTGACGTCTGCGTGCCCGAGCTTATTTTGCTCGACCTGGGGCTGCCCGATGGCGATGGCATGAGCCTGATGACGCGTTTGCGTCAGCAGCTTAAGGGGATCCCCGTGATCATCCTGACGGCGCGAGGTACGCTGCAGGATCGCCTGTGCGGGCTGGATGCGGGCGCAGACGACTATCTGGTCAAACCCTTTGTTCTCGCCGAGCTGCTGGCGAGAGTGAGAGCCCTTGCACGACGCAGTTACGGTTTTGAGAATGAGGCAATAGAAATTCGCGGGCTGTCTCTGCATGTGCCGACGCGTCGCGTAACGGTGAGCGCCCGCCATATTGACCTGACGGCCAGTGAGTACGCCCTGCTTGAAACGCTGATGCTGCGCGCTGACCGCGTGCTTACGCGACGGTTCCTTGAAGAACGGATATTTGGCAACAAAGAAAACCTCAGTAATGCGCTCGACGTACATATGGGTAATTTGCGGCGAAAAATCGGCGACGGCTATGTGCGAACGGTGCGTGGGGTCGGGTATGTCATTGATACCGTCTCTGTCCAGAAGGTGACCGGTTAATGCGAAACTTATGGTACCACCTGAGGCGCCCGACGCTGGTACGGCGAATTATCATCGCCCAGATGTTGCTGCTTACCCTGCTGTGGAGTCTTTTTTTAACCTTTATTTTATGGGAGGACCTGCGCAGCCCTCCCATCCTCACGGGCAGTAATACGTACGAAACCCTTTTTACCCTGGTTGAGCGTACGGACGGACGCCCGCAGGATCGTAGCGCCGTGCTGGAAGCCTTCAGCAAGGCGCTGCGCGAGGGCTATGGCGGCGGGGAAGATCCCGCGCTGTCCATTAACCTCATCGTTCGCAAGAATAATACCGTTATTTTTGCATCAGACGGCGCACCCGCAGGGGTAATAAACACCCGGCTTGGGGAAATGCAGCATGTTCAGAGTGAAGGTCGCGTCTGGACCAGCCGCACCCTCAAATCCGCTCACTCCGACGTGGAGGTCACCCTTTTCACCCCAGCAAGCGGCTGGAACTTCTTTATCTACCTCAACTCGCGCGGCTACTACATCCTGCCGCTGCTGGTGTGCTTCCCTTTCCTGCTGTTTCCCGCGTGGCTTTCAATTCGCATTGCGATGCGCCCCTGGAACCGGGTGGTCAATGAAATTTCATTACGCACGCCGGACGATCTCTCTCCCTTAAAAGCCGTCCCCAAACACAGAGAGCTTCGCCAGATGGTGGATGCGATTAACGACTTCCTTGCCAGGGTGCGTGAAAGCGCTGAAAGGGAACGGGTTTTCATTGCGGATGCCGCGCACGAGCTGCGTACGCCTCTCGCTGCGATGCGCATCAACGTGGAGGCGCTGCAGTCCTGGGTCATCAGCGAGAGCCAACAGGAGCTGCTTGCGGGGGTTATCCGCAGTAACAGCCGTGCTGCGCGCCTCGTTAATCAGCTGCTGCTGCTGATGCACAGCGAAGCGCGCATTGACACGGACATGGAGCCCGTGCCGCTGACGACGCTCATCCAGGAGCGAATGGCCGAGCTGGAACCGTTAGCCTCTGCGCGCAGGATTGAGCTGGAATTCTTCTCTGAAGATGAAATCTGGATCCCAGGCGTCAGGGAACGCCTGATGTCACTGATTGATAACCTCATCGAGAACGCCGTGAAGTACAGTCCTGAGGGCAGGCGGATTCAGGTTGACGTACGCGCACGCGATCGCTGCACGCAGCTGCGTGTCTCCGATGCAGGCCCCGGCATTCCGGTTGAACTGCGGGACCGCGTGTTCGACAGATTTTTCCGCGATCCGAATCAGATGCAAAGCGGGAGCGGTCTGGGGCTTGCCATCGTCAAAGCGGTGGCGCAGCAGCACAACAGCAGCGTAAATCTGAGTACTTCCGCTGAAGGGGGTCTGATGGTGACGGTTGACTTCCCGAACCGCACGTTTAGCTAAACCGGAACAGGGTGTTTGATCGCAAATGCCGCAGATTGCTTCAAAAAAATTACCGTATTTGTTATATTGTTGTTTATTGCTTATTCACCTCTGCGGTGCCAAAAAGAACAAGATTCACCGCAACCCAGGATACAAAAATGTTAGATTACCGCTTCCCGACAGCTTTGCAGATGGTTCTCAGCGTAGCGATGGCGGAGCAATTGGGTGAACGTTCGACAAGTGCGATTCTGGCCTACGGCCTGGAAGCGAACCCGAGCTTCATCCGCAAATTGATGGTTCCGCTGACGCGTGACGGCATTATCGTCTCAACGCTTGGCCGTAACGGCTCAATTCACCTCGGTCGCCCGCCGGAAGAGATCACCCTGCGCGACATCTACCTTTCGGTCATCGAAGATAAAAAGCTGTGGGCGTCGCGCCCTGACGTGCCGGCCCGCTGCGTGGTCAGTGCTAACGCGTGCTGGTACTTTAAATCGATTTCCGAAGAAGCTGAGCAGGCATCGTTAGCGGTACTGGCCCGCCATACCGTGGCAAGCGCCCTGGACGCGGTGAAAAACGCCGACAGCAGCGGATGGGATCCGCTCCCCGATCTTATAGCTCAGTATCAAAAAACGTCATAATGCTTTACCTGTTGCGAAAAAAAACCGCCTTCACAGTGAAGGCGGTTTTTTATTATCTGCAACGTCCCTACGCAGGCAGAACTTCCCTTTCTACTTTGCCGCGCGTCACGAATTTACGCAGCGTCACGTAGAACACCGGCGTCAGGAACAGGCCAAACAGCGTCACGCCCAGCATCCCGGAGAACACCGTGATCCCGGTGACGCCGCGCACTTCGGCACCCGCGCCGTGGCCGAGGATCAGCGGAATGGTCCCGGCAATAAAGGCGATGGAGGTCATCACAATCGGGCGTAAACGCAGGCGACACGCCTCCAGCGCGGCCTCCATGATGCCTTTGCCCTGAATTTCCAGCTCACGGGCAAACTCCACGATAAGAATGGCGTTTTTACAGGCCAGCCCCATCAGTACCACCAGCCCCACCTGCACGAACACGTTGTTATCGCCACCGGTCAACCAGACGCCAAACAGCGCGGAGAGCATCGTCATCGGCACGATAAGGATCACCGCCAGCGGCAGCGTCCAGCTTTCGTACAGCGCCGCCAGCACCAGGAACGCCAGCAGTACCGCGACCGGGAAGACGATCAGCGCCGTATTGCCCTGCGTGGCCTGCTGGAAGCTCAGGTCCGTCCATTCAATATTCATCCCGTTCGGCAGGATCTGCTTAGACATGCCTTCGAGCTGCGTCATCGCCTGCGTGGACGAGAGCATGCGCGGGTCGGCATCGCCAATCAGGTCCGCCGCCGGGTAGCCATTGTAGCGAATCACCGGGTCCGGCCCGTAGGTAGTACTGATTTTCACCATACTGCCAATCGGTACCATTTCGCCCTGGTTATTACGGGTACGCAAGTTCGCAATGTCTTCCACGCTGTCGCGGAACTGTCCGTCTGCCTGGGCCATCACGCGCCAGGTACGCCCGAACTGGTTGAAGTCATTCACGTACGACGAGCCCAGATAGGTTTGCAGCGTACCGAAGAGATCGGTCAGCGACACGCCCTGCGCTTTCGCCTTATCGCGATCAACCTGCACGTCCAGCTGCGGCACGTTAGCCTGGTAGGTCGAGATCGGGAAATGCATCCCCGGCGTCTGCATAATCGCCCCGGACATGGTGTTCACCGCGTTTTGCAGCGCGCCATAGCCCAGACCGGCGCGATCCTGAATGTACAGGGAATAGCCCGACCCCTGCCCCAGCCCTAAAATCGGCGGCGGCAGGATGGAGAAGCCAAAGCCCTCCTGGATTTGCGCGATTTTCGCGTTAATCTCCGCGTTTATTTCCGCAGCAGAATGTTTACGCTGGTCGAACGGCTTCAGGCCAAAGAAGACCGTCCCGGTATTCGGCGTGTTGGTGAACTGCAGCGCATTCAGCCCCGGAAACGCGACCGCATAGTCCACGCCCTCGGTATTCATCCCGATTTCGCTCATTTTGCGGATCACCGCGTCGGTACGCGCCAGGGAAGAACCTTCCGGCATTTTCACGCCGCCGATCAGGTACAGCTTGTCCTGTGTCGGAATAAACCCGCCCGGTACCGCTTTAAACATCACGCCTGCCGCACAAAGCAGCAGCAGATAAACGACAAACACTGAGCCGCGACGTCCAAGCGTTTTGCCCACCAGCCCCTGATAGCCGCTCGAACTGCGGTGGAAAAAGCGGTTAAACGGACGGAAAAGCCAGCCGAACAGACGGTCGATAAGCCGGGTCGGAAAATCTTTCGGCGCGCCATGCGGCTTTAACAGCAGGGCCGCCAGCGCCGGCGAAAGCGTCAGCGAGTTGATGGCGGAAATCACCGTGGAGATGGCGATCGTCACCGCAAACTGCTTGTAGAACTGGCCGGTCACGCCCGAGAGAAACGCCATCGGGACAAACACCGCGCACAGCACCAGCGCAATCGCGATAATCGGCCCGGACACTTCACGCATCGCCTGATGCGCCGCCGCAAGCGGCGCAAGCCCCTCTTCGATATTTCGCTCGACGTTTTCCACCACCACAATGGCGTCATCCACCACGATACCGATGGCCAACACCAGCCCGAACAGGCTCAGGGTATTCAGCGAGAAGCCCAGCAGGTAGAGAATGCTGAAGGTCCCCACCACCGAAACCGGCACCGCGATCAGCGGAATGATCGACGCACGCCAGGTTTGCAGGAACAGAATCACCACCAGCACGACCAGCACCACCGCTTCCAGCAGCGTTTGCACGACGGCACGGATGGAGTCGCGCACAAACACGGTTGGATCGTAAGGTGCCGCCCACTTCATATCCGCCGGGAAACGCGTGGACAGTTCGTCCATTTTGGCGCGCACCGCGTTAGACAAATCGATGGCGTTCGCCCCCGGTGACTGGAAGATACCAATCCCGACCGCATCTTTATTGTTGAGCTGGGAGCGCAGCGCATAGCTGCCGGAGCCCATTTCGATACGCGCCACGTCGCGCAGGCGAACGACCGTACCGTCCTGCGTTGTTTTCAGGACAATATTGCCAAACTCTTCTTCGGTATGCAGACGCCCCTGAGCGTTAATGGAGATCAGGAAATCGCTCTCTTTCGGCAGCGGCTCGGCGCCAAGCTGCCCAGCGGACACCTGCACGTTCTGCTCCTGCATCGCCGTCACCACGTCCGAGGCCGTCAGCCCGCGCGCCGCCACCTTGTTTGGGTCCAGCCAGACGCGCATCGCGTATTCGCCGGAGCCAAAGATCTGAATCTGGCCGACGCCGGGCAGACGCGCCAGCTCGTCCTTCACTTTCAGCGTGGCGTAGTTACGCATGTACAGGGAGTCGTATTTACCGTTTGGCGAAAACAGATGTACCACCAGCGTCAGCGTCGGCGACTGTTTCTGGGTGGTAATGCCCAGACGCCGCACGTCTTCCGGCAGACGCGCCTCGGCCTGCGCGACGCGGTTTTGCACCTGAACCTGCGCCTGATCCGGGTCAGTCCCCGGACGGAAGGTGACGGTGGTCACCAGCACGCCGTCCGAGCCCGCGACGGACTTCATGTACATCATGTTCTCAACGCCATTGATCGCCTCTTCCAGCGGCGTCGCCACGGTCTCGGCAATCACTTTCGGGTTGGCGCCCGGGTACTCTGCGCGCACCTGCACGCTTGGCGGCACGACGTCAGGATATTCGCTTACCGGCAGCAGCGGGATGGCGATTAATCCTGTGATAAAAATCAGAATCGACAGGACGGCGGCAAAAATCGGCCTGTCGATGAAAAAACGGGAAAAGTCCATGGGTTGGATTCTCAGGTCAAGGGATCAGTTGAGGGCGGCGCTGGCGGTCATAGCAACGGTTTTCGCGTTAACCGGCATACCCGGCATAAACACTTTTTGTAAACCATCGACGATGACTTTATCGCCAGGGTTCAGCCCCTGCCGCACGATGCGTAAACCGTCAGCCAGACGCCCCGGCGTAATGTCGCGGCGCTGCGCTTTCCCCTCTTTATCCACGATATAGACGTATTTACGATCCTGATCGGTCAGCACTGCCTTATCGTCGACAAGCGTGGCTTTAAATTCCGCGCTGCCCGGCAGGCGCACGCGGGCAAACAGTCCCGGCGTGAACTGACGCTGCGCGTTATCGAGCAGCGCGCGCATGCGGATCGTCCCGGTGCTCGGCGTGAGCTGATTATCAAGGAAGTCCACTTTGCCCTGATGGGGGTAGCCCTCCTCGCCCGTCAGGCCAATCTCAACCGGCAGCGCCGTGTGATTGCTGGACGCTCCCTGCCCGCTGCGGGCAAGGTTTTGATAGTGAAGGTAGGTTGACTCGTCCACGTCAAAGTAGACGTACACCGTCTTCTGCGAGACCAGCGTGGTGAGGACGCTGGCAGTGTCGCCCGCGGTGACCAGATTCCCGCTGGTGATCAACGCCCGGCTGGCGCGACCATCGATAGGCGCGGTCACTTTGGTGAAGTCCAGGTTGAGCTGAGCCGCGTCAACTGCCGCCTGCGCGGCGCGAATGTCGGCCTGCGCCTGAACGGCGGCCGAGCGACGCTGCTCCCACTCTTCCCGTGAGACCAGGTGAGTATTGATCAGCTTATCGGTACGGTTAGCCTCACTTTGCGCCAGGCTGGCCTGCGTTTTGGCTCTCGCCAGGTTCGCCTGCGCCTGTTCCAGCGCGGCGCGATAGGTTCTGTCATCAATGGTGAACAGCACCTCGCCCTTCTTCACTTCCTGGCCGTCGGTGTAATTCACTTTATCAATGTAGCCGGACACGCGCGGACGTAGCTGAACGCTCTCCACCGCTTCAATCCGACCGTTAAAGCTATCCCACTGGCTAATAGATTTCACAACCACGTCAGCGGCACTGACGGCGGGCGCAGGTGGCGCGGCGTTTTGCGCGACGCTGTTATCACACCCGACGAGCAGCACGGAGAGCAACATCACCCCCAGCGCGCTCAGTTGAAAGTTACCCCAGGTTTTTTGCAGGCTCATTATTTTTATTCCGGTATTGGTAGCCGCCGGGCAAGACGCAGCAGGAGACACCGCGCCACTTCCTTTGTCCGGTAGCTGGCTTAAGGCCATTTGTGTCGTTCATCGCCACAAAACTGTAACAGTTGCGAATACACTATCGCGGCGATTGTAGGAAGGCGCTTAACTAAGTGCAAGAATAATTGTTGCACTTTATGTGCTATTTGAGCCAATGTGAAAAGACCCGTTTCGGTCAAGAATTTAAATGCAACAATAAAACTTGCAATTAATACAAAAACGCGCCACCTTTTAATGCAACAGACAAAGATACTTTTAGATATGCTGCGTGGGGGTAACCAGATGAACACTGGCGCATTTATGCATGATTTACTCGACTGGATCGACAACAACCTGGACAGCCGTCTGGACATTGAGTCCGTCGCCAGGCGATCCGGCTATTCAAAATGGCACCTCCAGCGGCTGTTCAAAGAACATACGGGCTATCCCCTCGCCGGCTATATTCGCGCGCAAAAGCTGCAAAAATCGGTCGAGCGCTTAACCCACAGCGATGAGCCGATTCTTAACGTGGCGATCGCGCTGGGCTTTGACTCACAGCAGTCCTTCAACCGCAGCTTTAAGCGTCAGTATGGTCAGGCGCCTGGTGCATGGCGGCGCAGTATAAGTGGCCCGGAAACGCAACCGTTGCGCCAGCAATCCAGGTAGTGTGCCGTGCGGGATGGTGCCCTCAGTCATCATTCCCCGCATCAGCGGAAATGCCCTTACGTATGCTGGCAATAAAGTTGTCACGGATGACATCTTCTTTGCCTGCGTCCCAGGCGATGCCCACCTTCCAGCTTATTGACTCCCCCGTTAACGAAATCATCACCAGTTCCGGCGGCGCGATATGCGTCACGCTGGTGGGCAGAATGGCAACGCCGATGCCCGCAATCACCATCGCGACGATAGTTTGGATATCATCAGTCAGCTGAGTTGATGAGATGAAAAGACCGTTGTCATGCAGGAAGCGGTCAATTTGCGCATTTAACCCCCTCCCTCGCTCATCATACAGCCGCAGCAGAGGCCGTTGCGTTAGCCACTCAGCGGCCGACATTGTCGGCGACGCGGCGGGCGCAACCAGAACCAGCCGATCGGTAAATAACGGCAAGTATTCAAGCGCCACTGGGGGAGGAACCCTGACAAAACCCACCTGAAGCTCATCATTTTGCAAAAGCGCGTACTGCTGGAAGGAAGGCAGATCCGTCAAGGACATCTCGACTCCCGGGTAGTCCCGGCGAAAGTCAGCGATACAGCGCGGTGCCAGATAAAAGCTTGAAAGACCGAACCCGACGGAAATATGCCCCTCAACCCCCTTTGATACTCGCTCAGCATGCTGCATAAATAGCTGGGTTTGCCTGACCACTTTTTCAGCCTCTGGCAGCAAACGCCTGCCGCCGGCCGTCAGTATTGCGCCGTGACGTCCTCGTGAAAACAAAGACATATTCACCTGAGATTCGAGGAGATTTATCTGTTTGGTCAATGCCGGTTGCGAGATAAACAGCGCTCGCGCCGCATCGGCATAATTTCCTTTTTCAGCCAGCATCAAAAAGGCTTTGAGCAACCGGGTGTTCATTTTTTCATTCCAGATGGTTATCGAAATCAGAAATATTTTGATTATACAGTTATTGGTAATCGTTATGTAATTCAGTTTCGATAACAACCGGAGACGCACCATGAACGAACCTGAATTCTTAAAGGCTGCAACCGTACAGTTTCAGCATCAGGCCAATAACAAAAAATACAACCTGCTGATCATGGAGAAATTTATTGAACAGGCAGCGCTTGAGCAGGTGAACATTCTCACCTTCCCTGAAATGTGTATCACTGGCTACTGGCATGTCCCTAAGCTCACCGCAGCGGAGGTGTCTGCGCTGGCCGAACCGATTGCTGACAGCCCTTCCCTGACGTTAATCCGCTCTCTGGCAATCAAACATCAAATGCTGATTGGCGCCGGGCTTATTGAACGAGCCGACGATGGCCGCCTCTACAATGCGTATGTTGCCTGTATGCCGGACGGCTCAATGCATACGCATCGTAAACTCCATGCTTTTGAACATCCGGCCATCAGCAGCGGGGACCGCTTTACCGTTTTTGATACGCCCTGGGGAGTGAAGGTCGGTATCCTGATTTGCTGGGACAATAATCTGGTCGAAAATGTGCGCGCGACGGCGCTGCTGGGTGCGGATATTCTTCTCGCGCCGCATCAAACAGGCGGTACCGATTCCCGCAGTCCTCACGCAATGAAGCCAATTCCGCTCGCGCTCTGGGAAGAGCGGGAAACGCGCAAGGAAGAGATTACGGCCGCATTCAAAGGCCCAAGCGGTCGGGAATGGCTCATGCGCTGGCTGCCTGCCCGCGCGCATGACAACGGAGTATTTGTCCTCTTCAGCAACGGCGTCGGTGCCGATGACGACGAAGTGCGCACAGGCAATGCGATGATCCTCGACCCTTATGGAAGGATCGTGAGTGAAACCTGGGCAGCGGAAGATGCGATGGTGAGCGCCGAGCTGGATTTAAGCCTGCTCGCTATGAGCACCGGGCGCCGCTGGATCCACGGTCGCCGTCCTGATTTATACCAGATACTGACGCAGCCGCAGGGCTATGAGCGTGATGCGATCGGCGCACGGTTTTCGAATGCGCCCCCTGCTCGCTAGAAATGTGAGCATTTTTTAGCTGCAAAATACATCCGGAACTGTTATACTGTATATAATTACAGTATGAGGTGCGCATAATGGCTGTTGAAACAAAATTTGTTGTCGTAAGAAAAGGTGAAGAGAAAATGACATTTGCCAGTAAGAAAGAGGCTGACGCTCACGACAAGCTGCTCGATATGGCAGACGCGTTCACCGACTGGCTGTTGCAAAGCGGAATGCCGATGGATGAAACGCAGGCTGAAAATCTTGGACTGTATCTCGCCGAGCAGAAAGAGACCGTGCAGCATATTCTGCGTACCAGCAAGCTTCCCGATCTCAACGCTCCAGCTGCAACGGATAAAACAGAATCCGATGGGGCTGACACGAAAAAAATCAGAGCTGTGAAAGCGGCCTGATTGTCAGAAAAATCATCACCGATCCGTAAGCCGTAAGCAGATAACTGCTTACGGCTTTTTTAGTCAGAAAATGAAAAGAGTAAGGAGATGGCGTGCGGCAGGGAATGAAGGAAAAAATCATCAGGATCTGTGATGCAAAAATCGCCTCTAAGGGAAGCAATGTTGGGCTCTCGTTTTATGCTTTTTTTGCTAATAAAAATGACGAGCCTGAACTGCTTATGGAAGTGGCGCACTGGTGGATTATGGAAATGAAACTGGACCATTTTGAAAAGGCTGAGAAGATCAGAAACCTCATTTCAGCCCTTTAACCCGCTAAAGCGGGATGGCCGGTAACATAGCGGGATTTCATCGCTCTGACCGTCGCATAACGCTTCAGAGACCAGTCTGCCAATCGTCGCTGCGCAAGTCACGGCTGGGTGCATAGAGGCGACGTAAACCGTCCTGCTCTCATCAGTAAAAGAAGAACAGGATAACCAAATTCGCGGTGGGCAAGATGCCATGCGATGGATACGCCAGTAATCCCAGCGCCTAAGACGACAATCCTTTTTTCAGGTCACGGTACTATTCTTCGTCTACGAACGTATCTGCTTCAGGAGAATAAGGATGACAAACGCATGCCAGCTTATGTCCGTCAGGATCACGCAGATAGGCAACATAAAAGTCGGGGCCGTACGCGGTTCGTGTACCTGGTGCACCTTCATTTTTCCCTCCCGCAAGGAGGCCAGCAGCATGGAACCGTCTGACAAGTTCCGCGTTATCTGCTCTGAATGCGAACATCGTCCCGTTTCCCGCCGTTGCGGGTTGTTGGTCAAAAGGAGGACAAATACAAAAGTTGAACATCTCATCAGGATTATTTTCATTTCCCCACATTACCCAGTCTTCTGTCCATGCAGGCTGACGTGAGTAGCCAAGAACGTTAAAAATAGCGTCATAAAAGTCCACGGAGCGCTGAAGATCATTTGTATCTATAGTGATATAAGTCAGCATCTTATTACATCCTTTTTGCTGTTTGTCTGAACTAATATTATATCTCAGAGTAGCAATGAATTATTTCCCGGTTCCGCCTTACCATGATTCGCATGGAATCGCCTCCTTTATGGAAAATCACTTTTCTCAATGGCTATGATTCCTGCAGTTAGTCAAAGTAAGGTTTTAAAATTTCTTCTGTCCAGCTCATAAAAGCCCTGACCCGCTGCGACAAATTGCGTCTGTGCGCGACGACAAAAAAAGCAGCGAGTGGTTCTGGAGGCAAATCCGGCAGAACTTCAACCAGTGCGCCGCGTTTGATGTGGGGTAAGAGCGAGGAATAACCGCCCTGGATTAAGCCTAAGCCCGCCAGTCCTGCCTCATGATAATCCGGTACGCTGTTGACTCTCACCGCGCCGGGTAACATCAGAGACTTATAGCCATCTTCAGTCGGATACGCCCAACCGTCAGGTTTAGAACCAAAATTGCGAATATAATGTACCATTCTGTGTCCCTGGTTAATCAGATCATCAATAGTCTGTGGCACACCAAATCGTTCAAGATAGCGCGGGCTAGCGGCATTGATCATTCGTAGATGTCCCAGTGGCCGCGCAATAAGCGTTTCATCAACAATCGGGCCGAGACGCACTACGCAATCAAATCCTTCCTGAACCAGATCGACCCGGCGGTCAGTGCTTGAAAGCTCAAGTTCCAGTTCAGGGTGAGCTTCCATCAACTCCGGCAATGCGGGAATCACCACGCTCTGCGCTAATACCGCCGGCATATCAACGCGTATTCTCCCCCTTAGTGACATGCCCTCGAGAGAGAACATTGATTTCAACTCCTCGGCTGCTGACAGAAGATCGAGGGCTCGCGAATAAAAAGCCCGCCCATCTTCCGTCAGTTGTACAGTTCGAGTTGTCCGATGCAACAGTGTCGCGCCAACTTCTCGTTCAAGCTCGCGTACCACCATTGACACGCGTCCTTTCTGAATGCCCAAACTTTCCGCCGCCAGCGTAAAGCTCTTCATGTCCGCCACGCGAGCAAAAATGTTCAGTATCTCCAGATTTTTCATTGTTCACCTTTCAGGTAACAGTGCGTTACTTTATTCGATATTTATAACTACTATAATACCTAATAAACTCCTTTCACACTCAATTCAGCTTAAGTTATCGCCTGTTGGTGTATTTAGGCTGGAATACCTCATCACTGACGAAGGTTTAAAAATGAATAAAGGTTATTTAATTGCTCATGTGACGATAAAAGATCCCATCGCATATGCTGAATATGCCAAAGCTGCCGGAGATGCCATGAAGAATTTCAATCCAAAAATAATTGCCTGGTCCGGACAGTATGAAAATCTTGAGGGGGAAATTCATGAACGGCATGTTATTTTTGAATTCGATTCTTTTGCCGAAGCCAGGCGTTTTTATGAAAGCCCAGAATATCAGAAAGCAAGGGCAATACGGTCAGGTGCTGCGATCGGAACATTTGTATTAGTTGAAGGTGCAGCTCTTTAACAATTAGGGTTTTATATCCGCTTCTTTATAGCTGACGTAACGTTAACTAAAAACCAGTGCTACCAGCCATAAAACCTGGTAGCTATACAAACGCACCAGGCTGTTACGTTAATACGTGTTTACCCCCCAAAGAGGAAATGCGCATGACCCCACACCCGCTACGCCAGATAATCGAATCCTGTGACCACGCCATCACGACCAAAAACTATGACGCCCTGATGGCGTTCTACGCCGAAGATGCGGCTCTGGTGGTCAAGCCCGGCATGACGGTTAAAGGCAAAGAGAACATCCGCAGCGCGTTTATTGCCATCTCTGATTATTTTCAGGACCAGCTGGTCGTCGAACAAGGGGAGATGCAGGTAATAGAGGGGGGTGGTAATGCCCTCGTTATCATGGAAACCGTTCTGCGTTTTCCTGATGGTCAGGGCGGAAGAACGGAAATGTCGCGCCGCGCGACCTATGTTTTTCGACAGGAAAGCGACGGTCGCTGGCTTTGTACCATCGACAACTCCTACGGTACGTCGCTTCTTGATACCGCGAACTCATCACGTTAATCACGCATTCAAAGGGGCGCTACCGCCCCTCCACGCCAGTGCCCTTAATGCGCAGTAATGCGCGGCTCCTTTACAAACTCAGCCAGCAGCCACACCATATCGTGCAGCAAGCCCGTAAGCTCTTTCGCTACGTGGGCGGGCAGCGTTCCACCCATAACCGCTTGTGTCAGCGCCAGAACATAGTCCACCTGAGTTAGGGTGTCCTGCCAGCAGTCCGGCACGCAGGAGTTCATTTTCTCACCCATGATCAACTGCGCGATCAGGTCTGGCGGCAAATCGACATCGCAGAGTTCCCGCAGCTTACGCAGAGCCTGAAGGAGACGCTCGCACAGCGCAGTAAACAGCTTCGCATCCTCGATTTCGACCAGCACGCTTACCAGCGCGGCGCAGTTGTCGGCGACGACAAACAGATCGGCATCAGCCGGAAGCGGTTGGGACAGAAGTTGCAGAATGACGCTTTCGTCAGACGGGAGAGAAGTCAGGGTTGGGGTAGTAGCCATACAAGGCATCCTTCTATATGCAGTTCATTAAGCCACCCAATAAGTTCCTACGCTCGGGGGGTAGCGCTGACAGAGGTAGGAATACCGCCCATATAGAAAAACGGCCAGCCTTTCGGCTGCTCCGCCAGCGCCACCGCAATTGTAACGGGATCGGCGCTGCCGCGACATACGAAATGTCACTATATGGTAGATGCGGGTTCCTACGCCCGATTGCGGATGTGCCGCAACGCAGGCACTTTACGACTCCGTAGAAATGAATAAAAGACATAACCCTCGATTACAGAGGGTTATTTTGCAGTTTGCGAGGCGTCTTCCAGAAAGGCGGTCAAGCCGGGGGCGCTTCGCTTAGCCGGCCATCTAAAAGCTACTCTTTAGCGGATCAACCTCCGCCCTCAGGGCGATGGATGCTAATCCGCACTAGATTTGTGAGGGATTATTTATGATCGGTCTGAATAATATTAAGTCTGTCGCCGTTTCCTGTAACCTTGAAGGTTGAAACATACGCTTTTCTGGTTATTTTCTTATCTTCTCCCTCTGTACCTACATTCACTTCAATCTGAGTGAGGTACTCCCGATCTGCTTTGAATGTAAACTCGCCGGGCAGAATACAGAAAAGCCCGGATTGCGGTTGTTTGCCAGATGGGAAAATAATCTGCTCTTCAGGTTTCTCAATGTTATATGTAATTGCTGATACCACTACCTCCTGGCCCTGCATAGGTAAGGTAAGGCAAACATCATTGTTTCTCATATGCGCAGGAATTGATGCTTCTTTGGTATACCTGTGCTCGAGATTTTCACCTAATGTACAGCCGCTCAGAAGGACAATTAATAATATTGTTTTTTTTAAATATGATCATTTGAACGGGAATCCTTCAAGAACTTTTTGATAGTTTGCGTTAAGCCGATCGTCTACAGGTCCCACATAGGAAACTTTACGATCTTCTATAGGCTATAGAACTTCCGAAGACAGATCTCGCTAATGCTATTTCACCTGGGGTCAAGAGTCTTAAACTTCCTTCAGTATCACTCACACATCCTCCATAATGTTTTTTCAATAAGTTATTAATATATTTGCCTTCGTTTTTACCGACACAACATAACGACTAACTCGTTGATTCTAGCAAAAATAAAACATGTGAACTTCATATCACATGCGTTCTGTGAGCAATTACGAATTTTGAGGCGCATTTCCAGAACAACAACCCCCTCCCCTAAATCCTCAACGTATCAATCACCGCTCTCAGCGCGGGCGACACGTTACGATGCGGATAATAGAGGAACAGCCCGTCCATGCGCAGGCTGTAGCGCTGCAAAACCCGGATAAGCATGCCGCGCTCCAGATCGTCGGCCACCAGCTCCACCGGCACATAGGCCAGCCCGAGCCCCAGACGAGCGGCTTCGGCTTCCATATAGCTGTCCGACAGCGCCCATTGCCCTTCCGGCCGATGGGTAACGCTCTTTCCGTCCACCACAAGCTCCCACTGATAGAGGCTGCCATCGGCAAACTGGTAGGCGATGCAGGGATGCCCCCCTAAATCCGCTGGCGTCTGCGGGAAACCGTGGCGCCGAAAATGTTCCGGAGTACCAACCACGGCCATCTCCATATCGGGCGTGATACGCACCGCGATCATCCCCTGCGCCACCTCCGGGCCCAGCCTAACGCCCGCATCGAACCGTTCGGTGATGATGTCGACAAATCGACTCTCGTTCATCAATTCCAGGCGAATATCAGGATAGCGCTGCTTAAAGACCGCAAGCTTTGGCAGAAGACATTTATCGATGGCGTGCTGACTGGCGTTAATCCGCACCGTACCGGACGGCGTCTCGCGGAAATGCGCCAGGGTCGCAAGGCCATTATCAAGCGTATCGAACGCGGACTCGGCGGTCTGATAGAGCTGCTCCCCCGCGTGGGTCAGCGATAGTTTTCGCGTTGTGCGCACCAGCAGCTGAACGCCCAGGCGCGCTTCCAGTTCCCGCACCGAACGGCTTATTCCGGATTGTGCGAGCCCGAGCCGCTGCGCGGCAGCCGTAAAGCTTCCCTCCCGCACCACCTGCGTAAAGAGATACAGCTCATTATAGTTTTCCCGTTTCGCCATCTTGTCTTCGCCATTTATAACAATCTGATATGAATCCTAGCAGTTCTGGGCCTCTAATCAGCACTATTTCTGCTCACTATAATGACCGCATCACAACAACGCAGGGTATCTCTGATGAAAACATTCACCCAAAAACTGTCAGTTGCGATGCTGCTATGCGCATCATTAAGTGGAGTAACGACAATGAGTTATGCAGAAACAACCAACCCAAACGCGCCCATTTCGATGGTGACCACCTGGGACAAAACGTTCGCCGAGAGTGACAAAGTCGACCACCGCAAAGTGTCGTTCCAGAACCGCTACGGAATTACCCTCGTGGGCGATCTGTATCTCCCGAAAGACCGTGCAGACCGTAAGCTGGCGGCAATCGCCGTCAGCGGCCCCTTTGGCGCGGTTAAGGAGCAGTCCAGCGGCCTGTATGCGCAGACCCTGGCAGAACACGGTTTTGTGACTCTGGCGTTCGACCCGTCCTACACGGGTGAAAGCGGCGGACAGCCGCGCAACGTCGCCTCTCCGGATATCAACACCGAGGACTTTAGCGCGGCGGTGGATTTCCTGGGGCTACAGAAAGAGGTCGACCGTAACCGCATTGGTATTCTCGGCATCTGCGGCTGGGGCGGGATGGCGCTGAATGCGGCCTCCATGGACACCCGCGTGAAAGCGGTCGCCACCAGCGTGATGTACGACATGAGCCGGGCGATGGGTCACGGCGTCGGCGACGGCAAAGATCGTTATTCAACGTCCGATCGCCGTGCCGTCCTGCAGTATCTGAACGAGCAGCGCTGGAAAGATGCCGAGCGCGGCACCTTCGCGCACGGCGGTCATGACATCTATGTCGATGCCAACGGCAAGGTGACTGCTGCGGAACGTATTCTGCCGGAAGCGTTACCCGCCAACCCGAATCCGGTACTCAAGGAGTTCTTTGATTACTACCGGATGCCGCGCGGCTTCCATGCCCGCTCAGTCAACTCCACCGGCGCGTGGACCGCAACAACGCCATTATCGTTCATGAATATGCCGCTGCTGAGCTATGCCGGGGAGATTACCATTCCTACGCTTATCGTAACCGGTGAAAACGCGCACTCCCGCTATTTTGCAGAAGATGCGTATAAAGCCGTCGGCAGTAAGCAGAAAGAGTTGGTGATTGTCCCAGGCGCGAACCATGTCGACCTGTACGACAATGCTGCCGGGAAGATCCCTTTCGCGCAGTTCGAGCAGTTCTTCAAAACCAGCCTGAAATAACCCCCTATGCCACCCGTTTTACGGGTGGCTCTTGATGAAATCTGAATATGTCCACATTAAGCCAAACCACATCACAACAAGCCGGGACGTCGTACTGGGGCGGGATTTTTGCCATGACCTTGTGCGTATTTGTGCTGATTGCATCAGAATTTATGCCCGTTAGCTTGCTCACGCCCATCGCCAGCGATCTGGACGTGACGGAGGGGCTCGCGGGCCAGGGAATTGCCATCTCCGGCGCGCTGGCCGTTGTGACCAGCCTCTTCCTGTCCCGGCTGGCCGGAAATATGAATCGCAAATATCTCCTGCTGGGGATGACGTTGCTGATGGCGATATCGGGGATCGTTATTGCCTTCGCATCCCGTTACTCGGTGTATATGGCTGGCCGCGCGCTGATTGGTATCGCGATCGGTGGCTTTTGGTCAATGTCCGCCGCAACGGCCATTCGACTTGTGCCGAGACATCAGGTTTCCCGCGCGCTGGCGATTTTCAACGGCGGGAACGCGCTGGCGACGGTCGTGGCGGCCCCGCTGGGCAGTTATCTTGGCGCAACCCTTGGCTGGCGCGGCGCCTTTCTGTGCCTGGTTCCCGTGGCGATCGTGGCCTTTATCTGGCAGTGCTTTAGCCTGCCGACGATGAAATGCAATAAAAATACCGCTGCGGGCGGGAGCGTATTTCGCTTGTTTCGCCAGTCGGTGGTTTCTGTCGGCCTGATTGCCTGCGGCCTGTTCTTTATGGGGCAATTTGCGCTCTTTACCTACGTGCGGCCGTTTCTTGAAACGGTTACGCAGGTGAGTGATGCCGGGCTATCGCTGATCCTGCTGGCTATCGGAGCGGCGGGCTTTATCGGCACCCTGATTATCGCCCCAATCCTTAACGCCGCATTTTACCTGACGTTGATGGCGATCCCTCTGCTGATGGCCGCCATTGCCGGATTGTTAATTCTTTCCGGGCAAAGCGTCGGGGGCGTCGCCCTGCTGCTGGTTTTTTGGGGAATGCTGGCAACGGCAGCACCTACCGGATGGTGGACGTGGCTCGCCCGCACCCTTCCCAATGATGCTGAAGCAGGCGGCGGGCTGATGGTTGCGGTTATTCAGCTTTCCATTGCGCTGGGCTCAACGGCGGGCGGCACGGTGTTTGACCATGTTGGCTGGCAAAGCACGTTCGCCATGAGCGGGCTATTGCTGATAAGCGCGGCGGTAATAACCTTTTACACGTCCCGCCAGCACGCTAAAGGCATTAAATAAACAGGCTTATTTTAATTAATTACGAAACCCCCACTCTTTTTCAATACGCTAATAATTAAGCAATATCCTGGTCAGCCCATTCACGCGCTTTGCTAGCCTGAAAAGGCAAAGCTCAAACCGGAGGTATTCTTTGCTCATTAAGCTAAAAAAAGATCGAACGCATCAGGAGGATCGTCGGCTTGCCCTGTGGCTGGCGACCTCTGCAGGTTTGCTGAATGCCATCGCGCTGGGTGCGTTTGGCTTCTTTCCCTCCCACATGACAGGCAATACCTCCCAGTTATCAAGTGAAGTCTCTTCCACTGACCTGAACGATATTCTTTTCTTCGGCGCTATTATCCTTTCATTTGTGGCGGGGGCGATAGCGGCGCGCATAATGGTGCTGTGGGGCATTATCCATAACGTCAGGCTCATTTTTTGTCAGATTCTGATTATTGAGGGATTATTACTGGCCGGCGTTTCGCTGTACGAAATGTATTTCCACTCATTTTCCACAAATCGTCAGATTATCGTTTTCCTGTGTGGCCTGATGGGCATTCATAATTCCACCTCCACTCAGCTTTCCAGCGGACGGGTGAGATCGACGCATATCACAGGAACGCTTACCGATGCGGGAATATCGCTGGCCTCTGTCGTCGTCGCCATGCTGCGACGGGATTACTCTAAAGATACTGCGGCCCAAAAAAGCCAGCTCAAAACCCATTTAACCACCCTGTTTTCGTTTATTACCGGCGGTATTGCAGGGCTGATCCTGTTCAGAGGGTTTGGATTTCACGCGATGCTGGCGCTGGGCTTAATGCTCGTTGTGGTTGCGGCCTTCTCCATCATGAGGATCTCGCTTCGCGTGCGCAGGGTTCGCCCTGCTCTCAGTAAATAATTCCCTCTTTTCTTCACTGCGGGTGTATTGTTTTTAAACGATTCCCCACAGTGAAGAGAAGCGTCTGCATGATTAAAATCCTCGGTAAAACAACCTCCATTAACGTGCGTAAAGTGCTCTGGACCTGCGAAGAAGCTGGTATTGCGTATCAGCAGGAAGATTACGGTAGCGGCTTCGCCTCAACGCAAACGGAGGCCTTCCGCGCCATGAACCCGAACGCCATGGTGCCGGTACTGATCGACGACGATTTTGTGTTATGGGAATCCAACGCTATCTGCCGTTATCTGACGCGTAAGGCGGGTCGCGACGATCTGCTCCCCGACGAGCCGCAGGCCTGTGCTAACGTCGAACGCTGGATGGACTGGCAAGCGACTGAATTCAACAACGCCTGGCGCTATGTCTTTCCGGCCCTGGGCCGTAACAACCCGGATTTTAACGATCCAGACCGAATTGCCGCAGGTATTAAAGAGTGGAATCACTGCATCACTATTCTTGAGCAACAGCTCCAGCGTTCAGGGGAATGGGTGGCGGGTGAAGGCTTCACCCTCGCGGATATCGTGCTGGGGTTGTCGGTTAACCGCTGGAAAATGACGCCGTTTGATAAACCGGCCGTGCCCGCTGTTGAAGCCTGGTTTGAACGCCTGAATCAACGTCCGCCGTTTTTACGCCACGGCAATAACGGCATGGTGTAATGCCTGCGACCCGCACCACATCGTGCGGGTTATCTCCCATTAAGTGACGGTGTCACATATCAAAAACATCTTTAAGATAATTCTGCCTGACCCGCATCAAGGCCTTTTACCATAAGGCTTGAGCTAAGGTTATCTCATTTTTCATAGGGTTACTGATTTCCCCCCTTCGCTGGAACCCTTCCCAAACGCTTGCTATAGGTCATCTACCCCTGCCGAAACATGGCATAACAACAGGCAACCGGTGGTTGCTATAACGCATGCGCACAGGGAGACACACCGCAATGCACCCATTACTCAAACGTTCGCTGCTGTTCGTCAGCGCCATTATCGTGATCCTCGCCCTCCTCGTCTGGGGCATCGGGCTGGAGACGATTAAGGCGCGTCAGGTTGACCTGGTTTATCTCGGGCAACAGCACATGATTCTGGTTTTCTCGTCGATGTTTTTTGCCCTGCTGGTCGGTATTCCAGCCGGGATCCTGCTGAGCCGCCCGGCCGCGCGGGGTATCGCCGAATACGTGATGCAAATCTTCAACGTCGGCAACACGCTGCCGCCGCTGGCCGTGCTGGCGCTGGCGATGGTGGTGATTGGCATCGGCGATACGCCCGCCATTATTGCTCTGTTCCTCGCTTCGCTGCTGCCGATAGTGCGCAATACCTACGCCGGGCTGTGCTCGGTCCCGCCGTCGTTACTGGAAGCGGCAAACGGGATTGGGATGACCAAATGGCAGCGTCTGCGCCAGGTCGAGCTGCCTGCTGCCTGGCCGGTCATGCTCTCGGGGATCCGCATCGCCACCGCCATTAACGTCGGTACCGCGCCGCTGGCGTTCCTGATTGGCGCCAGCAGCTACGGCGAGCTGATTTTCCCCGGTATTTACCTGAACGATTTCCCAACCCTGATCCTCGGCGCGGCGGCCACCGCCCTGTTCGCCCTGATCCTCGATACCCTGCTGGCGGCGCTGGGTCGCGTGATGAGTCCCCATCTCGCTCGATAACAATAACAAGGAGCTTTTATGAGACTGTTTTCCGGCCTGACGGCGCTGTGTGCCGCGGCGCTGTTCACCAGCCAGGCAATGGCGGCACCGCTGATTCTGGCGACCAAGAGCTTTACCGAGCAGCATATTCTCTCGGCGATGACCGTGCAGTACCTGCAAAAGAAGGGTTTTCAGGTTCAGCCGCAAACCAATATCGCCACGGTGATTTCCCGTAACGCGATGATCAACAAACAGATTGATATGACCTGGGAATATACCGGTACGTCATTAATCATCTTTAACCACATCAACAAGCGCATGTCGCCGCAGGAGTCTTACGAGACGGTGAAACGCCTGGACGCGAAGCACGGTCTGGTGTGGCTCAAACCCGCCGATATGAACAACACCTATGCCTTCGCCATGCAGCGCAAGCGCGCCGAGGCGGAACATATCAACACTATGTCAGAGATGGTGGCGAAGATTGAGCAGGTTCGTAAAACCAACCCGGACAAAAACTGGCTGCTGGGCTTAGACCTGGAGTTTGCCGGGCGCAGCGACGGCATGAAGCCGCTTCAGGCGGCCTATAACATGACGCTGGACCGCCCGCAGATCCGCCAGATGGACCCCGGCCTGGTTTACAACGCGGTGCGCGACGGCTTCGTCGATGCCGGTCTGATTTACACCACCGACGGCCGCGTGAAGGGTTTCGACCTGAAAGTGCTGAAGGATGATAAAGGCTTCTTCCCGAGCTATGCGGTCACCCCAGTGGTGCGTAAGGACACGCTGGAGGCCAACCCGGGCCTGGAAGAGGCGCTCAACACCCTCTCGGCCCAGCTCAATAACGACGTTATCACCGAACTGAACAAGAAGGTGGATATCGACCATCAGTCACCGCAGCAGGTCGCCCGAGATTTCCTGCGTAGCAAACAGCTGCTGTAGGAGGCGCTATGGAGACGATTCACTACATTCTCGATAACTGGGACTACCTGCTGACCCTGACGCTGCAGCACCTGTGGCTGGTGGCGCTGGCCGTGGGCTTAGCCATTCTCATCGGCGTCCCGCTGGGCATTTTGATTGTCCGCCACAAGTGGCTGGCGACGCCGGTGCTGGGAATAGCCACCATCGTGCTGACCATTCCGTCCATTGCTCTGTTTGGCCTGATGATCCCGCTATTTTCGCTGATCGGTCAGGGGATTGGCGCCCTGCCCGCGATTACGGCGGTGTTTCTCTACTCGCTGCTGCCGATTGTGCGTAACACCCACACCGCGCTCGACAGCCTGCCGCCGGGCCTGCGCGAAGCCGGGCGCGGCATCGGCATGACGTTCTGGCAGCGCCTGCGCTGGGTTGAAATCCCGATGGCGCTGCCGGTGATTTTCGGCGGCATCCGCACCGCCGTGGTGATGAACATCGGCGTTATGGCGATTGCCGCGGTGATCGGCGCGGGCGGCCTGGGTCTGCTGCTGCTCAACGGCATCGGCGGAAGTGACATTCGCATGTTGATTGCGGGCGCGCTGATGATTTGTCTGTTAGCGATTGTGCTCGACTGGCTGCTGCACCGTCTGCAGGTGGTACTGACTCCAAAGGGGATTCGATAATGATAAAACTGGAAAACCTCACCAAACAATTTTCACAGAAGCACGGCCAGACCGTTAAAGCCGTCGATAACGTTAACCTGAACGTGCCCGAAGGGGAAATGTGCGTCCTGCTCGGCCCCTCCGGCTGCGGGAAGACCACCACCCTGAAGATGATTAACCGCCTGATCGCCCCAAGCAGCGGAACGATCCTGATTAACGGCGAAGACACCAGCGGCATGGACACCGTGACCCTGCGCCGCAATATTGGCTACGTGATCCAGCAGATTGGCCTGTTCCCGAACATGACCATTGAAGAGAACATCACCGTCGTACCGCGCATGCTGGGATGGGATAAAGCGCGCTGTAAAACCCGCGCCGAGGAGCTGATGGATATGGTGGCGATGGATCCGCATAAGTTCCTCAATCGCTATCCGCGCGAGATGTCCGGCGGGCAGCAGCAGCGTATCGGCGTCATTCGCGCCCTGGCGGCGGATCCTCCGGTACTGCTGATGGATGAACCCTTCGGCGCGGTGGACCCAATCAACCGCGAGGTGATCCAGAACCAGTTCCTGGAGATGCAGCGCAAGTTGAAAAAAACCGTCATGCTGGTCAGCCACGATATCGACGAGGCCCTGAAGCTCGGCGACCGTATCGCGGTATTCCGTCAGGGGAAAATCGTTCAGTGCGCAAGCCCCGATGAGCTGCTGGCGAAGCCGGCGAATGACTTTGTCGGCTCGTTTGTCGGCCAGGACCGTACGCTGAAGCGCCTGCTGCTGGTCTCCGCAGGTGACGTGACCGACCAGCAGCCGACCATCACGGTGCGGGGCTCTACGCCGCTTCCCGAAGCCTTTGCGACCATGGATGATAATGACATTCGTGCCGTGACGGTGGTCGATGAGAACGGCAAACCGCTGGGCTTTGTTAAGCGCCGCGAAGCGCGCAACGCCAGCGGTACCTGCGCCGACATCCTGCATCCGTTCCGCATGACCGGCAAAGCGGAAGACAACCTGCGCGTGGTGCTTTCTCGCTTGTATGAGAGCAATACCAGCTGGATGCCGATCGTGGATGAGGACGGGCGCTACAACGGCGAGATTTCGCAGGACTATATTGCCGAGTACCTGAGTTCAGGCCGTACGCGTCGAGCGCTGAATATTCATAGCAACAGCTAACCTTTCCGGCCGGGCATCACCCGGCCTTTTCGCACGCAGACCTTTTGCTAACCCCGCGATTTCCCGCCACAATATCGTATTGTCCTCGTTAAAATACGACTCATGCAACGTCTTCATACCTACCCCGACATCCGCGCGATGTTTCGTCGCCTGCTGATTGCCACCGTCACCGGCGTGCTGGCCGCGCTGGCCGTTGCGGTATTTCGTCACAGCATGTACCTGCTGGAGTGGCTGTTTCTGAGCAATGACAGCGGGAGCCTGGTGAATGCCGCCGCGTCGCTATCTCCCTGGCGGCGCGCGCTGACGCCAGCCCTGGGCGGGCTGGCTGCCGGGCTGCTGCTCTGGGGATGGCAGCGGCTGACTGCACAGCGGCCTCACGCCCCCACCGATTATATGGAAGCCCTGGAGACTGATGACGGCCAGTTTGATTACGGCGCCAGCCTTGTTAAATCCCTTGCTTCGCTGCTGGTCGTTGCCAGCGGAAGCGCCATCGGGCGTGAAGGGGCCATGATCCTGCTCGCCGCCCTCGCCGCCTCCTTTTTCGCCCGGCGCTTTACGCCGAAATCAGAATGGAAGCTCTGGATCGCCTGCGGTGCCGCGGCCGGGATGGCCAGCGCCTACCATGCGCCCTTAGCCGGAAGCCTGTTCATTGCGGAGATTCTGTTTGGCACGCTGATGCTGGCCTCGCTCGGCCCCGTGGTGATTGCGGCGGTGGTGGCGCTTCTCACCACGCAGCTCCTGTCACCGGGTGCCGGCACGCTCTACGCGGTCCATCTGAGCGGCATCCTCAGCGCGGCAGATTATGGCCTGCTGGTCGCCATGGGCCTGCTGGCGGGGCTCTGCGGTCCGCTGCTGATGTGGCTGATGGCGTTCAGTCATTCTTTATTTTTGCGCCTGAAACTTTCTCCGCCCTGGCAGCTGGCGCTGGGCGGTTTGATCGTCGGGCTGCTGTCTCTCCTCACGCCAAAGGTGTGGGGGAATGGCTACAGCGTGGTTCAAGCTTTTCTGCTCGCCCCGCCCCTGCTGACGGTCATTGCCGGGGTGTTTATCTGTAAATTGCTGGCGGTACTGGCAAGCAGCGGTTCGGGCGCGCCGGGCGGGGTGTTTACGCCCACGCTGTTTGTCGGCATGGCGACAGGCATGCTGTTTGCACAACTTTTCGCGCTGTGGTTACCGGGTTCTGAGACGGCGATTTTGCTGGGTCTGGCGGGAATGGCAACGTTACTCGCTGCGACCACGCATGCGCCTATTATGTCGGCGCTGATGGTCTGTGAAATGACCGGGCAGTATTTTTTACTGCCCGGTTTACTGGTCGCCTGCGTGGTGGCGTCCGTGCTGTCGCGGACCTTACGCCACGACTCGGTCTACGGTCAACACGCCACCGAGGGCAGAGAGATCGATGTACTGCGCTAGCTCGCGCTGTTCGGCGCGAGGCAGATAAGGCAGTTCACCCACCAGCGGTCCGGGCAGTTTGGTACTCAGCACGTCGATGATCTCAGCGTAGTGCGCCAGGCCCGGGTTGATGCGGTTTGCCACCCAGCCAATCAGCGGCAGGCCGTCATTGGCAATCGCCTGCGCCGTCAGCAGCGCATGGTTGATGCACCCTTCCTGGATACCCACCACCATCACCACCGGAAGCTGTTCCTGCACCACCCATTCAGAAAGCGGACGCAGGTCATTCATCAGGCTGCGCCAGCCGCCCGTGCCTTCGACCACCACGTGATCGACCTTCTCGCTCAGGTTCGCCAGGCCGTCGGACAACAGGGGATAATTAATCAGGCCGCTGTGCGCTACGCTGCTCTCCTCTTCGCTTAACGCAATGGGATTGACCGCGTGATAAGGCAGTTCCAGTGACGAGACGCTTTGCAGCACCAGGGCGTCTTTATTACGCAATCCCTCTGGCGTCTCTTTACTGCCTTTTGCGACCGGTTTGTACCCTGCCACGCGTTTACCGCTTGCTGCAAGAGCCTGCAGCAATGCGCGGGATACGACGGTCTTGCCGACAGAGGTATCTGTACCAGTAACAAAGAAACGCTTAAGCATGACTCACTCCACCTCTTGGGTATGCTTCGAAAATATAAACCAGGTAAATAATTCAGTGGAGGAAGTCTACGGGATGCGTGCGCTACCCGGCTTGAGATAGCGCAATTTTTCTTACATCTGCGGAAAAGAGTTAACCCTGTAACAGGCGGATCAACAGCGAGCCGTTATACATGGCGTCTTTGACCAGCGCCGCGCCGGCCATCGTACCCTGGTTGGAAAACTGGGTGCTTTCTACCGCAATATTTTTGCTGTAGGCGGGAAGCGACTGCTGATGGATACAGGCCGAGATCGCCGGGAATAAGATCTCCGCCGCCTGGCTGAGCGGCGAGCCAATGAGGATTTTTTGCGGGTTAAAGAGGTTCACCATAATGGCCAGAATGCGGCCAACGTTATTCCCCACGCCGGTAATAATGTCCTTCGCCAGCAGATCGCCCTGGCGCGCTGCGGCGCAGAGGGAATCCACCGTTAAGGGTTGTCCGTGCAGCGAGGAGCTCATGGACTGGCCGAGCCTCACCTGCGCCAGCTCCAGCACGCTTTCCACGCTGGCAATGGTCTCCAGACAGCCGTGGTTCCCGCAGTAGCAGCGCTTGCCGTACGGGTCGACCTGGGTGTGGCCAATTTCCACCAGGCTGCTGCTTCCGGCGTGGAGAAGACGTCCGTCGGTGATCACGCCCGCCCCGACGTTATGGTCGATGACCACCTGAATCACATCCCGCGCACCGCGGGATGCGCCAAACAGCGCCTCGGCCATGGTCCAGGCGCTGATGTCATGCTGAATATAGACCGGCACGCCGGTGTGGTTTTTCAGTACTTCGCCCAGCGGCATCTCTTTGACATCGTCATAAAACGGCATGCGGTGAACGATGCCATTCTCGGTATCAATAATGCCCGGCATAGTGATGGCAATCGCCGTTAAGCGCTCAAGCCGCTGCTGATGGCGAATAAAGAAGTGATCGATGTGAGTGACAATCGCGTCGAGGAGCGGTTCTTCCGCGTTGAGGGGCAGTTCAAGCCGGTCTTCCACCACCAGCTTGCTGCTCAGATCGCGCAGTGCGAGGAAGATCTCGCCCCGACTGATGCGCAGCGACAGGTAGTGCCACGCTTCCGTCTCGACCACCAGCCCGACGGCCGGACGGCCACGGCTGCCCGGCTCCTGAATTTCCGTTTCCTGAACCAGGTGCGCTTCCAGCATTTCGCGGACAATCTTGGTGATACTGGCGGGTGCCAGCTGTGCCAGGCGCGAAAGATCGATACGCGAAACCGGACCAAGCTGATCAATCAGGCGATATACCGCGCCGGCGTTGGTCTGCTTAATCTGATCGATGTGCCCTGGCTGACTATCAGCAACCACCTCGTACTCCCTTATTTTCGAGCTTCGAAATAAACTGTTGGCTATGGTGAAGCACTTGCATGGCTGCCGTCAAATATTTACTTAGCCATGTGATTTACCGCACATTTTTACCCCCTTTCGCCTGAAAATATCGGCCAGCAGAGGCGTTAATTAGCTGCTGTTTGAAGCGCTGTGCGGCATGGCCCTGTTCACGATGTTTTGACCAGACCAGCCACATCTCTGAAACGGCATCCTCTTCGGCGATGGTCACCCAGCGCATTTCGCGTAATTGTACCCGTTTAAAGGAGGCCGGGAGAATAGACACGCCCAGCCCGGCGGCGACCAGACCAATAATGGTCATCGCTTCCCCGACTTCCTGGGTGATGACAGGAGCAAGATCGTAGCGGCGCATCAGACCCAGAATATCGTCATACAGCCCCGTCCCGACCTGCGGGTCAAAAAAGACGAACGGCTCTTTTGCGAGCTCTGCCAGCGAAACCGACGGACGCGACGCCAGCGGGTGATCGTGTGGGATCATGGCCATCAGCGGTTCGCGCAGGATCACCTCCCACGCCAGCGTGTCCGGCAGCTGGGTATTACGCATCAGCCCCAGATCCAAAGAACCTTCATTCAGCGGTGCAATCTGCTCGCGGGTGTTGATTTCACGCGTCTGAATATGAACATCCGGAAAGTGACGACGGAATGACGACAGGGTCTCCGAGACGGCGCTGATAAACGGTGCGGATGAGGTAAACCCGATTCGCAGCTCTCCGGCTTCCCCGAGATACAGCCGTTCTGCCCGGGCGGCTGCATCCTCGACCATGCTCAGGATTTGTCGGCTGTCGTTCAGAAACTGCTTTCCCGCCGCCGTCAGGCTCACGCTGCGGTTAGTGCGGGCCAGTAGACGCGCCCCGACCTGCTGTTCAAGGATCTGAATCTGCTGGCTTAACGGTGGCTGAGAGATATTCAGCCGCGCCGCCGCGCGGCCAAAATGCAGCTCTTCAGCGACGGCGACAAAGTAGCGAAGATGACGCAGCTCGATATTCATATTTTTAAAGTATCATTTGAGATTATTAATATATTAGACAGAATATTTACATTTTCCTACCCTGAACATGTGGTCATACCCGTCACCAGAAATCACGGGGATGTTTAAGCAAGGAAACTGTGTGAGTCGTACAACTACTATTGATATCGATCCGGCCAGAGATATCAATGATTTACCTGCAACATTGCAGCCGGTTCAGTTCATTAAACGTGGTACCCCCCAATTTATGCGCGTCACGCTGGCGCTCTTTTCCGCCGGTCTGGCCACTTTCGCCCTGCTCTATTGCGTTCAGCCGATCCTGCCCGTGCTCTCTCATGAGTTTGGCGTATCGCCTGCCAGCAGCAGCATTTCCCTCTCCATTTCTACCGGTATGCTGGCGATTGGCCTGCTCTTTACCGGCCCGCTGTCCGATGCCATTGGCCGTAAACCGGTGATGGTGACCGCCCTGATGCTGGCCTCGGTCTGTACGTTACTTTCGACCATGATGACCAGCTGGCACGGTATTCTTGTGATGCGCGCGCTGATTGGGTTATCGCTCAGCGGCGTGGCAGCGGTCGGGATGACCTATCTTAGCGAGGAGATCCACCCGAGCTTTGTTGCCTTTTCTATGGGGCTTTACATCAGCGGAAACTCGATTGGCGGTATGAGCGGACGCCTCCTGAGCGGGGTGTTCACGGACTTCTTTAACTGGCGTATTGCGCTGGCGGTCATCGGCTGTTTCGCGCTGGCATCAGCCCTGATGTTCTGGAAAATTCTGCCGGAGTCTCGTCATTTCCGTCCTACCTCCCTGCGCCCAAAAACGCTGTTTATCAACTTCCGCCTGCACTGGCGCGACAAGGGGCTGCCGCGCCTGTTTCTGGCAGGCTTCCTGCTGATGGGCTCCTTCGTCACGCTGTTTAACTATATTGGCTATCGCCTGATGCTCTCCCCGTGGCATCTGAGCCAGGCGGTGGTCGGCCTGCTTTCCGTGGCGTACCTGACCGGCACCTGGAGTTCGCCGAAAGCCGGGGCGATGACCGCACGCTATGGGCGCGGTCCGGTCATGCTGTTCTTCACGGCGATGATGCTGCTCGGCCTGCTGCTGACGCTCTTCTCCTCCCTGTGGCTAATTTTTGCTGGAATGCTGCTCTTCTCAGCGGGGTTCTTCGCCGCCCACTCGGTCGCCAGCAGCTGGATTGGTCCGCGCGCGCGTCGCGCCAAAGGACAGGCATCGTCGCTGTATCTGTTTAGCTATTACCTGGGTTCCAGCATCGCCGGGACGCTCGGCGGTGTGTTCTGGCATAACTACGGCTGGAACGGTGTGGGCGGGTTTATTGCGCTGATGCTGTGCGCGGCGCTGCTGGTGGGGGGGAGTTTGCATCAGCGTTTGAAATAAACAAACGCTATCCCCCGCATGAGCGTAATTGTGCGGGGGGTCGTTTCTTACGTTAGTCACGCTTAATTTAAAATTAATAAAAATCAATTAATTATAGCCATTTCGTGCATTTATCGCCCCTCCCTCTTTTTGTAAGCTCATCGACTCCATCCTAAGAAAAGAAGGGTTTTAAAATGGCTATTCCAGGCAATATGTGGTTATTCGATGACGGTGGTGCACTGATTAAAGGTGGTTGTGATGTGCAGCACAGGGAATACAGCATTGAGTTCAAAGGATTTCACCACAATCTTTCGACTCCGACCGATAACCTGACAGGTAAACCTACGGGTAAACGCATCCACTCCCCGATGATGATCGTAAAGGAATTCGATTACTCATCACCCTATCTCTATAAAGCGGTCGCGACAGGTCAGGCTCTACAAAAAGCCGAACTCAAATTCTATAAGATTAATGACGCAGGTCTTGAAGCAGAGTACTTCAATATTCTTCTGGAAGGCGTGCGGATTGTTTCGGTATCACCTGCAATGGCCGCGCCGGGCGATAATAATAACAACCACCTCGAAACGGTTGAATTGCGCTATGAGAAAATTACGTGGAAACATAACGACGGCAATATCATTTTCTCTGACGCATGGAATGAACGGGCGACAGCGTAACTGGGGTATTGGTATGGATACTACGGAAGAGATTAACGGAACCTACTTCTACAGAGGCCATTCAAACCTCACTCCAGGTGAGTTACTTGAGATCATTTTTCTGGAGGAGTTCTGTATGGAGTTGGGGATAGATGCCGTTTCAGGCGCGGCTATTTTGGGCGGGCAACCATGGCTAGGTACTCGGGCAAAACCTGAAGGCGCTATCCTGGGGACGAGCGTTGTTTCAAAGTACGCGCGAATAATTTTACGGGACGCACGTCTCCCTTTCGGGATTAAAATTCCCACTCCCGTTGGAGTCAGAATGCAGCCAACTAACAAACTCGCTGCGGTAATTGGTCGTTACATCCCCTGGCTAGGATGGACCTCGCTTGCACTGACTCTTCATCGAGTTTCAACACGTACGCAAGAAAAATACAATTTGATTGCACGACCAAAAGACCGCATAGCGTGGACATTTTTCTGATGAGCATCGTAGACGACGTGTTATTTATGTTTCGGGATGAAATTCCTGGCTATCTGGATAAAGACTGGAAAGAAGTTCCTCTGGAACTTGATTCTGATTTATTTGGTTCCCCGGGGGATGACTTTCATGATGCATTAAACCGATACGAGAAAGAGTTTAACGTGGATTTGTCTGGCGTGAACTGGTCTCGTTATTTTCCCTGGCAGAATACCCCATTGTTAGATCGCTGGTTCAAGCTGAAGCGGGAAGAAGTTGAAGCAACCCGCATCCCGTTGACCGTAAGAATGTTTGCAGAGTCCGCAAAAGCAGGCAAGTGGCTCTACGACTGACTGATAAGGGGCTTCGCGCCCCTTGTATCAAAAATGCATTAATCCTCCCTGAATCACGTTACACTCCCTGAACACTCCCAACACGATAAGGAAGAACAAGAATGGAAAAAACATCGGCTTATCAACAACTCACCCGCACCTTCCAGCGCCTCTCCCGCTTCTCCCACCTCTCCTCCATCGCCAGCTGGGACATGTTTACGATGATGCCGCCAGGTGGCAGTGCCGCACGCGGTGAGGCGCTGGCGGAGATGAGCGTCCTGCAACACCAGATCCTGACCGATAAAAAAGTGGCCGACCTGCTGACTGCAGCGGCAGGTGAAGATCTGAATGACGTTGAACAGGCCAACCTGCGCGAAATGACGCGTCAATATCAGCAGGCCTCGCTGCTGCCGGAATCGCTGGTGGAAGCCAAATCCCTCGCGGGCAGCAAGTGTGAACATGCCTGGCGCACTCAGCGCCCCGCTAACGACTGGCAGGGTTTTTCCGCCAATCTGAAAGAGGTGGTCAAGCTCAGCCGCGAAGAGGCTCGTCTGCGGGCCGAAGCCAAAGGGTGTACACCTTACGATGCGCTGCTGGATATTTTTGAGCCCGACATGACCAGCGCCCGTCTGGACGTTCTGTTCGGTGATATGAAATCCTGGCTACCGGACCTGCTGGCAAACGTGGTGGAAAAACAGGCTCAACGGTCGTTTGTTCCCCCGCAAGGTCCCTTCCCGACCGCAACACAGCGCGAGCTGGGCCTGGAAGCCATGAAGATGCTCGGCTTCGATTTTAACGGCGGTCGCCTGGATGTCAGTGCGCACCCGTTCTGCGGCGGCGTACCGGAGGACGTGCGGATCACCACGCGCTATGACGAGGATGAGCTGCTCAGCGCGCTGTTTGGCGTGATCCACGAAACCGGACACGCGCGCTACGAACAAAACCTGCCGCGCGCGTGGGCAGGACAGCCGATTGCGCTGGCCCGCTCAACCGCGATCCATGAATCGCAGAGCCTGTTCTTTGAGATGCAGCTGGGACGCAGTGAAGCCTTCCTCAAACATCTTCTCCCTGCGGTACATGCCCGCTTTGGCAGCCAGGCGGCGTTCAGCGAAGAGAACTTTATTGCCTGGAACCAGCGCGTAAAACCGGGCTATATCCGCGTCGATGCGGACGAAGTGAGCTACCCGGCACACGTGGTGCTGCGCTATGAGATTGAGCGAGCGCTGATCAACGGCGAAATCGAGGTGGACGATATTCCCGCCCTGTGGGATGAGAAGATGCAGGCCTGGCTTGGGTTATCAACCAAAGACAACTACCGCAACGGCTGTATGCAGGATATTCACTGGACCGACGGCGGTTTTGGTTACTTCCCGTCTTATACGCTGGGAGCTATGTATGCCGCGCAGCTGTTCCACGCCGCCAGTACCGCGCTGCCGGGTCTACAGGCCTCCATTGCAGAGGGCGATTTTTCCGCCCTCTTCGACTGGCTGCGTCAGAACATCTGGCAGCACGGTAGCCGCTTTACCACGTCGCAGTTAATTACCCAGGCGACGGGTGAAGATCTGAATATCCGCTACTTCCGCGAACATTTGACCTCCCGTTATTTGTAATTCCCCCCTGCCGGAGTGCGCTCCGGCAATTTCTTTGCTCTTCTACATAAGAATATGATTCTGCACATTCCTTTGCGATCTCACTTGAGGTATGTAGTTTAATCCTGGCTACATAATTAAACCGCTATCAGGCCAGGGTTAAAAAATAAATAAAGGGATGAATAATGAAAGGCATAATGAAAACGATGGCGTTAGCCGTACTGTGCGCGACGAGTTTAAGTACCTTCGCCGCCACGGATAACACCCCGCTAGAAGCATATAACGATATCACCCGTTCTCTCGCAGATCTCCAGCCCATCACATTTCAGGCTCCCGCAGAAAAATACAAGCTGCTGGTGTTTATTGATAACCAGTGCGTTTACTGCAGCAACGTGGTGAAAAACGTGAAGCAGTATACGGATGCCGGCTTGACCATGTCGTTTCTGACCGTTGCCCCTAAACCTATTCGCGACTCGGTCATTGAGGATATGGGGCGCGTCTGGTGTTCAACCGATAAGGTCAAAAGCCTGCAGAAAGCGATGACGGGATTTTTACCGGATAACGAAACAACGCCTGCCTGTTCCGACCGGGTCACTCGCCAGTCTGCTCTGGCTGAAAGGCTGGGCATCAACATCACACCGTTCATGGTGGTCATCGAGCCAGAATCACGCTCGATTATTGGCAGCCAGCCACCGGCTGCAATTCTGGCTGCGCTAAAGAAATAGCCCTCGCGTGTACGAACGTGCCTGTTCGTACACCTTTTTTCCCCTCTGTACATTCCGTTACACGCCGATACCAATCACTCACGGAAACCCCGAGTTTACAGGGATATAGTTATTTCAACGGCCCCGCAGTGGGGTTAAATGAAAAACCAAATTCGAGGGTATGAGAATGAATAAAGTATTAGCTCTGGTTGTTGCCGCTGCTATGGGTCTGTCTTCTGCTGCATTTGCTGCTGACACTACCGCAACTGCTGCACCGGCTGCCGCGCCTGCTGCAACCACCACCGCTGCGCCAGCAAAAGCGGTTCACCATAAGAAACACCACAAAGCTGCAGCGAAAAAAGAAGCCGCTGCACCAGCAACCGCAGCACCAACCGAGCAAAAAGCTCAGGCTGCCAAAAAACACCACAAAAAAGCCGCTAAACCGGCTGTAGAGCAGAAAGCGCAGGCTGCTAAAAAGCACCACAAACACAAAAAAGCGACCAAACCGGCCGTAGAACAGAAAGCTCAGGCTGCTAAAAAGCATCACAAAAAAGCAGTAAAACACGAAGCTGCTAAACCAGCTGCACAGCCAGCTGCGTAAGAGTACAAGCTTAACCGTGCCTTACGGGGCACGTTGGTAAACCGGCGCTGAACCGGAACAGGTTCCGCGCCGTTTTTTTTATCCGGAGGGCGTATGCTGCGACGCTATCGGTTTGAGCTGATTCTGATCCTGCTTATTTTATGCGCGCTCATCGCAAGCCATTTTTATCTTTCCTGATTGTAGCACGCTGATTTTACTCCCACTTTAGCGCTGTCCCGTCTATAGTATTTTCATAGGGTTCACTTTTAATAATCATAATTACCCCCACCAGAGTGTGATATGCGTAAATCTGTTGTGTTGTTACTGGGAACGTTTGGTCTTTTTTCTGGATTTTCACATGCGGATGATGGCGGTGATGACACCATTAGCGCGAAAGAGCTAAAGACGCTTTTTTTCGGTCATGACGATCGCACGCGCGTCACCGACCCGACCCAGGCACCCTGGGACGCTATAGGCCAACTGGAAACCGCCAGCGGTAACTTATGTACTGCAACACTGATCACCCCGCAGCTTGCCCTGACGGCAGGCCACTGTCTGCTAACCCCACCAAACGGCAAGCCGGATAAAGCGGTTGCCTTGCGATTTGTGTCGCAAAAAGGCATCTGGCGCTATGAAATTCACGGCATTGAAGGCCGGGTTGATCCCTCTCTTGGCAAGCGCCTGAAACCGGATGGTGACGGCTGGATAGTGCCACCGGCGGCCGCCTCATGGGATTTTGGTCTGATCATTTTACGCTACCCGCCTTCCGGCATTACGCCGTTGCCGTTATTTGACGGCGACAAAGCCGCCCTCACCGCCGCGCTGAAAGCCGCCGACCGGAAGGTGACCCAATCAGGCTACCCTGTCGATCATCTGGATACGCTTTATACGCATACCGACTGTATTGTGACGGGCTGGGCGCAAACCAGCGTGCTTTCGCATCAGTGCGATACGCTGCCGGGCGATAGCGGCTCACCGTTGATGTTGAAAACGGATAAGGGCTGGCAGTTGATCGGTGTCCAGAGCTCTGCACCGGCGGCGAAAGACAGATGGCGCGCAGATAACCGGGCCCTGTCCGTTACCGGTTTCCGCGACCAGCTCGAAGCGCTGGCACAGCAGTAAATCAACACCTTCTGACCTGATGTAACGCCCTGATTGACTCAATCGGCATCGGCTGGCTGAACCAAAAACCCTGCAGTTGATCGCAGCCAGCCAGCCGCAGCAGTTTCATTTGCTTCTCGGTTTCTACCCCTTCTGCGACCACCGCCATGCCCAGCGCATTGGCGATCCGCACCGTGCCGCTCACCAGCGCGGCCGCCTGTTCATCGTTATCCACCAGCCCGGCCAGCGATTTATCAATCTTGATGGTGTCGAAGTTAAAACGCCGCAAATACCCAATGCTTGAATAACCGGTGCCAAAGTCATCCAGCGCCACCGCGGTGCCCAGCGCTTTAAGATTGGCGATTGCCATGCGGGCACGCTCAGGATTTTCCAGCACATAGGACTCCGTGACCTCAAGCTGGAGCCTGTTAGCCGGGAAACGGGTGGTCTCCAGCACGCTGGCCACTTTTTCTTCGAAGGCAGGATCGCGAAATTGTGCGGGAGAGATATTCACGGAGAGCTTTAAGTCACCGTACGGCTGCAGATCCTGGCAGGCCCGCTGCAGAACAAACTGGCCCAGTTTGTAAATCAAACCGCTGGTTTCCGCAATGGCGATAAAGGTATCCGGGCCTAGCGGCCCGTCCGGGCGACGCGGCCAGCGGACCAGCGCTTCGACGCTGCTCATTTTCTGGCTGCGGGCGTCAATAATCGGCTGATACCAGACCTCAAACTCATCGCGCTCCAGACCGTGGCGGATCTGATTTTCAATCGCCAGCTTGCGTTCCCTGGCGCTGTTCAGCTCCGCGTCGTAGTGGGTGATACGCCCTTTCCCGCTCATTTTGGCGTGATACATGGCAATATCGGCGCGGCGAAACAGCTCGGTGCTGTTGCACTCAATCAGGGTTCCGCTGGCGATACCGATGCTGGCACCAATATGGATGGTGCGTTCCCCCAGATGAATGGGGGTGGTGAGAAAATCCAGCACGGAAACGGCAAAGGCGGTGGCTTCTGCCTCGGCCTTATCACCGCCGATAGTCATGGCAAATTCATCCCCGCCCATTCGCGCCAGCATCCCGCCCGGCGGCACGCGTTCACTCAGCGTTTTCGCAATCGCCACGATGAGATCGTCACCCACGCTGTGGCCGTAGATATCATTCACGTCTTTAAAGCCATCCAGATCGATAAACACCACGCTTTTGACGTCGATATCACCGCGTAAACTCACCCGATCCAGCGCCTCGATGAGCGCACGCCGGTTCGGCAGATGACTTAGCCAGTCCGTTCTTGCGACCAGACGCGCCTGGCTTTCTCCGCGCGCAAGCTTGTAGAGCCCCACGCTGCTCACCAGAATGAAAAGCAGGATCAGGGCCGACGCCAGCACCACAATCTGCCGGATGTCAGAAGATGCCGCCCGAGCGGCCTGCGCGCCCGGAAGCCGCGCCTGCCAGTTGAGATACCCGACTAACTCCCCCGCAGCACTGCGCAGCGGCATGCTGCGATCGTTGATTTTGCCTGGAGAATAGTTGAGGTTATCAATCTGAAAGGTCGCCCCCAGGTCGGATAATATTTTGGCGTTCAGATGACGGGTAATCACCAGATAGCGGCGCGTTCCGTCGGTCACCTGTAATCTTCCGACCATCGGGCGAATCAGCCCTATTCCGACAAAGGCGACACCGTGGCGCGTCTGGCTGATCCCCGCATAGATATTTTTTTCACCGGAGAGCGCTCGCCTGTGCTGGTCAATAAGCGCTTTGAGGCCTTTGCCAAAGAAGTCGAGGTTGGTCTCGTTGAAGTGTTGGCTTTGAAACGATCCCCAGATGACATTGAAATGTTCATCAAGCACAAAGGTACCGTCATAGAGATTGTTGATTTTAAAGCCAGCGCCCCAGGTGTTATACAACCAGTCGGTATCGAGCACTGAACGGTAGGCCTCCCGCACCGCATCGTCCCAGACGGCATTATCGAGTACCAGAGAGGAGACGCGGTTAACCGATGTCTGAATGGCACCCTGCACGGAAAGCGCCGAGCGGTGTTCGTCAATTTCATTGGTTTTCGTACTGATAAGGTGCAGGGAAAGATAGAGAAGCGCGACGATGGAGATGATTAAGCCGATCCCCGCCATGAAGACCATGGCAAACAACGTTCTCGCGGTGGGAATATTGCGCCAGCTTAATGTGCGATACATCAGCCATCCTCTTCAATGTTTTGCTTTTCTAAGAGTAATACAGGCAGCGAATTTCGCTGCCTGTAAATAATGGCTTGAGGTCTGTCAGGCGAGTTTTATCATGATCATGCCGGCAAGCAGCAATATGAGCCCTATCCAGCCCTTGTTATTTAAACGCTGGCCGAAGAGCACCCAGCCTGCAGCCAGCGTGGCGGCGATACCAAAACCACCCCACAGCGCATAGGCCACCGACAGATCGATACCTTTTACCGCCTGGGACAGGGCGCTGAACGCCCCCAGAACCGCAGCAATTGACAGCAGGCCGTATATTTTACGGCGAAAACCATCGGAGAATTTAAGCAGGACGTTCGCCAGAATTTCCAGCACGATGGCGAGCCCCAGCCAGGCCGCATGAACCCACTCAAACTGTTGCATGGTTCTGCTCCTTCTGCTGTTTGACAGGCTTACGGGTGCCCGATTTAATCAGCACAATACCCGCGACCAGCGTCGTTAACCCGGCGATCTTCATTGTTGTTAATGTTTCGTCAAATATCAGCACGCTGAACAGCGTAATCAACAAAATACCGATCCCTTCCCACAGCGCATACGCGACGCCCAGCGCAATTTTCTTCACCGCAAACGAGAGGAAAATATAAGAAAGTGAAATCATCACCAGCATTAAAATAAAACCGGTGTTGCCATCGCTAACGCTTGCCCATTTCATCGACAGCGTGCCGGTAATTTCAGCGATAATCGCCAGGGCTAATAAAATCCAGTAAAACATGTTTTTCTCCTGCTTGAGAATATAATCCATCGTGGCCCGCTGCGAGCAGCAAACCAAAAAATACGAATTGAAATCAGACAGCTAAGCGCTTAGCGCCAGCTCAGGCAGAAGATATGACTATAGTGCGGTGCGCCAGTGTTGCTCACCAGAAAGCAGGAAGAAGGAGGTGAAAAATACAGCGGTGTTGTTTGAAGCGTACGTCCTGAACAGATTGTCCATAAAATTACAATTATCCGCCTTGTTGCTTCTCGTCTTTGCGGATGAAAATTGTCCTCGGTAGTTAAACACACCAAATTTGTACCATAAGCCAGGATTTTACTCAAAGTCTTTGCAATTCTTTACCCATCCCGTTTGATTTTGGTTAGTTTATTGCATCGCCTTTCGCCTTTATTATAAATATAAAGAAAAATACGGAGTCACCATGGCTAAACCCATCATTACCCTGAACGGGTTAAAAATTGTCATCATGCTGGGCATGCTGGTGATTATACTGACAGGCGTTCGCTTTGCCGCCGACATTATTGTGCCCTTTATTCTGGCGCTGTTTATTGCGGTGATCCTGAACCCGCTGGTACAGCGCATGACGCGCCTGCGCATCCCGCGCGTGCTGGCTATCACGCTGCTTATCAGCATCATTATTGTGGCGATGGTCTTGCTGGTGGCGTATCTCGGGACCTCGCTAAATGAACTGGCGCGAACGCTGCCGAAATACCGCTCTTCGCTGGCGATACCGCTGCTGCAGCTTGAACCCTGGCTGCAGCGCGCGGGTATCGAAGTCTCGGTTGAGGAGCTCCTGAAATATATCGACCCCAATGCGGCCATGACTATCGTCACCAGCCTGCTGGCGCAGCTTTCCAATGCCATGACGTCTATTTTTCTGCTGTTTTTAACGGTGGTGTTCATGCTGCTGGAGGTGCCTCAGCTGCCGGCAAAGCTGCAGCAGATGATGGTTCGTCCGGCTGAAGGGATGGGGGCGATCCAACGCGCGCTGGACAGCGTTTCCCGCTATCTGGTGCTGAAAACGGCCATTAGCCTGGTCACGGGCGGTGTCGTCTGGGTGATGCTCCTGGCGCTGGACGTTCGCTTTGCCTTCGTCTGGGGATTACTGGCGTTCGCGCTTAACTATATTCCTAACATCGGGTCCGTGCTGGCGGCGATCCCCCCTATTCTTCAGGTGCTGGTTTTCAGCGGGCTTTATGACGCGCTGATCCTGCTGGCCGGCTATCTGGTCATCAATCTGGTGTTCGGTAATATTCTTGAGCCACGAATGATGGGCCGGGGCCTGGGACTGTCCACGCTGGTGGTCTTTTTGTCCCTGATATTCTGGGGCTGGCTGCTCGGCCCCGTTGGGATGCTGCTCTCCGTCCCGCTGACCATCATCGTCAAAATTGGCCTTGAACAGACGGCGGGTGGGCAAAGTATCGCCGTGCTGCTGAGCGATATGAGCCATCAATAGCGGTCAGTCCGCCAGTGGGTACAGCAAGGTCACGGTGTACCCACTGGCTCGCCAAAACGGCGATACCAGAGGGCCTTTCCATAACGATCTCACAGCTGATAGCGAAGCGACTACTTGCGCCAGCCCATTGCCGGTGCGACATGCTTGAGAATGGACTCAATCACGTGCGCATTATAATCCACACCCAGCTGGTTCGGGACGGTCAGTAAGAGCGTATCGGCTTCGGCAATCGCCTCGTCCTTTTTCAGCTGATCAACCAGCTTGTCAGGCTCCGCGGCATAGCTGCGCCCGAAGATAGCGCGCGTTTTCTCATCCAGGTAACCCACGCTATCGCTGTCGTTGCGGCTGGCACCGAAGTACATCCGGTCACGGTCGTCCATTAGTGCAAAAATGCTGCGGCTAACCGATACCCGCGGCTCGCGCGTGTGCCCCGCATCTTTCCAGGCCTGCCGGTACGCGCGGATCTGTTTTGCCTGCTGAATATGGAACGGCTCACCGGTTTCATCGTCTTTCAGCGTTGAGCTTTGCAGGTTCATTCCGAGTTTCGCGGCCCATACGGCCGTCGCATTTGAACCTGCGCCCCACCAGATCCGCTCGCGCAGCCCTTCTGAATAAGGCTCCAGGCGCAGCAGCCCCGGCGGATTCGGAAACATCGGCTGTGGATTCGGTTTGGCAAACCCTTCACCGCGCAGCACCTCAAGCAGCACCTCGGTATGACGGCGCGCCATATCCGACTCGTTTTCCCCTTCCTGCGGGACATAGCCGAAATGACGCCAGCCATCAATTACCTGCTCCGGAGAGCCCCGGCTGATGCCAAGCTGCAAACGCCCGCCGGAAATCAGGTCCGCCGCGCCCGCATCCTCGGCCATGTACATCGGATTTTCATAGCGCATATCAATGACGCCCGTACCGATTTCGATGGTTTTCGTTTTTGCGCCAATGGCGGCCAGCAGAGGGAAAGGCGAGCTAAGCTGTCGGGCGAAGTGGTGCACGCGGAAGTACGCGCCGTCGGCCCCCAGCTCTTCAGCCGCCACGGCTAAATCGATGGACTGCAGCAGCGTGTCTGCCGCCGAGCGCGTACCGGACTGCGGCGAGGGTGTCCAGTGACCAAAGGATAAAAACCCGATCTTTTTCATAACCATGTGTCCTGATAATGCTTTGCGTACTATCTACTTTACGCAGTATCTGGAGAGAATAAACGGCGTTTATTTAACGGAATGATTCAAATAAATTGATTGAATTGAGGGGTTCGTCATTACGTTCCATAATGGGATATAATATTCCCCACTCTTTTTATGGCAGGTAAAACCGGCAATGGCTTTGATCCCCAAAAACTACGCGCGGCTGGAAAGCGGCTATCGCGAAAAAGCATTAAAAATCTATCCATGGGTGTGTGGACGCTGCTCGCGCGAGTTTGTCTATTCCAATCTGCGTGAACTCACGGTTCACCATATCGATCACGACCATACCAACAACCCGGAAGATGGCAGCAACTGGGAGCTGCTGTGCCTGTTTTGCCACGATCACGAACATTCGAAATACACCGAAGCGGATCAGTACGGTACCACCGTGGTTGCCGGGGAAGACGCGCAAAAAGACGTGGGCGTCGCCACGTTTAATCCCTTTGCTGATTTAAAAGCAATGATGAATAAGAAGAAATAATCGTTCACCGCCCATATCTGCCGTATGGGCGGCTCAGGAAAGGAAAAAGGCCATGGACACCCTCAGTTGCTACTGGGATATGTTTTATACCGCCTACGGTTTACTTTTCTCCAGAATCATTGCCTTCGTACTTCTGGTCTGGCTGTGTCATGATTTTCTGCGCCGCATAAGGAAAAACGCCGCGGATGCCAACGCCGCCGCAGGCCCGATCGCAGAAGCCGATGCCCGGGAGCGGTATCAATGGCGTTTTCAGCTGTGGTCATTGCGAACGGTACAAATCCTCTGCCTGCTCTCTCTTTTCTGGATGCTTATTAAGGGACTCTTTGCCTGACCCTTTCCCTGGTTAAAATGTCCAGGTGATGGCGGCGGTTGCAGACCCCTCATTGCGCCGCATCACGATCGGGCTGTCATTCGCATGGTCGCCAAGCCAGGTATAGTCCGCGCTCAGGACTGTCCCCCAGTGAGCATCGAACTGATGGCTCCAGGTCAGACTGGTATCGACGCCATAAAATCCACCCGGCGCAGCATAGCGGCTATAGCCGGTGCGGCGGCTCTGCTGCTCGCTGACCCCATACCAGGTATTCAGATAACGGCTGTCGCCAAACAGGGCCGCGGACTGAAAGGCGATCGTGTCCTGGTTATTTTGTACCGGGATCAGCGTCACGGAGGCCTGATAGCGTCCCCCCTGGCTGTCCGTTAACGGCAGCGTGGCTCTGCCCTCAACGCTCAGCCAGGGCAGAGCCTGCCAGCCGACGGCAAGGCCGGTATTCAGGGTGGCATCAATGTCACCCATCCCTTTCAGATTGTTTGCGCCCTCACGCCAGCCAGAATTTTTCTCAGCCCTTCCGAAGTCGTAGCCCAGCGTGTGTTCGAAGTACCAACCGCTGTCGTTTTGCAGGTCATATCCCACCCCTTTTTGCGCATCAATAAAGAAAGCGCCTTTACGACCCTGCAGCACCGGAACCACCTGCCACACCTGCTTGTCTGAGCCTGAGTAACGGGGGGCGTACTGCCCTCCCAGCCCGACTGTTAAGGAATCGGACGCGGTGCCATCATCCGCCTGCGCGCCGGATGCCACGACCATCAGAAGCGGGACGGACATATACAGGACTTTTTTTATCGCTATCATACTGCTCTCCATACAGACGCTGGCGTCTCCTGAAACAGGGGCGGCCACACAATGTTGGCGCAGTATGATTTGCCAAAATCAATGAATCGTCGGGATAGTGTTAAGAAACGGTCAAGGAGAACGGATGTTGTCCAGAAGAGTACTGATTATTGAAGATGACGCCGACGCGGCTGGCGTGCTCGAAGCCTATTTACGGCGTGAAAATTACGACGTGACCATTACCGGAGACGGTCTTTCCGGGCTGGAGATGGCGCAGCGGTGGAAACCCGACCTCATTCTGCTGGATGTAATGCTGCCGGGGCTTAACGGCACCGAAGTGCTGGCTGGCCTGCGTCGTAAAAGCGACGTGCCGGTGATCATGGTTACGGCCATGGGAGATACCCCCGATCGCATTGGTGCCCTGCGGTACGGTGCCGATGATTACGTTGTTAAACCTTATCATCCGGGCGAAGTGGTGGCGCGGGTGCAGGCGGTACTGCGACGCAGCAGTAAAAAAGAGACAGAGGAAAAGATCCTTCGCTGGCAAACGCTGGCGGTGGATGTCGCCGCCATTGTGGCGAGCGTGGATAACGGCGACGACGCGCCTGTGATGCTCGATCTTACACCAACGGAATTCTCTCTTCTGGCAACGCTGCTGCGTTCTCCTGCGTACCCGTTTTCCCGCCAGTATTTACTGGAGCACTGTTTGCCGGAAAGCGAGGCGCTGGAGCGCGTAGTCGACACCCATATTTATAACCTGCGCAAAAAACTCGAGGCTGGCGGTATTTCCGGCGTGCTGATCAACGTTCGCGGCGTGGGTTACAGGTTCAGACAGCCATGATAAAACACCGGCACTCCTCTCTGTGGCGCTGGATTTGCGCGCGCATATTAGCCCTGGCCATCGGCAGCGTGATTGTCATCGCGACCTGTATGTGGCTGCGTTATGCGGTCCAGAACTACTGGATAATGGGCAGGATGCCGGCGGCGGTCCGACAAGAGTTTCTTACCCTCAGCCAGAACCCGCAGCTCAACCCGGCCCGTTTCCACACGATTGTGGATACCTGGTGGGGCCTGAGCTATTCCACGCCGTCCATCGCTTCGGCGGACTGGGCCACGGTGGCGCTGCTGGTGCTGGTGATGATCCCGTTTATCGTGGTGATGGGGCTAAAACACGCCCGGCCGCTGGCGCTGCAGTTCAGCCGACTTCGTGATGCGGCAAAGGATGTTGCCGAAGGGCAATTTGGCCGTCAGGCAGAGCTCATCAAGGATGCGCCGGCGGAAATGGTCAGCTTCGCGACGGACTTTAACTCCATGACGGGACGACTCGCCCGCTATGAAAAAGAGCTCCGCGCCTCACACGTGGCGATGGCACACGAGCTGCGATCGCCCCTGACGGCCGCCATCGGGCGGATGCAGGGCATGTTAGACGGTGTGTTTGATGCCAGCCCCGCGCAGCTGGAAATGGTCATGAAGCAGCTCCAGCACCTCAATCGTCTCACCGATGAGCTCCACCTTATCTCGTTGGCCGACGCGGGTAACCTTGTGCTGGAGGACCAGCCGTTCTGTCTGGATGAGCTGATCCAGGAGCGGGCTGCCTGGATCATGCCCCAGGCCGATGCGCATCATTTCAGGATAACGCTGCGTAACCCGCACACCTGCCCCTTCCGGGGCGATGCGTTCCGGATGGGCCAGGTCATTACCATCCTTATGGAAAATGCGCTACGTTACGGACGCGAAGGCGGCCACCTTGATGTGGCGCTGCACTACGCCCGCGGGCATTACACCCTCGAATTTACCGATGACGGGCCGGGCGTCTCGCCCCAGTTCTTACCGGAAATGTTTAAACGTTTTAGCCGCGAGGAGCAGTCCCGCGCACGGCACTCCGGCGGCAGCGGCCTCGGTTTGTCCATCGCCCGGGCGATTTGTCAGGCGCATGGGGGGGAGATTAGCGCGTCATTACCTGAATCAGGCGGCCTCGCGGTGCGCATTTTATTGCCCTGGCATCCGTCCGATAATGAAAATCTTCACTCTTGATAAACCCTTGACACAACATCGAATCTTTCTCGACGTAGCGCGCATTTAATAACGCCATCACCTTTATGGAGCGGCGTTATGTCAGACGAATTTATTCTCTCCCTCCGCCACTGCCTGCATCATTTGTACGGCGTGGCGCGCACCCTTTCCTGGCTGCATTTTCTTCCCCTGGCGCTGATTGCGCTGGCGATTTTTCCGCTGACCGGCTGCGGTGAAAAACACGAAAATCAGCCAGACCCTGTGCGTACGGTACGCTACGTCGTCGTGGGCGCCGCCCAATCGCTTCCCGCGCTGGAAAGAACCGGTGAAATCCATGCCCACGATGAAACGACGCTGAGCTTTCGCACCGGAGGCCGGATACTGACGCGTAGCGTCGATATTGGCGATCGGGTCACCGCCGGACAGCTGCTGGCCACGCTTGATAATACGACCGGGCAAAACCAGCTCGACAGCGCCGCGGCCGACTATGAAGGCGCTAAAGCCTCTGCGCAGGTCGCCGCGCTTAACGTCAGTCGAATGCAAAAGCTCATGCCAACGGGCGCGATAGCCCGCACGCAGCTCGACAGCGCCCGTGCGGACTGGCTTGTCGCCAGCGCGCGCTTAAAAAGCAGCGAGGCCGCATGGCGTAACGCACGCGAAAGCCTGGGCTGGACGCGCCTGATCGCCCCGCAAACGGGCACGATCACGGCCGTGAGCGCGTCTGCGGAACAGGTTGCCAGCGCCGGTCAGTCTGTGCTGACGCTGGCGACCGGTGAAGCCCGCGACGCGGTGTTTGATATTGCCACGCCCGATGCGGTCCCGCCTCTGGACAAGGCGGAGTTGCAGGTTTCCCTCCTCAGCGACCCGTCAGTTCAGGCGTCTGCCGCGCTGCGGGATATCACCCCGCAGGCCGATCCTCAGACCCGCACCTGGCGCGTCAGGGCCACCCTGCAAAACCCGCCAGCGGCCATGGCGCTGGGCGCCAGCGTCACCGTTACGTTGCCCTCCACCGCTCCGCACGGGTTTACCCTGCCCGCGTCGGCGCTAAGCCGCGCCGGCGACAAACCAGCGGTTTTTGTGATCACCCCGCAGTCGCAGGCGCAGCTGCGCGTGGTGGTGCCCGCCAGCTATACGGCCACCTCCGTCATGATTGCCTCCGGCCTTGAGCCAGGCGACAGGGTCATTACGGCAGGCGTGAGCACATTACGTTCCGACGAGCCGGTGGTGCCCGGGGAGGTTCAGCCATGAACGCAGGCGCGGAAGCGAAACTTAACCTGTCCGCCTGGGCGCTTAAGAACCAGCAGATGGTCAGTTTTTTCATGCTGCTGGTCATTGCGATGGGCGTGTTCTGCTATGAGAAGCTGCCGCGTAACGAAGATCCGGCATTCACCATTAAAACGGCCGTCGTCTCCGCGCAGTGGCCGGGAGCATCCGTGGCGGATACCACCCGCCTGCTGACCGATACCCTTGAGAAAAAGCTGCAGGAAACGCCCTGGCTGGATTATCTCGAAAGTGAAACCCATGCCGGACGCACCGTTATCCACGTCAACCTTCGTGACGATACGCCCCCGCAAAACGTGCCGGGCATCTGGTATCAGGTTCGCAAGAAAATGCAGGACATCGCGCCGTCCCTGCCTGAAGGGGTGCAGGGCCCTGCCGTTGACGACGAGTTTGACGACACGTTCGGCACCATTTATGCCTTTATTCCCGAGGGTTTCACCCTGCGTGAGGTCCGGGATCGCGCAGAAACAATACGTCGGGAGCTCATGTCCGTGCCGGATATGGGCAAAACCACCCTGCTGGGCGAACAGCAGGAGCAGTGGGTCCTCGCCTTTTCTCCGGCGCGTCTGGCCGGTATGGGGCTCGATATTCAGGAGGTTGCCGACGCCCTCCGGGCGCAAAACGCGGTTGTCCCGGCAGGGATTATGCGCACCGGACAGGAGAATATCGCCATAAAGGTCAGCGGGGCGCTCTCGACCGAAGAGAGTTTACGCGCCGTCACGCTGCACGTTAACAATCGCTATATTCCGCTGACCGACATTGCCACCATCACGCGGGAAACCGCCGAGCCGCCGGCCCCTGCTTACCGGGTGAACGGCAAACCGGCAATCGGGCTGGCGGTGTCGATGGCGCCGACGGGCAACATGCTGCGTTTCGGTGCGGCGCTGAATGCCAAAATGGCGGCCCTCAGCGCCGGGCTGCCGCACGGTATGGAGATGGTGAAAGTCGCCGATCAGTCGGCGGTGGTCAGTGACGCGGTAAGCGGTTTTATCCGGGTGCTTATCGAAGCCGTTGTTATCGTGCTGGCAGTCTCATTTGTCTCGCTGGGGTTGCGGGCAGGGCTGGTGGTGGCGACGGCCATCCCGCTGGTGCTGGCCATGACGTTTGCCGGCATGATGCTCGCCGGCATCGGCCTTCAGCGCATTTCGCTCGGGGCGTTGATCATTGCGCTGGGTCTGCTGGTGGATGACGCCATGATTGCCGTAGAAACGATGGTCTCCCGGCTGGAAGCCGGGGATTCCCGCCTGCACGCGGCTACCTGGGCCTTCCGGACGACGGCATTTCCAATGCTCACCGGTACTCTGGTGATGATTGCCGGTTTTATTCCCGTTGGTTTTGCGGCCTCCAGCGCCGGTGAATACTGCTTTTCCTTGTTTGCGGTGGTGCTCATTGCCCTGCTCTGTTCCTGGGCTGTCGCAATCCTGTTTTCGCCGCTGACGGGGACGTGGCTGTTGCCGGAAAAAATCAGGCATAGTGCATCAGGCCCCGGCAGGATCGCGCGCGGGTACGGACGGCTTTTGCGCCTGGCACTACGTCACCGGCTCGCTACCGTGCTGTTCGCCCTTTCCGCGCTGGGGCTGTCAGCGTACGGCACGACGTTTATGCAGGGCGAGTTCTTCCCCGCCTCCGACCGGCCTGAGCTGCTGGTCAGCCTGACGCTTCCGGCCAACGCCTCGCAGCAGGAGACGCTAAGGCAGGTGGAAAGGCTGGAAAAGGCGCTGGCCGGCAACGGCAATATCGATCGCTACTCTACCTACGTCGGGTCGGGCGCCATCCGTTTTTATCTGCCGATGGACGTGCTGCTGGAAAATGAAAATATCGCCCAGATGGTTGTGGTGGCTAAAGATCTCGAGGCGCGGGATCGTCTGCATACGCAGTTGAACAGGATCCTGGCGACGCAATTTAGCGACATCATCACGCGCGTGTCACCCCTTGAGCTGGGGCCCCCCGTCGGCTGGCCAATCAAATACCGGGTGAGCGGGCCTGATTATCAGCAGGTCCGGGCGCTCGCGAACCGTCTCACGGACGCGATTGGCCGGTCGCCGTTATCACGCGACGTTAACCAGACGGCCGGAGAGCCGGAGAGGGTCATTACCCTTGAGGTGAATCAGACGGCGGCCAGGGCGGCGGGAATATCGTCTGAGAGTCTAGCCCGCGCGCTGAATACCGTCTGGTCCGGCAGCGTTGTTACCTCGGTCAGGGATAACGATCGCCTTGTTGACGTGGTGCTCCGGGCCGCGGACAGCGCGCGTCACAGCACCGCCACCCTCTCCTCGCTCACGATTCAGGGGAATGACGGTAAAAAAATTCCGCTCAGCGCCGTCGCGACGCCGGTCTGGGGCGTGGACGATCCGGTCATCTGGCGTCGGCAGCGCGTGCCCTTTATCACGGTGCAAACGGATCTTGCCCCGGGACTGAGGGCTGAAGCGGTATCGACAGCGCTGCGTCCGGCGGTCGATACGCTGCGCGCGGGTCTGCCGGCAGGTTACAGCATTGATGAAGGCGGCGCGGCTGCCGAATCGGATAAGGGGAATAACTCCGTCTTTAGCGTTCTTCCGGTGACGCTGGTCATCATGCTGTTGCTGCTGATGCTTCAGCTGCGGCGATATTCCCGGATGCTGCTGGCGCTCCTGATGGCCCCGTTTGGTTTACCGGGGATCGTGCTGGCTATGCTGCCCGGCGGAACGCCGATGGGGTTTGTGGCGCTGCTGGGCGTCATCGCCCTGGCGGGGATGATCGTGCGGAACGCGGTGATATTGATTAGCGAAGTTGACAGCAATCTTGCTCAGGGGATGGCAAGCGATGCCGCGATTATGGCGGCCGCGGAGCACCGGGCCAGACCCATCTGTCTGACCGCCTGTGCCGCCATTCTGGGGATGATCCCTATCTCTCACCAGGTCTTCTGGGGTCCAATGGCCTATGCCATTATCGGCGGGCTGCTGGTTGCGACGCTGGTAACGCTGACCGTGTTACCCGCGTCGTTTAGCCTGCTGTTACAGTGGGGGGCTCAGCGTAAAACCCCAGAAGAGAGGCAGTGCTGAGGCCCCACCGCTTCCCGGCAGATTACGCGGCGGTCAGCGCAAAACGGTCTTTCAGGACATGGCGGATGTCCTCCTCCGCCAGTTTCCGCGTTTCAGTGCCGTTCGCCGTGATGGTTTTCAGCACATCGCCCAGCAAAATCTGGCGTCCTTCCGGGCGATGCTGCACTACCACCAGCTTTTGCACAAAGATGGCATCCGGGTGCGTGGAGTTAAGGTAGTTGGCCGGGACGAAATCAATCCACTCCTGGGGGGAGAGATCGAAGCCGTATTGCCGGGCCCACGCTCCCTCAACCTTCGCCTCAAGCAGATACTCACCCTCCGCGCTGCGGCTTAGCCGAAACGTGTCGAAATCCTGCTTGATATCCACATCAAGCGTGTCCAGCGCCATCGGCGCACGAATGCCGTAGCTGCCGAACCCGAGGTCGCAAAGCCACTGGCGGCTATCCACGTCCGCGATGAGCGCCATATGGGTTTTCGGCCGCCGAGCAGGGTAGAACATCGGGCGCGCCGCCACGAAACGGTAAGGTATCCCTAACGCCGCCAGCGCCATGGCAAAAAGCCCGTTCACCTCATAGCAGTAGCCGCCGCGCCCCTGCGTTAATACCTTATCGGCAATATCGTCTGGCGCCAGCGAGACAACTTTGCCCGCCTGCACGTCCAGATTTTCAAAGGGGACGGAAAAGAGCTGATGACGCATCAGCGCATGCAGGGTAGCCGTGTCGGCAGCCGCTGGCCCGGTGTAGTTTATGCGTTTGAAATACGTGGAAATGTTGAAATTATCGCTGTGCATAATGCCTCCTTGTCCTGAACATGCCGGACACTATAGATGGCGCGCATCATTGGCTGTATAGTCAGTTTTATCGAAAATTAGCCTGAACAGATACCCATGTCTGCCCCGTCACAATCATCCCCACACTATCGCCGAATTGCTGAGATGCTGCGCCTCACGCTGACGTCTGGTGCGCTGCGCGTCGGCGACCGCATGATCTCCGCGCGTAAACTGGCTGAACGTGAGCACGTTAGCCTTCCGACGGCGCTGGAGGCCCTTCGCTGCCTGGAGGCTGAAGGGCTGATCGTTGCGCGGCCGCGTTCAGGTTATTACATCCGCCAGACCAGCCTCCCTCCGCGCGTGGAGCCCGCGCGTTCCCCGCCAGGCCCGGTACCCGTCACTATGTCCGCCGTGGCCCGGTCGCTGTTCAGCAGTGCAGAAGCCCGACTGATCCCGCTGGGCGCCGCTCTGCCCGATCCCGCCTGGCTGCCGGGAGATGCGCTGCAGCGGGCGTTGCACTCTGCGGGCCGTCGTCTGGACGCGCACGGGCAGAGCTACAGCCTGCCTCCGGGAAGGGGAGATTTGCGCAGTAAAATTGCCGCGCGTGCTGCGCAGTGGGGAGCCCGCTTCGGCGCGGACGACCTTATTATCACCGCGGGCGCGACGCAGGCGCTACGCCTGGCCCTTCGGGCGGTGTGTCAGCCTGGCGATGTCGTGGCGATTGAGCAGCCAGCCTACTTTGGTACGCTCCTGCTGCTGGAGGATTTAGGCCTGAAGGCCTTAGCGATCCCCACCGATCCTGTGGAAGGCCTGCTGCTGGAACCGCTGGCTGACGCCATTCGCTGCCACCGCCCCGCTGCCGTTCTGGCCTCTCCAACCGTGCAAAACCCGTTGGGTGCCAGCATGCCCGTCGCGCGCAAGCAGGAACTTGTGTCCCTGCTTGAAGAGGCGGGTATTCCTTTGATTGAGGATGATGTCTACGGCGATCTGGTCGGCGAGGGGCAGCGTCCTCCGGCCTGTAAAGCGTTCGATCGCAGCGGGAACGTGATTTACTGCAGTTCCCTGTCTAAAACGCTTGCGCCGGGCTGGCGAATCGGCTGGATTGCCGCCGGACGCTACCACCCGCAGGTCTTACAGGCCCGCATGGCCGGAGACTGGGCTGGCACGCCGCTGCTGGAAGCCGCGACGAGTGAGATGCTGGCAAGCGGCGACTACGATCGTCACCTGCGGCGGCTAAAGCGCCGGGTCGCAGAGGGAATACGCGCCGTCGTGGCGCGGGTCGAGGCCAGTTTCCCTCCCGGTACGCGCGTTAACGTACCCGCTGCCGGTTTTCTGCTGTGGGTGGAACTTCCTCAGCAGGTCAACGCGCTGGAGGTGCATCGTCGCGCGCTGGCGCTGGGCATTGGCGTCAGCCCTGGCCCTCTTTTTTCCCCTGGCGCAGAATTAACGCATTTTCTGCGGCTAAACTGCGCAAACGAACCCACGCCCCGCCTGCTGAACGCTGTGGAACAGATTGGCGCGCTGTGCCATGAACTGGCTGCTTTTACACCAGACTCTCCAGCCACTCGGTAAAGACCCGCACCTTGCGGGAGAGATGACGGTGTGGATAGAGCAGTGACAATTTGCGGTCCGGAGAGCGATAGTCCGGCAGGACTTCAACCAGAAGACCGCGGTCTATGTAAGGCTGAAGAAAGAGATTCATCCCCTGCATCAACCCCAGCCCGGCCAGGCCTGCCGCGATGTAGGCCTCGGAGTTATCCACGACAAGCTTACCGGGCAGCCTAATCTCCGCGGTACCCTCTGGCGTGCTAAACGTCCACGGATGAATTTGTCTGCTGCTGTTATTAATCCAGTTGATGGCCTGATGATTCTGTAAATCATCCAGCGTTTCCGGCGTACCGTGTTTTGCCAGCCACGCCGGGCCGGCACAGGTCGTAATTTTAATGTTCCCGATTTTACGCGCGATATAGTCGCCGTCGTCCAGCTCGCCCACCCGCAGCACACAGTCCAGACCATCCCGCAGCATATCCCGACGGCGGTCAGAGCTGCTCAGAATGATGTCAATCTCAGGATGCTGACGATAAAAATCAGGCAGGTTGGGTATCACCCGCAGCGCCGCAAAAGAGATGGGCATATCCACACGCAGCTGGCCGTGTATTGCCCGGTCAGCACCAAACGACTCCAGTAATTCGTCCGCCTGCGCCAGCAGGGGTTTGCTCCGGCGATAAAACGCTTCTCCATCCGGCGTCAGGCTAATCCGACGCGTTGTGCGTTGCAGTAGCCGCGTTCCGCTGTGTTGCTCCAGAAGCTGTAACGCTTTGGTAACGGCCGGGCGATGGACCTGTAGATTCTCCGACGCCTGGGTAAGGCTCCCTGACTCGACAATCTCAATAAAAATTCTTATAGATTCAAAGAGGTTTATTTGCATAAGGGATAGTTTTGCCGCGAGCAGGATAAAATTATTGTTATTAATTTTATAACAGTGATGAATGTTTTTGGCTATTTTTCCTAACAATCTTGCGCCCTACACTCTCCCCCATTCAAACATGAGGAAGAGTCTGCTATGAAAAATAACCGTATTTGCCAGATCCTGGGTATCGAAAAACCTGTTATTCAGGGACCGCTGTCCTGGCTCACCGACGCCCGTTTAGTCGCTGCGGTCAGCAATGCCGGCGGGCTCGGCGTGCTGGGACCCAACGCGGGCTTAACCGCCGACACCGCGGTCTCCACGCCGGAAGCGACCGCCGAAAAAATGCGGGAAGAAATTCGTAAAACTAAACGGCTGACCGAAAAACCCTTTGGCGTGAACCTGATCCCCACAGCCGTTAATGACGTCTGGACAGGGCCTATTCTTCAGGTGGTGAAAGAAGAAGGCGTCAGGGTCGTGGTGTATACGGGCTATGGGGAAGGCAGCATTATTCCGGCGCTGTTCAGCGAATTAAAAGAGGCGGGTATCGCCATTATCTATCGCGATATCAACCCCACGCCGGAGAACACCCGCCTCGCAGAAGATATGGGAGCAGACATTATTGTCGCCACCGGTTTTGACGAGGGCGGAACGTTACCCGCAACGGTGCTTGGCACCTTTTCCATCGTGCCGCTGATTGCCGATGCCGTGAAGCATATTCCGGTGATGGCGGCGGGCGGTATTACCGATAATCGCACCGCCAGAGCGGCGCATGCCTTAGGTGCTGAAGGCGTATTTGCCGGTTCGGTGTTTATCAGTACCGAAGAAAGCCGCGTGCCGCAGGGGGTCAAAGATAAAATTGTTGCCGCCAACGGTCTCGACTTGCTGCTTTTTCGCACCGTACCCCATTACTACCGCTCTCTACCCGGCAGGCTGGCGGAAAAACTGGCGGCGATGGATAAAGCAGGCGCAAGCAACGAAGCGCTGGGCAAGGCGATGGGCGGATTACGGGGCCTGCGCCTGGGCATGCTGGAAGATAACACCGATGAAGGCTATATCGCGCTCGGCACGGGGATTGGGAACATCCAGAGCGTGAAAAGCGTGGCAGAGGTGGTTAACGCGTTAACGGTTGAGTAAGACCTTCCCCCTGATGCTATGGACGCTGCACAAGAGCGGCGTCCGCATACCGTCTGCGGTTGTTTTTCACAAATTGAGGATTGCGCGTTCTTTAACGACAGCATCAGGATTGGCAGTTTTCACCGCAGCCAGAAAAGCCGTGAAGTTATGATTCCAGAGGGTGAGATTGTTATAAAACTGCACTTGCTTTTCATTAACACCGTCACGGTAAATAACAATCCAGACCCGTCTGCTATTTATCTCGGTATTCCCCGGCCCGATTTTAATGATATTAGCCAGCGCAATCTGGCGGGTGGCGTTGTTTTTAACTTCATATAAAAACTGGTCATCATAAAACCAGGTTTTACCTGCATTCCCGCCAAATAGTGAGGGGTTGGCAGATATCTTTTTCATCCCGTTACGCTCTGAAATAATGCTTTTTGCCTGGCGAATGCGTCTGACAAAAAATCTTAACAGTATGAAAAGCGCAATAAGGGGCAGCGCGACTGATAGTAATTTTAAACTCTCGTGCATATCCCTGCCCCGCCATACTTTTTTATCAACGCGTGAGTATAACGCGCCGATCGTTGATGACAACACCTCTTACGGTCAGGGAATAATCCGCGCGGCTCTCAGCTGCGCGAACAGGCTGAAGAACATCTCATCGGTCGCCTGCATTCGCGTGAAGCCCGACCGCCGGAGCTTGCTCCCGTCACCGAACATGTCGTAATCCCAGCTAAAGACGAAATCGGCAAAATGCCCGTCGCTCAGCTGCATAATATCCGCTTCCACCAGCCGTTCCCCGGCAAGGTCGCGCCATACGCCGCGATAGTCCGTAAACAGCTGATGAAATGACAGCCTCACCGGCGGCGCAGAGTCCAGCTCAAACCAGCGTGCGATGCGCGGCCACAGCTCGCTCCAGCGCCAGATATCGCCATTATTCACGTTGAACACCTGATTCTGTGCCACAGGTGACGTGGCGGCCCACAGCGTTGCTTCGGCCAGCAGCCCGGCGTCAGTATGATCGACGATGCTGTGCCAGGCTTGTTCCGAACCGGGAAAACGCAGCGGTAAACCCAGCGCCTTACACAGTGAGGCGTACAGGGCGATGCTCAGCGCAAGGTTCATGGTATTGCCGGATACAGCACTTCCCACCACGCCCGGCCTGATGGCGTTCCAGTGCCAGCCTTTCCCCCGCTGAAACTGGCTGAGCCATGTGAGCTGCGCGGCGTTAAATTCGGCCCCCGGTACGCCGGGATCGCTTTCCCGCGCCGGGGTTTTAAACGGCCCCAGATGCGCACCATAGACTTTGTATCCCTGCATCAGGCTTACCGTCTGCAAAGATGCCGTTTTTTCGAGGGTGCTGACCAGATTACGCAGCATCGTGACGTTCGGCTCAACCATGTCTGTCCAGTTCGCCGCGTTCGCCCAGGCGCTGTAAAAAATGTGGGTGACGCCGTTCAGGGCGTGCAGCGCCCGTGCAGTGTCCTGCGCATCCAGTAAATCGACGTTCACCATCGGAATACCGTCCGGATGGGTTACCGCCTGGCGACTGAGGCCGATAACCTCCCACTGATGATGCAGGAGCGTGTTGACAAGCTGTCTGCCGACAATGCCGCTGGCCCCCGCAACCAGGGCGACGTTGTGTTGCTGCTTTTTATCCATGGTATTTCTCCAGAATGGGTGACAGACGCAGTGTCATATATTATTTTTTTAGCGGATATCCCTTACAGCCGATGGCACTTATCAGAAAAACCATTAAATGAATAATAAGCTCAACGCCATTTCCACTTTTCTCTGCGTTGCACAGGCGGGTTCCTTTTCGGCAGCCGCCCGCCAGAGCGGGATGAAACAATCCGCCGTTAGCCAGCAGATCGCCGCCCTTGAGCAAGAGCTCGGCGTGGTGTTACTGCATCGCACAACGCGCACAATGAAGCTGACCGAGCAGGGAGAACGTTACCGGCGCGACATGCAGCTGCTGCTGGACGCCATGCGGGAAGCGGAAAGGCGGCTGAATCCCGTTGACCACAAATTTCAGGGAAGCGTGCGTGTCCAGTTGCCAAGCGGCCTGGGTCAGATTGTTTTGCCCCCTTTACTGGCGCTGCAACGCCTGCATCCAGAACTGCATCTGATGATTTCCCTTGATGACCGCATTGCCGATCTGGTGACGGAGGGCGTGGATGTCGCGATACGGCTGAGCAGCGAGCCCCCGCAGGCGCATGCGGCTCGCGTGCTGGCGCGTATTGAAACCGCACTGTTTGCCGCCCCCGGTTTTCAGGCGGTGCACGACGTCAGCGAGCTGGCGACGCTGCCGCACGTACGATTTAGCGGCATCCCGCCGGATGCTCCGCTGAAGTTGATATCTGAGGAGGACACCCTCGATGTGAAGGTAAACACCGTTTTCCGGGCCAATACCAGCGACGCGCTGCTGCAGGCGCTGGAGGCAGGCATTGGGATCGGCGGCATGCAGCGCCCTCTTGCGGCCCGCGCGCTACAGGCCGGCACGCTGGTACCGGTATTATCCGCCTGGCGGTTACCCGATCGCTTCCTTTATGCCGTCTATCCTGACGCCCGTTTTATTCCGCAACGCGTCCGGAGCGTCGTGGGCGTGATTGAGCAATTACTGCCTGAAATAATAAATAAAAACCGATCGTTTCCACCGTAAATCACGTGCGTTTTTTAACCGCAAGGAATAGAGTATTTTCACCGTATTCTTCTCTATCTGGAGCACCTATGCCGGATTACCGTTTTTTCCAAAAAGGCCCGAACCTCATTGCGATCGAGAGTGCAAACACCGACTCGGCCGCTCAGCTCATCGCTCAGGGGTTTGAAAAACAGTTTGAGGAGATCGGCGCCGCGGATGAAAAAGAGGCGCTGACCCGCCTTGCTGATATCCGCAGAAATAATGAAATCGATCGCCATAACTTCCTGGCCGGGGCGGGCGAAATGCCGTTGATCGGCGTACTGACGGCTGCGGCAACCTGGTTGACGCAAAAGAAATAACGCAACCATCCTCTACCTCGCCACCGGTAAATCCGCGTACCGCGTCGTATAGGCCGGTGACAGCATCTCACGCTTCATCGCCCAGGATTTCTCAATACCCTGCCCGGCAAACCACACCTTCCCTTTACCGGAATGATTTAAACTGTCGATTATCTCCATCAGCGCCGCGCTGTTGGCGCGCAGACGATTATCGTCAAACAGGTTCAGCTGGGCGACGCCGCTGCTGAAAAAGTCCGCCAGCATCACCCCGGCTTTCATATAGCGATACCCGTCGCGCCATATGCGCCCCAGCGCCTCCGTGGCGGCACGGATGATATCCCGCGAGTCATTGGTGGGCGTCATCAGGGTGACCGAAGCCTGATTGCCGTAATAAATTTCGTTGTCCGCATGCGGGCTGGTGCGCACAAACACGCTGATAAAACGGCAATATTGATGCTCGCCGCGCAGTTTTTCTGCTGCCCGCTCCGCGTAGGCGCAAATCGCCTGATGCATCTCTTCATATTGGGTAATACGGTGTCCAAACGAACGGCTACAGATAATTTGCTGCTTCGTGGGGGTGAACTCTTCCAGGTCAAGGCAGGGCTCACCGCGAAGCTCGCGCGCCGTGCGTTCCAGCACCACGTTAAAATGTTTGCGAATGACCCAGGAAGACGCTTCCGCCAGATCCAGCGCCGTGGTAACCCCCATCGCGTTAAGCTTTTTCGTGATGCGCCGCCCTACGCCCCACACCTCCTCTACCGCAACCTTTGCCAGCAGCTTACGCTGCCGCTCCCGATCAGAGAGATCGACCACGCCGCCGGTGCCGGCCCACCGCTTCGCCGCATAGTTAGCCAGCTTCGCCAGCGTTTTTGTCGGGGCAATACCGACGCCAACGGTTAAGCCCGTATTTTTAAAGACCTGCGTGCGCATCTGGTGACCAAACGCTTCCAGCGATATGCAGTTATTGACTCCTGATACGTTCACGAACGCCTCATCAATCGAGTAAATCTCTATTGCCGGGGCGAGATCGGTCAGCGTCTGCATCACTCGACTGCTGAGATCGGCATACAGCGCATAGTTCGAGCTAAAGACGTAAACCCGCGACGGATAGCCCTTCTCTTTGAACTTAAAATACGGCTCACCCATTTTTATGCCGAACTGCTTTGCCTCCCGCGACAGGGAAATAATGCAGCCGTCATTATTGGAAACCACCACGATGGGCTTCCCCTGTAGATCGGGGCGGAACACCTTCTCGCAGGAGGCATAGAAGCTGTTCACATCAACCAGCGCGAACATGTTTATGCGTTTTGAGGGTGTGGGTGACGACACCGAAGATTTGCAGCTCCTCTTCGGACTGAAAGGTAATCGGCTGATAGCGGGCATTATGTGGCATAAGTCTCAGAACCGGACGGGTCTGCAGCTCTTTCACCGTAAACTCACCGGCGACCGACGCGACGACGATATCCCCATGTTCGGCGTTTAACGAACGGTCAACCACCAGCAGATCGCCGTCGCCGATCCCCGCCCCAATCATGGAGTCTCCGCTCACCTTGATAAAATAGGTCGCACTGGGGTGTCTCACTGCCAGCCGGTTAAGATCGAGACGATCTTCCACATAATCCTGCGCCGGGCTGGGGAAACCACAGGCAACACGCTCTAAAAATAAAGGTAATTCAATGCATTGGTTTGGATGATAAGAAAAGAGAGTGTCCATAATGCCTTTCTCGCCAGATACTGTATATAAATACAGTATTACGGATTATGGCCAGGGATCAAGGTCATTTCCGGAAGCGAACCCAAACGCGTTGAAGTTTGAGCGGATTTAATTTAGCTGCATCCTCTGTCCGGAACTCGCCTCAGGGTTCTTCCTGGTTAGCGTTAATAGCCCTCATAACACAAGTCACTTTAAAGTCACAAGCAAATGACTTATTTGTGACTTGCAAAAAAGTAAATTCACAAAAATTGAATCACTTAATATTGACTTTAATGTCAGATAAAATCATATAGCACGCAAAGCCCTTCGGGCCTTGCGTATGTCACGATCAGTCCATCAGCGAATTCAGCGTTTCCAGGGCCTCAGGCGGTAACCGCAGCTCGCCCGCCGCAAGGTTTTGCCGCAGATGCGCCACGGAAGAGGTGCCTGGGATCAGCAGGATATTCGGGGAACGTTGCAGCAGCCATGCCAGCGCAACCTGCATTGCCGTCGCGCCCAGTGAGTCTGCAACAGCCTGTAGCCCGGAAGATTGCAGTGGCGTAAAGCCCCCCAGCGGGAAGAATGGCACATAGGCCACCCCCTGCTGCGCCAGCAGATCCACCAGCGCGTCGTCGCCCCGGTTCACAATGTTGTACATGTTCTGCACGCACACTACCGGCACCATCTTCTGCGCTTCCGCGACCTGAGTGGCCGTGACGTTGCTCAGGCCAATATGACGCACCAGCCCCTGCTGTTGTAATTCTGCCAGGGTGGAAAGCGGTTCAGCAATCGACCCTTCCGCCGGCCCGTGCACGCTAAACATGATCCGCAGATTCACCACATCCAGCACGTCCAGCTGCAAATTACGCAGGTTGTCATGCACCGCCTGAGTCAGTTCCTGCGCGGAGAACGCCGGTAGCCAGGCGCCTTTGCTATCGCGACGGGCACCAATCTTGGTGACGAGCGTCAGATCGTCCCGGTAAGGATGCAGTGCCTCGCGGATCAGCTGGTTCGTCACGTGGGGGCCATAAAAATCACTGGTATCAATATGGTTAACCCCCGCTGCCACAGCTTCGCGTAACACGTCCAGCGCGGCCTGTTTATCCTTCGGAGGACCAAAAACGCCCGGCCCGGCCAGCTGCATCGCGCCATAGCCCAGTCGTTTAACCGTTCGCGTTCCGAGCGCGTACGTCCCGCTTTTATCAATGCTGCTCATGTTGACCTTCCTCATAAAAATGATCCGGGTTTACAACAGGTTCCTTCAAAGAGCCCTTAGTTAAGCGCAAGTTAATTAAAGTTTAAATTCTCTACGACGATAGTAATTAAGTACCCCTGCATCTTCTCTAACGGACGACCGCCATGCTGAAAAATCTGCACGTGATTACCGGTATTATCTTTGCCCTCACCATATTCTGTCTGTTACAAGTTGTCACGGGAGGGTTGTTCTACTCTGCCGTCAGCAACGATCGCCATAACTTCCAGAACTCCGGCGTACTCAATGCCCAGCAGGAAAGCCTGAGCGACAGCGTGAACACGCTGGTGAAAACGCGCGTCACCGTCACCCGTGTGGCGATCCGCTACCTGAAAAACCAGCGTGACCCGGCTTCCCTTGCGGCAATCAATAAATTGCTTGGCACCGCAGGTGACTCGCTGGCAAAAGCCGAAGCCTATAACAAAGAGTGGCAGAAACTGCCGCAGGTTAAGGGCCAGGATGCGGCCCTAACCGACGAGATGCAGAAATCCTGGAATCAGATGCACGAAGTGATGCGTTTGTCGATTGAGTATCTGCGCGCCGACAACTACCAGGCCTATGGCGATCTGGACGCACAGCAGGCTCAGGACGATATGGAGGCGGTCTATAACCGCTGGCGCGCCGAAAACAACACCCTGCTGAAGGCCGCCACCGAAGAGAACCAGAGCAGCTTCACGCAGATGCAGTGGACGCTGGCCGCTATTCTGCTGGCCGTTATCGCGGTACTGGTGGTTATCTGGCAGGGTTTACAACACCTGCTGTTAAAACCACTCAACACCATTATGAACCATATTCGCGCCATTGCAGGAGGCGATCTGACGCAGGATATCGCGCTTTCCGGCCGCAATGAGATGGGTCAGCTGGCCGCTGGCCTGCATGAGATGCAGCAGTCGCTGGTGACCACCGTCAGCGCCGTACGCGGAAGTACAGATTCCATCTACACCGGCGCAGGCGAAATTGCCGCAGGGAGCAACGATCTTTCCGCCCGCACCGAGCAGCAGGCGGCCTCGCTTGAAGAGACCGCCGCCAGCATGGAAGAGCTGACGGCGACGGTTAAGCAGAACTCCGATAACGCCCGTCAGGCTACGCTGCTGGCGAAGAACGCCTCTGAAACCGCTGCGCGCGGCGGCCACGTGGTGGATAACGTGGTGAGAACCATGACCGAAATCGCCGACAGCTCGCAGCAAATTGCGCATATTACCGGCGTGATTGATAGCATCGCGTTCCAGACGAACATCCTGGCGCTTAACGCGGCGGTGGAAGCCGCACGCGCCGGGGAACAGGGTCGTGGATTTGCGGTGGTTGCGGGAGAAGTCCGTACGCTGGCGAGCCGCAGCGCACAGGCGGCGAAAGAGATCAAAGGACTGATAGAGAACTCTGTCAGCCGCGTGAGTACCGGCTCTGAGCAGGTTAGCGAGGCTGGCACCACCATGAAGGAAATCGTCGCCGCCGTCACCCGCGTTACCGACATTATGGGCGAGATTTCATCAGCCTCTGACGAGCAGAGCCGCGGCATTGAACAGGTGAGCCTGGCCGTTTCGCAAATGGACAGCGTGACGCAGCAAAACGCCGCGCTGGTGCAGGAGTCCGCCACGGCGGCCGCGGCACTGGAAGATCAGTCAGAACAGCTGCGCCAGGCAGTGGCCGCGTTTCGTCTGAACGGAAAAGAAAAAGCGGTAGCCCCACGCCCGGCCAATGTGAAAACGCCACAGCTGTTGCGCCCGGCAACGACAACCGCCTCTACCGACAGCAACTGGGAAACGTTCTGAGTTTCAGGCGGGCGAGGATATCGCCCGCTAGCGGCTGCGCTTGGCGTGCCGCTCCCAGTTATCCTGTTTCGCTTCATCGGATTTGCGCAGCGAGACATAGCATGCCCCGCTGCCACCGTGATGCGGCAGCGCCACGCAAAAAGCCTGCACTTCCTCAAACTCGGTTAACCAGCGCGCCAGATAGCTGCGCACCACGTTAGGATGTGAGTTCTGCTCGCGTCCTTTCCCGTGAATGATAATCAGGTTGCGTAACCCGTCGCGCCCGGCCTGACGAATGAAAGAAAAGAGCATCTGGCGGCAGCGTTCGGCGGGCTGGCGCAGGAGGTTTAAGCTGGCCTGGCGGGCGTATTTGCCCGAGCGCAGCTTATCAATAACGCCCTGTTGTACTCCTTCGCGCCTGAACGCCAGCGGCTCTTCGAGGGGCAGAAGGTCAAGAAAATCCAGCGTCAGGAAGTTATCCAGCTGTTCATTATCCACCTCCTCACGCGCCCGGGTATTGCGGCTCGGCTGCCAGTGAATATCCGCGCAGCGCTTCAGGGGCTGGACATCTTCCATGGCGTCAAGAAAAAATGATTTGTCGTCAGGGTTCATGGACATCCTCCGGCTACAACTGAGGACGGTACTATACCTGCGCCTGAGGCCGGCCTCAATCGCCGCTATACGCCGTCGTGCGCCATAAATATTAACCCGATGAATATATATAGTATTTATAAAGTGAACTTAAACATCACTTAACTAAAATTTCAGCAAAGGTAAAATAAGTGATTTGTGTTAAATTTTCGTAAAATCAAATACTCAATACCCTTCCATTTTTCGGGAAAGGTGTTATACCTAAATAAACCTGCTTCATGGAAATAATACTCAGGATTGGCGAAAGGACGCACTGCTGTGTGTACTGGAGGGTCTGTCAGATGTCGGGCAGACCCTGTTTTTTATGATCGGATTTTCACGCCACAACTATTTTCCTCGCTTCCCTTCTGAATTGCGTAATTAATGATTCGGCAAGGGGCGTCTGACGTGAATCACGTCGCTGAATTAAATAATATGCTGCTTTTGGAAGCGATTCGACAACTGGCAGCATGACCAGTCGGTGCGCCAGCAGCGGGTCACAGCCCAACTCCTGCGGTAATATGCTTAAAAAATCGCTTTGCGCGACCAGGCTAATACAGGAGGAAAAGGTTTCGCAGACAACGCCTATTCGCGGTATTTGCGAGCGATGACTAAATACCTCTTCCAGTTGCTTATAATAACTTCCCCGTGGCGTCGGCATTGTCCAGTTATAATGCAGCAGTTCATTAATAGAGGTTGCCCCCGTTGCCGGGTGCCCTTCTCGGCAAAATACCGCAAACGGCTTTTCGAAGAGTTTTTCAAACGTAAACTCGTGGTCATAAGGCCCCTGATAATAGGTGTTGATGGTGAAATCCAGCTCACCCTGGCGTAATTCATTGATCATCGACACCAGCTGCCCTTCCATAATCCGCACCTTGACCTGCGGATGTTGCGCATGAAAGCGAGTGATAACGGCAGGCATCAGGCTTCGTGAAACGCTGGCTCCCATCCCGATATTGATCTGCCCGGCCAGTTCACCCTGCCGCTGACGGATATCATCCTGCGCCGCGCGCAACTCTTCCAGAATCAACCTCGCGCGCTGGTAAAAGCCCTCACCGCATTCGGTTAACGCGACGCCCTTGCTCCTGCGCACGAAAAGCTGCGCCGCCATGCCCTCCTCCAGCTCTTTAATGGATTTGGTCAGCGCCGGCTGCGAAAGATTCAGCGTCCTGCTGGCACCGCGAATGCTGCCCTGACGCGCGACTTCAACGAACGCCCGGATTTGATGAAATTTAATCTGAAATGACATAGCCCGACCGATAACCGTTGTTTATCAGAGTAAAGAAACTGTCATCTACTTTAATGGAAAGGGATGTGCGAGGGTAATTCCTGAACGGTTAAAACTGTGAAAAATCGGTTAGTGATAAGTAAAAACTATCACAGCGTGAAGCAGTTCACATATTTTAATGATGACAGGAACAGATATGGACACACTGGCGCAGTACATCCAGACGTTAGCCCCGCAGCTGAGCGCATGGCGTCGCGATTTTCACCATTTTGCGGAATCCGGCTGGGTAGAGTTTCGTACCGCAGCGAAAGTTGCGGAAGTCCTGGACTCGCTGGGTTACGAACTGGCGATGGGCCGCGACGTGGTGGATGCCGAGAGCCGTATGGGGCTGCCCGACGATGCCACCCTTTCGCGAGAGTTTGACCGCGCCCGCGCACAAGGTGCGCCTGAGAAATGGCTGGCGCCGTTTGAAGGCGGGTTTACCGGCATCGTGGCGACCCTCAATACCGGCCGCCCTGGCCCCACCCTGGCGTTTCGCGTGGACATGGATGCCCTTGATTTAAGCGAAGCGCTCGATGAGAGCCATCGCCCGTTCCGCGACGGTTTTGCCTCATGCAATCCGGGCATGATGCACGCCTGCGCACACGACGGCCACACCACGATTGGGCTGGGGCTGGCGCAGGTACTTAAGCAGAAGGAAGCGCAGCTCAGCGGGACCATCAAGCTGATCTTCCAGCCAGCCGAAGAAGGGACGCGCGGCGCGCGCGCCATGGTTGCCGCCGGGGCGCTGGACGACGTGGACTATTTTACGGCTATCCATATTGGTACCGGCGTGCCTGCCGGGACGACGGTCTGCGGCAGCGATAACTTTATGGCGACCACCAAGTTCGACGTGAGCTTTACCGGTGTTGCCGCACACGCAGGCGGTAAACCGGAGGACGGGCGTAACGCCCTGCTCGCCGCCGCACAGGCCGCCATCGCCTTGCACAGCATCGCCCCGCACAGCGAAGGGGCGTCCCGGGTGAACGTTGGCGTACTGCAGGCGGGCAGCGGGCGCAACGTGGTGCCCGCCGATGCCCTGATGAAGGTTGAAACGCGCGGCGAAAGCGAAGCGATTAATCAGTATGTCTTTGAACGCGCGCAGGCAGTTATTAACGGCGCGGCCGCACTCTACGGCGTTAAGGCAGAGATGCGCCTGATGGGTGCCGCCACCGCCAGCTCGCCGACACCGGCCTGGGTTGATTATCTGCGCGAACAGGCCAGTCAGGTTTCCGGGGTTGTTCACGCGATCGATAAGGTGAAAGCCCCGGCCGGTTCCGAAGACGCCACGCTGATGATGGCCCGCGTGCAGCAGAACGGCGGCATGGCGTCGTATATGGTGTTTGGCACAGATTTGAGCGCCGGACATCACAACGAAAAATTCGACTTCGATGAGCAGGTCATGACTATCGCCATCGAAACGCTGGCGCGGACTGCGCTCAATTTCCCGTGGACGCGAGGTGTTTAATGCAGGACAACTACGCTTTTATTGCCGATGCGATCGACACGCGATGTCGCACGTTAAGCGATATTGCCGATGAGATCTGGGATCGTCCTGAAACCCGCTTTGAAGAGTTCTGGTCCGCCGAACGGCTCGCCAGCGCGCTGGAAGCCGAAGGTTTCACGCTCACGCGCGAAGCGGGCGGCATTCCCAACGCCTTTATCGCCAGCTTCGGCAGCGGGAAACCGGTTATCGCCCTGCTCGGTGAATACGATGCGCTGGCAGGGTTAAGCCAGCAGGCACACTGCGCAACGGCGCAATCCGCCACGCCGGGGGCTAACGGCCACGGTTGCGGGCATAACCTCTTAGGCACCGCGGCGCTTGCGGGCGCGGTGGCGGTAAAAAGCTGGCTGGAGCAGCACGGCGGCAGCGGGACGGTGCGTTTTTACGGCTGTCCCGGTGAAGAAGGCGGCTCCGGGAAAACCTTTATGGTGCGCGAAGGCCTGTTTGACGACGTCGATGCCGCCGTCACCTGGCACCCGGAAGCCTTTGCCGGCATGTTTAACGTCAGCACGCTGGCTAACATCCAGGCCGCGTGGCGCTTTCACGGCGTGGCGGCTCATGCGGCCAACTCTCCCCACCTGGGGCGCAGCGCGCTGGATGCCGTAACGCTGATGACCACCGGCACCAACTTCCTCAACGAACACGTCATTGAGAAGGCGCGCGTCCATTATGCCATTACCGATACCGGCGGAATTTCGCCCAACGTGGTGCAAGCGCAGGCCGAGGTGTTGTACCTGATCCGCGCCCCGGAGATGGCCGATGCGCAGCAAATTTACGAGCGTATCGAGAAAATCGCCCAGGGCGCGGCAATGATGACCGAAACCACCGTCGAGTGCCGCTTTGACAAAGCCTGCTCCAGCTACCTGCCGAACCGCACGCTTGAGGCGGCAATGTATCGCGCCCTGCAACACTACGGCACGCCGGCCTGGACGGAGGAAGAACGCGACTTTGCCCGCGAGATCCGCGCCACGCTGACGCCAAACGATCTGCAAAACAGCCTCAAAAATATTGCCGCTACGGGAGGTGAAGCGGGGAAAGCCTTTGCCCGTCGTCATCAGGAGACGCTGCTGGTGGATGAAATAGCCCCATATGCCATTACCGACAACGTGCTGGCGGGCTCAACGGACGTGGGTGACGTCAGCTGGAAAATGCCGGTTGCCCAGTGCTTCAGCCCCTGCTTTACCGTCGGCACGCCGCTGCACACCTGGCAGCTGGTGGCGCAGGGGCGAACCTCCATTGCCCACAACGGTATGCTGCTGGCCGGGAAAGTCATGGGCGCAACCGCGCTCAATCTGCTGCAGGACGCAGCGCTGCTGAAAAAATGCCGTGAAGAGTTTGAACAACAAATACAAGAAAAACCGTACGTGTGTCCTATCCCACAGGGCGTGACACCGTCACCTTTAAAATAAAAAAACACAACACAACAACACAACACTCCCGAGGAACGCCCATGAGTATGTCATCCATACCTTCGCATTCCCCATCCGGTAAGCTCTATGGCTGGGTTGAAAGGATCGGCAATAAAGTGCCGCACCCTTTCCTGCTTTTTATCTATCTGATTGTGATTTTGATGGTCGCTACCGCCGCGCTCTCCGCCTTTGACGTTAGCGTGCGCAGCCCGGCTGACGGCAGCCTGGTGGCGGTGAAAAACCTGCTAAGCATTGAAGGGCTGCACTGGTTTTTACCCAATGTGATTAAAAACTTCAGCGGTTTCGCCCCGCTGGGTGCCATTCTGGCGCTGGTGCTGGGGGCCGGGCTCGCCGAGCGCGTGGGCCTGTTACCAGCCCTGATGGTGAAAATGGCCTCTCACGTCAGCGCGCGTTACGCCAGTTACATGGTGCTATTTATCGCCTTCTTCAGCCATATCTCCTCCGACGCCGCGCTGGTGATCATGCCGCCGATGGGGGCGCTGATCTTCCTCGCCGTCGGGCGTCACCCCGTGGCAGGCCTGCTGTCGGCAATTGCCGGCGTCGGGTGCGGTTTTACCGCCAATCTGCTGATTGTGACCACCGATGTCCTGCTGTCCGGCATCAGCACGGAAGCGGCGAAAACCATCGATGCGGCAATGCACGTCAGCGTAATCGACAACTGGTACTTTATGGCCAGCTCGGTGATTGTCCTGACGATTGTTGGCGGGCTGATTACCGATAAGATCATCGAGCCGCGCCTCGGTAAATGGGAAGGCCGTAGCGATGAAAAGCTCGAGACGCTAAGCAAAGAGCAGCGCTTCGGCCTGCGCGTGGCCGGCGTCATCTCGCTGGCCTTTATCGCGCTGGTGGCGCTGATGGTGGTGCCGGAAAACGGGATATTGCGCGATCCGGTTAAACATACCGTCCTGCCCTCGCCGTTTATCCAGGGCATTGTGCCGCTGATTATTCTGTTTTTCTTTGTCGTTTCGCTCGCCTACGGTATCGCCACTGGCAAAATCCGCCGCCAGGGCGATCTGCCGCAGCTGATGATCGAGCCGATGAAAGAGATGGCGGGCTTTATTGTGATGGTGTTCCCGCTGGCGCAATTCGTTGCCATGTTTAACTGGAGCAACATGGGCAAGTTTATGGCCGTTGGCCTGACCGACGCGCTGGAGGCCGCCGGGTTAAGCGGTGTGCCGGCGTTTGTCGGCCTGGCGCTGCTGTCATCTCTGCTGTGCATGTTTATCGCCAGCGGCTCCGCCATCTGGTCGATTCTGGCCCCGATTTTCGTGCCGATGTTTATGATGCTTGGGTTCCACCCGGCCTTCGCGCAGATCCTGTTCCGCATCGCGGACTCCTCGGTCATTCCGCTGGCGCCGGTTTCACCGTTTGTTCCGCTGTTTTTAGGCTTCCTGCAGCGCTATAAACCCGAGGCCAAACTGGGTACCTACTATTCGCTGGTTTTACCCTACCCGCTTATCTTTTTAGGGGTATGGCTGGTGATGCTGGTCGCATGGTATCTTGTCGGCCTGCCGATTGGGCCGGGGATCACCCCGAGGCTGAACTAAAGGAATGAGGATGCTGAGATTACTCGAAGATAAGATTACGACGCCGCTTGGGCCGCTGTGGGTGATCGCGGACGAGCAGTTTTGTCTGCGCGCCGTTGAGTGGGAAGAGCACAGCAACCGCATGGAAGAACTGCTCGATATTCATTACCGCTCACAGGGGTATGAACGCATCCGCGCCACCAACCCGGGCGGACTGAGCGACAAGCTGGCGGCCTACTTCGAAGGCGATCTCAGCATCATTGACACCCTGCCAACCGCCACGGCAGGCACGCCTTTTCAGCGCGAAGTGTGGCAGGCGCTGCGGTCCATTCCCTGCGGACAGGTCATGCATTATGGGCAGCTCGCGGAACAGCTAGGTCGCGCAGGAGCCGCACGTGCAGTGGGCGCCGCAAACGGCTCCAACCCGGTCAGCATCGTGGTGCCCTGCCATCGCGTGATTGGCCGCAACGGTACCCTGACCGGCTATGCCGGAGGGGTGCAGCGAAAAGAGTGGTTACTGCGTCATGAAGGGTATCTGTTGCTCTAGTTCCCAGGCTTTTTGTGCTTAATTTTCTTCCGGTTAGGCTAAAAATCCATAATCAAGCTGTGGAATTTCAAGAAGATGGCGACACGTTGCCGTCACTTGTCCTTATTGACGGTTTGTCAGGCTTACGTACTTACCAAAAAGATGTTAAAATTGACCAATATCAATTAAGGCTTGAGCAAACCTATGATCCCGGAAAAGCGAATTATACGACGCATTCAGTCTGGCGGTTGTGCTATCCATTGCCAGGATTGCAGCATCAGCCAGCTCTGTATCCCGTTTACCCTGAATGAGCATGAACTCGATCAGCTTGATAACATCATCGAGCGCAAAAAGCCTATTCAGAAAGGGCAGACGCTGTTTAAAGCGGGAGACGAACTGAAATCGCTCTATGCTATCCGTTCTGGCACCATCAAGAGCTACACCATCACCGAACAAGGTGATGAGCAGATCACCGGCTTCCATCTGGCGGGCGACCTCGTGGGCTTTGATGCCATCGGCACAGGCCATCACCCGAGCTTTGCTCAGGCACTCGAAACCTCGATGGTTTGCGAAATCCCGTTTGAAACCCTGGACGATCTGTCCGGTAAGATGCCTAACCTGCGCCAGCAGATGATGCGTCTGATGAGCGGTGAGATCAAAGGCGATCAGGACATGATTCTGCTGCTTTCCAAAAAGAATGCAGAAGAGCGCCTGGCTGCGTTTATCTACAACCTCTCCCGCCGCTTCGCCGAGCGTGGCTTCTCGCCGCGTGAGTTCCGTCTGACCATGACGCGTGGCGATATCGGTAACTACCTGGGCCTGACCGTGGAAACCATCAGCCGTCTGCTGGGCCGTTTCCAGAAAAGCGGTATGCTGGCCGTTAAGGGTAAATACATCACTATCGAAAACGGTGAAGCGCTGGCCGTTCTTGCCGGGCATGCCCGCAACGTGGCATAACTTTCCGCATGTTGATGACTAGACTGATAAATTTTTGTGATTTATTGGTCTGGTATAATCACTTCCGTTTCAAGATATTTTCACCGTAGCACGTCCCCATACAGCGCCCGATAGGTTCTCGTTGAGGTTATGAATTGAGAGAAAGTTTGTTTTTCGTTTCAGTCGTGATTGCCTCAGTAACCTTTATCTTCATCTGGATCATGCTTGTTGGCCCAATGAAGGGGGAGGAAAAAACCTACGTTCAGGACTCCACGACCTTTGCGATAGCGGTGATGGTGCTGCTGTTTATTGCGTTTATCGCGGTCACCACGACGGTGCTATTCCTCTGATAATTTTTCATGAATTATTGATCTGGCAAAACCTCCCCTCTGTTTCATTCAGGATATATAGGTTACTCTTTTAATTACAGACTGTGGTGACAGTAGTAAGGAGACCTGTATGGCCAAGTATCAAAACATGCTGGTAGCTATCGATCCTAACCAGGACGATCAGCCGGCATTACGACGTGCTGTGTATTTACATCAACGGATTGGTGGCAAAATCAAAGCGTTTTTGCCGATCTATGACTTCTCGTATGAGATGACCACCCTTCTGTCGCCTGACGAGCGCACTGCTATGCGTCAGGGCGTCATCAGCCAGCGTACCGCGTGGATCCGTGAACAGGCCAAATATTACCTGGAAGCGGGTATACCCATTGACATTAAAGTGGTCTGGCATAACCGACCTTTCGAAGCCATCATCCAGGAGATCGTTGCCGGTGGGCATGACCTGCTGCTGAAGATGGCGCACCAGCACGACAAGCTGGAGTCCGTGATCTTTACCCCAACCGACTGGCATCTCCTGCGTAAATGCCCTTGTCCGGTGTGGATGGTGAAAGACCAGCCGTGGCCTGAAGGTGGGAAAGCCGTCGTGGCGGTTAACCTCGCCAGCGAAGAGGACTATCACAATTCGCTGAACGAAAAGCTGGTGAAGGAGACAATCCAGCTTGCTGACCAGGTCAATCACACCGAAGTGCATCTGGTTGGCGCCTACCCGGTCACCCCGATCAATATCGCCATTGAGCTGCCTGAATTTGACCCGAGCGTGTACAACGACGCGATCCGCGGTCAGCACCTGCTGGCCATGAAAGCGCTGCGTCAGAAATTCAGTATTGATGAGAAAATGACCCATGTAGAAAAAGGGCTGCCTGAAGAGGTAATCCCGGATTTAGCCGAACATCTGCAGGCCGGGATTGTGGTGCTGGGTACCATAGGCCGGACCGGTATTTCTGCCGCGTTCCTCGGCAATACGGCTGAACAGGTGATCGACCATCTGCGTTGCGACCTGCTGGTTATTAAGCCGGATGAGTACCAGACGCCGGTTGAGCTGGACGATCCGGAAGACGATTGACTGGCAAGATGAAAAAAACCGTCGGGGAACCGGCGGTTTTTTTTTGCCGGGTGGCGGCTTCGCCTTACCCAGCCTACAGGTTTGCCAGGCCCGGTAAGCTTGCGCCACCGGGCTTTACTCTGTCAGAGTGATTTCAGAATCGCATCCACGCTGGCTTTGGCATCACCAAACAGCATGTGGGTGTTCTCTTTGAAGAACAGCGGGTTCTGAACCCCGGCATAACCGGTATTCATGGAGCGTTTAAAGACGATCACGTTCTGCGCCTTCCACACTTCCAGAACCGGCATCCCGGCAATTGGGCTACCCGGATCGTCCTGTGCAGCAGGGTTAACGGTATCGTTGGCACCAATGACCAGGACCGTGTCGGTATCAGAGAAATCATCGTTGATTTCATCCATTTCGAGCACGATGTCGTATGGCACTTTCGCTTCCGCCAGCAGCACGTTCATATGGCCAGGCAGACGTCCTGCCACCGGGTGAATACCAAAGCGAACCTTGATACCCCGCGCGCGCAGCTTCTCTGTGATCTCCGCAACCGGATACTGCGCCTGCGCCACCGCCATGCCGTAGCCCGGGGTGATAATGACCGTATGCGAGTTTTTCAGCATGTCTGCGGTATCTTCCGCTGAAATTTCACGGTGCTCACCTACTTCTTCATCCGCACTGGAAGAAGCTCCGTCGGTACCGAAACCACCGGCGATAACGCTGATGAACGAACGGTTCATTGCCTTACACATGATGTAAGACAGAATCGCACCCGAAGAACCCACCAGCGCACCGGTGACGATCAGCAGGTCGTTGCTCAGCATAAAGCCCGCCGCCGCCGCTGCCCAACCGGAGTAGGAGTTCAGCATCGATACGACCACTGGCATATCCGCACCACCGATGGACGCCACCAGATGCCAGCCAAACGCCAGCGCAATAATGGTCATTACCAGTAACGCCAGCACCTGCAGGCCCACGCTTTCGGTACGCACGAAGACCACCAGCAGCACAAACGACACCACCAGCGCCGCCAGGTTCAGCTTATGACGGTTTGGCAGCATCAACGGTTTAGAGGAGATCTTCCCGCGCAGTTTGCCGAACGCAACAATGGAGCCGGTGAAGGTCACCGCACCGATGAAGATACCGAGGAACACCTCCGTCAGGTGGATGTTCACCAGAATCGGTTCCAGGCCCGGCGTGTGGTACAGGTAGCTGTTGAAGCCCACCAGCACCGCGGCCAGACCCACGAAGCTGTGCAGAATGGCAACCAGCTCCGGCATTTCGGTCATTTCAACGCGTTTTGCCAGGCGAATACCAATCGCGCCACCGATGATCATCGCCACCAGGATCCACGCCACGTTGCCGGTGTCCGGCCCGAAGATGGTGGCAATCAGCGCAATCGCCATCCCGGCGATACCAAAGTTATTTCCCTGCTGAGACGTTTCGTGTTTGGAAAGCCCCGCCAGACTGAAAATAAACAGGATTGCAGCAACAATGTATGCAGCTGTTACTAATCCTCCAGACATATGCTACCCCTTAGCCTTTACGAAACATTTTCAGCATGCGCTGAGTCACGGTGAAACCACCGAAAATATTGATACTGGCGATCAGCACCGCGATAAAGCTCAGGAAGCTGATCCAGCCGCCGTGACCAATCTGCAGTAACGCCCCCACGACAATGATCCCGGAAATAGCGTTGGTTACCGACATCAGCGGCGTATGCAGCGCATGAGAGACGTTCCACACCACGTAATACCCTACGACGCAGGAGAGCGCGAAGACGGTAAAGTGGCCGAGGAACTCTTTCGGCGCGACGTCAGCCAGCCAGCCGAACAGAATAATCACCAGCGCCATGATCGCGTATTTGCGCCACGGGGAAGCCGGTTTGGCGGGTTCTTTAGGCTCTGGCGCCGCTTTTGGAGCGGCCTGAGGCTGGGCAGAAACCTGAATAGGTGGCGCAGGCCAGGTGATTTCACCTTCACGGACCACGGTGACACCGCGCACCACCACATCGTCAAAATCAACGGTGATGTTGCCGTCTTTCTCTTTGCAAAGCAGCTTCAGCAGGTTGACAAGGTTAGTACCGTACAGCTGAGAAGACTGCGTTGGCAGGCGACCCGGCAGATCGGTATAACCGATCACCTTCACGCCGTTAGCGGTCGTGGTCACCTGATTCGGCACGGTATATTCGCAGTTACCGCCGTTTTGCGCGGCCAGGTCGACGATCACGCTGCCCGGCTGCATGGAATCAACCATCTCACGGGTGATCAGCTTCGGCGCCGGTTTACCCGGGATCAGCGCGGTGGTGACAATAATGTCGACCTCTTTTGCCTGGGCGGCGAAGAGTGCCATTTCGGCTTTGATAAAGGCTTCGGACATCACCTTCGCGTAACCGTCACCGCTGCCTGCTTCTTCCTTAAAGTCCAGCTCAAGGAATTCGGCCCCCATACTCTGGACCTGCTCCTTCACTTCTGGACGGGTGTCAAACGCGCGCACGATAGCGCCCAAGCTATTTGCCGCACCGATTGCGGCAAGACCCGCCACGCCCGCACCAATCACCATCACTTTTGCCGGAGGAACTTTACCCGCAGCCGTGATTTGACCCGTAAAGAAGCGACCAAACTCGTGGGCAGCTTCCACAATGGCGCGATAGCCAGCAATGTTTGCCATGGAGCTCAAGGCATCCAGCGACTGCGCGCGCGAAATACGCGGCACGGAATCCATCGCCATCACCGTCACGCCACGGGAGGCCAGCTTCTCCATCAGCTCAGGATTTTGCGCAGGCCAGATAAAGCTCACCAGCGTCGTTCCCGGATTCAGCAGCGCAATCTCACTCTCTTCCGGTGCGTTTACCTTCAGAATAACCGGCGACTGCCAGACGTCAGCACCGTCGACCACTTCCGCGCCAGCCTGGATAAAGGCCTCGTCATCGAAACTCGCCAGTTTGCCCGCGCCGCTTTCAATCGCGACGGTAAAACCCAGTTTAAGCAGTTGCTCCACCGTTTTCGGTGTTGCCGCTACGCGGGTTTCATTGGCTAACCGTTCTTTTGGTACCCCAATACGCATAGTTTTCCCTTCCATCGGTTTTTGATGATGGTTTATCGATAAATGCCCGCGGTTTGTATCAATTTTCACCGTCGCGTGAACAACGAGATATGATTAACCCCGGAAAATAAAACAGTAACAAACTGTCTATAACCTACTGAAAATAGCGCCTGCGATCTACCGTCAGAAAACACTATTTCTTACTTTATCTGTGAAAAATAAGCGATCGGCGTCACTGACAGTGATATTTACCTTAAATTCATCGCCGGAACCGATAAATCGCGCAAGCGAAGCGGTAAAAACATGATATAGCGCCATAAGAGAACAACTCATTAACATTAAATTAACTTGTAAAAGTCATATGCTTTATCAGTTTTACTTGTCAAACGCCTGTTTTTTCAACATATCACTAAATGTTATCGAATTCGGTGATTCAGTGAGCACAGGCTGTGAAAAATGGCGCAGACAGCGACGGGTTTTAAATGCAATAATCGGGACCGTCTCAAATTAACAACAATACCAGTACATGGTTTGCGCAAGGCGAAGGATTATTTTTATGAAGCTTAAGAACACACTCCTGGCGTCCGCACTTCTTTCCGCGACCGCCCTGTCTGCGAATGCCGCGACAGAGTTAACGCCGGAGCAAGCGGCAGCGTTAAAACCTTTTGACCATACGGTCATTGTGGGTCGTTATAATTCTATTGGCGATGCCGTCGCCGCTGCATCAAAAGCCGCTGATAAAAACGGAGCGGCCTCGTTTTATGTTGTTGACCAGTCTGATTATGGCAACAGCGGTAACCAGCGCGTGACCATTGCGCTGTTCAAAGACAATGCGCCAAAAGCTGACGCACCGAAAAATCGCGTGATCAACGGTGTCGTTGAGCTGCCAAAAGATCAGGCGATTGAGCTGGAACCTTACGACACAGTCACCGTTCAGGGCTTCTATCGCAGCCAGCCTGAAGTGAACGATGCCATCACCAAAGCCGCGAAAGAGAAAGATGCATACTCTTTCTATATCGTGCGTCAGGTCGATGCTAACCAGGGTGGCAACCAGCGTATTACCGCATTCATCTATAAAAAAGATGCGAAAAAACGTGTTCTGCAGAGCCCGGATGCCATTCCAGCTGATTCAGAAGCCGGTCGCGCAGCGATAGCGAAAGGTGGCGAAGAAGCGAAGAAAGTTGAAATTCCTGGCGTAGCAACCTCTGCAGCACCAAGCGCTGAAGTGGGCCGTTTCTTTGAAACGCAATCCACGAAAGGTGGCCGTTATTCCGTCACTCTGCCAGACGGCACCAAAATTGAAGAGCTGAACAAAGCCACTGCTGCGCAGATGGTGCCGTTCGACAGCATCAAGTTTACCGGCAACTACGGCAACATGACGGAAGTCTCTTATCAGGTCGCGAAGCGTGCGGCGAAGAAAGGGGCGAAGTATTACCACATCACCCGCCAGTGGCAGGAACGTGGTAACAACGTCACCATCAGCGCCGATCTGTACAAGTAACAAAATCGTTTATGAAAGGCGGCGCAATGCCGCCTTTTTTGTTACTTTTTTTGAATTTCTGCCCCACGTCATTGCATGCTTTCGTTACACTCCGTAAAATCCCGCGCCTTAGTGTGATCCACCATTTTTATGCGCCTGTGCGAAATAATTATTCTGGATTTTGACCTTTCATAACAGGAAGCCAATGGAAAAGAAACTTGGCCTGAGTGCTCTGACTGCACTCGTTTTAAGCTCAATGCTGGGTGCAGGCGTATTCAGTTTGCCGCAGAACATGGCGGCCGTTGCAAGCCCTGCCGCGCTTCTCATTGGCTGGGGCATTACGGGGGTTGGGATACTGCTGCTGGCCTTTGCCATGCTGCTGCTCACCCGCATTCGCCCGGATCTGGACGGCGGCATATTTACCTATGCACGTGAAGGTTTCGGCGAGCTGATTGGCTTCTGTTCCGCGTGGGGATACTGGCTGTGTGCGGTTATCGCCAACGTCTCCTATCTGGTCATCGTCTTCTCGGCGCTGAGTTTCTTTACCGATACGCCTGAGCTGCGCTTCTTTGGCGACGGCAATACCTGGCAGTCTATTGTGGGCGCCTCGGTATTACTGTGGTTCGTCCACTGGCTGGTGCTGCGTGGCGTACAAACGGCCGCCAGCATCAACCTGGTGGCGACGCTCGCGAAGCTGGTTCCGCTCGGCCTGTTTATCGTTCTGGCCTTTATTGCGTTCCGTCTCGACGTGTTTACGCTCGATTTCAGCGGTATTGCGCTGGGCGTCCCTGTCTGGGAGCAGGTGAAAAACACGATGCTGATAACCCTGTGGGTGTTTATCGGCGTTGAAGGGGCTGTCGTGGTTTCAGCCCGGGCCCGGAATAAACGTGATGTCGGCCGCGCCACGCTGCTGGCCGTGCTGGCTGCACTGGGGGTGTATCTGCTGGTGACGCTGCTGTCGCTGGGCGTGGTGGCGCGTCCTGAACTGGCTGAAATGCGTAACCCGTCAATGGCAGGGCTGATGGTGAAAATGCTCGGTCCCTGGGGCGATGTGGTGATTGCTGCGGGTCTGATCGTCTCCGTCTGCGGGGCTTACCTGAGCTGGACCATCATGGCGGCTGAGGTGCCGTTCCTGGCCTCAACGCACAAAGCGTTTCCACGCCTGTTTGCTCGTCAAAACAAAAACAGTGCACCCTCTGCGTCACTCTGGCTGACCAACATCAGCGTTCAGGTTTGTCTGGTGCTGATCTGGCTCACAGGTTCAGACTATAACACCCTGCTGACCATCGCCTCGGAAATGATTCTGGTACCCTATTTCTTAGTGGGTGCATATTTGTTAAAAATTGCCACACGCCCGGCGCATTATGTCGTGGGTGTCGGAGCCTGTATTTACGGCCTGTGGTTGTTGTATGCTTCCGGGCCTATGCATCTGCTGCTGTCGGTGGTGTTGTACGCGCCGGGTCTGCTGGTGTTTATCTACGCCCGCCGCACGCATCAGCTGGAGAATGCGCTGAAGCGCCGTGAAATGGCATTAATTGGAATGTTACTGGTTGCTGCCGTACCGGCAACCTGGATGTTAATGGGATAGCATCGCCTTTCCCATTGTTGAACTGCAAAGGAGAATACGATGGGAAATGCACAGCTTCGCCCAATACTGATCACCGGTGGAGGCCGACGTATCGGCCTCGCCCTCGCCCATCACTTTCTCAACCTTCGCCATCCGGTCATTGTCAGCTACCGTACGGAATACCCGTCAATTGAAGGGTTACGTAAAGCCGGGGCGGTTTGCATTCAGGCTGATTTTTCGACCGATGACGGCATTCTGGCCTTTGCGGAAAAGGTGAAATCCACCACCACGGGGTTGCGCGCCGTGATCCATAACGCCAGCGCATGGCGGGCCGAAAAGCCCGGTACCTCACTCAGCGAAACGCTCTCCGCCATGTTGCAGATCCACGTCAATACCCCTTATCTGCTCAACCATGCCCTGCAGGATCTGCTGCGCGGCCATGGACATGCTGCGGGCGACATTATTCACTTTACCGATTATGTGGTGGAGCGCGGAAGCGACAAGCACATCGCCTATGCGGCCAGTAAAGCCGCTCTGGATAACATGACGCGCTCGTTTGCCCGTAAGCTCGCGCCCGAGGTGAAGGTGAACGCGATCGCCCCGGCGATGATTTTGTTTAATGAAAATGATGATGCAGAATATCGCCAGCAGGCGCTGAATAAGTCGCTCATGAAAATTGCCCCGGGCGAGAAAGAGGTGATCGACCTGGTGGATTACCTGCTCACCAGCTGCTATGTCACCGGCAGAACGTTTGCCGTGGACGGCGGCCGACCGCTGCGCTAGTGAAAGCGGCTCCAGAAGAAAATTAACACCCAGGCGCTGAGTCCCCAGCACACCACCGCCCCGCTCAGCGCCAGGGGAAGTCGCAGAAAACCGGTGAAATACCACAGCGAAAGCAGATAAAGAAAATAAGGGATGATAGACCACATGCCAAACACGATGGTCGTGCGTAGCGCTTCCGTACCCCGCTCAGACGCCACAATATAGTGGGCAATGAGCGCAAAGGTTGGGAAGAGTGGGATCAGCCCGGCAATATAGTAGTTTTTCGTTTTTGCCAGAACGCCAATCAATAACACCACCAGCGCCCCCAGCGCGGCTTTAATCACCAACCCCATACTTTTTCCTATTACAATCAAGTAACAATATGACTCAGAATAACGGAACCGGCGTTAATTTTGAAAGATTAATGGAAGGTTAAGGTTTCGCGGTGTATGTTGGCTTTTTTCACGAAAACAGACGTTGTATGAATAAGATTGTTTATGTTGAAGACGAACCCGAAGTCGGGCAATTGATCGCCGCCTATCTGGGTAAACATGATATGGACGTCATTGTTGAACCTCGCGGCGATCGTGCCGAAGAGGTGGTCGTCCGTGAAAACCCGGATCTGGTACTGCTGGATATCATGCTGCCAGGAAAAGACGGCATGACGCTCTGCCGCGACCTGCGCGCCCGCTGGGACGGTCCAATCGTACTCCTCACCTCCCTGGACAGCGATATGAACCATATTCTGTCGCTGGAGATGGGTGCTAATGACTACATTCTGAAAACCACACCGCCTGCCGTTCTGCTTGCCCGCCTGCGCCTTCACTTACGCCAGCACGCCAGCATCGAACGCGAAGCGCCCGCGCCGTCTCTGACGCCGCACAAAGCGATGCGTTTTGGTACGCTGTCCATTGATCCGATCAACCGTCAGGTTCTGCTTTCCGGCGAGCTTATCGCCCTCTCCACCGCAGACTTTGACCTGCTGTGGGAGCTGGCAACGCATGCCGGGCAAATCATGGACCGTGACGCGCTGCTGAAAAACCTGCGTGGCGTAAGCTATGACGGGATGGACCGCAGCGTTGACGTTGCGATTTCGCGGCTGCGGAAAAAACTGCAGGATAACGCCACCGAGCCCTACCGTATCAAAACCGTGCGTAACAAGGGTTATTTGTTCGCCCCGCACGCCTGGGAAACCTGATCGCGTTATCCGGTCAGGATAACCTGCGCGAAAAGAAGGCATTACACGTTGGTGCTTTTTCTTTCGCGCGTTAATTTGCCCGTTTGCGCAACCATTCACTTGCTAAGCCCGCGAACTATTCCATAATTAAATACTCTACTGCCCTTTCTTCAGCTGGCACCGCCCCGGCTATCACGCAGTTTCACCGTGAAACGTTCACGATATCTCTCCCATAAATCTTGAAATGAGGATTTAAGCCCATGAAATATGTATAACTACAGTCAGGTAGAAGTCATCAAAACCAATCTTGAATGGATTGTTAATCAGGCCGCACTTAACCATCCTTCTCCCTCGCGCCCCGATCAAAAAGCGCTCTTTGATCTCCTTGAACTCATCCAGTCTTATGAAATTCTTCTGGATTTAATTCACGAATTCGGGACTGACGTGATTGATATGCACATTGCGGAAGGCCTGGCCGTGACCGAAAAGCTCATCGCAAAGGTAAAAAACAGCGCGAATGCCATGTAACACGCTTCACAGACATAAAAATATCGAAGGGTTTTCATGTATATTCTGCATGTATTGTTTTTTCGGTGAGATCCAATGAAAAAGCTGTTTGTGCAGTTTTATCTTTTGCTGTTTGTCTGCTTCCTGGTGATGACCATGCTGGTCGGGCTGGTTTATAAGTTTACCGCCGAGCGTGCGGGCAGGCAGTCTCTGGATGACCTGATGAAAAGCTCGCTGTATCTGATGCGCAGCGAGTTAAGAGAGATCCCGCCACACGACTGGGCTAAGACCCTGAAAGAGCTGGATCTGAATCTGTCGTTCGATTTACGCATCGAGCCGTTGAAAGATTTCGAACTGGACCCGCCCGCCATGCAGCGTCTGCGTGACGGGGACATCGTCGCGCTGGATGAGAAATACACTTTTATCCAGCGAATTCCGCGTAGCCATTATGTGCTGGCCGTCGGGCCGGTACCCTATCTCTATTATTTGCACCAGATGCGTCTGCTGGACATGGCGCTGATGGCCTTTATCGCCATTTCGCTCGCATTTCCGGTCTTTATCTGGATGCGCCCACACTGGCAGGACATGCTGAAACTCGAATCCGCCGCGCAGCGTTTTGGCGAGGGGCATTTTACCGAACGTATTCACTTCGACAGCGGCTCCAGCTTTGAACGTCTGGGCGTGGCCTTTAACCAGATGGCCGATAATATCAATGCCCTTATCGCCAGCAAGAAGCAATTGATCGACGGGATTGCGCACGAGCTGCGCACGCCGCTGGTCCGTCTGCGCTATCGTCTGGAGATGAGCGAGAATCTGACCGAAGCGGAGTCTCAGGCACTCAATCGCGATATTGGTCAGCTTGAAGGGCTGATAGAGGAGCTGCTGACCTATGCGCGCCTTGACCGCCCGCAGAACGAACTGAACCTCAGCACGCCGGACCTGCCTGACTGGCTGCAAACCCACATTGATGATGTCCAGAGCGTGAACCCGCAGCGCACGCTGTTGACCCGCGTCACGCCAGGTGATTACGGCGCGCTCGATATGCGCCTGATGGAGCGTGTGCTGGATAATCTGATCAACAACGCCATGCGCTACAGCGAAAGTACGCTACAGATTGGCCTGGATTTGCAGGGCAATCAGGCCAGCCTGACGGTTGAAGATGACGGACCGGGGATTGCCCCGGAAGCGCGTGAAACCGTGTTTGAACCGTTTGTACGCCTCGACCCGAGCCGCGACCGCGCCACCGGAGGGTGTGGCCTGGGGCTGGCGATTGTCTACTCTATCGCGCAGGCAATGGGCGGCACGGTGCATTGCGAAGAGAGCGAGCTCGGCGGTGCGCGCTTCTGCTTTAGCTGGCCGGTATACCATAACATCGCCCTTCCCATTCCTGCCTGACCTAAACCGCACGCTGGCCTGACCCGGCGTGCTGTGCTATATGATAAGTATGTTGTAACTAATGAGTGTGTTTATGGCAACCTACGATCTCATCGAAAGGCTGAACAGCACCTTTCGCGAAATAGAACACGAGTTACTCACTCTGACGGAACGTTTGCAGACCTGCCGTCTGCTGGCCGCGCGCGTCTTTACCCTGCCCGACGTGGCCAAAGGAGCCGAGCACGATCCGCTGGATACCATCGAGGTGAAACAGTACATCGGCAGCGCCGCATGTGAGCTGGCGATGAAACACTATCGCCATCTCTTTATCCAGCAGCAGTCAGAACAGCGCAGCAGCAAGGCGGCCGTGCGTCTGCCTGGCGTGATCTGCCTACAAACCGATGCCGCAGCGCGCGAGGCGCTTGAAACCCAGATTGCCCATATCAATAACCTGAAAGCGACGTTTGAAAAGATCGTTACCGAAGAGTCGGGCCTGGCCCCTGCCGCCCGGTTTGAGTGGGTGCACCGTCAGCTTCCGGGGCTGATTACCCTGAATGCCTACCGCACGCTGACGGTTCTGCACCACCCCGCCACGCTGCGCTTCGGCTGGGCGAATAAACACATTATTAAAAACTTTACCCGGGACGAGATTCTGGCGCTGCTGGAAAAAAGCCTGAAGACGCCGCGCACCGTCGCGCCGTGGTCGCGTGAACAGTGGATCGAACGCCTGGAGCAGGAGTACCACAGCATCGCCTCGCTACCGGCGGACACGCGCCTCAAGATCAAGCGACCGGTGAAGGTGCAGCCTATCGCCCGCGTCTGGTATTCCGGCCAGCAAAAACAGGTGCAGTATGCTTGCCCGACGCCGCTGATTGCGCTTTATGATGCCGAACAAGGGGCCGTCGTGCCGGATATTGGCGAGCTGTTGAATTACGATGCTGAAAATGTTCAGCACCGTTACAGACCTCAGGCGCAACCGCTACAGCTGATTATTCCGCGGTTGCACCTGTACGTGGCGGGATGATTATTTCAGACTGCCGACCATCGCTTCCGGGCGTACCCAGGCGTCGAACTCCGCCTCCGTCAGATAGCCCAGCGCCAGGGCGGAAGCTTTCAGCGTCAGCCCCTCTTTATGCGCTTTTTTGGCGATCTCGGCGGCCTTGTCGTAGCCGATATGGGTATTGAGTGCGGTCACCAGCATTAATGACTCATTCAACAGCTGGCTGATGCGCTCGCGGTTTGGCTCAATGCCCACCGCACAGTGCTCGTTAAAGCTCTCCATCCCGTCCGCCAGCAGACGAATGGATTGCAGAACGTTGTGGATCACCATCGGGCGATAGACGTTCAGCTCGAAGTTGCCGGATGCCCCGCCCATATTGACGGCCACGTCGTTGCCCATCACCTGACAGCAGAGCATGGTCATGGCTTCGCACTGGGTCGGGTTCACTTTACCCGGCATGATAGAGCTGCCCGGCTCGTTTTCCGGAATGCTGATTTCACCAATGCCGCAGCGCGGACCGGAAGCCAGCCAGCGCACGTCGTTGGCAATTTTCATTAGCGAGGCCGCCAGCCCCTTCAGGGCGCCGTGGGTGTGAACCAGCGCATCGCAGGTCGCCAGGGCCTCGAACTTATTGGGTGCGGTGACAAACGGCTGCCCGGTAATGGCTGCAAGCTCCTCAGCCACGCGCTCCGCGTATTCAGGATGGGTATTTAACCCGGTACCGACCGCCGTACCGCCGAGCGCCAGCTCCGCAAGATGCGGCAGGTTGTACTCAATATGTTTCAGGTTATGTTCCAGCATCGCCACCCAGCCGGAAATCTCCTGACCGAGCGTCAGCGGCGTAGCGTCCTGCAGGTGCGTACGGCCAATTTTAACGATGTCGCGGAAGGCCTTCGCCTTATCGTTAAGCGTGGATTTTAGGACGTTGAGCTGCGGGATAAGCTGTTCGCGGATAGCGATCACCGCCGCCACGTGCATCGCCGTGGGGAATACGTCGTTAGAGCTCTGGCTTTTGTTCACGTCATCGTTCGGGTGAACCTTGCGCTCCATGCCGCGTACGCCGCCCAGCAGCTCGCTGGCCCGGTTTGCCAGCACTTCGTTCATATTCATATTGCTTTGGGTGCCGGAACCGGTCTGCCAGATGGCGAGGGGGAATTCGTCAGGATGCTTGCCCGCCAGCACTTCGTCGGCGGCATTAATGATGGCGGTGGCCTTGTCTGCCGCCAGCAGGCCTAAATCCTGGTTGACTTTCGCGGCTGCACGTTTGGTAAGAGCCAGCGCCTGAATCAGCGAAACGGGCATTTTTTCGGTCGAAATACGGAAATGTTCCAGCGAACGCTGGGTTTGCGCGCCCCATAGCTTGTCGGCCGGAACTTCGATTGCGCCCATAGAGTCTTTCTCATGGCGTACCGTTGTCATTACTTTCTCCTTGATAACACTGTCGGGATTGCTCACATGCTTAAGGGATAAGTATTGATGACTTCTGAGAAACGATATGGCGCTTTGTGCGCTCTTTTTGGTGTCGGGTGGCGCTGACGCTTACCCGACCTACCAGACTCGTAGGCAGGGTAAGGCGCAGCCGCCACCCGGCAATTTACAGAATTACTTCACACATGCCGAACACTGAGAGGACTGGATCTGTTTGAAGAAGTCGTTACCTTTGTCATCCACCAGGATAAACGCCGGGAAATCTTCCACTTCAATTTTCCAGATCGCTTCCATACCCAGTTCCGGGTATTCCACGCACTCCAGGCTCTTGATACTGCCCTGCGCCAGGACCGCAGCCGGGCCGCCGATGCTGCCCAGGTAGAAACCGCCGTGCTTGTGGCAGGCGTCCGTCACCTGCTGGCTACGGTTGCCCTTCGCCAGCATGATCATGCTGCCGCCGTTGGCCTGCAGCTGGTCAACGTACGAGTCCATACGCCCTGCCGTGGTCGGGCCTAACGAGCCGGAGGCATAGCCTTCAGGCGTTTTCGCCGGGCCGGCGTAGTAGATCGGGTGATCTTTAATGTACTGCGGCAGCCCTTCGCCGTTGTCCAGACGCTCTTTCAGCTTCGCGTGCGCGATGTCGCGGCCCACGATAATCGTGCCGTTCAGGGAAAGACGGGTCGAGACCGGATACTGCGAAAGCTGCGCCAGGATCTCTTTCATCGGACGGTTGAGGTCAACGCGAACCGCTTCACCCTCGCCCGCTTTACGCAGTTCTTCCGGGATGTATTTGCCTGGGTTGTTTTCCAGTTTTTCGATCCACACGCCTTCGCGGTTGATCTTCGCCTTGATGTTGCGATCCGCAGAGCAGGACACGCCCATCCCGACCGGGCAGGATGCACCGTGACGCGGCAGACGGATCACGCGCACGTCGTGGGCAAAGTATTTGCCGCCAAACTGCGCGCCGAGGCCCAGATTGCGCGCTTCTTCCAGCAGCTCCTGCTCAAGCTGAACGTCGCGGAACGCCTGGCCGTGCTCGTTACCTTCGGTTGGCAGACCGTCGTAGTATTTGGTTGAGGCCAGCTTCACGGTTTTCAGCGTGCTTTCCGCCGACGTACCGCCAATCACAAACGCGATATGGTACGGCGGGCACGCCGCGGTGCCGAGCGTGCGCATTTTCTCAACCAGGTAGTTCTTCAGCTTGCCCGGGGTGAGCAGCGCTTTGGTCTCCTGGTAGAGATAGGTTTTATTGGCTGAACCGCCGCCTTTGGCGATACAGAGGAATTTGTACTCGTCACCGTCCACGCTGTAGAGATCGATCTGCGCAGGCAGGTTGGTACCGGTGTTGACCTCTTTATACATATCCAGCGCCGCGTTTTGCGAATAGCGCAGGTTGTCTTCGATGTAGGTGTTGTAAACGCCATGCGCCAGCGCTGCTTCATCACCGCCGCCGGTCCAGACGCGCTGGCCTTTTTTACCGACGATGATCGCCGTGCCGGTGTCCTGGCAGGTCGGCAGAATGCCTTTCGCCGCGATGTCTGAGTTACGCAGGAACTGCAGGGCAACGTATTTATCGTTTTCGCTGGCCTGCGGGTCGCTCAGGATATCGGCAACCTGCTGCTGATGCGCAGGGCGGAGCATAAACGAGGCGTCGTGGAAAGCGTGCTGCGCCAGCAGCGTCAGCGCCTGCGGATCAACCTTGAGGATCTCTTGTCCTTCAAACTCAGAGACGGAGACGTGATCGCGGGTTAACAGGTAATACTCGGTCTGATCCTTACTGAGGGGGAAAGGATCCTGATAATGGAAGGGTTTATTCGACATTGGTCTCTCACTTACTGCTTCGGTCTGATTATTCAGGGCAGATGTTCCGCTGCCCGGCTTAAAAGCGAGTCAGCTTATCCTACACAATTTTTTAACAAAAACTGAGACTAGTACGACTTTTTACATCCACAGGTTACTTCCATGAGGTTTATTGCTTTAATACCCGGAGTTAATTCCATAATTGAATCAGGGCTTGATAATGCAAAAACTCATTAACTCGGTGCAAAACTACGCCTGGGGAAGTAAAACTGCGTTAACGGATCTCTACGGTATCGCCAACCCGAACAACCTGCCGATGGCAGAACTGTGGATGGGGGCTCACCCGAAGAGCAGCTCAAAAATTGAAGATGCCAGCGGCCAGGTACGCAGCCTGCGTGACGTAATTGATGCCGATAAAACCGCGCTGCTGGGCGACAAGGTAGCTCAGCGCTTCGGCGAACTGCCGTTCCTGTTTAAAGTGCTGTGCGCCGACCAGCCGCTCTCCATTCAGGTTCACCCAAACAAGAAAGCGTCTGAAATCGGCTTTGCGAAAGAGAACGCGGCGGGTATCCCGTTAGACGCCGCCGAGCGTAACTACAAAGATCCTAACCATAAGCCGGAGCTGGTTTTTGCACTGACCCCGTTCCTTGCGATGAATGCGTTCCGCGAGTTTTCAGAGATCATTTCCCTGCTGCAACCGGTCGCGGGTGCCAACAAGGCTATCGCTCACTTCCTCGAAAACCCGAACGCAGACGCGCTGAGCCAGCTGTTTGCCAGCCTGCTGAATATGCAGGGGGAAGAGAAATCTCACGCGCTGGCGGTGCTGAAAACAGCTCTGGACAGCCAGCAAGGTGAACCGTGGGACACTATCCGCCTGATTTCCGAATTCTACCCGGACGACAGCGGCCTGTTCTCTCCTCTGCTGCTGAACGTGGTGAAGCTGAACCCGGGCGAAGCGATGTTCCTGTTTGCCGAAACCCCGCACGCTTATCTGCAGGGCGTGGCGCTGGAGGTGATGGCCAACTCTGATAACGTGCTGCGCGCGGGTCTGACGCCAAAATACATCGACATCCCGGAGCTGGTTGCCAACGTGAAGTTCGTGGCGAAACCTGCCGCAGAGCTGCTGACTCAGCCGGTCAAAAACGGCGCAGAGCTGGACTTCCCTATTCCGGTCGATGATTTTGCTTTCTCCCTGCACGACCTGAGCCAGACGGAAACGGCCATCGCACAGGAGAGCGCAGCGATCCTGTTCTGCGTTGAGGGTGAAGCTACTCTGCATAAAGGTAGCGAGCGTCTGGTGCTGAAACCGGGTGAATCGGCGTTTGTTGCGGCGAATGAGTCTCCGGTGAGCGTAAGCGGCACCGGTCGCCTGGCGCGCGTTTTTAATAAGCTATAGGCACTTACTGAATTTTTTAACAACTCTTGCTAAGCTAGTGGCAGGCTTTATATCTCCGGGCGGTTTCAACCGCCTGGTTTCATTTTAGGGATAGTCGCAATGAAAAAATCGGTCGTAGCGGTTGGAGTGATTGTAGCGTTAGGCGTGGTCTGGACGGGTGCCTCCTGGTTTACCGGGAAACAGCTGGAAGGCCGTCTGGCTGAGATGGTGGCGCAGGCGAACGGAGAGATTAAGCGCAGCGCGCCGGAAGCAGGCCTTGAGCTGAGCTACCAGAATTATCAGCGCGGTGTGTTTACCAGCCGTATGCAGCTGGTGGTGAAGCCGGTTCCCGGTACCGAAAACGGCTGGCTGAAACCGGGCCAAAGCGTGGTGCTGGATGAGGTGGTGAGCCACGGCCCGCTCCCGCTGGCACAGTTAAAATCGTTTAACCTGATCCCGTCGATGGCGTCCGTTCACACCGTGCTGGTGAACAACGACCTGACCAAACCGCTGTTTGACCTGGCGAAGAATGAATCACCTTTCGACATTAATACCCGCATCAGCTATGCCGGTGACACGAGTTCCGATATTGCCCTGAAAGCGCTGAACTACGAGAAAGAGAATGAGAAAGTCGCCTTTAGCGGCGGTAACTTCAAACTTGACGCTGACCGCGACGGAAACGTGCTCTCCCTGACGGGTGAAGCTGAAAGTGGCCTGGTCAATGCCGTGAACGAATATAACCAAAAAGTTCAGCTCACCTTCAACAACCTGAAAGCTGACGGCAACAGCCGAATGACCGATTTCAAAGAGCGTATCGGCGATCAGAAACTTTCTCTCGACAAGGTTGCGATCGCGGTTGAAGGCAAAGAGATGGCCGTGCTGGAAGGCATGGATATCAACGGTACATCTGACGTTTCCAAAGACGGTAAGAGCATCAACACGCAGCTGGACTACACGCTGAAGAGCCTGAAAGTACAGAATCAGGATCTGGGTACCGGCAAACTTTCGCTGAAGATCGGCAATATCGACGGCCAGGCGTGGCACGAATTTAGCCAGAAATACAGCAAAGAGAGCCAGGCGCTGCTGACCGATGCCGCGCTGCAGCAGAACCCTGAGGTGTACCAGCAGCAGGCGATGGCGGTACTGTTCAACAACCTGCCTATCCTGCTGAAAGGTGAGCCGGTGGTAACCGTTGCGCCGCTGAGCTGGAAAAACAGCAAAGGTGAAACCAACTTTAACCTGTCTCTGTTCCTGAAAGATCCGGCAACCGCAACGGGCGAACCGCAGACGCTGGCGCAGGAAGTGGATCGCAGCGTGAAGTCGCTCGACAGCAAGCTGACCATCCCAATGGATATGGCGACCGAGTTTATGACCCAGATTGCGAAGCTGGAAGGTTACGGCGATGAAGACGCTGGCAAACTGGCGAACCAGCAGGTGAAAGGTCTGGCTGCGATGGGCCAGATGTTCCGCATCACTAAAGTGGAAGACAACACGATTTCCACCAGCCTGCAGTATGCCAACGGCCAGGTGACGCTCAACGGCGATAAAATGCCGCTGGAAGACTTCGTCGGGATGTTTGGTATGCCGACGCTGGGGATGCCGGAACCGGCTGAACCCGCAGCGCCAGCCGAACCGGCAGCGCCGCAGCAGTAAACAACAAAACCCCTCGAATGAGGGGTTTTTTATTGCCCGTTAAAATTTCCATCCCGCCAGGAAATCCAGCAGCAGCGCGTTCACTTTCTCTGGCTGCTCCTCCTGCGGCAGATGACCGCACTCATCAATACCGTATGCCCGCAGGTTATCCGCCATTTCGGCCCAGACGCTTTGCATATCGAAGAGCTTGCCAACCGCGTGAAAATCATTGCCCCACAGCGACATTACCGGGCAGTTAATTTTCACGTCAGCGTCTGCCAGATCCTGCGCCACATCCTCTGCGTTGGCGCGATAGTCAGCCATTGCGCCCCGCACGGCACCCGGCGCCTGATACGCGCGTACATAGGTGTCAAACGCCTCGCCGCTGATGGTTGACGGGTCGTAGGTCCAGTCCGAGAAAAAGTGGCGCAGCCATACGTTTTCTCGACCCGCAATCAGGGCTTCCGGCAGGTCGGGCACAAGATGAAACAGGAAGAACCAGTATGCACGCGCAATCGAAGCATTCAGATCGCGGGCCACAATACGCGTTGGCACGTTGTCCATCACCACCAGGCGGTCGATTAACTCGGGATAATCTTTCGCAAAGCGGGTCGCAACCCGCGCTCCGCGATCGTGCCCTACCAGCACCACCTTCTCCAGACCCAGTACTCGCATCAGTTCCCGAATGTCACGCGCCATGTTCCGTTTATCATAACCGGAGGCCGGTTTATCCGTTTCCCCATATCCGCGTAGATCGGGCGCAATCACGCGATAGTGGCGGGATAAAACCGGTATCTGGTGGCGCCAGGCATAGTTTGTTTCTGGAAAACCGTGCAGAAGAATAACCGGCGCGCCGTCACCCTCTTCGACCACAAACTGACGGATGCCGTTTGCCGTTACGGTGTAACTTTTCATGCGGTTAACCTCACTTTATTTCAGCAGAGGCACATGGGCCGCACGTTGATAAGGACCATAATTTACCGGGGTCCAGCGGTAGCCCTGCTGCCAGGCGGTGATATGCCCAATACCCGGGAAAGGCAGATGCGCCGCGGCCATCCACTCGCCGTCTTTCGCCAGCGCGTTAAATTCCTGCGCGCGGGATGAGACGGCTTTTTTCGAATCGACATCGAAACGAATAGACACTTCTGGATGCGGGAACTGGACGGCAGGAGCATGAATCAGGTCCCCAATGAAGTTAATGGCCGTTCCCTGTGAAGCAAACCGATAAACGGTGCTGCCGGGCGTATGACCAATGGCATAGGCCGTCTGGACTTCAGGAATAGGCGAAGCGGGCGGAATAAAGGTTTTAAGATGTCCGGTGGCTTTATACGCAGCCAATGCATTCCTGGCGATAGCGAAATAGGCTTTCGCATTCGCTGGCGCGCTCGCTTCCTTAGCCGGATCGAGCCAGTAATCGGCCTCCCCCTGCGGCACATAGACGGTGGCATTGGGGAACAACGCCTTACCGTCCGCATCGCTCAGGCCACACACATGGTCAAGATGAAGGTGGGTCAGGAAAATCGTATCGACCTGCTCAGGCCGATAGCCTGATGCGTTCATATTGCCGATGAGCTGGCCGGCGGTTTCCGCCATGCAATGGCCACCCCCGCTGTCAATCATGACCAGGTGTTTACCGGTATTCACCAGAAAGGCGTTGAAGGCGGTAGGCATGCGCTCGGCATCGATTTTTTGTTGTGCCAGCAGTTTGCGAACCGCGTCGGGTGAAAGGCCTTGTAACAGCGTGGGCGAAAGATCGTTATAGCCGTCGAACAGCGCCGTCACCTCGTACTCCCCTACGGCAAGGCGATAATAGCCGGGGACCTGCTGTTTCACCTGCGCGGGTGCATCTGCCCACGTCGCGCTCGCAAACAACAGGCCGCTGAACGCCAGAACCGTTTTCAACTTTTTCATCTTCACTCCAAATTCATGTTTATCAGGATGTGAAGAGACTATGGCAGCGTAACGAAAAATAATGTAGATATGTAATTTGATAAGGCAGCATAACGAAAAACGAGATAATGAGACTGGAAGATATTGAAGTTTTTGTTGAAGCCGTCAGGGCGGGTAGTCTCGCCGGCGCCGCACGTCGGCTCTCCATGAGCGCCATGGCCGCGTCGCGTGCCCTGACGCATCTCGAAGCGGAGCTGGGGGTTCGGCTGGTACACCGCACCACGCGTTCGCTCTCGCCCACCAGCGACGGGGATATTTTTCTCCCTCACGCGCTGGCGCTCCTGGAAGATAAAAGCAACGCGCTTGCCGACCTGTTTCCCGACGGGACGCACCTTTCCGGACGCCTGCGCATTACCGCCTCAGCGGGGTTTGGCCGGAAGATCGTGGCTCCTATGCTGACCCGGTTCATGCAGCAGCATCCCGCCCTGCAGGTCGATTTACTCGCCACCGACGAACAGGTTGATATTGTCGGCAAAGGCATAGACGTGGCGTTACGCATTGCGCCGCTGCGCGATAACCGACTGGTTGCCCATCGCCTTTGCCATAACCCTCGCGATCTCTGCGCCAGCGCTGAGTATCTGGCAACAAACGGTTATCCAAAATCGTTTAACGATCTGGCGGCACACAGCTGTCTGACCACGTCAGACACGGTCCACTGGTCTTTCGAACAGGGCGAACTACGCTACAAGCAGAAGGTGTCGGGCCGATTCTCCGCGAACTCTGTCGAGGCCATTTTCGAAGCCTGCCTCGGAGGGATGGGCATCGCCAATCTATCTCGCTGGTACGTAGAACCGGAGTTCAGAGAGGGGAAACTGGTACGCATCGTCCTGGAGGATGCCCAGCCGGAATCACTGGCCGTGTGGGCGGTCTATCCGACCTCCCGCCTGATCCCGGCAAAAGTACGAAAGTTTGTGGAAGCCCTGGAGGCCGAGCTGCTGCTCAACCCGCTTACGCAAAATACCTGAGGTTATTTCACCGTCACTAGCCGCGCCGCCACAATCTGGTGCCCGGCCTGAACATCCGTATTGTCGATGCGCTGCATGATCCTGTCCGCCAGCGTGTAGCCCATCTCCCGCGCAGGGGTCGTGGCCCAGACGATAGGGAGATCGTCGAGCGCGTTTTCGCCGACGTCGGCGAACGCCCCCAGCGCCACCTGATGGCCGAAGAACGTTTCTACCCCGCCCTCGCCGCTCTGGCGTCCGGCGCGGATCAGGCCAAACCAGGCACCCATGGCAATCACGTCGTTATAGCAAATCACGGCGCTAATCGTCGGACTGCTTCGCAGTAGCGCGCCTATCGCTTCCGCCGCTTTCTTCTGGCTGGATTCACACTCCACGACCCATTCGCTGTGGAACGGCAGGCCGTATTTAATCAGCGTCGCGCAGTAGCCGCCTACCCGCTCGGCGCGCGTCAGTGACGAGCTTTTCCCGCCCAGCCAGGCGATGCGCTGATGCCCGCGACGAATAAGATGCTCGGTCAACATTTGTGCGGCCTGCATGTTATCCGGGCGCAGCGTATCGGCTTCGTCCAGGTAGCTGGCGCGAGAGGCAAACACCAGCGGTACGCCTTTTTCGGCGGCTCGCTCGCATAGCTCGCTGCCCACGCCCGACGCCCCGGCGACAATCACCCCGTCCACTCCCTGGTTTAGCAGCATATCGAGCCGGGAAAGAAGCTGATCGGCCTCGCGTCCGCCATGCAGCAAAAAGACCATTCGCCCCTGCGCTTCAAGCGCTTCGGTTAACCCTGCGGTCAGCTCCGCATAGAACGGCGACGTCAGGTCGCGGACAATCAGGCCAATCACCCCGCTTTGCCCGCCGCGCAGCGCCGACGCCTGGCGATTACGCACGAAGCCCAGCTGTTCAACCGCCTCGTTAACCCGCTGGCCGGTTGCGGGCGAGATACGCCCTTTTCCGCTTAGCACCAGAGAAACGGTGCTGACGGAAACGCCCGCCGCCAGCGCGACATCGTTAATGGTGATTTTTTTCGCTACAGCCATGTGTCGGCGTGACTCCCTGAAATGAGATCGGTAAAACGTTTTATCAATACGTTATCTTTATACTACCAGTCAAAGCCTGAGAATGTGATTTAGCGCGCACTAAACTTTGATAAAACGTTTTATCTTCTCGCAGCATTGAAGCAGACAAACTGATTTTAACAATAAAGGAGTCGTTTTATGACGGCGAAAGCAGCACAAAAAATATCGCTGTGGGAATTTTTCCAGCAACTGGGTAAAACCTTTATGCTGCCCGTAGCACTCCTCTCGTTCTGCGGGATCATGCTCGGGATCGGCAGCTCGCTAAGCAGTAAAGACGTCATCACGCTGATCCCATTCCTCGGCGCACCCGTGCTGCAGGCGATCTTTATCTGGATGAGTAAAGTCGGCTCCTTCGCCTTCAGTTTCCTGCCTGTCATGTTCTGTATCGCTATCCCGCTGGGCCTGGCCCGCGAGAACAAAGGCGTCGCGGCGTTTGCCGGGTTTGTGGGTTACGCGGTAATGAACCTCGCGGTCAACTTCTGGCTCACCGCAAAAGGCATACTGCCTACCACCGACGCTGCGGTGCTCAAAGCCAACAACATTCAGAGCGTGATTGGTATCCAGTCTATTGATACCGGGATCCTCGGGGCGGTGATCGCCGGGGTGATTATCTGGATGCTGCACGAGCGCTTCCACAATATCCGTCTGCCGGATGCCCTGGCCTTCTTCGGCGGCACCCGCTTTGTACCGATTGTGACGCTGGTCGTGATGGGCCTGTTTGGTTTGATCATTCCGCTGATCTGGCCGGTCTTCGCGATGGGCATCAACGGCATTGGCCGCATTATTAACGGCGCGGGAGATTTTGGTCCGATGATCTTCGGCACCGGCGAGCGCCTGCTGCTGCCGTTTGGCCTGCAGCATATCCTGGTGGCCCTGATTCGCTTCACCGAAGCGGGCGGTACCATGGAGGTGTGCGGTCATGATGTGAGCGGCGCGCTGACCATCTTCCAGGCGCAGCTGAGCTGCCCGACGACCCACGGCTTCTCCGAAAGCGCGACCCGCTTCCTGTCTCAGGGTAAAATGCCGGCCTTCCTCGGCGGCCTGCCCGGTGCCGCGCTGGCGATGTACCACTGTGCACGCCCGGAAAACCGTCATAAAATTAAGGGCCTGCTGATCTCCGGCGTGATCGCCTGCGTCGTGGGCGGTACCACTGAGCCAATCGAATTCCTGTTCCTGTTCGTTGCGCCGGTGCTGTATCTGATTCACGCGGTGCTGACCGGTCTGGGCTTTACCGTGATGGCGGTGCTGGGCGTAACCATCGGCAACACCGACGGCAACGTAATCGACTTCGTGGTATTCGGGATCCTGCACGGCCTGTCCACCAAGTGGTACCTGGTGCCGGTTGTGGCGGCTATCTGGTTTGCGGTGTACTACGGTATCTTCCGCTTCGCGATTACCCGCTTTAACCTGAAAACGCCGGGTCGTGATGCGGATACCGCCACCAGCGTAGAACAGGCCGTTGCAGGGACCGTAGGTAAATCCGGCTATAACACTCCGGCCATTCTGGCGGCGCTGGGCGGTGCGGATAACATCACCTCTCTGGATAACTGTATTACCCGCCTGCGTCTGTCGGTGGCGGATATGTCAAAAGTGGACACCAATGCCCTGAAAGCCAACCGGGCCATTGGCGTGGTGCAGCTTAATCAGCACAATTTGCAGGTGGTTATCGGCCCGCAGGTGCAGTCAGTGAAGGATGAGCTGGCCACCCTGATGCGAACAGTAGAAGCCTGATGCCTCAGCCCCCTCACCATGAGGGGGTTTTACGTTAAGGAATAAAGCATGTTTGATTTCTCGACCGTCGTGGACCGTCACGGCACCTGGTGTACGCAGTGGGACTACGTCGCCAACCGCTTTGGTGCAGCCGATTTGCTGCCCTTCACCATCTCCGATATGGATTTCGCCACCGCCCCCTGCATTACCGACGCGCTGCATGAACGCATTAATCACGGGGTGTTCGGCTACAGCCGCTGGAAAAATGACGAGTTCCTGGCCGCCATCGCGCACTGGTTCCAGCAGCGCTTTAACAGCCGGATTGATACTGAAAGCGTTGTGTATGGACCTTCGGTCATCTATATGGTTTCCGAGCTGATACGGCTCTGGTCAACCCCTGGCGACGGTGTGGTGGTTCACACCCCGGCATATGATGCCTTTTACAAGGCCATTGAGGGCAATGCGCGTCATATGGTGCCCGTTGAGATGCAAAAACAGCCGGCAGTCTGGCAAGGGAATATGGCTGCCCTTGAAGCCGCCCTGGCAAAACCCGAAAACAAAATTTTGTTACTGTGCAGCCCGCAAAACCCAACCGGCAAGGTCTGGACGCGGGATGAACTGACGCACATGGCTGAACTGTGCGCACGTTATGACGTGGCGGTCATCAGCGATGAAATCCATATGGACATGGTGTGGGGAGAGCATCGTCACACGCCGTGGAACGACGTCGCGCGCGGCAAATGGGCGCTTCTGACTTCCGGATCGAAAAGCTTTAATATTCCGGCGCTCACGGGCGCTTATGGCCTGATTGGCGATGAAGAGAGCCGTAATGGCTACCTCAGCGCGCTAAAAGGCCGCGACGGGCTATCTTCCCCCGCCGTGCTGGCGCTGACGGCCCATATTGCGGCCTATCAGCAGGGATCGCCATGGCTGGATGCCTTACGCCATTATCTCGAAGCGAATTTGTTGTATATCGCGCGCGAATTAAACAGCGCTTTTCCGAATCTGAACTGGCAGCCGCCAGAAGCGACCTATCTGGCCTGGATTGACCTGCGTCCGCTGAACATTGACGACCATGAGCTGCAAAAAGTGCTTATCGAGCAGCAAAAGGTCGCCATCATGCCGGGATATACCTACGGCAAAGAGGGAATGGGTTTTGTGCGGCTTAACGCTGGCTGCCCGCGCAGCAAGCTGGAACAAGGGGTTCAGCGCCTGATTGCCGGCATTAATACACTTCTGTAATGAGTTTGCGCAACGGAATATTCCCTTGCGCAAATAGCTTTTTACCCCGTTTTGTTTTTATAATATGGCGCACTTTAACCAGAAAAGAGTGCGACCATGATTGATACACGCCTGCCTTTAACTGATATTCATCGTCACCTTGACGGTAACATTCGTGCCCAAACCATTCTCGATCTTGGCCGCCAGTTCAATTTAACGCTTCCCGCCCAGACGCTTGAGTCTCTGATCCCGCATGTACAGGTGACCTCTAATGAACCGGACCTCGTCAGCTTCCTGAGCAAACTCGACTGGGGCGTGAAGATGCTGGCCTCGCTGGATGCCTGCCGCCGCGTCGCCTTCGAGAATATTGAAGATGCGGCCCGCAACGGCCTGCATTACGTCGAGCTGCGCTTCTCGCCGGGCTATATGGCGATGACCCACAACCTGCCCGTTGCAGGCGTGGTAGAAGCCGTCATTGAAGGCGTCCGCGAAGGCTGCAAAACCTTCGATGTTCAGGCCCGTCTGATTGGCATTATGAGCCGCACGTTCGGCGAAGCAGCCTGTCTGCAGGAACTGGAGGCGCTGCTGGCCCATCGCGATGCCATCACCGCCGTCGACCTCGCCGGCGATGAGCTGGGCTTCCCGGGCAGTCTGTTCCTCTCCCATTTCAACCGAGCGCGCGATGCCGGCTGGCACATTACCGTGCATGCGGGTGAAGCGGCAGGCCCGGAAAGTATCTGGCAGGCCATCCGCGAACTGGGCGCCGAGCGTATCGGCCACGGCGTGAAGGCGGTCGAAGATCGCGCCCTGATGGATTTCCTGGCGGAACAGCGTATCGGGATTGAGTCGTGTCTGACGTCTAACATTCAGACCAGCACCGTCGCCTCACTTGACAAGCACCCGCTGAAAACCTTCCTCGAGCACGGCGTGCTGGCCTCGCTGAACACGGACGATCCGGCGGTACAGGGGGTAGATATTATCCACGAGTACACCATCGCCGCACCGCAGGCGGGTTTGAGCCGCGATCAGATCCGCCAGGCGCAAATCAACGGGCTGGAGATCGCCTTCCTGACGCCTGAAGAGAAGCGGGCGCTTCGGGATAAGGTGGCAACCGCGTAAACCCTTTGCCGGGTAGCGGCTACGCCTTACCCGGCCTACAAAATTAGTTAAAATTTATGCCAGACAGAGCGTGGCGCGATGTTTGGCAGATTCGATGCCCAGCTCAATCAGCTCCATGATCTGAATCGCCTGGCTGGCCGGAACCGGATTCTCCCCCGTGCCGTTCAGCGCATCGCGGACGGCCGCATAATACGCCGGATAATTACCCGGGATCGTCAGCAACGTTTCCTCGACCAGCTCTTCACCTTCCACCCGCGTTACAACGCCGTCGCGCATGTCATAGCCCCAGTCTTCCTGCGGCAAACGTTCGCCATTTTTCAGGCGGTCTTCCTGCGGATCGAGACCAAACTTCACGTAGCTCCCGCGCGTGCCGTGAATAATGTACCGGGCAGACTCTGCGGCTGCGATCATCGTACCGTGCAGCACAACCCGTCGCTGCGGGTAACTTAAAACAGCGTGGAAGTAATCGGTTGTCTGCGCCCCGGGCCTGAGCTGGGCCAGATCGACCGTCATGCTCACCGGCAGACCAAAAAGATTTACGGCCTGATCCAGCAGATGCGGGGCTAAATCGTACCAGATACCGCTGCCCGGACCGGCCTGCTCGCGCCAGCGGTTACGTACCTGCGGGCGGAAACGGTCAAAGTGCGATTCAAAAAAGGTAATCTCCCCTAACGTTCCTTCGCTGAGCAATGCTTTTACGGTCAGAAAGTCGCTGTCCCAGCGGCGGTTATGGAAAACCGACAGCAGCCTGCCCAGACCCTTTGCCAGCGCGTCCAGCTCACGCGCCTGTGACAGCGTGACGGTAAAGGGCTTATCGACAACCACGTGTTTACCGGCCTCCAGCGCGGCCTTTGCCAGCGGGAAGTGAGTATCGTTCGGCGTGGGGATAACGATTAAATCAATATTCGGATCGTTGAACAGATGTTTAGGCTCAGAGACAACCGGCACGGAAGGCCAGTCGGCATGGACTTTAGCGGCATCGCTGCTGGATACCGCCGAAAGCGCCATCCCCGGCGTACCGGCTATCAGAGGCGCATGAAACGTTTTGCTCGCGTAGCCGTATCCAATTAGCCCGACGCGGATATTATCACTCATAGTGCCATCCTCTTTTATGACGTTCTTATTTCACACTGGCTAGCCTGGCTTTACCACAGATTAATAATGAGTCATATGACGTAAAATAGCAGGTTGTACCGGTTGTTTTTGTTACATAGTATTAACCTGCTGATTTTGTTTAAGGGAACCGTTCCCGAAGCGCTTGCCGTCGGGAAGCGCTCGCTGTAACATTTGCACCCAGTATTTATGGATAAAGTACAATTACGAATCATGACGTCAATTATTAATCGAATCATTGAATTAGCGGGATGGATTGTTCTTGGGGTATCGGTCATTTTGCTCGGCGTTGCCAGCCATATCGATAACTACCAGCCGCCGGAGCCTGTCACCGTCGCCCAACCTAAGTAACCGGTTACCGCAATAAAGAGTGACATAATATGTCAGTTACGTATTGCCAGCCCTAGTGAACACGGTTAACCTTCTCTTCCAGGCATCGTCTGATGCCTGAATTTCAGCAAAGAAAACTCCTAATTTCGTCGCGTTACCTGAGTGGGCTGTTTACGTCTTTATTAATCCGTTTATTATTCGAACGAATTACCTTAACTGGTATTACTCACTTTTATATGGAAACTTATTAATATGACAGTTCAGGACTATTTATTAAAATTTCGCAAGATCAATTCGCTTGAGAGCCTGGAAAAACTGTTTGACCATCTGAACTACACCCTGTCGGATAATCAGGACATCATTAATATGTATCGCGCCGCCGATCATCGCCGTGCGGAGCTGGTCTCCGGCGGTCGTTTGTTCAACGTGGGCGAAGTGCCTAAATCCGTATGGCGTTACGTTTTATAAGAAAGTAGCCATCCGCGCGAAATGTTATATACTCTCCGCCCTGCAAACTGGCTGTACAACATTTCGCGCAGATTATGGGAGAGTTCATGACCGCAACGCCTGGAGAACGCATTGGAGGCTGGTTAATCGCCCCACTGGCATGGCTGCTGGTTGCTTTATTAAGCGCATCACTTGCGCTGCTGCTTTATACTACCGCGCTGATTACCCCTCATGCTATCCAGACCCTGATGTCGCAAAGCGTGCTTAATATTGCGCTGTGGTTTGTGTCGTTCGTTTTCGCGATAGGGATGTGGTACTACACGCTATGGCTGACGATCGCCTTCTTTAAGCGCCGTAAGAGCGTGCCTAAACACTACATTATCTGGCTGCTGATTTCGGTCCTGCTGGCGGTGAAGGCGTTTGCTTTTTCGCCCGTATCAGACGCTCTGGCCGTCCGTCAGCTGCTTTTCCCGTTGCTGGCTGCGGCGCTGCTGGTGCCCTACTTCAAGCGTTCGACGCGGGTGAAAAACACCTTCGTGAACCCGTAATAACCTTACAGATAACCTGTTGTCGCCTGCGTGGGTTTGTCCGATAATAGGCGGCTTTTTTATTTCAGGCTAAATAATGACCGATTACTTACTGCTCTTTGTCGGCACTGTGCTGGTTAACAACTTCGTTCTGGTGAAGTTCCTTGGCCTGTGTCCGTTTATGGGCGTTTCCAAAAAGCTGGAAACGGCTATGGGAATGGGGCTGGCGACGACCTTCGTCATGACGCTGGCATCTATCTGCGCGTGGTGGATTGATACCTGGATCCTCATCCCGCTGGGGTTAACCTATCTCCGTACGCTGGCCTTTATTCTGGTTATCGCGGTGGTGGTGCAATTTACCGAAATGGTGGTGCGCAAAACCAGCCCGGCGCTCTATCGCCTGCTGGGTATCTTCCTGCCGCTGATCACCACCAACTGTGCCGTACTGGGCGTGGCGTTGCTGAACATCAACCTTGGCCATAACTTTATGCAATCGGCGCTGTATGGTTTTTCTGCGGCGGTCGGTTTCTCGCTGGTCATGGTGCTCTTCGCCTCTATTCGCGAGCGCCTGGCGGCAGCGGATATTCCTGCGCCCTTCCGCGGTAACGCGATTGCGCTGGTGACCGCAGGTTTAATGTCTCTGGCCTTTATGGGCTTTAGTGGTCTGGTGAAGTTGTAATGAATGCTATCTGGATTGCCATCGCCTCTATCAGCGTCCTGGGGTTGGTGTTTGGCCTTATCCTGGGTTACGCCTCCCGCCGTTTCGCGGTAGAGGACGATCCTGTTGTTGAGAAAATTGATGAGCTTTTGCCACAAAGCCAGTGCGGGCAGTGTGGCTACCCCGGCTGTCGCCCCTATGCCGAAGCGGTAGGGATTCAGGGTGAAAAAATTAACCGCTGTGCACCCGGCGGCGAAGCGGTGATGCTGAAAATAGCGGCCCTGCTTAACGTTGATCCGCAGCCCGTTGACGGCGATGCGGACGTGCAGGAGCCGGTACGCGCCCTGGCCGTGATCGACGAAGCGAACTGCATCGGTTGCACCAAATGTATTCAGGCCTGCCCTGTTGACGCCATTGTTGGCGCAACCCGCGCCATGCACACCGTGGTGGCGGATCTGTGCACCGGCTGTAACCTCTGCGTGGCCCCCTGCCCGACGCAATGTATCGAGTTGCGCCCGGTTGAAACGACTACCGAAAGCTGGAAGTGGGATCTTCAAACCATTCCGGTTCGCATCATTCCTGTGGAACAACATGCTTAAGTTATTTTCTGCTTTCAGAAAAGAGAAGATTTGGGACTTTGACGGCGGTATTCATCCACCGGAGATGAAAACCCAGTCCAACAGCACCCCGCTGCGTCAAATTCCGCTGGCGACGCGCTACGTCATGCCGCTCAAGCAGCACATCGGTGCCGAGGGTGAACTGTGCGTGAAAGAAGGCGATACCGTCCTTCGCGGCCAGCCGCTGACCTTTGGTCGCGGACGTATGCTGCCGGTACACGCCCCAACCTCCGGTAAAGTGGTGGCCATCGCTCCTCATACGGTGGCTCATCCGTCAGCGCTCTCCGAACTGAGCGTGATTATTGAAGCCGACGGCGAAGACCGCTGGATCGATCGTGACGGCTGGAGCGACTACCGCTCCCACAGCCGCGAAGCGCTTATCGAGCGAATTCATCAGTTCGGCGTTGCCGGTCTGGGAGGCGCGGGCTTCCCTACTGGCGTCAAACTGCGCGGCGGTGGCGATAACATTCAGACGCTGATTATCAACGCCGCCGAATGCGAACCGTATATCACCGCCGACGACCGTCTGATGCAGGATTGTGCCGCCCAGGTGGTGGAAGGTATCCGCATCCTTGCGCACATTCTGCAGCCGCGGGAAGTGCTGATTGGTATCGAAGACAATAAACCGCAGGCTATCTCTATGCTGCGCGCCGTGCTGGCCGGTAGCCATGATATTGCCCTGCGCGTCATTCCGACCAAATACCCCTCTGGCGGCGCAAAACAGCTGACGCAAATTCTCACCGGCAAGCAGGTTCCGCACGGCGGACGCTCTTCGGATATCGGCGTGTTGATGCAAAACGTTGGTACCGCTTACGCCGTGAAGCGTGCGGTGATGGACGGCGAGCCGTTAACCGAGCGCGTGGTGACGCTGACCGGAGAATCGGTCTCTCGCCCGGGCAACGTCTGGGCGCGTCTGGGTACGCCGGTGCGTCACCTGCTGGAGCAGGCTGATTTCTGCCCGGGCAGCGACCAGATGGTGATCATGGGTGGCCCCCTGATGGGCTTTACCCTGCCATGGCTCGATGTCCCGGTGGTTAAAATTACCAACTGTCTGCTCGCGCCTTCACCGACCGAGATGGGTGAAGAGCAGGAAGAGAAAGGCTGCATCCGCTGTAGCGCCTGCGCCGATGCCTGCCCCGCGGATCTGCTCCCGCAGCAGCTGTACTGGTACAGCAAAGGCCAGCTGCACGATAAAGCGAAGGCCCATAATCTGGCTGACTGCATCGAATGCGGTGCCTGCGCCTGGGTCTGCCCAAGCAACATTCCGCTGGTGCAATATTTCCGCCAGGAGAAAGCTGAAATTTATGCCATCTCGATGGAAGAAAAACGCGCTGCGGAAGCTAAAGCGCGCTTTGAAGCACGTCAGGCGCGACTCGAACGCGAAAAAATCGCCCGTCAGGAGCGCCATAAGCAGGCTGCCGTTCAGCCTGGCGAGAAAGATCAGGATGCCATCAACGCCGCGCTGGCGCGCGTTCGCGAGAAAAAAGCCACCGCGGCGCAGACTGTTATCATTCCGGCGGGCGAGAAACCTAACAACAGCGAAGCGGTCGCCGCACGTGAAGCACGTAAGGCCGCAGCGCGCGCCCGTCAGGCTGAAAAAGCGCAAACGGCCGAGGCAAATGCTGAAGTCGATCCACGTAAAGCCGCCGTTGAAGCGGCGATTGCCCGCGCCAAAGCCCGCAAAGCCGGAGAGCAGCAGGTAGTGGTTGAACAGGAAGCGGTGGATCCGCGTAAAGCTGCCGTAGAAGCGGCAATTGCTCGCGCCAAAGCCCGTAAAGCAGCGCAGCAGGCGCCAGCGGCAGAACCAGAAGCACCGGTCGACCCGCGTAAAGCCGCCGTCGAAGCGGCAATTGCCCGCGCCAAAGCCCGTAAGGCGGCGCAGCAGGAAGAGCAACCGCAGGCCGCCAACGATGACCCACGCAAGGCCGCCGTTGCCGCCGCCATCGCGCGCGTTCAGGCGAAGAAAGCCGCACAGAAAGCAGTTAACGAGGATTAAATGGTTTTCAGAATCGCAAGCTCCCCTTACACCCACAATCAGCGCCAGACGTCGCGCATTATGATGCTGGTCTGCCTGGCGGCGCTGCCGGGCATTGCCGTTCAGTGCTGGTTTTTCGGCTGGGGAACCCTGTTCCAGATAATCCTGGGCTGCGCCAGCGCCCTGGCAGCGGAAGCCCTTGTGCTTAAGCTACGCAAGGTGGCTGTTGCCCGCATTCTTGCCGACAACTCCGCGCTGCTGACCGGCCTGCTGCTGGCCATCAGTATCCCGCCGTTTGCACCGTGGTGGATGGTGGTCCTCGGGACCATTTTTGCCGTGATTATTGCCAAGCAGCTGTATGGTGGCCTGGGTCATAACCCGTTTAACCCGGCGATGATTGGCTACGTGGTGCTGCTGATCTCCTTCCCTGTGCAGATGACCAGCTGGCTGCCACCGCACGAGATTGCGGCCACGGTTCCGGGCTTTATGGATGCCCTGCACGTTATCTTCACCGGCCATACGGCGCTCGGCGCGGATATGAACGCGCTGCGTATGGGCGTGGACGGCATTAGCCAGGCGACGCCTCTCGATACGTTTAAAACCTCCCTGCATGCCGGGCACAGCGTTGAGCAGATTATGAAATCCGCCATCTACAGCGGCATGCTGGCGGGTGCCGGCTGGCAGTGGGTCAACCTGGCGTATCTGCTGGGAGGCCTGTTCCTGCTGCAGCAAAAAGCGATTCGCTGGCATATCCCGGTCAGCTTCCTCGTGACGCTGGCGGTCTGCGCCACGCTGGGCTGGGTGTTCTCTCCTGAATCACTGGCCAGCCCGCAGATGCACTTGCTCTCCGGTGCGACCATGTTAGGGGCCTTCTTTATCCTGACGGACCCCGTTACGGCGTCAACGACTAACCGCGGGCGCCTGATCTTCGGCGCGCTGGCTGGCTTGCTGGTATGGCTCATCCGCAGTTTTGGTGGATACCCGGACGGCATGGCCTTTGCTGTCCTGCTCGCCAACATTACCGTTCCGCTCATCGACTACTACACGCGTCCGCGCGTGTACGGCCACCGCTAAGGGTTTCGCCATGTTAAAAACGATGCAAAAACACGGCGTCACACTGGCTGTCTTCGCCGCGGTCCTGACAGGCCTGACGGCCCTGGTCAATGCGTTGACCAAAACCACGATAGAAGAGCAGGCCACGAAGCAGCAAAAAGCGCTGTTCGATCAGGTGATCCCGTCCGATTTCTACGATAATGACCTGCAAAAAAGCTGCTTTGTGGTAGACGCGCCGCAGCTTGGGAAAGGTACGCATCGCCTCTTTATCGCCCGCAAAGGGGATAAACCGGTAGGCGCGGTGATGGAAGCGACGGCACCCGACGGTTATTCCGGTGCCATTCAGCTGCTCGTTGGCAGCGATTTCTCGGGCACGATACTGGGCACCCGCGTCACGGAGCATCATGAAACGCCGGGTCTTGGCGATAAAATTGAAACCCGACTGAGCGACTGGATTTTGCACTTCGCCGGTAAAGTTATTCATGGCGAAGGGGATACCGCGTTTGCGGTGAAGAAAGATGGCGGCGAGTTCGACCAGTTCACCGGCGCGACCATCACCCCGCGCGCGGTGGTGAACGCCGTAAAACGAGCCGGGCTGTATGCTGAAACGCTGCCCGCGCAAATCAACAATCTTCCGGCCTGTGAGGAGTAATCATGAGCCAGGTTAAAGACGTTATCGTCCAGGGATTGTGGAAGAACAACTCCGCGCTGGTACAGCTTCTGGGGATGTGTCCGCTGCTGGCGGTGACATCCACCGCTACCAACGCGCTCGGTCTGGGCCTGGCGACCACGCTGGTGCTGACCCTGACCAACCTATCCATCTCTGCCCTGCGCCGCTGGACGCCGTCGGAAATCCGTATTCCGATTTACGTCATGATCATTGCGTCGGTGGTCAGTATCGTCCAGATGCTGATTAACGCCTACGCGTTTGGTCTTTACCAGTCGCTTGGGATCTTTATTCCCCTGATCGTCACCAACTGTATCGTGGTCGGGCGTGCGGAAGCCTTCGCGGTGAAAAACAGCCCGGCCATGTCGGCGCTGGATGGTTTTTCCATTGGCATGGGCGCCACGTGCGCTATGTTCGTGCTGGGCTCGCTGCGCGAGATCCTCGGGAACGGTACGCTGTTTGACGGCGCAGACGCGCTGCTCGGCGGCTGGGCCAAAGCGCTGCGCATTGAAGTGTTCCACACCGATACGCCATTCCTGCTGGCTATGCTGCCGCCTGGCGCGTTTATTGGCCTTGGCATGATGCTGGCGATAAAATACCTGATTGATGAAAAACGTAAGCGCCGCGCGGCAGAGCGCAGCGTCCAGGAAGGGATACCCGAGAAGGCCTCATGAATAAAGAAAAGCGCATTGCGATCCTGACCCGTCTGCGCGACGAGAACCCGCACCCGACGACGGAGCTGAATTTTAACTCCCCGTTTGAGCTGCTGATCGCCGTGTTGCTCTCTGCGCAGGCTACCGACGTTAGCGTCAATAAAGCTACCGCCCTGCTCTATCCGGTCGCCAATACGCCGAAGGCCATGCTGGAGCTGGGCGTTGAGGGCGTGAAGTCCTATATCAAAACCATTGGCCTGTTTAACAGTAAAGCCGAGAACGTCATAAAGACCTGTCGGATCCTGCTGGAACAGCACGGGGGCGAAGTGCCGGAGGACCGCGCTGCGCTGGAAGCCTTACCGGGCGTGGGCCGTAAGACGGCGAACGTGGTGCTCAATACCGCGTTTGGTTGGCCTACTATCGCTGTGGATACGCATATTTTTCGCGTGTCTAACCGGACAAACTTTGCGCCTGGGAAAAATGTCGAGCAGGTCGAAGAGAAGCTGTTAAAAGTGGTTCCCGCCGAATTTAAGGTTGACTGCCATCACTGGCTGATTCTGCACGGTCGTTATACCTGCATTGCCCGTAAGCCTCGCTGCGGCTCATGCATTATTGAAGATCTCTGCGAATACAAAGAAAAAGTCGATCTCTGATTATCAAATCCCTTATCAAAAGAAGGGTAATCACACGCTCTTCTTTTGGCCGTTATTTGTTCGCCATTCCTTTCCATTGACCTGTCACTTGTTCGGTTGTTTAACGCTCAAACAGGTTAATACTTTTTTCATAGCCAAAAATTTCTATACATCTGTGATCGCGATCACCCTGATAACTTCATGTTGTATTTTTGTTATCAAAATCTGCCTAAACCCTTTGCGGCACAAGATATCTCCCCCTCAAAGCCGCATATCCAACCAGTGATTTTTCAGATTATGGGCTATATGACTGCCTAAAACGACAAATAGCAGAACATATCGCCAAAAGCCGTTCAGGGAGGGTAATTGCCAGTCGAAAAAACTACCTTTACTCATCGAATGAAATTTAACGCTGAATAACATTTGTATGAACCGACGATTATACCACCCAAGATATATGTAACAGAGTATTACAAACGTATTGCCAGATGGGGCAGGATAGTGAACATTACCCGCCGTTTCTCCTCCCAATATAACTATAAGGCGTATGGACTACGGCCATCACGCTATGAACACCCCCGTTAATATGGGATGTAAAAAAAGAGGTATATGTGTCTACTGCAAACAATAAACCAACAGATGAAAGCGTGAGTCTTAACGCTTTTAAACAACCTAAAGCGTTCTATCTCATCTTCTCTATCGAGTTATGGGAGCGTTTTGGTTATTACGGCCTGCAAGGGATCATGGCGGTTTACCTGGTAAAACAGCTGGGTATGTCCGAAGCCGATTCCATCACGCTGTTCTCTTCCTTCAGTGCTCTGGTGTACGGCCTGGTCGCTATCGGCGGCTGGCTGGGTGATAAAGTCCTCGGGACTAAACGTGTCATCATGCTGGGTGCCATTGTCCTGGCGATTGGCTATGGCCTGGTTGCATGGTCAGGACACGATGCGGCTGTTGTATACATGGGTATGGCGACGATTGCCGTCGGTAACGGTCTGTTCAAAGCGAACCCGTCCTCCCTGCTCTCTACTTGCTATAACAAAGACGATCCGCGTCTGGACGGTGCATTTACCATGTACTACATGTCCATTAACATCGGTTCGTTCTTCTCGATGCTGGCGACTCCATGGCTTGCAGCGAAATTCGGCTGGAGTGTGGCGTTCGCGCTGAGCTTCGTCGGTATGCTGATCACCGTGGTGAACTTCCTGTTCTGCCGCAGCTGGGTTAAAGATTACGGTTCAAAACCGGACTTCGAGCCTGTGCACATGGGCAAACTGCTGGCGACCATCGTGGGCGTTGTGATCCTTGCCGCGATCGCTACCTGGCTGCTGCACAATCAGGGTATCGCACGTGCGGTTCTGGCCGTGGTTGCATTGGGTATCGTGATTATCTTTGCGAAAGAAGCATTCGCCATGCAGGGGGCTGCCCGTCGTAAGATGATTGTGGCGTTCATTCTGATGCTGGAAGCAATTATCTTCTTCGTTCTGTACAGCCAGATGCCAACCTCTCTGAACTTCTTCGCGATTCGTAACGTTGAGCACTCTATTCTGGGCATCGCGTTCGAACCGGAGCAGTATCAGGCTCTGAACCCGTTCTGGATCATGATTGGTAGCCCGATTCTGGCCGCTATCTATAACAAGATGGGTGACCGTCTGCCAATGCCGCACAAGTTCGCTATCGGCATGGTGCTGTGCTCCGGCGCGTTCCTGGTGCTGCCGCTGGGCACCAAATTCGCCACCGACGCGGGTATCGTTTCCGTTAACTGGCTGATCCTGAGCTACGCTCTGCAGTCTATCGGCGAACTGATGATCTCCGGTCTGGGCCTGGCGATGGTGGCACAGCTGGTTCCGCAGCGTCTGATGGGCTTCATTATGGGTAGCTGGTTCCTGACCACTGCCGGTGCGGCAATTATCGCCGGTAAGATTGCGAACCTGATGGCTGTGCCGGAAAACGTCACCGATCCACTGGTCTCTCTGAACGTCTACGGTACCGTATTCATGCAGATTGGTATCGCTACGGCAGTTATTGCAGTTCTGATGCTGCTGACCGCTCCGAAACTGAATCGTATGACTCAGGACGACGACAAGACGGCGAAAGCGACCAAAACCGCAACCGCGTAATGTTATTGAGAAACGACGAGCCGCTAATGCATTAGCGGCTTTTTTTTTATCCGTGCGCGCACTAACATAGCTGAAACCTCAGCCAAAAGGAGTTACCGATGAAACTGTTCTATAAACCAGGTGCCTGCTCTCTTGCTTCCCATATTACCCTGCGCGAGAGTGGCAAAGATTTCACGCTGGATGGCGTTGATCTGATGAAAAAACGCCTGGAAAATGGCGATGATTATCTTGCCATTAACCCGAAGGGACAAGTTCCGGCGCTCTTGCTGGATGACGGTACTCTGCTGACCGAAGGTGTCGCGATTATGCAGTTCCTGGCCGATAGCGTGCCCGATCGCCAACTGCTGGCACCGGTCAGCACAATTTCGCGCTATAAGACGCTGGAATGGCTGAACTACATTGCGACCGAACTGCACAAAGGCTTTACGCCGCTGTTCCGCCCGGATACGCCGGAAGAGTTTAAGCCGACCCTGCGTGCCCTGCTGGAGAAAAAACTCCAGTACGTCAACGCATCGTTGAAGGACGATCAGTGGATTAGCGGGTCGCGCTTCACGGTTGCCGATGCGTATCTCTTCACCGTGCTGCGCTGGGCGCGCGCGGTTAAGCTGAACCTGGAAGGGTTAGACCATATCGCATCGTATATGAAACGCGTGGCGGAGCGCCCTGCAGTGGCTGCGGCGCTGAAAGCGGAAGGTTTGAATTAACCGAGCGGCCTGTGTTGCCGGGTGGCGCTGATGCTTACCCGGCCTACAAATTTCGTAGGCCCATGCAAGCGCAGCGCCGTCGGGCGGCGTCTAAAGCTGCGTTGCGCTGAAATAGTGCTCCGGCTTCGCGATACGATCCTGTGCCGCAACCACCTGCAGTTCATACTCCTGCATCTCTTTCGTCGCAATCATGATTTCGTACACCGCCGCTGTGACATGCTCCAGCGCATCGCGCAGCGTCGCCCCCTGCAGCAATTTCACCAGCAGCAGACCGCTGGTGACATCACCAACCCCCACTGGCTGTCGCAGGCCAAAATCCACCAGCGGACGGCTGATATGCCAGGCGTCGTCTTTCGTCACCAGCAGCATCTCAAAACGGTCCTGACTCAGCCCTGCGCGCGCAAGGTGTTTTACCAGCACAACCTCAGGCCCCTGGGCTATCAGCTCACGAGAGGCGCTTACCGCCTCTTCTACGCTGTTCACCGGACGCTCGCAGAGAATTTCCAGCTCGACCAGGTTTGGCGCAATGATATCGCTGGCGGGCAGCGCATGGCGGACGTGAAACTCTGCGACACCTGGCGCCACGATACAGCCTTTCTCCGGATGTCCCATGACGGGGTCGCAGAAGTATTTTGCCAACGGATTTGCTGCTTTCACCTGGCGTACGATGCCGAGGATATGCTCCCCCTGCTCCGCTGAGCCGAGGTAACCGCTCAGTATGGCGTCACAGCGTTTGAGCTGGTCGATATCGGCAATCCCCTGCACAACCTCTGTGAGGTGCGAAGGCGGCATCACACAGCCGGTCCATTTGCCGTACTGCGTGTGGTTGGAAAACTGCACGGTATTGAGGGGCCAGACGTTGACGCCGAGGCGGCGCATCGGGAATTCCGCTGCGCTATTGCCAGCATGTCCAAAAACAACGTGGGACTGAATGGCGAGGATGTTCTTCATTTTTGCTTACCAAACCCTGAAAAAAACAAAAAGGGGCGTGGTTTCCCACGCCCCTCGAGACCGTTAATTATTTCCAGCAGACAAGGCAGTAATTTTTCTTACCGCGACGCAGCAGCGTGTAGCGGCCATACAGGCGGTCGCCGTCAACGAAGGTGTATTCCGGGTCGGCCTGTTTCTCACCGTTGATGGTGATCGCGTTAGACGCGATGGTTTTACGCGCCTGACCGCGGGAAGGCTGCAGCTCAGAGTCCACCAGCGCCTGCATCAGGTCAGCCCCTTTTTCCATCTCAACCATTGGCACGCCGTCCTGCGCCAGCTGTTCGAAGTCCGCTTCGCTCAGATCGCTCAGGGTACCGTTGAACAGGCTCGCCGTAATGCGTTTTGCCGCAGCCAGACCTTCTTCACCGTGGACCAGTTTGGTCACTTCATCTGCCAGCACGTACTGAGCACGTGGCGCTTTACCGCTGTTCTTGTCTTCTTCTTCCAGCGCATTGATTTCTTCAATGTCCATAAAGGTGAAGAACTTCAGGAAGCGGTAAACATCGGCGTCCGCCGTGTTGATCCAGAACTGGTAGAATTTATACGGGCTGGTTTTCTTCGGATCAAGCCATACCGCGCCGCCTTCAGTCTTACCGAATTTGGTGCCGTCTGCTTTGGTGATCAGCGGAACGGTCAGACCAAAGACCTGGTTCTGGTGCAGGCGACGGGTCAGATCGATACCGGAGGTAATGTTACCCCACTGGTCAGAACCGCCAATCTGCAGGGAAACGCCGTGCAGTTTGTTCAGGCAGGCAAAGTCATACCCTTGCAGCAGGTTGTAAGAGAACTCAGTAAAGGAGATACCCTGGTCGTCACGGTTCAGACGCTGCTTCACGGCTTCTTTGTTAATCATCTGGTTAACAGAGAAGTGCTTGCCGATGTCACGCAGGAAGGTCAGCACGTTCATGCTACCAAACCAGTCGTAGTTGTTCGCGGCAATCGCGGCGTTATCACCACAGTCGAAGTCGAGGAACGGTGCAACCTGTTTGCGGATCTTATCCACCCACTCCTGCACGGTATCTTCGGTATTCAGTTTACGCTCAGCGGCTTTGAAGCTTGGGTCGCCAATCAGACCGGTCGCGCCGCCCACCAGGGCAACAGGCTTGTGGCCTGCCATCTGGAAGCGTTTCAGGCATAACAATGGAACAAGATGCCCCAAATGCAAGCTGTCAGCGGTGGGATCGAAGCCGCAATAGAGCGCGATCGGGCCTTGCGCCAGTCGCTCTGCTAACGCTTCCTCGTCCGTCACCTGGGCCACGAGGCCCCGCTCTTGCAATTGTTTAATCAAGTTACTGCTTGCCATCAAATTCTCCATGTATAAACGACTGCACCTTTGCCGGTACACGACTTTTCGCCTGATGCGAAAGGACCATAGAATAAAGCGCAAGCGCGGTGTGCGCTAGCGCTTAAATCAACAAATTTCGGGGATTACGGTGCCAGTCTGTCGATTTTCCAGCCGCCATTCTCGCGCTGGTATAAAAAGCGGTCGTGCAGGCGATGTTCCCCCCCCTGCCAGAACTCCATCTGCTCAATCGGAATACGGAAGCCGCCCCAGAAACTCGGCAGCGGGATTTCACCCTGCTGGAACTTCTGCTTTAGCTCGAGGAATTTACTTTCCAGCACGCCGCGGGCAGAAATGCGGCTGGACTGTTTTGATACCCAGGCGCCAATCTGGCTGTCACGCGGACGGCTGTGGAAATACTTCACCACTTCCAGCGTCGAGAGACGCTCGGCTTTGCCTGTCACCATCACCTGACGTTCCAGCATGTGCCATGGGAACAGGAGACTGATACGCGGATTTTTTTCTAAATGATGCGCTTTGCGGCTGCCCAGGTTGGTATAGAACACCAGTCCTTTCTCGTCATAATGCTTGAGCAATACGATGCGCTGATACGGTTGGCCGTTTTCATCTACCGTCGCGACAACCATTGCCGTTGGGTCGGCAAGTTTCGCTTCGCAGGCCTGTTTCAGCCAGCGTTCAAAAAGCACGAGGGGTTCAGCGGGAAGGTCCTGGCGGCGCAGGCCGCCTTTGGTGTATTCACGGCGCAGATGCGCGATTTGCTGCAGTTCGTCGTTATCTGACATGGCGTTAGCTGACATTGAGATTGGGTGGCGCTATTGTGCGCCGCCCCTGTGAAAATCTCAACGCTTCGGATTTTCGAGCTGGCAATTGTTCAGCACAATGCGGTCGCGTTTGTAGACCGTGGCACTGTCGCCTTTTGACCAGAACACATAGATACCGTCGGTATAACGTGCACCTGAGGCCGACATGCCCTGCTTCAGCGTCAACAGTTTATTGTCGTAAACAAAGCTGGCTTCCTGGCGCGGATTATTCAGCTTCACGGTCAGCGGTTTTTCGTCGCAGCGATACTCCAGCGTATCGGTCTGCATGCGCTCAAGGAGCTGGTTATAGACGCTGCATCCTGACAGCAACAAAGGGGCGACAATAAGAAGAAGTTTTTTCATGGGCGTATTCCGAAGACTTTCCTGGTCCTGGAGGGCATGCCTGCCCTCCTGTTTCATTCCATTCTAACGATGCCGCGCCGCGCTGAATTTCAGTTAACTCTGATTATGACGCGGATTGGCCGGGAAAATCGCCCCGAGAACGCTCGCCTCGCGCGCACCGGTTACCGACGGCAAATTCCCCGGGAGTCCTGCAATGGTTCGCCAGGCAAGCCAGGCAAATGCCAGCGCTTCCATGTCATCGCCACTGATGCCGGCCTCATCTGTCGTCGTCACTTCGGTACCCGGCAGTAGCCCTGCAAGACGCGCCATCACCAGCGGGTTGCGGCTTCCACCACCGCATACCAGCAGGCGTTCACACCCGCCGCTGAGAAGCACCTGCTCGGAGATCGACACGGCCGTAAGCTCGGCAAGTGTCGTCTGGACATCCTGCGGCGCGAGCGCCGGGAATGGCGCCAGCTGGCGCTCAAGCCAGCCTAAGTTGAAGTATTCACGTCCCGTGCTTTTAGGTGCCGGCAAGGCAAAATAAGGATCGCTCAGCATGGACTGCAACAGCGGGATAATCACTTTACCCTCGCTCGCCCACTCCGCGTTTTTATCATACGGTTGGCCACACTGACGCCAGATCCAGGCATCCATCAGCATATTGCCGGGGCCGGTATCATAACCGCGGACCGGCTGGCCCGGGATAAGCATCGACAGATTGGCAATCCCACCAATGTTGAGCACCATCCGCCGCTCTGTTGGGTGTGCCAGCAACGCCTGATGGAATGCCGGTACCAGCGGCGCCCCCTGACCGCCAAGCGCAATATCGCGACGACGAAAATCGCCGACCACCGTGACGCCCGTTTTCGCCACAATCTGGTTATTATCGCCAATTTGCAGCGTGTGCGGGGCATCGCCGACGGGCTCGTGCCAGACCGTTTGTCCGTGACACCCGATGGCCACCACATCCTGCGGGCGAAGATGTTCTTTTTGCATTAAAGCCTGCACCGCATCCGCAAACAGCGCCCCCAGGCGGACATCAAGTTGCCCAAGCTGGGAGAGGGTCAGCTGCTGCCCCTGACAGATACTCAGAATATCCTCTTTCAGTGAAATGGGGATTGGCCAGGTCAGGCTCGCCTGCTGCGCCACCATATTTTCGTCAATGGCGGCCAGAACGACATCTACCCCATCCAGACTGGTGCCTGACATCACACCAATGTAGCGACCCGATTTCATGCGCTTTCCTTACGTTGCGTGGGCTAAGGATATCCACTCAACCATAAACGACACCGCTTTGCCATCCGGCGATAATATTTTTTAACAATCTCAGACGGGTAACGCGGGCAGATCCTGTTTATGTCTCGTTAAGTCAAATTCAAGTACAATTTTCCTATTGTTAGTGCAAAGATATGAACTATGGCCCCTTATGCCATATAATTTAGCCATAACGGATGCCCTCGGTCGGGCGTTTTTGGTGAACAGGAGATTCAAATGATTTTACGTGTACTGGGCGTTTCGCTGATTGGTTTAACTCTGGCTGGCTGTGTGAACGACAGTTCACTTTCTGGCGACGTTTACAGCGCTTCTGAAGCGAAACAGGTTCAGAACGTGACTTACGGTACCGTTGTTAACGCACGCCCTGTACAGATTCAGGGTGGCGATGAAAACAACGTGATGGGCGCAATCGGCGGTGCCGTTCTGGGTGGTTTCCTCGGTAACACCGTTGGCGGCGGTACTGGCCGCTCTCTGGCAACGGCCGCAGGCGCCGTTGCGGGTGGTGTAGCAGGCCAGGGCGTTCAGGGTGCGATGAACAAAACTCAGGGCGTAGAGCTGGAAATTCGTAAAGACGACGGCAGCACTATCATGGTTGTACAGAAACAAGGTAACACCCGCTTCTCTGCAGGCCAGCGTGTTGTTCTGGCAAGCAACGGTAGCCAGGTGACCGTTTCCCCACGTTAATTAAAGGTAGATGTGGCCGTTGGGCCACATCTATTTACAATATATATCACCCTCGCAAATATATTTACAAAATACATTCACCACATCCATTATTAATCACGCCGTATATTGTTTCTGCGCAAAGTATTTATTGTGCTAATTGATTAGACTCTTCGCAATTACCTTCTCTTCATACATTATAATTTTGTCAAAAACCTATATGCTTGCGAATCGTCGTTCTCTAAAGAGTCGTTATATCGCGTTCTGCCTCGGCTGCATTGTTGTCATCGGGATATTACAAACGCTATTTTTAAAACTCGTTGAATGGGTTCCTTCCTTTTCACCGCTTTTATTCCCTACGCTCACCATTTTCTTGCTGGTGTTTCACCTGTTTATTGCCTGTTTTATGGAGATGAAATACTGGTGTGACAGAAGGCGCTTGTATCTGATAGCGATCGCTTTCGCCTTTGCCGGTTCGGCATTGCTGATGGTCGGAACGCTGTCCAGCTTCCCTGCCTGGCTGGATCTCTATCAGTTCAACGTCGTGAACTACAACGATGCAATGATTTACTATATGTTCCGCCACCTCTTAATGGCGGTGCTGATACTGATTGCGGCAATACTCTATACCACGCGCGATTATCCCGTTTCCCGGCTGGCGCATATCTCAATAGTGAGCGGCACGTTTCTCTTTACCGCCTGCGCAGTGGGGCTGGCCTGGCTCTATTCCAGCCATTCACCATTGTTATCCATTGACCTGGTTGATAATGAAACCCGTCAGTTTATGGTTCTCTGGAGCCAGTTCATTAATATTTCTTTAATTGTCCTCTGGATAGTGACATTAGCAACGCTGATGTTTGTTACGCGCGTGCGCAATTTATTCTGGGTGGGCGGTAATTTTCTCTGCGTCTGCTATATCGTCACGCTATCAATGCTGTTAGCGGGTGGACATGCCGAAGATATATCCTGGTATCGCGCCCGGTTATTTGAAACGGTCGCCACACTGCTGATTATTTTTGTTCTGCTCTACGATGTCTTCAGGCTGTATCGCGACTCGCATGTAAAATATCAGCAGTCCTATCAGAACTCGATTCGCGACCCGCTCACGCGCCTTTATAACCGCAGTTATTTCTATGAATCGTTAAATCAGGCGCTGGATATCGCTAAAGCTAACCGCCCAGTTTCCGTCATCGTCAGCGACCTCGATCGCTTCAAGCGTATCAACGACACCTATGGGCATCTGCAGGGCGACAAAGTCCTGCAGTTTGTCGCCAACCTGCTGATGGATTCCGTGCGCCCGCAGGACATCGCAGCCCGCATCGGGGGGGAAGAGTTTGTTCTGATGCTGACCAACACCTCACCAGAGGCGGCATTTCAGGTGGCTGAACGCATACGGTTGAATCTGAGCAGCTTTGATAGCACCAGCAGCGGGGGGCAGTTACCGGAGCCGATCACCATCAGCATGGGGGTGTTTACGGCTACGTCACCGGCGATAACCGCGGAAACGTGCGTGGAGAATGCCGATAAGGCGATGTATGAAGCGAAAGAGACAGGTCGTAACCGTGTGGTCGTGTTTAAGTAAAAAAAGGCCTTGCTGCTGCAAGGCCTTATTGTTTGTCAGTCTCGCGACTGCAGCTCATGGATGTTTTGCTCGAGGCGTCCAATGAGGCTGATGAGCATTTCCAGCTCCGCCGGTGAAACACCTGACAGGATTTCACCGCGCGTTTTGGTAATCACAGCTTCCATTTCAGTGATGATAGGGGCTGCTTTCTCGGTAAGCTTAATCCGCTTAGCACGACGATCGCTGGCGCAGGTTTGCCGGGAAATCAACCCCTTCTCTTCCAGCTGGTCAAGCGTACGTACCAGCGACGGCTGCTCAATCCCTATCGCTTTTGCCAGCTGAATTTGCGACTGATCGGGCGGCAGCTGATGAATGTTGTGCAGCGTGACCCAATGCGTCTGTGTGAGTTCCAGAGGTTTCAGGCGATGGTCAATCAGAGCACGCCAGACGCGTACCAACCTTGCCAGATCAGAACCTAATGGCGATTCCAATTTCATCTCCTTATAATTAGCTTGCTAAGTTATTATACTGATTTTAGAATAGTGTGCAGCATTTGTATTGCCAAAACAAATGCAATACTGCATTCATCGAACTTAAAAGTATGACTTACACTGAATTGTGATGCTTCACCCTACTAAGACAAGCCAACGCGGCATTCTGTTCACTGCAAAGGATTTCTGCCTGTGACGTTTTTTCATCGCTCAGAGGGGTTACCCCTTCAGGACCTGATCTTCGGTGCGTCAGTCTACTTTCCTCCCTTGTTTAAAGCCGTTCTGGTGGGCTTTATTCTCTGGCTCATCGCACATCGTCTGCTTCGTGACTGGATGTACTCCGGCGAAATCTGGCATCCCATGTTGATGGATCTTTCCCTGTTTGCCCTCTCCGTCTGTGTGGGCCTTGCCGTTTTGACTGTGTGGTGAATATGTCTCTGAAAACGCTAAAGTACTTTTCCACCCTGTTTGTTCTTGCCCTCGCGCTGGTTGCGGGCTGGTGGATGTGGAATTTTTATATGCAGTCGCCCTGGACACGTGACGGTAAAATTCGCGCTGAACAGGTCAGTATTACCCCTCAGGTGTCGGGAAGTATCACGACGCTGCTCGTTAAGGATAACCAGTACGTTAAAAAGGGTGAGATTTTATTCCGTATCGACGATACCCCGTACCACATCGCGATCCTGAATGCCGAGGCGCAGCTGGCGAAAGCCCAGTCTGACCTGGCGAAAGCCAACAACGAAGCCAATCGCCGCCGGCATTTATCGCAAAACTACATTTCAGCGGAAGATTTAGACACCGCGAATATCAACGTGAAGGCCATGCAGGCGAGCGTCAACGTTGCCGAAGCCTCGCTAAAACAGGCCCAGTGGGAACTGACGCAAACGGTCATCACCGCCCCGGTCGATGGATGGGTGACCAACCTTTCCGCCCGCGTGGGAAACTATGCCACCACTGGCCAACCTGTTTTTGCTCTCGTCGACAGCCACTCCTTCTATGTCGTGGGCTATTTTGAAGAGACCAAACTTCGTCATATCCGCGAAGGGTCACCCGCCGCGATAACGCTTTACAGTGGCTCGAAAAAGTTACAGGGTCACGTATCCAGTATCGGCCGGGCCATTTACGACCAAAGCGTTGAAACGGATTCGGGGCTAGTGCCGGACATTAAGCCGAACGTTCCCTGGGTGCGTCTGGCCCAGCGCGTTCCGGTTCGCGTGGAGTTTGACCGTTTACCGCAGGACATCACTCTGGTATCCGGCACCACCTGCACCGTCGCCATCGGAACCCGTTAATGAAGTTGCCGGTTTTCTCCTGGCAAAACACGCCGTGGCTGAAAGCGACGCGTCCCCAGTGGCGCTACGCGCTGCGCAATGGCATTGCCATGTGTCTTGCGCTGTCTGTCGCCTATTACCTGAACCTGGATGAACCCTACTGGGCGATGACGTCTGCAGCGGTGGTGAGTTTTCCCACGGTCGGCGGAGTGATCAGTAAAAGCCTTGGCCGTATCGCAGGCAGCCTGCTGGGTGCCACCGCCGCGTTAATTATCGCCGGCCATACGCTAAACGATCCGTGGCTGTTCCTGCTGAGCATGGCGGCATGGCTGGGATGCTGTACCTGGGCCTGTGCCCATTTTACCAATAACGTCGCCTACGCTTTCCAACTGGCGGGCTATACCGCCGCCATTATTGCCTTTCCGGTGGTTAACGTGCTCGACACCACCGAGCTGTGGGATATCGCTCAGGCGCGCGTCTGCGAAGTGATTGTCGGGATCCTCAGCGGCGGTTTTATGATGATGATCCTGCCCAGCACTTCCGACGGCACTACGCTCATCACCGCGCTGAAAACAATGCATGCCCGATTGCTGGAGCATGCGAGCCTGCTGTGGCAACCCGATACCAGCGATGACATCCGTCTCGCGCATGAAAAGGTTATCGGGCAGATCCTGACGATGAATCTGCTGCGTATTCAGGCCTTCTGGAGCCACTACCGCTTTCGCCGTCAGAACACCCTGCTTAATTATTTACTGCACCAGCAGCTGCGCATGACCAGCGCTATCTCCAGCCTGCGCCGGATGCTGCTCAACTGGCCAACGCCACCTGAAAACACCCGGGCCGTGATTGAAACGCTACTCGCGGCCCTTGCGCGCCCGGATGCAGATATCTACACGGTCGCGCGCATTATTGCCCCGCTCGCTCCGGTTGATGACTACGACTACCGCCATCGCGCCTTCTGGCAGCGTCTGAACTACTTTTGCCGGCTGTACCTGCGCAGCAGTCGCTGGATTAATGCGGTTGAGAATGCAACCCCTCTGACAGAATTCAACGTCCCCGGCAGCCCCGCTCTTGCACGGCATACCGACTATCTGGAAGCACTGTGGAGCGGTTTTCGCACCTTCTGTGCGCTGATGCTGGTGGGCGCGTGGAGCATCACCACGCAGTGGGAATCCGGTACGGCAGCCCTGACGCTTGCCGCCATCAGCTGCGTGCTTTACTCCGTCGCAGCCTCGCCGTTCAACTCCCTGACGCTCCTGCTGCGCACGCTGGTGCTGCTGTCGCTGTTCAGCTTTGTGGTGAAGTTTGGCCTGATGGTGCAGATAAGCGATCTGTGGCAGTTCCTGCTGTTCCTGTTCCCCCTGTTAACCACTATGCAGCTTCTGAAGCTGCAAATGCCGAAGCTGGCCGGTCTCTGGGGACAGCTGATTATTTTTTTATGGGTTCGTTTATCTCCGTGACGAATCCGCCAGTTTATGATTACGCCGATTTTCTCAATGACAACCTGGCGAAGATCCTGGGCGTGGGGCTGGCGTGGCTCGCTTTCGCGGTGTTACGTCCCGGTTCCGATGCGCGCAAGAGCCGCAGGCATATCCGGGAGTTACGGCGGGGATTTGTCGACCAGCTCAGCCGTAAACCGCATCTGCGTGAAAGCGAATATGAATCGCTGGTTTATCACCACGTCAGCCAGCTGAATAACAGCCAGGATGCGCTTTCCCGACGCTGGCTGTTGCGCTGGGGCGTCGTGCTGTTGAACTGTTCGCACGTGGTCTGGCAGCTTCGCGCGTGGGAAACGCGTTCCGACCCGCTGTCGCAGGTGCGTGATGTGTGTATCTCCCTGCTGCGCGATGTGATGAGTGAACGCGGCGTCCAGCAGCGACCGCTGGAAGCCACGCTGAATGAACTGCGGCGGATCTGCGATACCCTCGCACGGCATCATCTGCCCGCAGCCCGCGATTTGGCGTCGATAATCTGGCGCCTGCACTGCTCGCTGTCGCAGCTGGAACAGGCGCCGCCACCGGGAACAATTGGGGATCAGATCACGCCGCAGGCATAACGTGCCCCGCCGCCGCCGAGTGGTTTAGGCTGATCGGACATATTGTCGCCGCCGACGTGGATCATCAGTGCCTTACCTTTCACCTCATCCAGCTTTTTTAGGCGCGGAGCAACAACGGGCTCTGTGGCTTTACCGTCGTTATTCACCACCAGCACGGGCAAATCACCCAGATGCCCCATACCTTCCGGCCCCTCATGCTTTCCGGAGTGTTGTGGATCAAGGTGCCCCCCTGCTGCTTCCGCCGCAGACGGTTTACCCTCTTTTAATGCGGGCTGACAGCTGCCTTTGGCATGAACATGGAAACCATGTTCGCCGGGAGGGAGTGCTTTGAGGTTCGGGGCGAACTCCAGTCCTTTATCGGTTTCAGTGATTTTCACCGTTCCGATGGACTGGCCCACACCCTGAGAGGTGACGAGATTCATTTCCACTTCGTCGCTGGCTGCCTGCGCCCCTGCGCAAACAACCAGCGTGACCAGTGCCAGAGCAAAACGCTTCATATGACCTCCGCTGGTTATTTTTTGCCCCTTAAGTGTATACCAGGGGCAAAGATTTCACCGGAAAGTCACCTTCTGGCGGTTTATGGCACGTCGTAACCCAGGGCGGCCTTGCGGATGCGGAACCACTGCTGGCGGGTCATCTGCAGCTCTTCTGCGGCCAGCGCAGAACGCACGCGTTCTATTTTGCCGGAACCGATAATTGGCAGCGGCTTTGACGGCAGACGCAGGATCCACGCGTAAACCACCTGTTCGATGCTCTCAGCGTTCAGTTCGCGGGCAATAGTTTCAAGCTCGTTGCGCAGCGGCTGGAATTCATCATCATTGAACAGGCGTCCGCCCCCCAGACACGACCAGGCCATCGGGCGAATGCGCAGCTGCTGCAGCTGATCGAGCGTACCATCCAGCAGCAGCGGCTGGTGTACCGGGGAGATCTCAACCTGGTTAGTGGCCAGGGTGAACGGCAGACGAGACTGAAGCAGTGCAAACTGCGCCGGGGTAAAGTTTGAAACGCCGAAGTGACGCACTTTCCCACTCTGATGCAGATTCAGGAAGGCTTCCGCCACCTCATCGGCATCCATGAGCGGGTCCGGACGGTGAATTAACAGCAGGTCGATACGATCGGTCGCCAGATTGACCAGCGACTGCTCGGCACTCTTGATGATATGCGCGCTGTCGGTGATGTAATGACCGAGGGCGTGTTCTGGTTTTGCCGTGGTGGCAATCCCACACTTCGTGACGATCTCCATGCGATCGCGGAGTGCCGGAACCAGCTTGAGGGCTTCGCCAAACGCGGCTTCACACAGGTAGCCACCGTAAATATCCGCATGATCGACAGTAGTGATACCTAAATCGATATGCTCTTCAATAAAGCTCGCCAGCTGGAGGGGGGACATATTCCAGTCCATCAGGCGCCAGTAGCCCATCACAAAACGGGAGAATTCTGGCCCCTGGGGGGCAAGGGTAATTCGCTGAACCATAACATTTTCCTCAAGGACGTAATGTCATGAGTATACGCAATTACCGTGTTAAAAAAGTGAAGGCTGCTGGGGTTCTTCGGTCTCACCGGCTTTGTTTGCGCGTATTTTGCGCTGAAGTCGCTGTCGACAAAGGCGAAGCACCTCTTGTTTTTGCGTGTCGCTAAAGTTTTGCCAGTTAAAACGCTCATCACGGGTACGCATGCACCCGCGGCAATAGCCGCGTTCATCCACCTGACAAATACCCCGGCACGGGCTCTGGATGGGGAAAAACTCCAGCTGCTCTGCCACACTCACCTCCAGATAACCGCTCTCACCTACAGTGAAGACGTTAAACGCGCCACGTGCAAGGGCTTTACCACAGATTTATGGCATTAAGGTTTCACTAATCTTCCCTCTCTATACTCGGCCCATCATTACAATGACAGGTTTCTCGTTCGATGTGGTTAATCAAAAAGTTACAATGTAACGACATTAAATTTACTCTGGGCTGTGCACTCTTCTTTACGTTGATTAATGGGCTGTTTATCCAGCGCAGCTGGGCGATTATCGCCCCTGAACATCTGCACGACATCCTCTTTGCCGCGTCCGTACCGCTGGTACTTTTTTGCGGCTGGGTGATTGTCTTTAGCCTGCTCAATATCCCGTATATCCGTAAACCGCTGCTGATTGTTTTAACCATCGGTTGCGCCGCGGCGACCTATTTTATGTACACCTACGGCGCGGTGATCGATCAGAACATGATTGTGAACGTGTTCGAAACCAACTCTCAGGAAGCGACCGCCCTGGTCACTCCGCAAATGATTCTGTGGATTGCCCTTGCCGGTCTCGCTCCCTCCGTGGTGCTGGCGTTGACTCGCATCCGTACCGGAAAATGGTGGTATGCCCTGCTGACGCGCGTTGCCGCTATGCTCGGTGCCCTGCTGGTGATTATCCTGATTGCGGCGCTGTTTTATAAAGATTACGCGTCGCTGTTTCGCAATAACAAAAGCATCGTCAAAATGGTGACCCCGGCGAACTATGTCAGCGCCGTGGTGAAGTACAGCAAAATGCGCTGGTTTGCAGGCGATCAAACGCTGGTGCGGATTGGTGAAGATGCCCATAAAGGACCATTAATTTCCGGTCAACAAAAGAAAACCGTTCTGGTGCTTGTCATCGGCGAAGCGTCTCGCGCGGCGAACTACTCCCTGAATGGTTACGGGCGTGAAACCAACCCGGAGCTGAAAAAGCAGGATGTGATTAACTTCCCGCAGGCCTCCTCGTGCGGGACTGAAACCGCCGTTTCTGTTCCCTGCATGTTCTCCGGCATGACCCGGAACAAATACGATGCCGATCTCGCTCACCATCAGGAAGGACTGCTCGACGTGCTCAACCATGCGGGCGTCAACCTGCTTTGGCGCGACAACGACGGCGGCTGTAAAGGTGCCTGCGATCGCGTACCCCATACCGACATGACGCAGTGGAAGCTGGACCAGTTCTGCAAAGATAAATCCTGCATTGACGATGTGAATTTCTACCGACTGGACAACGTGCTGGATGGCCTGAAGCAGGACACGGTGCTGGTTATCCACCTGATGGGGAGCCACGGCCCGGCGTACTATCGCCGTTACCCGGATAATTTCCGTAAGTTCACGCCAACCTGCGATACCAACGAAATTCAGGATTGCGATCATCAGGCGCTGATTAACACCTATGACAACACCATCCTGTATACCGACAGCATGGTCAGTAAAACCATCGATACGCTGAAAGCGCGCCAGGCAAGCATGAACACCGCGCTGATTTATCTCTCGGATCACGGTGAGTCACTGGGCGAAAGCGGTATTTACCTGCACGGTACGCCGTACATGCTGGCGCCGGAGCAGCAAACCCACATTCCGTTTATGTTCTGGCTGTCCCCGGACTATGCGAAAAACTTTGGCATCAGCGAACAGTGTTTACGTGAACACGCTGCAAAAAATGCGGTTTCCCAGGACAATTTGTTCTCGACCGTACTGGGTATGATGGACGTGAAATCAAAGGTTTATCAACAGCAGCTGGATATTCTGAGCGCATGCCGTCAGTAAACTCGCTTGCATTAGACCGAACGGTCTATTAGAGTGCGGCCATGAGCAGAAATACTGAACACGATACCCGCGAACATTTACTGGCTACCGGCGAGCGGCTTTGCATGCATCGCGGGTTTACCGGTATGGGGTTGAGCGAACTGTTAAAAACCGCCGAAGTACCGAAGGGGTCGTTTTATCACTACTTCCGGTCCAAAGAGGCTTTTGGCGTGGCAATGCTGGAACGTCATTACGCTGGCTATCACCAGCGTCTGGCGACCCACTTTGCCTCGGGTGAAGGTAACTATCGCGATCGTGTTCTGAATTACTATCAGGAAACGCTGAACCAGTTCTGCCAGCAGGGCATTATCAGCGGATGCCTGACGGTCAAACTGTCTGCCGAAGTGTGCGATCTTTCAGAAGATATGCGTACAGCGATGGATAAGGGTGCCAGCGGTGTTATCGCCCTGCTGGCCCAGGCGCTGGAGAAAGGCCGCGATGAAAAAACGCTGGCCTTTTCCGGCGAGCCGTTAACCCAGGCGCAGGTGTTATATGCGCTCTGGTTAGGCGCTAACCTGCAGGCAAAAATTTCGCGCAGTGCCGTGCCGCTGGAAAGCGCACTGGCACATGTGAAAAACAGCATTACTGCGCCTGGCGTATAGCAGGCGTTTTTTTTAACTCATTACTAGTCGACTGGTCTACTCAGGAGTCTTTATGTCAGCTGAAAAACTCTTTACCCCCTTGAAAGTGGGTGCCGTCACGGCGCCAAACCGCGTGTTCATGGCTCCGCTTACCCGTCTGCGCAGCATTGAGCCGGGTGATATCCCAACCCCACTGATGGGTGAATACTATCGTCAGCGCGCCAGCTCTGGCCTGATCATCACCGAAGCCACGCAGATTTCTGCACAGGCTAAAGGTTACGCAGGTGCACCGGGTCTTCACAGCCCGGAACAGATTGCTGCATGGCAGAAAATCACCGCGGGCGTCCACGCTGAAGAGGGTCGTATTGCGGTCCAGCTGTGGCATACCGGTCGTATTTCTCACAACAGCATTCAGCCAGGCGGCCAGGCTCCGGTTTCCGCTTCGGCCCTGAGTGCAAATACCCGTACTTCTCTGCGTGATGAAAACGGTAATGCGATCCGCGTGGATACCTCTATGCCACGCGCACTGGAGCTGGATGAAATACCGGGTATCGTTAACGATTTCCGCCAGGCCGTGGCTAACGCACGCGAAGCCGGTTTTGACCTGGTTGAGCTGCACTCCGCTCATGGCTATCTGCTGCACCAGTTCCTGTCGCCGTCGTCTAACCACCGCACCGACCAGTATGGCGGCAGCGTCGAAAACCGTGCCCGCCTGGTGCTAGAAGTGGTTGATGCCGTTTGCCAGGAGTGGAGCCCGGACCGTATCGGCATTCGCGTTTCCCCAATCGGTTCTTTCCAGAACGTTGACAATGGTCCGAATGAAGAAGCCGACGCGCTCTATCTGATTGAAGAGCTGGCGAAACGCGGTATCGCGTATCTGCACATGTCCGAGCCGGACTGGGCCGGCGGTAAGCCTTACACTGAAGCTTTCCGCCAGAAAGTGCGCGAACGTTTCCACGGCGTGATCATCGGTGCGGGGGCCTATACCCCAGAGAAAGCCGACGATCTGATTAATAAAGGGCTGATCGATGCCGTCGCGTTTGGTCGCGACTACATTGCCAACCCGGATTTGGTTGCCCGTCTGCAGCAGAAAGCGGCGCTGAACCCGCAGCGTCCGGAAAGCTTCTACGGCGGCGGCGCGGAAGGCTACACCGACTACCCTTCTCTGTAATCTCGCCATTGTTCATTGATAGCGGCGACACTTCGCCGCTATACTAAAACATCGTTTCTGTTCAAAAAAAACAGTCTGTTCCACAGGTTAATGAGGAAATTATGCGCCTACTTCACACCATGCTGCGCGTTGGCGATCTGCAACGTTCGATTGATTTCTACACTAACGTACTGGGTATGAAACTGCTGCGCACCAGCGAAAACCCGGAATACAAATACTCGCTGGCGTTCGTGGGTTACGGCCCGGAAACGGACGAAGCGGTTATCGAGCTGACCTACAACTGGGGCGTTGACAGCTATGAGCTGGGCACGGCATACGGTCACATCGCGCTGGAAGTGGACAACGCGGCTGAAGCGTGTGAACGTATTCGCAGCAACGGCGGTAACGTCACACGCGAAGCAGGCCCGGTAAAAGGTGGCACCACCGTGATTGCGTTCGTGGAAGATCCGGACGGTTACAAAATCGAGCTGATTGAAGCCAAAGATGCCGGTCGCGGTCTGGGCAACTGATCCCTCAGGGCGCAACGTGCGCCCGTAGTTTTACTGCATCACCCTGCAAAATTTGCCATAATGCGCTCTGCTTTTTTCCCCATGTAAGAGACCCTGATGTCCGATAACGCTCAATTTAGCGGTCTGTGCGACCGTTTTCGTGGTTTTTATCCCGTTGTCATTGATGTAGAAACAGCCGGATTTAACGCTAAAACCGATGCGCTGCTCGAAATTGCCGCCATCACGCTGAAGATGGATGAACAGGGCTGGCTTACACCGGACACCACGCTGCATTTCCACGTTGAACCTTTCGAAGGGGCAAACTTACAGCCGGAAGCACTGGCGTTTAACGGTATCGATCCGCATAACCCGCTGCGTGGTGCGGTCAGTGAATATGATGCGCTGCACGCCATTTTTAAAATGGTGCGTAAAGGTATGAAAGACAGCAACTGCAGCCGCGCCATCATGGTAGCCCACAACGCCACCTTCGATCACAGCTTCACCATGGCCGCCGCGGAGCGCGCTTCGCTCAAGCGAAACCCGTTCCACCCTTTTGTGACCTTCGACACCGCCGCACTGAGCGGCCTGGCGTTGGGACAAACGGTGTTATCAAAAGCCTGTATCACGGCAGGGATTGAGTTTGACGGCACGCAGGCGCACTCCGCTCTGTACGACACGGAGCGCACCGCAGAGCTGTTCTGTGAGATCGTCAACCGCTGGAAGCGTCTGGGCGGCTGGCCACTGCCGATGGGCGACAGCGAAGAATAAAAAAAAGCGACCTTATCAGGTCGCTTTTTTATTTCCGCAGAAAATTACTCTGCGTCCGGCTCTTCAGTTTTGTACTTAGCCGCCGTTTCTTTGATCAGCTGCTGCAGTTCGCCGCGCTGATACATTTCAATCAGGATATCGCAGCCGCCAACCAGTTCGCCGTCTACCCACAGCTGTGGGAAAGTCGGCCAGTTAGCGTATTTAGGCAGCTCAGCGCGGATGTCCGGGTTCTGCAGGATATCAACGTAAGCAAAACGCTCACCACAGGCGGACAGCGCCTGAACCGCTTGTGCGGAGAAGCCGCAGCTTGGCAGCTTCGGAGAACCTTTCATATACAGCAGAATCGGGTTTTCAGCGATCTGGCGCTGGATTTTTTCAATAGTGGTGCTCATGTCTTGCTTCCTTTAACTTCTGTTACGGCATTCGTCTGACATTGTAGCGGTTCAGACTGGCATCGGAAAATAACATTTTTGTCACGTTTATACATTCTACCCCGAGTCACGAAAAGTTGCATTGCAAATGGTGTTTACCCCTGCGGCAGTCAGGGTTTTGCTTAGGGAGTGGGCAAATGTGCGACAGAACGATGGATTTTTTTGCACTTGCTTACGAAACACGATTGTAGATTGAAAAATGCTATTAACTTTCTGGGTTTTTATGGATTAGAATCGACGGGCTTTGTAAATCACACGCGGGTATTATTGATGACCTGCATTTATCAGGGGACTGCCCAGTGGCGCGGATAAATAAAATCTCGATCACGCTCTGTGCTTTACTGTTTACATCACTCACTTTCACGCCAGTGGCAAACGCCTCTCAGCAGGCGCGGCATTCTGCTGTACAAAAAAACCATCTGGTGAAAGCCACAGAACGTAAGAAAAAAACCACCGCTAAGAACGACAAGAAAAAAACACCCACACAGACTAAACAGACCGCTTCCAGCAAGACGAAAACCAAATCTTCCCGCACTGCCCACACCGCCAAAAATAAAACTTCGTTAACCGCCGCTAACCTCGTTACTGAAAAATGCATCACGCGTAAAGGCCACAAAGCGAAGTGCACAAAAGTCACGAAAATTGCGGAAGTGCATAAAGTGCGCGTACAGAAAGCGCAAAAAACCGCGATGAACAAACTGATGGGGCAGATTGGCAAACCTTATCACTGGGGTGGCAGTTCGCCGCGTACCGGTTTTGACTGCAGCGGCCTCGTCTATTACGCCTATAAAGATTTGGTCAAGTTCCGCATTCCTCGCACCGCCAATGAGATGTACCATCTGCGCGATGCTTCCCCGGTTGACCGTGGTGAGCTGGAAAACGGCGATCTGGTGTTCTTCCGCACTCAGGGCCGCGGCACAGCTGACCACGTTGGCGTTTATGTCGGCAACGGGAAATTCATCCAGTCACCGCGTAGCGGCCAGGATATTCAGATCACTTCACTTAGCGAAGACTACTGGGTACGTCATTACGTCGGCGCGCGTCGCGTGATGACGCCAAAAACCATTCGCTAACCCCTGCCCTGCCGCGCTCGTGGCAGGGTAAGTTCCTCTTTTGCATACCCTTTCAATTTGCTATCCTGTCCATGTTGTCTGTGTGGTTATTGGCAACGCCAAAATACAATAAGGAGAGAAGCAATGTCGTTCGAATTACCTGCACTACCGTATGCAAAAGACGCCCTGGCACCGCACATTTCTGCGGAAACCCTGGAATATCATTACGGCAAGCATCACCAGACGTACGTCACAAACCTGAACAACCTGATCAAGGGTACCGATTTTGAAGGCAAAACGCTGGAAGAGATCGTCCGCAGCTCAGAGGGTGGCGTATTTAACAACGCGGCTCAGGTGTGGAACCACACCTTCTACTGGCACTGCCTTGCGCCGAATGCCGGTGGCGAACCTGCCGGTGAACTGGCTACCGCCATTAACGCCGCATTTGGCAGCTTCGCAGATTTCAAAGCGAAGTTCACCGATGCCGCTATCAAGAACTTCGGCTCTGGCTGGACGTGGCTGGTAAAAGAGGCTGATGGCAAACTGGCTATCGTTTCCACTTCTAACGCGGGTACCCCGCTAACCACCAGCGCTAAGCCGCTGATGACCGTGGACGTTTGGGAACACGCTTACTACATTGATTACCGTAACGCGCGCCCGAACTACCTGGAGCACTTCTGGGCGCTGGTTAACTGGGACTTTGTGGCGAAGAACTTCGCCGCGTAAGAGACACGCAGAAGGGTTCGCCCTTCTGCGTTTTTGGTTTATTCAGCAGCGCAGGCTGCTTCTGGCTGTTTACGACCCGACATCATCACCAGCAGCAGGCCGAGCGCGGCGATGATTGCCCCCATCACCGGCACAAAGCTGTACCCCAGTCCCCCTGAAATCACGGCCCCACCGGCCGCGGCGCCGAGCGCATTGCCCAGGTTGAAGGCACCAATATTGACCGAAGAAGAGAGGCCAGGCGCCTCATGCGCGACGCGCATTACGCGCATCTGCAGCGGCGGAACCACCGCAAAGGTAGCGGCCCCCCAGACGACCATCGCAACGGCGGCCCCATACTCATTACGTGCCAGCCATGGAATGGCGATCATGATGACAATCAGCAGAGTTAAGAAACCCTTCAGCGTCCCGCTCACGGAACGGTCGGCAAATTTCCCACCGAGATAGTTGCCAATCGAGAAGCCCACGCCAATCAGCACCAGCATTGCGGTGACAAAAAGAGGCGTCGCGTGGGTGATGTCATGCAATACCGGCGAAATATAGGTGTAAAGGGTGAACATCGCCCCAGCCCCCAGCACAGTGGTGAGCAGCGCGGAGAGCACCTGTGGGCGCATCAGCACCGACAGTTCCCGGCGCACGTCAGGACGTTCCCCCGCGCTGCCTTTCGGCAAGGAGAAGAACAGCGCCACCATCGCGATCACGCCCAGCCCGGCCGTCGCCAGGAAGGACATACGCCAGCCAATCACTTCTCCCAGCCAGGTTGCCGCCGGCACCCCGCCAATGTTGGCAATCGTCAGGCCCATAAACATAGTCGCCACGGCGCTCGCCTGCTTGTGCTTTGGTACCACGCTTGCCGCCACAACCGACCCCAGCCCAAAGAACGCGCCGTGGTTAAGGCTTGTCAGAATGCGTGACAGCATCAGTGTGGTGTAGTCCGGCGAAATGGCGGAAAGCACGTTGCCCAGGGTGAAAATCGCCATCAGGAAAATCAGCGCATTGCGACGCGCGCGGTGCGAAAGCAGAAGCGTCATCAGCGGCGCCCCTACCATTACGCCAATAGCGTAGGCGCTGATTAACATGCCTGCAGCAGGGATCGAAACATCCACACCCCGGGCAATAACAGGCAGTAACCCCATCGGGGAGAATTCAGTGGTGCCAATCCCAAAAGCGCCAATCGCCAGGGCCAGCAGGGGAAAATTGATTTTCATGCGTCAACTCCGGATGCCGTGTCATGTGGTGACACAGAACAAAGAAGCAGAAAGCATGACATCAATCACAAAAAATGAGAAGTTAACAAAATGGCAAAAGATTTTTGCATGAGAAGTAACAATCGGGACGATCGGGAGGGAGAACGCTCTCCCTCCGCGTAAATCAGTGCAGCGCAGCCGTCAGACCAGCAGCGACAATCAGAGCCAGCACAATAATGGTGGTGAACAGCGAAAACTTCAGATCGGAACTCATCAATTTTTCTCCTTTTAATCCCCCCACGAAAAGTGAGCCTGCTCATTTTTGCACAGTTTACGTCAAAAATCTTCCTGGATTTAAACTGATAACCACTTTACCTCTTCCCCTTTTCATCAAGATAGGACAAAATTCCACGCTAAATTTATTAGCGTACCGGCCATTGACCCCCTCCTGACGTCCCGTGTCGTTTTCCCGGCGTGCCGCAACTCAATATTGCGAAATAAGGGTGAGAGAAGGCAAACGTTTACCTTCAAGTTTTTCAGGAGTTTAGGATATGGTCTGGAGTGACATTTAATGGCAACAATTAAAGACGTAGCAAAACGCGCAAACGTTTCCACTACAACCGTATCACATGTAATTAACAAAACCCGCTTCGTAGCGGAAGAGACGCGCAATGCCGTCTGGGCAGCGATCAAAGAGCTGCACTATTCGCCAAGTGCGGTTGCGCGTAGCCTGAAGGTTAATCACACCAAGTCCATTGGATTGCTGGCAACCAGCAGTGAAGCGGCCTATTTTGCCGAAATCATTGAAGCGGTAGAAAAAAACTGCTTCCAGAAAGGCTATACCCTGATTCTGGGCAACGCGTGGAACAGCATTGAAAAACAGCGCGCCTACCTGTCGATGATGGCGCAAAAGCGCGTTGATGGCCTGCTGGTGATGTGTTCCGAGTATCCGGAATCCGTGCTGTCGATGCTGGAAGAGTATCGCCATATTCCGATGGTAGTGATGGACTGGGGCGAAGCGCGCGCGGACTTCACCGATTCCGTCATCGATAACGCTTTTGAAGGCGGCTATATGGCCGGTCGTTATCTGATCGAACGTGGTCACCGCGAGATTGGCGTGATCCCGGGTCCGCTGGAGCGCAACACCGGCGCGGGCCGTCTGGCCGGTTTCATGAAAGCGATGGAAGAAGCGCTGATCAACGTGCCGGAAAACTGGATCGTGCAGGGTGACTTTGAGCCGGAATCGGGCTACCGCGCAATGCAGCAGATCGTTTCCCAGCAGCACCGTCCGACCGCCGTTTTCTGCGGAGGTGATATCATGGCCATGGGCGCGCTCTGCGCAGCCGATGAACTGGGTCTGCGCGTACCGCAGGATATTTCCGTGATCGGGTATGACAACGTGCGTAACGCGCGTTACTTCACGCCAGCGTTGACCACCATTCACCAGCCGAAAGATTCGCTGGGCGAAACGGCCTTCAATATGCTGATGGACAGGATCGTCAACAAACGTGAAGAGTCGCAGTCCATTGAAGTTCACCCGCGCCTTATCGAACGCCGTTCCGTAGCGGATGGTCCGTTCCGCGACTACCGTCGTTAATCGCTTTACGGGGCCAGCTACGCTGGCTCCCGTAACCATTCCCGGTTAAGCGTTTCGCTGTCTCCCAGATAATCCAGAAGCCACGCCATGGCGGGCGAGACGTCACTTTGCTGCCAGGTGAGGCAGCAGGCCGCATCCGGGAATGGATTCTCCAGCGTCAGTTCAACCCATTCTCCGGTATCGATTCTGGCGCGCGCAAAATGAACGGGCACCATCGCGACGCACAGTCCGGCACTGAGGCACGTTGCCGACGATTCCCAGTCAGGTGCCACCACCCGCCGCTGGTTATCCAGCAGCCAGGTGATACGCTTGGGCAATGAACGGGAGGTATCCTCCAGCACCAGAGACGGCCAGTTGCGTAACGTATCGTCGCTCAACGGCCCTTCCATCGCCGCCAATGGATGATCGCTTGCCACCACGCACTTCCAGCTCAGCATGCCCATATCTCGGAAGGCGTACCGCCCCCCGACCGGGATCGCCTGCGTGGCCCCAATCGCCATCTCTGCCCTACCGTCCGCCAGCGCATCCCAGACGCCGTTGAACACCTCCTGCGAGACCCGCAGTTCGACATCAGAAAAATGACGATAGAAATCGACGATCATTTGCCGGGTGCGCTCCGGCTTAACGATGTTATCCACCGCGATGGAAAGATGTCCTCGCCAGCCGTTAGCGATCTGCTGACACTGTTCACGGGTGATCTGCATTTTTTTGATAACAGAACGCCCTTCCTTTAAAAACCACGCGCCTGCGGGCGTTAATTCCACATCACGATGTCGCCGTTCAAACAGCGGAACCGCCAGCCATTCCTCAAGCTGACGCACGGTGTAGCTGATAGCCGAAGGGACGCGGTGCAACTCCTGCGCCGCACCGCTAAAGCTGCCGTTACGCGCGACAGCATCGACCACTTCAAGAGAATAATCTGACCACATTTTCTGCCTGCAAAATTTTTGAATGCACCCGCCAAATATTAGCGTTTCACAAGCGGCTTTGCACTCCCTACACTCAGCGCCAACGTACACCTGCCTCCTTAAGGAGAATAAAATAATGCAACCCAGGAAAGGTTTTTTAGTCTGGCTCGGCGGCTTAAGCGTGCTGGGCTTTTTGGCCACCGATATGTACCTGCCGGCTTTCGCCGCTATGCAGGAAGATTTGCAAACGCCTGCCGCGGCCATCAGCGCCAGCCTGAGTTTGTTCCTTGCCGGTTTTGCTTTCGCACAGCTGCTCTGGGGACCACTCTCGGATCGCTTTGGTCGTAAACCAGTATTACTGCTGGGTCTGGCCATTTTTGCCGTTGGCTGCCTGGGGATGTTATGGGTACGCGACGCCACCTGGCTGCTGGTACTGCGCTTTATTCAGGCTGTGGGCGTCTGTGCCGCGGCCGTGACCTGGCAGGCGCTGGTCACCGACTACTACCCGGCTAACCGCACAAACCGTATTTTCGCCACCATAATGCCGCTCGTAGGTCTCTCACCTGCCCTTGCTCCGCTGCTGGGTAGCTGGATCCTCGCGCATTTTGACTGGCAGGCCATTTTTGCCACGCTGTTTGCCATCACGCTGGTACTGATGCTGCCCGCGTTTGCCCTCAAACCCGCGCATAAAAAAGTGGCGGATGCTGACGCAAAACCGATTACCTTCACCTCCCTGCTGAGCACCAAAGCGTATCGCGGCAATGTCCTGATCTATGCCGCCTGCTCGGCGAGCTTCTTCGCGTGGCTCACCGGCTCGCCATTCATTCTGCACGATATGGGATACAGCCCGGCGGCCATCGGTCTGAGCTATGTTCCGCAGACTATCGCGTTCCTGGTGGGTGGGTACGGCTGTCGCGCGGCACTGCAAAAATGGGAAGGTCAGCAAATGCTGCCATGGCTGTTGGTGCTTTATGCGTTGAGCGTCATCGGGACCTGGGCCGTTGGCTTTATTCCGGGCGCCGGTCTGGCTGAAATTTTGATTCCATTCTGCGTAATGGCCGTCGCGAACGGGGCGATTTACCCGATTGTGGTGGCACAGGCACTCCGTCCATTCCCGCAGGCGACTGGCCGCGCCGCCGCGCTGCAAAACACCCTGCAGCTGGGATTGTGCTTCCTGGCAAGCCTGGTGGTCTCCGCGCTGATTGCCACGCCGCTCCTGACCACCACCAGCGTGATGCTGGTAACCGTTGCGCTGGCGGTGATGGGCTATCGTATGCAGGTCTCCGCGCAGCGTGAGGAGGATAACCGCGCTCAGGTTGAAACGTCACATGCATAATCGCGCCAGAAATCATGTTAATTTTCAGTGATTAGGTTGCTAAGAATTTTCTATTGAATCACCAAATTTTGAGGCCTATACTAAATTTGGTTCGATTAAATACGATAAATATTAAGTGTTAACGGGAGCCGGAGTGCTCCCGTTTTACCATGGAAGGCATTTCGGCAAGGGTTATCTCCCTTCCTCTGTTCTACGTCGGATACTAGCCTCGCGGTATTTACCGTGAGATTTCTCACAAACCAAAAAAAGCGTCTACGCTGTTTTAAGGTTCTGATCACAGTAGGGTGATGGAGAAGCTATGAGTTCATCGTGTATAGAAGAAGTCAGCGTTCCGGACGACAACTGGTCCCGGATCGTCAGTGAACTGTTGGGTCGCGCAGGCATCACTATCAACGGATCTTCGCCATCCGATCCCCAGGTCAAACATCCCGACTTTTTTAAACGCGTGTTGCGGGAGGGATCGTTAGGACTGGGAGAAAGCTATATGGACGGCTGGTGGGAATGCGAACGGCTGGATATTTTTTTCGCCAGCGTTTTGCGTGCCGGTCTGGAAAATCAACTCCCCCGCAATCTGAAAGACACCCTGCGCGTCGCCTCTGCCCGACTGTTTAATCTGCAAAGTAAAAAACGCGCATGGATCGTCGGCAAAGAACATTACGATCTTGGCAACGACCTGTTCAACCGTATGCTTGACCCTTTCATGCAGTACTCCTGCGCCTACTGGAAAGACGCATCGACGCTTGAAGAGGCTCAGCAGGCTAAGCTGCGTCTGATTAGCGAGAAACTGCAATTACAGCCCGGTATGCGTGTGCTGGATATTGGCTGCGGCTGGGGTGGGCTGGCGTATTTTATGGCGAAGCACTATGGCGTCAGCGTCGTCGGCGTCACGATTTCAGCAGAACAGCAAAAAATGGCGCGAGAGCGCTGTCAGGGTCTCGATGTGGATATCCGGCTACAGGATTACCGTGACCTGAACGAACAGTTTGATCGTATCGTTTCCGTGGGCATGTTCGAGCACGTGGGGCCGAAAAACTACGACACCTACTTTGAGGTGGTGGACCGTAATTTAAAACCGGACGGTATCTTCCTGCTGCACACCATCGGCTCTAAGCGGACCGACAATAACGTTGACCCGTGGATCAACAAATACATCTTTCCGAATGGCTGTTTACCGTCCGTTCGCCAGATTGCCAACGCCAGTGAATCCCATTTCGTTATGGAAGACTGGCATAACTTTGGCGCGGATTACGACACCACACTGATGGCATGGCATGCCCGTTTTCAGGAGGCCTGGCCAGAGATAGCGGACAACTATTCTGAACGATTCAAACGGATGTTTAGCTATTACCTGAATGCCTGCGCGGGGGCGTTTCGCGCGCGGGATATTCAGCTCTGGCAGGTGGTATTTAGCCGTGGGATTGAACACGGGCTGCGCGTAGCACGCTAAAAAAATAACCCCGGATATCCGGGGTTATTTTTATTCTTCTTCGACGGTCTTTATTATTGCGGCTTCTTTTGCGGCCAGCACGCGTTCAACCGTATCGACCACCGCCTGGGTTTGCGGATCGATTTCAATATTTACGCGATGTCCCAGCTTTTTCGCGCCCAGCGTAGTGCGCTGCAGCGTTTCAGGAATTAAATGTACGCAAAAACGCGTTGGCGTCACTTCCCCCACCGTCAGGCTAATCCCGTCAATGCCAATAAATCCTTTGTAGAGGATGTATTTCATTAATGAAGGATCCTGCATTTTAAACCAGATTTGACGGTTATTTTCCGAGGTCACGATTTTCGCCACTTCAGCGGTGGTCATGATGTGCCCCGACATCAGATGGCCGCCAATCTCGTCGCTGAACTTCGCCGCTCGCTCAACGTTGACGGTATCCCCCACCACCAGCTCGCCCAGGTTGGTGATGCGCAGCGTCTCTTTCATTAAATCAAAGCTAATCTGGTTGCCGTTAATTTCGGTTACGGTCAGGCAGCAGCCGTTATGGGCAATAGACGCGCCGGTTTCAATACCCTCAAGCATATATTCCGGCAGCTCAACAACATGAGTACGGAAATTAGGTTTTTCATCAATGGACACCACTTTGGCGGTGCCCTGCACAATACCAGTAAACATGCTTACCACTCCTGTTTTTTCCGGACGGTGATGACACCGTTTAATCCCACCACAATAACAGTTGGAAAAACAGGTTGCCAGCGGGGCGCATTTTCTGGCGATTTTTTCACTAGATAAATAGCTAAAGCCCGCTACAATAGCTGGCACCCCCCTGCATTTTCTTCTTGCTGCCCGTTTCGGCGGCTTTTTTAGTCTCTCAAATAACTACAAAATAAAGGTGTTCACGTGCAGAAGTACATGAATGAAGCGCGCCAGTTATTGGCACTGGCTATACCAGTGATCATCGCGCAAGTGGCCCAGACCGCAATGGGATTTGTGGATACGGTAATGGCAGGTGGCTACAGCGCCACCGATATGGCGGCCGTGGCTATCGGCACGTCAATCTGGCTTCCGGCCATCCTGTTCGGCCACGGTCTGCTGCTCGCGCTCACGCCTGTTATCGCTCAGCTCAATGGCTCGGGTCGTCGCGAGCGCATTGCCCATCAGGTCCGTCAGGGTTTCTGGCTGGCAGGGTTTGTCTCCGTGCTGATCATGGTCGTGCTCTGGAACGCGGGCCATATCATACGCGCTATGCATAATATTGACCCGGCACTGGCTGATAAAGCCGTGGGCTATCTGCGCGCCCTGCTTTGGGGGGCGCCTGGCTACCTCTTTTTCCAGGTGGCACGTAACCAGTGTGAAGGCCTGGCGAAAACCAAGCCCGGGATGGTGATGGGCTTTATTGGTTTGCTGGTCAATATTCCGGTTAACTATATCTTTATTTACGGCCATTTCGGGATGCCTGAGCTGGGCGGCGTCGGCTGCGGCGTGGCGACAGCAGCCGTTTACTGGGTGATGTTTTTCTCGATGATCACCTTTGTAAAACGCGCCCGTTCAATGCGCGATATTCGTAACGAGAACCGATTTAGCACCCCGGACTGGAACATCATGACGCGTCTGGTGCAGTTAGGGTTGCCAATTGCCCTGGCGCTGTTCTTTGAGGTAACCCTGTTTGCCGTGGTCGCTCTGCTGGTCTCCCCGCTGGGCATTGTGAACGTCGCCGGGCACCAGATTGCGCTGAACTTCAGCTCCCTGATGTTCGTCCTGCCGATGTCGCTGGCTGCGGCAGTGACCATTCGCGTGGGCTTCCGCCTGGGGCAAGGCTCGACGCTGGATGCGCAAACCGCCGCCCGGACCGGGCTGGGCGTCGGCGTCTGCATGGCAGTCTGTACGGCACTCTTTACCGTTGCATTACGCGAGCAGATTGCCCTGCTCTATAACGACAATCCGGAAGTGGTCGCGCTGGCCTCGCACCTGATGCTGCTGGCCGCTATATACCAGATCTCCGACTCCATCCAGGTGATTGGCAGCGGCGTGCTGCGCGGATATAAAGACACGCGATCCATCTTCTTTATCACCTTCATCGCCTACTGGGTGCTGGGACTGCCGACTGGCTACATCCTGGCGCTTACCGATCTGGTGGTGGAGCGCATGGGTCCGGCAGGGTTCTGGATGGGCTTTATCATCGGCCTGACGTCGGCGGCGATTATGATGATGATGCGCATGCGCTTCCTGCAACGCCAGCCATCAACGGTCATTTTGCAACGCGCTGCACGTTAAATACGCAGTAGCCGCCAGCCGGCGGCTACTTTCTCTTCACTTTGCGCGGTAATAAAGCAATCGCGTGAAATCAGAGAGAAAAATGCATTTTCCCTCTTGCCTCATTGGGGCTGTGCCGCTAATATTCGTCCCCGTTGTCACCGACAACACGTTGCGTTCATAGCTCAGTTGGTTAGAGCACCACCTTGACATGGTGGGGGTCGTTGGTTCGAGTCCAATTGAACGCACCATTCTGCGTCCGTAGCTCAGTTGGTTAGAGCACCACCTTGACATGGTGGGGGTCGGTGGTTCGAGTCCACTCGGACGCACCATTTCAGTCCTGAAATGGTGCAAATCCTCTTCTGATATCCTGAATTTTCCTAATCCCTTATTTTCATCACTGTTCTCCTGCTACGCTTTTCTCATGGAAAAAAGAGAGGAAAACCGTCGATGAAGAAAATCGCCATTATCGGTTCCGGCCCTACAGGGATTTACACCTTTTACGCGCTTCTTAAAAACCCTCAGCCGCTTTCGGTCTCCGTCTTTGAACAGGCTGATGAAGCTGGCGTGGGCATGCCCTATAACGACGACGATAACTCTCGTCTGATGCTGGCAAACATCGCGAGCATTGAAATCCCGCCGCTGTTTATGACTTACCTCGACTGGCTTAAGGGCCAGAGTGACGCCCATCTGGCGCACTTTAAGGTGGATAAAGCCCGTTTACATGACCGGCAGTTCCTGCCCCGGATCCTGCTGGGTGAGTATTTTCGCGACAGCTTTCGGTCAATCGTAGAAGAGGCTAAAAAGCGAGGGTTTCATGTTGAAATCCATGAATCCGCCCGCGTAACCGACATCATCCCCTCGGAGGCTGGCGTCACGCTTTCAGTCGACGATAGCGACTTTCCTGAGCGCTTTGACCTTGCGGTTATCGCCACCGGTCACGTCTGGCCAGACGAGGACAAAGCCACCCGCGCGTTCTTCCCAAGCCCCTGGTCCGGTCTGATGGACGCGAGCATTCCTCCCTGCCGCGTTGGCATTATGGGGACATCGTTAAGCGGTCTCGACGCCGCCATGGCGGTGGTGATGCAGCATGGTGCGTTTCGCGACGATAAATTCGTCCTGGATGACGGCAGCGAAGCGTTAAATATTGTCCTTATGTCCCGGACGGGCATTCTGCCAGAAGCCGATTTTTACTGCCCAATTCCTTACGAACCGCTGTCGGTCTTAACCGAATGCGTGGTTGAAACTGAGATCGGCAAAGGGCCGGATGGCCTGCTTGACCGCATCTTTGCCCTGATGGTGAAAGAGCTTCAACTCGCTGACCCGGTGTGGTGTAAGAAAGTGTCTCTGCATGAGCAAAATGCGGACAGTATTCGCGAGGCCTGGTTTGAGGATCGTAAACGGCACGGCCCCTTTACCTGGGCGGAAGAGAATCTCAACGAGGTTGAGCGGAACAAACGCGAACGGCGCACCGTGGCCTGGCGCTATACCGTGCTTCGGCTGCATGAAGTGGTTCAGGAGATCGTTCCCCATCTTAACGTACAGGACAAAAAACGCTTCAAACAGGGGCTCGCCCGGGTATTTATCGACAACTATGCAGCCATTCCTCCGCAGTCAATCCGCCGGCTTCTCGCACTTCGCGAAGCCGGTATCATTAGCGTGGCAGCGCTCGGTGACGATTACACGCTTGATGTTGGTAGCGACCGGACGGTGATAACCACAAAAGAGACGGTTTATCGTTTCGACGTGTTTATTGACGCGCGTGGGCAAAAGCCGCTCAAAACGAAAGATCTGCCCTTCCCGACGCTGCGCAAACAGCTGGAAACAACGGGCGAAGAGATACCCGACATCGGTGAGGATTACACCCTAAAAGCGCCTGAAACCGTTCGCGGACGCATTGCCTTCGGTGCGATACCGTGGCTGATGCACGATCGTCCCTTTGTTCAGGGGTTGGCGGAGTGTGCAGAGATTGCAGAGGCAATGGCGAAAGCGGCTGAAAAACCCGCGACGGGATTACGGCGGAGATTACCGTACAGTGAGGACTGACAGGGCTTCCATGCCCTGCTGTTGCTGATTACTCGAAGTAGACTTCCGGGTTTTCAGACAGTGAGACGAAAGTTTTCGTCGCTTTATCCAGCGCAAGGATTTTGCCGCTTTCAATGTCGTACACCCAGCCGTGCAGTCGGATGGAGTTATTACGCAGGCCCACCGCAACGGACGGATGGGTCTTAATGTTGCTCAGTTGCGCAAACACGTTCTCCTGCACCATCGCATTGACTTTATCGATCGGCTTATCCCAGGTTTTTTTCTCCACCACGGCTTTTGCCGCGTCGGAATAGCGCAGCCAGTGTGACACCGCCGGCATGGGCTCCAGATTCGCGTTATCCGCAATCGCCTTCATCGCCCCACAGTTGGAGTGACCACAGATAACGATATCCGTTACGCCCAGCGCCACAACGGCGTATTCGATAGTGGCAGACACGCCGCCAGGCTCTGGTCCGAAAGGCGGCACGATGTTGCCAGCATTACGAATGACAAAGAGTTGTCCCGGCTCTTGCTGGGTGACCAGCTCTGGGACCAGACGGCTGTCGGAGCAAGAGATGAACAGCGCTTTGGGATTCTGGCTGGACGCTAAACTGCGGAAGAGTTCTTTACGTTGCGGGAAAATCTCTTTTTGAAAGCTGAGAAAACCTTCAATGATATGTTGCATAGCAATGTCTCTTTTATCTGTTTTAGTTTAGGTATGATCGAGATCACACTCGTAAAGTTTACCCATCGTGGTTTACTTCAGACAAGCAATATATTTCTGGCCCGACCGCTGCACAATCTCGTCCGCGTTGGCCTGGATATTCTGCCCTTCGAACGCGCCGTACAGGCGTGCAAACGTTCTTCCTTCCAGATGACTGACAACCGACGCCACGGTGCGGGCCGGTAGCGGGAGATAGTTAGGATAGCTCCACATAAACGAGACGGCATCTTTTCCGGGCGTGACCTGCAGAATATCGCCCACCAGCAATACCCCTTCCCCCTCCTGCCAGTGCAGTACCGTTCCGCCGGCAAAATGCCCGCCCAGACGCAGCAGGGTGACCGACGGGAAAACCTCCAGCACATCCCCCTGCCAGAAATGAATGGCCGGGCTGTCGCGCATCACCCACTCTCTGTCGCTGGCGTGCAGATACACCGGAGCATCAAACGCCGCGGCCCACTCCTGCATCGTGGTGTAATAGTGCGGATGCGAAATCGCAATCGCGCTGATGCCGCCGAGAGCGGTGATGATCGTTTTGGTGACGGGGTCGAGGTTGGCAATGCAGTCCCAGAGAATATTGCCGTGGGGCGTTTGCAGGAGCAGCGCCCGCTGGTTGATAGCAAACGCGGGAACCGTTTTAATACCGAACAACCGCGGCTCCAGCTGCTGCCATTTATTGCTATGCGTAGCGGTTACGGTGTCGAAATCTGTCCATGTTTGTCCCGTAGCAGGCACATACTGGCGTTCATCCTCGCAAATCGGACACCTGTCCGGCTGTGCGCCATAGGCGGTTCCACAGGTTTTACAGAGTGTAATCATGGGCTCTCCTCAGCAATAAAGCACTGAGTATGGCAGGGATTATCGTTATGTGCTGCGAGGTACATTGCTGGCTTTTTTTGCCCTATACTGTGCCAGAATCACATACTGAACAGAGCAGGTGCCACATGGAAATTGATCTCGATAACTTAGTCTTTAACGGTCTGGATGAAGCCGAAGAGCGTAATGCGGAACGTCTGGACGATGCAGACAAAAAAGCGCAGGCGATTGTCGCCGACGACGACTGCGGCGATGCCTGCAAGATCTGATAAAAAAGCACCGGGAAACCGGTGCTTTTTTTGTATTACTTTTTGAGCCCGTCAATGGCTGCCTGAGCGCAGGCTTCATCAAGATGACCGCCCGGCGCACCGCCGATACCAATCGCCCCGATCGTCTCATCGCCCTCTTTCACCGGCAGGCCACCCGCCAGCAGCAGGAAGCCCGGGATGTCACGCATGTTTTGCGCACCGGCGTTGCTCTGCGCCGCTTCCATCACTTTGCCTGACGCATTCTTTGCGCTGAGCGCCGTCCAGGCTTTCATTTCACTGGCTTTAACCGTGTGCGGGCCGGCATTGTCCGTGCGCTGTACCGCTTTTACCACGCCTGCACGGTCAACCACGGTGACCGTCACCTGATAATTTTTTGCCGTACACGCCTGAATGGCGGAGGTTGCCAGCGCGTTCGCCTGGGCCAGTGAGAGATTCTTTTGACTCAACGTATCGGCCTGCGCCGCCAGGCTCAGGCTACCCGCGGCCAGTGCCGCAACCATCATTAATTTTTTCATCGCGCATCCTCGCGTGTTGGGAGACAAAGCAGAGGTTACTCAGCCGCGCGATAAAACGGTATTCGGTTGATTACGCACTCATCCTGGTAGTTATACGGATTGCAATTTATCGTATTCCCGGATTGCCTGGACCAGGCTACTGACGCCAAGCTTGGTAAATGCCGCCGCGCGGTGCGCTTCCACCGTTCGCGGCGAAAGGTTCAGCCGTGCAGCCGCCTCCTTGTTGCTGAGTCCTTCCATCAGTTTGCCGAGCACCTCATGTTCCCGCGCGGTCAGCTGTGCGAAACGCGCCTTGACCCGGGACGTTTCCTGCCAGTCGGCAAAGCGGCGCTGACTTTCCTCGAAGGCCTGACCCACCGTTTCGATAAGTTTGTCAGCATCCAGCGGCTTGGTGAAAAACTCAAAGACGCCGTTATGAAATGCCCGACGGCAAGCGTCAACGGTTCCGTGGCCGGTCATGATAATCACCGGCAACAATGGCCAGGGCCACTTGCCCTCTTCCAGCCAGGCGAGTCCGCCTTTGCCTGGCATACGCATATCCAGCAGCATACACCCCACCAGCGCCGTATCCCGTGCATGGGCAGCGATAAAGGCGTCGACGCTTTCAAACGTCTTTACCGGCCAGCCCATCCCCGAAAGCAAAAACGCCATCGACTCTCTGATAGACTCATCATCATCAATCAGCCAGATTGTTTTATTCATCCTTAGCCTCCTTTCCATGCGCCAGCTGAAGTCGGATCTGCGCCCCGCCCTGCGGCGCGTTACCCAGCGTAATCGAGCCATTCATACGCGTCATTAATGATTCCGTTAAGGTCATCCCCAGACCAATACCCACTGCTCTGCCGCTGTAAAACGGCATGAAGGCATTCTGCAACGCCTCAGGGCTAAAGCCTGGACCGCCGTCTGTGATGGTGATCAGCACGCCGCTCTCGTTTTTCTGACTCTCAATTTTAACCCAACCGGCAGTATCCGGCTGCTGTGCCTGAATCGCATTGCTGAGCAGGTTATGCAGCACCTGTTCCAGCCACAGACGGTCTGCCAGCACCGTCGTAGCTCCCGGGGCAAACGCATGGCTGACCGTAATATGTTCGGCCCTGCGTTCGTGCTCAAGCAGGTTCACTACCTGCAGCCAGCAGTGCACCAGATCGGTTTCACGCAGGATCACCTTCTCCTGTACAACGTGTTCGCGAAAACGGGTCAGCAAGGCGCTAATACGCTGCATTTGCGTCAGTGCGGCCGCCAGCGCCTGCGACACTGCCTGCCCGTTGTCCTGCCGCAGCTGGCGCTGTGCGCCCTGGATCCACGTCTGCGCGGCGGTAAGCGGCTGGTTTATCTCATGCACAATTCCAGCGGTGATTTCCCCCAGAGTATTGAGTCTGGCGTGCTGATAATAGAGCGCCCTTTGCTCGGCATCTTTACGCGCTCTACGCTGCCAGAGCACCACGCTCGCCAGCGCAATCACTATCCCCCATCCGATAAAAAGTAAGGGATAAATAGACCCGTTGACGCCGAACCAGGCCGGCTGTGAATCAGCCTCCAGCGTGAAAGGTTGAGTATGCTGCGGGAAGGTACGTTGCCAGTGCCAGAAGGCGTCAGACGCCTGCTCGTCACCGTTCGGCGTAAAACGGATCCCGAGATGGGTAAAAGGATGATGGGCATTCAGGATCGGGCCGAGATCTACCAGCACGCGGATTTGACGCCAGGGGTTGTAAAGCCAGTACCGCATCTCGTGGGCAGGCTCAACCCTTGGCGCATCAAGCGCGCGTCCGGTAGTCTTTTCCAGAACAAGAAGCTGAGGGAATTTTTTGCGCAGGGCGGCAATATCTTCATCGCCGTTCAGAAGCGGCAGTACAGATTCATTTTGCGTTAATACCGCGCTTAATTCAGAGAAGAGTGCCGCGAACTCGCGATCGCGCTCCCAGAACTGGCGGCGAATTTGTTCGGCATAGAGCAACACGCCGCTGATGAGGCAGACTATCGTCCAGACAATAATGCCGCGCTTAAAAAAAGGGTTCTTCATTCCGTTAACTGAGCAGACTCAACCATCTGTCGACATTAACAGCTATCCGGCATCAGAACAAAATTCAGCACAGCTCGTTCCAGTACATTTCGCGCGTGCGGCGCAATTCAGCGTGACGTTTTATCATGGAACCACTCCGGGTCAATGTTGGCAACGTCTATGCCATACAGGCTGGCGACAGGCAGTATTGACTCAAGAACACGTTGCGCGCTGTTCTCCGCATTTACTGGTCGGGCCGCAAAAAACCGCCGTAACGTGCTGATCCATTTTTTCATCGTCTCAACCTCTCTCGCTTAACCTGTCCTCAGTTAAACACCCAATTTCCGCACAGGGGAAATACCAAAATCCACTGTCGATGTGCAGGATTTGCAAATAGCATACTGTTCTTTTCACGCTTCATTAACACCTTGTTCACTAATGCTTTTTTGCTCATAGCAAAGAACGATTTCTTATTTGGCGATAGCTTTCGCTTATGGGAGCGTAGCGAGGTAAAACAAAAACAACGGGATGGCGTATGACTATGGCAGCAAATATGAAAGGGTTTACAAAACGGACACTGGTTTTGGGATTGTTGGCGGCCGGGAGCCTGCTTTCAGCACAGGCACAGGCCGATAAGCTGGCCGATATTAAGGCCGCAGGGGTGGTGAAAGTGGCCACCTTTGACGCCAATCCGCCGTTTGGCTCTGTTGATGCAAAAACGCATGAGATCGTGGGTTACGACGTGGACTTCGCCAAAGCGCTGGCAAAATCGCTTGGCGTGAAACTTGAACTGGTCGCCACCAATCCGGCCAACCGTATTCCGCTGCTGCAGTCCGGAAAAGCAGACCTGATCGTGGCGGATATCACCATCACCCCGGAACGCGCGCAGGTGATTGATTTCTCGACGCCTTACTTTGTCACCGGCCAGCAATTCCTGGTCCCGGCAAAATCTCCGGATAAGCTCGAAGACTACAGCCGGGCACGCATTGGCGCGGTAAAAGGCACAACGGGTGAACAGGCGCTGCACCAGCGTTTCCCGCAGTCCCGCGTGCTCTCTTATGACGATATTCCGCTGGCGTTGACGGCACTGCGCAACGGCAACGTGCAGGCCATTACCCAGGACAGCACCATTCTGGCGGGTCTGCTGGCGCAGGCACCGGACAAAGCGAACTTCAAAATCCTGCCCGACCTGCTGAGCAAAGAAGAGATTGGCGTTGGGGTGAAAAAAGGTGAAGCGGCGCTGCTGAAAGCCGTCAACGATGAACTGGTCAATCTTGAGAAGAACGGCCAGGCGGCAAAAATCTACGATGTCTGGTTCGGTCCAGACACCCCTGCTCCACAGCCTCGCGCTTTTAAAATAGAAGCCAGATAATATGCTCTCAGGTTTATTCTCACACTCCGCGGCCGGTGCCGCGGATTTTTCACATCTGGAACAGGCCAGCGTCGAGTTTCGTCATGTGGACAAACGCTACGGTGACCATCAGGTTTTAAACGACATTAACCTCACCATCACGCCCGGTGAAGTGGTTGCCATCCTCGGCCCTTCGGGCTCCGGTAAATCCACCCTGATTCGTCTTATCAACCAGCTTGAAACCCTGAGCGGCGGAGAGATTCTGGTCGACAACAAGCCTACCGGAAAGCTTTCCGCTTCCGGGCTGCGCCAGCTGCGAAGCCGCGTGGGGTTTGTGTTCCAGCAGTTCAATCTGTATGCCCATCTCACCGCCAGCCAGAATATCACCCTGGCACTGGAGCACGTTCACGGCTGGAAACCGCTGCCTGCCCAGGAGCGCGCGCTGGCCCTGCTGGAGAAAGTCGGAATGCTGGAAAAGGCCCACCATTTCCCCGCAGAGCTTTCCGGTGGACAGCAGCAGCGCGTGGCGATTGCCCGCGCCCTGGCCTCTTCACCGCAGATAATCCTGTTCGATGAACCTACCTCCGCGCTGGATCCAGAGATGATTGGCGAAGTGCTGTTTGTGATGAAAGCCCTTGCCCACAGTGGGATCACGATGATTGTGGTGACCCATGAGATGCAGTTCGCCCGGGAAATTGCCGATCGGGTGGTCTTTATCGACGGGGGGCAAATTCTGGAAATTGCCCCCCCGGCGCAATTTTTCAGCCAGCCCTCGCATCCGCGTGCGCAGCGGTTCCTGCAAAAGGTGCTGAACCCGCTGCATCAGGAGCATCTGTAATGCCCGCGCTCGACTGGCAGGGGGTACTGACCGGACAGCCTCTGCAGTGGATCCTCTCCGGATTTCTCACCACCCTGTGGGTGACCCTTGCGGGAGTCATGCTGGCCAGCCTGCTTGCACTGCTCTTTATGCTCCTGCGCCTTTCCGGCGGGCGCGTCGGGAATGCGGTCGTCAGCAGCTGGGTATCGCTGTTTCGCAATACGCCGCTGCTGGTCCAGCTGCTGTTCTGGTATTTTGCCGCCTGGAACGGGCTACCGCAGGCGTTTCGCGACGTGGTAAACGCGGATCACAGCTGGTCAATTCTGCCCGGCGACGTCTGGTGGTTTACGCCCGAGTTTCTCTGTTCCGCCTGGGGGTTGGGTGTTTTTACCTCGGCGTTTTTAATCGAAGAAGTGGAATCTGGATTGCGTTCTGTTCCGGCCGGGCAGCGGGAGGCAGCGCTTGCACAGGGATTCTCCGCGTGGCGCCTGTTTCGTTACATCCTTCTGCCGCAGGGGCTGGCCAACGCCTGGCAGCCGGTTGTGGGGCAGTATCTTAATCTGATGAAGCTCTCCTCGCTCGCCAGCGGGATTGGCTTTGCCGAACTGACCTATCAGGTCAGGCAGATTGAGAGCTATAACGCGCACGCGCTGGAGGCATTTACCCTCGGTACCGCACTCTATCTCCTGACCGGTCTGGTGATGGGGATGGTGCTGGTTCGCATCGGACCTCAAGCGAAACATAAAAGCCCGATCGTCGTCACCTCAGGGAGTGAAAAACATGATTGCCGGACTTAATGTCATTGCCGATAACATTGACTATCTGCTGTGGGGGCGTGCGGCAACCGGTGAACCGGGTGGCGTATTGCTCTCGTTAATGATGGCGATTGGCGCAGCGGTCATCGCCCTGCCCGGTGGAGTTGCGCTCGCGTGTCTGGCCTGGCGCTTTACCGGGCTCGTGCGTAACGCCCTCTTTTTGTGGGCTGAGCTGATTCGCGGTATCCCGCTTATCTTCGTGATTTTCTGGATGTGGTATCTCCTGCCGCTCATCACCGGGGGCGACCTGCCGGGGGCGCTGACCGTCACGCTGGCCCTGGCCTGGTTTACGGCGGCAACCGTAATGCACTCGGTGCTGGCCGGGCTTAACGCGCTGCCGTCCGGGCAGTATGAAGCCGCGCTGTCTCAGGGGTTCAGCACCCAGCAAACGCTGTGGCGCGTACTGCTGCCGCAGGCGCTGAGGAATATTCTGCCGTCGCTGGTGGGTATTTTTATCAGCCTGCTGAAGGATACGTCGCTGGCGTTTATCGTGAACGTACCAGAACTGACCACGGTGGCAGGACAGGTCAACAACCGGGTGCAAATCTACCCGGCGGCCATTTTTATCTTTACGGGCGTGGTCTACTACCTGCTCTGCTGCTCGCTTGAGCAGTTTGCGAAGCGCTGGCGCATTACCCGGCCAGCGCTTTAACTACCGTTTCCATCGCCTGCGTGGTTAACGCGCTACGCTGTACGCGCTGGTTCGCCAGCGCCGTACGCAGCACCCCGGCAATGACAATATGCTTTGGCTCCTGCCCTAAATCACGCATCTCCAGAACGACCTTTCCGACCACCCGGCACATCTCCTGGTACAGCGCTTCATCTTTGGTAACATTACCCATCGTCATCACTCCATTGCCTTTTAAACGTTGAGCTTAAATGATTCTCCTGCCGGATACAAAAAAGAAGCCCGGCGAGAGACTCGCCGGGCTTCATCTGTAAAATCAGCTAATTAGTTGTTTACTGGAATGACCGCGCCTTTGTACTTAGTGCGGATCCAGTCCTGAATCTCTTTCGAGTGCAGCACGTTCACCAGCGCGACGATATCTTTCTTCTTCTCGTCACCGCGATGAACGGTAATGATGTTGGCGTACGGGTTATTTTCACCGCTCTCAACGGCAATCGGGTCATGAACCGGATCCAGACCAGCGTCAATCGCGTAGTTGGCGTTAATCACCACCGCATCGCCTTCGTTGTTGTTGTACATCTGCGGCAGCAGGGACGCTTCCACGTTAGGCGTGAACTTCAGTTTTTTCGGGTTCTCCACGATGTCGCTGATGCGCGCGGTCACTTTGTCGATGCCCGGCTTGAGCTTGATCACGCCCTCTTTCTCGAAGATAGAGAGAATGCGGCCCTCTTCAGAAACGGCGTCGCGCATGATGATCTTGCCGCCTTCCGGCAGGTCCTTCAGCGACTTGTATTTTTTGGAGTAAATGCCGATGGGCTCAATGTGGATCGCGCCCGCGCTGACAAAATCGTAATCCTTATCGCCCGCGTGATCTTTCAGCACGCTGTTAAGGTATGGAATGTGCTGGAAATAGTTGGCGTCAATGTCACGCCCGGCCAGCGCGGTGTTGGGCAGAATGTAGTCCTGGAAAGGTTTGATCTCCAGGTCGATACCCTGCTTCGCCAGAATCGGCTTTGCCTGCTCCAGAATTTCGGCGTGCGGCGTGTTGGATGCCCCCACGGTCAGGGTATCAGCCCAGGAGGCGAAGCTCAGGGCGCTCAGGGTTGCTGCGGCGATCAGTGTCAGTGTCTTTTTCATGATGTGGTTCCTGTGTGTATTTATTAGCGTTTATCTAACAGAGAAGTAATGGCGTCGCCGCAGAACTGGATAATGAAAACGATGATCAGAATGGTCACCGTTGCCACCAGCGTGACGTCACCATGGTTGCGCTGGAATCCTTCCAGATAAGCCAGATTTCCCAAACCACCGGCGCCAATCACCCCCGCCATGGCGCTGTAGCTCACCAGCGCAATCAGCGTTACCGTAATTCCTGATACCAGTGCAGGTGATGATTCCGGCAGTAAAACCCGAAACACTAACGTGCTCAGTCGCGCGCCCATCGAGCGCGTCGCTTCTATCACGCCTTTATCCACTTCACGCAGGGCAATCTCCACCAGGCGTGCGTAGAACGGTGCGGCGCCCACAATCAGCGCCGGCAGTGCCGCGTTGGCACCAAGAATGGTGCCCACGACGGTCTTGGTGAACGGGATCAGCAGGACAATCAGAATGATGAACGGAATCGAGCGGAACACGTTCACCACAATCGAAATGACGCTATAGACCGTGCGGTTGTGAAACAATCCGCCGCGCGCGGTTAAAAACAACGCCAGGCCCAGCACGATCCCCAACACAAAGGTCGCCACGCCGGACAGTGCGGTCATGTACAGCGTTTCCAGCGTCGCCGCCCAGAGTTGATCCCACTTGAGATGCGGAAAGAGATCCTCAGCCATGTTTAACGACCTCGCCTTCAATATCGCTGTGCTTCAGGTCGGCGAGGATATTGTTCAGTTGTTCATCGGATGCCATGACGTGCACCCAGAGCTGACCAAACACGCCGTGGGCGGTTTGCGTCATTTTTCCGTGCAGAATGTTAAACGTCAGGCCGTAGCGCAGGGTCAGTTCACCCACAACCGGTTTATGCGTGCTGTGGCCGGTAAAGGTCAGCCTGATGACCGTGCCTTCCAGATCGTTTGCCAGTTCAGTATTGAAGGTTTCGTCCTCGGCATACTGACTCACCTGGCGGACAAACTGCCGGGTGATCGGCTGCTGTGGATGGGTAAAGACGCTCAGCACGTCCCCCTCTTCCACCACTTTGCCGTTTTCCATCACCGCCACGCGGTCGCAGATTTTGCGCACCACATGCATTTCGTGCGTGATCAGCACGATGGTCAGTTTAAAACGACGGTTAATGTCCAGCAGCAGATCGAGGATCTGATCGGTGGTCTGTGGGTCGAGTGCGGACGTGGCTTCATCACAGAGCAGCACATCGGGATTATTGGCCAGCGCACGCGCAATACCTACGCGCTGCTTTTGCCCGCCGCTAAGCTGTGACGGGTACGCATGCTCGCGGCCTTTCAAACCGACAAGTTCGATAAGCTCGGCCACGCGGGCCTTAATGTCAGCTTTAGATACCCCGGCGATTTGCATGGAGAAAGCGATATTTTCACTCACCGTACGCGACCACAGCAGGTTGAAATGCTGGAACACCATGCTGATCTTCAGACGCGCCTGGCGTAAGGCTTCACCTTTAGCGGCAGAAATGTTCTGCCCGTTGATGGTTACGCTGCCGGTGCTGGGTTTTTCCAGACCGTTCAGCAGGCGAATAAGCGTACTTTTACCTGCCCCGCTGTAACCGATAATCCCGTATATCTGCCCCTGTGCTATCGTCAAATTGACGTTATCAACGGCCGTGAGTGCCACCTTTCCGTTGTCAAAAACCTTCGAAATATTGCTCAGTACAATCATTCTTATTCGTTATCCGTGCCGCCCGTGGCGGTTTAGCAGTATGGATGTCTAAACGATAGTAAACAGGCGTTATCAGCTTTTAAATGAACAAAAAAGAATGTGTTATAACTTTCGGAAATAAACAGCGGATTTACCGGGTGGGCAGCATTTAGACCAATTTCAGCAATGAATATCTGCCAGATGCATATCTTCTGGCTCACGCCCGCAAAAAACGGTCATTTTTGCAGCATTTTATGCCAGTATAGCCATCCTCACATCCAGACAACTTTACGTCTTGCTGTCCTGACATCCAAAAACGTCATTTATATTCCTTTCCGTTCTAAAAGGCAGTGAATGGTTCTTTATTGCGGAAATTTCACCGCCCTATCATCCCGTCATGACATCCAGAAAGGAAAACATCATGACGATTTACCACTCCGTCACCGAACTGATTGGCCGTACTCCGCTTATCCAGCTGCACAAGCTTGATACCGGTCCCTGCTCGCTGTTTCTGAAGCTGGAAAACCAGAATCCGGGCGGCTCTATTAAAGATCGCGTGGCGATGTCGATGATTAACGAAGCGGAACGTACCGGCCAGCTGCAGCCGGGCGGCACGATCGTTGAGGCAACGGCGGGCAATACCGGTCTCGGCCTGGCCCTGATCGCCGCCCAGAAAGGCTACTCGCTGATCCTGGTGGTGCCGGACAAAATGAGCCGCGAGAAGATTTTCCACCTGCGCGCGCTGGGGGCTCAGGTGGTGCTGACCCGCTCCGACGTCAATAAGGGCCATCCCGCCTATTACCAGGATTACGCCCAGCGTCTGGCCAATGAGCTGCCTGGCGCGTTTTACATTGATCAGTTCAATAACGAAGCCAACCCGCTGGCACACCGTACCACCACGGCACCGGAACTGTATGAGCAGCTTGACGGCAAGATCGACGCCATCGTGGTGGGCGTCGGTTCTGGCGGTACGCTGGGCGGCCTGCAGGCGTGGTTCGCCGAGCATTCTCCGCACACGGAGTTTATCCTCGCGGACCCGGCCGGATCCGTGCTGGCCGACCAGGTAGAAACCGGACGTTACCACGATGCAGGCTCATGGCTGGTTGAGGGGATCGGTGAAGACTTTATTCCTCCATTGGCCCACATCGAAGGCGTGAATCGCGCCTGGCGCATCACCGACCGCGAAGCGTTCACCACCGCGCGCGATCTACTGAAAACGGAAGGCATTCTTGCGGGCTCCTCCAGCGGCACGCTGCTGGCGGCCGCGCTGAAGTATTGCCAGGCGCAGACCACGCCGAAACGCGTGGTGACCTTCGCCTGCGACAGCGGCAACAAATATCTCTCGAAGATGTTCAACGATGACTGGATGCGTCAGCAAGGGCTGATCGCACGCCCGCAGGCAGGCGATCTCTCCGACTACATCGCCCTGCGTCACGATGAAGGCGCCACCGTTACCGCCGCTCCGGATGACACGCTTTCTACCGTACTGGCGCGCATGCGTCTGTATGACATTTCCCAGCTGCCGGTGCTGGAGAACGGCAAGGTGGTGGGCATTATCGACGAATGGGATCTTCTGCGGCATATCGGCGGCGACGGCGATCGCTTCGCGCTTCCGGTGACGGCGGCCATGACGCGTCAGGTGGAGTTCCTTGATAAACACGCCCCGGAAAGCGCCCTGAACGCCATCTTCGACCGCGGTCTGGTGGCCGTGATTAATGACAATGACCGCTTTCTGGGTCTGATTACGCGCAGCGACGTGCTGACCGCATGGCGCAACCGCCTACAGCAATAAAGGAATAGATGATGAAAAACCTGGCAACCCTGAGCGTCCACAGCGGCGAGTTCAACGATCAGCACGGCGCGGTGATGCCGCCGATTTACGCCACCTCGACGTTTGCGCAACCCTCTCCCGGAGAACATACCGGCTATGAATATTCCCGCAGCGGCAACCCGACTCGCCACGCGCTGGAGACCGCCATCGCCGAACTGGAAGGCGGCACGCGCGGCTACGCGTTTGCTTCCGGTCTGGCGGCTATTTCCACGGTGCTCGAACTGCTGGATAAAGACAGCCACATTGTCGCCATTGATGATGTTTACGGCGGGACGTATCGCCTGATTGAAAACGTGCGCAAGCGCAGCACCGGCCTGCAGGTCAGCTGGGTTAAACCGGACGACCTGGCCGGGCTTGAGGCCGCCATTCGTCCGGAAACCCGCATGGTGTGGGTCGAAACGCCAACCAACCCGCTGCTAAAGCTGGCGGATCTGGCGGCTATTGCGGCAATCGCCCGTCGTCATAACGTCATCAGCGTGGCGGATAACACCTTCGCGTCGCCGGTTATCCACCGTCCGCTGGAGTCGGGTTTCGATATCGTGGTGCACTCCGCCACCAAATACCTGAACGGCCACTCAGACGTGGTGGCCGGACTGGCGATTGTCGGGGACAACAAGGAACTGGCGGATAAGCTGGGTTATCTGCAAAACGCGGTGGGCGGCGTACTGGATCCGTTCAGCAGCTTCCTGACCCTGCGTGGTATTCGCACCCTTGCGCTGCGCGTCGAAAAGCACAGCACCAACGCGCTGGCGATTGCGCAATGGCTCGAGCAACATCCTCTGGTCGAAAAAGTATTCTATCCCGGCCTGGAATCGCACCCGCAGTATCAGCTTGCCCGCACGCAGATGGCGCTGCCCGGTGGGATGATTTCCGTCGTGGTAAAAGGCGATGCGCAACGCGCAACGGAAGTGATCCGCAACCTGAAATTGTTTACCCTCGCGGAAAGCCTGGGCGGCGTGGAAAGTCTTGTGAGCCAGCCTTACAGCATGACGCACGCCTCAATTCCGCTTGAGCAACGGCTGGCAAACGGCATTGTACCGCAGCTGATCCGCCTGTCGGTGGGGATTGAAGATCCGAAAGACCTGATTGCCGACCTCAGCCAGGCGCTGCAAAAATAAGCAAAATGCGGCAGGTCAATCACCTGCCGCCATAAGTTGTCATCATGGCTTAACGCCTTGATAACAATATTATGTGAAACTGCACAGATTATTTCTGAAACACCGTTTCCATTTTCCTTTTATCTTAAAACCAGCGTATAATGCGCGCCTAATCCCTGGTGAATGGTTTCAGCGCTTGGAATACAAAAAACAACGTACAACTTCTCCTCTCCTTCGTTGGGCTGTCACTCAGGCACACTTTCTTCTGCACGCTCATTTGATGTCTCCTATCCTTAGTGCGTGTCATATACTCTTTTGCAACACAGGTTTGACTCCGCGGCGGTGCGCCCCCGGAGCGAGATTTCCATATCCTTCCCAACTTAAAGACTAAGACTGTCATGAAAAAGACGAAAATTGTTTGTACTATCGGCCCGAAAACCGAATCTGAAGAGATGCTGACCAAAATGCTGGACGCCGGCATGAACGTGATGCGTCTGAACTTCTCCCACGGTGACTACGCAGAACACGGTCAGCGTATCCAGAACTTGCGCAACGTGATGAGCAAGACCGGTAAAAAAGCCGCCATCCTGCTGGACACCAAAGGTCCAGAAATCCGTACCATCAAACTGGAAGGCGGTAACGACGTTTCTCTGAAAGCGGGCCAGACCTTCACTTTCACCACCGACAAATCCGTGGTCGGCAACAATGAAATCGTTGCAGTGACCTATGAAGGCTTCACCAGCGACCTGTCCGTTGGTAACACCGTGCTGGTAGACGATGGTCTGATCGGTATGGAAGTCACCGCTATCGAAGGTAACAAGGTTATCTGTAAAGTGCTGAACAACGGCGACCTGGGCGAGAACAAAGGCGTTAACCTGCCGGGCGTTTCCATCGCGCTGCCAGCGCTGGCTGAAAAAGACAAACAAGACCTGATCTTCGGTTGCGAGCAAGGCGTTGACTTCGTTGCTGCTTCCTTCATCCGTAAACGTTCCGACGTGGTTGAAATCCGCGAGCACCTGAAAGCGCACGGCGGCGAGAAGATCCAGATCATCTCCAAAATTGAAAACCAGGAAGGCCTGAACAACTTCGACGAAATCCTCGAAGCGTCTGACGGCATTATGGTTGCCCGTGGCGACCTGGGCGTTGAAATCCCGGTTGAAGAAGTGATCTTCGCGCAGAAGATGATGATCGAGAAATGCGTTCGCGCGCGTAAAGTGGTTATCACCGCAACGCAGATGCTGGACTCCATGATCAAAAACCCACGCCCAACCCGCGCTGAAGCAGGCGACGTGGCTAACGCCATCCTCGATGGTACGGATGCCGTTATGCTGTCCGGCGAATCCGCGAAAGGTAAATATCCGCTGGAAGCAGTGTCCATCATGGCCACCATCTGCGAACGTACCGACCGCGTAATGAAGAGCCGTCTGGACTACAACAACGACAGCCGCAAGCTGCGCATCACCGAAGCGGTGTGCCGCGGTGCAGTAGAAACGGCTGAGAAACTGGAAGCGCCACTGATCGTGGTTGCCACTCAGGGCGGTAAATCTGCTCGTGCCGTGCGTAAATACTTCCCGGATGCGACTATCCTGGCGCTGACCACCAACGAAACCACTGCCCGCCAGCTGGTACTGAGCAAAGGCGTGATCCCTCACCTGGTGAAAGAGATCGCTTCTACCGATGATTTCTACCGTCTGGGTAAAGAAGTTGCGCTGGAGCTGGTTGATCGTGGTCTGGCACAAAAAGGGGACGTTGTGGTCATGGTTTCTGGTGCGCTGGTACCAAGCGGAACGACCAATACCGCATCTGTTCACGTGCTGTAATAATTCCCGAACGAATTAATTTTGATTAAAAGCGCCCTCCGGGCGCTTTTTTTATTCCTCGCATTAGCCAAAGTCATTCAAAAAGCAAATCGGGTTTTTCTATTTAATTGCGAATTATCTAAGATGAATCCGATGATAAATGCCTTTTTTTCCTTAGATTTTTGCCCGAAAAGGGCTGATTCGATGCTTCTTTGAGCGAACGATCAAAAATAGGTGTATTCCCATCAAAAAAATATTCTCAACCCAAAAAACTTTGTGTAATACTTGTAACGCTACATGGAGATTAACTCAATCTAGAGGGTATTAATAATGAATCGTACTAAACTGGTACTGGGCGCGGTAATCCTGGGTTCTACTCTGCTGGCTGGTTGCTCCAGCAACGCTAAAATCGATCAGCTGTCTTCTGACGTTCAGACTCTGAACGCTAAAGTTGACCAGCTGAGCAACGACGTGAACGCAATGCGTTCCGACGTTCAGGCTGCTAAAGACGACGCAGCTCGCGCTAACCAGCGTCTGGACAACCAGGCTACTAAATACCGTAAGTAATAGTACCTGTTAATAAAATGGCGCACATTGTGCGCCATTTTTTTTGCCTGCGTCAAACCCCTACTGCATCACCTTCTCCCCTTCATTTTCCGCTACCGCTGCAGGCACCCGACTGTTCTGCACAGACAACACGTTATTACTGGCTGACGGGACGCTACCCGACGACACGACAACCGGGATCCCGGCACGGCGTGACAGGGCTTTATTAATAAGCGCCTTATCGCTTCCAGACTGAGAAACAAAGCTCGCAAAGTCTGCGGAATGGGTAATTGGCGAGACCTGTGGGTTTTCTCCCTCTGCCTGCGCCAGCGGACGGTGGACTTCAATATAGCGTTTGCCATCCGGCTCAACGGAGAACTTCACCGGTTCATTGATAATCTGTACGCGTGTGCCCACCCGTACCTGTTCGAACAGGGCTTTAATATCCGGGGCATTCATCCGCATACAGCCGGAACTGACCCGCAGACCGACGCTGTCCGGCGCGCTGGTGCCGTGGATCAGATATTCCCCATTGCCCACACCTAAACGCAGTGCGAAGCGTCCCAGAGGGTTATTTGGCCCGGCAGGTACTACCGGAGGCAGTTTAATTCCCTGCTCCAGAGAGCGTGCTCTGATGCCCGGTGTGGGTGTCCAGGTGGGATTAGGGATTTTCTGGCTCACGCGCGTGGTCGTGACCGGTGTTTCAAGCCCCAGCTGTCCGATGCCGAGCGGGAAAACCTGAACAATGTTTTCTCCAGGGGGGAAGTAGTAGAGCCGAAGCTCGGCGAGGTTAACCACAATACCCTCGCGCGGCGTGTCCGGCAGCAGCATCTGGGATGGGATGGTAATCACGGTTCCCGGCGCAGGGTTGACCGGCGCAATAGTATTGTTCGTTTCCAGGATCACCTGCGCCGCGGTATTAAACCGGCGGGCGATGGTCTGCAGCTTATTATCCCCTTCCTGTATCGTGTAGGTTTGATTTTGCCCAATCAGACGACTGCCTGCGGGCGGCAACGGATAGTCCATCGCGCGGGCCGAATTAAGTGCACCGAGCGAACTGAGGAGTAATAGAGTTATTAGAGACGCGCGCTTCATGCTGAGATTCCTTATTCACTGGCAGAATGCCAGAAAGCTGAAAAACCAGCGAGGCGGGAACCACCTCGCGAAACAGAATGAATGCTGTTCTGTTAGTCTAGCTAAGGATTGCAGCTTTGGCGCGGATGGCGCGAATCATCGCTTCCAGTCCCTGAGAACGGGACGGGGTGAGGTGTTGGGTCAGGGCCATTTTTTCAAACCACGGGCGGACGTCGAACGCGACAATATCCTGCGCCGACATCCGGTGATAAAGAATAAAGACGACCGCAATAAGCCCTTTTACAATTGCCGCATCGCTGTCGCCGTGCAATTCGACAGTGCCGTCCTCCGACTGCGTCATGACAATCCACACCTGGCTCTGACAGCCCTGAATACTATTCTCCGGGCTATGCGCCTCTTCGCCGAGCGGCGCTAAGCGCTGTCCCAGCTCAATGATATAGAGATACTTCTCTTCCCAGTTTGCGCAACGCGAGAAGTTACGCAGTAATTTATCTTTGTCAGGCAGCTCTGCCATCTTTCGCTTCTCCGTTAGCCCAGCAGCTGGTGAATGCGTTTTAGCCCCGCCACCAGCCTGTCGACCTCTTCCGTTGTGTTGTACATCACCAGCGACGCGCGGCACATTGCCGGTACCTGGTAAAACGCCATCAGCGGCATGGCGCAATGGTGCCCGGTACGGACCGCTACGCCGTAATTATCGAGGAAACTGCCCACGTCATAGGCGTGGTGCTTCCCGAGATTAAACGCGATCACCCCTTGCCGGTCGGCAGGTCCGTAGAGGGTCAGATCCGGCACGCTGGCAAGCTCCGCAAGCGCATAGTGCATCAGCAGCTGTTCGTACTCCTGAATGCTATCAAGGCCGATTGCGGAGACATAAGAAACCGCCGCCCCCAAACCGATAATCCCACCGGTGTTGGGCGTACCCGCCTCAAAACGCCACGGCGCGCGGGCATAGGTGGTGCCTTCCGTCAGGCTAACGGTGGCGATCATCGACCCGCCCCCTTCCCACGGCGGCATCGCCTGCAGGATGTCTTCTTTCACATACAGCACGCCAATCCCGGTCGGCCCATAGAGCTTGTGGCCCGAAAAGACGTAGAAATCGCAGTCCAGCGCCTGGACGTCAACCGCGTGGTGCATCACCGCCTGAGCACCGTCAATCAGCACCTTCGCGCCCGCCTGATGGGCTTTTTCTACAATCTCTGCCACCGGGTTTTCAGTCCCCAGCACGTTGGAGACCTGGGTGACCGCCACCAGCCGCGTGCGGTCATCCAGCAAGGCGTCAAGCTGCTCAAGCTGCAGCGTCCCGTCGACGTTGAGCGGGATTACCCTCAACTGCGCGCCAACGCGCTCGCAGAGCATCTGCCATGGCACGATATTGGCGTGGTGCTCCATCTGGGTGATGATAATGTTATCCCCCGCGTGGACCTGCGCGTTGCCCCAGCTGTTGGCGACAAGGTTGATCCCCTCCGTCGTGCCGCGCACAAACACCAGCTCTTCGGGTGAACGTGCATTGAGGAAGGCGGCAATCTGCGTACGCACATTCTCCATACGCTGGGTGGCTTCTGCGCTGAGCGTATGGATCCCCCGGTGTACGGCGGCATAACCGTGACGATAGAACTCGGCTTCCGCATCCACCACCTGATTCGGCTTTTGCGCGCTGGCCGCGCTGTCCAGATAGGCCAGAGGAAGACCGTTTACTTCACGGGTCAGAACCGGGAAATCTGCCCGCACTTTCTCGACGAGAAAACTCATGCTTCGCCTCCAGGCAAACGCTGGCCAATACGCGCCAGCACCTGCTGTTTTAACTGACCATCGTGCAGCGCTTCCGTCAGTTCGGCGGCAAACGCATAGATAATCATTTTCTGCGCCGCCTGCTGGTCGATACCGCGGGAACGCAGGTAGAACATCTGTTCGTCGTCGATCCGCCCGACCGTCGCGCCGTGGCTGCATTTCACGTCGTCGGCGTAGATCTCCAGCTGCGGTTTGGTGTCCACTTCCGCCAGACGACCTAACAGCAGATTGTTGTTGGTCATTTGCCCGTCGGTTTTAATGGCGTGCTGAGCCACGTTAATCAGGCCGTTAAACACCGCGCGCCCTTTATCACTGACGATGGTTTTGTGCAGCTGACGGCTGTTGCAGTAACCTTTGTTGTGCTCCAGCCAGGTACGCGTGTCGCACACTTCTGATTTAACCGGCATCGCCAGGCTGTTGATGCGCAGCGTGGTGTTTTCACCGTTAAGCTGCGTGCTGGTGTTATGGCGCAGCACCGCTCCGCCAAGCAGGAAGCTATGGCTGTACGCCGCGGCATCCTGACCCAGCACAATGTCATTATGGGCAAAGTGGTGGCTCTGCGGGTTCTCAAACGCCAGCTTGACGTGGTGAAGCTGGGCGTTGGCGGCGACGTTCATCGTCAGGCGCGACCCGGTAAAGTGGCGGGTGTCGCTGAGGCTGACGTAATGTTCGATTACCGTGGCCTCCGCCCCCTCCGCCAGCTCAAGATGGTGGCGATAGTGCGCAGTGTTAATTTCATCGCCGTCCAGACCCTGGGTGATATGCATCAGCAGCAGCGGTTTTGCCGGACGATGATTACGCTTCACGCGGATATGCGTCACGCCGCGGGCCAGGCTCTCAGTCAGGTGCAGGAAGACTTCAGGCTGAACCGGAGCACTCAGGCGCTGGCGATCGTCGTTAATCTCAACCTCAAATCCGCTCTCCTTGAGCGTGTCGCTCAGCTCGGGGCGGAACTGACCATCGACAAACACCAGACGCAGGGCATCAACATTCAGCGCCAGCGCGTCGCGCTGCGCCGGGGTAATATCCGCCAGACGAGTCACAAACTCAGCGTTCAGCAGGCCATCAAGCGGGGTGTATTTCCAGTTCTCATGCTTACGCGTCGGCAGGCCGAGCCGCAACATCTGCTGCAGATGCTGCTGTGCCTGTTCAGAGCGCGTGCCGCCCTGGGCTTCAAACAGCCGGTGCCACTGCTGGAGCGCATTACTGCTGTTCGGTAAGCCAGCCATAGCCCTGCTCCTCCAGTTGTTTAACCAGCGTGAAATCACCGGATTTCACAATACGTCCCTGGTAAAGCACGTGAACGTAATCCGGTTTGATGTAGTCCAGAATGCGCTGGTAGTGGGTGACGATAATGAACGAACGCTTGCCGTCGCGCAGGGAGTTCACCCCGTCAGCGACAATCTTCAGGGCGTCGATATCCAGACCGGAGTCGGTCTCATCCAGAATGCACAGCTCGGGCTCCAGAACCGCCATCTGCAGGATGTCGTTACGCTTTTTCTCGCCGCCGGAAAAGCCAACGTTCACCGAACGCGTCAGCAGATCTTCCGGCATTTTCAGCAGCTTGATCTTCTCTTCCATCAGGTCCTGGAAGTCGAAGCGGTCCAGCGCCTCCAGGCCGCGATACTTGCGCACCGCATTCAGCGCCGTCTGGAGGAAGAACTGGTTACTGACGCCCGGAATTTCTACCGGGTACTGGAAGGCCATAAAGATGCCCTCTCCCGCGCGATCTTCCGGGGACATTTCCAGCAGATCTTTGCCGTTAAACTCGACCGAGCCGTGGGTCACTTCATAATCTTCGCGTCCCGCCAGCGTCGCAGAAAGCGTACTTTTCCCGGAACCGTTCGGTCCCATGATGGCGTGAACTTCACCCGGCTTAACGTCAAAATTGAGGCCACGCAGGATGGCTTTGTCTTCAACGCTAACCTGTAAATCTTTAATGCTTAACATGTGCTTTCCTTAACCGACGCTGTGTTCAAGACTAATGGCGAGGAGTTTCTGGGCTTCAACGGCAAATTCCAGCGGTAGTTCAGAGAACACGTCCTTACAGAAGCCGTTTACGATCATTGAGATGGCATCTTCTTCGCTGATCCCGCGCTGCAGGCAGTAGAAGAGCTGATCTTCCCCAATTCGTGACGTCGTCGCCTCATGCTCAAGCTGGGCGGTGTTATTTCGACACTCAACGTACGGGAAGGTGTGTGCGCCGCAGTCTGCGCCAATCAGCATTGAGTCACATTGAGTAAAGTTTCGCGCATTGGTGGCCGTCGGCATGATTTTCACCAGCCCGCGATAGCTGTTCTGGCTGTGCCCGGCAGAGATACCTTTCGAGATGATGGTCGATTTGGTGTTTTTACCAATGTGGATCATCTTGGTGCCGGTATCCGCCTGCTGATGGCCGCTGGTGAGCGCCACCGAGTAAAACTCACCTATGGAGTTATCCCCGCGCAGGATGCAGCTCGGGTATTTCCAGGTGATGGCAGAGCCGGTTTCTGACTGGGTCCATGACATCTTGCTGTTTTCACCTTCGCACAGCGCGCGCTTGGTGACGAAGTTAAGGATGCCGCCGGTATTGCCGTCGCCGGGGAACCAGTTTTGCACCGTCGAGTATTTCACCTCGGCGTCTTTATGGATGATGACCTCTACCACCGCCGCGTGCAGCTGGTAACTGTCGCGGACCGGGGCGGAGCACCCTTCGATGTAGCTAACGTAGCTGCCTTCGTCTGCCACCAGAATCGTGCGTTCGAACTGACCGGTTTTTTCGGCGTTGATGCGGAAATAGGTCGAGAGCTCCATCGGGCAACGTACCCCTTTCGGCACGTAGATAAAGGTGCCGTCGGAGGCGACCGCTGCGTTGAGCGCCGCAAAGAAGTTGTCGTTAGAGGGCACCACGGTCCCGATGTACTTTTTCACCAGTTCCGGATGATCGTGAATGGCTTCGCCGAAGGAGCAAAAGATAATCCCCTGCTCCGCCAGCTTTTCACGATAGGTTGTGGCCACCGACACGGAGTCAAAGATGGCGTCCACCGCCACCTCTCTGCCTTCGCGAACAGGGACGCCGAGCTGGTTAAAGGCTTCTTCAACCTCTTTACTGAGGAAGCTGTTATCGGCACCGGTTTGCTGCACCGCGCCGGGCTGCGAGGCGCAGGTGTCATCACAGCTGCCGCAGGAGGGCGCGGAGTAGTAGCTGTAATCCTGATAGTTCAGCTTGTCATAGTGCGCTTTCAGCCAGTGCGGTTCTTCCATCTCCAGCCATGCCCGAAAAGCGCTCAGGCGAAATTCCAGCATCCACTCGGGTTCATTACGTTTCGCCGAGATCGCCCGAACGACATCTTCATTAATGCCTTTCGCCAGTTCATCCGTCTGCAGCTGGGTGAAGAACCCTTCTTTATAATTCAGGTGTCCGCCGCTCCAGGTGTTCACATCACTCGTTGCTTCAGTATTACGAGACATAGTACCGCCTATACCCCAAAGCTTTCGCCGCAGCCGCATTCGTTCTGGGCTTTCGGGTTATGAAATTTGAATAACTGGTTTAAGCCTTCGCGGACGTAGTCCACTTCGGTGCCGTCGATAAACGGCATGGCCTGCAGCGCGACGAACAATTTTGCTCCGTCCGTTTCGAATACCAGGTCATCTTTCTCGGGTTCGGTAACGGTGTCGAGCACGTAACCGAAGCCTGCGCACCCGGTCTGTTTGACACCTAAACGCACGCCGAGGATCTCGGGCTTTTTCGCCACCAGCTCGTGAATATGTGCCGCCGCCGCCGGTGTGAGCGTTAAACCGCGCCAGGCAAAATCGGCAGGATTAAAGATTTCTGAATGCAGTTCCATAGGTCCACCTCATCTGATAAGCCATCAGGGTATAACACCATGTTAGTGATAACGATTATCACTTCAACCCTCTGTCAGCAGGGGCATTCATCTAAACCGCCCTTTTTGGCTACTTTTATTAAGCATAGACCCTGTGGAAGGATGCAGGCAGGATGGATTTATTTGTTCAATGCATTGATTAATAATGCATTTCGTCACGACATTTATGACGGAGAGGAGAAAAGTAAAATATGCATCGGAAATGCCTATTTTTGAGATAGTTTTGGTGAGGAAAAGAACAAAAACAAAAAAAGGCCCTTAAGGCCTCTCAGGATCCGTGATGAAATGAGACAGCAAACCCCTGCTCACGCCAGTGATCTAGCTGTTCCTGCTGGCGAGGCGTTGGCAATTTCCCCGTCCAGACGAAGATTTTTTGCCCGGGGAAAAGCTCGGGACGCGGTGAGTCAATCGGTTCTGCCAGCACGTCTATGTGCCAGCCCTTCTGCGATAAGCGCGCAGCTTCCAGCCACAGAGGGGTGCGGTCATCGCATTCCCATCCAATAAGGAGAGCGTCTTTTCCGGCTTTCTTGCGGGACTCCGCCAGACTTGCAATCGCGAATTCGATCAGTACGCCATCAAACAGGCTCGCCATGTGACGTACGGTGTTTTGGTCCTGGTTCATTCGCTGACGGACGGGAGAGATAATATTGTCAATCAACGCATCCATCGCGTGATCGCGGCGGAACTCACCTATTTTGGCGCGCAGCTTTGCCGGGCTGGCGTAACGCAGAACGGTCATCATCTCTTCCTGGAAAGAGACCCAGTTACCCTGCGTCAACACTTCCTTGTTTTCCAGTAAGGCTTTTACTTTTCCGACCGAAACGCCGGTTTTCATCAGGCGTTTGATCTCTTCAATGCGCAGGATATCTTCATCGTCAAACTGACGATGACCCCCTTCGCTTCGCTGCGGCTTCAACAATCCATAACGGCGCTGCCAGGCACGCAGCGTAACGGGGTTGATACCGCATCGTTCGGCCACTTCGCCGATACTGTAATAGGCCATTAACTCCCTCACGCTCAGAACTTCCATACCTAACTGCACCAACCTTATCAGATTGTACACACCATTTGTATAACTAAGGCCGCATTTTGACCAGGTGAATGGGGTGCTCTTCCCTTCACCTGTCAATACATTGTTGTATAAAATTTGCCAGTCGTACAGTTAACTCTGCCCGATTGTGTACAGCTTTATCAGAACTCGAATTTTTTCTCTGGCCACGCAATAGCCGGAATACCGCCGTGCCGGGGGCTGGCAAAAAGATGTCCCTGGAACTGGGAAATTCCCGCGGACTCCAGCCACATCCACTCTTCCGCCTTCTCCACACCCACCGCGCAGAACTGGATCTCAAGCGAGGAACAGCATTTGATAATCGCCTGAATGATGGCCTGTCGAGGACCGCTTTTATGCACGTTCGCGACCAGATCGCGATTAATCTTAATTCTGTCCGGCTGGAACTGAGCCAGCAGCTGTAGCCCCGCAAAACCGGCGCCAAAGTGATCGATCGCCACGCTGAGGCCCGCACTTTTGAGCTGCCTGACCGAATCCGCGAATTCATCAAAACGGGAAATAGCTTCGCTTTCGGTAAACTCCACCACAATTTGCTCGGGCACAAACCCATTTGCTTCAATCGCGGTGAGCAGGAAATCCACGGCATTGGGAATGTTAACCAACGTCATGGGCAGCAGGTTAAGAGATAACGTCTGGTGCTGTAACCCCAGCGCGCTGGCCATGGAAAGCGCCACCTGCTTGCTCTGCAAGTCAGATGCATACACTTCGTCACGCGGGCGGTTGGCGAAATAGACGCCAGGCGAGCCGCCATCAGGGGAGCGGAGTAGTGCCTCCCAGGAGACGACCTGCTGCATAAACGGATCGACTATCGGCTGGAATGCAAAGCTGCAATCTGCCCCTTTCGCGACCACCTCGGGCTGCGCGGACAGGCGCGTCTCTTCGGGAACGAAATCCCATGAATCCGCCGGTGGTAGTTCAAAGTAGTTGGCTTTTTCCGTGGCTTCGACAAACGTGCGGAAAAACTGCAGAGGGCGGTCGTTATACGTCAGCTTGTAACGCGTCGTCCCTTTGTTGAGCACCTGCTGTAGCACCTCATCCCTGTCGAACTGGCGCAAATCAAAAAGCTCCATTCCCACGTTACCAAAACGCCGGACAGGTCCGTGATCGCGCATCAGCTCCACCACGTTATGGTGGCGCGGGTCATTACAGATCTGCTCATAGATGGCAGAAACATGCTCCACTGGCCCTTCAAGCAGCTGAAAAAAATGTGTGCCGTTAAACAGCAGGATCCCCGTGACATTGGATTGCCGGTTTTTACTATTGGCAGCAGCGACCATTGCTTCCAGCGCTTTCACTGGAACGTCCGCGCAGATATGACTGCGGTAAATGATGGTTGTGAGCATGCTATTCCTGAGGGTTAGGGTTTTGGCCACAAAAAAGGTGGATAAGGATCATGTATAGCATATTAATTGCCTGACAAATAATTTACATCTCAACCATTTACGGGAGTTAATGCTACATTTTTTCGCCCTGTACAACTTACCCGCACCTGACCTTTTTGTACAATATACCCTGTAACGTTACCGCTTCATGACAACCAAATAACACCATGAAAATAAAGCACTTTATAAAATATATCATAAAAATATAAAAAATCTGTACATTTTTAATGTACAGATTTAGGAATTATGTATACCTTAAATGTAACGTTAGTGATTACAAAATTTTACAGGAGCGAAACATGCAGCAGAAAGGTTACGCCACAGATTCCGCAGCAGCGATCGCACAGTACTTCGAAAAGGCCGCGCTTCCTACCCAACAGGAGACGCTGGGCCAGGTGGTTGTCGAAATTCTCAGCGACGGGCGAAACCTTAACCGCAAATCGCTCTGTACCAAACTGCTCAGCCGCCTCGAAAGAGCCGATGGGCCGGAAGAGGAAGAGCATTACCACATGCTGCTTGGTCTGCTCTTCGAACGGTAACGTGATGAATAGCAGTAACGCAGACAGACTGATCGACCAGCTTATCGGTGAAGCCGTTCTCTCTCTTCTGAAAGAGCGGGGGCCAGTGACAACCGAAGGATTGCTGCAGCGTCTGCGGAGCATGAAAGAACATGAAAAGGATCCCCGGCGGCGGGAGACTCTTGCGGTGGTGATTGCCGAGATCGGCTCAAACAGCATCGCATTTACGCGTCGCAGAACCGCGCAAGGACGAACGAACAGAGAGGGACCTCTCAACGATAACAGAGACAATGTTGTGCCGTTATTTGGAAGTGGAAAACCGTCCGATCCCAAAAAAATACATTGACTGCAATTTAACAGCTACGGTGAGAACAAATGAGACAAAATATTCAGCTTCAACCCGAATACCATTCTGCTTTTTTAGACAGTGCGCTGTCGGAATACTTCCGTCACGCAGGCGATCGTTTTGCTGAAGAGTCCGCTATTTTTTCTACTGCAGTACGCTGTGTTCTGGCCTCCGAGGGGCATTTGTCAAATAAAGCGATCATCCTCTGGCTCATTCAGACCCTGGAAGCCACAAATGATGTGGTTCAGGCGGATGTGATTCGTAAGACCCTGGAAATCGTGGTGGGCTACACGATGGACGATCTCTAAGTTCCTGCACTCTACGCACCTAACGTGTCATCGTCAAAACTGACGATCGGCCTGACGATGACACGCGCCCTCCCCGCATAACACCCTGTAAAACCAGCAAAGTCATCCTGGCACGGATCCTGCTACTCTCCGTTTACGGGACTGGGTATTCCAGTCAACTTTGCTTCATTTCTTAACAGGTCTGTTATTGATGAAAAAGATCGCCAGCGTCTGCCCGTACTGTGGTGCAGGCTGTAAATTAAACCTTGTCGTTGAAAATAACCGTATCATCCGTGCCGAAGCGGCAGAGGGGGTAACAAACCAGGGCACCTTGTGTCTGAAAGGATTTTACGGCTGGGACTTCCTCAACGATACCCGTCTGCTCACCCCGCGCCTGACTCAGCCGATGATCCGTTATCACAAAGGCGAGGCATTCACCCCCGTTACCTGGGAAGAGGCTATCCGCTACACCGCTCACAAGCTCAGCAGCATTAAAGCGCAGCACGGTTCGCGGTCAATCATGACCACCGGTTCCTCCCGCGGAACCGGCAATGAAACAAACTATGTGATGCAAAAATTTGCCCGCGCGGTGCTGAACACCAACAACGTGGACTGCTGCGCGCGCGTCTGTCATGGCCCTTCCGTGGCCGGTTTACAGGAGACGCTCGGCAACGGCGCAATGAGCAATTCAATCAACGATATTGAAAACTCAAAATGCCTGCTGGTATTTGGCTACAACTGCGCGGACTCCCACCCTATCGTCGCCCGGCGCGTGCTGAAAGCGCGTGAAAACGGCGCAAAAATTATCGTCTGCGATCCGCGGCGCATTGAAACGGCGCGCATCGCCGATCAACATCTGCAGCTGAAAAACGGCAGCAACATGGCGCTGGTTAACGCCTTTGGCTACGTGCTGCTGGAAGAGGAGCTGTACGACAAAAGCTACGTGGCGCGTTTTACGGAAGGGCTTGAGGCCTACCGGCAGACGGTGAAAGACTATGCGCCGGAGAAGGTCGAACATCTCACCGGTATTCCCGCCCGTGACGTTCGCCAGGCGATGCGCACCTTCGCGGCGGCCCCTTCCGCTACCGTGATGTGGGGAATGGGCGTGACCCAGTTTGGTCAGGCCGTCGATGTGGTCAAAGGGCTTTCAAGCCTGGCGCTGCTGACCGGTAACCTTGGACGACCTGCCGTCGGCGTCGGGCCCGTGCGCGGTCAAAATAACGTACAGGGTGCCTGTGACATGGGCGTTCTGCCGAATATGTTCCCAGGCTATCAGGATGTTACCGATCCGGCGGTCAGGCAGAAGTTCGCCGATGCCTGGGGGATTGACGTTAAGGCGATGGACGATCGCGTCGGAACGCGCATTACCGAAGTGCCTCACCTTGCGCTGGAGGGCAAGGTCAAAGCCTATTACATCATGGGCGAAGACCCGCTTCAGACTGAGGCCGATCTCGGCCTGGTGCGCAGCGGTTTTGAAGCGCTCGATTTTGTCGTGGTTCAGGACATCTTTATGACCAAAACGGCAGAGGTGGCTGACGTTCTCCTCCCTGCCACCTCCTGGGGTGAACACGGTGGCGTCTTTACCTGTGCTGACCGTGGGTTCCAGCGTTTTGGCAAAGCCATTGAGGCCAGCGGCAACGTGAAGCGCGACTGGGAAATCATCAGCCTGCTCGCCACCGAGATGGGCTACCCGATGCATTATGACTCCAACCAGCAGATCTGGGATGAGATGCGCGAGCTGTGCCCGCTCTTCTACGGCGTAACGTATGAAAAAATGGGCGAAATGGGCCATGTGCAGTGGCCGTGCCCGACGCTGGATCATCCGGGCACGCCGTACCTGTACAAAGACAATCAGTTTGACACCCCGAGCGGTAAGGGACAGCTCTTTGCCGCACCGTGGCGCGCGCCGGCTGAAACGCCTGATGACGACTATCCGCTGGTGCTCTGTACCGTACGTGAAGTGGGACACTACTCCTGCCGCTCCATGACCGGGAACTGCGCCGCGCTGCAAAGTCTGGCCGACGAGCCGGGCCGGGTGCAAATGAACCCTGCCGATGCGGACAAACTGGGTATTACCGACGGACAGCTGGTGTGGGTGCGTTCGCGTCGCGGCAAAGTGATTACCCGCGCCAGCATCAGCGAGCGTATCAACGCCGGGGCCGTCTATATGACCTATCAGTGGTGGATTGGCGCCTGCAATGAGCTGACACAGGATAACCTCGACCCTATCTCCAAAACGCCGGAAACAAAGTATTGCGCGGTGCAACTGGAGGCGATTGAGGATCAGCGCTGGGCGGAGGACTTTGCGGCGTCTGCGTATCAGTCCATGAAATCGCGGCTGATCGATGCGGTGAATGTCTGAGGAAAAAGCCGGGTAACGCTGTGCGTACCCGGCCTCTTGCGCGTTTATCCAATCAACAACAGGCAGGATAAATCATCGCCGCCGTTGATTTTATCAATCGCAAAGTCCATGCGCGCATCTATGGTGCTATTGTGCATGGTCTTTTCTGAAAGGCTGGCGATGGTTTTCATCACTACCTGCTGGTCGATTTCACCCTGCATCGATTTTACGCTGAGAATGAATTTGACATAGAAAAAGTCCAGCACCACACGATAAAACTGACGCATGACGGTTGCCGTATTTTTGCCGGGGAAATAGCTGCTGTAGAGTTTATACAGCAGATAATTTCGTAACACGTAAGGTTCTGACAAACAGGAATCCTCACACAATTTATGCCACTGCTGATTAATCTTGTCGAACTTCGCCTCCAGTTCAGCAGCGTCGTCTGAACCGGCAATATTCAGATACGCGGCAATTTGCTGATGCCCTTCAAGAATAAAACCGTCCCGGGCCGAATCTTTCGCCACGTTGGTCCCCATCACGGACAAAGCCAGATATTTCATCGCGTTTGAATTGGCCAGATTACCGGAATCGATCAGCGATTTGCCGCTCTGAAGTTCATTGAGTAACGCCCCGTAGAAATTTTCCACTTCAGAAAATTTATTATGCAAATCAAAATTAACGTGCTGAAGACAGAGAATAAACTGTGCCAGCGCCATTAAATTCTCTTCAATGTTACGGGAAGGCGACTGGATTAAATTCCAGGCAAAAAGATGGATCACCTGCTGCGTCTGCGAGACAGACTGACGCTGCCCAATCAGGTTTGTTTTGTAACGCGCCACTAACTCATCCTGCTCCTGAAGCAGCATGGCATCCGGGTCAAACAGCACGCGTCGCACCACTTCCGGACAGGAGAGCGTCATCGTATGCCGTGTCTCATCCTGATAGCGGGTTGAACTCCGGGGATAGGTGCTACAGGTATGCGAGAGCGCCTCTTCCCCTAAATCGCGGTGTACCATGCAGAGCTTGTTTTCATCGATAAAAGGACAGTCCCCTTTTTCGTTGAGCCTGACTCTGGAATAGTTGCTCTTGCCCTTTCGCTGAAGGATGAGATTCTCTTTGGCAATGGCAGCAATGCCTGCGTGTGAGGAGAGGACATATTTCTGGTGGGTTTTCTTATCAATATTGATCGTCCAGCCACGACAGCATGACATTAAGCACTCGGGCCCAACACACTGAAACTTACAGACAAAAATCGGCTTGATGGTTTTATGAATTTGCATAGCGAAGGCGTCATTATATAAAGCATAAAAAGTACCATGACGCACACGCTATTCTATAGGTGCATAACCGTGCACTATGTTTTGTAATTCACTGCATCAAAGGGGCACATTATCCATAATTATTGACCAGATAGTCACGCAACATGTTCGGGTGACTCTTCTTCTCCACCATTTTGCGAATCAGAGCCATCAGTTCGAAATCACTTCGCAGATTGAATTTTTGCATCATCATATACTTATGCGTAAAGACGGTTTTATCGCTCATCTTCAGCGCACGGGCAATCTGCACCACCGATAACCCCCTGTAAAAATTCACCATAATGCGAATTTGCTGCGGCGATAATATTTTATACTGACACTCGGAACAGCTTATTTTCTTCCAGATATAACCGGGAGATCGCATGCGATACCAGGCGATAAACAATATCTGGCTTAGATGATCGAGCGAGGCACTACGGGGAATAAAAATAATATCCTGAAAACAGGACGGCAATACAGAGAAACGCAGTGCATCCTCAACCAGCCCTATCACGATACCTTTTTGTCGCGCCTGTAATTCAGGAAAACAGGTGAGCGTCTCCCCATGGCATAACGTAATAACGATAATATCCGCCGTACTGACGTTATCGTAGCTTAGCTCATCACCAAAATGGATCTGTCGCTTAAAATTGCGCCAAAAGAATTCCATAAAGAAACGCTGCAGTCCATGGTGAAAAAATTGATCTGTTTCTTGAATCAGGATATTCAACATAGCGAGCACCAATGTCTGTTAATCAATAAGGTTTATACCCTAAATAATTCGAGTTGCAGGAAGGCGGCAAGGGAGTGAATCCCCAAGAGCTTACATAAGTAAGTGACTGGGGTGAACGAGTGCAGCCAACGCACATGCAACTTGAAGTATGACGGGTATATCAACACGCTTGTGTCTTAGTTGTATTGCATCGTCATCACAACGACTGCACTGATACTCCCCGGCGTCGCACCACCGCTAACCGATTTGACCGCAGCCTGCATAGCCATCGTGGCGGTTCTGTCTGCCGCAATATTTTGCGTGATGCTGGAACCCGTTCCCTTTAGCGTCCCCGTTGCGGCCTCACGCATGGCAACCGCAACATTTGTCGCCGAACCGCTGTTCATGTAGTAGTCCGCGCCAGCCACGGGATCGGGGGTGCCGGTAAATGACACCATCACGCTGCGCGTCCCTACCGGACATTGCGTAAACGACAGAGTGAACGGTACCGGGTCGGATGAGGAGCCGGGCGTCGCCATATTTGTCGCCTCTATATTGCCGAGATTAATATCCAGCTGCGTATTCCCGCCATTAAATATGCAGGGAGAGGCCACGATATTTCCCGTCACACCGACACTGACGCTATCGGCGGATAACACCTCCCAACTCAGCAACATAAGCATGAGTATTTTCTTGTGCCGTATATTCATCCTGTTACCTGTTACTGGTAGGTTATATTAAGCGTGGCAGAAGCATTGGCCGAGCCTGATTCGACGGCGGTTAATGTCTGGTAATAGCGCGCCGTTAACGGGAGCGTCTCCTGCCCGCCCGCAGACTGTTTTAATAAAAGACGGCTGTTCAATACCAGCGGCGTACCGTTATATAAAAGCTGCACGCCGACACCTTTAGCCGTACCGGCACTCCCCTGCCCCGTTAATGCCATTATGCTGGTATTGGCGCTGTCGGGGTTTTGTATTCCGCTGAGCGAGACCGAAATATTGGTACCGGCGCTGCAGTTTAATCCCAGATTTTGCGTATTCTGTACGCCCACAGGCGTGGTTCCCACACCGCCTGTGAACGCTGAAGCCGGAATATCGCCAAAGGCAAACGTTAGCTGAGGCGTGTTAATACTGCATGCGAGGACGCTAATGGTTCCTGAGGTGAGCTGCGTGGGAAGGCCGTCACGGTAAACGCCGTCGCTTCCCTGAATGGTCACGACGCCGATAATGCCCGGCGCTAAATCACCCGACTCTACCGGCCCCGTCACCACCAGTTCGACTTTTCCACCAAACCAGTTCACATAGGAGGTTTGCGCGCTATAAGAGAACGTATTGCTCGGGTTATCGAAGGTATTGCCGGACGAAAAACGAATGCCAATACCGCTGAGATTCGTATTGTAAACGTGATTACCGTAGCTGCTCAGCGTGGCATTGTTGTACCGCATGCTAAACCCCAGCATGAACGGGTTGCTGCACCCAGTAAGATACGCCCCCGTCGCTGTCGCCGCACCGGAGAAGATGACCGTCCCAACGGGCGCATCACGCTGAACGTTAATGGTTCCCACCGCCAGCGTAGACAGCTGCGGAACGATGGTGGTGCAGGTGCCGGCACGGGCTATATTCCAGCCGGAGAGTAAGCACACGAATAAAATTATCTTTATGTCTTTCATATTACTGTTCCTGGCGACAGCTGGCGCTGGTGTCAGCAATGCCGCCGTTTGATGTGTGTTTCGGCAGGCTGAAATCGGCGCGACACCGCTGGCTGGCCTGATTGCCCCATGTCGCAACGACCGTTCCCCGCTCGGGCATACCGGTTAAATAAACCTGACCGCGATCGCCCACGATAAAGCTGCCGTTGGCATTACCCTCAAGGGTGACCACCGCCCCAAACGGCACGGCGCGGTTACTGTCCGATAAGGTCATCAGCACCTTGCGGCCAACGCTGGAGATATACTCGGCCTTCACCACCGCGCCACGCGTCGGCGTCACCGTGCGCGTATTGATCTCCAGCTCCACGTCATCAGGCATATTTTCCGGCGCGAGGGCGAGATCGTTTTTCCGGTACACGGAAAGATTGCTGACCACCGTATAGCCCCGGTAATCCGTACGTACTCCGGCCTGATTGCGGATACCCACGCCGTGGGCGCCGGGCGCTTTAATCAACGCATTGGTTTCACCCAGCGGCTGAGAAAACGTCATGCCATCCGCGTGGGCAAGCACACCCCCCTGCACGCCATAATTCAGTCGCTCACTGTTTCTGTCATAGCCGTATCCCACCGAGACGTCACCGTATGTGCCTTTGTAATCGCCGTTCATATTGCCGCTATAGCCCACGCCCTGGGTGCCGTATCCCTGCTGCACGTTCCAGCTCAGGGCTCTGTTTTCAAGGGCTACGCCATTCATACCGACAGTGTGCGTTGCGCCGTTATTCCTGCTGGCGTTCATGCCGTAGTTCACCCACGTCTGGGGGAGAAATGCGTCCAGCGGCACGCTGACGTTAATCGCCAGAAGCCGGTCGCTGTCATAGGTTTTGCCGCTCTCGCTCCCGGATGAGGCTGAACGACCATTTTTGCTGTATGTCCAGGTCACGCCATAGCTGATGTTGTGCCAGTAGTTGTTGTAGCCGGCGCTCCAGGAGACCATCGAGGTACCGGAATTCCAGTAGTCTTCCCGCGCTGCGCTGAGCGTCATCGCCCCCAGACTGCCCCCCAGCGACTGGCTCATCGTCAGCTCTGCCCGGTTTCGCCGTCTGTCCTGCAATGCGCTGCCGTCTCCCCAGGAGTCCAGCACTTCCTGCATCCCGTAATAGCCGCGGGTGGAATAGCGGTATCCCGCAATTGAAACGTTCGTGCCGGTATTCACCATGTTCTTGCTGTAGCGCACGCGCCAGGATTGCCCCTGAGTTTTGGCGGCGTTATCCGGCGTTGACCAGCTCTGTGTAACGTCTGCGGAAAGCGCGCCCGCCTCCCCCATATTTGTCCCCAGGCCTAAGGCCAGCGACTGGTATTTACTGGAACCCTGCAACCCGCCGTAGATCGTCATACCGTGCCGCAGACCGTAAATTCCGGTCAGTTGCCCGAACGGCGTTTTCTCCACGCTGGGGTTATAGGCGCGATAATTTCCCCCGGTGAGGGCATACTTCAGCCGCCCTTCCCGCTGCAGCACCGGCAGCGAGGCATAAGGTTGCGTGAAATGTTGCTCGCTACCGTCAGCCTCTTTTATGGTCACATCGAGATCGCCCGCGCCCCCGGTGGGATACATATCCGCAATCTCAAACGCGCCCGGCGCCACGTAGCTTTGATAGATCTGGTAGCCGTTCTGCCGCACCACGACCTGCGCATTGGTGCGCGCAATCCCGCGCACCACGGGAGCGTAGCCCTTCAGGGAGTCGGGCAGCATGTCATCGTCCGAGGCCAGTTGACCACCGCGAAACGGGATACCGTCAAACACATCCGCAGGTGTGGAGCTGTCGCCAAGCGTGAGCTGGGCCTTAAGCGGGATCACGGCGCGCTGTGCGTAGGTGTACACGCTGTCCCATTTATTCTGCCCGGTGGCCTCCCGTGACCAGGTGGTATAATTGCGAAAACGCCACGGCCCGATATTGACCCCCGGACGCAGGTTCGCGTACTGGCTGGCGCTGCTGGCACCCTGCCCTGTTTTCGCCCGGCTGTTTGCGGCGCTCAGGCTGTAATTCAGCATGGCCGCCGTTATTCCTTCGTCCCACATTTGTGGCGACACGTAGCCCCTCGCTGGCAGATCGACTGCCGCCTGAGGAATGCTTATCACCAGACGCTGAGCACCAAACTGAAAATCGGTGCTGGCCTGCGGAATAGCCTGCAGATCCGCACATCCCGGCTTGCCTGAAGCGAGCTGAGGAAATAGCGCGGTTCTGACGCCCCACTGTTTTAATTGATCGATGCTCAGGCAAGGCTGCAATACCTCATTACCGCTGTCGGTTTTCAGCGCAGTAAAGGTTATATCAAGGGTATCCATTAACTGGTCGTCGAGAATAACGTCAACGCGATACGTTCCCGCTGCCTGAGAGCCAGATTCAAAGGCCGATAAATCAGCTTTGCCCATACCGGGATTATCCAGCTCAACCAGTTCTGTATTAAATGTTTCACTGGCATATAGCGTCGGTGAGTGACCTGCAAGCGCTAAGGCAATAAGCGTCGCCAGGCGCGCAGGCCGCCTCTTTGTATTTAACGTTGTCATTACGAGTAACCTAATTAATGCTCACGTGCCCGTCAGTAACACAATCACAAACGGGCCTGGTGCGTGCTCCCTGGGCTGCCATAGTCGTTAATAATTTTAAACGTGAGCGTATTGCCGCTGCTCCCCGGCGGTAATGTGAACCGCGCGAAAGTGCCTGGTAAAACATACGTCACATCATCAAGTTTTTTATCCCCTACGGTAATCTCATTAAAATTAATGACGTAGGGCGTGCTATTAGTTACCTGAAGCTGATTACCTGTTCGTTGCCAGGTTAATTTATCCGCCTGCTCCTCTGGTGTTGACGCACGCAGGCCATCCGGTCGGTAAATCAGTTTAATACGCGTTTTTACCGCAATTTGCAGAGCGTTCATCTGTTTCGTTGCGGACGGAATGGCTTTGATATTCAGCCAGAATAAGCTCTCCTGCCCCTGAGGCAGTGCTCCCGTCATGACAATACGCTCAAGGTTTTTTTGCCCACCGTCCAGACGATAGAGCGGTGGGGTAATAATAAATGGCGTCTTACCAGAACTCCCGTCCTGCATTTCTACCCATGACTGAATTAACCAGGGCGTAGGGTCAGGATTATTAATATTGATTGATGCTTCTTTTTTTGCACCATCAAATATAATTCGGGTGCCGCCAATAATTACCCCGGCACTGGCGGTCGTTATCATTAGCGATAACAGTGCCACAGCCAATCCGGCGGTTTTGATAAAACGCATTTTATACCTCATAAAACAAAGGGGCCGGGTGGCCCCCTACTGATTACTGCAAAAGACTTAGTTATAAACCACAGAGAAGTTTGCCACCGAGTTAGCCGGCCCCATGGTCACGGTTGCCGCGGTTGAAATATACTGTGCGTAGAAGTTCAACGTATTGTCGGCGGTGCTGCTCAGCGTATAAGTATGGCTATTGCTGCCGTGCAGCGGTAAGTCTGCCTTATCCGCCGTCATCAGGTTAATCGCCACGCCCGTTGCCGCCCCCGGAACGGATGAATCGATAGCCAGCAGGCTGGCATTGGTGGCATCCGGCGTACCGTCAAAACGTACTTTGGCGTTAGTCACCGTCACCGGGCAGTTTTTCAAGACAATATTGAATTGAGTTGCCGCTGTTCTTGCTCCCGTCGAGGGGAATTCCGTCTTATAATAATCGCCCAGCACAACCACCTGGTTCTGAGAGGCGATATCAACATCGCAGGCAGAATCAAGAATATTCCCGTTAAAATTAACCGTTCCTGCCGCAGCGAAAACCGGACTTAGCGGCAGCACGGCGCTTATTGCCAGCATTACCATCATTATATTCTTTTTCATCACATCACACTCTGTATCGATTTATTCATTACTGGAATTGGGCGATGGCGCTGATATGTTCCAGCACCATACTGCATCTGGCCCTTTATATACTGCCTGTCATTCATTAAATAAAAACCACTTGCGGCTTGTGTAGTACAATCCGGATCAGCCCTGCTGACGAGTCAAAATTTATACAACTCTTTTTCCGCGCACAATCTATTTTAAGGTCTAGCTGTAGACTCATCCTTAACAAAAATAAAACATACCTATTGGGGAATACCTTATTTACGTCTTCCCGGGTCTATTTTTGGACCAAAGATGCAATTTCTTATAATTCATAAAATTAGGCCACAACCGTCTTCTGGTCTATTATTAGACCCGCTGAAATCATTCCCTGACATGCTGTTTTTTAAGATAATTCTCTATGCCGATCAAAAAATGATCGAATCAGTGAATGAGGTATCTGATGAACACGCGAATGGCACCTGAATTAACCAAAGAACACTCCACCGTGTTGGGTGTTAAACCTTTTGAGCATATTGAAAAAATAATTGATAACATCCTTCCCTCTGCAGAAAGACGGATTGTGTCAAAAGGTGATATCGTCCATTATTATCAAAACGATATTCGTCAGTGTTTTTTACTTACCCAGGGCTGCGTGGCCTTACACCGCCGCGGCGACGGCATTGTGCTAAATTCTGAATCATCACCCTTTATTCTCGGCGTGAGCAGTCAGTTTTCCTCTGAGCATCTTTATGTCAGGGCACTGGAAACATCAGAAATTGCAGCCGTTTCGCTGGAACGTTTTAATCATGTGGTGGCACAGCAAAACTTATGGGAGCATTTTTCGAAGCTGCTGATTTATACCGCTTCGCGGGTATATGAGCACTGTGCCCAAATTTCGCAAATGTCGGCCTACGACATCATTCGCTTTCAGCTTGTTGAACTCATGCAGGAACCGGATGCAATACGGCAAAATATTACCGCGGCAGCGTATATCAAAAGCCGGACCTATCTTTCACGAAGTGGGATCATGCGAATACTGGCGGAATTACGCACCGGGAAGTACATCACCATGGAGCGTGGTGTGCTGCTTGACGTTCACCATCTGCCGCGAAAATATTGATAGCCAGCGTGCCTGCTCACAGGAGAAGCGCTATAATTAGCCAGGTTATTTTTAAGGTTGTCGGCTACCATGTCCCTTCCAGAACAGTCTCAACGGGGTTCCCCCTACGCGCAAGAGCTTATTTCTTACCTGTTGCCTGATTGCACAACGCGACGTACTGCTCGCGGTGAACGGCTGGATTTGCAAATCAACGGTCAGGGCATGTGCTATTTAATTCTTGAGGGAACGATCGCCATCTACAGAAGAAGTGATGACATGATGCTGTCTACGGCCCGTAGCCCCGGCCTGTTCGGCCTCGCTAACCTCACCGATATCTATTTTAATGATTATATTAAGACCGTTAGCCCTTGTCTGATAGGGACGCTCACCACCGAACGGGTGAATGAAATTATCAAAGAAAAGGCACTATGGGGGCTGCTCTCTAAACAGCTCATGTTTGTTTATAGTCGTCTTTATAACAACGTGATGCCGCAGGGCGCGCCGACGGCGTATGAGATGATTCGCCAGCAGCTTGTGAAGCTGATGGAGGAGGAAGAGAGCTATCGACTGGGCGTCACGGCGGAAAGGTATATCAGGGAGAAAACCCAGCTTTCCCGCAGCGGTGTGATGCGCATTCTGGCAGATTTAAAAACCGGTGGATTTATCGAAATGGAAGACGGCAGGCTTATTAGAATCAACAAACTTCCCGCTAAATACTGAATTCCGGACACAAAAAAGGCCGCAATCGCGGCCTTTTTATTCTCTCAATGGACGTGAACGCCCAACCGCCAGGCAAAGTAGATCTCTTCTTTCAGTTCATTCGAAGAGAGCGCCAGCAAATCTGTAAATTCCAGCTCAAGCTGTTTCAGCTTTTTCAGGTACTGTGCCGGAGACAGGTTGCTTTTATCGCGACGTAAATATTCAATTGCCAGCTGTGTTGGGGTTATTTCAGTATCCATGATGTCCTCGCTTATGTACAAAACCTGACCAGTATATCACAAGCCACTGGCTAATTTTTGACCAAAGGCAAAACATCTGAAAACTTTACACAACCGCCGTCGTCAGTCGCGACGAGCAGCACAGGCGATCCTGCTCATCGAGAATGTCTATCTGCCACACCTGATGGCGGCTACCGGCGTGCAGGGCGCGGCAAATGCCGCGCACGCGCCCGCTGCGCACCGAACGAATATGGTTAGCGTTAACCTCAAGCCCGACAACCTTCTGCTCCCCTTCGGTGCAGAGATACCCCGCCACCGAGCCTAGCGTTTCGGCCAGCACGACGGATGCCCCGCCGTGCAATAAACCAAACGGCTGGTGGGTGCGACTATCGACGGGCATGGTGGCCTCAATCTCATCGTCGCCAATGCGGATGAACTGGATATCCAGCAGACCCACCATATTCCCCTCGCCCATGGCGTTCAGCGCCTGCAGCGTGACGGCACGTTTCCAGATCATCCAATTATCTCCAGTAAAGCCTGTAATGGGTGACGTACACCGTTACCTTCGACCCGTTTGACCTGGCTACGGCAGGAGTAGCCGGTCGCCAGGCAGCGGTTTCGCGGTAAACGCTGCATCGCCTGATGCCAGGAAAGCTCGTAGATACCGAGCGAATTAGCGTGGTTTTTCACTTCGTGTCCGTAGGTGCCGGCCATCCCGCAGCAGCCCACGTTGACACTCTCCAGCTTCGCGCCGAACCGGGCAAAGACAGACGCCCACTGCGCGGGTGCGCCCGGCAGCGCGGTCACTTCCGTGCAGTGACCGAACAGATACCACGGTTCACCGCTGACATCCTGAACCGCTTTGTCGTCCAGGGCCATCGGCAGCCACTCGTGCACCAGCATCACGTTGAAATCGCCGCGCTTATCGCCCAGCGTCTGCCTGTATTCATCGCGATAGCAGAGCACCAGCGCAGGATCGACGCCGACCATCGGTATCCCCAGCTGCGCCACGCGATTTAAGAATTCAGCCGTTTTCTGCGCGGTCTTCGCAAAGCGCGTCAGGAAACCTTTAATGTGCTGCGCCTTGCCGTTGGGTGAGAACGGCAGAACCACCGGCTGATAGCCCAGCTTTTCCGACAGGCGGATGAAGTCAGCAACCACCTGCGCATCGTAGTAGCTGGTAAACGGATCCTGCACCACCAGCACCACGTTCGCTTTCTGCTCAGGCGTAAGCGCCTCCAGCTGCTCCAGGGTCATGTTCGCCGAGCGATGCCCGACGAGCTGGCGCTGCAGAGACGGCACCGACAGCAGCGGGAGATCAACCATACCGATGTGTTTTTCAGAGAGCTTGCGCATCAGCGGCTGGTTGATAAAGAAGTTAAAGGTCTTTGGCGCACGCGCCATCAGCGGCGCGTAGCTTTCAACCGTCGCCACCAGATGGTCACGCACCGGACGCAGATAGCGCGTGTGGTAAAGCTGCAGGAAGCGCGAGCGGAATTCCGGCACGTCGATTTTAATCGGGCACTGGGTGGAGCAGGCTTTACAGGCCAGACAGCCGGACATCGCCTCTTTCACCTCGTGGGAGAAATCGTACTCGCCCTTGTTGGCATGCCAGCTGTTGCGGGTGCGCTCAATCAGCGAGCGCAGGCTGGCCCGTTTTTCCGGTAGCTCCTGCTCCAGCTTGAGCGGATCAACCCCGCGGTCGGCCAGCAGACGCAGCCATTCACGCACCAGCGTCGCCCGCCCTTTCGGAGAGTGGATACGGTTGCTGGTGATTTTCATCGACGGACACATCGGGCTTTTCACATCAAAGTTAAAGCACAGGCCGTTGCCGTTGCACTCCATCGCGCCGCGCCAGGAGGAGCGCACCGCAATCGGGATCTGTCTGTCATACGTGCCGCGCTTGACGGCGTCCACCTGTAGCATTGGCGCATCGACACCTTCAGGCGGGCAGATTTTACCCGGGTTAAGGCGGTTATCCGGGTCGAATGCTGCCTTCACCTTGCGCAGCTCCGCGTAGAGCTGTTCACCAAAAAATGCCGGGCTGTATTCCGCGCGGAACCCTTTTCCGTGCTCGCCCCACAGCAGACCGCCGTATTTGGCGGTTAAGGCCACCACATCGTCGGAGATCTGTTTCATCAGGATCTCCTGTTGCGGATCGCACATATCCAGCGCCGGACGCACATGCAGTACCCCGGCATCAACGTGGCCGAACATACCGTAGCTCAGACCGTGGCTGTCCAGCAGGGCGCGAAACTCAACGATATAATCCGCCAGATGCTCAGGCGGAACGCAGGTATCTTCGGCAAACGGAATCGGCTTCGCCGCCCCTTTCGCATTGCCGAGCAGGCCCACGGCTTTTTTACGCATCGCGTAGATACGCTCGATACCGGCCAGTTCGTTACAGAGCTGCCAGCCGATTACGCCGCCTTCGCCCTGCGCAATCAGCTCATCCAGCCGCTGGCAGAGCGTGGTGACCTGGCTCTCAATCAGCTCCGCATCATCGCCGGCAAATTCCACGATATTGAGACCCAGCATCTCTTTATCCGGCACGTCGGTAATCAGCTCGCTTACGGAGTGCCAGACAATGTCTTCCCGGGCCAGATTGAGCACTTTAGAGTCAACGGTTTCCACCGACAGCGCCTGCGCTTCCACCATAAACGGCGCATTGCGCAGCGCGGAGTCGAAGGAGTCATATTTGACGTTCACCAGGCGACGCACCTTCGGTAACCGGGTGATATCCAGCCGCGCCTCGGTGATAAACGCCAGCGTCCCTTCGGAGCCGGTCAGCACGCGGGTTAAATCAAACTGGGTCAGATCGTCGTTAAAGACGTGACGCAGATCGTACCCGGTCAGGAAGCGGTTCAGTTTGGGGAATTTGTCGAGGATCAGCTGACGGTTGTCGCGACAGCGCTCCAGCACGGTACGGTAAATACGCCCGCTGGCGGTGTTATCTTTGCCCAGCGTTTCCGCCAGTTCGACCGGCATCGGCTGAGTGTCGAGGATATCGCCGCCCAGCAGCACCGCTCGCACGCCCAGAACGTGATCGGAAGTTTTCCCGTAGACCAGCGACCCCTGGCCGGAGGCATCCGTGTTGATCATCCCGCCTATGGTCGCGCGGTTGCTTGTGGAGAGTTCGGGCGCGAAGAAGTAGCCGTAAGGCTTGAGATACTGATTAAGCTGATCTTTGATCACCCCCGCTTCGACCCGCACCCACCCCTCTTCAGGGTTGATCTCAATAATGCGGTTCATATAGCGCGACATATCAATAATGATGCCCTGGTTCAGCGCCTGACCATTGGTCCCGGTGCCGCCGCCGCGCGGCGTAAAGACCAGAGAGGCGAAGCGCTCTTGCGTGGCCAGCCGGGCAATCAGCGCCACGTCGGCCGTTGAGCGAGGGAAAACGACGGCATCGGGAAGAAGCTGGTAGATACTGTTATCGGTCGCCATCGTCAGCCTGTCGGCATAGTTCGTAGCGGTATCACCTGTAAAACCCTGTTGCTCCAGTGCCTGCAAAAAATTAAGCACCAGCTGAACGACGCCAGGTGCCTGAGAAATCTGTGGGATCATTACTGTCGACCCTAATTAGAGTTGTGGGAATCGTTTGCGTGTATCTTAAAAGTTTTATCACATTTTTTTCTTATAATCTCTGCTGAATTACAGGCAAAATCCGCCTGTCAAAAACCGCTGAGATCATTAATGATTAGAGAGACGCGGTTTTCCGTTCCCGCCAGCATGGCTGGTGTTCTTTTAAGGAAAGTTTCATTTATGGTCAATCTTCGCCAGCCCAGGGATGTTGCGCAAATTTTGCTGTCGGTGCTGTTCCTGGCCCTCATGATTATTGCGTGTCTGTGGATTGTTCAACCCTTCATTCTCGGCTTTGCCTGGGCTGCGACCGTTGTCGTTGCCACCTGGCCTTTGCTGCTGCGTTTGCAGAAGCTGCTCTTCGGCCGCCGCGGGTTAGCCGTGCTGGTCATGACGCTCCTGTTGTTCCTGCTGTTTATTATTCCTATTGCCCTGCTGGTGAATAGCCTGGTGGACTCCAGTGGCCCAGTTATTCGCGCCATTAGCAGCGGTGACCTGACCCTGCCGGATCTCGCCTGGCTGAACAGCATTCCGCTGGTGGGTGCCAAACTCTACAGCGGCTGGCATAGCCTGCTGGAGATGGGCGGCAGTGCGTTGATGGCAAAAGTTCGCCCGTATATTGGCACCACCACTACCTGGTTTGTGGGTCAGGCGGCGCATATCGGCCGCTTTATGATGCACTGTACCCTGATGCTGCTCTTCAGCGCTCTGCTCTACTGGCGCGGCGAGCAGGTGGCTTTAGGGGTTCGTCACTTTGCCACCCGTCTGGCGGGTAAACGCGGTGATGCCGCCGTTCTGCTGGCTGCACAGGCCGTACGCGCGGTTGCGCTGGGCGTGGTGGTCACCGCGCTGGTGCAGGCAGTGCTGGGCGGTATCGGTCTGGCAATTTCCGGCGTACCGTACGCCACCGTGTTCACCGTTGTGATGCTGATGACCTGTCTTGCGCAACTGGGGCCGTTGCTGGTCCTGGTCCCCAGCATTATCTGGCTTTACTGGACGGGGGACACCACGTGGGGAACGGTTTTACTGGTCTGGAGCTGCGTGGTCGGCACCATGGATAACGTCATTCGTCCGATCCTCATCCGCATGGGGGCAGACCTGCCGCTGATCCTGATCCTCTCCGGGGTGATTGGCGGACTGATTGCCTTTGGCATGATCGGCCTGTTTATTGGTCCGGTGCTGCTCGCCGTCACCTGGCGTCTGTTCTCCGCCTGGGTGCATGAAATTCCGCCGCCGGGAACTGACCCGGACGTGATCTTGAGCGAACTGGAAGAGCTGGAAGAGAAGAACACGCATTAAGTTTTTTTGCCGGGTGGCGCTAACGCTTACCCGGCCTACATTCCCCCTCACAATACTTTAACACTGCTAAAGTATTTATTCGTTACTCACTGGTCAGACCCGCCATTTCAGCAGTAAGTCAGCTATTAACCTCAAGAAATCTTTACGTCTCTTTAACTATTGAGACGAATCCGATCGACGCTAAATAACACAATGCCTACTATTAGCACACGGTTATAAATCAACACCTTGATTTATAAGCATGGAAATCCCCTGAGTGAAACAACGAATTGCTGTGTGTAGTCTTTGCCCATCTCCCACGATGGGCTTTTTTTTATCCTGACTACGCGCGCTTAACCTCACAGGTACTGAGCATGCGCCACTCAGCAGTCAGCACCCGCGTTTCCCCGGTCACATTCACCGTTACCACTTCACGGATATCCGCCGACGATGCACCCACCTGCAGCTCAAACTCCCCCGGCTCGACGATGCGTTTCCCGTCCCGACGGGTGAAGTTGAACATCTCAACCGGTAGCGTGAAGGTGAGCGTCGCGGTTTCGCCAGGCGAGAGCGTAACGCGCTGGAAGGCTTTCAGCTCCTGAAGCGGACGCACCTGCGTGGCAACCTTATCCCTGACGTAAACCTGCACCACCTCGCTGCCGCTGCGCTCCCCGGTATTGGTGATATCTACGCTCAGCGTCACCTCACCGTCGACCGGCACGCTGCGTTCAGCTACGCGGGCAGCGCCCCAGCTAAATGTCGTCCAGCCGAGGCCGAAGCCAAACGGGTAACGTGAACCGAAATGGAACGCAAACGGCGTACCGCCGCTTTTGAGCTTGTGATTGTAGTAATACGGCATCGCGCCGGCGCTTTTCGGCACGCTCACGACCAGGCGACCCTGAGGCTCTGCACGCCCCGTTAGCACGTCCGCAATGGCCCAGCCCCCTTCCTGCCCCGGCGCCCACGCCATTATCAGCGCCGCGACCTTATCCTCCAGCCCCTGAAGGTTGTATGGGCGCCCACCTGTCATCACGACAATCACCGGTTTGCCCGTGGCGACCAGCGCATTCAGCAGCTGTTGCTGCACGCCCGGCAGATTCAGGGAATCGGTATCGGAACCTTCCCCCACGGTACCGCTCTGGAACAGCCCGGCGAGATCGCCCACGCAGGCCACTACCACATCACTCTCCTGCGCAGCCTTCACGGCCTCGGGGATCAGGGCGGTACTTTGCGATACCGGCGACTGCTGCATCGGTTTGCCGCCGCTGTCACCCGGGAAGACCGGCGCACCCGCCATTCGTTTTTCGATGATGTGACACCCTTTGGCATAGCGCACATTCGATGCACCCAGATAGTGTTCCAGCGCCGCGCGCGGGGTCGTGACCTGCGAGGTCTCTTCCACCATATCGCTGATGATCAAATGCACCGGGAAGCTGTAGCCGCTGAGCAACGCCAGCGGGTCGTCCGCCGTCGGCCCCACCACCGCCACGCGGGGTTTGCCGCCGAGTGGCAAAATGCCGTTATTCTCAAGCAGCGTCAGCGAGCGTGTCGCCACGTCCCGCGCGGTCTGGCGGGTCATCTCATTTTGCAGATCGATACCGTTTTCATCGGCATACGGCTTTTCAAACAGGCCCAGGCGGAATTTTTCGGTCAGCACGCGGCTTACAATTTCGTCCACTTTCGCCATGGAAATCAGCCCACGCTCGACGGCCTCGGCCAGGTGGCGCGCGCAGTCATCTTTCGGCAGTTCGACGTCCAGCCCGGCGTTGAACGCCAGCGCGGCAGATTCGGCCGCATCGTGTGATACGCCATGGTGCTGGTGCAGGAGGCTGACGCCGCCGTAATCGGCGACAACGATCCCATCGAATCCCCACTGTTCGCGCAGAACGGTGGTCAGCAGGAAGCTGTCGCTGTGCCCCGGCTGATTATCGATATCGTGGTAGGCCGGCATCACCGAACCGGCATCGGCCAGCTTCACCGCCATTTCAAACGGCAGCAGGAAGGTGTCGTTAAGCTCGCTAAAGCCCAGGTGAACCGGGGCATGGTTGCGCGCACCTTCACTGAAGGAGTGACCCACGTAATGTTTGAGGGTCGCCAGCAGGTCGCGTTTATCGCCCTGCAGTCCTTTTACGTAGGCCGTGGCCATCACGCCAACCAGCCAGGGATCTTCCCCGAAGGTCTCTTCGGTTCGCCCCCAGCGCACGTCGCGTGAAACGTCCAGCACTGGCGCCAGCCCCTGCTGGCAGCCAACGGAGCGCGCCTCTTTGCCAATCTGTTCTGCCGCCCGCTGCACAAGCGTCGGGTCCCAGGTTGAACCGTAGTTCAGCGACGACGGGAACAGCGTGGCCTCTTTGCACAATAGCCCCACCAGACACTCTTCATGGAACAGCGCCGGTATGCCGAGACGCGTCTCTTCCATCATCATCCGCTGCAGGCGGTTCGCGGCGCGCACGCCGGTTTTTGCTTCAACGATATGGGTGCCCAGCGGACGAGTGATCTGCCCGACCCCCAGCTTTAGCCGTTCGCTGAGTGCAGCCTGCTCGCTCACGCCGGCGAATTCGTCACTCAGATCGCTTCGCTCACGGTGATTGCCGTTTTCATCGAGGATCAGCCAGTACGCATGCATCTGAGCGAACTTCTCTTCCGGGGTCATGCGCGCCAGCAAGTCGGCGACGCGCTCGTGCACGGGACGTCCCGCGTCCTTATAGATAGCTGTCATGTTTTACTCCTGTATTGCGGAAGGGGTTGCCGGGCTGAGCTGCCCCGCTTCGGGTCTTACCTCACGTTTGCCGGCCAGCTCCCGGGCAATGGAATCCACCAGCCGGCTGTTGAGTTTGTAGATGGCAAGCAGCGCGACCATGCAGAGGAACAGCGCGCAAGGGATGAGGGTGAATAGTGCGTTTATGGTCGAGAGAACGTTCGGTGCCTGGGTTGCCTGGCCCGGGGCGTAATCCACCATGCCAAGCACCCAGCCGACGACCGCCCCGCCCAGCGCCAGGCCAAATTTTATGGCAAACAGCGCAGTAGAAAAGACCAGCCCATCCAGACGACGGCCGCTGCGGTGCTCTTCGTAGTCGACCACATCGGAGAACATGGTCCACTGGAGCGGTGTGGTTAGGTTTTGCACAAAGCTAAAGACAACGTTGAGGCCAAAGATGAGCCAGACCTGTGAAGGCGGCAGGAAGAAAATCAGTGCGCCGAAAATGACGAAGGAAATAATGGTCCACTGATAGGCGCGGACGCGGTCAAATTTCCCCAGCAGCCGTTCAGATAATAATGCGCCGCTTAAGGAGGCCACCATTCCGGAAACAATAAAGGCAAAAACCAGATCCGGGCGCAACAGCACGTAGTTGACGTAATACATCGTGGCGGAACCGCGCGTCACCACCGCCGTTAACAGCAAAATATTAAACAGGAACACAATACGCCACTGGCTGTTTCCAGCCAGCAGTTTTAAATCGGTGAGCATGGAGCCGGACGTATCATTGCGCGGAGAATAACGCTCGCGGGTCATCAGGAAACAGCAGAAGAACAGCACAATCCCGAGTAGCCCCATCAGGCTCATGGCATAGAAATAACCTTTCTGCACGTTGCCCTGGCCTAACAATGAAACCAGCGGCAGGGCAATAACCGTCACAATCAACCCGCCGATAAACGACAGGCCAAAGCGCCACGACTGCAGAGAGTGGCGCTCGCGCGGATCCAGCGTCAGCGCGCCGGGCATGGCGCAGTAAGGCACGTTAATCGCGGAGTAAATCAGGCTTAAGATCGCGTAGGTCACGCAGGCATAAACGATTTTCCCCGTTGGCCCAGCGTCCGGGACATAGAAGGTAATCAGGCAGCTCACGCCAAACGGAATGGCGAACCACAGCAGCCAGGGACGGAAACGACCGTGACGCGTCCGGGTGCGGTCGACCAGCGCGCCAATGCACGGGTCGACAAACGCATCGACCACGCGCACCACTAAAAACATGGTGCCCATAATCGCGGCGGGCAACCCAAAAACGTCGGTATAGAAATAAGCGAGAAATAACGTTGCCGTTTGCCAGACCAGCGCGCTGGCCATATCACCTAAGCCATAACCTATTTTATCTTTGGTACGCAATACAGAGGAGAGTGTCATTGTTATTTGCCTTTTTATCAGGTTAAAACGTATTTCAACCAGTTGCGCATCATCGGTAGGGAAATGCGCAGTAAGGCTCAAGTATTAGCAACGCTTTGCGCACTAACAATTGTCTAAATTAACAGGCAAATTATGATATTTGGTTTTTTATTTTATTTGTGATGGGGAGCATACTCGGGCGGAAATAAAAAAAGGCGAGGAGATATCTCCTCGCCTTTATCCGTTTTTAAGCGGTTACTTGTTCAGTTCCGCCAGGCTCAGCCAGGTTTGCACCACGGTGTCCGGGTTCAGGGACAGGCTATCAATCCCCTCTTCCATCAGCCATGCGGCAAAGTCTTCATGGTCGGATGGACCCTGACCACAAATCCCGACGTATTTACCCTGCTTCTTCGCCGCACGGATGGACATGGAGAGCAGCGCTTTCACCGCCTCGTTACGCTCATCGAACAGCTCAGAGACCACGCCGGAGTCACGGTCCAGACCCAGCGTCAGCTGCGTCATGTCGTTCGAGCCGATAGAGAAGCCGTCGAAGTGCTCGAGGAACTGCTCGGCCAGCAGGGCGTTGGACGGAATTTCACACATCATGATGATCTTCAGCCCGTTCTCGCCGCGCTTCAGCCCCTGGCGCGCCAGCTCGTCCACAACGGCTTTCGCCTGGTCCACGGTACGCACGAACGGGATCATGATTTCGACGTTAGTCAGCCCCATGTCGTTGCGCACGCGCTTCACCGCCTCACACTCCAGCGCGAAGCAGTCGCGGAAGCTGTCGGCAACGTAGCGTCCGGCCCCGCGGAAGCCCAGCATCGGGTTCTCTTCTTCCGGCTCGTAGCGCTCACCGCCCACCAGGTTAGCGTATTCGTTAGATTTGAAGTCCGACAGGCGCACAATCACGCGTTTCGGATAGAAGGCCGCGCCCAGCGTCGCGATCCCTTCGGTCAGACGGCCGACGTAAAACTCTTTCGGTGAGTCGTAGCCTTTCATCATCTCGCGAATTTCGTTCTGCAGTTTCGGATCCTGGTCGTCAAACTCCAGCAGCGCGCGCGGGTGAACGCCAATCATACGGTTGATGATAAATTCCAGACGCGCCAGGCCAACGCCTTCGTTCGGCAGGCAGGCGAAGTCAAACGCGCGGTCCGGGTTACCGACGTTCATCATGATCTTCAGCGGCAGGTCCGGCATGGTATCTACGCTTGAGCTCTTCACGCTGAAGTCGAGGATGTCGGCGTAGACGTAGCCGGTATCGCCTTCGGCACAGGAGACGGTCACGTTCTGTCCGTCCTTCATGCGCTCGGTGGCATCACCGCAGCCGACAACCGCAGGGATCCCCAGTTCGCGCGCGATGATGGCGGCGTGACAGGTACGACCGCCGCGGTTAGTGACGATAGCCGCCGCTTTCTTCATGATCGGTTCCCAGTCCGGGTCGGTCATGTCGGTCACCAGCACGTCGCCGGGTTCAATGCGGTTCATCTCGCTGATGTCGTGGATCACTTTTACCGGACCGGCACCGATGCGGTGACCGATAGCGCGGCCTTCCGCCACGATTTTGCCCTGCGCGTGCAGCGTATAACGCTCCATCACCTGACCACGAGAACGGACGGTTTCCGGACGCGCCTGCACGATAAACAGCTTGCCGGTATTACCGTCTTTCGCCCATTCGATATCCATCGGACGGCCGTAGTGTTTTTCGATCTGCACCGCCTGCTTCGCCAGCTCTTCCACTTCGGCGTCGGTCAGGGAGAAGCGGTCGCGCTGCTCCTGCGGTACATCTTCAATTTTCACCTGCTTGCCATGCTCCTGGGTCGGGGCATAGATCATGCGGATTTTTTTCGAGCCCATGGTGCGACGCACCACCGCCGGGCGACCCGCGGCCAGCGTAGGCTTATGGACGTAGAATTCGTCAGGGTTAACCGCTCCCTGGACCACCATCTCACCCAGACCCCACGCGGAGGTGATAAACACCACCTGGTCGAAGCCGGATTCGGTATCGATGGAGAACATCACGCCAGATGAGCCTACGTCCGAGCGCACCATGCGCTGAACGCCAGCGGAAAGCGCTACGCCGCGATGGTCATAACCCTGATGCACGCGATAGGAGATGGCACGGTCGTTAAACAGGGACGCAAACACGTGCTTCACTGCTACCAGCACGGCATCGTAACCCTGGACGTTCAGGAAGGTTTCCTGCTGCCCGGCAAACGAGGCGTCCGGCATATCTTCTGCGGTTGCAGAAGAGCGCACGGCAAAGGAGGCCTGCGCATCGTCAGCAGAGAGCTGGTTGTACGCGTCGTGAATGGCTTTTTCCAGTTCCGGCTGGAAAGGTGTGTCGATGATCCACTGGCGGATCTGCGCCCCGGCTTTGGCAAGCTCGGTAACGTCATCAATATCCGTTTTATCCAGCAGGTCGTAAATGCGCTGGTTAACACCGCTCTGGTCTAAAAACAGGTTAAAGGCATCGGCGGTGGTGGCAAACCCGTTCGGTACGGAGACACCCATACCCGACAGATTTGTAATCATTTCACCCAGGGAGGCATTTTTGCCCCCAACTCTGTCTACATCATTCATGCCGAGTTGGTTATACCAAAGCACCAGCGGTGACGAGCCATTGTTGGACATCGAAACAATCCTTTTGTGATATTTGATCGGAGTAAGAAACACCTGACTACGTATTTATACTGGCATATTTATTTCCGCTAAAAAAACGGTGAATCGTGTAAGCAATTTAAATTTTCAACTTTTCGGATACTTTCCCACCAGCCAACAACCCGATGATTCCTATATATTCAGCCAGAAACCCCAAAAATAAAGTCGCTATTTGAAAAATGAAATCCACTTTTCAGGAAAATCAAAAACACCGTTTCATTTATAATTAAGATAAGTTCTTTGCTGTGAAATTTACTTTTTTAATTTATGCTTTCAGGCAATTAGGTCTGATATTCAGGGTGGATAAAATGGATAATGCTGTCGATCGCCACGTTTTTTATATTTCTGATGGTACGGCGATCACCGCCGAGGTGCTGGGCCACGCGGTGATGTCGCAATTTCCCGTTTCGATTAACAGCATCACGCTGCCGTTTGTCGAAAATGAGAGCCGCGCCAAAGCGGTGAAGGACCAGATTGACGCCATCTATCAGCAGACCGGTGTCCGCCCGCTGGTCTTCTACTCCATCGTTATCCCGGAAATTCGCAACATCATTCTACAAAGCGAAGGTTTTTGTCAGGACATTGTGCAAGCGCTGGTGGCCCCGCTGCAAAGCGAGCTTAAGCTCGACCCCACGCCCATTGCCCACCGTACCCACGGGCTCAATCCCGGCAACCTGATCAAGTACGATGCGCGTATTGCCGCTATTGATTACACCCTCGCGCACGATGATGGCATCTCCATGCGCAACCTTGACCAGGCGCAGGTTATTCTGCTTGGCGTGTCGCGCTGCGGCAAAACCCCAACCAGCCTCTATCTGGCGATGCAGTTTGGCATTCGCGCCGCAAACTACCCGTTTATTGCTGACGACATGGATAACCTGGTGCTGCCCGCCGCCCTGAAGCCGCTTCAGCACAAGCTGTTCGGCCTGACGATCAACCCGGAACGCCTCGCCGCCATCCGCGAAGAGCGCCGCGAGAACAGCCGTTACGCCTCCATGCGCCAGTGCCGGATGGAGGTCTCCGAAGTGGAAGCGCTGTACCGCAAAAACCAGATCCCGTGGCTGAACAGCACCAACTATTCGGTTGAAGAGATTGCCACCAAAATTCTCGACATCATGGGACTTAATCGCCGCATGTACTAATATGCTAGTACATTAACTCAGATTCAGTTATCATCATCGGCAACAACGGGGCGGTGTCGCCCCGAACTTGAAATCAGCAGGGATTGGTTTAAGGTGATGCCCATCACTTCCCGGTAGTCTGCCGATGAAGCAAAAATTTTCTGAGACATTCCATGAATAAAACCGATGAACTCCGCACTGCGCGCATTGACAGCCTGGTCACGCCGGCTGAACTGGCACAGCGGCATCCTGTTTCTGCCACCGTCGCGGAACATGTGACGGCCTCCCGCCGTCGTATTGAAAAAATCCTTAATGGTGAAGACAAGCGTCTTCTGGTGGTGATTGGTCCTTGCTCCATCCACGATCTGGATGCCGCGATGGATTATGCAAAACGGCTTCAGGGGCTGCGGGATAAGTACCAGCATCGCCTTGAGATTGTGATGCGCACCTACTTTGAAAAACCACGTACCGTGGTGGGCTGGAAAGGGCTGATTTCCGACCCTGACCTGAACGGCAGCTACCGCGTTAATCATGGTATTGAGCTGGCGCGGAAACTGCTTTTACAGGTCAACGAGCTGGGCGTTCCGACGGCGACCGAGTTTCTCGATATGGTGACCGGGCAGTTTATCGCCGATCTGATCAGCTGGGGCGCGATCGGCGCGCGTACCACCGAAAGCCAAATCCACCGCGAGATGGCCTCTGCCCTTTCCTGTCCGGTCGGCTTTAAAAACGGGACTGACGGCAACACCCGCATTGCGGTAGATGCGATCCGCGCTGCCCGTGCCAGCCACATGTTCCTGTCGCCGGACAAGAGCGGTCACATGACCATCTACCAGACCAGCGGTAACCCGTACGGGCATATCATTATGCGTGGCGGCAAGAAACCCAATTACCATGCGGAAGATATTGCGGCGGCCTGTGAATCACTGGCCGAATTCGATCTGCCGGAACATCTGGTAGTGGACTTCAGCCACGGCAACTGTCAGAAGCAGCACCGCCGCCAGCTGGACGTCTGTGATGAGGTCTGCCAGCAGATCCGCAGCGGTTCAAGCGCCATCGCGGGCATTATGGCCGAGAGTTTCATCAAGGAAGGCACGCAGAAGATCGTTGCCGGACAGCAGATGGTTTACGGGCAGTCGATCACCGACCCGTGCCTGAGCTGGGAAGACAGCGAACTGCTGCTGGATAAGCTGGCGTCTGCGGTTGATTCTCGCTTCTGATGTTATTGTCGGGTGGCGCTGCGCTTACCCGACCTACGATCCGTGCCCTTCTCCCTCTCCCTGTGGGAGAGGGTCGGGGTGAGGGCATCTGACCGCACTTCACCCCCAAATTTGATCCCCTCACCCTTTTTTCACAAAAACGCTTGCCGTGAATTTGCAGTTTATTGATAATGATTATCATTGTTACATTGATTGCTATTTATAAACATTATGTCACGTACGGATAACAGCGCGGCAACGCCAGCAAAAACACACACAGCACCAGCCCCCACCGAGCGTCGGATTGACAGCAAAGCCCTACTCGGCGATGAGGGGCGGGTCATTATCGAGCATGACGGCCAACGCTATCTTCTGCGCCAGACCCATGCCGGAAAACTGATCCTCACGAAATAAACCAAAAAAATACGCCAGCCCCCCAGGTGAACCCCAGGCAGCCAGCGCTTTCGATTCTTATGGAGAGTTGCTATGCCACACCTGCACACCGCATCTTTACGCCCGTCACTTCTGGCGCTGGCGATTGTCAGCGCCCTGCCGGGCGTCGCGTTCGCCGCCACAGACGACATTACCGTGACCGCCACGGGCAACGCCCGCAGCGCCTTTGAAGCTCCCATGATGGTGAGCGTGATTGACGCCAACGCACCGGAGAAACAAACCTCCAGCTCAGCGGCCGACCTGCTGCGTAACGTCCCCGGTCTGACGCTGGACGGCACCGGACGCACCAATGGGCAGGACGTGAACCTGCGCGGCTATGACCGTCGCGGCGTGCTGGTGCTGGTTGACGGCGTGCGCCAGGGAACCGATACCGGGCACCTGAACAGCACCTTCCTCGATCCGGCGCTGATTAAACGTATCGAAGTGGTACGCGGTCCGTCGGCCCTGCTGTACGGCAGCGGCGCGCTGGGCGGCGTGATTTCGTATGACACCGTCGATGCAAAAGACCTGCTGGAGCCGGGTAAAAACAGCGGTTACCGCGTATTTGGTACCGGCGCGACGGGCGATCGTAGCCTCGGGATGGGGGCCAGCGCCTACGGCCGCACCGATACGCTGGATGGTCTGGTCTCCTGGTCCAGCCGGGATCGCGGTGATATCCGCCAGAGCGACGGCGCATCCGCGCCTAACGACGAATCCATTAATAACATGCTGGCGAAAGGCAGCTGGAAAATCGATCCGGCCCAGACCCTGAGCGGCTCTCTGCGTTACTACAACAACGACGCTCAGGAGCCGAAAAACCCGCAAACCACCGGGGCGGACAGCAGTAACCCGATGACCGATCGCTCCACCATTCAGCGTGATGCGCAGCTGGGCTACAACATCGCCCCGGCCGGTAACGACTGGCTGAACGCTGATGCGAAAATTTACTGGTCCGAAGCGCGGATTAACGCCCAGAATATCGACGGCAGCGGTGAGTTTCGCAAGCAGACCACCAAAGGCGGCAAAGTGGAAAACCGCACCCGCCTGTTCACCGACACCTTTGCAGCACACCTTCTGACCTACGGCGGGGAATACTACCGTCAGGAACAACACCCTGGCGGCGCGACCACCGGCTTCCCGGAGGCGAAAATTGATTTCAGCTCAGGCTGGCTGCAGGATGAAATTACCCTGCGCGACCTTCCCGTCACCTTTCTTGGCGGCACGCGCTATGACAACTACCGCGGAAGCAGCGACGGCTACAACGACGTAGATGCCGATAAGTGGTCCTCCCGCGCCGGGTTGACCATCAGCCCGACCGACTGGCTGATGCTGTTTGGCTCTTACGCGCAGGCGTTCCGCGCCCCCACCATGGGCGAGATGTATAACGACGCCAAACACTTCTCCATCGGCCGCTTCTATACCAACTACTGGGTGCCAAACCCAAACCTGCGCCCGGAAACCAACGAAACGCAGGAGTTTGGTTTTGGCCTGCGCTTTGACGATCTGATGCTTGCCAACGATGCGCTGGAGTTCAAAGCCAGCTATTTCGATACCAAAGCCAAAGACTATATCTCCACCACCGTCAATTTTGCCGCCGCGACCACCATGTCTTATAACGTCCCGAACGCCAAAATCTGGGGCTGGGACGTGATGGCAAAATACTCTGCCGACTTCTTCAACCTCGACCTGGCCTATAACCGCACGCGCGGGAAAGACACCGATACGGGCGAGTATATCTCCAGCATTAACCCGGATACCGTCACCAGCAAGCTGGACATTCCGGTGGCGCAAAGCGGCTTTTCCGTCGGCTGGATTGGCACCTTTGTCGATCGCTCAACGCATATCAGCAGCAGCTACAGCAAGCAGCCGGGCTATGCGGTCAACGACTTCTACGTAAGCTATAAGGGCCAGGAGCAGCTGAAAGGCGTGACCACAACGCTGGTACTCGGCAACGCCTTTGACAAAGAATATTGGTCTCCGCAGGGCATTCCGCAGGACGGCCGTAACGGCAAGATTTTCGTAAGCTATCAGTGGTAATGCCCGTCGGGGCAACTATTAGAAGGATAAGACAATGAATCATTACACGCGCTGGCTTGAGCTAAAAGAAGACAATCCGGGTAAGTACGCGCGCGACATCGCCGGCCTAATGAACATCAGCGAAGCAGAGCTGACCTTTGCCCGCGTGGGTCACGACGCCTGGCGACTGCGCGGTGACATCCGCGAGATCCTGGGCGCGCTGGAAGCGGTGGGCGAAACCAAATGTATCTGCCGCAACGAATACGCCGTGCACGAGCAGGTAGGGAGCTTCACCCACCAGCACCTGAACGGCCACGCCGGGCTGGTGCTGAACCCGCGCGCGCTGGATCTGCGCCTGTTCCTCAACCAGTGGGCAAGCGTGTTTCACATCAGTGAAACCACCGCCCGCGGCGAGCGGCAGAGCATTCAGTTCTTCGACCATCAGGGTGATGCCCTGCTGAAGGTCTACGCCACGGATAACACCGACGTTTCCGCCTGGGGCGACGTGCTGACCCGCTTTATCTTTGCCGATAATCCACCGCTGGCGCTGAAGGTGGCCGATGTCCCGGCTCACGCAGAAAACGCGCAAACCGCGCTCGTGGACGCAGAGTGGCGCGCCATGACCGACGTGCACCAGTTCTTCGGCCTGCTGAAGCGCCACAATCTCAGCCGCCAGCAGGCGTTTCGCCTGGTGGGTGACGATCTGGCCTGCAGGGTAGAGAACTCGGCGCTGGCGCAGCTGCTGGAGACGGCGCGCCGGGACGGAAACGAAATCATGATCTTCGTCGGCAACCGCGGCTGCGTGCAGATCTTCACCGGCGCGGTGGAAAAGCTGGTGCCGATGAAAGGCTGGCTCAACGTCTTTAACCCAACCTTCACCCTGCATCTGCTTGAAGATTCCATTGCGGAAACGTGGGTCACGCGCAAGCCGACGGCTGACGGGCATGTCACCAGCCTGGAGCTGTTTGCCGCCGACGGGACGCAAATCGCCCAGCTGTACGGCCAGCGTACCGAAGGCGAGCCGGAGCAGAGCCAGTGGCGTAGCCAGATTGACGCCCTGACGGCGAAAGGGCTGGCCGCATGAAACGGTGGCTTGCCCTGCTCAGCGCTCTGCCGCTGCTGGCGTTTGCAGCGCCACAGGAGAAAATCGTCACGCTCGGCGGCGACGTTACCGAGATTGTCTACGCCCTCGGCGCGGCACCTTCACTGGTGGCGCGCGACAGCACCAGCCAGTGGCCACCGGCGGCGAACGCGCTCCCGGACGTGGGCTATCTGCGCCAGCTCAACGCGGAAGGGATCTTATCCATGCGCCCCACGCTGGTGCTGGCCAGCGCCCAGGCGCAGCCGTCTCTGGCGCTAAAGCAGGTTGAGCAAAGCCACGTCAGGGTGATCGCTGTTCCTGCCAGTAACGACCTGAACGTCATTGACGAAAAGGTGCGGATCGTCGCTGAAGCGACGCACCGCGAGGCCGAGGGAGAGGTCCTGCGCAGCACGCTACGCCAGGCGCTGTCGGCGCTTCCCGCGTCACCGCTCAACAAGCGGGTGCTGTTTATTCTCAACCACGGCGGGATGACCGCGATGGCTGCCGGACAGCAGACCGCCGCGGATGCGGCCATCCGTGCGGCAGGCCTGCAGAACGCGATGCAGGGGTTCACCCGCTATCAGCCGCTGTCGCAGGAGGGCACGATCGCCAGCCGGCCCGATCTGGTGGTGATTTCGCAGGACGGGATCAACGCCCTGGGCGGTGAAGCGAATCTGTGGAAGCTCCCCGGTCTGGCGCAAACCCCGGCAGGACGGAACAGGCAAGTGCTGGCGATTGACGATATGGCGCTGCTGGGCTTTAGCGTGCGAACGCCGGAAGCCATCCAGCAGCTGCGTGCAAAAGCGGAACAGCTGCCCTGATGTCCCGGCGGATAGCCTTATCGTTATGGATGCTGACCGCGATCCTGACCATCATGACGCTCGCCGCGACCGGGGTTGGGGCATTACACCTGCCGGTCAGCCTGCTGTGGAACGGCAGCGACGAGGCGCTGCGTCAGGTCTGGCTGACGATCCGCCTGCCCCGCGTGCTGCTGGCGCTGGCGATCGGTGGTTCACTGGCGCTGGCGGGCTGCGTGATGCAGGGGCTGTTCCGCAACCCGCTGGCGGACCCGGGCCTGCTCGGCATCAGCAGCGGCGCGGCACTTGCCGTCGCGCTGTGGGTGGTGCTTCCATTCTCGCTGCCTGCACTGGTAATGCTGTATGCCCCGATGCTGGCGGCGTTTGTCGGCGCGCTGGCCGCCACCCTCGTGATTTTCCTGCTCAGCCGGCAGCGTGACGGTTCCCTGTCGCGCCTGCTGCTGGTAGGCATTGCCATCAACGCCCTGTGCGGCGCGGCCGTCGGTGTGCTGTCATGGCTCAGCAATGATGCCCAGCTTCGCCAGCTTTCGCTCTGGGGAATGGGCAGCCTCGGCCAGGCGCAGTGGTCAACCCTGCTGGCCGTCGCGTCGCTGATGGTACCCACCGCGCTGGTTATCTGGCGTCTGGCAGGCGCCCTCAATTTGCTGCAATTAGGCGACGAAGAGGCGCACTACCTCGGCGTGGAGGTTGCTACCGTGCAGCGGATCCTGCTGCTGTGTAGCGCCCTGCTGGTGGCTGCCGCGGTTGCGGTCAGCGGCGTTATCGGCTTTGTCGGCCTGGTGGTGCCGCACCTGGTGCGCATGTGGCTGGGGGCCGACCACCGGGCCGTGCTCCCCGGCTCGGTGCTGGCCGGCGCGTTGCTCCTGCTGGTTGCCGATACGCTGGCGCGCAGTCTGGTCGCTCCGGCGGAAATGCCGGTCGGCTTATTGACCAGCCTTCTCGGCGCGCCGGGGTTCCTGTGGCTTATCTTTCGTCGTGGAGGTACGCATGGCTGAACGCTATGGTGCAGAAAACCTTGTTTTTCGCGCCGGACAACGGACGCTGATTAACGACGTGTCGCTGACCTTATCTCAGGGCGAGCTGGTGGCGTTGATTGGCCCCAACGGCGCGGGGAAATCGACGCTATTGCGGCTGCTTACCGGCTATCTTAAACCGGCAGCGGGACGGTGCAGCCTGGCGGGCACGCCGCTTGCGGCCTGGCAGACCGACACGCTTTCCCGCTACCGGGCGGTGATGCGCCAGAATACGCAGCTCGGATTCGACTGGCCGGTTGAAGCGGTCGTCGGCATGGGGCGCGCGCCCTGGACCCGCACGCCTGAAGCATCGGTTATTGAGGAGGTGATGGCCGTCACCGGTTGTTTACCGCTGGCGGGCAGGCAGTTTGCGGCGCTTTCCGGCGGTGAACAGCAGCGCATCCAGCTCGCCCGCGCGCTGGCTCAACTCTGGTGCGACGGTGCGCCGCGCGGCTGGCTGTTCCTTGATGAACCTACGTCGGCGCTGGATCTCTATCATCAGCAGCATCTGCTGCGCCTGCTGAAATCCCTGACCCGTCGGGGACATCTGCACGTGTGCGCGGTGCTGCACGACCTCAATCTGGCGGCGCTGTGGGCGGATCGCATCCTGCTGCTGCACGGCGGAAAAATCGTGTCCCAGGGGAAACCAGAGACCGTTTTACAGGCCGATGCGCTGGCGCGCTGGTACGGCGCGCAGGTCCACATTGGCAGTCATCCGGCTCACGCCGCGCCGCAGGTATTTCTTGCCCCCTGACCGGGCTGGTAAACCGCCACCCGGCAAATAGGGTTAGCTCGAGCAGCTTACCTCCAGCCGCTTGCCCCAGTCAGGCGGGCGGCTTACATAGTCATCATCCCGGTCGGCAAACGGCGTGCGCAACGCCACGTGCAGACGGTGTAACTCGTCGTATTCGCCCTGCTCTGCCTGCTCAATCGCCCGCTGCGCCAGCCAGTTGCGCAATACCATCGCCGGGTTCGTTGCGTTCATCTGCGTCTGGCGGGTGGCGTCATCCACCTGCTCCTGCTGCAGCCGCGTGCGGTACTGAGCAAACCAGTCGTCAAACGCCTGCCTGTCAATAAACTCGTCGCGCAGCGGCGAGGCCGCGCTGTGCTGCTCCGTCTGGCCCAGCATTCGGAAGGTCCGGGTATAATCGCTGCCCTCACGCGCCATCAGAGCAAACAGACCATTGAGGATGTCGTTATCGCCCCTCTCCTGCGTCACCAGCCCCAGCTTGTTGCGCATCAGCGTGCCATACTCTCGCAGCAATATGTCCTGATAGCCGTCAAGCGCATCGTTCAGGGCATCCACATCGATAAACGGCGACAGGGTTTGCGCAAGGCGCTGCAGGTTCCACAGGCCAACCGCAGGCTGATTGTCAAAGCTGTAACGTCCCTGATAGTCGGAATGGTTGCAGATATACCCAGGCTGATAATCATCCAGGAAACCAAACGGACCGTAATCAAAGGTCAGCCCGAGGATCGACATATTGTCCGTATTCATGACGCCATGGGCAAAGCCGACCGTTTGCCAGCGGGCAATCAGGGTGGCGGTGCGGGCCACCACATCCCTGAACCAGAGAACGTATTTATCTGCCTCGCCCTGCAAATGTGCCCAGTGGTGACGAATGGCAAAGTCAGCCAGCTGGCGAACCTTGTCCTGCTCGCGACGATAGTAAAAGTGCTCGAAATGGCCGAAGCGCAAATGGCTTTGCGCAATGCGCATCAGCATTGCCCCTTTTTCCATCGTTTCGCGTGCAACCGGTGTATCACTGGTGACAATCGACAGCGCTCGGGTAGTCGGTATACCCAGCGCATGCATCGCTTCAGAGGCCAGACATTCGCGAATGGTTGAACGCAGTACCGCGCGCCCGTCGCCCATCCGCGAATAGGGGGTAAGCCCGGCGCCTTTCAGGTGCCAGTCAACCGTCTCCCCGCTGGGAAGCCGTTGTTCGCCGAGCAGGATCCCCCTGCCGTCGCCCAGTTGACCCGCCCAGACGCCAAACTGATGTCCGCTATAGACCTGCGCCAGAGGTTGCATACCGGCGAGCAACGTTTCGCCTCCCCAGACGCCAGCGCCCTCAGAACGCTGAAACAGCTCAGGCGGAATAGCCAGTTCATCGGCCAGCCGATCGTTATGCCAGATAAGACGTGAATTTTGTAATGGTGTTGGTTTGAGTGCGGTATAAAAGCCAGGCAACTCGTCATGCCAGTGAGCAGTAAAAGACAGGGTCATAAGTCCTCCTGCTTTTAGTGTAGAGGGTTTACCCGGACTTAAACACGGGCGAAAGCAAGGGTTATCGCTGCTGAACCAGCGTAGTGACGTGTTCTGCAGAGACGGCAGGCCAGAGCGCCCCCTGCATTGCGCCAAAATTGAAGGACAGGACGCGCTGCAACAGGCCGTGGTCGTCAATGCCCGAAACGATCACCGACTGGCAGTGCGGCGTAATTTGCCAGAGGATGGCGCGCATAAATGGCTCAAAAGAGAGCTCAGGAGCACGCTGCTGAATGAAACCCTTGTCGAGAATGACCCGTTTAAATAATCCATCATAGACCGCTTTGAGCGATGCAGCGCCTGCGCCAAAGTTTGCCAGAACCAACGGAAAATGGATCGCCATTCTCGCCAGCTGCAGATCGTCCTTTCCGTTATTTAAACCTGGATAGTTCTCATTAACAGTAAACTCAAGAAACGGATAACGCTCAAGGATTGAAACAGCGTTCCCATTACTTAATAAAAATTCAACAATTACAGGTGTAATATTGATCCATGCAATTAACTGATGCTGAATAAAAAACAGTTTGCAGGTATCAAGCAATTGCAGTTTTTCGTTAAACAGTTCTAACTCTTCGGCTGCTGAAAGCCTTGGGATAACGAGTTCAGTGGGGATCCTCACATCGCTGCCGACGCCAGTAAAATTAACCAGAATTTCTAAACCTTTAAGCTCACCTGCACTATTACGGGCAGGCAAAAGCATCAGTTCAGACTGGTAAGCATTATCTAGCGTAATAATCATTGCACTCGCCCCGCATTAAAGATGAGAGAGGACATCCTGGAGCAATTGCCGACACAATTCCACTGTCTTGATTTTAATAAGATTAATTTCATTAGTTCCGTATTAATTTTCAGATTTATCCCTGAATCTAAAATAATCTTATCCTGGTTACAGAATAATAGCCAGTTTTAGATAAAACAGACACATGCGAGCTTACATAATTTTAGGCAAATTTAACTTTAATCATCTTATTTGAGAAAAACGGCATGGTTTATTAGTTACCATGCCGTCATAAGAGATGCGTCCGACGAAGTCTATATACGTCGTGCCTGCCAGAAATTTTTACGCCAGTAAACATTATCAAGAGATGAGCGCATCACGCCGCGACTGGTTGAGGCGTGAATAAACTGATTGTCTGTATCATATATCCCCACATGAAGACCGCTTTCACCCGATCCGGTTTTGAAGAAAACCAGGTCCCCAGGCAGAAGATCGTCTTTATCAATTTCAGTACCGATTTCAGCCTGTTTGCGCGTTTCGCGCGGTAGCTGTAAATCAAACTTGTCGCGAAATGTCATCAGAACAAAGCCGGAACAATCCACACCACCCCGGCTCATGCCGCCGTAGCGATAAGGGGTGCCGCGCCAGTTGCTCAGCTGATCGTTGAGGCTGGCGATGACGGTGATCGAATCTGAAAGCCGTGGGTTAGGCGGCGTGGCACGATGGCTACTGCATCCCGCAAGAAAGAGTGCGGCCATCAGGATAAACCAGAATCGCATTTCAGACGAATCCTCTGCTTTTTTTATTCTTTTCGTAATTTAGCGTGCAATTGTGCTAACAGGCAAGAAACGGTTACTCCTGCCCGGTAGAAATCAGCATCTTATGTCCCTCTATATCTAGCCTGCGAAACGACATATTGTACGCGCGGGCAAGATTGGGTGGCGTAAGAACCTGATCCCGCGTACCGCTGGCGATCATCTTTCCACGCGACAGCAGCCACACCCGGTGGGCATGACGCAAGGTATGGTTGAGGTCGTGACTGCTCATCACCACGGCGATGCCTTTTCGGCTCAGGGCGCTTAACAGCGTATCCAGCGCCGCCTGCTGCGCCACATCCAGACCGCTCATGGGTTCATCGAGCAGCAGCATCCGCCCGTGAGGATTACCTGCCGGGTGGATCTGAACGATAACAGCCGCCAGACGCACCCGCTGCCATTCCCCCCCGGAAAGCTGGCTGGCATGCCGGGACAGTTTATCTTCCAGCCCCAGGGCCGCAGCCACGTCCGTCAGCAGTGCCGTATGTTGTTTGTCGTGCAAATGCAGCATCAGATAGTGCCAGACAGGCATGGCAAAGGGTGGCAGTTGCTGCTGAACGAGGTAACTGCGCCGATGCGCCAGCGAGACCGGCGACCAGTCGGCAAGCGTATGCTCCAGCAACGTTATCCGCCCTGCTCCGCCGGTCAGGCCTGCCATCCGCGCCAGCAGCGTGCTTTTCCCTGCGCCGTTCGGCCCAACAAGATGCAGGATTTCTCCCGCATTGAGGGTACCGGTTATCGGTTCCAGACGTCCCTTCTCGGCAACGTCCGTGAGCTGCATTAGCAAAGACATTATTTCGCCAGCGCCAGCTTGATAGATTCCATGACAATCGGATCTTCAGGCGTCATATCCGGTGAAAAACGCTGAACGACCTGGCCATCACGGCCAATCAGGAATTTTTCGAAGTTCCACAGAATGTCGTCCGGATAGAGCGGCGCGCGGCCTTTGCTGGCCATGCGTTCATAGAAACCGCTTCCTTCCGGCGCAACGGCTTTCGGTGCGGCAGCGATCAGCTTCGTATACAAAGGATGGCGAGCTTCACCGTTGACGTCGATTTTGCTGAACAGTGGGAACGTCACGCCGTAGGTGGTGCTGCAAAACGTTTTGATTTCCTCTTCGCTGCCCGGCTCCTGTCCCAGGAACTGATTGCATGGGAAACCCAGCACGGTGAAACCGTCCTTCTCCCAGGCCTTCTGAATGTTTTCCAGCTGCTCGTACTGTGGCGTCAGGCCACATTTGGATGCCACGTTGACGATGAGCAACACGTTACCTTTGTAGCCTTCAAGCGTAGTGTTTTCGCCATCAATGGTGGTCACTTCAGTATTCAGGATATCTGACTGCATAGCATTCCCTCAGGTTGTCTTACGGGTATAGTGATTTAACGTCCAGCTTTTAATAGTAGCCAGATAAATACCGGCGCGCCCAGCGTGGCGGTCACCACGCCAATGGGTAGCTCTGCGGCTGTCAGGGCAAGCCGGGCGATGATATCGGCGACCAGCAGCGTGACGGCCCCGGCAACAGCCGAGGCCGGAAGTAAGGTTCGATGGTCCGTGAGGCCACATAGCCGCAGCATGTGCGGAATAACCAGACCGATAAAGCCAATCGCGCCCGCCAGGGCGACGCTAACGCCGACCAGCCAGCCAATGGCGATGACCAGCACATTACGCCAGAACCCTATTGGCATCCCGAGCTGGCGGGCGGAGGTTTCACCCAGCGCGAGCATATTCAGCGGCTGCGCCTGCAGGGCAGCCCACGCGATAACCGGTACCAGCAGCGCCATTAGCCATCCCTGGTGCCAGTCAACGCCGCCAAAGCCGCCCATCATCCAGTACATCAGCTGGCGCAAGTCAAAGGATGTCGAGAAGTAGACCGCCCAGGTCATCAGCGCGCTGCAGATTATCCCCAGCGCCACGCCGGCAAGCAGCAGGCGGCTGGTGGATAAGTGCCGTCTGGCGAAGCGAAGAAGGATCGCTGTTATCACTAATGCGCCGAGAATAGCGCTCAGGCTAATCCCCCATCCGGAGAGTTCTCCCCCGCCCAGCATCACCGCCGCAATCAGCCCCACGCCTGCGCCGTTCGACACGCCGAGCAGCCCGGGCTCCGCCAGCGGGTTATCAAACAACGCCTGCATAATGGTACCGCACAGCGCCAGCGAGGCACCTACCAGAATCACCGCGACGGTGCGCGGTAGACGAATTTGCCAGACGAAGAGCTGCCCGTCAGGCCCCCACCAGCTTCCGGGCCCTATCCATCTGTCGCCGGCGCAGAGGCTTACACCCGCGGCGACAATGAGCAACAGCACCAGCAAAAACAGGCGACGTCGATCGGAACGGTGCTGGCGATGGGCATAATCAAGCATATGTACGGTTATTAGTAGCGTGAGATGTAATTGATTTTACGGTGGGTTTACCAGAGAGCGCAAAGAAAAAAGGCCGCGTGGGCGGCCTTTTTGGTTAGTTCATATTACTCTGCTTTGGGCGTTGCGTTTTCGACACGGCTTTTTAACTTCTGGCCGGGTCTGAAGGTCACCACGCGGCGGGCTGTAATGGGAATATCTTCCCCCGTCTTCGGGTTGCGACCCGGACGTTGGTTTTTGTCTCGCAAATCAAAATTGCCAAAACCGGAGAGTTTTACCTGCTCACCATTTTCCAGAGCACGACGGATCTCTTCGAAAAACAGCTCTACCAGCTCTTTGGCATCCCGTTTGCTAAGCCCAAGCTTATCAAACAGATATTCTGACATTTCAGCTTTTGTAAGCGCCATAGGTTCAATCCCTCAATGATGCCTGGAATCGCTCTTTTAATGCCTCTACACATTTGGCGACGGTAGCGGCAATCTCCTCTTCTTCGAGTGTACGGCTGGTATCCTGAAGGATAAGGCTAATAGCGAGGCTCTTGAAACCTTCTGCTACGCCCTTGCCGCGGTACACGTCAAATAAGTTTACGCCAACTACCTGATTTACGCCAACTTTCTTACATTCGGCCAAAATATCTGCTGCGGGCACGTTTTCCGCGACCACAACCGCGATGTCACGGCGGTTTGCCGGGAAGCGGGAGACGTCCTGAGCCTGAGGAATCACGCGGTCTGCCACCAGGTTCCATTCCAGCTCAAACACGATGGTACGGCCGTTCAGGTCCAGTTTACGCTCCAGCTCAGGGTGAACAACCCCAATGAAACCAACGCGTTTACCGTCTAAATAGATGGCCGCGCTCTGGCCCGGATGCAGCGCCGGGATGGCTTCTGCGCGGAATTCAATTTCAGATAATTTACCGGTCAGATCCAGAATCGCTTCCAGATCGCCCTTCATATCGTAGAAATCAACCGTGCCTTTTGCCAGGTCCCAGTGCTCTTCATAGCGGTTACCGCTGATAGCGCCAGCCAGCATGAGATCCTGACGGATGCCTAAATTTGCCTGATTATCCGGCACAAAGCGCAAACCGCTTTCGAAAATTCGCACGCGGTTTTGCTGGCGATTCTGGTTATAAACGATAGTGCCCAGCAGCCCCGTCCACAGGGACAGACGCATTGCAGACATTTCGCTGGAGATTGGGCTTGGCAGGATCAGCGCTTCCTGGCCCGGGTGGATCAGCTGCTGCAGTTTTGGATCAACAAAGCTGTAGGTGATCACTTCCTGGTAGCCTTTGTCGTTCAGCATGGTTTTCACACGCTTCAGGGACAGGTCGGCTTCACGGTGGGAACCCATCACCAGACCGGCCTGGACAGGCTCGTCAGGGATGTTGTTGTAGCCGTATACGCGGGCCACTTCTTCCACCAGATCTTCTTCGATTTCCATATCGAAACGCCAGGATGGCGCAACGGCTTTCCACTCGTCCTGGCCTTCGGTCACGTCGCAACCCAGACGCTTCAGGATATCGGTCACCTGCGCATCGGCAACATGGTGCCCAATCAGGCGATCCAGCTTGCTGCGACGCAGGGTGATGGTTGCGCGCTTCGGCAGAGTCTCTTCACTGGTGACGTCGATAACCGGGCCCGCTTCACCGCCGCAGATGTCGATCAGCAGACGGGTCGCACGTTCCATCGCTTTGTACTGCAGCGCCGGGTCAACGCCGCGCTCGTAGCGATGTGAGGCATCGGTGTGCAGGCCATGACGACGTGCGCGACCGGTGATAGAGAGCGGGCTGAAGAACGCGCATTCCAGCAGCACGTTTTGCGTCTCATCGTTCACGCCAGAGTGTTCACCGCCGAAGATACCACCCATTGCCAGCGCTTTAGCGTGGTCGGCAATAACCAGCGTGTCAGCGTTCAGTTTCGCTTCGCTGCCGTCCAGCAGAACCAGGGTTTCACCCTCTTTCGCCATACGGACCACAATACCGCCTTCGATACGATCTTTATCGAACGCATGCATCGGCTGGCCCAGCTCCAGCAGAACGTAGTTAGTCACGTCAACTACCGCATCGATAGAACGGATACCGCAACGACGCAGTTTTTCTTTCATCCACAGCGGGGTTGGCGCTTTAACGTTGATGCCTTTCACCACGCGACCAAGATAGCGTGGGCAAGCATCCGCAGCGTCAACCTGAATAGGCAGCACGTCACTGATGGTCGCTTCAACCGGGGCGATCTCCGGCGCGTTCAGCTCGGTCTGGTTCAGCACGGCAACGTCGCGCGCCACGCCGATGATACCTAAGCAGTCAGCGCGGTTTGGCGTGACGCTGATTTCGATGGTGTTGTCATCAAGCTTCAGATATTCGCGGATATCGGTGCCGATTGGCGCATCCAGCGGTAGCTCAATGATGCCGTTGTGATCGTCGGAAATACCCAGCTCGGAGAACGAGCACAGCATGCCTTCAGACGGCTCACCGCGCAGTTTGGCAGCTTTAATTTTGAAATCACCCGGCAGCACCGCACCCACGGTCGCCACGGCCACTTTCAGCCCCTGACGGCAGTTTGGCGCACCGCAGACGATATCCAGCAGACGGTCGCCGCCCACATTAACCTTTGTTACGCGCAGTTTGTCAGCGTTAGGGTGCTGACCGCACTCCACCACTTCACCAACCACCACGCCGTTGAATGCCCCTGAAACCGGCTCAACACCATCCACTTCCAGACCCGCCATGGTGATCTGGTTAGAAAGCGCGTCGCTGTCCAGCGTGGTATTCACCCATTCGCGTAACCACAGTTCACTGAATTTCATTGTTCTGTCCTGCCCTTATTTAAACTGTTTGAGGAAACGCAGATCGTTTTCGAAGAATGCACGTAAGTCGGTCACGCCGTAGCGCAGCATGGTCAGACGTTCCATGCCCATGCCAAACGCAAAGCCGGAGTAAACTTCCGGATCGATACCCACGTTGCGCAGCACGTTTGGATGCACCATGCCGCAGCCCAGCACTTCCAGCCATTTGCCGTTTTTACCCATCACGTCAACTTCCGCAGACGGTTCAGTGAACGGGAAGTAGGACGGACGGAAACGGACCTGCAGATCTTCCTCAAAGAAGTTGTTCAGGAAATCGTGCAGCGTGCCCTTCAGGTTGGTAAAGCTGATGTTTTTATCAACAATCAGGCCTTCCATCTGATGGAACATTGGGGTGTGGGTCTGATCGTAGTCGTTACGATAGACGCGGCCCGGCGCAATGATGCGGATTGGCGGTTCCTGATCCTTCATGGTACGGATCTGAACGCCTGAGGTCTGGGTACGCAGCAGACGCGTAGCGTCGAACCAGAAAGTGTCGTGGTCAGCACGAGCCGGATGATGGCCAGGAATATTCAGGGCGTCGAAGTTGTGGTAATCATCTTCGATTTCCGGGCCAGTCGCCACGGTAAAGCCGAGCTCACCGAAGAAACTTTCAATGCGGTCAATCGTACGTGTGACCGGGTGCAGACCGCCGTTTTCAATACGACGACCCGGCAGAGAAACGTCGATCGTCTCTGCGGCCAGACGCGCGTTCAGCACCGCACTTTCCAGCTCAGCTTTGCGCGCATTCAGTGCCTGTTGCACCTGCTCTTTGGCATCGTTAATCACCGCACCCGCTGCCGGGCGTTCTTCTGGCGGCAGTTCACGCAGGGTAGTCATTTGAAGGGTCAGGTGCCCTTTCTTACCAAGATATTCGACGCGGACATTGTCTAACGCGGCAACATCTGAGGCCTGATTAATGGCGGCTGTTGCACTGGCAACCAGCTCTGCGAGATGTGACATGATTTTCCTCATTATGTCGGTGCAGACACCGATCTGGTGGAGTTATTCTCTCAAATTCAGGCACAAAAAAAGCCTCCATCGGGAGGCTTATCTGGCGCTGTTTTTCGTTTCATCTTTCACGCGCTAGCCTCCTGAACTCAGGTGCTAAAGTAAAAGAAGAAGCGGAAAATAGCAGCATTCATGCTTGCGTTACCTTGTAGGGTAAAAACCGTTAAGACCTTATTGAAAAGCCTGGACCGGTAAAAGTCAATGTTCTGATGATGTTAAAACAAAAGAGGGAGCAAAGCCCCCTCTTTCAACTGGCTTATGCCAGTGCTGCTTTCGCTTTTTCGACCAGAGCGGTGAACGCTACTTTATCGAATACTGCGATGTCAGCCAGGATCTTACGGTCGATTTCAACAGAAGCTTTTTTCAGGCCGTTGATGAATTTGCTGTAAGAAATACCGTTCTGACGTGCTGCTGCGTTGATACGCGCAATCCACAGTTGACGGAACTGACGCTTACGTTGACGACGGTCACGGTAAGCGTACTGACCTGCTTTGATAACAGCCTGGAAGGCAACGCGGTATACGCGTGAACGCGCACCGTAGTAGCCTTTAGCTTGTTTCAAAATTTTCTTGTGACGTGCACGTGCAATTACACCACGTTTTACGCGAGCCATATGTGCTCTCCTGTATCTATATTCTTAGTAAAAAAATTAAACGTTAACGGCTTATGCGTACGGCAGGCACGCGATAACCAGACCCAGATCGCCTTTAGAAACGAGGCCTTTTGGACGCAGGTGACGTTTACGCTTAGTAGATTTTTTGGTCAGAATATGACGCAGGTTTGCGTGCTTACGCTTAAATCCACCACCACCGGTTTTTTTGAAGCGCTTAGCAGCACCGCGTACGGTCTTAATTTTTGGCATCTTAATAACTTCCACTTCGCATTGTTAAATAAACGAAACATAGGCGAACAAAACCTATGAAACCCGAAGGCTCCACAGATTTTGCTGCTTGAAGGCCTTACTGTTTCTTCTTAGGAGCGAGCACCATGATCATCTGGCGGCCTTCGATCTTCGTAGGGAAGGATTCGACTACTGCCAGTTCACTCAGATCTTCACGGACGCGATTAAGCACTTCCATGCCGATCTGTTGGTGGGCCATCTCACGACCGCGGAAACGCAGTGTGATCTTGGCCTTATCGCCATCTTCCAGAAAGCGAATCAGGCTGCGGAGTTTTACCTGATAATCGCCATCGTCGGTACCAGGACGGAATTTAATTTCCTTAACCTGGATAACTTTTTGCTTCTTCTTCTGTTCCTTAGAAGACTTACTCTTTTCATAAAGGAACTTGCCGTAGTCCATAATACGACAAACTGGCGGTTCGGCGTTAGGGCTGATTTCAACTAAATCTACTCCAGCTTCTTCAGCTTTTTCGATCGCTTCTCTCAGACTCACAATCCCCAGTGGTTCACCTTCAAGATCTGTTAAGCGAACTTCCTGGGCGCGAATCTCGCCATTGATACGATTCGGACGTGCCGTTTGAACTCGTTTTCCGCCTTTAATACCTTATTCCTCCAGTTGTTGAAGACTGCGGCTGCGAATCTCTTGTTGCAGCTTCTCAATCACTTCACTTACGTCCAGGCTGCCCAGGTCTTTACCACGGCGGGTGCGAACGGCAACTTTGCCTGCTTCCACCTCTTTATCACCACAGACCAACATATACGGGACACGACGTAAAGTGTGCTCGCGGATTTTAAAGCCAATCTTCTCATTTCTCAAGTCTGCTTTTACGCGAATGCCCGCATTTTGAAGTTTCTGCGTCAATTCTTTAACGTAATCCGCCTGAGAATCGGTAATATTCATCACGACAACCTGCACTGGCGCAAGCCAGGTTGGGAAGAAGCCTGCAAACTCTTCGGTCAGGATGCCGATGAAGCGCTCCAGAGAACCGAGGATTGCACGGTGAATCATTACCGGCACCTGACGCTCGTTGTCTTCGCCAACATAAGAGGCGCTAAGACGCTGAGGCAGGGAGAAGTCCAGCTGTACAGTACCGCACTGCCAAGCTCTGTCGAGACAGTCATACAGGGTAAATTCAATTTTCGGACCGTAGAATGCGCCCTCGCCCAGCTGGTATTCGAACGGAATGCCGTTCTCTTCCAGCGCCACGGCAAGATCCGCTTCTGCGCGATCCCATGTCTCATCGCTACCGATACGTTTTTCCGGACGCGTTGAGAGTTTGACCACGATTTTCTCGAAGCCAAAGGTGCTGTACATATCGTAGACCATACGAATACAGGCGTTAACTTCATCACGTACCTGATCTTCCGTACAGAAGATATGCGCATCATCCTGAGTAAAGCCACGAACACGCATCAGACCGTGCAGCGCACCTGATGGTTCGTTACGGTGGCAGCTACCGAACTCCGCCATACGCAGCGGCAGATCGCGGTAGGATTTCAGACCCTGGTTGAAGATCTGAACGTGGCCTGGGCAGTTCATTGGCTTAATGCAATATTCACGGTTCTCAGAAGAGGTGGTGAACATCGCATCTTTGTAGTTGTCCCAGTGGCCGGTTTTTTCCCACAGCACACGGTCCATCATGAACGGGCCCTTCACTTCCTGATACTGGTACTCTTTCAGCTTGGAGCGTACGAAGGTTTCCAGTTCACGGAAGATAGTCCAGCCATCGTTATGCCAGAACACCATACCCGGCGCTTCTTCCTGCATGTGGTACAGGTCAAGCTGCTTACCGATTTTACGGTGGTCACGCTTCGCGGCCTCTTCCAGGCGCAGCAGGTACGCGTTCAGGGCTTTTTTATCGGCCCACGCGGTACCATAAATACGCTGCAACATCTTGTTGTTGCTGTCGCCGCGCCAGTAGGCACCCGCGATCTTCATCAGTTTGAAGTGATGACAGAAGCGCATGTTCGGCACGTGCGGTCCACGGCACATGTCGACGTATTCTTCGTGATGATACAAGCCAGGCTTGTCATCATGCGAAATGTTTTCGTCAAGAATTGAGACCTTGTAGCTCTCGCCACGCTTCACGAAGGTTTCACGCGCTTCGTGCCAGCTGACTTTCTTCTTGATGACGTCATAGTTCGTTTCGGCGAGCTCGTGCATACGTTTTTCGAGCGCGTCTATATCTTCCTGAGTCAGGGTGTGATCAAGGTCAACGTCGTAGTAGAAACCATTGTCGATAACCGGACCGATCGCCATTTTGGTGTTTGGCCACAGCTGTTTGATAGCATGGCCAAGCAGGTGCGCGCAGGAGTGACGAATGATCTCCAGACCTTCTTCGTCTTTCGCGGTAATGATTGCAAGCGTCGCATCGTTTTCGATCAGATCGGACGCATCAACCAGTTCACCGTTAACGCGGCCGGCGATGGTCGCCTTCGCGAGACCAGGACCGATGTCCAGGGCAACATCCATTGGGCTAACAGCGTGGTCGAAATGGCGTTGGCTGCCATCAGGAAGAGTAATTACAGGCATTTTATATCCTTATTTGCAGTGATGCCCCACACATAAGAGCATATACAAAGAAAATAATCGTGATTTGACAATAGATTACGACACCATCTGACCAACAATCGTCAAATTGGTTCGTCATCATTCACCTGCCGAAAATCAGACTACGTCGGATTTACAGCAAGGCTTGTAATGTTAACACTAACAAAAGGGAGATTGCACCCTCTGCCGGCAGATTGATGCGCTGGCACTTTCGCATGAATTTGCAGGTCGCATATTCCCGGTGCTCGCATTCCAGAAATGCTGGGCTACTCTTGAACAGGTCTTTAAACCCAAAGGTGCATACCATGAACGTATCTAGTAGAACGGTTGTGATATTGAACATCCTTTCAGCCACAGGTTTATTGTTGATTCTCGCCGAACGATTCCACTGGTTCTGAGCCTAACCCTGCGCTGGCATAACCCAATCGATCCTGAGAAGGGGCATATTTCGGCCCTGTTTGGTAGACTGTGGATATCAACGGACAAGGATTAGGTTATGCCAACAAAACGATTTGCCGTAAAACACTGGAAAATGGTGCTGGTGCTGATTGCCATCTGCGGCGCAATGCTGCTACTTCGTTGGGCGGCAATGATTTGGGGCTAGAGGCGAATAGCAGTAATCAGAAGGGACGTCAAAAGGCCTGAGCTGAAATACGGGCCGACAACATCATCGGCCCGCCATTATTACATTCTGTAACCCAGTGAAATCGTGGTTCTGCGATCGGTATGATCCGGTGCAGTTTCTGGTGGTGAAGAGTTCCAGGTCACGTTGTAAGCCACTTTCAGACCAAAGTGCTCGTTGATAGCCACGTTCAGCGCCGTCTCAGAGTTCAGCGTCGTATCGTCGGCACCAAATACTGAAACACCCTGGGTAAATTTGGTGTTGTCCGTCATCTGCCAGGCATAGGTACCGGAAGCGTAACCGAGCGGTTGGGTTTTGGTATCACCATCGGTGTACTCGTCATAACGCACACCCGGACCGAATTCAAAGCGGAAGCTGTGTACCGGACCATTCAGGAACTGGCGACCATAACCGGCGGTAAACACATCGCGCTGACGATATCCGTTGTAACGGTCGGTTAACCAGCTTGCCTGACCAAACAGGTAGTCATAGTCAGTCATGTTGTAACGGCTACGTCCGCCTGCCGCATATTTCTCGGAAGAGCGTTCGTCATTAGCGGACGTGTTGCTGGCATTGCCCCACAGAGACCAGGCGGTGTTGCTACCGTACCAGGTGAGCGTACTGTCCGCCGTCAGAGAAGAGCTTTTCGTGTTACCGGATTGTGCCAGATACCCTGCGTTCAGGTTACCTTCAAAAGGTTTTTTCGCGGTGGTGGGATCGTCCATGACAGTAAAAACGGTATCATCGGCGGCTGCGTTCATAGCTGCAAACACGCCACCCGCCAGCATCAGTGCAGCGGGAACTGTCTTTAAAAGCTTCATTTTATTAAGGAGTCCGTACAACAAAAAAAGAGACCACACGGTCCCGGAATCTTTCTTGAGGATCAATGACAAGGCGTCCAGAGAAAGGTAACAAATTATAAAAAGCCGCAAATAACATAGCAATGTTTTCTTATTTCATTTTTTGAATAAGAACGATCCCAAAAAGCGTTTTATTTTATATAACCCGCGCCTCACTTTTCGTCAGTATTCATATTTAAAATCATACTGTTATTTACATTGCCTTCCTGACAAATGGTGCCAGACTAATAAGAACCCACGCTAAAAGGAGGTAATGATGGTTTCTATCTACACCCTGACGCTCTCCCCTTCCCTTGATTCCGCAACCCTGACGCCGCAGATTTACCCGGAAGGTAAATTGCGCTGTAGCGCCCCTGTCTTTGAGCCCGGCGGCGGCGGTATCAACGTGGCGCGCGCCATTACGCACCTCGGCGGTAAAGCGACGGCAATTTTCCCCGCCGGCGGTGCCACCGGCGAACACCTGGTCTCTCTGCTGGCAGATGAACAGGTGGCCGCAGAGACCGTCGAGGCCAAAGACTGGACGCGGCAAAACCTGCATGTCCACGTGGAATCAAGCGGCGAGCAGTACCGTTTTGTCATGCCTGGTGCGAAACTTAGCGATGATGAATTTCGTCAGCTTGAAGAGAAAGTGCTGACGATAGAAAGCGGTGCGCTGCTGGTAATAAGCGGTAGCCTGCCGCCCGGCGTAAGCCCGGAAAAGTTAACCGCGCTGATTCAGGCCGCGCAGCAACGCGGGATCCGCTGCATTGTCGACAGCAGCGGCGAGGCCCTGCTGGCGGCCCTGGTACCGGGCAATCTTGAGCTGGTCAAACCCAACCAGAAAGAGCTTAGCGCACTGGTCAACCGCGCGTTGACGCAGCCTGATGATGTTCTCACTGCCGCGCAGGAGCTGGTACGCAGCGGCAAAGCACGACGCGTCGTGGTTTCCCTTGGCCCTCAGGGGGCACTGGCAGTTGATGAAACGTCGTCCGTTCAGGTTGTCCCGCCGCCGATGAAAAGTCAGAGCACGGTAGGCGCTGGCGACAGCATGGTGGGCGCGATGACGCTGAAACTGGCGCAGGGCGCGTCGCTGCTGGAAATGACACGTTATGGCGTGGCGGCAGGCAGTGCCGCAACCATCAACCAGGGCACGCGTCTTTGTTCGTTATCCGATACGCAAAAAATTGTCGATTACCTGTCCCGAAATTAACGCCTGTTCCCCTTCATCTTTATGGAGGGGAATGTCATCTCTGAGTCGCCAAACGCAAACTATCGACTATGCTAAGAAAACTTCCATGATAACAATGAGGTGAATTATGAGCAGTGGTGACATCACCCGCTACGTCGTTACCATCAACCTTCATGAAGCATCGCTGACCGAGCTGAATGAGCTCAATAACGCCTTCACCCGGGCTAATTTTCTCCTCACGCTCACGGATGACGAGGGCAATGTTCATGATTTAGGCACCCTGGCATTTGGCCTGATAACCCCCCTGAGCCAGGAAGAGGTTCATGCGCTGGGCGCCAGTCTGGTGGAAAGTGTGACCGACAAGCCAGCCGAAATTGACGTGAAAACCTGGGAAAGCTGGCAGAAAAAAGAACAATAAGTGCCCTGTATGAATTTAAACCGCTCAGGTGTGCGTTAGTTCGTATTTTTTTACCGCAATTATGCGCTAACTTTATGATCTGGCAGACAACATGGGAGAGAGAACATGTGGCAGGCTATCAGTCATCTTTTAAGTGAGCAACTGGGTGAAGGTGAAATCGAACTGCGTAACGAACTGCCAGGCGGTGAGATCCATGCCGCGTGGCATTTACGCTACGCTGGGCGCGATCTTTTCGTTAAATGCGACGAGCGAGAGTTGCTCCCGATATTTACCGCCGAAGCCGACCAGCTGGAGCTACTGTCGCGCAGTAAAACGGTGACCGTCCCGCAGGTCCTGGCCGTGGGTAGCGACCGCGACTACAGTTTTCTGGTCATGGAATATCTCCCTGCCCGCCCGCTGGATGCCCACAATGCTTTCATTCTCGGTCAACAGTTAGCGCGCCTGCATCAATGGAGCGACCAGCCGCAGTTTGGTCTCGATTTTGACAATGATCTCTCCACCACGCCACAGCCCAACGCCTGGCAGCGCCGCTGGTCGACGTTTTTTGCCGAGCAGCGCATTGGCTGGCAGCTTGAGCTGGCCGCTGAGAAAGGGCTTGAGTTTGGCAATATTGATGCCATCGTCGAGCATGTTCAACAGCGTCTGGCATCCCACCAGCCTCAGGCCTCTTTGCTTCACGGCGATTTGTGGTCCGATAATTGCGCGCTGGGTCCCAACGGCCCCTACATCTTCGACCCGGCCTGCTACTGGGGTGACAGAGAGTGCGATCTTGCCATGCTGCCGCTACACCCTGAGCAGCCACCGCAGATATACGACGGGTACCAGTCTGTTTCCCCCCTGCCGCCCGGCTTCCTCGATCGCCAACCGGTATACCAGCTTTATACGCTGATGAACCGTGCCATTCTTTTTGGCGGTGAACACCTTGTTAACGCGCAGCGGGCGCTGGAGCGCATGCTTGCCGCCTGAGAAGAGAACGGGTGGCCTTACCGCCACCCTTATCAATTACAGAAAACCGAGCAGTGAGAAAAAGAAATATCCCGCCACAATGATGAGCACGGGAAGGATATAGAGCGGGAAAATCTGCAGGAAAATGGTATGACGCGGAACAACAATACGGGATTCAATCTGCTCCCGACTCATTCCTTCCGGACCTTTGGCCTGTTCCAGAATTAACTGGTCCTCAACGCCTTCGCGTAAAAAGCGCGTCTGGCGGCTCATTCGCGCGCCAGAGGCCTGCAGGGCCAGGGCGACAAAGATGAGGGCGTAAATCACCCAGAAGCCGATATTCAACTGATGCTGAAAATCCGGGGTGGGTGAGTTGAACCAGAAGACATTCAAAAATGGCGTATTAAAACGCATCATCTCAATCATGACATGAGCGAAATCAAGCATTACCGCATTGATACCCGGCTGTTTTTCGCTGTGATCGTACATAAATTTGAGCACTGAAATCAGCGTAGAAATGACGGCAGGAATAAAAATCACCCAGCCAGCAATACGTTTTAAGACCGCGATGCGTCCAGCTTGTTGATACGTCATCAGTTCCTCTTCATAAAGACGCGTTATTTGTGCCTAAGTCTACCTGCTGGTCATCAATTTCGCCCGCTCTTTAAAAGCAATATGCTAAATTGCAGAGTGTGCTTAGCACTTATCGTCTGTCGAACACCCTGGATAAGGAGACGTTGTGATGTCGACACCGCGCCAAATTCTTGCCGCAATTTTTGACATGGATGGATTACTGATCGATTCCGAACCGTTGTGGGATCGCGCCGAACTGGACGTCATGGCCAGCCTTGGCGTTGATATCAACCGCCGTAATGAACTTCCTGATACGCTGGGTCTGCGCATCGATATGGTGGTTGAACTGTGGTTTGCCCAACAGCCATGGGTTGGACCCGGTCGCGATGAAGTGACCGCACGCATTATCAGCCGTGCCATTTCGCTGGTAGAAGAGAACAAGCCGCTGCTGCCCGGCGTACGTGATGCTGTCGCGCTGTGCAAAGCTCAGGGGCTGAAGGTCGGCCTGGCCTCGGCTTCACCACTGCATATGCTGGAAAAAGTGCTCACCATGTTTGAACTGCGCGACAGTTTCGACGCCCTGGCGTCCGCTGAAAAACTGCCTTACAGCAAACCCCACCCGCAGGTCTATCTGGACTGCGCCGCTAAGCTGGGCCTTGATCCGCTCAACTGTGTTGCTCTGGAAGATTCCGTTAACGGTATGGTGGCGTCGAAAGCCGCGCGGATGCGCTCCATTGTGGTGCCTGCGGAAGAAGGCCGCCACGATCCCCGCTTTGCCCTTGCCGATGTGAAGCTCACTTCACTGGCAGAGCTCACGGCGCAGCACCTGCAGGGCGGTTAACGCCCCCCTCCGGTTGTGACAAACAGTTACACCGTCACCTCTTCCGCCTACTGTATAAAAACCCTATACTGTATGAATTGACAGTTTTGTGGGTTTTATCATGACGGCGGAAGGCCACCTGCTTTTTTCTATTGCGTGCGCAGTATTTGCCAAAAACGCTGAACTCACTCCTGTGCTGGCGCAGGGGGACTGGTGGCATATTGTCCCTTCCGCCGTTTTGACCTGTCTGTTGCCCGATATTGACCATCCCAAATCCTTCCTCGGTCAGCGCCTGAAGTGGGTGTCGAAACCCATTGCCCGCGCGTTCGGCCACCGGGGGTTTACGCACAGTCTGCTGGCCGTGTTTGGCCTGCTGACGCTCTTCTATTTAAAAGTGCCCGATAGCTGGATAGTTCCCGCCGATGCCATTCAGGGAATGGTGCTGGGTTATTTAAGCCATATTCTCGCCGATATGCTCACGCCTGCGGGCGTGCCGCTGCTGTGGCCCTGCCGCTGGCGTTTCCGTTTTCCCATCCTTGCTCCTCAGAAAGGTAACCAGCTTGAGCGCGCGCTGTGCATGGCGCTGTTTGCTTACGCCGTCTGGATGCCACAAACATTGCCCGAAAACAGTGCAGTCCGCTGGTCTTCCCAGATGATTAATTCGCTGCAATTTCAGTTTAATCGCTTTATTCATCACCAGATTGAACAGTAAACCGACAAAATCATCCCGTTTGTCATAACCCATTCCATTTGGATATAAGCGCTACATCACACTTCTGCTAACCTTCCGCCAACAGGATCGGTAAAAACCGACCCGATAATAAATCAGGAGAACGGAGATGAATTTTCCACTCATCGCGAACGTCGTTGTGTTCGTTGTATTGCTATTGCTTCTCGCGCAGGCGCGCCACAAACAGTGGAGCCTGGCGAAAAAAGTGCTGGTTGGTCTGGCCATGGGTGTCGTATTTGGTCTGGCATTACAGGCGATTTATGGCTCCGATAATCCAGTTCTGAAAGATTCTATTCAGTGGTTCAACATTGTCGGTAACGGCTATGTCCAGCTGCTGCAGATGATCGTTATGCCGCTGGTGTTCGCCTCTATTCTGAGCGCCGTTGCGCGCCTGCATAGCGCAACTCAGCTGGGCAAAATCAGCTTCCTGACCATTGGTACGCTGCTGTTTACCACGCTGATTGCCGCGCTGGTGGGTGTGCTGGTAACCAACCTGTTTGGCCTGACTGCCGAAGGTCTGGTTCAGGGGAGTGCTGAAACGGCGCGTCTGACCGCGATTCAAACCAACTATGTGGGTAAAGTGGCTGACCTGACCGTGCCGCAGATGGTGCTCTCCTTCATTCCGAAGAACCCGTTTGCTGACCTGACCGGCGCGAGCCCAACCTCCATCATCAGCGTGGTCATTTTCGCCGCGTTCCTCGGCGTGGCGGCGCTGAAGCTGCTGAAAGACGACGCGCCAAAAGGCGAACGTGTGCTGACCGCGATTGATACCCTGCAAAGCTGGGTGATGAAGCTGGTTCGTCTGGTGATGCAGTTAACCCCTTACGGCGTCCTGGCGCTGATGACCAAAGTGGTTGCCGGCTCTAACCTGCAGGACATCATTAAGCTGGGTAGTTTCGTCGTCGCCTCTTATCTGGGCCTGGGCATTATGTTCGTAGTGCACGGTATCCTGCTGGGCGTGAACGGCGTCAGCCCGCTGAAATATTTCCGTAAAGTCTGGCCGGTACTGACCTTTGCCTTCACCAGCCGTTCCAGCGCCGCGTCTATTCCGCTGAACGTTGAAGCGCAAACCCGTCGTCTGGGCGTGCCTGAATCCATCGCCAGCTTCTCTGCCTCCTTTGGCGCGACCATTGGTCAGAACGGCTGTGCGGGTCTGTACCCGGCAATGCTGGCCGTGATGGTCGCCCCGACGGTGGGTATCAACCCGCTGGATCCAGTATGGATTGCCACGCTGGTCGGGATTGTTACCGTAAGCTCCGCAGGCGTTGCGGGTGTTGGCGGTGGCGCAACCTTCGCCGCGCTGATTGTTCTGCCTGCGCTGGGTCTGCCGGTCACGCTGGTCGCCCTGCTCATCTCCGTTGAGCCGCTGATCGACATGGGCCGTACCGCGCTGAACGTGAGCGGCTCCATGACCGCCGGAACGCTGACCAGCCAGTGGCTGAAGCAGACTGACAAAGCGATTCTGGAAAGTGAAGACGACGCCGAGCTGGCGCACCGTTAATCACTGTAGAAATAAAAAAACCGCCTGATGGCGGTTTTTTTATGGCTGTTATTCTTCAACCTCTTCATCCTGGCGGATCTGCATCGCCCACCGCTGCGCCGCTTCCGGCACTGTAAAAGTGGGAGAGCGGCGGAAATGTTCGCCGATCAGCACAAAGGCCACGAATTTACCCCGCAGTTGCCAGACATCGCGATACCCCTCCACTTTCAGGGCATGGTCAGGCGGCGCGGGCTCAACGCGGGGCACGTAGCTAATAACCTGGCGGTTTTGTTGACGAAGAGGTTTCATAAGCGACTGGTTCACTAAAGCAAATTCTTGAAGCAGGAAAATCCTATGATAGCCGATCCTGCTGCCTTCCGTCGCGCACCGAGTGGGTGAGATAGCTCCTTTCGTTAAGGACGGCATGTGAAAACTCTTAGTTCGCGAGCCATCTCGCGACATTGTTCTATCCTTAATAGGGTTTTTAGCAATGAATCAAGGAGAATCGTGCAATGTCGAACAAAGATAAAACACATCAATCACCCATTCATGGCACTGAAGAATCTCAACCGGGCATGGACTCTCTCGCCCCTTCAGACGGCTCTCACCGCCCCTCCCCTGGCCCTTCCGCCCCTGGCGAACAGCCTACCGCACCGGGAAGTATGAAATCCCCGGACACCGGGAACGAGAAGCTGAAATCCCTTGAGCCGCACCGTAAAGGCGGTGAAGGTTTTGCGCTCACCACCAATCAGGGCGTACGCATCGCAGATGATCAGAACTCCCTGCGCGCCGGGGCGCGTGGGCCAACCCTGCTGGAAGACTTTATCCTGCGGGAAAAAATCACCCATTTTGATCACGAACGGATACCGGAACGCATCGTCCACGCGCGCGGTTCCGCTGCGCACGGCTACTTCCAGCCATACAAGAGCCTGAAAGCGATCACTAAAGCGGATTTCCTCTCCGACCCGGATAAAATCACCCCGGTGTTTGTGCGTTTCTCCACCGTGCAGGGTGGCGCGGGTTCAGCAGACACGGTGCGCGATATCCGCGGCTTTGCCACCAAGTTTTATACCGAAGAAGGTATTTTCGATCTGGTAGGCAACAACACCCCGGTGTTTTTCATTCAGGATGCGCATAAATTTCCTGACTTTGTCCATGCGGTAAAACCGGAGCCCCACTGGGCCATACCACAGGGACAAAGTGCGCACGACACCTTCTGGGACTATGTCTCCCTGCAGCCTGAAACCTTGCATAACGTGATGTGGGCGATGTCAGACCGGGGCATTCCGCGCAGTTATCGTACGATGGAGGGATTTGGTATTCATACCTTCCGTCTGATCAACGCCGAGGGAAAAGCCACGTTTGTCCGTTTCCACTGGAAGCCCGTTGCGGGTAAAGCCTCCCTGGTATGGGATGAGGCGCAGAAGCTGACCGGGCGCGATCCGGACTTCCATCGCCGCGAGCTGTGGGAATCCATTGAAGCAGGTGACTTCCCGGAGTATGAACTGGGCCTGCAGCTCATTCCGGAAGAGGACGAATTTAAGTTCGATTTCGATCTTCTGGACCCGACGAAGCTGATCCCGGAAGAGCTGGTGCCGGTTCAACTGGTGGGTAAAATGGTGCTCAACCGCAACCCGGATAATTTCTTTGCCGAAAACGAGCAGGCCGCGTTCCACCCGGGGCATATCGTGCCGGGGCTGGATTTCACCAACGACCCACTCTTACAGGGACGTTTGTTCTCGTATACCGATACGCAGATCAGTCGTCTTGGCGGGCCGAACTTCCACGAAATTCCGATTAACCGGCCAACCTGCCCGTACCACAACTTCCAGCGTGACGGGATGCACCGTCAGGATATTGATACCAACCCGGCCAACTATGAACCGAACTCCATCAACGATAACTGGCCGCGTGAAACCCCTCCCGGACCGAAACGCGGTGGATTCGAATCGTATCAGGAGCGTATCGATGGCAACAAAATTCGCGAACGCAGCCCGTCATTCGGCGAGTATTACGCCCACCCGCGCCTGTTCTGGAACAGCCAGACGCCGATTGAGCAGCAACACATTATCGGCGGCTTCAGCTTTGAACTTAGCAAAGTGGTACGCACATACATCCGAGAGCGCGTGGTCGATCAGCTAGCGCATATTGATATTCAGCTTGCCCAGAGCGTGGCGGATAACCTGGGTATTACGCTGACCGATGAACAGCGCAACCTGGCTCCGCCAAAAGAGGTTAACGGCGTGAAGAAAGATCCGTCGCTGAGCCTTTATGCGGTGCCGGGTGGCTCGATTAAGGGCCGCGTAGTCGCCATCCTGCTGAACGACAAAACCCGCGCCAGCGACGTGCTGGGGATCATGCAGGCGCTGAAAACCCAGGGCGTGCACGCCAAACTGCTCTATTCGCGCATGGGTGAAGTGACCGCCGATGACGGCTCCGTGCTGCCGGTGGCAGCGACCTTTGCCGGTGCGCCGTCGCTGACCGTTGATGCGGTGATTGTGCCGTGCGGGGATATTGCCAGCCTGCTGAACAACGGTGACGCCGTTTATTACCTGCTGGAAGCCTATAAGCACCTTAAACCGATCGCGCTGTCCGGCGATGCGCGACAGTTTAAAGCGCAGCTGAAGGTGGCAGAACAAGGTGAGGACGGCATTGTCGAAGGAGATAACGTTGACAATGCGTTTATGACGAAGCTGTTTGATTTGCTCGCCGCACACCGCGTCTGGTCTCGCAGCAGTAAGATTGACCTGATCCCGGCGTGAAAAAAGCCGGGTGGCGCTTGCGCTTACCCGGCCTACATTTCGACTGGTTTTGTAGGCCCGGTAAGGCGAAGCCGCCACCGGGCTTTGTTTTAAAGATCCCCGAAAGTCCCCAACCGATACCCACGCTCTGCAATGGCGTATTTCAGCGAGGCCGACGTCAGCACATCCAGCTCCGCCAGACGCGGCCAGCAGTAGGCGCTCTTACGCACGGTATTATCCACAAAGGCAGGATGCGCCATCACTTCCACCGACGTTTCACCACGGGCGGCGGAATCATCCAGCACCTTCAGGAACAGCGCTTCGTCGATTTCATCGCCATAAAACGCGCTGCTGAACCCCGCTGTGGTTGTCACCGCGCACTCCGGCAACCCGCGTATCTCGCGATCCACACGCATCGCCACGCCCTTGCGCTGAGTAAACGCCGCGACAATCGGGAAAATCGCCGGGATCATATGCACGTGGTGATGGCTGTCGATGTGCGTCGGTGCCTGACCAAACACGTCAACAAAGCGGTTGAACTGACACTCCAGTTCGCGGGTAATCTCATCAAGCGGCAGAGCGCCCTGCTCCGCCAGTTCCCAAATCCACTTGCCCAGATGTCCTTCGCGGGTCAGGCCAGGCATCGGCGAAAGCGGCATCCCGAGCGTCAGCACAAAATGCATGCCGACGCCCAGCGCTGGCACTTCGCGGCTCAGCTGCGCCGCGTGTTCAACCGCTTCACCATTAACCAAAGCCGTTGTAGAGGTCACAACCCCCCGGCGACAGGCTTCAATAATGCCGTAGTTTTGGCCTTTCGAGAGGCCAAAATCATCGGCATTAACGATCAGCAGGTTTTCCATTGTGCATCCTCTCAGTGCTGTTTGAACTTCAGCTTCTCGATCGTGGCGGCAAAGTTCGGCAACCATTTTTCATGCGCCAGAATCATCTCCCTGGCCAGCTGCTCCGCATCGCGGTCAGAATGCACCAGCGGGCTAAGGTTCAGCGCCAGCAGCACGTCATTGAGTTCACCGCTTAGCGCCGCGTTGCTGGCAGCCACTTCAAAGCCTTTGATGGTGTGGATAAGACCCATGACCTTATCATCAAAATGGGTGATGCGCGGATGAGGTTTTGCGCCATCGCGCCCCAGGATGCAGGTCATCTCAACGGCCCAGTCAGCCGGGATGTTGTCGATGTGACCGTGATGCGGCACGTTAACGTAGTGCTCCGCCTGCTTGTCATTGTAAATGGCGTTGATGACTTCACATGCGGCATCGGAGTAGTAGGCCCCGCCGCGCTGCTCAAGTTCTTTCGGTTTGACGTTCAGGTTCGGATCTTTATACAAATCAAACAGCTGTTTCTCAACTTTCTGTACTATTTGTGCACGCGCTCCGCCTTTATAGTACTCGCCCATTTCGATAGCCAGCATCTCTTTCTGCTTGAAGTAGTAGAGCAGATAAGAGCATGGCAGCAGATTCAGGGAGCGGATTAACCCTTCGCTGAACGGCAGATCGAAGATATTTTTCACCGATGCGGCAGTCAGGCGGCCGGAAGCCACACCGTCGAGCAGTTCGGCAAAACGCGATTTTCCGTTCACGATAACGTCTTTAATAAACACCATGTGGTTCAGGCCGAACAGATCGATAGAGAGATCGTCGTTGTCGGTCAGCTCCAGCACGTCACGAATGAACATTTTCATGCCAATCGGAATATTACAGACGCCGATAAACCGTTTGAACCCGGTGTGGCGATAAACCGCCTCGGTCACCATCCCGGCCGGGTTGGTAAAGTTAATCACCCACGCGTTCGGGCAGACCTCCTGCACATCTTTGACGATGTCGAAAATGACCGGAATGGTGCGCAGACCTTTAAACAAGCCGCCCGCGCCGTTGGTTTCCTGCCCCAGATAACCGTGGCTCAGGGGAATGCGTTCGTCCAGTTCACGCGCTTTGAGCTGGCCCACGCGCAGCTGGGTGGTCACGAAGTCAGCGTCTTTTAATGCCTGGCGACGATCGAGCGTCTTATGCACGGTCAAGGGTACACCGGCTTTTTCAACCATTCGTTTGCACAGGTCGAAAATGATATTCAGTTTTTCCTGACCTTCCTCAACGTCAACCAGCCATAATTCGCTGACCGGTAATTCATGATAACGTTTCAGGAAACCTTCCAGTAATTCCGGGGTATAGCTGCTGCCGCCACCAATGGTCACGACTTTTAATTTCTTTTGCATAACATCTCCCTTCGTGTATCAGGTTAATCGCCTGCAAGGTATAGCGGACTCTTCCCGCTATTTGGGCAAGCAATCAAGGCAATATTTGTGGCGAATGAAATCGCCAGGTACTAATTAATTACCGTCAAATTTTTCCGGTAACTGTTTGGTGTGAATGAGGTAAATTTCTTAAAGGTTTTTATAAACAGGCTGGGGCTACTGTAACCGGACTCATAAGCAATATCGGTGACAGAATAGTTGGTAATTTCCAGCTGTTTTTTGGCAAAGTTAATGCGGATTTCATTAATAATCTGCACGGGCGTTTTACGATAATAACGCTGCGTCGCACGGGTCAGATATTCCTGGGATTTTCCCGACAGAGAGACCATATTTTCCAGCGCGTTTTCGCTGAACTGACCTTTATCGTGCATCAGTTCAACGGTGCTGCGCAGCCATTGCGGGATATCATCCGTCACCTGCTGCTCTTCACGATGATGACGCAGTCGGTTCATCACGTAGAAGGTGACCGTTTCAATAAACTCATCAAATTCATTGTCGCGGAAGTTAAGCGAGGCAATTACCGTTTCAATCCAGGTCATGAACTCGTTTTTGACCCGATAGACCTGGGACGCCACAAAACAGAACGGCACCAGCGGCAGGTAGTGCTTCTCAAAGAAGCGTCTGCTGACGCCCACGTTCAGAATGCGGGTCGCACCAAATTCGTAAAAGCTCTGGTGATGGGATCCCATCGGCAGGAAGACAAAATCCCCTCGTTCGAGCAGAACGCGCTTGCCGTTGATCTCCTGGTAGTAGCGACCGGTCAGAACAATCGTGAACTCGTAGTAGTCATGCTGGTGCAGACCACTGGCGCTTTCCGTCTTGTTGTAGATAACCACGTGAAAATTCTTGCCATTAAACAGCTGCTGCTCAAGTGCGGTTTTAATTTCCATCGTGCTGACCTCCTGCCACTCAGTCTGACTTACTGCATCTTCTCGTGAAGCTCGATTAGCTCCGCCACCAGCTCACGCGCCAGCATCGACGTCATCAGATGATCCTGCGCGTGGACCAGCACCAGACTGACCTTCATTTTTCCTTCACCCTGATCACCTTCAATCAGCTTTGTCTGCACCAGGTGCGCTTCATTCAGCGCCATACGGGACTGGTCCATCATGGTTTTCGCGGCGGCGAAATCCCCCTGCTTGGCCTGCTTGAGTGCGGCATACGCCAGGCTGCGGGCCTGCCCGGAGTTGATGATAAGACCCATCACCACTTCTTCGAGATCGTTCTCTGCGGTTTCTTCTGCAACGATACTATCCAAATCTAACATCTTTAAGCTCCTTGTGGCTGGCGCGAGCTGCCCCGCGCCGGTCAATCTTAGAATTTCAATGAGAGGGCAATATCCTCTTCGCTCTCTTCTTCATCGATGATGGTGGCGGCTTTGTTCGCAATCGCCACAAACGGCATATAGAGCAGGGTTGCAATCCCGAGGTTGAATATCGCCAGCAGGAAGGCTGCAACGCTACCGTTGGTGTTGAAGAAGGCGCCCAGACCCGCCGGCATGGTCCACGGTGCAATGTTGGTGACTGGCGGAATGATGCCCATGTAATACGCCGTCAGGGTAATAGCGGCCAGCAGCGGCTGAATCAGGATGAACGGAATGAACATCACCGGGTTCATGATGATTGGCAGACCGAACAGAATCGGTTCGTTAATCTGGAAGATGCCTGATGGCAGCGCCAGCTTCGCGACCTGACGGTAATCAGCGCGACGAGAGACAATAAAGACCGCGATGATCAGACCCAAGGTCGCCCCGGTACCACCCAGGAAGATATAGGAGTCAAGCATCGGCTTCGCCCACACATGGAAGGTTTTACCCGCTGCCAGCGCCGCGTCAACGGAGCCGTACTGCTGGTAAAGCGCAACGTTTTCCAGTGCCCATGGGGTCATAATCCCGCTGTCCAGCGCGGCCAGTGCCAGTGAACCATGCACGCCGAAGAACCACAGCAGAGAAGTGAAAATCACATACGCCCAACCAACCACGCCACCCATCGACGCCAGCGGCGTAGAGATAGAATCCATGATGATCTGGTGGAAGTTCGTGCCCCAGTGAGAAAGCGCCCAGGCAATAATCCCCATAATGGAGAGGATAATGAAGCCTGGAATCAACGCGGAAAATGAACGAGATACAGATGCCGGTACGCTATCCGGCAGGCTGATAACCCAGTTGCGACGGATAATAAAGGTGAACATCTCCGCCACCACCAGACCGATAACAATACCGGAGATGATGTTAGCCCCGCCCAGCCAGTTGGCACCAACGGCATAGGCTTCACCGACGCTGTAAGGGGTTACGGTCATAAAGGCGGCAACGGATAATAACCCGGCGGCAAGTGGATCCACTTTCCGCTCTTCTGCCAGCGCCATCCCAATAAAGAAAGGCGCCATCAGCGACATAATCCCCAACGTACCGTTATAGACGTTGCCGCCGATGGCTTTTAAACCGTTAAGGGTTTCAATAGTGGACGCGTCTAACCGAATTCCTAATGAATAAAAGAAGGAACCTTCACCAAAGCTCAGAAAAACGTTGTTAATTAAAACGAACATGGCCCCGGCCAGCGTCAACGGCATTAATTTAATAAAGCCGTTTTTGATGGCATTAACGTGAGGCTGCTTTCCTATTTTAACAGCAAAAGGAAGGAGTACCTTTTCAAGTGAAGCGATGACTTTACTCATAGGAAAATACCCTTAAATGCCGCAACAGAGGTTACGGCGTAATTGTGTGTGAAATTACTCTTTGACGGGAAAAATAAAAATTAATTAGCAGCTTTTTTAATTGCTGCCACAGCAGCTTTCAGTACACCTAAACCATCAATCTTGCCGTACAGCCCCGAGTCGATCACCTCGACCGGTTTATTGGGTAACAGTCGTTGTATTTCGGGCAACATATAGGCAATTTGCGGTCCCAGTAAAACAACGTCGGCGGTCTGGCCCTTTTCGCCCGCCAGCGTCTCTGGAAACGCTTCAATCACCACAGGGACTTCATACTTTTCAGCCTGCGCACGCATCTTTGACACCAGCAGTGAGGTTGACATGCCCGCTGAGCAGAACAGGTAGATATGTTTCTTTTCCATCGTAATTTCCCTCTTGTATGACTACCTGCCATCGCGCTATCACTCGACTCGCTGTCCCGGCAGACAGGTAGCTTGCGTACTGTTGTTTGTCGTTGGAGTGAGTATACGCAATGGTACAGACAGGGGATAATTCTGGATAGACTCAAATTGTCTCTCATTGACCTGGCTTGTTGACTCCCTTCACATTTCGGGCAAATAATTCGCGCAAAGAAATAAGATTTACGTATGCATAAAAAAACCGGCCCATGGGCCGGTTTGTTAACATTCTCAGGTAAGCAGCGTTACTGCGCCTTAGGTGCCTGCGGATCGGTATCGTATTCAGCACAGGTCTGATAGCCGGAGTTAATAACATGACCGGTATCATCCAAGGCGACAAAGTAGGTTTCTGCCTTACCATCACGTTGACCCAGGATATAGGTCTGGCAGGTCCCTTTCGCATGAATCATGGTCACTTCAGAAGAAGGTTTACCGGCAATCGCAGCCACCTGCGAACGGGTCATCCCTTTTTTGACGTCTTTCACTACGGGCTGCGTAAACTGATCCTTGGTGCGATCGTAAGCCGTACACCCTGCCAGCATAGTCAGTACCGCCGCTGCGCTAAGAATTCCTGCTACGTTCTTGTTCATATTCCGTCCTCTTGTTTATCAGCGTGTTATCTAAGCATGGGATAAAAAGTACTATTGTTCAACTTTGTGAATTGTGCCAGACGAATTTCGGAAAATTCTAATAAAACAACGATAACCTGCTAAATCGACGCAAATTAACGCACTCGAAACTGTGATCCTTGTCGTTTCTCGCCCAAAGGGTTAGTTTTAACAGTTAACACATTCTGTTTATGGGGGGCGTGATGGCTCTGCAACAAGAGATTATCCAGGCGCTGGGCGCGAAGCCCGCGGTAGATGCAAATGAAGAGATCCGCCGCAGCGTGGATTTTTTAAAATCGTATTTAAAAACGAACTCTTTCCTGAAATCTTTGGTGCTGGGCATCAGCGGCGGCCAGGATTCGACGCTGACCGGCAAGCTCTGCCAGATGGCGATTTCAGAGCTGCGCGACGAGACGGGCGATGAGACGCTGCAGTTTATCGCTGTACGTCTTCCTTATGGCGTACAGGCCGACGAGCAGGATTGCCAGGACGCCATTGCCTTTATCCAGCCTGACCGCGTGCTCACCGTCAATATTAAAGGATCGGTGCTGGCAAGCGAGCAGGCGCTGCGCGAAGCGGGTATTGAGCTAAGCGATTTTGTTCGCGGCAACGAGAAAGCCCGCGAGCGCATGAAAGCGCAGTACAGCATCGCCGGGATGACCAAAGGCGTCGTCGTAGGCACCGACCATGCGGCAGAAGCGATCACCGGTTTCTTCACCAAATACGGCGACGGCGGCACCGACATTAACCCGATCTTCCGCCTCAACAAGCGTCAGGGTAAGCAGCTGCTTGCCGCTCTGGGCTGCCCTGAGCATCTCTATAAGAAAGCACCGACAGCGGATCTGGAGGACGATCGTCCTTCCCTGCCGGATGAAGCGGCCCTTGGCGTCACCTATGACAACATTGATGATTATCTGGAAGGTAAAAAACTGGATGACGGTACCGCGAAAATCATCGAAAGCTGGTATCTGAAAACCGAACACAAACGTCGCCCTCCGATTACGGTGTTTGACGATTTCTGGAAAAAATAAACGCAAAACGGCAACCCCGTTTCGTAGGCCGGGTAAGCGCAGCGCCACCCGGCTCTTTTTTAACCACCACACACCTGCTACACTGTATACCTGAACAGTATATGGAGTGGTATGTGAGCAGGCGTCAATCCGCCCCGCGTCTTGAGTTTGAAGCGGCGGCTATCTACGAATATCCCGAGCACCTTCGCCCCTGGCTTGAGGCACTGCCTAAGCTGCCGGGCGTGTACATTTTTCACGGTGAAAGCGACACTCTGCCGCTCTATATCGGCAAAAGCGTCAATATTCGAAGCCGGGTGTTATCCCATCTGCGTACGCCGGACGAGGCCGCCATGCTGCGCCAGTCGCGACGTATTACCTGGTTCCAGACGGCGGGAGAAATGGGCGCGTTATTACTGGAAGCGCGGTTAATCAAAGAACAACAACCGTTGTTCAATAAGCGCCTGCGCCGCAATCGTCAGCTCTGCTCCCTGCAGATAACCGCCGGCAAACCGCAGGTTGTCTACGCGCGCGAAGTCGATTTTTCTCATGCCCCGAATCTCTATGGGCTGTTCGCCAATAAACGTGCCGCACTCCAGGCGCTGCAAACGCTGGCGGACGATCTACAGCTTTGCTACAGCCTTTTGGGTCTGGAGGCAACCACCCGCAGGCGCGCCTGTTTCCGATCCGCGCTGAAGCGCTGTGCGGGCGCCTGCTGTGGGAAAGAGAGCGTTGAGGCGCATCACGCCCGGCTCCTCGCAGGCCTGGCGACCATCAGCGTTAACTGCTGGCCGTGGGAAAATGCCGTCGCGCTAAAAGAAGTGGGTGAAGCGATGACCCAATATCACATTGTCAACAACTGGTTCTGGCTGGGCGCCGTCGACGACATCAACGACGCGGCAACCTTGTTGCGCACGCCCGCCGGGTTTGACCACGATGGCTACAAAATTCTCTGTAAACCCGTTTTAGCCGGTAAGTTTGAGGTCATTGTGCTCAATGACCTGGCAGCCACGTGATTTCGCTGAACAACAGGGTACCCTGAGGCTCCAGCAGACGCAGAGTATGGGTCCCCTCCTCCCAGCTGGCACCCTGATCGGCTGTCAGCAATTTATCGCCCAACTGCCATGCACCGCTTAACACGAAGACCACGCCCCCGCGTGTTCCAAAGGTGGTAAAGGTACGGTCGGCAACGCGCACCTTCGCCTGACAGCAGTCGCGACGGGTCATAATGTTGAAGTCCATCGCCATCTTTCCATCCGAAAGCAGCGCCTTTACCGGCAGGTCGCCGGCAAAACTGTAGGGCTGATGGTGCTTGAGGATATGAAAGAACGCCTGACCGGCATCGAGCGTCACCTCCCCTCCTTCCAGCAAGGTAATCACCCGATCGACGCCGGGGAAAGAGGAGAATTCGCCGTTGCTGGCGATAGTCGCGATACTGGCACGCCAGTGAAAATCGCGCGTCGCGGGAGGGAAACAACAAATCTCACGCGTTTCGCCAGCACCATTGCGCCAGAGGCTGACCGGCATCTTACGGATATCAAAGAACTCCATCACCACTCCTGAATGGCACAACCCGTGCCAGGGCAAGGATATCGCTATCGTTGCTGTCTTGTTTGTTATCGTTGGGTATTCACAGACACAGTATCGGCAGCAGAGCGGACAGGCCTTAGCAGAACGTTAATAAAAATTCTAACGCCATGACTCTACAAACATTCTCTGAAGCGACTACAGGAGAATACCGCGCTGGCGGCGGCAGACAAGAGGGCAGGAAAGAAAAACCGCCGGTCCTGTCCACAGCGGTTGCGCTTTTGTGGACAGGATCCCGGCGGTCTTAAGAGAGTGAACCGATTATTCGGTTGGTGCTGGCATTTTACCTTCCATCGCCGGACGTTCTGTCAGACGCTTCTCAAAATTCGCATTAAATTGTTTTTTCTGTTCCGGCGTCAGAATGTTGTAGATCTTATTCTGGGTTTCCATATGAGCCAGCATGCGGGCTTTGTGCTGCTCGGCCATTTTGTCGATCTGCGCTTCGGCTTTCGCCTTATCGAAGCTGTCGCTGGCGATGATGTCATGCATCGCACGACGCTCTTCAAGCGGAGGACGTTTCATCTGGTCGCGTTCGCTTTTCTTGATGTCGCGGATCTGCTGCTTCTGCGCATCCGTCAGGTTGAGATCCTTAAACATCATCATCTCGTTGTGCATACCCGGCTTGCCTTTATGATGCATCATCATTTTGCCTTCAGCAGGCGCAGCAGCGGTAGTGGTCGCGGTATCTGCGGCGAACGCCATGCTAGTAGCGCCCAGAGCCAGGGTAGAAGCAACAAACAGTGCAGTAAACTTACGCATAATTTATTTCCTTTCTTTCAGTTATTCTTCGGCGCTATGCCGTGTTGACGAGATTAACTTTACGGGGTTTATCGTCAATTAGTCAGAGCAACGGTAAAACAATGAAAGTGTAAAAAACAAATTTTCGCCAAATGTGGAGGAAATAAGGATAAAGCGTGGAGAGTTGCAACAAAAAATATTCAATACGATGATTTTAAAGAAATTAAGCAGAAGTATAGCGAAGTGAAGATTAATAATAAAGCAATTCACCAGGAATATTCCGCAAAAGAAGGGTGAGCGCTTTAAACGTTAAGAAAAGAGATTGTATTTCCCCTCCCGGATGACAAGAGGGGAAACGTTCAGGATATTTTTTCCAGCATCAGTCCGGCTCGCAGGCCAAACGCCACGGTGGGATTCGGGAATAAAACATACTCGGTTTTTTTTTGTACCTCGTAACGCTCTTCGCCATCTTCAGCCAGCAGCGCCCCTTTGCGAAACGGCGTGAAGTTCAGGGTGTGCGCGGCCATATGAAGCAGGAAGGCATCGCTGCGGCGCGTGATCTGCTGCACGACCCGATACCGCTCAACGGGCTGATGCGCGTGCTCGGGAACCGTCCCGCCCAGCAGCGCCCGAAGGGCAAGGTGCGTTGGCGCAAAGCGGGACAGATCGTTCTGGCCGAACGGCAGTGCTTTTCCCAGCTCCAGCGTACAGGCCAGCGCGCCGAAGTTTTCACAGGTAAAGTGGGTAAACGTTCCGCCCGGCGACTGATGAAATACCAGCGCCTCCAGCCCCGCGTCACCCAGCCAGCTCAGGAATGCTTCATCCCACGGCTGATTGCGCTGCGGCAGAACGCCAAAGCGGACATGGTAAGACGCGCGAATGGCGGTATGCAGATCAAGATGCCAGCGCGCGGGTCCCGCAGCCGCAAAAAACGCGGTCACGACGTTCTCCAGCCACTGTGCCCGCGCCGTTTCGTCACTCTGCGGGAACTGCGACCAGCGCCCGCCGAACATGCGGTTAATGTCACTCACCAGATACCGTTTGTTTTGCGCCAGCGCAGGCGGATTCCCGAGCACCACCAGCACGCGGCACGTAAGCGCAATCTCTCCGCGATACAGCGCGCGCAGCAGCAGGTCAACAATCTCAACGGGCGCCGTTTCATTCCCGTGGATGCCCGTTGAAAGCAGCAGCGACAGCTCGCTTTTTGCACCCGGCGTCAGCTCAAGCACCCCGCGCCCCAGCCAACGCCAGCGGAATGAGGGGCCCTGCCCCTCATTCTGTTCCGGCGTTTCATCGGCCAGGGTCAGTGCCAGTAAATTTTCCATACCCACTCCTTAGCGCTGGAACGGATAAACCGATCCCAGCTGCAGGATTGATGTTAACGCGTCCAGCGCCTCGCGCCCTTCGCGCAGCAGCTGCGGGTCGACCAGGTCAGCCTGCGTTAGCCGGTCGCGATAGTAGCGTTCGACCCAGTCATTCAGCCGCGTAAAGAGCGTATCGTTCATCATGACCGCCGGGTTCACCGCCTGCATTTCGTCCTGGGTTAATACCACGCGCAGGCGTAAACAGGCTGGACCACCGCCGTTGGCCATGCTTTCACGCAGGTCAAACACGCGCAGCTCGTCAATCGGGTTATCGGCCTTTACCATCTCCGTCAGGTATCGCCACACTCCGTTATGATCCCGGGACTCTTGCGGCAGGACCAGCATCATGCTGCCGTCATCGCGGCTCAGCAACTGGCTATTGAACAGATACGTTTCGACCGCATCCTGCACGCTGACCGCCTGCGTTGGCACCTGAATCGGCATAAATCCAGGCACGCGTTCACGCAGCGTGGCAAGCAGCGTATCCTGATGGGCAAACGCCTGCTCGTGGCAGAACAGCACCTGGCGGTTAGAGACGGCAATCACGTCGTTATGGAACACGCCCTGGTCGATCACCTGCGGGTTCTGCTGGGCAAAAATTACCTGTGAAGGATTAACCTGATTCAGGCGGGCGACCGCCTGGCTGGCCGCCAGCGTCTGGCGCGCGGGATAGCGAACAGGGGCGGAATGACCACCCTCCTCGCGCCCGTAGATAAACAGCTGCACGCCAGGATCGCCGTAATCGCCCCCCAGACGGTTATGGTTGGCGGCACCTTCGTCGCCAAACATCGCCACCTGCGGCAGGGCCTGATGCACCTCAAAATGGGCGTCATGCTTGAAAATGGCGCGCAGCACGCGCTCGGTGGTTTCCGCTTCGGTGGCGCGGTGGAATTTGTTATTCAGGTTCGCCACCGTCAGATGGACTTTGCCATCCAGGGTATCGGCTGACGGTGCGACGGTCGCGGCGTTTGCGACCCACATCGAGGAGGCGGAGCTTGCCGCAGAGAGAAGGTGCGGCGTCTGCGTACCCGCTTTTTCGACCACCTGCTCATCGCTGCCGGTGAAGCCGAGCTGGCGTAACACCGCCACGTTCGGGCGTTCCTGCGGCGGAATAACCGCCTGCGGGAAACCGGCATCCGCCAGCGCCTTCATTTTTAGCAGCCCCTGCTTCGCCGCCAGCTTCGGGTTTGAGACCTGAAAGCGGTGCTTCGTCGAGGCTTCATTACCAAAGGAGAGACCGGCATAGTGGTGCGTCAGCCCCACCAGCCCGTCAAAGTTAACTTCACGCGCTTTCATGACGATCCCCTCCGGTAAAATCCAGCCCCGGGTTGAGCGTTTCCGGCAGCGTCAGCGCCGGGGTTTCCAGGCTCGCCATCGGCCATGCACAGTAATCCGCAGCATACCACGCGCTGGCGCGATGGTTGCCCGACGCGCCCACGCCGCCGAATGGCGCGGTACTCGCCGCACCCGTAAGCGGTTTGTTCCAATTCACAATCCCGGCGCGCGCTTCCAGCAGCAGTTGTTCAAACTTCTCGCGATGCGGCGAAATCAGCCCGCTCGACAGGCCGTAGCGGGTGTTATTGGCCATTGCAATGGCCGCATCAAAATCGTCGTAGCGCCAGACGCACAGCAGCGGGCCAAAGACCTCTTCATCCGGCACGTTGCTCGCCCCGCTCATTTCAACGATGCCCGGCGTCAGCAGCGAGGTACCCGGCTGAACCTGCTTCGGCTCGAGTAAGGTTTTCGCGCCGCGCGCGACGTGGTCCTGCCAGGCCTTCAGCACGTTCAGCGCGGCCTGCTCGGAAACCAGCCCACCGATAAACGGCTGCGGGTCGGCATCCCACGCGGCTGGCACCAGACGCGCGCTCACCTCTACCAGACGTTTCAGGAAAGCATCCCCCTGCACGCCCCGCTTCACCAGCAAACGGCGGGCGCAGGTGCAGCGCTGTCCGGCGGTAATAAAGGCGGACTGAATCGTCAGGTGCACCGCGGCGTCGATATCATCAGGGTCTTCCACAATCAGCGGGTTATTGCCGCCCATCTCCAGCGCCAGAATTTTCTCCGGCTGTCCCGCCAGCTGGCGATGCAAGTGATAGCCCGTACCGGCGCTGCCGGTGAACAACAGACCGTCGATATCGCTCAGCGCGCTCAGCGCCTGACCGGTTTCACGACCACCCTGCACCAGATTCAGCACGCCCGGCGGCAGGCCAGCCTGTTCCCACAGCTTAACCACCGCCTCGCCGGTGAGCGGCGTTAACTCACTCGGTTTGAAAATAACGGTATTGCCCGCCAGCAGCGCGGGCACAATATGGCCATTCGGCAGATGCCCCGGGAAGTTGTACGGACCAAACACCGCCAGTACGCCGTGCGGGCGGTGGCGCAGCGTGGCCGCGCCGTCCGGCATGTCGGTGTGCTGTTCGCCGGTGCGGGTGTGGTACGCCTTCACCGAAATGGCGATTTTATTGATCATCGCCGTCACTTCCGTTGCCGCTTCCCAGCGCGGCTTGCTGGTTTCAGACGCGATGATGCGCGTCAGTTCGGCTTTGTTCGCTTCCAGCAGCCCGGCAAATTTTTCAACCATTGCCTGGCGCACGGCGAAAGGCTGTTTTGCCCACGCCGGAAACGCGCGGCGAGCGGCATGACAGGCCTGTTCTACCTGCGCGGCGCTGGCGTCGTTCCCCTTCCAGAGCACCTCTTTACCTACCGGATTGGTCTTTACGCGCTGTTCGCCTTCGCCCGTGACCCAGTCACCGTTAATCCATAATGTCATGCTGTTTTCTCCTCAGGGCAGAGACGCACCAGGCGAACCTTATCGCCGGCGTTACATTTCAGGGCATCCAGCTCCGCAGCCGTCAGCACCAGACGTTCACATTTCGGGTTGGTCCGCACCAGCATGGCGCGGAAGTTGGTGTAATTTTCGTTCGACACAAGGCATGCCGGCCAGTCACCCGGCGCGGGCTGGCCTTCAGAGACCTCAACCAGCCGGCTTTTACGGATTGCGCGTACGCGGTCGATATCGCATTCAAGCGTAGGCCCACCGTCAAAGATGTCGACATAGTTACGGTAGCGGAAGCCCTCTTTCTCCAGCACCGCGCGGGCAGGCGCGGTTTGCGGATGAACTTCGCCGATCACCGCCTGCGCTTCCGGCGTTAAGAAATGGGTATAGATAGGATGCTTTGGCATCAGCTCCGCGATAAACGCTTTCTGACCGGTACCGCACAGGTAGTCCGCCCGGCTGAACTCCATTGAGAAGAAGCGCTCGCCCAGGCTCTCCCAGAACGGTGAGTATCCGGTGTCGTCGATCACGCCGCGCATCTCTGCGACCACTTTTTCGTTAAAGCGATCGCGGAAGGCAGCCATAAACATAAAGCGCGATTTGGAAAGCAGATAGCCGTTGCCCTCTTTGCGCCACGCCGGGTCGAGGAACAGCGTGCAGAGCTCGCTGGCGCCCGTGTGGTCGTTACAGAGAAACAGCGTAGGCAGCGCGTTATAGACGTTCAGTTCTTTCGAGGCATGAACCATGGTGCCGACGCGGTAGTTGTACCACGGGTCGTTAAGCCCAACGGCCACTTCAATGGCGCAGATCCCGGCCACGGTCCCCGTGTCGGTGTCTTCCAGCACGAACACATACCCCTGTTCGCTTTTTGGCAACGTCCCCTGCCAGGTTTGCAGGGCGCGCTCAATGCGCGCCGACAGCGTTTTTTCATCGGCAGGAAGCGAGGTCAGCCCGCCTCCCGTCTTACCGGCAAGCTGCATGAGCCCGGCGATATCGCCGCGCTCAACGGGACGGATGACCATCATGATGACACCCCGGACTTCACCTGTTCACACGCCAGCGCAAAACGATCCAGACCGGTTTGCACCTCTTCCTCGCTGACAATCAGCGCAGGAGCAAAACGCACCACGTTGGCACCGGCAATCAGTACCATCACGCCCATTTTTGCCGCTTCCTGTGAAATAAGTTTAGCTTTTCCAGCAAACTCAGAGGTGAGTTCACAGCCAATTAACAGCCCCAGCCCGCGAATTTCTTTAAACATCCCCGTTTTGCTGTTGATGGCATTCAGGCGTTCAACGAACCAGTCGTGACGTTGTTTAACGCCTTTCAACACCTCAGGCGTGTTAATGATGTCGAGAACCTGTCCGGCAACGGCGGTTGCCAGCGGGTTGCCGCCGTAGGTGGTGCCATGGGTGCCCACGGTCATCACGCTGGCGAATTTATCGGTGGTCAGCATCGCCCCAATCGGGAAGCCACCGCCCAGCGCTTTTGCGGTAGAGAGAACGTCCGGCGTGACGCCGTAATGCATATAGGCATACAGCTCGCCGGTGCGGCCCACGCCGGTCTGCACTTCGTCGAAAATCAATACCGCGTCGTGACGGTCGCACAGCTCGCGCAGCCCCTGCAGGAAGGCTTTTTGCGCCGGTAGAACGCCGCCCTCGCCCTGCATCGGCTCTACGATCACCGCGCAGGTGGTGTCGTTAATCAGCTCGCTGGCGGACTGCAGATCGTTATAGATGCCGTGGCGAATATCCGGCGGCAGCGGTGCGAAATCCTGCGAGTAGGAAGGCTGGCCGCCCGCGCTGACGGTAAAGAGCGTGCGCCCGTGAAACGCATTTTTAAACGCCACGATGCCGCTCTTGTGGGTACCAAATTTATCGTGCGCATATTTGCGCGCCAGCTTCAGCGCCGCTTCGTTGGCTTCTGCCCCCGAGTTACAGAAAAAGACTTTTTCAGCAAACGTCGCGTCGATCAGCTTTTTGGCCAGACGCAGCGCAGGCTCGTTGGTGAAGCCGTTGCCGGTATGCCAGAACTTCGCCGCCTGGTCGTTCAGCGCCTGACGCAGCGCCGGGTGTGCATGACCCAGCGCATTCACCGCAATCCCACCTGCAAAGTCGATATACTCTTTACCCTGCTGATCCCACAGGCGCGAGCCTTCCCCACGAACCGGAATAAAAGCCGCCGGAGCGTAAACCGGCATCATCCATTCATCGAAATTTTCACGCGTAATTGACAGAGACATAGCGACCTCATCCGGTAAATAAAAAGTTATTTGAATGTTAAATAATTGAGTGTTTGCACTGTGAATGTATATTGCAGCCTTCGTGCCAGCCAGCGATAAAAATGCATAAACGGGTTGGAGCATCAGAATATCAATGAGTTACAATATGGAGTTATTCACTGTTAGTGCATAAAAAGTGAATATTTTTACGACAAGCGGCGCTTTGCCGCATGAAAATCAGAAAGAGTATGCACGAGCCAAATATAATTCTGGAATTGTGATCGCTCGCGAAATTTATCGGTCATTTACGCCCTGTTTGGGGGCGAAGCGCGTCAGAATGGTGCAAATATTGCACCACTGGCATTATCTGTCGCAGTTATTGGTGGATCCCCGTAACAGTTGTCGCAAATTCTGCTACCATCCTTGCACTATTCACCTTGCACTGGCAGCGACTATGAAATTTGTCTCTTTTAATATCAACGGCCTGCGTGCCCGCCCTCATCAGCTTGAAGCTATCGTTGAGCAACATCAGCCAGATGTGATCGGCCTGCAGGAGACCAAGGTTCACGACGACATGTTCCCCCTCGAAGAGGTGGCGAAACTTGGTTACAACGTCTTTTATCACGGTCAGAAAGGACACTATGGCGTCGCGCTGCTCACCAAAGCGCCGCCGGTTTCCGTGCGTCGCGGCTTCCCCGGCGACGGTGAAGAGGCGCAGCGTCGCATCATCATGGCGGAAGTGCCTTCTGCGCTTGGAAATATCACGGTCATTAACGGCTATTTCCCGCAGGGTGAGAGCCGCGATCACGAGACAAAATTCCCGGCCAAAGCGAAGTTTTATCAGGATCTGCAGGACTACCTGACAACCGAACTCAAAAAAGAGAATCCGGTGCTGATTATGGGCGACATGAATATTAGCCCGACGGATCTGGATATCGGTATTGGCGAAGAGAACCGCAAGCGCTGGTTACGTACCGGCAAATGCTCCTTCCTGCCGGAAGAGCGTGAGTGGATGGAGCGCCTGCTGGGCTGGGGCCTGGTGGATACGTTCCGCAATGCCAACCCGGAAACGCAGGACCGCTTCTCGTGGTTTGACTACCGCTCAAAAGGCTTTGACGACAACCGTGGCCTGCGTATCGATCTCCTGCTGGCCAGTTCACCGCTGGCGGAACGCTGCATTGAAACCGGGATCGACTACGATGTCCGCAGCATGGAAAAACCGTCTGACCACGCGCCGGTGTGGGCTAAATTCAAGCTGTAATGACGCGTGAACAGTCGAAAAATCGCATTCCTGTGCGCCCTTCTGGGCGCATTTGTTCTGACGTTTGTCGTGCTTCCCCCGGGCACACTCTCCCTGGAAGGGATTAAAACTCACCAACAGGCGTTACTCTCCCATGTTGACCACGAACCGCTACGAAGCGCGCTGATCTTTTTTGCGCTCTATGTGCTGGTCTCCGCCCTGTCGATACCCGGCGCGGCAATCTTGACCCTGCTGGGCGGTGCGCTGTTTAGCCTGTGGGAAGGCACCGTGCTGGTCTCGTTTGCCTCGACGCTCGGGGCCACGCTTGCGATGCTCGCCAGCCGTTATCTGCTGCGAGACTGGGTCCAGCGCCGCTTTGCTCAGCAGATGAAAACGGTGAATGCCGGCATAGCGCATGACGGCGCGGGCTATCTTTTTGCCCTGCGCCTGATGCCGCTGTTCCCGTTTTTTCTGGTGAATTTGCTGATGGGTCTGACCCGCATTGGAGTCTGTCGCTACTGGTGGGTTAGCCAGGTCGCCATGCTGCCGGCCACGGTTATCTTTCTGAACGCCGGACGCGAGCTGGGAAACGTGTCATCGCTCCGCGATATTTTGTCGCCGGGCATGCTATTCGCCTTTACACTATTGGGGTTATTACCGCTGGCTAGCCGATGGCTGTTTTCCCGTTTCACCTCTTCGTTCAAAAAGTGAGGCATTATGCGCCGTGTGCGTTTTTGCGCGTTTCTGACTGGTCTGCTGCTGACCGCCCCCCTCTGTGCCGCCGACAGCTGGCACGCTATCCAACAACAGGCCAAAGGCCAGACCGTCTGGTTTAACGCCTGGGGCGGCGATCCGGCGGTCAACCGCTATCTGGAGTGGGTCAGCGGTGAGATGCAAACACACTACGCCATTACCCTCAAAATCGTCCCGCTGGCGGACGCTGGCGATGCGGTAAAACGGATCCAGACGGAAGCCGCCGCAGGGCGTAAGACGAACGGCTCAGTCGACCTGCTGTGGGTTAACGGGGAAAACTTCCGCACGTTAAAAGAGGCTAACCTGCTGCAGACCGGGTGGGCACAGAGGTTGCCAAACTGGCGCTATGTCGATACCCGCAAACCCGTAACGGAAGATTTTGCCATTCCAACCGACGGCGCGGAATCGCCGTGGGGCAGCGCGCAGCTGACCTTTATCGGCCGTAAATCCAGCATGCCGACGCCGCCGGAGGATCCTCAGGCGCTGCTGGCCTACGCGCAGCAGCACCCGGGCAAGGTCAGCTATCCTCGCCCACCCGATTTTACCGGCACGGCATTTCTCGAGCAGCTGCTTCTGACGCTCACCGCTCACCCGCAGGCGCTGGAAAAGGCACCCGATAACAGCTTTGCCCAGGTGACGTCGCCGCTCTGGGATTACCTCGACAAACTCCACCCGCTGCTGTGGCGAGAAGGCAAAGACTTTCCGCCGTCACCTGCACGCATGGATAACTTGCTTGCCAGCGGTAGTCTGAACCTGTCGCTGACCTTCAACCCTGCGCATGCGCAGCAAAAAGTCGCCCGCGGCGAACTGCCCGCCGACAGCTACAGCTTTGGTTTTCACGGCGGAACGATTGGCAACGTCCATTTTGTGGCGATTCCGGCGAATGCCAGCGCGAGCGCAGGGGCAAAGGTGGTCGCCAATTTCCTGCTTTCACCGCAGGCGCAAATCCGCAAAGCCGACCCGGCCGTCTGGGGAGATCCGAGCGTGCTGGATGCAAACGCATTGCCAGAAGGTGAAGCGAAACAGCTGCTGGCCCACACGCCACAGGGCCTGCCGAAGGTGCTTGCAGAGCCGCAGTCCGCCTGGGTAAACGCGCTGGAGCAGGAATGGCTGCGTCGTTACGGCACCCGCTAAGCGGGCTTGTCTGGCTGGCGATGGCGGTTATCTATCTGCCGCTCCTGCCCGCCGGTGCAATGCTGTTAGCACCGGCGTTTTCTGTGACAAACTGGCAGCTGCTGCTCAACGACCCGCAGCTGCCTCAGGCAACCGTCGCCACGCTGGTATCAGCGCTCATTGCCACGCTGGGTGCCTTGCTGATTGCCCTTATCCTCGTCAGCCTTTTCTGGCCCGGCAAACGCTGGCGACGCCTCACTACGCGCCTGCCGTGGCTGTTGGCGATCCCGCACGTGGCGTTCGCCACCAGCGCGTTACTGCTGTTTGCCGAGGGCGGTTTGTTTTATCAGGTCTGTACCGTCTGTACGGCTCCATTTGACCGCTACGGCGCCGGACTGGGTGTGACGCTTGCCGTCAAAGAGAGCGCGTTTGTGCTGTGGGCCATTTACGCCGTGCTGCCGGAAAAACGGCTCGCGCAGCAAAAGATCGTCCTGCAGACCTTCGGTTACGGACGGTTTCAGATACTTAACTGGCTGATCCTGCCGACGATCGCCCCGGTCCTCGGGGCGGTGATGCTGGCGGTACTGGCGTGGTCGCTGTCGGTGGTGGATGTGGCGATCGTTCTCGGCCCCGGAAACCCGCCAACCCTGGCCGTGCTGGCCTGGCAGTGGCTGAGCCAGGGCGACGCGCAGCAGCAGGTAAAAGGGACGCTGCTGTGCCTGCTTCTCCTTCTGCTGCTGGCCGCCCTTGCCGCCCTGGGGTACGGCCTCTGGAAAACCTGGCGTCGCAGGGTTCCTGACCTCACCGGAACACGCCGCAGGTCTCAGCGCGTTCTGCCTGAACGTGCATTAAGCGGCTTTCTGCCCGCATGCGGCATACTGTGCGCTGCGGTTCTGCTCATGCTGGCGCAGCGAGACGATATCGGGCCCGTGGGTTCCAGCCTTTCCTTCGGCCTGCTGTCGAGCCTGATTGCCCTGGTCATCAGTTTTCTCTGGCTGGAATGGGGGCCACAGCGCGGCGCAGCGTGGGTGTGGTTACCGCTTGCCCTTCCGGCACTGCCGCTCGTCACCGGCCAGTACGCGATTGCGTTGCGCCTGGGGCTCGACGGGCACTTTGCCGCCGTGCTCTGGAGCCATCTGCTGTGGGTATTACCGTGGATGCTGCTGGTGCTGCAGCCCGCCTGGCGCCGGATCGATCCCCGGCTTATCCTTACCGCCAGAACGCTCGGCTGGCGACGGGCAAAAATCTTCTGCCTGCTGAAATGCCCTTTGCTGTTGCGCCCTGCACTGCTGGCCTTTGCCATCGGTTTTTCAGTCAGCATGGCGCAATACATGCCGACCCTGTGGCTGGGCGCGGGGCGTTTCGCCACGCTGACCACCGAGACCGTCGCGCTCAGCAGCGGGGGAAGCATCCCGGTTCTGGCTAACCGGGCGCTGGGGTTACTGCTGGTTACGGGGGCAGTGTTTGGCCTTGCCGCACTGCTATCACGGCTCGCGGGCCGCTACCGACAAGGATTACGTTAATGCTGAAGGTAAAAGATCTCACCATCGAACCGCTTTTCCGCGAGGTCAATTTTTGCGTGCCCCGCGGAGAGATTATCACCCTGATGGGCACCTCCGGCAGCGGGAAATCGACCCTTTTTGCCTGGATGGTCGGCGCACTGTCGGACGATTTTCAGGCGCGGGGCGAACTGTGGCTCGATGCGCGTCGCTGCGACGGCCTTCCCGTGGAATCTCGCGGGCTGGGCATTCTCTTTCAGGACGCGCTGCTGTTTGACCCTTTCAGCGTCGGGCAAAATTTGCTGCTGGCGTTGCCTGAGCGGATCGTCGGACACGCGCGTCGGGAAGCGGTCGAGCAGGCGCTGGATTCCGCCGGGCTGGGCGACCGTTACGCCAGCGATCCGGCCACCCTCTCCGGCGGGGAGCGCGCCCGGGTCAGCCTGCTGCGCGCCCTGCTCGCTGAGCCGCAGGCGCTGCTGTTGGATGAACCGTTCAGCCGCCTCGATAAAGCGTTACGGGCGTCATTTCGGGCATGGGTATTTGACGCCGTCCGCGAACGCGATATCCCGGTGGTGCTGGTCACGCACGATGAGGACGATATTCCGCCCGGAGGCGAGCGGATTGAGATTTCTCGCTGGCAATAATGTGCTAACGCAATGTTTTCCGTTTCGGGAGAGACGACAATGCCCCCCTCTTTTATTGACGTCAGGTTATTCGATGAAACGTGTTTCTCAACTGACCGCGCTGGCCCTGCTCTGCGGCCTCGCCTCTTTTTCCTCTCTGGCGGCTGATATGCCCAACGCGATGACGCTGTCTCAGCTTCAGGCACAGCACGGCATGCCTGTCGACACCCGCGCCAGCGCGTTCTATAACGGCTGGCTGCAAACGCTCAGCGGCCCCTCCGGACATGAACCCGCCGCACTCAACCTGGCAGCGGCCTGGCTGGACGCGATGAGCGACGAGCAGATTGCGCTCTGGGCCAAACAGCATCAGCTTACGCCTGCGACAGCCATTGCGCTGTACGGTGACGAGAGCGATAACCAGGCGGTGAAAGCGCGTCTGGAGAAGGCCGGATACCGCCATGTTTCGCTTCTCAGCGATGCCCTGCAGACGCCCGACCGCCTTCAGCGCCTGCCTCATTTTGAACAGCTCGTCTACCCGCAGTGGATCCACCGCCTCCAGCAGGGTAAACCCGTGACCGCCGCGCCGGCGGGTGACTGGAAAGTGATTGAGGCCGCCTGGGGCGCACCGAAGTTTTACCTGCTGAATCACATTCCCGGCGCGGGCTACATCGACACCAACGAGGTGGAAAGCGAGCCGCTGTGGAATAAAGTCTCCGACGACAAGCTAAAAGCGATGCTGGCGAAGCACGGGATCCGTCACGACACTACCGTCATCTTGTATGGCCGCGACGTTTACGCCGCCGCGCGCGTGGCGCAGATTATGCTGTATGCAGGCGTGAAGGATGTCCGTATTCTCGATGGCGGCTGGAAGGCGTGGTCGGATGCAGGCCTGCCGGTTGAGCGCGGTACGCCCGCGAAAGTCACACCGGCCCCTGATTTTGGCGCGCCGATCCCCGGCCAGCCGCAACTGATGGTCGATATGGAGCAGGCGCGCGGGATGCTGCACCGCCAGGATGCCTCCCTGGTCAGCATTCGCTCGTGGCCGGAATTCATCGGCGAAACCAGCGGCTACAGCTACATCAAGCCAAAAGGTGAAATTGCCGGTGCCCGCTGGGGCCACGCAGGCAGTGATGCCACCCACATGGAGGATTTCCATAACCCGGATGGCACCATGCGCAGCGCTGACGATATCGCCGCCCAGTGGAAGCGCTGGAATATTCGACCGGAACAGCACGTCGCGTTTTACTGCGGCACCGGGTGGCGGGCGTCAGAAACCTTTATGTACGCCCGGGCGATGGGCTGGAAGAATGTCGCCGTCTATGACGGCGGCTGGTACGAATGGAGCAGTCACCCGCAGAACCCGGTCAGCACCGGCGAGCGCGGGCCAGAGAGTGCTCTCTAAGGGTTGAGGGACTTCAGCGTCACATAACCGCTCCAGATGCGCGTTGTGGTGGTCAGCCAGCACAGCGCGCCGAATACCCACGCAAACAGCGCAAAGTGTGCCGGGAAAAGGCAGCACAGCACAAACAGCGCGATGGTCTCTGTCCCTTCCGTTAACCCACCGATGTAATAAAACGATTTGTGCGCATAACCGGGGTTGTCAATGTCGTGCTTCGCGGCCAGCGCCGCAAAGGCCAGAAAACTGCTGCCGGTGCCGATAAACGCAAACAGCAGCCAGGCGGCGGCCAGTGAATTCTCTGCAGGAGCAGCCAGCGCAAAGCCAAACGGTACGAGGGCGTAGAATAAAAAATCGAGCGCGATATCGAGAAATCCCCCCGCATCCGTCAGCCCTCTCCGGCGCGCCAGTGCACCGTCCAGACCATCCAGTAAACGGTTGAGCACGATGGCGGCAAGCGCGGCCGGATACCAGCCAAGAGCCAGAAACGGCAGCGTCAGCACGCCGATGGCAAACCCGGACAGGGTTAATCCGTCGGGCGTGATGCCCGGCTTATCCAGCAGGGACACCAGACGATTCAGGGCCGGTTTTATGCGCGGGTGCAGGTGGCGATCAAGCATGGGGAGTCTCGTTAAACGTGGCGCACAGCCCCTGAGCCGGAATGTCCAGGGCGGCATTAAAGCGGGCAGAGAGATTCTGAAACGCAATGAGCGCCGTCATCTCGGTAATGGCATCATCCGTAAAGTGGCGTTTCAGCGCCGTTCTGATTGCCTCATCCGCCCGAGGAGGCGTGGCGGTCACCGCCTCGGCGTAGGCCAGCGCCGCGCGCTCTTGCTCAGTGAATAAAGCTGAATCATGCCAGTTCCCCACGGCCTGGACTTTATCCAGCGCACCGCAGCGCTCGGCCAGCCGCAGGCTGTTGGCATCAACACAGAATGCGCAGTGACAGAGTTGCGACACCCGCGTCATGAGCAGCGAACGCAGCACGGGCGTCAGGCGCGCGTGACGACGCTCCAGAAATCCGACAAACAACGCCACCAGCCAGAAAAGACGCGGCATGCGCCCCCACCAGCGCGTGGGGTTAAGCACGGCGCCAAAATGTTTTTTCTGCATGGCGGCAATCGGTTTTAAACTCGCCGGAAGGGTTGGGATGGGCTCGACCCAGGTGGACGTCTCTTTCACCGGATTCTCCTGATGGCTGGACTCTGACAAAGGGCACGATAATATGGTGTTTTACGTTATCAAGTATTGACGCCCATGCTAAAAACAATTGATGTCGTTGCGGCCATCATCGAAAAAGACGACAAAATTTTACTGGCGCAGCGCCCTGCCCACGCTGACCAGCCCGGGATGTGGGAATTCGCAGGTGGAAAAGTGGAAGCCGGAGAGACGCAGCCCGAGGCGCTTGTTCGCGAACTGTGGGAAGAACTCGGCATTCAGGCCTGGCCGGGGCAGTACGTGGCGAGCCACCAGCGGGAAGTCTCGCAGCGGGTAATCAACCTTCATGCCTGGCACGTTCCTGCTTTTAGCGGCGAGCTCGCGGCGCACTACCACAGCGCGCTGGTGTGGTGTACGCCTGAAGAGGCGTTTGGCTACGCCTTAGCCCCAGCGGATATTCCGCTACTGGAAGCGTTTATTGTTTTACGCGACGCCAGACCAGCGGGTTCGTGCTGATGGTGCGTTCATCGCGCTGGCACTGCAACAGGACACCATCCGCTTTCACCACGGCCCCTTCCGAGTAGTTCTGATTCTGATAGATGCAGCACTGATTGCAGGGCTGCACCGTTTGATTCTGGCCGCTGGAGCTAAAAACCTCCGGCGGTATATTCACTTCCACATCCGGGCGAATGCGGTCAGCCTGAGCGCCTGCGGTCAACATTAAAGCTAACGTGGCCATCACGTAACGGTTCATAGACTTACCTTCCTGTTTTGTCCTGATAATGACTATAACGGTAAATCGCGCAGAACCTTTAATTTAACGCGCCATCGCTTTTGGTTATGACTCAGCCCGGGTCATTAATTTCCCTTTCGGCATAAATTTCTGCTTGCTTCACAAAGCGGTACGGGTGGTATAGTCAAAAAAACAACACAAATCGCCTACGTCATATACAAACATTATTATAAGAGGTTCTTATATCTATGGATCAGACACGCACTCTGGAAAGTTTCCTTGCCCATGTTCAGCAGCGCGACCCGCACCAAAGCGAGTTTGCCCAGGCCGTTCGTGAAGTGATGACCACCCTGTGGCCCTTCCTTGAACAAAACCCGCGTTATCGTCAGATGTCTCTGCTTGAACGCCTGGTCGAGCCAGAGCGCGTGATCCAGTTCCGTGTGACCTGGGTGGACGATCGTAATCAGGTTCAGGTTAACCGCGCGTGGCGCGTGCAGTTTAACTCCGCCATCGGCCCGTTTAAGGGTGGGATGCGCTTCCACCCTTCCGTGAACCTGTCGATTTTGAAATTCCTCGGCTTCGAGCAGACGTTTAAAAATGCGCTGACCACTCTGCCGATGGGCGGCGGTAAAGGCGGCAGCGATTTCGACCCGAAAGGCAAAAGCGAAGGCGAAGTCATGCGCTTCTGCCAGGCGCTGATGACCGAACTCTATCGCCACCTGGGCCCGGATACCGACGTTCCTGCCGGTGATATCGGCGTGGGCGGACGTGAAGTGGGCTTTATGGCCGGGATGATGAAAAAGCTCTCCAATAACAGCGCCTGCGTCTTTACCGGCAAGGGGCTGTCGTTTGGTGGGAGCCTGATCCGCCCGGAAGCCACGGGGTACGGCCTGGTCTATTTCACCGAGGCCATGCTCAAGCGCCACGGTTTAGGCTTTGAAGGCATGCGCGTGGCGGTGTCCGGCTCCGGCAACGTGGCGCAATACGCTATCGAAAAAGCGATGCAGTTTGGCGCCCGCGTGGTGACGGCGTCAGACTCCAGAGGCACAGTGGTGGATGAAGCCGGCTTCACGGCGGAGAAACTGGCACGCCTGTGCGAAATTAAAGCCAGCCGCGATGGCCGTCTCGCAGACTATGCCGCGGAGTTGGGTCTGACGTATCTGGAAGGCAAACAGCCGTGGAGCGTGCCGGTGGATATCGCCCTGCCGTGCGCAACGCAGAACGAACTGGATGTGGACGCCGCGCGTACCCTGATTACCAACGGCGTGAAGGCGGTGGCCGAAGGGGCGAATATGCCGACCACCATCGAAGCGACCAATCTGTTCCTGGAAGCGGGCGTGCTGTTTGCGCCGGGCAAGGCCGCAAACGCGGGCGGCGTGGCGACCTCCGGCCTGGAGATGGCGCAAAACGCCGCGCGTCTCGGCTGGAAGGCGGAGAAAGTGGATGCACGCCTGCACCATATCATGCTGGATATTCACCACGCCTGCGTGGAGTATGGCGGCGAGGCATCGCAAACCAACTACGTGCGCGGGGCGAATATCGCCGGGTTCGTGAAGGTGGCGGATGCAATGATTGGGCAGGGCGTGCTTTAAACTTTTGCTGCGTTCTCGCTCTGTAGGCCCGGTAAGGCGTAGCCGCCACCGGGCTTTTTTTCAGGCCGCAGCGCTGCTTTTCGCCGGGTGGCGGCTTCGCCTTACGTTTAAGAGGCTGCCGCGCTCTTTTTCTTTTTAAACGGCTTTTTCGCACCGCCGCCCGGTGCCACCATTCCTCTGAACCGCTTCACCGGCGTGCTGCGCGCCTGATCGATCAGCTGGTACAGCGTCCCCACCAGCGGCTGCATAAAGTCCTGATAGCGGCACTGCTTTTCGCTGATCTGCGTCAGCACCGACTCCCAGTGTGCGGTCATGTCCGGCCTGGCGGCCAGCTCCGGCAGAGAGTGGATTAGCGCGCGGCCCGGTTCCGTTGAATGGATGTAGCGTCCCTTTTTCTCCAGGAAGCCACGCTTAAAGAGCAGCTCAATGATCCCCGCGCGGGTTGCTTCCGTACCCAGACCATCGGTGGCGCGCAGGATCTTCTTCAGATCTTTATCCTGCACGAACCGGGCGATCCCGGTCATCGCTGAAAGCAGCGTCGCATCAGTGAAATGGCGCGGAGGCTGGGTCTGACGCTCAACCACTTCGCCCTTCTCGCACAGCAGTTCATCGTCTTTAGCAACGACCGGCAGCGGCGTGCCGTCGTTCTCTTCGTCACGTTCTTTGTTACCCAGCAGCGTACGCCACCCCGCTTCTGCCAGGAAACGCGCTTTGGCGACAAATTTCCCTTTGGCGATCTCCAGTTCGATCACGCACTTACGGAATACCGCATCCGGGCAGAACTGCATCAGATACTGACGCGCAACCAGGTTATAGACCTTCGCTTCGTTTTCGGTCAGATTCACGTTGCTGGCGCGGGCCGTTGGGATAATCGCGTGGTGGGCATCCACCTTTTTATCATCCCAGCAGCGGTTATGGGTGTCCGGGTTTACCGCCGGCTGCGGGAGCAGATCCGGCGCGTGGACGCTAATGGCGTTCATCACCGAATGGCGTCCGGCAAAGTGCTCTTCCGGAAGATAGCGGCTATCCGAACGCGGATAGGTGATGAGCTTATGGGTTTCGTAGAGCTTCTGGCAGATATCCAGCACGTTCTGCGCGCTCAAGCCAAACTTTTTGGCGGCCTCAATCTGCAGCGCAGACAGCGAGAACGGCAGCGGCGCGGGTTCTGATTCCCGTTTATCGTTATAGCTGGTGACGATTGCCGGCTGACCGGTAATGCGGTTAACCACGTGTTCCGCCAGCGGACGGTGCAGCAGGCGCCCCTCTTCATCCTGGTAGGATTCACAGGCGTCGCTCGGCTGCCAGACGGCGGTAAAGCGCTCGTCTTTCGGGGTGACGATATGCGCTTTCACTTCAAAGAAATCTTTGGCGACGAAGTTCTCAATCTCTTCGTCACGACGCACGACCAGCCCCAGCACCGGCGTCTGCACGCGACCCACGGAGAGTACGCCCTGATAGCCCGCGTTACGCCCGAGGATGGTGTAGGCGCGGGTCATGTTGATACCGTACAGCCAGTCCGCGCGCGCGCGCGCCAGCGCGGAGACGCACAGCGGGATAAACTCGCTGTTGGAACGAAGACGCGAGATCGCACGCTCGACCGCCTGCGGGTTGAGGTCGTTGATGAGGCAGCGCTGTACCTGCTGGCGCTTTTCCGGCGCCAGTTCAAGATAGTCCAGCACTTCATCCACCAGCAGTTGTCCTTCCCTGTCCGGGTCACCCGCGTGCACGATTTCAGCGGCTTCATGCAGGAAGCGCTTGATCACGTTCAGCTGTTTGGTGACCGAAGGCCGGGGCTGCAGGCGCCATTTTTCAGGCACGATGGGTAGATCGTTCAAATTCCAGCGGGCGTAGCGGCTGTCATAGACATCCGGCTGCGCCTGCTCAAGCAGGTGACCAATACACCAGGTGACCACCTGCCCGTTACCGCATTCGATAAAGCCATCGCCCTTGCGATGCGGTTTAGGCAGCACGTCGGCAATGGCTCGGGCCAGACTCGGCTTTTCGGCAATAAACAACCGCATCGAATTAACGGATCTCAATCATCGGTCGGCCACCGCGTGCTGTGACCAGCTCGCCGATCGCCGTCAGGGTAATGCCAAACTCGGCGGCTGTCGCCTGAACCTCGGCTTCAGATTCCGGCGTGACCGCCAGCAGCAGGCCGCCGGAGGTTTGCGGATCGCACAGCAGGTTGCGCCATTCTTCCGGCATTTCACCCATCAGGTGGCCGTAGCTGGCGAAGTTGCGCTGGGTACCGCCCGGGACTGCACCCTGAGCAATGTACTCTTCTACGCCCGGCAGCTTCGGCACGTCCTGATACCAGACCTTCGCCTGCACGCCCGCGCCCTGACACACCTCGGAGAGGTGTCCCAGCAGACCAAAACCGGTTACGTCGGTCATCGCCTTCACGCCGTCGATATTGGCGAATGCTGCACCTGCGAGGTTCATCTGGCACATAACTTCTGTCGCCAGACCTTTGTGTTCCGGTTTCAGCAGGGATTTTTTCTCGGCGGTGGTCAGCACGCCAATACCCAGCGGCTTGGTGAGGAACAGCTTGCAGCCCGCCTGCGCGGTGCTGTTGCGCTTCACGCGTTCGGTAGGGACCACGCCCGTGACGGCCAGGCCGAAGATAGGCTCCGGCGCATCAATCGAGTGACCACCGGCCAGCGCAATTCCCGCCTGCTGGCAGGCAAAACGACCGCCATCAATCACCTCGCGGGCAATTTCCGGCGCAAGGGTGTTGATTGGCCAGCCCAGAATGGCGATGGCCATAATCGGTTTGCCGCCCATGGCGAAGATATCGCTGATGGCGTTGGTGGCCGCAATGCGCCCGAAATCGAACGGGTTGTCGACAATCGGCATAAAGAAGTCAGTGGTACTGATAATACTGGTGCCGTTACCTAAGTCATAAACTGCAGCATCGTCGCGCGTTTCATTGCCGACAAGCAGGTTCGGGTCGACAAACTTCGCCTGTTCACTGTGCAGGATGGTCTCCAGCACTTTCGGGGAAATTTTACAACCGCAACCGGCTCCGTGGCTGTATTGCGTTAAACGAATGGTTTGCTCGCTCATGGACGTCTCCTGTCATCTCAATCGCGCTATGGTAGCGCTCATTCCATAAAGAGGTAAGTATGACTGTCTGAATTCTGCGGCAGATGCTCAGAATCCAGACAGTTTAGCGTGCGTTATCAGAAACGGCTGACGAAAGGCGTCGTGTCCGGCACGCTGATGGTGCTGGAGGCTTTAAGCTGCGGGGTACCGAGATAGAGGAAACCGACAATTTTGTCATGCTCACCGCAGCCAAAACCGTCACGGACTACCGGGCTTTCGGTCAACGGACCGGTGCGCCAGATACCGTTAAACCCTTGTGCAACGGCGGCCATTTGCATCGCCATCACTGCACAGCCTGCAGACATTTCCTGTTCCCAGACGGGCACTTTATGGTCAGCCTGGCATTTTGCCACGACAGCGACGATCATCGGGGCGCGGAACGGGGCATTACGCGCCTTGTCGATCCCCTTCTCATCCTGCCCTGCGGCAACCGCGCCCTGCTCCAGCAGTTGGCTGAAACGATCGCGCCCTTCGCCTTCAATCACAAAGAAGTGCCACGGCTGCAGCGTGCCATGATCGGGGGCACGCATACCGGCACGCAGAATGTTCTCCATCTGCTCGCCTGCCGGGGCAGGTTCGGCCAGGCGGGAAGCGCTACGGCGGTTAACAAGCAGTTCGAGTGCGTCCATTGGTTAACTCCTTTCTTGAAATTTACTCACAAAATTAACACGACGGCAGATTTTGTTACAGCCTGGCAGGCGATTCCTGCTGACAAGTGGCGGTTGGGTCATTACGATAACCCAACATTACCGTCCAGTGGCGACGGAAACAGTCATTTTCTGGTTAGGGAGAATACATGCGAACCCTTTGGCGAATTATTGCCGGTTTCTTTAAATGGACGTGGAGACTGCTCAACTTCGTCCGCAACCTGGTGATGAATATCTTCTTCATCTTCCTGGTTCTGGTTTGCGCGGGCATCTGGATGCACATCAGCAGTGCAAATCAGGCGCAGCACTCAACGCGCGGCGCGCTATTACTCGATATCACCGGCGTGATCGTTGATAAGCCTTCCACCAGCAGTCGCCTGAGCGTGATTGGTCGCCAGCTGTTTGGCGCAACTTCAGACCGTCTGCAGGAAAACTCGCTGTTCGATATCGTTGATTCCATCCGTCAGGCGAAAGACGATCGTAACATCACCGGGATCGTGCTGGATCTGAAAGATTTTGCCGGAGGCGATCAGCCTTCAATGCAGTACATCGGTAAAGCGCTGCGCGAATTCCGCGACAGCGGCAAGCCGGTTATTGCCGTGGGCGACAGCTACAGCCAGGGGCAATATTATCTGGCGAGCTTTGCCAACAAAATCTGGCTCTCCCCTCAGGGTACGGTCGATCTGCACGGCTTTGCCACCAACGGCCTGTACTACAAGTCTCTGCTCGACAAGCTGAAGGTCACCACCCACGTCTTCCGCGTCGGGACCTATAAATCTGCGGTTGAGCCGTTTATCCGCGATGACATGTCCCCTGCCGCCCGTGAAGCAGACAGCCGTTGGATTGGCGAACTGTGGCAGAACTATCTGGGCACCGTTGCCGCTAACCGCCAGATAACGCCTGAGCAGGTGTTCCCTGGCGCGCAGGGCGTGCTGGAGGGTCTGCGCAAAGTTGACGGTGATACCGCGAAATATGCGCTTGATAACAAACTGGTTGATGCCCTGGGCACCAGCGCCGAGATTGAAAAATCCCTGAGCAAACAGTTTGGCTGGAGCAAAGAGGACAAAAATTACAGCGCCATCAGCATGTATGATTACTCGACGAAAAAACCGGATGAGAACGGTGACAGCGTTGCGGTCGTCTTTGCGAACGGTGCCATCATGGACGGTCAGGAGACCCCGGGGAACGTGGGCGGCGATACTACCGCGTCACAAATCCGCGATGCTCGCCTCGATCCGAAAGTGAAAGCGATTGTCCTGCGGGTGAACAGCCCTGGCGGCAGCGTCAGTGCCTCTGAGGTGATCCGCGCTGAGCTGGCTGCGGCACGAGCCGCCGGCAAACCGGTAGTCGTATCAATGGGCGGAATGGCCGCCTCCGGGGGGTACTGGATCTCAACGCCAGCCAACTACATCATCGCCAACCCAAGCACGCTGACCGGCTCAATTGGCATCTTCGGGGTCATCAACACCGTGGAAAACAGCCTGGATTCTCTGGGCGTGCATACCGATGGCGTTGCCACCTCTCCGCTGGCGGATGTGTCGGTGACAAAATCCCTGCCGCCAGAAGTCTCTGAGATGATGCAGCTCAGCATTGAGAATGGCTATAAGCGCTTTATCACCCTGGTAGCGGACTCGCGTAAAAAGACGCCTGAGCAGATCGACCAGATTGCACAGGGCCACGTCTGGACCGGCCAGGATGCGAAGAGCAACGGTCTGGTCGACAGCCTGGGCGACTTTGATGACGCGGTGAAGAAAGCCGCCGAACTGGCGAAGCTCAAGCAGTGGCATATCGAGTATTACCAGGACGAGCCGTCGTTCTTCGATATGGTCATGGACAGCATGTCCGGCTCGGTACGCGCCATGCTGCCGGAGGCGATGCAGGCTTACCTGCCAGCGCCGGTCGCCACGGCGGCGAAAGCGATGAAGGCGGAAAGCGATAAGCTCGCGGCCTTTAACGATCCACAAAGTCGTTACGCGTTTTGCCTGACCTGCGCTAACGTCCGTTAAAACCGTCCCCTCTTCTCGCGAAGGGGGGATTTTTTCTTTTGAATAACAAGAACTCACTACCATGCAGAAGAAATCGATTTATGTAGCCTACACCGGCGGTACCATCGGTATGCAGCGCTCTGAAAACGGCTATATCCCTGTCTCCGGTCATCTTCAGCGTCAGCTTGCGCTGATGCCAGAATTCCACCGTCCGGAAATGCCTGACTTTACAATCCACGAATACGAGCCGTTGATGGACTCTTCCGATATGACGCCGGAAGACTGGCAGCACATCGCGGACGACATTAAAGCCCATTACGACCAGTACGACGGCTTTGTGATCCTGCATGGTACCGACACCATGGCCTTTACCGCCTCGGCGCTCTCCTTCATGCTGGAGAACCTCGGCAAGCCGGTCATCGTCACCGGGTCGCAAATTCCGCTGGCGGAGCTGCGCTCAGACGGTCAGATCAACCTGCTTAACTCCCTGTACGTTGCGGCGAATTACCCGATTAACGAAGTGTCGTTGTTCTTTAACAACCGCCTCTATCGCGGGAACCGCACCACCAAAGCCCATGCCGACGGTTTTGACGCCTTCGCCTCGCCAAACCTGCAGCCTTTGCTGGAGGCGGGCATTCATATCCGTCGTCTGGGAACACCGCCTGCGCCAAATACCGCCGGCGAGCTGATTGTGCATCCGATCACTCCGCAACCGATTGGCGTGGTCACCATCTACCCGGGTATCTCTGCGGATGTGGTGCGTAACTTCCTGCGCCAGCCTGTCAAAGCGCTGATTTTGCGCTCCTACGGCGTAGGCAATGCGCCGCAGAACGGCGAATTCCTGAAAGAGCTCCAGGAAGCCAGCGAGCGCGGGATTGTGGTGGTAAACCTGACGCAGTGTATGTCCGGTAAAGTCAACATGGGCGGCTATGCCACCGGCAACGCGCTGGCGCATGCGGGAGTAATCAGCGGCTTCGATATGACCGTTGAGGCAACGCTGACTAAACTTCACTATTTACTGAGTCAGGATCTGGATATTCAGTCCATTCGCAGCGCGATGATGCAAAACCTGCGCGGCGAACTGACGCCTGACGAATAAGGAGGTCTCATGAAGCAACGCGCCCTGCTCCTGGTCGATTTGCAAAATGATTTCTGCGCGGGCGGTGCGCTGGCCGTCGCCGAAGGTGACAGCACCGTTGACGTGGCAAACACGCTGATTGACTGGTGCAAAGCCCGCAGTGAAGCGGTTGTCGCGAGTCAGGACTGGCACCCGGCTAACCACGGCAGCTTTGCCAGCCAGCACAGCGTTGAGCCTTTCACTCAGGGTGAACTCGACGGATTGCCACAAACCTTCTGGCCGGATCACTGCGTGCAGCAGACGGAAGGCGCGGAGCTGCATCCGCTCCTGAATCAGAAGGCCATCGATGCGGTGTTCCATAAAGGTGAAAACCCGGCTATCGACAGCTATAGCGCGTTTTTTGATAACGGGCATCGCCAGAAAACAGCGCTGGACGCGTGGTTACGTCACCATGAAATCACGGAGCTGATTGTGCTGGGCCTGGCAACGGATTACTGCGTGAAGTTTACCGTGCTGGACGCGCTCCAGTTAGGCTATACCGTCAGCGTGATCACCGACGGCTGCCGCGGGGTGAACATTCAGCCGCAGGACAGCGCCCAGGCGTTTATGGATATGGCCGCGGAAGGCGCAACGCTGTATACGCTCGAAGACTGGCTGGAGACGCAGGCGTAAGCCTTTTTTAGCCGGGTGGCGCTGCGCTTACCCGGCCTACAAAACCAAAGAAAGTAGGCCAGCCGCCACCCGGCATTTCTTCCCCAATCCCCATAAAGTGAACTCCCTCGCATCCTCAGCGAAGCGGCAATGCTATTCTCGTCAGGTTGTTTTTTCGCCACGCCTTTTCTGTGGCGTGGTTGTTTTGTTTAGTCAAAGAGGAACTTGTATGATACGTTTGCCCTTGCTGGCAGCATTGCCCTTGCTTTGCGCGTCACTTGCCTCAGCCAATTCCCTGATGTCCGTGGGCTACTTCAATGGGGGTGGCGATGTCACCGCCGGACCGGGTGGCGACATCAACAAATTAGACGTCCGCCAGATTACTCATCTGAACTACTCGTTTGGTCTGGTCTATAACGATGAAAAAGACGAAACCAACGCCGCACTGAAAGATCCGGCAAAGCTGCACCAGATCTGGTTATCACCCAAAGTCGCCTCCGACCTCGCATTAATCCCTACCCTGCGTAAACAAAATCCGAACCTGAAAGTCCTGCTCTCCGTTGGCGGCTGGGGCGCGCGTGGTTTCTCTGGCGCAGCGGCAACCAAAGAGAGTCGCGCGGTATTTATCCGCTCCGCGCTGGAGATTGTCGACAAATACGGTCTGGACGGGATCGATCTCGACTGGGAGTATCCGGTAAACGGTGCATGGGGACTGGTCGCAAGCCAGCCCGCCGACCGGGATAACTTCACCGCCCTGTTAAAAGAGATGCGCGCTGCCTTCGGGCACAAAAAGCTGGTTACCATTGCGGTGGGTGCCAATGCGGAAAGTCCGAAAAGCTGGGTGGATGTCAAAGCCGTCGCTCCGCTGCTCGACTACATCAACCTGATGACCTACGACATGGCGTACGGTACGCAGTACTTCAACGCCAACCTGTATGACTCCCGCGCCTGGCCGACGGTGGCCGCCGCGGACAAATACAGCGTGGATTTTGTGGTGAACAACTATCTGGCCGCCGGGCTGAAGCCGCAGCAGATGAACCTCGGAATCGGTTTCTATGGCCGCGTGCCAAAGCGCGCGGTGGAGCCGGGCATTGACTGGACGAAACCCGATGCGCAAAAAAATCCGGTCACGCAGCCCTACTTCGGACCTCAGGAAATAGAGTTGTTCAGGTCACTCGGCTATGACCTGAGCAAAGATACCTACGTGAAGTACAACGATATCGTGAAGAAGCTGCTGAACGATCCGCAAAAGCGTTTTACCGAGCATTGGGATGAACAGGCAAAAGTGCCGTGGCTGTCGGTGAAAGGTGCCGATGGCAACGCGCTGTTTGCGATTTCGTATGAGAACCCACGCTCCGTTGCGATAAAAGCGGGCTATATCAAAGAGAAAGGTCTCGCCGGGGCAATGTTCTGGGAGTACGGTGCGGATGACGAAAACCTGCTAGCGAAGCAGCTGGCGGAGTCGCTCGGGATCCCGCATAAGTAGTGAGGCAATCAAGCCCTCTCCCCTGTGGGAGAGGGTTGGGTGAGGCCATCACCCCCACACCGTTATTGCATTTTCATCGTCACAATCGGCTTCGGCGTGATGCCAAAGTCCTCTTTCAGCTCACGCTTGCTCTTCATCACCATCTGACCCTGGGTGTCGATCGTCATGTGCTGCGCGTCGGTGTTATTGCGCGCCTGCCACAGCATTACCAGCTGCAGGCTGTTCTCTTTTTGCTCCGGCGTCAACGCGACGCCATCGGGCCATTTTCCCAGCTCTACGGCGGTTACCAGGCGCTGATAAATCTCCGGCGTCATGCCGTTAATCATGTCATCAATATTCAAAATCGTCCCCTTTCAAAGGAATAATTTGCTGAATCGTTTTTTCAACCCTTGATCTGGTCGCCGTTTTCGTCGTCAGTGAAGCTCATTGAAGCCGAATTCACGCAGAAACGCTCACCCGTTGGCTGAGGGCCATCCGGGAAGACGTGTCCCAGGTGCGCATCGCAGGTGCCGCAGCGAATTTCCGTGCGCACCATACCGTGCGACGAGTCGGTCAGGTAGCGGATTGCCTCATCGCTCACCGGCTCGTAAAAGCTCGGCCAGCCGCAGCCAGAATCAAATTTCGTTTGTGAATTGAACAGAGGGGCATCACAGACCAGGCAGTGGTAGACGCCGTCTCGCTTGTTGTGCAGTAAACGCCCGGTGAATGGCGGTTCCGTTCCGTGATTCTGCGTCACGTAAAACTGCATTTCTGTGAGGTTTTTTTTCAAATCATCAGGGTTACGTTGGTTCGACATATGCTTACATCTCGCTGTAGAAACAGACATCTTTTAACCCGGATTCTAACAAAACATTAACACCCTTGCGTGCACTTTTGATCTAAACTTATGTGTCGCGAAAAGGCGGTCAGGCAATTGTGATCATGTTCACATTTTTATCCTGCGAGGACTTTAAAATTCCGGGCGCAGCCCCCATTTGGTTGCAAGCTCAAAGGGAAAGTGAGGCGAGTCAGTCGCACAAACGTTAGTCACAGGATTGATTTGTCGCAATGATTGACACGATTCCGCTTGACGCTGCGTAAGGTTTTTGTAATTTTACAGGCAACCTTTTATTCACTAACAAATAGCTGGTGGAATATATGACTATCAAAGTAGGTATCAACGGTTTTGGCCGTATCGGCCGTATTGTTTTCCGTGCTGCTCAGAAACGTTCTGACATCGAAATCGTTGGTATCAACGATCTCCTGGACGCTGAATACATGGCGTACATGCTGAAGTACGACTCAACTCACGGTCGTTTCGACGGCACCGTTGAAGTGAAAGACGGCCACCTGGTTGTTAACGGTAAAACCATCCGCGTTACTGCTGAGAAAGACCCAGCTAACCTGAAATGGAACGAAATTGGTGTTGACGTTGTAGCTGAAGCTACCGGTATCTTCCTGACCGACGAAACCGCGCGTAAACACATCACCGCTGGTGCGAAGAAAGTTGTTCTGACTGGTCCTTCCAAAGACAACACCCCAATGTTCGTTCGTGGTGCAAACTTCGAAAAATATGCTGGCCAGGATATCGTATCTAACGCATCCTGCACCACCAACTGCCTGGCGCCGCTGGCTAAAGTTATCAACGACAACTTCGGTATCGTTGAAGGCCTGATGACCACCGTTCACGCTACCACCGCTACTCAGAAAACCGTTGATGGCCCGTCTCACAAAGACTGGCGCGGCGGCCGTGGCGCGGCTCAGAACATCATCCCATCTTCTACCGGTGCTGCTAAAGCTGTAGGCGTTGTACTGCCAGAGCTGAACGGTAAACTGACTGGTATGGCGTTCCGCGTTCCAACTCCTAACGTATCCGTTGTTGACCTGACCGTTCGTCTGGAAAAAGCTGCTTCTTATGAAGAAATTAAGAAAGCAATCAAAGCTGCTTCCGAAGGCGCAATGAAAGGCGTTCTGGGCTACACCGAAGACGACGTTGTATCTACCGATTTCAACGGCGAAGTGTGCACTTCCGTGTTCGATGCTAAAGCAGGTATCGCACTGAACGACAACTTCGTTAAACTGGTATCCTGGTACGACAACGAAACCGGCTACTCTAACAAAGTACTGGACCTGATCGCTCACATCTCCAAATAAGTTGAGATGAGTGCTTGATCCAAAAAGGCGACTTCGGTCGCCTTTTTTATTTATAAGACAGAGGATTGCTTAATGATTAATAAAATTTTTGCACTTCCGGTAGTCGAACAACTTACCCCTGTGCTTTCCCGCCGTCAGATTGACGGTGCCGACGTTATCGTCGTTGACCATCCACGCGTGAAGGCCTCCGTGGCGCTGAACGGCGCTCACCTGCTCTCCTGGAAACCGGAAGGTGAAGCCGAAGGTTTATGGCTGAGCGATGCGACCTCTTTCAAAAAAGGGGCGGCTATCCGCGGTGGTGTACCGATCTGCTGGCCGTGGTTCGGCCCGTCCGCACAGCCGGGTTTGCCTTCTCACGGGTTTGCCCGTAACCAGCAGTGGACCCTGAAAGCGCATAATGAAGATGAAAACGGCGCAGTGCTGACCTTTGAGCTGCAGGCGAATGATGAAACCCGCGCCCTCTGGCCGCACGATTTCACCCTGTACGCCCGCTTTAAGCTGAGCAAAACCTGCGAAATCGAACTGGAAGCCCACGGTGAATTCGAAACCACCGCTGCCCTGCATACCTACTTCAACGTGGGTGATATCAGCGCAGTGAAGGTGAGCGGCCTTGGCTATACCTTTATCGACAAAGTAGATAACGCCAAAGAAGGTAAACTGAGCGACGGGGTACAAACGTTCCCTGACCGTACCGACCGCGTCTATCTGCACCCGGAAGCCTGCAGCGTGATCCACGACGGCGCGCTGAACCGTGGAATTGAAGTCGTTCATCATCATCACAGCGACGTCGTGGGCTGGAACCCGGGTCCGGCGCTTTCTGTCAGCATGGCCGACATGACGGATGAGGGTTACAAAACGTTTGTCTGCGTGGAAACCGCCTGCGTGAGCACCCCGCAAAAAGCGAGCGACGAAAAGCCGTCTCGTTTAGGGCAGACGATTAAAATCGTGAAGCGCTAAGGTATTTATCCTCCCCTGCTTCACTGCACCACACCAAAGCAAACGGGGCGCAAGCGCCCCGTTTTGATGCACGGATTGCACGATTTCAGTGCACAATCAGAACTTGTAGGTCACACCGACAGAGAAAATACCTGCCCATGATTTATCAACCATCGGGCTATCCTTCACTTCATCGCTCAAACGCTCATAGCGACCGGTACCGTATACGCTCCAGTCACCGAGGAAGTTGTAGCTCGCGGTCAGCTCCAGGTAGGGATCCCAGCCGTCATCTGCGCTATAGCTTTTCAGACCACTGCGGCGGGACTCGTTTTTAGACACGCCGTAATAGTAGTCGTTGTAGTTCTCGCTGTTGTACTGCACACCGATACCTGGCGTCAGGGTCAGCGCACCGTTGGTGTAGCGATATAACCACGCCAGATCCCAGATAAAGCCGTTGCTGTTATCCAGCGTATCACCCGCCAGGGCAGTTCGCAGGAAACCATACTGGGTGTTATGCACATACGAGAGACCCGCCATCATGGAGCTTTTGCGCTTGTCGAGCTGGCGAAGCGCATGGCTGTCGCTGTCTCCCGGCTTGAAGTGCGTTGGGTCGTAGTAGGCCATGATGGAGAGCTTATCGGCCGTATCGTTCCAGAGATAGTAGCCGCCGCCTAGCCCACGGAACCAGACGTTATCGCCTTCATAGGTGACAACGGGAACGGGATAAACATCGCGGTCATACTGTTTATACGGGCTGTTAATGACGCCAACGCCCGCACCAACCGTCCACTGACTTTCCGCCTGTGCGGTGCTCACTGCGGTCGCGGCAAGGATGCCCAATGCCAGAAGTTTGAGTTTGGTCACAATCCATTCTTTCCTGTAGTCAAATAATCAGCGGATGAAGTGTAACCGCCATTCCCGTACATCCCAAAATTTTTTGCCTGCTAATCAGTCTGATTAACCCGTTATTTTTAACTTTTCAGATGACAACCCACTTTCATTTATATGACCACTGTATGAAAAAGGTGCTTTTGGCTTAGAACCACAGTGGAAATTTTTGGATGAGTTATTGATATGTCATTGAAAGTAGATTTTATCGGCATGCAAGTTTTGCAAATGCCATCTACGCTTTAATTTAAGAAGAGTTTTCCTGAACACCCTGCGGTTCTTAGCGTCTGACCTGGCACACAGGTTGCTGCTCTGGCAGTGAGGTGCGAGAGATTCTCTTCCGGGAGCCTCCACTACTCATACGAACGGCTCTTATCCTGTGCTAAAAAAACGAAAGGACGGCATGCCATGAATATATTCGATCACTATCGCCAGCGCTATGAAGCTGCCAAGGACGAAGAGTTCACACTGCAGGAGTTTCTTACCATCTGTCGGCAAGATCGCAGTGCCTATGCCAATGCGGCAGAACGGCTATTGATGGCTATTGGTGAGCCAAACATGGTTGATACTGCCCTGGAACCCCGGCTTTCCCGTCTCTTTTCGAATCGGGTAGTCGCCCGATACCCGGCGTTTGAAGAGTTCTATGGTATGGAAGATGCCATCGAACAGATTGTTTCCTATCTGAAGCATGCCGCTCAGGGTCTGGAAGAGAAGAAACAGATCCTCTATTTACTCGGTCCGGTGGGTGGCGGTAAATCCTCGCTGGCTGAACGCCTGAAGTCGCTGATGCAGCGCGTCCCTATCTATGTACTGAGCGCTAACGGCGAGCGCAGCCCGGTGAACGACCATCCGCTGTGCCTGTTTAATCCGCAGGAAGATGCGCAAATTCTGGATAAAGAGTATGGCATCCCGCGTCGCTATCTCGGCACCATCATGTCACCGTGGGCGGCTAAACGTCTTCACGAGTTTGGTGGCGATATCACCAAATTCCGCGTGGTGAAAGTCTGGCCATCTATCCTCGAACAGATCGCCATCGCCAAAACAGAACCCGGTGATGAGAACAACCAGGACATTTCGGCCCTGGTGGGTAAAGTCGACATCCGTAAGCTGGAAAACTTCGCGCAGAATGACCCGGATGCCTACGGTTATTCGGGTGCCCTGTGCCGCGCTAACCAGGGGATTATGGAATTCGTCGAGATGTTTAAAGCACCGATCAAAGTGCTGCATCCTCTGCTGACGGCTACTCAGGAAGGGAACTATAACGGGACGGAAGGTATCTCCGCCCTGCCGTTTAACGGAATTATTCTCGCCCACTCAAACGAATCTGAATGGGTGACCTTCCGCAATAACAAAAACAATGAGGCCTTCCTTGACCGTGTTTACATCGTCAAAGTGCCTTATTGCCTGCGGATCTCCGAAGAGATCAAAATTTACGAGAAACTGCTTAATCACAGTGAGCTGGTGCATGCTCCCTGCGCGCCGGGCACCCTGGAAACGCTGTCTCGCTTCTCCATCCTTTCGCGTCTGAAAGAGCCGGAAAACTCCAGCATCTACTCTAAAATGCGCGTCTATGACGGTGAGAGCCTGAAAGATACCGATCCGAAAGCGAAGTCGTACCAGGAATACCGCGATTACGCCGGGGTCGATGAAGGGATGAACGGTCTGTCCACGCGTTTCGCGTTTAAGATCCTCTCCCGCGTCTTTAACTTCGACCATGCGGAAGTGGCGGCCAACCCGGTTCATCTGTTCTACGTGCTGGAACAGCAAATCGAACGCGAGCAGTTCCCGCAGGAGCAGGCTGAACGCTACCTTGAGTTCCTGAAAGGTTACCTGATCCCGAAATACGCTGAGTTCATTGGCAAAGAGATCCAGACGGCCTACCTGGAATCCTATTCAGAATACGGGCAGAACATTTTCGACCGTTATGTCACCTATGCTGACTTCTGGATCCAGGATCAGGAGTACCGCGATCCGGATACCGGCCAGCTGTTTGACCGTGAATCCCTGAACGCGGAGCTGGAAAAAATCGAGAAGCCTGCCGGGATCAGCAACCCGAAAGACTTCCGTAACGAGATTGTGAACTTCGTCCTGCGCGCCAGAGCGCATAACAACGGACGCAATCCGAACTGGACCAGCTACGAGAAACTGCGCACGGTCATTGAGAAGAAAATGTTCTCCAATACCGAAGAACTGCTGCCGGTGATCTCGTTTAACGCCAAAACCTCAACCGATGAGCAGAAAAAGCACGACGATTTTGTCGACCGTATGATGGAAAAAGGCTACACCCGCAAACAGGTTCGCCTGCTCTGCGAATGGTATCTGCGCGTGCGTAAATCGTCTTAAAACAAGTGCCCGGTAGCGTTTAGCGCTTGCCGGGCCTACAAAATGCAAGTTGGCAAATGCAGTACGGGGGGTATATGACCTGGTTTATTGACCGGCGTCTTAACGGCAAAAACAAGAGCACGGTGAACCGCCAGCGCTTCTTGCGTCGTTATAAAGCGCAAATTAAACAGTCTATCTCCGAGGCCATCAACAAACGCTCGGTGACCGACGTCGACAGCGGCGAGTCTGTCTCCATCCCCACCGATGACATCAGCGAACCGATGTTTCATCAGGGGCGAGGCGGCCTGCGCCATCGCGTACACCCAGGTAATGACCACTTCGTTCAGAACGACAGAATCGAGCGTCCTCAGGGCGGCGGCGGTGGTTCAGGAAGCGGTCAGGGACAGGCCAGCCAGGACGGTGAAGGTCAGGACGAATTTGTCTTCCAGATCTCGAAAGACGAATATCTCGACCTGTTGTTTGAAGACCTGGCGCTGCCGAATCTGAAAAAGAATCAGCATCGTCAGCTAAATGAATATAAAACCCACCGCGCGGGCTATACCGCAAACGGCGTGCCCGCCAATATCAGCGTCGTGCGTTCATTACAGAATTCGCTGGCGCGACGCACGGCCATGACGGCAGGTAAACGTCGTGAACTGCGCGAGCTGGAGAGCAGTCTGAAGGTTGTGGAAAACACGGAGCCAGCGCAACTGCTGGAAGAGGAGCGCCTGCGTAAAGAGATTGCAGAGCTGAGGGCGAAGATCGAACGGGTCCCGTTTATCGACACCTTCGACCTGCGCTACAAGAACTACGAAAAACGTCCGGAACCTTCCAGCCAGGCGGTGATGTTCTGCCTGATGGACGTTTCCGGCTCAATGGACCAGGCCACCAAAGACATGGCGAAGCGTTTTTATATTCTGCTCTACCTGTTCCTGAGCAGAACCTATAAGAACGTGGAGGTGGTTTATATCCGCCACCACACTCAGGCGAAAGAGGTAGATGAACATGAGTTCTTCTACTCGCAGGAGACCGGTGGGACCATTGTATCAAGCGCCCTGAAGCTGATGGATGAAGTGGTGAAAGAGCGTTACGACCCGTCGCAGTGGAATATTTATGCTGCGCAGGCGTCGGATGGCGATAACTGGGCCGACGACTCACCGCTGTGTCACGACATTCTGGCGAAGAAAATCCTGCCGGTAGTGCGTTACTACAGCTATATCGAAATCACCCGTCGCGCACACCAGACCCTGTGGCGGGAGTATGAACATCTGCAGTCGATGTTCGATAATTTTGCCATGCAGCATATCCGTGACCAGGATGATATTTATCCCGTGTTCAGGGAGCTGTTCCACAAGCAATCTGCCACCAGCAATGCATAATCCCACAGCCAGCGAACTCGCTGGCTGTTCTCTTTCGACCCCGTTCATCCCGTGCTAATGTAGCAAGCTGCATACTGGATTATCACCGGGAAAATCGTTATGACTGACGACGTTATTGGAACAGGGACCCACCAGCAACTGATTACCTTACTCACCGAGCAGGGCGCACGCTTTCGCGTCATGGAGCACGAGGCGGTCGGGAAGTGCGAAGCGGTGAGTGAAATTCGCGGGACCGACCTGCGGCAAGGTGCAAAAGCCCTGGTCTGCAAAGTGAAGGGTAATGGCGTAAAAAAACACGTGCTGGCGATCCTGGCCGCCGATCTGCAGGCCGATCTCAGCCAGCTTGCCAGCCATTTTGGTGGGCTAAAAGCCTCTCTCGCCAGCCCGGCCGAAGTCGATGCCCTGACCGCCTGCGTTTTCGGCGCTATCCCGCCCTTTAGCTTCCATCCTGATTTGGCGCTGGTTGCCGACCCGCTGCTGTTTGAGCGCTTTGACGAAATCGCGTTTAACGCCGGCCTGCTGGAGAAATCCGTGATTATGGATACCCAGGACTACCTGCGCATCGCCCGTCCCGAGCTTGTGACATTCCATAAAGCGTAACCGCGATGACGGGCGTTTCTGTCAGCCCTTTCTATCCAGAAACAGCACGGAGGCGACGAGAATAACGGCTATAGCGAAAAACGATGAGGAGATAATCAGCGTTTCAACAAACATGTGATCGTTCATGACGGCGACCCCTTTTGCGGTATCTGCCTTTGTTTTAATCCGTGTAAATGACAAGGTTATGACAGCGATAAAATCTTTTTAAAACTGTCCTGCGCCGTTTTTCCGCGTACAGTAATCAGGTTGATTATTTTGGCAAGGATTCCCTATGTTTGACCCTACTCTGCTCATTCTTCTGGCACTCGCCGCGCTCGGCTTTGTCAGCCATAACACCACCGTCGCCATCTCGATTCTGGTGCTGATTATTGTTCGCGTGACCCCGTTAAATACCTTTTTCCCGTGGATAGAAAAACAAGGCCTCACCATCGGGATCATCATTTTAACCATTGGGGTAATGGCGCCCATCGCCAGCGGCACGCTTCCCGCCTCAACGCTGCTGCACTCGTTTGTAAACTGGAAATCGCTGGTGGCGATCGCGGTGGGGATTTTCGTCTCGTGGCTGGGCGGACGCGGCGTGACGCTAATGAGCAGCCAGCCCTCGCTGGTGGCGGGTCTGCTGGTGGGTACCGTGCTGGGTGTCGCACTCTTTCGCGGCGTTCCGGTGGGCCCGCTGATTGCGGCAGGCCTTGTCTCTCTGTTTATTGGGAAGTCGTAGTCAGGCTGGCCATATAACGCGCCGGTGTCTGACCCAGCCCCTTCTTGAACATGGTGATAAACGCGGTGGTAGAGTCATAACCCAGTGACTGTGCCACCTGCTGTACCGATTTCCCACCAATCAAATGCTGTAGCGCCACAATCAGCTGCAGCTGGTGCCGCCAGCGGCGAAAGCTTAAGCCGGTCTCTTTCACCACCAGCCGTGCCAGGTTGCGTTCGCTCATGGCAAAGTGGCTCGCCCACTGCGCCAGCGTCTGCCAGGCCGCGGGCTCTTCCGCCATTTTTTCGCTCATCAGCCGGATTTTTGGATGGGGCGAGACGGGCAACTGCAGATGCTCCTGGCGCTGGATCGGCAGCTCGTCAAACAGGACGTCCACCAGGCGCGATGTCGCCGCAAGAGAGAGCTGTTCACGCGATTTTTCCGCGAGCGATAAAATCAGTTCCCGCACCAGGGGGGAGATTTTCAGGGTGCAGCAGCGCTCGGGCAAGCTGGCAGCTCCCGGTTCAATGAACAAAAAGCAGAGCTGCGCACCCGGCGTAGCCCTGTTGCTGTGCGGCATTTGGCCGGGGATCCAGACGGCGTACTGGGGCGGTACCATCAGCATGGCATTTTCCACTTCACAGGTGATCGCACCGCCAAGGGCCAGAATCAGCTGCCCCTTACGGTGATGATGCCGGGGAATATATTGTTCCTCCGTCACCACGCGGATGCGAAATGCGACGGCCGCATCATGTTGGCTATCAGGATCGTAGCCGTCCAGTCCAAGACCAATCATCAGGTTGTCCGATATTAGCGATAAACTGTCATTTTAGCCTGATTTCAACCGCTGAGAAAATCGGTATTGTGTGCGCTCGCTTGAACGTATGAGAACATAATGACTACTGCTATTCGCACTTCAGGAAAACACGGCGCGCTGCTGATTGCAGGTATCCTGATGATGGCCACAACGCTTCGCGTCACCTTTACCGGGGCAGCCCCGCTGCTCGATACTATTCGTCTTGATTATGGCTTAAGCACGGCGCAAACCGGTCTGCTGACCACCCTGCCTCTGCTGGCCTTCGCCCTTGTCTCGCCGCTCGCCGCCGGGGTGGCCCGGCGTGTCGGCATGGAGCGCAGCCTGTTTATTGCCCTGCTGCTGATTTGCGTCGGAATTGCCGTGCGCTCCCTGCCTTCCGCCGCCCTGCTTTTCATTGGAACGACGGTCATCGGCTGCGGTATAGCGCTGGGGAATGTGCTGTTACCGGGATTAATTAAACGCGACTTTCCGGGTCAGGTGGCGAAACTCACCGGAGCCTATTCCCTGACGATGGGCGTGTCGGCGGCGCTCGGTTCGGCGCTGATTGTTCCCCTGGCGCAGGGCGCGGCGGGCTGGCATGGCGCACTGCTGATGCTGATGGTGTTTCCGCTGGTCGCGCTGCTGCTCTGGCTGCCACAGTGGCGACAGAAGCACGTCGCGACGGTAACGGGCGCTGGCGCGCTGCATAATCGCGCGATCTGGCGCTCGGCCCTTGCCTGGCAGGTGACGCTCTTTTTGGGAATTAACTCTCTGATTTACTACGTGATCATCGGCTGGCTACCGGCAATATTGCTCAGCCACGGCTATAGCGAAGCGCAGGCCGGCTCGATGCACGGTCTGTTACAGCTGGCTACGGCCGTGCCGGGGCTTGCCGTTCCACTGATCCTCCACCGTCTGAAGGATCAGCGGGCGATAGCCGGCGCGGTGGCGCTGATGTGCGCGATAAGCGCGGCGGGGTTGTGGTTTATGCCTGACCTGGCGGTGATGTGGACGCTGGTGTTTGGCTTTGGCTCCGGGGCAACGATGATCCTCGGCCTGACGTTCATCGGCCTGCGCGCCAGCTCTGCACACCAGGCTGCGGCGTTGTCCGGAATGGCGCAGTCGATTGGCTACCTGCTCGCCGCCTGCGGTCCCCCGCTGATGGGGAAAATTCACGATACCGCAGGAGACTGGCAAATCCCACTTCTGGGCTGCGCGCTGGCCGCCATGATAATGGCCATCTGCGGCGTGTTAGCCGGGCGAGACCGGGAGATCGCGCCCCGTTAAATCCAGAGGCAGACCATCGGGTCTGCCTTTTTTACCCGCGCGCCGCGCGTAGCATCGCCTGCACCAGCACGACCGGACGTCCTTCCAGCGCGGCACGCTCATGCTGGAATAAGGTGATCACAAAGAATGGATGCGTAACCAGTTCCGCGGCACGAATTTCTCCCTGGTCGTCCCAGCCCGTAACATGCATATCACCGCTTTCCAGCGCCTGTGCAAACGCCGGCGACACGCCATAGTTACAGTGATACCCCTCTTTAATTTCCGACCTGCCGTAGGCTTTCGCAATCAGCGTATTATTACGCAGCTCAATCGCATCGGTTTTTTCCACCAGCGAGCAGGTCAGCGGCGCAATCACCATGGTGCCTTCGGTATCCGTCTCAGCATGTGCCGCATCGCTCCAGCCCAACACATTACGGGCATACTCAATCAACGCATGCTGGAACCCACCGCAGGTACCAAGGAATGGAATGCTGTTTTCACGGGCGTAGCGCGCGGCGATAAAAGCGGCTTCCGTGTTTTTATAGGGGCTTGCAGGAACCAGCCAGATAGCATCGTAGCCCACCAGATCCTCAGGGCTTGTCAGCTCCGTGGTAGCAAGCCAGTCGTAATCGGCGGTGAGGTCAAGGACTGCGGCGGCGTCGTCAATAGCCAGCGGGATCGCCTGATGCGCAATAACATTGGGATTGTAATCGCCCACCAGCGCAATGCGCAGCGTCGATTTAACCGGGAGGTGTTCCATGAAAGGTTCCTTATGCCAGAGAATTATCAGATAACATAAGGAACCTCAGACTACCGATCTTCTGCAATTATCACAATACCTTAAATTGGGAGGGTGGAATTATGATTCAATGCAAACGCGTATACGAACAGGCAGGTCCGGGCGACGGCTATCGGGTTCTGGTGGACAAACTGTGGCCACGCGGGGTTAAAAAAACAGACCTCGCGTATGATGAATGGTGTAAAGCGCTCACACCTTCGAATGAATTACGCAAGGCCTTTCACAGCGAAACCATTGATTTTTCAGCCTTCAGTCAGGCCTATCGTGAAGAGCTGGCGCGGCATGCGGACGAAGGAATGCGCCTGGCGGCACTGGCAAAAAAGCAGACCGTCACCCTGCTCTACGGCGCAAAAAACACGGAGCAAAATCACGCCCTGGTTTTAGCCGACTGGCTGCGCCATCTGTAATCAGCCGATCGTCAACTCATCCACGATTTGCGGCGCTTCATCCGGGGTGAGCGGCATCAGATGTTCGGGGCGAACAAACGCAAAGCCGTGCTGATTGTCGAAGGCGTAGACATCACCCGTCACCAGCCAAAGCGCGCGGTCTGCGGTAGCGGGTAACTGCGTCATTACGCCATTGACCGGGTTAACGAAACGCATTCCAGGCTGGCAAAGGCCAAACAGCTCAACAGATTTACCAATATTGCGACGGCCAGACGCCGTACGGGCACCCACGATCATCGCCATGCTGCCCGGTTTAAGCTGAAACATACTTCTCTCACGATAACGGTAGCCAGGAACTGGCTAAGAATAATCCTAAAGAGAAGTGTATCGCAGACAATATTACTTTGTCACCTGGTGGGTTGCGGATGATCGCGACGATAGAGCGTCCATTCATCGATCACTTCACCACCCGGTAATTTGCACTCGGTACGGACGCCCTGCGGGCTTTGAACCGGGATCTGTTCCCCGCCTTTCTCCAGGCAGTAAACGGAAGCCGGGTTTGCCATACCGATAACGTGTGGCGGTTTCGGCGCATCAGGTGGCGTTGCTTTTGTAGTGCAGGCGACTAAGGGGAAAGCCAGCGCCAGAAGCATAAATCTCATCTCTTTGATCCTTTTGACATCATTACAGACTAAGGGTAACGGGTCACCGCCGCTTTCTCCATGATTTCTCCATTTTAACTGCACTTTTCATCACTACAGTGTGGCATGTTCTCAATATGACCAGAGAACATCATTCCGTAATCAAGATGTCTTTGCCCCGGTCTCAACAACGGGGCCTTTTTTCTCGCTCGCTGCCCTCACCCTGCATATATTAAATTTCCTATATTCATGTTTTACTATGCCCGAAGTCTAAAAACTCAGCATAACATGCAGATGCAGACGTCTTCTGCCTGGGAGTCACTCTACGTCATGTCGGATATTATCCTTGCCCGTGTTTCAGAAACCCTCGCCACTGAACAATCCCTTGAAAGTCTCGTTCGTCAGCTGCTGGAGATGCTGGAGATAGTGACCGACATGGAGTCAACTTACCTCACTAAAGTCGATATCAAAGCCCGGCTGCAGCATATTCTCTATGCCCGCAACAGTAAGCAGATGGAGATCCCCGAGGGGTTGAGCGTTCCGTGGGATGAAACGCTTTGCAAGCGCGCGCTTGATAGCGACACGCTGTTCAGCAACGACGTGCCCGAACGTTGGCCCGAGTGTGAAGCCGCAAAAGCGCTTGGCATTACCACCTACATGAGCATCCCCGTGCATCTTGCCGATGGTTCGCTCTACGGGACGCTCTGTGCCACCAGCACGGCCAGGAAACCGCTCAGCGATCGCGGTGAGCAGGTGCTGAGATTATTCGCCGGTTTGATTGGCCAGTACATCCAGAAAGAGTCGCTGGTTACCCAGCTTCGTGAAGCCAATGCGGCCCTCATTGCGCACTCTTATACCGATGCCCTGACCGGGTTACCCAACCGTCGCGCCCTGTTTGAAGATCTGACGACCCTGTTTTCTCTGGCGCGGCATCTTAAGCGTAACGCCATCATCGCGTTTATCGACCTGGATGATTTCAAACTGATTAACGATCGTTATGGCCACGAAGCGGGCGATCGGTTCCTGATTGAAGTCGGCAAGCGTTTGACGGAAGAAAAACAGCAGGACGATATCATTGGCCGGCTGGGCGGTGATGAGTTTCTGGTGGCTTCGCTGAGCCAGTCCCACAGTGAAGGGGATAAGGCGCAGGTAGCAATGCTCAGAACGCGCCTCAGCGCCTGCATTGCCGGTGAATACTGGCTGGGCAGCGTCAATCTCATCTATCCCGGTGCCAGTCTTGGCGTTATCGAAGTGGACCCAGGCGTAACCGATCCGGACACGGCGTTACGCACCGCAGATATCGCGATGTATCAGGATAAGAAAGGAAAAAGCAAAACACGCTTTCTCACCATGGATTAACCCCGTACACTCTACGGCATGATAGAAACCGAAACAGGTGATGGTATGAGAATAGGGATCCTCTTCCCGGTCGTTATTTTTATAACGGCGGTGGTTTTTTTAGCATGGTTTTTTGTCGGTGGTTACGCGGCTCCAGGGGCATAAATGAGAAAAACGACCCTCATTATGCTGATCGTTGCCATCGCGGCGTTTGCCGGCACGCAGCTTGGATGGTGGTGAACCCGCATTACGTAAAAAGGCCGCCATCTGGCAGCCTTTTTCAACGCTTTTAAGCCTTAGCTTTTGATCTTTCTGTAGATAAACAGAACAACCAGCGCACCGATCACCGCGACGGCGAAACTGCCGAAGTTAAAGCCATCGACCTTGCCAAAACCGAACAGTGTGCTGATCCAGCCGCCGACTACCGCGCCGACAACACCCAGTATTACGGTGACGATAAACCCACCGCCATCTTTGCCCGGCATGATCCACTTCGCCAGAATACCCGCAATAAGCCCAAAGATAATCCAGGATAAAATTCCCATAACTTTCCTCTCTGTATGGTTTTTGTCATTAAATCAACGACACAAAAAGAATAGCACAGGATTTGAGAAAGGAAATTTGTGATAAGCATCACAACGAGAGAGTGCGCAATTATTCATCAACAAAAAGAACGCGGCACATAAACTGTGGGGTTGCATCTTTTGTTGAGAAAGATTATCTTTCTCAACACTGAATAGTTGAGAGAAACACTCAGGTATTCAGTACGACATTGCTCACATTGCTTCCAGTATTTCTTGCCCACTTTCGAGTGGGCTTTTTTTTCCAATCACACCCCGACAAAAGCGTATCGGTTGCGCCCGGCGCGTTTTGCCTGGTAGAGCGCCTGGTCAGCAGCAATAATAATATTCTGCTGGCTGCCCGCGATGTCGACCGCACGTGCTGTGGAAATCCCGACGCTAACCGTCACCCGTCCGAAGGGGCTGAAAGCATGCGCAATTTGCAGCGAGAATACATTGCGAATAATCGTTTGAGCCAGGCGAAGCGCCTCCTGAATATCCGTATCAGGTAATATCAGCGCAAACTCCTCCCCACCATATCGCGCCACTATTTGATTATCACGGGTAAGACTCTCCCTGAGACTGTTTCCGAGCATTGCCAGACACCGGTCCCCTTCAGGATGGCCGTAGTTATCGTTGTATTTCTTGAAGTAGTCCACATCCACAATCAGCATCGAAATCGGCGCGTCATGTGCGGCACACAGAGCGATTTCCGAGAGAATTTTTTCATCAAAGATGCGACGGTTGTACAACCCGGTCAGTGCATCCTCAGAAGCGATAATCTTCAGCGCCTTGTTATCCCTTGTTTTTCTGGATAAGTCGGAATACAGGAAGTATGACGCGACAATGAGTATCGCCGTAAACACGAAAATGAGAACCGCAAGCTGAATCGCCTGCTTGCGCCAGGATGAGAGGGCTTCATCAATACTGACGGCCACGGTGGTGACCAGTCCGTAGCGTTTGTTTTTCTCATAGGCATAAATGCGCTCGATTTTGTCAAACCGGGAGACGGAACTGGCTATCCCAGTATTTTGTACCTTGAGGTATTTTCTGAAGAGAGGTGAATCAGAAACAATCGTGCCGATATAGGTATTTTTAAAAGGATAGCGGACCAGTAACACGCCTGATTGCGTCGTTAAGCCAATCACACCCGAATGACCGATATTAATCTGCCCGTAGAGCGCGAGAAAATTTTCGATACCCAGCGTTACCACCACCACACCATTAAAGGCCCCGGTGTGGGTTTCAAGGCGCCGGCTAATGGTGATAACCCATTTACCATTGGTTCTGCTGACCACGGGCTCACCAATAAAAATCTGCTGACTTTTATTTTCCTTGTGATAGATAAAAAACTCTCTGTCCGAGCCTTTGCGGGGACCGGTAAAAGTTTCGTGCAATGCGGTAAAGATATCGCCCTGAGCATCGTAAACAACCACATTATTAATCTGGGTAAGTAGATTATCCTGATTATTTATCATCCGCTGAATATTGGTCGCCTGCTGCGGCGTCATGCCATAAATTTCGATTATGTCGGAAACGGTAGTAATTAACATTTCACTCTGGCGCATGATCCCCTCAGTGTAGACATCAAGGGTATGGCTCAGGTTAGCGACGCTGGTATTAATTTGCTGGATTGACTGCTGTCTCGACGTGGCAATTTGGACGGCAAGCGACAGAGAGATGATCAATGAGACAATGATGACGGTAATGGTTGTTGTGTAAAAAGTATTTTTCACATGCACGAGCTTTTCCACCTTATCACGCCTGACATCCCTGGCTGACAACTCTTGCCACTGTAACAAAGCTCAGGATAAGAGGAAAATGAATTGCACTTAAGCATACAACACAAGCTCGTCTTTATTTCGTTTTTCACCACCTGGCGACCGGCACTATTCCAGGCCCTCTGCACAGGCAAAAGTTTTTACAGACTTACGGTCTCCCTGGGTTTAGATAAAATGACTTTAATAAAGTCTATATAGGAAACGGGTTTACCAAAATAATAACCCTGCAACAGGGTAATCTCATTACGGTTGAGATACTCCAGCTGCTCCTTCGTTTCTACGCCTTCCGCTACAATGTGCAACGAAAGTTTTTTCGCCAGGTCTATGACACAGTCCAGCAGGATCGTTGAATCCTTCTCCTCTGAAACCCGGCTCACAAAGCTCTTATCGATTTTAATATAGTCAATGGCAAGCGTATTAAGGCACGATAGCCCGGAATAGCCCGTACCAAAATCATCCAGCGCAATGACAAAACCAGCGTTATGAAGCGTGTTGAGGTTTTCCACCAGATGAGGATTATCGATTAACGGTTCACGTTCGGTCACTTCAAGAACCAGTTTAACTTCTTTACCCTGAAACCCTTTTCCGAAGACGTGGCAGTCACCAATGAAAGAAGGTGCATTGATGTGTCTGGCGCTGATGTTCACCCCGATATGAAACCCATCCGGTAACTTAGGCAAAAGCGGCTTAAGCTGAGTCACCACTTTCGCCATCAACCCTTTGGTCAGCGGAATAATTAAACCGCTACGTTCGGCAATCGGAATAAAGACATCCGGCGGGATAAAGCCTAATCCTGGATGCTTCCATCTTGCCAGTACTTCAACGCCATACAACCCGCCGGTATCACCGTTTACGATCGGCTGGTAATAAGGAACGATCTCCCCTTGCAAAATGGCCTTACGCAGATCGTCTTCAAATGAGGTACTTTTCCCCTTGTAACGGTGGATCAAAATGCCCACCGTCACGGATAACGCGAGAATAAGCAGTATCAGACTCCATCCCTGGTGCAGCAGCCGCGTCAGGCTAAAAAAGGCAGGAGGCTGCCAGGCCAGACTAAAGGGGAAATGCGGTGATGCCGTTAGCGACCCTGTCCACGAAGCAGCTTTCCAGCCGGTGACATCGCCGTTGCGCACAAGCATTCTTTCGCCAACAACTAACCTCAGGTCAACGCTGTTGGATGCGTTCGCAATAACGTCCTGCAAATGTGCGTCACTAACGCTGACAATGACGCGCCCTCCCACAATGGGCATCTGGAATATGAGTACCGGAATACCGTTCACCAGTCGATTGCCGGGTAACAGCATCAATTTTTCGTCAGGTAACGTCTCCGGATGAATAATTAATACGCCATTCCCTGGAAGAGAAGTACAGATGATTTTACCCTGCTGCTGGATCATGATGGCGCGCAGATGCGGTTTTAGCGCTGCTTCTGTCCCCAGCGCCAGCTGTCCGCTACTGGTACACCCTTGAGCCGCAACGTGTTTCGCCGTGTTGGCCGCACTGGTGGCTTCAGCAAGAATATTTTCTATTTTTTGGGTGCTTGCCGTGGCGGTGTGAATATTATTAGCTTTCGCCATCTGCCATAACTGCCAGTTAATAATCAGGATGCCGCTCAGAAAGAGAAACAGGGCACTGAGAATGGGGATCATCACGTTGCGCACGATGTTTTCCTTAATAGAAAAAACAAGCATGGAGGATCTGGAAGAAGCGACTGTGGCTAACCCGGCGTTGCTTATAGCAATGAAAAAAGCTTAGCTGAGATTTGTCTTAAAAAACTGATGCTTTCGTATGAGTTAGTCTGTCTGAATGTGCTCACCTGCCGTGACTATCAGGCTTGTACCTTGCCCTGGCTGTGTTAAGATTTGTGAAATCAGGGAGCGAACAGGATAACCGGGAAATGAAAAAACTCATTGCCGTTGCTATTGTTTCAACGCTTCTGGTCATCCTGTCTCTTTATGCCGTCAATGCTGTTATCGTGGCTCAGCAGAAGAGCAAACAGCTAGAAATATCCCATACACTTTTACATTATTCAGAAGACCTGTCCCAAAGCGTGGCGCTGGCACTCAAAAGCATTACTACGCAGGGATGTGATAAAGCCAGCCTTGATAGCTACAGACAACTAACGCTTAATAACCATTATTTCGACGATATCGGTTTTATCGAGAAGGGAAAAATAGTCTGTACTGCGTTTTGGGGGAAACTTGCCACGCCCGTTGCGCTTCCTGCAGAACTGCATAAAACGCCGAGAGGCTTTCTCCTGGCGCAGTTTTCCAGAAAAGATTTTTTCACAGGTAATGCGGCTGTTTATAATAATATTATTATCTTCACCTCCCGCTATGCTTACGATAAATTCACCCCTGTTACCGCAAGCTATTCTCTGAGTGCCACCACCAAAGACTTCGGCAGAGTCTTTTTTTCGACCACCCCTGAGTTAAAAGAGCAGAGCTGGCTGCATTCGGCGTTGTTTACCCTTACTCTGACGCAGTGCAGCGCCTTCTGGGACCTGTGCGTCATCGTGAAGCATCACGACGCAGGACTGGCCTCGTTACCCCCGTTTATCTTTACGTTTCTCACGGTCATTCTCTATTTTATCTGGGTCGCGATAACGTTATTTATCTTCCGTATCTATGAAGATCGTTTCTCTCTGGAACGCACGCTGATTAAAGCCGTCATAACGAATACCATCAGCGTTAACTACCAGCCCATTATCCGCATTCACGATCAAAAAATCGTAGGTGTAGAAGTTCTGTCGAGATGGCGCGATCAAAAACACGGTGACGTCTCTCCGGAGCTGTTTATCCCATTAATTAAGAAGATCGGTCTGTATAAAAAATATTATGGCAATATTATCGGAAAATCCCTTGCAGAAATTGCCCCGCTGGCGATTAAACATCAGCTGGTAGTCTCAATTAATGTTGGGCGAAAGGAAATTGAAGATGGGCAGTTCATTAACATTTTGCGTCGTGAATGTTTAGTCAATCACCTTCCTCTTTCCCTGATGAAGGTCGAACTTTCTGAGAAAGCCGTTTCCACGGCAGATATCCTCGAGGAATTCTGTCAGGAACTCAAATCGCTCGGCGTTAAAATATCAATAGATGATTTTGGCGTGCAAAATTCGAACCTCGCCCGCCTGTCACTGCTTGAATATGATGAAATCAAAATCGATAAGTCGCTGGTGGATGGTATCAGCGAGCATTATAAGCAAAACATCTTTGCAATCTTTAGCGATGCCCTCGCAAAATTGAATAAAACGCTTGTTTTCGAGGGGGTGGAAAATGAAATTCAATATCGCTTTATTGCGAGCAGATATCCCGATGCGCTGATTCAGGGATGGTATTTTTCAAAAGCACTCACCCGGAGTGAGCTGGCGAAGCGACTCACCGGTGTCGCACCGTAACCATAACCCGGCGTGCTCGTATTTTTTCTGCCTGGGCGTTTCCATTTTTTACGTAAAAACATATAGTCGTCACAATCAGACGGTAGATTACCCCGAAGCACACTCTTATTTTGGTTAAAAACGTGAAATTATCCTTACTATTCCCAGTGGTACTCTTTTGTCTGACCGTTATTTTCGCGCTGTTTATCGACGCCCCCGCTTCACATATTCTGCGGAAAAAATGCATGTGGTCCGATAGCGTGATGCTGAGCTGTATCGCAAAGCATCAGCATAATGGTTTTTGAGGCAGGCTATTCATTTCCCCACTGATTGAGGAAATTCGCAACATCATCAATGCGACCCGCACGGATCCCGGCCTCAGTTGCCATCTCTTGCTGGGCTTCCTCGCTGATCTCCTCATTATTCGCTAGACGGGTGAGCAGCAGCTGGAAATAGTGTGCCAGCGCGTCGCGCTCTGACTCTCCGACCTGCTCTGCAGCTTCCGTCGTGTATTCATCGGCAATGTCATAATATTTCAGTGGGATATCGTTGTTCATCACAGTCTCGTCTCTAACCTGTATGGGTAAAGTCATGAGTATATCGGACGCCTTACCTCAACCAAAGCATTGCTTCAGATGAGCAACGCAAGCAGCGCTGCGAGAGCGGGCATGGCCTGCACATACAAAATTTTTCGGCTGGCGGTTACTGCACCAAATACACCGGCTATTAACACGCAGGCCAGAAAGAAGATGGACACCTGAACCCCCTTCTCGCCGAGGCAAAGGCTCCAGAGCAGACCTGCCGCCAGAAAACCGTTATACAGCCCCTGATTTGCGGCCAGCACGCGGGTGTCACGCGCAAAGTCGGGACGCAGATTAAAGGCCTTGTGCCCGGTTTTTGTGTTCCACAGGAACATTTCCAGCACAAGAATATAGAGATGAATTAACGCAACAACAGTGATAAGTACCGTGGCTAACATCGTGCTGTCTCCCGCAGGCAGAGGCAAAAAAAACGGGAACCCTCAGGCTCCCGTTCTCGTTTAACCCAGAATCTGGATTACATGTTCGCGATAATCGCGTCGCCAAACTCTGAACATTTCAGCAGTTTAGCGCCTTCCATCAGACGTTCGAAGTCATAGGTGACGGTTTTCGCGTTGATCGCGCCTTCCATACCTTTGACGATCAGGTCTGCGGCTTCGAACCATTCCATATGACGCAGCATCATCTCTGCGGACAGGATGATAGAGCCTGGGTTCACTTTGTCCTGACCTGCGTATTTTGGTGCAGTACCGTGGGTCGCTTCGAACAGGGCGCACTCGTCACCGATGTTCGCGCCTGGGGCGATACCGATACCGCCAACCTGAGCTGCCAGGGCGTCAGAGATGTAGTCACCGTTCAGGTTCATACAGGCAATCACGTCGTATTCTGCAGGACGCAGCAGGATCTGCTGCAGGAACGCATCGGCGATTACATCTTTAATGATGATCTCTTTGCCGGTGTTCGGGTTCTTAATCTTCTGCCATGGGCCACCGTCGATCAGCTCACCGCCGAACTCTTCTTTCGCCAACTGGTAACCCCAGTCTTTGAACGCGCCTTCGGTGAACTTCATGATGTTGCCTTTGTGAACCAGGGTCACAGAGTCACGGTCGTTGGTGATTGCATATTCGATGGCCGCACGCACCAGACGCTTGGTTCCGTCTTCGGAGCACGGCTTAATGCCGATACCGCAATGCTCAGGGAAGCGAATTTTCTTCACGCCCATCTCTTCGCGCAGGAATTTAATCACTTTTTCTGCGTCAGCAGAGTCAGCTTTCCATTCGATACCTGCGTAGATGTCTTCTGAGTTTTCACGGAAGATAACCATATCGGTCAGTTCAGGGTGCTTAACCGGGCTTGGGGTGCCCTGATAGTAACGAACTGGACGCAGACACACGTACAGGTCCAGCTCCTGACGCAGTGCCACGTTCAGGGAACGGATACCGCCGCCAACTGGCGTCGTCAGTGGGCCTTTAATAGCAACGCGGTAGTCACGGATCAGGTCCAGCGTTTCTGCTGGCAGCCAGACGTCCTGGCCATAAACTTGAGTAGATTTCTCACCGGTGTAAATTTCCATCCAGGAAATTTTACGCTCGCCTTTGTAGGCTTTCTCAACAGCGGCATCAACCACTTTCAGCATTGCCGGGGTAACGTCTACACCGATACCGTCACCTTCGATGAACGGGATAATCGGATTGTGAGGAACGTTAATCTTGCCGTTTTGCAGGGTGATCTTTTTACCTTCCGCCGGAACAACTACTTTGCTTTCCATTAACCTCTCCTTCGAGCGCTTCTGGTTGTTACTGATCTTATGTTAATAAATTGTAATGAGCCCTTCGATAGTACCTGATTGTCCTGCGCCATGAAAGGTCTTCGTTATTAGGCTATAATGCGGCAATTGATAACGCCTGAAAATACCATGAAGAAAACTTCTTTTACAAAACACCGGGTTGAGCGATTCAGCTCGCGACAACCCGCCAGAAGACCACAGGAAACCCAGCCAAAGCGGGTTATTCTGTTCAATAAACCCTACGATGTTTTGCCGCAGTTCACCGATGAAGCCGGGCGAAGCACGCTAAAGGACTACATTCCTGTGCAGGGCGTTTACGCCGCCGGGCGTCTGGACCGCGACAGCGAAGGCCTTCTGGTCTTAACCAACGACGGCGCGTTGCAGGCGAAGCTCACGCAGCCCGGGAAACGTACAGGCAAAATTTACTTCGTCCAGGTGGAAGGCGAGCCGGATGAGGCGACGCTGGCGACATTACGCAGCGGCGTCACGTTGAACGATGGCCCAACCCTGCCGGCAGGTATTGAACGCGTGAATGAACCGGAGTGGCTGTGGCCGCGCAACCCGCCCATCCGCGAACGCAAATCTATTCCGACAAGCTGGCTCAAAATCACCCTTTATGAAGGCCGCAACCGTCAGGTTCGGCGCATGACCGCACACGTCGGCTTCCCTACCCTGCGTCTGATTCGCTACGCTATGGGCAGCTACACCCTGGAAACGCTTGCCAACGGTGAATGGCGAGACGTTACCGTTTAAGGAGTCACTATGTTTAAACCTCATGTCACGGTAGCCTGCGTGGTCCACGCCCGGGGTAAATTCCTTGTGGTTGAAGAGAGCATAAATGGCAAAGCGCTGTGGAATCAGCCTGCCGGGCACCTTGAAGCCAACGAGACCCTGCTGCAGGCTGCGAAACGCGAGCTGTGGGAAGAGACCGGCATTCACGCTGAGCCTCAGCACTTCATCCGTATGCACCAGTGGATCGCGCCTGATAGCACACCGTTCCTGCGTTTTTTATTTGCCGTTGAGCTTAGCGAAACGTGCGCCACAGCGCCGCAGGATGACGATATCGACCGCTGTCTGTGGGTCACCGCCGACGAGATCCTGAACGCGCCAAACCTGCGCTCGCCGCTGGTTGCGGAAAGCATTCGCTGCTGGCAGTCTGCCGGGCGCTTGCCGCTGGATGTTATCGGCGCATTTAACTGGCCGTTTACAGAGGGTGTCAACGGTGGGGGGGCGTGATAGAATACGCCGCCTTGAAGTTCAATGTCGTGAGTATTCCATGTCAGATAACAGCCAGAAAAAAGTAATCGTCGGCATGTCCGGCGGTGTCGATTCCTCCGTTTCCGCCTACCTGTTACAGCAACAGGGCTATAAGGTGGAGGGCCTGTTCATGAAGAACTGGGAGGAAGATGATGGCGAGGAATATTGCACGGCCGCAGCGGATCTCGCCGACGCGCAGGCCGTGTGCGATAAGCTCGGCATTGAACTGCACACCGTTAACTTTGCCGCAGAATACTGGGACAACGTTTTTGAACTGTTCCTCGAAGAGTACAAAGCGGGACGCACTCCGAACCCGGATATTCTGTGCAACAAAGAGATCAAATTTAAAGCCTTCCTGGAATTCGCCGCGGAAGATCTGGGCGCAGACTATATTGCGACCGGCCACTATGTGCGTCGTGCAGATGTGAATGGCAAAAGCCAGCTGCTGCGCGGCCTGGACGGCAACAAAGATCAAAGCTACTTCCTCTATACGCTGAGCCACGAGCAAATCGCCCAGAGCCTGTTCCCGGTCGGCGAGCTGGAAAAGCCGCAGGTGCGTAAAATCGCCGAAGAGCTGGACCTGATCACCGCGAAGAAAAAAGACTCTACCGGCATCTGCTTCATCGGCGAGCGCAAATTCCGCGATTTCCTGGGTCGCTACCTGCCTGCACAGCCGGGTAAAATTGTTACCGTCGACGGTGAAGAGATTGGCCAGCATCAGGGACTGATGTACCACACCTTAGGTCAGCGTAAAGGCCTGGGTATCGGCGGGACCAAAGAAGGTAGCGAAGATCCATGGTACGTTGTCGACAAAGATGTCGAAAACAATATTCTGGTTGTTGCTCAGGGTCATGACCATCCGCGTCTGATGTCCGTTGGCCTTATCGCGCAACAGTTGCACTGGGTCGATCGTGAGCCGCTAAAAGGCACGCTGCGCTGCACGGTGAAAACACGCTACCGTCAGACCGATATTCCTTGCACCATTACCGCGCTCAATGACGATCGCATTGACGTGCGTTTCGACGAGCCGGTCGCCGCCGTCACCCCGGGTCAGTCTGCTGTCTTCTACAGCGGTGAAATCTGCCTGGGCGGCGGGATCATTGAACAGCGCCTGCCGCTGACCGCTGTTTAACACGATTGCACACATAAAGGAGACCGTGTGGCGAAGAACTACTATGACATCACCCTGGCACTGGCAGGAATTTGCCAGTCAGCCCGTCTGGTGCAACAGCTGGCACATCAGGGTCATTGCGACGCTGATGCCCTGCACGTTTCACTCAACAGCGTTATCGACCTCAACCCCGGCTCGACCCTGGGTGTGTTCGGCGGCAGTGAAACCAATCTTCGTCTCGGTCTTGAAACCCTGCTTGGCGTGCTTAACGCCAGCAGCCGTCAGGGGTTAAACGCAGAGCTGACCCGCTACACGTTGAGCCTGATGGTGCTGGAGCGTAAGCTGAGCGCAGCAAAAGGCGCGCTCAATACCCTGGGCGATCGCATTGCCGGGTTACAGCGTCAGCTCGACCATTTTGACCTGCAGTCCGAAACGCTGCTGAGCGCCATGGCCGGCATTTATGTTGATGTCATCAGCCCGCTGGGCCCGCGTATTCAGGTCACCGGCTCCCCTGCGGTGTTGCAAAGCCCACAGGTACAGGCAAAAGTGCGCGCTTCCCTGCTGGCAGGGATCCGCGCCGCCGTGCTGTGGCACCAGGTTGGCGGTGGCCGCCTGCAGTTAATGTTTTCTCGTAATCGCCTGACCACTCAGGCAAAACAAATTCTTGCTCATTGTTAACCTCCCGGAGTTGCGAATTATGGAATTATCCTCACTGACCGCCGTATCCCCTGTCGATGGACGCTACGGCGATAAAGTCAGCGCGCTGCGCGGGATCTTCAGCGAATATGGTTTGCTGAAGTTCCGTGTTCAGGTTGAAGTACGCTGGCTGCAAAAGCTGGCCGCCCAGGCAGCAATCAAGGAAGTTCCTGCTTTTGACGAAAAGGCAAACGATTACCTTGATAAAATCGTTGCTGAGTTTAGCGAACAAGACGCCGCACGCATTAAAACCATTGAACGCACCACCAACCACGACGTGAAAGCGGTTGAGTACTTCCTGAAAGAGAAAGTAGAAAGCGTTCCTGCGCTGCATGCGGTGTCTGAGTTCATTCATTTCGCCTGTACCTCTGAAGACATCAACAACCTGTCGCACGCCCTGATGCTCTCCACCGCACGCAAAGATGTGGTGCTGCCTTACTGGCGTAAAATCATCGACGCGGTGAAAGCGCTGTCCGTGGAATACCGCGATATCCCACTGCTCTCCCGTACCCACGGTCAGCCAGCCACCCCATCCACGATGGGTAAAGAGATGGCGAACGTGGCGTACCGTATGGAGCGCCAGTACCGTCAACTGGAGCAGGTCGAGATCCTCGGCAAAATCAACGGCGCGGTCGGTAACTATAACGCCCACATTGCCGCGTATCCGGAAGTCGACTGGCACCAGTTCAGCGAAGAGTTCGTGACCTCTCTGGGTATTCAGTGGAACCCGTACACCACCCAGATTGAGCCGCATGATTATATTGCGGAGCTGTTTGACTGCATCGCCCGCTTCAACACCATTCTGATCGACTTCGATCGTGACGTGTGGGGCTACGTCGCGCTGAACCACTTCAAACAGAAAACCATCGCCGGTGAAATTGGATCTTCCACCATGCCGCACAAAGTGAACCCGATCGACTTCGAAAACTCCGAAGGCAACCTGGGTCTGGCGAATGCCGTGTTGCAGCATATGGCAAGCAAACTGCCGGTATCCCGCTGGCAGCGCGACCTGACTGACTCCACCGTACTGCGTAACCTGGGCGTGGGTATCGGCTACGCGCTGATCGCTTACCAGTCCACTCTGAAAGGCGTGAGCAAACTGGAAGTGAACCGCGATCGTCTGCTGGACGAGCTGGATCATAACTGGGAAGTCCTCGCGGAGCCGATTCAGACCGTAATGCGTCGTTACGGTATCGAAAAACCGTATGAAAAACTGAAAGAGCTGACCCGCGGCAAACGCGTTGACGCCGAAGGGATGAAGCAGTTTATCGACGGTCTGGCCCTGCCAGAAGAAGAGAAAACGCGTCTGAAAGCGATGACTCCGGCGAACTACATTGGCCGCGCCATCACCATGGTCGACGAGCTGAAGTAATGTCCCCTCCCCCTTTCCGCCCGGAAAGGGGGTTGCTTTTCCCCGGTTTACTCAATGTTTATCCCCACAGCAACATAATCAGCGTTAGACTGCACAGATAAAATATCAACAGCCGCAACATCAACAAATTACAATTATTTCAGTCACTTACCTTGGCAATCACTCGGACATTATCGGACATTAAAGGCCAATTTCACGCCCCAAAACGCGCCCCTCAGCTCAATTCTGCCCCCAAATCTGCCCCCAAAATACCCAACTTTGCGTAGCTCCTTCCAGTTTCGCAAAGCCTCACTTTACCGTCTCGCTGACTTCCATCATCATGCCCCTATTTCAAAATCATAAAGTTTCGGTGCGCACCTGTTTTTTTTCTCCCTGCCCTATACTTTCAATCTGACTGACTGGAGGTTTCTATGTGTGGACGTTTTGCACAAGCACAAACCCGTGAAGAGTATCTGGCTTACTTGGCCGATGAAGCCGATCGTGACATTGCCTATGACCCGGAACCTATTGGCCGGTACAACGTCGCGCCTGGAACCAAAGTTCTGCTGTTGAGCGAACGCGACGAACAACTGCACCTCGATCCGGTATTCTGGGGCTACGCGCCCGGGTGGTGGGATAAGCCGCCATTGATTAATGCGCGCGTCGAAACTGCGGCCACCAGCAGAATGTTCAAACCTCTCTGGCAGCATGGCCGGGCAATCTGCTTTGCTGATGGATGGTTCGAGTGGAAGAAGGAAGGCGACAAGAAGCAGCCATATTTCATTCACCGGGCAGACGGTCAGCCGATATTTATGGCCGCGATCGGCAGTACGCCATTTGAACGCGGCGATGAAGCGGAAGGCTTTCTGATAGTGACGTCTGCAGCTGACAAAGGCCTGGTCGATATTCACGACCGCCGGCCGCTGGTTCTGTCACCTGAAGCGGCGCGCGAATGGATGCACCAAGACATAGGCGGGAAAGAAGCTGAAGAGATAGCGTCCGACGGCGCCGTGCCTGCCGACAAGTTTATCTGGCACGCCGTGACGCGCGCCATGGGTAATGTGAAGAACCAGGGGCCGGAGTTAATCGAGGCAGCACGATGAAAGGACAAATAGACTTGGTACGTCCGAAATGAGCGAAAAGCGGACATCTTAAGTCGGTTGTTTTTATTTATACTATTACCTCTATGTAGCCATGTTATATGGCTACATTTATACAGCAGTAAGGATTAGTCTTTTCCTGGACCATAATTGAATTTTGTACCTTTACCAATGGCGTAAAACTGTCCGCCAGCTACGTAATGGACAGTACGTAATTCATCAGGCGCATCATCAAAAATCCAGTGCCCATTTCTGAAAACGCGGTCATCACTCCATGCTCCGACAATTTCCCCCATGAACAAGTTGTGCTGCTTTTCATTTTCTACATTGGGTATGACCTTACAGACTAGCCAGCCAGCGCAACCTTCAACTAAAGGAAGGTCAAACTCTTTCTGATAAAACAGTGGAATTTTACTGTTTTTATCGGGTGTGTCAGAATAACTGTGGCCTCCAGCATATAAAACCATTTCCATCTGTTTTACTACTGGGATCTGGACAACGTAATATCCACTTTTTTCTACAAGTCCGCGAGTAAATGCCTGTGGACCTATAAAAGCCATTACTTTATTATTTCCTACTAACCCCACCCAGGCCGCTGCCATGACATTTTCAATGCCATCATTTTTAGCTGATATCATCGTCGTTGGCCCGACCTGCAATAAACGATAGGCTTTGTTTAACTCTACTGGTTGAATTGACATAATTTTCTCTTTTGAGTTCTGATAAAAATTAAGACAGGTTACTTATTTGATTGTTCGATTATATGAGTGGAATAGTTGCAAATTAATTGCTATTATCAAAATACATTATTGCAATTTTCACAACAATCATGAACAAACTTGATGCCCTAAAGTTTTTTATCATTGCCTCTGAAACCCTGAACTTCCGCGAAGCAGCCATAAAGCTGTCGGTTTCACCATCAGTAGTAACCCGAACAGTCGCTGAGTTGGAGAAACAGCTTGGTGAACCTCTTTTCAAACGCAATACTCGGTCGATCTTTCTTACCAGTTTCGGTGAGTTATTTTTACCCCAAGCGAAGCGACTGCTGGAAGATTCTGAAAAGTTATTTCTGATGGCGAAAGATGATAATGAAATGAAAGGTATTGTTCGTATCACATTACTTCGATTTCCAAAACATGAGCAAATCTTGTATGAACTGTTGACTGCACTGCGTCCATATCCTGAGTTATTTATCGACTGGCGTTTAGATATGATGAAACTTGATACTATCGAGCATCGTATCGATATAGGCATACGCGTAGGGCGAGAGCCTAATCCAAACTTTATCATTAAAAATATCGGGCAAGTTGAACATATTTTGGTTGCATCCCCTGAACTCATAGCGCGCCTGGGAGCACCAACTGATTTAGAAGATCTTCGACAGCGTTATCCATTTAGTGGTTTAATTAATCCTGAAACGGGGAAATCATTTGAGTTTATGAGTGACGCAGTGAATACTTTTGTCCCTCGTCATATTGAGTTTTATACTACAGACCCATACGCCGAAATTCAGGCTGCATTGGCCGGAAAAACGGTTGTACAATCCAGCGATTTTATCTGTAGGGAGTACTTAGCAAGCGGCCAACTTGTTCCCCCACTGCCAGAACTGCGACAGGAGAAATGGCAATTTTATTTATATCGACCTTACCAGCTGATTACTCCCAAAAGGGTCACGGTCGTTTTCTCACTATTAGAAAAAATATTACGCAAATATTTCACATCTAAATAATACTTTCCTTAACGTCTGCTCCTGGCACAAAGCGGACGAAGAAATCAGAAAAATTTATCGGACTCTAAGCAGATCTGAAAATCTCGTTGTATATCGAGGCGACAACATTTCTCGCTTCATCTGCCAATGTTGTTGGATGCCCTGACCGGCAAAGTAGAGCGTTCCTTTCCCGTCTTTCGCGTTCAGGTGATCAAGTACTTCCATTAAGCGGTCACTTCCAACACGCGGCGCGTTCTCGTCGAACAGATTAAGCTGGGCCACACCTTGGCTGAAGAAGTCACCCAGCATTATTCCTGCCTTCTGGTACCGGTGACCATCCTTCCAGATTTTGTCCAGGCACTTTACCGCGGCGTTGATGATGTCGCGGGAATCCTGAGTGGGAGTAAGAAGCTTCATGGATGCACTATTACCGTAATATGGCTCGTTAAGCGCAAAGGGAGAGGTTTTCACGAATGCGGAGATAAAGCGGCAATACTGATGCTCGCCGCGAAGCTTTTCGGCGCCACGCGCCGCATAGCTGCAGATAGCCTGACGCATCTGCTCATACTCAGTAACGCGTTCGCCGAATGACCGACTACAGACGATTTCCTGCTTTGCCGGTGCAAACTCCTCCAGATCCAAACATGGTTCGCCGCGCAGCTCCCGGACAGTTCGCTCGAGTACCACGTTAAAGTGTTTACGGATAATCCAGGTGCTTTGTTCTGAGAGGTCCAGAGCAGTTTTGATACCCATGGCGTTCAGCTTCTTACTGATGCGCCTGCCTACGCCCCATACATCCTCTACAGGCACGACAGCCAACAACCGACGTTGCCGATCGATATTGGACAAATCAACAACTCCGCCCGTCTGACGCTGCCATTTTTTGGCGGCGTGATTTGCCAGCTTTGCAAGGGTCTTACTTTGCGCAATCCCAACTCCCACGGTCAGGTGCGTACGCTTTAGAACCGTAGCACGGATCTCTTTGCCGAACTCCGTCAGATCCCTGCAGTTGCGAACACCAGTCAGGTCGCAAAAAGCCTCGTCGATTGAGTATATTTCGACACGAGGGCTCATTTCCTCCAGTGTGGTCATAACCCGGTTGCTCATGTCTGCGTACAGCTCGTAGTTACTGCTGAAGCAAACAACGCCAGCACGCCGGAAAAGCTCCTTTTGTTTGAAGAAAGGCTCACCCATGGTGATTCCGGCGGCTTTGGCCTCGGCGCTGCGTGCAATTACGCAGCCATCATTATTCGAGAGAACGACAACCGGGCGTCCCCTCAAATCAGGCCGAAACACCGTCTCGCATGATGCGTAGAACGAATTCACATCACAGAGCGCGAACATGTTCAGCTCGCCGATTTAACGATGAAAGTCACGACGCCGAAAACGTCCAGCGTGTCTTCGCTGCCTACAATGATCGGACTGTAGGCGCTGTTCATTGGATTGAGTTGCACGGTCGGGCGCAACTGCAGGCGTTTAACAGTGAACTCCCCTTCCACCGCTGCGATGACAATGTCACCGTGCACAGCAGTCCTGGAGCTGTCTACCACCAGCAGATCGCCGTCGCTGATCCCGGCTTCAATCATAGAATCACCCGCGGCTTTGACGAAATACGTTGAACTCGGGTGAGCGACAAGTAACTCATTGAGATCGATGCGCTGTTCAACGTAATCAGCTGCGGGGCTTGGGAAACCACACTGCACTAAGTCACTGAAAAGCGGGAGAGCAATAATTTCTCGCAGTTCTGCAGGCCTGATAAATTCCATACGACACACCCTGAATACTGTTTTTATATACAGTAGTTTCATTTGAGTATGCACGCAAGACAGAGGGTCTGTCATAGCTGATTAAAGCTTCGCCGTTTCGTTTCTAAGTTTCTACGTCGCTTCGAATTATGAGTTTTGTAAATTTTATGGGCGTTACTCTATGTGGGCAGATTTAAGCCAGATCTGAAGCAGGAAATTTTTTATAAAGCGTGCATACGGCAACGTCATAAATTATCGCTACCTGCTTCCTGTCCAGACCGTTCGCTATCAACCGACCTGCCTGAGCCCATTGCTCCTGGGTAAGCTTCGGACGCCTGCCGCCGATTCGCCCTTTCTCACGAGCTGCGGCCAGACCTGCCCGGGTACGCTCCACAATCAACTCCCTCTCCATTTCCGCCAGGGCTGACATGATATGAAAGATGAAGCGGCCCATCGGGCTTGATGTGTCGATGCTGTCAGTGAGGCTCTTAAAGTGGATGCCGCGCTGCCGGAGTTCGTCCACCAGCAGCACCAGATTCCGCATGCTACGCCCAAGGCGATCCAGCTTCCAGACTACCAGCGTATCCCCCTCATTCAGCGCCTTAAGAAGCTTTTTCAACGCTGGCCGGTTCGCCACTGTTCCGCTCATTTTTTCTTCGAAAATCTGCTCACATCCTGCGCGTTCGAGCGCTTGTCGCTGAAGATCCGTATTTTGGTCATTTGTTGACACCCTTACGTAGCCAATTTGCATATTTTTCACCCAGTTATTTCTGCAAAAAAATCAGGTGAAGTTATCGGCCAGGCCGCTCAAGAGCAATTTATAAAACGTCGGTTTAGGAAACAGCGCCACCAGGAACGTTGGAACGGCGGCGGGAACGGTGGCCGCAGGCGACGATTCGCGATTCGACAAAATTGCCAACTTAGGAAGTGCAGCCCTGAAAGATGTTGGTTTTAATGTTGGGAATATTGCAACAGTCCATTCCGGGAGAGGATCATCAGCAAATCCAGTTCAAAAAATCTGGGATGGAATATATGAGCCAGGGGTAGCAGGGGCATTATTTCCTGAAAGTTGCGTTATTCAGGTTTTACCCGGTCCGACTCCCTCTGAGTGGGGTGAGCTTGGCATAGGATATGGAACTGCAAACAGGGCATTCATTGCGAAAGCTTCTTACAGTTCTACGTTACCGACTGGAAATATTACGGTGATGGAGCTGTGGCACTCACATAATACAACGGTCGATGCGAACGGTTTTCTTAAGCGAGCTTCTCCAGTAGTGAAGATTTTTAAAGATGGCGATTATGAAACTAACGACGAATCAGCAGGTGTTACTGTCACTCGTCTGGATGTCGGCCAATATCTGATTGAAGGTTGTGAAGCTCTCAATTCAGACGCTGCCTGGGGCGGTATCGACGGAGGTTTTGAGATTCCAACAGACAGGAATAAGCAACCGCTGATATGGCTGGATTATGAGGTTAACGCCGATGGCTCTGTGCTGGTAAAAACCTATCACCGTACCCACCTTTCAGCACCAGCATTTGCCAGGAATGAGTGTGCTGGATTGGCAGATGGCGATCCCATTGATATCCCGGCTGACCAGTTCATATGCGTTCGTGTAGAAATGCCAGCGAGCAGCATCTGGAATCAGAAACAGAACCAACTGGAAGAATCTGTAAAGCAGGAACAAGGTTCATAAGAAAACCGCAGCCCGTCATATGCCGGAACGGGCTGCAAATTATTCAGCTTCCTGATTCCAGTTTTTCAACCTTACTCGTCAAACTATCGACCTTAACCAACAGAGCAAGAATAGCTTCATGGTGAAGGGCTGCCGCCACACCTGATGTGTCTAAGGCCAGTGTTTTTTCCACAATCTCGCCATTTTCCAGCCTTGTTTCCCCATACTCTTTTACCGCTTCAGGGAAAACTTTTTTAACCTCCTGAGCGATAAAGCCGTAACCATGCAGATTGTTATCTTTACGATCCCACTCTACCCCCCTGAATAATTTCATCTTATCCAGAGCATCCTCGATAGTTTTAATATTGTCTTTGATTCTGGCATCAGATGTATTTACCCAATTGCCGACCGCACGGCCATCGACATTAAAACTCCATACAGGGTTACCTCTTGGAGCATTTACCCCGATCAATATTTGCTCAGTCTCATAATCATTCGTGCTATAAGCGGCAACAATAAATCCCTGTGAATTTGGTCTTTTTAGTTTCATCCCTCCATAAACAGCCCCCTGGTCACCCGGCTTTACCGTTTCAAGCATCGTTGTATGGCCGTAGGAGTGATCAATATATAAAGCGTCACCATTGATAGATGTACCGCCATTGATTGTACCTCCGCTCTTTCCGTTCACAGTTCCGAACCGTGAATCATCGCCAGCTGCCACTGTTCCCGCCGCAGCGCCAACGTTCCTTGTGGCGCTGTTTCCCAAACCGAGGTTTGTGCGAGCGTCTGCTGAGTTCGTTGCCCCGGTGCCTCCCTGGTCAATCGGGAGAGCACCATTGCTCCCTTTCTGCGCCAGTTTACCGATGCCAGGAATGGTTACAGAGGTGCCGTTGATGGTAACGGTGATACTCTGGTTTGCTGAGGTGGTGGCGAACGTCTCCCAGGCGCCAATATTCTCGTCATACTCTTTGATGAGCTGAGACATGGCCTGTGCCAGCCCATCAACCGAGATAATGTCCGACACAAGAATTCCATATTTCTGGCCGCTCAGCGCAGGGGAAGCGGCAGGCGTAACCGTCATTGACGTGGCGCTGTTTACGGATGAAATCTGGAACAACTGCACCGGGTTAGACATAACAATAATCGTCTGGCCAGCGCGGACCTGACTGGCGGGTGCCATCCAGTTCGTGCCGGTGCCAGTTGCGGTGTTTCCATTAACGGCGATGGTGCCAGTGTTATAAAGCATATTTTCTCCAGGCAATAAAAAAACCCGCCGGGGCAGGGTTGATATTCAAAATAGTCGACTGATTTTGACGAGTGTATTTATCGCGAAAACAGATGGGAGGAAGGATTCAGGCTTAACTTAATGACGTACCCTGTGGCGTAACGATCGCAATTATAGGACTTGTCAATATTCTCCCGCTCCCCGAAGCGCTGAGAGTGATCGTTTTTTCCTCACCCGCTGCAAGGTCGTAAGAGTAACCAAACGATTTTCCCGCAGTACGGTCTGCTTGTTCCTCACCGTTAACAAAGAAACGACAGCCCGCTGTGTACTCATTTATATTAAAAAATATTGATAGCCTGACTGGCAGTCTTGGGTTTCCTCCATAATTAATATTAAAGCTTCGGTTTGCGCCTGCTTCTTTACCAAAGGCAGAATACATTTTGGACTCTGAGATATTACCGACAATTTTGTTTGCATAAACGGTACCCTGAAAATCTCCGTCGGTAGCATATACAGTCCCCCTGAATTCGCCGTTCGTGGCGTAAACCGTTCCTCGCACGGTTACGTTATTGAAAACGGCGTAACCCGATTTGTTGATGTGCCAGCCGACGTTCCCGGTGCCGTCCCATGTGGAGGACTGGATGTAGTTGCCGATTTTGGTATTGTCGATTGATCCGTTGCCAATCACCGTATCCCGGATAAAGGTTTGCCCGTTCTGAATGACGAACGGAAGCGTAACCGCTGCGCCAGCCTGATGAGTCACCGCGAAGCGGTCTGCCAGGAAGATAACCTGCGACTGCATGCCGGATGGCGTATTCTCCACGCCGATCCCCATCCCTGCGGCGTAATACTGCCCGTTGCTGGAGACCCCAACCTTGATGTTGTACATCGCGCTGAGGTCGCCGTTTACGTTCGCTATGGCCTGAGCGTTGGTGGTTATCGCCGCCGTATGCCCGTTGACGGTCGCCGTGATGGAGTTTATCTGCGTGGCCGTGGCCTGCTGATAATTCGAAACCGTCTGGCTTAGACTGTTGATGGATGCCGTATTACCGTTGACGTTCGTCTGCAGGCTCAGCAATGCGCGTGCCGTTGCCTCTCTGTCAGTGACTATCACCTCATCAATGCGGTCCAGCTGCGCGCTGTTACCCGCAACCGATGCCGACAGGGTTTTACGCGTGGCCACCTGAGCGAGGTTGGCCTGGATTATCGCAATTGCCGAGTTCTTCACGCCTCCTGTCATGCCGTCCATCGACACAGAAATCTCGTCTATCTTCACTTCGGCCTGCGCCAGCCCGTCAGCGTTCTCCAGGATATCCTTCGCCAGCTGCTCCAGTTCGTCGTTGGCCTGTTTGATATCGTTAGCCATGCCAGCAATTTTTTCATTGCTGTCCACCGCGTTCTCGATCAGGTCCTTGAACGTTTCCGACTCTTTCATATCCTCCAGAATGTCATTGGTTATTTCGCTGACATCTATCGAGGACGTGCCCATGATCCAGTCGGTCCAGTCCCCGGCGTTACCGATACGGTCAATCAGGCGCGCGCGGTACCACTGGCGAACGCCGGCAGGCATGGGGCCATGCTGATAATCTGCAGCCGGGTACGGCACTAGGACCAGCAGTTCAGGATTGGCGTAGTCGGCAGTTGTGGCGCGCTGAATCTCTGTATAGGCCGTGTCGCCTGAGCCATCCGGAAATTTCCAGGTCAGGTCGATATGCCAGACCACATCTTCGGTCGCCAGGAAGTTGAGCGGAGTACCCGGTTTTCCCGTTTTTCCGGAGAGATAAGTTGTTTCACCGTATCCCCATGGTGACGACGTATCCTGCGCATTCAGCGCACGGACGCGCACGTCATAGCTGCCCGAATAAATGCCCTGAACCGAGAAACCCTGCGCGCTGGTAACCGGAACGTTTATCCAGTCCCCGTTGTCCTTACGCCACTGGGCAACGTACCGGATTGCGCCCTCTACCTTATCCCATGACACGTCCAGGCTTGCTACAGTCAGCCCCTGAGACACATGATCGCTCTCAGTCACCACGATATTCTTCGGAGCAGACAGGACGCTTATCGGCGTGACGGTGATCGGGGGCGACTCGACCCGAACACCGTCATCGATGTAACGGTATTTATTTGGATCGTGCTGAACGGCCGTAATAGTGAAACCGCCTGTGCTGTCGTCGTTAGCCGCGATTGAAGTGACCCTGAAGTACTGTATCGCGAGGTTATCACTGTCTATCGCCCACACAGCACCGGCGGCAGGTGCCTGACTGAAGGCCGTAGCCACCGTCACCGTTATTTTATCGGCGCTCACAGCGCTGATTGTCCGCGTCTGGGCTTTTCCATCTGGCAGGTTAACCACCAGCCGGTCTTTCGCCGCGTAGTCTATTTCTCGATCCAGCGTAATCTGGCGGCCGTTGACCGCCACTATGCGGCCACCGTTCTCCTTGCCGGAGCGGAAAGGATCGGCGACACCGATAATCTCAGCGGGCAGAGGGATGTACCCGTCCAGCCCCACCCCAAACGATACGGTGCCGTCTTTGGCATTGGAGAGTAATACCCAGCGACCGCGCCGGTGCGCTTCACTTTGCGAGGTGCAGCCGATTGCGGTCAGGGACGTCTGCCTGACGTCGTAACGCTCTACCAGCGCCGAATCGTAGACCCCCTCAACGGTATCGCTGTAATGGTTCTGCGGATCGGACCAGGACACCAGGCAGGAGCTGTAGCGATTCTTGTATGAGCCGCCCGCATAAGTAAACAGCCCATCGATCACATTTGAGGCGTTATAAACCCAGTCAACATCGTCCTGCGGGACGTCTGCCTGGACATAAATCTGATCGTTGCCCCAGAACGTTATTCCTCGAAATACCGCGGCGAGATCGTTAAGTACCTGCCAGGCGTCCTGCTGGCTCTGAATGAAAACGTTGCAGGTGAAACGCGGTTCGGTACCACCGGCCCCGTCGGAAACCATTTCGTCGCAATACTGGGCAATTGAATACAGCGCCCACTTATTCACCATGGACGCATCCACGCGCGTGCCCATGCCGTAAATTTCATCCAGAACCAGATCGTAAAAGATCCAGGCAGGGTTATTGGACCAGGCCATTTTGAACCCGCCGGACCATGAACCAGAATAGGTTCGGGTTATCGGATCGTAATTATCCGGAACCTTAATCAGCTTGCCTTTTATCTTACAGGTCACTTTCGGCGCGCTGCCGTTGAACTGGCTGCTGTCCACTTCGACATACAGGAGCGCGGTTAAAGGATAACGAAGCTTGCTGTCGATGACTTCCGCATACGAAAACACCTTGAAGGCGTTAACCAGTTTCGAATTTGATCCGCTGGCATCAGCCGTAATACGCCTGACCCTGACAGACCAGCCGGACGTAGATTTTGGCAGATCGATACGGTGGTCACGCTGATATTCCGTCGTGGTCTTTCCGTCAAACTTGCCGTTTACAACCGTTTTCCAGGCGCCGCCGTCCGTTGATAAATCGATTGCATACTCGGTGACCGTGCCCACCATATCGCCGTTATCTTTATAGAGATACTGGACCGGAAGGCTGAGCTTGATGCGGATGGCATCCAGGGAAAGATTGGTAAACTGGCGTGTCCAGGGCGCGGTGGTGGTGACAGTTGTGCCAACCGCCAGCTCGTTATCGACCTGGGGCATCCCGGCAATATAGGTCTGGTCCTGTGTGCCCTTGCGGAACTCCCATTTCACGCCGCTAAAGTTGTATTCCCCGCTGTCGTTTGCCAGCGGCGTATCGTTGAGAAAAATATTCTGAGCGATCAGGTCACCCTGTATTTCTCCCTCAGAAACGGCAATGAGCATTTTTAATTTTGCGACCGACAGCAGATCGTCAGGTTGCTCAACCGGAGTATGCGCGCTTCCACCGCCCCCTTTTGCACCCTGTATGATGGTTTCACCATGGAGAAGTTGCATTTTTACCCCATTAAAAAACCCAGCCTGAGCTGGGTTATTTGTTAGTATTAATGATGGTGTCTTATTACATGTTTTTGTAATAACTAACTTTTGAGTCAAAGTCCTGTTTTGCGAGTGGCGTTTGACTGGTTACATAAGCTTCCCACGAACTATAAGCCTCAACAAGAGCACGACGTTCCTCTGTGTCTTTAGTATTGGCTTTCATGGTTTCAAACACATTCGCCCCAATTTCTTTAAGCTTGCTCTTTCTGGTGGCGCTACATGTTGTTATTGCATCAGCTACCGAATTATCCCATCCAACTAATTGAAGAATCTCTATACGCTTCTGAATAACAAACTGATCTGCCGAGGCATTAAGCGCAGCCTTGGATAAAAAGTCCGCAAACTCCTTTTTACTATGCGGCATTTGTTTTGGCATCGTAATGTTATCTTCACAATTTGCTAAATCAGCGTATTGCTTTTGTAAATTGTTATTCTGATTTTGTGGGGCACAACCTGAAATAAAGAGCACACCTAATAAGACCAAACCGTATTTTTTCACTTTCATCTCCTTGATCAGCATCGTTTTGGACATGATAACCAAGGGAGATTGCAATGTAACGTTCATCTTATTCGGTTGCATTTCACTATTGCTGATCGCTCGAGTACATACCGGCGCTGACTATCGCTCCCCCAGCCTCGATCAGACCGTAGGCCAGGGGGACAGGATGCCCCATAGCGACGGTATTGACCGGCGCCCCGAAGGCATAGTTAGGCGTGTTGTCCGTGCTGGAGGATTTACCCGCGCCGAAGGATGGCTGGGGTGTGAGCATCTGGACAACGCCGCCCAGCATCATTGACACCCCAACCCCGGTCAAAATTGACGTGGCGCTGATGGCTGTTGCACTCATGGCTGCCCCCCAGGCTGCCATGCTCGCACCAGCGGTAAAGAATGCAGCGACCAGCGCAACGGCACCGACAACTATCTGCAGGACGCCCGAACTTTTGGCCCCCTCATAAACGGGCACGATCCGGTACACGCTTCCACCGCGGGTCATATCAAACTCTTCCAGCCCGATATTGTTGTCACCGTTAAAAAAGGCGAAACGGATCCCCTTCATATGAGCTTCCGACATATATTTTTTGAACCCGGGAACCTGTGAACACATGGCCCTGAGCATTTCGCGCAGATCGGCAACATCAAACTGAACGCGTTTACCGAAATTTTTAGCCATTTTCCCTTCGAGAATAAGCGTCTTAACCATGCATTCTGTCCTTATGCCTGACCACCCGGACCGTTCTGTCTCGATAATATTTTCCATAAGGCGTTCGCGAAGAAAGGTGCCCGAAAAGATGATGGAGAATGATGTTGTCACCCACATATACCGCGGCGTGATTAGTCACCGATGCCTGCACAGTCATCATGATGATGTCCCCTGGCTGCATTGCACCGGCGGCAATCTCAACAAATCCCTCACGCTCCCAGTTGTCATCGTAGAGCCGTTCCTTGCCGCTCTCCCACCATTCGTAAGGTACTGAATAGTTCCCGAGAACAATGGCGTATTCGCGCAGATAAAATTCACGGATAAGCGACCAGCAGTCGGCGTAACCCAGTACCCACTGCCGCCCGGCATAATCCCGGTCTTCACGCGGGGAAATCGTACAAAAATCCCCGTCCGGCCAGGACATGATCCCCCACTCAATCCCCGACCAGTCGCACTGGATCCGGTCCAGCTCCGAGGGCACCAGCCGAACCACATCCGGATGGGAATGAATGAGCATGATGATCTCACCGCGCACGCGGGCAGCGAGCTGATCTTCCGGGGAGAGCGTGAATGTCTCCTCGGGCTTATCTGCAATGTTGCGGCAGGGAATAAAGATTTGCTGCTGGCCTGACTGAACAATCAGACCGCAGGCTTCTTTGGGGTATTCAGCAGCGACGTGCTGACGGATAGCATCCAGCAATTTTTCACGCATATTTATTTCCCCTGTAGGTTGGCGGCCGGAAAACCACCGAACGGCAGCGGCGCGTCCGGGCCGTGACGATCCTGACAATCCTGCCGGCGGCCGCCACAAACGTCTTTCGACGGGTCATCGGTCGGTGTACCGTCTTTGGTAAAGTATTTCGTGCCGTTGTAATCGCATCCGGTCCCGCTTCGGTACCAGCCCCGCATACACCAGGTGCAGACAGGGGTAATTTGCCGTGTCGGCAGCTGCAGGCTCTGAATATCGAAAGGAGAACACAGCTCAAAATCAACCTGTACCCGCGTCTCTGCGGTTTTAGCATTGACGTAAAAGAGCTGTACGCGCTCATCGGCCGGACTGGCACCCGGGTTACCGTTTTTCCAGTTGGCGGCATCGAGATACTTCGAAAGCGTGGTATGGATTTTGACCTTAGCCCTGACCATATCGTCATATTCAAGACACAGCGCGGTGACATAGTTTCCGACGTTCCCGACGGACAGCGTGGGCGTTGGCTGGGAACCTGTACTCGACAACTCCATCCCCTTCAGTTCGTAGGGATGGGGATCGTACTGGTTTCCCTGCCAGATAATGGCGGGCAGATTTTCTGCGGCGAAGGCTGCCCACCCCTCTTCCTGAATATTGTGCGCATGAAAACGCAGCACCTGATCCATACCGAATTCAGTGCCGTCGATCTCAATCAGCTGAATAACGCTGCCGGGCTCAAGCTGTTGGATGTCTGCCGTAAAACTCATTCTTCCCCCATAAAAAAAGCCGCCCGGAGGCAGCTTTCAGTGTTTGTCGAGAAAATCAGGGCGCGAACGCCTGTTCAAAAGTGAAGGCCACAGTGGCTTTTTTCCCGGTAGGGAAAGAAACGCTGAACGAATCGGCTTTCATTCTGAACAGCTTTTTTTCACCCCATGGCGTGGTCCACCAGAACGATTTAGTAACGTGAGACATCAGAAAAGCGCGCAGCGCAGCCGCCTCCTGTCTGGTGCCCGTCCAGTCCAGGCTCCACGTTTCCTGTTTTTCGTTGATCCCCATCCCCGCTATCTGTTTGTAGCCATCCCCGAACTGGGCCTGCAGCGTTCGGGCTGTTTCAGTGCCCTGCGCTGTTTTTCGCGTGCGCCAGGTAAACGTGTCTGTCACGGTGTCCTCCTCGAATAAAGCACGCCGCCTGCGGACATTTCTTTTTTCAGTCGCTCGGTGATTGTCTGCTGAATAATCGCCTGCAGCTGTTTCGCCGTCCCCGTGGCGTTCGCCTGATTTATGCTTCCGTCACTCCCCTGCTGGCTGATGCTGACTGGGGCATAAACACTGATCCCGCCCATGCCAGCACCGGCTGCGCTCCCGCCGCCGACCAGACCACCCGAGGCATACCCTCGCATCAGGCGATAGAGATTAGCCACGCCGATGCGGCTTGTTGATTCTTTGGTGAAGACGAATTCCCCGCGGTGAACGATACCGGCTGGCTCGTACTTGCCGCCGTGCCCGGTAAAACCGCCCACGTCAAAACCCTGTGGCCGGAATGACGGGACCGCGAATGACTGACCTGCAGAGGAGGTTTTCGCCCCGCCGCTCACCCAGCCCATTGCGCTCTGGATGGTGTACGCCACCAGCAGCTGGTTGATAACGGAGACAATCATTTTAAGGATCGAGCTGGTGAAGTCCCTGAAGCTCGCCTTCCCGGTTGTCGTCAGGCTGGTAAGCTGGCCCGCCAGCCCGCTGAACGTAGCCTGCGAAATCTGCTGAACGGAGCTGAAAACGTTTGTCGCTGAATCCTGATATTCGGCCCAGCCCTGTTTAGCACCGGCCAGCCAGTTTGCGCGCAGTTCATCTTCAGCCTCGAACGTCGCCCTTTGCTCTTCCAGAACCTTTTGCTGTGCCTGAGGGTTGTACGAATAGCTTTCGCTGAGACGCTGCAGCGTAGTTTGTCGCCCTGCTTCCCGGGTGGATACCCCCTCAGACTGAGCCTGCAGACCTGCCCTCGCGGCCTTTTGCTGCTGTTCAAACTTCACGGCCTGATCGGCCAGTTGATTGAGCTTTTGCTGGCTGGCAACCTTATCGCCCAGGTCGGCCAGCTGCCGCTTGTACTCGAGCGTTTCTTCCTTGTGCGCCAGCAGGGATTTTTCCTGCGCCGTAAGCTGACGACGCCCCGCGGCCTCCTGCAGAACGGTGAACTGATTTTCAGTCTGCCAGAGATCCTGACGCTGTTTACTTATGACGTCGTTCACGCTGGTATGCTGCTCAAGCGTTTTAAGCTGGGCCTGAAGAGTGAGAAGTTCGGCCTGCGCCTTTTCCTCGGCTTTGTCCCCGGCGGGCGTTGAATAGCTTTTGCCTTTCGGAGTTTTTGGATCCTTCCACTGCTTTTCAATCCCGGCGCGGGCCGCGGCAATGTCCTTTTCAGTCCACAGCGTGGCGACACCGTCTTTTGCATCCTGGCGGTTTTTCTCAATAAGCTGACTGAGCTTTTTCTCTGCTGAAGCCCGCTTTTCTGCTGCCGTCGCGCCGGACTCCACCAGCTGGTTAAACTGCTGCTGGCTGCGGATTGCCTGAGCCTGCTGGTCCGTTCGCATTTTTTCCCGCGCGGCTGCCAGCCCTTCCTGGGCGTATTGCTGATCGGCAAGATCGTAAGCCTGCTTTTTCAGCTCCACCTGCTGGCGCGCGTTTCTCAGCCTTTCCGCATCAGCTTTCTGCAGAACGTTATTACCGGCATAATCCGGGTCGACCTTAAGATTGCTGGACAGAGCGCGGTACTCTTTCTCTGCTGCCTGCCATTCAGCAAAAGAGTCCTGGCGCTTCATCGCGGTGTCAGGATTACGCCCAACGCCCAGCATCGCATCCCACGCACCGGAGGCGGCATTCTTCACCCAGTTCCAGGCTTTTTCGAGGGATCCGAGATTATCCTCGACAGCACCGGCACGCTGAATGACCGCGTCGGAATATGCCCGCATGGCCAGCTCGGCGGCTTTCTGAGAATCCCCCAGCGCCTGAGCAGAGGCAATCTGTTCATACTGGGTGGCCGTCAGAAAGTGCAGGGAATCGTTGAGCGTCGCGACCGCGTTAACCGGATCATCCTTCAGGCGTTTAAACTGATTTATGGTTTCGTCGACGGCCTGCCCGGTAGCCTGCTGCAGCCTGGCGGCAACATTGCTGACCATGCTGACGTCATTACCGCTGAACGCGCCGCTGCCAACGACCTGCGCCAGCACGCCTGCAGCGGCATGCTGCGTGATGCCATTACCGGCCAGCGAGCGCGCCAGCGCCTGAAGCTGCCCTGACGTTTTCCCCGCGTAGTTCCCGGTCAGGATCAGCTGCCTGTTAAATTCCTCAGACTCTTTGCTGCCGTCATACCAGGCCTTACCCAGCCCGAATACCGCCGCGGCAATCCCACCAACCATGCCGGCGATCCCAAGCCCGCGCAGCGACAGCAGCTGGTCTATCCATCCTGCCCGGTTCGCCAGCGTGATCCCGGAGCCGCGCAGCGCGCCGAAGTTACCGCGCATGACCTCGCCGATAAGTACCCCCAGCTCCTGCCGGGCAGCAGCACTTTGCAGCCCCAGACCGTGCGTGGCCACTTTGGCAGCTTCAAGCTTGCGGATATAGACCTCAGCCGCATCGCTGGCACCGACCTGCGCCGCCTTCATGCGCAGCAGCTCGGTACCGGAGAGCTTTTGCTCTGCAACCTGTTGCTTCAGCTGGCTAAGGAATCGCGTGCGCGCTGCGGCCGATTTTTCCTCCACGATCTGCAGTTCTTTTTGACGGGCCGTGGTGCGAGAAATAAGGGCGAGATAATCCTGCTGGGTTATGTTTCCCTGTGCCCTGGCTGCGCGAAAGCGCGCCTGAACGTTCGCAAGCGACTGTGTTTCACCATTGAGCTGGCGAACGCCGTCAATCTGGCGGAAAAATGATGCCGCCAGTTCATCCTGTCGGCGGGCAAGCGCTGCGGCCTGCCCGTCATTCTCACGCATGCGCTTGTTAAGTTCGGTCACGCGGCGATGAGTTTCATCAACGGACTTAGAAACGTTCTGCCAGTCTTTTGTCAGCCCTTCCGTTGCGGCCGACTGACGGGCTTTCATGTCTGCGGCCGCTGCCGCGCCAGCGTCGCCCACGGTTTTAAACGCAGCCGCCTGCCGCTCGGAAGCGCGCTGCATTCGCGTCTGGACTTTTTCAGAGTCCTCAGCCATCCCGGTTAGCTGGCCCTTTATGCGGGCAACCTGCTCACTAAACGTGGCGCTGTCGACGTCAAGGTTGATGACCAGATCGCTAATCTGCTGGGCCATATCGGATACCTCCTGTTATCCCCTCAGCTGCGGCCATCAGCGCATCATCATCCGGCTCGTCATCGCTGATGACGATACCGGAAGGAGAAAGCAGGCTGAAATGTGCGGGGGTAAGTTCCGGGTCGCGGAAGAAAAGAGTGGAGATGGAATAAAGCAGCTCTGAGAAATGCGCATCGAGCTGCGCGTCCTGAAAATAATGCTCCCGGTAGAACTGGTGCCAGTCGCCCAGCTCACTGGAAGTCATTCCAGCCAGCATGGCGCGCCAGTCGGGTCGCCCGAACTCGCGCGCCAGATTCAGGACAAACTTCAGCTCGCTGGCAAGGGCTTTTCCGCCGTAACGGGTTCTGCGCTTTCGGCCTCCGCTGAGGTATCCGGATCGGCAGGATTGTCATCCTCAACCGGAACGAGCATGCCGGAGAGCAGCTTTATTTCCATTTCTGCTTTACCGATCGCCTCCGGCGGCCAGCCGCTAAGCACCTGCTGATAAAGCGTCTCCACATCCGTGCCAGCCGGATCGTTATGCCACAAAGACATCGCAATCAAACGCGCACCGCAGCGAATATTTGAGCCAATCAGCCTGGCCGTCATTTCCTGATCGCTGATGCCGTCGCTGTCAGCGCTGACGGCCTTTTCCTCTGCGGCCATAAACGTGATGTACTCAATACGCTGAAGCGCCGACAGCTCGAAAATGGTCAGTGATTCTTTTTGCCAGGTGAACTTCTCTTTTTTCAGAAACATGCGTCCTTCCTTACGCTGCAGTTACGGTGACTTTGCAGACCGCAACGAAATTACCGTCGCTGGTCATAACAATAACGTCAGCGGTGCCTGCCGCCACGCCGGTGACGGTGATCGCATTACCGCTGAGGGTGACCGTTGCTTTTGCCCCGTCTGAGGTTGCCACGCGGAACGAGGTATCTGAGGCGCTGGCAGGGTTAACCGTCACATTTAGCGTTGTGGTTGCGCCGACGGCCACGCTTGCCGTGGCTTTATCGAGCGTAACGCCGGTCACGGGGATATTCGGGGTCCCGCTTTCTTCTGCCAGTTCTGGCTTGCCGGTATTGGTGATTTTCGCTGTACGGGTAATGACCTCTTTTGCCGGAATGGCTTTACCCAGGCTGCTGCACCAGCCGCGGAAAACGTCGACGGTACCGTTCGGGTATTTGATTTTGTAATAGCGTACTGAGCCATCAATAAACCATGCGACAAGGTCTTTTTGCCCTTCTTCGCCCGGTTTCCAGGCGAGGGTGAACGAGGTATCGCCAGCAGATTTTGCCCCCTGGGCCGTCGCGTTCCAGTCGGCATCCTCGTCGTCGAGGTAAGTGTCGTCATACGATTCGGCGGTCATTTCGCCCGGCGTCAGCTCTTTAATTTTCGCCAGGCGGTTCCAGTCGATATCCGAGAGTGGGTTAGCGAAAGCGTTGCCCGTTCCGGTGTAAAGCCAGAGTGTGGTACCGGCACCTTTCACGGGGGCCAGCGGGTTTGGAGTAGGCATAAGTACCTCTTAAATTGAATAGGTGATTAAGTACGTGAAATCGACTGAACCCCAGGTGGCCATTTCATCATCCCGCTGATAGTCATAACCCTGCGGGGTGAACGTCTCGACCAGTTCGGTCAGACCCGGGATGAAGGCCATTGCCGGATACACTTTCTCTTCCATCCAGGAATCAAGCGCGCTGTCGGGGCTGGAGGCTTTAAGAAATACCTCGATGTGAACAACCGCCTGCCACGAATCTTCGTCAAGCGAATCGCCGGTGTACTCCGCGTCAGAAAGGTATACAGCCACGGCAGGGAGATCCTGCACTTCAAGAAAAACAGGGCGCCCGTCAAACCAGGTGACCGTGTCAGTGATCTCGGCTTTCAGTTTTGCCAGAATGGCTGCACGAATTGCGCTGTGTCTGTTCATCGCTTCAGGTGGATCCTCAGTTGGTTTTTCAGGGCTGCGGAAAGTTCTTTGGGCATATCGCTTTCAATTAGGCGCTTTGAAATAGCGGTGAAGGCCACGGTGAGCGGTGTCTCAAGAGGAACTTTTACCACATCAATCGGATAACGGGCCTGACCTACGCGCCGCATGACCTGCCAGCGCCCGTTCGAAAGCTGTTGGATAAAAGCGTTACGAAAGGTATAGGGCCCGATTTTAAGGACGCTGCCCGCTCCGTTTCTGGCCCCTTTTTTACGCGAGAGCCGGACGCGCGCCGTGCCGAGCTTTATCGCAGGAAGATTACCGCGGTTGATTTTTATCGACGCGACCGGGCGATCGTGACGGGCCTTGCGCAGACGTGAACGCTGGCGGACCAGACGAACCGGAAGCCCCTTTTTCCGGTTATCATCAACTGTTGCTTCTTTCGCTACAGCTTTGCTCCCCTGGCTTATCGTTCTGCTGGCCACCCGGTTAAGTGCTTTTGCGGTTGCCTCAGGAACGATTAACCGGCTGAGGCTGTTCAGGTTCTGAATAGCCCTTTCCAGTCCTTTCACAGACATAGCGCCTCCTCATTCGAGATGGATGCGGGGTTTTCCGTTGAACATGTCATAGCGGGTAACGGTCAGGTTCTTACCGTCGTAATCGACACTGTCGTTTCGGCATGGCTGGTAAAGCTCAGAGAAAACCACCAGCGAAGTACCCGTTCCCGACAATGGCCCCATTTCCTCGAGCTGCTCGGCGGGAACAACGTCATAGCTGCTGCCATTTATGATCGCTGTCTTTCCCATCTTTTTTATGGTGGCCGCGTCCATGCGCGCCGCCATCCGGTCAAAGGGGTTAGGCATTGATCTTAACTTCAACAACGGTGGTGTTTGCCCCTGCATCTTCCCAGGCGATGCCCGCGGCAACGGCGTCCGTTTCTTCGATCGTGATTTTGCCGTCCTTCAGATACACCTGCGCCCCGGCAGTAACCGCATCTGCGGTAACTTTTGGCAGGAGGAAAACACCCTCAGTAAAACCGTCCCCGGTATCGCCAGCCGGGATATCGGTAATTGCAACCGCGATAAGTTTTCCAACAACAACCGGATCGCCGCTGTGAACATCGGTTGCACCACTGTTTACCAGAGGGATCGTTTTCCCGTCCTGCGCATAGTTCTTAGCCATAACTTCTCCATTCAGCCCCTTGCGGGGCTGGTTTCAGGTATAAAAAAAGCCCTTACGGGCGTCTGTTTGTCAGGACTGTTTTTTACTGACCAGAGGATTTGGTCATGCCGCGATAGTCCAGCGGCGCCACGCCAGCATCAATACGCACTTTCGTGGCGATACCATCAGTGGTGAAGCCTTCCTGCTGATCGATGTATGGCGTGTCGACGCCGTTGAGATAAGCGACCTCAATGGTGTCGGTGCCCTTCGCGGCAGCCAGATACCAGGCTTTCGCATCAGCTTCATCCAGGCGTGGTTCGGCAATGACCTCTGCAAAGTTCTGGATAGGGTTAACGATCCCGGCATTGATGTCTGCACCTTTAACACTGGCCGACTTGATGGTCTGATTTGCCAGAGTTTCCAGGGCGACGGGCACCAGCATGTAGGCCGGACGGATATTCAGGGTTCGCTCCCCCTCCTTCTGCAGACGCATCAGCTTGCGCGATTCGTCCAGGCTGGCCACAGAAATTGCGCCCGCGCTCAGGTTCTTGTGATCGGCATGGAACAGCGCCTTTCCGTCTGAGAGTTTCGGGTTTTTGGTCAGAATGGCGTAAACCAGATCGCCAATCGTTGCTTTCGCCGCGCGCCCCATCTTCATCAGTACGTCGGTAAGCTGGTTCAGATCGTCGTTGATGATCGCCTGGCGGGTTACTGAGAAGATTTCACCATACGTGGCAAGCGCGATGGTTTCGCCTTTGTCACTGGTAGTGATGTACTTGTACTCAGCCCCTTCGCGAACCTGTCGCAGAGAAGGGAAACCACCCATACCGACACGATGCGCCGTTTTGAAGTCCGACAGCTGGCCTTTTTTGGTCCACTGCTCGAAGGTTTCCTGCGCCTCGTCCCAGCCCTGAATCAGCGCTTTGTTCGCAACATCAAGCAGAATGTTGCCAAAGTCAGAGGTGCTGTGGGTCAGCGCCAGGCCAACCATCTGCATCGGGTTGTAGCTGGCCACGCCGATACCTTTTTCAGTCAGGGCCATACGCGCATACTCGCGCAGCGTCATACCGTTATAAACGTTATCCCGCTCCTGACCTTCGAACCCGGCACGCGCCATCAGTGCCTGGCGAATACCATCCGCGACGAAGTTACCATTGCCCGCATGAATATGCGGCTGGGTGGTTTTATTGGACGGCGTGGCCGTTTTACCGAGTTCTGCCAGCAGCAAATCTTTCGCCTTATCGACGGAACAATCAGGGTCGGCCACACACTGATTCTGCAGATCCATGTGCTTATTGCCGAACATGGCAAAGAGATCGCCGATAGCGTTAACACGGGCTTTCTGCTCAGCCAACACCTGCGCGCGGATCGCATTTTCATCCGGTGCCGGGTCTGTTTTTGCCTGCGGTGCCTGAGGCTGGGTAATAACCGGGTCACGCGGGGTAGTGTTGCGCGGCGGGGTGATCATGTTGCGAATGCTTTTTGGCATTTTTTCAAATTCCTCAATACGTTTTGAATGAATACAGGCCATAGCCTGAAGGGATGGTGTCACCTGGTCGGCAAAACCCAGTTCAAGGCACTCGCTGCCGTTCATCCAGGTTTCGTCCTCCAGCATTGCCGCAATTTCTTCGGTGGATTTTCCGGTTTTCTGCGCATAAGCCGGGATAAGAACGGATTCAACCTTGTCGAGAAGATCCGCATAGTCGCGCATATCGCTCGCGTCACCACCAGCAAACCCCCAGGGCTTATGGATCATCATCATCGTGTTTTCAGGCATGATGACCGGATTGCCTACCATCGCAATCACCGAGGCCATGGAGGCCGCCAGACCGTCGATATGCACGGTAATCGCCGCGCCGTGATGCTTCAGCGCGTTATAAATAGCAATACCGTCGAAGACATCACCACCGGGCGAGTTGATATAAAGGTTGATGTGGGTGACGTCCCCAAGTGCCCGGAGATCATTGACGAACTGTTTCGCCGTTACGCCCCAGTACCCGATTTCGTCATAAATAAAAATGTCGGCTTCGCTGTTATTGCTGGCCTGCATGCGGAACCACGAATTACTTTTTGCGCTGGCTTTCGGACGGTGGCGCGCCCGGTTCTTTGGCTTCGGCACTGGTGCCTCCTTTATCATTGGCGGGGTCGGTGTCAAACACCAGGCCCTGTTCACGGTTCTCGTCAACCTCCGCTTTACGGCGTGACTTAACATCATCCGGGTTGCGACCGCTGGCACGTATCCAGTCGGATTCAGTAGCAGCACCGCCGCGGATCTGCGTTTTCCAGGCATTCGCTTCTTTAACGGGATCAATCCACGGCATAACGGGCCCCGAATAAACCGCGTTATAAAGCGAGTCCATATCGATGCCTCTCGGCAACTTGATTTCTCCGGCAGCAATAGCCATCTTCAGCCAGGCCCGGTACATGGGCCGGGTCACTGAACCGATGAACCAGTCCTGAAGAATCAGATATCCGTCGGTTGACTCGACAAGCTCCTGCCGCTGGGCACTGTACGTTCCGTTGTAGTTTCTGGATGTGCTGGAAAAGCTGAGGCGACTGCCTGCGGACACGGCACGCAGCTGTCCGTTACGAAACGACTCGAGGTTAGGGTTCGGGCGATCGGATTTAATCATCCCGATTTCTTCCCCGGCCTGCAGCTCGTCATAGAGCATACCGGGCTGAATCATCAGCTCGCGGTCATCGCTGCTGGAATCAGACTCGAAGCTCTGTCCGTCGCCTTTTTTGATATACATGCCGAGTGCGGCAGCAATTCTGGCAGCGGTAAGCTCCGAATCTTCGTACTCTTTCAGCGCGCTCAGACGCATCAGAACACCTGATAAAAGAGACGTTCCGCGGGTCTGGTGCAGGCGTCGAGTGAATTTGAGATGAAGCATGTTTTCTGCATCTATCTCTTTGGTATCGAACTGACGCCCGGATACTGGCAGGCTTTTATAGACCTGATATTTTTTCGGGCACCCCCAGTTATCGACAAAAACGCCCTGATTGAGCTGGGTGGCGGCATCGCTGTTCATCGGCACGAAGTCCGGCTCCAGCGCTTCCAGCCAGAACGGCACGCCAGCAACCGGCTGAAGACCATTTCCGGTACCGCGAACCAGCTGAGCAAATACCTCACCGTCCCGGAGCCACGTTCGCAGCATCAGCCGCTCCAGCATGGGACGGGTAAACTGGGTTGTGACATCGGGTCTTACGGACCATTCGCCCCACTTTCTGCGGATATCAGTGGCCAGCTTTTTAGCTATCTTCCCGTTACTCAGCATCGGATGCGGTTCAACTATGATGCCCTTCGCACCCACCACCCTTTCTTCCAGCTTGTCGAAAACGCCAATCACCAGATCGTGGTTGTTGTCCAGCCAGCGTGCCTGCTGCCTCAGTGAAACCGCCCCCATCTGGCTGAGCTGATCGGCTGAACGATTTTCCTTCTGGGCTTTGTGGGTACGCGTTTGCTTTACCGCCTCATACGCCTTAATAACCGCGCGGGCACGCAGGCGTGAGGCTTTCCAGCCTGGTGAAAACAGGCCAATCGCATCATCTAAAAAACTCATCCAAACCTCGCCAGCCTGTAGCCGGGTCGCCCGCGGCGTTTGTTATTGAGCGTTGCCAGTCGTCGCTCCCATTCCTGACGGCCTTTTCTGATTTCCGACAGGTTTTCGAGCGTCATCTGCTGCCCGTTGAAAGTGATTGATTTCCCCTCCAGAACAGACAGCTCGGCTGCAGCGTAGCGGTCGATCATGTTTTGAATATCTGCTGGATTCACACCCAACCTCCTGACGAAGACCACGGATTAGCCTGCTCGGTTACGGGCTTCTCACGTTTTGGTTTTGATTTAGATTTCGGCGCAGGCGGCGGGGATGGCATTTCGCCAGCTTCCGTCTGCGTATCCTCGATCCACGTTTCCCGCCGTGCCCACTCAGGAGCAGACGGCCATTTGATTTTTTCGTAACCACTAAGTATGGCGAGCGCGTCGGCATAAACGAGCAGGTCAAATGCTTCGTTTGCACCCCGGCCGGGCTTACTCCATTTCCCTTCATTAGAGCGTTCCTCATACGTCAGTTCGTCATAGAACCAGCTGCCCAGCCAGGCGGGGAAATGCACATAGCCAGGGCCGGGTGAATCACGCCACAGCGCATTATTCACCCGGTCTTTAAGGGCATCGGTCTGGAGAAGATAAAGAGGCACATCACCCGTCGCCTGTGCGCGGCGCGTTGATCTGCCCGTGTTGTCGGGGAACGTTCGCTGGATAAGTTTGCTACGCCTGACGCTGTCCCCCTTGAAGAGATAGATACGCTTACCCAGCCCCTCACGGCGACATCTGCGCCAGAACTTGTAGGCATTATCCGTCACACCATCTTCGCCCCCTGAGTCCACGGCCATCGACATCAGCCGCATGCCCTTTGACGGGTCAGTTGCGAGTGGCCACGTTTTATCAAAGACGTCGGTGAGTAAAAGATCCCAGTCCTCCGGATAGCTCGCCGGGTCCACCTGAATGCTTTCCCCGTTGCCGTCGCAGCGCAGCGAATGCCGGATGTTGTAACGGTCAACTATCCAGCGCTCACCCATACTTCCATAACCCGTAATCTGCACAACAAAGCGCCGGTTGCGCCCGGCCTGCACGTCCACGGTCGCAGTGAGAAACTGCACGCCGTCCGGTACCGAACGTTTTGGGACTTCTTCGGCACGCTGCTCGAGCAATTCACTTTTACGCTGCTCCATGCTGGCCCGCGGCAAATAGGGCCTGCCGAAATCGGTGTTGATCACCGTCTTCAGGGTTTCTTCGCTGCGCGTGGATTCATATTCCTGCTCGGCGGTCAGGAACTTATAAATAAGCTGCGCCCAGGTCTGGTAAGCAGCTGCCGGACCTTCCATCCAGAAGGAGGCAATACGGGAACGACGGCCATCACCGCTAACCTGGCCTTTCCTGTCGATGGTTTGCCCGTCCCGGAGCCAGACACATTTCATGTTAAGCGCACGCTTCATGTCCGGTGTGATCCTGCCTTTACAGGCCGGGCACTGTAGAAAAGCCGCTTCGCTTGCAAGCACAGGATCGCTGCTGTCGCGGTACCCGGTCATATTGTCCATTTCCGGCTGGAAATATTCGCCGCAATGCGGGCATGGCCAGTACAGACGACGGCGGTCACCACGGTTATAGAGCGATAAAATTCCGGTGGTCGGAGGGGCTTCATGGGGCGTGGAGCGCCGCCATTTTGTGTCTCTGATATCCCTCCCGGGCGAGCTTTCAACCAGCGTCATCCCGGAGGACATGAATGTCGTGGTACGCTTCGATGCCAGTGAAAAAGCATCACCCTCCCCGTCGATATCTTCCGGAAAGCGGTCATAATCCGTCAGCGCCACACTCTTATAGTCCGAGGACGACATGATATTGACGGATGGCCAGCCAAGCTTCAGATAGTTACCGGCGCGGAATGTACGGTCGTAGACGTTGTTATCGTTACGTCTTGGGCTTAGCCGGGTTTTAACTTCAGGGCTACAGCGAAAAGTACGGTCCAGGCGTTTTTTGGAATGCTCGCGCGCTTTTTCCTCGGATACCTGAATCACAAGCATATCTGCTGGATCGCAGACAATGTTATAAACAATCCAGCCGTCAATCAGCCCGATGGTTTTACCCGTTCGCGCCGGGCCCACAAATACCACTGCATCGTATTCACGCGATGCCAGGCAGTTCATCGGCTCTATCACATAAGGTGCAAGATCCGGATCCCATGGAACGGAATTTCCGGCCCCCATTGGCACGCGCATATAAGTACTGACCGCATCGGCCACCGGCATACGACGCGGGGCTCGTAAAATACCGGAAACATCGCGGCGGATGTCCCTGGCGGATGCCCGCTTTGCCATCAGTCCTCCTCTGGCTCTTCCTCCTCTTTTTCAGCGTCCTGCACCCTCTCCGCCATCTGGTCGCGCAGATCATCGATAACGCTTTGCACACGAACAACCGCTGCAGGCGTTAAAGCACAGTCGCGCTCGAGCACATCCGGGAGGGTTTCAAGTACCATGACGACGGCTTTCGCCATCAATGAGAATTCTCGCGCCACTTCATCTGCAGGTATTAACTGCCCCGTATCCTGTTCGAACTTCAGCCTCTCATTCTCTGCTTTCCAGTGGGACAGCCTGTCAGAGGGGGGCATATCATCGATGTTGGCCGAAACGGTAGGGATCATCAGTTCGGTCAGAATGTCGGTCACCAGATAGAGCTTTAACTTGCTGTTGCTGCCTTGAGCAGGTTCAACATTTTTCAGTCTCGCGGCAACCGTCTGCCGGTGTACGCCGGTTATCCCTGCCAGCTGGTTTATATTGAGTTTTAAAGTGGCAATTTCCTGGTCCATGATGGTGAACACTTTTTGAACGATTCGACATCTTGCGAAAATGGCCTCTAATTAAATCAAAGACCTGCGCACATGATGATGATGACCCTGGATCCTAAAAACTAGCCGTTTCCCGCGAGCGCGCCGCCCCGTGGCAAGCCCCCCTTCCGGGAGGACCCATCATAAAATGTTTAGCAGTAGATGTTAGGAGAAAGTATGCCCAACGATGCTGCATGGCGAAGCTGCTGAGTCGTTATTACTATGCCTACCCGCGATGAAATGGCATAGGCGGGTGCCTACGGGGCACGATGAATATTGATCTACACATCATCTCATCAAATATGATTGATTTTTTTGAAGAAAGCCTTTCTCATAGACATAAAATTTGATTATCATTAACGTTTACTCAAAGGAGAAGATTATGAACGAAAAGTACTTGGACGTTTATAAATTGGCCAGATGCGTACAATATAATGAAGACTTAAAAATTAAATTAGACACTTTTAAAGCAGCAATAATAAATGGATTCGATGAAAGTGATTTTAATAAAGATGCTTTTAACTATCATGTTAATACCAGTGGCAATCTATTACTCAACATACCAATCTTCGAGTGTTTCATTGAATTTCATCATAGTTTGAAAGTAACCAATGGTAATCCATGTTTCAAAATCGTTGCTAAGGAGATTGACGCATCTGAAGAAAAAGAAATCTTAACCCTATTCTTAGATAGATCCGGCTTCGTGTATTTTGAAGAGATCGATCAAAACAAGAGATTTGAATACAACTCCCAGGATATATTCCTAGATGTTTTAGATGCTGTAATCAAAAAGCTTTCAGTCAAAGGAAGAATTTCCTATTAAAATAAAGCTCAGCGATTGAATTTTTATTATACGATTCCCCCGCCAGACGTTGTATGTGAAATGATATTTTTCTTAGTCTGGCGGTCAAGAAATTATATTTAGCGATCAGCCTTGTAGACTGACTTTATTCAGTCATAACACTCTTTCTATAAGTACTGTCTTCAATACAACGAAGTCGCTTACCAGCTTAAGTTTGCCTCATGACATCTTGTCTTTGTTCGTATTATTTTCTAAGACGTTAGCGATATTATTAGATGTCAGACATTATAAGTATCTTAATTCGTCGCGCGAGACACTTAGAGGGCGATGACCCGCCCATCGTGGTAGCAATAAAAAAAGCCACCAACTAATGCTAGTGGCTTGAATTGTGTCGCAACCAGCCGGATTTTATGAATATGTCTCTCAAACAAATATCATTTGCAACGTTAGCCTATGCAACCCCTAAACTAAAACTTTTCTTTAATCGATTTAATAATCGATTCGGTACTGGTGGACTGAACCTTAATCACATCGCTAGCATAATTTACGAGAATCAATGATAAATCTAATTTAAGCAGAGCCTCATCTCCGCCTTTACGAACTCGCTCAATAATACTATCAACTTGAGATGTTGGCGGGAAAACGCCTTTATTATGCTCAACGATGGCTTCTGCAATCGCCCTAATTTTTTTAAGATCTTCACTATTACTCATAAGGACTCCTATTAGTAGGTATCTCCGTTATACTCATATATGACTCAAAAGTAAAGACCATAAGATTGGTAGGGCAGGAACAAATTCGTATCATTACAGGCATTCAGCATATGCTTATGTGTAATACCAGCTGACGATTAAACTCGACTCTCTGGCAGGAAAAGTTTGTCCAATTTGAATTCCGAGCCAAACCTACAACAATTTTTCAATTATTATAGACACTAATTTATAGTGTGCTAGAACGTTTTTCTCGTCACCTGTCGTTCAAAAACTACCTTACCCAAAAGGATTTGTGGTTCATGTTAGTACCTTTTTTTAGTATGCCCCCATGATGAACGAGGCTAGTCTATACATGGCTGAAAATAACAATTGCCTTTTTCATTTGTGAAGACGGATACTTTTACGTTCTTGCTCTATTTGGCGGATACCAGCAAAGTTATTGTTACCCTTCTCTATAACATCCAGCAGCGGCTTAATCCACAATACTGCCTGGCAATATGTCATTGGGCTGGCGGCAACGGCACGATCATTGGTTGCGTCAGTTCTGTCGGTATCGGTGTGCATTGCGCTGGAACGTAAACGGTATGCGTATTCGAGCAGCCCACCAGCAATGTCAGCAGGAACAGGCAGATCACAGGTTTTTTCACGGCGGAGAATCTCTCGGTATTCAATTACGGTTTCTTCGGTGCTGGTGTCGATCAGGGAGTTAAGCCTGTTGGCATGTTCTGCAACCTGATTGAATCGATTAAAGTTAAAAGCCTGATTGGCGATCACCTGCTCCTGCAAAGAGTTGTTACTTCGCAGGACGTTGATATCGCTCTGAAGGCTACTGGCGTCTGAACAACTCTTAACGAGAGCGACTGACAGGCCAGCGATAACGACGACGCCGATAAGACCCTGATTAATTTTCATCAGTCCAGCCCCCAGCAAGCCAGCGCACCTTCCTGGTCCCGTCGCTCAACTTGACCATAGCAGCCATTCTTCTGGCCTTTGGTCAGGCGGCAATCACGGCCACCATCTTTAATCCACCAGCGGATAGATTCACAGGCTCCTTTCCGGTCACCAGCATTGATGCGCTTATAGAACGTGGACGGGAAGCACTTTCCCGGTCCGATGTTGTACGGGCAGAAAGATGCGATCCCGGCTTTCTGCGGTCCGGTGAGCGGTACCGTAATATTGCGGTCAACCCACGCCAGAGCCTTATTGCGTTCGATGGCGTTCACCTGATTGCATTTGGCCTGTGTCAATTTCATGCCCTGCACAACCGGTTTACCATCAACCCTCGTGGCGCCGCGGCAAATCGTCCAAATACCACCGCCATCTTTGTACGCCGTGAGGCTGTTACCCTCCTTCTCATTCAGGAACTGCTCGAGAATGACGGATGCTGGCGCACCAGCGAGTACCAGCCCCAGAACAGCAGCACTCAGTTTTGCTCTGGTCCCCATCAGTCACCTTCCTTTTGTAATGCCTCAACGACCACGCTTGCTGCTGCGGGACGTTCGTGAAGGGGTTTGTCCCCAACGCCTTTCAGGTAGTCATTGACCATTTTTGTTCGCTTCTCATCCTCTTTACGCATGCGGTGTGCATCTACACGACCGTTGATGTAGGAGGCAAGCGAGATAAGCAAACCAGCAGCGCCAAAGAACATGAACACCAGATCCTGAGTGGTAAATCCAATGGCAGAAGCCAGAGCTGCGACCCACGCGAAGAACTGCGTGAAGATGTTCCCTGAATCGTTCATTTTCATCGTCTCTCACCTCGCTGTGTGCGGGTGCTGTGTGATAGGTAATAAAAAAGCCACCGTCAGGTGGCTTCGAAGGGGATAAATTTTAGTGTTTTTGTTCGGGTGGAATTTTCGATGTCAAAAATGAACCGCTCATCATTTCTCTATCGACTACAGTTCCGCAGTATGGGCAGCATAATTCTTCAAGCTCTTTACCTCCCGGAACTCCCTCGCCAATGATGGAAAAAGTAAACTCTTTTTCACACTCTGGGTTAATGCATTTGGAAATACCCATATTCGCCTCTCGTTGATGGTGACGAGAAAATCTTAAGGCCAAATCATTTATTGAAAAAATTAAATTTGATTGTACCGGAGATATGACAGGGGTACTGGTGCAATGCACCTTCGCGAATACCCCTGTCGTATCGCCGGATAACAAAAAACCCCGGCAGGCGGGGTTTAAAGTTTTTTCAAATTGTCGCTTTACATCGCTGCCATCGTGGCGCAGCTCTGCCAAGCATGAATGGATTATCTGATTTTCTGGCCCGTTTTCAACATTATTTCGAATAAATAGCACTTTTTGCCAATTAACGTATCATCATGAATTTTCTTTCAGGCCCTTCCTCGCTGACAGAAACACCTTCGCCCTGAATATTTCCAGGCACCATCGCACACGCTTTCTGGCCTCAGAAGCGGTGAGCCACGGGGCCAGGGTCTGCAGTTCTCTGGTGATGTCCGCTATCTTTTTGCGCGTGGTGTAATACTGGCGCCCAACGATATAAACTGGATCCTTCAAATCGAACGCCTGCAGCACCACATCCTCAATAAATTTTGCATCGTCACTTTTCATCGCTGCGTCTATGACATTTACCTGCGGCTCCGGCCAGAGTATCGAGCGCGCGCGTCTCATTGCCTGCTCACCACGGAATCCCTCTTCTCTCGCCTGGTTCAACGCCGCGGTAAATCGCTCAAGCGCTTTATCAGACCAGTTTTTCCCGCTTATCACGTTCCAGCACGAATGGCCGCACGGTTTGGCCGGAGCCGTTCCGCCGCGCACCGCTTCCCCCCACACTGTTAGCAGCGATTTAATCCACCCGGACTGGATATCAGTCAGGAGAATACTTTTCCCGAGCCAGCTCTTGCGTGGTGCCATTGCGGTTTTTCCCAGCCCTTCAAGATACTGGCGTTTCTGGCGTGGCGTCATTTCATATCCTCGATAATTATCATTCCGGTTTCGCCCCATATTTTTGATGCCCGGGCGTCCCAAATGTGGGAATCATCCTCAAACAAGGCGTCCAACAGAGATTTTGTTAAGTTGTCCAGATCGGGTTTTTGCTGGTGGGGCTGGCCGTCCATAGACGCGCGCTTTTTCTTGCTCCAGCTCTGCGGCATCGGCAAAACGAAGGTGATATGGGCGCCGTTCTCCGGCACCTGGATTCCATGAAGGCGGACTTCATCGCAAAACAGGCGATAGTGCATCACCGGCGGCCGCTGTTTCCATTTATCGCGGCGGGTCATGCGGGGTTTTCCGACTGGGGTAATGATGTATTTAGGCATCGGTGCCCTCACCCAGCAGATAGAGCACCTGCACCAGCAGTTCTGTTTCAGTGCCGTGCTTCATTTCCCAGGCGCGACGGCCAGCATGAATCGCTACACCATAACCGCCGTTGCGATGATGCATATGGCACAGGGGAATTGATTTTCGATGGTCAGCGCGCTGGCTTGTGCCCTGTCCGATTCGGATGTGGTGGATTTCCGCAGGCGTTTCGCCCAAGTTCTGATTTCTGCACACGATGCAGCCCTGCGCGGCCACACGCGAAAGATGGAGGCTATCTGCTTTCTTCATGCTGGACCACCAGCATAAGCAGAAACACCGCGCATAGACTGGCGGTGTGAGTAATTCGAGGTAGTTCTTTGCGCCATCACTTTTCTCCGGTGATGGTGCGACAGGCGCTGGTTGTTCAGGCCAGCTTGATTATTATAAATCAGTTGTCAGGGTTGCGGAAGCGCTCAGCATGCTGCAGGAGAGATTCGCGGGTAATCAGTATTGCTTCGAGCGGGATAGGTATCACGATAAAAGAACCATCGTCATTGGTCACTACCTCATAACGTCCAGCGGGGCGAACGGCAGCTATTAATTCTTGCTCATTCATAACGCAAAATCCTATTCAATTCAGTCATCCCCGAAACGCCGGGGTCAGCCCTTTTCTCCCTGCGCACTGAACGTTACTGAAGCAGCCCTTCTCGCGAACGCTTAATAGGTTAGATAGACCAATTAGCCGTAATTGGTCTGTGTAACCGATCTGCTTTCAAGACACAGGAATCAGATCCAGCCTTCTAAATCACAGGCCGATTGTCGGTATCTGTTACACGATTTAGTTGGTGCGTTACCACGCCCATTACGGTTGCATCGTCCAGCGCATCGCCCTCGATAGCCTCTCCATCCTGAGTGATCAGCGCTTTCCCCTGGACTTTTGCGAAGTCCAGACTGCCGCAGAACGAAATCAGGACGGTGTCACCCACTTCCGGCTTTCTGGCAACGTTTATGATCGCGTACCCGGCTGATGTTTCGATGGTTCGGCAGTTGCCGTCATAGCCGCATAAGCAGGTTATAGTGAGCTTCTGCTCTGCGTAGTCTGCTGCTGGTGATGGAAAACCCATGATAACTACCCTGATAATTAACTGTATATTTATACAGTACACTCAGGAGTAAGATTGATCAACGGCTTAACAGCACGAAATGTTAAAAAATAGGCGATTAAGGATTGAAAAAAACCCGCCGGAGCGGGTTAAATCGAGGGAGGAAATTATACAGATGTTAGAGGAGCATCTTGTGTTTCCGGTGAGGCCGTAGATAACAATTCTTGCATTCTCTGGTCTCCTGGTGCGCGAGTAGATAAATGTTCTAAAAACTCACGCCATTGCCGTTTTGCATCAGAAAGGAGGTCTTCCCATGTCAAAGTATACATTTCTTGCTCTTGCAATGTTTTGAGTTTCTTATTTAAAGTGGCGCTACGCTTAAGAAAATCATCAGCTACAAGATAGCCTGAGACCCGATTAAATGGCCCTCCAGTTGCAGATTCTAAATAGACTCTGAAGGTATTCACGTATTCTTCAAATCGATTTATATGATCTTTATCTATTTTCAAACCTGGCCTCATAAATTCTAATACCAGTAGATGCTCTCCACTAGAAAGGACCAAGTCTACTCTGCCCTTGAAATCAGGATCATGTTCAATATCAGATTCTTTAGCTGCTTCTTTAGCTATGTGTTGTACATTTCTTTCAATAGCATAAGTTTCCCATTTAGGGGCGATTAGCCATGGGTTTTTTGCAATATAATCTCTTACAGCATTTTCCAACTCTCTCGTACGAATGCGTGCCTCAAGACCACTAATAGTGTCAAGTTTCGCTTTAACAGACTCTGCTGTATGAAGAGCCTGGATAGTATTCGCTTCAATGAGTATCTCAAGCAACTTCGTTCCATCCATGTCAGGAACGGAAGCTACGTCTCTAATAAGCTCTTTTAGACGCCCACCTTCCCACGCAGTGAGAATAGAGTTACCAATATGTCTAAATTGCTCCTGACCGATTTGTTGAATAGATGCAATACGCTTTAAAGCTGTTATTACGGTTTTTTTCTCTACACCTAGTTTGTCTAGCCTGTTTCTAAAATCGTCGATCTTACTTTCAATCAATCTGGTTTTTTCATCAGCTCTTCTTTCTTTCCAGACTCTTAATAGTTCTCGAACTCGCTTCTGTCCCCACTCTTCCAACTTTGCAAGGTGATGACTACTCCAATTCAATCTTTGCCGCTCAGTAGAAATAACATCATCACTAAATTCGTCTAAATAATCAGCAATTACCGCCCCGGTCATATATTCTGGTCCATTTTGACTTGGCAACCCGCCAGTCAAGTTAAACATGAAAGGTCTTTGGGCTAGTTTTTTATGAGCGTAAATGGATATGCCTTGCAACTCATCATCCTTGATCGTTTCTTTAAGGAAGAATACACGCCATTTGATCTCAAATCCGTCAACGATTTCTTTGCCATATCCCAAACTGTCAATTTCAGTTAGAGAATCAGGTCTTTCTGAAACATCATAATCTCTTGGAAAACTATATTCTGCTTTAGAAAAAAAGTCCTCCACGGGCATGGCTTTGTTATTAATTTTAACTAAAAAATCATCGCCACCAGAATTGATTGCAAATCTCCTAGCCATAGAAGTAGCAAAAGACGACTCGCTTAATAAACGACTGATTTTCAAGGATCTAAGTGTTATTGTTGTTCCATGATTTACTTTTTCTGATTCGTCAGCTGCGGTGTGTGTAGTAACATCAATAGCCATGCTTTCAGTTTTAACGTAATCATCAGACGACCGAATTTTATTTAGATCCAAAGTAAAATTCGTCTTTTCGCCCGTTTCTCTACTCACAGTGCAAATTTCTATAACCTCAGATATTCCAAAACCAGCAAACTTGCCGATTCCTTTCCTACCCATTAGGTCTCTTTTAAACAAACTTGACTTTGCGACAGGATTATCTTTTCTTTTATCAAAGCCCACAGTAAGGAATTTTTTTTGACATTCTTCGAATGTCATTCCAACTCCGTTATCTTTTATGACAATAGTTCTGTTTTCAGTTGTTGGAAGAGTGATATCAACTTCTGTAGCATCAGCATCCCAAGCATTCGAAACCATTTCAGCTATTGCAGCTGTAGGGCTTTGATACATTTGAATACCTAAATGATCGATTATCCTGCCATGAAAATTCAGAAATAACTTATTATCCATAATTCGCCTCATTTTTAGCTATGTGTTCCTTGATAAGCTCAGCATGACGTTTAATGAACTCGGGAGGTAAAGCATTCCCAATCATTAATGCAGCTTTGTCTTTACCAAACTTAGTAGGGAAATAGTAATCCATCGGAAAAGTTTGTAGCAGGGCCGCCTCTCGCAGAGTTATTGCTCTGTCTTGTTCTGGGTGTAAAAAACGCCCTTTTGAAGGGTTAGTACATCCGCTCGTAATGGTAGGAGCTACATCATCCCACTTCATTCGACCATAAACATCACGGAAACCATCTGGATATCGTTTATGACATGGTAGCCAATATTCGTATGGAAGTTGAGAACGACTCCCCCCATCTTTAGGAATAAGACTTATGAGTTTTTTTACCTTTTCTGTTCTTTTTTCAAGGATATTATGCAGCGGGTCATTACTATTTTCAGGCTGAGTTAAATGCCCTATAGCATCGCGTACAGTTGTTAAATTACTATTTTTTTTCGCACGGGCAAGTTGACCATATCGTGATGCAAGTAACACCATACGCCTACGCCTTTGTGGGACACCAAATTTGCTGGCATCCTCAACTAGCACTGAGTTATCATCAATATGGTAACCTAACTCTTTTAGTTTAGATGTAAAGATATTTATACGCTCATCAGACGCTAATGCAGGAACGTTTTCAACCATTACCACTTTAGGTAAAAATACTTTTACAAACTCTAAAAAATTAAATATGAGTTCATTTCGTTCATCAAAGACGGCCGCAGTTTTATTTTTAGTTCTTAATGAAGAAAACCCTTGACATGGTGGACAACCTGCCAGTAAGTCCAATTGACCTTGCTGAATTTTTAATTGCGCCATTAATTCAACCGGCGATATTGCTCTTATATCTCCAGTTATTAAGTTAACATCTGGATGGTTGAAATTATAAGTTTCGGATACAATAGCTTCTTTTTCGATTGCTGAAATGACATCAAAGCCAGCCATTTTTAGCCCGACTGTCAAACCACCAGCCCCGCAAAAGAGATCAATTGCTTTCATTTTATGCTTTCCGTTCCATCGCGTATAGTAAGAATCTAACCAAGAATCATATGAACTTGGGTGACTTTTTACAATGTTTATCACGCTTGTTTCGTTGATTGGCACAGTCCAGTTCACATACCGAGGATGAAGCATCATGCCACTCATAGCCTAGAATGTTATCTAACGTCGGGTATGACTAAGACTCCCCATTTTCAGCCATCCTACAAGCATTCCAGCCAATAGCATATGACACCTAGGTACCGAGCACTCCTTGGCGCTCAGCTCAGCTGACATCTCGAAAACTTCAAGCGCATTGGCTGATGTTATGTTTTCCAGGAGCGTCACCTTCCTCGCCTCCAGCTCAGTCTGCTGTGCGATCATTCGCTTTGCCAGCCAGCATTTCTTTTAATCGCCGTAAGGATTGTCAGCAATCTCTCTCAGGCGATCGGTGCTGATATCACCGCCATCAGCACGGAAAGGTTTAACTGTCATTGGGCGGACTCCTCAAACAAAACGTCACCATCAATGCCGCCGACCTGATAAAGCACTGAACCATCTTCATGGTATTCCATCGGCGCTGCGCTCCATCCCTCCCCGTCCAGTTCGTCATCATCACCGACCAGAACAAAACCTCCTGCAACTACACGGGCTGGGTACGTTTCCCCCTCAGTCCACCAACCCTCGGTATCTTTTGTGCATTTGAGAAGTAATAATTTGCTCACTTTGCCTCCACTAACTCTTTCCATTTTTCTTGAAGCAGCTGCCGTGCCGCTGCCTCTCCATCAGGCGGGAACGAAAACCCCGCGCGGACTCCAGGGCAACCGTTAGAACAGCGGACCTCTGCCGAACCCCAGTTCATTCCCCTGCTGCGAACTCTCAGTGAAGGAGCCATGCCACATTCAGGGCATTTCGGTAAATCAGTCATTCCCCAGCCCCTCCAGCAGATGCTTATGGCGGCGCAGCTCGCGAACGGCCCCCTGCAGACGCTGCAGGTTTGCCAGCTTCGCTTTCGTGCGGCGGATTTCGGTTGAGATATAACGCGATGACGGAATAATCAGATCATCCGGACGGCTGGCGAAAGCCGGGATATCCCCAATAATTTCTTCCAGCGTTTTGCTCTCCTGAGCCGGTGCAGACTTGGCTTCCGCTGCTGCGGGCTCCTGCTGCTCTGGCTGTATTGCTGGTTCACCCGCCAGGCTCCAGGTGATGTTTTTACCGTCCACATGCCGCAGAACCAGACCGTCCTTGCACATCGCACCAAGCGATGCATTCAGGGCTCGCGAACCTTTGCCCAGCTTTTCAGCGACCTGATTTGCGCTCATAGCTCCCTGGCCCTGCATTGCTGCCAATACCCTCTCCACCAGCGGTGATGGCTGCTTGGGTCTGATACGCTTCGGCTGATGCTCCTTCGCGGTACCGATCGACCATGACCCATCGAAGAAATCGCACAACCCCTCTTCCTTCTGCTCGCGAAGCATTTTCAGTGCTTCTACGGGTTCGATATCCAGGCGGGCTGCTACATCGAGGTAGGTTGCTTTACCCATTGCTTTCAGTGCGTCGATTATTGATTCCATAATTTTCTCCTCAGAATTTACTTAACAGGTCTCAGGTGGCTAACGTTTCCGCGATAGCTCTCCCAGTCAAAGTTCACCCAAATGCCGTTATCCATGCGCAGACGGTCAATAACCCTTTCACCTAGGGTTTCTACCAGCGCGTCGTAATTCAGGTTGGTCAGAACGCCAACCGGGCGCATTGCGGCCAGGCGGCGATCGATAATCTGGTTCAACAAAACTTTCTCGCCGCGGCTGTCACGCTGAATGCCTACTTCGTCGAGCACCAGCAAATCCACTTTGCAGAGGTCATCCAGCAGCGCGGCTTCAGAACGCCCTTCGTCATAACAGGCCCTGGCGCGCAGGGTCAGGTCCGGCACGGTCACAATCAGAACCGTTCGCCCCTGTTTAAGCAGATAATTTCCGATCGCCGCTGAGAGGTGGTTTTTCCCCGTGCCGGGCTTGCCGGTGAAAACGAAGCTCGCAAAGCCGGTTCCAAAATTTTGCGCATAACTCTTTGCCATACACAGGGCATGGCGCTGTCCATCGCCTTTCACCGTGTAATTCGCGAAACTGCAGCTGCGGTGCAGGTTCTGGATACCGGATCGCCCGAAAATTTTCTCTGCTCGTGTCTGCTGGTTGAGTTTGTCCACCTCAGCCGCACGTTTCTGCTCTTCCTCACGCTGCCAGGCCATCAGTTCTGCAGCGTTCTTGAATTTGGGTTCTACGCCTTGCGGAATTACGCGGCGAAGGCGATCGAGAATGGAACCTGCGTTTTGCATGCTTACCCCCTGAATCCTGGCGGAACGGTGTTATCTGGACGGGAGATCTGATTGATATCCCGTCCACCAGCCTGGTGATGCCCTTTGCCCGGTGCCGACAGGCGGATAATCAGGTCATCCCATTTTTCGCGGAGTTTGGCCGGGCATTTCACCTGGCGAACCCAAAACGTATCGCTCTGAACGCGCTTGAACATTTCACAAATTTGCTTGTGGCTACGGCCATCAAGGGTGCGCATCAGACGAACGTCATTCGCCCAGACCGTCCAATTCGGCTCTTTCGGGCGAACGATCTCGCCGTCAAAGGTTGCGGCCTCCTCGTAGAGTTTCAGCACGCGCTTCCAAATCCATTGCGCACAGGTCAAATCTTCCTGGCTACCCCACTGGCGTTTCGCAGGGCTACAAACCACTGCTTCCGGGTGACGATTTAAAAATTCTGCTTTTGAAATCTTCCCGTCGGACTGCGAAGCATCCGGACGAGAATTATTTTCTGGTTCTTTGACTGGTTCAGAAGAGTGACTGATTCTGGGTGAATCTCCTTCACTATCCCCTGGTGAACGAGCTGCATCATCTGGTGAATTTCCTGCACCAGCCCCTGGTGAATTTGCTTCACCATCCTGGTGAATCTCCTGCACTACCCTCGCACTGGTATTTGCACCGCTCAGGGTTAGTCGGTAGAAATTGCTGCCATTGCCTTTCGGCCCCGATCTGGTCTCTTTTCGCATCAGTCCAGACTCGCAAAGCGCGGCAACATGATTCATGACGGAACGACGGCTAATCTCACACTGATCAGCGATATGCTGATAGCTCGGCCAGCATTCGCCCTGGTCACTTGCGTTATCGGCCAGCTTAAGTAGGACCAGCTTACGAAGCGGGTTTCCTACCTTGACCTTCATCGCCTGAACCATCAGTTCCATGCTCATAGAACACCTCAATACAACTGAACTAGGCTACGCTTGAACAAGTCGAAACCAGCTTCACTTTGACGCCGACCAGCTGCGCCAGCGCGTCGATAGCTTCCAGAGTTTCGCGGCGGATTACCGGTTGCGGTTTGCCAGTGATGACGGCATTGGTGGCTTCGATACACTCTTTGTTAACCCTGGCAGCCCGGTAGAGCATGCAGTCTTTCTGCTCCAGCTCGTTATCAATGGCGGTGCGGATGGCATAGCTCAGGGCTTCAGCCTGTTTCAGGTAATTGGGCGTATCGTTGCGGAATGCACGCTGAATAATCTGCTTGTTGTTATGCAAGCGCCGCGCGTACTCGTCAGGGTCCTTCACGTTATCCAATGGCTGAAGCAGATCGCCAAAGTGATGCGGGGTTATCAGCTGCGTGACTGTCTTCCAGCCCTTTTCCTGCGCCCAGGACTCCAGCTCACATGCCAGTTTTTTGATTTCCATCACTCAGACTCCCTCTGTGAACGTGGGATATCCTGAACAGGAATTCCGCTGGTAGGGGTTGGATGCAAATCCGGACGTAACTCATGCGGGGTGACAGTCCAGCCGCCAAATTCACATAGCTTTATCACTCGCTCACTTGGAACTCGGTTTCGGATAATCCAGTTTGCTACTGACTGTGAGGACTTAAAGTTGAATTTGCGGGCGACGGCCGAAACCGAACCAATCGACCTCACAGCCTTTTCCGTTATGTTCTTGTATGAAGTAGTCATCGTGTTCTCCTGAATGAGTCGATGACTGCAATATACTACATAAAGTAGATATTACAACTACGAAAAATAGAAATGACTATGAACGCGCCGTGCCTTACTCTTCTACCTATGGTAGAAAAAGCGAATAAACATCAGGATTTCGCTAACCGGCTGACCGAAGAAATGCGCAGACAGCGCCGTTCCGTAAAGGATTTAAGCCAGGCTTGCGATGTCACATACGAAATGGCTCGTCGTTATACGCTGGGCACGGCTAAGCCACGCGATGAGAAACTGCAAAAGATAGCTGACTGGCTAAATGTCCAAGCGGCATGGCTTGACTACGGCGAAGGTGAGAGCGCGCCTACTAAGCTTTCTGAAACAGAGTTTTCGGGCTTCCCCGCGACAGAACCCGACACTGACAGCGATGGGGAATTCAGGGATTTAAGCGAAGACGAAAAGCGGCTGGTTCGAGTGTATCGGCAGTTCCCAAGTGTTGAAGCCAAGAACATGCTACTGGCTTTCGAAATGCGGTACAAACAGCTATATGATTTCTTTCTGAAGTACGCCAACACTCCGCAGAAGTAAAAAAAATCCCAAAGAACCCGGCACATGCCGGGTTTTTTTACGCCTTCACCCGCTACTATAAGTAGTGCAAACCTCTTCAATTTCTACTTTCAGTGTTGACACATCTACTTTATGTTGTATTCTCTACTCATCGAAGCACAACAGGTGCGACAGGTAAACGTTCCGCCTACCCGGCGATAAGGGTGATCAGCCAAGCAAAGCAGCAAACAGGGGTTCGAGATGGAAAAAGCATACGAAGAGTATTTCAACAGTCTGGCCGAGGGTGAAGAAGCACTGAGCTTTTCCGAGTTCGTCCAGGCAGTTTCTTGAATGTGGCGTAAGCCAAAGGCTTGAAGGCGGTTTTCTCAGGTTGCGCGCTAAAGCATAGCGGGGAGAACCTGGGGCGGAGAGCAAACCCCGCGATGCAGAACTTGAAATACCTGCACAGACCAATAAGCCGCATGGCAGCGTAACTGCCCTTTACATCTGCTCTGGCGAGGTGGCGCCGCCGGACCAGGGCAGATGAATCGTCCACAACATGTAAGCGCATTCCTCTTTTCACTGGTGGGGATCGGTTTGTTAACTGGCGGAATGCGCTTCCAGTTGTGGGCAATCGAAATTGTAGATGGCTGTTAATAACCTTATAGGGGATTCATTATGACAGACTTTAATCGTCAACCATCGCGGCAACAGGCAGTCCGCCTTAACTGGTTTGAAATAAAACTTCGAAAACTTTGTTATTTGCTTGCTCAAAAAGGCAACCCTGAACTCTGAAGGTTAATAGCGTCGATAAAACGCAATAACCTAACTGTCATTTAATTATACACGATTAAAAACCATGCCTTAAACGGCAGGGGTTCTCTCAACCTAAAACAAGGTGTCTGAAATGAAATTAGAAGTAACAACCATTGAAATGGGTCTGGCAATAGTAAACAAAGAAATTGCGACATTTAATATTAACGGGATTATTTCAGGCGTGGTTCATTTGCCATCCTCTGACCCTGTTACCGTTGTGCTTGATGGTGGCTATGTGTTGGGCGAGTTTCATTGTCCAGTATGCGCTGTTAAGCACATTAGCTTGCTGTCTGTGAAGTTCGCCGAAGCACAGAACGCCTGCGGTATGTCCTATTACGATCACAAAGGCCAACTACTTAACTGATATGGATGACATCATTTGTCATTGCGCTGTTTGCTGCCGCGAATATAAAAAATCGGAAATGCACGAAAGGAAAACAGACATATATCCATTTAAGCGCACGATTTACTTATGTGAGCAATGCAATGAAAAAAGAGAGAGGCGTGACGCGTTAAAAACTGTAAAACGCGTTATTCGTAAACCATACCGCTAAACATCACCCCCCAAAAGATTTAAGAGGTAATTATGACTATTGAATTAAAAACTTTCGGCGGTGCTTATTTCCCGAAGGATAAAGCATTAAAAAAACATTCGGATTTAAAACCGCTTGCCACAGCTGTTAATGCGGCCACAAAAGCCATTGCTGAAGCCGTTATTTTCGGCAAGCTGGCAGCAGAACATCCAGAACACATTGATGATTTCTTCAAAGTAAAGATCTGGGAACACCGCGAAGGTTTGCCGTGCCCTGAGCTTGATGTGTTCTCACCTGATTTTTTCGACACTGTGGCTATCTGGAATGTGAATGCAGGTGAACCAGCTGCGGCACCACAGCCTGAATCTGAAGAAAGGACGGAATGGGAGAACAATAAGGCACAGGAAGAAATTAAAATCGTTGCGCAGCTCGACCAGGCATCCCGGGCAGCTTGTCTGGCACTGTTCGGCCCGGTCCCTGGAATCACTTCAGCGCAGTACGGCCAGATCATCGATCTGAAGAATGATGATGAACCCAGCTTTGCCCGCGAGCTGGCCGAAGCACTATCCAAAGAAACACGATCGCTGGCCCTGGCACCGGAACGGCAGGAGCAATTACTCGCCTGGGTACGTGAGAACACAAAAGAATCTGCACAGTGGCCAGACATTAAAAAGCAGATCACTAAATGGATCGATACGCCGATTGATAAGCGACCTCAGCCTGCTAGCACTAACACCGAAGAAAACCGCACGGACACTGACTCCACTCTGGGCGGAGGAAACAAGACAGACCGTAGCCCGGATCTGGCACACAACCTGTCTACGCTGAAGATAGAGGTTGCTGTTGCGATTCTGGGCATGTACGACGAGATCGATATTTACTGGATCCCGAATAGATTATTTATTCCGGCAAAAGCCATGGCCGAAGCAGAACAGGACCCCCGCTTTACTGCATGGTGGAAAAAACTGCGCGGCACCCCCGGTATACTGGATTATTCCCGGGCAGCCATCATCGCCTTGATTAAATCGGCTCCGGAAGAACTCTGGATAGATCCTGTCGCGCTGCGCGAGTACATCAATCGCGAGTTGGTTGAATTTGACCACGCGCACCCAGATCAGAAAACGGTTGATGCGGCTTGCCGCCCAAAATCCCGCGCCACCCCTGAGGTAAACGAAAATGATGAAGCCAAACCGCCTGTACCTGGCGAAACTCAGCCACCAGCAGTTTGCCCTGCCAAAGCTGCGCAGCTCGACAAAGAACTCAATGAGGCATTCGCTCAGAGCTCAGCGCCAGTGCAGCAGCCCACAGACCAGCCGAAAGTGGAGAACCTGGGCGGAGGCGTCTTTTCTGTCGATGCACTGATAAATACCTCCCCCTCAAATGAAGTCGAAAAACAGGAAGTGCCACCAGCGCTAAGTGTTCGCGAGATTGAAATCGCCCAGGCATTAAACGAGCTGATGTCCGGGCGCACAAGCATCGGTGACCAGGATGATATCGAAAATCTCATCACCACCACGGGTAAAGACATCGAGCATATTTCCCCGTTACTGATTGCAGATATCACCACGACTGAATTCTGTCTGTCGCCTGAGTTCAGTGATGAAGAAGTATATGAAGTTGCTACAACGATTCTTGAACAGTGGTCTAACGATATCAGCGTTCGTCAGAAAATTGCGCTTGATGCAATCGTGGAATACCGCCGCCCGGCACCACCAAAATCTGTCGTGCTCGATCCGCCTGCAGTTACTGCAAAGCCGGATGCCGAGCCCGAACCGGTAGCTGAGACAAACACGCCGCTTTCATCGATTACCTACCAGCAACAGCTGACCATTGCAGCGTTGCAGGGCTTATGTTCCAACCCGGCATATTGCAATCAGTATGAGGAATTACCGGCTATGGCCGCCGGGCTTGCCCGCAGCGTGATCAACCATCAGGAAGGTCCCAGTGCGTCTGATTAACCGTAGCAAGGGAGACAGCATCGGCGGGCCAGCATGCGCCGCCGCGCTCAAATGCCATTTTGAGAAATTTGGCGAGCATGGTCGCAGCGACAAACAGACGTTTTACACCATCAGGATCCAGGGGAGAAAAATTACGGTTGAGGTTGTAAACCGCCCACGTAGTTACGTGGCCACGGCAATGACCCGCGCCAGGAGCCTCCAATGTCTGCCCGGGCTTGGTCGGTGATTTTTGACAATCAAATTACTATCTGCCGCTGCGGTATCGTGGCGGCGTCATGGAGTTAAGCATGGCGCAAATCATTTTTGATGAAGAGTGGATGGTGGCGGGAAAGCTCACTGAGAAAACGGGGCTCGATGACAGGCAAATAAAAGCTTATCGCCTCGGATGCTGGATTGAAGGAGTTCATTTTAAGCGAGTACCCGCGGTACCCGGTGGAGAAAGCAAACGCGCTTTGGTCTGGTACAACTTTCCGCTGATTAATAGATTTATTCAGGAAGCATGATGAACTTTCCAACCGGCGTTGAACTTCATAACGGAAAAATCAGGATCACATTTACCTATCGCGGCATTCGCTGCCGCGAAGTTCTCCGTGGCTGGGTAGTTAACAGCAGCAATATCAAGAAAGCGGGAAACCTTCGCGCCGTCATCGTGAGTGAGATCCAGTTCGGCCAGTTCGACTACGCGGCGCGCTTCCCTGAATCGAAGGCTCTTAAAAAATTCTCATCAACAAAGCGGATCACGACATTTAAAGAACTGAGCGATTTTTTCATTGATACAAAGGCACTGGAGGTGTCGGGGGCTACGCTGCATTCACTCACATCTGCAGTTAACACACTGAAACGTGTTGTGGGAGAAAATACTCCCCTGGCTGATATTCAGCACGCCGATATCCTGAACTATCGCAAAGAGCTGCTGACTGGCAGCGTATTAAACCCTTCAATGCCTAACCTGGTTAAAAAGGGACGCGCGCCCTCAACAGTCAATAAACAGATGGCGGTTTTATCAGAAATGCTGAAGCTTGCGAATCGAAGTCAGTTTATATTACACGCTCCTTATGAGGGCGTATCCCGGCTCAAGCTATCTAAGGCAGACCCCGATCCGCTTCTACTTCATGAGTACCAGGCACTGATTGCCGCCCTTCCCCGAAAGCTGGCTTTGATCATCATTGTAGCCGTCCACACGGGAATGAGGCCCGGCGAGATTTGTGCTCTGGCGTGGGAGGATATCGATCTGAGAAAAGGTGAGATTCACGTATCAAGGAGCCTGACGAACAAGCGGGTGTTTGTGCCGCCAAAAACAGATGCTGGCATCAGAACGATCACGCTGCTTAAGCCTGCTCATGATGCGCTGCTCGAGCAGTTCGAAATCACCGGCAATAATCCAAGACAGCAGATCATTTTCCATCACCGGGAAATCGGCAAAACCGAGCCACAAAATCTGCGATTTGTGTTTTCTCCTGAAAAGAAATCGGAAGTGAATGAGAGCTTTTTTTCCAAAAACTCAATTTCTTATGGATGGAAACGGGGCACTAAACTTTCGGGAATACGTGAGAGAAATCCTTATCAGTCCCGACACACATTCGCATGCTGGACACTTATGGCCGGTGCTAACCCTTCCTTTATCGCCAGCCAGATGGGCCATGAGGATGCGCGAATGGTGTATGAGGTTTATTCGAAGTGGATCGGCGATATGAACCAGGATCAGGTCAACATGCTGAACAATCAGATGCCAACAGCTTTGCCCCCAAGACGCCCCCAAGGGATTGGAAGTATTAAAAAAGTCATTTAATTTCATAACGCTGGTTCCAAACTCCATAATCAGCGTTAAACTATTCATACTATTAATTCTGGGAGAAAAGATGATGCGCGTACTGGTTGTTGAGGATAACGCATTGCTACGCCATCACCTGAAGGTTCAGCTTCAGGAGATGGGACATCAGGTGGACGATGCTGAAGATGCAAAAGAAGCCGATTATTATCTCAATGAACATCTGCCGGATATCGCCATTGTCGATTTAGGGTTGCCTGATGAAGATGGCCTGTCGTTAATTCGTCGCTGGCGCAGCCATGATGTTTCCCTGCCGGTTCTCGTTCTGACCGCACGTGAAGGCTGGCAGGATAAGGTCGAAGTGCTCAGCGCGGGTGCAGATGATTACGTCACCAAGCCGTTTCATATTGAAGAAGTGGCGGCGCGCATGCAGGCGCTGTTACGCCGCAACAGCGGGCTGGCTTCACAGGTTATTTCCATCCCGCCTTTCCAGGTTGATCTCTCCCGCCGGGAGTTAGCAATCAATGATGAAGTGATCAAGCTCACCGCCTTCGAATACACCATCATGGAAACGCTGATCCGTAACAATGGCAAGGTGGTGAGCAAAGATTCCTTAATGCTCCAGCTCTACCCTGACGCCGAACTGCGCGAGAGCCATACCATTGATGTGCTGATGGGACGTTTGCGTAAAAAAATTCAGGCGCAGTATCCACAGGATGTGATTACCACCGTCCGTGGCCAGGGCTACCTGTTCGAATTACGCTAAATGAGACGGATTTTGCGCCATATTTTGCCCCTGTCGCTGCGGGTGCGTTTTTTACTGGCAACGGCCGCCGTGGTACTGGTGCTGTCGCTCTCCTACGGCATGGTCGCTCTGGTGGGCTACAGCGTCAGTTTTGATAAAACCACCTTTCGACTGTTGCGTGGCGAAAGCAATTTGTTTTATACCCTGGCGAAGTGGGAAAACAACAGAATCACCGTCGAAATGCCGGAAAACCTCAACCAGCAGAGCCCCACGCTGGCCCTGATTTATGACGAAAAGGGTAAGTTACTTTGGGCCCAGCGTGAAATCCCGTGGCTGGTCAAAAGCATTCGTCCGGAATGGCTCAAAACCAATGGGTTTCATGAAATTGAAGCGGATCTCAACACCACCAGCTCGCTGATCCGTGAAGATCGCTCCCTGCAGCAAAAGCTGAACGAGATCCGCACTGATGATGCCGAAACGGAAATGACGCACTCCGTTGCGATTAACCTCTATCCGGCGACGCTGAACATGCCGCAGCTGACCATCGTGGTGATCGACACCATTCCGGTCGAACTGAAGCGTTCTTATATGGTCTGGAGCTGGTTCATTTACGTTCTGGCTGCGAATCTGCTGCTGGTGATCCCACTGCTGTGGGTCGCGGCGTGGTGGAGCTTACGCCCCATTGAATCACTGGCGAAAGAGGTTCGGGAGCTGGAGGAACATCATCGTGAGAAGCTTAATCCGGAAACTACTCGTGAACTCACCAGCCTGGTGCGCAACCTCAACCGGCTGCTGAAAAGTGAACGCGAACGCTATGATAAATACCGTACTACCCTTACCGACCTTACTCACAGCCTGAAAACCCCGCTGGCCGTCATGCAGAGCACCCTGCGTTCAATGCGCAGCGCAAAGCTGAGCGTCGATGATGCCGAGCCGGTGATGCTGGAACAGATCAGCCGTATTTCACAGCAAATTGGCTATTATCTGCACCGCGCCAGTATGCGTTCAGGAAGCGCGCTGCTAAGCCGTGAACTGCATCCGGTGGCACCGATTCTGGATAACCTCACGTCCGCCCTCAACAAGGTGTATCAGCGTAAAGGGGTGAATATCAGCCTCGATATCTCGCCTGAGATAAGCTTTGTAGGTGAAAAAAATGATTTCATGGAGGTGATGGGTAACCTGCTGGATAACGCCTGCAAATACTGCCTGGAGTTCGTAGAAGTGTCTGCACGCCAGACGGATACCGAACTGCATATTATCGTTGAGGATGATGGCCCGGGGATCCCACGCAATAAACGTGATGTAGTGTTCGATCGTGGTCAACGCGCCGATACGTTGCGTCCCGGTCAGGGCGTTGGATTAGCCGTCGCCCGGGAGGTTGTCGACCAGTACGACGGAAAAATCGAAACCAGCGAAAGTTTGCTGGGCGGCGCCAGAATGGAGGTTATTTTTGGTCGTCAGCAGCCCACATCGAACGATAGTTAACCCGTTATGTGAAAAATGCGAGGATCTCGCAGCCGGGGGGCTGAGCTTCCGTTATAATCCGAGTCAGTAAGAGCCTGCGGAATAAAAAAATATGGATTATCACTTAACACTCAACTGGCCCGAGTTTATTGAACGTTACTGGCAAAAGCGCCCGGTGGTTCTGAAACGCGGGTTCAGCAATTTTGTCGACCCTATCTCGCCTGACGAACTGGCCGGTCTGGCCATGGAAAACGAAGTCGACAGCCGTCTGGTCAGCCACCAGGACGGCAAATGGCAGGTCAGCCACGGTCCTTTCGAAAGCTACGATCACCTCGGTGAAAACAACTGGTCGCTGCTGGTGCAGGCGGTTAACCACTGGCACGAGCCAACTGCCGCCTTAATGCGCCCGTTCCGCGCACTGCCCGACTGGCGAATGGACGATCTGATGATCTCCTTCTCCGTGCCGGGTGGCGGCGTGGGCCCGCATCTGGACCAGTACGACGTGTTTATCATTCAGGGTACGGGCCGCCGCCGCTGGCGCGTGGGCGAGAAAGTGCCAATGAAACAGCACTGCCCGCATCCGGACCTGCTTCAGGTTGATCCCTTTGAAGGAATTATCGATGAAGAGCTGGAGCCGGGCGATATTCTCTACATTCCGCCGGGATTCCCTCACGAAGGTTACTCCCTGGAAAATTCGCTAAACTACTCCGTTGGGTTCCGCGCGCCAAGCGGCCGCGAGATGATCAGCGGATTTGCCGACTATGTTCTGCAGCGCGAGCTGGGCAGCTATCGTTACAGCGATCCGGACGTGCCTGCGCGCGAGCATCCGGCCGATATCCTGCCCGCAGAGCTGGATAAGCTGCGCGGCATGATGCTGGATCTGATCAACGAACCGGAACATTTCCGACAGTGGTTTGGTGAGTTTATCAGCCAGTCGCGTCATGAGCTGGACGTTGCACCGCCAGAGCCGCCTTATCAGGCCGACGAGATCTATGATGCCCTTCAGCAGGGCGATAAGCTGGTGCGTCTGGGCGGGTTGCGCGTGCTGCGTATTGGTGAGGAGGTGTTCGTCAACGGCGAGAAACTGGATTCCCCGCACCGTCCGGCGCTGGAAGCGATTGCCAGCCATCTGACGTTGACTGCCGAAACCTTTGGCGATGCGCTGGAGGATCCGTCCTTCCTCGCAATGCTGGCCGCGCTGGTCAATAGCGGGTACTGGTTCTTTGAGGACTGAGTCGCTTTAATGCCCGGTGGCGCTTCGCTTACCGGGCCTACGTTCACTGGTTTTGTAAGCCGGGTAAGGCGAAGCCGCCACCCGGCTTTTTACTTCCGCTCACCCGCCGCAAAATCCTCGATCTCTCCGGCCCAATCCACCGGATACAATTCTTCCCGTACGTCCCGATGGAATGTCGAAAACGGCCAGTCGCTGACCTTACTGACATAGCCATGTTTCACCGGATTGATGTAAATGTAATCCACATGCCGACGGTAGTCCTCTTCATTACGGACGGTGTGCTCCCAGAAGCGTGGCTGCCATATATGGCGCATGTCGATGTTGCGGCTAAATGTCTTTTTGATGTCCCGCCAGCGGGCGGAAAAATCACTGTCTCCTTCCGGTAAGGTCCAGATACAGTGCATATGCTCAGGAAGGATAACCCAGGCGTTTATTGTAAAAGGCTTTGCACGTTTAACTGCGGCAGTCGCGGCACGGAGGCTATCGATATGACGGGTGAGCAAATCGCTCTGACGGTTTTGCAGGTTAACGGTAAAAAACCAGGTGCCGCCGGGAGCGTAGTGGCGACGATAGTTTGACATGGGCGCTCCTTGCCTTAATGCCGGGTGGCGGCTGCGCCTTACCCGGCCTACATTCCGATCGTAGGCCCGGTAAGCGAAGCGCCACCGGGCAATGTCTTACCGCGTCGCAGTTAACTCCGCAATCCGCACAATCACCTTCACCGCTTTCTCCATCCCTTCCAGCGTCACGAACTCATGTTTACCATGGTAGTTATATCCCCCGGTAAACAGGTTCGGGCACGGTAACCCCATGAATGAAAGCTGCGAGCCGTCGGTACCACCGCGAATCGGTTTTAATACCGGTTCAATGTCGCAGTCGCGCATGGCCTGCTGGGCGATATCAAGAATATGCGGATGGGCCATCACCTTCTCACGCATATTGTAATAGCTGTCTTCGATGATCAGCTCAATATAGCAATCAGGATGTAAGCCTTTGCCCACCTTCTTCGCAATTTCCATCATCTTGCGCTTGCGCGCCTCAAAGGCTTTTCGGTCGAAATCGCGGATGATGTAGTGCATCTGCGCGCTGTCCACGGTGCCTTTGATGCTGGTCAGGTGATAGAAACCTTCATACCCTTCGGTCTGTTCAGGGCTCTCTTCCACCGGGACTTCCGCGTGAATTCGCGACGCCAGTGACAGCGCATTCACCATGACGCCTTTAGCCGAACCGGGGTGAACGTTGTTGCCGACAATTTTGATCGTGACGGATGCGGCATTGAAATTTTCATACTCCAGCTCACCGACACCGCCGCCGTCGACGGTATAGGCCCACTGCGCGTTGAAGGCTTCCACGTCGAAGTGCTTCGCGCCCTTGCCGACCTCTTCGTCCGGCGTGAAGGCCACGCGGATATCCCCATGTGGGATATTTTTGCCCTTCAGCACCGCCAGCGCCGTCATGATCTCCGCGATGCCCGCCTTGTCATCCGCGCCCAGCAGCGTTTTACCGTCGGTGGTAATCAGCGTCTGGCCCAGCAGCTGGTGCAGAACCGGGAACATGACGGGAGAGAGCACTTCGTCGCCAATGCCCAGCGCAATGTCACCACCGCGGTAGTTTTCAACAATCTGCGGGTTCACATGTTTCCCGCTAAAATCCGGAGAGGTGTCGACATGGGAGATAAAGCCAATCGCGGGAATGTCACCCTGGACATTCGCCGGCAGCGTTCCCATCACAGTGCCTTTCTCGCTTAACGTGACGTTGACCAGCCCCATGGCGTCAAGCTGCTCTTTAAGCAGGTTTAATAGCTTCCACTGGCCTTCGGTGCTCGGCACCTGGCGAACACCCGGCTTAGATTGGGTATCCAGCGAAACGTACTGTAAAAAACGCTCAAGTAATTTATCCATGCAGTCACCCTCACTTTTTGTGACAACATTATCAATAAGCATCAAAACGCAAATATTGCGTCAGGTCACTTTTATCCCGCAAACGAGAATATTTTCCGTTTATATCGTTATACGTAAGTAAATGTAGCTTATGAATCAGTGACAAGGATTGGCGATCGCAGGGGATTGCCGTAGAATGTCCGCCCTCATTACGAGTCACCAAGGTGGTTACACACAAACCCCGCTTCAGTCTGCTGCCTGAGGCGTCTATATGGGACAGCGCAAAAATTGAATACACAATCCCGTTCACTTTCGCCGCTGGTGAAACTGGAACGAATTCGTAAAAGTTTTGATGGTAAAGACGTCATTTCCGACCTCAATCTCACCATCAATGACGGTGAGTTTCTTACGCTGCTTGGCCCCTCTGGCTGCGGCAAAACAACCGTACTGCGCCTTATCGCCGGGCTGGAAAACGTCGATAACGGCCATATCCATCTTGAAAACCAGGACATCACGCGGGTTCCCGCCGAAGATCGCCACGTCAATACCGTCTTTCAGAGCTATGCCCTGTTCCCGCACATGACCGTGTTTGAGAACGTGGCGTTTGGCCTGCGGATGCAAAAAACTCCGGCGAATGAGATCGAACCGCGCGTCACCGAAGCCCTGCGTATGGTGCAGCTTGAGACGTTTGCCCAGCGTAAACCCCATCAGCTTTCCGGCGGCCAGCAGCAGCGCGTGGCCATCGCCCGCGCCGTCGTCAACAAGCCACGCCTGCTCCTGCTGGATGAATCCCTCTCGGCGCTGGATTACAAACTGCGCAAGCAGATGCAGAACGAGCTCAAGGCCCTGCAGCGCAAGCTCGGCATTACCTTTGTCTTCGTCACGCACGATCAGGAAGAAGCTCTGACTATGTCCGACCGCATCGTGGTGATGCGCGACGGCAAAATCGAGCAGGACGGCACGCCGCGTGAAATTTACGAAGAGCCGAAGAACCTGTTTGTGGCCAGCTTCATTGGTGAGATCAATCTCTTCAACGCCACGGTGATTGAACGTCTGGATGACCAGCGCGTGCGGGCTAACGTTGAAGGCCGCGAGTGCAATATCACGGTGAATTTCCCCGTCGAAACGGGACAAAAGCTCAACGTTCTGCTGCGCCCGGAAGATCTGCGCGTCGACGAAATTCACGGCAACACCGAGGCCGAAGGACTTATCGGCTATATCCGCGAGCGCAACTACAAAGGGATGACGCTGGAATCCGTCGTTGAACTGGAGAACGGCAAAATGGTAATGGTCAGCGAGTTCTTTAATGAGGACGACCCTGACTTCGACCACTCTCTCGACCAGAAAATGGTTATCAACTGGGTAGAAAGCTGGGAGGTTGTGCTGGCTGATGAAGAACACAAGTAAGTTCCAGAATGTGGTGATTGCCACTATCGTCGGTTGGCTTGTGCTCTTTGTCTTTTTACCCAACCTGATGATTATCGCCACCAGCTTCCTGACCCGCGACGATACAAACTTCGTTAAGCTGGTCTTTACGCTGGACAACTACGCGCGCCTGCTCGATCCGCTCTATTTTGACGTGCTGCTGCACTCGCTCAATATGGCGCTGATTGCCACCGTTGCCTGCCTGGTGCTGGGCTACCCGTTCGCGTGGTTTCTGGCGAAACTGCCGCAGAAGGTGCGCCCGCTGCTGCTGTTTTTACTGATTGTGCCGTTCTGGACCAACTCGTTAATTCGCATCTACGGGCTGAAAATTTTCCTCAGCACCAAAGGCTATCTCAACGCGTTTCTGCTGTGGCTGGGGGTGATTGATACCCCGATACGCATCATGTTTACCCCGAGCGCGGTGATTGTGGGTCTGGTCTATATCCTGCTGCCGTTTATGGTGATGCCGCTCTACTCCAGTATTGAGAAGCTGGATAAACCGCTGCTGGAAGCGGCAAAAGATTTGGGCGCCAGCAAGCTCCAGACGTTTATTCGCATTATCATCCCGCTGACCATGCCCGGCATCATCGCGGGTTGTCTGCTGGTGATGCTCCCGGCGATGGGCCTGTTCTACGTATCTGACCTGATGGGCGGAGCGAAAAACCTGCTGATTGGGAATGTGATCAAGAGTCAGTTCCTCAACATTCGCGACTGGCCGTTCGGTTCCGCGACCAGCATTACGCTGACGGTGGTAATGGGGCTGATGCTGCTGGTCTACTGGCGCGCTTCACGGCTGCTGAATAAGAAGGTGGAACTCGAATGATCGGTCGACTGCTTCGCGGCGGTTTTATGACCGCCATTTACGCTTACCTTTATATCCCGATTATCATTTTGATCGTTAACTCGTTTAACAGCTCGCGCTTTGGCATCAGCTGGCAAGGTTTTACCACCAACTGGTACAGCCTGCTGATGAACAATGACAGCCTCCTGCAGGCCGCGCAGCACTCGCTGACGATGGCGATTTTTTCCGCCACCTTCGCCACGCTGATTGGTTCGCTCACTGCCGTCGCGCTGTATCGCTATCGCTTTCGCGGCAAACCGTTCGTCAGCGGCATGCTGTTTGTGGTGATGATGTCACCGGACATCGTGATGGCCATTTCGCTACTGGTGCTGTTTATGCTGCTGGGCGTGCAGCTTGGCTTCTGGTCACTGCTGTTCTCCCATATCACCTTCTGCCTGCCGTTTGTGGTGGTGACGGTCTTTGCGCGCCTGAAAGGGTTCGACGTGCGCATGCTGGAGGCGGCGAAAGATTTGGGTGCCAGCGAGATGACCATCCTGCGCAAAATCATCCTGCCGCTGGCGATGCCCGCCGTCGCGGCGGGATGGCTGCTCAGCTTCACGTTGTCGATGGATGACGTGGTGGTCTCCTCTTTCGTGACCGGGCCGAGCTACGAAATTCTGCCACTGAAGATCTATTCGATGGTAAAAGTCGGCGTCTCGCCTGAGGTGAACGCGCTGGCGACCATTCTGCTGGTGTTCTCGCTGGTGCTGGTCATTGCCAGCCAGCTTATTGCTCGTGATAAAACAAAATCTCAGGGGACAATGAAATGAAAAAAATGCTCGCCGCTGCGGCACTGGTGCTTGGAATGGGTGCCGCGCACGCTGATGACAGCAAAACGCTCTACTTCTACAACTGGACCGAGTATGTGCCGCCGGGCCTGCTGGAACAGTTCACGAAGGAGACGGGTATCAAGGTTATCTACTCGACCTACGAGTCGAATGAAACCATGTACGCCAAGCTGAAAACGTACAAAGACGGCGCGTACGATCTGGTCGTGCCTTCCACCTATTTTGTCGACAAAATGCGCAAAGAGGGGATGATTCAGAAGATCGATAAAACGAAGCTAACCAATTTTTCAAATCTCGATCCGGAGATGCTTAACAAACCGTTCGATCCCAATAACGACTACTCCATTCCATATATCTGGGGCGCGACCGCGATTGGCGTCAACGGCGATGCCCTCGATCCTAAAACGGTCACCAGCTGGGCCGACCTGTGGAAACCGGAATACAAAGGGAGCCTGTTGTTAACCGACGATGCGCGCGAAGTGTTCCAGGTCGCGCTGCGTAAACTGGGCTACTCAGGCAACACGACGGACCCAAAAGAGATTGAAGCGGCGTATAACGAGCTGAAAAAGCTGATGCCTAACGTGGCGGCATTCAACTCTGACAACCCGGCAAACCCGTATATGGAAGGCGAAGTGAATCTGGGGATGGTGTGGAACGGCTCCGCGTATGTTGCCCGCCAGGCCGGTACGCCGCTTGAGGTGGTCTGGCCGAAGGAAGGCGGGATCTTCTGGATGGATAGCCTCGCTATCCCTGCCAATGCGAAAAACGTGGATGGCGCGATGAAGTTGATTAACTTCCTGCTGCGCCCGGACGTGGCGAAACAGGTTGCTGAGACGATTGGCTACCCGACGCCAAACCTGGCTGCGCGCAAGCTGCTGAAGCCTGAAGTGGCGAACGATAAATCGCTTTATCCGGATGCCAAAACCATCAGTAAAGGTGAATGGCAGAACGACGTCGGCGACGCCAGCCGCCTCTACGAAGAGTATTACCAGAAATTAAAAGCGGGCCGATAAACCGTATCGCGCTCTTCCTCACGCCGCCTGTTTGGCGTGAGGAAGGATTAACTGACCGCATTCTCCCCAGCCCAGATCGTTGCCCTTCTCATCGCCTCGACCACGTCCTCATCGGACAGACCCAGCGCCTGACGGATCCCGGTCGCCTCATCCCACTGCTGCTGTTCATAGTAGCGGCAAAGATTAATGATATCGGCTAACCGCCCCTCCTGATGGCACAGCGCGTTGCTCACATTCTGCGGCACCGCAATTTGCTTCATCAGCTCTGCCATCGGCAGCTCAAGCAGGGTATCGAGCAGTGAAAACAGGCCGCACATGAACGCATTTTCAGCCAGCGCCGGTTCCTTCATCGTCTCAGCAATCAGCTCGCAGAACTTACCGCGCATCATACTCAACGGGTAAAGCTCGCTGACGGTGTCATTGCCCGCGCTTGCCAGGACCACAACGGCAACAAACCGTCTCAGCTGGTTTTCACCAAGGTATCTGAGCACTTCACTCAGGGTTAACTTGCTGAAATTACAGGCACCGATATGTTTAAATGCGGTGTGCTTCATGTAACGCATGATTTTCCAGGACAGCGTCAGGTCGGTTTTTATCAACGACTCGATGATCCGAAAATCAGGTTTATTGCGCCCAACTTCCATTTGCAGACGGAAAATCGCCAGCTGATTTTGCGACAACCGTTTATATTTAATGACCTCCGGACGGCAGAAAAAATAGCCCTGAAACAAAGAAAAACCTTCTTTCCGGTATTGTTCGAATTCCTCTTTAGTCTCAATTTTTTCAGCGAGATATTTAATATGCCCGGTCAGATTTTTACGCTCACTTAGATACTCTTTAATTTGCGCTAAGGTATAATTTCTGACATCGAATTTCAGTATCGAAATATAAGGTAAAAAAGCATCCCATTCCGGTGCAAGGGTGAAATCATCAAGCGCAAACTGATAGCCGTGCGCATTCATCTCCCTAACGGCCTGCAGTAGCTCTGCCCCCGGCACAGCATCTTCAAGGATCTCAATGACCACGCTCTCTTTATCGAGCGCTTCACCACTGCGGTCGATGACCATTCTTGAAGGGAAATTAATAAACGACGTATGTGCCCCGGCGATGCGCTGGGACGGCACACATAAAAACTGGTCTGATATCATTCTGGATGTGGCGTATTCCGCCGACACATCCGGAAAGCGGTTTGTCATCCCATCTCTGAAGAGCAGCTCGTAGGCTACCGTATTCATCTCAGGGTTAAAAATGGGTTGCCTCGCGATAAATCCGTACATATCCCATCCTCCTCTACAACTTTATATTTATTAGCATCCTCTTTCTACACCACGATAACGAGCATTATCGAGCGCTATTTTGATTGAATGCACAAAATAAAAGCATCCACACTAATTAACGGGATTTAATATTATGGAATTTAAATTAAATATATCCGGCGCTCTACAGAAAGAGGCTGAAATATCCGATAAGTACTGAGTGCCTGCCCGACATGCACGACATTACGGGAGATGAGAATGAAAGACGCCATGGTCCGAAAACAAAAAATAAGAGTCAAGACGTTGATGCTATTGTCCATTTTCCTCACCGTGACGGTGGGCTTTACGGCAACGATCGGGTTTATGATGTGGCAGTGGATGGCGAAGCAGGAGGTTCTGGCCAAAAAACATATCCGTCAAATTGCTGAGGTGCAATCGTTGCAGGTCAGTAAACAGCTGGATTCTGCCCTGGCGGCCGCCCGGGATATGGGCAACAGCGCCCTGGCGCTGCGAGAAGCGGGCGTGACCGATCGTCAGAGCCTTAATCAGCTGCTCATCCACTACCTCTCCGCTCACCCACAGTTTCTCTCGATGTCGATGGCCTTTGAGCCCAACGCGTTCGACGATAAAGATGCCACCTTTGCCGGTCAAAGCGGGGAAGATCCTGGCGGGCGTTACGCCCGCTACGTCGACCGCGACGCCACCGGCAAACCGGCATTACACCTGCTGACGGATATCGAAACGCCCGGCAGCGGGGATTATTATTTGCTGCCGAAACAACGGCATAAAGAAGTGATCATCGAGCCCTATATTTACCCCTACAACGGCGTAGACGTGATGCTCACCTCGATTGCCGCCCCCATCATGCATGACGGCCAGTTCCTGGGTTCGGTCACCTCTGACTTCTCCCTTGCCACGCTGCAATCGACGATCGGGGCGATTAAACCGTGGAACGGAACAGGCTACGCCCTGCTCCTTTCCGCAGGCAACAACGTGGTGTCCAGCCCGGACAAACGTGCTGCAGGCAAGCCTTACGCGGGCCAGATTGCGGGTCATGAGGTTATCCGGGAAAACGATCCGCTGCTGAAAGAGGATGCGTTTATCACCTGGCAGGAGATCGCCGTCGGTAATAGCCAGACTCCGTGGAAACTCGCCATTGTCACCCCGGTCAGCGAAGTGATGGCCGAAGCGCGCGCATTTTTACTGAAAGCCATCGCCATGATGGTGTTAAGTATCGTTGCGGTTAGCCTGGTGATGGCCCAGATCTTTACCCGCAAAGTTGACCGCCCGGTTGGAGGGGAACCTTCGGAGGCCGCCGGGATCGCCCTGGCCGTTGCCCGGGGAGATCTGAACAACACCATCCCGGTTCGTTCCGGGGATACCCACAGTATTTTTTATGCCCTGCACACCATGCAGATGCAGCTCAAGCGCATCGTCGATAATATCAGCGAAGCCAGCCATTCCGTGCACGGCGGCACCAGCGAAATTTCGGCGGGCAACCTTGACCTCGCCTCACGTACCGAAGAACAGGCGGCGGCAATTGTTGAAACGGCAGCCAGCATGGAAGAGATTTCGGTCACGGTGAAGAATAACGCCGACAACGCGCACAAGGCCACCACGCTGACCGATCGCGCCGCAAGCCTCGCCGGGCATGGCGAAACGCTGGTGAACGACGTGGTCGTTGTGATCGGGGAGATTGATGAGAGCGCACGTAAGATCGGTGAGATTAACAGCATCGTCGATGGCATCGCCTTCCAGACCAATATCCTGGCGCTGAATGCTGCCGTTGAAGCCGCACGCGCGGGCGAGCAGGGGCGCGGTTTTGCGGTGGTGGCAGGCGAAGTGCGCAATCTTGCCCAGCGAAGCGCTAATGCGGCAAAAGAGATCTCTCAGCTGATTGCCGAGTCCTCAGGCCGCGTCAGCAAAGGCGTTGAGCTGGTCAATGAAACCGGCGTGATGATGAAGCAGGTGATTGAGGCGGTGTCGCATGTGCATCTGGTCATCAACGATATTGTTCAGGCGCTGGACGAGCAGAATCGGGGGATTAGCCAGGTCAGCACCGCCGTCAATCAGATGGACAGCACCACCCAGCAGAACGCCTCTCTGGTTCAGCAGATCTCTGCGGCGGCACTCTCGCTGGATGAACAGGCTAAATCGCTGGAGAAGACGCTGGCGTTCTTTCATTCATAAATAATAAGGCACCCGCAGGACGGGTGCCTTTTCACGCGATTGCCGTTACAGCCCTTTCAGCAGCTTGTCGACAAACTCCGGAACGACCGCGCTTGCCAGGCCATAGTGCTTCTCTTCAAACTCGCTGCCCACCTGGCTGGGCTCCAGATTAAGTTCTACCGTATGCGCACCGTGCAAGCGCGCTTCGTGAACAAACCCTGCCGCCGGGTAAACATGACCGGATGTGCCGATGGCGATAAACACGTCTGCCATCGCCAGCGCGCTGTAGATCTCATCCATCCCCAGCGGCATTTCGCCAAACCAGACCACGTGCGGACGCAGGCGCGACGGGAACTGGCAGCAGTGGCATTTATCCTCTGGCAGCACGTCCTCTTTCCAGTCCAGCACCTGACCGCTCCAGGCGCAGCGAACCTTGAGCAGCTCACCGTGCATATGGATGATGTTCTTATTGCCGGCCCGCTCGTGCAGGTTGTCGATATTCTGCGTCACCAGCAGAAAACGATCGCCCAGCGCCTCTTCCAGCTTCGCCAGCGCCAGATGCGCCGCATTTGGTGCAATCTCTGGCTGGAGAAGCTGGCGACGGCGGGCATTGTAAAACGCCTGCACGAGATCCGGATCGCGGGCAAAGCCTTCCGGCGTGGCTACATCCTCCACGCGGTGTTCTTCCCACAACCCGTCCGCCGCGCGGAAGGTTCGAATTCCTGACTCGGCGGAGATCCCCGCCCCTGTCAGCACCACCACTCTGGGTTTATCCATCGCTTCTGGCATCATTCTGTCTCTGAAAAAAATCCGCTGGCGCAAGCGCTCACGTAAGCGGCGTTTGTTTTTGCGAAAACGGCTGAGTCGACCCTGGCGACGCGACAGCATAGAAACCTCGTAAACTAATCGGTGAGATGAAGGAATGCGGCTCCGCGCATGCCTCCTGCGTCCCCGTGTCGCGCGCGTTCAATACGCGGCACGCGGGCGACCGGCAATAAATGTCGGGGCAAACGCCCGGACAAGCGTTCCGTAATCGCGGTAAAGTTTGAAAGCCCTCCCCCTATCACCAGCAGATCCGGGTCAACGATGGTGAGAATATTTCCCAGACATACCGCCAGCAGATCCAGATAGCGCTCGACGTGCTCACGCGCCTGCGCATCATCTTGCTCCCACAGGGTAATGATTTGAGGGGCCTCAAGTTTCTGATGATAGAAGTGTTCGTAAAGCCATGCAAACCCGCGGCCGGAGAGATAGTTCTCAATACAGCCGTGCTGGCCGCAGCCGCAGCGGGTCAGCGGAAAATCACGTCCGACGACGTCCAGCGCGTCCACCGGCAAGCGAATATGACCAAATTCGCCGGTGATGTAGCTGCGCCCGGTGATTGGTTTTCCGTTGATCACGATCCCCCCGCCGACGCCGGTGCCGAGGATCAGTCCCATTACCAGCGGATATTGACGGAATTCATCATCCCAGGCTTCAGAGAGTGCAAAGCAATTGGCATCGTTGTCTAAACGCACGTCGCGTTCAAGGAGTGCAGAGAGATCGGCGCGCAGCGGTTTACCGCTGGCAGCAGGAACGTTGGCGGCATACAGCGTGCCGTCGTCAGTTTCGGGCATACCCGGAATACCAATGCCGACGCTGCCTTTCACGCCAAAGCGTTCATCGGCCTGCGCCACCAGCGCGGCAATGGCGGTTAAAAAATCGTCGTAGCTTTCGCGCGGCGTGGGAACGCGGGTTTCCCACTGCAGTTTGAGGTCTTTATCAAACACGCCGAGCGCAATCTTGGTGCCGCCAATATCAAATCCGTAATACATAACGCATTCCTCTTTTAACCTGGCGGCCCGAAAGCCGCTAGATCATGACGTAATTACTGGCCACTTAATACCCTCGCCGGATCAATTCGGCTTGCGCGACGCGCCGGATACCAGCTTGCCAGCAGACTCAGTAAAAGTGCTGTAACCAGCACATAAAAAACGTCCAGCCAGTGCAGTTCAGACGGCAGGAAGTCAATAAAATAGATGTCACCCGACAGGAACTGGTGGCCAATGAGCTTTTCAATGCCGTTGATAATCGGCGTCAACTGCAGGGAAACCACCACGCCAATTACCACGCCGCACAGGCTGCCAAACAGCCCTGCCAGCAAACCGTACCAAACGAAGATGGCGCGAATAAGACCGTCTTTCGCCCCCAGGGTACGCAGTACGGCAATGTCACCGCTCTTGTCTTTGACCGCCATCACCAGCGTCGAGACGATATTAAAGCACGCGACACCAATCACCAGCACCATCGCCAGATACATAATGGCGCGGATCATCTGGATATCACGGTACATATAGCCGTAAGTGCCGATCCAGCTCTTGATGTAGACATAGTTATTGGTCACGCTGCCCGCGTCGCGTACCAGTTTGTTGGCGTTAAAGACGTAGTTAACCTTGATGGCAATGCCCGTTACGCTGTCGCCCATGTCGAGATACTGGCGAGCATCCTCCATCGGCACCATTGCAAAGCTATGGTCAAGTTGACCGCTCAGTTGAAGAATACCGGTGACGTGCAGGCGCACGCGTTTAGGCTGCTGCAGTTTGTGATCGGCGCTGGCGTTCGGGATCATGATCGACACCCAGTCGCCCTGCTTCACTTTCAGGGCATCGGCAACGCCTTTACCCATGATGATTTGCTGCTCGCCGGCCTTAAAGTTCGCCCACGCGCCGTTCTGCACATATTTCGGCAGCGCGCTCAGGCGTTCTTCCTGGACGGGGTTCACCCCTTTCACCTGAATGGCGCGCAGGTTTACCCCGCTCTCCACCAGCCCGGTAAAGTTAATATAGGGTGCGGCAGCGGCGATGCCCGGGACCTTTTCCACTTTGGTCAGGGCATCGCTCCAGTTGCTCCAGGGCTGGTTAACCGGTTCGATTTCACCGTGCGGCACCACCGCCAGAATGCGGTTATTCAGCTCACGCTCGAAGCCGTTCATGGCGCTCAGGCCGACAATCAGCACCGCCACACCCAGGGCGATACCGATGGTCGAAATGACGGAGATCAGCGACACCATACCGCCGCGACGGCGACCGCGGCTAAAGCGTAGCCCAATGAGTAACGATAACGGTGAAGCCATTACTCCGCTCCCATCAGGGTCAGTTCTGCATTCAGATGGCCGTCGCGCATCTCAAGCTGGCGCCCCATGCGTTTTGCCAGTTGCAGATCGTGGGTTACAACCAGAAATGCGGTGCCCTGCGAGGCGTTCAGCTCGCCCAGGAGCTGGAAAATACTATCCGCATTGCGCGCATCCAGGTTACCGGTAGGTTCATCCGCCAGCACCAGACGCGGATTGTTCACCAGCGCGCGGGCAATCGCCACGCGCTGGCGCTCGCCGCCAGAAAGCTCCGACGGACGGTGGCTACCGCGATGGCCCAGCCCTACCGCTTTAAGCATGTCGCTGGCGCGGGTATTAATTTCTGCCGGTTTCTTTTTACCGATCAGCAGCGGCATCGCCACGTTTTCCAGCGCCGTGAAATCCGGCAGCAGGTGGTGGAACTGGTAGATAAAACCGAGTTCGCGGTTACGCAGCTCGGCCTTCGCCGCGGAGGACATTTTGCTCATCGGCTGGCCGGAGAAAATCACGTCGCCGTTGGTTGGGGTATCCAGCCCGCCCAGCAGGTGTAATAAGGTACTTTTGCCGGAGCCAGAGCTACCGACAATCGCCATCATCTCGCCTTCACCCACGCTGAAGCTCACATTGTGCAGCACGTCAGTCTGCACAGAGCCTTCCTGATAGCGTTTGGACAGGTTGTCGCATTGCAACAGGATCTTATTCATAACGTAAAGCCTCAGCGGGTTGGGTGGCGGCGGCGCGCCAGGAAGGATAAAGCGTAGAAAGCAGCGCAATGGCCATCGCGGCCAGCGCAATACCGACCACCTGCAGCGGCTCGATAGCCACCGGCAGCGCCGCGCCATCAAGCAGCGCGCCAATGATCGGCATTAAGTTATTAAGCTGGCTGGCAAGCAGCGCGCCCAGCGCCGCCCCGAGCAACGCCCCGATAATCCCGGCGCTCGCGCCCTGCACCATAAAGACCGCCATGATCTGGCGCGGCGTGAGCCCCTGGGTTTGCAGAATGGCGACTTCGCCCTGTTTTTCCATGACCATCAGGCCCAGCGAGGTGATGATGTTAAAGGCAGCTACGGCCACGATCAGGCTCAGCAGCAGCCCCATCATGTTTTTTTCCATGCGAACGGCCTGGAAAAGTTCGCCTTTACGCTCGCGCCAGTCCTGCCATTTCGTGCCGTCCGGCAGCTTTTGCTGGCTGAGCGTATCGACCTTCAGCGGCGCGTCGAGCCACAGGCGCCAGCCAGTGATATTCCCTGCCGGATAACGCATCAGGCGTGATGCGTCCTGGATGTTAACCAGCATCTGGTAACCATCGACTTCGCTGTTGGCAGCAAAGGTACCAATTACGGTGAACAGACGCTGGCTTGGCAGGCGACCCATCGGCGTAAACTGGCTGGCTGAGGGCACCATCACGCGCAGCTGGTCGCCACGGTTGACGCCAAGCTGGCCGGCAAGCTGTTCACCTAAAATAACGTTGTATTTTCCGGCTTCGAGATCGGTCTGCTTCACGTTAACCAGGTAAGGCGTCAGCGGGTCGTTTTGCGCCGGGTTAATACCCAGCATCACGCCGACCGCCACGCTTCGGGCGCTTTGCAGCACCACGTCGCCGGTCGTCAACGGCGCAACGCGCGTGACACCCTGTAACTTCGCCGCGCTTTCCGGCAGCTGCTGCGGGTTAACCGAACCGTTAGTAGATGAGAGTACGGCCTGCGGCATCAGCCCCAGGATGTTGTTTTGCAGCTCGCGCTCAAAGCCATTCATGACGGAAAGCACCGTCACCAGTGCCATCACGCCAAGCGTAATGCCAATAGTCGAAAGCCAGGAGACAAAGCGACCGAAGCGGTCCGCGGCGCGCCCACGCATGTAACGTAAGCCTATGAAGAGTGCGACAGGTTGGTACATGAAATCCGTCTGTTTGCTGATAGCAGACCCACGAGTATATAAGCGAATCCGTTTAGCGTAAATGACTGAAACAGTAAGCTTTGGTAATCATTTTTCCGAAAAATTCAGATAAATCAGGATGCTAATGTCTGAAACCACACCTCGCAACCTCCACCTTTTCCGAAAAACCTCCTGATACAGACTGTTACCCATTACATCCTGGTTTCGTTTTAGAACAATTGCTCGTTCGTTTATGGCAATAAGGTAGTGGCGAACAATGAAGCAAAAAGCATTATGGATTAACCAGATAAAAGGGCTGTGTATTTGCCTGGTGGTTATCTATCATTCGGTTATCACGTTTTATCCGCATCTGGTCGGGCTGCAACACCCGTTCTCCGGGCTTCTCGCCAAATGCTGGGTCTATTTTAACCTCTATCTCGCACCGTTCCGTATGCCGGTCTTCTTCTTTATTTCCGGCTATCTGATCCGTCGTTATATTGACGAGGTGGGCTGGCGAACCAGTCTCGACAAACGGATCTGGAGCATTGTCTGGGTCCTGGCGCTGTGGGGCGTCCTGCAATGGCAGGCGCTGACCCACCTGAACGCCTGGCTGGCGCCCGAGCGTGAGCTTGCCACCTCGTCGAACGCGGCCTACGCCGACTCGCTCTCAGGATTTGTGCTGGGGATGCTCACCGCCAGCACCAGCCTGTGGTATCTGTATGCCCTGGTGGTGTACTTCACGCTGTGTAAACTGCTCAGCCGCTGGAAGCTGCCGGTACTGGGACTGTTGGCACTGGCGAGCATCGCGATCAACTTCCTGCCGCTGCCGTGGTGGGGCATGAACAGCGTAGTCCGTAACATGATCTACTACAGCCTCGGGGCGTGGTACGGCGCAGAGCTGATGGCGTGGATGAAAAGCGTCAACCTGCTCCGCATCTGGCTGGTTACCGGTGCTTTCGCTGCCGTCTCCGTGGTGCTGTGGTTTGCTAACGTTCCGCTGTTGCTCTCATTGCTGTCGATTGTGTTGATCATGAAGCTGTTCTACAGCCTTGAGCAGCGCTATGCCGTTCACCCGAACAATCTGCTGAATGTGATTGGCTCAAACACCATTGCGATTTATACCACCCACCGCATCTTAATCGAGGCCTTTAGCCTGTTCCTGATTGGCGAGATGAATGCCGCCTCGTGGCCGGTCTGGGCAGAGCTGGGCTTAATTCTGGTCTACCCGTTTGCCAGCCTGCTTATCTGTACCCTTGCAGGGCTCGGGGTGCGTAAAATCTCTACCGCGCTGTTTGGGGACGTTTTCTTCTCTCCTCCGTCTACGCTGCCCCTGTCACCTTCAACGCGTTAATGCCCTCTCCGCCCCCGTTTCGGGGGCGTTTAGCCCTGCCGTGCGGTTACGATTTGCTTATGTAAAACGATCGAGGATAATAAAGACATTGCGTATCAGTGATATGCCCCAATACTGTTGGTATATCCATAAGAGACTCTGACATAGCCATGCCTGAACACTATCGTTATTCCTTACCTGTCAAAGCGGGTGACCAGCGCCAGCTGGGTGAACTCACGGGCGCGGCATGCGCCACGCTGGTGGCGGAAATCGCCGAGCGCCATCCTGGCCCGGTGATACTGGTTGCCCCGGATATGCAAAACGCTCTGCGCCTGCACGACGAAATTCGCCAGTTCACCGATAGCCTGGTGTTCAGCCTGGCCGACTGGGAAACACTGCCGTATGACAGCTTCTCTCCGCATCAGGAGATCATCTCCTCGCGCCTGTCGACGCTCTATCAGCTGCCGACCATGCAGCGCGGCGTGCTGATTGTTCCGGTGAACACCCTGATGCAGCGCGTCTGTCCACACAGCTATCTGCATGGCCACGCGCTGGTGATGAAAAAAGGCCAGCGCCTGTCCCGCGATGCCCTGCGCTCGCAGCTTGACGGTGCCGGTTATCGCCACGTCGACCAGGTAATGGAGCACGGGGAATACGCAACCCGCGGCGCGTTGCTCGACCTTTACCCGATGGGCAGCGACCAGCCGTATCGTCTGGACTTTTTCGATGATGAAATCGATAGTCTGCGCGTATTCGACGCCGACACGCAGCGCACGCTGGAAGAAGTGGAGTCCATCAATTTACTGCCCGCGCATGAGTTCCCGACGGACAAAACCGCTATCGAACTGTTCCGCAGCCAGTGGCGCGATAAGTTCGAGGTGAAGCGCGACGCCGAACATATTTACCAGCAGGTCAGTAAAGGCACGCTTCCTGCCGGGATCGAATACTGGCAGCCGCTGTTCTTCAACGAGCCGCTGCCTGCCCTGTTCAGCTACTTCCCGGCGAATACGCTGATTGTTAACACCGGCGATATCGACGCCAGCGCCAGCCGCTTTGAAAGCGAAACCCGCGCCCGCTTTGAAAGCCGGGGCGTTGACCCGATGCGTCCGCTGCTGCCGCCGGAAGCGCTGTGGCTGCGTACCGACGAGCTCAACGCCGAGCTGAAGCGCTGGCCGCGACTGCAGCTCAAAACCGATTCGCTTGCCGATAAAGCTGCCAACACCAACCTCGCCTTCCGGACGCTGCCGGACCTGGCCGTTCAGGCACAGCAGAAATCACCGCTGGATAATCTGCGCAAGTTCCTGGAATCCTTTACCGGGCCGGTGGTGTTCTCCGTTGAGAGTGAAGGCCGCCGCGAAGCTTTAGGTGAACTGCTGGGGCGCATTAAAGTTGCGCCGAAGCGCATCCTGCGTCTGAGCGAGGCGACCGGAAACGGTCGTTACCTGATGATTGGCGCCGCCGAGCACGGGTTTATTGATACACTCAACAACCTGGCGCTGATTTGCGAAAGCGATCTGCTCGGTGAGCGCGTCGCGCGTCGCCGCCAGGACAGCCGTCGTACCATCAATCCGGACACGCTGATCCGGAACCTGGCCGAGCTGCATCCGGGCCAGCCGATTGTTCACCTGGAGCATGGGGTTGGGCGTTATCAAGGGATGACCACGCTGGAAGCGGGCGGTATCAAAGGTGAATACCTGATGCTGACCTATGCTAACGACGCCAAACTGTATGTCCCGGTCTCCTCCCTGCACCTCATCAGCCGCTATGCGGGCGGTGCCGAAGACAATGCGCCGCTGCATAAGCTGGGCGGAGATGCCTGGGCGCGCGCGCGCCAGAAAGCCGCGGAAAAAGTGCGCGACGTGGCAGCCGAACTGCTGGATATCTACGCGCAGCGCGCGGCCAAAGAGGGCTTCGCCTTTAAACATGATAAAGAACAGTACCAGCTGTTCTGCGACAGCTTCCCGTTTGAAACCACGCCGGATCAGGCTCAGGCCATTAACGCCGTGCTGAGCGATATGTGCCAGCCGCTGGCAATGGACCGCTTAGTCTGCGGCGACGTCGGCTTCGGTAAAACCGAAGTGGCGATGCGCGCCGCCTTCCTTGCGGTTGAAAACAACAAGCAGGTGGCGGTGCTGGTGCCGACCACCCTGCTCGCTCAGCAGCACTTCGACAACTTCCGCGACCGTTTCGCCAACTGGCCGGTACGTATCGAGATGCTCTCGCGTTTTCGCAGCACCAAAGAACAGACGCAGATCCTGGAACAGGCCAGCGAGGGTAAAATCGACATTCTGATCGGCACCCACAAGCTGCTGCAAAGCGACGTGAAGTGGAAAGATCTGGGGCTGCTGATCGTCGACGAAGAGCACCGCTTCGGGGTACGTCATAAAGAACGCATCAAAGCGATGCGCGCCGACGTCGATATCCTGACCCTGACCGCAACGCCGATCCCGCGAACCCTGAACATGGCGATGAGCGGCATGCGCGATCTGTCGATTATTGCTACGCCGCCGGCACGTCGTCTGGCGGTAAAAACCTTTGTTCGCGAGTACGATAATCTGGTGGTCCGTGAGGCCATTCTGCGTGAAGTGCTGCGCGGGGGGCAGGTGTACTACCTCTACAACGACGTGGAAAATATTCAGAAAGCGGCAGATCGGCTGGCGGAGCTGGTACCGGAAGCGCGCATTGCTATCGGTCACGGGCAGATGCGCGAGCGCGAGCTGGAACGGGTGATGAACGACTTCCACCACCAGCGCTTTAACGTGCTGGTGTGCACCACCATCATTGAAACCGGTATTGATATCCCGACGGCGAATACGATTATCATCGAACGCGCGGATCACTTCGGTCTGGCGCAGCTCCATCAACTGCGCGGCCGCGTCGGGCGTTCGCACCATCAGGCCTACGCCTGGCTGCTGACGCCGCATCCGAAAGCGATGACCACCGACGCACAAAAGCGTCTGGAAGCCATCGCCTCGCTGGAAGACCTCGGCGCAGGCTTTGCGCTGGCGACACACGATCTCGAGATCCGCGGCGCCGGTGAACTGCTGGGTGAGGACCAGAGCGGCTCGATGGAGACCATCGGCTTCTCGCTCTATATGGAGCTGCTGGAAAACGCGGTTGATGCCCTGAAGGCCGGACGCGAGCCGTCGCTGGAAGATCTCACCAGCCAGCAGACCGAGGTCGAGCTGCGTATGCCTTCTCTGCTGCCGGACGATTTCATTCCGGATGTGAATACCCGACTGTCGTTCTACAAGCGCATCGCCAGTGCGAAGAAGGAGAACGAGCTTGAAGAGATCAAGGTTGAGTTGATCGATCGCTTTGGTCTGCTGCCCGATGCGGCGAGAAATCTGCTGGATATCGCTCGCCTGCGCCAGCAGGCACAGAAGCTCGGCATTCGTAAGCTTGAAGGCAACGAAAAAGGCGGCGTGATTGAATTCGCCGAGAAGAACCACGTCAACCCGGTGTGGTTGATTGGTCTGCTGCAAAAACAGCCGCAGCATTTCCGTCTGGATGGTCCAACGCGTCTGAAATTTACCCAGGAACTGACTGAGCGCAAAAACCGTATGGACTGGGTGCGCAATTTTATGCGTCAGCTGGAAGAGAACGCGATCGCGTAGCCAGCCTTTCCCCCCGTTAGCACCGTGCTACCGGGGGGACAATTTACAAACTCTTTGCACTTCACCCGATCTTCCCGACACACCCATTCGCCATAATTATCTTTAACGCCTTATAAAACAATAACCTTATCATTTATATGGACTATGGTGATGATGACCTCTTCGCGTTTTACCCGCTGGATGACCTTGTTTGCGCTGGCAGCGACCGTTGCGGTTGCGCTTCCCGCTCGTGCAAACACCTGGCCACTTCCACCGCCCGGCAGCAAGGTTGTGGGGGAAAACCGCTTTCATGTCGTTGAAAACAATGGCGGTTCTCTGGAAGCGATTGCCAAAAAATATAACGTCGGTTTTCTGGCTCTGCTGCAGGCTAACCCTGGCGTCGACCCGTACGTCCCGCGCGCGGGCAGCGTATTGACCATCCCGTTACAAACTATCCTGCCGGACGCCCCGCGCGAGGGGATGGTAATCAATCTGGCAGAGCTACGTCTCTATTATTACCCGCCGGGTAAAAATGAAGTGACCGTCTACCCTATCGGGATTGGCCAGCTGGGCGGCGACACGCTAACGCCGACGATGGTCACCACCGTCTCGGATAAACGCGCGAACCCAACCTGGACCCCGACGGCTAATATTCGTGCCCGTTATAAAGCACAGGGCATTGACCTCCCCGCCGTGGTGCCGGCAGGCCCGGATAACCCGATGGGACATCACGCGATCCGCCTGGCGGCTTACGGTGGGGTCTATCTGCTGCATGGAACGAATGCGGATTTTGGCATCGGCATGCGCGTCAGCTCCGGCTGTATTCGTCTGCGCGATGATGATATCAAAACGCTGTTTAACGTCGTTACGCCGGGGACCAAAGTAAATATTATTAATACGCCGATTAAAGTTTCTGAGGAGCCCGGCGGCGTGCGGCTGGTTGAAATTCACCAGCCGTTATCGAAAAACTTAGGCGATGACCCGCAGACATTACCTATTAGTCTGAACGCCGCAATGGTGAGCTTCAAAACGAATGCGAATACCGATGGCACAGTCATGGAGCGCGCAATGGAAGCCCGTTCAGGCATGCCGACTGATGTCACCCGACATCACGATGTCGTCCAACAGCCGCTGTAATACAGAAAGAAAAACGCCCTGCATAAGCAGGGCGTTTTTTATTGCAGTGGCATAAATGAGGGTTTATGCCCGGCTTATTTGTAGATTACAGCCGTGCCGTGCAGCGTGTTAGGACCGGTCACTGAGGTAATACGGAAAGATTTCGCACCCATCTCTTGCGCTTTTTGTGCCAGCTGATCTTCCAGCGAACCCAGGTTAGTCCCGGCCGATGCGGAGATAGTCCCGACTTTATGCTGGTCAGCTGGGGTGGATTGCACTTCAACAGCAGCAAAGCTTGCGAAAGAGAGTGAGCTCAAAACGGCGGCAGCGATGAGGGTTTTTACGTTTTTCATGATGTTTACCTTTAGCAGATGAATTTGGAGGTCGTTAGTCATTTAGTTAACGATCGATAGGTAAATCATAAATGTGATCCAGCTCACGCGTCAACATAATTTCATAACGAGCGTTAACTTAATTTTAAAGTCGTTATTTTTCATACTCATATGATTAATTTATTTTTAAGCATTCAGCGCTGGTGATGCCTTGCGTTTATTTTTATAATGGTTATTCAACAAACCAACAGAGGACCAACGGCAAATGACAACCGATGTCACGAGTTGTGCTAAGAAAAGCCGTGGCCGACCAAAAGTGTTTGACAGGGATGCAGCGCTTGATAAGGCCATGACTCTCTTCTGGCAACATGGGTATGAAGCGACCTCGCTTTCCGATCTGGTAGAAGCCACCGGAGCCAAAGCGCCTACGCTGTATGCTGAATTTACCAATAAAGAGGGGCTGTTCAGGGCAGTGCTGGACAGGTACATTTCGCGCTTTGCGGCGAAACACGAAGCCCAGCTTTTTTGTGAAGAGAAAAGCGTTGAACAGGCTCTGCGAGACTACTTCACCGCCGTAGCAACCTGCTTCACCAGTAAAGACACGCCTGCGGGCTGCTTTATGATTAACACCTCTGCTACCCTTGCGGCGTCGTCTAAAGAGATCGCCAATACGGTGAAATCGCGTCATGCCATGCAGGAGGAGACGCTGAGCGCGTTTCTGGCTCAGCGCCAGCAGCGCGGTGAAATCCCTGCACACTGTAACCCTCAGGTGCTGGCGCAGTACCTGAGCTGTATTTTGCAGGGGATGTCGATCAGCGCCCGTGAAGGGGCCACTCTGGAAAAACTGCAGAATATTAGCGACACCACGCTGCGGCTGTGGCCTGAGCTACTTAAAATCTGAAGCAAAAAAAAGCTCCTCAGCCTGAGCGCATGAGGAGCTAAATTCAGAGAACATCTTTTTTACACTTTGTTATTCAGAACCAGCTGGCCATTTCCATCCAGAGGGATTTGCGTGCCCGGGTCTTTATCCATGCGGATTTTGCCCTGCTGATCGCCAATTTTGTACGTCACGTCATAACCCAGCATTTTTTCCGACTTGTCATAGACGGTTTTGCAGCGTTGCTGAGTCGTAGTGTAGGTATCGTTATCCTGCATCGCGCCCTGCACCTGGTTACCGGCATAGCCACCGCCCAGCGCGCCGACCACGGTCGCCACATCTTTACCACGGCCACCACCAAACTGGTGACCAATGACCCCACCTGCTACCGCACCCAGAACAGAGCCGGCAATACGGTTTTCATCCTGAACCGGACGGCGGTGAGTCACGGAGACGTTGCGGCACTCCTGACGAGGGGTTTTCACAGTTTCTTTAATCGGTGTAGCAGAAACTACCTGTGCATACTGCGGGCCGCGATCTAATACGTTCAGACTGGCAACGGCGGCCACACCTAGCGCAGCCGCGACGCCAATCCCTATACCCGCCAACATTGATTTATTCACGGGACTTCCTCCTTTGTTGCTATTGGTAACAATTTTGCAATGGAGGTACGGCTTCGCCAATCAGATAAAGGATTAAAAAAGGGGCGATGAGGGGAGATACATTCTATTTAGGAGAACTCTTAAGCACGCATTCTGTGATCTGCAGCACGATATGCTAAAAACTCCCTCCGGAAGGCCCGGAGGGAGTGAAAGATTAGTGCAACTTCAGACGCGGGCGGATCACGCGGTTGATTCTGCCCACCAGCATCATCAGCCCGGTTTTAAAGTAGCCGTGCAGCGCGATCTGGTGCATACGGTACAGAGAGATATACACGAAGCGTGCAATGCGCCCTTCTACCATCATCGAGCCACGCATCAGGTTGCCCATCAGGCTGCCGACGGTAGAGAAGTTAGACAGCGATACCAGAGAACCGTGGTCTTTGTAGACATAGGCTTTCATTGGCTTACCTTTAATCTGCGCCAGAATGTTGTGCAGAACCAGGCTTGCCATCTGGTGCGCCGCCTGCGCTCGCGGCGGCACGAAGCCTCCTTCAGGACGCGCACAGGAAGCGCAATCGCCGATAGCAAAGATCTCAGGGTCACGGGTGGTTTGCAGCGTCGGCTCCGTCACCAGCTGGTTGATGCGGTTCGTTTCCAGACCACCGATCTCTTTCATAAAGTCAGGTGCTTTAATACCTGCCGCCCAGACCATCAGATCCGCTTTGATGTACTCGCCATCTTTGGTGTGCAGGCCACCTTCGTCGGCGCTGGTCACCATGGTCTGTGTTAACACCCGCACGCCCAGTTTGGTAAGTTCATTGTGCGCCGCACCGGAAATACGCGGTGGCAGAGCAGGCAGAATACGTTCACCAGCTTCAACCAGCGTCACGTTCAGCGCGTCGTTGGTTAACCCTTTATAGCCGTAGCTGTGCAGCTGCTTCACCGCATTGTGCAGTTCAGCGGACAGCTCAACGCCCGTCGCACCGCCGCCGACAATAGCGATATTCACCTTACCGTTCGCACCCATATTGCTGGTGTACTTCAGGAACAGGTTCAGCATTTCCTGATGGAAACGACGCGCCTGGTGCGGGTTATCGAGGAAGATACAGTGGTCTTTCACGCCAGGCGTGTTGAAATCATTGGAGGTACTGCCCAACGCCATGACCAGCGTGTCATACGCCAGTTTGCGCTCAGGGACCAGCAGTTCCCCTTTTTCATCGCGCAGCTCTGCCAGGGTAATGGTTTTGCTTTCACGGTTGATGTCAACCGCCGAGCCCAGCTGGAACTGGAAGTGATGGTTGCGCGCGTGCGCCAGATAGCTGAGCGCGTCCACGCCCTCGTCCAGAGAACCGGTCGCCACTTCGTGCAGCAGCGGTTTCCACAGGTGGCTGTGGTTACGATCCACCAGCGTAATTTTGGCTTTTTTACCGCGACCCAGCTTTTTGCCCAACTGTGTAGCCAGCTCCAGCCCGCCAGCTCCACCGCCTACAATCACTATCTTTTTCAATGGCGTAGTCAACGTGACCCCCTCAAATTATTAACCAATTGTTAATTAAAAGTTATAAAAATAGCCCTTAATTAACAACAGGTTACAGCACTGAAACCATTCAGGTGCATTGAGAATAACACGTCAGGCGCATTGGTCATACCAAAATTGATATGCATCAAGTTTTGATGGCGTAAAAGTAGACAATCCTGGTCAAAAAGAAAGCCCGGCACGCTTTCGCGTCCGGGCTTCTGGACCTGCTTCAGGGGTTTAACCCAGCGTTTTGAAGGCCTTGATACGCTGCAGGTGCGGAGAGATGTTCTTAAACTTGTGGGTCTGTTCTTCGTCCCAGACGATCTCATAGTAATGATGCAGCAGTTCTGCAGCCCGGTGGCTGTTGAGCGCCTCATCGTTACGCGACAGGATCACCAGACAGCGGTCGCGGTTTTTCTCCCGAAAATTGCTGACGCACTTGGTCGCAATATCGACATACTCTTCCGGGCGGTCAATTTTGCCTTCCATGTTCTCGTTCGGGAAAAGGTTAGGATTGAACACGACCTGGCGGATGTCGCACAGGAAGCCAATCCGCTCGGCCCAGTAGCCGCCCAGACCCACGCCGCAAATCAACGGGCGATCGTCGACGTTGAGCTGCAACATCTTGTCCACTTCTTTGAGCAGATGCTGCATATCATGCTTCGGATGGCGCGTGCTGTAGCTGATCAACCGTACATCCGGATCGATAAACTGCAGCTGCAGCACCTTCTCATGATTACCAGGACTGTTAGAGTCAAAACCGTGTAAATAGATGATCATCGTCTTCTCACCACGCTACGCCTTCCGGGAGGGTTTACAGGCTGGCTTTATGTGCCTGCCAGCGCTCATTCAGGTCTTCAAGCCGGGCGTTGACCGTCTTCCAGCGCGCCGAATCCATCAGCTCCTGACGGCTAAATGAACCTTTATGATACAATTGTGTAACACGCTCTGCATTGATCGGCGACAGGTTATCCAGCACGCTAACGGCACCTTTACGATTATTGCAGACTAGGATCATATCGCAACCAGCGTCCAGTGACGCCTGACCGCGTTCTGCGTAACTACCCATAATCGCCGCCCCTTCCATCGATAAATCGTCGGAGAAAATCACGCCATTGAAACCCAGCTCCTGGCGCAGAACGGTTTTCAGCCAGTGCGGAGAGCCGCTGGCAGGACGCGGATCTACGTCGCTGTAAATCACATGCGCAGGCATAATGGCATCGAGCTTGTTATCAGTGATAAGCGACTGGAAAACCGACATATCTTTGGCACGAATTTCCGCTTCAGGGCGCGGATCGCGCGGCGTCTCTTTGTGGGAATCCGCCGTCACCGCCCCGTGGCCCGGGAAGTGTTTTCCGGTGGTCTTCATCCCTGCATCATGCATGCCGTCGATAAACCGGGTCGCCATTGCCAGCGCAATACGCGGATCTTCATGGTATGAACGTTCGCCAATCGCGGCGCTGATATGCCCCACGTCCAGAACCGGGGCAAAACTGATGTCGATATCCATGGCAATCATTTCACTGGCCATCAGCCAGCCGGCGTCCTGCGCCAGTTTTCCACCCTCTTCCGTGCCTAACAGCGCGGCAAAAGACTGGGCTGCCGGCAGGCGGGTAAACCCTTCACGAAAACGCTGCACGCGTCCGCCTTCCTGATCGACGGCCACCACCAGATGATTGCGCGACGCGGCGCGGATCTGGCGCACCAGCTCACGCAGCTGCGCCGGATCGTGATAGTTGCGGGTAAACAGGATCAGGCCACCCACCAGCGGATGCGCCAGAATTTCACGCTCCTCCGCATCCAGCTCAAACCCTTCTACATCCAACATGACTGGACCCACATCCACCTCTCTTATCCTTTTGTTTGTAACTGACGCCAGGCATCGTCTGCCAGCGCAATAAATTGTTTGTCTCTGGACTGCTGATAGCGCATTTCAAACCAGCCGGCCATTAATATGACGACCCAGGGACGCCAGCGCCTGACCTGACGCGTCAGCGCATCGACGTCAATCTTTGCCGCCTGGGCATAGTCCCTGATGAGCGTCTGCCGCGCGGCGTCACTCTCCATCCAGACTGCCGCCAGCTCCAGCGCCACATCGCCGTCCCCGGCATATTCCCAGTCGATAAGCCTGATACCTGCTGACGTATGCACAATATTTCCGGCATGAACATCCATGTGCAACGGTGAGAGCCGAATCGGCTGTGGCTCGCCCGATTTACGCAACCGTTTAAGATGTGTCAGCCACGTTGGGGTGCGTCTGTCAGGCAAGGCTTGCTGCCAGTAGTGTTCAAGCAACGGGAATAACGTGATTCGCCATCCCAGACGTGGCTGCCGGTGTAAATGATACAGCATTGCCGCAAGCTCTGGGGTGTCCGGCAGCGCGCTTTTAACCTCACCTTCCAGGTACTCGACGGCCATCCAGCCCTGTCTGAAAAAACGGGGGTCAGGCACGAGATCTGACGCAAGACGTTTCAGGGCACGAAACTGTCGACGGAAATGGGAAGCAGGCGCAAAGGGATCGTGATTCTGCCGTAAGACCAGACGGTGTTCGCCCTGCGCTATAATGCAACTCGCGCCGCCAAGCCCGGAATGGGCCTGCGGCGCGATAAGGCGATACTGAGGAAAATAGCGTGTCAGAATCTCTTCACGCGTGCTGTCATTGTTGCGTAACCGCACCTTTACCTGACCAGATGATTTCGCCTGTCTGAACCAGCATCAGCTGCATCTGCAGGGCTGGCGTATTCACGTTACCGGTGGCGTTAGAGTACAGCACATACTGTGCGCCAACGTTACGGGCAATACCGATAGCCTTGCTACGTGTGCCGAGGCTATCCTGCGGCGACAGGCCCAGCTGCTGTTTCGCTACCGCGAGCTGCTGAGCCGAGACCAGCGTAAACTTACCGTTATTTGCCAGGGCATTGCGCAGGGTTTCCGTCGCTTCGCCCGCGTTAAGCGAACCGTTGGTACGGTTGTTCACGGTGTCGACTAACAGCACGCTGCCTGCCGTCACGCCCTGTGCCTGCAGCATTTTACCCACCATCGGCTGCATTGCGCCGTTCCAGTCGTAATGGCGCACGCGCGGCGCGGGCTGCGAAGTCTGGTCCGGATGCTCAATTGGTCCAGGCTGTGACGGAATAGACGGCACAGATGGCACGGTTGGCTGCGGCTGCGCTGGCTGCGTCGGCTGTTCAGTGCCCGGTTTAGCCTCTTCCACAGGCGCAGGCTGTTCAGTACGCGTCACACACCCTGCCAGAAACAGAGCGAAAGCTGTCACGAGCGCATAGCGGCTCAAATTTTTAATCAAGATTCACCCCTTAGAGATATAGATAAAGTCTCACCTTATGCGCACCCAGATAATTGGCGCTGCCATAGAGCGTTACCGACGACCTTGCCGGAATAGTGACGCTGCGCGGCGCCTCCAGCGGATGCATTTCAAGACCTCTTACGTCATACCAGAAAAAACGGTAGTGGACCGTCACTGGGTCATGTCTTTCATTGAAGAGCGTAGAGGAGGCTGACGAGTTAATTTCACTGATGGTCAACGCGGGTTGCTGCGCCGTGATGCCCGCAGCAAGCACGGAAGATTCCATCACCAGCGTCTGTTCATCATTCACAGGGATCGCCGGGCGCGAGCTGCACCCTACGATCATCATCGTCATTACCAGCGCTGCAATACGCCCTTTAAGCATGTTAAAGACCTTTGTGTGCCAGCATCGGCCCCAGAGGACGTCCACCCAGCAGATGCATGTGAATATGATAAACTTCCTGCCCGCCATGACGGTTGCAGTTCATGATCAGACGGTAACCGTCTTCTGCAATGCCTTCCTGTTCAGCGATTTTCGCGGCCACCGTCAGCATACGACCTAACGCCACTTCGTGCTCGGTTTTTACGTCGTTTACGGTAGGAATCAGAATATTGGGAATGATAAGGATGTGCGTCGGGGCCTGAGGGGAAATGTCCCGGAAAGCCGTCACCAGTTCATCCTGATAGACGATATCCGACGGGATTTCGCGACGGATAATTTTACTGAAAATCGTTTCTTCAGCCATGACCTTTTCCTTATTTGTTTAGTCTGGTGCGATGCGTCCGCTGTTGGCACACTCTCTGGATGAGTGCATGACACAATTCAAGAGTATGAGCGAGTTTCTCCTGTCCTTTCAACCTTCTCCCCCGATTTCTTTCCTGAATGTTTATCAGCTGGATGAAGAGTGACCGCTCTTGCGTCCTGGTGATGTTTTTTAAGACATAAAAAACCGCAGCAATAAAAAAGGCAGCCATTCGGCTGCCTTAGTCTCCCCAGGTCACAACTTAGTTGCTGCGGATGTACTCATCCATTTCGGTTTTCAGGTTATCGGATTTAGTACCGAAGATTGCCTGTACACCCGAACCTGCAACAACAACACCTGCTGCGCCCAGTTTTTTCAGACCCGGCTGGTCAACTTTTGCGACGTCAGCAACGCTAACACGCAGACGAGTGATGCACGCGTCCAGGTTAGTGATGTTCTCTTTACCGCCGAACGCTGCAACCAGGGCCGGAGCCATTTCGCTGGTAACGGCTGATTTGCTGTCTTCTGACGCATCTTCACGGCCTGGTGTTTTCAGGTCCAGTGCTTTGATCAGCACGCGGAAGATGGTGTAGTACGCAACGGCATAGCACGCGCCTACAATTGGGAACAGCCACAATTTGCTGCTGTTACCAGACAGAACGATGAAGTCGATCAGACCGTGAGAGAAGGACGTACCGTCACGCATACCCAGCAGGATACAGATTGGGAACGCCAGGCCCGCCAGTACAGCGTGGATGATGTACAGGATCGGCGCAACGAACATGAAGGAGAACTCGATCGGCTCGGTGATACCGGTCAGGAACGAGGTCAGCGCTGCGGAGATCATGATACCGCCCACTTTTGCACGGTTCTCTGGCTTAGCAGAGTGCCAGATGGCAATCGCAGCAGCCGGCAGACCGTACATTTTGAACAGGAAGCCGCCAGACAGTTTGCCTGCAGTTGGGTCGCCCGCCATGTAACGTGGGATGTCACCGTGGAATACCTGACCTGCTGCGTTGGTGAATTCACCAATCTGCATCTGGAATGGAACGTTCCAGATGTGGTGCAGACCAAATGGTACCAGGCAACGCTCGATGAAGCCGTAGATACCAAACGCGACAACCGGGTTCTGGTAAGCAGCCCACTGAGAGAAGGTCTGAATAGCGGAGCCGATCGGTGGCCAGATGAAGGACAGGATCACGCCAGTGAAAATCGCTGCCAGACCAGAGATGATCGGAACGAAACGCTTGCCCGCGAAGAAGCCCAGATACTCAGGCAGCTTGATGCGATAGAAGCGGTTAAACATATACGCTGCAATCGCACCGGAGATGATACCGCCCAGCACACCGGTGTCCGCCAGGTGTTTCGCGGCGATCTCTTCTGCCGGTAAATGCAGAACCAGCGGCGCAACCACAGCCATGGTTTTCACCATGATGCCGTAGGCAACCACTGCAGCCAGAGCAGATACACCATCGTTATTGGTGAAGCCCAGCGCCACACCGATCGCGAAGATCAGCGGCATGTTAGCAAAAACAGAACCGCCTGCTTCGGCCATCACGTGGGACACTACGGCTGGCAGCCAGCTGAAGTTTGCAGAACCGACACCCAGCAGGATACCTGCGATAGGCAGTACGGATACTGGCAGCATCAGCGATTTACCGACCTTTTGCAGGTTAGCAAATGCATTCTTAAACATAATTGAGAGTGCTCCTGAGTATTTGTGCTTTTTTTACGCTTTCACGCATTGGCCCGGGGGGAGTACCGTGCCGTGGACAGGACATCTAAGCGCCCTTTATTTATTACACAGAGTAAAATAATTCCCTCTGAGTTTGTTTGACGGCTATCACGTTTCAGCTTAAGGCGGTCGAAAAACTTTCAGTTATTTACAAAAAGCATGTCCGGATGTGTCTAAAAACACCGTCACCGCCCCAAATGAGGCGGTGAACTTTACTCGTTTTATTTATTAATTACGAGCCTAAAAAAAACAGGTGTATCAAACAGATTGCAGGCGGGCGGGGTCGATATGGAACAGCGTAGAGAAGTTTTCCGTGGTGACGCGGGCCAGTTCTTCAATACTGACGCCTTTAAGCACGGCCATGTACTCCGCAACGTCTCTCGTCATGGCCGGTTGGTTCTCTTTACCGCGATGCGGTACCGGAGCCAGATAAGGAGAGTCTGTTTCCACCAGAATGCGATCGAGCGGAACATAGCGCGCAGCATCACGAAGTTGCTCTGCGTTACGGAACGTCACGATCCCAGAAAACGAAATATAAAACCCTAAATCAAGCAGTTTACCCGCTGTTTCTCTGTCTTCTGTGAAACAGTGTAGTACGCCACCACAATCCGTCACGTTTTCTTCCCGGAGGATCGCCAGCGTATCGGCACGCGCATCGCGGGTATGAACAATGACCGGCTTGTTAAGTTCGCGGCCAATACGGATATGATGGCGGAAGGACTCCTGCTGGCGCGGTTTGGTTTCCGGCGTGTAGAAATAGTCCAGCCCGGTCTCGCCCATCGCCACCACGCCCTCTTCCGCTGCCAGTCGGCGCAGATCCTCGACGTCGTACGCCTCGTCCTGATTCAACGGGTGCACGCCGCAGGAGAACACCACGTTATCGCGAACGCCCACCAGCTCACGCATTGTGCGATAGCCCGGCAGCGTCGTCGCCACCGCAAGGCAGAATTTCACATCGCGGGCAGCGGCTTTCGCCAGCACGTCATCCACGTTTTTATGCAGAGATTGATAATCCAGGCCATCAAGATGGCAGTGTGAGTCGACTAAAAACATAATGTCTCTCTCAGAGATGGGAAACAGGCGGTGTGACGCCTGGTTGCAGGTAATGTTCAATACGCAGTAACTGGTCGGTCAGTAAAAGCTCGCGATTAAGACCAGTCACGGTTAAAAGCTGTTCGCGGCTCTGGCAAATGTCATGAAGCATCGCGTGAAGAATCGTGCCTGAGAGGCGGTTCGCCAGCGTATTCACTAGTGGCCATACGTCCGGGTTAGTCAGCAGCGTTGCTCCTTGCTGGAGCTTGAGCGCATCCAACAGTAAGGAGGCCAGCCAGTGCAGACGCTCATCGGCCCGATCGCAGTTCAGTGCCGGCAGTAAACTTAGCCAGTCCTGGCTGTTAAGTGAAGATTCGACGGCCCGGCAGAGCGTTTCTCGCTGTGACCAGATGTCTGGTTGCAGTAATGCCAGTGCCGCCGCGGGCGCTCCGCTGCTCAGGCGCAGTGCGGACAGCGCACACTCAGGTGACGTTGTCACCTCTCGCTCCAGCCAGCTCAGCGCCCACGTTTCCTGAGGCACAGCAAGGTGATGAAGACGACAGCGGCTGCGCAACGTCGCCAGTAATCGTCCCGGATCGCGGCACGAGAGGAAAAACCACGTTTTTTCCGGCGGCTCTTCCAGCGTTTTAAGAAGGGCGTTAGCCGCCGCCTCGGTTAGCAGCGTGGCGTCTTTAAGCCAGACCACTTTAGCGCCGCCCAGCCGCGCGTGTTCGTACAATTTTTCACTGACTTCACGCACGGCATCAATACCGAGCGCGCTTTTGCCCTTCTCAGGCTCAAGCGTGTAGTAGTCAGGATGTGTGCCCGCCTGCATTAGCTGGCAGCCGCGACATTTACCACAGCTTTTGTGCCCTTCGGGCTGCTGACACATCAGAAAACGGGTGATGGCATAAATCAACGCATCCTCACCCATGCCTGGCAATGCCTGAATCAGTAACGCATGATGCCCCCGACCTGCCTGATAGCTGCCGATCAGCTGTTCAAAGTGCGGACGCAACCATGGATACCATTTCATGCCTGTTGCTCCTGTACCCACTGCGTAACGGTCTGCTGAATGTCGCGCGTGACGTCGTCCAGGGATTGCGTCGCATCAATGGTGCAAATTGAGCTGTCCTGTGCGGCCAGTTCAAGATAGCGCGCACGGGTGCGGTTAAAGAAATCAAACGACTCTTGTTCAATGCGGTCCAGCTCGCCGCGCGCGCGGGCACGTTTGAGACCCACTTCCGGGGTAACATCCAGATAGAGCGTCAGGTCAGGGCGAAAATCACCCAATACGGCATTACGCAGCGTTGCCAGCATTGTCTGGTCAATACCGCGTCCTCCGCCCTGATATGCCTGAGTCGAAAGATCGTGACGGTCGCCGATTACCCATTTGCCGTCGGCCAGGGCGGGCTTGATAACCGTTTCAACCAGCTGTACGCGCGCCGCGTAGAACATCAGTACTTCGGCCTTGTCAGTGATAACTTCGTCGCCGACAGATTTAATATCCAGCACCAGGCTGCGCAGCTTTTCAGCCAGCTGCGTGCCACCCGGCTCGCGGGTAAATACCATGTCCGCCACGCCAAGCGCTTTGAGCGTATCCACCACCACGTTGCGGGCGGTGGTTTTACCCGCCCCTTCGAGTCCCTCAATGACAATGTATTTACTGCGCATTTTTTTCCTTAAGTGCCTTCAGATAGTCCTGAACAGAGCGATTGTGGCTGGCAAGGTTGGTGTTAAAGGTGTGCCCCCCTTTTCCATCAGCCACAAAATAGAGATACGGTGTTTTAGCCGGATGCGCGGCTGCTTTGAGCGAAGCCTCGCTCGGCGTGGCAATCGGGCCTGGCGGTAAACCGCTAATCACGTAGGTATTATACGCCGTTGGCGTCTCCAGATCTTTCCTGGAGATCTTGCCGACATAGCTCTCGCCCATGCCGTAGATGACGGTAGGGTCAGTTTGCAGACGCATGCCGATGCGCAGACGGTTGATAAATACCGACGCCACCCGTTCGCGCTCAGCAGCGACGGCCGTCTCTTTCTCAATGATTGAGGCCATCGTTACAAACTGGTTCCGATCGCTGTAAGGCAGTCCTTCCATTCGCCCTTCCCAGGCAGAATCTACTGCGGCGACCATTTTTTTGTGCGCCCGCTTCAAAATCGCCACATCGGTCGTACCCGCCGTGTACATCCAGGTGTCTGGCCAGAACCAGCCTTCCACCCAGTCTGGATGTTCAAGTTTCAGCACCTCGGCCACCGTCTGATAGCGATCGTCTTTTAATGTGTGTTTGATATACGGCGCGTCACGCAGCTGTTTGAGGTAATCGCTCAGGCGCATCCCTTCCACAAACCGCAGAGGGAACTGCGCTTCTTTGCCGCTTTCCAGCAGCTGCAGCATCTCTCTGACGGTCATTCCCGGCGTAAAGCGATAGGTGCCAGCTTTGAAATGGGACAGTTCAGGTTCCACGCGCAATAACCACTGGAATACCCGGGGACGATTGATAATCTTGTCGCCATAGAGCTGTTCCCCAAGCGCCTGGCGGCCGGTGCCTGCTTTCAGGGTAAAGATCGTCTCGTCTTTAATCAGGATCTTACTGTTCGCCAGTTGGCGAACTTTCCATACGCCTGCTCCGCCAGCGACACCCAGCGCAACGATGAGGATAAGGACAAAGCGCAACATTTTTTTCATGACTACCTGGTTTGCTCACATTTCGGGGCTAAAAACTGAAACAGCTCGCGCGAAGACCAGCGTTGTTGACCATACGCGCGAACAGGTACAACAGGCATCAGCGCATTACACATGATGACCTCATCTGCGGTCTGCAGCGCCGCTTCGCCTGCACTTACTTCGACAACGCGAAAGCCTGAGTGTGCCAGCTGCTCCAGACAAAACTGACGCATTAACCCGTTAACGCCAGCCTGATCCAGCGACGGAGTGAACACCTCTCTCCCCTGTCGCCAGAGTAAATTAGCCGCACAGCATTCCGTAATGAACCCTTCGCTGTCAAGAACCAGCGCCTCATCGGCGTCCGTCTGTTCAAGATGAGTACGAATGAGCACCTGCTCCAGGCGATTGAGGTGCTTAATCCCGGCCAGCATGGGGTTTCGTCCCAGTCGGATCGGGCTCAGCGTCAGCGTGACGCCCTCTTCTCGCCAGCGAGAGTAATGCGCGGGATAGGCAGAGACAGAGAGGATACGCGTTGGGCTAAGACACGATGCAGCGCTGTAACCCCGACCACCGCTGCCGCGGCTGATAATGACTTTGAGTACGCCGCTCTGCTTCCTGGATGCCAGTTCGCACATTTCCTGACGCAATGTGTCCCAGTGCGTAAATGGGATCATTAGCGTTCCACAGCCATGTTGCAGGCGTCGAATATGCGCCTCCAGCAGGCAGACATTGCCGTCCAGAATGCGCGCGGTCGTAAAGCAACCATCACCGAACTGTATCGCCCTGTCGCTGGCAGGCAGCGCGTCCTGCTCAAGGCCATTAATTAAAAACATGGTGGCTCCTATGCGTAGGCGTTTAGTCTGGCAGGATGCCCTACAGCCAACAAGAAGAGTAGACATAATAAAAAAGGTCCGGCAAGCGGACCTTTCTTAAGTGCTATCGGGTCTTCAGGATCAGATCTTTTTGAAGATCAGAGAACCATTCGTGCCGCCGAAGCCAAAGGAGTTACACAGGGTGTACTCCATACCGCTAACCTGGCGCGCTTCGTGAGGAACGAAGTCCAGATCGCAACCTTCATCCGGGTTATCCAGGTTGATGGTTGGCGGAACAGCCTGATCGCGCAGCGCAAGGATCGAGTAGATAGACTCTACTGCACCCGCCGCGCCCAACAGGTGACCGGTCATGGATTTCGTGGAGCTTACCATTACGCGGCTGGCAGACTCGCCGAAGATAGACTTAACCGCCTGAGCTTCTGCTTTATCGCCTGCAGGTGTAGAAGTACCGTGCGCGTTAACGTAGCCAATCTGAGCTGGAGTGAGACCCGCATCACGGATTGCGTTTGCCATCGCCAGCGCGGCACCCGCGCCGTTCTCCGGAGGAGACGTCATGTGGTAAGCATCGCTGCTCATACCAAAGCCAACGACTTCAGCATAAATTTTCGCACCACGTTTTTTCGCGTGCTCGTACTCTTCCAGTACGATCATGCCCGCACCGTCGCCCAACACGAAACCGTCACGATCTTTATCCCATGGACGGCTTGCCGCCTGAGGATTATCGTTGCGGGTAGACAGCGCACGTGCGGCACCAAAGCCACCCACGCCAAGCGGGGTACTGGCTTTTTCAGCGCCACCTGCAACCATAGCATCTGCATCGCCGTACGCGATCATACGCGCGGCCTGGCCGATGTTATGCACGCCAGACGTACAAGCGGTCGCGATAGAAATGCTTGGCCCACGCAGGCCGAACATGATGGTCAGGTGACCTGCCACCATATTAACAATCGTGGACGGAACGAAGAACGGGCTGATTTTGCGCGGTCCGCCATTCATCAGAGATGTATGGTTTTCCTCGATCAGGCCAAGACCGCCGATACCGGAGCCAATAGCGGCGCCAATACGGGTTGCGTTCTCTTCCGTAATCTCAAGGCCAGAATCCTGCATGGCCTGAATGCCAGCGACAATTCCATATTGAATGAAGGCATCCATCTTGCGCTGTTCTTTGCGCGAGATAAATTCTTCACAGTTAAAATCCTTTACTAAGCCAGCAAATTTCGTTGCATAGGCGCTAGTATCGAAATGGTCGATTAGGCTGATGCCGCTCTGACCGGCAAGGAGAGCTTTCCAGGTGGACTCTACGGTATTGCCGACAGGAGACAACATGCCAAGTCCGGTCACAACTACACGACGCTTAGACACGTTTGTCCTCCAGGGAGGGAAAAATAAAAGAGATTCGTGGGACTAAAAAAGATAAAACTCAGGCGGTCGAATGACCGCCTGGAGATGTTCACTTACGCCTGGTGACCGTTGATGTAATCAATGGCAGCCTGAACGGTGGTGATCTTCTCAGCTTCTTCGTCCGGAATCTCAGTATCAAACTCTTCTTCCAGAGCCATTACCAGCTCAACGGTGTCAAGAGAATCTGCGCCCAGGTCTTCAACGAAGGAAGCGGAGTTCACAACTTCTTCCTGCTTAACGCCCAGCTGTTCGCCGATAATTTTCTTAACGCGTTCTTCGATAGTGCTCATACTCTTAAATTTCCTATCAAAACTCGCTTTCGCGATGGTTTTCGTAGTGTATAAAATGTTGAAAAATTTGCAACTAAATCCCGGCAGTTCGTACCACGATTTTACGTTATTTTGAGGCCATTCGCCCTAATAACGCAAATATTTTTCATCGTGGTTAAACCATATACATCCCGCCGTTGACGTGGAGGGTCTCACCAGTGATGTAACCCGCTTCGTCAGAGGCTAAAAATGCAACCGCACTGGCAATTTCTTTAGGGTCGCCTAAGCGGCCCGCAGGAACAGCTGCCAGCGTACCCGCACGCTGATCATCAGTCAGCGCACGCGTCATGTCCGTTTCAATAAAGCCCGGAGCAACAACGTTTACAGTAATACCGCGGGACGCGACTTCACGCGCCAGCGACTTACTGAAACCGATCAGACCTGCTTTCGCCGCAGCGTAGTTAGCCTGACCAGCATTTCCCATGGTACCAACCACAGAACCGACAGTGATAATACGACCATGACGCTTTTTCATCATAGCGCGCATTACCGCTTTTGACAGACGGAATACAGATGACAGGTTGGTTTCGATGATATCGTTCCACTCGTCGTCTTTCATTCGCATTAACAGGTTATCACGAGTGATCCCGGCATTGTTTACCAGAATATCCACTTCACCAAATTCTGCGCGAATATTTTCCAGAACAGATTCGATAGATGCAGGTTCGGTCACATTCAGTACCAGACCTTTACCGTTTGCACCCAGATATTCGCTGATGGCCTGAGCGCCATTCTCGCTGGTTGCTGTACCAATCACCTTCGCGCCGCGCGCAACCAGTGTTTCAGCAATTGCACGCCCGATACCGCGGCTTGCGCCAGTCACCAGGGCAATTTTTCCTTCAAAACTCATGGTATTCCTCTTTTATTGCGAGAGTGCCGCTGACATCGCTTCCGGCTCGTTAATCGCCGAGGCTGTCAGGGTGTCAACAATACGTTTTGTCAGACCGGTGAGGACTTTCCCTGGGCCGACTTCATACAGATGCTCAACGCCCTGAGCGGCCATAAACTCAACGGTTTTGGTCCACTGTACCGGGCTGTAGAGCTGGCGAACCAGCGCGTCACGGATAGCTTCCGGCGTGGTTTCACATTTCACATCGACGTTGTTCACAACGGAAATCGTCGGTGCGTTAAACGTAATTTTTTCCAGCTCAACCGCCAGTTTCTCGGCTGCTGGCTTCATCAGCGCGCAGTGAGACGGCACGCTGACAGGCAGCGGCAGCGCACGTTTTGCGCCCGCGGCTTTACAGGCTGCACCGGCACGTTCAACCGCATCTTTGTGACCAGCGATAACCACTTGGCCCGGCGAGTTGAAGTTTACCGGCGAAACCACCTGGCCTTCAGCGGATTCTTCACACGCTTTTGCAATGGAAGCATCGTCAAGACCGATGATAGCAGACATGCCACCCGTACCTTCTGGCACCGCTTCCTGCATGAATTTGCCGCGCAGTTCAACCAGACGGACCGCGTCAGCAAACGCGATCACACCGGCATAGACCAGCGCAGAGTATTCACCCAGGCTATGGCCCGCAAGCAGCGCTGGCGCTTTACCACCCTGCTGCTGCCAGACACGCCACAGCGCAACAGATGCGGTCAGCAGCGCTGGCTGGGTCTGCCAGGTTTTGTTCAGTTCTTCGGCCGGCCCCTGCTGGGTCAGCGCCCATAAATCATAACCCAGTGCATCGGAAGCTTCACGGAAAGTCTCTTCAATTACCGGATAGTTTGCTGCCATTTCAGACAACATCCCAACGGTTTGAGAACCCTGCCCCGGGAATACAAAAGCAAATTGCGTCATTTTTTATTCCTTATCCTAGAAACGAACCAGCGCGGAACCCCAGGTGAACCCGCCACCGAAGGCTTCAAGCAAGACCAGCTGGCCCCGTTTGATTCGCCCGTCGCGTACCGCTTCATCAAATGCGCACGGTACTGACGCCGCAGAGGTGTTGCCGTGGCGATCCAGCGTCACCACAACGTTATCCATCGACATGCCCAGCTTTTTAGCGGTCGCGCTGATGATACGCAGGTTCGCCTGATGCGGCACCAGCCAGTCGAGGGCGGTGCGTTCAAGATTATTCGCTTCCAGCGTCTCATCGACAATGTGCGCAAGCTCAGTCACCGCCACCTTGAACACCTCATTACCTGCCATAGTCAGGTAAATGGAGTTATCCGGATTAACGCGATCGGCGTTAGGCAGTGTCAGCAGCTCACCGTAGCTTCCATCAGCATGCAGATGCGTGGAGATGATACCCGGCTCTTCAGACTGCCCCAGCAGCACTGCACCCGCACCATCACCAAAAATAATGATCGTTCCGCGATCGGTCGGATCGCAGGTACGCGCCAGCACGTCAGCACCGATCACCAGCGCATATTTGACGGCACCGGATTTAACATACTGATCGGCAACGCTCAGTGCATAGGTGAAACCTGCGCACGCGGCAGCGACGTCAAACGCCGGACAGCCCTTAATGCCGAGCATGTTTTGCACCTGGCACGCCGCGCTTGGGAAAGCGTGGGTGGCAGACGTCGTGGCAACCACGATCAAACCAATCTGTTCTTTATCAATGCCCGCCATTTCGATAGCACGCTGTGCGGCTTCGTAACCCATGGTCGACACGGTTTCGTCTGGCGCGGCAATACGACGTTCACGGATACCTGTGCGCGTGACAATCCACTCGTCAGACGTATCTACCATTTTTTCCAGATCGGCGTTGGTACGCACTTGTTTTGGCAGGTAGCTGCCGGTACCTAAAATCTTCGTATACATGTACGCTCAGTCACTTTTAGCTAATACAGATTCCAGGCGAGCGGCAATCCGCTGAGGGACTTGCCGCTGCACCGCCTGCACTGCCTGTTCAATCGCGACAGCAAATGCTCGCTGATTGGCGGCACCATGACTCTTAATCACGATGCCGCGCAATCCTAACAGACAGGCGCCATTATACTGGTCGGGGTTGAGGTGACTGAATCGCCGCGTCAGGCTTTTTTGTAACCAACGCTTTAATAAAATCAACCACCAGGCGCTTTTTTTGCCTTCTCCCTGCGATTTCAGCAGAGAAAGAAACATGCGCACGACCCCTTCCATGGTCTTCAACGTGACGTTTCCGGTGAAGCCATCGCACACCAGAACATCCGTTTTACCCGTCAACAACTCATTGGCTTCGAGATAACCAATATAGTTGATGGAGGGAACCTGTTTGAGCAATTCAGCCGCTTCGCGAATGCTGTCCAGGCCTTTGGTCTCTTCTTCACCAATGTTCAGTAACGCAACACGGGGATTGTTGATCCCGACCACTTCTTCCGCCAGCACCGATCCCATCACGGCAAACTGAGCCAGCATTGTACTATCACAGTCGACGTTAGCACCCAAGTCGAGCACCACCGTCTTACCCTTTTGTTGGTGCGGTAACACCGTCACCAGCGCCGGGCGCTCAATACCATCAATAGGCTTGAGCAACAATTTCGACAGCCCCATCAGCGCGCCGGTATTTCCCGCACTGACGCAGGCCTGCGCGCGCCCTTCTTTCACCAGCTCCAGCGCCATTCGCATCGAACTGCCGCGGCTATTACGAATAGCCTGTGAGGGTCGGGCATCACTGGCAATAACTGACTGCGCAGGAATAATCTGCAGACGTGAACGTTGTTCAAAGTCAGCTTTTGCAAGTAATGGCGTGATTGTGTCGGGATTGCCGACTAATAGAAGAGTGAGTTGCGAATTAGAATTCAGTGCCTGCAATGCTGCAGGCACTGTCACGGAAGGGCCAAAATCTCCCCCCATGACATCTAACGCCAGGGTTAGACGTGTCAAGGTATCGTCGCAGCCTGGTTCGGTAAATTCCCCGTTTGCACGGGGAAATCCTCACTAAGCCTAATCACGCTGACGCGTGATTACTTAGTGATAACCTTGCGGCCGCGGTAGAAACCGTCAGCGGTGATGTGGTGACGCAGGTGTTTCTCACCAGAAGTCTTGTCTACAGACAGGCTGGTAACTGCAGTCAGCGCGTCATGGGAACGACGCATGCCACGTTTGGAACGGGTTGGTTTATTCTGTTGTACGGCCATGGACCTTACTCCTCAATTACTTACGCTTTAAGCTGGCTAATACGGCAAATGGGTTTGGTTTTTGCGCTTCATCAGGCAGTTCACCAAAGACCATGTCCGCCTCGGACACTTCACAGTGTTCAGAATCATGCACCGGAACCACTGGCAAGGTGAGGATGATTTCATCTTCAACCAGAGCCAGAAGATCGATTTCACCGAATTCGTTAACCTCAATCGGCTCATACGCTTCCGGGAGTGCTTCAGCCTGTTCGTCAGAACGAACCGGACTGAAACAATACGTTGTGTGAACATGCTGTACAAACGGTTTCCCGCAACGCTGACACTCGAGCGTTACCGTCACCTTTGCATCACCGGTTAAAACGGCGAGACGCTGGTTGTCGATAGCGAACGACATGGAGCATTCTACATCACTGTCCACACTGACTACAGATGCGGCAATACGCTCAGCCTGATCGGAAGTATAGATACCTTCGTAATCGAGGCGTTTTTGAGCCGTACGAACCGGATCAAGAGTCAGGGGTAATTTTACCTTTTGCATAGGGCGCGCATATTAACTTTGTAACGTCATAGAGTCAAAGAAAAAGGCAACCTGGGCTGCCTTTTGCCAATTATTCGCACACATTGCGGCCTGTAGTTTAAAATGGCTGGCATCGATACGCTATATCTGGTGATAAAAATATGCCAAATCTTGTTCTCGCCTCCACGTCACCCTACCGCCGAATGCTGCTGGAAAAGCTCGGGATCCCGTTTGAATGCGCCGCGCCAGAAGTCGATGAGACGCCACAGCCGGGCGAGTCACCGCGTCATCTGGTGACGCGTCTTGCTAAGGAGAAAGCACAATCGCTGGCTGCACGCTATCCCTCGCATTTGATTATAGGCTCCGATCAGGTTTGCGTGCTGGACGGCGAAATCACCGGCAAGCCCCATACGGAGGAGAACGCCTGCCAGCAGCTTCTGCGTGCGCGAGGCAGTATCGTCACCTTTTATACGGGCCTGGCGCTCTATAACTCCGCCTCTGGTCACCTGCAAACGGAATGCGAGCCGTTCGACGTGCACTTTCGCCATCTCAGTGAGCAAGAGATTGTGGATTACGTACGCCGGGAGCGTCCGCTGAACTGTGCGGGTAGCTTCAAAAGTGAAGGATTGGGGATTGCGCTGTTTGACAAGCTGGACGGTCGCGATCCCAACACGCTAGTAGGATTGCCGCTGATTGCCCTGTGTCAGATGCTAAGGCGAGAAGAGTGTAATCCGCTGACAGCGTGACTTTTGCCCAGTGGCGCTTCGCTTGCATGGACCTACGGATTTCATAGGCCGGGTAAGCGCAGCGCCACCCGGCACATAATCAGCCGCGCAGAACCTTAAGACAGCGTTTCAACTGCTCATCCAGCGGCGCTTCAATACGGATGATTTCACCCGTATTAGGGTGGGTGAACTTCAGCGCTGCCGCATGCAGGAAGAGACGCGACAGCCCGGTGCCTGCCAGCTGCTTATCAAATTCCCTGTCGCCATACCGGTCATCAAACGCGATAGGATGCCCTGCAAACTGGGTATGCACGCGGATCTGGTGGGTGCGACCGGTAACCGGGCTGCAGCGCACCAGCGTGGCAAACTCATAGCGTTCTTCAACTTTAAAACGCGTCTCAGACGGTTTACCTTCCTGGCTCACACGAACAATACGCTCGCCGCTTTGCAGTATGTTCTTCAGCAGCGGCGCCTGTACTACTTTCACATGGGACTGCCACTGACCGCGAACCAGCGCCAGATAGTCTTTCTGCATGCCTTTTTCACGCAGCTGTTCATGCAGAGAACGCAGCGCAGAACGCTTTTTCGCTACCAGCAGTACGCCAGAGGTGTCACGGTCAAGACGGTGAACCAGTTCAAGGAAACGCGCTTCCGGGCGCAGGGCTCGCAGCCCTTCAATCACGCCGAAGCTCAGGCCACTACCGCCATGGACAGCCGTTCCTGACGGCTTATTCAGCACCAGAATGTGGTCGTCTTCGTAGAGGATTACATCGCTCAGGGCTGCTACTTTCTGTAGCTTAGGTGAAACGGTCTCTTCTTCTCGTTCAGCCACGCGCACCGGCGGAATACGTACTTCGTCACCGGCTTCGAGTTTGTACTCAGGCTTGACGCGTTTTTTGTTAACCCGCACCTCGCCCTTACGCAGGATGCGGTAAATCATACTCTTTGGCACGCCTTTCAGCTGGGTGCGCAAAAAGTTATCGATACGTTGCCCCGCGTCATCTTCGGCGATGGCAACCATTTTTACGGATGGAGTCTCTGTTTTCATGGTTGGCGATTCTAAATATCGTCAGCCATTAGCGCCACTCATTTTTCTATGCTTATATTTACTTTTATCCGGCCTGTCCCCCGTTTCGCGCAATCGATTTGGTGGTTATTAAACCAATCACCACCCCGAAGTGAAGAAACTGTGAGTAACCGGGTGATAATTGGTAAAAGTCATCTTGCTATAACCCGGCGAGCAGTGGAATAATGAGGCTGTTTTCCGTGTTAAATCCTGGTTAAGTAAGGATGTTGACGGAATGACCAATTTTGTCTGACCGATCATCCACGCAGCAATGGCGTAAGACGTATTGATCTTTCAGGCAGTTAGCGGGCTGCGGGTTGCAGTACTTCCCGGTATAAGGATTGTTCTCTGGAGAGTTCTTCCCAGGCAATTCCCCTGATAATTGCGCTGTGTTTCCGTATGAAGCACAGGCAACCGACACTCTGCGCCTCTTAAGCGAGCGACAACCGTGAGGTTGGCGACGTGAATAGACACGAGGCCATCGGTTCATACCCCGGAAAGCGTCACCTTGCCCGCAGCTTTGTCGTCAATGTAAGAATAACGAGTAAGTTACGATGAAAAGAATGTTAATCAACGCAACTCAGCAAGAAGAGTTGCGTGTCGCCCTTGTGGATGGGCAGCGCCTGTACGATCTGGATATCGAAAGTCCTGGACACGAACAGAAAAAAGCGAACATTTACAAAGGTAAAATCACCCGCATTGAACCAAGCCTTGAAGCTGCATTTGTCGATTACGGTGCTGAGCGTCATGGTTTCCTCCCTCTGAAAGAAATCGCCCGCGAATATTTCCCTGCAAACTACAACGCCCATGGCCGCCCAAACATCAAAGATGTTCTGCGTGAAGGTCAGGAAGTTATTGTTCAGATTGATAAAGAAGAGCGTGGCAATAAAGGCGCCGCACTGACTACCTTTATCAGTCTGGCGGGGAGCTATCTGGTTCTGATGCCTAACAACCCGCGTGCGGGTGGTATCTCTCGCCGTATCGAAGGCGATGACCGTACCGAGCTGAAAGAAGCGCTGGCGAGCCTCGAACTGCCTGATGGCATGGGGCTTATCGTGCGTACCGCAGGCGTAGGCAAATCAGCCGAAGCGCTGCAGTGGGACCTGAGCTTCCGTCTGAAGCACTGGGAAGCTATCCAGAAAGCTGCGGAAAGCCGCCCTGCTCCGTTCCTGATCCACCAGGAAAGCAACGTTATTGTGCGTGCCTTCCGTGATTACCTGCGTCAGGACATCGGTGAGATTCTGATCGATAACCCGAAAGTGCTTGAGCTGGCTCGCCAGCACATCGCCGCGCTGGGTCGTCCGGATTTCACCAGCAAAATTAAACTGTACACCGGTGAAATCCCGCTGTTCAGCCACTATCAGATCGAATCCCAGATTGAGTCCGCCTTCCAGCGTGAAGTGCGTCTGCCGTCCGGCGGTTCTATCGTTATTGATACCACCGAAGCGCTGACCGCTATCGACATCAACTCCGCGCGTGCAACGCGCGGTGGCGATATCGAAGAGACCGCCTACAACACTAACCTCGAAGCCGCTGATGAAATCGCCCGCCAGCTCCGCCTGCGCGACCTGGGTGGTCTGATTGTTATCGACTTCATCGACATGACCCCTGTACGCCACCAGCGTGCGGTTGAAAACCGCCTGCGCGAAGCGGTGCGTCAGGACAGGGCGCGTATCCAGATTAGCCATATCTCACGCTTCGGCCTGCTGGAGATGTCCCGTCAGCGTCTGAGCCCGTCTCTCGGTGAGTCCAGCCATCACGTTTGTCCGCGCTGCTCCGGCACCGGTACCGTGCGTGATAACGAATCTCTGTCCCTCTCTATCCTGCGTCTGATTGAAGAAGAAGCGCTGAAAGAGAACACCAAAGAGGTTCACGCCATTGTGCCGGTGCCCGTTGCCTCTTACCTGCTGAACGAAAAACGTGCAGCGGTAAGTGCAATTGAAGCGCGTCAGGGTGGAGTTCGCTGCATCATCGTGCCAAACGATCAGATGCAGACCCCGCACTATCACGTGCTGCGCGTCCGTAAAGGCGAAGAGACAACCACACTCAGCTATCTGCTGCCTAAGCTGCATGAAGAAGAGATGGCCCTGCCTTCCGATGAAGAGCCTGCTGAACGTAAACTGCCAGAGCAGCCTGCGTTAGCGACCTTCATCATGCCAGAAGCGCCACCGGAAACAGCCCTGGAAAAACCTGCTGCAACACCTGTGGTGCAGAAACCAGAAGCCACTGTAGCGAAAGCCCAGCCGGAGCAACCGGGTCTGCTGAGCCGCTTCTTCGGCGCACTGAAGAAAATGTTTGCCGGCGAGGAAGTTCAGCCAGAGCAACCGAAAGAAGAGCCAAAAGCGGCCAAACCTGAGCGTCAACAGGACCGCCGTAAGCGTCAGAACAACCGCCGCGATCGTAATGACCGCAACGACCGTAATGATCGTAGCGAGCGTCGTGACAACCGTGACAATCGCTCTGAGAATGGCGAAGGCCGTGAGCAACGCGAAGACAACCGTCGCAACCGTCGCGAGAAACAACAGCCGAATGTTGAAGATCGTGAAATTCGCCAGCAGGCGGGCGATGAGTCTGAGAAGAGCAAGCAGCGTGACGACCAGCAGCCGCGCCGCGAACGTAGCCGTCGTCGTAACGACGAGAAACGTCAGGCGCAGCAGGAAGTCAAAAACCTGAACCGCGAAGAACCTGCTGAACAGCAGGACGGTGAGCAGGAAGAACGTACTCAGGTTATGCCGCGTCGTAAGCAGCGCCAGCTTACTCAGAAAGTTCGCTTCACCTCCGAAGCAACCGAAGAGTCAACCATTGTCGCCGCTGAAACAAGCGAGAGCGCAACCGGTACACAGCTGGCAAAAGTCGACCTGCCAGCTGTCGTTGAAAACAACGCTGAACAGGATGAAAACGGTGAAAACCGTGATAACGCCGGCATGCCGCGCCGTTCACGTCGTTCCCCACGTCATCTGCGCGTCAGCGGTCAGCGCCGTCGTCGCTATCGTGACGAGCGTTATCCTACTCAGTCGCCAATGCCACTGACCATTGCCTGTGCTTCGCCAGAAATGGCCTCCGGCAAAGTCTGGATCCGCTATCCGGTTGCTCGCCCGGAGCAGGTTGTTGAAGAACAGCCTGTGACCGAAGAGGTGATTGCACCTGTCGCTGTAGTTGAAGAGGTGGTGACTGAAGCGGCTACCGTGGTTGAACCGCAGGCAGTTGAGGTTGAAACCCCGCACGCGGTAGAAGTGGAAACCACGCATCCTGAAGTGATTGCCGCGCCGGTTGAAGCCGCACCGCAGTTTATTGCTGAAGAAGACACCGTAGTGGCTGAAGAGGTTGTGGAAGAAGCACAGCCTGCCGCCACTGTTGAAGAAGCGGCAGAAGTCGTAGTTGAAACCGTTACTGAAGAAGTTGTTCAGGACGTTGAGATTGCCGTCGAACCTGTTCGTGAAGCCGAAGAAGCGAAAGCGCCAGAAGTGAAACCAGTGCCGGTTGTTTCTGCACCAGCCGCGGCCCACGTGGCGACAGCACCTATGACGCGCGCTCCAGCGCCGGAATACGTGCCTGAAGCCCCGCGTCACAGTGACTGGGAACGCCCTGCTTTCCACTTTGAAGGTAAAGGCTCCGCAGGCGGCCACAGTGCAACGCATCAGGCGACTGCACCAGCGACGCGTCCGCAGTCTGTCGAATAACGACACAGAAAGTAAAAAGCCGACCTCCGGGTCGGCTTTTTTTATGGCTGCTGCACGGGCTTTCTCATCCCGGTGACCTCCGGCATTACCTGCCGCATCAGTTCCAGAAAACGCCGCAAGCGTGCCGGATAATAACGGGACCAGGGGTAAACCAGATGCACCGGTAACGCCGCTGGCTGCCACTCTGGCAGCAAATGCACCAGCCGCCCTTGCCGAATATCATCCTGTACCGTCCAGCTGGATACCACCGCCACGCCAAGGCCGGTGAGCGCCGTATTGCGTGCGACATACAGGCTGTCGGTACTGAGGCGTGGGGTAATAGTCACTCGTGCGGTAGCGGGTGATGCATCGTGAAAAAGCTCCACATGGCGCTGGTAGAAAGAGCTGATAGCTATCCAGGGAAACTGTTGCAAATCCTCCGGCGTGTTGACCGTTGGAAAACGGGCCAGCAGTTCCGGAGAAGCCACCACCGAGCGCGGCACTTCCGCCAGCAGCACGGATACGGTCGCCGGATCGACTTCCACACCTACCCGAATGGCACAGTCAAGGTTGTCGCCGAGGAAATCCGCCGACCGATCGTTAAGCATCCACTCAATAGAAAGCTGCGGATAGCGTTGCAAAAATTCGGTTACTGGTTTCAGAAGCTGGTCCTGACCAAATGCGTGCGGTGCCCTCACCCGCAATACGCCTACAGGTTCATCTTCCGACTGGCCCACCTCATCTTCCAGCGCCAGCCAGCTGTCAATCACCCGACGGGCGTGCTGATAGCAGCGCTCGCCGTCATCCGTCAGCCGCATCGTGTGGGTGGTGCGTAACATCAGGCGCACGCCCAGCATTGTCTCAAGCGACTGTAACCGTCGGCTCACCGTGGCCTGGGTTGTTGCCAGCTGTCGTGCCGCCGCAGAGAGCGAACCCGCCTCAACAATCCGGACAAACGTCCGCATCAACTCCACCCTGTCTATACGCTCAGCTCTTATCATTGCATTTACACTTATACGTTCAACGTATAAGCGTTTTACCACCGGGCTGGCTACCGTCGCAAGGCATACTGATAAAAAATAGCTGCACACGACGAATGAGGAACAACGTATGAACACAACAACCACTCCCCACGCTGCAAGCCGCTGGGTGATTTTTATGCTGGCCCTGGGGGCTGGTTTCAGCGTGGCATCAATCTACTACGCGCAGCCCCTTCTGCCGCTGATGGGTGCCGACCTTCATCTGAGCATTGAAGGCATGGGGCTGGTTCCCACATTGACTCAGGCAGGCTACGCGCTCGGCATCCTGTTCCTGCTTCCCCTGGGCGATCGCCATGACCGCAGGACGTTAATCCTGATTAAAAGCGCCGCGCTGGCTCTGTTTCTTCTCGGCTGTAGTCTGACCGGGCAGCTCCATTCTCTGCTGCTGGCAAGCCTGCTCATCGGCATGGCCGCCACCATGGCACAGGATATCGTCCCCGCTGCGGCGATTCTCGCTCCGGAAGGCAAACAGGGGAAAACCGTGGGCACGGTAATGACCGGGCTGCTGCTGGGTATTTTATTATCAAGAACCGTGAGCGGCGTGGTGGGCGAAGCGTTTGGCTGGCGCGTCATGTACCAGCTGGCCGCGGCGAGCATTACGTTCATCGGGGTGATGATGTGGATGGTACTCCCCCGTTTTGCCATTCACTCCACGCTGAGCTATCCGGCTCTGATGCGCTCAATGGAACATCTGTGGCGTCGTTACCCGGCTCTGCGCCGCGCGGCGCTGGCTCAGGGTTTTCTGTCGATTGCCTTTAGCGCCTTCTGGTCTACGCTTGCGGTCATGCTGCTGGAACGCTATCACCTTGGTAGTGCCGTAGCGGGTGGTTTTGGTATTGCCGGAGCCGCCGGTGCGTTAGCTGCACCGCTGGCAGGTGGTCTGGCGGACAAACTGGGCGCGGGAAAAGTCACGCAGCTTGGTGCCGTCCTGGTGACCGTCTCCTTCGCCCTGATGTTCCTGATGCCCGCGTTGGGTGTTCATGGGCAGCTGATTCTGATCGCCCTCTCCGCCGTCGGGTTCGATCTGGGTCTGCAGTCCAGCCTGGTCGCCCACCAGAACCTGGTATACAGCCTTGAGCCGCAGGCACGTGGTCGCCTGAACGCTCTGCTCTTTACAATGGTCTTTATCGGTATGGCGCTGGGTTCAGCGTTAGGCAGCAATATCTACTCGGTAGCTGGCTGGACGGGCGTGGTCGCGCTGGCGACAGTCTGTGGCGTCATTGCACTGGCAATCCGTTTGATTGAAAGCGCACGCGTTGCCTCCGCACCGGCAGAAGCTGCATAAAAAAAATGCCCAATCCAGACGGATTGGGCAGTAAAACATGCCCAGTTTCAAGACATGTTCTAAGAGGTCAAGATGTTATTTGTTCAGCTGGAACAGAGACATGCCCTGCATATCGCTAAACGCTTTATAAGAGGCCTGCAGAGCCGCCTGCTGCATGGTGTAAGAGGAAATCGCTTCGTTCCAGTCGACGTCCACCAGATCGCTCATCTGCTTTGTTTGACCCAGCGCGCGGTCATCACCCAGCGTATCGAGTTTTTCCAGCTCGTTCATCTTGGTTCCCACATCCGCAACAACCGTCAGGACATTGTTCTGGGAGTTCTTGATGCCGATTTGCGCGTTGGCAATCACCTGGCTTTGCGCCGTTGCCGCAGCGGGATCGTTCTCAACCGGTGTCTTCAGCGACGCAATGGCAGAATCAAGGATTTTGAACATGTTTGTTTCGCCATATCCACCACCCGGCAGTTGTTCCGCATTACTGGTAATGCTGTTAAAAATCTGCTGGCCAGTATGGCTAATCGCCATATTTCGCGCCGTATCAACCTGCTGCATGATGGCCTCAGTGCCACCGTTGTAATCCCCGGTAGCGGCATCAAACGGTGCGCTCTCGGTTTTGTATCCCGCAAAGATAAAGCGACCATTGCCATCCGTCGTGTTGGCCAGGTTCATCAGCTGATCGCGAATCCCCTGAATATCGGTCGCCAGAGAAAGACGGTCGTCATCGCTTAACGTGCCGTTCGAGGCGTAAACCAGCTTCTCGCGCACGCTTGAGATCGCGGTGTTCACCTGGGTTAACACGTTATCCTCCAGCGAGACCTTTTGCGTTGCAAAGGTACGCGCGAGGGCGAACTGGCTGTTTTGCGACTGAGATTGCGACAGAACGATGGCCTGTGACGCGGCGATAGGATCGTCCGACGGACGATTGACGCGTTTACCGGTGGACATCTGCTCGCCGTAGCTCAGCCATCTGCTCTGGGAATCGGTGATCCCACGCATATTCTGTTCGTACATCATCTGGGTGCTAATACGCATTGTTCACCTCAACCTTAACGAATGTTGATAATTGCATCGAAGAGCGTACTGGCAGTTTGTAGTACCTGAGCATTGGCCAGGTAATACTGCTGATAACGCTGCAAATTGCCATACTCTTCGTCGAGGTTTACCCCAGAGATGGTCTGCTGCTGCTTAATTAACTGTGTTTCCACATTGGCTTTCGTCTGGCTACTCACCTTCAGTGACGCCGTCGAGCTACCGACGGTACTGACGAGAGAGGCATACGCATCGTTGAAGGTTTTGTTGCCCCCCACTACTTTAGCGTTTTGCAGATCGAGCAGCTTTTGACCATTACGGTTGTCGCTTTCACCGCCGTTCTGCAGCGACGCCATCGCCAGTTTGGACTCGTCGCTGATCGCCAGATCCATGTTCATGATGACGTTAGAAACAGGCTTCACGGTAAAACTGTCTTTGGTATTTGCCGTGCCGCTCACATTGACGTTAAGGCCATCAAACGACAAATTGCCGCTGGCGTCCGGGGTCATCGTAAAGCTGGTTTTGTCTGATGTACGAGTGACAGTCCAGTCGGTGCCATTAAATTGCAGCTTATAATCTGTCGCCTGGACTTGTTTACTGTCCGCCACAGACGCCGTGACAACCGCAGAACCACCATTCTTGCTGTTGGACAGCACCGCCGGAGAACCAAAGTTGAACAGCTTACCGCCAGCATCACCGTTAGCATCAAAACCGGCTTCATGCTGCGTGTTCATCGCATCGGCAAAGGCCAGCGCCATCTGGTTCAGGCTGTTACGGGCTTTATCCAGATCTTCAGTACGGAAGGTCAGTAAACCGCCTAAAGAACCGGTGGTGATAAATTTCTCAGGGATCTCAATATTACCCGCCACGTCATCAACGTAGGCGATGGTAGTACGAGACGGATCGGCACTGGACTTCACGGCCGCCAGCTGGCTGGCTTTGCTGCCCTGCACCAGGCTGTACCCGTTACCGAGAGAGATATTAAACGTGCCGCTATCCTGTACGGAGACTTCCACGCCAACGATTTTGTTCAGTTCAGTCACGAGCTGATCGCGCTGGTCAAGCAGGTCGTTAGGCGAAGCACCCGCACCGACACCGGTCAAACGAGAAATCTGATCGTTCAGATTCGCAATCTGTGTCGCGTAGTTGTTGATCTGAGACACGCTGCTTGAGATGGCGGTATTAACCTGCGTGTCCTGGTCACGGAGATACTGATCGTTGGTTTTAAACTGATTGACCAGACCACCCGCTTTACCCAGCACCGTCTGACGTGCAGCCGGGTCTTCCGCGTTGCTCACCAGGGTTTGCAGGCTTTTGAAGAAATCCTGCAACGTGGTGGAGAGCGAGTTGGTGGTATCGGAGAGCACATCGTCAATTTTTGACATCTGCTGATAGCGCGTCGTCAGACCGCTGCTCTGCGTCTGCGCAGCGCGCAGCTGGTTGGTGATGAAAGCGTCATACTCACGCTGGACACCGGAGACATACACCCCGTTACCCACCCAGCCACCGCCGGTCAGCGTACTGTTAGAGGCGCCCAGCACCGTGGTCTGGCGGGTGTAACCTGCCACGTTATAGCTTGAAATATTATTACTGACGGTATTGAGTGCCGACTGCGCAGCACTGAGGCCACTCATGGCGCTGTTAATCAAACTGGACATGGGGGTTCCTTTTATACGTTCAGACACGAGTCCTGATGAAGGTTATCGGCAACCTCCACCGGGACTTGAGAACTTTCAGAACAGATTTTCAATATCTGTGCTATAGGCTTTGCTGACCTTCTCGCCCATGGATTTCAGCTGTTGAATCATGCTGGTGAGCTTACGCGCATAGTTCGGGTCGGTCGCGTAGCCCGCGTTTTGCAGCGCCTGCGCGCCCTGCTCCGCTGTCGACGCCTGCGTGACGGCGGTATAACGCGGATTTCGGCTCAGCAGCCCCACATAGTCGGACAGTGCTTCCAGATAAGAGCTGTAGACACGGAATTTTGCTTTGACCTTCACCGCCGCACCGTTCTCGTATTCGGTGGTGGTGATCTCCGTTGTCGGCCCCTTCCAGCTGGAGGTGGCCTTCACGCCGAAGATGTTGAAGCTCGGCTCGCCGTTTTCCTTGCGGATCTGGCGCTGACCCCAGCCCGACTCCAGCGCCGCCTGTGCCAGAATCAGGTGATGCGGCACGCCGCTCTGTTCGCTGGCAAGGCGCGCAGGCAGCGAAAGCTGCGCCAGGAAGTCTTTGCTGTCACCCGAGAGCGGCTCATCACCACTGCTCGTCGCTTTCGGCATGGCTTTACGCACCATTTGCGTCAGGGCCTGGTTCTGATAACTGGTCACCGTTTGCAGGTCGAACTTCATCGGCACCTGCTGCGGCTGCTCCTGGGGCTGAATGCCCTGCGCGGCTTCGGTCTGTTTCACAATCATGTCAGCCAGACCGAGGCCTTTACCGGCGGTCATCTGCTGCGCAATCTGCTGGTCATACATGCTGGTGTAGAGACGCGTTGAATCGCTGCTGAACATCCCGTCTTTCGGCAGGGTTTCACGCATGCTTTTCAGCATCATCTGTACAAACATCCCCTCCACCTGGCGGGCGACCGGGCGGATATTCGCCGCCGGGTCTTTGCCTGCTTTGGTTTTCAGTTCGTTGAGCGACTGGGCATCCCAGGCTGCACTGGTCAACAGTTTGCTATCGGTCAGCATTAGATGATTTCCAGTTTGGCGCGCAGGCAGCCCGCGCTTTGCATGGATTGCAGGATGGACATCAGGTCCATCGGCGTTGCCCCCAGGGCGTTCAGGGCACGCACCACGCTGTTCAGGTTGGCGCTGGAGCGAACGCTCTGCAGTGACCCGCCGCTCTGACGCATATCAATCTGCGTTTGCGGTGTTACCACCGTCTGACCGCCACCAAATGGCGTAGTCGGCTGGCTCACGTTCGCGGAGCGGTTTACCGTTACAGAGAGGTTACCCTGCGCGACGGCACAGCTGTCCAGCGACACTTCCCGGTTCATCACCACTGAACCAGTACGGGAGTTGATGATCACTTTGGCATCCTGTACCGGAACGTTCACTTCCATATTCTGGATATCGGCCAGCATACGCACCTGGTTGCTGCTGCCCGGGGAGGTACGGATCTGCACGGTACGCGCATCGAGCGCCGTTGCATTACCATAGCCGCGGCTGCGGTTGATGGTATCGGCAATTTGCTGCGCCATCGTGAAGTCTTCATTATTGAGCTGCAGATTAATGGTATTGCCTGCGCCAAACTGGGTCGGCAGTTCACGCTCAATGATCGCACCGTTGGTGATACGTCCACCGTTCAGCTGGTTCACCTGCACGCTGCTTCCGCCTGCGGATGCACCCGCACCGCCGACCAGAATGTTACCCTGTGCCAGCGCATACACCTGGCTGTCGACGCCCTTCAGCGGGGTCATCAGCAGCGTACCACCGCGCAGGCTTTTGGCGTTACCCATTGAGGAAACCACCACGTCAATGGTCTGTCCCTGACGCGCAAACGCCGGGAAGGATGCGGTGACCATCACCGCGGCCACGTTTTTCAGCTGCATGTTGGTTCCGGCCGGCACGGTAATGCCGAGCTGGGAAAGCATGTTGTTCAGGCTTTGGGTCGTGAATGGCGTTTGGGTCGTCTGGTCACCGGTACCATCCAGCCCCACCACCAGGCCATAGCCAATCAGCGAGTTCTCACGTACGCCCTGGACGCTGGTGAGATCGCGAATACGGTCAGCCTGGGCAAACGTTGCCACCAGCGCGAGCGCCACGGCGAAGATCGATTTAAACATGGGTCACCTCGCTTACATCGGCGATAAATTAAGGAAGAAGCGCTGCAGCCAGCCCATATTTTGCGCTTCATTGATATAGCCGTTACCGACGTACTCAATGCGCGCATCCGCCACCTGGGTGGACGGAACGGTGTTGGTGCCGCTGATGGTGCGAGGGTTAACCACGCCCGAGAAGCGAATGAATTCAGTGCCCTGGTTGATGGCAATCTGTTTTTCACCCACAACGTGTAAGTTGCCGTTAACCAGTACCTGGTCAACCGTAACCGTCAGCGTACCGCTGAAGGTGTTGCTGGCGTTCGCGCCGCCTTTACCGTTAAAGGTATTACCGCCAGAGGCATCGACATCAGCACGCGCGTTGCCGAACAGGCCCTGCAGATAGCGCGGTACGGTATCGAAGCCAAAATTCGTTTTGCCATCGCGGCTGGCATTCGCCGACGAGCTTTTGCTCGCGCTGACGTTTTCCTGCAGCACAATGGTCAATGTATCGCCGACATTACGCGGGCGGCGATCTTCAAACAGCGGCTGATAACCGTAATTAATCGGCTGCGCGGTCTGGAAAATGGAACCGTTTACCACTGGCGATGGGCCAGGAACGGGTTGGGCAGTCGTCGCACCCTGGACCAATGGTTTAGACGGGATCAAAGCACACCCGCTGAGGGTGACAGCCAGAACAGTCAGTATCGGATAACGAAACGCCGCGTTTTTTTGCATTGCCTTCATCTTCGAAAACAGGGAGCCGGCGCGGCGTTTACCGCACCGGGCTACACCTTAGAGTTGCGTCAGTTTCTGCAGCATCTGATCGGTCGTCGACACTGCTTTACTGTTAATTTCATACGCGCGCTGGACCTGGATCATATTCACCAGCTCTTCCGCCACGTTCACGTTGGAGGTTTCAACATAGCCCTGATACAGCAGGCCCGCGCCGTTCAGGCCCGGGGTGCTCTCATTTGGCGTACCGGAGGATTGCGTTTCGGTGTAGAGGTTCTCACCAATGCTTTCCAGACCGGTATCGTTCATGAAGGTGGTCAGGTTGAGCTGTCCTACCTGAACAGGCGCAGCCTGCCCCTGCTGGGTCACGCTGACCACGCCGTCACGTCCGATGGTAATGCTCAGGGCGTTCGCCGGGATGGTAATCGCAGGTTGAACCTGGAAGCCGCCCGCCGTCACCAGCTGACCGTTCTGATCGACCTGGAAAGAGCCGTCACGGGTATAGGCAGAGGTCCCGTCAGGCAGTTGCACCTGGAAGAAGCCCTGGCCCTTGATCGCCACGTCTTTACTGTTGTTGGTCTGAGACAGGTTACCCTGGCTGTGCAGACGCTCGGTGGCCACCGGACGAACGCCGGTACCGATCTGCAGACCTGACGGCAGCGTCGTCTGTTCAGAAGACTGCGCACCCGGCTGGCGGATGGTTTGATAAAGCAAATCTTCGAAAACGGCGCGCTGACGCTTGAAACCATTGGTGCTCACGTTTGCCAGGTTGTTGGCAATCACGTCCATGTTGGTTTGCTGGGCGTCCAGGCCAGTTTTCGCGATCCATAAAGAACTGATCATAAGGAGTCCTGTTAACTCATAGCCAGAAGTTGGTTAGCCTTGCCCGCGTTTTCATCCACGCTGCTGATGATCTTCATCTGCATTTCAAAACGACGGGCGCTGGCAATCATGTCGCTCATGGCGGCTACCGGCTTGACGTTACTGCCTTCCAGAACGCCAGACATCACGCGGATGCTTGGATCGGCCTGTAACGTGGCACCACGCGTCGCCTGAGCCGCCTGGGTCAAACGGAACATGCCGTCGTCGCCACGCTGCACCTCTTTGCCTTCAGCTTTAACCAGCTTCAGACGTCCGACAGGCGCAACCGTGTTAGCCGGGTCGCCCGGGTTCAGCGCCGAAATGGTACCGTCCGCGGCGATAGTCAGCTCAGAGCCTTCTGGCACGGTCAGCGGACCCGCTTCACCCATTACCGGGTGACCCTGAATCGTTAGCTGGCCCGTCGCGCTCACCTGGATATTCCCGTTACGGGTGTAGCCTTCGCCGCCGTCCGCCGTTTGCACCGCCAGCCAGCCGTCCTGCTGCAGGGCAACGTCCAGCGGGCGCGAGGTGTAATCCATCTGCCCTGGCGTCATATCTGCGCCAGGGGTCGATGCGGTGACCAGCGTACGGGTCGGCAGGGAAAGCCCTTCCACCGGGACCGCACGCAGCGCATTAAGCTGCGCGCGAAAGCCGGGCGTAGAGGCGTTTGCCAGGTTGCTGGCGGTAACAGCCTGCTGATTGAGCGTCTGACTTGCCGCGCCCATCGCGGTATATATTGCGTGATCCATTGCGCTTTCCTGTTAGCCGCTTAACGCAGGTTAACCAGCGTGTTGAGGATCTGGTCCTGGGTTTTGATGGTCTGCGCGTTAGACTGATAGTTACGCTGCGCGACGATCATGTTCACCAGTTCTTTACTCATATCCACGTTAGAAGCTTCCAGCGCGCCGTTGGTCAGCTTGCCGAAGTTACCGGTGCCTGCCGTGCCCAGCAGCGCCACGCCGGAGGACTGAGAGGCAGACCAGACGTTATCGCCTTCCGATTTCAGGCCTTCGTTGTTGGCGAAGTTTGCCAGCACGATCTGACCCAGAACCTGAGACTGTTCGTTAGAGTAGCTTCCCACTACGGTGCCATCGTCGTTGATCTGGTAGCTCACCAGATCGCCAGGCTTGTAGCCGTTCTGATTGGTTGCCACAACGCTGTTCACGCCGGTGTTCTGCTGCATGGAGTTCTGGAAACTCAGGGAGAAGGTCGCCGCCGTCGCACCGCCGACAGAGCCGGTGGTGATATTAATGGCTGGCGTGGCGTTTGGGGTTCCGCTCAGGACACCCGCAGCGTCGTAGTTATAGACACCCGCCAGGTTACCGTTCGCATCGTAGTTCATCTGCGCCGCTTTCGTCGCTGTAGAACCTGCTACGCTGCCGTCCTGAGTGTAAAGATCCCATTTATTGTTTGCTGTCTTAACGTAGTAGACATACATGTTATGGGCGTTACCCTGGCTGTCGAAGACGGTCACGGTACCTTTTTTGTTATAGGTATCCGGGTTAGTCGCATCGAACGGGGCAGTTTGAACAGGGTCGGTTGAGTTGAGGTTGATCTGCTGCGTCGCGGTGGTGGTGGCTTTCGCCGACATCAGCGTATTCGGAATGGTGATAGCCTGAGGGTTCGCACCGGTCTGAACAGTTGGAGGCGTTCCTGCTACCGGGTAGCCCGTCAACTGCATACCCTGCATGTTTACCAGCGTACGGTTTTCGTCCAGCTTGAACTGGCCGTTACGGCTGTAGAACACAGAACCGTTGGAATCGACCATACGGAAGAAACCGTTCTGGCTAATGGCAACGTCCAGACCACGACCGGTATTGGTGGTGGTACCGTCGGTAAAGTCCTGAGTGATGCCTGCGACCTTCACGCCGAGGCCGACTTTGGAACCGGCAAACATGTCTGCAAAGGAAGCAGAACCGGATTTAAAACCATAGGTCGCGGAGTTGGCGATGTTGTTGCCAATGACGTCCAGGTTGGTGGCCGCAGCATTCAGGCCGCTGACCGCTTGAGAAAAGGCCATGACTTACTCCTGATAAGTGTTAAGGCTTAGATAATCTGCCGAACTTCGTCGAGTGTGGTGGTACCAGAGGTACCCAAATCCAGTTTGTTGCCGTCGCTACCTTTAATCACGCCCTGGACCAGCGCGAACTGCAGCGGCTGCGCCACCAGCTGGGTTGTCCCGTTGCTGGCGCTGATTGCCACTTTGTAGGAACCGTTCGGCGCTTTGGTGCCGTCGGTCAGGGTGCCATCCCAGGTAAAGGTGTGAACGCCCGCCTTCAGTTCACCGATATCAATGGTGCGCACTACCGTGCCGTTGCCATCGGTAATGGTCGCAGTGACTTTCTCCGCCGGCTGCTGCAGTTCAACGCCAAACGGCGTGGTGGTCGTGGTGGCGTTGCCATCGGTGGTGCTGGTGCCCGCCAGGATGGTGGTACCCGGGATCATCACCCCGTGACCAATCAGGCTTGCCGCCTGCAGAGACTGGGCACTGTTAATCTGTCCAGAGACGGAACCGAGGGTGGTGTTCAGTTTCTCAATGCCGCTCACGGTACTGATCTGCGCAAGCTGCGTGGTCAGTTCGTTGTTCTGCATTGGGTTAGTAGGATCCTGGTTCTTAAGCTGAGCCACCAGCAGCGTCAGAAAGCTGCCCTGAAGATCGGAGGCGTTACTCCCCGTCAGGGAGTTAGAACCTGTCGAACTTTTCGTGTTATTAACACCCGAGTTCGTAGGATCATTCACATTTACGGCGATGGACATGCATGTCTCCTTTACTGGCCGAGAGTGAGTGTTTTGAGCATCATGCTCTTCACGGTATTAAGCACTTCGACGTTGGCCTGGTAGCTACGCGAAGCCGACATGGAGTTCACCATCTCACCCACCACATCCACGTTTGGCATTTTCACGTATCCGCTGGCATCCGCGAGCGGGTTACCTGGCTCATACACCAGCCTGTCCGGCGCCTGGCTCTCTACCACATCAGACACCTTCACGCCGCCCGTCGCCGCACCTGGCGCAGCATCGACCTGAAAGACTACCTGTTTGGCACGATAAGGCTGTCCGTCTGGTCCGGTCACGCTGTCGGCGTTCGCCAGGTTACTGGCAGCCACGTTCAGACGTTTGGACTGAGCGGTTAACGCCGAACCGGCGATATCAAAAATATTCAGCAAGGCCATCTATCAGTTGCCCCCCTGCAGGACGTTCATCATGCCTTTGATTTGTCCGCCGAGTACGGTCAGGCCCGTCTGGTATTTCAGGCTGTTGTCGGCAAACTGTGTACGCTCCCGGTCCATATCCACGGTGTTACCGTCGAGTGAGGGCTGATCGGGAATGCGATAAAGTAAATCGGTCGCTGGCGCGGTCATCGCCTGAGCAGGAATATGGCGAGAGGATGTCATGGCAAGTGCAACACCCGTTCCTTCGGCACGTCCACGCTCCATCACCTTTTTGAGTTCACTGGAAAAATCAATATCGCGCGCCTGAAACCCCGGGGTATCGGCGTTAGCGATGTTGGCGGCTAAAATCTCCTGCCGCTGGGCGCGTAAATTGAGCGCTTCCTGCTGAAAACGTAACGCGGCGTCGAGTTTATCGAGCATGTCTCCTCCGCTGATGGCAAAATTTCAGTTCACAGCTTAAATCTCACCCGGTCTCCCCTATCGACGGAATAAGCGCAAAATGCGTCGCTATTTATTCCGTTGATGCAAAACCACTGCAGGTAGAATTCATTCAATTCTGGAAACGGTGGAACTTGCGATGCAAACGTTAAAACGTGGCCTGGTGGCGACTTTCTTGCTGTTTAGCCCTCTGGTGCAGGCTGAAGGTTTACAGGATCAATTAACGGCTTTTTTTGCTGAAAAACTGGCAGGCTTCAGCGATGACGTTAACGTTACCGTGCGCACACCACCGAATCTGTACCCCACGTGTGACCAGCCGTCATTCAGCGTGACGGGGACCACCAGGCTGTGGGGAAATGTGAACGTGCTGGCACGCTGCGCCAACGAAAAGCGCTATTTACAGGTTGCAGTTCAGGCGACGGGCAATTATGTTGTCGCCGCCGTGCCCATTGCGCGCGGCAGCGTGCTGCAGGCAAATAGCGTGACGCTGAAGCGCGGGCGTCTGGATCAGCTGCCTCCACGAACCATGCTGGAAATGAATCAGGCGCAGGATGCCGTCAGCCTGCGCGATGTCGCACCCGGCCAGCCGATACAGCTCTCGATGCTGCGTCAGGCATGGCGGGTAAAGGCGGGTCAACAGGTGATGGTTGTAGCCAACGGAGAGGGCTTTAGCATTAACAGTGAAGGGAAAGCGTTAAACAATGCCGCGGTGGCGCAAAACGCCCGCGTCAGAATGTCCTCAGGCCAGGTGGTGAGCGGAACCGTCGACTCTGATGGGAATATTCTGATTAACCTATAATCTTTTTAAAGATTTCGCGGCGCGTGCCGATAAATATTCCACTAATGATGATGTCAGGCGCAAACGCCGCGAACCCTCGATGAGGACAACACTATGAGCATTGATCGTACATCAGCCCTGAAGCCGGTAAGCGCTGTACAACCTCGCGAAACGAATGACGCTACGGCGCAGAAAACGCGTCTGGAAAAACCGTCAACGTCCAACAGCACCAGCGTAACCCTGAGCGACGCTCAGGCAAAACTGATGCAGCCAGGCAGCAACGATATCAATATGGAACGTGTTGAAGCGCTGAAAACGGCTATTCGTAACGGTGAACTGAAAATGGATACCAGCAAGATCGCTGATGCCCTGATTCAGGAAGCACAGAGTTTCTTACAGAGTAACTAACCGTATGAGTCGACTGTCAGAAATACTGGATCAAATGACGGTTGTTCTGAACGACCTGAAAACGGTAATGGACGCTGAACAACAGCATCTCTCTTCCGGTCACATTAACGGCAGCGCGTTGCAGCGTATTACTGAAGATAAAAGTTCGCTTCTGGCGACGCTGGATTATCTGGAGCAACAGCGCCGCACTGAGCAAGATCCTAAGCGCAGCGCCAATGACGATATTATTGAGCGCTGGCAGACCATTACTGAAAAAACTCAGCACCTGCGCGATCTTAACCAGCACAACGGCTGGCTACTGGAAGGTCAGATTGAGCGTAATCAGCAGGCGCTTGAGGTATTGAAACCGCATAAAGAAACCGGACTGTACGGTGCGGATGGTCAGACAGCGACTGCGCGTATTGCGGGTGTTAAAAAGATTTCGATTTGAAGCATAAGCGACAAATCATGCAGCGGGGAGCACCATAAGGTGAACTCCCCTTTTGGCGTTTATGCCGTACGGCGGGCAAACTCTTTCACTTTGAAACCCAACACGGCGAGCGTGGCAAAGTAAGCCACCACACCGACGCCCACAACGGCCATCAGCCGCATCAGACGGTAGGGCATCGTGCCCTGGGACCACTCCGGCATCACGTACAGCATGCCAAGTAACGCGGCAGACATCACCAGTACCGCAACGATCAGACGCACGAGGAAACTCCCCCAGCCCGGCTGCGGCGTGAAGATATCCTGCTTGCGCAGTTGCCAGTACAGCAGCCCGGCGTTCAGACAGGCCGCCAGACCAATCGATAATGACAGGCCTGCATGCTTCAGCGGACCAATAAACGCAAGGTTCATCAGCTGCGTCATAATCAGCGTGACAATGGCAATTTTCACCGGCGTTTTGATGTTCTGACGCGAGTAGAAGCCCGGCGCCAGCACCTTGACGACGATCAGCCCCATCAATCCGACCGAGTAGGCAATCAGCGCGCGCTGGGTCATGGCGGCATCAAAGGCGGTGAATTTCCCGTACTGGAATAGCGACACCGTTAGCGGTTTAGCCAGGATACCCAGCGCCACCGCGCTTGGCAGGGCCAGCAGGAAGCAGAGACGCAATCCCCAGTCCATCAGGCGGCAATACTCATCGTGATTGCCGCTGGCAAAACTTTTCGACAGCGACGGCAGCAGGATGGTCCCCAGCGCCACGCCCAGCACCCCGGACGGAAACTCCATCAGACGGTCGGCGTAGTACATCCAGGATACCGAGCCGGACACGAGGAAAGAGGCAAAGATAGTGTTGATGATAAGCGAGATCTGGCTGACGGAGACGCCAAGAATGGCGGGTCCCATCTGCTTAATGACGCGCATCGCCCCGGCATCTTTGAGATTGATGCGCGGCAGCACCAGCATGCCAATTTTTTTCAGATGCGGCAGCTGATAGGCCAGCTGCAGCACGCCGCCCACGGTAACCGCCCAAGCCAGCGCCAGCACCGGCGGGTTGAAATGCGGCGCGGCGAACAGGGCAAAACCGATCATGCTGACGTTGAGAAACGTCGGCGCAAACGCCGGGACAGAGAAGCGGTTCCAGGTGTTCAGGATCGCCCCCACCAGCGAGGCTAGCGAGATCAGCAAAATATAGGGGAAGGTAATACGCAGAAGCTGCGAGGTCAGGGCAAATTTATCTGCCGTATCGGCAAAACCGGGCGCGGTCACCATAATCACCCAGGGCGCGGCCAGCATCCCGATGACGGTCACCACCGCCAGGGCCAGCGTCAGCAACCCGGAGACATACGATACAAATACGCGCGTCGCGTCTTCGCCCTGCTTGCTTTTATATTCCGCCAGGATGGGCACGAACGCCTGGGAAAACGCCCCTTCAGCAAATATACGACGCAGCAGGTTCGGCAATTTAAACGCGACGAAAAAGGCGTCCGTTGCCATCCCTGCACCAAAGACCCTTGCCACAATCGCATCACGCGCAAAACCCAGTACGCGAGAGAACATGGTCATCGAGCTGACGGCTGCCAGCGATTTTAATAAGTTCATTAACGTGAATTTCCAGAACCATACGGATTTGTAGACCGGGTAAGCCTAAGCGCCACCCGGCAAAGCCAACAAGCGGCGCTTAGTCTAACCGGATTTCAACGAATTACTATCCGCAGATGTTACAGCGAGTTATTCACTCATGGCTTCGCGCCAGAGCCGTTCCACAATGCGCTGTGCCATAATGGCCTGTTCGCCGGACGTTTCAGGAACCGTCTGATTTTGCACACAGGTGATAAAGTGGCGGGCGCAGCCTGCGAAACCGCGCTGCTCCAGGGTACTCTGCCAGCCGGGGGCCGGAAGCGTCACCACACCGTTCCCCTTCTCCTCGCGCCACGCCCGCATGTCGGTAATGTCGTACAGCCCGCCGTCGGTGACGGCCTGGACGCACTCGCGCTGGCTGCCCGCGCGACGATGCATGCTGGTCGTAATCTGCAGATGGTCAATCGCGAAGTGATGTTCGGCATAGACCATCTCGCCCTGTTCATTCGTCAGGAGCGTCCCGCTTTGCAACTGCGCATTGCCGCCGGCGAGCCACAGCGCCGTATCCACAACGTGCAGATAGTCATCCAGCAGCGTGAAGCGCAAATCGTTCGGCCCAATGCTGTCGGTGCGGTGCTTATCCATGCGCAGCGAAGCAAGACTGCCGGACTGCGCCTTCAGCTGCTGGTAAAGCGGTGCGAAGCGACGGTTGAAACCGACCATCAGCGTCAGGTTTTTACGTGCTGCCAGCTCAATCAGCCGTTCTGCGTCCTGCACATTTTCTGCCAGCGGTTTATCCACGCAGACGTGGACACCCGCATTGAGCAGCTCGCTCACCACCTGATAGTGGGTTGCCGTTGAGGTATGAACGAACACCGCATCGCACTCGCGGGCCAGATCCTGCAGGGAGGCGGCATAAGGGATGCGCCAGGTTTCGCAGATACGTTCTGCCTTTTCCCGGGTGGGTGACCATGCCCCCTGAAGCGTCCAGTCGGTCGCCGCACCCAATACCGGTAGCCAGGCTTTTTGCGCGATACCGCCCAGCCCCACTACGCCTACACGTAATTTTTTCACTGTTAATCTCCCAGGTGTGCCAGCAACGCATCCAGACGCTGTTTCAACCCGGCGACTTCTTCTTCCAGCGCCTCTACGCGCGCGGCAAGGCTGTCGTTGGTTGCTGAAGATTCAGCATTGGCAGGGTCACTCGCCACGGTCGCGGTATCAACGTCGCCGCTGAACAGATGCATATAGCGGCTTTCACGTTTGCCCGGCTCGCGCGCCAGACGCACCACGTAAGGGCCATCCTCACGAGAAGCCAGACCTTCCAGGGTCTGCTCGACCTCCTGCATATCGCTGAACTCATGCATACGAGAAGCGCGCGTTCGCAGCTCCCCCGGCGTTTGCGCCCCACGCAGCAACAGCGTGGTGATGACCGCCACTTCTGCACTGCTCAGCCTCAGGTCGCCAAATTCGGAGTTACAAAAGCGCTGTTCGTATTTGGTCACGCGGTTGCCGAAGCCGCTGACGGTGCGCAGATAGTGGCGTTTTACCAGCGCATCCAGCACGTCCTGAACGTCATGTTCGCTAAGGTTCATCACCGGCTCGCGGTTGGTCTTCTGGTTGCAAGCCATGGTCACGGCGTTGACGGAGAGCGGATACTGCTCCGGCGTGGTGACCTGTTTTTCGAGTAAGCACCCAATCACGCGCGCTTCTGTTCCGTTTAGCTGATACTTCATCTCTTCTCCTTAACGACCTGCAGTCCAGTCCCGGGTGGTTAATGCCGTCAGAACGTGGTCGCGCCACTCTCCGTCTATCAGCAGATAGTCTTTGGCATAGCCCTCTTTCTCGAACCCTAAACGCGCCAGCAAATTCCCGCTACGCTGATTATGTGGCATATAGTTCGCCATAATGCGATGGATATGCTGCGTGCGTTGCATATAACGGATCGCCACCGTTAGCGCCTCAAACATCAGCCCCTGCCCCTGCCATTTCTGGCCAATGGAGTAGCCCAGGTAACAGGCGTGAAACGATCCGCGCACCACGTTTGAAAAATTGGCTATCCCGATAATCTCTTTCTCTTCAGGATCCAGCAGCGCGAAATAAAACGCACTGCCCTGCTTGTGAAATTCCGTAATCATGCTGAGGCGCGCCTGCCAGCCGGAAGGGTAACAATGGCTCTCATCCCGAACGGGTTCCCAGGGTTTTAAAAACTGGCGATTCTCGGCGTAATAATCCGCCAGACGCCAGGCATCACGCTCATGCACCAGACGAACGACCAGCCTGTCCGTTGTCAGACGCACTTTTGGCACATTGCTGCGATAGCCAAACATCGATACCACTCCTTCCCGTCACTTCTGCTTACCCATTAGCTTTACTATACCTGTGCCTGTGCCGTCTGTGAAAACAGTGACATACCATTTTGCCCGCTTTTCACATTTTTCGATGAGAACTCTCTATCAAAGCGCGCTTTTGATAAAAAAATATTGTCACGTGCAGGGGTGGGAAAATACGCAGTGACACCGCAGAATGTTAGCGTGCTCACCATCTTATTTTCCCTGGAGGGAAAATGTCCCGCGTATCACAGGCCAGGAGCCTGGGTAAATATTTCCTGCTGGTCGATAACATGCTGGTCGTGCTCGGCTTTTTTGTCGTGTTCCCCCTCATCTCGATTCGCTTCGTTGATCAAATGGGCTGGGCGGCGCTGATGGTCGGTATCGCGCTGGGGCTACGCCAGTTTGTTCAGCAAGGCCTGGGCGTATTTGGCGGTGCCATCGCTGACCGCTTTGGCGCTAAACCGATGATCGTCACCGGCATGCTGCTCCGCGCGGCAGGCTTTGCCACGATGGCGATTGCCCAGGAGCCCTGGCTGCTCTGGTTCTCCTGCTTCCTCTCCGGTATCGGTGGCACGCTGTTCGATCCGCCGCGCACCGCGCTGGTGGTGAAGCTTATTCGCCCACAGCAGCGCGGCCGTTTCTTCTCCATTCTGATGATGCAGGACAGTGCCGGGGCCGTTGTCGGCGCGCTGCTGGGAAGCTGGCTGCTGCAGTATGACTTCCGTCTGGTCTGTGCGGCTGGCGCGGTGCTCTTTATCCTGTGCGCACTGTTTAATGGCCTGTTCCTGCCGGCGTGGAAACTGTCGACGGTTAAAGCACCGGTCCGGGAAGGGCTTGGCCGCGTCCTGCGCGACAGGCGTTTTGTCACCTATGTGTTGACTCTGACGGGATATTACATGCTTGCAGTGCAGGTCATGCTGATGCTGCCGATCATGGTTAACGACATTGCGGGTACCCCTGCTGCCGTTAAGTGGATGTATGCCATTGAAGCCGCGCTTTCCCTGACGCTGCTCTATCCGATTGCCCGCTGGAGCGAACAGCGCTTTCGTCTGGAACATCGCCTGATGGCCGGCCTGTTCCTGATGACGCTGAGCATGATGCCGATCGGTCTGGTGAACTCTCTTCAGCAGCTGTTTACGCTGATTTGCACGTTCTATATTGGATCCATCATCGCCGAGCCTGCCCGTGAAACGCTGAGCGCCTCGCTTGCGGATGCACGCGCGCGTGGCAGCTATATGGGATTCAGCCGGCTGGGGCTGGCCCTTGGCGGCGCGTTAGGTTACGCCGGCGGCGGTTGGTTATTTGATGCCGGCAAAGCGTTACATCAACCCGAACTCCCCTGGATGATGCTCGGCGCTGTGGGCTTTATGACGCTCCTTGCCCTGTGGTGGCAGTTCAGCCAGAAGCGCAGTGCGAGCGGCATGCTTGAGCCAGGCGCATAACCTTTCCCTCGGGCGGGAACCTCTCCCGCCCCACTTCTCAGTTTTTTCTGCTGGTTTCTGCCATTTCACACTGACATACTGGCGTAACAGGACAGAAGCGCCGATTTTTCGTTGAGGAACACTATGAAGAAAATTGTCTTTGCCGCTGCATTAGTTGTCAGCGGACTGCTGGTTGGCTGTAACCAGCTCACGCAATATACCGTCAGTGAACAGGAAATAAATCAGGCGCTGGAAAAACATAATAACTTTTCTAAAGACATTGGCGTGCCGGGGCTTGCGGACGCGCATATCGTGCTGACGAATCTGACCAGTCAGATTGGACGGGAAGAGCCGAACAAAGTCACCCTGGCAGGCGATGCGGACCTCGATATGTCATCCCTCTTTGGTAATCAGAAAGCCAACATCAAGCTCAAGCTGAAGGCCCTGCCCGTTTTCAACAAAGAGAAAGGGGCAATTTTCCTGCAGGAAATGGAAGTCGTCGATGCGCAGGTTTCTCCGGACAAGATGGCGCCGGTTCTGCAAACCCTGATGCCCTATCTGAACCAGTCGCTACGTAATTATTTTAATCAGCAGCCCGCATACGTCTTAAGTGAAGACAAAAGCAAGGGTGAAGCCCTGGCGAAAAAATACGCAAAAGGGATAGAGGTGAAACCGGGAGAAATTATCATTCCTTTCACCGATTAACCTGAAGGGCGCTGCGGCGCCCTTTTTTTTACAGAAAAGTGTGCAAACGAAAACGTTTCCGCTTATGATTTGTGTCCGGCAAAAACAGCCATCCTTATGACTGATTCCTGACAAGCCGGAGCTTCCATGACTGCACAACCCCAGGTTCTTAAAATCCGCCGCCCTGACGACTGGCATATCCATCTGCGTGATGGCGATATGCTGAAAACCGTCGTGCCTTATACCAGCGAAATTTATGGCCGCGCGATTGTTATGCCTAACCTGGTTCCACCAGTCACCACCGTCGATGCCGCGATTGCCTACCGCCAGCGCATCCTTGATGCCGTTCCCGCGGGGCATGATTTTACCCCGCTGATGACCTGCTATCTGACCGACTCACTGGACCCGAACGAAGTGGAGCGCGGTTTTAACGAAGGCGTATTTACGGCGGCGAAACTCTACCCGGCGAATGCCACCACCAACTCCAGCCACGGCGTCACCAGTATTGATGCCATCATGCCGGTACTGGAGCGCATGCAAAAACTGGGCATGCCGCTGCTGGTCCATGGTGAAGTGACGCATGCCGAGATTGACATCTTCGACCGTGAAGCCCGTTTTATCGAAACCGTGATGGAGCCTCTGCGCCAGCGTCTGCCTGCGCTTAAAGTGGTCTTTGAGCATATCACCACCAAAGACGCAGCAGAGTACGTGCGTGACGGCAACGAACTTATCGCCGCCACCATTACGCCGCAGCACCTGATGTTTAACCGTAACCACATGCTGGTGGGAGGGGTACGCCCTCACCTGTACTGCCTGCCCATCCTTAAGCGCAACATCCACCAGCAGGCGCTGCGCGAGCTGGTTGCCAGTGGGTTCTCCCGCGCGTTCCTTGGCACCGATTCCGCGCCTCATGCCCGCCATCGTAAAGAGGCGAGCTGCGGCTGCGCAGGCTGTTTCAACGCCCCAACTGCACTTGCCAGCTACGCGACCGTATTTGAAGAGATGAATGCTCTGGAACATTTCGAAGCGTTCTGCTCCCTTAACGGCCCGCGTTTTTACGGCTTACCGGTCAATGACTCCTTCATCGAACTGGAGCGTAAAACGAGCCAGGTTGAGGAGTCCATTGCGCTGACGGATGACACCCTGATCCCATTCCTGGCGGGCGAAACCGTAAACTGGACGGTAAAACGTTAAAAAATCAATGCCCCTTGTTGTCAAACCGATAATATACCTGTATAAATAAACAGTATATTACACAGGGGGCATTTATGCGTATTGAAGTCACCATAGCCAAAACAACTGTTCTGCCTGCCGGCGCGCTTGATGCACTGGCAGGCGAATTATCCCGTCGTATTAACAACACTTTTCCCGACAACGCGGGTGCCGTAACGGTGCGTTACGCCGCGGCGAACAACCTCTCCGTCATTGGCGCTGCGAAAGAAGATAAAGATCGCATCAGCGAGATCCTGCAGGAAACGTGGGAAAGCGCTGACGACTGGTTCATCACAGATTAACACTGCTCCCTCATTGTGTTTTTTTGCCGGGTCGCCCCGGCTTTTTTTCGTCTAAAAATTCTGGAAGTTCAAATTAATTCGGCATCTTCTTTAAGAATCGTGAACGAGATGGTGTTTTATTGTTCGAACAATCCTAAAAAGCAGAAAAATGTGTTGCCACCTGTTTATTTTTCCCTTCGGAACCCTTATTACTTGATATACTGAAGATGCTTTCAGAAAAACATGCATTGAACCTCAGAGCCGTTGTCTTCTAACACGCATTAAGGGGGTTATAATGGAAAAGAATAGTGAAGTGATCCAGACCCATCCACTTGTTGGCTGGGATATCAGTACCGTAGATAGCTACGATGCACTGATGCTGCGTTTGCACTACCAGACCCCGAATCAACTCAACCGTGAAGAAGCGGAAGTTGGACAGACGCTGTGGCTAACAACAGACGTCGCCCGTCAGTTTATTTCTATTTTAGAGGCAGGTATTGCAAAAATAGAATCTGGCGACTATCAGGAAAACGAGTATAAACGGCACTAACCGTACGCCATTTTTCACTCAACAGGCACCTTCGCGGTGCCTTATTTATTTCTCCCTTGTCTAACCCCGCGTTGTTAATTACTCTGCTAACAAAACGTAAGTTTACGAGACGCATATGAGATACGACTTAATCATTATTGGTAGCGGCTCCGTGGGTTCCGCTGCCGGTTATTACGCGACACAGGCAGGTCTGAACGTCCTGATGATTGATGCCCTTCGCCCTCCCCATGCGGAGGGTAGCCATCATGGCGACACCCGCCTCATACGTCATGCGTATGGTGAAGGTGAGCGCTATGTGCCGCTGGTGCTTCGCGCCCAGACGCTATGGGACGAGCTGGCGAAACAGACCGAAGAGCGCATTTTCGAGCGTACCGGGGTTATCAATCTTGGCCCGGCCCACTCTGATTTTCTCGCCGGCGTCGAGCGCAGCGCAACAGCCTTTAATCTTGAGGTTGAGAAACTGGACGCGGCGGGCATTACCGCGCGCTGGCCTGAAATTACCGTCCCGGACGATTATATTGGCCTCTTTGAAGCTAACTCCGGGGTGCTGCATTGTGAAACGGCGATCAAAACCTGGATCGACCTTGCCGCAAAAGCCGGCTGCGCGCAGCTGTTTAACTGTCCGGTGGATGCCATCACGCATGACGCTGATGGCGTTACGGTGACCACCCTTGACGGTGAGTATTCCGCGTCCCGCCTGCTGGTGAGCGCAGGAACCTGGGTCACCCACCTGCTGCCAGAGCTGCCAATCCAGCCGGTGCGCAAGGTTTTCTCCTGGTTCCAGTCGGATGGTCGCTACAGCGCGCAGAATAAATTCCCGGCCTTCACCGGTGAATTACCGAATGGCGATCAGTTCTACGGTTTCCCTTCCGAGAAAGACGCATTGAAAATCGGTAAACACAACGGTGGCCAGGTTATCTCCTCTCCTGAAGAGCGTAAACCCTTCGGCGCCTTCCCACAGGATGGTTCTGAAGCCTTCTCGTTCCTGCGTAACATTCTTCCTGGCGTCGGTGGCTTACTGTATGGCGCGGCCTGTACCTACGACAATACGCCGGATGAAGACTTTATCATTGATACGCTACCGGGACATGACAACACCCTGCTTATTACCGGGCTGAGCGGTCACGGCTTTAAGTTTGCTTCCGTGCTGGGTGAAATCGCCGCGCAGTTTGCCCAGGGTATCAGGCCGCAGTTTGATCTGACGCCCTTCTCACTCTCGCGTTTTAACGGATAATCTCCAACGGGCTTCGGACGTCGGAGCCCGTTTCATTCACACTGCATTGCGGAGCGATATGCGCAGGATCGTTAGCTTTCTTATGAATAATATTCGCGAGCATTTTATGCTCTATATCTTGTTGTGGGCGCTGCTGGTCATTATTGATTTTGTTTACATTGTATTTTATTGAAAAGCCACACTGACAATAATTGACATTAATTTAGCTTTATTGAAGCTCTCAATTTCATCTTGCACGAAGACATTGAATTACCTTTCTCGATCCTTTTCAAAATCGCTGAAATAAATAAAATAAAAATCAATATACATTTATTTCAGTTGCAATATCACGCCTTCCCGTTCATTTTTACCCTTCGGTTAATTTGAAAATGGACATTCTGATGCAATTGCGTAACTCCTCCCGGCGCTACGGAATAATATCCATAAGTTTGCACTGGATATTTGCTATTGCCGTCTACGGTATGTTTGGCCTTGGGCTCTGGATGGTCACGCTTAGCTATTATGATGGCTGGTATCACCAGGCACCGGAGTTACATAAAAGCATTGGTGTCCTGCTGATGCTGGGGCTGGTTTTTCGCGTGATCTGGCGACATATTTCCCCACCGCCCGCCGCGCCGAAGACCCACAGTAAAATGACCCGCCTGGGTGCCGTTGCGGCGCATATCGCACTCTATGCGCTACTCTTTGCCATCCTGATTAGCGGCTATCTCATCTCGACAGCAGACGGTAAGCCGATTAGCGTTTTTGGCATTTTTGACATCCCGGCAACGCTAAGCGATGCGGGCGCTCAGGCTGACACCGCAGGAGTCATTCACCTCTGGCTTGCCTGGAGCGTCGTGATCCTGTCTGTGCTGCACGGGCTTGCCGCCCTCAAACACCACTTTATTGATAAAGACGATACGCTAAAGCGCATGCTTGGCCGCTCGTCCGTTGACTCTGGAGCATAAAATGAAAAAACACCTGCTGGGTATCGCACTGGGTTCTCTGTTATTTACCACCGGTTCCGCCGTGGCGGCTGATTATAAAATTGATAAAGAGGGCCAGCATGCTTTCGTCAATTTCCGTATTCAGCATCTGGGATATAGCTGGCTATATGGGACCTTTAAAGATTTTGACGGCACGTTCAGCTTTGACGATAAAAACCCTGCCGCCGATAAAGTCAATGTGACTATTAATACTAACAGCGTCGACACGAACCATGCTGAACGTGATAAACACTTGCGCAGTGCGGAATTCCTCAATGTGTCGAAATTCCCGCAGGCCACCTTTACCTCTACGGACGTGAAGAAAGACGGTGATAAGCTCAATATTACCGGAAACCTGACGCTTAACGGCGTAACTAAACCGGTCACCCTTGAGGCTAAATTACTGGGTCAGGGAGACGATCCCTGGGGCGGTAAACGTGCAGGTTTTGAAGCCGCAGGCAAAATTCATCTGAAAAATTTTAATATCACAACAGATTTAGGCCCCGCGTCTCAGGATGTTGAGCTCATTATTTCGGTTGAAGGGGTTCAGCAGAAGTAATCATTGCGCCCGGCAGGTGTTCACCCTGCCGGGCATTACCATTATTCCGGGTCAGGGATACCCAGTTTGGTATTCAGACGGCCGCGTGATTTATTGAAAATCTTATTGCCGTTTTCACGTCCCGCGCGACGACGACGCTGCTCTTCTTCCGGCAGGATGCTCTCTTCGCTGCACAGTTCGCTACAGCAGCCGTTAAACTTCTCGGCACAGGCCGGGCACTGAATGAACAGCAGATGACAACCGTCGTTTTTGCAGTTGGTATGGGTATCGCACGGCGCGCCGCACTGGTGGCAGTGGGCAATCACGTCTTCGGAAATACGCTCGCCCATACGCTCGTCAAAGACAAAGTTTTTCCCGATAAAGCGTACCGGTAAACCCTGCTCGCGGGCCCGGCGGGCGTACTCAATAATGCCGCCTTCAATGTGCCAGACCTTATTAAAGCCGTTGTGCTTCATCCACGCGCTGGCTTTCTCACAGCGGATACCGCCGGTGCAGTACATAACGATTTTTTTATCTTTATGTTCCTGCATCATCTCAACCGCTTTAGGCAGTTGCTCGCGGAAGGTATCGGCCGGGATTTCCATCGCGTTCTCGAAATGCCCCACTTCATATTCATAGTGGTTACGCATATCAATGAACACGGCATCCGGATCGTCCAGCATCGCATTCACTTCCGCAGCCTTAAGATATTCACCGACATCCGCCGCGTTAAACTCAGGATCGTCAATACCGTCCGCCACGATGCGTTCACGCACCTTCATGCGCAGCACCCAGAAAGATTTCCCGTCATCATCCAGCGCAATGTTCAGGCGTAAGCCGTTGAGGGCCGGGTCGAACTGATAAAGACAGTCACGGAAAGCGCTCACTTTGCTTTCCGGTACGCTAATCTGCGCGTTGATACCTTCGCGGGCGAGATAGACGCGTCCGAAGACGTTCAGCGCCGTGAACGCCTGATAAAGCGCATCGCGGGTCGCCTGCGGATCGTCGATGGTGAAGTATTTGTAGAATGAGATGGTTGTGCGCGGTTCGGTTTCAGCCAACATACGCGCTCTTAACATCTCATTCGATACGCGGTTGTGTAACACTGGCATGGTGTACAGTCCTGGAATCGTTAGAGAGAATGAAAAATCGGTCGGCATCATATAGCAAACAAAACCAATTTACATCCACACAATTTACGCTACATTTCACACACCCTGATTTATCAGGCATAACAATTGCTGTATTCGTGCACGTTTCGAAGGCAGATATTTTGGCTACGTCTCAAAAAATGAGACACTAGCGAGACAGGACGTTTGAACACAGGAAAGACATGACCCAGTTACCAAAATTTACTGCTGCGCTTTTGCATCCCCGCTATTGGTTGACCTGGCTTGGCATCGGCTTTTTATGGCTACTGGTACAGCTTCCCTACCCCGTTATTTTCCGGTTGGGTAAATTTCTGGGCCGTTTCGCGCAAATATTTATGAAGCGCCGCGCCAGAATAGCGTATCGCAACCTTGAGCTGTGTTTTCCGCAGATGAGCGAATCAGATCGTCGCGATATGGTCACGAAGAATTTCGAATCCGTCGGGATGGGGCTGATGGAAACCGGTATGGCATGGTTCTGGCCGGACAAACGCATGGCCCGCTGGAGCGAAGTGACGGGAACCGGCATGGAGCCAGTGCATACACTGCAGGCCAATCAGACGGGCGTTCTGCTGATCGGCGTCCATTTCCTGACGCTGGAAATTGGGGCACGTATGTTTGGTATGCAGGCGCCCGGCATTGGCGTTTATCGTCCTAATGACAATCCGGTCATCGATTTAATCCAGACCAACGGCCGCATGCGCTCGAACAAAAGCATGATCGACCGTAAAGATCTGAAGGGTATGATCCGCGCGCTAAAATCCGGTGAAGTTGTCTGGTATGCGCCAGACCATGACTATGGCCCACAATCCAGCGTATTTGTCCCCTTCTTCGCCGTTGAAGAGGCCGCCACAACGACCGGCACCTGGATGCTGGCGCGTATGTCCAAAGCCGCCATCGTGCCTTTTGTTCCCCGCCGTAAGCCGGATGGTTCAGGCTACGAGCTGATTATGCTGGAGCCGGAACTCGCGCCGCCGCTTGACGATGCAGAAACCACCGCGCGCTGGATGAACGGCATTGTCGAGAAGTGCATCATGCTCGCGCCGGAGCAGTATATGTGGCTGCACCGCCGCTTTAAAACCCGCCCAAAAGGCACACCGTCCCGCTATTGATTTTCATCATGCGGCCTCAGGGCCGCATACTGTTTTAGCTTTAAAAGCTCCTCCTCATTGCGACAATCATAACCCAGGCGCATAATTAGCAGGCTTATTACTTCATGCTCCAGGTGCTCTTGCACCTCATTATGCGGATTGTTATGTCACCCTCAGATGCTCCCATAAACTGGAAGCGTAACCTCACGGTTGCGTGGCTAGGCTGTTTTCTTACTGGCGCGGCGTTTAGCCTGGTCATGCCTTTCCTGCCGCTCTACGTCGAACAGCTGGGCGTGACGGGTCACAGTGCACTCAATATGTGGTCCGGTCTGGTGTTCAGCATCACGTTTCTCTTTTCCGCGATTGCTTCACCCTTCTGGGGCGGCCTTGCCGACCGCAAGGGACGAAAAATCATGCTGCTACGTTCGGCGCTGGGGATGGCGATTATCATGGCGCTGATGGGCGTGGCGCAGAACGTCTGGCAATTTCTGATCCTGCGCGCGCTGCTGGGCTTGCTGGGGGGATTTATTCCCAATGCGAACGCCTTAATCGCCACGCAAATGCCTCGCCATAAGAGCGGCTGGGCGCTGGGGACGCTTTCAACCGGTGGCGTGAGCGGTGCCTTGCTTGGGCCACTGGCCGGTGGATTACTGGCGGATAACTACGGCCTGCGGCCGGTCTTCTTTATCACCGCCAGCGTGCTGTTCCTCTGTTTTATCGTCACCCTGCTCTGCATTCGTGAAAACTTCACGCCCGTCGCCAAAAAAGAGATGCTCCACGCCAAAGACGTGCTGGCCTCGCTTAAAAACCCCAGACTGGTGCTGAGCCTGTTCGTGACGACCCTGATTATTCAGGTCGCAACTGGTTCGATTGCCCCTATTCTGACGCTATACGTTCGCGATCTGGCGGGTAACGTCAACAATATTGCATTTATCAGCGGGCTGATTGCCTCCGTGCCCGGTGTGGCGGCGCTGATTAGCGCCCCGAGGCTGGGGAAGCTGGGGGACCGCGTCGGCCCGGAAAAAATCCTGATCTGTGCGCTGGTGATTTCCGTCCTGCTGCTTATCCCCATGTCGATGGTGCAATCCCCATGGCAGTTGGGCGTTCTGCGCTTTTTGCTGGGCGCCGCCGACGGGGCGTTACTGCCCGCCGTACAGACCCTGCTGGTCTACAACTCCACAAACCAGATTGCCGGGCGTATCTTCAGCTATAACCAGTCCTTCCGCGACATCGGCAACGTCACCGGACCGCTTCTCGGGGCAGGGATCTCCGCCAGCTTCGGTTTTCGCGCCGTCTTTATCGTGACGGCTGGCGTCGTGTTGTTCAATGCTATTTATTCGTGGTTCAGTTTATCCCGCGCGTTACGGCCAGTGACGGAATAAGACGAACGCCTGACAGCTTATTTTCGCATTCATACTTGCAGAATCTTATATTCAGCTATTCTTTCCCTGAAACCTTCTGGAAAACAGGGAGACACCAATGACCATGTACGCCACGCTGGAAGAAGCTATTGATGCCGCTCGCGAAGAGTTCCTCTCCGACAATCCCGGCGTTGAGGAAGAAAATGCTGACGTGCAGCAGCTTAATATCCAAAAATACGTTTTGCAGGATGGGGATATTATGTGGCAGGCCGAATTCTTTGCCGATGACGGTGAAGAAGGGGAATGTTTGCCGATCCTGAGCGGTGAAGGTGCGCAGGCCGTCTTTGATGGCGACTATGATGAAATCGAGCTACGGCAGGAATGGCTGGAAGAAAACACCCTGCACGAGTGGGATGAGGGCGAATTTCAGCTCGAGCCACCACTGGATACGGAAGAAGGTCAAACCGCAGCCGACGAATGGGACGAGCGTTAATTTACGCTACTCGTAAGGGCCGTGGCTGGCATCGATGGGCAGCAACAGCGTGTCGAAAATCAGCGAGAACGGCAGGTCGAGCACGGTCAGGTAGCGCCATGCTGAATCGCGAACATCCCATTTTACGCCCGGGTAATACTGATTTCCGTGGCCTTGCCCTGGAATGGTGCGGCTGATGATACTGCCGCAGCCGCTCAGCAGGCATGCCATCATGACGACGATGATTATTCTCATCAATAACCTCTAAAAAAATACCGGCGATTAAGCCGGTATTTTATTTGGCGGGTAGCGCTTTGCTTACCCACCCTGCTTAACAACTTACTTCGCCTTCAACGCCAGCGGGTTCAGCTTCAGATCTTTATAGTAGTTTACCCACGAAGAGTATCTCTCCGGAGCAGACCACACCCGATAGTGAAGACGCGCCATGGTGACCGGGTCGCTCAACAGCACCAGACGACGGTCGCGGTTGAGTTTTTCCGGGGTCTCGTTCAGCGCTTGCTCAACGTGACGATCGCGGGCAATCTCCAGCACATGGCTGGCACGGTGACGCGCCGTCGCCATTGCCGTCGCCAGGGCGTTGAATGACGGGTTAAACACGGCGTGCATGAAGCCGTCATCCAGCGAGCGACTGCGGTTCTGCTCGAGATAAGTATCGGTATCCACCAGCACCTGCGGCGGGGAATACTCTTCCGGGATCAGGAACAGCTTCCAGCGTTTAGTGCGCAGCCCAACCGTTGAACGGCTTGAGATGACGGACACAAACGGCGACAGGATCAGCGAGAAGACGATCGGCGCCAGCCAGAACAGGAAGCGCAGATCCAGCCAGGCCATTCCGGCCGCCCACACCAGACCCAGCAGCAGCTGAGAACCGTGACGCATAAAGGCTTCACTCCACGGCGTGGAGTCGTCATCACGCTGCGGGGAGTTCCAGACCACTTCCCAGCCCAGGAACGCACTGACCACAAACACGGTGTGGAACAGCATACGCACCGGTGCCAGCAGCACGGAGAACAGCACTTCCAGCAGCAGTGAAAGGGTCACGCGGAAGAAACCGCCGTACTCTTTCGAGCCTTTGCACCAGATCAGGATGATACTGAGCAGCTTAGGCAGGAACAGCAGCACCATGGTGGAAGCAAACAGCGCAATCGCCAGCTCCGGACGCCACTGCGGCCACACCGGGAACAGCTGGCGCGGCTGCAGGAAGTATTGCGGCTCCGTCAGGGCATGGACGACCTGCAGCGCGGTCGAGAGCGCAAGGAACATAAACCACAGCGGTGCGGAGAGATAAGACATCACGCCCGTCAGGAACACCGCACGGTGAACCGGGTGCATCCCTTTAACAAGGAACAGGCGGAAGTTCATCAGGTTACCATGACACCAGCGGCGGTCACGCTTGAGCTCGTCCAGCAGGTTCGGCGGCAGCTCTTCGTACGATCCCGGCAGGTCGTAAGCAATCCAGACGCCCCATCCGGCACGACGCATCAGCGCCGCTTCCACGAAGTCGTGCGACAGAATAGAGCCCGCAAACGAACCCTCACCCGGCAGCGGCGCCAGCGCACAGTGTTCGATAAACGGCTTCACGCGGATAATGGCGTTGTGACCCCAGTAGTGGGATTCACCCAGTTGCCAGAAGTGCAGACCCGCCGTAAACAGCGGCCCGTAAACACGGGTGGCGAACTGCTGGCAGCGCGCATAAAGGGTGTCCATACCGGACGCTTTTGGCGAAGACTGAATGATGCCCGCGTTCGGGTTGGCTTCCATCAGACGCACCAGACCGCTCAGGCAGTCACCGCTCATGACGGAGTCAGCATCCAGCACGACCATGTAGCTGTACTGGTTACCCCAGCGACGGCAGAAGTCATCGATGTTACCGCTTTTACGCTTCACACGACGGCGGCGGCGGCGGTAGAAGATCTGCCCTTCGCCCTGCACTTCTGCAATCAGTTCCATCCACGCTTTTTGTTCTGCAACGCAGATATCCGGGTTGTAGCTGTCACTCAGGATGTAAACGTCGAAATGCTCCGCGTTGCCGGTGGCCTTTACAGACTCCCAGGTCGCGCGCAGGCCCGCAAATACGCGGTCAACGTCTTCGTTACAGATAGGCATAATCAGCGCGGTACGGTGCTCAGGATTGAGGGGTTCATCCCCGACCGTTGACGCCGAAATGCTGTATTTGTCACGCCCCATCAGCAGCTGCAGGAAGCCCATCAGCGCGGTCCAGAAACCGGCCGATACCCAGCAGAAAAGAACAGCAAACAGCAGGAGGATGCCGCTCTGCAGAATATACGGCAGCAGCTGCATGAAGGAGACCCAGAGATCCTGGCCCATCATGTCCGTTGGGTTGATAAACGCCCAGCCCTGGTAAGGCAGGATGGTTTTCATGTACCAGGTCGCGACGACCGTCTGCGCCAGCGTCAGAAGCAGCAGGATGTAGCGACGGATGGTCCCCACGGTACGCCATTTCTGTTCAGACGCCTGCTCTTCTTTCGTCAGGCGTGACAGATAGCGCGGCGTCACATCACGCCCGCGCAGGCGATCCCAGAAGCGACCAACCGGGTTGGTGCGCCATGGATCGGGGAACATTGAGGAACGCGTGGCCTTCGGCATAGCCTGAAGCTGATCGCGCCCTTCGTCGTCTTTAATCAACTGCCCTTCTGCCAGCGAGTCTGGCCATGCCTGCTCCAGACGCGCCTTTACTGACCCCAGCGGCGTATCATCATCACGGGAAAACTGACGATGTTCACCATCCAGCGCGGTGTGAACCGCGCGGATGTCGCTCTTAGGCAGCGCCGCTTTCTCAATATCCGTCAGCGGCATGGCATCGATATATTCAGATGTATTATTCATTGGCAGGTAGCTGATAGCTCCAGGTTTCACTCAGCGGCTGATCGTCACTGACCAGCGCAGCACGCATTTCAGTGGTCTGTTTCGGATCTTTCACTTTCACGCGCAGGGTCAGACGCCAGCCTTTGGTTACCGGGTTGTAACGCACGGTGTTCTCAACGATTTCACCGTTATCACCGATGCTGGCCTGAGCGGCAACGGCAGTATCCGGCGACAGTTTCTTCATATCCTGGCCTGTGAAGTCCACGACAAAGGCCACGGTACCGTCAGGCTGACGGATAAGATTAGACTGCTTCACATCGCCCGTAGAGCGGCGAGTCTGCATCACATACGCGTTATCCGGCGCATGCAGCTTATCTTCATCGCGGCTGAAGGTAATGGTGTACTTGAAGTTCATCTCTTTACCGGCTTCCGGCAGCTGATCCGGCGTCCAGTAAGCGACGATGTTATCGTTGGTTTCGTCGTTGGTTGGGATTTCAACCAGCTCGACCTTACCTTTACCCCAGTCACCGTTTGGCGTAACCCAGGCGCTTGGGCGCTGATCGTAGCGATCGTCCAAATCTTCAAAGCGGGAGAACTGACGACCACGCTGCAGCAGGCCGAAACCTTGCGGGTTTTCCATCGCGTAGCTGCTAACGGCCAGATGTTTAGGGTTATTCAGCGGACGCCAGATCCACTCGCCGTTACCGGCATGAATAGACAGACCGTTGGAGTCATGCAGTTCCGGGCGGAAGTTGGTTGCCGGCGACGGCTGGTTCGGCCCAAACAGGAACATACTGGTCAGCGGCGCAACGCCCAGTTTGCCTACTTTATCACGCAGGTAAACCTTAGATTGCACGTCAACCACCGTGTCACGACCCGGCATAATCACAAAGCGATAGGCACCGGTTGCACGCGGGGAATCCAGCAGCGCATAAATAGTCAGACGTTTGTCCGTTGGTTTTGGACGTTCAATCCAGAACTCACGGAAACGTGGGAACTCTTCACCTGATGGCAGCGCGGTATCAATGGCCAGTCCGCGCGCAGAAAGCCCGTACACCTGTCCCGCGCCAATCACGCGGAAATAGCTGGCGCCAAGCATGCTGACGATTTCGTCGTTTTTATCTTTGCTGTTGATTGGGTAAAGCACCTTAAAGCCTGCGAAGCCCAGGTCTTTCACCGTATCTTTGTCGTGCTGCACATTGCCAAAATTGAAGTAATCCGGGCTGTATTTGATCTTACGTACCGCTGTTGCCGTCACTTCATTGATGGCAACAGGCGTGTCGAAGTACATACCCTGATGATAAAATTCAAGCTTGAACGGGGTCTTAATATTGCTCCAGTACGCTTTGTCGTGATTGAACTGGATCTGCTGATAGTCCGCATACTTCATGTCGCGGAAAACGGAGGGCAAGTTGCTTTTCGGCGCTTCGTAGCTCTTGCCTGCCATCGATTTTGCCTGTTTTGCGACATCGTCGATGTTAAAGGCCAGTGCCGATGAGGTATACAGTGATAACACCACTGCAGCACCTAACCAACGCATTTTCATCATCTGTGGTTTATGTTTCATAATAAGTAAGCACTTCCCCCTTTGTGTGCTTATATCGATCCGATCCATTTTAATGGAAACTCAGGCAATCCGACAACATTATCACTGCTTTGTTCAGCTGCTGGCTCATGGATTAAGCAAATGAAAGAACCCGCTATTCACTTTGCGTGCTTATCCTGGAGACAGGGTGTCGGTCTTGGTGTAGGGTTGCCTTCGAATGTAACCATTATGAGTCTTAGGGATAAGGCGAAAAGTCTGAGAATGCACAAAGTTATATGAGCACATCACCAACAGAACGTGAATATTTCCTCGACTCGATCCGGGCATGGCTGATGCTATTGGGGATCCCCTTTCACATCTCGCTGATTTACTCCAGCCACACCTGGCATGTTAATAGCCAGATGCCCTCCTGGTGGCTGACGCTGTTTAATGACTTTATTCACGCCTTCCGTATGCAGGTGTTTTTTGTCATATCCGGCTATTTCTCTTACATGCTGTTTCTGCGGTATCCGCTCAAACGCTGGTGGAAGGTGCGCGTGGAGCGCGTGGGGATCCCCATGCTGACCGCTATTCCGCTACTGACGCTGCCGCAATTCATTATGTTGCAATACGTCAAGGGCAAGGCCGAGAACTGGCCAAATCTGTCGCTGTATGAAAAGTACAATACGCTGGTCTGGGAGCTGGTGTCTCACCTGTGGTTCCTGCTGGTCCTGGTGGTGCTAACAACGGTTAGCATGTTGATTTTCAGCCGCCTGCGTCGCCATTTGAGTCATAAAGCCGACACCCTTTTCGCCAACATCACGATGGGCAAACTGACGGTGCTCTTTTTGCTGCTCGGGATTGCCTATGCCGCCGTGAGACGGGCCCTGTTTATCGTCTATCCGCCGATTTTGAGCGATGGATTGTTTAATTTTGTGGTGATGCAATCGCTGTTCTACATTCCGTTCTTTTTAATCGGCGCGCTGGCCTTTATTTATCCGAAACTGAAATCGCTGTTTACCACGCCGTCACCGTGGTGTGCACTGGGGGCCACCCTCGCATTCGCGGCCTATCTGCTGAACCAGCGCTACGGCAGCGGCGACGCCTGGATGTATGAAACAGAAAGCGTGATCACTATGCTGCTGGGCCTGTGGATGGTGAACGTGGTATTCGCGCTGGGCCACCGTTTGCTGAACTTCAAGTCCAGCCGCGTAACCTATTTCGTTAACGCCTCGCTGTTTATCTATCTGGTGCATCACCCGTTGACACTGTTCTTCGGGGCTTACATCACGCCGCATATCGCCTCTAACACGCTGGGCTTCTTTACCGGTCTGGTATTTGTGGTGGGGATTGCGATTGTGCTCTACGAAATCCATCTGCGGATCCCGCTCCTGCGTTTCCTCTTTTCAGGAAAACCACAGGCGAAAGCCTCATAAACAAACGCGGCGCACAGAGTGCGCCGCGTTTGTTTCAGGTATCCAGTTCCTGCCCACGTTGGGTCAGCAACCGCTGATAGAGGTGCGTGGTTTCTTCATCGAAACAGACAAAGATAACTTTTTCCGGCATCGGTTTTAACGACAGATAGCGGTAAACGGTTTCGACAGCGATCGTTGCGGCGGCCGCTTTAGGGTAGCCATACACGCCGGTGCTGATGGCCGGGAACGCCATCGTTTTGTAACCGTTGTCGGCGGCAAGCCGCAGACAGTTTCGGTAAGCCTCTTCCAGAATGCTCGCTTCGTGGCGATCGCCGCCGTGCCATACGGGGCCTACGGCGTGAATGACCGCTCTGGCAGGCAGATTGCCCGCAAGCGTAATCACCGCATGGCCGGGAGGACATTCGCCTTGCTGTTGCCGCACGGTTTTACAGGCTTCCAGCAGCTGCGGTCCGGCCGCTCGGTGGATGGCACCGTCCACGCCGCCTCCCCCCATCAGGGAAGGGTTAGCCGCATTGACGATGACGTCGACGTGCATGGTCGTAATATCGCCATGGATAACTTCAATTTGCGGTTTCATAAAACCCCTCTGCAACCCGCCATTTTTTTAAGTGTATCGCAGAGGAGCTCGGGAGAAAAAACTATCAGAAAAAATCCTCTTCCGCCGCAGGGCGGAAGAGAGAGCATTAGCGATACTGGATTTCGACAACCGCGAGCGTTTTTTCAGGATTAAGGTATTTCATGCTTAGCGTCGCCTGGTTCGACTCGGACGCCTTGCCGTTAAGCGCCTCTTCGTAGCTAACCATACGCGTTTGCATACGGTTATTTTCCGGACATGACATAGCAAACTGCCGCTTTTGCGGTGTGACTTCACAGGGGTCGGCGACAATAGCACCGCGAAAATGAATGACGCCGCCCTCAGCAAGGGTGGCTGAATATGCGGGCAAACTAAAAGCAGAAACGATCAGGCCCAGTCCCATCGCGAGCTGAGCGAAAGAGTTGTTCATTACAGGTACTCCTCAATGAAAATCGTCCTTGAGGGGTAAACGCGCTTCATTATGACAAACGAAGTCTCACGTTAAGGACCATAATGACTTGATCCCTGATATCAGCATAGCTCAACGGCACAGCCCCGCCACATTCGCAATTCATTGATTTAATGAATGATTACAGCGAGCTTCCCGCTGGCGACCACTGTTGTGATAGATGAAGCGATTTACCATCAGTAACGGTGACGACGATTTTTACCGTGTCTCCTGCGTCAATATTTAAACTCAATCGCATCAAATCAATCGTCTGATTAGCGGGTATAAAAAGTGTGTTTTGCTGTCGGGAAGAACTTTGCCCTCCCTGCCCTTCCCGCACGGAGACAATCTGAACCTGACAATCACACGGTTCCGTCAGCATGACCTGCGGAATAATGGTGGTCATATTTTCCTGCTGGGACGTTTTAAAGGTTATCTGGCTGGAAAGCGCGGCAAGGAGAATTAAGGTATTCATGATGAACTCCCGAAAAAAAACAGGGCGCATGCCCTGTTTTTTTGTAGCACAGATTTCAGTATCAGTACTGATGAGCTGTCGCGTGGTTACCAAAACCAATCTGGGTAACGTTGACAGTAGAGTTAGAAGCAGTCTGGTCTACGAGTGCACCGTTGAGGCCACCATACTGGCTAACATTCATAACGGACTTTTTACTGTTCCACTGATCAAGTGTTGCACTGTTGCCGAAACCGTTCTGGGTCAGGTTGATTTTACTGTCATCAGAGCCCTGACCAACGTCAGCGCCGTTACCGCCACCTGTCTGGCTAATATTCAGGACTGAATTTCTGGCATCGGTCTGAAGGGCAACCGCGGAGTTACCGCCACCGTTCTGATAGATATTCAGGGTTGAATTTGGGCCGCCGTATCCGCCATGACCATGTCCATGACCCCATCCGCCCTGATTAATCATACCAGCCATAGCACTACCAGAAACTACGATTGCTGCAAGTGCTGCCACTTTGATAAATTTCATGGTAAACCCCCATCGGATTGATTAAAGTCGTCGCGAAAGCGCTAGCGTTGAATAACGCGAATGGCCATTTGCGACTGTTTCTGCACTACAACTGCGGTTTTCTGCGTACCGTACTGCGTAATATTTGCTCTATTACCCGACCCTTTCTGGATAATTTTCGCGCTATTACCGTAACCATCTTGCGTAATACCTGCATCATTCGCGTTACCGCTCTGATCGATCCAGGCAATATTGTAACTCCCTGATTGATCAACTCTCGCTCTGTTGCCAGCCCCATCCTGGGAAACAATTGACAAGAGTTTTGAACCGTCCTGGCGAACCTGGGCATTATTAAGCACGCCCTGTTGACCAATAATGGCTGCCTGATTTAGTGATGAAAGACTCAATTCGTTAACCGCAAAGTTATATTCAGAGTTTGCCAAATCTGAATTAGCCGCGGTTACAAATCCAGGCGCACCCAGTAATGTAAACATCATAAATAACGATGTGTTTTTCATGTTGTCACCCTGGACCTGGTTATTTAATCACTCCATAACCATATAGCAATGCTACTTGTTAAAACGACTCGTATTGTGTTAACGCGTCGTTACGGTGAAGAGTATGTCCGCTGAAACATTTTAAATATCTCACCCGCGCGGCTTATTTTTATTTATCGGGTCACCACAAAGTCGTAATTTACAGTAAAAAACACTTTAAGCAGGCCAGCTTATATTTCTTATTACACCGTTTTTCAGATCAGGTTGTACAACAGGAGGAAGGCTGTCCACGCTTCCTCGCGCGTTGTTTAAACGTAACGGCAGGAAGACATTTTTTCACAGTGCGTGACACGAGGCTTGTTTTCTTAAGCTCTAAACTCACTCATTCGTTGCCTTAGAAACAATCTGTAACTCATACTTGACTTCAGTGAAAATAAAATAACAAATAACATTAAAAATCAATCATATAAAAATATTTGTATGATTTTTAAAATGTGTGCACCTATATTTAGGTGTACAACTTTTCTATCAAAAAAAGGCTTTCAAAAAGACACGTTTTAACAAATTAATATTGATTTTTACATTCAGTTACATGTTTAACACTTGCTTTAAACTTCGTAAAAGCTAGATTGAAATTAGATGTACGAAATTGGTTTTATATTTACCTCCCTGTGGAGGTTATGGTTAGATTCTACACACAGCAGTGCAACATCTGTCAGTACTTCTGGGGTTCTCTTTTAAACAGGAGAACAGCTGCCAGGTGCCAAAAAAAGTGGGGTTTCATCATGTATAATGAAGTCCATAGTTTACATGGTCATACATTACTGTTGATCACAAAACCTTCTTTGCAAGCGACAGCTTTATTACAACATTTAAAGCAATCTTTATCACTGAACGGGAAACTGCATAATATTCAACGTTCTTTTGATGATATTGCACCTGGCAGCATCATTCTGTTTGATATGATGGAAGCAGATAAAAAGCTTATCCATTACTGGCAAGATATTTTAAGCAGGAAAAACAACAATATCCGCGTGCTATTGTTGAATACACCTGATGAGTATCCTTTCAGAGATATTGAAAGCTGGCCGCATATCAATGGCGTGCTCTACGTCACTGAAGAAGAAGACCGGGTGGTAGAGGGCCTGCAAGGTATAATGCGCGGAGAGTGTTATTTTTCGCAAAAACTTGCCAGCTATCTCATCACGCATTCTGGAAATTATCGCTATAACAGTTCAGAGTCCGCCCTGCTCACGCACAGAGAGAAAGAGATCCTGAACAAATTACGCATTGGTGCTTCAAATATTGAAATCGCCCGTTCGTTATTTATCAGCGAAAATACGGTAAAGACGCACCTTTATAATCTTTTCAAGAAGATAGCTGTTAAAAACCGAACTCAGGCTGTTTCGTGGGCAAACGATAACCTCAGGCGTTAATCACATGAAGCGCACGTTGAGTTGGATCGCCGCAGCGAGTTTCCTGCTCGCTGCAGGGAATCTGAAGGCCGTCGAGGTCGAAATTCCCGGATTGTTAACAGACCATACTGTCACTTCGGTCGGGCACAGTTTTTACCGTGCCTTCAGTGACAAATGGGACAGTACCTACACTGGAAATATAACAATCAACGAGCGGCCCAGTGCACGATGGGGAAGTTGGATAACAATAACGGCTAATCAGGACGTTATTTATCAAACGTTTTTATTCCCAACGAAATTAGACTTCGATAAAAACGTAGTTTTAGCACTGGCACAATCAGAAGACGCTATTAATCGCCTGCAAATAGATAAAGCGCTATTAAGCACCCGCGATTTAGCAAAAGATGAGTTCTAGCGAACCGATATCTGGAGGCTGTCATGCGTATTGCATATGCAGTTGTTTCGATAATGCTGATCACACCCATAAGCTGGGCCGGAAACATGACGTTTCAGTTCCGTAACCCTAACTTTGGCGGTAACCCTAACAATGGCGCGTTCCTGCTGAATGAGGCTCAGGCGCAAAACTCTTATAAAGATCCAAGCTTTAAGGATTTCAATGTTGATACCCCGTCCGCGCTGGACAACTTCACCCAGGCTATCCAGTCGCAGATTTTAGGGGGGTTGCTAACCAACATTAATACCGGGAAACCCGGCCGAATGGTGACCAACGACTTTATTGTCGACATCGCCAACAGGGATGGACAGCTCCAGTTGAACGTTACCGATCGTAAAACCGGAAAACTCTCCACCATTCAGGTTTCCGGTCTACAAAATAATTCAACTGACTTCTAAACAATAGCTAAATAAGGACAACGATCATGCAGCGCTTCCTGATATTTGTTGCAGTGTGCTTATTGAGCGGTTGTTTAACTGCTCCACCTAAAGAAGCTGCAAAACCTACATTAATGCCTCGGGCCCAGAGTTATCGTGATTTAACGCATTTACCTTCCCCTACGGGGAAAATATTTGTCTCCGTGTACAACATTCAGGATGAAACCGGACAATTCAAACCTTATCCGGCAAGTAACTTCTCCACGGCAGTGCCGCAAAGCGCTACCGCCATGCTGGTTACCGCGCTCAAGGATTCACACTGGTTTATTCCTCTGGAACGTCAGGGGCTACAAAACCTGTTGAATGAACGGAAAATTATTCGTGCCGCCCAGGAAAATGGCACCGTCGCGGACAATAACCGCTCGCCTCTGCAATCGCTGGCGGCGGCGAACGTAATGATTGAAGGATCGATTATTGGTTACGAAAGTAATGTTAAATCGGGCGGTGCGGGAGCGCGGTACTTTGGTATCGGCGCGGATACCCAGTATCAGCTCGACCAAATCGCCGTTAACCTGCGTGTGGTCAACGTCAGTACGGGTGAAGTGCTCTCTTCGGTGAACACCAGCAAAACCATACTGTCATATGAAGTCCAGGCCGGGGTGTTCCGCTTCATCGATTACCAGCGTTTGCTGGAGGGTGAAATTGGCTATACCTCTAACGAACCGGTCATGATGTGTCTGATGTCAGCCATCGAAACCGGCGTGATCTTCTTAATCAACGACGGTATCGATCGCGGGCTGTGGGATCTGCAAAACAAAGCAGAAGTACAGAACCCGATACTGGTGAAATACCGCGATATGTCAGTACCTCCGGAATCCTGACAGGAAGCGCATAAAAAAGGCGAGATACCTATCTCGCCTTTTTTTATTCACTCACCGCAGTGATGTTTTGCGCTTTTTCCCGCCGCGACGCCAGCCATAGACCGCTGTTTTTCATGGCATAGCCAAACAGCAACCCCAGCGCCAGTGAGGGAACCACCAGCTTCCAGTCACCCTGCCCTGCAAAGGTCGCGCACGCCCCCATAAAGGTTCCCGGCACAAACGAAAGCAGCAGGTGCTTAGCCTGAATGCACATCAGGAAGGCGACGACGCCCGTCATGATATACCCCAGCAACTCCATATGAGGCGCCAGTGCGCTGCCTTTCATGATTACCAGCGCCCAGATGACACCGCTCATCAGCGTGCAGCCTGAGATAAAGAGCCCTTTGACACCGCCCTGCGGGCAGGCGAAGTAGGCCGTGCAGCCGAGGAACCCGGCCCAGCTGAGCAGTCCGAGAGACACGGCCACCCATCCCCAGAGACCGGAGAGAATACCCGTCGTTAAAGCGATACAAAGTAATATGTTCATGGCGCGCATCTTAGCAGAAGCGCACCATGGAAATGAGATCATCCGCACATTACGTGCAAATCAAAATATGGAGTTGCAGAATTTATGTGATATAAATCACTCTTCATTCTCTTCTTCCAGCTCATCCCACATTGCTGCGATAGCGTCGCGGGTTATCGGTGCCAGCGTTCTCCAGAATGGCGAGGTGGCATGCGCTTCAACTTTACCCAGGAATGTCCCGACCCACGGCAGCAGGTACGTTTCGAACAGGGTTTCGATGGCTTCGTTCTCATCATCTCCGGCGTTGTCTTCGATCCAGGACGCCGCCAGCAGCAGCGTACCGATATGATCAGCTGGCGTATCGCTCAGCGGCATACCGCGCGTGGAGAGGAAAGCGCGGACTTCCGCTTCCGTTGCCCCTTCCTGCCAGGCAGAACGGTATGGCGACACGCGGCACTCATCACCGACGAACAGCGCATTGTAATCGGTCGCAATCTGCTGCATGTCGCAGCTTTTTTGCAGACGCTCCAGTAAATCATCCTGCTCCAGCGGCCAGTTCTGCGCCAGCTTACCTTCACGAATTAACGTAAAGAGCGGCACCAGCAGCGGGTCTTGCGGCTGGCGATAATAGAGCGTACCCAGCACGCGACAAAGGATGGAGAACTCATTCATTTTATTATTCCATTACACAATTAAAGATCGGCGAATTCGGCAATCGGTTCCATTCCGCGCGACTCGAGAAAATCGAGCATGCGGCGTGGGGTCACGTTCAGGATTTGCGCTTCCGGGAAGTTAACATCATTCAGCACTTTCAGGCACTCGCTGAAATCACCCAGCGTGAACGCGGTATGGGAATCTGAGCCCAGCGCCACCATGCCGCCCGCATCGCGTACCGCGGCCGCCACCTCGCGGCAGTTGGCTTCACTGCCCTTGCGTGAATGAACGAAGGAGGAGTTGTTAATCTCCAGCGCGACGCGGTGCTTCGCTGCCGCCTGCGCGACAGCCTGAATATCAATCGGGTACCTCGGATTGCCGGGGTGGCTGATAATATGCACGTTGCCGCTGGCAATGGTGGCAATCATCGCCGCGGTGTTGGTCTCTTTATCCTGAGGCGCAAAGACAGGCTCGTGGAAACCGGCGAGGATAAGGTCAAGAGATGTTAGCATCGGCCCGGTGCAGTCGATCTCACCGTCGGTATTTTTGATGTTCGCCTCAATGCCGCGCAGTATCCCAATGCCGTCCACCAGACGTGGCCAGATCCGCATATTCACAAAATGCCAGTAGTGCGGCGCATCCGCCATGTCCGGGCCATGATCGGTGATCGCAAAAAGCGTGATGCCTTTGAGCTTCGCCTGGGCGATATAATCATGGAGGTTGCTATACGCGTGGGTACTGGCGACGGTGTGCATATGCAGGTCAACGGGATACATCTCTCTCTCCTCTGCGGTTTTTCCAAAGGATAGCAGTTATCAGCGGCGAATATTAGCAAAAACCCGGCGAACGCCGGGTTTCTCTCAGTAGCCGCGCTGTCTGTCGACCTGGCCGGTGACCGCGTTGCCCTTTTCCATTTCGCTGATGGTATGGCATATATAGGCCACCGCTTCTGCCGGACGCGTCACGGCTGCCACGTGCGGGGTCATCGCCACGCGCGGGTGTGCCCACAGCGGGCTTTCCGCCGGCAGCGGCTCGCGGCTGTAGACATCCAGCATCGCACCTTTTAGCTTTCCGCTGTCCAGCGCCTTAAGCAGATCGGCCTCCACCAAATGCACCCCGCGCGCCAGGTTCATCAGGTAGCTCCCATCGGCTAACTGGCTGAGCAGGGCTTCATTGATGATCCCTACCGTTTCCGCCGTGTTTGGCAGCAGGTTGATGAGCACGCGCGTGCCGTTCAGAAAGGCCGGGAGTTCGTCCGTTCCGGCAAAGCTCTCTACGCCCGGATAATCTTTGCGGCTGCGGCTCCAGCAGCGCAGGGGGAATCCCCACGGGGCGAGGGCTTCAGCCACTTTTGAGCCCAGCACGCCGGCGCCGAGAATACCGATGGTAAACTCATCGCGCTGATAATCCGGCAGCGGCTCCCAGCGGGCCTGCTGTTTAAAGGCCTGATAGTCATCAAAACGGCGGAACCAGTGCAGCACCTGGCTCACGGCATACTCCTGCATTTGCTGCCCCATTCCGGTATCTTCCAGACGGAACAGGGGAATCTCTTCCGGCAGCATCTCAGGATGTGCCTTCAGCTTGCTCAGAATGGAATCCACGCCGGCTCCCAGGGCAAAAACGGCCTTCAGCTTACGCCCCTGCAGCATTTCTACCGGCGGATGCCAGACCAGCGCGTAGTCAGCATGTTCGTTATCACCGTGCTTCCACTCGCGAACGCGTGCGCCGGGTAACGCCGCCGTAAGCGCCTTGATCCAGTAAGCCGTATCAAATGTTGGGTGATAGAAAAGTATATCCATAGTCATTCCTGCCTTTCATTGCGCTGATTTATTTTGCTTTTTAACTGGATTGTCAGCATAACAAATTTATTGCGCGGCTGTGTTGCTGATAAAAAAGGCGCTTTCAGCACATTTAAGAATCATGTTGCCTGAAGTTTGTCTAAACACGCTAAATTACTGAAAAAGTGAGTTGACGGCAGTTCGGCTTTTCCTTACATTAGCGCCCGTCCCGACAACATCGGGATGACAATATGGTGAGGTGTCCGAGTGGCTGAAGGAGCACGCCTGGAAAGTGTGTATACGGCAACGTATCGGGGGTTCGAATCCCCCCCTCACCGCCATATTTGAGATGAGAGCTCGTACGAAAGTACGGGCTTTTTTCTTTTATATTCTCCGAAAAGAGGGATTCGAACCTTGAAACTCCCTGCGCTCTTTATGTCGGGTGGCGCTTCGCTTACCCGACCTACAAAAAGCTACTCTTCAACCATCTTCGCATACTCTTCCGTCAGAAAATCCACCAGCGTTCTGACGGACGGCAGCAAACCGCGTCTGGAGGGATAAACGGCATGAATCACTTCCCGCCGCGGCTCCCACGCCTCAAGCAGCCGAACCAGCGCCCCTGACGCCAGCTGATCCTTCACCATCAAAATCGGTAGCTGCACCACGCCGATGCCTGCCATCGCAGCTTCACGAAGCGCGAGCATATCGGTGGTGATCAGCCGGGGATGGTAATGGATCTCTGCTCTGGCACCTCCAGGACCGGACAGCTCCCATTTATGGATGTGTTTACCCTCGTTCATGCTTAGCCCGGGCCAGGCGCTGAGTTCAGACGGGGCTGCCGGTTTTCCCATGCGTTGAATCAACGCCGGACCGGCCACCAGACAATGTCCCCTGTCAGCCAGCACCCGTAGCACCAGGTCGCTGTCATCAAACGGCCGCGGGCGGACGCGGATCGCGATATCCACCCCCTCACCCACCAGGTCTACCCGCCGGTTGGTCGCCTCAAGCTGAAGATTGATCCCAGGATAGCGCGCCATAAATCGCGCCAGCATCGGGCCAACGTGGACATGCAGCAGCGTTATTGGGCATGTGATCCTGACGATGCCGCGCGGTTCAGCCTGCAGCGCCGCCACGGCTTCCTCAGCGGCCTCCGCCTCCACCAGCATCGCTTTACAGTGCTGATAGAAGGTCTGTCCGACCTCGGTCACCGTGAACTGTCGGGTTGTTCGATGGATGAGCCGCACGCCAAGGCGCTCTTCAAGCTGGGCTATCCGGCGGCTTAGCCTGGACTTGGGCAGGTCAAGCGCCCTTCCCGCCGCCGCAAAGCCACCGTAGTCGACCACCTTCACAAACCAGACAAAGTCGTTGAGATCCTGCATAAATCCTCATCGTTCTATTTTCAGAACAGTGAATGCCATTTTCACTATCTACCGGGATATTAACTCTGAATATAAGCTAATTACATCAACAGAACATCAGGAGTTAATCATGAAAAACGTAACAGGCGTTTATACCGCTCCTCGTCAGCACTGGGTTGGCGATGGTTTCCCGGTCCGTTCAATGTTCTCTTATCAGACGCACGGCGAGCCGCTCAGCCCGTTTCTGCTGCTGGACTACGCGGGCCCGTACACCTTTCCGGCAGATGGTGCGAAACGCGGCGTTGGCCAGCACCCTCACCGGGGTTTTGAAACGGTCACCATCGTCTATTCCGGTGAAGTGGAGCACCGCGACTCTACGGGCAAAGGCGGCGTCATTGGCCCCGGCGACGTGCAGTGGATGACCGCAGGCGCAGGCATTTTGCACGAGGAGTTCCACTCCAGCGCGTTCTCGCAAAAAGGCGGGGAACTGAAAATGATGCAGCTTTGGGTCAACCTGCCGGCGAAGGACAAGATGGCGGCGCCGGGCTACCAGAGCATAACGAGTGATGCAATCCCGGTTGTAACGCTACCGGACAACAGCGGCACCCTACGGGTGATTGCCGGTCGCTACGACACGGCTTCCGGCCCGGCGCACACCTTCTCGCCGCTGAACGTCTGGGATATCACCCTCAATCAGGGCAGTCACGTCACGCTTAATCAGCCCGAAGGCTGGAGCACGGCGCTGGTTGTGCTTGAAGGCAGTATCTCGGTGAACGGTACCGCTCAGGCGGGTGAAGCCCAGCTGGTCGTGTTAAGTCAGGAAGGCAACAAGCTGCACCTCGAAGCCAGCAGCGATGCAAAAGTGCTGCTGATGGCCGGCGAGCCGCTGAATGAACCTATTGTGGGCTATGGCCCGTTTGTGATGAACAGTAAAACCGAAATCAACGAAGCCATTCGTGATTTCAACTCCGGCCGCTTCGGCCAGATCTGAACGTAATAAAGGAGAAGAAGATGTCTACACCTGCGAATTTTAATGGTACCCGTCCGGTCATTGATGTGAACGATGCGGTGATGCTGCTTATCGATCACCAGAGCGGCCTGTTTCAGACCGTTGGCGATATGCCAATGCCGGAATTGCGTGCCCGTGCGGCAGCGCTGGCAAAAATCGCGACCCTGGCGAAGATCCCGGTGATCACCACCGCATCCGTCCCACAAGGGCCGAACGGACCGCTTATCCCGGAGATCCACGCCAACGCGCCGCATGCGCAATATGTTGCCCGTAAAGGCGAGATCAACGCCTGGGATAACCCGGAATTTGTGGCAGCGGTAAAAGCGACCGGACGCAAGACGTTGATTATTGCGGGCACGATCACCAGCGTTTGCATGGCCTTCCCGTCGATCAGCGCGGTGGCGGATGGGTATAAAGTGTTTGCGGTGATTGATGCCTCCGGCACCTACAGCAAAATGGCGCAAGAGATCACCCTGGCGCGTGTTGTACAGGCCGGCGTAGTGCCGATGGATACGGCAGCGGTAGCCTCTGAGATCCAGCGGACATGGAACCGTGAAGATGCGGCGGAGTGGGCGGAGGTATACACCCACATCTTCCCGGCTTACAAGCTGCTGATTGAGAGCTACGGCAAAGCGCAGGAAGTCGTTAAAAACAGCGAAGTGCTCGATTCACAGCGTTAATCCCCTGCTCCATGGCGTAAAAACCATGGAGCTGATTATTGCTTAACCGAACAGGCACTAAAGCTGAAAATCTGCTTGACCGTGTTAGCGCAACTCCCTATAGTAGCGCCCCGTTGCCCCCCAAGCGGTCAGGCAGCAAAACAATATGGTGAGGTGTCCGAGTGGCTGAAGGAGCACGCCTGGAAAGTGTGTATACGGCAACGTATCGGGGGTTCGA